>NZ_JANADQ010000001.1:5630000-10227124 GCF_024199885.1 Bradyrhizobium sp. CCGUVB23
CGACGATCAGAACTGAGTTGGGTGTCGAATAGCGTGCTATCGAGGCTCGCACGCCACCGACCACATTCTCCACCGTCATGCCCCGCCACCGGGTCTCGCCTTCGGCGAGCCCGATGACAGGCTCCGGCGGGGCATCCAGTACTCCGCGGCGGCGCGGTGAGAGCGAGCTCTCCAACGAAGGCCTCTGGAATACTGGATCGTCCGCTTTCGCGGGCGATGACGAGTACAGTATGGCTAGACCGGCCGCACCGCTTAGCGAATGGTTCCTTGCAGCACATACAAAAAGCCCCGGAGACATCTCCGGGGCTTTCGTCGTTTCAGAGCATGTGAATCACCGACGCTACGTCCGCGTCCGCATCCGCATCATGAAGCTGTCGAAGCTCAGCTCAGCGACCTGCATCCAGGCCAGCGATTCGTTGCGGTAGGCCGACAGGCTCGAATACATTTTGCCGAAATGCGGATTGCTCTTGGAGAGATCGGCGTAGATCTCGTTCGCAGCACCGTAGCATCCCTCCAGCACTTCCTGCGGGAACGGCTTCAGAATCGCGCCGGCCACGAGCAGGCGTTTCAGTGCCGGCGGGTTGACCGCGTCGTATTTGCCGGTGACCCAGGTGAAGGTGTCGCGCGAGGCGCTTTCGACCGCGGCCTGATAGTGCTTCGGCAGCGCGTTCCACTTGTCGAGGTTCATGACGTTGTGGCCCTGGCCGGTGCCTTCCCACCAGCCGGGATAGTAGTAGAATTTCGCGACCTTGACGAAGCCGAGCTTCTCGTCGTCATAGGGGCCGACCCATTCCGCAGCATCGATGGTGCCCTTCTCGAGCGCCGGATAGATGTCGCCGCCCGCGATCTGCTGC
This sequence comes from Bradyrhizobium sp. CCGUVB23, assembly GCF_024199885.1. Lineage (NCBI taxonomy): Bacteria > Pseudomonadati > Pseudomonadota > Alphaproteobacteria > Hyphomicrobiales > Nitrobacteraceae > Bradyrhizobium > Bradyrhizobium sp. CCGUVB23. The sequence continues at coordinate 5,630,855 of NZ_JANADQ010000001.1, forward strand.
GGCACGCCGCCGACCTTGGCGATGATCGTGCCCGCGAAACCGCCGACGCGGAATTTCAACCCTTGCAGATCGGCCATCGACTTGATCTCCTTCCGGAACCAGCCGCCCATCTGGGCGCCGGTCGAGCCGGTCGGGATGCCGATCGCATTGTGCTCCTTCAGCAGATTGTTGAGCAGGTCCTGGCCGCCGCCCCACAACAGCCAGGAGATGTGCTGGCGCGTGTTGAGCCCGAACGGCAGCGAGGTGCCGAACGTGAACGCAGGGTTCTTGCCCCAGTAGTAGTAGAGCGCCGTGTTGCCGATCTCGACTGTGCCGTTCGACACGGCGTCGAGCACCTGGAGGCCCGGGACGATTTCGCCGGCGGCGAAGGGTTGGATCTGGAAGTGATTGTCGGTGATCTCGGCGACGCGCTTGCAGAAATATTCGCAGCCGCCATAGAGCGTATCGAGCGCCTTCGGCCAGCTTGCCGCCAGCCGCCACCTCACGTCCGGCATCGACTGTGCGATGGCCGGCGCAGCAATCGTGCTCGCGGCAAGGCCAAGACCGCCCGCCGTCAGAAACTTACGACGTTCCATGCGTTTCCCCTCTGTTGTAGTCGAATGCTCGACGAGGGATCGCGACCTTGTTGTCGCTTGTTGTTCGCCGGCAGCCGACGCTTCTTTTTGTCCGAACTCTGTCAGGCCCGGATCGCAGTCAGGATGACGAAAGGGAAACCGCAAATCAAGGCCGCCGCCCTCAGCCGTTCGACGTGTGGTTGATCAATGCTGCGCTGCGAACGCAGCCTCCATGGCCTTGCGGATCCTGACCGTCTCGTTATTGGCGTCGAATTCGACGTCGCTCCAGCGCACCACCTGGCCATGCGCGACGTCTTGTCTCAGCTTGACCCTGTGGGCAAGGCCGATCGGCAGCGCGCCGATCTTCAGGCTGCTTGCTGCCGGCATCAGCTTGCCCCACACGGCATAGCCGCCTTCCCCGTCAAGCATCTCGCCCCCGCGAAGATTGCGCTTGGCGACCGCCGCGACGTCGCCGCGGAAGCCTGTCGCTTGACCAGTGGGCTCGCCGCGCAGCGCCGCCGACAGGATCGAGATGTTCAGTTCCAGTCCGATCAGATGATAGGGCTTGTACATTGCGGCATAACGGCCGCTCGCGTCGGTCTTCAGGCCGTACTGCCTGAAGCAATCCGCGGCGTAATCGTTCGGCGCCTCCAGCACGACATAGACGCCCCAGCGCAAATCGCGAAACACCGGTCGGCCGTCACGCTCGAGCGATGACACAACTTCGACCACGCCTGATCGCTCCAATGCACCACCCTTGTCGCGCGGTCGCATGATGTGCGGGAGGTCGTCGACGCCGCATGGGGGAAACAGCAGCCCATCCGTCGGTACATCGAGCGTGCAGGCATTGGCGATCGCCGCCATCTCGATCGCCGACTTGGTGCCGTCGAGAAAGGAATTGAACATCTGCGGATTCATCCCGGCCGACTGCGCGTCGCCCGCAGTGAGGCCGTAATGCTGCCAGACGCCATCGGGCGTTACGTCGTGATAGGACGGCAGGTATTTGGTGCCCTTGCCGGCCGCGACCACACGAAAGCCGGTAGCGCGCGCCCAGTCGACCATCTCGGCCGTCAGCGCCGGCTGATCGCCATAGGCGAGCGAGTAGACGACACCCGCTTTTCGCGCTTCCTGTGCCAGCAGTGGGCCCGCCAGCACGTCGGCTTCGACATTGACCATCACGATGTGCTTGCCGGCCGCGATCGCCGCACGCGCGTGGCGGATGCCGACGGCGGGATTGCCGGTCGCCTCGACCACGACGTCGATCGGGCCATTCATCGCGCGCACGCCGTCATCGGTGAAGCTGGTCGCCGCGATGCGTTCGGCGTCCCAACCCACCGTCCGGCACGCCTCGCGCGCACGGTCGCGGTCGAGATCGACGATGACGGGCACCTCCAGCCCCGGCACATGCGGCACCTGCGACAGGAACATCGAGCCGAACTTGCCGGCGCCGATCAGCGCCACGCGCACCGGCTTGCCGGCGGCAGCGCGGACCTGGAGGAGGGAGAAGAGGTTCATGTTGCTATCCGATCAAGTATCGTGTCCCGGACGCGGTGCAGCGTGAAACGCTGCTCCGCAGAGCCGGGACCCAGAAAGAGAAGTGCGAGTGGCATGGGCCCCGGCTCAGCAGCGCACCGCTTGCGCGCTGCGCTGCGTCCGGGGCTCGAGACCTATCTATTCCGCCGCCTGCCGCGGCGCACGTGCGAGCCGCAGCAGCGCGTCGTCGTCGACCGTCCTGATCGGCGCAAAATCGCGGTGCGCGATGTACTCCGGCCGCGTCGGCTTGCGGATGTAGTTCGAGACCGCGTTCAGCGTCAGGTACACGATCTTGCGCGGGTAGGGCGTGATGTTGCCGCTCGAGCCGTGCACGAGATTGCCGTGGAACATCAGCATGCCTCCTGGCTTGCCGGTCGGCGCGACGATGCCGCCCTGCTTGACGAGGCGCGTCACGGTTTCCTCGTCCAGCGTCCACAGCGGATAGGAGGTGGTTGCAAGATCGTGCGAGGCCTCCAAGTCGCCGGCATTCTGGCTGCGCGGCACCAGCATCAGGGGACCGTTGATCGGCATCACCTCGTCGAGGAAGATCGCGATGTTCATCGCGCGCGGCTCGGGCATGCCGTCGTCGCGCTTCCAGGTGCCGTAGTCCTGGTGCCACTGCCAGACGTCGCCGGTGAAAGCCGACTTCGCGTTGATCTTGAACTGGTGCATGTAGACGGGCTCGCCGAACACCTGCTCGACCGGCTCGATCATGCGCGGATGCCTGCCAAGCACACCGAAAGCCTGGTTGTAGAGATGCGCGGCGAAGGCCGTGCGCGGCGCGCCGCTCTTCTCGCGCCAAACCTCGGGTCGGTCAGCGTCGTAGATGCCGACCGCCTCGCGCGCGAGGAAATCGACCTCCTCTTGGGCAAACAGCTCGGGGAGGAACAGCCAGCCCTCGCGATGGAAGAACTCCGATTGCTCCTGGCTCAGTTTCATGGGTGCATCCTCCGTTGATTATTATTGTTGTCATTCCGGGGCACGCGAAGCGTGAACCCGGAATCTCGAGATTCCCCGTTGCGCAATTGCGCATCTGAGGTCTGGTCCTTCGGACCATCCCGGAATGACGGCGCGAATTGCTACGCGGCTTCCTCCGTCGCTCTCAATCTCTCCTCGGTCATTCGTCCGGCCGTCTGCGCATGCGCAAGCGCGGCGCGCTCCGCCGCTTTGGCTTCACCGGCCAGAATGTGTCCGGCAATCGTCGCGTGCTCGGCCCAGGCGCTCTCGCGATAGTCGAGCTCGGACAGCACGATCGCCATCGAGCGGCGCATATGCGGCCATTGTGGCGCGATCGTCTCCTCGATCACGGGATTGCCGGCGAGGTGATAGATCGCGCGGTGAAACTCGACATCGAGCGCGGTCAGCTCGTTCAACGACGTCTTGCGGTTGATGGCGCGTCCGGCGCGCAACGCGGCCGCAAGTCGCTCGCGTCCCGCGGCATCGCGCGCGATCCGTTCAGCGGCGAGCCGCGCCGCCAGCGCATCAATGGCGCTGCGCACCTCGTAGAGCTGGCGAATGCGCGTGGGGTCGAGCTGAGTGACTTCGAATCCGCGCCGGCCGCTCTCGGCAACCAGTCCCTGCCGATGCAACAGATGCAGCGCATGCGACACCGGCTGGCGCGACACGCCGAGCTTGTCAGCCAGTTCGTTCTGTCGGATGCGTTGACCGGGCTGCAAGGTGCGATCCGTGATCGCCTCCAGGATGCGCGCATAGACCTGGTCGATCAGATTGGGCAGCGGGTCGAGCGGGATCACGCCGGCGGCTCCTTTCGGAATACGGAATTCCGTATGCGAAACTATCGCGGGAGGAGCGGGGGCGTCAAGCGGGCCGTAGATCATCATTTCTGGCGGGACTAATCTATTGAAGATACTTGACTTTTTATCCCTCCCACAGGCGGGGTGGGGTGAAGCCGCTATTTCTTCCCCTGCTCGATCAGCATGCGCGTCATCAGATAGAGCCGCGGCACGATCGAATTGGTGTCGATGTACTCGTCGCGGGCGTGATAGCCGAAGCCGGCAAGGCCAAAGCTTTCGACCACGACCGCCTTGCCACTGCGATTGGCATAGCCGGCGTCGGTCCCCCCACCCGTCATCTCGGCGATGTCGAGCTTGCGACCGAGCTCCGCGTAGATCGCCGGTCCCTCCTGTGCGAGCGCGCGGCCGCGCTCGCCGGCAACGAAGGGCGGACGTCCCGGCACGATCGACACCGTCGTCTCGGTGTCGGGCACAAGCTTGTTCTTGATCTTCTCGTCGAGCGCGGCCTGGAGCTTGGCAATGCCGTCGGAAACGGTGAGGCGGATGTCGGCGCCGGCCTCGGCATCTTCCGGAATCTGGTTGCGCACGGTGCCGGCCTTCGACGTCGTCCAGTTGAGCTGCGTGCCGGGGATGGATTTCGCGACATCCTGGGTTTGCAGCAGCTGGTGCGAAAGCTCGATCAGCGCGTTACGGCCGCGGTCCGGCGCCGCGCCGGCATGCGAGGCGCGTCCCTTCACCTTGATCGTTCCAGTCGCGGTGCCGCTGGCACCCAGCAGCAGTGAATCGTTCTGCGCCGGCGGCGAGGCGGCCGTCGGCTCGCACGACAGCACCACGTCATGCTGATCGGCGAGCTCTGAGATGAATTCGCCCGAGCCGATCGAGCCGACCTCCTCGTCCGGATTGAGGGAGACCGTGAGCGTGGCGTAGTCGCGCCAGCCTGTGTCTTTCAGGATCTTGAGCGTGTGCAGGATCACGGCGATGCCGCCCTTGTCATCGGCAATGCCGGGTCCGAAGATCTTGGTGCCATCGGCATGGTACGGCTCAGTCGCGAGAATGCCGCGCTGATACACCGTATCCATATGCCCGATCAGCATCAGCTTGCGCTTGCCGGTGCCCTCGAAGGTGCCGACGACGATATCGGCGCCGGCGCCTGCCGTGGTCTTCTGCCGCCGCGTCGTCGCGCCCAGCGCTTTCAACCGCGCTTCGGTGAAGTCCGCCATCTTCGCGAGCCCCTCGACATCGCTGCTGCCGCTCTCGATCATCACCATATCGTGCAGCGTCTCGATCAGCGGCGCCTTTTCCTGCTCGGCGGCGGCCTTCAGCTTCTCGTCGGCGGCCGCGAGCGCCGTGGCGTTGGCGCTCACAAGGACGAGCAGGGATACGGCGAGGAGGGGAACGAGGCGGAATGTCATCGAGCTGTCCTTCTGCGTCTCGCGCGCCGGCACTGCGCGCGATTGCCAATCAGCTTAGCATCGCCGCCGCATCGACTCCAAGACGCGTGGCGCCCTACTTCTCCAGCACCTCCACGTCCAATGCGCCGATCGCTTCTGGATTGGCGATCGCCTCGATCCCGGCGATCCTGTCGCCTTTGAAAGTGACGCGCAGCGCGATCCGCAAATGCCCACCGAGGATGACGGCAACACCCATTTTGCCATCGACGAGTGCGGGCCGTGCAGCCTGGGCGCGTCCCCTAAACGTCTCGGCGACAGCCGTGGCGCCGCGGATCTCCGGCAGCGAGCCGAGTCGCACCGCGGCCTCATCGGCGCGCACGACGACGTCGGGATCGAGCACGGCGAGCAGTCCCTCGAAATTACCCTCGCGCGAGGCGGCCAGAAACGCATCGACGATCGTCCGCTGCCGGGAAAAATCCGCATCCGGCACCGGCGCGCCCTGCACACGGCGCCTGGCGCGGCTCGCGAGCTGGCGCGATGCATCCACCGAGCGACCGACGATCGGCGCGATCTCCTCGAAGGGAACGGCGAACATGTCATGCAGCACGAAGGCGAGCCGCTCTGCCGGTTGCAGCGTCTCCAGCACCACGAGGAGCGCGGCGCCGACGGAATCGGCCATCTCGGCCTCGCGCTCACGCGCATCGTCGACCGGCTCCGGCACGTCCGGGCCGATCGGATCCTCGCGGCGCGATTTGCGTGCGCGGAGCATGTCGAGGCAGATGCGCGCAACCACGGTGGTCAGCCAGCCCCGCAAATTCGCGACATCCGAGGTGTCGCTGCGGCTGAGCCGCAGCCAGGTCTCCTGCACGGCGTCGTCGACCTCGCCGCGCGTGCCCAGCATCCGGTAAGCGACGCTGCGCAAATGGTCCCGATTGGCCTCGAATTGCCGGGCTAGAAAATTTTCTTCAGTCATCGGTCACATTCCCTGGTCGTGGTCCGTCATGCCCATGACGAGATAAATTCGGTCGATGTGACCGGATCCGTCGAAATTCCTCTCGCCGGAACTTCCGGCTTCGAAATGGAGACACGACATGATGCACGCACGTATGAATCATCCGGTCATGGTCCTGCCTGAGGCCATGAAGGCGATGCAGGCGCTGAACGAGGTGAACAAGCAGGGATTGCCGGAAAAACTCCTGGAACTCGTGCACCTGCGCGCCAGCCAGATCAATGGCTGCAGCGTCTGTGTCGATATGCATCCCAAGCTCGCCCGCAAGGCTGGCGAGACCGATGAGCGGCTGTTCGCGGTCTCGGCCTGGCGCGATACGCCCTATTTCACCGAAGCAGAGCGCGCCGCGCTGGCACTCACTGAGGCGGTCACGCGTCTTGCGGATCGGGCAGACCCCGTTCCGGACGCGATCTGGAACGAGGCTGCCAAGCATTTCGACGAGCGCGAGCTTGCGACCCTGATCCTCTCGATCGCCACGATCAATGTCTGGAACCGCCTGAACGCGACGATCAAGATGCCGGTCGGCGTGTGGAAGGTGTAGCGAGGCGAGCACTGGTCTTCCTTCTCCCCTTGCGGGAGAAGGTGGCGCGAAGCGCCGGATGAGGGGTTACATCCGCGAATTCACTTTAAGAGATGTATGCGCGGAGCGAGACCCCTCACCCGTCTCGCCGCCGCGTTCCGCGCCGTCGATCCACCCTCTCCCGCAAGGGGAGAGGGGAAGAGAACTACCCCTCCAAGAACTCGCTCACCACCTTGCCATACTCGTGCGGCGCCTGTTCGAACATCCAGTGGCCGGCATTCGCGATCACCGCCGTCTTCGCGCCGGCGATGTGCTCGGCCAGCACGCGCCAGATCACCGACAGGCTGCCGGTCGTCGCGCCGCCGCCGATCAGTAGCGTCGGCGTCGTGATCGCCTGCGCGTCGGCCAGCATGTAGGGCTTGCGCTGCTCGTTGAGCTGGCCGAGGAAGGTGACGACGTTGTCGCGCAGTTGCTGTTTCGCGGCCGCCGGCACGCGCCGCCAGGTGCCGTCGCCCTCGATGCCCTCATAGAAATTCCGGAGCGCGCCTTCGACGTCGCCGGCATGGATCATCTCGACCGAGAGCGCCGTGCGCGCGGCGAGCGGTGGATGGGCGGGCATGTCTGCCGGGACTGGCAGGCTTGCATCGAGATCGCCGCCGGGCTCGGCGAGCACCAGCTTGCGCAACAGGTCAGGCCGCGCCTGCGCCACGCGAAACGCGATGTGCCCGCCGCGCGAATGCCCCATCAGATCGCCCGACGCGTGCCCGATTCTTTCGATGAAGCCGATGACGTCGGCGACATGCTGGGCCATCTTGTAGTCCTCGCCGGCGCCGTTCCAGTGCTCGGGAAAGAAATGCCGCAGGCTGACCGCGATCACGCGATGCCTTTTCGAGAGCGGGCCGAGCACCGAATACCAGGTGCGGAAATCGCCGAGCGTGCCGTGCACGCAGACCAGCGGCAAGCCTTCTCCGACCTCGAGATAGGCCATGTCGTATCCGTTGACGTGAACAGTCTGCATGATCAGCCCGCCAGAAAATCCAGCACCACGTCCGAATATTTTTGTGGCGCCTGCTCGAACATCGGATGCGTCGTGTTCGCGATGATCGCCGTCCTGGAGTAGGGCACATGCGCTGCGAGCGCGTGCAGCACTTTCGGCAGCAGGCCTTTGGTCCGGGCACCGAGGATGAACAGCGTCGGCATCAGAATCGACTCCGCATCGGCCTTTGAAAATGGCGGGCGGTTATCCCTGACCTGGCCGATCAGAGTATACGCGTTGTCGCGCAGATTCTGCTTCACCATCGCCGGCAGCCGCGGCCAGGTGCCGGGTCCCTCCAGCGTATCCACGAACACGGCGAGGCCGCCATCGACGTCGCCGGCCGCGATCTTCTCCGCGGAGGCCGTGAAACGCGCCAGCAGCGGCGAGGGACCGCCGGTGTAATCCGGATCAAGGCTCGCATCGAGTTCGCCGCCGGGCTCGGCGAGAATCAGCCGGCGCAGCAGATCCGGCCGCGCCTGCGCGACACGAAAGCAGATGTGCCCACCGCGGGAATGGCCCATCAGGTCGACGGGACCGGTATCGAGCTTCTCGATGAAGGCGATGACGTCGTCGACATGCTGCGCAATGGAATAGGTGTCGCCGACACCGTCCCATTGCGCCGGGAAGAAGTGCCGCAGGCTGACGCAGATCAGCCGGTGCCGCTGCGACAGCGGTCCGAGCACGCTGCCCCAGACCCGGAAATCGTTGAGCGAACCGTGCACGCAGACTAGCGGCGGTCCCGCCCTGGCTTCGCCCACGTCGAGATAGGGCATATCATATCCGTTGACGTGAAGGCTCTGCATGAAGGCTCTCGAAAGGCGCGGGGAACTCCTGTGCAAGATTCCCGGAAACCGGGTGGATCGCAACTATTTCCAAGCCTACATTTCGCGGGAAGATCACAAGCGGGGGCCTGCGACGAGGAAGAGCCCAGGAACCTAGTCATGACTGACCAGCATTTCGTCCTGTTCGAGACCAAAATCGGCCTGTGTGCCATCGCCTGGGGCCCGCGCGGCATCAACGGCGTGCAACTGCCGATGGGCGGCGAGGACAAGATCCGCACCCGCATCCACCAGCGTCACGCTGATGCCAGCGAGGCCCAGCCGACGGCCGAGGTGAAGCAGGCGATCGACCGCATCGTCAAGCTGCTCGATGGCGAGCCGGATGATCTCACCGACATTCCGCTCGATCTCGATGGTGTTCCCGACTTCAACCGCGGCGTCTACGAGATCGCCCGCACCATCCCGCCCGGCAAGACCATGACCTATGGTGATATCGCCAAGCGACTCGGCGGTGTCGAATTGTCGCGCGAGGTCGGCCAGGCGCTCGGCCGCAACCCGTGCCCGATCGTCGTCCCCTGCCACCGCGTGCTCGCCGCCGGCAACAAGCCCGGCGGCTTCTCCGCCAATGGCGGCGTGGTGACGAAGCTGAAAATGCTCGAGATCGAAGGCGCGCGGGTCAACCACACGCCGAGCTTGTTTGATTGAGGTCTGCCGCTTGCGCAGAACTGGTAGGGTGGGTTAGCCCTGCGGCTGCGCGAAGCGCAGTCCGCTAGGCGTAACCCACCAATTTTGGCGCCGCGAGAGAAGAGGTGGGTTACGCTTCGCTAACCCACCCTACGGCATCGCGCCTCACACCGCCGCGCAGACGAACGCGTTGCCCTTGCGGCGGATCTTGCCGCTCGACGGCGAGGGAAAATGCGCCGTGCAGCACAGCGTATCGGTGTCGCAATAGCGCTCCAGGAAGCTGCGCCGGGTCTTCGCCGCCTGCGCCTGGTCGACGTCGAACTTGATCGACAGCTCCGGATAGAGCGTCTGCAGCGGCGAGTGCATGAGATCGCCGGAGAACACGGCGTCGTCCTTGCCGCGGCCGAATGTGAAGGCGACGTGGCCGGGCGTGTGGCCCGGCGTCGGCAGGATGCGAACATGATCGCCGATCTGATGGTCGTTGCTGACCAGCTCATGGCGTTTGGCTTCGACCACCGGCAGCACGCTGTCGACGAAAGGCGGCACGGGCGCCTTCGCGTTCTGCTCGGACCAGTAGTCGAACTCCTGCCTGGCGAACAGATAGCGCGCCTTGGGGAAGGTCGGCACCCAGCGGCCGTTCTCCAACCGCGTATTCCAGCCGACGTGATCGACATGCAGATGCGTGCACATCACGAAGTCGATGTCATCGACCGAGACACCGGCGTCGCCCAGCGCACGCAAATACGTATCGTCGGTCTTCATGTGCCAGGCCGGCCGCTGCGGGCGTGGCTTGTCGTTGCCGACGCAGCTATCGATCAGGATGGTGTGATGCGGCGTCTTCACCACATAGGACTGGAAGCACAGCATCAGCACATCGTTGTCGTCGAGCGCTTTCGCCTGCTTCATCCAGGCGCGGTTCTCGGCCAGCACCTCGGCCGTGAGTCCCGGCAGCATTTCCAGCGCAGGAACGAACGAGGTTTCCTGCTCGATAACGCGATGGATGGTGAGATCGCCGACCGAGAATGTGAGGCTCATGCTAGCTTCTCCTGGTATCAATGCGCGTCGCGCACGGATGGAATGACGATATTGGAAAGGATGTCGATCGCCGCCAGGCCTTCCTTCGGCTGACCGTACTGCGCAGCAGTGGTCATCATGACGAGATCAAGCTCGGGCACGATGAAAATGCGTTGCCCGCCCCAGCCAAACGCGCCGACCCACTTGATTTCCTTGTAGCCGGCGAGCGAGCGACCCATCCACCATTGATAGCCGTAGAACAGCGTACTGCCAAAATAGCCGATCGCCTGGAAGCGCGGCGCGATCGATTGCGCGATCCACTCTGCCGAGACGATCTGCTGGCCGTTCCACTGCCCGCGATTGAGCACGAGCTGGCCGACCTTCGCCGCATCGCGCGGCCGTAGGCGGAGGCCGGCGGCAGCTGCGACCTTGCCGTTCTTCGGATAGGCCTTCCACTCGAGGTCGGTGACGCCGAGCGGCTGAAACAGCGCCTCGCGCGCGAAAGCTTCCAGCGGCTTTCCCGAGACGCGCTCGATGATGTTGCCGAGTAGATCGGTCCCGCCACCATTGTAGGTCCACAGCGTATCCGGTGGCGCGGCGACAGGTCGTGACAGCACATAGCCGATCGGATCCGGCTCGAAGCCGAGATGCGGCTCGTCGTTCTTGGGATCGGTCCAGGCCCGCGCCTCGTCCCATTTGATGCCGGAGGACATCGTGAGCAGATGGCGTAGCGTGATGGTTTCCCACCCGGCCTGCTTCTCGGCCTGGTAGTCGGGGAAAAATTTCAGCACGGGCTCATCGGCGCTGGCGATCAGCTTGCGGTCGATAGCGATGCCAACCAGTAGCGACGTCACGCTCTTTGATGCTGAGCGCATGTCGTGCTTGGTGGTGGCCGTGAACTCGTGTTGGCCTTCCGGCTGTCCCCAGGGTTGGTCGTAGCCTGGAAAATATTGCTCGAAGACGAGCTTGCCGTGACGCGCGACGACGACCGAATGGACTGCGGTAGCCCGTTGCTCGAGCCGCGCGGCGATGCCGCAGAGCAGCGTGCCATCCATGCCGACGCTGTCGGGCGACGCGGTCACCCAGCCATCGTCGATCGACGATGGCGAACCGCAGGCAAGGTTTCTTTGTTCAGGCGCCATGCCGTCAGCTCGCACATGACTCGCTGAGACGATCAACGCGAGCGCGAGGCTCGCGCCGAGAATTGTGAGGCGGGGAGAACGGTCGCGCATCGTCATTCGCCCCGCATGTCTTGTTACGCCGGCGGCGGCACCGAGATCTTCACGGAGGGCCGCTCCAGCATCTTCTGATGGAAAGCGTCGAGCTTCGGATAGGCCTTGCGCCAGCCGCAGTCGGCGAAACGGAAGTCGGCATAGCCGAGCACGCAGACGAGGCCGATCTGCGAGATGTCGAACGGACCGTTCAGGACTTCGGGGCGGTTCTCGAACCGCGCCATGCCGGTCCAGGCCCGGTTCCAGTGGTCGTCCGACCATGCCTGCCATTGCAGGCCCTGCGGCCGCACCATCCTCTCGTAGCGGCACAGCAGCATGGAATCGAGCATGCCGTTGATCAGCGAATGATCGGTCTTGGCCGACCAGCGGCGCGGGCCGTAATCCGGGATCAGATTGCCGCCGGCGAGCTCGTTGAGATATTCGACGATGACGTAGGAATCGAGGATCACCTCGCCATTGTCGGTGATCAGCACTGGCAGCTTCTTCAGCGGCGTGATGCGCGAATAGTCCTCATTCGCCTGCCCCGGCGCGACGGTTGCGGGGACGAACTCGATCTTGTCGACGAGCCCAAGCTCGATCGCGGCGATGCGCACCTTGCGCGCGAAGGGCGAGGCCTGGGAGAAGGTGAGTTTCATTTCAATGTCCTAGGGCGGATGCGGCAGTTCAAGTTCGTCATTACGAGCGAAGCAATCCAGATTGTCTCCGCGGAAATAGTCTGGATTGCTTCGTCGCTTTGCTCCTCGCAATGACGGTGTGGCAGCGGTCGAGACCGTTGCCTACGCCGCGACGATCTCCTGGCGCTGCTCGCCGAGGCCTTCGATGCCGAGCGCGACGACGTCGCCGACATTGAGGTAGGTCGGCGGCTTCATGCCCATGCCGACGCCGGGCGGCGTGCCGGTCGTGATGATGTCGCCGGGCAGCAGCGTCATGAACTGCGAGACATAGGAGACGCACTTGGCCATGGTGAAGATCATGGTCGCGGTCGAGCCGGTCTGGCGGCGCTGGCCGTTGACGTCGAGCCACATCGACAGGTTCTGCACGTCCTTGATCTCGTCCTTGGTGGCGAGCCACGGTCCGAGCGGACCGAACGTGTCATGCGACTTGCCCTTGGTCCACTGACCCAGGCGCTCGGTCTGGAAGTGGCGCTCGGAGACGTCGTTGCAGACGCAATAGCCGGCGACGTAATTGAGCGCGTCGGCTTCAGAGACGTATTTGGCGCGGGTACCGATGATCGCGGCAATCTCGACCTCCCAGTCGAGCTTGGTCGAGCCGCGCGGCTTCTCGACCGGATCGTTCGGGCCGGAAAGCGCGGTGTTGGCCTTCATGAAGATGATCGGCTCAGTCGGGATCGCGGCGCCGGTCTCCTTGGCGTGGTCGCTGTAGTTGAGGCCGATCGCGACGAATTTCGAGATCCCGGTGACGGGGGCGCCGAACCGCGACTTGCCCGCGACGGCCGGCAGCGAGGCCGGATCGAGCGCTGCGAGCTTCTTCAGGGACTCCGGCGAATAGGCCTCGCCGGTCAGGTCCTTCACATGGGCCGAGAGGTCGCGCAGCTGGCCGGATTTGTCGATCAGCCCGGGCTTTTCTGCACCTTTTTCACCATAACGAACAAGCTTCATTCTCGTCTCTCCCTGGGATGGACTGGTCGGTTAAATAGCTTCATGGAACAGGGCGGCGGGAATTTCAACCGCCTATGGGCCCGTGCATTGCAGCCCTCTCAATTCGGATGATCGCAGGGTGGGTTAGCGAAGCGTGACCCACCTCTTTCGCTTTGCGCTGAGGCAGACAATGGTGGGTTACGGCTAGCGGACTGCGCTTCGCGCAGCCGCGGGGCTAACCCACCCTACGATTGTAACGCCACGAACTTGAACGCGTCTCCGTCGCGCTTGATGTGTCCGCCGGAGAAATGCCCGCCGATCACCAGCGTCGCGGTATCGGCGAAACGCGAGAACAAATCGCGCCGCGTCCTGGCTGATTGTTGCGGGTCGGAATCCACCGTCGAACACCAGTCGAGATGCGCCATCTGGCAGGGGTGGTGGGCGGCATCGCCGGCGAGCAACGCCTGCTCGCCGCCGGAGCGGATCAGGACGCTCATGTGGCCCGGGCTGTGGCCGGGAGTCGGGATCATGCTGATCTCCTCGCACAGCCGGTGGTCGCTCGGGATCAGCTCAGCAAGGCCGGCGTCCACGATGGGTTTCACGGAATCGGTGAACACGGCCGCCTTGTCCGGTTCGGTCGAGTGGTCGCGCCAATACTCGTATTCCGTTCTGCCGAAAACGTAGCCGGCGTTCGGGAAACTCGGCACCCATTGGCCGCCATCGAGCCTCGTGTTCCAGCCGACATGATCGACATGGAGATGCGTGCACAGCACCGTATCGATGCTATCTGGCGCAAAGCCCGCCGTCGTCATCATCTCCAGAAACGGCGTGTTGCGGTTGTTCCAGGTCGGGACGTTGCGGCCCTGCTTGTCGTTGCCGAGGCCGGTGTCGACGACGATGCGGCGCGACGGCGTCTCTACCACCAGCGAATGGATCGACATCTTCAGCCGGCCCTGCTCGGTGGCGAAATGCGGGATCAGCCAGGGCAGTTTTCGGATTTCCTCATTGCTTGCCAGCGGCAGGATGAAGCGCGTCGAGCCGACCGTCTCCATTTCCACGAATTTGGTGATCCTGACCTGGCCTACCGTCCACTGCATCCGGCGCGTCCTCTTGTTCTGGTTGGAGCGGACATTGCGGGTTTCCGCCAGCCGCCGCAATGGATCATCCGCTGTGATGCGGCGTTATCGGGGGAACCCAGGAGGGAGCCATGCCGGAGCTAGCGATTTCCGCCGAGAAAGTCGCCTTCTTGATCGAGAAGGCGCGCGAGTACGACGTCAAGGAGACCGACTCCGATCCGGACTCGGGGTCAAATCCAACGGATGACGATGCGATCGACGTGCTGCAGGACAACGGCTCCGATCCGGTCGGCCGCGAGATTACAAGCTTCATTGCCGCCCTGAACGAGGACGAGCAGATCGATCTCGTCGCGTTGATGTGGCTCGGGCGTGGCGATGGTGGACCGGACGATTGGGAGGATCTACGTGCCCGTGCCGTCGAGGCGCGCACCGAGTATCAAAATCCCCGGCGAGAAACCGCACACTATCTCTTGGGTGAGCCGATGCTGGGCGATCTGCTCGCCGATGGCCTCGACGCGTTCGGCGTCGACTGGACCGACGAGCGCTCGAGCGCGGATTCGTCAGGCTTCAGCGAGCGCGACGAGGACGAGCCGACGAAGCGGCGGTGATCGAAGTCCCTTCTCCCCTTGTGGGAGAAGGTGGCGCGAAGCGCCGGATGAGGGGTTGTCTCCGCGAACTCACATGATGCAGTCTGACTCGTGGAGAGAGACCCCTCACCCGCCTCGCTTCGCGAGGCACCCTCTCCCACAAGGGGAGAGGGCAAGAGAGCCTACATCGTCCCGGGGAACGCACCGCCGTCGAGCAAGATGTTCTGCCCGGTGATGAAGCCGGCCTTGGCGCCGCATAGGAAGGCGCAGGCGTAGCCGAACTCGCCGGGATCGCCGAAGCGGCCGGCGGGATTGAGCTTTGCGCGCTCGGCCAGAAGCTGCTCCGGCGTGATGCCGCGCTTGTCGGCTTCGGCCTTCGCCGTGCCGCGCAGGCGATCGGTCTCGAAGGGGCCCGGCAGCAGGGCGTTGATGGTGACGTTGTTGATCACCGTCTTGCGCGAGAGGCCGGCGACGAAGCCGGTAAGGCCGGCGCGTGCGCCGTTGGAGAGGCCCAGGATCTCGATCGGCGCCTTCACGGCGGCCGAAGTGATGTTGACGATGCGGCCGAACTTGCGCGCCATCATGCCGTCGACCGTCGCCTTGATCAGCTCGATCGGGGTCAGCATGTTGGCATCGATCGCCTTGATCCAGTCGTCGCGGGTCCAGTTGCGGAAATCGCCGGGCGGCGGGCCGCCGGCATTGTTGATCAGGATGTCCGGATCGGGGCAGGCCTTCAGCACGGCCTCGCGCCCGGCCGGCGTCGTGATGTCGCCGACGATCTCGGTGACGGTGACGGCCGGATTGGCCTTCCGGATCTCCTCGGCCGTTGCCTTCAGCGCGTCAGCGCCGCGCGCGGTCAGCGTGACATGCACGCCCTCGTTGGCGAGCGCCATGGCGCAGGCGCGCCCGAGGCCCTTGCTCGATGCGCAGACGATGGCGCGGCGACCTTTGATCCCAAGATCCACTGTTTCACTCCGTAATGTCAGGCAGGTTTGGAGGCGCCACTTTAGCCAACCTCACTCCCGTTGATAAGGTACGGGCTGTTGCCAAAATGCATGGCGCGCCCGCGGAAGAAGGTCTCGCCGCGTCAGATGGGCCGCTCCCTCTTGATGCGATCGATGGCGGCCGCGGCTTCAGGCGGCAGGGACTTGAATCCCATCTGTCCGGCAGCGGAGAACAGCGGGCGCAATTGCGAGCCGACGAGGAACGGCGGCTGCCGGTTGGCAGGCACTAATTGATCGAAGACCAGGACCAGCGTTGTCGCGACGAGGCCGACCCGCACGGCTCCGAGCGCTGCGCCGCCTATGCGGTCTCCGAGCCCGGCTTCGCCGACTGCATCGTCCAGCGCGGCGCGGCCGAGATGTCCAAGCGCCATGCCGGTTGCGACGAAAACGCCGAAGAACAACACCCAGCCCTGAAGCAGAGGCGAAGCGCTCTCACCGACCACGTGGGGTGCGATGAGCGACACCATCCAGATGGAGATCGGTGCAGCCAGGAGATAGGCCAGGATGGTCATCGCACTGCGCAGCAGACCGGTCCTGAAGCCGAATCCTATCGCCACAGCCAGCGCTGCATAGACTGCGAGATCGAAACTGTTCATGAACTGCGCCCTGCCTGCATGGAACGAGTGAACGGCAAACCCATCATTCCGGTTTCAGATCACTAAAATCGTCTGTATCTATGCGGGGGGCACACCCTGGAACCTTGCTATGTCAGACGTATTCGACGTCAGTAAAGAAACCATCCTTATTACCGGCGCGAGCCAGGGCCTGGGGCGCCAGTTTGCGCGCGTGCTCGCCGCGCACGGCGCCGCCGTCGTGCTCGCCGCGCGCCAGACGAACAAGCTCAAGGCGCTCGAAGCGGAGATTCGCGGCAAGGGCGGCCGCGCTGCGGCGATCGCGCTCGATGTCACCGATACGGGGTCGATCGCCAAATCGGTCGATGCCGCGGAGGCGGCGCTCGGTCCCATCACCGTGCTGATCAACAATGCGGGGATCGCGATCGAGAAGCTCGCGACCGAGCAGACGGAAGCGGACTGGGATGCCGTGGTCGGCGCCAATCTCAAGGGCGCCTATTTCCTTAGCATCGAGCTGGCGCGACGAATGATCGCACGCAAGCAGTCAGGCAATATCGTCAACATCGCCTCCGTGCTCGGCACCGGCGTGTTGAAAGCGGTCTCGCCTTACGCCATCTCCAAGGCCGGCTTGATCCAGGCGACGAGAGCGATGGCGCTGGAGCTTGCGGGGCAAAACATCCGCGTCAACGCGCTGGCGCCGGGCTATATCGACACCGAGATGAACCACGATTTCTGGTCGACGCCGGCAGGCGAGCGCCTGGCCAAGCGCATCCCCCAGCGCCGCGTCGGCGCCGAGTCCGATCTCGACGGAGCGATCCTGCTGCTGGCCTCAAAGGCCTCGCGCTACATGACGGGCAGCGTGGTGACGGTGGACGGCGGGTTTCTGCTGAGTTGATTCTTCTTCGCCTCCCTTCACCCGGATTGCATCGAAGATGCAATCCGGGTGAAGGGGAACCTCCGCGAGCCGTCTGTTGTTGTGATCGCGGAAGCAGCCCCTCACCCCAACCCTCCCAGCGCGAGCGAAGCTCGTCGCGCCCCCGTAAGAACGGGGAGAGGGAGAGCAGTTCGTCACCGCATCTCCGCCCTGATCATATCCGCGGCCTTCTCGCCGATCATGATGGTCGGTGCGTTGGTGTTGCCGCCGATCAGCGTCGGCATGATCGAGGCGTCGACGACGCGCAGGGCCTCGAGGCCATGCAGCCTGAGCTTTGGATCGACCACGGCGAGCGGATCGGTGCCCATCTTGCAGGTGCCGACGGGGTGATAAACTGTGTCCACGCGGGCGCGCAGAATGTTGCGGATGTCGTCGTCGGTGCGCACGTCGGCGGTGAAGACATCCTTCTGCTGGAGCGCGCGCAGCGCCGGCGCCTCCATCAGGCGCCGCGTGGTCTTGAAGCCCGCGACCATGCTCTCGAGATCTTCTTCCTCGCCGAGAAAATTCGGATCGATCAGCGGGGCCTGCTTCGCATCACTGCTTGCGAGCGACACGCTGCCGCGGCTCTTCGGCCTGAGCAGGCAGACATGGCAGGAGAAACCGGTGCCGCCGTGGCGCTTGCGGCCGTGGTCGTCGACCATGGCCATGCCGAAATGCAGCTGGATGTCGGGGATGTCGAGATCGGGCCGCGTCTTCAGGAAGCCGCCGCATTCGGCGAAGTTGGAGGTGAGGGGACCGCGCCGCTCCTTGCGATATTGCAGGATGGCGCGGATCAGCCGCGGCATGCCCTTCAGCGAGATGCCGGCAAAATTCGGGTTGTCGGACATGTAGCCGAAGATGAAGTCAGGATGGTCCTGAAGGTTCTGGCCGACGCCCGGTAAATGATGCACGTTCGCGATGCCGTGCTCACGAAGCGCGGCTGCATCGCCGACGCCTGACAGCATGAGCAGGTGAGGCGACTGGAACGCTCCGGCAGCCAAAATCACCTCGCGTCGCGCGCGCAGCTGCTTCAGCTCCTTGCCCTGCCGATATTCGACGCCGACAGCACGCTTGCCCTCGAACAGGATCCGCATCGCATGCGCCCCTGTCTCGACGCGCAAATTCGCGCGCCGGTTCATGTGGGGATGAACATAGGCACGCGCCGCGCTCCAGCGCTCGCCGTTCTTCTGCGTCACCTGGTAGATGCCGAGGCCTTCATGATCGTCGGCGTTGAAATCCTCGCGGATGCGGAATTGCGCTTCCCGCGCGGCCTGCAAGAAGGTCTGCTGAACCGGATTGCCGGAGCGCAAGCGATTGACCGCGAGCGGGCCGCCCTTGCCGTGATACTCGCCGCCGAAATCGGCGTTGTCTTCCGAGCGTTTGAAATAGGGCAGCACGTCGGCATAGGCCCAGCCGGTGTTGCCGAGCGAGGCCCAGTGGTTGTAGTCCCAGCGGTGGCCGCGGATATAGACCATGGCGTTGATCGCGGAGGAGCCGCCGAGCCCCTTGCCGCGCGGCTGATAGCCGATGCGGCCGTTCAGCCCCTTCTGCGGCACGGTGTTGAAGGCCCAGTTGTTGACGGTGCCTGCCACCATCAGCACCAGCGCGCCGGGCGTGGTGACGACCCAGTTGTCGCAACGGCCGCCGGCATCGAGCAGCGCGACCGAGGTCTGCCCGTCCTCTGAGAGCCGTCCCGCCACCGCGCAGCCGCCTGAGCCCGCGCCCACGACGACGAAATCGAATGTGTCAGTCATTGTTGTTCCCCCTGCAGTTTTCTTTTTCTTGTCATTCCGGGGCGATGCGAAGCATCGAGCTATGATGCGAAATTGCGCATCTGAGAATCCATTCATCCGCGTCACGTGTTGCGAAATGGATTCCGGGCGCGCGCTACGCGTGCCCCGGAATGACGATGCGGGCCTCAGCTTGCTGAAGGCCCTAAAGCCCGATTCGCCCGACTGGCGCCGCTGCCGGAGGCGCCGACGACGCCCATCGGCTGGTTGACATGGCGTTTCCCCGTTATCTTGTTGCCACAGGCTGGCCCTTTGCGGAACTTATGGCAAGTGCTGGCTTTTTCGGCCCGTTACGGGTGCATTTGGCCTGTCATAAAGTCGAAAAAAACGTCCCGCCGGGCCTTTCCAAAGCGGACGGCGGTTGATACATAGCCCTCGCACCCGACGGGCTTTGCCTCGGGGTTGCCTTCCAAGGAAGCCTTTGGGACGCGAAAGCAAGCCACGCCACGCGCGCTGGTCCGCATTCACCGTCTCAGGTCGTCTTCGGGGGGCGTTGCAAAAGTTTAACGCGGGGTGGAGCAGCCCGGTAGCTCGTCAGGCTCATAACCTGAAGGTCATAGGTTCAAATCCTATCCCCGCAACCAAGTTCGGACTTTGCCGGTTCCGATGTGAAAATGGCCCGCTTGGAAAGCGGGCCATTTTTGTTTTGACCGACAGGCGGCTTGGAGCGTGCCGTTAGTTACGCCTCGAGGTCAGACGAGATGGTCTCAAGCGAAATGTCGTTGCGTCGCTGCCAGAAGGGCGCGTCGGGAAAGCGACGTTCGGATGCATACATTGCGCGCTGCGTGGCCAGGTAGGATGCGATCCCCTCCAGAAACTGTCGCTCGTAGCGCCGGGATGCCGTTGTGTCCCCCGCCAGCGCACCGGCTACACTCTCGGCAGCCTGAATGCCGCTCCACAGCGCGATAGCAAGGCCATTCGCTCCCAGCGGATCGAGCGCAGTCGCGGCATCGCCCGCCCGGACAATGCGATGGTCGATCATCCCTGACATGGTGGTGGTGCTCGCCGGCGCGAACTTGAGCTGCGCGCACGCAGCCACGTCGATCCCCAGGCTCGTCACGCGTGCCGAGATCGCATGAGTGTGCGAAACCATGTCGGCCCACAAGGTCATGTCCTTGCGCAGGCCCGCCGGGAGCAAGTCCGAATCCGTAAAGAAGCAGAGCAGGATGCGGCCACCTGGCAGCATGGACATGTACCACCATCCCGCCGCCACAGCCTCGACAAGCGTCGCCGGCACGGCTTCGACATCTTGCTCGAGCTCGAAAATGCCATAGCAGGCCACGAGCTTGTCCAGACGGCGAAGCGGCGCTTCGCCCCCGGATGTGACCGAGGCGCGGCCGGAGCAATCGATCACGAACTCGGCTTCGATCGAGGAGCCATCGGCAAGATCGACAACGACGTGGTCCGGCGCCCGCGAGAGCCGTCGGGCCCCGGCGCATTGCCGCACGAGGCCGTCGGCGTCGAGTGTCCGGGCCATGCGGGTCTCTAACCGCTGCCGGTCGATATGCCAGCCCGACGCTCCCTCCTGGTGAAACGCATCCCGCCGCAACGTGGCGCTGCCCCACACCGAATAGCGCCCCTGAGAGGCGATCGCAGTCTCCGCGTCGAGCAAGCCAAGCCAGCCGAGACTCTCGAGATGGGGAGAGGCGCGAAATGAAAGCGTTTCGCCGCGATTGGCGACGTCATGACCGGGCGCAATGAGAAGCGGACGGCATCCCCGCCTGAGCAGGGTGCGGGCACAGGCCATCCCTGCCATTCCCGCGCCCAGGATCGCGACCTGGTGCATGCGCGCCTAGGTGCGGTCTTTGATCGCGGAAAGATCCAGTGTGCCGCGCTGCACTTCGACGAAGACGTCCTTGGGAATGCCCGGGACGTCCTTCGGTCCGGCGCGGCGCACGACGACACCCATTTGCGTCCATAGCGCGATCATTCGCCGCAATCCGTCGGTGTAGCTGGCCTCGACATGCAGGCCTGTGCCGGCCGCACCGCGCGACCAGGCAACCCGCGCGTGATAGAAGCGCAGCCGCTCTTCCGCCGAGAGGTCCGCGCGCATCATCTGCTTGTAGAAACCTTCCGGCAGGACGTCGACCGGAAGCAGCGCAGGCCACCACACCGGTGTCGGGAAACCGTCGGCCGTCAGCACGGACTGGCAGCTGAATGCATCGCCCTGCCAGGGAACGCCCATCCATCGCGTGAGATCGCCCGGCGCCTGCGGCCCCACCGGTGCGCCATCGTTCTTCCGATCGGGATGACCGGCGAAGACATTCTGCGGGTTGAGCTGCAATCCGACATCCTGCACGAGGCTCTTCCGCGTCGAGATCGCGATGCGGAAGGGGAGCGGAGTTTCCGTCGTGGACCGATACAGCGCGGCATGGCGGATCGGCCATGTGATCTCGACGCCCGGATGGAATGCACCACCCGAGCAGGCATCCAATGCCGCACGCGTGAGCGCCTCCGGCCGGAGCGACAATGGCATGTCGTCGAGCTTCTCGACCGCGTTGGCGGCCGCGTCGTTGAGGTCGTCGGTGAACTCGCCTTTGGCCCAGCGGATCAGGATCTGGTACTGGGTCGGCGTCAGCGTGAGCCAGCCGGTCGGGCTTCCCGGGAAGTTGACGCCATCCCCGAGCATCGGAGGCAGCGCGTCGGAGCGCCGGTCTTCGCCGCCGGGCTTGCGGAAGGCGGCCAGAACCTTTTCGCGCGCGGGACGCGCTTTCTCCGCGGGGTCCGCAAGCGACTGGACGACGGCGGGATCGGACAGGTCGTCGAGATCGGTCCAGGCCTTGCTGAGATAGGATGCCTGTACGATCCATTGCATCATGCCGGCGCGCCGCAGGATCGGAAGCACGTCCCGGCGGAACGACACCGCAGCGGACAGTGGCTTCAGGTGTCCGGACGCGATCATCGCTTCCCGTGCCGCGTCGTAGAGGCTGACGATCGGCTCGATCTGCGGCGCGAATTTCGGACCGCAGCAGACCACCCAGGCCGGCTCGCAGGCCATGTCCGTGCCGCCGAGGCGGACGCTGGCCTTCACCCAGCCGTCACACCAGTCGTCATGCCACCCGTCATTGTTGGTGAAGTCGCGCACCGGATTCTGCGGCAGGGCAGAATTGGAGATGCCGTCGGCAGGAAAAACCAAGAGCCGCCCGGCCTCGTCGGTGCGCAGATGACCGAGCGTCACCGGCATCGTCTTCCAGAACTTACCCGCCATGCGATAGGCCGCGTCACGGCCGTCGGCGTTCTTCGAAGCACCGTCGATCCGGACGGGACCGGCGTCGATCACCAGCATTTCTTCGCGGTGGGCCGGCTCGATGGCGGCATTGCGCAACGCGCCGGGAATGCCCGGCGCATTGTCGCCGCCGTCCATTGCGTTCGAATAGCCGTACCAGGCCGCCTTGCTGTTCGCCACATAAACGGTCCATCGCAGGCCGTCAGCCTCGCCGAGCTCGCGCACGACGCGTCCCTGATCGTCATAGCCGTACACGCGAAAGCGCTGGACCTGCTTCTTGATGCGGCTCGGTCCCTGCTTGAATCCGCCCGCAGGCTCGTTCATCAGGCCCGGCACTTCAGGCGCGAGGAACCATTCATCGCCATTGCCGACGCGCGAAAAGCCGATCGCCGGGAAAATCGCCGCGCGCACGATGGCTGTTCCGGCAGGCGCCTGCGCCTGCGCCAGCGCCGGCAACACGGCCGCCCTGAAAAGCGCAGGCGCTGCAAAACCGACGGCGGATGCGCTGATCAGGAAGTCACGGCGTTTCATGAGCGAATGTCTCCGGTTGATGACCCACGAAGATTCATGGAGCGATCACTAGGTAGAAATCTTTAACGCGTGGTTGTCTCGCGTTGCAGCTCTCCAAAGAAGCAACCTTGGGTGCCTTCCGTCGCGCACCAGAGCTTTCTTGTTGCCGAATGTTGCTGGCGGCCCCGCCCGCCAAGAGCAGTCACCTATCGGACATCTTTAGGACACTCATTTTTTGGAGTACCCAGCCGTATCGAAAACCAATGGCGCAGGGAGTACGGAGCGTTGGTACGAATTGGCTGTTACAGGCGGCAGATAGGAGCGGCGGTCCTTGGCTGTCTGCTGCTGGCATCGTCGCATGCGAGCGCAACAATCGATGGTCTTGCCGGGACCTGGTCCGGGAACGGTTCCATGAAGCTCTCGGAAGGGGGCCGCGAACGAATTCGCTGCAAGGCAAGCTACGTGGTCAAGAAGCCCGAAAAATCCATGAACTTCGAGCTGAAATGCGCGAGCGATGCCTACAAGATGCTGCTGTCCGCCCAGATTGAGCAGGACGGCTCCACGATTTCGGGCAACTGGTTTGAAAGCGAGTATCGCCAGGGCGGCAAGATCACCGGGAAGAGCTCGGATGGACTTGTCGAAGCAAGGATCGAAGGCAACACCGTCGCCGCTTTCGTGACCATTCGAACCAAGGCCAACCATCAGTCCTTCGCGCTGGAATCGCCGGGCGCCTGGGCCTCCGAAGTTTCCGTCGAGCTGGACCGGGTCAGCAACTGAACTGGGAGCCGTCGCGCGCCCGCTGCTCCCGGTGTTGATCGCGGGATGCCTTACCCCACCACCTGCGCCTCGCGTCCCCCTGTGCGGGGAACGTGCACGACCCCGCACGCCGTCGCCCCGGACGTTTTGCCGCAAGTGATCCAGTTCACACCTGCTGTGACGGTCCTTGCTGTACCCTAAGGTTGCATTTGTAGAACGCCCATTTCGAGCAAGGCCTTAAGTCGCACGGGCTGGATTGCCCACGCGGCGCGCAGTTTTTTAAACGAGCGCATCCCCTGTCTCGGGTCCGTGCCGTGGCTGACGAGCAGGCGATGGAGGGGGCAGCATGAGCGAATCGACCGCCCAGCAGCGCGTAAACTGGAAGACCTTCGAGTGCAACCAGCACGCGATGGTCCGCATCTCCTTCGGTCCCGACGAGATCCTCGTCGCGCCCCCGACGGCTGACGCCTGGCAGGCGCTGGCGATGGTGCTAGCGGCCAATGGCTACAACATCAGGACGACCGATACCGACAGCTACAATTGCCGCGCCATTACCGGCGGCAGCGAGAAAAGCCTGCACGCCTACGGCATTGCACTCGACGTCAACTGGACGACGAACCCGTACAAGGAGACCTCGGACCAGCGCAAGGTCCGCTTTTCCGACCAACCGACGCAGGATCTGCGCGCCCAGGACGTCAAGCGAAACCTTGCCGACACCGACATGACCCAGGCCATGATCGACGATGTGCTTGCGATCAGGACGGTCAACAAGAAGCGGGTGTTCGAGTGGGGCGGCAACTGGATCAACATCAAGGACACCATGCATTTCGAGATCGACGTGAAACCCGACGATCTCGCGACGGGCATCGACTGGAGCTCCGTGAAGGGGCTAGTCAATGGCCGGCCGGTGCCAGGACGGCTGATGGAAACGCGCGGCGGCGGGACGCCCCTGCAAGGCGACATCGCACTCGGAAACTTCGAGAAGGTGCACGCCCTGATCGAGAAATGGGAGGGCGGCTACACCAATCATCCGCGCGATCCCGGCGGGCCGACCAACATGGGCATTACGCAGAAGGACCTGTCGGCCTGGCGGCACGCGCCGGTCACCGCCGATGACGTGCGAAACCTCACGCGGGACGAAGCGCTGCAGATCTTCCGCGCCAACTACTGGACGCCGGTGCATGGCGACGAGATCCCGCTGCCGGCCGCCCAGGTCGTCTACAACACGGCCGTGCTGAGCGGGACGACGCGCGGCATCCGTTTGCTGCAGCAGACGCTGGCCCGTGGGCAGAATGGGCTCGCTCTGGACGGACACATGAATTCGCCCACCATAGATGCCTGCCTTGCCGCCGATCAGAAAATGCTCGTCGAGGACTATTGCTCGGCTTACGAATCCTATCTGCGCAGCCTTCCCATCTTCGACACGTTCGGCCGCGGCTGGCTCAACCGGCTCACTGAGATCCGGCAGACCGCGCTCGGATGGGCGGAAGCGCCAGAGGTCGGTCTGGACGTCGTGCCGCAGCGGGAGCTGCAGACGACGCCCGTCCTGGGAGCAACCGAACTCAGGTTCGGCGACAAGGGCGCGCTGGTCGAGGGCCTGCAGCGCAAGCTGACGGAGCTTGGCTATCCGCTGGGCGAGATCGACGGCCAGTTCGGCACGTTGACGCGCGAGGCGCTGCTGGCGTTCCAGGCCGACAACAACGTTTCTCCGACCGGCGTCCTCGATCCTGCCACCCAGGTCGCGTTCGCCCGGCCGCAGCCGCGACCGCTGTCGCGCGATCGCCTCTCAGCGACATCAGACGATCTGCGGACGAGCGGCTCGCAGACGATCAAGGCCGCTGATAACACCAAGATCGCCGCCTGGATCTCCTCGATCCTCGGCGCGCTCGGCATCGGCAACAGCGCCGCGGTCCAGGTGATCAACAACAACGTTGCGACGCCCCCGGCGCCTAATCTTTCCCAATTCCTGGCGGAAGTGCAGAAGCTGTTGACGTCACCGCAGCTGCGTGCCGATCCGGCGAACACCCAGCAGGTGCTCGATGCCGCCAAGCAGCTGCAGAATTTCAACGTCAAGCAGCTGCTGTCGCCTGAAAATATCCAGATCCTCGACAATCTCCGCGGGCTGATCCCCGCCAATGTTATCAGCTCAAATCCGGCACTCGCCAATTTCTTTCAGATCGTCGACGGCGCGCGCGGGTTCACCCAGTTCCATACCATCTTCGACGCCTTGCCCGGGATGTTCGCCAACGACTCGACGCTTCAGCTCCTGTCGAAGGGACTGTCGGCCGTGGCGGGCAGCGTGATCCCGGGCTTCGGCGGATCGCTGGCGACGCTCGCGATTGGCCTTGCCGCCAACTACTTCAGCAATCGCGTCATTGAGGCCCGCACGCGCGACCACGTCACGGGCGCCAACACGAACCGATGACCATGAACGACACTCACCCAGACCCTCATGTGTCGGCCGTAACGGCCAATCCGTCCAACTCGGGGGCGAGCCATGATCATTGACACCAACATGCGGACAACTCCGCGTCTGGCGAGCCTCAGGCAGAGCGGCGTCGATACCATCATCCGCTATTATTGCCGCAACACGCGGCAGGCCGAAAAACGGCTGACGCCCGACGAAGCCGCCGCCATCATTCGTGCGGGGCTGAGGCTTGCCGTCGTCTACCAGGGCGCCGGCGATTCCGCAGCATCGTTCTCGCAGGATGCGGGTGCCCAGGACGGCGCCTACGCGCGCGATTATGCGGCGAACGTCATAAGTCAACCCTCCGGTTCAGCGATTTACTTCGCCGTTGACTATGACGCCTCCGACGCGGACATCCGCACGCGCATCGTTCCGTATTTTCGTGCGGTTCGGCAGGCCCTGACGGGCGGGGCGGGCGGCGCCAGCTATCAGGTCGGGGTCTATGGCAGCGGCGCAGTGTGCCAGGCGTTGCTGCAGGCCGGACTGGTGTCGTTCACCTGGGTCGCCCAGTCGGGCGGTTTCAACGGCACCGCCGCCTCCCTGCGCTCCGGGCAATGGAATCTGCGTCAGCGCCTGCCTTCGACGCTATGCGGCCTGAGCGTCGACCAGAATGACTCCAATCCGCAAAGGCCGCAGTTCGGGGCGTTCGATCATCTCACGGCGGGCGCGCCAGCATTCGAAACCACCGGCGTGGCGGGCAATTACGCACCGCTGTCATCGATCAGCGCGACGTTCGTGCAGCAGCAACTGCAGCGTCTCAACTACCCACCGGGTGCGATCGACGGCGACTACGGGCCGCTGACGCGCGCGGCGCTGCTCGCGTTCCAGGCCGACAACAATCTGCCGCTGACAGGAGTGGCGGATGCTGCGACCGCCGCTGCATTCGAGACCGCGCGTCCGCGTGCGCTCGATCCCGCGCGCGTGCGGGCGACGGCCGACGATCTGCGCGAGATGGGCTCTCAGACCGTCAAGCAGGCGGACCATACCAAGACAGCAGGGTGGATCGCGTCGATCCTCGGTGTGCTCGGCATCGGCAACAGCGGCATCGTCGAGATGGCGAATTCGGCAGGCGCGCCGGTTACGCCCGCGCCAACCGGACAATTGCCGCAAGGCTTGTTCAAGTTTCTGGGCGACCTGCAGGTATTCCTGTCGTCGGGACAGCCGGCCGACAAGCTCGAGCCGATCAAGGAAGGCCTCCGCCAGCTACAAGCCGTCGACCTGAAGAACCTGATCACCCCGGAAAACGCCAATGTGCTGCAGCAGCTGAAGGTGCTGATTCCGCCGGACGTGCTCACGAAGAACCCTGACCTCACCAAGGTCCTCCAGCTGGCCGACGTCGCGCGCCAGGCCAGGCCGCAATTGCAGACGGTGTTCGACATGCTGCCCAGCTTCTTCACCGATGGCACCGCCTTGCAGGTCCTGGCGAAGGGCGCGGCCGTGGCTGCATCGTCGATGATTCCCGGTTTTGGCGGCAGCCTCGCCGCGCTCGGCATCGGCCTTGCCGCCAACTATTTCGGCAACAAGATCATCCAGGCTCGCGTCGCGGATCACCAGACCGGCGCCAACAGGAGGCTGTAGCGGTGGTCGCGGGACGCGACACCGCGACAACACGCTCTCCGGAGACGATTTTGTCTTGAGTCCGCACCGGAGTTCCGTCGAGTCCGAGCCGGGCCGTTCACTCGCTCTTATGATGCCGCGCATCGAGGGAGCGAGGAGAACGTTTGTCGCATCTTAAGTTTTCGACCGATGCCTTCGCCGACAACGACAAGATCGAGGCGTGGCGCGAGGTGTTCGGCCGCTCGGTCGTCAAGATGGAGATGGACCCGGCGCGGGGCGAGCCCTTCCGCAGCGAAGCGCAAATTCATGCCCTGCCCGGTGTCACCATGGCTTCGATCAGCAGCTCCGCCAATCGGGTGATGCGCACGCCGAGCCTGGTTGCGGACGGCAGCGACGATTTCGTCTTTGCCCTGATGACCCATGGCGAGGCGACGATCAGCCAGCGTGGGCGCGAGGTGGTTTTTCGCAAGGGCGAAGCGGTGCTCTGGTCCAATGCTTCGGTTGGAAGCTGCGACTACGCGATGCCGATCGATTTCGTGGCGCTCGTCGTTCCGCGCGTGCTGATCCCTGTTGCCGATGTCGACGACGCCTTGATGCGCCCGTTGCCGGCGGATCTGGCGCCGATGCGTCTTCTCCGTAACTATCTCGCGCTTCTACAGGAAGGGCACCTTGAGGCCTCGACACCGCACCTCAGGGCGGCGTGCGCTACTCATTTGCAGGATCTGGTTGGGTTGGCGGTAGGCGCGACGCGCGAAGCGGCAGATATCGCCAGCGGACGCGGCGTTCGCGCGGCGCGCCTCAAGGCGCTCAAAGCGGATATCACCGCGAATATCATGCAGCGCGACCTCTCCGCGGAAACGCTCGCTCTGCGGCATGGCATTTCGCCGGCCTACATCCGCAAGCTGTTCGACAATGACGGCACCAGCCTCAGCCATTTCGTTCTGATGCAACGGCTGAGCCGCGCCTATCGCATGCTGGTCGATCCCACCTTCGTCGATCGGCAGATCAGCGTCATCGCCTTCGAATGCGGCTTCGGCGACCTGTCCTATTTCAACCGATCCTTTCGCCGCTACTACGGCGCGACGCCGTCGGACATCCGAACGCGGCCGGCGCGCAACGGCTTCGTCCCTTGACGCCCCAGTCCGTGTGGTCGTTCCGCAACACACGCCGCGAACCCGGCGATGTGTAGCGCGCAAGCCTAGTCGTTGTTCGATCCGGTCCAAGCCCGCCTGCGTGTTGCCGACTATCGTTCTTGCGGAACACCAATTCGCCGGATTCGCCAAACGCTTCCACCAACAAGTTCGCCCGAGAGTCTGCATAATGATCAACTTCGCTTGCGCCAAATCCATTCGACCCGACGGCCTCCGTGGCGTGTTGCCGGCATTCGCCGCCACGGTACGACTCGGGCGCGTCCCGACGTTCGCCGCTCCGTTCCTGTTATCGGCGGCCGCAATGGTCGCGATCCCCGCAAGGCCGGCGTTCGCCGCCTGCGTGCAGTCGGGCAGCACCGTGAGCTGTGACGGCGCGAGCACCACCGGCTTCGGTACCGGCGTTGAAAACAACCTGACCGTGACGGTCCAGTCGAACGCCTCGATCACGATCGGCCCGGCGCAGCCCGCGATCAACGTCGCCGACGGCAACACCGTGCTCAACAGCGGGAGCATCACGATCGGCGACTTCAGCGCGGGCATGCAGGGCGTAAGCAACAACACCTTCACCAATGCCGGCACGATAACGATTGGCTCCACCTCGTGGGGGATGGTCGGGTTCACCGACAACAACGTCCTCACCAATACCGGCACGATCACCTCCACGGGGGTCAACACCATCGGCATCTACGCTGCAGGCACCGGCAACACGGTGAGCAATTCCGGCGCCATCACCCTGACCGGCGCTCTCTCGACCGGCATCTGGGCCAGCGATATCAATACCATCCTGAACTCCGGCACCATCACGGTCGGCGGCAGCAACGGCGCCCACAGTGCCGGTGTCATCCTGACGATGAACAACAATTTTACCAACACCGGCTCGATCACGGCCGCAGGGACGAGCAGCACAGGTGTCTTGGTTGCGGGTGACGGGAACAGCGTGACCAACAGCGGGACGATCGTCGCAACCGGCACCCACGGCTTCGGGGTCCGCATTGACGGCAACGGCAATACGCTCGTCAACACCGGCACCATCAAGGGGGGCTCGAATGGCCATTCGCTGTTCTCCCCCGGGACCACCGGCAACGTCATCACCAACAACGGCACACTCGACGGCGCCATGTTCTTCCTGGGCGCCGGCACCAGCAACAGCTTGACCAACAACGGGCTGATCACCATCACCGATGCGGCGATGGTGCTTGGGCAAGGCAACATCGCGTTCGGCGGCGCGTTCACGCAGACGGCGCAGGGCACGCTGGCGCTCCGCGTCGACAATGCGGGCAACAGCGATGGCCTGCTTGCCAATTCCGCCCAGCTCGGCGGCACCTTGCGTGCGGTGTTGCAGCCCGGCCTGTATGGCTCGTCGACCACCTATACGAACGTCGTGCAGAGCGGCACTTCGGTTGCTGGGCAATTTTCGAGCGTCATCTCGTCCTCGGCCTTCTTCACGGCGGCTGCGACCTACAGCACCAACTCCGTCGACCTGACCCTGACGCGTCAGGGGTTCGGCGCGGTTGCGGGTGAAACGGCCAACCAGCGTGCGGTCGGCAATGCGCTCGAGGCCGGCTATTCGCCGTCGCTCACGGGCGCCACCGCGACGTTCTATTCGCAGCTCCTCCAGGCCGGCTCGGTCCGCGTGCTCGACCAGCTTTCGGGCGAGGGCACCAGCGGCACCCAGAACACCGCCTTTGCCGCCGGCAGCATGTTCGGCCGGACCATGGACGACCAGATGGACGCGTGGCGCACCGGTCATCGCGGCGAGGCCGCAGGCAGCGGCGCGCTCGGCTACGCCTCGGAGCGGCCGGTCACCTCGGTCTTCAACGCGCTGAAGGCGCCGCCGCTGGTCGAGCCGCAATGGCACGCCTGGGCGTCGGGCTTCGGCGCCGGTCAGTCGCTGTCGGGCGATGCGGCGGTCGGCAGCGCAAGCTTCAGCGACCGCGTCGCGGGCGGCTCGATCGGCGTCGATCATCTCCTCAATCCGGACCTGCTGGTCGGCATCGCCGCCGGCGGCTCCAGTGCGACCTTCAGCGTCGACGATCGTGCCACCTCGGGCAGGCTCGATGGCGCCCATGTCGGCGGCTATGCGATGCAGCGGTTCGGCGCTGCTTACGTCTCGGCGCAACTCGCCTACAGCCACTTCAACAACTCCACCACGCGCACCATCACCGGCATCGGCGCGGACGAGATCGCCAAGGGATCGTTCGGCAGCGACCAACTCGGCGGGCGCCTGGAGATCGGCCGCACCTATGATTTCAGTCAGGTGTCAGTGACGCCGTTCGCGGCCGTGCAGGCCGCGCGGCTGTGGCAGGCGGCCTATACCGAAACCAGCACCGCCGGGACCGCGCCGGGCGTCCTCGGATTGAGCTACACCTCGCGCTTCGTCTCCTCGCTGCCGGTGTTCCTCGGCACCAAGTTCGACGGCCGCTTCAATGTCGGCAACGGCATGATGTGGATGCCGTTCGCCAACGTGGCCTGGGTGCACGAATTCTCGCCGACCCGCGACGTCACGGCATCGTTGATCACGTTGCAGGCCCCGGCGTTCACCGTCGAAGGCGCGCGCGCGGCGTCCGACGCCGGTCGGATCGAACTCGGCTCCCGCCTGGCCTTGAACCACTCGACGGAATTGTCGGGACGTTTCACCGGCGAGTTCTCCAGGGTCGGCCAGAGCTATGCCGGCATGGGCGCGCTCAAGGTGAGCTGGTGAGCATGGAGAGACGGGTACTCGGCGTCGCCTGTGGCGGCCAGTTCGCGAGAAGCGCGACCGACCAGAGCGTGAAGGGCACGTTTGCGGTGAGGTTCTGATGAGGATCGGTGAGGGCAACCACCGGCGATGCGGCCTCCACCAATCCAAACGACGAATTTGCTCCCGGGACGACTGTGCGCGCTCCGGCCAATTTTGCCATCCGACGGCTGCTTCGGCCGCAAGACTTGGGAATGACCGATGAGAACGAGAAACGACGCGATGCAGATCAAGACGGTGTACCTGACGAAGCCGAACTCCGGGCAGTGGGCTGGGCGATCTTTGACGCTAGCCGCTTCTTTTTCTCTCACGGTGGCCGCTGCGGTCACAATCTCGACCGGCCCAGTCGCAGCCGCCTGCGTGCAGTCCGGCAGCACCGTGAGCTGTGACGGCGCGAGCACCACCGGCTTCGGTACCGGCGTTGAAAACAACCTGACCGTGACGGTCCAGTCGAACGCCTCGATCACGGTCGGCCCGGCGCAGCCCGCGATCTACGTCGCCGACGGCAACACCGTGCTCAACAGCGGCAGCATCACGAGCGTGGGCTTCACGGGCATGGAGGGCCTCAACAACAACACCTTCACCAACGCCGGCACGATAGCGATAGGCTCCAACTCATGGGCGATGGCCGCGTTAGGCACCAACAACGTCTTCACCAATACCGGTACGATCACCTCCACGGGGGTCAGCGCCATCGGCATCGGACGGCATCAGGGCCACCAACACCGATACTATCGTGAACTCCGGCACTATCACGGTCGGAGGCAGCAACGGCGCCAACAGTATCGGGCTCTTCTTGGCGTCGAACAACAACCTTACCAACACCGGCTCGATCACGGCCGCCGGGATGAGCAGCATAGGTGTCCTAGTTGGGGCCAGCGGCAATACCGTGACCAACAGCGGCGCCATCAAGGGGGGCTCGAACGGCTATTCGCTGTTCTCCCCCGGGTCCATCGGCAACGTCGTCACCAATAACGGCACGCTCGACGGCGCCATTTTCTTCCTGGGCCCCGGCACCAGCAACAGCTTGACCAACAACGGGCTGATCACCATCACCGATGCGGCGACGGCGCTTGGGCAAGGCAACATCCTCTTCGGCGGCGCGTTCACGCAGACGGCGCAGGGCACGCTGGCGCTCCGCGTCGACAGTGCGGGCAACAGCGACGGTCTGCTTGCCAATTCCGCCCAGCTCGGCGGCACCTTGCGTGCGGTGGTGCAGGCGGGGCTCTACCAGACGACGACGACCTATGCCGGCGTCGTGCAGAGCTCAGGCCCCGTGACCGGGCAGTTCGCGAGCGTCACCGCATCGTCGGTCTTCTTCACCGCCGCCGCGACCTACAACGCCAGCTCCGTCGACCTGACCCTGACGCGTCAGGGATTCGGCGCGGTGGCCGGCGAAACCGCGAACCAGCGCGCGGTCGGCAACGCGCTCGAGGCCGGCTATTCGCTGTCGCTCACGGGCGCCGCCGCGACGCTCTATTCGCAGCTCCTCCCTGCCGGTTCGTTGGGCGTGCTCGACAAGCTCTCGGGTGAGGGCACCAGCGGCACCCAGAACACTGCCTTTGCCGCCGGCAGCATGTTCGGCCAGACCATGGACGTCCAGATGGACGCGTGGCGCACCGGCCACCGCGGCGACGTTACGGGCGCCGGTGCGCTCGGCTACGCCGCGGAATCGCCGACGACCTCGGCCTTCAACGCGCTGAAGGCGCCGCCGCTTGCTCAGCCGCAATGGAATGCCTGGGCGTCTGGCTTCGGCGCCGGCCAGTCGCTCTCGGGCAATGCGACGGTTGGCAGTGCAGGCTTCAGCGACCGCGTCGCGGGTGGCTCCATCGGGGTCGATCATCTCCTCAATCCCGACCTGCTGGTCGGCATCGCCGCCGGCGGCTCGAGTGCGACCTTCAGCGTCGATGATCGTGCCACCTCGGGCAGGCTCGACGGCGCCCATGTCGGCGCCTATGCGATGCAGCGCTTCGGCGCGACTTACGTCTCGGCGCAGCTCGCCTACAGCCACTTCAACAACGCCACCACGCGCACCATCACCGGCATCGGGGCTGATGAGACCGCCAAGGGCTCGTTCGGCAGTGATCAGCTCGGCGGGCGGCTCGAGATCGGGCGCACCTACGACTTCACGCCCGTCTCGGTGACGCCATATGCGGCGATTCAGGCCGCGCAACTTTGGCAGGCTGCCTACACCGAAACCAGCGTCACCGGCACCGGCCCCGGCGTGCTTGGCCTGAGCTACGCCTCGCGCACTGTCTCCTCGCTGCCGGTGTTCCTCGGCACCAAGTTCGACGGCCGCTTCAATGTCGGCAACGGCATGATGTGGATGCCATTCGCAAAGGTAGCCTGGGTGCACGAATTCTCTCCGACCCGCGACGTCACGGCATCGTTGATCACCTTGCAGGCCCCGGCGTTCACTGTCGAAGGCGCGCGCGCGGCATCCGATGCTGGCCGGGTCGAAGTCGGCTCGCGCCTCGCCCTCAACCACTGGTCGGAACTGTCCGCACGTTTCACCGGCGAGTTTTCGAGCGCAGGCCAGAGCTACGCCGGCATGGGCGCGCTCAAGGTGAGCTGGTGAGCATGGAGAGACGGGTACGCAACTGCAGCGATAGGGGGTGGTCGTGTTGTTTCCTACTGAACGAGAGCTCGAATTTCTCACCAGCCTGAAAAGGAGTTGGCGGAGTCTATATCGGGAGGAGTGCGCACGTATCACCGCGTGCGGGACGCTGGGCTGGCGCCACGCTACGCCGCTGTCGACCGTCGCCTTCCAAGGCGGCTCCGACTTCAACGTTGCCGGCGTGCCGATCGCGCGCGAAGCCGCGCTCGTCGAAGCCGGGCTCGATCTCGCCATCACCCCGACCGCGACGTTCGGGGGCGCCTTCGCGGGGAGAGCGACCGGCCAGAGCGTCAAGGGCACATTTGCGATCAGGTTCTGATTCGGATCGGTGAGGGCGTCAATCAGGACCGTTTGCTGGCGACGGCCGCTTCGGCGGCGAGTGGGGGGAAATTGATGAAATCGAGAAGTGACGCGGCGCGGATGAAGACTGAGCAACTGCCGGCATTCATCGCCAAAGCGCGATCTGAGCGCGTCCCAACGCTCGCCTCTTTGTTGTTGCTGTCAGCAGCCGTAACGGTCGCGATCCCCGCAAGGCAGGCGGTCGCCGCCTGTGTGCAGTCGGGCAGCACCGTCACCTGTGATGGCGCGAGCAGCACCGGATTCGGCACGGGCACCGAGAACAGTCTGGCGCTGACAGTCCAGCCGACCGCCTCGATCACGGTGGGCAACGGACAGACGGCGATCAATCTCGGCAGCGGCAACACCGCGATCAACAGTGGCACCATCGCCGTTGGCGACGGTAGTCTCGGCATGCAGGGTTTAGACAACAACAACTTTACCAACACCGGTACGATGACGGTGGGTGCCGGCTCTACCGCCATGTTCGCGCTCGGAAATAACAACGCTCTTTCCAATACGGGGATGATCAACGCGACGGCGCAAGGCGCCACCGGTATCGGGGACGCCGGGAGTGGCAATACGATCACCAATTCCGGCACCATCACGCTCGCCGGAGTAGGATCATACGGCATTGTCACGAACGGCGGTGACATCATCCAGAATTCGGGTGTCATCACGGTAGGCAGCAACACCGGCTCCAACGCGACGGGGATCGCCCTGCAGACCGACGACACGCTCATCAATACGGGCACCATCACCGCGCTCGGCAAGGATGGACTCGGCGTCACCGTCTGGAACGTTGGTACGACGGTGACGAACAATGGCACGATCTATGCGTCCGGCACGAACGGAACCGCGGTGGATATTGAGGGCATCAACGATATCATCACCAACAACGGTACGATCAGGGGCGGTCGGAACGGCTATTCGCTGCTCTCCCTCGGCACGACCGGCGCCACCATCACCAATAACGGCACGCTGGACGGACAGCTTTTTCTCCTGGGCGGTGGTGGCGTCAGCCTGACCAATTCCGGGTTGATCACGATCAGCGACCCGGGAACGCCGCTCATACCGGCCATCTTCTACGTCGGCGGCACGTTTACCCAGACCGCACAGGGCACGCTGACGCTGCGCGTCGACAATGCAGGCCTTCGTGACGGGCTCTTGACCGACGGCCAGGTCAAGCTCGACGGCACCTTGCGTGCGGTGCTCCAGCCGGGGCTCTATCAGTCGTCGACCACCTACACCGACGTGGTCCAGACCATCACCTCGGTCACCGGCCAGTTTGCCAGCGTCACCTCGTCGTCGGTCTTCTTCACCGCAGCCGCGACCTACAACGCCGCCTCCGTCGACCTGACCCTGACCCGCCAGGCCTTCGGCGCGGTCGCGGGCGAGACCGCCAACCAGCGTGCGGTGGGCAATGCGCTCGAAGCCGGCTATTCGCCAGCACTGACGGGCGCGGCCGCGACGCTCTATTCACAACTGCTCCCGGCCGGCTCGGTGAGGGTGCTCGACCAGCTCTCGGGCGAGGGCACCAGCGGCACCCAGAACACCGCCTTCGCCGCCGGCTCCCTGTTCGGCCAGACCATGGACGGCCAGATGGACGCGTGGCGCACCGGTCATCGCGGCGAGGCCGCAGGTAGCGGCGCGCTCGGCTACGCCGCGGAACGGCCGGTGACCTCGGCGTTCAACGCGCTGAAGGCGCCGCCGCTTGCGCAGCCACAATGGAATGTCTGGGCGTCGGGCTTCGGCGCCGGCCGGTCGCTCACCGGCGACGCAACGGCTGGTATCGCGGGCTTTCGCGATCGCGCCGCGGGCGGTGCGGCTGGCGTCGATCATCTGTTTGGTCCCGACCGCCTGGTCGGCATCGCCGTCGGTGGCTCCAGCGCGACGTTCAACGTCGACGATCGCGCCACCTCCGGCCGGGTCGATGGCGCCCATGTCGGCGGCTATGCGATGCAGAAATTCGGCGCGACTTACGTCTCGGCACAACTCGCCTACAGCCATTTCAACAACGCCACCACGCGGACCATCACCGGCATTGGTGCCGACGAGATCGCCAAGGGCTCGTTCGGCAGCGACCAGCTCGGCGGACGGCTCGAGATCGGCCGCACCTATGACTTCAGCCGCGTGTCGGTCACGCCATTCGCAGCCGTGCAGGCCGCGCGTCTCTGGCAGGCGGCCTATACCGAAACCAGCACCGCCGGGACCGGAACGGGCGTCCTCGGCTTGAGTTACGCGTCGCACAACGTCTCCTCGCTGCCGGTCTTCCTCGGCACCAAGTTCGACGGCCGCTTCAACGTCGGCAACGGCATGGTCTGGATGCCGTTCGCAAACGTGGCCTGGGTGCACGAGTTCTCGCCGACCCGCGACGTCACGGCGTCGCTGATCGCGGTGCCGACCCCGGCGTTCACCGTTGAAGGTGCGCGCGCGGCGTCCGACGCCGGCCGGGTCGAAGTCGGCTCGCGCCTTCCCCTCAGCCACTGGTCCGAACTGTCCGCCCGCTTCACCGGCGAATTTGCGAAGGGCAGCCAGAGCTACGCCGGCACGGGATCGCTGAAAGTGAGCTGGTAAGCGGCGTCCGCGTCCGGGCACTCGTGGAGAGACGATGGCGCCTCTAGCGAGCGCCAAGTCTATCGCAGTGGTTGTGATGCTGGAGGCCCCCTTTCACAAGGGCAGGGGCCACCGTGTTTAGAACCTTTCGGATTGCTGCCGCGGCGCTCGCTTTCGCGGCGGTCGTCGGCAGCAATATTCTTGCGGAACTCATGAACAACTATCTCGCGTGCAGCCTCGGCCTTGTCGCCTCATTCATCGTCTGGCGACGAGTCGAGCTCAGCTTCATGAACCGCGCCCATCGCGAGATGGCCCGCCTCCACGGTGCCGACTGGAACGACAAGGACAGTGAGCGACTTTAAGGCCGGCACGCGCAGATCATCGCCGGCGCGGAGGCAACACCCTCAGGAGGTCTCTCGGCTGCGCCGCGTCTCGCCCCGTATTTCCGACGGGGACGCGCCGTAAGCGCGGCGGAAGGTTCGGTTGAAGTAGGAGAGATCGTTGAAGCCGGTATCGCGGGCGATGCTGCTGACCGGGCGATCGATGAAGCGGCGATCGGTCAGCATCCGATACGCTGCAGTTAGCCGATGGGTGAGGACGAATTCAGTGAATGTCGTTCCCTCGGTCTCGAACAGCTTGCGAACATAGACGGTGGAGATGCCGGTGTCGGCAGCCACCGTGCTCAGCGTCAAATCGCGCCGGCCGATGTCAGCGACGATCCGCTGCTTGATGCTTCGCAGCCGCGCGGCCGCCACTCCACGCGTCTGCGCCACCTCCGCGCCTTCTGTTCCGGCGCCCAGCATGAGCGCGCTGAGATCGATCAGGTGGAGCCCGACTGAGCGGCGCGCCTCCGGAGATGCAAGCGCAATATCCTCCCTGAGGATCCCGGCGTAGCCGAGAAACAATCTCAGCTGGGGGCTTGCTCGATCGATCGGCTTGCCTACGGCGTCGTCGAGATTCGGAACCAACGGTGCGATCAGGGATCGGCTGATCCGCAGGTGGACGATACTGGTCGCGGTATGGCCGATCCCGGTCCCGGCGAACCCGTTCGACGTCAGTGCAGCTTCTCCCGCTCGCAGTGTGGCCTCGTGACCGTTCTGCCGATAGGTGGCGACGCCGCTTTGGACGAACACGAGCACCGGATCGTCGTTGTCGATCATGCTCGCGGTATGGCGGCAGGTCATCGCAGACATCTGCGACGTTGTGATCGAGAGCCCCGGTAAGGCGCGCAGATTCATCTCCACGTCGAACGGCACCTCCTTCAGCGGGTCCATCTCCAGCTTCAGGACGTTGCGACCAAACAGCTCGCAAAAGGCTTCGGTGCGTTCGCGGTCGGCAAATGAGCGACTGGATATGGTGATCTGGTCGAATTCGGCGGCGCTGGCCAAGACGGCCTCCAGGTTACGCGAATACTGGCGCACCCTTGTCGCACGAAAGCCGGAGCATGTTCAAATGCCATGGAGATCGATTCTACCATCGCGGCTGCTCGCTGCGCACGGGGGGCAGCGTAGCTCGAGAGGCTAGGACTTAACGATACTCGACTGGGACCAAACGCTATTCGCCGTCTGCTTCGCAGCGGCCGGCGCGAACAAACCTGCGCTGCGCGCTGATTTCAATGGCAATTTCGAACCGGCCGCAACATAGTCGCGACCAATCGCCGCGCAGAATAATCGGGGCGGACATCCGCTGCGAGCGGCATTCGGTATTCATTCAACATCGAAATCCACATGCAGAACTGCGACACCAACGATCTCTCGATCATGGACTTCTCGACCGACGCGTTCCCGGAGCGCGACCGACAGGAGGCCTTTTGCGAGAGCGTCGCCCGTTCGCTGCTCAAGCTGGACGTCAGTCCGCTCCACGATCTGCCGCTCGCCGCGACCATGTCATTCCGTGCGCTGCCGGGGCTCGGCCTCTCGACAGGTCGGCTGTCGCCGATCCACTGCCGTCATCTGTCCGCTCAAACGGACAACGACGATTTCGTGCTGGTGGTGAGCTGGACAGGTGGGTGCAGCGTGCTGCAGGGGAATCAGGAAACGGAGCTCCACAACGGGCAGGCGACGTTGACGGCCAACGGTGTGCGTGGTGAAGTTTGGAGCGCGAGCTCAACAGCGTCCGATTATCTGAATTTGCGGCTGTCGCGCAGTTTGCTCGAACCCCGGCTTTCCGATTTCAGCACGGCCCTGGCGCGGCCGATCGGCGCGGATACCCCGGCCTTGCGCTTGTTGCTCGGATACTGCCGCATCCTGAACGACGAGAAGGCGCGCTTCACGGCGGAACTCGGTAGCGCGGTCGCCACGCATATTCACGACCTCGTCGCGCTGGCAGTCGGCGCGAGCCGGGACGGCACGGAAATCGCCCGGCGCGGTGTCGCAGCCGCGAGGCTGCATGCCGTCAAGGCCGACATTCGCGCGCATCTCGCCGATCCTAAGCTGTCGGTTGCGGTCGTAGCCGCCCGTCACCGCGTGACGCCGCGTTACATCCACCGGCTGTTCGAACTCGACGGCACGACGTTTTCCGAGTTCGCCCTGACGCTGCGGCTGACGCACGCCGACGGGATGTTGCGCGACGCTCGCTTTCTGGATCGCACGATCAGCACGATCGCCTTCGACTGCGGATTTAGCGACCTGTCCTACTTCAATCGGACCTTCAAGCGCTTCTACAGCGCCACGCCGTCGGACATTCGCCGAACGGTGCGGTGGACAGAGTGACGCCGGCACTTCAATCGACTTCCACACATTCAATCATCGGCGATGATGCAATATTGCCCTTGATCTGCCCGACGCGTCAAGCGATTTCGTAAAATCCGTATCTCCTCACGCCGGCGGCCGTTCTACTTTGCATGGGGTTGTTTTCGACATTTAGTTTTGAGCCGGTCTTGCCCCGCGCAGGCTGGCGAGCAGGTCTTGCGACGGCCAGCAATCGACGGTCAGGCCCGCGCGCTGCTGGTACTGTCCGATCGCCCGCCTTGTGACCGTGCCCAGCCGGCCATCGATCGCATCGGAATAATAGCCGCCTCTAGCGAGCTGCGTCTGGATCGCTGCGACCTCGCTGTTGCGCAGGGGTTTGAGCTTGGCCCAGGGCTTTTCGAACGGGGCGCCGCCCGCGATGAGGTCGGCGAGATGCCCGACGAACAGTGCATAGACGTCGGACTGGTTGTAGCTGCGGATCGCCTGGAAGTTGGCGAAGGCGAGGAAGGCCGGACCGTAAACGCCGGCAGGCATGACCAGTTGCGCCTGGTCTTGCAGCATGCCGGTGGCGACGGCGGCATCGGTGGCCGGCGTGACGCCGAGCTTCAGCCAGGCTTGGAGCGGCCGCTTGATGTCGGGCGAACTCTCCACGCAGCTTACCGTCTCCGGCAGACGAACCTCGAAACCCCATCGCTTGCCGCGCTGCCAGCCATAGTCGCGAAGCTGCTTGGCACCCGAGGCGAGCGCGTCGGGGATCGAGCGCTCGAGATCGATCTTGCCGTCGCCGTCGCCGTCGGCCGCGAATTTGAGGAAATCCGACGGCTCGAACTGGGTGTGGCCCATCGCCCCCGTATAGGAGCCCTTCGCATCCATGCTGATGGTGCCCTGCTGGACGAGATCGAGCGCGATCAGGAGCTCGCTCCGGAACAGGTCCTTGCGACGGCCGAGATAGGCCTGCGTCACCAGCGCCTGGAACACGGGATGGCGCTGCACTTCAGTGCCGTAATCGGTCTCGCGGCCCCAGATCGCAATGACGACGTTGCCGGGGACGCCGTAGTCGGCCTCGATGCGCGCGAGCAGGCTGCGGTAGGTCTGGAAATGCCGCGCGCCTGTGCTGGCCAGCCCTGTGAGCTGTTGCCGGGGCAGGTAGTCCGCCGGCAGCTTCACGAATTCGGCCTGCTCCTTCACGGGGCGGCCGGGGATGACGAGATCCGGCAGATTAAGGTCGAGCTGGACATTGGTCGCGCGGTCGAACACCGCCTGCCTCACGCCGCGCGCCTTCGCCTCCTGCCAGAGCTGCGCGCGCCACGCGTCGAAGGCGGGGTCGGCGCGAGCCTCCAGCGCCTGCATCAGCACGACGAGCGCGATTGTCCCTGGGATCAATGTGCGCTGCAAAATGTCCACGAGGCCTCTCACGCGACCACCAGTCCCACCGCCAGCGCCAAGCCGCAGAGATAGGTAAACAATGCGCCGGCAAAGCGTGCCGGGTTGGGCCGGTTGAGCGACTTGCCCCACAACAGCCCGGCGGCAAGGGAAAAGCGCGCGATCGTCGCCACCACGATCGTCACGATGATCCAGCTAGGGGCCGGCCGCGTTGCGAACCAGAGAAACATCGCCGCGAAGAACGGCGCGTATTCGGCCGTGTTGGCATGCGCCCGCACCGCGCGGTGAATGGGGTCGGTGGGGCCGAGATCATGGCCGATGCTCCGCCTGAACCTGCCGCGCAGGATCGAGACATAAAACCCGAGGCCAAACAGCAGCAGCCCGAGCAAGGCGGTACAGATGATAGCGATGTTCATTGCGTGTATCCCCCAAAGAATTGAGCCGGAAGAAGATCAGATCACGGCGCCGCGGGAAAGCCCGGCCGGCCGATCCGATCGCCCCTCTCCCTGACAAACCTCCTTTTCCGCGGTGCCGATGTCCGCTACCCTTAGCTGCTAGCCACCGGGTTAGGTGGCGTAGCCGCGTCAATTTCAGCATTGATTGATTTGGGCGGCCTATCTGCCGCGAGACTGTGCTTAAGACTGTCCTTGGAAAACGGGGCGGAGCCATGATCAACCGGGATTCGGCAGCTCTCTTGTCTCCGATCGAGCGCGACCTGCGGCTCGATCTCTTCCGCGGCATCGGCCTGTGGATGATCTTCCTCGATCACATCCCGCACGACGTCGTGTCGTGGCTGACCTTGCGCAATTACGGCTTCAGCGACGCCGCCGAGTTCTTCGTCTTCATCTCCGGCTATCTCGTCGGCTGGATCTACGCGCCGATCGTGCGCGGCGGCTTCTTCCTTGCGGCACTCAAGCGTCTCTGGAAACGCACGGCCGAACTGTACGTCGCCCACATCATGCTGTTCCTGCTGTTCACCGCCCAGATCGCGCGCACCGCGCGGCGGTTCGACAACCCGATGTATGAGCACGAGTTCAATGTGTTCAATTTCCTGGCGCATCCGGACGAGCTGATCGGCCAGGCGATCCTGTTGAAGTACAAGCCGGTCAATCTCGACGTGCTGCCGCTCTACATCACGCTGGTGTTCGCCTCGCCCTTCATCGTGTGGTGCCTCGTGCGACGTCCGAACCTCACGCTGCTGGCATCCGTGGTGCTCTACGTGCTGTCGCGCTGGTTCGACTGGAACGTCGCGTCCTATCCGCCCGGTACGACCTGGTACTTCAATCCCTTCTGCTGGCAGCTGATGTTCGTGTTCGCGGCCTGGTGCGGTTCCGGCGAGGTGGACAAGATCGCGAAATGGGTGTGGTCGAAGTCCGTGATGGGTCTCGCGGCCGCCTGGATCGCGTTTGCGTTCCTGATCGTGATGACCTGGCACGTTCACACGCTCGAGGCGATGATCCCGAAGTGGATGATCAAGGCGATCTACCCGATCGACAAGACCGACCTCGACATGCTGCGCTTCACGCACTTCCTGGCGCTGGCGATCTGGGTCACGCAGCTCGTGCCGCGCCACTGGAAGGCGCTTCACACGAAATGGCTGCGCCCGGTCATCCTGTGCGGGCAGCACTCGCTGCCGATCTTCTGCCTCGGCGTGTTCCTGTCGTTCTCCGCGCACTGGATCCTGACCCAATATACCAAGGGCGTGTGGGAGCAGCTCGCCGTCTCCTTCGCCGGCATCGCTATCATGATCGGCGTTGGCTGGCTGTTCGACCGGGCGAAACAAATTCCGGACCTGTTCGTGGACGTGATCGAGGTCGAGGACGAGGAGCCCGAGCCGGTGCCCGATCTCGACAAGAAAGCCACCGTGGTTGCGGCCAGCGCCGGCAGTTGAGAGGCCATCACGGCGTGCCTTGCCGAATTCTCATGGCGACATCTCATGGAGAGGTTCATGTCGAGAGGCTGGTTGACGATCGCGGGCACCTTGCTGTTCCTCACTTGCACCGCAGCTGCGCAGGCGCCGTCGCCCGAGGCGATGACCGCGGCGCGCAAGCTCGTGACCACCATGAAGCTGGCGGAGCAATACCGCGCGCTCCTGCCGCAGCTCCTGCTCAAGCTGCGGCCCGTTCTGTCGCAGGACAGGCCGGAGATCGAGCGCGACTTCGACGCCGTGACGGCGACGAGCTCGGACATCTACGCGCCGTTCGTCGACCAGATGATCGATCAGATCGCCGCCGTCTATGCCACCACCTTCACGGTGGACGAGCTGCGCCAGATCGAGGCCTTCTACGCCCAGCCGGCGGGGCGGAAGCTCTTGGAGAAATCGGATGCACTTACGCAGGCGAGCGCGCTGATCGCCCAGGACGTCACCCGCAAGGCCGCCGACGAATTGAAGCAGCGCCTGACCGAGGCTCTGCGCCAGAAGGGGCACAAGCTCTGAGCCTGCCGTGGAGGCTCAATCGCGCGAAAACGACTTGCGTTAAGGCGTCAGGACGGCCCGCAATGCTCGATGCGCGCCCGTCTGCGCGAAATTGACCGGAAACGCCGTTGAAATTATAGCTTCCCCTCAAGACCGAACGAACAACAGAACGACGGGAGGCAAACGTGACCGACGACATCGCAGCGACAATCTCCAAAGCGCGCGAGCATTCCATCGCCGATCTCCTGCGTCGCTCCGCTGGCCGTGAACCGCACAAGCCCGCTCTTTCCTGCGGCAGCGTGACGTGGAGCTTTGCCGAGCTGGACGCGATCTGCAACCGCCTGGCGCGCGGGCTCGATGGCCTCGGCGTCAGGAAGGGCGATCGTCTGGCGGTGTTGTCG
Organism: Bradyrhizobium sp. CCGUVB23; assembly: GCF_024199885.1. Lineage (NCBI taxonomy): Bacteria > Pseudomonadati > Pseudomonadota > Alphaproteobacteria > Hyphomicrobiales > Nitrobacteraceae > Bradyrhizobium > Bradyrhizobium sp. CCGUVB23. Next base: position 5,674,704 of record NZ_JANADQ010000001.1, read on the forward strand.
CGCAATTCCCACGCCTTTGCCGCGCTGCGCTTTGCGGTAGCGCGGATCGGCGCGGTGCTGGTGCCGATCAACTTCATGCTCAATCCGGACGAGATCAATTTCATTCTGAGGAATTCGGGCGCAAAGGTGCTTGCGACCGGCCCGGATTTCGTCGAGCCCGCGCGCGCCGCAAGTGCCAGGGATTGCGCGGTGGAGAAGCTGATCTGGCTGCCGGGCGAGGATCCGGCGTCACCGCCCGCGGGGCTCACCACGTTCGACGATCTCCTGGATTCCGACGGTTCCTTCTATGAGGCCTCCGTCGATGCCCGCGATCTTGCCCAGATCATCTACACCAGCGGCACGGAATCGCTGCCCAAGGGCGCGATGCTGACCCATGAAGCCGTGATGTGGCAGTATGTGAGCTGCATCATCGATGGTGGCATGAGCGCTCATGACAACGTGCTGCACGCGCTGCCGCTCTATCATTGCGCCCAGCTCGATGTCTTCCTGGGCCCGCAGATCTATCTCGGCGCCTCCGGCGTGATCACGGGCAAGCCGACCGCCGACAACATCCTGGCGCTGATCGCGGCTCACGGGATTACCGCCTTTTTCGCACCGCCGACGATCTGGATCGCGATGCTGCGCTCGCCCCATTTCGACAAGACCGATCTGTCCAGCTTGCAAAAGGGCTATTACGGCGCCTCGATCATGCCGGTGGAGGTGCTGCTCGAATTGCAGCGCCGCCTGCCGAACGTCAAATTCTGGAATTTCTACGGCCAGACCGAGATCGCGCCGCTCGCCACCGTGCTGCAGCCCGAAGATCAGCTGCGCAAGGCCGGCTCGGCCGGCAAGCCGACGATCAATGTCGAGACGCGCGTGGTCAACACGGCGATGGAAAATGTCGGGGTTGGTGAGGTCGGCGAGATCGTGCACCGCTCGCCGCATCTTCTGTCCGGCTATTACAACGACCCCGTGAAGACCGCAGCGGCATTTTCCGGCGGCTGGTTTCATTCCGGCGACCTCGCGACCGTCGATGCCGAGGGCTACATCACCGTCGTCGACCGCGTAAAGGACATGATCAAGACCGGCGGCGAGAACGTCGCGAGCCGCGAGGTCGAGGAGATGGTCTACCGCATTCCCGCGGTGTCGGAGGTCGCGGTGGTCGGGCTGCCCGATCCGCGCTGGATCGAGGCGGTCACCGCGATCATCGTGGTCAAGACCGGCGAGACGCTGGACGAAGAGACGGTCATCAAGCATTGCGCGGGCTCGATGGCGCATTTCAAGGTGCCCAAGCGCGTCGTGTTCGTCGACAGCCTGCCGAAGAATCCGAGCGGCAAGCTGCTCAAGCGCGAGCTGCGCCAGCGCTTCGTCGGCGGCAACACGCTCGACAAGGCTATCCAGAAGAATTTCGGGACGTAGTTCGTCGCGGCCCCGTAAGAACGGGGAGAGGGAAGAGAAAAAGCTCAATACTTCTTCATGGCCGCGCCGAACGCCAGCCACAGCGCCGTCGACGCCAGCCCGAAGCCGCCGAGCAGGAGGAAGGTCGGGCCGTAGCCGATCCATTCTGCGATCCAGCCGCCGAGCGCAGGGCTGAGGCTAGCGCCGACGCCCTGCACGGTGATGACGGCGCCCTGACCGAGATTGATGCGGCCGGTGCCGTTGAGCGAGCGCGCGACCACGCCGGGCACGGCGACGGTCTGCAATCCCGTGCCGATGCCGTCGAGCAACTGCACCGGCACCACGCCCCACCATCCCGTGAGGAAGAAGGCGAGCACGCCGCGGATGGGCAGGAACATGAAGGAGACCAGGACCACCGGCCAGTAGTTGCGCTTGCTCGCGACCTTCATGGCGATCAGCGACGTCGCGACCATCACGCCTTGCGCGATCACCACGGTGGTTGCGACGAAGCTCGGCCCGTTGGCCTGGTCTTCGGCGACGGCGGCAAGGCCATAGAGCGGCACGATCGCGGCATTGCCGAGATGGAAGATGGCGAGCGCCAGCGCCAGCACGAGCAGCGGTTTGTGCCTGAGTAGCATCGTCATCGCATCCGGCGGAGCCTTGGAGTCGTCCTCCTTGCTGCCGCGCGCGACACGGTCGTCGATCGATTTCGCCGGGATCATCAGCACGCAGGCGATCGCGATGGCGCCGAATGCCGCCGCCAGCACGAACACGGAGACATAGCCGTAGCTGTAGCCGAGCCAGCCCGACAGCGCCGCGCCGACCATGTTGCCGGCATGGTTGAACGCCTGGTTGCGGCCGTTCAGCGCATTGAAGCCCTTCTGCTTGGCGATGCCGAGCGTGATGCCGGTCACCGCCGGCACGATGGCGGCGCTCGCCAGCGACTGCGCGACTTGCGAGAACGTCACCGCCCAGAAATTCTGCGAGATCAGGATGATCGCGGAGGCGAGGACGACGCAGACGCCGGGGATCACCACCCAAAGGCGCTTGTTGCGGCTGGCGTCGATGAAGCCGCCGACCGGCGTCGTGATCAGCATGCCCGCGACGTTGCCGATGGTCATGGCGGTGCCGATCAGCCCGCTCGCCCAGCCGCGATCCTGGAGGAACACGCCGATGAACGGTCCGATGCCCGACTGCATGTCGGCCATGAAGAAGTTGAGCGCGAAGAGGGGCCAGAGACGGGGTGAGGAGGGGGACCGCGATGTCATCGATACGTCAAGCGTGGTCTCAGCCGAATTCGTGTTGGCGGGGTTGCCTTAATCTTGTGTGGACCAAAACGTAACGGATGGTGATCCCGTTGGTTCCAGCCGCTCTTGCGGAGGAGCGATCTGCACGTCACATCTTTAGTCGTTGCTGACGGATGTCTTTCCTGGAGTACGCCATGCCACTCTGGACCTGCGAAACCTGCGGCGCGCAATTTCCCTCGAGCGAAAAGCCGCCAACGTCATGTCCGATCTGCGAGGACGAGCGCCAGTTCGTGAACTGGAAAGGGCAAACCTTCCTATCCTGCGAGGCGCTGGCGCGGCGTTGCCGCGTGGTGTGGCGGGACGATCTCGGCCTGACCGGCCTGTCGCTCGAGCCGAGCTTTGCCATCGGTCAGCGGGCGCTGCTCGTTCCGGACGGCAGCGCCTTCGTGATGTGGGACTGCGTTCCGCTCGCAACCGCTGAAGCGATCGCGCATGTCAGATCGCTCGGCGGGCTGAAGGCGATCGCGATCTCGCATCCGCACTACTATGGCGCGCTCGCCGATTGGAGCGAAGCCTTCAGCGCGCCCGTTTATCTCCATGCCGACGACCGCCAATGGGTGACGCGGCCGCATCGCGCCATCGAACACTGGAGCGGCGATAGTCACCGGCTCTCGGATGGCATCACCCTGTTGCGCAGCGGCGGCCATTTCGCCGGCGCCACGATTCTGCACTGGACGCGTGTTGCCGACGGCAAGGGTGCGCTGCTCACCGGCGACATCGCGCAGGTGACGATGGACCGCCGCTTCGTCAGCTTCATGTATTCCTATCCGAACTACACGCCGCTGAACGCGGTTGCGGTGCGGCGGATTGCGGCCTCCGTGGCGCCGCTCGCCTTCGATCGCATCTACGGCGCCTGGTGGGGCCGCAATATCGCCGACGGCGCCAAGGCAGCATTCGATGCGTCGGTGGCGCGCTATCTCGCCGCCATCGCCTGACGAACGTCGCCTAGGCCCGCTGCCGCAGGGCTGCGGGCAGGTCCTGCCGCCTGGACCAGGAGATGTAGTAGGCCACAGCCGCGATTGCCGCGAGGCCCAACAGGCTGACCAGGACCTGCATTGCGACGAGATTGGGTCCCGTGATCAGGATGAGGTGCGCGGCAAAGGATAGGAACACGCTGACGCAGAATACCGCGAGCCATTCCTCGCCGCTCCGGATCACCGATTGCAGCGACTTCCATTGCAACGCCGGATGATCTGCCGGCACCAGATACGTCGCGAGGAAGGCCAGCGCTAGGAAATGCAGCACGCGATGCGGCGCGAGGTTTTCCTTGTCGGGCGCGAAGATGTCGAGCACGGCATCCGGCAGATAGGCGGAGAGCGCCGGCGAATGCCGCGCCAGCGTGACCGCCATCGCGAACACCAGATAAGCGCCTGCCAGCGCGCGCAGCCAGGACATGCCGTGCAGCGCGCGGGCAGGCGCGCCGGTCACCGCGAACCAGCCGCCCAGCACCATCAGCATCTGCCAGCAGAACGGATTGAAGGTCCATTCGCTGTCCGGAGAGATCCTGAACGTCCAGCCGAAATACCTCGCCGCGAAGTACACCGCGATCGATGCGAGCAGCGTCAGCTGCGGGCGGCGGAGCAGGCCCCACAGCGCCAGCGGAAAGAACGCCATGAGGGGGATCATCAATTGCAGCAGGTCGAGGTTGAGCGGCTCTTCCTGGAGCACTAGCCCGCGCACCAGGATGCGCAGGGGATGCTCGAGAATGCCCGAGATATTGTACTCGTGGATGATCTCCGGCGCGGTCGATTGCGAGGCGACGTAGGCGATGGCGTCGATATAGATCACGAACAGCACGACGTAGGCCGCATAGAGCCGCCAGACGCGACCGAAGATGCGGGTTGCCGCGACGACGAAGCCGCGCTCCAGCGCGATCTTGCCGTGGATGATCGTGACGCCATAGCCTACCACGAACACGAACAGGTCGGCGGCGCCGCTGAAGCCGAAATTGCGCAAGGTCAGCAGATTCGCAACATTGTTCGGAACGTGGTCGAGGAAGATCGACCAGTTGGCAATCCCGAGCGTGAGATAAAGCCTGGCATCGTGGGTATGTGCGGCGAGGGCCGCCTTGACGGACGGTTTCATTAAAAATTATCAGTTGGAATCAGGGGCGACGCTTGTAACGGCTAGCATTGCACGATCCGAGTAGCGTTTCCGTGAACGGAGATGGTCTTTACCCTCTTCCTTTGTGGGGGAGGGTGCCTCGCGAAGTGAGGTCATCCGCCTTGACTTCGGCAGGGCGCCTTTCCTCACAAGGGGAGAAGGAGGAAATGCCCCATCACAACCTCTTGATCTGCCGCGCCCGTGCGCTATATCCCGGTTTTCCTCATCCAGTTTCGATCGGGTAAACGCATGACGACGTCAGATACGGCTGTGCATTCGCAGCCCTTCCAGGCCGAGGTGTCCGAGCTCCTGCACCTGATGGTGCACTCCGTCTACTCAGAGACCGACATCTTCCTGCGCGAGCTCATTTCCAACGCGTCGGATGCCTGCGACAAGCTCCGCTATGAGGCGATCGAGACCCCGGCGCTGCTCGGCGAGGGCGATGCCCCCAAGATCCGCATCATCCCCAACAAGCAGGACGGCACGCTGACCATCGCCGACAACGGCATCGGCATGGAGCGGCAGGAACTGATCGACCATCTCGGCACAATCGCCCGTTCGGGCACCAAGGCTTTCGTGGCGAAGCTCAAGGAGGCCAAGGATGGGCTTGGCCTGATCGGCCAGTTCGGTGTCGGCTTCTATTCCGCCTTCATGGTTGCGGACAGGATCCTCGTCGTCAGCCGCAGGGCCGGCGAGAGCGACGTCTGGACCTGGAGCTCGTCGGGCGGCTCCGGTTTCGAGATCGCGCACGCGGGCGAGGAAGATGCCGCGCGCGTGACGCGTGGCACCGAGATTGTGCTGCACCTGAAGGAAGATGCGAAGAAATATCTGGAAGACTACGAGATCCAGCGCATCGTCTCCGCCTATTCCGACAACATCCTCTTTCCCATCGAGCTCGTGCCGGCAGAAGGCGAGCCGCGCCAGATCAATTCGGCGAGCGCGCTGTGGCAGCGGTCGAAATCGGAGCTTTCGGCTGACGACTACAAGAAGGCCTATCAGCAGATCGCCACCGCCTTCGATGATCCCGCGATGACGCTGCACTACCGCGCCGAGGGCCGCTATTCCTACGCCGTGCTCCTGTTCGCACCGTCGACGAAACCGTTCGACCTGTTCGAGCCGTCGCGCAAGGGCAGGGTCAAGCTTTATGTCCGGCGCGTCTTCATCACCGACGACGCCGATCTGTTGCCGGGGTACTTGCGCTTCATCCGCGGCGTCGTCGACAGCGAGGACCTGCCGCTCAACATTTCGCGCGAGATGCTGCAAAACAACCCGCAGCTCGCGCAGATCCGCAAGGCGGTCGCCACCCGCGTCGTCTCGGAGCTCGAAAGCCTCGCCGAGAAGGACGCGGAGAACTTTGCGAAGATCTGGGAGGCCTTCGGCGCGGTGCTGAAGGAAGGCATCTACGAGGACTTCGAGCGCCGCGAGAAGCTTTTGGCGCTGTCGCGCTTCACGACGACCTCGGGCGAGAAGCGCTCGCTGAAGGACGTCGTCGCCGACTTCAAGCCGAACCAGACCGAGATCTATTATCTCGTCGGCGACAGCATCGAGCGGCTGAAGTCCAGTCCGCGCCTGGAGGCGGCGGCTGCGCGCGGCCTCGAGGTGCTGCTGCTCACCGATCCAGTCGATGCCTTCTGGACCTCGATGCCGATGTCGTTCGACGGTAAGCCGCTGAAGTCGCTGGGCCAGGGCGATCTCAATCTCGACCTGATCCCGCGCGTCGACGAGGAGACGAAGGAGGAGCCGGCCGCTGATGAAGCCGCCACCATCGCGCTGATCAAGGGCTCCCTCAACGAGCGCGTGAGCGACGTGAAGGCCTCGACGCGTCTCACCAGCTCCGCATCCTGCCTCGTCGCCGACAGCCAAGGTCCGAGCCGCGAGCTCGAGCGCATCCTGGCGCAGCAGAACCGCGGCGAGCGCTCGAGGCCAATCCTCGAGGTCAATCTGCGCCATCCGCTGGTGACAGCAATCACCAGGGCGCCGGCCGGTTCGACGGTGATCGATGATCTCTGCCTGCTGTTGCTGGAGCAGGCCCAGATCCTCGACGGCGAATTGCCGGAAGACCCGTCAGCCTTCGCCGCAAGGCTGAACCGCCTGGTGCTAAAGGGGCTGGGTGGGTAGGCGAAGCAAGCTGCTCCCACAAGACACGTCATTGCGAGGAGCGAAGCGACGAAGCAATCCAGGCTGCCTCCGCGGAGGCGATCCTGGATTCCTTTGCTGCGCTCGCAATGACGAAGACTGTGGCGTCGTCCTCGCTCACTCCGCCGCGTCCTTCTGCTCGTCCCTCTCGGCGTCTGCCTGCGGCTTCGGCTTCTTCGCCATCCAGCGTGAGAGCAAATTGGAGAAGCGGTCGAGATAGAGATAGACGACCGGCGTCGTGAACAGCGTGAGTGCCTGGCTGACCAGGAGGCCGCCGACCATGGCATAGCCGAGCGGCTGGCGGATCTCCGCGCCGGTGCCGGTTCCGAGCATCAAGGGCACGCCGCCGAGCAGCGCCGCCATCGTCGTCATCATGATCGGGCGGAAGCGCAGCACCGCCGCCTGGCGGATCGACTGCTCCGGCGTCAGATGCTGCTCGCGCTCCGCGGCGATCGCGAAATCCACCATCATGATGCCGTTCTTCTTGACGATGCCGATCAGGAGGATGATTCCGATCAAGGCGATCAGGCTGAAGTCGAAGCCGAAGATCATCAGGATGGCGATTGCGCCGACGCCGGCCGAGGGCAGCGTGGAGAGAATGGTCAAGGGATGGATGTAGCTCTCGTAGAGCACGCCCAGGATCAGGTAGACCACGACGAGCGCGGCCAAGATCAGCAGCGGCACGGTGCCGAGCGATTGCTGGAACGCTTGCGCGGTGCCCTGGAAGCTCGTTGCCAGCGTCGGCGGCGCGCGCATCTCGCTGACGGTTTGCGAGACCGCGTCGGTCGCCTGCCCGAGCGCGACGTCCTCGGCGAGGTTGAAGCTGATCGTCACCGCCGGAAACTGGCCCTGATGGGCGATCGCGAGCGGCCGCACCGGCACATTGGTCCAGCTACAAAAGACTGAAAGCGGCACCTGCTCGCCCGTCAGCGGCGACCGGATGTAGAGCTTGTCGAGCGTATCCAGCTTGCCCTGCAGCTCCGGCGTGATCTCGAGGATCACGTGATAGCTGTTGGTCTGGGTGAAATATTGCGTGACCTGGCGCTGGCCGAATGCGTCATAGAGCGTGTCGTCGATCAGCTGCGGCTGGATCCCGTAGCGCGCGGCGGTATCGCGATTGATGGTGAGCTGAAGCGTCGTGCCTTCGGTTTGCTGGTCGGTCGCGACGTCGCGAAGCTGCGGCAGCGTTTTCATCGCGTCCAGGATCCTTGGGGCCCATGCGTTCAGCTCGGCGAGATTGGCGTCCTGGAGCGTGAACTCGAACTGGGTGCGCGTCGCACGGCCGCCGAGCCGCACGTCCTGCGAGGCCTGCATATAGAGGCGGGCGCCCTCGACCTCCGCAAGCTTCGGCCGCAGTCGCGCGATGATCTGCTGCGCGTTGACATCGCGCTCGTCCCGCGGCTTCAACGTGATGTACATGCGCCCGGAATTCAGCGCGGTGCCGCCGCCGCCGATGAACATCGCGATCGAATCGACGGCGGGATCGGCCTGCACGATCGCGTTGAGCTCCTCCTGCCGCCGCTTCATCTCCGTGAACGAGATGTCCTGCGGCATCTCGGAGACTGCGGTCAGGAAGCCGTTGTCCTGCTGCGGGAAGAATCCCTTCGGGATCAGGATGAAGAGGTAGACCGACAGTGCGACCGTCGCGAAGAAGATGCAGAGCGTGATGAAGCTGTGCTTGAGCGCGACGTCGAGCCCGCGCTCATAGGCGCCGAGCAGGCGCTCGAACATCCGCTCGCTCCACTGATAGACCCGGCCATGCCGCGCCTCGTGATCGGCGCGCAGGAAGCGCGAAGCCATCATTGGGGTGAGCGTCAGCGACACCATCAGCGAGACGAAGATCGCCATTGCCAGCGTCACGGCGAACTCGCGGAACAGCCGGCCGATGATGCCGCCCATGAGCAGCAGGGGGATCAGCACGGCGATGAGCGAGATGCTGATCGAGACGATGGTGAACCCGATCTCCGCCGCTCCCTTGTAGGCGGCAGCCAGCGGTCGCTCGCCCTGCTCGACGTAGCGGGTGATGTTCTCGAGCATCACGATCGCATCGTCCACCACGAATCCGACCGCGATCGTCAGCGCCATCAGGGAGAGATTGTCCAACGAATAGCCGAACACCCACATCAGCGAGCAGGCGCCCAGCAGTGCCAGCGGCACGGTCACGGCCGGGATGATCGTGGCCCAGAAGCTGCGCAGGAAGAGAAAGATCACCATCACCACCAGCGCAATGGTGATCAGGAGCGTGATCTGCACATCCTCGACCGCTGCGCGGATGGTGGTGGTACGATCGCTGATGATCTTGATGGCGATCGCCGGCGGGATCGCCGCCACCAGCCGCGGCAATTGCGCCTTGATGCGGTCGACGGTGTCGATGACATTGGCGCCGGGCTGCTTGAAGATGACGAGAAACACGCCGCGCTTGCCGTCGGCCCACGCCGCCGTCTTCATGTCCTCAGGACCGGCCACCGCCTCGCCGATGTCGCGGACCCGCAAGGGAGCGCCATTGCGATAGGCAATGATCACATCCTGCCAGGCCGCGGCTTCGAGCAGCTGGTCGTTGGCGTAGATGGTGTAGGCGCGCCGCGTGCCGTCAATGTTTCCCTTCGGACTGTCGGTGGTGGTGATCGCGATCTGGCCGCGCACGTCCTCCAGCGACAGGCCCTTGGCGACGAGTTTTGCCGGGTCGACCTGGATCCGCACCGACGGCTTCTGCTGTCCTCCGACGAAGACCTGCGCCACCCCGGAGATCTGGCTGATCTGCTGGGCAAGCTGGGCGTCGGTGCGGTCGCTGACGGTGGTCAGCGGCAGCGTGTCCGACGTCGCCGACAGGATCATGATCGGCGAATCCGCCGGGTTGACCTTGCGATAGGTCGGGGGCGAAGGCAGGTTCTTCGGCAATTGGCCGCTCGCCGCGTTGATCGCGGCCTGAACATCGTTGGCGGCGGCGTCGATCTGGCGGTTGAGATCGAACTGGATGGTGATCGAGGCCGAGCCTAGTGAACTCGTCGATGTCATCTGTGCGATGCCGGGGATCTGCGCGAGCTGGCGCTCGAGCGGCTGCGCCACCGAGGAGGCCATCGTCTCGGGGCTGCCGCCGGGGAGCGATGCGGAAAGCTGGATGGTCGGAAAGTCGACCTGCGGCAGCGGTGCAACCGGCAGCAGTGGATAAGCCACCAGGCCGACGAACAGGATACCCGCCATCAGCAGCGAGGTGCCGATCGGGTAACGAATGAACAGAGACGAGAAGCTCTCTTGCATGCCCTGAAACCATCGACTGGCCAGCGCATCTTCTCCTCGCGAAAAGCGGAGTCGCGCCCGAGAGCCCGAGCGCGAATGTGCGTTTCCTTCAGCCCATATGTTGATCGCCCCGAGCCATCGGCGGTTCGGGGGCCGGCGTTGTGAGAACAAGATTAGTCCCTTCGCGCCGGCTTGCGAATGGAATCCTGCGAGGGATCATGCGACCTTTGTCGAACAGGGGCGACCTGCAGATATGCGCTTTCTGCAGGTCAAGAGAGGTCAGCTTGTCTGCTCTTTCGAACGTGCGTCACAAGCGGGAGAGGTATGTTCCGGGACGGTCGCCTCCGCCGCCGCGTTGTGCCATATCGAACCGGCGCGACGCCCGTCGTCGTCGCCGATTCGAGGAATTTCCGATGCGCAAAGCACTCCTGACCGTCATCGCGATCGCCACTCTGCAGGCTGCGACGCCTGCCAGTGCCCAGCGCTACGACCCGCGCTATCCGGTGTGCATGCACGTCTACACGGGAGGCTTCCGCGGCGGCGGCAGCGACTGGTTCGACTGCTCGTTCACGTCGCTGGCGCAGTGCCGCGCCACGGCCTCGGGCCTTTCCGCGTCCTGCGACCTCAATCCCTACTACGCCTACGACCAGCCGCAGCCGCGCCGGCGCTATAGGCAGGCTTACTAGCGCCATCATCGGCGCGCCCGAGCGCCGCAATGTGTGCGGCGCAGCGTTCACCGCTCGCCCGGCCACCATTCCGAGCGCGGGTCGCGCACGGAGATCTTCGTGGTGCGTAGCGCCACGAGATGGCTGCGCTTGTAGGGAAATCCCGACAGTTCCGAGCATTGCCGGCAGCGCATGTAACGTTCGAGCTCGTGGATCGGTGTCGACTTCCGGCGCCTGATGATGTCGAGCGCCACGGTCTGGTGCGTCTCGCAGGCGAGGCACTTCACCTCGAGATAGCAATATCCGGCGTTCAGCGCGTCGCCCAGCGTCGGGGATGGCTGCGCCGGCCCCTGAAACGACAGCATCCGCTTGTTCCAGGCCTCGCAGGCGAGGCGGTCGGCCTCTTTCCGTGCCGCCGCCGCCCGCTCCGCCGCCGCGCGAACGGATGCGCCGTAGATTCGCTCGCGAGATTTGTTGCCCATGGCGCGAGACAATGCGCGCGCAGGAGAGGCAAGGGCAAGCCGCTAGGGATTGCGGGTGTGGATGCTGCGGACGCAAGCCGCTGTTGCGCGCGGCTGCCGCCGTTACTCCTTCTTCACCCCCGACAGCTGCACCACCTTGCGCCAGCGCGCGGTCTCCTCCGTCAGCATGTTGCCGAACTCGCCCGCATTGCCGTGCAGCACCATCGCGCCGAGCTCGGCGATGCGGCTCCTGATCTCGCTGTCGGACAGCGCCGCGTCGATCTCGCGGTTCAAGAGATCGATGATCTCGCGCGGCGTATCCTGCGGCGCGCCGACGCCGTAGAAGGACGACGTCTCGTAATCCGGCAGCGTATCCGCGATCGGCGGCACGTCGGGCAGGATGTCGGAGCGTTCGCGCGTCGTGACGCCGAGTGCGCGCAGCTTGCCGGCCCGCACCAGCTCGAAGGACGAGGTGACGTTGTCGAACATGCCGTGCACCTGGCCGCTCATCACGTCGGTCAATCCGGGCGCGGAGCCGCGATAAGGCACGTGGGTGAACTGCACGCGGGCAAGCGCCTTGAACAATTCGCCGGACAGATGCAGCGAGGTGCCGATGCCGGAGGAAGCGATCGAGAGCATGCCCGGATTTGCCCGAGCGTAGAGGATGAAGTCCGAAACGGTTCGCACCGGCAGATCGTTATTGACGACCAGCACCAGCGGAATACGCGCCACGCCCGCAACCGGTGCGATGGACTTGGCGAAATCATAGGGCAGTGCCGGATCGAAGGACGCGTTGATCGCGTTCGCGGTCGACGTCAGCAGCAGCGTGTAGCCATCAGGTGCCGAGGCAATCACCGCCTGCGTGCCGATATTGCTGCCTGCCCCGGGCTTGTTCTCGACCACGAAGGTCTGGCCGAGCCGCTCGGACAGGCGCTGGCAGAGCAGCCGCGACAGCACGTCGGTCGCGCCGCCGGGCGCGTAAGGAACCACCCATTTCACGCTGCGCGAGGGATAGGAGGGATTGCCGAGGGCAAATGCGCGAGGGGCGGCGAGGCTTGCAGCGGCACAGGCGGCCGCGCTGAGAAAGTTGCGTTTGGTGATCATTATTATTGCCTCAATGCGAGGAAACTACCGGTGCGAACCACAGCTCGCCCGCACGCCTGAAATCGATATCGCAAGAATTGCTCCTCGCCGCACGCCGTTCCCGCCGGCTTGGTAAAGGATGACTAGAGTTAATCGCGGACTAACCGCGTTTTACCTTGTCTCTTAACACCTGGTCAGGGGCTCGCGGTTTATAGCTACCTCGACGGACGAGCGACCAGCCGAAAGACATCAAAAACATGAACACCGGCGTCATCGAGCAGGCGAAACCTTCGCGCGCGCCTTCGGCCTCAAAGATCTGGCTGAAGGCGATCGAGCTCACCGCGCGCATCGAGACGCTGCCGGGCCGGCTGTTCGCCGATGTCGTCGAGGATTGGGCGAGGCGCCAGCCGGACCGCGCGGCGCTCGTCACGGACGACGAAACGATCAGCTACGATCAGCTCGCAAAACGCATCAACCGCTATGCGCGCTGGGCGCGCTCGGTCGGCCTCGCGAAGGGCGACACCGTCGGTATAATCATGCCGAATGGTGTCGACTATGTCGCCGCCTGGCTCGGCATCAGCCGGATCGCCGTCGTCGCCCTGATCAACACCAGGCTGATCGGGCAATCGCTCGCGCATTGCATCGATGTCGCAAAGCCGTCCCACCTCATCGTCGCGCACGATCTCACCGAGGCGCTTGCGGATGCCAGGCCGCACCTGAATTCGGCGGCAAAGATCTGGACCCATGGCGATGCGCGCAGCGAGCGCTCGATCGATGTGGCGCTGGCCGCGCTCGACGACGGCCCGCTCTCGCAGGACGAGCACGGCGACGTCACGATCAATGATCGCGCGCTGCTGATCTATACCTCGGGCACCACGGGCCTGCCGAAGGCCGCCAGCATCAGCCATCGCCGTATCCTCAACTGGGGTTTTTGGTTCGCAGGGTTGACCGGTGCGACGCCGCAGGACCGGCTCTATGACTGCCTGCCGCTGTTTCATTCCGTCGGCGGTATCGTCGCGCCCTGCAGCATGCTTGCCGCCGGCGGCTCGGTGGTGATCGCGGAGAAATTCTCGGCGACGAATTTCTGGCCCGACATCGTCCGCCACGACTGCACGCTGTTCCAGTATATCGGCGAGCTCTGCCGCTACCTCCTGAAGTCGCCGCCGTCGGAATACGAGAACCGGCACCGCCTGCGGCTCGTCTGCGGCAACGGCCTGCGCGGCGACATCTGGGAGGATTTCCAGGCGCGCTTCGCGCTCCCCCGTATCCTCGAATTCTACGCGGCGACCGAAGGTAATTTCTCGCTGTTCAACGTCGAGGGCAGGCCGGGTGCGATCGGCCGCATTCCGCCGCTGCTCGCGCATCGTTTCCCGGCGGCGATCGTCAAGCTCGATCCTGATGCCGGCGTACCCTTGCGCAATGCCGACGGCCTCTGTGTCGCCTGCGCACGCGGCGAGGCGGGCGAAGCCATCGGCCGCATCGGCTCCGCCGATGAAGGCGGAGGCCGTTTCGAGGGCTATACCGACGCCGGCGAGACAGAGAAGAAGATCTTGCGAAATGTCTTCGCTCACGGCGATGCCTGGTTCCGCACCGGCGACCTGATGCAGCTCGACGACAAGGGCTTCTTTCATTTCGTCGACCGCATCGGCGACACATTCCGCTGGAAGGGCGAAAACGTCGCGACGTCAGAGGTCAACGACGCCGTGCGTGATTGCACCGGCGTGGTCGACGCAACGACCTACGGCGTCAGCATTCCCGGCACTGACGGCCGTGCCGGCATGAGCGCGATTGTGGTCAACGAGGGCTTTGATCTCGCCGCACTCGCGGGCCATCTCGCCGCGCGTCTGCCTCCTTATGCCCGTCCCGTCTTCATCCGCATCTCGCACGAGCTCGATGCGACCGAGACCTTCAAGCAGAAAAAGAGCCAGCTCGCGCACGAAGGGTTTGATCCCGGCGCGATCGCCGATCCGCTTTACGTGATGGAACCGAAGTTGGGGGCCTACATTGCGCTGGAACAGCAGGTTCATGCGCAGATCGTCGACGGATCGATCAGGCTCTAACGTATGAATGAATATGCCTCCACGCTAATAGTGCGCTCCCTCCCCCCTTGCGGCCCCTTGCGGGGGAGGGTCAGGGAGAACGGTAGCCCCGGGGAGGATGCCAGACGCCTGCGGATCGCCGGCAATAGAGCGCTCGCGCGCCTACACCGAGGGAGCGTGCCGTGTGGCACCTCCCTCCCTGCCGCTCCACCGCAAGGGGGGAGGGAATGAGAGAAGGTGCTCACCTCATGTCGGTCACTGCAAAATTGACAGCGGACTTCGACGCTGGAATCTGCAAAAACAGAGATAGGTCCAATTTTATCTGAATTGTCCAAGAAGCCATTTACTTCTGTCCGGTAAACCACGGAGCAACGGGAGGCGGGCACTCCGCCGAAGACGACCAAACGACAACAAACACGAAGCGAGCGCAGCCATGTCGGTAAGGTTAAAGGTCACTGAAGCGATCAAGCAGATTGCCAGGGAGCAGCACGTCACGCTGCCGGAGCTGACGGACGACCTGTCGCTGCATGAGACGGGTTTCGACTCGCTCGCCTTCGCAATCCTGGTCGCGCGCCTCGAGGACGAGATCGGCGTCGATCCCTTCACGATTTCCGAGGACGCTGCCTTCCCCGCGACCGTCGGCGATTTCGTGCGGGCCTACGAAAATGTCCCCGCGTGAGATCCTTGCACTCCGCGACTATCTCGGCGCGGAGCTGAAGGGACGGACGCTGTCGGATGCGCATCATCTGGCGTCGCTGACCGACGTGCTGTCGCAGACGGTCCTGGGCGGTCGTCTCGGCGAGTTGTCCGGCCGGTCGGTGCTGCTGAAACTGTCGGACCAGCTCAAATCCGGCCTTGCCATGATCGAGATCGACGGCATCGCCCGTCGCATGCTCTTGTGCCCGCCGGATCTCAATCCCGCGTATCTCGATGCGCTGATTGCGGACGCGGAGATCGACGCTGTCGTGACCGACGAGCCGGAATTCTGGAAAGACAGCGCGATCCCGCTCGTCGTGATCGCGCAACTGCAGCTCACGCCGGCCGCGCCTGCGAAGACCGAGTGCGCAACCGAATGGCTGATGCTGACCTCGGGCACCTCTGGCGTGCCGAAGATCGCAGCGCATACGCTGGAAGCGCTGACCGGCGCGATCCGGGCCGAGGCGCCTGCGCGCGGTCCCGCGCCGGTCTGGGCTACTTTCTACGACATCCGCCGCTATGGCGGCCTCCAGATTTTCCTGCGCGGGATCCTTTCCGGCGGCTCGATGGTGCTGTCGGACGCACATGAGGTCCTCGCGGACCATGTCGCGCGGCTGAACGCGCGCGGTGTCTCGCACATTTCCGGCACGCCCTCGCATTGGCGCAAGCTCCTGATGAGCGGTTCGGTCGCGCAATTTGCGCCGCGCTATGTCCGCCTCTCCGGCGAGATCGCCGACCAGGCCGTGCTCGACGGCCTGAAGGCGGCATTCCCCGGCTCCTCGATCGGCCATGCCTATGCCTCGACGGAGGCCGGCGTCGGCTTTGCCGTCAATGACGGGCTCGAAGGTTTCCCCGCCGATTATATCGGCGTGAACCCAAACGGCGTCGAGATGAAGATCGTCGACGGCTCGCTGCGCATCAGGTCGAAGCGCACCGCGCACGCCTATATCGGCCGCAATGCCGGCAAGCTCGCCGAGGATGACGGCTTCGTCGACACCGGTGACATGATCGAGCTGCGCGGTGACCGCTATCATTTCGTCGGCCGCCGCGGCGGCATCATCAATATCGGCGGGCTGAAGGTTCATCCCGAGGAGATCGAGGCGGTCATCAACCGTCATCCGGACGTGCGGATGTCGCGCGCGAAATCGCGGAAGAGCCCGATCACCGGCGGCATCGTCGTGGCCGACGTGATCCTTGCCGACGGCACCGATCCGGCGCGGGCGAAGGAAATCCGCGAGCAGATCCTGGACCAGTGCCGGGCGCAGCTTGCCTCACACAAGGTGCCGGCGGTGATCCGCTTCGTCGAGACGCTCGACGTCACTCCGGCCGGAAAGCTGGCGCGCACCGATGCATAACGTCCTCATCACCGGCGGCAGCCGTGGCATTGGCCTTGCGATCGCGACGCGGCTCGTGGGCGCCGGTTACAACGTGATCGCGGTGGCGCGGCGCGAGACCGAGGAACTCGCGGCCGCGGTGCGCACGTCGGAGAAGCGTCTGCATTTCCGTGCCTGCGACCTCGCGGTGATCGACGCGATCCCGGCTTTCGCAAAGCTGGTGCGCGACGAGTTCGGTACGATCTATGGCCTCGTCAACAATGCCGGCCTCGGCACCGAGGGGCTACTCGCGACCATGCACAATTCCGAGATCGAGGCACTGGTGCAGCTCAACGTGCTGTCGCCGATCATCCTCACCAAATATATCGCGCGGCACATGATGGCGGATGGCGCAGGCCGCATCATCAACATCTCCTCGATCATCGCCTCCACGGGCTATAACGGCCTGTCGGTCTATGGCGCGACAAAGGCGGCGGCGACCGGTTTCACGAAATCGCTGGCGCGCGAGGTCGGCAAGCTCGGCATCACCGTGAATGCGATCGCGCCCGGCTTCATCGACACCGAGCTGACGCATAATCTCTCCGACGAAGGCCGCAAGCGCATCGCCGGGCGCAGCGCGCTGCGCCGCTTGCCGGAGACTGACGACGTCGCGCGGATGGTCGAGTATCTGCTCGGCGAGGGCGGACGCAACGTCACGGGAACGGTGTTCACGATCGATGCTGGAAATACCGCTTAGAGCATGATCCGGAAAAGTGTGCAGCGGTTTTCCGAAAGATCATGCTCAAACTAGAATAGGGAACTTTCAGCGCCACAATTGAGTTGATCGGGCTCAATTTCATTTCCGCGCATTTGGTTCTAAGATGCCCCGCAATCGGTTGTGTTACGTCAATCGATCTGCCCTAATCGACAGGGAGCAGTGCATGACCGCATCGAACCTTCCGCGGGTGTCAGCGCAGTCATCTCAAGCAAGAGAGAGCGTCAGTAACTGCAAGCCGATGTCGCATCAGAATTCCGGCGATCACGGCTACGAAATGTATCCGCAGCAATTTGTCCGGCTTGTCGGCTGCCATGATGTGCACGCGCCCTCGGCGGCGGAGAAGGAGAAGCTGCACTAGCGCTTTTGTGCGCTCGTCTCAGCCCTTGCGCTTCGGCAGATCGATCCGTTCATTTGAAAATTCCGGCGGGCCTTCGGTGAGGCGGCGAATGCGCCGTTCGCGCTCCTCTGCCGGCAATGCGGGGTCGAGCAATTGATCGAGCTGCCTCGCCGCGCGCTCCTCGATCTCGATGTGATCGCGCGTGATCGTGCCGTGGACGATGGGGACCGCGCCCGCAGCCTTCAGGCCGAGCATAACCAGCTGGCAGATCGCATCCGAGCGCGCGATCTGGTGGACCTCGGCCCAGGCATCGACTGCGGCGGTCAGGTCTTCCGACATTCGCACCGCGCTGACGGCATCGAGCCCCGTACGCCTGCGCACGGGAGCTGCGGAATCCTTCTTGCCGGTATCAGCCACCCTGATCGTCCCGTGAGCAAGCCTTCAGACGTTTTAATTGTAAGCGCTCCCGGCGGCAGCCGGTTTGATGCCGGTCAATGACAGCCTGCGGCATTGCAGCGCGGTCCCGGCTTGTTGTCCGGCCCCGTTTCAGCCAATGATCGCCAGGGCTCGTCATCGGCGAACCCGGATCAATTCTGCAACGTATCTCCTCTTCGAAGCTCACCAGCCATCCGGCCTCAGGCGATGACAGCAGGCGTCCCCTTCTACGGCAGCATCTCCGTCTTCCGCGGCTTTACCAGCCTGATGGATCCCTCCCTCTATTCACCGCTGCCGGATGACTGGACCATCGGGGTGGCCGACATCGTCGATTCCACCAAGGCGATTGCGGCGCAGCGCTACAAGGCGGTCAACATGGCCGGTGCTGCGGTGATCGCCGCCGTCACCAACGCGCTGGAGGGCAGGGAATTCCCCTTCGTGTTCGGAGGAGACGGCGCGAGCTTTGCGGTTGCGCCCGGCGACCTCGATCGTGCCCGCGACGCGCTGGCGGCAACGGCGACCTGGGTCAGGCAGGATCTCGATCTGAAGATGCGCGTCGCGCTGGTGCCGGTCAGCGCGATCCGCAGCGTAGGCCTGGACGTGCGCGTCGCGCGCTTCGGGCCGTCGGCCAACCTGTCCTATGCGATGTTCTCCGGCGGAGGTTTGGGGTGGGCCGAAGCCGCGATGAAGCGCGGCGAGTTCGCCGTTGCCGAGGCGCCCGACGGGACGCAGCCAGATCTGTCCGGCCTGTCCTGTCGGTTCGAGGAGATGCCGGCCTCGCGCGGGCTCATCCTGTCCGTGCTGGTGGTGCCGGCGCGCGGTGCCGATCCGTCTGCCTTCCGCAAGGTGATCGAGGACGTCCTCCATCTCGTCGAGCGCAGTCCAGATGCGGGGCGGCCGGTGCCGCCGCAGGGCCCGCCGCTGAAATGGCCGCCGCAGGGGCTCGACTATGAGGCGCGTGCGAGGCGCGGCGGCTCGCTGCTCAAGCGCCGCATCAGCGTGCTGGCCTATACACTGTTCGCCTATTTGATCGTGCGCTTCGACATCAAGGTCGGCGGCTTCGTGCCCAAAACCTATACGCGGCAGGTCGTCGAGAACTCGGACTTCCGCAAATATGACGACGGCCTGCGCATGATCCTCGACTGCACGCCGGAGCTCGAGCGCGACCTGAGCGATCGGCTTGCAGCGGCGGCGAAGAGCGGCATCGTGCGCTACGGCCTGCACCGGCAGGATGCGGCAATGATGACCTGCTTCACGCCCTCGGCGCTGCGGAGCGACCACGTCCACTTCATCGACGGCGCGCGCGGCGGCTATGCGTCGGCGGCAACGGCGTTGAAGGCGACGGCGTGACGCCATTCTCGTACCCCGGACGCAGCGCAGCACCGAAAGCGCGTTCACGCGCGTCTTCGACGCGCTATGGTGATGCGCTGCAGGGCCGGGGCCCATAAGCATGTGGGTCCCGGCTCTGCGCAGCGTCACTGCGTGCCGCAGTGCTTCCGGGACATGAGAGATCAGCTCAGCGGCCCACGCGCGTCCAGGTCTCGCCGCCGCACAAGGCACCGACACAGCCTTCGACGCGGAGCGTATCAGTGCCGGTGACGGAGATATTGCTCGCATACATGCTGCCGTCATCAGCGTTGTAGATCTGCCCCGACCATTTGTTGGGACCGGTGGCCTGCATGCCGTTGAATAGCGGCAAGCCGATCAGCGGGCGCCTGGCGAGCGCGGGATTTGGATTCTTGCTGTCGCTCGCGGGCTGGCCGGTTGCGGTGTCGTAGGGCTCCTTCAGCCAGACGATGACGCCGCAGATGCCGCCGCCACATTTGCTGACCTTGACGCGCGCGTCGCCCGCCTGCGTCAGCCAGGTCCCGCTCGCATCCGCGCTCTGCGCGCGTGCCGAGGGCGCACCGAACAGCGCAGCAGAGAGAACGATGAAAACAGCGAATCTGCAAATCATGAGAAGCCCCGAAAATGGAGGCGTCTCCATAGCAGCAAATCGCCATCATGCAACGCGCGGCTGCATCACATTCCTGCGTTCATTTGCCCCAGCGCGCAAGGGCAACGGACGTTGCGGTGGACAGTCCGAATACCGTCATGGCGCCGCCGATCAGGGCGAACAGCGTCCAGGCGGGCGCCTGGGCAGCCGTGAGCGCGACGCCGCCGACGGCAACGATCAGGAGTCGCGCGGTTGACGCAAGCACCGGGCCTCCGACACGCGCGGCACCTTGCGAGGAGAAATACAGCGAAACGCCGACGCCGAAGAACACGAAGGCCGGCCCCGCCCAGTGGAAATAGCTGTGCGCAGCGGCGGTGACGCCGGCATCGCGGGTGAAGAGCGAGACCCAGATCGCCGGATCGAGCGCGACGGTCACGCCGATCAGCCCGACTGTGAGGCCCGCGGCTGCGGCCGCCGTCCACGCGACGCGCCGCGCGCGCTGCAACTGTCCGGCGCCGATCGCCATGCCGACCATCGGCACCGAGGCAATGCCGAAGGCGAAGGTGATCGGGATCAGCAAGAATTCCAGTCGTGAGCCGATGCCATAGCCAGCGAGCATCTCGGTGCCGAAGCTTGCGAGAATTTTCGTGAAGATCAGGATTGTGAGCACAGTCTGCAGCGGCGACAGGCAGGCCACCGCGCCGACCTTGAGGATGTCGAGGAACATGCCGCGCTCGAACCGGAATGCGCCAAAATTCAGCGGCAGGCGGCTGAGACCCGCGAGCAGATACCAGACGAAGAAAATGGCCGCGAGCATGAAGGCGATGAGCTGGCCGGAGGCAACGCCGCGCATACCGAGTTGCGGCACGCCGAACAGGCCGAGCCCCAGCGTGCCGCCGACCACGACCTGCACCAGGCTGGTGCCGATCAGCGTCATCGAGGGCAGGCGCATGTCGCCGGTGCCGCGGATCACGGATGCGAGCGTGTTGACCAGCCAGATCGCGATCGCGCCGGAAAACAGCACCTGCGAATAATTGCAGGCTTCTTCGAGGACATTGCCGCCTCCGCCGAGCAGCGTGAAGAAGCTGCGGCCGAAGACCAGCATCATCACGGTGAAGAACAGCCCGCCGCAAATGCCGATGATGGCGGCGTGCACCGCCAGTATCGCGGCGCGATCCCGGTCGCCCGCGCCGAGCGCCCGGCTGATCGCAGACGACACGCCGCCACCCATCGCGCCCGCGCTCATCATCTGCGTCAGCATCGCGAAGGGAAACACCAGCGCGATCGCGGCGAGCGGAATCGTGCCGAGCCGGCCGATATAGGAGGTCTCGGCGATCGCAACCAGTGTGCTGCCGACCATCGCGATCATGTTGGGGATCGCCAGCCGCAACAGTGTCGGCAGGATCGGCGCGGTCAAAAGGCTGGCTATGGGCGACGTCATCGGGGCACGCGACGGTGCGGCGTCTATGGGGGCGTCGATCGTCATGCGTCACCGGACGAAATTAAATGATGGTCAACATACTACAAGGCAGGCATCGTCCGCGCCAGCCCTCCGTTCACGCAGGGCTCACCACGGCAGGCCGCATAGGTCGATGGTGCCCAGGCGCGGCGCGCGGACGATGTCGAAGACGAACGGCGCCGTGCAGTCGAAGCGGATCCGTCCCTCCGGCTGCTCGCAATAGACATCGCCGGTGAAAGGATGCCAGTTACGAGCCTGGTAGAACGCGAAATTATGTGGCTCGCAGAACAGGAGCGCGAAGCGGACTGCCTCGTTGGCGCGCATGGTGTGAATAGCGGCATCGATTGCGAGCGTCGCGTAGCCGCGTCCACGGCAGTCCTCGCGAGTCACGACGCCGCCGATGCCGCCAATATGGACCTTGCGGCCGTTCCAGGTGATGGTGCGGAAGTAGATGCCTACATGACAGGCAAGCCCACCCTCGGGCGCCTCGATCAACACGCGAAGCTCGGTATTGGCCCATTTGATGTGGCCCCAGGGCCGCTTCTCTACGGCATCGCGCGGCCAGACTGCCTTGAACAGCGGATCGGCGATCGGCCACGAGGCGTCGCCGTTCAAGATGTCGATCTCGATGCTCATGGGTCCGCCTTTGCTAACTCCGCGCGAGGATGCATTCGTTCTCTCTTAAACGCTTCAAAGGCAATGATATTTTACGCCCCGTCCACGAGCCTGGTTGCGGGCCTGATCTTGTGCGTGAGTTTGGGCAATGAGGCCATGCCGTCGCATCAGGCGTTTTCGCAAATTCTAAGGTATTTAACGGCGCAGGAACCTTCTATAAGGGGTGACCGTTAGAACACGTTCCCCACCCAGTTGCGGACAACAAGCCATGACCTTTACGCTCCCCCCTCTCCCTTACGCCTATGACGCCCTCGGCCAGTACATGTCGAAGGAAACGCTGGAATATCACCACGACAAGCATCATCAGGCCTATGTCACCAACGGCAACAACGCGCTCAAGGGGACCGAATGGGAAGGCAAGTCCCTTGAGGAGATCGTGAAGGGCTCCTTCGGGAAGAACCCGGCGGTCTTCAACAATGCCGGCCAGCACTACAACCACATCCACTTCTGGAGCTGGATGAAGCCCAATGGCGGCGGCACCAAGCTGCCCGGCAAGCTCGAGAAGAAGATCAATGAGGACCTCGGCGGCTTCGACAAGTTCAAGGCGGACTTCCAGGCCGCCGGCGTCGGCCAGTTCGGCTCCGGCTGGTGCTGGCTCCAGGTCAAGAACGGCAAGCTCGAGATCTCCAAGACGGCGAACGGCGAGAATCCGCTGGTGCATGGCGCCACGCCGATCCTCGGCTGCGACGTCTGGGAGCACTCCTACTACATCGACTACCGCAACCGCCGCCCCGACTATCTGAAGGCTTTCGTCGAGAACCTCGTGAACTGGGAATACGTGGAGTCGCTGTTCGACAAGGCGTGAGATAGCAACTCGTGTCATTCCGGGGCGATGCGCAGCATCGAACCCGGAATCTCGAGATTCCGGGTTCGCACTTCGTGCCCCCTGAATGACAGAAACAACGAAAGGGCGGTCGCGTCTTGCGACCGCCTTTTTGCTGCGCGGAATTTGCCTCCGCCTCGCATAGCCCTGCGCGGGGCGCGCATCGCCCCCGCCATCACTGTGTTTGCATCGCGTCAGTGGCGCCCTTAAGCAGAACGGGCATCCCCTCGATCCGACCCGAGCCCGTTGTCAGAACCTTTCCCGAACAATCCGGCGCCTGCCGAGGACGCAGAGTCCGAGCCGCGGCCGGGGCGCATCCGCAAGCCGATCGGCTGGTCGACCATCATCATCGCGGTGCTCGTGGCGGTGAGCGCGGCGCTGGTCTGGCGGCGTGACGGCACCGAAGGCGTCCTCGACATTCTCACTCACGATCTCTCGCTGTTTGGCGGCATCCTGCCGCGCGTGCTCGCCGGCTGCCTGCTCGGGGCCTTCATCTCGGAGATCCTGCCGCACGAGAAGGTGTCGCGCTCGCTCGGGCCGAACTCCGGCCTGATGGGCCTTTTGATGGGCACCGCCTTCGGCGCGATCCTGCCGGGCGGGCCGTTTACCGCCTATCCGGTGGCGAGCGCGCTGCTCGCGGTCGGTGCCGATTTCGGCGCCACCATCGCCATGGTCGTGAGCTGGACCCTAATCGGCTATGGCCGGGCGGTCGCCTGGGAAATCCCCATCATGGGCACGGATTTCACGCTGTGGCGGATCGTGATCTCGCTGCCGCTGCCGGTGCTCGCCGGCGCGCTCGGTCGCTTCGTCTATGTCCGGCTCTATCCGAAGCGTGATGCAGAGGACGACGAGACGTGAGCGCCGCACTCCTCATCGATATCCTGTTGTGGGGCTCGGTGCTCGGCGTCGGCCTGCTCGCCTTCCGCCGTGGCAAACCCGTGTTCAAGGCCTCGCTGCGCGAGGGGTCGATGGATTTCATCAACATCGTGCCGCGGATCGCGCTGGGCGTGATCGGCTCCGGCTACATCGCCGCGATCATCCCGCAGGAGGTGATTACCGGCTGGCTCGGCCCCGATAGCGGTTGGCTCGGGGTGGCCACCGCTGTGGTCGCCGGCGCTGCCACGCCCGGCGGCCCCGTGATCGGCTTCTCCATCGGCACAGTGGCGCTGAAGTCCGGCGGCGGCGTGCCGCAGGTGGTCGCCTATGTCGTCGCCTGGGCGCTGTTCGCCTTCCAGCGGGTGATCCTGTGGGAAATCCCCTTCATGCCGGCCCGTTTCGTCTGGTTCCGCTGCGCCGTCTCGGTGCCTTTCCCGTTCGTGGCGGCGGCCATCGCCATGGTGATCGGCAAGCCGTGAGAGGACTTGAACGTTTTGGGACGTCATTCCGGGGCGATGCGAAGCATCGAGCCCGGAATCTCGAGATTCCGGGTTCGGCTCTTTGAGCCGCCCCGGAATGACAGCATTCCGGGCGTGGACAGGGGTAATGTTATAATATAACGTTCCCGGATGGTCCCCGCCGCGTCCCACGCCCATCATCACGACCATTCCCATGACCACGCCCATGCCCATGGGCATGACCATACGCACGCCCACGTCCACGATCCCCTGGCGCCGCACCCGGCCCAGGCCGCGCCCTGGTCGATCCTGCGCATGACCATGGCGGGCCGCCTGGCAGCGGCGCTTGCCGTCTGCGCGGTGCTCTGGGGCATGGTCTTTCTGGCGATGAGGTGACCATGGCGGCGCTCGGTTTCCACAATGTCACCCTCGGCTATGACCGGCACCCGGCGGTCCATCACCTCAAGGGCGAGATCGTGCCTGGGGCGCTGGTCGCGGTGATCGGCCCGAACGGCGCCGGCAAGTCGACGCTGCTGCGCGGCATCGTTGGCATCCTGAAGCCCCTCGCAGGCAGCATTCATCTCGGCGGGATCGATCAGCGCGATATCGCCTATCTGCCGCAGACCGCCGACATCGACCGCAGCTTCCCGATCTCGGTGTTCGATTTCGTCGGCACGGGCCTGTGGCGTGGGATCGGCCTGTTCGGCGGCATCGGCAAAGCGGCGCGCGAGAGGATCCTGCGCGCGATCGCCGCCGTCGGGCTGAACGGTTTTGAGAATCGCCCGATCGGCACGCTCTCCGGCGGGCAGATGCAGCGCGTGCTGTTCGCGCGCGTGCTGCTCCAGGATGCTGCGCTCATCGTGCTCGATGAGCCCTTCAACGCGATCGACAGCAAGACCACGGCCGATCTGCTCGCCCTGGTGACGCGCTGGCATGGCGAGGGCCGCACCGTGCTCGCCGCGCTCCACGACATGGAGATGGTGCGGGCGCACTTCCCGCAAACGCTGTTGCTCGCGCGCGGTCCGGTGGCCTGGGGCGCGACCGCCGAGGTGCTGACGGCGGAGAACCTCATGGTCGCGATGCGGATGTGCGAAGCGTTCGACGACAGCGCGGCGGCCTGCGCCGACGATGACGAGCGCTCGCAGGCGGCATGACGCACGATGTATGACGCGCTGATCGGCCCCTTCACCGAATTCGAATTCATGCGGCGCGCGCTCGCTGCCGTGATCGCGCTTTCGCTTGCGGGCGCGCCGATCGGCGTATTCCTGATGCTGCGGCGGATGAGCCTCGTCGGCGATGCCATGGCGCATGCGATCCTCCCCGGTGCCGCGATCGGCTTCCTGCTCTCCGGCCTCAATCTGTTCGCGATGACTGCCGGCGGCCTGATCGCAGGCTTTGCGGTCGCCATCCTCGCCGGCGTCGTCGCGCGCTCGACGGGCCTGAAGGAGGACGCCTCGCTCGCGACCTTTTATCTGGCTTCGCTCGCGCTGGGCGTCACCATCGTCTCGATCAAGGGCACCAATATCGACCTCTTGCACGTGCTGTTCGGCAACATCCTCGCCATGGACGACCAGACGCTGCTGGTCGTCGCCTTCAATGCCACGGTCACGCTGCTCGTGCTCGCGGTGATCTACCGCCCGCTGGTGATCGAGAGCGTCGACCCGCTGTTCCTGCGCACCGTGAGCCGTGCCGGGGGACCAGCGCATCTCGCTTTCCTCGCCCTCGTCGTCATCAACCTCGTCAATGGCTTTCAGGCGCTCGGCACCCTGCTTGCGGTCGGCCTGATGATCATGCCCGCCGGCATCGCGCGGTTCTGGTCGCGCGATCTCACCGCGATGATCTCTATCGCCGTCATCGCAGCAGGGGTCTCGGGCTATGCCGGGCTCGTGCTGTCGTTCCAGACGCGGATACCCTCAGGGCCGGCGATCATCCTGGTGGCGACCGCGTTCTACGTCGTCTCCGTGCTGTTCGGCAGCGTCGGCGGCCTGGTCCGGCAGATGTTTCCCGGCCGGCATCTGGAGGCGTGATGCGCCGCTTCCTGCTCCTCGTCGTTGCATCCCTCTTGATCACCTCACCGCTTCAAGCGGCGGAGCGGCTCAATGTGGTCGCGAGCTTCTCGATCCTCGCCGATTTTGCCCGCAATATCGGCGGCGATCGCATCAACCTCACCACGCTGGTCGGCGCCGACAGCGACGTCCATGTCTACACGCCGGCGCCGGGGGATGCGAAGCGGATCGCGGACGCGAAACTCGTCATCGTCAACGGGCTTGGTCTCGAGGGCTGGCTGCCGCGGCTGGTGCAGTCCTCGGGCAGCAAGGCGACCGTCGTGACGGCGAGCGCCGGCATCGCGCCGCTCAAGCTCGGCTCGGATTCCGATCCGCATGCCTGGCAATCGATCCCCAACGCGAAAGCCTATGTGACCAACATCGCCGCCGCGCTGGCCGCGGCCGCGCCTGAGGATGCGGAAGTTTTCCGTAGGCAAGCCAAGGCCTATCTGGAAAAGCTCGAAACGCTCGACCGCGAGGTGCGCGAGGCCATCGCAAAAATTCCCCCCGAGCGGCGCAAGGTGATCTCGACCCACGATGCCTTCGGCTATTTCGCTGCCGAATACGGTATCCAGTTCATCGCTCCGCTCGGCGTCTCCACCGAAACCGAGCCCAGCGCCCGCGATATCGCCGGCATCATCGGGCAGATCCGGGCCCAAAAAATCCCGGCCGTGTTCCTCGAAAATATCAGCGACGACCGGCTGATCCGTCGGATCGCCGCGGAGACCGGCTCCAAGGTCGGCGGGACCCTGATTTCCGACGGTTTGACGGGCGAAAAGGGGTCCGCCCCCACTTACATTGACATGGTCAGGCACAATATAAAGGCCCTGACCAGCGCGCTTGACCACTAGGGCAGGGGCCACCCCGCCTCGCGTCGCGCGAAAAAGCCCGATGTCGGAGTAGTTATGTCTGAAGTGACCTCCCCCAAGATTCCCGTGACCGTGCTGACCGGCTATCTCGGGGCCGGCAAGACCACGCTTTTGAACCGCATTTTGTCGGAGAACCACGGCAAGAAATACGCCGTCATCGTCAACGAATTCGGCGAGATCGGCATCGACAACGACCTCATCATCGGCGCCGATGAGGAAGTGTTCGAGATGAACAATGGCTGCATCTGCTGCACCGTGCGCGGCGACCTCGTGCGCATCATGGACGGCCTGATGAAGCGCAAGGGCAAGTTCGACGCCATCATCGTCGAGACCACGGGTCTTGCGGACCCTGCGCCGGTCGCCCAGACCTTCTTCGTCGACGAGGACGTGCAGAAGAACGCGCGTCTCGATGCGGTCGTGACGGTGGCCGATGCCAAATGGCTGTCCGACCGGTTGAAGGACGCGCCCGAGGCCAAGAACCAGATCGCGTTTGCCGACGTCATCGTGTTGAACAAGACCGACCTCGTCTCCAAGGGTGAGCTCGCCGAGGTCGAGGCCCGCATCCGCGGCATCAACCCCTATGCGAAGCTGCACCGCACCGAGCGCTGCTCGGTAGCCTTGGCTGACGTGCTCGACCGCGGCGCCTTCGACCTCGACCGCATTCTCGATATCGAGCCGGACTTTCTGGAGGCCGATGATCATGACCACGACCATGATCATCACCACCATCACGGCCACGACCATCATCACCACCATGATCACGGCCATGGCCTGAAGCACTATCACGACGAGGAGATGCAGTCGCTTGCGCTCAAGACCGACAAGCCGCTCGATCCCAACGTGTTCATGCCCTGGCTGCAGAACCTCGTGCAGGTGGAGGGTCAGAAGATCCTGCGCTCCAAGGGCATCCTCGCCTTCCACAACGATGACGACCGCTACGTCTTCCAGGGCGTCCACATGATGCTGGAGGGCAACCACCAGCGGAAGTGGAAGGAGGGCGAGCCGCGCGAGAGTCGTCTCGTCTTCATCGGTCGCGAATTGCCGGAACAGGCGATCCGCGAGGGTTTCGAGAGCTGCATCGTCTCGTGATGAAAGAGTTTACGCCAGCTCCCGATTCACCCTCGATCGTCTCGGTCACCGACCGCGTCAAGCCGGTCGCGCTCGGGATGGCCGTGACGTCGGTGCATTTTCTTGGCCCGCGCGCCGCCTTCGTCGGCGGCGAGGAGAACGTCGCATTAGTCGACGCGAGCGGTGAAATCAATATGGTCGCCGTCCACGGCGGTGGCATTCTGTCCACGGCCAGCGATGGCAAGCGCCTCATTATGGGTGGCGACGACGGCAAGGTCGTCTCGCTCGACGGCAAGGGCGAGGTGACGCTGCTCGCGACCGATCCCAAGCGGCGCTGGATCGATGCGGTGGCGCTGCATCCCGACGGCGCCTTCGCCTGGTCGGCCGGCAAGTTCGCCTTCGTCAAGAGCGGCAAGCTAGAGGAGAAGTCGATCGAGGTGCCCTCGACCGTCGGCGGCCTTGCATTTGCGCCGAAGGGCCTGCGACTTGCCATCGCGCATTACAACGGCGCGACGCTGTGGTTTCCGAACATGGCGGGATCTGCCGAATTCCTGCCCTGGGCCGGCTCGCATCTCGCCGTCACCTTCAGCCCGGACAACAAGTTTCTGGTCACCGCGATGCACGAGCCTGCGCTGCATGGCTGGCGGCTCGCCGATAACAGGCATATGCGCATGACCGGCTATCCCGGCCGCGTCCGCTCGATGTCCTGGAGCGCCGGCGGCAAGGCACTGGCGACGTCGGGCGCCGATACCGTGATCCTGTGGCCGTTCGCGAGCAAGGACGGCCCGATGGGCAAGGAGCCCGCGATGCTCGCGCCCCTGCAGGCGCGCGTTTCGGTCGTCGCCTGTCATCCGAAGAACGACATCTTTGCCGCCGGCTACAGCGACGGCACCGTGCTGATGGTGCGGCTGGAGGACGGCGCGGAGATTCTGGTCCGCCGCAACGGCACCGCGCCGGTCGCGGCGCTCGCCTGGAACGCCAAAGGTACGCTGCTTGCATTCGCCGACGAGACCGGCGATGGAGGGCTGCTCGAGCTTTGAGTGGGATGGGTCTTGGCGAAATCGACGCCGCGGCTCGCTTCACCTCTCCCGCTTGCGGGAGAGGTCGCGCCGAAGGCGCGGGTGAGGGCTCTCTCCGCATCGGGGTTCTCGATTGCGGTGACACCCTCACCCCAACCCTCTCCCGCAAGCGGGAGAGGGAGCGCACCTGCTTCTTGGCGCGCAGCTAGACCACGTTTACCGCCGCGAGGGGCCATGCGGTTTCTGACGACCTTCCAGCTTGCTGACTTCCTCGACACGCTGATCAGCCTGTTCACGGCCTTCGTGCTGGGAACGCTGATCGGTGCCGAGCGGCAATATCGCCAGCGCACCGCGGGCCTGCGCACCAACGTGCTGGTTGCAGTCGGTGCCGCTGCGTTCGTCGACCTCGCCATGCACCTGACCGGCGCCGACGGCGCGGTCCGCGTGATCTCCTACGTCGTCTCCGGCATCGGCTTCCTCGGCGCCGGTGTCATCATGAAGCAGGGCATGGACGTGCGCGGGCTGAACACCGCGGCGACGCTCTGGGCCTCGGCCGCCGTCGGCTCCTGCGCCGGCGCCGACCTGGTCGCGCAGGCCGTCGCACTCACGGTGTTCATCATCGCGGGCAACACGCTGCTGCGCCCCCTGGTAAACGCGATCAACCGCATCCCGCTGAACGAGAAGGCACTGGAGGCGACCTACTACTTCAAGGTCGCGGTCACGACGGAAGCCTTGCCCGACATGCGCGACCGCATCGTCGACAAGCTCGAAGCTGCGAAATATCCCGTGGCGGATGTCGAGGTCGCCGAGATCGGCGACGACATCCTGGAAATCGTCGCAAAGCTGGTCGCGACCGCCGTCGATCCGAACGAGCTGAACGCCGTGGCGGTCGACATGCAGCGCCAGTCCGGCGTCCGGCACGCCACCTGGGAAGTCAGCACGACGGACTGAACGCGGTGCTTCCACAGGTTCCCTGCGGCGACATCGCGCGGAACTGCGGTCGGGCCATTTCGTTGATACTGCGAACGAATTCGCGGGTAGCGTTATGGCCGGCAAGCAAGACAAGCTCAGATTTCACCGGGATCTTTTGATCGCCTGTTTCCTGTTCGGGGCGGGCGTCCTGATCTCCGGCCTGTCGCTGGCGCAGATCCGGGCCGAGAGCCGGATGCAGACCGCCCAGGCCACGCCGCCGCTGCAGGGTACGCCGACGCCGGATGATCACAGCAGGACGCCTGCGCAATCAAAGCCGGGCGGCGAGCGCCCCACCACCCCGGCGCCCGAGCCCGCGCACCCGGATCCGCAGACTCAGGGTGCCGCCAAGCCGGTGTTGCCACAGGCGCCAGCCGAGAAGATCGCCCCGCCGATCAAGGAGCCGCCGCTCAAGGAGAAGTAGTAGGCGTTATCCACGTCCTCGGTGTCATCACCCGCGAAGGCGGGCATCCAGTATTCCAGAGACAGCAAGAGGATACGGAGAGGCCGCGGCGTACTGGATGCCCCGCCTTCGCGAGGGCATGACAGCGTGTTGGGGGCAGAACAGGCCCAGCCAGCCGTCACCGGCTACTTTGCATGGGGTTGTTTTCGACATTTTTGATGCCCCGCCTTGGCAGGGCATCACGCTGGCGCGCCGTCAGCGCACCAGAATATTCCGGAACTGCCAGGGATCGCTCGTATCGATGTCTTCCGGAAACAGTCCCGGACGATCCGTCAGCGGCGTCCAGTCGGTGTAGAAACCCTTCACCGGGCCGAGATACGGCATCTGGATTTCCAGCAGACGATCGAAATCCATCTCGTCGGCTTCGACGATGCCTTCGTTCGGGTTTTCCAGCGCCCACACCATGCCGCCGAGCACGGCGGAGGTCACTTGCAGGCCGGTGGCGTTCTGATACGGCGCGAGTTTGCGGGTCTCTTCGATGGAGAGCTGCGAGCCGTACCAGTAGGCATTGTTGTCATGGCCGAACAGCAGCACGCCGAGTTCGTCGATGCCATCGACGATTTCATTCTCGTCGAGGATGTGGTGCTTTTCCTGCATCTTCGCGGCGCGGCCGAACATTTCATGCAGCGACAGCACGGCATCGTCGGCCGGATGATAGGCATAGTGGCAGGTCGGCCGATAGATCGCCGTGCCCGATGCGTCACGCACCGTGAAGTAATCGGAGATCGAGATCGATTCGTTGTGGGTGACGAGGAAGCCATACTGCGCGCCGCGGGTCGGGCACCAGGTGCGCACGCGCGTGTTGGCGCCGGGCTGCATCAGATAGATGGCGGCGCCGCAGCCGGCTTCGTGGGTACGCGCATTCTCGGGCATCCATTTTTCGTGGGTGCCCCAACCGAGTTCGGACGGCTGCACGCCTTCCGACAGGAAGCCTTCCACCGACCAGGTGTTGACGAAGACATCAGGCTCTTTCGGCGACTTGGAGCGCTGGGTGTCGCGTTCGGCGATGTGGATGCCCTTGACGCCAGCCTGCCGCATCAAGTCCGCCCATTCGGCTTTGGTCTTCGGCTTGGGGGCATTGAGCTTCAGGTCGGCGGCGACATTGAGTAGCGCCTGCTTGACGAAAAACGAGACCATGCCGGGATTGGCGCCACAGCAGGAGATGGCCGTCGTCGAGCGCGCGGCGCGCGCCTTCTTGGCGGCCAGCGTCACTTCGCGAAGGGCGTAGTTGGAGCGCGCTTCGGGACCCTTCGAGGCATCGAAATAGAAGCCGAGCCAGGGCTCGTTGACGGTGTCGATATAGAGAGCGCCGAGTTCGTTGCAGAGCTCCATGATGTCGGTCGAGCCGGTATCGACCGAGAGATTGACGCAAAAGCCCTGGCCGCCGCCTTCAGTGAGCAGCGGGGTCAGCAAGTCGCGATAATTGTCCTTGGTCACGCCCTTCTGGATGAACCTGACATTGTGCTTCTCGCAATGTGCCTTGCGGCCCTCGTCCTTGGGATCGATCACGGTGATGCGCGACTTGTCGTAATCGAGGTGCCGCTCGATCATCGGCAACGTGCCTTTGCCGATGGAGCCGAAGCCGACCATGACGATGGGACCGGTAATCTTCGCGTAGATCTGCGAGGGGGGGCTCATGGGATGGTTTCTCCGGAACGTGCTGGCGGACAAAGGGTGAGGGTGGATCAGGCGCTGCGGCGCTTGGCGGTCACTTCGATCTCGACCTTCATCTCGGGCTTGTAGAGCGCCGAGACGGCGAGAAGCGTGGCGGCCGGGCGGATGTCGCCGAGGACTTCCCCGCAGACGGCGAAATGGGCATCGGCATCCTTGATGTCGGTGAGGTAGTAGGTCACGCGGACGATGTCGGCCATCTCGAATCCGCCCTCCTTTAGGGCGGCCTCGATGGTCTTGAAGCAGTTGCGTGACTGGCTCGTGACATCTGATGGCATCGTCATGGTCGTGTAGTCGTAGCCGGTGGTTCCGGCGACGAAGGCGAACTCGCCGTCGATCACGGCGCGGCTGTAGCCGGCGGTCTTCTCGAAAGGCGAGCCGGTGGAAATCAGGCGACGGGACATCTGTTCGACCTCGACTGAAGGGGTGTGTTTCGCGGGGTTAAAGGGCCTTTCGAGGCCCTGCGCAACCCCCGAGAAGGCGGTGAAGGGAGCTCAGCGGGACTGCTGCGTCGTAGCTTGCGACGGCGGCGGCGAGCCGCTCCACCGCCGCACCAGGATGTCCCTGGCGATCATGATCGCGATCAGGACGAACAGCACCGATGTGATCAGGCTGCGCAGGCGCGGGCGGGCATCGCCGCTGGATGCGGCCGGGGTCTCTTCGCCATGATGGACGTCCCCTTTTAGGCCGCGTGCGCGTGCAGACGCGCTGCCCGCCGTTTGGGCAGCGTTGCGCCGGTCGGAACGATCATCCCGGCCGCGTCGTCCAGTGCGCCCGCCTGGAATTCGAGGCCGAGCAGCCGCTCGCGCTCGAACGGGCCGGGCAGCGAGAGCGCGCCGGTCTCCTCGGCCGAGAAGCCGAAGCGGGCGTAATACGGGGCATCGCCGAGCAGGATCACGGCGGCATGCCCGCGCGCCCGGGCGGCGGCCAGCGCTTGATGCATCAGCGCGGCGCCGATCCCGAGCTCGCGGCAGGCAGGATCGACCGCGAGCGGTCCGAGGACCAGAGCGGGCCTGCCTCCGGCGCTGACGTGCCACAGCCGCACGGTTCCCACGAGCTTCCCCTCGCGCATCGCCGACAGGGCAAGGCCTGCGGCAGGTGCACGTCCGTCGCGCAGGCGCTGGCAGGTGCGGCCGTGGCGGTTCTCGCCAAAGCAGGCATCGAGCAGCGCTTCACGCATCGCAACGTCGGCAGCACGCTCCGCACGGATCGCGAACGGAGCGGCTTTCGAGGTGAGGGCGACCTGTGGCTTCCGAAGAGCAGTCATGACACGTCAGTCCTCGCTTGGAGCCGCGGACATGCGTCCACGAGCACAGCGTCGTCAGAAATCGCAATATCAGGGGAGGGAGCCGGCACAAGCCGGCCCCCGGTTCATCAGGCCTCGAAAACGAGGCGGATCAGATGTGATACGTCTTCAGCGGCGGGATGCCGTTGAACGCCACCGACGAGTAGGTCGACGTATAGGCCCCGGTCCCTTCGATCAGCACCTTGTCGCCGATCTCGAGCGTCACCGGGAGCGGATACGGGCTCTTCTCGTACAGCACGTCGGCGGAATCGCAGGTCGGGCCTGCGAGCACGCACGGCGTCATGTCCGCCCCGTCATGCGGAGTGCGGATGGCGTAGCGGATCGACTCGTCCATGGTCTCGGCGAGACCGCCGAACTTGCCAATGTCGAGATAGACCCAGCGCACCTCGTCCTCGTCGCTCTTCTTCGAGATGAGCACGACCTCGGATTCGATCACCCCGGCGTTGCCCACCATGCCGCGGCCCGGCTCGATGATGGTCTCGGGGATCTGGTTGCCGAAGTGCTTGCGCAGCGCGCGGAAGATCGACCGGCCGTAGGTCACCACCGGTGGCACGTCCTTCAGGTACTTGGTCGGGAAGCCCCCGCCCATGTTGACCATCGAGAGGTTGATGCCGCGCTCGGCGCAGTCGCGGAACACCTGCGAGGCCATCGCCAGCGCACGGTCCCACGCCTTCACCTTGCGCTGCTGCGAGCCGACATGGAAGGAGATGCCGCACGGCTCCAGGCCCAGACGCTTGGCGAGGTCGAGCACCTCGACCGCCATCTCCGGGTCGCAGCCGAACTTGCGCGACAGCGGCCACTCGGCGCCGGCGCAGTCATAGAGGATGCGGCAGAACACCTTCGCAGCTGGGGCGGCACGGGCGACCTTCTCCACCTCGGCAGCGCAATCGACCGCGAACAGCCGAATGCCGAGCGCGAAGGCGCGCGCGATGTCGCGCTCCTTCTTGATCGTGTTGCCGAAAGAGATGCGGTCGGGCGTCGCACCCGCGGCCAGCGCCATCTCGATCTCGGCGACGGTTGCGGTGTCGAAGCAGGAGCCCATGGACGCCAGCAGCGCCAGCACTTCCGGCGCGGGGTTCGCCTTGACGGCATAGAACACGCGGCTGTCGGGCAGCGCCTTGGCAAAGCTCTGGTAATTGTCGCGCACGACCTCGAGGTCGACGACGAGGCACGGCTCGGTGTCGAGGCCCTCGCTGCGGCGGTTGCGCAGGAAATCCCTGATGCGATCGGTCATAGCACCCTCCAAACGGCCCCAGCGACGGAGCCCGTTCAAAATGTTCTCGGACAGGGGTGCTTTGGCGCTGCCGCACGATGGAGACGCGACAGGGCCGAGAACCCGAGACCGAATTGTGCTGCCGTGGATTGGTTGGGAATTTTCCCGCCCGCTCACCTGGCAATGAAGGACAAGCCTTTTCAGTAGCCCGCGCCGGCGTTGGAATGCCGGTAGAGACCAAAAAAGCCCGATCCGTCGTTGCTTTAAGTCGCGTCCCCCGTTGAGAACGAGGTGCGCCGGTTCGCCTCCGGCTGCCAGTCACGGTTGCAAAGAGCAAAGTCACCTTCGACTAGGCATCTCTTTGAGAGAGATGCTGGACACTCCGGGTTTGCTTCAGTCTTCCGACTTCTGCACTTCCGAAGAGCCCCTCGGCTTCTTCACCCCTTGGCGGCTGTCCGGCCTCTTGTCCGGATACCTACCGACTGACACACGACCACAGGCACGTGCGAAATTGGGCAAGAACGCACATAAGCGTTTTGACTCTGCTTCGCAAGAAATTTTTTAGGCTGAGAGCAGAATTGCCTAACGACTGCTTGCGCTGTGATGCGCGAGCGACGCTGAAGATGAACGGCTGTTAAGTTTGCGCGCGCTGCGAAGCGTGTCGTGCTCGCGCGCGTCGCCTCACGCGCGCTTCGTGAACGGCTCGACGCGTTGAGCCGCGCGGATGAACGCGGTCATGACGAGCACGCCGAGTGCGAACAGCACGGCCTGCACGATGTGCGCGCCGGTGTCGTCGAGCCCGAACAGAATTGCGAGCGCCCAGCCGCCGGCAAACGCCGCGCCGAACACCTCGGCGCCGATCAGGATGGCGGCGCTGATGACAGTGATGACGCTCGGCCAGACGATCCGGCGGGAGGAGGAGGCAGGCGCGTTCATGAGCTTTAGATCCGTGGTCTTTGAGGGCCGCAATCTCCCCGAAAAGGGGCCCGGGAGCAAGGCCAAATGGCGCAAAAAAGCCCCATCGCGTGCTATAGCTGGCTGCAACAAACCCAGCTCAAAAAAACGGGACAAGTCATGTCAGAACCCAGCGAAAATACCGGCGCCGCGCCGGCCGAGACGAACCCGCTTCTGAAGGCCTGGGTGACGCCATTCGCAACCCCGCCGTTTGACGAGATCAGCCCGGAGCACTTCCTACCGGCCTTCGAGCAGGCCTTCGCCGATCACTCCGCGGAGATCGCGGCGATCGTCCATGATCCGGCAGCCCCCGACTTCGCCAACACCATCACGGCGCTCGAGCGCTCCGGCAAGCTGCTCAACAAGGTCTCGGCCGTGTTCTACGACCTCGTCTCCGCGCACTCCAATCCGGCGATCCTGGAGATCGACAAGGAGGTCTCCTTGCGGATGGCGCGGCACTGGAATCCGATCATGATGAACGCGGTGCTGTTCGGCCGCATCGCCCAGCTCCACGAGAATCGCACCAGCCTCAATCTGACGCCGGAGCAGCTTCGCTTGCTCGAGCGCACCTACACCCGCTTCCACCGCGCCGGCGCCGGCCTCTCCGAAGAGGCCAAGGCGCGCATGGCCGAGATCAACGAGAAGCTCGCCCAGCTCGGCACCAGCTTCAGCCATCATCTGCTCGGTGACGAGCAGGAGTGGTTCATGGAGCTCGGCGAGGACGACCGCCAGGGCCTGCCCGAGAGCTTCGTCGCGGCCGCCAAGGCTGCGGCAGAAGATCGCGGCATGGCCGGCAAGGCCATCGTCACCCTGTCGCGCTCCTCGGTCGAGCCATTCCTGAAGGGCTCGGCGCGGCGCGACCTGCGCGAGAAGGTCTACAAGGCCTTCACCGCGCGAGGCGACAATGGCAACGCCAACGACAACAACGAGACCATCGTCGAGATCCTGAAGCTGCGCGAGGAGAGCGCCAATCTCCTGGGCTATCCGACCTTCGCCGCCTACCGGCTCGAGGATTCGATGGCCAAGACGCCGGACGCGGTGCGGGGCCTGTTGGAGCGGGTCTGGAAGCCCGCGCGGGCGCGCGCGCTCGCCGATCGCGACGAGATGCAGGCGCTGATCACGACCGAGGGCGGTAATTTCCAGCTCGCGCCCTGGGACTGGCGGTACTACGCCGAAAAGCTGCGCCTCCAGCGCGCCAATTTCGACGACGCCGCGATCAAGCCATTCTTGACGCTCGATCACATGATCGCGGCGGCCTTCGACTGCGCCACGCGCCTGTTCGGCATCACCTTCGAGGAGCGCAAGGATGTCCCGGCCTGGCACCCGGACGTCCGCGTCTGGGAGGTGAAGGACCGGGACGGCAAGCACAAGGCGCTGTTCTATGGTGACTACTACGCCCGGCCATCAAAGCGCTCCGGTGCCTGGATGACGTCGCTGCGCGACCAGCAGAAGCTCGACGTCGAGACCGCGCCGCTCGTCATCAATGTCTGCAACTTCGCCAAGGGAGCCGGCGGGGAGCCCTCGCTGCTGTCGCCCGACGATGCGCGCACCCTGTTCCACGAATTCGGCCACGGCCTGCACGGCATGCTCTCCAACGTGACCTATCCGTCGCTGTCGGGCACCTCCGTGTTCACCGACTTCGTCGAGCTGCCCTCCCAGCTCTATGAGCACTGGCAGGAGCGGCCGGAGGTGCTGCAACAGTTCGCCCGCCACTATCAGACCGGCGAGCCGCTGCCCGACGACCTGCTCCAGCGCTTCCTCGCGGCGCGCAAGTTCAACCAGGGCTTTGCCACCGTCGAATTCGTCTCCTCGGCACTTCTCGACCTCGAATTCCACACCCAGCCGGCGGCGGCCGCGCAGGACGTGCGCGCCTTCGAGAGACAAGAGCTCGAGAAGATCGGCATGCCCGGGGAGATCGCGATGCGGCACCGGCCCACGCAATTTGGCCACATCTTCTCCGGCGACCACTATGCTGCCGGCTATTACAGTTACATGTGGTCGGAGGTGATGGACGCTGACGCCTTCGGCGCCTTCGAGGAGGCCGGCAACATCTTCGATCCGGCGGTGGCAAAGCGCCTGCACGACGACATCTACTCCACCGGTGGATCGGTCGATCCGGAAGCCGCCTACGAGGCCTTCCGTGGCCGGCCGCCCGAGCCGGATGCGCTGCTGCGCCGGCGCGGCCTGCTCGACGCCGCGCAGGCGGCCTGATGGGCATGCGCGCCCTGTTCGGATGGCTGCTCGCCGCTGGCCTCTCGCTTGCGGCGGGGGTGGCGCAGGCGCATCCGCACGTCTGGATCACCGCGACCAGCGAGTTGATCTACGCGCCCGACGGCTCGATCACCGGTGTCCGCCACGCCTGGACTTTCGACGACATGTTCTCGGCCTATGCGACCCAGGGGCTCGAGGGCAAGACCAAGGGCAGCTACACGCGCGAGGAGCTGGCTCCGCTTGCCCAGACCAATGTCGAGTCGCTGAAGGAATATGCCTACTTCACCTTCGCCAAGGCCGACGGCAAGAAGGAGCGCTTCAATGAGCCGGTCGACTATTTCCTCGACTACAGGGACACCGTGCTGACCCTGCACTTCACGCTGCCGCTGAAGACGCCGCTGAAGCCGAAACAGCTCGTGCTGGAGGTGTTCGACCGCTCCTTCTTCATCGACTTCCAGATGGCCAAGGACAACCCGGTCAGGCTGGTCGGCGCGCCCGCCGGCTGCCAGATGAAGCTGGAGCGGCCGAATGACGGCACCGCGAGCGCCCAGAAGCTCAACGAGCAGACCTTCATGAACGGCGAAAACTCGAACTTCGGCATGATGTTCGCCAACAAGATCACCGTGGATTGCCCGTGACCTCTTTCCTTCGTTCTCCGCTTGCGCGTGCACTCGGCACCGGCGCGGCCGTCCTTGTCGCGGTCTGGGCCGTCGATGCAGCGCTTCATGATCTCTTCGCGCAAAACCCCTTCGGCGGGCCGCGCCCCGCGCCCGAGCCGGAGGCCGGCGGTATCATCGGCTGGCTGCTGGCCAAGCAGTCGGAATTTTACCGCGAGATGTCTGCAACTATCCGCGCCGCGAAATCCGACGGCTCGGCGGTGTGGACGCTGCTCGCGATCTCCTTTGCCTACGGCATCTTCCATGCCGCCGGTCCCGGCCACGGCAAGGCGGTGATCTCGTCCTACCTCGTCGCCAACCAGGAAACGGCGCGGCGTGGCATCGTGTTGTCCTTTGCCTCGGCGCTGATGCAGTCGCTGGTCGCGGTCCTCATCGTCGGCATCGCGGCCTGGGCGCTGAACGCGACCGCCAAGACCATGTGCAGCGCCGAGAAGGTGATCGAGATTGCCAGCTACGCCCTGATCGCGGCGTTTGGGCTCCGCCTCGTCTGGGTCAAGGGCGGCGCCCTCATCCGCGCACTCCAGGCCTCTCAGCCGGTGCCCGCGATAGCCGGCGTGCCGCATCACCACGATCATCACGGCCACCATCACAATCATCATGACGAGCATGGTCATGGTCACGACCACCATGACCATCACCACCACGGCCACGCGCATGCCCATGCCCACGACCATGTCCATGACGAGCATTGCGGCCACTCCCATGGCCCCACGCCGGGCGAGCTTGCCGGCCCCGGCGGCTGGCGGCGTGGCCTCGCGGCAATCCTCACCGTCGGCATCCGCCCCTGCTCGGGCGCGATCCTGGTGCTGGTGTTCGCGCTCGCCCAGGGACTGTTCTGGGCCGGCATCGCCGCGACCTTCCTGATGGGGCTCGGCACCGCGATCACGGTTGCGACCATCGCGGTCATCGCCGTCTCCGCCAAGGACGTCGCCCGGCGCCTGAGCGCCGGCCGCGACGGCGGCGGCGCGCTCTTCATGCGCGGCATCGAATTCGCGGCTGCCGGCCTGGTGTTGCTGTTCGGCGCAGGCCTGCTGCTGGGCTACCTCGCGGCCGAACGCACGACGTGTTTTTGAGATGCGCTCTTTTTCCCTCTCCCCTTCTTGTGGGAGAGGGTGGCTCGGCGCTGCGAAGCAGCGGCGAGACGGGTGAGGGGTCTCTCTCCACGCATGAATCACTCAACCTGAACGCGCGGAGACAATCCCTCATCCGGCGCCTCGCGCCACCCTCTCCCGCAAGGGGAGAAGGGAAGAAAGAACCTCACACCGGCAGAAACCGCTTCAAGGCGGGCATGAAGAAGATCGCGACGTTGATCGCAAAACCGATGCTCCAGAGGATCGAGCGCAGCGTCGGGCGGTTGCCGAGATAGGTGAAGACGTAGGCGACCCGCACGATCAGGAAGAGCGCGGCGAGCTCATCGACCAGGCGCTGCGGGGAATCGCGGAATTCGGCGAGCAGCACGGCAATGGCGAAGAACGGGAAGGTCTCGATGCCGTTCTGGTGCGCGCCCAGCGCGCGCTGCGAAATGGCATCCTCATAGAAGGCCGGGTCGCGCGGTTTCGAATTGTCGAAGCGACCGAACCTGATCCATTTGATCGAGGCGATCGTCGCAAGATAGAGCAGCAGCGCTCCAAATATGCACCATTCCGCGAGCGTCATGGTTCCTTCCCCCTGCACCCCCGAAACCCTAGCGAAGTCGGCCCAATCTTGACAAGTTCGGCCCAACGCGCGAACCCGTTGGGCCATGACGCGCGTTCTCCCGATCGACACATCGAAGGCCACCGCAGCTCCGGCCGCTTCGCGTGTCGGCGTGCTGCTCGTCAATCTCGGAACGCCCGACACCGCGGATGCCCCGGGCGTGCGCGTCTACCTCAAGGAATTCCTGAGCGATCCCCGCGTCATCGAGGACCAGGGCCTGGTCTGGCAGTTCGTGCTGAACGGCATCATCCTGCGCAGCCGGCCGCGCAGCAAGGCGCTCGACTATCAGAAGATCTGGAACACCGAGAAGAACGAGTCGCCGCTCAAGACCATTACCCGCTCGCAGGCCGACAAGCTCGCCGCCGCACTCGCCGACCGCGCGCATGTCGTGGTGGACTGGGCGATGCGCTACGGCAACCCGTCGATCAAGTCCGGCATCGATGAGCTGGTCGCGCAAGGCTGCGACCGGATCCTGGCGGTGCCGCTCTATCCGCAATATTCGGCCTCGACCTCGGCCACCGTCTGCGACGAGGTGTTTCGCGTGCTCGCCCGTCTGCGCGCGCAGCCGACGCTGCGGGTGACGCCGCCTTACTACGAGGACGAGGCCTATATCGAGGCGCTCGCGACCTCGATCGAGGCGAGCCTGGCGAGCTTGCCGTTCAAGCCGGAGCTGATCGTCGCCTCCTTCCACGGCATGCCGAAATCCTATGTCGACAAGGGCGATCCCTACGAGAGCCACTGCATGGCCACGACCGAGGCGCTGCGCCGCCGGCTCGGCTTGGACGCCTCAAAGCTGCTGCTCACCTTCCAGTCGCGCTTCGGTAATGACGAGTGGCTTCAGCCCTATACGGACGCGACCATGAAGCGCCTGGCGCAGCAAGGCGTGCGCCGCATCGCGGTGGTGACGCCGGGCTTTGCCGCCGACTGCCTGGAGACGCTGGAGGAGATCGCGCAGGAGAA
Source organism: Bradyrhizobium sp. CCGUVB23 (assembly GCF_024199885.1). NCBI lineage: Bacteria > Pseudomonadati > Pseudomonadota > Alphaproteobacteria > Hyphomicrobiales > Nitrobacteraceae > Bradyrhizobium > Bradyrhizobium sp. CCGUVB23. The sequence continues at coordinate 5,716,018 of NZ_JANADQ010000001.1, forward strand.
TGCCGAGATCTTCAAGCACAGCGGCGGCGAGGCGTTTGCCGCGATCCCCTGCCTCAACGACAGCGAGCCCGGCATGGACGTGATCCGCACCCTGGTGCTGCGCGAGCTGCAGGGCTGGATTTGAGGAGCGCCCCATGAAGCGGCGCGAGGTTCTGGCATTTCTCGGCGGTGCCGCGCTGCTGCCGTTGCCTGCAGTCGCGCAGACGGCGCCGGCCGCGATGCGCCGGCTCGGCGTGCTCTCGGTGACGGCAGCCGATGACGCGATCGGGCAGATGCGCGCGACGATCCTGGTCGATGCGCTCGCAACGCTTGGCTGGAAGGATCAGGACAATCTGCGGATCGACTGGCGCAGTGGCGGCGGCGATCGGGCGCTGATCGCGCGGCAGGCCGGCGAGCTGCTTGCGCTCAATCCCGACATCCTGCTCGCCATCGGCACGCCGTCGGTCGAGGAGTTGCGCAAGCGTGCCGCGGCAACGCCGATCGTGTTCGCCGTCGTCACGGATCCCGTTGGCCAGGGTTTTGTCAAAGCCCTGTCGCATCCGGGCGGCAACATCACCGGCTTCACCGACTATGACGGGCCGATGGCCGGCAAATGGCTGGAGATGCTGACGCAGATCACGCCGAAAGTCTCCCGCATCGCCGTGGTCTACAATCCATCCACGGCGCCTTTCGCCGGCCTCATGCTGCCCGCGATCGAACAGGCGGCCCGCTCGCTCGGCGTGTCGGTCGACCCAGTGCCGGTCCATGATGCGGCCTCGATCGCGGCGCTCGCGGCCCGCAAGGGCGAAGGCCTGCTCGTCCTGCCCGATTTCTTCACGCTGGCGAATCGCGCGCGCCTCCAGGCGGCGGTCGCCGAGGCACGCATCCCTGCGGTCTACTGGAGCCGGACCTTCGTCGATGAGGGCGGCCTGATGTCCTACAGCACCGATAGCGCCGAGCAGGTGCGGCGCGCCGCCGCCTATATCGACCGCATATTGAAGGGCGCAAGACCTGCCGATCTTCCGGTGCAAAACCCCACCAAATTCGAGCTTGCGATCAACCTGCGGACCGCACGAACGCTCGGCGTCACCATCCCGCCTGCGATGCTTGCAATCGCCGACGAGGTCATCGAGTAGCAGGCGCATCCGCTAGGGTGGCCCGGCCGCCTTTCAAGAGCCTCGCCGCCAATACTTAATGGCCGTCGTTCCGGCTTCGTGCGTCTTGTGAAATGATCGCCGCAGGCCGACGTAAAGAGTGCCGCTGAACCGGTCGGGACGGGAATCCGACCAATGAACGGCGCGGGAAACGCCTTTTCCCGCCTTGGAGGACCTATGAGCGGTTTCGATATTTTTGCTATTGCACTGGTGTTTCTCGTCATCGTCACGCTGCTTGCCGGTGTGAAGACGGTGCCTCAGGGCTACGACTGGACCATCGAGCGGTTCGGCAAATACACCCAGACGCTGTCGCCCGGGCTCAACCTGATCGTGCCCTATTTCGATCGCGTCGGGCGCAAGATGAACATGATGGAGCAGGTGATCGACATTCCCGAGCAGGAGGTGATCACCAAGGACAACGCGACGGTGAGCGTGGACGGCGTTGCCTTCTACCAGGTGTTTGATGCTGCGAAGGCGAGCTACGAGGTCGCCAACCTCAACAACGCGATCACGGTCCTGACCATGACCAACATCCGCTCGGTGATGGGCTCGATGGATCTCGACCAGGTGCTGTCGCATCGCGACGAAATAAACGAGCGCCTGCTGCGTGTCGTCGACGCCGCGGTCTCGCCCTGGGGCGTCAAGGTCAACCGCATCGAGATCAAGGACATCGTGCCGCCGGCCGATCTCGTCGAGGCCATGGGCCGGCAGATGAAGGCCGAGCGCGTCAAGCGCGCCGACATTCTGGCCGCCGAAGGCCAGCGGCAGTCCGAGATCCTGCGCGCCGAGGGCGCCAAGCAGGGCCAGATCCTGCAGGCTGAAGGCCGCCGGGAGGCCGCATTCCGCGACGCCGAAGCGCGCGAGCGCCTCGCGGAGGCCGAGGCCAAGGCGACGCTGATGGTGTCGGAGGCGATCGCCAAGGGCGACGTCGCCTCATTGAACTATTTTATCGCCGACAAATATATCAAGGCGTTCGGGCAATTTGCGGAGGCCCCGAACCAGAAGATCATCATGCTGCCGATGGAAGCCGTGAGCCTGCTTGGCTCGCTGGCCGGCATCGGCGAGATCGCCAAGGCGACCTTCGGCGAGAGCGCGGCGTCCGCATCCGCCGCCGCCCGCCGCGGCTCGGTGCCGCCGGCGGGAAGCTCGCCGCCGGTAGTGCCGCCGCAGCAATAAGATAACCCAGAGGTCGTGTCATGACCGACATGTTCGTCACCCTCGGCACCTGGAACTGGCTGATCTTCGGCTTCATCCTGATGGCGCTGGAGGTATTCGCGCCGGGCGTGTTCCTGTTCTGGCTCGGGCTCGCTGCGCTGCTGGTCGGGCTGGTCTCGTTCGTCGCCCATCCCGCCTGGCAGGCGCAGCTCGTGATGTTCGCGCTGTTCGCCGCCGCCGCAGTCCCGCTATGGCGGCGCCTCGCGCGCGGCAGGATCGACACCAGCGCGAGCCCGCACCTCAACAAGCGCACCGAGGCGCTTCTGGGCCGCGAGTTCACGTTGGAGAAGCCGATCATCGATGGAAGCGGCACCGTGCGCATCGGCGACACCGTCTGGCGCGTCGCCGGCCCCGATACACCAGCCGGCACGCGGGTGAAGGTGGTGCAGGTCGACGGCGCGAACCTGACGGTGGCAGCGGCGTAGCTCCTCTTACCCTCCTCCCTTGCGGGGGAGGGTGGATCGCCGCGGAGCGGCGAGACGGGTGAGGGGTCTCTCTCCGCGTGTGCTTCTCGCGATCGAGTTTGTGGATGCAACCCCTCATCCGGCGCTTCGCGCGACCTTCTCCCACAAGGGGCGAAGGGAGGTTGAGGCGCGCGGCTGTTCGAATTCTACTTCCTCCACCTTTCCGCAAACCGGTGCAGCGGCATGAAGGTCTCGCACAATTCCCGCCCGAGCGGCGTCAGGCTGTAGCCGCCGGCATCTCCGAGCTCCACGAAGCCCGCCTCGCGCAACTCCGTGAGCCGGGCTTGTAGCACCGTGGGGGATGCCTCGTCACAGGCGCTGCGGAGCGCGCGGGAGGTGAGGGGGGCGCCGCGCAATTCCCAGAGGATCCGCAGACTCCAGCGTTTCCCCAAGAGGTCCAGCAGGGCCATGATCGGCCGGCCCGTGCGCGAGCCGCGTACGCTGCGTTGCCCTGCCTGTCTCGCCATGTCGCCCCCTTGCGCGTTGCTACGGATAGTGTAGCGTATCGCTACAATTATTGTAGCAGAGGGATCGGCCATGTCACAGACGATGTCGCGCATCGCGCCGCTGGATCCGCCTTATCCGCCCGAGATCGATGAGCAGTTCAACCGCATCATGCGCGGCGCGCCACCCCTGATGCTGTTCCGGGTGATGGCCGGATACAAGCGCGCCTGGGACAAGTTCCGCGCCGGCAGCCTCCTGGACCCGGGGCCGCTGTCGTTGCGCGAGCGCGAGATCGTCATCGACCGCACCTGCGCGCTGAACACATGCGAATATGAATGGGGCGTGCATGTCGCGATCTTCGCGGGAGCTGCGGGTCTCACGGATGAACAGGTCCGCGCCACCGCTCATGGCGAGGCGACTTCAGCCTGCTGGTCTACGGCCGAGCAGGCGCTGATCGCGGCCGTCGATGCCTTGCATCACCGCGCAACGCTTGATGACGTGGAGTTTGCCGCGCTCGCAGCGCATTACGACGACGCCCAGATTTTGGAGATCATGATGCTGTGCGGGGTCTATCGGACGGTGTCGTATCTGGCGAACGGGCTGAGATTGCCGCTGGAGGAGAAGGCGGCGCGATTTCCGGCGAACTAAGCGTCTCAGAATCTCTCCGCGGTGACAGTCTGGATTGCTTCGCTGCGCTCGCAATGACGGAGAGGAGGCAGGCAGTGCGCGCCCTACATCCTCCGTGTCATTTCGCGGCGCGCCTCTTGGCGCGAGCCCCGAATCCATTTCGCCACGGGTCACGCGGATGAATGGATCCGGCTCATCGCTGCGCGATGCCCCGGGATGACGAGAGTTGGCTTAAGCCACGCCGGCCCGCAACAGATCGTGCAGGTGCACGATGCCGACCGGCTTGCTCGCTTCGGCCACGATCAGCGTCGTGATCTTGCGCGTGTTCAGCACCTCAATCATCTCGGTCGCGAGCATGGAGGGCGGCACGGTCTTCGGCTGCTTCGTCATGATGTCGTCGACCGTCGCGGTCAGCAGATCCGGCCGCATGTGCCGGCGCAAATCGCCGTCGGTGATGATGCCGGCGATCTCGCCCGTACTGCTCACGATGCAGACGCACCCCAAACCCTTGGCCGACATCTCGACCACCGCCTCCGACATCTTTGTGCCGACCGGCTTCACGGGGATCTCCGCGCCGGTGCGCATGTAGTCGCGAACGAATTTCAGCATCGCGCCGAGCTTTCCGCCGGGGTGGAAATGCGCGAACTCCAGCGCCGTGAAGCCGCGGCCTTCGAGCAGCGCGATCGCGATGGCATCGCCGATCGCGGCCTGCATCAACGTCGAGGTGGTCGGCGCCAGATTGTGCGGGCAGGCTTCGCGCGCCTTGGGCAGCTCGATCACGATATCGGCGGCCTGTCCGAGCGCGGAGCCTGCGTTCGACGTCACCGCGATCATGGGAATCGCAAAGCGCGCCGAGTAATTCACGAGGTTCTTCATCTCCGGCTGCTCGCCGGACCAGGACAGCGCCATGATGACGTCGTCGGTGGTGATCATGCCGAGGTCGCCATGGCCGGCTTCGGCGGCGTGGACGAAGAAGGCGGGCGTGCCGGTCGAGGCGAGCGTCGCTGCGATCTTGCGCGCCATGTGCCCGGACTTGCCGAGCCCGGTGACGACGACGCGCCCCTTGGCGTTGCGGATCTTGTCGATCGCCGCTGTGAAGCTCGCCCCTAGCGGCCCCTTCAGCGCGGTTGCGAGCGCGCCGATGCCGCCGCTCTCCGTCTCCAGCGTGCGCAGCGCGGATTCGATGTCGGAGGAGGCGGGGCCGGATGATGGGGTCATCAGCGGTTTCGAGCTCGGCATGTTTTGATCCAGGGAAGAGGGGCAAACCCGGTTTGCGCGTGGCCGCTTGCTTAGCACGGCCGCGGCGGGGAGGCGACGTGAGGAGGTCCGCCCTCAACGGGTCATTAACCATAATTGTTTTAACTCCATTAACGATGGTTCCCGCGTCCCCCGCGGAAGCCGTCGCGGAAGTGTCGGAATTCGTTGGAGTTTTTTCCATCGTGGGGTCGCCTCCAGGCAGGAGCCGGAGCAAGCGCGCGCACGTCTTGCGCGCCGTCTTGCCATGCCTTGCGCTGACCATGCTGGAGCGCGCGCCCGCCGCCGCCCAGAGCCTCACACCGGACCTCTTCAATCCGAACCGCGGCGGCTTCGTCTCGCCGGACACGCTCCCCACGCGGCGCACGGCCACGACGACGTTCGCGCAGCCCCCGTCGGATGGCTTGCCGGCGCTGCCCGATCCCGGCGCCGATCCGCGCAAGAGCAAGGACACACCGGCGCCCTCGCGCGTCGGCCAGGTGCCGACCTATGGCCTGCCCGCCGCCAATGGCTCTGGCGCCTCGGGCTATGACTCGCTCAATCGCAAGCGGCAGCAGCCAAAGCTTTATCCGGGGCAGCCGAAGCCGAAACGCGCGCCCGGTCCCGGCACCCCGGCTCCGGCCGCGACGTCCGCACCAGGCATCGGCCTGCCGCGCATCGCGCCGCCGCCGTCGGAGACCGCCAACAAGACGCCGGTGCCGGCGGCGATGGCCGGCACCGTGCCCGGCCAGCCGCTGCGCCGGCGCCTCAAGCTCGACGATGATCCCTTCGGCCCCGTCGGCGATTATGCCGGCAGCTTCCTGATCAAGGGCGCGCTCGAGCTCTCCGGCGGCTATGACACCAATCCGGCGCGCCTCAACAAGCCGATCGGCTCGCCGCTCTATGTCGTGGCACACGAGCTCGTCGTGATGTCCGACTGGGAGCGCCACGCGCTGGTCGCGGACCTGCGCGGATCCTTCACCGGCTATGGCAACCAGTTGCCTGCGACGATCGACGGCGTCGCCTCGCCCGCGCCCGTCGAGATCAACCGCCCGGATTTCACCGGCCACATCGACGGCCGCATCGACGTCGACCGCGATCTCAGGCTGACTTCGGAGCTCCGCCTGCGGCTTGCCACCGACAATCCCGGTAGCCCGAACATCCAGGCGGGACTTCAGAGATATCCGATCTACGCCACCTACGGCACGACACTCGGCGTCGACCAGACCTTCAATCGTTTCGAGGTCGCCGCCGGTGCCACGGTCGACCGCACGGCGTACACCAACTCCAAGCTCACCGACGGCACGGTTTCCAGCAACGACGACCGCGACTTCAACCAGTATGGTGGTGTGGGGCGCTTCTCCTACGATCTCAAGCCGGGCCTGAAGCCATTCCTGGAGATCGAGGGCGACACCCGCGTGCACGACCAGGCTGCCGACCGCAATGGCTATTTGCGCGATTCAAACGGTGGCTACGCCAAGGTCGGCACGTCCTTCGAGTTCTCGCGCATCCTCACCGGCGAAATCTCGATCGGCTACGCCGCGCGCAACTATGTCGATCCAAGGCTCAGCCAGCTCAGCGGCTTCCTGACCACGGGCTCGCTGGTCTGGAACGCGAGCGGACTGACCACCGTGAGATTCAATTCCGACACTCAGATCCAGGAGACGACGCTTGTGGGCTCCCCGGGCATCCTGGTGCGCACTTACGCCGTTGAAGTCGATCACGACTTCCGTCGTTGGCTGACCGGCATCGGCAAGTTCACCTACGGCACGTATGACTACCAGGAGAATGTGCGTAAGGACAAAACGTACTCGATCGAAGGCGATCTCATCTACAAGCTCAACCGCAACCTCTGGGTCAAAGGTACCCTGCGCCACGACATCCTGAATTCGAACGTCCCGCTGTCGAGCTCGCAGGCGACCGTGGTGATGCTGGGGGTGAGGTTGCAGAATTGACGTGAAGGAAGAGTGATTGTATTGGCGGACACGTGCCCGCTACGCACTCCGCCGTCATGCCTCGCCAAGGCAGGGTATCCAGTACGCCGCGGCTGATCCGTATACGTTTGACGTCTCTGGAATACCGGATCGCCCGCTCCAGTGCGCAATTGCGCACAAGGCGGGCGATGACAGTCTCACATGTGGCAGCCAGCTCGCGAAAACTTATCGCGGCAAATCCGTCTTCCCCATCAGGAACGTGTCGATCGACCGCGCGCAGAGGCGTCCCTCGCGGATCGCCCACACCACCAGCGACTGGCCGCGGCGCATGTCGCCGGCGGAGAACACGTTGGGGCGCGAGGTCTGGTAGTCGAGCGTGTTCGCCTTGACGTTGCCGCGCGGGTCGAGGTCGACCGAGAGCAGCTTCAAGAGGCCCTCGTGCACGGGGTGCACGAAACCCATGGCGAGCAGCACGAGCTCGGCATCGAGCTCGAATTCGGTGCCGGCCATCGGCTTGAACTTGTCGTCGACGCGCACGCAGTGCAGCTTCTTGACCTTGCCGTTCTCGCCGGAAAACTTCTGCGTCAGCACGGCATATTCGCGGATTGCGCCTTCAGCTTGGCTCGAGGACGTCCGCATCTTGAGCGGCCAGTTCGGCCAGGTCAGGCCCTTGTTCTCGCGCTCGGGCGGCGCCGGCATGATCTCGAGCTGGGTCACGGACTTGGCGCCCTGGCGCAGCGAGGTGCCGATGCAGTCGCTGCCGGTATCGCCGCCGCCGATGACGACGACATGCTTGCCGCCGGCGAGGATGTCGGTGACGCCGTTCAAAGGCTCCTCGGAGTTGCGGCGGTTCTGCTGCGGCAGGAAGTCCATCGCGTATTGGATGCCGTCGAGGTCGCGGCCAGGGATCGGCAGGTCGCGCGGCGCTTCCGCACCGCCGGTCAGCGCGATGGCGTCGTACTCGTTGAGCATCTCGCGCGGATCGACGTTGCCGGCGGCACCGACATGGCTGTTGTAGTGGAAGGTGACGCCCTCCGCCTCCATCTGCGCGACGCGGCGGTCGATGATGTCCTTTTCCATCTTGAAGTCGGGAATGCCATAACGCAGAAGGCCGCCGGCCTTGGCGTACTTCTCGTAGAGATGCACGTCATGACCGGCGCGTGCCAACTGCTGTGCGCAGGCCATGCCGGCCGGACCCGAGCCGATCACCGCGACCTTCTTGCCGGTCTTCTCGGTGTTGATCTCCGGCTTCAGCCAGCCGTTCTCCCAGGCGCGGTCAACGATCGCGCACTCGATGGTCTTGATGGTGACCGGGTTGTCGTCGATGTTGAGCGTGCAGGAGGCTTCGCACGGCGCCGGGCAGATGCGGCCGGTGAACTCCGGGAAATTGTTGGTCGAATGCAGGTTGCGCGAAGCCTCTTCCCAGTTGCCCTGGTAGACGAGGTCGTTGAAGTCGGGGATCTGGTTGTTGACCGGACAGCCGGGCGTGCCCGGCGCGACCGAACCGGTGCCGTGGCAATAGGGAATGCCGCAATTCATGCAGCGCGCGGCCTGGTCGCGCGTTTCCTTCTCCGAGAGCGGAACGACGAATTCCTTGAAATGCTTCAAGCGCTCGGCGACCGGGGTGTACTTGCGATCATACCGTTCGATTTCGAGAAAGCCCGTGATCTTGCCCATTAAACCCGTAGTCCCTGCCGCTTCGTTTTTCATTTCGAACCCCATTCCTGAGGAACGCGGAATACGCGTCTCGAAGGATGACGGCCCGGATGGAGGCCTCATGGTTCGAGACGGCGCTTTCGCGCCGCCTCTGCCCACGAGGGGTTAGACTTACGCGCCGATCGCGATTTTCGGCTCGGCGTCCGCGTTGGCCTGCATTTCGCGCAGTGCACGCCGGTACTCGACCGGCATCACCTTGCGGAATTTGGGCAGCCATTCCTTCCAGTTCGCGAGGATCTCGATCGCGCGCCTGGAGCCGGTCGCCTTTTCATGGCGCGAGATCAGGACGTGCAAGCGCTCGACGTCGGAATCGAGCAGGTTCTCGAACACGTCGACCCGGCCATGCGCCTCGAGATCACCGGAGTGGTTGTAGGTGCCGGCGTTGATCAGTTCCTCCGACAGCACCGGCTCGAGCTCGACCATCGAGAGATTGCAGAGCTTGTCGAAATCGCCGGCCTCGTCGAGCACATAGGCGATGCCGCCGGACATGCCGGCCGCGAAGTTGCGCCCGGTCTTGCCGAGCACGACCACGATGCCGCCAGTCATGTATTCGCAGCAATGATCGCCCGCGCCCTCGACCACCGCCACGGCGCCCGAATTGCGCACGGCAAAACGTTCGCCGGCGATGCCGCGGAAGTAGCACTCGCCTTCGATCGCGCCGTACATCACGGTGTTGCCGACGATGATGCTCTCTTCCGGCACGATACCGCCGTTGCGCGGCGGCTTGACGATGATCTTGCCGCCCGACAGGCCCTTACCGACATAGTCGTTGCCTTCACCCTCGAGCTCGAAGGTGACGCCGTGGGCGAGCCACGCGCCAAAGGCCTGGCCGGCGGTGCCCTTGAGGCTGACATGGATCGTGTCGTGCGGCAGCCCCGCATGGCCATAGATCTTGGCCACCGCGCCCGACAGCATCGCGCCGGCGGAACGATCGGTGTTGTTGATCTCGGCCTCGATCTTCACGGGCGCGCCGCGGTCGAGCGCGGGCGTCGCGTTCTCGATCAGCTTGCGATCGAGCACGGCCTCCAGATGATGGTTCTGGCGCTCCGAGTGATAGATCTTCTGGCCCTTCTCTTCCTTCTGCTTGACGAACAGCTTCGAGAAGTCGAGGCCCTTGGCTTTCCAATGCGCGACCAGGCGGGTCTGGTCGAGCATCTGGGTCTGGCCGACCATCTCGTTGAAGTTGCGGAAGCCGAGGCTCGCCATGATCTCGCGAACCTCTTCGGCGACGAAGAAGAAGTAGTTGATCACGTGCTCGGGCTGGCCGGTGAAGCGCTTGCGCAGGACGGGGTCTTGCGTGGCGACCCCGACCGGGCAGGTGTTGAGATGGCACTTGCGCATCATGATGCAGCCGGCCGCAATCAGCGGCGCGGTCGCAAAGCCGAACTCGTCGGCGCCGAGTAGCGCACCGATCACGACGTCACGTCCGGTGCGGAAGCCGCCGTCGACCTGGACCGCGATGCGGCTGCGCAGCCGCTCGCGCACCAGCGTCTGGTGGGTTTCGGCGAGGCCGATCTCCCAGGGCGAGCCTGCATGCTTGATCGAGGTCAGCGGCGATGCACCAGTGCCGCCCTCGAAGCCCGCGATGGTGACATGGTCGGCGCGCGCCTTGGCAACGCCCGCGGCCACCGTGCCGACGCCGATCTCCGAGACGAGCTTGACCGAGACGTCGCCCGTCGGGTTAACGTTCTTGAGGTCGTAGATGAGCTGCGCCAGGTCCTCGATCGAGTAGATGTCATGGTGCGGCGGCGGCGAGATCAGGCCGACGCCCGGCGTCGAATGCCGGACTTTTGCGATCGTCGCGTCGACCTTGTGGCCGGGCAACTGGCCGCCTTCGCCGGGCTTGGCGCCCTGCGCCATCTTGATCTGCATCATGTCGGAGTTGACGAGATATTCCGTCGTCACGCCGAACCGGCCCGAGGCGACCTGCTTGATCGCCGAGCGCATGCTGTCGCCGTTCGGCAGCGGCTTGAAGCGGTCAGCTTCTTCGCCGCCTTCGCCGGTGTTCGACTTGCCGCCGATCCGGTTCATGGCGATCGCAAGCGTCGTATGCGCCTCACGCGAGATCGAGCCGAAGCTCATTGCACCCGTGGCGAAACGCCTGACAATGTCCTTGGCCGGCTCGACCTGGTCGAGCGGCACGGGCTTGCGCTTCTCTTCTTCCGCGCTCTTGATCCGGAACAGGCCGCGCAGCGTCAACAGGCGCTCCGACTGCTCGTTGAGGATCTTCGCGAAGGCGCGATAGCGCTCCTGCGAATTGCCGCGGGCGGCGTGCTGGAGCAGCGACACCGATTCGGCCGTCCACGCGTGGTCCTCGCCGCGGGTGCGGTAGGCATATTCGCCGCCGACATCGAGCGCGGTCTTGTAGACCAGCGCCTCGCCGAACGCGTCGGCATGGCGGCGCACGGCCTCTTCCGCGATCTCGGCCAGACCCACGCCCTCGATGCGGGTGTGGGTGCCGGCGAAGAACTTGGACACGAAGTCCGCCTTCAGACCGACCGCGTCAAAGATCTGCGCGCCGCAATAGGACTGGTAGGTCGAGATGCCCATCTTGGACATCACCTTCAGCAGGCCCTTGCCGATCGACTTGATGTAGCGCTTGACGATCTCGTAGTCGTCGAGCGGGCCGGGCAGGCGGTCCTTCATCGCGATGATGGTCTCGAACGCGAGGTAGGGATTGATCGCCTCCGCGCCGTAACCGGCAAGGCAGGCGAAGTGATGCACCTCGCGCGGCTCGCCGGATTCGACGACGAGGCCGACCGAGGTGCGCAGGCCGGTGCGGATCAGATGATGATGCACGGCGGCGCAGGCCAGCAGCGAGGGGATCGGCACGCGGTCCGTGCCGACCATGCGGTCGGACAGGATGATGATGTTGACGCCTTCGCGCACCGCGGCTTCCGCACGCGCGCAGAGTTCGTCGAGCACCTGGTCCATGCCGGCCGCGCCGAGGCCGGCATGGAAGGTGGTGTCGAGCGTGCGCGACTTGAAGTGGGTATCGCCGAGATCGGCAATCGAGCGGATCTTTTCGAGATCCGCGTCGGTCAGGATCGGCTGGCGCACTTCGAGGCGCTTGGTGGTGGCGAGGCCCTGCAGATCGAACAAGTTCGGCCGCGGTCCGATGATCGAGACCAGGCTCATCACCAGCTCCTCGCGGATCGGGTCGATCGGCGGGTTAGTGACCTGCGCAAAGTTCTGCTTGAAGTAGGTGAACAGCGGCTTGGGCTTGGCAGACAGCGCCGAGACCGGCGTGTCGTTGCCCATCGAGCCCGTGGCTTCCTCGCCGGTGGAGGCCATCGGCGTCATCAGGATCGTGATGTCTTCCTGGCTGTAGCCGAACGCCTGCTGCCGGTCGAGCAGCGACAGGTTCGAGCGCACGCCGGTGGTCGGCGCCTTCGGCAGCTCCTCCAGCACGATCTGGGTGCGGTCAAGCCACTCCTTGTAGGGATGGCTCTTGGCAAGCTCAGCCTTGATCTCGTCGTCGGGAATGAGGCGACCCTGGTCGAGGTCGACCAGCAGCATCTTGCCCGGCTGGAGCCGCCACTTGGTGACGATCTGGTCCTCCGGAATCTTCAAGACGCCCATTTCGGACGCCATCACGATGCGGTCGTCCTTGGTCACGAGATAGCGCGCGGGCCGCAGGCCGTTGCGGTCGAGCGTGGCGCCGATCTGGCGGCCGTCGGTGAAGGCGATCGCGGCCGGGCCGTCCCACGGCTCCATCAGGGCGGCGTGATATTCGTAGAAGGCGCGGCGCTTCTCATCCATCAGGGGATTGCCGGCCCACGCCTCCGGAATCATCATCATGACGGCATGCGGCAGCGAGTAACCGCCCTGCACCAGGAATTCGAGCGCGTTGTCGAAGCAGGCGGTGTCGCTCTGCCCTTCATAGGAGATCGGCCAGAGGCGGCTGATGTCCTTGCCGTAGAGCTCGGAGCTCACGGAAGCCTGACGCGCCGCCATCCAGTTGACGTTGCCGCGCAGCGTGTTGATCTCGCCGTTATGCGCGATCATCCGGTAGGGATGCGCCAGTGACCAGGTCGGGAAGGTGTTGGTCGAGAAGCGCTGGTGCACGAGCGCGAGCGCGCTCTCGAAATCTTTCTCGTGCAGGTCGGGATAGTACTTGCCGAGCTGGTCGGCGAGGAACATGCCCTTGTAGATCACGGTGCGGCAGGACATCGAGCAGGGGTAATAGCCCGCGAGGCCGCGGTCGCGGCGCTGGTAAATCGCCTGCGAGATCGACTTGCGCAGGATGTAGAGCCGGCGCTCGAACTCCTCGTCGGTCTTGGCGGCGCCGTTGCGGCCGATGAAGACCTGCATGTGGTTCGGCTCGGTCGGCTTCACGGTGACACCGAGCGAGGAGTTGTCGGTCGGCACGTCGCGCCAGCCGAGCAGCTTCAACCCTTCGGCCTTGATCTGATCGGTGATGATGCTCTTGATGACGTTGCGCCAGGCGCTGTCGCGCGGCATGAACAGCGCGCCGATGGCGTATTCACCCGGAGCGGGCAGCGAGAAGCCGAGCTCCTTGGCCTTGCGGGTGAAGAAGGCGTGCGGGATCTGCACGAGGATGCCGGCACCGTCGCCGAAGCGCGGATCGGCGCCGACCGCGCCGCGATGCTCGAGGTTGCAGAGGATGCTGAGCGCGTCCGAGACGATCTGGTGCGACTTCTTGCCCTTGATGTTGGCGATAAAGCCGACGCCGCAGGAATCCTTTTCCAGGGTCGGATCGTACAGGCCTTCGGCCGGCGGGCGGTACGTGTGCTTTTCAAGCGGACGATCAGTCGTTTTCGAGGCGACCGTCGCCGACAGCTCTTCTGCCACGATGTTTGCGCGCTCGAATTGCGACCCGTTCATTGTTCCGTCCTCTTCATGCGGCAAGCTGTCTCACCGCCATCTTCGGCGCACCTTGGGCGTACCGCGGCACCCGCTCTTTGGGCCACCGCTCGTCCGTTGCGAGCCGCATTTTCTTAAATTCAGGCCTGGGCGTTCCACGTCCCCGAGAACGGCTTTAGCCTGCAACTTCTTGGCGCTCGAGAGCGCCGCTTTGCGTTGCAATCCCTGTGCCGGGATCACAAGCGGAATTAAGACAGCTTTCCTGTCCTAACCATCACCTTGCCAAAATTTTGTCTAGCACACAAGCACGCAAAAGTCCCGATTCCCAAGGTGTCAATCACGCGCTTTCCCGCATCAGGTCCGCCCCGGATTTAAGGCAAACGCGCCGCGATCCGGCCCTGAGGGCGTCGGAATCCCGGGGGAAGCTTCGGATCAGCCCTTCGAAAGGCGCGCCATGGCTGAACAAGCGAAAGAGCGCATGCCGTCCGCGGGCCTGACAGGAGCGTTTCGACCATGAAGTTGTTCACAGGATGGGTGGCTGCCGCCGCGTGCGTGCTGGCGGTATCTGCTGCCGACGCGCAGGTGCTGGGGAACGGAGGGCTCCGCGGGCCCGCCACTACCGTCTCGGATTTCGACGGGCCCTATGGCCCGCCGGAGGCGCCGCCGCCGTCGCGTGCCTATGGTTACGGCTATGAGTACGAGCGCCCGCCCGTCCCGGCGCTGCTGCCGGCAACCGAGGTCTACGCCGTGCTGCGTGAAAACGGCTTCTCGCCGTTGGGCATCCCGCGCCTGCGTGGGCTGGTCTACACCATCGCCGTGATCGACCGCCGCGGCGACGACGGCCGGCTTGTGATCGACGCCCGTGACGGGCGGATTTTGCGCTTCATGCCGGCCTTCGGCCCCGGCTTCGGCATGGGGCCGGCCTATGACGAAGGTGCGGTAGCACCTTACGGGCCGCAGGGCGCGCTGCCGCCGCCGACTGTGATCCGCAGCGCCGCGCCGCGGCCACCGGCTCCGATCCCGCATGTCGCAAGCCGCACCGTTCCGATTCCGAAGGCCGCCCCGCTACGCGGCGAGACTCCGGTGGCCGCCGCCAAGCCGGCAGCATCCGAGCCCGCGTCGCAGCAGGTTCAGGCGCCCCGGGCTCGGGCCGAAGCCTCGCAGCAGGCCGCAGCCGTGCAGGCCAAGCCCAGCGAGGCCGCGCCGCAAGCAAGCGCGCCGACAGTCGGCCAGACCAAGCCCGTCCCGACCATCTTGCCGACCCAGGACATGCCGGCCGCGCAGGGATTGGAGTAGGCGACGAGGCGCGCAGTTGAACGGTCGCTTGATGCGAAAACTGCGCGCCACACTCACGGCTTCGTCCCGGACTTCGCCGGGACGACTTGGGGGGAGAACCGAGCGAGACGAAAGGCGCCAGGAAAATCCTGGCGCCTTTTGCGTTCAATCGCGTTGCGCACTCAGCTCTGCCCGTATCCGGCCGCTTGCAGGATCAGATTCGCCACCTCCTTCGGACGCGACACCAGCGACAGGTGGCCGGCGTCGAGTTCGACGGTGGTCGCGTGCATGCGCTTGGCGAGGAAACGTTGCAGGTCGGGGTTGATGGTGTCGTCGTTCTTCGACACCGCATACCAGCTCGGCTTCGCATGCCACGCGGCGTCCGTCGTGCGGCCGGCGAAGATCGAGGCCGCCGTCGGCCACTGCACGGCGTAGAGCTCCTTGGCCTTCTCCGGCGTAACGCCGTTGGCAAAATATTTCAGGAACGCGTCCCCGGAGAGTTTTGTGAAGCCGTCGCGCTCGACGATGCCGGCGCGCACCGGGCCGGTCGGGAATTGCTTCGACAGCGCCACGAAATCCTCGTTCGAATCCGGCGCTCGCGCGGCGATGTAGACGAGCCCGGTCACCTTTGGATCGGTGCCGACCTGGCTGATCACGGTGCCGCCCCAGGAATGCGCGACCAGAACCGTCGGGCCGTCCTGTTCGGCCAGCGCGCGCTCTGTGGCCTCGACGGATTCGGAGAGCGACGTAAGCGGGTTCTGCACGGCCGTGACATGCAATCCTGCCGCCTGCAAGATCGGGATGACCTCGGACCAGCTCGAACCATCAGCCCAGGCGCCATGCACCAGCACGACATTCTTCGCCTTCACCGGCGCCGTCGATTGCGCGTAGGCGAGGGTGATGGGCGCGGCCAGCAAGCTCGCTGCGACTAACAGGGTACGCCAAACTTTCATGGTCGATCTCCGTCTGTCTTGTTCGATGCCAGGAAGGACGGACTGCGCCGCAGCCTCGTTACGCCTCTTCACCGCTCTGTGATGCAGTGCAAACAGGACAAACAAAAACGCCCCGGGGCACCGGGGCGTTTTCGCAACTTGGAAGTCGAATGTGATGGACGCCTTAGGCGGCGGCCTTCTCGCCCTCGATCACCTGCGTGGCCTGCGCGCTGGTGTTGATCGCGATCTGGCGCGGCTTCTTGGCCTCGGGAATTTCGCGCACGAGGTCGACATGGAGCAGACCGTTCTCGAGCGAGGCGTCCTTCACCTGCACGAAATCGGCAAGCTGGAAGGCGCGCTCGAAGGCGCGTGCGGCGATACCGCGATAGAGCACTTCGGACTTGCTGTTCTCATTGGCGACTTTCTCGCCCTTGATCGTCAGCGTGTTTTCCTTCGCGACGATGGACAGCTCGTCCTTGGAGAAGCCGGAGACCGCAACCGTGATGCGGTAGGCGTTCTCGCCAGTGCGCTCGATGTTGTAGGGGGGATAGCCGGGGCTGCCGTCCGAGGTCGTCTGGTCGAGCAGGTTGAAGAGACGGTCGAAGCCGACGGTGGAGCGATAGAAGGGAGTCAGGTCGTAGGTACGCATGGTTAGTCCTCCATTGAGCGACTGATCTGGTAACCCGCCCGCCAATCGGGCCGGGCTTTAGTCTGTGTGCAGCCTGATGCTCGGGTTCCCGAAGCACTGGTAGCGGCCTGCACGAAAATGATATGGGTGGGGTGAAACAGCGTTCAAGAGGGCGATAGCAGCGCCTTTTCGGCGCTCCCGCCCCTTGATTCCTGGCATTTCCTGCCCATGACGCTGGTCTCGATTCCCGCCAATCCCGTTCCCGAAAACGTCGTCAGCGGCACCATCAAGACGCCCGACGGCGCCGAGCTGCGCTTTGCGCGCTGGGCGCCGCCTGCGGGGCGCAAGGGCACGGTCTGCGTCTTCACCGGCCGTAGCGAGCAGATCGAAAAATACTTCGAGACGGTGCGGGATCTGCGCGATCGCGGCTTTGCGGTGGCGATGATCGACTGGCGCGGGCAGGGCCATTCCTCCCGCCGCCTGCGCGATCCACGCAAGGGCTATGTACGGTCCTTCTCCGACTTCGAGATCGACGTCGAGACCTTCGTCCAGCAGGTGGTGCTGCCGGATTGTCCGCCACCCTTCTTCGCGCTCGCCCATTCCATGGGCGGCGCCGTGATGCTCAGGGTTGCACATTCGGGCAAGCGCTGGTTCGACCGCATGGTGCTGTCGGCGCCGATGATCGATCTGCCGGGCCGCGCCACCTCGTTTCCGTCGCGGGCCTTGCTCAGGACAATGCGGCTGCTCGGGCAGGGTGGCCGCTACATTCCCGGCGGCAACGACCGCATCACCGGCATGGATCCCTTCATCAACAATCCCCTGACCAGCGATCCCGTGCGCTACGCGCGCAATGCCGCCCTCCTCGAGGAGGATCCGACGCTCGGCCTTGCCTCGCCAACGGTCGCCTGGGCCGACACCGCGTGCCGTGCGATGCACACCTTTAAGGGCATGTCTTATCCGTCCGAGATCCGCCAGCCGATCCTGATGCTGGCGGCCTCCAACGACAGCATCGTTTCCACCGCCGCGATCGAGGAGTTCGCCTATCACTTGCGCGCCGGCTCTCACCTCGTGATCGCCGGTGCAAAGCACGAGATCCTCCAGGAGCAGGACCGTTACCGCTCCCAGTTCTGGGCGGCCTTCGATGCCTTCGTCCCCGGCACGCCGCTGTTCGGGTGAGGGGCGGGCGGTACGCTCCCACGTCCCGCTTGGGGGGCGAGGGAAGAAGGCGCGCTACAGCGTCTTCAGATACTCGATCAGGTCGTAGCGCTCTTGCTCTTTGAGCACGCGGCCGATGGTGCCGTCCTTGCCGGGACCCGGCGTGCCATCGAACGAGTGGCCGGCATTGCTGTTGCCGAACAGCTCGGTGCCGTCAGACGCTCGCGTCGAGAAGCGCGACTGCCCGGTCTTGCAGCTCTCGCCGTCGACGACCGCGAATCCGACCTGTTTCGGATCGTAGTCGCGACCACCACCCATGCAGAACGATTTGGGGCGCTCGGCCGCGGGGCTCAGCATCCAGTAGAGCGAGGGCACCGATCCGTTGTGCAGGTAAGGCGCGGTGGCCCAGACGCCGTTGAGTGGGCGCGCGCGATACCAGGGCGGCGGCTCCTTTTTATCGGGCGGCTGCGGACCGGGGTTCGGGCAGTTCTTGCGCGTACCCCACCAGGCCTCCTGAACCTTCGGGTCGATCTTCGCATCGTCCATCGCCTTGCGGCTGACGATGTCGACGAGCACCATCAGGCCGAGCGAGTACGGCATATCGGTCGAAGAGACATCCGGCAGGTTGCAGCTCCACCAGGCATTGAGTTTCTGCGTGGGATCGAGCTTGAGAAAGCCCGGCACCTGAACCGTTCGCGTCGCCAGCACACTGGCCTGAGCGGGATCGGTCCCCATGCCTTTGACGCCTTTCTGGACCTCGTTCAGGAATTTGTCGCTGCCGATGGTCTCCCAGCGCGTCGGGGTCCAAATGCTCTGGTCCGGAAATTCGGCGTCGAACACGGGATCGTTGACCGGCCCGAGATGGCACTCGGCGCAGATCTGCGCGTAGAGCTTACGGCCGTTCTTGACGCGGTCACCATCGATCTTCCAGGCATCATCGCCGAAGATGTCCGACGGCCATTTCGGTGATGTCAGTCCCGAGAGCTGCTTTTTCGGATAGGGCGCCGACCCCTTCAGCAGATCCTCGATCCAGTTTAGATTCCTGATGTCCATCGACGAGCGGAACAGCGTGTCCTTGGGTGTATTGTCGGACAGATTGAGCAGCGCGGTCACGCCGAGCGCCTCGCCGGCGTTGCGGATCAGCGGTTGTTCGATGGAAGCGTCATATTGCGCGAATTTGAGCCAGGGCACGGTCCAGATCGGCGGGAAGCTGACCGGCGCGTCCTTGGCATGGAGATTCTTCTCGAAGCCGCTGAGGCCGCTGAGCGCCATGTCCTGGGAGAAGACCTGGTTGCCGATGCGGTTGAGCGCGTCGAGACGGCCGTATCCTTCCTCCGTGTCCTGCTGCTGCTCTTCCCGCTTCGTCTTCTCGTTGAACCTCGTCTTGCCGTCGATGGTCTTCTTGTAGGTCTTCTCCCAGTCGATCAGGAACGTGCTGATCGCACGCAGCTTCTGCTTCAGCGCATCGCGATCCGCATCGCTGGCGGAGGGTCCGAGCACACGGTCGGCGAAGCGCGTAAAGCGGCCCGGCACGAGGAGCGTGTAGGCGATCGACAGGCCGGTCGTGATCTCGAGCTTCCTCAGGTCGGTCATCGCCGGGCCGCCGTCGAAGCGGATGTCGATGCCTTTGTAGTGGATCTGGCCAGTGTGGCAGGCGGCGCAGGTCAGGCCGATCCGGTCCTCACCGATTTGGCCGGTCGTGGGATCGGGCACACCGGTCATGCGCGCAAAGCCGACGGGCAGGCCGTCGACGTTTTCAGCCTGGGTGCCCCAGTCAACCGGGGGATCCCAAAGCCGCGCCGGCACCGGCTTCGTCTTGTCGTAGACGTTGGCATAGCCGAACCGGCGCAGCGTGGTGTCGTCGGTGTTGATCGTCTGTGGGCTGGGGATGAAGCCGAAGCGCTGCAGATGGTCGCTGTCATGCAGCATCCCGGGTTTTGCGAAAAAATGAAGCCGCGGCTGCTCCAGCGCCATGAACCAGCGATAGGGCACCGGGAAGGTCGCGGTGCCCTGGCTTGCGTGATGAAACCAGTGTCGGTCCTCGAGCGCCCAGTTTTGCTCGAGCCAGTACGCGGCCCGGGGTTCGACGTGCTCCGGCAATGGCGGCGCCACCAGGTCCCCGAGGATGCCGGGCAGCATCGGCTGGAATTGATCGGGAAAACGCAGCGCCACGACGCCAAAGACGAGGAGCGCGGCGACGAGTCCGCCGGCAACGCGGAATATGAGCGAGGGCGGCGTGACCGGCTGGCTGACGACCCGCTGGGTGATCCTGTCAGGAAATTTGCGCTCGTTGAACAATGTCCTCACCTCGGCCACGCTGAGATAGCGGTCGTCACCCTGACCCTTGCCCATGATCTTGAGCAGGATCGGCCATTCGAACTTCATCAGGATCGGGTAGTACCAGCGCGATTGATTGCCGGCGCGCTTGAGATTGTCGTCCATGAAGGTCTGGATTTGCGAGGCGTTGAGCCCAGTCTCGGTGCCGCCGTCGGGATCGGCGAAGGTGCTGCCGAAACTGGCGAGCCGCGCGATCTCGTCCTCGTTGACGCTCCCGTCGACGCCGAGGATGCGCGAGCCGGCACCGAGCTTGTCGAGCGGGCCGCCGCGCAGCCTATTGAGCTGCGCGCCCCAGAAGATGCTTTGCAGGATGTGGCAGGCGCCGTTGGCGATCAGTGCAACGCCTCGGACCTGGATGCGGGCCGAGGTCTTCTTCAGCCCGGTCTCGCCGCTCGCATTCGCGATCGTTTGCGATAGCGTGCGGAGCGGGACGGTCCCGCCATCGACAAAGCCTTCGCCAACGAGGCCGCGCAGGAACGGACAGGGATTGTTCGGCGAGACCTGGATCGAGGGGTCGAAGGGGGGCTTCGAAGCGGAGTCATGCATGGCCCAAAATCCTGAAAATAGCGAATCGTGAAAAGCAGACGCGCCGATAGAGCGCGGAAAATCCTAACAAAGATAAAGCGCTGGACCGGCAGCTTATGCTACTACAGCGTGCAACGAAGTGTGGCCGAATTCGCTGTCCTGTCAACAGAAGCGCGCGTGACGGCGCCGCCCTGTTGCGGTTTGCGCTCTTAGGAATCGGCGGCGCGTTTGACGTCGCTCTGGACGAGGCTGAGCTTGACGAGCGGGACGCCCGCCTTCAGGAGCCCTTCGCGGTAATGGGCGAGGTCCGAAGCCTGCTTCCAGTGAAAATTCCTCAGGTGCCGCTCGACCGTCAGGCTCGGGTAGTTGCTCATCAGCACCTCGGCCGCCTCAGTGGCTTCTTCGGCCCGTCCGAGCTGCGCCAGTGCCGCGGCGCGGATCGCGAGCGCCTGCATGTGGTTCGGATTGATGTAGAGCTGCTCCCGCGCCCACGACAACGTCGCGTCGTATTGGCCCAGCATATAATGGCTGAACGCGTTCAGCGCCGCCCATTGGTAGCGCGGATCGCTGTTGCCGCGCTGCGCCGCCATCGAGAACAGCTCGATCGCCTGGCGATGCTCGCCGATGACGAAGTGGCAGATGCCGAGCACGCCGCGCGCGCCCATGTCGTAGGGGTTGAGCGCGACCGCGCGCTTGGCGGCGTCCATCGCGGCCTCGTAATGCCCGTCCTGCGCATGAACCCAGGACAGGATCGAGAATGCGAAAGAGGAGCGCGGGTCGAGCCGGACACTGGTCTCGGCCAGATGCATCGCCGCGACCCACATCTCGCGCGAGCCCTTGACCCAGCCGAACTGGATGCTCTGGAGCTGGATCGTGGCGAGATAGGCATGCGCGATCGAAAGCTTGGGATCGAGCGAGATCGCTTCCTTGAACAGCGCGATGGCGGTGTCGAAGTCCTCCTTGGTCTGCCGGTAGTAGTGTGACAGCCCCTTCAGGAAGCGGTCCCAGGCGGTGACATCGTTGGTCTGGCGCGCCGGAGCGGAGGCTTCCGCACGGAAAATTTCGGTCGCGATCGCAGCCGACAGGTTGGTCGTGATCTCGTCCTGCATGGCGAAGAGGTCGCCGATGTCGCGGTCGTAGCGGCCGGTCCAGAGCTGCTCGCCGGTCTCCGGCGCGATCAGCTCGGCCGTGACGCGGATCTTGCTGCCGGCGCGCCGCACCGAACCCTGGATCAGGTAGGTCGCGTCGATCTCGCGCGCGATCAGCCGGGTCGAGAGGTTCCTGCCCTTGAAGGCGAAGGTCGAGTTGCGGCTGAGCACGCGATAGAAGGATTGCAGGGCCAGCGCGTGAATCAGATCCTCGGTGAGGCCGTCGGAGAAATATTCGTCGCCGGCGTCGCTCAAATTGGCAAAGGGCAGCACGCCCACGATAGCGGTGCGATATTGCTGCGGCAGCGCCGAGACCTCTTTGGTCTGCGCCACCTGAGCGGACGTGCCGTCCGGCGTCCAGGTGAAGACGCCGATCGGCTCCTTGATGTTCTTGAAGCGGTGCGTCCCGGCATTGGCCAGCGGCATGTTGAGGTGCTTGCCGGCCTCGCCAAAGGCCTTGGCCGAGATTGCGAACCCGCCGGGGCTCGCCACCGATTCGAGGCGGACGGCGATGTTGACGTCGTCGCCGAACACCTCGTCCTCGTCGGCGATGATGTCGCCCATGTGGATCCCGAGTCGGAATTGCATGGCGCGGTCGGCGGGCAGGTGGTCGTTGCGCTCCGCCATCAGGAGCTGCATCGCGATCGCGGCTTCGGTCGCGCCGACGATGCTGGGGAATTCCAGCAGGAAGCCGTCGCCGGTGTTCTTCACGACGCGGCCGCCATGATTGAGGATAATGGGATGGATCGCACTGCGATGGGCCTTGAAGGCGGCATGGGTGCCGGCCTCGTCAGTGCCCATCATGCGCGAATAGCCGGCGACGTCGGCGCAGACGATGGCGGCCAGGCGTCTCTCCATATTCTCGCGGGCTCCAAGGGATCGGGAACCGGCCACCGGCGTGACGGTCTTCCGCGAATCCGTGCATTTCCAGAACCTACCCCTTATAGAGCACGCGCAGGCAAGCGGAAGTATGATCCGCATTGCAATTTCGTTGCAAATCCTAGGCAAATCCGGTGGTGGACGCAGCTCGCCGAACCGACTAAGCCGGCCGCTTGGGTGGCCTTCAGGGACGCGAGACATGCTCGGCATTCACGAACTCTGGCTCTTCGTCCTGTCGGGCGTGGCCCTCAACATCACGCCGGGACCGGATACGGTCTATGTCATCGGCCGCAGCATGCAATTGGGCTGGCGCGGCGGCGCCGCGGCGGCGTTCGGCATCAGTTGCGGCTGCTTATTCCACGTCACGGGCGCGGCAATCGGTCTCTCCGCACTGCTGATGGCCTCGTCCACCGCGTTTTCGGTCGTGAAGCTGGTGGGTGCTGCCTATCTCGTGCTGACCGGTTTGCAGATGCTGTGGTCGCGGCCGGTGCTCGCGGGTTCCCTGACGGGCGAGGATGGGCGGACGCCGCTGCGGCGAGTCTTCCTCCAGGGCGTCTTCACCAACGCGCTCAATCCCAAGGTCGCGCTGTTCTTCCTGGCCTTCCTGCCGCAATTCGTCGCAGTCGATGCCCCGCACAAGCCGCTCGCCTTCCTGACGCTCGGCCTGATCTTCATCTGCACGGGCACTTTGTGGTCGCTGTTCCTGGCGGCGTTTGCCGCGAAGGCTGCGCTGCGGCTCCGGCGGTCCGACGGAATCATCGCCTGGATCAACCGCGCGCTCGGCGGGCTCTTCGTCTATCTCGGCTTCCGCGTTGCGATGCTGGAAGCGCGCTAAATAAACTCTTTCAGCAGCGCGCTGCCGGCGAGGTAGAGTCCGAGCAGGACCATCGCGATCAAAAACCAGCGGCGAAACGTCTCGGCCGGCATCTTCGAGCGCAGCGACTGGCCGATGAACATGCCGGCAAAGGCGCAGGCCATGGCGACGATGCCCGGCACGGCGTTGGCTGGTGTCAGTAGTCCGCCCGCGGTGAGGTTGAAGGCGAGCGCGAGCGTTGCGACCGTGAAGAACACGCCGAGCGCCTGCACCAACTCGTCCTTCTCCATGCCGATCGCCTGCATGAACGGCATCGATGGAATCACCTGCACGCCAGTCGAGGCCGAGATCACGCCGGTGACGACGCCGACGGCGCCGCCGACCCATTTCTCGTTCCTTGGCGCGACACGAAACTGGAACTTGTTCAGCCCGACGATCGCGTAGATCACCAGCAGCAGGCCGAGCACCACAGAGCCGTAGCGCGCATAGGGGCCGGTCAGCGCGCCGGCATTGAGCCAGCTCCCGATCACGGTGCCGAGCATCAGCGGCCACAGCCGGCGGAGGATGTCGAGCAAATGAGGGCCGACGAAAGTCTGCCAGATGTTGGTGATGATTGCCGGCACGATGACGATGGCGATCGCCCGGCCCGGCGCCATGGTCACTGCGAGCAGGCCCATCGACACGGTTGGCAGGCCGAGCCCGATCACGCCCTTGACGAATCCGGCAGTCAGGAAGACGGCGGCAATGAGAATGATGAGCGGGTCGATCATGCCGGCCACATTGACCGATCGGTGGAGAAGGCACAATCTGGAGGTTACGGAGACAGCCTTCGCCTAGGACGAAGGCTAAAGGAGATTTGTCCCGTGCGATTCGACCTTGTTGACCTCCAGCTCTTCATCGCGGTGGCGGACCAGCGCAGCATCACCCGCGGCGCCGAGCGCTCGCATCTGGCGCTGGCCTCCGCAAGCGCACGGATCAAGGGCCTGGAGGACGCGTTCGGCGTAGCGCTTCTGAAGCGCGGACGGCGCGGCGTGGAATTGACCGCCGCGGGCGAAAGCCTGCTCGATCATGCGCGGCTCGTCATCCACCAGGTCGAGGCAATGCGCGGCGATCTCGCGGGCTTTGCCAGCGGCGTGCGTGCGAGCGTGCTGTTGCTCGCCAACACGTCGGGGCTGTCGGAGCACCTGCCGCGGGCGCTCGCAACTTTCCTGCGCGAGCATCCCGACATCAACGTCGACGTGGAGGAGCGCGAGAGCGCCGATATCGCGACCGCGATCGCGAGCGGCGCTGCCGATCTCGGCTTCGCCGCCGAGCACGCTTTGCCCGACAGCATCGAGCGATTCCTGTTCAGCGAGGACCGGCTAACCCTCGTGGCCGCCCGGCGCAGCGAGCTCGGTAGTCGCCGCCAGATCGATTTCCAGGAAGTGGCGGATCGCGATTTCGTCGGCCTGACGGCATCGACCGCGTTGCAGGTTCATATCGCGCGGCATGCGGCGAAGCTCGGCGCGCGTCTGCGCGTCCGTGCCCGCTTGCGCGATTTCGATGCGATCTGCCAGATGGTCGCGGCCGATGTCGGGGTCGCCGTCGTTCCGGAGACTGCGGCGAAGCGCTGCGCGCGATCGATGCCGATCGTGGCGATCCGGATCCGCGACAGCTGGGCCAATCGGAGGTTGACGATCTGCGCCCGAAGCTTCAAGGCATTGCCTCGCCCGGCCAAGCAACTGGTCGAGTACCTTCGCGCCGCAGTTCAGAGGTGAGACCATATGTTGAAGGTGTGGGGACGACGCAGCTCGTTCAATGTGCAGAAAGTGATGTGGCTGATCGGCGAACTCGATCTCGCCCACGAGCACATCAATGCCGGCGGCTCCTTTGGCGGCCTCGATGCGCTGGAATTTCTGGCGATGAATCCGCACGGCCGTGTTCCGGTCATCGATGATGGCGGGACGATCGTCTGGGAATCGCATGCCATCCTTCGCTATCTCGCGGCGCGCCACGGGGCGGAACGCTTTTGGTCGGAGGATCCGGCTGTGCGGGCGCGCGTCGACGGCTGGATGGACTGGTCGCAGACTGCGCTACAGCCGGATTTTCTCAACGGCGTGTTCTGGGGTTTCTTCCGCACGCCCGAGGACCAGCGCAATTGGCCGGCAATCCGCGCAGCCCTTGCGCGCTGCGTGCAGCATTTCACCAAGCTGGAACGGCTCCTCGAACAGCGATCGTTCCTGCTCGGTGCGGAGTTGTCGCTTGCCGACATCACGGCCGGCACGTCGCTCTACCGCTATTTCGAACTGGAGATCGAGCGCTCCGCGCTGCCGGCGGTCGAGCGCTGGTACCGCACACTGCAGGAGCGGGCGGCGTTTCGCACGCATGTGATGATTCCGTTTGGGGAATTGCGCGGCCGTCTCGCCTATTAGAGCATGATCCGGAAAAGTGTGAAGCGGTTTTCCCTCGCGACAAACGCGGAACGCGTTTTGCGCGGAGATCATGCTAAAACAATAAGCTAAAGCGCGATGACTATTCACATCGCGCTTTAGCGTCACTTCGCCGTCTCGACGCCGGCGTCCTTGATCACCTTGGCCCATTTCGCGGTCTCGTCCGCGATGAATGTGCGGAAATGCTCGGGGCTATCGCCGATCAGCGTCGCGCCTTGGGCGGCGAGCTTCTCCTTCACCGCTGCATCAGTCATCGCTTGCGTTGCGAGGCGGTGCAGCTTGTCGACGATCTCTTTCGGCGTGCCCTTCGGCGCCACCATGCCGTACCAGTTCTCGATCCGCAGGTCCGGAAAACCCGCTTCTGCCGTGGTCGGCACCTCGGGCGCGGTGGGCGCGCGGTCGGGCGAGCCGACGGCGATGGGTTTCAAGGCGCCTGCCTTGATCTGCGGCAGCAGCACGGGGAGATCGAGGAAGGTCATTTGCACCTGCTGGCCCAGGAGATCGTTCACCGCGGGCGCCGCGCCGCGATAGGGCACGTGGACGATGTCCATTTTCGCCGTCAGCTTGAACAATTCGCCGGCAAGATGCGGCAGGCTGCCGGGCCCAGAGGAGGCGAAGTTGAGCTTGCCCGCTTGAGCCTTCGCGAGCGCGACCAGCTCACTCATGTTCTGCGCCGGCACGTTGGTGGCGACGACCAGCATCTCCGGCACGGTTGCGACCAGCGTGACCGGCGTCAGGTCGGCGAGCGTGTCATAGGCGACCTTCTCCATGCTCGGGCTGATCGCGAGCGCGCCCGCGCTGGAGATCGCGATGGTGTAGCCGTCGGGAGCGGCCTTTGCGGCGGCGTCGGTGCCGAGTACGCCGCCCTGGCCGCCGCGATTGTCGATCACGACCGGTTGGCCACAGATTTCAGACATGCGCTGGCCGATCACGCGGGCGATGATGTCGTTGGGGCCGCCGGCCGGGAACGGAACGATCAGCTTGATCGGCTTGGCGGGGAAATCCTCGGCCATCGCCAGCGACGGCAGGAGCAGCAGCAATCCCAATAGCAATTGAGAGAGAAGCCTGCGTGAGACGGTCATGCAAGCCTCCGCTCGCTTTGTTATTGGTTGAGGAGTTTTAGCGCTTCTTCGTGCACGCGGGGATCACCGGCGGCGATGATACGGCCGCCGCCTTGCGCCGGCTTGCCTTCCCAGGTGGTGACGATGCCGCCGGCACCGGTGACGATCGGGATCAGCGCAGCGATGTCGTAAGGCTTCAGTTCGGTCTCGACCACGAGGTCGACGTGGCCGGCGGCCAGCATGCAATAGGAGTAGCAGTCGCCGCCATAGCGCGACAGCCGCGCGCCCTTTTCGATGCGGCCGAAGGTGACGCGGTCGCGCTCGTTCATCAGAAGCGGGCTCGTGGTGTAGGTCGTAGCCTCTGCAAGCGAGGCGCAGCGGCGGACCTGCAGGCGGCGCTCGCCGGAGGGACCTTTATAATTGGCCGAGCCGTTGTCGCCGGAAAACCGCTCGCCGATGAAGGGCTGGTGCATCATGCCGAACACCGGCGCGCCCCTGTACAAGAGTGCGATCAGCGTGCCCCAGATCGGAAAGCCGCCGATGAAGGATTTCGTGCCGTCGATCGGGTCGAGCACCCAGACGTAGTCGGCGTCCTCACGCTCATTGCCGAATTCCTCGCCGACGATGCCGTGCTGGGGGAAATTGGCCTTGATCAGCCGCCGCATCACCGCCTCCGCGGCGCGGTCGGCCTCGGTGACGGGATCGAAATCCTTGGTCTTGCTCTTGTCGTCGATGGACAGGGAGGTGCGGAAGAACGGCAAAATGGTTTCGCCGGAGGCGGTGGCAAGCCGTCCGATGAAGGCTGAGAAATCGATCACCGTCACAGGCCTGTCCCTTGAACCCGAAAGCCAAACGAATGCTGGCTATTGCCTAGCTCAAATCGAGAGGCTCGGGCAGCGCTGTCTTGAATTGCACCCTGGTATTTTGGATGCAGTCGCCCGGTCGCCCTGTCGAGCCATCCGCTGGCCAAATATCGATCACGGGCTTGAGAGCTTAGTTCCGGGCCTGCCTCGTTGGTATGCAAACGATAATCAACCCATTGAAATTCCTTATCAAAGAAACTGAATCCGGGTTTCTGCGGAGACATTGGAGCCCTGTGTTTTTTGCATGGGAAACGGCTCAAAAGCCCTTGCACTTTGTGCAGCGCAGTCGCATATTGTTGCGGTGCGGTAGCGCCTCGCGTTACCGCTGCCCTCCTTGGGCGTTTCCTCCCTAGACTTGGGCCGCTTGCTCATAACAAGCGGCCCTTTTTTCTTGCCCGCATTCTGCGTCCATCACTTTCGTTTCGATGCGCGCATGAACGCGAAGCGAAAATCGGATCGCGTGTTGATGTGGCCGCCGTCGCGACCTGCGATAGGCGCGAAAAATATTGCCGCTTATTCGGCCGCAGCCTGGAACGGGCCGAGATCGCCGAACGGAATGGTCGTGGCGAGCACGTCCGACAGTATAGCGAAATCTGCCGCGACCTGGTCGAAGCGCGGGCCGCGCTCGCGCCGGCGCTCGTCCATATAGATCGCGCGGTTGAGCTCGAGCTGCACCGCATGCAGGCCGCTCGCCGGATTGCCGTAGTGCTCGGTGATGAAGCCGCCGGCATAGGGCTTGTTGCGGCCGACCGAATAGCCGAGCCCGCTCAATGTCTCCTCGACCCGGTCGGGAAGCAGCGGCGTGCAGCTCGTGCCGTAGCGGTCGCCGATCACGACGTCGGGCCGGCGCGGCTCGTCTCTGCTGACGCCGACCGAGGGCATGGAGTGGCAGTCGACCACCATCACGGTGCCGAACATCTGGTGCACCTTGTTGATCAGGCGCCTCAGCGCGCGGTGATACGGCTTGTAGAGCGTCTCGATTCGCGCCAGCGCGTCGTCGACCGCGATCCGCTCGCGATAGATCTCCTGGCCATCGCCGACGACGCGCGGGATGGTGCCGAGCCCGCCGGCAACGCGCATCGAGCGGGTATTGGCAAAGCTCGGCAGCCGGCCGGAGAACATCCGCGGGTCGAGCTCGTAGGGCTCTCTGTTCACGTCGACATAGGAGCGCGGGAAATTGACGCGCACGACCGGAAAGCCGCGCGCGCTCAAGTGCCCGATCAGCTCGTCCATGAAGGAATCTTCCGAGCGGCGGAGCGTCGGCAGGTCGATGCGCGAGGCCGCCAAAAAATCGTCCGGATAGATCGAGCCGGAATGGGGCGAGTTGAAGATGATCGGCGCCCGCCACTCGATGGGCTCGATAATCTCGAACGGTGGCGACGAGTCGCCGTCAAACCGGGTCATCTTGGTCAGTTTCGTCCCTCTATATCCGCGACAATCCGGATTGGACTCGAACAGGCCGGCAAAGCGAGGCTCTTATGTGCGGTCATTGTCAGGAATCGCAACCATTCTGCCAAGTGAAAAGTACGGGTGCCGCGCTGGAACGTGTCTTAACCGTGAAGCATCGCGTGTGCGGGGCCCGATTGATTCGTGCCCCATTCCGGTTCACAAAGAGCATGCCGTGTGCGGCCGAGGGACGCATTTTTCACCTGAAATTTACCCTCTGTCGGGCTTAGTGAAGTCCAGTGTGTACCCCCGGGGATTCGACGTTTCCTGCCATGACAAAAATCCTGCTCGCCGAAGACGACAACGACATGCGCCGCTTCCTGGTCAAGGCGCTGGAAAACGCCGGCTTTCAGGTCTCCTCCCACGACAACGGCATGTCGGCCTATCAACGGCTGCGGGAAGAGCCGTTCGAGATGCTGCTGACCGATATCGTGATGCCAGAGATGGACGGCATCGAACTCGCCCGCCGGGCCTCGGAACTCGACCCCGACATCAAGATCATGTTCATCACCGGTTTCGCCGCCGTGGCCCTGAACTCGGATTCGGAGGCCCCCAAGAACGCCAAGGTCCTGTCCAAACCGGTTCATTTGCGGGAATTGGTGAGCGAAGTGAACAAGATGCTGGCGGCCTAAATCGGTCGCCTTCCGTCCTTGCGCGCGCTCCCCTGAGCCGTTATAGGGACCCCACCCGACTTTTGGACATCTAGGGCACGTAGCTCAGCGGGAGAGCACTACCTTGACATGGTAGGGGTCACAGGTTCGATCCCTGTCGTGCCCACCACGCTTCGCCTTCGGCTTCGCGTGGCACAGCCAAAACTCATCCGCGAAGCGTGTCCGGCCTAGCTGGAGCGAAGCGAAAGCGGAAACGCACCTGTCGTTATTGGATGGGACCGCGGAACCGCCAGACAAGGCCCGGCATTGGTTCGCCATGCCGAAAACCTTCAAGACGGGCGATCACGTGAGCTGGAATTCCGAGGCCGGCCGGGTGCGCGGTCATATCCAGCGCGTGCACCGGAAGGATGTGATCTACAAGGGCTACGTCCATCACGCGAGCCCGGACGATCCGCAATACGAGATCAGGAGCGACAAGACCGATCACGTCGCTCTCCACAAGGGCCGGGCGCTGCGGCTGTTGCGGAGCTGATGGCGCGCATTCTTGCCTGTCGCCCGGAAGCGAAGTCCGGGGGCCTATCCTCCGGCACGTTTTCCCCGATTGCGCTGCGCTCCATCCTGGCTAGGCTCGCTATTCCTTCATCTCCGACGCGAGGCCGCCATGAGCGTTTCCGTCATTGAGCAGGCAAAAATCCAGGCGCAGGTCCTGATCCCCCTCGTCAAGGCGCTCCAGATGGAACTGGGCGAAGCGCGTGCGAACGCGCTGGTGCGCAACACGCTCGGCGATCTCTATCGCCGCTACGGCGAGGAATTCTGGCGGGCGAAGAACGAGCCGGATCTCGGCAAGGCCGTGTCGTCCGCTTTCAGGACCTACGCCCGCGACCACGCGCTCGAGCTCGAAATCATCGAGCAGTCACACGATGCGTTCGCCTTCGACGTGAGGCGATGCGCCTATGCGGAATTCTATCACGCGCTCGGCGAGCCCGAGTTGGGCTTCCTCCTCGTCTGCACCGCGGATTTTGCGACCGCGGAGGGTTTCGGCCCCGACATCAGCCTCACGCGCACGCAGACCATCATGCAGGGCGCCGGTCATTGCGACTTTCGCTACCGGCGAACGCGCGAGACAGACTAGCTAAGCCACCTCGTCCGTCCGGTGCCTGATGGGGATATTCTGCTCCACGGCCTTTGCGAGCACCGTGCCGGTCGTGCGGCCAAGCTCCTTTGCAATCATCGTCACAGGCATCGTGCCGGCGAGCGTTTTAAGTTTCTTGATGTCTTCCTCGTTCCACGACTTCTTCCAGCTCGGCATCGTCCCCAATCCCGCTCATCATTTGCTCCCCCGACTCGCCCGTGCACATTATGGTAGAAGCTGATATGGAATGCATCTGATGTGGCTGCCGCGGGGTGTTCGTCCGATGACACAGGGTGTTTCGTCAGTGCGCGACAGTCTGGCACAAACTGCACTTGTCATTTTTCCACGATGTGCGCCGGCGAGCGATCGATGAAGACGACATGTGTTGCGATGGCGATGCTGGCGCTGATCGCGTCGGGCGCTCAGGCGCGGATCATCGACTGGCAAGCCGAGCTCGAGCGCTGCCGCGCGTTGCGCGAGAACGTGGCACCGCTGCTGCTGGCCGGCGAGGGAACATCCGGCGTCGCGCGCTCAGGCCGGGCCGCCCGCCGCTGCATGTGGATCGAGCACAGGGCGGCGCGCAAGGGCATTATGGGGGCAGATACGCGGTAGCGCTTGGGCTGTTTCCGCCGTGCGGCCGAACGGAGGCTATCCGTTCAACATCGATAAGACCAGGCGCGCGAGATCGGAAGTCCGTTCCACCAACCGGCTGGCGCCGGCCGCTTCAAGCTCGTCTCGGCTGCCATATCCCCAAAGAACGCCAAGACAGCGCATGTTGACCGCGCGTGCCCCGACGATGTCATGCCGGCGATCGCCGACCATCAGGCCGTGCGAAGCATGGACATCCTGTTCAGACAAGATATGGGCGAGCAGCTCAGGCTTGTGATCCAGTTTGCCGCCGGGCACCGAGCCATAGATGCCGTCGAAATACGCGGCCAGTTTCAGGTTCTCCAGGATGCGCCGGGCAAACACTTCGCGCTTCGATGTCGCAAGGTACAGTCGCAATCCGGCTTGCCGCATGTCCTGGAGCGCGACGCCAATTCCGGGATAAGGCTCGCTTCCGAGCAGGCCGCTTTCGCCGTAGTGCTGACGATAGGCCGCCACGGCTTGATCGATCCGGTCGTCTCCGCGTGCCCCTAACAAAGCCTGCAGCATCTCTTCGAGCGGAGGCCCGATGGCGCCCTTGATGTCGAGCGCTTCGCCGGGCTCGTGTCCGAGCGCGCGAAGTGTGGCTATGCAGCTTGCGAAGATGCCCGGCTGCGAATCAACGAGCGTTCCGTCGAGATCCAGGAGTACGTAGCGGGCTGGGGTCATACTTTGAAATCCTGCTCCCACGATGGGCCGGCCCTCAGGTGAGATCGTGGAGATCCTTGCCGAGCGGTGGTGTCAGCTGGAAGGTCGAGAAAGCGACCTCCAACCCGGCCCGCTCGGGCGTGCAGGCCATCGGTCCCACCAGGTAGGAGTTCGCCCTTGGAAATGGCGCCAGACGCATCAGGGGCCAAAGCTTGCCATCGGCCGAAACCTGGAGGCGAACGACGCCGTTCGCGACGGTTGCGCGCAGGCGGAAGTCACGGGCATCCTGCTCATAGGGCGCGGTCGCCCAATCGGATCGCCCGTTGGTCAGCACGCTCGCAAGCATGGCGCGTCCGTCTGAAAACTCGATGCCGGCCTTGACCCAATGCTCCGCGTCGATGCGGACCATGATGCCCGCCTGGTCGTAGAGTGCCTCGAAGTCGGCCCGCACATGCAACTCGGCAGTGAACGCCTCGCCGGTGGGGAAGCCCAGGAAATGCCCGCTGTCGCGATTGAAGCCGTAGTGGGTTTCCCGCCAGAAATCGGTGGCGTTGTCAGTGACGAGCCGGAGGCTGTCGCCCTGCGCAGTCCATCGTTCCGGTTCATTCAGCCAGACACCATCGCTTCTGCGAAAGATTGGATCGCTCATGTTGAACCTCGATCGGTGGGTCCCGCCAGTCTTGTGCGATCTCCCGCGCGCACGAGTCACTGCACGGCATTTGTAAATTGCGGCGTGAAGAGGGCAGCCGAGCTGCTGAACTGCTTGCGCCATCGCTGCGCGGGCGTTACCGAGCATGCCTTCAACGGTGCGGCTGTCAACTTCTGCGCAAGGCGTCAGTTGTGCTTGACGCCAAAGACAAGCCGGATGATTTCATTGATCTCGGCGGCGCAATCTCCTGGATGAAATCTCTTAGTGCCTCGGTATCGAACGGCTTACGCAGTATTCTTAAATTTGGAGGAGCTGCCTTTGCCGCGTCGCTGTACCCGGTCGTAAGGGCTATTGGCAAGTTCGGATAACGCGACCGAATTTCTCTCGCGAGCCCGACGCCATCGATGGTGCCCGGCATGACGATATCGCTGAAGACGAGATCGATCGTTGTGCCGGCTTCGAGCAGTTCTAATGCCGATTCGGCCGAATCTCGGTAGATGGTCTCATAGCCCAGATGCTCGAACAGAGAGGACGTCACATCCGCCACATCAGCGCTGTCGTCGACAACGAGAACGGTCTGACGCTGCGAATGCCGTGATTTTTCTTTGGCCGCGGAGAGCTCCTTGTTGGTGATTTGCTCGTCTGCACGTGACGGCAAATAGACTGTAATCGTTGTTCCTCGTCCGACCTTGCTGTCTGCCGTCACCGTTCCGCCGGCCTGGTGTGCAAAACCATAAACTTGCGACAAACCGAGCCCGGTTCCTTTGCCGACCTCTTTGGTTGTGAAAAAGGGATCAAACATCTTGGACAAAAGATTGGGTGGAATACCAGTACCCGTATCGCTAAACGCTATCGCATAGAAGGCCTCTCCCGGTCCACTATCGCCAATCGTTCGATCTGCGGTCACGGCATTTACAGACAACGTGAACGTACCGCCATTTGGCATTGCGTCGCGCGCGTTGACGGCGATGTTAACAATCGCAAGTTCTAGTTCGGCGAGGTCCACCCTAACCGGCGAAACATCCTCGCCAATGTTTTCGTTGTAAACAATGTTCCCGCGCAATGAGCTCTCAATCATCGTGCGCATGTTCTTTATGGAAGCATTCAAATCAACGACCGTCGGGCTAAGATGCTGATGACGAGAGAATGTCAGCAATTGGCGCGTGAGACTCTCTCCGCGTTTGGCCGCGGTCTGTATGGCTTCGATTGCTTTTGGTAATTTTGGATCGAGCAGGCGAGCAAAGATCTGGGCACTGCCTCCAATGATCATCAATAGATTGTTGAAGTCGTGTGCAATCCCGCCGGTCAGTTTGCCGATTGCCTCCATTTTCTGCGACATCGCGAGCTGTTCGCGCGCTTGAAACAGTTTTTCCTCCGCGTCGCGTCGTTCGGTTGCATCCCGGAGTATATTGATAAACCCGATCAGATTTCCTGCTTCGTCAACGCTTGCGGACACCGAGCCGGTGACGAAAAACGGCGTGCCATTTTTCCTGATCCGCCAACCTTCAAGTTCGTGCTTGCCTTCCTGGATTGCCGACTCCAGCGCGCGGGTCGGCGAGCCGGCGCGGCGTTCATCCGGTCGATAAAATATCCCAAAATGCTTGCCGATAATTTCTTCTGGGGTATAGCCGATAATTTTTTGCGCGGTGCTGTTCCAACTTGTAACGTGCCCCTCCTTATCAAGGGCAAATATTGCGTAGTCGACGACGCCCTCGATAAGAATTTGGAAGTGGCGTCTAACGCTGTCGAGAGCCAAACTTTTCCGCTCAATCTGACGGCTCAGTTGGTCCTGAAGGGAAAGCAAATGGGCTTCAGTGCCCTGGCGCGTCGCAATTGCTGCGGCCAAAGCAAGGGGCGGCACTGATACGCAAATCGAAAGCACGAATAACGCCAAGAGCGATCCATCCAGATCCGTCTTCGGAAACGGATCGTTACCCGCCGAGAAGCCCCACACGGCCATTCCGAGGAAAATGAGTGCGGCCGTAGCCACGCCGTGTCGATTCCCGCGCAAGCCAGCCCACATCAGGGGCAGCAAAACCAGAAAGCCTAGAAGGCTCCGATACGGCAGAGGCACATTGAGGTCGCTGCTGACGAGGTTGCCGCCGATGAGCGGGCTGTAAGCAATGATCGCGATGATGCTAACGAGAGCAGAGACCGCGATCGATTCCAATAGATACCGCTTCGAAGAACTACGTAGACGCTCCATCCCCCAGAGCACGGCGACCGGCACAATCACCAAGGTCCCCGCCGCGTCTGCAAGCCACCAGGTTAACCAGGTGACGACAGAATCAGAGATAATCAATGTGTTGGCGAGAATGAATCCTGCGACAACGATGGTTGAGCTAATCACCGTGGTCGGCACAAAGGAAAAAATTGCAAATTTTGCGATACCAGAGGGAGTGCTGAACGTCTGGCGACCATTCGACCAGCGACTAATCAGCCATGTCCCGGCAAACGCAGCGAGGAGAGGGCCGATCCCGACGGAGCCAGACTCCAGGAGCGACCGGTCGGCGATGAGATAAGGAGTAACAGACCCCACCAAAATCGCGGGCCAAATCCGGTAGCCGCGCAGCAGGACCAGTGCGAGTGCAAACCCAGTAGGTGGCCACAATGGTGTCGCGACGGGGTTTATCGTGGGGAGTAGCAGCGCAGACTCGGCAAGACCAATGTAAATCGTGGCGACTACTAAAAGCTCGACCAAGTAAGACGCAGCACCCAGAGTGCTACCAAAAGCGAAAATCCCGGCTTTGCCAAACCTTGGCCTCTCCATCACAAGCCTTTTGCGGTGGGCGCCTCAAATTGCGGTGGCGGGACCTGGCCGTGGTCCAATGTCACCCAAAAGAGGCGGTCGCAGTTCCACTGCGTCGACGACCCTGCCAAGCACTCAATGCAGTTTTGACCAAAGCATGGCGGCACGATGGTTCAGGGGGCGCTTGGCAACTTTCGGAACTCGAGTTTTGGAACTCGAGGTCCTCGGGCAGCACCATTGACCTAATGACGGAGAGGCAAGCTAAACAAACTCAAGTGGCCAAGTATTTCCTCACTACTGCCTCATCCCACGCGATCCCGTTGCCGGGCTCCTCGCTCGGCAGCGCAAAGCCGTCCTTGATGATCAGCCGCGTCGCCAGCACGGCGTCGGCCCAGTCGACATATTCCAGCCAATGCGCCGTCGGCGTGACGCAGAGCAGCTGCGCGCTCACCTCCGAGAACAGGTGGGTCGACATCTCGATGCCGGCGGCCTGCGCAAGAGAGGCGGCGCGCAGCCAGCCGGTGACGCCGCCGATGCGCTGCACGTCGGGCATGACGAAGTCACAGGCCTCGGCGGAAAGCGCGGATTGCATCGCAAAGGCGCTGTCGAAATTCTCGCCGATCTGGACCGGGGTGCGGAGCGCGTCCGCAACGCGGGCGCAGCCGGCATAGTCGTCATGGCGGATCGGCTCCTCGATCCAGAGCAGGCCCTCGTCGTCGAGCATTTCGCCGCGGCGGATCGCTTCCGCCACGGTGAGCGCCTGGTTGTAGTCGCACATCAGCGTCACCTGGTCGCCGACCGCCTTGCGCACCGCGCGCACGACGTTGAGGTCGTCCCGCGCCTCGGGGCGGCCAACGCGGATCTTTGCAGCATGAAAGCCTTCGGCAAGCAGTTTTTGCGCCTCGTCCACGACCGCACCGGCCGGCATGATGCCGAGCCCCTTCGAGTTGTAGGCGCGCACCGGCTTCGGTGCGCCGCCGAGCAGGCGCGCGAGCGGCAGGCCCTTGGCGCGGGCGAGCGCGTCCCAGGCCGCCATGTCGATGCCGGATTGCGCCAGGCGTTGCAGTCCGGCGAGCCCAAGCAGCGTGAAACGCTGGGTCAGCTTGCGCTCGATCTCGAACGGCAAGAGCTCGTCGCCGGCGATCATCTCGGCCATCTCGCCGACCATCGCCGTCAGCGGCTTCAAGGCGGCCGGCGTGATCGAGAACAGATAGGCGTGGCCCCGCACCCCCTGGTCGGTCTCGCAGTCGATCAGCACCAGCGGCGCCCTGGCGACCGCGCCGGTCGAAGTCTGCAGTGGCAGGTTCATCGGCACGATCACCGGGCGCGCGACAAAGCGCCTGATACGGATGGTCTCGGTCATGGCCACTGGCTCCCGATCGATCAATGCAGGTTGATGCCGATCTTAAACATTCGTCATGAAACGAAAAGGCGCCTGCCGCGACCACCATAAAATGGGGTTGCGCTGGCCTGCGTTTACGGGCTCTGTGCCGCCCCATGTTGCGTCGCGGACGCCGGATATCGCGACAAGAATGCACAGAACGGAGCCACAGAGTGAAACAAGCGATCTCCGAAGAGCAGCGCAAGAACGGCATCTTGACCGGCGTGGTGATCGCCTTCCTCTTGCTCGCCCTGCCGCTCGCGGTGTGGCTCGACCTGACCGATCTCAGCAAGGCAGCCCTGCGCCGGCAGGCCGCCGACCTCAATTCGGTGATCACGAGCGTGCGCAGCTACTACGCCAGCAACGTGGTCGGGCGGATCCTCGCCAATCCCAACGGCACCACCAAGGTCGTGCACAATTACGAATCCGTGCCCGGAGCCATCCCGATCCCGGCGACGCTGTCGCTCGAGCTCGGGCGCGTGATCGGCGCCCAGCAGGAGAACATCACCTACCGCTTCGTCTCCGACTTCCCGTTCCAGAATCGCGCCCCGCACCAGCTCGACAAGTTCGAGAAGGATGCGCTGGAAGCCCTCCGCGCGGACCCCGAGAAGAAGATCGTCGAGACCGAGACCTCGCTATTCTCCGACAAGGTCCGGTTGGTGGCTCCCGTGACGATGGGCCCGGCCTGCGTGAGCTGCCACAACAGCCATCCCGAGAGCCCGAAGAAGGACTGGAAGGTCGGCGACATCAGGGGCATTCAGGAGGTGATCATCGCTCAGCCGATCGCGGCGAACATCTTTTCGTTCAAGTTCCTGCTCGCCTATCTCTTCATCGCGGCCGGCAGCGGGCTCTCCTTTCTCTCCATGCAGCGCCGCCAGGCCAACCACATCAAGTCGATGAACAAGGAGCTCGAATCCGCCAACGACTTCCTCGCCTCGCTCTCGATGAAGATCTCGCGCTACATCCCGCCGCAGGTCTACAAGAGCATCTTCAGCGGACAGAAGGACGTCACCATCCACACCGAGCGCAAGAAGCTCACCATCTTCTTCTCCGACATCCAGAACTTCACCGCGACCGCCGAGCGGCTCCAGCCGGAGCTCCTGACCCAGCTCCTCAACGAATATTTCACCGAGATGTCGGCGATCGCGCATGAACATGGCGGCACGATCGACAAGTTCATCGGCGATGCCATGCTGATCTTCTTCGGCGATCCCGAGACCAAGGGTGACCGCGCCGACGCGCAGGCTTGCCTGCGCATGGCCTGGCGCATGCAGCAGCGGCTTGCCGAGCTGAATGCCAAATGGCGCGCCTCCGGCATCGAACAGCCGTTCAAATCGCGCATGGGCATCAATTCCGGCTATTGCAACGTCGGAAATTTCGGCAGCAGCGACCGCATGGACTACACGATCATCGGCGCCGAGGCGAACCTCGCCGCGCGCCTGCAATCGATCGCCGAGCCCGGCGGCATCGTGCTGAGCTACGAGACCTTCGCGCTGGTCAGCGACGTTGTCACGGCGCACGCGCTGCCGGCCATCACCATGAAGGGCATCAGCCGCGAGGTCATTCCGTATTCGGTCGATGCGCTGAGTGATGGGGGAGCCGCAAAGAGCGGTGTCATTACCGAGCGCGTTCCGGGCCTGGAGCTCTATCTCGATCCAACGGTCGTGAAATCGGGCGATGCCGCGCGGGTGCGCTCGCTCCTGGAGAATGCGCTGGCCTCACTCAAGCCTGCGTGAGGCCGGTCAGCGCTTCAGCCCTTCCGTGAACGCGGTCT
The DNA here is from genome assembly GCF_024199885.1 of Bradyrhizobium sp. CCGUVB23. Lineage (NCBI taxonomy): Bacteria > Pseudomonadati > Pseudomonadota > Alphaproteobacteria > Hyphomicrobiales > Nitrobacteraceae > Bradyrhizobium > Bradyrhizobium sp. CCGUVB23. The sequence continues at coordinate 5,754,692 of NZ_JANADQ010000001.1, forward strand.
CGATCACGTCGCCGAACGACTGCCAGGTGCGGCCGTCGAACTGTTCGAGCCGCATCTGCTTGATCGGCACGTAATTGTCCGGCCGCGTGTTCATCCTGATGCCGGGCAGCGCGACCGAGGGCTGAAAGTCCCGGAGCGAGGCGGCCTGCTGCATCACGTGCTCGCGGGACAGATCGTCACCGCATTGCTTCAGCACCTGCGTGAGCGCTTCCGCCGCTGCATAGCCATAGAGCGCGGCGCTGTTGTTCTGGCTTTCCGGGGGGTTGTACTTGTCCATGAAGGTGAGCCAGTCCTTCATGCCAGGGTCGTCCTTCCAGGCAGGGTCGCTCGGGTCCTTGAGGAATGCCGCCGAGATCACGCCGGCCGAATTCTCTATTCCTGCCGGGATCAGCGCATTGGCGATCGAGGCCGCAGCATCATTCAGGATGAACACCGGATGCCAGTTGAAGCCGGCCGCCAACTTGATCACGCGGGCCGCGGTGCTCGGCACGCCGGCAAAGACGAACACCTCGGCGCCGGATTGCTTCAGCACCGAGAGGTGTGTGTCGAGATGCTCGTCGGCGATGTCGAAGGCGATATCGACGACGACGAAGCGATTGAGGTCGCCCAATCCTTCCTCGATACCCTTGAACAGGTCGCGCCCGAACTGGTCATTCTGCCAGAGCACGACGATCTTGCGCCGGGGATAATAGGCCTGGATGTAGTTGGCGTAGATGCGCCCTTCCGCCTTGTACGAAGGCTGCCAACCCATGGTCCAGGGAAACGCCCTGGGCCGGCTCAGCTCCTCGTCGCCGGACGCGACAAAGAGCTGCGGGATCTTCCGCTCGTTGAGATACCATCGCGTGGCAAGATTGCCGGGCGTGCCGAACGAACCGAACATCAACAGCACCTCGTCCTTCTCGACCAGCCCACGGGTCAGCTCCAGCGCGGTCGCAGGATCGGAATTGTCGTCGCGGGTGATGAAGCGGACCTTGCGGCCGTTGATCCCACCTTGCTCGTTGACCATGTCGAAATAGGCGGCTTCCGCCTTGCCGATCGCACCGAATTCCGAAAGCGGGCCCGAATAGGGCATGACGTTGCCGATGCGAATCTCGGAGACGGTCGCCGAGTCCTCTCGCTGCTGCGACATGGCGCCCAGCGAGGCGACGGCGAGCACCAACGCGAACAGCATCCTGCCGGTCACACGCATGTTCGACACCTCGACGTTGGACCCCTGCGTGGAGGTCGGCGCAATCGGCATCAAGAGCGGTTGATCTAGGTCAAGGGTTTGTCATTCCTGTGTCCCGAGCGCTGCCACCCAAGCGGCAGCGGTGCTGACACGTCGAAAGCCGGCCGGCTACGGCAATCCGCGCGCCTCGAGCTGGTGGACCAGCAGCAGCGTCGGCTCGGCGAGGCTGTCGGCGGAGCCGTCGAGCCCGAATACCGAGGCGATGCCATCGCGGGTGTGCAGGATGGTCGTGCGCGGGCAGTGGCCGGCGCCGCAGAGTGCCTGCCTCAAGGCTTCGCCCTGCGTCACCAGGCCTGCGGGATCGACCGCAGCCCAGGCCAGCACGATCGGTTCTTCGACCTTGAGGATGCCGGGGAAGGCGGAGCGCTCGTCATATTGGGCTGCATCAGAGCCGAAATAGGCCCTCTCGCTGGCACTCGCGTCCTTGCCCGCGCGATAAATGCCGGAGATCAGCACGACGCCGGCGACGTCGGTGTCGGTGCCCTGCAATTCCGGATGCGCGAGCAGGCTCGCGACGTGGAAGGCGCCGGCGGCGTAGCCGACCGCGACGATCTCGCGGGCATCGCCATTGAAGAGATCGACGTTCTGGTGGATCCAGGACAGGGCAGCCGCGACGTCGCGCGCGCCGGAAGGCCAGGACGCTGCCGGCGCAAGGCGGTAGTTCACGCGCACGCCGACCATGCCGTTGCGCGCGGCAAAGCACATCGCCTCATCCTGGAACTCGCGCGCCGTGTCGGGTGCGGCGCTGTCGCCGGTGAAGCTGTCGCCGGCCACGAACAGCAGGATCGGCTGCGGCGTTGTTGCCTTGGTCTCGCTGGTCGCGACGTCAAGGAAATTCTGCTCGCTGTCGCCATAGCGCAGGCTCCGCGAGAACGCGACCTGATCGCACAGCCGGGCCGTGCCTCCGGCGGACGTGTCGGTGTCGGTGAGGCCTGTGCGCACCAGATCGGACGGCGGTTGCAGCCGGGCGGGAAAAAGCCCGTGTGCGGAGGCGGTCGTGATAGTCAGCAAAAGGAAAAATGCGAGATAGTTCTTCATTGTTATGTGCCGTGCTGAGCGCTCAAGCGCCGGCTCGCGTTCCGGCCTGGCCCGTCAATCAGCCCCTTATTGATTGCCGTTGGGGCGATTTGACGGCGCGCACTAATTCCCGGGCTGGAACGTGCAGCTCGCGCCGCTGCCGTCCTTCTGGCGGATGGCGTTCGGATCGATCGTGCAGCTCAGTTTCGACAGGCTCTCGAAGTTCGATCCCGCCGCGCCGTCCGCCGGCACGCCGGCGAGCGCCTCGGTGGCATAGATTTCGTTGGCCGTGGATCCGTTCACGGTCTTGACCTTCTTGCCGAAAGTCACCTCGCAGTTGCGCACGGTGATGTCGACATTGCCGGTGCGGCAGACGATCCGGTCGGCGGTCACGGCGATCGGCTTCTTGTAGGGAATGTCACTGTTGGTCGCGAACAGCATCGCGATCGCCTTCTTCTCGCCGGAGGCCAGGATGGGTGATAGCGGCGCGATGACGCCTGCGAGCGCCAGCGCGGTCGAGCCCGAGATCGTCGAGGCGGTATCGGCGGCCTGCGCGACCGATGCGCCGCCCAACGCGAGCGACGCCGCAAGGATCAGCTTCCTGAACTTCATCTCAGGCCGCCTTCCTGCGCTTTGACGCCTTCTTCGCAGCTCTTCTTTTCTTGACCGCCTTCTTCTTCGCGGCTTTCTGGCCGGCGAGATAGGCCTCGACCTTCTTCGAGGAGTGGCCGGCTGCCGCCACTGCCGCCTTCAATTTGGCGGGCGTGATCTTGAACTTCTTGGACCAGTAGCGGACCTCGTAGGGCTCGCTGAGCGCGATCCGCATCTTGTCGCCGGCGCGGTGCTTCTGGAGCTTGATGTAGACTTCGACCTTCTTGGCGGAGTGGCCGACCTTCTTGACGGCGTATTTCAGCTTGGCTGGCGTGACCTTGAACTTCTTCGACCAGTAGGCGACCTCGTAGCGCTCGCCGAGTGCGATCAGGGCACGATCGGCCCCGCCCCGTTTGGACTTGTTGTCGGCCATGCGTCCCTCCTGCCGCGGAAATGCGCCCGCGCAGTCTAGCACGCTACCGGTGGTAGGAAAGCAGTCCTGCTACGCGCCGTGGGACGCGTGCGGCTCCTCGCATTTCCGTGATGGAACCAAATCACCCTTCGCGCGACTTAATAAGACAAGCACAAAAACGTGCGAGGCTGTCATGGCAGAGCATTGGAAGCACACCGCCGATCCGCGCGAGATCATGCGGGCGACCGGTCATCCCGAGCTGGAATATGCCGCGGGCTGGACTATTGCGGGCCTGGTCACGATCGGCACCATTGTCGCCGCCTGGGTGTTCGCAATCTGAGGCGGCCTAAGCCGCGGGAAACTGGAGCTCGAAAGCCGCGCCTTCGTCGGTCGGCTTCAGTTCGATCGAGCCGCCATGGCTCGCCATCACCGCGCGCGCAATCGCAAGCCCCATTCCGGTACCGCCCGACTCCCGTCGGGTGGTGAAGAAGGCATCAAAGATCCTGTCGCGGTTCGGCGCCGAGATCGGCTCACCGTCATTGCTCACCGTCAGCCGCACCGTCGTGCGCTCGTCGACCGCTTCCAGCCTGATATGTCTGGCGCGATGCCGCATCGCATTATCGGCGAGGTGCGACAGCACGATCATCGCCTTCTCGCCGGACATGCCGATTGACCGGTCGAGGCTGCCCGTCGCGGAGATGGTGCCGGCCGGAAAACGGCTTTTGAGGTCGCCGATGACGGGTCCCAGCTCGGTGCGCTCGTTCTGCGGCAGGCTTTCGGCTCGCGCCAGCTCACGCAGCCGCTGCGCCATCGCCTCCAGCCGCTCGGCATCGGAGAGGATATTGGCGACGAACGTCTTCTGCTCGGCCGGGGTCAGGCTGTCGGGCTTGCCTTGCAGCGAATCCTGCAACAGCTCGGCCGCGCCCTTAATCGAGGTCAGCGGCGATTTCAGCTCATGGGTCAGGTGCGCCGAGAACGTTGCGATGTAATCCGATCGCCGCGCAAGCTGCTCGGCCATGCCAAGGAAGCTGTGCGAGAGCTGGGCGAATTCGCGCGTGCCGTAGTGTTTCAGCGGCCGGAATGCCTCGCGGTCGCCGCGGCCGATCCGGGCCGCGCGGTCGATCAACTCGCGCATCGGCAGCGTGATGGTCCGGGAGAACACGAGGCCGATCGCGATCGTGCCGAGGATGACAGCGAGCCCCGCCAGGATGAACTTGCCGCGCTCCTGGTAGAGAAGGTCGAAGATGTTGCTCGGCGTGCGCGTTGCATAGACCACGCCGGCGACGCGGTTGTTGACGATGACGGGCATTGCCGAGAACACATGCACGCCGAGGCCGCGGCTGAAGGAATAGATCGGCGGCGGCGGCTTGTCCGGCACGCGGTTGCGCAGCGTGGCCCGGTATTGTCCGTGCAATGCCTCAGCGACTTCCTCGATATGGGCGAGCGACTGCCCCACCTCCTGGCGGCCCGCAATCACCACGCCGTTGGGATCGAGGATCCGAAAGCCGGCGAGCGTCACCTTCTGCGTGTCGCGGATGATCGGCGTCAGCCTGGCCCCGATCTCGGCATAGGCCTGATCCGCCGGCCGTGTCGCGGGCATCGCGTCAGGCCGCCGCCGCAACAGATCGTTTGCGGTCAGGTCGAGCGCGGGACGGATCGGCGTGAACTGGTCGCCGGGATCGGGCAGGACGCCGGGCGCCACCTCGGGGCCGAGCGCGATGCCGCCGTCGAGCCGTGCCAAAACCTCCTGCGCATAGATCGTCGCGATCACCCGGCTCTGCGCGATCAGCTCGGCCTGGGTCTGGCGGATGAGCTGGTTGTCGTAGAGGCGGAAGAAGAACAGTCCGACCAGCGGCAGCACGGCGACCGTCGCCAGCACCGCAAAGATCACGAGCCCGAGCGAGGGCCGCCACTTGTCGGGCGCGGAGCTCATGCCTCTTTCTCGCAGCGCCCGAGCTTGAAGCCGACACCGTGAATGGTCTCGATCACGCTGTCGCAGCTCTGCGCCGCAAGCTTGGCGCGGATGTTGCGGATGTGGCTGTCGATGGTGCGGTCGGAGACGTGGATGTTGAGCTGATAGGCTGCCCGCATCAATTGCTCGCGGCTATAGACCGAGGTCGGCCGCGTCAGGAACGCACGCAGGATGCCGAACTCGATCGCGGTCAGCTTAAGCGGGACGCCCGCAAAGGACGCGACATGCTGCTCGGGATCGACCAGGAGGCCGCCTTGCGAGAGCGCGACCGAGCCTGTCTTGGCGTCGCCGTTACGGGGGCTCAGTCGTCGCAGGATGACATTGACGCGCGCAACCAGCTCGCGCGGGCTGAACGGCTTCGTCACATAGTCATCGCCGCCGATCTCGAGGCCGAGCACACGGTCGATCTCCTCGTCGCGCGCGGACAAGAACAGGATCGGCACGTCGGAGGATTTACGCACTTCGCGGCAGACCTCGAGCCCGTCGAATTCGGGCATGCCGATGTCGAGCACGATCAGGTCGGGCTTGTCGGCGGCAAAGCGGCTGAGCGCCTCCTTGCCGTCGCGCGCCTCGATCACGTCCATGCCGGCCTTCTTCAGCGCCACGCGGATGACTTCGCGAATGTGGCCTTCGTCGTCGACGATGAGAATGCGATACGCCAAAGATGTCTCCGCGTCCTCAACCCGCCGCCTGGCTCTTCGCCCGCGCGTCCAGCCGGCGCTGCAGGCGCCAGCTCCGGAAGCTCCAGGCGCGCCAGGACCCGATGTCCTGGCGTTGCAGTTCTACAAGCCGGTCGCGGCGCGACACAAGGCAGGTCTCGTCGGCCCTGTTCCGGATTTGGATGACCTTGTCGATCGCAGGTAGCGCCTGCGGTCCGAGCGTGAGCAGGTAGTTGGTGTCGATCTGCACGCCCTTCCCCGACATTTCCTGGCTGTGGCTCAGATTGTAGTCGGCGATGATGGCATCGAAGTTCACGAGCGCGCAGGCATAGAGCACGATCGTTAACGCGGTCAGATTGACGCCGATCAGCCACTGGTTGGAGCGGTCGAGCACGATGCGGGCGAGGATCAGGACGAGCCCGAGCGCCACCAGTCCCATCCAGATGAAGGCCGCGATGCGCCAATAGGTCAGGAGATAGATGTCGACATAGAGGTCGAGCCGGAGAATGGAGGAGAGGACCAGAAGCACGTTCTGTCCGACCCAGAGATAGACCAGCGACCGGATCACCGTCGATTTCTCGGCCGGACCTCCCGGCCGCATCGCGGCGAGCACGAAACCGGCTGCGAGCAGCGCGGTGGCGATCAGCGGATAGGCTCCGCGATGGGCGTAGGCCGCGTAAGTAACGCCAGCTGGCAGCGCGGCATGGCCCCAGAGATAAATGGCATCGAGGATCGATTGCGCCGCGAACAGCAGATTGAACAGGATCAGCGCGCGCAGGATCGTGGGCGCGCCGAGCAGCTCGATACGGTCGGTGGGAGCGGCCGGCTCCTGTTCGGCCGGCTCGGCAGCCGCCGCCGCAGCGTGGCTCCTGCGCCGCCACTGCACATGGATGAACGGCCAGACCAGCGCGACGATCAGCGTCCAGAACAGGATCCGCCAGATGCTGAGATGGTCGAGGATGAGCTTTGGATTGAGCAGATCGACCCATTGCTCGATCAAGGGATTAGCGGCCGTGAACAGTGCGATGAAGACGATGCCGAGAACGGCGGGGACGAACCAGACCGCGATGCCGCGTGTAAAACCGGTGAGATCGAAGATCTGGAGCACGTCGCGGAAGATTCTGAACGGGCCGAACAGAAACAGATTGCGCAATGCGCGGGCGCGGTCGGCGAATGCGGTGGTATCCGGATTGGTCGCAAGCAGCAGGCCGATTGCAAATGCCATGACGAGGAGCAGGACCGAAAGCAGAGAGACCTCCTCGATGACGGGCACGAGGCCCACGATCACGATGATGCCGCCGAGCGCCGCGCGTCGGAGGTCCAGCGTCGCATGGTTGGCAAGCCAGGATGCGCAGGCGAGGCTGACAGCAAAGATGGCGAGCGAGATGCCGACCCGCTTGTCGTAGAACAGCCAGTCGGCGAGGGCAACGAGCGCCAGCGCCATCGCAAGCCTGGCCGGAACGGCTGATCTCTGGATCGGGCGGATGTCGGAGGTGGCGACTGATGCCGGGCTTGTCATCTCGAAGACCTTCTCATGGATAGTGACGGCATGAGCTTGAACGGGCGATGTGCAGATGTCGGGAATGCGCTCTGCACGTCTTCAGGTGTTTCGTGCAGTTTTCGTGCAGGCGCGGTTTCACCACTCGCGCTGCGCAAAGCGCTTTGATAGGTGCGGAGCATCCTTTGCTTCGCGGATGTCGTCTCCCATGCAATTCACGCGTCGTATCGGCCTGATCCTTCTCTGGCTGGCCCCGCTCGCTCTCGCCTTCGCTGCGGCGAACAAGAACGATCCCTATCTGGTCGTGCTGCGTGGCGCGGGAAACATTGCGCTCGTCGTTCTGAGCATCGCGATCGCCATCGTCCTCTTTCGCCGCGGGCATTGGCAGCGAGCTCCCGGCAGGCTGCTCGTCGTGCTCTGGTGCCTGCCGCCGCTCCTGATGTCAGCCGCGCATCTGAAGTTCGAGCTGCGCAGGCATGAGGTCCTGCACGCAAGCCGTGCGGCGGTACGCCAGCTCGGACCGCATTTCATCGTCGGTTATTCGTCGTTTCCCGAGGTCGCGCACCTGGCCGAGCAGGGCCTGATCGGCGGCATCTACATCACCCGGCACAACATCAGGCGCAGGACAGTTGATGAACTCCGGATCGAGATTGCGGCCCTCCAGGACAAGCGGCGCGCGGCGGGCCTGCCGCCGTTGATCGTGACGGCCGACCAGGAGGGCGGCATCGTCGGCCATCTCTCGCCGCCCCTGACGAAGGTGCCGGCGCTGGCAACGCTGGCCGAGCTTCCGCCCGAGGCGCGCAAGGCCAAGGCGGAGGAGTTCGGCCGCACGCATGGGCGCGAGCTGGCGGCGCTCGGCGTCAATCTCAACCTCGCGCCGGTGCTCGATCTGAAGCCTCCCGTCCGGCGCAACCGGCTCGATTTCCATACCCTGATCGGCCAGCGCGCCATCGCCAGCGATCCCGCCGTGGTCGGCGAGATTGCGGGCGCCTATGTGCAGGGTTTGGAGGCGTCAGGCGTCGGCGCGACGCTGAAGCACTTCCCGGGCATCGGCCGCGTGCGCACCGACACGCATCATTTCGCAGCCAATCTCGACACGCCGGTCGAGGAGCTGGAAGCCTCCGACTGGCGTCCCTTCAAGGAGGTACTCGCGCAGTCGCGCGCGGCGCTCATGGTCGGCCATGTCACGCTGACCGCAGTCGATCCTGATCGCGCCGCCTCGCATTCAAGGCGCGTTGTCCAGGGCATCCTCCGTGACAAATGGAATTACCAGGGTGTCGTCATGACCGATGACCTCGTGATGGGCGCGATCTACCAGCACGACGTCTGCAAGGCTGTGGTCGAGGCGATGAACGCCGGCGTCGATCTCCTGCTCGTCGCCTATGACGGCGCGCAGTTTTACCGGGTCTTTGATTGCGCGCTGGATGGGGCGCGACAGGGCAGGCTCGACGCAGCGATGCTGCGTGCCAGCGAAGGCCGGATCGGAAAAGCGTTTCCGGGAGATTAGGTCCGCGAACGCGGCATGATCAGTGCTGCATTTCCGCAACATGTCCCCACAAAACTCAACCTGAATCAGGTGTCACCCTGTCGCATCAACCGATTTCCTGCCAGAAAGCATTTACGGCGTGACTGCGCCCCGCGTCACCGCGCGCGGTGCGGTCAGCTCCTTCCAGGTCGAATTGGCGACATGCACCGGCGAGAACGCTGGCCGTTCGATATAGCGGCCGTCGCCTGCTTCGGCGCGCAGGTTGCCGTTCTTCCAGACGATCCGGCCGCGTGAGATCGTCGCGGCCGGTCCGCCCGTACATTCGAATCCCTCGAAGACGTTATAGTCGATGCGGCTCATCTGCCGCTTCGCGCTGATCGTCTTGGTTGCCTTGGGGTCCCACACGACGAGGTCGGCATCCGAGCCGACGGCGACAGCGCCCTTGCGCGGGTAGATGTTGAGGATGCGGGCGATATTGGCCGAGGTCACCGCGACGAACTCCTCCTTCGTCAACCGCCCGGTCGTAACACCCGCGGTCCACAGCAGGGCCAGGCGGTCTTCGAGTCCGCCGGTGCCGTTGGGGATCTTGCGGAAGTCCTCGAGTCCGAACCGTTTCTGCTCGGTCGTGAAGGCGCAGTGGTCGGTCGCGACCACCTGGAGCGAGCCGGATTGCAGGCCGGCCCACAGGCTGTCCTGGTGCGACTTGTCGCGGAACGGCGGCGACATCACGCGCTGCGCGGAATGATCCCAGTCCTTGCTGGCATATTCGCCGGCATCCAGCAGCAGATGCTGGATCAACGGCTCGCCATAGACGCGTTTTCCCGCCGCGCGCGCCCGTGCGATCGCCTCGTGCGCTTCGCGGCAACTGGTGTGGACGATGTAGACCGGCGTTCCCGTCATGTCGGCGATCATGATGGCGCGGTTGGTGGCTTCACCCTCCACCTCCGGCGGCCGCGAATAGGCATGGCCTTCGGGGCCGGTGATGCCGCGCGCAATCAACGCCTCCTGCATCAGCGCGACGACGTCGCCGTTCTCCGCGTGCACCACTGGCATGGCCCCGAGATGGGCGCAGCGCGCGAACGAGTTATAGAGCTCGTCGTCGTTCACCATCAGTGCGCCCTTGTAGGCCATGAAGTGCTTGAAGGTATTGATGCCGTAGGTTTTGACCACGGTCTCCATCTCGTCGAAAATCTGCTTCGACCATGACGTCACCGCCATGTGGAAGCCGTAGTCGCTTGCCGCCTTCTCGGATTTGTGCCGCCACTCCTGATAGGCCGCGAGCATCGACTGGCCGGGATCTGGCAGGCAGAAATCCACCACCATGGTGGTGCCGCCGGTCAGCGCCGCCTTCGTGCCGGACTCGAAATCATCGGCCGTGACCGTGCCCATGAACGGCATTTCGAGATGGGTGTGCGGATCGATGCCGCCCGGCATCACGAAGCAGCCCCCGGCGTCGATCATTTCAGTACCCGCCGGCGCATCGACCGATGCGCCAACCGCGACGATGGTGTCTCCGTCGACCAGCACGTCCGCACGGCGCGAATGATCATGATTGACGACGGTGCCACCGCGAATGAGGAGGGGCATAGGGGACTCCGGGGAAGAAGAAGGGTTGGATGCTGTGGGAAGGTAAGCCCAGGGAACGCAATGCAATAGACGAAATTTTAGTCAATCGCTGGAGCGTTCTTGAGCGTGGTGGTTCCTGGGGAACGCGTGTTGCGTGTGCGAAGGCACATCTCGGGCGTGGTCGCGGTGGAGCGCCGCGAGGAGCTACAGAAGGCGCGTAGGTCGCGGAAACCTTCCGGTGCATGCCGAAGACAGCTATGTGATAGTTGAGCTTTGAACCGGCTTTGCCGATTGTGATTTCGACGCGGGTGCGATAAGGCTCGCCCGCATTCATGGCGGAGATGAGCTTTGTCGAAACAATCCTTGCGCGAGGAGGCCGAGCGCCTGATCCGCGAGACGATGGAAAAGAAGAACATCGTCGTCAAGCAGGGCACGACCCGCATCGAGACGCTCTGCGGCAAGTGCGGCGCGCCGAACCGGGTCCAGGCCCCCAAGGGCCAGACCCGCGTCAAGTTCGCCTGCAAGCAATGCGGACACCAGCAAGAGACGCTGTAGGCGGCCTCGCCTAGTTGCCCTTCACGAACTGCGCAAACGCATCCGCATAGTCCGGATGCCAGCGCGACAGCGGCGGCCGGTTCTCGACGATGTCACCGGCGGCCCACAACATGCGCTTTTCATCGAGTTCGCGCGGCACGTCGTTGTCAGGGCAGAGGATGTAGAAGTCGCCGGCCTCGAGCCGCGCCATCATGAAATCGACCGTTTGTTCCGGCGTCCAGGCGCCGGCGGGCTTCTCGGTGCGGCCGCGCGCGGTGAGGCCGGTGAAGACGAAGCCGGGGATCAAGAGGTGCGCCGTGATGCGGCAATCCCTGGTGTTTCGCAGTTCGTGCTGGAGCGCCTCGGTGAACGCCTTCACGCCGGCCTTCGAGACGTTGTAGGCGGGATCGCCCGGCGGCGTGGTGATGCCCTGCTTCGACCCGGTGTTGATGATGAGGCCGGCCTTGCCGCGCGCGATCATGCTGGGTGCAAAGATGCGTGCACCGTTGATGATGCCCCACATGTTGACGTCGATGATGCGCTGCCAGGTGTCAGGCTCGCCGAACATCGTGCTGCCCGGCTGGATGCCGGCATTGTTCATCAGCACGTCCGTTCCGCCGAAGCGGTTCTGCACGGCGGCTTCCAGTTCCGTCAGGCTCTGCGGCCGGCTGGCATCGACAACGGCAGTCATCACATGATCGCTGCCGCCGGGCGCGATCGATGACAGTTTTGTTTCGGCCTGCGTCAGCCGTACGGAATCGACGTCGGCGATGCAGACCTTCATCCCGAGCCTTGCAAACTGTTCCGCGGCGGCGAGTCCGATGCCGGCTGCACCACCCGTTATCACGGCAACGTTATTGGCTGACAGGGCAGGGTGCGGCATGGGGATACTCCGGATCACGGCGCGCGGGGTGAGAAGGCTCGACCTATAGCACGGCAATCTTGCGACCATGCACAAGTCGGCATGGGAGGTCTTCGTTCCGCACCGGCTTTACGCCCATCCGACACCGCTGTATTTTCGCTGACCTAACGATCCCGCCCAGATCGAACCCAATCAAGTCAGTCAGAGGGAGTGCAGCCATGGCTGTGTCGCAAGCTATTCCGATCACGCGCCATCCGTTCGCCAACGGGTCCTACAAGCAGATGCTGATCGACGGCAGATGGGTCGATGCGGCCTCGGGCAAGCGCTTCGAGACCCGTAACCCCGCGACCGGCGAACTGCTCGCAACTGTCGCCGAGGGCGACAAGGAAGACATCGATCGCGCGGTTGCGGCCGCGCGCCGCGCTTTCGAGGGGGCGTGGAGCAAGGTCAAGCCGTTCGAGCGACAGAACCTGCTGCTCAAGCTCGCCGATCTCATCGAGAAGAATTTTGACGAATTGGCGCAGCTCGATACGCTCGACATGGGTGCGCCCGTCAGCCGCACCCGCTCCTACAAGCTGCGCGTGCTCGGCATGCTCCGCTACTATGCAGGGCAGACGACCGCGATCCATGGCGAGACCATCGAGAACTCGCTGCCCGGCGAGATCTTCTCCTACACGCTGAAGGAGCCGGTCGGCGTCGTCGGCGCCATCATCCCATGGAACGGCCCGTTCACCGCGACGATCTGGAAGATCGGACCTGCGATCGCGACCGGCTGCACCGTGGTGCTGAAGCCCGCGGAGGAAGCGCCGCTGACCTCGCTGCGCATCGCCGAACTCGCGCTGGAAGCCGGCGTGCCGCCCGGCGTCATCAACGTCGTGCCGGGCTATGGCGAGACCGCGGGAGCCGCGCTCGCCTCGCACCACGACGTCGACAAGGTCGCCTTCACCGGCTCGCACGTCACGGGTCAGTCGATCATTCGTGCTTCGGCCGGCAATCTGAAGCGCGTTTCGCTCGAGCTCGGCGGCAAGTCGCCGGACATCGTGTTTGCCGATGCTGATCTCGACGCTGCCGTGCCGGGCGCTGCGATGGCGGTGTTCGCCAATTCCGGACAGATTTGCAGCGCCGGCACGCGGCTGTTCGTCGAGCAGGCGATCTATGACGAGTTCGTCGGCCGCGTCGCGGAGTTCGGCAAGAAGCTGCAAGTCGGCAACGGCCTTGATCCCAACACTCAGATCGGCCCGCTCGTCTCCGAACAGCAGCTCGAGCGCGTCACCGGCTATCTCGATGTCGGCCAGAAGGAAGGCGCGAAGGCGCTCGCCGGCGGCGGCCGCGTGACCGAAGGCGCGCTCGCCAAGGGCTACTTCGTTTCGCCGACTGTGTTCGCGGGCGTCCAGGACAACATGCGCATCGCGCAGGAGGAGATCTTCGGTCCCGTGATCTCCGCGATCGCGTTCAAGGACATGGACGAGCTCGTCAAGCGTGCCAATGCGACGATGTTCGGCCTCGGCTCGGGCCTGTGGACCCGCGACGTCAGCAAGGCGCATCACGTAGCCAAGTCGCTGCGCGCCGGCTCGGTGTGGGTCAACTGCTACCAGGCGATGGACCCGGCGGTGCCCTTCGGCGGCTACAAGATGAGCGGCTATGGCCGCGAATCCGGCAAGCAGCACGTCGAGGAATATCTCAACGTGAAGGCCGTCTGGATCAAGACGGCGTAGCGATCACTGCTGTCCCGCATCTCGCGGGACGGAAAATTCTCTTTCTAGGAGCCCGTCCAGATAGCTTTCTGGTTGGCGCATTTTGACACGAAATCCCGCTGATGCGGGCCTTGCGAGGTTAGCGAGCTTCACGAGGTTGTGGGCGGTGCAGATCATCGCCCATTCGGCACGCACGTTTGCCAGGCCCCGCAACAGGAACTGGCGGAAGCCGCGTGCCTGCTTGATCTGTCCGAACACCGCCTCCACGATCTGCTTTCTTAGCCGGTAGGGGGTGTCGAAGCCGCCATCGGCAATCTTTTTTCTCATCGCCTGTGTCAGCGGTCCGCCGACCTTGCCGTTGTCGGCGGTGGGGCGCTTGGCGCGTCCGATGGCGATGTAGCCGTCGATCCCGCGCTGCTCGAGGCTCGCAAGATTGGCCTCGCTCAGATAGCCGCTGTCGGCGGAAGCTTGTTGTGGCTTGTGGCCGAGATTGGCTTGGATGCCATCGACCAGCGGCACCAGTTGGCCATGGTCGCTCGTGCTCGGCGTCAGCCCGTGTGCAACGATGATCTGCGCTTTGCCATCGACGGCCGCCTGCGCGTTATAACCCTGGATGAAGCCGTCCTTGGTTTTGAGAATGCGGCTTTCAGGATCGGTGAAGTTGCGCTGTGCCTTTGCGGCAGGCTCGTCGGATGGCGGCGCGGCGGGCTTGCCGGTCTTCTTGCGCCCCTCAGCTTCGCGGCTCTTCTGCTTCTCGGCCTCGATGCGACGCTGCTCGTCGGCCGCGGCCTTGGCCTCCGCCTCCAGTTCAGCCTTGGCCGCAACGATCCTGGCGATCCGCTTCTGCTTGTCGGCGACCCAGTCGGGCAGTTCGTCGCCACGTTTGGTGCCGTGCAGCTTGTCGTCTTCGGCATCCGCGGCCTCGGCGGCGGCCAGCCAGCGATCGACCTCGGCCTGCAGTTCGGCTTGGCGCTTCTTCATGTGCCCATAGCTCATCGCCTTGTGTTTGGACGCATTCGCCCTGATCTTGGTGCCATCGAGCGCGACATGCCCAAGCCGTACCAGCCCAGCCTTCTCGGCGAGCTTCAACACCTGCACGAATAACCCGGCCAGCTGGTTGAGGTGCCGCTTGCGGAACTCGCAGATGGTGCGGAAGTCCGGCGCATCGAGGGCTGCGATCATCATGAAGTCGGTGCGCTCGATGCACGCCTTGGCGATGCGCCGGGAGGAGTAGATGCCGCTCGCATAGCCGTTGAGCAGCAGCGACACCATCAGGCGCGGATCGAACGGCGGCTGGCCGAGTGCACTCGTGTAGCTGCTGCTAATCTCAGTGAGGTCGAGGCTCTCCCGCACCAGTTCCACGATGAACCGTGACAAGTGGTCCCTTGGTACGAAATCCTGCACGCTGGGCGGCAGAAGCTGCGGCTGATCAATCTTCCAGAGGCGAAAATACTTGCTCATCGCCGCCAATAGAATCAGACCCCCATCCAATTGAACAGGGACTACTCGGACAGGCTCCTAGGGGCGGCACCTTTTCCGGTTGCCGCCCCTCGCTATATGATCCGTATCCTTCCATAGCCATTTGGGGCCAGCATGAAATTCCCGGCGTTGTTTCAACCGTTGCAGGTCGGTCCGTACAAGCCTGCGCATCGTGTCGCGATGGCGCCGTTGACGCGCATGCGGGCCGAGCGCGAGAGCTTTGCGCCACGGTCGCTCAACGCTGAATATTACGGCCAGCGTGCGACGAAAGGCGGCCTCATCATCGCCGAGGCTTCGCCGGTGCTCTCGCACGGCCGCGGCAATCCCGCTACGCCCGGCATCTATTCGGACGCGCAGGTGGCGGGCTGGCGCGAGGTGGTCGATGCCGTGCATGCCAAGGGCGGCATCATCTTCCTTCAACTCTGGCATGTCGGTCGCGTCTCGCACTCGTCCTTCCATGGCGGCGAGCTGCCGGTTGCGCCCTCCGCGATTCCGATCAGGGCCGAGGGCATGAAGGCGATGACCGCCGATGGCAAGATCGCCGATTATGAGACGCCGCGCGCGCTCGAAACCGAAGATGTCAAGAGCATCGTCGAGGCGTTCCGGCAGGCTGCGAAGAACGCGCTCGCCGCGGGCTTCGACGGCGTCGAGATCCACGGCGCCAACGGCTATCTGCTCGAGCAGTTCTTGCAGTCGCGCAGCAATCAGCGCACCGACCAGTATGGCGGCTCGATCGAGAACCGCGCGCGCCTGCTGCTCGAGGTCACGCAGGCCGCTATCGACGTCTGGGGCGCGAACCGTGTCGGCGTGCGGCTGTCGCCCTACGGCATCGCCAATGATTCCGGTGAGCCGGATCCGATGCCGCTCTACACGCATGTCGTGAAGGCGTTCGACAAGCTTGGCCTCGCCTATCTTCATGTCATCGAGCCCCGTTCCAGCGGCGCCGGCCGCGCCGACGTCAACTGGCAGAACGTGCCGTCGGCCATGGTGCTGTTCCGACCGCTCTATAGCGGCGTCCTGATCGCTGCCGGCGGCTTCACCGGCGAAACGGCGAATGCCGCGATCGCCGACGGCAACGCCGACATCGTCGCATTCGGTCGCATCTTCATCTCCAACCCCGATCTGCCGCGCCGCCTCCAGCACGACTATCCGATCACACCCTACAACCGCGCGACGTTCTACGGCGGCGAAGAGAAGGGGTACACGGATTATCCCGCGTATGATGAGCTGACGCCGGCATGACGCCGCCTTAGCCCGGATGGAGCGCAGCGAAATCCGGGTCTTCACCCAGCGTATCGGGCCCCCCGGATTACGCTTCGCTCCATCCGGGGTACGGTCTACATTTGACTTTTCCGACGGAAACCCCAATCTCCCTCATTGCGAGCGCAGCGAAGCAATCCAGAGTCTTTCCGCGGCTGCATCCTGGATTGCTTCGCTGCGCTCGCAAGGACGATGAGGAAGCACCATGGCCAAAGCCGCAGTCGCCGCAGGAACTGCCACCGGGCAATGCCTGTGCGGCAAGGTCACCTTCGAGATCGACGTGCCGGCGCGCTGGGCATGGCATGATCACTCAGCATCCAGCCGCCGCGCGCATGGCGCGGCCTATGCGACCTACGTCGGAAGCTGGAAGAAGCGTTTTCGCATCACGTCGGGAAAGAGCACGATGACCCGCTATGAGGACAAGGCGACCAAGACCGCGCGCAGCTTCTGCTCCCAGTGCGGCACGCCGATCGCTTATGAGCGCCCGCGCGGCCCGCACATGGTCAACATCCCCCGCGCACTCTTCAACGAGCGCACCGGCCGCCAGCCACTCTATCACATCGCGATCGAAGAGCTGCAGGAATGGGCCTATACCGGCGAGCCGCTGGTGCCGCTGAAAGGTTTCCCGGGCGTGGTCTGGCAGCGCTCGAAAAAGAAGAACCGCGCTAGCGGCGAGGACCCTTTTGAGCTCGGCCGCGAGGAGGGGCTTTAGCCTTTGCGGCGCCCTTGGATTTGGCTGTAGCAGCCTTCCTTGGCGCCACTGTGCGTCCTGCGGTCTTTGCCGGCATCGCGGCGACGAACTCGAGCCCGCGCTTGATCCATTTCTTCAACTCGGCTTCGGTCTGGTAGCCCTCTGGCGCGACGCGCACGAAGCCGCTCATGATGCGCCCGCGCATTTCCATCGGGCTCGTGTACGGCTCCTGCAGCATGCGCGCATGCGCCTCCGGGCCGACGCGGATCAGCATCCCGCCGCGCCCGCTCACGGTGCAGCACATGGTGTTGTTCACCATGAAGCAGAGGCCGCCCATCATCTTCTTTTCCGCCAAGTAGCGCTGGCCCGCCAGCAATTTGCGCACGCGCGCGGCGGTGTTCTCGTCATAGGCCATCGTGTCCCCCTGTGCAGGTTTACGCCCGGGCATGCTCCCAGCTTACGCGCATCTGCGCAACGCAGCCATGACTGCGCTTCCTTGCGCCGTGCTCGCGACTTCGGCCATCATGCGCGCCCCTTCGGCAACGTCCGCGAGATCAGGAGGAAACATGAAGAACCGCATCACCGGCCGCTCCGCCTTTCTTGCGCTGCTGAGGGATGAAGGCATCACGCATCTGTTCGGCAATCCCGGCACCACCGAATTGCCGATCATGCATGCGCTGAAGGACCATCCCGATCTCACCTATGTGATGGCGATGCAGGAAAGCCTGGTGGTCGCGATCGCCGACGGCTTTAGCCGGTCCTCCGGACAACTCGTCGCCTGCAACGTCCATGTCGCGCCCGGGCTCGGCAATGCGATGGGCTCGCTCTACAACGCGCAGTTCACGGGCACGCCGATGATCTTGACCGCGGGCCAGCAGGAGCAGGGCCACGGCCTGATGGAGCCGGTGCTCTATGGTCCGCTGGTGCGGATGGCCGAGCCGCTCGTGAAATGGGCGGTGGAGGTGACGCGCCTCGAGGATCTGCCGCGCATCGTGCGCCGCGCCGCCAAGGTCGCGACCACGCCGCCTACGGGGCCGGTGTTTATTTCGTTGCCGGGCGATATCCTCAATAGCGAAGCCGGCATTGATCTTGGCCGCTCCACCCGCATCGATGCGCGCACAAGGCCGTCTGATGAGGCGTTGAAGGCATTCGCCGCACGGCTCCTCAAGGCCGAACATCCGGTCATCGTCACGATGGACGAGGTGGTCAAGAGCGACGCGCTGAAGGAAGCCGCCGAGCTCGCGGAGCTCTTGGGCGCTGCCGCCTATCAATCCTCCACGGCCTATGGCGCGCACTTCCTCTCGGAAAGCCCGAGCTTCATGGGCACGCTGGCGCGCGTACAGAAGGCCGCGCGCGATACGCTTGCGCCTTACGATCTGCTCATCGCGCTGGGCGGCGATCCGTTGCGGATGTCGGTCCATAGCGAGGTGGCCCCGCTGCCGGATGGACTTCCTATCGTGCAGGTTGGCCTGGTCGATTGGGAGATCGCCAAGAACTTTGGCGCGGAGATCGCGCTCAAGGCTGACGTGAAGGAAACGCTGCGCGCGCTGGTTCCGGCGCTCAAGGAAATGGGCGGCGCCGCGCTGGAGCGGCACGCCAGGGAACGTCTCGCCGAGCTCGCGCCGAAGAACTGGAACGCGCGCCGCGCGGCGCTGGTCGAGCAGATCACGAAGGCGAGGGACCGCACGCCGATCGACCCTGACTGGCTGACGCTGCAAATGGTCGAGGCGATGCCCGACAACGCCATTCTCGTCGACGAGGGCCTCACCTCCGGCCGCCAGATCGCGAGCCTGCGCCCACACCGCGACCGCTACGGCTATCACGGCCTCGCCTCAGGCGGCATCGGCTGGGGCCTGCCGGCCTCGGTCGGCGTCAGCCTGGCCAACCCCACGCGGCCGGTGGTCTGCTTCTCCGGCGATGGCAGCGCGATGTACTCGATCCAGTCGCTATGGACCGCTGCCCACCACAAGCTGCCGCTGACGATCGTCATCGCCAACAATGGCGGCTACCACATCATCAAGCAGCGCCTGCTCGCCTTCCACGGCGATGACAATTATGTCGGCATGGATTTCGTCGACCCGCCGGTGGATTTTGCCGGGATCGCGCGGTCACTGGGATGCGAGGCGATCAAGGTGAGTGATCCCACGGAATTGAAGGCAACCTTCGCATCCATCTTCAATCGCCCGGGCACAAAGCTCATCGAAGTGGTGGTGGACGGGAAGGTGTGAGGCAGTATGCCTATGCCTCCTCAACGTCGTCCTGGCGAAGGCCAGGACCCATACCGCGTGATCTCTGTAATGGGCACGATGCTAGTTGCCCTTGTCTTCGCCAAACTTCTCCCTGGGGTAATGGGTCCTGGCTTTCGCCAGGACGACATCGAGACCAAAATCTGAAAAACAACCCCATGCAAAGTAACCGGTCTAGTCCTTCCGCCCCACCCGATAGCCCGCCGCCGGGTGCGGCGCGGTGAGCCGGGCGCGGCCGGGGCCGAACAGCTTTTCCCGCAGCGTGCCCTTGGCATAGTCCGCCTTGTAGCGGCTGCGCCGGGTCAGCTCCGGCACCAACATGTCGGCGATATCCTCGAAATCGCCGGGCGAGATCGCAAACGCCACGTTCAGCCCGTCGACGTCGGTCGCCTCGAACCATTCCTCGATCCTGTCCGCGACCATCTCCGGCGTTCCCACCACGACCGGCCCGGCGCCGCCGACGCCGACATGCTCGATCACGTCGCGCACGGTCCAGACGCGGTCGGGATCGGCGCGGGTGACGTTGTCCATCGCGCTGCGGCCGGCATCGTTCTGCACGTGACGCACCTGCTGGTCGAGCTCGTAGCCGGAGAAATCGACGCCGGTCCAACCGGACATCAAGGCAAGTGCGCCTTCGGGGCTGATGTGGCGGCGGTAGTCGGCGTATTTCTCCTTCGCTTCGGCCTCGGTCCGCCCGAGGATCAGCGTCATCATCGAGAACATCAGGATCTCGGCCGGGTTGCGCCCAAGCTCGGCCGCTGCCTGACGGATGGCAGCAACGCGCGGCGCGATCACTCTTGCCGACGGCCCCGACATGAACACGCATTCGGCGTGCTGGGCCGCGAACTGCCGCCCGCGCGGCGAGGTGCCGGCCTGATACAGCACGGGCGTGCGTTGCGGCGACGGCTCGCTCAGATGGATGGTATTGTTGAGGCGGAAGTTCCTGCCCTCATGCGTGACGCGATGCACCTTTGCGGGGTCGGTGAAAATGCCGCGCGCGCGGTCACGCAGCACGGCCTCATCCTCCCAGCTTCCTTCCCAGAGCTTGTAGACCACCTCCATATATTCATCCGCGATGTCGTAGCGATCGTCATGCGCGGTCTGCTTGTCCTTGCCGGCGCCGCGCGCGGCGCTGTCGAGATAGCCGGTGACGACGTTCCAGCCAATCCGCCCTTCGGTCAGATGATCGAGCGTCGACATCCGCCGCGCGAAGGGATAGGGCGGCTCGAAGGAGAGGTTGGAGGTGACGCCAAAACCGAGATTCTGCGTCACCGCTGCCATTGCGGAGAGCAGCAGCAGCGGCTCGTTCGACGGCGTCTGCGCCGCGTTGCGCAATGCGGCATCGGGGCTGTTGCCATAGACGTCATAGACGCCGAGCACGTCGGCAAGGAACAATCCGTCGAAGCGGCCGCGCTCCAGCGTCTTCGCCAGATCGAGCCAATAGGGCAGGCGGTTGTATTCGGCGGTGCGGTCGCGCGGATGGGTCCACAGGCCCGGCGATTGATGCGCGACGCAATTCATCGCAAATGCGTTGAGCCGAATTTCTTTTGCCATGCTTGTCCCTCGGCGCCACTATCCTCGGGCACGTCTCGATGCTATCGGTGCCCGACAGTTGGCCAAGTTCTTGCATTCGGCCTGCCCTTGGCAAGGCCAAATTCAAGAAGCTCCCGGTCGTTGGCAAGAGTCAATTGAAGAGTCAATTGCCAACCCCCGCCACTTCCGAAAGACGGCGTATCCCGCTACGCTTGTTCCAAATCCAGGCTTGAAAAAGAACGAAATGACCAGAGCTGATGCCATCGCCCGCGCAGTTGAGGATTTTTCATCCGGCGCGTTCCTTGCAGAGCTCGACCGCCGCGTCGCCTATCGTACCGAGAGCCAGAGCGCCTCGCGCGGCACCGAGCTGCGTGCCTATCTGGAACAGGAGATGCGGCCCGCCTTTGCAGCGCTCGACTTCGAGAGCCGGCTGGTGGAATCGCCGAGCGGCAAGGCGCCGTTCCTGATTGCCGAGCATATCGAGAGCGCGTCCGCGCCGACCGTTCTGATCTATGGCCATGGCGACGTCGTCGACGGCATGGAGGGCGAGTGGCGCGACAATCGCGATCCCTGGCGCACGACGACATCGGGTAATCGCGTCTATGGCCGCGGCACCGCCGACAACAAGGGCCAGCACAGCATCAATCTCGCGGCTTTGCGCGCAGTGCGCGCGGCGCGCGGCGGCAAGCTCGGCTTCAATGCCAAGTTCATCGTCGAGATGGGCGAGGAGATCGGCTCGCCCGATCTCGGCAAGGTCTGCGATCTCAATCGCGAGGCGCTGAAGGCTGATCTGTTCATGGCCTCCGACGGGCCGCGCCTCTCGGCTGATCGCCCGACGCTGTTCCTCGGCTGCCGTGGCGGCATCCGCATCCATCTCGACGTCAATTTGCGCGATGGCGGACATCATTCCGGCAATTGGGGCGGCGTACTCGCCAACCCCGCAACGATCCTGGTGAATGCGATTTCCACGCTGGTCGACGGTCACGGCCGCCTTCAGCTCGATGCGCTGAAGCCGCCGCGCCTCACCAACCAGATCCGCAGCTTCCTTGCCGATGTCAAAGTCGAGCCGACCGAAGACGAGCCGGCGCTCGCGCAAGATTGGGGCGAGGACGGACTGTCGGCAGCGGAACGGCTCTTCGCCTGGAACACGCTCGAGGTGCTGGCGATGTCGTCGGGCAATATCGAGAAGCCCGCGAACGCGATCCCGGGCCATGCCAATGCGGTGCTGCAATTGCGCTTCGTTGTCGGCACCAGGATCGACGGCCTCATTGAGGCGATCCGCGCGCATCTCGTCGCAAAGGGATTTCCGATGGTCGAGGTGCGGGCGGCGCAAAGCTTTGTCGCCTCACGCACCGATTTCGACAGCCCCTGGATCAAATGGGCCGCGGACTCCGTGCAAACGACCACCGGCAAGGCGCCCGCGATCCTGCCGAATTTCGGCGGCTCGCTGCCGAACGACGTGTTCTCCGAGATTCTTGGCCTTCCGACGATCTGGGTGCCGCATTCCTATCCCGGCTGTTCCCAGCATGCGCCAAATGAGCACATCCTGCTGCCATTGACCGAGGAGGCGCTGACCGTCATGGCAGGCCTGTTCTGGGACCTCGGGGAGCTACCGCGTCCGCTCGGCTAGGTGAAGGGCTCCGAAAGTCACATTCTAATCCGGCCCGATTTATGCAAGCATCTGGCCGCCATTCCATAAGGGGAGAAAAAAGTGAAACATTTCCGTAACTTCGGCCTCGTGCTCGCCGCCAGCTTGGTCGCGAGCCAGGCCAGTGCCGAGGAGTTGACCGGCACGCTCAAGAACATCAAGGACACTGGCGCGATCACGCTCGGCTTCCGCGACTCCTCGATCCCGTTCTCCTATCTCGACGACAACCAGAAGCCCGTCGGGTTCGCGATGGACATCTGCTACAAGATCGTCGACGCCGTGAAGAAGGAGCTCAAGCTCGACAAGCTGGAGGTCAAGCTCAACCCGGTGACCTCGGCGACCCGTATCCCGCTGATGGCCAATGGCACCATCGACCTCGAATGCGGCTCGACCACCAACAATGCCGAGCGGCAGAAGCAGGTCGCCTTCACCAACACCCACTTCCTGACTGCCAGCCGCTACGTGTTCAAGAAGTCGAGCGGCCTCAAGTCGATCGATGACCTGAAGGGCAAGACGGTGGTCTCGACCGCCGGCACCACCAACATCAAGCAGCTCACCGAAGCCAACGTCGCGAAGGGCCTCGGCGCCAACATCATTCCGGCCAAGGACCATGCCGAGGCCTTCCTGATGGTGGAAACCGATCGCGCCGTCGCCTTCGTGATGGACGACATCCTGCTTGCGAGCCTCGTCGCCGGCTCGAAGAGCCCAGCCGACTATGTGATCTCCAAGGACGCGTTCTCCAAGCCCGAGCCCTATGGCATCATGCTGCGCAAGGACGACGCCGCCTTCAAGAAGGTGGTCGATGCGGCGACCGCCGCGGTCTACACCAGCGGCGAAGGCGAGAAGATCTACAACAAGTGGTTCACGGACAAGATCCCGCCGAAGGGCCTGAACCTCAACACGCCGATCTCGGCCGAATTGAAGAACGAGTTTGCCAAGCCGACCGACTCGCCGAACCCGGACGACTATAAGTAAGCTTCGATCCCTGGGATCAGGAGTATTGTCCGGCCATTCTGGAGAGGGGAATGGCCGGACATTTGCATAGACGATAGCAGTATCTGTGATTGTCGCGTTCGCGCGGGGGACTCGTGAACTACAATTGGAACTGGAAGATCTTCTTCGAGCCGAACCCGATGGGCACCGGCACCTATCTCGACATGCTGTTGTCGGGACTGCTGCTGACGCTCGAGACCGCGGCGCTGGCCTGGATCATCGCGCTGATCACCGGCTCGATCGTCGGCGTCATGCGCACGCTGCCGTCGAAAGGCGCCTACTGGTTCGGCTTTTGCTGGGTCGAGTTCTTCCGCAACATGCCGCTCTTGGTGCAGCTCTTCCTGTGGTTCTTCGTGCTGCCGGAATTGCTGCCGAGCGCTGCCGGCCTGTGGCTGAAGAAGTTGCCATACGCGCCGTTCTGGACCGCGGCGATCGGCGTCGGCCTGTTCATGTCGGCGCGCGTCGCCGTGCAATTGCAGGCCGGCATCGGCTCGCTGCCGCGCGGGCAGAAGATGGCGGCGACCGCGCTGGGGCTAACGACCGTGCAGGGCTATCGCTACGTGCTGTTGCCGATGGCGTTCCGCATCATCCTGCCGCCGCTGACCTCCGAGTTTCTCAACACCATCAAGAACACCGCGGTGGCCATCACCATCGGCCTGCTGGAACTGACCGGGCAGGCGCGCTCGATGCAGGAATTCTCGTTCCAGGTGTTCGAGGCCTTCACCGCCGCGACCATCCTCTATCTCCTCGTCAACGCCGTCGTCGTGACCGCAATGCGCTTCCTCGAGCGCTGGGTCGCGATCCCCGGCTACATCACGGGGAAATAGCGATGCTCGGCAATTTCGATTTCGACGTCATCCGCCGCGCGCTGCCCTATCTGTTCTATGAGGGCATGACGTTCACGCTGATGCTCACGGCGCTCGCCGCGCTCGGCGGCCTGATCTTCGGCACGGCGATCGCATTGATGCGGCTGTCCGGCTACAAGCTGCTCGGCCGCATCGCCGCTCTCTATGTCGACTTCATGCGCTCGCTGCCGCTGGTGCTCGTCATCTTCTGGTTCTACTTCCTGGTGCCCTATATCGGGCAGTGGCTGACCGGCGCGCCGCGGCCGATCAAGGTCGGCGCGTTCGCCTCCTCGCTCATCACCTTCATCATGTTCGAGGCGGCCTACTTCTCCGAGATCATGCGCGCCGGCATCCAGTCGATCTCGCGCGGGCAGCCGGCGGCGGCAAGTGCGCTCGGCCTGACCTACGCGCAGACCATGCGCTACGTCGTGCTGCCTCAGGCGTTCCGCAACATGCTGCCGGTGCTGATCACGCAAACCATCGTGCTGTTCCAGGACACCTCGCTGGTCTACGTGCTGTCCATCACGGATTTCCTCGGAGCGGCGAGCAAGGTCGCGCAGCGCGACGGGCGTCTCGTCGAGATGTACCTGTTCGCCGCCGTCGTCTACTTCACCATCTCCTGTATCGCGTCCTTTGGCGTTCGCCGCTTGCAGTCGCGCATCGCCATCATCCGCTAGAGCCCGTCATGATCGAGATAAGTCACGTCGACAAATGGTACAGCGCCTCGTTCCAGGTGCTGAAGGATTGCACCACCAACGTCGCCAAGGGCGAGGTGGTGGTCGTGTGCGGCCCTTCGGGCTCGGGCAAGTCCACCCTGATCAAATGCGTCAATGCGCTGGAGCCCTTCCAGAAGGGCGATATCACGGTCGACGGCACCAAGGTCAACGATCCAAAGACCGATCTGCCAAAGCTCCGCTCGCGCGTCGGAATGGTCTTCCAGCACTTCGAGCTGTTCCCGCATCTCAAGATCATCGACAATCTCTGCCTTGCGCAGGAGAAGGTGCTGGGGCGGGCTCACGACAAGTCGATGGCCAAGGGCATGCAGCTTCTTGAGCGCGTCGGGTTAAAGGAGCAGGCGCAGAAGTTTCCGGCGCAGCTCTCCGGCGGCCAGCAGCAGCGCGTCGCCATCGCGCGTGCGTTGGCGATGGATCCCATTGCCATGCTATTCGACGAGCCGACCTCCGCCCTCGACCCCGAGATGATCAGCGAGGTGCTGGACGTCATGGTTGACCTCGCCCGCGAAGGCATGACCATGATGGTCGTCACCCACGAAATGGGCTTTGCCCGCAAGGTCGCCAACCGCGTGATCTTCATGGACCGCGGCGAGATCGTCGAGGATGCCCCGAAAGACGACTTCTTCGGCAAGCCAAGAAGCGACCGCGCACAGAAGTTCTTGTCGAAGATATTGTCCCACTAACTCCCATCGTCATTCCGGGATGCGCCGAAGGCGCAGGCCCGGAATCCATAACCCCGAGCGGTGGTTATGGATTCCGGGCTCCTTCGCCGCGCGAATGCCCCGGAATGACGAGTTGAGGGTTTCGTGACATCAACAAATTTCGTATACGAGCAGGCAATTCCCGCATTCCCGACAGGAGACCTGCCTTGGACTCGATCGCTTACGTCAACGGCTCTTTCGTCCCGCTTTCGGACGCCAAAGTCTCGGTCCTCGATCGCGGCTTCCTGTTCGCCGACGGCATCTACGAGGTCTCGGCCGTGCTGGACGGCAAGCTGGTTGACAATGCCTCGCATCTGGCGCGCCTCGAACGCTCCGTCGGCGAGATCAAGCTGAAACTGCCGGAGACGGTCGAGCGCATCACCGAGCTGCAGAAGGAGCTCATCGCGCGCAACAAGCTTGCCAATGGTCTCGTCTATCTCCAGGTGACGCGCGGCGCCGACACGGCGCGCGACTTTCCTTTCCCCAAGGGCGAGGTCAAGCCGACGCTGGTCATGTTTACTTCCGAGAAGGACATCATCAACGCGGCCTCGGCCAAGACCGGCATCAATGTCATCACGGTACCCGACATCCGCTGGGAACGGCGCGACATCAAGAGCGTGGCGCTGCTGGCGCAGGTCTTGGCGAAGCAGGCTGCAGCCGAAGCCGGCGCCGGCGAAGCCTGGATGCTCGAAGACGGTCTTGTCACCGAGGGTGGCTCGTCATCGGCGTTCATCCTGACGCAAAACGACGTCATCGTGACGCGGCAAAATTCGAATGCCATCCTGCCGGGCTGCACCCGCAAGGCCGTGCTCGCGCTTGCCGCGGAACGCCAGCTCCGTATCGAGGAGCGCGCCTTCACGGTCACTGAGGCGCTCGCCGCCAAGGAGGCCTTCATCACCAGCGCATCCTCGTTCGTGCAGCCGGTGGTCGCGATCGACGGCAAGCAGGTCGGCAGCGGCAAGCCCGGCCCGATGGCGACGCGGCTGCGCGAGATCTACGTGGAATTCGCGAAGGCGACGGGGGTGTAGGCTAGTAGCCTCACCGCGAACGTCGAGAGTATCGACGACGCCACATGGCGCTCCGCTGTCATCGCCCGGCTTGACCGGGCGATCCAGTACGCCGCGGCAGTTGTTATGAACTTCGCTGCCTCTGGAATACTGGATGCCCCGCCTTCGCGGGGCATGACAGTTGAGAATGTGGAAGCGGTGCATCACACAGTCGATGGCAGCGGGCGCCCCGTCACGCCACCGACGCCTTCACCTTCACGGGATGAAGCGCACGGAACGAGATCGCGAGCCGGTTCCAGGCATTGATGGTCGCGATCAGCATGGTCAGGTTGACCGTTTCCTCCTCGGAGAATTGCGCGCGGACCTGCTCGTAGACGTCGTCGGGCGCGTGCGTTTCCGAGATCAGCGTCACCGACTCCGTCCAGGCCAGCGCCACGCGTTCGCGATCGGTGTAGAGCGGAGATTCGCGCCAGGCGTTGAGCAGGTAGATGCGCTGTTCGGTCTCGCCGCGCTTGCGCGCATCCTCGGTGTGCATGTTGATGCAAAAGGCGCAGCCGTTGATCTGGGAGGCGCGGATCTTGACGAGCTCGATCAGCGATTTCTCCAGGCCCGTCGACTGGATGTGGGTCTCCAGCGCGGTCAGCGCCTTGATGGTGTCGGGGGCAGCCTGGTAGAAATTCATGCGGGGCTTCATGGTGGTTCTCCTTTTGTTTGGTTAACTCGGGTGGTCAGTGGGCTCCGCCCGCCGAAACATGGCCGGGCTTCTTCAGGAAGAGGGACGCGATCAGCGCGACGATCAGCGCCGCGCCGAGCAGATAGAAGGTGTCGCTGAAGGCGAGGATGAAGGCCTGCTTCTGCACGACATGGCCGATCGCGACATAGGCGCGGTGCGCCGCATCGGTGCGATCGACGACGCCGTGATTGACGAAATACTGGGTCAGCTGCTCCAGCCGCGTGCGGGTCGCCTGCTCGAAGACCGAGACGGACTGCATCAGCACGTTGGAGTGATATTGCTCGCGCTTGGTGAGCACGGTCTGCAACAGCGCGATGCCGACGGCGCCGCCGAGATTGCGGGTCATGTTGAACAGGCCGGATGCGGAGCCCGCGTTCTCCGGCTCGATGCCGGCAGTTGCGACCGCCGACAACGGTGCCATCACCAGGGCCTGACCGATCGCACGCACCACGTTGGGCCAAAGAAGCTGATCGGCGGCATAGTCGTTGGTCATGTAGATGTTCATGAAGTTGGAGGCCGCGAACAGAACGAATCCGACGCCAATCACGATCCGAGCGTCGAAGCGTTGCATCAGGCGCGGCACCAGCGGGATCAGCACGAGCTGCGGCAGTCCGGTCCACGCCAGCACCATGCCGATCTGCTCGGCATTATAGCCCTGGATGCGCGCCAAATACTGCGGCAGGATGAACACGGAACCGTAGAGCGCGACGCCGAGCAGGAAGTTCGCAAGAACGCCGAAGCCGAAATTGCGGCGGACCAGGAGACGCAGATTGAGCAGAGGCTTCTCGACGGTCAGCTCAATGATCAGGAACGCGGTCAGCGCAACCGCGGCGATGACGGAGAGCTTGACGATGAAGGGCGAGCCGAACCAGTCGTCCTTGTTACCTTCCTCCAGCACGGTTTGAAGCGCAGAGAGACCGATCGCCATGGTGATGATGCCGGCCCAGTCGCCGTCGCGCAGCAGCGCGAGCTTCATCGGCTTTGGTTCCAGCGCATACCAGAGCATGCCGACCATGATCGCGCCGGGCACAAGGTTGATGTAGAAGATGTACTGCCAGCCGAGGTTCTCGGTGAGATAGCCGCCGATGGTCGGGCCGATCGCGGGGGCAAAGGTCGCCGACAGCGCGAACAGCGCAAGGCCCACCGGCTGCTTGGCGCGCGGCAGCAGCGTGATGATGAGCGTGAACGCCATCGGGATCAGCACGCCGCCGGTAAAGCCTTGCACGGCGCGCAGCACGATCATCTGCGGCAGGTCCTGCGCCAGCGCGCAGGCCGCGGAGAGAACCAGGAACAGGATCGCGTTGGTCAGAAGATAAATGCGGATCGAGAACACCTGTGCAAGCCATCCCGAAAGCGGGATCACCACGATCTCTGCGATCAGATAGGAGGTCGAGATCCAGCCGCCATCGTCGATGCCGGCGCCGATCGCGCCCTGGATGTCCGCAAGCGAGGCGTTGACGATCTGGATGTTCAGCACGGCCATGAAGGCGCCGAGCGTTGCACCGATTACGGCGATCCAGGTCTTTACGGAAACCGCAGGCGTGGCGGGCGCAGCCGGAGCGGAAATGGCTGCGGTCGAAGCGGCGGTGAGGGTTGGTTGGAGCGTGCTCATGGAAGCCTCGTCTGGAGACAGGATGCATTAGGCGGATGATTTCGATAATCGTGGAAATTTTGGAAGGATCATCCGGCAGAATTTGATAATCCGGCCGGACCGGCGTCCTCAGCCACCGTTCGCGCGCGCGGTGTTGTCAGCGATGCGCTTGCCCGTACCACGCTCGGCCAGCACGGCCTGCTTGGTGTTCACGGTCGGAACCGCCGACATGCCGGGGCGCAACAGGCCGCTCAGGCTGTGGTCGTCGAGCACGATCTTCACCGGCACGCGCTGCACGATCTTGGTGAAGTTGCCCGTGGCGTTGTCCGGCGGCAGCAGCGCGAATTCGAGCCCGCTCGCCGGCGACAGGCTGTCGACATGACCGCGCAGGGTCTGATTGCGGAAACTGTCGATATGCAGTTCCACCGGCTGGCCGGCGCGCACATGCGTGAGTTGCGTCTCCTTGAAGTTGGCGACGACATAGACCGCATCGAGCGGCACCACCGCCATCAATTGCGTGCCGGCCTGCACGAGCTGGCCGACCCGCAGTGAACGAGCACCGACCGTGCCGTCCACTGGCGCGGTGATTTCGGTGTAGGAGAGATTCAGCGAGGCCTGCTCGGCGACGGCGCGGGCGCGCTCGAGCTGTGCCACGGCCTTGGCGCGCTCGGTGGTGAGCACGTCGACCTTGCGCTGCGCGGCCAAAAGGCCAGACTTCGCGTGCTGCGATTGCGCGTCGCTGGCGCGGAGCGCGGCGTCGGTCTGCTGTGCGCGCTGAATCGTGCCGGAGCCCGACTTCATCAGCTCGTCGTAGCGCGCACGTTCCTCCTGCGCGAATGTCAGATTGGCCTCGGCCGCGGAAACGTCGGCCGTGCTCTGTTCGATGATGGGCTGCTGCAGCGCGATCTGCGCATCGAGATTGCGAACCGAAGCCTCGCCGGCGGCAACGTCGGCGCGGGCCTGGTCGAGCGCCGCCCTGAAATCGCGGTCGTCGATCCGGGCCAGGATCTGCCCCGCTTTCACCTTCTCGTTGTCGCCGACCAGCACCTGGGCGATGTAGCCGGAGACCTTTGGCGCGATGATCGTGGAATCAGCCTTCACATAGGCGTCATCGGTGGATTCGAGATAGCGCCCGGTGGTCAGGTAGCCGTAGCCGAAGTCCGCAGCAGCCGCGGCGCCGAGTACCAGGGCCAACCCGATGGCGACCCGCTTGATCGCCAAGCGCGAAGGACGAATCCCGATTTTTGTATTGCGTTCAGTGACATAAGCGGCGTTCGACATGGCATCCTCACGAGATTTCCAGGCGCCCCCTTTGCGACAGGACGCATCTTGTGACGGTAAGATGCGCTGTCCTGCCCGTTGTGATAATCCCCGAAGAACTGGAAGCATTATCCAGCGGCAGCGGATAATCGGAGCCTCGATCATGGACCGCTTCACCAGTCTCACTGCCTTCGTCCGGGTGGTTGAAAACGGCGGGTTCTCCGCCGCCGCCCGTCGCCTCAACATGTCGACGACCATGGTGAGCAACCACGTCCAGGCGCTGGAGGACCGGCTCGGCGTGCGCCTACTCAACCGGACGACGCGGAAGGTGAGCCTCACCGAAATCGGTCAGGCCTATTACGACCGTTCGACGCAGATCCTCGCCGACCTCGAACAGGCCGATGACATCGCCGGCGCGTTGCAATCGACGCCGCGCGGCACGCTGCGCATCCATATCGCCACCCACATGGTGCCGTTCGTCGCGCCGGTGGTGGCCGAATTCCTGTCGACCTATCCGGAGGTGAAGGTCGACTTGCGCATGGGCGAAGCCAATGTCGATCTGATCGCAGAGGGGTTTGATCTGGCGCTGCGCATGACGTCGCCGCCGGATTCGAGCCTGATCGTTCGGAGCCTTGCGACCTGGCGGCACGTGCTGTGCTGCTCACACGCCTATATCGAGGCGCGCGGGCGCGTGCAGCAACTCGAGGAGCTTGCGGACCATAATTGCGTGCGCCATCTGAACTATCCCTTCGAGGAATGGCGCTTTCTCGATCGCAAGGGAAACCCGGCATCGGTCCGCGTATCCGGCACTCTCGTGACCAACAGCGGTGAAGCCTTGCGCACCGTCGCGCTGCAAGGCGCCGGCATTTGCCTGGCCGCGGGTTTCCTGGTGCACGATGACCTCGAAGCCGGCCGCCTGGTTCGCCTGCTGCCGGAATACCGGCCGATCGAGCTGTCGATGAACGCGGTCTATCCGCATCGCCATCATCTGTCGGCGAAAGTCAGGACCTTCATCGACATGCTCGTGCACCACAGCGCCGAGCAGCAGAAGCTGATCAACCCCTACGCCTGAGAGTCCACGCGCCGATCACTTCGGCGCCGGCAGCTTCGCTGCCGCCGCGGTCAACCGTAGCTCAGCATTTTTTGCGATGGTGAGGCAGGCAGGTTCGCCAGCAGAGTCTCCACCTCGGCCTTGACCTTTACGATCGCGGCATCCTTCACCGGGCCGTAGCCGCGGATATCCATCGGCGCCTTGGCGATGGCGACGATGTCCGACAACGTGTCGGCATCGAGGCGGGCGAGCATCGTCTCGATCAATCCCTCGTACCAGGTGATCAGCTCGCGCTCCGCGCGGCGCTCAGCCGCGTAGCCGAACGGATCGAACGGCGTGCCGCGCAGGCCCTTCAGCCGAGCGAGCACGGAGAGTGGCATCTGGATCCACTGCCCGAAGGCGCGCTTGCGCGGCCGGCCGCGCGCGTCGCGTCGTGCGGAGAGGATAGGCGGCGCGAGATGATAATTGATCCTGAAATCGCCGTCGAACTCGCGCTTCAGCGTGTCGAGAAAGCCGCTCTGCATATGCAGGCGCGCCACCTCGTATTCGTCCTTGTAGGCCATCAGCTTGAACAGGGACCGCGCGACCGCGTCGGTCAGCGCCGCGTTGCCGAATCTGGATTCGGCACCGTGTACCTTCGCGATCATCGCCCGATAGCGCGCCGCATAGGCCGCGTCCTGATAGGCAGTCAGGAATTCGGCACGTCGGTCGATCATTTGATCGAGCGTCTCGGCGACGGGAGTGCCCTCGGGCTTGGGGAGAAGATCCGGATCGGCCGCGGCGATCCGGCCCCAGGCGAAGGCCTGCTTGTTGCGCTCGACCGCGACGCCGTTGAGCTCGATTGCGCGCAGCAGCGCCTGCAGCGAGACCGGCACGAGGCCCTGCTGCCAGGCAAAGCCGAGCATGATGATGTTGGCATAGACGGCATCGCCGAGCAGGCGCTCGGCCAGGGCGTTTGCGTTAATGGTGTCGAGATTGCCGTCGCCGATCACCTGGCGGATCGCGCGCAGGCGGGCGGGCGAGGCGAGATCGGCGTCGCGGAAGCGCACGACGTCGCCGGTCGGCATCTCCGCCGTGTTGATCGCGGCGCGCGTGCCCCGGTGATAAGTGCCGGAGGCTTTTGGCGAGGAGCTGACGACGAGATCGCAGCCGATCAGCGCGTCGGCGGCGCCCTGATCGATGCGGACCTGATGCAGCGCCTCCGGGCTCGCGGCGAGACGGATGTAGCTCAGCACGGGTCCGAATTTCTGTGCAAAGCCGGTGAAATCCAGCACCGAGACGCCGCGGCGTTCGAGATGCGCAGCCATGCCGATCAGCGCGCCGACGGTAATCACGCCGGTGCCGCCGACGCCGGTGACCAGGAGATCATAGGGCCGCTCGAGCGTTGCTGGGGCGGGCAGGGGAAGCGCGGCGGCGTGGCCCACGGCGTCGATGTCGCTCGCCGTTTTCTTGCGGCGCGTGGCGCCTTCGACGGTCACAAAACTGGGGCAGAAGCCGTTGAGGCAGGAAAAATCCTTGTTGCAGGCCGACAGGTTGATCTGGCGCTTGCGACCGAACGGCGTCTCCTTCGGCTCGACGCTCAGGCAGTTGGACTCGACCGAGCAATCGCCGCAGCCCTCGCAGACGAGATCGTTGATATAGGCAAAGCGCTTCGGATCCGTCATCTGCCCGCGCTTGCGCCGGCGGCGCTTCTCGGTGGCGCAGGTCTGCTGATAGATCAGCACGGAGACTCCCAGGACCTCGCGCAACTCGCGCTGCACGGCGTCCATCTCCTCGCGCGGATGGATGGTCACGCCGCTGGGCAGGTCGGTGGAGGAAAATTGCGCGGGATCGTCCGACACCAGCGCGATGCGCGAAACGCCCTCGGCGCGGACGCTGTGCGCGATCGCGTGCACGCTGACGGGGCCGTCGACCGGCTGGCCGCCGGTCATCGCCACCGCGTCATTGAACAGGATCTTGTAGGTGATGTTGGCTCTCGCGGCGATCGCCTGCCGGATCGCCATCGAGCCGGAGTGATAGTAAGTGCCTTCGCCGAGATTCTGGAATACGTGCTTGTGGCCGGTGAACCTTGACGAGGCCGCCCAGTTCACGCCTTCGCCGCCCATCTGGATCAACGACGAGGTCTCGCGGTCCATCCAGCTTGCCATGAAATGGCAGCCGATGCCGGCCAGCGCCTTGGAGCCTTCGGGGACTTTTGTGGACGTGTTGTGCGGGCAGCCTGAACAGAAATAGGGCGTGCGCGTTGCGCCGCTGACGGTGATCACGCGCTGCGCCTCCGGCGACAGCGCGGCAGCGCGTGCACCGAGGTTCAGCCCAGGAAACATCGGGTCGAGCCGCAGCGCCAGAACGCCCGCGAGCGCGCGCGGCGACAATTCGCCGATCCAGGAGATCAGCCGCGCCCCTCGCTCATCGTGCTTGCCGACCATGCGCTCCGGCTTTGCGCCGGGATAGTCGTAAAAATACTCCTTGAACTGGCTCTCGATGATGCCACGCTTTTCCTCGACGACTAGGATCTCGCGCTTGCCTTTCACGAACTCCATCGCGTCATGCAGCGCCAGCGGCCAGACCATGCCGACCTTGTAGATGTCGATGCCGATGCTGCGGCAGGCGGCCTCATCGAGGCCCATCAGCCGCAGTGCCTCCATCAAATCGAGATGCGCCTTGCCGGTGGTGACGATACCGTAGGTCGCGTGCGGGATGTCGTAGATGTGCCGGTCGATCGGGTTGGCCTTTGCAAAGGCGTAGACCGCGTGCTTCTTCGCCTCCAGCCGCTCCTCGATCTGCGGTCCCGGCAGATCCGGCCAGCGATAGTGCAGGCCGCCCGGCGGCGGCGTGAAGTCCGGCGTGCGGAAGTCGCGCGGCGGACGCAACGCGACGGAGGCGCCGGATTCCACGATCTCCGAGATCGCCTTGAAGCCGACCCACATGCCGGAGAAGCGGCTCAGCGCGTAGCCATATTCGCCGAACTCCAGATATTCGCTGACGCTTGCCGGATGCAGCGTCGGCATGAACCAGCTCATGAAGGCGACGTCGGACTGGTGCGGCATCGAGGAGGAGACGCAGCCATGATCATCGCCGGCGACC
Source organism: Bradyrhizobium sp. CCGUVB23 (assembly GCF_024199885.1). Lineage (NCBI taxonomy): Bacteria > Pseudomonadati > Pseudomonadota > Alphaproteobacteria > Hyphomicrobiales > Nitrobacteraceae > Bradyrhizobium > Bradyrhizobium sp. CCGUVB23. The sequence continues at coordinate 5,789,067 of NZ_JANADQ010000001.1, forward strand.
ACCAGCACGCCGCCATGCGGCGAGGAGCCGTAGGCATTGCCGTGCTTGAGCGCGTCGCCGGAGCGATCGACGCCGGGACCCTTGCCGTACCAGAGCCCGAACACACCCTGCACCTCGCGCTCGCTTTGCGTCTCGACCTGCTGCGAGCCGAGCACGGCGGTCGCGGCGAGATCTTCGTTCACCGCGGGCAGAAACTCGATGCGATCTCTCTTCAGGCGATCCTCGATACGCCACAGCTCGAGGTCGACGCCGCCGAGCGGCGAGCCGCGATAGCCGGAGATGAAGCCGGCGGTGCTGAGCCCCGCGGCGCGATCGCGCCGGGCCTGATCGAGCGCGATGCGGACGATCGCCTGCGTGCCAGTGAGGAAGACCTGGCCGTCCTCGCGGTCGTAGCGGTCGGAGAGCTCGTAAGCATCGAGTGATGAAATGGCGTCCATGGTGGACCTCGCGCGGCGTCCCTGCCGGATAGGCGAAGGTTAGTCCCTGATGGCTGGTAGGTCTTACCTATTCATCCTGAATGGGAGCGCTAATTGGTATATTTTTGCGATCTTGGCCCAAGTCTGGTAGAATTATCCGGATTGAGGTGCCTCCATGATCGAAGAGCAGGACTCGCAGATTCTCGCCCATCTCCAGAAGGATGGCCGCGCCACCAACCAGCAGCTGGCCGATCAAGTCGGCATGTCGACCTCGGCGTGCTGGCGCCGGGTGCGCGCGCTGGAGGAGTCCGGAATCATCCAGGGCTATGCGGCGCTGGTCGCGCGCGAGCGGGCGGGGTTTACAATGTCGGCGGTCCTGCATGTCTCACTGGAGCGGCACGATGCCAAATTCGTCGATGAGTTCGTGTCGCGGGTGACGAAGCGTCGCGAGGTGCTGGAGTGCTTTGCGACCACGGGCGATGCCGACTATCACCTGCGCGTCGTGGTGCAGGACATGGCGGCCTACAACAAATTCCTCGACGAGTTCATGTTCCGGATTCCCGGCATCCGCTACGTCCGCAGCAACGTGATCCTGAAGGAGATCAAGACCGGAGTCGCGCTGCCGTTTTGAGTGCGCTGCCGTAGGGTGGGCAAAGGCGCTCTCGCGCCGTGCCCACCATCTCTCCGATTATGAACAGTGGTGGGCACGCTTCGCTTTGCCCAGCCTACGAAATCTATTCCGCGGCCACGCGCGGCTGAGTCTTCCACGCGCCGGCGGCCGGCCGCTTCAGCCCGAGATTGTCCCGCAGCGTCTTGCCGCGATAATCCTTCTGGAACAGCCCGCGCCGCTGCAACTCCGGCACGACGTGGCGGACGAAGTCCGCATAGGAGCCCGGGACGCAAGTCGCGGCGATGACAAAGCCGTCGCAGCCGCGCTCGACGAACATCTCCTCGAACCTGTCGGCGATCTCCTTCGGTCCGCCGACCATTGCATCCTGCACCCCGCCGCGGCCGGAGAAGGTGACGAAGTCGCGCGCGGTCGGATTGCTCTTGCCGGACAGTTTCAGCACGCCGTCGCGAATGCCGAGGATGCCCTGCATGCTCTTCAGCTCGTCGGTCGTGAGCGGCTCGTCGAGACCCTTGGAGGCGAAATCATAGTTGAGGGCTTCCGCGAGCAGCGACAGCGCGTCGATCTGGAGCGGCAGCTCGTTGATCAGCGCCATCTTGTCTTCGGCTTCTGCCCTGGTCGCGCCGCAGACCGGCGTGGTCAGGTTGCAAAGGAACATCGCGTCAGGATCGCGTCCGGCTTGGGCGGCTTCATTCCGCACGGCGGCGCAGCCTTCCTTGGCGCTTGCGAGATTGCGCGCAGCGGTAAAGATCACCTCGCCCCAGCGCCCGGCAAAGCGCTGCCCGCGGCCGGAGGCGCCGGCCTGGATGATCACGGGATGGCCCTGGTCCGAGCGCGGCACGGTGAACGGCCCGCGCGACTTGAAGAACGGCCCCTTGTGATCGAGCCGCTTCACCCTCGCGGGATCGGCAAAGCGGCCGCTCGCCTTGTCCATGATCAGCGCGCCGTCTTCCCAAGTGTCCCAATGGCCGAGCACGACCTCCATGAACTCGTCGGCGCGGTCGTAGCGAGCGTCGTGCTCGGGATGGGAGTCCCTGCCCATGTTGAGCGCCTCGCCGTCATTGAGCGAGGTGACGACGTTCCAGCCCGCGCGCCCGCCCGACATCAGGTCGAGCGTCGCAAAGCGCCGCGCGACGTCGAACGGCTCGTAGTAGGTGGTCGAGCAGGTCGCGCCCAATCCGAGCCTGTCGGTGACCATGCCCATGGTGGTCAGCACGATCAGCGGATCCATCTTCACGCAGCGAATGCCATATTCGACGGTGTGCGCGTGATCGTTGCCGTAGCGGTCCGGCATCGCCAGGCGGTCGTCGAAGAACGCCATATGGAATTTGCCGGCCTCCAGGATCTTCGCGATTTCCTGGTAATAATCGGCCGACATCGAATCGTCGCGCGAGTCCGGATGCCGCCACGAACTCGGCAGATTGGTGCAGTTCTGCGCCTGGAGGAAGCCGACCAGTACCATCTGCCGCGTCATGCTGCTTCTCTCCGTTTTCCGTCAGGCGAGGTCGAGCTCGAGCTTGTAGTCGCGCGCCAGCGCGCACAGCGTCTCCCAGGTCGCGTCCTCGACCGCGATGCCGTCGCGTAGTCGTTCGATTTCGCGCAGATGCTCGACCTCGCCAGGATAGAATACCCCGCGGCTTCCTTCCGACGGCGGAGTCGACTTCAGGTAACGCGCGAACTCGGCGACCTCGCGCTTGAAATCCTTCAGGGGGCGAAACGCGACGACGTTGAACACCGCCATGAAGCATCCGTCATTGTGCCGGCCGGTCGGCTCGACACCGAAGCCGAGACCGGTGAGCAGGCCGCAGAGCACCTCGACCATGGCGGCGAGGCCACTGCCCTTGTAGCCCTCGCTGCCGCCGAGCGGCAGCAGCGCGCCGCCTTTGCGATACTGCGTAGGGTCGGTGGTGTGCCGCCCTTCGGCGTCGATGATCCATCCCGTGGGGATCGCTTCGCCGCGGGCGACCGCGAGCTGGATCTTTCCGGCGGCGACTGCCGAAGTCGCCATGTCCAGATAGAACGGCGCCTCCAGATCGGACGGCACCGCGATTGCGATCGGGTTGGTGCCGAGCCGCGCCTCGCGGCCGCCGAACGGCGCCACATGTTTTGGCGAGCGGCCGGAGTCCGCCGTCGCAATCCCGATCATGCCTTCGCGCATCGCCATCAGCGGATAGGCGGCGAGCCGGCCGACATGGCTCTGCCGGAATACGGTGCAGGCGGCGACGTTGGCGGCTTTCGCCTTCTCGATCGTGAGCGCCATCGCCTTGGCGTTGACGTGGAAGCCGAAACCCCAGTGGCCGTCGATGACGGTCGTGGTCGGCGTCTCCTGCACGATCGTCCATTGGACGCCGGGCACGATGTGGCCGGCCTTGATGCGGTCGATATAGGTCGGGATGGCGATCACGCCGTGGGAATCGTGGCCGGCGAGGTTCGCGTTGACGCAACCGGTCGCGACCGCGTCGGCTTCCTCGTCGGACGCTCCGGCTGCCCGAAGCAGCGCGGCGCTGACGCGCGTGAGGCGGTCGGCCTTGACGATCGGCATGGCGTTCCCTCGATGCCCGCCCTTGGCGGGCGTTGGTTGTTGAGGGCCATGGTCTCAAAGCGCAGGCGCGATATCAATCTCCCGTAAACCAAATCAGGGCTGCAAATCCGTAAAGGAGCCGTGCGCGGATGCCGCTGCTGGTGCGAAAGGCCGCCTCCACCGTAGTTTTGCGAATGGTTTTGCGCCACTCGTTCGCAGCTCGTTCACTTTGATTGCGGGTTTGCGGGAGGCAATAACGACCACTTAGGCGGTCGGCGCCGATAAAGTCCCGGGAAAAATGGCAGGAATGCCCGGGAGTTGAGACCTTGCAGACGACCCTCGCGCGCACGTTTGCTGCGTTGAGTGCCATCAACGAAGCCATCCTGTATGCGAAATCGCCCGAGGAGCTGTACCAGAAGGTCTGCGACGCCGGGTTTTCGAGCGGTGACTTTTTGGCGGTCTCGGTGTTCCTGGTCGAGCCGGATGGCCGGCGGCTGCGCTTTGCGGCCGGCTGCGGCGAGGACGTTGCCCGGCTGCGGTCCATCAACATCACCATCGAGGAAGGCACGCCGGAAGGATCAGGCGTCGGCGGCGAGGCGTTCCGCACGCAGCGGCTGTGCATCAGCAATGATTTCCTGAACGATCCGCGTTCGCTGGCCTGGCGCGATGGCGTCATGAAGGCGGGCGTCGGTGCGGCCGCGGCGCTGCCGCTGATCTGCAATGGGAAGAGCATCGGCGTGCTGTTCGTCACCCGCAGCGAGGCCGGATCGCTCGACGAGCAGATGGTCTCGCTGTTCACGCGCATGTCGTCCAACATCTCCTATGCGCTCGAAAATCTCGAGCGCGAAACGGCACGTGTCAGCGGCGAAAAGGCGATGCGTCGGCTGAACCGCATGTTCAGCGCCATCAGCGCGACCAACGAAGCCATCCTGCGCGCCAAGACCGAGCTCGAGCTGTACCAGCTCGTCTGTGACGCCTCCGTGCACAGTGCCAAGTCGATTGCGACCATCGTCCTGCTCCGTGAGCAGGGTTCGCACTGGTTGAAGCCGGTGGCCGGAACGGGCGAGAATCTCGAACTGGTCACCCAGGCCAGCTACTCGATCGATCCCGACAATCCATTCGGCCGCGGCATTTCCGGTGAAGTGTTCCGGACACAGAGGCCGGTCGTCGAGGACGACCTAGCCAGCCGCACCAAGGGAACGCCGTGGGAGCAGGCCAACATCAATACTGGCGTCGCGGCTTGCGTGGCCGCGCCGCTGATCAAGCGCGGCGACAGCGTCGGGGTGCTGCTGTTCTTCATCAGTCGGTCCTGGGCGAAGGACCAGGAGATCGTCGGCCTGCTGCTGCGCATGGCGGAGAACGTTTCCTTCGCGCTCGAGAATTTCGGTCGTGAGGCGGACAAGGCACGGATCGCCCAGGAGGAGGAGCGGCTGGCACGGATGTACGCCGCGCTCAGCGCCACCAATGAGGCGATTTTGCGCGCGCGATCGCGTGCCGAACTGTTCGATCTGGTCTGCGAAGCCACGGTACAAGGTGCAAAATTCGCCTCGACCACGATCTTTCTGGCCGATCTTGACGCCGAACTGCTCCGTGTCGCGTCGAGCTATGGGCCGCATGCGGAAGATTTGCGCAACTACACTTTCGCCCTCACCGACGCAGTGCCGGAGGGACGAGGGCTGACCGGAACCGCCTTCCGGACCCGCCAGACCTATATTAGCAACGACCTGCTGGCCGACCAGCGCATCAAGCCATGGCACGAAAGCGCGCGTCGCGCCGGCATACATTCTTCAGCGGCCTTGCCGCTGTTCAACGGCAGACGGGTCGAAGGTGTCTTCCTCTTCAATGCCGTGGAGCGCGATACATTCACTCCGGAGTTCGTCGAATTGCTCCAGCGGTTGCAGGCGAACGTCGCCTTTGCGCTGGAGAACTTCGACCGCGCGGAGGAGAAAGCTCGGGCCGACAGGCAGCGCCACAGGCTGGGCGGCATGTTCGAGGCGCTGTGCGCGACCAACGAAGCCATCATGCGCGCCAAGACGCGCGAGGAGCTGTTCGAGGTCGCCTGCCAGGCTGCCGTCCTCGGCGGGATGTTCGCCTCGACCACCATCGCGATCATGGATCCGAAGTGCGAATCCGTCCGCGTCGTCGCGGCGAAGGGACGCAAGCACGAGCGAATGCTCGGTCGCAGCTGCGTCATCTCCGTCGATCATCCCGAAGGCAGCGGCCTGATCGGCACGTCGGTGCGGACCCGGCGGCCCTGCGTGATGAACGACTATCTGAACGATCCGCGCTCCGAGCATTGGCGCACCCAGGCGAACGAGGACGGTACCCGTGCGGCGGCGAGCTTCCCGCTGCTGCGCGCAGGTCGCGAGCCAATCGGCATCCTGCTGTTCCTCGCGCCCGAGGAAGATACCTTCACGCCCGACCTCGTCGAGCTGCTGGAGCGCCTCGCGGAAAACGTCTCCTTCGCGCTCGCCAATTTCGACCGCGCCGAAGAGAAGGCTCGTACCGAGGAGCAGAAGGAGCGCCTGACGCTCATGTTCGCGGCGCTGAGCGCGACCAACGAAGCGATCATGCGGGCGAAGTCCCGGGCCGAATTGTACGAGCTGGTCTGCCAAGCGGCGGTGCTCGGCGGCAAGTTCACCTCGACCACCATCGCGCTCGCCAGTGCCGACAGCGACCAGCTCGAGATTGTGGCGACCGCCGGACCATCCTCCGAGACGACGCGGAACGTCAGGCTGTCCATCGACGCCGCGCGCCCCGAAGGCCGTGGCATGAGCGGAACGGCGTTCCGCACCCGGCAGCCCTGCATCAGCAACGACTATCTGAACGACGACCGGGTCGCCGCTTTCCATGCCATCGTTCGCAACGACCGGGCACGGTCGGGTGCCGCATTCCCGCTGATCGCACACGATCAGGCCGTCGGCGTCATGATCTACATGTCGACCGAGCACGCGGCGTTCACCGGCGAGTTCGTCGAGCTGCTCCAGCGCCTCGCCGACAACGTCTCCTTCGCGATGGAGAATTTCGATCGCGCCGACGAGAAGAACAAGGCCGACGAGCGCATCGAATATCTCGCGTCCCATGACAGCCTGACCAACCTGCCGAACCGCGAGACGTTCAACGGGCTCTTGCGCGCGGCGATCGATACGGCGCTGCGCCACGAACATCGGTTTGCGCTGCTGTTCATCGACCTGGACCGGTTCAAGGTCATCAACGATTCGCTCGGCCATGAGGCGGGCGACCTGCTCCTGCTCGAAGTCGCCGATCGGCTGCGCAGCGCGCTGCGGGCGAGCGACGTGGTAGCTCGGCTGGGCGGTGACGAGTTCGTGGTCATTCTCGACCAGTGCGGCGAGATCGACGACGTCCAGCGCATTGCAACCGGGCTCCTGACGGCCCTCGCGCAGCCGATGGAGCTTGCCGGGCACGAGTGTCACACCACGGCCTCGATCGGCATCGCGATGTATCCGGCCAACGGAGCCGACGCGCAGACGCTGACCAAGAATGCCGACATGGCGATGTACCTCGCCAAGGAAGACGGCAAGAACGGCTATCGCTTCTTCTCCAAGGAGGTGAAGACGCAGTCGATCGAGCGGCTGTCGCTGGAAAGCGCGCTGCGCCGGGCGCTGGAGCGCGAGCAGTTCGCACTGAACTACCAACCCAAGGTGGACATCGAGACCGGCCAGATCACCGGCGTCGAGGCGCTGCTCCGCTGGACGCATCCCGAACTCGGCAGCATATCGCCGGCACAGTTCATTCCGCTCGCCGAGGAGACCGGCCTGATCGTTCCGATCGGCCGTTGGGTGCTGAAGGAGGCCTGCGCGCAGGCCATGGCCTGGCAGCGCCGCGGGCTGCTGCCGCTGTCGATGGCGGTGAACCTGTCACCGCGGCAGTTCGCCGACGAGCATCTGTTGCAGGATGTCGACGAGGCGCTCGCGGCGAGCGGCATGTCGCCCGTGCTGCTCCAGCTCGAAGTCACCGAGAGCATGATGATGCGCAACGTCGGGCGCGCGTTGAAGGTGCTCGACGCGATCCAGAGCCGCGGCATTCGCCTTGCCATCGACGACTTCGGCACCGGCTATTCATCGATGTCGCTGATGAAGCACTTCCCCATCGACACCATCAAGATCGACCGCTCCTTCGTGCGAGATCTGCCGCATGACAGTGAGGACCAGGCGATCGCGCAGGCGATCATCAGTATGGGCAAGGCGCTCGGTATGACGGTGGTCGCCGAGGGCGTCGAGAACGCCGAGCAGGAGGCGTTTCTGCGGACCCATGGCTGCGACGAGATGCAGGGCTACCTGATCGCAAAGCCGCTGCCGGCGCGGCAGATGGCCGAGCTGCTGCGACCTACGGCGCCGCCGCTCCAGCCCGAGCAGGGCGCAGGTGACGAGGCGGAGATCACATCACGGCTGAAACGCGCTGTCGTCTGACGGCAGCGGGTGCAACTCGCGAATGGCGTGATCATCACCCTCGGACTTACTTGGAAAATCCTGGGGCCCCGTCAGCGACGTCTGCTCAACGAACAGCGCGAGGATCGCACGCGCGCCGTCGGCGAAGCTCGCGCTTTCGTGCAAGCCAAGCTCGCAACACAATGTGCCGCTCATCGGCTCATGGTCGTCGACCACCGCCATGGCGGGCCCCCACCACCAGGCCGGCGCCGGCGAGCGCTCGCCCTCGGGCACGGCGTGCCAGCGGGCGAACTCGTCCATCACGCGCTCGAACTCCAGGCGGTGAGCCTGATGCATTGCTTCGGTGCTCCCTGTCCCGCGCCCGAAAACAGGCCGATCAGTTAAGAACTTGGTGACGGCCTTGACGCGGTGAGAAAATCCGCTCGCGCAAATCCTGGCGAGCCATTCAGGCCGACCTCATCGTCGGCCACGCGAAAAAAACAGGCGACTGGGCATTTGCCGGCGCCGACCGCGTTGGAGTGTTCTAGCCGCCAAGGCTGCCGCCTGGCAAGGCGCGGAGTCTACAGATGCCTAACGCGAGTTTAGCAGAAGCCTCGTCGTGCGGCTACGCTAGCGGTTGAACGGCCGATTGCGGCTGAACAAGAGATAGAGCGCGCGAGGATTGGTGGTCAGATAGCGCCAGAACAGGCGCCGCGGCTCGAGCAGGGTGCGCCAGGCCCATTCCAGCCCGATCGTCCGCATCCATTTCGGCGCGCGGCTCCGGCTGCCGGACAGGAAATTGAACAGGCCGCCCGCGGTCTTGATGATCCCGACATTGGTGAGGTGTGGCGTGTACTCCTCGACGAAGGCCTGCTCGAAGGGAACGCCGAGTGCGACCCAGAGATAATCCGGCGCGAGCATGTTGATCTCGTCGACCTTGGCTCGCAGCGCATCGCCACGGAGATAACCGTGACTGTGTCCGACGATCTTGAGGTTCGGATACATCTTCTGAACCTTGGCGACCGCAGCAGCGTTTTCGGCCTCGCTGGCGCCCAGCATGTAGAACGTCCGGCCGGCGGCCTCGGCCTTGCGGGCGACGACATGGAAGAGATCGGTGGTCGCGACGCGCTCGGGCAGCGGGAACCAGGATTGCAGCTTGGAAGCCGCGACCAGCGGCTGGCCGTCGGCATTGATCAGGTCGGCGGAGCGGAACAGGCGCTCGGTTTGCGGCTCGGTCGAGCAGCGCGCCAGCACTTCACCGTTGGCGGAGGTCAGATAGAGCGGGCGGCCGACGCGATGACGCGGGTCGGTCGCCTCGATCATGAAATCGGCGGTCGCTTCCAGGTCGAGTGCGGCCATGCGAAGACCACCGACGGTGATCCGTGGGACCTCGGCCGTTGCGGTGCGTCCGACCTGATTGACGCGGCGCTCAAGCATATTGTTTGTCTCGCTGGCGCGATTGGGTCGCGGGATTGAGCTCGTTGAGGATGACACCGACGAGCTTGCGCTCGGCAGCGCCAAGCGCGGTGAGGATGTCTTCCATGGCTTCGTTGATGTCGAGGTGAGTGGGCAGCACGGCCACCAGCGCGTCGGCTGCATCGAGCAGCTTGCGGTCGGCGGCGTTGAGCGGCATCGCCGGCCCATCGAGAATCACGAGATCGGTGCCGCCTGCGGAACGTGCCTGCACCACAGCCTTGCGGATGGCCTCGGCGGCCTTGCCGGCATCGCCGTCGGCGACGGGCAGCACAGAAATGCCGTTCGCGGTCTTGATCTCGCGCGAGGCCTTGTTGCCGATCGAGAGCCAGCCGAAGCGGCCCGGCTCGCTCTTGCCGGGGCGGCTAATCTTGCTGGAGAGCTGGTGGGCCTGGTGATCGGTGTCGATCATCAGCACGCGCGTGCCGTCGCGAGCGGCAGCGAGCACGAAGTTCAGCGCGGCGACGCTGCGGTCGGCCGTCGCCCCGGCGCCGACGATCGCAATCACCGGCATGGTCTTGCCTGCCGCATGCCGCGTCGCCGTGGCGCGCATATCGCGCATCGCGTTGATGAGCGTCGTCAGCGGAAATCCAGGACGGAGGGTCGGCCAGCCCAGCCGGGTGAGATCGACCGTATTGCCGACGGCGAGGATGGCGCCGAGCGTGCGCATGACGTCGGCTTCCTGGAGGCGTGCGATCAGCGGCTTTTCGACCAGCGTCAGCGGCGGCGCCTGTGGCGCGGAGGCGTCGTCGACCGGTGCCTTGGGAGCCTCCGGGACTACCGTGCGCTCGCGGCGGGTCGGCTCCGGCTCCATTGCGCCGGCGGATAGTTGCCTGACGGCGACGAACCAGCCGGCGGCGGCGAGCGAGCCGAACAGGAAGCCGATCATGGCGAACAGGCTCATCGCCGGCGGGAACGAGCGCCGCTGCGGCACAGTGGCCTCGCCGATCACGCGGGCCGCCGATGTGTTCAGGCTTTCCTGCTCCTCCGTCTCGCGCGAGCGCTTCAGGAATGATTGATAGACATCGCGGCTGGCTTCCGCCTCGCGCTCGAGCTCGCGCAGACGCACCGCGGCCTGGCTGAGCTGCACGCTCTGCCGTTTCTGCGTCTCCAGCGCCCGGTTCAGCGACGCCTCGTAGTCGCGTGCGCGCGTCAGGTCGTTCTTGGCAGCCTGCGCGAAGCGGTCGATCTCCTCGTTGATGGTGCGCTTGAGATCCTCGACCTGCTTCTCGGTCTGGCGCAGCGCCGGATGCCGCGGCCCGAGCTCGGCGGCCTGCTCCGCGTATTTCTTGCGCGCATCGGCATATTGAGCGCGCAAATTCGCGATGGTCGGCGATTGCAGGGCTTCCGGAATGGCACCGGCATCGGTCGCGGTGCGCCGGCTCGCCTCGATCTGGTCGTAGCGCGCCTGCGCGTCCAGTGTCGCCGCGCGCGCCGCGGCAAGCCGCTGGTTGCTGGCGGAAAGCTGCTGGTCGCTGATGAGCGTGTCCTGGGTGCCGACGAAATTGTTCTGCGCCTTGTAGGTCGCCAGCGCCGTCTCGGCCGTACGCAGCCGCTCGCGCAGCTCCTTCAGCCGGCCGGACAGGTCGTTGGTGGCGCGCCGCGCCGCCAAAGCCTGCGAGTTGCGCGACTCCGCGAGATAGACGTTGGTCAGCGTGTTGGCGAGCATCGCCGCCTTCGCCGGATCGGTCGACCAGACCTCGACGTCGACGATGAAGCTCTTCTCGGTCTTGCGGATCGTGATGCGCCGATTCAGCGCCTCCAGGGCGCCAAGCTGAACTTCCTTCTTGTCGTCCGCGGAGGGAGCGCGGCCCTGGAGACCGATCAGGCCAAGCAGCGACGACATCAGGCTCCCGCCGTCGCCGCCACCGAACTCGGGGTCCTTCTCGAGATTGGCCTGCTGGATGACCTGGAGGAGGACGCTGTTGGAGGTGATCAGGCGCGCCTGGCTCTCCACCACCATGGACATGCCGGAAACGTCCTGCGCGCGCGGCGTCAGCTCGCGGTCGACGAGTTGCAGCTCGCGCGGATCGACATAGAGCTGGGCGGTTGCGGTGTAGCGCGGCGTCAGGCTCTTGCCGACGGCGACCGCGAGGCTCGCGCCGATCAGACCGGCGGCTGCGATTGCAGCCTTGCGCCGCCAGAGCAGATGGACGAGCTCGAGCACGTTGAAGCCGGCCGATGGCGCGGGTTGCCCGACCGCTCGCTTCGATCGCTCTATCGGCTGGTCATAGTCAAGCATGATCCCCAGCTTTCACTCCAACTGCCGCAGGCTGAGGGGCTACTCTTCGGGTTACGCGCTGCGCCCCGGATATAGGCGCTGAACAAACGCAGCAGGGAAAATTAACCATACTCATTGAGGGACTATTCACCGAAATGGCAAACAAAGCGTTTAAGCGCATGTCAGCGCGCGGCGCGTCGTTGTGACGCTTCAACCGCCGCAGTCCCCCGGAGATTAACGGTTCGTTACCGCGCACGCGGTGGAGCGTGCACGTGTCCGACGGCGCGGCGTCGCGGGCAGGGCCCGCGTGTCGGATATCGTAGCGCGCCGTCGTCATGGTCGTCAGCGTTTTCGCAGGATGACGTGATAGTCGCCGCGTCGCACGTCGGTGCCGCGCGGCAGCATGAAATTCAGCGCCGCTACGCCGGCATCGACGAGAGCGGCGAACAGCGGCTTGCGCTTGCGCATCTCGGGATAGCGCGGGCTTTCGACCTCGCGGCGGTAGATCGTCTCGAGCCCGTGCGCATCCGCAAATGCTTCGAGATTGGGAAGCGTCACCAGCGGGTGGAAGAAGGTCGGGAACGGCGCTTCGCCCGGCTCGCCTGCATTCTTGATGCCGCGGACATGGCGGTAGAACCAGACGTGGAACCAGTGCGGCGAATATTTGGTGACGACGCCGGACAGCGAGCGCGGATTGGGCGCGCCGATCAGGATCATCCCGCCGCGCCTCAACGCCTCGCAGAAATTCTTCAGCGCGGCCTCGACGTCGGGCAGATGCTCGATCACGTTGTAGCAGATGACGAGATCGACACTCTCCGGCTTGAAGCGGTAGGTCTGGACGTCGCCGAGGATCGCTTCCTGGGCATAGTCGTTGTTGCGGATCTGGTCCTCGTCGATATCGACGACGGTGACGTGGCCGCGGTTGAGGATCTCCAGCGGCAGGAAGCTGCTGGAGCCGCCGCCGGCCTCGTAGATCGCGAGCTGACGTGGCGGCAGCTCGCGGCGCAGGACGTCGTGAACGGCGAGCAGGCTGTCGCGCGCCTCGCCCGAGACGAGGTCGAGCAGTGCCTTTGTGTGTGCCGGCGGAGTTCTGGCGCTCGCATCAATGCGGGTCGTAGTCGCGAAATCGATCGTGGCTTGTTTATTCATGTTCTTCAATCGCGCGGGTTCGTTTCAAATTACAGGGAATCTCTCGCACGCTCGAAGAGCAAATTCGATGCCGCCGGAGCGCGATTGGTTGCGGTGCTTACGGTTGAGTTAATGCGAGGGTCCGTTAACTACGGCATCGTCCGCATCGTACCGCGGCTGCGCGCTGGTTCGAAAATTGCAGAAGCACCTCGATGCAAATTCGCAAGGAAAAACCGTGAAAGCGGCGATGTGGATGACGATGAGCTTGCAGGCGAGGCTGGATCCCTCGGTTTACGCACTTGCACCGCGCGCAACGGCGTCATTCGGCATGAGGCAACGTTCCGCGGGACAGCGCCATATTGGGACATCTGTGTTTCGCAGCAAGCTTGCTGTGCCGTCCTGGAGCAGGGGTTTTTCAACACATCTCGGCCATTCAACGATATCATGACCCTGATCCCGACCGAGCTGTCCACGAGCCGCATCACCGACGCCGTGCGCGACCCCAACCGGGAGATTGCCGCGAGTTCGCGCGTTCTCGACCTGTCGGTCGGCACCGTCGTCTGCATTCCCTGCTTTCGCCGGCCGCAGCATTTGCGGCTGACGCTGGAATCGCTGGCGGGCCAGCGCACGCCGCGCTCCTTCGCCGTGGTCATGGTGGAGAACGACGCCACGCGGCGCGAGAGTGCGCCGGTCGCCGCCGAGTACCTGGATGCCGGGAAACTCCAGGGCATCTGCCTGGTCGAGAAGCGGCAGGGCAATTGTCAGGCAATCAACGCAGCCTTCGAGACCGCGCAGGTGTTGTTTCCGCTAGCCACCCGCTTCCTGATGATCGACGACGACGAGATCGCCTCGCCCGACTGGCTCGAGCTGATGGTTCGTACTGCGGAAGCGACCGGCGCGGACGTGGTCGGCGGTCCGGTGCTGCCGCTCTTCGACGACGACAGCAAGCCGTGGCTCGCGCGCCATCCCGCTTTCTGTCCGGCCTATGATTACAGCGGCGCGGTGCCGCTGATCTATGGCTGCGGCAATTGCCTGATCACGCGTTCGGTGTTCGACCGGCTCGGCACTCCGGCCTTCGACCTCCGATTCAATTTCCTCGGCGGCGGCGACTGCGATTTCTTCGTGCGGTGCCGGAACGCCGGCATGACATTCCACTGGACCGCGGAAGCCGTAATCACCGAGACCGTGCCGCATGGCCGGACCAGCCTCGTCTGGATCGCAAAGCGTGGCCTGCGCATCGGCGCGATCAACTATCGGGTGCAGTTCAAGGCGGCAAAGACTGCGGCGGCGCGAACGCGTGTCTTTACGGCGATGCTGGGAAGACTGCCGCTGTCGCTGGTCCGCGCGGCGCGCTTGTCGTTCACGACCAAAGCCGTCGTCGCGATGCATCCCGTGATGGTCGCGTTCGGCAGCGCGCTCGCAGCCTTCGGCATCGAACAGCGGCCGTATGAGGCCTCGAAGATCGTCTCCTGAAGCCTAGATACCGAAGCGGGCGAGAACGAGCTTCGCGAGCGATCGCGGCAGCGCGGTGAGCGACCGCTGCCCGACCATGCGCATATAGCTCAGGGCATCGCCATAGCGTCCGAAGCGGACGGCCTGGGTCGCCGCATAGGTGATAAGATGGATCTCGGCCGCCTGCCGCAGGCCCGGCCGGCTCTCCGGCGCGAGCTTGCCGAGGATCAACTCGTCGGCAAAGATGCGCTCTACTGCCGGAAAGAAGTCGCGCGGCGAGCGCGCGGCAGCGTTCATGGTGTTGGCAGTGTGGAGGCGATAGTCGAGCAGCAGCGCAGGCACGAACTGGAAGTCGCCGATCGCGGCCAGACGGCACCAGCAATGCCAGTCCTCGCAAAACTTGAGCCGCTCGTCGAACCCGCCCGACGTCCGGAACGCGTCAGCGCGCACCAGCATGATGCCGCCATTGACGATGAAGTTGCCGCGCGCGAGCCGCGCGAGCACATCGCCTGACGGCTTCTTGCGTCCTTGCAGGAGGTCGCGCCGGCCGATCGGCCGTCCATCACTGTCGATCAGATCGTAGTCGCCATAGACGAGGACGGCGGCGGGCGCGGCCTTCGCGGCCGCGACCAGCGTGGCTACTGCGCCGGAGCGTAGACGATCGTCGGCGTCGAGGAACAGCAGCCAATCTCCGTGTGCGGTGCGTGCGCCGAGATTTCGCGCCGCCGAGACGCCCGTGAGCTCGTTCGCGACCAGGTGCAGCCGGCTGTCGCGGATGGATCTGACGATCGCTACGGTGTCGTCGCTCGAGCCGTCGTCGATGACAATGACTTCGCCGACATCCGCGCTTTGCGCGAGCGCGCTGTCGATCGTCTCGCGGATATAGGCGGCGGCGTTCTTGGCGGGAATGACGATGGAGACGAAGCTGGCCGAACGTGCAGTGCGATTGGCGCGCTCCTCGGCGGGCGACGGCTCGCCCAGCGGAGGGTCAAGGATGGCGCCGGTGGTGGTCAATTTGACGCCTCGTCGTCTGGAGCTGCGTTTTTAATGGTTCGTTAACCAGGCCGCATATGGGCCCCGGCGCCGCACGATGGCGGCTTGGGTCGCCACTGATGATAGCCAGATAAGGGTCAAAGCTTTGCAGCAAAGGGCGCTCAAAGCCGGCTTTTGCATATTAGCGTTAAACCCCCGACCCGAGGCGTGTCCGGCAAGCCGGCTGGTTGACGAAAGGTTAGCACGGGTCAGTTAAGGGTGACCGATGGATCGCAGTGCGGCTGACATGACTGGCGTTGGGGCCCGGCCGCTCGGTCAGGGCCTGCGCGCATTCGTCGCCGGGCTCAACGTCCTCGAGGCCGCGCGCTGCGTCCTTGCCGTTGCGGCGCTGCTGCTGGTGCTGGTGACGCTGGAACCGTTCCCGGATTTGCGCAATGCCGACCTCGCCACCGCCGCCTCGGGCCGGATGGCGCTGTCCTATATCGCCTTTGCGGGGCTCGCCGCCGCTGCCGTGCTCTTGACGTTCGCGCAAGACGCGCCGTCGCTTAAGACCCTCGTGACGCCGCTGCATCTCTGTTTCGTCGGCTGGATGCTGATCAATATCGTCTTCTCGGAGAACCGCGGCGTGTCCGCGCAGCGTTTCGTGCTGACGGCGAGCGTGTCCGCGCTCGCCATCCTGCTGCCGCTGCTGCCGCCGACGCAGAAGAGCTTCAACCGGTGCCTCGGGCTCGCCGCCCTCGTGCTGCTCGCTTTGTGCTATCTCGGCGTCATGCTGGCGCCGCAGCTCTCGATCCACACCGCGGCCGATATCACCGAGCCGCAGCTTGCCGGCGACTGGCGCGGCACTTTCGGCCACAAGAACGTCGCCTCGCCGGTGATGAGCTGCCTCGTCTATCTCGGCATCTATCTCACCGCCGTCGGCTCCTTGGTGATGGGACCCGTCATCGCAGCGCTTGCCGGCATCTTCCTGATCTTCACCGGCGGTAAGACCTCGTCGGTGCTGTGTCTCGTGATCTACGTGCTGGCCTCGGTCGTTTACCTTACCCGCAGCCTCTGGCTGAAGCGGCTGATCTGCCTCGCGCCGCTGATCGTGATGAACCTGCTCACCGTCGGCAGCGTCGCAAGCCCTACACTGGCGTCGATCACCCGGGCCCTCCCGGTCGATCCCACCTTCACCGGCCGCAGCGACATCTGGGAGTTTGCGCTCACCGCGGTGGCCGAGAAGCCGATCCTCGGCCATGGCTACGCGGCGTTCTGGGACGACGTCACCGAGCGGCAGACCGCAAAAGGCGCCGAATGGGCGGTGTCTGCGGCGCATAGCCACAACAGCTATCTCGATCTCGCCGTCACCATCGGCCTGCCCGGCCTTTTGCTCGTGATCCTGATTTTCGTCTTCACCCCGCTCAACAATTTCCAGGCGGCGCAGCGCGGCAGTCGCAGCGGCGCGCTGGCAAAGCTCTTCCTGACGATCTGGCTGTTCGGCCTGTATTACGGGACGACCGAGACGTTCCTGCTCGACCGGCAGAATCCAACCTGGTTCATGTTCGTGCTCGCGGCCGCCGGCCTGCACTTTCTTGCCAGGTTCCAATGCGTGGACAAGGCGGAGTCCTGAGCCGCCGACGGCTTGTCGCAGGGCGACGAGGCTCCGTACGTCTCAGATCGGGACACGAGCCGTTCTGCGTGGGAGCGCGACGGTATCAGCTTAACGATAAGCAGCGACGTAACTTGTGGTTGGCGACAAAACGCTATTCATCTGGAAACGTTCAGCAACTGTGTGCCCAGGGCGGATGGCGTTTCTCAGCGTCGAGCAATTAGACGGTCGGGTGACCAGCGCGTCCGGAATCGCGATCGATTTCGTGCGCGACTGGAAGCAGGCCGCGTCGCGCCTGGGTGCGGGCCATCGCACGGCATTCCAGCATGGTGACTGGCTCGCCGCCTGGTACGACGCGTTCCGTAACGTCTCTCCGCTGATCGCCGTGATCTCGGATGACGCGAACGGCGGCGCCATCGCGCTGGTGCCGATGATCAGCCGCAGCAAGGGCGGCGTACGCATCGTCGAGTTCGCCGATCTCGGCGCGTCCGACAACAACGCGCCGATTCTGGCGCCAGGCGCCGCATGCGATGCGGCCGGCGCGCGCGCCATCGGCGATGCGCTGGTCACTGGCTTGCGCGCGTTGCCGGATCGCTTCGATCTGTTGCGGTTGCAGAAGATGCCGGCCTATGTGGGCGGCAAGCCGAACCCGCTCGTGTCGCTCGGTCGCGTCGGATCCTGCTCGCTCAACGGCAATCTGGTGCTGACGGGCGACGATTATTCGGACTACCGCACCTCGATCAAGCGCATGCAACTGCCTCGCTGCTGGCGCGTCTTCAGCCGTCACGCCGGCGCGCGTTTCGAGATCGCGACCGATGTCGATCATGCGCTGATGTTACTCGATGCGATGGACGTCCAGCAGCAGCGGCGCATGAAGCAGCTCGGGCGAAAATTTGTTCTCAGCGACGAGACTCACGCGAAATTCTATCGCGACGTGGTCCGGCAGGGCGTTGCCGAAGGCTATGCGATCGTCTCTGCGCTGGTGTGCGACGAGGGCATCATCGCGACCTCGCTGGGGTTGAGATACGGCGCGACCTACTATCTGCTGCGCATCAGCAATGCCGGTAGGCCGTGGTCGGCCTGCTCGCCGGGTCTGCTCGTGACCGAGCGGACGATGGCGGCCTTGCACCAGCAGGGCGTACGCCGTTTCGATCTCAGCATCGGCAATCACGACTACAAGCGTCGCTTCTGCGCCGTGCCGCTCCCGCTGACAGACGTCAGCGTCGCGTTGTCCTGGCGCGGCGTGCCCTATGCGCTGCGCGATCATGCAGCCCAGGGCCTGCGCCGCCATCCGCGGCTAGCCGCTCTTGCGAACCGCGCGATGGGCAACGCTGCGCGCTAGCCGGGCGCGCTTCACTGTCCCGTGCATTCGGCGCAATGAAGCCGGCCGCGCGCGGCTCGGAAAAGGCCGCGGCAATACCAGCGCCGGGCGAGTGCCTGGACGGGCTTGCGGATAATCTGCGCCATCAGAAGAATTTCGAAGGCCATGCGTTGCTCCTGCACGCTGAGATGGGGCGGCATCCGCAAAAGAGAACGCCGCCCCGAACGCATCAGCCATGCAGCTTGTTCGCGGTCTCCGCGATCACACGTCCTTGATAGCGCGCGCCGGCGAGCTCGTTGGCGCTGGGTTGGCGGCTGCCGTCGCCGCCGGTGATCGTGGTGGCGCCGTAGGGCGCGCCTCCCGTCACTTCGTCCAGCTTCATCTGACCGGCAAAACCGTAATTCAGGCCGACCACGACCATGCCGAAATGCAGGAGGTTGGTGATGATCGAGAACAACGTGGTCTCCTGGCCGCCATGCTGGGTCGCGGTCGAGGAGAAGGCGCCGCCGACCTTGCCATGCAGCGCGCCCTTGGCCCAGAGCCCGCCGGCCTGGTCCAGAAAGTTCGCCATCTGCGAGGACATCCGACCGAAGCGGGTGCCGGTGCCGACGATGATCGCGTCGTAATTCGCGAGGTCCTCGACCTTGGCGACCGGAGCAGCCTGGTCGAGCTTGTAATAGGAGGCCTTGGCGACCTCGGCCGGCACGAGCTCGGGCACGCGCTTGATATCGACGGTGGCGCCTGCCTCGCGCGCGCCTACGGCAACTGCGTTGGCCATCGCTTCGATGTGGCCGTAGGCCGAATAATAGAGGACGAGAACTTTAGCCATGGGTGGTCTCCGTTGTGATCGATGTTGAAAGAAATGCTGGGCCGTCATGCCCGGGCAAAAGCGCGAAGCGCGTCTTCGCGCCAGAAGTCCCGGGCATCGACGTACTTGTTTTCCGTGCAGAGAGGCGTGGATGGCCGGGACATAGGCGAGCGGAAGCGACACCGTCCTACGGACGGCTATGCCCGGCCATGACGGAGAGCGTTGTTACGCCGCGTCGACCAGCACCAGCTCGGAGTCTTCGAGCGCCGTGATCTTCAGGCTCTCCTCGTCGCGAATGGCGGCGCCATCGCGGGCATTGATGCGTAGGCCGTTGATCTCGACTGCGCCGGCGGCCGGCACGAGATAGAGGTGACGCGAGCCTTGCGGCTCGTACTCCGCGCTCTCGCCTGCCTTCAGCGTAGTCGCGAGCACCCGCGCATTGGCGCGGATCGGCAGCGCCTCCTTGTCAGCCTGAAAGCCGCTGGCGATGGTAACGAGCTTGCCGTTGCGGTTTGCCTTCGGAAACGGCTTTGAGCCCCAGGTCGGCTGGCCGCCGCGCCCGACCGGCTCGATCCAGATCTGGAAGATCTTGGTCTTCGTCGGCTCGAGATTGTACTCGGAGTGGCGGATGCCGCTTCCCGCGCTCATCACCTGCACGTCGCCGGCTTCAGTGCGGCCCTTGTTGCCAAGGCTGTCCTGATGGGTGATCGCGCCTTCGCGCACATAGGTGATGATTTCCATGTTGGCGTGGGGATGAGCGGGAAAGCCGGTGTTCGGCGCGATCTCGTCATCGTTCCAGACGCGCAGTGCGCCGTGGCCCATGTTTTCGGGATCGTAATGGCCAGCGAAGGAGAAATGATGCTTCGCCTTGAGCCAGCCGTGATCGGCGCCGCCGAGCTTTGCGAAAGGTCTGAGTTCGATCATGTTCGTGATTCCTTGCTTGAATTTGTCTAGGTCCGGATCACGCGCCGAAGCCGCCATCGACGTTGAGCACGGTGCCGGTAACGAAGGAAGCTTCCGGGCTCGCCAGGAAGACGACGCCGGCTGCGACTTCCTCGGGCTGGCCGAAGCGCTGCAGCGCGTGCTGCTTGCGCTGGGTCTCGGCGAACTCGCCGCCGTCCTTCGGATTCATGTCGGTGTCGATCGAGCCGGGCTGCACCACGTTGACGGTGATGCCCCGCGGACCGAGATCGCGGGCCGCGCCCTTGGTGTAGCCGACCACTGCGGCCTTGGTGGCGACGTAGTCGGCAAGACCGGGGAACGAGGCGCGGTCGGCGAGCATCGAGCCGACGGTGACGATGCGGCCGCCTTCACCCATCAATTGCGAAGCGGTGCGGATCGCCGCGATCACGCCGTGCACGTTGACGGCATCTAGGCGCGCCAGTGCCGCGGTGTCGGCCTTGGGATCGTCGATGGCGCCGCCGGCGGCGACGCCGGCATTATTGACGAGGATGTCGAGACGGCCGAATTCCCTGGCGACGTCGTTGACAAGCTTTTCGACGTCGCCGACCGAGGCCTGGTCGGCCTTGAAGGCACGCGCCTTCACGCCCTTGGTCTTCAGTTCGGCGACCACGGCTTCGGCCTTGTCGGGCGAAGCGACGTAGCTGATGGCGACGTCGGCACCTTCATGGCGAGAGCGCGGGCGGAGGCCGCGCCGATGCCGCGCGAGCCGCCGGTGACGAGAGCAACCTTTCCTGAGAGCTTCTTGATCATTGGATTTCTCCATTCCCTGAATGTCTGATGACCCCTTGGATATGCTGTCACCTGTGGTATAGAAATAGAAACTGTCGAAACGAATTGTTTCCATAAACGTCACTGACGGGCTGGCACCCATGGCAAAACTTCCGGATTTCGAGGCGCTCGCGATCTTCGCAAAAGTCGTGGAATTACGGTCATTTGCAGCCGCGGCCGGCGAGCTTGCGATGTCGAAGGCGACCGTCTCCAAGGCGGTGACGCGGCTCGAGGAGCGGCTTGGTGCGCGGCTGTTCAATCGCACCTCGCGCCGGCTCGCGCTGACAGACGCCGGCCACAAGCTCGCCGAACGGGCGACGCGTTTGCTGGCCGATGGCGAGGCGGCGGAGAACGAGGCGCTGGCCCAGTCCGTCGCGCCGCGTGGGCTGGTGCGGCTCGCCGTGCCCATGACCTTCGGCGTGAAGGCGGTCGCGCCCTTGCTGCCGGAGTTCTTCCAGACCTATCCGGAGGTCTCGGTCGATCTGCACCTGAGCGATGCCACCATCGATCTGATCGGTGAGGGCTTTGATGCCGCGCTGCGCATCGCGCGGCTGCCGGATTCCTCGCTGATCGCGCGGCGGCTCTTCACCATGCCGCGCTACACGGTCGCCGCGCCGTCGTATCTCAAGCGCCACGGCCGGCCGACGCATCCGATGCATCTCGCCGAGCACAAATGCTTCAGCTACGCCTATCTCTCCACGCCCAACATCTGGCACTACACCAACAGTGCGGGCGAGCAGGCGAGCGTTCGTCCCGCAGGGCAGTTGCGCGTCAACAATGGCGAGGCGGTAATGCCGGCGCTGCTCGCCGGGCTCGGCATTGCCGATCTTCCCGAGTTCATCGTCGGTGAGGCCATCGCATCCGGCGAGGTAGAGGTGATCCTGAAGGACTGGAAGCAGGCCGAAGGCGCCGTGCATCTCGTCACCCCACCCGGCGGCCCGCGCCCCGCGCGCGTCGAGGTGCTTGCCGAGTTTCTCGCGGCAAAATTGCCGGGCACATGCAGGCGGCAGACGAAGAAGCGCGCGAAGGTGGGCTAGCTGGTAGAGAGAGTACGCTGCTCCCATAACCTCGTCATTGCGAGCGCAGCGAAGCAATCCAGTGTCTTTCCGCGGTGGGGTTCTGGATTGCTTCGCTGCGCTCGCAATGACGTTGTGGAAGTAGGTGGAGCTAGGACAACTTCATCCCATCCCTGACAACCACGCGCAGATTCGGTTTCAGCGTTTCTTCCAGCTGCGCCTTCAGCTCATGCACTCGCGGATCGCTCGAGCGCGCGGTGCAGGCTGAATATTGATTGACTGATAGCACCAGCGCGCGCCGTGCCTCCGGCGTTCGCGTCAGATCCGGCTTTGCAAGCCGCAGCACAATGTCGGCGAGATTCACCAGCATCTCGTCCAGTGCGCCATCGATCGTGCCAATCTCGTTCATCCCGTGGTCTCCCGCGAATTCAATCACGCGCGGCGGGATCCGTTCCTGCGCTTTGAGATGCAGGGATAACAGTTCGCAAATGTTGCCATCGCTTGGCACCAAATGCACAGATGCGGCACGGTGGTACCTTCGTTCGTGCGCGTCGTCGCGCTACTCTGCTGGAAACAACAAAGACGGGGGAGGGGCTGATTATGAACCGACGCGATCTCTTGCGTGCCGCGGCGCTTGCGCCGCTTGCACAAACAGCGCTGACGCGCGCCGCCTTCGCGCAAAGCTATCCCTCGCGCAACATCACCATGATCGTGCCGTTTCCGGCCGGCGGCCAGGCCGATCTTGCGGCGCGTCCCGTCGCGATGGCGCTGGAGCGCATCCTCGGCAAGTCGGTCATCGTCGACAATCGTGCCGGTGGCGCCGGCGGATCGATCGGCAATGCAGCTGCCGCGCGCGCCGAGCCGGATGGTTACACGCTTCTGATGACATTGTCCTCGCTCGCGGTGCTGCCGGAAGCGGACCGGCTGTTCAACCGGCCGGCCGCCTATGAGGTCTCGCAGTTCACGCCGATCGCGCGCGTGCTTGCCGATCCGACGCTGCTCGCAGTGCCGGCGTCGGCGCCGTGGAAGACCGTGCAGGAATTCGTCGACGACGCGAAGAAGCATCCCGGGCAGATCACCTACGGCTCGTCGGGGCCTTACGGCACGCTGCACGTTGCGATGGAGATGTTTGCCGTCAGCGCCGACATCAAGCTGCTGCATGTGCCATTCCGCGGCGCAGGTCCCGCACTGACCGCGATCCTCAGTGGTACCGTGCAGGCGATCGCGGCGGCGCCCGGCACGCTGAAGCCGCAGGTCGACGACGGCAAGCTGCGCGTTCTCGGCAATTGCGGCGCGCAACGCATCGCAAGCTTCCCCGACGTGCCGACTTTCCAGGAGCTCGGCTACAAGGACGTCGAGATGTATATCTGGGCAGGCCTGTTCGGGCAGAGCGCGCTTCCGGCACCGATCGTCGGCCGTTTGCGCGAGGCGATGGGGCAGGTGATGAAGAGCCCGGATGTCCTCAAGACATTCGAAGCCGCGGGCAGTCTCGTCGCCTATCAGGACGCGCCGGAGTTTTCGCAGTTCGTCGCGACCGACAGCGCGCGGCTGATCGCGGCGGTCAGGAAGATCGGCAGGGTGGAATAGGTTCCGTTGCTGCTTTCACATTTTGTTGTTGGTCCAGAACCTTCGCGCGCCTCATTGATTGAGGAGCGTTTGAGAGAAAATGAGAAGGATCGGGACATGCGAACAGGGCCGATTGCGCTCGGTGTGGCGCTTGCGATCGGCGGTACGGTCGCCGCGAGCGCCGTCTCTGCCGAGGAATATCGCGGCACCATGGAACAACAGATGGCCTGCACGCCGGATGTCTGGCGCCTGTGCAGCGACCAGATCCCCGACGTGAACCGCATCGTCGCCTGCCTGCGGCAGAACACGCCGCAGCTTTCGAGCGGATGCCGCGCAGTGTTCGAAGCCAACAACCAGGCGCCGCCGCCGCAAGTGCCGCGTGGCAGGACCGCGCCGCCGCGCTACAACAACGTGCCGCCGGCTCCTGCGGCGCCCCTGCCGCGGCCTTATTACGATGACGACTACTAGCGCGTCTGACGAATAGCGCGGCTTAAGGTCGGTGCTCGCAGACGTCGACCCATTCGGCACTGACCAGCTCGGCCATCCGGTCGGGTGCGATGCGCACCGCGCTGTGGGTTGAGCCCGCGGCCGGCACCACGATGTCGAATGCCTTCAGCGACACGTCGCAATAGATCGGCAGCGGTGCCTTCAGCCCGAACGGGCAGACGCCGCCGACCTCGTGGCCGGTGATGTCGGCGACCTCTTCGAGCCCCAGCATCTTCGGCTTGCCGCCGAACTGCGCCTTCACCTTCTTGTTGTCCATGCGCGAGGTGCCGCTCGCGACGATCAGGATGACGCGCTCGCCGATCCGCAAGGACAGCGTCTTGGCGATGCGGCCGGGCTCGACGCCATAGGCCTCGGCGGCAAGCGGCACCGTCGCGGAGCTGATCGGCGATTCGATGACGGTGATGTCGGGAGCTTTCTCGGCGAAGAAGTCGCGAACGGATTGAATGCTCATAGGCGGGTGGCAATCTCGGGCAGTTCGGAAAGTGAGCGGACGCGGTGATCCGGCGCAAGGCCCAGCTCGTCGATCTGGGTCCGGATCGCCTTGAACATCGTCAGCGGTGCCACGAGATCGCTCTCGACGCAAGCCAGTGCCATGGCTTCCGGTGTCACCCGCTCGATCCAGGCGACGTTCAGTCCGAACGCCTTGGCGCCCGCGACGTCCCACGGATTTGAGGAGATGAACAGCACCTCGTCGGGCCGCGTGCCGAGCACCTCGCCGATCAGCGCATAGGCTTGCGGGCTCGGCTTGAAGACCTTCTTCGCATCGACGCTGATCGTGGCATCGAGCAGATGATCAAGGCCCGAATTGTGTACGAGCGCATTGAGCATGTCCGGGCTGCCATTGGAGAGGATGGCCAGTTTTCGCGGCTTCAGCGCTGCAAGCGCGTCGGCCGCATCCGGATAGAGGTCGAGATGCAGATATTTCTCGGTCACGCGCTCGAACGCCTCGCGCTCGTAAGCGAGCCCAAGCACACGCAGCGTATAGGCGAGCGAGTCGCGCGTGACTGCGGCGAAATCCTGGTAGCGCCCCATCAGTGAGCGCAACCAGGTGTATTCGAGCTGCTTGATCCGCCAGACTTGCGTGATGATCTCGCCGTAGCCCGGGAACGCATCTTCGGTGATCTCCGCGACCGACTGGATGTCGTAGAGCGTTCCGTAGGCGTCGAAGACGACGGCTTTGATCGTCACGCTGACCTCTTGGCTAGATCCCCAACAGCTTGCGCGCGTTGGCCTTGAGCACTTTCGGCCGGATCTCGTCGCGGATGTCGATCTTGGCGAAATCGGCCAGCCACCGGTCCGGTGTGATCACCGGCCAGTCCGAGCCGAACAGCATCTTATCCTGAAGGATCGAGTTGATATAGCGCACCAGGATCGGTGGGAAGTATTTCGGCGACCAGCCGGACAGGTCGATATAGACGTTGGGCTTGTGGGTCGCGACCGACAGCGCCTCCTCCTGCCAGGGGAAGGACGGGTGGGCGAGGATGATCTTGAGGTCGGGGAAATCCGCCGCCACGTCATCCATGTACATCGGGTTGGAATATTTCAGCCGCATGCCCATGCCGCCGGGCATGCCTGAGCCGACGCCGGTTTGGCCGGTGTGGAACAGCGCGATCGCGCCGCCATTGTTGATCTCTTCGTAGAGCGGGTATGCCATTCGGTCGTTGGCGTAGAAGCCCTGCATGGTCGGGTGGAATTTGAAGCCGCGGACGCCGTATTCCTCGATCAGCTTGCGCGCCTCGCGCGCGCCCAGCTTGCCCTTGTGCGGGTCGATCGAGACGAAGGGAATGAGGACGTCGAGATGCTCGGAGGCGACCTCGAGCATCTCGTAATTGTTGTAGCGGCGGAAGCCGGTCTCGCGCTCGGCATCGACCGGGAAGATCACGGCGGCGATGTTCTTGGAGCGGTAGTACGCCGCGGTCTCCGGCACGGTCGGCGGATGCTTGTTCGGCGACTTGAAGTATTCCGCCATCTGCGCCTGGAAATCGTCATAGCCGTCGTCGGGGTGGCAGCCGCAGGGTTCCTCGGCGTGGGTGTGGATGTCGATCGCGACGACGTCGTCGATATTGGGCAGCTTCAGCTTGGGCATTGGTTTCCTCCCGACGGGTTGCCAAATTGATTATATCATATAACGAATTTGGCAAGGCTCGGCCGAAACGAGCCGCAGCCGGCAAATTGGACAGATCGGGCCGATCCGGCCGCTTTCCTACTTTGCATGGGGTTGTTTTCAAGAATTTGGTGGTTCGGAACGGGGCAGTTAACATTGACATCACCTCCTCCCATGCCTTAAGAACCGCCCCGTCCCGGGCGGTCGGTCCGCCAGCGGGAAAAATCTCATTTTGCCACATTCGCGCGTGCCGAAACGGTAGTGCCGAACACGGCCTTTCGAACGTTCAGGATTCTGCCATGAAGGTCCGTAACTCGCTGAAATCGCTGCGCGGTCGCCACCGTGCCAACCGCCTGGTCCGCCGCAAGGGCCGGGTCTATGTGATCAACAAGGTGCAGCGCCGCTTCAAGGCTCGTCAGGGCTGAGTTCCCTGCCGAGGGCCTTCGCGCCCCCGCAAGACCACGGTCTCACACGACTTTGACGCCGTCCTTGCTATGCAAGGGCGGCTTTGCGCGTTTACACTTTCACCATGGCAGTGAGATTCTTGTCCGCGCATTTCCTCCGTCTGGCCGCCTTGCTGGTCGCGCTGACGGTCGTCACCCCCGCTTTCGCGCAGGATGATCCAACCGGTCCGCCCGTGAAGCAGAAGAAGCTTCCCGAGGCGCCGGCCAAGCTGCCCAAGGTCGACCGCACCAAGAATCTCGATTTCCTGTTCGGTGCGCTGAAGGCCGCGCCCGATGATGTCAGCGCCAAGCATGTCGAGGCGCGGATCTGGGCGATCTGGCTGCAGACCCCCAGCGATACGGCGGCACTGCTGATGACACGGGCCAAGGCGGCCGTGGACGCTCAGAAGGTCGACGTCGCGATCAAGCTGCTCGATGCCGTCATCAAGCTCCGCCCCGACTATGTCGAGGCCTGGAACCGGCGCGCCACGCTCTATTACATGCAGAACGATTACGGCCGGTCGCTCGCTGACATTCGCGAGGTGTTGATCCGGGAGCCGCGCCATTTCGGCGCACTCGCAGGTCTCGGCATGATCATGCAGGAGATCGGCGACGAGAAGCGCGCGCTCGATGCCTATCGCAAGGCGCTCGCCATCAACCCGCACCTCGATAAGATCCCGGATCAGGTCAAGTCTCTGACCGAGAAGGTCGAAGGGCGGGATATCTAGCCTCAACTCGATGTTGTTTTGAGCGACTGCGGAGCGCGGCCGTTAACCACGCGTCGAGCAGCCTCGCGGCGAGGGGATGTTTTTCCCACGCCGCCGGGATTAGCTGCACGGCAGCTACAATCGGAGCTGTGCGATGAAACGCGTGATCCTTGCGGGGGTGTTGTTGCTGGCGTCCGCAACGGCCTGTCTTGCTGACGGACTGTTCTGGGTGGTGGGCAACCGTGCCACCGGCAAATGCGAGATCGTGACCAGCAATCCCGTCATCATCGGCGACATCTGGTTCGGCGACGGTCCCTACAAGTCCAGGGCCGACGCCAAGCTTGCGAGGTCGACGATCCGTGCCTGTCCGAGGCCCGACCCCGACGAAGACAAGGACGGCGGCAACGCGGACTAGGTTCGCTAGACCATGATCCGGAAAGTGTGAAGCGGGTTTTCCCTCACGACAAACGCGGAACGCGTTTGCGCGAAGATCATGCTCGAACAATAACCTGAAGCGCGATGACGATTCACCCCAATCTCATCGCGCTTTAGTGCAGGATGTGGTCGCCGCGTTCGACGATGCTCCGGTCCGCGGCAGCGGCATAGAGTTTTGCAAGCTCGGCTTCGAGATGCTCGTTGATCAGGAGCAGCGCGCGTACCGCGCCGCGCAGATCACCACTGCAGCTCGCAACGATCTCGTCGATCGCAGCATCTTTTGATCGCAGACTCATCGAAAAAACCTCCAATCCAAAACAGAACAATCTGCCGGTCTTTCCCGCGTTCCTGTGGATTGCGTGGAGGATCGGCGCCCACCCGCGCTTAAGAGGTGGAACCGACCGTGGCGATTATATGGACGTGGCGATGACGGCCGCATGAACTGTCGCGGTTGGCCGCATGCTTTCAGGCGGCCATTGATTTTATTGATATTTTCCAAAGTTGAATTCTATTGATATCCACAGGCCGGGACCGTCAGCGGGACCCAAAGCCCGCGCCCCGAAAAGAAACCGCCGGACCTTGAGACCGTAACTGCCATGTGCCCTGGATCGCCCGGACCATCTCCATGATCGTAGTTTTCGTCGTGACGGCGCTCGTTGCGCTTGTCGCCGTCACGCTGGCCGGTGTTTGGGCCGTCGAGCGCGCCTTCCCGCCAAAGGGCGAGATGATCGAGGTCGCCGGTGCAACGCTGCACGTCGTCGATCTCGGCCCACGCGATGCTGCCTTGCCGATCGTCATGCTGCATGGCGCGAGCTCGAATCTGGAGGTGATGCGGCGTCCGCTCGGCGACCTTCTCGCCGAAAAGCATCGCGTGATCCTGATCGATCGTCCCGGCCATGGCTGGAGCACGCGGGCGCGGCTTAAGGATTCGACGGCCGAGGTGCAGGCGCGGATGGTCGACGAGGCGCTTGCCAGGCTCGGCATCGATCGCGCGGTCTTCGTGGTGCATTCCTGGAGCGGGGCACTCGGTGCGCGGCTTGCGCTCGATCATGCCGATCGTGTCGCAGGTCTCGTCATGCTGGCACCGGTTACCCATCCCTGGCGCGGCGGCGTCGGGCGCTACAATGAGATCATCGCAACGCCCGTGATCGGCCCGCTGCTCGCCTACACCATCACGCTGCCGCTCGGCTATTTGCTTGCAACGCCCGGCGCGCGGAACGTCTTCCTGCCGCAGATGATGCCGGACGGCTTCGTGCAGCATTCCGCGACGCCGCTGCTGCTCCGCCCGCGCGAGTTCATCGCCAATGCCTATGATCTGGTGACGCTGAAGGCGTCGGTGGCCGCGCAAGTCGCGCGCTATGGCGAGATTTCAGTGCCGACCGTGATCATCGCCGGCGAGCCCGACAAAACGGTGTCCACCAATATCCACGCCCGCCCGTTCGCCGCGACCGTGCCGAATGCGAAGCTGATCGTGCGGCCCGATCTCGGCCACATGGTGCAGAATGCGGTGCCGGACCTGGTAAGGACCGAGATCGAGGCGCTGATCGCCGCGATCACGTCCGAGAAGGCGGCCGCCGATTAGCGGCCGCCAAATCTGGCTGCGTTATGCCTCGTCCCGCTACTGCTTGATCTTCCCGTCCTTGTCGAACTGGGAGACGAAGGCCCAGAGATCGTTGATCTCCTTCTCGTTCTTGATGCCGGCGAACGCCATCTTGGTGCCGGGGATCTTGGCCTTCGGATCCTTGATGTATTCCTTGAACACCGCCTCGCCCCAGGTGATGCCGGAATTCTTGTTGGCGTCCGAATAGCTGTAGTCCGGCGCGGTGCCGGACTTGCGGCCGTCGAGGCCGTTGAGCTCCGGTCCGACCTTGTTCTTCGCGCCTTCGCCGATTGCGTGGCAGGCCAGGCACTTGTTGAACGACGTCTTGCCGGCTGCGGCGTCCTGAGCCATCGCTTTGGAAGATATGGCGTTGGATGCTGCGGCAGTCATGGCGAGGGCAACCAGCGCGCCGAAAGTCAGTTTTGTCATAGGATGCTCTTCGTCTCTTCCCGGGGTCAGATTGAGTGTCGTGGTTTTGGCAGGTCCGGTGCAGGTGGACAAGCCGCGAAAGATTGACAGGTTTCGCGATAGCAGACTTGCCCCAGAGAGAACTTGCGCTGCAACAAAGCAATGCGACCTTCGGAGGACCTACCCAAAGACAGCAAGACATGATTGATTTGGCGGGACAATTTTCTCCGTCGGACGAAGGTTTCGTAACATGGCCATCATGATGCCCGCATCCGACCAGGCGGTGCTGGCGCGTCGCAGCGAGATCGTCGCCGCCTTGCGCGCGATCGTTCCCGGTGAAGGTGTGATCGACAATGCCGCCGAGATGCGGGTCTATGAGTCCGACGGGCTGACCGCCTACCGGCAGCCGCCGATGGTCGTGGTGCTTCCCGACACCACCGAGCAGGTCTCGCTTGTCCTGAAATATTGTGCCGAGCACGGTATCAAGGTGGTGCCGCGCGGCTCCGGCACCTCGCTGTCGGGCGGCGCGCTGCCGCTGGAAGACGGCGTGCTCTTGGGGCTGGGCAAGTTCAAGCGCATCCGCGAGATCGATTTCGACAACCGCGTCGTCGTCACGGAGCCCGGCGTCACCAACCTCGCAATCAGCCAGGCGGTCGCGCATGCGGGCTTCTACTACGCGCCCGATCCCTCGTCGCAGATTGCCTGCTCGATCGGCGGCAACGTCGCGGAAAATTCCGGCGGCGTGCACTGCCTGAAATACGGCATGACCACCAACAACGTGCTCGGCTGCGAGATCGTGCTGATGAGCGGCGAGGTCTTGCGCATCGGCGGCAAGGCGGCGGAGAATCCGGGCTACGACCTGATGGGCGTCATCACGGGCTCGGAAGGCCTGCTCGGCGTCATCACCGAGATCACGGTGCGCATCCTGCAAAAGCCGGAGACGGCGCGCGCGCTGATGGTCGGGTTTGCGCAAGTCGAGGCGGCCGGCGAATGCGTGGCGCGGATCATCGGCGCCGGCATCATCCCCGGCGGCATGGAGATGATGGACAAGCCCGCGATCCACGCCGCGGAAGCCTTCGTCCATGCCGGCTATCCACTCGACGTGGAAGCGCTCCTGATCATCGAGCTCGACGGTCCCGGCGTCGAGGTCGACGAGCTGATCAAGCGCGTCGAGACCATCGCGCAGGGCTGCGGCTCGACCACCTGCCAGATCTCGACTTCGGAAGCCGAGCGCAACCTGTTCTGGGCCGGCCGCAAGGCGGCGTTCCCCGCCGTGGGGCGCATCTCGCCCGACTATCTCTGCATGGACGGGACGATTCCGCGCGGCGCGCTGCCGAAGGCGCTGGCCCGCATCCGCGAGCTCTCGGAAAAGTACCGGCTCGGCTGCGCCAACGTGTTCCACGCTGGCGACGGCAATCTGCATCCCCTCATTCTCTACGATGCCAACAAGCCCGGCGAGATCGAGCGCGCCGAGGCGTTCGGCGCCGACATCCTGCGCGCCTGCGTCGAGTTCGGCGGCGTGCTCACCGGCGAGCACGGCGTCGGCATCGAGAAGCGCGATCTGATGGGTGACATGTTCACCGAGATCGACCTCAACCAGCAGCAGCGACTGAAATGCGCCTTCGACGCGCAGGGCCTGCTCAATCCCGGAAAGGTGTTCCCGACGCTGCACCGCTGCGCCGAACTCGGCCGCATGCATGTGCATGCGGGCAAGCTGGCGTTTCCGGACATTCCGCGGTTCTGAGGCCCGGCATGTCGGTCCAGGTGGCGGCATGACGGATATTCCGGTAGGCACGGCAACGACTGCAGCTGCGGGGGCGCACGCCCGGCCGCGGCTCCTGTTCATCGACAACATCCGCTGGTCGATGATCCTGCTCGTGCTGAGCATGCACGCGGCCGACACCTACAGCCCGTTCGGCAATTGGTACTATGTCGATCGGCAGGCAACCGGCTTTGGCACGGCACTGTTCTTCGGCATCTACCAGAGCTTCCTCCAGGCCTTCTTCATGGCGGTGCTGTTCTTCATCGCCGGTTATTTCGCCGCCGCATCCTGCGACCGGAAGGGATTTCTGACTTTCGCTCGCGACCGCTTCGTCCGGCTGGGCCTGCCGACCCTGCTCTACATGTTCGTGATCGGCCCGCTCACGCAGTACTTCCTGTCACGGACCTGGGGACGTGGTGGCTTCGGCCATCAGTGGCTGGTTCATCTCGGAGATGGCGAGGGGCTGTCCGAGACGGGTCCGATGTGGTTCTGCGCCGTCCTGCTCCTGTTCTCGCTTGCCTACGGCCTGATCCGCCTGTCGGGCTGGCAAGAGCGGACGGTCGCGCTACGTTGGCCGATGGTCATCGCCTTCGTGGTGGTCATGGCGGGGGCCACCTTTGCCGTGCGTATCGCCGTGCAGGCCGGCACCTCGGTGCTCAATGTTCACCCCGGCGACCTGCCGCAATATCTCCTGATGTTTGCCGCCGGGGCCTATGGCTATCGCGGCAATTGGATGGCGGGACTTGCCGAGCGCTCCTGTGTGCGCTGGGGAGCGCTGGCGCTCACGCTCTCCGTTCCGCTGTTCGCGACACTGGTGCTGTTTGGCGGCGGCCTCGAGGGCGAGACTGCACTCTATTCTGGCGGCTTCAATCTCGTCAGTGCCGGGAAGTGCCTGTGGGAGGCGCTCGTCTGTGTGGGCATGGGCCTCCTCATGCTGGCCGTCTATCGCCGCCGTTTCGACGTGCAGGGGCCGGTCGCCAAATGGCTCTCGGACAACGCGTTCGGCGTCTACCTGATCCACCCGCCGATCCTGATCGGCTTCGCCATGCTCCTGCACGGGCTACCGCTCTTCGCACTCACGAAGGCGCTCCTGCTGACGATGCTGGCAGCGGTCGGCAGCTTCGCCGTCTCCGCGCTGATCCTGCGGAAGTCGCCGCTGCGCGCGATCATCTAGGCGCGCGCACCGTGCGAGGAGATTCTGACATCAGCGGCTGAGATGCGCTTTCGACGCGCAGGACCTGCTCCTGCACCGCTGCGCCGAGCGTGGTCGCATGCACGTACATGCCGGCAGGCTGGCGTTCCCGTATCTTCCGCGATTTTGAGTGGCGAGAGTCCATCTCGATCTCCTTTTCCGGGACCGTACTCTTCCGGTTTTGACAGCGCTCAATCCAATGTGGTGAAAGCTCGGGAGACATTCTCTCAGTTGCGAATGCGGATTCGTCGATGCGGCAACCCTCGTTGCCAAGGTTGTCGGTCACTCCGTGCCTCAGGACGCAGTTCGCAAAAAGCTAAGGGCCTCGGCGAACAGCCGTGAAACGTTCGTCGGCTCAGACTCGGCGATCAAGGCGCATTGGAGATCCAGTCGTGTTTCGCTTGCAGATCGAACGTTTCATTCGTAGCCGGATTGTGCGCCGCGCGCTGGCGCTCGGGATCATTGCCCTGAGCGGATGGGCGCTGTTGCCGTACGTGACCTATCGAATCGCTCCCTCCGCATTCGTCAATGCCGAACTCGTGCGGGTGACGGCGCCGATCGCGGGTCAGCTCTCGGCCGATCTTCCGCGCAAAGGTGAGTATTTCCAGCGCGCCCGGTTGCTGCCGCTGGTGGAGGCGCGTTCGCCGGATCGACGGCACCTCATGGACCTCGATCAGCAGCTGGCCGTGTCCAGCAAGCGCGCCGAGCTCGCGCGTCGGCAATTGGAGGAAATCGCCGAGCTCGATCGCAAGCTCGGCGAGCGCAGCGAGGTCTATCGTTTCGGAGTGGTCGCGCGCCTTCGCCACGAGATCGGCGAAACGGAAGCTGAAAAGGGCGGCTGCCTCGCCGAAGCCCGGCAACGCAACGACGTCGCGGGCCGGATGGAGAGGCTCGTCAGGCTCGGCATCAGCTCGCAGATCCGCTCCGCCGAGGCGCAGGCTTCGCAGGAAGCGACCACAACGCGGTGCCAGATGGCCGATGAACGCCTCCAGCGCCTCAAGACCGAACTGGAGTCGGCCGAGAAGGGCATCTATCTTCGTGGCGATGCCAATGACGTGCCCTATTCCCAGCAACAGCGCGAGCGGCTTGTTCTCCGCCGCCAGGAACTCGAGACAGAGCTGCTGCAAAACAGCTCACGTTCGGCGCAGCTCGCCGGCGAAGTCGCAGAGGAACGTGCGCGACTTGAGCGTCTCGATCATTACGATCTGACCTTGCCCGCAGCTCACGTGGTCTGGTCGGTCGCAGCCAGTCCCGGCTCGATGGTTACGGAAGGGCAACCGGTATTCGATTTTGCAGACTGCGAGCACCGATTCATCGCGGTCGAACTACCCGAGCGCGATTTCGAGAAAATCAAGGCCGGAGAGGCGGCCGCCGTTCGCCTGATTGGCGGCCGGGAGTGGAAGACAGGCCAGGTCCGGCAAGTCCGCGGTTCGGCAGCGCACGCCGATGATCGGCTGCTGGCGGCGCGGGTGCCGCGACCCGATCCGGGCAGTATTACCGTCGAAATATCGCTTCCGCGCGATGAGACGTCGGCCGACCGCAGTGGCTCCTGCGATATCGGGCGGTTAGCCGAGGTGCGCTTCGAGCGGAGAGCCGACGGCCTGCTTCGATTGGTCAGCGGGAAGCTGAAATGGCTGACCGCGGGCCTCGAGCCTGACCAGCCATTCCTTTGAACGACTGATCGCCGTGCACGCCACAACCCTGCCGCTCTTTCAGTTGTTCGCACCGACGCTGTGCCTGTTCGCGGTGATGTACTTCCTGGCTCCGACCTTGCCGCTTGGTCGCGCCTGGGCGCGCGTTGCGATCTTTGTCACGGTCTGGCTCGTCGTTGCCCGTTACCTCGAATGGCGCATCTTCGCCACGGTGCTGCCGGCAAGCGGCGAGTGGTACGAGGTTGGCTGGATATGGTTCTGTCTCTTCGTCGAGCTCTTGACCTTCACTGACCAGTTTATTCTCTACCTGACGTTCCTTCGCAGAACCGATCGCCGCGGCGAAGCCGATCAGCACGAACGTCGACTGCGTGGTCTGCCGAACGACGCGCTGCCCTCGGTCGATGTCTTCATTCCCACCTACGACGAGCCACTCGAGGTGCTGGAGAAGACCATCACGGGTGCACTGTGCCTGGATTATCCAAACTTCCAGGTCTGGGTTCTGGATGACGGCCGCAGGCCCTGGCTCAGGCAACTCTGCGAGCACAAGGGTGCAGGCTACCTCACGCGCGCCGACCAAGCCAATGCCAAGGCCGGCAATATCAATCACGCGCTGACGAAATCGAATGGCGAGTTTTTCGTGATCTTCGATGCGGACTTCGTTCCGCAGCGCAATTTCCTCATGCGCACGATTGGCTTCTTTGCCGATCCAAGGATCGGGATCGTTCAGATCCCTCACACCTTCTACAACGAGGATCCGATGCAGGCGAATCTCGGCCTGCACAGGGGATTGCCGGACGAGCAGCGGTTCTTCTTCGATTCCATCATGCCGGCCCGCGACGGCTGGGATGGTGCCTTCTGTTGCGGTTCCAACTCCGTCACGCGTCGTGCGGCGCTGCGCTCCGTGGGCGATGCGTTGCCGACCCAGTCCATCACAGAAGACATTCTGCTGACGATGGTGCTGCTGCGCAAAGGGTATATCACACGGTATCTCAGCGAACCGCTTGCGATTGGATTGGCGCCGGAAAGCCTCACAGCCTTCTTCGTGCAAAGGAAACGGTGGGCCCGTGGTGCAATCCAGACCTTGTATCTCGGCGACGGCCCCCTTGGCCCTGGTCTAAGCTTGATGCATCGGCTGCTGTTCTTTCCGACCCATTGGCTCTCGATGGGCCTGCGGGCGCTGATGGTCGTGGTGGTTCCCATCGTGTTCATGTGGACTGGCATCACGCCCGTCATCGACGTTACGCCAGAGTCAGTCTTCTACTATCTGTTCCCCGCGATCCTGGCGCTGAACGGAGGCATCTCCTGCTTTGCGCCACACGAACATTTCCCGCTCGCCGCCCAGGTCTCGGCGACTATCCAGAGCTTCAAGCTTCTCCCGGTTGTGCTCGCGACGCTGCTCAAGCCGAAAGGACATGTGTTCAAGGTAACCCCTAAGGGGACTGCCGCGCGGCGCCTGAGCTACGCCAGCGAAATATTCTGGCCGGCGGCAATCCTCATGGCGCTGACGGTTGTCGGACTTGTCCTGAACACGATCCCCGAATGGCGGGTGATCGATCACCCGGCTGCATTGCCGATGGTCGCCTTCTGGTCCGTGGTCAACGTTGTGGTGCTCTTTTTCGTTTGCATGACCTCTCTCCAGGCGCGCATGCCGCGGGGCGAGGAACGCTTCGTGATCGACGAGCCGATCTTGATCAGGACCGCGACCGGGGAGCGGCTGTCTGGTCGGGTCAAGGATGTCTCTTTGTCCGGCGCCGGCATTCTTCTCGATTGCGATGCCAACTCTCTTCCTGGCCGTGGAGCATCGCTGCACGTCCATGTCGCACAAGTAGGCTGGATCGACGCGAGCGTCATGCAGCAAAGGGGACAATTCGTCGGGGTGCAGTTCGCCTTGCCACCGTCGCTCGAGCGGGACCTGCTGATCCGGAAGCTGTTTACCGGTGCCTTTCTGAGGAAAAACAATGCCGTCGCCTGTTCGGTGAACAGGGCGATGCTCAAGAACATCTGGCTCATGCACACGCCGTTGCCGAGCCTGATCGCAGGCGGCGCGAAACCGGTGCCGCCGGCCGAGCGCCTGCCGGCAGAGAGTCTGGTCATTCGACCCCGACCGCCGGCCGACGATTGGGGACGTCTTGCCGGAGTTCGAAGCGTGCATCCGACAGGTTTCGCCGAACCCGGGATGGGCCGAGTGGCCGGCACGGTGCTCGAGGCCATCGAGCTGACTTGATGCTGTGACCGTTCCCTGCTGTCCGAACGTGCAGGGGTTCCGGGGGAGGAAGCCTCTCTTGACTGATCACCGCAGCGATCTTCGCCAAAGCGGGCGCAATCGCCTTGTGATGTCAGGGCAAGTGATCGCGTGGACCGGCTCGATACGGGCTTGAAGGGCAACTTGAGCACGGTGCGATTGGGGCGCGACAGACGCCCTCCGCGCGATCAACTCGCGGGGCGCCGCTGTTCGATCCCGTGCCGAAATGCGGCGCCCCGAACCTCGCGCGCTCACATCAGCGCGTATTGCTTGCGTTCGCGCTTCGCCAACAGTGGCAGCGCCTGGCCTGCGATGTGGGCCTTGAAATGCGCGCTCTCCTGGTGCGCCTTGAACGCCGCCTCGTCGCGGAACAGCTCATAGAACAGGAACTGCGCCGGATCGTCGGTCGCGCGGCTGATCAGGAACAGTTTGACGCCGGGCTCGCTTTGCGCAGCGGGGAGAAAGTCGCGCAGGATCCCGGCAATCGTGTCGGCCTGCCCCTCCTTGGCTTCCCATTGCGCCACGACCAGAAGGCCGCCGCCGCGGGTCGCTTCGCCGATCGCTCGCTCGTTCATTGCTGGCTGGTTCATGTTGGAACTCCTTGTTTTGCAAGCTCCCGGTCGCACGCGTCATTTTGCGACACTGCGAGGGGACAATTCGACAGATAGCGAAATTTGTACGGAGATGATTCGATATAGACCGAAGTAAGGATGCTGCGCGGAATGGCCGGGCAAGCTGCTTTTCGCGGGTCGGGAGCAGGAGCGTCGTCACCTGCCGCAACGCGTCGAGGCCCGAACTGCCTCGCGACCTCGCCATGCCAAATTTGATTTCCGACGCGAATTTCGCTACCGCCTCTTCCCGTGGATACGCTCAAGGTCAGAGACGCCAAAGACGTCGAAGAGGTGGTGCGCGCGGCAATTGCCAATGAGCAGCCGCTCGAGATCATCGGCCATGGCACGAGGCGCAGCATCGGCCATGTGATGGCGACCAACGCCGTGCTCGACGTCTCCGCGCTGAACGCGGTCACTTCCTATGAGCCCAACGAGCTGATCATCACGCTCCAGGCCGGCGCACCGCTGGCTGACGTGCTGTCGCTGATCGATGCCAAGAACCAGCAATTCGCCTTCGAGCCGATGAACACTGCGCCCCTGCTGGGGACGCCCGGGCTCGGCACCATCGGCGGCATGATCGCGGCGGGTCTCGCCGGGCCGCGCCGCATCAAGGCCGGCGGTGCCCGCGACCATCTGCTCGGCGCGCACGCCGTCTCCGGCTTCGGCGACAGTTTCAAGACCGGCGGCAAGGTGGTGAAGAACGTCACCGGCTACGATCTCTGCAAGCTGCTCGCCGGTTCCTGGGGCACGCTCTCGGTCATGACCGAGGTGACGCTGAAGGTCATGCCGAAGCCGGAGAGCGAGCGGACGCTGCTGCTGCGGGGGCTGGACGATGCGACCGCCAACAAGGCCATGACCGCGGCGCTCGGCTCGCCCTTCGACGTATCGGGCGGGGCGCATCTGCCGAAATCCGCTTTCCGGGAGAGAACCGAAGGGCTCGGCGACATCGCCACTCAGGGCGAGGCACTCACCGTGCTGCGGCTGGAGGGCATCACCGCCTCGGCCACCCACCGCGCCGTTTCGCTGCGCGAGGCGCTCGCGCCATTCGGAACCGCCTCCATCGTGGAGGATGCCGCCTCGGCCGCATTGTGGACTGCGATCCGGGACGTGCTGCCGTTCGCGGCCGATGGCGCGCTTGGCGCCTGGCCCGTGTGGCGGATCGTCTGTCCGCCGGCCTCTGGCGCCGCGGTTGGCCGGCAGCTCGCGCGGGACACCGGCGGCGACGTGATCTACGACTGGGGCGGCGGGCTGATCTGGGCGGCGATGCCGCCGAAGGGCGATGCGCAAGCCGCCATCGTGCGCCAGCGCGCGGAGGCCGTCGGCGGGCACGCCATGCTGGTCCGGGCGCCCGAAGTGGTGCGGCGCAATGTGGACGTGTTCCATCCGCAAGCGCCTGGTGTGGCCGCGCTCAGCGAGCGGGTTCGCGTCAGCTTCGATCCGAAGACCATCCTCAATCGCGGGCGCTTGATGCGGGGCGAGGCATGAAGACCGAATTCTCGCTCACCCAGCTCGCCGATCCCGACATCGCGGAAGCCGACAAGATCCTGCGCGCCTGCGTGCATTGCGGCTTCTGCACCGCGACCTGTCCGACCTACGTGCTGCTCGGCGACGAGCTCGATAGCCCGCGCGGCCGCATCTACCTGATCAAGGAGATGCTGGAGAAGGACCAGGCGCCGACCTCAGAGGTCGTCAAGCATGTCGACCGCTGCCTGTCCTGCCTTGCCTGCATGACCACGTGCCCGTCCGGGGTGAACTACATGCACCTCGTCGACCAGGCCCGGGTCCGGATCGAACAGCGTTACGAGCGGCCGCTTGCCGAGCGGCTGCTGCGCACCGTGCTGGCGTTCGTCCTGCCCGACCCGCAGCGCTTTCGCGTCAGCATGTCGCTGGCGCGGCTTGCCCGGCCGTTCACGGCTTTGCTGCCGACGCCGCGGCCGTCGGCCACCCCTGGCCTCACGCAGCGGATCAAGGCGATGCTGGCGCTTGCGCCGGACCGGCTGCCGGCGCCAGGGCCCGCTGCTGGCAGCGTCTTTGCGCCGCTCGGCAAGCGCCGGGGGCGGGTCGCCCTGCTCCAGGGCTGCGCCCAGCAGGTGCTGGCGCCGCGGATCAACCAGGCTGCCATCAACCTCCTGACCCGCCACGGCATCGAGGTCGTGCTGGTCCGGGACGAACAATGCTGCGGCGCTCTGACCCATCACCTCGGTCGTGACGACGACGCGCTCGCGCGGGCGCGGGCGAACGTCGCGGCCTGGCGTCGCGAGGCGGCAAAGGATGGTCTCGATGCCATCCTGGTGACGACGTCCGGCTGCGGCACGGTCATCAAGGACTACGGCTATCTCCTGCGTGAGGACCGCGACTTCGCGAGCGATGCGGCCAATGTCTCCGCGCTCGCCAAGGACATCACGGAGTATGTCGCGGGCCTTGCGCTTCAGCCGTTGAGGCGACACGACGACATCGTCGTCGCCTATCATTCGGCTTGTTCACTGCAGCACGGGCAGAAAATCACTGCGCTTCCGAAAGAATTGCTTTCCAAGAACGGATTCGTGGTGAAAGATATCCCCGAGAGCCATTTGTGTTGCGGTTCGGCGGGGACCTACAACATTCTCCAGCCCGACCTTGCGGGCAGGTTGCGCGATCGCAAGGTCGCCAACATCGCGAGCGTCAAGCCGGACATGATTGCCGCAGGCAATATCGGCTGCATGGTGCAGATTGCCAGCGGCACATCAGTGCCGGTCGTGCACACGATTGAGCTTCTCGATTGGGCGACGGGCGGTGCGCAGCCGGCATTGAACTAGTCGAATTAAGCTAGCCGACTGCGCCGCGCCCGGAGGTGGACGACTGAAGGCCCGATCGACCATTGGTTCGGCGGCAACAGGAGGATCACGATGGCGAAAGCGAAGAAGAAGAAAAGCAAGAAGGCCAAAAAGGCCAAGAAGGCCGTAGCGGCGAAGAAGAAGACCGCGAAGAAGGCCGGCAAGAAGAAATCGGCCAAGAGGTCGGCGAAGAAATCCGCCAAGAAGGTAGCGAAGAAATCGGCAAAGAAGGCCGCACCGAAGAAGGCAGCCAAGACGGCCGCAAAGAAATCCGCGAAGAAGGCGGCTCCCAAGAAGAGCGCGAAGAAGGCGGCGCCGGCCCCCAAGCCAGCGGCCCCCGTGGAAGCTCCCGCTCCCGAGCCCGCACCGGAGGCGAGCTGGGCGACCCCGTCGTCCACCGGCGACAGCTCGTCGGCTTCGGCCGAAGGGCAGGGCTAGCTCCCACTTTCGTCCTCCAAGACGATCAGCAATCCGGAAGGCCGCGGCGGCGACGCTGCGGCCTTTTTGCATCGACCGAAGCCGAGCCGAATCGCCGGGAAGCCTATTCGTGGCGGCCAAGCCTCAGCTGGGCAATCTCCCCGTAGCATCACGGACGTCAGGTGCACTCGGGTGCGAATAATTGTGTTCGAGATGCAACACACGCCGACAACCTTTCGCGAAATCGCCATAACGCCCAAAAAGTCGGCAGATGCTCGTGTTTTTTGCTTCACCGGCCGATCTCCACGCTCCAGATTGCGGCGGTTACGAGTTTTCAGTCAGGGTCGCATGCCCCGGGGGGCGCCGGGATCGGACTGGCCTTAAGAAGGTGATGGGGAACGAAATGAAAAAAGTGGCTTTGTTGGCAACGGCGCTGGCAATGGTGACGGGTTCGGCTCTGGCGGCAGACATGCCGGTGAAGGCTGTGAAGGCTCCTCCGCCGCCCGCCTTTGACCCCTGGGATGTCGCCTTCGGCGGCGGCATCATGAGCGACTACATCTTCCGCGGCATCACCCAGTCGAACCACAAGCCGTCGGTCACGGCCTATTTCGAGCCGCGCTACAACGTCACCAAGGACCTGCAGCTCTATGTCGGCGTGTCCGGTGAGAGCATCTCCTTCCCGAACCGCGCCGCGGCCGAGATCGACGTCTACGGCGGTATCCGCCCGACCTTCGGCGCATTCGCCTTCGACATCGGCGTCTGGGGCTACCTGTATCCGGGTGGCAGCTGCTTCTTCGGCGCGCCCGGCATCGACTTCGCCGGCAACTTCCAGGGCGCCGAGTGCGCCTCGCAGGCCCTGATCAATGGCAACGTCATCAAGAAGGACCTGAGCTTCTTCGAAGTCTACGGCAAGATGACCTACACGGTGAACGATAACTGGGCGTTCGGCGTCACCGAGTACTACACCCCGAGCTACCTGAACTCGGGCGCCTGGGGCAACTACACCTCGATCACCGGCAAGTACACCGCGCCCAGCACCATCTTCGGCTCGAGCGGCGTCGGCATGTACGTGTCGGGTGAGTTCGGCCGTCAGTGGCTCGGCACCTCCGACAGCTTCTACGGTGTGGCTGCGTTCCCGAACGGCATCAAATATGCCGACTACAACACCTGGAACGTCGGCATCGGCTTCACCTACAAGGTGTTCACGCTGGACCTGCGCTACTCCGACACCAACCTCTCCAAGGGTGACTGTAACGCCTTCACCAGCGACTTCTCGGCCCGCGGCAACATCACCGCCTCCTCCGGTACCTTCGTGACCCCGATCAATCCGTCGGGCGTCGGCTCCAACTGGTGCGGTGCTGCCGGTATCGCCAAGCTGTCGTTCGACCTGACGGCGATGACCAACCTGAAGTAAGTTCTATCCCGAGACTGACTGAAAGGGCGGCGGGGCAACCTGCCGCCCTTTTGCTTTTGGGGGGAACGTGATGGGGAGAGGGGGGCATCACCGCTTCAACAAAGTTCGGTGTCGTCCCGCCTAGTGCGCAATTGCGCACGGGGGCGGGGACCCCTACCCGCGGGCTGCCGCTGTGGCGCGAGATATGGGTTACCAATCTTCGCCAAACACGACCCTGGGATCATGGGTCCCGGGCTCGCGCTTCGCGCGCCCCGGGACGACAGATATTCTGCCCTCTCCCGCAAGCGGAAGAGGGAGCGCAGCGTCACTGTCGATGCGATCAGCGCGCCTCGCTCGGCTCCGCCCGGGCTGGTGCGCCGGCGCCGCCGAGCAGGTGGATCTCGCCGTCCTGGACCAGCCTGACATTGCGGGTGTGGAAGGCATCGAGCGTCGAGCGGTGGCCGATCGACACGATCGTGGTCGATGGCAGCCTCTCCTCCATGAGCCGGTAGAGCAGGGCCTCGGACGGCTCGTCGAGCGAGGCGGTCGCCTCGTCGAGGAACAGGTAATCCGGCGCATGCAGCAGTGCGCGGGCAACCCCCAGGCGTTGCTGCTCGCCGAGCGACAGCGTCCTGTTCCAGTGCGCTTCCTCGTCGAGCTGCTCGGACAGCCTCGGCATGCCGACCGCTCTCAGCGCCTCCTTGATCTTGTCCGGCGCGATCGTGCCGTGCTCGGCCGGGTAGATCACGGCGTCGCCGAGCGGGCCAATGGGGAAATACGGCCGCTGCGGTAGCATCATCAGGCTGGACTTCCCGGGGATGGCGATCTTGCCGGTGCCGAACGGCCAGATCCCGGCGATGGCGCGGAACAGCGTCGACTTGCCCGAGCCCGACGGTCCGGTCACCAGCACGCGCTCGGGGTGCTGGATCGCAAAGGCGTTGGCTGCGACCAGCGGTTTGCCGTTGGGAAGCTTCACCAGCAGCTGCTCGAGCGCGATGGCCTCGCTGCCCGTGGATGGCGTGACGCCGATGGTGGGCTCGTGCGCGGGAAGATGGGCGGCCGAGCTGACCGACATCTCGAAACCGTCGAGGCGGGCCACCACCGCGCGCCATTCGGCGAGCGAGCGGTAGGTCGTCACGAAGAACGACAGCGCGCGCTGCACGCTCGAGAAGGCCGAGCCGGTCTGCATCATGTCGCCGAGCTGGATCTTCTTGGCGAAATAGGCCGGCGCCACCAGCACGTAGGGAAAGATCACAGCGGCCTGCTGATAGCTCGCCGTGAACGCGGTAAGGCGCTTGGTGCGGCTCATGATTGCGTACCAGTTGCCAACCACGAAGCCGAAGCGGTGCAACAGGCGGCCGCGCTCGGCGCTCTCTCCCTTCAGCAGCGCGATCTGCTCCGAGTTCTCGCGCACCCGCACTAGGTTGAAACGGAAGTCGGCTTCATAGCGCTGCTGCTCGAAATTGAGGTTGACCAGCGGCATGCCGATCCAGTGCGTCAGTGCGGTGCCGAGGATGGCATAGAGCAGCGCGCCCCACACCAGATAGCCGGGGATCGCGAAATCGAGCCCGGAGATATGCAGCGGCGCGGCGTTGGAGAGGCCCCACAGGATGATCACGAAGGAGAACAGCGTCACGATCGAGGAGAGCAGGCCGATGCTGATGCTGAGCGTCTGCTCGACGAAGGTCTTGACGTCCTCGGTGATGCGCTGGTCGGGGTTGTCAGCGGCATCGCCCTTGAGCTGCATGCGGTAGTGCGTGGCGCCCTCGAGCCATTCGCCGAGATAGTGACGCGTCAGCCATTGCCGCCAGCGGATCTGGAGCCACTGGTTGAGATAGAGCTGGTAGACCGCGAGCGCGACGAAAGCCGAGGCGAGGCCGATGAAGATCCAGATCTCGCGCACGAAGGTGTCGAGATCATAGGCCTGGAGCGCACTGTAGAAGCGGTTCTGCCACTGGTTCACGAGCACGTCGATTGCGACCAGCGCCAGCTCGATTGCGATGACGGCGGCGAGCAGGCCGCGGCCGGCCCATTTGTCCTCGGACCGGAAGTAGGGCATGGCGATTCGCCAAACGGTCGCGAGCGTCGCGCGGATGTTCTTCACAGATAGGGGTCTCCTGCGGGGTAGGCGCAAGCGCCTGATGCAACGGCGTAAATAAGCGCGCTTAGACTAAAGTTGCAAATCCGGCGATTTGCGTTGTCCGGGCCGGCGATCCTAGCATGGGCACAACGG
Organism: Bradyrhizobium sp. CCGUVB23; assembly: GCF_024199885.1. Lineage (NCBI taxonomy): Bacteria > Pseudomonadati > Pseudomonadota > Alphaproteobacteria > Hyphomicrobiales > Nitrobacteraceae > Bradyrhizobium > Bradyrhizobium sp. CCGUVB23. The sequence continues at coordinate 5,832,839 of NZ_JANADQ010000001.1, forward strand.
CCGCGGGGTGGGGGCCGCCGGGACTTCGCGAGCTTGTGAGCGGATGGGAACCGCCGCATTTCGCGACATGACCGCTTCAGGATGAAAAGTTATCGCGCCCCACGTCAAGCAGGTTCGGCTGTCCACGCTGGTCGCCCTGCCACACCAACGCGTGGGGGAGAAAGACCATGTGGAATCAAGTCTACGACCCGCTCAACAACGTGGTGTTGTCGACCATCGCGGCAGCCGTACCCGTCGTTACCCTTCTAGTCCTGATCGCAAGCGGTCGCGTCAAGGCGCATATCGCTGCGGTGATTGCCGTGATCGTGACCAATCTGATCACCATCATGATCTTCAGGATGCCGGTGAACATGTCGGCCCGCGCCTCTGTGCTCGGTATCGTCACCGGCTTCTTCCCGATCGGATGGATCGTCCTCAACGTTATCTTCCTCTACCAGGTGACGGTCACGACCGGACGCTTCGAACTGTTGAAGCGCGCGGTCGGCGGCGTCACCGAGGACCGGCGCCTGCAGCTGCTGCTGGTCGCGTTCTCGTTCGGCGCCTTCTTCGAAGGCGCTTCGGGCTTCGGCACGCCGGTCGCGATCACCGGCGCCGTGCTGATCGGTCTCGGCTTCTCGCCGCTCGCCGCCTCTGGCCTGTCGCTGATCGCCAACACCGCGCCGGTCGCCTATGGCGCGCTCGGCACGCCGATCCAGGGCCTTGCCTCCGTCACCGGGCTTGATCCCTATATCCTCGGTGCGATGGTCGGACGGCAATTGCCGTTCTTCTCGCTGATCGTGCCGTTCTGGGTGGTCTGGGCCTTCGCGGGCTGGCGCGGCATGAAGGATGTGTGGCCGGCGATCCTGGTCACCGGCGTGTCCTTCGCAATCCCGCAATTCGTGATCTCCAACTACATCAATCCCTGGATCGTCGACATCGGGGCGTCGCTGATCTCGATGGGCGCGCTGATCCTGTTCCTGAAGGTGTGGCAACCGAAGCAGCTCTGGCTGTCGCCGGCGCTGCGCGGCCGCGATGTATCAGTGTCGGAAATGGGCAAGACCGCACCGCTCGACAAGACGCCGCTAACGCAGGCCGAGCTGTGGAGCGCGCTGTTGCCGTGGATCATCGTCTGTATCGTGATGCTGATCTGGGGCAGTGGCTGGTTCAAGACCTGGGCGAACGGGATATTCACCTGGAACTACGCCGTTCCCGAGCTGCACCAGATGATCAACAAGATGCCGCCGGTGGCGGCGAAGCCGACGCCGGAAGGCGCGGTGTTCGCGTTCACCTACCTGTCCTTCACCGGCACGGGCATGCTGATCGCGGCGATCATCTCCGGCTTCCTGATGGGGGTCGGGCCGGGTCGCTTGCTGGTCGAATATGGCCGCACGATCCGGCTGTGCGCGATCTCGCTGATCACGATCTCGGCGATGCTGGCGATCGGCACGCTGACCCGCCTCTCCGGTGTCGACGCCACGCTCGGTCTCGCCTTCGCGGCAACCGGCGTGCTCTATCCCTTCTTCGGCACGCTGCTCGGCTGGTTGGGCGTGGCGTTGACGGGATCGGACACCGCATCGAACATCCTGTTCGGCAACCTCCAGAAGATCACGTCCCAGCAGATCGGCCTGTCACCGATCCTGATGGCGGCGGCGAACTCCTCCGGCGGCGTGATGGGCAAGATGATCGACGCGCAATCGATCGTGGTCGCCTCCACCGCCACGCGGTGGTACGGCCATGAAGGCACTATCCTGCGCTTCGTGTTCTGGCATTCGATCGTGCTGGCCTGCTTGGTCGGCGTGCTGGTGACGCTCCAGGCCTATGTCTGGCCGTTCACGGAGCTTGTGTTGAAGTAGCGCCGCGAATCTGGTGGCAAGGAAAATCCCCGCGGGAGCGATCCCGCGGGGATTTTGCGCGTGCGGCGAACCTTCTCAACGTCGTCTCCGTCTTATAGAAGGTGCGGCGGTTCAAGGACGGTCGAGAGGTCTCATGGTTTCGGTCAAGCAGATGGTGTGCGCGGCTGCCGCGGTGGTGCTGATGGCGGGCGCGGCCCATGCCGAGGAAGGCTTTCCCTTCGGGACCGAGATGACGCTCGAGGCCCTGCCGCAGCCTGGTTCGAAGCGCATTCCCAACATCGAGATCGGCGACAATGGCGAGGTGGTGCTGGAACTCTGGTGCAAGGGCGGCAAGGGCCAGTTCTCGGTCGCCGGCAACACCGTGATCTTCGTTCCCGGCCAGATCCAGGATCGTTCCTGCCCGCCAGCCAAAGCCCAGGCCGATGACGACCTCGTCGCGGCGCTCGCCAGTGTCGAGACCTGGAAGCGCCAGGGCGACTTTCTCACGCTGATCGGCCCGAAGCCGCTGCGTTTCAGGACGAACGGGAATTAAACCAACTCGCTGTCGTGCCCCGGCTCGACCGGGGCACCCAGTACGCCGCGGCCCATCGACTCAATCACGACCGCCTCGGCGTACTGAATCGCCCGGTCAAGCCGGGCGATGACCAAGCGTTGGCGTGCGGACTATTTCCACACCGACTTGTCGGCGTCCCAGCGCTGGCCCTTCAGCTCCTTCGCCAGCGCCTCGATCGCGCCGTTGTCGTCGGTCTGATCGCCCTCTTCGTCCGCGCTCGCTTCATCCGACAGATTGAGCTTGGCTCCGGTGCTCTCGTCGGCCGTGGTGATGGCGGGGCTGCCGACCCAGAGCAGGAGGCGGTCGCTGCTGCCGGGCTTGTCGGTCGAGACGAGGCCAGCGACTTCGATCGTGTCGGTGAGCTCGAGCGCCGGGAAATCCTGGTTCGGCCGCTTCAAGAGGACCTTGAGCTTGCCGGTGACGGGGTTGAAGCTTTGCGAGACGGTTTTTGCCGCCAGCGTGCGCGCCAGCACGTTTGCGACGGTGCCGGCGAGCCGGTCCCGGCTGATCTTGTCGCCGTCGCGCCAGTCGGCGGCGGAGAAGCGGATGGTGCGGTCCATCTCCATCATGCCGGCAGTCCAGCCTGCCGCGGTAACGCCCGGCATCGCCTTGAACTTGGCGAGCAGTGCGCTCGCCCGCTCCGGGTCGACCGACATGTTGATGGTCTGCTCGCCGGCGCGCAGCGCGTCGCAGCCGACGGACAGGCTTGCCAGCGTCACCTCGACATCCTGGCCCTTCAGGCTCTTCAGGAAGTCGGTCGCCGCCTCTAACTTGACCTTGACCGCGATCGCCTCCGGCGAGACCTCGGTGAAATCCTTCGGCTGTGGCGTGATGCCGTCGTCCGAGGTCTGGTTGTCCAGAAACTCCTTCTCGCTGAGGTCGGAATTGTCGGGGGAGGCGACCTCGGTCACGTTGCCGCCGATCGAGATCTGGCCGCGGAATTCGAAGGTGTCGTTGGTCTGCTTGCGCGTCAGCTTGACGGTGACCGGCGCCTTGTCGCCGAGGCTCTGGGTCGTGCCCGACAGGAGCTGGCCGGCGACCGTGAGGTTGACGACGAAGCGGTCCTTGCGGTCGGAATTTTTCGCGGCCGGGTAGCAGACGTCCAGCACGGCCGAGGTGACCGTCTTGCCCTGGCGGGTCTCCTTCAGGATGACGTCGGCATTGCCATCCATCAGCCCGTCGATCGAGGTGAAATAGCGCGTCTCGGTTCCGCCGGGCGCCGTGGCCTTTGGCGACAGCTTCATCTGGGCGGACGCGACGTCAGGCGAAACTGCAAGCAGTGCCGCCAAAAAACCAATCGAGCAGAACGAAAGCGCGCGCATCGATGAAACCCTCAGAGATGGAGCATGATCCGGAAAAGTGTGAAGCGGTTTTCCGAAAAGATCATGCTCAAACAATAGCCTAAAGCGCGATGACGATTCATCCCGATCAGCGCTTTAGAATCGGCGCCACCGTAGTGGGTTTTGGCCGGCGGTTGAATCGGAAAGCGCCGGATATGGTCGGCAAAAAAGAAGGCCGCCCGGAGGCGGCCTTCGCGTCATTTTTTGGCTGGTTGCGACGGGCTCAGAAGCCCATGCCGCCGCCGCCGGCCGGCATCGCCGGCGCTGCTTCCTTCTTCGGCAGCTCGGCGACCATCGCTTCGGTGGTCACCAGCAGGCCGGCCACGGAGGAGGCGTCCTGCAGCGCGGTGCGGACCACCTTGGCGGGGTCGATGATGCCCTTCTCGACCAGGTCGACATACTGCTCGGTCTGAGCGTCGAAGCCGAAGGTCTCGGACTTGTTCTCCAGGATCTTGCCGACGACGACCGAGCCTTCGAGGCCGGCGTTCTCGGAGATCTGGCGGACCGGAGCTTCCAGCGCCTTCAGCACGATGTTGATGCCGGCCTGCACGTCGGCATTGGCGTTGGTGAGACGGCCGACCGCCTTCTTGGCGCGGAGCAGCGCGACGCCGCCGCCCGGGACGATGCCTTCCTGCACGGCTGCGCGGGTGGCGTTGAGCGCGTCCTCGACGCGGTCCTTCTTCTCCTTGACCTCGATCTCGGTCGCGCCGCCGACGCGGATCACCGCGACGCCGCCGGCGAGCTTGGCCAGACGCTCCTGCAGCTTCTCACGATCGTAGTCCGAGGTGGTCTCCTCGATCTGGGCCTTGATCTGGCCGACGCGGGCCTCGATGTCCGGCTTCTTGCCGGCGCCGTTGACGATCGTGGTGTTCTCCTTGTCGATCACGACCTTCTTGGCGCGACCGAGCATCTTCACCGTGACGTTCTCGAGCTTGATGCCGAGCTCTTCGGAGATCAGCTGGCCGCCGGTGAGGATCGCGAGATCCTCGAGCATGGCCTTGCGGCGATCACCGAAGCCCGGCGCCTTGACGGCCGCGACCTTGAGGCCGCCGCGCAGGCGGTTGACGACCAGGGTGGCCAGCGCCTCGCCCTCGACGTCCTCGGCGACGATCACGAGCGGCTTGCCGGACTGCACCACGGCTTCCAGCACCGGCAGCATGGCCTGCAGGCCCGAGAGCTTCTTCTCGTGCAGGAGGATGTAGGCGTCCTCGAGCTCGGCGGTCATCTTCTCGGCGTTGGTCACGAAGTAGGGCGACAGATAGCCGCGGTCGAACTTCATGCCCTCGACGATGTCGACTTCGGTGTCGAGCGACTTGTTCTCCTCGACGGTGATGACACCCTCGTTGCCGACCTTCTGCATCGCCTGCGCGATCATCTTGCCGATGGCGGCATCGCCGTTGGCCGAGATGGTGCCGACCTGGGCGACCTCGGACGAGGCGGCGACCGGCTTGGCGCGCTTCTCGATGTTCTTGATGACAGCCGCAACCGCGGTGTCGATACCGCGCTTGAGGTCCATCGGGTTCATGCCGGCGGCAACCGCCTTGGCGCCTTCGCGCACGATGGCCTGGGCCAGCACGGTCGCGGTCGTGGTGCCGTCGCCGGCGAGGTCGTTGGTCTTGGAGGCGACCTCACGGACCATCTGGGCGCCCATGTTCTCGAACTTGTCCTCGAGCTCGATCTCCTTGGCGACGGTGACGCCGTCCTTGGTGATGCGGGGCGCGCCGAAGCTCTTCTCGATGACGACGTTGCGGCCCTTCGGGCCGAGCGTCACCTTGACGGCGTTGGCGAGAATGTCGACGCCGCGCAGCATGCGTTCGCGCGCGTCTCCGGAAAACTTGACGTCTTTGGCGGCCATTTTTTGCTCCTGGAAACCTAAACTGGATGGGAGCCGCACGTTCCCGTCGTCATTGCCGGATGGAGGCCCGGCAATCCATCGTCTTGCGAGGAAGGATGGATGCCCGGGTCATCTGACGCGAAGACGCGCTTCGCGCTTCTGCCCGGGCATGACAATGGTGCGTGCGGCGGGGTTGGGGGCGGTCGGCCTTAGGCCAGGACGCCCATGATGTCCGACTCCTTCATGATCAGGAGATCTTCATTGTCGATCTTGACCTCGGTGCCCGACCACTTGCCGAACAGCACGCGGTCGCCGACCTTGAGGTCGATCGGGATCAGCTTGCCCGCCTCGTCGCGGCCGCCGGGGCCGACGGCGACGATCTCGCCCTGGGACGGCTTCTCCTTGGCGGTGTCGGGAATGATGATGCCGCCCTTGGTCTTTTCCTCGGCATCGATACGTTTGACCACGACACGGTCATGCAGCGGACGAAATTTGGACTTAGCCATGACGTTTCCCTTTGGAAGCTCGCTTCGGAAGCAGCGGAAGTAGGTGAGGGGCCTGCGCCCCCGTCCGACCTCTGGATCGAATGCCAGGATCGAACGGCGCGCTTTAGCAATCGGGCTTCCCGAGTGCTAATAGTGCGCCCGGAAATATGGCTTGGCCGCGATCCTGTCAAGCAAAGGTGGTTAAGCCATTGGTGAGACGGATATAGGATGTTGACGATCGAAACGAATTGGGGACGCTGGCGTAATCTACGACGTCATTGCCCCGACAGCGGTTTTGCGCTTGGCTGCAGGAGGGGGCTGCCAGGCTCGTGTTTGGGGGGCGCTTTGCTCGGGGGAATGCCATGATCAGTTCAGCTCACGCGCGGACGGTTGCCAAGCTGGGCGCCGCCGCAGCCTTGGCGCTGCTGCTGGGTGCATGTGGCGGCGGTATGAGCCTGCCGTCGTTCTCGTCGTCCTCGCCGGCGCCGGAGGCCGAGCCGGGCACCGGGCCGGAGATGCCGGCCTCGATCCGCGCCGACGAGATCGTCGGCCGCTGGGGCCTTGCCTCGTTCCAGAACCCGGCTGACCGCGCCCGCACCGAGGCTGCGGCCCGCGCCCAGTGCAAGAATCCCTATGTGATCGGCGCCGGCTCGAGCGGCGGCGTGATCATGCATCTGGCCGACCAGGCGACGCCGCAGGAGCTGCGGCTGAAGGGTTCACCGAGCGGCAAGAACTATATCGGACCGGCCGGCCCGACCCCCAGCGAGCAGGACCGCGAGATCGTCTCCTTCGACGGCCGCGTCATGGTCACCCGCTTCATCGACAAGGACGCCGCCACCCGCTACGGCAACATGGTCTACGTCCGCTGCGCGCCGAGGGCGTAAGCGAGACCTAGCCACTCGTCATTGCGAGGGGCAAAGCGACGAAGCAATCCAGACTGCCGCCGCGGAAGCCGCTCTGGATTGCTTCGCTTCGCTCCCAATGACGGCCAAACAAAAACGCCGGCTTCCCGCCGGCGTTTTGTTTCTCTTCGTGTTCCGTCCGTTCAGTCGAACAGGGCGTCGATGTCGTCCTGCGAGGCGTGGCCGACGTCGCCGGCGAGCTTCGGGCCGTTGAGGAGCTTGGCGTCCTCGTCGCGGGTGTCGATGATCGGCTGCGCGTGGGCCTTGATCGCGTCGACGCCACCCCAGATCTCCATCATCGCATTGATGTGCTGCTCGATGAACTTCATCGTGCCCATCACCTTGTTGATGCGCTGACCGGTCAGGTCCTGGAAGTTGCAGGCCTCGAAGATCGAGATGACGCGTTCCTGGATGTCGTCGGCGAGCCGCTTCTGCTGGTCGACCGAATCCACCTTGGAGAGCGCGCTCGCGGCCTGGTCGATCGACTCGGCCGCTTCGAGGATCTGCTGGGTCGCCTGCTCGGTGCCGCCGACCACCGCGCCGAGCTCGCCATTGACCTTGGCCATTTCGCCGCCGTCGAAGCTCTTGCCGTGCAGCGTCGCGATCTCGCGCTTGGTGCGATCGATGGCGTCATGAATGAGGTCGAGCTCGACCTTCAGTTTCTCGCACTGCTCGATTTGGGCGCGGTAGGTCTCCAGCATCGCGCGCGTGTCGGCGACTTCCTGCGCGACGACGGCCTCGGTCGAGGGCGGCGCGGCGTTCGCGGCCTGGCTGTTGCGCGCCATTTGCGCGCGGATCGCGCGCAGCTCGGCCATGATCTCGCTGTGCATCGGAGCGGTCTCGTCAATCATCTCGGAAATAGGCATCTCGCCGACGATAGCTTCCTCGGCGCGAAAACGTTTGCGATGAACAGCCATATTGAAACTCCCCCCACCTCACTCACGCGGCCTTTGTAGACAGAAGGGATTTAACACGACGTTCACGGCGGGAACTGCTTTGCGATTGCGGGCAATTCGCGTGCTCACCGTCGATTAACCATGCGTGTCAGCCGTTCACCGAAAATAAACGCTAGCGGACAAAAGGCGCAGGCGTTCGCGACGTGGTGAATCAAGACGCCGTTTCCGTTTACCAAACCAAACGGCTTTTGATTTTAAGTGGGCCGCATCGCGAAGGGCAGGTCTGCGCCCGCCGCGATGAACGCACCAGACGAAACAGTACAGAGTACGTCGATGTTCAAGAAAATGTCTGTCGCGCTGCTCGGCAGCGCCTGCTCCTTTATCGCCGGCGCCGATCGCGCCGCCGCCTTCGACAACACCGTGCCATCCGATCCGCCCGCCGTACTCTATACGCCCCGGGTGCCGCCGCAGCCGGTGCGCGTCGCCTCCAATGCCAACATGGGCGGCGGCTTCATCGAATTCCTGTTCGGCGGCGAGGAGCGCGGCCAGCGCTATTATCCGCAGCAGCAGCCGACGTATCAGCAGCAGCCGGCCTATTACGACCAGCGCCGTTTGCCGCCGATGGGCGAGCCGCAGATGCAGGGCGCAGTGCCGCAGCAGGAGGCCGTCGATCCGCGCTCGCGACCCTTTGATCCGAGGTTCGAGAAGCAGTTCGTCGCGTACGAGGGCAAGGAGGGCGCCGGCACGATCGTCGTCGATACGCCCAACAAGTTCCTCTATCTGGTCGAGGGCAACGGCAGGGCACTGCGCTACGGCATCGGCGTCGGCCGTCCCGGCTTCACCTGGTCGGGCGTGAAGGCGATCACGGCCAAGCGCGAATGGCCGGACTGGACGCCGCCGGCGGAAATGATCGCACGCCGTCCCGACCTGCCGCGGCACATGGAAGGCGGCCCTGAAAATCCGCTCGGTGCGCGCGCGATGTATCTGGGCTCTTCGCTGTATCGCATCCACGGCTCCAACGAGCCCTGGACCATCGGCACCAACGTTTCCTCCGGCTGCATCCGCATGCGCAACGAGGACGTCATCGACCTCTACGGCCGCGTCAATGTCGGCACCAGGGTCGTGGTGATGTGAACGCGGCGAGAGCCGCGAAACGAAAACGGCCGCCGGAAGGGCGGCCGTTTTGCATTTGAGGGTGATGCTGCTTACGCGTAATCGCTGCCGCCGTCGTCACCGCCGTCGAAATCGCTGTCGTCGGCCATGTCGATGTTTTCGGTATCGTCATAGTCCTGCTGATCGTCGTTCCGATCGTTCGACGCCTGGTCGAGGAAGCCCTGGTGGGACTCATCGCGGCCGCGGTTGGAGCCGATGTCGTTGACGCCGGCGTCGCGCGCGAGCGAGCCGCCGGACTGGTCGCTGCCGCCCCACGGGCTGCCGCCACCGCGCTCGGTCGTGGTGTCGCCAAAAGCCTGATGCGATCCGCCCATCCCGCCCATCATGTTGCGGATGCCGGAGAGCAGCATCGAGCCGCCGACGACGCCGGCTGCAGCTGCGGCCGCCGTGCCGAGGAAGGAGCCGCCGCCACCGCCGAAGGGCGGGGCGCCATAACCCTGCTGCTGTGCATAAGGCGGCTGGCCGTAGCCGGGCGGTTGCGCCTGCTGCATTGTCTGGCCGGAGTTCCAGACCGGCCGCTGGTCACGCGGCGGCACGTTCGGCACCGAGCCGCGCGATTGGCTGCCGCCGAACAGGGTATCGCGCATGGAATCGAGGAAGCCGCCGGATTGAGCCGGTTCGGGGGTATGGCTCGCCTCCAGTTCCTGGATGCGGGCATTGGCACGCTTCAGAGCCTCGTCCTGCAAAAGCACGGTCTGGACCAGCGCATACATGGCGTTGGGCGCCTTGTTCAGGCCGTCATTGATGGCGGCGATCGCGTTCGGATCGCGCGGTGCATTCTCAAGCTTGGAAAGCCGGTCGAAAAGCTCGTCGACGAGCTGGCGTTCTTGCGGCGTCATGATCGATCTCCCTTGCGCAAACCAAGCGCGCCGAAGATGTAGGGTTCCATTGTGGCGCCAACAGTGGGGTGCGGATTAAATTTCCGTATGCGACAAGCTGCCCGGTCCCTTGCGCCCGGCGGTTTCACGCTAATGTCACGTTGTTCGCGGCCAGGAGCTGAGGGAAGGCCTCGCTCGCGAGATATGTGTGCTCGCGCTCGCGGACATCAGTCATCGGATCGAGGCTACGCAGGGTGTCGTCGACGAAGCCGGGATGGCACATCACGAGTCCGCCGTCCGGCAGGCCCGCGATGAACTCGGCCATCAGCTTGCCGAAATCGGCCTCGTCCCGCATGAAGTCATAGGCGCCTGCGAAGGCAGGATTGAAGGCGAGGCTGGCCTGCCGCGCGCGGCGGCGGAATTGTGCGCTCAGGACATCCAGCACCAGCGCCTTCGGCGAGGCGAGCCGCTGCCTCAGCGGCAGTTCGCGGCCGCCCTGGCGCACCCAGGCATTTGGCGCGGCCTCGCTGACGGCGGCGACGAAGGCGTCGCGCACCTGCGGATAGAGCTGCACATGCTGATGACCGTCGACGAAATCAGGCGCGCGGCCGAACGCCTGCGCGAAGGCCGCAAGCTGCGCCTTCACCTCTGCGTAAATGATCTCGCGGTCGAGCCGCCGCATCAGTCCCGCACGCAGCAGCTTTGGAAAGGCTAAGAACATGTCGCCTTCGAGCGGACGGAAATGCATGGTCAGCGGGCGGAACGGCGCCGACAGCGTGACATGCAATCCGATCGCGCAGCGCGGGCTGTTTGTCCGGGATGCCTCTAGCGCGTCGACCTCGCCGCGGCCGATCGCAGGTCCCGGCATCATCACCGACGTCGCATTGAGACGGCCGCGTTCGATGAGGTCGCGGATTGCGCGGTTGACGCCCGCGCTGATCCCGTAATCGTCGGCGCAGAGCCAGATACGCCGCGGCTTTGCCGCTTCGTTCATTCCGCTGCCGTCCGGCTCGGGGCCTGGTCGGCCTTGTCAGTCTCGACAAGCTTCTCGCTGTGCTCGGCGACGAAGTAGATCGGCCGCGCTTTCAGCTCGGACAGGATCTTGCCGATATATTCTCCGACGATGCCGATCATGATGAGCTGCACGCCGCCGATCGTCATCAGGCCGACGACGAGCGAGGGATAGCCGGGCACCTGCTTGCCGGTGGTCCAGACTTCCCAGAGGATGGACAGACCGAACAGGAAGGCGCCGCCCGCGAGCACCACGCCGAGCAGGCTGGCAAAACGCAAGGGGGCCACCGAGAAGGAGGTCAGGCCCTCGATCGAGAGGCCGAGCAGCCGCGCCGCGTTGAAGGTGGTCACGCCATGGGCGCGTGCCGCGGGCTCGTAGTCGACGCGGATCTGGCGGAAGCCGATCCAGCTCGCCAGCCCCTTGAAGAAGCGGTTGCGCTCGGGCAATTGCCGCAGCGCTGCGACCGCGCGCGGCGAGAGCAGGCGGAAGTCGCCGGCGTCTTCGGGGATCTTCTGCCGCGCCCCCCAATTGATCAGCGCGTAGAAGCCGTGCACGGCGAGCCGCCGCAGGAACGGCTCGTTGTCGCGATGCGCCTTGGCGGTATAGACGACGTCGTAGCCGTCATCGATCCAGTGCCCGACGAGCTGTTCCACCAGCGCCGGCGGGTGCTGGCCGTCGCCGTCCATGAACATCACGGCACCGCGCCTTGCGTGGTCGAGGCCGGCCATCAGCGCGGCCTCCTTGCCGAAATTGCGCGACAGCGACACCACCTGCACGTCGATCGCATCGGCCGGCAGCGCGCGGGCGATCGCAAGCGTCGAATCCGCGCTGCCGTCGTCGACATAGACGACCTCGCAGGCGAGGCGATAGCGGTCCCGCAGCGTCCTGGCGAGATCGCAGAGCCGCTGGTGCAGCGAGGCAAGCCCCGCCGCTTCGTTATAGACCGGCACGACAATCGACAGCCCTTTGGCCGCGGCGCTCGTCGCGGTGGTGGTCAGGGCGGAAACGTCAGAGCCCAGCGTCATCGATCAAGGTTCCAGAAGCACTCAAAATTCGTTCGAACAGCATATGGTAGCTGTCGTTACCTGTCGCTACGCTGAACGCGCCATGCGGATGCCCCGGAGATTCCCCAGAGTTCTTGCGCCTCACCGCCGCAGGAACGCTTCGAGCTTGGCGAACAGCGGGTTCTCCCGGTCGAAGACGTAGTCGAGCGAGACCACCGAGACCGTCTCGGCGCCATGATCGCGCAGGAAGCTCGCCAGCGCATAGAGTTTTGCGGGCGGGCAGTGCAGCGTCAACATGCCCGACGAGGTCGGGCCGCCGAACGGCGCCTCCACGCCGAAATTCCGGTGCGCCTCGCTCAGCAATGCCGCATCGCACTGCCGGAAGCGGGTGCGGACCTCGCGGTATTGGTTTGCCCGCGCCCGGGCCGCGATGTGATCGAGGATCACGCGCGCCGTCTCGCGCGCCTCCGGCGACCAGTCGGCGTCCCTGGAGGCGACCAGATTGGCCTGGCTGCGCAGGATGACACCGTCGTCGAGGATCTTCAGGCCGTTGGCGGCGAGCGTGGCGCCGGTCGTGGTGATGTCGACGATCAGCTCGGCGGTGCCGGCCGCGGGCGCGCCTTCGGTCGCGCCGGTGCTCTCGACGATCCGGTAGTCGACGATGCCGTGGCTCGAAAAGAAGGCCCGCGTGAGATTGATGAATTTGGTCGCGACCCGCATCCGCCGGTGGTGCTGCTCGCGAAAACCGGTGGTGACGTCGTCGAGATCGGCCATGGTGCGGACATCGATCCAGGCCTGCGGCACGGCAACGACTACATCGGCGTAACCGAAGCCCAGCCCTTCGATCAGCAGGACGCGACCATCAGCGTCCGGAATGCTGTCCCGCACGAGATCCTCGCCGGTGACGCCGAGATGCACCGTGCCACGGGCCAGCTGCGAGGCGATCTCGCTCGCGGAGAGATAGGCGATCTCGACATTGTCGAGCCCGACGATCGTGCCGCGATAATCGCGCGCACCGCCGGCCTTGGACAGCTTGAGTCCGGCACGCGCGAAGAAGGCTTCGGCGTTTTCCTGCAGGCGGCCCTTGGACGGAACGGCCAGAACGAACGGCGCGCTCATGACTTAAGCTCCTTGCGGCCGATCTTGGCGAGCGCATCGACCCAGACCGAGAAGCCGACTGCAGGAATCGGCATCTGCGATCCGAGCTGGGTCATCAGGCCGTCATAGCGGCCGCCTGCAACCAGCGGCTCGACGCCGTTGCCCCTGTGATGCACTTCGAACTCGAAGCCGGTGTAGTAGTCGAGACCGCGCCCGAACGAGGTCGAGAAGCGCGTCTCCTTCACGTCGATGCCGCGCGCGGCCATGAAGCCGACGCGGTTCTCGAACAGGTCGATCGCCGCCGAAATATCCAGCCTGGTATCCGCCGCGAGCGCACGCAGCTCGGCAACCGCCTGATCGGGATTGCCCGCGATCGACAGGAAGCGCTTGAGCACGGTCAGCGCCTCGCGCGGCAGGGCGCCGCTCTTCAGGGTGGATTGCTCGAGGAAGCGGTCGGCGATTTCGGCCGTGGTGCGGCCCCCGACATTGGTGGTGCCTGCAATCGACATCAGGTCGGTGACGAGCGCGAGCGCCGCCTTGCGGTCGGAGCCTGCGAGCGCCGCCAGCACGCCCTCATACTCGTTGCGGGCGGTGGCGGTTGCGATCGAGAGTCGTTCCAGATCCTGCTCGAGGCTGATCTTGCGGTTGAAATCCTTGATCAGCCGGCGCCGCCAGACCGGGAACAGGTCGAGCGCGTCGATCACGGCATTGAACAGCGCCACGTCGCCGGTGCGGATCTCGACGTCGCGGACGCCGAAGGCCGCGGTCGCCTGCAGGGCCAGTGCCAGCATCTCGGCGTCGGCCGCAGCGCGGTCCTGGCGGCCGAAGGATTCGATGCCGGCTTGCAGGAACTCGCTCGGACGGCCGCTCCGGTAACGAAACACCGGGCCGAGATAGCTGAAGCCCGCGGGCTCGCCGGCGCGCCCCGAGGCGAGGTAGTCGCGGGCCACGGGAATGGTCAGGTCCGGGCGCAGGCAGAGCTCTTCACCAGTCGCATCGGTGGTCAGGTAGAGGCTCTTGCGGATGTCCTCGCCGGAGAGGTCGAGGAACGGCTCGGCCGGCTGGAGAATCGCGGGCTCGGCGTGGACGTAACCGGCCTGCGCGAACGACAACAGCAGCGTATCCGCCCAGGCGGCGGAGCCGGCAGCATTTGAGGTGGCAGTCGCGGTCATAGCGAGGTCCGGTTTCCCGGTGAAACCGGGGTAAGGGGAGGTCAGTTGGCGCAGCCCCTTAGCATGGCCCGATGACGGTTTCGACCTCCAATGGACCAATGGCTTAATGGTCACCTAGCCCGGCTGGCCGCCCCAATCGCCGAGTACGGACTGGACCAGCGCAAGGGCCGCTACCGCCGCCGTGTCGGCCCGCAGGATCCGCGGACCCAGAGCCAGGCGCAGGATATGGGGCTGGCGCAGGAGCAGGGCGCGCTCCTCCTCGGCAAAGCCGCCCTCGGGACCGATCAGCACGTCGATGCCCTGCGCCGCATCGCGCGCCGCTTTCAGGGCCTCGATCGGGCTTTCGGTCTCCGCCGCCTCGTCGCAAAACACCAGGAGCCGCTGCGCGGCGCGCTGGCTGAGAAAGCGCTCCAGCGGAACCGGATCGGCCACGATTGCAAGGCTCAGGATGCCGCATTGCTCGGCCGCTTCGATGGCATTGGCGCGCATCCGCTCGCCATTGACGCGTGATGCCTGGGTGAAGCGGGTCAGCACCGGCTGAAGGGTCGAGGCGCCCATCTCCACCGCCTTCTGGACGACGTAATCCAGCCGTGCGTGCTTGAGCGGCGCGAAGACGTAGACGAGGTCGGGCAGTCCGTCCTGCGCGCGGGTCTGCTTGAGGATCACCAGGGCATCGGGGCGCTTGCGGCCCTCGATAGCGGCCTGCCATTCGCCGTCGCGGCCGTTGAACGCCAGGATGGCATCGCCGGCACCAAGCCGCAGCACGTTGCCGAGATAGTTGCTCTGGTCACGGTCGAGCGCGACCTTGGTGTCCTGGATAAGGTCGGCCTCGACGAACAGGCGGGGGGCGCGGAAGTCGTGGGAAGGCATGCGTTCAGGGTCCGGTTTGCGGCCGTTCTTAACCGAAAGCGGGGATTTAGGGGTAAATATTGCCCCTCGCGTGCTTCCCCGCGCCGCGCTCTTGCCCTATTCGACGGGTTGTTAAGGGCCGGCAGGAATCGTAAAAGCGCGAAAATGCCGGTTGCGCTTCAAATTGGGAAGGCGCCGCCCCCCTGTGGATCCTGCCGGAGATACAGCCTTGATGATCCGTCGCTTGATGGTTCCGATCACTGCCGCCTTGGTGGCGATGGGCGCGGCCAGCGTCCAGGCGCAGAGCGCGTTCCCCGCGCCGCTGCCCGGCCAGGCTGCGGCCCCCGCGAACGATTCCGCCTTTCCGCCGGTCAACGGCCGCGCGCCGGTCGCCAGCATCGGGGCGCCACCGCCGCAGGCTTCGTTCCCGACCAACGGTGCCCCGCCGGTCGGCGGCGGCTTCAGCGCCGCGCCGCCGAGCGCGCCCAGCGCCGGCGCCGAGCAGTGCATGAAGGCGTTCATGGCGCTGCGGGACGAGACGGAGAAGCGCGGCAAGCTGATCAAGGCCGCAAGCGATCGCCATGCGCCGCCGGATGAGGCCTGCGGCCTGATCCGCAATTTCGTCCAGGCCGAAGTGAAAATGATGAAATATGTCGAGACCAATTCCGCCAAGTGCGGAATTCCTCCGCAGATCAACGAGCAGTTGAAGGCCGGGCACAAGAACAGCGAGGGCATGCAGAACAAGGTCTGCCAGGTGGCGCAGCAGATGAAGCAGCGCGGGCCGGCCGGCCCGTCCCTGAGCGATGTGGTGGGCTCCGGGTCGGCGCCCGAAGTCAATGTCGCCAAGAAGGGCGGCAACACCTTCGACACGCTCAACGGCAACGTCCTGAGCCGATGAGTGATGCGTCCCGCGTTGCCGATTCCACCGGCAACTGGGTCGATACGCTCGCGCCCCGATGGGCGCAGCCCTACTTACGGCTGTCCCGCTACGATCGTCCGATCGGCTCATGGCTGCTGTTGATGCCGTGCTGGTGGTCGGCGGCACTCGCAGCCGGCATGGCGCGCGACATCCGTCATCTGCCGCTCACGGTCGTCCTGTTCTTCGTCGGTGCCTTCGTCATGCGCGGCGCGGGCTGCGCCTGGAACGACATCACCGACCGCGACCTCGATGCCAGGGTCGAGCGCACGCGCTCGCGGCCGCTGCCAGCAGGGCAAATCACCGTGAAGCAGGCGCTGGCCTTCCTGGTCGCTCAGGCGCTGGTCGGCCTCGCCGTACTGCTCCAGTTCAATCGCTTTGCGGTCATGACCGGCATCGCCTCGCTCGTGATCGTCGCCATCTATCCCTTCATGAAGCGCGTCACCTGGTGGCCGCAGGTCTTCCTCGGTCTCGCTTTCTCCTGGGGCGCGCTGATGGGCTTTGCCGTCACCTTCGCGCGCGTCGATCTGACGGCGCTCGTGCTCTATGCCGGTTCGATCGCCTGGGTGATCGGCTACGACACGATCTATGCGCATCAGGACGCCGAGGACGACGCGCTGATCGGCGTCAAGTCCACCGCGCGCCTGTTCGGCGCGCACACGCATCAGGCGCTGATCATGTTCTACGGGCTCGCGGTGATGCTGATCGGTGTCGCGCTCGCCTCCGCTGACGTGCACTGGCCGGCCTGGCTCGGGCTTGCCGCTTTCGCCGCGCACCTGGCCTGGCAGATTACGCGGCTGAACATCAGCGACGGAGCGCTCTGCCTGCGCCTGTTCAAGTCGAACAAGCACGCGGGATTGCTGCTGTTTGCGGGGCTGCTCGCGGATGCAGTGATGCGCGCTTCGTAGGGTGGGCAAAGGCGCGCTTGCGCCGTGCCCACCATCTTTCGTCTGCTTATGGTAAGCCCATCTTTAAAATTGTGGCGTGCCCGCGCGCGCGAGGAAGTGTTTGATTGCGATGCAATTTTCAACGGTTGGCCTTTGAGCGACGTGGGTGGCGACGCCATGACTGTCGTTTGAGGCCGGCACGAATGACGCTGTGATCCGATTGCATCTCCATGGCTGTGTCTGAGCGGCAATAGTCTGGGTGGAGAGAGTGCCGTATCAGCATACTTGCTATTGGGCTGATTTGGCTCCGACGATTTGGAAGTATTGCCATGAGAACCACCCTCGCAGCCGCGGCTGCTCTTTTCGCCACCACGGTGGCAGGCTCTGCGGCGGATCTCGCCCCGGTCTACACCAAGGCTCCGGCGGCAGTTTACAGTTGGACGGGCTTCTACATCGGCGGCAATCTCGGTGGCGGCATGGCTTCGTCGCACTTCGACGATCCCGACTTTTATGCTGCATCCGTGACACCCGCGCGCGGCTTTTTCACCGGTGGCGCGCAGATCGGCTACAATTATCAATTCGGTCGCGGCTTGGTCGGCATCGAAGCCGACGTGAACGGCAACAGCGACTTCAAGGGAACGGTCCTCGGCGGCGATTGGAGTCGCGCTATGACTGTCACCACCAAGGCCGATGTCAGCGGAACGATCCGGGCCCGCGCCGGTCTCGTTATCGACAACGCTCTGGTTTACGCGACTGGCGGCGCCGCTTGGGCCGATGTCAAGCAAACCGGGATCGAGTTCAATAATGTGGCTGCCAGCCCGACCTTCGGTGCTCCGACAGGATTGACCGCCAACCGTAGTGGCGTGCTGTGGGGCGGCGTGATTGGCGCGGGCGTTGAGTACGCCCTGAGCCCGAACTGGATAGTTGGCGGCGAATTCCTGCACACGGTGTACCAGGACCGTGGCGCCAACATTGTAACTGCTGCTGGTGCCAGTGGATGCGCTG
This sequence comes from Bradyrhizobium sp. CCGUVB23, assembly GCF_024199885.1. NCBI lineage: Bacteria > Pseudomonadati > Pseudomonadota > Alphaproteobacteria > Hyphomicrobiales > Nitrobacteraceae > Bradyrhizobium > Bradyrhizobium sp. CCGUVB23. The sequence goes on from NZ_JANADQ010000001.1 coordinate 5,850,615, forward strand.
CAACCCGCCCCACGGCCAATTGCGTCATCCGCGACCAGCTCACCACAGACGTTGCACGTGTCAGGCTCAGCTACAAATTCGGCGATCCCGTCCCGGTCTCGACCGATGCCTATGCCGGCGCCGGCCCGCGCTATGCAAAGGCTCCGGCAATGGCTTCGGTCTATAGCTGGACGGGCTTCTACATCGGCGGCAACGCCGGCGGCGGCATGGCCTCGTCCCGCTTCGATGATCCCTGCTACTATTGCTCGTCCACGATGCCCACGGGCGGCTTTTTCACCGGCGGTGGGCAGATCGGCTACAATTACCAGTTCGGGAGCGGCCTGGTCGGCATCGAAGCCGACGTGAACGGCAACAGCGACTTCAAGAGCTACGTCATTGGCGGCGCCTGGACGCGAGCAATGTCTGTCGCCAGCAAGGCCGATGTCAGCGGAACGATCCGGGCCCGCAGCGGTGTCGTGATCGACAACGCCCTGGTTTACGTGACCGGCGGCGCCGCCTGGGCGAACGTCGATCAGACGGGTACCGAATTCAACAACGTTACGACCAGCTCGACCTTTGGCGCCCCCACCGGCATCACCGCCAATCGTAGCGGCACGCTCTGGGGCGGCGTGATCGGCGCAGGTGTTGAGTTCGCGGTGGGCTCGAACTGGATCGTTGGCGCCGAATACCTTCACACCGTCTATGAAGATCGTGACGCGAACATCATCCTTGCCAATGGCACCAGCGCTTGTGGCAGTAGCCTCGCGGCCAATTGCGTCGTCCGCAATCAGCTAACGACCGACGTTGCGCGCGCCAGGGTCAGCTACAAGTTCGGGGACCAGGCACCGGTCTCAGTGAAGGCGGCGCCGGTGGCTGCGCTCTACAACTGGACGGGCCTCTACATCGGCGGCAACGCTGGCGGTGGAATGGCGAGGTCGCACTTCGATGATCCCTGCAATTATTGCTCCACCGCGACGCCCACGAGCGGCTTCTTCACCGGCGGCGCGCAAATCGGCTTCAACTATCAGTTCGGCAGAGGTCTGGTCGGTATCGAAGCTGATGTGAACGGTAACAGCAGGTTTAAAGAGTCGGTTATCGGTGGTGATGACACCTTCGCCATGACCGTTGGAGCCAAGGCAGATGTCAGCGGAACGATCCGGGCCCGCGCCGGCGTGGTGGTCAACAATGCCTTGGCCTACGTGACCGGCGGCGCGGCCTGGGCCGACGTCAAGCAGACCGGGACCGAATTTTGCAACTCGACGGGGGGCTGCGGCGGTGGGCTTGGTTCCGGTGCTCTCACGGGAGTTACGGCCAACCGCAGCGGGGTGCTCTGGGGCGGCGTGATCGGCGCGGGTGTGGAGTACGCCTTGAATCCGAACTGGATTGTTGGTGGTGAATTCCTGCACACGATGTATCAGGATCGTGACGCAAACCTCGTTCTCGCCAATGGCGGAAATGTTTGTACCCCCTATCCGGCAAGCAATTGCGTCGTCCACAATCATCTGACGACCGACGTCGCGCGGCTCAGGGTCAGCTACAAGTTCGGACAATAACGCGGCTGCGCGACGATGTTTTAAGGGCCGTCCCTAGGGGCGGCCCTTTTCGTTGATCTGCTGCACCCAGGCTAGGGCTCAGTTCCTTGCGATGATCTCGCGTTCGCCGCGATGAACGGTAAGTTCCCGGGCGACACCGGTGCGCCGGCGCATCAGGAATTTCGGACGGCGGTCGCGGATCGCGTTGCGGCGGCGGCGCCGCGGCGCCGGATCGCGTTTGGCTTCGTCCAGCTGGGGCAGGGCGAAGATTTCGCTCCACATCGTCCACGCCGTCGCGATCTCATCAGTGTCGGCACTGACGAGAAGCGGAACGGCAAGCGAGGGATCGCGATGCACGAGGACGAGCATTTGCGTGTCGTCGATGCCGCGCAGCGCGATACCGGTGAAATCGCTGACGCGGACGTTGACGGCCATCTGCATGCCGCGCACGGCACGCCGCAGCACGACGCGTTCGCGATGAAGCTCGATCTGCCTGACATGGCCGTCGGCGCGCGGATCATGCGCATCGAAACGGACCGGCAGAGAAAGAGGGTCGAGCCGCAAGGAGCGGCTCGACCCGGCGGGATTGGCCCCGCTTGTTGCTGTTTGACGCCTCACGGCTCTTAGTCTCCCCGCCGGGATTATGTTCCCGGTCGATGCGAGGACCTTAGCGCGAGGCTTTACGGAAACGGCTTAAAAAGGCTGGTTAAGGAGGCGTCACCGCCCGGCATGATTGACAAGACCTTGGCACGCATGATTGACGGAACGTTGCGCAGAAGCTGCGAATCTGAGCTTTTGGCGCCCTGAAAGTGCTTGAAGTCCGCTCCAATTGGGCACATCTGGTTGGCTTGGCCGCAACTGGCTTCGAAACCGCCAATCCCGACAGGATTTCGTTCGTGAACGCTTCACCATCCGCAAGCTCGACGCTTTCGTCCAAAGCCAACCGCGACCTGTTCGATCAGTCCGCGCTGTCAGATCTCGCGCAGCGGCTGGTCGAGGCCGCCAAACGCGCCGGCGCGGACGCGGCCGATGCCGTTGCCGTGCGCGGCATCTCGCAGGGCGTCGAGGTCCGCGACGGCCGCGTCGAGGAATCCGAGCGCTCCGAGGGCGATGATGTCGGCCTGCGCGTGCTTGTCGGCCAGCGCCAGGCGGTGGTTTCGACCAATGATGTCAGCGGCGATGCCGTGACCAAGCTTGCGGAACGCGCGGTTGCGATGGCGAAGGTCGCCCCATCAGACAAATATGTCGGGCTCGCCGATCCCGCGCTGCTGGCGCGCGACTTCCCGGATCTCGATCTGCTCGATCCCGACGTGCCCGCCACCGCGGAGCTCGAGCGGCGCGCGCTGGAAGCTGAAGCCGCCGCGCTCGCCGTGAAGGGCGTGACGAAATCCGGCGGCGCGTCGGCCTCCGCCGGCATCGGCGGCATGGTGCTGGTGACGAGCACCGGTTTCCACGGCTCTTACCTGCGCTCCAGCCAGGGCATCTCGGCGACCGCGATTACCGGCGAGGGTACCAGCATGGAGCGCGACTACGATTTCACCTCAGCGCCGCATGCCGCGGATCTGTTGTCGCCGGAAACGGTCGGCCGTTCCGCGGGCGAGCGCACCGTGGCGCGCTTCAATCCGCGCAAGGTCGAGACCTGCAAGGTGCCCGTCGTGTTCGATCCGCGCGTCGCGGGCTCGCTGGTCGGCCATCTCGTCGGCGCCATCAACGGCGCCTCGATCGCGCGCAAGACCAGCTTTTTGAAGGACAAGCTCGGCCAGCAGCTCTTTGCCGGGAACATCCGCATCATCGACGATCCCCTGCGCAAGCGCGGCCTGCGCTCGCAGACCTTCGACGCCGAAGGCGTCGCGGTGAAGCGCCAGGCGCTGGTCGACGAGGGCGTGCTGACGACGTGGCTGCTCGATTGCGCAACCGCGCGCGAGCTTGGGCTTCAGACCACCGGTCACGCCCATCGCGGCGTCTCCTCCTCGCCTTCGCCCGGGCCCTACAATCTGCATCTCGAAGCCGGAACCCCGACGCCGGCCGAGCTGATCTCCGACATCGCCCAGGGCTTCTACGTCACCGACCTGATCGGCTCCGGCGTCAATGGCGTCACCGGTGACTACAGCCGCGGCGCTTCGGGCTTCTGGATCGAGAACGGCAAGATGACCTATCCCGTCAGCGAGGTCACGATCGCGGGCCATCTGTTCGAGATCTTCAAGTCGATGCAGCCGGCCAACGATCTCCAGTTCCGCTACGGCATCAATGCGCCGACAGTGCGCATCGAGGGTTTGACGCTTGGCGGACGCTGACGCGAACACTTTGGACGACAATATCCTGACACGCGACGCGGCGCTGCTGAAGGATACGGTGCGGGAAGCAGGCCACCTCGCTCATGCGATGTTCCGCACCGAGCTGAAGAAGTGGATCAAGGGCGCATCCTCGCCGGTCTCCGAAGCCGACATCGCCGTCAACGATCTCCTCGAAGCGCGCCTGCGCGGCGCGACACCGGACTATGGCTGGCTCTCGGAGGAGAGCGCCGACGACGAGGTGCGGCTGAAGCGGCGCCTGGTCTGGGTCGTCGATCCCATCGACGGCACGCGCAACTATCTCAATGGCCATGACGACTGGTGCGTCAGCGTGGCGCTGGTCGAGAATGCATCGCCTGTTCTCGCCGCGGTCTTTGCGCCGACGACCGGTGAGTTCTTCTTCGCCGCGCGCGGACAGGGCACGACCTTGAACGACGTGCCGGTGCGGGCGACGAAAGGGGCCGAGCTCGATTTTTCCCGGGTTGCCGGACCGAAGCCGCTGATCGAGCGCCTCAAGCCGTCATTGGGCGAGATCACGCTGCATCCGCGAATCGGCTCGCTGGCGCTGCGTCTCTGCCGGGTCGCCCATGGCGCACTCGATGCGGCTTTTGCGGGGGGCAACAGCCATGACTGGGACCTTGCGGCGGCCGATTTGATCGTGCAGGAAGCGGATGGTAGGATGAGCGACCTCTCCGGAGATCCCCTCCTCTATAATCGCCGGGAAGTGGCGCACGGGGTGCTGGTGGCCGCGGGCCGCGATCGTCATGCAAACATTGTCGCGCATTTTCGAAAGCGCCCCTTGCCCTGAGCGCATCCGTTGTGCTTATCGATCACTGCTTGCCGGGCAGCCCGTTAGGAAGAGACCTCATGCCAGATAGTGCCCCGCAACAACTGCTCCATCTCGTCATCGGCGGCGAGCTCGTCGACCTCGAACACAACACGTTCAAGAACCTGGACGACGTCGAGATCGTCGGCCTCTATCCGAACTATGCGACCGCTCACGCCGCCTGGCGGGCCAAGGCGCAGAGCACGGTCGACAATGCGCAGATGCGCTATTTCATCGTCCATCTCCACCGGCTGCTCGACCCGGGTCAAGAACCGAAGCCGGCGCGTTGAAGAGACTGCTTCGCAATACGCTGCGAAGCAGCTTCGTTCAGCGTGCCGCCGGTTTCCTGGCGGCCGAATATCTGCGTCTGGTCTGGCTGACCAACAAGTTCACGTTCGATCCGCCCGACGTCTACGGCCAGGTCGAGCCGCGGATCCCGGCGATCTTCGCCTTCTGGCACGGCCAGCATTTCCTGACGCCGTTCATCAAGAACAAGGAGTCCTACCGGGCCAAGGTCCTGATCTCCCGGCATCGCGACGGCGAGTTCAACGCCATCGCGGTGGAGCGGCTCGGCATCGGCACCATCCGCGGCTCCGGCGACCATGGCGGCGCTTTCCACCGCAAAGGTGGCGTCGGGGCCTTCAGGGAAATGGTGCAGGCGCTCGAGGACAACTATAATGTGGCACTGACCGCCGATGTCCCGAAGCGCGCGCGCGTAGCCGGACTCGGCATCATCATGCTGGCACGGGAATCGGGGCGGCCGATCATGCCTTTCGCGATGGCGACCAGCCGCTTCATCCGGCTCAAGAACTGGGATCGTACCACCATCAATTTGCCATTTGGGCGAGGCGCATTGGTGGGCATCAAGGAAATCAACGTCCCGCCGGACGCCGACGCCGCCACCATGGAGGCGCTGCGGCAGGAGCTGGAGGAGACGTTGAACGAAGCGACCCGCCGCGCCTATGCCCAACTCGGCCGCCCGGAACCGGATCATGGCTAATTCGCTGCCGATGACGCTGCGGATGTACCAGCGGCTGTCGACCGGCCTGGTGCCGCTCGCGCCTGCGCTGATCAAGCGCCGGCTCAAGCAGGGCAAGGAGGACCCGGCCCGCGTCGGCGAGCGGCGCGGCCTCAGCGATGACGTGCGGCCGCACGGCCCGCTGGTTTGGATTCACGGCGCCAGCGTCGGCGAGGTGCTGGCCGCAGCCGCGCTCGTCCAGCGGCTGCGCGACCTCAATTTACGCATCCTGCTGACCTCAGGCACGGTGACCTCGGCCGCGGTGGTGGCAAAGCGCTTTCCGCCCGACGTCATCCATCAATACGTGCCGTATGATTCGCCGCGCTATGTCGCGCGCTTCCTCGACCACTGGCAGCCGTCGCTCGCTTTGTTCATCGAGTCCGATCTGTGGCCGAACCTGATCCTGGCGGGCGCCGCGCGGCGCGTGCCGATGGTCCTGATCAACGGGCGGATGTCGCCGCGCTCCTTCCCGCGCTGGCGGCGGGTGCAGGGCACGATCTCGGCGCTGCTCTCCAGGTTCGACATTTGCCTCGCGCAGTCGAAGACCGACGCCGAGCGCTTTGCCGCGCTCGGCAGCCAGAACGTCGCGACCACGGGCAATCTCAAGCTCGACGTGCCGGCCCCGCCCGCCGATCCCGCAAAACTCGAGCGGCTGATGGCGGTGACGCGGGGACGTCCCATCATCGTCGCGGCCTCGACCCACCCGGGCGAGGACGAGATGCTGATATCGGCGCATCGCACGCTCGCCGGCTTCTTCCCCGCGCTGCTGACAGTGATCGTGCCGCGTCATCCGGATCGCGGCTCGTCGATCGCGGGGTTGATCACGGCCTCGGGCCTGAAGCCGGGCCAGCGTTCGCGCGGGGAGCTGCCGACGGCTGCGACCGACGTCTATGTCGCCGACACCATGGGCGAGCTCGGCCTGTTCTACCGCCTGTCGCCGATCGTGTTCATGGGCGGATCGCTGATCCGGCATGGCGGCCAGAATCCGATCGAGGCGATCAAGCTCGGCGCCGCCATCGTCCACGGCCCGCATGTCTTCAACTTCACCGACGTCTATGAGGCGCTCGATCAAAGCGGTGGTGCGCGCGCAGCCGAGACGCAGGAGGCGCTGGTGAAGCAGCTCGGCCAGCTGCTCGCCGATCCTGCCGTGCGCGACAAGATGCAGCGCGCAGGCCATGGCGTGGTCGAGCGGCTCGGTGGCGCGCTGGATCGCACGCTCGTGGCCCTCGAGCCCTATCTGCTTCAGCTCCGGCTCGAGATGGGAGCCGCCAATGCGTGAGCCGGCCTTCTGGTACCGGCCACGTTCGTTCAAGTCGCATTTCTTACGGCCGCTCGGCGCGCTCTATGGCGCGGTCGCGGAGCGCCGCATGATGGGCAAAGGTTTCGATGCCGGCATTCCCGTGCTCTGCGTCGGCAACTATCATGTCGGCGGCGCCGGCAAGACGCCGACGGTGCTGGCGCTGACCAAATTGCTGCGCGCGCTCGGCGAAACTCCGGTCGTGCTGAGCCGCGGCTATGGCGGGCGCTTGCAGGGCCCCGTGATGGTCGACGCTGCAAGGCACGGCGCAGCCGATGTCGGCGACGAGCCGCTGATGATGGCGCGCGAGGTGCCGGTTGTCGTGGCGCGCGATCGCCTCAGTGGCGTCGCGCTTGCGAAATCGCAAAGCGCGACCGTGATCCTGATGGATGACGGCTTTCAGAATCCGCGCCTGTCGAAGGATGCATCGCTCATCGTGATCGACAGCGAACGCGGCATCGGCAACGGCAAGGTGTTTCCCGCAGGCCCGCTGCGCGCGCCGCTGCAAGTGCAGATGTCGCGCACCGACGCGCTTGTTCTGATCGGCGACGGTGAGGCTGCGGACGGCGTCGCCGCCGAGATCGCCGCGCACGGAAAACCGGTGCTGCGCGCGCGGTTGAAGCCGGAAGCTGCATCGGTGGCGCAGCTGTTCGGCAAACCGGTGCTTGCGTTTGCCGGCATCGGCGATCCCGAGCGCTTCTTTCGCAGCTTGCGCGCCTGCGGCATCGACGTCGCGCGCACGCGTCCCTTCGCCGATCATCACATGTTTTCGAAGGCCGAGATCGACGCGATGGTGGATGAAGCAAGACGCGAGCAGCTCACGCTCGTCACCACCGAGAAGGACCTCGCGCGTTTGCGCGGCATGGCGGGCCTTGCCGCCGACATCGTGCCGTTCGCCGTCACGCTCGAATTCGGCGACGCGCCAGGGCTGCGCCGTTTCGTCAACGACAGCCTGTTCAAGGCAAGAGAGAGCCGGTTCGGCGGACGATGATTTGTAGGGTGGGTTAGCCGAAGGCGTAACCCACCGCTTTTCCTGACGCGCGGAAAGCAAAGAGGTGGGTTACGCTTCGCTAACCCACCCTACGCAGCGCCCATTCAGGCGACGTTCATCGAATGCTTCCTATCGATGCAGGCTCGAACAGGAGTATTCGCGTGAAGCTGTCGTCCATCGCCGTTGCCGCCAGTCTCGTATGTCTGATCGTTGCGTCCGTGTCGGCGCAGACGTCATCGCCGCAGGCGGCTGCGCCGGGCAGCCAGACGAGCACGGTGCCGGTTCCCGCGACCAAGCGTGTCACGTGCCTTGCCACGACGCAGAGCCTGAAGGGCCAGGACAAGCGCGACCAGATGCAGCTTTGCATGGCGCAGGCGCGCCTCGACTGCCTCAAGCAGGCGATCGATCAGAAGGTCGTCGGCGAGCCCAGGAAGGATTTCGTGAAGAGCTGTGTGGGGATGGAAAGTGCGGAGCAGTAGATGCGGTCTGCGGGCGTCACTCCTGCGACTTCAGCGCGCGCGGAAAATGCCGTTGCAGCACGGCGGTCGGTTGGGCGTAGGCCTCTTGCAGGTCGACGCTCCAGTATTTCAGCTCGTCGAGCGGGATCCGCGTGTCGGTCACGGCGCAGCGCACATAGGTCCCCGGCGAGATCACGCGGAAATCGCCGTCCAGATATTGCACCTGCGCTTCGCCATGGCCCGAGGGGCCGAACTTGTTCAGCACGGTCGATCGTCTCCGTGGAAGCCCGCGTGAGGGGCGTGATGTCTGAATTTCGATCTAGCATAGATAGGGTCGCTTGTCCGCTCGTTAAACCCACCGATTTGTGATGTTTTGCGGGCATTTCCGCATGATAACTCTGCGGCGAAGGATCGTTGGTCCCGGTCCGCTCATGACCTGGCAGTCTCCGATGCGCCTTCTGTTCACCGTTCTCTTGGCAATGCTCCTGATGTCGGCCGCGCGCGCCGCGCCCGCGCCCGCGCCGCAGGCGATCGAGATTCCGCTTGGCTCGGGAACACTGCACGCGCAGCTCTACAAGCCTGACGGCGATGGCCCGTTTCCGACCGTGATCGCGCTGCATGGCTGCGGCGGCCTCGGTGGCCATTCCGATCCCGTGCTGCCGCGCTACCGCGACTGGTCCGAGCAACTGCTCAAGGCCGGCAATGCGGTGCTGTGGCCCGACAGCTACGGCTCGCGCGAGCTCGGGCCGCAATGCCGTGTCAAGGAAGTGCGCGTCAAGGCGCGGCGCGAGCGCGTTGCCGATATCGCGGCGGCGCGCGGCTGGCTGATGAAGCAGCCCTGGGTCGCGCGCGACCGCGTCAGCCTGATCGGTTGGGCCAATGGTGCCAGCGCGCTGCTCTGGGCCGTGCGCCCGCAAAACTCCGGCCGTGACGGGGCGCCGGATTTTCGCGCCGCGATCGCGTTCTATCCGGACTGCCGCATCTCGGCGGGGCTCGGCTGGAGCACGCGCGTGCCGACGCTGCTGCTGATCGGCGGCAAGGACGACATCTCCTCGCCGCCGGCCTGCCGCCAGATGGTGGACGGCGCCTATGGTCGCAGCGCGCTGGCGCGCATTGTGGTCTACCCCGGCGCCTATCACGATTTCGACCTCGCCAATCTCCCGCTGCACGCGCCGGCCACGAGCCCCGACGTGGCAACGCCCGATCGCGGCCATGTCGGCACCGACAACGAGGCCCGCGCGGATTCGCAGAAGCAGGTCGCGGAGTGGCTGGCAAGGTGAGGGAGCTGCGTAGGGGCTACACGCTACGCGCTGGTTCCCCAAGCGGGGCCGCCCGAGGAACAACGTCGTAGCGGACAGCTCCGCATCGACCACCGCCCTGCACAGGTCGTCATGGCCGACAGCGTAGAGCTACGGATTGCGCGCGACGTCGGTTTCAGCGCAAATCCTGCGGCAACCTGTCATAGTTCGACCATGATATCCGCTAAACGCCATTCATCATGATGAACCGCTTCTTCCTGTTCTCCTCCGCGCTGGTCGTCTTCACCATCGCGATCCTGCTGTTCGAGGCCCACGCCGGCGCGCCGCTGGTCACACCGGAACATTGCGGCTTCTGGACCACGATCGACGCGGGATTGTCCTGCCGGTAGGGCGCGGCTGCGCGCCCCAATCTGACAAGAGCAGCTTAAGGCGTGTGCTTGAGGCCGGCGCGATCCGCACTCTCTGTCGTCATCGCCCGGCTCGACCGGGCGATCCAGTATTCCAGAGACGGTGACGAATACGGAGAGGCCGCGGCGTACTGGATTCCGCTTTCGCGGGGAATGACAGCTGTGGGCGGGGAGGCACCGTTCACAGCAAAACCGAGCGACGCCGCCGTTCCTAAAACAAACTGCCCTGATCCACCGGCTTTGCCATCCGCTTCGGCGCCGGCTTCGCCTCGCGTGATGCCGCCTTGGGCTGCGCGCGTGCCTCAGGCGCCGGCCGATCCACATCCGCCGTCGCGCCGACCCGTCCATCCGCAAACTCGATCTCGACGCGCGCACCCGGCCCGATCGCAACCGCGGCATGTACGGGATGTCCGGCCTCATCGCGCACCAGCGCAAAGCCGCGTGCGAGCACGCCGCGATAGGACAGCGCGGAGAGCAGTTTTCCGCTGTTCTCGACGCGGGCATCGAGCCGCTGCAGCAGCGTCGTCAGCGCGCGGCTCGCGCGCTCGGAAAGGCGATGGGTGCGCTCGCGCTGGCGGGCGATCGTATTGCGCTGCGCCTGCGCATTGGAGAGCTTTGAGGCGCGTAAGCGAACCTCGAGCCCGGCAAAGCGGTCGCGCCGCCGTCGCAACAAGGATCGCGCGGACAGCCCAAGTCGCTCGCCGCACACCGTGAGGCGATGATCGGCCTGCGCGATCTGGCCGTGCAGCACCCGCAGCGTCAGCCGCGCGCTGGTCGCGGCGAAACGGCGGAAATGCGCATGGGTGTTGGCGTTGAGCCCGCGGGGCAGGGCGGCGCCCGCCGAATCCAGCCGCTGCCGCGGGATCGCCAGGAGATCGCTTGCCGCAGGCAATGCGCGCGCAGCGGCGCGCAGCTCGTTGCGGCGGCTCTCCTGGCCGCGCTGCCAGCAGGCGCGGGTACGCCGCGCGAGATCGGCGACCTCGACGAACAGATCGCTGCGCACCGGCACCGCCATCTCGGCGGCCGCCGTCGGCGTCGGCGCGCGCTTGTCGGCAGCGAAATCGATCAGCGTGATGTCGGTCTCGTGGCCGACTGCCGAGATCAGCGGGATCATGCTCTCGGCCGCTGCCCGCACCACGATCTCCTCGTTGAACGACCAGAGATCCTCCAGCGAACCGCCGCCGCGCGCCACGATCAAGACGTCGGGCCGCGGAATCTTGCCGCCCTCCGGCAGCGCATTGAAGCCGCGGATCGCGGCCGCGATCTGCTCGGCCGAGCCTTCGCCCTGCACCTTGACCGGCCACACCAGCACGCGGCGGGGAAAGCGGTCCTCGAGCCGATGCAGGATGTCGCGGATGACGGCGCCGGTTGGCGATGTCACGACGCCGATCACCTCCGGCAGCCAGGGCAGGATTTGCTTGCGCGCCTCGTCGAACAGGCCTTCGGCGGCAAGCTTCTTCTTGCGCTCCTCCATCAGCGCCATCAGCGCGCCGATGCCGGCCGGCTCCAGCGCCTCGATCACGATCTGGTATTTCGAGGAGCCGGGGTAGGTGGTGAGCTTGCCGGTCGCGATGACCTCGAGGCCCTCCTGCGGCTTGAAGCGCATCCGCCCGTGCACGCCCTTCCAGATCACCGCCTCGATCTTGGCGCTCTCGTCCTTGAGCGCGAAATAGCAATGCCCGGAGGAATGGGCGCCGCGAAAGCCGGAGATCTCGCCGCGGACCCGGACGTGGCCATAGGTATCCTCGACCGTCCGCTTCAGGGACAATGAGAGCTCGGAAACGGTGAATTCGGGTGTGTTGAGCAGGGGTTCCGCTGATGGCATCGGCAAACGATTCGGCATTTGGGGATCGAAACTCAAACTAGGGATTTTCGCATCCAAGCGCCAATCGGGTAATTGACTCAAAAGAGCACTCTGTAGTATAGAGTTCTCTATTGATGATGAGTCTAACGGAGCTTGAGCCATGGCGATCCGGTTGCTGCGAGGTGCTTTGAGCCTGCTGAAATGGGGCCTGTGTGCGGTTGGCGCCGTTGCGCTGCTGCTGACCGCGCTGATCGCGACTCCGCTGGAGCGGCCTGCCGAGATGCGCTCCGTCTCGGATTCCGCCAAGGGCATCGACTGGTCCACGCTTCCGTCGCTCGAGCGCTTCCAGGCCCGCGACGGCACCTGGCTCGGCTACCGGCATTACGCCCCGAAAGGGCGGGCGAGCGGTGGCGGCGTGGTTTTCATCCACGGCTCCTCCGGCTCAAGCGGCACCGTCAATCACGCGCTGACGGCGGCGTTCGCCGCGCGCGGGGTGGAGACCTGGGCGCTCGACATGCGCGGTCACGGCGCCTCCGGCACGCGCGGCGATATCGGCTATGTTGGCCAGCTCGAGGACGATCTCGTCGATTTCGTCGCACTCGTCCGCAAGACCGCGCCGGACCTGCCGCTCACTTTGATCGGTCATTCCGCCGGCGGCGGCTTCTCGCTGCGTGTTGCCGCGACGCCGATCATGCAGGACATGTTCGTGCGCACCGTGCTGCTCGCGCCCTATCTTGGCTATGACGCACCCACCAACAAGCCGAATTCCGGCGGCTGGGCCAATGCCGACCGGCCGCGCTTCTTCGGCCTCGCGGCATTGCGCAAGCTCGGCATCGATTGCTGCTCGCAGCTTCCGGTCCTCGCCTTCGCCGTGCCACCGAATTACGAGAAGATCCTCGTCTCCACCTATTCCGACCGCTTGATGCGCAACTTCGCCACCCGCGGCTATCGCGTCGATCTGCCCAATGTCACGCGCCCGATGACGATCTTCGGCGCCGCCGACGACGAGATAATGATTTCCGACAAATATGCGGAGGCCGTCCAGGCGGTGAAGCCGTCGGTCGACGTCAAGATGATCGAAGGCATCAACCACATGGGCATCGTCACCAATCCGAAGGCCGTCTCGGCGATCGCCGAAGACGTCGCAACGCGGGGAGCAGGGCAGTCATGATCGACAGCAAGCAGGCCTCCGAAGCGCTGGCCGAGATCGATGACATCGTCCAGCGCGTGCGGCAATCGCGCATCTACGATCTCGCCAGCCTGATGATGATCCTCTGGGGTGGTCTTGTATTCGCGGCGAACGTCGCAACCTATCTCTGGCCGCGCCAGGGCTATTACATCTGGTTTGCGGTCTATGTTTTCGGCATCGCTGGATCGTTTGTCGTCAGCGCGTCCAATAGAGCCAGGACAGGCGTCCGCACCTTCGATATCAGGGCGTTTATTGCTTTCCTACTGCTCGTTGCCTTCGGCTATTTTTGCGCGCTGGTGCTCGGGCACTTCACGCCGCGCCAACAGGGCGCATTCTGGACCATCTATTTCATGCTGTTCTACGCGCTGGCGGGCCTCTGGTTCGGCAACGCCTTCGTAGCGATCGGACTCGGCATCACCGCGCTGACGCTGATCGGCTATTTCTACATCGGCGAGGCCTTTCCGCTGTGGATGGCCTTCGTCAATGGCGGCGGGCTGATCCTCGGCGGCCTCTGGATGCGGCGGAGCTAGCGCCATGGCCGAGCTCGACGAGATCATCCACCAGCCGCTGCGCCTGAAGATCATGGCGGCGCTGAACGCGCTGCCGGCGGCGACGGGCCTTGAATTCTCCCGGCTCAAGAAGCTGACCGGCGCCACCGACGGCAATTTGGGCGCGCATATCGAAACGCTGGCCAAAGCTGGCTACGTCTCGGTGGAGAAAGCCTTCGTCGGCAAGAAGCCGCAGACCACCGTCACCGCGACCGCCTCGGGCCGCGGCGCATTCGCGCGGCATGTGGCGACGTTGCAGGAGATCATTGCGGGGAAGCAGGGTTAGCCATCCCGCCGTCATTCCGGGGCGCGCCCACTTGGGCGCGAGCCCGGAATGACTGCCGGCCCCCTTGAGGCCAGCGCGGATTCGTGCGACCGACGCGTCCAGCACACCCCCGTTTCGAGACTCGCATGCACATTCTCCTGCTCGGTTCCGGCGGCCGCGAACATGCCCTCGCATGGAAGATCGCGGCGTCTCCTCTGGTGACCAAATTCTGGTGCGCACCGGGCAACGCCGGGATCGCCCGCGAAGCTGAATGCATCGCGCTCGACGTCGCCGACCACGTCGCCGTGATCGACTTCTGCAAGACGAATGCGGTCGAGCTTGTCGTGGTCGGCCCGGAAACGCCGCTTGCGGCCGGCATCGTCGATGCTCTTGCAGCTGCCGGCATCAAGGCGTTCGGGCCGAGCAAGACGGCTGCCCAGCTGGAAAGCTCCAAGGGCTTTACCAAGGCGCTGTGCACCGAATTCGGCATTCCAACCGGCGCCTACAAGCGCTTCACCAAGCCTGAGGATGCGCTCGCCTATATCCATAGCCAGGGCGCGCCGATCGTGGTCAAGGCCGATGGCCTTGCCGCCGGCAAGGGCGTCGTGGTCGCCAAGACCATTCGCGAGGCCGAAGACGCCATCGCCATGATGTTCGACGGCGCCTTTGGCGAGGCCGGCGCCGAGGTCGTGATCGAGGAATTCCTGCCAGGCCGCGAGATCAGCTTCTTTGCGCTGTGCGACGGCGAGACGGCCATTCCGCTGGCCTCCGCCCAGGACCACAAGCGCGTGTTCGACCATGACGTCGGCCCGAACACCGGCGGCATGGGCGCCTATTCGCCGACGCCGCTGGTTACGCCGGCGATCCATGATGCGATCATGGCAAGGATCGTCCTGCCGACGGTCGCCGGCATGAAGCAGCGCGGCACGCCGTTCCGCGGCGTGCTCTATGCCGGGATCATGCTGACGACGCAGGGCCCAAAGCTGTTCGAGTTCAATGTCCGTTTCGGCGATCCCGAGTGCCAGGTGCTGATGCTGCGCATGATGTCGGACATCGTGCCGGCGCTCCTCGCCTCCTGCGACGGAGAGTTGAAGCATTTTGATCTGCGCTGGTATCCGGAATCCGCGCTCACGGTCGTGATGGCGGCGAAGGGTTACCCCGGCGACTACCAGAAGGGCACCCGCATCGACGGGCTCGACGAGGCCGCTGAGATCGACACCGTCGAGATCTTCCACGCCGGCACGGTGGCGAAGGACGGCGCGATCCTCGCCAATGGCGGCCGCGTGCTCAACGTCTGTGCACTCGGCAAGACCGTGACCGAGGCGCAGGCGCGCGCCTACCAGGCCGTCGACCGTATCAGCTGGCCGGACGGCTTTTGCCGCCGTGACATCGGCTGGCAGGCGGTGGAAGCGGAGAAGGCCAAGATCTGACTGTCGTTTTTCCGGCACGCGCGCATCGGACGCGCGCGTGCCGGCAACCGCCGTGCTACTTTGCATGGGGTTGTTTTCGTCATTTTGGTTAGGGGGCGCCGTGGCCGCTCGTTAAAGCGGGCCGGAAAAGACATTTGAGGGAAGGAAACTCATGTCCGATCTCGCCGACCTCTATCCCGGCTTTGCCTCCGAATGGATCAACACCTCTTCGGGCCGCATCTTTGCCCGCGTCGGCGGCAAGGGGCCGCCGCTCCTGCTGCTGCACGGCTTCTCCGAGACGCATGTGATGTGGCACCGCGTCGCGCCACAGCTTGCCGACCGCTTCACGCTGATCATCGCCGACCTGCCGGGCTATGGTTGGTCGGACATGCCGGGCAGCGATGCGGAGCATACGCCCTACAGCAAGCGCGCGATGGCGAACGCCATGGTCGAGGCGATGGAGCAACTCGGCCACGTGCACTTCGCGCTCGCCGGCCACGACCGCGGCGCGCGCGTGTCCTATCGCCTGGCGCTCGATCATCCCGGCCGGCTGTCGCGTCTTGCCGTGCTCGATATCCTGCCGACCTATGATTACTGGGAGCGCATGAACCGGCAGTATGCGCTGAAGATCTATCATTGGACCTTCCTGGCGCAGCCCGCGCCATTGCCGGAGACGCTGATCGCGAGCAACGGCGAGTTTTTCCTGCGCTTCAAGATGGCCAGCCAGACCAAGTCGAAGACGCTGGCTGCGATCGACAAGCGCGCGCTCGCGCACTACATCGTCCCGTTCCGCGACCCCGCCCGCGTGCATGCGATGTGCGAGGACTATCGTGCCGGTGCCTATTTCGACTACGAGCTCGACAAGGCGGATTTCGAGGCCGGCAAGAAGATCACGATCCCGATGCTCGCGCTCTGGGGCAACGCCGGCATCGCGCAGGCCGCCGCCACGCCGCTCGACACCTGGAAGCAATGGGCAACCAACGTCGAGGGCATGCCGGTGGACTCGGGGCACTTCCTGACTGAGGAAAACCCCGATGTCACCGCAAAGGCGCTGCGCGAGTTTTTCTCGGCTTGAGCCACACTGTCATCGCCCGGCTTGACCGGGCGATCCAGTACTCCGAGACGGTTGTGCTAGAATCGATAGGCCGCAGCGTACTGGAGCCCCGGTCGAGCCGGGGCATGACAGCGGTATGTGTGGCGCCTACCGCCGCTCGCGAAAGAACTCGCGCAAGAGCCGCGCCGCCTCGCTCTCGCCGACGGCCGAATAGACCTCTGGCGTATGGTGGCAGGTCGGGGAGGCGAAGAACCGCACCCCGGACTCGACCGCGCCGCCCTTGGGGTCGGCCGCGCCGTAATAGAGCCGCCTGACCCTTGCAAAGGAGATCGCGCCCGCACACATGGTGCAGGGCTCGAGCGTCACGTAGAGGTCGCAATCGACCAGCCGCTCGCTGCCGATCTTCCTGGCGGCTTCGCGCAGCGCGATGATCTCGGCATGGGCCGTGGGGTCGTGGTCGGTCAGCGTCCGGTTGGCGGCAGTCGCGATGACCTCGTAATTGCGCACCACGACGCATCCGATCGGAACTTCGCCCGATTTTCCGGCATTTTCGGCCGTTTTGAGCGCCAAATCCATGAAAGAAGGGGCTTTCATGCCTCGTATCATTGCCAGAAACCTGCTACTAGCTCCGCCTTCAGCAAGAGTGGATACCGATTTTGCCTGAGCATGCGGCTCGGAACGAGCGCGCACAATGCTTTCTGGCCACCCCCTAAGTGAGATTATTCATGCCCCGCGACAGCGACAAAGACAACGATTCCCGCGGCCGGCGTGATCGAGGCCCGTCCAAGGGCCGCACCGGCAAGCCGCGCGGCCCCGAGAAGAAGTTCGCCAAGCGCGGCTTTGCCGGCAAGGGCGATCGTGACGAGCGCCCCTCCCGCGGCGACCGCGACAGCCGGCCGTTCCGCCGCCGCGAGGATGGCGATGCACCGCGGCGCGACTATGGTGACCGGCCGCGCTTCAAGCGCGACGACCGCGGCCGCGAGGATCGCGGCGAGCGCAGCTTCAAGCCGCGTGGCGACCGTCCGTTCAAGCCGCGCGGAGATCGTCCGCAGTTCGACCGTGACGAGCGCGCGCCGCGCGGCGAGCGGTCCGAGCGGCGGTTCGAGGACCGGAAGTTTTCGCGCGGTGGCTCCGACCGGCCGCGCAAGGACTTTGGCCGCGACCGCGATTTCGAAGGCAAACGCAACTTCGAAGGCGGGGATCGCAAGCGCAGCTTTGGCGATCGCCCGCGCGACCGCGACGATCGTCCGCGCAAGTCTTTTGGCAAGAGTTTTGGCAAGGATTTTGGTGGCCGCGATCGCGGTGAGGAAAAGCCGTGGCGTCAGCGCGACGACCGGCGCGAGGGTGGCCGTGGCGAAGACCGTCCGCGCTTCTCGCGGCGGCGCGAGGAGGGCGGTGAGGATCGTCCGCGTTTCCAGCGCTCACGCGAGGAACGCTTTGGCGAAGACCGTCCCAAGTTTGGCCGGCCGCGCGACAAGCGGCCGGAGGGCCGCATGGACTGGCAGGAGCATCCGCGCAGCGAAGGCCGCTTCCGCGACCGGCCGCGCCGCGACAATGAGGACGACAGCCAGATCTTCACCAAGCGTCCGGCCTTCGGCGGCCGCGGCGCCTATCGCGAGCGCGATCGCGATCGCGATTTCGACCGGCGGCCGCGTCGTGAGGACGAGCCGAAGCCGAAGAAGGCCGGCGAGCGCATCGCCAAGGTGCTGGCGCGCGCTGGCCTGGCCTCGCGGCGCGATGCCGAGGAGATGGTCACGCAGGGCCGCGTCACCGTCAACGGCCGCGTCATCAACTCGCCGGCGCTCGACGTGACGCAGAATGACGTCGTCGCCGTCGACGGCAAGCCGTTGCCGCCGCGCGAGCGCACGCGGCTGTTCCTCTATCACAAGCCGCGCGGGCTGATGACGACGCATGACGACCCCGAGGGTCGTCCGACCGTGTTCGACAACCTGCCGGAAGGCCTGCCGCGGCTGATCAGCGTCGGCCGGCTCGACTTCAACACTGAAGGTCTCTTGCTGCTTACCAACGATGGTGGCCTCGCGCGCACCCTCGAATTGCCGGACACCGGCTGGCTGCGCCGCTACCGCGTCCGCGCCCATGGCGAGATCACGCAAGCGCAGCTCGATCAATTGAAGAACGGCATCGAGGTCGAGGGCGTCAAATACGGCCCGATCGACGCCACGCTCGAGCGCGACCAGGGCGCCAATGTCTGGCTGGTGTTCGCGATCCGCGAAGGCAAGAACCGCGAGGTGCGCAACGTCTGCGCCCATCTCGGGCTCGAGGTGAACCGGCTGATCCGCGTGTCCTACGGTCCGTTCCAGCTCGGCGAGGTTCCTGAAGGCCAGGTCGACGAGATCAAGTCACGCGTGCTGCGCGAACAGCTCGGTGACAAGGTGATCGAGAAGTCGGGCGCGCAGTTCGACGTGCCCTCGAAATCCGCCTCCCGCGACGACGATGCTCCGCGCGAGAAGCCGATGAAGCGCGCCGTGATCAACGACCGCAAGGGCCGCCGCGTGCTGGTGCAGCGCACCGGCAGCGAGGAGGCGCGCGAGCGCAACGAGATGGAAGCGAGCGGCTACGGCCCGCCGCGCCGTCCCAAGCGAGGCTATCACGGCAAGCGCGATCTCAGTCCGAAAGACGAGTAAATGCGCGTCGTCGGCGGACGATTGAAGGGGCGCAATCTCGCCGCGCCGTCCTCGCGCGACATCCGTCCCACGGCGGATCGTTTGCGCGAGTCCGTGTTCAACATCCTCGTGCACGCCTATGACGATCCGATCGAGGACGCGCGCGTGCTCGATCTCTTCGCCGGCACGGGCGCGCTCGGCATCGAGGCGGCCTCGCGCGGCGCGAAATTCACGCTGTTCGTCGACAACGGCGCCGAGGCGCGTGCGCTACTCCGCAACAATGTCGAGGCGCTGGGCCTGGGCGGTGTGACGAAGGTCTATCGTCGCGATGCGACGGACCTTGGGCCTGCGCATCCCGTCGAGCCGTTTTCGCTGGTGTTCCTCGATCCACCCTACGGCAAGGGTTTTGCCGAGCGGGCGCTCGCGAGCTTGCGCGACGGGGGCTGGCTCACGCCGGGGGCGCTGCTGGTGGTCGAAGAAGCGAAGGCCGCGCAGTTCACCGCGCCCGAAGGCTTCGAGGAACTGGAGCGGCGCGCCTATGACGACACGGAGTTCGTGTTTTTGAAGGCTCCGTAGGGTGGGTTAGTAACCCACCCTACAGCAGCGTCGGTTCACCTCCGCCCGAACAGCTTCTCGACATCCGCGAGCTTCAGCTCCACATATGTCGGCCGGCCGTGATTGCACTGGCCGGAGTTCGGCGTCTCCTCCATCTCGCGGAGCAGCGCGTTCATCTCCTCCGGCTTGAGCCGACGGCCTGCGCGCACCGAGCCGTGGCAGGCCATGGTGGCGGCGACGTGCATCAGGCGGCGCTCCAGCGGCAGCGCCTCGTCCCACTCGGCCATGTGCTCGGCGAGATCGCGCAACAATCCACCTGCGTCAGCCTTGCCGAGCAGCGACGGCGTCTCGCGCACTGCAACGGCACCCGGACCGAAGGATTCGATCGCGAGCCCGAACGAAGCCAGCTCGTCGCTTCGCGCTAGCAGCCGTTCCACCGTCGCCTCGTCCATCTCGACGATCTCGGGGATCAGGAGGATTTGCCGCTGCACGCCGTTCTTCGCCAGCGACGCCTTCAGCCGTTCATAGACGATACGCTCATGGGCGGCATGTTGATCGATGATGATGAGGCCGTCGCGGGTCTGCGACACGATGTAGGTCTCGTGGATCTGCGTGCGCGCCGCGCCGAGCGGACGGTCGACCAGATCGCCGACGGGCTGCGTCTCGATTCTCACATCCGCGGTCGGCGCGCCGACGTCGAAGGCGGCCTGCACGCGCTCCGCGAAAGCCGGCGCAGCGGTGCCCTCGAAGGACGGCAGCGGCGCCGTCGGGGCGGATGGCGACTGCCGCCAGTCCCAATTGCCCGGGCGCGGCGCGAACGCGGGGCGGAATGACGACAGCGCGCTGCCGCCGCTATTGGCGGCGGTGCGTCGTCCCTCGCGCGCAAGACCTTCCTTCAATCCGTGTACGATCAGCGCGCGCACGAGCCCGGCATTGCGGAACCGTACCTCGGTCTTGGCCGGGTGCACGTTGGCGTCGACCTCGCGCGGGTCGAGCGTGACGAACAGCGCCAGCACCGGATGGCGGTCGCGCGGCAGATAGTCGGAGTAGGCCGCGCGCACCGCCCCCAGGATCAGCTTGTCGCGCACGGGGCGTCCGTTGACGAAGAGATATTGCCCGAGCGCATTCGCCTTTGTCAGAGCGGGGGCAGCCGCGTAACCCGCGACGACGACGCCGTCGCGCTCGGCATGAACCTCGATCGCATGGCTGCGAAACTCCGCGCCCAAGATATCGCCGAGCCGCGTCAGCCGGCCGGCGGCGCCGGGCAGGGCAGCGGCCCAGGTCACCGGCGCGCGCTCCTCGCCGGCGAGCGTGAAGGCAATGTCGGGGCGCGCCATCGCCAACCGCCTGACCACTTCGCGAATGGCTTCCGCCTCGGTGCGGTCGGTCTTCAGGAATTTCAGCCGCGCCGGCGTCGCATAGAAGAGGTCGTTGACCTCGACGCGCGTGCCATGCGCCAGCGCTGCCGGCATGATCTCGGACTTCTCGCCGCCTTCGACCGACAGCGCCCAGGCATGCGGTTCGCTGGCGTGGCGCGTGGTGATCGAGAGCCGTGCAACCGAGCCGATCGAGGGCAGCGCCTCGCCGCGGAACCCGAGCGTGCGGATTTGCAGGAGATCCTCGTCATCGAGCTTGGACGTGGCGTGGCGTTCGACCGCGAGCGACAGGTCCCTCGCCGTCATGCCGCTGCCGTCGTCGGTGATGCCGATCCGCCGCCGGCCGCCGCCATCGGTGAAGACGTCGATGCGGCTCGCGCGGGCATCGATGGCGTTCTCGACCAGTTCCTTGACCACGCTCGCAGGCCGTTCCACCACCTCGCCCGCGGCGATGCGATTAACGATCTGTTCGGGAAGTTGGCGGACGGGCATGGGTTCACTCGGCGAAGAGACCCAGTCTAACGTCGCCCGGACGCAAATGCATGTGGAAGCTTGAGCTTCCCACATACCAAATATAGGACATTTCCAGCTTTGAGCTGCCAACACGAATGCGGCGCGCATTCGTGCGCTGCCGCATATGAGGAGCGCAATTCCGCGAAACGGCCGCGAAATCCCTCAACGATCACCACACCAGACGGTTTGCATCACGGGCGCGCCGTTCGCACTCTTACGCGATGAAATGGTCCAGTTCAGGCGAACGGTGCGTAGAATCACCGAACCGTTCATCGCGACAAAAATCCAGGAGAAGTGGATGAAGTTGGTGAAGACCTCCGTGATCGCATGCGCCCTCTCGGCTCTGATTGCGACACCCGTTCTCGCTCAAGGTGCGTCGACTGACGCCAAGACGCGCGGCACCGTGCAAAGCAAGCCCATGCAGGGCGGCGTGTCAGGCAGCGAAGATGAGGATTTGGGCGCGCAGCAGGGCGCTGCCGGCGACAAGGTAGGCATGAAGTCGACCAAGGGCACGAAGGGCACGGTCGGCGCCACCGGCAGCGCTGCGCATAAGGGGACGGTCGACAATTCCACGTCAGGCGGTGCTGCCGCCGGCAAGCGCTACTAGAGCATGATCCGGACCCGGAGGGCCGCGTTAGCGCAATGTGTGGAGCGGTTTTCCCTCGCGACAAACGCGGAACGCGTTTGCGCGGAGATCATGCTCAAACAACAACCTAAAGCGCGATGACGATTCATCCTAATCTCATCGCGCTTTAGCACCGAGATTCGAGACGGCAAATCTCCGGTCGCCAGCGGCCGGAGATTCTTTTCAACTGTTCAATCGTCGAAGCCGCCGCCGCGCCTGGCCTTGATGTCGCCGCGGCGCTTCTTGCTGTCGAGCCGGCGCTGCTTGGAGGCGAAGGTCGGCCGCGTCGCGCGGCGCGGCGTCGGCCGCACCATGGCCTCGCGCAGGATCTCGAGCAGGCGGTCGATTGCGTCCTGGCGGTTGCGCTCCTGGGTGCGAAAACGCTGCGCCTGGATCACGATGACGCCGTCCTTGGTCATGCGTTGACCGGCAAGGCGCGCAAGGCGCAAGGCAGCGTCCTCCGGCAGGGTCAGCTTGCGCGTGTCGAAGCGCAGCTGCGCCGAGGTCGCGACCTTGTTGACATTCTGTCCGCCCGGGCCGGAGGCGCGGACGAAGCCGATCTCGATGTCGTCTTCGTCGATGACGAGATCGCGGGAAATCCGCAGCATGATGGCACCTTCGTGATGCCTCGACCTATCCCGGGCACCCTCATTTGGCAATGCTGCATCATGGAAAATGCGAATGGCCGGGGCAAGCCCGGCCATTCATTGCGGAGATCGCAACTTCAGTTCGACTTCGGCGCGGGCGCTGCGGCGGGCTGCGCGGCCGCTTGGGGCGCGCGGCCGACGATGACGGTCAGGAGGCCCTGGCCCCATAGCCGCTTCGCGGCCTGCTTGGCGTCGTCCAGCGTCACGGCATCGACGATGGCATTGCGCTTCTCGATATAGTCGATCGGAAGCTTGTCCTGCTGATACTGCAGCAGCGCCTGCGCGAGCTTGGAAGAGGTATCGAGCGCCAGCATCTGCGAGCCCTTGAGATAAGACTTCGCCTCGTCGAGCTCCTTCTGCGTCGGTCCCTCCTCGGCGATGCGGCGCACCTCCCTCTCGACTGCGTCGATGGTGTCGCCGGCGCGGTCCGCCCGCGTGCCGGTGCTGCCGATGAACACGGCCGAATGCTCCATCCACAGCAGCGCTTCAAACACCGAATAGGCGAGCCCTCGCTTCTCGCGCACCTCGCGATAGAGCCGGGACGACAGTCCGCCGCCGCCCAGGATGTGGTTGACGACGTAGGCGGCCATGAAGTTCGGATCGCTGCGCTTCACGCCGGGGCCGCCAAAGGTGATCACGGTCTGCGGCACGTCGAGTGGCACGAAGGCGCGCTGCGGCGGTGCGGCTGGCTGGACGTCGGGGACCTGTGTGAGGTTCGCCTTGGCCGGCAGGCTGCCAAACGTCCAGTCGAGCAGCTTGCCGAGGGTTGCCGGGTCGACGTCGCCGACGACCGCGACCTTCAGCGTGTCCCTGGCCAGCACGCGGCCGACATAATCCTTCATGTCGGCGACCGTGATGGTCGGCACGCTTTCCAGCGTCCCGCTGGTCGGCCGGCCGTAGGGATGATCGCCGAAGGCGATCTCGGAAAGTTTACGGCTGGCGAGCGCGGTCGGATTGGTGGTGTCGCGGCGCAGGCCCGAGATGACCTGGGAACGGATACGCTCGACGTCGGCGGTGTCGAAATGCGGCGAGGTCAGCGCCATCCGCAACAGGTCGAAAGCCTCGTCCTTGTTGTCGCGGAGCATGCGCAGGCTGCCGCGGAAGGTGTCGCGGTTGGCGTTGAAGGAGAGCTCGATGGCGCGGCGGTCGAGCCGCTCGTGGAAGGTCTTGGAATCGAGATCGCCGGAGCCTTCGTCGAGGAGGTCGCCGACGAGATTGGCGACACCAGGCTTGTCCTTGGGGTCCTGCGACGCGCCGCCGGCAAACGAATACTCCATCGCGATCAGTGGCACGGTCGCGTCCTGCACGAACCAGGCTTCGATGCCGCCGGGCGAGGTCAGGTGCTGGATCTTGGCCGCGGCCTGTGACGGAGAGATGGACACCAGAGAGAGCGTCACCGAGGTGACGACGCAGAGCGCGATGCCCCGCACGCGGAGGAAGGAATAGGTCACGAACGCTTCTCCTCGCGCTTGGCGGTGGTGGTGTCCTTGATCAGGTAGCCGGTGACTGAGCGCTTCTTCTCGAGCCACTTTTGCGCGGCGGCGCGCACCTGTTCGGCGGTGACGGCGCGGATGCGATCGGGCCAGCTGCGGATGTCCTCGATGGACAGGCCCGTGGTCAGCGCGCCGCCATACCAGCTCGCCAGCACGGCCTGATTGTCCTGGGCATAGATCGCCTGCGCGATGAGCTGGGTCTTGACCCGCTCGAGATCCTCGGCGCGGATCGGATTTTGCACGATGTCGGCGATCACGCCGTCGATCACCTGCTCGACCTCCGCGAAGCTGACGCCCTGCTTGGGCGAGGCCGCGATCGAGAACTGGCTTGGGTCGAGCGAGGTGCTCGAATAGCTGGCGCTGGCGGAGACCGCGAGCGGCTTGTCGACGACGAGCGCGCGGTAGAGATAGGAGTTGCTGCCGCTGCCCATCAGTTGCGCGAGCACGTCGAGCGCAGCGCTCTCGCCGGCCGCCGCCGTGGTTGCCGACGGCGCGAGGTAATAGCGGCGCAGGCCGGGCTGCTCGACGCGCGGATCGGACAGCGTGACGGTGCGCGGAGCAGCCGGCTCCGGCTCCTGCGGACGGATGCGTTGCGCGGGGATCGCGGGCTGTGCCGGGATCGGGCCGAAATTGCGCTCGACCAGCGGGCGCACGTCGGCGACCTCGACGTCGCCGGCGATCACCAGGATCGCGTTGTTCGGCGCATAGAAGCGCCGGTAGAACGCCAGCGCATCCTCGCGATTGAGCTTCTCGATCTCCTGGTGCCAGCCGATTATCGGCCGGCCGTAGGGATGGTTGAGATAGAGCGCGGCCATGACCTGCTCGTTCAGCCGTGCCTCGGGACTGTTGGCAACGCGCATGTTGTATTCCTCGAGCACGACGTCGCGCTCGGGCAGCACGTTCTCGTCCTTGAGCACGAGTCCCGTCATGCGATCGGCTTCGAACTCCATCATGGTCGGCAGCTGCTCGCGCGGCACGCGCTGATAGTAGTTGGTGTAATCGACCGAGGTGGAGGCGTTCTCGTTGCCGCCGACGCGCAGCACGGTCTGTGAGAATTCGCCGACCGGATGTTTCTCCGTGCCCTTGAACATCAGGTGCTCGAGGAAATGGGCGAGCCCCGATTTGCCGGGCGTCTCGTCGGCCGAGCCGACCTTGTACCAGATCATCTCCGTGACCACGGGCGTGCGGTGGTCGGGAATCACCACGACCTGGAGTCCGTTACCGAGCGTGAAGCTGCTGGGTGGTGCGGATGTTACCGTTGTCTGGGCAGATGCGCCGCCGGTTGAAAGAGCACACGTGGAGAGCAACGCGGCGAGGAGGCAGGCAGCCGATCGGTATGAGGACATCACAATCCTTGTGAAAGCCCGGACCCAAATGCCCGGGTGCAAAAGCACGGCATGCTACACCGTGCGACCTAGCGCTTTGCGTCACGAAGCAGAGAACGCCGTCATCGTGAAGTTAAAGATAAGTCATGTGCTGCATCCGGCCTACACCGGACGATTGCGGCAGTTCCTCAATGAGCACGAAAGGCCGGCAGGAGCGCTATTGCTCTTTTTCCTTGCCGCTCTGCACGTCGTAATACGTCTTCTTGGTTTTGTCCGGCCCCCCGGAACCATAGGCGTAATTCGGCGAGGGCGTCTGGTAACCGGGCGGCGGCTCGGTCAGGGATCCCCGCGGCGGCTCAGACTTGAATTCCGCGGCTTCGTTGCTGTCGCCCTTGAAGAGTTTGAACAGGCCGCCGGTGTAGCCGAGCTGGGCCGGACTCAGGGTCGGATTGTTCTGAGTAGGCTGGCCCGGCTCGTTGCTGGTGGTGCGAGTAGGGCCGTTCGTCTTGGCCGCGTTCATCTCGGCTGGCGTCAGCGGCCGGGCGGCTTCCCATGGCTGCTGGAATTTGGTGCCGGATTTCTTTCTTGCGGCAGCAAGCTCCTTGCGGCGCCTTTCGTCGGGGTCCTTGGGCCAGTTTGGCGCGGCCGCCTCGGCAGACGACGCAGGCGGAGGCAGGTCGAGCTTCGGAGGCACTACCAGCGGCGAACGTTCGCGGTATTCGATGCCGGGCTTCTCCAAGCTGCGGCCGCCCTGGGCGCCGAGGCCGGACATCAGATTGTCGATGAGTTTTTCCTCGAAGGTCCGGTCGTCTTCTTCGTCGTCATCGCCGGCGCGGGCCGCGCCGGCCGCCATCACGAGACCGATGCCGAGTGCGACGGAAGTAAGCTTCAGCGAGCGCAACAGCCCGTGCATCGAGCTTCGCATCATCCAACCTTTCGGCTCGCTTTCGCGCATCGCTGTACCTGTTCTGTTTCGTAATCGATCGCCGCGCCCTGCGCGGGCCTGCCCTCGCAAGCAAGGTTCCACCGTCCGGGCCCGTATCGGCCGGGATCAGGGCGCTTTTGCGGCGGGTACCCCCAGGAAGGAATCATACAATAGGGCCGCAACCCCAGCAACGATGGCCACGTCGGCGAGGTTAAACACGTACCAATTGTAGGTATTTCCGGCGATTTCGACGTGAAACAGCGCGAAATCGAACACGGCGCCATAGGCCAGACGGTCGATGGCATTGCCGATGGCGCCGCCGATGATCAGCCCCAGCGCCACCGTTGCCAGCCGGGTCTGCGCGCGGGTCATCCAGACTGCCAGCAGGACCACCGCGACGGCCTTGACCGCCATCAGCGCGATCTGCCCGGCCGCGCCTTCGGTCTGCAGCCAGCCATAGCTGATGCCCTTGTTCCAGGCCGGCGTGAGGTCGAAGAAAGACGTCAACCTCAGCCCGCCGCGACGGTTGAGGTCGAACACGTTGAGCAGCCAGAGCTTCGAGGCCTGGTCCAGCACGAGCGAAATCACGGCAGACAGAACGCCGGCGCGGAGAGGGGTCATGGTGCTGCGGCCCCAAACTCCGCCGTCGTCCCGGCGAAGGCCGGGACACATAACCCCAGGCGGAAGTTGGTTGAAAGACTCGTGGTCATCAGCCTTCGCGATCGTGGTTGGCAACTAAGATCAAATGCCCACCCCCAACGCCTTCCACTCGCGCAGCGCCGTGGCATCGCGCGGGGTGACGTCGGGATACTCCGCATCCTCGCCGACAGTCGGCAGGATCTTCCAGGAGCGGGCGCATTTGGTGCCCTGCGCCTTCTCGACCACGACGGCAACGCCGGGAACGGCATCGAGACGGAACGCAGCCGCCGGCGCCTCTCCCTCGCGCACCTCGTAATTCGAGGTGATGCAGACCTCGGCGAGATCGACGTCGAACAGCGTCATCATCGTGTTCCGGTCGGCGATATAGATCACCGGTGATGCCTCGAGCGACGAGCCGATGTTCTTGGCCGCGCGCTCGAGTTCGAGCGCACCGGTGACGACGCGGCGCACGTTGCGGATGATCTCCCATTTCGCGGCGAGCTTGTCGTCGCGCAAGTTTTCGAGACCTTCGGGGAACAGCGTCAGATGCACCGAGGGCTCGGCATCCGGCCGGTACATCCGCCACGCCTCCTCGGCGGTGAAGCTCAGCACCGGCGCCAGCCATTTCAGGATCGCGTTGCAGAGCATATCGATCGTGGTCAGCGCCGCCTTGCGCGTCAGCGAGGACGGCGGATCGCAATAGAGCGTATCCTTGCGGATATCGAAATAGAACGCCGAGAGTTCGCTGTTCAGGAACGCGGACAGGATTGCGACCACGCTCTTGAAGTCGAACGTCTCATAGGCCCTGCGGATCAATTCGGCGCGGAGCGCGAGCTCGTGCAGCATCAGCCGCTCGAGCTCGGGCATCTCGGCGGGCGCGACCGCGTCGGCCGGCTTGTAGTGATGTAGCGTGCCGAGCATCCAGCGCACGGTGTTGCGCAGCTTGCGGTAGGTCTCGACCGTGTTCTTCAGGATCTCGGGCCCGATGCGCTGGTCGTCGGTGTAGTCGCAGGACGCGACCCAGAGCCGGAGGATGTCGGCGCCGGATTCCTTGATAACGGCCTGCGGCTCGATGGTGTTGCCGAGCGACTTCGACATCTTGCGGCCGTCCTCGGCTTGGGTGAAGCCGTGGGTCAGCACGATGTCATAGGGCGCGCGTCCGCGCGTGCCGCAACTTTCCAGCAGCGAGGAATGGAACCAGCCGCGATGCTGGTCCGAGCCCTCCAGATACATCACTGTGTCCGTGCCGCCGTCGACCTTGCGCTTGATGCCGGCGAGGCCGGGGAAATGCACGGGGTCTTCCAGCACGAAGGCGTGGGTCGAGCCTGAATCGAACCAGACGTCGAGGATGTCGTCGACCTTCTTCCAGTCCTCATTGGCGCGGCTTCCGAGGAAGCGCTCGCGGGCGCCGTCCATGTACCAGGCGTCGGCGCCTTCCTTCTCGAAGGCGTCGCCAATGCGCGTGTTGACCGCCTCGTCCTGAAGGATCTCGGCCGAGCCGTCCCCCTTCTCGCGTACGAACACGGCAATCGGCACGCCCCAGGCACGCTGGCGCGAGATCACCCAGTCGGGGCGCGCCTCGATCATGCCGTTGATGCGGTTCTCGCCCGACGGCGGCACCCATTGCGTCACCGAGATCGCCTGCAGCGCGCGGGCGCGCAGCGTATCGCCGCCCTTCGCCTTGCCGCCTGCCGCAATGTCCGTAGCCCCGGGCCTGCCCGGCGCGTCCACAATAGGTTTGTCCATCGCGATGAACCATTGCGGCGTGTTGCGGAAGATCACCGGCTTCTTGGAGCGCCAGGAATGCGGATATTGGTGCTTCAGCCGGCCGCGCGCGAGCAGCTTGCCGGCGTCGACCAGCGCCTTGATCACGGCGTCGTTGGCGTCGCCCTTCTCGCCCTTGTCGTTGATGACGCGCTTGCCGGCAAAGCCCGGTGCGTGGTCGGTGTAGGCGCCATTCTCGTCGACGGTGTAGGGGATCGCGGTCGGGATGCCGCGCGCATCCAGCTCGCGCGTATTCGCCGTCCAGACGTCAAAATCCTCGCGGCCGTGGCTCGGCGCGGTGTGCACGAAGCCGGTGCCGGTGTCGTCGGTGACGTGATCGCCGGGCAGGAGCGGCACGGTGAAGCCGTAGCCGCCGCCAAGGCCCTTCAGCGGATGCGCGCATTCGATCGCGTCCATGGTGTCGCCGGGGATGTCGCGGACCTTCTCGTAAGAAGTCACGCGCGCCTGCTTGAACACCTCTCCAGTCAGCGCGTCCGCAAGGATCAGGAGATCGCCGGTCTTGGCCCAATTGTCGCTAGGGGCGTCCGTGACTTTATAGAGGCCGTAGGCGATCTTGGGCGAGAACGAGATGGCGCGGTTGCCGGGCAGCGTCCAGGGCGTGGTGGTCCAGATCACGACGCTCGCGGAGGCAAGCGCGCCATGCGCGGGCGAGGTGACCGGGAATTTCACCCAGACCATGTCCGAGGTGTAGTCCTCATATTCGACCTCGGCCTCGGCAAGCGCGGTCTTCTCGACCACGCTCCACATCACCGGCTTGGAGCCGCGATAGAGCGTGCCGTTGGCGGCGAACTTCATCAGTTCACGCGCGATCTGGGCTTCCGCCGGATAGCTCATGGTGGCGTAGGGATGGGCCCAGTCACCGATCACGCCGAGACGCTTGAACTCCTCGCGCTGCACGTTGAGCCAGTGCGTCGCATAGGCGCGGCACTCCCGGCGGAAGTCGACCATCGCCGCAGAGTCGCGGAAATCGGGCTTCTGCTTGCCCTTCTTGCGGTAGTGCTCCTCCTCGACCTTCCACTCGATCGGCAGGCCGTGGCAGTCCCAGCCGGGCACATAGTTTGAATCGAAGCCGAGCATCTGCTGGCTCTTGGTGACGAGATCCTTGAGGATCTTGTTCAGCGCCGTGCCGATGTGGATGTTGCCGTTGGCGTAGGGCGGGCCGTCATGCAGCACGAATTTGTCGCGGCCCTTGGCGCTCTCGCGCAGCTTCTCGTAGAGGCCGATCTCGTACCAGCGCTTGAGGATCTCCGGCTCGCGCTGCGGCAGGCCGGCGCGCATCGGGAATTCCGTCTGCGGCAGGAACAGGGTTTTGGAATAGTCTTTGGCTTCGGACTTTTGCGGCTTTTCGGACATGAATGATCTGGCTCGGAAGGGCGCGGAAGGAATGCGATCACGATCGCGGGGCGAAACGCGGAAATCCCGGTCTTGCGCCGAGCCAAAGCTCAGACGGAAGCCGGGCCGCTAATCCTTATGATGCGCCGCGCAAACATGGGCTCTCCTTAGCAGCCGGGCGGCCAAATCGCAAAGGGCCGGGGGGGGGGCGTTTTGGGGCCTCAGTCGACGCTTCCCAGCTTCGGGAAGGCGTTAGGGGCGGCTGCCAGCAGGACCCTCGCGCGGGCGGAATCCTCGTCCATCTGGCGGATCAGCGGCTCGATGCCGTCGAACTTCAGTTCCTCGCGAATGAAGCCGATGAACGCGCAATCGAGTTCTTGCCCGTAGAGGTCGCCCTTGAAGTCGAACAGGAAGATTTCGAGCAGCGGCGCGCCATTATCGAATGTCGGGCGCCGGCCGAAGCTTGCAACCCCCTCCAGCCGCTCCGCCCCGCGGCCGACCCGGACCGCGTAGATGCCGTGCTTGAGGGCGCAATTGGCGTCGAGGCGGATATTGGCGGTGGGATAGCCGAGGTCGCGGCCGCGCTTCTCGCCGTGGATGACCTCGCCGGTCACGAACCAGGGCGCGCCCAGCATGGTCGTGGCCTCAATGAGCTGGCCTTCGGCGAGCGCGGTGCGGATCGCGCTGGAGGAGACCGGCCGCTCGTCGATATCGACATGCGGCTGGACGTCGACCTCGATACCCAGCCGGGGCGCCTCATTGACGAGCAGGCTCGGCGAGCCGACCCGGCCTTTGCCGAAATGAAAGTCGTAGCCGACCGCGATCCCGCTGACCCCGAGCCGGCCGATCAGGTCATGGTGAATGAAATCTTGTGCTGATGTCCCGGCGCGGGTCTTGTCGAAGGTCATGACCACGGCTCCGGCAAGCCCGGTGCCGGCCAGAAGCCGCAACTTGGCCCGCTCATCCGTGAGGCGGAATTGCGGGGTATTGGGGCTGAAAAACCGCCGCGGATGCGGCTCGAAAGTGAGCGCAAAAGCAGGCCGGTTATGCGTCCGGCCCATCTCCAGTGCAGCCGCAATCACCGCCCGATGGCCGAGATGAACACCGTCGAAATTGCCCATGGCGACCACGGCACCCCTCGGGATCGCGTGAGCCGGCGTGGAATCGCGGATAACGATAAAATGCGGAGCCATCAGGGGAATTCTCTGGGGGGCGGGTCGGCCCGAAACCGTGACGTGACGCGCCAGGCGAAGTCAAGCGGGGGATGTGGCCGCATTGTCCGGCATTTCCGGGCTTTCCGGCCAGAGCCAATTAACGCGCTGTTTAACGCCTTGGTGCTAGTCCTTTGACATGGAACTGCGGGGCGTCGGGCCCGGCAGTTCGATCGTTAATATTTCCTGTTGCGTTTGGGGGAGTCGAGATGGCGGTTGATTTGTCGATGTCGGTTCTGGTGGTTGATGACTACAGCACCATGATCCGTATCATTCGGAATCTGCTGAAGCAGCTTGGCTTCGATAATATCGACGACGCCAGCGACGGCTCGGCGGCGCTGAACAAGATGCGCGGCAAGAAGTACGGGCTCGTGATTTCCGACTGGAACATGGAGCCGATGACGGGCTACGACCTCCTGCGCGAAGTGCGGGCCGATCCCAACCTCGCGACCACGCCCTTCATCATGATCACGGCGGAATCCAAGACCGAGAACGTGATCGCGGCCAAGAAGGCCGGCGTGAACAACTATATCGTCAAGCCGTTCAACGCGGCGACGCTGAAGACCAAGATCGAGGCGGTCTTCCCGGACATGGCGAGCGCGTAAGCGCTCCATCTCCCATCACGGAGAGATTTGGATGCCCGGGCTCGTCCCGGGCATTTATTTTTTGTCGTCATTCCGGGGGCCCGAAGGGCGAACCCGGAATCTCGAGATTCCGGGTTCGGTGCTGGCGCACTGCCCCGGAATGACGGTCATGCATTTACCACTTCAATTCGCGCATCAGCGCCTTCGGCGGGTGGCCGAACAGCTCCAGCACCGAGACCGGATCGAGTTGGTCGAGGCCCTCGAACTCCTCGGAATGGATACCGCGGGTGACGAACAGGCAGTCGATGCCGAACTCGCGCGCGCCGGTTAAGTCGGTGCGCACGGAATCGCCGATCGCCAGCACCTTCCTGCGATCGATCTGGTGGCCCTGACGCTCGCCGGCGAGGGCCATCGCGCGCTCGTAGATCGGCCGGTGCGGCTTGCCGTAGAAGATCACCTCGCCGCCGAGCTCGCGGTAGAGCTCGGCGATGGCGCCGGCGCAATAGATCAGCCGGTCGCCGCGCTCGACCACGATATCGGGGTTGGCGCAGACCAGCGTGAGCTTGCGCTCGCGCGCCTTTAGCATCATGCCGCGATAATCTTCCGCCGACTCGGTCTCGTCGTCATAGAGGCCGGTGCAGACGATGTAGTCGGCCTCCTCCAGCGGCGCGAGCACCGCGTCGAGCCCGCGATGGATCGAGCCGTCGCGCTCGGGGCCGAGCCAGAACATCTTGCGGCCGGGATGATCGGCGACATAGAGCCGCGTCAGATCGCCCGAGGAGACGATGGCGTCATAGGTCTCGTCGGCAACGCCAAGCTTGCGCAATTGCCGCTGGACCGAATCCGCCGGTCGCGGCGCGTTGGTGATCAGGACGACCGTACCGCCCTGCTGCCGGAAATTGTGCAGCGCCTCGCAGGCTTCGGGGAAGGACTCGAGGCCGTTATGGACCACGCCCCAGATGTCGCTGAGCACGACGTCCACGCCCGCGACCAGCTCACGCAGGCTCTCGACGAAATGCAGCGTGGTCATGGCACGGACGGCCGGTCAGATGCGGCGCGCGAGCGCTGCATTGCCGGTGATGCGCTGTGGCGGCGGCGCGGAAGCCGTTTCGCCTGAGCTGGACGGGACGGAGCCATTGGATACCTGTTGCTGCGCCTGGTCCGGCGCGGCTCCGGCGGTAGCAGATGCACCTTCCGGCCGCAATGGCCGGGGTGGGGCGAACAGGAACCCCTGGCCGAACCGCACATCGTAGTCGAGCAAGTCGACCACCGCGCGCTCGCCCTCGATCCGCTCGGCGATGAGGTCGATGCCGAAGCGGCCGAGCAGGTCGGACAGGTCGGACGGATGGATGTCAGAGGTCGAGGCCTGTTTGGGATCGAGCAGCAGCGCAGCCGGCACCTTGATGAAGCGCACGCCGCGGTCGGCGAGCTCGCGCGGTTCGATGCGCAGGTCCGTGACGTGGTCGATCGAGAAGCGGAAGCCGCGCTGGGCGAGCGCCGCCAGATTCTCGGTCTCGGCGGGGCCGAGATTGCGGAACGTCGACTGCTTGAATTCGAGCACCAGCGAGGGCGCGAGCGCCCGGTTGGCCTCGAGGAAGTCGAGGCATTGCGCAAAGGTGGTGGAATTGCCGAGCGTGGAGGCCGCAACGTTGCAGAACACGCCGACGTCCTTGTTGCGCACCATCAACCGGCGCAGCACTTGCACACAACGCAGCATCACAATGTTGTCGATGCGCCCGATGAGCCCCGAGGCCTCTGCGATGCTGATGAACTCCTCGGCGGCGATGAGCTGGTCGCGCCCGTCGCGCACCCGGGTCACCGCCTCGTAGAAGCGGACCTTGCGCTGCGGCAGCGTCACCATCGGCTGGAGAAAGATGTCGATGCGGTTCTCGTCGATCGCGCTGCGCAGCGTCGCGAGCAGTTGCGCCTGGTTGCGGGCACCGGCGGTGGCGACGGGAGCGCTCGGGGGTGCCGGCGGAACCGGCGGCGGCGCGGCCGGCCGGGGCTCCGGTGCTGCCAAAAGTTCATGCGCCGTCTCGGCTTCCGGCTGCGCAGCGGGCGCTGGCGCGTCCGTCGCCAGCAGGTCCTCATGCGTCGCCAGGGTGGCGGCGAGCTCCTTGACCAGGCCGCCGAGCTCGTTGATCTCGCCGACCACCGACTGGATGCGGTCCGCGTTGGTGGAATTGGCCGACGCGACGCGTCCCTCGACCGCTGCGAGCCGGCGGCCGAATTCGGCGACCTGGCGGGCGAGATCGGCGGTGCCGCGCGACAGATCGGCGATCTGGTTGCCGACGTCGCTGCGGTCGCGCAGGCGCATCGAGACCGCGTTGTACAGGATCAGGAAGGTCAGCGCCGTCAATGCCACGATCGCGGATTCGGTTCCGCTGATGCCGGCCACCGAATGAAGGACGAGGCCGAGCGAGGCTGCGACCAGCACCATGCAGATGGCGATGAAGATCGTCGAGATGCGAATCATGCCGCGCGCTACGCCCTCTAGTGCTGACTGCCCCACCCGGGAAAACACGGGCACGTCTCTGGCACGCTCTTGTTAAACGCCCCCGAGCGAGGGTGACCTTAACATCATTGTTGATTCGCGGGGATAGGGCGTCGTCGCGCGCTAGGTGAGACCGGCGCGGCGAAAGCCTTCCAGGTAGCGGTCGCGGTCGGTCGCGAGCTTGATCGGCATGAACTCGGCGATCCAGGCGAGCGAGACGTTCGGCTGGGCCCGGCGCAGCTCCTGCAAAGCGGAGCGGGCAAGGTCCGCACGGCCGGCCATGCCGGCCGCCGAGGTCAGCACCCTGTGCGCGCCGACGAAATCGCTGCGCTGTCGCAAGGCCTCGTGCGCGAGCCGGATCGCCTCCTCATAATCGCCGCCGAGGAAGCGGGCATAGGCCTTGATGCCGAAATAGACCGGCGCATAGGGGTCGCGCGGGCTGAGACGGATGGCACGGCGCGCCGCCTCGTCAGCATCCTGCCAGCGGCCGCAATAGCTGAGCGCCAGCCCATAATAGCCCTGCGCCAGCGCGTAGCTCGGATTGAGCCGTAGCGCAGTCTCGAATTCGGCGAGCGAATCCTCGAAATGGCGCGCGAACAGATGGACGTGGCCGAGCGCATTATGGGCCCAGGGATCCTCGTCGTCGGCCCGGATCGCGGCGAGCGCGGCGCGCTCGGCGATCGGCATTGCGGCGGCCATGTCCATCCAGCCCATATGAGCGGTGAACATGTAGCTGGTTCCAAGCAGGCCCAGCGCCTTGCCGTAATTCGGGTCGAGCGCGATGGCCTTCTCCAGCAAGGCCTGCGCGACCACATGGTCCTGTCGCGTCACGCGCCAGTAATGGGCGAGCGCCCGCATCACCAGGTCCCACGCATCCATGCTGTCGGGCGGCTTGCGCTGGGCGCGAAAATTTTCTGCCGCATAGAGCTGCGGCTCGATCGCGGCGACGATGGCTTCGGTGATCTCGTCCTGTACCGCGAACACGTCGGCGAGCTCGCGATCGTAACGTTCCGCCCAGAGATGGCTGCCGGTCGCGACGTCGTTGAGCTGCGCGGTGATGCGTACGCGGTCGCCGCCCTTGCGCACGCTTCCTTCGACGACGTAGCGGACGCCGAGTTCGTCTGCGACCTCCCGCAGATGAACCGTCCGCCCCTTGTAGATGAATGAGGAGTTGCGCGCGATCACGAAGAACCAACGCAGCTTCGACAGCGCCGTGATGATGTCTTCGCTGATGCCGTCGGAAAAATACTCCTGCTCCGCATCGCCGCTCATGTTGGTGAAGGGCAGCACGGCGATTGCCGGCCGGTCGGGCAGCGGCTGGGCGGACGGTTGCTTCCGCGCGTCCGGCGTTGCCGACGGGTCAGCTTTGCTCGTTTCGACGACGTCGCCGACGAAGCGCACGCCCTTGCGCGCCACGGTGCGGATCAGCCGTTGTTCCTCGCCGGTGTCGTTGATCGCGCGCCGTGCTGCGTTGATGCGGCTTGCGAGCGTGGAGTCCGAGACGACGCGCCCGTTCCACACCGCATCGAGCAGATTGTCGCGCGTCACCACGCGGTCGCGGTTGCGGATCAAATGGATCAACAGATCGAATACCTGCGGCTCGAGCGCGACGAGGTGATCTGCGCGCCGCAATTCGCGGCGCTCGGGATCCAGCGAAAAATCCTCGAACTGGAACGCCACGCCCGGCTCCCGCTCAGAAATCAAGGCGCTCTCAACGTAAAATAACGGCGCTCTCAAAGCCAGTCACGGGCCTGCGCTCTATCGTCCCGGCATCTTCAACCGGAGGAAATTTTCATGTCGACTTCCGCAGCACTCAGCAAGCCCGCCGACGCCCAGCCGGACCTCGCCGCGCTCAAGCAGCGCCAGCACGGCGCCTGGTCGTCCGGCGACTATGCCGTGGTCGGCACGACCTTGCAGATCGTCGGCGAGCAGATTTGCGAGGCGCTCGACCTGCGTGCCGGCAGCAAGGTGCTCGACGTCGCCGCCGGCAACGGCAATGCCACGCTCGCTGCGGCGCGGCGCTGGTGCGATGTGACCTCGACCGACTACGTGCCGGCGTTGCTCGAACGCGGCCGCGAGCGCGCAGCGGCCGAGCACCTCACCATCTCGTTCCGTGAGGCGGACGCCGAGGCGCTGCCGTTCCCGGACGCCTCCTTCGACGTGGTGATTTCGACCTTTGGCGTGATGTTCACGCCCAATCAGGACAAGGCGGCCTCCGAGCTTGCGCGAGTGTGCAGGGCCGGCGGCAAGGTCGGGCTCGCCAACTGGACGCCGCAGGGCTTTATCGGGCAGCTCTTCAAGACACTCGGCAAGCACCTGCCGCCGCCGGCCGGGGTGAAATCGCCGGCTCTGTGGGGCACAAAGGCCCGGCTCGAGGAGATGTTCGGCGGCCAGGCATCGGAGATTGTCGCCGAGCCCCGAATGTTCGTGTTCCGTTACCGCTCGCCCGAGCACTGGCTCGACGTTTTCAAGTCGTTCTACGGTCCGATGCTGAAAGCCTTTGCCGCGCTCGACGATAATGGCCAAGCGGAACTGCGCCGCGATCTCTTGAGCCTCGTCGGCGAGTTCAACCATGCCGATGACGGCACGGTGGTCGTGCACAGCGAGTATCTGGAGGCGGTGATCACGAAGCGCTAAGCGCGGAAAAGATTGGATCAGGCCGGAGCATATCCGGCCTGATCACGCGATCGGACTAAAGCGCGATGAGATCAGGATGAATCGTCATCGCGCTTTAGGTTGTTGTTTGCGCATGATCTTTCCGGAAAACCGCTTCGCACTTTTCCGGATCATGCTTTAGGATGGCGCGGCTGCGCCGACCGTATCGGCCGAGACGGCTTCCCTGCTGCCGAGCGGCCTGGGCTTGCCCGTGGTGGTGTCCCGCAAGGTCTGCCGCTCGATCTCCGAGTTCAGCTCGGCCCCGAACATGACGACGATGGCGGACATCCACATCCACATCATCAAACCGATCGCTGCTCCCAGCGAGCCGTAGGTGGCGCTGTAATTGCCGAATTCCGAGAGATACCAGGAGAGCAGCGCCGAGCCGGCGATCCACAGGACGGAGGCAGTCACCGCGCCGATGCTGAGCCATTCCCAGCGCGCGGCGTCGCGGCTGGGCGCGAAGCGGTAGAGGATGGCGAGCGCGACCAGCAGGATGACGAACAGCAGCGGCCATCGCGCCAGCGCGACGATCAGCTTGCTCTCCGGGGCGAGCCCGAGATGGTTCAGCGCGAGCGGGAAGGCGACGACTGTGCCGACCATCAGCAGGAGCGCGGCGATGCCGCCGACGGTGAAAGCCAGCGACACCAGATTGAGCCGGATGAAGCTGCGCTTCTCGCGCTCCTCATAGGCGACGTTGAGCGCGTCGATGATGGATTTGACGCCGGCATTGGCGCTCCAGATCGCCAGCACGAGACCGAACAGGAAGGTGGCGCCAAGCGCCGTGTTGCCCTTCGACACCACCCGCCCGATCTGGTCCTCGATGATCTGGAACGTACCCTCGGGCAGCATCATCGCGAGCGTCTGGAGGTTGGCGCTGATCGTCGAGGGGTTGGCGAACAGGCCGTAAGACGAGACGAGCGCGGTGACGGCGGGAAAAATCGCAAGCAGTCCGAAGAAGACCACGCCGCCCGCGGTTGCGAGCAGTCGATCCTCGTCGATGCGCTGGTAGGTGCGCCAGAGAATGTCCTTCCAGCCGGCGAAGGGAATCCTGAAAGGGCTTCCGGACCGGCGGCCATGGCCGCCCTGCAAGGCGGCACGAGAGGGACTGGTTTCGGGCGAGTTGCCTTCCGCGTTGCGGCGGTCCTCGACGTTGGCTGATCGCGGCGAGATGTAGCCCTGAAAGTAGCGTTCCGCCGTCAGCACCAACACCGTCGTGGCGGCGACGAGCAGCCAATCGTCGAGCTGCTCGCGCCGCGGTGTCATCATGCGTCCAATCGACGGTTGTGGCGCCTCCGGCGCGCCGCGGTTAAACCCAACAGCCCGATGGCTGCGAGCATCAGGCCAAGCTGCACCGAGCGGTTGCCCCGGGCCGGCGAACCGCCGTTGCGATGCCCCTTTTCGCCCGGCGCGAGCGGCACCAGCGGGATCGTGGTCGCGACCTCCTTCACGGCCTCCTTGACCGTTCCACGCGGAATCCGGGGCGTGGCGATCGCAACCCGCAGCCGGCTGGCGAGCGGCACGACCGCTTTGGGCCGGCGTTTCACCTGGGCCATTGCGACGGCGGCACAGATCGCCGCCAGCACCAGAAGCACGGCGCCGGCGGCGCCGAAGGCCCAGAACATTCCATAGGTGAGCTCGACCCAGCGGAACAGCGCCATCAGTCCGACGAAAAAGGCGGCGATGACGAACAGGCCCGCGACGGCGAACAGCCCGGCGGCGACCGCATACGACGTCGCCTTGCCGGTGGCCTGGCTGGTGCGGTCGCGCACATACGACCGGGCGGCGCGCCTGAGGTGGTGGAGCTTGAGCGCCATTCCGACGCGCAGCAATTCGCCCGATGGCGCAAGCATGCGAACAATCCTCCAGTGGCCGAGGCTTACGGCATTATCGTGATGAACGTGGAGGCGTTTGACTTGTTCCGGAGGATGCGAATTCAGCCGAGATCCGCGGCCGCGATCCAGAACACCTCGCCCTCGGAATCCTCGGTGTCGAGCCAGAGCAGCGGCAGTTCGGGGAACGCCTCATCGATCCGCTCGCGGCCGCGGCCGATCTCGCACAGCAGTCCGCCCTCGGGCGTGAGGTAGCGAGGTGCGTCTTGCAGGATGCGGCGCACGACATCGAGCCCGTCGGCGCCGCCATCGAAGGCGAGCTTCGGTTCTGCGCGGCATTCCGGCGGCAGTGACGCCATCCCTTCGGCATCGACATAAGGCGGGTTGGAGATGATCAGGTCGTAGCGCGCGTTGCCGAGCACCGCGAACAGGTCGCCGCGATGGAGCGTGACGCGGTCTTCGAGACCGTAGTCGGCGACATTACGCGCGGCAACCTCGATCGCGCCTTTGGAGATGTCGACAGCATCCACCTCGGCATTCGGGAAATGCAGTGCGG
Source organism: Bradyrhizobium sp. CCGUVB23 (assembly GCF_024199885.1). NCBI lineage: Bacteria > Pseudomonadati > Pseudomonadota > Alphaproteobacteria > Hyphomicrobiales > Nitrobacteraceae > Bradyrhizobium > Bradyrhizobium sp. CCGUVB23. The sequence goes on from NZ_JANADQ010000001.1 coordinate 5,890,113, forward strand.
CGAGGATCGCAAGGCAGCCGGAGCCCGTGCAGAGATCGAGCACGCGCTCGACGGCAATCGGATCGTCGATCAGCGAGCCGGCCTCGCCGTCACCGCCGAAATGCGAATCCAGGAGCTCGCCGATGAAGGAACGCGGCACAATCACGCGCTCGTCGACGTAGAAGGGCAGGCCGCGCATGTAGATCTTGTTGACGAGATAGGCGGCCGGCTTGCGTGTGGTGACGCGCGCGTTGATCAGCGCAAGGAGGGTCTTGCCTTCCGCCGCGGTGACGCGGGCATTGGCAAAGGGTTCGAACTGCTCGGGATTGAGATGCAGCGCCTCGCAGACAAGGAAGGCAGCTTCCGCCACCGGATCGGTGGTGCCATGCGCGAAGGCAAGCCTGGTTTCGACGAACCGGCTCACCGCATAGCGGACGAAATCGAGCAGCGTCACGAGCTCGCCGGCTGCGACCTTCGCAAGCTTTGGTGCGGCGCGGCCGCGCGTGGTCTTCTTGGACGCTTTTGCCATCAGGATCTGGTCCAGCGTGCGGCGGCCTGGTCGTCGCGGGTATTAGCCTCGACCCAGCCGGTGCCGGCTGCGCTCTCTTCCTTCTTCCAGAACGGCGCGCTGGTTTTCAGGTAGTCCATCAGGAATTCGGCGGCCTGGAACGCCGCCTGGCGATGCTGCGAGGCAGTCACCACCAGCACGATGTTTTCGCCGGGCGTGATCCGGCCGACGCGATGGATCACAGTGACGCCGTCGAGCGGCCAGCGCGAGATGGCCTCGTCGACGTGGCGTTTGATCTCCTCTTCGGCCATGCCCGGATAGTGTTCGAGCTTCAGCGCCGAAATCTTCGCGCTGTCCTCGTCGCCGCGGCAGATCCCGGAGAAGCTTACGACCGCGCCGATGTCGGTGCGACCGTTCGTCAGCGCAGCGATCTCGCGCGCGACGTCGAAATCGTCTTGCTGGATGCGGATGGTGACAGGGCCGGTCATGCGCGCGACGCTAGCCGCCGGTCATCGGCGGGAAGAACGCGATCTCGCGGGCGCCGGCGATCGCCGCATTCGGCTTGACGTGGGCGTGGTCGATCGCGGCACGGATCACCTTCGGCTTCTCGAACGCATAGGCGTAGGCCTCGCTCCGGCCGGACAGCCAGGCGATCAGCTCCTCGATCGTCCGCACGCTCGCCGGCGGCTCGATCGTCTCCTCCGCCTTGCCGATGCGCTCGCGCACCCAGGCGAAATATTTCACCTTCATCCCTCATCCTCCTTGATGAGGTGATGGATGCCGGCGCGGAAATAGTCATAGCCGGTGTACATGGTGAGCAGCGCCGACGCCCACAGCAAGAGCAGGCCGATCTGGGTCACCACCGGCACCACCTGGTCGCCGGCCTCGCCCGCGAGCAGGAAGCCGATCGCAACGAGCTGGACCGTCGTCTTCCACTTCGCAAGCTTGGTCACGGGCACGCTGACGCGCAGCGCCGCCAGATATTCGCGCAGGCCCGACACCAGGATCTCGCGGCACAGGATCACGATGGCAGCCCACAGCGACCAGCCGTGGATGATGCCGTCGGCCGCCAGCATCAGAAGGCACGAGGCGACCAGGAGCTTGTCGGCGATCGGGTCGAGCATCCGGCCGAAGGCTGACTGCTGGTTCCAGATCCGCGCATAATAGCCGTCGAGGTAATCCGTCACCCCCGCCGCGATGAAGATGGCAACCGCCACCCAGCGCAGCCACAGCGGCCCGTCCAGGATCGACTGGGCGTAGATGCATCCGACCACGACCGGGATCGCGGCGATCCGGCCATAGGTCAGGATGTTCGGGAGGGACATCGCGCGGCTGTTCGTCCCTCGTGTCGTGGCGATGTTCATCCGTTCTACCAATACCGCTGCAGCCTGAAGGTCAACCGTCCCACTCCCCAAATAGGGTGCGGGATGCGACGCCCATATGACCACGGCCCCCTTTAGTTCATCCCGGCTGGGGATGGAAATATTCGAAAATCTTGCGGGCGCTTTCCGCGCTCACCCCCGGAACCTTGCCGAGATCGGCGATCGACGCCCGCTCGATCTCCTTCAAGGTTCCGAAATGATGCAGCAAGGCACGTTTGCGTGACGGGCCGATGCCCGGGATCTCCTGCAAACCGGCCTCGCGGATGTCCTTCTTGCGCAGCTTGCGGTGCGAGCCGATGACGAACCGGTGGGCCTCGTCCCGCAACCTCTGAATGAAATAAAGCACGGGATCGCGCGGTTCGAGCTTGATCGCCTCGCGGTCCGGCATGAACAGGGTCTCGCGCCCGGCGTCGCGGTCCGGCCCCTTGGCGACCGACATCAGCGACACCTGGGTCAGCCCGAGGCTCTCGAAAATCTCCCTGATAGCGTTGAGCTGGCCGCGGCCGCCGTCGATGATCACGAGGTCGGGCCATTGTGGGAAGTCGTCGTCCCTGGCCTTCGCAGTCTCCTCGGGCGGACTGAGCAGCCGCTTGAAGCGGCGCTGCAAGACTTCCCGCATCATCGCATAGTCGTCCCCGGGCGTGAGCCCTTCCGACTTGATGTTGAATTTGCGGTACTGGTTCTTCACGAAGCCGTCGGGCCCCGCGACGATCATGGCGCCGACCGCATTGGTGCCCTGGATATGGCTGTTGTCGTAGACCTCGATGCGCTTCGGCGGATGGGGCAGGGTAAGGGTCGCGGCCATCGCTTCCAGCAGGCGGCCCTGCGTCGCGGTGTCCGCGAGCTTCCGTCCCAGCGCTTCCCGCGCGTTGGTCAGGGCATGGGTGACGAGCTCCTTCTTCTCGCCGCGCTTCGGCGTGGAAACCTCGACCTTGTGGCCGGCCTTGATTGACAGCGCGTTGGCAAGCAGCTCGCTTTCCTCGATCTCATGCGAGAGCAGGATGATCTTCGGCGGTGGCTTGTCGTCGTAGAACTGGGCGAGGAACGAGCCCAGCACCTCTTCCGGCGTGAACGTCTTCTCTGCCCGCGGAAAATAGGCGCGGTTGCCCCAGTTCTGCCCGGTGCGGAAGAAGAACACCTCGACGCAGGAGAAACCGCCCTCCTGGTGGATCGCAAACACGTCGGCTTCTTCCACGGTGCGCGGATTGATGCCCTGTTGCGACTGGATCGCCGACAGTGCGGCGAGACGGTCGCGATAGAGCGCGGCGCGCTCGAATTCGAGCTCGCCCGAGGCCTTCTCCATCTCGCCCGCAAGCTCCTGCTTCACGGCGTGGCTCTTGCCGGAGAGGAAGTCGGTCGCTTCCCGCACCAGCGTCGCATAGCCCGGGAAGTCGATCTCGCGGGTGCAGGGGCCGGCACAGCGGCGGATCTGGTGCAACAGGCAGGGCCGCGTGCGGCTCTCGAAAAACGAATCGGTGCAGGAGCGGATCAAGAAGGCGCGCTGCAAGGCAGTGATAGTGCGGTTGACGGCGCCGGCGGAAGCGAACGGGCCGAAATAGCGCCCGGGCCGGGTCTGCGCGCCGCGATGCTTGAGGATCTGCGGCGCCCAATGGTCGCCGGTGATCAGGATGTAGGGAAACGACTTGTCGTCGCGCAGCTGCACGTTAAAGCGCGGCCGGAGCTGCTTGATGAGGTTGGCCTCGAGCAGCAGCGCCTCGGTCTCGGTCGTGGTCGAGACGATCTCGACCGAGACCGTCGCCGCGATCATGCGCAGGATGCGCGCCGGCTGCTGCGCGCCCACGCGCGCGTAGTTGGAGAGGCGCTTTTTGACGTTCTTGGCCTTGCCGACATAGAGCACGTCGTTGTTCGCATTGAGCATGCGGTAGACGCCCGCCGAAGTGGGGGCGAGCCGTACCGCGCGCTCGATCGCGTCATGTCCGGTCGCAAGCGGACCTTCGCCGACCGCGCCAGTCTCTTCCAGGATATCCGGGAGCCGCGCCTCATCCTCGTCATCGCTGCCATTCGTCACGGGATCGACGTCGGGCGGCGTCAGCTCCTGCGGCGGGGCGTCCGGCGCTGCGCCGCGCCGCACCTTTCGCGCGCGTGCAGTGTCCGGGGTGTCGGAGGAATCGTGATCCATAGTGCGAATTTAGGCGCTGGGCGTGCCGATTTGAAGTTTCACCGGGCTGGCTGAGCGGACCGCGCGCGGTGTTCCCGGTAACGCTTCCTTAAGACTGTTAAGCGGGCGGTAACCGCGCTTAACAACCCTTTAACTTAAAACTCTCGATAAATCCTACGCGAAAAGTTCTTGGTTCCGTAACCATGCGGCTTTGCCTTGCGCGACTGCGCATGCAGACCGCGATGGCCTTGCGGCAGTTGCGTTGGAGTGTGTGATGAAGGGGCTCGTTATGGGCGCTGCGGCTCTGGTTGCCGCCGGCTGGAGCGCTTCGGCAGAGGCCGCCGATCTCAATTACGGACGGCAAGCAGCCTATACCGTCAACCAGCCGCTCAATGCCTATAGCTGGGCCGGTCCCTATCTCGGCGCCAATCTCGGCTATGAATGGGGCTCGGTGAGCAACAATCCCGCCAATCCGGCCGGCTTCGTCGGCGGCATCCAGGCCGGCTACAACTTCCAGAACGGCCCGTGGGTGTTCGGCGTGGAAGGCGATATCCAGGCGGCCGGCGCCGACGATACGTTCGCGCCGTGGAAGTTTTCCAATCCCTGGTTCGGAACGTTGCGCGGTCGCGCCGGCTACGCCTTCAACAACATCCTGTTCTACGGCACCGCCGGTCTTGCATTCGGCGAGTTGCGTGCGGAGACTTTTGGCTGGACGGAGTCGCACACCACGGTGGGCTGGACTGCAGGTGTCGGCGCCGAGTTCGGCATCGCGCAGAACTGGAGCGCCAAGATCGAATATCTCTTCCTCGATCTGTCTTCGAGCCAGTTCGCGATCACCGGCGTGTCGAACGGCTATAGCGCCAGCGTGGTGCGTGCAGGCGTGAACTATCACTTCTGATAGCTAAAGAAGAAAATACCGGACCTAAACCTCCCGGCCTCGCGGCCGGGACTTTTTTGCGTCAGGCTTCGCCTAAGAGAGGATCACCAGGTTGACCGCCTTGGGTCCCTTGCCCTTCTTGTCCGGCTCGACTTCGAAAGTGATACGCTGTCCTTCGGTGAGGTCCTTCAGTCCCGCCCGCTCCACCGCCGTGATGTGAACGAAGACGTCGCGACCGCCATCGTCCGGCTTGATGAAGCCGTAACCGCGCTCGCCGTTGAAAAATTTAACCGTGCCCGTCATGGCCATCGGGACTCCTCCCCCGCATTGCTCCTCCGCCGTGATGCAGACTCGCACCTCGGCATGACCGGACATACGAGCCCGGGAGCTGGCCACCCTTGGACGGACGTGTCAGTCCGCCTGGATCCTTCTGAGGCCTTCACTCCGCCGCAACCATTCGCGGAAGCGGAACGCAAAGCCAGTCACGGGACACAGCATAATACGGTTCTTTGCAGATTGACTACCGTTCATGCATAGTTTTCCCAATAGGTGTACTACTTTAGGGCTTCGGTACCTCCAGGCGGAAACGGGCCGCGCCGCCCTGGCCGAGCGGCTTTTCGAGCTCCGGCAGGATGGTCTTGAGCTCGCCCTGCAGCGTAAAGGGTGGGTTGACGATCAAAAGCCCCGTCGTGACGAGTGGTGCGTCGGTACTTTGCGGTGCGACGCTGAATTCGAGCCGTAGGCATTTCCCCTGAGGCTTGGCTGCGGCTGCAGCCCGCGCCACAGCTTGCGCGAGCGCGTCGGTGGCGCGCCTGGATTTGACGGGATACCAGATCACATAGATGCCGGTCGGCCACTTGGCGTACGCTTCGGAGAAGGCCTCACCGAGACGCTCGAACTCGTCCTTGGCCTCGAAGGGCGGGTCGATCAGCACCAGACCGCGCCGCTCCTTCGGCGGCACGAAAGCCGGCAGCGCAACCCAGCCGTCAAGATCGACCACGCGCGCCTGCGTGTCGCGACGCAGCACATCGATCAGCGCCTTGCGCGCCTTCGGCTCGAGCTCGCAGGCGACGAGGCGGTCCTGCGGCCGCAACAGGCCACGCGCGATCAGCGGCGATCCGGGATAGGCCTTCAATTCGCCGCGCGGATTGAAGGCGCGGACGATGTCGAGATAGGGCTTTGTGAGTGCGGCGACCTCGTTGGACAGACGTGCCTGCATGACGCGGGCGATGCCGGTCAGCCACTCGCCGCCGCGCCGCGCCTCGTCGCCTTCGAGATCGTAGAGGCCGGCGCCGGCATGAGTGTCGATGACGCGGAATGCGGCTGGCTTGTCCTGGAGATAGGTCAGGATGCGCGCCAGCACGATGTGCTTGATGACATCGGCGAAGTTGCCGGCGTGAAAGGCGTGGCGGTAGTTCATGTCGGACAGTTACGACATCGCGCGATGAAAGTAACGGTTGTCATTCCGGGACGATGCGACGGGACCGCAAGCGCGGCCCGGAGCATCGAACTATGGTGCGCAATTGCGCACCTGAGAATCCCGAGATTCCGGGTCTGGTGCTGACGCTCCATCCCGGAATGACGGAGAGAGTGTGCGGCTGAGGCTAACCGCCGCGGATCGGCGGCATCGTCACCTGGTCGCGGCGGCAGGCGCGGCGGTCGAGCTCCTCGCAGGAGCGGAATTGCAGGTCCTTGTTCAGGCAGATGCGCACCTCCGACAGCCGCGTCCGGTTGCACGTCACTGAAACGGCCGAGCTGCTCAGCCCCGGATTGGCCTTGATGAAGGCCTCCTCGACATCGGCGGGCGCCACGGTCTTGGCCTGCGACAGATCGAGATATTCGGCCGGAATCTTGATGACGGCGCGCGCTTTCCGGATGGTCTCGAAATAATTGCGGTCCGACAGGCCCGAGCAGGTGCCGTGCTTGTCCCATTCGTTGAAGATCAGCCCCGGCGCCGGCATCAGGTCGAGCATGGAAGAGACGATGTTGCGGTTCAGCCGCGGCGCCGGCCGCTGGCAGTACTCCGGAAAGCCGTTCTCATATTGCGGCCACAGCCCGTGCACCACGAAGGCGTAGGGCCGTCCGCCGCACTGGATCTGGGAGCGGCCGCCGCGCTCGGCTGCCTCCTCGCAGAACGACGGCGACCAGGACAGCGACAGCACATAGAAATCGAATTCGCCGGGCGCATTCTGCCGCCTGTCCTGCGCCATTGCACTGCCGGCCAGCGCGACAAGGCCGGCGGTGAGCGCGAGGGAGATCAGAAAACGGGACAGGGAATGCAATCTGGAATGAAACATGACGACGCCCTTCAACTAGACTGTGCAAGAGAGCCTAGCAGGCGACGAGAACATTTCAAGAACAAAATGGACGACGCCCGCCTTGGCGCGACGATTCGCCCGAATCAGGGTTTTGCCGCCCGGCAGGCGGGATTGTACGCCCAGTTGCGGTCGAGACCGACCACGCACCATTCGACGCCCTGGCCGAAGCCGGCAAAGCCGCCGTCCTCGAGGATCGAGAAATGCACCCTGCGCACCTTGCCGTCGCTGAGCATGGCCTCGCCCGTGCAGTAGCGGCGCGGAATGTTGTCGGACTGCCAGGGCCGGAAGGCGGTCTCGTGGACCCCCGCGAAGCCCGTGATCTTCAACGACGAATTCCAGAACGAGCTTTCTTTCTCCCAGAACTGGGTGGCGATCGTCGGCAGTGCCTTGTCGCAATCCGCGACGCGGCCGTCATAGCGGGGGCCATCGAGCCAGAAGTTCAGCTCCAGCGGATTGGCGGCCTTGGCCTCGGTCAGCGACAGCGCCCCCAGGACGAGGCCGAATACCGCGGCAAAGCGGAGCGATTTCAGGGAGGTGACGAGGTCGCGCATGGGCAATCCAGGAGGCATGGTTGCAAGCAACGGACCGTGCCGCGAAGGTGGGGAGAGGTCAAGTGCAGCCGGGCAACACTCGCTGACGAGTTGCACGCAACGTCGCGCTTGGCAGGCCTTCCGTTCTTTTCAGCACGTCCGCGGCGCCGTAGACTGGCGCCAGCCAAAGGGAGTGACGGGAATGCGAATCATTGCGGCCGCGAGCCTTCTTGCCAGCCTGGTTGTCTCGGGACTGCTGGCGGGTGCGCCGGCGCGCGCCGACATCCTTCCGGTGCCGCCCGTCAAGGGCAACGACACCGGCGGCATCATCGCCTATTCAATGGCGACGCAGGTCGATGCGCGGCAGATCGCAGTCGACCACTGCGCCCGTTACGGCAAGGTGGTGAAATTCCTCGCCGTGCAGCCCTATGACGGCGGCTACATCTCGTTCTCCTGCCGCTGGGTGCCGTATGGCGCGGCCGAGCAGCCGCTGCGCACGCTGTACTGATCCCCTTCAGACCGCAAGCTGTGACCGGGAGTTGGGCGCATGACGCGACGGCCTGTTGTTTTCTGCGCTAGCCTGCTTGTGCTCGCGATGTCGGCGACGACGGCTGCGCATGCGGTGGATCTGCCGGTGCGCAAGGCCGGCCTCTGGGAGATGAAGATGCTTCGCTCCGGCGGGCCGATGCCGGAGATGACCATGCAGCACTGCACCGACGAGAACGTCGACAAGGAGATGAACAACAACGTCTCCCCGATGGCGAAGCAGATCTGCACCAAGCAGGACATCCAGAAGACCGCGACCGGTTACGTCAGCGATTCCGTCTGCAACGTTGCCGGCACCATCACGACCTCGCATGCCGAGATCACCGGCGACTTCAACACCGCCTATACGGTGAAGAGCACCGCGCACATCCAGGGCGGCGTTGCCGGAGCTGCGGGGCACGACGCAACCACGACGATCGAGGCCAAGTGGCTCGGCCCGTGCAAGGCGGACCAGAAGCCCGGCGACATCGTGATGCCCGGCGGCTTCAAGATGAACGTCAAGGACGCGGCGAAGCTGAAGGATCTGCTGCCGAAGTAGGGTGGTAGCCGCACGGGTAGTGCACTCTCTCGCCCCGCAAGCGGCGCGAGGTACGAAATGCTACACCGGTATCCGCACCGATGCCCGCAGGCCGCCCATCGGGCTGTCGCCGAGCGTGATGTCGCCGCCATGCGAGCGCGCGATGTCGCGGGCGATCGCAAGGCCGAGGCCGGTGCCGCCTTCGTCCTGGTTGCGGGCGTCGTCCAGGCGTAGAAACGGCTTGAACACTTCCTCGCGCAGATGCGTGGGGATGCCGGGCCCGTCGTCGTCGATGGTGACCGTCAGGTAGCGGTGATCGCGCTGGCCGGTGATGGCGATCGTCTTGCCGTAGCGTGCCGCGTTGGTGACGAGGTTGGCGAGACAGCGTTTGAACGAGGCCGGCTTCACCGTCACCACGGGCAGTCCGTTGAACGCGACAGTCGCGGTGTGGCCGTGGCGCTCGGCGTCACTGCGTAATTCCTCGAGCGCCTGCGCCATGTCGGTCGGCTGCGACTGCTCGCCGGAATCGCCGCGCGCGAAGGCGAGGTAGTCCTCGAGCATCATCGACATCTCGTCGACGTCCTTGCGCATGCCCTCGAGCTCGGGATTGTCGCCGATCAGCGCCAGCTCGAGCTTGAAGCGGGTCAGGATGGTGCGCAGATCGTGGCTGACGCCGGCCAGCATCGCGGTGCGCTGCTCGATCGAGCGCTCGACGCGCGACTTCATCTCCAGGAACGCCATTGCGGCGCGGCGAACTTCGCGCGCACCGCGCGGGCGGAAGTTCGGCGCATCGCGGCCCTTGCCAAAGCTTTCCGCGGCGTCCGCTAGCTTGAGGATCGGCTTGATCTGGTTGCGCAGGAACAGCACTGCGACGATCAGCAGGATCGAGGAGGTGCCGACCATCCAGAACAGGAAGATCTCCGAGTTCGAGGCATAGGCGGCGCTGCGCTGCGCGAACACGCGCATGATGGCGTCGTCGAGCTGGATGCGGATCTCGACCACGTTGGAGCGGCCGACCGTGTCGATCCAGAACGGGCGCCCGATCTGGCGGCCGAGCTGCACCGAGAGCGTCTGGTCGAGCAGCGAGAAGAACGGCTTCGGCCCTGGCTGCGGCATGTCGCCGGCGGGCAGGAAGTCGACCACCAGGCCAAGGCGCTGCTGCGCGATGCGCCTGATCTGGTCGCGGTCCTTGTCTTGCGGATAACCCTTGTAGACGTCGATCAGCGCGGCGATGTCCTGCACCACCGCAGCCGAAAGACGCCGCGTCACCGTGTTCCAGTGCCGCTCCATGAACACGAAGGCGACGACCGATTGCAGCACCACCATCGGCACGATCATGATCAACAGCGCGCGGGCATAGAGGCCGGTCGGCATCCAGCCTTTGAACGCATTGCCCATCCAGCCATTGACGGCGGAGACGCGGTCGGCGGCGCTCCTCAGCAGCGTCAGGCCGGTGTCGATCGTACTCATCGCGCCCGCTTCATCCGGTCTATGGCGAGGCCACCAGCCGGTAGCCGATGCCGCGTACCGCCTGGAGGAACAGGGGATTGGCGGGGTCGTTCTCGATCTTGCGCCGCAGGCGGTTGATCTGCACGTCGACGGCGCGCTCGTTGACGCTGCCGTTGCCGGTCAGCGCGGCGCGCGGCACGGTCTCGCCCTGGCTGTCTGCGAGGATGCGCAGCATCTCGCGCTCGCGGTCGGTCAGGTGGATGACCTCCTCGCCCTGGCGCAATTCGCCGCGATCGAGATGGAAGACGTAAGGACCGAACGCGATCTTCTCGATCGTGGTGACCTGAGGCGGGGCGGTACGCTTGAGAATGTTGTTGATACGCAGCGCAAGCTCGCGAGGCTCGAACGGCTTTGCCACGTAGTCGTCGGCGCCGATCTGCAGACCCTCGATACGGGCTTCCGCCTCGTGGCGCGCCGTCAGCATCACGATCGGCACCGAGGAGGATGTCCGGATGAAGCGGGCGAGGTCGAAGCCGGTCTCGCCGGGCATCATGACGTCGAGGATCAACAGATCGAAATGCAGACCCATGAGCTTGGCGCGGGCATCGCCCGCGCTGGCGGCGGTCGAAACGCGATAGCCCTCGGCGGCGAGAAAGCGCGACAGGAGATCGCGGATGCGGCGGTCGTCGTCGACGAGGAGGATATGTGGGGCGTCGTCGGCGGGCTCCACCGGCGGACGGGCGAGCGTGGCAGCGAGTGGCACGGTCACTCCTTTGTGGCTTGGTTGACGTTGGCGAAGATCGTCTCCAGCACCTTGTCGGGATCCTGGCGGTCGATCATGGCGCGCAGGAAGCGTTTCACGGTCTCGGCGTCCTGCGGGCCGATCTCGGCGAGCGCCCGGTTGATTCGCGTGGTCTGGAGCCCGGCGAGCTTCTGCACCAGCGCCTCGCCCTTCGGTGTCGCATAGAGCAGGCGCTGGCGGCGGTCGTTATCGCCGGTCTTCTGCACGATATAGCCCTCATCGAGCAACTGCTTGAGCACGCGCCCGAGCGACTGCTTGGTGATGCGCAGGACGTCCAGGAGGTCGGCGACCTTGAGGCCGGGATAGCGGTAGACGAAATGCATGACGCGGTGATGGGCCCGGCCGAAGCCGAACGCCTCAAGTTCCTGGTCGGGATCGCCGACGAAATCACGATAGGCGAAGAACAGGAGCTCGATGATATCCCAGCGCAAATTGCCCACATCGCTGGCTGCCGGCTTGGTCTCGGCGGCGTCGGGGGAGGGGTTTGCGAAATTTATGTCAGGCATATTGACGTATCTTGGGTTCAATGTTACAAAACGATCGACCCGGACGAAATTTTAGATCGCTTCGTTCGGGAATGATGTTGTCCAAAGCGGCCGGGGAAGTGCCGGACAGGCAGCGCCGGCCGGACCAGATCTACCGTGCGATTGTCGAGCGGCATATCGGCAAAACATACTGGACTTCCGCCCTCCGCAAAAGCATGTCCTGTCGCGACATGCTGGCCACGGGAAACCGGCCGTAACAAGGCTGGTCACGGTCGGGGGCCAGACCTGGTTAAATTATCAAGCCCGAAAGAGGCAGGCCGGCGCGTTTCCGCGCGCCGATTGCGACAGCGGGAGGCAAGGGAAAAATGAGTCTGAAATTCGAAATCCAGCCTGCCACCAATCCGACCTCCGAGACGGAGCGCACGGCAAAGCTTGAAAACCCTGGCTTCGGCCGGGTCTTCACCGATCACATGGCCGTGGTCCGCTACAGCCAGGCCAAGGGCGGTTGGCATGACGCGCATGTTGAAGCCCGCGCCAATTTCCAGCTCGATCCGGCCGGCGCCGTGCTGCATTACGCCCAGGAGATCTTCGAGGGCCTGAAGGCCTACAAGCGCGACGACGGCGGCGTGAACCTGTTCCGCCCCGACGCCAATGCACGGCGCTTCAAGAGTTCCGCCGAGCGCATGGCGATGGCGCCGCTGCCCGAGGACGTCTTCATCGAGGCGGTCGAACAGCTCGTGCGGATCGACCGCGCCTGGATGCCGGGCGGCGAGGGCAGTCTTTACCTGCGGCCCTTCATGATCGCCAACGAGGTCTTCCTCGGCGTGAAGCCGTCGGCGGAATACATCTTTGCCGTCATCGCTTCGCCGGTCGGCTCATATTTCAAGGGCGGCCCTGCACCTGTCTCGATCTGGGTGTCGGAGAACTACACGCGCGCGGCGGTCGGCGGCACCGGCGCCGTCAAGTGCGGCGGCAATTACGCTGCGAGCCTGCGCGCGCAGGCCGAGGCCATCGAGCACGGCTGCGACCAGGTCGTGTTCCTCGATGCGGTCGAGCGACGCTATGTCGAGGAGCTCGGCGGCATGAACATCTTCTTCGTGTTCGACGACGGCTCGCTGGTCACCCCGCCGCTCGGCACCATCTTGCCGGGCATCACCCGCGATTCCATCATCGCGCTGGCCAAGGATGCTGGCTCGGTGGTGCGCGAGGAGCCCTACTCGATCGACCAGTGGCGCAAGGATGCGGCCAGCGGCAAGCTTAAGGAAGCTTTCGCCTGCGGCACTGCCGCTGTCATCTCGCCGATCGGCAAGGTGTGCTCGGCGAGCGGCGACTTCCTCATTAGCGGCGGCGCAGCAGGCCCGGTCGCCATGGGGCTGCGCAAGCAGCTTGTCGACATCCAGTACGGCCGGACCAACGACCCGCACGACTGGATCAGAAAGGTGTTTTGACCTGCGGCGGCCTCGGGCCATCGCTTTCTCATCGTCTCCCTGATCGAGCACCGTCAGCACGCGTTCCGCCGGGACGCGTGCACGGGCGCGTGTGCGATGAACTCAACACCAGCGGGAGAAAATCATGGGAGTTTCATTCGATGAGATCGACGGCGTCATCTGGTATGACGGCAGGTTGGTGCAGTGGAAGGATGCCAACGTCCATCTGCTGACCCACGGCCTGCATTATGCGAGCTGCGTGTTCGAGGGCGAGCGCGCCTATGGCGGCAGGGTGTTCAGGACCACGGCGCATTCCGAGCGGCTGAAGGCGTCAGCCAACATCCTCGATTTCGAGATCCCGTTCTCGGTCGCGGAGATCGATGCAGCCAAACAGCTTGTCATCGACACGAACAATCTGCCGGATGCCTATCTGCGCCCGATCGCCTGGCGCGGCTCGGAGATGATGGGCGTCTCCGCCCCGAACAACACCATTCACCTCGCAATCGCCGCCTGGCAATGGCCGAGCTATTTCGATCGCGCCGCGAGGCTGAAGGGGATCCGCGTCGATCTCGCCGAGTATCGAAGGCCAGATCCGCGCACGATTCCGGCGCTCGCCAAGGCCAGTGGCCTCTACATGATCTGCACCATCTCAAAGCACAAGGCCGAGCGCAAAGGCTATGCGGATGCGATGATGCTGGATTGGGAGGGCCGCGTTGCCGAATGCACCGGCGCCAATATCTTCTTCGTCCGCGACGGCAAGCTTCACACCCCGATCGCCGACTGCTTCCTCGCCGGCATCACGCGCGCCACCGTGATCGACCTCGCGGGGCGCCGCGGTATCGAGGTGATCGAGCGGCGGATCATGCCGGAGGAGCTCGACGGCTTTGCCGAGTGCTTCATCACCGGCACCGCCGCCGAGGTGACGGCGGTCTCCGAGATCGCGGAGTGGAGGTTTGCGCCCGGCGCGATCTCGGAGCAGTTGATACGGGACTACGCGGCGGAAGTGCAACCCAAGGGCAAGCTTGCGGCGGCGTAAGGGGCTCTGGTGTCCCGGACGCGGCGCGGCACGGAGTGACGCGACGCTGAGCCGGGACCCATCGGAGCCGGATGGGCCCCGGATCAGCAGCGCACCACGCCGCAAAGGGCGGCGCGCTGCGCTGCATCTGGGGGACGCCGGCGTCATGAACGCACCCGCGCGATCGCGCGACAAAGCCGGAGACATCAAGGCATTTGGACGCGCGATCATGGCTCCCACGCTCCCCCAATCCCTGAAATGGGCAGTGCTCGCTGCCATCACCGGCATCACGGTCTTCGGCATTCTGACGATCGGCCCCACGCCGCAGGTCGGGGCCCAGGACCGCTCGCCGGTCATCGACGTCCGCACCGGCAATCCCGAGATGAACGCCGCGATCGCCCGCGCGCGTGGCACGCTGCCGACGTTCTGGGCCTCCTACGATGCGCCGAAAGCGACGGAGACCGGGCACTCCCTGAAGGTGCGCTTCCCGACAGGCGGCGACAGCGCCGAGCACATCTGGATGGCCGACGTGAAGAAGCTTCCCAACGGCACCTATTCCGGGCGCTTCGCCAACCGCCCGCGCGACCTGCCGGGCAAGCGGGAAGGCGACCTCGTCGAGTTCAGGGATGCCGACATTTCGGACTGGATGTTCATGCGCAACGACAAGATCGTCGGCGGCGAGACCATCAAGCCGCTCCTGAAATCCATGCCGAAGGCCGACGCCGACGCGCTGCGGGCGCGGATGGAGCAGCCGTAGGGCGCGACGCGGAGCACGCTCGATCTTCCCCTCGCCCCGCCTGCGGGGAGAGGGTGGGGTGAGGGGGAGTCTCCACGGGGGCGGTGGCAGTGAGACTCGCGGAGAGTCCCCCTCACCCGAAATTCCCGCTTGCAGCGTGAATTTCGACCTCTCCCCGCAAGCGGGGCGAGGTGAAGAACACGCCAGTTGCCGCATCGCGCGTCGGCTGGTAAACGCCGCGCATGGCCGAAAAACCCAAAAAACCCCAGAAACTGAAGGCGCGCCTGCCGCGCGGGCTGGAGGATCGCGATCCCGCCGCGATCAAGGCCACGCGCCAGATGGTCGAGAAGATCCGGGCCGTCTACGAGCTCTACGGATTCGAGTCGGTGGAAACGCCGGCCATGGAGTATACGGACGCGCTCGGAAAATTCCTGCCCGACCAGGACCGCCCGAACGAGGGCGTGTTCTCGTTCCAGGACGATGACGAGCAGTGGATCTCCTTGCGCTACGACCTGACCGCGCCGCTCGCGCGTTACGTCGCCGAGAATTTCGATGCGCTGCCAAAACCCTATCGCAGCTACCGCGCCGGCTACGTCTTCCGCAACGAGAAGCCCGGCCCCGGCCGCTTCCGCCAGTTCATGCAATTCGATGCCGACACGGTCGGCTCGGCGACGCCGGCGGCGGACGCCGAGATTTGCATGATGGCCGCGGACACGATGGAGGCGCTCGGCATCGCGCGTGGCTCCTACGTGGTGAAAGTGAACAACCGGAAAGTTCTCGATGGCGTGCGCGATGCGCTCGGCATCGCCGACGACGCCCAGTGGCTCACCGTCATGCGCGCGATCGACAAGCTCGACAGGCTTGGTCTTGCCGGTGTGCGACAACTCCTCGGCGAGGGTCGCAAGGACGAGTCCGGCGACTTCACCAAGGGCGCAGGACTAAAGGAGGACGACATCGCGCTTGTCATCTCCGCTATCGAACAGAATAGCGCGCCGCTTGACTCGCGACTGGCGGCCAGTGCCATCGGACAGCAGGGACGCGATGAACTCGACCAGATCGGCAAGCTCGTGTCGGCTGCCGGCTACGGCGAAGATCGCATCAAGATCGATCCTTCCGTCGTCCGCGGCCTCGAATACTACACCGGCCCCGTCTACGAGGTTGAACTCCTGCTCGACACCAAGGACGAGAAGGGCCGCCCGGTTCGCTTCGGCTCGGTCGGCGGCGGCGGGCGTTATGACGGCCTCGTCTCGCGCTTCCGCGGTGAGCCGGTGCCGGCGACAGGTTTTTCGATCGGCGTGTCGCGCTTGCAGGCCGCGCTGACGCTGCTCGGCAAGCTCGACACGCGGCCCGAATTCGGGCCCGTCGTCGTCACCGTGTTCGATCGCGACCGCGTCGCCGACTACCAGAAAATGGTCAGCGCCTTGCGCAGCGCGGGCATCCGCGCCGAGCTCTATCTTGGTAACCCCAAGAACATGGGCAACCAGCTCAAATATGCCGATCGCCGTAATTCGCCTTGCGTGATCATCCAGGGCTCGGATGAGAAGGCGCGCGGCGAGGTCCAGATCAAGGATCTGATCGAAGGCGCCAAGGCCGCGGCCGCGATCGCCTCCAACCAGGAATGGCGCGAGACGCGCCCGGCACAATTCTCGTGCGGCGAGGCTGATCTCGTCGCGAAGGTGCGCGAGGTGCTCGCGCGCCATGACGTGAGCTGGGGTTAGCTATTCGCGATAGCCGTCATGCCCGGGCTTGTCCCGGGCATCTGCGTCCTGTTTGATGCGAACGACCATGAATGGCCGGGATGTGCCCGGTCATCGCGAAAGCCGCAGGGAGAAGACGATGCCTGAGATCACCATCAGCATGGCCGAAGGCCGCACCGACGAACAGAAGGCCGGCATGATGCGCGACATCACGCAGGCGCTGGTGAAGAATCTCGGCGTCGACGCGGAAGCCG
Organism: Bradyrhizobium sp. CCGUVB23; assembly: GCF_024199885.1. Lineage (NCBI taxonomy): Bacteria > Pseudomonadati > Pseudomonadota > Alphaproteobacteria > Hyphomicrobiales > Nitrobacteraceae > Bradyrhizobium > Bradyrhizobium sp. CCGUVB23. The sequence continues at coordinate 5,906,754 of NZ_JANADQ010000001.1, forward strand.
TCGTCATCCAGATCAACGAAGCTCCGCTTCGTCACAAGATGAAGGGCGGCAAGACCTTCGTGGAACGCGCGGCCGCGGCGAAGAAGTGACGCGTGAGCGTCATTCCGGGGCAGCCCGCAGGGCAAAACCCCAATGCGCAATTGCGCATTGGGGAATCTCGATCCCCAACCTCTGGATTCCGGGTCCGCGCTTCGCGCGTCCCGGAATGACGAACAAGGCATCATGGACGCACGCGAGTTCATCACGATCGGCATGAGCGCTGAGCGCACGCTGGTGGTGCCGGCGGAGCGCACGGTTGGGCATTTCGTGCCCGGCATGCCGATGGTCTATGCGACGCCGATGATGATCCTGGAGATGGAGATGACTGCGGGGGATGCTATCCGCGGTGCACTTCAGCCGGGCTGGGTCACGGTCGGCACCGAGGTCGATATCCGTCATCTCGCAGCAAGCCTCGTCGGCGCCACGGTGCGGACCACCGCGAAGGTGATCGCGGTCGAGCGCCGCGTGATCCGCTTCGAGGTCGAGGCGTTCGAGGGCGCGCGCAAGCTCGGCGAAGGCCGCCACGCCCGCGGCCTCGTCAATGTCGAGACGTTCAACAAGCGGTTGGGCGCAACGTAGAAGAAGCCGTAAAGCGGGGATGCCGTAGGGTGGGCAAAGGCGCTCTTGCGCCGTGCCCACCATCTCTCCACGTGTGCGACAGAAGTGGTGGGCACGCTTCGCTTTGCCCACCCTACGGCATCGAATTACTTGGCGAGCTCTTTCGATCGCTTCGTCGCTGCCGCAATCGCGCGGATCATCAGATCGCGCAGGCCCACCTCGTCCATCAGCACCTCGAGCGCCGCGGCGGTGGTGCCGCCGGGCGAAGTGACGTTCTGGCGCAGCGTGCTCGATGCGAGCTCCGAGCGGTGCAGGAGCTCGCCGGCCCCTGATACGGTCTCGCGCGCGAGCTTGGTTGCGAGTGCTTCCGGCAGACCTGCTTCCACGCCGGCGCGCGCGAGCTCTTCGGCGAGCAGGAAGACATAAGCGGGGCCGGAGCCGGACACGGCGGTGACAGCATCCATCAGGCCTTCATCCTCGACCCATTCGACCGAGCCGGTGGCGCGGAGCAGCGCGTCGGCGACTGCGCGCTGCTTGCCGCTGACATTGTTCGCGGCCACGGCAACCGTGATGCCGCGGCCGATCGCGGCCGGCGTGTTCGGCATCGCGCGCACGACGGCGCCGCCGCAGACTTCTTGCAGCGAGGCGATCGTGGTTCCCGCCATGATCGAGACCACCGAGGTGCCTGCAGACACATAGGGCTTCAGCTTCGCGCCGGCCTCGCGGAAGGATTGCGGCTTGACCGCGACGACAAGCGTCTCGACGCTGCCGGCGCTGGTCACATCCGGATTGAGCGCAACGCCTTTCGCAGCAAGCGCGCTGATCTCCGGCGACAGGTGCGGCTCGATCACCGCGACGCGGCGTGGATCGAGACCTTGCGCCAGCCAGCCGGTCAGCATCGCGCCGCCCATCTTGCCCGCGCCGGCAAGGAGAATGGTGCCGGTGATGTTTTGAAGAGTGCTGCTGTTGGCCACGGTGGTCACCACAAAATCCGCTGTCGTCCCGGCCTAGTGCACAATTGCGCACGGGGGCCGGGACCCCCGCGCGAGCGCTTGCGCTCGTCGCGCTACTACTGGCGGTTCTAGTGGATGAAGAGCTGAGCAACAAGCCGCGTGCCACAAGCGAGATCACGTGGTATGGGTCCCGGGCTCGCGCTGCGCGCGCCCCGGGACGACGAGGGGAGAGGCCTTACGCCTCACCGGCCGTGTCGAACATCGCCGCGTCCATCGCCTCGGTGGTCGACTTGCCCGCCCACACCACGAACTGGAACGCAGGGAAATAGCGCTCGCAGCCGTGGATGGCACCGGCGAGCATGGCCTCGCATTGCGCGGTCGAGGCGGTCAGTCCACCCGGCAGCACCAGGGCCTGGCGGTGCATGATCATGCCAGTGTGGGTCCACAGATCGAAGTGGCCGACCCACAACTGCTCGTTGATGGCGGCGACCAGCCGCTGCACCTCGGAGCGGCGTGCGACCGGAACCTTCATGTCGAACGCGCAGGCCAGATGCAGCGCCTCGATCTCGCCCATCCAGGTGAAGGAGAGCTGATAGTCGGTCCACTGTCCCTTCGAGACGATGGTGATCTCGTCGTCGCCGGAACGTTCGAACGCCCAATTGTTGCTGGCGGCGATGTCCTCCACCACCGAGAGCGGGTGGCTGCGGGAATCGATATTGCTTTCGAGCAGGGACATGCCGTCTCGACCTCTTGCCTTTTTGTTATCTTGATACGCACGCGGTTGGCCCGGCGCGCGCTCCCTTAACGTCGCTGACGGCGATCCCCTCGGATCGCGCGGGCCTTTCGAGGATCAACTGATGTGATTTGCGGAATCTGCGCAACTCCGTCGCGAGTCCGTCCACAAGGTCCGACAGGCTCGTCCACAGCTCATCTCGGTCACAATTATTAATTTGAGAACAAATCGGAATCGGATTGAGCAACTGGTGCGGCAATCGTTAATGCCGTCCCAAAATTCCGTTCCATGGGGCGCCGGACCGCCCCGGCAGCATGGGACCATGCGGTTTGGCGATGCCGAAGGCGCTTGCTGCGGCCGCCCGCCGGCGTCATATTTCATCCAGGTTGTTCATTCCGAGCAGCCGATGTTCTCAGGGCGGGGTGAAAGCCCCCACCGGCGGTAAGGGCCGTAAGGTCCAAGCCCGCGAGCGCCTTCCTCCGCAAAGGGGAAGGGTCAGCAGATTCGGTGCAACTCCGAAGCCGACGGTTAAAGTCCGGATGAAAGAGAACGGTCGGTGGCGGTCCGCATCGCGAGGATGCGGCCGTTTGTCGTTCCGTATGCCCTGATTCTGGTCCTTAAGAAGGAAAGCCATGAATCAGATGTTGCAAGACCCGCAAGTCGAAGCATCCCAGCTTCACCCCTCCCAAGAAACCAAACCTCCGCCGGTTCCACCCGAGCCGCCGGCGCACGAGCATCCCCGCTTCGCAAAGCCGCAGCGGGTCGCCTTCGTCGAGGCCTGCTGGCATCACGACGTCGTGCAGGAGGCGCGCTTTGCCTTCCTGAAGGAGGCCGAGGCGCGGCATCTCACCCATGTCGACGTGTTCCAGGTGCCGGGCTCGTTCGAGATCCCGCTGCACGCACAGATCCTCGCCAAGACGCGGCGCTACACCGCGATTGTCGCGGCCGGCCTCGTCGTCGACGGTGGCATCTACCGCCATGAGTTCGTCGCCGACACCGTGATCAAGGCGCTGATGGACGTGCAGCTGCGCACCGAGGTGCCGGTGTTCTCCGCCGTGCTGACGCCGCAGCAATTCCACGAGACCGAGGTGCACTACGATTTCTTCCGCAAGCACTTTGCGATCAAGGGCGTCGAGGTTGCCGAGGCCTGCGCCAACACGCTGCACGGACTGGAGCGGCTGCGCGGCCAGGTCGCGGCGGGGATCGTATAACCTTCGTCTCACAGGCCGCCGATTGTCTTTCCCGCCGCTGCGTTGATAAACTCGGCGGCGGGAGGGGACCGGTCCGTGGAGACGGACTGGCCGGCAAGATCATGTTCGAAGGACACGATCCCTATCTGGTCGCGCTCTCGGTGGCGATCGCGAGCCTGGGCGGCTATACCGGCTTTGCGCTTGCGGCGCGCATCCGCAACAAGCCGGGCGTCAGCAACCGCGTGCTGCTGGCGGGCGCGGCGGCATTTCTAGCCGTCGGCATCTGGACCATGCATTTCGTCGGCATGTTGGCGGCGCCGCTGCCGCCGGACACCGTCTATCTCGTGCTGCCCACCATCATCTCGTTCCTGATCTGCGCGCTGGTCGTCGGCATCTCCCTGTTCTTCGTATCGATCGGCGAGCCATCGCTGAAGCGGGTGGTGTCCTCGGCCGTGCTGCTCGGCGTCGGTATCAGCAGCATGCATTACGTCGGCATCCACGGCCTTTCCGGGCCGTTCACCATTGCGCATGACGGGTCAATGGTGCTGCTCTCGGTCGTGGTCGCGATCGTCACCGCCTATGGCGGCTTGCGTGCCTTCCTGGCGCAGCAGGAAGGTCTTCGCCTGATCGTAAGTTCGATCGCTTATGGGATTGCTGTGTCCGGCATGCACTACACGGCGATGCATGGCATGCATTTCATGCCGCTCACGGGTGAAGCGCATCAGCATCTCGGCGGCGGCCTTGCGGCGTCGCAGCAAATATTATCCATCGTCGTGGCCGTGCTGTGCTTCGTGATCGCCGCCGGTTTCCTGCTGTCGCTGGTGCCGGATCCGCGCCGGCAGACGCTGGTGCCGGCGATGGCCGACGACCCGACCGCGCCGCCAGTCGAGGCTGTTGCGCCGGCTCTAGCTGCGGCGTCACCACGGCCGGTGTCGGCGCCGCTCGGTGGCGTCGGTCAGCCGCCGCGCGCGGCGCCCGTCCCGCGCCTGCCGGTGGAAGGCGCCGACGGCACGCATTTCATCGACACGGCCGATGTCCGCAGCGTGCGTGCGGATGCCCACTACACGCGGGTGCATGACGGCACCCGCGAGCGCATGTGTCCGTGGTCGATCTCGGAGGCCGAGGCGCAGCTAGACCCCAGTCTCTTTCTCCGGGTGCACCGCAGCCACATCGTCTGCATCCCCCACGTCGCCCTCGTTCGCAGGGAGGGCGACGGCGCCGTGCTCGAGCTCGATGGCCCGTCCCCGCACCGTGTGCCCGTGAGCCGCAGCAAGATCGCCGAGGTGAAGGCGAGGCTGGGGCTGGCGTCGCGGCGGCACGCGTAGACCTTAGCCGACAGGACGGTGCGCTCCCTCTCCCGCTTGCGGGGGAGGGCTGGGATGGGGTGCTTCCGCAATCGAGATTCCGAATGTGGAGCGAGTTCCCACCCGCCGCGCTACGCGCGCCGACCTCCCCCGCAAGCGGGAGAGGTGCAGCGGAGGTCAGGTCCATAGGTCGCCCTCTCTGACGCAATTCGTGGGTTCCAGTCCGCATTTCGTGCGAAATTCCCCTCTTTGTGCCCCAACCATTGCAGCCCGCTCCGCTCAGGAAGACGGTCCCGCCCAACGTCCGCGCCACCGTGCGCAAGGACGATTGGGAGGAGACGATGATCCCCGGCGCATTCAGCTATCACCGGCCGGCAAGCGTTGCCGACGCCGTCAAACTGCTATCCGACCTCGGCGAGGACGCGCGGCCGCTGGCCGGCGGGCACAGCCTTGTGCCGATGATGAAGTTTCGGCTGGCGAGCCCCGCGCATCTGGTCGACCTCCACGGCATCGCCGGCCTCAAGGGCATCCGCCGCGACGGCGATAACCTCGTCATCGGCGCGATGACCACCCAGCATGATCTGCTCGCCTCAGAGGATGTCGCAAGATCAGTGCCGATCCTCCATGAGGCCGCGCTTTTGATCGCCGATCCGCAGGTGCGCTACCGCGGCACGATCGGCGGCAATGTCGCCAATGGCGATCCCGGCAACGACATGCCGGCGCTGATGCTGACGCTGGGCGCGACCTATCGCCTGGAAGGCGCGAATGGCGCCCGCGAGGTCCAGGCGGCCGATTTCTACCAGGGCGCCTATTTCACCGCGCTCGAGCCCGGCGAGATCCTCACCGCTGTCTCGGTTCCATTGCCCGCCGCGGGCCACGGCTACGCCTACGAAAAACTCAAGCGCAAGGTCGGCGATTACGCGACCGCCGCTGCAGCCGTCGTGCTCACCCTGGCGGGCGGCAAGGTCGCAAGCTGCGCGATCGGGCTCACCAATGTCCACGAGACGCCGCTGCTCGCGGCTGACGCCGCGAAAGCGGTGATCGGAACGAGCCTCGATGCGGCTGCGCTGAAGAACGCCGCGGCTGCGGCGCAAGCGATCATGTCGCCGGCGGCGGACGCTCGGGGGCCGGTCGAGTATCGCAAGCATGTCGGCGGCATCATGGTGGCGCGGGCGCTGCAACGCGCCGCGAGCCGCGCGCGCTAGGGGAGGGACGAATGGCAAAAACACATGTGGCAATGAAGGTGAACGGTGCCGAGGTCGAAGGCCTCGTCGAGCCGCGGACGCTGCTCGTGCATTTCATCCGCGAGAACCTCGGGATGACCGGCACCCATATCGGCTGCGAGACCACCCATTGCGGTGCCTGCACCATCGATATCGACGGCATGTCGGTGAAGTCCTGCACCATGTTCGCGGTGCAAGCGCAGGGAAGCGACATCACGACGGTCGAAGGCATGGCCAATGCCGACGGCTCGCTGTCGGCCTTGCAGGAAGGCTTTCGCATGATGCACGGCCTGCAATGCGGTTTCTGCACGCCCGGCATGATCGTGCGGGCGCATCGCTTGCTGAAGGAGAATCCTGCGCCATCCGAAGAGGAAATCCGCATCGGCATCTCCGGCAACATCTGCCGCTGCACCGGCTACCAGAACATCGTTAGGGCGATTCAATACGCCGCTGCCAAGCTCAACGGAATCGAATTCAAGGAGGCCGCGGAATGAACGACTTAACTCCCACGCGGGAACAACGCACGGCCGCACTCGAAGGCATGGGCTGCAAGCGCAAGCGCGTCGAGGACATCCGCTTCACCCAAGGCAAGGGCAACTATGTCGACGACGTCAAGCTGCCGGGCATGCTGCACGGCGACTTCGTCCGCTCGCCACACGCGCATGCGCGCGTCAAGTCGATCAACAGCGAGGAGGCGCTGAAGGTCCCCGGCGTGCTCGCGGTCATCACCGCCGAGACGCTGAAGACGGTCAACCTCGCCTGGATGCCGACGCTCGCCGGCGACGTGCAGATGGTTTTGGCCGACGGCAAGGTGCTGTTCCAGAACCAGGAGGTCGCCTTCGTGGTTGCGACCGACCGCTATGCCGCCGACGACGGTGTCAACAAGGTGGTTGTCGAGTATGAGCCGCTGCCGCCGCTGGTCGATCCCTTCAAGTCGATGGCGCCTGATGCGCCCGTCCTGCGCGAGGATCTCGCAGGCAAGACATCTGGCGCGCACGGTCCGCGCAAGCACCACAACCACATTTTCGAGTGGACGGTCGGTGACAAGGAATTGACCGACGCCGCCTTCAAGAAGGCGGAGGTCACGATCAAGGAGATGATCTCCTATCACCGCACCCATCCGTCGCCGCTGGAGACCTGCCAGTGCGTCTGCTCCTTTGACAAGATCAAGGGCGAATTGACGATCTGGGGCACCTTCCAGGCGCCGCACGTGATCCGCACCGTGGTGTCGCTGATCGCGAAGCTCCCGGAGCAGAAGATCCACGTGATCTCGCCCGATATCGGCGGCGGCTTCGGCAACAAGGTCGGCGCCTACCCCGGTTATATATGCGCGGCCGTGGCCTCCATCGTCACCGGCAAGCCGGTGAAATGGGTCGAGGACCGCATCGAGAACCTGACCGCGACCTCGTTTGCGCGCGACTATCACATGACGACCGAGATTGCCGCAAACAAGGACGGCAAGGTCACCGGCCTTCGCGTCCACGTGCTCGCCGATCACGGCGCGTTCGACGCCTGCGCCGATCCGTCGAAATGGCCGGCCGGCTTTTTCAATATCGTCACAGGATCCTACGACTTCCCGACCGCGCATCTCGCGGTCGACGGCGTCTACACCAACAAGGCGCCGGGCGGCGTCGCCTATCGCTGCTCGTTCCGCGTCACGGAAGCCGCCTACTGCATCGAGCGCGCCATGGACATCCTGGCGCAGAAGCTTGGCATGGATCCGGCCGAGCTACGGCTGAAGAACTTTATCAAGCCGGAGCAGTTTCCGTATCACTCGGCCCTGGGCTGGGAATACGACTCCGGTGACTACCATACCGCCATGCGCAAGATGATGGAGACGACCGGCTACGCCGCGCTCCGGAAGGAGCAGGCGGACAAGCGCGCGGCCTTCACGCGCGGCGAGACCCGCGAGATCATGGGCTTAGGCGTCTCCTTCTTCACCGAGATCGTCGGCGCCGGCCCGTCGAAGAACTGCGACATCCTCGGCATCGCAATGTTCGACTCCTGCGAGATCCGCATGCATCCGACCGGTGCCGGCATCGCGCGCATGGGAACGAAGAGCCAGGGCCAGGGCCACGAGACCACCTGGGCCCAGATCATCGCGACCGAGATCGGTATTCCCGCCGACAACATCCAGGTCGAGGAGGGCAACACCGACACCGCGCCTTATGGGCTCGGCACCTACGGATCGCGCTCGACGCCGGTGGCGGGTGCCGCGATCGCCATGGCGGCGCGCAAGATCAAGGCCAAGGCGCAGATGATCGCGGCCTACAAGCTCGAGGTCCACGAGGACGACCTCGAATGGGACATCGACGGCTTCCGGGTGAAGGGCCTGCCGGAAAAATTCATGTCGATGAAGGATATCTGCTGGGCGGCGTACAACTCGGTGCCGCCGGGCATGGAGCCGGGACTGGAGGCGGTCTCCTATTACGATCCGCCCAACATGACTTATCCCTTCGGTGCCTATCTCTGCGTGATGGACATCGACGTCGATACCGGCGTGTACAAGGTCCGGCGTTTCTATGCGCTCGACGATTGCGGCACCCGCATCAACCCGATGATCATCGAGGGCCAGGTGCATGGCGGCCTCACGGAGGCCTTCGCGATCGCGATGGGGCAGGAGATCCGCTACGACGACACCGGCAACGTCGTCACCGGCTCGTTCATGGACTTCTTCATGCCGACGGCAGTCGAGACGCCGCATTGGGAGACCGACTTCACCGTGACCCCGTCGCCGCATCACCCCATAGGCGCCAAGGGCGTCGGCGAGAGCCCGAATGTGGGCGGCGTGCCGGCGTTCTCCAATGCCGTCAATGACGCGTTCTCGTTCTTGGGGAGCACGCACATCCAGATGCCGCACGACTTCTGGCGCAACTGGACAGCGGCGAAGCAGCTGGGAGCGGTGGCATAGTGGAGTTGATCTCGTCATTCCGGGGCGCCCGAAGGGCGAGCCCGGAATCTCGAGATTCCGGGTTCGGCTCTTCGAGCCGCCCCGGAATGACGGAGGTAACATGAAAGGCCGTGACGAGATCGCGCAAGCGCTGGCTGCGTCGGGCTACATCGCCGACGCGGAGCTCGCGACCGCGATCTCGCTGATGCAATTATTGCGGCGTCCGCTGCTGCTGGAAGGCGAGGCGGGCGTCGGCAAGACGGAGGTGGCGAAGGCGCTTGCCAAAGTGCATGCGACCGAGCTGATCCGCCTGCAATGCTATGAGGGTCTCGACCAGTCCTCCGCACTCTATGAATGGAACTACCAGCGCCAACTGCTGGCAATCCAGGCGCATCGTGGCACTGACAGCATCGAGGACCAGATCTTCTCGGAAAAATACCTGCTGGAGCGCCCGTTGCTCGCTGCGATCCGCCGCGCGCAGGCTCCGGTGCTGCTGATCGACGAGATCGACCGCGCCGACGACGAGTTCGAGGCGTTTTTGCTGGAGCTGCTGTCCGACTTCCAGGTCTCGATCCCCGAGCTCGGCACCATTCCCGCGATCACCATCCCGCAGGTGGTGCTGACTTCGAACGGCACGCGCGAACTCTCCGACGCGCTGCGCCGGCGCTGCCTCTATCACTATGTCGACTATCCCGACGTCGATCGCGAGACGCGCATCATCCTGGCGCGGATCGCGGGCGCAAGCCCGTCCCTGTCGCTCCAGATCGCGCACATGGTCGAGGGCGTCCGCAAGGAGGAATTGCGGAAAGTGCCTGGTGTCGCGGAGACGCTGGACTGGGCGGCCGCGCTCGTCGGCCTCGACATAGGCGATCTCCACGATGCGCCCGAGACCGTGCACGAGACGCTGATCTGCCTGTTGAAGACGCATGAGGACCGCGCGCGCGTCACGCGTGAGGTGACGCAGCGCCTGCTCGGGAGGGTCGCATGAGCTGCTGCGGCGCGAGCCCCGAATTCGACGATCTCAACGAGGTCTCCCGACTTGTCTCCGCAAGGCTCGCGGCTTTCCTGCGCACATTGCGTGACGCCGGCTTCCGCGTCGGGCTCGCCGAGGGGCTGGATGCGGCGGCGCTGATGTCTGCGGGCTATGTCGCGCGTCCCGGCCTCCTGCGCTCGGCGTTTAAACATCTGTTTTCGGCGCGCAAGTCCGACTGGGACAAGTTCGACGGCCTGTTCGACGCATTCTGGCTCGGCAAGCGCTCGCGCTCGCGGACGGTCGGCTCGGCGCAAGGCGCGAACAGCCCGTCGCTCAAGAGCTTGCAGGAAGGGGCTATGGAGCAGGGCGGCAAGCAATCGCTCACCGACCAGATCCCGTCATCCGAAGATGCACCGGATGGGCGCGGCGGCGAGGGACGGATGGAAGGCGCCTCGCGCGCCGAGAATCTCGCCGAGGTCGATTTTCGCAAGCTCAGCGATCCCGACCAGATCGCACAGGCCCACGAAGCCGCGGCGCAGCTCGCAAAAGTGATGCGCACGCGGCTGACGCGGCGTGATCTCGCGCGAAGGCGCGGATACCGGCTCGATCTCCGCCGCACCATCCACCGCAACATCAGCCATGGCGGCGTGCCGATCAGCCTGGTGAAGCGGCAGCGCAAGGACAGGCCGCTGCGGCTTATCGTTCTGCTCGACGCGTCGGGCTCGATGAGCGCCTACACATCCGTGTTCCTGCGCTTCATCCACGGCGTGCTCGACGAATTCCACGAGGCCGAGGCGTTCCTGTTCCACACGCGCCTCGCCTACGTTTCCGATGCGCTGAAGGAGAAGGATGCCGGCCGCGCGCTCGACCGGCTCTCGATCATGGCGCAGGGCACCGGTGGCGGCACGAAGATCGGCGAGAGCCTGCAAAGCTTCAACCGTTGGCACGCGCAGCGCGTGATCCATTCGCGCAGTTGCGTGATGATCGTGTCCGACGGCTACGAGACCGGCGACGCCGTATTGCTCGGGCGGGAGATGGCGGCGCTGTCGCGGCGTTGCCGGCGCATCGTCTGGCTCAATCCGATGATGGCGTGGGCGGGCTACGCGCCGGAGGCGAGGGGCATCAAGGCTGTGCTGCCTCATGTCGATCTCTACGCGCCCGCCAATACGCTGCAAAGCCTGCACGCGCTCGAACCCTATCTGGCGAAGCTCTGACGGAGGCGCCAATGACAGCGAATGTCGAAGTGCTGGATCTGGTGGCGCAGCTGAAGGCCGCCGAGCGTGCCTTCGTGCTCGCCACCGTTGTGCGCACCGTGTCGGTCACAGCGGCCAAAGCTGGCGCAAAGGCGATCATCGCGGCCGACGGGCGCATCGTCGCGGGCTGGATTGGCGGCGGCTGCGCCCGGGGTGCGGTGCTGAAGGCGGCGCGCGAGGCGCTCGCCGATGGCGTGCCGCGCATGGTGTCGGTGCAGCCGGAGAATCTGCTCGCCGAGCTCGGCGTCGGCCCGGGTGAGAGCCGCGACGGCATCCGCTTTGCCAGCAACATGTGCCCGAGCAAGGGAACCATGGACATTTTCGTCGAGCCGGTGCTGCCGCATCCTTCGGTCGTCATTCTCGGCGCGAGCCCGGTTGCGCTGTCGCTCGCAGCCCAAGCCCGCACGCTAGGCTTTCACGTCACGCTGGCGGCGCCATCGGCCGATCTCGCCTCGCAGCCCGACGCCGACACGCTCATCGACGGCTACCGGTTGGGCGAATTGACTGAGGCAAAACGCTTCGTCGTGGTCTCGACGCAAGGCAAGGGTGACGAGGCCGCGCTGCGTGCCGCGGTCGCAACCGAAGCCGCCTATCACGCCTTCGTCGGCAGCCGCCGCAAGATGGCGGCGCTGCGCGCCAAGCTGATCGCGGAGGGCGTGGATGCCGTTGCGATCGATCGCGTCAAGGCGCCGGCCGGGCTCGATCTCGGCGCCATCACGCCGGAGGAGATCGCGATGTCGATCCTCGCCGAGATCACGCAAGCGCGCCGCCGCGGCCAGCGCGCCGCCACCTCGCTCACGGACAAGGAGAAGACCGACCATGCAGATGACCGACAGCCAGCGCATTCCCGCATCCCGTGACAAGGTCTGGGCAGCGCTCAACGATCCCGATGTGCTCAAGCAGTGCATCCCGGGCTGTCAGTCGCTCGAGGTCACCGGCCCGAACGAAATGACCGCGACCGTCGTCTTCAGGGTCGGCCCGGTGAAGGCAACCTTCGGCGGCAAGGTGACGCTCTCCGATCTTCAGCCACCGAACAGCTATCGCATTTCGGGTGAAGGCTCGGGCGGCGTCGCCGGCTTCGCCAAAGGCGGCGCAATGGTGCGGCTGGAGTCGGACGGTGCCGACAGCACCGTGCTGCACTATGATGTCGACGCGCAGATCGGCGGCAAGCTGGCCCAGCTCGGGGCGCGGTTGATCAACTCCACGGCAACGAAGCTCGCCGGAGAGTTCTTTGCGTCATTTGCCGAGGTTGTCAGCGCCAGGGCGGTGGCGGACACCTGACTCACGCGATCGGCTGCTCCGGCTTGAGCAGCCGGTAATGCAGCCGCGCGTAGCCGCCGAGCCACCTGACGGCAGCATTGAGTCCAAGCAGCAGCAATGCACCGAAACCTACGCCTGTCGTCACCAGCGTGATGCCCGCCAAAGCGCGCAAAATGAGCGCGACGATCCGTCCGTCACCTACATGCTTGTAGAGGCTGAGCAGCAATCCGATTCCGACGATCCCGAGGACGAGCATCACGAAGGCTATCACGAGCAGGATCAGCACGACCACCAGCAGCAACGGCAGCAGCAGGATGATATCGACCACGGCGAGGCCGCCGAGTGCCAGCAGCGCGGCCGTGGAGTTTTGCAGGGAATGATGATTTTCCCACCGGCGAAGCCCGGTCTCGGCGCGCAGCTCGCGCGCCAGTCGCCGCGGGTCGCCGAGCGCTTCCGCGACCTGCTCCTCGGGCCGGCCGGAGGCGCGGGCTTCATCGAAGTGGGCGGCGTAGTCGGCGAGGATGTCGTCGACATCGTCTCTGGGAAGTCCGGCGAGCCCGTCACCGAGGATGTGGAGGAAGTCGGCACGCTTCATCTGGTGTCTCCGAGCAACTCGTTGACGGCGTCCGCGAATGTGCGCCACTCGCGCTTCTGCGCGGTGAAGGCCGCGCGGCCCGCCGGCGTGAGCCGGTAGTATTTTCGCGGCGGCCCGCTGCTGGATTCGGCGAGGCGGGTGTCGACGAGTCCGTCATCCTGCATGCGTCGCATCAGTGGATAGATCGTGCCTTCGCCCATGCCGACGCTGGCCGCCAGTGTCGAGGCGATCTCATAGGCATAGCTCTCGCGGCGCGCGAGCAGAGCGAGCACGCAGAGTTCGAGCGCGCCCTTCTTGAGCTGAATTTGATTCGCGGAATCTGCCATTCCTCCACTTGACTACACTGCCTTGAAGTGAACTTATATAGCAAGGTACTGTGTATTACAAGGTACCTGTTAATATGCACCTCCAGGTGCGCGCTTTTATGGGAGACGCAGCCATGAGCCTTCTTGATCGTCGCCGCCTTCTCGCTGTCCTTGGCGCCGGCCTCGCTGCGCCGCGTACATTGCTTGCAGCCGCACCATCCGAAGCGATCGCGCAGCGGCTTGCGGACGCCGAACGCAACGGCAAGGTGTTCGGTCTACATGCGCTGCTCGTGAGCCAGGGCGGCAAGTTCGTGTTCGAGCATTACGGGCAGGGCGTGGACGTGGCCTGGGACCGGCTGCTCGATAATGTCGTGTTCGGGCCGGACGTAGCGCACGATCTGCGCTCGGTCTCCAAGAGCGTGGTCGGGCTCGCCTATGGTGTTGCGCTTGCGGCAGGCAAGGTCCCGCCGCCGGATGCCAAGCTCTACGGCCAGTTTCCGGAGTACGCCGATCTCGCCAGGCAGCCGGGCCGCGACAAGATCACGATCCATCACGTGCTCTCGATGACGCTCGGCTTCGACTGGGACGAGCTGACGATCCCCTATGGCGATCCGCGCAACAGCGAGATGGCAATGGAAGCCGCCGCCGACCGCTATCGCTTCATCCTCGAGCGTCCGATCGTTGGTGAGCGCGGCGTGAAGTGGACCTATTGTGGCGGCGCCACCGCGCTGCTCGGCCGCCTCATCGCCAAGGGCACTGGGGAAGCGTTGCCGGCCTATTGCCGCCGCGTGCTGTTCGATCCCATGGGCTTTGGTCCGTCCGACTGGAGCGTCGGCCGCGACGGCGAGCCGCGCGCCGCGTCGGGCCTGCGGCTCCTCCCGCGCGACCTCTTGAAGATCGGCCGGCTCATGCTCGCTGGCGGCACCTGGAACGGAACACCCATCGTTCCCGCCGACTGGGTCAAACGCGTCACGACGCCTGTGGTCCCGACCAGCAACATCCGCAGCTACGGCTATCACTGGTACATGGGCGATTATGCCCCCGGCACAACTCCACAGCCATTGCACTGGTTCGGCGGTGTCGGCTGGGGCGGCCAGTATCTCTTCGTCATTCCCGCGCGTGATCTCGTCATCGTGATCCATTGCGGGAATTACCGGCGGACCGGCGCCGAGCAGACCGCGGTCATGCGCACGCTCATGACCGAGATCGTGTTGCCGAACTTCGTGTAATTGCGAACGCGCAGAGTCAGACAGAAGGGGCTCTCATGCACCGGTTTTTATGCGTCCTCATGGCGATGGTCGTATTTGGAACAGCGGCTGCACATTGTCAGGCACCACAGGCCGGAACGACCACGATCACGTTTCAATCGTCTACCTACAGCGACTTTCGTCAGCTTCTGACGCGAGAGGCTCCGACCGGAACGGTTACTATCCGTGCGAATCTGGGCTTTCCGGATGAAGCCAGGGATCACTATCCCGCAATCATCGTCGTTCATACGATCAGCGGCTATCGCGATGCCAATGAAGGCTATGTCGTTGCTGAACTACGCAAGTCAGGTTTCGCCACCTTGACCTACGACAGCTTTGCCGCGCGCGGGACAACGGGGGCGGTTCTGTCGGGGACGCCGGCCTATCTGCCCGCCGGTGTGGCGGACGCTTACGCGGCGCTGCGGCGGCTGGCGAGCGAGCCCAGGATTGACGCCGATCGAATTGCCATTATGGGTTTCTCATATGGCGGTGAGATGGCTCATCTGACGGCCTTTGAGCGGCTTCGTTCGGCGCTGGATCCCGGACAAGGTCGCTTCGCCGCGCATGTTGCTTTCTATCCCGCCGGAAATTTCGGCGTAATCGCCGAAAGCGGTGCCTATACCGGGTCGCCGGTGCTGATGCTGCTTGGCGAGAAAGACGACAATCTTCCGGTGGCAAAGATCGAAAGCTATCTGGCCTACGCCCGGGCTGCCGGGAATCCGGCGCCGATTGAAACCGTCATCTACCGGGGAGCCTACCACGCATGGACCGTTCCCAGCCTGGTGACGTTGCACTTCTATCCTGACTACGTCAGCACAAAAAAATGTCCGCTCATCCTGCTCGGATCAAACGGACCTGCGTTCCTCATCGATGGTCAAGCAAAGGCGTTCGACCCGGGCTTCTTCGCGGCTTGCATGGGCGAGGCGCCCGGCTATTCGATGGTTTTCGATGCCGCTGTTCGGGAGCGATCGATCAGCGATGCAGTGCAGTTTCTTCGGCGAAAGCTCCAACCCTAGCGCGTGGGACGGTTGGCTGGGCAACGCGAACGATTCCGGACTCGCCCCGCAAGGATCAACCCAGGGATACGCCTGCCTTGGCACGACTTATCCCGAGAGTCAGGATGCGCTCCAGGAGATCCGGATATTTGAGCCCGTCGTGCTGAGCTGCCGTGGCGAACTCTTGGCTCTTCGCGATTTCGGGATTTGGGTTTGCTTCGATGAAATACGGCGTGCCGTCGGCGGAGAGACGAAAATCGATGCGCGCGTATCCGTCGAGTCCAAGCGCCCGATAGACGCGTTTCGCAGTTCGCTGAATGCGTGCGGTGACCTCGGGCGCCAGGTCTTTCGCTGGCCCGTCGACGATTCCGACGCGCTCCTGATAATCTGGATCGTGCTTGGCCTTCTCGGTGGCGATGTGCCGTGACCTGTGACCGCCCATGCTGCCGAATTTCAATTCCCAAACCGGTAAAACGCGCAGGCGGTTGTTGCCGAGCACGCCGACATAGAGCTCCCGTCCCTCGATAAACTGCTCGGCGATGGCGGCGGTCTCGCTCCGATCGTGGATGAAGGCGACCCGCTCGGCGAGCTTCTCGTCGGTATCGACGATCGATGCCTGAGAGATCCCGAAGGATCCATCCAGGTTGAGGCTCTTGACGATCAGCGGCAGCGCGAGGCGCGGTGGCCGTTTGACCTTGCGGCGCATCGGGAAAACGGCGAAGGCCGGCACCGCGATCCGGCGATGGTGCACCAGCGTCTTGGAAAGGTCCTTACCGCGCGCCAGGATCAGGCCGCGCGGGTTGCATCCGGTATAGGCGACCTTCATCAGCTCGAGATAGCTCGCGATGTGCTGGTCATATGCGACGTTGTAGTGGAACTCCTCCAGCAAGGTGAAAACCACGTGCGGCTTGAAGTCCTCGATCGCGTCGCGCACCGGCTTGATTTCCTCCTGCGCGCCGAGTGGACGAACGTCATGACCGGCCGCGCGCAGGGTGCTCACGACGTCGTATTCTGTTTTCCATTCATTGATCTGCTGCGCGGTGTATCCGTCGGTCGAGTCCGGAGGCACGAAATCCGGATGCATGAGCACGAGAATACGGAGGCGTCTCATAGCGCGATCCATTTGCGTCGTGATGGGCCGAACAGCGCGTGCATGGTCTTGGCGGT
The DNA here is from genome assembly GCF_024199885.1 of Bradyrhizobium sp. CCGUVB23. Taxonomy (NCBI): domain Bacteria; kingdom Pseudomonadati; phylum Pseudomonadota; class Alphaproteobacteria; order Hyphomicrobiales; family Nitrobacteraceae; genus Bradyrhizobium; species Bradyrhizobium sp. CCGUVB23. The sequence goes on from NZ_JANADQ010000001.1 coordinate 5,923,439, forward strand.
GACGAGCACGGTGAAGTCGAGAACGAGCTTCTGTTCAGGGCCAACGGCACGCAGATCTAGCTCGCGGCAGCGGGAGATCATGTCGTCAAGCACGGCGTCGAGCGTAAGCTGGTTCTCGCCGGTCCATCGCGCTACCAATTGCCTGATTTTTGCGCGGTGCCGCCTGATCAGGACCGAAGCCGGCTTTGACCGTTGATGCCGTGAGGCGGCGGAAAAGAGCCTTCGGAGGTCGCGGTCGTAGGTCTTCGGCGGCGTGAAGGCGTAGAACGCCTGCTTCTTCTTGTAGTGGTCCTCGAGCGTCTGGCTGAGCTGACTCAATGGATCGACGCGCTCCCGCGTCGTGATCGCCGGTCGCTGTCCCGCGATCTCGCCCATCAGCTCGTCGACATATTCGAGCTTCTTCAACGCCGGCCAACCGGCATATCGCGTCCGCCAGTTCGAACGCGGCCGCAGCCACACCGCAAAAGTTTCGGCGAAATCCTCGTCCGGATGGCTCTGCGCGTACCAGAGCCTAAGATGCTGGACGTAACGCCGGCTGGCGGGATTGGGTCGGTAGTAGCGCGGGTAGTGTTTCGATGAGGGACCGAACAGCTGCTGCCAACGCCGGCGCCGCTGCAGCTGGTAGCCGTGCTGCACGGCATGGCCGGCCTCGTGTCGGAGGATGGCCATGCATTCGCGCCAGGTTCCGCCCTCGACGTCGAACATCATTTTCTTCTCGAGCTTCATCAGCCGCGGATGTGCGAGATAGAACGGGACGGCGATGCCTGGCACATCTGCCGGGCTAAACCATTCGCTTGATATCCATGTGTGTGGCCGCAGCCGGATGCCCCGCTCTTCGAGTTCCTCGTGAAGCGTGCTGACACAATCCTCGAGCCAGGTGCCTTCGACCGTCACCCTCAAACTGCTCAGGCGTAGTTCGAGCAACTGCTCATCCGACAGCTTTTCCCAAGCAAATTTCCGGCGTGGCATCAGGCATCCAGAAGGCAGCGATGACTCGGTATCTGGATGATGTCACGGGCCGCTGCCCGCAACAACCCGCAGAGCTGCGAGGCGTGCTGCAGCGCGTCAGAGCGCGCCGATCATAGGGTGGGCAAAGCGAAGCGTGCCCACCGTTTGCGCCGCAAAGAAAAAGGTGGGCACGGCGCGTCGCGCCTTTACCCACCCTAGGGCACCGGGAATTTAAATCAGTCGAACAGGCTCGACACCGATTCTTCCGACGCCGTGCGCGCGATCGCATCCGAGATCAGGCTGGCGATCGGCAGCGCGCGGATGTTCGGCGCCTTGATCACCGCATCGGTCGGCAGGATCGAGTCGGTGATGACGAGCTCTTTCAGCCTCGAATTGGTGATACGGGCGGCGGCGCCGCCTGACAGGACGCCGTGAGTGATATAGGCATAGACGTCCTTGGCGCCCTTGGCGATCAGCGCATCGGCGGCGTTCACGAGCGTGCCGCCGGAATCGACGATGTCGTCGACCAGGATGCAGGTGTAGCCGGCAACGTCGCCGATCACGTTCATGACCTCGGACTCGCCGGGACGCTCGCGCCGCTTGTCGACGATCGCTAGCGGGGTGTTGATGCGCTTCGCAAGCCCACGCGCGCGCGCCACGCCGCCGACGTCGGGGGAGATCACCATCACCTTGGAGAGGTCGAACTTCTCCTTGATGTCGCGCACCATCAGCGGCGCAGCGTAGAGATTGTCAGTCGGAATGTCGAAGAAGCCCTGGATCTGGCCGGCATGCAGGTCGAGCGTCATGACGCGGTCGACGCCGGCCTGCGTGATCAGGTTGGCGACGAGCTTTGCAGAGATCGGAGTGCGCGATCCCGATTTACGATCCTGCCGCGCGTAGCCGAAATAGGGCAGCACCGCGGTGATGCGGCGCGCCGACGACCGGCGCAGCGCGTCGGTGATGATCAGGAGTTCCATCAGATGGTCGTTCGCGGGGAACGAGGTCGATTGGATGATGAAGGCGTCCGAGCCGCGGACGTTCTCCTGGATCTCGACGAAGATCTCCATGTCGGCGAAGCGCCGCACGACCGCTTTCGTCAGCGGCAGGTCCAGACCTTGCGCGATCGCTTGCGCGAGCGCCGGATTGGAATTGCCGGCAACCAGCTTGATTGAGCCGTTTTTGGCCGACATGGTCGCTTCCTCCCGCGCCTTGCTGGACACGACGTTCAACATCTCGGATACCCATGGAGCACGGTTTCGACGGGCGAGCAAATATCAGGCCCAAGGCCGCACTGGCAACCCGGGATGCTACGTTTTCCCTGCGAAAATCCTGAGTCGGGCCAACAGTTTGGCTGGGTATTGGGGCTGTGGTTTAGCGCTGGTTATCGCTCGGCATAGCCGAGTGCCGCAGCCGGCATGTCGGGCGCGGGCGAGCCGGGCATCACGCTTGCCACTGCCGGTCCCCGCAAGCCGGGAACGGAGCTCGGCGCATCCGGCGTTGCGTTGATCATGTTGGAAAGTCCGCTGAATCCGGCCTGCGCGATCTTCCGGAGGACCATGTCGTCGGCGGCCGACCAGGGGTCGCGGCCGCCCTTTCCGCCAGGTTCCTCACCGGACAGGCGCAGCGCCCGCTGCTGGTTGGCGTCATAGACGTCCCAGACCCAGGCGATCATGGTCTTGCCGCGGACGACCTGAGCCGAGAGATAGCTGCGCACACGGTAGGCAGCGGTGCCCTCGCGCGAGACCACCGTCAGGCTGCGCAGCTTCGATTCGCTGTCGAGCACGCCGACCATGCGGTCGAACACCTGCGGCGGCGGCCCATCGATCGATTCGAAGGCCACCGTCGTCCCGCTGCCGCCGCTCGGCGGCGCCATCGCATAGGAGTTGCTCGCCGCCCCGCCGCCGGCGCAGCCGCCAAGTGCGCACGATGCCGCCAGCAGCATGGCCACCAGCACGCGCGTGCCCGCGCGGCGCAAGAATGATGACGCTTCCCTCATTATGGAGGGCAGCGATATCGTTAAAATGCGTTAAGGTCTAGGGCAGGGGAGCCACAGTCCCAAATGCAGTCATTCCGGGGCTCGCGTAGCGAGAGCCCGGAATCTGGAGGTTGTGGCGCGAGATTCGTGGTTCGGCTCTTCGAGCCGCCCCGGAATGACGGAAATCAAAGTCTTGCTGTTGTGTTCACGCTTCGAGCGCGATCGCGTGGATGTGGCGGCCGTAGTCCGGCTCCTTGCGGTGCACGGAGCGGCGGTAGCTGAAGAAGCGCTCGTCGGCATAAGTGTCGAGGCCGAGGTCGTCGATCATCAGGATGCCGGCGGCCTCCAGTCGCATGCGGATGAAGCCGGCGAGATCGAACATCGCATGGCCCTCGCGCACGGATGGAATGAAGAACACCGCGTTATTCGCGTCCGCCTCGATGAAGCGCGCGACGAACTCGTTGCCGACCTCGTAGCTTTCCTGGCGGATCAGAGGGCCGATCGCGGCGATGATGCGGCCGCGCTCGGCGCCTAACTTTTCCATCGCCGAGATCGTGGACTCCAGCACACCCGTCAGCGCGCCCTTCCAGCCGGCATGTGCCCCGCCGATCACCCGCGCGTTCGGGTCGACGAACAGCACCGGCCCGCAATCCGCTGTGGAGACGCCGAGCGCAAGGCCGGGCGTGCGGGTGACGAGCGCATCGCCCTTCGGCCGCGGACCGCTTGGCCAGGCGCCGTCGGCGACGAGCACGTCGGGCGAGTGGATCTGGTGCAGGCTGATGAAACGCTCAGGCCGAACGCCAACATGCTCGGCCATGCGGCGGCGGTTTTCCGCGACGAGTGCCGGATCGTCATTGGAGCCGAGCCCGCCGTTGAGCGCGGCATAGATCCCGCTGGAGACGCCGCCCTCGCGGGTGAAGAAGGCGTGGCGCAGGCCGGGTACGGCCGAGAGCAGCGAGGAGCCGAGAGTCATGACGCGTCGTCGCCTTCTTCAACATGGTCGCTCAGGGCCGCGAGCGAGGTGAGCCGCGGCTCGGAGATGGCGAGCACCTTGAACATCGAGCCCATGCCGCCGCGGCCCGTATCGGTCAGTCGCTTCAGCGCTGTGGCGATGTCGGTGGCGACTTCTGGCGTCGCCTTCTGCATCAGTGCTGCCGCGCGAGTGTCGACGCCGAGGCGCTTCAAGAACTCGCCCTGCGTCACCGGTCCATGGACGCGGGCGCCAACGTCCTCGGCGGCACGCGACAGCGCCTGGAAGTCGACATGGGCGGTGACGTCGGCCTGGCCCGGCGCCTTCAGGGGATCGGCAAAGGTGTGGCGCGCGATCGCCTGGAAGGTATCGCCGGCATCGCTGCGCAAGTGGCCGTAATCGATGATCAGCGCCGCGCCGTCCTGGTCGCGCACGCGGCTTGCGAGCTTCATGATCTCGGCATCCGGCCGCCATTCGAACACCGCACCAACCGGCGCCGCCCGCACCAAAGGCGGCAGCAGCACGTCGAAACGCGGGGTCGGATCAGCGGCGGCGCCGAACTGGAGCTTGCCGTTCGCATCAATGTCGACGACGCGCTCGTGCCAGCCGTTTTCGCGCTTCACCATCTGGTGGATCGGCAGCACGTCGAAATACTCGTTGGTGAGGATGATCGAGGGGCCTTCGGGCACGTCGTCGATCGTGTCGTGCCAGCTGATGTTGCGCACACCCGACAGTGTCGCCTTCTGCCGCTCGCGCAGCACCGGATTGATTTCGACCATGTGGACCTGGAGTGCCTGGTAGAGCGGCGGCAGCACCCGCAGCGCGCGTAGCGCGTCCGCCATCATCGTGCCGCGGCCGGGGCCGAGCTCGATCAGCCGCAACAGCTGCGGCGAGCCCATCTGCTTCCACACCGATGCCGTCCACAGCCCCAGGAGCTCGCCGAACATCTGGCTGACTTCCGGCGCGGTGGTGAAGTCGCCTTCACGCCCGAGCGGATCGCGCGAGATGTAGTAGCCGTGACGCGGATGCATCAGGCACAGCTCCATGTACCTCCACACCGGCATGGGGCCGGAGGATTTGATCAGGGCCTTGATCTCGTTCAGCAGCGGCGAGTCGGTCACAGCCTGTCTTCTCGAAATGAATTAACGAATGGCCTCGAGCGGTTCGGGCGCACCGCGCCGCACTGCAAATACAATAAGTATGGCGCCGACGATAAGCATGGGGATCGACAACAGCATGCCCATGGTTAACCCGCCCCACAAAAATCCGAGTTGCGCGTCCGGCTCGCGAAAATGCTCGCCGATGATCCGGGTCAGGCCGTAGATCAGGATGAAGCTGCCGAGGATCATTCCCGGCCGCTTCAAGGCGCCGAAGCGGATCATCACGGCGAGCACGGTGAACAGCAGAATGCCTTCCATGCCGGCTTCATAGAGCTGGCTCGGATGGCGCGGGACGTTGCCGCCGGTTGGAAAGATCATTGCCCAGGGCAGGCTCGGATCGGCGGCGCGGCCCCACAGCTCGCCATTGATGAAATTGGCGAGCCGCCCCAGGAACAGGCCGATCGGCCCCACGGCGGTCGTGATGTCGCCGAGCGACAGGATCGAAATGCCGTTCCGGCGCGCAAACCACATCACCGCAACGACGCAGCCCAGGAAGCCGCCGTGGAAGGACATGCCGCCTTCCCACAATTTGAGAATCTCCGAGGGGTGCTCGATGAAGAAAGGCAGGTTGTAGAACAGCACGTAGCCGGTGCGGCCGCCTAGGATGATCCCGAGCGTAACCCAGAGGATGAAATCGTCGAGCTGGACCAGCGAGATCGGCGCGGGCCCGCTCCACAGCCTGTCGGTCTTGACCAGCGCGCGGGCGTAGATCCAGCCGATCACGATCCCGCCGATATAGGCGAGCGCATACCAGCGGATGGCGAACGGCCCGATTGCAATCGCGATCGGGTCGAAGGAGGGGAAGTTGATCAGAAGAAGCGGCATCGCGCCAAGGTTCTAGACAAGATTGCGGCGATAGAGCGCCAACAGGCGTTCCCAGTGCCGCTCGGCGGCGTCGCGGTGATAGACCGGGCGCTTGGGGAAGGCGAAGCCGTGATGGGTGCCGGGATAGATCTCGACCTCGGCCTTGGCGCCTTCCATGGCTGCCTTTACTTTGTCGATGATCTCCTGCGGCGCGTAGATGTCGGTCTCGGCGCAGGCGAAATAGAGCTCGGCTTTGGTCTTGCTCGCCGCGAGATGCGGGCTATTGGATTCCTCCGTCGCCAGATGCGTGCCGTAGATCGAGGCCGCAGCCTTCACACGATCGGCAAAATGCGTGGCGGCGTTGATGGCGTAACGGCCGCTCATGCAATAGCCGACGGTGCCGACCAGCCTGGTGTTGGCGGCCGCCTGGCCCTCGGCATAGGCGAGCAGGGCGCGCGTATCGTCCATGATCAGGGGAATGTTGATCGAGTTCATCAGCTCGTACATGCGCTTGCGCTCCGGCGCATTCGGGTCCGGTGGCACCGGTCCGATCTCCATCACGCCGGAGCGGTAATAGAGGTTCGGCAGCATCACGTAGTAGCCGGACGTACCGAGCCGGCGCGCCATGTCGCGCAGCTCCTCGCGGATCGCCGGCGCATCCATGTAGAAGATGATGACGGGAAACGGGCCGCCGCGCTCGGGATGGGTGATGAAGGTGGTGGTCGAGCCGTCCTTGGTCGGGATCTCGATCTGCTGGTCGATCATGGTCTCGTGCTTCGCTTTCTGATTCTTGTTATGCCCGGCCGATCAATACGATTGCAAGGAAACCAGGGCATGACAAGGACGGCTCAGGCGCGTATGGGCCCTTGATCGGCCCGGTCCGGATTGCCATTGTCTTCCCAAGCTCAAGGTTCGCGCAAAGGCATCCGGAGATCGCCATGACACAGACCACCAACCGGTTTTTCGACGAGATCGGACGCCTCATGAATGACGCCGCCGGTGCCGCCCAGGGCGTCAAGCGCGAGTTCGATACGGTGATGCGCACCCAGGCCGAGAAATTCCTGCGCGACATGGACCTCGTGAAGCGCGAGGAGTTCGAGGCGGTCAAGGATATGGCCCGCCTCGCCCGCGAGGAGAACGAGGCGCTGAAGGCCCGGATCGCGGCTCTGGAAACCAGGCTAGGCGGAACGCCGCCGTCCTCCTAGCAGGCGTCATTCCGGGTTCGCCCGCTGGCGCGATCGCCCGGAATGACGGCAAAACCGGTTCTGGCCGGATGCCCATTCTCCTTGTCATTTCCGCGGCTTCCGGCTAAAAGCCCGCCACGTCCGCGGCCCCCGCACCCCTGGAGGCTTGCTGCGGCGAAAACCATGGGCCGCGTTGCGGCCCATTAACTTTTGCAAAAACAAGGACTTAACGTTATGGCGACCGTCAAGGAATTGAAGGCGACCGCACGTCCGAAGAGCGGCAAGGGGGCCGCCCGGGCTGAGCGTCGCGCCGGGAGAGTGCCCGGAGTGATCTATGGCAACAACCAGCCCCCGCTCCCGATCTCGGTTGACGATCGCGAACTGCGCCAGCGCATCCTGGCCGGCCGGTTCCTCACCACCCTTGTCGACATCGACCTCGAGGGCAAGAAGCACCGCGTGATTCCGCGCGACTTCCACCTCGACCCGGTCAAGGATTTCCCGATCCATGTCGACTTCATGCGTCTCGGCGAAGGCGCCACCATCCGCATCAGCGTGCCACTGCATGTCGTGAAGGCGGAAGGCTCGCCCGGCGTGAAGCGCGGCGGCACGGTGAACATCGTCGCTCATGCGATCGAGCTCGAATGCGGTGTCGAGAACATCCCGCAGTTCATCGAGGCCGACGTCGGCTCGCTCGAGATCGGTCACTCCTTGCATCTGTCCGACGTCAAGCTGCCGACCGGCGTGAAGGCGCTGACGCGTGAGGACGCAACCCTCGTGACCATCGTGCCGCCCTCCGGCTACGCCGAAGAGCAGAAGGCGGCGGCTGCGGCTGCAGCCGGTGCTGCGGCTCCGGGTGCTGCGGCTGCGGCGGCTCCGGCGGCTGGCGCGGCAGCTCCCGCAGCGGGTGCTGCTCCGGCAGCGGCTGCCAAGGCTCCGGCCGGCGGCGACAAGAAGAAGTAATCTCTCACGGCGCTGGCGCGCGGTTTCTGACCGCGCGCCAGGCGAGGGGCGCGCCGCGTCATGCGACTCTTTGTTGGGCTCGGCAATCCCGGCGCGAGATACGCACGCAACCGGCACAATATCGGCTTCATGGCCGTCGACGAGATCGCGCGGCGTCATGCCTTTGCACCATGGCGCCGCAGATTTCAGGGCGAGACCTCCGAGGGCACGTTGGGGACCGAGCGCGTCATTCTGCTCAAGCCCACGACCTACATGAACGAGTCGGGCCGCAGCGTTCAGGAAACCTCCAGCTTCTTCAAGATCGCGCCCGGCGACGTCACAGTGTTCCAGGACGAGCTCGAGCTGCCGCCGGGCAAGGTGCGGGTGAAGATCGGCGGCGGCATCGCCGGCCATAATGGTCTGCGCTCGATCTCCGCGCATATCGGCAACGAGTATCGCCGGGTGCGGCTCGGCATCGGTCATCCCGGCGTCAAGGCGATGGTCCACAGCTATGTGCTGGCGGACTTCGCCAAGGCCGACGACGAATGGGTGACGACGCTCTGCGACGCCGTTGCCGAGCACGCTGCTCTGCTCGCCAAAGGCGCGGACGCGACCTTCGCCAACAAGGTGCATCTCGCCATGCAGGCGAAGGGATTTTTGACCAAGGACGACAACGGCAAAGAGTAGGGTGGGTTAGCCCCGCGGCTGCGCGAAGCGCAGTCCGCTCGGCGCAACCCACCATGTCACGGCAAAATGTTGGTGGGTTACGCTTCGCTAATCCACCCTACGCACTGCGTTAGAGGACACGATGGGATTCAAATGCGGGATTGTCGGGTTGCCCAATGTCGGCAAGTCGACCTTGTTCAATGCGCTGACGGAGACTGCTGCGGCGCAAGCGGCGAACTATCCGTTCTGCACCATCGAGCCGAATGTCGGTGAGGTCGCGGTGCCGGATCCGCGGCTGGAGAAGCTCGCCGCGATTGCCAAGTCAGGGCAGATCATCCCGACGCGATTGACCTTCGTCGATATCGCAGGGCTCGTGCGCGGCGCTTCCAAAGGCGAAGGCCTCGGCAACCAGTTTTTGGCCAACATCCGCGAGGTCGATGCGATCGCGCATGTCGTGCGCTGCTTTGAAGATTCCGACATTACCCATGTCGAGGGCAAGATCGCCCCGCTCGCCGACATCGAGACCATCGAGACCGAGTTGATGCTCGCCGACCTCGACAGCCTCGAGAAGCGCGTCGACAACCTCACCAAGAAGGCCAAGGGCAACGACAAGGACGCCAAGGAGCAGCTCGACCTCGTCAACCGCACGCTCGTGCTGCTGCGCGACGGCAAGCCCGCGCGCCTCGTCGAGCGCAAGGCTGAGGAAGAGCGCGCCTTCTCGATGCTCGGCCTCTTGTCGTCGAAGCCCGTGCTCTATGTCTGCAACGTCGAGGAAGGCTCGGCCGCCACCGGCAACGCTTTCTCCAAGGCAGTCGAGGAGCAGGCCGCGAAGGAGGACGCTGTCGCCGTCGTCATCTCCGCCAAAATCGAGTCCGAGATCGCGACGCTGTCAAGAGAAGAGCGCGTCGATTTCCTGGAGACGCTGGGGCTGGAAGAAGCCGGCCTCGATCGCCTGATCCGCGCCGGCTACCGGCTGCTCGATCTCATCACCTATTTCACGGTGGGACCGAAGGAGGCGCGCGCCTGGACCATCCATCGCGGCACCAAGGCGCCCGCGGCGGCCGGCGTCATCCACACCGATTTCGAGAAGGGTTTCATCCGCGCCGAGACCATCGCCTATGACGATTATGTCGCGCTGGGCGGCGAAGCCGGCGCCCGCGATGCCGGCAAGCTGCGCCTCGAGGGCAAGGACTACACCGTCGCCGACGGCGACGTGATGCATTTCAGGTTTAATACGTAAATTCTGTGGGACTCGTAGGGCGGGTTAGCGAAGCGTAACCCACCACTTCTCCCGCGGTGATGAAAGCGGTGGGTTACGCCTTCGGCTAACCCACCCTACGCATCTGCGCTTGCCTCAGCGCATCCCGCCCTGGTCGCGGATGGCGCCGAGATGCTCGTTGATGCGGAACACGATCAGGATGAACTCCGCGACAATGCGCGAGAACACGATGCCGACGATGACGCTCGCAATCGACGAGAGCACCACGAGAAAGCCGCCGAACGGGCTGATCGCCATCGCTGCGAGCCCAGAAAAGATGCCGGAGATGCCGAACAGGCAGATCAGCGCCATCACCAGCCAGTAGAAGGTCTTGATGATGGTCGGCGTGATGAAGCGGTCCCACTGAAACAGGTCGCTGAATGTGAACATCTCTCTCCCCCGGCAAATCGGGCCTGACCCGCGTCCATCCGACTCAGGGCAGGCAAGCCCTGCCGCATCGAATGTAGCACGAGCCATGCGGGCGGGCGGGTTGAGATTGCCGCAAAGTGCGGCCACAATCTGTCATCCCCGCTGATCTCACCAAGATGACCCTGACCTTCGAAGACTTTCCCACCGGCCGTTTCGGCACGTTCGGCCCGCGCCATGTCAGCCGCGACGAGATTTTGGCCTTTGCCGCTGAGTTCGATCCGCAGCCGATGCACCTCGACGAGGAAGCTGCCAGCAAGAGCATGCTCAAGGGCCTGTCCGGCTCGGGCTGGCATCTCTGCTCGCTGATGATGCGAATGATGGCCGACGGCTTCATCACCCGCGCAGCCTCGCTCGGCTCGCCCGGCGTCGACGAGGTGCGCTGGCTCTCTCCTTTAAGGCCCGGCGATGAACTGACTCTCGACGTCGACGTGTTGGAGGCGCGCGCCTCGAAGAGCCGGCCCGAACTCGGCATCGTCAAGTTCAAATGCACCGCCCGCAATTCGCGCGGCGAAGCGCTGTGCGAGATGACCTCCCCGATCCTGATCAAGCGGCGCGAAGGGCTCAAGTGATGCGGTTCTTCGAAGACATACCGATCGGCCTGCGCCGCGAGATCGGCTCCTACACGTTCACCGCAGAAGCCATCAAGACCTTCGCCGCGAAATTCGATCCGCAGCGTTTTCACCTCGACGAGGAAGAGGGCAAGAACTCGCTGTTCGGCGGGCTCGCCGCGTCCGGCTGGCATGTCGGCTCCGCCTGCATGAGCCTGCTCGTCGCTGATGGCCAGCGCCTTGCGAGGGAAGCTGCCGCACGTGGCGAGAAGATTGCGGTGTGGGGGCCGTCACCAGGGTTTCGCGACCTGCGCTGGATCAAGCCGGTGCTCGCAGGTGATGTGGTGAGCTTCGTCAGCGAAGTCACCGACAAGCGCGTCTCCGCCTCGCGCCCCGGCTGGGGCATCCTGCAAGGCATCACGACCGGTACCAACCAGCGCGGCGAACAGGTGTACGCGATCACCACGACCGCCTTTGTGCCGATGCGCGGGCAGGGCGGTTAGACCAGTTCCAATCTGAACGGCCAAAATGCGCGGCAAGTGTTGCCCGCGCGCTATGGACGGAATTGGCGCTCGCTGCCATAAGCCTCGCCATGCGGTTCGTCGCGAAGCATTTCGCGGAACCATTGATTTGCTAACCAATTGTGAACCTGTCGCTGTCTATTTGAACCAACGGGATAGGACAGGGAACGAGGACCATGGCAGACCGCGGCGCACTCAAGCTGGTCGGATTCATCTTCGCCACCGCGACGCTCGCGGTGATGCTGATTGCCGGCATGGTGGTGCGGGGCTATGCCGATGGCGGCTATACGCTCGAAGCCTCGACCGTCGCGGCGGATCGCTAACGGTTCATTAACCCATCATTCGCCGGCGCGAGGCGAGCCGTTTCATCGGCTGTAGACCAGCGCCAGAATCACAATCGCGACCACCAGCAGCCCGACAAAGCGGATCATGATCGTGCCGAACTGCGTCGGCGCAGGGCGCAGCGGGATGGGGTCCGTGGTCTCGGGCCGAATGCTTTCCATCTGAAACTGTCCCCTGCCAAGGCCCGAAAAAAAGGGGCCCGTGAATGCGGCGCTAGGCTTTGGTCGCGGCGGGACTGTGGAAAGTTCAAATCAAGATTTCGCGGGTGGGAGCTGCAAAGCTTGCCACATTCTCGGTCGTCATGCCCCGCGAAGGAGGGGCATCCAGTACGCCGAGGCCCATCCATATTCGTCGCCGCCTCTGGAATACTGGATCACCCGCCTTCGCGGGTGATGACGCCTGCAATGGGGACGCGCATCTCCCAAAATAAAACCGCCGCGCTCCCTTGGGAACGCGGCGGTCAAAGCGTTGTGGACTGCGATCAGCTGTTGCGCAGGCCGTCGGCGGCGCGCTTCCACTGCGCGACGTTGTCGGAGATCATGCGGGTCGACTTCATCGCGGCCTGGCTGAGCTGGGCGTAGCCGGATATCTCGCGCTGGACGCGCTGGCCTTCGGCATGCAGGAGATCGCGCAGGCTCTCGAGCTCGGAGATCAGGTTCTCGATTTCGGCGAGCGAAGTGCCGGCGACGCGCTGGATCAGCGAGTTGACGTTGGTGACGGTCGCTTCCGCCGACGCATCGAGCGCCGGCTCGCTGCCCGCGGCCGGACGGCGCAGATAGGCGATGTCGTTGCGCACGAAGTCGCGGATGCCGGCCTCGACTTCCGTGACCGCGGCGAGGTTGCTGTCGGCGACCTCGGTCTCAGTTGATTCAATCTTTTCCGAACGAATGGCGTTCATCGTTGTTCCCCTGTTCGCGTTGAGCGCAGCGCGAGTGTCCCCCGCACGACGACGTCTGTAAGGCGAAGGGCATCAGGGCGTCCGATTTTGACCGCATATGGGCGTAGATGCGGCAAGGATCGACCATTCGGCGGCTTTGCCGTGGCGGTGTTGTCGACCTCTCCCCGTTCTTACGGGGAGAGGGTTGGGGTGAGGGGCTGCTTCCGCAGATTCGGCGACAGTCGGACGCGCTCCGCGCGCATTCCGGCCTCTCCCCGCAGGCGGGGAGAGGCGAAGACCTCACCAGCTCTTCTTGAACCCGGCCGTCAGGCTCTTGTTCGTGGTGCCTTGCGCGGTCTCGCCGACGGAGCCGGAGACGGTGACGTTGTCGAACAGCTTCTGCTCGGCGCCGACCTTGCGCAGCCATTTGTCATCGGTGGTCGACATGGTCTGGCCGGCAATGAGGCTCGTGCCGGTCTCGCCGAAGGTGACCTTGGCGGACTGGTCGGTCTCGTAGTTGCGCGTGGTGCGGCCGGCAATGCCCGGGATCGGCGTCGTGCCTTGCTGGTTGATGCTGTACCCGTTCTGCAGCGTCAGGGAATGCTCGTCCGACAGCGGCACCGATTTGCTGAGCGAGGCGCCGAGCTTGCTGCTTTCGGCGCCGGGATCGACACGGGCTTCCACCGCGGTCTTGTCCCAGATCGAGCCCGCACCCGGCGCGGTCACCGTCGCCCAGGCGCTGCCGGAGGATTGCGGCACGCTGCCGCCATTGGCGGCCTTCTCGGCCAAAAGCTCGGACATCGTGGTGGGCTCGCGCGTCACCGTCATGTCGGCGCCGACCTGGGTGTCCCAGAACGGGGTGACCGATTGCTTCACCGTTACCGCCGATGTGCCGTTGGCGCGCCGGTCGTTCGACCAGTTCGGCCCGCCATTGGCGGTCGCCTGCGCGCGCTTCTTCGCCGCCATCAACTCGTTGAGCGTGGCGGCGTCGATATTGAGCTGGCTCCAGTCGAGCTTGTCGACGTCGATGCCCTTGAGCACGTCGGGATCGTTGACGTCGGCCGCTTCCTCGGCCTCCTCGGGCGCGGCTGCGGCCTGGTCGGGCTGCATCGGTACGATCTGCGCCGGTGCCACCGTCATGGACGCCAACACGAACACGGCCGCCAGCAGCGGCAGCCTGGTCCAGCTCAACCCTGTCGAGAATTCCATCGTCCTGCCCGCAAGCCCGGCGCATGATCGGGAAAACTGTGCGGGTTTTCCGGCTCGATCATGCGTTTCATTCCGCGTCCACGATGCGGAGATATCGTCGCAAAATTGTGGCGGCAAGGGGCGGGCGAAACGTCACATCACAGCGAAGACCAACGGGCCGCGCGCGCTAAGCGCGCGCCCGGCGACATGGGAAGCGACCCGGCGGGGTTGGCGGCCAGGTGCTCACGCGCACGTCATCGGGCCCGGGAATGACGGGACCCGTTGGTGCCCTCACCCCACCCGGCTCATCTTCGGCAGATGAATGGGACGGCCGAGCGCCTGCTCGACGAGATCAAAGGTGTCGATCAGCACGCGCATGTTGAGCAGCCTGCCGGCCTTGAACTGCGCCACCCGCAGCGAGATCGGCTTGTCCGAATCGAGCGCCGTGAGCGAATAGCGCAGCATGGACGAGGCGGAATCCACGCCCAGCATGATGGTCTCGCGGTCGAAGCGGCGGACGCGGAAATTGTCCGCGATCTGGCGGATGACGTCGAGCACGGCGTCCTTGCCCTGGCGGGCGCCGAGAAACGGAAACATGTCGATCGGGCCGTAGACCGCCCAGTCGACGTCCTCGTCGATCAGGGTCTCGAGATCCTCAAACTGCCGGTCGTTGATCGCGCCATGCAACGCGCGCGAGAAACGCCAGAGACTATGCTCTGTCATTTGGGTCGTTCCTGAAACTGGCTAGCAAAAAACGAAAACAACCCCATGCACAGTAGGCGCCGCGGGGTTGCTGAATTCGTTCGTACGCAAACAAATAAGCCTGGCACGCGAAAACGCAATTCACGTTTTCGCCATGCACAATTGAGTGCGCTTTGTGAAATTTACAATAGAACCCCGTAATTTACCGGTCGGTCCGGGGCACGGGTTCCCGCTGGACGGCGATCGCGTCGTCGCGCATCGCCAGCAGGCCGAACAGCACGCCGCCGGCGATCCCGCCGATCCCGGCCCCCAGGGGCATGAAGGTGAAGAACACCAGCATGCCGCTATAGCCCTCGAAATTCGTGGTCTTGAAGATTTCGACCCAGGCGAGCCCGGCTCCGATGCCCAGCGCAGCCCCGCCAAGCGACCCCAGAAACAGCCCCAAAAAGGCAAGCAACGCGATCTTCATAGGCCCGGACTCAAGTTGGCCGGCGTCCACAACGCCCCGAGATGGGTCGGGGGAGGGAAGAGCGAGGTTCAATTCTAACTCTCGCTTGCGGGAGGGTTGGGTGTTTTCATGAGCATGGGCCTCGGTGATCGAGCGACACTTCATCCACAGCGTCATTGCGAGCGAAGCGAAGCAATCCAGACTGTCTCCGCGGAGGGAGTCTGGATTGCGCAAGAGCTCCTCGCAATGACAAGGTGATAGAAGCCTTGCTACCCCTCCACCGGCTCCCCCACGATCAGCGGGCCGATCTCGCGCTCGAGCACCTGCTGCACCAGGTCGTAGGAATCGATGATCTCGCGGATCTCCGATACGAGCCCGTCGCGCAGCGAATAGAACACGGCCATGTCGACCTGCACGATGCGCTCGTTGGTCCGCTTCCTGAAGAAGGTGCGCAAGTACGTCGCGACCTGATCGCCCTCGGCGACGACGCGCGCCGGCTCGTGGCGGATCTCGGAATAGCGCGACCACACCGTCTGCCAGAGTTTTCGCAGCTCGGCCTTGCCGTGCCGCGGCACCATGTGCGGCAGCACGTCGATCGGTGCGTGAGTGAGGAAGTCGACGTCGTCGGTGCAGCACGCCAGCGCGGCATCGAGATCGCCGCGCGCAAAAGTCTCGAGGAGATGCAGCACGCGCTGTCTGTTCAAGCTCTCAACCGTCATGCTCCGCCGCCCCTCATTGGCCCGCACATAGCAAACGCTATCCTGGCCTGCCCGATCCCAGCAATCCGCAAAAACACCGGGGATTGCAGAGGTTTTGACGCGGCGGCGCAATACCCGGTTCATGGTATGCAACTGTACATTGTGTGACTATTTCCTGCACGGATTCGTGTGCGATAGGGCCATGGGGCAATGGCGCAGCAGGCTTGTCGATGGCGCGCGACGCCGGGCACGTGAGCCAGCTCACATCAGGCGACGCCGGCTGGGGTTAGTGTCACACGCGTGTCATCAGGGAAACGCGTATGGCTGTGACCGCCACTGCCCGGAAATCCCGCCTGCAAAACCTGCTCGAAGGTTTTGCGTTGACCGCGATTCTGCAAAGCTTTCCGACCTTTGCGGCCGCCGCGCTGATGCTCAAGCTCGTCGGCAACAAGGACCTCGTCGGCGACGCCGGCGTCGCCGTCTTCGTCGTCGGCGCATCGCTGGTCCGCGCGCTGCTCGCGGTGTCGCTGGGGCCGAAGCTGCCGACCCTGTTCCGGATGATCTACGAGCCAAAGTTCTTCGACGGCCATTTGTCGCTGTCGGACAAGATCACGGAGTGGCGCACGCAGCCCGCGGCCTCGCTGCAACTGCTGACGATCATGTTGATGCTGTCGGTGCTGGCCGTGGTGGTAGCGAGCGTCGGGTAGGGTACAATGCGATTGGATGCGGCCGCAAACAGCGTTGCAGGTGCGCTCCCTCTCCCACTTGCGGGAGAGGGCGGGGGAGAGGGTTTTTCCGCAATCAGGATTCTCTGAGTGGAGAGAGCCCCGCGCCGCTTTGCGCCGCGACCTCCCCCGCAAGCGGGAGAGGTAAGGCGAGTCCGTGGCTCAATCAGACCACGACGGTGGTTGGCGTCCGCAGCCATGCTTCGTGGGTGATCGCCACCATCGACGGCACGTCGATGATGCCGATGCTGCCCCAGGTGAACATGGCATAGCCGGGCTTGGTGCCGTCCACGCCCGATGGCACGGAGGCGTCGAGCTGATGCGCCAGCCAACTGATGGTGCCGTAGCCGCACAGGCTCACGCAATGATCCTCGTTGTTGTCCTGTGTGTAGCCGGTGGCGAACCAGCCGGTCTTGAAATTGTGCGCGCGGCAGGTGGTCTCGAGCTGGTCGGCGGCGACGCCGATCTTGACCGGCCCGTGATACAGCGCGCTCTTCAGCACCGCCGGGTTGGTCCAGTCGACCGTGCTCGCGTGGCCGTCATCATAGGAGTGGTCGCTCTGGCTGAAGCCTTCCTTCTGCATGGCCTTCAGCACGTTGATGAGCACCGCGCCCTCGTAGACGCCGTGGGCCTTGGCCCATTTCTCCACCTCGGCATCGCTGATGAAGATCTCCGGCTTGTGGCAGGCCTTGGCGAAGGCTTCTTCGGCGGTCACGCAGTCGCCATGGACGTCGTTGTGCCAGATCGAAAGCTTCTTGGGGAAGAACAGGTGATGGGCCGGGACGTGAGCCAGCGCCACATGCGGCATCGCCGCTGCCAGTTCGTGTCGCGGGCTCGGAATCGCACCACGTTTCACCGCCATTGCCATGTCTATCACTCCTCTAAAATGTCCACCCCGGCAATTCGTAATTGAAACGTGGAAATCGTCAGGTGAAGTAGGTCACACCGGCAAGCCGACTGGTCACACTCTGGCTTCACAAGCGTGTGTGCAAGCAGCGCATGCAAAGTGGAGACGATGTGTCGTTATCGGCTTGGCGCGGCAATGCGTGCGGGGAGGCGGCAATCTCTCGTCTTCATTCCGGGGCGCCGCAAAGCGGCGAGCCCGGAATCCATCGCGTCTCTTGCTTCTTGGGTAGAATGCGAGCGCCCAACCTACCTCTTCTTCCACCCACCCCTTCGCCCCGGCGCTCCTCCCGTCGACTTCGGCGCTGGCCCGAACTCCGGGCCCGACTGCCGCGAGTCGATGGGCTGGATGATCCGGCTCGTGCTGCCGAACGGCTTTGACGGCAGCGCGCGGCTCTCGCGATAAGGCAGCGACTCCGGGCCGTGCATCTCGTCGAGATGCGGCTTGTGGACCTTTGAGCCGCTGCTGCCGCTGGCCTTGATCGCGGAGCCCACCGTCCTCTTCTTCATGGCGCTGACCGGGAGGTTGGCGGCGTCGCCGTATTTCCTGGTGCCGGCATAGGCGCCGGCCTTGCCCTGCACTGTGCGCTGCTTCGCGGTGGGATCGTCGACCACCGCAAGCTCGGTGGCGCGCAGGCGCTTGACCTCGTCGCGCAGGCGCGCGGCCTCCTCGAAGTTCAGGTCGGCGGCGGCCTCGCGCATGCGGGTTTCGAGGTCAGCGAGCACGGCTTCAAAGTTGTGGCCGATCGAGATGACGTCGTCGGTCATGTCGTGGCCGCCGACCTCGACCAGCACGTGGTCGCGCTCGTAGACGGAGTTGAGGATGTCGCCGATCTGTTTCTTCACGCTCTCCGGCGTGATGCCGTTGGCGTTGTTGTACTCGACCTGCTTCTCGCGGCGGCGGTTGGTCTCGGCGATCGCGCGCTCCATCGAGCCGGTCATCTGGTCGGCATAGAGGATCACCTTGCCGTCGACGTTGCGCGCGGCGCGGCCGATGGTCTGTATCAGCGAGGTCTCGCTGCGCAGAAAACCTTCCTTGTCGGCGTCGAGGATCGCGACCAGTGCGCATTCGGGAATGTCGAGCCCCTCGCGCAAGAGGTTGATGCCGACCAGCGCGTCGAAGGCGCCGAGTCGCAAATCGCGGATGATCTCGATGCGCTCAATGGTATCGATATCCGAGTGCATGTAGCGCACGCGAATGCCCTGCTCGTGCAGATATTCGGTGAGGTCCTCCGCCATGCGCTTGGTCAGCACCGTGATCAGCGAGCGATAGCCGGCCTGCGCGGTGGCGCGGACCTCGCCGACGAGATCGTCCACCTGCGTGCGCGCCGGGCGGATGTCGACGGGCGGATCGATCAAGCCGGTGGGACGGATCACCTGCTCGACGAATACGCCGCCGCTCTCGTTGAGCTCCCAGCCCGAGGGCGTCGCCGAGACGGCGACCGTCTGCGGCCGCATCATGTCCCACTCCTCGAACCGCAAGGGGCGGTTGTCCATGCAGGAGGGCAGACGGAAGCCGTATTCGGCGAGCGTTGCCTTGCGGCGGAAGTCGCCGCGGAACATGGCGCCGATCTGCGGAATGGTGACGTGGCTCTCGTCGGCGAAGATCAGCGCGTTGTCGGGCACGTATTCGAACAGCGTCGGCGGCGGCTCGCCGGGACGGCGTCCGGTCAGGTACCGCGAATAGTTCTCGATGCCGGCGCAGCTTCCCGTCGCCTCCATCATCTCGAGATCGAAGGTGGTGCGCTGCTCCAGCCGCTGCGCTTCTAACAGGCGCCCCTGGTCGTGGAGCTGGTCGAGCCGCTGCTTCAGCTCGAACTTGATCGACTTGATTGCCTGCACCAGCGTCGGGCGCGGCGTCACATAATGCGAGTTGGCGTACATCTTGATGAATTCGAGCTCGTCCTGCTTGTGGCCGGTGAGCGGGTCGAACTCTTCGATGTTCTCGATGGTGTCGCCGAACAGGTTCACGCGCCAGGCGCGGTCCTCATAGTGCGCCGGGAAGATGTCGATCACATCACCTCGAACACGAAAAGTGCCGCGGGTGAAGTCGGCCTGCGTGCGCTTGTATTGCAGCGCGACGAGGTCGGCGATGAGCTGGCGCTGGTCGATGCGCTCGCCCTTCTTCAGCGCGAAGGTCATCGCGGTATAGGTCTCGACCGAACCGATACCGTAGATGCAGGACACCGAGGCGACGATGATAACGTCGTCGCGTTCGAGCAGCGCACGCGTCGCCGAATGGCGCATGCGATCGATCTGCTCGTTGATCGACGAATCCTTCTCGATATAGGTGTCGGTGCGCGGGACATAGGCTTCGGGCTGGTAATAGTCGTAATACGAGACGAAATATTCGACCGCGTTGTCGGGGAAGAAATTCTTGAACTCGCCATAGAGCTGGGCGGCGAGCGTCTTGTTCGGCGCCAGGATCAGGGCAGGGCGCTGCGTCGCCTCGATCACTTTGGCCATGGTGTAGGTCTTGCCCGAGCCGGTGACGCCGAGCAGCACCTGCGAGCGCTCGTTGCGCTCGACGCCCTCGACGAGCTCGGCGATCGCGGTCGGCTGATCGCCCTTGGGCTGGTATTCCGACTTGATCTCGAAGCGCACGCCGCCTTCGGACTTTTCCGGGCGCGGCGGCCGGTGCGGCGTCCACACCTTCATGGAGCCGTCGTCCTTGCGGAACTCCGGTCGTCCCTCGCGGATCAGCGTCTCCAGCGCGTCCGCGGTGGCCTTGACGCCAAGCGCCTCCATCTTGCTGCGCGGGGGACGCGCCAGGGCTTCCGCGTCATCCTCCTCCGTGGGCAGTCCGAGCTGACGGGCCAGTTCCGGATCGAGGAGCGGCACGGTCGCGGCGGTGCCGTAATTAGCCTGCGGCGCTTCCTCCAACCCCGCGGGGCGATCGGCCGGAAAATCCTTCGGCGTCGAGGCTCGTGCGCGATGTGCGGCGGCCTCGCCGCCGGCGCGGCGGTCGCGCGAATTGTCCGGCGGCGGCTGCAGCCCCGTGGACGAGCCGATGCCGCTCTCGCCGCGATTGATCGCGGGATTGAGCAGTTCGGCCAGTGCCGGCGCGATCGGCTGCACGTCGGGCCGATGTGCTTTGGATTTCGGGGTTTTGACGGATTTTTCGGGGGGAGCAGGTTTCTTCGCCATCCTCCGAATATGGGACGAGTCCGCCGCACAGGAAAGGGCGAATGCCCCTGCTCGGGTCAGCCTGCTGACAGCAGGTTGGCAGCAGGCTCACGCCGCCGGCAGCGAGCCGCCGTCTTCGCTCAGCGCTTGCGGTGGGACGATGTCGAGATGGATCCCGCCGCAATGGGTGCAGCGCATGGTCCAGTACTCGCAGCCGGCGCGGCCGCTGATCACCCGGAGCACGGCGAGCTCGCCGGCGCATTCCGGGCAGCTCGACAGCACGGATCGGTGACAGGATTGGGCCAGCGGTTGCGTCTCTTCGAACTCGATCTGCGACATGACTTCAGTCCTCGTTTCGCCAGCGCGCTGTGTCAAAAATATCCCGGTCAAAATCCCTCGTCGTCGTGCTCCGTCCGCCGGCGGAAGCGGTCGATATGGTGCTTGGCATCGGCGATCGCGGCTTCCGGATCGGGCCAGGCGAAACCGACCTCCATTGCCGGAAACAGCACGCCGTCGATGGCGAGAAGGCTTAAGTCGGCTCGCCGGATGCGGGCATGCCACAGGCCCTTGCCAGCCTCGAACGATTCGATGTCAAAGCCGTCGTAAAGCGTCGTCATTCGTAGTCCCCAATTTCTCGTTGGAGGGTTAGGAGACCACGTCCGCGCGAAAGCGCGTGTGAAGCCGTTCACACGGAGGCGGCTTTTTCGCCTCAGGCGCGCGCGGCGAGGCGCGCGCCCTTGCGTGGGCGCACGGCAGGTTCCGCGGCGGTGCGCATGATCCAGCGGCGGAACGCGGCAAAGTCGCGCTGCTCGGTCTGGAAGCTGCGATACACCAGATACCAGCGCATGCCCTTGGGCACCGAGAGGTCGAACGGTGCCACCAGCCGGCCGGCGGCGAGATCGTCGTCGATATAGGGGCGGATGCCCATCGCGATGCCGAGCCCGTCGACGGCGGCCTGCAAGGCCTGGCCGTAGAACTCGAACTCGGGTCCGCGCGCGGTGACGCGGCTGACATTCGCCGCCTTCAGCCAAAGCGGCCAGTCCTCCGGCGAATGCGCGACGCGGATCAGGCTCGGGCCCTTGAGGTCGGCCGGCCGCTTCAGGGATGTGGCCAGGCGAGGTACGCAGACCGGCGTGAGGTCGCCGGCGAACAGCGGCTCGGCGACCAGTCCCGGCCAGTCACCGGTGCCGAGCTTGATGCCGCAGCTCCAATCCTCGCCGAACGGCACCGCCGCGCCGCCGGTGGTGAAGCGCACCTCGATATCCGGCTCCTCGCTGCGGAACTCGGAAAGACGCGGGATCAGCCAGCGCATTGCAAAGGTGTGGCCGACGCCGATGGTGAGCACGCGCACGCTGGAGGGTGCCGTCACCTGCGCGGTGAGGCTTGCCAGCGCATCGAAGATCGGTGTCAGCCCGCTCTGATAGGCGCGGCCCGCTTGCGTCGGCACGAGCTTGTTGGCCTTGCGCTCGAACAGCGCGACGCCGAGGCGCTCCTCGAGCAGGTGCACCATGCGGCTGACCGCGGCGGCGGAGACGCTCAGCTCGACGCCTGCCGCGGCAAAGCTGCCGGTCCGCGCCGCCGCCTCGAATGCCTTGATGCCGTTGAGAAAGAGCAGCCGTCGCAAGCGCCGTACCCTCAGGAAAGCTGATGCCAGGCCAAGATAACTCAGTTTGCCTGAGTTCCACAAGCGAGGCACAAGAATTGAAGGCGATTTTCGCGACGCGTGCTGCACTTCACCTCGCCCCGTTCTTACGGGGAGAGGTCGATCGCGAAGCGATCGGGTGAGGGGAGTCTCCGCGAGTCCTTCTCGCGCCGAATTCGCGGAAGCAGCCCCTCACCCCACCCTCTCCTCGCGACAGCGGGGCAAGGGAGAACTAGCAATTTGCGTCCCTTACTCGCAGAGCCCAACGGAGATTTTCTCGTGACGCCCATCATGATCGCTGCCCTCGGATTACTGATGGTCGCCACGGCGTTCCTGTCGGGGCTGTTCGGCATGGCGGGCGGGCTGATCCTGATCGGCGTGCTGCTGGCGCTGATGCCGCTGCCGACCGCGATGGTGCTGCACGCGATCACGCAGATGGCCTCGAACGGCTGGCGCGCATTCCTGTGGCGGGCGCATATCCGCTGGCGGCCGGTGTTCGTCTATCTGATCGGCTGCGCGCTGGCCTTGGCGCTCTGGTCGATCACGCGCTACGTGCCGGACAAGCCGGTCGCGCTGCTCCTGCTCGGCGTGACGCCGTTCATGGCGCGGATGATGCCCTCAGGAATCAAGCCGAACCCGGACAGCATCTGGCAGGGCACGTTCTACGGCTCGATCTGCATGGGTTTGATGCTGATGACCGGCGTTTCGGGTCCATTGATGGACACCTTCTTCCTCGGCGGCAAGTTCGGCCGGCGCGAGATCGTGGCGACGAAAGCGACCTGCCAGGTCGCGAGCCATTTCACGAAGCTGCTTTATTTCGGCGGCATCATCGATCAGGCGGCGACGCTCGATCCGGTGCTCGCGGGGGTCGCGATCGCGGCCTCGATGCTCGGCACCTCGCTGGCTCGGCGCCTCCTTGAGGCGATGACCGACCAGCAATACCGCGTCTGGGCGACGCGGCTGATCACCACGATCGCCTGCTACTACATCGCCTATGGGAGCTGGCTTCTGGTCCGTACGCCCGTGATGGCGGCCTTTGAGAACGGAGGTGTGCAATGACTGACGGCGCAGACCCGCTGGTGCTCGATTTCGTCGAATGGATCGCGCGCGAGCCGCGCGCCTATGCCGAGGTGATTTCGACCTGGAAGACCTCCTGCCCGCGCCTGACGATCTGGGAAGACGCCGCCGACCGCGGCTATGTCGCGCGGGAGACGCTGCCCGGCATGGGCCTGATCATCGCAGTGACGGAGGACGGCGAGAAGTTGCTGCGCGCGAACGGACGGTAATTGAACCCATTCCCTCCACACCACCACCAAGGGCTGGAGGGACGCATGATACACCCGCAGTTTGACACCATCCGCCGTGCCGGGACGTTCGCCGCCGCGTTCGCCGCCCTCGCACTTCACACCGCCTGCGCCGCAGAGCCGCCCGAGCGTCCCTTCGATCCGCCGGTCGGCAGCCGCTGGATCATCGAAACCGAAACCAGCACCGACGAGGCCAGGGCGGAGGGCGGCACGCGGAATTCGCTGCTCAAGTCGCGTGCCGAGATGACCTTCGATGCGAAGGTCGCCGACGGTTTTCGCATCACCTATGTCCATCGCGGCACCACGGCGGAGGGCAACGATCCGACGCTGCCGCTGGTGCGTTCCGTCGCGAAGGCGCTCGACGATGTCCCGATCAAGGTCACCACCGATGTGCACGGCAGGCCGGTGCGTGTCGACAATCTCGATGAGGCCAAGGCCGCCGTGCGCAGGATGGCCGGCAGCCTCACTGAGCCGTACAAGGACAAGCCGCAGCTTGTCGCCCTGCTCAACCAGATCATGGCGGGCTTCGTTGAAGTTGACGCCGACAAGGCCGCGACCAGCTACGTCGAAGATTTGCCGCAACTGGCAAAAGCGCAGGTGACCGGCATGAAGCGGGGCGAGGTCAGGCGCTCGACCGATACGGTCGATAGTCCGCTCGGCGGCGGTGCGATGAAATCCAACGCCAGCTTCGAGCTGACCGAGGCGGATGCTGCCACCGGCAAGCGCACCTATGTCAACACCACCTCTTACGACGCCGCAGCGTTGAAGGAGTTCACGCAGTCGCTGATGAAGAAGCTGATGGCCGCCGCCGGCAACAGCGCGACGCCGCAGCAGATCGACGACATCGTCAAGCAGATGGTGCTCTCGCTCGACGAGCGCGCTGTGCTCGAGGTCGAGGACGGCATGACGCGCAAGATCACCGACAAGTCCGTGACCTCGGCGCGCGCGCTCGGCCGGAGCATGCAGAAGACCGAAGTCAGAACCATCACAGTGACGCCGGCGCAGTGAGTAAAGCGAAGCAAGAATTTCGCTGCCGCGGCAATCTGGATTGCTACTTCACTTGCGCTCCTTGCGGTGACGGTTACTCTCTCCGCTAATCACAGCAGCGGGGCCACTCATGTCACTCAAACTCTTCGAACTCGTCGGCACCGACGCCGGGCGGCCCTTCAGTCCGTATTGCTGGCGCACGCGCATGGCGCTTGCGCATAAGGGTCTCGCCGCCGACACGCTGCCCTGGCGCTTCACCGAGAAAGCCGCGATCACGGCGCACGGCTCGGAAAGGGTTCCGGTGCTGCTGCACGACGACAGGCCGGTCGTCGATTCCTGGACCATTGCCAACTATCTCGAAGACACCTTTCCCGATCGTCCGTCGCTGTTCGGCGGGGAGGGCGGCCGCGCCATGGCGCGGATGCTGAACGGATGGGGCGACATCGCGATCGTCGGCGGCATCTTTCCGTTGATCATCGCCGACATTCCGAAGAACCTGGCACAGGTCGATGCGGATTATTTCCGCCGGACGCGTGAAGCGCGCTTCGGCAGGCCGCTGGAGGAGATCATGGCGAGCCGCGACACCGCCGTCATTGCCTTCCGCAAATCGCTCGACATCATGCGTCTCGCCCTGAAGACGCAAGCCTTCCTCGGCGGCAGCGCGCCGAACTATGCCGACTACATCGTGTTCGGCGGATTCCAATGGGCGCGCGTGGTGAGCCCGTTCAAGCTGCTGGAGATTGACGATCCCGTCTACGCCTGGCGCGAAAAGCTGCTCGACGCGTTCGACGGCATGGCGCGCAACTCGCCGGGCCACCCGGTGTAGAGCCAGCGCCGGTCACCCCGCGCAGGCTTTCGCGATCACGCGCTCGTTCCTGACGACAGCTTCGACCATCTTGCGTGCGACGTTGTTCAGGTCCGACAGCTTCAGATAGCCTTGCGCATAGGCTTCCTGGGTCAGTCGATCGATGCGCTGGTCCTCTCCCGTCGACCATTGCCTGGCGATGTAGTCAGCGCCGGGCTTGCCGAATGTTTCGGGATAGCGCTCCATCTGGTTCTGGCGCTGATAGTAGTATTCGTTGAGGCCGCCGATGAACTGCTTGCGGCCGTCGTCTGTGCAGCGAGCCCCATAGGGACGTTCCAGCGCAGCGATTGCGTCGGCACGCTGGCTCACTCTGGCGTCAACCGAATATTTCTCGCTGCTGCCATACCCTGGACCGTCGCTTGCGGGTGCTTGCGGGGCCTTCGGATCCGGTGCAAACGCCCACGCCGCGACCTGCACAACGATGATCGCCCAGACGACGAACCAGATGCGGCTCATCTGGGGCTCGCTGTCATGCGCTGCCGCGGCAGGCATACGGGCGAGGGATCAGACCACAGGCCGGGGCCGGCGAATGCCAGTACGGCAAAACGGTTGTCCTCCGGGAAATCCTCCTTGACCACGCCCTTCTGCTCGAAGGCTTCCGCGAGCGCCGCCTTGACGCGCACGTCGAGCGACGTCGAATACGCCGCGTTGGCCTGGTCGCGCTTCTGTTCGCTACAGAACATACCCATGGCCGGGTTCGGGCAGTCGTAGATCTTCATGTAGCCGCGCGCATAGGCCGACGTGGCCGCGATCAAATTGGCCTTCCATCGTCCTGTTGCAAGGCGACATGGCGTAGGCGGTGCCGGCCTGCAAGGCGTCCATGCGCAGCGCGTCGAGCTTCGGGTCCTTGTCGCTCATTGCGGTGTGCTCCGCCTCCCACGCCTTGCGCTCATACGCTTTCGCGCTCTCGTCGCCGAATGTTGCGGTGAGCGTCGGCTTCAACTCGCCGATCGGCGAATAGGAGGTGGTGGGAAATCCACGCAATGCCCAGGAGACGCCGACGAAGGCGGTGACGAAGGCCATGCAGGTGAACAGGATGAAACGACTCATGCGGCGTACTCGAATTGACGTCGCACAACCTAGCCGTGTCTGGTTAAGAGATGCATGAAGCTGCGGGTTCCAGCCGACGAAGGTAAAGGGAGTTCTAAGGCGGCCACATCAGTTTTCGCGACCAGAATCCTTCGCCGTCTCACTGACTGCCTTGCGCAGACAATCGCGGCACAGGCAATCTTCGGCGTCGGTCGGCATCGGCAGCCGCGCCGTCTCCTCGGCGCACCAGCAAGAGCCCGAGAGTGCGCATGAAAACGCCGTGCCGCAGCGGGAACACACGATTTGACGCAAAGGTGCGGCGCGGGCGGTGAGGATTTCTTTCCGATTTGTCATCGTTGGCGCCGAAGCTTCGCTGACATTTTCATGCCGGGTTCATCATTGTCGGCGGTATAGTAGTCGGCGCGCATGCCGCAAGGAAGTGCAAGGACAGAACAATGGCCCGCGATTCGCAAGCCGCACTCGTTGCACTCAACCGGTTCGGTTTCGGCGCGCGCGGCGGTGCATCCGGCGATTTCATCAATGCGGCCTCCGACCCGCGCGGTTTCGTGAAGTCGGAGCTGGGCCGGCCGAATGGCGTGCTGCTGGAAGCGCCGGGCCTGCAATCGACGCCGCAACTCGGCCAGGCCGTGTTCGAATATCAGGCGCAGGTGAAAGCGGCGCGCGAGGCCGCCGCCAAGTCCGGCACGCCAGGTGAATCGAAACCTGGTGAAGCGAAACCAGGTGAAGGGCCGCCGCCGCAAACCCAGGGCGCGCCGCCGACGCCAGCCGATCAGAAGCCCGCAGCGCGCCGCAACCTGTCGCTCAACGCGGTTGCGATGGATATCGCCGGCCAGTCGCCGCAGATGAAGGCGTCTGATGCGGCGGCAAAACCCGCTGATGCCATGCAGCCCAATGCGGCGCCGCCCGCCGCAAAGCCTGCGCCGCAGCCGCTGAATGTGATCCAGAAGACGTTTCGCGCCGAGGCCTTGGCGCGGCTGCAACGCGCCACGCTCGCCGATTGCGGCTTCACCGAGCGCCTGGTTGCGTTCTGGTCCAACCATTTCTGCATCTCGGCAGCCAAGGGCGAGCTGGCGCGGATCTGGGCCGGCTCGTTCGAGCGCGAGGCGATCCGCCCCCATGTGCTCGGCCGTTTCGCCGACATGCTGAAGGCTGTCGAACAGCATCCGGCGATGCTGTTCTTCCTCGACAACCAGCAATCGCTGGGGCCGGATTCACGCGCGGGCCAGAATCGCAAGCGCGGGCTCAACGAAAATCTCGCGCGCGAGATCATGGAGCTGCATACGCTCGGCGTGAATGGCGGCTACACGCAGGAGGACGTCACCTCGCTCGCGCGCATCATCACGGGGTGGACTTTTGCGGGCCGGCAGGGCCGGTTGGGCGAGCCCGGCAATTTCGTGTTCAACGCCAATGCCCATCAGCCGGGACCGCAGGGGCTGCTCGGCAAGACCTATGACGCGGCGGGGCTCGCGCAGGGCGAAGCGGCGCTCGCCGATATCGCGCGCCATCCCTCGACCGCGAACTTCATCGCCACGAAGTTCGCCCGGCACTTCGTTGCGGACGATCCGCCGCCCGCGCTCGTGGCGCGCCTGCGCGACGTATTCACGAAGACCGACGGCGACCTCAAGGCGCTTGCGACGGCGCTCGTCGATTCCAACGAGGCGTGGACTGCGCCGCTGACCAAGATGCGCAGCCCTTACGAATTCCTGGTCGCGAGCGGCAGGCTGCTCGCGCGCGTGCCGGAAGATCCCGGACAATATCTCAATAGCCTCAATCTGCTCGGACAGCCGCTGTGGTCGCCGGCCGGGCCGAACGGATTTCCCGACACCAACGCCGCCTGGGCTGCGCCCGAGGGCATGAAGCTCCGCCTCGACATCGCCGTCCAGATCGGCTCGCGGCTCGGCAACAACATGGACCCGCTCGATCTGCTGGAATTTGCCGCGGCGGATGCGGCTTCGACCGAGACGCGGCGGACCATCGAGCGCGCGGAATCGCGCCAGCAGGCACTGGCGCTGCTCCTGATGTCGCCGGAACTGCAGAGGAGATGACGATGGATTGTGCCGAGAACCGGCTCCTCCCCTCGCGCCGCGCGCTACTGCTTGGCGGCGCCTCCTTCGCCGCCTGGGCCTACTTGCCGAAATTCGCGCGCGCGGCCGACGGTCGCGATCCCCGCCTGATCGTAGTGATCCTGCGCGGCGCGCTCGACGGCCTTGCGACCGTCGCGCCGGTCGGCGATCCCGATTATGCCGGCCTGCACGGCTCGATCGCGCTGACTCGCGACGGCGAGCACCCTGCACTCCTGCTGGATTCGTTCTTCGCGCTGCATCCGTCGATGCCGGAATTCGCGCGCATGTATCGCGACAAGCATGCCGCGGTCATCCACGCAGTGTCGACGCCCTACCGCGACCGCTCGCATTTCGACGGCCAGGACGTGCTCGAAAGCGGCTATGCGGGGCCCGGCCGCGTGCAGTCCGGCTGGCTCAATCGCGCGCTGGAAGCGCTGCCGCGCGGCGAGCGCGTCTCCAGCGGGCTCGCGGTTGGACCGACCACGCCGCTGGTGCTGCGCGGGGCTGCGCCAACCGTCGGCTGGGCGCCGGTCGCGCTGCCGCAGGCCGATGACGACACCGCGATGCGGCTCGTCGATCTCTATCGTCACCGCGATCCTGCGCTTGCATCCGCGCTGTCGCAAGGCTTGCAGCTCGAGAAGGCCGCAAGCGGCGACGACATGAAGCCGAAGGGAGGCAACGCGGTCGCGCAAATGCGCCTGGTCGCGAAGGGCGCCGCAAAATTGATGGCGGCCGATGATGGCCCGCGCATCGCCGCACTCGCGTTCGACGGCTGGGATACGCACGCCAACGAAGGCGGTGCGGTTGGGCGGCTCGCATTCCTGCTCGGCGGCCTCGACGGCGCGCTCGCCGAGTTCGAAAGCGGCCTGGGGGATCGCTGGCGCGACACGGTCGTGGTGGTCGCAACCGAATTCGGCCGTACCGCCCGCATCAACGGCTCGGACGGCACCGACCACGGCACGGGCACCATCGCGCTGCTCGCCGGCGGCGCCGTGAAAGGCGGCCGTGTGATCTCCGACTGGCCGGGACTGAAGCTCGCCAACCTCTATGAGGGCCGCGACCTCAAGCCGACGACCGACCTGCGCGCCGTGATCAAGGGCGTGCTGCAAGACCAGTTCGGCCTGAACGATCGCGTGCTCGCCGAGACCGTGTTCCCGGACAGCGCCAGCGCAAGACCGATGAGGGGGCTGGTTTCTTAACCTCTCCCCGCTCTTTCGCGGGGAGAGGTCGGATCGCGCAGCGATCCGGGTGAGGGGCAAGGCAATGCGTAGCAACGATCAGAAGTCCATCCGACTCGCACGTCGACTATGCGTCGATCAGACCGACGCAGAGACAGTCCTCTGGAATCGTATCCGCAACCGCCGCATGGACGGCAACAAGTTTGTGCGGCAAGAGCCGATCATCGGCTTCATCTGCGACTTCGTCTGCCGCGAGAAGCGGCTCATCATCGAAGTGGACGGCGGGCAGCACAATGAATCTGCAGCAGATGCCGTCCGAGATGAACGGCTGAGAGAGAAGGGCTACAAGATTCTTCGCTTCTGGAACAACGACGTCCTCGGCAATATCGACGGCGTTCTGCGTACAATTCAGACCGAACTTGCGGATGCAGCCCCTCACCCCACCCTCTCCCCGTAAGAACGGGGAGAGGGAGTGAGAGAGCCGAATTCCCCTTACGTCAGGAGAAATCAAAAATGTACATCGCCATGAATCGCTTCCGTGTCGCCAAGGGGTCGGAAAAGGCCTTCGAGCAGGTGTGGCTGTCACGCGACACGCATCTGGACAAGGTGCCGGGCTTCATCGAGTTTCATCTGCTGAGAGGGCCGGAAGCCGAGGATCACACGCTCTATGCCTCGCATACCGTGTGGGCGAATTATGCGGCGTTCGAGGCCTGGACCAAGTCGGAGGCGTTTCGCGCCGCGCATCACAAAGCCGGCGACAACAAGCCGCTCTATCTCGGCCATCCCCAGTTCGAAGGCTTTGAGGTGATGCAGACCGTGGGGCGCGGCGCGAAATAGAGCATGATCCGGAAAAGTGTGGAGCGGTTTTCCCTCGCGACAAACGCGGTACGCGTTTGCGCGGAGATCATGCTCAAACAACAACCTAAAGCGCGATGACGATTCAACCTAATCTCATCGCGCTTTAGCGCGCCGCGGTGCCAAGCGTCAGCCTTTGGTGATCCCGTCGATCTCGGCGAGCTCGTCCGTGCTGAGCTTCCAGGCGATCGCCTTGACGTTCTCCTCGACTTGCTCGACACGGGTGGCGCCTGCGATCACGCTCGCCACCTGCGGGCGCGCCGCCAGCCAGGAGAAGGCGAGCTCGACCATGGTATGGCCGCGCGCCTTGGCGAAGGCCTGGAGTTTCTCGACAATTTCCTCGTTGCGCGGCGTGACGTAGCGGTCGCGCAACGCCGGCGCCTTGGCAAAGCGCGTATCGGCAGGCGCCGCCGCGCCGCGCTGGTATTTTCCGGTCAGAAGACCGCTCGCCAGCGGGAAGAACGGCAGGAGGCCAAGCTTGTACTCCTGCGCGGCGGGCAGCAGATCCTTCTCGATGTCGCGCACCACGAGGCTGTATTCGTCCTGGCAAGAGATGAAGCGGCCGACGTTCATCGCACGCGCGGTGAACTCAGCCTCTGCGATACGCCAAGCCGGGAAGTTCGAATTGCCGATGTAGCGGACCTTGCCTTGGCGCACGAGATCGTCGAGCGCGCGCAGCGTCTCCTCCAGCGGCGTCAGCGGGTCGTAATCATGCTGCTGGTAGAGGTCGATATAGTCGGTCTTCAGCCGCTTCAGGCTCGCCTCGACGGCGCTCATGATGTAGCGGCGCGAGGCACCCTGCTTGGTGCCGTCGCTCGCCATGGGCTTGGAAAACTTGGTCGCAAGCACGATGTTCTTGCGGCGGTCACCGAGCACGTTGCCCAAGACCGTCTCCGAGCCGCCCATGCCGGCATAGATGTCGGCGGTGTCGAACAGGGTGATGCCGAGATCGAGCGCGCGGTGGATCACCTTGCGCGAGGTCTCCAGATCAGTGCGCTGGCCGAAATTGTTGCAGCCGATGCCGACGGCGGAGACGCGCAGGCCGGAGGCGCCGAGATTGCGGATTTCCATGAGAGGTCCTGTCAGAGGAACGTGCGGGCGAGGCCCCATTCTGACGGCCGTGCGCTCGACCAGCAAGGCGACGGCCGCGGTGCTGCCATGCGCACAAAAAAATGCGGCCCCGGTCAGACGCGGCGACTGACGGGGACCGCTTGGGCGCTTGATCGGTGACGGGGGGCCTGATCAGGCGCAAGCGGGAGCCTAGTCCCGCAATGTTACGTGCGGGTGACAGCCTCACTTATCCACAGGTTGCAAAATTCCCGGGTCAGAAGATCTTGCGATAGACGATGAAACCGGAGCGCTCCGCCACCTTGTCGTAGAGGCGCTGCGCGGTGAGGTTGGTCTCATGCGTCTGCCAGTAGACGCGGGGCGAGCCCGCGGCCTTCGCGCGCTCGTACACGGCGTAGATCAGCGCCGAGGCGACGCCCTGGCCGCGCGCGGCTTCCGCCGTGAACAGGTCCTGGAGATAGCAGGACGGCTCGATCGCCGTCGTGCTGCGGTGAAACAAATAATGCGTGAGGCCGAGCAACTGTCCGTCCTTGTCGGCGACCAGCGCATGCACGGGCTCATAGGCATCGAAGAAGCGCGCCCACGTCATGCGCGTGATCTCGCCCGCGAGCGCGGTCGTACCCGAGCGGCCGTAGAACGCGTTGTAACCGTCCCACAGCGGCAGCCATTGATCGTAATCTTGCTGGGTGACGGCCCGAATGGTGAGGGACATGAGAAAATTCCGCGATCGAGGAATGCGAGGCGAAAAGCCAGTACCTTCATTCATACGGGATGTTCGCCGCGCTGATCAATCGCGCTATTCAGCGACGCGCAAATAACGGATCAGGTTGCGGCCGGTGGGATCGCGCAGCGAGCGATAGTAATCGGCGCGCGATGGCGTATCGGTGTGGCGGACGAGGTCGGTCACCGGCGTGTAGCTCAGCATGCGCCCGCCATCGGGCAGCGCGGCGCAGACGAAGCGCAGCACCTCGCCATTGCGGAGCTTGATATTGATCGGCGTGGCGTCGCCGATCCTGACCATCTCCATGCGCTCGGCGATGAAGGCGCTCAGTTCGTCTTCCGGTAGCTCGAAGGCGCCCGTATCGCGGCCGTGATACATCAGCGCGATGAAGGGCGGCCGGCTCTCGGCCTTCTCGTCGGGCAGCGAGAAATAGTCGCGGAAGGCGCGGTTGATGAACTCGGCGCGGGTTTCTGCATCGAGCAAAACAATGCCGATATCGACCTGGTCGAGCGCCGCCGACAGGCGCGCCGCCGTGGCGTAGTGCCGGCGCTCCAGCGCAAAGGCGTCGAGCAGGCGCTCGCGCATCAGCCCGGTAATCCCTGCGGTGGCGGCTACCGTGATTGCCAGCAGGCCGAGCCGGACGAGATCGGTCGTGGTGTAGCCCGGCACGCCACCGTGATTGAGGAAGAACAGCGCCGTGCCTATCACCGCAACAGTCGCACTGACCATGGCGGAGGCGAAGCCGGAGAGCGAGCCGGCAAAGGCAACGATGCAGACGAACAGCGGTGCGGGTGCGGGGACGGGAAGATAACGATCGAGCAGGAGCGCCAGCAGCGCCGTCGCTGCCGTCAGCGCCGGACCGGGTATCGTACGCCGTCCGAACCGCATGGCCCTGTCTTGCTCCCTGACGAGCTAACGTGCGGAGATTGGCCGATCGTTGCATCGTTGCGGTGTGATTTCGCTTGCGATGCTTAAGGCGTAGCTGCGGCGGCGCGCAGAGCTTTCTGCGGATTTTAAGCCAAGTCGCCGCGTGTTTGACCGAGCGCGCTACGCTGGCGTGCGCGCCTCACGCCACCACCTGACCGTGCACGGCCGGAATGTTCAGCGTCGAGGAGCCCGTGTTCTTGCGCGTGCCGGCGAAAATCAACAGCGATGCCGCGACCAGGATGGCCGCGGTCAGGGTCGCTGCAACGATGATCACCGGTGACTTCATCAATGTCCTGTCGCGGTGCCGGTCTGCGCAGGCCGGCAACGAAAGTGCCGAGTGGTGGCCCGGGATGGAACGAGGGTCAGCCCGCAAGCCCCATCGCCATGGTCGCCCGGGTCGTCATTACCATCAGGGCGACGATCACGCACAGCGACAGCGCCGCGATCGCGAGTGATGCCGCGACGGCACCTGTCAGCCGGGAAGAGACGACGGGGGCAGGTCGGCCCTGAAAGCCGACCATGCCGGACGCCCGAGCCATGGTCTAAATCCTTCAACGCGCGAGCGAATCACCCGCGACGCAAACCAATGTCACAATTTCAACCGGCAACATTTGGGCAGCGATCGCGCCGAACATGGCGAGATCGTGGCAAAAGTTAACGTTGTGCCCGGTATTCTAAAGTCCGCTCAGGCGCTCGCGGCGATGCTCGCGGGATCGTCGACATCGGCCGGCCGCCAGTCCATCGACACGAAGCCGGGCGCCTGCTCGACCCGCTTCAGCCAGGCCCGGATCGCCGGGAAGGTCGAGAGGTCGAAGTCGCAGCGGTCGGCAAGATGGGTGTAGCCGTAGAGCGCGATGTCGGCGACGGTGAGCTGACGCGCAGCAAAATACTCGGCGGTCTTGAGGTGGTTTTCCATCACCTGGAGCGCGCCATAGCCACGCTCCATCCAGTCCTCCAGCGCGTGGGTCTGGAGGTCGCGGCCGCCCTTGACCAGCGACAACCAGAAATAGGCTGCGCCGATGTTGGGCTCGAGCGCGTGCTGCTCGAAGAACATCCATTGCAGCGCCTCGGCGCGGTCGATGCGTTGCTCGGGCGCGAGCGGCGTGCCGCCGGCCACGTACCAGAGGATGGCGTTGGACTCGGCGAGGTAGCGGTCGTCGCCGACCTCGAGCAGCGGCACCTGGCCGGAAGGATTCTTTGCAAGAAAATCCGGCGTGCGGCTCTCTCCGCGCAGAATGTCGATCTCGATTGCCTGGTAGGGCACGTTCAACAGCGCCAATGCAAGGCGGACCTTGTAGCTGTTGCCGGAGCGTTGCATCGAATAGAGCTTGTACATTCGAGAGGTTCTGATCCGGTGACGGGAAGATGCGCCGCTTGTTGCCCTGCAGCGCGGCTAAACAATGATGCCGTTGCGAATCCGCCGCAAGGGCCGCGTGCTAGAAAAACTTGAAATCGCTACTGCACTGCAACGCCGCAAAAAATCATTTCAACACGACAGAACAATTCGCATCACGCTTGCGTCAGACCGCGATCGCTGTACGCCGGCGATGACATGCCGGGATCGAATGGTTGCGTTATCAGCCGCGCAATCGATCCGGGATGCCTCGCATCGTCAAGTTGCACGGCCTTGCCGAAATGGCAGCTTGCAGTTCGGCAAAGAGCAAAATTGCTCGGAGGACAATTCTTGCCGGATATAAGCGATTCCGGCAGCAAAGTTTAGGAATATTGCCCAAATTCGGGGCCTCTCCGGCTCGGATCCGTAAACTTTTGCCGGATTGGGCCGAAGTTTCTTGCGGTGCAGCGGCACCCGTCCTAGGGTACATCCATTCCCACAATCAGAGTCGTGACGCCCAAGAGCTCACGACGCTCGCCAGGAGATGATGATGTCCTTCCTTGCCGCTGCGCTCGACCGTGTGAAGCCGTCCGCGACCATCGCGGTCACGGATAAAGCACGCGCGCTGAAAGCGGCGGGCCGCAACGTCATCGGCCTCGGCGCCGGCGAGCCCGACTTCGATACGCCCGCCAACATCAAGTTGGCCGCGATCCGCGCCATCGAAGCCGGCAAGACCAAGTACACCGCGGTCGACGGCATCCCCGAGCTGAAGGAAGCGATCATCGCGAAATTTCAGCGCGAGAACGGCGTCAGCTACAAGCCGAACCAGGTGATCGTCGGCACCGGCGGCAAGCAGGTGCTCTACAACGCGCTGATGGCGACCATCAATCCGGGCGACGAGGTGATTATCCCGGCGCCCTATTGGGTCAGCTATCCCGAGATGGTCGCGCTCGCCGGCGGCGAGCCGGTGCCGGTGGTCTGCACCGCCGCGGCCGGCTTCAAGCTCCAGGCCGAAGCGCTCGAGCGTGCGATCACGCCGAAGACCAAATGGGTCATCCTGTGCTCGCCGTCGAACCCGACCGGCGCGGCCTACACCAAGGCCGAGCTGAAGGCGCTCACCGACGTGCTGGTGAGGCATCCGCATGTCTGGGTGATGACCGACGACATGTACGAGCACCTCGTCTATGACGACTTCCAGTTCACCACCGTCGCGCAGGTCGAGCCGAAGCTCTACGAGCGCACGCTCACCGTGAACGGCGTCTCGAAAGCCTACTGCATGACCGGCTGGCGCATCGGCTATGCCGGCGGTCCGGCGCAGCTCATCAAGGCGATGTCGACCATCCAGTCGCAGTCGACCTCGAACCCGTGCTCGATCGCGCAGTGGGCCTCGGTGGAAGCGTTGAACGGTCCGCAGGATTTCATCCCCGCGAACAACAAGGTGTTCAAGGAGCGCCGCGACCTCGTCGTCTCCATGCTCAACCAGGCGAACGGCATCGAGTGCCCGCGCCCCGAGGGTGCGTTCTACGTCTATCCGTCCTGCGCCGGCACGATCGGCAAGACCGCGCCGTCGGGCAAGGTGATCGGAAACGACGAGGCGTTCGTCACTGAGCTCCTCGAGAGCGAAGGCGTCGCGGTCGTGCAGGGCTCGGCCTTCGGCCTCGGTCCGGCCTTCCGCATCTCCTACGCGACCAAGACCTCCGATCTCGAAGACGCCTGCAAACGCATCCAGCGCTTCTGCGGCAACCTGCGCTAAGCCTATCGCGACAAGAATAGAAAAGGCCCGCTTCGGCGGGCCTTTTTATGTGCTTCGAACGATAGGGCGAATGCTCGCATGCGAGTCGGATGGATCCTTGCTTGGGTCAGCATTGCGCCTTGCCCCTCACCCGGATTGCTTCGCAATCCGACCTCTCCCCGCTGAAGGGCGGGGAGAGATTAAGTCGCGCCCGATAGCGCGTTCTACTTATTCTCCACCGTAAGGGGCGCACGGTTCTCTCGCTCCCTCGCCCCGTTCTTACGGGGAGATGGTGGGGTGAGGGGCTCCCTCCGCGAATTCGGTTTTAGATGTGTCCGATCTGGAACCACCAAGATTATTGTGGCATAGACGCTTCGCGCGCCGCGGGTGCGGCGCCTTCTCTGCTCGCATCACATCATAGCCGGAGACCTTTCATGCGCCGTTCACTCCTCCTCGCCGGGCTTGCCGCGCTTGGCCTCGTCGCGTCTGTCACAGGTGCGAGCGCGCAGCAGCGGATGGTACGGGTCGGCGTGCTCGAATGCCGCGGCGGCGCCAGCATCGGCTTCGTGGTTGGATCAGTGACCAATCTCGGCTGCGTGCTGCGGGCCGAGGGCTTGCCCGAGGATCGCTACGTCGCGACCATTCGCAAAGTCGGTCTCGACCTCGGCATCACCCAGGAGACGGCGCTGGCGTGGGGTGTGTTCGCGCCGGTCGACCGCCTCGGGCCTGGCGACCTCTCGGGCAACTATGCCGGCGCGCAAGGCAGCGCGTCGGTCGGCGTCGGCTTAGGAGGCAACGTACTGGTCGGCGGCTCCAACAATTCGATCGCGCTTCAGCCGCTCAGCGTGCAGGGCCAGGTCGGACTCAACATCGCCGCGGGCCTCGAAAGCCTGGAACTGCGGCCGGGTCGCTAACAGTCAGACACGTTTCAGCGACGACGCACCGCAGCGACGTTTCGCGCTTGCCAAAACGAAGGGACCGGCAGAGCATCGACCTTTGCCGACCCAATCACGGGCCGAGCTCCACATGAAGGAGGCGGCGAATGGGACAAGACGTCAGAAGTCCCCGAGGTCCACGGTGCATTGCGCTTGTGGGCCCTTTCCAAAGCGGTAAAACCACTCTTCTCGAAGCGATTTTGGCACGAACGGGCGCGGTCCCGCGTGCCGGCAGCGTCGACGCCGGTACTTCGGTGGGCGACGCCACGCCAGAGGCCCGCCATCACAAGATGACTGTGGGCCTGACGGCTGCCACCACGAGTTTCATGGGGGACAGCTACACTTTCCTCGATTGTCCGGGTTCCGTTGAGTTCGCCCACGACATGCGCGCGGCGCTTCCCGCGGTCGACGCTGCGGTCGTGGTCTGCGAGGCCGACGAGAAGAAGCTGCCGCAGCTTCAGATCATCCTGCGCGAGCTGGAGGAGATGAAGATCCCGCGCTTCCTGTTTCTCAACAAGATCGATCGCGCCAACAAGCGCATCCGCGAGACGCTCGAGACATTGCAGCCGGCCTCCCGCGTGCCGCTGGTGCTGCGCCAGATTCCGATCTGGAATGGCGAGCTGATCGAGGGCTTCGTCGATCTCGCGCTCGAGCGCGCCTTCGTCTATCGCGAGCATAAGGCCTCAGAGGTCATCGCGCTCGAAGGCGGCAATCTCGACCGCGAGAAGGAAGCCCGCTTCTCGATGCTGGAGAAGCTCGCCGATCACGACGACGCGCTGATGGAGCAATTGCTCGAAGACATCCAGCCGCCGCGCGATTCCGTGTTCGACGATCTCTCTCGCGAGCTGCGCGAGGGCCTGATCTGCCCGGTGCTGCTCGGCGCCGCCGCACGCGAGAACGGCGTGCTCCGCCTGATGAAGGCGCTGCGCCATGAGGCGCCCGGCATCGCCGAGACCGCCAAGCGGCTTGGCGCGGCCGACAGCAAGGATGCGCTCGGCTACGTCTTCAAGACGCTGCATTCGCAGCATGGCGGAAAGCTGTCGCTGACGCGGCTGCTCGCCGGCCATCTCGACGACGGCGCCACGCTGCAATCTGCCTCGGGCGGCGCGGGGCGCATCTCCGGCATTCTTGCCGTCAACGGTGCCTATGATACCAAGCGCCCGTCGGCGGAGATCGGCGACACGATCGCGCTCGGCAAGCTCGATCCGATCAAGACCGGCGACACGATCTCGACCGGTAAGACCCAGCCGTCTCAGCTGATCGCGGTCGAGCCGACGCCGCCGGTGCTTGCGATATCGGTCGCGGCCACCGACCGCAAGGATGACGTCAAGCTCGGCCAGGCGCTCGCCCGGCTGCACGAGGAAGACCCCTCGCTCGTCATTGTGATGAACGCCCAGACCCACGATACCGTGCTGTGGGGGCAGGGCGAGATGCACTTGCGCGTTGCCAGCGAGCGGCTGCGTGACCGCTTCGGCGTCAACGTCAAGTCTCATCCGCCGGCGATCGGTTACCAGGAGACCATCCGCAAGCCGATCGTCCAGCGCGGCCGGCACAAGAAGCAGTCCGGCGGCCACGGCCAGTTCGGCGACGTGGTGCTCGACATCAAGCCGCTCGCGCGTGGAGAAGGGTTCAAGTTCGCCGAGAAGGTGGTCGGCGGCGCTGTGCCGCGCAACTACATCCCGGCGGTGGAGGAGGGCGTCGTCGACGGCCTGACGCGCGGCCCGCTCGGCTTCCCCGTCACCGACGTCGCGGTGACGCTGACCGACGGCTCCTATCACAGCGTCGATTCCTCCGATCTCGCGTTCCGCACGGCGGCGCGGATCGGGCTCAACGAGGGCCTGCCGCAATGCCAGCCGGTGCTGCTGGAGCCGATCCATGTCGTCGAGATCGTCTGCCCGACGGATGCGACCGCCAAGATCAACGCGATCTTATCGGCGCGGCGCGGCCAGATCCTCGGCTTCGACACCCGCGACGGCTGGAGCGGCTGGGACTGCGTGCGCGCCATGATGCCGGAGGCCGAGATCGGCGAGCTGATCGTCGAACTGCGCTCCGCAACCGCCGGCTCCGGCAGCTTCACCCGCCAGTTCGACCACATGGCCGAGGTGACGGGGCGCGCCGCCGACCAGATCATCGCCGCACATCGCGACGCGGCGTGATGGTGGCACTCACTTGACGGCCGGCCTCGAGGCCGGCCGTCAGCGTTCCTCTTTGCAAATCATTGGACTTGGTGCCCCCCTTCCTGGGCGCAAGTTTGCCGCAGGCGCCGCGCTGGCGCCCGCGCGCGACGCTCGCGTGCTTGACAGCGCGGGCCGGACGCGAAATGGATCGCCGGGAAACTCCCGGGAGGGACCGTTGCGAACCTGCGCCTTCGAGGAAAACCGTGTCTAAGACGCCCGTAGCCTGCCTGATCGGATGGCCGGCGGCGCATTCGCGCTCACCGCTGATCCATCGCTACTGGCTGCGCACGCTCGGCATCGAGGGCGGCTATGTGATCGAGGCGGTGCCGCCGGAGGATCTGCGCGACTTCGTGCTGCGGCTGTCGTTGCACGGTTTCGTTGGCGCCAACGTCACGATCCCGCACAAGGAAGACGTGCTCGCGCTCTCGACGCCGGATGCGCGCGCCAAGGCGATCGGTGCCGCCAACACGCTGTGGCTTGCGGGAAGTGAGCTGCGTTCGACCAACACCGACGTCGAAGGCTTCATCAACAATCTCGACGCCAGCGCACCGGGGTGGGACGCAGCCGAGGAGGCTCTGGTGCTCGGTGCCGGCGGCTCGTCGCGCGCGGTCGTGTTCGGCCTGCTCGAACGCGGCGTCAGTCGCGTCCATCTCGCCAACCGCACCATTGCGCGTGCCGAGGTGCTTGCAACGGCGTTCGGTTCGCGCGTGCAGCCCCTGGCCTGGGACGCAATCGGTGACGTGCTGCCGCGGGCAAGGCTGCTCGTCAACACGACCTCCCTCGGCATGCGCGGCCAGCCGGCGCTCGAACTCGACATCGCGCGCCTGCCGCAACAGGCGGTCGTTGCCGACCTCGTCTATGTTCCGCTGATCACGCCACTGCTTGCGGCCGCGCAGGCGCGCGGGCTGAAGACCGCCGACGGGCTCGGCATGCTCTTGCACCAAGCGGTGCGCGGGTTCGAGCTGTGGTTCGGCAAGCGGCCGCAGGTGACGGCGGAGTTGCGCGCGCTGGTCGAAACCGATCTCACAAAATCTTGAGAGAATAGGGCGCGGCCTCCGGGGTCCTGTCCTCGTGGGACAATTTGGAGACTGTCATGCCTGTTCAACGTGCAACTTTCACACGTCCGCTTGTCGCTGTCGCGATGGTGGGCCTATCCACGCTCTATGCCGTCGCGCAGCAGGCGCCTGTTCCGACGCGGGTGCGTGGAACGATCGAAAAAGTCGACGGCGATCTGCTGTCAGTGAAGTCGCGCAGCGGTGAGGACGTCAAGCTGCGTGTTGCTTCCGATCTTCGTGTAGCGGGGATCACCAAGATCGCACTCTCTGACATCAAGGTCGGCTCCTTCGTCGGCGCGACCACGGTGCCGGGACCGGACGGCGGCCAGAACGCCGTCGAAGTCCATGTCTTTCCGGAAAGCATGCGCGGCACCGGCGAAGGCTCGCGCCCCTGGGACCTAAAGCCGAACTCCAGCATGACCAATGCGACGGTCGCCGAGAGCGTGGTCGGCAATGACGGTCACACGCTGCTGGTCAAATACAAGGACGGCGAGAAGAAGGTGTTCGTCTCCTCGGAGACGCCGGTCGTCACCTACGTGCCCGGTGAGAAATCGGATCTGAAAGAGGGCGCCAAGATCATCGCCTTCGTCAAGCAGCTTGCGGACGGATCGTTCGAGACCAGCCGCGTCAGCGTCGGCCGCGATGGCCTGACGCCGCCGATGTGAGGCGCCCCCAATGCGCGCGTCGATTTTCGTGATCGCAACAAAGCGCAGGACAGCGGAATAGGGATCCAGCTCCGGGGTTGCGATGATTGACCGGCGCAACCGCCCTGGAGGGACAGGCCATGCAGGAACTGAACGCCTGGAGGCCACGCGTGCTCGTGGCCTCGCTCGCTACCATTGCCATTGTGTCTTCTATCATTCTGTCGTCTGCGATTCTGTCTTCGGTCGCGTCGGCGCAGCAGGCGCCGACGGTCCGTATCCGCGGGACCATCGAGACCGTCGATGGCAACATGCTCGGCATCAAGACCCGCGAAGGCAGCGACGTAGAGGTGCGCATGACCGACAACGTCGCCGTGTTCGCCGTCGTGAAGACCGCGCTGTCGGAGATCAGGGAGGGCTCCTATATCGGCGTCACCGGCATGCCCGAGCCCGACGGGTCGCAGCGGGCGATTGCCGTGCACATCTTCCCGGAGAACCAGCGCGGCGCGGCCGAAGGTTTCCGTCCCTGGGATGCGCGCGCCAATTCGACCATGACGAATGCGACAGTGGCCGAGACGGTCAAGGGCACCGACGGCCAGAACATCCTGCTCAAGTACAAGGACGGCGAGAAGAAGATCGTGGTGCCGCCGGACACGCCGATCGTCACCTTCGTCGCCAGCGATAAATCCGAGGTGAAGCCGGGCGCCAGGCTCATCATCTTCGGCGCGGCGAAGAAGGAGGACGGTTCGCTCGAAGCTGGCCGCGTCAACGTCGGCCGCGACGGGGTGACGCCGCCGATGTGACTGCCGGCGTCAATTTCCGGGGCGGCACGGCTCGTGTCCGGGTTCGGGCATCCGCGAGCCGTCTAAGCCGAACCACGCCCGGGTCGCCCGCAAGGCCGCGGGCGCGCCGGCAGCCTTGCGCGCTGCCCGGCCGGTCCATTTTGGCCCAAAGCGACCCTTCCGCCCGCGCGGGCCGTCGTATATCAGAGATTTGCCATCGAAGCTGCCGATAATGCTCGGGAGCCAATTGCGATGGCGACAGTTATTTAATCCGAAGATCGCAATCTGGCCTTAAGTCGACGCTGAGGGCAGGCGCCTGTTTCAACCGGGGTACGGCATGGCAAATCGATTGACGACGGCGCAATCCACTGTGGCGATGCGGCGTTGGCGGCCTGCCGGCCTTGTAACGATCGCGGCGATGGCCGCGCTGACGGCGCTGACCACCGACGCCGCCGCGGCGAAGCAGGCGCGCCCTGCTGCCGAAGCGGTTGCGCCGCGCGCGGCAGGCGAGCCGATCATGGCGATCGTGTCGATCAAGAGCCAGCAGGTCACTTTCTACGACGCTGACGGCTGGATCCTGCGCGCGCCGGTGTCGACCGGCACCACGGGACGCGAGACGCCGGCCGGCGTCTTTGCCGTCATCGAGAAGGACAAGGACCATCACTCGACCATGTATGACGATGCCTGGATGCCGAACATGCAGCGCATCACCTGGAACGGCATCGCGCTGCATGGCGGGCCGCTGCCCGGCTATGCGGCCTCGCACGGCTGCGTGCGGATGCCGTACGGCTTTGCGGAGGACCTGTTCGACAAGACGAACATCGGGATGCGGGTGATCATCTCGCCGAACGACGCCACCCCGGTCGATTTCTCTCATCCGGCCCTGTTCGTGCCGAAGAAGGAGGCGATTGCGGCGGCCCCGGCGCGGGCCGATACGCTCTCCCGCGAGGCCGAGGAGGCTATAAGGGTGGCCGACGAGACAAAGAAAATTGCCACGTCGACGGCACGCGAGGCCGCGTCGCTCCCGGCGTCGCTGCGCAATCTGGAACGGCTCAAGAAGAGCGCCGATGCCGAGCTCGCTTACGCCGACAAGGTGCTCGCCGCCGCCAAGACGGATCAGGCCAAGGCGAAGGCCGAGGATTTGAAGCAAAAAGCCGCCACCAAGGCCGCTGACGCGGCAACGCAGCTCGACACCGCCAAGGCGAACGCGCAGCCGAAGCGCGACGCCGCCGCTGCCGCCAAGGATGCCGCCAAGGCGGCGGCGACCAAAAAGGCCGACGCCGTCAAGGCGGCGACCGAGGCGAAACTCGCGCTCGAGCCGGTCTCGGTCTATATCAGCCGGTCGACGCAGAAGCTCTACGTGCGGCGCAATACGCATAAGCCCGCGCCGGACGGCGGCGGCGAGGTGTTCGATACGAGCATCGAGGTTCCCGTCTCGATCCGCAATCCTGAGCGGCCGATCGGCACTCATATTTTCACGGCGATGGCGAAGAGCGATTCAGGCCTGCGCTGGAGCGTCGTCACGATCGACAACGGCGACGACGCCAAGGACGCGCTCGACCGCATCACCATCCCGCAGGACGTGCTCGACCGTGTCGCGCCGACCGCAGTGCCGCGATCCTCGATCATCATCTCGGACGAGCCGCTGAGCAGCGAGACCAACTACCGCACCGAGTTCGTCGCGGTGCTGAACAACCAGCCACAGGGCGGGTTTA
The DNA here is from genome assembly GCF_024199885.1 of Bradyrhizobium sp. CCGUVB23. Lineage (NCBI taxonomy): Bacteria > Pseudomonadati > Pseudomonadota > Alphaproteobacteria > Hyphomicrobiales > Nitrobacteraceae > Bradyrhizobium > Bradyrhizobium sp. CCGUVB23. The sequence continues at coordinate 5,966,880 of NZ_JANADQ010000001.1, forward strand.
TTACGCGCAAGCCGACGGCCCCCATGGCCGTTGCGAGTGGTGATGGTTGGGACAACAACGGCGGCTTCGGTTTCTTCTTCCAGCCGCGTGACCCGAACCCGCAACCCGTCAATCCGCGCCGGCGCGGCGGCGGCCAGTTCTGGCAGCCGCAACAGGGCTGGTGGTAAGACGCGGTACGTCAGGCGCGGGTGGTCCTAGACCGCGATGATGTGATCGTCGATCTCGTCGACCCTGTTGACGCCGCACAGACCCATCGTCGTCAGCAGCTCCTTCTGGATGATGTCGATCGCCTTGGCGACGCCGGCCTGGCCGCCGGCACCCAGCCCATAGGCATAGGCGCGGCCGATCATGCAGGATTTTGCGCCGAGCGCGAGCGCGCGCATCACGTCCTGGCCGGAGCGGATGCCGCCGTCGAACATGATCTCCATCTTGTCGCCGACCGCATCCGCGATCTCGGGAAGCACCTCGATCGACGACGGCGCGCCGTCGAGCTGCCGGCCGCCATGGTTGGAGACGACCAGGGCTTGCGCGCCGGTCTTTGCGGCCTCCTCGGCATCCTCGACGTCGAGGATGCCCTTGATGATGAGCTTGCCCGGCCAGATGCCGCGGACCCACTCGACGTCCTTCCAGTTCAGCGATGTGTCGAACTGCGAGGCGGTCCATTCCGCCAGGCGATTGAGATCCTCGGTGTTCTTCACGTGGCCGGCGATATTGCCGAAGGTGCGGCGCTTGCCGCGCAGCACGCCGGAGACCCAGGTCGGCTTGGTCGCGAAATCGATCAGCTTCGACAGCGACCACTCGGGCGGCACCGTCATGCCGTTCTTGATGTCGGCATGGCGCTGCCCGATCACCTGGAGATCGACGGTGAGCACCAGCGCGCTGCACTTGGCGGCAATCGCGCGCTGGATCAGATCCTTGATGAAGCCGCGATCCTTCATCACGTAGAGCTGGAACCAGAACGGCTTCTCGACATTGGCGGCGATATCCTCGATCGAGCAGATCGACATCGTCGACTGCGTGAACGGGATGCCCGCAGCCTGTGCGGCGCGGCAGGCGTGGATCTCGCCATCGCCGTGCTGCATGCCGAGCAGCCCGACCGGCGCGAGGATCAGGGGCATGGTCGAGGGTTCGCCGAGGATCGTGGTCGAGGTGTCTCGCTTGGAGACGTCGACCAGGATGCGCTGACGAAACTTGATCTGCTGGAGATCGTCGCGATTGGCGCGCAGCGTTTCCTCGGCATAGGAGCCGCGGTCGCAATAGTCGAAGAACGCTTTCGGCACGCGCTGTTTGTGCAGCGCACGTAGATCTTCGATGCAGGTGATATGCTTCATGACGTTCCCCGGCCCGTCCTTGCGTCAACGGAATTCGGGGTCATCTAGCATGGATGGGTGCACAGCCAAATCGTTTGCGAAGAGGCCGCCATGACCAGACCGCGATCCGCGCCGAAATCCACCAAGGCCGATGAGAAGCATCGCCTCGACGAGGCGCTCGAGGAAGGATTGGAGGAGACTTTTCCTGCCTCCGATCCCGTCAACGTCACTCAGCCCCCTCCGTCCCGCGGCGACCAGCACGTGAAGCGTTCCGATTAGGGGCAGGTTCCAGCCTCTCGAGGCCTCTCGGGCAAGAGTTCCAGTGTTAACAACAGGTTGTTAGGCCGGCGGCGGGCCGGGTTCCGTAACGATTAATTATATTTCTTGAAGCCATCTTAGCTGTGATGGCATTATAAGAACGCCAGCGAAATCAGGAATGGCGGAGCCGTGCACGGCATCCGGTAGTTGTTTTGGGGAATCCTGGTTGCCGCGTGGGGGACTCATTATGAGCCGCAAATATTTCGGGACCGATGGGATTCGAGGTCGTGCCAACGGACTGATCACACCGGAGCTCGCGCTCAAGGTCGGCCAGGCTGCCGGCCTTGCGTTTCAGCGCGGTGAGCATCGCCACCGGGTCGTGATCGGCAAGGACACGCGCCTGTCCGGCTACATGATCGAATATGCGATGGTCGCGGGCTTCACTTCTGTCGGCATGGACGTGCTGCTGGTCGGCCCGATGCCGACGCCGGCGGTCGCGATGCTGACCAAGTCGATGCGCGCCGATCTCGGCGTCATGATCTCGGCCTCGCACAATCTGTTCGAGGACAACGGCATCAAGCTGTTCGGCCCGCAGGGCTTCAAGCTGTCCGACGACGTCGAGAGGCAGATCGAGCAGCTGCTCGACGAGTCCCTCGACAAGAAGCTCGCACAAAGTGCGAGCCTGGGCCGCGCCCGCCGCATCGACGGCGTGCATGACCGCTACATCGAATTCGCCAAGCGCACGCTGCCGCGCGATCTGTCGCTCGACGGGCTGCGCGTCGTGGTCGATTGCGCCAATGGCGCCGCCTACAAGGTGGTGCCGGAAGCGCTGTGGGAGTTGGGCGCCGACGTCGTGCCGATCGGCGTCGAGCCAGACGGCTTCAACATCAACAAGGAATGCGGCTCGACCTCGCCGGAAGCGCTGTCGAAGAAGGTGCGCGAGATGCGCGCCGACATCGGCATTGCGCTCGACGGTGACGCCGACCGCGTCATCCTGGTCGATGAGCGCGGCCATATCGTCGATGGCGACCAGCTGCTCGCGGTGATCGCTCAGAGCTGGAAGGAAGACGGACGGCTGGCGCGGCCCGGCATCGTCGCGACCGTGATGTCCAATCTCGGGCTCGAACGTTTCCTGAAAGGGCAGGGGCTCGATCTCGTGCGCACGCCGGTCGGCGACCGATACGTGCTCGAGCAGATGCTGAGTGGCGGCTACAATCTTGGCGGCGAGCAGTCCGGTCACATCATCCTGTCCGACTACGCCACCACCGGCGACGGCTTCGTTGCAGCATTGCAGGTGCTGGCGGTGGTGCAGAAGCTGCGCCGTCCGGTCTCCGAAGTCTGCCATCGCTTCGATCCGCTGCCGCAGATCCTGAAGAACGTCCGCTACAAGAGCGGCAAGCCGCTCGACGACAGCGACGTGAAGTCGGCGATCTCCGACGGTGAGAAGCGGCTCAACGGCCATGGTCGGCTCCTGATCCGCTCCTCCGGCACCGAGCCCGTGATCCGCGTGATGGGCGAGGGCGAGGACCGCATCCTGGTCGAGGAAGTCGTCGACACCATCGTCTCCGCGCTCGGACAGGCTGCGGCCTGAGCTCAACGCCATTGGCGCACGCCCCCACCTCTCCCGATGGGAGAGGTGACCGAGTGCAGCCCAGCCATCGGCGATTGACAGTGGTCACCGCATCCCTGCCATCGTAGGGATCGGGTGCGGCGGTTCGCCGCGCCTGCCGGGAATCGATCCCTTGAACAAGCCTGTCGTCGCACCTGAGGAAACGCTGACCGAGCCCGTCGTCGTGGCCGAATTGGCGGCTGCGGCGCGCAAGCCCAGCGCAGGCCCGGCCTATGTCGTGCTTGCCGGCATCAGCTTCTCGCATTTCCTCAACGACACCATGCAGTCGTTGATCGCCTCGGTCTATCCGATCCTGAAGGACACCTACGCGCTCGACTTCGCGCAGATCGGCATGATCACGCTGGCCTTCCAGTTCACGGCCTCGCTGCTCCAGCCGGTGGTCGGGCACTACACCGACAAGAAGGCGCAGCCTTACTCGCTGTCGATCGGCATGGCCTCGACGTTCTTTGGCCTGCTGCTGCTCAGCGCCGCGCATCAGTACCTCATCATCCTGGTTGCGGCCGCGCTGGTTGGCCTCGGCTCGGCGGTGTTTCACCCGGAGTCGGCGCGCATCGCGCGGCTGGCCTCTGGCGGGCGCTACGGCTTTGCGCAATCGGTGTTTCAGCTCGGGGGCAGTTTCGGCACGTCGATGGGCCCGGTGCTGGCGGCGCTGATCGTGGTGCCGTTCGGGCAGGGCAGCATCGCCTGGTTCTCCTTGATCGCGTTCCTTGCGATTCTCATCCTCTGGCGCATCGGCCGTTGGTACGCGCCGCAAATCACGACGAAGAAGGAGAAGCCGATCCATGCGCAACCCGACGGGCCGAGCTCGCGGCGCGTCGCGATCGCGCTTCTGGTGCTGGTGGCGCTCCTATTCTCCAAGCAGCTCTACGTCTCGAGCCTGTCGAGCTACTACATCTTCTACCTGATCGACCGCTTCGGCGTGTCGACGCAGGCAGCGCAAATCTACCTCTTCATCTTCCTCGCAGCGAATGCGGTCGGGGCATTCCTCGGCGGACCGCTCGGCGATCGCTTCGGCCGCAAGATCGTGATCTGGATCTCGATCGTCGGCGCGCTGCCGTTCACGCTGGCGCTGCCCTATGCCGGACTCTATGCGAGCGCCGTGCTCACAGTGTTCATCGGGTTGATCATCTCCTCGACGACGTCCTCGATCATCGTGTTCGCGCAGGAGCTGGTGCCGCACCGCTTCGGAATGATCTCTGGCGTGTTCTTCGGCGTGGCCTTCGGCATCGGTGGCCTTGGCGCGGCCGTGCTTGGCAAGCTTGCCGACCACACCTCGATCGAGTTCGTCTATCAGATCTGCGCCTATCTGCCGGCGATCGGTCTGCTGGCCGTGTTCCTGCCAAAACTGCCGCAGCACGCGCGCTAACTCATCTCTTTCGCTGCGCCGCGCCTTCATACATCGTTAGCAATTGAGGTGCGCATGCGCCGCATTTTTGCAACGCTCTCGCCGCATGCGCGTGCATGGTGGGAAAAAATCAACCTTAAAAATTAGGGTTAAGTGGCGCTTAAGCATTTAGTGCCATCGTCCGCGCGTGAGTTTTCAGAAAGTGAGGCGTCCGTATTTTGCCTCACCGGCCAAAAGGACGAAGCCAATGCGTAGCGTTAAGTCTTTCCTTGCCGCGGGTGCGGCGACTTTTATCTCGTCGATGGCGTTCGCGGCCGACATGCCGATCGCAGCGCCCCCCATGTACGCGCCGGCACCGCCCGCCGACTTCGGAGGCTGGTATCTGCGCGGCGATATCGGCTTCAGCAACCAGCGCGTTGACCGGCTGAACAATGTGCTCGATGCCAACAATACTTCATCGGTGCAGAACCTCAGCTTCAACAACGCAGGAATCTTCGGGCTAGGCGCCGGCTACCGATTCAACAACTGGTTCCGTGCGGACGTGACCGGTGAGTACCGGGGCAATTCGCAATTCTACGGCACCGACCGCATCACTTATCTGGGCGGCGTCGGCACCGACACCTATCACGCGACCAAGAACGAATGGGTCGTTATGGCCAACGCCTATGTCGATCTCGGTACCTGGTGGTGCATCACGCCGTTCGTCGGCGCCGGCATCGGCACAGCGCGGGTTGCGATCAATGGCTTTACCGATACGAGCATCGCCAACAATGGCGCTGGTGCGCTGCCCGGTCTGGCATTTGGCGATAACGTCGCGAAGTGGAACTTTGCCTGGGCGGCGCATGCCGGTCTGGCCTACAAGGTTTCTCCGGCTTTCACGGTTGAGCTTGCCTATCGCTACCTCGATATGGGCGATGGCCTGACTGGCGACCTCAAGACATTCGATGGCACCAACAGCGTCTTCAATCCGACGACGTTCAAGCACATCACGTCGCACGATTTGAAGCTCGGCGTGCGCTGGAATCTCGACAGCCCGCCGGTCTACGCGCCGCCGCCGCTGGTCACCAAGGGCTGATCGCAGCCCTAATCGGTTAAGACGGGTTAACGGCGCGGGATCATCCCGCGCCGTTTTGCTTTGCGTAAAATTCATGGCCTGATCGTGCCGAAATCGTGCAACGCAACCATTGGTTAAGGTTAACGCGCCATGATCATCAGCGACAAGTTCGAGTTCGATGGAGCGTTGCGATGCGTAGGCTTTTGTGGGCGGCGGCGATGTGCGGCGTGGTGTCCGCCGCGCAGGCAGCCGATATGCCGGATCTCCCGATCCTGCGCGGCAGCCTGAGCGATGGCCTCAGCCGGACGAGCGTCAACTGGCAGGGCTTCTACATCGGCGGCCAGGGCGGCTACGGCTCTTCCGACGAGAATTTCAGCGGCTCGAACTCCACCATGCTCGCCGCGCTGCTCGACCACAACGTGATCCAGGAGATGGACGTCGCCAACTGGAATCTCGGGCTCGGCAAGAACTCGAGTCGCTCCGGCGGCTACGGGGTCTTCTTCGGATACAACGGACAATGGGAAGACGTCGTTCTGGGTCTTGAGGTCAGCTACCTGCACGGCTCGTTCGGCGGCTCGTCCAGCGCGTTCAAGGAGCTCGTCAGCGGCAGCGCGCTCTCCGACGGCAATTTCCACGACGTCGCCGTGGCGTCGTCCGCCTCGATCTCGATCAAGGACATGGCGACGTTCCGTGGCCGCGCCGCCTATGCCTGGGGCTGTTTCCTGCCCTACATGTTCGGCGGCTTCGCGCTCGGTAATGCCGACATCACGCGCTCGGTCACCGTCAATGACGCGATTGCCTCGTCACAGTTGGGGCCATTCACCGCACTAACGCCGCTGAGCGCGACGGACGCCGTGCACAACCACCTGATCTACGGCTATACGGGCGGCCTTGGCGTGGACATGACCCTCACGGGCGGTCTCTTCTTGCGCGCAGAGTGGGAATATATCCGCTTCACTTCCCAGGTCGATACCAGCATCAACACCGTCCGCGCCGGTCTCGGCTACAAGTTCTGACCGCAGCGCATGGCGCCGGTTGACAGGACCGCGCCGCCCTGATGCTTTTGTCGCTGCGATGGGAGCAGCGGCGATGAAGATCTACGGCGATACGAACTCCGGCAATTGCCTGAAGGTGAGGTGGGTCTGCGACAAGCTCGCGCTGCCCTATCGCTGGATCGAAATCAACACAAGCAAGGGCGAAACGCGCACGCCGCAATTCCTGGCGATGAACGGCGCCGGCCAGGTGCCGACCATTGCATTCGACGACGGCCGCACGCTGGCGCAGTCCAATGCGATCATCCGCTATCTTGCCCGAGATAGCGACCTCATTCCGCGCGATGGCTTTGCAGCGGCCAAGATGGATGAATGGCTGTTCTGGGAGCAGTACAGCCACGAGCCCTATGTCGCGGTGTGCCGCTTCCAGATGGTCTATCTCGGCAAGGACGCTTCCGAGCTCGACCCGGAGAAGGTCAAGCGCGGCTATGCGGCGCTCGACCGCATGGAGCAGCATCTGGCCACCAGCCGCTGCTTCGTCGGCGAGGCGATCTCGCTCGCCGACGTCTCGCTGCTGGCCTATACCCGCCTCGCCCATGAAGGCGGTTTTGATCTCGGCCGCCTTGTTGCGATCCGCCGGTGGATTGCCGAGACCGAGAGCTATCTTGGTCTTCCGCCGGCGCGCTGAGCTCGGAGCCCGTCATGACCGCCGACATCATTTCGATCCGCCGTGCCCGCCGCGAGGACGTTGCCGCGATCATCGCGATGCTCGCCGACGATCATCTCGGCCGCGCGCGTGAGCGCCTGGAGGAGCCGTTGCCGGAGTCCTATTTCAGGGCGTTCGATGCGGTCGACAAAAATCCCGGTCTGACGCTCGTGGTCGCGGTGGACGGCACGGGCAGGGTGGTCGGCAGCCTGCAACTCGCCATCCTGCCGGGCCTGAGCTCGCAAGGCGGTTCGCGTGGTCTCCTGGAGGACGTGCGCGTCGCCTCCGACTGCCGCAGCCGAGGCATCGGCGAGCAGCTCGTGCAATGGGCCGTCGCGGAGGCTCGCGCGAAGGGCTGTAACTTGGTCGAGCTGCTGACGCATCAGAGCCGCGTCGATGCGCAGCGCTTCTACAAACGGCTCGGATTCACCGCGAGCCATGTCGGCATGACTGTCCGCTTTTGACGCACCTTCCGCGCGGCCGTTGCATCGTCTGCAAAATCCGCCTGCGCATCCGTTTCGGTTAAGGGCTGATAAACTACCGGGCGTTCGTTCATGTTCGCCAGGGAACGATCGGTGCTAGGTTGCGTCTGGACACCGGGCTCGGTCGGTTCGGGGATTTCGATGACAAGCTATTCGTTCATCAAGGTCGGCAACGACTACGTCGTGCAGGCCGACGACAAATGCATTTTGAAGGTCGCCAGCCGGCGCCGGGCCGCGCAGCTGATCAGCGAGGCGACGGGCTTGCTGAATGCGGTGGAAGCTCCTGAGAGGGCGGCGGAAACGGCATCACTCCACCGTGAGACGCCCAAACTTCCTTGACGATTCTGCCCGTTTCCCGTATTAGCCGCCGCGGGACACCTCCCCCCAACGGGAGGCTTACTATCTGGAAGGGTAGATCATGACTGCAGCGAAGCCCGCTTCGCGGCCCCTCGTGCCGCATTTCTCCTCCGGCCCCTGTGCCAAGCGCCCCGGCTGGACCGCCCAAAATCTCAAAGACGCAGCTCTCGGCCGTTCGCATCGTGCGAAGATCGGCAAGACCAAGCTCAAGCTCGCGATCGATCTGACGCGCGAAGTGCTTGAAGTGCCGGCCGACTACCGCATCGGCATCGTTCCGGCCTCCGACACCGGCGCGGTCGAGATGGCGCTGTGGTCGCTGCTTGGCGCACGCCCCGTCACCACGCTCGCGTGGGAATCCTTCGGCGAAGGCTGGGTCAGCGACATCGTCAAGGAATTGAAGCTCAAGGATGTCACCAAGCTCAACGCGGCTTACGGTGAAATCCCGGATCTCTCCAAGGTCGATCAGAAGAGCGACGTCGTCTTCACCTGGAACGGCACCACCTCCGGTGTGCGCGTGCCGAACGCCGACTGGATCAGCGCGACCCGCGAAGGCCTGACCATTTGCGACGCCACCTCGGCAGCGTTCGCCCAAGCTCTCGATTGGCCCAAGCTCGACGTCGTCACCTTCTCCTGGCAGAAGGCGCTCGGCGGCGAGGCCGCGCACGGCATGCTGATCCTCTCGCCCCGCGCGGTGGAGCGTCTCGAGACCTACAAGCCGGCGTGGCCGTTGCCGAAGATTTTCCGCATGACCAAGGGCGGCAAGATCAACGAAGGCATTTTCGTCGGCGAGACCATCAACACGCCGTCGATGCTCTGCGTCGAGGACTATCTCGACGCGCTGAACTGGGCGAAGTCGATCGGCGGCCTGAAGGCGCTGATCGCGCGCGCCGACGCCAACACCAAGGTGCTCGCCGACTGGAAGGCGAAGACGCCGTGGATCGACTTCCTGGCAAAGGATGCTGCAATCCGCTCCAACACTTCGGTGTGCCTGAAGTTCACTGATCCTGCGATCACCTCGCTCTCGTCCGACGCGCAGGCCGAGTTCTGCAAGAAGCTGGTCGCGCAGGTCGAGAAGGAAGGCGCGGGCTTCGACTTCGCGTATTATCGCGACGCGCCCGTGGGTCTGCGCATCTGGTGCGGTGCCACGGTGGAAGCGAAGGATGTCGAGCTTCTGACCCAGTGGATCGACTGGGCCTTCGCCGAGACCAAGGCCGCGCTGCCGAAGGCGGCGTAAGATTCTTTCTTGGCCTCTCCCCGTCCCTACGGGGAGAGGCCGGATCGCGCAGCGATCCGGGTGAGGGGTTCTCTCCGCGAGCACCTCGCCTGTGGCGCCCCTCACCCCACCCTCTCCCCGTAAGAACGGGGAGAGGGAGAGTACGCAATCTCCGAGACGCTCTACCCATTCCGGCTCTCGCAGGCCGATCCTCCCTTAGCGACGGTGAAGGAAGCATTCCAATGTCCAAACCCAAAGTTCTCATTTCCGACGCGCTCTCTCCCGCCGCCGTGCAGATCTTTAGGGATCGCGGCGTCGAGGTCGACTTCCAGCCCAACCTCGGCAAGGACAAGGACAAGCTTGCCGAGATCATCGGCAATTATGACGGCCTTGCGATCCGTTCGGCGACGAAGGCGACCGCCAAGATCATCGAGAAGGCGACCAACCTCAAGGTGATCGGCCGCGCGGGGATCGGCGTCGACAACGTCGAGATCCCGGCGGCCACTGCCAAGGGCATCATCGTGATGAACACGCCGTTCGGCAATTCGATCACGACCGCCGAGCACGCCATCACCCTGATGCTGGCGCTGGCGCGCGAAATTCCGCAGGCCGACGCCTCCACCCAGTCCGGCAAGTGGGAGAAGAACCGCTTCATGGGCGTCGAGATCACTGGCAAGGTGTTAGGGGTGATCGGCTGCGGCAATATCGGCTCGATCGTCTGCGACCGCGCGCTTGGCCTGCGCATGAAGGTCGTCGCCTTCGATCCCTTCCTGTCGCCGGAGCGCGCCAAGGACATCGGCGTCGAGAAGGTCGATCTCGATGACCTGCTCAAGCGCGCCGACTTCATCACCCTGCACACCCCGCTCACCGAGAAGACCAAGAACATCATCGACACGGCCGCGATCGCCAAGATGAAGAAAGGCGTGCGCCTGATCAACTGCGCCCGCGGCGGCCTGGTCGATGAGCAGGCGGTGGTGGAAGCGCTGAACGCCAAGCACATTGCCGGCGCTGCCTTCGACGTATTCATCGAGGAGCCCGCGACCTCGAACGTGCTGTTCGGCCATCCCAACGTGATCTGCACGCCGCACCTCGGCGCCTCCACCACCGAGGCGCAGGAGAACGTCGCCCTGCAGGTCGCCGAGCAGATGTCGGACTATCTGTTGTCCGGCGCGATCTCCAACGCCATCAACTTCCCCTCGATCACCGCCGAAGAAGCGCCGAAGCTGAAGCCCTTCATCGCGCTCGCCGAGAAGCTCGGCTCGTTCGCCGGCCAGCTCACCGAGACCGGCATCTCGAAGGTCACGATCACCTATGAGGGTCATGTCGCCGAGATGAAGATCAAGGCGCTGACCTCCGCCGTGCTGTCGGGCCTGCTGCGGCCGATGCTGGGCGAGGTCAACGTCGTGTCCGCGCCTGTGGTCGCCAAGGAGCGCGGCATGGTGGTGGACGAAGTGACCCGCGCTGCGCAGAGCGACTATGAAAGCCTCATCACCGTGACGGTCGCAACCGAACGCCAGGAGCGCTCGGTCTCCGGCACCGTCTATCACGACGGCAAGCCGCGGCTGGTCGACATCAAGGGCATCCGCGTCGATGCCGAGTTCGGCAAGTCGATGATCTACGTCACCAATGAGGACAAGCCGGGCTTCATCGGCAAGTTCGCAAGCCTCCTCGGCGATGCCAAGATCAACATCGCGACCTTCCATCTCGGCCGTGTCGAGCAGGGCGGCGATGCCATTGCGCTCGTCGAGGTCGACGGTGCGGTGCCGGCGGATCTGCTCGCCAAGGTGCAGGCGCTGCCGCAGGTCAAGCAGGCGAAGGCGCTGACGTTCTGATGGGAAGTCATTCCGGGTTCGCGCTGCGCGCGCCCCGGAATGACAATCACGAGGAAACAGATATTCCGACCCGCGGAACAAACGCCGCCTCCGTCTCCGGAGGCGGCGTTTTTCTTATGCCCGCGCCGCCCTTTATCTTTCCTGCGACCGCCAAGTTTGTGTACCAATGGCGCAATAACGAGCATTCCAAGTCGTCCGAACAGGGAGAAAACAATGCGTGAAGCCGTCATCGTTTCCTATGCGCGCACGGGGCTGGCGAAGTCCGCTCGCGGCGGGTTCAACATCACCCCTCCGATGTCTCTCGCGGCCCACGCCATCCATCACGCGGTCGATCGCGCCGGCGTCGAGAAGGACTATGTCGAGGATTGCTATCTCGGCAATTGCGCCCACGGTGCGCCGAATATCGGCCGTCAGTCCGCGCTTCTCGCCGGTCTGCCCAAGTCGACGGCCGGCGTATCGGTGAACCGATTCTGCTCCTCGGGGCTCCAGACCATCGCGATGGCGGCCAACTCGATCCGCTCCGATGGCGCCGATTGCATCGTCGCCGGCGGTGTCGAGAGCATCTCGATTCCCGGCGGCGGCTCGCCGAAGGAATCGATCGATCCGGAACTGCTGAAGGTCGCGCCCGATATCTTCATGGCGATGATCGACACCGCCGATATCGTCGCCGAGCGCTACAAGCTCAGTCGCGAATATCAGGACGAGTTCTCGCTGGAATCGCAGCGGCGCATGGCGGCTGCCCAGCAGGCGAACAAGTTCAAGGACGAGATCGTCCCGATGAAGACCAGGATGAAGGTGGTCGACAAGCAGACCAAGGCCGAGTCGATCGTCGACTACGTCGTCGACCGCGACGAGTGCAACCGGCCGGAGACCACGATGGAAGGTCTCGCCAAGCTCGAGCCGGTCAAGGGGCCCGGCAAGTTCGTTACCGCCGGCAACGCCAGCCAGCTCTCCGATGGCGCTGCTGCCGTCGTGCTGATGGAAGCCAAGGACGCGGAGAAGCGTGGCCTTCAGCCGCTGGGCCGCTTCGTCGCCTGGGCGACCGCCGGCTGCGAGCCGGACGAGATGGGCATCGGTCCGGTCTTCGCGATCCCGAAGCTGTTGAAGCGTACCGGCCTGAAGATCGACGACATCGATCTCTGGGAGCTCAACGAAGCCTTCGCCAGCCAGTGCCTGTATTGCCGCGACAAGCTCGGCATCGACCCCACCAAGTACAACGTCAACGGCGGCTCGATCGCGATCGGCCATCCCTTCGGCATGACCGGCGCGCGTCTCACCGGTCACCTCTTGCAGGAAGGTCACCGCCGCAAGGCGAAGTGGGGCGTGGTGACGATGTGCATCGGCGGCGGCCAGGGCGGCGCAGGCCTGTTCGAGATCTACTAGCTAAGCCGACACCGCGGCACGCGACGACGAAGGCATGGCGCTCCCAAGCGCCATGCCTTTTTCCTGCGCCATCGCTGGCCGCTTGCCCTTGCGCCAGTCGGTGATGGTGCAGCCGAAGTGATGACGGAACCAGCGCGCCATGGCGCTTTGCGCGGAAAAGCCGAGCTGCTCGGCGATCGCCGAGAGCGGCCGGCCGGGTTCTTCGATCAGCCGGGTCACGAGCTCGACGCGCTGTGCGTCGAGGATCTCGGAAAAAGTGGTGCCGCATTCGGCAAGGTGCCGATGGATGGTGCGGCGGGTGCAGGCCAGATGCTCGGCTACGCGCTCGACCGTGCACTCGCCGCCTGGGAGCAGCGAGTGCACGACTTCGTCGACCTTCTCGTCCCAGCTCGCAGGCCGTGTATCGAGAGCCTCGATACGCTTGCGCAGATAGCTCGCGACCAGGGGATGCGCGCTCGGGATCCGGCGATCCATGTCATGGGCTGACAGCAGAAGCGCGTTGCTCGCGGCGCTGAAGGTCACCGGGCAGCCGAAGAACTCGCGATAGCGCTTGCGGTCGCGGGGCGGCGGATAGTGAAGGTGAACCTCCTGCGGCCGCCAGTCGCTGCCGAACAGCGAGTGGATGATGCGGTGGATGCTGCCGAGCGCCATGTCGATGGACTGGCGCGGCGCACGTGGGCGCCATCCACGCAGATGCATCGTGATGGTCACGATCTTCTTGTCGCGCGTGACGTCGAGCCGCATGCCCTCGTGATGGATATGGATGAAGCGCGACAGCGCCGCGATCGCATCGCCAATGGTGGCCTGCTCGCGAACGATCAGTCCGACCGGCCCGAGATTAGTCAGGCCGCCGAGCTCGGCGAGGCGCAAGCCGAAATCTTCGGCACCTGAAGCTTCTGCCGAGATTTCGAGCAGGCGGCGAAGACCGGCGACGGCGATACGAATGTCGGGCTTTTCAAGGCAGGTCAGCGGAAGCCTGACCTTGCGCATCATCTGCTTCGGATCGAGCCCGACCGACCGGGCGACCTCCGGATAGTAGGCAAGGCCTGCGCTGCGAATGAGATCGGTCATGCGAACCGCTCCTGCCAGCCATTCCTGCAGTTGTCCCGAAATGTAAAATTTCTGTCCCAATCAGTCAAATCCCGGAACCGGGCTGAACATACATATCGAAAACCGAAGCACCGGCGCGGATGCCGGTTCACGACGGCGCGGCAGGGCGATGCAGCCCCGACGCCGTCTCGGCCCATTTGACCAAGACATTGCTGAGCAGGATGATGCCGGGAAACACGCTTTCCAAGGGTGAGGTATTCGTCATCGATACTGACGCGTCCTCCCGCGAACAACTTTCTATGGCGCTCGAGCAGAAGGCCTATGAGGTCATCTGCTTCGCCGATGGTGCGTCTCTCTTGTCGGAGGCGAAGGTGCGCATGCCGGCCTGTGTCCTGCTCGAGATGCAGGCGCCGGATCAATCCGGCTTCGACGTGCTGAAGCGGCTGCGCGAGGAAAATTGCATGGCGCCGATCGTGGTGACGTCGGCCAATGGCAGCATTGCCATGGCGGTCGATGCCATCAAGTGCGGTGCGTCCGATTTCATCGAGAAGCCGTTCCAGAGCCATGAGATTGTCGACCGGATCGACGCCGCGATCGACGAATTCGCTCAGCCGGATTCGAACCGGCGGCGCTGGCTCGCCGGTTGCGAGCCACTCACTGGGCGCGAAGGCGAGGTCCTGGAGCACCTCGCGGCCGGCTACACCAATAAGGAGATCGCCCGGGTGATGCGCCTGAGCGCGCGGACGGTTGAAGGCTACCGCGCGAGCATCCTGAAAAAGGCCGGCGCGAAGAACGTCACGGATATGCTTCGCCGCATTTACGGCCAGGGTGAATCAAGGCTGAACCAAGGCTGAAGCGACGGCGCGGCCAGATGACGCGTTCCGCGGTCACCGGGCCGCCGCGCTGCCGCCGCACGGAAACCCCAATCGAACCGGTTCCTTCCCTGCCGCGTCTCACCACTTTGGCGAGGCGTTTATCGCCGCATCCGGCTGGCGGTGCGGCGCCATTGGCAGGAGGGAAATTCATGCGGACTATCGCGAAGAGTCTGGCGACGACGAGTCTGGTCCTGGTCACGGCGGCGATTGCGCTGCCGTCATGGGCGGCCGATCTGGATGCGACGTCGGCCATCGACGCCGTCACGGTCTATCCGGATGGCGCGAGCGTCACCCGCGTCATCACGCTGGACCTGCCGTCGGGTGACTCGACGCTGGTCGCAAAAGATTTTCCGCTCGGCCTCGACACCTCCTCCTTGCGGGTTGAGGGCGAGGCGGGTGCAAAGCTCACCATCGGCACCATCGACGCGCGGCCACCGCGCCAAGCGGCTCGCGTCAATCTGCCGGAGCTTGACAAGCGCATCGAGACCTTGAAGGACCAGCGCGCGGATTTGCAGGGCGCGATCGAGGCCGCCAACGCCCGGCGCAAGTTTGCCGAACGCTTTGCCGAGGCGTCCCCGGCCGGTATCGGCGAGAAGGGCGAGGCCCGGCCGGTTGCCGAGTGGCGCGCGGCCTTCTCTGCGGTAGCCGAGGAGATCGCCTCCGCCGACACCGCGATCCGCGATGCCATGCGAAAGCAGCGCGAGATCGATCGCCAGATCGCCCAGCTCGAAGCCGATCGCGCGGCCAAGCCGCCGAGCAAGCTGGAGGTGCGCGTCGACGTGGCCTCTGCGGCCGCGACCAAAGCGACGCTGCGGGTGACCTACAATGTGCGCAATGCGCGCTGGGCGCCGCTTTACGATGCCCGCCTCGACACCGGCACCCGGGATCACAAGCCGCAGCTCGAACTGGTGCGTCGCGCGGAAATCACACAGTCGACCGGCGAGGACTGGTCGAATGTCAGCCTCGGCGTCTCCACCGTTCGTGTCAGTCGCGGCGGCAGTGCGCCGGAGCTGAATTCGCTGGTCGTCCGCTATCCTCAGCCTGCGAAGCCGCTGGCGCTGGGGACGTCCGCGGATTTTTCGCGGTCCGCGTCCACGACCGCCTTCCAAGATAAATTGGAACAGCCTGCGCCAATGTCCAAAGTCGCTGAGCCGCTCGAACCGCGCCAGCGCGCCGAAGAGCAGCAGGCCAATGCCGAGATCGGCGATTTCCAGGCCGTCTATCAGATCGCAGGCCGCGTCAGCTTAGGGGCCAATGAAGGCGCCAAGAGCCTGCTGATCTCCAGCATGACGGTGACGCCGGACCTCGCGATCCGGGCCGCGCCGGTGGTGGATCCGACCGCCTATCTAGAAGCCTCGTTCAAGCTCTCCGACGACACCAACCTCTTGCCCGGCAAGGTCGCGATCTTCCGCGACGGCGTGTTCGTCGGCCGCAGCAAGTTCTCCACCGCCGCGCGGACTGAGGCGATCCGCCTCGGCTTCGGCGCCGACGACAAGATCAAGATCGAGCGTTCGGTGATCCGGCAGAACGAGGGCACGGCGGGCGTGATCTCTTCGTCAAAGACTGATACGCGCTCGTTCCGGACCACGGTACGCAATGGTCACGATTTCCCGATCCGGATCGCGATCGAGGATCAGCTTCCGATCAGCGAGAACGAGGACATCGCGGTCGAGATGCTGTCCGCGACCACGCCGCCCACGTCGACCAACCTGCGCGACAAGCGCGGCGTGCTGGAATGGGCGTTCGACGCCAAGCCCGGCGAAGTCAAGGAGATCAAGTTCGGCTGGCGCGTGCGCTGGCCCAAGGACAAGGGCATCGTTCTGGTGCCGGCGGGCTAGCTTTCTTCACCTCGCCCTGCACTCCATCGCTTGTCATGCCCCGCGAAAGCGGGGCATCCAGTACGCCGCAGCTTCTCCGTATCCCACAGATGTCACTGCGTACTGGATCGCCCGGCCAAGCCGGGCGATGACGACTGTGATTGCGGAGAGAGCCGCGCCCTCACTTCGCCTTCAGGAAGTCACCCACCTCGAGCAACACGAATTCATCATCGTCGGCCTTGTTCGGCTCGCGGCTGGAGGAGAACGGCAGGTTATTGTCGTTGCCGACGATGATGTGAGTTTCGTCGACCCGGTCGACGTTCTCGATGGTGAAGAACGGGAAGGTGAGGACGCCGTCATTGAGCGGCTTCCGCGCCTTCTTGTCTGGATCACGGATCTTCATCAGATCGATGTAGCCGATCTTGCGCACGGGCTTGCCGACATTGGCATCCGAGAGCTCGATCTTGTAGACGCGCTTGAATTTCGCGACGTCGGGAAAGCAGTTGTCGCCGCGCACGCCTTGCGGACATGCCTTGTCCGCGGTGCCTTCGCCGTTGTCGCGTTCGATGACGAGGCCGCTCGTCGGGTCGATCATGTTGAAGTCACCGATGGCGTTGCCGTTCTGCTCGAACACGAATTGCCAGTAGCGGCCGGTGAACTTCTCCGCTGCGACATCGAATTCGAGGATGCGGGAGGCTTCCTTGCCGTCGACCTTCTCCCAATCCTTCTTCTCGGCGTCCCAGAGCGGGCCTTCGAGAAGGCCGTACAAGAACTTGCCGTCCTTCGACGAGGCAAAGCCCTCAAAGCCCTTGGAGCGGCGCAGGTTGACGTTGGTGTAGCTCGCGCCCGGCGCACCAGGCGACTGCACCGCCCAATGATCCGGCGAGCGCACCGGCTTGCCATCGGCGATTGTCTCGAATACGACCAGAATCTTGCCGGTCTTGTCGGCCTTCAGGACGTAGGGGCCGAATTCGTCGCCGATCCAGAATGTGTCGCCGATGATCTGGAAACCTTCGGTGTCGAAGTCGGAGCCGGTGAGATAGCGCTTGTCGGTGTCCTCATGCACGATTCGGAACGGCACCTTTTTGTCGGGATCGTGCAGGAACACCGTCTCTTGCCGCTCGACCTTGCCGCTGGTCCAGTCGATCCTGTAGTGGTTCAGGTACAGCATCGAATCCGGCGAGTTGTAGCGCGAGCCCATGCCGTTGTCGGTGATGACCCAGAAGGTGCCGTCGCCCATCGACTTGATGCCGGAATGGCCTTGGAGCGGCTGCCCCTTGAACGGCAGCGACACGCCGGTCGCGCGCTCGGCGGACTTGCCCATCACGGTGCCGGGCGCATCGACGCGTTTTCCGGTCGTGTATTTGCCTGAGGTCTTGAGGTCGGCGGGCGCGTCCGCCGGTGCGTCGATGAAGGATTCGGCCGGCATCACCGCGTGCGCGGTCAGCGTTGCCGGGAATTCGCCCTCGTTCTGTGCGAGGGCGGCACCGGCGGTGAGAAGGATGGTGGCGATCGAGGTGAGAAAGGTCGCGCGCACGTGTGCGTCTCCTGTGAACGGACGGGCGCATGCCTTATGCTGTCGGCGTATTGCAGTTTTGTGAAATCGGGCCGAACACCGCAGGCGCGGGCTACTCCTTTACCGCGCGAACCGATCTCCAATTCATCCGAAGGCGCATCACAGGCTTAGCTGTTTGGACCGCGATCCATGCTGACGGGCTGCCAGCGTCGCAGCGCCGTGTGCTGCAGCACCGACGGATTGACGCAGCTTACCGGCCACATCCCCTGAAGCACCAGTGACAATTCGTAGCCCACGCGCCGCTTGCGCGCTTCGTCAAAGCGTGCCGAGGCCGAGGCGACATGGGCGGTCAGGGTCACGTTCTCCATGCCGAGCAGGGGATTGTTGTGCGAGGGCGGTTCCTTCTCCAGTACGTCGAGCGCGGCATGCGCGATCCAGCCTTCTTGCAAGGCCTTGATGAGACTTTCCTCGTCCACGGTGGCGCCGCGCCCGGTGTTGATGAAGACCGAGCCCTTCTTCATCTGTCGGAAATGCTTCTCGGTCAGCATGTGATGCACCTCGGGCCGGGCGGGCGCGTGCATCGAGACGAAGTCCGATTGCGACAGCACCTCGTTCAGCGTGGCCGGCATCACGCCGTGATCGTACATCAGCGTTTCCTGGATGAAGGGATCGTAGGCCATCATCCGCAGGCCGAAGGGTGCGGCGCGCTTGGCGACCGCGCGCGCGACACGGCCGAAGGAGATGAAGCCGAGCGTCTGTCCCATCAGTCGCGGAATCTTCAGAAGTGCCGGCCGGCCCTCGGCCCAGCGCCCGCTGCGCACCATCCGGTCCTGCTCGACCAGGCGGCGGAAGCCCGCAAGCAGCAACATCATGGCGTGGTCGGCAACCTCCTCGATGAAGGTATCGGGGATGTTGGTCACGGGAATGCCGCGGGCAGTTGCCGCCTTTACATCGACGCTGTCGACTCCGACGGAGCCGAGCGTGATCGCCTTGCAGTTTTCCAGCGCGTCGATGATGGTCTTGGTGATCGGGATGCCCTTGGCGTAGATCGCATCGGCCGTCCGGGCCGCGGCAATGAACTCTGTCTCGTTGGCCGGCGCTTCGACGATCTCCGCGTCGATCGGGTCGAGCGCCTCCCGCTCGAAGGAATAATCGCTTCCCGCCACCGTGAAGCTCGCGCCCTTCGGCGTCACCACCCTGAATTTCGGCATTTCCTGCTCCGATTTGGTTTGTCGGTTCTTGTTGTATGACCCTGCTTTTGCGCCGGATCGTTTCGTCTTTTACGCGAAATCGAGCGTGACGCGTACAATCGTCGGTTGTCGCAGATTGCGGTGTTGGCGGGTTTTTGCCTCCTCTGCGGGCTTCTACGGAGCCATCGTAACAAGTTGCTAATGGGTCCCACACTAAAAATTGATTCAAATTCGATCGACCCACCCGCGTGCCGTTTCCCCTTATCTGCCGGAGCCGCCTCGTGAAGTTGAGCAACCTGAAGATCGCCCCCAAGCTTGGCATCCTTGTCGGCGTCACCTTGTTCGGCCTCTGCATCTCCGGGGTTCTGGCCGGATATCTGATGAAGCGCGAGATGGTGAATGCGCGCATCGATCAGACCAAGGCGATCGTCGATTTGGCCCGCAACTATGCGACCACTTTGATGAAGCGGGTCAACGTCGGCGAGATGACGAAGGAGGCCGCGCTGGCCGAACTTCGCCGCTACGGCAACGCCATGACCTATGACAGGGGTTCCGGCTATCTGTTCGGCACGACCTATGACGGCATCACGCAGCTCGCGCCCGATCCGAAGCAGATCGGCATGAACCGCATGGACGTGGAGACGAACGGCCGCAAGCTGTCCAGGGAGCTGATGGACGGTGTCAAAGCCAACGGCGAGATCCTGCTGTTCTATGAATATGTGAAGCCCGGTCAGGAGAAGCCGATCCGCAAGCTCGGCTATGCCGTCGCGGTTCCCGGTTTCGACATGTATCTCGGCACCGGAGCCTATCTCGAGGATATCGACGAGAAGATGGGCCCGGTCTACTGGCTCCTCGGCCTGTCCATGCTCGGCATTGTCATCGTTGCAGGCAGCGTTGCCTGGCTGCTCGGCCGCAGCATCAGCCTGCCGCTGAACAGGCTCGGCACGCGCATGAACGAGCTCGCCGACGGCAAGCTCGAGGGCGACATCCCCGGCGTCGGTCGTGGCGACGAGGTCGGTGCGATGGCCTCGACCGTGCAGATATTCAAGGACAATGCGATCCGCATCCGGGATCTCGAAAAGACCGAGGCAGTTGCCAAGGAACGCGCCGTGGCGGAGCGCCGCAGCGCGATGGAAGGCATCGCCAGCGACTTCGAGCGCAGCGTGAACGGCATCGTGCGCTCGGTCTCCTCGGCTGCCGCCGGCATGCAGACCACGGCGCAGTCGATGACCGCGACCGCGAGCGATGCCAGCGCGCGGGCGGCCACCGTCGGTGCCGCCTCGCAAAAGGCGTCCGGCAATGTCGGCACGGTTGCGGCCGCCGCCGAAGAGCTGTCGAGCTCGGTCGCTGAAATCTCCCGCCAAGTGACGCGCTCCACGGAAGTTGCCAGCAAGGCGGTCAGCGACGCCGAGCGCACCAACACCACCGTGCAGGTGCTGTCCTCCGGCGCCGAGAAGATCGGCGAGGTCGTCAAGCTCATCCACTCGATCGCGGCGCAGACCAACCTGCTCGCGCTCAACGCCACCATCGAAGCGGCGCGCGCCGGCGAATCCGGTCGCGGCTTCGCGGTCGTCGCCTCCGAGGTCAAAGCGCTCGCCAACCAGACCGCGAAGGCCACCGAGGAAATCTCCGCCCAGGTCGCAGCGATGCAGACCTCGACCAGCGACGCGGTCGCCGCCATTGCTGGCATTACCCAGACGATCGCCGAGATGAGCGAGATTACCGCGGGCATCTCCGCGTCGATCGAGCAGCAGGGCGAGGCGACGCGCGAGATCGCCCGCAACATCCAGTCGGTCGCAGCCGGCTCCAGCGAGATCAACGCCCATATCGGCAGCGTGACCTCGGCGGCCAAGGCGACGGGTACGGCAGCCTCCGACGTCCTGTCGAACGCACGCGAGCTCGACAATCAGTCCGGCGCACTGCGAAGCGCCGTCGATGGCTTCCTCGCCAAGGTGCGGGCCGCGTGACATCCGCGATGATTTCGTAGGGTGGGCAAAGACGCGCAAGCGTCGTGCCCACCGCTTCTTTCGAGGCCTTGGATGCTTGATGGTGGGTACGCTTCGCTCTGCCCGCCCTACGAGAGCATCACAACTGGCCGTGATCCCTCAGCGCGGAATTATTTCGACGCCGAGCCCTGCCGCGATGCGATCACGACGCCGGCGAGCACCAGCGCGTAGCCGACGAGATGGAAGAGTTGCAGCCTTTCGCCGAGCAGGAGGATCGCCATCGCCGAGCCGAACACCGGCACCAGATGAAAGAACGGTGCGGCACGGTTCGGTCCGATCAGCGCCACGCCGCGATTGAAGAAGAGATAGGCGAGCGTCGAGGGGAAGATCAGGATGTAGGCGAATGTCGCCAACGTCGTCGCATCCAGCTTCAAGACGTTGCCCGCGGAGAACTCCCACACCGCGGCCGGCAGCAGCATCATCGCCCCGCAGCAGGTGGTGAAGGACAGGAAGGAGAGCTGATGGATTTTTGGCCGGCGCGGGATGAAGGCGGAATAGAGCCCGAACGCCACCAGCGAGGAGGCGAACATGATGTCGCCCCGGTTGAAGCTGATGCCGGCTAGCGCCGCGAGATCGCCGCGCAGGATGATGATGAGGACGCCGAGCACCGAGATCGCGATGCCGGCGAGCTGTGCGGCCGTCAGGCGGACGCCGAACAGCACCAGCGACCACAGCGCCACGAACAAGGGTCCGGCCGACTGGATCAGCAGCGCATTCAGCGCCTCCGTATATTGCAGGGCCCAGAACGAGATCGCGTTGTTGAAGGCGAAGCCGACCAGCGACAGGAACAGCATCAGCGGCAGATGCGCGCGCAATGCCTTCCAGTCGCGCCTGAGATGCGGCCACGAAAATGGCAGCAGGATGAGGAAGACGCCGAACCAGCGGATCGTGGTCAATGTGAGCGGCGGCACATGCGCGCCGACATGGCGCGCGAGCACGATGTTGCCGGCCCAGAACAGCGAGCTCAGGCTCAGCAGCAGATAGGGCTGGTTGTTGAGCCAGCCGGCCGGATTCGAGGCCGATGGCGCGGGCGAAGCGATCGTCATTGGTTTTCGTGAGGAACTTGCGCCGGATTACAGCCGCACCACAAGTCCCATCGCCGCAATGCTACAATGCAGTGGAGATCACGGAGGTGGCCTTGGCGGTTAATATGTTGAACATCGGCGCTTGATCTCACCCTCTCCTCTTGTGGGAGAGGGTGGCTCGCCGCGCAGCGGCGAGACGGGTGAGGGGTCTCTATCCGCCTGCGAATCTTTCGCGATTGAACTCGCGGAAGCAACCCCTCATCCGGCGCGATAGCCGAAGCTGCACTTCGGCGCTCTCTTAAGAACGGCGGCCGAAGGCCGCCTATGCCAACTTCTCACAAGGGGAGAAGGAAGAAAGAAAAGTCGAACTCAGCTCGCCTGCTTGCGCGAGGCCACGAATACGCCCGACAGTACCAGCGCAAAGCCGATGAAATGGAAGGCCTGCGGCAGTTCACCCAGGAAGATCATCGCCATGATCGAGCCGAACACCGGCACCACGTGGAAGAACGGCGCGGCGCGGTTGGCGCCGATCAGCGCAACGCCTCGGTTGAAGCAGAGATAGGCGAGCGTCGAGGGAAACACCGCGACATAAACCAGTGTCAGAATGTTCGGCAGATCGAGCTTCATCACGGGACGGGCCGACAACTCCCATATCTCCAGCGGCATAAGGCACGCCGCGCCGCAGCCGAAGGTGAAGGCAAGAAATGACAGGCCGTGGATCGCGGGCCGCTTCAACGTCAGCACCGAATAGAGCGCGAAGATCACCAGGGCGACCATGAAGATCAGGTCGCCCTTGTTGAACTCGATGTTGGAGAGTGTGGTGAGATCGCCATGCAAGAGGATGGTCAGCACGCCGCACAGCGAGAGCAAAACGCCCAAGGCCTGCATCGCCGTGAGCCGGACGCCCAGGATGATCAGCGACCACAGCGCCACGACCAGCGGGGCGGCCGATTGCAGCAGCAGCGTGTTCAGCGCCTGCGTATGCTCCAGCGCCCAATATTGCAGCGTGTTGAAGGCGCCGATGCCGGTGATCGACAGCACGATCATCAGGCCGAGCTTGCGGCGGATCGCCGGCCAGTCCTTGACCAGATGCGTCCAGGCAAACGGCAGCACCAAAAGGAAGGCGAAGAGCCAGCGCAGGAAGGACAGCGTCACCGGCGGGATGTGGCCGGCGGCAAGCCGACCGACAATGGCATTGCCGGCCCAGCACAGCGCGGTGATGCTGAGCAGGAGATAAGGCTGGTTGGCGATCCAGTGCCGGTCGGGTGCGGCAAGGCGCGTGGTCTGGTCGGCGGCGGACATTGTGATTGTTATGGCCCCGGTTCATGCGCCGGGGCGTCCGGCCCGGTGGTGCGCCCCGGGCCGGGTCATTCCCGGCCCGCTCACAGACACGGAAATCGACCTGATATCAATGGGGCCCGGCGCATCGCGTCCATGCGCGGCTTCGATGCGCGGGGAACCCTCGCTTCAACTCTTCCGCCCGGTGCGGATCCAAAGGTCAGGAAATCGAACACCGACGACAGGGGGCCCATGATCGCGGCGAAGCGCACCAGGCGCGACATGCTCCACACCTGCGGCTGCGCGGTTGCCTGCGCCGAGACGCGGTCAAAGGGAATGCCGAGCTCGGAGAGATCGTAGAGCAGGTTGTTGAGCAGGTGGCATCGTCGATCGTGCAGAGTTCGAGCACTGCCTCCGGCGCGCCCTTGACGATCAGCAGCGCGCCTTCGGGACCGCTCGCCAGCACCGATCCCAATCGCCGGGAGAAATCGAACGCCTGGCGGCCCGCGAGTGTCCAGCCTTGCGCGGCGCCCACGCAGCCGGCGACCAGCGCCGCATCGAGCGAGCCGCGGTCGCCGCCGAGCGAAGCCGCAATGGCACCGAGCTTTGCAGCGCGCGCATCCTCCTTGCCGTAGGCGTCGAGACTCTGCGCAAGCGTGATCTCGGCCGAGGTCAGCGTGCCCGTCTTGTCCGTGCACAGCACCGTCATGGCGCCGAGGTCGTGGATCGCCGCGAGGCGCTTGACGATCACCTTGCGGCGGGCCATGCGCCGCGCGACAAGGTCACCGTGGTGATCATCGGCAGCAGCTCCGGCGTCAGCCCGACCGCAAGTGCAACGGCAAACAGCAACGCCGTGCTGTCGATGATCAGCGCGTCCGCCGGGATGATGTCGCCGGCACGGATGCGCAGGATGTCGCCGGGCACGACCTGCTCGACGTCGATCTGGCAGAACGCGCCGTCGCGCTTGACCTCGGCCTTCAGCGCCACCGAGCGGCGGAGGATTTCGGCGGCCCGGACTGCATGTCCTTCCTGGATGGTGTCGAGCCCGATCGACAGCGTCAGGATCAGCACGATGATCAGCCCGCCGATGTCGTCGCCGGTCAGCATCGAGATGATGCCGGCGACCAGCAGGATCAGCGACAAGGGCTCGAAGAGCCGTCGCACGATCGCGCGCATCGCGCCCTCGATGCGCGGCAGCGCGTCGCTGTTCGGGCCGAAGCGGCTGAGTCGTTCGGTGGCATCATGCGTGGCCAGCTCCTGCAAGCCGCAGCCGAGCTGCCGGGCGAGCGCGTCGGCTGAAAGGCGCCAGAACTGGCTGGCCTGGTTTCCCGATGGTTCCGTCACGGCATGTCCGAAAGAGGCGTTATGGCCTGCAAAAGGTAAGGGGTGGAGGTGACAGCCATCCCTTAGGCAACCGGCGAACGGAGCGGTTGATGCGTATCAATTCAGCGGTTCCCGAGCTTGCCGGCGCGGTCCCGAACCTTTCCGGATTTTAAGGGGATATCAAAGGCTTGGATCGCGCTTTAGGCCTCGAAAAGGCCCCGTTCTTGCTTGCCTAGAGAGGCTGCTTCCGATATCCGGTTGGCTGCCTCGCATGCGAGCGGCCCCCGGCCGTGGATTGGCTGGGCGCATCTAAATCTTGCATAGGGAATACCCGCGAATGGCCAATGTTGTCGTCGTCGGCGCCCAGTGGGGCGACGAGGGAAAAGGCAAGATCGTCGACTGGTTGTCGGAGCAGGCCGACATCGTCGCGCGTTTCCAGGGCGGCCATAACGCCGGCCATACGCTGGTCATCAACGGCGAGACCTACAAGCTCGCGCTCCTGCCCTCCGGTGTGCTGCGATCGTCGAAACTGTCGGTGATAGGTAACGGCGTGGTGTTCGATCCGCAGGCCTTCCTCGACGAGGTTGCCAAGCTGCGCGGTCAGGGCGTCGCGGTCGGCCCGGAGAATTTGCGCGTGGCAGAGAACGTCACCCTGATCCTGCCATTGCATCGCGAACTCGACGCACTTCGCGAGAGTTCCAATTCGGCGACCGCGATTGGCACCACGCGCCGCGGCATCGGCCCCGCCTATGAGGACAAGGTCGGCCGTCGCGCGATCCGGCTGATGGACCTCGCCGACCTCGACACGCTCCCGCACAAGATCGACCGTCTGCTGGCGCATCACAACGCGCTGCGCCGCGGCCTCAATCTGGAGGAGTTCGACGCGGCCGCCATCCTGCGCGATCTGACCGCGCTGGCGCCGCAGCTCCTGCCCTATGCCGAGACGGTGTGGCGGCTGCTCGACATCAAGCGCCGCGAAGGCAAGCGTATCCTGTTCGAAGGTGCACAGGGCGCCCTCCTCGACGTCGACCATGGCACCTATCCTTACGTCACCTCGTCGAACACGGTGGCGGCGCAGGCCGCGACCGGAACCGGCCTCGGTCCGAACGGCGTCGGCTATGTGCTCGGCATCTGCAAGGCCTATACGACCCGGGTCGGCCAGGGGCCGTTTCCGACCGAGCTCACGAACGAGATTGGCGAGGAGATCGGCCGCCGTGGCCGCGAGTTCGGGGTCAATACTGGGCGCAAGCGTCGCTGCGGCTGGTTCGACGCCGTGTTGGTTCGCCAGACCGTGCGGACCTGCGGCATCAACGGGCTGGCGCTGACCAAGCTCGACATTCTCGACGGCTTCGAGTCGATCGAGGTCTGCACCGGCTATCGGCTGGACGGCAAGGAGATCGACCACCTGCCGGCCGGCGAGGGCGCGCAGGCCCGGGTCGAGCCGATCTACGAGACCATCGAAGGCTGGAAGGAGCCGACCGCAAATGCCCGCTCCTGGGCGGATCTGCCGGCCCAGGCGATCAAATATGTGCGCCGGATCGAGGAACTGGTGGGCTGCCCGGTCGCACTTCTTTCCACGAGCCCCGAACGTGAAGATACTATTCTGGTACAAAACCCGTTTGAGGCTTAACGATATCTTACCGGGACAGGCGCATAGTTGAGTTGAAATGGCTGATTACTATCCGCTAATCGCCCGTGCTATTGCCGCCCTGGACCCCAATGCTCCCGGCGAAAGCCGCCGCGCGCTCTATGAACGGGCGCGCACGGCGCTGATCGCGCAGCTCCGCAGCGTGCAGCCACCGCTCTCCGAATCCGAGATCACGCGCGAGCGCCTGTCGCTGGAAGAGGCCGTCCGCAAGGTCGAATCGGAAGCCGCCCAGCGCGCCCGCGAGGCCTCGCGCCCGGGCGGCGGCCCCCGCACCGGCGGCGGCAGTGGTGATGCCTTCCGTCGGGCCAGTGCCCGCGCCGCCGAGGGCGCTCTTCCCGTTGCGCCGCCTTCGGCCTCATCGCCCGCACCGCGCCCCGCGCGTCCCGCGGCGCCGCCGCCGTCGCGCAACGAGCGTCCCCCGCTTGGCGGGGACGATCTCGGAGACCGCGACGCCCAGCGCCAGTCGCGTCCTCCGCGCCCGCAGGCTCCGCCCCCGATGCCCGAGCCGCCGCCGGCGCCGCCTGCGGCGCGCGATCGCTCCACCTCGCGCCGTCCGCCGGAGGGCGCACCACCGCCGCAGGCGCCGGGCGTTCGCGGCTTTCGCGACATCACCGCGGATGCCGACGATCTCGGCCGGGCCGCAGCGCAAGCCAACCGCGCCGCGCGCCGCACCTACGCCAACGTGCCGTCGCCCTCGCCGGAGTTCGACCGGCTCGAGCCGAATCTGGAGAACCGCGGCGGGGAGCCGCCGGACGTTCCGTATTCCTATGACGAGTCGATCGAGGAAGCCGAGCGCTACGCGCCCCGGCCGTCCGCGCCGCGCCCGCACATCCCGGTCCTCGACCGCGACACCAAGAAGCGCCGCTCCGGCTCCACCTTCCCGTTCAAGAGCGCGATCGCCGTCGGCATCGTGCTGATTCTGGTCGGCGCCGGCATCCTCTGGGGCAAGCAGGCGGTGCAGACCGTGAGCGGCCTGTTCAAGCCATCCCAGACGCAGGTCGTCGCGCCGAAGGATACGTCGCAGCCGGCGCCGAAGCCGAAGATCCCGGATCGCGTCGGCCAGCCCTCGTCGACCGAGCAGCCGGCCGCGCCGGTGGCGCAGAAGGTCGTGCTCTATGACGAGGATCCGTCCGATCCCAAGGGCAAGCAATATGTCGGCACCGTGGTCTGGCGGACCGAGCCGATCAAGGCCTCGGGCAATCAGAAGGCCGACGTCGCCGTGCGCGCCGACATCGACATCCCCGACCGCAAGTTCAAGATGACGATGTCGTTCCGTCGCAACACGGATTCATCGCTGCCGGCGAGCCACACCGCAGAGCTGACCTTCATCCTGCCGCCGGACTTCCCCGGTGGCGGCGTCGCCAACGTGCCTGGCATCCTGATGAAGTCGAACGAGCAGGCGCGCGGCACGCCGCTCGCGGGCCTCGCAGTCAAGGTCACCGACGGCTTCTTCCTGGTCGGCCTCTCCAACGTCGATGCCGATCGCGCGCGCAACGTCCAGCTCCTGAAGGAGCGCTCCTGGTTCGACGTGCCGTTGGTCTACGCCAACCAGCGTCGCGCCATCATCGCCATCGAGAAGGGTCCCCCCGGCGAGCGCGCCTTCAACGACGCGTTCGCGGCGTGGGGGGAGTAGGGAACACTTCAACCCCTTTCGTCATTCCGGGTTCACGCTTCGCGCGCCCTCGAATGACCGCAGAACCTAGTGCCCCGTCCCGCCGATCTCCACCACGCCCACCTTGTTGACGAGGCTGTTGGCCAGCACCGGGTTGCCGTTGCGGTCGACGTCCATGTTGCGGACGATGTCACCGCCGCCGGGGATCACCCAGCTCTGGAATTTCTCGCTTGCGGGATCGAAGCGGACGATGGTGTTGGGTTTTGCGGCGGACTCGCTGTACCAGACTGCGCCCTTGGTGAAGACGATGCCGTAAGGCTGCGACTTCGGCCCGCTCGGTGAAGCCCATTCCTTCACCATGCCCGTTGTGGGATCGAGCCGGCCGAGAAAGCCGCGAGCGAAATCGACATACCAGATCGCATCGTCGGGGCCGACAGCGAGCCGCCGCGGGCGGGCGGCCGCATCCGGCAACAGGTACTCGCGGATCTCCATCGTCTTCGAATCGATGGTTGCGATCTTCGGTGCGCCGAACTCGACGAACCAGACGGCGTTCTTCGCATTCACCACGATGCCGTAGGGCCGCGCGTTCGCCGTCGGCGGCGTGACGAGCCTGATCTCGCCGCTCGTTGGATCAAGGCGCCCGACCTTGTTGCCGCCTTGCACGGTGAACCAGATGATGCCGTCATGGTCGAAGACGAGCGTATGCGGGTCCTTGGCCGATGCATCCGGCAGCCGGTACTCCCTGATGTCGCCGGTCTTCGGATCGAGCCTGCCGATCAGCCCGGCGAAATTGCCGGTGAACCAGATGTTGCCGTGCTTGTCCTCCTTCAGCCCGTGCGGACCGGTCTGCGGATTGAGCTTGTATTCGCGGATCGCGCCGCTGGCGGGATCGAGGCGGCCGAGCACGTTGGCGAGCTGGCCCGAGTACCACAGCGATCCGTCACGAGCGGCGAGCGGATCGTGCGGCCGCGAGCCTTCGGTGGCGACCGGCCACTCCTTGACGTCGATCTGCGTGTCGCCGGCGATCAGCGCTGCCGCCGGCCGTGGCCGTTCCGGAAAGCTCTTGATGAGATAGTCGGTGATCCCGGCGACCTCCTCCGGCGGGATCGGCGCGCCAAAATTCTGCATCATGCGGATCACGGTGTGCCAGCCTTCGGGCGTGTAGCCCGCCGTGAGCCGGCCGATGTCGTGGCAGGAGCCGCAGATGCCGACGACGGTGTTCTTGCCGGGGCCATCCGGAAAGTTGACGCCGGCCTGCTGGGCGGGCGCCGCGCAAGGCGCCAGTGCCAGCAAGGCGGCTGTGCTCGCCGGGATAAGGGATTGCCGCCAGCCGCCCGCGATCAGGATCCTCGCCCAAATCTTCGCCATGTCTGTTGCTCCAGCTCTCTTGGCCGGGCCTCAGCATAGCGTCGATCGCGACAGGACGCCGCTCAACTTGCAGTGCGCGCGAGGGATCAGTTCGCGGCAGCTTCCCGCTTGCGCGCGGCGGCGGCCTCGCGGTCCATCACGGCGCGGCAGCCCGGGCTGACATGATGCTTGTTGCGGACCATGCAGGCAGTGACCCGGGAGATGTAGGGGATTTCGCTGGCGCACAGCCGCATGGCGTCGCTGGTGCACATCTGTTGCGCCTCGGACGAGAAGGCGAGGCCGGGTGCGGCGTGAAGCACGGTGGCAGTTGCGGCAATGGCGGCGAAAGTGGCGATCTTCCCGATCCGGTAACTAGACATGTGAGATGCATCCCCAAGATTTTGGCGGTGTTGGCCGCTTGTGCATTGGAGGCGCCGCACGCGGCTTGCGCTGCCGCACGTCAGGTCCGACACGCGGGGAGATGCCCCCGGTGTGGTTGCTCGATTACGCTTGAGATTTCGAATCGAAAGTGCTGCGCCGCCCCGATTCGATTATGCGCGAATGCTGCGAAGCTTCAATGGTTCGTGTGAACGATTTCACGATTGTTGCGCGTTCGTCACGGCAACGCTTGCCTTACGCACGCGCCGAGGGCGCGTCAGCGAGAGCCGCGGCATGCTCCTCGATCGCCGTGACGCCTTTGGACGTCAGCTCGAACAGGTCTCCGTCCTTCATGACATAGCCTTCGATGATGAGCTCCTCGATCTCGCCATGGCGGTCGTCGGCGAAGGCGATGGACTGGCTGATGTCCCTGAGGATCGCGAGCTGTTCGTCGCGCAGCATCGTGGCATCTCCGTCTTAAGGCGCGACGAGGTCAGGATGAATCGTCATCGCGCTTAGGGCGCCGCAAGCGCCTTACATGCCGTGGCTCTCGAACACCTTGCGGCAGGAGCGCGAGAGCCTGGCCCGGTTCGCCTGGAGGCAGGACTGGACCGCCCCGTCATTGCCGAGATCCTTGCGGCACAGGCGCTCGGCGTCGCGCGAGCAGGCCTGCTGCTCTCCTGGGGTTCCAGCATGACCTTGCGCGAATGCCGGCGGGCTTGTGAGGCCGGATGCGGTGAGCGTAATCGTTGCCAGGAACAGGGTCATCCAACGCATGGCCAAATCCAATCTCCTGAAAGGGCAGACATGTGGTCCGTTCACAGAACCCGGCGGCCTGCCACTTGTTCCCCGGCCGCCCCGACCCGGCTATCCAAGCTTCTCAGGGCGCTGCTATAACGGGGCGGGTCTTGAGGTGAGGGGTAATTGATGAAACGCTATCTGGTTTTTGCGCTGGTGGGCCCGTTTGTCGGTGGTTTCCTGCTGCTGCTGACGACGACCTACCAGTCCGGCTATTGGGCCCAGACCAATTTGGGCGAGGTCGGCAAGCTGTTCGTGGTGTTCTTCAAGACCCTGCAATACAGCTATTTGTTCGGCTTCCTTCCCTCGCTGATGATCGGCGCGGTCGACGACATCCTGGTCCACATCAAGCGGATCGGGCCGGTGCTGCGGATGCTGCTGGTCGGCCTGTTCGCGTTCGTGCTCGCCGCTATCACCTATGGCTCGCGCGGGGCGGATTCCGGCGCGGTGCAATGGATCCTCTATGGCCTCGTCGGTTTCGTGCCGAGCGTGATTTCGTCCTGGCTCGTGCATAAATATGTCGAGGAGTCGCAACCGGCTCCGGCGCCAACCTGAGGGCAGGGGCGGCGATTGGGCGCGGCGCAGCAACCGAAGCGGCGCATGCGCGTTTGCCCAAGCGATGACGCTCAACGAATGACGATGTCTGACGACGATATTCTTGCAACGCGCCGTCCCCGCTCGGGGAGGACCTCGCGCGCGGCCTTCTCGGGCGATGAGGCGCGTGGGCCGATCATCGATCAGGACGGCCGCGAGATCCGTCCCGAGACGCTCGGAGAGGGCTTTCGCGAATTCGGCCAAGAGTTCGGCCAAGAATTTGGCCAAACCAATCCGTTCGGCAATCTGACGCGCGAGCAGCGGCTGGCGCGGCTCGAGGCGATCGCAAAGCTGCTCGACGTCGCCTTCATCCTGCCCGGCACCAATATCCGCTACGGCATCGACGGCCTGATCGGCTTGATCCCTGTCATCGGCGACATCATCACAACAGCGATCTCGCTGTGGCTGGTGCGCGAGGCCCGCGCGCTGGGCGCGCCCTGGTACATCACGGCGCGGATGCTCGGCAATGTCGCGGTCGACGGCGTGGTCGGCATGGTGCCGTTCGCAGGCGATGCCTTCGACGTCATGTTCCGCGCCAACATGCGCAACGTCCGCCTGTTGCGCCGCTGGCTGGACAAGCAGCCGCGCTAGAGCATGATCCGGACCGGAGCGCCGCGTTAGCGCAAAGTGTGGAGCGGTTTTCCCTCGCGACAAACGCGGTACGCGTTTGCGCGGAGATCATGCTCAAACAACAGCCTAAAGCGCGATGACGATTCATCCTGATCTCATTGCGCTTTAGACGCGAAAAGCGCGGTAACCTTTCGGCTACCGCGCTCATTGCGCATCGGAGGATGAGAAAAGCTTACGCCGCGTCGGCGTCGGTGTTCGCGGCCGGCTTGCGGCGGCGCGGCAGCGGGAACGCCTCGCTCTCATAGAGCGAGCGGATGCCATTCTGGTCGAAGCGAGCTTCTTCGACCTGGAGGTACGCGCCGTTCAGTGAGTCCGTCGGCAATTCCTCGATCGCAAAGCGCACGGCTTCGGCCGCGGTGCCGAACCGCCGATAGGTGAAGCCCGCACGCTTCTTCTTGCGGATCGCGGCGGGGAAAAGCTCGGCGGAGGTATTGAAGTTGAACGGACGCAGTGGACGCATGGTCAAAGACCTCGTGATCTTCTTCGGTTACAGGCGCGTGTGGGGTTTGTTGAGCGCGGGCCGCAATCGGGCGGCCATGGCATTTTCGCCCTCTAATATAGGCCGATTTGACGGAAATGCGACCCCTGCGAACGGAGATGATGAATCCACGCATGGCAGCCACGCAAAGGAAATAAGTTTAATAAATTCAATAGCTTGGATGGTTTACAGCTTGCCAAGAAGCAGCAGCACGATCAGCACCACCAGGACCACGCCGCCAATCCCCATGCCGGAATGGCCCATGCCATAGCCATAGCCGCCAAATCGGCCGGACATGCCGCCCAGGAGGTAGATAATCACCAGGATGATCAGGATGGTTCCGAGGGTCATGGCGTCCTCCCTGACGGTCCGCCGGAATGCGCCTCCGGCCGCACCGTCAGAAGAGAAAAGCACATCCGGCCGCCGGGTTCCATGCCGGAACCCGGCTCTTGCCATTATCTCGGCTTGAGCTTCAGCGCCGCCGAATTGATGCAGTAGCGCAGGCCCGTGGGCGCCGGGCCGTCGGCGAAGACATGGCCGAGATGGCCGCTGCAATTGGAGCACAGCACCTCGGTGCGGATCATGCCGTGGCTTGAGTCCGTTTCCTCGTCGATATGGCTCTCGACCGCCGGCTGGGTGAAGCTCGGCCAGCCGCAGCCGGAATCGAATTTGGCGTCGGACTCGAACAGCACGTTGCCGCAGCCGGCGCAAACGTAGGTGCCGGCGCGGTGGTCGTGCTCGTACTCGCCCGAGAAGGGACGCTCGGTCGCCTTTTCGCGGAGTACCGCATACTGCATCGGCGTGAGCTCGCGCCGCCACTGCTCCTCGCTCTTGGCGACCTTGGTTTCGTTCGTGGGTGTCTTGGTGTCGGGCATGGATCTCCCGTTCGTCAGTTGGTGGCCTTGCTGGCGCTGACCAGCGTCGGCTTCTCGATATAGTTATCCGCGAACAGCTTTTTCAGGTTCTCGACCTTCGGGATGTCGTTGTAGGCGATGTAGGGCTGGTTCGGATGCAACGTCAGATAATCCTGGTGATAGGCCTCCGCTGGATAGAACGCCTCCAGCGCGCCGACCTTGGTCACGATCGGCTTGCTGAAAACCTTGGCGGCATTGAGCTGCGCGATGTAGCCGTCCGCGATCTTCTTCTGCTCGTCGGAGGTGGTGAAGATCGCCGAGCGATATTGCGTGCCTGTGTCGGGGCCCTGGCGGTTGAGCTGGGTCGGATCGTGCACGACGGAGAAGAAGATCTGGAGGATCTTGCCGTAGGAGATCTTCTTCGGATCGTATTTGATCTCGACGGACTCTGCGTGGCCAGTCGTGCCCGACGAGACCGTGTGATAGTCGGCGCTCGCCTTGGTGCCGCCGGCATAGCCGGAGACCGCGTTGACGACGCCGGCGGTGTGCTGGAACACGCCCTGAACGCCCCAGAAGCAGCCGCCGGCCACGACCGCGGTCTGGATACCGCTTGTGGGCGCAGCGTCGACGGCGGGGGCAGGGATCACCACCGCATCTTCCGCAGCCCGCGAAGGCGCGGCGAAGGCCAGCGCCAGCGCGGCGGTGGCGGCGAGCAGAGGGAGGGAATGGAAGGCGGGTCGGCTCATGGCGGATCCTCGTTCGGTCGGTAGCGACAGTCTAGGGTGGTTGGGGCCGGGCGAACAGCCCGGCAGGCCGCCGCTTTCGGGCCTGCCCAAGATACGGGCGCGCGGGCCGGATGTTACGCGCTGGCAGACACGAGCCCGTGAAGAAGCCATGCTAGCGTCGCCGGAACGCGGAAAATCGGGCCGGGATGAACCCCTCTCTTGGATGACCGACATAGAATGAGTGGCGGTGGAGCTTGTTCGACGAAAATGTTGCGCGTCGTTTCCCTGATCCTTCTCATCCTGCTGTCATCTGCGCCGGCCGTCCTGGCCGACCCCCAGCTTGGCGATGATCTCGAGACCTGCCGCGAGCGCAAGATCGACCTGCCGACGCGGTTCACAGCCTGCGAAAACCTGCTCGGCTCGGACCGCGTGACCGGGAAGGACAAGTCCATCGCGCTGACCGTGCGGGGCTTCACGCTTCTGAACAAGCGCGACTTCGACCACGCCCTCGAAGCCTTCGCCGCGGCGCGCGACGCCGATCCCGACAACATGGTCGCGCTCGACGGCCAGGCCCAGGCCCATCAGCGCAAGGGCCAGGACGATCTGGCGATGGCCGACTACAACCTCGCCCTTCAGAAGCGCCCCAACTATGGCGGCGCCTATAATGACCGCGGCACGCTGTACTTGCGCAAGGGCGCGCTCCAGAGCGCGCTCGACGATTTCAATCTCGCCATCAAATACACGCCCAATCTGCTGGTCGGTCACACCAACCGCGCGCGGACGCGGACCTTCATGAAGAATTACGACGGCGCGCTCGCCGACTTTGCTGACGCGCAGAAGATCGATCCGAATGCGCTGCAAATTCCCAACCATCGCTGCGTCACCTTTGCCGCGATGCGGCGCTTCGACGAGGCGCTCGCCGATTGCAACAACGTCCTGGGGAAGCAGCCGAAGAACCAGTATGCGCTCGCCAACCGCGCTGATGCCTACCTCGCCAAGGGCGACCTCGATTCCGCGCTGAACGACTACAACGCCATCCTCGAGATGAATCCGAACAACGTCCGCGCCCATGCCGGCCGCGGCCAGGTGTTCGAGCGCAAGCAGGATCTCGCGCAGGCGCGCGCCGACTACCGCGCCGCCGCCTTTGCGCTCACCCCGTTCGACGAGATCGACGTCGCGATGGCGCGTACCGGCGCGCGGAGCCGCCTGGCCGTGCTCGAGCCCAAGACGCCTTCGACGCGCTCGACCCTGCGCCGTGTGGCGCTGGTGATCGGCAACGGCGCCTACCGCAACGTTCATGCGCTCTCCAATCCGCCGCGCGACGCCAAGCTGATCGCCAGCGCGCTACGCGACGTCGGCTTCCAGACCGTCACGATCTCGACTGATCTTTCCCGGGACCAGTTCTTCGAGACGCTTCGCAGCTTTGCGGCGGATGCGGAGAAGGCCGATTGGGCGGTGGTCTATTATGCCGGCCATGGCTTCGAGATCGGCGGCGTGAACTATCTGGTGCCGGTCGATGCAAGGCTCGCGGTCGACAAGGACGCGGAGACCGAAGCCGTGGCGCTGGAGCAGGTGATCGCGGCGGTCGGCGGCGCGCACAAGCTGCGACTCGTGATCCTCGATGCCTGTCGCGACAATCCCTTCGCGCCGACCATGCAGCACACGCTGGCGCTCAAGCTGGTCGACAAGGGTTTTTCCAACATCGAGCCCAGTGTGGGTTTCATGGTGGTCTACGCCGCCAAGCACGGTGAGACCGCGATGGATGGCGACGGCAACGACAGCCCGTTCGCGCTCGCGCTCGCGCGTGACGTGCGGCAGCCGAATGTGGAGGTCCGCAAGCTCTTCGACATCGTCCGTGACGACGTCTGGCTCCAGACCAAGCACTTGCAGCAACCCTTCACCTACGGCTCGCCGCCCGGCAGCGAGGATTTTTACTTCGTGGCGGGCAAATGAGGGATTTCGTAGGGTGGGCAAAGCGAAGCGTGCCCACCATTTCTCCGCGCATTTGGATGGATGGTGGGCACGGCGCTTCGCGCCTTTGCCCACCCTACAGCATCACACCACCACGCTGAGCCGCTTCGCCGCCCTTGTGATGCCGGTGTAGAGCCACCTGGCGCGGCTGTCCTGGAACGCAAAGCTCTCGTCGAACAGCACGACATCGTCCCATTGCGAGCCCTGCGACTTGTGCACGGTCAGCACGTAGCCGTAGTCGAACTCGTCATAGGGCTTGCGCTGCTCCCAGGCGATCTGCTCGCCCCCCTTGAACAACGTCCGCTATGCTCTCAATAGCGGAAGGAAAGCGGACGCTGCACGAGGTCAGATGGGCCAATAAGCGACGTCACTCGATCACCTCGTCCGCGTGGCCGAGCAGCATCGCAGGCATTTCGAGGCCGAGCGCTTTCGCGGTTTTGAGATTGATGATCAGCGCGAATCTGGTCTGCTGATAGAAAGGAATATCACCCGGATTGGCACCTCCAAGAATTTCAGCGGTGAGGCTGGCGAGGCGGCGAAAAGTGTCCTTCAGGTCGATTGAGTAAGCCATCAGCCCGCCAACATCGACATATTCGCGGAACGGATAAATTGCAGGAATCCGGCTTTTCGTAACCAATTCGACAATCACCTCGACATTGATGGTGTTCTCGGGTTCATCAGACACCATGAGCGCATCCGCTCGATCTTGTTCCATCGATCTGAAGACGCGCTGGTACTCTGCTTCGTTAAAAGCGCTCAGCATGGCCGAAGACAATGAAACGCCTGCCTGTTTGGCGGCTTCTCGCACTGTCGCGCCTCTTTGATCTTCCCAGAATGGTTGCGATGCAAGGTAGCCGACGGTGGACAGTTTCGGCATCGCCTCGACCAGCAAGCCCAAACGTTTTCCGATGATCTCCAATCCGCCAGCAATAGCAACGCCCGTGATGTTGCCACCCGGCCGCGCGATGCTTGCCGTAAGTCCCATTGCAATCGGATCGATGATCACCGTCACGAGCGGGATCGTGGTCGTCGCCATTTTGAAGTCCAGCGAGAGACGGCCGCCCGACACCACAATCAGGTCGGGATGCGTGTTGACGACATTGCGGGCCAACTCGGCATAGCGCGCTCGCCCTTCTCCTGAGTACCTGTCCACCCCGAGGTTTTGGCCTTCAACATAGCCATGGCGGTTTAGCTCTTCGAAAAAAGCGCGGTAGTTTGCGCTTGTTCGGCTACCGGTGCCCGCCGAACTAACGAAAGCGATCCGCTTCATCTTCGCAGGTTGCTGCGCACGCGCTGCGAGCGGCCAGGTAGCCGCAGTGCCAAGTGCGGCGACGAAATCGCGCCGTCTCATGTATCCCTCTCAGAGAAACCTCATCGACGCCTCAAGCATACACCTTGCGAAGAAGCAGCGGGTGAGAAAGGAAAGCCAACCGACCCTAGCCCCCTTGCGACCCAATGTCCGTTCGGGACGCATCCCTTGACCGTGGGTAGGAGGTCCTACGGCGGTGGAGCTTTACACCACCACGCTCAGCCGCTTCGCCGCCCTTGTGATGCCCGTGTACAGCCACCTGGCGCGGTTGTCCTGGAACGCAAAGCTCTCGTCGAACAGCACGACATCGTCCCATTGCGAGCCCTGCGACTTGTGCACGGTCAGCACGTAGCCGTAGTCGAACTCGTCATAGGGCTTGCGCTGCTCCCAGGCGATCTGCTCGACGCCGCCCTCGAAGCAATCCGCGCGCACCGAGACCTTCGTCACCTTGTGACCGAAGTCCTCGTCCGGCGACAGCCGCATGCTGAGGATCCGCGACTTCGAGCGCGAGGTGTTGCGCGACTTCACGCGCCACAGGCCGCCATTGAACAGGCCCTTCTTGCGGTTGTTGCGCAGGCACACCAGCTTGTCGCCGGCGACCGGAAACTGGTCTTCGATATTCTGGCGCTGGCGCACGCGCATGTTGTAGGCGCGGCGGGTGTTGTTGCGGCCGACCAGGATCTGGTCGGCGCTCATGACGCGGTCAGGATCGAGCTCCTTGCGCGAGACCACCTCGCTCTCGCCATAGCGGCCGATTTCGAGCTCCCGACCCTCGCGGATGTCCATCGACATCCGCACGATCGGATCGTCCTGCGCCTGGCGATGCACCTCGGTCAGCATCGCGTCGGGCTCGGTATTGGTGAAGAAGCCGCCGCCCTGGATCGGCGGCAACTGTGCGGGGTCTCCGAGCACGAGCAGCGGGCAGTCGAACGACATCAGGTCGCGGCCGAGTTCGGCATCGACCATCGAGCATTCGTCGATCACGATTAGCTTCGCCTTCGAGGCCGGCGCATCGTCCCACAGTTCGAAGCTCGGCTGCTCCTCGCCGGATTCACGGGCGCGGTAGATCAGCGAATGGATGGTGGAGGCGTTGTCGCAACCCTTGTTGCGCATGACGAGCGCCGCCTTGCCGGTGAAGGCGGCAAACTTCACCTCGCCGTCGACGCCGTCGGCGATATGCCGCGCCAGCGTCGTCTTGCCGGTTCCGGCAAAGCCGAACAGCCGGAAGATCGGCGGCGTGCCGTTACGGCCGGGCTTTGCCTTGAGCCAGTCGGCAACGGCGTTGAGGGCGGCATCCTGATGCGGGGTAAATGTCGGCATTTTCGTCTTGAGGGAGGGCGAAAATGATCGATTCGCCAGTCCCCAAAACTAACCATTCCCCCCGCCGGTTCAAGCCGCGGCGCATGATCCGGAAAAGTGCGCAGCGGTTTTCCGAAAAGATCATGCTCAAACAACAACTAAAGCGCGATGACATCGCGCTTTGCCCTATTGCCAGCCGGGAACGCCGCGCATGTCGGGCAGGTGGTGGGCGATGCCCTTATGGCAGTCGATGCAGGTTTTCTCGCCCGTGAACAGGAAGCGCTGATGCGCGACGGACGCCCGCGGCGACTGCTTGGTGATGTCCATGGAATCGGCACTGTGGCAGTTGCGGCATTCCAGCGAGTCATTGGCCTTGAAGCGCGCCCATTCATGCGCCGCGAGCTCGAGCCGGTGGTCGACGAATTTCTCGCGGGTGTCGATCGTGCCGAAAATCTTGCCCCAGACTTCCTTGGAGGCCTGCATCTTGCGCGCGATCTTGTCGGTCCAGTTGTGCGGGACGTGGCAGTCCGGGCAGGTCGCGCGCACGCCGGAGCGGTTGCTGAAGTGGATGGTCGACTTCAGCTCGGCGTAGACGTTGTCCTTCATCTCATGGCAGCCGGTACAGAACTTTTCCGTATTGGTCAGCTCCAGCGCGGTGTTGAAGCCGCCCCAGAAGATGACGCCGGCCACGAAGCCCGCGAGCACCAGCGTACCCAATGCGAATACCGTGCTCGGCCGCGTCAGCACGCCCCAGAGCTCGAGCGCGAAATCCCAGGTTCGGGCGAGAAAGCCGCGCCTGGTCTTCGGATCTGCATTGGGGTCTACATTGGGGTCTCCGGCGGTCGTCGTCATCGGCGGCCACCGGGGCTTGAACGCGAGAGCAGCGTGTCGATGTCGGTGAAGTCGTTGCTGACAGGCGGCGTGGCGGTGTTCTGCGGCACGTGGCATTCCGTGCAGAAGAAGCGCCGCGGCGAGATCGAGGCCAGGAACTGGCCGTCACGGTCCATGAAATGCGTGATCGAGACCATCGGCGCCTGTGATTCCGCCGTGCGCGAGCGCGCATGGCAGGACAGGCACTTGTTGCTGTTGAGGTCGATCTGGTAGCCGTCGATCGAATGCGGGATCACCGGCGGCTGCTCCGGATAGTTGCGCGACTCCCTTTCGGAGGTGTTGCGGTTCGGCAGCATCGGCGGAGCCGGCCCTTCGTCGTTGAGCGGGGTCGGCCCGCGCAGGCCCGAGGTCACCGTCTGCGCGGTCAGCGAACTCGCGCCCGCGGCAATAGCGAGCGCCAGAAGGACGATTCCGGATCGTTTCATCATGGTCACACCCGCTCGATGCGCACGGCGCATTTCTTGAAGTCGGTTTGCAGCGAGATCGGGTCGGTGGCGTCCAGCGTCACCTTGTTGATCAGCTTGGACTCGTCGAACCAGGGCACGAACACCAGCCCGCGCGGCGGCCGGTCGCGGCCCCGCGTCTCGACGCGAGCGCGGATGTAGCCGCGGCGGGACACGACCTTCACCTCGTCGCCGCGGCGCAGTTTTGCGTCCTGCGCGTCGTCGGGATGCATGAAGCAGACGGCCTCGGGGAACGCCTTGTAGAGCTCGGGCACGCGGCGCGTCATGGTGCCGGAATGCCAGTGCTCCAGCACGCGGCCGGTCGAGAGCCAGTACGGATAGTCATTGTCCGGCGATTCCGCCGCCGGCTCGAAAGGCAGCGCGAAGATGCGCGCCTTGCCGTCGGGGTAGCCGTAGAACTGCACGTCCGTGCCCTGCTTCACATAGGGATCGCTGCCTTCGCGGAAACGCCATTTGGTCTCCTGGCCGTTGACGACGGGCCAGCGCAGGCCACGCTCGCGGTGATAGCTTTCGAACGGCGCAAGGTCGTGACCATGGCCGCGGCCGAAGGCGGCATACTCCTCGAACAACCCCTTCTGCACGTAGAAGCCGAACGCCTTGGACTCGTCGTTGGCGTAGCCCTCCTCGATCTCCGAGGTCGGGAATTTGTCGACCTGCCCGTTCTTGTACAGCACGTCGAACAGCGTCTTGCCGCGATATTCCGGCTTCTTGGCGATCAGCTCTTCGGGCCAGACCTCCTCGATCTTGAAGCGTTTTGAAAACTCCATGAGCTGCCAGAGATCGGATTTGGATTCGCCGGGAGCCGAGACGAGCTGATGCCAGAATTGCGTGCGTCGCTCGGCGTTGCCATAGGCGCCTTCCTTCTCAACCCACATCGCCGTCGGCAGGATGAGGTCGGCCGCGAGCGCCGTCACGGTCGGGTAGGCATCCGAGACCACGATGAAATTGTCGGGGTTGCGGAAGCCCGGATAGGTTTCCTCGTTGATGTTGGGTCCCGCTTGCAGGTTGTTGTTGACCTGCACCCAATAGGCGTTGAGCAGGCCGTCTTTCAGCATCCGGCTCTGCAGCACGGCGTGATAGCCGGGCTTGTCGGGGATGGTGCCCTCGGGCAAGAGCCAGATGTGCTCTGTCTTGTCGCGATGCTCCTTGTTGGTGACGACCATGTCGGCCGGCAGGCGATGCGAGAAGGTGCCGACCTCGCGCGCGGTGCCGCAGGCTGATGGCTGGCCAGTCAGCGAGAACGGGCTGTTGCCCGGCGAGGCGATCTTTCCGGTCAAGAGATGGATGTTGTAGACGAGGTTGTTGCACCAGACACCGCGGGTGTGCTGGTTGAAGCCCATGGTCCAGAACGAGACCACCTTGGTCTTGGGATCGGCGTAGAGCTCGGCCAGCGCCTCCAGCCGGTTGAGCGGCACGCCGGACATTTTTGCCGCCTTCTCCAGCGTGTAGTCCGACACGAACTTTACGTATTCGTCGTAGGTCATGTCGGTGGAGTCGTTGGCCTTGGCCGCGCCGGTTGCCTTCTTCTGAAGCGGATGTTCGGGCCGCAGGCCGTAGCCGATGTCGGTCTGGCCGCGCTTGAACACGGTATGCGCTGCGACGAAATCCTTGCTGACGCGGCCGGTCTTGATGATGTGGTTGGCGATCGCGTTGAGGATGTAGAGGTCGGTCTGCGGCACGAACACCATGCCGATATCGGCAAGATCGAACGAGCGGTGCTCGAAGGTCGAGAGCACGGCGACGCGGACATGGGGTGCCGAGAGGCGGCGGTCGGTCAGCCGCGTCCACAGGATGGGGTGCATCTCCGCCATGTTGGAGCCCCACAGCACGAAGGCATCGGTGGCCTCGATGTCGTCATAGCAGCCGGCCGGTTCGTCGATGCCGAAGGTGCGCATCATGCCGGCGACCGCCGAGGCCATGCAGTGGCGCGCATTGGGATCGATATTGTTGGTGCGGAAGCCGGCCTTGAACAGCTTTGAGGCGGCATAGCCTTCCCAGATCGTCCACTGGCCGGAGCCGAACATGCCGACGCCGCTGGGCCCACGCTTCTTCAGCGTGTCCTTCCATTTCTCGGCCATGATGTCGAAGGCTTCGTCCCACGACACCGGCGTGAACTCGCCGTTCTTGTCATATTTGCCGCCTGTCTTGCGCAGCATCGGTTGCGTCAGGCGATCATGGCCGTACATGATCTTGGAGAGGAAGTAGCCCTTGACACAGTTGAGGCCGCGATTGACCTCGGCCTTGATGTCGCCGTGGGTAGCGACCACGCGGTTGTCCTTGGTCGCGACCATGACGGAGCAGCCGGTGCCGCAGAAGCGGCAGGCGGCCTTGTCCCATTTCAATTCGCTGCCGTCACGTTCGGTGACGAGGTTGGCGGCGAGCGCCGGTGCCGGCATGCCCGCGGCGGCGGCTGCGATCGCAGCGGCCTCCAGCTTCAGCATCTGGCGGCGGTCGATCTTCGGTGCGGTCATAACGGTTCTCCCGGCGTCAGCGACGCGGTCTCAAGCAGTTTCGATGGCGTGAAAGACCAGCGCCGCGGAATAGACGTGCGGCATGGACTGGATGTCGTTGAGCATGGTGCCGAGGCTGCCGGCATCCGGCGCCTCCACCACGACGACGAGCTTGCCGCGCGCATCGCGGCCGTGGATTTCGCAGCCGGGCAATGCCGTGATGTCGGCCTCGACCTCGGCGAGGCGCTCGGGGCGCGCCTGCACCAGAATGCTGGCGATCTCGCCTCCGGGCGGAGGCACGACGCGGTCGGCGCTGAGCACCCGGCCGGTGATCAATGCGCGGCGGTTGAGTTTGGCTAGGGCCATGATCTCGGTCTCTCGCTGCGGGGATTCAATGTGGGGGAGGCGGGCCGGGAGGGCCTGCGAACATCTGGTAGATCCACACGGCGAGCCCGTAGCTGCCGACCGTTCCGACCGCGAGTGCGGGCATCACAACCGCGGTCAGGAACAGGAATGCAAAGATCTCCATGCGCTTGCGGCGCACGCGCCCAGTCGTGTCGTCAGGGGCCGACATATTCGGTCTCTCTGAAATTTGGGAATTGGACGGCTTCCGGGCCGTTGCCTCGACGAACCATAGGTATCGGGCGGCAGATTGCCTTGATCTGAATCAACGGTTTGCGTCTGCGGGCACTTCGCCGCACGTCTGCGACGAGCGGGCCGGGAAGCTATCGGCTACTTTGCATCGGGTTGTTTTCGATATTTTGCGCTTTCGTGGGTCTTCTGCCTTCGCCTGCGTACGCTCAACAACGTCCCGTCCGGCGGAATTGGGCCGCCATGGACAGGGCCGCCTCGCTCAATAAAATGCCCGCAACAAAAACAATCTCGGGAGAGGCGTCATGAAGTTCGGCATCTTCTATGAGCTGCAATTGCCGCGTCCGTGGGGGGCGGGCGACGAGCTCCGGCTCTACCAGAATGCCCTGACGCAGATGGAACTCGCCGACCGACTTGACTACGACCACGCCTGGGTGGTCGAGCATCATTTCCTGGAGGAATATTCACACTCGCCATCGCCGGAATCCTTCCTCGCCGCCGCAAGCCAGCGCACCCAACGGATCCGGCTCGGCCACGGCATCCTCCAGCTCACCACCAACCATCCCGCGCGCGTCGCCGAGCGTGTCGCGGTGCTCGATCTGCTTTCGAACGGCCGCTGCGAGTTCGGCATGGGCGAGAGCGCCTCGATCACCGAGCTCGAGCCGTTCGGCCGCGACATGGAGACGAAGAAGGAGATCTTCGAGGAGGCGGTGCGCGCGATCTTCCCGATGTTTAGAGACGGCGGCAGCGAGCATCACGGCAAATATTTCGACATGCCCCTGCGCAATGTCGTGCCGAAGCCGGTGCAGAAGCCTCATCCGCCGCTCTGGATGGCCTGCTCGCAGCTTCCGACCATCGAGCGCGCCGGCCGCCACGGCTTTGGCGCGCTCGGCTTCCAGTTCGTCAGCGCGGACGCCGCGCACGCCTGGGTGCACGCCTATTACAACGCGATGACCAAGCGGCTGCACAAATTGGCAGACTACGAGATCAACCCCAACATGGCGCTGGTGTCGTTCTTCATGTGCGCGAAGACGGATGAGGAGGCACGCGCGCGGGCCGATGGCGCAACCTTCTTCCAGTTCGCCTTGCGCTTCTACGGCGCGTCGCAAAACCGCCAGCGGCCGGCGCCCGGCACCGTCAACATGTGGGACGAGTACAACAAATGGAAGCGAGATAATCCGGAAGCGCAGGAGGCCGCGCTGCGCGGCGGCCTGATCGGCTCGCCGGAAACCATCCGCAAAAAGCTGCGGCGTTTCCGCACCTCCCACATCGACCAGGTGATCCTGCTCAACCAGGCCGGCAAGAACAGCCACGAGCACATCTGCGAGTCGCTGGACCTCTTCGCGCGCGAGGTGATGCCGGAGTTCCAGAACGATCCGAAGCAGGAGGCCTGGAAGAAGGGCGTGATGAGCGGCGAGATCGAGCTCGAAGAAATCGACACGCAGGCCTTCACTGACCGCTACGGCAAGCTCGCCATCAACGTGCCGCCGGCGAAGGCGGTGGCGGTGTAGTAAGGTCGCCGCGCGCTGTTCGGCATGGGCCCCGGCTCAGCAGCACACCGCCGAAGTGACGCTGCGCTGCGTCCGGGGCACGAGACTATCCACGGACTCGCTACTTTCGTGTCCCGGACGCGGCGCAATGCGTAGCGTTGCGACGCAGAGCCGGGACCCATGAGGCAGCGGATGGCGGCGCCTTCCGGCGCGCCGCCGTTGCTGATAACCTCCGCCAAAAGATACTTGGCGGAGGAAAGCAATGCGGCCTCAGGCGATGCCCGCAAATCTTGCGGCTGGCGATGTCACGTCCGCGGTGCTCGCGATCGGCCGGCCCGATTTCCCTGATGTGCTGATCGACACCTTGCGCGGCCAGGCCGGCGTCGGCCATTGCATGGTGTTTGCGCTGACCCGAAGCGGCGGCGCATGCTGCCTGCTCGACGCCGGCAACATCCCGATCGGCGGCGATCTCGGCGCCGCCTATGCCGGGCAGTTCCACGAATCCGATCCGAACCGAGATGCATTGTTTGAGGGGCAGGAGAGGGCGGGGCCGATCATGCTGCCGGCCTTCGCACCGCGGATGTACGATGCGCGCTACCGAAAGATCTTCTTCCAGGACTCCGGCATCGTCGACAAGGTTGCGACCGCAATCTGGGTCGACGACACCTGTTTCTACGTCAACTTCTATCGCATCGCTGCGCAAGGCCGCTTCACCGACACTCAGCTCGACCGCTT
Source organism: Bradyrhizobium sp. CCGUVB23 (assembly GCF_024199885.1). Classification (NCBI taxonomy): domain Bacteria; kingdom Pseudomonadati; phylum Pseudomonadota; class Alphaproteobacteria; order Hyphomicrobiales; family Nitrobacteraceae; genus Bradyrhizobium; species Bradyrhizobium sp. CCGUVB23. The sequence goes on from NZ_JANADQ010000001.1 coordinate 6,011,786, forward strand.
GCAACACATTGCGCCGGCGATCGGCGCGAGCGTCGCGCGGCATTTCCAGCAAGCCACGACATCGACGCTGGAGCAGAATCTCGCCGCGTTGTTCGCAACCCGCGCGCCGCTCGCCGACCTCACCCGCCGTGAGCAGGAGGTCTGTCGCCGCATCCTGCTTGGTTTGAGCTCCGAGGCCATCTCGCAGGCGCTCGGCATCAGCCTGCATTCGACGCTGACCTATCGCAAGCGTGCCTATGAGAGGCTCGGCATCTCCTCGCAGAACGAGCTGTTCGCTATCGTGCTGCGGCTCCTCGCCGGCCCGCGCAGCCTGAACTGACGCCTGTCCCAATCGCTGGGGACAGACGCTGGCTCCGGACGGGGCTAGCTTGCACGCTGAGGAAACAAAGGCCTAAAGGAGCCAGGCTTGAGCACCGCGCCACGCATCGACATCGACCCGGTCTCGTTCTGGCAGGATCCTTATCCGATGCTTGCGAAGATGCGGAAGGAGGCGCCGATCGCCTTCGTGCCGCAACTCGGCTCGACGCTGCTCGCGAGCCGCGACGACATCTCGATCTCCGAGAAGCAGATCGACGTGTTCTCCTCGCACCAGCCCGAGGGGCTCATGAACAAGCTGATGGGCCACAACATGATGCGCAAGGACGGCGAGGCGCATCAGGTCGAGCGCCGCGCGCTGTTTCCCGCGGTTTCGCCCAGAACGGTGAAGGCGCACTGGACCGCGCAGTTCCAAGCTCATGCCGATCGCATCATCAATGGCATCGAGCCGGGCGCGCGGATCGATTTCATGCGCGATTTCGCGCTGCCGTTTTCGGGCGAATGCCTGAAGTCGATCACGGGCCTCACCAATATTGGCTTTGCGGAGATGGATGCCTGGTCGCAAGGAATGATCGACGGCATCGCGAACTATGCCGGTGATCCCGCCGTGGAAGCGCGCTGCCATGCGGCCACCGCCGGCATCGACGTCGCGATTGACGACATGCTGCCTGTCATGCAGAAAAATCCAGACCAGAGCCTGCTCGGCGTGATGCTGGCATCCGGCATGCCGATGCAGAGTGTGCGCGCCAACGTCAAGCTGGCGATCTCCGGTGGCCAGAACGAGCCGCGCAAGGCCATCGCCGGTACTGTCTGGGCGCTCCTCACCCATCCGGACCAGTTCGAGCTTGTCCGGCGCGGCGACGTGTCCTGGCTCCAGGCGTTCGAGGAATATGCGCGCTGGATTTCGCCGATCGGCATGTCGCCGCGGCGAATTGCAAAGCCGTGGGCCATCCGCGACGTCTCGTTCGAGACCAATGAGCGCGTGTTCCTGATGTTCGGCTCGGCCAATCGCGACGAGAGGCATTTTGACCGTGCCGATGAATTCGACGTGCGGCGCGACGTGTCGAAGAGCGTCGCCTTCGGTGCCGGCCCGCATTTCTGCGCCGGCGCCTGGGCCTCGCGCGCCATGATCGCCGACGTCGCCCTGCCGACGGTGTTCGCGAGGGCAAAGAACTTGCAGATCGCCGACGACGAGCCAGTGCGGATCGGCGGCTGGGCGTTCCGCGGCTTGCTCAATCTGCCGGTGAGGTGGGATGCTTGAACCGCAGGGTTGCTCGGCGACACAAACGACGTGTCCTATGAGTGCTCCACCAAATTGCTGCGGCAAACGGCTCTTCTGACCGGCGCCTTGGCGCTGCTTGCATCGTCGCTCGTTGTTCCTGCGCGCGCCGCGCGTCTGCCCTGGATTTCCGGCTGCTGGACCCAGACCTCGCCTTGGCCGAGGGCGCAAACGCCGCCAGGAAAGGAGTGGGGCACGCGCACCTGGTGCTTCAAGCGGCATGGCGTAATGGAGCGTTTTCATACCGCGTGCGACCGCGGCGGCTGCGACGGTTGGCAACAGGATGGGCGCTACCACTGGCGCCGGCCGATCATATCGTTCTCCGACGTCGATACGTTCGATGACGGCAAGCGCCGGGCGTCACCATGGCGCCGTTGTCCCGCCAAATTCCTCGCGCCGAACCGCATGGTGCTCGAGAATTGCTATGGCCCCTCCACTCCCTGGTCGCGCGGGCCTTACCTGGGCAGTAAACGCAGCGCTGAGTAGATGATTGCCCATCCGGGACTGCTTTGCCCGCAGCTTCACGTTCGCGTGCGGAAAATTTCTCTCTGCATTCGCTTTGGCAATTGAAAGATTAATCACGCGCATTGCCGCAAGCGCAGTGCGCGCGTCGCTATTTTTCCGGGCGTCTCGACAGCTTCCGTAAGGCGCACCATCATTCCCGCATCGCAATGAAATGCACGGCCGCGCGCGGTCGGGAGTTGGGAATGCAGCGTCGGGACTTCCTGAAATTCTCTCTTGGAACGGCAGCGCTGGCTGCGTTGTCCTCGCGTGCAAGCGCGCAAGGCACCGTGAAGGAAATTCGTGTCGGCTACCAGAAGAACGGCGTGCTCGTCATCACGCGCCAGCAGGCCGCGCTGGAAAAACATTTCGCGTCCCAGGGCATCGAGGTGAAATGGGTCGAGTTCTCGTCCGGCCCGCCGATGATGGAGGCGATGAATGTCGGCAGCGTCGACTACGGCGCGGTCGGCGATTCCCCGCCGGTGTTTGCCCAGGCCGCGGGCGCCGCGATCGTTTATGCGGCAGGCCAGCCCATCACCAACGGGCAGGGCATTTTGGTGCCCAAGGATTCACCAATCCAATCGATCGCGGAGCTGAAGGGCAAGCGCATTGGCTTCACCAAGGGTTCCAGCGCGCACAACATCGTGGTGCAGACGCTGGAGAAGGCTGGCCTCACCTATGCCGACATCACGCCGGTCTATCTGACGCCGCCGGACGCCGGCCCTGCCTTTGCCAATGGCAGCATCGATGCATGGGCGATCTGGGATCCGTATTTTGCGATCGGCGAGACCAAGCAGAACGGCCGCATCCTGATCAATGCGTGCGAGGTCACCAAGAGCAACTCCTTCTTTATCGCCAACCGCGATTTCGCGAAGAACCATGGCCCGATCCTCCAGCAGATCGTCGACGTGTCGACAGCGACGGCGCGCTGGGCCGAGCAGCACCGCGATGAGGTCGCCAAATCGCTGGCCGCGGTGACGGGCATTCCCCTCGACATCCAGACCATTGCGGCCAATCGCTCGGCCTTCGTCGTCGGTCCCGTCACCGAGGACATCATCGCGACCCAGCAGGGCGTCGCCGACCGCTTTCACAAGCTCGGCCTGATCCCGAGGCCGATCGCGATCCGAGACATCGTCTGGCGTAGCACGGCGACCTGATCGTGCCGACCGGTCTTCCGATTTCAAAGGGTTTGAACATGAGACGTATCGTTCCGCGTGTGATCGCGGCCATCGTGCTGTCGCTCGGCATCGTGGCGGCTGCTGTCGGAACGTCCTACGGCTAATCATCCGAACGTGAGACAATCAATGAGTCAACCCAAGAGCCCATCGAAGAGCAACATCCTCTGGTTCCTGCCGACCCACGGCGACGGCCGCTATCTCGGCACCGGCATCGGCGGCCGCGAGGTGAATTTCAACTACCTGCGCCAGATCGCGCAGGCGGCTGACCAGCTCGGCTACTACGGCGTGCTACTACCGACGGGACGGAGCTGCGAGGATTCCTGGATCGTGGCTTCCGCGGTTGCGCCCTTCACCGAGCGGCTGCGCTATCTCATGGCTGTCAGGCCCGGCCTGCAATCGCCAAGCGTCGCCGCGCGCATGACGGCCACGCTCGACCGCGTCACCAACGGCCGGTTGCTGGTGAACGTCGTCACCGGGGGCGACCCCGTCGAGAACAAGGGTGACGGCATATTCCTCGCCCATGATGAGCGCTACGAGGTCACCCGCGAGTTCCTCAACGTCTATAGCGACCTGCTTGCCGGCAAGACCGTGAATGTCGAGGGCAAGCACATCCGCATCGAAGACGGCAAGCTGCTGTTCCATCCAGTGCAGTCGCCGCGTCCGCCGCTCTATTTCGGCGGCTCGTCGGATGCCGGCATCGACGTCGCCGTCGATGCCGTCGACAAGTATCTCACCTGGGGCGAGCCGCCGGCGCAGGTCGCCGAGAAGATCGCCAAGGTGAAGGCGGTCGCGGCTCAGCGCGGGCGCAAGCTGTCCTTCGGCATCCGCCTGCATGTCATCGTCCGCGAGACAAATGAAGAGGCCTGGCAGGCTGCCAACGAGCTGATCAAGCATGTCAGCGACGAGACCATCGCGCTCGCGCAGAAGAACTTTGCGCGCATGGACTCGATCGGCCAGCAGCGCATGGCGCAGCTTCATGGCGGTCGCCGCGACAAGCTCGAGATCAGCCCGAACCTCTGGGCCGGTGTCGGCCTCGTGCGCGGCGGCGCGGGCACCGCGCTGGTCGGCGATCCTCAGACCGTCGCCGCGCGCATCAAGGAGTATCAGGACCTCGGAATCGATACCTTCATCCTGTCGGGCTATCCGCATCTCGAGGAAGCCTATCGCTTCGCCGAGCTGGTCTTCCCGCTGCTCTCGCTCGAGCTGCCGAGCAACGTGACGAAGCTTCACTTCAACGGCGGGCCGTTCGGCGAGACCGTCGGCAGCGATTTCCGTCCGCAGAAGCAGGTCTCGCAGTCATGAGCCTTATCGACAGCATTCCCCTTCGGCGCAGCTTCGGCCTGCCGCGCGCCGACGGCCTGATCCAGTGGATCGTGCCGCTCGTCATCATCGTGATCTGGCAGATCGCCAGCGTCATCGGTCTCGTGCCGACGCGCGTCTTGCCGGCACCGAGCGACGTCGCGCTCGCGGGCTGGAAGCTGCTGCTCTCCGGTGAGCTCGTCCGCAACATCTGGGTCAGCTTCTGGCGCGCCTCGATCGGCTTCCTCATCGGCGGCAGCATCGGCTTCGCCTTTGGTCTGGCCAACGGCCTCTCGCAGCTCTCCGCAAAGCTGACCGATACGACGCTTCAGATGGTGCGCAACGTGCCGCACCTGGCTCTGATCCCGCTTGTCATCCTCTGGTTCGGCATCGACGAGAGCGCAAAGCTGTTCTTGGTGGCGCTCGGCGTGTTCTTCCCGATCTATCTCAACACGCTGCACGGCATCCGCACAGTGGACCCGCAGCTCATCGAGATGGGCCGCATCTACGGCATGAGCGACGGCGAATTGTTCCGCCGGGTGATCTTTCCCGGCGCGCTGCCATCGATCTTCGTCGGCATCCGCTTCGCGCTCGGCATCATGTGGCTGACGCTGATCGTCGCCGAGACCATCGCGGCGTCCTCCGGCCTCGGCTACATGGCGATGCAGGCGCGCGAGTTCATGCTGATCGACGTCGTCGTGCTGTCGATCCTGATCTACGCCCTGCTCGGCAAGCTCGCCGACACCGCCTCGCGCCTGCTTGAGCGCCTGACGCTTGCCTGGCACCCCGCCTTCCAGAAACGTTGAGACAAAAATGCAGACAGCTCTCCTCCTTCCAGAAACCGAACGCAACGAGCGGGCTCGCATCACGCCGCAGGCCCGGCGCCGGCGCGAGGACCGGCCGGCACTTGGCTTGCCGCTCACGATCCGCAACTTGCGCAAGTCCTTCGGCGACAACGAGGTGCTGCGCGGCATCGACCTGCACATCCCCGCCGGCCAGTTCGTGGCGATCGTCGGTAAAAGTGGTTGTGGCAAGAGCACGCTGCTGCGGCTGATCGCCGGCCTCGACAAAATCGATGCCGGGGCCATCAGCTTTGGTGAGGCGGCGCGGCCCGAGGATATCAGGGTGATGTTCCAGGAGCCGCGGCTGTTGCCATGGGCGCGGGTGCTCTCGAATGTCGAGGTCGGTTTGGGGCGCGATCGCGCCTCACAGGATGCGCATCCGCGCGCCGAGCACGCGCTGACCGAGGTCGGGCTCGCCGACAAGCGCGACCAATGGCCCTCGGTGTTGTCGGGCGGCCAGAAGCAGCGCGTGGCACTGGCGCGCGCGCTCGTCAGCCAGCCCCGCGTGCTGGCCTTCGACGAGCCGCTGGGCGCGCTCGATGCCTTGACCCGCATCTCGATGCAGCGGCTGCTGGAGCGCGTCTGGCGCGACCAGGGGTTTACGGCGATCCTGGTGACGCACGACGTCGCGGAAGCCGTTGCGCTGGCCGATCGCGTGCTCGTGATCGAGGAAGGCCGCATCGCGCATGACGCCACGGTCAATGCCCCGCGGCCGCGCGAGCGCGGCTCGGTGGAGCTTGCGGGCCTCGAAGGCTCCATCCTGCGCCATCTTCTCTCGGCGGACGATCGTACCTAGATAATAGAGGCCCTGATTTCAGGGAGCATGCCATGAACGTGATTGCCCGCCATATCATGACCGACACCACGATCTCCGCCGCCGATTTCCGCGGCGCCATGCGCCATCTCACCGGCGGTGTCAGCGTCATCACGGCCGGGCGCGGCAGGGACATCACCGGCATGACGGTGACTTCGGTGACGTCGCTGTCGGTCGATCCGCCGACACTGCTCGTCAGCATCAACCGCGACGCCTCGTCTTTCCCGCTGATCAAGCGCCATGGTGCCTTCGGCGTGAACATCCTCAACGCCGACCAGCTCGACATCGCCGAGCGCTTCGCCGGCAAGGGCGGGCTGAAGGGCGCCGACCGTTTCGCCGGCAGTGACTGGGTGACTGCCGTCTCCGGCGTCCCGCTGCTTGCCGGCGCGCTGGCCGCGCTCGATTGCGAGGTCGAGGAGATCGTCGAGCGCCACTCGCATGGCATCGTCATTGGACGCGCGCGGGACATCCGGAGCTCGACCCGCAGCGCGGCGCTTGCCTATTGGCACGGACAGTACGTCGCGGTCGATCAGGATGAGGATGCGGCGAGGCTCGCCGAGGTCAGTGTTCCCGCGCGGGGCCGGCGCGTCATTTGACCGCCGGATGGCCTTCCGGGCTGGCCTTTTCGTTTCCCTCGATCTAGAAGCCCTGCCAGAGCCTCCCGGAGGAGGCGATGGAGCCGGCATGAAACGCGTTGCGACCTGGGCCTTCTACGCCGTCGGCGCGCTCGCGATTGCCTATCTCGCGCTCTACGCCTATGCGATGTTCACCGGCCGGCACATCGTGCCCGGCGACCCCATCCACATCTTCCGCAATCCCGACGCGCCGAGCTATTCTTGAGCAGGCGTAGGGTGGGTTAGCGAAGCGTAACCCACCACTTGCTTTCCGCGCGAAGAGAGAAGTGGTGGGTTACGCCTTCGGCTAACCCACCCTAGGAGAGCGTTCAACTCCGCAAGATCGCCAGCGCCAGCGCCTGCGCGCGGGGGACGATGCTGTCGAGCTCGAGATATTCCTCCGGCGTGTGCGCAAGCCCGCCGACCGGGCCGACGCCGCAGATCGTCGGCGTGCCGACGGCGGCGGTGAAGCCTGAATCGGCGCAGCCGCCGGAGAACTCGCCGGTGAGCGTGGTCAGCCCGACGTCGCGGGCGGCGCCCTGGTAACCCCAAAACAGCGTCTTCGACGCCTCGCTCTGAACCGCCGGCACGAACTCGCCCTTGATCGTCAGCGTGGCGCTCGTGCCGGGCACGTAAGAGGTGGCGACGATCTTCTCGATCGCGGCCATCACCGCCTCGCGATCCGCAGGCTCGACGTAACGCAGATCGATCTGGCCCTCGGCATGGGGCGCCGTCGTATTCACGGACTGTCCGCCCGCGATCAGCCCGACGTTCAGGGTGATCCCCTTGGACAGATCGGTCAGCGCGTGGATGTGGACGATCTTGTGCGCGAGCTCGCCGATCGCGCTCACGCCGGCCGCAAAATTCGCGCCGGAATGCGCGGCCTTGCCGGTGACGGCAAGGTGCATGAAGATGCCGCCCTTGCGGCTCGTGACCACGTTCCCGGTCGGCCGCCCCGGCTCGGAATTGTAGACGGCGCGCGCGGAACGTCCCTCGCGCTCGATCACCGGGCGCGAGGAGGGCGAGGCGATCTCCTCATCCGAGGTGATCAGGACCTTGATAGGGTGAGGGCTGCCGCCGAATTTGTGGAAGGCCGCGGCCACGAACACGTTCATCACGAGGCCGGCCTTCATGTCCGCGACCCCCGGGCCATAGGCGCGGCCGTCCAGAATCGTGAAGGGGCGTCGTTCGGCCTCGCCTTTGCCGAACACCGTGTCGCGATGTCCCATCAGCAGGATCGGCTTTTCGTTGCTGCCGGGCTTGGCCACGGTCGCATGAAGCGCGTCGCCATAGGTGCCGTTCGGCTCACGCCAGCTCGAAATGCCGTGCTCGGCAAAATGCCGCTCGAAGCGCGCGCCGACGGCGTCGACGCCTTCCTTGTCGTAGGATCCGGAATCGATGTTCACGACGTCGCGCAGCAGGTCGATCATCGCCTGCTTCTGCGACGCCAGCCAATCGGTGATTTTAGTCTCTGCCATTTGCGCTCCGCGAGTTTGTCTCGCGGCGCTTATACGGCGTATCGCATCCGCGACCTAGTCCCCGAACGGAGCCCGGCCTTGCAAGTCGGCCATGCCCCGCAAGCCAGAGCGCGAAGCTATTCCATCGACGGAGGAACAATCCTTTCCATGCGTGCCGAAGGTCGACCGGGGTTGGGCGCGGTCCAGCGAAATGCGTGAAACGCTGCATCGTCGGCCACGCTTCTTCCCACAATGGTCGTACCGTCAGCGCTAATTCCAGAGGCGTACGATTCCGCTCCTCCGGGGGTGTCGAGGTCGAGCATGCCGGCTTCGGCGGTCCAGCGAAAGGCATGCGCTTTCCCATCGGCGATCTCGGCATATCCCACCACCACCGAGCCATCCGCGCTCACCGCAAGCGCATTGGATTCCCTCCCGCCGAGCGTGCCCAGATCGACCATGCCTGTGCTGCGTGTCCAGCGAAAGGCGTGATAGCCGTCCCAGGGCGAGGTCATACTATTTCCAACGACCACCGATCCGTCTGCGCTTGTGTCGTGGGCGCTGGAAGTGGGGCCTCCGAGCGTTCCCAGATCGATCATGCCGGTATCGCTGGTCCAGCGAAAGGCGTGTTCATCCTGCTCGGGAGTGTGGCTCGACCCCACTACCACCGCGCCGTCGGCGCTTACACCGCGCGCGCTGGATTTGTGTCCTCCGAGCGTGCCGAGATCGACCATGCCGGTGCTGCTGGTCCAGCGGAATGCGTGGGAGATGTGGGACCTATCGTCGGAGGTATCGGGGATCTGGGCGGACCCGACCACGACCGAACCGTCCGCGCTGACACCAGTGGCGCTGGACGAAGGTCCTCCCAGGGTGCCGAGATCGGTCGTGCCGCCGCCACTGGCCCAGCGAAGGGCGTGAGAGGCTTTACGATCCGCCGCAACTTTCCCACTGCCAACGATCACCGAGCCGTCGCCATTCACGGCATTGGCTGACGTCAGCTCGTCGAAGCCGGTCAAGCCGGTAGCGCTGGTCCAGCGGAACGGGCGATGGCGAACGGTCCCCAACACGACCGAGCCGTCAGCGCTCACCGCATCGGCACTTGATTTCGTCGGACAAGGCTGGGCTTGCGTGCACGCGACATCAGCGCTGATATAGATGGCAGAGCCGATCGCAGCGACGACGGCTCCCCCCGCCGTCGCGATCAGCCATTTCCGAGATTTGACGATCACGTCTATTCGGCAAACGGTATCGTCTCGCTGCGCATGCGCGTTCCGGGCGGGTAGCCCTCATGGTCCTCGGTTGCCCAATAGGGCCCCAAGGCATAGCCCATATAGTCCCAGAACCGGTCCCACATCGGCGAGCGCACGCCGGCGCGATAGCCGTCCTGCTCGCTGAGGGCCTTGTCGCGCCAGCGCTGCGCGATCTCTCGTTTCACCAGCGCGAAAAACATCGTGTCGCCGTCGGTCGCATCGATGGAAAGCAGGACCCGGCCGCGGGAGCCGATGTGTTGCTCGAGCTCCTCGGTCGCTTGAGCATAGAGAGACCACACGGTCCTGCGATACGCGGAAGTCGTGTCCTCGTCAGAAAGGTCCGGGACCTCATCCTGCGTGATGAACGGCCCGAAGACGGCCTTGACTGCGGGCCGAAGAGCCGTGGGATCGATGACCCCGTCGTCACGCCAGCGGCCGAATATCTCGATGAGGTATTTGTCCTCGGCCGAAGAGATTTTATCCTGGTTGCGGAGCAGGACGACCGTTGCCAGAAAGCTTCGCGTGGTTGGCTCGTAGTCATCCCCTCCATAAAAGCCGACCGTCTCCTGGTCTTCCGGCGGATTGGCGATCCAGGCCTCCACTTGAGCCATGATCGCGGCATCATCCCCGGAGAAATCCCGGGCGAAGGAGAGAATGGGATTTTCGCGATTCATAAACCCTCGCATTGATAGTCGGTGTAGTCGATCTCAGCGGTGCAGCGGCTATCGCATGCTTGTATAGTCGCTGCTTCGACATCCGAGGTTCGGCATGGCAACCGTTGAGGATTACGGATCAGCATTCTCCCGAACGGTGCGCGAGCGCTGACCGTGCGGCGCACGTCGGTTCGAGACTGCCCGACGCGTCAAATCTTGCGGAGGCGCGAGGCGTTCGCTGCCGGCCATCGGCTACTTTGCATGGGGTTGTTTTCGATATTTTGCGTGGGGGCCTATGGCGAATGTGTTCGCCCGCAAAGAAAACGCCCGGGGGCAAGCCCCGGGCACTCCTGACCTCAGCACTTGTGCGGGGCTAAGCCCCCATCGCCGGCATGCGGGGATATTCGCCGGGCGTGCCGGCGGGCGGGATCGGGATGCCGCCGTCGGCATATTCGTTGAGCTTGTTGCGCAGCGTGCGGATCGAGATGCCGAGGATGTTGGCGGCGTGGGTCCGGTTGCCGAGGCAATGCTTCAGCGTCTCGAGGATCAAATCGCGCTCGACGTCGGCGACGGTGCGCCCCACCAGCGCCCGCGTCACCTGCTCCGCTGCCATCGTGGCGTGCGCTACCGCCGGCGCGGTCCTTGCGACGTCGAGGCGGTCGCCGTCCGGCGTGATGATGGCGTCAGCGCCGATCTCGTCGCCCTGCGCCATCAGCACCGCGCGGTGCATGGTGTTCTCGAGCTCGCGGACGTTGCCCTGCCAGCGGTTGGTCGAGAGCACTCGGCGCGCTTCCGCGGAAATGGGGCGCAGCGGGACGCCGTTGGCATCGGCATATTTCTTGACGAAATGCTGGGCGAGTTCGAGGATGTCGGCGGGACGCTCGCGCAGCGGCGGGATCTTCAGGTTCACGACGTTGAGGCGGAACAAGAGATCCTCGCGGAACGTGCCTTCGCGCACGGCTTCCGCCAGGTTGCGGTTCGAGGTCGCGATGATGCGGATGTCGACGGGGACGGGCTTGGTGCCGCCGACGCGGTCGATCACGCGCTCCTGGATCGCGCGGAGCAGTTTTGACTGCAGGCGGACGTCCATCTCGGAGATTTCGTCGAGCAGCAGCGTGCCGCCGGTCGCCTCCTCGAACTTGCCGATACGGCGGGCGACCGCGCCGGTGAACGCGCCCTTCTCGTGGCCGAACAGCTCGGATTCCAGGAGATGCTCGGGGATCGCGGCGCAATTGATGGAGATGAAGGGGCGTTTGGCGCGGGCCGAGCGTGTATGGACGTAGCGTGCCAGCACCTCCTTGCCGGTACCGGATTCGCCGGTGACCATCACCGAAGCGTCCGAGCCGGCGATCTGCTGGGCGAGCTTGACCACGCGCGCCATGGCGTCGTCGCGATAGATGAGTTCGCGGGAATCGTTGGCCACGGCGGCGAGCACCGCGGCGATCAGCTCCGGCTCCGGCGGCAGCGGGATGTATTCCTTGGCGCCGGCGTGGATCGCGGCGACCGCGGCGCGGGCGTCGTTGGTGATGCCGCAGGCGACGATCGGAGCGTGGATGTGCTCGGCTTCCAGCCGCATCACGAGATCGCGGATGTCGAGGGCGACGTCGACCAGCAGCAGGTCGGCGCCCTTGCCGCCGCGCAGCACGCGCATTGCCTGCTCGTGGTCCTCGGCGTGGGTCACGGTGGCGCCGTTCTCCATCGCGATCTTGGTGGCGGTGGTGAGCTGGCCCTTCAGTGTGCCAACGATGAGAAGCCGCATGTCAGTCTCCTGTCCGTCTGTTCGCGCTGCTGCGCGTCATTCCTTGCGCTAAAGCATGATCCGGAAAAGTGTGTAGCGGTTTTCCGAAGAGATCATGCTCAAAACAAATCAACTGCGTTCGGTCCTGATGATTTCGGTCATGGTCACGCCGAGCTTGTCCTCGACCAGCACCACCTCGCCGCGAGCGACGAGGCGGTTGTTGACGTAGATGTCGATGGCCTCGCCGACGCGCCGGTCGAGCTCGAGCACGGTGCCGGGACCGAGCTTCAACAGCTCGCCGACGTCCATCTTGGAGCGGCCGAGCACGGCGGAAACCTGCACCGGCACGTCGAACACCGCCTCGAGGTCGGCGGCGACGCGGGCCGCGTATTCGTCCTCGTTGTAGCCGACATCGGTGCCCGTCGGCGCCATCGGGCCGTTGAGATCGGGAAGCGGGACCTGCCCGTCGGTGTCGCTCATGGCTTAATTCCCCTTGCGGGACGCGAGATAGCGTCCGACGAGTTCGTCGATCTTGCCGAGAATGGCGCCGCGCTCGAGCACGACGCCGCCATCGGCCCATTCGATCCGGCAGTCGCCGGTTGCAATCTCCGGCTCGGCCAGGATCACCAGCCGGCCCTCGAACCCGCTCTGCTTGGCGAGCCGCTCGATCCGCTCGCGCGCGCTCTCGTAGAGCGCGTCGTTGATGCGGACGACCAGGTGCGGCGTCGCGACCAGGTGCGAGAAGCAGTCCTTGACCAGCGCGACGATCTCGCCGAGCGGCTCGGCGGCGATCAGGTCGGCGCACAGCTTGCGCGCCACCGCGACCGCGACGTCGACCGCCTCGGTCTCCATCCTGGCCTCGATATTGCCGATGCCCGACGCGATGCCCCTGACCGAGATGTTGATCTCCTCCATGGCGAGCGCGACCCGGCGGTCGCTCTCGGCCTTGGCCTCGCGCTGTCCGGCGTCGAAGCCGGCCTGGTAGGCGCGCGCCTCGGCGGCCGCGATCTTCTGCGCGACCTCGGCTGCACTCGCAGCCTTCTCGCGCGTCCGGTCGGGTGCGGAGAAGTCGTTGTCGAACAGGAATTTCGCGGGTGCCGCCATCAGTACACCAATTCGTCGTCAGCGCGGTTCTTGGTCAGCATGATCTCGCCCTTGGCGGCGAGGTCCTTGGCGAGGTTGACCAGCAGCGCCTGCGCCTCGTCGACATCGCGCAACCGGACCGGTCCCATCGCCGCCATATCGTCCTGCAGCATCTTGGCGGCGCGCGAAGACATGTTGCCGAAGAAGAAGTTGCGGACGTCCTCGTTCGCGCTCTTCAGCGCGACGGCGAGCTTGTCCTTGTCGACGTTGCGCATCAACGTCTGCGCGGAGCCGGAGTCCAGCTTGACGAGGTCGTCGAAGGTGAACATCAGGGCCTTGATGCGCTCGGCCGATTCCCGGTTCTCCTCTTCCAGCGAGGTGATGAAGCGGGTTTCGGTCTGGCGGTCGAAATTGTTGAAGATTTCCGCCATCACCTCGTGGGCATCGCGGCGGCGGGTCTGCGACAGGTTCGACATGAATTCGACGCGAAGCGTCTTCTCCACGCTCTCGATGACCTCCTTCTGCACCGCCTCCATCTTCAGCATGCGGTTGACGACGTCGAGCGCCAGCTCCTCGGGCAGGATGCCGAGGACGCGCGCGGCGTGCTCCGGCTTGAGCTTGGACAGCACCACCGCGATGGTCTGCGGGTACTCGTTCTTCAGATAGTTGGCGAGCACCTCTTCCTGCACGTTGGAGAGCTTCTCCCACATGTTGCGCCCCGCGGGGCCGCGGATCTCGTCCATGATGCCGTTGACGCGCTCGGGCGCCAGGTATTGCTGCAACAGTCGCTCGGTGGCGTCGAAATTACCCATCAGCGCGCCGGAAGCCGACATGCGCGAGACGAATTCGAGCAGCATGTCCTCGACCGTGTCGACCTCGACCGTGCCGAGGGTGGACATCTCCAGCGAGAGCTGGCGCACCTCCTCGTCGTCGAGCATCGACCAGATCTTGCCGCCATATTGTTCGCCGAGCGCCAGCATCAGGATTGCGGCGCGCTTCGGTCCTGCCAGCGGCTCGGACTTGCCGTCCTTGGCCCGGTTGCCGGCGCGCTGCCCGAGGGTCGAGATCACACTGGTGATGTCGTGCGAGTTGGCGTTTTGCAAGGAGGCGGCCATGTCAGTTCACTTCTCGATCATTTCGCGGGTTCGCTCAGCCATTGGCGGATGATGGCGACGGTTTCATTGGGGTTGCGCTCGGCGAGCTCACCGACGCGATGAACGGACTGGGCGTGGACCTGACCCTGGACGGTGGCGACGTCGATCGCGCTCGCCGTGGCGTTGCCGCTCGTGACCAGCGCGTGGCCGCCGCCCGAGGCGGAAGCGGATTCGTCGGTCAGCGCGGGCGCGCTCAGCGCGCTGGTCAAGGCCGCGACCTCGTCGGAGGCAAGGATTCGCTTCACCAGCGGCCGGATCACTATGAACATCACGACGAGGCCGAGCAGCATCATCACGCCGAGCTCGACGAAGTACATCACGTCGTCCTTGGTGAACTGGAGCATGCCGAGGAAGCCCGATGGTTCGGCGATCGGGGCGGTCGACGGCGCGTCGGCAAAGCGCAGGTTGACGACCTCGACCTGGTCGCCGCGCTTCTGGTCGAAGCCGATCGCCGAACGCACCAGCGTGGCGATGCGGTCGAGCTGCTCCTTGGTGCGGTCCTGATAGACCAGATCGCCCTTGTCGTTCTTGGAGTAGATGCCGTCGACCAGGACCGCGACCGAGATGCGGTTGACGCGGCCGGCCTCGGTCACCTCGGTCTTGGTGGTGCGGGAGATCTCGTAATTGTTGGTTTCTTCGGTCTTCTTGCTCTGGTCGCGGGCCGCGACCGCGGTGCCGCCCGATGAATTACCCGGTAGCTCGTTGTTGACGGTGACCTGGCCGTTGTTGTCGGCGGTGAGGCTGCTCTCTTCCCGGGTCTGGCTCGAGCGCAGCACGCGGCCTTCGGGATCGAATTTGTCGGAGGTCTGGGTGATCTTGTTGAAGTCGAAATCGGCGGAGAGCTGCACCCGGGCGCGGCCCGAGCCGACCACCGAGGAGACGATGTCCTCGACCTGCTTGCGCATCCGCTTCTCGAACGCGGTGCGGCGCTCGTCGCCGACGGCCTGCTCGGGATCGCTCGCCGCGCCATCGGCGAGCAACTGACCGGATTCGTCGACGATCGAGACGCGCTGCGGCTTCAACCCGTTGACGGCGGAGGCGACGAGATGGCGGATGGCGCGGATCTGCTGCGCCTCCAGCGAGCCGCGGACCCGCACCACGATCGAGGCCGATGGCTCGGGCGCCTCGCGCGAGAACAGCGGGCGCTCCGGCAGGACGAGGTGGACGCGGGCGGCCTGGATGCGGTCGATCGCGCGGATGGTGCGGGCGAGCTCGCCCTCCAGCGCGCGCAGATGATTGATGTTCTGGACGAAGCTGGTGGTGCCGAGCGCGTCCGACTTGTCGAACACCTCGTAGCCGATGCCGCCACCCTTGGGCATGCCGCCTTCGGCAAGCTTCATGCGCAGTCGCGTGACCTTGTCCTTGGGCACCATGATGATGCTGCCTTCATTGCGCAGCTCGAACTGGATGCCCTGACGTTCCAGGTCTTTGATAATGCTGGAGGAATCTTCGACGTTGAGGTCGGTGAACAGCGTCGTCATCTGCGGCGTGGTCACGCGCATGATGACAAAGGCAAAGAAGCCGATGAGTGCGGCGGTGACCGCGATCATCGCCCCGAACCGGGCGGCGCCGATACCTTTCAGGAAGTCCAACAGACCTTGCAAGCAATCGCCCCGCCAGATTCGGCCTGCAACCGGCAAGCCGACTGGGCAATTATTGCCTAGGTGATGGTTTCGATATGGTTAACGAAGATTAAGAGGTGGGACAAAAGTCGCGACATGAAAAAAATCGGCCTCGCAGAGCGAGGCCGATTTGCGTCAAACTTGGCGAATTTCCAGATCGCTTACTGGCGATACTGCTGGATGCGCGTGGTGCGCAGTCCGGCCAGACCATGCTGGTCAATGGAAAACTGCCAGGAGAGGAATTCGTCGACCGTCAGGGTGTAACGGCTGCAGGCTTCCTCGAGGGAGAGGAGGCCTCCTCGGACCGCGGCAACGACTTCAGCCTTGCGTCGGATGACCCAGCGTTTGGTCCCCGGTGCAGGCAGATCCGCGATCGTCAAAGGGCTGCCGTCCGGCCCGATGACGTATTTCACCCTCGGGCGATGGGGTTCTGTCATGGCGTACTCACAAACTCTCAACCACTGAACTCACGCCATAACCCTACGCCGGTCGGCTTAAAAATTGGCTAAGCCTAAGGCTTCAATACAATTCTCGTTGAAAATGGCTGGAACACGAGCGGCCCGGCGGGCGAGACGGGGGTCTCCAACCGGCCAAGCGGGGTAGAAGGTAAATACTTTACTAACTGGCGAGGCCTGCACGCGATGTCGCAAAGCCCCTCGACGTCGTCCTGGCGAAAGCCAGGACCCATTACCCCAGGGAGTAGTTCCTGCGAAGACTCGGGGTTACGCCTTCGCGTCAAAACGACTTTCGGTGGCTATGGGTCCTGGCTTTCGCCAGGACGACACTGAATTTGCTCCGGCAGCGCGCCGCTTTAATTGCTGCTGCTGACGATGCTCTTGACCTGGCTGACCGTGTAGGTGCTCCCGTCGATCGTCAGCAGGGGCGGCGACTGCGTCAGGTCGACTGAAGACACCGTGCCCTGAACCTGCGCGGCGACACCGACCGAATTCCCCGAGGCGTCCTTGCCGGTTGCGCTGATCGTGTATTTGCCGTCGGGCCACTGCGTGCCGTCATTGCCCTGGCCGTTCCAGGTGAACGGAATGTCGGAGCCGGCGCCGGCGGTGTACTTGCCGGTGAACACGGTCTGGCCGCTGGAGTTGGCGATCGAGATGTCGACTGTTGCGTTGGAGGGGACATTGAGGTGCCAGGTCGCCGACGAACTGGTCATCGTCGCGGTCGTGCCGTCGACCACCGCGGTCTTGCCGACGAAATTCAGCGCCTGGGTCGCCTGCGCGGTCTGCTGCATCGTCACCAGCGTGGAGAGCTCGGTGTTGGTCTTGAGCTGTTGCTCGACGCCGGCAAACTGCACGAGCTGCTGGGTGAACTGGTTGGTGTCGAGCGGATCGAGCGGGTTCTGGTTCTGGAGCTGCGTCGTGAGCAGCGTCAGGAAGGTCTGGAAATTACCCGCCAGCGTCGAGCCGGTGGTCGAGCTCAGGCTGGAGCTCGACGAGGACGACGAGGATGACGTCTGGGTCGTGCCCGAAACGACTGAAGGGGCAGTGGCGGCATTCGTGGTGGTCATGTCGAATACTCCTCACACTCTGATATCGACGCCGCTGCTCGATCCGAGCATGCGGCCGTAGCCGCGTCCCACGGGCGCGGCGGGAGCTGCGTCTTCGTCGCTGATGACCAGACGGCGGGAATTGCTGCCGTTGTCGTTGCCGTTGCTCGAGTTCTGCCCGGATGAATTCTGGTCGCGCAGGCTGAACGACAGGCCGTTGCTGCCTGTCTTGAGGCCCGCATCGTCGAGCGCGCGCTGCAACTGCGGCGCGTCCTGTCGCAGCATCGACAGCGTCTCCGGCTTCTCGACGGTGAGATGCGAGGTGACTTGGCCGTTGCGGTCGACGTTGATGCGCACGTCGATGCGACCGAGCTCGGCCGGATCGAGGCTGATGTCGAACCGGGTCTTGCCGGCGCGCGCGGCCGCGGCGATCTCGACCGGCACCCCGCTGATCGGCACGGCGGTGGCGGTCGCCGCGGTCGCGGTCAGCGTCGCCGTCGATGCGCCGGCGACCGAGGTCGTCGTGGTCTGCGGAGCCTGCACTGCGGCAGCGGCCTGGGCGCTGGTGTCCGTCGTGCTCGTCAGCGTCTGAGTTGCTGCCGTGTGGTCGTGCGTCGATACCGCGGCGGGCGCGGCCGGAGCGGTCTTGTCCGATACATCGGCCTTGGCCTCGGTCGTGTTGCCCTCGACCTGCGGCCTGGCGGCCTGCGGATGCACGGCCGCGTTCGGATTCGTGGCCATCGCCGCCTGGTTGGGCGTCGTGCCGGTCGTGCTCGTCTTGCTCGGATCCTGCCCGACGTTGGAAACGTCGGTGTTCTGTTGTGCCGTGGCGGCCGCCTTGAACGAGGTCTTGGGCGTCGCCTGGGCAACAGTGGCGGTCAGAGCGCCCTGGGCTTGTGGATCGGTTGGCGACGCGTCGGTTGTCGCGGCGGCGGCCGCATCCGTCAGCGCGGCTTTCGCGGCGGTGCCGGCATCGGCGGTCGCGGCGGTCTTGTCGCCGGTCGCGTCGGTCTTGACGGCCGGCGTAGCGATCTGCGCCGCGGTCGAGGCACTCGCGGCGATGCCGGCGGCTGCGATTGTCAGCGGTGAACTTGAATTGCTGGCAGCCTGGCTGGCGGCCGCGTTCGGATCGACCGGTAGGACCGGGGCCGCGACGACGATGGCATTCGGATCGGGCGTTGCAGTCGGTGCGGTGGTTGCCTGCGTGGGATCGGCCTGAATGGCGGTGGCCGGGCCGTCCGTGTCCTCGGTCTTGTCGCCCTTGCTGTCGTCGGATTTTTCGGCCGATTTCGTGCCGGAGGCGTCTGACTTGCCTTTGGTCTTGTCGGTCGCCTTGGTGGGGGCGGCCGGTGTATCGCTGGCGGCAGACGTCGAACTGTCGGTCGTATCGGTCGATTTGCTCTGCGACGACGGATCGGTCGAGGAGGTGTCACGCGTGCTCTTTTCGGTGGAGGACGACGATGACGTGCTGTCTGTGCGGCGTGGTGCCGGGTCCGAGGTCGTGCTCGGCGTGCTGCTGGCAGCCGCCGTGTTGCTGTCGACGAGCGCGCCGAACGGGTCGTTCGCCGTCGACCCCTGCGAGCGGGCAGGTTTCGGCGGCGCGGTCTGGACCGACACGCTTGCGGCTACATCTGACGTCACGCTGACCACGGACACGCCCCTTGCAATGAACTCGAGACAAGGGGTTAGCAAGGAGTGGGCCAGCCCGGCTAAGAGTGGCTTTATATAATAAAATCAAATGCTTGACGCATTCCGCGTGCCACGGTGAAGACCTCGGAAACACGGCCCATTTCTGCCTCCCGGCAAGAATTGCCCTAAGCGCGTGGCGAAAGTCTCCCCTGCGATTGCTTCACGGGAATACGGCCTATATTAAAGGGTAGCTCTCAGCCGCTTTCGACCGGGCAAGCCGACCTCGTGGAACTATTTCCGTTCCCTGAGACCGCCCCTTTCCCGACCGATCAACGCGGGGCCAGCGGAACACTTCTGCAGCAAGTCGCATTCAACAGCCGGAACCATGCGCAACAGTCTGGATCTCGAAGGCCGTCCGCAGGACACCAGGGTCGTCGTCGCCATGTCGGGCGGCGTGGACTCCTCGACGACGGCTGCGCTGCTGAAGGCCGAAGGTTACGACGTCGTCGGCATCACGCTGCAGCTCTATGACCACGGTGCGGCGACCCATCGCAAGGGTGCCTGCTGCGCCGGCCAGGACATCCACGACGCGCGCGACGTTGCCGCCAAGCTCGGCATTCCCCATTACGTACTCGACTACGAGGACCGCTTTCGCGAGTCCGTCATCGACAATTTTGCCGATAGCTACGCGCTCGGCGAGACGCCGGTGCCATGCATCGAGTGCAACCGCTCCGTCAAGTTCCGCGATCTCCTGAAGACCGCGCGCGAGCTCGGTGCGGTCGCGCTTGCCACCGGCCACTATGTCGCCTCGCGTGGCCTCGCCGACGGCTCCCGCGCGCTGGTCTGCGCTGCAGATAGCGAGCGCGACCAGAGCTATTTCCTGTTCGCGACCACGCGCGAGCAGCTCGACTACTTGCGCTTTCCCCTCGGCGACATGACCAAGCCCGAAACGCGCGAGCTCGCCCGCCGCTTTGGCCTCAACGTTGCGGACAAGCACGACAGCCAGGACATCTGCTTCGTGCCCACCGGGCGCTACACTGACATCATCACCCGGCTGCGTCCCAATGCGATGGAGCCCGGCGACATCGTCGACCTCGACGGCCGCGTCATCGGCCAGCATCACGGCATCGCCAATTTCACCGTCGGCCAGCGTCGCGGGCTCGGCATCGCCTCCGGCTCACCGCTCTACGTGGTGCGGCTCGAGGCCGCGACCCGCCGCGTCGTGGTCGGGCCGCGCGATGCGCTGAAGATGCACCGCATCGTGCTGCGCGACGTCAACTGGATCGGCAACGGCGATATCGATCGCGCCATCGGCGGCGGCCTCGAGATGTTCGTGCGCGTGCGCTCGACCCGCGCGCCGCAGCCGGCGTGGCTGCGCGGCGGCAACGGCCATTACGAGGTCGAACTCGTCGCCGGCGAAGAGGGCGTCTCGCCGGGACAGGCCTGCGTGTTCTACGATGCGCCCTCGGGGCAGGCGCGCGTGCTCGGCGGCGGCTTTATCCAGAGCGCGGCCGCGAAGGTCGCAAGCGATGCGGCGCGGCCGTTCGCGGAAGCGCTGCGCGGCTAGCGCATGATCCGGAAAAGTGTGCAGCGGTTTTCCCTCGCGACAAACGCGGAACGCGTTTGCGCGGAGATCATGCGCAACATAAGAATCTAATTACAGGGCAGGGGGCATGGCAGCAGATATCTCGCGTGCCGGGGTCGAGAAGGCCTATGGCCGCTGGGCGCCGGTTTACGATCTCGTGTTCGGCAAGGTGTTCGATGCGGGGCGCCAATCGACCATTGCGGAGGCCGACAAGATCGGCGGCCGCATTCTCGACGTCGGTGTCGGCACCGGCCTGTCGCTGTCGGATTATTCGCGCTCGACGAAAATCTGTGGCGTCGACATTTCCGAGCCGATGCTGCGCAAGGCGCAAGCGCGCGTGCGTGCGGAAAAGCTCGGCAATGTCGAGGTGCTCAGCGTGATGGATGCGAAGAACCTTGCATTCCACGACGGCTTCTTCGATGCGGTGGTCGCGCAATATGTCATCACCGCGGTGCCCGATCCCGAAGGTACGCTCGACGAGTTCGTGCGTGTGCTGAAACCGGGCGGCGAGCTGATCCTCGTCAATCACATCGGCGCCGAGAGCGGACCGCGAAAACTGTTCGAACTCGCTTTTGCACCGCTCGCGCGCAGGCTCGGCTGGCGCCCGGAGTTTCCCTGGGACCGCCTCGTCGACTGGCAGAAGCGCCACGGCGGCATCACGCTCGCCGAGCGGCGGCCGATGCCGCCGATGGGGCACTTCTCGCTGATCCGCTACCGCAAATCGTAATGTTCAGAGGCGGAACACGCGGCGCGGCCCGCGCGTTTTCCGTCCATGCGCACGAGATCGAAACTCATTCTCGCAAGCCTTTTGATCGCAGCCTCCGGGCCTGCGATCGCACAGGCTCCGCCCAGCCCGGCGACGCCGCCGCAGGCGACCGCGCCGCCGCCCCCGCAGCGCGCCAGCGACTGCACGCCGACCCAGACGGATCGCCCTCGCGGCACCGTGAAGCCCGATGGCCAGACCACCGGCCAGGCGAGGGAACCACTGGGCGACAAGCTCGCGCAATCCGACGGCGTCCTCTGCCCGCCCACAGGCGTCGACCCCGAAATGCGCGCGCCTGCGCCGGATGTCGGCAAGACCCCGATCATCCCGCCCCCCGGCAGCCCGGGCGGCGATCCCAATGTGAGGCCGAAGTAGGGCTCGTTTCTTCGCCTTTCCTCGCGCGCGAATTTCGGGTGAGGGTGTCACCGTCCACCCGAAAGGGCCATGGCAAGGCTTCCAGGTCTCGGTCGAAGACAAGCTTGCCGCGCTAATCGGCGGGGGCCCTCTGCGCAGGCCCACCACAATCAATAATGGGTCATACGTGGTAGCGGGGGAGGGACTCGAACCCCCGACCCCAGGATTATGATTCCCGTGCTCTAACCAGCTGAGCTACCCCGCCACAGGGCTCGCACGGCCGAAGCGGCCATCTCGCGAACGCGCGGCATATAAGGAAGGGGGCGGCGGGCTGTCAAGCAAAGCGGGTGCGTTGGTGGGTCGATTTCGTGACGGAATCTGGCCCCTTTGGCTCCGAACTCGTCTGCTCCTGGGCACTCCGAGGAGAGCGCTATGCACAGGGTCCGAAAATCGTCAATCGGGGAACCGCGATCGTCCTCTGCTCCCGAATGGCCGGCCATTGTCCCATCGCCGGCTTCGCGGTGGACGTTTTCTCCGTTGAGATCGTGTGCGATTCCCCGGGCGTTCGTCCTGCGCCGTGTGCCGTAAGCGCGGGCTCTTAACTAGCTTTGCGCACTGTCTGCAAGAATTCCGCTTAACCTTTTGCGGCGGGCGGCCGTGATGCATGGGGGGTGCGGTGATCAGGACGTTGGTGATCTGCGCCGGACTGTAATCCGACGGGCTGGCCGAATTCGAGCCTGGTGTCGTGAGCGCCTAATTCTTCGAGCGGCCTGAGAGGCCCAATTCCCCGGCGATCCATTTCGTGAACGTGCGGACCGATTGTCTGTGCTTCGCCTGCGGGGGGCAGACCAGATAGTGGCCCACATACGTCACATCTCGAGCGTGGCCGGCAAGGGGGGCGACCAATTGGCCGTTCGCGAGTTCGCGCTCGGCAAGCCGGGTGGATTCCAGGGTCACGCCAAGACCGTCGGTCGCTGCAGCTATAGCCATAAAGCTTCGGTCAAAACGAAATCCACCAGGGCTTGGTGCAGAAAGGCCGTTTGCGGCGAACCAGGCGTTCCAGCGGACGCGTTTCTGCTCGCTTTCGATAAGCGCCAGTTTCAAAAGATCCGCAGGCTCGCGGATCGTGCCCGCGAGGGAAGGCGCGCACATCGGGCGCACGGTCTCCTCGCCAAGCGGCAGCACCGACAATCCCTCTTGCCGCGGCGGCCCGTAGCAAATGTCGACATCGAACTCATCGTTGCGAAAATGCGGATAGTCGACGCCGGCGGCCAGCCGTACCTCCAGTTCAGGATGTTCCTCTATCAACCTTCGCAACCGCGGCATGAGCCACTGCGCCGCCATGCTCGGCGCACAGTGAAGCCGCAACAAGTTGGATGAGCGCGCGCTCGCGACCTCGAGGCCATGTCTTAGCTCGTCGAATCCACAGGAGACCCGGCGCAAGAGCGCATCGCCCGCCGGACTCAGCCGGACATTGCGTCCTTCCCGCTCAAAAAGCGTCGTTCCGATCTGATCTTCGAAGGTTCGGATCGCGTGGCTGACTGCACTCGGCGTCAGTGCCAATTCGGTCGCGGCCGCGCGAAATGATCCGGTGCGTGCAGCAGCCTCGAAAACTCTCAACGCTCCGAGAGGAAGCTTGGACATGCCACAGGTGAGCACAGTTCACCT
This sequence comes from Bradyrhizobium sp. CCGUVB23, assembly GCF_024199885.1. Taxonomy (NCBI): domain Bacteria; kingdom Pseudomonadati; phylum Pseudomonadota; class Alphaproteobacteria; order Hyphomicrobiales; family Nitrobacteraceae; genus Bradyrhizobium; species Bradyrhizobium sp. CCGUVB23. Next base: position 6,035,082 of record NZ_JANADQ010000001.1, read on the forward strand.
ATTAGTGCAAATTTCGCCTATTTTCGCGTCACACCGCCCCGACCATAGTCCGCCCCCAACAAACAAGCTCTCTCGGAGGAAACAAGTATGCTTCTTGCAGGCAAGACTGCGATCATTTCTGGCGCCGCTGGGGCGCGCGGCATCGGCTTCGCTACCGCAAAAACGTTCGCGCAAAATGGTGCGCGCGTTGCGATCCTCGACATCGACGGCAAGAGCGCGGCCGGCGCCGCAGCCGAGCTCGGCACGAACCATGTCGGCGTTGCCTGCGATGTGACCAACAAGGCCGACTGTGAGCGCGCCGTTGCCGACGTTCTCAAAGCGTTCGGCCAAATCGACATTCTGATCAACAATGCCGGCATCACCCAACCGGTCAAAGTGTGGGACATTTCGTCGGAGGATTGGAACCGCATTCAAGACGTCAATCTGCGCGGTGTGCTTTTTCTTTCGCAGGCGGTGATGCCGCATATGCGGAACCGCAAGTCCGGCGCGATTGCCTGCATGTCCTCCGTCTCCGCCCAGCGCGGTGGCGGCATTCTCGGCGGCGCGCATTATTCGGCAGCCAAGGCCGGCGTGCTCGGCCTTGCCAAGGCGATGGCGCGCGAGCTCGGCCCCGATGGAATCCGCGTCAATTGTGTTACGCCAGGTCTGATCCAGACCGACATCAACGCGGGCAAGATCTCCGACGAAAAGCGCAAGGAGATTATCGACGGCATCCCGCTTGGCAGGCTCGGCGTGCCGCAGGATGTTGCCAACATCTATCTCTTCCTGGCCTCCGATCTCTCCGCCTACACGACGGGCGCGGTGATCGACGTCAACGGCGGCATGCTCATCCACTAGGGCAGGGGAGGGAACTCATGGAAGATGCCGCTTCGCGCATCAACGAGCCCAGCCTTGCAGAGCGCGCGTATCGTATCCGCCGCAACGCGGTGCGGATGGGTGAAGTGCAGGGCCAAGGCTACATCGCGCAGGCCCTCGACATCGCCGACGTGCTGGCAGTGGCCTATTTCCACGCCATGCGCTACCGGCCCGAGGATCCTGCCTGGGAAAAGCGCGACCGTTTCCTGCTCTCGAATGGCCACTACGCCATCGCGCTCTACGCCGCACTGATCGAGGCCGGGATCGTTCCGGAAGCCGAGCTCGAGACCTACGGCTTCGACGACAGCCGGCTGCCGATGTCCGGCATGGCGAGCTACACGCCCGGCATGGAAATGTCGGGTGGCTCGCTCGGCCTCGGCTTGAGCATTGCCGTCGGCATGTGCCTGGGTCTGAAGCGAAAGGGCTCCGACAGCCGCGTCTACACGCTGTTTTCCGACGGCGAACTCGACGAGGGCTCCAAGTGGGAGGCGATGATGTCCGCCGCTCACTACAATCTCGACAATCTCATTGCGATCGTCGACGTGAACAACCAGCAGGCCGATGGGCCGTCCAAGCAGATGATGGGCTTTGAGCCGCTCGCGGACAAGATGCGTGCGTTCGGCTGGTTCGTGCAGCGCGTCGATGGCAACGATCTCAACGCGGTGGTTGCCGCGTTCGATGCGGCCAGGACGCACGAGGGCGCAAGGCCGCGCATGATTATCGCGGATACCCTGATGGGGAAGGGCATTCCATTCCTTGAGGCGCGCGAACGCAATCACTTCATGCGTGTGGATGCACACGAATGGAAGCTGGCGCTGGAAGCTCTCGACGAAGGGAGGCGTGCGTGAAGCCGGTCTCGAATACGACAAGTTCTACTGCTGCCAAACCGCGGCTGACCACCTCGGCGATGATCGCCTCGATCGCTGCCGAAGGGCAGCGGACGAAGCCGGCGCCGTTCGGCCATGCGCTGATCGAGGTCGCACGGCAGCGTCCCGACATCGTCGGGATGACCGCGGATCTCGGAAAATATACCGACCTTCACATCTTTGCGAAGGAATATCCCGACCGCTACTATCAGATGGGCATGGCCGAACAGCTCCTGTTCGGAGCTGCATCAGGCCTCGCAGCAGAAGGCTTCACGCCGTTCGTTACGACCTACGCGGTGTTCGCGTCTCGCCGGGCCTACGACTTTATTCATCAGACGATCGCGGAGGAAGACCGCAACGTCAAGATCGCCTGCGCGCTTCCTGGTCTTACCTCCGGCTACGGACCGAGCCACCAGGCCGCCGAGGATCTCGCGCTGCTTCGCGCGATGCCCAACATGACCGTGATCGATCCTTGCGACGCCCACGAGATCGAGCAGGCGGTGCCGGTGATCGCTGCCCACCAGGGGCCGGTTTATATGCGGCTGTTACGCGGACAGGTGCCGCTCGTGCTCGACGAGTACGGTTACAAGTTCGAGCTCGGCAAGGCAAAGCAGCTCCGTGATGGCGCCGACGTCCTCTTCATCTCCTCGGGCCTGCTCACCATGCGCGCGCTGGAAGCAGCAAAGCAGCTTGAGGCCGACCGCATCAGCGCCGCCGTGTTGCATGTCCCAACCATCAAGCCGCTCGATGTCGAAACGATCGTGGAGACCTGCCGCAAGCCGGGCCGGCTCGTTGTCGTTGCCGAAAATCACACCGTCATTGGCGGATTGGGTGAGGCGGTCGCGGCAGCCCTGATGCGAGCTCGCGTCCATCCTGCGTTCCATCATATCGGATTGCCGGACGAATTCCTCGCTGCGGGCGCGCTGCCGACGCTGCATGACCGTTATGGCATCTCGACGGAGGCGATCTGCGCGTCAGTCAAAAAATGGCGATGAAGGACCAACCTTCCGCAATACACATCACAAAACAACATTAGGGAGAACGAAATGACGAAGGAAACGAAGAAGGGCCTGACTCGCCGTGCGGTGTTGGCCGCCGGTGCCTCCATTCCGCTGGTGTCGATCCTGTCAAAGCGCGGTGATGCCGCGGAGTTCACTCTCAAATTCGCAACCGGACAGGACCCGTCCCACCCGGTCAACAAGCGTGCGCTCGAGGCCATCGATCGGATCAAGCAGGCGACCGGCGGGCGCGTTGAAATCAATCTGTTTCCCGCCAATCAGCTCGGCTCCGACATCGACCTTCTCGGTCAGATCCGCAATGGTGCCGTAGACTTCCTCAATATCGGTGCCTCGGTTCTCGCCACGCGGATTCCGACCGTCGGCATCGTCAACACGGGGTTTGCCTTCGCCTCTTACGACGATGTCTGGAAGGCGATGGACGGCGATCTCGGAAAGTTCGTCAAAGCCGAGATCGAGAACACCGGCACGCTTCAGGTGTGCAAATCCTGGGACAACGGGTTCCGCCAGCTCACATCCTCGACCCGCGAGATCAAGACACCCGATGACCTCAAAGGGTTCAAGATGCGGGTTCCGCCTGCTCCGATTCTCACCAACCTGTTCCAGGCGCTTGGTGCCGGCCCGACGCCGATCAACTTCAACGAAGTCTATTCCGCGTTGCAGACCAAGATCGTCGAAGGCCAGGAGAACCCTCTCGCGATCATCGCTACCGCCAAGCTCTACGAGGTGCAGAAGTATTGCAGCCTCACCAGCCACGTGTGGGACGCCTACATCGTTCTCGGTAATCCCCGGACGTTCTCACGCTTTTCGACCGATGTGCAGGAGATCGTCACACGCGAGCTGAACAAGGCGGGAGAAGACGAGCGAGCCGATATCGCGGCGCTTTCCAAGTCGTTGCGGTCGGACCTGACGGCCAAGGGTCTCAATTTTGTCGAGGTCGACCAAGCGGTGTTCCGGTCCGCACTTGCCAAGACCAAATTCTATTCGGACTGGCACGCAAAGTTCGGTGAGAAGGGGTGGACGATTCTCGAGCAGGCGGTTGGCAAGCTCGGATGAGTATCGCCCACGCCAAAAGCGCAGCGGTCGTCGCCACGGGACCGGCGCTGGCGTCCATACTGGACCGATGGCTTACGCTGATCACCGAGCCGCTGGCCGCTTTCGCAGTCACGGCCGAGATCGTTATCCTGCTCACAGGCGTCGTGTCGCGTTTCGTCTTTAACAATCCGCTGACATGGTCGGATGAGCTGGCGTCGATCACGTTCCTGTGGCTTGCAATGTTGGGCTCCGCCATTGCGCTCCGGCGTGGCCAGCATATGCGCATGACGGCACTGGTTGAGCGGACTTCGGGTGCGACACAGGAATTGCTCGAAGCAATGGCGACGGCTGCGCCCGCGCTCTTTCTCCTTCTGATCCTCGCGCCTTCGATCGATTTCGCAGAGGATCAGAGCTTCGCATGGACGCCCGCGCTCGGACTGAACGACAGCGTTCGCGCGGCGGCTGTGCCGACGGGCGTGGTGCTGATGCTGGCTGCCAGTCTCGTGCGCTGCATGCGGCTCGGAGTTCGCGAACTGTTGCTGGCAATTGCGGTTCTGGCGGCTCTGGCACTCTGTCTTTACTGCCTCGGTCCCTGGATCGTTGCGATCGGCAACTGGAATCTGTTGCTGTTCTTTGCACTGCTTCTGGGCGGAGGCGTTCTTGCGGGAGTGCCCATTGCCTACTGCTTCGGCCTTGCGACCGTCGCCTATCTCATGGTCGCGACCACGACGCCGCTGCAGGTGATCCCGGGGCGTATCGACGAAGGCGTGAGCTCGCTCATCCTGCTCGCGGTGCCGCTGTTCGTCCTGCTCGGCTATCTCATCGTGATGACGAAGATGGCGGCGGCCATGGTGAACTTTCTCGCCGCACTTGTCGGCCACGTGGAAGGCGGGCTCGCCTATGTGCTGCTCGGGGCCATGCTGCTGGTCTCGGGAATTTCCGGTGCCAAAACCGCTGATATGGCGGCCGTCGCACCCGTGCTCTTCCCAGGCATGAAGCGGCGGGGCATTCATGAGGGCGAACTGGTCTCACTGCTGGCGGCCTCCGGCGCCATGGCGGAAACAATCCCGCCGTCGATCGTGCTGATCATCATCGGTTCTGTGACCGGTGTGTCGATTGCCGCGCTCTTCACCGGTGGCATTCTGCCCGGCATCGTGCTCGCTCTTGCACTCGCCCTGGTCGCGCGGCGTCGGATGTCCGAAGGCGCCGGCACCGACCGCGGTGTGACATCATTGCGCGAGATTGGTCGCAGTTTCGTTATCGCAGCGCCCGCTTTGGCCCTGCCGATCGTCATCCGCGCTGCCGTGACGGAGGGCGTTGCGACAGCGACCGAAGTTGCCACGATCGGCATCGCCTACACTATCATCGTCGGAATCATCGTCTACCGCTCGTTCAACCTGCGTGAACTCTATCCCGCGCTGGTTGGAACGGCGGCACTGTCCGGCACCATTCTGTTCATCATTGGCACTGCGACCTGCATGTCCTGGGCGCTGACGCAGTCGAACTTCTCGCATACGCTGGCGACGGCGCTCGCGCATGCTCCCGGCGGATATTATGGCTTCCTCGTCGGTTCGATTGCGCTGTTCATCGTGCTCGGCAGCGTGCTCGAGGGCATCCCCGCCATGGTGCTGTTCGGGCCTCTGCTGTTTCCGGTCGCCAAGCAGCTTGGCGTGCACGAAGTGCATTATGCGATGGTTGTGATCCTGGCGATGGGGATTGGCCTTTTCGCACCGCCTTTCGGCCTTGGCTATTACGCAGCCTGCTCGATCGGGCAGGTCGATCCGAATGCCGGCCTCAAGCGCATCTGGAGCTATCTTGCTGCGCTGGTGGTTGGCCTCCTGGTCGTCGCTTTCGTTCCCTGGATTTCGACTGGATTCCTCCCGTGACGCGCCGGACGCGCGTTTGACCCGGCAGCCTCCGTTCGGCGGAGGCTGCGCCGAACTGGTATTTTTCCGATGTCCGTTCACTCTTCCGTTGCTTCACCTGTCGCGCAAGCGTCGGCCGATCTGGACACGCGGATGGCTGATGCCATTCGTTTCCTGTCGCTCGACGCCATCGAAAGGGCGTCCGACGGTCATCCCGGTGCGCCGCTCGGCTGCGCCGAGATTGCGACCGCGCTGTTCACGCAGCATATCAAGTGCAATCCGCTCGATCCGCTCTGGCCGGATCGCGACAGGTTCGTCCTGTCGAACGGTCACGGCTCGATGCTGATCTATGCGCTGCTGCATCTGTCGGGCTATGCCGCCTTTCCGATCGAAGAGATCAAGCGTTTCCGCGAGCTGGGCTCGCACACGCATGGCCACCCCGAACGAGCGCCCGAGCTCGGCATCGAGGTCACGACCGGTCCGCTCGGGCAGGGCATCGCCAATGCGGTCGGCATGGCAGTCGCGGAAGCCTGGCTCAATGCAACGTTTGGCGATGGAATCGCCAACCATCGCACCTACGCGATCGTCGGCGATGGCTGTCTCCAGGAAGGGATCGCCCACGAGGTGATTTCGCTGGCGGGCCATTTACGCCTTGGCAAGCTCTGCTTCCTTTGGGACGATAATCGGATGACCGATGACGGTCACACGGATTTCTCGATCTCGGAAGATGTCCGCGCGCGTTTCCGCATCGCCGGTTGGCATGTCATCGATGCAAACGGACACGATATCGACTCGGTTTCCGCGGCGTTGCTGCTCGCCAAGGAAGACCCGCGCCCGACGATGATCGCTTGCCGCACCACCATCGGCAAGGGCTTGCCGCGTCTGGAAGGCCAGCGCGGAGCCCACGGCGGTCGTGTGTTCGCGAGGGATCTGGAGGAAGCGCGTGTGGCCGCTGCTTGGACCGCCGGACCATTCGAGGTTCCAGGCGATGTTGCGGATGGCTGGAAGGCTGGCGTACTCGATCGCAACTTGCCGACATACGAGGCGTGGCGCGCGCGCGTCGCAGCGATGTCGCCGGAGAAGCGAACCCTGTTTGAGCGTGTGATGGCCGGCGATCTGCCAAGCGGCTGGATCGATACCCTCGCCGCATGGCGCCGCAAGGTCGCGGTCGAACGACCGAACCGCTCCACGAACGAGGCAACCGCCGACATCGTGGCGCAGCTCGCCGAAGCGATCCCCGAACTGATCGCAGGCGCACCGGATCTCGAAGGACCGACCGGCTGCAAGCGTTCGCTTCACGCTTTCACACCGGAGAATCCCGCCGGTCGATATGTCCACTATGGTATCCGCGAGCACGCCATGGGGGCCATGATGAACGGCATGGCCGCGCATGGCGGCGTGCTGCCGCTTGGCGCAACCTATCTGGTGTTCTCCGACTATATGCGGCCGGCGCTGCGAATGGCGGCGCTCATGGAATTGCCGGTCGTGACCATTTACAGCCACGACTCCATCGGCATCGGCAAGAACGGTCCGACTCATCAGCCGGTAGAGTATCTGGCGGCGCTGCGCGCAATGCCGAATATGGCGGTCTTTCGGCCGGCCGATCATGTCGAGGCCGCCGAATGCTGGGAACTCGCGCTGCAGCGCAAGCGCGGGCCGTCCTCAATGATCTGCTCCCGGCAGGCCTTGCCGCCGGTGCGTGACGACGATGGTTCGGTGAACCGCTCGGCACGCGGGGCCTATCTACTCGCTGAAGCAGAGGGCGCGCGGCGCGTTACTCTTCTCGCGACGGGCTCGGAGGTCCAGATCGCGCTGGCGGCGCGAACCATCTTGCAGGCAAAGGGAATGCCGACCTCGGTCGTTTCCATGCCGTGTTGGGAATTGTTCGAGGAGCAGGATGAAGCCTATCGCGAGAGCGTCCTCGGCAAGGGCATCCGGGTCGCGATTGAAGCAGCGGTGCGCTTGGGCTGGGACCGTTGGATTGGGGAGCGTGGCGGTTTCATCGGAATGTCGAGTTTCGGGGCGTCGGGCCCAGGCGACGAGCTCTTCAACCATTTTGGCATCACGGCCGAGAAGGCAGCTGAATTGGCATTGAGGTTGCTTCGCTAACCGCCAGCCGGCGCGGGAGCACGTAATCTCCGCGCGCAAGGCCGGCACATTCGACAACTGACCGTGAGACCAAGATGACCATATCGGAACCAGTGCGCGTTGTTTTTCTTGACCGGGACACGATGCCACCAGACGTTCACCTGCGGGAGCCGTCCTTTCCGCATGAATTGCGGGAGTATGGCGCGACTGCACCCAAGGACGTCGCCGCACGGATCGCGGACGCCCATATTGTGATCACCAACAAGGCGCCGGTGCGACGTGCCGAGCTGGAAGCGGCGCCGAACCTGCGCTTTATCGCCATTGCAGCGACCGGCTCGGATGTCGTCGACATCCGCGCGTGCGAAGATCGTGGCGTCGCCGTTTCCAATATTCGCGGCTATGCGGTGAACACGGTTCCGGAGCACATCTTCGCATTGATCTTCGCACTACGTCGCAGCCTGACCGCCTATCGCGATTCCGTTCGCAATGGCCGTTGGCATGAATCCGGCCAGTTCTGCTATTTCGACTTTCCCATCCGCGACCTGGCCGGATCGACGCTTGGCATCATCGGAGATGGGACGCTGGGCCGCTCCGTTGCTGACATAGGCCGCGCACTTGGAATGCGCGTGTTGTTCTCCACGTACAAAGGCGTGGAGGGCATGGGTCCGCTCTATACCCCGTTCGAAGAGGTCTTGCGGACATCCGACGTCATCACGTTGCACGCGCCGCTGATGCCGGCAACGCGCAACATGATCGCGGCATCCGAATTCGCGATGATGGAACGCCGTCCACTCCTGATCAACACCGCGCGCGGCGGCCTCGTCGACGAGGTCGCGCTTGGCGATGCACTCCGCTCCGGTCAGGTTTCCGGAGCGGGATTCGACGTCGCTACCGTCGAACCGCCCTCAAGCGATCATCCGCTGATGCAGTTGGTAGGAATGCCAAACTTCATCCTGACGCCGCACGTCGCATGGGCAAGCCGCGAGGCCGTACAGGCGCTTGCCGACCAGCTCGTGGACAATATCGAGGCCTTCTGGGGCGGCAAGCCGCGCAATCTCGTCACCGTGGTTCCACCGAAATGATTCCTCGCTGCGCGGTGCCCGCGCTTCCATGAATTCATCAACCCAAAGCGCGATAGTGATTCAATCCAAACTCATCGGGCTTGAGCTCAGAAGGCCGCGCAGCGACGCAAGCAGCGCCTGCGCCGGGTGAGGCAGCATCTGCCCTGTCGCGCGGATAACAGAGAAAGACAACGTCCGGGTGGTGGCGCGGGGCGGCGGTGCGGCCGGAGCCAACCAGGGTTCGGCGGCGCTGTTTGAAACCAGCGTAACAGCATTCCTATCGGACATCGAATGCCGGGAGGAAATCTTCGGCGCCTCGTCCGTGCTGGTGCGTTGCCGCAGCCAGGCCGACATCCGCTCTGTGCTGGAGCTGCTGGAGGGGCAACTGACGATCACGCTACAGCTCGATGACGCCGACCGCGACGATGCGCGCGCTCTCCCTCCGGTCATCGAACGGAGGGCCGGCCGAATCGTCGTCAAGGGTTAGCCGACCGGCGTCGAAGTCGCGCACGCGATGGTGCACGGCGGACCGTTTCCGGCGACGTCGGATTCGCGCACGACATCGGTCGGGACGCTCGCCATCCGCCGGTTCCTGCGGCCGGTCTGCTATCAGGATCTGCCCGTGGACCTTTTGCCTCCGGCGTTGCAAGACGGCAATCCGCTTCATGTCCCGCGACTGATCGATGGACGTTTGACGCTGGAGTGATCTGGTCAGGGCATTGGTCCTGCGGGGAAGCTCACTGTAACGGCCAGGCCGCAGCCGTCGACGTTGTCCGTCAGTTCGATCGCGCCGCGACCCTGTCGCAGCAAGGTCCGGACGATGGACAGCCCGAGCCCGGAACCAGTCGGACGACCGGCCGCCGGAACACGATAAAAGCGATCGAATACCCTTTCCCGATGCTCGGCAGCGATGCCGGGTCCGTTGTCGGCGATCTTCACTGCATATCCGTCACTGAGTGCGAGCACGCTGACGACGACTGACCCGCCTTCTCGGTTGTACCGGATCGCGTTGTCGATCAGGTTGGTCAGTATGTCGTGCAGTGTCGAGGAATCTACGCTGACGAGCGCGCATTCCACGGCGGTATCAAATGCCAGATCGACGTTCTTGACTGCCGCAAATGGCGCCATCATTCCAACTGCCTCGCTCGCGCTCGAAACGAGATTGGTCTGCGTGACATGAAAGCTGGGTTCTGTGACTGTGGCCTGTTCTGCGCGGGCCATCGCGATAAGCTGGGCGACCAGCCGATCGAGATGTTTGGTAGATCGTTCGATCTCGGCAATCGTATCGATATTGTCGGGCAAGTGTCCCGCATCACGTTGCAGCAGCGCCAAATGAACTCGCAGTGACGCAAGCGGCGTCTTCATCTGGTGCGACGCGTCGGCTATGAAATCACGGATCAGCTGGATCGCGGCCTCGAGCCGCGCGAAGAGCTCATTCATCGCCCGAACGGGCGGATGCGCCTCATAGGGAATGTTCTCGAGCTCCAGCCGACGGAGGCCCGTTCCGGTGCCGAATTGCCGGGCGTCGATCTCACGTCCGAGATCCACAAGCGGCGCAAGTCCGCGACGGACCGCGAACCAGCCCAGCGCGGCGGCGGTGGCGATGATGCCGATTTCCAGCGCGGCGAGAGCGAGGAGAAGCTCGCGCTTCGCCGCGGTTCGTGCTTTCGTCGTCTCCGCAACCTGAACCAGGACGGGCAGAGGCTTGCCATAGGTGGCCTGAGTCGTGGCCGCAATGCGCACCGACATATCCTTGTAGCGAGCGTCGAAATGCTTGATGGTGCCGAGCGGAATGGCGGTCGGATCCGCGCGCGGCAAGTCCTGGTAGCCCGTGACTGGCGTCTGCTCGTAAGAAACGCTGTAGTAGACGCTGTCGTTGGCCCGCGTTTCGAGCATTCCAAGAGCGACTTGTGGAAGATCGACGGAGATCTCCCCGTCTTCCACGGCGATCCGCTCGGCGATCGCTTTCACCGAGCCATCGAGTACACGGTCGTAGGCCGTTTCGATGGTCTGGTTGATGAGCACCAGGCCGGCAAGGCCAAGGGCCGCAGCCAACGCGCTAGTTGGAATGAGCAGGTTGAGCAGGAGTGCGCGGCGCAGCGACGGTGCGCGTTTCGGTGTCACCTATCCTCCATGAGATAGCCGAGACCTCGGACCGTCTTGATCATGGGGCCGTCGGGAGCGAGCTTCTGCCGCAACCGAGCGATGTAGAGTTCGATCGCGTTCGGAGCTACGGGCTCGTCGAAGCCGAAAACCTCGGAAATCAGCCGCTCCTTTCGCACGAGCCGACCCGCATGCGACATAAGGATCTCGAGCACGGTGACTTCGCGCCGGCGCAGAATCAATGGCTTGCCGGCCAGTGTCGCCGTCGCAGAAGAGGTCTCGAACATCAAGGCCCCGCATTTCAGGACCGGATCGAGACGACCCTTGCCGCGCCGCACCAATGCCTTGACCCGCGCCTCGAACTCGTCAAGGTCGAACGGCTTCGTGAGATAGTCGTCGGCCCCGAGGTTGAAGCATCTCACCTTGTCTTTGACCTCCCCAAGTGCGGTGAGAATCAGAATCGGCACTTCGCAGCCATTGTTGCGCAGCCTGCGAAGCACTTCCTGACCCGGCAAATCCGGCAGGCCCAGGTCGAGTATGATGAGCGAATACGCCTCGGATGGGGCAATCTCGATGGCTGCCGTACCGCTCGCTTCGTGATCGACGGCGACGCCGGCGTGTGTCAGGGCCTTCTTGAGGCCCTTTACCAGCGACAAGTCATCCTCGACGATCAGGATACGCAAGACGACGGACCTCAAGCAGGGTGGGGCGTTGCCAAGTGCGACAATGTAAGTTCAGATGTATCCCGAGGTCAAAGGTTGCGCACTATCCATGAGAACCCGCCAACACGCGTCGCCGCTCGACCGTCTGCTTGTCGGCCTCTGCGCGTCTGCGGTGTGCTTCCTATTGTGCGCCGCAGCTTTCGCCGAGAATGCCGACTCGGACGGAAAGGCTGGCGCCGGCGACACGCGAACTCGTCTGGTGGTCAAGGCGACCACGGATATCGCAGAGGCGACCGAGCTGGTTGCCGAGTTCATGAAGCTCAATCCCGAAGTTCGCGTTCAGTACTCCAAGATCTCGTCCACCGAGCTGTACGACGAGATCGCGAAGCCCTTTGGGCAGGCTGCCGCGGTCGATGTCGCCTGGAGCTCGGCCATGGATCTCCAGATCAAGCTCGCCAATGATGGGTACGCATCCGAATATCGCTCGACGGAGCTCGAGGGCATCCCCGATTGGGCCCGGTGGAAGGATCGCGCCTACGGCATTACGGCCGAGCCGGTGGTGATCGTCTTCAACAAGCGATTGCTTCGAGGCAGCCTGGTGCCGAAGGACCGCGCCGAACTGTTGCGCGTGCTGACGAATCATCCGGCGGTATTCCACGGGAAGATCGCGACCTACGATCCCGAGCTCAGCGGAACGGGCCTCCTGTTCTTGAGTCAGGATGTGCGCGTCACCGCCGACACATGGAAGCTGGTCGCAGCAATGGGGCAGTCGGGGGTCAAACTCTACACCTCGTCTGCAGCGATGATCGATCGGGTGAGCACCGGCGATCTCGTTCTGGCCTATAACGTTCTCGGCTCATACGCGCTGGAGCGCGCCAAGCACGAACCGGACCTTGGCGTCATATTTCCTGGCGACTACACGCTGCTGCTGTCGCGAATTGCGCTCATCCCGCGGTCTGCCGAGCAGCCGGAATTGGCCAGGCGCTTTGTCGACTTCCTGCTGTCTCGCACCGGACAGACCTTGCTGGCTCGACATTCCCTTGGATCGGTTCGTGACGACATGAAGCCGGCGATTCCGGGATTCGTGGGTGCCGAAAAAGCTCTTCGGCCGATAGCGTTGAGCATCGACCTGCTGACGTACCTGGACCAGGCAAAGCGTCGGCGCTTCCTCAGGGACTGGAAAGACGCGCTGCGCGAGCATTGAGCCCGCGGCCCTGTCGGCGTGACAGGTTGCTGACAGGTTCGGCGGCGTATCCTGCGCCCAACAAGAAGACACGGAAGACATTCGCGCCGCGCCCACGATTGTGGAGCGCGGGCCGACGTCTACTCCTTGCGAACATAAAAAACATTGGGAGGAATACGAGCATGTCAGCGCAGGACGCGGACGGTATCGTCCCGCATCGTGGGAGTATCACAGGGTCGGAAGATCGGAACTCGGCGAATGCCGGACGCCGATTCTGGCCGGAAGGTTGGTGGCGGCTGACGGACGTCCGGATTGGAATCATCCCGATCCCGATCTATCTTCTGCTCATCCTTCTCATCGGGGCGCTGGTCTATACGGGCGAGATCAAGTCGGACGGACCGACCATGATCGCCGTGCTCGTGCTCGGCGGCTTCACCTGTGCGGAGATCGGCAAGCGGTTGCCGGTGCTGCGCAGCATCGGGGCCGGCGCGATCTTCGCGACCTTCATTCCCTCCGCGCTGGCGTTCTACCATGTGATCCCGGCGCAGGTCGAAAAATCCATCATCGACTTCACCAAGTCGACCAACTTTCTCTATCTCTTCATCGCCTCGATCATCGTCGGCAGCATTTTTGCGATGGACCGCGAGGTGCTGATCCGCGGCTTCCTGAAGATCTTCGTGCCGCTCGTTATAGGCTCGATTGCGGCCGCGATCGTCGGCACCCTCGTCGGGACGGCGTTGGGGCTCGGTGCAAAACACACCTTTTTCTACGTCGTGGTGCCGATCATGGCGGGCGGCGTCGGCGAGGGCGCCATTCCACTATCGATCGGATATGCCGCGTTGACCGGCGTGCCGCAGGGCGAGGTGTTCGCGCAGGTGCTGCCGCCGGTGATGCTGGGCAGCCTGACCGCTATCCTGCTGTCCGGCGCGCTCAATTTCGTCGGCAAGAAATATCCGCATCTCACCGGCGAGGGCCGGTTGCAGCCGCATGGCGAGGATGACTTCGACGTCCATGCCGTGCACGAGGAAGGCGGCAAGGAGCAGGGCGTCGGCCATGTCGGCGTCAGCACGATCGCAGCCGCCGGACTGACCGCGATCACGCTCTATCTCCTCGGCGTGCTCTGCCATCACCTGTTCGGATTGCCGGCGCCGGTGGCGATGCTGTTCCTGGCGGTGCTCGCCAAGCTCAGCCGCGCCGTGTCGCCGGAGCTGCAGCAGGGCGGCATGGTGGTCTACGAATTCGTCCGCACCAACATGACCTATCCCTTGCTGTTCGCGATCGGCGTCGCGCTGACGCCCTGGGACAAGCTGGTCGCGGCATTTCATTTCGCCAACATCATCACCATCATGTCGACGGTGGTCACGATCATGGCGACCGGCTTCGCGGTCGGCAAGTTCATGAACATGTACCCGATCGAAACTGCGATCGTGAATGCCTGCCACAGCGGCCAGGGCGGCACAGGAGACGTCGCGATCCTCACCGCCGCCAACCGCATGCAGTTGATGCCGTTCGCGCAGATCGCGACCCGCATCGGCGGCGCGGTCACCGTCACCTTGGTGCTGATCATCATGGGCTATCTCAAGTGATGCATCCGGAGACCAAGACGATGCTCGCCCAAAACCATCCGCGTGAGAGGATCGTTTGCCCATGAGCAGTCTCGACAGCTTCAAATGCCGCAAGACGTTGACCGTCGGCGGGCAGACCTACACTTACGTCTCGCTGCCCGACGCCGAGAAGAACGGCCTTGCCGGCATCTCCCGCCTGCCGTTCTCGCTGAAAGTGCTGCTGGAGAACCTGCTGCGGTTCGAGGACGGCCGGTCGGTGACGCGCGCCAACATCGAGGCGCTGGCGCGCTGGACCGACGATCGCGGATCAGCCGGGGCCGAGATCGGCTTCCGTCCTGCCCGCGTGCTGATGCAGGATTTCACGGGCGTGCCTGCCGTGGTCGACCTCGCGGCGATGCGCGATGGCATGGCGAAGCTCGGCGGCGACCCGGCGCGGATCAATCCGTTGGTGCCGGTCGATCTCGTGATCGACCATTCCGTCGTGGTCGATCATTTCGGCAATTCACAAGCCCTTCACGACAATGTCGCCCGCGAATACGAGCAGAACGGCGAGCGCTACAATTTCCTGAAATGGGGGCAGGGTGCGTTTGCCAATTTCCGCGTAGTGCCCCCAGGTACTGGCATCTGCCACCAGGTCAATCTCGAATATCTGGCTCAGACGGTCTGGACCTCCGAGCGCGACGGCAAGACCTTCGCCTACCCGGACACGCTGGTCGGCACCGATAGCCACACCACCATGGCCAATGGCCTTGCCGTGCTCGGCTGGGGTGTCGGCGGCATCGAGGCCGAGGCCGCGATGCTCGGCCAGCCGCTGTCGATGCTGGTGCCGCAGGTAATAGGCTTCAAGCTGTCAGGCAAGCTGCGCGAGGGTGTGCTGGCAACCGATCTCGTGCTCACCGTCACCCAGATGCTGCGCAAGAAGGGCGTGGTCGGTAAGTTCGTGGAGTTCTACGGCCCCGGCCTCGACCACATGACGCTGGCCGACCGCGCCACCATCAGCAACATGGCGCCGGAATATGGCGCGACCTGCGGCTTCTTCCCGGTCGACCAGGAGACGCTGAACTATCTCAATCTTTCCGGCCGCTCCAGCGATCGCATCGCGCTCGTGGAAGCCTATGCCAAGGCGCAGGGCCTGTTTCGGACGAAGGGCATGCCGGATCCGATCTTTACCGATACGCTGGAGCTCACGCTCGATGACGTCGTGCCCTCGCTCGCCGGACCGAAGCGGCCCGAGGGCCGGCTTGGCCTGTCCGTCGCCAAGGCGAACTTCCTCACCGCGCTCGAGGGCGAGTATGGCAAGCTGGGCCAAGCCGAAAAGCAGTTCGCCGTCGAAGGCAAGGATTTCAAGCTCGGCCACGGCCATGTCGTCATCGCGGCGATCACCTCCTGCACCAATACCTCGAACCCGTCGGTGCTGATCGGCGCCGGGCTCTTGGCGCGCAATGCGATGCGCAAGGGCCTCACCGTGAAGCCCTGGGTCGAGACCTCGCTTGCGCCGGGCTCGCAGGTGGTGGCGGAATATCTTGCGAAGTCCGGGCTGCAGGCGGACCTGGACGCGCTCGGCTTCTATCTCGTGGGCTTCGGCTGCACGACCTGTATCGGCAATTCCGGGCCGCTGCCGGAAGAGATTTCCAAATCGATCAACGACAATGGCGTGGTCGGCGCCGCGGTGCTGTCGGGAAACCGCAATTTCGAAGGCCGAGTCTCGCCTGACGTGCAGGCGAACTATCTGGCCTCGCCGCCGCTCGTGGTGGCCTACGCGCTCGCAGGCTCCCTCCAGGTCGATCTCGTCAATGAGCCCCTGGGCAAGAGCCCGGACGGCGTGCCCGTTTACCTCGAGGACATCTGGCCGTCGAATGCCGAGATCGAGAAGTTCATCCGCGACAATGTCACGCGTGCGATGTTCGAGACCAAATACGCCGACGTGTTCGAGGGCGACGCCAACTGGAAGGCGGTCAAGGTCGCGACGGGCCTGACGTATCGCTGGAACATGTCGTCGACCTATGTGCAGAACCCGCCCTATTTCGAGGGTATCACCATGAAGCCCGCGCCGACCGGCGACATCGTCGGTGCGCGCATCCTCGGCCTGTTCGGCGACAAGATCACCACCGACCACATCTCGCCGGCGGGCTCGATCAAGGCCTCGTCGCCGGCAGGAGAATTCCTGCGCGGTCGCCAGGTCCGGCAGGAGGACTTCAATCAATACGGTACGCGGCGCGGCAACCACGAGGTGATGGTGCGCGGCACCTTCGCCAACATCCGGATCAAGAACTTTGCGGTGCAGGGTGAGGGGGGCGCCACGCCGGAAGGCGGCTGGGCCGTGCATCAGCCGTCCGGCGAGCGGATGTCGATCTTCGATGCGGCGATGCGCTACGAGCGTGAAAAGGTCCCGCTGGTCGTGTTCGCCGGTGTCGAATATGGCAATGGCTCCTCGCGCGACTGGGCAGCGAAGGGCACCAAGCTGCTTGGCGTCCGCGCCGTGATCGCGCAGAGCTTCGAGCGCATCCATCGCTCCAACCTGGTGGGCATGGGCATCCTGCCGTTCGTCTTTGATGAAGGCACGTCATGGAAGAGCCTCGGCCTGACCGGCGGCGAGCAGGTCTCGATCAACGGACTCACCGACATCACACCGGGCCAGCGCATCACCATCAACATCACGATGGCGGACGGCACGGTGAAGCAGGTCCCCCTGACCTGCCGCATCGATACGCTCGACGAGCTCAACTACTACAAGCACGGCGGCATTCTGCCCTATGTGCTGCGCCAGCTTGCGGCGTGACGTCGCCGATCTCTCAAGGCACGACTAAGACAGGGGAAACAAGATGTCAGGCAGAATTCCGGCGACGTTGATACCCGGTGACGGGATCGGTCCCGAGATCACGGCAGCGGTGACACGCATTCTCGATGCGCTGGGTTCGCCGTTCGAATGGGATGTGCAGCAGGGCGGCATGGCCGGGATCGAGAGCGCAGGCGATCCGCTGCCGGGAGCTCTGGTCGACAGCATCCGCCGCACCAAGCTTGCATTGAAGGGGCCGTTGACGACGCCGGTCGGTGGCGGCTTCCGTTCGGTCAACGTCCGCCTGCGCGAAGAGTTCGGGCTGTACGCCAATCTGCGTCCTGTGAAGACCATGGTGCCCGGCGGTCGCTACGAGGACATCGACCTCGTCCTGATCCGTGAGAATATCGAAGGCCTCTATGTGGCGTTCGAGCACTTCATCGCCGTCGGTGACGATCCGCACGCGGTCGCGATCTCCTCGGGCGTCAACACGCACGCTGAAGCGCGGCGCATCGTCCGCTTCGCATTCGAATATGCCATCGCCCACGGCCGCAAGAAGGTTACCGTGGTGCACAAGGCGAACGTATTGAAGGCGCTGACCGGGCTGTTCCTGCAGGCTGGTCGCGAGATCGCCAAGGAGTATGAGGGGCGGATCGCGATGGACGATCGCATCGTCGATGCCTGCGCCATGCAGCTCGTGATGAACCCGTGGCAGTTCGACGTCATCGTGACAACCAATCTGTTCGGCGACATCCTGTCCGACCAGATGTCCGGCCTCGTCGGCGGCCTCGGCATGGCGCCGGGCGCCAATATCGGCGAGAAGGCGGCTATCTTCGAGGCGGTGCACGGCTCGGCGCCCGACATCGCCGGCAAGGGGATTGCCAATCCGCTGGCGCTGCTGCTCGCGGCCGGGTTGATGCTCAAGCACGTCGGCAAGGACGATCTGACGACGCGGTTGCGGACGGCGATCGAGCAGACCCTGCAGGTCGACAATGTTCGCACTGCCGATCTCGGCGGCAAGGTGTCGACAGCGGATTTCGCGGGCGCGGTGATCAAGCGCCTGGCAACGTGATTCTGCAAAGGCTGGGAATGGAATGTGGTGAAGCACTCTGAGCTATTGATCGCGGCACGGGCGCATGAGGCGGCCGTTCGGATCGTTGGTGTGCCAGACAAGCACATTTCTGATCGGGTCATCAGGCGAAGTCAGGATTCCGGCCCGGCAGTCTCGCTATCTGAGACGGAAAGCCT
The DNA here is from genome assembly GCF_024199885.1 of Bradyrhizobium sp. CCGUVB23. NCBI lineage: Bacteria > Pseudomonadati > Pseudomonadota > Alphaproteobacteria > Hyphomicrobiales > Nitrobacteraceae > Bradyrhizobium > Bradyrhizobium sp. CCGUVB23. Next base: position 6,053,405 of record NZ_JANADQ010000001.1, read on the forward strand.
TCGAGCTTCATGGCAGTCCACCTTGCAATTGGCAGGACCGTCGTCCCGCATCGTATAGTTCGGCAGGAAACAGGAACTGAAGCCGATGGAAGAGAAGCCTGGTGCGTTACGTGGTGCACCGCGGTGGTCGGCAACAAGGAGAGGAAGATGGTGAAGGGCTCTGACCTGTTGGTCGCAGCATTGGAACATGAGGGCGTCGACCGGATCTTCGGGGTGCCGGGCGAGGAAAATCTCGACGTCGTCGAGTCGCTCCGGAATTCGAGGATCCAGCTGATATTGACCCGCCACGAGCAGGCGGCGGCGTTCATGGCGGCGACGCATGGCCGGCTCACCGGCCGGCCCGGCGTTTGTATCTCGACGCTCGGTCCGGGCGCGCTGAACTTCTCGACCGGCGCGGCCTATGCCCATCTCGGCGCGATGCCGATGGTGTTGATCACCGGCCAGAAGGCGATCATGAGCAGCCGGCAGGCGCGCTTCCAGATCGTCGATGTGATCGCGTCGATGAAGCCGCTGACCAAGCTGTCGCGCCAGATCGTCAGCGCGTCCAGCATCCCGACGCTGGTGCGCGATGCCTTCCGCGTCGCGATGGAGGAGCGGCCGGGCCCGGTCCTGCTCGAACTGCCCGAGGATATCGCTGGCGACGAGGTCGAGCCGGTGTCGATGGTGCCGATCCACCCGATCGAAATTCCGGTGGCGCATCGCGCAGCCCTCGATCGTGCCGCCGAGATGATCCTGGCGGCGAAGAAGCCGCTGATCATGCTTGCTGCGGCCGCCAGCCGGCCACGTTCGACCTTCGGCATCGCCGGCTTCGTGCGGCGGACCGGGATTCCCTTCTTCACGACCCAGATGGGCAAGGGCACCGTGCCCGGCGGCACCAGCCTTTACATGGGCACGGCCGCGCTGTCCGAACGCGACTATGTGCATGAGGCTATCGACCAGGCCGATCTGATCATCGCCATCGGCCACGACACCGTGGAGAAGCCGCCCTTCATCATGGGCCCGAAGGGGCCGCAGGTGATCCATGTCAGCTATACGCCGGCGACAGTGGAGCAAGTCTATTTCCCGCATGCCGAGGTCGTCGGCGACGTCGGCCCGAGCCTCGAACTGCTGGCCGACCGGCTCGAAGGCCGGCTGCCGAACGCCAAGGCGCTGCTGCCGCTGCGCGAGGGCATCCTCGGCCGCATCGCCGATCGCGCCACGGAGAGCCGCTGGCCGGTGACGCCGCAGCGGCTGGTGCACGACATCCGTCAGGTCATTCCGGAGAACGGCATCGTCGCGCTCGACAACGGCATGTACAAGATCTGGTTCGCGCGCAACTACCGGACCTACGTCGCCAACACGCTGCTGCTCGACAATGCGCTCGCCACCATGGGCGCGGGCCTGCCGTCGGCGATGATGGCGGCGATGCTCTATCCGGACCGCCGCGTGATGGCGATCTGCGGCGACGGCGGCTTCATGATGAACAGCCAGGAGCTGGAGACCGCGGTGCGGCTCAAGCTCAATCTGGTGGTGCTGATCCTCAATGACGGCGCCTATGGCATGATCCGCTGGAAGCAGGCGGTCGATAGTTTCCCGGATTTCGGACTCACCTTCGGCAATCCGGACTTCGTCCGTTATGCGGAGTCCTACGGCGCCAAGGGCTCGCGCGTCACCTCGGTGGACGCGCTGCTGCCGACGCTGGAAGCGGCCTTCAAGGGCGGCGGCGTCCACCTCGTCGATGTTGCCATCGACTATTCCGAAAACACGCGCGTGCTGGTCGAGGAGCTGCGCAACCGCAAGCTCGGCGTCGAGCCGTCCTGACGAGAGAACGATGCTACAGGTAGTGCAGGCGTTCGACCGGGCCCCGTTCGCCGAGGTCCCGGTCGACGATGTCGATGCAATGGAAGCAAAGCTTGGGGCCGCGCTGCGTGTCCTCGGCGATCGTGACGGCTGGTTGGCGACGCATGCGCGCATCGCGGTGCTGCGGCGGGCTGCCGGTCTTCTGGACGGACGGCGGGACCATTTCGCGCGCCAGATCGCGCGCGAAGGCGGCAAGCCGCTCACGGATGCGATCATCGAGGTGACGCGCGCGATCGACGGCCTGCATTGCGCCGCCGACGAGCTCAGGACCTTTGCCGGCCGCGAAATTCCGATGGGGCTGACGGCGGCCTCCAGCCGGCGCTGGGCCTTCACGACGCGCGAGCCGATCGGCGTCGTGTTCGCGATCTCCGCGTTCAACCATCCGCTCAATTTGATCGTGCATCAGGTGGCGCCGGCGATCGCGGTCGGCTGTCCCGTCATCGCCAAGCCCGCGAGCGCGACGCCGCTGAGCTGCCGTGATTTCGTCGCGCTACTGCATGAGGCCGGCCTGCCGGAAGCCTGGTGCCAGACCTTCATCCCGCGCAGCTCGGCGCTCGCCGAGCAGCTGGCTTGCGATCCCCGCATCAGCTTCCTGAGCTTCATCGGCTCGGCCAGTGTCGGCTGGCGGCTGCACAGCAAGCTCGCGCACGGCACCCGTTCGGCGCTCGAGCATGGCGGCGTCGCACCCGCGATCGTCGATCGCAGCGCCGATCTCGATCGTATCATCGAGCCCTTGGTCAAGGGCGGCTTCTACCATGCCGGCCAGGTCTGCGTGTCGACCCAGCGCATCTTCGTGCACGAAGCCATCTTCAACGCCTTTACCGAGCGCCTGGTCGCCCGCGTTGCAAAGCTCCGGACGGGCGATCCGACCCTGCTGGAGACCGAGGTCGGGCCGTTGATCAATCCCAAGGAGGTCGACCGCATTACCGACTGGATCGGTGAGGCGGTCGCGGCCGGCGCGCAGCGGGTGATCGGCGGCGAGCGTCTGTCGGCCACCACGATGCAGCCGACGGTTCTGCTCGAGCCTCCGGCCGACGCAAGGGTGTCGCGTGAGGAGGTGTTCGGTCCGGCGGTCTGCGTCTATCGTTATGCGCAGCTGGACCAGGCGATCGCGCAGGCGAATTCGCTGCGCGTGCCGTTCCAGGCTTGCGTATTCAGCGAGGACATCGACGTCGCGCTGCGCGCCAGCGAGCGGCTCGATGCGTCGGCGGTCATGATCAACGACCCCACGACGTTTCGGACCGACTGGATGCCGTTCGCCGGACGGCGCGACGCCGGCTACGGCGTCGGCGGCATCCCGTACACCATGCGCGACATGACACAGGAAAAGATGGTGGTGCTGCATCGGCGGGCGTGAGGCCGGGCACCATTGAGAAGAAGAGGAGAGGGAACATGATCGGAAAATTCACCTTTCAATCGCCGTCGAACATTCTGTTCGAGCCGGGCGCCTCGCGGAAGATCGACGAACTGGTGGCCAGCTACGCCGCCAAGCGCGTCATGCTGGTGACCGACAAGGGCGTTCGCGGCGCGGGCCTGACCCGGGGCGCCGAAGCTTCGCTGGCCGAAGCCGGGATCGAGGTCAGCGTCTTCGACGACGTCGTCGCCGACCCGCCCTCGCATGTCGTTGAAGCGGCGGTCGCGGCCTGTCAGACCAACAAGATCGAACTCGTGCTGTCGATCGGCGGCGGCAGCGCGCTCGATACGGCCAAGCTTGTCGCCTATCTTGCCAAGACGCCGGATCGTCTCGATGACATCTATGGCGTCGGCCTTGCCAAGGGAAAGCGCCTGCCGCTGCTCCTGGTGCCGACCACGGCCGGCACCGGCTCCGAGGTGACGCCGATCGCCATCGTCACCACGCCGACCACCGAGAAGAAGGGCGTGGTCTCGCCGGTGCTGATTCCGGACTGGGCGATCCTCGATCCCGAATTGACGCTGGGCCTTCCGGCTGCCGTGACTGCTGCGACCGGCATCGACGCCATGGTGCATGCGATCGAGGCCTATACCAGCAAGGTCAAGAAGAACCCGATGTCCGACCAGCTCGCGCGCCAGGCGCTGGCGCTGTTGTCGGCGAATGTCCGGCGCGTCTGCGAGAATGGCAAAGACCTCGAGGCCCGCTCGGAGATGCTGCTGGGCTCGATGCTCGCTGGCATGGCCTTTGCCAATGCGCCGGTTGCGGCCGTCCACGCGCTCGCCTATCCGATCGGCGCGATCTTCCATGTGCCGCATGGCTTGTCGAATGCGCTCGTGCTGCGGCATGTGCTTGAGTTCAACCTGGCAGCGGCCGAGCCGCTCTATGCGGAGCTGGCCGAGATCGTGAGGCCGGGCCTGCGCGGCAGCCAGGCGGAGAAGGCGCAGGCCTTCATCGACGAGATGACCTCGATCGGTCGCGACTGCCGGGTGCCGGCGTCACTCGCCGACGTCGGGATTGGCCGCGACGATCTGAAGAAGCTCGCCGAGGATGCGATGAAGCAGACGCGCCTCCTGGTCAACAATCCCAGGGAGCTGACGCTGGACGATGCCTATGCGATCTACAGCGCCGCCTACGGCGACGGCAGCAACCGCTCCGTGCAGGCGTCCCATGGCTGAGGAGAGCCAGGCCAATCCGTTTGGGCCGATCGTCGCGCAATGGATGGAGTCCTGGCGCGCGATGGCCGGCGCCACCGCCGGGATCGGCGAGACCTGGTCGAACTCGATGCTGCCCTTCATCGTGAAGCGCGCCGCCGAGAGCGGCTTCGGCATGACTGCCGGCAATGACCTGGCTGAGGCCATCGAGCGGATGGCCAAAGGGCCGCGACTTGCCGACGTGCTGGATTTCGACCGCAAGCTCGCGCATCTGACGGCGGCCTGGAGCGACCTGCAAGGCAAGCTCGCGGCCTATCAGGTGGTGGCCGCAAAACCGTGGATGCGCGCGGCCCAGCAGTTCAGCGCAAGGCAACCGGATGGAAAGGCCAAGGACGCCGGCTGGCGCGAGCATCTCGGGGCCTGGAACGAGCTTGCCAATGAGGAACTGATCGCCAACCAGCGCACCGAGGAGTTTCTGGTCGCACAAAAGCAGCTGCTGCAGGCGGCGACCGAATACCGAGCGCGGCAATCCGAGATCGCCGACACTATCGCTGCCGTCCTGGGCATCCCGACCCAGCGCGACTTCGACGAGGTGACGCGCCAGCTCACCGAGCTCAGGCGTGAGGTGCGGGCGCTGGAGCGGCGCTTAGGTGAAGCGGGATCGCGGGGAGACGCATGAGCAGCGACCAGCCGAACGGGACCGGCCCGTTCGCCGAAATGACCGACAAGATGCTCAAGGCCGGTAAGCTCTTGTCGACCATCAGGGACGACGACGTCGATGTCGGCGCGACGCCGAAGACGCTCATCATGCGCCGCGACAAGGTCGAGCTGTTTCGCTACGCGCCCATCACCGAGCAGAAGGTCAGGACACCGGTGCTGCTGGCCTATGGCCTGATCGGCCGCTACACCATGGCGGACCTGCAGGAGGACCGCTCGCTGGTGCGCAGCTTGCTGGCGCAGGGGCTGGATCTCTGGCTGGTCGATTGGGGCCAGCCCAACCGTACCGAGCGCTGGCTGACGATTGACGATTACGTCGACGACTACATCCACGCTGCGGTGGAGCGGGTTTGCCGCGAGACCGGCCATGACCGCATCACGCTGCTCGGCATCTGCGAAGGCGGCGTGTTCACGACCTGCTATGCCGCGCTGCATCCGGACAAGGTCAAGGGCCTGGTGCTGACGATCACGCCGATCGATTTCCACGCCGACCGCGACGATCCAGACACCCATCACGGCTTCCTCAACCTCTGGACCCGCAGTCTCGAAAGATCGGACATCGACAAGCTCGTCGATACCTATGGCGGACTGCCCGGCGAGTTCATGAGCTCGGTGTTCTCCCTGATGACGCCGATGCGCTCGCTGACCAAGTACAATGTCGACCTGATCGACGTCGTCGACGACGAAGCGAAGCTGATGAACTTCTTGCGGATGGAGAAATGGCTTGCCGACCGGCCCGCCCATCCGGGCGAGGCCGCCAAGCAGTGGCTGAAGGACCTCTATCAGGACAACAAGCTGGTGAAGGGCGAGTTCGTCCTGTCGGGACGGCGCGTCGATCTTTCGAAGCTCACCGCGCCGGTGCTCAACGTGTTCGCGCTGAACGACCACATCATCCCGCCCACCTGTTCGCGCGCGCTCGGTGAGCATGTCGGCACGAAGGATTACTCGGAGATCGAGCTGCCCGGCGGCCATGTCGGCCTGTTCGTGTCGAGCAAGTCGCAGGGATCACTGAGCAAGGGCATTTCGGAGTGGCTGGCGGCGAGGGACTAGTGCGATGACCAAGGACAAGATCGTCTCTGCCGACGAGGCAGTCGCCATCATCCGCGATCGCGATACGGTCTGCACATCCGGCTTCGTCGGCATTGGGACGCCAGACGAGCTCTTGATCGCGCTGGAGAAGCGCTTTCGCGAGACCCGCCATCCGTCGGACCTGACGCTGATGTTTGCGGCCGCGCCCGGTGATGCTGCCGACCGCGGCCTCAATCGTCTTGCTCATGACGGTCTTCTCAAGCGCGTGGTCGGCGGCCATTGGGCGCTGGTGCCGAAGCTCGGCGAGCTCGCGCTGGCCAACCGGATCGAGGCCTACAATCTGCCGCTCGGCTGCATCTCCCATCTCTATCGCAACATCGCCGCGCGCGGTCCCGGCGTGATCTCCAAGGTCGGCCTGAGAACCTTCGTCGATCCGCGGCTGCAGGGCGGCAAGCTCAACGAGAACACCACCGAGGATCTCGTCGAGCTGATGCGGATCAATGGCGAGGAGTGGCTGCGCTATAGATCCTTTCCGATCAACGTGGCGCTGCTGCGCGGTACGACCGCTGATCCCGCCGGCAACATCACCATGGAACGCGAGGCCCTGACGCTCGACAACCTCGCCATGGCGATGGCCGCGAAGAATTCGCGCGGCTTCGTCATCGTGCAGGTCGAACGCATCGCGGCGAGCAACTCGCTCAACCCGCGCGAGGTGCAGATTCCCGGCATCCTGGTCGACTGCGTCGTCGTCGCCGACCCGACCAATCACGTCCAGACCTACGGCGCGACCTACAGCCACGCCTTCTCCGGCCGGCAGCGGGTGCCGATGGACCGCGTCAAGCCGCTCGAGCTCGACGAGCGCAAGATCATCGCCCGGCGCTGCGCCTTCGAGCTGCCACCCGGCGGCGTGGTCAATCTCGGTATCGGTATGCCCGAGGGCGTCGCCGCCGTTGCTGCCGAAGAGCACATGCTGAAATTCCTGACGCTGACCGCCGAGCCCGGCATCATCGGCGGCATGCCGCAGGGAGGGCTCAATTTCGGCACCGCGCTCAATCCGGACGCGGTGATCCACCAGAACCAGCAGTTCGACTTCTATGACGGCGGCGGGCTGGATCTGGCCTGTCTCGGCATGGCGCAGGTGGATGGTGCCGGCAACGTCAATGTCAGCCGCTTCGGCAAGCGCCTCGCCGGCGCCGGCGGCTTCATCAATATCTCGCAGAGCTCGAAGAAGCTGGTGTTCGCAGGCACCTTCACCAGCGGCGGCCTGAAGGTCGCGGTCGAGGACGGCGCGCTGCACATCCTGCGCGAAGGTTCCGCGAAGAAGTTCATTTCCGCGGTCGAGCAGATCACCTTCAGCGGCGATCATGCCGCCGAGACCGGCCAACCGGTGTTCTACGTCACCGAGCGCTGCGTGTTGCAGCGGACGCCGGTCGGCGTCGAACTGATCGAGGTGGCGCCCGGCATCGACATCGACCGCGATATTCTCGGCCAGATGGATTTCAAGCCGTTGGTCCGCAACGTGCGCCCGATGGACCCGAGGATCTTCCGTGAGGGGCCGATGGGGCTCGTCCACATGTTGCTCGGCCGGGGTCTCGCCGACCGCATCAGCTACGATTCCGAGCGCAACACGCTGTTCGTCAATTTCGAGGGGTTTGACGTCCGCACCGTCGAGGATGTCGATCTGGTCCGCCGCGAGGTCGAGCACGCCTGCCGCGCCGTCGGCAAGCCGGTGGCGCTGGTCGCAAACTACGACGGCTTCCATCTGGAGCCCACCGTCAGCGACACCTATTTCTCCATGATCGCCTATCTCGAGCAGCGCTATTACAGCTCGGCCTCGCGCTACACCACGAGCGCCTTCATGCGCCTGAAATTGGGCGAAGGGCTCGCTGAGCGTCACGTCGCCCCGCATATCTTCGAGACGCAGGCCGAGGCACAGCGCTTTGCACGTTCTCAAGCATCGATCGATCCATCGAACAGGTAGAATCTTCAAGGAGGGATGTATGACGACAGACGCCGACAAGATCGCCCAGGCCGTGAAAGAGCAGATGGAGAAACTCTCACAGACGTTCAAACTGCCCGATGTCGATGTTACGGCCTTGATTGAAAAGCAGCGAAACACGATCGATGCCCTTTCCAAGGCTGCCCAGCTATCGAACGAAACAGCGGCCGAGGTGTCGCGCCATCAGCTGGAGATTCTTCGGTCGGCATCGGAACACGTGACCTCGATGATGCGTGACATGAAGCTTTCCGGCGAGCAGGGGCGCGAGTTGGCGGCCAAGTCGTTCGAGGCGGCTCTAACCAGCGCTCGTGAGTTCGCCGAGATGACGGCGAAGTCCAACGCCGAAGTGTTCAACTTGATCAAACAGCGCATGACGGACAATTTCGAAGAGATGCGCAAGAATTGGAAATCGTAAAGGGAGGTCCTGACGAAGCGCAGATGTTGCTTACAGGTTGGCGGGGCAGTGCACGGCACGCGTTCGTGTCGTGGCTTGCCAGGAGAGGCAGGATGTTTGACGGATCGGAGGAGATGGCGTTGAGGGTTCGAGGGGACAGGCTGAAGCACCTTCAGCCTGATCGCGAGGACGTCGTGCAAGGCCTCTCGCCATCCGGCTTCCACCAGCTCGCCTACACCGATTGGGGCCCGCTCGACGACAAGCGGCCGATCATTTGCGTCCACGGGCTGACGCGGCAGGGGCGGGACTTCGACCATCTTGCGGAGCGGCTGGTCGCAGCCGGTCGGCGCGTGATCTGTCCGGACCTGCCGGGCCGCGGACGCAGCGGTTGGATCGGCAATCCCGACCACTATACGCTGCCGCAATACTGTGCCGATATGAACGCGTTGATCGCGCGTCTCGGTGTGTCCGAGGTGGATTGGGTCGGCACGTCGCTTGGCGGCTTGATCGGCATGATCATGGCCGGCTTCTCCGGCAGCATGGTACGCCGGCTCGTGATCAACGACATCGGCCCCTTCGTGTCTTCGACCGGGTTGCAACGGATCGGCCAGTACATCGGCAACATGCCGGCTCTGTTCAAGACGATCGAGGAGGCCGAGACGTATTTCCGAACGGTGCTGGCGCCTTACGGCAAGCTCGCGGATGAGCATTGGCGTCACCTGACCGAACATAGCGTTCGCTGGGATGACGGCCGGCAGCGCTATGCGCTGCTCTGCGATCCCGCTATCGCGAAGGGCTTCCGATTGCCATGGTTCGCGGCGTTGAACCTCTGGGACTATTGGGAGGCCATCAAGGTGCCCGTGCTGGTGCTACGCGGCAAACATTCGGACCTGCTGTCGTTCGATCTCGCGGCCGAGATGCGCAAGCGCAACCGGATGGCCAACGTCTTTCATTTTGACGATTGTGGACACGTCCCGCCATTGATGGCGTTCGAGCAGATCGACGTGGTGACGAAGTTTCTGCTCAGCAACACGATTTCCGGTTGGGGAGAGCGAAATGGATAGCAGCAAGCAGGGCGCATCGACCGGCGAGAAGATCTACGACGTGCCGGCAGAGTGGGCGAAGCGCGCCTGGGTCGACCAGGCCAAGTACAAGGACATGTACGCCCGCTCGATCTCGGACCCGAACGGCTTTTGGGCCGAGCAGGCCAAGCGCGTCAACTGGATGAAGGCGCCGACCAGAATCGAGAACGTCTCGTTCGCACCCGGCAACGTCTCCATCAAATGGTTCGAGGACGGCGTCCTCAACGTCGCCTGGAACTGCATCGACCGGCACCTCGCCAAGCGCGCCAACCAGACCGCGATCATCTGGGAGGGCGACGATCCCTCGCAGTCGAAGCACATCACCTACAAGGAGCTGCACGACGAGGTCTGCCGGATGGCCAACATCCTGCGCACCCGCAATGTCAAGAAAGGCGACCGCGTCACCATCTACCTGCCGATGATCCCCGAGGCCGCCTACGCGATGCTGGCCTGCGCGCGGATCGGCGCGATCCACTCGGTGGTGTTCGCCGGCTTCTCGCCCGACAGCCTCGCCCAGCGCATCAGCGACTGCAAATCCAAGGTGATCATCACCGCCGATGAAGGCCTGCGCGGCGGCAGGAAGGTGCCGCTGAAGGCCAATGTCGATGCGGCGCTCGCCAAGACCGAAGGCGTCGACTGGGTCGTCGTCGTCAAGCGCACCGGCGGCAAGGTCGACATGTCCCCGTCGCGTGACCTCTGGTACCACGACGCGGCCAAGATGGTGACGACGGACTGCCCGGCCGAGCACATGCATGCCGAGGATCCGCTGTTCATCCTCTACACCTCGGGCTCGACCGGCACGCCGAAGGGCGTGCTGCATACCTCGGGCGGCTATCTCGTCTATGCCGCGATGACGCACCAATACGTGTTCGACTATCACGACGGTGACGTCTACTGGTGCACCGCGGACGTCGGCTGGGTCACCGGCCACAGCTACATTCTGTACGGACCGCTGTGCAACGGCGCGACCACGCTGATGTTCGAAGGCGTGCCGAACTACCCCGATAATTCCAGGTTCTGGAACGTCATCGACAAGCACAAGGTCAACATCTTCTACACCGCGCCGACCGCGATCCGCGCCCTGATGCAGGGCGGCGACGAGCCGGTGAAGAAGGCCTCGCGCGCCTCGCTGCGCCTGCTCGGCTCGGTCGGCGAGCCGATCAATCCGGAAGCGTGGGAGTGGTATCACCGCGTCATCGGCGACGACCGCTGCCCGATCGTCGACACCTGGTGGCAGACCGAGACCGGCGGCATCCTGATCACGCCGCTGCCCGGCGCAACCAGGCTGAAGCCAGGCTCGGCGACGCTGCCGTTCTTCGGCGTGGTGCCGGAGATCGTCGATGCCGACGGCAAGGTGCTGGACGGCGAGACATCAGGCAATCTCTGCCTCACCCGCTCCTGGCCGGGCATGATGCGCACGGTCTATGGCGATCACGCCCGCTTCGAGCAGACCTACTTCTCGACCTACAAGGGCAAGTACTTTACCGGCGACGGCTGCCGGCGCGATGCCGACGGCTATTACTGGATCACCGGCCGCGTCGACGACGTCATCAACGTCTCCGGCCACCGCATGGGCACCGCCGAGGTCGAGAGCGCCTTGGTGGCGCATGAGAAGGTCTCGGAGGCCGCCGTGGTCGGCTTCCCGCACGACATCAAGGGCCAGGGCATCTACGCCTATGTCACCCTGATGGCCGGCGTCGAGCCGACCGAGGACCTGCGCAAGGAGCTCGTGACCTGGGTGCGCAAGGAGATCGGCCCGATCGCCTCGCCCGACCAGATCCAGTTCGCGCCCGGCCTGCCCAAGACGCGTTCCGGCAAGATCATGCGCCGCATCCTGCGCAAGATCGCCGAGGACGAGCCGGGCAGCCTGGGGGACACCTCGACGCTGGCCGATCCCGCCGTGGTCGACGACCTCGTCAAGAACCGCCAGAACCGCCGACAGGCGTGAAGCCGGTACGTCGGACACGATCGTGCGATGGAGGTGAGCATGAGAATCATTCTGTTGGGACCGCCTGGTGCGGGAAAGGGAACGCAGGCCGGCCGATTGGTCGAGAGGCTCGCTGTTCCCCATCTGTCGACCGGCGATATGTTACGCGCCGCGGTGCAAGCCGGGACGGACATCGGGAAGAAGGCGGCAGACATCATGGCGCGGGGCGAGCTGGTGCCAGATCAGCTTATCGTCGCGGTCGTCGTTGGACGCGTTTCGCAGGCCGACGCGCAGCGCGGCTTTGTCCTCGACGGGTTTCCTCGCACGATCGCTCAAGCCCAAGCATTCGACCAACATCTGCGCGGTATCAGCATTGAACTCGACCATGTGATCGAATTGAAGGTAGACGAAGCGGTCTTGCTGGATCGCATCATGACGCGCGCAAGCGAAGCGAGGCTAAGGGGAGAGGCGGTTCGCGCCGACGACAACAAGGAAGCGCTAAAGATCCGGCTTGATACCTATAACCAACAGACGGCGCCGTTGATCGAGTTTTACCGGTCGTTGAAGCTGCTGAGGAGCATCGATGGCCTCCAACCGGTCGATACCGTGACCAAAAGGCTATTCGAGGCGATCGGATCCAGCGCTTCTCAAGTGCACGTTAGCGCGGCCGGCAGCGCGTAGACGCCAGCTCATGGGTATGCGCCACAGCTCATTTTCGTATCTCACTTCGTGGGACTGCGGACGGCACGAACAGCCGGCGTGACTTGAGCTCAAAGAGCAACCGTGCGCAACATCGCCTCCAAAGAAGTATCGCGAGGAGGAGGCACACAATGCTTACGGCAGCATTCCTTGACTTGATCGACCGGGAGAGAACGTGATCGATCGCCCGTTCCGCGACGGGAGAAGCGCGCGGAATTCAACTTCCCTGCACTGACGACATCGCCGCTCCGCATTTCGAAACAACCGATCTCGGCGGGGCATGCGACGCATTCGAGCGCGGATTGGGCCGTGGTGCCTCGACGGGAGATGGTCTTTGCGGTGCGGGTACACCGCCAATCTTACCTCAGCGGCTTCCCACGGCTATGGCACCCGCCTCGAATTTGTCGGTGACGCGCTCTCAACCCAGCGTGTGAGCGCCGATGGCGCCGCGCGCGGGGTCGTATTTCTCGCTCGTCATCTCTCGTCCACTCGGACGTGACATAAGGACAAGGCACCTATCCAAGCGGAGTGATGCCGATTGCGCTGCTTAACGGCGTTCTGCCGTTGACCTTCCCCATCGACGCGCGCAACGTCGGCCTCTACGTGATTCCGCCATTTTAGGAGCTGGCTCGTGACCGCATCAATTCAAGGCATCATTCCCGTGATGCTGACACCCTTCACCGAAGCGGATGCCATCGACTTTCAGGGGCTCGAAAACCTCATTGAGTGGTACATAGCGAACGGCGCCGATGCGCTGTTCGCCGTGGCCCAGTCGAGCGAGATGCAGTTCCTGGGCCTCGAGGAGCGCGTTGAGCTGGCCCGTTTTGTCGCGCGAAAGGCAGCAGGCAGGCTGCCTGTCATCGCGTCCGGCCACATCAGCGAATCGCGCCAGGATCAGTTGACCGAGCTCACCTCGATCGCCGCCACCGGCGTCGACGGCCTGGTGTTGGTGACGAACCGTCTCGATCCAAAGCGCGAGGGCAGTGCCGCTTTCATGGATCACCTGCGGTGGTTGCTCGATCGCCTGCCGGCCGATCTGCCGCTCGGTCTTTACGAATGCCCCGCGCCGTTCCGCCGGCTCTTGTCCGACGACGAGCTGAGATTCTGCGCCGAGAGCGGACGGTTCGCGATTCTCAAGGACGTATCCTGTGATCTCGCCACCGTGCAACGCCGGGTGGCGCTGACGAAGAATTCAAAACTTGCCGTCGTGAACGCCAATGCGGCGATCGCCTTCGATGCGATGAAGGCCGGTTCGCGAGGCTTCACTGGTGTGTTCACGAACTTTCACCCGGACCTCTACAAGTGGCTCATGATACACCATTCCACCGAGCCGGCACTGGCGGACGATCTTTCCGTCTATCTCGCGCTCGCCGCGATGGCCGAGCCGATGGGCTATCCCAAGCTGGCGAAACTGTATCACCAGCGGCTCGGCACGTTCTCCTGCATCAGGAGCCGGGCTGTCGACTTCGACATCCATGAGCGCTTCTGGGCGCTCGACGCGCTGCTTGACAAGGTCATGCAGGGGCAGGCGAGCTTCCGCGCCAGGATTGCGGCGGCGTGCTGAGCATCGTCGCAGCCGCTGTCCGAAGGGAGCGCGAACGTGACCGTTGCAAACCTTGATCATGGCGGCAAGGCGGCTGTCGAAGGTGTTTTTCGAGTATATCGACGGCGCGGCCTTCAGCGAGGAGACCGGCAAAGGACGAAGCGAGACTGCCCGTGCAATTTGTCGGCCCGATCCACGTGCACCCAAATGGGCGGTTCGTTTATCTCGCCAACCGCTCGGACGGAACGGTCGAGTTCGCCGGCCGCAAGGTGCATGGAGACGGAGAGAATTCCGTTGCGGTCTTTTCGATCGATCCCGCAAGTGGCGAGCCGACGCTCATCCAGACGATCGATACGCAAACGTTCCATTGCAGAACATTCTCGATCCATCCAAGCGGCCGGATGCTTGTTACGGCAGCCGTGGTACCTCTCGACGTTCGCCAAGGCGACAATGTCCAGACCAGCCGGGTTGACCGTCTTTTCCGTTGGTGACGACGGCAAGCTGAGTTTTGTGCGAAAGTACGACGTTGAGGTCGGAAGCGACTGGATGTTCTGGTGCGGAATGGTGGCACTCTAGATCCGACCGATCCAGTCCAGCCGGGGCGCTGGGACGAGACCATAGTTGTAAAAGTTCAGCCCTTTGGCGCCTGCCTTCATGCAAGCGTCGGCCTGGCGTCTCAGGCCTTCGGCGCCGGTGACGTCATGCGGGAACACGCGGAGCCCGGCGCCAAGAAACTTTTCGTTCCCAAGCGCGGCTTTGCCTTGCGCCAAGGTCGCGGCACATTCATCCGGCGAACGTCCATAGACGCAAAGAATCGCCCCGTCGCAGACCTTGCCTATCGCCTCGAGATCGCAGCCTCCGAGCCAGCCGTTGGCAACATCAATCAAGACGACGCGAGTGTCCGCGTGCGCGCGTGCCTTCATTTCCGCGATGAGACTTGTCACCGGCTCCGTTCGCCAAAGCAGATACTCATAGAGCGCTGGAAATTGGCGGAAGCTGTCGAGACCGCTGCCGGGAAATTCCGGAAAGCGCGGTTGAGGGGTCTCGCGCTCGCACGCCTCGACGATCCATTGTGCGACCAGACGACGGGCGGCCTCGACATCGACGCCGGCTGCCCCGGCGCGGGCGCGACAGCTCTCGCAGAAGCAAAGCGACAAGAAAAAATCGTCCTCGGCCGTCAGGCCGACACCGTCTTTCTCGTGATGGAACTCATGGGCGAAGCCCATGAAGGACGGACTCTCGAGTTCGACCATGTCCGGGCGGTAGGCGTGAGTGACGTCCTCGACCAGGGCGCAGACATAGGCGCGCGCGTCGGGATTGGACGGGCAGAGACTATAATAGTTCGGATCGCCGAACGCATTGCGCGTCGTGACGCCTGGGTGAAGGAGACCAAGGCGCGTATTGTGCAGGCATACCGTCCAGCAACAGACTTTCAGGCCACCGGCGTCGCGACGACGCACGAGGTCACGCAAGACGTCCCCGCCTTGTGCGATGACCTCGGCAACCTTCGGTCGGACCGCCACCCCATCCCAACGCGACGGCGTCGGATGAAAGTAGATCGTTCCGTCTTCGGGAAAATAGGCCTTACGTACCGGGCTGCGCGGCTGAACGAAGCGGCCCGCATGGTAGGACGTCGCGAGACTCACGCTGTTCACGCCGGCGCGGTCGCGCAATTCGTCGATGACGCGATCGAAGCCAAGGTCCCGTATGTCCCAGGCGTAAGTCCACATTGAGCGATGCATCGGTGACCTTTCAGCGCCGAAGCGCTTTTTTGCAGAAATGGAGTTTGCGCGCGTCGGCACCGTCGACTGTCCGGGCTGAATGATCCTTCATCTTCGAGCCAGAATTGTCCGCTCTGCAATCTCGGGGACCGGAACAGGGCAAATCGCCACCTACAGCGCCGCGATGGCGGTTATCTCGATGCGCAGGTCGGGGTCGGCGAGCCGTGCCTCGACGCAGGCCCGAGCCGGCGGCTTCTCGGGATCGACCCAGGCGTCATAGACGCGGTTCATCACCTCGAAGTCGGTGATGTGCGGCAGGAAGACGTTCACCGCGACCAGTCTGGACTTGTTGGTTCCGGCTTCGGCGAGCAGAGCGTCGATCTTGGCGAGAACCTGGCGCGTTTGATCCGCGATGTCCGCCTTGCGATTGTCGGCGACCTGGCCGGCGATATGAACCGCGCCATTGTACGTCACCGCCTGCGCCATCCGTGGGCTGACCTTGTAGTGTTTCATCATTGCAGGCCCTTGCCATTGTGAGATCGAACGATTGGACGATATAGTCGAAGCAGGTGGCAGGCGGCGACGCCTTTCGTGGAGCCCGCGCGACATTGAGGTATGACGGCCCGATCATCGACGCGCATCATCACCTTTGGGACTTGAGCCTTGGTCGGCATCATTGGCTCGCGGTCAGAGCCGGTGAACGCGGCGGTCTCGGTGATCTTGCGTCGCTCAGGCGCGACTATCTGCCTGAGGACTATCGTCGCGATGCGGCGCGGCAAAACGTCGTGGGCAGCGTTCACGTGGAAGCCGGTTGGGCGAGCGATGACTGCCTCGGTGAGACGCGGTGGCTCGAAACGCTCGACAAGACGGACCGCGTTGCGGAGCGCTATGTCGTTCACGTTCCGCTGGCGAGCGCAAAAGCGCCGGCCTTGATCGAGGCGCAGGCACGCTTTTCGCGCGTGGTTGGCGTCCGCGATATCCTGAGTTGGAGCGAGGACCCCGCGCGCCGTTTCGCCGCTCGGGGCGATTGCATCGACGATCCGCAATGGCGATCCGGCCTTGCACGGCTGGAGGCTCACGCGCTTGCCTTCGATCTGATGGTCTTCCCCAATCAGCTTGCTCAGGCGGAAAGATTGGCGCGGGACTTTCCGAACCAGCTTTTCGTTCTCAACCATTGCGGCAGCCCGATCGACCGCGATCCCGACGGGATGTCGCGTTGGCGAAAGGCTCTCGCGAGCCTGGGCCGCGCGCCCAATGTATCGATCAAGATCTCCGATCTCGTGGCCTATGATCATCACTGGACGCTCGAAAGTCTGGCCGAAGTGGTGCTCCACTGCCTCGAATGTTTCGGCGTGGCACGGGCGATGTTCGCCAGCGATTTCCCGGTGGCGGGGCTCCACGCGTCGTTCGATGAGGTGTACGACGCCTTCAAGGCCATCGCCTCCCAGCTTTCTGCCGATGAGCAGAGGGCCCTGTTCTTTGCCAATGCGGCGCGTCTCTATCGGTTCGACGACCTCTCATCTTCGCCGCGACTCTCGCCCCGAGACCAGGAGCAGGGCGAGGATGAGTGATCCGAAGAGAATGCTTCGCCACCCCGGCGAGGCATTGACCACCGTGATGAGTGCTGTGATCGTCACGAGAAGAACGGCGCCGGGAATGGAGCCGGCATATGTGCCCGAACCACCGAGGATCGACGTGCCACCGAGCACGACCGCTGCGATTGACGAAAGAAGGTAGGGATCGCCGATCCCGACGTGACCCTGCCCGTTCATGCCGAGGAGGAGAAGACCCGTCATCCCGGCGGTCAGGCCACTGATCGCGTAAACAGCGACGGTCGTCGATCGAACATTGACGCCGGAGAGGGTGGCTGCAAGCGAATTAGCGCCGAGCGCGAAGACGCGCGCGCCGAATGGCGTCGCGTGTAGCGCGATGAGCGAAAGGGTCGACGCGACGGCCCAAACGAGGACGCCGGCAGGGACGCCGGTCGGCCGCGCGGAGCCGAGCCACTCCAGCAATGGACTCTGCGCTGAAACTGCGCTGCCGCCGGCAAGCAGGATCAAAAGACCCTGCAGAAAGGTCGCCATGGCCAGGGTCATGATCATGGGATGGGCGCGCAAGAGAGCGACGCCGATTCCGTTGAGGGCCCCGATCACGGTCGCAGCGGCCAGGGTTATGAGAGCTGCAAACGCACCACTCTCGTCGCCGGCAAATGAGACGAGAGGCACGCCGACGGCGCTGACCGTGATGATGGCGCCGACCGAAAGGTCGATGCCGCCTGCAATGACGACGAACGTCTGCCCAATAGCGGCAAGACCGACGACGGCGCCAAGCTCGACGAGATAGCGGAGATGGCCAAAGGCCCCGAAACCTGGCTTTGCGAAGGACGCGGCGATCCATAGGGCGGCGACGATCAGAACCGTCAGGAAAGGCCGGCTCATCAGCAGCGTGCGCCGTTGGAACTTTGGAAAGCGTACCGTCTCTGTCGATCTCATGGCGAACTCCTGCGCGCCGTAAATTCCGGCAGCGCGACGGCGCCGACGATGATCAGGCCTTGCGCGATGTAATGCGCGACCGGCGGGAAGCCGAGGAAATACATCACGTTGATCATGACGCTGAGGAGGAGGCTGCCGGCAACCGCGCCGCGCATCGCTCCGCGGCCGCCGAGAAAGCCCACGCCGCCGAGAACTGCCGCGGCAATCGAGTTGAGCGTGAATGCTTCGCCGATCACCGGATCGCCCGAGCCCGTTTGTGCGGCGACGAAGAGGCCCGCGCAGGTCGAAAGCAGCCCGCTGATGGCATAGGCAGCGATCCGTGCCGAGTCGACGGGCACGCCGGCGCGGTACGCGGCGACGGAATTTTCTCCGGCCGCGTAGAGGCTAAGGCCAAGGGGCGTGGCGAGATAGAGTTTCCAGAGGACGACGGCGAGGATGACGAGCAGTGCCGCCACAGGCGTCTCGCCGGCAAGCGAATCCGACAACCATGCGGGGATCGCGCCGCCCGGTCTTGGCAGGATCAGCAGGGCGGCGCCGCCAACTATGAATGAGGCAGCGAGCGTGACGACGATGGCGGGCAGGCCAAGACGCACGACGACTATTCCGCAAGCCGCGCCGGTGACGAGACCTGCGACCATCACCAAAGCCGCGCCACCGGCGACGCCGAGCGGGCCGGCCATCGTGGTCGCAGCGATGACCGCGCCCAGACTGACCATCGCGCCGATCGCCAGGCTGACGCCGCCGGCAAGCATGAGTATTGCTTGCGCCATCGAGACCAGCACGAGCGGCAGCCAGCTCTGCGAGAATTTCGCGACGCCGCTCACGCTGATGAGGCCGGGGAAGAGATAGGCGTAAAGGGCCAGAAACGCCGCTACGACGGTCAAAAGGCCTTTGACGCCTCGGTTGCGCTGTCGTTGCGCCGGCCAATACAGCCGCGGTGCACTTCCGGCCGCGCTCATGCTGCCGTCCTCATGAGGTCTGCGCCCATCGAGGCGGCCACGATGGCCTCTTCGCTCAGGGCCTCGCGTTCGATGGTGGCGACGATCCGCCCCTCGCGCATCACGGCGACGCGGTCGCAAAGATGAACGAGTTCGGGCGTATCGGAGCTTGAAAGCACGATCGCCTTGCCTTCGCCGGCGAGACGGCGCAGAAGCGCGTAGATTTCGCGCTTTGTTTCGACGTCAACGCCGCGCGTCGGATCGTTCAGCAACAGAACTTGCGGCTCGGCCGGCGTCCATTTCGCCAGCGCCACTTTCTGCTGGTTGCCACCGGACAACGCCTGCACTTGCCGCGTGAGATCGCCCTTGATCGTGAAGCGGTCGGCGAGCGCGCCGGCGAGCGCACGCTCTTTCGTTCGGTCGCGCAACGACAGCCCAAATGCGCGCGCGAAGCTTGGCAGCATGAGGTTCCAGCCGATGTTGTGAATGAGATGAAGGCCTTCGCGTTTGCGATCAGCCGGCACATAGGCAAGTCCCAGCGCGTTGGCCTTGCGAACCGACGAGGGAAGCTTCGCTCTGCCGTTGAACTCTGCGGTCCGCGCGGAGGCGGGCAGGGCGCCATAGAGACTGAGGAGCAAATCCTCTTGTCCTTGCCCGACCAATCCGCCGACGCCGAGAACCTCGCCGCGCCGGATCGAAATATCGATGTTGCGCAAGACGCCGGCGGAAAGACCCGAGACCGACACGATCGGATCCCGGTCGGTGGTCGGTGTCCAGGCGGGGAAGAGGTGGCCTGTGTCGCGGCCGACCATCAGTCGCACCAGATCCGCGGCCTCGACGCCCTCAATCGACCGGTCCGCGGTGACGACGCCGTCCTTGAGGACGGTGACGTGCTGGCACACCCGCATGATTTCGTTGAGTCGATGCGATATATAGAGAATGGCGACGTTCTTTGCGCAAAGGCGGTCGAGCAGGCTCGTCAGCGTCTCGACCTCGTGTGCGGACAAGGACGATGTCGGCTCATCGAGAATGAGAACGCGCGGCTCTCGAAACAAAGCCTTGGCGATCTCGACCATCTGGCGCCGGCCGAGCGGCAGGTCGCCAACCGGGGTCGCCAAATCCTCGTCGAGCCCGACGAGGTCCATCGCCGCCCGCGCGCGCCGGGCGAGGCAGCGATAGTCGATCAATCCATAGCGGCGCGGCAGTGCGCCAAGGCCGATGTTCTCGGCGATGGAGAGCTGGCTGGTGAGGCCGAGCTCCTGTTGCACTACTGCGACGCCCGCGCGATGCGCGTCGCGGGGATTGAGCCCGCGAAACGAGCGGCCGTCGATTTCCACGACGCCCTCGTCGGGGAGCAGAGCCCCCGACAGGATGTTGATCAGCGTCGACTTGCCCGCTCCGTTCTCGCCGAGCAGCGCGTGAATCCGGCCCGGATGAAGCGCGATGGACACGTCGCGCAGCACGGGATTTCCGAAGAACGACTTCGACACACCGCGTGCGGCAAGGGTCGGAGCAGGCGTCATCTTCGCGACCGTTCCCGGTTCTGGCCTATTTTTGAGCCAGAAGCTCGTCAAAGAGCTTCTGATCGTAAGGAGAGTAGATGTAGCCGTCAGCCGGGAAATCTTTCGCCTTGGCCAGATACTGGTCAATGTTCGAGTTATCGATGATCGGCAAAGGAATCTTGACGAAGGCGGGGACATCCTTGCCAGTCAACGCCTGCACGGCCGCGTAGGTCGCAAAAGCGCCGAGCCAATTGGGCTGCATCGTCGCCCAAGATTTGAGGCTCTTTGCCTTCCACAGTTCGAGGAATTGGCGCGCGTTCTCCCCCGTGATCGGAACCTGCTTGCGGCCTTGCTTGTCAAAGGCGAGAACCGCGCCAGCCGAGAGAGCGCCGCCGAGCGACAGGATTCCGTCGATCTCGGGATGGGCGAAGAGAAGGTTGGTCACCGCTTCCTGGGCCGGCGCGACGTTATAGGCGGTGTTCGTCTCGGCGAGGATGGTCACATTGGGGTTGGCCTTGAGCACCGGCTCGGCGCCCTTGCGGCGGTCATCGCTGACGGAGATGCCGGCCGGGCCGTTCAGTACGAGGATCTTGCCCTTGCCGCCGATCGCGTCGATGAGGAATTTCGCCGCGCTCGCGCCCCACTGCTCCGAATCCGTATTGATCTTGGCGGTGACCTGATCGGTGTCGACGAGGCTGTCGAAATTGATGACGGCGATGCCCTTGGCGCAGGCGTCGGCGATCACGCGGCCCGGCGCGGAAGACGAGCCGGCAATGAGGATGATCGCATCGACATTGGAATCGATCATCGACTGGATTTGCTGGATCTGGGTGTTGGCATCGCCCCGGGCATCAGTGACGACGAGTTTCGAGACGAGACCCTGCTTCTTGAGTTCGTCGACCTCTTTCTCGATCGTCCCCTGTGTCTCCTTCATCCAGGTCGGCACCGAATAGATATCGGCCCAACCGATTGTGAATGGCGGCTTGCGATCGCCCTTCATGCATTTGGCCGCGGCGGCGGCTTCGCTTGCCGTTCCGATCAGAGCGAATAGGCCAAGGCAAATGGCGCTAACCGCCGACAACGACGACTTCATCATCCTTCTCCCTCCAATGCGCGGCGCGCGGCGGCGCCTTCAAGGCCTGGCGCTGAGCGACGGATCGGCAGGGGCCTCCACAGGCCGATCGCAACGGCTTGCTCCTGATTCCACTATAATGGACATACTTTCATTATAGCGGACGTCGAAAAGCTAGCGTCGTTTTAGAAATCGCGCAAGAGACCGAATGCGTCGACGCTCCGAAATCGATGAGCTGCGAACTCGTCAATCTGATGCCGGCGGCCGGGATTCTCGAATGTGCCGACAAGGAGGGCCGCGTTTTTCTTGGCCGCAAATTGTACTTCCTTGGCCTTGCCTTCAGTCGCAGTTCGTCCTGAACCGCGAATGCCGGTCGTATCTCGATGAACTCGCCGAGACGGCGCGCGAGACGTCTCAGTTGTGCATGCTCGATGGCGACAAATACGCGAAGGCGCCAGGCCGTTTCGCATCAGCTCGGATGTTGGCGAGAGGATTCCGACTCTCTGAACCGCGTCGGGGCGCCTGCTGGTCTCGCTCATGAGCGACGAGAAGATCCTCTCCTTCATTCCAGAGGAGGACTTCGTTTTGTCGAGCGGCGTCAGGCTGGACCCGAGGGCTCTTCTTGCCGATGTTCACAAGGCCCGGGAGGACGGGTTTTTCTCGTCCGACACGGGCGTGGCGTAGCTTTTCCGCTGCTTCTGCGATCTCACGCAAGTTCGCCGGTCAGAAGCTGGGCGCGGCTGCTCCCCGCACTGAATGCTTGATCGCAGACGATACGCGGTACATAAAAATGCACATCAACGAACGGGATTGCGACTCTATTGTGCAGAAAGTGTAGGATATGGATTGGGAGCGGGTGAGAATATTCCTGGAAGTCGCGCGCGCAGGGCAGATGCTCAAAGCGTCAAAAAATCTGCGATTGAATCACGCGACGGTTGCGCGTCAGATAACCGCGCTGGAAAAGAGCCTGAAGGCGAAGCTGCTCGAACGACACACATCCGGCTGCTCGCTAACTGCCGCAGGGGAGGCCCTGGTCCAGGCGGCGGAGCGCGCGGAAAGCGAGTTTCTCAAGGTTGGCGCCAGCATCGGCGGCAGTGCAGACGCCGTCACCGGCACGGTGCGAGTTGGAGCACCCGATGGACTTGGCAACTACTTCCTGGCTGAGCATCTGGGCGCGTTGGCTGCGCGCCATCCGGGGCTGATCATTCAACTCGTGCCACTCCCGCGCACGTTCTCGCTTTCGCGTCGGGAGGCGGATATCGCGATCACACTCGACCGGCCGAAGCAGGGCCGGCTCATCTTGTCCAAGCTGACCGACTACACCCTGAGCGTATACGGCTCGGAGAGCTATCTCGAGCGCGAGGGGCCGATAAAGGCTCATTCCGATCTAGCCGGTCGTCTCTTCGTTACGCACATCGAGGACTTCGCTTATAGCCGGGCTCTCGACTATGCGTCCGTTCTCGGCCGGCTGATGTCTCGCCGCTACGAGTGCGGCAGCGTCATTGCCCAGATGGAGGCGGTCCGAACCGGGCACGGGATCGGCATTTTGCACGACTACGCTGCAAGGCGTTACCCGGAGCTGCGGCGCTTGCTTCCCGACGTCCGCTTCGTTCGAAGCTATTGGCTGACGTCACATCCTGACACGCACGGAACGCGCAGGGTTCAGGAAGTGCATCGGTTCATCGCCTCGTCGGTCAAGGCAGCCAGATCGTCCTTTGAGTTGGACTGATCGCGATGCCGGCCCGAGCTACGCACCGCGATACCAGCTCGCCAGATTCCAGGTCGTGACGTCCCAACCCGAGATGTCGGCCATGAGGTTGTTGACGCCTGCGCCGACGATGTTGCGCGAGAGCAGCGGCAGGAACACGTTGGCATCGCAGAAGGTTTCGTCGACCTTGATCAGTAATGCGGCGCGCTTGACCGGATCGAGCTCGTTCTGCGCGGCCTTGTAGGCCTTGTCGGCCT
Source organism: Bradyrhizobium sp. CCGUVB23 (assembly GCF_024199885.1). Taxonomy (NCBI): domain Bacteria; kingdom Pseudomonadati; phylum Pseudomonadota; class Alphaproteobacteria; order Hyphomicrobiales; family Nitrobacteraceae; genus Bradyrhizobium; species Bradyrhizobium sp. CCGUVB23. The sequence goes on from NZ_JANADQ010000001.1 coordinate 6,076,886, forward strand.
CTGGATCGGACCAGCGCGAGATGTTTCGGCCGAGCCATTTGTTCTCCTTGTTGGCGATCTCCCAGGAGACGCACTGGTTCAGGAACCGCTCCGGATCGGGCTGCGGCTGCGTCGTGTTGTACATCTCCATGTCGGCATAGAATTTCGAGTAGGTATCGGGATTGCCGACGTCCGACGAGAAGAACACCGATGCGACGACCGACTTGAGCTCGATCTCGATGCCGGCGCGCTGGCAGGCCTGCTTGATGATGGCCTGCGTCTTCTGGCGCGGGGCGTTGATCGAGGTCTGGAAAACGAATTTGAGCTTCTTGCCGTCCCTCTCGCGGATGCCGTCCGCGCCCCTTGTCCAACCGGCCTCGTCGAGGATCTTGTTCGCCTTGTCGACGTCGAACGCGTATTTGAGCTTGCCCGACTTGAACTGCGCAGGCTGGTTGACGAAGCTCGCCGTTGCGATGCCGCCGCGGCCGTAGATGAATTTCTCGATCGCCTCGCGATCGATCAGGAGGTTGATCGCCCGGCGAACGGCCGGATCGGACAGCGTCGGGTGCCTGGTCTTGACGCTGGAGCGCTCGCCGTCGACCTCGGTCCACGGGTCCGTCGTGTTGAGGATGATGAACTCGACGTTGCCGGAGGGCGTGACGTCGACCTTGCCCTTTCCGTTGGCCTCCATGCGCTTGAGGACCTCCTCCTCCACCAGGAGGTTCCAGGCATAGTCGTATTCGCCGGTCTGGAGCACGGCGCGCGCGGCGGAGACCGCGTCGCCGCCACCCTTGACTTCGAGCGTGTCGAAATGCGGCTGGTTCCTGACATGATAGTCGGGATTGCGTTCGGCCCGGATCATGTCGCCCGGCTTGAACTCGACGAACCTGTACGGGCCGGTGCCGATCGGCTTCAGATTGCCCGGTGCTTCGCGCGACTTCGCGCCGACATAGTCGCCGAAATGATGTTTTGGCAGGATCTGGCCGACCGAGCCGACGAAGGGATCGGCCCAGAACGGGGTCGGGCTCTTGAACTTCACCTTGACGGTGTGGTCGTCGATTTTCTCGACGGTGATGTCCTTGTAGGAACCCGTGGTGTACGCCGCGGTCGCGAGATCCGCGGCGTACGTCCAGGTGAAGACGACGTCGTCGGCGGTGAAGGGCTTGCCATCGTGCCATGTCACGCCCTGCTTCAGCTTCCAGGTCACGCTCATGCCGTCGGGCGCAAGGGCGCCGTTCTGCTTGCTCGGGACCTCGGCGGCGAGGCAGGGGATGAGGTTGCCCTCCTTGTCCCAGCCGGCGAGCGGCTCGAAGAAAATGCGCGAGGCGATCTGGTCCTTGGTGCCGAGCGCGAAATGCGGATTGAGCAGCGTCGGGGCCTGCCAGAGCAGGATTTTGAGCGGGCCGCCGCCGCCGGCCTTGGTCGGCTTGTATGGCAGCGTGGCGTCCGCCATCGCCACGTCGTTCCAGGCCAGGATCTGGCTCGCGACCGGCGCTGCGATCCCGATCGCAGCCAGTTTCTGGATGAACGAGCGACGAGATAGCGCGCCTTGCTTCACCTCCGCGATGAACCCGCGGATTTCGTTTTCGTTCATCGTCCACCTCTCAAAGAAGACTCGTCACCGACTGAAGCCCATCATGTTTCATCATAGCGGAGGCGGCAATGCCGACAAGGCAGGGAAAGCCTGCGGCGAAATGGCGTGTCTAAGCGTGAGATGCGAGTTCGAGGGTGCGCGACGTCGTCATTGCAATGACGACGCTGAGGCCGGATGCATGAAGGCTGTCGGCTGTGCAATCTGCGCGAGGCCCCTATGCTCTCGGTTCCCGACATCGCTAATCCGTTGCCCTTCACAGGCGCGTCTCATTATATTGCCTCGGTAATTGCGACCGGAGCAGCCTGCGCGGCGCTCCGCGATGAGGACCACGCGATGGATGACACGATTGGCTTCCCCGATCCCGGCCTCGACCTGTCGGACGGCTTCAAGCCGCACACCTCGCACTGGGGCGTGTTCTCGGCGCGGAACAGTGAAGCCGGGTTAGAGGTCAGGCATTATGCAGGCGATCCCGATCCCAACGGCATCATCGACAATTTTCCCGGCGCGCTCCGCCACCAGGCGCGCATCGCCCAGCCGGCGATCCGCCGCGGCTGGCTCGAGCGTGGGCCCGGCCCCGATGATCGCCGCGGCCGCGACGAATTCGTCTCCGTCAGCTGGGAGAAGGCGCTCGATCTTCTGGGGGACGAGCTGACGCGCATCCGCGACACGCGCGGCCCCTCGGCTGTGTTCGGCGGCTCCTACGGCTGGTCGAGCGCGGGCCGCTTTCATCACGCGCAGAGCCAGGTTCATCGCTTCCTCAACATCGCGATGGGCGGCTACGTGCGGTCGGTCAACACCTATTCCTCGGGCGCGTCCTCCGTGCTGCTGCCGCAGATCCTGGCGGGCTATGAAGACATCACCAAGCGCAACGTCACCTGGGAGCAGATCGCGACCGAGACCGATATCGTGCTGGCGTTCGGCGGCATGGCGCTGAAGAACTCGATGGTGGCTGGCGGCTCGATCAGCAAGCACGTCGAGCGCGGCGCCATGAGTGCTGCGCGCCGGCGCGGCTGCGAGTTTATCCTGGTCAGCCCGCTGCGTGACGATCTGCCAGTGGAGGCCGGCGCCGAATGGATGACGTGCGTGCCCGGCACCGACACCGCGCTGATGCTCGGCATCGTCCACTCGCTGGTGGCTGAGGGCCTGCATGATCAGGCTTTTCTCGATCGCTACACCGAAGGCTGGCCGGTCTTTTTGCGCTATCTGACCGGCGAGAGCGATGGGCAGGCCAAGAACGCCGAATGGGCCGCCGCGATCTGCGGCGTCGAGGCGAACACGATCCGCAAGCTGGCGCGGCGCCTTGCCGGGAAGAGGGCGCTCATCACCGTCTCCCATTCGCTGCAGCGTGCCGAGCATGGCGAGCAGCCGGTGTGGATGGGCATGGTGCTGGCGGCAGCGGTCGGCCAGATCGGCCTTGCCGGCGGCGGCTACGCCTATTCATTGGGGGCGATCGGCTATTACGGCCGCCGCGTCAACGACGCGCCGGGGCCGACGCTGGGGCAGGGCCGCAATGGTGTCGCCGATTTCATTCCGGTGGCGCGCATCGCCGACATGCTGCTCAACCCTGGAAGCACCTATCGCTACAATGGCGAGACGCGCACCTATCAGGATATCCGTCTCGTCTACTGGGCCGGTGGCAATCCCTTCCATCACCATCAGGACATCAACCGCCTGCGCAAGGCCTTCTCGAAGGTCGATACGCTGGTCGTGCACGAGCTCGCCTGGACCGCCACGGCGCGGCACGCTGACATCGTCCTGCCCTCGACGATGACGCTCGAGCGCGAGGACATCGGCTATTCCACCAACGATCCTCTGATGATCGCCATGCACCGGATCGCCGAGCCGTTTGGGCTCGCGCGTGACGACTACGAGATCTTTGCCGATCTTGCCGAACGGCTCGGCGCGCGCGAACCCTTCACGGAAGGACGCAACGCGCGGCAGTGGCTGGAACATCTCTATGAGCCGACCCGTGCTTCGCTCGGGGCGCGCGGTCTCGAGGCTCCGAGCTTCGAGGAATTTTGGCGACGCGGCAGCCTGGTCGTGCCGCAACAGCCCGATGACGGCGGCAGGCTGCGCCGCTTCCGCGAGGATCCCCTCGCTCATGCCCTACCGACGCCGAGCGGACGCATCGAGATCTTTTCGCAAAAGATCGCCGGCCACGGCGATGCGGATTGTCCGGGCCATCCGGTCTGGCTCGCGAAGACCGATGTACCAAAGCCCGGCTCGCCATGCTTCCTCGTCGCCAACCAGCCGGTGACGCGCCTGCACAGCCAGCTCGACTTCGGCGGCCATTCGGCGGCAGCAAAACATCGCGGCCGCGAGGTCGCGCGCATGAACCCGCGCGACGCTAGCGTTCGCGGCATCAAGGATGGCGACATCATCCGCCTGTTCAATGAGCGCGGCGCCTGTCTTGCCGCGGTGCATGTCACCGACGGCATAGCGCCCGGTGTCGTCCAGCTGCCGACCGGCGCGTGGTACGACCCGATGGATCCGGAGGACGACGCGCCGCTCTGCGTTCACGGCAATCCGAACGTGCTCACCCGCGACATCGGCACCTCGTCCTTTGCGCAGGGCTGCACCGGCCAGCTTACGACGGTCGAGGTGGAGCGCTTCACCGGCAACCTGCCTCCGATCCGCGCCTTCGATCCGATATAGCTTGTGTAGGATGGGTGGAGCGCAGCGAAACCCATCAGCTTCGTCGCCCGATAAAAGTTTGATGGGTTTCGCCTTCGCTCTACCCATCCTACGATCTTCGAAAGCGGTGCCTCAGCCCGCCTTCGTGCCCGTGATGATTGCGAGCGCCTCGACAAGGCGGTCGAGATCGGCCTCCGTGGTGTAGAGCGCCGGCGTCACGCGGATGCATTGCCCCTTGGCGACACCTGCGCGGCGCACTGTGTGCACCTTGAAGCCATCCCTGAGTTTTGCCACCACGGCGTCATTGTCGGCCTTGCTCGTCTTGCCGGCAAGGCGGAAGGAGGTGATGGCGCCGTAGGAGCCGGCCTCGTCCGGCGTCAGGATCTCGATATCCCTGAATGCGCGAACACGGCTCACCCAGTAGTCGCGCAAGTAGCGCAGGCGGGCCTGCTTGGCGGGTGCGCCGATCTCCTGGTGTAGCGAGACCGCCGTCGGCACCGTCAGCACGGTCGCGAAATTCACGGTGCCGGTGTGCACACGCGAGCGGATATCGGTTGCCGGATAATCCTCGTCGCCCATGTCGCGGTCGATGTCGGCGATGCGGTCTTTCCTGATGTAGAGGAAGCCGACGCCGAGCGGCGCGCCGATCCATTTGTGCAGGTTGAAGCCGACGAAATCGGCCTCGAGCTCACCGACTTTGAAGTCGAGCTGCCCCCAGGAATGGGCGGCATCGACGATGGTGTCGATGTCCTTGGCCTTCGCCATGCGCACGATCTCGGCGATCGGCATCACGAGGCCGGTGCGGTGGCTGACATGCGTCAGCAGCAGCAGCTTGGTCTTCGGGTTGGCATCGATCGCTTTTGCGTAGGCGTCCAGCACGGCCTGCCGGGTCGCTGGCTCCGGCACGTCGAATTTGACGACGTCGACGCCGCGCCGCGCCTTCAGCGCGTTCATCGCATACTGCATCGAATCGTAGTCGAGATCGGCATAGAGCACGGTGTCGCCCGTCTTCAGCCTGTTGTAGCCGCCGATCAGGAGCTGCAGCGCCTCGGTTGCACCGCGCGTCAGCGCGATCTCCTCGGGCGCAGCGCCGACCGCTTCCGCCACCTTGACGCGCACAGCCTCGAAATCGGCACCAAAGCGCTGCCGGGCATAATAGGAATTCTGGGAGTTGACCATGTCGGCCTGGCGGATGAACTCGCGCCGCACCGGCTCGGGCATGATGCCCCAATAGCCGTTCTCCAGGTTGACGATGTCAGGTGTCACGGCATAGAGCCCGCGCGCTGCATCCCAATAGGCCTTGTCAGTGGCGATCGCGGCCGCAGGTCCCGTCGGCGCCTTCGGCAATCCTTCCGCCGCCATCACCGGTGCCGCAAGCGGCGCGACCGCCGCGGCCGCGAGGCCTTTCAGAATCGACCGGCGATTGGACGACAGCGTCTTGATCAAATGCATCTTGAGCCTCTCACTTTAGCGCGGCGACCAGAGCAATATGGTCCACGAAGCGGAGATGACGGGACTGTGACCGTCCAAAGGTGGCGCGTCGATCCGGGACGCGGCGGGGAGTGCGTAGGATGGGTTGAGCACTTGCGAAACCCATCATGCTTCATCGCCGGACGACCGCGATGGGTTTCGCTTCGCTCTACCCATCCTACGGGGTGGCCGCCGCCATTGACGCCCCCCGCCCGAGACACGACATATCCTGCATCCCGACTCCGCACCCCCCGCCCCGGAGCAAGCCATGAACGCGCCGTCCAACGTCGATCCCGTCACCGCGCAGCCCGAGCGCGACGTCCTGCACTGGCTGACCAACGAGACCCGCGATCAGCGCTTCATCGACAACATCTTTGCCGAGATGTGCATCCGCCTCCAGCAGGCCGGCATTCCGGTCGCGCGGGCGACGCTTCATGTCGTGGTCAACCATCCGCAATGGCTGGGCGCGCGGATGATGTGGGCCGACGGGATGCGCGGGGCGGAGATTTCGCGGGTCGATTACGATGTCAGGGAAACATCCCAATATATCGGCAGTCCCGCCAACGAAATCCATGACGGCGCTACCGAGGTGCGCGAGCATCTCGAACGGGGCCCATCAGCGGGCCGCAAGCATGCCGTCTATGACGAGATGCGGGCGAAGGGCCTGACCGACTATGTGGCATGGCCGATGTACCATACGCTCGGCAAGCGGCACATCGTCACCTTCGCGACCGACCGTCCCGACGGCTTCGACGACGCGCATGTTGCCGCTCTCAAGAGACTGTTGCCGGTGCTGGCGCTGGTCAGCGAGATCCGGATCAAGAACCGCCTGGCGCGAACCCTGCTCGAGACCTATGTCGGCTCGCATGCCGGCGAACTCATCCTGGCCGGCGCCACAAGGCGCGGCAGCGGCACGACCGTGCACGCCGCGATCCTGATCTGCGACTTGCGCGATTTCACCCGCATCTCCGACAACTGGCCGCGCGATGACGTCATCGATCTCCTCAACGACTATTTTGACGCGATGTCCGAGCCGATCGTGCGGCATGGCGGGGAAATCCTGAAATTCATCGGCGACGGCCTGCTCGCCATCTTTCCGCTCAGCCAGCCCTCGGCCTGTGCAAACCTGCTGCGGGCCGTGAGTGAGGCCCGTCAGGCCATGGCGGTGCTGAACGAAAACAACAGCGTCACCGGCCGCGCGCCGCTGCATTACGGGATCGGTGCCCATGTCGGCGACGTCATGTACGGCAATATCGGCTCGCGCTCCCGGCTCGACTTCACCGTCATCGGCCCTGCCGTCAACATGGCCTCCCGTCTCGAGACGCTCACAAAACAGTTGGGGCGAACCGTGCTGCTTTCGCGCGCCTTCGCCGACCTCGTGAAGAACGAAGTCGAACTCGAACGCGTCGGCGAACACCCGGTGCGCGGCTTCAACGAGCCGGTCGAGGTGTTCGCGTATCACGGCTGAAGGTCGGTCTGCTGCGCGCTCCGTAGCCCGGATGGAGCACAACGTAATCCGGGGTTGACTCCATCGGCGTGTTTCCCGGATTTCGCTGCGCTTCATCCGGGCTACGATCGCCTCCGGCGCGGGGAGGTCGGATTGCGCCTGTTTCGTTGGGGTTCGCCAAAGCTTCTACCGATCCTACGAACCCCAATGATGGCATCATGCCCCTGATTTGCCCGACGTGTCAAATGATTTCGTAAAATCGGAAGCCATCGCGCCGTCCGCCACCGGCTACTTTGCATGGGGTTGTTTTCGATGTTTTGGTTTTGGCGACGCGGCTAGCGCGCCTCAGGCGCTGCTGCCCTTCAGCCGCTCGTTGCGCCGGCGCAGGCCTTCCATGGTGGCGAGCAGGATGACGGAGACGGTGGTCAGGATCACCGCCGCCGCCGTGATGGTCGGGCTGATGTTCTCGCGGATGCCGCTGAACATTTCGCGGGGCAGGGTGCGCTGCTCGGGGCCGGCCATGAACAGCACGATCACCACCTCGTCGAAGCTGGTGGCGAAGGCGAACAGCGCGCCTGATGCCAGACCCGGCAGGATCAGCGGCAGGATCACGCGGCGGAATGCGTAGAGCGGCGGCGCGCCGAGGGAGGCTGCGGCGCGCGCCAGGTTCATGTCAAAGCTTTGCAGCGTCGCGCCGACCGTGATCACCACGAACGGCGTTGCCAGCGCGGTGTGGGCCAGGATCAGGCCGAGATAGCTGCCGGTCAGCCCGATCGGCGCGAAGAAGAAGTAGAGGCCGACCGCAGTGATGACGCCGGGCACCACGACGGGCGACAGCACGATCGCCAGCACCAGCGGCTTGAACCGGCTCTTCCACTGTGCCAACCCCAGCGCGGCCAGCGTGCCGAGCACGACCGACAGCACCGTCGCGGCGACGCCGATGATCATGCTGTTCTTCAGCGACGTCATCCAGCGCGCCGAATGGATGAACTCATCGTACCAGCGCAAGGAAAGGCCGGGCAGCGGATAGGTGAGGTAGGCGCCGGAGCTGAAGGATAGCGGCATGATCGCGAGGATCGGCGCCATCAGGAAGATGAAGACCAGCGTGGCAATGATGATGGTCGCGCCCCACGCGATGCGCTGGCTGGTCGTGCGGAGGGAAGCATCGCCGCTCAATTCTTCATTCCTCCGGTGACCTGCTGCCCCTGCACCAGCCTTCCGTAGAGGACGCCGAGCAGCAGCGTTGCGACCAGCAGCAGCGCGCCCAAAGCCGAGGCAAGGCCCCAATTGGCGGTTTCGGTGGTGTAGAGGGCGATGAAGTAGCTCATCATCTGATCGGCGCCGCCGCCGACGAGTGCGGGCGTGATGTAGTAGCCGAGCGCCAGGATGAAGACGAGCAGGCTTCCCGCGGCGATGCCGGGCAGGGTCTGGGGCAGGTAGATCCGCAGGAAGGCGGTGAGCGGCGGCGCGCCGAGCGAGGCGGCGGCCCGCATATAGGCCGGCGAGATCGCCTTCATGCTGCTGTAGAGCGGCAGGATCATGAAGGGCAGCAGCACGTGGGTCATCGCCACATAGACGCCGAAGCGGTTGTAGATCAGCCGCATCGGCGCATCGATGATGCCGAGGAAGCGCAAGCTGTCGTTCACCACGCCATTGCTCTGCAACAGCACGATCCAGGCGCAGGTGCGCACCAGCAGCGACGTCCAGAACGGCAGCAGCACGAAGATCATCAGGAGATTCGATCTCCCGGCCGGCAGCGTTGCCAGGAGGTAGGCGACCGGGAAGCCCAGGATCAGGCACAGCACCGTGACACTGAAGCTGATGATGAAGGTGCGGACGAAGACGTCGCGGTAGATAGCCTGATCGGGCGGGGCGGCGACGATCGCGCCGTCCACGTTCCGCGTCAGGTCGAGCGCCGCCAGCAGGTAGAAGCCTGTCACCGGCCCGCTCGCGCCCTTGATCGCCGCCCAGGTGGTGCGTTCGCGCCATGCCGGATTGATCTTGCCCAGCGTCTCCTTCGCCGTGCCGGATACAGGCGGGGCCTTCAGATTGCGCGCCGTGCTGGTGAGGATGGTGCGGAAGCCGTTGACGGCGTAGTTGAGCCGTTTGGCCGCGATGGCGAGCGTCCCGGCGGCGCGCGCCGCCAGGATGTCGTCGGCCAGCGCAGCATAGGCCTTTTCGTCCGGGAGGTCCTTGCCGTCCCAGTCGGCCAGCGCCGCCACGGTTTGCGGCAGCACCTTGCGCACCTCCCAGTCATCGACGGCGTGCCAGAGCATGCCGGCGATTGGTCCTAAGAAGGTGAAGAGCAGGAATGCGAGAAGCGGCAGGACCAGCGCCAATGCCTTGACCTGGCGCGCCCGCTCCGCCCGTTTGAGGCGGCGCTTGAGCGGCACGTCGGTCGGCGCATCGGCGCTGGTCAGGAACGCTTCCGTCATTGCTTCAAGCCTTGCGGGCGCGTTATTTCGCGGTCCACTTGTTGAAGCGTTCGGTCAGGCGGTCGATGTTCTCGAGCCAGAATGCAACGTTGATCTCGACCGCATTCTTCATGTTGTCCGGCGCCGTCGGCAGATCCTTCAGAACGGCCGGCTGGATCAGCCCCGCGGCGTCCTTGTTCGAGGTGCCGTAGGCGATGTTCTCCGACAGCTTGGACTGGTTTTCGGCCTTGCCGGCGAAGTCGAGGAACTTGTAGGCGGTGTCCTTGTTCGGGCTGCCCTTCAGGATGACCCAGCTGTCGAGCGTATAGAGCGCGCCGTCCCACACCATGCCGAAGTTCTTCTTCTCGTTCTTGTTCGCGGTGTCGATGCGGCCGTTATAGACCGAGGTCATCGCCACTTCGCCCGAGGCGAGCAACTGCGGCGGCTGGGCGCCGGCCTTCCACCAGACGAGGTCGCCCTTGATGGTGTCGAGCTTCTTGAAGGCGCGATCGACGCCCTCGTCGGTGGCCAGCACCTTGTAGACGTCCGCCGGCGGGACGCCGTCGGCGATGAGGGCGATCTCCAGCGTGGTCTTCGGACCCTGGCGCAGGGCGCGCTTGCCCGGATATTTCTTGGTGTCGAAGAAGTCCGCCCAGCCCTTCGGCGCCTCCTTCAGCTTGTCCTTGTCGTAGCCGAGGACGAAGTCGTACAGGATGGCGCCGACGCCGCAGGGATTGACCGACGGCGGCAGATAGGCGGCCTCGCCGCCGATCTTGGTGTAGTCGATCTTCTCGAACAGGCCCTCATCGCAGCCGACCGCGAGTTCCTCGCTCTCGACCTGGACGACGTCCCAGGTCGCGGCGCCGCCCTGCACCTTGGCCCGCAGCACGCCGATGCCGCCGTCCCAGGACTCGTCGTTCATCGGGATGCCGGCCGCCTTCTTGAACGGTTCGAAGTAAACCTTCTTCTGGGCGTCCTGATATGCACCGCCCCACGATACGACGGTGAGATCGCGCGCCTGCGCGACTGTTGCCAGCGCGACGCCGGCGGTCAGCGTGGCGGCGAATCCGAGTGCCATCTTGAGTTTCATCATCGTCTTCGTTCCCTTCTTGTTGTGAGTTGCGTCCTGGAAGTGATGTGTCCCGGCCCGATCGCCTGGAGGAAGTGGTTCGATTACACCGGATCGAGGGCCAGGCAGTCTTCAGGGCGGAACGTGACGGACACGTTTTCACCCTGCCTCAAGCTGTGATGTTCGCCCGGCTGGAGCTTGACCATGAACTCCTCGTTGCCCGCGACCTCGAGCACGGCCAACGTGTGGTCGCCGAGATAGATGGTGCTCTGTACGGTGGCCGGCAGGCGGTTCGGTCCCTCGCTCGTCGCCCCGTCCATGATAATGGAGATCCGCTCCGGTCGCACCGACAGCGAAGTAGTGGCGCCACTGCTTGCCACGTTGACCGCCCGGGCCATTATGGTGCCGCCGGAGGCAAGCGCGACGCGGCAATATCCCTGCTCGATCGTCTCGACGGTGCCGGCCAGCACGTTGTTCTCACCGACGAAGTGAGCGACGAAGCTGTTCACGGGGTGCTCGTAGAGCGCGTCGGGCCGGTCGATCTGCTGCACGATGCCGTCGTTGAACACGGCGATGCGGTCCGACATGGTGAGCGCCTCGCTCTGGTCGTGCGTGACGTAGACGACGGTGATGCCCATCGTCTCGTGCAGTTGCTTGATCTCCAGCTGCATCTGCTCCCGCAGGCGCTTGTCCAGGGCGCCGAGCGGCTCGTCCATCAGCACGATCTGGGGATTGAAAACCAGCGCGCGGGCCAGCGCAACGCGCTGCTGCTGGCCACCGGACAATTGTCCCGGACGCCGCTGCGCCAGGGCCTCCATCTTGATCATGCGCAGCGCCGCGCGCACGCGCTCCTGTGCCTCGGCCTTGTTGACCTTGCGGACGGACAGCGGGAAGGCGACATTCTCCTCGATCGTCAGGTGCGGAAACAGCGCATAGTTCTGGAACACCATTCCGATGTCGCGCTTGTGCGGCGGCATGTTCTTGATCGGCCGGTCGGCGAGGTAAATCTCGCCATGGGTCGGGACCTCGAAGCCCGCCAGCATCATCAGCGTGGTCGTCTTGCCCGAGCCGGACGGGCCGAGCAAGGTGATGAACTCGCCCTTCCTGATGTCGAGGTCGAGGTTCTTCACCACGAGGTGCTCGCCGTCGTAGGTCTTCTGGATGCCGGAAAAGCGCACCAAGGCCGGCGCGGCTGCGATCATGGCGCCTTCCATGCTGTCCTCCCGTCTGCTGATGAGTACCGAGCCGGGACCATTATCAACCGGGATAGCGAGATGTGGCGTCAATCTTCCGGCGGTGTCCGGGTGCTGCGTCCAGGACGCGGTCGATCCGCGAGGCCAACGGGTAACGGCGAAGGTCGCACGCCGTCATCGAAACTTCATTGCCGCAGGCCATACGCAATACACTTTCTCCGCCAGGCGTGGTCGTCCGTGCCCTGAACGGAGCGCGGACGCTGTGTGGCGTTGGATCAGTCCCCTGATCCCGCTGCCCGCGCGCTTACGGCCGCAGGCCGGCAAGGCGCCGTCAGCTCCCCGTCCAAGGTCGGACGGGAAGCTTAGCATCCTGCGAGGAGAATACCAGCGGCGCAAAGCCGCCCGGGCTGCGCCTGCAATGACGCCGCCGTCGATCCGCCCAGCGCGAATACCGCAAAGGCTCACACGCTCGCGACGCGTATCCTGTCGGAAGGCTCGTCGGTCCTCAGCCGGTCGTTGGCGCGCTCGAAGCTCGCACAAAGGAGCTCGATCTCGTCGGGCGAAATCGGAGCACGATAGAGCCGGCAGGTATACTCCGTGCCGGCGCGCCCCTTGGGCGCGCTACGCTCGGCGAGAAACATGCAGTCCCGGCAGATGCTGGCGTTGAGGCGCTGATGTGTCGCGTCGAGATGATTGAGGATCTCCCTCAGGGAATCGCGCAGCCGGATGCGTTCCTCAGAGTCGAGTGCGGTCACGGCGTTCAGCACGGGATTGATCGGATCGTGCTGCGCGAGGCACTTTTCGCCCTGGGCGGTGATGCAAAGCACCACCGAGCGCTTGTCCTCGTGCGAAGGCTTGCGGATGATGTATGACTTGGTCTCGAGCGTCTTCACGATCTGCGAAGCCGTGGCCCTGGTCGCGCCGATGAAGCCCGCCAGTGCGGACGGTGTCCGCGAGAACCGGTTGGCGCGCCCGAGGAAGCGCAGCGCCATCCATTCCCGATCACGCAACCCGTGTCGGTCGCCTTCGAAATACCAGGCTCTCGCCGCCTGGATCAGCAGCTCGACTGCTTCGCGTGCCAGCGGCATGACCTACCCCGACCGTCGCGACGCGGGTCGCCGCGGATCGCGCCGTCGATGGCGTGTCTGATGTGGCAGTGTTGGACGGAAGTCGCTGTCGCCATCAGCGTCGGACGATGGCTCGAATTTGCTCAACCGAAGCCCCTGCATTCCAAGTCACTCAGCCCGCATTTCTTATCCAGCGCAAAAACGATGACTGACCTTGTCATGAAAAGCAAGTAGAGACGCTCTTGGATATACCTGCGTATAACCAAGTCTTGCGTCCCTGCGCGAGTTCTCCACAGTGTGCAACTTGAACCGGCGTGCCCACGGCACTCCAGCTGCGTGAATCACCTCATGCGCCAAACGATGAGCATGGATGGATGCGACAGTTGTGTGAAAACGAACAATGTTGTTCGCCGGTGAGGCAGCATGATGAGAGCCTATGCATGAGATGACGCATGCACCCTCGTTTGACTGCTTGTCGCGTCGCTTGACGGAATTCGGTAGGCGATATGCAACTTTCCCGTGCAGGAATTGTATGCAAGCCGGCCTTACCATGCGCCGTCTCTGCCTGAGGCATGAGCGAATCCATCGGAGCGGCGCCGATCGAGTTCAACGAGCTATGCCCGCAGTGCACGGCGATTCTGGTCGCCGCGGTGTTGACGCTCCGCTTCCAAGATCGCGCGTGGGCACCGAGTCATGCGTTTGGCGCGAAGGCCTATTCGCCGCATGGCAGCGCTAGCCGGCCTTCAACACGTCTCTCAGCTCGCGAAACGCATCCGCGCTGGGCGGAGCCGAAGCATCCTGGCGCATCGCGCCGTAGATCTTCGGCACCATGTCGAGGGCATGATCGAGCCCCGGATCACGCCCTGATTGATATCCGCCCATCAGGCGAAGGTCGCGCGTGTCTTCATATTTGGCGATCATGGATCGCAGCTTGCTCACGAGCTCGCGCTCCTCGGGATCCCAGACGCAGTGCGCAAGGCGCGAGACCGAGGCGAGAATGTCCACGGCCGGGTAACGCGCCTGGTCGGCAATGTGCCGGCTGAGCACGATGTGTCCATCCAGCGTGCTGCGAATGGTGTCGGCAATCGGCTCGTTGTGATCATCGCCGTCGACCAGCACGGAGAAGATTCCAGTGATCGTGCCCGTGCCTTCCTCTCCGGGCCCGGCCCGCTCGAGCAGGCGCGGCAGATCGGTGAAGACGCTCGGTGCGTAGCCGCGCGCGACCGCAGGCTCGCCGGCAGCCAGCGCGACTTCACGGGAGGCGTGGGCAAACCGGGTGATCGAATCGACCACCAGCAGGACCGATTCGCCGCGGTCGCGAAAATATTCGGCGATCGCCATCGCGGTCTTTGGCGCCAGCCGTCGCATCATCGGGCTCTCGTCGCCCGTCGACACGATCGTGATGGCGCGGTCGCGGCCGTGGCCGAGCACGTCCTCGACGAATTCACGCACCTCGCGGCCGCGTTCGCCCACCAGGGCCAGGACGACGGTGTCAAAACCGGTGCTGCGCGCCAGCATCGCGAGCAGCGTCGACTTGCCGACACCTGAGCCGGCAAAGATGCCAACGCGCTGGCCGGCGCAGATCGGCGCGAACAGATCGATCACGCGCACGCCGGTGCGCAGCGGCTTGTGGACGCGCGCCCGCTTCATGGCCGCGGGCGCTTCCGCTTCGGCCGAGACCGCGCGCGATCCCGGAATCAGCGCGCCCATGCCGTCGAGCGGTGCGCCGAGCGCGTTGATGACGCGTCCTTTCCAGCTCGCATCGGGCGCAAGCGACAGCGGAGGCAATCGGAATGCGACCGAGCCGAGCCCGCCCGCGAATTGCCGGTCGAACGGCTTTGCGATGATGCCGTCGCCGTCGATGCGAACCACTTCCCCGATCTGGGACCGGCCACCCGACGTCACCCCGATGAGCTCGCCGAGCTTGACGAAACGGGACAGGCCGGACACGCGAAAATGCGTCGGCGCGATCTCCGAAATGGCGCCGCTGATGCTTGCAATGGGGGTGCTCTGCTGCAGCTCCTGCAGCGCCCACTCAATTTGCCGGAGAGCGTTCAAGGGAAGTCCTCAGAGGGAAGGCTATTTGGCGGGGTCGCCCAGGGTGCGAATCGCGTTCTGAAGCGAGCTTTCAGTGCCTTCGATGAGCGAATTGGTGCCGTCGAAGGCGCGCGACGCCGACATCAGCCGCGTCAGCTCGAGCATCGGATTGGCGCCGGATCCCTCGACATAGCCCTGCTTGAAGCCGTCCCGGCCGAAATCGGAGATCGCGGTCGCAGGCCGATCGGGGACGACGCCCGAATTGCCGTAGCGGTCGAGATTGGCGTCGGCAGGAATGTTGAATAGGCCGATGGTGCCGATCTCGTTTTTGTCCTGGGTGATCGTGCCGCTGCGCGAGATCGAGACTGGTCCGCCGTTCGGGTCGAGTGTGAGCTGCGCGCCGCCGCTATCGATGACGGGGAAGCCGCTCACGGTCTGAAGGTCGCCATTCGGCGCGATCTGGAGCCGGCCGTCGCGCGTATAGACCGTGCCGTTCGGGCCGGCGAAGGCGATCCAGCCCTGTCCCACCACGGCGACGTCGAGCGGGTTGCCGCTTTCGGTGACATTGCCGGCCGCGCGCGAGATGATGTTGTCGCCGGGCGAGGAGAAGGCGACGGGATTGGCGCCCGCCTTCGACAGCACCGTCTCGAATTTCACGACGTCGGTGCGAAAGCCGGATGTGTTGACGTTGGCGACGTTGTTGGCGATCGTCTGGAGGCGCTTTTCCAGCGCGACCTGCGCCGACAATCCCACATAAAGAGCCGATTGCATGACTTACTTTCCGAGCCGGATGGACTGAAGTTTCGAGAGCATGTCGGTATCCATGCTGGCAGTCGTCGACGCGCCGCCAATCAGGACCAGCGCGGGGTTGGTCGAGCTGCCGTTGCTGGCGTCGCTCGCGGCCTGTTTCGCATCCCACATCGCCGCGAAACGCTGCACGAATTTGGTGACCTTGGCCGGATCCTGGAAATCGGTGAGTTTGATCATCTTCGTCAGCATCGTGGCCTGGCTGTCGATGTCGGCCGAACTGACGGTCGCCGGGAGGCCGAGAGCCGTCTGCGCCACTTGCGTCAGCGCTTTGTCGGCGAGGATCTGGTAGGCATTCGTGATCGAGGAGGCCTTGCGTGTGAAATAGAGCGCCAGCCGCAGGCCCTCGTTCTGATCGCCAGCGTTTTGCTCCATCGTCTGCGTGGCGTACTGGGTGGCTGTGCCGGTCGTGGCCTGGGTGGTCTGGGTCGCCTGGCTGCCGAGCGCGGCGAAATTGAAAGCTGCGGCGAATTCCCGGTAGCGGGCGTCGGTGAGCTTGTTGGCGAAGGTCGTCGTGGTCGCGATACCCTCGGTCAGCACCTTCCGCATGAACGCCTTGGCGTAGATCATGTCGCTGAGGCCATAGGCCTTCATCGCGTAGGAGTAGAGGCGGTAGTTCTTCAGGAAGTCGTCGATAGTCTTCACCTTGCCGATATTGGCGAGGAAATAGTCGGTCTCGCGGCTGACATCCGGCTGCTTCGCGATGAGCGTCAGCGACTTGCCCATGTCCTTGGTTATTCTTGTGTAGTCCGCGATCGTGGATAGCATGACATGCGCCCCTTTGGCCGCCATTGCGACATCGTCCCAAGCTGCCGCGAATAGCTTGCGCGGGGCTGGCCAGGGGAAGCCAGCTTCGCGCAAGCGTCGCCGCATAGACATGGCCGACGGGATTGGCGATGGAGCGGCGCGTTGGGCAGTTTCGTGGGGATCATCATCACGGTGGCCGCCTTGCTCGGCGGATTTGCCGCCATGGGCGGGCATCTTGCCGTGCTCATGCAGCCGTGGGAATTCGTCATCATCTTCGGCACGGCGGCCGGCACCTTCATCGTCGCCAACCCCTGGAAGGTCGTCGCGGACACCGGGCTTGCGGCGGTTCAGGCCGTTACCGGGGCGGTGCCCGGGGAGCGCTACTATCTCGATCTCCTGGGCGCCCTTCACGCGCTGATGCGCGAGTTGCGGGGCAAGGGCCGCAACGAGGTCGAGGCGCATATCGACGATCCCTCATCCTCCGAGATCTTCAAGACGTTCCCGAGCGTGCTGGCGGATACCGCGCTGTTGCAGTTCATCTGCGACTACGTGCGCCTGATCATCATGGGTAACGCCCGCACGCACGAGATCGAAGCGCTGATGGACGAGGAGATCCATACCATCGTGAAGAGCAAGCTCACGCCCTACAATGCGCTCGTCGTGGTGTCGGAGGCGTTGCCGGCGCTTGGCATCGTTGCTGCGGTGCTTGGCGTCATCAAGGCCATGGGCGCGCTCGACCAGTCACCCAAGCTGCTCGGCGGCTTCATCGGTGCGGCGCTGGTCGGCACGTTTGCCGGCATCTTCCTCTCCTACGGCATCATCTCGCCGTTCGCCCTGAAGATAAAGATGACCCGCGAGAAGCGCTGTCGGCCCTACATCATCGTCAAGCAGACGCTGCTCGCCTTTATGAACGGTGCCATGCCGCAAATCGCGGTCGAGCACGGCCGCAAGATGATCGCCAGTACCGAGCGGCCGTCGATCGACGTGGTCGAGAACGAGACGATCGCCGGGCCGAAAGCCGTCGTGGCCGACGCCGAACCGAAGGCCGCCAGAGCATGATGATGGAAGGGATCGACGTCGAGCAGCAGAAGCGGCTGCCGAACTATCTGCTCGATGCGGCGGGCATATCCATCGACCGCATGCCGATGCTCAATGTGATCTTTGATCGCATGGCGGCATCCTGCACGGACAGTCTTCAGCCGATGGCGGGTACCCCCTGCTACTTTTCGGTCAACGACATCAGCAACGGCCGCGTCGGCGACATCGTCAAGGATTACGAGGGCAATGCGGTTGCCGCGGTCCTCTATGCCGAGCAATGGGACGCCCGGGTCCTCGTCATGCTCGATCGCGATTTCGTGTTTACGATGGTCGAGGCGCTGTTCGGCTCGGACGGCGCAGAGCCGCCGATCGATGTCGAGCGCGCCTTCTCGAACATCGAGCTGCGCGTGGTGCAGGTGCTGTTCGAGCGCTTCGCCAAGGCGCTCCAATCGGCTTTCGCCGCGACGTCCGATGTCACCTTCAAGCTCGAGCGGGTCGAGACCGCGATGGCCTCGCTTGCGATCGGGCGCAGCAGCAATATGTCGGTTTGCGCCAACATCATGCTCCAGGCGCTTTACCGCGGCGGGCAGATGTTCCTGATCATCCCGCATTCGGCGCTCAATCCGCTCAGGCAGAAGCTCGCCCATGTCGTCGTCTCGGACGGCCGTGCCGCCGATCCGAACTGGCGCGGGCAAATGGAGAGCGAGGTCCAGCGCACCGAGGTCACCTTGAACGCCGTGCTGGACGAGTGCGTGCTCTCCCTCGGAGAGGTCGCAAAGTTTCAGGTCGGGCAGGTCATCGAGCTCAACGCCACGCCGCGCACGCTCGCCAGGCTCGAGAACAACAACCAGGTGCTGTTCTGGTGTCAGATCGGCCAGCTCGATGGCTATTATGCCATGCAGGTAGCGGATCCCGTCGATCAGAAGCGGGAGTTTGTCGATGATATCCTATCTCGTTGATGCGGTTCTGCTCGTTGCGCTCGCCTTCACCAGCATGCGGGTGACCCGGATGCACCGTGAGCTGGCGCGGCTGCGCAGCTACCAGGGCGAATTCTCGACGATCGTGCAGGAGACGGCGGGCGCCTTCGATACCGTGATCAAGGCGGCCCACGACTCGACCGCCAATCTCGGTCGGCTGGCCAACGTGCTCAGCAGCAAGATCGATCAGGCTCACGAGGCAATCACGGCGCTGGACGCGCGGCGGTCGCAAGCCGTCGCGGGGACCAAAGGCTGCAGCGGTGCGGGTGAGCCGTAAGGCTGCGGCTTGCGGACGCCGGGGTCGTCACCTGGCGTCGGCGCGCAGGCAAGGGGATCGTTCCGGAGCAGAACTCCGGGAGGAGCGTTTTCAAGAGGCAAGACCAAATGGCGCAAACTTTCGATTATGAGTCATCTGCCACCCGGGCGGCGGCGTCCGGCGAGGCGCAAATCGACGCCTCCCCGCTGGAGCGGCTGGCGGAGATCGCGGCGCGTACGGCCGAGGATTCCGGCAAGTTCGCCAATGTCGACGCGATCTTGCGCATTCCCGTCACCGTGCAGGTGGTGCTGGGCGCTGCGACCATGCCGGTGGCAAACCTCATGAAGCTCGGTCGCGGCGCGGTGGTCCCGCTCGATCACAGGGTCGGCGAACCCGTCGACGTCGTGGTCAACGGCCGTATCGTCGCGCGCGGCGAAGTCGTGGTCGTCGAAGAAGACAATTCGCGTTTCGGCGTGTCGCTCACGGAGATCGTGGGGCCGCTGGGCGGTCACGGTGAAGCCTGATCGTGGCGGAACCGATGGGCATCGCAGCTCCTCTCAAGCAGCGCGGTGTTGCTGCGCTGGGAGGAACAGAGAAAGTCGCGGCACTCCTGCTCGCGATGGGCCGGCAGGCTGCCGCAAGCGTCCTGCAGCAGTTCGAGCCGCAGGATATCCGCATCGTCACGAAGGCCGCGGCTGAGCTGCGCCCGATCACGGCGCAGGAGCTGGAAGGGATCGTCGAGGAATTCGCCCAGCAGTTTTCGATGGGCGCCAATATTCTCGGCACGCTCGGCGGCCTGGAGGCCGTGCTCGGCGACGTCCTGCCGGCCGAGCAGGTCTCCCAGATCATGTCGGACCTGCTCGGAAATTCCTCGAGATCGGTCTGGGATCGCGTGTCGTCCGTCTCGGAGAACTCGCTGGCGAGCTACCTGTCCAAGGAGCATCCGCAAACCGCTGCAGTGATCCTCTCCAAGGTCAAGCCAGCCTGTGCCGCCAAGGTCATGAGCCAGCTTCCCTCGAGCCTGCGCAACGAGCTGATGCGGCGGGTGCTGAGCCTCAAGCCGATCGTCGACGACGCGATCCGCATCGTCGAGAAGACGCTGCATGAGGACCTGACGCTGAACTTCGCCCGGAACCTCGGTGCCGACACCTATGCGCGGGTTGCCGACATCATCAACAAGATGGAGCGTGGTCACATCGAGGACATGCTGAAGAGCCTGTCGGAGAAGCGTCCGAAGTCGGCGGAGGTACTCAAGGAGCTGCTGTTCACGTTCGACGACGTGGTCAACCTCACGCCGAAGGCGCGCACCATGATCTTCGATCAGGTGCCGACCGACCGTATCGTCGTCGCCCTGAAGGGCACGGACAAGAATTTCCGCGAACTGATCCTGTCCTCCGTCGCCTCGCGCGTCAGGCGCGTCGTCGAGCACGAGCTGGCGATCGGCGAGCCGTCGAACCAGCGCGACGTGTTGGAGGCGCGGCGCGTCATCACCGACCTCGCGCTCGATCTGGCGGAGAAGGGCGAGATCGAGCTCAACCCCGACCAGGAGGATGAGCTGGTCTTTCGCTGACCGCTGAACAGCATGGCAGAGACATCCGATCAGGAGAGCAAAACAGAAGAGCCGACCGAGAAGAAGATCCGCGATGCCCTCGAGCAGGGCAGGATTCCGGTGTCTCGGGAGGCCTCCGTCTTCGCCTCGATGGCGGCACTGATGGTGATCCAGGCGTTCCTGATCGGGCAGGGCGTGCAGCAGCTCGTTCCGACCCTGAAAGCTCTGCTCGACGACCCCGACGGCTTTCGCCTGCGAACGGCCGCCGACGCGAAAGACCTCCTGTCGGTCGTCGGGCTGGAGGCGCTGCGCTTCCTGGTTCCGCCGGTCCTCATTCTCGCGGTGTTCGGGCTGGCAGCCTCGCTGCTCCAGAACGTGCCGCGGCTGGTGCTCGCCCGCATCCAGCCGGATTTTTCGCGGATATCGCCCGCGCAGGGCTGGAGCCGGATCTTCGGAACGCAAGGGCTCGTGGAATTCGCAAAATCGGTCTTCAAGCTCGTTTCGGTGGGCCTGGTTGTCGGCTTCGTGCTGCGATCCTCCGAGGCGAGGGCGTTCGAGGCGATGTACACCGATCCGGTGGCGTTGCCGGAGATGATCCTGACCATCGCCATGCGCATCGTTTCGGCGATCTGCATCGCGACCATCGTGCTGGTGGCGATCGACCTCGCCTGGGCACGCTTCCACTGGCGGCGCGAGTTGCGCATGACGAGGCAGGAGCTCAAGGATGAGCACAAGCAGGCCGAAGGCGACCCGCTGATCAAGGCGCGGCTGCGGTCGCTGGCGCGCGATCGCTCGCGCCAGCGAATGATCGCGGCTGCATCGCGCGCTTCGCTCGTGATCGCGAACCCGACGCACTTTGCGGTGGCGCTGCGCTATCAGCGCGACGAGAATCCGGCGCCGATGGTCCTCGCCAAGGGCATGGACGCGATCGCGCTCAAGATCCGCGCGGTGGCCGAAGAGAACAGGATTCCTGTGATCGAGAACAAGGCCCTGGCGCGCGCGCTCTACGAGGCGGTGCAGGTCGATCAGCTGATCCCGCCGGAATTCTTCCGGCCGGTCGCCGAGATCATCTATTTCCTGCAATCGCAGAAGGCGCCGCGAAGCGAAAAGGTTCAATGACGGGTCTTGCGACGAAAGCTTGAGAAAAGCTTAACTTCCTATGTTCGTCTGCATAGACGAGATCGGGAGCTGCCGTGGGACCGCTTTATCTGCTTGAACTTGCTTCCTCGCAAGCCCGATGGCTGGAGCTGCGCCAGTCGACGATCGCAGCGAACGTCGCCAACGTCAACACGCCCGGCTTCAGGGCGCGTGACGTCGAGCCGTTCAACAAGGTCCTCGATGCCACGCCGGTCAGGCTCGCGACGACATCGCCGTCGCACATGCAGTTGAGCGCGGCCGAGACCGACACGCGAACCAACGCCAAGAAAGACAGCTGGGACGTCGTGCACTCCGGCAACTCCGTCAGCCTGGAGCAGGAGATGCTCAAGAGCGGCGAGGTGAACCGCGACTATTCGATGAATGCCGCGATCGTGCGGTCGTTCCACCGGATGCTGCTGACCGGCGTGAAAGCCTGAGGTGACCTGACATGGTGGATTCCCTGCAGGCTTCGCTCGCGGTCGCAAGCTCCGGACTCGAGGCGCAGTCGACGCGGATGCGCATCGTCTCGGAAAACCTCGCGAATGCGAATTCGACGGGGCGCACCGCCGGTGCCGACCCGTATCAGCGCAAGACCGTGACCTTCGATGCGGAGATGGACCGCGCCGCGGGCGGCCAGCTCGTCAAAGTCAAGGAAGTTGGCGTCGATGCCACTCCATACCGGGTCGAATACGAGCCGGGGCATCCGGCTGCCGACAAGGCCGGCTACGTCAAGCTGCCCAACGTCAACATGATGATCGAGATGGCCGACATGCGCGAGGTCAATCGATCCTATGAGGCCAACCTTCAGGTCGTGAAACAGGTGCGGTCGATGGTCGGCATGACTATCGATCTCCTAAGGAGCTGACGATGTTAGAGGCAATTGCGTCCACTGCCATCTCTGCGGGCCAGGCCGTGGCCCGCTCGATTGAAGCGCAGGTGACCGCGCCTGCGGCGGGCGCCGTTCAGTCGGGTGGGGATGTTGGCTTCGACTCCGTGATGAAGCAGGTCACGACAGATGCGATCGGGACGCTCAAGGCCGGTGAAGCCGCGTCGATCTCGGCGATCCAGGGCAAGGAATCGACGCGGCGCGTCGTCGAGGCGCTGATGTCGGCGGAGCAGACGCTGCAAACGGCGGTCGCGGTTCGCGACAAGGTCGTGCAGGCCTACCAAGAAGTCGTTCGCATGTCGATCTGACCTGAAGGAATCAAGCTGTGAAATCGCTCGCCATCGCGGCCACCGGAATGAACGCGCAGCAGACCAATATCGAGGTCATTGCGAACAACATCGCCAACATCAACACGACGTCGTTCAAGCGGGCGCGTGCGGAATTCACCGACCTCTTCTACCAGATGGATCGCATGCAGGGCGTTCCGAATGCGACGGGCTCATCGCCGATCCCGGAGGGCGCCAATCTCGGTCTTGGCGTCAAGTCGGCGGCCATCCGCAAGCTGCACATCCAGGGCGCGCTCACGCAGACCGGCAATCCCTACGATTTGGCAATCAACGGCCGCGGCTGGTTTCAGGTGTTGGGCCCGAACAACGAGGTGCAATATACCCGCGCGGGCTCGTTCAACACCAATGCCAACGGCCAACTCGTCACAATGGACGGCTATTTGCTGGATCCTGCGATCACGGTGCCGCAGGGAACGGTCCAGGTCACGGTCAACCAGACCGGACAAGTGTTTGCCAAGCTGGACACGGAGGTGAACCCGCGCCAGATCGGCCAGCTCAACCTCGCGAACTTCGCCAACGAAGCTGGCCTCGAACCGCTGGGCAGCAATCTCTATCGCGAGACCACGGCTTCCGGCACGCCGGTCGTCGGTCTGCCGGGCGATTCCGGCTACGGCAAGATCAACCAGCAATATCTCGAGGCTTCGAACGTCGATCCCGTCAAGGAAATCACCGAGCTGATCTCCGCGCAGCGCGCCTATGAGATGAATGCCAAGGTCATCACGGCCTCGGATGAGATGGCCCAGACCGTGTCGAAGGGTCTTGGCCGCTAGTTCCGGTGTATCCATGTCGAACAGGCTCGGCCTGATCATGCGCGGGTTGGCCGCCGCGCTGCTGGTGCTCGCTTCTGCATCCCTGGCTGCGGCCGAGGATCGGCGACTTCCGGTGCCGGCCGTGTCGATACGCGCGGGCGAACTGATCCGCGAGGACATGATCACGGAGCGTGCCTTCGCGGCCAACCTTCTCGGCGTCGCCATGTTCATCGAAGGACGTCAGGTGCTGGTCGGACGCATGGCGCGGCGCACGCTGCTGCCGGGCCAGCCGATCCCGACCAATGCGGTCGAGGATCCCTGGACCGTCGCGCGCGGGGCTATGGTCAAGGTCGTGGTCGAAGACAGCGGCCTCTCGATCGTCACCTACGGCTCGGCCCTGCAATCGGGCGCGGCGGGCGCGCTCATTCCGGTGCGCAACACCGACACTGGTGTGGTCATCAGGGGTATCGTCCAGCCGGACGGCACCGTTAAGGTGATGGATGGATCATGATCAGGCTGCTGCTTGCGTTCATCCTCATCGCCTCCGCGACAAGCGCCCAGGCTGCCGTCCGTATCAAGGATATCGCTGATATCAAGGGACTGCGCGAAAACCAGATCGTCGGTTATGGCCTCGTCATTGGCCTCAACGGCACTGGCGACACGCTGCGCAACGCCCCGTTCACGGAACAGTCGCTCCAGTCGATGCTCGAGAACATGGGCATCAATGTCCGGAACGACACCACCAGCACGACCAACCCGACGCGACCGACCACGCTGCGCACGCGCAACGTCGCGGCGGTCATGGTCACCGCGGACCTGCCGCCTTCGATCTCGCCGGGCGAGCGCATGGACGTGACGGTGTCCTCGCTCGGAGACGCCACCTCGCTGCTCGGCGGCACCCTCGTGATGACGTCACTACGGGGGGCTGACGGCGCTGTCTACGCGGTGGCGCAAGGGGCCGTCACCGTTGCCGGGTACAGCGTGGGAGGCCAGGCGCAGAATGTCAGCCAGGGTACGCCGACCGCCGGTCGCATTCCGAACGGCGCGCTGATCGAGCGGGAGGTCCAGGGGAGCCTTCACGAGATGGAGTTCCTCGTGCTCGAGCTGAAGAACCCCGATTTCGTCACTGCAACGCGAATTCTCGATGCCATCAACCGCTATGCCGGCGGCCGCTACCGGGCGCAGATCGCCTTCGAGCGCGACTACCGGACCATCGTGCTGTCGAAGCCGAGCTATGCCGGCCCGGTCCGCTTTCTTGCCGAGATCGGCGAATTGACCGTCGAGCCGGATACGCCCGCACGGGTGGTGATCAACGAGCGTACCGGCACGGTGGTGATTGGGCGCGACGTGCGGATTTCGACTGTCGCGGTGACGCACGGCAATCTGTCGGTTCGCATAACGGAGCTTCCCGTCGTGTCGCAGCCCGCGCCGTTCTCGCGGGGGCAGACCGTGGTCGTTCCGCAGACCATGGTCGAGGCCAACGAGCCCGGGGCCCAGGTTGCGATCCTCAGCGGCGTCGATTTGCAGCGGCTGGTGCGCGGTCTCAACCAGATCGGCCTGAAGCCGTCCGGAATTATCGCGATCCTCCAGGCGATCAAGACGGCGGGCGCGCTCCAGGCCGATGTGATCGTCCAATGACGCGCAAGCGCCATGCAAGCCTGATCGCGCATGTCTGTCGTCTCGATCGCGATTCGCGTACGGCCCGATGCTGAAGCTGGATTACAAAACGCATCTCTTCTGCTTGATCGCGGTGTCGGTGCTGGCGAGCGCATCGCCGGCTGCGGCGCTGGACGAGCCGAAGCCGTCAAAGCCGCTCAATCTGCTCTCCTTCGCGCGAGCGCGCGCGGCTGGTCCGCAGAAGCCTCGCGCGCCGATCACGCCGCCTCCTAATGACACGAATTCGGTGAGGGCGACGGCCTGGGCTGCGGAAGATGCCGCACCCCTGACCACCGGCGCGGTGCCGGCTCCCGAGACGCCGCCTGTCACGCGCCCGCCCAAGACGGGCAGCGTAGCGCCGAAGCCCGCGCCACCCGTTGCGGCTGCGGCGCCCGAGAATGACGTTGCGCAGTTCTGCAGCAGCGTCGCAGACCCCGCCGTCGACGCGCGGCTGGCCTGGCAGTTGAAGGAGCTGGAGAAGGCGGAAAATCTGCTGCGCGAGCGGATCGCGGAGGTCGAGGCCAAGCGGACCGAATACGAGAAATGGATGGCGCTTCGCGACGAGTTCCTGAAGAAGGCCGAAGCGAGCGTGGTCGAGATTTATTCGCGCATGAAGCCGGAATCTGCCGCGACCCAGATCGCCAGCATGACGGACGAGACCGCCGCGGCCGTGCTCGCCAAGCTGAGCCCCAGGAGCTCGAGCGCGATCTTCAATGAAATGGATACGGCCCGCGCGGCGCATCTGGCCGATCTGCTCGGCGGAATGCGTCGCGTGGACGACGGAAAGACCAAGTAATGAAGAAGCCGATGCTCATCCTGTCGCTCGTGTTCCTGAGCGGTTGCGCCCAGGACCCGTCCGAGATCCTGCATGGGCCGCAATTGTCTCCCGTGGGCGACGGCCTGAGGACGCAGGCATATCCGATCCCGGTGACGCCCCGCGTCCGCACCCCGGTCAGCTACCGTTCGACCTGGGACGACGGCACCGATCTCTACCGCGACCCCCGCGCGCGGCGCGTCGGTGACGTCGTGACGGTGATCATCTCGATGCAGGACAAGGCGAAGCTCGACAACAAGACCGATCGCTCGCGCGACTCTCAGATCAAGTTCGGCCTCGACTGGTTGATGGACGTTGCGGGATGGAAGGACAAGGGCCAGGCAGGCGCCAACCTCTCCACCAATACCCAGATCAAGGGCAACGGCCAGATCGACCGCGCAGAAGACATCCAGCTGTCGGTTGCCGCGATCGTGACCGACGTGCTGCCGAACGGCAACATCATGATCAGCGGATCGCAGGAATTTCGTGTCAACACGGAGATGCGCGTGCTCAACGTCGGGGGCATCGTGCGTCCGCGGGACATTTCGCGGGGAAACACGATCTCTTATGAGAAGATCGCCGAGGCACGCGTGTCCTATGGCGGTCGCGGAAATCTGTCTGACGTGCAGCAGCCAGGATGGGGGCATCGGGTCTATGACACCGTGGCGCCGTTCTGAGGCCGAGGCCAATCGGGTCGCGTTGCGACGACAGGGGCCGCCATGCGCCTGATCGCGGCCATCGTGATCCTGACGCTGCTTGCGGTCGGCGCCGGCGCTGTCACGGGCTATCACCTGCTGGTGACGGCCGAGCGCGTCGTCGATGCCAGGAAGAACGTCACCCCGCCGCCCGTTGCGTCGACCTACACAGGGACGGCACGGTTGCGGAAGCTGTCGCCGGTCGTCACCAATCTTGCGGCGCCCGCCAACAATTGGGCCCGCGTCGAAGCCTCCATGGTCACCGACAGCATGAACGACGAGGAGGCGGGCATTCTGGCCGCCCACATCAGCGAGGACATCGTCGCTTATCTCAGGTCGGCGACGGCTGCCCAGTTCGAAGGCGCGCGCGGGCTTCAGCATCTGCGGGATGACTTGTCCGAGCGGGCCAATGTCCGCTCCTCGGGCAAGGTCCGCGAATTGATTATCGAGACGTTGGTGATCCAGTGAGAACGAGAGTCCTGCTGCTTGCGTTGCTGCTAATCCTGCTGCCCGAGGTGGCGCTCGCCCAAATTCCGGACCTCAACTCGCTGCTGCCGCCTGGAAACGGCTCGACCAGCGGCCGCATCATCCAGCTGATGGCGCTGATCACGGTGCTGTCGGTGGCGCCCGGTCTGCTCATCATGGTGACGAGCTTCACGCGATTTGCGGTGGCGCTGTCGTTCCTGCGCTCCGGTCTCGGCCTTCAGACCACGCCGGCCAACCTTGTCCTGATCAGCCTCGCGCTATTTATGACCTTCTACGTGATGGCGCCGACGTTCGATCGCGCCTGGGAGACCGGCGTCCAGCCGCTGATGAAGAACGAGATCTCGGAGGAAGAGGCCTATCTGAAGATCACCGATCCGTTCCGCGAGTTCATGCTGGCCCATGTCCGCGACAAGGATCTCCAGACCTTCGAGTCGCTCGCCGCGGAAAGCTTTCGCAGGAAGTTCGACGATAAGCGCATCGACCTGCGCGTCATCATCCCGGCCTTCATGATCTCCGAGCTCAGGCGCTCGTTCGAGATCGGATTCCTCATCATGCTGCCGTTCCTGGTCATCGACATGATCGTGGCGACGCTGACGATGTCGATGGGCATGATGATGATGCCGCCCACAGTGATCGCGCTGCCCTTCAAGATGCTGTTTTTCGTGCTGATCGACGGCTGGAACCTGCTCGCCTCCGGACTGGTGCGGTCGTTCTCGTAAGAGCCGCGATCGTCGGCCTACCGGCTGGTTATGGTTAGTGAAAAGTAATATTAACCATATGATATTGCTACGAAATTCAAGCTGCCCTTAATCTGGAAGCAAGATTCGACGTGCTAGCAATGCGTCACGGCGGGTTGGACCCCACCCACATCAGTCCAAAGGCATGATGCCGCCCCTCCGTACCGGTGAAAGCCCGGTATGTCCCCTGATGAAAATGTAACGCGTACATAAAGGGACATTCGCAATGTCGAGCCTGCTTACGAACTCTTCCGCCATGACCGCGCTCCAGACCCTGCGGTCTGTGAGCTCGCAACTCTCTACCACGCAGACCCGGATCTCCACCGGCCAGCGCGTGGCCACCGCTTCGGACAACGCCGCCTACTGGTCGATCGCGACTTCGATGCGTGCCGACAACGCTGCGCTCTCGGCCGTCTCCGACTCGCTCGGTCTGTCGGCCGCGACCGTCGATACCGAATATACCGCTCTGAACTCGGTCATCGGCGACAGCAACTCCGGCCTGACCAAGCTCCAGTCGCTGCTGGTCGAAGCCAAGACCGCCGGTATTGACCGCACCAAGATCCAGGCGGACATCACCCAGATCCAGCAGCAGATGCAGAGCACCGCCAATGCGGCGACCTTCAACGGAATTAACTGGCTGAGCATCAACACGGGCAGCGGATCCACGGCCACGCCGGCGACCTTCAACCTCGTGTCGTCTTACTCTCGTGTCGGCAACACGCCCACCACCGGTTCCATCACCGTGACGACCGCCAACTACGCGCTCTTCACCACCGGCGGCGCAAGTCCGACCGGCATTCTCGACGCGCAGACCTCGAGTGTGTCGGTCGCCAACATGACCATCGGCACGCTGACCGATGCGGCGACCGACCAGGCCACGCTCGATGGCTACATCGCGCAGGTCACCGCTGCGATCAACTCGGTGGCCTCGGCCGCCGCCAATCTCGGTGCCGTCAAGAACCGCATCTCGACCAACACGGACTTCGTGAAGTCGCTGATGGACTCCGTGGATCGCGGTGTCGGCCAGCTCGTCGACGCCGACATGAACGCGGAATCCACCCGCTTGACGGCCCTCCAGACCCAGCAGCAGCTCGGCGTTCAGGCGCTCTCGATCGCCAACCAGAACAGCCAGAGCATCCTGTCGCTGTTCCGCTAAGCCTCAAACCATCTTGGGAGGGCCGCGCTTCTCGCAAAAGCGCGGCCCTTTCTATTTGGCGTGACGCCGAGCGCACGCCGTGATGTCGGCTGCCCTGTTGCAACAGGGGCACAAAGCCACAAGCCCCACACAAGCTTCAGCCGCTAACCTCGCCGTTACGACAGGTTGGGCTCTTCAACGATTTTCCGCAGCCCAAAGGCATGATGCCGCTCTGCCGTACCGGTGCAAGCCCGGTATGTCCCCAAAACTCAATCCAATCTTCAAAGGGACATCAAAATGGGTTCTAGTCTGCTTACCAACTCCTCTGCAATGACCGCGCTCCAGACCCTCCGGTCTGTCAGCGCCAACCTGCAGACGACCGAAAACCGGATCTCGACCGGCCAGCGCGTCTCGACCGCCTCGGACAATGCCGCCTACTGGTCGATCGCGACCTCGATGCGCTCCGACAACGCCGCGCTCTCCGCCGTCTCCGACTCGCTCGGTCTGTCGGCTGCGATGGTCGACACCGAATATACCGCTCTGACCTCGGTTATCGGCGACAAGGACTCTGGCCTGACCAAACTCCAGGCGTTGCTGGTCGAAGCCAAGACCGCCGGTATTGACCGCACCAAGATCCAGGCGGATATCACCCAGATCCAGGGGGATATGAACCTCAAGGCCAACTCGGCGACCTTCAACGGAATCAACTGGCTGAGCATCAACACGGGCAGCGGATCCACGGCTACGCCGGCGACCTTCAACCTCGTGTCGTCGTACTCCCGTGTCGGCGGCACGCCCACCATCGGCTCCATCACCGTGACGACCGCCAACTACGCGCTCTTCACCACCGGCGGCGCAAGTCCGACCGGCATTCTCGACGCGCAGACCTCGAGTGTGTCGGTCGCCAACATGACCATCGGCACGCTGACCGATGCGGCGACCGACCAGGCCACGCTCGATGGCTACATCGCGCAGGTCACCGCTGCGATCAACTCGGTGGCCTCGGCCGCCGCCAATCTCGGTGCCGTCAAGAACCGCATCTCGACCAACACGGACTTCGTGAAGTCGCTGATGGACTCCGTGGATCGCGGTGTCGGCCAGCTCGTCGACGCCGACATGAACGCGGAATCGACCCGCCTCCAGGCCCTGCAGACCCAGCAGCAGCTCGGCGTTCAGGCGCTCTCGATCGCCAACCAGAACAGCCAGAGCATCCTGTCGCTGTTCCGCGGCTAAGCGGCGCTTTCGAAAACGACCGTGCTCCCCGAGGGAGCACGGTCCTCGTCCTAAGCGACGACCGGGGCGGCGTCCCGTATACCGCCTAATTCATTCCGAACGTTTCCCTATCGATCACCGCCGCGCGCCGACGCGCCGCGATCTTGCATCGCCAGCGCGATCGTGCCCGGTCTAGTTCGTTCGTCAGCCTCCGATCTCCTTGTAAAATTGCAACGCCTCGCCTGCGAACTGACACATTGGTGTCCTTGCGCAACCTTCAGACAAGGTTGGCAGCGGAGTGTCCTTTGCGTTCGCATTGGTACGAGGTCATATGCTCAGTCGCGCGCAGGTGCAGCAGCTGCTCAACAATCTGCTGGAGCTTGGCCCGCGACGCCTGATGGCATTGGGGCTGATCGGTTTTGCCGTTCTCGTTACCGTCGTGGGCGGCGCCTATTATCTGAGCCGGCCTGAATTCGAGACCCTCTATACCGGCCTGACGCGCGAGGACGTGACGCGGATCGGCGCCGCGCTGCGCGAGCAGAACATCGCCTTCGACGTCAATGCGGCGGGAGATGCCGTCTCGGTTCGCCCGAGCCAGACCATGCAGGCGCGCATGCTGCTCGCCGAGAAGGGGCTGCCAACCAGCGCCAATTCCGGCTACGAGCTGTTCGACAAGATCGGCTCGCTCGGCCTGACCTCCTTCATGCAGGAGGTCACAAAACTGCGCGCGCTCGAAGGCGAGATCGCGCGCACCGTCCAGCTCATGAAGGGCGTGAAGGCGGCGCGGGTCCACATCGTCCTTCCCGTGCGCGGCTCGTTCCGCGCCACGCAGCAGCCTCCGTCCGCGTCCGTCGTGCTGCGCACCGACGGCGCGATCGAGGCGCGCACGGCGCAATCGATCCGCCAACTCGTTGCCGCCGCTATTCCCGGCATGACGCGCGACAAGGTGACGGTGCTGGATGCCGACGGCACGATGCTGCTCGCCGAGGAGGACGAGGCGAGCGCTGCGCCGACCAAGATGGCAAGCCTCCAGAAGATGGTTGGCGGGATGGTGCAGGAGAACATCCGCAAGGCGCTGACGCCGTATCTGGGCCTGGATAATTTCGAGGTCAGCGTCGCCCCGCAGCTCTCGACCGACAAGCGGCAGATCAACGAGACCGTCTATGATCCGGAAGCGCGCGCCGAGCGTTCGGTGCGGAACGTTCGCGAGAAGGAGACGTCACAGAACGCGGATCGCTCGACGCCGACCACGGTGCAGCAGAATCTTCCGGACCAGCAGGTCAATGCCGGCGGCACCAAGAACTCCAATGAGGAGAAGAATCGCCGCGAGGACGTCACCAATTTCGAGGTGTCATCCAAGACAACGACGACGGTCAGCGACGGTTATTCCGTGAAAAAGCTGTTCATCGCGGTCCTGATCAACCGCGCGCGGCTGGTTGCCGATCTCGGCGACAAGACCAATCAGGCCATCGTCGACAGCAAGATCGCCGAGATCAGCCAGCTCGCTGCCACCGCCGGCGGGCTGGACAAGCAGCGCGGCGACCAGATCCAGGTGACGGCCGTCGACTTCGTCGAGGGCTCGCGTGAGCTCGCGCCGGTGCCGCCGATCGGCTTCGTCGAGATGCTGAACCGGCAGATGGGAAGCTTCATCAACGCGGTCACTATCCTGGCTGTCGCCTCGATGCTGGTCTGGTTCGGTCTTCGTCCGGCGGTCAACGGCATCCTCACTCATCGCGCGCAGCAAGAGCAGGTCGAGGCCGCAGAGGCGGCCGCCCAGCTCGAGGCTGCAGCCCTGGCGCTGCCTGAGAACGAGGAGGCGGAGCTCAACCTGGTCGAGGACCTCGAAGGCAAGATGCAGCGCACGCCGCAGAAGCGGCTTGAGCAGATCGTGCGGCTCGACCAGACACAGGCGGCTGCGATTCTCAAAGAGTGGATGCGTCGGGAGGAGGCGGCATGAACGCGGCAATCGGAAAGCTGCTCACGCAGTTCGACGCCAATGGACGGGCGAGGCCAGGCGAGAAACCGAAGCTGCCGGAGCCGGCGGCGAAGCCGAAGGAGGTCAGGCGCGAGCCGCCGCCTCAGCTTCAATCCCAGCCTCAACCCGCCGCGCCGAAGGTTGAGACGCCGCCGGTCAATCTCCTCGACGATGCCTATCGGCGCGGCTACGCCGCTGGCGTTGCGGAAGGAGATGCCAAGCTTGCGGAAGAGCGCGTGCGCGGCGCGATCAGGCTCGGCGAAGAGCGGGCCAAATGGTCCGATCAGCAGGCCGTTGCGATCGTGAACGGCTTCACCGCCGCTTGCCGTGAGCTCGAAACCAATGTCGCAAGCTCGGTGGCCCGCATCCTGCAGCCGTTTCTCGTCGATGCAGTCCGCGACAAGGCGGTTGCGGCCCTGGTTGAGCAGATATCGACGCTGACCTGCCAGTCGCCCGTGCCGGTGTTCAAGATCACGGGGCCGAGCGACCTGCTCGAGCTGGTCAAGACTCAGCTCGACACGGCGCGGCGGACCGGCATCGAATATCAGGTCGCCGACAGCTTCGAAATCCGCGTCGTCGCCGACCAGACGGTGATCGAGACGCAGATCTCCCCGTGGATCGAGCGACTGAAGGATGCGCGACGGTAATCCGCCATGAGCGACGTCCAGCCCGAGCTCGTAATCATCCGCCGCCGCAGCGCGTTCGACGATGCGCCGGCCAAAGGCGGCGTCTGGAAGATCGCCTATGCGGACTTCATGACCGCGATGATGGCGTTCTTCCTGGTGATGTGGCTGCTCAACGCACTCAACCAGGACCAGCGCCAGATCGTGGCGAGCTACTTCAATCCGATCGAGCTCGCCGAGAACGCGCCGGCGCCGAAGGGTCTCAAGGATCCCCGCAAGAAGGACCCTGCCGCGTCCGAGGGCCAGGAAGGCAAGCGCAAGCCGGCGGGCACGAGCGAGGAGCGCCATGGCGACTCGCCCACGGCCGAAAAGCCGCCATTCTACGAGGAGAAGGTGCTGTTTCGCGACCCTTACGCGACGCTCGCGGAGATCGCGGCCGGCTCGAGCCAGGCGGCGGGGCAGCGGCGCGTCGGGGCGCTCGCCTCCGCGGAGGAAGAGGGCCTGAAGGGCGGCGAGGCCTATCGCGACCCCTTCGATCCCGGTTTCTGGAAGTTCGCCCCGCAAACGGCGAAGGACGGACCGGCGAGCGAGACCGAGCCCACCCCAAATCCTGCCGCGCGCAACAATCCTGCCGCCGCGGACCAGGGCGAGCCTGCGCGTCGAAGCAAGGCTGATGACGCCGGCGCCACGGCCGATGCGCAAGCGCCGTCCGCCGGCATGTCGCCTCTGCTGCCGCCCGCTCCTGCGCCTACGCAGGCTGGCCGTGATGGCAAAGCGCAAGTCGATGCTCAGGCCAACGTGCAGGCGAATTCTGCCGCAAAGGACACCGAGCCGCGCGACGCGGCACAGGCGCAGCAGCCGACGGTCAAGCAGTTGCAAGCCGCGATCACCGACGTGCTCTCGGACATCAAGGCCGGCGCCGGGCCGGTGGCGGAGGTGCGCCAGGTCGAGGAGGGGCTGCTCGTCAGCCTGACCGACGATGCGAGTTTTGGCATGTTCGCGGTCGGCTCCGCCGAGCCGCGCCCCGAACTGATCCGCGTCATCGACAAGATCGGGCCGCTGCTGACCAAACGACCGGGCACGATCATCGTGCGCGGCCATACTGACAACCGGCCTTACCGGTCGGATACCTACGACAACTGGCGGCTTTCGACCGCGCGCGCCCAGATGGCCTATTACATGCTGGTCCGCGCGGGCGTCGATGCGCAGCGGATCGAGCATGTCGAGGGTTATGCCGACCGCCGCCCGAAGCTCACGAACGATCCGGCGGCGGCACAAAATCGCCGGATCGAGATTTTGATCCGGGAGAAGCGCCCGTGATCGGCCCGAGAGCTTTCGCGCTGCTTTTGCTGCCGTTCGCTGCGGCGAACGCGCTCGCCGCAGCGCCGGAGCCAGCGCCCTCGACGGAAGAGCCATATGCGCTGGTCCGTTCGTTGCAAGCCGTGCAGGACGGCATCGCCAGCGGCGATGCCGCCGCGCAAAGCGGTCATCTCGCGCTGATCCGGCAGGTCGGCGAGAAATTCCTTGCCGCCGATCCAGGCGTGTGGAGCAGCCCGCAGAACGGCCAGGCCATCGTCGTCTATATGCTCAGCGGCGGCGCGCCACAGGTCGTGCGCAAGCTTCCGCGCGAACGGATTAATGTCGACGAGCGGCTGTTCAATGGCGCGCTCGCCTATGTCGAGGGCCGCCAGGACGAAGCGCGCGAGCTTTTGAAGGACGTCAAGCCGCGCTCGATCCCGTCGAGCATGAGCGGACAGATCGCACTGGTGCAGGGCGCGCTGCTCGCAAGCTCCGATGCATCGGTCGCGATCGAGCGGCTGGACGACGCGCGGCTGCTTCTGCCGGGCACGCTCGTGGAAGAGGCGGCGCTGCGGCGTGAGATTGTGCTGGTCGGGCAGGCGGAGGATTTCGACAAGTTCGAGTTCCTGACGCAGGCCTATATCCGGCACTATCGCAACTCGGTCTATTCCGGCGATTTCTGGCAGCGGTTTTCCTCGGCCTTGACGCGTTCGAGCCTCGCGCTCGACGAACACCGCTTTTCGCGGACCACGGCATTGCTCGACCAGATCGACCGCGGGAACCGTCTCAAGCTCTATCTGGTGATCGCCAAGAGTGCGCTGGTCCGCGGGCGGCTTGCCGTGGTGCGACTCGCAGGCGAGCAGGCGCTGTCGCTGAGCGCCGACGGGAGCGTGGATCGCGAGCGGGCGCATCTGTTCCGGGGGAGCGCCCGGGTGCTCACTGGTGACTATGAAGGCGGCCTCACTGAACTGAAGGCGACCGACAGGTCGAAGCTGCCGGAGCGCGAGGCGTCTCTTCTCAATGCCAACATCCAGCTCGCGCTTGACCTTCGCAAGCCGATCTCTGGCCCGCCGTCCGCGATAGCCGCCGACAAGCCGCCGCCCACGCCGGCGCGTCTGGACCTGGCGTCATCGGCTGCGACCCTTGCGCGCGCGCAAAAGCAGCTCGAGGAGCTGGAGCTTCTGACCAAGGACCGCCGCCCATGACCAAGCTCAACGGCACTTCTGGACAGCTCTTCTCTGCCGTCGCCGAAAGCATCAGCGCGCGAGGAACGGTCCGCTCCGGAAAGAACCCGACCGGGCAGGGCGCCGCGGACTCCGCGTTTCATGATCTGCTTCACACGGTGTCGAACCTCGCAAAACGGGCCTTGAACGATTCCGGAAATGAAGCGGCCGTGAAGTCGGCGGCACTGCGCACGCACCTCGCGCAATTGACCGAGCGCGACGAACCGAAAGACGAGTCGCTCGACGACCGGACCTCTTCGGCCGAAGAGCCGCAAGCTACCGGCAAGCACGATCCGCTCGATCTCGCACCGAAGGCGGAGGTCCAGAGCCGCTTGAGCCTCCCCACGATGGTCGGGCCGGAGCTTGCCGCCGTGGCGGTCATCAAGCCGCAGGCGCAATCACTCTCGGGCGACAAGAAGGATGCGCCCGCGCGATCGGAGCGATCTCTTGGCGGACGTGAGCTATCGGCTGCAAGCGTTGCGAACGTGCAAACAGTTGACATCGCCGAAACCAGACCGCGAACGCAAGTTGCCCCTCCGCAGGTTGCGACAGTGCCGCAAGGCAATGCGCCTGCGCCAAAGGCGATGCCTGGAGCATCTGGTTTCGAAGCCGTCACGGCGAATGTCGAGCGCGCCGCGAAGGTGTCCGCTCGCGATGCGCTACCGGAAGCGGCAAAGGTGACTGTCGTCCAGCAAGAGACCCATCTTCCACCCGTCGCGCAGTTTAGCGCGCCTCAGCAGGTGGCGAATGCTGTCGTCACTGAATTAGAGAACGCCGCTGCGCCGGCGTCATCCGCCGCACCCGATCTCACTTCAGTCCAAGGCAATGCACCCGATCAGCCGCTGAAAATCCTGACCATCAGCCTCGAGCCGCCCGCGCTCGGCAATGTCACCGTGCGGCTTCGCCTGGTCGGCGAGTCCGTCTCCGTTCATCTTGCGGCCGACCGCAAGGACACCAGCCAGATGCTCGACCAGCAGCGCGACTCGATCCGCGAGCTCATGCAGTCGGCGGGTTATGTCGCCGAGGTCGCGCCGGTCCAGCACGGCGCGCTGGATGGATTTCAGGCAGGCTCAGGCCAGCCACAGCCCTCGCTCTCCGGCCAGCCACAATCGCAGAACGCGCAAGGAGCGTTCGATGGCTCGAACGCATCGTCCGGCCAGTCCGACGGCGGAGCGCGGCAAGCGAGGGA
This sequence comes from Bradyrhizobium sp. CCGUVB23, assembly GCF_024199885.1. NCBI lineage: Bacteria > Pseudomonadati > Pseudomonadota > Alphaproteobacteria > Hyphomicrobiales > Nitrobacteraceae > Bradyrhizobium > Bradyrhizobium sp. CCGUVB23. The sequence goes on from NZ_JANADQ010000001.1 coordinate 6,113,327, forward strand.
CGAGCGCCAGCCCAACCAGGAGACGCGTCATGAGCAGGACGTGGCCCAGCGCACTCGTCGCGGCCCTGTTTATCTTTAGTGCGACCGCCGCCGCCGCGGGCGCGGACGGCTCGCGCCCTTGCGAGCGCGAGATGGTGCGCGCGGCGCAAGCGCACGGCATTCCGCTCGGCATCCTGTATGCGGTTGGTCTCACCGAAACCGGCCGCCGTGGTGCGCTCTACCCTTACGCTCTCGGCGCCGAAGGCCAGACGGTGTTTGCCAAGGACCTCGACGACGCGATGGCGAATTTCGAGGCGATGCGACATCGGGGCGTCAAGCTGATCGATCTCGGCTGCATGCAGATCAACCATTACTATCACGGTGACAAGTTTGCTTCCGTGCGGGCGATGTTCGATCCCGCCAGCAATGTCGACTACGCCGCGCGCTTCCTCAAGGAACTGAAGCAGCGCGAGGGAAGCTGGACCATGGCGGTCGCCCGCTACAATGCGGGTCCCAACAATCAGCCCGCGCAGAAACGCTACGTCTGCCACATCGTTGCTCATCTCGTCGCTAGCGGGTTCGGTGCCTGGACCGACAAGGCGCGCGCCTTCTGTCAGAAGGAAGCGGCGTGACGACGATGCGTGCGATCTACGGCCAGCCCCGCGCAAGCAAGCACGGTCATTGTAAGCCCAATATACCAAAGGAGCCCAATCCATGAGCCTGTATGGCGTAATGCGCACCGGCGTGTCCGGCATGAGCGCGCAGTCCAACAAGCTGTCGACGGTTTCGGACAACATCGCGAACGTCAACACCACGGGCTACAAGCGGGCTGAGACCGAATTTTCCTCGCTGATCCTGAAGAGCGGCACCGGCAATTACGATTCTGGCGCGGTCGAGACGCATGTCCGCTACGCGATCACGGATGCCGGACATGAACAGTTCACGACGTCGACGACCGACCTCGCCGTCCAGGGTAACGGGTTCTTCATGGTGTCGGACGCCACCAACACACAGCAGTACCTTACGCGAGCTGGCTCGTTCGTGCCGGACAGCCAGGGCAATCTGGTCAATGCGGCTGGCTTCTACCTTCTGGGTTACCCTGGTGCTGTATCCAATATCTCCTCGAACAGCACCGCCGGCATGCAGATCGTCAACGTCAATCTGGCAACGCTTCAGGCCACGCCTTCGACCCTGGCGACCGTCACCGGCAATCTGGACCCGAGCGCGGCCGTCATCGCCGGTCCACCCACTCCGGCTTCCTACTCCGCGAAGAGCTCAATCGTGGCATACGACAACATCGGCAGGCCGGTGACGCTCGACGTCTACATGAGCAGGACCGCAACGACTGCTGGTCTGGATACCTGGCAGGTCCAGGTCTACGATTCAGCGACGAACACCGCGCTCGCGGGTGGTCTCGGCACTTTCAACTTCGATACGACTGCGGCTGGTAAGGGCGCACTGGTCGGTCCACCAACGTCACTCACGGTGACTGTTCCCGGTGGCTCGGCCTTTACCGTCGACCTAACGGCCATGACCCAGGTGGCATCGAGCTTCAATTTCAAGGCCACAGTCAACGGCAACGCTCCATCCGCCGTCGAGAAGGTGGATATCGATAGCAAGGGTGCGGTGAATGCGATCCTTCAAAATGGGACGCAGATACAGATCTATACGTTGCCGCTCGCCGATGTCCCGAGCCCCGACAACCTCACGCCCGAGGTCGGCAACGTCTACTCGGTGAGCCTCAACTCCGGAAACCTGCAGATCGGGAGCGCCGGCACGGGCGGGCTCGGCACCATCCAGTCCGGCGCGCTGGAGGAATCCAACGTCGATCTCGCCGACGAGCTGACCTCGATGATCGAGGCGCAGCGCGGCTTCACCGCGAACTCGAAATCGTTCCAGACCGGCGCGGACCTTCTGGACGTCGTCGTCAACCTGAAGCGCTGATCCCGGCCGCGAGCAAGCCAAAGAGCAAGTCATGTCCCTCACTGCCGCTCTCGACAATGCCCGCTCCTCACTCATGGCGACGGGCGTCCAGTCGTCGGTCATCTCGCGCAATATCGCTGCCGCCAGCCAGGCCGGCTATTCGCGCAAGATCGCCGTGCTGGACACGTTGCCCGGTGCGGGCGTCTATGTTGCCGCGATCCAGCGCGCCGCGAGCGTCGGCCTGTTCACCAACGTCCTGACCGCGACGTCGGCGTCCGCCGGGCAAAGTGCGCTCTATGATGGCCTCCAGAAGATCGCGGCGTCCACGGTGGATGATCCGGAGCTGAATCAGTCGCCGACCGCTGAGCTCAACAAGCTGAAGCAGGCGCTCCAGCAATTCGCCAACGCCCCCGACAATACGACGCTGGCGCAGGCTGCGGTCTCCTCGGCCAAGGACATGGCGACCGCGCTCAACGACGCGACGAACACCGTGCAGTCGGTTCGAGAGGGTGCCGATGCCGATATGGCGACCTCGGTCGCCAACATCAATCAGCTCCTCACCCAGTTCGACACCGTCAATACGGCGATCGTGAAAGGCACGATCGCCGGTGATGATGTGACCGACTATCTCGACCAGCGCGATAGCATCGTCTCGAAAATGTCGCAGGAGGTCGGCGTCTCCATGTCGATCCGCGCCAATGGCGATGCGGCGCTCTACACCGATAGCGGTGTCGTGCTGTTCGACAAGGTGGCGCGGACGGTAAGTTTCGCGCCGACCAACGCCTACACGCCTGGCACGACCGGCAACGCCGTCTACATCGACGGTGTGCCAGTGACCGGCGCCAATTCCGTCATGCCGATCAAGACGGGCAAGCTCGCCGGCCTCGCTCAATTGCGCGACAACGCGGCGGTCACCTACCAGGACCAGCTCGATGAAATCGCGCGCGGCCTGATCAGTGCCTTCCAGGAGACCGATCAGACCGGCGCCGCACTGCCGAACGTGCCTGGTCTCTTCACCTATCCCGGCGCGCCGACGATGCCCGCGAGCGCGACCGTCTTGGTCGGTCTCGCCGGCACCATCACCATTGCGGCTTCCGTCGATCCGAATGCCACTCCCAGCGGAAACCCCAACCTGCTGCGCGACGGCGCGATTAGCGGCAACCCCGCTTACAGCTACAATACGGCCGGCAATGCCGGCTTCTCGACGCGTCTGCAACAGCTCATCAGCAATATGGATGCGGCGCAGCCGTTCGACCCGGTCGCGCAGGGCAAGCCGAGCGCCGGCGTAATCGATTTCGCCTCGTCGTCCGCGAGCTGGATCGAAAACCAGCGCAAGACCGCTGACAACGGCGTCCAGTATCAGAACACGCTGCTCGACCGCAGCAACTCGGCGCTCTCGAACGTCAATGGCGTCAACATGGACGACGAGATGTCGCTCATGCTCCAGGTCGAGCGCACTTACTCGGCGTCGTCGAAGCTGATCTCGACCGTCGACAACATGTTGAGCAGCCTGCTGGCCGCCGTGGGGACATCATCATGATGAGCGCGAACTATATCTCGACCTTGATGCTTTCCTCGTCATTGAGGTCCTCGATCACGAACAACCAGAGCGCGCTGAGCAACGCTTCCAAGGAGGCGACCACCGGCCGGTTTGCCGATGTCGGCCTCCAGCTCGGCGTGTCCACCGGGCGCGACGTGGCGCTGCGAGCGGACATGGACTTCATCGACCAGATCGTGGATACCAACGGACTGGTCTCGGGCCGCCTGGACGTGACCCAGAACCGGATCACGCAGCTTGTCTCGACCGCCCAGGATTTCCTCAAGAGCCTGATCACCGCGCGCGACGTCCCCAACGGCGCCCAGATGACCCTGCCGAGCGCCTCCGCCAATCTGCAGGACCTCATCGGCGTGCTCAACGCGTCCTACAATGGCTCATATCTGTTCGGCGGTCTGAACACGCAGAATGCGCCAATCACGAATTATGCGCCGGGCTCGACCAGCAAGAACCAGGTCGACGCTGATTTCCTGGCAGCGCCGCCCACTGGCTTCGGCTTCACGCAGAGCGCGGCTGGCGTGAGTGGTATTACGCCTGCCCAGATGCAGAACTTCCTCAACACCACCTTCGATGCGGAGTTCCAGAGTCCCGCCTGGAACAACAACTGGTCGTCGGCCACCAACCAGACGCTGAGCAGCCGCATCTCGACGACCCAGATCGTCAATACGTCCGTCAGTGCCAACCAGCAGGGCTTCCGCCAGCTCGCCGAGGCCTACACCATGCTCAGCGATCTCGGCAACGCGAACCTGAACCAGGCGACGTTCCAGACCGTCGTCAACAAGGCCATCGGTCTCGTCGGCGGCGCGATCGACAACCTCGCTGTGCTCGGCGGCACGATCGGCTCGGTCCAGCAGCAGATCTCGACCGCGACCGACAAGCTGAAGATCCAGCACGACATCCTCAACCAGCAGGTCGTCGACATGGAGAAAGTCGATCCGACCGAAGCCTCGGTCCGCATCAACACGTTACAAAACCAGATCGAGACGGCACTCGCGCTCACCTCGCGGATGCAGAAGATCAGCCTCATCAACTATCTCTGAGCCGCAGTGTCGTCGTTGTCCCGTCGTTCGGTTTCCTGCGCAAAGTGGTTCAGATGACTTTTGAAGCTTATGAAGCGGTGGTGGAAGACAGTAGCCTCGAGGCGCGGAGCCGCGAACGGATGGCCCTGACGCTCGGCATCGACCGCATGGAGCGGCTCGGCAAGGGTCATTTCAGCGCCGAGGACCTGGTCGAAACCCTGCTCTATGTCCGCCGCCTGTGGGCGATCTTCATCGAGGATCTCTCGCATCCGGAGAACGGCTTGCCCGAGCAGCTCCGCGCCGACATCATCTCGATCGGCCTGTGGGTCGTCAAGGAAGCCGATCGTCTGCGCGCGGAGAAATCGAACGACGTGGCGCAGCTCGTCGAGATCAATCGCGTGATCCGGGACGCGCTCTGATGAAGATATCCTTGCGGGCGGGCGAGCGGATCTACGTCAACGGGGCGGTGCTGCGCGTGGACCGCAAGGTCTCGCTCGAGCTCGTCAATGACGTGATGTTCCTTCTGGAAGGTCAGGTCATGCAGGCGGCTGACGCCACGACGGCGCTGCGCCAGCTCTATTTCATCGTCCAGCACATGCTGATGAATCCGACCGGCGTCGCCGATGCCGCCGCGCTCTACGCCCAGCACCACGCCGCCCTGCTGGCGGTCTGCGAGAACCAGCAGATGCTGGAGGGCCTCGCCGTGATCGACGAACAGGTCGGGACGAGCCGTTACTACGAGGCCTTGAAGCGGATAAGGGCGCTGTTTCCGGTGGAGCAGGCGATCCTGGCCGGCCCTGCGACCAACGCCCCCTTCGAGGCGGCCTGACAGCGGAGAGAGACATGAACGTCACCAGCGCCACCGACGCGACCAGCACGCAGTCGACCTCGACCGGAACCACCACGACGACGGCAACCAACACGGTCGACTACAACACCTTCCTGCAGCTCCTCATCGCCGAGATGAAGAACCAGGATCCGACCAATCCGATGGATACATCGCAATATATGAGCCAGTTCGCGCAGCTCTCGACGGTCGAGCAGGCCATGCAGACCAATTCGAAGCTCGATGCGCTGCTCTCCTCCTCGGCGCTGTCCCAGGCCGACGGGCTGATCGGGCACACGGCGAGCTATACCGATAGCAGTGGAACGACCGTGAGCGGCAAGATCGCCTCGGTCTCCATCAACACCGACGGCGCCGTCGCCACGCTCGAGAACGGCACGCGGATCCCGGTCGGCGCCGGGCTCACCATCAGCTAGCCCATGAACGAGAGGGACGCCCTCGACATCGTTCAGCAGGCGATCTGGACGATCATCATCGCCTCGGGGCCCGCGGTCGGCGCGGCGATGCTGGTCGGCACGATCATTGCTCTCGTCCAGGCCCTGACCCAGGTTCAGGAGGTGACGCTGACCTTCGTTCCGAAGATCATCGTGATCCTGCTCGTCGTGGCCGTGTCCGGCTCCTTCATCGGCGCACATCTCTCCACCTTCACCGAGATGGTCTATTCGCACATCGAGCACGGATTCTGACCAGCCGCGGCCCCACCATCCTCGCGTAAGCTTTGCGCGGCAGATTGCACGGCGGATTTCTCCTGCCGGTGACCCATGGCCGATACGTTGACTGCGAGCCTGCCGAACCCGCGACGACTTGGCGCGGACGCCTTCTTCGCGGGCGGCATCGTGGTCATGCTTACGATCCTGTTCCTGCCGATCCCGCCGATGCTGATCGATCTCGGCCTTGCGTTCTCGATCGCGCTTTCGGCGTTGATCCTGATGGTCGCGCTGTGGATCCAGCGGCCGCTCGACTTCTCCGCATTCCCGACCGTGCTCCTGATCGCGACGATCCTGCGGCTGGCGCTGAACATCGCGACCACCCGACTGATCCTGTCGCGGGGCGGGGAGGGCGAGCAGGCCGCCGGCCATGTCGTCGCCGGCTTCTCCAAGTTCGTCATGGGTGGCGATTTCGTCATCGGCCTGATCATCTTCGCGATCCTGGTCACGGTAAACTTCGTCGTGATCACCAAGGGCGCGACCCGTATCGCCGAAGTCGGCGCCCGTTTCACCCTGGACGCCATCCCCGGCAAGCAGATGGCGATCGATGCCGATTTGTCCGCGGGCCTGATCGACGACAAGGAGGCGCAGCGCCGGCGCCGCGAGCTCGAGGAAGAAAGCGCGTTCTTCGGTGCGATGGACGGTGCCTCGAAATTCGTGCGGGGCGACGCTATCGCGGGCCTGATCATCACCGCGATCAACATCTTCGGCGGCATCGTCATCGGTGTCACCCATCACGGCTTGACGCTCGCGCGCGCCGCCGACGTCTACACCAAGCTGTCCGTCGGCGACGGTCTGGTGTCGCAGATGCCGGCTCTGATCGTCTCGCTGTCGGCGGGCCTCCTGGTCTCCAAGGGTGGCACCAGGGGGTCGGCGGAGCAGGCCGTGCTGCGGCAGCTCGGCGGCTATCCGCGCGCCGTCTCGGCAGCCGCGCTGATGATGTTCGTTCTCGCACTCATGCCGGGTCTACCGCTGGCGCCGTTCGTATTGCTTGGCGGGGTCATGGCTTTCGTCGGCTATTCGCTGCCCAAGCGCCAGGCGGCCGAGCAGCGCAAGGAGGAGGCGCGCAAGGCCGACGCGCGGGCCCAGGCGGAGGCCAAGGAATCCGTCAAGGAATCGCTGAAGACCGCGGAGATCGAGCTCTCGCTGGGAAGCCAGCTCTCGGTTCACCTGCTCGGCTCGCGCAGCGAGCTCGCACATCGCGTCGCCAAGATCCGCAAGAAATTCGCCAAGCAGTACGGCTTCGTGATCCCGGAAATCAAGCTCACCGACAACCTGTCGATCGATCCCAAGGGTTACCAGATCCGCATCCACGACACGCGCATCGCCCATGGCGAGTTGCGGCTGGGCGAGATCATGGTGCTGGTGGACAAGGACGGCAAGCCCGACGTGCCCGGCGACGAGGTGATCGAGCCGGCCTTCGGCATGAAGGCGCTGTGGGTGACCGAGGCCTTCACCGAGGAGGTCAAGCGGCAGGGCTGCAAGCCTGTCGACAATCTGTCGGTACTGCTCACGCATCTGAGCGAGGTCCTCAGGGCGAACCTCGCCCAGCTCCTATCTTACAAGGACATGCGCGGCCTGCTCGACCGGCTCGATCCCGAGTACAAGCGCCTGGTCGAGGATCTCTGTCCGTCGCAGATCTCCTACTCCGGATTGCTGGCGATCCTGAAGATCCTGCTCGCCGAGCGCGTTTCGATCAGGAACCTTCATCTCATCCTCGAGGCGATCGCCGAGATCGCACCGCATGTGCGTCGCTCCGAGCAGGTCGCCGAGCATGTGCGGATGCGGCTTGCCCAGCAGATCTGCGGCGATCTCTCCGACAACGGTGTGCTCAACGTGCTGCGTCTTGGCAATCGCTGGGACCTCGCATTTCACCAGAGCCTGAAGCGCGACGCCAAGGGCGACGTGGTCGAGTTCGACGCGGATCCGCGCCTGATCGAGCAATTCGCGACCGAGGCCAGTGCCGCCGTCAGGAAGATCACCGAGACGGGCACGAACGTCGTGCTGGCGGTGACCCCGGAAGCCCGTCCCTACGTCCGCATGATCCTGGAGCGGGTGTTTCCGACCCTGCCGATCCTGTCGCATGTCGAGGTGGCGCGCAGCGCCGAGATCAGGGCGCTTGGAGCGGTGTCGTGATCAGCGGTCTTGCGGACAGCGTTCTGGCCACCTTCATCGTGTTCTGTCGCATCGGCGCCTGCCTGATGCTGGTGCCCGGCTTTTCCAGCGTCAACATTCCCGTTCAGATCCGCCTGTTCGTCGCGATCGTCACGACCTTTGCGCTGGCGCCGATCCTGGTCGCGACGCTCAAGCCGCTCCTGACTGACGCGCAGCCGCTCGCGCTGGCCTCGCTGATCGGTTCGGAGCTGTTCACGGGCAGCATCATCGGCATCGCCGGGCGTGTGTTCTTCCTTGCGCTTCAGACCATGGCGACCGCGATGGCGGGCGCGATCGGGCTTTCCAACATCCCGGGAACGCCGGTCGGCGATACCGATCCGGCGCCGGCGCTGGTCCCGCTGATCATGGCGGCCGTGACCACGCTGTTCTTCATGACCGACCAGCACTGGCAGGTACTCAGAGGGCTCATGAATTCCTACGACGTCTGGCATCCCGGCGACAGGCTCGGCGGCGATGTCGCGCTTTCGCAGCTCGTCAACCGTCTCTCCGAAGCCTTCGTGCTGACGCTGCGGATCACCAGTCCCTTCATCGTCTACTCCGTCATCGTCAATCTGGCCGTCGGCCTGGTCAACAAGCTGACGCCGTCCATCCCGGTCTATTTCATCTCGGTGCCGTTCGTTTTGCTCGGCGGGCTCTTGCTGCTCTATCTGATCAGCGATGAGCTCCTGACGCAGTTCATGATCGGCGTGACGTCGTTTCTGGCGGAATGATCGATGACGTCACGTGCAGAAAGGCTCACGCGCTTGGTCTCGCTGATGAAGCTGCAACTTCGGCTGTCCGAGTGGCAGCTCGTGCAGCTCAGGCAGCGGGAGCAGCACTTGCAGGACGAGGAGGTCTATCTGGTCGGCGCCCTCAATGACGCGGAGCTGCCGGCCGGCTCGTCGAGCTATTCGATCTCGCGGCGTCTTGCGACAACCAGCGTCGGGGCCCGCGCGGTCCAAGCCGAAGCCGAGAAGCAGCTCGGCCAGGTCCATGCGCAAAGCCGACGCGTGAAACATCTAGAGCAGGTCGCAAGAGGTGTGATTGCGAGCAAGCAGCGCGAGGCGGAGATGCGCGTCCTCGAGGAGATCGCCGGCGCGCACTCCGGTGTGCGCGACTGGACGTCCATAAACAGCTAACCGGAGCCGATACATGATCGTGACACCGACGCCCGACGTCGTCCTCGACGTCCTGGAGGCCGCCGATCCGGTGACGCAGCGTGCGGCCACCGCGAAGCTCGATGCGCTGAAGTCGTCGGATGCCGACTTTGCTGCCACGATGCAAACCGAGGCCACCAGGGCGGCGAGCGTCGCCGGCGATCAGGTGGCGGCAAAGACGCCGGAGGCCTCGCTCGACTCCACGAATGCGGCCGCACCGGTGCGGGTGATCAAGGCTCCGTCCTCGGGCGACGTCTACCGCAAGTTCGAGGCTTTCGTTCTCCAGGTCTTCGTCGAGACGATGTTGCCGCAGAACGCGCAGGACCTGTTCGGCAAGGGTACCGCGGGCGGCATCTGGCGCTCGATGCTGGCGGAGCAGCTCGGCAATCAGCTCGCGCAAGGCAAGGGGATCGGCATTGCGAGGCAGCTTGCATCTGCGCATCCGGCGGCTGCGGATGGCAAGTCGGAAAAAGCCGGATGATCTGGGTGGGATTGAGACGAGCGGGAAGGTGACTTGAGATGCAGGCGGAAGAACGCGCAACGAGCATGGCGGCGGAGCAGTGGGACACGGAGACCGGGGGGGCGGGCGAAGCGGCGCTACCCGTGCATCTGCCGGATGTGCGCGCCGAGCCCGCGCCCGTGGCGGTCGATCCGTCCAGGTCCGACGAGGTGCGTGGCCTGCTCGCGGCCATCCGGCGGCTCGAGAGGGTCATCGAGGAGGAGACGCTCGCACTCCAGACGGGCAAGAAGATCGATTTCGACGATTTCAGCACGCGCAAGAGTCGTAGCATGCTGGAATTCGTCCGCCTGATGCGCGCGCAGCTCCACCTCGGCGCGGAGGCCGAGGTCACCGAGGAAATTCAGAACCTGCGGCGGAAGCTCGAGAAGAACCGCGCGGTCCTCGAGATGCACTACGACGCGGTGCGCGAGGTGGCTGAGATCATCGTGCGGGCGATCAGGGAGGCCGAGTCGGACGGCACTTATAGCGGCAAAACTTCGCAGGAGGGCAAATGATCAGGCTGCTCCTCACCGGACTCTGGGTGTGCGTCCTCACCGCGGGCGGAAGCTATGCGGTCGCCTATTGGAAAGAGAACGGCGGCCTGATCCACAAGGACGAATATCTCGACGGCCTGCAGTACCAGAAGACGCGGGCGCTCAGCGTGCCGATGGTCGAGAACGGCAGCGTGCAGGGCTACATCGTCGCGCGGTTCGTCTACACGGTCGAGGCGCGGACGATGCATCAGCTCACCGTTCCGCCGGATCCGTTCGTCATCGATGAAGCCTTCCGAAAGATTTACGCGGACGACCGCCTGGATTTCAGGAAGCTCGCCCGATACGACCTGTCCATCCTGACGGCCGCCATCAAGCAGCGCGTCAACGAGCGTATGCAGGCCGACGTCATTCAGGACGTCCTGGTCGAGGATTTCAACTACGTCTCGCGCGAGGAATTCCAGCCCAAGCCGTAGCTTCAAAAGCTGCCGGCGGGGATTGGCATAAGCAGCGAAAGGTCAACTGCGCTCGCAATGACGGAGTTTGCCGCTGCGACTGTCATCCCCGCGCACGTTGTGCGCAGGGACCTCGTCTGGCTTTGAGCTGTTAGCTCGCGGAGTATGCCGCCGGGCTGGAATGCGACCGGTTGAGGAGGATGCCGACGTCCTGGAGTTCCCCGATCGGCTCGTCGATGGTCTCGCTCACGGGGATGTCGAGCCGGTAGCCGACGTAGCGCCGCGCCACGATGGCATCGAAGCCGAGGCGATCGCGCAGCTTCTTGCGCAGCTTGCTGACATGGCTCTCGATCACGCTCTCGTCATAGGTCGACTCGAAGATGCCGTAGACCGCATTGAAGATCTGCGTCTTCGTGATCCATTTGCCGTGGTTGCCGACCATGTATTCAAGGATGCGTAGCTCGCGGCGGGGGAGCGTCAGAGCATGGCCGCCGATCTCCGGATCGCGGCCGTTGAAGAAGACCTGGATCCTGGTCTCGCAGGGCCGCGGGCTGTCGCCCATCCGGCGGCGCGCGATCGCCGCAGTCCTGGCGAGGATCTCGCGCAGGTGGATAGGAACGTGGACGACGTCGTCGACCCCGGCCTCGAACAACTCCAGCGTATTCTTGAGCATCTTCAGTCCGCTCAAGGCGATGATCGGAGCCGATGATCGCTTCCGTACCGCGCGCGGAATGCTTCCGCGCGCATCGACATCCCCCAAGAGGAAGGCGTCGACGGCCTCGAGATCCGCTTCGCTTGCGGATTGCAGCCAGTCCCAGAATTCACCGGAAGAGAAGCCGATCGACGAAACGCCTTCACGAACGAGCCCTGTAATGTAGCTGTTCGCCACGCTTTCGCGATCATCAACGATTATATACATCAGTCTTTCGCCCCTGTTTCGCACTCGCCGTGATTCTGCCGGGAAGACTTTTGTTATGCCCAGGCCGAACCGACAGCCATGCCGTTTGACGATATTCCCCCGCGAACGCTTGTTGTGGTTCGGTGATGACGTTCGCAGGCAGCCCTTCGCGTTCAGCGCCTGCGGTCTGCAGGCCTGTTACGCCACTCGATACTGAACGCTTACGAAGTGAGGCTCGGCGAGCGCCTTACGATGGCCTCGCGAAGCAGATGAGAAACGATTTGGTCCGGCTGCGTCGAGTTACGGATTGCGTCCGAACATTGCTGAACCGTGTCGTTCTCCTCGCCAACTGGCGAGAATCACTTGAGTAGGACCGTAACAATTGCCGAATTCCGATCAAGCGCGCGGAAAAAACCTCTTGGTAAGCGGGCTTGATGTTATTTGTTTTTACTGGTTGCTTCTTGGTATTTCAGAACGTAACAGTTGATTAAGCATCCTTACTACATCTGTCGTGTTCCGGTTCGATCGGTCGCCGACGCCATGAAATCACGGGCATTTTGTGCGCTTGCGTAAACGCGCTTCGGAAGCGGATTTTGACTCCTGCATCGACACCTGAGCCTTTGAGGCGGGTGCGCCAATTTGACTCAGGTAGCGCCAGACAAACGCCGCAAATGCAAATCGCGATCGCGCTGTTGCTTTGATGCCGCACTGCAGAGTGTCGTGCCGGCGCACTACGCTTGGTTGCGTCGTATCCGGCATGACGAACGGACATCCGCGCCGGTTTCGGACAAGCTTGGCGATCTAGCTTCGCGAACAGTGAGAAGAACCGAGACGGAGCATTTTGAATGTCGTCCGATGGACAGGCTCGTCCGAATGGACCGGCAGACATGTCGGGGGCAGCGACGCAGCGCCGCGACGCGCAAGATCCGAAAGGTAAGGGCCCTTCGCCACGCACTGCCGCGCCTCAGGCGGGCACCAGGAATGCGTCGGCTGTTGCGGCGGATGAAGCGGTTGCAAAGGAAGCGCTCGAAGGGCTCAAGCGTATTCGCGCCAAAGCCCGGTTGGACAAGATGGCGATACCGAAGCCCGCGTCGGTCGCGGTGCGGCCGGCCGTGATCGTCTCCAAGCCGCCGGCGCCGCGTCCCTCCTGGGTGGTACCGCTTGCGACACTGGCGATCGCGGTTGGTCTGGTGGTCAGCGCCTGCACCGGCGTCATCGCCTATCTGACCACGCAGCCGAGCCAGACCAATGCGGCGACCAGCGCCGAGATCAGGAATTTACGCGAGACAGTCGCGCAGTTACGCCGTCAGGTCTCCGGTGTCTCGGAGAATCTCGACGGCTTGCGGACCGCCGTCGATCTCTCGAGCAAGACGACGAGTGATCGCTTCGGTCGCTTCGCCGAGAATCTCGACCGCATCGAGCGCGTCAACTCGGCTTCGACCGCGAAGCTCGAGAAGCTCGCTCAGGCGCAGACGCCTATGCCGGCTCCCGTCGCCTCCCAGACGGCGTCTGCCGGCCAGCCCATGGCGGTCGTGGCGTCGGCAGGCCCTGGCACCGAGATCACTGGTTCGGTGTCGCCGTCAGAGCACGCGACGCCTCCGAAGAAGGTGGTCAAGGGCTGGTCGGTTCGTCAGGCCTATGAAGGCATCGCGATCCTTCAGGGGCCGAACGGCGTCGTCGAGGCCATCCTCGGACAACAGGTGCCGGGCCTCGGCCGCATCGAGGAGATCAAAAGCGACAGTGGGCGTTTGCTCGTGCTGACCAGCGCCGGCGCGGTTCTGCCGGCGCGGAAAACGGCGCCCTGATCCCGCGTTATTGCCTGCGCTGCTCGAAGCTCGTGCACAACAGCTCGGTCTCGACGTCCGTGATGATGGCGCGGAACAGGCGGCAGGTGAACTCGGCAGGCGTCCCGCTCTCGGGATTGCTACGCGTCTCCCTCAGAAACATGCAGCCCCGGCAAATGTCGGCGCGGTGCCGCTGCTGGCCGGTATCCGACTGGTCCAGTACGCGACGTAGCGCGTCGCGAAAGCTCGTCTTGCGCTCCTCGTCGAGCAGCGCAATCGCATCCACCAGGGCATTGACGGGGTCGCGTACCAGAAACTTCTTGCCCTGCTGCGTCACGCTCAGCGTCACGGAACGCTTGTCCTTGGCCGATCGCGTCTTCTCCAGATATCCCTTTTGCTCCAGCTCCTGGATGATGTAGGACGCCGTGCCACGGGTCGTGCCGACATGGCTCGCCAGCGCCGAAGGCGTCCGCGAAAATCTGTTTGCGCGGGCAAGGAAGCGCATCGCCATCCATTCCCGATCGCGCAAGCCGTGCTTGACCTCTTCAAACAGGAAAATCCGCGCGAGCTGCCCCAAAAGCTCGATCGACTCGCGTGCCAAATTCATCGTCATTCCAAAATCGTCATTCAAAGTTCGCCTTGCCCGGCTGACTTGCGAAGCTGGCGCGCCAAGCCGGCTCGCCAAGTCAGACCGGATATTGATGGAGCCGCTCGCCGCGTGATCGGTGCGCTGGCGAGACTGCTCGTGAACAGCTCCACACGCCGCCGCAATGTTGCTTCGCGAAACCGGATGGAACCCGGCAGGGACCTAGGGCATCAGGACGAAAATTCGAGTAAATTGCTCGGCTAAAGTCTTCTGAAAATCTACGACAAATACGAGGGGCGCGAATTGTCATGGGGCGCATCGCGATATCGCGACGCGGATCCGCAAGCGTGACGCGGCTGCCGTTCGCGATGCGATTGAAGCTTAGCGCGGCTCGACCACCTCGCCGTCTTCCTTCACGAAACGTCCGACGGGTTCGTCCAAAAGGTCGATCACGGCCTCCGAGGGCCGGCACAGTCGCGCGCCCTTCGGCGTCGCGACGATCGGACGGTTGATGAGGATGGGATGCGCCATCATGAAATCGAGCAACTGGTCGTCGGTCCAGTTCGGGTCTTCGAGGCGGAGCTCCCGATAGGGCGTGCCTTTTTCGCGCAGTAGAGCGCGGACCGAAATCCCCATCTCTGCAACCAGCTCCTTGAGCCGTTCGCGTGTCGGCGGTGTCTTGAGGTATTCGATGACGACGGGCTCGGCGCCGCTCTGCCGGATCATCGCGAGCGTGTTGCGCGAGGTGCCGCAAGAGGGATTGTGGTAGATGGTGACGGTCATCGTAATGTCTCCGCGATTGCGACGGGCCGCGCACCGGCGTACGCCCGAGGAGCCGGTTCACCAGAAGCTCCGGCATTCGCGCAGCAAAGTCCGGCGAGGATGAAGCCCGGCAGATCCACCGGTCCAATAGCGGAAAACGTGTTCGTCGGCGAGCACGGCGATGGCGATTTCTCGCAGGACGTCCCTGCATCAAGGGCCCGCGGGACGACCGCTAGATCGCGTTCCGGGGACGCTGGAAGGGGCCGCTTCCGGCTTCGTCCTTGCGGGATCGGTACAGGGCGATGATTCCTCGGCAGGCCTTGCCGTCGAGACGATGAAAATCGAGCTTCAACCGTTCGAGCTCGCCGGCCGTGATGCGATAGTTGGGTGCCCCGAGGAACAAAAGTGCCATCGTGGTCGGCCAGCAGAAGTTCAGCGATCTGGCCAGGATCAGTGCAGGCTCGCGATCCCGTTCGATCAATGCGCGTTCGACGATGTCGACGGGCAATGGGCACAGCAAGGATAGCGCGACGGCCGTTTCGTTGAACTTGAGAGAGTGGGCGAACTCGAAGACCTTGTCTTCGGTCAGCTCGCCGCGCTCGTGCAGCTTTGCGACCGTCCGCTTGGCGGTGAAATAATCCTTGGAAGCCGGGCCGAATCTGGCGTGCACCGCGCCGGTGATGTCGACGACGACCCGGTGAATCTGCGGCGCGATATCGGGCCGCTCGCGCTCGAGCTTCTCACGCACTTCTGCGGAAGCTTTGGCGATAAGCTGATGGAACAGATGCCGGGGGATGTCCTTTCGCAGCCCGACGGATTCAGCGAGGATCGAATCTCCTTCGGAACGCCGCACGAGGTGCAGGAAGCCGGAAGTCGAAAAGCTTGCACCCTTGTTTGCCGCGACCGAGTTGACGATCTCGTTGCCGCCGCGGACCACGAGGACATCAGTCACGGCCTCTGGAACAGACTGTCGCTGGGAGATCGCGAGCAGATGCTGCTGGCTCTTGCTCCTGGCACAAGCGATCAAGGTCTCGGTGTCCAGGCGCTGCGATTGCCTGAGGATAGGCCAGGCCACGTCGATGCAGTCGTCGGAGGCGAGCTGGCTCGTCAGCTTGTAGGGCGCATTGTTGCTGGCGGCCAGTTTTCCCGCCAGCCGCGCACGTGCCGTCGTTTCGATCTCCTGGGCAAGGCGGCCGATGATCTCGCCGAAAGTCCAGATTTGGTCTTCGGAATAGGTCCCAGCGATCAGGAGATCGGTCGCGTGCCACATCGCCCGCAGACAGCTCTCGGGATTTCCTTTTGCAACAGTCTCTTCCAGATCGAGCAGGAGCGACGTGGTTTCGACCATGGGGGCAACTCGCGGCTTGAAAATGTTAAAAGCAAAACAACTCGAGGAAACAGCGCCACTTCGCCATCACATGCTTGAACGAGCGGTAAAGCCCGGGCCCGCGCCTCTAACCTGACTTAACGTCGGTGCAATGGAATCGCTCAAATTTGAGTTGGTTCCGGGAGGGCCCCGGCGAGCGCAGGCAGCGGGGAGATATCGATATTTGCAATAATTCTGATTTATCGAATAAGGCGAATCGCCTCAGCTCGGGAAAGCGAAGGTTCGATAGTCGTCACGAAATGTGGGCCGGGCTGCGGTAGAGGCCCAGGCAGCGTTGGCGCGGAGGGGCGCGCAATGATTTGAACCGCCTCCACGAGGCGATTGCGAGAGCTCGTCAATTCACGATAGACACCGCTCCACATTGCTGGCATACCAAATACCCGATGTGGTGGGGGTAAAACCGCAAGGCGCTTAGAGACTTGGCATCGTCGCGCCGCCCAGGAGGTCTGGGATCGCAGAGATTGTTTGTGAAAGAGAGAGCATGGCGCGCAACATTTTGATCCTTGGGGCCTCCTACGGCTCCCTGCTGGGGACCAAGCTTTTGATGGCGGGTCACAATGTGACCCTGGTGTGCCGGGCAAAGACGGCCGAGCTGATCAATCGCGACGGTACCGAAGTGCGTATCAAGCTGCGCGACGAGGCGGTGCACCGCGCGATCTTCTCGCGCGACCTGCCCGGCAAGCTCGACGCGGTGACGCCGGGCAATGTCGACGTCTCCCGCTATGATCTCGTCGGCCTTGCGATGCAGGAGCCGCAATACACCAATCACACCGTGCGCGTGCTCATGATCAAGATCGCGGAAGCGGGGCTTCCCTGCCTGTCGATCATGAATATGCCGCCCTTGCCTTACCTCAAGCGCATCCCGGCGCTGTCAGGCATGGACCTCGAGGAAGCCTATACCAATGCGCAGGTGTGGGAGCGCTTCAAGCCGGGGCTGGTGACGCTCTGCTCACCCGATCCGCAAGCCTTCCGTCCGCCGGAAGAAGCGGCGAACGTGCTGCACGTCGGCCTGCCCACCAACTTCAAGGCGTCGGTGTTCGAGGACGAGAAGCACAACAAGGTGCTGCGCGAGCTCGAGGCCGATATCGAAGCGGTCACGCTCGACGGCCACGACGTGCCCGTGAAGCTCAAGGTGTTCGACTCGCTGTTCGTGCCGCTCGCGAAATGGTCGATGCTGCTCACCGGCAACTACCGCTGCATCACGCCGCACGAGCCGCAGTCGATCCGCGATGCCGTGCACACTGATCTGAAGCGCTCGCAATCGATCTACGATCACGTCGATGCGCTCGCGCGGCGTCTCGGCGCCGATCCGAAGGATCAGGTGCCATTCGAGAAATACGCCAAGGCGGCGGAGAGCCTGCTCAAGCCGTCGTCTGCCGCACGCGCGGTCGCCGCCGGCGCGCCGTTCATCGAGCGGGTCGATCTCCTGGTGAAGCTGATCTCGCATCAGCTCGGCGTCCCCAATGCCGAGATCGACCGCACGGTCGAGACCGTCGATCAGAAGCTGAACGAGAAGATCGTGCAGGGCGGCTCCGGCGCGAGCTGACACGCATCATCGGCAGCGGGGCCGTCGGTAACGGTATCGATCCCTTATCCTGCTTGCGCGCGCCTCGAAGGACGAGGGCCACCTGCCGGGCCATCATCCTTCGAGACGCGTTCTTCGCGCTCCTCAGGATGAGGAACAGCCACCGTTGCGACGCCGCCTCCATTCCCCTTTTGGCCGCGTGCGGAGAAGCCGCACCCCGTTGCAACGGCAAATTTGAACTTCCATTTCATTGATTTCGCCGGCCAAGCGAGAGATGACGGGGGCCAGTGACCATGAATTCCGTTGGAGACCAAGAATGTCGTTTCGTTCCGTTCTGATTCTTTCGACCGTGCTCGCCGCCTGGTCGGCGGCGGCTTCGGCGGAGACCATCAAGATTGGCGTGACCCCGGGGCCGCATGCGCAGATCCTCGAGGCGGTGAAGCCGATCGCAGCGAAGAACGGGCTCGATATCCAGCTCGTCGAGTTTTCCGACTATGTCGTGCCGAACGCCGCGCTCGATGCCGGCGACATCCAGGCCAACTCGTTTCAGAACCAGCCTTATCTCGACAACCAGAAGGCCGATCGCGGCTACAAGATCGAGGCGGTGGGGCTGACCGTCAATTTCCCGATCGGGGTCTATTCGAAGAAGCACAAGAACTGGGCCGACATTCCCGACGGCGGCAAGGTCTCGATCCCGAACGATCCGACCAATGGCGGGCGCGTTCTGCTGCTGTTGCGCGACAAGGGCGTGATCAAGCTGAAGGATGGCGTCGGCTTCAAGCCGACGGTGCTCGACATCACCGAAAATCCTAAAAAGCTGAAATTCATCGAAGTCGATGCGGCACAGGCACCGCGCGCGCTCGACGACGTCGATGCTGCGGCGATCAACACCAACTACGCGACGCAGGCCGGACTTGATCCGGTGAAGGACCCGATTCTGCGCGAGGATCCCAAGGGGCCCTACGTCAACCTGATCGCCGTCCGCGCCGCCGACAAGAACAAGCCGTGGGTCAAGATCCTCGTCGACAGCTACCACACGCCAGAGGTCAAGGAGTTCGTGCTGACCAAGTTCAAGGGTGCGGTGCTGCCGAGCTGGTGATCTGCGCTCGAGCATGACCCGGACCCGAAGGGCCGCGTTAGCGCAAAGCGTGTAGCGGTTTTCCCTCGCGACAAACGCGGAACGCGTTTGCGCGGAGATCATGCTCAAACAATAGACTAAAAGCGCGATGACGATTCTTCCAATCTCATCGCGCTTTAGTGGAAGCTGCGGCTCGGTCCCGGTGGATCGTCGTGCGTCTGTTCGACGATCTGCGCAATCGGGCTCGACTGGTGATGGACGAGCAGCCAGGCGTTGCCGATGCGCCGGAAATGATTGGTGGCGGCAAGCGCGGTGCCGTCGACGATCTCGATGCACAGCACCCGTCCGCTGTCGCCTTCGACGATCGCATGCGGCTCCGCGCAGGCGATCTGCGGCCGGCTCGGGTTCTGCAGGATGTCGCGCCAGCTCCCCATCACCGTGGCGCGGCCGATGATGCCGGGCCAGCCGGGATGGACGCAGGAGATGCCGTCGTCGTCGGCCCACAGCCGTTCCATGGCCGCGACGTCGCCGGCCGCGAAGGCGGCATAGAAGGCTGCGTTGACGGCGATGATCGCGCTCTTGCTCATACCTCCCGGGTGGGCCAACCGCGGGTAAAAATCAAGAGCAATTTCCGTCGATTGGGCTGTGGTGTTCCGGCGGAACGGCGGCTCATGGCCAGCGTTGTATCCGGCGAACGCAACAAGATCGAGCCTCGGGAGAGGGACCCATGGGACTTGCTCAATACGCGATCGTGCCGGTGCGCGACCAATGGGGCGTGCTGCATGACGGCAACATCAACGGCGAGTACGAGACCAAGGAATCGGCCTTCGAGTCGGCCGCCGCCGCAGCCTCGCTCGCAATCCGTCAGGGGCACGAGGTCCATCTGAGCGTGCCCGGGCGTGAGCCGGGCGAAGCCGCGCTTGGCGTCTAACCGTCAGGATTTTGGGATCAGGAGCAGCAGCTCTCCACCGTCCGCCGAGCGCCATGCGCATAGAGCTTGCCAAGCGCGTCGGTCACCACCTCGCGCAGCCGCGGGTTGGTGCCGAGCGAGCCGAACACCTTGCCAATGCCAAGCAGCGCCGGAGCAAGACGCTCCGCAACCGGACCTTGCTCGTGCGCAATGCCTGCGAAGTCGCGCGCAAGCGGGTCGCGCACGTCGATTGCGCGGCCCTGCTCGTCGATTGCCGTGACGTAGCGCATCCAGCCTGCGACCGCGAGCGCGTGCGTCTCGATCGGCAGGTCCCGGCGCAACCGGTCCTGGATCGTGCCGAGCAGTCGCTGCGGCAGCTTTTGCGAGCCGTCCATGGCGATCTGCCAGGTGCGGTGGTGCAGCGCCGGATTGGCAAAGCGCTTCAGCAGCGACGCCCGATAGGCGGAAAGATCGGTGCCTGCCGGCATCGTCAGCGTCACCGCAGCATCCTCCATCACGCCCGCGGCAAGCCTTGCGAAGTGCGGATCACGCATGGTGTCGGCGATGGTCTCGTAGCCCGCGAGATAGCCGAGATAGGCCAGCGCCGAATGGCTGGCATTGAGCAGCCGCAGCTTCATCAGCTCGAACGGCTTGACGTCAGTGACGAGCTCGACACCAGCGGGGGCAAGATCGGGGCGGCCCGCGGAGAAACGATCCTCGACCACCCATTGCGTGAACGGCTCGGTCATCACCGGCCAGGCATCCTGCATTCCGAGCGCGGTTGAGATAGCCGCGCGATCGGCATCGGTCGTTTCCGGGACGATGCGGTCGACCATGGTGCAGGGGAAGGCGACGTTCTCGCAGATCCACTTGCCGAGATCCTTCGACCGCAGCGCGGCAAACTGCGTGACGATCCGTTGCACGGTGCGACCGTTGGCCGCGAGGTTGTCGCAGCACAGCACGGTGAAGGGGGCAAGCCCTTGCGTCCTCCGCCGCGCCAGCGCGGCGACGATGAAGCCGGGCGCCGAACGCGGCGCGTCGAAATTGTTGAGGTCATGCACGACGTCCGGATGCCGCTCATCGAGATCGCCGGTCTGCGGCGTGTGGCAATAGCCCTTCTCGGTGACCGTGAGCGAGACGATGCGGATGGCGGAATCGGCCATCTTCGCAATCAGTCGCGACGGATCCTCGCGCGCGACCTCGCTGCCGACGAGCGCGCCGATCACGCGATGGTCGGTGCCTTCGGCCGAGCGCACCGCGACCGTGTAGAGATGATCCTGCGGGGAGAGCGCGTCGCGGGTATCGGGGCTGCGCAGGCTCGCGCCGATGATGCCCCAGGCGGGCGCGCCGGCCGCGAGGCAATCGTCGATGACGACGGCCTGATGGGCCCGATGAAAGGCCCCTAAGCCCAGATGCACGATGCCAGGCGTGACGCGGGAACGGTCGTAGGCCGGGCGGCGGATGCCGGACGGCAGCTGGTCGAGATTGGCGCGGCCAAGCCGCATGGTCGTCTCCCCCTTTACTTTTCCGCTGCTTGACATGCCGGCCATCCTCGGTCAATGCTCTGGTCAATTGGTAAGACCAATTTTCCAAAATTGGCGGGTCGCCGGGGATCGTCGCCCCGGACAGGCCCTCTCAGGGAGGCCAGCGTGCCGCTGGAAGCTGTGGAGGCGAGACGGCTTTATCGCCAGGTCGCCGATCAATTGCGGGCTCTGATCGACAGCGGCGAGTACGCTGTCGGAAGCCGGCTGCCGACCGAGCGCGAGCTCGCCGAGCAGCTCAGGGTATCGCGGCCGACGGTGCGCGAAGCCCTGATCGCGCTCGAGGTCGAAGGCCGTGTCCGCATCCGCGTCGGCTCCGGCATTTACGTGATCGAGCTCGCTAGTCCCGCAACGTCCGTTCCCGCAACGCTGATCGAAGGTCCGTTCGAGCTGCTCCGCGCTCGCGAATTCCTCGAAGGCGCCATCGCCGAGCAGGCCGCGCGCGTGGCGACAAAGGACGATCTCGCGCGCATCGACGCCTCCCTGATCGCGATGGAGAACGTCGAGCATCCCGGCGAAGCCTCGATGGTCCACGATCGTGCCTTCCACGTCGCGATCGCCGGCAGTCTCGGCAATGCCGTTCTCGTGCGCGTCGTCGGCGAGCTCTTCGACCAGCGCCTCAATCCCTATTTTTCGCAGCTCGCGCATTACTTCGAAAGCCCGCGCACCTGGCGCGCCGCGCTCGATGAGCACCGCGTCGTCCGCAACGCCATTGCGGCGCGCAATCCCGAGGCTGCCCGTGACGCCATGCGCGATCATCTGGCGCGCTCGCAGGAGCGCTTTGCACGAAATTTCGGAGCCGAGGCCGGCGGGGCACCGGCGTCCGCCCGCAGCGGGGCGGCACGATCGGCCGCGCGTCCGTCAAAGCCAAAACGACCGCCAAAAAAGCAGGCCGCGAGCAGCGGCGCGCGGCGGCGATGACTTTGGGCGGCCCGGACCATCGGACCGGGCAAACAAGACTTAGACAATGGAGGAAAAATCAGTGTTCAGGAAGATGACGATTGTGCTGGCGGCTTCAGTCGCGGCAATGCTGGCTGCGACCAATGCCGGGGTGGCGCAGACCAAGCTCAAATGGGCCCATGTCTACGAGACCTCGGAGCCGTTCCATACCGCCTCCGTCTGGGCCGCGCAGGAGATCGGCAAACGCACCAATGGGCGTTATCAGATCGACGTCTATCCGGCCTCCCAGCTCGGCAAGGAGACGGACCTCAACCAGGGCCTGTCGCTCGGCTCGGTCGACATCATCATCTCCGGCTCGAGCTTTGCCGCAAAGAGTTTCCCGCCGATCGGCGTGACCTACTATCCCTACACTTTCCGCGATGCCAACCATCTCCTGGCCTACACCAAGAGCGACATCTTCAAGGAGCTCGCCAAGGGCTATGAGGACAAGAGCGGCCATCACATCATCGCGGTGACCTACTACGGCGTGCGCCAGACTTCGTCGAACAAGCCGATCAAGACTTGCGCCGACTTGAAGGGCCTCAAGATGCGCGTCCCTGACGTGCCGGCCTATCTCGCGATGCCGCGGGCCTGCGGCGCCAACACCGCGCCGATCGCGTTCGCGGAGGTCTATCTCGCGCTCCAAAACGGCACCGTCGAGGCCCAGGAGAACCCGCTGACCACGATCGAGGCCAAGAAGTTCTACGAGGTGCAGAAGCACATCGTTCTGACAGGCCACATCGTCGATCACCTCAACACGGTCGTGTCGGGCGCGCTCTGGAAGAAGCTCAGCGACGAGGACAAGAAGATCTTCACCGACGTCGCCCAGGAAGCGGCTGCGAAGGCGACCGAGGAAATCAAGCAGAACGAAGCCAAGCTGATCGGCTTCTTCAAGGACAAGGGCCTGACGGTGACCGAGGTCGACAAGAATGAGTTCCGCGACACCGTGATGAAGAACGTTGCGTTCGAGAGCATGGGCTATCGCAAGGCCGACTGGGAGCGCATCCAGGCGGTGAAGTGACGGCGGGCCGTCGTTCCGGGGCTCGCGAAGCGAGAACTGTGGTGCGCAGTCGCGCACCTGAGAATCTCGAGATTCCGGGTTCGATGCTGACGCATCGCCCCGGAATGACGTGAGCCAATCACGCGCCGTCAGTTTTTGGGAGAAAACACATGTCCACCGCCGAAATGCACCGGCAGATCACCGCGGATGAGATCGCCCACACCTTCGAGGAAGAGGCGACGCCGAAGGTCGATCTCGGCCATTACGCCTTCGAGGACTGGTTGGCGCTCGCGATTTTCTGGGTGATGGCGCTCTGCGTCTTCCTCCAGTTCTTCACGCGCTACGTCCTCAACGACAGCTATGCCTGGACCGAGGAGATCGCGACCTATTGCCTGATCGGCGTGGTCTTCATCGGCTCGTCGATGTGCGTGCGGCTGTCGCGGCACATCCAGGTCGATCTCGTCTACCGCTATCTGCCGCACCCCGCGGCACGCGCGCTGTCGACCGTGATCGACCTGATCCGCATCGCGTTCTTCGGCTACGCCATCCGCCTGGTCTGGATCTACATCCAGGTGATTGGCGACGAGCCGATGACCACGATCAATTTTCCCAAGAACTATGTCTACTACCTCGCGCTGCTCGGCTTCGTGCTGATGTTCGTCCGGTCCGTGCAGGTGGCGCTCGAAAACTGGCGGCAGGGCTATTCGATCCTCGAACGTCCCGGCGCCTACGACGGAACGGAAGGGTGATGCCATGCTGCTACTGCTTGGGGGCTTTCTCATCCTGATGCTGCTTGGACTGCCCGTGGCGCTCGCCATGGCGGTGTCCTCGCTACTCTATATCCTGGTCAGCGGCGTGACGCCCGACGTCACGCTGGCGCAGCGCATGATCGCGGGCGTCGAGAGCTTTCCGCTACTCGCCGTGCCCTTCTTCATCCTTGCCGGCAATCTCATGAACATCGCCGGCGTAACGGGACGCATCTACAAATTCGCGGTCGCGCTGGTCGGCTGGATGCGCGGCGGCCTCGGACACGTCAACATCATCGGCTCGGTGATCTTCTCCGGCATGTCCGGCACCGCGATCGCGGACGCCGCCGGTCTCGGTACCATCGAGATCAAGGCGATGAAGGACCACGGCTATACCACCGAATTCTCAGTCGGTGTCACGGCCGCGTCCGCCACGCTTGGTCCGATCATTCCGCCGTCGCTGCCTTTCGTGATCTACGGCATGATGGCCAACGTCTCGATCGGCGCGCTGTTTCTCGGAGGCGTGATCCCGGGTGTCGTCATGACGCTGTTCATGATGGCGACGGTTGCCTATTTCGCCCACAGGAATCGCTGGGGCAGCGACACGCCATTCTCCTGGCCGCAGCTCGGCTCGGCAGGACTCGAGGTCATCATCGTCTTCAGCTTCCCGCTCGCGATCTGGCTGATGACGCTCGCCGGCGTCTCGACCAACACGGCCGTCGTCATCGGCCTCGGTGCGCTGCTCGCGATCGACTGGTACTTCGACTTCTCGGCGGTGATGGCGCTGATGGCGCCAGTGATCCTGATCGGCGGCATGACGCTCGGCTGGTTCACGCCCACGGAAGCAGCCGTCGCGGCGGTGATCTGGTCGCTGTTCCTTGGCATGGTGCGCTATCGCACCATGACGTTCAAGACGGTGGCGAAGGCGACCTTCGACACCATCGAGACAACGGCCTCGGTGCTGTTCATCGTCACAGCAGCCTCGATATTTGCCTGGTTGTTGACGGTGTCGCAGGCGGCGCAGACGCTCTCCGACTGGATGCTCAGCGTCACCCACAACAAATGGGTGTTTCTGCTGCTGGCCAACATCCTGATCCTGTTCGTCGGCTGCTTCATCGATACCATCGCGGCGATCACCATCCTGGTGCCGATCCTGCTGCCGATTGTGCTCAAGCTCGGCATCGATCCGATCCATTTCGGCTTGATCATGACGCTGAACTTGATGATCGGCCTGTTGCATCCGCCGCTCGGCATGGTGCTGTTCGTGCTTGCGCGGGTGGCAAAACTCTCCGTGGAACGCACCACCATGGCGATCCTGCCCTGGCTGGTGCCGCTGATCCTGGCGCTCATCGCCATCACCTACATTCCGGAGCTGACGCTCTGGCTGCCTAAATATATGGGACTCTCCAAATGACCTCAGTCGCTCTCGCTGCAACCCTGTTCGGACCCGAAGACCTGCGCATGATCGAGCACCCGCTCGAGAAGCTTGGCGAAGGCATGGTGCGCATCCGCTTCGGTGCCGGTGGCATCTGCGGTTCGGACATGCACTACTTCCGCCACGCCCGCACCGGCGATTTCGTCGTGAAGTCGCCGCTGGTGCTGGGACATGAGATCTCCGGCGAGGTCGTGGAGATCGCCGGAGCCGCGCCGAACCTGAAGGTCGGCGACCGTGTCGCCGTCAATCCGTCGCGCTGGTGCGGCCATTGCGTCGCCTGCCGCGAGGGCCGGCCGAACCTCTGCGAAAATATCTTCTTCATGGGCTCGGCGTCGAAAACTCCGCACATGCAGGGCGGCTTTGCCAATTACTTCGATGCGATCCCGGCACAGTGCGTGAGGATCCCGGATCACGTCTCCTATCAGGCCGCGGCGCTCGCCGAGCCGCTCGCGGTCTGCCTCCACGCCGTCGCGCGCGCCGGTGACGTCAAGGGCAAACGCGGTATCATCTTCGGCGCCGGGCCGATCGGACTGCTCACCATGCTCGCGGCGCGCCGCGCCGGCATGGCGGACGTCACGGTCGCCGACATCGCGCCCGCGCCGCTTGCCTTCGCAACCCGGCTCGGCGCATCCCACGTCGAGAACGTCTCGGGCGGCGAGGAAGGCCTGAGGGCGCAGGCCGCTGTGCGTCCCTATGACGTCGCGTTCGAGGTTTCGGGCACGGCTGCGGGCCTTGCCAGCGCCATTGGCATCGTGCGTCGTGGTGGCACGGTGGTGCAGATCGGCAACCTGCCGGGCGGCCAGATTCCGACGCCGGCAAATGCCGTGATGGCCAAGGAGATTGACCTGCGCGGCTCGTTCCGCTTCGGTTTCGAATTCGCAACCGCGGTGGAACTGATTTCCAATGGCAGCGTCGATGTGCTGTCGCTGGTCACGGCCGAGCGCCCCTTGTCGACGGCGCCCGATGCGCTCAGGCTGGCGCTCGACCGCTCGCAGAGCGTCAAGGTCGTGCTGACCGCGAACTGAGCCGGGAGGAATGTCATGATGCTGCAGGGATGGCGCTGGTACGGGCCCGATGATCCCGTGTCGCTCGATGATGTCAGGCAGGCCGGCGCGACGGACATCGTCTCCGCACTGCATCAGGTGCCGATCGGCGAGGCATGGACGCGCAAAGGCGTCGAGGAGCGCAAGAATTTCATCGAAAAGGGCCAGCCCGGCCGCACGCAACTGACCTGGTCGGTCGTGGAATCCATCCCGATCCCCGACGACGTCAAGCGGCTTGGGGCTAAGGCAACCCGCTCCATCGAGGCGTGGATCGCGAGCCTGGAAGCGGTCGCCGCCTCCGGCATCAAGATCATCTGCTACAACTTCATGCCGGTGGTCGACTGGTGCCGCACCGATCTCGAATGGGAATTGCCGAACGGCGCCCGCGCCATGCGCTTCGATCAGGATCGCTTTGCAGCATTCGAGCTGCACATCCTGAAGCGGCCAGCGGCACCTCAGGAATATTCGCCCGAAGCGCAGGCGCGTGCGAAAAAGCTCTTCGAAAAGATGAGCCAGGCGGACATCGATTATCTCATCACGGCCATCGCCAGCGCGCTGCCCGGTTCGACCACCGAGCCGATGACCATCCCGCAATTCCGCGACCGGCTCGAGCAGTATCGCGACATCACGCCCGAGATCCTGCGCCAGCATCTCGCCGAATTCCTCGCGCGCGTCGCGCCGGTGGCGGAGCAGTTGGGCGTGTCGCTGACGCTGCACCCCGACGATCCGCCGCGTCCGTTGTTCGGCCTGCCGCGCGTCGCCTCCACGGCTGACGATTATCAGGCGCTGTTCGATGCCGTGCCGTCAAAGGCCAACGGCATCTGCCTGTGCACGGGCTCGCTCGGCGTGCGCGCCGACAACGACCTGCCGGCGATGGCGGAGCGCTTCGGCCCGCGCATCGCATTCGCGCATCTGCGTGCGACCAAACGCGAGGCCGACGGCCTGTCCTTCTACGAGTCCGATCATCTCGATGGCGACGTCGACATGGTCGCCGTGCTCAAGGCACTCCTGAAGGAGAACGCGCGGCGCGCGCCGGACAAGCAGATCGTCTTTCGCCCCGACCACGGCCATCGCATGCTCGATGATCTCGCCGCGACCAAGCGCACCAATCCCGGCTACACCGCGATCGGCCGCCTGCGCGGCCTCGCCGAGCTGCGCGGTGCGATCCGCGCGATCACGCATCAATAGCAGGCGGTCATCAGATCGAGCTTGGGATACAGCTGGTCGATCGCCGCGATCTCGCTGCGCATCTGGCCGATGATCCAGTCGCGGATTTCGGCGGCAAGGGGCCGCATCGGTCGGTTGCGCGGCGGCAGGAATTCGCAAATGCGGCGCGTGGTGGTGAGCGCGTCGGACGCGGGGACCAGGGCGCCGGTGAGCAGCCAGTGCGAGGTGACGGTCAGCCAGCCGAGCGCGATGCCCTGGCCGAGCAGCGCGGCCTGCACCACGACGGCATAATCGGTGAAGCTCAGCGCCTTGGATGGGCCACGGCGCTTCGTGAGAAACTTTGGATAATCCGCCGCCCAATCGCCCGGCGTCTCGGCGAGACGAATGACGGTATTGCCTTCCGCAGGCTCCACCTCGCTCATGTAAGTGGGGCTGCACACCGGCAACATGACTTCTTTCATGACCAGCGTGCCGCCGGAGTAAGGCTCCTCGCTGTCGCGAAAGCGCATGCCGAGATCGACATTCTCGACGGGCCCGCGCAGCGCCCCCGAGATGAGCTGGAAGCGAAGGTCGACTTGAGGAAAATGCCGCTGCAGCTTGTCGATGCGCGGCATCAGCCAATGCGTGGTGAAGGCGGAAGAGACGGAGAGGGTGACCGTCTCGGTACCCTTGCGCCGTCGCTCGATCTCGATCAGCCCGGTCTCGATGCTGCGAAAGCCCTCGAGCACGCGGCGATACAGCAGTTCGCCTTCCTCGGTGAGCACCGCGCGCCCCGCCTTGCGGTCGAACAGGCGAACGCCGAGATGCTCCTCGAACTGGCCGAGCATGCGGCTCACCGCAGGCTGCGTGACGTTCAACTCCGCCGCCGCAGCAGTGAAGCTGCCGTTGCGCGCCGCTGCGTCGAAGACGAACAGGGCGTTTGAGGAGGGCAGCATTCGGCGGAGCTCGGGCATAACTTGATGTTATGCGGCCGGTAAGAATTTGGCAATTGCCGAGTTTTGCCAACTCTGGTGTCATTGGCATGACAGGCTAAAGACAAGGCTTGGGAGAGAAGATTGCGTGCTCATGAAGCTGCAATCGCAAGCTGATCCTACGGCCAGTCTATAAAACAAGCTTATGGCGTGCAGTGAGGCGCGCCGCCTAGGGTGTGACGAGGATCGATCGTTGGACAAACGAGCGGAAAGCGTCGAGATCAGGTCCGCAAGCAAGGCTTACGGCGCGGTTCGCGCCCTCGATGACGTGTCACTCAATGTCGGCGCCGGGGAGTTCGTCTCGCTGCTCGGCCCGTCCGGTTCCGGCAAGACCACGCTGCTCGGCATCCTCGGCGGCTTCATCCTGCCTTCCTCCGGCTCGATCCATTTCGGCGGCCGCGACGTCACCTACATGCCGCCGCACAAGCGCGAGATCGGCGTCGTCTTCCAGAACTACGCGCTGTTCCCGCATATGAGTGTCGGCGAGAACGTCGCCTTTCCCTTGCGCGCCCGCCGCCTGCCGAAATCGACCTGGCCCGACAGGGTGCGCGCCGCACTCGCCATGGTGGGGCTGTCCGGCTATGAGCATCGCGGCATTGCGCAGCTCTCTGGCGGCCAGCGCCAGCGCGTGGCGCTGGCGCGCGCCATGATTTTCGAGCCGCAACTGATCCTGATGGACGAGCCGCTCTCAGCGCTCGACAAGCAGCTCCGCGAATCCATGCAGATCGAGCTGCGCACGCTGCACAAGCGCATCGGCGCCACCATCATCTACGTCACCCATGACCAGCGCGAGGCGCTGACCATGAGCGACCGCGTCGCCGTGATGAAGGACGGCAAGCTGATACAGATCGACGAGCCCGCGCGCCTGCACGACCATCCAGCGGATTCCTTCGTCGCGAGCTTTATCGGCGAAGCCACGCTCTTGCCCGTCCGCCGCATTGATTCATGCAGCGTCGCGCTCGGCAATTCCGTGCTGCGCAGTGCCCGAGCTATCCCACCGGGCGATGCGCTGATGCTCGCCGTGCACAGCGAGAAGCTTCTGATCGACGATGGCGCGGGCGATGGGGCCTGCAACCGGCTGACCGGTACCGTCACCGACATCGTCTACCAGGGTGAGAGCCTGCGTATCTTCCTCAGCCTTGCCGACGGCTCTGCGCTCAGCCTGCGCCAGCCGACCTATCACGAGGCCTATCGCCGCATTCCGCCGGTCGGCGGCAATCTCATCGTCACCCTCCACCCCGAGGACACCATCGTCGTGCCGAGGGTGGACTAGATCCCACCTCGTTCCAACCAAAGAGAAGAAGCCCAATGTCATCCCAAGCCTCGTTCAACAATTTCAAGGTCCTCACCTTCGACGTCGTCGGCACCTTGATCGATTTCGAGGCCGGTGTGCTATCGGCGGTGCGCAGGATCTCGGGCAAGACGCCGGCCGAGCTCAGCGACGACAAGATCTTCGCCTCCTACAAGCGCGGCCGCGATGCGCATCCCGAACGCTCGAGCGAGGTGATGTTCCACGTCTATCGCTATCTCGCCAAGGAACTGGGCCTGCCGGCCGACGATGCATCCTGCGACGTGTTCCAGCTCGCGGTGCTGCGCTGGGCTCCGTTCGCGGATTCAGTCGAGGCCTTGAAGCGCCTGCGCACGAAATTCCGCCTGGTCGCGATGACCAATGCCGATCGCGTCGCGCTGTCCTGCTACGCGCATGCGCTCGGCAATCCCTTCGACGACACCGTCTGCGCCGACGAGACTGGTGTTGCAAAGCCAAATCCGGAATTCTTCGCCTACAATAAAGGCCGTCAGTCGGCGTTCGGCTACAAGCAGTCGGACATCCTGCACGTCGCGCAGAGCCAATACCACGACATCGGGATCGCGCGGAAACTTGGCTACAAGGTGTGCTGGATCGAGCGGCGCCAGGGGCTCGCCGGCTTCGGCGGAACGCCGGAGGTGCCGACGCTGACCAAGCCCGACTTCCATTTCCCAACCATGAAGGCCTTTGCCGACGCCGCCATCGGCGCAGTGTGAGCATGAGCGGACGCATGACAGGGAATTGGACCGCGCAGCCATCCGCCAACTCGCTCTGGGCGAGCACGGCGGAGCCTGCTCGCGAGTTTCCGGTCCTGTCAGGCGAGCATCAGGCGGATGTGGTGATCATCGGCGCGGGCTACACCGGCCTGTCCGCGGCGCACCACATTGCCAAGAGCGGTCTGTCGCCGGTCGTGCTGGAGGCGAACCGCCCCGGCTGGGGCGCGAGCGGGCGCAACGGCGGGGTGATCACCGCAAAGTTTCGCCTGTCGTTCCGCGAGATCGACGCCGCGCATGGCCGCGCCATGGCCAAGCGAATGTACGAGATCGCGCATGAATCCACCGACATCGTCGAGAAGCTGGTTGCTGAATTCGGCATCACCAGCGCGGCGTTGACGCGGACCGGTCAGGTCAAGGCCGCGCACAACGAGACGACGTTGAAGGCCGCGATCAATGAGGCTGACTGGATGAAGCGCGAGATGGGCGATGCGGAGGTCCGCATCCTCGACGCCAGGGGCGTGCGCGATGAGACCGGCTCGGACATCTTCGTCGGCGGCGTGCTCAATCCCGGCTCCGGCGGCATCCATCCGCTCAACTATGTGCGCGGCCTCGCCGACGGTGTGGCGCGCCGCGGCGTCGCCGTCTTCCAGGACACGCCGGTCCTCAAGCTGCGACGTGAGCAAGGCGGCGTCTTCGCCGAGACGCCGCAAGGCGTGGTGCGCGCAAAGCAGGCGATCATTGCCACCAACAGCTATTCCGATCTGACGGATGCGACGCGGCACTTGCAGCACACGCTGATCCCGTTCCGCAGCGCGATCATCGCAACCGACCAGCTGCCGCGCAATCTCGCGGGACGCCTGATGCCGACGGGCCGCACCTACACCGAGACCAAGCGCATGATGCGCTGGTTCCGCATGGTCGACAATCGCGTGATCTTCGGCGGCCGCGGAGCCTTCGGCAAGCAGGATTCGGAATCCGCCGTCGACGCGCTGCGCAAGGCGATGGTCGGCATTTTCCCTGATCTCGCGGACGTGCGGCTCGCGTTCAAATGGTCGGGCCTCGTCGGCATGACGCTGGACTCGGTGCCGCATATCGGCCGGCTCGACGAGCGCACGCTGTTCGCCATGGGCTACAACGGGGCTGGCGTCGCGATGTCGAGCCTGATGGGCCGCTATCTCGCGGCCTTCGTCCGCGGCGAAAAGCCTGATGTCGGGCTGCTCGATGCGAGCCGCCTCAAGATCATTCCGTTCTATTCGTTCCGCGAACCCGCCGTGCGCATGGTTGCCGGTTGGTACCAGTTCCTGGACGCGATCGGACAGTGAGTTTCTTGTTGACGACAGAGGAGGCGAGGATGACGACGAAACTGGGCTTCAGGTTTGGACATGCGATGTTGGGCGCGTCCCTCGGCGCGTTTGGACTTGCGTGCACGACGGCTGATGCCGCCGAGCAGATCACCTTCGTCTCGCAGGGCGGCGCCTATCAGCAGGCGCAGACGGTGGCGATTCTCGATCCCTCCGCCAAGAAACTCGGCATCACCATCAACCAGGATTCCATTCCCGACGCCTGGCCCGCGATCAAGACGCAGGTCGGCAGCGGCAAGCCGATCTGGGACGTGGTTGACACGCCGACCGGCTATTGCCTGCGCGGCGGCGAGCAGGGGCTGATCGAGAAGCTCGATTTCTCGAAGATCCCGAACGCCGCGGCGATGCCTGAGGCCTATCGCAACCCCTATTCGGTATCCTACGAGTTCTACTCCAGCGTGCTCGCCTTCAGCCAGAAGACGTTCCCGAAGGATGCGCCCAATAGCTGGGCCGATTTCTGGGACGTCAAGAAATTTCCTGGCCGCCGCGCGCTGCGCAACCATCCCATTGCAACGCTTGAGGCTGCGCTGATGGCCGACGGCGTCGCGCCCGACAAGCTCTATCCGCTCGACGTCGACCGCGCCTTCAAGAAGCTGGAAGAGATCAAGCCGAACATCACGGTGTGGTGGACATCGGGCGCGCAGTCGGCGCAGCTCCTCAACGACGGCGAGGTCGACATGGAGATGGCCTGGAACGGCCGCGTCAGCGCGGTGGCGAAGGAGGGAGCCAAGGTCGCTTTCACCTACAACCAGGGCATTTTGCAGAGCACCTCGCTCTGCATTCTCAAAGGTGCGCCGAATCTCGAGACGGCGGTGAAATTCCTCAACGAGGCGGTCGATCCCGTGCATCAGGCCAATTTGCCGCTGAACATCGACTACGGCCCGGGCAACCCGAAGGCGTTCGATACCGGCGTGATCAAGCCGGAGCGCGCCGCGCAATTGCCGAGCGAGCCCGCGAACGCGGCGAAGCAAGCGCTGATGTCCTATGCCTGGTGGTCGTCGCCGGCAGGCGAGGCGGCCGAGAAGCGCTGGGCCGCGTTCATGCAGAAGTGAGCCAACCGGTTCGGCGGCCGCCGAACCGGACCGATCAACCAGCGAGGCAGCGTTGACGACATCAAAACCAGATCCTTCGCTCAGGCATCAGCGCCGTGAGGATGGCCTGATGCTGGCATTGGTGTCGCCGGCGCTGCTTGTCATCCTCCTGCTGATCGTACTGCCGGTCGGCTGGCTCGCGTGGCAGTCGATCTACCACGCCGGCTTCACGCTCGAGCACTATCGCCGCATTCTGAGCGAGGACATCTACTGGCGCAGCTTCGCGCTGACCTTCGAGATCAGCCTTCTGGTGACGGTGCTCGCGCTCGTGCTCGGCTATCCCGTGGCCTATGCCGCGAACGCGGTGCCGAAGGCGTGGAGTGTCGTCATCCTGGCGCTGGTCGTGTTGCCGTTCTG
Organism: Bradyrhizobium sp. CCGUVB23; assembly: GCF_024199885.1. Classification (NCBI taxonomy): domain Bacteria; kingdom Pseudomonadati; phylum Pseudomonadota; class Alphaproteobacteria; order Hyphomicrobiales; family Nitrobacteraceae; genus Bradyrhizobium; species Bradyrhizobium sp. CCGUVB23. The sequence goes on from NZ_JANADQ010000001.1 coordinate 6,146,713, forward strand.
GACCAGCGTGCTGGTGCGTGCCTATGCCTGGCTCGCGCTGCTCCAGCGCACCGGCGTGATCAATCAGTTCCTGCGCTATCTCGACGTGATCGGCGAGCCGCTCGCGCTGGTCCACAACACTTTTGGCACGGTGGTCGCTACCGTGCACATCCTCTTGCCTTTCATGGTGCTGCCGCTCTACGCCACCATGCAGAAGATCCCCAACGATTTGATGCAGGCCGGTGCGAGCCTTGGTGGCAGTCCGGCGTTCACCTTCTTTCGCGTCTTCCTGCCGCTGTCGCTGCCCGGCGTGCTCGCCGGCTCGACCATGGTCTTCGTGCTGTGCCTCGGTTTCTACATCACGCCGGAGCTGCTCGGCGGCGGGCGCACGGTGATGGTGTCGATGCTGGTGAGCCGCAATGTCGAGCTCTACAACCAGTTCGGGGCGGCGAGCGCGGTCGCCGTGGTCCTCCTCCTCAGCGTCCTCCTGATCTTCTTCGTCGTCAGCCGCTTCATCTCGCTCGATCGCGTGTTGGGGCAGAAATGAGAACAATTTCGCCCGCCCGGATCGTCTTGATCGCGGCTACCGCACTGGTGCTGATCTATCTGATCCTGCCGGTGCTGATTATTGTGCCGATCTCGTTTTCCAGCGCGCGCTTCCTGACGTTCCCGCCGCCTTCGCTGTCGCTGCGCTGGTACCAGCAATATTTCTCAAATCCGGCCTGGATGCAGGCGACGCAGGTGACGCTGATCGTCGCGGCCTTCACGGTCGTGATCGCGACGCCGCTCGGCGTCGCCGCGGCCTACGCAATCAGCCAGTCGAAACTGCGCGTCATGCGCGTGATCCACATGGCGCTGCTCTTGCCGCTCGTGGTGCCGATCATCATCACTGCGGTCGGCATCTTCTTCATCTATGCAAGGGTCGGGCTGGTCGCGACCCTGCCGGGCCTCGTGCTCGCCAACGTGATGCTGGGCCTGCCTTACGTCGTCATCTCCGTGCTGGCGGGCCTGCAAAGCTTCGATCCCGCGCAGGAGATGGTCGCGCGCAGCCTCGGCATGAATCGGTTGCGCAGCTTCTTCGCGGTGACGCTACCGCAGATCAAGTCGAGCGTGGTGGCGGGCGCGATCTTCGCCTTCATCTCGGCGATGGACGAGACCATCATCGCGCTGTTCATCTCGGGCGGCCAGTACCAGCCGCTGACCAAGCGCATGTTCACCGCGCTCCGCGACGAGATCGATCCGACCATTGCCGCGATCTCGACGCTGATGACGGCGGCGTCCTTCATGCTGGTCCTACTGGCGAGCGCCCGGCAGCGGAAGAGCGGATGAGGCCGCTCATCGGGACCCTTCCCACCAAACTATCGAAAACAACCCCATGCAAAGTAGAACGGCGATTCGCCGGCGGGGATGCCTTGCGCCGCGTAAGGCATTGGCACGTCGAGTCAATCAGCGAAACAGGCGCATCAGCGCGGACTCGATTGCTCCGCTGCGCTTGCAATGATGAACTTGTGAAAGGCGCTCACCATATTCTCGGTGTCATCGCCCTCCTGGTGCGCAATTACACACTGGAGCGGCGATCCAGTATTCCTACGGGGAGGCCGCGGCGTACAGGGCGTGTACTCATCTGTGGACGCCCCGCGAGATGCAAGCGGTTTTAGTCGACGCTCGCCGCCGTGCCGCTGGTCTCAAGGCACGGCGGCGTTCACTCACGTCACCGCGCGCTGCCCGTGGTAAGCTCTTGCGGGTGCACCGGGATCATGAGGTGTTCGTTGGGCTTGCCAGGGAACATGACGAAGGGCTGCGTCGCGTCTTTGACATCCAGATCGCGTGGATAAGGACTGAGCATCTCGTGTGCTGCGCCGCCGACGATCATCACGTGCGGCCCGGTCTGGACCCAATGCTGGTGCGTGTGCCGTTCGGTGAAATCGTGATTGCTCGTGCCGGTGTCACCGGCAAGCATGAAAATTAGGCCAATCTTATTCGGCGGAGCCTGATTGGCTTGCAGAGCTTTCCGCCATTCCATGGCGTTCTGGTCATCGCATTCGGGCGTTCCGTACTTGTCGATAAAGCACGTGAAACCGTTCGATCCGGTCTGGACGGTCTTAGAAGACCCATCCGGCTGCGGCATGGTGATCGTGGCGTTATTCACCACCGACGGCGGGGCCGCGGTCTTCGCCTTGGCGATATACTCTGGTTCGGTCTTCGGTACTTCCTCCGTCGGAAGAGACGATGCCGACGTAATCAGGGCTGCCGAAGCTACGCAGAACCCAACCGAGGCGAGAGCATAGAGCTTGTTCATGGCTTACCTCCTTCAATGGGGTTGCCTCCATAGTGATGTAAAATGTCCAGCGGGATGCATCGAGAGACGAGAGGAGCGAACCTCAATGCAATCTCGATCAAGGTTTGTCTTCATCGACTTGATCTTGGTTCAGACTTCGCAAGTGACAACAACTCTGCCCTATGTCGGCGGATGGAATCGCATCGTCACTGGCTAAGCAGGTGGGCTAATATCAAGAGCTGAGCTGCTGTCGGTTTTGACGCGCCCTGGATTCCCCGCTTTCGCGGGAATGACAGCTGGGATGTGGAAGCTCTTCCGGCCCCGACGCAAGCCGTCCAAACGGACGGCCCGGCCGCTACCCGGTGCTCTTTGCCCCCAACCAGGCCAAAATCATCTCCACGATCTGCGTCCGGCTCTTCGCCAGCACCTTGGGCTCGCTCAGATCGCGGTCGAACAGGGCGCCGAAGGTGTGGCGGTTGGCGACGCGGAAGAAGCAGTAGGAGCTGATGGCAAGATGCAGGTCGACGGCGTCGACGTCGTTGCGGAAGACGCCTTCCTTGCGGCCGCGCGCGAGGATCCCGTCGAGCGTCGCGATCACGCTGGCGTTGAGCTGGCGCAGTTGCGGATTCTGCTTCAGGTGCTTGCCGTGGTGGATGTTTTCGATGCTGACGAGGCGGATGAAATTCGGATTGCGCTCGTCGTGGTCGAACGTCGCCTCGATCAGCCGCCGCAGGCCCTCGCGCGCGTCGCAGCGCTCGATGTCGAGCTGGTCCTCCAGCGCGCGGATGTTGCGATAGGCCTCCGCCAGCACCGCGAGATAGAGCTGCTCCTTGCCGCCGAAATAGTAGTAGATCATCCGCTTGGAGGTGCGGGTGCGCGCTGCGATCGCGTCGACCCGCGCGCCGGAGTAGCCCTCTGAGGCGAATTCCTGCGTCGCCACTTCGATGATGTCACGCTTGGTGCGCTCGGGGTCGTTGGTGCGCTTGTGGGCAGGGGGCATGCGCTTCAGCATCACGGTTTCTCCCGCCATTTTCTATGGATCACCTTGAAGGTGAAGGCAAATTTCGTAACCCCAGGCACGGCTTCGATGCAACCTTGCATAAACGTACTAGTTCGTACATTATGAGCGAAAGCGAGTGACGGCAAGTCACCGCAAAGCACGGGGCAGCCAAGAAGGTCGCCGCCAACGGACGCGGGATCTGCCGCGCATCACACGGGGAGGAATTTTCATGACGTTGACGTCAACCGCATCGCTGCACGCGCCCGTCACAACGGAAGCCGCGCAGAACAAGCTGCCGAAGCGCGCGGCGCTCGTCAGCTTCGTCGGCAGCATGCTCGAATACTACGACTTCTTCATCTACGGTACTGCGGCCGCGCTGATCTTTCCAAAAGTGTTCTTCGCCAATGTCGATCCCGCGACCGCGACGCTGCTCGCGCTGCTCTCCTTCGGCATCGGCTATATCGCGCGCCCCGTAGGCGCCGTCATCCTTGGCCATTTCGGCGACCGTATCGGGCGGAAGACCGTGCTCTTGTTCACGCTCGTGCTGATGGGCGGCTCGACGCTCGCGATCGGCTTGTTGCCGGATGCGAAGGCGATCGGCAATGCCGCACCGATCATTCTGACGCTGCTGCGGCTGCTGCAGGGCCTGTCGGCCGCCGGCGAGCAGAGCGGGGCGAACTCGCTGACGCTCGAGCATTCCGCCAACTCCAACCGCGCCTTCTTCACGAGCTGGACGTTGAGCGGTACGCAGGCGGGCGCGATCCTGGCGACGCTGGTGTTCATCCCGGTTTCGAGCCTGCCGGAGGATCAGCTTCTGAGCTGGGGCTGGCGCATTCCGTTCCTGCTCTCGGCACTGGTGCTGCTGGTCGCTTATCTCGTGCGGCGGACGATGCCGGAGACGCCGGTCTTCGAAGAGATCAAGGACAGGGCGCAGGTCGCGCGCTTCCCTGTGGTCGCGCTGCTGCGCGACTACTGGCCGGACGTACTGCGCGTCATCGTCTGCGCGCTGATCGCAACCGTCAGCACCATGACCGCCGTGTTCGCGCTCGGCTACGCCACCAGCAAGTTCGGCGTGGCGCGCCCGACCATGCTGTGGGCCGGCGTGCTCGGCAACGTCACGGCGCTGATCACCCAGCCGCTCTGGGCGCTGCTCGCCGACAGGATCGGCCGCAAGCCGGTGTTCATCGGCGGCGTGCTCGGCTGCGCGGTGCTGCTGTTCCCGTACTTCATGTTGATTACCTCGGGCAACGCGATCGCGATCTTCGCCGCCGCGACGATCCTCTCGGGCGTCGTCTATGCCGCGCCGAACGCGATCTGGCCGTCCTTCTATGCAGAAATGTTCGAGGCGCGCGTGCGTTATTCCGGCACCGCGATCGGGACGCAACTCGGCTTCCTCGCCGCCGGTTTCACGCCGCTGGTGAGCGCGAGCCTGGTCGGCGAGGGGCCGAACGGCTGGATTCCGGTCGCGATCTTCGTCGCCGCCTGTTGCGTGATCTCGGCCGCGGCCGCCGCGACGGCGCGCGAGACGCATACGGTCGACATCGCCGATCTCGGTCGGCGGCGCGGTTAGAGCAGAGGCGACGTTCGCATGTTGACGCAGACAGTTTCGACCACGAACGGGCCGGTCCGCGGCCTCGAGCAGAAGGGCGTGCGCGCCTTCAAGGGCGTGCCCTATGCGACCGCACGGCGCTTTGCGAGAGCGGTGCCGCCGCGCGCGTGGTCCGAGCCGATCGCCTGCACGGCCCACGGCGCCTACGCGCCGCAGCCCGGCCATCTCGATCAGGCGAATGAGCCCGCCTGCCTCACCCTGAACATCTTTGCACCGGCCGCGGTCGATCGGCCATTGCCGGTGCTGTTCTTCGTTCATGGCGGCGCCTTCGTCACCGGCGGCGGCGCCGACTATGACGGCAGCTTCCTCGCCGCGCAGGGGCCGGCCGTCATCGTCACCATCAACTACCGGCTCGGGCCGCTCGGCTTCCTGCAACTGCATCGCCTCGGCGGTAGGCTGGCGGAGGCCAACAATCTTGCGATGTCGGATGCGCTCACCGCGCTCGACTGGGTGCGCGCCAACATCGCGGGTTTCGGCGGCGATCCCGATGCGCTGACGCTGTTCGGCCAATCGGCGGGCGCGTCCATGGTGATCGCGCTGGCAACCCTGCCTCAGGCGAAGCACAAGTTCGCGCGCGCCATCGCCTTCAGCGCGCCGGGCCGCGGCATCATGAACCCCGCGCATGCCCATGAGGTGGCGCGGCGCGTGATTGCGGAGCTCAGGCTGGAAAACGATGCGAGCGCCATCGCGGCCGTGCCGCTGCCGCAGCTCTTCGCGGCGGTGGAAAGCGTCGGTCGCAGGCTGGCGGATGAAACGGAATCCGGCACCGTGTTCGGCCCGGTGCTGGACGGTGTGGTGATCCCCCGCGATCCGATCGACGCCATTGCCGGCGGCGCACTCCGCGACGTACCGCTTTGGCTCGGCTCCTGCCGCGACGAGATGGTGATGTTCCTGAAGAGCACGCCGCCTGCCGCGATGATCCGCGTCACCGAGCGGCACATCCGCGCGTCCTTCGGCGACGCCGGCTTCGAGCGCCTGCTCGCCTGCTATAGTGCGACCGCGCGTGCGGATGAGGATCCCTACGAGGCGCTGCTGTCGGATGCCTTCTGGCATCGGCCGCTAGCCGCGATTGCACGCCATCAGAGTGCGGCCGGCGGTGCCGTTTGGCTGAACCGGTTCGATCATCGTCCGGCGCTGGAGCCTTTCCTGTCGCAAGGGCCGACGCACGGCGCGGACAATGCCTGCGTCTGGGCGCACCTGCCTTACTTCATCCATCGCCCCATCCTTCGGCGCAAGGGCGGCCCGATGACACCTGGCGATATTGAAGTTGCCATGCGCCTCCAGGCCAGCATGCTGCGCTTCGTCGCGACCGGTTCACCTGATACGGCCGACGCCTGGCCGCGCTTCGAGCTCGGCAAGGAACCTCTCGCCATCTTCGACCGTCCCTTCCATATTGGTAGCCTCAACGAAGGCAAGCGCTTCCGCCTGTGGGCGGAGCTGCTGGCGCAATTTGTAGTACCGCAGACAGCCAAGCGGAAAGTTCACGGCCAGCCAGAGCGTGACCATTCGTGCGGCCAAGCGGGCCACACGACAATGTCCTAAAGCGCGATGAGTATGGGATGAATCGCCATCGCGCTATAGGTTGTTGGTTGAACATGATCTCCGCGCAAACCGCGTTCCGCGTTTGTCGCGAGGGAAAACCGCTCCACCTTTTGCGCTAACGCGGCCCTTCGGGTCCGGATCATGCTCTAGGTGTCGGTTGATGTGCGATCCGCCTCGTTGGCAATCCAGTTGGCAAACCGATTCACGCGCTTGTCGCCGGTCAAGACGGCCTGCCAGCGGATAATATGTGTCTTGCTGGACGGCATGTCCCACTTCGGCGGCAGCAAACGGCACAGCCTGCGCTCAGCCATTGCGTCCTGAACGAGCAAGGAGCGCGCAAGGACAACGCCCGCGCCCTCGATCGCCGCCGCGAGCGCCAAACTCAGAGAGCTGAAGCGCATGCCCTCTGGCACCTGCGTTTTTATCCCGAGCCTCTCAAACCACACCGGCCATGACCACTCGGCACCGTCGTTCCGGCCAAATGGTCCCTTGTGGATGATCGGCAGGCCGGCAAACTTGAGCGGGTTCGACAGCGGTCGAGCTCGTCGAACAAGGCGCGGCGCTGCAACCGGAAAGACCCGCTCATTGAAGAGCAAGCGCTGCGTGGAGTTGGATCGCGCTGTGGATTTGGGCAGCCACAGGATGAGAACGTCAACATCTGCGGCACGCATCTGCGCTTCGCTTTCAAGGACGACGAGTTCGAGCCCAATGTCCGGGTTCGACGCCGCGAATCCTGGCAATCGACGCGCCAGCCAATAGTGCGACAGCGCTGCTCCGACACCGATTTTCAGGTTCGCCGGCCGAGCCGCAGCTCTGAATCGAGCCCGGAGACTCGCCATGTCATCCAGCAGTCTAACAATATTCTCCAGCAACGAGATGCCGGCTGGCGTCGGCGCCAGCCCGGTGCCAGTGCGATTGAACAACGGCGCGCCGACAAAAGCTTCGAGCTTTTTCAGGCGATGACTGATCGCACTCTGTGTGAGACGGAGCTCGCCGGCTGCGAGCGTCATGCTGCGATGGCGCGCGGCCGCTTCAAAGGCGACGAGGCCGTCAAAGGGAGGAAGAGTTCGCATCCTGTAACTATGAACCAGATTCATGATGATGTGAACGGGTGATCATGCTTTCTCTCGGCCATCACTCTTGATCGAGATGAATGTCGAGATGTCGCCGAGCCAACCACAAGCCAGATCGATGGAAACTGCGCAGCCGATTTCCATGTGGCCGGCGCTTGCTTTGGGCTTGGCCGGTTTCTTGAGCAATTTCGACGTCACAGCGGTCGTCGTCGCCTTACCGGCAATTTCGCGCGAACTGGAGCTCGGAATCGCCGGCTATGCGTGGCTCATGGATGCCTACAGCCTTGCGTTCACAGGCTCGCTCTTGGTCGCCGGAGCGCTGTCCGACCGATACGGCCGTCGCAAGGCGATGCTGCGCGGCAACCTCGTATTCGCTGCGGCATCTCTGATGTGCGCCCTGGCATGGGATGGCCTGTCGCTGTCGCTTGCACGCGCGGCCCAGGGTGTTGGGGCCGCCTTCGTGATCACTGGTGGCATCGCTCTGATCGCCACGACATATCCGCAGGCGGTGTCGCGGACACGTGCCTTTTCCTGGCTTGGCGTCATGTCCGGAATAGCGATGGCATTGGGGCCAACGCTCGGCGGCATCGTCGCGTCCTGGTTCGGATGGCGATGGATATTCCTGGCAAACATTCCTGCGTGCGCCCTTGTCGCATGGAGCGTCCCGCGTGTCGTGAACGACGCGCGTGAAGCTTTGCCGCGCCCCGTCGACGTTTCCGGAATGGCCATCCTCACCGGCGCCCTCTTCATGCTGATCGAGTCTCTGCTGCATGGTCGATCTTCGCCGATGGCGTTTTGGTCGGGGTCTGGCTTTGCCATTTTGCTGCTCGGTGCCTTCGTCCTCCAGCAACGTAGGCGCGCCCAACCCATCTTCGATCCGGCTGTGTTCTTGAACAGGGCGATGGCGGGGATAGCACTGCTCCTCACATCGGTCTCGATTGGGTATTGGGCTTTGCTCGTCTACCTGCCGCCGTTTCTCGCCACCGCTTTCGGCCTAAGTGTCGATGCAGGCGGAATAGTCATGCTCGCGGCAACCCTTCCAATGTTGTTGTTGCCACCGGTCGGCGGCCGGAGCGTCACCGCGCTTGGATGGCGACGGCATTTCGTATTGGCCCTTTCCCTCATGACCACGGGGAGCGCGACCTTCATTGCAGCGCTGATTTCAAACGATCCGCCGCCATCATGGTTGGTCGTGGCAGCAATGTTCCTGAGCGGCACTGGAGCCGCCCTGGCCCATCCTCAGCTATCCGGCGCCGTGGTCGCGTTGGCACCAATCGAGCAGGCGGGCATGGCGTCGGCTGCCACCGTCGTCGTGCGACAAGCGAGCTTTGCCATCGGCATTGCCGCACTGGGTGCCTTGCTCAGTACTGCGGATCGGGCCGACGCCTACATGTTGCTCTTCGCGGGCGCGGCCATGGTCTGTGGATTGGGAACCCTCTCGGCCGTCATGCTGCTTCCTTCGAAGCCGCTGCCACTGTAGGGCAATGACGGGAGCAATGTCGTATGTGGCCTAGCGGTTCGCGGCCGTATCCACCTGGTTCACACTAGCCGCCCCAACGACAGTAGGGCGTGCACCGATAGCTTCCGCCGTGCCAATGGCCCCAGTGCCAGCGCACTTGGACCACGTCACTCTCCTGCACCACCGGCTTGGCGCTCGAAGACAAAGGAGTGATCGGGGCAGCCATCGCAGGTGCGCCGAGTGATATCGCACCAATCACGAGAACCGCTGCAGGAATTCTGGCCATAGACATGACGTTGCTCCAATCCGCAACTTCCAACCATCATCAACTTGGCTGACCGCAATTCGTTGCACTCCGAGGAAGGTGGCCGGCCGTTCAGCCGTCGGCGTCGCGCAAAAAGATTGATTTATCTCAAGACGGTATCTGGAACGCGGGCTCAACCTTCGGAGGGCAGGGATAAGTCCGGACAATCGGGAGGTGATGCATGTACCGGCATATTCTCATTCCGACGGATGGGTCGGAGCTAGCGGAACATGGGGTGGCGCATGGGCTGGCGCTGGCGAAATCCCTTGGAGCCAAGGTATCCGTGATCTTCGTCGTGGAACCGTTTTCCGAATTGACGGGGCGGTTCCTTGAAGCCGTCGCAACATATGCCGAGCTGCGCAAGGAACAGGCCAGGAGCGTGCTGGATCGCGCGGCAAATGCGGCCAAGGCGGCTGGTGTTTCCTGCGAGACGATTCAGGTGGAGAGCGGACACCCCCATCAAGCCATCATCGCAGCAGCCGAGGACAAGGGCTGCGATCTCATCGTCATGTCATCGCATGGGCGCAGCGGGCTTTCCATGCTTCTCATCGGCAGCGTGACAAACAAGGTGCTGACGCAGGCGAGAATCCCCGTACTCGTTTGTCAGTGAGTGTGCAGACGGCTCGGTCAGTCAAATAAGCCCGCCCGATTTTCGCTTGGTCGCCGGAAGCTGACATCGACGGCTTTCCCCGAGTGAGCTCAGGGCTTGCCCTTCAGCGTGCGGTCGAAGAAGGCGAGCACTTCGGCCATCACCTCCGGATTGCTGCTGATCTGGCCAAAGCTGTGGCCGGAGCCTTCGACCCGGACGAAGGTGACGGGACGTTTGGTCGCCGTCAGCGCCGCGTAAAGGTCCTCGCTCTCGCTGATGGGAACGACGATGTCCTTGGTGCCGTGCACGATCAGCATCGGCGGCGTCATGTCGGAGATCTGCGCGATCGGATTGGCCTTCTTCACCTTTTCGGCGTTGGCGGGATCCTTGGCGTCGAAGCCGAGGAAGGCGCTCTCCACCGACATACCCGGGCTGCCGTTGACGGCGCTGGCGTCCATGCGATGGGAGAGGTCCATCGGGCCGTAGAAGATCACCGCCGCCTGCACGGCGCTGGACTGGCCGGCCCAGCGGTCGCTGTCATACTCCTTCATCTCGCCGGTGGTCGCCGCCATCGCCGACAGATGGCCGCCGGCGGAATTGCCCCAGACGGCGATATGATCGGGATCGATGTTGTAGGTCTTGGCATTGGCGCGCAGGAAGCGGATCGCGGTCTTCACGTCTTCGAGCGGCTTCGGGAAGTTCGCTTCGCCGATGATGCGGTAGTCGATCGCGGCGACGAGGTACCCGGCCTTGGCGATCGGGGAGAGTTGCGGGACCAGCGCCGCGCGGTCGATGCTGCGCCAGCCATTGCCGGAGACGAAGACGATCGCCGGCACCGGCTTGTCGCTGACCGGCTTGATGATGTCCATCATCAGATGGGGCCGCGCAAAGCCGTTCGGGATGTCGGTATAGGTGACGCCTGGCTGCAAGGTAGCGAGGTTGATCGGCACGCCGCCCTTGATCGTCTTCTCCTCGGCCCCGGCCGGGCTGACGATAGCAAAATGAGCGAGCGCTGCCGCTACGGCTGCGCCGACGATGACGCGCGGATGCCGCGTGATCATGAGATCCTCCCTTGGGAATATTTGTGCAGCGAACGTCGGCGATGCCGGCTTTTGCTGTCAATGACCAAGAGATTCCGCAGGCTGAACATGATGTTCAGCGCGCTGACAGGTGATGAGTTCGGGAGCGGTCGAGGCCTAGCGCAGGAAAGCGACCGGATTGGCGGCACGGTAGAAGAAATGGATCAGCGTGTTGATGTCGAACACCGGAAGGCCCGACACCTCGGCGACGTCCTTCGAGAACGGACACATGTTGGTGCATTCGAACAGAATTGCGCCGGGATTCTTGCAGGACGCCATGAAGGCTTCCGTCATCTCGATCATCTCGGCCCGCAGCACATCGGTGTCCAATTCCTCCCGGCCCAGAATGTAGGTTGCGGGGAACTGCGCGTCAGCCTTCATGCCCTGGACTTGAACGGAAATCTCGTCCTGCGACCAGCCGACGCCGCGGAAATGCCCCTCGTTCATGTGATGACCGCGCTCGGTGAAGAGGCCGATGACCTTGCCGGGTGGCAGCATGGCGTGGATCAGAGGCGCCTGGATCAGGCTCGACGTGAAGACCGGAATGTTCACCGCGGCGGTGATTTGTTTCTGGAATGGCGCAAGAAAGCCGCAACTCGTCGTGATCGCCTTCACGCCTTCTGCCTCCAGCTCGCGAGCGGCTGCGATGAACGGCTCGATCAGCGTCGGGTCGGGATGGTCGCCCATGATCCTGGTGGCATGGGCGCCGCGCACGATCTTGTAGCGCACCGGAAAATCATAGGAGAGCGCGTTGCCGATGTCGCCGCGTGGACGCGGGAAGCGGGTGTCGAGCATCAGAATGCCGATCGTCTCGCCGTAGTTCGTGTAGCCGCCACGCAGCTTCATGGTTCTTCTCCTCCGAAAAACCGGACCTCATGACGAGAGGTCGAGCCGGCATGGAGCGACTGCGGCTCGAGCGCCGCGAACTCCCGGACACGCATAGGTGGCGATCAGAATTGAATTTCGCCGGGGATGTCCTCGGCGCTGAGGCCGACGGTTTCAAAAGCCTTGAGCAGCCACTCGCGGGTCTGGCCGAGTGCGCGGTTGTAGTCGGCCCAGGCGCTGAGGAAATCCTTGTAGCGCCGATCGCCTTCGGCGCGGATGCCGAGATTGGTTGGCAGCGTGAGCAGCGGCCGCGGCACCGCGAGCTCGCCGAGCGTCGGATTCTTCTTCAAGGTCGCGACCGAAAGCACGGCGAGCGATATGTTGCAGTCCGCCCGTCCGGTGGACACGGCGAGGATCGCCTCGTTGCGTTCCTTGAAGCCGAGGATCGTCGCCTTCGGGCAATAGCGCCGCGCGATCGTCTCATGCGTCGAGCCGATGTCGACGGCGATCTTGACCTCTGGCTTGTTGATCTCGGCCCAGGTCTGCGGCTTGGCAAAACCCTTCTTGGTGATGACGGTGAAGGAGTGCACCAGGATGGGCGAAGAGAAGTCGATGACCAGCGCGCGCTCGGGCGTCGGGTTCACGGCAAAGGCGAGGTCGATCTTCTCGGCCTGGAGGTCGAGGATCTGGTTGCCCCAGGTGGACTCCAGCGTCTCGACTTTGGCACCGAGCTTGCCGGCGATGTCATTCGCCATGTCGATGCAGGCGCCCGACCATTGATTGGTGGTGAGGTCCTTGTGGAAATAGGGATCCTGGCCGGCGATGACCGCGATCCGCAACACGCCACTCTTCTTGATCCGGTCGAGAGTGGAGCCTGGTGCGGTGTCAGCTTTGGCCGAGGTGGCTGCGGCCATCGCAGCGCCGGCGAGGGCGACGGTGGTGAGTGCGTCCCTGCGATTCATGGCAGTTCTCCTGGGCAGTTACCCCTTGAACATCCAACCCGGCTTCTGGACTATTTCTGTATTCAGATTAAAATGCAATACGGTATTTTTAGTCGGGAAGAGGAAAGATCAGTCCCATGCGTGCCCTGTTCGTCGATGCCAACGACACGCTTGCCGCCGTCACCGAAAAGCTGCTGCGTGCGGACAGCCTCCCGGTCGGCATCAACCGCAACCCGGCAATCTCGCCTGACGACCTGCCGCGTCTCCTGGACGGCGTGGAGATCATGATCGTCGACCACACCGCGGTGCCGACGGCGGTTGCCGCGAAGTGCGCGGCTCTGAAGCACGTCGTCTTCCTCGGCACCGGCGCGCGCAGCTACATGAATCCGGACGAGCTTGGCCAGCACGGCATCGCTGTCCACACCATCAAGGGCTATGGCGACACCGCGGTCGCCGAATGTGCGATCGCGCTGATGTGGGCCTCCGCAAAAGGTTTTGGCGAGATGGATCGCGGTATGCGCGAGGGCAACTGGCTGCGCCGCGACGCTGTCCAGCTCACCGGCAAGACGCTCGGCCTGATCGGTTTTGGCGGCATCGCGGCGGAAGCCGCGCGCATGGCGCTCGGCTGCGGCATGAAGGTGATCGCCTGGAACCGGACGCCGAAGACGCATCCGGGCGTTGAATTCGTTCCGCTGGAAAAGCTGCTGGCGGAGAGCCACGTCATCTCGCTGCATCTGCTGCTCGATGACGAGACCAAAAACTTCCTCTCCCGCGAGCGCATCGCGATGATGCGTCCAGGCAGCATCCTCATCAACACGGCGCGCGGCGCCGTCGTCGATGAAGACGCCATGATCGAGGCGCTGCGCTCAGGCCACATCGGGCATGCCGGCCTCGACGTCTTCACCGTCGAGCCGCTGCCGGCAGGCCATCCGCTGACCAAGCTTGCGAACGTGACGCTGTCGGCGCATTCGGCATTCCGCACGCCGGAGGCGAGCGACAATCTGATCGGTGCGGCGCTGGATCATTGCCGCCGCATCATCGCGAGCGGCCGGTAGTTGCAAACTTCGGGGACGGGCATGATGCCCGCGCAGGATACGGGAAGCCCTTCGATCTTGCGTGCTCTGTCCGCCTGTCCTACGCCACCTCGGAACAAACTTGCGCGACGCGCTCAAGCGCATCGCCAAAGCCTTTTAGGGAGCTGTCATGACCATTCGTAACGCCCGCACCGGGGGCCAGATCCTGATCGACCAGCTGGTCGCGCAAGGCGTCGAGCGCGTCACCTGCGTGCCGGGCGAGAGCTATCTCGCCGCGCTGGATGCGCTGCATGACAGCCCGATCGACGTGATGATCTGTCGCGCCGAAGGCGGCGCCGCGATGATGGCGGAAGCCTACGGCAAGCTCACGGGACGGCCAGGCGTCTGCTTCGTCACCCGTGGTCCGGGCGCGACCAATGCCAGCCACGGCGTCCACATCGCGATGCAGGATTCCACTCCGATGATCCTGTTCGTCGGCCAGGTTGACACCGGCATGCGCGAGCGCGAGGCGTTCCAGGAGCTTGACTACAAGGCGGTGTTCGGCACCATGGCGAAGTGGGCGGTCGAGATCGATCGTCCCGATCGGATTCCCGAGCTCGTCGCGCGCGCGTTCCGCGTCGCGATGCAGGGCCGCCCCGGTCCCGTCGTGATCGCGCTGCCCGAGAACATGCTGACCGAGACGGCGGCGGTTGCCGATGCGCCGCGCGTCGAGCCGGCCGTGAGCTGGCCGGCGCCGGCCGATCTCGAACGTCTGACTGCGATGCTTGCCGGCGCAAAATCCCCGCTCGTCGTTCTCGGTGGCTCCGGCTGGACCGCAGAAGCAGCCAAGGGCATCGCGCGCTTCGCCGAGCGGTTCGATCTGCCGGTAGCGACCTCGTTCCGCCGGGCATCGCTGATCGACGCCGATCATTCGCACTATGCCGGCGATCTCGGCATCGGGCCGAGCCCTGGCCTGAAGGCACGCATCACCGGCGCGGATGTCATTCTGCTGATCGGTGGCCGCATGTCGGAAATGCCATCATCATCCTACACGCTGTTCGACATCCCTGTGCCGAGCCAGAAGCTGATCCATGTCCATCCGGGCTCGGAAGAGCTCGGGCGCGTCTATCAGCCGACGCTCGCGATCCAGGCCACGCCTGCTGCGTTCGCAGCCGCCGTCGAGACGCTGAAGCCTGCGGCGGCGCCGGCCTGGAAAGGCGAAGCAGCCAAGGCGCATGCGGATTATCTTGCCTGGGCCGAGACCGCGCGCGAGCTGCCGGGCTCGTTCCAGTATGGACAAGTCATGACCTGGCTGCGCGATCGGCTGCCGAAGGATGCGATCGTCTGCAACGGCGCCGGCAACTATGCCGGTTGGCTGCATCGCCATCACCGCTTCCACGCCTTCGCCGCGCAGCTCGCACCGACGTCGGGCTCGATGGGCTACGGCGTGCCGGCGGGCGTGCTTGCCAAGCGGCAATATCCGGGCCGCGTCGTCGTCGCGTTTGCCGGTGACGGCTGCTTCCTGATGAACGGCCAGGAGTTCGCGACCGCCGTGCAGTATGACGCGGCCCTGATCGTCGTCGTGATCGACAATGCGCAATACGGCACCATCCGCATGCACCAGGAGCGCGACTATCCCGGCCGCGTGGTCGGCACGCAGCTCAAGAACCCGGACTTTGCGATGTACGCAAAGGCGTTCGGCGGCCATGGCGAGCGGGTCGAGCGCACGGAAGAGTTTGCGCCGGCCTTCGAGCGCGCGTTGGCGTCGGGCAAGCCGTCGATCCTGCATTGCCTGATCGATCCGCGCGCGATGACGGTGGGCAAGGACTTTGTGCCGCAGGAGAAGTCGCGCTGATGCCGGAAGGCCGCCAAATTGCCATCATCGGCGCCGGCGCGGTCGGCGTGATCAGTGCCATCGAGGCGCTGCGCGAGGGCCATCGCGTGACGCTGATCGATCCAGGCGAGCCCGGTGGCGAGCAGGCGGCAAGCTATGGTAATGCCGGCTGGCTGTCGTCGCATTCGGTGATCCCACCGGCCGAGCCCGGCGTCTGGAGGAAGGTGCCGGGCTATCTGCTGGACCCGCTCGGTCCGCTCGCGATACGCTGGTCGTACTTGCCGAAGGCCTTGCCCTGGCTGATCAAATACCTGCTGTCCGGCCGGACAGAGGCGCGCGTCGAGAAAACGGCTGTCGCGCTGCGCGATCTCCTGAAGGACGCGCCGCTCCTGCACAAGAAGCTCGCGGAAGAAGCCGGCGTTTCCGAGCTGATCGAGCGCAACGGAGTGATGCACGTCTTCCCCGCGCGCGGCAATTTCGACGGCGACCTCGGCTGGCGCATCCGCAAGCGCGTCGGCGTCGAATGGCTGGAGCTCTCCGCGGACGAGATGCGCCAGCGTGAGCCTGAGCTTGATCCGCGCTACACCTTCGGTGTCGTGGTCGAGGAGGCCGGACGCTGTCGCGATCCCGGCGCTTACGTCGCGGCGCTTGCCAATCATGCGCTCGCCAGCGGTGCGAAGCTTGTGCGCGCCAAGGCGACAGGCCTCAAGCTCGACGGTGGCAAGCTTGTTGCCGTCTTCACCGAGACCGGCGAAATTCCTTGCGATGCCGCCGTGGTTGCCGCAGGCGCGCGCTCGAAGCTGCTGACGCAGTCCGTTGGTGATCCGCTGCCGCTCGAGACCGAGCGCGGCTATCACGTCATGATCGAGCATCCGGAGACGGGGCCACGCAGCTCGATGATGGCCTCCGACGCCAAGATGGTCGTGAACTGGACCAACAAAGGTCTTCGCGCCGCCGGCACGGTCGAGATTGCGGGGCTCGACGCCGAGCCGAACTGGAAGCGCGCCGAGATTTTGCGCGACAATCTCTTCAGCATGTTTCCCAAGCTGCCGAAGGACATTCCGGCCTCGCGCATCAAGATGTGGTTCGGCCACCGCCCGAGCATGCCGGACGGCCGCCCGTGCATCGGCTATGCCCGCGCCTCGCGCGATATCGTCTACGCGTTCG
This sequence comes from Bradyrhizobium sp. CCGUVB23, assembly GCF_024199885.1. Classification (NCBI taxonomy): domain Bacteria; kingdom Pseudomonadati; phylum Pseudomonadota; class Alphaproteobacteria; order Hyphomicrobiales; family Nitrobacteraceae; genus Bradyrhizobium; species Bradyrhizobium sp. CCGUVB23. Next base: position 6,163,405 of record NZ_JANADQ010000001.1, read on the forward strand.
GCCATGGCCATATCGGCCTCGTCGGCTCCGCGCGCACCGGCCGCCTCGTCGCGCAGCTTGTCAGCGGCAAGACGCCGGAGATTCCGCTTGAACCGTTCGCACCCAGCCGCTTCCTCTGAGATCGCATCATGACCTATCCGCAAAATTCCTCCTCCCGTATCGCCCGTGGCGGCAAGGCGCTCTATGGCGCGCCGCTCGGCATTTTGATGCTGGAAGCGCGCTTTCCCCGCATCCCCGGCGACATGGGCAACGGCACCACCTGGCCGTTCCCGGTGCTCTATCGCGTGGTGAGCGGAGCGAGCCCGGAGAAGGTCGTGCTGAAGGGCGCGGCCGGGCTGCTGCCGGACTTCATCGACGCGGCGAAGGAGCTGGTGCGGCTTGGCGCCGAAGCCATCACCACCAATTGCGGCTTCCTCGCGCTGTTTCAGAAGGAGCTTGCCGCCGCCGTCGGCGTGCCGGTGGCGACATCATCGTTGATGCAGGTGCCGTGGGTGCAGGCAACCTTGCCGCCCGGCAAGCGCGTCGGCCTCGTCACGGTGTCGGGTTCGACCCTGTCGCCGGCTCATCTGGAAGGTGCCGGCGTGCCGCTCGACACGCCGCTGGTCGGCACCGAGAACGGCAAGGAGTTCTTCCGCGTCCTGATCAAGGCCGAGAAGGACGACATGGATATCGCTGAGGCCGAGCGTGACGTGGTCGAGGCCGGCAAGGCGCTCGTCGCAAAGCATCCGGATGTCGGTGCCATCGTGCTTGAATGCACCAATATGCCGCCTTACGCTGCCGCATTGCAGGCGGAGGTGGGCCTGCCTGTTTATGATATTTATTCCATGATCAATTGGTTTCATGCCGGACTGCGGCCGCGCCGGTTTGGTTAGAGCTCGAGAAGCTGCCCATGAACAAGCCCATGAACAAGCACCTGGAACTCGCCTCGGACAGCATCGTCGATCGCGTCTATGAACAGCTCAAGGCGATGGCCATCAGCTACGAGTTCAAGCCGGGCGAGCGGCTCAACGAGGGTGAGCTGGCCAAGCGCCTCGGCGTCAGCCGCACGCCGCTGCGTGAAGCGCTCAATCGCCTGAACACCGAGGGGTTTCTGCGCTTCACGCCCGGCAAGGGCTTCTTCTGCCGCGAGCTCGATGCGCACGAGATCTTCGATCTCTACGAACTGCGCAAGTCGATCGAGGTCGCCTCGGTCCGCCTCGCCATCAAGCGCGCCAGGGATGAGGACATCGACGCGTTGCTCATATTCCTCGAAGCCACGGGACCCGATCCCGGCGAGCGTTCGTCGGTCGAGCTGGTCGAGCTGGATGAGACCTTTCACGAGCGGCTGATGGCGATGTCTGATAACGCCGAGATGCTGCGCGTACTGCGCAACGTCAACGCCCGCATTCGCTTCGTGCGCTGGATCGACATGGACCGCGTCAACCGCTCCAACACGCAGGCCGAACACCGCGCCGTCGTCGAGGGCCTCAAGGCGCGCGACGAAGCGACATGCGTTTCCGTGCTGGAAAAGCACATCGACCGGCGCCTTGATCGCATCACCTCGGCGATCAAGGAAGGCTACGCGCAGATCTACATGCCGGCGGCGAACATGCTTGGACAACGCTGACCGGGTTATGGGGTCCCGGCCACGGTGCGCAATTGCGCACTAGGCCGGGATGACCTCAGGGGGTATTGTGCGCGCTCTCTCCACAAACTCGTCATTGCGAGCGCAGCGAAGCAATCCAGAATCTTTCCGCGGGACGATTCTGGATTGCTTCGTCGCTTCGCTCCTCGCGATGACGGAGCGACAGGCGACCTTACGTCCGATCAACTCGCACTTCACGCGTGTAACCGGCAGGCTGGGTTGGCGGCGTCCGGGATCACCAGGAAGGTGATGGTTTTCGGTGCCAGGGTAATCGTCCCGGCCGGCATCGAGCGCGCTTCGAGCAGTGGAAGCCTGTCGTTGGCGTCGAGTTCGAGTGTCCTTCCGTTCAACCACACGGTCGGGCTTTGCAGCGGTCTCGCATCCAGCGTGTAGCGCTCCGACGCGATCGGCATCTTCAGACTTCGCGACTCGCTTCGCGACGTGTTGATCGCAAGGATGGACACGGCGCCCTTCGTCCTGGGATGGCAATGCGCATACAAGTGAAGGTCGGGCGCGCTGCCAGCACCGGCGTCGAGCACGGTCGTTCCCATCAGCCGATGCCACAGCAACGCGCCCCAGTAGTTCGGCCGTGGGCGAAACGTCGTCTCGTCGAGCAGGCCGTAGTCGCTCGCGGCCAGCGTGTTGTGCATTACCACCTGAACGCCTGCCATCGCGAGTCGCCCGAGCTGGTCGAGATAGCGGAACGTGTCGAGGAAGGTCGCGTCCCAGCGATTGCCGCCGCAGGCGGCATCGGCCGTCTCCGTCAGCCAGATCGGCGTGCCAGGTGCGAATTCGTCGCGCAAGCCGCGATAGACCGAAAGCGCGCGATCGGTGCGCGCGAGCCAATCCGCCGATAGCGCCTGCGCCGGATCATCGTGGACGCCACAGCGCGGCGAGAGCGTGTTGTAGTGATGATAGGAGAGGCGATCGAGACCTCGTCCGGAAGCCTCGAGCAGATCGCGCGTCCGGATGCCATCGGCCGATGGCGAGGACGAGTCGCCGACGGAGCCGGGGCCAACGATCAGCGTGTCAGGGGCATGCTGGCGCATCCACGAATGGAATATCGCGAAGTCGCGGCCATAGGCCTTTGCGTCATAGCCCGGCGGTGCGCCGTTCGTCGCCGCGAGCGTCGGCTCGTTCATGAACTCGGCGGCTGCTATGCGGCTGCCGAGTGACTGCGTGAAAGAGAGAAGCTGTTGCGCCTGACCGGACGTCCAACGGCCATCCGCATTGCGGCTGCCCGCACTGATGGCAAACGACGTCACGATCTGCGCATCTACCGCGCGTGCAAAGTCGACGACACCGCGCCACTGCGCGCGGCTCAGCACGGAGTTGAAACCCGCAGGTGCGGCCGGCGCGTTGTCGGTGTCGGCAAAGAACGTCGCATTCGCCCAGGTGCCGCTGACGCGCATATAGGCCGGGCCCAGAGCTACCGCAAGCATGCGCAGTCGCATGTTGGCGAGGTCGATCGGGGGCCTGTAGCTGTAGCGATCTCGCGAGATCTGCACGTTCGCTCGCAAGCTGCGTGGATACGGCTTCCAGAAGCGCCCGCCCGTTACCTCCACCATCTCGACATTGTACGATTGAAATCGCACGTCGATCGTGCCGATCGCCTTCATGTTCGCAGGCGAGAATGACAACTCGCTCGCGCAAACCGGACGACATGCGATCGCGACCAACAGCGCAACACAGATCGCGCGCGTCGTGCGAGGCCGCATGCTCCGTCGGGTCCGCCGCTTTGTATACACGCTCTGGCGCCTTCTTATGCGCGCTGCCAAATCCACATGCATCGGCGCAAAACATTAGTCCCGTTTATATCGCGAATTTTTACTTCCAATTTTACTTCGCGAAATCCGGTCAATAGCTTCACGCGCAACTGATCACATCCGCGCCGATCACGGACGATCGGTGAGAGAGTTCATCGTAACCAACGAGGGTTGCCATGCTTGACAGGAACAAGGGGAATTCCGGCGCCGACCAGGCCGGAACCAGGAGCGGGGAATCGAAAAAGCTGAGCCGGCGCACGCTGTTGAAGGGTGCCGCAGCGGTCGCGGGCGCGGCCGCAGGTTCGGACGCGATCCGCGGTTTCCCGACCATCTGGGCGCAGGAGATCAAGGACATCGAGCTCCGCCACGTCGGCGTCTCCTATTCGGTGGTGAAGGCGATCGGCGACCAGGCGGCCAAGGATCTCGGCTTCAAGGTGACGATGCAGAACCTCGATACCTCGGCCGCCATCAACCGCTTCATAAGCCAGCCAAATACGGTCGATATCGCCGATCTCGAGGGCTGGCAGGCCAAGCTCGCCGCCAAGCGTGGCGTCATCCAGGGCATCGAGGTGAAGAAGATCAAGGAGTTCGACAATATCCTGCCGATCTTCACCAAGGGCGAGATCGACGGTCACAAGATCCCACGCCAGGGAATTTCGCCCTATGAGGCCATGTACATCGCCAAGCCAGACACCACCGATCTGAACGACGGCGTGACCGAGTGGGCAACGTTCCTGCCGCAGGTCTACAACGCCGACTCCATCGGCTACCGGCCCGACCTCGTCGGCCACGAGGTCACCGAGTGGAAGGACCTGATCGATCCGAAATTCAAGGGCAAGGCCGCGATTCTCGACGTGCCCGCGATCGGCATCATGGACGCCGCGCTCTGCTTCGAGAGCGCGGGCCTGATCAAATACGGCAACAAGGGCAATATGACCAAGGAGGAAATCGACTTCACCTGCAACAAGCTGATCGAGCTGAAGAAGGACGGCCAGTTCCGCGCGACCTGGACCACCTTCGACCAGTCGGTGCAGCTGATGGCGGCGGGCGAGGTGATCATCCAGTCGATGTGGTCGCCGGCGGTCGCCGCGGTACGCGTGAAGGAGATCCCTTGCGTCTACGCGCCGGTCAACGTCAAGAACGGCAAGGAAGGCTATCGCGGCTGGTGCAACGGCATGGGGCTGATGAAGCACCTCTCAGGCAAGAAGCTTGAAGCGGCCTACGAATACCTCAACTGGTATCTCTCGGGCTGGCAGGGCGGCTTCGTCGCGCGTTACGGCTACTACAGCCCGGTGCCGTCGACCGCGAAGAAGTGTTTGACGCCGGCGGAATGGGCATTCTGGTACGAGGGCCAGCCCGCGCCCGAGGTGATCAACGATCCCTACGGCGTGCCGATGGAAAAGTCCGGTACCAAGCGCGACGGCGGCTCGTTCCTCGACCGCGTCAAGAACATCTCCTGCTGGAACACGCTGATGGACGAAGCCGCATACATGAACAAGCGCTGGAACGACTTCAAGGTGGCGTAAATCCTGCTTTTCCCTGAGGTGAGCGAGAGCCGGCGCGGCGACGCGCCGGTAGCAAGGACCGAAGGCATTCGCCGACATGCAGTCCAGTCAGACCCCATCACGCGCCAATCTTGCCGGCTGGCTCTACGTGTCGCCGCTGGTGCTGGTGCTCGTTCCGTTCTTCGTGGCGCCGATCCTGGTGGTGCTGGCGGCGAGCTTCTTTGCCACCGACGGCTTTGGCGGGCTGACCCCGGGCTTCACGTTCTCGAACTACGTCGAGGTGCTGCACTCGGCGCTGACGCTGAAGCTGTATCTGGCGACCATCAAGTTCACGGTGCTGACCTGGATCTTCACCCTGATCATCGGCTTCTTCGTCGCCTATTTCCTGGTTTTCCACGTCCGTAACCAGCTTCTGGCGATCGGCCTGTTCCTGCTCTGCACCGTGCCGTTCTGGACCTCCAACATCATCCGTATGATTTCCTGGATTCCGCTGCTCGGCAAGGAGGGGCTGATCAACCAGGCGCTGCTCGCAACCGGCGCGGTCCATCAGCCGCTCGAAGTGCTGCTGTTCTCCGACCTCGCGGTGGTCATTGCCTATGTCCACCAGCTTACGATCTTCATGATCGTGCCGATCTTCAACTCCATGGCGCGGATCGACAAGAAGCTGATTGAAGCGGCGATCGACGCGGGCGCCAGCCGTTTCGACATCATGCGCCTGATCGTGGTGCCGATGTCCAAGAGCGGCATCGCGCTCGGTACCATCTTCGTGGTCTCGATCGTGATGGGCGACTTCTTCGTGGTGAAGGTGATGTCCGGCGGCGGCTCGGCCTCGGTGGTGAGCGCGTTCTACGAGGACGTCGGCGTTCTGCAATATCCGACCGCGGCGGCGAGCGCCGTGCTGCTGACGCTTGTGCTGGTCGCGATCGTGTCGCTGATCCTGCGCACCGTGGACATCCGCCAGGAGATCACGCGATGAGCGCGGTGCTTGCCAACATGCAAGGCGCAGTCGCGCCCGCGACGACCAAGGCGATTGCGCCGAGCCGGGGTGAGCGTCCCTGGACCTTCTATGTGCTGGCGAGCCTGTTTGCCCTTTACGTTCTCGCGCTCTACGGCCCGATGATCTGCATCTACATCCTGTCGTTCCAAGACATCCGCGGCGGACTTGTCTTCCCCATGAAGGGCCATTCGCTGCACTGGTTCGTCGATCTCTTCACCCAGGTGCGGACCGGGGACGTCAAGGGCTCGTTCGACCGCTCGATCAGGCTCGCCGTCATTGTCACCATCATCACGGTGGTGATCTCCTTCCTCGCGGGGCTCGGCTTTCGCCGGCGCTTTGCAGGCGACGCCGTCGTCTTCTACATGATGATCGGCAGCCTGGTCGCGCCAGGTCTCGTGCTCGGGCTTGGCACAGGGCTTCTGTTCCAGGCGTTCGGCCTCAACGCGAGCTGGTACACCTCCGCGCTCGGCGCGCAGCTTTCGTGGACGCTACCGTTTGGCGTGCTGGTGATGTTCGCGGTGATGTCGCGCTACGACCGTGCATGGGACGAAGCGGCCTACGATCTCGGCGCAAGCCGCTGGCAGACCATTTGGCTGGTGATCGTGCCTGTCCTGGCGCCGGGCATCGTCGCAGTGGCGCTGTTCGGCTTCACGCTGTCCTACGACGAATTCGCCCGCAGCCTCCAGACCGCCGGCTCGCTCAATACGTTGCCGCTGGAGATCTGGAGCATGACGCTGAACGTCACCTCGCCCTCGCTCTATGCGCTCGGCACGGTGACAACCATCATCTCCTTCATCGTGATCGGTGCGAGCCTCGGTACCATCGTGCTGATCCAGAAGAAGCGCGGCCGAGGGGCGAAAGACTAGAGGTTTTTTGGAATGGCGATCGAACGCGGCGATATCGAACTGGCGGGCGTCTGCAAGAGTTTCGACGGCCTGACCAATGTGGTCGACGGCGTCAACTTGAAGATCGCCGACGGCGCCTATTGCTGCTTCATCGGCCCGTCGGGCTGCGGAAAGACCACGATTTTGCGCATGATCGCGGGCCATGAGGACCCCACGGCGGGCGAGATCGTGATCGGCGGCCAGAACGTCGTTGGCCTCGCGCCGGTGCAGCGGCGCACGGCGATGATGTTCCAGTCCTACGCGCTGTTTCCGCATCTGACCGTGCGCGAGAATATCGCCTTCGCGCTGCGTGTCCGCGGCATGTCCAAGATAGATCGCCTGCGCGCAGCGGATGCGATGATCGAGAAGGTGCGGCTGACGAGCTTTGCCGATCGCCTGCCGGCCCAGCTCTCCGGCGGCCAGCAGCAACGCGTCGCGCTGGCGCGCGCTGCGATCACCGAGCCGCGGGTGCTGCTGCTCGACGAGCCGCTGTCCGCGCTGGACGAGCAGCTCCGCGTGCAGATGCGTCAGGAGCTGCGGCGGATGCAGCAGGAGCTCGGCATCACCTTTATCCACGTCACCCACACCCAGCTCGAGGCGATCGCGCTCGCCGATCTCGTGGTGGTGATGGAGCAGGGCCGGATCAAGCAGGCGGGGCCGGCGCGCGACGTCTACGCCCATCCGCACGACCGCTACGTCGCGGAGTTCATGGGCGGGCAGAACGTGCTGTCGGGCCGGGTCGAGAAGGTGAACGGTGCGAGCTTCGTGCTGGCGCAGGCCGCGCCCGATGGCATCGAGGTGCCGCTGCAGGCGCGGGCCAAGATCAGCGTCGGCGACACGGTCGATATCGCGGTGCGCCGTGACGATGTCACTCTCGTTCGGCCCGGACAAACACTCCCCGCAGGCTGCTCGACCTCGCTGCCGAGCCGCGTGCTCGCGATCGAATACCAGGGTTACTTCGTCAAGGTTATGCTCGACACTGTCCCCGACGACGAGTTCGTGGCCTACGTGCCGGAAAAGACGTTCTTCGCAGATCCTCTCAATGTCGGCGATGTCGTGTTGGCCACCTGGGCCACCGACCGCGCCCGTCCACTCGCTTGAAAGCCCGTCGCGCACAGGGAGTTTTGATCGTGCAGATATCCTTCACACTCAATGGCCGGCCGACCACGGTCGAGGTCGAACCGGCAACGCTCGTCGCCGAACTGCTGCGCGAGCAGCTCAACCTGACGGGCACCCATATCGGCTGCGACACCAGCCAGTGCGGCGCCTGCGTCGTGCATCTCAACGGCCTGCCGGTGAAGAGCTGCACGTTGCTCGCACCCGCGCTCGACGGCGCGACGCTTCTCACCATCGAAGGCTTGCAGGGTGCGCCGGGTTCGAACCGGCTGCATCCGATGCAGGAGGCCTTTCGCGAGAACCACGGCCTGCAATGCGGCTTCTGCACGCCGGGCATGGTGATGACGGCGGTTGCTCTCGCCAAGGACAAGCCGTCGCTGACCGAGGCGGAGGTCCGTCACGGTCTCGAAGGCAATATCTGCCGCTGCACCGGTTACCAGAACATCGTCCTGTCGGTGATGTCCGGTGTAGCCGCCATGCATGCTGCGGCCAAGGGAGAGTGATCATGGGCAATGTGATCGGCATCGGCGCGGCACCGAAGCGGAAGGAGGACCAGCGCTTCCTCACCGGCCGCGGCAACTATGTCTCCGACATCAAGCGCCCCGGCATGGCGGCCGGCGTGTTCGTCCGCTCGCCGCATGGACATGCGATCCTGCGCGACATCGACAAGAGCGCGGCACTCGGCGCGCCAGGCATCATCGCGGTGCTGACCGGCGACGACGTCGCGGCCGACGGTTTGGGCTCACTGCCCTGCGGCTGGGGCATCACGGATGCCAAGGGCGTGCCGATGAAGGAGCCGCCGTTTCCGATGCTGGCGCAAGGCAAGGTGCGCTTCGTCGGCGACATGGTGGCGTTCGTCGTCGCGGAAACGGTGGAGCAGGCCAATTCGGCGGCGGAGCTGCTAGCGATCGACTACGAAGTGCTGCCCTCGGTCGTCGGCGTGCTCGATGCGGTTCACCCGGGCGCGCCGCAATTGTTCGACGACGTGCCGAACAACATCTGCTGCGATTGGGAGCTTGGCGACAAGGGCGCGGTCGAGACCGCGTTCCGCAAAGCTGCGCATGTCGCAAAGCTCAGCCTGGTCAACAACCGCCTGATCGGCAATCCGATGGAGCCGCGCGCGGCGATCGCCGAATACGAGCCCGGCACCGACCGTTACACGCTGTGGAGCACCAGCCAGTTTCCGCACGTCGTGCGCTTCCTGATGGGCGCGCTGGTGCTGAAGATCCCGCAGCACAAGCTGCGCGTGGTGGCGCCCGACGTCGGTGGCGGCTTTGGCGTCAAACAGTTCCACTATGGCGAGGAGGCCGTGATCACCTGGGCCGCCAGACGCGTGATGCGGCCGATCAAATGGGTTGCGAGCCGCTCGGAAGGCTACGTCTCGGACCGCCACGGCCGCGACCATGTCACCGAGGCCGAGCTGGCGCTGGACGAGACCGGCAAGTTTCTGGCCTTCCGCGTCAAGACGCTCGCCAATATGGGCGGCTATCTCTCGACCTTCGGGCCGAACATCCCGACCAATCTCTATGGTCCGTTGCTGAGCGGCGTCTACACCATGCCCGCGATCTACTGCAACGTGAAGGTGGTGTTCACCAACACCGTGCCGGTCGATGCCTATCGCGGCGCAGGCCGCCCCGAGGCGACCTTCGTGCTTGAGCGCATCGTCGACGTCGCGGCCGCCGAGATGGGGATCGACCGCGTCGAGATCCGCCGCCGCAACATGATCCCGAAGGAGGCCTATCCCTATCAGACGCCCGTGCTGGTGCAGTACGATTCCGGCGATCCGATGGGATGTCTCGACGGCGCGCTGGTCGCGGCCGACGTCAAGAATTTTGGCGCGCGCAAGGCGGCCTCGCAGCGTAAAGGCAAGTTCCGCGGGCTCGGCTACTCGACCTATGTCGAGGCCTGCGGCCTCGCGCCGTCGCGCTTCGCCGGCCGGCTGGGCGCGCGCGGCGGCCTCTATGAGGGCGCGACGGTGCGCGTGCATCCGACCGGCCAGGTGACGGTCATGATCGGCACCCACAATCACGGCCAGGGCCACGAGACGACGTTCGCGCAGATCGTCTCGGACAAGTTGGGGGTGCCGTTCGAGAATGTCGACATCGTGTTCGGCGATACCGATCGCGTGCAGTTCGGCATGGGCACCTATGGCTCGCGCTCCCTCGTCGTCGGCGGCGCCGCGCTGTCGAAGGCCGCAGACAAGGTGATCGTGAAGGGCAAGAAGATCGCGGCCCATCTGCTCGAGGCTGCCGAAGTCGATATCCAGTTCGAGGCCGGCAAGTTCTCGGTGGCCGGCACGGACCGCACCAAGACGTTCGAGGAGATCGCGGGCGCCGCTTACGTGCCGCATGACTATCCGCTCGAGGTGCTGGAGCCGGGGTTGGAGGAGCAGGCCTATTACGATCCCGTGAACTTCACCTATCCCGGCGGCTGTCACATCGCGGAAGTCGAGGTCGATCCGGAGACGGGGACCGTCACGCTCGTCAACTACACCGCGGTCGACGACGTCGGCACCGTCATCAATCCGATGATCGTCGAGGGGCAGTTGCACGGCGGCATCGTGCAGGGCGTGGGGCAGGCGCTCTACGAGAACGCCGTCTATGACGACGGCTCCGGCCAGCTCCTGTCGGGCTCGCTGATGGACTACTGCATGCCGCGCGCCGATCATCTGCCGATGATGAAGGTTGCGACCCATTCGACGCTGTGCACGCACACGCCGATGGGCGTGAAGGGCTGCGGCGAGGTCGGCACCATCGGCTCGCCGGCGGCCGTCATCAATGCCGTGGTCGATGCGTTGTCCCATCTCGGCGTCACCCATGTCGACATGCCAGCAACGCCGAACCGGATCTGGCGCCTGCTGCAAAACGCGTCGCTGCCGGTCGCTGCGGAATAGGGAGGACAAGCAATGAAACCGTTTGCGTATCACCAGCCGGACCAGATTCCCGACGCCGCGAAGCTTTTGACCTCGATCGAGGACAGCAAGCTCGTCGCCGGCGGCATGACGCTGATCCCGACGCTGAAGCAGCGGCTGGCCAATCCTGCGGCGCTGATCGATCTTTCCAAGCTGCCGGGCCTCAAGGGCATCAGCGACGGCGCCGCGATCACGATCGGTGCGATGACGCCGCATGCGGAGGTCGCGGCATCGAAGCTGGTGCAAGCCAAGATCCCCGCGCTTGCGGCGCTGGCCTCGATGATCGGTGATCCCGCGGTGCGCAGCCGCGGCACCATCGGCGGCTCGGTCGCGAACAACGACCCGGCGGCGGACTATCCGGCGAGCGTGCTCGGGCTCGGCGCGACCATCGTCACCAGCGCGCGCGAGATTTTGGCCGACAAGTTCTTCCTCGGCCTGTTCGAGACCGCGCTTCAGTCCGGCGAGATCATTACCGCGATTCGCTTTCCCCTGCCGCTCAAGGCCGGTTACGCTAAATTCAAGGCGCCGGCCTCGCGCTATGCGCTGGTCGGCGTGTTCGTCGCAAAATTCGCCGATGGGGTGCGCGTCGCCGTGACCGGCGCCGGACCCGGCGTGTTCCGCGTTCCGCCGATGGAGCAAGCGCTGTCGCAAAATTTCGATCCGTCCGCGATCGCGGCGATCAAGATCGATACCGATGGTCTCACCTCCGACATTCACGCCGAGGCTGACTACCGTGCGCATCTCGTCACGGTGATGGCCAAGCGCGCCGTCGACGCGGCGCTCGGATAAGTTTTGGGTTTGATGATGACTGATGGTTCCGGCCCAACGGCCTCCTTGCCGGCGCCGACTGGCCTCGGCGCGCTCTCCGCAACCGAGATCCTCGCCGGCTACAAGCGCAAGGCATTCACCCCGCGCGACGTCGTCGACGAGACCATCGCGGCGCTGGAGGCAACGAATGCCTCCTGCAACGCGGTGGTGACACCGATGTACGAGCAGGCGAGAGCGGACGCCGATCGCCTCACGAAGGAGATGCGCAACGGTGGAGCCAAGGGCCCGTTCGCCGGCATCCCGGTCACCATCAAGGATCTGGTGTTCGTCGCCGGCGTTCCCGCCTATGGCGGCTCGCCGCTGAACAAGGCGTTCGTGCCCGACGTCGATGCCGCCGTGGTGTCGGCGCTGAAAGCATCCGGCGCGATCATCACCTGCAAGACGACGACATGCGAGTCGGGCTACAAGCTCACCGCCGACAGTCCTGTCACCGGCACCACGCGAAATCCCTGGAATCTCGATCGTACCAGCGGTGGATCGAGCGGCGGCGCCGCGGCAGCGATTGCCGCCGGCTGCGGTCCGATCGCGATCGGCACCGACGGCGTCGGCTCGATCCGGGTGCCCTCGTCGTTCTGTGGCGTGTTCGGGCTCAAGCCGACCTTTGGCCTGGTGCCGCGCTCGCCCGGATTCTCGCCGCCGTCCTGGGCCTCGCTCGCGCATACCGGACCGATCACGCGCACGGTCGCGGATGGCGCGCTCGTGCTGGAGATCATCGCCGGTTACGATTTGCGCGACCCGGCGAGCCTTCCGGTGTCGCCACGCCGCTTCGATACCAGAGCCGTTCCGTTGAACGGCGTGCGCATCGGCGCCAGCGTCGATCTCGGCTACGCCGCAGTCAGCCCGGACGTCCGCACCGCCTTCAACAAGGCACTCGCCATCCTGGAATCCTGCGGCGGACGGATCAGCATGGACGGTCCCGGCCTGGACCCGGGCATCCTGGAGCACACGCTGAAGCCGATCGCCTTCACCGAGCAGGCGGCAGCGGTTGCAAGCAAAACATCGGCCGATCTTGCAGGCTCCGAAACCGACTACCGCGACGTCGTCAGCGCCGGCCGCCACTATAGCGGCACCGACTACATCGAGGCCGGCTATCGCCGCGGCCAGGCGCGCACCGCGTTCCTGAAACTGTTCGAACGGGTCGACGCGCTGGTGACGCCGACGGTCGCGGTGACGGCGTTCGAGGCCGGCCAGCTCGGTGTCGATCGGATCGACGGCGTTGCGGTTGATCCGCATCTCGGCTGGTCGCCGTTCACCTGGCCGATCAATCTTGCAGGGCTTCCGGCGGCGACGCTGCCCTGCGGCTTCGATCGCGACGGCATGCCGATCGGTCTGCAGATCGTGGCGCACTGGCTCGACGAACCGACGATCTTCCGCATCGCCGCCGCGTTCGAACAGGCGCAGCCATGGTCAAAGTTCTGGCCGCCGCTGGCGCTGCGCGAGTAAGGTCGTGCGCGAGCGAAGGCGTGAGCGAGAAGATCAGGACAGCTCGATCGGAACGCCGCGGCCGCTGAGCTCTTCGTCGAGGCGCAGGTAGTGCGCGAGATAGTCGTGCAGCGCGGTGGCCGCCTTCGAGGTGGCGCCGCTCGACTTGTAGAGCAGCAGCTCGACCTTCGGCAGCGGCGGCAATCCCTCGTTCGGGCCGATCTCCCGCATCGCCGGCACCAGCGCGCTGCGGCCGAGCACCGTCACCGCCATGCCGGCGAAAGCGGCCGCCTGCAAGCCGCCGACGCTTTCGCTGACGCAGGCGATGCGCCAGCGCAGGTTCGCGCGCTCGAGCGTGTCGATCGCATAGTCGCGATAGATGTTGCCGGGCGGCAGCAACGCCAGCGGGATGGGCCGCTCCTGATGCGCGGCAGATTGCTCGCCGGTCATCCAGACGAGCTGCTCGCGCCGCACCACCTGGCCGCCGGTGAAATCGTTCATGCGGGTGACGAGCGCGATGTCGACGTCGCCGCGCTTGACGAGACCGACGAGCGGCGTCGACAGCGCGCAATTGAGCTCGACCTGGATGCGCGGAAAGGACTTTCGGAACACGCTGAGGATCGAGGGCAGCATGAAGGCGGCGTAGAGATCGGGCGTGCCGAGCACGACCTGGCCTTCGATCTCCTGCGACGCCAGCTGCGAGATCAGCTCGTCATGCAATCGCAGGATGGATTTTGCGTAGGTCAGCACCGTCGTGCCGTCCTCGGTCAGCGTCAGCCTTCGGCCGCCATGCTCGAACAGCTGCTTGCCGGTCAGCTCCTCCAGCCGCTGCAATTGCAGGGTGATCGCCGGCTGGGTGCGGCCGAGCCGGCGCGCGGTCTCGGTGATGCTACCGGTCTCGACGACCGAGATCAGCGACCGGAGCATGCGGATATCGAGACTGATGAGGTTCATGCGATGTCCATATCGCCCAGAATTTATGCAAGTTCCATGCTAGAGGGGAAGGCAAATCGGGGCGGGAGATGCGCCGCAGCACCCCTTCGCACTCGGCAAATAGGACGACCCCGACGGACATTGCCGCGACCGGCCACATCCATTATCAGCCGGACGGGCAGCAGAGCTGCCCCACAGGAGCATAAAACATGAAAAAGACCTCCTCCCCCTCCCGACGCGACCTGCTTGCGACCGCTGCCGCGGCAACGGCGGCCACCATGGCCGAAGCGGCGCCGGCCTCCGCGCAGGCTGGACCGAAGCCGATCTTCCCGGTGCCGATGACCGCCATTCCGATCGTCGGCGAGACCAGCGTGTTCCAGGTCCGCCGCATCTACTGCATCGGCCGCAACTATGCCGCGCATGCAATCGAGCGCGGCTCCGACCCGAACCGCGAGCCTCCGTTCTTCTTCCAGAAGCCGACGGACGCGATCCAGAACGTCGCGGTCGGCGAGATCGCCGAGCATCCCTATCCGTCGCTGACAAAGAACTATCATCACGAGGTCGAACTCGTTGCCGCGCTGAAATCCGGCGGCAGCAACATCCCGCCGGAGAAGGCGCTCGATCACGTCTATGGCTACGCGCTCGGCCTCGACATGACGCGGCGCGATCTTCAGAACGGCATGGCCGCGGAGAAGAAGCCGTGGGAGATCGGCAAGAGCTTCGACCATGCCGCGGTGATCGGCCCGATCCATGCGGCGAGCAAGACCGGCCATTTCGAGAAGGGCGCAATTTCGCTGGCGGTGAACGGGACCGTGCGGCAGAACTCGGATCTGAGCAAGATGATCTGGAGCGTAGCCGAGCAGATCGCGAAGCTCTCGGAAGCCTTCGAGCTCAAGGCCGGCGACATCATCTATTCCGGTACGCCTGAGAATGTCGGACCGGTCGTGAAGGGCGACGTGCTCCTGTGCAAGCTCGAAGGCTTGCCGGATATGTCGATCAAGATCGTCTAAGAGTTGAGCTGCTTCCGTCGGGACAACTATCCCGGCGGTAGTTTCCTGACTGCCGGAGTTCCATCGGCCGATTGCCCTGTGTTGGGCGATAAACAAACGTCCTGCTGCCATATTTTCGTAAGAGTGAACTTCCTGTGAGGGAGGCGCTTCGATGAATAGATCTTTGATGGCCGCAGTCGTGATGCTGGTATTGGTTCCGGCAGGTGCCGTTGCGCAGGAGCGCGCCGGTGATGCTGCTCTTGGAGCCGTCTCCGGCGCTATCGTGCTGGGGCCGGTCGGTGCTGTAGCCGGTGCCTTTGTTGGCTACGCCGCCGGCCCTTCCATCGCGCGCTCATGGGGCTTGCGCGGTTCTCGGTCGGCGACGAGCCGTCAGAGGCCACGCAGAGAAGCGAATCGCGTCCCGAACTCGGCGCCTCCAGGGCCCGCTCCAGTGGCGCCGACGCCCGCCTCAGCCGCCCCGGGTCCCACCAGCAGTAGGGCGATGGAAGCCAACGGCCGTGTCGCTCAAATGGGGCCGGCTAACAGTCCGCCGGCTCAGGCAGCTCCGGCTGCGCCGGCGCCGACCACGGCGCCGCCCGTTCAAGCATTCGAGTAAAGTTCAGGCCGCCGTCTTCGGCCGCAGCCGATCGACCGTCCTTGCGATCAGCGACGCAACATCGGACACCTTGGGGCCGATGCGAAATTCTGGTCCGGCGACGACGACGGAGAGCCGCCGATCGCCGATCGGCAGCGGGATTGCGGCGCCTGCGAGGTCGCGGCTGTAGTCGCCAAAGCTCTGGCAGTAGCCGCGGGCAATCGAATTGCGGAGCTCCGCCTCGACTGCCTCGATGCTGATCGGCGTCGACATGCCATACTGCCTGAACTCGATCTTGCGATAGAGCTGGTCGCGCTCTTCCTTGGAATATTGCAGCAGCAGCGCGCGGCCGCTTGCGCTGGCATGAATGGGAATGCGATGGCCGACTGTCGCGAAGTAGCGGATCGGCGCCTGCGATTCCACGACGTCGATGAAAACGGCCATGACCCCCGATGGCGCAACGATGGACGCGGTCTCACCCGTCTCCGCCGAAAGCTCCGAGATCAGCGCATGCACCCATGGCGGCAGCGGCTCGACCTCCGACACCATCCGCGCCAGCGTCAGCCAGCGCGGCGTCGGGTAGTAGCCGCCACGGCGCCGCGGCTCGTAGAGATAACCCTTCTCCGACAGCGTTGCGAGCAGGTTGAAGGTCGACGAGCGTGGCCAGCCGAAATGATCGGCGATCTCCGCGAGCGTTGCCGGCTTCCTCGCCTGCGCGAAGAATTCCATGATCTCCAGGACGTTGGCGGCTTGGCGAACGATCATTGGGATCAGGTCCTAAGGCAGGCCGAGGATCTTCTTCGCGGCGCGAAGATGCGGCTTGTCGATCATCATGCCGTCGAGGCGCAGCGTGCCGGAATTGGGATTGTCGGCGAAGGCTGCGATCACCTTTTCCGCCCAGGTACGCTCCGCGTCGGTCGGCGCGAAGGCGGCGTTGACGATATCGACATGTTTTGGGTGGATCAGCGCCTTTGCGGAAAATCCATCGCGCCGGGCGGCGCGCGTCTCCTGCTCGAGGCCGGCGAGGTTGTCGATATCGGTATAGACAGTATCGATCGGCGCGACCTCAGCTGCGGCCGCGGCCATCAGGCAGAGATCGCGTGCCAGGCGATAGGGGCTGTGGAACACGCCGCCGCTCGCTTTCTCCGTGGCGCCAAGCGAAGCGGAGAGATCTTCGGCGCCCCACATCAAGCCGGCGAGGCGAGGGGAACAATCCTTGTAGGTGCCGAGGCCGAAGATCGATCCGGCGGTTTCGGTAGCGACGCAGACGATGCGGGTCGCGCCCACCGCGATGCCGGCAGCTGCCTCGAACGCGTCGAGCCAGAGTGCGACCTGCCGGACGTCGTCGCCGCCGCGCGATTTCGGCAGCACGATGCCGTCGGGCGCGCCCGGCATGACTGCGGCGAGATCGGCGAGCGTCATGCCGGTGTCGAGCGCGTTGACGCGGACATAGAGCTGGTGTGGGCCGCGACGGCCCTTCAGCATCGCAAGCGTGAGCTTGCGCGCCTCGTCCTTCTTCTCGGTGACGACGGAGTCTTCGAGATCAATGATCAGGGCGTCGGCCTTGCCTTCGCTCGCCTTCTCGAATTTGCGCGGGGAGTCGCCCGGCACGAACAGCATGGAGCGCATCAGACCGGCCTCTTGTGCATCATCGCCATGCGGCGGCATTTGCCGACAATCTCGTCGTTCTGGTTGTAGGCATGGTGCTCGAATTCGACGATGCCTGCCTTCGGGCGCGATTTGGATTCGCGCACCGACAGCACCTTCGTCGTCGCCCGCAGCGTGTCGCCATGGAACACCGGTTTCGGGAAGGTCACGTCGGTCATGCCGAGATTGGCGACGGTGGTGCCGAGTGTCGTGTCATAGACCGTCATGCCGATCATGATGCCGAGCGTGTAGAGGCTGTTGAAGATGCGCTGGCCGAACTCGGTCTGCGCGGAAAAGTGCGCATCGATGTGCAGGGGCTGCGGGTTGAGCGTCAGCAGGCTGAACAACGTGTTGTCCATCTCGGTGACCGTGCGCGTCAGCGGGTGCCTGAACTCCTGGCCTACCGAAAAATCCTCGAAGTAAAGCCCGGCCATCCTGTCTCTCCGTTCCAAGCCGATGGTTCAGATGCGGGAACGCCGGGGGCGAAATCCCAGCCTTTCCGGCCCCAACCACGCATAGCCCCATGCATTGTTCATAACCTTGACAGATAAATTCACATATATGTACGTTTGGCTCAAGCAAGAAATCGGTGCGAGGGGCCAGCCGCTTGAGCTGCGGCGCCGGCGTTACCTCGCGTCAGGGAGAAACGAATGAACAGGAAGCTGGTGTGGGCTCTCGCGGCTCTGGGGCTGCCGATCGTGACCGGCCCGGCTCGGGCGCTGGAGCTGAAGGTCGCCGACTCCTTTCCCGCCGGCCATTACCTCGTCCGCCTGATGCTGAAGCCGTGGATGGACGACGTCACCAAGCGGACCAACGGCGCGGTCACCTTCACCTATTATCCGAACCAGCAGATCGGCAAAGCTGCCGACATGCTACGCCTGACGCAATCCGGCGTCGTCGACATCGGCTACATCGGGCCGTCCTACGTCTCGGATAAGATGCCGCTGTCGGAGGTCGCGCAATTGCCGGGCGCGTTCCAGACGAGCTGCCAGGGCACGCTCGCCTACTGGAAGACCGCGCGCGAAGGCCTGCTCGCCAAGCAGGAATATGCACCCAACAAGATCAAGCTGCTGTTCGAGGTGGTGTTGCCGCCCTATCAGGTGTGGACCGCCAAGGCGAAGGTCGAGACGCCGAAGGACATGCAGGGCCTGAAGCTGCGCACCACCGGCGGCGCGCAGGATCTGACGCTGCGCGCGCTTGGCGCCGTGCCGGTGCGCATGGCCGCGCCCGATGCCTATGAATCGCTGTCGCGCGGCACGATGGACGGCCTTTTGTTCCCGATGGAAAGCGTCGTCGCCTACGGTCTCGACAAGCTCGTCAAGCACGCCACCGAAGGCGTCAGCTTCGGCAGCTTCATCGTCGCCTATTCCATCAACCAGTCAGTCTGGGACAAGCTGCCCGAGGACGTGAAGAAGGCGATGGACCAGGCCTCCGAGGCGATCGAGCCGAAGGCCTGCGCCGACGTCGACAAGGAGCAGGACACGACGAAGCAGCACCTTACCGAGAGCGGCGTCAGCTTTGAGCCGCTGCCGGAGGCAACCCGCGCCGAGATCAAGGACAAGCTCAAGGGCGTCGGCCAGGAATGGGCGTCCGGTCTCGACAGCCGCGGCAAGCAGGCCTCGGCCGCGCTGAAGGAATTCGAGGCTTTACTCGCCGCAGGCAGCACGAAGTAGCGCAGGCAGGGACAAAGGGGACGCCGGACGTGATCGAGAAGCTCGGCAATGCGCTTTCCGCGCTGGAGCGCGCGCTGACGGTGATCGCGGTGGTATTCCTGTTCGTGATCATGGTGCTTGTCGTGACCGACGTGTTCATGCGCTACGTCATGAACCGGCCGTTCTCCTTCACCTACGACCTGATCGGGCTCTATCTCCTCGCCGGTGTGTTCTTCCTCACGCTGTCGGACGGCTTGCGCGAGCATGCCCATGTCGGCGTCGATATTTTGTTGTCGCGTTTCTCGCCGGCGGGACGGCGGCTGTCGGAGATCATCACCGCGCTGGCGGGTTTGTTCGTCTTCGTCCTAATTTGCAAGGTCGGCTTCGAGCGGGCCCTTGAGAATTACGAGCAGCATGACGTGCTCGCGGGCGCTATTCCCTGGCCGACCTGGATCTCGGCAGCGCTGGTGCCGTTCGGCTGCGGCGTGCTGGTG
The DNA here is from genome assembly GCF_024199885.1 of Bradyrhizobium sp. CCGUVB23. Classification (NCBI taxonomy): domain Bacteria; kingdom Pseudomonadati; phylum Pseudomonadota; class Alphaproteobacteria; order Hyphomicrobiales; family Nitrobacteraceae; genus Bradyrhizobium; species Bradyrhizobium sp. CCGUVB23. The sequence continues at coordinate 6,182,768 of NZ_JANADQ010000001.1, forward strand.
CTGCGACTGATGCTGCAGCTCATCGGCAATGTGCTGAGCCTCATCAGCGGGCGCGACCTCTATCCTTTGCCACCGGTGACCGGGATCGGCGAAGCGAGATCCTTCGAGTAGCGGCAGCGTCCATGACACCTCTCATCGTTCTCGGACTTCTGTTCTGCCTGCTCGCGCTCGGCACGCCCGTCGGCTTTGCAATGGCCTTTTCCGGTTCGGTGGGGCTCGTGATGGTCGGCGGCTTTGCGACGCTGTCGGGCATCCTGCAAACGGCACCGCTCTCGACCGTCTCGTCCTACGAGCTGATCACCATCCCGATGTTCCTGCTGATGGCCGATCTCGTGCTGCTGTCGGGCGTCGCGGACGATCTGTTCAAGACGGCCTCGGCCTGGGTCGGCCGCATCCCCGGCGGGCTCGGCATGGCAACGGCGCTCGCGGGCGCCGGCTTCGGCGCGATCTGCGGCACGTCGACAGCATCCGCCGCGACGCTGTCCTCGACCAGCCTGCCGGCGATGATCCGCCAGGGCTATGAGCCGAAGATGGCGGCAGGCGTGGTCGCGATCTCCGGTACCCTATCCATGCTGCTGCCGACCAGCGTCGCACTCGTGATCTTCGGCCTGCTTGCGGAAGTGAACATCGGCAAGCTGCTGATCAGCGGCATCATTCCGGCGATCCTCGTCACCATCACCATCATGGCCACGATCTATTTTCTGGTCTGGCAGGACCCGTCGCGCGCGCCGGGCGCAAAATCGGTGCCGTGGCGCGACAAGTTCGCTCTGCTCTGGCAGGTCTCGCCGATGGTGGTGCTGTTCTCGATCGTGACCGGCACGATCTATCTCGGCGTCGCGACGCCGACGGAAGCCTCGGCCTTCGGTGCATTCGGTGCCTTCCTGCTTGCGATCGTCAAGGGCAAGATCTCGCCGTCCTCGCTCTACAGGACGCTGCTGCGGGCCTGTCATGGCACCTGCATGATCATCATGATCCTGGTGGGCGCCTCGATCTTCGGCTACTTCTTCACGTTGACACATGTGACGCAGGACCTCGTCGCCTGGATCGGCTCGCTGCCGACTTCGCGTTGGGTGATCATCACGCTGATCCTCTGCGGCTATATCGTGCTCGGCTCCTTCATGGACCAGATCGCGATCTTGGTACTGACGGTGCCGATCGTACTGCCGCTGATCAAAACGCTCGGCTTCGATCCGATCTGGTTCGGCGTCATCAAGATCGTCACCGCCGAGGTCGGCATGATCACCCCGCCGGTCGGGCTCAATTGCTTCATCGTCGCCCGCTACGCCAAGCGGCCGGTGGCGGAGGTGTTCCACGGCACCTTCCCGCATTTCATCGCGCACCTGGTCGCGATCGCGATCCTGGTGGCGTTCCCGAGTATCATCCTCTGGCTGCCCTCGCAGATGGGGCGCTAAGCTTACGAGCCTCCGGCAAAGGAGACCATCATGGATTTCGCGCTCAGTGATCAGCAGGAAGCCATCCGCGACGCCATCGCAAAGATCTGCGAAGGCTTTGACGACGCCTACTGGCTGAACAAGGACCGTGAGGGCGGCTTCCCGCACGATTTCCACAAGGCGCTGGCCGACGCCGGCTGGCTCGGCATCTGCGTTCCGGAGGAGTATGGCGGCTCCGGGCTCGGTATCACCGAGGCCGCGATCATGATGCGAACCATCGCGGAATCCGGCGCCGGCATGTCCGGCGCCTCCGCCGTGCATATCAACGTGTTCGGCCTCAATCCCGTTGTCGTGTTCGGCACTGAAGAGCAGCGCAAGCGCATGCTGCCACCGATGGTGGAGGGTCGCGAGAAGGCCTGTTTCGCGGTAACCGAGCCCAACACTGGCCTCAATACCACGCAGCTCAAGACGCGCGCGGTCGCCAAGAATGACCGCTACATCGTCAACGGCCAGAAGGTCTGGATCTCGACCGCGCAGGTCGCGCACAAGATCCTGCTGCTCGCGCGCACGACGCCCCTTGAGGACGTGCGCTCGCCCACTCATGGCCTCAGTCTGTTCTACACGGATTTCGACCGCAAGCGGATCAAGGTCCACGAGATCGAGAAGATGGGCCGCAAGATCGTCGATTCCAACGAGCTCTTCTTCGAGGATTTCGAGATCCCGATGGAGGATCGGATCGGCGAGGAGGGCCGTGGCTTCGAGTACATTCTCGAAGGCATGAATCCCGAACGTATCCTCATTGCGGCCGAAGCGGTGGGCCTCGGAAAGCTCGCGCTGTCGCGCGCCACCGAATATGCCAAGACGCGTGTCGTGTTCAACCGCCCGATCGGCAAGAACCAGGGCATCCAGCATCCGCTCGCGGTGAACTGGGTCGAGCTCGAAGCCGCCTGGCTGATGGTGATGTCGGCCGCCTGGCAATATGACAAGGGCATGCCGTGCGGCGCCGCCGCCAATGCCGCAAAATATCTCGCGGGCGAGGCCGGCTTTTCGGCGTGCGAGCAGGCCGTGATGACGCATGGCGGCTTCGGCTATGCCAAGGAGTTTCACGTCGAGCGCTATTTGCGCGAGATCCTGATCCCGCGGATTGCGCCGGTCAGCCCGCAGCTCGCGCTCAGCTTCATCGCGGAGAAAGTGCTCGGCCTCGCCAAGTCGTACTAAGCCGTGTCCGGAAATGCGCCAACGATCGACTTCACCGGCCTGATCCAGGACGGCGATCTCGTGGTGTGCGGGCAGGCGACGGCCGAGCCGCGCACGCTCACCGAAGCGCTCGTGGCACAGGCGGATCATCTTCCGCCGTTGCGTCTTCTGGTTGGCCCGCTCTTCTCCGAGACGTTTTCGTCCGAATGCGCGGCGAACATCTCTTTTCTCAGCTATGGCGTGATCGGCAACGCCCGACGCCTCGCCAGGGCCGGCCGGCTTGCCGTGATCCCGAGCAACTACAGCGCCTTCTGCGCTGATTTCGCTGCAGGACGGCACCGGGCGGACGTCGTGCTGGTGCAGCTCGCGCAAGCGAGCGACGGCAGGCTCAGCGCCAGCCTTTCGAACGACTATGTGATCGATGCCGCGCGCCGCGCACGGCTGGTCGTTGCGGAAATCAATCCGGATGCGCCCTGGACCCATGGCGCCGAATGGCCGGATGACGTGCCGATCCATCTGAGAATTGTTGCCCACCATTCGCCTGTTGAATTGCCGTCAGCGCCCCCTGATGATGTGTCGCGCCGCATCGCCGCGCATGCGGCAGGCCTGATCGCCGACGGCAGCACCTTGCAGTTCGGGGTCGGCAGGATTCCGGACGCGATCCTGTCCTCGCTCTCGCATGCACGCGACCTCGGCATTCATTCCGGCCTTATCAACGACGCTGTCGTCGACCTGATCGAGTGCGGCACCGTCACCAACGCGCGCAAGGGGCTGGATGTGGGCATCACCGTCACCAATCAGGTGATCGGCACGCCGCGGCTCTATCGCTTCGTGCATGAGAACAGGGCGGTTGCGGTGCGCCCGGCCTGCTACACGCATAACCAGGGCGTGCTGGCGCAGATTAGCCAGCTGGTCGCGATCAATTCCGCGCTTCAGGTCGGTCTCGACGGCTCGGTCAATTCCGAGAGCTTGAACGGCGTGGCTGTCGGCGCCATCGGCGGGCAGCTCGACTTCGTGCGTGGCGCCAACGCTTCGCCCGGCGGCAGGGCCATCATTGCGCTACCCGCAACCGCCTCGGATGGAACGAGCCGCATCGTGCCCGATGTGGAGACCGTGACGACGCCGCGCGCCGACGTCGACGCCATCGTGACCGAGTGGGGCGTGGCGGAGCTGCGCGGCTGCGATCTTGCCGAACGCGCGCGCCGCCTGATCGCGATCGCGGCGCCGGAGCATCGCGATGCATTGTCCGCGGAGCCGATGAAGCGAGGCCGTTAGCCTCAGTTCATCTGCGCAAAGCTCGGCTTGCTTTCGGTGCTCTCGATGATCCCCGGCAGCTCGGTCGCTTCATTCGCGATCATGCCGGCCATCCGCCAGAAAAGGTGCGCGAGCCGGGTGAAGGTCTGCCGCTCGCGTTCGATCAACGACGCATCTTCCGGAACGGTCAGGGTTTCAAGTCCGACCACGCGGCGGGTGTCCGGCCAGATCGTCATCGATTGCGCGATCGCCGAGAAGCACCGCGGATCATCGCCGTCGTCGGGCGCGGTCGGCAGACCCGGATATTGAACGGGCGCGACATAGAATTTGTAGGCGCCGCACCCGAGCTGGAGCAGGAATTTCTCCGATATCGCGGTGTCGTTGGCAAACGATACGAGCCGCGCATCGCGTAAGGTTTCGGGTGCGATCGCGAGCAGATCGCGCGCCGATAGCGCCGAGCAGAAGGAGAGGCTTGGGTTGTGCTCGCGGAGCAGCGCGGCAAGCGGTAGCTGCTGTTGGCCGGTTTGTGTGAGCAGGATGATGGTCTTCAGCATCGGAGTAGCTCTCGTCAGGGGATCAGGTGGCAGCGCGTGGCTTGCGCCGCGGCGCTGGCGAAGAAGTCGCCGCTAATCTTCTGACCCGGCGCGATCTCGACGACGCGATAGCGCGCGAGGCGCGCAGCTTCCCGTGCCGTGTTGACGTCGTCCCGCCAGCCGCAGAGCGACAGCTCGAACCGTCCATAGCCGCCGCAGTCGCGGGCAAAGGCGCCGGTCACCGCCTCGACGGTAGCGGCGATCGCGCGCGCCTCATTGGCCTCGACATCGCGCAGAATCACGGCCACGCCGTTGTCGGCTGCAGCCTGAGAGGTCATGACCATGAAGGCGTCGCGCGCGCCGGTCCGGCCGGCGCGGCGGGCCGCGCGCACGAGGGATGCGAAGCTGGGATCAGGCCCGAGCTCGGTCGTGGTCGTCGGCTGCGCATGGATGATGGTCGCGCGGCTCGCGGCGAGGTCACCCGTCAGCGCATGATAGGAGCGGGGGAGCCAAACCGTGTCGAGCGGGCCATGCGAGGAGGCGTGGCTCCAGGCCTGGTCGAGCAGATAGCCTTCCCAGATCGTGGGATGGGAGGCGGCAAGGTGGTGCCAGGCTTGCAGCAATTGCTCCGCTCGGGCCGTGCGACCGAGATAGAGAGTTTGAGCCGACATCTCCCAGCGGTTCCACTTGTGGAGAGCGACGTCGCAGCCGAGCGAGGACGGCAGCAGGGGCGCCTCGCGCAGCACCGCGCCCGCTTCGATAAACAGCAGCGGTTCGCGGTAGCGGCTCCACATTCGCGCGATGAACTCGGCCTTCTCGAAACAAAGCACCTCTTCGCCGAACTCGGCTGCGATCGGCTCGATATGGCTGTCGAGCTCGAAGGCCTCGAGCGAGCGCTGCAAGGCACGGATCGCATCGGGGTCGGTGCCGTAAGGGTAGTAGGAGATGACGCGCGGCCGCACCGTGCATTCATCCGCGGCCGCGAGAAACCGCGACCAGCCGATCCCGCCCCACCACATTTCATGCGGACCCTCGGCGCTCGGGCCGACGGTGCCGAACTCGGTCAGCTTTGACTTGAGGAAGTCGAAGCCCGGATTCTCGCTGAGCGGGATGACGACCGCGCAACCCGGAGTCAGGGCGCGGTAGAACAGCTCGGCCGCGGCGCCGCTCGGCGGCTCGGTCAGAATGACCACCCCGCCGCCGCGGCGGCCTTCATGCGCCATCTGCACCGTCGGGGCGCCGTGACGGCCGACCAGCCAGCCGAGGCGATGACGCTGTGCGTCGCCGAGCCGGATGCCGGCCGCGCGCAAAACGCCGTCAAGATCTGTCTGCGTTCCGTCCGTCAACTCCGTGCCCCCTCATTTCGTATCGGCCTTGGGCTTCAACGGGCGAGGGGGCCCGATCAGGCGCATTATTCGAGCGCGGTGGCGAGGATGCGGGCGTGACTGAGCGAGGTGAGCGCGATCGAATAGACCGCGACGTCCCCCGCCATCGGCCCGACCGGGATCAAGAGGCAGCCATCGTCGTTCTCGGCGCAGTAATAGGAGCCGTTTCGCTGGAGCCCGGCATGTACCAGGCTGTCGGCGGAGATCCCCGTCACCTCCTGGCTTTCGGCCGCATCGCGAACGCTGTCGCCGCTCTGGACGGTCACGCCGTGAAGGAGTCCCTCGCGGGCCAGCCTTGCCAGCGGGACGGCAATCGTCGCGACCGCCATCGCCCGCGATAGCGGGATGCGCAGGCGCAGCTCGCCAAGTCCGGTGCGCTGGACGGTCACCGTTTCCATCGAGGCACTGCCGTCGGTCCGGAACAGGCCGATCTGTAGTGCACTGCAGGAGGCTTCCTCGAACACATCGGCCGGCAGGCGATTCGCGCCGAACAGGGTGTAGAGATAGGAATAGGACGGCGACAGGCCGGCAAAGCTGGCGGCCAGCCACATTGGCGGCGCTGCCGAGGTGCAGGCGGCGGAAAGGCCGCGGGCGGTGAGCTGGTTACGGACGAACCCGCCATCGAGCAGCGGCGCCAGCGCATGGGTGCCCAGATTGACGTCGTGCTTCAATCCGCCGAGCAGCGCGATCTCGTCGTCGTCCGGCAGTAGCAACAGGCGCGCCAGCGTCGCCGCACTCCAGCTCGCGGCGACATCGAGCGCAGCATAAGGCAGCAGGTCATATTCGGAGGCGATCCTGTCCGCGCTCGCCGCGAAGGCCAGCGCGCCCGACTGGATCTCGGCGGCCAGCGCGATCTGTTCGGTCGGACGCGGATTGATCTCGCGCAGGACCGCCTCGTCTTGATAGTCGCGTACCGAGCCTTCGGCCGAGCAGCAGATCTGCTCGAGCAGCGCGACATTGCGGATCAGCATGCGCTTGACATGGGGCGTCACCACGAGATCCGAGACGAAGCCTTCCGCGGTGTCGCTCTCGGCGATCTCGTCGAAGGCGTCATCGAGCGAGATCAGGTAGGTGCCGTGCAGGCGGATACTGATGCCTTCCTGGTCGAAGATGCGGCGCAGTGCCTTCTGCACGCTGCCGGAATAGCCGAGATCGGCGAGCACGAGGTCGGTGCAATCGTCGAATCCGGGGATGGTGTGGCGGAGATAAGCGAGCAGGCGGGCGCGCAAGCCGGCGGCAAGCTCAGTGATCTCGCCGGCGTCCATCAGGTCCGGCAGCGCTTCGGCAAGCTCGTCGCCGGGCGCGATCCCGTCCGGATATTTCGCGAAGAAGGCGGCGACCTTCGGCGGCAGGATCTTGATCATGTCGCGCAGTGTCGGCGCGTCGATCTTCATGACCTTGCCGAGGAGGTCGCAGAGCGGCTCCATTGAATCGGCCGAACCGATCAGGCTGACGCGGCGATTGATCTCGATATAGGCCGACATTGCGCCGTGGCGTTCCCGCCAGATCCGGTGGGACAAGAATCCGTCGCGGCCGAGGAAGCCGAGCGCCACGCGTCGGCCGGGCAGCGCCAGCGCCTCGTAGCGCGCCGCGACGAAAGCATCGAACGCGGTCATCACCGGACCGAGCACGGTCAGGCCCAACTGGAACGCCGGTGATTTCTCTGCGCTCCGCGCTGCCACCATTCTCCGCAGCGTGCGCGCGCCGTGGTCGAGCCGCGATGGCTTGCCCTGGCACAGCAAGTCGAACATCGCGGTCTCGCGCTGGAGCTTCGAGGCTAGCTGCGCCGAGGCTTGCGGATAGTAGCGGGGACGGATGCCGTGGCGCCGCGCGCCCCTTATGTCGGCGCTCTCGTTGTCGCCGACGTGAAAGGACGCGGCTGGATCGACGCCCTGATCAGTGATGTATCTGGCAAACAAAGACTCGCTCTTGCTGCTGCCGTGATCGCAGGACGCGTAGAGGAAGTCCCAGGTGAGGTCGGGACTGCAGGCGCGCAGCAGGCGGGCGAGCTGCGCGGAATCCCAATAGGTGTCCGAGATGAATCCGGTGCGATGACCGGCCCGTTTCATGTCGATATATTGCTGAAGCATTTCCGGATTGACGCGACAAAGCTCGAGCTCGGCGGCGAACTCAGCCTCGACAAGACCATCGCGATTGCGGCGATCGAGCCCGAACAGCTTGAACGGAAAATAGGAATAGACCTCGGCGATGTGCACCTCGCTCGCGCCACGTTTGTCCTTCGCGGTTCGTCGTGCGCGCGATTCGGCCTGGATGCGATGCTGAACGAAACTGGCGGAAACGTTCGGACATATTCTTGAAATGCCGGAGAGCTCGTAAGTCCTTTCAAATACGCCATCTGGCGTCGTGCAGGCGCGCATCAGAAACGTATCGAAAACATCGAACGACCAAGCAGAAACAATTCTCGTCCGACGTTTCGCGTCGGCCGTCGCGATCTTCATGCTGCAATTCCCCGCCAATCGAACCGATTAACGCTGCTGTGTTGCAAGTCAGGCGCGCTCGCGACGAAAAAAGTTCGCGCGCGATTCAAAACCGCGCATGTCGCGACTGACAGATTCAAAAAATCCGCTAGGTTCGAAAAAGGTGATTCGGCAAAAATTGCCGAGTGAGAAAATTGTCTCGCGTTCATTCACACTTGGACACAATCGATCGCCGCCTGCCTCGCGCGCAGAGCGCGTGTTCGTTTTAGTGCCGTGTATCTCCTCGAGTTTTTGAAGCTGCATCTGTTCGGGATGAATGATCCGCAAATGACGCGAGACGATGTCGATGATTGCTGGACAGTAGCGCGCGTTACGCGCAACGTCGGCAATTGTTGCCGGTCACTCGGCAAAAGATTCCGGATAAGATCTTGAAAAATAACAAAAATTCTCCGCCTGGATTGGTTCGTCTCCGCGTTCAACGCCTGGAAGCCGTGTGGAATATGCGCCGCCGGCATTGCGGGTTGGAGATTGCGGGATGAGTTACGCGCTTGATGTCTGGGCGCCCGCCGAGGCCGAAGTCACGACGACGGTACCGGTCGACGAGACCTTGCCGGTAATGCCGTCGGCGCCGCTCGCGCCGGATACCGTGCCGGCCGCAGCGATCGTCCTCGATGAAGACAGCGAGCTGCTCGATCGCCTCGCAACCGGTGACGAAGCGGCGTTCCGCATGCTGGTCGAACGTCACATCGACCGCGCCTATGCGATCGCGCTGCGCATCGTCGGCAACGCGGCGGATGCCGAGGACGTGGTGCAGGACACCATGCTCAAGATCTGGAGCCATCGCGGACGCTGGCAGCATGGCCGCGCCAAGTTCTCGACCTGGCTCTATCGCGTCATCTCCAATCGTTGCATCGACCTGCGCCGCAAGCCGCGCACGGAGAACGTCGACACGGTGCCGGAAGTCGCCGATGGTCAGCCGGATGCGGCCGACATCATCGAGCGCAACGAGCTGAACGACATGCTGGAGGTCGCGATGCAGCGGCTGCCCGAGCAGCAGCGCATCGCGGTGATCCTGTCGTATCATGAGAACATGAGCAACGGCGAGATCGCCCAGGTGATGGACACCACGGTCGCCGCGGTGGAGTCGCTTCTCAAGCGCGGCCGCCAGCAGCTCCGTCAGCTGCTGCGGCGGCACGAGCGCGACATCCGCACCGCGTTTACCGATTGCTAACCATAAAATCCTGCATCCGAAATTTTTTTCGCCTGATCTCCTTGCGCTCCGCCGTTTGAGCGAACGGACGGGGCTGCGCCCGCGTCGTCGTCAGTCGCTTAATCACGATGCGGCACGTCATGCCCATCAGCACAGGAGCCTGCAATGCCCGCGATTTCCACCAATACCGCTGCGAACGCCGCAGTCCGCTACCTCAACATCAACTCCTCGCAAGAGACCAGCGCGCTCTCGAAACTGTCTAGCGGCTCGCGCATCACATCGGCCTCCGACGACGCCGCCGGTCTTGCGATTTCGACCCGCATCTCCTCGGACGTCACCACGCTGCAGCAGGCTGCGACCAACGCCTCGCAGGCGACCGCGATCCTCCAGACCGCCGACGGCGGCGCCTCGAACATCTCCGACATTCTCGCCCGCATGAAGTCGCTGGCCTCCGAGTCGGCCTCGGGCACCACGACCGACTCCAGCCGCGCCTACATCCAATCGGAATTCTCGCAGCTCACGAGCGAAATCGATTCGATCTCGACCGGCACCCGTTATTCCAGCCAGAGCCTGCTCGACGGCACCAGCGTGTTTTCGTCGGGCGTCTCGGTCCTGGTCGGCTCGTCCGGATCGGACACCATCACCATCACGCTGGCGAGTCTCACGGCGTCCTCGCTCGCCGTCTCCTCGCTCGACGTCAGCACCCAGTCGGGCGCGACCTCGGCGTTGACGGCGCTCGACACCGCGATCGACACGGTCTCGGCCGCCCGCGCCTCGATCGGTGCGCAGGAATCGCGCTTCAACTTCTCCTCGGATTCGATCTCGACCCAGACCCAGAATCTCGAATCCGCGAACTCGGCGATCAAGGACGTGGATATCGCGGCTGAGCAGGCCACGCTGTCCTCGGCCGAGGTGAAGACCCAGGCCGCGGTCTCGGCCGAATCCGCCGCGAACCAGATGCCGCAGTACCTGCTCAAGCTGCTCGGCTAACGATCGTCTTTCCGGGCCGGCATGAGGCCGGCCCGGCTCTTCCTGCGATAGGTCGGGCATATCAGTGACCAGTGTCAGTTCAAGCACCAGCAGCACGTCGACGAGCTCGACGACGTCGAGCGCTTCATCGGTGACAACGACCGGTACGACCACGTCGACCAGCCTCGACTGGAGCGCGCTGATCACGGCTGCGGTGAATGCCAAGCTCACTGCCGCGACCACGATCTCGACCACGATCACCAACAACGAGGCCAAGGTCTCGGCCTACCAGACCCTTCAGACGGATCTGAAGACGCTCTATTCCGGGCTCGCTTCGCTTGCGACGTCCGTCGTGAACTCGCTGGCGACCAACGTGTTTGCAACGCGCTCGGCGACCATCAGCTCCACCGGCGACGTCAGCGCGTCATCCGCGCTCTCCATGAGCGTCAGCAACGGTGCGGCGACCGGTGACCATACGCTGACGATCAGCCAGATCGCGACCGCGCAAAAGGTGGTCGGCACCGCGCAGTCGAGCCAGACGGACGCGCTTGGCTATTCCGGAACGTTCTCGCTCGGGCTCGGCAGCGGCAGCACCGCCGACGTCACAGTCACCAGCACGATGTCGCTCCAGGACATCGTCGATGCCATCAACGCCCAGACCTCGACGACCAATGTCCAGGCCTCGATCGTCCAGGTATCCAGCGGCTCCTACGAGATGGTGCTGACGGGAACCGAGGACGCGGAAGATATCAGCTATTCCAGCAGCTCCGGTGACGACATCCTGAACGAGTTGGGGGTGACCGACAGCTCGGGATCGTTCTCAGATGTGCTTCAGACCGCGCAGGCGGCCGAGTTCACGCTCGACGGCATCTCGATGACCCGGGATACCAATGACATCACCGATGTGCTGACCGGCGTCACCTTCAACCTGCTACAGGCCACGCCGAGCGGGGCGACGCTGAACATCAGCATCGAGACCGACACCAGCCAGATCGAATCGGCGCTCGAGACCTTCGTCACGAACTACAACGCCTATCGCGATGCTGTCATCGCGCAGCAGGCGACGAACTCGGACGGCACTGCCTCGTCCAGCGCCGTGCTATTCGGCGACGGCACCATGCGCGACATCACGAGCCAGCTCGAATCCGCGCTCAACAGCACGGTGGGCGGGTTGACGATGGCCGACCTCGGCCTGTCGTTCAACGATTCGAACGAGCTCGAGCTCGACACGTCGACGCTCTCGGAGATCCTGAGCACGAACCTCAGCGGCGTGACCACGCTGCTGTCGGCGCAGACCACGACCTCGTCGAGCCAGCTCAGCGTCGTCAATACCGGAACCTCGCCCCAATCCGTCACGCTGGACCTGACGGTGGATTCCTCAGGAAATCTCTCCTCGGCCTCGGTCGGCGGGGACTCCTCGCTGTTCACCGTCAGCGGCACCACCATCATCGGCAATGCCGGCACGGCCTATGCCGGCATGGCCTTCACCTATTCGGGGACGACCTCGCAATCGATCACGGTGACGTCGACGTCGGGGATCGCCACGCAGCTCTACCAGATCGCCAAGAATGCGTCGTCCAGCACCGGCTCGCTGCAGACGCTGATCACCAACCTGGAAACGCGCGACGACGACCTGCAGCAGAAGGTCGACGATATCCAAAGTGCCGCGTCGGCCTATCAGACGCAGCTGGAAGCGCAATATGCGAAGTACCAGGCCGCGATCGAGAGCGCGAACAACACGCTGACCTATCTCAAGGCTTTGCTCAACTCCAGCTCGAGTAGTTAATGATGCATAATCCGATGGCGTACATGGCCAATCAGGCCTATCGGGGTGCGGCCACCACCGTGCCGCCGCTCAAGGCAGTGTCGATGCTGCTTGGCGGCGCGACTACGTTTCTTCAGAAGGCGCTGGCTTCGCAGGAGGCGCGGCGCTTCGAGGAGGGGCACGAGTATCTGATGAAGGCGACCGCGATCCTGCGCGGGCTCAGTCACAATCTCGATTTCACCAAGGGTGGGGCGGTGGCCGAGCGGCTCTACCAGACCTACAATGCGATGATCCTGGCGAGCCTGCGCGCCTATGGCCGGCCGCACGCACGCGAGAGCTATCGGCGGATCATCGCAGGGCTCACCGAGCTGCGCGAGGCCTGGGAATTCGTCGATGCGACCGTGCGGACGGCCAAGCCCGGGACGGGCGATTCGGCGCAGAAGCGCTGAGGCCTTCGGGCCGGTTTCCGCTTGGAACGGCCGGGTTCCGGCGTCTCGTATTTCTCCGCTCGGGAGGACGGCGGTTTCGGCGGTTGTTCCGCGCGGCATGGCCGTTCCTTGTCGCGTCCGGACAGGCGAATTCGGTTTCCGGCGCCTCTGCAATGCTTTATGACAGGCCCGGGGGTGCGGGACCCGGGCGATGGATATCACCGAGTTTGAGGATCTGATCGATCGGTTGGGCGAGGACTTGTCCCTCTGGCCCGAGGACCGTCGTTCGTCCGCCGAAGAGCTGCTTGGTCATTCCGCCGATGCCCGCGCCCTTCTCGAATCGGCGCACGCGCTCCGCAATGCGCTGGCCACTCCTCCTGTGCGGGCGCCTGCCGGACTTGCCGATCGCATCGTCGCCGCCGCCAAGCGCACGGCCGATCCCGCCGAGCCCCACGCCGAGGGCGAGACGGCGGGGAACTGAGGCTCTTCTCCAACTCACTTCCAACGGCGTCAACGTCGAACCGGACGCTCGATGCTTCTTACCTTGCCCCGCTTGCGGGGAGAGGTCGGAATGCGCGCGTAGCGCGGATTCCGGATGAGGGGGAGCCTCCGCGAGTCGATCTGTCACCGTGATTGTGGAAACGCCGCTCACCCCAACCCTCTCAGCGCGAGCGTAGCTCGTCGCGGTCCCGTAAGAACGGGCGAGGGAGCGCACCACCGTGGCCGCGACAGCGCGATTCTTCTCTCTGCTCTCTCTTCTCCTTTCTCGCGCGCACACGGCAGATTTTGCCGCTTCGGAAAGCGCATCGTAGCGCGCGAATCCCCGCCTGAATTCACGCGCCCACGCGTTTCATCAGCACACAGATTTCAAGCGCAACCGAACGCGTTCGTTAGCCGCGCGTTGCACATGAACCGGGGTTTTCGATGACCGTTGCCGCGACGACGTCCACTTCGACAGCAACGACGACGACATCGTCGTCGAGTTCCTCATCCACCTCATCGCTGACGTCGAACGAGTTTCTCAGCTTGCTCGTCAGCGAGCTGCAGAACCAGGATCCGCTGAACGCAACCTCGACGACGGACTTCATCAACCAGCTCACCTCCTACGCCAATTTCAGCCAGCAGCAGTCGATCAACACCAATCTCAGCGCGCTCGCGAGCTCGTTCTCGAGCCTCGTGACGCTGAACTCGGTCAACTATATCGGCCACACGGTAGAGGCGAAGACCGACACCGCGACGCTGACCAACGGCTCGGCGACGTTCGGCTACTCGCTGTCTTCGGCGGCTTCGAACGTGTCTATCACCGTCAAGGATTCGTCCCGCAACACGGTGTGGACAGGAACCGGCACCGGCAATTCCGGCTCCAACACCTTCACCTGGGACGGCAAGGATTCCAGCGGCAACCAGCTCACCGACGGCGGCCAGTACACGATCTCGGTGACCGCAACGGATTCCGCCGGCAACTCGGTCCTCAACTACACGACGGTCACTGGCACGGTGACCGGCATCGACACCTCGACCTCGACGCCATCGCTCACGGTGAACGGCGTCTCGGTCAGCGCCGCCAACATCATCGGCGTCACGTCCTGATTTTTTCGGAGTTCGATCATGAGCCTCAGCGGCGCACTTTCCTCGGCAATCTCGGCGCTCAGCGCGCAGAGCCAGTCCTTGTCGATGATCAGCGACAACATCGCCAATTCCGACACGACCGGCTACAAGACGACGTCTGCGATGTTCGATGACCTCGTCACCGCATCGAGCAACGCAACCTCCTATGCCTCGGGTGGCGTCACGGTGTCCGGCCGGGCCAATATCACCCAACAGGGCCTGCTGGCTGCGACGTCCAACGCGACTGACGTCGCGATCCAGGGCTCGGGCTTCTTCGTGGCGACCAACGCGACGTCCGGCGGAACCGTGTCCTACACCCGCAACGGCGCTTTCACCATCGACAACGCAGGCTACCTCGAGAACAACGGCTACTATCTCGAAGGCTGGCGTACCGACGCCGACGGCAACGTGACGGGCAATGAATCGGCGAGCAATCTCGAGGCCATCAACACCCAGGTGGCATCGACCAGCGGCAGCGCGACCACCAAGACGACGATCGCGGCGAACCTTCCGTCGGATGCCGCCACGGGCGACACCTATACCAGCTCGATGACGGTCTACGATTCGCTCGGCGCGGCGAACTCGATCCAGATTACCTGGACCAAGACCGCCACCAACACCTGGAGCGCGAGCTTTGCCAATCCGACCTCGTCGTCGGACACCTCGACCACGACCGGCACGACCAGCGGCACGGTGGCGATCACCTTCAACAGCGACGGCTCACTGGCAAGCACCAGCCCGAGCCCGGCGACGATTTCGGTGACGGGCTGGACCGACGGCGCGGCCGACAGCACCATCACGCTGGATATGGGCACCGCAGGCGGCACCGACGGCCTGACGCAATATGCGTCAGGTGAAACCACGCCGTCCGTCAACGTCACCAGCATCACCTCCGACGGCCTGTCCTACGGAACGCTGTCGAGCATTGCCATCGGCAAGAATGGCGTGGTCGATGCCACCTATTCCAACGGCAAGACGATCGCGATCTACAAGATCGCGGTGGCGACCTTTGCCGATCCCAACGGTCTTTCCGCCAGCAGTGACCAGATGTATTCGGCGACCGTCACGTCGGGAGATCCGACGCTGCAGGCCTCCGGCGAGAATGGTGCGGGCACGGTCTATGGCAGCGAGCTGGAATCCTCCACCACCGACACCTCGAGCCAGTTCTCCAGCATGATCTCGGCGCAGCAGGCTTACTCCGCCGCCTCACAGGTCATCTCGACCGTCAACAAGATGTACGACACCCTGATCTCGGCGATGAGGTAGGCGATGCGCGGGGAAAGGAGCTATGCCGCGGGAGAGGCGCTGCTGCTGCGACTGCAGCGGTTGATCGCGCGCGCCCGCGCGGCTGGCAGGGAACGCGGAGAATTGCTCGCACTGCTCGACGACATCGAGACGGCGCGCCGCGGCCTGATCCGCGAATCCAAGGCAATCGAAGACGAGACGCGGCAGACGAGCGTGAGAACCACGGCGATCGGCGCCTATTTACGCGGCGCCCAGATAGGCCGCGGCCGGCAGCACAATTGAGACCACGAAAGCAGCGAACATGAAACAGGCTCAAATCACCAGGACCAGCGCCGCCGAGGGCGACGCGCGCATCAAATCCCTGATCGCCCTGATCGACGGCTTGACCGCGCTGGTCGCCGAAGAGAACGCCGAGCTCGCCAAGGGGCTTCCGGCCTCGCGCCTGAAGCAGGTCGACGAGAAGAACCGGCTGGCGGAAATATTCGAAAGGACCGTTGCGGAATGCGCCGCCGGTTCGACCAGCCTGCATGTCCGCGACCGGATCCTGCGCGAACAGCTCATGGAGCGGATCCTGAAGCTGCGCGCGGCGATGGATGAGAACCTGGTGCGCCTGCGCGCGGCGATCGAGGCCAGTAACCGCCGTATCGAGGCGGTGATGCAGGCGATCCGCGAGCAGATCGCCGCGGTGTCGCCCTATGGCGCGTCGGGCCGGCTCGCCGCGCGCGCGGTCTCCAGCGGCACCATTCGTCAGGCCTGAGGGCAGGGAAAGGGCAGCCGCCGTGTCGCTCGATATCGCACGATTGATCGCCTTCAGCGGGCTGTCGGCTACGCAGGTGCAGATCAGCGTGACGTCGTCGAACATCTCGAACGCCGACACGACGGGCTATACCGAGAAGACCGCAAGCCAAGCGAGCAGCGTCACCAATGGCGTCGGCACCGGGGTCACGGTGACGGGCATCACCTCGAACGTCGACAAGCTATTGTTGAAGTCGCTGATCTCTGCGACCTCCGACCTCGGTTCGGCCGACACGACCAACACGTACCTGGCCTCGCTCGAGAAGCTCTACGGCTCGACCAGCAGCTCGGACTCATCGTCGACCGGAACGTCGCTTGCCAATTCGATCGCGTCGCTGGAATCGGCATTGTCGTCGCTGGCCAGCACGCCGAACAGCGCCTCGCTGCAATCCAACGTCATCAGCGCGCTCGACGACGTCGCGAGCCAGTTGCGGGAGACCTCGAGCGGCATCCAGAAACTGCGCTCCAACGCCGACCAGGACATCTCCTCGTCGATCGACGACGTTAACACCGACCTCGAGCAAATCGCCGAGCTCAATGCCGAGATCAAGCAGACCGCGGCGGCCGGCCAGTCGACGGCGGACCTGGAGGACCAGCGCAACACCGCGCTGCAGGACGTCGCCTCCAAGATGAATGTCAGCTACTACACGGCCTCGAACGGTGATCTCCAGATCTACACCACGTCCGGCCAGGCGCTGGTCGACAGCACCGCGCACACGATCAGCTACACGACCGCGGCCAATGTCTCCTCATCGACAATCTACACCGCCGGGTCCTCCTCCAGCGGCTTCAGCGCCATCACGGTGAACGGGGTCGACATCACCTCGCAGATCACCGGTGGCGACATCGGTGCCCTCATCACGCTCCGCGACAAGACCCTGCCGGCGGCGCAGTCCCAGCTCGACCAGCTTGCCCAGCAGCTCGCCTCGGCAATGAACGGCGTCTCCAACAGTGCCTCGTCGGTGCCGCCGCCGACCAGCCTCACCGGCACGACCAGCGTGACGAGCGCGACGGCGCTGTCCGCAACGGGCACGGTGCGCCTTGCCGTCACCGATCAGAGCGGCAACCTCGTTTCCTACAGCGATCTCGACCTTTCATCCTATTCCACAGTCGGTGACCTCGTCTCCGCCATCAACGGCATCTCCGGGCTATCGGCTTCGATCGATTCTAACGGCCACCTGACCATCACGTCGACCGACTCCAGCGATGGCGTCGCGATCAACGAGATGACGAGCTCGGTGGGAAGCGCCAGTGAAGGATTCTCGGAGTATTTTGGTCTCAACGATCTGGTGACCGGCACGAGCGCATCGGATATCGCCGTCAACAGCAGCATTCTCTCCGGCACCAATGAATTGCAGCTCGCGACGCTGGATTCCTCATCCAGCCTGACCGTCGGCAGCCAGGTGCTGACGCCGGGCTCGGCAGCCGTGGTCAACGACTTCTACGACGCGCTGACGGACTCGCGGACATTCGCGTCGGCCGGCGGGCTGGCCGCGACCACCGGCTCGTTCGCCGACTACACCGCGGCGATCGTCTCCGACGTCGCGAGCAAGTCGTCGCAGGCCTCCACCAACTACACCGCCAAGGAGACCGCACAGTCGACCTATGCCAGCTCGCTGTCGTCACAATCGGGCGTCAACCTCGACGAGGAATCGGCGCGCCTGAGCACGCTGCAGAACAAGTATACGGCGGCCTCCGCGCTGATCCAGGCCATAAACACCATGTATTCGGCGCTGCTCAGCGCCGTGCAGTCGTCCTAAGGCGGGAGCGGATCCATGGTCGCGATGAGGGTGGCCACCTTCGCACAGTCGAACACGATGATCGCGGACGCGCTGCGCGTGCAGGCCGTCATGGCCAACGAGCAGATCCAGGAGTCATCGGGCGTCATCTCGAACGATTTCGGCGGCTACGGCTCGACCGCGCAGCACGTGGTCAATCTCCAGGTCTCGGTGACGCGGGCGCAATCCTATATCGACGCTGCGACGCTCGCCGACAGCAAGGTTCAGGTGATGTATTCGGCGGTGGGCTCGATGACCGATATCATCACCCAGCTCCGTTCCCAGCTCAGCGCTGCCTCGACCGGCAGCTCGACGGAGGGCAACTCCGTGATTTCCTCGGCGCAGCAGATGCTCGAGGAGATGGGATCGCTGCTCAACACGCAATATGACGGCCAGTTCGTGTTTGCGGGCGGCAAGACGGAGACGGCGCCGGTCGATCTCACCAGCTTCTCCGCCGGCACGGGATCCACCACGACGGCTGATACCAGCTATTATGTCGGCGACAGCGAGATCGCTTCGGTCCGCGTCGCGACCGACCAGAGCGTGCCCTACGGCGTGACCGCGGACAATTCGGCGTTCGAAGAGGTGATGCGCGTCCTCAAATTCGTCGCCAACAGCTCGTCGCTGTCGTCGTCCGACATCACCAGCGCGCTGGATCTGGCGAGCTCGGCGCTGGACGACACCGCCGCCGTGCAGGCGAAGCTGTCGAGCTCGGCCTCGCAGATCGAGACGGCCAGCGCGCGCCAGAGCGATTACAAGAGCTACGCCGAGACGCTGGGAAGCGATCTCACCAGCGTTGACGTCGCGGCGGTCACGGCGCAGCTATCGACCTATCAATCCCAGCTCACCGCGTCCTATTCGGCGCTCGCAAAAATCCTGAGTATGAATCTTGCGAGCTACCTGAAATAGACCCCGCTATTCCGCGGCGATCCTTTCCATGGCCATGGCGCGCAGCCTAGCGCGCTGGATCTTGACGCCATTGGCGCTGTCGGTGACGGGGAAGGCGTCGATGAAGTAGATGTGTGCGGGGATCTTGTATCCGGCCAGCCGCTCGCGCAGGCGCGCGATCAACGCGGCCTCTCGCGGCGGTTCTCCCGTTGGGATCACGAAGGCGGCGCAGCGGGCCTGTCCCTTGAGATCGACGGCGACGACCTGCGCATCGGAAATGCCGGCGCAGGACTTCAGCTCATCCTCGATCTCGCCGGGCGCGACCAGGAAGCCGCCGAGCCGCATGGCATCGCCCGCCCGCGTCTCGTAGACGAAGGAGCCATCGCCCCGCAGCCGGCCGATGTCTCCGGTGCGGAAGAAGCCGTCGGCCGTGGTCGCCTCGCGCGTCGCTTGCGGATTGTTGAAATAGCCGAGGAAGCGCGAGGGAGCGCTGATCTCGAGCTCGCCGGAGACACCGGGCCCCACCAGCTCGCCGCTGTCCGTATCGCGTATGCGCACGCGGGCGTCCGGCGACATCGGCCAGCCGCCGCCTTCGATGCGGTCGGCAAAAGCGGTACCCCGCCGGCCGATCGAGAACAGGGCCTGCACCTCGCTCGAGCCGTACAGGCCGAACAGCGGCAAGCCCCGCGCCTCGGCCTCAACCGCAAACTCGCGCCAACCCGGCTGGAACGCGGCGAAGCCAAACACTTCGGCGTGTGCGAACGGCCGTGGCGCATCGGTGAACGCCAGGATACGGCGAAACATCTCGTCCGAGCCGAAGGAATGCGTGATCCTGTACTCACTGAAGATTTTGAGCGCCGGCGCGGCCTCGAACGCGTCGAGCACGTGGATGGTGACGCCGGCTGCGAGAAAGGCGAGCAGGGCCGTCATGCCGAAGGTGCCGCAGAAGGGCAGCATCGCGAGCAGCGAATGGCGCTCCGGCGACAGCGCAAGCGCCTCGGCGACCGCGTCCGCATGCGTGGCCAGCGTCGCTTGCGAATGCGCCACCAGCTTCGGCCCCCTTGTGGTGCCAGAGGTGGTGTAGAGCAGCACGGGCAGATCGACGTCGCCGCGTGGTGGCGTAGCCGGATAGGCTCTCTCGAAGGCGTCGAAGCGTACGCAGGGCCATTGTGCGGGAATCGTATCCGCACCGGCCACGGCGAGCTTTTCAAGCGCCGGCACATCGCTCTTGGCGATACCAGCGAGAATCGCGGCAAAGTCGATCGAGCGGAACGCTGCCTCCATGACCAGAAGCTTCGCACCGGAGAGGTGGAGGAGGTGGGCGACTTCCGCGCTGCGGTAGCGCGTGTTGACCGCGGCAATGATTGCGCCAAGTCGGGCGGCGGCCAGCAGCAGCGCGATCCATTCGATGCGGTTGACCAGCCAGACTGCGACTACATCGCCTTTGCCGATACCTTGCGCGGCGAGCCACGCTGCCGTCTGGTCGATCCTGCCTGACAACTCGGGGCGCGAAACGGGCGTGCCGTCAAACACCAGCGCCGGATCGGCGAAGGTCTCGATCCTGATCAGCGATTGCAGCGAGCGATCGTTATGGCGCATGGCTACCCGCAGTAACCCGATCGCGCAAAACTGTCTACTTGGTGCCGAACATCCGGTCGCCGGCATCGCCCAGGCCCGGCACGATATAGCCGTGGTCGTTGAGCCGCTCGTCGACCGCGGCGGTCCAGATCGGCACGTCCGGATGTTCCGTCTGGAACTGCGCAATGCCTTCCGGGGCGGCCAGCAGGCAGACGAAGCGGATGTCGCGGGCGCCGCGCGCTTTCAGCAGGGACGCGCCTGCGCAAGCCGAGTTGCCCGTCGCCAGCATCGGGTCCATCAGGATGACGGTGCGATCGGAAAGATCCTGCGGCGCCTTGAAGTAGTACTCCACGGCCTGCAGGGTCGCGGGATCGCGATAGAGCCCGATATGGGCGATCCGGGCGGAGGGCATCAGTGCCAGCATGCCATCGAGGAAGCCGACGCCGGCGCGCAGGATCGGCGCCAGCGTGAGCTTCTTGCCGGCGATTTTAGGCGCCTGCATCGGCGAGATCGGCGTCTCGATTTCCACAAGCTCCAGCGGCAGGTCGCGCGTCACCTCGTAGCACAAGAGCATCCCGATCTCGTTCAGGATTTCGCGAAAGCTCTTGGTCGAGCGGTCCTTTTCCCGCATCAGCGAGAGCTTGTGCTGGACCAGGGGGTGATCGACGACGTGGACGTTGCTGCTACCCATGGTAACCGCTCTACACGGTTCCCTGAGCTTTCGCCAGATCGGCCGCAGCGTTTTCCCTGCGCATGAGCTGCCTAACCGGCGGGCATCGCGACCTCAGTCCTGGCCCGGTTGCCGGCCTCGTAGGCTAGGCCTAGACGCCCAATCCGCGCGCGATAAGCGTGATCACGAGCGTCAGGATGCCGCCCCAGATCAGGCTCAGCGTCATGGTCAAGATGGTGACCGTGAGCGCGTGCTCGAGATTTGCCTTGGCGGGCTGCATGCTAGTCGCCCGGTGCCGCACCGACGCGCATGCCGATGAGCAGCGTCCCCATCAGCGCGATCATGACGATGATCTTGAGTTCGATCATGTGCGTGCTCTCCCGCAAGGGTTACCTGGTCGTAAGCCGCGCCAGATGGCGCGTCGCGCGGACCATCCACTTTGCGAGTTCTCCAACGAGTGGATTGCCGCGGTTCTCGATATCGAGCTCGAACGTTTCGGACGGAAAGATCAGCGCGCACCGTGCAGGTCGGCTCTGCGCATGGGCGAAATGGACCGCCGAGCTCTTGAACAGGAAGAGCCCGCCAAGGCGGCCCTGCGCTTCACGCGCAACCCATAGGCCGGCCTTGTTGCGACCGATGAAGAAAGCCGGAATGGCGGCGCTGACGATTTCAGGATCGAGCGGTTGAAGATTGGGGTGCACGACCACGGCTGTATCCGCCTTCTCCCACCTCCGGCGGCGCGGACGGGTCGGACCGGCGTCGTTGAAGGTGATTGCGGCCATGGCAGCCTCCTCGAGAAATTCGCTCGCCGTATCGTGCGCCGGGAGGCCATAGGAATGCGAGAGGACCAAGGGCGGCATCGCATAGGATGGACATAAAGGCGGTTCCCGCGGCGCGATCTGCCGCCGGGCCGATCAGTAGTGGAATCGCGACATATAGATCACGGTCTTCAAGGCGACCAGCGCGGTCAGCACGCTTCCCATCGACAGGAGCGCCAGCGTGCGCAAGCAGACGCGCCGGATGGTCGCGGCGTGGGCGTTCGAGATCCAGGCTTCGGGAGCGCTCTTCCTTCCAGGTGGATGAAAGGGCTGTTCGAGGCGATGCGTGAGCATCGACATGATGAAATCCTCTTGTTGTGATGGGTATTGCGGTCAGCCGAAATGGTCGCAGTTGACCGGCTGGTAGAGCTGGCCCGCGGTCTGCTGGACCGATGGAACGCTGGGCCGGCTGGCTTCGGCGGTGAGCACTTGCGCCTCGGCAAAGGCCGAGAGCAATGCGAGCGCGAGGTCGGAATGCCGTCCCTCGACCGAGCTCTCCAGCCAATCCGGCAACTCGCGTTCGCGCGAGAGCGCGCAATACCATTCGCCTTCGTCATAGGCGATGCGGCGAACCTGCCACAGCGGCAGCTCCAGTTCCAGCAGCGCGAGCGCAGCATCGGTCCAGGCGTCGGCATCGATCAGGCGCGTCAGCCGTGCGGTTCGTTCGCTCTGTCCAAGCGAGGGGAAGCGGCGGCAGGCCTTGTCGATGAGGTCGAGCATCAGGGGCCGCGTCACCGTGTGCGCGCTGCGAAGCTGCTCGCCGAGCGAAACCGGATCGAAGTTTTGCAGAACGGAAGACATGACGGCGTCTCGATCTTGGGCCGGCCGCAGGTCCGCAACCGACGCCATCAAGATCGCGGGAAGGGCATTTGAAAGCGAGATGGGGCAGGGGAGCGAAATATAGGTATTTCATAAAGGTCGGAGCGGGCTGCGGAAGGGGCGGGGAACGCTCACCCAACCCTCAACTGTGGCGTTAGCCGGATGGTCTCCCAAGCATCCGCGTCCCCCGGCCTTTATGAGATTCCTATATCGTCGCCATAGCCTCCCTCTCGAAAACCTATGCCTTGGGTGGCACGTCTCGGCCCGACAGCGCGGCATCCGACTCCGGCCGCGTCCGGTTGCATAGGACATTCTCATGCTCGACATCATCATGCTGGCGCTGGGCTTCGCCTTCTTCGCGCTCGCGATCGGCTACACCTACGCCTGCGAACGGCTGTGACGGGAGCGACGCCATGATCTTCGATTATTCGCTCGCCGGTGCCGTCTCGCTCGGCCTTCTCTTCTACCTCACCTACGCGCTGCTGCGGCCCGAGCGGTTCTAGGGGTGTTGCTGCTCCTCAAACTGCTTCTGGCCGACGCCGCCCTCGTGGCGGTGCTGCTCGCGGTTCTTCTGCCGCTACTGCGCGGAAGGCCGGTTCTCAAGGACCAAATGCCATGACTGTTATCGGTTGGCTCCAGATCATTTTCTTTTGCGTCATCATCCTCGCGCTGGCAAAGCCGCTCGGCTGGTACATGACGCGCGTATTCAATGGCGAGCGCACCTTCCTGTCCCCGGTACTGCGCCCGGTCGAGACCGGGCTCTACTGGATCTCCGGTGTCGACGAGAAGCGCGAGCAGCATTGGTTGACTTATACGGTCTCCATGCTGCTGTTCCACGTCGGTGGCTTCCTGATCATCTACGGGCTGATGAGGCTTCAGGCCGTTCTGCCGTTCAACCCGGCCGGTCAGTCCGCGGTCGCGGAGGATCTCTCCTTCAATACCGCGATCTCCTTCATCACCAACACCAACTGGCAGAACTACGGCGGTGAGAGCACGCTGTCCTATCTGGTGCAGATGGTCGGCCTGACGCACCAGAACTTCCTGTCGGCCGCCACCGGCATCGTGCTCGCGCTTGCGCTGATCCGCGGTTTTGCGCGCGCATCGGTGCGGACTGTCGGAAATTTCTGGGTCGATGTCACCCGCTGCACGCTCTATGTGTTGCTCCCGATCTGCATCATCTACACGCTGTTCCTGGTCTGGGACGGTATCCCGCAGACGCTCGGGGCCTATGTCGAGGCGACCACGCTTGAAGGCGCCAAGCAGACCATCGCGGTTGGCCCGGTCGCCTCGCAAGTGGCGATCAAGATGCTCGGCACCAATGGCGGCGGCTTCTTCAACGCCAACGCGGCGCATCCCTTCGAGAACCCCACGGCGCTGTCCAACTTCGTGCAGATGATCTCGATCTTTGCGCTCGGCGCCGCGCTGACCAACGTGTTCGGCCGCATGGTCGGCAACCAGCGTCAGGGCTGGGCGATCCTGGCTGTGATGGGCGTGCTGTTCCTCGCCGGTGTTGCAATTACCTATTGGGCGGAAGCCAGCGGCACCTCGACGCTCCAGGCGCTGGGACTGACCGGCGGCAACATGGAAGGCAAGGAGGTTCGCTTCGGCATCGTTGCCTCCTCGCTGTTTGCCGTGATCACGACGGCTGCCTCCTGCGGCGCGGTCAACGCCATGCACGACAGCTTTACCGCGCTTGGCGGCATGATCCCGCTGATCAACATCCAGCTCGGCGAAATCATCGTCGGCGGTGTCGGCGCCGGTATGTACGGCATGCTGCTGTTCGTCGTTCTCGCGATCTTCGTTGCCGGCCTCATGGTCGGACGCACGCCGGAATATGTCGGCAAGAAGATCGAGGCGCGCGAGGTCAAGATGGCGATGCTCGCCATCCTGGTGCTGCCGCTGATGATCCTCGGCTGGACGGCCGTTGCCGTCGTGCTGCCCTCGGCGGTGGCCTCGATGGCCAATGCCGGCCCGCACGGCTTCTCCGAGGCGCTCTATGCCTACACCTCGCAGACCGGCAATAACGGTTCGGCCTTCGCAGGGCTCACCGGCAACACGCTGTTCTACAACGTCACCGGCGGCGTCTCGATGTTCGTCGGCCGCTTCTTCATGATCGTGCCGGCCATGGCGATCGCAGGATCGCTGGCGGAGAAGAAGTCGATCCCGCCGTCGATGGGCACGTTCCCGACCACCGGCGGGCTATTCGTCGGTCTCGTCGTCGGCGTGATCCTGATCATGGGCGGCCTGACCTTCTTCCCGGCGCTCGCGCTCGGCCCGATCGTCGAGCACCTCGCGATGAACGCCGGCCAAGTTTTCTGATCAACAAGTCTTCTGATCGAATTGTCTGGAGCGACCTCCATGGAAACGATGAAACTGCAAAAACGTGCTCCGATGTCGGCGATGCTCGATCCGAAGATCGTCCTGCCTGCGATCCGCGCTTCCTTCGTCAAGCTCGATCCGCGGCTGATGATCAAGAACCCCGTGATGTTCGTGGTCGAAATCGTCGCCGCGCTTACGACCGTCATCTTCCTGCGCGACCTCCTCACCGGCGGAACGAACCTTGGATTCACCTTCCAGATCATCCTCTGGCTGTGGTTCACTGTGCTCTTCGCCAATCTCGCGGAAGCCGTTGCCGAAGGCCGCGGCAAAGCCCAGGCCGAATCGCTGCGCAAGACCCGCACCGAAAGCCAGGCCAAGCTGCTGACCGGCTCCGATCGTAGCTTCAGGCTCGTGCCGGGCACGAGCCTGAAGGTTGGCGACATCGTGCTGGTCGAGGCCGGCGATACGGTTCCATCCGACGGCGAGGTGATCGAGGGCGTCGCCTCCGTCAACGAAGCCGCCATCACCGGCGAATCCGCGCCGGTGATCCGTGAATCCGGCGGCGACCGTTCCGCGGTGACGGGCGGCACGCAGGTGTTGTCCGACTGGATCCGCGTCCGCATCACCGCGGCCCAGGGCTCGACCTTCATCGACCGGATGATCAAGCTGGTCGAGGGCGCCGAGCGGCAGAAGACGCCGAACGAGATCGCGCTCAACATCCTGCTTGCGGGCCTCACCATCATCTTCGTGTTCGCAACCGTCACCATTCCGAGCTACGCGGCCTATGCCGGCGGCTCGATCTCGGTGATCGTGCTGGTCGCGCTGTTCGTGACGCTGATCCCGACCACGATCGGTGCGCTGCTGTCGGCGATCGGGATCGCTGGCATGGACCGCCTGGTGCGCTTCAACGTGCTGGCGATGTCCGGCCGCGCTGTCGAGGCCGCCGGCGACGTCGACACGCTCCTGCTCGACAAGACCGGCACCATCACGCTCGGCAACCGCCAGGCGACCGCGTTCCGTCCCGTGCGCGGGGTGACCGAGCAGGAGCTCGCGGATGCGGCGCAACTCGCCTCGCTCGCCGACGAAACCCCGGAGGGCCGCTCCATCGTCGTGCTGGCGAAGGAGAAATACGGCATACGCGGCCGCGACATGGCCGAGCTTGGCGCCACCTTCATCCCCTTCACGGCGCAGACTCGCATGAGCGGCGTCGATGCCGGTGGCGTATCGGTGCGCAAGGGCGCTATCGATGCCATGCTCAACTATATCGGCGGCGGCGCGCCGCAGGCGGTCGCCTCCGGCAACACGATGCGTGCCGTGCAACCGTCCGCGCTCTCGGAGGTCGGACGCGAGATCCAGGCGATCGCGGATGAGGTGTCGAAATCGGGCGGTACGCCGCTGGCGGTTGCCAAGGACGGTCGCCTGCTGGGAATCGTCCAGCTCAAGGACATCGTCAAGGGCGGCATCCGCGAGCGTTTTGCGGAGCTGCGCCGCATGGGCATCCGCACCATCATGATCACCGGCGACAACCCCATGACGGCGGCCGCGATCGCGGCGGAAGCCGGCGTCGACGACTTCCTTGCGCAGGCAACGCCCGAGGACAAGCTCAAGCTGATCCGCGACGAGCAGGCCAAGGGCAAGCTGGTAGCGATGTGCGGCGACGGTACCAACGACGCGCCGGCGCTCGCGCAGGCCGATGTCGGCGTCGCCATGAACACGGGTACACAGGCCGCGCGCGAGGCCGGCAACATGGTCGATCTCGACTCCAACCCGACCAAGCTGATCGAGGTGGTCGAGATCGGCAAGCAGTTGTTGATGACGCGCGGCGCGCTGACGACGTTCTCGATCGCCAACGACGTCGCGAAATATTTTGCGATCATCCCGGCGATGTTCTTGGCGTTCTACCCGCAGCTCAACGTGCTCAACGTCATGAACCTGACGAGCCCGCAGAGCGCCATCCTGTCTGCGATCATCTTCAACGCGCTGATCATCATCGCGCTGATTCCACTGGCGCTGAAGGGGGTTGCCTACCGCGCCGTCGGTGCCGGCGCGCTCCTGCGCCGTAACCTGATGGTCTACGGCTTTGGAGGCATCATCATTCCCTTCATCGGTATCAAGGCGATCGACCTCGTGGTTACCGCCCTGCACCTTGCTTAATCGTCATTGCGAGGAGCGGAGCAACGAAGCAATCCAGATCCTTCGGCAACAGCCTGGATTGCTTCGCTTCGCTCGCAATGACGGAGAATTAGGAGACGCAACATGCTCAGAGAAATCCGCCCCGCCATCGTCCTGCTGGTCGCGCTCACTGTCATTACGGGACTGGCCTATCCGCTCGCGATGACCGGCATTGCCGGCGTGCTCTTCCCAAGCCAGGCGCAAGGCAGCCTGATCGTGAAGGACGGCAAGGTCATCGGCTCCGCCTTGATCGGGCAGGAGTTCAGGGATGACAGATATTTCCACGGCCGCCTGTCGGCGACGGTCGCGCCGGATCCGAATGATTCGACCAAGACCGTGTCCGCGCCCTACAACGCTGCCAATTCCGGCGGCTCCAACCTCGGCCCGACCAGCAAGGCGCTGGCCGACCGGCTGAATGAAGATGTGGACAAGCTGAAGGCGGATAACCCGGGCCAGCCCGTGCCGCTCGACCTGGTCACGACGTCCGGCAGCGGTCTCGACCCGCACATCTCGCCGGGAGCCGCCCAATTCCAGGTGCCGCGCGTGGCCAAGGCGCGCAACATGCCGGAGGAAACCCTCAGGCAGATCGTGGCCGCCAACACCGAGGGCCGCCTGCTGGGCCTGATCGGCGAGCCCCGGGTCAACGTGCTGGCGTTGAACCTCGCGCTCGACCGCGCCGCCAAGTAGCGGCCTAGGCTCCCCGTGGCCGGATGATTATAATGCGCTGATGGTCAGAGAGCGCCGCGATCCCGAACAACGTCCTTCGCCCGAGGCGCTGCTGGAAGCGGCGCGCCGGGAGGAGAGCGCGAGCGGCAAGCTCAAGATATTCGTCGGCGCCGCCCCCGGCGTCGGCAAGACCTACGAGATGCTGCAAAGCGCGCACGCCAAGCGCAAGGCGGGTACCGACGTCGTCGTCGGGTTCGTCGAGACCCATGGCCGCGCGGAGACCGAAGCGCTGCTTCGTGGGCTCGAAGTCGTCCCGCGTAGGAAACTCGACTATCGCGGGCAGGTTCTGGAGGAGATGGACCTCGATGCGGTGATCGCTCGCCGGCCGCAAATCGCCCTGGTCGACGAACTCGCCCACACCAACGTGCATGGGAGCCGACATCCCAAGCGCTATCTCGACGTCGAAGAGCTGCTCTCGAACGGCATCGACGTCTACACCGCCGTCAACATCCAGCACATCGAAAGCCTGAACGACGTCGTTGCCCAAATCACCCATGTCCGGGTGCGCGAGACCGTGCCGGATTCGGTGTTCGACCGCGCCGACGCGATCGAGTTGATCGACCTCACGCCCGACGATCTGATCCAGCGGTTGAAGGAGGGCAAGGTCTATGTGCCCAAGCAGGCCGAGCGGGCGCTGGAGCATTACTTTTCGCCGGGCAATCTCACGGCGCTGCGCGAGCTGGCGCTGCGCCGCACCGCCGAGCGTGTCGACGAGCAGCTCCTCACCCATATGCAGGCCAATGCCATCGCGGGCCCCTGGGCCGCGGGCGAGCGTATCCTCGTTTGCGTCAGCGAGGATCCGCGCGCGGCAGGCCTCGTGCGCTACACCAAGCGTCTCGCCGACCGGTTGCACGCGCCATTCACCGCGATCTCGATCGAGACGCGGCGATCGCTCCAGCTCTCGGACACGGAGCGCGATCGGCTCGCCGACACGCTGCGACTTGCCGAGTCCCTTGGCGGTGAGGCGCTGACAATTCCCGGCGTCGGCCGCCGCATTGCCGACGACGTCATCAACTTCGCACAAGGCAACAACGTCACGCAGATCGTGATCGGAAAATCGACGCGCTCGCGCTGGTTCGAGATCACGCGCGGCTCGGTGGTGCATGACCTCGTGCGCCGCTCCGGCAACATCACCGTGCACGTCATTTCCGGTGACGAATTGCCCGGCGAGGCGGCGCCGAAAACAGCGGTGCAGACGGCGGCCCGCACGGAACCGTTCGATCCGCGTCCCTATCTCAAGGCGCTGGGAATCGCCCTGCTTGGACTCGGCGCCGCCGAGCTGATCCAGCCCTATTTCGGCATCGAGAATGTCGATCTCGTGCTGCTGACGGCGGTGGTCGCTGTTGCGGTGCGCTACGGCCTCTGGCCGTCGCTGCTTGCCACGGTGGTAGCGTCGCTTTGCTACAATTTCTTTTTCCTGCCGCCGATCTATACGTTCACGATCACAGATCCGACCAACGTCGCGGCCTTCGTGCTGTTCATGGTGGTTGCGATGCTGGTATCCAATGTCGCGGCTCGCGTGCGTACCCAGGCCGATACCGCGATCGGCCGGATCAGGATGACCGAGCAGCTCCATGCCTTCAGCCGCAAGCTGGCGGGCACCGCGACCCTCGACGATGTCTTGTGGGCGACCGCCTACCAGATTGCTCTGATGCTGAAGGTTCGCGTCGTGCTGCTGCTGCCGGAGGAGGGACTGCTGACGGTGAAGTCGGGCTATCCGCCGGAGGATGAGCTCGACCAGGCTGACCTTGCCGCCGCCAACTGGGCCTGGAGCAACGACCGCTCTGCCGGCCGCGGCTCCGACACGCTGCCCGGCGCAA
Organism: Bradyrhizobium sp. CCGUVB23; assembly: GCF_024199885.1. Lineage (NCBI taxonomy): Bacteria > Pseudomonadati > Pseudomonadota > Alphaproteobacteria > Hyphomicrobiales > Nitrobacteraceae > Bradyrhizobium > Bradyrhizobium sp. CCGUVB23. The sequence goes on from NZ_JANADQ010000001.1 coordinate 6,212,574, forward strand.
AGCGCCTGTTCCTGCCGATGCGCACTGGGCGTGGCCCGATCGGCGTCATCGGCATCGACAACGACCGCACCGGTCCGCTGCTGACGCCCGATCAGCGCCGGCTGCTCGATGCGCTGGTCGACCAGGGCGCGCTCGCGATCGAGCGCGTGCTGCTGGTCGAAGACATGGATCGGGTCAAGCGCACGGTCGAATCCGAGCGGCTGCGCTCGGCGCTGCTCACCTCGATCTCGCACGACCTGAAGACGCCGCTCGCCTCCGTTCTTGGCGCGGCCTCGACCATGCGTGACCTCGCCGGCGCCCTGTCCGATACCGAGAAGCGCGACCTGCTGGCAACCGTGATCGACGAATCCGAGAGGCTCAATCGCTTCATCGCCAATCTGCTCGACATGACCAAGCTCGAATCCGGCGCGATCGTGCCGAACACGGCGCTGCACGACGTCAGCGAAATCGTCGGTAGTGCGCTGAGGCGCACGAGCAAGATCCTGACGCGCCACAGGGTCGATCTCCGGCTCGCGGCCGACCTGCCGATGCTCGAGCTCGACGCCGTGCTGTTTGAGCAGGTGCTGTTCAATCTGCTCGACAACGCGGCAAAGTATTCGCCAGCGGATACCACCATCGCAATCCGCAGCCAGCGCGACAAGGACTGTGTCGTGCTCGAGGTGGCCGACGAAGGCGAGGGCATCCCGCCGGGCGAGCTCGAGAGCGTGTTCGACAAGTTCTATCGCGTGCAGAAAGGCGATCATGTCCGGCCCGGCACCGGGCTCGGACTTGCGATCTCCCGCGGCTTCGTCGAGGCGATGCACGGCACGATCACGGCTGCGAACCGCGGGGATCGCAGCGGTGCGGTGCTGACCATTCGCCTGCCGATCCCGGCGCAGACCAACGCATTGGACACCGCCGCATGAGCACACCATCGATCAAGGTTCTGGTCATCGACGACGAACCGCCGATCCGCAAATTGCTGCGGATGGGGTTGACGACACAGGGCTATGACATCCTGGAAGCGCCGAACGGCAGGACCGCGCTGGAAAAACTCACCGAGGAGCCGGCGCTGATCATCCTCGATCTCGGCCTGCCCGATATCCAGGGCCATGAGCTGCTCCGCACCATCCGCGCGCGCAACGAGAGCGTGCCGATCGTGGTGCTCTCGAGCCGCGGCGACGAGGCCGGCAAGGTGCAGGCGCTCGATCTCGGTGCCGACGACTATCTGACAAAACCGTTCGGCATGGACGAGCTTCTGGCGCGGCTGCGGGCCGCGCTGCGGCACCAGCTCCAGGTCAAGGGCGAGCGTCCGGTGTTCCGCACCGGCGATCTCTCCGTCGATCTCGTTCGCCGTATCGTCAAGGTCGGCGAGCGCGAGATAAAGCTGTCGCCGAAGGAATACGATCTCCTGCGCGTGCTGGTGCAGCACGCCGGCAAGGTGCTGACGCACCGGTTCCTGTTGAAGGAGCTATGGGACGAGCTGACCGATGCGCAATACCTACGCGTTTACGTCCGCCAGCTTCGCCAGAAGATCGAGGCCGATCCCGAGCGGCCGCAATATGTGCTGACCGAAACGGGGATCGGGTATCGGTTGAAGGCGGGGGATTGAGCTCGCTGTCCGGGCGTCACCCTGCCTCCTCACCATGAGGGGTTAGGGCGATGCGCGTTGCGCAGGCTATCAACCTGCCTTCCGATGCCTCGCCGCCGCGCGATGTGTCTTACGCGTGCTGCGATGCCGGCTCGTGCTCCGCCGTGGATGGGAGCGCGCCGACGCCCGTCCCCTGCCTCGTCCTTTCAAGCTTTGCTTCAGCGCGTCCATCAGATTGATGACGTTGCTTGGCCGCTCCTCGGGCTCGGGCAGCTCGATCTTCTTGCCGCTCGCTTTTCGCTTTACCAGCGCCTTCAGCGCGTCCTCATACTCGTCCTTGAATTTTCTGGGGTCGAAATGCGCAGCCTTGGTGTGCAGGATATGGCCGGCGAGCTCGACCATGTCCTTGGTGATCTTCGGGCTCTTGATGTCGTCGAAGAACTGGTCCTCGTCGCGCAGCTCATAGGGGTAGCGCAGCGTCGTGCCGAGCAGGCCCTTGCCGAGCGGTTCTATGGTCATGACGTGCTCGCGGTTCGTCAGAACGATCTTGGCGAGCGCCACGCGGTCCTGGTCCTTCAGTGCATCGCGGATCACGGCAAAGGCTTCGACCGCGGCCTTGCCTTCAGGGGCGATGTAATAGGGACGGTCGAGATAGCGCTGGTCGATCTCATCTCGCGGCACGAAGCTCTCCATCTCGATCGTGTGGTTGCTCTCGATCTGGACGGCTTCGAGCTCCTCCTTGTCGATCTCGACATATTTGCCCTTGCGCAGCTCATAGCCCCGCACTTTCTGGCCATCCTCGACGACGTCGCCGGTCTCGGAATCGACCATCTGCTGCTTCAGGCGGTTGCCGGTCTCGCGGTTGATCATGTGAAAGCGCGTCTTCGCAGCGAAGGTGGTCGCGGGGTAGAGCGCGACCGGACAGGTGACGAGCGACAGCTTCAACGTTCCTTTCCAATAGGCGCGGGGAGCCATTGCAATCTCCAGCGGTTTCAAGGTGTTTTAGGAACTCCAACCAATGCTATGGGTTTTGGTTCCTGATGCGGCTTTGGCCGTGATAGGCTCGAATGCACTTACGAAAATGCGGGACCGGTCGTGCTGAGAAACCTCTCCACCTATCGGAAAAAGCGGGACTTCGAGATCACCCCGGAGCCATCAGGCGAGACGAGGGTAGCGCCGTCGAAACAGCGGCGTTTCGTAATCCAGAAGCACGACGCGACCCGGCTTCATTACGATCTCCGGCTGGAGTTCGACGGCGTCTTCAAGTCCTGGGCGGTGACGAAGGGCCCTTCGCTCGACCCGCATGACAAGCGGCTCGCGGTCGAGGTCGAGGATCATCCGCTCGACTACGGCGATTTCGAAGGCACCATACCGGAAAGCCAGTATGGCGGCGGCACGGTGATGTTATGGGACCGCGGCTATTGGGAGTCTGAAGATCCCGAGCGCGGCTTCAAGAAGGGCGACCTGAAGTTCACGCTGCACGGCGACAAGCTGCATGGAAGCTGGGTACTCGTGCGCATGCGCAACCGCGGCAGCGAAAAACGCACCAACTGGCTGCTGATCAAACACCGCGACGACTATGCCCGCGAAGGCAAGGGCAATGACATCCTGGACGCGGACAAGTCGGTCGCCTCCGGCCGGGCGATGGAGCAGATCGCCGAAGGCAAAGGGCGCCCACCAAAGCCGTTCATGCTGGCGAAGGGCACCAAGGGCCAGGCCGATGCGGTCTGGCAGTCCAATCGCGCCGAGCAAGAGACGCGCACCATCAAGCCTGCGCCGCGCGCGGCCCTGAAGAAGGGCAAGGCGACGACAGCAACGACCGCGAAGAAGGTGTCGGCGATGCCCGACTTCGTCGCGCCGCAGCTCTGCACGCCGGTGGAGCGGCCGCACCCGGGCGAGGGCTGGTGCCACGAGATCAAGTTCGACGGCTACCGTGTGCAGCTTCGCGTCGAGGATGGCGAAGCGACGCTCAAGACCCGCAAAGGCCTCGACTGGACCGAAAAGTTCGCATCAATCGCCAAGGAGGGCGGCGCGCTGCCGGACGTGCTGATCGACGGCGAGATCGTCGCCCTCGACCACAACGGGGCGCCGAGCTTCTCCGCGCTCCAGGCGGCGCTTTCGGACGGCAAGACCGATGACCTCATCTTCTTTGCTTTCGATCTCCTGTTTGCCGACGGCCTTGACCTGCGCCGGTTGCCGCTCGGCGAGCGCAAGACGCGGCTTAAGAAGTTGCTGGGCGCGCGCAAGAAGAAGTCGAGCCAGATCCGCTATGTCGAGCATTTCGAGAGCGGTGGCGATGCGGTACTGCAATCGGCCTGCAAGCTCGAGCTCGAAGGCGTGGTCTCGAAGAAGCTCGACGCACCCTATCGTTCGGGGCGCACCGAAAGCTGGACCAAGGCAAAATGTCGCGCCGGCCATGAGGTCGTGATCGGCGGTTACAAGACCACCAACGGCAAATTCCGCTCTCTGATGGCTGGCGTGCACCGCGGCGATGATCTCGCCTTTGTCGGCATCGTCGGCACCGGTTTTGGTGCCGACAAGGTCAAGCGCATCATGCCGCTTCTGAAGGCGGCGGAGGCCAAAGAGAGCCCGTTCGGCGGCAAGAACGCGCCGAAGAAGACCCGCGACGTGCACTGGCTGAAACCCGAGCTCGTGGCCGAGATCGAGTTCGCGGGCTTCACCGCCGACGGCAACATCCGTCAGGCGGCGTTCAAGGGCCTGCGGCAGGACAAGCCGGCCGAGGAGGTCGAAGCCGAGAGGCCGGCGAAGACGGAGCTTGCTGAGCCGTTGCCGCGGACGAGCAAGGCGAAGGCAGGTCGGCGGCAGAAGGAGTCCGGCGCGGCCGAAGTGATGGGCGTCGTCATCTCGAAGCCCGACAAGGAGCTGTGGCCGGATGGCGGGGATGGCGATCCCGTCACGAAGCTTGATCTCGCGCGATATTTCGAGGCGGTTGGCGAATGGATGATCGCGCATCTGAAGGGGCGGCCGTGCTCGCTCATTCGCGCGCCCGACGGCATCAATGGTGAGAAATTCTTCCAGCGCCATGCCATGCAGGGCACGTCGAATTTGTTGGAGCTCGCAAAGGTCTCCGGCGATCGCAAGCCATATTTGCAGGTCGATCGGATCGAGGGGCTTGCGGCGGTGGCGCAGATCGGCGGCGTCGAGCTGCATCCCTGGAATTGCGCGCCTTACGCCTATGACACGCCGGGCCGGCTGGTGTTCGATCTCGACCCCGCGCCGGACGTGGCGTTCCCCGATGTGGTCGAGGCGGCCAGGGAGATGCGGCAGCGTCTGTCCGATGTTGGCCTGGAGAGCTTCTGCAAGACCACCGGCGGCAAGGGCATGCATGTTGTCGCGCCGCTGCTTCACGGTGCGCGGGACAAGGTGGATTGGAAGGAGGCGAAAGCCTTTGCGCAGGGCGTATGCCGATGGATGGCCGACGACGATCCGGAACGATATCTGCTCAACATGTCGAAAAAGCTGCGCAATGGAAAGATCTTCCTCGACTACCTGCGCAACGATCGCCTCTCGACGGCCGTGGCGCCGCTGTCGCCGCGTGCCCGCGACGGCGCGACGGTGTCCATGCCGCTGACCTGGGCGCAGGCGAAGAGCGATCTCGATCCGAGGCGCTACACGCTGCGCACCGTGCCGGGACTTCTGGCACGATCAAAGGCGTGGGATGGCTATGATGATGCGGCGGCATCGATCAAGGCCGCGATCAAGAAGCTGGCAGGGAAGGTGAAGTAGGGCTTTGCCGAGATCTCGGTGGGGACGGCATCTGTCCGGTGGGTTAGCGAAGCCTAACCCACCACTTCTTCCGCAGTGACAAAAGCGGTGGGTTACGCCTTACGGCTAACCCACCCTACCAAAGCGTGTGCGCGGCTAGATCCTTCCCATCAGCAGCAATATCAGCAGAATGACGATGATCAGTCCCAGTCCGCCGCCACCGTAATAGCCGGTGCCATAGAACGGACCGCCGCCGATGCCACTGAAGCCGCCGAGCAGGGCTATGACCAAAATGATCAGAATGATGGTACCTATGGACATGCAAATCTCCTCCCGCCCTCTCAAAGAAGGGTCGTTGTCTTGACCGATTTTCGTCGGGGCAACTTGCCGTCATAGTGAAAGTTCCTCGCGCGGATCGTGATAAGAAGGCACCACGCAGCGGAACCTTTGTGTTCTGACGCGGCCCGATTTACATCAGTGGGCAGAGGTCATTGCCATGTCAGCACCGCTCGTCGTTTCGATCCCGCACCGGCTCGGTCGCGAGGAGGCAGCGCGTCGTCTGAAGTCCGGGCTTGGCCGTGCAGCGGCCAGCATTCCGGTGATGCAGGTCGAGGAAGAGCGTTGGGAGGGCGACCGCATGAATTTCCGCATCCGCGCGCTCGGTCAGGTCGCAGCCGGCCAGGTGGACGTTGGCGAGGATCAGGTGCGGGTCGAGGTGACGCTGCCCTGGCTGTTGCAGCGCTTCGCCGAGTTGGCGCAGACCACCATTCGCAAGCGCGGTCAGTTGCTTCTGACCAAAGGCGACGAAAAGTAGGTCTCGTCGTCAGGCTTGCACGCGGGGGCGCGCGAGCCTTGCTGCGCTCGCAACGCGCGCCTTGAGCACTGTTGCGGGGAGTGCGCGAAATGCCAGCGAGAGCCGCAGTTCATCACCGTCGCGCCCTGCGATCGCGTACCCCTTCACGTTGACGCTCGCGTCGAATGCTTGCGCACTCGGCCATTCACGGCCACCTTGGGTAAATGGAGCGAATAACCGTCCGACCGCGATGATCGCGGCATCGCGGCCGTGGCGCCGCGCGAAGGCGATGACGTGGTCGCCGTGCGGCCCGCTCACCTCGAGCGGTTGGTAGTCGCCACGGGTGAACACATCGACAAGCTCGGTGCGCAGTTCGAGGAGCCGCCGCGTCCAGGCGAGCTTGAGCCGGCCATCATGCCAATGCTTGGCGAGGCTGTCCCAATCCGGACTTTTGAGCGAAGCGAGTGCATCACTTCGCGCGGCAAAATCAACGGGACGACGGTTGTCGGGGTCGACCAGCGACAGATCCCAGAATTCGGTGCCTTGATAGAAATCCGGTACGCCAGGCAGTGTCGCCTTCAGAGTGAGCTGGCCAAGTGAATTGAGCGCGCCGAGCAGGGCGAGGCGCCGGGCGAGGGTCTGGAGCGCGTCCAGGAATTCGGCGGAGACTGTGGGGTCGAGGACTTTCGCGATGAAATTCCGCAAACCTTGCTCGTAGGCCTCGTTCGGATTGAGCCAGCTCGTCTCCTCCTTGCCTTCGCGGGCAGCCTTGAGCGCGTAGGCCTGGATGCGGTCGACGAAGCTCGCGTCAGGCGGTGCGGACACCCATGCGCCGAGCAGCGTCTGGTAGAGCATGTATTCGAACGTCGCCGACGGCGTGCGCATCTCGCCATGCGTCGTGATGTGCGGCGCGTTCAGCACCTTCCAGCGTGCCACCGCGCTGGTCCATTCGCCCGGGATCTCGCTCAGTGCGGCAAGCCGCGCTCGCGCGTCCTCGCCGCGCTTGGTGTCATGCGTGGCCGTGGCTGTCATGCCGTGCGGCCATTCCCTTGCGCGCGCCTTCATGGCCTCGTGAAACATCGATAGCGCGAGAGCCTTTGCGGCGGGATCACCACCGACCTCGTTCAGCGCGAGCAGGCGGTGATAGCGATAGAAGGTCGTATCCTCCAGGGACTTCGCCAGCATCGGCCCGGTGAACTGCTGCACCTTCAGCGCAAAGCGGCGCACGCGCGGGGTGCTGTGCGGCGGCCGATCCGGCTTGAGCAGGTCCATGGTCAGGGCGTCGTGCAGGAAGTCGAAAATGCCCTCGTCGGCCGCGAACCATTCCGCGCGGGCTCGCGCGATGGTGTCTTCGATCAGCTTGCGGTCGTGTGCGGTTGGTCCGCTCGTCGTGATGTAGGTGCGGTAGACCGGGAAATGCAGCACGTAGAGCTCGAGCGCCTGCCGCAGACTGTCGGCCGAAAAGTCCCGCGTCGAATAGTGCCCATTGGCGATGCGGGCGAGCAGGCGCGATAGCACGGTGAATTCGCTGGTGAGGAGCGTGTCCAGCACGCGCCGCTTGGCTTCCGTGAGATAAGGAGCAAGCCGCGGCGAGCGGTTGCTGAGTTGCCGCCAGGTCTCGTCGAGCGCGTCGAGCCCCTTGGCATCGACCATCACCTGGGTGATGACGTTCATCCATTCATAACCGGTGGTGCCGTGAACGCCGGCGAAGCGCGGCAGCCGTTCGTGCTCGCACAGGATCTTTTCGATCACGGTGTAAAACGGCTTTGCGGGGCCTTGCGCGTCGCGGACGATCCGGCGCAGCCGCTGGCAATATTGCGCGGGATCGCGCAAGCCGTCGATATGATCGAGCCGGATGCCCTGCAGCCTGCCGTCCGCGACCACTTGCTTGACCAGCCGGTGTGTGGCCGCAAACGTGCTCGCGTCCTCGACCCGCAGGCCGGCAAGACCGTTGACGTCGAAGAAGCGGCGATAGTTGATGTCGCTGGAGGCCAGCCGCCAGTGCCCGAGCTTGTAGTGCTGGCGCTCGAGCAGGTGATGCAGGGCAAGCGTTTGGGTCGGGCGGTCCTTGGCCGAACGATAGGCGGCAAGACCTCGCTCCATGATTTCGGGAGCGCCGGCGATCGCCGTCAGTTCGGCCTTGAAGGCCGGCGCTTCCTCGCGGTTGGGATGACGCAGCCCCTTGTAGCGTTCGGCGAGCACCAACAGGCGCTTTCCCGCGTTGCTCTCGGTAGCATCCGCCTCCTTGACGATCATCCGCAGGACTTCGCCATAGCGCTCCGGCGCGATCGGCAGGCGATGCTCGAAGTACCAGGCCGAAAAGGTGCCTTCGCCCGCATCAAAGCGCAGCTCGATCTCGCTGCGCTCCAGCGCTTCGCCATAAGCCGAGCCGAGGATCGGCAGCAGTACGCCGCCGCGGGCGCGATACGGCAACTGGTCCCAGTCGATGTCGAAGGAAGCTGCGTGCGGCGAGGCCGGTCCCCATTCCAGCACGTCCAGCCAGTACGGATTGTCGGCAAAGTGGACGCCGACGTGGTTCGGAACGAAGTCGATGATCAGGCCGAGGTCATGTTGCTTCAGCGTGTCGCTGAAACGGACGAAGCCGGCTTCGCCGCCGAGCTCTGGATTGAACTGGCTGTGGTCGACGATGTCGTAGCCATGGGTCGAGCCCTTGCGCGCCTTCATCAGCGGCGAGGCGTAGACATGCGTGATGCCGAGCGCCCGGAGATAGGGGACGACGGTTGCAGCGTCGTCGAAGTTGAAATCGGCGGTGAATTGCAGGCGATAGGTGGCGAGCGGGATTGAGGGAGGCATGCTCACCTCTCAAGGCGCCAGACCACCGACCAGGGCGCAAGTCGGTCACCGGGCTCGCCGCCCCAGATCGGCGTGCCGGTCGATTTTGGTGAGGTGACGTGGCGATCGGACAGGTTGGCGGTCAGGCGCAGCGTCGCGCCGTCCCCCATGCGCCAATGCGCGGTCAAGAGGCCGCTCTCCTCAGCCTTGGCCTCGCCAAAGGCAGCGCCCGCAAGCCGTGGCATGATCGCCTCGCGGCGAATCTGCAAGAGCTCGCGCACCAGCGACAGCCGTGCGTCTTCCTCGGGCGTGCGGAACTCCCAATCGAGCACGGCAGATTGCGGCGTCGCCGGATCGAGCGGATCGGGCACCTCGTCGCCATACTTTGCATAGGCCCAGGCATATTCCTGGCGCCGTCCCTTGCGGACGGCATTGGCGAGATCGCCATGGAAATCGCAGAAGAACGGGAACGGCTTGTTCGAGCCCCATTCCTCGCCCATGAACAGCATCGGCACCATCGGCGCGAGCAAGGTGACGGCGAGCGCCGCCTCGATCGCTTGGGGGCTAGCAATGCGCTCCAGCCGATCGCCGAATGGCCGGTTGCCGATCTGGTCGTGGTTTTGCAGGAAATTGACGAAAGTGTCCGGCGGAAGCTGCCGGCTCGGCTCGCCGCGCGGCTTCTTGCCCCAGAACGCGGAGACCTCGCCCTGGTAGACAAAGCCTGACGCCAGCGCGCGGGCGAGATCGCCATGCGGCGAGTGCTGATAGTCGCCATAATAGCCGGAGGATTCGCGCGTGAGCATCACGTGCCAGACGTGATGATAGTCGTCGTTCCACTGGCCGCGATATTTTCCGTTCGTCGGCTCCTCGGTGGGATCGAGCAGGCTCGCGCGATTGTCGCCATTCTCCAGCACGAGATGGATGTGCCGCCCGGTCGCCGCCGCAAGCTGGCCCGCGGCGACGCTGAGATCGTGCAGCACCGACTGCTCGCCGGGGAACGCCATGATGTGATTGGCGGCGTCCAGCCTCAGTCCGTCGAAGCGGAAGTCGCTGAGCCAGTAAAGCGCGTTCTCGACCGCGAAGGCGCGGACCTGCGGCACGCGATAATCGATCGCGCTGCCCCACGGCGTATGCGCATCGGTGAAGAAGTTCGGCGCGTAACGGCCGAGATAGTTTCCCTCGGGTCCGAAGTGGTTGTAGACCACGTCGAGAAAGACCATCAGGCCGCGCAGGTGCGCTTCGTCGATCAGCGTCTTCAAGTCTTCGGGCCGGCCATAGGCGCTGTCGGGCGCGTACCATAGCACGCCGTCATAGCCCCAGCCGTGCTTGCCCGCGAAGTCCGCCAGCGGCATCAACTCCAGCGCGGTGATCCCGGTCGCGACGAGATGATCGAGCCTGTCGATCATGGCGCGATAGCTTCCTTGCGGCGTGAAGGTGCCGACATGGGATTCCAGCAGCACCGTCTCTTGCCACGGGCGGCCGCGCCAATCTCTGGCACGCCATTCAAAACTGTCGTGGTCGATCACCTCGCTCGGCCCGAACACGTCCTCGGGCTGGAAAGCCGAGGCGGGATCCGGCACGTCAAGTTCGTCGTCGATCCTGAACTGATAGCGGGCGCCCGCCTTCAGCCCGGCAATATCGGCCACATACCAGCCGTCCTCTCGGCGCTGCATGGCATGGCGCTTGTCGAGCACAAGGTCGACGTGCCTCGCGCCGGGTGCCCAGAGCCGGAACGACACGCCCTCCTTGCTTGCCTTGGCGCCGAAGGATGGCCTCATAGCGCGCCCGCGAAGGCGAGCACCGAGCGCGGCGGCGCCTTGCTGTCGGTGCCGGGCAGGAAGTCGACCGTGTTCAGCTTGGCGCCGGTCGTATTCAGGATCTGCTGCCAGCTCTTGTATTCGGCCATCTTGGGCAATTTGAATCCGATCTCTTCCGGTGCGGCGTTCAGGACAATAAAGATCGCGGGCACGCCGGGTTCCAGCGGGCCGAGCACATAGGCGAGAAATCTCCCTTCCGGGAAATTCCAGTCGCTCTCCTTCATCTCCTCGGCCGCCGGTGTCAGCCACAGGACTCCGTAGGAGCCGTCGGCGCGGCGGCCGTCGAGCCAGCGCTGGCTGCGGAGCTGCGAGAAGCGGCGGCGGATCTCGGCGAGCTGGCCGACGAACTCGACCATGTCCTCGCCGTTGTTGCCGAGATTGTCCCAGAGCACCCAGCCCACCTCATTGTCCTGGCAATAGGCATTGTTGTTGCCGGACTGGGTGTTGCCGACCTCGTCGCCGGCGAGCAGCAGCGGCGTGCCCTGCGCAAGCATGAGGCAGGCGAGCACGTTCTTGCGGAGCTGGCGGCGCAGCGACAGGATTTGCGGGTCGTCGGTCGGGCCCTCGACACCGCAATTGTTGCTGTGGTTGTCGTTGGAGCCGTCGCGATTGTCCTCGCCATTGGCCTCGTTGTGCTTCTGGTTGTAGCTGAAGAGGTCGGCGAGGGTGAAGCCGTCGTGCACGGTGATGTGGTTGATGCTGGCGCGCAGCTTGCGGCCGTCATGGTGGAACAGGTCGGATGAGGCCGTCATGCGGCTGGAGATGTCGCCGATCAGGCTGCCTTCGCCGCTCCAGTAGCGGCGCATGGCGCTGCGGTAGCGGTCGTTCCATTCCGACCATTGCGAGGGAAACGCGCCGACCTGATAGCCGCCGAGGCCGAGGTCCCAGGGTTCTGCGACGAGTTTTACGCCCTGGAGCACCGGATCCTGGCGGACCGCGGTCAGGAACGAGCTGCCGCGATCAAACCCGTTCGGTCCGCGCGCGAGCGTGGTAGCGAGATCGAAGCGGAAGCCGTCGACATGGCAGACCTCGACCCAGTAACGCAGCGAGTCCGTCACCATCTGCAGCACGCGCGGATGGGTGAGGTTCACCGACGAGCCACAGCCGGTGAAGTCGTCGTAGTAGCGCGGGTTCTCGCGGTTCAGCCAGTAATAGGAGGCGTTGTCGATGCCGCGGAAGGACAGCGTCGGGCCGAGATGGTTGCCTTCCGCGGTATGGTTATAGACGACATCGAGCATCACCTCGATGCCGGCGTCGTGCAGGCGCGCCACGGTGGTGCGGAAGGAGTCCAGCGGATTGTCCTGCGCGTAGCGTGGCTCCGGCGCGAAGAAGGCGAGGGTGTTGTAGCCCCAGTAGTTGGCGAGCTTCTTCTCCACCAGCACGCGGTCGTCGATGAAGCCGTGGATCGGCAGCAGCTCGACGGTGGTCACACCTAACCGTTTCAGATGCTCGATCATTGCAGGCGAGGACAGTCCGCCAAACGTGCCGCGCAGGTTCGGCGGCACGTCGTCGCGCCTCTGCGTCAGCCCCTTGACGTGGGCCTCGTAGATGATCGTCTCGTCCCAGGGGATGTTCGGGCGGATTTCGCGCCGGCCCCAGTTGAAGGTCTCGTCGACGACGACGGCCTTGATCATGCCACGCGCATTGTCGCGCCGGTCGAAGGATAAATCCTCGCGCGGGCTGCCGGTGCGATAGGCGAAGTGCGCGTCGCTCCACACCAGCCGCCCGGCGAGCCGCTTGGCGTAGGGGTCGAGCAGGAGCTTGTTGGGATTGAAACGGTGGCCGTGCTCGGGCTCGTAGGGGCCGTGCACGCGGTAGCCGTAAAGCTGACCCGGCGAGACGTCGTTGAGATAGCCGTGCCAGACGTCCTCGGTGCGCTCGGGCAATTCGATGCGCTCGAGCTCGCGCCGTCCCTGGCTGTCGAACAGGCACAGCTCGATCTTCTGCGCGTTGGCGGAGAACAGCGCGAAGTTGGTGCCGCGTCCGTCCCAGCTTGCACCGAGGCGTGCGGGCGTTCCGGCGGTCAGTCGCATGCGTCAGCTTTCCGGAACGAGGAAGATCGCAGCCAGAGGCGGAATGGTCAGGCGGAGCTCCGGCGTCTTGCCGTCAACCGCCTGCACCTCTCCGACGTTCCCGACATTGCTGCCGCCATAGTGAGCGGAGTCGGAATTGAGGACCTCGTGCCATTTGCCGGCGAACGGCACCCGGACGCGGTAGTTGCGATAGACGTTCGGCGAGAAATTCACGATCACGAGACAGCGCGCGCGGGCGTCGAACCCCTTGCGCAGCCAGGCGAACACGTTGCGGTTGGCATCATCAGTAATCAGCCATTCGAAGCCGGCCTGATCGCAATCCATCTGATGCAGCGCTGGCACGGCGCGATAAAGCCGGTTGAGATCGCGGACCAGCGACTGGATGCCGGAATGGTTCTTGTCTTCGAGCAGATGCCAGTCGAGCGACTGGTCGTGATTCCATTCCTTGCCTTGCGCGAACTCGCCGCCCATGAACAGCAGCTTCTTGCCGGGATGGCCGAACATGAAGCCGTAATAGGCGCGCAGGTTCGCAAAGCGCTGCCACTCGTCGCCGGGCATGCGGCCAAGGATCGATCGCTTGCCGTGAACGACCTCGTCGTGTGACAGCGGCAGGATGAAATTTTCCGAGAAGGCGTAGTGCAGGCCGAACAGGATTTCGCCGTGATGGTGCTTGCGGTAGATCGGATCCTTGCTGATGTAGCTCAGCGTGTCGTGCATCCAGCCCATGTTCCACTTGTAGCCGAAACCGAGGCCGCCATATTCGACGGGCCGGGAAACCTGCGGCCAGGCGGTGGATTCCTCCGCGGCGGTCGTGGCCTGCGGAAAGCGCGCGAACACTTCCGAATTGAAGCGCCGCAGGAAAGCGATCGCCTCGATGTTCTCCCGTCCGCCATACTGGTTCGGGATCCAGGCGCCCGCAGGACGGCTGTAATCGAGATAGAGCATCGAGGCGACCGCGTCGACGCGCAGGCCGTCGATGGAGTAGCGCTCCAGCCAGAACAGCGCGTTCGACACCAGGAAGTTCGTCACTTCGGTGCGGCCGTAATTGTAGATCAGCGTGCCCCAGTCGAGATGGCGACCCTGTAGCGGATTGGCATGCTCGTAGAGAGCCGTGCCGTCGAAATGGCCGAGCCCGTGCGGATCGTCGGGGAAATGTCCGGGCACCCAGTCGAGCAGCACTCCGATGCCCTCGCGATGGCAGGCATCGACCAGCGCGGCGAAATCCTCCGGCGAGCCGAAGCGGCTGGTCGGCGCATAGAGGCCGGTCGGCTGGTAGCCCCAGGAGCCGTCAAAGGGATGCTCGCTGACGGGAAGGAATTCGAGATGGGTGAAGCCCATGTCGCGCGCATAGGCCGGAAGCTGCTCGGCGAGCTCGCGATAGGTCAGCCATTCGTTGTCGCCCTTGCGCCGCCAGGAGCCGAGATGCACCTCGTAGATCGACATCGGCGCCGAGAGCGCGTTGATACCTTCGGGCGCCGGCTGTGGGCGCGGCAGATGCGCTTCGTCGAACACGATCGACGCCGTCTTCGGCCGCACTTCGGCGGCAAACGCCAACGGATCGGACTTCAGTGGCAGATTGTGGCCGTGCGGTCCGACCATATCGAACTTGTAGTGATCGCCAGCCTTTGCGTGCGGGATGAACAGCTCCCAGTAGCCGACGCCGCGCACGCGCATCGGGTGGCGCCGCGCGTCCCAGAAATTGAAGTCGCCGACCACACTGACCCGCCGCGCATTGGGCGCCAGCACGACGAAACCGACACCGTCGACGCCGTCGAGCGTCATGGGATGCGCGCCGAGCTTGTCATAGAGCCGCTGATGCGTGCCTTCACCGAGCAGATAGAGATCGAAATCGGTCAGGATCGGCGGAAAGCGATAGGGATCTTCGAGCTCGACGACATTGCCGCCGAACGTCGCGCGCAACTGGTAGCGCTTGGCGCCATTGGGCAGCGCGCCTGCGAACAGACCGGACTCGTGGATGCGGTCGAGCTTCGCCACCTCGCCATGCTCGCCGACCGCCTCGACTTTGGAGGCCTCGGGCAAGAAGGCGCGCACCACGCTTTTGTCGCCCTCGGGATGGAGCCCGAGATAGTGGAAGGGATCGGAGTGGCGCCCCTCGATGATCGCATAGGCTTCGGCAGATAATTTAGGCATGTGCTTCGCTCTCCGCATTGGACAGAATGCGAAGCAGCCCGGTCAGCGGCGCATTGAGCGCCTCCGGCCGGTGCGACAGTTCGTACTCCACCTCATCGAACGATTTATCAAGCAGGAAAAATCTTAACAGGCCGTCCGCCGAATGCGGATCATTTGTCTGCAGGCGCTGGTCGGTCATGGCCTCGCGATAGGCGGTGAGGAACGTCGCCGTGGCGCGCTCACGCCATTCGCCGAGCGCGGTCGCGAGCCGTCCTCGTTCGTCCGCCGCGCCCTTGAGCGCGCGGTCCACCGCCGCGGTCACGGCAAGGTCGATCGAGCAGACGAGGCTCGCGACGTCGCGCGCCGCGGGCGCCTTGCGCCTTCGCTCGGCCAGCGGGAGATGGGGATTGCCATCGAAGTCGATGATGAAGATGTCGTCCTTCACGATCAGAATCTGCCCGAGGCGGAAGTCGCCATGATGACGGATGTTCAACCCGCCGATGTCGGATGGCAATAGCTTCGTGAGCAAGTCGGGAAGGGTCGAACGCCGGTCCATGAGCAGGTCGACCAGCGGGCGATCGGCCTCTCGCAAGCCGTTGCGGCTTTGGGCCAGCGTTTCAAAGGTACGTTCGGCGCGCTGGTGGAGATCCTTGGCCCATTGGGCGACGTGCGCAGAGGTGACCGGCTCGGGCGCGAGATC
Organism: Bradyrhizobium sp. CCGUVB23; assembly: GCF_024199885.1. Classification (NCBI taxonomy): domain Bacteria; kingdom Pseudomonadati; phylum Pseudomonadota; class Alphaproteobacteria; order Hyphomicrobiales; family Nitrobacteraceae; genus Bradyrhizobium; species Bradyrhizobium sp. CCGUVB23. The sequence goes on from NZ_JANADQ010000001.1 coordinate 6,228,136, forward strand.
GGCGCCCTCGGCCCTGGCGAGCGCGATATGCAGCTCAGCCAGGCGCCGGCCGGTCTGGGCGAGATAATGCAGATAGGGCACCTGGTCCTGGTTCTCGCGCGGGGCTTCGCTTGCGGCGAGCAGGCGCTGCTCGTCGATGTAGCGATCCAGATAGCCCGACGTCACCGCCCAACCGTCGCCCTGGTTCTCGACATAGGCATGCACGACGCCGACGGCGCTCCGCCCATTACCTTCCACCAGCTCGGCGCTGCCAAGCAGCGCGGGCGCATTGGCGTACTGGGCGACCTCGGTGAGGTAGTGGCCGAGCTCGATCTCGGGGTTGGTGCCGGTTTCGAGCCGGCGATAGATCTTGGTGACATATCGATTGTCGACCAGCGCGGTGCTGTTGGCCTGCTCGACGGCGCGGATCTGCTCCGGCTGCTTGACGGTGTCCGCACCGAAGCGGCTGGTCGGCTTGAAGTCCAGCCGAAGGTTGTTTTCCTCGACGATCAGGGACTGGCTGAGATTACGCAGGAACAGGCCGATGAAGATCTGGTCGGTCGCGACGTCGAGCAGCGTTCCTTCGCGCGCGCCCTGGCGCACCGCGGCCAGCGCCCTCGGGTTGAAGCGTTCGCGGTCGAAGCGAACCCATTCGATCTGCATCGGCATCACATAGCGCGACGTGACGCCGCGCTGCGTCGCCTCGAAGAATGCGAGCCAGGGCCGGTTGTCGCCGATGTCGCAGAACGGGACCGCCGAAGTCAGGGTCGGCCGGATCTGCGTGGGACTGCGCTCCGGATACCAGCGGGTCCGCGACAAGAATCCCGGCAGCACGTCGCGCTCGAAGACGCCGCGCTCGCGCGCAAGCGAGACCCAGGTCGAGTTGACCGGCACGACCAGCGTCTCGAATTCGGGCACCGCGCGCGGCGTCACCGGCTCGGACTTGTCACGCTCGCGGAGCTGGAACCAGTAGTAGCCGTAAGGCCCCAGCGTAATCATGTAAGGCAGCTCGCCGATCGCAGGGAAGCGCGTGCGGCCAAGCATCTCCTGCGGGACCCGGTCTTTCCACGGCGACAGATCGAGCTCGGTCGCCTGTGCTGCGCGCGAGAGATTGGCGACGCAGAGGATGACCTCGTCGCGATATTGCCGGACATAAGCCAGCACGGAACGGTTGGCCGGTCGTATGAAGGTCATGCTGCCGCGGCCGAAGGCGAGCGTCGACTTGCGCACCGAGATCAGGCGCTTGGTGGCGCTGAGCAGCGAGGAAAGGCTGCGCGACTGCGCCTCCACGTTGACCGCCTCATAGCCGTAGACGGGGTCCATGATCAGCGGCGCGTAGAGGCGTGCCGGGTCGCAGCGCGAGAATCCGCCATTGCGGTCCGGACTCCACTGCATCGGCGTGCGCACGCCGTTGCGGTCGCCGAGATAGATGTTGTCGCCCATGCCGATCTCGTCGCCGTAGTAGATGATCGGCGTGCCCGGGAACGACAGCAGGAGCGAGTTCATCAGCTCGATCTTGCGCCGGTCGTTGTCCATCAGCGGCGCGAGTCGCCGGCGGATGCCGAGATTGATGCGGGCCCGCGGATCGTTGGCATAAGTCGACCACAGATAGTCGCGCTCGACGTCGGTGACCATCTCCAGCGTCAGCTCGTCATGGTTGCGCAGGAACAGCGCCCATTGGCAGCTCTGCGGAATGTCGGGCGTCTGGCGCAGGATATCGGTGATCGGAAAGCGGTCCTCCTGCGCGATCGCCATGTAGATGCGAGGCATCAGCGGGAAGTGATAGGCCATGTGGCATTCGTCGCCGCGGCCGAAATATTCCTGCACGTCCTCCGGCCATTGATTGGCTTCCGCCAGCAGCAGCTTGCCCTTGGAGTAGGCGTCGAGCTCCTGGCGCAGCCGCTTGATGATGGCGTGCGTCTCGGGAAGGTTCTCGTTCGAGGTGCCCTCGCGCTCGCAGAGATAGGGGATTGCATCGAGCCGGAATCCGTCGACGCCGGCGTCGAGCCAGCGCTTCATCACCTGAATGATGGCGCTGACCACCCGCGGATTGTCGAAATTGAGATCAGGCTGGTGTGAGAAGAAGCGGTGCCAGTAGAACGCGCCGGCCTCCGGATCCCAGGTCCAGTTGGATTTCTCGGTATCGGTGAAGATGATCCGCGTACCCTGATATTTCTGGTCGGTATCGCTCCAGACGTACCAGTTGCGGGCGCTCGAGCCGGGCGGGCTGCGGCGGGCGCGTTTGAACCACCTATGCTCGTCGGAGGTGTGGTTGACGACGAGCTCGGTGATCACCCGCAAGCCGCGCCGCTGTGCCTCCTGGATGAAACGCTTGAAATCCTTCATCGTCCCGAAATCGGGATTGACCGAGCCGTAATCGGCGATGTCGTAGCCGTCGTCGCGGCCGGGCGAGGGATAGAACGGCAGTAGCCACAGCGTGGTGACGCCGAGATCCTGCAAATAAGGCAGTCTTTCGGTCAGCCCGGCGAAGTCGCCGATGCCGTCATGATTGCTGTCGGCAAACGCCTTGACGTGGAGCTGGTAGATGATCGCGTCCTTGTACCAGAGCTCGTCCACGACCTCGGCAGCTTCGACCTTCTTCTCGTCAACGGAGGAAAGAACGTTCATGCCGTGGATCCTCACGCCAGGCAGCGGAACAAGAGCGCCGGATCGCGATAGGGATCGATGCGCAGCCGGATTCCGCCCCATTCAATTGCGGACTGCTCGCCGGTGAGAAGGTTCTCAACGCGCGCAATGTGGCGACGTTCCCCGTTCACGCTGGTCGTGACGCCGCCAAGCGGGAGCCAGAACTCGCGCACGTTGGGCGACAGCGCGATGGCCACGAGGACGGTATTGGTATGGTCAATCGACTCCTTGATGAAGGCGATCACGTCGCCATCGTCGATGCCGAGAAAGCGCAAATTCGACGTCTGCTGCAGCGCCTCGTTGTCGCGCCGGATGCGATTGAGCTCGGCGACATAGGACTTGATGTTGCCAGGCCGGTCCCAGTCGCGAACCCTGATCTCGTATTTTTCGGAATCGAGATATTCCTCGAGCCCGGGAACGGCCTGGTGTTCGAGCAGCTCGAAGCCGCTATACATGCCGTAACTGCCGGACAACGTGCCCGCCAACGCGACGCGCGACTTGAACATCCAGGGCTCGCCGCTCTGGAGATGATACGGCAAGACGTCAGGCGTGTTGACGAACAGGTTGGGGCGGCAGAAGTCGCGCTCGGGATAGCCGGTCATCTCAGCCAAATATTGCTCCAGTTCCCATTTTTGCGTTCGCCACGGAAAATAGCTGAAGGACTGGGCGAAGCCGAGCTTGGCGAGTCCCTTCAGCGGTTTCGGCCGGGTGTAGGTCTTGGAGAACAGGATCACCTCGGGATGCTGGCGGCGGATGTCGCGGATCAGCCACTCCCAGAAGCTGAAGGGCGCCGTGTCGTGATTGTCGATCGCAAAGATGGTCACGCCATGGTCGATCCAGAACAGCATGATGTCGCGGAAGGCGTTCCACAATTCGCTTCGGGTCAGGCAGGAGAAATCGGGAACGACGATGTCGGGATAGTCCGCTGTCCGCATCGAGCCGTCTGGCCGCCATTTGAACCATTCCGGATGCTGAGTCAGCCAGGGATGATCGGGCGAACACTGAACGGCGAAATCGAGCGCGAGTTCGACGCCGTATTCCAGACAGGTCGCAACCAGCGCACGGAAATCCTCGATGGTGCCGAGCTCCGGATGCAGTGCGTCGTGGCCACCCTCAGGCGCGCCGATGGCGTAGGGGCAGCCCGGATCGCCTGCAGCGGCGACCGGGGAATTGTTGCGGCCTTTGCGGCGGGTGCGACCGATCGGGTGGATCGGCGTGAAATAAAGCACGTCGAAACCCATCGCGGCGATGTCGGGGACACGGGCGATGCAATCCCTGAGCGTGCCGTGCTGGCCCGTACCCTTGCCCTGGCTGCGCGGCATCATCTGGTACCAGGTGCTGAAGCGTGCCTCCTCGCGGTCGACGATCAGCGGGAAGAGGGGCGAGCGGGTGAGGTCGGGCCGCGACTGGCTGTTGGCCATGGCATCCCTCAGCTCATCCGCCATCAGCGGGGTGATCTCGCCGGTTTGCAGGAAATCCTCGCATTGCCGCAGGATGATCGCGGTGGCTTCATCGTCTGTGCCATGGGCCTTGGTCAGGAGGGCCGCGCCCTCGATTGCATCGAGCGTGACATCTGCTCCGGATCGCTGCCTGAGTGTGAGCCCGTGACGCCAGGTTCCGAATTCGTCGGTCCAGGCCTCGATGGCGTAGACATACTGGCCCGGCTCGGGCGGAGTGAACGCGCCGACCCAGCGGTCATTGCCGTGATGGAGCATGGGCGTGCGCTGCCATTCCCGATCCTGCTCGCGGCGCCAGAGCAGTGCGGCGCTGGCCGCGTCGTGGCCGCCGCGGTAGATGTCCGCCCAGACGTCGACGCGCTCGCCTGCGACCCGCTTGACGGGAAAGCGGCCGCCATCGACCAGCGGATAGACGTCTTCAATAAGGAAAGTGCCGCCGGCTGCGACACTCCCGACAGTTTGAATTGTCTTGTTCACGGTGATGCCATTGACAACAAACCAGCGTCTCGTTTCCCTTGCTGGGAACCGACGCTTGGTACCTATATAGAAAGCCTCTTGTGTGTCATTAGTTCCCGTCAGGAACGATAGCCGCTGTCAGCGCGTTAATCTGGACTATCCTATTCCTCCGTCTCACAAAAATGAATGCCGCCCGCTCTTGGTGGCCTGCAAACTGCGTGCCGAATGGATCATTTAGCTGAAGCCGGAACCAAGGGCGTCCAGTCCGAATTCGTGGATGCCTTGGGCAAGCTGCGGGTCACGGCGCCCGATGCCCTCGCGTCGATCCTCAATGCCCTGCCGGAGAAGCGCGCCTACCTCTTCGTCAGCGGTGCTGTCGTGGTTCGCACCGGCCGGCAGTCATGCACCGACCTCACCGAGGCTGCCGAGGCCCCGCTGCGTTGGTCCGTCGCCAATGGCACCGTGCTGGTCGCGCAGGGCGAGGCGCGCGAGCGCGTCATTGTCTGGCCCGACAATCTGCCGTCGGGCTACCATCGGCTGAAACTCGTCGATGCGTCCGGGGCCGAGGAAGAGGTGCCGCTGATCGTGGCGCCCGAGCGCGCTTTCGCCGGTGATTTCGACCGCGGCTGGCTCCTTGCGGTGCAACTCTACAGCGTCCGCTCCGCGCGCAATTGGGGCATCGGCGATTTCACGGACCTGGCCGATCTCGTTGCGCTTGCCAACGAGCTCGGCGCCGATGGCGTCGGCCTCAACCCGCTGCATACGCTGTTCGACGACCGGCCGTCCGATTGCAGCCCCTATTCGCCGAACAGCCGGCTGTTCCTCAATCCGCTCTACATCGACGTCGAGGAGATTCCGGAGTATTCGCCCGAGCTGCTGCCGGAGGCGCGCGCGACCGCGGCATCCTTGCGTGAAGGCGACCGCGTCCGGTATCGCGAGGCAGGGCCACTGAAATGGCGCGGCCTGCGCGCCGCGTTCGAGGCGTTCAAGGCCAAGGCCGGTCCCGGGCGGCGCCAGGCATTCGATGCCTTCCGCCTCGAGCGGGGTCCCCTGTTGTCGCACTTTGCCTGTTTCGAGGTGCTGCGCCATCGCTTCACGGGACGACCGTGGTGGGAATGGCCGTCGGAGTGGCAGCGGCCGGACGAGACGAAATGCGCGGAGCTGCGCACAGGCCCCGATCACGACGAGGTCGAGTTCGTCGAGTTCGTGCAATGGACGGCCGATCGGCAGCTACAGGCGGCCAAGGAGCTCGCAGGCCAGCTCGGCATGAAGGTCGGGCTCTATCTCGACGTCGCCGTCGGCGTGCAGTCCGATGGGTTCGACGCCTGGAACGAGCAGGGCGCAATCTCCCGCCATCTCGCGGTCGGCGCGCCGCCCGATGTGCTGAACACGGTGGGCCAGGATTGGGGCCTCGCCGGCTTCAATGCCGGCGGCCTCGAGGCGCAGTCGTTCGTGCCGTTCGCTGACATGGTGGCCGCCTCGATGCGCCATGCCGGCGCGATCCGGCTCGATCACGTGCTCGGGCTGAAGCGGCTCTACCTCGTGCCGCGCGGTTTCAAGCCGGATAACGGCGCCTATGTGCAGATGCCGTTCGAGGCGCTGCTGGCGGCGGTCGCGCGTGAGAGCGCCGCTCACAAATGTATCGTGATCGGCGAGGACCTCGGCACCGTGCCCGAAGGTTTTCGCGAGACCATGCAGGACTGGGGCATCTGGTCCTATCTCGTGATGATGTTCGAGCGCGATGACGCCGGCCGCTTCCGCAATCTCGATCATTACCGTTCCAACGCGCTGGTCACGTTGAACACGCATGATCTCTGTACCTATGCCGGCTGGCGCTCGTTCAGCGATCTCAAGATGAAGCTCTCGCTCGGGCTCGATCCCGGCGAGAACGAGGAGGCGCGCTGGCACGCCCTCGGGATGCTCGACGAGATCCTGCGCTTCAACTCCATTCAAGCCAATGATCTCTATTCTGTGCTGGCCTTCCTGTCCCGGACGCCATCGCGCCTTCTCGCGGTGTCGCTCGAAGATCTCCTTGGCGTGGTCGACCAGCCCAACATCCCCGGCACGATCGACGAGCACCCCAACTGGCGCCAGCGGCTGCCGGTCGTGCTGGACAAGATTGCGTCGAGCATCGATCGCGCCGCTCTGAAAGCAGCAACGCGGGAGCGCTCGCACCGTTAGAGTCCGGCAACGACAATTTCAGGTGGGTCACACGGAATTGTCACAGAAGATCGAAGACTATGCGCTGATCGGCGATTGCGAGACCGCGGCCCTCGTCGGCCGCGACGGCTCGATCGACTGGCTGTGCTGGCCCGCCTTCGATTCCGACGCCTGCTTTGCTGCGATCCTCGGCACCAGAAGGAACGGGCGCTGGCAGATTGCCCCAAGCGAAGCACTCACGGCCCGCTCCCGCCGCTATCTCGGCAGCACGCTGATCCTTGAGACCCGTTTCGAAACGGCCGGCGGCTCTGTCGCCTTGATCGACTTCATGCCGCCGCGCGGCAAGGCGTCCGACATCGTGCGGCTGGTACGCGGCCTGAAAGGCCGCGTCAAGCTCAGGATGGAGCTCATCATCCGCTTCGGCTTCGGCGTCGATATTCCCTGGGTCAGGCGGACCGAGGATCGATCCGCCGTGCTTGCGATCTGCGGGCAGGACATGACGGTGCTCCGCACGCCCGTTGAGACTCGCGGCGAGGATCTGACCACCGTGGCTGAGTTCGAGGTCAACGCGGGCGAGACAGTTCCGTTCGTGCTGACCTATGGCCCGTCGCATCTCGCGCCGCCCGAGGCAATTGACCCCGAGCGCGCATTCGCGGAGACAGAAGCCTTCTGGAAGGACTGGTGCAGCCACGGCAATCGCGACGGCGAGTATCACGATCTCATCATGCGTTCGCTGATCACGTTGAAGGCACTGACTTTCGCTCCGACCGGCGGCATCGTCGCGGCGCCCACGACCTCGCTGCCCGAGAAGCTCGGTGGCGCCAGAAACTGGGACTACCGCTTCTGCTGGCTGCGCGATGCGACCTTCACGCTGCTCGCGCTGATGAACTCGGGCTATACCGAGGAAGCATCCGCCTGGCATAGTTGGCTGCTGCGCGCGGCCGCCGGTGCGCCGGACCGCATGCAGATCATGTACGGAATCTGGGGCCAAAGGCGGCTGCTCGAATGGGAGGCGGAATGGCTCGACGGCTATGAGGGCGCGAAGCCGGTTCGCGTCGGTAATGCCGCGCACGCGCAATTGCAGCTCGACGTCTATGGCGAGCTGATCGACGCGCTCCACCAGTCGCGCATGGCGAAGCTGAAGCTTGACGACCAGAGCTGGGCGCTGGAATGCACCGTGCTTCAGCACCTGGCCGAGGTCTGGGACCATCCCGACCACGGCATCTGGGAGCGGCGCGATAAGCCCAAGCATTACGTCTTCTCGAAGGTGATGACCTGGGTTGCCTTCGACCGTGGTATCAAGAGCGCCGAGACCTTCGGCTTCAAGGCGCCGGTATTGCACTGGTGTACCTTGCGCGATGCCATCCACCGCGATGTATGCCAGAAGGGCTTTGATGCGCAGTTGAACAGCTTCGTCGAATCCTACGGCTCGAAACTGCTCGATGCCAGCTTGCTGTTATTGCCCGCCGTCGGTTTTCTTCCGACAAACGACCCGCGCGTCCGCGGTACCATCGCGGCGGTCGAACAGCACCTGATGCGCGACGGATTTGTGCTGCGGCATGATCCCCGCGAAGTGTCCGAGGAGATCCAGCCGATCGAGGGTGCGTTTCTCGCCTGCAGCCTATGGCTTGCAGACGCCCATGCGCTCGCCGGCGACCTCGACAAGGCGCAAGTTCTGCTCGATCGCGTGGTCGGCATCGCCAACGACGTCGGACTTTTAGCGGAGGAATACGACTCTCTGGCGCGACGCCAGACCGGCAATTTCCCGCAAGCGCTGACCCACATCGCGCTGATCAATACGGCACACAATTTGTCGGCAGCGCGGACGCGCAGCGAGAAGCCGGCGGTGCAGCGGTCGCAGTGACTGCCGTGCCTCCTGTCGAAATTCAGGCTGCAGGCCTTGTCATGCCGGACGTCTGTGGCGCGAGATCCGGGCACAGCACGAGCTTGCCCTCTAGGCCACCGGCTTCGAGGTGTCGGTGCGCCTCGGCAACTTCATCCAGCGAGATCCGCGCGGCAATGCGCGGCTGGATGGCGCCACTGGCCAGCAGAGTGAACAGGCGCTTCAGGTCTTCCGTAAACCATTCAGGATGCTGCAGCCGCATCGCGTTGATCGAGTAGAAGAAGGCACGCCTGCCGCCGGGCAACCACCGCCAGAGATAGAGCCGCGCGATCCACATCAGCATGGTGAGCATCCGTTGCTGATCCTGCACGCCCGCCGAGTAGCCATAGGCGCAGAGCAGACCGCCGCGCTTGAGCGCTGAAAATGATCGGCGATAGCCATCCTCCCCGATGCCATCGAAGACGACATCAAATCCACCTGGCAGGACGCGCGTGAAGTCTTCGCGTTGATAATCAACCGGCGTGGCCCCGAGCTCGCGGATCAGCGCAGCGTGCCTTCCATCGGCTCCGCCCCACAGCTGAAGTCCGGCCATGCTACCGAGTACGAGAAGCGCCTGTCCGACCGCTCCGGCAGCACCATGCACCAGCACGCGCTGCCCCGGCTGCACCCGCGCGGCGCGGTGCAGGAGCTGATATGCGGTCATCCAGCTGAGGATCAGCGCCGCCGCTTGCGCCGAATCAATGCCCACCGGCACGCGGGTCAGGTGGCGCGCCTGGAGCGTGCGATAGGCAGCATTCGATCCGAGCACGGTCATGTCGGCCACACGGTCGCCAAGCTGAAATCCGCTCACGCGATCGCCGAGCTGATCGATTTCCCCAATAACATCGTAGCCCATGACCAGCGGTGGCCGACGGGAGGCGGTTTGCGGGTAAAGATGCCGTCGGATCAGAGTATCGGTGTATTCAAGCCCCGAGGCGAGCACACGGACCCGCACCTCGTCCGCTCCAGCCGTCGGCAGCGGGGCGTCGACGACTTCCAGCTCCTCAGGTCCGCCAAAGCGGCGAAGCTGAACAACGCGGTTGCGCGGTTCGATCACACGCCGATCCCTGCAAACTCAGATTCGAAAACTGCGTCACGAGTATTGCAATTTGATAGTCCGACACCCTCAGGTCTCTTGGAAAGAATCAGCTCGAAATCGGGTCTTGTAATTGATGCAGATCAATTCCGCTCGTGGGCCCATACCAGACATCGCGATCGGTCGCTTCAATGGACTTCTCGGCAGCAGAGTGGACGTCTCGGGAATTGCTTCAAGGATAACGAGCAAGCGCCTTAGCCGATCCCGTTCCGCTTCAGGATCATCTCGATCGCGCCGGCGAAGCCTTCCTGCTCGTTGGTCGCGGTCACGTGCAACGCCTGCTGCTTGACGTTGTCGGCGGCATTGCCCATGGCAAATGAAAGGCCGCTGATGCGGAACATCGCGAGGTCATTCTGCATGTCGCCGATGGTGGCGATCGCGTCAGTCGAGATGCCGAGGCGCTTGGCCATCGCCTGCACGAAGGTGCCCTTGTTGAAACCGGGCGGCGTGATGTCGAGGTAGTAGGTTTGCGAGCGGACCGCGGTCGCCTCGTCGCCGAGTGCCTCCTGCATCACCTTCTCGCAACGCTCAAGGCCCGCCGCATCGGCGCTCGCGCCGACGATCTTGCAGCCGTTCGCGAGGTATGGCGCAAAATCCGCCACGACGGTCGGGTCGGACCGAATGGTGTGCTGCTCGTGCGCGACGTAAGCGCCCTTTGGATTGTCAATCAGCCATTTGTCGGCGGTGAAGACCCAGATGTCGGCGCCGAACTCGCGGAGTATCTGCAGGCAGCGCTCGGCCGCCGCTTTCGGGATCAGGTGCTGCTCGACCGGCTTCATCTGTGGATCGATGATCGAGGAGCCGTTGAACGGGCCGACCGGCAGGGTGATCGCGAGCGGCTCGATCAAAAACCGCATGCCGATCGCAGGACGGCTCGAAGTGATGGTGAAACCGATGCCGGCCTTGTGCAGCAGCTGCACCGCGGCCCTGGCGCGGTCGGTCAGCGTCTTGTCCTTGGTCAGCAGCGTGCCGTCGACGTCGGAAACTACGAGTGAGATGGGCGTCATGACATGGCCTTGTGCTTCTCGCTGCCGAATTTCAACTGTCGCAAGACGCCATCCACGATCGTCTCGACGGTCTCGTCGATCGAGACCGTGATCACGTGTTCGCTCGCTTCCGGCGGCTCCAGTGTTTTGAACTGACTGGTGAGCAACTCGGGTGGCATGAAATGGCCCTTGCGGTGGGCGAGCCGGTCGGCGATCAGCTCCTGGGTGCCTTTCAGGAAGACGAAACGAACGTCGTCGCGGCCGCGCAGGAGCACGTCACGATAGGCGTGCTTCAGCGCCGAGCAGGCGATGATGACATGACCGTCCGCCTTGCAGGTGCGCTCGATCTCGTCGGCGATGGCATTGAGCCACGGCCAGCGGTCCTCATCGGTCAGCGGATGACCGGCGGCCATTTTTGCGACATTGCTCGCGGGGTGAAAGCTGTCGCCGTCCGCGAAACGCCAGCCGAGACGCTTGCCGAGTGCCTCCGCGACCGTGCTCTTGCCCGAGCCCGAGACGCCCATGACGATTAATGCGCAGGGTAGTTCAGTGCCCGCCACGAAAGTCCTCCGGAAGCGCGGCTTCGTCGACCAGCCAGACGGTCTCGCCGTTAGAGCGCGCGCGTGTTGCGGGCAGATTCTCGCCATTGAGCAGGCGCGTCAAGATCGGCCGCTTGCCGGCGCCTTCGATCTCAAACAGCATTTCGCGGCAGGAGGCGAGGGCCGGCAATGTCAGGGTCACCCGCGGCACGAAGGGCGCGACATTGGCCTTGGGCACGCCGACCACCCAGCGGTCGGCTTCCTCGATCGCGGGGTAGCCGGGAAACAGCGACGCGGTGTGGCCGTCGGGACCCGCGCCCATCAGGACGAGGTCGAACAGCGGCTTGGACGGGGCGAGACGGTCGGCCCCGTAGAACGTCTGCAGCTCCCGCGCATAGGCGGCCGCGCTCTCGTCCGGTCCACCGGCCGTGGTCGGGATGGGATGGATGTTGGCCGGCGGTGCATCGCGGTCGAGAAACGCCGCGCGCGCAACGTTCATGTTGTTGAGGGCATCGCTGTCCGGCACGAAGCGCTCGTCACCGATGAACCAGTGCACGCGCTCCCACGGAAGTTGGCTGCGATACGCGTCGCTTCCGAGCAACTGATAGAGTTGCTTCGGGCTCGATCCGCCGGTGAGGCAGATCGCGATGCGGCCCGGATTGGCCGATATCCGCGCCATCACCCGTTCGGCAGCTGCACGCGCGAGCGCCTCGCCATCAGCGACGACGATCAGCCTGGGCTGGTCAGCAGGTGCCATCAGGTGAACTTCCGCCAGCTTCGCCCGTCTCGCCTGAGCAATTCGTCGGCGCCGAGCGGGCCTTCGCTTCCAGCGCGGTAGAGTTCGAGGCCACTGGCGCCCGCCTTCCTCCATGCATCGAGTAGCGGCTGCACCGCCCGCCATCCCGCCTCGATGGCGTCGGCACGCTGGAACAGGATGTTATCGCCGATCATGCAGTCGTAGATCAGCGTCTCATAGCCGGTGCTGGGCTCGGCCTTGAAATAGTCCCCGTACCGAAATTTCATCTCGACGCCGTCGATCGAAACGCTGGGGCCAGGCAGCTTGGCGTTGAACTGCAGCTCGATACTTTCGGTCGGGGCAATACCGATGGTCAGGAAATTCTGCGACAGCCGATCGATCGGCGTGCCGCTGAACATCGCGAGCGGCGCCTGCTTGAACTTGATCGCCACTTCCGTGCGCTTGCTGGCGAGTGCCTTGCCGGTGCGCAGATAGAAAGGGACGCCGGCCCAGCGCCAATTGTCGATGGCGAGCTTCAGCGCGACAAAGGTCTCGGTGGTGCTGTCCCGATTGACCTCGGGAGTGCCGCGATAGTCGGAAAGCTCCTCGCTGCCGACACGGCCTCCCACATATTGCGCACGGATCGAGTTCTTCAGTGCTTCGGCCTCGCTCTGCGGTTGGATTGCTGCCAGCACCTCGGCCTTCTCGTTGCGCACCGCGCGCGCCTCGAAACGCGTTGGCGGCTCCATCGCAACCAGCGACAAGAGCTGGAACAGATGATTCGGCACCATGTCGCGCAATGCGCCGGTCGAATCGTAGAAGCCGCCGCGATGGCCGACGCCGAGCCGTTCCTCCACGGTGATCTGGATGTGATCGATATGGTTGCGATTCCAGATCGGCTCGAACATGCCGTTGGCAAAGCGCAGCACCAGGATGTTCTGCACCGTCTCTTTGCCGAGGTAGTGATCGATTCGGTAGATCTGGTGTTCCTCCATGATCTTCAGCAGCTCGGCATTCAGCGCGCGCGCCGAGGCGAGGTCGGTGCCGAAGGGCTTTTCGACCACGAGTCGCCGCCAGGCGCCGTTGTCTTCCTTCATCAGTCCGGTGCGGCCGAGCTCGCGCGCGGTCGGTGCAAACGCCGCCGGCGGGGTCGCGAGATAGAACAGCCGGTTGCCGCCGGTGCCGCGGGAGCATTCGAGCGCGTCCAGATGCTCGCGCAGCGCGTCGAAGGAGGGTGGATCCTTTGGGTCCGCCTCGACGAAGGTCACGCATTGCAGGAGTTGCTGGGCGACGACGTCGTCCACCGGACGGGTGGCATGCTCGCGCAGGCCCTTCAACAGGCCGTCGCGCAGCTCGTCATTCGACATACCCTTGCGGGCGGCGCCGACGACACAGAATTTCTCCGGCAACAGGTTCTCGGCGGCGAGATTGTAGAGCGACGGGATCACCAGGCGATGGGTCAGATCGCCGGTGACGCCGAAGATGACGAAGGCGCAATTTTCGGGTTTGCGTTGGGGCTGCGGATCTTTTGTCACGAATGGCCGGCCTTCAGGCTTTGGGCTTGGATGCACCCGGTTGTTTCGGCTCCTTGTGCCCTCCGAAGCCGGCACGCATGGCGGAGAGGATCTTCTCCGCAAAGGTATGCTCCTTGCGTGAGCGGAAGCGGGCAAACAAGGCCGCGGTCAGCACTTCGGCCGGCACCGCCTCGTCGATGGCCGCATTCACGGTCCAGCGCCCTTCGCCGGAATCCTCCACGAACCCCGAATACTCGGTCAGGGCCGGGCTGTCGGCGAGCGCGGTCGAGGTGAGGTCGAGCAGCCAGGACGGGATCACGCTGCCGCGCCGCCACACCTCGGCAATGTCGGCGAGATCGAAATTGAAACGATGATCCGCCGGCAGCGCCTCGATGTCAGCGTTCTTGAGGATGTCGAAACCCTCGGCATAGGCCTGCATCAGGCCGTACTCGATGCCGTTGTGGATCATCTTGACGAAATGACCGGCGCCGATCGGCCCGGCATGGATGTAGCCTTGCTCGATGCGGGGATCGCGGCCCTCACGTCCCGGCGTGCGCGGAATGTCACCTGCGCCCGGCGCCAGCGTGCCGAAGATCGGATCGAGCCGGTCGACGACGGCCTTGTCGCCACCGATCATCATGCAATAGCCGCGGTCGAGCCCCCAGACGCCGCCGGAGGTCCCGACGTCGACATAGTGGATGCCACGCTCCCTGAGCGCTTTGCCGCGGCGGACGTCGTCCTGCCAGAAGGTGTTGCCGCCGTCGATGATGACGTCGCCGGCTTGCATCAGCTTTGCGAGCGTCTCGATCGTCGTCTCGGTGATGCGGCCGGCGGGCAGCATCACCCAGGCGGTGCGCGGCTTGTCGAGCTTGGCGACGAACTCTTCCAGCGTGCTCGCGCCTTGCGCGCCGTCGGCGGCAAGATCGGCGACGGCCTTGGCGTCCTTGTCATAGACCACGGCCGAATGGCCATTCCGCATCAGCCGTCGGACAATGTTGCCGCCCATCCGGCCGAGGCCGATCATGCCGAGCTGCATTGACGTATCCTCTTTCAGTTCAACGCTTGCGAGAGCGCGGCGTTCAGCGCGGCAAGGCCTTTCTTCAGCCCGCCCTTCAGGTGCACGCGGAGCGCGCGCCGTCCGCGCTCGGTGAGCACGTCGAAGTCGCCGCGCGCCTGCGCCGCCTTGATGACGCCAAAGCTCGCCTTCTGGCCCGGCACCGGAAGGTCCTTGGCGTCGTCGGTCGTGATTTGCAGGAATACGCCGCTGTCGGGCCCGCCCTTGTAGGCCTGTCCGGTCGAATGCAGGAAGCGCGGACCGAATTCCGCGGCGGTGGCGACATGGCGCTTTTCGAGCACCTCCGTCCGCATCGCCTGCAAGGCCTCGATCGTGGCCTTGTCGCGCGCGATATAGCCGAGCAGCGCGACATAGTCGCCTTGCCCCGAGCGGCCGAGATGCGCTCTCAGCCACGAGGTGAGGTCGCCGTTCGCGCCGGCGGCACGGAGCGCCGCCGCATTGGTGTCGTCGGTGTAGAGATCGGCGTCCGCGGTGCTGACGACCGGCTTTTCGGGCGGCAGCGCGCCGGTCTTCTCGAACGCGGCGGTGAGCTCGCGGGTCTTGATCTTGGCTGCTTCCACGTCCGGCTGGTCGAACGGGTTGATGCCGAGGACGGAGCCCGCGACTGCGGTCGCCATCTCGAAGCGGAAGAACTCCTGGCCGAGATGGTCGACCGACTTCATGACGATACGCACCACGGGGTGACCCGCGCGCTCGAGCGCGGCGAGCTTCTCGTCGTGAGCCGCGTCCGTCTCACTCTCGGTACGGATATCGACGAAGAAGCGGTCGTTGCCGTAAACGTGCGGATCTCCGAGCGGTTCGCCGTCGATCGGGATCAGACCCTTGCCCTCCTTGCCGGTCGATTCCGCGATGAGCTGCTCGGCCCAGGCGCCGAAATCAGCGATCTTCTTCGACGAGAAGATGGTCACCTTGTCACGGCCCTCGAGGCCGGCGAGCCCCATGGCAAGGCCGAGCTGCACGCCGGGATTTTCATGCGGCGGCACGTCCGGTCCGCAGGAGCGCACCATGGCGAGCGTGTGCTTGATGAAGCTTCCGACATCGATGCCGGCAGTCGCGGCCGGCACGAGGCCAAAGGGCGAGAGCACCGAATAGCGTCCGCCGATCGAGGGCTCGCCGTAGAAGATGCGGGCATAGTTCAGAGTCTTGGCGGCCTTCTCCAGCGACGAGCCGGGGTCGGTAACCGCGATGAAACGATGGCCGGTCTTGACGGAGGAGCCGACCGCTTGCGCGACACGGTCGTAGAAATAGTCCTTCATCGCGTTCGGCTCAGTGGTGCCGCCGGACTTGCTGGATACGATGAACACGGTGTTGGCGATGTCGATCTTGGCTTCCATCGCCCGTACCTGCGCCGGGTCGGTGGAGTCGAGCACATGCAGCTTCGGGAAGCCCGCCTTCCGCGCAAACGTCTCGGCCAGCACTTCGGGCCCGAGGCTCGATCCCCCCATGCCGAGCACGACGGCGTCGGAGAATTTCTGGCCCTTCACGCGACCAGCGTAATCCGCATAGTCGGCGATGTCGGCCTTCACCGCGGAGTCGAGCCAGCCGAGCCACTTGTTCTCATCCGCGCTGGTCCAGACCGATTTGTCGTGCCGCCAGAGCCTGCGGATCTTTGCCGAGGCCCGCCACTCTTCGGTGTTCTTGGTCACGGCCTTGCCGAGGCCCTCGCCAAGGGCAAGGTGCTGGCGGTCGATCGCGGTCCCGAGCACGGTGGCGCGCTTGGAGGCGACCGCGCCATAGAGCTTGTCGGCGGCGTCGGCAAACAGCTTCACGCCCTCCTTGACGAGCTCCTCGGTGATCTCGTCGAGGGAGATGCCGGAGCGCTCGAGCTCCTCCAGCACGCGGGCAGCCTCCTCGACATTCTCCTCGAGGCTGTCGCGCAGCTTGCCGTGGTCGCGGAACGCATCGAGCGTCGCCGGCGGCACGGTGTTGATGGTGTTCGGGCCGATCAACTCCTCGACATAGAGGACGTCGCTATAGTCCTTGTTCTTGGTGCCGGTGGAGGCCCACAGCATCCGCTGTGGCCTCGCGCCCTTGGCGGCGAGCTTGTCCCAGCGTGGCCCGGAGAACAGGCGCTTGTAGTCCTGATAGGCGAGTTTTGCATTCGCGATCGCGACCTTGCCCTTGAGCGCCGCCAGGCGCTCCTTTTCGCTCGGGTCATTGGCGCGGGCGATCTTGTCGTCGAGCTGCTTGTCGACCACGGTGTCGATCCGGCTGACGAAGAAGCTTGCGACACTTGCGACATGCGACGGATCGCCGCCGCCGGCTACGTACTTCTCAAGGCCCGCAAGATAGGCCTCGGCAACCTCCAGATAGACCTCCTTGGAGAACAACAGGGTGATGTTGACGCTGATGCCTTCGCCGATGAGCTGCTCGATGGCCGGCAGGCCCTCCGGCGTCGCCGGCACCTTGATCATCAAGTTTTTGCGATCGACATCCTTCCAGAGCCGCCGGGCTTCCGCGACCGTCCCCTTGGTGTCCATCGCCAAATAGGGCGACACCTCCAGGCTGACGAAGCCGTCCTGGCCCTTCAGATGGTTATAGACCGGGCGCAGCACGTCGGCGGCATTCTGGATGTCCTCGACCGCGAGCTGCTCGAAGAGGTCGGCGACCGGACGGTCGCCGCGCTTCAGCGCCTTGCCGATCGGGGCGTCATATTCGTCCGAGCTGCCGATCGCCTTTTCGAAGATCGACGGGTTGGAGGTGACGCCCTTGACGCCGTCGGTCTCGATCAGCTGCTTCAGGTCGCCCTTCGCGATGAAGCCGCGGGCCAGGAAGTCCAGCCAGACGGCCTGTCCGTGCTTTTCCAGTTCTTTGACGGGATTCATGGTCTCTCTTTTCTCCGAGCCGGTGGCGGGCGAGGGGTTCCAGCGCCGGTCCTGACGCGCTATGGTGTGTTAACATGACCCTGGGAGGGAACCAATCAAGGGTAGTTGCGTCCTACTCTCGGCATAACTCTGTTGAGATCATAGCGATCCAGCCGATTGGTTGTCCGCTTGCGTGAAAGTCGTTGGCCGTAAGCGTTTCGGCCAGAGTCTGTAGCGTAGCGTCAGCCTTCGCTGAACGGAGTTTTGTCTCGCGGGCTCAAGCATTGTCCGTTGGGCGGGTGGCGTTAGTTCATTCATGAACTGCCATGCTGGGGGATAAGCATGCACGCAAATTCTGGCGGCCGTGCGATTGCCGTCACGCCGCGTGGATCGGCCTCTCCTGCCGGGCTTGAAGCGTCCGACGATCTCGAGATCTTGCCTTCGAGTTGTGGGGTGGACTCGGCGCCTATGAACGGGCGGCAGGCTGCGCGGGTGTCGTGCTGTTCGGGCTCGTCACCTGCCGGCTGATATGGATGTTGCCGGCCGAGCGGGGGCCGGTCGTCATCGTCAGCCGTTACGGCATCCGCGACTTGCGTATCGGCAATGAATTCCTGCTCTGGGACTCGATCGAAGACGTTTCGGTGCGCGAAAGCCGCGGATGCAAAACCGTTGTGCTGACGCCGACGCCGGCGCTGCGGCGGCGACTTCGCTGCGTCAGGAGCAGACGCGCGATCTCGCCACAGAGCGATACGGATTTCATCGTCATCGATCCGGCTGGGCTGGCGACGGACCTCGCGACGCTCCTGCGAGCCTGCCAGGCTTGTCACGACGCGAGCGAGCGGCGCACCGCATTGCAACAGAAGAGCCGTCACGACGCTCAAAGCTTCGCCGTCAAAGCGTCATAAGTTTGCCGTCGGCGGGCCGCTATGCTGCGCTGCCGGATGGACACATCCCCGGTAATGCCCGGATGTTGCGGTGGGGCGACATTTGCTGGAAATTAGCGAGTACGGGTATAGATTCGCATAAATAACAGGCAAGTGCCTGTTCGTAACTCACCCGGTGCCTACGTTGTGCGTTGCGCCGAGAAGGCGCCCGGGTGTCCAATGATCGTCATGTGCTCACGCTGATTCGAAACGGGCGCTGAGGAACGGTCCAGCAACTGCTTTCGTTTCAGCTTGGGTAAGCGGAAATCACGCGGAGAGGGATCATGTACAACGATTCTTTGTTCAACGCTTTCGCTCGGTCGTTCGAGGCGAGAAGCCAGCTCGACATGTCGATGGCGGAATATCTGGAATCGTGTCGAAGCGATCCCATGAAATACGCGAATTCAGCCGAGCGACTACTAGCTGCGATCGGTGAACCCCAGACGATTGACACGGCCAAGGACCCACGCCTTGGCCGAATCTTTTTGAACCGCACGATCCGCACCTATCCAGCGTTCGCCGGCTTCTACGGCATGGAAGAAACGATCGAGCGCATCGTTGGTTTCTTCCGTCATGCCGCGCAAGGCCTCGAAGAACGCAAGCAGATCCTCTATCTGCTCGGCCCGGTCGGCGGCGGCAAATCCTCGCTCGCCGAGCGGCTCAAGTCGCTGATGGAAGTGCAACCCATTTATGTGCTGAAGGCCGGCGATGAACTGAGCCCGGTGTTCGAAAGCCCGCTCAGCCTGTTCGATCCCGATCAGCTCGGGCCGATGCTGGAAGAGAAGTACGGCATTCCGCGCCGCCGTCTCACCGGCCTGATGAGCCCGTGGTGCTACAAGCGGCTGGAAGCCTTCGGCGGCGACATCTCGCAATTCCGCGTCGCCAAGATCCAGCCGTCGCGGCTGCGCCAGATCGCGATCGCCAAGACCGAGCCCGGTGACGAGAACAACCAGGACATCTCCTCGCTGGTCGGCAAGGTCGACATCCGCAAGCTGGAGACCTACGCGCAGAACGACCCCGATGCGTACAGCTATTCCGGTGGCCTCAACCGCTCCAACCAGGGCATCCTCGAATTCGTCGAGATGTTCAAGGCGCCGATCAAGATGCTGCACCCGCTGCTCACCGCGACGCAGGAGGGCAACTATATCGGCACCGAGAACATCGGCGCGATCCCCTTCACCGGCATCATCCTCGCGCACTCGAACGAGGCCGAGTGGGCGAGCTTCAAGTCCAACAAGAACAACGAAGCCTTCATCGACCGCATCTGCGTGATCAAGGTGCCCTATGTCCTGCGATACACCGAGGAGCAGAAGATATACGAAAAGCTGATCCAGGGCTCAGAGCTTGCCTCGGCACCTTGCGCGCCCGCGACGCTGGAGACGATGGCGCGGTTCTCGGTGATGTCACGTCTGCGCAGGCATGAAAATTCCACGCTGTTTGCCAAGATGCGGGTGTACGATGGCGAAAGCCTGAAGGAATCCGATCCCAAGGCGCGCAGCGTCCAGGAATACCGTGATGCCGCCGGTGTCGATGAGGGCATGGACGGCGTTTCCACTCGCTTCGCCTTCAAGATCCTGGCCGCGACCTTCAACCACGATCCGCAGGAGGTTGCAGCCGATACCGTGCATCTGATGTACGCGCTGGAACAGGCGATCCGCCGCGAGCAACTTCCCGAGGAGACCGAGAAACGCTACCTGGAATTCATCAAGGCCGAGCTTGCGCCGCGTTACGCCGAGTTCATCGGTAACGAGATCCAGAAGGCCTATCTCGAATCCTACTCGGATTACGGCCAGAACCTGTTCGACCGCTACGTGGACTATGCCGATGCATGGATCGAGGATCAGGACTTCAAGGATCCCGATACGGGACAGCTCCTGGATCGCGAACTCTTGAACCAGGAGTTGACCAAGATCGAGAAGCCCGCCGGCATCGCCAACCCGAAGGACTTCCGGAACGAGGTGGTCAAATTCTCGTTACGGGCCAGGGCTCAGAATAGCGGCAAGAATCCGAACTGGACCTCTTACGAGAAGATTCGCGACGTGATCGAAAAGCGGATATTCTCTCAGGTCGAGGACCTGCTTCCGGTGATCTCGTTCGGGTCGAAGAAGGACGGCGAGACCGAGAAGAAGCACGGCGAGTTTGTCGCACGTATGGTGGAGCGCGGCTACACCGAGCGTCAGGTTCGCCGGCTCGTCGAGTGGTATATGCGTGTGAAGCAGGCCGGTTGAGGCGGATGAGAACGTGGCCCACATTATTGACAGGCGCCTGAATCCGGGCGGCAAGAGTCTTGAGAACCGCCAGCGGTTCTTGCGTCGAGCCAAATCCCTGGTGCAGGGCGCCGTCAAGAAGACCTCGCAGGAACGCGATATCAAGGACGTCCTGGAGGGAGGGGAGGTCACGATCCCCCTCGACGGGATGCACGAGCCGCGCTTCCGCCGCGAAGGCGGCACACGCGACATGGTGCTGCCCGGGAACAAGAAGTTCATCGAGGGCGACTATCTGCAGCGTTCGGGGCAGGGCGGCGCCAAGGACTCCGGTCCCGGTGAAGGCGACAGCGAGGACGCCTTTCGCTTCGTCTTGAGCCGCGACGAGTTCGTCGATCTCTTCCTCGATGATCTCGAGCTTCCCGATCTCGCCAAGCGTAAGATCACCCAGACCGAGAGCGAGGGCCTCCAGCGCGCCGGCTACACCACGTCTGGCTCACCTGCGAACATCTCCGTCAACCGGACCGTCCAGCTCGCGCTCGCTCGCCGTATCGCGCTGCGCCGTCCGCGCAAGAGCGAGATGGATGAGCTGGAAGCCAGGATTGCCGAATGCACCGACGAAGACGAGCGCGCGGCGCTCGTCGCTGAACTCGAGAGGCTGAAGGCGAAATCCAAGCGCATCCCTTTCATCGATCCGCTCGACATCCGCTATCGCCGCTTCGAGACGGTGCCGAAACCGGTGGCGCAGGCGGTGATGTTCTGCCTGATGGACGTCTCCGGCTCGATGTCCGAGCACATGAAGGACCTGGCCAAGCGCTTCTACATGCTGCTCTACGTCTTCCTGAAGCGCCGCTACAAGCACGTCGAGATCGTCTTCATCCGTCACACCGACCGCGCGGAGGAGGTGGACGAGCAGACCTTCTTCTATGGTCCGGCCTCGGGCGGCACGCTGGTGTCGAGCGCGCTCCAGGCGATGCATGAGATCGTGCGCGAGCGCTTCAATCCATCGGACTGGAACATCTATGCAGCCCAGGCTTCCGACGGCGACAACTCCTATTCCGACGGCGAGCTCGCAGGCATGCTTCTGACCGAGAAGATCCTCCCCGTTTGCCAGTTCTTCGCTTATCTCGAGGTCGGCGAGTCCGGCGGCAGCGCCTTCGATCTCTCCGACTCCTCGCTCTGGACACTCTATGAGCGTCTGCGCAATAGCGGCGCGCCGCTGTCGATGCGCAAGGTCAGCGAGCGCAGCGAAATCTTCCCGGTGTTCCACGACCTGTTCCAGCGCCGCGAAAATCAGGAGAAGGCCGCTCCATGACGGACAAGACCGGGCGATTGTTCGAAGGCGCGGACTGGGACTTCCACACTTTGCAGCGTATCCACGATGCCTGCGAGGATGTCGCGAAGAAGGAGCTCGGCCTCGACGTCTATCCGAACCAGATCGAGGTGATCACCGCCGAGCAGATGCTGGACGCCTACTCCTCCGTCGGCATGCCGCTGTTCTACAAGCACTGGTCCTTCGGCAAGCATTTTGCGTTTCACGAGGCCTCTTACCGCAAGGGCCTGATGGGCCTCGCCTACGAGATCGTGATCAATTCTTCGCCCTGCATCTCCTATTTGATGGAGGAGAACACGGCGACGATGCAGACGCTGGTGATTGCGCATGCCGCGTTCGGCCACAACCACTTCTTCAAGAACAACTATCTGTTCAAGCAGTGGACCGATGCCGACGGTATTCTGGATTATCTCGACTTCGCCAAGAACTACGTCTCGCAATGCGAGGCGCGCTATGGTCGCGTCGAGGTCGAGCGCACGCTCGACGCGGCGCATGCGCTGATGTCGCACGGCATCGACCGGTATCCCGGCAAGAAGAATATCGATCTGCGAGCTGAGGAAAAGCGCGCCGGCCGCCGTCGCCAGCACGAGGAGGAGGTCTTCAACGACCTCTGGCGCACCGTGCCGACAGGTCCGAGCAAGAGCCGGTCGGTGCTGAGCATCGAGCGGCGTCGCAAGCTGCTCGGCCTGCCGCAGGAAAACCTGCTCTACTTCCTGGAAAAGAGCGCGCCGCGGCTGGCGCCCTGGCAGCGTGAATTGCTGCGCATCGTCCGCCACATCGCACAGTATTTCTACCCGCAGAGCCAGACCAAGGTGATGAACGAGGGGACGGCGACCTACGTTCACTATCGCATCATGTCGACCCTGCATAAGCAGGGCCGTATCACCGACGGTAACTTCCTCGAATTCCTCCAGTCACACACCAACGTGGTGTTCCAGCCCGAGTTCGACGATCCGCGCTTCTCCGGCTTTAATCCTTATGCGCTCGGTTTTGCGATGATGCAGGATATCGAGCGGATCGCTACGAATCCCGAGGCCGAGGACCGCGAGTGGTTCCCGGACATTGCCGGCAAGGGCGACGCCACGGGCGTGCTACGCGACGTCTGGGCCAACTACCGCGATGAGAGCTTCATCGGGCAGTTCCTCAGCCCCAGGCTGATGCGGCACCTGCGCATGTTCCATCTCCACGACGATCCCGAGGAGCGCGCCGGCATCCGGGTCGACGCCATCCACGACGAGCGCGGCTTCCGCCGTGTCCGCCGTGAGCTCGCGCGGCAGCACGATGTCGGCTTCATCGACGCCAATATCGAGGTGGTCGACGTCGACCTCGCCGGCGACCGCCGGCTGATCCTGCATCACCACGTCATCAAGGGCTCGCAGCTCAACGAGACCGACGCCAAGCGTGTGCTCCAGCATCTCGCCGATCTCTGGACCTACGACGTGTCGCTGATCGAGGTCGATGCCAACGACAAGGTTTTGCGGGAGTACGTAGTCAGCCCGCGGCCGATCCCCGCGGCGGCGTAACGCTCATGCGTGAAGCGTACACGGCGATTCCGGCAAGCCGCGTCCCCATTTTCGCCGTCATGCCCCGGCTTGACCGGGGCATCCAGCACGCCGCGGCTTCTCGGCTGAATCTCTGCGCCTCTGGAATACTGGATCGCCCGGTCAAGCCGGGCGATGACAGCTGAGCTTGGGACGGCGACACCAACCTCCGTCGAACTCACGGCCTCAAATACAAATACCCCTGCGATTGCAGCTCCGCGAGGCGGACCACGCCGCCTTTCACCGCGCTGACGAAGCCGGGCAAGAGATCCTTCAGCGTGATGTTCTGCGCCTTCATGGTGTTGCTGCAGGCAGCGAGCTCTACACCGTCCCTGGCGAAATCGCCGACGCGCTTGCTGACGTCGGGATTGGCTTGCGCCGAGTGAAACGCCTTGAGCGCCGGGCCGTGGATGACGAGCGCGATCGTCACGTGCTCGGGGCCGCCGACACCGTCGATGTGGTTCTGGATGTTGCCGAGAACGAAATTGACCTTCTCGGCATCGCTCAAATGATAGACGACCTTCAGCCTGTCCGCTGGCGTCGGTTCGGTCGCAGCCTTTTGCGCGCGACGCGGCGAGGGCCGTGCCCAAAGCCGATGCTGCGCTCCACAAAATATTACGGCGGTTCATGGCGGTTCTCCAGATCGGGGCGAACCTATCATTTGTGACGAAGCGCGGCGAGTTCCTTGCGGTCGGTCACGAGCGAGGCGCACTCGCTGGTGTCGGTGCGGTCGAGGCGGAAAATCTTGTCGTCGGCGCCGGCGACCAGCGATTCCTCGGCGTCGTCGTCAAGCTTGTTGTTCTGCCAGACCTTGACGCGCTCGAGTCGAACGATCGCCGATTTGTCGTCCTTCGACAGCGCGATCCCGATCCCGCCGCCGTCGCAGTCGACGCCGCAGCCGAAGCGGACCTCGTCGCCGTTGTCCTGAAACAGCGCGTGGCCGCAGGAGCCGGAGGAGTCGAATTCGCCCGAGCGGTGCCGATATCGGAAGCCCAGGCGGAAGGCGTAGTGCAGCTCCTTGTCCTCTTGCTCGTACTCGGCCGAGACCAGCAGCTTCATGGAGGCAACCTTCTGCTTCGGATGGCGAGCCAGATGCACGGCATCGTAACGGCGGACGAAGCAGGCATAGGCCTTGTGGCCGGGCGCGCCCGCAAACATGCGCGTGTCAAAAGCGTCGGACTGGGCCTTGGTGGCCTCCTGGGCGTGGCCGGTACCGCCGAGAGCGGCGAGGGTGAGGACGACGAGGAGGGGAAGCTTCATGTGTGTTCCCGAACGCTTCGAGCCGATGAGGTCCGGCTGGCCGCCGGCGGGGTATTTGGCGGTTAGTCGCTACGCGAACCGGATGCGTTCACCTGTCCGCGACGGCCTGGCGCGCCGCGCGGGCCCGGATTTTACCTATCCCCTGGAGGCCGAATGCTGGTACACGCGCGTGATGCGTTCGACTCTTGCCAATCCGGGCCGCGCATGATCCGGCGCGCCTTCATCCGCGCAATCGGGCTCCTGGCGGCCACGCCATGGCTTGCGGCGAACGCCCAGCCAGTGCCGCGCAGGAAGCTCGTCGGCATGGTCTCCTCGTTCAGCGAGCAGCAATTGCTGCCGCTCCGCGCCGCGCTCCTGGAGCGGCTGGGCGAGCTCGGCTGGCGCGACGGCGACAATCTGGAGTTCGACCTGCGGCTGGCCAAACCGATGGCATCCTCCCTTTCGGATGCTTCTGCTTCGTTGGTGCAGCGGAAGCCGGACCTGCTGATCGCACAGGGCAGTCCCACGCTCGAGGCAATGCGCAAGTACTCGGGCGCGATACCCGTCGTATTCCTGCTGGTGGCTGATCCCGTCGAACTCGGCGTGGTGACGTCCTTGTCACATCCCGGAGGAAGCCTCACCGGCTTCACGAATTTCGAACTCGCGGTCGGGGGCAAATGGGTCGATCTGCTGAAGGCCGCCGACACGACGATCGAGCGCATCGTCCTGATCGCCAATCCCGACAACAACACCAGCGCGCCGTTCGTTCGCCAGATCGAGAGCGACGGGCGCGAAACCGGCGTGAACGTGCAGACGATCTACGTCCGCGATGCCGGCGAGATCGAGCGGGCCATTCGCGGCGCCGGTGGTTCGCCCAGGGCCGGCCTGATGACGCTACCCGACTCTCTGCCGATCCTGCATCAGGATCTGATCGTCAATTTGACCAACGAGCTGCGCATTCCCAGCATCCATCCGTTCCGCAGCTTTCCGGCAAGCGGCGCACTGATGTCGTACGGGCTGGATTTCCCGGAGTTGTTTCGCGAGGTCGCTTCCTATGCAGACAGGATTCTGCGCGGAACGAAGCCGGCCGACCTTCCAGTGCAGGCGCCGACAAAATTCGAGCTCGTCCTCAATTTGAGGACGGCGAAGCTCTTGGGGATCGAGGTGCCGCCGGCGCTGCTTGCGAGCGCCGATGAAGCCATCGAGTGAGCGAACTCTCGCTTGGCGCGACGAAGCTGTAGACAAAATCACAGAGCTGCGCTGCAGCAGTCGATCACAAGCCGCTAAGTGACGCGGAGCGTACTACCGCAGGCTGGCGTTGATCTTGTCCAGCACCGCCGAACCCGGACAGAGATCGTCGGCCTCCAACGTGTTGAGCGGCGTCTCGACGGTGTTGAGGTGCTCGTGCAGGTCATCCGCCTCGGGATCGACATAAAGCAGTCCCGTGACGATCTGCCCCTTGGCGGCGTGCTTCTGGAGGAAGGTCATCGCCCCTAGCCGGTCATGCGGATCGTAGTCGGCGTCGATCTTGCGCAGCGCGATCTTGCTGCCGTCATGCTGCTCGACGACCTGCACGGAGCCAGGCGCGTAATCGACGCTGATCGGGTCGCGGCCGACCAGCACATCGAGCCGGTTCACTGCATCGTTGTGCTCTCGGACATAGTCGAAGCTCTTGGTCGAGCCGGTGTGATTGTTGAAGGCGATGCAAGGGCTGATGACGTCGATGAAGGACGCGCCTTTGTGGCGGATCGCCGCGGCGATCAGCGGCACGAGCTGGGTCTTGTCGCCGGAGAAGCTGCGCGCGACGAAGGTCGCCCCCAACTGCAGCGCGATCGCGACGAGGTCGATGGCGTTGTCGGTGTTGGTGACGCCCTTCTTGGATTTCGAGCCGCGGTCGGCTGTGGCCGAGAACTGGCCCTTGGTGAGGCCATAAACGCCGTTGTTCTCGACGATATAGGTCATGTTGACGGCGCGCCGTATCGAGTGTGCGAACTGGCCGAAGCCGATCGAGGCGGAATCGCCGTCGCCGGAGACGCCGAGATAGATCAGGTCGCGATTGGCAAGGTTGGCGCCCGTGAGCACCGAAGGCATGCGGCCGTGTACGGAGTTGAAGCCGTGCGAATTGCCGAGGAAATAGTCCGGCGTCTTCGACGAGCAGCCGATGCCGGAAATCTTCGCCACCCGGTGTGGCTCGATCGAGAGTTCGTAGCAGGCTTCGATGATCGAGGCCGTGATCGAGTCGTGACCGCAGCCGGCGCACAGCGTCGAGATCTTGCCCTCGTAGTCGCGATGCGTGTAGCCGAGCTCGTTCTTCTTCAGGCCCGGGTGATGAAATTTCGGCTTTGCAATGTAGGTCATGTCACGGCCTTGCGGAGAGGGGTCACCTTGAGCTGATCCTGGTGGTCGCCAATGGCTTTTGCGATGAATCGGGCGGTGATCGGCGAGCCGTCGTAATGCACGATCGGTACGAGGCGCACCGGGTCGATGCCGTTCTCGTTGACGATGAGCTGACGGAGCTGGCTGTCGCGGTTCTGCTCGACGACGTAGACGAAATCGTGCTCGGCGAGGAAGCTCGCCACGCTGGAATGGAACGGGAAGGCGCGGATGCGCAAGCGGTCGAGCTGATGCCCGCGCGCCTCCAGAAGGCCGATCGCCTCGTCCATCGCCGGCGCCGTGGAGCCGAAATAGATCACGCCATATTTGGTCGGTCGTTCCGCATTGGCTTGCAGCGGCCGTGGCACGAGATCCTGCGCGGTCTCGAACTTGCGCACGAGGCGCTGCATGTTGTCGGCATAGACCGTGCCTTCCTCGGAGTAGCGCGCATAGCGGTCGCGCGAGGTGCCGCGGGTGAAATAGGAGCCCTTGGTCGGATGCGTGCCGGGATAGGTGCGGTAGGGGATGCCGTCACCGTCGACGTCGAGATAGCGGCCGAAGTCGCGGCCCTCGTCCAGCATCTCCGCGGTCATCACCTTGCCGCGGTCATATTGCCGCGCGTCGTCCCACTTCAGCGGACGGCAGAGGCGGTGGTTCATGCCGATATCGAGATCGAGCATCAGGAAGATCGTGGTCTGAAGCCGCTCGGCCAGATCGAACGCGGCTGCCGCGAACTCGAACGCCTCGGCCGGGTCTTCCGGGAACAGCAGCACATGCTTGGTATCGCCATGCGAGGCGTAGGCGCAGGCGATGATGTCGCATTGCTGCGTGCGGGTCGGCATGCCCGTCGAGGGGCCGGCGCGCTGGATGTTCATGATCACGGCCGGGATCTCGGCGAAATACGAGAGGCCGATGAATTCCGTCATCAGCGAGATGCCGGGGCCCGACGTCGCGGTGAAGGCCCGCGCGCCGTTCCAGGAGGCGCCGATCACGATGCCGATGGAGGCAAGCTCGTCCTCGCCCTGCACGATCGCGTATTTCGCCTTGCCGGTCTCAGGATCGTGCCGGTACTTCTTGCAATGGCTGGTGAAGGCTTCCGCAACCGACGAGGACGGCGTGATCGGATACCAGGCGCACACCGTCGCGCCGCCATAGACGGCGCCGAGTGCCGCGGCGCTGTTGCCCTCGATGAAGATGCGATCGCCGACCTTGTCGGCCTTCTTCACCCGCAGCCCGATCGGACATTTCAGGTTCTGCAGCGCCCAGTCACGCCCCAGATGCAGCGCATGGACGTTGGAAGAGAGCAGCTTCTCCTTGCCCTTGTACTGCTCGCCGATCAGCTGCTCGATCACCTTGGGATCCATGTCGAGCAGCGCGCAGAGCGCGCCGAGATAGATGATGTTCTTGAACAGCTGGCGCTGGCGCGGATCGGTATAGGTCGAGTTGGCGATCGCGGTCAGGGGAACGCCGATCACGGTAATGTCGTCGCGGAATTTGGTCGACGGCATCGGCTTGGTGGAATCGTAGAACAAATAGCCGCCGGGCTCGATGCCGGCGACGTCCTTGTCCCAGGTCTGCGGGTTCATCGCCACCATCATGTCGACGCCGCCGCGGGCGCCGAGATGGCCGGCTTCCGTCACCCGCACCTCATACCAGGTCGGCAGGCCCTGGATGTTGGAGGGGAAGATGTTGCGCGGGGAGACCGGCACGCCGTGGCGCAGGATCGCGCGGGCAAACAGCTCGTTGGCCGACGCCGAGCCCGAGCCGTTGACGTTGGCGAAGCGGACGACGAAGTCGTTTACGCTGCTGATCGGCTTTTTGTCGGGCATGATGATCCTGCGTAAGTCATATCGATGAGATATTTCTGCATGTCCCAGGCGCCGGTGGGACAACGTTCGGCGCACAGTCCGCAATGCAGGCAGACGTCCTCGTCCTTCACCATCACGCGCCCGGTCTTGAGGTCGCCGGAGACGTAGAGGTCCTGGTTCAGGTGCGGCGAGGGCGCCTTCAGCCTCTGCCGGAGATCGGCCTCCTCGCCATTCTCCGTGAAGGTGATGCAGTCCATCGGGCAGATGTCGACACAGGCATCGCACTCGATGCACAGCGAGGTGGCGAACACGGTCTGCACGTCGCAGTTCAGGCAGCGATGCGCTTCACCGAGCGCGAGCTTGACGTCGTAGCCGAGCTCGACCTCGGCACGGATGTCCTTCAGGGCCACCACCTTGTCGCGGTGCGGCACCTTGAAGCGCTTCTCCGGCGAGATATCGTTGTCATAGCTCCATTCGTGGATGCCCATCTTCTGCGAGGTGACGTGCACCTCCGGCAGCGGGCGCTCGTTGATGTCTTCGCCCGAGAGCAACCTGTGGATCGACAGCGCGGCATCGTGGCCGTGCGCCACCGCCCAGATGATGTTCTTCGGCCCGAAGGCGGCGTCGCCGCCGAAGAAGACCTTTGGGTTGGTCGAGACGAAGGTCTTGGGATCGACCTTCGGCATGTTCCACTTGTCGAACTCGATGCCGCAGTCGCGCTCGATCCAGGGAAACGCGTTCTCCTGGCCGACTGCGACCAGCACGTCGTCGCATTCGAGGGTCTGGTCGGGCTCGCCTGACGGAACGAGGTTGCGGCGTCCCTTGGCGTCGTACTCGGCGCGCACTTTCTGGAAGGTGACGCCGGTGAGCTTGCCGTTGTCGTGGACGAAGGCGACGGGGACGAGGAAGTTGAGGATCGGAATGTCCTCGTGGATCGCGTCCTCCTTCTCCCAGGGCGAAGCCTTCATCTCCTCGAAGCCGGAGCGCACGATGACCTTGACGTCCTCGCCGCCGAGCCTGCGCGCCGTGCGGCAGCAATCCATCGCGGTGTTGCCGCCGCCGAGCACGATCACGCGCTTGCCGATCTTGTCGATGTGACCGAAGGAGACGGAGGACAGCCAGTCGATGCCGATATGGATGTTCGCGGCTGCCTCTTTGCGGCCGGGAATGTCAAGCTCGCGGCCGCGCGGCGCGCCGGAACCCACGAAGATCGCATCGTATTTGTCGGCCAGCAGCGCCTTCATGCTCTCGATGCGGTGGCCGCCCTTGAACTCGACGCCGAGCTCGAGGATGTAGCCGGTCTCCTCGTCGATCACGGAATTCGGCAGGCGGAATTTCGGGATCTGCGTGCGCATCATGCCGCCGGCTTCGGGGTCGGCATCGAACACGGTGCAGTGATAGCCGAGCGGCGCGAGATCGCGCGCCACCGTCAGCGACGCCGGGCCACCGCCAACCAGCGCAATGCGCTTGCCGTTCTTAGGCGAGGGACGCGGCAGGCGCTGCTTGATGTCATCCTTGAAGTCGGCCGCGACGCGCTTCAGGCGGCAGATCGCCACCGGAGTTTCCTCGACGCGTCCGCGACGGCACGCTGGCTCGCATGGACGATCGCAGGTGCGTCCCAGAATTCCGGGAAACACGTTCGATTTCCAATTGATCATATAGGCGTCGCTGTAGCGGCCTTGAGCGATCAGACGGATGTATTCGGGAACCGGGGTGTGCGCGGGACAGGCCCACTGGCAATCGACTACTTTGTGAAAGTAGTCTGGGGCCGAAATATCGGTCGGTTTCATTCCTACCCTGTCCGCACAGGCTCAAGCGCCCTGCGGCCTTCTTGAGCTTGGCGAACGCTTACGCGTCGATATGGTTCTTAAATTGGATCATAGGCTTACCTTATTAGAACCATTCCGAGGCTCGCACAAAGGCAAATTTGGGCAATGCTCCGCATTCATAGGAGCTACGCACAGAGAGCATCAACAGAAGCAAACATTATGCGGCGGTGCAGCATCTCGCGATACGTGTGATGAGACATCACCCGCGCGCGGTATCGCTCTTGATGTCGCTCTTGATGTCGCTCTTGGCGAGATCCCACATCAGGCAGTAGGTGCCGACGGAAACGGGAAGCGAGGACGGCGATGCTGCTGGGCCGGTGAAGCGTTCGGCAATCACGGCAGAGACGGCGCTGACGCGCGTGCCGTCGATCAGCACGAACCAGTCGTTGGCGCCCGGGCTGCGCACCGACGGGATCTCCGCCGTCGGGCCGGAAAGCTCTGCATCACTCTCCAGCAGATGCATGGAGATGATGCCGTCGTATTTTTCCGGCGCGAGCTTTTCCCGCAGTGCATCGCGCAATCGTCCGGCATTGTCGGGCGTCGGGCGCAGCCGTACCACGCCGAGCGCGACGCCGCGTCCGCTGCCGCGGCTGATGGTGATGCGCGCCACCGCGCGGATCATGTTCTCGAACCGTGCCATGGTCTGACGCGACCAGTCGGTCGGGCTTGCAAGCCCCGCCCGATAAGCGGGACTGTCGAGCACGTCGAGCGTCGCAGTCGAATAGAGGCAGAGATATTTGGGGCTGGCAGCGTGAGCGACATAGCGCCGCGCCTCCAGAAAACCCTCGATCGCAACACGCTCCGCGAGATGTTCGCGATCATACCAGCGGTTGAAATCGGCCTCATGCTCCGCGTCGATATTCATCGACGTCAGCAGCATGCCCTTCCCGGCGAGCGGCATTCTTCTTGTTGTCCTTCTTGCAGACCCTCATGGTGAGGAGCGCGTCTTCGCGCGTCTCGAACCATGAAGGCGCCACTGTAGCATCTCGGCCTCATCCTTCGAGACGCGCTCCTTCGGAGCGCTCCTCAGGATGAGAGTTCTATCGCGCGGCCTTCGAAGCAAGGTCCGCGATCGCTCTCATCACGGCGTCCCTCACGCCGGGATCATAGAGCGAATGCCCGGCCTCTTCCACGATGCGGATCTCGGAACCCGGCCACACTTTCGCGAGCGCCCAAGATATCTCGGGCGGGCACAACAGATCATAGCGGCCCTGGACGATGATGCCGTGAATGCCGGCGAGCCTGCCGGCATTTTGCAGCAGCTGATCCGGCGCCATGAAGCAGTCATTGATGAAGTAGTGTGCTTCCATGAAGGGCGTCGCGGGCAGCGTGCGCCACACGTTGATGGTTGCGAGATCGAGCCGCGTGCGCGCCGGCTTGTGTTCGGACAGGGTGCGCTCGGTGTCGTGCCAGGCCCGCGCGGCGGGGCCATGGATGTCAGGATCGGGATCGAGAATGCGGCGCCAATGCGCTTCGATCGGCCGCTCTCGCTCTTCGGCTGACAGCAGGCTCAAAAAGTCCTCGTTGAGCGCGGGATAGAATTGCGGCAGCCGCGACGTGAAGCCGGTTTCGACCTCGGCTCGCGTGCCGAGAAAGGTTGCGCGCAGCACGATGCCCGAGACGCGGTCGGGATGGGCCTGCGCGTAAGCGAGCGCCAGCGTCGCACCCCAGGAGCCGCCGATCACCATCCAGCGTTCGAAACCGAACCTTTGGCGGATCGCCTCCATGTCAGCGACGAGATGCTGCGTGGTGTTGTGCTCGCGCGAGCCCTTCGGCCGGCTGCGGCCGGCGCCGCGCTGGTCGAACAGCACGGCATGGAAGCGTTCAGGATCAAAAAGCCGGCGATGGTCGGGCTGGCAGCCGCTGCCGGGGCCGCCATGCAGATAGACGGCCGGGATGCCGTCGGCGCGGCCGACGCTCTCGACATAGATCTCGTGACCGTCGGAGACGGCGAGCATTTCCGAAGTCAGCGGCGCAAAGGGATCGGCGCGTTTGGCCGATTTGGCCGCCTCGGCGTCAGGCGCCATTCTCGCCAGACTCCCAAGTGCCACCGGCAAAGTTGCGGTAGAGGAAGCGGTTGGTCTCGCCTTCGGCTTCGCGCTCGGCCTGCTTGAAGATGGTCTCGTGCAGCGGCGATAGCGCGCAGGCCGGATCGGTGTTGGCCGCATCGCCCGTCAGTGCAAAGGCCTGGCAGCGGCAGCCGCCGAAATCGATCTCGCGGAACTCGCAGGTCTTGCACGGCTCCTTCATCCAGCCGGTGCCACGATAGCGGTTGAAGGCGTCCGAGTTCTGCCAGATCCAGGCGATCGAATGATTGGAGCGCACGGACTCGAAGTCGAGCCCGGTGATGCTCTCGGCCGCATGGCAGGGCAGCACCTTGCCGGCGGGCGAGATGTTGAAGAACTGCCGGCCCCAGCCGCCCATGCACTTCTTCGGCCGCAGCGCATAGTAGTCCGGCACGACATAGTCGATCGCGAGCGTGCCCTTGAGGCGCTCGCGCGCCTCCTCGACGATACGGGTCGTCTCGTCGAGCTGCGCAACCGTCGGCATCAGCGCGGCGCGGTTCTTCAGCGCCCAGCCGTAGTACTGGACGTTGGCGACCTCGAGCCGGTCGGCATCGAGATCGACCGCCATCTGGATGATGTCGGGGAGTTGGTGCAGGTTCTGGCGGTGCATCACCGCGTTCACGGTGAGCGGCAGATCAAGCTCGCGTGTCCACTTAGCGACTTCGAGCTTCTTGTGATGCGCGCCCTTGTAGCCGGCGACGCGGTCGGCGGCGATATCCTCGGTGCCCTGAAAGCTGATCTGCACATGGCAGAGGCCTGCATCCGCGAACTCGCCCAGCTTGTCGCGCGTCAGCAATACGGCCGAAGTGATCAAATTGGTATAGAGGCCGGCGTCGCTCGCATGCTTGATGAGCTCGACGAGGTCTTTCCGCGCGGTCGGCTCGCCGCCGGAGAAATGGACCTGGAGCACGCCGATCTCGGCGAGCTCGGTCAAGACCCTCTTCCACTCCTCGGTCGTAAGTTCCTTTCCGGCGCGATCGAGCTCGACCGGGTTGGAGCAATAGGGGCATTGCAGCGGGCAGCGATGTGTGACCTCCAGCAGGACGGCGAGCGGAATGCCGAACGTCTCCGCCGTCGAGCGCTGCTTTTCGAGCACCGCCAGGCTATCGCTGACATCGTGGGGAACGCCGGGGTCGCCAAGTACGTCGCTCATGACGTCTTCTCCCGGGCTTCGGTCAGAAAGCCCTTGTCTGCAAGGTCCTGCAACATGGCGATCACGTCGCTCAGGATCGCATCGCGTGGTGCAGCATACTTCGCGGCGAGCTGGTCGGCCATATCGCCGACATTGCGGATGCCGTCGCAGAGCTGCAGGACCTCGACCGCGATCTCGTCCGGCGCCAGCACCCGTTCCGGCGCCAGGATCACCCAGACCTTCCGCGTCTCGTCGTATTTCAGCTTGGCATGCCGCGGCAGCACGGGCCGGCTCGCTTCGCTGACGCTGATGTGACGCGGCCCGGCCATTGCTTATCCTCTTCAGCTTGCTTTGGGCACGAAGGCGCCCGGCGGAATGTGCCCGTCGACATAGGCATGATAGAGCGCGTCGAGCTGCACCCACAGCACGTTGGTCTTGAAGATCAGCGCGTTGCAGACGGCCGCGCGTTCCTCGGGAGTCCTGGCGTGCTTCCTGACATAGTCGAGCGCGAAATTGGCGTCGCGCGGCGCCTGGGTCAGGCGGCGCTTGAAGTAGCTCATGATATCAGGATTGACGAAATCATAGTGCTCCAGCATGCCGCTGATGCGCTCTTCGTGAATGCTCGGCGCGAACAGCTCCGTCAGGGAGGAGGCGATCGCCTCCAGCGGGCTCTTCTCGCGGCAGAAATGCACGTAGGCCTCGACCGCAAAGCGCGTTGCGGGAAGAATGCCTTCGGTCGATTCCACATAGGCCGTGTCGAGGCCCAGGCCTTCGGTCAGCTTCAGCCAGCGCTCGATGCCGCCCTCGCTGCCGACATCGCCGTCATGATCCTCGATGCGGTGGCGCCATTCCAGCCGCGTGGCGCGGTCGCGAAAGCGCGAGATCACCACCGCGTCCTTGAGCGGGATCGTGCTCTGGTAATAGTAGCGGTTGAGCGCCCAGGCCTGCACCTGGCCCTTGTTCAGCTTGCCGCCGTGCAGGAGCTTATGGAACGGATGCAGGCTGTGATAGCGGGTCGCGCCGATGTGGCGCAGCGTCGCCTCGAGTTCCTCGGCCGAGTTGAGCCTGATGTCCTTGCCGATCGAGAGTGCGGTCATTCCGGGCAGCGTCATGGCGTTCACAGCACGATCTCCGTTCCATCGGCGGGTATCTGCCAGCCCGCATGTTCGGCCGCCTTGCGCTCGGGCGAGGAGGGCAGCAGCGCCGGGTTCGAGTTATTGATATGCAGAAATATCTTCCTGTCGATATCGAGGCCGGCGAGCCGCGCGATCGCGCCGTCCTCGCCGGACATCGCGACATGCCCCATGCTCTTGCCGGTCTTCTGGCCGAGCCCGGCCTGGATCATCTCGTCGTCGCGCCACACCGTGCCGTCGAAGAACACCAGCGATGCGCCGGCAATCTGCGCTCTCAACGCGTCGGTGACCTCGGCGCAGGCAGCGAGGAAGTAGAAATTCTTGCCGGTCGACTTGTCCGTGATCTTCAGGCCCAGCGTGTCGCCGGCGCCACTGCTCCCGCCGGGATGCGCCTTGCCTTCCAGGTACCAGGCCGATTTGCCTGCTACCTCGAACGCAACCACCTCGATGCCGGAGCGTGCGCCGTCGGGAAGGCGCGGCTCGAACGGCTCATCGACCCCTATCGGCTGGCGCTTGACGTTCTTCTCGTTCAGCACGTTGAAGATGCTGTTGGCCTTCAGGATCGCCAGTACCTTGTCATGGGCGTAGATCGTGAACGGCGAGCCCTCGCGCATCGACAAGAGTCCCGCCACCGCGTCCACCTCGCCATTGGTCAGGATCACGCCGGCAACCGGCGTGTGGCGCAGCGCGCCCGGTTTGGGGTGAAGTTGCGGCGTGGCGTTGAATTGCTGTCGGAGGTCGGGGGAGGCGTTGATCAGGAACCAGTTGTCGCCGTCGGCGCTGAAGGCGACAGAAGCCTGCGTCCTCTGCAATTGTCGGGAGTCAGCGCGCGCTGCCCGGCAGCCTGCGCACCCGCAGTTCCACTGCGGGACCCCGCCGCCAGCCGCGGCGCCCAGGACGACGACGCGAAGCATAATTCCGTCTCCTGGAGACACGTGTCGAGGTGGATCTTAGGCTGACACAACTCCCCTCGTCCGGGGACGTGGCGCACCCGAAGGATCCACCTGCGCTCAACGTGAAACTGCCGCCCTTACTTGCGGGTGGCGCTCACATACATGTTGATTTCCATGCCGCACGGCACTTCGACGATCTTCGGTGCTTTCCAGGCCATTGAGCGCCTCCTTTTTTGAGAAAATCGGACGTATCCGTCCCCCCGTTAAACTACTGCGGGCGGAAAAGTTCGCCAGTTAAATCTTCCGGGACCTAGGTAGTAGACAGCTGCAATGCTGCGCTGCAAACACGGAAAAGCCCGACCGCGCCGCGGAGATGACGCAAAAACAGCAAAACAACCCCACGCAAAGTACAACGATATGTAGAGAACGACGATAGGGTGTGAGCCCTGTCCGGATAAAGCGGTTGTGAGTACGAAACGGCTTTCAATCGGCTACAGGCGACCCCATTGGATCAGGCATGCCCAGATATTTCTTCAACACCCGCATCGGCGACGAATTGATCGTGGATCCTGACGGCGAGGACCTGCGCAATCCCGATCGTGCCTGGGAAGTGGCGCGCCAAATGATTTTGGAAGTGCTGAAGTCGGAAGGCACCCAGCCGGCGTTGCTCGAGGCGGTCATCGAGGTCACCGACGACGACGGTGAGATCGTGTTGGAATTTCCTTTCACGGAAGCGCTTCTGGACCTGCCGGATCAATCCGCCACCCGGCACTGACGATCCGGATTCCGCCCCTGCGCAATGCGCATGGCTTTGCCGCCTGACCGGCGCTAAAAGACCCGGTCACACGGAGCATGCCATGCAAGACCTCTGGCGCCTGTCGGCCGCCGACCTCGCCACTCTCATCCGGTCCAGGAAGGTTTCCGCCACCGAAGCCGCAAAGTCGGGACTTGCCCGGCTCGATGCCGTCAATCCCAAGCTGAATGCGGTGATCGACCACCGGCCGGAGGACGTGCTCAAGCAGGCGGCAGCGGTCGATGGCGCGATCGCCCGGGGCGAGGATCCGGGCCTCTTGGCCGGCGTACCCGTCACGGTGAAGGTCAATGTCGACCAGGAGGGTTTTGCCACCACGAACGGGCTGAAGATCCAGCGCGACGTCATCGCGAAGGCCGACAACCCCGTGGTCGCCAATTTGCGCAAGGCGGGCGCCGTCATTCTCGGCCGCACCAACTGCCCGGCCTTTTCCTATCGCTGGTTCACCACAAACCTGATCCACGGTGACACCAAGAATCCGCGCGATGCCTCGCTGACCCCGGGCGGCTCCTCGGGCGGGGCCGGATCGGCGGTAGCGGCCGGCATCGGCCACATTGCCCACGGCACTGATATCGCGGGCTCGATCCGCTACCCCGCCTATGCCTGCGGCGTGCACGGCTTGCGGCCGACCATGGGCCGGATTCCCGCCTTCAACGCGGCCCTGCCGGAGCGCCCGATCGGGCCGCAGATCAGCGCGGTCTCCGGGCCGCTGGCGCGCACCGTCAATGACCTGCGGATTTCGCTTGCCGCGATGGCGGCCCGTGACGTGCGCGACCCCTGGTGGGTGCCTGCGCCGCTCGAAGGACCGGCGATGCCCAAGCGCGCGGCGCTGTGTCTCAATCCGGATGGGCTCGCGACCGCACCGGAAGTGACGGCCGCGCTCAGAGACGCCGGCAAGCGGCTGGAGCGGGCAGGCTGGACGGTGGAGGTGATCGAGAACACCCCGCCGATGCGGGAAGCTGCTGAATGGCAGACGAAGCTGTGGCTTGGCGACGGTTATGAGGCGGCGGTGGAAGCCGCCGAGCGCGAGGGCGATCCCGGCGCGCTCGCCTGCCTGCGCGGCAACCGCGCCAAGGTCACCCCGTTCGACCAGGCGGCCTATGCCAAGGCGCTGATGCGCCGGGCGACGCTGACGCGCGAATGGATGCTGTTCTTCGAAAAATACGCGGTGGTGCTGACGCCGGTCTCCGGCGAATTGCCGTTTCCTGACCATCTCGATCGCAAGGACGAGGCGTCCTTCAAGCGGGTCTGGGATGCGCAATTGCCGCAGATCGCGATTCCTTTCATGGGACTGCCGGGCCTCGTGGTCTCCACCGGTCTCGTCGGCAAGGCGCCGGTCGGTGTGCATGTCGTCTCCGGCCGTTATCGGGAGGACCTCTGCCTGCTCGCCGGCGAGGCGATCGAGGCGGGCGGCGTGCCGCCGTCACCGATCGATCCCGTGGGCTAAAGGACAACGATGTCGGCGATCTACGATTTCTCGGCCAACTCGCTTCTCGGCGAGGAAGTGCCGCTGCGACGCTTCGAGGGACAGGTGCTGCTGATCGTCAACACGGCGAGCAAATGCGGCTTCACCCCGCAATATCGCGGGCTCGAGGACTTGCACCGCGACCTCAGTCCGCGTGGCTTCACGGTGCTCGGCTTTCCCTGCAACCAGTTTGGCGGCCAGGAGCCGGGCAAGGCAAGCGAGATCCAGGAGTTCTGCTCGACCAATTACGACGTCACCTTTCCGCTATTCGCCAAGATCGACGTCAACGGCGCCAATGCGCATCCCCTCTATGAGTACCTGAAACGTCAGCAATCCGGCCTGTTAGGTGCCTCCATCAAATGGAATTTCACGAAATTCCTGGTGGACCGTGCAGGCAAGGTGGTGGCGCGTTATGCGCCGACCGCGCGGCCCGAGGGGCTGCGCCAACAAATCGAGACACTGTTGTGAGCGAGACAATCATGAGCGACGAATTCCCGGACCGCCTGTCGG
The DNA here is from genome assembly GCF_024199885.1 of Bradyrhizobium sp. CCGUVB23. NCBI lineage: Bacteria > Pseudomonadati > Pseudomonadota > Alphaproteobacteria > Hyphomicrobiales > Nitrobacteraceae > Bradyrhizobium > Bradyrhizobium sp. CCGUVB23. The sequence goes on from NZ_JANADQ010000001.1 coordinate 6,266,726, forward strand.
TCGATCCGAACAGCCCGTATTACAACGCCGATATCCTGGCGCGCGACGTCGGTATCCGCTTCAAGGGCATCGAGAAGACCAATGTCGAGGAATATTGCATCAGCGAGGGCTGGGTCCGCGTCACCGCCGGCAACGCCAAGGACCGCCACGGCAACCCGCTGACCATCAAGGTGCACGGTCCCGTTGAGCCGTATTTCAGGGATAAGAAATAAGCTCGGCGCGTTCTATCCGCTCGTCATTGCGAGGAGCGAAGCGACGAAGCAATCCAGAATCCTTCCGCGGAGACAGTCTGGATTGCTTCGCTTCGCTCGCAATGACGAGGTTCCTATCAAGCAATGAAGGCTGAGACCCATGGTCCGCATCGTCGACGTCCGCGAGATCACCAAGCCGATCTCCTCGCCGATCCGTAACGCCTATATCGATTTCACCAAGATGACGACGAGCCTGGTCGCCGTCGTCACCGACGTCGTGCGTGACGGCAAGCGTGTCGTCGGCTACGGCTTCAACTCCAACGGCCGTTACGGGCAGGGCGGGCTGATCCGCGAGCGCTTCGCCTCGCGTATCCTCGAGGCCGATCCGAAGTCGCTGCTTGATGCAGCCGGCGACAATCTCGACCCGGACAAGGTCTGGACCGCGATGATGACCAACGAGAAGCCCGGCGGCCATGGCGAGCGCTCTGTCGCGGTCGGCACCATCGACATGGCAGTGTGGGATGCGGTGGCGAAGATCGCTGGTAAGCCGCTGTTTCGCCTGCTCGCCGAGCGTCACGGCGTCAAGGCCAATCCGCGCGTGTTCGTCTACGCTGCCGGCGGCTACTACTATCCCGGCAAGGACCTCTCGATGCTACGCGGCGAGATGCGCGGCTATCTCGATCGCGGCTACAACGTCGTCAAGATGAAGATCGGCGGCGCGCCAATCGAGGAGGATCGCACGCGCATCGAAGCGGTGCTGAAGGAGATCGGCAAGGACGCGCAGCTCGCGGTCGATGCCAACGGCCGCTTCGATCTGGAGACCGCGATCGCCTACGCCAAAATGCTGCGGGACTATCCGCTGTTCTGGTACGAGGAGGCGGGCGATCCCCTCGACTATTCGCTGCAGGCTGCACTCGCAGAATTTTATCCGGCAGCGATGGCGACCGGCGAAAACCTGTTTAGCCACCAGGACGCTCGCAACCTGATCCGCCATGGCGGCATGCGGCCCGATCGCGACTGGCTGCAATTCGACTGCGCGCTCTCCTACGGCCTCTGCGAATACCAGCGCACGCTGCAAGTTCTGAAGACCCATGGCTGGTCGCCCAGCCGCTGCATCCCGCATGGTGGCCACCAGATGTCACTCAACATCGCAGCCGGCCTCGGCCTTGGCGGCAATGAAAGCTACCCCGATCTGTTCCAGCCCTATGGCGGCTTCCCCGACGGCGTGCGCGTCGAGAACGGCCACATCACCATGCCGGACCTCCCGGGCATCGGATTCGAGGGCAAGTCGGATCTCTATCAGGAGATGAAGGCGCTGGCGGAGTAGCCCGGCTGTGGCAACACATTCCGTCATTGCGAGCGCAGCGAAGCAATCCAGGATCTCTCCGCTGATGCGGTCTGGATTGCTTCGTCGCAAGGGCTCCTCGCAATGACGGCGTGGGGAGAAGGTGCGTCCTACGACAGCCGCATATCCAGCAGCCGCCGTTCGCCCTTGAGCAGCTTCTTCACCGCGCTCGATGCGACGACCGTGCCGTCGTTGGCATAGGCCTCGTGGTTCTTCTCGATGTCGTCGAGGCGGTAGAGATAGTTGACCATGACGCCGGCGGATTCGCGCAGGCCCTTGGGCGAGAGGTCTCCGAGCCAGTTGATGCGCTCGAGCCGGGCGCCGTTGCCGAGATGGAAGCGGGCGACCGAGTCGATCAGCCGGCCCTTCGACGTGCGCGCCTTCAGGAAATAATAGGCGGCGAGCGGCTCGATCACGGCGCGCAGCTGCGCGGTCAGCTCCGCATTATCGAACCATTTCGGCTCGTCGAGATGCTTCAGCATTTCGCGATCTTCGTCCGACAACGGCAGGTCCTTGTCCTGCTTCAGCCATGGCATGAAGCCCGGCACCGGCGACAGCGTCACGAAGGTGTCGAGCTTGGGCAGCTCGCGGCGCAGCTCCTCGACGACCTGCTTGATGAGGAAGCTGCCGAAGGAAATGCCCCCTAAGCCCCGCTGGGTGTTCGAGATCGAGTAGAACACGGCGGTGCGCGCGCGTTCGATCGGCACCGGCTCGCGGTCGACCGCGAGCAGCGGCGCGATGGCGCCGGGGATCGTCTCTGTCAGCGCCACCTCGACGAAGATCAGGGGTTCGTCGACCAACGCCGGATGGAAGAAGGCGTAGCAGCGGCGGTCGACCGGATCGATACGGCGGCGCAAATCGTCCCAGTCGCTGATCTCGTGCACGGCTTCGTAGCGGATGATCTTTTCGAGGATGTTGGCCGGTGTCGACCAGTCGATCCTGCGCAGCACGAGAAACCCCCTGTTGAACCACGAACTCAAGAGATGCACGACGTCGCGATCGAGCGCGGCGAGATCAGTGTGCCCGTTCATCATACCGAGCAGGTCGGCGCGCATGGCCACGAGATCGCCGGTGCCGCCGGGCGCACGATTGAGGCGGCGGATCAGTTCCTGCCGCCGCGGCTCCGAAGCGAAATGCAGGTCGCTGGCGTCCTCGTCGCTCGGCTGGGTGCGCCATTTCTCGACCGTCTGGGCAAGCTTCTCGCGGTCCGGGCCGAAATCGCGCACCAGCGCCGCGAAGAAGGCGCGGCGTCCGGTCGCATCGAGGTCCTGATAGTGGTCGAGCACCTCGCGCGCCATCGCGGTGCCCGAGGCCTCGCCTCGGCCCGACAGCAGCGCCTCGCAGAGCTCGATCAGGCCGTCGGCGTCCTGTCTTGTGTCCGAGGCGTCACCGCGGCGAAGCAGCGTGCGGCCGCGCTCGGAGATGGTGGTGAGCAGGTCGGAGAAAAAGGCGTTGGCCATCTGGGCTTTTCGAATCCGGTTTGTGCAGTGCAGAAGCTTACACGGGATTTAGGCGGAAGCCGATCACAATCAAGCGCTGGCAATGCGCCAAGTGAAGCGATGCTATGCCGCCAAGGGGAAACTGTCATGCCCCGCGAAGGCGGGGCATCCAGTACGCCGCGGCCTATCGGTTCAATCACTGCCGTCTCTGGAATACTGGATTGCCCGCTTTCGCGGGCAATGACAGCGTGCTCGTGGTCAATCCTTCCGCGCAAACTCCGTCGGCGTCCGTCCCGTGACCTGGCGGAAGGCGGCGGAGAAGGCGGGGACGCTGGCATAGCCGAGCTGGGCGGCGAGCTGCTTGACCGAGACTTCGGCATCTGTCGACAGTCTTTCGATCGCGGCCGCGATGCGGGCACGCTGGCACCAGCTCTTGAAGCTGAGCTGCGTCTCGGAGGAAAACAGCCGTGACAGCGTGCGCGCGGAGGTTCCGACCTCGTGCGCGAGCGCCTCGATCTCATGGTTCCCGGTCGGATCGTCCAGCACGATCAGGGCGGCGCGCCTGCAGCGCGGCTCGCGCGGCAGCGGCACGAAGGTCGCGGAATCTTCGGCCTGGTGCAGTTCCAGCATCACCAGGCGAACCAGCAGCTCGGTGCGCTCCGACGTATTACGAGAATCGAAGAGCGCCAGGATCGCCTGGTGCAGCAGCGGCGACACCCGCACCACGAACTCCTTGGTGAGCCCCTTGGCGCGCTGCTCGCGCTTCAGCCAGGGCAGGTCGAAATAGAGGGTGCGCATCTCGATGTCTGCGAGCACGTCGATGGCGTGTTCGAGGTGGGCCGGGACCCAGACCGCGCGATCCGGCGGCACCAGCCAGCGTCCCTTTGGCGTGGTCACCTGCATCGTGCCTTTTGCGGCATAGACGAGCTGCGCCTCGCGGTGCATGTGCGGGTCGAGCCGCAGGCCCTTGGGGTAGTCGCGCGCGACGAGATGCACGCCCGCGGTCGAGCGGTGGCTTCCGCGCACTTCCCGAATTGGCGTTTCGACGACAGTCATTGGCGGCATCCCGTCATGGCTCCGACATATAACCGATTTCGGGATAGGAGAGGATTCGCACGTCATGAATAGTCCTGGCCGGGTGATCGGTTTCGTTAACGCCGCCCATTTTATCGATCACTATGCGATGCTGATCTTCGCCGCCGCCGTGATCATCATGGGGCCGGCGCTCGGCATGGCCTATTCCGAGCTGCTGCCTTACGCGACGCCGGGTTTCATCGCCTTCGGCGCGGGATCGCTGCTCACCGGTTGGCTCGGCGACCGCTGGAGTCGCCGCCACATGATGGTGATCTTCTTCATCGGCATCGGCGCCTCGATGATCTCGGTCGGCTTCGTGCAGACGCAGGTCGAGCTCGGCGCGGCGCTGCTCGCGATCGGCATCTTCGCCTCGATTTACCATCCCGTCGGCACCGCGATGATCGTGTCCTATGCCGACAGACTCGGCCGCGAGATGGGACTGAACGGCGTCTGGGGCAATCTCGGCGTTGCGTCGTCCGCACTGGTCACCGGCGTGATCGGGCAATATCTCGGCTGGCGCTTTGCCTTCATTGTTCCGGGGCTCGTCACGGTGCTGATCGGCATCGCCTTCGCGATGACCGTCGTGCATGAGGATCGCAAGGGCAGCAGGCAGGCGGCCGCGCAGGCGCGCGTCGCCAAGCAGGACATGTGGCGCGTGGTCCTTGCGCTGCTGATCGTCGTGATCGCGATCTCGACGACATTCAATGCGGTCACGGTGGCGCTGCCAAAGTTGTTTGCGGAGCGGCTCGCCGATCTCACCAGGAGCCCGGCGCTGTTAGGGGGCATCGCAGCCTGTGTCTACGTGTTCGGCGCGATGACGCAGTACACGATCGGCCGGCTGCTCGATCATTATTCGCTGAAGACGGTGGCGTTGCCGCTGTCCTTCATGCTGGCGCCGTTCCTGTATCTCGCGGCGAGCCTGTCCAACCTGCCGCTGATCGTGGTCTCGATCGGCATCGTCATGGGCGCGTTCGGGCAGGTCACGGTGAACGACGCCATGGTCGGCAAGTACACCACCGAGGAATGGCGCTCGCGCGCCTATGCGGTGCGCTATTTCGTCGGCTTCACCGCGGCCGGCGCGTCCGTTGGCCTGGTCGCCTGGCTCTACGAGCAGGGCGGTTTCGTCACCATGCTGCGCGCCTTCGCCGCGCTCTGCCTGCTCGCCATCGCCGCTGCGATCATCCTGCCGCGCGAGATCCGCACCCCGTTCTCGCAGGCCACCTGAGGCGTGCCACGCCGGCGACGTTCGCTGGCTGATCCGGTTACCCCTCAATGGCGGCCATACCGAGCACTTCGGGAATCGACGTGACGAGCCAAAACCGGAAGTAGCCACTCGGCGGTTCGACATTTGACAACCTCTGTGTCACTCATTCGGGAAGCCCTGCTTTACGCAGACCCTCGATAAATATCTGGAGCTTCGACGAACTGGTGCGGGCCACCCATTCAGCGATGCGAAAACCGGGTTCGAGCTCAAGCATGCGGGCAACTGCCTCTTTCGCTTCTGCTTCGCGTCCGAGATGCGCCAAGGCCACCGCGAGGCAGCGATAGACCATCGAAGAAACGTGGTTCCTGCGAAGGGCTTTCCTTGCAAACTCGACCGCCTCGTCGAAGCGCCGAAGGTCAATGCAGGCAATGCCCATTCCCGTGAACATCAGGAAAATCCAGGGGTCGACGGGGCTCAGGCGGATGGCGCGCTCGATACTCCGGAGTGCTTCGTCAGGCTGCCCAATATGCCGATAAGTCAAGCCTCTCCTGTGCCATGCATTCGCTGAATTTGGATTGAGAGCGACGGCCCGGTCCACCAGTTCGATAGCAGCGTCGATATCGCCAGAGAAAGCCGTTACGCGACCAGCGATGGCCAGCGCCTCCGGGTCATTCTCGTCAACACTGAGTGCCAGTCGCGAAAGCCGCGCCGCTTCTTCAATCGTTGACTTCGGATCGATGGCCCATCCATGACTGATATTGTGAAGATGGCAGCTTGCTGCAAACGACGCCGCAGCACCATACCGAGAGTCGATCTCCAAGGCACGATACAACAGCTGGAGGGCCTCTGCTGAGCCCTCGCGGGTACCAGAATAAAGCCGTGGTGCGGCTCGGAGATAGAGGTCATAAGCGCTGAGGTTGTCTGGCCGCCGTCGCGTCGCCAGTTCGATTTCAGCCTGCAACAATCTCGGCGCGATTGCGGAGACAACCCTCTCCGTCATCTGGTCTTGAAGAGCAAAGATATCGCTTAGGTCGCCTTCAAAGCGATCCGCCCAAAGGTGGGACCCGATCGCCGCATCGATCAATTGGCCGGTAATGCGGATTTTTCCGGCAGCTTTACGGACACTACCTTCAAGAACGTAGCGGACGCCAAGCTCGCGCCCGACCTGTTTGATATCGACGGCTCTGCCCTTGTACGCAAAACTCGAATTACGCGCGATGACGAACAGCGCCTTGAACCGCGAGAGCGCTGTCGTGATCTCTTCGACCATTCCGTCAGCAAAATACTCCTGCTCCGGATCGCCGCTCATGTTCTGGAACGGCAGAACCGCGATAGAGGGCTTGTCGGGAAGAACGAGAGTTTGACTAGTCTCGGCCGATGGTTTCGTCGGCGGTACCAAAGAAGAGTCGGCATCAATCCGACAACGCCAGGCACGCATGGGTTCAGCAATATTCTTCAGCGTTTGCGGTCCCATATCCTCGAGAGCAAGATCGACCTTGCCGCGGATCTGCCGGTGGGCATCATCGGAAATGCAGATGCCGCCGGGCTCTGCTAGTCCTTCCAGACGCGCCGCGATGTTGACGCTGTCGCCAAATATGTCGTTTTCATCGACGATAATGTCGCCGACGTGAACACCGATCCGAAATTCAATCCTCTTGTGCCGTGCTACGTCGATATTTTGAGCAGCCATACCGCGTTGGACTTCGGCGGCGCACCGGGCTGCGTCGACCGCGCTGGCAAATTCGACCAGCATGCCGTCGCCCGTCGTCTTGACGATGCGGCCTCGATGCGCGGCGATGGAGGGATCGAGTAGCGTCTTTCGGAGCGATTTCAGGTTGGCGAGCGTGCGTTCCTCATCGAGGCCCATCAGACGGCTATAACCGGCCACGTCTGCCGCCAGCACCGCCGCCAGTCGCCTTTCCACACGCTCGCTGCTCAATATCAACCCCATATTCCGGGGGAATGATGACTACATAGCAGAAATTGTAGGCCGATGTCTGGCTAGACCCATGTCCGATCAGGCTAGGACATGTCCGAAACGGGGCAATCGCGTCGATATGGCCACGCCCCCCGCTCTCTCGTCCGCCACGCACAGCACCGGACATCACCACATTCGTCCGAGAGCCGTCTGCTGGTCGCGAGAGCCAGAGGCGCACGGGGCCGGCCGGCGCTGCGCATCATGTCTCGCGAGGGATCACGTACAATAGATGAGGCAGTATGATTTCCGGCGAGAAGAAAAATGGTACTTCGCCGATCCTGATGGCTCCCATCCGCTCATAAAACCCTTCCGCTGAGGGTTCGGCAGAGATCATGAGGGCGCCGGCTTTTATCTCTTTTGCGCGAGCTACAGCCGCCCGGAAAAGAACTCGACCAATCCCGCGTTTCCAATGCGCCGGGTCAACAAAAAGGTGGTGAAGCTGCGCAATTCCTTGCAGCGCGGTCGGCGTCACCGAGACAACGCCGACGACTTCGCTGGAGCTATCTCGTGCCACCCGAACAAAATCCCCACTAATCAATGGTAGAGTGATCGTAAGCGCGGGTATCGATCGGTCGATGAACGCTTCGTCGTAGCCCGCATGCATCGTGGCGCGCACACAGAGGCGCGTTAGCTCACGTTGTTCGTCGGGCTTGGCCCCTCGCACCGTAAAGATGTCCACCGCACAACCTTCCGTTTCCCAGCCGTAAGCTTAATTGAATTGAGCATCGCTTGCGGACGACACATTCAAGGCTCTGGTCCAGGGCAGCAGCGCGAGCGTCAACCTGTTCCTCAACGGCTGGCGCAAACAGGACGCCACGCTCTGTGACAGGGCGATCGAGCTGAGTGCGAGTGCCACGAATTATGGCATCTTGATCAGGCGCAATGGAATATCCGGTATCGTCGACTGCTGGAGGTCGCGGTACCAGGAGTGCCGCCGCGCCGGCACGGAAGGAAAGCGGTTGGCGCGTTTAGCTGGCGACGTTTACACCTTTGTTCTGTTCAACGTTCTTGAATCAATCGCGCTCATTTATCTGGGGGAATGGCGCGAATTGCGACGTGAAATCACGGCCGGCCTCGAACTGGCCATCAGGAACGCGAACGGCCCCAGCAGCGCATTGTGCCGGCTGACGCTTGCGTGGTTGCACGTCGAAGCGATGGAGTTTGATGGAGCCCGGGAGATCTGCGAAAGCGTCGACGATGGTCTGCTGGTCGGCGATCAATCGACATACTTCCACAAGCGGGCCGTCCTTGCGAAGGCCTATGTCGGCCTGAACGATCCGTCGGGAGCTCGCAGGCAATTTGACGATATTGAGCGCCGCAGGCATGAAGAAGGCATCGACATCGAATTTACCGCCGCGACGCAGGTGTATCCTTGCCTTGGCGAATATTACTTGCAGGTTGACGACTATACGCAGGCTCAGAGCTGTGCACGTCAGCTCCACGACTATGTGGCAACGGCTCCAGATCTCAATCACCTGGCCCAGGCCCACGGACTGCTCGCGCGTACTGCGCTTGCCTTGGGTGATTCAGCGGAGGCTCGGTTGCACCTGTCCCGCGCGCTGGAGATCGTCGACAGGGCCGACTTCCCGATTGCTTCCTGGCGGGTGTACCGCACTGCCGCCGAGATCTTCGCGAAGTACGGAGACGTCGACAGGGCGGCCACGTATCGCTTGCGATTTGTCGAGACTGTCCGAAGGCTCGCGCAAAATTTCGAACCCGAGGATCGGCTGCACAAGAGCTTGCTCGCTGTGTTAGCAACGCGAACAGCGCAACTGGAAGCGATGACCTCGCTGCCGTCGCGGCCCGCTTAGCCGACGGGGCTTGCCGACGCGTTTGAGAACGACGTCCTCGATACCGGCTGGCGGGTTGTACGTCGCTTTGGAAGTACCGCCAAAGCGAACGTCGGCTCCGCATCCAAAGTGCACGCGCATCATCCGCACTTGATGTCTGCTTTCGGCCCTTTTCGGGCATGGTGCCATGTCCGACTTGAATCCGATATGCGCACGAAAGCAGACGTCTAGCCGCGCCCTTCAAATTTATGGGGTCGCGCCCTACGCCGTAGGCGTGGTCCGGGAAGGTGCGCAGCGGTTTTCTCTCGCGACGTCGTCCCAAATCAGTGTTTTGTCGGACGCCGCCAACCTTCCACCAGCGTAATTGTGCCAGCAGCCACCACTGCAATAACGACGACAGTGGCGAGGGCCTCGATCGAGGCCAAGGTCTCGTACCATTTGTTCCAAAGCTCAAGCATGCGCTGGCCTTTATCGAGAGCGCACCCACGATCGGTAAGATCCGCTCTCAAAAGGACGAGCCTTTGCGACAAAAAACAATGCCACCTATCGTCGCGCGGGTTTTGACCGCGCGGCAACATGACCTAAGCGCCATCGATACGCAGGCCGCTATCTCGGGCGCCGTGGGTTGCCGAGCTCGCAGTGCGCTACCAACTGCCGGCGGTGTCTTTCGTTCGCGATTTCGCAGATCAGGGCGGCCTGCTGAGCTATGGGTCCGACGAGGCCGATGCGTACCGGAAGGCCGCAACCTACGTCGATGAGATCCTGAAAGGTGCCAAGGCCGCCAACCTGTCCGTGCAGCAGCCGACGAAGTTCCAGCTCGCAATCAATGTGAGGACAGCGAAGGCGCTCGGCCTATGTGCCGCAATCGGAGCTCGCCCGCGCCGACGACGTGATTGAATGAAGCACTTCACGATAAGTCGTGTGGCCAAGAGTGGGCCGAGAGTAAGTCCCGTTCTCATTGAGATCACCTGGATCGTTCTCGGCTGCCAATCTGTTCCCATAGGGCTGGTGGGCACTGTCCGTATTTAGCCCCTAGTGTCCTAAATTCATGATATTGTCTTAATGCGCCGTCTGTCCGGGAGGACACAATGGGATGGTTTGACCGGCTGTTTGGAAGGACCCCGGGGCCCACTAGCCAACTTTTTGCTAGATTTAGACGGAAATCACGAGCACCGACTGATCCTGATCTTCTGAAGATTGCAAAAGACCGAAAAGGGCATGTCTCACGGAAAGCTGTGAGAGATGAATATAATCGGCTGGTTTTGGAGAAGTACGCGCACGATAAGGCGTGATCTCAAATCTCACCTAGTGGTGCCACTGCTTGGCACCCAACCTTTTTGTGTGCCCGCCTCAGTGGGCGGCCTCTTTCTAATGTCGCTTGTAGGACCTTCGGCGAAGTCCAGCTTGGCTGCGAGGTGGCTGATCGGGGTTCGACCCACGGCGGACGTAGGCAGTTTCCTCCTACGGGCTCAGGATTCGAAGTTGTTCTAGCCGACATCATGTAATGCTTTTTTTGGATCAGGCGTCAGAAAGGTGAGGGACAAGATGCGCATGCTCGCTGCTATCTTACTGTTGCCCATTGCCGCGCTCGCCGTTCAACCGGCACGAAGCGAAGGTCCGCCCGCGTGGGCCTATCCGGTCAATCCGCCCGACTTCAAACCGGTGTCCGACGACGGCAAGCCACGATCGGTACCGGACAGCCGCGCGTCCTATACGGTTCCGCAAACCCGAGATCTATTTCTGGCGCCGGTCTGGCATCCCGAAGACCACGCTGCGCTTCCCGATATCGTTGCGCACGGTAGGAAGCCCGACGTGTTCGCTTGCGGTTTTTGTCATAGGGCGAATGGTCAAGGTGGTCCGGAAAATGCTGACCTCGCCGGACTGCCAGCTACCTACATCGTTCAACAGCTGGCGGACTACAAAAGCGGAATGAGAACAACGGCGGTGCAAAATCGCGTTCCGCAAACGCTGATGATCTCGCTCGCGAAAAGCGCAACTGATTCCGAAATCGCGTCAGCGGCGGCGTATTTTTCCTCACTAAGCCCGCGCGACCGCATCCGCGTCGTGGAAACGGATGTCGTGCCGAAGACTTTCGTCGCCGGATGGTTCCTCGCCGATCTTGGTAATGGTGAGAAGGAGCCGATCGGAAGCCGTATTATCGAGGTGCCCGAAGATCTCGCGCAGTTCGAGAATCGTGATAGCCGCGCCAGGTTCATTGCCTATGTACCGCCCGGCGCGGTTAAAAAAGGAGAAGCGCTGGTCGCGAGCGGCGGCGGCAAGACGGTGTCGTGCGGCGTTTGCCATGGGCCAGCGCTGCACGGGCTCGGCCCGATCCCGCCCCTGGCGGGCCGTTCGCCGAGTTATGTCACCCGTCAGCTGTACGAGTTTCAGCACGGACAGCGGACCGGAGCATGGAGCCCATTGATGTCCAATGTCGTCACTAACTTGACCGAGGATGATCTGATTTCGATCAGCGCCTATCTGGCGTCGCTAAAACCCTAGCGCGGCCTAGCAATCAAACGTCGCTCAGTATCGTCGGCGAAGTATCCGCCGTGTCGCGGGCATCCAATCCCGCAACGTCATGAACAGCCGCGATGTCGCATGTTGGCCCTTTTTCGGGCACGGCGCGATGACAATTCAACCTAAAGCCGCGCTTTAGGGCCTGATGGGATCAGATCGGGCTTGATCGTCCGGTACTTGCTACGATGATGCCATTATGCCCCTGATTTGCCCGACGTGTCAAACGATTTCGTAAAATACGAAGTGCCTCATGCCGGCATCATGGGCTACTTTGCATGGGGTTGTTTTCGACATTTTTGCCCGTGGAGAGGGCGAACGCCTAAGACTTTACTTCCGTGGCCGGCTGCCCATGGGGTGTCCGCTTCTTGCGCGATGCACGCCAGTTCTCAAAACGCTGCACCACCACGAAGAAGGCCGGCACGAACAGCACCGCGAGGCAGGTCGAGGCGAGCATGCCCGAGAACACGGTGATGCCGATCGACTTGCGGGCGCTGGCGCCGGCGCCGGTTGCGAGCACCAGCGGCACGACGCCGAGGATGAAGGCGAACGACGTCATCAGGATCGGCCGGAAGCGGGCGCCTGCCGCTTCGATCGCGGACTCCAGCAGCGGCTTGCCGTCGCGGACGTGCAACTCGAGGCCGACCTCGACGATCAGGATGGCGTTCTTGGCCGACAGCGCGATCAGCAGGATCAGGCCGATCTGGCAATACAGGTTGTTGTCGATCTTGAGGCCGTTGAGCACCAGCATCGGCCCGATCAGCGACAGCGGCACCGCGAGGATCACCGAGATCGGCGCGTACCAGCTCTCATACTGGCCGCAGAGCACGAGATAGACCAGCAGCATGGCGAGGCCGAACACCCAGTAGATCTGGTTCGAGACCGCCTTCTCCTGATAGGACATCGCGGTCCATTCGAAGCCGGTGCCGGGCGGCAGCGTCTTGTCCGCGATCTCCTCCATCAATTGCAGGGATTCGCCGGAGGAGTAGCCCTGCGCGGGCAGGCCGACGATGGTCGAGGAGGGATAGAGATTGTAAAGACTGATCAGCGACGGACCCGTGGCCGGCGTGATCGTGGCGACGGTGCCGATCGGGATCATGTCGCCGTTCGAGTTGCGCACCTGCATGTTGGCAATGTCGCGCTCAGTGACGCGGAACGCCGGGTCGGCCTGCGTATAGACCTGGAACACACGGCCGAACTTGTTGAACTGGTTGACGTAGGACGAGCCGAGATAGGTCGACAGCGCCGAAAACACCTGGTCCGTCGTCACGTGCAGGGTCTGGGTCTTGATGCGGTCGATCTCGACGTTGAATTGCGGCACCGACGAGCGGAACGACGAGGAGACACGCTGCAGCGCGCTCTGGCTCTGGGCGTTAGAGACCATCGCGCTGGTGATCGCCTGGAGTTTTGCAAAGTCGCTGTTACCGTCGCGCAGCTCGATCTGCATCGAGAAGCCGGCCGCGTTGCCGATGCCCTGGATCGGCGGCGGCGGCAGCACCAGCGTGCGCGCCTCCATGATGGTCGCGACCCTGTCGTTCAGGCCATACACCAGCGAGCGCAGATCCTCGCCTTTGCCGCGCGCGTCCCAGTCCTTCAGGATGATGTAGGCGACGCCGGCATTTGCAAGGCTCGCGCTGTTGTCGAGCGCCGAGATGCCGGCGATGGTGATGACCTGCTGGACGCCCGGCGTGTCCTTGATGAGCTCGCTGGCCTTGTCGAGCACACTCTGGGTTCGCTCGAGCGAGGCGCCGTCGGGCAGTTGCACGGCGGCGATCAGATAGCCCTGGTCCTCGATCGGCAGGAAACCGGTCGGCACCCGTGACAGGCCGTAGCCGCCGATCCCGATGAGGACCAATGCAATCGCGACCGAGACCGTGGCGTTCCTCACGAGGGTTCCGATCAGCCGGGTATAGCCGCGTTCGACGCGGTTATAGACGGCGTTGAAGCCGCGATAGAAGAAGTTGCGCTGCTCCTGCGGCACCGTCGGCCGCAGCCAGAGCGCGCACTGTGTCGGCTTCAGCGTCGCCGCGTTGATGGCGCTGAGCAGCGCAGTCGCGGCAATCACCAGCGCGAATTGCGAATAGATGCGGCCGGTGAGGCCTGCGAGGAACGACGCCGGCAGGAACACCGAGATCAGCACGAGAGTAATGCCGACGATCGGCGCGAACAGCTGGTCCATCGCCCGGATCGCGGCGTCGTGGCCGTTCATTCCCTGCTCGATATTGTGGGCGGCGCCTTCGACCACGACGATCGCGTCGTCGACCACGATGCCGATCGCGAGCACGATCGCAAACAGCGTCGACATGTTGATGGTGAAGCCGAGCGCGGCCATCGCGGCGAAGGCACCGATGATGGTCACCGGCACGGTCGTCGCCGGCACCAGCATCGCGCGCCAATCCTGCAGGAACACCAGGATCACGACCAGCACCAAGAGGCCGGCCTCGATCAATGTCATGTAGACCTCGTGCACGGAGGCCTGCACGAATTTGGTGGTGTCGAACGGCGTGTCGTATTTGATGCCTTCCGGGAATCGCTTGGCGAGCTCCGCCATCTTCCTTTCGACGGCCTGCTCGACCTGCAGCGCGTTGGCGCCGGGCGACTGGAATACGCCGATGCCGGTGGCGGGCTGCTTGTTGAGCGAGAAGATCTGGCTGTAGGTCTGCGCACCCAGCTCCACCCAGCCGACGTCGCGCACGCGCGTGACGTCGCCGCTGGTGCCGGTCTTGACGATGATGTTCTCGAACTGGGTGGGGTCGTCGAGCCGTCCGTTGACGTTGAGGGTGTACTGGAACGCCTGACCCGGCGGCGTCGGCGGCGCGCCGACCTGGCCGGCCGACACCTGCTGGCTCTGCTGCTGGATCGCGTTGATGACATCCTGCGGCACCAGATCGCGGGCCAGCAGCTTGTTGGGATCGAGCCAGACCCGCATCGAATACTGGCCGGCGCCGAACACCGTGACGTTGCCGACGCCGGGCAGGCGCGAGAGTTCGTCGCGGATGTTGATGGTGGCGTAGTTGCTCAAAAAAAGGCTGTCGAACCTGGAGTCCGGCGAGGTCAGCGTCACGAACAGGAGGATCGAGGTCGACCGCTTCTGCACGGTGACGCCCTGGTTCTGCACGGCCTGCGGCAATTGCGACAGAGCACTGGAGACGCGGTTCTGCACCAGCACCTGCGCGAAGTTGAGGTCGGTGCCGATCTTGAAGGTCACGGTCAGCGTGTAGGTGCCGTCGGAGCCGCTGTAGGACTGCATGTAGAGCATGTCCTCGACGCCGTTGACCTGTTGCTCGATCGGCAGCGCCACGGTGTCGATCACCGTCTTGGCGCTGGCGCCGGGATAGCGCGTGGTGACCTGCACCGTGGGAGGCACCACGTCGGGATATTGCGCGATCGCCAGATTGAACAGCGCGACGCCGCCGATCAGGATCATCAGGAGCGCGATGACGTTCGAGAGGACCGGCCGCTCGATGAAGAATTTTGAGATCATGGCCGGCAGCTCCTACTTGGCAGACGCCTGTGGCTGCTCGATCTTCGTCACTTGCGGGTCGATCTTCTGGCCCGGAATCACCCGCAGGAGCCCGGCGATCACCACGCGGTCGTCCGGCTTCAGGCCGCTTTCGATCACGCGCAGGCCGTTGTCCACCTGGCCGATCTGCACCTTGCGCTGCTCGACCGTGTTCTCGTTGTTGACCACCAGGAGATAGCGGCCACTCTGGTCGCTGCCGAGCGCGGTGTCGGGGACGAGCAGGGCATTCTTGTCCTGGTCGAACGGCACCCGGACTCGAACGAAGTAGCCGGGCAGCAGCACCCGTTTGTCATTGGGAATGATGCCACGCACCGCGAGCGTGCCCGTCGACGAATTGAGGGTTGGCGAGACATAGTCGAGTCGGCCCTCATGGGGATAACCCGTCTCGGTCTGCAGGCCGACCTCGACCGGCAATTGCTTGAGGTCGGCGACGGTCAGCCCGCGGCGGGCCGCTTCGGCGCGGATGCGCAGGACATCCTGCTCGTTGACCGTGAAGTTCACCCAGATCGGGTCCAGCGCGACGATGGTCGCGAGCTGGGTCGGGGAGGAGACGCCGACGAGCTCGCCGATCGAGACCAGGTGCGCACTGACGATGCCGTCGAACGGTGCGCTGACCTTGGTGTAGCCGTAATTGACCTCGGCGAGCCTCGTATTGACCTGGGCCTGCTGGAGACCGGCCTGCGCGTTGTCACGGGTGGATGTCGAAGTGTCGAGAATCGATTGCGAGACTGCCTGGCGCTGCACGAGCTCGGTCTGCCGCTTGAAATCGGCTTCGGCCTGCTTGAGCGTGGCCTGCGCCCCGACCTCGGCGGCCTGCGCCTGCTCGACCTTCAGCTTGTAGGTTTCCGGCTCGATCGTGAAGAGCTGGGTGCCCTGTTTCACGAAGCTGCCGTCCTGGTAGTCGATCGTCTGCAAGAAGCCCTGCACGCGTGCGACGAGGTCGACGCTCTTGATCGGCGCAGTGTTGCCGGTGGCCTCGACATAGCGCGTCACCGCGCGCTGCACCGGCACTGCCACGTCCACCTTGGGCGGCGGCGGCGGCGCGTAGACGTTCTTCTGCTCGCAGCCCCCAAGCGCGACGACGGCCGTCATCGCAGCGAGGAGTCGCCCGATCTGTCCTGACCGTTGATCGTGCCGTGCCGGACAAGCGAGATTCGCGCGCGTCATTGCGGTGGTCCCCGTCTGTTGTATGCCTGCGGCAGGTCGCCTCGCAATTTGATAGCAACAAACGGGGAGCCGTGGAACACCATAGCCATGGCGGCGTGATGGTCTTGCACTGCGAAGAGCGGCGCGGCATGTGACAGTTTTGTCCGTGATTCTGACAAATCCACTTTTCACGGGTCGCATGATCGACCACAATTTAGGGATCGCGAATGATGGACGAGTGGACGGGGAGACTGATGCCATGCCGATCACGATCTGGCCGGCCTGCGCTGGCCTCGCGCTCGCCGCGATGATGGCGATGCCGGCGATGGCTGAGGATCTCAGGGCTGAAATTGCGCCGACCGGCAAATTGCGCGTCGCCATCGCGATCAGCCCGGCCGGCGGCGCGTTCTGGTCGACCAGGACCGAAGCAGGCTTCGCCGGCGTGCCCGTCGACCTCGGCAAGGCGATGGCGGCCGCGCTCGGCGTATCGGTCGAATATGTGGTGCACAACAATTCCGGGCAGATCACCGACACGGCCGCGAAGGGGACCTGGGACGTCACGTTCCTGCCAAAGGATCCCGAGCGCGAGACCAGGATGGCGTTCGGCCCGATCTACGAGGTCGCGGATGCGACCTATATCGTCAAGGCAGGATCGGGCGTGACCAGTTTTGCGACGCTCGACCAGCCCGGCATCAAAGTCGCCGCCGTCAACGCCACGACCACGATGCGCGGCGCGCTCGCGCATCTGAAGAATGCGAAGGTGACGGGCTATCAGACGTATGACGAGATCTTCGAGCTCCTGAAGAACGGCGACATCGACGCCTTCGCGCTATCGCGCGACCAGCTCAACAAGATGGCGCAAAAGATTCCCGGCACGCGCGTGCTGGACGAGACCTTCAAGAAGACGGTCACGGCGGTCGCCGTGCCGCTCGGTCACACCCAGGCGCTGGCATTCGTCACCAGGTTCATGACCGATGCGCTCGCCAATGGCACCTTGCGCAAGGCCTATGACGCCAACGGCCTCAAGGATGCGCCGATCCGGACGGAGTAGGACGTCCTTTCGTCGAAACGAGCGCGCCCAGATCTCGGCCAAACACGCCGCCCCAAAAAAGACTCAGCCTCGCGAGGCCACAGCGTCCACCACAACGAGGATTTCGGGATGAACGGCGCGGTCGCGATCGCGAAGGCCGCGCCGCCGGCCGACATCACGATACCTAGCAGCACATGCTTGTTGTAGGGCCGAAGCTGCAGCAGCACGAGCACCATCAGGAGGAACACGCCGCTTGCCGCGCCGCGGAGCCCGAGATCAAGCGCCGTGAACCCCATCGTCGTCACAATTCAGATTACCCCGCTCGGCTCGCAATCTCGCATCCACCGTGCGCCGGGACAATCCAAAATTGCAGGCGGCGGCAGGGCTTTCCCGGCCGCCAAGTAAGCCCTGCATCTTAGCCTACAGTGCGCGTCTTGAACTCTCCGGCGCCAGCAGGATGCCGATGAAGGCGCAGACCGCGATCGCTTCGAAATAGAGGATGACGGGGGTGAAGCTGCCGCTAGATCCCATCAGCGCCGTGCCGACCAGCGGCGCAATGCCGCCGCCGAGGATGATGCCGAGCTGCTTGCCGAGCGAGGAGCCGCTGACGCGGACCTCGGTCGGAAACAGCTCGGCGGTGAAGGCAGCTTCAGGCGCGAACATCAGCGCGTGGATGATACCGATCGAGACGACGAGGCCCATGATGAGCAGCGTCGGATCCTTGGTCGCGACCAGCTGGAAGTAGATCGGGTACCACGCTGCGGCGAGCAGGATGCCAAGCGCCATGAACGGGCGCCGGCCGAACCGATCCGAAAAGCTGGCGATCAGCGGCACCATGCACATCTCCAGCACGTTGGCGACCATGGTGCCGAAGGTGACGTTGGACTGTGCCATGCCGAGCGTCTTCACGGCATAGCCGAGCACGAACACCGTGCTCATGTACTGGAACGTGCTGTGCACCATGTTGGCGAGGCAGCCGAACAGCACCGATTTTTTCCACGACCGCAGCACGTCGAGCAGCGGCGTCTTCGGCCGCGCGGCCGACGCCTCGACCGCCTTGAATAACGTGGACTCGTCGACCTGGAGGCGGATGTAAGTGCCGAGCACCACCAGCACGAGGCTCAGCACGAAGGGCACGCGCCAGACCCATTGCGCAAAGTCCTGCGGGGTCGAGGCGAAGCCGAGCAGCGCGATGAAGCCGGACGCCAGGATCACGCCGATCGGACCCGAAGCATTGACAAAGGAGGCGAAGAAGCCGCGTCTTGCCGAGGGCGCATTCTCCAGCGTCAGCGACACCGCATTCATGTACTCACCGCCGAAGGCAAAGCCCTGGACGAAGCGCAAGGCGACGAGCGCGATCGGCGCCAGCAGCCCGATCGCGTCATAGCTCGGCAGGCAGCCGATCAGAAAGCTCGCAACCCCCATCAGCACGAAGGTGATCGTCAGCATCGCCTTGCGGCCGAGCCGGTCGCCGTAATGGCCGAACACCATGCCGCCGAGCGGGCGTGCGACGAAGCCGACCGCGAATGTCGCGTAGACCGCCAGCATGCTCGCGGTGGAATCCATCTTGGGGAAGAAGAAGCGGTCGAACACCACGGGCGCGGTGAAGGCGTAGATGAAGAAGTCGTAGTGCTCGATCACCGATCCGAGCGAGGATGCGACGACGAGCTTGCGGTACGCGGACGTGATCGGCGCCGAGTCAGCCCGGCCGGTCGCCCCAGAAATGACCTCTGAAGTGTTGCTCATGTGTCTCCCCCTCTCTTGCTTTGTATTGTCGTGATTCAGAACGCTGCCGGCCTGACGGCGAAGCAATATTGGCTTCGCCGCGGCCGTTGCAGGAAGCTCTTGTCGGACGGATCGCTCACCGCGCCTCGTCGATGATCGGATTGCGCAGGATCGCAAGCTTCTCGACCTCGACTTCGACGATGTCGCCGGGCTTCATCCAGAGCGGCGGGGTGCGTTTGGCGCCGACGCCGCCGGGTGTGCCGCTGACGATGACGTCGCCGGGCTCGAGCCGCGTGAAGGTCGAGCAATATTCGATCTGGCGCGGGATATCGAAGATCATGTGCTTGATCTGCGCTTCCTGCACCACCTGCCCGTTGAGGCGTGTGGTGAGCTTCAGCTCGGCGAGCTCGCCGAGTTCGTCCGGCGTCATCATCCACGGGCCGAACGCACCGGTGTCCGGAAAATTCTTGCCCGGCGTGAACTGGTGGGTGTGGCGCTGGAAGTCGCGGACGCTGCCGTCGTTGTAGCAGGCATAGCCGGCGACATGGCCCATCGCCTCGCTGCGGGAGATGTAGCGTCCGGCCTTGCCGATGATGACCGCAAGCTCGCCTTCGAAGTCGAGGTCGGTCGAGACGCGGGGCCGGATGATCGGCTTGAGGTGCCCGGTCTGGCTGTTGGCGTAGCGCGAGAAGATCGTTGGGTTCTCGACCTCGGCGCGGCCGGTTTCCTTCCGATGCGTCTCGTAGTTCAGGCCGACACAGAGGATCTTGTCCGGGTTGGGAATAACGGGCAGCCAGGTGAGCTTCGCAAGCGGCGTGGCGGCCGCCTTGGACTTGGCTTCGGCTACGCCGGCGAGGGTGGCGGCGAGCGCTGCCTTCAGATCGGCATAGCGTGACGCGAGTGCGGTCCCGACATCGAAAAAGTTGTCGCCCTCAACGACTCCCCAGGTCGTGCGTCCGTCGATCGCAACGGTTGCGAGTTTCATGCTGTCTTCTCCATTCTCAAATCCGGATTGTGATTGCCGTGCAGGCGTGAGCTGATGTCGCGCAGGAGGTGGTCGAGCTCGGACGCGTTGCGCGCGGTGCCGAACACGTAGTGGTCGGGCCGCACGATCGCAGCGACGATGCCGTGACGGTCGAACCAGCCGGCGAGCACGCCGTCGATCTCTTCGAGCGTGTCCGGTTTGCCGATGCCGGCCGGCGTGATGGCCGTCGCCGGCAGATCGGGATATGCGGCGCAGAGTGCGGCGAGCGAGGACGCATCGCCGCGGCGGCCATCGATGAACACGCGCAAGCCAGGACCGGTGACCTTATCGAGCAGGCGGGAAGCGCCCTCGCTCATGATGCGCGGCTGCGGAAACAGGCTGCCGCGCGCGGCGCCGTCCTGCTCCGACAGAAAGCCCGCGCGCAACGGCGGGATGATCTCCTGTCGCGTCAGCGCGAGCGGCTTGCCGCCGCCATCGGCCAAAATTTGCGCGTCGCGACGGCGCGCGGCGGCTGGATCGCGCTCGCAGATCGATTGGCCGATCGCCTTGATCTTGCCGGTCAGCTCGATGACGTGCTGCTTGCGCTCTGCAGAGTAGCTGTCGAGCATTGCGTCGGGCGAAATGCCTTTGAGCACGCGATCGAGCTTCCAGACGACGTTGGTCGCATCGCGCAGGCCCTGGCACATGCCCTGACCGATGAAAGGCGGCTGCTGATGCGCGGCGTCGCCCGCGATGATGATACGCCCGTTGCGCCAGTTGGCGGCAACCAGCGCGTGGAAGCGGTAGGACGCCGCGCGCCACAGCTCGCCATCTCCAGGCGTGAGCCAGGGCGACAGCAGTGACCAGACGTTCTCCGGCCGCTCCATCTGCCCCGGATCCTCGCCCGGCAGCAGCATGATCTCCCAGCGGCGATGGTTTTTTGGGCCGATCAAAAAGCTCACGGGCCGCGCCGGATTGCAGAACTGCGCGGAGTTTTGCGGCAGCTTTGCGAGAGGGTCTTGATTGACGCGCACGTCGACCACGAGCCAAGGCTCGTCGAAGATCAGGTCTTCGAGCGCAAGCCCTGCGATTTGCCGTACCGTGCTGGAGGCGCCATCGCAGCCCAGCACATAGCGTGCAGTCACCGTTCGCAGCTGTCCGTCGGCGTCTTTCAGCTTGGCCTCGACGCGGTCGCGCTGCACGAGATCGACCAGCTCGACGCCGAGTTCGGCGCGGACGCAAGCAAAGCTCAAAGCGTGACGGCGCAGCTCCGCCTCGACCGGCGGCTGGCTGAACACCATGCTCGGCGTATAGCCGAGCGGGTAGGGCTTTGCGACCATGTCGATCCGGCGGATCAACTGGCCGTCGGCGCCAAAATGCTCGGACGCGGTGAAGGGCTCGACGTAAGGCGCGATGGCGTCCGCAACGCCCATATTGTCGAAGTGACGAAAAATCTCGTGATCGAGCGCGATCGCGCGCGGCTTGTCGTAGATATCGGTGAGCCGGTCGATGACGAGCGTGCGGTGGCCGAGCCGGCCGAGCAGGCCGGCCGCAACCGCGCCGGTGGGTCCGAAGCCGACGACGAGCACGTCATAGTCGGGGGTGGTCGAAGCTGTCGTCATGCGCGCCGGCCCGCGTCGAAGAGCACGGAGAGCTGCGCCGTCTTGCAGGCCTCGCTCTTGGGCGGCGCGATGCCCCATTGGTCCGTGCGCCCCGGCGGCCAGACCCATTCGGCGGGTCCCTTGGCACGGTAGCTGTCGTCGACCTGCAAGACTTCGGATGTGTACTCGATGACGACGCCCGTCGGATCGACGAAATAGGCGAACACGTTGTCGCCGGGGCCGTGCCGGCCGACGCCCCAGCCGATCGGAAAGCCGTGATCGACCATTCGGCCGGAGCCGCGCATCACCGACTCCAGGTCCGGCATGAGGAAGGCGACGTGGTTGAGACCGTTGACCTTTGCTTCTGCAAGGACGACGGCGTGGTGATCGCTGTTGCAGCACAGGAACGCCATCAGCCTCGAGCGGTCCGTCAGGCGAAAGCAGAGAACTTGCTGATAGAAGCTCGAGAGCCCTTCAATATCGGCGCTGTTGATGTTGACATGCGCGAGGCGCTCGGGCCGGTCCGCGATGACGCGCGCCGTCTTGGTGCGATCGCCATGGATGAACTCCATGCAGCAGCCTTGTCCCTCGCGGATCACGAAATGCTCGCCGCCCGACGGCACCTGCGATGGGCCTGGCGGAGTGATGATCTCGCATTTTGCCTCGCGCGCGCGGACGAACAGGCGATCGAGATCCTCGCGCGATTGCACGCGAAAGCTGACCTTGCGCAGCGCGGCCTGCTCGCCTTGCGTCAGTTCGAGAACGTGGAAGTCCGCACCGGTAGCGGCGAGATACATCGTGCCGTGAGCTTCCGCGGCGAAATCGAGCCCCCACACCTTTGTGTAGAAATCGGCCGAGGCGCTTAAGCGCGGCGTCGTAATCTCGACGCTGCGCAAGGCGACAACCGGAAAATCGGACATCGGGCTTCCTCGTCAAGAGGCTCGGGCAATCCGGGATCGCGGATCGCCCACCGAACCTGTTGTTCTTGACGAACTGGTAATCTATATAAAATAGACCGTAAAGCACAAATTTATAAATTATCGCCTTTGTGCGTGCTGATGTACAAAAAACGCCGATGAATCAGTGGGACGCTCATGAGCTCTGACCTGTCGAGCCAGAAGATGGAGCAGCCGGCGACGCTGGCGACGAGCATCTATGCTCGCCTCAAGGCCGACATCCTGACCACCCGCCTCGCGCCGGGACGCAAGCTCCAGTCGCGCTTCCTGATGGAGCACTACAATGTCGGGCAGACTCCGCTCCGCGAGGCGCTCAACCGCCTGACCTCGGAGGAATTCGTCGTCGGCATGGAGCAGCGCGGCTTCTACGTGAAGCCGGTCAGCAAGGACGAGCTCCAGGAGCTGACCAAGACGCGGTGCTGGGTCGAGGGCCTGGCGTTGCGCGAGTCCATGCAGAACGCGACCCAGGCCTGGGAGGAGTCCCTCCTTGTCACGCATCACCGGCTCGACCGCACGCCGCGCTCGCTCGATCCGGAAAAATTCGAGGACAATCCGGACTGGGAGAAGGCGCACCGCGCCTTCCACGCGACGTTGATCGGGCTCTGCGGCTCGCGCCCGCTGCTCGGCTTCTGCGAGCAGCTCGCCGACCGGCTCTATCGCTACCGCATGATGTCGATCGCAAAGGCCTATCCGGTCCGCAAAGTCGGCGCCGAGCACGCGCAGATCCTTCAGGCGGTGCTCGACCGGAAGACGGAGGAGGCCGTCAAGCTGCTCCAGCGGCACTATCAGCGCACGGCCGATGTCATCTATTCGGATCTGGAGACCGTGCTGAAGTGATCTCTGGACGAGGGGATCGGATGGACATTCGCGAATTCCTGGCTGGCGATGCGGTCGCTGTGCGAGAGTTGTTCGTTCGGGTGAATCGGCTGTTGGCGCCCGCTGAGATGAAGGAGGCGTTCGAAGCCTACATCGCCCGTTCGCTGGCCGAGGAGGTTGATCGCATCGCCGACTATTACTCAGAGCGGAATGGCGGCTTCTGGGTCGCAGTCGAGGACCGGACAATTGTCGGCATGTTCGGCCTTGAGCCCGCGGGTGATGGCGCAATGGAGTTGCGCCGCATGTATGTCGACCCTGCCGTCCGACGCCGCGGGATCGCACGACGAATGCTCGACTTCGCCGAGCTGGAATGCCGGAGGCGCAAGCGGTCGAGACTGGATTTGAGCACGTCAGCGCTTCAGCGCGAAGCTCTGGCGCTCTACGAAAACGCCGGATACACGCGCGTGCGCGAAGAGATTGCCGAGGCCACAAGCTACAGGACGCTTGGCGGCGGCATTCGGCGCTATCACTTCACCAAGGCTCTCTGATCGGCCGGGCGGGAGGAGGCGGCGGTTAAGCCGCCGCTGCTCGATAATCCGGCGCCGACGCGAGATACCGCGCATAGGCGTCCGCGTCCGGTGGCAGGAAGCGCTCGGCGAGGCCACCTCGCTTCTGCTCCTTTGCGCCGATATCGGCTATCAGCTCGTCGAAATGCCGATAGTGGTAGGGCGCCACGCACAGGCCGCCATAGACGCCGGCTGCCGGGCGCTCGGCGCGCTTGAAGTGCAGCATCATCTCGATGTTGTCGCGCATCGCTTGCGCGGTCGGCTGGTTCGCGAGCTGGCCGTCGGCGTAGCGCACCAGCCAGTTGGCGGCGAGGTCGGCGCAGAGCACGGTGCAGAACGACGAGTTGAAGCCGACAAAACCCATGTCGGGCAGATCAGGGTTGGCGATCAGGCGATAGAGCCGGTACTGGCCGTCGGCGTCGACCAGTTTTGACTGATAGGCCGCAGGCAGGAACGGCACGCCGAGCTTGTAGCCGATCGCGAGCACGGCGACGTCGGCCTGGACGCGCTCGCCGCCGCTCATCACGATGGTGTTGCCCTCGTAGTGATCGAAGGTGCCGAACACGGCCTTGATGCGGCCGTCGGCGACCATCGGGTAAAAGCCCGGCGTTGCGATCGGCACCGAGCAGTTGACTCCGTCCTCGATCCGCTCCTTCGGCACCATCCTGCATTGCTTCAGCTTGAGCTGCGCCTTGAGCAGGCTCTCCAGCCCACGCCAGTTCGCCCACACCAAGGGCGCCGTGACGCGATGCGCGAGGCGCGCCAGCGCGCTCGCGTCCCAGCCTTGAAACATCTGTTCCTGGGCGCGGATGTAGAGGATGCGCTTGAAGTTGACGAGCCCGCCGATGAAGTAGGGGATGCGCCATACCGGCTCGCGGAACACGATCGTGACCTCGCGCGCGCCGGCTTTCACCGCGTTCACCGCGATGTCGGTCGCCGATTTCGAGCCGCCGAGCACGACGACGCGGCGGCCATTGGCGATCGAGGGATCATTGTATTTTGAGGAATGCAGGATCTGCCCGCCTTTCGCCTTGAAGCCATCTTCACCGGGACAGCTCAGCTCGCGCGGCTCGTTGAACTGACCGGTGCAGATCGCAACGAAATCGAAATCCTCCTTCGTCGTCGCGCCGGCCTTGTCCGACAGCGCCAGCGTCCAGCCGGGCTTGCCGTCGGCGCGCCGCTCCATGCCGGCGACCTTGGTGTTGAGGCGCAGCATGCGCTCAAGGCCGAAGCTCTTGGCGTAGTCGTTGAGATAGGCGTGCACCTGCGGTCCCGTCGGCCATTCCGGATAGGCCTCCGGCATGGCGCGGTCCGTGTAGCGATAGAGATCCTTCGGGCTCTGCGTCTGCACCTCCGGATAGGAGCGCGCCGGCTCCCAGACGCCGCCGAGATCGGCGCTGCGCTCGACGATGGTGACCTTGTGGCCGCGGGTGGAGAACGCTTTTGCGGCGGCGAGGCCGGAGACGCCGGCGCCGATCACGCAGACATGCTTGGGGCTGACCATGGGTTTGCTCGCATTTGGTGATGTTTTGGGCGCAGCAGGTCCCGTTCGGCCGCGAAGCGCGGCCGCTGGACTTGCGACGGGCGTGAATTGGACGAGGAGGCGTGCCGCCTAGTCGTTGGCCTCGGGCGGCAGAAAGTCCACCTCGTGCTGCGCCGAGATGCGCACGACCTCCGCGGGGTCGGTGAGGTTGTGTAGCATGTTGAACAGCGCTTCCAGCTTCTGCATCGGCGAGACCCAGAACATCGCGCGCGCCGGCTTGTCGGACTTGTTGAAATAACCGTGCGGGATGCCGCGCGGCATGCGCACGAGGTCGCCGGCCTTTGCCTTCGTCCACACCCCGTCAAGCTTGAGGTCGAGTACGCCTTCCTGCACCAGGATGAACTCGTCCTGGGTGGGGTGGATGTGGACCGGCACGAACTGGCCGGGCTCGCTGTTGGTCTCGAACGCGAACGTGGAGTCGCAGATGGCCTTGGGGAAATAGAGCTGCCCCAGGATGTTCCAGCTTTTGCCGCCAAAACCCGTGCCGCTTGCAGTAATGCCTTTTTCGAGTGCAGTCATGGCTCCCTCCATCAAGAGACCGGCGGGAGGGAGCATCCGCCCGGGGGATAAGGCTGTCTATCCGCTAAACGAATCTGCTGCTGTGCAGCACGACGTTTTTGCGACGCGGCTCTTTTCGGGGTCGTGGAACTATTATAGGCTTAAAACAATTTGCAACGCCAAGCGTGGTCGACGATGTCCGCAGCCGAGCTGGAAATGGGCGCGTCCGGGTCCCGGGCCGAAAGGCTCGCGGCCTTCGCCCGCGTCGCGACCACCGAGGTCGACGAAGCGGCCGACCAGATCGGACGCATCTTCTGCCCGCATCAGCTGCAACCGCTTCAGGCAAGGGCGCCCGGCTTCTACGCCCGGCACAATTGCGCGGCCTTTGACGGCTTTTCCATCAACTATGTCGCCTATGGCGGCTCGGTCACGATCGATCCCGGCTGCCTCGAGCGCTTCTTCCTGGTGCAGATTCCGCTTCACGGATCGTCGCGGATCCGCGCCGGCGCGCGCGATCTGGACACCGCACCCGCATCGACCGCCTCGCTCTTGTCGCCGACGGTGCCGACCCGCATGGTTTGGGACAACTGCGCGCAACTCATCCTGTTGCTCGACCGCCGCCTGGTTGAGCAGCGTGCCGCCGCGTTGTCGGGGCGTGCTGCCGGCACGGTGGAGTTCGATCCGGCGATCGATCTCAATGCCGAGGCAGCGCGTAGCCTCTGGTCCAGGCTCGACGAGTTGATGACGCTCGCCGAGCGCTTGGGGCCGGCCGGCCGGCTGTCCGCGATCGCCATCGCCGACTGGCGCGAGACGCTGCTCGATTGTCTCCTCAATGGCCAGCAACACGGCCTGTCCGACGCCATCCGCACCTTCTCAGGGCAGGCCGAACGGCTGCCGCGCGCGCTTCGCGCAGCACGCGACTGCCTCGCGGCGAGGGCGACCGAGCCGCTCGACCTTTCGGAGCTCGCTTGTGCCTCCGGCATCGGCATCCGCGCGCTTCAGCTTGGCTTCCGCCGGCATTTCGGCCTGTCGATTTCCGAGATGCTGCTCGACATGCGCCTTGCCGCGCTCCACGCGCGTCTGTCGCAGGGCGCGCTGGACTGCTCGATCACCGATATCGCCTTCGATCTCGGCTTCACGCATTTGAGCCGCATGGCTGGCGCGTATCGAGAAAAATTCGGCGAGACGCCCTCGGCGACGCTCAGGCGCCAGCTGAGCTGACGCGGCAGTTCATCACCTCACGCGAATTGCGCGAGACCGTGGCCGACGGACCAATTTTCTTTCGCCGCCTCGAGCACGTTGATGAACACGTTCTCCGCACCGATGCCGGGACTTTCGCCGAGCAGCTCGGCAGTCCGCTTGAACAGCGCCTTCTTCTGCTCCGCCGTGCGCGTATCGAACACGGTCACCTGGATGTAGACGACGTCGTCGCTCCGCGAGATGCCGAAGCAGGACGCGCCGTAGCGGAAATTCGCGGGCTCATGCTCCGTGATGGTCATGAACTGGTCGTCCTCGGGCACGCCGAGCGCTTCGCGCATCGCTCGGTAAAGGCTGCCGAAGATCGCCTGCCGGTAGGCGTCCGGCTTTCCCTTACGCAGCGAGATGTGAACGAGCGGCATGGTGCGATCCTCCTTGACGGAATCGGCGATCGATCCCATTAGGTTTTTGACGTGGTGTCCAAAATTAAGGCCATGTTCTTGACATCGTGTCAAATACTTTCTGCCCAAAGGTAGGGATGAACACATGAGGCCGCGCGAGTTCGACCATGACGAGGTGCTGCGCGTCGCGTTTGAGCAGTTTTGGTGCAAAGGGGTGCGTGGAACGTCGCTCTCGGACATCGCGCGCGAGGCGGCTGTCCAGCGCGGCAGCCTCTACAATGCCTTCGGCAGCAAGGAGGCGCTATTTCTTGCAGCCTATGAGCGCTATGCGGGCGAGTATCTCGGCGCCATTCAAAAGGTGCTCGGCTCGGGCAGCTTGCGAAAGCGCCTCACAGCGTTTTTCGATCTGACGATCAAAAACTTCCGGTCCGGCTCACCGCCCCGGGGATGTCCGACCACGCGTGGACTGATGGAGCTCGGCTCGGCTGAAGGCGAAGGGCTGGACGAGAATGCGCGACAGGCCTTTGCGGATCTGGTGTCCCGCATCACCGATCTCGTTCAGGGCGCCTTGTCGGAGGGCGCTGCGCGAGGCGAGTTCGACGGCGCGCCGGAGATCGCCGCCCTCCACATCGTCACCGTGACGCGTGGACTGGCCGTGCTCGAACGCGCCTTCGACGACGAAGCCCAGCTTCGCAAGATTGCCGCCCACACGATCAATCTCGTGCTCGGAAAGGAGGGCCGGTAAACGAGGCCACGTTTGGACTATCCGGCCTGCATTCCCAATGTTTTGATCTGGCGACCGGCGTCGTCAAAATTTTCATGGGAAAGCCATCGCTGCAACGCCGCTTTACGTTGAGGCCATTCGTCCTTCAGCATCGAGAACCATGCCACGTCACGCTGCCAGCCATCCACAACTGCCGCTCGTCGCCATGTTCCCTCATAGGTAAACCCAAAATTGTTGGCGGCCTTGAAGGACTTTGCGTTCTGTGCCTGACAGCGCCAAACCAAGCGCTCATAACCAAGATCATCCATCGCATGGCACATCAGCAGGAAAACTGCTTCTCGTGCTGCTCGCGTGCCCTGGAGCGGTGGCGCAAACCAAACACTCCCAATCTCGATACCGCCGTCCTCATGGTAAACGTCACACAACGAAAGCCAGCCCTGTGGCTTCTGCCCTTTCGGAATGACAACCCAGAATGGTTGGTCCGGACGGTTGGCGAGATCGGCGAGAATGCGTTGAAGCTCTTCGATATGAGAAAAGGGACCGTAGCGCAGGTAAGTGAAACTCTCCGGCGCGGCGCTAACGAAAGGCCAGAGCTCGGTTGAATGTTCCTCCAGCAATAGTTCCAAATCCACGTAGCGACCGGAACGGGATTGCTTTATCGGCAGGGGCCAGCGGGTCTTATTGATTGGCTTACCCAGGTCTCGTTCAATTGCCATTCAGCGCACCTGTCATAGCTGTCCGCGGATTCCGTTTTGCCGAGCACTGGGATGACGCATCTTCGGGGGGTGAAGCTGCGTGGGGGCGAGCCGATCGCATCTACCACGACATCACAGATGGTGCATCTGCGCTGATTGCGCTCGCAAGGCCATGTGGAATACGGAGTGATCGCCCATGCGCCGCTCGACGTCTCGCCATCAGCTTGATAAGCCCCTCCTCCGCGAAGGAAGGGCTTGAGTCGGGACATGACCGTTGCGATCGAGATGGGGCACACGACGGCTGGCGCCCCGGCGACTCTGGACCTCGAGGAACTGCTGGCGACTCGCCTTCTGGTGCAGGGCAATTCCGGCTCGGGCAAGTCGCATCTCTTGCGCCGGCTCCTGGAGCAGAGCGCGCCCTGGGTGCAGCAGGCGATTCTCGATCCCGAAGGCGACTTCGTCACGCTGGCGGAGCAGTTCGGCCACCTCGTGATCCAGGCGGAGGATCACACCGAGCGGGGCCTCCAGGTCGCCGGCGAGCGGGCGCGCATCCATCGCGTTTCCACCGTGCTCAATCTCGAAGGACTGGATGCCGAGAACCAGATGCGGCGCGCCGCCGCCTTCCTCGGCGGTATGTTCGACGTCGAGCGGGACCACTGGTACCCGATGCTTGTGGTGGTGGATGAGGCGCAGCTGTTCGCGCCGGCGGTTGCTGGCGAAGTGTCGGACGAGGCGCGAAAGCTCTCGCTCGGCGCCATGACCAACCTGATGTGTCGTGGCCGCAAGCGCGGGCTCGCCGGGGTGATCGCAACGCAGCGGCTGGCAAAGCTCGCCAAGAATGTCGCGGCCGAAGCCTCCAATTTCCTCATGGGCCGCACCTTCCTCGACATCGACATGGCGCGCGCCGCCGATCTGTTGGGGATGGAGCGGCGACAGGCCGATGCGTTCCGGGACCTGGAGCGTGGACAGTTCATGGCGCTCGGCCCGGCGCTCTCGCGCCGTCCGCTCGGCCTGCGCATTGGCGCGACCGAGACGAAGCCGCGCAACGCGACCCCGCGGCTCCTGCCGCTGCCGGAAGCGACGCTCGAGGACGCCCGCGCCATCATCCTCGCCGCCCCGCCGCCCGAGGCGAACAGGCCGCAGCGCCGGCCGGCGCCGGACCTGCTCGGCCAGCTCATGGCGGCAAAGTCGGCGGCGCCGGAGATCCGCCCTGAAACGCTGGAGCAGCAGCCAAGCGCCGAGGAGCTGGCGGAACGGCGCGAGCGCCTGGACCGCATCCTGCGCGCCATTCTGGCCGAACCCGATGCCGGCTTCCGCGCCATCGGCGTGCTCTATCAGGAGTTCGTGGTCCGCTGCCGCATCGAAGGCCTCGGTTCGGCCGCGCCTGACTTGAGCGAATTCCGCCGCATGCTGACGCGCGCCCGCGCCGGCCTTGGGACCGATATCGCGGAGGACGACGGCTGGCAGGACGTTACGCTGCGTGCCTCGATCCTGCCGGAGGACATGCAGGGCGTCTTCATGATGATCGCCCGCGCGGCGAAGCAAGGTTGGCCATGCCCGGGCGATGCCGCGATCGCACGCGCCTACGGCTCGCACTCGCTGCGCCGCGCGCAGCGTCTTCTCACCTATATCGAGGAGCAGGGCCTGATCGTCTGCCAGCTCGACGGTGCGGGGCGGAGAATCGTAACGCTGGTCGAGCTCGCCTGGGCGACGGCGCCGGGCGATCCCAATGCCGACGAGTTGCCCGCGGAGCAGGATTGCAGCAGCGCATCGCTGTGATGCGATGATCAGGCCGGCACGTTGCTAGGGCTTGACCGTATCCGACGTCCATTGCGCGTGGCAGATCCGGCCTTCGCAGACGACACGGCAGGCCTCATCCATCGCGCAGCCGACATAGAACCACACGAAATACGACACGATCACGATGAAGGCGACCCACAGCGTGGCCTTGGTCTGTCGATCCATGCTCAGTCCCGTGTTCTGTCATCGGACGCCTGCTTGCGCAGGAAGCGATCGCGCTCCGCCTCGACGGAATAGGGCGTGGGGATAGGATCGCCGACGGAATCCACGGCCGTGTCGAGGCAGCGGCGCAGCATGCGCGCGAGCTCAGCCTTGCGGTAGGGTTTTGTCAGAAGGGGCGTGCCTTGCCCCGCGCGCCCTTGCGCGTAGAGCGGATCGTAGGCATGGCCTGAGGTGAATAGCACCCGCAAGGACGGCCGCGAGGCCACCATCTGTTCGGCGAGCTGCCATCCGTTCATGTTGCCGGCCATCACGATGTCGGTGAACAGCAGGTCGAATTGCGCACCTCCGGCTGCGATCGCGAGCGCCTCGGCAGCATTGGCGGCGGCAATGACCTTGTAGCCCAGGTTCTCGAGCTGGACCGTGACGTAGTTGCGGACGTCGCGGTCGTCCTCGACGCAGAGGATGGTCTCGTGACCGCCCGGCACCTTGCGCGCGTCCTCGCCCGCCGGGCGCCGCGCGCGCGTGTCGGCCTTGGGCAGGTAGATTTTGAACGTGGTGCCGCGGCCTTCCTCGGAAGCGACCTTGATACTGCCGCCGGACTGTTTGGCAAAGCCGAACACCATGCTGAGCCCGAGCCCCGTTCCCTTGCCAACCTCCTTGGTCGAGAAGAACGGATCGAAGATCCGGTCGAGGATGGACTGCGGAATGCCGGTGCCGGTATCGGTGACCTCGATCTCGACATAGTCGCCGGCATAGCCGACGCCGATCGTTACGGCTTCGCGAACGCCGAGCACGACGTTGCGCGTTCTCAGCGTGAGCTTGCCCCCCGCGGGCATCGCGTCGCGAGCATTGATCGCGAGGTTGAGCAGCGCCGAGCTGAGCTGTCCGCGGTCGACGAGCGCAGGCCAGATCGCACGATCGAGACTGGTAATGATCTCGATCTGCTTGTCGAACGTCGCCCGCAGGAGTCGGGTGGCCTCTTCGAGCAGGTCATTGACGTCGATCTCGGTCGGCTGCAGCGCCTGCTTCCTTGCGAAGGAGAGCAGGCTCGAGGTCAGCGCTGCGCCGCGGTCGGCCGCCTCGCTGATCAGCTTGGTGATGGTCGAAAGGTGCGGGCTGTCCTTCACGGCATCGGCGAGGATCTCGATCGTCCCCGTGATGACGGTGAGCATGTTGTTGAACTCGTGCGCGATGCCGCCGGTGAGCTGGCCGACCGCCTCAATCTTCTGGGCCTGGATGAGCTGCTCCTCGGCAACGCGCTGCTGGGTGACGTCCCTTGCAAAGGTGTTGACGATGGTGCGGTCGCCGAGACGCAAGCCCGTGCTCGACGCCTCGATCAGGATCTCGTCGCCGCCCTTGTGGACCATGACCGCTTCGAAGCGCATACCGATCGGGGTTTCCGACAATTCGCTCAGGCGTCGCTTCATGCGCTGCCGGAAGGCGGCGCGGAGCGGCCCTGGCACCACCAGCTCGACGATGTCGGCGCCGACCGCCTCGGTTCGCGTCCATCCCGACAGCGCCTCGGCCTGAGGGCTCCAGGTGACGACAACACCGTCTTCATCGGTCTGCACGAAGGCGTCGAGCGCGGTCCGGATCACCGCCTGCGTTTGCCGCGCGCTGTCCGCAAGCGCCCGTCGTGCCTCCGCCTGATCCGCGTCCAGCGCCGCGGTGCGCTTGGTCTGCGATCTCTCGATCACGCGTGCGCAGCCCAGCGCGAGCAGCGGGGCAACGAGGCTGCTTGCCAACAGGGCGAGGAGTTGAGCCGTGCCGAACGCATGCGCGCTCGCGGTACCGGTCATGACGCCGGACGCAAGCAGGGCAACCGCTGTCACCGCGGCCTGCGCGACCATCGCGAGGATCAGAAGCCCCCTGAGTCTCATGCTCTCATACCCAAGACTTCTGCCGCAAAAGCGGACGGACGCCGGCCGCTCTCCTGACGTGCTCGCGGGCCAAATTGAGCGACAGACTCCGCTTCCGGCCATTGCCGGTCAATTTTCGAGCGGGCCAAGTGGTGGACTTTCCCCAGAAAGGAACATTCCCGTCGGGATTGTAGCGCAGATGCAGCGCAACGTAATCCAGGGACGCACGGCCGACGCCGATGTCCCGGACTGCGTTTCGCGCCGTCCGGGTCAGGAGGAGCGCAACCGGTTCAGGAGTTCACGTGCACGAAATCCCGCAAGAGCGGATAGATCTCGCTATTCCAGCGCTTGCCCGAGAACACGCCGTAATGGCCGACGCCGGCCTGCATGTGATGGACGCGGCGGTAGGCGCGCACACCGGTGCAGAGATCTTGTGCTGCGAGCGTCTGGCCGATCGAGCAGATGTCGTCCTTCTCGCCCTCGACCGTCATCAGGCCCATGCGGCTGACCGCCTTCGGGTTCACCATCCGCCCGCGATAAGTCAGCTTGCCGAGCGGCAGCAGATGCTCCTGGAAGACGTCGCGGACGGTCTCGATGTAGAACTCTGCGGGCAGGTCCATCACCGCGAAATATTCGTCGTAGAATGTCTTGATGGTCGCCGCCTTCTCCTTCTCGCCCTTGGCGATGTGATTGGCGAGGTCGAGATGCTGCTTGATGTGGCGCTCGAGATTCATCGAGACGAAGGCGGTTAGCTGCACGAAGCCCGGATAGACTTTGCGCAACGCGCCGCGGCACTGCACTGGCACGTAGTTGATCAGATTGCGCTCGAACCAGGTGATCGGCTTGCTCTTGGCGAACTCGTTGACCTTGGTCGGCGCTACACGCGTGTCGATCGGGCCGGCCATCAGCGTCAGCGTCGCCGGGCGGGAAGGGTGGTTGTCTTCGCACATGATCGCGGCGGCCGCGAGGGCGGAAACCGACGGCTGGCAGATCGCGACCATATGCGGGCGCGGGCCGAGCTGAGCGAGGAAGTCGATGAGGTGCTCGGTGTAGTCGTCGAGGCCAAAGCGGCCTTCGCTGCGCGGGATGTCGCGCGGGTTGTGCCAGTCGGTGATGTAGACGTCGTGGTCCTGGAGCAGCGTCTTCACGGTGCCGCGCAGGAGCGTGGCGAAATGGCCGGACATCGGC
This sequence comes from Bradyrhizobium sp. CCGUVB23, assembly GCF_024199885.1. Taxonomy (NCBI): domain Bacteria; kingdom Pseudomonadati; phylum Pseudomonadota; class Alphaproteobacteria; order Hyphomicrobiales; family Nitrobacteraceae; genus Bradyrhizobium; species Bradyrhizobium sp. CCGUVB23. The sequence goes on from NZ_JANADQ010000001.1 coordinate 6,300,658, forward strand.
GCCACCAGCAGCATGCGCGGCTGCTCGGGGCCATCGTCCTTTTTGAAATGAAGCAGCGAGCCGAAAGGCGTGGCGTAGGCGATCTCCTCCCGGACGCCGACCTCGCGATTTCCCACCATCACGCTGTCGATGCCATAGGCCGGGCGGTCATAGGTGATGGTGGAGCGCGAGATCAGCTCGAGCGCGGCCGAGAGGCGGCCGACCACGGCACCCGACATCCCCTGCGGCACCAGGTTGAGATATTTCAGGGCAGACGAAGCCCCGGCCCGCCATGGCTCGGTCAGATCCATGTGGTTCTGAAAGGCCTGATAATACATCGACATCATTACTGAAACGCCCACCCTGACCCCAGGCCACTATGCAATATCGACGCCAGATTCGAGTCAATTCGCCCTGAAAACTGGCATGTCGCTTGCTGTGGAATACGGGGAAGCACAAACGGTGGGCACCTGCACCGCGCAAAACGGGACGGCGGCGTCAAGGAATTCAGGCGCGAAGGAAGGGCCATATGGCGAAGGCGACACTGACCATCAGCAGCAAGAACTACTCGTCCTGGTCGCTGCGTGGCTGGCTTTTGACGAAATTCTCAAAGCTCGATTTCGAGGAGATCGTCACCGCGCCGGACGACCCGTCCGCGCGCGCCGAGATCCTGCTTTTGTCCTCCTCGATCCTGGTGCCGTGCCTGCGGCACGAGGGCGCCACCATCTGGGATACGCTGTCGATCGGCGAGTATCTCAACGAGATCATGCCGGACGCCGGGCTGTTGCCGGCCGACCGCATCCAGCGTGCCCATTGCCGCTCGATCTGTGGTGAAATCCATTCCGGCTTCACGACGCTGCGCGCCTCGCTGCCCGTGAACCTGAAGGGCCATTTCCCCGGCTTCAAGATCTGGTCGCGGGCGCAGGCCGACATCGATCGCGTCTGGGCGATCTGGCGCGACTGCCTGGAAAAGTCCGGTGGTCCGTTCCTGTTCGGCGAGAAGCGCACCATGGCGGATGCGATGTACGCGCCCGTCGTGACTCGTTTTGTGACTTATGACGTCAAGCTCGAGCCGCAGCTCAAGGCGTATGCCGATACCATCATGGGCATGGACGAGATGCAGGAATGGATCGCGGCCGCCAGGGCGGAGCCGGCGGAGATCGAGGAGCTCGAGGTCGAATATTAGGCAGCCTTGCGGTGAGGTTGCCCGTTTGCACGGCGCTATTAACCTTTGCCGCCGGTCGCGGGGCTTTGCCCGCGCGCGCCTTTTCTTGATCTGGTACGTCGACGCCATGTCGCGCCGACATCTAGCGGTGAACAGGTCGACAACGGAGCCCGGCGGCTGATTCGGACGCGATTCGTTCGGTCAGCGTTCCGTACCTTAAAATCCGGCCAGGCTCCGTCGCATTTTGGGACAGGTCGGCCTGTTTCTTACACGGCACCCGTCTGTTTCAGTCGCGGCAGGCGCCAACCGATCACGGTCGCCTCGACGGCGATGCCTGCTTCATGGTTTTGCCAGCGCCCGCCGACGTAGCGGCAGGCAAAGGGCAGCGTGTAGGTTCCACTATGGTCTTCGCAAAGCACTTCGACCGGCATCCCCGACGGTGGTTCTCCCTCGCCATTGAATTCGGCCAGACGTCTTTCGCGCGTTGCCATCCTAAATAATCTCCCCTCAAAAAAGAACGCGAGCAAAGCCGCCCCACTCTCCGCGTCCGTCGTTAGTCCTCCATGTCGAGGAACTCCCAAGCTCAACGCGAGAATGCGGTGCCAGTATGGTATCGTCACGGGCGTGCGCGCCGTCTGCGCAATTTGCCGTGATCGACGTTTCATGAGGAACCTGCATGCCGGGCCGGAATGCTTCGCTATGTGTCGCGATTTTGCTGCTCGTGACGATGTCGATGGAACACACTCGCGCGCAGGATGTTCCCGGCATCGAGATATGCACGGTCGAGAAGACCTGGGAGCGGCGGACGAGCTGCCTGCAAAGCAACGTCGACTTTCTTCAGAAGACGATGACCAAGCTCACCCTCGATCATCAGCAGAAGATCGATGCCGCCAATCGCCAGATCGACGCGTTGAAAGCGACGGTGGCAGGTTTGCAGAAGACGCTCGGCGATCTCCAGGCCGCGCAGTCGAAGACGGCGGAGGATCTGAAGAAAAAGCAGGACGCGCCAGCGGCGAAGGACGCTATGCCGGCAGCGAAGGACCCGTCGAAATGAACACGCTCGTGTCCCGGACGCGGCGCGGCACGCAGTGATGCGACGCAGAGCCGGGATCCAGTGCCGCGGTAACGCTGGTGGAGAGATGGACCCCGGTTCAGCAGCGCATCACTGACGTGCTGCGCTGCGCCCGGGGCACGAGAGCAACGTCGATCAAGTGAAGTCTCGACCGATTGCGTAAAACGGTGTCGCTTCGAATGAGGGCCGTAAGTTCATGAACCCAGCCCAGCGCGCACTCTGGTTCATCGAAAGCCATCTCGCCGAGCCGCTCACGCTCGACGAGATCGCGGAGATCGGCGGCGTGTCGCGCTTCCACATGGTGCGCGCGTTTGCGGCAGCGACCGGCTTTCCGGTGATGCGCTACGTGCGGGCGCGGCGGCTTACGGAAGCCGCTCGCGCGCTGGCGCGCGGCGCGCCGGACATTTTATCGTTGGCGCTGGAAGCGGACTACGGCTCCCACGAAGCCTTCACCCGCGCGTTCCGCGACCATTTCGGCGTGACACCCGAAGCGGTCAGGGCGGCGACGTGCGTCAAACACCTCAAGCTTCAGGAGCCGATCCTCATGGACTCCACCATGCTCGACAATCTCGCACCGCCCCGTTTCGAAACCGCAAAGGCGTTTCTCGTCGCAGGCCCTGCTGAGCGCATCTCCTGCGACAATAGCGCCGCCATTCCGGGCCTGTGGCATCGCTTCCACCAGGAGGTGGCGGACATTCCCGCGCGCATTGGCGACGTGGCGTACGGTGTCTGCTGCAACGGCGACGATGCCGGCAATTTCGACTATATCGCCGGCGTCGAGGTCGCCGATTTCTCCGACCTGCCGCGGCGCTTCGGTCGCATCCGCATTCCCGAGCAACGCTATGCGGTGTTCACTCACACCGATCACGTCGCCTCGATCCGCCGCACCGTCAACACGATCTGGAATCAGTGGCTGCCGGCCTCGGGACTGAAGGCGGCGGACGCGCCGAACTTCGAACGTTATGACGAAAAGTTCGATCCCAAGACCGGCCATGGCGGCTTCGAGATCTGGGTGCCGGTGAAGGAGTAGCATGATCCGGAAAAGTGCGCAGCGGTTTTCCGAAAAGATCATGCTCAAACAACAATCTAAGGCGCGATGACCACTTGTCGCGCCTTAGCGGCGCAACGCTGGCATACCCGGCCGCTTGCTTGGCAAGCGGGAGCGACTTTGCCATAACCGCGTGCAAATCTTGCCTGCGGGGCCGACATCTCCCGTGCAAGCCATAACAAGCCGCCGGGAGGCCAAAATGTCCGACGTCCGCGTTCTCGCCACCGACCTCGAGTTTCCGGAAGGGCCGGTGGTGATGCCGGACGGCTCGGTCGTGCTGGTGGAGATCCGTGGGGCACGGCTCACGCGTGTTTATCCCGACGGACGGAAAGAGATCGTCGCGAAAATTCCCGGCGGGCCGAACGGCGCGGCGCTCGGCCCTGACGGCAAGATCTACATCTGCAACAATGGCGGCTTCTCCTGGATCCCGACTGGCAAGATGATCATGCCGGGGGCGCAGCCCGATGATTATCTGGGTGGTTCGATCCAGCGCGTCGACCTGCAATCGGGCAAGGTCGAGACGGTCGTGACCAAGTGCGGCGAGCATGACTTGCGCGGTCCCAACGATCTCGTCTTCGACCGGCATGGCGGCCTGTGGTTCTCCGACCTCGGAAAGCGTCGAGCGCGCGACATGGATGTCGGCGGGATGTACTATCTCAAGCCTGGCATGAGCGAGATCGTCGAGGTCGTGCATGGCGTGCTGCCGGCGAACGGCATCGGGCTGTCTCCGGACGAAAACACCGTCTATATCGCGGAAACGCCAACCGCGCGGCTCTGGGCCTACGAGTTGTCCGCGCCCGGCACGCTGAAGCCGCGCGAGGTGATCTATCGCGGCGAGCGCGGCAAGCCGATCGCGGGGCTTGGCGGCTACCAGATGTTCGACTCGCTCGCGGTCGAGGCGAACGGTAATGTCTGTGTCGCGACCCTCGTCTCCGGCTGCATCTCGGTGATCGCACCGGATGGCAAGCTGGTCGAGCAGGTCCCGACCGGCGACCGCGTCACAACAAACATCGCTTTCGGCGGCCCTGAGCTCAAGACCGCCTATGTCACGCTGTCCGGCAAGGGCGAGCTGATCGCCATGGACTGGCCGCGCGGCGGACTGCCGTTGAATTTTTTGAATAAGTGAGACAAGTCGTCATTGCGAGCGAAGCGAAGCAATCCAGAAATCCATCCGCGGAGACAGTCTGGATTGCTTCGTCGCTTCGCTCCTCGCAATGACGAAGGAGAAATTATCAATGCCCTGGCCTGATCCCATCACCCTCCGTGGCGAGCATGCGCGGCTGGAGCCGCTGTCGCATCAGCATCGCGACGCCCTGGTGGAGGCCGTCAAGGACGGCCAGCTCGACAAGCTCTGGTACACCGCGATCCCCGCGCCCGAGAACATGGCCAAGGAGATCGACCGCCGCCTCGGCTTGCAGGCCGCTGGCTCCATGGTGCCGTTCACGGTATTCGATGCCGATGGCAGGATCGTTGGCCAGACCACTTACATGAACATCGATGCGACCAACCGCCGAGTCGAGATCGGTTCGACCTGGTACGCCAAGAGCGCGCAGCGCGGCCCCCTCAACACGCAGTGCAAGCTGCTGCTCCTGACCCATGCCTTCGAGCAGCTGAACTGCATTGCGGTGGAATTCCGCACCCATTTCTTCAATCACCAGAGCCGGCGTGCCATCGAGCGGCTCGGCGCCAAGCAGGACGGCATCTTGCGCAGCCACCAGGTGGCGCCGAACGGCACGCTGCGCGATACCGTGGTCTACAGCATCACCGCCGCCGAATGGCCGACAGTGAAGGCGCATTTGACATATCAACTCAACGACAGGCCGCGCTGAGGCGGTTCGAGGCAAGATGGATAGATTTGATTATGTGATCGTGGGCGCAGGCTCCGCGGGCTGCGTGCTCGCCAACCGGCTCAGCGAGGATCCGAGCACGACCGTGTGCGTGCTCGAGGCGGGCCCGAGCGACTGGCATCCCTACATCCATCTGCCGGCGGGCTTCATCAAGACCTTCCACATGAAGAGCATCAACTGGGCGTACCAGCAGGAGGTAGGGCCCTGGACCGGCGGGCGCAGCATCTACGCGCCGCGCGGCAAGACGCTTGGCGGCTCGTCCTCGATCAACGGCCACATCTATAACCGCGGCCAGAACCTCGACTTCGACACCTGGGCGCAGATGGGCAATCGCGGCTGGAGCTATGCCGACGTGCTGCCGTATTTCAAGCGGCTGGAGAAGCGGGTCGGCGAGGGCGAGACGCTCTATCGCGGGCGCGATGGCAGCCTCACCGTCACCACGATGGAGTGGCGCGATCCGCTTTGCGAGGCCTTCATGGAAGGCGCAGTCTCGCTCGGCATTCCGCGCAACCCGGACTACAACGGCAAGACCCAGGAGGGTGTGTCATATTGCCAGCGCACCATCGACAACGGCCTGCGCGTCTCCGGCTCGACCGCTTTCCTCAGGCCCGCGATGAAACGGCCAAACTTGCATGTGCATACCCATGCGCACGCCACCGAGATCGTCTTCGAGGGCAAGCGCGCGGTCGGTGTGCGCTACATGAAGGGCGGCCGCGGCGGCTCGCCAGTCGAGGTGCGCGCCAACAAGGAAGTGATCCTCGCCGGCGGCGCCTATAATTCACCTCAGCTGCTCCAGCTCTCCGGCGTCGGCTCGCCCGATCTGTTGCAATCGCACGGCATCGCGGTGCGCCACGCGCTCCCTGTCGGCGAAGGCTTGCAGGACCATTACGCGCCGCGCACAGTGGCGCGGGTCAAAGACATCAAGACCATCAACGAGCTTCGCCGCGGCTGGCATCTCTGGGTCGAGGCGCTGAAATGGGCGACTGCGCGACGCGGCCTGCTGTCGCTGTCGCCGACCATGGTCTATTGCTTCTGGTATTCGGGCGAGAGCCCGGATCGCTCGGACCTCCAGCTCACCTTCACGCCGGCCAGCTATAAGGAGGGCGTGCAGGGCCAGCTCGAGGACGAGCCCGGCATGACGGTCGCGTCCTGGCAGCAGCGTCCCGAAAGCCGCGGCTATGTGCGCATCCGCTCCAATGATCCGTTTGCACCACCGATCATCCAGACCAACTACCTCGACGCCGAGCTCGATCGCCGCGTCATCGTCGGCGGCATGAAGCTCGCGCGGAGGCTTTTGAAGTCGGCGCCGCTGTCGCCCTATTACGCCTACGAGGATTTCCCCGGACCCAACGTCAACACCGACGACGAATTCTTGCACGCCGCCACCGAGCGCGGCACCACCACCTTCCACCCCGGCTGCAGCTGCCGCATGGGCCCAGCCGAGTCCACCTGGGCCGTGGTCGATGACCAGCTCCGCGTCCACGGCCTGCAGGGCCTGCGCGTCGTCGACGCCTCGGTGATGCCGCGCATGATCTCGGCGAACCTCAACGCCTCAACGATGATGATCGCCGACCGCGCGTCGGACCTGATCCGCGGCAAGCAGCCGATGGAAGCGGCTAACGTGCCCGAGACGGCGGTGGCGTGAAGGCGCCACTTCGTAGGGCGGGTTAGCGAAGCGTAATCCACCACGTCTGGCGACGCGTAGACAAAGAGGCGGGTTACGCCTTCGGCTAACCCACCCGATCGATCTACCATCTACGCTTTGAGCTGCGCGTAACCCGCGATGGCTGCGGTATCAACGTCCGGTTGAGGAACTCTCACCTTTCTCTGCGGTGTGGCGTTCGGGTGACGTGAATTTTGGAGGACAATGATAGGTTGTGCGTGGGGGCTCCGCAGTAGATTCGATTTCGGGGTCGACACCATGAAGAAGATCTTGCTGGGCGCGTTTGCCCTCGTCGCACTTGCCGCTCCTGCCTCGGCCGCTGATCTGGCGGCTCGGCCGTACACCAAAGCGCCCCCTCCAGTGGTTGCTCCGATCTATGACTGGAGCGGCTTCTACATCGGCATCAATGGCGGTGGAGGCTCTGCCCATAAGTGCTGGGACCTGATCAATATGGGTGGAGTGGTCGTCGTTCCGCCCGCTTCCATGGGGTGCCACAATGCCACGGGAGGCACGGTCGGCGGTCAGATCGGCTACCGCTGGCAGACGGCGAGCTGGGTGTTCGGCGTGGAAGCACAGGGCAACTGGGCTGATTTCAAGGGGGCCAATGCCAACCTCGTCTTCGCGACCGTCGAGGATGAATCAAGGATCGATGCGTTCGGCCTGTTCACAGGCCAGGTCGGCTATGCCTGGAACAACGTGCTGCTCTATGTGAAGGGTGGTGCCGCGGTCGTCCGTGACAAATATCGCGCTTCCGATATTCCGACCGGGCTGGCGATCGACACTGCGAGCGAGACCCGCTGGGGTGGAACGGTGGGGGCTGGCCTCGAATTTGGCTTCGCTCCGAACTGGTCGGTCGGTGTTGAATACGATCACCTGTTCATGGGTCATCGCGACGTGAACTTCTACTTCACCGGAGTCTTTGGTCTTCCGCCGGGCGCGTTTGCAGGAACCGCCCGTATCGGCCAGGACATCGACATCGGCCTGGTTCGCGTGAACTACCGCTGGGGTGGTCCGCTCGTCGCGAAGTACTGATCCTCGCGCGAACCGACCGCGCCTCGGATCTGATCCGCCGCAAGCAGTCGCTGGAAGCGGCGAACGTCCCGGAAACAACGGTGGCGAGAGGGCATCTTACAAGGGTGGGTTAGCTGCACCCACCTCTTTGCAGTCCGCTTGTTGAAGAAGTGGTGGGTTACGCTGACGCGAACCCACCCTACACTCTCGCTGGCGTTGTCCCATCCTGCGGGCTACGGTAGCGTGGGTCAATGTCAGCCGAAGACGTTATTTTGAGCACAGAGCAAAATCGTCCTCTCACAGATGCCGAGCGCGATCTTGCTCGCTGGATGCTTCAGCACGGCACGGAAGAAGCAAAGCAGTATATGGATCAGCTTGAGTTGGCCGAAGTCACGCCTTGGCGATGTCGATGTGGGTGTGCCAGCATCAACTTCCAAATCAAGGGACATGCTGAAGCGCCGCCCGGTGCCCACATTCTCGGTGAATTCCTGGTGAATGAAAGCGACCACAAAAGCGGAGTGTTTATCTATTCGAGCTGTGGTTTGCTAAGGGGCATTGAGGTCTATGGCTTGACGGGCGATGCGCCGCCGCTACTGCCTCGTCCTGAAATTTTGTCTGTTTTTGAAGTCGACAGCCCATAGTGCACCGATAGCAGGCTCCGCGAAGCAATCTTGCCGGCGAAGGGATTCTGGATTGCTTCGCCGCGCTCGAAATGACGAGGTTGGAGTCTGCTCTGCCTGCGCTCTCGCTGTCATCGCCCGCCTTGTGCGCAATTGCGCACTGGGGCAGGCGATCCTTATTCCAGAAAAAGTGCAAGTATACGGAGAGGCCGCGGCGTACTGGATTCCCCGCTTTCGCGGGGAATGACAGCGGTGGTTGGAGCAACGGCGCCGCGCCGTTGCGACAGAGGGAGGGCTTACACTTCCCGCCGGCTCAAGAACGCCAGCCGCTCGAATAGGTGCACGTCCTGTTCGTTCTTCAGCAGCGCGCCGTGCAGCGGTGGGATCAGTTTGCGCGGGTCGCGTTCGCGGAGCTGTTCCGGCGTCATCTCCTCGTTGAGGAGCAGCTTGAGCCAGTCGAGCAGCTCGGAGGTCGAGGGCTTCTTCTTCAGGCCGGGCACCTCGCGCACCTCGAAGAAGATGCGTAAGGCTTCTTCGACCAGGCGCTTCTTGATGCCGGGGAAGTGGACGTCGACGATGCGGCCCATGGTCTCGGCGTCGGGGAATTTGATGTAGTGGAAGAAGCAGCGGCGCAGGAAGGCGTCCGGCAGCTCCTTCTCGTTGTTGGAGGTGATCATCATGATCGGGCGCTGCTTCGCCTTGATCGTCTCACCGGTCTCGTAGACATGGAATTCCATGCGGTCGAGCTCGAGCAGTAGGTCGTTCGGAAACTCGATGTCGGCCTTGTCGATCTCGTCGATCAGCAGCACCGGGCGCTGCTCGGCGGTGAAGGCGTCCCACAGCTTGCCGCGCTTGATGTAGTTCTTGATGTCGGACACGCGGGCATCGCCAAGCTGGCTATCGCGCAGGCGCGAGACCGCGTCGTATTCGTAGAGGCCCTGCTGCGCCTTGGTGGTGGACTTGATGTGCCAGGTGAGGAGTGGCGCATTCAGCGCTTTCGCAACTTCCTCGGCCAGCACCGTCTTGCCGGTGCCGGGCTCGCCCTTCACCAGCAGCGGGCGCTCCAGCACGATCGAGGCGTTGACGGCGACCTTGAGATCGTCGGTCGCAACATAGTCCTTGGTGCCGGTAAACTTCATCGCGCGTCCTTGTTGGTCATCGGGCGAGGTGCACCTCCGCCACAACATGGGAACGGCCGCTCCGAGCGGCCGTTCCGGGTTAGGTCAAGCTTTTCAAGCCCGTTTTATCAGCGAAAGGATGACGAGCACAATCACCGCGCCGATCGTGGCGTCCAGGATCGAGCCGAACGTGCCGGTGGCGAGTCCGACGCCGAGCTGCGGCAGGATCCAGCCCGCGACCAGCGCGCCGATGATGCCGACCACGATGTTGCCGATGAGGCCAAATCCCGCCCCGTGGACTATTTTCCCGGCGAGCCAGCCAGCAATCGCGCCAATGATCAGCGCTGCGATAATTCCCATGGCAAAGATCCCCAAAACCAAGCCTGAAGCGCGGCAATTCTAGAGCAAAAAGCCTCCCGGTCCAGACCTCGGCCGAAAGCCGCGCCTCTTGACGGGAGCCATCCGACGGGCAATCTGTCACCCATGTTCCTGCAATTCTTCACCTCATTGCGCGACGCGCAGGTCCCTGTGACGCTGCGCGAATACCTCACGCTGATGGAGGCGCTCGACGCCGACCTCGCGGACTACACGGTCGAGAATTTCTACTATCTGTCGCGCGCCTCGCTGGTGAAGGACGAGCGCAACCTCGACAAGTTCGACCGCGTCTTCGGCACCGTGTTCAAGGGGCTGGAAAGCCTGCTCGACGCCATGGACAAGGCGGAGATCCCCGAGGAGTGGCTGAAGAAGCTCGCCGAAAAGTACCTCACGGAAGAAGAGAAGAAGCAGATCGAGGCCATGGGCTGGGACAAGCTCATGGAGACTCTGAAGAAGCGGCTCGAGGAGCAGAAGGGCCGCCATCAGGGCGGCAGCAAATGGATCGGCACCGCCGGCACCTCGCCGTTCGGCGCCTATGGCTACAATCCCGAGGGCGTGCGCATCGGGCAGGAGAAGAACCGCAACAACCGTGCCGTGAAAGTGTGGGACAAGCGCGAGTTCAAGGATCTCGACGGCAATGTCGAGCTTGGCATCCGCAACATCAAGGTCGCGCTGCGCCGCCTGCGCAAATTCGCCCGCACCGGTGCGCCGGACGAACTCGATCTCGACAATACGATCAAGCAAACCGCCAACCACGGCTATCTCGACGTCGTCATGCGCCCCGAGCGGCGCAACGCGGTCAAGCTGCTGGTGTTCTTCGACATCGGCGGCTCGATGGATTCGCATATCGAGCAGGTCGAGGAGCTGTTCTCGGCGGCGAAGAGCGAGTTCAAGCACATGGAGTATTTCTACTTCCACAACTGCCTCTATGAGGGCGTGTGGAAGCAGAACAAGCGGCGTTTCACCGACCGCACGCCGACCTGGGACGTGCTGCACAAATATCCGCACGACTACAAGGTCGTGTTCGTCGGCGACGCCTCGATGTCGCCTTACGAGATCATGGTGCCGGGCGGCTCGGTCGAGCACGTCAACGAGGAGCCGGGCTCGGTCTGGCTCGATCGCATCATCCGCACCTATCCGCATGCGGTGTGGCTGAACCCGGTGCAGCAGAAGCACTGGGACTATTCGGAATCGACCACCATCATCCGCCGCATCTTCGCCAACCGCATGTTCCCGATCACCATCGAGGGGCTCGAGGGCGCGATGAAGGAGCTGACGCACTGACCACACACGCTGTCATTCCGGGGCGATGCGAAGCATCGAGCCCGGAATCCCATCGGGCCGCGGTGTCAGTGGAAGAATGGATTCCGGGCTCGCACTGCGCGCGCCCCGGAATGACGAGAGAGAAACGAGGGAGAAGCACATGCCCCAAAACATCACCCGCGGCATCAAGGCGCTGGTCGACGAGGCCAATGCCGAGATCGAAACGCTCACCGCCAAGGACGCCATCGAAATCTCCAAGAGCGGCGACGTCGTGATCGTCGACATCCGCGACCCCCGCGAGATCGAGCGCGACGGCCGCATTCCCGGCGCGTTTGCCTGTACCCGCGGCATGCTCGAATTCTGGATCGATCCGCAGAACCCCTATGCGAAGCCGATCTTCCAGGAGGACAAGAAGTTCGTCTTCCATTGCGCCGGCGGCCTGCGCTCCGCGCTCGCCGCCAAGACCGCGCAGGACATGGGTCTCAAACCCGTCGCCCACATCGCCGGCGGTTATGCCGCCTGGCGCGATGCCGGCGGGCCGGTGGAAAAGTGGGAGCCGAAGAAGGGGTGAGGGTGCTTCGCTGTCACTCCCAGCTCCGGCGTCATTCCCCGCGAAAGCGGGGAATCCAGTACGCCGCGGCCTCTCGGCTCAATCGCGACCGCCTCTGGAATACTGGATCGCCCGGTTCAAGCCGGGCGATGACAGCGGCGTTTTGACGCGCACTGCTTCAACCTCGCTCACGCGCGCCCCGGAATGACGACAAGGAAATGCATGCAATGACCACCACCGATCCCCTCGTCTCCACCGAATGGCTCGCCGCCCACATCAACGATGCCAACGTGAAGGTGCTCGACGCCACCTTCAAGCTGCCGGGCGTGCTGCCGCTGCCGAAGGACGACTATCTCGCCGCGCATCTGCCGGGAGCGGTGTTCTTCGATGTCGACGCGGTGTCCGACCATTCCAACCCGTTGCCGCACATGTTCCCGAGCGCCGAGCAATTCGGCCGTGACGTTGGCATTCTCGGCATCGGCAATGCCGATACCGTCGTAATCTACGATGCCGGCGGCTGGGTCGCCGCACCGCGGGCGTGGTGGATGTTTTTGTCCTACGGCCACAGCAACGTGCGCATCCTCAATGGCGGGCTGAAGAAGTGGCGCGCAGAGGGGCGTCCCGTGGAGGGCGGCGAGGTGAAGCCGAAGCCCGCGACGTTCAAGGCAAGCTACGATCCGAAGCGCGTGCGCAGCATGCAGCAGTTGATCGCCAACGTCGAAAGCCGTGCCGAGCAGGTGATCGATGCGCGTCCGGCAGAGCGCTTCGAGGGCCGCGCCGCGGAGCCGCGGCCGGGCATCCGCTCCGGCCACATCCCGGGCGCCCGCAACGTGCCCTACGCCCAATTGTTCGATGCCGCGACCGGCGAAATGAAGCCGCTCGATGATCTGCGGAAGGCGTTTACCGGCGCGGGGGTCAAGCTCGACGCACCGATCGTGACGAGCTGCGGCTCCGGCGTTTCCGCCGGCGTGCTGACGCTCGCGCTCTATCGGTTAGGCGTCACCAACACCGCGCTTTATGACGGATCATGGTCGGAATGGGGCCAGGAAGGCGGCCCGGCCATTGCGACGGGGCCGGCGTGAGGTCCGCTCAGCGTGTGCGGGTGGTCGCCGCGTAGGCCGGCTGCTGATATTGCTGCTGATACTGCTGTAGCGGCTGCGTGGCGAAGGGATTGAAGATCTGCTGCCCTGGCATTGGCGGTGGTGGCGGGCGCCGCACGATCGGGTGGCGTTTCTTATGCGCGCGCTGCTTGGTGGCCTGCTTGTCGGCCGTGTCGCTCGCGGCCTTCGCTTTCGCCGGCGGATCCTGCGCGGCGACCGTCGTGGCAGCAGCGAGCGCTGCGACCTCTGTAATTGTTTCCGATGGCGCGGGGCTGGCGGCGTCAGCCTGTTGCGGCTCGGGTGAGGCGACCGGCGTCGGCACCGCCTCGCCGGTAGCGGGCATGGTCTCGCTGGTCGAAGCTGTGGTTTCGGCCGATGCGGATTGCGGCGCCGGTATCTCGGCCGGCGGAGGGGGCGCTTCAGCAGCGGCCGGTTCGCCGGCAGCCGATGCCACCGGCTCGCTGCCCATCTCCGGTGTCAGTGCGGCAACCTGTTCAGGTCCGCTTTCGGGAAGGCCGACGGTCGGGACCTCGTCTCGCACCGACGTCGAGGGCGGCAGCGGCTCGGCGCGGAGCGCCGCGAGCACCGGCTCGGTCGCTTGCGCAAACACCTGCTCCTGCGGGCCGTTTCGCCAGGACGGATTGCTGACGAACTGCTCATGCGTCGCCCGCAGCAGCGCGGCGGCCCCTAAGCCGAACACCAGGATGGAGGTAGACAACAGGATCGCGGCAAACAGGAAGCGAAAGCCGGGAAGCATCGAAGCGCAATTTCCGCCTTGGCAGGTTGGTGCCAAGGCCCTTGAGCCATCTGAACGCGGTTACGGTACTGAGTTGCCGCGTTCGCCGCGCGGGAAGCTGGTCAAAGCGGAGGGCGAATCAGGCTGATTCGAGAATACCCGAACACTCCTGAGCCGTTCCGCAAAAATCGGGGGCGGAGAGTCCGGCGACCTGCGCGCCCGCGCGATTTCCGGTCCGTGATGCACCGAAGCAACGGTCGCGCTGCCGATCACAAATCACCAAATCAGGCCCAAATCGGCCTGTTTTGTCTTGAATGTGCCGCGATCTTCGTCCATGTGCCGTTAACGGTCCGGTTGGGCCGGGGGTCTAAACTAGGGCGATGATGATCAAACATTTTCTGACGATTTGCGCTGCCGCGACAGCCGCTGCGGCGGGAACCTCGCTCGCGCAGGCTCAGCAGAGCTATCCGGTCCAGCAGGCCCCGGTCTACCAGCAGGGCTACCCGTCCGAATATCGTCCCGGCGACCGCGTGCCGAATTTCGACGCGCTCGATGATGACGACGACGCGATGCCGCCGCAGCAGCCGCGGAATTCTGCCGCGCTGCCGCCGCCCGGCCCGTCCGGTCCGGTGATGTCGCCGGATGATCCGCGCTATGGCCGCCCCGCGGGTGCCCCGGTCTACTCCAACAACGCGCCCCAGGGCCCGGTGATGTCGCCGGACGATCCGCGTTACGGCCGTCCGGCCGGTGCGCCGGTCTATTCCAACAATGCGCCGCAGGGCCCGGTGATGTCGCCGGATGATCCCCGCTATGGCCGCCCCGCGGGCCCGCCCGCAGTGATCTATGCCGACCGTCCGGCCGCGCCGCAGGGCGCCGATGACGGTCTGCGTCCGCCGGAAGGCGTCGGTGGACCCGCCGCGACCGGCGCCGTCCGGCCTGCCGGTCCGAATGGCCAACCGATGACGGTTGCGGCGCTTCCCCCCGAGGAGCAGCCTGACGCTGCGCCCACGCAGTTGTCGCCGAACCTGCGCCGCCAGGAAGTCGCGTTCCAGACCAAGGAGCCGGCCGGCACGCTCGTCGTCGATACCCCGAACACCTACCTTTACTATGTGCTCGGCAGTGGCCGTGCGATCCGCTACGGCGTGCGCGTCGGTCGCGACGGTTTCACCTGGACCGGCGTGCAAAAGATCACCCGCAAGGCTGAGTGGCCGGATTGGCATCCGCCGACGGAAATGATCGAACGCCAGCCCTATCTGCCGCGCTTCATGGCCGGCGGTCCCGGCAATCCGCTCGGCGCGCGCGCAATGTATCTCGGCTCGACCGTCTACCGCATCCACGGCACCAACCAGCCCTCGACGATCGGCAAGTTCGTCTCCTCGGGCTGCATCGGCATGCTGAACGAGGACGTCTCCGACCTGTTCGATCGCGTCAAGGTTGGCACCCGCGTCGTCGTGATGCCGGGCGGCCCGCCGCCGGGTACAGCGACCGCATCTGCTGCGCCGGCGCCCGGCATTGCTGCGCCTGCCCCGATGGCCGCTCAAGCCGGCCCGGCCCCGGGCGCGCAGCCGACCGTGGTGCCGCCGCTGCCGGCGCCCGTCACGGTGCGCTAGGTCTCCTGTCTGGAGTGTCCTGACCTGCTCCGATAGGGCAAGACCTGGGCGGCTGCAAATGGGATCACGCGCCACGCCGCAAGGTCAAGACAACCTGGACGGCTCACCTTCGAACCACGCCGCGAGAATATTGGCGGGCTGAAATGATCGCGTGGTTCGGTGCATGAAACGGACATCTCGCGCGCTATTGGCAGTTTTGTTTTCGCTGACGCCGTTAGCCTTTGCCCAGGATCTTGTATTCTCTTTGATGTTTGCAGGTTTTCCCGATAGCCATATTACCGAGTATGATAGGGCGGTTGAACTTCCTCGACAGGTTTTGATCTGGGTAAGCTTCGCGTTAGCGCTCTATCTCATCTACCGCGCATTCCGCGTAAATAATCGGAGAGGCGTTGTCCATCTCGGGGTGATTCTGCTGTCGTACGTTTTGTTGTTCTTGTCTGCCAAACACGCTGTCGATTTCTATCTCAAGGACTATCTGCAACTCGATTTCGGGCAGGGCGGATGACGGAATAGAATATCTGGCTCCGTGAACCCGCAGGTGCTTGCTCATGACGTGGGCATATCGCTCTATGTTGGCGATTTCGTTCTCGCTGATGCCCGCAATGTCGGTCCTTTCTCTCGCGGTCCGCTCACACGGATACCCAAGCGAGACCGCATATGGTGCGGCGCGTGACTTTCCGGACGAGATCTTGATGTGGGCATGGGGCGCTGTAGCCGCCTATCTCATTTACCGCGCGTATCGCATAAATAGCCGGAGAGACATCGTCAGGATGGGGGCGATCCTGCTGTCGAGTGTTTTGTTACTGTTCTTGGCCGACCAGGCGATACATTTCTATCTCAAGGATTATCTGCAGCTGTTTGACGGATCGGGCGGTTGAACGCGAAGGGCGCCTGTGATGAGACGAGCACCTCCCCATCTCCGCGCGGCTCGGTGTCACCAGACGCTCGCAATGACGGTTGCGGAGTTTTGATCAGGTGAGCCTTCGCTGTGGCTCGCTGCCCTTCGTCCAGGCGTCGATCGCCTCGACCATCTGGCCGTAATGGATGCGTAGCCCGTCCGCGGTGGCGTAGCCGAGGTGCGGCGTCAGCACGACATTGTCGAGCTTGCGGATTGGATGATCGGTCGGCAGCGGCTCGATCGAGAACACGTCGATGCCGGCACCCGCGATCTTCTTCTGTTGCAGCGCCTCGAGCAGCGCCGCCTCGTCGACGATCGGCCCACGCGCGGTGTTGACGAGATAGGCGGTCGGCTTCATCCGCGCGAGATCGGCGGCGCCGACCAGTCCCCGCGAGCGCTCGCTCAGCACCACGTGGATGGTGATGATATCGGCCTTCGCAAACAGCTCTTCCTTGCTGGCGTAGCCGACGCCGAGTTCTCCGCATTTCTCGGCCGTCAGGTTGGGGCTCCATGCGATGACGTTCATGCCGAACGACTTCGCGATGCCCGCGACCTTGCTGCCGAGCTTGCCGAGCCCGACAACGCCAAGCGTCCGGCCCTCGATTTCGATGCCGGCAAAAGTCTGCCAGGGCTCGCCCGCATGCATGCGCGCGTTCTCGCGGCCGATGCCGCGGGTCAATTCCAGGATCAGGCCCATGGTCAGCCCGGCGGTCGGATCGCGGGAATATTGCGTGCCGCAGACCACGACGTCGCGCGCCTTCGCCGCCGCCATGTCGATCGCGGCGTTGCGCATGCCGGAGGTCAGCAGCAGCTTCAGCTTGGGGAGCGCCTCGAACAGGCTCTTGGGAAACGCCGTGCGCTCGCGCATCGCGCAGATGATCTCGAAATCTCCGAGCGCGCCGGCCGCAGCCTGCTCGGAGGCGAAGGGATGGTTGAACACCGTGACGTCGACACGGTCGGAGATCTTCGACCAGTCGGCGACGTCTTGGGCGATGTTGAAATAGTCGTCGAGAATTGCACAGCGCAGCCGTGTCATCGGGGAAACCGTCCATCCATGGCGAGGGGCGATAGCGCGGGCAGGAGACGCCATCGATCGAACCTCGCCATGCTTGCGCGCAATCGGCAGCCGGCGCAAGCGGCGGGAAGCTTCAAAAATCCGGCAGCAGGCGAGGCGTCAGAGGTCGCGCGGCTTCAGGCGGAACGGCGCATCCATGCCGTGCTTGGCGCGCCAGGCGGGGCCGGGGCCGCGCATGTAGTGCAGTTCCGGGCGGTAGGGATTGAAAGCCGTGGCGAAGAACCGGACCCAGAACGCGCGGAACTCGGCAAAGAGGTTAGAGCCTCCGGCTCCTGCCGGGACGGGATGAGAGGTTGTCTCGATCATTGCCATGATACGGCCTCGCTGTTCTCCCCGCCGCTTCTGCCGCGGGTGGCGCTTTTTCTGGCGCCACGACCAGCTTTGGCCTGCTTTATTAAAAAATGGTTTCAATTGTCCGGATCGGCCGTCCGGATGGTGTCCATCCCGTATTCAACCGTGGTGAACAGAGGGAAAACGTTGCCCTTTGGGGGCGGGATCGCTACATCGGCGGCAAGCAAATTTCCTCAAATCGAAGGTTTTACGGGACCGATGGCGCGCCAGTTCGTCTATTTCATGGAAGGTCTGACCAAGAGCTACCCGACCCGCAAGGTGCTCGACAACATCCGCCTGAGCTTCTACCCGGACGCCAAGATCGGCGTGCTCGGCGTCAACGGCTCCGGTAAGTCGACCCTCCTCAAGATCATGGCGGGCCTCGACAAGGAGTATACCGGCGAGGCGTGGGTCGCCGACGGCGCCCGCGTCGGCTATCTCGAGCAGGAGCCGCAGCTCGATCCGAAGCTTTCGGTGCGCGAGAACGTCATGCAGGGCGTCGCCAAGCAGAAGGCGATCCTCGACCGCTACAACGAGCTCGCCGTCAACTACTCGGACGAGACTGCCGACGAAATGACCAAGCTCCAGGATGAGATCGAGGCCCAGGGCCTCTGGGATCTCGACAGCAAGGTCGACCAGGCCATGGACGCGCTGCGCTGCCCGCCCGACGATGCCGACGTCACGAAACTGTCCGGCGGTGAGCGCCGCCGCGTCGCGCTGTGCCGGCTGCTGCTCGACCAGCCCGAGCTGCTGTTGCTGGACGAACCGACCAACCATCTCGACGCGGAATCCGTGTCGTGGCTTGAAGGGCACTTGCGCAACTATCCCGGCGCGATCCTGATCGTCACCCACGACCGCTACTTCCTCGACAACGTCACGGGCTGGATCCTCGAGCTCGATCGCGGCCGTGGCATTCCCTACGAGGGCAACTACTCGTCCTGGCTGGTGCAGAAGCAGAAGCGGCTCGAGCAGGAAGGCCGTGAGGAAGCCGCGCACCAGAAGACGCTGGCCCGCGAGCAGGAGTGGGTCGCGTCCTCGCCGAAGGCGCGTCAGGCAAAATCCAAGGCGCGCTATCAGCGTTATGAAGAGCTGTTGAAGCAGGCGAGCGAGAAGCAGAGCCAGACCGCACAGATCATCATTCCCGTCGCCGAGCGGCTCGGCGCCAATGTCGTCGACTTCGAAGGCCTCAGCAAAGGCTATGGTGACCGCCTCTTGATCGACGATCTCACCTTCAAGCTGCCGCCCGGCGGCATCGTCGGCGTGATCGGCGCGAACGGCGCCGGCAAAACCACGCTGTTCAAGATGATCACCAAGCAGGAAACCCCGGACAACGGCACCATCACGGTCGGCGAGACCGTGCATCTCGGCTATGTCGACCAGTCGCGCGATGCGCTCGACGGCAAGAAGACCGTGTGGGAGGAAATCTCCGGCGGCAACGAGCTGATCCTGCTCGGCAAGAAGGAAGTGAATTCGCGCGGCTACTGCTCGTCGTTCAACTTCAAGGGAGCCGACCAGCAGAAGAAGGTTGGCGCGCTGTCGGGCGGTGAACGCAACCGCGTGCATCTTGCCAAGATGCTCAAGTCCGGCGCCAACGTCCTGCTGCTCGACGAACCGACCAACGACCTCGACGTCGATACGCTGCGCGCGCTCGAAGAGGCGCTGGAGGATTTTGCCGGCTGCGCCGTCATCATCAGCCACGATCGCTGGTTCCTCGACCGCATCGCGACCCACATCCTGGCCTTCGAAGGCGACAGCCATGTCGAATGGTTCGAGGGCAACTTCCAGGACTACGAGAAAGACAAGATGCGTCGCCTCGGCCAGGACAGCATCATTCCGCATCGCGTGAAGTACAAGAAGCTGACGCGGTGATTTCAGCATGATGCGGCGGGCGCTCATTGCTGCAGTGATCGTGGTCACCTGCGGCTGGTCGTCCGCCCACGCCGCCGACGCCGCCTTCACCCAGTTCATCGCATCGCTGTGGCCGGAGGCGCAGGCTGAGGGCGTGTCGCGTGCGACGTTCGATGAGCAGACGCGCGGGCTCGAGCCTGATTACAAGCTGCCCGATCTGATCCTGCCGGGACGACCCGCGACCGGCGCGCCGTCGCAGGCCGAGTTCGTGCAGGTGCCGGCGGATTACATCAAGGAAGCCTCGATCGCGCGGCTGGCCGGCGAGGGACAGCGGCTGCTGCAAAAATATCGCGACGCGCTCACCCAAATCGAGAAGAGCTCTGGCGTGCCTGCCACCGTCATGCTCGCGATCTGGGGTCGTGAGACCGACTATGGCCGCTACACGCTGCCTTATGATCTCGTGCGCGTGCTTGCGACCCAGGCCTATGTCGGCCGGCGCAAGGATACGTACCGCAACGAGTTCATCCTGGCGCTGAAAATCCTTGGCGAGGGCGTGGTGACGCGTAAGGACATGCGCGCGTCCTGGGCCGGCGCCACCGGCCTCACGCAGTTCCTGCCCTCCGAATACTACAAGCACGGCGTCGATTTCGACGGCGATGGCCGCATCGACATCTGGCATTCGGTGCCGGACGCGCTGGCCTCTGCCGCGCAGCAGCTCGTCAACAAGGGCTGGCAGAGCGGTGTGCGCTGGGCCTATGAGGTGCAGGCGCCGGCGAAGGTCGATTGCACCAGCGGCGTGCCGGAGGTGACGAAACCGATCGGCCAGTGGCTGCGCGAGGGCTTTGTGCCGGTGCGCGGGCAAAAGCTGAGTGCGGCTGAACTGGCGCAGCCGGCGTCGCTGCTCCAGCCCGAAGGCATCTACGGCCCCTCGTTCCTGACCACGAAAAACTACTTCGTCATCAAGGAATACAATTTCTCCGATCTCTACGTGCTGTTCGTCGGCCATCTCAGCGATCGCATGACGAGCGCGCTGCCGTTTGCGACGCCCTGGTCGACCTCGAAGCAACTGCGAACGAAGGATGTCGAAGCGATGCAGCGCGGGTTGACGCGCATCGGGCTCTACAAGGACAAGCTCGATGGCAAGGCGGGCATGCTGACGCGCGCGGCGCTTGGCGCCTATCAGAAGTCGGCGGGGTTGAAGGTCGATTGCTGGCCGAGCGAAGAGGTGCTGCGCTCGATCCAGGCGGCGCGATAAGGCGACCGAAAAGAAAAAAGCCCGGCCGATGGTCTCGGCCGGGCTTCGATCGTGACGCGTTTGCGCCGTGCGATCAGATCAGTAGCAGACGCGAACCGGGCGGACGACCCAGCCGTAACCGTCCCAGTAACGCTGGCGCTGCCAGTAGCAGGGCGCAGGCGGCGGGGGCTCGGCCACGTAGACCGGTCCGCCATAGGCCGGACGGCTCGACGCGATGGCGCCGCCGACGATGGCGCCGCCGATCAGGCCGGCTGCGATGCCGGCGCCGACGCCGTCATTGGCTTTGGCGGGCGGAGTGGCGGTCACCAGCGAACCGGCGATCGTCGCAACCGTGAGGGCGGCAACAAAAGTCTTCTTCATGCTCTTGGCTCTCCTGGGAGATGGACGCTCCTTGTTAGGAACGTCAGGGGTTCAAAGGTTCACGCACACTCTGATGAAATTGGCCTCTGGGCTAGGAAGCGCGCAAATGGTCAATCCACGGTAAACGCACGCGGAGCTGTGACGAGAAAAAGCGGTCTTTTTCGGGCCCCGAGATGAGCGGGGTGTCCGTAATGAACCGGCTTTTTGCGTCTTAGCCACAGACCCGGACGCGGCGCACACGCCAGGCATAACCGTCCCAGAAGCGCTGCCGCTGCCAGACGCAGCCGCCATAATAGTCGTCGGCGGCATAGCCCGGGCCCGGGCCGTAGTAGCGGGGCGGGGGCGGATAGCCGGGACCATAATAGTAACCGGGGCCGGGTCCGTAGTAATACGGGGATGCCAGCGCGCCCCCGACGATGGCACCGCCGACGATGCCGGCGGCCACGCCCGCGGCGACACCGCGCTGCGCATGGGCTGGCGCAGGCGCAAGCGCCGATGCGGCCAGGGTGGCGGCGGCAGCGAGTGCCAGGAGCGATTTCTTCATGGATTTCACCTTTCACAGCGGACGCGGACGTGGTTCCGCACCCAAGGTTCCATATCCTGCTTGAATGATCAATGAACGGAATGCGTGCGGAAGACGACGAATGCGTGCGGGAGGCGGCTCCCGCGAGGCACGAAATCCGAGCAACAAGCCATGAACAGTCTGATGATGAGCGCCCTGATCGCCGTCGGGGCCACCTCGGTCATCTGCTTCGTCTTGATGACCCATGTGCAGAACCGCAGCCGGTGGCGCTCGCGCGCGGGTGCCGGAGCCGATAGCGGCGACAGCTATTCTGGAAGCACTGACGGCTTTGCGCTGGGGAGCTGGTTCTCCAGCGATACTTCGTCGGTCGATAGTTCCGGTAGTCCGAGCGACAGCGGCTCCTGTAGCGTCAGCAGTGACAGCGGCAGTAGTGACAGCGGCGGCAGTGGTGGCGATTGCGGCGGAGGCGGGGACAGCGGTGGTGGCGGAGGCGGCGATTAGGCCTGCTTTCGGTTGCAACCTTGATCCAGAGTAAGTTGTCTTTTTAGACCCGTTCTAGGCTGAATCGCGGCTCAGTTTGGAATAGCTTCAAATACCGGTTTTTCCTTTTGCATCCGGCCGAGCCCTTAAATATCGATGTTGGCGCATCACCGAAGGGCCTGCCGCTTTCCATGATCGTCTGTTCCTGTAACGTGTTGAGCGATGACGACATCCGCGCCGCCGTCGCCGATTCCGACGACGCTGTGCGTCATGCCAAGCAGGTCTATGGCTGCCTCGGTTGTAGCGCCGAATGCGGACGCTGCGCGCGCACCATCAAGACCATCATCGATGAAGCTCTCGGCCCGTGCGCCAAGTCCTGCTGTGCCGGCTGCCCGCATAGCCACCAGGTCGCCGCCAACGACGAAATCGTCGAGCCCGCCGACTTCGCACTCGCTGCCTGCTGACTTCTTTTTCTTCAATCGGCTGAGCTTATCCCCGGGTGCGACCCTGCGATGGGTTGCTCTCGTTCCAAACTTGTTTTAGAAGCGTTCTAAATTCGGTTTATTACCGATGAGGCCGCAAGAGCTGGAGTGAATCATGCAGGGCGACGCGAAAGTAATCGAATATCTCAACAAGGCACTGCGTCACGAGCTCACCGCGATCAATCAATACTGGCTGCACTACCGCTTCCTCGACAATTGGGGCCTGCGCGACATGGCCAAGGTCTGGCGCAAGGAATCCATCGAGGAGATGGAGCACGCCGACAAGCTCACCGAGCGCATCCTGTTCTTCGACGGCTTCCCGAACATGCAGGTGCTCGATCCCCTGCGCATCGGCCAGAACGTCAAGGAGATCATCGATTGCGATCTCGCCGCCGAAATCAGCGCGCGCGCTCTCTACCAGGAAGCGGCCACCTACTGCCACAGCGTGAAGGACTACGTCACGCGCGACCTGTTCGAGAAGCTGATGAGCGACGAGGAGCACCACATCGACTTCCTCGAGACCCAGCTCGACCTGATCGGCCGCATCGGCCTCGAGCTCTACACCCAGAAGCACGTCGGCGGACTCGAGGGCGAAGGGCATTAAGGTCCGCGCTCGCAACATGCGCCAATGTCGTCCCCGCGAAGGCGGGGACCCATAACCGCAGGCCGGTGTTGTTGCGCGAACTGGCAATTTTGCCAGTCTTCATCAAAGTGCTGCTTGTGCTTATCGCGACGAGCGCAAGCGCTCGCGCGGGGGGCCCGGATCT
Source organism: Bradyrhizobium sp. CCGUVB23 (assembly GCF_024199885.1). Lineage (NCBI taxonomy): Bacteria > Pseudomonadati > Pseudomonadota > Alphaproteobacteria > Hyphomicrobiales > Nitrobacteraceae > Bradyrhizobium > Bradyrhizobium sp. CCGUVB23. The sequence continues at coordinate 6,323,833 of NZ_JANADQ010000001.1, forward strand.
GCGCTCGCTCTGGACAAACGCTCCGCGTTTTCCAGGAGCTCGCTTGTCCGGGACGACACCGTAATCGTTATGGCAAGCTACAGCTGCGTCTTGTAGCGCGCTTCCACTATGTCCTGGCTCTCCGGCTCGCCCAAGCCCGTCTGGTCGTGAATGACCTCGACGATGCTCGGCATCACCGCGCGCTGCACCTTCACCTCCGGCGACCACAGCTTTGAGCGCATCAAGGCTTTGCCACAGTGGAAGTAGACCTCGCTCACCGTGACGCTGAGCACCGCGCGCGGCGGTTTGCCGAACTCGACCATCGAGCCGAGCAGCTCCGGATCGGCGGACAGCGTGCCGCGTCCGCCGACGCGCAGCGTCTCGTCGATGCCTGGCACGAAGAACAGCAGGTGCACGAAGCTCGAGCCTTCGACGACATTCCTGAGACTGTCGATCCGGTTGTTGCCGGAACGATCGGGCATCAGCAACTGGTTGGGGCCCGCGACATGGACGAAGCCGGGACCGCCGCCGCGCGGCGAGGCATCGACGCTGCCATCAGCGCCTGACGTCGCCAGCACGCAGAACGGCGACATCTCGATGAACTTCCTGGCATGCACGTCGATCGCGGGCCGCGCTTTCGCGATCACGCGCGGGCTCGGTTTCGGATAGATGGTGGCGAGGTCTTCGGCGCAAAGATCGGTCAACGGCGTGCCTCCGTTTGAGCTGCGCCTCAAACTACCTGATCGGGTTGCTCTCAGCTAACGAAATCCGGCATGTCATGATGCGCTAGACAGCATCTGCCGGCACAAAGCAGCTGATGATGATGCGGCCCGATGGTGTACGTACCACACCACGGCCTGACCGACGGGATTGCCACGATCGCGGCGGCGCGCATGCGCGGCGGTTGATGCGATGCGAAATCAACGGCGGCGCACCGCTTTCACATCGCCCGCTGCGGGGCGGTCTGGAGCAATTGCCGGAGTTGCTCGACGTAGAACTTTGCGTTGCCGGTGGTGCCGTGGCCGCGCGTCTCCGTGCTCGCAGGGATTAGGTACAGGCGGCCGTTCTTGACCCGCTTCATCGCCGCTTCAGTGACGCCCGTCTCTGGCGGATTGCGCTCGTCGTCAGCAGCGTTGATCAGCAGCAGCGGCGCCTCGATCCGCTCCAGCGGCTCCGAGGCATTGTAGTCGTGCGAGGATTCCCACTGCCAGACGAAATCATTGGCATCCGCGGTGATTGGTGCAGCGAGCCGTTCGTCGACCATCTTGTCGGCCTTCGCCGCCGTCGGCGCCTGGGCCTGATAGGCGAGCGTCCCGCCGATGCTGGCGATGCCATAGGCGACGATGGCGTATTTCATCATCCGCGGCTGGCTCGTGTAATTGCCGCCGTTGTAGTCGGGATCGCTGCGGATGGTGTCGAGCATGATCCGCCGCATCATCCAGTTGCGCGATGCCATCTCGGTCGGCTGCGAGGCCATCGGCACCAGCGCATCCATGCTTTGCGGATATTTCTCGCCCCACAGCCAGGTCTGCATGCCGCCCATGGAATTGCCGATCACGAGGCGCAAGTGCTTGATACCGAGTCCTTCCGTCACGAGGCGGTACTGCGCCGCGACCATGTCGTCGTAATCATATTTTGGAAAGCTCGTCTTCATCCCGTCCGACGGTTTTGACGATTTACCATGGCCGACCGCATCGGGAATGATGATGTAATATTTCGACGCATCGAGCGGCTGCCCGGCGCCGAACAATTCGCCCGCGAAGGCCGGCGTCAGCATGCCCGCGGCCGATTGGCCGGTGCCGTGCAGCACCAGCACGGGCTGCCCGGTCGGCTCGCCGATCGTGGTGTAGTGCAGCTTCAGCTCCGCCATGGTCTCGCCGGTGTGGAACTTGAAATCCCTGGCGACCCAGTCGCCCTGCTTCGGGGCTGGATAGTCGGCGGCCATCGCCGACATCGAAATTGACAGCAGGCCGGCCGACAGCGCCGCGCACGAAGCTTTCATGGTTCTCTCTCTCTCCTGTGCAGCTCGCTTCATTCGGGCCGCTTCGAGGGCGATCCTAACAGCATCGCCCCGAGGGTCAGAGCGGATACAAGGCCGGCCGTCAAAACGTTTTTTGCGGCGATGCATCGCCAAAACGGAAATATTTAGGCAGCCGGCGAACGAGCCCGCCGACTCATTCGTGCTTGAGAAAACCGAGCGCGTACCAGCCCCAATAAACCCTGTGGCGCTGTATCAGGCCCTTGTCGATCTCCATGATCTCGACCAGCTCCATCTGGTCGCCGTCGGGAGAGACGCGTGGATATTCCCAGGTGACGATACGGCCGTCCGTGAAAAAGCCTTGCTTGAAGCGCTTTCGCTGAGGCGGATTGGTCTGGAAAACGCGCGCAATGAAGCTGCGCAAATTGTCCTTGCCTTTGACGATGCCGATCGGGGTCTTCATGAGATGTCGGACCAGCGGGCTTTCGATGGATGCGTCATCGGCATAGAGCGCAAGCGATGCCTCAAGATCCTTGGCGCCAAGGGCTTCGTCCCACAGCTTGCATATGCGTTCTGCATCCCTTTGGTGGGCTTCGTTGATCATGGTGTAATCCTCTGGATTCGAGGGACATGTCCCAAGGATCGCAGAGGACGCGCCGCCAAAGTTTCACCGAATCCTGAAATGACCGCCTTTGGTATGATTGCGATGACGCGGCGGGGGGCCCAGATCAGGGTCGGGAGTATCTGATGATGGTCGCACGACGATCGGTTCAATCAGGGTTTTCGCGGCTCACAGAGGCTTTGAGCGATCCCGCGCGCGAAGCCATGGTGAGTGCGCTGTTCGGCGGCAAGGCGCTGCCCGCGGGGGAACTCGCATCGCTAGCCGGCGTGTCGCCGCAAAGCGCCAGCGCGCATCTCCAGAAGCTGACGGAGGCGCGGCTGCTTTCGGTGTGGCGGCAAGGTCGGTTCCGGTATTATCGGATTGCCGACGACGAGGTCGCGGGCCTGATCGAGAACCTCGTCAATGTCGCCATCAGGGCCGATCATGCCGAACGCATGCGAAGCGTGCCGACGCCACTCCGGCAGTCGCGGGCCTGCTATTGCCATCTCGCGGGTCAGCTCGGCGTCGCGCTGCGCGGACGGTCTGATGTGCCGCGAACTGATTGCGATGCGTGGCACAGAGGGCTCCCTCACCGAGCAGGGCCTGGCCTGGTGTTGCACCGAGGAGATCGACTTCAAGCCGGGCCGTGATCCTCACATGCGCCTCTGCAACGATTGGACCGAGCGTGTTCCGCATCTAGCGGGCCCGTTTGCCAATGCGCTCCTGAAGCGGCTGGTCGAGACGCACGCGCTCGTGCCGCATTGCATTCCACGTGCTCTTCGTCTCACGCCGAAGGGGCGCGCCTTCTTCGAGCGGCTTCGCGTCCCCGTTCCGTTCTGACCCACCGTGGTGCCGATGACACCGGCGGACCCGGCATGTAGCATTGGGCTGACGCCGATCGTCCTCGAACCGAAGCGCCTTTCAGGAGGAACTTATGTGCCGCAACATCAAGACGCTGTTCAACTTCGAGCCGCCGGCGACGGAGGACGAGATTTACGCCAGCGCGCTGCAATTCGTGCGCAAGCTGTCCGGCTTCAACAAGCCATCGCAGGCCAATGAGGCGGCATTCGATCGTGCGGTGACGGAGGTGTCGGAGGCGGCGCGGCGGCTTCTGACCTCACTGCACACCCACGCGCCGGCGCGGGATCGCGCAGTGGAGGCCGAGAAGGCGAAGGAGCGCTCGCGGCTGCGCTTCAGCTAGCGGCCTACGTGACCTCTCTCACGGTCGAGGACCTCGCGACGCGCGAGGATGTTCGCCGAAGTTTTTGAGCAAACCGTGAGCATCACCATGAGCCGCCCCCTGATCTCTCTGAAAGCCGGTGCCGTCATCTTCATGGCGCTGTGGACCGCGTGGATGATGTGGTGGAGCGGTTCCTACAGCAGCGCCAATCTCGTCATCCTGGCGGCCTGCGGCGCGGCGGTCGGCTATGTCTGGTACCGCGCCATGCGCTGGCAGTTCGAGCGCATGGGCATGCTGCCGCAAAAGGATGATCGGTCCGCGCAGTAGGCGCGGTCAGCGCCTATTTGTCCTTGTTGCCGTGCTTCTTCTTTTTTTTCTTCTTTTTCCCGTGATCGTCGTCGCCATCCGGCGCGTCGCCGTCGTCATCGGCGAAGACGTCGGTCTCGCCATCGTCCTGGACGGCGACTTCCAGCGCCTCGCGCTCGGCGGCTTCGCGTTCGCGCTGCCGGCGCCGCTCGTCCCAGGCATCAAAAAGCTGCTCCAGCCATGGCAGCACCTGCTCGATTTGGGGCAACTGACTGGGCGGACCAGCCTCGCCGCGCGGGCCTTGCGGGCCAACGGGTCCCTGCGGTCCGGCAGGCCCCTGCGCTCCGATGGGGCCGCGCGGACCGGCCTCGCCCGGCTTGCCTTGCGCGCCCGGCTTGCCCTGCGGTCCGGCCTTTCCGACCGGGCCCGGCTTGCCCTGCGGCCCAGGCTTGCCGCGTGTACCGTCCGGGCCACGCCGCCCGGGATGTCCCTGCGGGCCCGGCCGTCCCGGCTCGCCCTGCCGCCCACGCGGACCCTGTCGCCCCTGATCGTCTGCCACGCCACTGCTCCTGATTCAGAAGCCCGTTAATTAGCGGCGTTTCACGACAGCAGCAATTGCGCGGGGTCGCTCTGGTGGCCTCGGTCAACATCAAAGGCGGATGGGGCTGTGGCCTCACGCTCTAATCGTGATAGGCGGGGACGTCGATGCCTTCGGCTGCGTAGATCCGGATCTTGTTGCGCAGCGTGCGCACGGAGAGGCCGAGCACGCGCGCGGCGCGCGTGCGGTTGCCGTCGCAGCGCGCGAGCGTCTGGAGCACGAGCTCGCGCTCGATCTCGCCGACGGTCGATCCAATCAGGAGCGGTACGATTTCATTGGGGGCAAGAGACTGCGCAGCCGACGAAGACGCAGCCGAGTGAACAATGGTCATTAACACACCTCCCGACCAACGCCCGCTTCCATCGATGGAAGCGGATCGAGAACAAACGACCCCCAAGCCGTAGTTCTACGGTGGGCGGGTTTGGTTAACGGATGGTTAACAACGGCGAAATGCTTGAATTCACCTTGGGATAACCGCAAAGCCGCCGCCATTGGCACAAGCTGCGTAGCCCGATCACACCGTCCTGTAGCCGCCATCCACCATGACGATCGAGCCGGTGACGAAGGCCGACAGATCCGACGCCAGGAAAATCGCAGGTCCGACGATATCCTCTGGCTTGCCGGTGCGGCCGAGCGGCGTGTGATCGACGAAAGCCTGCACGAGCGCCGTATTGGTGGCGCGCACCTGGGCATTCAGCGGCGTCTCGATGAAGCCCGGTCCGATCGCGTTCACGCGGACGCCTTCCTTGCCGAGCTCGGCGGCGAGCGCCTTGGTGAAGCCGAGCACGCCGTGCTTGGAGGTGGTGTAGGCGGCCGAGCTCGGCGTGCGCAGATGCACGAAGGACTGGATCGATCCGATATTGACGATGCGGCCCTTCGTTGCCCGTAGCGGCGCGAGATAGGCCTGCGTCATGTTGAAGACACCGTTGAGATTCAGCGAGATGATGTCCTGCCAGTCCTTCGCAACCGTCTCGGCGTCCGCCGTGAATGCGTTGCGGCGTGTGATGCCGGCATTGTTGACGAGGATCGAGACCTGCCCGATCTTTTCCGCAACCTCCTTTGCCAGCGCAAAGCAGGCCTCGCGGCTGGTGACGTCGAGGGCAAAACTGTCGGCAGTTCCGCCGGCGCTGCGGATCGTGTCCGCAGTCTCCGCTGCCGCGCCCGCGTTGATGTCGAACAGCACCACGCGCGCCCCTTCGCGCGCATAGCCTGATGCGATCGCGCGGCCTATGCCGGAGCCTGCGCCGGTGATGACTGCGATGTGGTTGGCGAGCAGGGACATGGCGCTTCCTCGACGGTTTTTTTCTGGTGTTGCCGACAAGCTGATTCAAAACCGAACCAATCGAAACGCCAAGCCACCTTTGCGCGTTGCTGTCATCCCGTTTTGGATGCCGCGTGAATTGGACGAAGCGCGCGGCCGCGACACGCCGATCAGGCCTCATTGAGGAACCGGTGCCGGCAGGATGCGCGGAGATTCGTGCCGGATTCATGTCGAAGTTTCGCGAAAGGCTAACCCGAAATTAAGACGTCGGAAACGCCGCGCTTGGCATACTGGCTTTCGTTGCTAAGTGTTGCGCGCATGATGGATCGGATTGAATCCTGGAAGCTGGCCCTCGAACGCCTGCGGACCGCCCACACCGTCGATTGGGACGAGGCGGGCCGGCTTGCGGCCGAGATCGCCCGTGCGAGCACCGACACGACGCTGCGCCAGGCGGCCGAGCAGGCGATTCCGATCCTGCGCCAGGCCGCCCATGACGGGCAAGCCCACGACGTCACGGTCGCGGCGCAGCGCCGCCTCGGTGTCGTGCTCGAGGTGATCCACGGCCTGACCGCCCCGCGCTTCGGCCGCCGCAACGCGCTGCCGAAAAAGCTCACCAACGAAGAACGCGCGCGCCGCACGCTCGGCCTGCCGCTCGCGGTGCAGCTTACCTGCGATGACATCCACCAGGCCTATCGCCGTCTCGCCAAGACCATGCATCCCGACCGCGGCGGCAGCGAGCAGGCCTTCCTCGACCTCGCCGCCGCGCGGGATATTTTGATTCATCCCGGCGCGCACAAGGACGCGTGAGGCGTCAGCTTCTGTTCACGCAGCTCGGATAGGGCGCCTTCTCGCCTGCGACGATCGGGCAGAGGTCGATCGGGCGCAGCTCGCGCAGGCGCGCCGACCATTTCTCGTCATCGAGCGGCGGCTTGTCGGCGGCGGGTCCCCGCTCGGCCCATTGGATGGTGTAGTAGTCGGCGTCGCCCTTCATGGTGATCAAGAGCGCAGTTTCGCTGTGCCGGGCCGGGCCGGTGTCGACACTGCCGCAGCCGATCAGGGCGATGAATGCATCGAAGCCGCCGAATTTCGTTTTGCCAAGTCCCCTCGCGCCAAAACTCTCGGGGCAAGCGGACTTGAAGCCGTCCGCGATACTGCCGGCGAACCTTTCCGGGATAAGACCGGGATTACCGGAGACGCCTTTCTCGCCGGTCACCGTGATCATCTGCGTCCAGGCCTGCGCGCTCTCGCCCTTCAGCACGGCCTCGCGGATATAGTGGCCGCCCTTGGTGTTCTCGAACACCGCGGCAAAATTCGACGGCATCGCGAAGCTGACGAGCTGGCTGAAGATCGGCGAGATCACGCGGAAGGATTGCGGGGCCTGTGCTCGCGCCGGCATCGCCAGCCCCAGAAGCGACAGTCCGAAAACTGCGGCCTTCGTCATTGCGGTGCGCATCAAGCCGTCCCCCTTTGTCAAACATGCGAACGGGCAAGGACGCGGCTCGCGCCCTTGCCCGCTTCTCAAAGATCCGCCGATCAACGAAAGCTTAGAGGGTGCAGTGACCCTTCTTCAGCGCATGCTCCTTCAAAGCGAGCGCGTCGACGAAGGTCGGCACGGAGTGGCTGACGCGATGAAAGTCGGACGGCCACGGCGTGGTCGGAATGCTCTCGTCCCAGATCTGGCAGATGCCGGTGTTCTGCCAGCGGATCAGGTGATAGCCGGCGGCTTCAGCAGGGCTGGTGGCGACGAAGGCAGCAGCAGCAACGCCGACAGCGGCACACAGCATGGAAAAACGACGCATGGATAGCTCCTCAAATGAACGATGTGATGCTCCTCCCGACAATGTCTGGGGAGGCGTGGCGCGGGCCGTTTAGAGGGTGCGGCCCGGACAACAGGTGAGTAGTTCCCTGGGCGCAACAGGTTCAAAGCCGGTCGGCTGGAAATTGCAGGAATTTGGCTGAAAATGAGGGTTAACGAGACCGCCAACGAAAAGGCGGATGACGCTATCAGCGCATCCGCCTCGCAAAATCGATGATCTATCGCTTTCCGCTTACAGCGTGCAGCGGCGCTCGCCCCGCAGCTTGAGCTGCACGTCATTGGCGGCCGTGAAGGTCGGGAACGGCTTGCTGACCACCTTGTAGGTCGAGGGCCACTCCGTCGGCTTGTAGCGCAGGTCCTCGTTCCAGATCTGGCAGATGCCGGTGTTGTCCCAGCGGATCACGTAATAGCCGACCTTGGCGGACGCCGGCACGGCAAAGACCGACGAGGCGATGCCGGCAACGGCACAAACAGCAAGAACGCGACGCATTGAAATATATCCCCTTGTTGACGCGTGAAGTCCGCAAAACTCGTGCGGCAAAAGCCGGTGCGATGCAAGCCGATGCCGCCGCCGTTCACGCATATGTCAGGGGACCGGATGCGCAGAGCCTTCAGGTCGTGACGTGGCAACACATCGCTGCAACAATCTCGTCATTTGCGAGCGCAGCGAAGCAATCCAGAATCTTTCCGCGGCGACAGCCTGGATTGCTTCGTCGCAAGAGCTCCTCGCAATGACCATGGGGAGGCGCTGGTGCGCTGCTGCTTGCGCCGGCATCGGCTCGTCACTTCGCCAGCGACGCCACCGCCTCGATCTCGATCAGCATCCTCGGGTCCGGCAGCGCGTGGACCACGCAGGTGGTTCGCGCTGGATAGGGCGGCGGGCCGAACGCACCGGCATAGAGCGCATTCATCGCCGCGACGTCGGAGGCGCGCGTCAGCAGCACGTTGACCTTGGCGAGATCATGCACCGTCACGCCAGCTTCCGTCAGCACCCGCTTGATGTTGATGACGACATTGGCGAACTGGGCCTCGAAGCCTTCCGGCAGCGCGCCATGGGCGTCGAAGCCGGGGATGCCCGAGATGAACAGGAGGTCAGCGACGCGGGTGGCAAAGGAGAGCGGCGGCGCCTTGACGTGCGGCGGGGGCGGGAAATGCTGGATCGGCATGGGAGGCCTCCGAGCCCGAATTGCGGATTGCGGTAGCCTAGCTGCATGTGAGGGACTTGCAACGACATCCGCGCTTCTGGCGCCTCTCCACGGCCGGAAAGACCGCCGCGGCCCCGCTCCGATGAAAATGTCGAAAACAACCCCATGCAAAGCAGAGATGGGCGGAAAGGTGACATTCGGGAAGACCGAAAAGGCGGTTGACACGTCGGGCAAATCACCGGCAGAATTCTATCCTGGCACTCTTTCCTTCGCCTCTCCCGCAAGAACGGGGAGAGGGGACGCATTGTGCGTACTGCTGTCGCATCCGAACATTTTGCCGCCGCGATCCATCGGGTAGATTCGCGCGTCCTGATTCGCTTTCCCCCGCCAAACATTTCCGGAGCCACCTCATGAAGTTCGCATCCAGCTTTCGCGCCGCGCTTGTCGCCATCGCCGCTTTCGCCGGCCTCTCAACGGCCGCGCAGGCCGACAGCGGCTTCGTGACGCTCACGATCTACAAGGCGGGCTGGATCATCGGCGGCTCGGGTGGCTCGGGCGTGCTCAACTTCCGCGGCCGCGCCTATTCGCTCTCGACCGGCGGCCTCGACTACGGCCTCGTCTTCGGCGGCTCCAAGACCGTGCTGCGCGGCCGTGTCAGCAACATCAATCGCCCCTCGGACGTCGCCGGCGTCTACGGCGCCGCCGGTGCCGGCCTTGCAGTGGGTGCGGGTGCCCGCGCCATCGTGCTGACCAACCAGAAGGGCGCCGTGCTGGAGCTCTCCGGCACGCAAGTCGGCCTGATGGCGAATGCGGACCTCAGCGGCCTCGCGATCACTATGCGATAAGCGAGGCTGGGTTGTAGGGTGGGCAAAGGCGCGTCAGCGCCGTGCCCACCATCTTTCCTTGACTGAGACAGAAGTGGTGGGCACGCTTCCGCCTTCGCTCTTCGAGCTACGGCGGACAAGTCGCATTGCCCACCCTACGAACTACGAACCGACCGCCGCATGAATCCTTTCGCAATGCGCGACGAGATTTTCGTGCGCATCGACAAAGGCCTTCAGCGGCGTCGGGATCGGAAAGAAGTGGATGTTGGCGAGAAAGCCGTAGATGCCGGCATCGACGCTGGTGGGCGCCGGCCCATGCACGAAGCCTCCCGCCGGTACGATCTCGGCCAGCACCTCGAGATCGGCAAGCCCCCGCGCATAGGCCTGCTCGGGCGTGTAGCGGCCGATGCCCTGGAAATAATAGCGCTGCGCGTTGTAGGCCTTTGCCTTCTCCAGCCCCGCCGCATCCACTTTCGGATGCTGCGTCATGAACGCATCGCAAAACGCCTGGACATAGCGCTCGTCCTTCCAGCGCGAATACGACATCACCCAGTAGAGATCATCCAGCATGCGCGTGACGAGGAGATTGGTCCGTCGCTGCTCCGGTGACAGCGCGGCATCGATGGTCAGGCGATATTTCGCGATCGCATGCGCGATGATGGTCTCGCTGTCGCCGATCGTCTTACGGTCGTCGATGACATAAGGCAGCTGCCCCCGCGGCGCGGCGGAGGCATCGAACACGTGCTCGTGCACGAACGGCACGCCGGCAAGCTTCAGGAAGGCGTAGACCTTGAGGCCGTAGCCGTTGTTGTCGGCGACGCCGAAAAGTTGGGGGTAGGAATAGAGGGTCAGCATGGGTGGCGGCTCCTCGACGGACAACTCCGGGCCCATCATACAGGATGGCCGAAAAAAATGATCCCGTGCCCGTCGGATGTCGGACCTCTTGTTCGTCCTCCGGGCGGGCCCGCGCCTGCACGTCCCATCCCAGCATCAAGGATGCCGAAACATGACCTCCATCACGCCGTTTCTCTGGTTCGACAACAACGTCCCCGAGGCCGTCGCCTTCTACAAGTCGGTGTTCCCCAACGCTGAGGTCGAGACCGATCGAAGGGCAGCGCTTCAACGCACTCAATGGCGGGCCGCAATACCGCTTCAACGAGGCGGTGTCGTTCTTCATCAGCGTCGAGACCCAGGAGCAGGTGGACTATTTCTGGGCGAAGCTCACCGCCGACGGCGGCGCGGAATCCAATTGCGGCTGGCTCAAGGACAAGTTCGGCCTGTCCTGGCAGGTAATCCCGACCGCGTTCGGCCGCTACCTCGGCGACCCCGATCGCACCAAGGCGGGTCGCGTCATGCAGGCCATGATGCAGATGAAGAAGATCGTGATCGCGGATCTGGACCGCGCGTATGCGGGATGAGGGGTGAGCGCGTGGCGGCACTGAGGAAGCCAAACCCTCATGGTGTGAGGAGGCGCGAAGCGCCGTCTCGAACCATGAAGGCCCGCACATCGCCCGCGGCCATCCTTCGAGACGACCGCGGAGCCTGTCATCGGGCCGCGCTTTGCGCGGACCCGGTGGCGGTCTCCTCAGGATGAGGTCTGTGCCCGTTGAACGTCCAACGAAGCGATCCACGCCGCAAGCTCACGCCAGGGCTGCAACGTCCAATGGCCGGACGCAGCGCCGGACGGCGAGGCGAGCACGAACACGTTGGGAAAGTGCCCGTCGCTCTGCTGCCTGCCCAGCGGGATTATCGCGGACGGCTTGCCGTAGAACAAGCTCGCAGCCTTCTTGCTCGTGAAGGCAATGGTCTTCGGACGATACCGCTCCATCTTGATCCGAAACCTCGCCACATCGATCGACTGAGCCGGAATCTGGTGGTCCATCCCGGCGCCCGACTTGGACAGATCGGTGAAGCCGATCCCAAGCTCGAGCAACGCGGCAAACTCGCTCGGCTGATAGCGGCGCGGCGTGATGCCGACCTCGTGGAGCGCGCGCCAGAAGCGGTTGCCGGGATGGGCGTAGTAGTGGCCGAGGGCGGCCGAGCGCGTGCTGGCGGCGGTGCCGACGAAGACGAGGCGGAGGTTGGTACGGAGTTGGTCGGGGAGGCGGTGCAGATCGCTGTCGGACATCGAAAAGGCCAATGAACTTGCATGCGACGGGCGAAACGTTCGTCCGGCGGCTCGGACCGACGGCTACCATTTCTACCCTTCGCGTCCTATACCCTGGTGATGAATCGCGAAGAATTGGCTGCCGCCTATGCGGCACCTGGCCGCCATTATCACAACCTCGCGCATATCGAGGACTGTCTTGCTGCGCTGGCGCAGGTGGAAGGGCTCTCAGTGCGCGAGCGCGAGGTCTTGTCGGAAGCGATCTGGTGGCACGACGTTGTCTACGATCCAATCCGATCGGACAATGAAGAGCTCAGCGCCGAACTGGCCGAACGGCACGTCGGCGTCCATCTTCGCCACGAGGTCGGTCGCTTGATCCGTCTGACGAAAACGCACGAGGTTAAGGCAGATGATCGCCTTGGGGCGGTCCTGATCTCGATCGACCTCAGCATTCTCGGCGCAGAGCCAGCGCGCTACGATGCCTATGCCGCCGACATCCGTCAGGAGTTCATCCATGTCAGCGATGCCGACTATCGCGCCGGCCGCGCCAGGGTGCTTCGCCAGTTCGCCGTCCGCCCGGTGATCTATCCCGATCCCGGCTTCGCCGCGATATATGATCGCCGCGCCCGCGAAAATCTCGCGCGTGAATTGGCGTCGTTGAGCTAAGGCTGCGTAGGGTGGATTAGCCGCTCACAAGCGCGGTCTTTCAACACGCGACGGCACAAGGCGTAACCCGCCACTTCTGGTGAGATTTCGGATGGCAAAGTGGTGGGTTACGCTACGCTAACCCACCCTACGAGCTGGCTTCTCCGCAGGCGTTAAACAGAAAGCCGGGCTTTCGCCCGGCTTCTTCACTTTCGATGGATGTTCGGGGCAAGCTCGGACATGACGAGCGGAGAGCCTCACAGCGCCCTGTTGCTCTCCTTCACCTTCTCCGCATCCAGATACACGCTTGAGCCCATCTCCTTGAACTTCTCGCTCATCTTGGCCATGCCGTCCTCGATGGTGCCGGCCATCGACATGCCGACATTGTTCGGATCGTTCAGCGTGGCCGCATAGTCGCGCACGTCCTGCGTGATCTTCATCGAGCAGAACTTTGGACCGCACATCGAGCAGAAGTGGGCGACCTTGTGGGCTTCCTTCGGCAGGGTCTCGTCGTGGAAGCTCTTTGCGGTGTCCGGATCGAGGCCGAGGTTGAACTGGTCGGTCCAGCGGAATTCGAAACGGGCGCGGGAGAGCGCGTCGTCGCGGAGCTGGGCGGCCGGGTGGCCCTTGGCGAGATCGGAGGCGTGGGCGGCGATCTTGTAGGTGATGACGCCGGTCTTGACGTCGTTGCGATCGGGCAGGCCCAGATGCTCCTTCGGCGTGACGTAGCAGAGCATGGCGCAGCCGAACCAGCCGATCATGGCAGCGCCAATGCCTGACGTGATGTGGTCATAGCCGGGTGCGATGTCGGTCGTCAGAGGCCCGAGGGTGTAGAACGGCGCCTCGCCGCACTCCTTGAGCTGCTTGTCCATGTTGATCTTGATCTTGTGCATCGGCACGTGGCCGGGGCCTTCGATCATGACCTGGCAGCCCTTGTCCCACGCGATCTTGGTGAGCTCACCTAGCGTCTCCAGCTCGGCGAACTGCGCACGGTCGTTCGCGTCGGCGATCGAACCCGGACGCAGGCCGTCGCCGAGCGAGAACGAGACGTCGTACTTGCGCATGAGATCGCAGATCTCGTCGAAATGCGTGTAGAGGAAGCTCTCTTTGTGATGCGCCAGGCACCACTTCGCCATGATCGAGCCGCCGCGCGAGACGATGCCGGTGACGCGGTTTGCGGTGAGGTGGATGTATTGCAGGCGCACGCCGGCGTGGATCGTGAAATAGTCGACGCCCTGCTCGCACTGCTCGATCAGCGTGTCCTTGTAGAGCTCCCAGGTGAGTTGCACCGGATCGCCGTTGCACTTCTCAAGCGCCTGGTAGATCGGCACGGTGCCGATCGGCACCGGCGAGTTGCGCAGGATCCATTCGCGCGTGGTGTGGATGTTGCGGCCCGTCGAGAGGTCCATCACGGTGTCGGCGCCCCAGCGGATCGCCCACACCATCTTCTCGACTTCCTCCTCGACCGACGAGGTCACCGCCGAGTTGCCGATATTGGCGTTGATCTTGGTGAGGAAGTTGCGGCCGATGATCATCGGCTCGAGCTCGCTGTGGTTGATGTTGCTCGGAATGATGGCGCGGCCGCGCGCGATCTCGGAGCGAACGAACTCCGGCGTGATGAAGGCCGGCACCGCGGCGCCGAAGCTCTCGCCGTCGGCCAGCGCCTGCTCCGCGCGCTCGAGCTGCTGCTTGCGGCCGAGGTTTTCACGCGCGGCGACGTAGATCATCTCCTTGGTGACGATGCCGGCGCGGGCGAATTCGAGCTGCGTGATCTTGTGGCCGTCGAGGCCGCGCAGCGGCTTGTGGTAAGCGCTGAACGCGCGCGCCGCCTTCTCGGTGGAGACGCCGCCATTGTCCTCCGGCTTGATCGTGCGGCCTTCATATTCCTCGACGCCGCCGCGCTCGAGCACCCAGGCCTTGCGGTTGCGGGACAGGCCCGCGTTGACGTCGATCGTGACGGAGGGATCGGTGTAGGGGCCGGACGTGTCATAGACCGGCAGGTTCGGCTCGCCTGCGCCTTCCGAGAGGATGATCTCGCGCAGCGGCACGCGCAGATCGGGCGCCGCTTCGGGCGAAGCAAAGATTTTTCGCGAGGAGGGCAGCGGGCCGGTGGTGACGGCTGGAACGGTCTTGTCGGGGTTGGAGCGGATGTTCATGGGATCCTCCTTATTCCTTTGATGTCATTCCGGACGGACCGCGATACGCGGTCCGATCCGGAATCTCGACGTTGTGGCGCGAGATTCCGGGTTCACGCTTCGCGTGCCCCGGAATGACGCTGGTGGAAAATTCTTCACGCAGCCTCCTTGCTACTAAGCCCGAGCCATTGCCGCACCCGCGCATCGGGGTCGGCGTTTTGCGTAACGTCGCTGACGACGGCGATGGAATCCGCGCCTGCCGCAAAAATCTCCGCGGCGTGCTCGAACTTGATGCCGCCGATCGCGACCAGTGGGATGCTGCCGATGCGCTTCTTCCATTCGGTGATTTTTGGAATGCCCTGCGGTTCGAAGCGCATCGATTTCAGCGTGGTGAAGAAGATCGGTCCCAGCGCGACATAGTCGGGCTCGGCCGCGAGCGCGGTCGCGAGCTCCGCGTCGTCATGAGTGGAGATGCCAAGCGTCAGGCCGGCATCGCGGATGGCCTTGAGGTCGGCGTCGACCAGATCCTCCTGGCCGAGATGCAGATGTTTTGCGCCGGCGACGATCGCCGCGCGCCAATAGTCGTTCACGACGAGCTTGGCTGGCGTGCCCTCAGTCAGCGCGAGCGCGTCGGTGACGATCTGGAGCGCCTCCGCGTCGTTCAGATTTTTCGCGCGGAGCTGGATCGTGCCGACGCCGAGCTTGGCCAGGCGCTCGACCCAGGCGAGGCTGTCGACGACCGCGTAGAAGGGATCAGGATACGGCATGCCAGAACGGGGTCCCAACGACGGGGGTTGACGGGGAGGCGAAGTCGCGGGCGTCCATCAGCCCGGCTTCATAAGCGGTGCGACCAGCCTCGACGCCGAGGCGGAAGGCGTTCGCCATCGCGACGGGATCGGCGGCTTTCGCGATCGCGGTGTTGAGCAGCACGGCGTCATAGCCGAGCTCGAGCGCGTGCGCCGCGTGGCTCGGTGCGCCGATGCCGGCGTCGACAACCAGCGTGATGTCCGGCAGCCGCTCGCGCAGCAGTTTCAGCGCGTCGCGATTGGTGATGCCCTTGGCGCTGCCGATCGGCGCGGCCCACGGCATCACCACCTTGCACCCGGCGTCGACCAGGCGGTTCGCGACGGAGAGATCCTCGGTGCAGTAGGGGAAGACCTCGAAGCCCTCCTTGATCAGGATGGCGGCGGCTTCAACCAGGCCGACGACGTCGGGCTGGAGCGTGTCGTTGTCGGCGATCACTTCGAGCTTGATCCAGGACGTTCCGAACAATTCGCGCGCGAGCTTTGCGGTGGTCACGGCTTCGCGCACGCTGCGGCAGCCGGCGGTGTTCGGCAGCACCGTGACGTCGAGCTCGCGGATCAGGTTCCAGAAGGCGTCCCCGGTCTTGCCGCCGGCGGCCTCGCGCCGCAGCGACACGGTGACGATGTTCGAGCCCGAGGCGCGGATCGCTCCTTGCATGATCGCAGGCGAGGGATAGAGCGCGCTGCCGATCAGGAGGCGGGAGGCGAAGGACTTGCCGTAGAAGGTCACCATGTGGGCTCTCCCGTCATTCCGGACGGTCCGCGGAACGCGGACCGATCCGGAATCTCGAAGTTGTTGCGCGAGATTCCGGGTTCACGCTTCGCGTGCCCCGGAATGACGGGCCAAACGGATGGAAAGAGTGCACCTGCATCCTTACCCTCCCTGCCGCGGCGTGATGATCTCGATCTCGTCGCCGGCCTTGAGGCTCGTCTCGGCCCAGCGGCTTTTCGGCACCACGTCGTAGTTGAGCGCGATGGCGAAATGCGTGCCTTCGTAGTCGAGCTCGGTGAGCAGCGCGCCGACGCTTGCCGAAATCACCTCGCGTTGCTCGCCGTTGATGATCACGCGCATTGCATCACCTCATTGTCGATCTGGCCGCGCTCGACGTAGGCGAGCGTCAGCTCGGCGAGCGCCGGCGCGATCAGGAAGCCGTGGCGATAGAGCCCGTTGACCGCGATCCTGTCGCCGCGAACGCCGATGCGCGGCAGATTGTCGGGGAAGGCGGGGCGAAGACCCGAGCCGAATTCGACGATGCGGGCTTCGCCAAAGGCCGGATGCACCGCATAGGCCGCGCCCAGAAGCTCCAGCGCCGAGCGGACGCTGACGCCGGTGTCCTCCGCCTCGATGGAGGTCGCGCCCAGCATGAACAGGCCCGCCTCGCGCGGGATCACGTAGAGCGGCCAGCGCGGATGGATCAGCCGCACCGGACGGGCAAGCTGGACCTCGTCGGTCTCGATCAGGATCATCTCGCCCTTGACGCCGCGAAGCTCGGGCGCCTCGTCGCGGGCTACGAGGCCGCGGCAGTCGATCACGATGCCGTCGAGATCCTTGGCGCTGACGTCGCTGGAAAACTTGATGGTGCCGCCGGCGGCGCGGATGCGCTCGTGCAGCTTCGGCAGCACGCGGCGCGGCTCGACATGGCCCTCGGTCGGGAAGAACAGCGCCTCGCGGAAGCGCCCTTCGAGCGACGGCTCGAGCGCGGCAAGGCCGGCGGCATCGAGCCGCTGATGGCCCTCCGTCATCCTCGCAAAGCGCTCGAAGTCGTTGCGCTCGCGCGGGAGCGCCACGACCAGCGAGCCGTTGAACGGCGTATCCGGCAATTCGCGCCGCCAGATGTCGAGGGAGCGCAGGCCCAGCCGGCTGATGATGGGCTCGGCGACCTCGGCCTCGCAATAGGGCGCGAGCATGCCGCCGGCCCAGTGGCTGGTGGCGTCCGTCATGGCCGCGTCACTGCGCTCGTGCAGAGTGACGGAATGGCCGGCCTGCGCGAACAACAGGGCCTGCCAGGCTCCTGCGATGCCTGCGCCGATGATGGAAACCGGTGAATCCGGTCGTTTGGTCGTCTGGTACATCCCTGTCCCTTCGCCGGCATGACCCGGATCAGGTTCAAAGGGTCACCGCGGTCCTGGGCGTTCCCACCCATTTAGCGGTATCTCAGCTCCTCCTCGGAGCTCCCCTCGGAACGGCGCTAATGTATGCCAGCGACGCTGTGTGTCAACGTGGTCGTCAAATCACCGTCATTCCGGGATGGCGCGCAAGCGCCAGACCCGGAATCTCGAGATTCCGGGCTCGGTCCTGCGGACCGCCCCGGAATGACGGTGACTAGTGGGGAACCTGCGCACGGGCGCTGGCGACGTTTCGCGCAATCCGCTTGCGCGGGGCGAACATCGGCTGCGGATTGCCGTTCGGCTCGAGCCAGGCGTTGCCGAACGCGTCCGCCTGCTGCGCCACCTGAAGCCGCTGCTGCTTTGCGGCGTAGTAATAGCCGCCTGCATAATAATGAATGGCTCGGCCGTAATCGCCATTGGCGGCGCGATAGGCGCCGGCGAGATATTTCACGGCATAGGTGAGATTGGTCTCGGGATCGCGCAGGCCGGCGGCGTCGCCGGTGTAGCCAACCCCGCGGGCGGTCGCGAGCTTGATCTGCATCAGCCCGATCGTGCCGCCATGGCCGATCAGATGCGGCTGATAGCGGCTTTCACGCATGATGACGCGATGCACCAGCGCTTCCGGCACGCCGTTCGCGCGCGCATGCGCCGCAACCATCTCGGCGTACTCTGCTTCGCCCGCGACTGCCGCGTGCGGCAATGACAGTCCGGCCGCAATTGCGGCGGCAACGATTAAAGTTTTCATCGAATATCTCTCGGTCTAAGTGACCTGCACTGTGCGCGTTAGGCCTGTGGAACACGGCGATGATGTGGCGAAACGTCGCCGTAAAATATTTCGGTCGCGACGTCGTCTTTACGACTTAAACATGCGTTAAGTTTTCCGCAGGTGAGGTGCAGCAGGCTGAGGCCGCACGCGACAGCGGGCCTGTCCATTCGCGCACCTGCCCAACAACAGATAAGAAACACACGTATCGGGAGACGTGCCATGACCCTGACGCACTCTGACCTGATTCAAGCGGACATCGGCGACATCCCCAGGCAGAATCCCTGTGCGCAATGCGGCACACCGATCGCGCATCCCGACTGGATCGAGCCGGGCAATGGCCGGGTCTCCTATCTCTGGAAATGCCGCGCCTGCGGCTATCGCTTCGAGGCGATCGCGATCTACGACGAGCCGGCGCACGAGCATGCGCTCGCCGCCTGAAGCGGCGCGCATAATCTCCTTACACCTCTCCCATGGGGAGAGGTGAAGCAGGCGCCTACGCTGCCAGGCAGTTCGGCTGCCAGACCGGCAGCTGCATGCGCACGATCAGGCCATTCGGCTGGCGGTCATGCAGCGACAGCTCGCCGCCATGGGCGATCGCGATCGCACGTGCGATGGAGAGGCCGAGCCCGAAGCCGGTGGTGTCGTCCATGTTGCGCGCGTCGTCGCCGCGCACGAACGGCTCCAGCATCGCCTGCTTGCGCTCGTCGGAAATGCCGGGACCGTCGTCCTCGACGTCGATGGTCAGCTTGGTGCCGGCGACGTCGAGGCGGATCGTGACCTCGGCGCCGTAGCGCACCGCGTTCTCGACGAGGTTGGTGACGCCGCGATGCAGGTCATCGGGCCGCGCCGCGGCGGTCGCCGAGGCGGGGCCGTCGTAATGCACGGTGTGGCCCATGTCGGCGAACTGATCGGCGATCAGCTGCAGCGTGCTTGCGATGTCGACCAGCGTCACCGCCTCGAGCCTGCGGTCGTTGCGCAGCAGCGACAGCACCGATTCCAGCATCGTGCGCATCTGGTCGAGATCGATCAGCATGCGCTTGCGGTTGCCTTCGTCCTCGATGAATTCAGCGCGCAGGCGCAGCCGCGTGATCGGCGTGCGCAGATCGTGGCTGATCGCCGCCAGCATTTTTGTGCGGTCGGCCATCAGTCCCGCGATCCGCTCCTGCATGCGATTGAGCGCGCGCGCGACGGAACGGATCTCCTCGGGCCCGCGCTCGGGCAGCGGCTCGGCGGTGCCGTCGAGGCTGAAACCTTCGGCGGCGCGCGCAAAGGATGACAGCGGGCGAGCGAGCGCATGCGCGGCCCACAAGCCCAGCATGGTGACGCTGATCAGCACGAACAGCAGCGTTATCATCCACGGCCCGCCCCAGAAGCGCGGCGGCCGCGGCCCCGGCTCGACACGACCGGCAATCATCGTGCCGTCGGGCAACTGGACGCCGACCCGGTGCTCGCCGCCCTCGGGCGATAGCGCCATCACCTTGTAGCCGTGACCGAGATGCCGGCGCATCCCGTGCAGGTGCTGGCCTTCGGTGTCCTCGATTGCAGCGGCCGCTCCTGGCGCGAGCTCGACGATGTCGAGCGTGGGAAACGCGCGGGCGATATCGGCGATCAGCCGCGGCCGCTCGCTCGCGCCTGCGCTGCCGAGCAGCAGGGCGGCATTGGCCAGTTGATGCGAGCTGTCCGGCGGCATCTCGGCGCGGTCCGGCCGGCTGATCAGGAAACTGCCGGTGAGGATCAGATGAAGCGCGATGATCGACGCAACGACGAGGGCGGCGATCTGTCCGCCGATGCTCCTGAGATGGAAGAACCCGAACAAACTCATGGCGGGCCGCTTTAGCTCAGCTGTTCAGGGGCGCCGCAACCGCTTCCGTCCTCGGCGTGAACAGATAGCCGCCCGAGCGCACCGTCTTGATGATGGTGGGATCCTGCGGGTTGGGTTCGATCTTGCGGCGGATGCGGCTGACCAGCACGTCGATGGAGCGCTCGAACGAGCCGGTGGCGCGGCCCTGCGTGAGGTCCAGCAGGCTGTCGCGCGACAGCACGCGGCCGGGCCGCTCGCAGAAGGTGCGCAGCAGGTCGAACTCCGCGCTCGTCATCGCGACGCGCGCGCCGTCGGGGTTGCGCAGCTCGCGCAGCCGCAGGTCGATGCGCCAGCCCTCGAAGGCCAGCGTGCTCGCGCCTTCGATGGAGCTGGCGGCCTGCGCCGCGGCCTGCCGGCGCAGTACCGCGTTGATGCGCGCCAGGAGCTCGCGCGGATTGAACGGTTTCGGCAGGTAGTCGTCCGCGCCCATCTCGAGCCCGACGATGCGGTCAACGTCCTCGCCGCGCGCGGTCAGCATGATGATCGGCGTCTGCGCCTCCGAGCGCACCTTGCGGCAGAGGCTTAAGCCGTCCTCGCCGGGCAGCATGACGTCGAGGATGATCAGGTCGACGCGATGGTCGGCCATCGCGCGCGTCATCTCGCGGCCGTCGCTGACGGCAGTGACGTTGCAGGCGTTGTTGCGCAGGTATTTCGCAATCAACGTCCGGGTTTCGCGGTCGTCCTCGACGACCAGGATGTTGGGCGAAGGAATGGCCATGTGCTCTGTTTGTCGGAGATTCGGTTTGAAGGGCGAAGTTTTTTGTTTCCGGATGTTTCTGAAGGCGCTTTCCGCAACGTCCGGTAACGTCCTGAAGGGGTGACGGCAAGGTCTCGTTAAGTCCGTTAACCATACCGTGACGCCGTCAGTTAAGGAACCCCGCAAAACCCACGGAGCCATCATGACTTCGATCTCGGCGGCCTCCGCCGGCACCTATCAGTCGCCGCTGCAGCGCTTGCAGCAGGAATTGCAGTCGGAGGTCTCGGCCGGCACGATCTCCTCGTCGGATCAATCCGCGCTCTCGACCGCGCTCACCGATATCGATTCGGCGATCCAGCAGAGCCGCTCGAGCGATGCGTCCAGCGGCACCTCATCCTCGCCAGAGGACATGAAGTCGAAGATCGACGACCTCATAGCCAATGAAGTCTCGAACGGCACGCTGACCTCCGACCAGGCCACCGAGCTGAAGGGCGTGTTCCAGTCCGCCTTCGCCAACGGCCCGGGCGGCGCTGGTGGTCCGGGAGGCGCGGGCGGACCGCCGCCCGGCCCGCCGCCGCCGGACGACAGCTCCTCCACCTCGTCCAGCTCCTCGACGGATTCGACCAGCAGCACCTCGAGCGACAGCACGACCACTGCAGAGATCCTCCAGCAATTCCTGCAGGCGCTCCAGCAATCGATGTCGTCGTCGACGTCGTCCTACGGCGCTTCCGGAAATGCAAACAGTTCGTCGAGCAGCTCGCAGATCTCCGCGCTGCTCATCGACTACAAGACCTGACCGCGACGCAGGTCGGCGCAGTCCCCGTCGTCTCTCACGCGTCTCCCAGGGCGCGTGACGAGTCGGCGGGGAACTGTGCGTGGCCTTCGCGTTCGATTCAAAATCTCTTCGCTGCGGAACTCGCTTCGCGATGCAACGCGCGCGAAACGCGCGACGAAATTGCCGCAGGTTTGGAACTGTCGGACGACGTGCGCGGTTTTCTCCACACAAGTTTTCGATGAAGGAGAGGACATCATGTTGATGAAATCGATCGCGGCCGGCCTTGCCGGTTCCGCGTTGCTTGTAACTGTCGCGTTCGCTCAGAATCCGACGACCACGACCGACAAGGCACCGAACGCGGCCGCCACGTCGACGGCAACGACGTCGGCCTCGGGTGACTGGCGCGCGTCGAAAGTGGTGGGCTTGAAGGTCTACAACGACGCCAATGAGAGCGTCGGCTCGATCAGCGATCTGTTGATGGACAAGAGCGGCAACATCAAGCTCGTCGTGCTCGGCGTCGGCGGCTTTCTCGGCATGGGCGAGCACCTCGTCGCGGTGCCGTTCGACAAGGTGAAGTTCTCGACCGAGCCGGTGTCCTATGGCACCGCAAGCAACACGAGCCCGCCTGGCGCAAACCCGGCCGGACGCCCCGGTTCGACCACGACCACAGGCGCTGCGCCAAGCACCGCGCCAGCTGCCCCGACGTCATTGGGGTCGAAGTGGTACCCGGACCACGCCATGTTCAACGCGACCAAGGACGAGCTGAAGAAGATGCCGGAGTTCAAGTACTCCGAGTAATGCGGCTCAGCTGACTTTCAAACGCAACGCGCCCGGTTTGTCCGGGCGCGTTGTCGTGTTTTTCTTTACCTCGCCCCGCTTGCGGGGAGAGGTCGGATCGCATCGCAAGATGCGATCCGGGTGAGGGGGATTCCCCAGGAGTCCAGCCCTCACCGTGCTCGTGGATAGAGCCCCTCACCCCAGCCCTCTCCCCGTAAGAACGGGGAGAGGGAGAAGGCAACTCAATGCCCCACGAGCGGGCAGCCGCCCTTCTCGAGCGGACGGAATGCTTCGTCGCCCGGCACGGTGGCGATCAGCTTGTAGAGGTCCCACTCGCCCTTGGACTCCTCGGGCTTCTTGACCTCGAACAGATACATGTCGTGCACCATGCGGCCGTCGATGCGGATCTTGCCGCCCTTGGCGAAGAAGTCGTTGACCGGGGTGGCGCGCATCTGCTCCATCACCTTCGGTGCCTCGTCGGTCTTGATGGCCTCGATCGCCTTCAGATAGTGCATGGTCGCCGAATAGAGCCCGGCCTGGATCATGGTCGGCATGTGCCCGACCTTGTCGTTGAAGCGTTTTGAGAAGGCGCGTGTCTCATCGTTCATGTCCCAATAGAAAGCATCGGTGACGATCAGGCCCTGCGTGGCCTTGATGCCGAGCGAGCGCGTGTCGGTGATCTCCTGCAACAGCGCGATCATCTTCTGCCCGCCTTGCGTGAGGCCGAACTCGGAGGCCTGCTTCAGCGCATTGGTGGTGTCGCCGCCGGCATTGGCCAGCGCCACAACCTTGGCCTTGGAGGCCTGGGCCTGGAGCAGGAAGGAGGAGAAGTCGGAGGAGTTGAGCGGATGGCGGACGTCGCCGAGCACCTTGCCGCCGCTTTCCTTGACGACGTTGGCGGCGTCGCGCTCCAGCGCCTGGCCGAAGGCGTAGTCGGCGGTGACGAAGAACCAGGTGTCCTCGCCGCGCTTCACCATCGCCTTGCCCGCGACGTTCGACAGCGCATAGGTGTCGTAGGTCCAGTGCACGGTGTTGGGCGAGCATTGGGCGCCGGTGATGTCGGAGGAGCCGCCGCCGGAATTGATGTTGATCTTGTTCTTCTCGCGCGTCAGCGCCGAGATCGGCAGCGCCACCGAGGAGGTGGGTACGTCGAAGATCGCGTCGACCTTCTCGTTGTCGTACCAGTTGCGCGCGATGTTGACGCCGACGTCGGGCTTGTTCTGGTGGTCGGCGGCGACGACCTCGACCGGCTTGCCGGCGACCTTGCCGCCATAATCGGCGACCGCCATCTGCACCGCGGCGAGCGAGCCCTTGCCGGTGGCATCCGCATAGAGGCTCGACATGTCCGTGAGCACGCCGATCTTGATGACGTCGTCGGAAATCTGCGCCTGCGCTGCGCCGCCGCTGGCCGCAAGGGCGAAGGACGCCGCGACGGCGGCAAACAGTTTGTGCATGGTTGTTCTCCCTGTGTTGTTTCTTTGGGTTTGGTTACAGGAGCCGTTCTAGCGGCAATCAGCGGCCGCAGCTAAGCGATCCCCGTCATAGCGGAATGCAAAAAGGGAAGGGGCTGGCGCTGTTCCTTCGCCTCTCCCCGCTTGCGGGTGAGGGGGACTCTCCGCGAGTCCATCTGCCTCCGTTTGCGTGGAAGCGGCCCCTCACCCCAACCCTCTCCCCGTAAGAACGGGGAGTGATCTTCCCCCGAAAAAATGGACAGGGTTAAGCTGCTTTTAGCTCCATCTCGATCGGGCTGAGATATCCGATGGCCGAGTGGCGACGTGTTCGATTGTAGAAGCCCTCGATGTAAGCAAAGATATCACGTGTGGCTTCCTCACGTGTTGCATAATGCTGGTGATGGACGAGTTCGGTTTTGAGCGTGTGGAAGAAACTCTCCATCGGAGCGTTGTCATAGCAATCGGCCCTGCGGCTCATCGAGGCTCGGAAGCCGGCGGACTGCATCATCTTGCGATACTCCGCGGAGGCGTATTGAACGCCGCGATCTGAATGGTGGATCAGGCCGGCGCCAGGCCGCTGTGTCGCAATGGCCATCGCTAAGGCCGCCAATGGCAGTTCGGCGCGCAAATGATCCGCCATCGCCCAGCCGACGATCTTGCGGCTGTAGAGGTCCATGACCGTGGCCAGATAAAGCCAGCCCTGATCAGTCTCGACGTACGTGATGTCGGCGAGCCAGATCCGGTTCGGCGCTGCGGCGATGAAGTTGCGCTCGAGCAGATTCGCGGCGATCGGGAAGTCGTGACGGCTGTCGGTGGTGCGCACCCGTCGTGGCCGCGCCATGATGGCCCTGATACCGTGGCGGCGCATCAATCGCTCGATGCGACCGCGGCTCGCCCCGCGGCCCTGAGCCCTCAACTCGGCATGGATGCGCGGGCTGCCATAGCGGCCATTGGTGTCGCGGTGAACCCGCTTGATATCGCCGACGAGCTCACGATTGGCGGCGGCTCGCGCGCTCTCCGGGCGCGCCCGCCAGGCATAATAGCCAGCAGGCGAGACGCCGAGCACGTCGCACATGATCATCACCGGATAGTCGGCACGGCGATCTTCAATGAAGCGGAATCTCATTTCTGAACTCCAGCAAAGATCGCGATCGATTTTTTTAAAATGTCGCGCTCCATGCGCAGCCGCTCGTTCTCTCGCTGCAAACGGGCGATCTCCGCCGCGTGGTCCGCCGACGGCAGCGCCGCCTGCGTCGTGGGGCGCCGCGACGCCGCCGTCGGCTCCCGCCTGGCCCCACGTTGCTCTACCCACCGCCGCAACACGGAATCGCGCAGGCCAAGTTCCTTGGCCACCGATCCGATCGAGCGGCCACTCGATGCGACCAGATCAATCGCTTGCCGCTTGTAGTCGTCCGTAAACGACCGACGTTGACGTCCTTCCATCCGACACCTCCTGGCTCTTCGAGCCTACTACAGGTGTCCATCAGTTCGGAGGAGGTTCAGAGAGGGAGTAGGAGAGACCTACATTCCCTGCAGCTTCGTCACGTACACGTTCAGCGAGCCGCCGGCCTCCGCGATGATGCGGAGTGTCTTAGAATCGAAGGCGATGTCGGCGAGCGTCAGGCTGTCGATATTGGCCTCGACGCGCAGGCCGTCCCCGGTCTTCTGGTAGTCGGCGATCGCGGCCGCGATCTTGTCGCGCGCATTGGCGGCGATCGGCTTCAGGTCGAGCGTCGCCTTCTGCACCAGCGCCTGCTGCAAATGCGGCACCACGGCGCGCGCCGCGGCACCAAGAAGCCCGAATGCAGCCTCGGACTCCACCGCGAGCTGGATGTCGGCGAGCCGCAGCGTCTGCTGCGCCTGGTCGAGCATCGGTCGCCCCCAGATGTGCACGGTTGCCTCGGCGCCCAGCCGGAACCAGCTCTTCTTCTCCTTGGCGCGCACCAGAAGCGAAATCAGGAGCCGGTCGCCCGAGGGGACAACGTTGACGCTCTTCACGGTAACGTCGGCTGGACCCGATCCGTCTTCCGGATAGGTATGGCCGACCATCTGGGCTGCGATGAGCTTGTTGATCTCGGTGAAGGGTACGTCGATCGGCACGCCGATGTTCACGCCGGTGCCGGTCGGCGGCACAATCGAGATCTTTTCGGGGAACGGGCACTCGGGCTTGGTCTGGCTCGTGGTGACGCGGGTTTCGGCCTCGATGCCGAGAAGCAGCGTCACGGCCTGCGCATCGACGCGCGGCTGCGCTGCGATCGCGCGGATCGGCTTCATCTCCAGCCAGAGCGGCGGCAATGCGGCTGAGGATCCCGAGCCCTGCAGCGGCATCGAGCGGCAGGCCTTGATCCATTGCGCTTTCGCATTGTCGCGCAGGCTCGAATCGTTGCGGATGCGTTCAGCGACCACGTTGAGCTGATCGTTGACGGTCTTGTCGATCAGCGGCTTGATCTGCGCCGGCACGTTGACCTTCGCGCCGGCGACCGAGAGGTTGGTGTCGCCGAGATTGACCTGCGCGCCGAGATTTGGCTCGAGGTGCCAGTTGGCAGCGAGTTTCGGGCGTGAGGTGATGACCACGTTGCCCTTGATCTCGGCACTGGCATTCAGGTTCTTGATGTTGACAGCGCCGATCTGCTTGGCGGCGTTGTTGCCGAGCACGCTGCCGAGCGCCTCGCCGAGCGCGCCGGTCGCTTTCGAGGACAGCGATCCCGTGACGTTGAGCTTTCCGGTCAGGGGCGTCGACAGCGTCAGCGCGTCCTTGTCGCCGCTCGCGGCAATCGGCCCCCGCGAGGCGGTCCAGCCGATATCGGCGTTCTGCAGGATCTGCGAGATCGGATTGTCGGCCTTGCCAGTGAAATTACGGGCCGCGCTCTTGTCGGCGGCTTCGCGGATCGCCGACAGCGCGATTGCAACGGGCGCCACCACGATCGAGCTTTTCGAGACCGGCGGCAGTGGCGGCAATGGAGTGACGGCGGGCGCTGTCCCTGCGCCGCGCGGCGACAACCAGTCCATGGCCTTCAGGCTCACGAAAAACGACACCGCGATCACCGCGATCGCGATCAGAATAGTCTTCAAGTTCAACGTCAGACGCATTAATCCCCCGAACCGGCCCCGGCTTGCGAGTCTACAGGGCGGGGGAACGCGGCGCCAGAGTGGCCGAAACCGGGCGGAGATGCACCGTGGCGGCCGGATCGACCTCACCTTTGCGCACGATCCAGTGATCAAGAAAAGCCGCCCGCGGTGTCGATCCGGCGCCGCCCCGTACGTCTGGATAGGGCCGACCGGCCGCATCCAGCGACCGGAGGCATCCATTCCGGGAGGCGCAGATGACGACCGACCTCAAATATCTGGCCGTGACGGCGATGCTGACCGCCGCTTTGTGGATTCCCTATATCGTCTGCCAGGTCAGGACCAACGGCCCGCTCGAGCCGAAGAACTATGCCGATCCCGCTCTGCCGCGGCCGGTGCCCGCATGGGGCCAGCGCGCCAACCGCGCCCACCTGAACGCGATCGAGGTGTTCGCGCCGTTTGCAGCATTGGTCATCGTCGCGCAACTTGCGGGCCAGGCCAATGCGACGACCGCGTTCTGCGCCGCAAGCTTCTTCTATCTGCGGCTTGCCCACGCCGTCGTCTACTTGGCCGGCGTTCCCTATGTGCGAACCATCCTGTTCACGCTCGCCTTCGTGGCGGAGGTCGTGATCTTCTGGGAGGTGATCAGGTAGCCTGTTTGGTGCAGCTGGGCATGGAGCTCGAGTGTGGCTTGGACGCGGCCTGTTGGCGGCGCCGATGAATGTGGCGGCTCAGGGATAACCCGAGCCGGGTGTCTCTACCTCGACAGCGTCGATCCGCGCGGACGACTTCCCTTGCCTCAGCTCCTCCGGCGATGTCTCCGCACTGATGCAGAACAGCGTTCTGCGATCGGCGCCGCCGAGCGCGCATGCAATGCCGCGGCGTCCGGGGACGTTGATGCGCTGCCGCTCGCGTCCATCGCGATCGATCCGGATGAAGGCGTCTTCGCCATAAGACGCGACCCAGACGGCGCCGTCGCGATCGAGGCAGATGCCGTCCGGTTCCTTCCCGCAAGCCAGGTGGCGGCGGAGAAGCAGGCTGCCATCGCGTGCGATCTCGTAGTCGGCGAGACATTCGCCGTCCATCTCGGCGACGACGAGCCTGTCATGACCGGCCGAGATCGCGATGCCGTTGGGAAAGCGCAACCCTTCGGCGACGACGCGCCCCTGGCCATCCGGCGTCACCAAGATGATGCGCCCATCGGCGCCGCGGCCGGGCGGCGGCGGAAGATTGAAGCCGAGATCACCGACATAGGCGCGTCCGAGTCCGTCGACGATCATGTCGTCGATCGTGCCGGTGGCGATGCCTGATAGATCGGCATAGAGCGAAAGCTCGCCGTCTGCATATGTCAGGAGGCGCTTGCGGAACATGGTCAGCACCACCAGCCTGCCATCAGGCAGAACTCCCGTGCCGCAAGGCACGTCGTCGGCGAAGGTGGCATGTTCCGTGCGGTCGCCCGATGGGCCGATGCTGAGCAAGGTGCGCGCCATGCAGTCGACGAACCAGAGCCGCCCCGCATGCCAGCGCGGGGCCTCGAAATACTTGCCGCCGTCGAGCAGGGTTCTTGGTTGCGGTTCATTCATCCGCTGCTCCCGTCCAGAAACAGCTTCATCAAGATCTCATCGAAATATCGGCCGTCCTGCTTGAGCGCCTTCGGTTCGCGGCCGTATTCGACGAACCCGGCACTGGCATAAAGACGCAAGGCGGGTTCGTTGTCGCTGACGACGGACAATTGAAGCTGTTCGACCCGTTGCGCCGCATGCGCCACGACGGCGTCGACGAGGCGACGTCCCACACCGAAGCGGCGCGCCGCTGGCCGCACATACATGCCCCAGAGCATCGCCTTGTGCACGGTCTTCGTCCCGTCTTGCCGGCGAAAGCCGGCGACGCCGCACAACTCCTGTTCGATGAAGGCGCCAAAAACGTCAGAGGCTTCGAGGCGCTCCTCGAACCAGGAAAGCGCCATGTCTCTCTCGCGCACAAACACGCTGGAGTAGGCCCCTGGATGCGCTTCGAGCGCCTCCAGCCTGATCTGTCGATAACTCGCCGCGTCCGCCGGCGTGAGCAGTCTGACGGCGGCAGTGTTGTGGTCAGCTGAAGGCATGTCCTGCTTCGCCTCCAATTCAACGCATCGCCGTTGCAAAGGCGTCTTCGAACAGGTCGAGCATCGCGGCCCAGGAGCGGCGATCCGCGTCGGCATGATAGGCGTGGTTCGGCACGCTTTCACCAATGAGCTCGGGATTGGTGAAGCCATGGGCCGCGCCGCCATAGACATGAGCCTGCCAGTCGACGTTGGTCGTGCGCATTTCGCGCGCAAAATTCGCAAGCTGCGTCAGCGAGACCAGCGCGTCCGCGGCCCCGTGACACACCAGGACTCTCGCCTTGATGTTCGCGGCATCCTCCGGCCGCTCGCTGGGGAAACCGCCATGAAAGCTGACGACGGCCGCAAGATCGGCGCCGGTCCGCGCCAGCTCCAGTGCTGTGCCGCCGCCGAAGCAATAACCGATCGCCGCGAGCCTTGTGGCGTCGACAGTGTTGTGCCCGGCGAGCGCCAGCCGTGCCGCCTCTGCCCGCTCGCGCCAGCGCGCGGTATCGGCGCGCAGGCCGTTCATCAGCTCGATCGCCTGCGGCACGTCCGGCGCCGTCCTGCCGCCACCATAGAGATCGCCCACCAGCACGACAAAGCCAAGCGCGGTCAGTTGCTCGGCGCGCGCGATCGCATGCGTGCCGATGCCGCGCGCGTCGGGGAACAGTACCACGCCAGGACGACGGCTGGCGGCGGACTCATCGGTAACGAGAATGCCCTGAAGCTCGGATGCGCGATCGCGATAGCCAAGAACGGTCTTTTTCATCCTGATGCTCCTCGTAGAACAAACCTGACCATACGGATTGCATCTAGGCAACCTCTGATTGTCGCTCGTTTCGCTTGATGCCACTATGTTGATGCATACGTTCATGCACGAACATAATGAAGGAAACCCATGGCGAGCACCGTCTTCGATTCCACGCTGTTCCGCGACATGTTTGGCACCGCCGAGATGCGCGCGGTGTTTTCGGATGAAGCGCTGGTCGGCCGCTATCTGGAAGCCGAGGCTGCGCTCGCCCGTGCCCAGGCCCGTGCCGGCGTCGTGCCGAAGGATGCCGCGGCCGCGATCGATGCTGCCTCCCGCAGCATCAAGCTCGACTTCGACAAGCTCCGCCACGAGACCGAGATCGTCGGCTATCCAATCCTGCCGCTGGTGCATCAGCTCTCCGAGGCCGCCGGCGAGGCCGGCCGTTACGTCCATTGGGGCGCGACCACCCAGGACATCATGGACACCGCCAACGTGCTCCAGATCCGCGCCGCGCTCGACATCGTCGCGCGCGACCTGAGGGAACTGCGCGCGATTCTCGCCAACCTCGCGCGCAGGCATCGCGACACGCCGATGGCCGGTCGCACGCACCTGCAGCAGGCTCTGCCGGTGACGTTCGGCTACAAGGTTGCGATCTGGCTGTCCTCGATCGACCGCAATATCGAGCGTGTCGACCAGGCGCGGCCGCGCATCCTGCTTGGTGAGTTCTCCGGCGCGGCCGGCACGCTCGCCTCGGTTGGCGATGGCGGCCTCGAGATGCAACGCCTGTTCTGCGAGGAGCTCGGCCTCAACCAGCCGCCGATCACCTGGCACGTGGCGCGCGATGGCATTGCGGAAGCGGTGACGCTGCTCGGCCTCATCACCGGCACACTCGGCAAGATCGCCACCGACGTCATGCTGATGTGCGCGACCGAATTCGGCGAGCTCTCCGAGCCTTTCGTGCATGGGCGCGGCGCGTCTTCCACCATGCCACAGAAGCGCAACCCGATCTCCAGCGAGCTGATGCTCGCCGCCGCCAAGGCCGTGCGCCAGCACGTCGCGACCATGCTCGACGGCATGATCCACGATTTCGAGCGCGCGACCGGTCCCTGGCATCTCGAATGGGTCTCGCTGCCGGAGAGCTTTTTGCTCACGGCGTCCTCGCTTGCCAATGCGAAGTTCATGCTGGCCGGCCTCGTCGTGCATGAGGATCGCATGCGCGCCAATCTCGGCCTGACGCACGGCCTCATCGTCGCCGAAGCCGTGATGATGGCCGCAGCGCCGAAGCTCGGCCGGCAGCATGCGCATGACGTCGTCTACGATGCCTGCCGCAAGGCGATCGAAGGCGGCGGTGATCTCGCCGACATCCTGTCCGGCGTTCCCGAGATCGTGGCCGCGCTCGGCGGCGCCGATGCCATCCGCCGCCACTGCGATCCCGCGAACTATCTCGGCCTTTCCGGCCAGATGGTCGACCGCGTGCTCGGCGGCTGACCTTGTCGCCCGGGTGAGCGGAGCGACACCCCGGGGAGCCTCTCCGCATATCGCTCCGCCGATGCGGGCTACGACGGCGCACGCTTGGAAGCCGCGATCTTCGGCGCAAACGAAAGCGGCCCCGAGGTTGCCGGAGCCGCTTGCATTGCCGTTTTTGTCTCGCCGCTTAGCGCGTTGCGCTGCCGAGGTCCGCGCGACGGTCGGTCATCGGAAGCACGACGACCTTGGTGCCGACGTTGACGCGGGAGTAGAGGTCGGTGACGTCTTGATTGGTCAGGCGGATGCAGCCGGAGGAGACGTGCTTGCCGATCGTCTCGGGGGCGTTGGTGCCGTGGATGCGGTAGACCGTGCCGCCGAGATACATGGCGCGGGCTCCCAGCGGGTTGCCGGGACCGCCGGCCATGTGGCGCGGCAAATAAGGCTGGCGGGCAATCATTTCCGGCGGCGGGGTCCAGTCCGGCCACTCGGCCTTCTTGGTCACCGACTGGACGCCGGACCAGGTGAAACCGTCACGGCCGACGCCGATGCCGTAGCGCATGGCCTGGCCGTTGCCGAGCACGTAGTAGAGATACGTGTTCGGCGTATCGATGATGATGGTGCCGGGCGCCTCGCGCGTCGCATAGCTCACGACCTGGCGCCGAAAGCGGGCGGGCGTCTCGACGCTGTCCTGATCTTCCGACGGTGCAGTCTGATAGGACGGCGCCGGCTGATAGGGCTGATAGGGTTGCAGCGGCTGCGGCGTGGCGAAGCCGGGCGGCGGCGCGAAGAAGGGGAAGAGCTGCACGGGCGCGGCATGCGCCGGGCCGGCAAACGCGATCGCGGAGATCGCAACTGCACCGAAGGCAACGGCGCGCGAATACGTCTTGAACGTGTCCAGATTGAACATTGATCGCCCCTGTTTGGTCGGTGTTTTTGACCACCGCGGCACCGCTACCGGTGCTCCGTTGCCTAAACTCGTAGCGGCGAAAAGTTTCGGGACGTTTGCGCGGAAAACCGAAAACGGTTTCGTCGCGGAAAGGATTGTTTCATGACAGTTTCGTGGCCATGCGGACCCGTTAACGAACAAAACAGTGGGCCGACACTTCTGTGACGTCACACGCCTGAAATATCCTTCGTTGATGGTCCTAAGCCGAGAATCATCAAACTCTCGGGATTTTCCCATGCGGGTATTAATCGCGACCGACGCCTGGCATCCGCAGGTTAACGGTGTGGTGCGGACGCTGACCTCGCTGGCCGCCGCCGCCAAGGCGCTCGACGTCGAGATCGAGTTCCTGACGCCGGACGGCTTCCCGTCGCTGCCGCTGCCGACCTATCCGGGCCTGCGCATCGCGCTGCCGAGCGGCCGCGAGATCGCGCGGCGGATCGAGGCGACGGCT
Organism: Bradyrhizobium sp. CCGUVB23; assembly: GCF_024199885.1. Taxonomy (NCBI): domain Bacteria; kingdom Pseudomonadati; phylum Pseudomonadota; class Alphaproteobacteria; order Hyphomicrobiales; family Nitrobacteraceae; genus Bradyrhizobium; species Bradyrhizobium sp. CCGUVB23. The sequence continues at coordinate 6,356,411 of NZ_JANADQ010000001.1, forward strand.
CCGGAAGCGCTGCACATCGCAACCGAAGGCCCGATCGGCTGGGCGGCGCGCGCCTATTGTCGCCGCCGCGGGCTTGCCTTCACCACCTCCTACACCACGCGCTTCCCGGAATATGTCTCGGTGCGATCAGGCATTCCGGTGAGCGTCGGCTACGCCGTGCTGCGGCACTTCCATGATGCCGCTGCCATGACCATGGTGGCGACGCCGTCGCTACGGCAGGAGCTCTCCGAGCGCGGCTTCAAGCGGCTCGGCTTCTGGACCCGCGGCGTCGACACCACGCTGTTTCATCCCGATAGTCCGGCCACGATCGACCTGCCGCGACCGATCTTCATGGCGATGGGGCGGGTCGCAGTGGAGAAGAATCTCGACGCGTTCCTCTCGCTCGATCTGCCCGGCACCAAGGTCGTCGTCGGCGATGGCCCGCAGAAGGCGCAGCTCGAGAAGAAGTATCCCGGCGCTGTCTTCCTCGGCGAGAAGAAGGGCGCCGATCTCACCGCGCATCTCGCAGCCGCCGGCGTCTTCGTATTCCCGAGCCTCACCGACACCTTCGGCGTGGTGCAGCTCGAGGCGCTCGCCTGCGGCACGCCGGTTGCGGCGTTTCCGGTGACCGGTCCGAAGGACGTCATCGCCGATCATCCGATTGGCGCGATCGACGATGACCTGCGCGCCGCGTGCCTGCGCGCGCTCACCATGTCGCGCGAGACCTGTCGCAACTTCGCGCTGGCGCGCTCCTGGGAAAACAGTGCGCGTCAGTTCGTCGGCAATCTCACCTCACTCCAGCCCAGCCGCTCGCTGCGTCCGACGCCCGTCATGGCGCGGCGGCCGGTACGCGGCTGACCATGAACATCTGAACCAAACGGGACTTTGCTAATGGCCAAGATCATGAAGTTTGAAGAGTCGCAGCAGCTCGACCTCGACCGCGGCACGGTCGAGCAGGCTTATGACCGGTGGGCACCGGTCTACGACCTCGTGTTCGGCGGGGTGTTCGCCAAGGGCCGGCAGGCCGCGATATCGGCGACCAACAAGCTCGGCGGCCGCGTGCTCGAGGTCGGCGTCGGCACCGGCATCTCGCTGCCGCTGTATGCGCCGAACGTCCGCATCTTCGGCACCGATATCTCGGAGGCCATGCTCGACAAGGCGCGCCGCCGCGTCTCGGAGCTGAAGCTGAAAAACGTCGAGGGCCTCGCGGTGATGGACGCCGAAAAGCTCGAATTTCCCGACAATTCTTTCGACGTCGTGATGGCGCAATATGTCGTCACCGCCGTGCCCAATCCGGAAGTCGCGCTGGACGAGTTCGCCCGCGTGCTGCGTCCCGGCGGCGAATTGATCATCCTGACCCGCGTCAGCGCTGACGCCGGCATGCGCCGCTTCATCGAGCAGAAACTCCAGCCGGTGGTGCGTCACCTCGGCTTCCGCACCGCCGAGTTCGCCTGGTCGCGCTACGCGAAGTGGCTCGCGAGTGCGCATGGCATGGAGCTCGCCGAGCGCCGCCTGATTCCACCGCTCGGCCATTTCTCGCTGGTCCGCTTCCGTAAAGTTCAGGTCGCCAAAGCGGCCTGAGCCAAACGGCTCCACGCGTTCATGCGTCACCGCGTCGCGCACATCGTCACATGACAAAATGATGATGTCACACGCCCTACATCGAATCCCTGTATTTCCTGACCCGAAGCCTTTTGGGGGAAAGAATGATCAAAGAATTCCTTGAGCAGCTGCGCATCCAGCGCTGGGACGATCACCGCTACTATCACCACAGCCGCATCAATCAGAGCCTGCACTTCGTCAGTGCGCTGAGCTTCCTCTTTGCTTATGTCTGGCTGTTCGTCGATCCCATGATCTCGGCGCTGGTCGGCTGGCTGGTCTCGATGACCTCGCGCCAGGCCGGTCACTTCTTCTTCGAGCCGCACGATTACGACCACATCAACCAGGCGACGCACGAGTACAAGGAAGAGATCAAGGTCGGCTACAACCTTCAGCGCAAGGTGGTGCTGATGGCGATTTGGGCCCTGTCGCCGCTGGTGCTGTTCGCCGATCCGACGCTGTTCGGCCTGTTCACGCCCTGGGCCAGCGCGAGCGACTTTGTGCGGCAGGTCGCCAAGATCTGGCTCGTGGTCGGTGGCGGCGGTCTCTTGTTCCGCACCGTGCATCTGTTCTTCATCCGCGACGTCGAGACCGGCCTCGTCTGGATGACCAAGATCCTGACCGACCCGTTCCACGACCTCATGCTCTACCGCAAGGCGCCGCTCGCGCTCATGCGCGGCGAGCTGATGGACCCGGGCCTGCATCTCGTCCCCGAGCACACGCTGGGCTTCATCGCCGAGCCTGAGCTCAGCGAGCAGCACGCCTGAGCGCGCGGCTCTCACCAACCACTCCGATGTCCAAAGGTTGCGTCATGCCCGGGCTCGTCCCGGGCATCCACGTCTTGGGGGCTGCCTCGAGTACCGTCATTTCGGGGCGGCTCGAAGAGCCGAACTCTGGTGCGCCGTTGCGCACCAGAGAATCTCGAGATTCCGGGTTCGGTCCTGCGGACCGCCCCGGAATGATGGTGATTGGTGTGGAAGCGAAAGCCTCAGCGCCGGAAGCGCTTGGCCAGCATCTCTTTCAGGATCTGCCGCTTGATGCGCTTGTTAGTGAGGCCAGCATCGTGCCACCAGAAGCCGTCCGCTTTCATCTTCTCCGCGGCGCGGACGAAGCGTTCGGCGACCTCGGTGAAGTCGGCGTCGGTGTAATTGAGGCTGAAAATCAGGCGTCCCGTGCCGACCCAGCTCAAGGCGAGGCCCTCGGCGCGCAGATAGTACTGCAGCATCCAGTTGTAGCGGGACGGTTCGGTGTATTTCACCGTCCAGATCGAGGACAGGTTGGCGACGCGCACGGGCAGGTCCGCGTCGGTCAGCATCTGGTTGAGCTTTTGCGCGCGGCCGTTCCAGGTCGCATCCAGCCCGTCATAGATCGCGCGGAAGTTCGGGCTGGCGAGCCGGCTCAAGAACTCGTCCATCGCCGTCATCACGTAGGGATGCGAGTTGAAGGTGCCGCGGGCAAAGCAGACGTCGGCGGGACGATCGTCGCGGAAGCGGCGCATCAGGTCCTTGCGACCGCAGACCACGCCGACCGGCAGGCCGCCGGCGAGGCTCTTGCCGTAGGTCACCATGTCGGCGCGCACGCCAAAATATTCCTGGGCGCCACCGGGAGCGAGACGGAAGCCGACGAAGACCTCGTCGAAGATCAGCACGATGCCGCGTTCGGTGCAGACCTCACGCAGCTTCTTCAACCAGGCGCCATAGGCGTCACGGTCGAAGTTGCCGCCGCGCGAGCTGTCGACCAGCGAGGAATCGCCGGGCGCGCTCGCATTCGGATGCAGCGCCTGGAGCGGATTGACCAAGACGCAGGCGATGTCGCACCGCGTGCGCAGCACGTGCAGCGTTTTCTCCGACATTTCGGCGAGCGTGTAGGTCTCGTGCGCGGCAATGGGGTTGCCGACGCCGGGCTGCACGTCGCCCCACCAGCCGTGATAGGCGCCGGCGAAGCGCACGAGGTGCGTGCGCTTGGTGTGGTAGCGCGCAAGGCGCACGGCCTGCATGACGGCTTCGGTGCCGGACATGTGGAACGAGACTTCGTCGAGGCCCGAGATCTGGCAGAGCCGCGTCACGTTCTCGGCGATCACGGGATGGTAGGGGCCGAGCACGGGCCCGAGCGCATGGGCGCGCTTCTCGCCTTCCCCGATGCATTCCTTGTAGAAGTCGTTGCCGAAGATGTTGACTCCGTAGGAGCCGGTGAGGTCGTAGGAGACGTTGCCGTCGAGATCGGTGACGGTGACGCCGTCGGACGACTGCATGAAGCTCGATGTACCCAGGTTCTCACGCACGAGGCGGGAGAACTGGAACGGCACGCGGTAGCTTTCGGTGAATTGCAGGTCGGAGATTCGTTCCGCCGCCTCCTTCGTCAGCGCACGGCCCTTGGCATAGCGCGCGGCGTAGAGACCGGCGAGGCGAAAGAAGCCGTCGTGGCGCTGCGCTGCGACATTCGCCGGCGCGCCGTCACAGGCGAAATAGTCGTCGCCCTCGAACTCGTAGAACGGGATCAGCCGCGCCACTCGGCGCGACATCTTGGAATGCCCGGAGAGCGAGCGGTGCTTGGCGCGGGAGAGTTCGATGCGCGCCTTGATCTTCGGGAAGGCGGCGGCAGCGGACGCTGCGGCGGCCACGGACAATGAGAGAATCGGGAGTGTCGTTTCCATGACAACAAGCGCTAACCCTACCTGCTGACAGATTCATGACAGTCAAAGCCCTCATCGCCTCTTTCACCCAGCAGGAAGACCTCAATTTCCTGCTGACCAACCGCATTCCGCGCGCCGCGCTGACCCGTTTCATGGGCTGGTTCTCCAAGATCGAGAATCCCCTGGTGCGGGACGGCTCGATCGCGCTGTGGAAGCTGTTCTCCGACCTCGATCTGTCGGAAGCGCGCAAGACCCAATTCAAGAGTCTGCACGACTGCTTCACGCGGGAGCTGAAGCCGGGGCTGCGGCCTTACGAACCGGACCCCGCGATCGTCGCCAGTCCCTCCGACGGTATCGTCGGCGCCCACGGCAGGATTGCCGATACCGAGCTGTTCCAGGTCAAGGGCGCGCCCTATTCGCTGCTCGACCTCCTCGGCGATCCCGCTTTGGTCGAGCAGCATCGCAACGGCTCGTTCGTCACGCTGCGGCTGACCTCGAGCATGTACCACCGCTTCCATGCGCCTTACGACGCGCATATCGAGCGCGTCACGCTGATCCATGGCGATGTCTGGAACGTCAACCCGATCGCGCTGAAGCGGGTCGAGCGTCTGTTCTGCAAGAACGAGCGCGCGGTGATCCGCACGCATTTGTCGAGCGGCGAGGCGGTGACGCTGGTGCCGGTGGCGGCTATTCTCGTCGCGAGCATCCGGCTGCACTTCCTCGACATGGTGCTCAATGCGCAGAGCCGCGGCCCGGTCAATTTCCCGTGCGACGTCAAGGTGAAGAAAGGCGAGGAGCTCGGCTGGTTCGAGCACGGCTCGACCATCATCATCCTTGCTCCCGGCGATTTCACGTTCTGCGACGGGATTGCCGAGGGCACGCGCATCCGTGCGGGGCAGGGGCTATTGCGCCGGAAGTAGCCTTCAATCCGCCGTGTCGGCGACCTATGTCGTCCGCGGGGACGATTCGATCGACACGACGGGTATTGAGGGATGGCGCGGGCGCCGGTTCTGGCGGCAGGAGGAATTGTGCTGCGGCGTGACGCGCCGCTGATCGCGGTGGTGCGCCAGCGCAAACGCAACGAATGGGTTTTGCCCAAGGGCAAGCTCGACGATGAGGAGACGCCGAAAGAAGCCGCGCACCGCGAGGTGCTGGAAGAGACCGGCCACGAGGTCGCCATCCACGAATTTCTGGGCACGCTCGCCTATCCATCCGGCGGCCGTTCCAAGATCGTGCATTTCTGGCGCATGGAAGCGGACGGCGGCCCGGTCCGCAAGCTGATGAACGACATCAAGGCGGTCGACTGGTTGCCGCTCGAGGATGCGGTCGCGCGGCTGTCGCGCGAATATGAGCGCGCGTTCCTCATTCATGTCGGCCCGATCGCGCTCGCCGCCGCCGGTCTCGCGCCGGCCGATGCTGAAACTACGCCGCCACTTGCCATGGACGACGTCGATGCCGCGATGCAGACGCTGACGCCCGCGGAGGCGGCGTCAGTCGAGGAGCTGCGCCATGGCTTGCTGCAGAAGGTGAAGGCCTGGCTCCGCGGCGAGGCGTAAGAACGGGGAGAGGGAGTGCACCGCCGCTTGCGGAAACACTCCGACCTACCTCCGCTCTTTATTCTCCTTCGGCGGCGGCGCGGGCTTGCGCGGTGCCGGGCGTTGCAGGCCCGGCAGGCGCTGCTGCAATCCGCCTTGCCGCTGCATGCCGCCTTGCTGCGGCTGGACGGCGTTGGGCACGGGCTGACCCTGCTGGCCGCTGCGTGGTGACTGCGGCGCGGGCGTTGCGCCTTGCTGTGGCGTCGTGCCCGGCTGCGACAACGGAGCCTGTCCGCTGCGCGGCGCTTGTGGATTGGTCACACCGCCCGGCGCCTGTCCGGCGCGCGGTGCGCCCTGCTGCTGGCCTTGCCCGGTGCGCGGCGTGCCCGGCTGACCCGCGCCGCCTTGTCCTTGCCGCTGCGGCTGCTGCGTGCCCTGACGGTTCGGCGCACCCGGTTGCTGCTGCTGACCCGGACGGTTGTTCTGTCCGGGCTGGCCATTGGGCCGCTGCGGCTGTTGGCCCGGCTGACCATTCGGCCGCGGCTGTTGCTGCTGCGGCGCCGCCGGCTGGACCGGCCGCGGAATGCGCGGGGTCGCGCCCGGATTGGCCCTGCGGAATTCGCGCTGCTCGGTGACGATCTGCCGACCGGTGGTCTGGGCCTGGTGCACCTGGCTCACGAAGACGCGGTCGCGCGCGACCTGTTGCGGAGCAATCGTGATCGGCACCGCGGCAAAACGCGCCCCGCCCGTGCCGGGCCGGATCGCAAAGCCGGATGCGCCTTGCGTCAGCGCGCCGAGCCGCGCGCCGCTGGTGCGGTCGTTGACGTCGATGTGGCCGACCCTGCCGTCGGCGTCAGGATAGAGCTTGATGTTGACGTTGTTGGTCGCGGCCGCCGCAGCGCTTCCGTCCGCCGGCACCTCGATGACGCCGGTGGTGCCGCGGATGCCGAGCGTCGCCGTCGGCGTCGTGATCTTCATGTCGCCGGTCTTGGCCACCGCCGCGGCGACGAAGGCGACCGTGCCCTTGCCGACGTCGAAGATCGCGGAATTCTGCTTGCCGCCGTCCTCGTAGACGTAGTTGTCGATCGCGATCTTGGCGCTGGCGGACAGATTGAAAGTGGTGGAATCGTTGAAGGCGATGCTGAGCGAGGAGTTCGAGGCGGTCTGCACGACGTCATTGAGATAGATGTCGTCGCGCGCCTTCAGCGGATAGGAATTCTTGTCGCGGATCACGGTCGCGATCCCCGTCACGGTGGCGACGTTGCCGATCGGCTCTTGGGACGCGGCGGTTTGCGCGTCAGGCGCCGGTGTTGCTGATGTCGGAGAGGGAGACGGTGTCGGCGATGCCTGCGCCGCCGGCTGCGCCTGCGCGAGCTGGGTCGCGTCGGATGCGCATGCGTCCGTCGCGCCGGCCAACGAAACAACCAGCAGCGGAAGCGCGAGCACGCAGCGGCGCCAAGCCAGCATCAAAGCCACAGTGAGGTCCCGGTGAAGACACGAGGCGAGATCCGCCGATTTCAGCCGGAGATGGCTGAATGGCGGATGAACATCTGTCGCACAGGCGCTGCCAACGTTCAAACGCCACGTCCCGGATTTCGGGACGTGGCGCCATTATGAGAACAAGAAGGCTTGCCAGCGGCGTCGAGGGTGACGCGCTCCGCGCGTCAGCTCACGCGCTTCCAGGTCTGGCCGCCGCAGAACATGCCGCCGAAGGCGCAGCCCTGCACGCGGAGCAGGTTCGAGCCCTTCATCGCGATCGTCGAGTCGTAGTTGCGCCCCGAATCGGGATCGTGGATGCGGCCGCTCCACTTGGCGCCATCGGGCTTCATGTTGATCAGGATCTTCTCGTTGGTCTTCTCGGCATAGCCGCAGAGATTGGCGCCGCATTGTTCGACGCGCACATTGCCCTTGTTCTCCTCGGTCGCCCACACGCCGAGCGGCGTGGTCGAAGCGGGGGCGGGCGCAGCCGCAACAGGCGTCGGCGCGAGCGCGACTGGTGCGGCAACCGGTGCCGGCGGTGCAACCGGGGCCGCTTGTGGCGTGACATTGGCGTCGACGGCCGCGGTGGTGGCCGGTGGGGCAACGGTCGGGGACGGCGCGGGCGGCGCGGTCACGATCGGAGCGGCATGGACGGTCGCCTGGACCTGGGGTTGCGGCGCCGGTTGCTGTGCGGCGGGCGCCGGAGCCGGCGGGGCCGTAGTCGTCGTGCTCGACGACGCTGTGTCGTCATCGTCCTTGGAGCCGAATCCGTTGAGGTTGATGTTGTTCAGCCTGATCGGCTTCTTCGACAGGCCGGGCGCCACGATGGTGACGCAGTTCAGCGAGGCGCAGTTTCGCGGGGCCTGGATATGGATGCGCTGCCCTTCGATCTCGAAGGAGATCGCATTGCCGGCATGGGCGATTGCGGTCGAAGCGAGGAAGAGCGCGGTAGCGGCGACAGAAAGCCTTGTCATGGCAGCCTCCCAAATGCAGCGTGGAAACGGTGTGGCCGGATGTCGGTGATCGACTGAGCGTGGTTCGACCTTATGCGGGGCCCGCCGCGGCTTCCGTGACTGATGTCACAGGCGTCGGCGCCGTCGGAGTGAGCTGCTTCACATTCGTTGGGTGCAGCTGACTGACTTTCGTGCCACGCGACCGCTGCACCCTCGCCCCCTGTGGGAGAGGGTGGATTCGATGCGAAGCATCGAAGCCGGGTGAGGGGTCTCTCTCCGCGAACTCATGCGCATCTGTAAGCGCGGATAGAACCCCTCATCCGGCGCTTCGCGCCACCTTCTCCCGCAAGGGGAGAAGGGACAGGAGCGCGCCGCGTCGCGCCTATCAAATTTGTAATCGTCTCTCAGCGAACCCGCGTCTCCCTTGCATGCGACCGATGGATGAACACGGTCTGCAAAGGAGCTTTCAATCATGTCCCGCCTCATCCTCGTCGCCGCGCTGCTCGCCGGTAGCGTCGCCACGGCGCGTGCCGACACCGATATCTATCGCAACGTGTTGAAGCAGTCGCGCGGCCACGACGAATTGCAGGTGGACGGCGCGTTCTGTGACGCGCAGTTCGGCAAGCCGCAGAACGGCACGGTGACGTCACGCGACTACAAGCGCTGTATGCTGTCGCGCGGCTGGCGCTTCAGCCATACGGTTCGCCGGAAGGACGACCGCTATCCGGACCCCGACAATTCCGGCATGATGTGCCGCGATTTCAAGATCGGCGGCGTCACGGGATCGGAGTGCTCGAATTACGACTGAACTCTGCCGCGTCTGGCTCGGCGCACCATGACCCGCGCGCGAGATCGCGCGCGCTCCCGCTACCTGTCGTCGATGTCTGGAAACTAGATCACGCCGAGCACGATGGCTCCGACAAAGGCTATCGCGAGGTACGCGGTCACAACGCTCAGTCTGCCGACGAACGTCATAAAGGAGCTCCCTCTGTTCGCGCGTCTTTGCGCGCAACCAACAAGTTAACGGAGAGTCCGTCGGCGAAAAAGTCAGTCCTGGTGTCGCTTACCCGCCGCGTCCGCCAAAACGGGCCGGCCCGTATGGTTAAAGAAACGTAAAATCAATGCGTTGAAGAGTCCTTAAGTAAATTCACCGAACGTGCGTGCATGACGCGCGGAGTTCGTTTGTATCTCGTCGGCTCCATCGTCCTTGTTTCGCTTGCGGGTTGCGGACGCGGCTTCTTCCAGGCCGAACGCGAACCGTGGCGGGCCGAGGCGGAAGCCGCCTGCCTGAAATCCGGCGCGGTGAAAGAGAGCGCCGAGATCGTCCGCATCGAGCCGATCTCCGGCCCTGGCGCCTGTGGAGCCGAGTTTCCGCTGAAAGTGGCCGCCATCGGCGAAGCGAGCAGCAGCTTTGGCTTTGCCGATGAGGAGCTGCGTCCGCCGGCGAGCATCGGCAACCAGCCGCGCTGGCCGGGAAGTCAGCCGAGCTATCCGCAAGGCCAGAACTATCCGAACCAGGCCTATCCGAACGCCTCGAGCTATCCGCAGCGTCAAAACCAGCCGTCCGGCTATGGCGGAGCCTCAGGCCCGATCTCGCTCAGCGCGCCCGGCGTCGCGCCGCCGGAGGAGGACGAGATTGACCTGCCGCCCGAGGGCACCGATGCGGCGGGAGCGGCGCGCTACATGAACGCACCGAGCTATCCGGCGCGGCCGAATTACCCGTCGCAATCGCAGCCATCTTATTCACAGCGTCCCGAGCAGCAGCCCTTGCCGCGGCTTGGTCCTGCGCAGGGAAGTCCGGTCGGCGCCGTCGGCCCGGTCGCGGTGAAGCCGACCGCGACGCTGGCCTGTCCGATCGTCTCCGAGCTCGACCGCTGGTTCGCCGACACTGTGCAGCCCTCGGCGATGCGCTGGTTCGGCCAGCGCGTGGTCGAGATCAAGCAGATCTCCGCCTATTCCTGCCGCGGCATGAATGGCAATCCGCACGCCCACATCTCAGAGCACGCGTTCGGCAATGCGCTCGACATCGCCGCGTTCACGCTCGCCGATGGCCGCCGCATCTCGGTGAAGGACGGCTGGCGCGGCCTGCCGGAGGAGCAGGGCTTTCTGCGCGACGTGCAGTCCGGCGCGTGCGCGCATTTCACCACCGTGCTCGCGCCGGGCTCCAACGTCTATCACTATGATCACATCCACGTCGATCTGATGCGCCGCGCCAGCCGCCGCCTGATCTGCCAGCCGGCCGCCGTCTCCGGCGACGAGGTCGCCGCCCGCGCGCAGCAGCGTAATCCTTACGCCAACTCCCGCGATCCCTACGTGACCGGCTCGCTCGGTCGCAAAGCCAAGCGCGAGAAGGTCAACGAGGAAGACGAATTCGAGGACGAGTAGGGGGACGCAGGCACGGCGGACGATGGTCGCGAAGCTCGCGCCGCACGATGCGCGCGATCAACCAAGAGCGCACGAGGTGACGCTCAGCGTCCTCAGATTGAAAATGCAGTTCATTTGCTGGGTGTCGGCTACTTCATAGTCTCTTTCGAGCCGACCATTTAAGCTTTCGGCAGAACCGTTCGGGAGGCAACGATGACACCCGATTGGCTTACTGTCCCAGCGACGATCGTCTGCATTTTTGTGCTGACCATTGCCGTCTTGATTGCCGTCGGCGCCTGGTAGTCAGGCAGTTCAAGACTGTTTCAGTGCGCCCGGTAGACAACTATGAACACGCCCGAATGCTATGCGGTGGCGGTCGCTTGCGCCTCGTGCCCGACCAATGTCGTTCTGATGGCTGTCGGGGCCTGGTCAGCCACACCTCGGATCAGAACACGTCGATTGTCGGGAAACGCGGCTCTCCGGTGATGCAGTCCCAAAGGTATATCGCCAGGCCGACGTCGCCGGTCCAAAGCGAATAGCGTCCGCGGCCGACGACGTGCTTGGCGCCGCGATACTGGACGATGGCCGTCATGGCGAATTGGCGCGCACGGTCCAGCCAGACTGGATCGTTTGTGCGGCGATAAAGTTTGAGGAATGCGTAGCCGTTCCCGCCGGTGCCGTGGCATAGATTCGACCCCTTGGTCAGCGGTCCGGCGGTCCAGGTGAATCGGCCGGCATCCAACAGAAGTTCATCAAGGTCAGGTGTCGCGAACGGCGCGTCGGCAAATGTCGTCACCATGCCTGGTGCGCCGTGGCAGTGCTGGCACAAGGTCGGCGGCGTCTCGCGCTTGCTTTTCGCGCCCCAATTGGTTCCGACCTCAGAGCGCCACGCATTCGCTGCGAGGCTTCTCGGCACAAAATCGGCCACCTGCTCCTGCTGCGCGGGCGTCAACCAGTCCCATCCGCGCATCAACGGAATGACGTTGCCGGCGAAGCCGTGTACTGGCCCAAGCCAGCGGTCGTTGGCGCCGTAAAGATCTTGTGTCCAGAGCGGACCTTGTGGCGTCTCCTCCAGATCGGCTAACAGCCGGGCCGCCTGCGCTTCGAAGAGCCCGCGCCATTGCGGCTCCCGTGTCATCTCGGCCATGTGGATCGCGGCCAGCATGGATCCGGGCATGCCCCACATCAGTTCACGGATCGGGAGCTCGATATTTGCTTCTGCGCGCACATGCACGAGATCGGCCAGGCTTGACGTGGGAGCAAGACGCATGGCGAGAAGTCCGGCTCCCATGTCGCCAAAAAGCAGCGAGCCATGCTTGGCATAGCCGGCCGGCGAATTGCTCTCGAACCTGGCGGAAGTCCGCTCCAGGAGCTTCGGCAGCACCGGGCGAAAGTCTTCAGCGACAAGGCTCGCGCCGACACGATGCAAATAGTCGAGCGCCCAGATCACACCTGCCGCGCCATAGTAGAAGCTGGGGTTGCCGTCTCCCACCCAATCATCGCCGGGGTGACCGGGCCAAAACGTCTCGGGATCGAAATCAGCGATGGCATCGGCAACGATGTCATCGATAGCGGTGCGAACAGCCAACTCGCTCCAGGCGTCGTGCACAAGCGCGCGATGGCGACCGAGGGTGATCATGATCTGAGTCTTGCGGCCCGCATCGACGGCGCCGGGACCAGCCCCATGCAGCGCTGCACCTCGCCAGGCACATTGTAATCGCGCATGACGGGGCGGCTGTCGCGCATGCCGCACGCCTCCCGCTGCACCACGAACATCCAGAGCGCGTGGCCCGCCTCCATCACCAGGGCGCGCCGCGCCTGCTGCGTCGATGCCGGCGCGTCCGAGGGCGGATGGGCGGCATCGAATTCGCGCAGCTTCGCGAGCGCTTGTTCCAGCGCCCGTCCCATCCGCACGAACGCAGAGGCCTGCTCCTGGACGATCTCATAGTTGAGAACGTCGACCGGCGTGCGGTGAAGGCGAAGATCAGGAGGCATGGCTTATTTATAGCGTCACGTGGTGCGCATGCGCAACGCGGTGGTTCTGAACAGGTTTCGTCATTGCGAGCGCAGCGAAGCAATCCAGAATCTTTCCGCGGAGATAGTCTGGATTGCTTCGCTGCGCTCGCAATGACGTGGTTAGGTGTACGGCCTTGCCGTTCTCACTTCCCCCGGTACGCCGCCAGAAACATCCGCGTCGCGCTGTCGACCACCTCGGTCATGCGCTCTTCCGATGGGGCCGGCGCGGCCTGGAAGACGAAGGGCAGAAACAGCGAGGCCTTGCACAATTCCATGAACTGGGAGGCGGCGAGGTCGCAATCGTCGATCGCAAGGTCGCCGGATGCCACATGCGCCTTCAGATAGTCGGCGAGCCGGTTGATGGTCTTGTCCAGCACCCGTCCATAGTAGCGGCGGCCGACATCCGGCATGCGCTCGGCGATCGCCATCACGGTGCGGATCGCCGATCCGCCGCCGGGCCGGCACAGCAAATGGATATAGGCCTGGCCGAATTCCTTCAGCGTGGTCTCTGCATCGCGCGCGGGGTCGAAGTTGAAGACGACCTGGCCGTGCTGAAGCGCTTCCTCCTCGAGGATGGCTTCGAACAGCGCGCATTTGTCGGCGAAGTAGACGTAGAGCGTGCCCTTGGAGACGGCGGCCGCGCGCGCGATCTCGCCCATGCTGGCGCCGTCGAAGCCGAGGTCCATGAACACCCTGCGGGCGCCATCGAGAATCTGGCGGCGCTTGGAGCTGTCCTCCTCGGAGACGATAGCGACGGTGTCGCGAATGGCTGCAACCATTGATTCAGGGTTCCCTGAGGTTTTTGGCGCCGGAAACCCAAAGCAAGGATTCCCGCCACTAGGGTCCGGCCGGGGAATAATGTATATTGACCGAACGGTTCGGTCAATGCTATTTGTCGTTCTGCGAAGGCAATGGGGCCGCATCGCGGACCGCCCGATCGCGTGTTTTTGTGGGGAGGCCTTTATGGCCGTATCGAGAGACCAGGCCGCGCGCATCCTTCGCCAGGATTCGCTGGAGCAAGCGCCAGCTCAGGGCGAAGCCGCGAGCGACAATGCGGCACTGGCCGAGCAGTTGCGGACCGTGGCCGAAGAGAGCAAGCGCCGCACGGCCGAAACACCGGAGAAGCCGGCAATCGAGAAGCCCGCCCCGGCTATGCCGGCAACCGGAGCGCCTGCACCGAGCGCCGCCCCGTCGAAATCCGGCAAGCGCAAATTCGTCCTGATGGGCGTCGGCCTTCTGCTTGCGCTCGCGGCCGCGAGCTATGCCGGCTACTACACGCTGGTCGGCCGCTTCTACGTCTCGACCGATGACGCCTATGTGCGCGCCAACAACACCATGCTGGGTGCGCGCGTTGCCGGCCACATCTCCTCGATCCTGCCCGGCGACAACACGCTGGTGCATGCCGGCGACGTCGTCTTCCGCATCGATGACGGTGACTACAAGATCGCAGTCGACGCCGCCGCGACCAAGATCGCGACCCAGCAGGCCACCATCGATCGCATCGGCCGCCAGGTCGCAGCGCTCGACAGCCAGGTCGTGCAGGCGAAGGCGCAGCTCGTTTCCGCCGAAGCCGGCCTCAAGCGCGCCGACCTCGACTATGAGCGCCAGCAGGCGCTGAGCAGCAAGGGCTTTGCCTCGCGCGCGACGTTCGAAACCTCGGAAGCCGGACGCGACCAGGGCGCCGCCGCGGTCAAGGCCGCGCAGGCCGCTTACGACGTCGCAGTCAGCAATGTCGACGTTGCCAAGGCACAGCAGGCCGAAGCGCAGGCGCAGCTTGCGGAGTTGAAGACCGCGCTCGCGAAGGCCGAACGCGACCTCAGCTTCACCTCGGTGCGCGCGCCGGTCGACGGCACCTTCTCCAACCGCCTCGTCAACACCGGTGACTTCGTCGCGGTCGGCCAGCGGCTCGGCAACATCGTGCCGCTCGACGAGGTCTATATCGACGCCAATTTCAAGGAAACCCAGCTCAAGCGCATCCGTCCCGGCCAGCCGGTGACGATCAAGGTCGATGCCTACGGCATGCGCAAATTCAGCGGCGTGGTCGACAGCATCGCTGCGGGCGCGGGCTCGGTGTTCACGCTGCTGCCGCCGGACAACGCCACCGGCAATTTCACCAAGATCGTGCAGCGCGTGCCGGTCCGCGTCCGCGTGCCGAAGTCGGTCGCGCGCCAGAACCTGCTCCGCGCCGGCATGTCGGTCTACGCGACCGTGGACACCAACAAGGGCGCGGTCGACGCCGACAGCGAGGTCGATCTCGACGACCCCACGATGATCCATCCGCAGTAAGCGAAGAGCGCTGCGAGGCCAGACGATGGCAACCGCCACCACCGCTTCTCCCGCCATGATGGCGAACCCCGCTTCGGAGCGCATCGCGCCGAAGCGGCTGTTCGCCTTCATCATCATGGTGTTCGGGATGTTCATGTCGATCCTGGACATCCAGATCGTCTCGGCCTCGCTGTCCGAGATCCAGGCGGGCCTGTCGGCGAGCCAGAGCGAAGTCTCCTGGGTGCAGACCGCCTATCTCATCGCCGAAGTGATCGCGATCCCGCTGTCGGGATTCTTGTCGCGCGCGCTCGGCACGCGGCTGCTGTTTGCGATCTCGGCGGCCGGATTCACGCTCTCGAGCTTGCTGTGCGGCTTCGCCTCCTCGATCGAGGAGATGATCCTCTGGCGCGCGCTTCAGGGGTTCTTGGGCGCCGGCATGATCCCGACGGTGTTCGCCTCCGCCTACACCGTGTTTCCGCGCACGAAATTCCACATCGTCGGACCCATCATCGGTCTCGTCGCGACGTTGGCGCCGACCGTCGGTCCGACCGTCGGCGGCTACATCACTGATCTGATGTCGTGGAACTGGCTGTTCTTCATCAACGTCGTGCCCGGCATCGCCATCACGCTGGGTGTGCTGACGCTGGTCGATTTCGACGAGCCGCATTTCGAGCTGCTCGACCGCTTCGACTGGTGGGGCCTGATCTTCATGGCCGGCTTCCTCGGCTCGCTGGAATATGTGCTCGAGGAAGGCCCGCAATATGAATGGCTCCAGGACACGTCTGTCGCGATCTTCGCCTGGGTCTGCGCCATCTCGGCGATCGCCTTCTTCTGGCGCGTGTTCACCGCGACGGAGCCGATCGTCAATTTGCGCACCTTTTCCAACCGCAATTTCGCGGTCGGCTGCGTGCTCCAGTTCTGCATCGGCATCGGGCTCTATGGCCTGACCTATATCTATCCGCGTTATCTCGCCGAAGTGCGCGGCTACAGCGCACTGATGATCGGCGAGACCATGTTCGTCTCCGGTGCCACCATGTTCCTGGTCGCGCCGCTCGTCGGCCGTCTGATGCTGCGCTTCGACATGCGCTACATGATCGCGTTCGGGCTCATCGTGTTCGCGATCGGCTCCTACCAGATGA
The DNA here is from genome assembly GCF_024199885.1 of Bradyrhizobium sp. CCGUVB23. Lineage (NCBI taxonomy): Bacteria > Pseudomonadati > Pseudomonadota > Alphaproteobacteria > Hyphomicrobiales > Nitrobacteraceae > Bradyrhizobium > Bradyrhizobium sp. CCGUVB23. The sequence goes on from NZ_JANADQ010000001.1 coordinate 6,372,372, forward strand.
CCTGGATCACGCGCGACTTCGATTTCTACGAGCTGTTGCTGCCGCAGATCCTGCGCGGCATCGGCATGATGTTCGCGATGGTGCCGACCAACAACATCGCGCTGGGCACGCTGCCGCCGGACCGGGTCAAGAACGCCTCCGGCCTGTTCAACCTGATGCGCAACCTCGGCGGCGCCGTCGGCCTCGCTGTGATCAACACCGTGCTCAACAGCCGCACCGATCTGCACATCACGCGGCTTCAGGAGCGCGTGACCTGGGGCAACGCGACGGCGACCGAGACGCTCAACACCTTCATGCAGAAATTCCAGGGGCTGGGCGATGCCACGCTGATGGCGATGAAGCAGCTCACCCAGATCGTGCACCGCCAGGCCGTTGTGATGGGCTATGGCGATGCCTTCTTCATGCTGACGCTGTTCTATCTCAGCCTGAGCCTGCTGGTGACGCTCCTGAACAAGCCGGCGTCCCTCGCCGGCGGCGGCGACGCGCATTAAATTTGCAACACTCGCGCGACATCTTGCGCGAGCGGTGTTGCAAATCGCAACCGACACATCTATAAAGCGTGCCTCATTGCTCGAACCGGGGAGAGATTTGCATGATTTCGACGCATTCGCAGATCGCACGCCCGCGCTCGATGTCTCACTTTTTCAAGCTCGGTGTGTGCTCGGTCCTCTAGAGACCGTTTTCGCCAGCTTCGACCGGGCCCGATTCCCCGGCCGCCCCATCTCCCAAGCGACAACCTGATCTAGCGACGCCGTTTTCGGCCTTCGTGGCCGTGATGCGTCCATCAACGGAGCCGGACTGCGCCAGAGCGCAGCCGGACAACGCCATGACCGCACTGTCAAAAAAGCCCGCGGCGATACGCGTGGTGCTGCCCTTCGTGTTCCGCCACTGGCTGAAGCAGCCGGGGCGCGCGCTCGCGGTCGCCGGCGGCCTGTTGGGCGCGACGGTAGCCGACCTCCTCATGCCGGTGTTCTCCGGGCGGCTCGTCGACGCCCTGACCCACGGTCCCGACGATCCCGTCGCGCGCCATGCGGCGCTGGTCGCGTTCGGCGCGATCGTGGCGCTCGGCTTCACGTCGATGGTGCTGCGGCTGTCCGGGTTGCAGGTGATCGTGCCGTTCACGCTGAAGCTGATGTCTGACATCGCGCAGGACGCCTTCATGCGCGTGCAGCGCTTCTCGACCGACTGGCATGCCAACTCGTTCGCCGGCTCGACGGTGCGCAAGATCACGCGTGGCATGTGGGCGCTCGATCTCTTGAACGATACCATCCTGCTGGCGCTATTGCCTTCCCTCAGCGTGCTCGTCGGCTCGATGATCCTGCTCGGGGTGCACTGGACCTCGCTCGGTGCGGTGATTGCGCTCGGCGCTTTGGTCTACGTGACGATGACGGCGCTGTTCTCCACGCGCTACATCGCACCGGCCGCGCGCGTCTCCAATGCCTGGGACACCAAGGTCGGCGGCACGCTCGCCGATGCGCTGACCTGCAACGCGGTGGTGAAATCGTTCGGCGCGGAGGCGCGCGAGGATGCGCGGCTCGCCCGTGTCATCAAGCGCTGGCGCGTGCGCGTGCGGCGGACCTGGCTGCGCTACAACTACACGGCGCTGGCGCAGCTCTCGCTGCTGCTATGCCTGCGCGCGTCGGTGATCGGCGGCTCGGTGCTGCTGTGGATGGCGGGGCGCGCCTCACCCGGCGACGTCACCTATGTGCTGACTAGCTACTACATCATCCACGCCTATCTGCGTGACGTCGGGATGCACATCAACAACCTGCAGCGCTCGGTCAACGACATGGAGGAGCTGGTTGCGATCCATGACGAGCCCATCGGCATTGCCGATGCGCCGGATGCGACGCCGATCCTGATCGAGGGTGGCCGCATCGTGTTCGACGACGTGACCTTCCACTATGGCGGCCATCGCGCGCCGCTGTATGACGGTCTGTCGATCGACATCCGCGCAGGCGAGCGGGTCGGTCTCGTCGGCCGCTCCGGCTCCGGCAAGACGACCTTCGTCAAGCTGGTGCAGCGGCTCTACGACGTCTCTGACGGGCGCGTGCTGATCGACGGGCAGGATATTGCGAAAGCGACGCAGCAATCGCTGCGCAGCCAGATCGCGATCGTGCAGCAGGAGCCGATCCTGTTCCACCGCTCGCTCGCCGAGAACATCGCCTACGGCCGGCCCGGCGCCAGCCTGGAGGCGATCGAGCAGGCGGCGCGGCTGGCGAATGCGCACGACTTCATCCTGCGCCTGCCCAAGGGTTACGGCACCCTGGTCGGCGAGCGCGGCGTAAAACTGTCGGGCGGCGAGCGGCAGCGCGTCGCGCTGGCGCGCGCGTTCCTGGCGGATGCGCCGGTGCTGATCCTGGACGAGGCGACGTCGAGCCTCGATTCGGAATCGGAGGCGCTGATCCAGCAGGCGATGGAGCGGCTGATGAAGGGCCGCACCTCGATCGTGATCGCGCATCGCCTGTCGACGGTGCGCAGCATCGATCGCATCCTGGTGTTCGACCGCGGCGAGATCGTCGAGCAGGGCACCCACAAGGCGCTGACGGCGCGGCCAGGCGGACTCTATCGCGGCCTGTTCGAGCGTCAGGTGATCGAGTTCAGTCACGACGTCGCGGCGGAATGAGGAAAGGAGGCGTGGCCGACGGATGGAGAATCCGCAAAGGCCACGCCGCAAATGGAAACGACATGAAAGACCTGACACGCGGCTCCATCGTAAGCCACATCCTGACCATGGCACCCCCGATCGTGGTCGGCATGGTCACGATCATGATCTGCCAGCTCGTCGATCTCTATTTCGTCTCCGGTATGGGCGAGGCCGCCGTCGCGGGCGTGGCCGCGGCCGGCAACGCGGGATTCCTCGTCAATGCGCTGATGCAGGTGCTCGGCGTCGGGACCGGCGCGCTGATAGCCCATGCCGTGGGACGCAAGGATCGGACGGACGCCAATCTGATCTTCAACCAGGCCATCGTCCTGTCGGTGCTGTTTGGGCTCTCGACACTGGCCGCAGGCTCCGCGCTGTCGCGCTCCTACATGCATTCGATTGCCGCGGACGAAGCCACCATCGAGGCGGGCAGCACTTATCTCCTGTGGTTCGTGCCGGCTCTGGCGCTGCAATTTGCCATACAGGTGATGGCGTCCGCGCTGCGGGCGACCGGCATCGTGCGGCCCACCATGCTGGTCCAGGCGCTTGCGGTCGTCGTCAATATCGCGCTGGCACCGGTCTTGATCGCGGGCTGGGGCACCGGTCATCCGCTCGGCGTGGCTGGCGCGGGTCTCGCAAGCTCGATCGGCATTCTGACCGGCGTGCTGATGCTGTATGCGTATTTTCGTAAGGTGGAGCGCTATGTCGCCTTCGACCCCGCGCAATGGCGTCCGCAGCTCCATCATTGGAAGCGGATTCTCAATGTCGGCCTGCCGGCCGGCGGCGAGTTCGCGATGATGTTCGTCTTCATGGCGGTGGTCTACTACGTGCTGCGCGATTTCGGCGCGGCGGCGCAGGCGGGGTTCGGGATCGGTCAGCGGGTGCTGGCCCTCATCCAGATGCCGGCGCTTGCGGTTGCGCTCGCAGCCGGGCCGATCGCCGGCCAGAATTTCGGCGCCGGAAATGGCCCGCGCGTGCGGGAGACCTTCGTCAAGGCGGCGCTGATCGTGACCGTCGTCATGATCGGCTTCATGATCCCGGCGCAATTGAGACCGGACCTCCTGCTCGCCGGATTCTCGAACGATCGGGAGACCATGAGGATCGCCTTCCTGTTCCTGCGGATCATCTCATTCAACATGGTGGCGCAAGGCCTGATCTTCACCTGCTCGAGCATGTTCCAGGGCCTCGGCAATACCAAGCCGGTGCTGTTGAGCTCGGTGACTCGCCTGCTCACCTACTCGCTGCCGGCGATCTGGTTGTCGACGCGGCCGAACTTCCAGATCGAGCAAGTCTGGTATCTCTCGATCGCGGCGACCACGCTGCAGGCCTTCTTGAGCGTGTGGCTGCTGCGCCGAGAGTTCAGGAAGCGCCTCCCGTCTGCGGACGCCGGTCTCGTGCGTGCCGAGGCGGAGGTCGCGGCCGTCGGCACGACCGCGGCCGAATAGGCTCCTCCGGCTTGTCCCGCAACCACGGCTCCGGCAGACTTGCTGACGCCGTGGGAAGGCGAGGGGACGGCATGAGCGAAACGTCGAACGGGCGGGTGGCCTCTTGGCTCGCGGCGATCTGGGCGGCGCGCTACCGGACGCCGGCCCGTTTCGTCGCGCTGATCGCGCTGCTGTTGCCGTGGACGACGACCGGCGTGATCTTCGCGCTCCCGGCCTGGCTGATCGCCTTCGCGTTCATCGACCTCCGGGAATTTCCGCGCTCGCTGCTCCGCCCGATCTGCCTGCTGCCGATCGCGCTGTTCGTCCTCGCCCTTGCCGGCACGCTATGGTCGGATGCGTCCTGGCCGGAGCGTCTGCACGCGGTCGCCCCATCGGCGAAGCTTTTGGTGCTGCCGCTGCTGATCTACCAGTTCGAGCGCTGGCCCCATGGCAACTGGGTCTTCGCGGCGTTCCTCGTCTCCTGCATGCTGTTGCTGCTGACGTCCTTTGCCGTCGCGATCGAGCCCAGCCTGTCGCTCAAGCTCTATCTGTCGCGCGGGCCCTACAAGGTCGAGAGCGGGATCGCGGTACGCAACTATATCGACCAGAGTCAGGAATTCGCGCTCTGCGCCCTCGCGCTGGCATATCCGGTCGCGGCGCAACTTCGCGCCGGTCGAACGCGTGTCGCGGCGTTGCTGGCGCTGCTCGCGATCGGATTCCTCGCCAACATGATGTTCGTGGTGGTCTCGCGCACGGCGCTGGTCACCCTGCCGGTGCTGATTGCGGTGGTTGCGCTGCTGCATCTGCGATTGAAGACGGCGCTCGCTCTGGGAGCAGCGGCGGCGTTGGCCGCGCTGCTGCTCTGGAGCGCCTCGCCACATCTGCGCGCCACGGTCGACAAGTTCAGCGGCGACTATGAGCGCACCGCTGTCGAGAACGAGGTCAGCGGTATGGGCTCACGCCTGGAGTTCTGGCGGAAGTCGCTGCGCTTCGTCGCCGACGCGCCGCTGTTCGGGCACGGCACCGGCGCAACCCGCGGGTTGTTCGAGCACGCCGCGATCGGCGAGAGCGGCGTGCGCGCGCAGATCGTCAGCGATCCCCACAACCAGACCCTCAACGTCGCGGTGCAATGGGGCACACTCGGCGTCATCGTGCTCTACGCGATGTGGCTCGCGCACCTCGCTCTGTTCCGCGGCGCGGGGCTTGCGAGCTGGGTCGGGTTACTGGTCGTCCTGCAAAATATCCTGTCCTCGCTGTTCAACTCGCATCTGTTCGATTTCAGCGAGGGCTGGCTCTATGTGCTGGGCGTCGGCGTCGCCGGCGGCATGGCGCTGTGCAAGGCCCAGCGCTAGTGCGCGCCTACACTGTTCCAGACCAGGCCGACACCCGACAGGAACAACAGGCCGAGCACGACGTCGCCAAAATGCTTGTCGCTGAGCGCGTGATAGACGCGCGCGCCGCACCAGGCGCCGACCAGCGTGCCCGGAAATGCAATCAGCGCGAGCCAGATCACCTGCGTCGCGACCAGGCCTGACGCCGTCTGCAGCACCAGCGCGGCCGCCAGCACCGTGAAATTGAAAAGCTGGAAGATGCCGCGCCGCTCATGCTTGTTCCAGCCGCGGATGTTGGCCCACAGAATCGGCAGCGGTCCCGACAACCCGGCAAGGCCGCCCAGGATTCCGCCGGCGAAGCCGATCGCGCCATCGGCGATCCTGCCGCCGAATTTGAAGGCGAGCGGCCGCTTGTTGAGGTACAGCGCGGTCGGAAAGATCAGCAACAGCACTCCGATGCTGAGCTTGAACACCTTTGGGTCGGCCTGGGCGACCATCATGGTCCCCAGCGGCACGCCGGCAAGTCCGCCGATCAGGAACGGCCAGACCAGCGAGAGGTCAAAGCTCTTCCACATCGAGGGCAGCGTCGAGGCTTGCGCGACCACCGAGCAGATCAGCACCAGCGGCACGGCGAGCGACGGCGGCAGCACGTAGAGCCAGATGCCGAGCGCCATCAGCGCCGTGCCGAAGCCGGCCAGCCCCGAGACGAAGCCGCCGGCCAATGCGCCAAAAAGCAACAGCGCGTAGTTGAGCGTATCCACACCAATGTCCTTGTTGTTATCGGCGGTGTACTAGACGATCTGCCGGGCGTCGACCGGTCTGTGCAGCGCACTGAGGAGAATCTGCAACGCCTGGCCGAGCTCAGCGCGATTGCGCGCCGCGCCAAGCGATAGTCGCGCCGCATGCGGCGGGTGATCGCCGACCACGAAGGCGTCACTGGCGATGACCGCAAGCCCGTTGCGCAGCAGTTGCGCTGATATCTCCGTCCGGCTCCGTCCCTCCGGCAGCCGCAGCCAGAGATGATGCGCGGCAGGTTTGGCCAGGAACTGAAAACCCCTGAGCGCGCGCTGCGCAAGCTGCTGACGGCCGATCGCCTCGTTACGGATCGCGGTGATGATGCGGTCCGCGACTCCGGTCTCGAGCCAATGGGTGATGAGTGCGACCATGAGCGGCGCGGGCATCTGCACGGTCGCCTGAAGATAGCTGCGCATCGTTTGCTGCGCGGCGGCGTCGGGCGTCACCAGATAGGCCACGCGCAGCGCCGGCGCGATGCATTTGGACAGCGTGGTCGCCAGATAAGTCCGCTCCGGAATGAGATTGGCGATCGGCGAGGCCGACCGGTCCAGCAGGCCATAGGCATCGTCCTCGATCAGCGTCGTGTCGGCATCGCGGATGATTTTTGCGATTGCGCTCCGCCGCTCGGCCGAGAGCGTCGCTGTCGTTGGATTGTGCAGCGTCGGAATGAGATACACGGCCTTTGGCTTGTGCTCTAGGCACGCCCTGGCCAGTGCCTCAGGAAGGATGCCGCCTTCATCCATTGCAACACCGACCAGTTTGATGCCGCATCGTGCGGCGACCGCCTTGATGCCGGGGAAGGTTAGAGCTTCCGTCAACACGACATCGCCGGGCGCTACGAGATAGGCCATGAGGTTGAACAGGATTGTCTGCGTGCCGGGAAAGATCACGAGCCGGTCGGTACGGACATGGGGCACGCGCGAGCGCATCCACTTGGCCGCGACATCGAGCTCGTGCGCGCTGCCGCCCGGTGGCTGGTAGTTGAGATAGGCGGTGAGGCCGGATTGCTCGCGGATCGCCTCGAGCCCGGCAAGGATGCGTTCGTCGAGCTGCGCCTCCAGTGGATGCGGCGGCACGTTCATCGACAGATCTATCGTGACCGGATGCGGCAGGTCGACCGTTCGTCGCGCGCTGGTCTCCGAGACGAACGAGCCCTGTCCGACCCGCGCTTCCAAAATTCCGCGCCGCCGCGCCTCGGTATAGGCGCGCGTCACCGTCGTGAGATCGATGCCCAGCGCTTTCGCCAGCGCGCGCTGCGTCGGCAATTGCTGGCCGCGCACCAGCCTTCCTGCGGCGATGTCGGCCTCCATGGCCTCGACGATGCGCTGATAGCGCGGGCCGCTGAGCTCGGCGATTGTAGGGACCCAATCCATGCAAGTCCGGCCGTTTTGTTTGAATGTATGGATGCAAGATATTATTGTATGGATCGTTGGAAAGGAAGAGGTGTGGTCATGGCGACCGGTTCAGTCTCTCTGGCGAAGGCAATGTGGCGGGGTTTTTGCGGCAGGTGCCCGCATTGCGGCGAGGGCCATGCGTTCAAGCGCTTCCTGAAAGTCGCCGACAGCTGCGACGTCTGCGGCGAGGAGCTCTTTCACCACCGCGCCGATGATTTCCCGGCCTATCTTGTGATCGTCCTGGTCGGCCATCTCGTGGTGCCGGCGATCCTCGCGATCGAGACGGCTTATGCACCGCCGGTCTGGCTGCAATTGGCAGTGTGGCTGCCGGTGACGCTGTTTGCTTCGCTCGCTTTGTTGCAGCCGACCAAGGGCGCCATCGTCGGCCTGCAATGGCAGGTCGGCATGCACGGCTTCGAGGAGGCCAAGCGGCGCCGCGAAGCCGGCCAACTCGCGCCGGCGCTGGTCAAGGCTAAACCCGCAGCGCGCGCTGCCTGAAGCGCGTCGCGACGTTTACATCGCGCGGTCGGCCGGTACACTCCATCGCACCAAACAAGAAACGATGGAAACGCCGATGACCGCACGCTCGCCCAAAACCTTCCTGCTCTGTCATGGCGCCTGGTCCGGCGGGTGGGCCTGGAAGAAGATGCATCGGCTTATGGCGCAGGCGGGTCATCGCCTGGTGGCGCCGACCTACACCGGTCTCGGCGAGCGATCGCATCTCGCAAATCCTTCGATCGACCTGGAGACGCATCTGCAGGACATCGTCAACGTCATCAAGTTCGAGGACCTCAGCGACGTCGTGCTGCTCGGCCACAGCTATGGCGGCATGGTCGCGACTGGCGTTGCCGATCGCGCACGCGATCGCATCGCGCAACTGATCTATCTCGACGCCTTCGTGCCGCGCGACGGCCAGTCGCTGTTCGATCTCAACGAGCAGGGGCGCGAGCCGATGCGAAAAGCCGCGGCCGCAGGCGACGGCTACCGCATCCCGCCCAACCCGCCGCCGCCCGATACGCCGCAAGCCGATCTCGACTGGCTCAACGCGCGCCGCGTCAGCATGCCAGTCAAATGCTTCGAGACGAAGCTGAAGCTTGAGCATGGCGAGCCGGCGATGCCGCGCAGCTACATCTACTGCACGCGCATTCCGCCGGGCGACGTGTTCGGGCAATTAGCCAGGCGCACGAAGAGCGAAGCCGGCTGGCGCTATTTCGAGCTCGACGCCAGCCACGCACCGAACGTCACTGCGCCGGAGGCGCTGATGGACGTGTTGGCGAAGATCGTCGAATAGCTCTCGCTGTCATTCCACATTGCGCAATTGCACAATGTGGAATGGCGGTGGCGAAAATGGTGAGGGGTCCGATGCGTCAGCATCGAACCCCTCGCGCTTTAGAACATCAGCCGGCCTGTAAGCCGGGTTCTGTAGGGCACCGCCTGCTTGCGCAGGCGATACGTGACGGCCATTCCTCTGGGGCAATGTTTGCACATTGCCTCGAGCAACCTACCCGGACGGCGGGCCTGACATCGCCCCGCGGCGTTATCGCTTGCGCGAACAGCCCGCTAAAGCCGTCCCTATTCGGTTTTGCTCCCGGTGGGGTTTGCCATGCCGGCTCCGTTGCCGGAACCGCGGTGCGCTCTTACCGCACCTTTTCACCCTTGCCCCACCAAGCCCGAAGGCGAAGCGAGGCGGTTCGTTCTCTGTGGCACTTTCCCTGAGGTCGCCCTCGCCGGACGTTATCCGGCACCGCATGTCAATGGAGCCCGGACTTTCCTCCCCGGCGGCCTTTCGGCACTTGCAGGGGCGGCCGTCCGGCCGACTGACGGTGTACGCAATGGGCATTTATGACGGTTTCGTCAAGGCGATATCGTTCCGCACGACATGGGAAAATAATTTATCCTGAAGATGTCGTTGGCCGTGAGCCCCGTTCGACCGGATGTCGGCAATCCAGCCGAGCAACAGGAGTAAGCGATGCAGTATCTGCTGCTGATCTACCGGAACGAAGCTCAACAGGGCAGGATGGACCCTGCGGACTACCAGAAGCTGTTGGCGGAGTACGGCGCGTATACCCAGTCCATCGTTCAGAGCGGCAATTTCAAGGCCGGCGACGGGCTGCAGCCCACCACGACCGCGACCACCGTTCGCGTTCGCGATGGCAAGATACTGACGACCGATGGTCCTTTCGCGGAGACCCGTGAGCAACTCGGCGGCTACTATCTCGTCGACGCCAAGGATCTCGACGCCGCGATCGCAATGGCCGCGCGGATTCCCGGAGCCAGGGACGGGTCGATCGAAGTCAGACCGGTCATGGTCTACAAGTGATCTCGTTCACCGGCATCGAAGGCGATATCGCTTCGCCCAGCGCGAAAAAAATTGGGAAGATGTCGTTTGATGTCGGCGCCGTTCGACTGGATGTCGGCGATCAAGCCGAGCAACAGGAGTGAGCAATGCAGTATCTGCTGCTGATCTATCGGAACGAAGCTGAACTGACCAAGATGACGCCCGAGGACCGACAGAAGGTATCGGCGGAGTATGGCGCCTATACCCAGTCCATCATCCAGAGCGGAAATTTCAAGGCGGGCGACGGGCTGCAGCCGACCACGACGGCGACAACCGTGCGCGTGCGCGACGGCAAGATCATGACGACCGATGGTCCGTTCGCGGAGACGCGAGAGCAACTCGGTGGCTACTATCTGGTCGAGGCCAAGGATCTCGACGCCGCGATTGCGCTGGCTGCGCGGATTCCCGGAGCCCGGGACGGTTCGATCGAAGTCCGGCCGGTCATGATCTACAAGTGAATTCGTCCACGGACATCGACAAGATTTTTCGCGACGAGGCGGGGCGGGCGCTGGCCACGCTGATCCGCCTCGTCGGCGATTTCGATCTCGCTGAAGATGCACTCCAGGACGCCTTTGCGGTTGCACTGGAGCGGTGGTCGACACTTGAGCTTCCCGACAACCCGCGCGCCTGGCTCGTCAATGTCGGGCGCAACAAGGCGATCGACCGCATTCGTCGTCAGGTCGCGTTTCGCGGCAAGCAGCAGGCTCTCGTGCATGAGCTCGCGCCGAATGCGCAAGCGCCCGACGAGCCGGCGACGATGCTCGACGACGATATGCTGCGGCTGATCTTCACCTGCTGCCATCCGGCGTTCGCGCCGGAGGTGCAAGTCGCGCTGACGCTGCGCACGGTATGCGGGCTCACCACGGCGCAGGTCGCGCGCGCCTTTCTCGTCAGCGAGGAGGCGATGGGGCAGCGTCTCGTCCGCGCCAAGCAGAAGATCAGGCTCGCCGGCATTCCCTATGAGGTGCCGGAGCGCGACGCGCTGGAGCCACGGCTACGCGGCGTGCTTGCCGTCATCTATCTCGTCTTCACCGAAGGCTATGTCGCGACGTCAGGTGCAGATTTGATGCGGCCTGATCTTGCGATCGAGGCGATCCGGCTCGGCCGGCTGCTCGACCGCCTGATGCCAGATCGTGCTGGTATCAAGGGCCTGCTGTCCCTGATGCTGCTGCACGATGCGCGCCGAGCCGGGCGCGAGACGTCGGCCGGCGACATCGTGCTGCTGGAAGAGCAGGACCGTGACCTGTGGGATCGTGCGCAGATCGAGGAAGGGTTGCGTCTGGTCGACGATGCGCTGCGCGTGCCCGGCCGACCGCAGCCCTACGCCGTGCAGGCGGCGATTGCTGCGCTCCATGCGCGGGCGCCGAGCTATGAGGAGACCGACTGGCCGCAGATCGCCGGACTCTACGAAGTGCTGCTGCGGATCAACCCGTCGCCGGTGATCGAGCTCAATCATGCCGCGGCCGTGTCCATGGTCGACGGCCCCGCACGCGCGCTCGATCTCGTCGACGCGATCGCAGCGCGCGGCGGGCTCGACGGCTATGAGCTGTTGCCCGCGGTGCGCGCGGATTTGCTGCGACGGCTCGACCGGAAAGACGAGGCGCGCGAGGCCTATGTTGCGGCGACCGCGGCGACGCAGCTCGAGCCGCTGCGGAGGCTGTACGCGCGAAGGATGAGGGAGCTCAGCAACTAGTATCGTCATTCCGGGGCGATGCGAAGCATCGAACTATGGTGCGCAATTGCGCACCTGAGAATCTCGAGATTCCGGGTTCGCACTTCGTGCGCCCCGGAATGACGGCTCCGTCGTCACTTCGACGCCACGGTCGTGCCTTCGGCCGGCAAGCTCGCGAGCAGTGTCTGCAATGTCGACAGCGTCGAATGATCGGCGACACCATCCAGCCGCGCCGGGCGGAAGTGGCGCTGGAAGGCGGTGACGACCTCCATCGTCGTCGCATCGTACTTGCCGGTGAGCGGGACGCCGTAGCCATATTTGGCGAGCGCCTGCTGAAGGCTCAGCACTTCGTCGCTGATGGTGCCGAGCATCAGGCTTTCGCCGCGCACGATCGGCGCCGGCGTCACCCAGTGGCCGACGCCGGAATTGGCCAGCGAGTGCCACGGGAATTTCTCGCCGGGATCCTTCTTGCGCGCGGGCGCGACGTCGGAGTGGCCGAGCACCCGGTGCGGCGCCACCTTGCGGCGGAGCATGATGCCGCGGCAGAGCGCGATCACGGCAGCGATCTGGCGCAGCGGGAACTCCGGATAGCCCCAATCATGGCCGCGATTGACGATCTCGATGCCGATCGAGCAGGAATTGACATCGTCCTCGCCCGCCCATGACGAGACGCCGGCGTGCCAGGCGCGCTTGCTCTCCGGCACGCATTGTACGATGCGGCCGTCCTCCAGCACGACATAATGAGCCGAGACCTCGGTGCCCGCCGTGCACAGCCGCGCCAGCGCGCCCTCGACATCGGGCATGCCGGTGTAGTGCAGCAGGATCATGTCCGGCAGGCGGCCCTTGTTGCGCTCGCCATAGTTCGGCGAGGGAATGATGTCGGACACGATCGAGGAATCGGGGTCGAACGTCCGCATGCTCGCCGCGGCCTTGGGAACCGGGAGCACGCGTTGACGCTTCGAATCAGATCCTGGTGACGCGGACGAACCGGACGACATTATAAGGCTCAATCGGATGGGAGCGGCGGGCCCTTCAAGCCCTTCACTTTACTATTCCTTTACCCTTGCGGCCGCGCAATCGCCGGCTTCGGTTAACGGGCGCATTTTGTCGGATGTGTGTGGATGACGCATCACAACGGATTTTACCTTTTTGACTTGTAATCGAACCATCAACGCTTTCTTAACGCTAAGGGCCGTTACTGAGAGTGAAGAGCCGCCCCGCGTCCAGAGGTGGCCAACGCGTTTTTTGTTCGAAATCCCATGGCTGCCCGACAAATTCCATGCGGAAAACAGGGTCTGCAGCCTGGGTCCGCCGGGCTGGGCGAGCGCGCCGTACAGGGGTTGAGTCGTGGAACCGCCGCGAAGCGGAACAATTCGAGACGTGATGGACGCGTTAACCATCGTTCTCGCCAGCACCACTCGCGAGCCGGGCGCATGAGTTCGGCTGCCCACATTCCCGTTCTCGGCCGCGAGGCGATCGAGCTTCTCGCGCCGCGCGAGGGCGGCCTCTATGTCGATGCGACCTTCGGTGGCGGCGGCTACAGCCGCGCCATCCTGGATATGCCGGGAACCCGGGTCATCGGCATCGACCGCGATCGCACGGCGATCGCCGGTGGGTTTGATCTGGTCGACCGCTCTGGCGGGCGCCTGACGCTTGTCGAAGACCGCTTCTCGAATCTCGCCGAGGTCTGCGCCGCGCAAGGTTTCGACTTCGTCGACGGCGTCGTCATGGACGTCGGCGTCTCCTCGATGCAGCTCGACCAGGCTGGCCGCGGTTTTTCGTTCCGGCTCGACGGTCCCCTCGACATGCGGATGGGGCAGGCCGGGCCGACGGCTGCGGATGTGGTCGCAAAGGCGTCCGAGAGCGATCTTGCCGACATCATCTACCTCTTCGGCGAGGAGCGGCATTCGCGCAAAGTCGCACGCGCCATCGTCGCGGCGCGTGAGGAAGCGCCGATCACGACAACGCGCGCGCTCGCCGATCTCGTTGGCAGGGTCGTGCGCTCGAAGCCCGGTGATATCCATCCGGCGACGCGGACGTTCCAGGGCCTGCGCATCTTCGTCAATGAAGAGCTCGAAGAGCTTCAGACCGCTCTAGCGGCTGCCGAACGCGTGCTGAGGCCCGGCGGGCGGCTGGTCGTGGTGTCCTTCCATTCGCTGGAAGACCGCATCGTCAAGAATTTCCTCAGCGAACGCGCCAAGACCGGTGGGGGCTCGCGGCATCTGCCCGAGGTCGCACAGGTACCACCGAGCTTCCAGCTTCTGACGCGGCGTCCGGTCGTCGCCGGCGACGAGGAAGTCGCGCACAATCCGCGCGCGCGTTCCGCGAAGCTGCGCGCGGCCGAGCGGACCGGGGCTGCCGCGCATGCCGAGGGCGAGTCATCGTCCTGGCCGAGCCTTTCCGATGTCATGAGGGGTGGCTAGCGCATGCGCCTCATCCACCTCTTCGTCATCGGCGCGCTGATCTTCGCCGCGGCCTATGTCTACCGGATCAAGATGGAATCCACTGCCCGCACCGAGCGGGTGCTGCGGCTGCATGCCGACATCCGCGAGCAGCGCGATGCCATCGCCGCATTGCGCTCCGAATGGGCCAAGCTCGATGCGCCGCTGCGGCTGCAAGGACTTGCCGAGCGGCATCTGCAGCTCAAGCCGGTCAATGGAACGCAATATGACTCGCTGAAGAACCTGCCCGATCGTCCGCCGCGGCTTGTCAAGCCCGGTGAGCCCGATCCGATCGGCGCCATGATCAACACCATCGAAGCTGCGACCGATGCCGACACGGTCACGGGTTCGGTACCGCAGCCGGAGGACAAGCAATGAGCGCTGTCACTCCGGGCAAACCCGCAAAGCCTGCGGAGCGCGCAACCGAGCCTTGGCGTCAGCGGCTGATCCGCAGCCTGCTCTACGGGCGCAACGTCGATCGCGCGGCGAAGGCACGTGCGCGCGTCGGCCTTGCGATCCTGGCGTTTTCGGCCGTCTATGCGCTGATCGGCGGCCGGCTCGTGATGTTCGCCATCGGCGCCGACGTCCATAGCGCCCGCCGCGGCGGCGCTCAGGACGTGGTTGCGACCGCGCGGCCCGACATCGTCGACCGCAACGGCGAGATTCTCGCCACCGACGTCAAGGCGCCGAGCCTGTTCGGCGAGCCGCGCCGCATCATCGACAAGGACGAGGCGATCGAACTCCTGACCGCCACGGTGCCTGACCTCGACGAGGCCGAAGTGCGCGAGCGCCTGTCCTCGCGAAAGGGTTTCGTCTGGCTGAAGCGCGAGATCACGCCGAAGCAGCAGCAGGATATCCACAAGCTCGGCGTTCCCGGCATCGGCTTCCTGCGCGAGAACAAGCGCGTCTATCCGACCGGGAACGAGGTCGCCCACCTCATCGGTCTCGTCAACATCGACAACCAGGGCATCGCCGGCATGGAGAAGTGGCTCGACAGCAACGGGCTCGCCGATCTCCACCGCGCGGGTTTTGCCACCGATCGCCTGCAAAAGCCGATCGAGCTGTCGGTGGACCTGCGCGTCGAGCATGCGCTGCGCGACGAGCTGTTGAAGGCGAAGGAGAAGTTCCACGCCAAGGCGGCCTCGGGCATCATCTCCAATGTCAAAACCGGCGAAATCGTCGCGATGGTCTCGCTCCCGGATTTCGATCCCAACAATCCGAAAGAAGCCCACGACCCCGACCGCATCAACCGTCTGACCACCGGCGTCTACGAAATGGGATCGACGTTCAAGGCGTTCACGCTGGCAATGGCGCTTGATTCCGGCAAGATCAACTTGAACTCGTCGTGGGATGCGCGGGGAAATCTGCACTACGGCAAGTTCACCATCCATGACAGCCACATGCTTGGTCGTTTCATCAACACCAAGGAAGTGTTCACCTACTCGTCCAATATCGGCGCCGCGCGGATCGCGCTCGGCCAGGGCGTCGAGGCGCACAAGGCTTTCCTGGCTAAAATGGGCCAGTTGACGCGGCTGCGCACCGAGTTACCGGAGAGCGCGGCTCCGCTGGTGCCGCGCCGTTGGGGCGAGCTGAACACGGTCACCATCGCGTTCGGTCAGGGCCTGTCCGTGGCGCCCCTGCAGGCGGTGATGGGCATCAACGCCCTGGTGAACGGCGGCTACCTGATTCCTCCGACGTTCCTCAAGCGCAGCGAAGAAGAAGCCGCGGCGATGGCCAAGCGCGTGATCAAGCCCGAGACCTCCGACAAGATGCGCTATCTGATGCGGCTCAACGCCGAGATCGGCACGGCCAAGAAGGCCGATGTTCCCGGCTACTATATCGGCGGCAAGACCGGCACGTCCGAGAAGGTCGTCAACGGCCGCTATGCCAAGAAGCGCGTGCTCAATTCCTTCACCGCGATTATGCCTTCCGACAATCCGAAATATCAGATTCTGGTCATGCTGGACGAGCCGCAGGCGCTGCAGGAGACGTATGGCTTCATCACGTCGGGCTTTAATGCCGTGCCGACGGGGGGCAAGGTCATCGCCCGTATCGCGCCTCTCCTGGGCATCGAGCCCCGTTTTGACCTGCCGCCGTCCGACCGCCTTATTCTTGCAGCATCCAGGACAACCCAGTAAGCCGTACCCGGGCTGCCCTGAGTCGGGTTTCCCCCTTGGATCCGGCTTGGCATTTCGACTGGAAGGCCATGAAACTGCGCGACCTCCTAGGTCAGGATTTTCTGGGCAATGATGCCGCAATCGAGCCCGCTGTCGCGGCGCTCGAGGTGACGGGGCTTGCGCTCGACAGCCGCGTGGTCGAATCAGGTGATCTCTTCTTCGCGCTTGCGGGTAGCAAGACCGACGGCGCGCGCTTCATCGACGCTGCCGTTGCCGCGGGTGCCGTGGCCATTGTCGGCGACCATGCGCCGGCCGGCTGCAAGGTGCCGTTCATCGCGGTCTCCAATCCGCGCCGCGCGCTGGCGCTGGCCGCGGCAAAATTCTTTCCCGCCCAACCCGCAACCATCGCGGCGGTGACCGGCACCAGCGGCAAGACGTCGGTTGCAGCGTTCACGCGGCAGATCTGGGAGCGGCTTGGGCACGTCTCCGCGAGCATCGGGACAATCGGCCTCGTCTCGCCGAAGCGCACCGTCTACGGCTCGCTGACGACCCCCGATCCGCTCGCGCTGCACCGGCAGCTCGATGAGATCGCGCGCGACGGCGTCACGCATCTGGCGTTCGAAGCATCCTCGCACGGGCTCGATCAATACCGCCTCGACGGCGTGCGCATCGCAGCCGGCGGCTTCACCAATCTCTCGCGCGATCACATGGACTACCATCCGACCGTCGCGCACTATCTTGCAGCCAAGCTGCGGTTGTTCCGCGATCTGGTTCTACCGGGCGGCGCGGCCGTGATCTGCGCCGATCATGATTGCTCGACTGAGGCGATCGAGGCCGCGAGGTCGCGCGGCTTGCGCGTGATGGCGGTCGGCCGCAACGGCGACGGGGCAGGCGAGGGCATCCGCCTCGTCGACGCCAAGATCGACGGCTTTTCGCAGCAGCTCGCGATCGAGCATCGCGGCAAGGCGTATTCGATCAGGCTGCCGCTGGTCGGCGCGTTCCAGATCGAGAACGCGCTGGTTGCCGCCGGCCTTGCGATCGGCACCGGGAGCGATGCGGCGAATGTCTTTGCGAGCCTCGAACATCTCGAAGGCGCCAAGGGTCGGCTCGAGCTCGTCGGCGAACGCAACGGCGCGCCGATCTTCGTCGACTACGCACACAAGCCGGATGCACTGGTCAAGGCACTGCAGGCGCTGCGGCCCTATGCCAAGCGCAAGCTGATCGTCGTGTTCGGCGCCGGCGGCGATCGCGATGCCGGCAAGCGACCGATCATGGGCGCGATCGCGGCTGAGAATGCCGATGGCGTCATCATCACCGACGACAATCCGCGCAGCGAAAAGCCGGAAGCCATTCGCGCCGCGATCCTTAGCGCCGCAAAGGGCGCGAAGGAGATCGGTGATCGTGCAGCGGCGATCCGCGCGGCAATCGACGAGCTCGAGCCGGGCGATGCGCTGCTGATTGCCGGCAAGGGTCACGAGACCGGGCAGATCATCGGCAGCGATGTGCTGCCGTTCAGCGATCACGAGGCGGTCGCCGCCGCATTAGCGACGAGGGTTTCATGAGCGCGCCATTGTGGACGGTTGCCGAGGTGGCGCATGCGCTGGGGATCGCAGGATCGTTCCCCGACACGGCGATCGACTTCGTCACCCAGGACAGCCGCCTGGTGAAGCCGGGCTGCCTGTTCGTTGCGCTGAGCGGCACGCCGAGCGGCGGCTTCATCTCGGCCTTCGCCAGCGCGCGCGACGGCTGGGAGTTTGCGGACAAGGCGGAAGCTTCAGGCGCGGTCGCGATGATCGTGCCGCACGAGATCGCGGGCATCCGCATTCCGCAACTCGTCGTCAAGGACACGCTGATCGAAGGCCTCTGGGGCCTCGCGCGTGCCGCCCGTGCGCGCTTCAAGGGGCCCGTGATCGGGCTCACGGGAAGCGCCGGCAAGACCAGCACCAAGGAATATCTCGCGGCCTATCCGAACGCCTATGCGAGCCCGTCCAGCTTCAACAATTTCTGGGGCGTGCCGCTGACGCTGTGCAATGCGAGGCCTGACGCGAGCCTCTGGGTCGTCGAGATGGGCATGAACCAGACCGGCGAAATCGCGCGGCTGAGCGGGTTGACGCAGCCGACGGTGGCGCTGGTCGTCAACGTGCAGCCGGTGCATCTGGAAAAGCTCGGCTCGCTCGAAGCGATCCGGCGCGAGAAGGTCTCGATCGCGCTGGGCCTGCCGAACGATGGCGTGCTGGTGCTGCCGGCCGATATCGCCGCCCCCGAATGGAACGGTAAGGTCATCCGCTTCGGTGACGGCACCGAGTTGTGCGAGCTCAGGCACACGCCGCAGGGTGAAAGCTGGCAGGTGAGTGCGCTGGTCGGCGGCAAGGAGATCGACTTCAGCCTTACGCCCGGCGCACCGCATCGCGTCCACAACGCGCTGGCCGCGCTGGCCTCGATTCACGCGGCCCATCTCGATGCGGCTGCACTCGCTTCAAGGCTCGATGGCGTCGGCATCATGACCGGCCGCGGCGTCGAGCAGACCGTTGGCGGCGTCACCGTGATCGACGACAGCTTCAATGGCAACCCGGCCAGCATGGCCGCGGCCCTGGAAAGCCTCAAGGCGCGCCATATGACCGGCGGCCGCCGCATCGCCGTGATCGGCGACATGCTCGAGCTGGGAACTGACGCGCCGTCCTATCACGTGAATCTTGCAACACATCTCGACGGCATCGACGGCGTCTACTGCGTCGGCTCCTTGATGCATCATCTCTACCAGAAGCTGCCGGCGGCCAAGGGCCTCGGCTGGCATGAGGACCCCGCCACGCTGGCCCCGCGAGATGTTGCGGATCTGCTGAAGGCAGGCGATGTCGTGGTTGTCAAGGGCAGCAAGAAGATGTTCTGGGTCAACAAGTTTGTGCCGGGGCTAGTGGCCGCCTTGCAGGCAAAGGCGTAAACTGGTTAAGCGCCGTGTCTGATCCCACCATCCCCGGCTGTCCGGTTTTTGAGGGTCGCCCGACCACATGATGAAGGCCGGCGAATGCGCCAAAAGCGCTTTCCGGCAAGGCCGCATGCGAAGAGGCGGTATAGGACTGTCTGAATGTTTTACTGGCTGATCGAGCTTTCCAACACATTTCCGAGTTTCGGTGCGTTTCGCACCCTGCTGAACGTTTTCCGCTACATCACGTTCCGCACCGGCGGCGCCGTCGTCACCGGCGCGCTGTTCGTGTTCCTGTTCGGGCCCTGGATCATCGATCATTTGCGCATCCGCCAGGGCAAGGGTCAGCCGATCCGGGAAGATGGCCCGCAATCGCATCTCAGCAAGAAGGGCACGCCCACCATGGGCGGGCTGATGATCCTGTCCGGCCTCACGGTCGGCACGGTGCTGTGGGCCAATCCGCTCAACCCCTATGTCTGGATCGTGCTCGCGGTGACGCTCGGCTTCGGCTTCGTCGGCTTCTATGACGATTACCTGAAAGTGACCAAGCAGACGACGAGCGGGTTCGGTGGCAAGCTTCGCCTGCTGATCGAGGCGATGATCGCGCTGGTCGCCTGCTACGCGCTGGTGCGGCTGAACCGCGATCCCTCCTCCACCGCGCTCGCGATTCCCTTCTTCAAGGACGTCGTGCTGCACTTCGGCTGGTTCTTCGTGATCTTCGGCGCCTTCGTCATCGTCGGCGCTGGCAATGCGGTGAACCTCACCGACGGGCTCGATGGCCTCGCCATCGTGCCCGTGATGATCGCGACCGCGAGCTTTGCCATGATCGCCTATCTTGCCGGTAACGCCGTGTTCGCCGACTACCTCCAGATCAAATATGTGGCGGGCACCGGCGAGCTCGCGGTGCTCTGCGGCGCGCTGTTGGGCGCCGGCCTCGGCTTCCTCTGGTTCAATGCGCCGCCGGCCTCGATCTTCATGGGCGACACCGGCTCGCTGGCGCTCGGCGGCATGCTCGGTGCGATCGCGGTTGCGGTGAAGCACGAGATCGTGCTCGCGGTGATCGGCGGGCTGTTCGTGCTGGAGGCGGTCTCGGTCATCGTGCAGGTCGTCTCGTTCAAGCTGACGGGAAAGCGCATCTTCAAGATGGCGCCGATCCATCACCATTTCGAGCAGCTCGGCTGGACAGAGCCGCAGATCGTGATCCGCTTCTGGATCATCTCGGTGATGCTGGCGCTCGCCGGCCTCTCCACGCTGAAGCTGCGGTGATCGATCGATGATCCCGGTCACGTCCTTCGCCGGCAAGACCGTCGCGGTCTTCGGACTCGGCGGTTCGGGTCTCGCAAGCTGCCATGCGCTGAAAGCCGGCGGCGCCGAGGTGATCGCCGGCGACGACAGTGCCGACAATCTCGCCAAGGCGGCGCAGGAAGGTTTCATCACCGCCGATCTGCGCACCGTGTCATGGGCGAATTTTTCGGCGCTGGTGCTCGCACCCGGCGTGCCGCTCACCCACCCGGCGCCGCACTGGAGCGTGCTGAAAGCGCGCGAGGCCGGCGTCGAGGTGATCGGCGACATCGAGCTGTTCTGCCGCGAGCGGCGGCGCCACGCGCCGAACGCGCCGTTCGTCGCCATCACCGGCACCAACGGCAAGTCGACGACGACTGCGCTGATCGCGCATCTGACCAAGGTTGCCGGCTACGACAGCCAGATGGGCGGCAATATCGGCACCGCGATCCTGTCGCTGGAGCCGCCGCGCATGGGGCGCGTCCATGTCGTCGAGATGTCGTCCTACCAGATCGACCTCACGCCCTCGCTCGATCCCTCCGCCGGCATTCTGCTCAATATCAGCGAGGACCATATCGACCGCCACGGCACCATCCAGCACTACGCCGCGGTGAAGGAGCGCCTGGTCGCCGGCGTGCAAGCAGGCGGCACCTCGATCGTCGGTGTCGACGATGGCTGGTGCCGCGACATCGCCGACCGGCTCGACCGCGCCGGAAAGAACGTGGTGCGCATCTCCGTCAGGAATCCGCTTGCGACCGGCGTCTATGTCGAGCACGGCACGATTGCCCGCGCCTCCGGCGGCGCTCGCAGCGAAGTTGCAAAGCTCGGCGGTATCGGCTCGCTGCGCGGCCTGCACAATGCGCAGAATGCCGCCTGCGCCACCGCCGCCGCGCTCGCGATGGGCATCAGTCTCGATGTCCTGCAGAACGGCCTGCGCAGCTTCCCCGGCCTTGCGCATCGCATGGAGCAGGTCGGTCGGCGCGGCAACGTGCTGTTCGTCAACGACTCCAAGGGCACCAACGCGGATGCGGCCGCGCATGCGCTGTCGTCCTTTGCCGACATCTTCTGGATCGCCGGCGGCAAGCCGAAGATGGGCGGCATCACCAGCCTGACGGGCTTCTTCCCGCGCATCCGAAAGGCCTATCTGATCGGCGAGGCCGCGCAGGAATTTTCGGGCACGCTGGGCACGCAAGTCGCCCACGAGATCAGCGAGACACTCGATGTCGCGGTGGAGCACGCCGCACGCGATGCCGAAGCCTCGGGCCTCGGCGAGGCTGTCGTGTTGCTCTCACCCGCCTGCGCCTCGTTCGACCAGTACCGCAATTTCGAGATCCGCGGCGCCAGGTTCCGCGAGCTGGTGCAGGCGCTGCCGGGCGTGAAGCCGGTGGTGTGATGCCCTTGTGTCCCGGACGCGCGTAGCGCGAGCCGGGACCCAGAAGACACAGTGGGCCCCGGCTCTGCAGCGCACCGCAAGAGCGCTGCGCTGCGTCCGGGGCACGAACTCTTCACAACTTGATTGATCCCATTAACTCCCCGTAAACCAACCTCGGCGACCAATGGGCTGATCTCTGTCCGAAGGCCGGCCGCCCATGCTCTCCCGTGAAGAACGCACCCCCTTTTCCGAATGGTGGTGGACCGTCGACAAGCCGCTGCTCGGTGTCATCCTGGCGCTGATGCTGACAGGGGTGATCCTGTCGCTGGCGGCGAGCCCGCCGGTTGCGACCCGCATCGGGCTTGATCCCTTCCACTTCTTCAGCCGGCACGTGATGTTTTTGGCTCCGTCCTTCATCGTCCTGATCGGCGTGTCGTTTCTGTCGCCGCGCGCGATCCGGCGCAGCGCGCTGATCATCTTCGCGATCAGCATCATCCTGATCGTGGTGACGCTCGCCATCGGTCCCGAGGTGAAGGGCTCGCGGCGCTGGATCACACTGCTCGGCGTCAACATCCAGGCCTCCGAGGCCGCAAAGCCGTCCTTCGTCGTCATCGCCGCCTGGCTATTCGCGGAATCGACCAAGCGGCCGGAGATGCCGGCGACCTCGATGGCGCTGGTGCTGCTGCTGATGCTGGTCTCGCTCCTGGTGATGGAGCCCGATTTCGGCCAGACCATGCTGATCCTGATGGTGTGGGGCGCGCTGTTCTTCATCGCGGGCATGCGCATGATCTGGGTGTTCGGGCTTGCGGGCGCCGCCTCCGCCGGCCTGTTCAGCGCCTATCTTTTTGTTCCCCATGTCGCCGGGCGCATCAAGCGCTTCATGAATCCGGCTTCGGGCGACACCTTCCAGGTCGATACCGCGATGGAGGCCTTCTACAACGGCGGCTGGTTTGGCCTCGGGCCGGGCGAGGGCATCGCCAAGCGTAGCCTGCCGGACAGCCACACCGATTTCGTGTTCGCGGTCGCCGCCGAAGAGTTCGGCATCATCCTGTGCCTTGCGATGCTGGGGCTGTTCGCCTTCATCGTCATCCGCACGCTGTCGCGCGCCTATGCCAATGAGGACATGTTCTCCCGCTTCGCCGCCTCCGGCCTTGCCATCTTGTTCGGCGTGCAGGCCGCGATCAACATGTCGGTCAATCTTCAGCTTATCCCGGCCAAGGGCATGACGCTGCCGTTCATCTCCTATGGCGGCTCCTCGATCGTGACGCTCGCCTATGGCGTCGGCATGATGCTGGCACTGACGCGGCTGCGACCGCGCACCGAGGTGGAGTCGATCGGCCACGCCGAAGCGATGCGCAGCTACGCGTGAGTTGCCCTCGTGTCCTGGACAAGCGAAGCGCAGATCCGGGACCCAGAATGTCGCGAGCATGGGCCCCGGTTCAGCAGCGCACCACGCCGCGAAGAAGCGGCGCGCTGCGCTGCGCCCGGGGCACGAACTCTGTGACGTGGTCTGTCTCGCAATGACGGGAAAGTCCCTGTAAAACCCACGGCCATGGACACCTCCCCCTTGATTCTTCTCGCCGCGGGCGGCACCGGCGGTCATCTGTTCCCGGCCGAGGCGCTCGGCGTCGAGCTGATCCGGCGCGGATTTCGCGTGCGCCTCGTCACGGACGCGCGGGCGCTCCGCTACAGCGGGTTGTTCAGCAAGGACATGATCGACGTCGTGGCGAGCGAGACCGCGCGCGGCCGCAATCCGTTGCAGCTCGCCCATGCCGGCTTCACGCTCGCCGCGGGCACGCTGTCAGCCTTCAACCTGATGCGCCGATCGAGGCCGATCGCGGTCGTCGGCTTCGGCGGTTATCCGACGCTGCCGCCGCTGATCGCGGCCAGGCTCGCCGGCGTGCCCGGCATCATCCACGATGCAAACGCGGTGCTCGGTCGCGCCAACCGGTTCCTAGCGCGCTATGTCCGCGCGATCGCGACGTCCTTGCCGGGCGTGCTCGACCGCGATCCTGCGCTGGCGCCGAAGACCACGACGGTCGGCACACCGATGCGTCCGGCGATCCTTGCGGCCGCCGCGGTGAAGTACACACCGCCTGAGCCGAACGGTCCGCTCCGCCTGCTCGTCGTCGGCGGCAGCCAGGGTGCGCGCATCATGGCCGACATCGTGCCCGGCGCGATCGAGCGGCTTGAGCCTGCGCTCTGGAGCCGGCTGATCCTCACCCAGCAGGTCCGCGAAGAGGACATGACGCGGGTGCGCGCGGTCTACGACAAGCTCAAGATCAATGCCGAGCTCGCGCCGTTCTTCACCGATCTGCCGGCGCGGCTTGCTTCCAATCACCTCATCGTGTCGCGCTCGGGCGCCGGCACGGTCGCCGAGCTCGCCGCGATCGGGCGGCCCTCGATCCTGGTGCCACTGCCCGGCTCGATCGACCAGGACCAGTTCGCCAATGCCGGCGTGCTGGCCCAGGTCAACGGCGGCTTGCGCATTCCGCAGACCGAGTTCACCTCGGATCGGCTGGCTGCCGAGATCTCCGCTTTCGCCGCCGAGCCTGCCCGCCTTGCCGCCATGGCCGAGGCCGCCCGCGGCGCTGGCCGGCTCGATGCCGCCGAGCGGCTGGCCGATCTGGTGGTCAAAGTCGCCGGACTTTGACGCGAAAAAGCCCTTGTCTTCGCCTTCTAAAGCGGGGCATCCAGTACGAGGCGCGGCTGATTTGGGCCGTGAGATCAGCCAGATGCCGCCTTCGCAGGCGGCAAGGTCAGGGAACAGATCATGAGACTGCCGCGCGGGATCGGACCCATCCACTTCGTCGGGATCGGCGGCATCGGCATGAGCGGCATTGCCGAGGTGCTGGTCAATCTCGGCTACACCGTGCAGGGCTCGGACGCCTCCGACAATTACAATCTCGAGCGGCTGCGCAAGAAGGGCGCAAAGGTCTCGGTCGGCCACAAGGCCGAGAATGTCGATGGCGCCGACGTCGTCGTGGTGTCCTCTGCGATCAAGCGCGACAATCCGGAATTGATGGCGGCGCGCGCGCAACGCATTCCCGTGGTGCGCCGCGCCGAGATGCTGGCCGAGCTGATGCGGCTGAAGAGCTGCGTCGCGATCGCCGGCACCCATGGCAAGACCACGACCACGACGATGGTCGCCACGCTGCTCGATGCCGGCGGCCTCGATCCGACCGTGATCAACGGCGGCATCATCAACGCCTATGGCTCGAATGCACGGCTCGGTGCCGGCGACTGGATGGTGGTGGAAGCGGACGAGAGCGACGGCACGTTCCTGAAGCTGCCGACGGATGTCGCGATCGTCACCAATGTCGACCCCGAGCATCTCGATCACTTCAAGACGTTCGATGCCGTGCAGGATGCGTTCCGCCATTTCATCGAGAACCTGCCGTTCTACGGCTTTGCCGTGATGTGCATCGATCATCCGACCGTGCAGAGCCTGGTCGGCAAGATCGAGGATCGCCGCATCATCACCTATGGCGAGAATCCGCAGGCCGATGCGCGGCTCGTCGATCTCACGCCGATGGGTGGCGGATCGAAATTCAAGGTCGCGATTCGCGATCGCAAGAGCGGTGCCGTGCATGAGATTGCGGATCTCACGCTGCCGATGCCGGGACGTCACAACGCCTCGAACGCCACGGCCGCAATCGCGGTGGCGCATGAGCTCGGCGTCTCCGACGAGGCGATCCGCAAGGCGATGGCCACTTTCGGCGGGGTGAAGCGCCGCTTCACCAGGACCGGCGAGTGGAACGGCATCACCGTGATCGACGATTACGGTCACCATCCCGTCGAGATTGCTGCCGTGCTGAAGGCGGCACGCGAATCCACCAATGGCAAGATCCTCGCCGTGGTGCAGCCGCATCGCTTCACCCGCCTGCAATCGCTGTTCGAGGAATTTTGCACCTGCTTCAACGATGCGGACGCGGTTGTTGTCGCCGAGGTCTATCCCGCCGGTGAGGCGCCGATCGAAGGCATCGACCGCGATCATTTCGTCGCCGGCCTGCGCGCCCACGGCCATCGCCAGGTGATCCCGCTACCGGCATCCTCGGATCTCGCCGGCATCGTCAAGGGCATGGCGAAGCCAGGCGATCTGGTCGTGTGCCTGGGCGCCGGCAACATCACGCAATGGGCGTATGCGCTGCCCGGTGAATTGAAGGCGCTGGGGTGACGGCGATGACGATGGTCGGATCAGTTGCCCCACGGCACCCTGCGCTCCCTCTCCCCTTGTGGGAGAGGGTGGGGGAGAGGGGTAGCCACAAACTCCGACGTCGCTTGGGGCTACCCCCCTCCCTGGCCCTCCCCCACAAGGGGGGAGGGAACGGGGACAGTGTGCCTCCCTTGCATGAGGCGCGTGCTCTCGCATGAGCTTCCCCGACATCACCCCCGACCTCAAAGCCGCGATGCCTGACCTGCGCGGGCGTTTGCTGGCGAATCAGTCGCTGGCCGAGCTCACCTGGTTTCGCGTCGGCGGGCCGGCGCAGGTGTTGTTCACGCCGGCGGATGAGGATGATCTCGCTTACTTCCTCGCGCATCTCTCGCACGACATTCCCGTCTATGTCGTCGGCGTCGGCTCCAATCTCATCGTGCGCGATGGCGGCATGTCGGGCGTCGTAATCCGTCTTGCACCGCGTGCCTTTGGCGATGCGAGTGCGAGCGGCGACATCGTCACCGCTGGTGCGGCCGCGCTCGACAAGCGCGTCGCGGAAGTGGCGGCCAGCGCTGATATCGGCGGGCTCGAATTCTTCTTCGGCATTCCCGGCACGATCGGCGGCGCGCTGCGCATGAATGCAGGGGCCAATGGCGGCGAGACCAAGGACGTGCTGATCGAGGCGACCGGCATCGGTCGCGACGGCACGAAGCACACCTTCTCCAACGCCGACATGAAGTTCGTGTACCGCAACAGCGGCGTTGACCCCTCGATCATCTTCACCTCCGCGCGCTTTCGCGGCGTCATCACGGACGCGGACGCGATCCGCGCCCGCATGGCGGAGGTGCAGACCCATCGCGAGACCGCGCAGCCGATTCGCGAGAAGACCGGCGGCTCAACCTTCAAGAATCCGCCCGGCCACTCCGCCTGGAAGCTGATCGACGCCGCCGGCTGCCGCGGCTTGCGCATCGGCGGCGCGCAGGTGTCGGAGATGCACTGCAACTTCCTGATCAATACCGGCGATGCGACCGGTCATGACATCGAGACGCTTGGCGAAACCGTGCGCGAGCGCGTGAAGGAAAATTCGGGAATTGAGCTACACTGGGAAATCAAAAGGATCGGGGTTCCATGATCACCGTCATTCCGGGGCGCGACGAAGTCGCGAGCCCGGAATCCATACTCTCGATCGTGGTTATGGATTCCGGGCCTGCGCCTACCGGCGCATCCCGGAATGACGAAGGTGGAAAGGCAGCTAGCTAATCATGCGCATCACCATTCTCTTCGGCGGCTCCAACAGGGAACGTCTGGTCTCGGTTGCAAGCGCGCAGGCCCTGCACCAGGCGTTGCCTGAAGCCGATCTCTGGTTCTGGGATGTCCAGGACAAGGTGCACGTCGTCCAGTCAAAGCAGCTCGCCGAACACGCCCGTCCCTTTGAGGACGAGTTCAATCCGGGCACGCGCGGAATTCCGCTGGAACAGGCGCTGGACCAGGCGAAGGCGGAGAACCGTGTGCTGGTGCTTGCGCTACATGGCGGCTGCGCCGAGAACGGCGAACTGCAGGTGATGTGCGAATCGCGCGGCGTGCCCTTCACTGGATCGGGCTCGGCATCCTCGCATCTCGCCTTCGACAAGATCGCCGCCAAGCAGTTTGCCGCGCTCGGCGGCGTGACGCCACCGACAGGTATTGCGCTGGAAGACATCGACGACGCCTTTGCCGAATACGGCAGGCTGATCGCAAAGCCGGCGCGCGATGGTTCGAGCTACGGCCTGATCTTCGTCAACGCCAAGCAGGATCTGGTTGCTGTCCGCAACGCTGCGAAGCACGAAGAGTACGTCATCGAGCCCTACATCGCCGGTATCGAGGCGACCTGCGGCGTGCTGGAGCGGCCGGACGGCTCCATGATCTCGCTGCCGCCGATCGAGATCATCCCGGGCGAGGGCAATTTCGACTACGCCGCAAAATATCTGCTCTCATCGACCCAGGAGATCTGCCCCGGCCGCTTCTCGCCGGAGGTCACGGCCGCGCTGATGGACCAGGCGATGCGGGCGCATCGGGCGATGTCCTGCACCGGCTATTCCCGGTCGGACTTCATCGTGTCGGACAAGGGCCTGGTCTATCTCGAGACCAACACGCTGCCCGGCCTCACCAAGTCCTCGCTCTATCCCAAGGCGCTGAAGGCGCAGGGGATCGAGTTCGTCGACTTCCTGCGCGACCTGATCGAGCTCGCCGAACAGCGCGTGCGGAAATAATTAGGGTTGGTTAACGGCCGGCCGGGCGAAACAGCCCGTTTTGGAACCCAAAATCGGTAAAATGCCGGAGATGGCGGCATAAATGCCTCACAAGACGAGGCAAAAAGCTCCGGCCGTTAACGAAGTTTACCTTTTGTTTACCAGGAAGTCCGAAGGTTAACGCTGGCGGCGCATATGGCGATTTGGCTGCCGGCGCGTGGGCTGTCACGGGTGTTCCCGTCTCCGGCCAACGCTTTGAAGGGGAGAGGCTTCTTCTGCTGAAGACCACCCGGCCGGCCGGTCCGAGACGTCATGGGCGCCAGGACCCGCGAGATTTCCGCGGGCTAACTGTTGACGAGCTCGTGCAATGGATGGTGCAGGCAGCCTCACCCGGTCAGTACTTCGATCTCTGAGGCCCCAAGCTGACCTGAAGGCGGCCGCTGTTGGAGCGGTCGTGCTTCTGCGCGAGTGGATCGAGCAGAAGCGCCAGGACAAGCGCGAAGAGAAGCTCCAGGAAAAGCGCGCCCGCGCCAAGGCTCTTCCGGAGCGCGAGCCGACGCCGCGCATCGTCGCGCTGGTCGAGCGCTTCCTGCCGCGCCGGGTCGGGATCAGCCTGACAGTCATCCTGCTCGCCGGCGCCACCGGCCTCGGCATCGTCAAGGGCGGCCATCTCCAGGATTTCATCACCGCGGTCAGCGATGCCCGCAATGCGCTGGCCAATTCCGCCGGCTTCCGAATCACCTCCGTCGTCATCAACGGCCGCAAGCAGCTCAGCCAGGACGAGATCCTCGCCATCGGCGGCGTCAGCGGCCGCTCCTCGCTGCTGTTCCTCGATGCCGACGGCCTGCGCGACAAGCTCAAGGCCAATCCCTGGATCGCGGATGCGACCGTGCTGAAGCTCTATCCGGGTCAGCTCCAGATCGACATCAGCGAGCGCAAGGCGTTCGCGCTGTGGCAGGAAGCCGGCCGGCTCTCCGTGATTGCCGACGACGGCGCCGTGCTCGAGCCCTATGTTTCGCGCCGCTTCCTGACGCTGCCGCTCGTGGTCGGCAAGGGCGCCGCCACCCAGGCGCGCGATTTCCTCGCGCTCCTCGCGCGTTATCCGCAGGTGCAGTCGGCGACCAAGGCGGCGATCTTCATCGGCGAGCGCCGCTGGAATCTGCGGTTGAAGGACGGCCTCGACGTGCGGCTCCCCGAGCAGGACGTCGGCAATGCGCTTGCCGCCCTGTCCAAGCTCGACAAGGAGGAGAAGCTGTTCTCCAGGGACATCGTCGCCGTCGACATGCGTCTGCCCGATCGTCTCGTAGTGCAGCTCTCCGACGACGCCGCAAAGGCGCGCGAAGAGCTGTTCAAGGCAAAGCAGCCGAAGAAGAAGGCCGGTGATTCCGCATGACCGGTCTCGATCGCACCCAGACGCCGAAGACCCGCCCGATGCCGCATAAGCGCGCCGGGCTCGTCGCCTGTCTCGACATCGGCACCAGCAAGATCGCCTGCATGATCGCGCGGCTGAAGCCGTCCGCGCCGAGCGAGGCGCTGCGCGGCCGCACCCATGCGGTTGAATTGACCGGCTACAGCCAGATCCAGGCGCGCGGCATGAAGGCCGGTGCGGTGATCGATCTCGGCGAATGCGAGCAGGGGGTGCGCCAGGCCGTCGGGCTTGCGGAAAAGATGGCCAAGGTGCGGGTCGAATCCGTGCTGCTGTCGGTCTCCGGCGGCAGGCTCGCCGGGCATATGGTCGAGGCTGCCGCCGACATCCGCGGCGGCGCGGTCACGCCGGCCGACGTCAGTCGCGTCACCTCCACCGGCATGCGTCATGCCACCGGCGAGGGCCGCACCGTGCTGCACGCGCTGCCCGTCGGCTACACGCTCGATGGCGTCAAGGGCATCCGTGATGCCCGCGGCATGGTCGCGCGCCAGTTCGGCGTCGACATGAACGTGGTGACCTGCGACGCCACCGTGGCGCGGAACCTGATGCTGGCAGTGGAACGCTGCCACATCAACGTCGAAGCCATGGCGGCGAGCCCCTATGTCGCCGGCCTCTCCGTGCTGACCGACGACGAGGCCGATCTCGGCGCCGCCGTCGTCGAGATGGGTGCGGGCACCACGACCATCGCCGTCTATTCCGGCGGCCGCTTCGTGCATGCGGCAGGCTTTGCAGTCGGCGGCCATCACATCACGATGGACCTGGCGCGCGGACTGTCGGCGACCATCGCCGACGCCGAGCGAATCAAGACGCTCTATGGCACTGTCATCACCGGTGGATCGGACTCGCGCGAGCTGATGTCGGTGCCGACCGCAGGCGACGAGCAGGATCTGCCGCAGATCGTCTCCCGCGCCACCATCGCCAACATCGTCAAGCACCGGGCCGAGGAAATCTTCGAGATGGTCCGTGACAAGCTGAAGGAATCGCCCTTCGCGGCCGAGCCGAATGGTCGCATCGTTCTCAGCGGCGGTGCCTCGCAACTCACCGGGCTCGTCGAGCTCGGCACGCAAATTCTCGGCCGTCCCGTGCGGATCGGCCGACCGCTCGGCTTCGGCCGGCTGCCCAATGAGGCGAAGAACGCCGCCTTCGCGGTGCCCGCCGGGCTCCTGGTCTACCCGCAATATGTTCACCTTGAACATGTCGAACCGCGGCATACGCGGCAGATTAAGACAGGGACCGGCGGTTATTTCGGAAAGGTCGGACGATGGCTTCGCGAGGGCTTCTGATGACAGGTTTCCACATTCCCGGATTTTCACCAACTCCCGCGGCCGCCGGCCGGGGCGAACCCACGCGCACGTGATCGAGAGGCAACCATGACCATCAGCATCAACGTTCCTGATATTCACGAACTGAAGCCGCGGATCACCGTGTTTGGCGTCGGCGGCGCCGGCGGCAACGCCGTCAACAACATGATCACGGCGGGCCTTCAGGGCGTCGACTTCGTGGTCGCCAACACCGACGCGCAGGCGCTGACGATGTCGAAGGCGCAGCGCATCGTGCAGATGGGTACGCAGGTCACGCAAGGCCTCGGTGCCGGCTCGCAGCCGAACGTCGGTGCGGCTGCCGCGGAAGAGGTGATCGACGAACTCCGCGACCATCTCTCGGGCGCCAACATGGTGTTCGTCACCGCCGGCATGGGCGGCGGCACCGGCACGGGAGCCGCTCCTGTCATCGCCAAGACCGCGCGCGACATGGGCATCCTCACCGTCGGCGTGGTGACCAAGCCTTTCCACTTTGAAGGCGGCCGCCGCATGCGCACCGCTGAAGCGGGCATCAACGAGCTGCACAAGGTCGTTGATACGCTCCTGATCATTCCGAACCAGAACCTGTTCCGGGTCGCCAACGAGAAAACCACCTTCGCCGACGCCTTCGCGATGGCTGACCAGGTGCTCTATTCGGGCGTTGCCTGCATTACCGACCTGATGGTGAAGGAAGGCCTGATCAACCTCGACTTCGCCGACGTCCGCGCCGTGATGCGTGAGATGGGCAAGGCGATGATGGGCACGGGCGAAGCCTCCGGCGACAAGCGCGCGCTGACCGCCGCTGAAGCTGCGATCGCCAACCCGCTGATCGACGATTCCTCGATGAAGGGTGCCAAGGGCCTCCTGATCTCGATCACCGGCGGCAAGGACCTCACCCTGTTCGAGGTCGACGAAGCCGCGACCCGCATCCGCGAGGAGGTCGACCAGGACGCCAACATCATCGTCGGCGCCACCTTCGACGAAGCCCTCGACGGCCTGATCCGCGTCTCGGTCGTTGCCACCGGCATCGAGCAGGCGGCGATCGCCCGCAACAGTCAGGCCTCGAGCGCACCGGCCGTCGCCGTTGCCGCCCCGCATGCTCCGGCCGCCGTGGCTGAAACCCGGCTCGCCGATCTCACCGCGCGGCTGCGGGCGGACAATCAGCGGCTCGCCGAGCGTGCCCAGAAGCTGGAAGCGCAGATCCCGCAGGCGGCGGCCGCTCCGGTTGCTGCCGCCCCCATGGCGCCGCGTCCCAATGTCGAGCGCGCTGCGCTGGCTGCGATTGCCGCCGCTGTGGCGCCGGAAGTGCCGCATGCGCCGGCGCCCCAGACCTATGGCGACGTCACCGTGCGCCCGATCGCGCAAAAGCCCTCGCTGTTCCCCGAGCCGGAAGCAGCACCCGTCGCGATGCATGAGCCGATGACGCCGGAAACCTTCATCCCGCCGCAGGCCGAGCGACCGCCGCTGCGAGCGCCGCGGATGCCGCGCCTCGAGGACCTGCCGATGCCGGCGCAGGCGGAGATTCGCCAGGGCCGCGAGACCGAGGACGAGCCGACTCAGAAGACTCGCCTGTCGCTGTTGCAGCGCCTTGCCAATGTCGGCCTCGGCCGTCGCGACGAGGAGAGCGAGCCGCCGGTCGTCGCCCGCACCGCAGCTCCCGCTATGCCGCCGCTGCCTGACCGCAAGCCACAGCGCAGCGTGGCTCAGCAGATCGCAGCTAGCGAGCCGGTATCAGAGTATGCCCGCCGACCCCCGCCGCAAGGCTTGGACGTCCACGGCCGCCCCGCGCCTGTTGCGCCGGCGCCACAGGGAGACGACCATCTTGATATCCCGGCCTTCCTCCGCCGTCAGGCGACGTGAGGATTGTTACAATCAAGACGACGAAAAAGTCCCGGCGAAATGTTCGCCGGGACCTTTGCTTTCGGCCTGCGGGATCTCGGCTGGCAGAGGCAACCGACTGATTTTAAATGATTAATTATGTATTTCGTGATGCAATAAAGTTACCGAGACCGGCTCCAAACGTGGCGCAAATTGGTTCACGCCCCGCCCGAATGCGGCAGAGTTGGGGTAACAATTGGTAAAAAAGCGTGAGTTGGCTTGTTTGGGGCAGTGACTATGGTTTGCGCGTGACTTGGGGATACGGAGATTCGAGCTGGTGCCTCAGACGGCCAGTTCGGTCCAGTATAAGTCGCAGTGGGTCGTAGGGTGGGCAGTTCCTGATGAAATTTAGCCGGCAAACAACGCTCCGCGCGCAGGCCACAGTGGTTGGCGTCGGCGTTCATTCCGGTCTCCCCGTAACGCTGACCTTGGGGCCTGCACCTGTTGATGCAGGCCTGGTTTTTGTCCGCACCGGCCTCGAAGGTTGCGACCGCGAAGTGCAGGCCACTGCCGAGCAGGTCATCGCGACCGATTTTGCGACCGTGCTTGGCGACAGCGACGGTGCGCTGGTGTCGACGGCCGAGCACGTGCTTGCTGCTTTGCGTGGCATGGGCGTGGACAACGCGACCATCGAGATCGACGGTCCGGAAGTACCGATCATGGACGGCAGCGCAGCGGCGTTCGTCGCGGCAATCGACCAGGCCGGTATCGTGAGCCAGCCGGCGCAGCGCCGGTTCATCCAGATTTTGAAGCCGGTCTCGGTTGCGATCGGCGATTCCTTCGGCGAGCTGCGGCCTTACGCCAACGGCTTCCGCGCCGAGATCGAGATCAATTTCGCCAATCCGGTGATCGGCCGGCAGGCCTACACGTTCGAGCTCAGCCCGGAACGTTTCCGCCGCGAGATCGCGCGGGCCCGCACCTTCGGCCTGATGTGCGATCAGGCGCGTCTCTGGAGCGCAGGCTTCGCGCGCGGCGCCTCCTTCGAGAACACCGTCGTGTTCGACGAGGAGCGGCTGCTGAATACCGAAGGCCTGCGCTACGCCGACGAATGCGTGCGCCACAAGGTGCTGGACGTGGTGGGAGATCTGGCGCTGGCTGGCCTGCCGTTGCTGGGCGCCTATCGTTCGGTCCGCGGCGGCCACAAGCTCAACCACGCCGTCCTGACCGCGCTGCTTGCCGATCGGACCGCCTGGCGGGTGGTCGAGGGTGAGGCGGCTCGCCGCACCACGCGTCCCGTTGTCGAGGTCGGCAGCGGTATCGTCGGTGGCCGGATTGCCGCCGCCTACGGGCCGGACGTGTCCTGAACGACCGATTCCGGCCGCTTTGGCCCTTTACGCATTTCCTGGTAACCATGATCGGCTAGCTTCAGTGCACCGTCGCCTTAATCCGGGCGAAATGCCTGCCTATCCGGGACCTTAACGATCGTTTTTGGGTTACACCGGCTTGGGTCGCATGGCAGGGCGCCGAAGCACGGGCAAACTTATACGGCAGATTTCGCGGCCATGGCGGGGTCATGGCGCGGCGGGCAGCGCATCACAGGGCGTCAGGTCTTAAATTCATGTCAGCACAGCGTATGACGCGCGAATCATTCACGGCTTCGCTCGCACCCTCGGCACGGCGGTTGCTGCAGGCTGCCGCGTTCCTCGCGGTCGCGCTGCCGCTCGGTGGCTGCGGCACTGGCGAGCTGTGGGACAAGTTCACCGCCAAGGACGACACCTTCGTCGAGGAGCCGGCCGACAAGCTCTACAATGAGGGCCTGTACCTCATGAACGAGAAGAAGGACATCAAGGCGGCGAACAAGAAGTTCGAGGAAGTCGACCGGCAGCACCCCTATTCCGACCTCGCCCGTAAGTCGCTTCTGATGTCGGCTTATGCGTCCTATCAGGCCGGCGACTATGACAGCTGCATCGGCTCCGCGAGCCGCTACGTCACCCTGCATCCCGGCAGCCCGGACGCGGCGTACGCGCAGTATCTGATCGCGGCCTCCCATT
Source organism: Bradyrhizobium sp. CCGUVB23 (assembly GCF_024199885.1). Lineage (NCBI taxonomy): Bacteria > Pseudomonadati > Pseudomonadota > Alphaproteobacteria > Hyphomicrobiales > Nitrobacteraceae > Bradyrhizobium > Bradyrhizobium sp. CCGUVB23. Next base: position 6,407,078 of record NZ_JANADQ010000001.1, read on the forward strand.
ACGACCAGATCCCTGACATCAGCCGCGACCAGACCCGCACCGAGAAGGCGATCGCCTCGCTCGAAGAGGTGGTGCGCAAATATCCGAACTCCGAATATGCGACCAGCGCCAAGTCCAAGATCGAGGGCGCACGCGACCAGCTCGCCGGCAAGGAAATGGCCGTCGGCCGCTATTACGCGCAGAAGCGCGACTTCACGGCCGCGATCAACCGCTACAAGACCGTGGTCACGCAGTACCAGACCACGCGCCACGTCGAGGAGGCGCTCTACCGCCTGACCGAGGCCTATATCGCGATCGGCATCGTCGGTGAGGCGCAGACCGCGGCCGCCGTGCTCGGGCACAATTTTCCTGACAGCCGCTGGTACAAGGACGCCTATAATCTTGTAAAATCCGGCGGTCTCGAGCCGAGCGAGAATCAGGGGTCCTGGATCAGCAGGACCTTCAAGAAGATGGGCCTCGGCGGCTAGGAAATTTTGGGGTTCCATGCTGGCGCGTCTGTCGATCCGTGACATCGTCCTGATCGAACGGCTCGATATCGAATTCGCAACCGGCCTTGCGGTTTTGACCGGCGAGACGGGCGCGGGAAAATCCATCCTGCTCGATGCCTTTGCGCTGGCGCTCGGCGGCCGCGGCGATGCCGGCCTCGTGCGCCACGGCGCGGAGCAGGGGCAGGTCACGGCCGTGTTCGACGTGCCGAAGGCCCATCCCGCGACGAAGATCCTCGCTGAGAACGGGCTGGAAGATACCGGTGAGATGATCCTGCGCCGCGTGCAGCTCGCCGACGGCCGCACCCGCGCCTTCATCAACGACCAGTCGATCAGCGTGCAGACCCTCAAGGCGGTCGGCGCTGCGCTGGTCGAGATCCACGGCCAGCACGACGAGCGCGCGCTGGTCGATGCATCCACGCACCGCCGCCTGCTCGATGCCTTTGCCGGCCTCGAAAAGGATGTCACAGCCGTCGAAGCGCTGTGGGATGCGCGCCGCACCGCCAACACCGCGCTGGAGGAGCATCGCACGGGCATGGAGCGCGCCGCGCGTGAGGCGGATTATCTGCGCCATGCCTCGGACGAATTGAAGCAACTCGCGCCGAAGGACGGCGAGGAGACTTCGCTGGCCTCCCGCCGCACCACCATGATGCAGGGTGAGAAGATCGCCTCCGACCTGCGCGAGGCGCAGGAAATCGTCGGCGGACACAATTCGCCGGTCGCGGCTCTTTCGGCGGCGGTGCGAAGGCTGGAGCGCCGCGGCGTCAATTCGCCGGCGCTGGTCGAGCCCGCGGTGAAGGCGATCGACGCCGCGATCAATTCGTTGGAGGAGGCCGACCAGCATCTCCAGGCCGCACTCGCCGCAACCGATTTCGACCCCTTGGAGCTCGAACGCATCGAGGAACGGCTGTTCGCGCTGCGCGCCGCCTCGCGCAAATATTCGACGCCGGTCGATGGCCTGGCAGCGCTTGCCGCGAAATACGCGGCCGATGTCAGGTTGATCGATGCCGGCGCCGAACAGTTGAAGAAGCTCGAGCAGGCCGCAATCGAGGCCGACGCGCGCTACGCCGGCGCCGCAAAGAAGCTGTCAGTTGCGCGGCAGAAATCGGCGGAAAAGCTCAACAAGGCCGTCAACGCCGAACTCGCCCCGCTCAAGCTCGAACGCGCGAAATTCATGACCCAGGTGGAGACCGATGAGCGCGCGCCGGGACCGCAGGGTTTCGATCGCGTCGAGTTCTGGGTGCAGACCAATCCGGGCACCAAGCCGGGGCCGATGATGAAGGTCGCCTCCGGCGGCGAGCTGTCGCGCTTCCTCCTCGCGCTGAAGGTCGTGCTGTCCGATCGCGGCTCGGCGCCGACCCTGGTGTTCGACGAAATCGACACCGGCGTCGGCGGTGCGGTGGCTGACGCCATTGGCGCGCGGCTCGCGCGGCTTGCCGGCCAGGTGCAGGTGATGGCCGTAACCCACGCCCCGCAGGTCGCCGCCCGCGCCGACCAGCATCTCCTGATTTCCAAGGACGCCCTCGACAAGGGCAAGCGCGTCGCCACCCGCGTCAATGCGCTCGCCGCCGACCACCGCCGCGAGGAGATCGCGCGGATGCTGGCGGGCGCGGAGATCACCGCGGAAGCGAGGGCGGCCGCGGAACGGCTGCTAAGGGCGGCGACGGCTTAATTTTCGTGTCCCGGACGCGCGTAGCGCGAGCCGGGACCCAGAGCGCTGCCACATGGGCCCCGGCTCTGCAGCGCATCGCTGAAGAAGCGCTGCGCTGGGTCCGGGGCACGAAACCGTGACCCGCCTTTACCCTCGCGCCGCGTCTGTCGTATTCAAGCACCATGGCAAGAGCAGCAAAATCCAAACCGCTTCCCGACGTCGCCGATCTCACCAAGGCGCAGGCCAAGGTCGAGCACGTGCGGCTTGCCCTCGAACTCGAGGGGCACGACAAGCGCTATTACCAGGACGACGCGCCGACCGTTACCGACGCCGAATATGACTCGCTGCGCCAGCGCTTCAATGCGATCGAGAAGCGCTTCCCGGAATTCGTCAGCGCGGAGTCGCCGTCGCAGAAGATCGGCGCGGCGCCGTCCGGACGCTTCAGGAAGGTCCGGCACGCGGTGCCGATGCTGTCGCTCGACAATGCCTTTGCGGAAGAGGACGTGCGCGATTTCGTCGGCCGCATCGCGCGCTTCCTGAAGCTTGCCGATGACAGGATCGATTTCTCCGCCGAGCCCAAGATCGATGGGCTCTCGATGTCGCTGCGCTATGAGGGCGGCGAGCTCGTCACAGCTGCGACGCGCGGCGACGGCGCGGAAGGCGAGGACGTCACTGCCAACATCCGTACGCTCGAGGACGTGCCGAAGAAGCTCAAAGGCCGCAACGTCCCCGACATCTGCGAGGTGCGCGGCGAGGTCTACATGACCAAGAAGGCATTCCTGGCGCTCAACGAACGGCAGAAAGCGGCGGGTGACACCATCTTCGCCAATCCGCGCAACTCGGCCGCGGGCTCGCTGCGGCAGAAGGACCCCGGCATCACCGCCTCGCGCCCGCTCGGGTTCTTCGCCTATGCGTGGGGGCAGATGAGCGCGATGCCGGAGGGCACGCAGAGCGGCATGATCCACTGGTTCGAGCGCTGCGGTTTCAAGACCAATCCGCTGACGAAGCTTTGTCACTCCGTCGAGGAGCTGCTCGCGTTTCATCATTCAATCGAAGAGCAGCGTGCCGAGCTCGACTACGACATCGACGGCGTCGTCTACAAGGTCGACCGCATCGACTGGCAGGAACGGCTCGGCTTCGTGTCGCGCACGCCGCGCTGGGGCATTGCGCACAAGTTTCCGGCCGAGCGCGCCATGACCGTGCTGCGCGACATCGAGATTCAGGTCGGCCGCACCGGCTCGTTCACGCCGGTCGGCAAGCTCGAACCGATCGGCGTCGGCGGCGTGATCGTGCAGAACGTCACGCTTCACAACGAGGACTACATCAAGGGCATTGGCAACAAGGGCGAGGTGCTGCGGGAGGGTCGTGACATAAGGATCGGCGACACCGTCGTGATTCAGCGCGCCGGCGACGTCATTCCGCAGGTCGTCGACGTCGTCATCGACAAGCGGCCCAGAAACGCGAAGGAATTCCACCTCCCGAAGAAGTGCCCGTGCCCGCTGCACACTGACGTGGTGCGCGAGGAGACGGCGACGGGCGAGGAGGGGTCGCGCGCCCGCTGCACCGGCGAGTTCGCCTGTCCCTATCAGAAGATCGAGCATCTGAAGCTGTTCGTGTCGCGGCGCGCGTTCGACATCGATGGCCTCGGCGAGAAGCAGCTTCAATACTTCTTCGACGAAGGTTTTGTGAAGGAGCCCGCCGACATCTTCACGCTACAGAAGCGCAACGCGAAGCTGAAGCTGGAGGAGATCGAGGGTTACGGCGAGACCTCGGTGCGCAACCTGTTCGGCGCGATCGAGAGCCGGCGCAACATCGCCCTGGAGCGCTTCATCTATGCGCTCGGCATGCGTCATGTCGGCGAGACCACGGCCCTGGCGCTAGCGCGCGGTTATGGTTCCTGGGACGCCTTCCACGACGCCTGTCTCAAGGCCGCCAAGGGCGACGAGGAGGCGATTGCCGACATGGATGCGCTCGACCAGATCGGTGACACCGTGATCAAGAGCATCGCCGACTATTTTGGCGAGAGCCACAACCGCGGTATCGTCGAGCGGCTGACAGGCGAGGTCGATATCATCGACGCCGAGAAGCCGAAGAGCAATTCGGCCGTTGCCGGCAAGACGGTGGTGTTCACGGGCTCGCTGGAGAAGATGACGCGAGATGAGGCCAAGGCGACCGCGGAGCGGTTGGGTGCGAAGGTGTCGGGATCGGTGTCGAAGAAGACTGACCTCGTCGTTGCCGGCCCCGGCGCGGGATCAAAGCTCGCTGAAGCCAACAAGCACGGCGTCAAGGTGCTGACCGAAGACGAGTGGCTGAAGCTGATCGGGGAGTGAGGCGGTACGTTCGCCCCTTGCTCCGCCGTCATCGCCCGCGAAGGCGGGCGATCCAGTACGCCGCGGCTTCTCTGTTTACGACCGCTGTCTCTGGAATACTGGATCCCCCGCTTTCGCGGGGGATGACGCTGAGATTGTTGCAACGACCATCGCTAGCGCGACAGCTACATCATCCCGCTCTCTTCCTCTTCCGCCTGCTCGATCAGCTCTTCGCTCACCACGACCTCGCGCCGCGGTACGACGAAGATCATGGTGGAGGCGCACAGCAGCGAGATCGCTGTTATGGCCGAGGTCAGTGGCAGCGTCGTCGCGGAGTGGCCGCCGAGATAGGCGCCGAACTGCGATACCAGCGAGCCGATGCCCTGCTGCAGGAAGCCCATCGCGCCTGACGCAGTGCCGGCGGCTTCGGGACGGACGCTGATGGCGCCGGCGGCCGAGTTCGCCATCACGAAGGCATTGCCGACCATCACGATCATCTGCGTGCCGAACAGCCAGCTTGGTGCCTCATTCCAGCCCGTGAGGCTCCAGACAAGGTTCAGGACGCTGCCGCTGAGTTGCAGCGCGAGCCCGAACCAGATCAGCTTCTCCAGCGAATGCCGCGGCGCAAAGCGCACGCAGAGGAGATTGCCAACCAGATACGCAAACGCCGTGGTCGCGAACCACGCGCCATATTCGGCGCTGCTGCGGCCCATCTGCGTGACCACGATGTAGGGACCGCCGCCGGCGAAGGTGAAGATGATCTGCGAAGCCAGCACCTGGCACAGCACATAGCCCACGAAGGCGCGATTGCGGATGAGGCTGCCGACGTCGCCGCGAAAGCCGCTGCCGGCGGCGCGGGCGCGGCGCGTCTCGGGCAGCGCCAGCGCGATGCCGACAGCGACTATAAGCGCGCCTCCAGTGATGGCGTAGAAGATCGCGCGCCAGCCAAACGCGGTCTCGATCAGGCCGCCGGTCAGGGGCGAGAGCATTTGCGCGATCATCATGACGGCGATGACGAGGCTGATCATCGCGCCGACGCGCTCGCGCTCGTAGAGGTCGCGGATGATGGCGCGGCTCACCACCATGCCGGTGGCGCCGCCCAGCGCCTGGAAGAAGCGTGCGGCGATCAGTTGCGGCAGGTTGTCCGCGAAGATGCAGGCAATGCTCGCACCGACCATCAGCGCCAGCCCTGCGAGCAGCACCGGCCGCCGGCCGAACCGGTCCGACAGTGGTCCCATGATGATCTGCGAGCAGGCGATGCCGACCATGTAGAGCGACACCGTCATCTGCGCGACGGAGATGTCGCGACCGAACGTCGTCGCCAGCACCGGCAGTGCCGGAACCAGCATGTAGAGCGAGATTGGCGCGACGCCGGTCATGGCGACGAGCAACATCAGCATCACGCGCGAGGTCGCGAGGTTCTGTTGCGCCGAGAGCGTCGGCTTGCCCATCATGCCATGCATGGATCGACACTAGCCGCATCGCGGGACCAGCGAATACGGATGTTTCGGCATGCGGCCATGCGCGATGCTGGCACCGCAAATTTACTGTCACCAGACACAGCGCGGCCGCCACAAAGCAGGTGTCATCGCCCGGCTCGACCGGGCGATCCAGTACGCCGCGGCTTCTCCGTATACGACTGCTGTCTCTGGAATACTGGATTCCCCGCCTTCGCGGGGAATGACGGCGGAGGTCGGGGCGAGAGCGTTGCGCTGAACGCGAGAATGCTATGCAGCGCTACGTCAGCTCCGCCGTCGCCTCATCGAGCCACGCCTTGGTGGCCTCATCGAGCGCCAGCCGCACTTCGGCCCTGACGCGGGCGTGGTAGGCGTTGAGCCAGTCGCGCTCATCCGTGCTGAGCATTGCCACATCGATCAGGCGGCGGTCGATCGGCGCGAGCGTCAGCGTCTCGAAGGCGTTCATCGGCTTCTCGGCGCCCGCGATGTCGGCGGCAACCACGAGCTCGAGATTCTCGATGCGGATGCCAAAACCGTCGGTCTTGTAGTAGCCGGGCTCGTTGGAGAGAATCATTCCGCGCTTGAGCGGCGTGGTGCCGAGCTTCGAAATCCGCGCAGGCCCCTCATGCACGGAGAGATAGCTGCCGACGCCGTGGCCGGTGCCGTGCTCGAAATCGACACCGGCGGCCCACAGATATTGCCGTGCCAGAGTGTCGAGCTGCGCGCCGGTGGTGCCGTCGGGAAACACCGCGCGCGCGATCGCGATATGGCCGCGCAGTACGCGCGTGAAGCGGTCGCGCATCTCCGCGGTGGGCTCGCCGACGGCCATTGTGCGCGTGACGTCGGTGGTGCCGTCCTCGTACTGCGCGCCGGAATCGATCAAGAGCAGATCGCCGCGCGCGATCCGCCGGTTGCTTTTGCGGGTGACGCGGTAATGCACGATGGCGCCGTTCGGGCCCGTGCCGGAAATGGTCGGGAACGATACGTCCTTCAGTGCGCCGGTGTCACGGCGGAACGTCTCCAGCGCCTCCACCGCGTCGATCTCGGTCAGCTTGCCCGAGGGTGCCTCGCGATCGACCCATGCGAGGAAGCGGGCCAGCGCCACCGCGTCACGCCGGTGCGCGGTCTTCGTCCCTGCGATCTCGGTGGCATTCTTGACTGCCTTCAGCAGCGTCACCGGATCGGCGCCGCGCAGCGGCTTGCCACCGCTGCTCGTGATCAGCCGGCTGAGCGCATCGGCGGCCGTCGCATTGTCCAGCGCGATCGCCGCGCCGCTCTTGGCGAGCGCCATCAGCGTCGGCGTCAACGCATCCGGCTCGCGCACGTCGGCGGATCGCTCGAGATGGTCGCGCGTCAGGTTGGAGAGCTTTCGGTGGTCGATGAACACGGTTGGCCGGCCGTCCTTCGGCACCAAGGCGTAGGACAGCGGCAAGGGCGTGTGCGCGACGTCGCCGCCACGGATGTTGAAGCTCCAGGCCACCGCATGGCTGTCGGACAGTACCAGCGCATCGGCGCCGAGCTTGCCGATCTCGCTACGGATCTGCGCGGCCTTCTCCGCCTCCGCGATCCCCGCATGTTGCAGGGCGTGAATCACGACCGGCGCGATTGGCGCGGGCGGCCGGTCGTGCCACACGGCATCGACCGGGTTCGAGTCGACCGCCACCAGCTCGGCGCCGGCCTTGGCGCAGGCGGCGGACAGGCGTTCGGCTGCCGCAAAGGTGTGCAGCCACGGGTCAAAGCCTAGGCGGTCGCCCGCCTTCAGATGCACGGAGAGCCAGGTTTCCGGTGGCGGTTCGATCAGCGACTCGACGGCCCAGGCCTTTGTGTCGACCTGCTTGGCCGCTTGCAGCGTATAGCGGCCGTCGACGAACACCGCGGCCTCCTGCGGCAGCACGACCGCCAGTCCCGCCGAGCCCGTGAAGCCGGTGAGCCAGGCCAGCCGCTCCTCCGACGGCGCCACATATTCATTCTGCTGCTGGTCGGCGCGCGGAATGACGAAGCCGGTCAGCTTGCGGCGGGCGAGTTCTTCGCGAAGTGCCGCAAGGCGCGCGCTCAATGCGACGCCGGCTTCCGGCTCCTCGAATGTCTGGAAATGAGCTTCGAACATGCTGTGACTATCTTAGGGTGATGGGGATTGCTCCGCAATGTGGACGCAATCGTTGTGCATTGGCATAGACCGTGCTTGCGAAGTTCCATTCGCGTCGAGTGGAGCAAAGGATGCGGCTTTTGCGCTTCGTCCGGGTAACAGGGCAAAACGAGCAAGTGGTTCATCTCAACGGCGAGGGGACACACGATGCCTGCGTTCACGTTTGAAAAGATCTCGCCTCCGGTCCGCCGTGGACCGTCCTCCCCCGAGCCAGAGAAGCCACGCGGCGTCCTCTACCAGATGATCGACCGCTTCGCCGAGCGCCGCGCCAGGCGGATCTTGCGTGAGGAGCGCGCGCCCGTCCGCCGCGACGACAAGGTGGCGGAGTAGCTAGGGCAGCATCGACGACTGCGTAGGGGGGCAAAGCGACTTGTCCGCCGTAGCTCGAAGAGCGAAGGCGGAAGCGTGCCCACCACTTTCATCGCCAGGTGTGGATCGATGGTGGGCACGGCGCGCGAAGAGCGCGCCTTTACGCACCCTTGTAACAGCACCTCACCCGACCCGTCGCAGCAACAGGCTGCTCCAGCCCTCGATCCGCAAGTGTCGTATGGGCACGAGGCCGCGCGCGCGGTAGGCGGCGATCACGGCAGGGGCCTGGGGCGTCAGGAGGCCCGATAGGATGACGTGCGCCCTCGGCGCAAGGTGCCGCTTCATGGGACCTGCCAACTGCCGCAGGGGGTTGGCGAGGATGTTGGCCAGCACCAGGTCGAACGGTCCCCACGCGCCAAAATCGGGCGCGGCAAAGCCGGTGGCGCGGATCGCATGCACGTGGTGACCGGTCTCGTTCAGGCCAGCGTTCTCGCGGGCCACGCGCACCGAGGGCAGATCGATGTCGCTCGCCAGCACCGCGCGATGCAGCGCCTTGGCCGCCGCGATCGCCAGCACGCCGGTCCCGGTACCGAGGTCGAGCACGCGCTTCGGCCTAGAACCTTTCAAGATATGGTCAAGCGACAGTAAACAGCCGCGCGTCGTGCCGTGATGGCCGGTGCCGAAAGCCAGCGCCGCCTCGATCTCGATGGCGAGCTTGTTCGGCGGCACACGGTCGCGGTCATGGCTGCCGTGGACGACGAAGCGTCCGGCCGGAACGGGCACGAGGTCTTCTAGGCTCGCCTTGACCCAATCCCTGGCCTCGACGCTGTCGAACACCAGCGTGTCCGCGATCCGGCTACCTGCCGTTTCAGCGATGATTCCCCTCAGGAAATCCTGATCCGGCGCATCCGCGAAGTGCAGCGTGACGTCCCAGCGCCCATCGGGCTGCTCGAATGCCGCGACCGCCGCGTCGCCATCGAAAAAGATCTCGGTCAGGACATCGACAACGCGCTTGGCGGCGGCCTCGTCGCCGATCGCAAAGCTCGCGCGGTGGGTGGGTGAGGGGGGCATTTGCTTCAAATATACTCGCTCAATTCGGTCCAATTTGATGAGTTATCGCCTCGCATCATTCTCAAAACTTGTGCTTCCCGCGTTTATTCAACTTTAGGTTCCGCTCCGTAGATTACCGGATGTTGGGTGCAGCCAACGCAACTGGAAATTGGAGGCAAATCTTGAAGCGCATGGTTCAAAAGTTCTGGTCCGATGAGTCCGGCGCCACCGCGATCGAATACGGTCTGATCGCAGCCGGCATCGCCCTGGCGATCATTACCGTGGTCAACAGCCTGGGCACCAGCCTGAATGACAAGTTCGGTTCAGTTAGCAGCAACTTGAAGTAATTTCCGCCTCCCTTTTCCGAGCGGGGGCTATTGCATTGAAGACCACGACCGACGCCCGCGGGGGGAACGCCCCTTGCGGGCGAAGTCGTTTTTGGCGCGGCGGCGGTGCCCGGTAGTGTCTCTTTTTAAATCTGGCGGCCGATTTTTCTGATCCCATCGCGGGGGCTGTACAAGAAAGTGCAAGTCAATGACTAAACTGTTTCTCCTCCACCACGTCCATGAGTTCGACGACGGCCACGAAGAGATAAAGCTCATCGGGGTTTACAGCACCCGAACCAACGCCGAGGCAGCGCTGGCAGCCGTCCGCAATCAGCCGGGCTTTCGTGACGTTCCGGAGGGATTTACGATTGACGAATGCCTATTGGACCCAATGCGACCAGGATGGTCAGAGGGCTACGTGACGGCATTCCCAGACGGCACATTTTCAAACTGAGACCGATCCGGTGCTCACAGGCTTTCAGCCGTTAACCCAAGGACGATCCACCGGCTGGTCCACAGGGATATCCCGGCGTTGTCCCCAGGATATCCCCGGCATGGTCCCCAGGATTTCCCACGATCCTCGCGCTACCTGTCCCTGCGCGTCGGACAGGCCTGTGCACAGGCTATCCACACACCTATCCACGGCCAGCGAACAACGAGCGATGATCCTTCAGGATCGCCCGCGCCGCATTGTGGCCGGGGGCGCCGGTGACGCCGCCGCCGGGATGGGCGCCGGAGCCGCAGTGATAAAGGCCCTTCAGCGGCCCGCGATAGTCGGCGTGTCCCAGCATCGGGCGGGCCGAGAACAGCTGGTTCAGCGTCAGCGCGCCGTGGAAAATATCGCCGCCCAAGAGGCCGAATTGTCGCTCGAGATCGAGCGGGGACAGGATCTGGCGGCCGAGCACGAGGCCTGCAAAGCCCGGTGCATATTCGTCCACCGTCGCGATCATGAGGTCGGCGACCTCCTCGCGGTGGTCGTCCCACGATTTGCCATCGGGCAGCTCCGGCGCGACGTGTTGGCAGAACAGGCTCGCGACGTGTTTTCCTTCGGGCGCGAGCGAATCGTCGAGCGTCGAGGGGATCAGCATCTCCACCACGGGTGAGCTGCTCCAGCCCTGCGCGCGCGCGTCGAGATAGGCGCGGTCCATGTAGCCAAGGCTCGGCGCGATGATGATGCCGGAGGTCAGATGATCGCCGTCGCCAGGGAGCGCCGTGAAAGACGGCAGGCGGTCGAGCGCGACATTCATGCGGAAGGTGCCGGAGCCGTTCTTCCAGTGCCGGATGCGGGCGAGGAAGTCGGCAGGGACGGCGTCCGCCGCGACGAGGCGCGTGTAGAGCAGTTTTGGGTTGACGTTCGAGACAACGTATTTTGCGCGGATGCTCTCGCCGCTTTCGAGCACGACGCCGACAGCGCGATCGCGCTCGACGATCACCTCGCGCACGCCGGCGTCCGTTTGAATCGCAACGCCTTGGTCGCGCGCGGCGCGCGCCATGGCCTGCGTGATCGCGCCCATGCCGCCGATGGCATGGCCCCAGACGCCCTTTTTGCCGTTCACCTCGCCAAAGGCGTGGTGCAGCATCACGTAGGCCGAGCCCGCCGCATAGGGGCTCGCGTAATTGCCGACGATGGCGTCGAAGCCGAACAGCGCCTTGACGAGATCGTGCTCGAAGCGCTCGTCCACCATCTCGCCGGCCGAGCGCGTGAACAGGTCGAGCAGGCTGCGGCTCTGCTCCAGCGTGAGCTTGCGCAGGATGTTGGCGCTTTGCAGCGCGTTGACACTCTCGCGGATCGCGCCCGCGCCAAAGCTCTCCACGAGGTTCGGCGGCGCGCGCAGCACGAACTGGCGCAGCACGTCGGCGATGGCCTCGAGCTCGCGCGAAAAGCCGTCGAGCGCCTCGGCATCATGCGCGCTGAGCCGGGCCACGTGCTCCTTTGTTCGTCCCTCGCCGGTGAGGAGATAACTGCCATCGGGCGCGGGCAAAAAGTTCTGCGCGCGGCGCTCGACGACGCGTAGGCCGTGCTCGGCCAGCTTCAAGTCGCGGATGACCTGCGGATTGAGCAGGCTCACAGTATAGGCGGCGACCGAATTCTTGAAACCGGGGTGGAACTCCTCGGTCACCGCGGCCCCGCCGACCACCTTGCGCCGCTCGACCACCTTCACCCGCAGCCCCGCCATTGCGAGATAGGCCGCGCAGGTGAGGCCGTTATGGCCAGCGCCGATGATGACGACGTCGGTTTCGGTCATGAAAGGTTCAACATTCTCGACTGTTGCCGCAGAGGCGGTCCCGGAAATGACGTCTGTATATCAGGCATTCCCTGTCGCGACAGTCCCACCATTTATTGCCCGTTCATGCGCCTTGTGCTCCATTGCGCGCGTCCGGCGGCCGCCGGGGTTTTGCCGGAGCTTTCATGGATTCGATCGTGCCTCCCGCCGTCACCGAGCAGCCGTCCGCCTCGCGCAACCGGCTGGTGCTGACGGTCTACACCGCCGCGATCTTCGTCAGCGCGCTGCTGCTGTTCTCGGTGCAGCCGCTGTTCACGAAAATGGTGCTGCCGCGGCTCGGCGGCTCGCCGGCAGTGTGGTCGGTGGCGATGGTTTTCTTCCAGTCGTTGCTGCTCGCGGGCTACGCCTATGCGCATTTCCTGATGCAGATCAGGAACCGCGCGATTCCGGTCGCCATCCATCTCGTGCTGCTGGTCGTGGCCTTGCTGACGCTGCCGCTCGGGATCGCGCATTCGTTCGGTGAGCCGCCGACCTCGGGCTATGCGTTCTGGCTGCTCGGCCTGTTTGCGGTGTCGATCGGGCTGCCGTTCTTCGCGCTCGCGGCCAACAATCCGCTGCTGCAGGCCTGGTTCGTCCGCACCGGCCACCCGGATGGCCCCGATCCCTATTTCCTCTACTCCGCCTCCAACATCGGCAGCTTCCTCGCGCTGTTGTCCTATCCGGTGCTGCTGGAGCCGGTGTTCACGCTGCGCACGCAGAACATGCTCTGGACCGCCGGCTATGGATTATTGATCCTGCTGATCGCCGGCTGTGGCGTGCTGCTGCTGCGCTCGCCGGCTCTCGCTGCGGCCGACGCGCGGACCGAGGACACGAGCTCGCCGGCGCCGAGCTGGCTCGTTCGCGCACGCTGGATCTTCCTTGCCGCGGTACCCTCCGGCCTTCTGATCGCGGTGACCGCGCACATCTCGACCGACGTTGCCGCCGCGCCGCTGCTCTGGGTGGTGCCGCTGTCGCTTTACCTCTTGACCTGGGTGCTGGTGTTCCAGTCGCGGCCGCTGTTGCCGCACAAATGGATGCTGATGCTCCAGCCACTCGCCATTGCCGGCACCGTGATCCTGCTGGCTTTCGGCGGCGAGCAGAACCTCCTGCTGACGCTGGGCGGCCACCAGCTCTGCTTCTTTGTCATCGCGATGGCCTGCCATGGCGAATTGGCGCGCACGCGGCCGGCCGCGAAATATCTCACCGGCTTCTATGTCGCGCTGTCGTTCGGCGGCATGGTCGGCGGCCTGTTCGCAGGCCTCGTCGCGCCTTTCACTTTCTCCTGGATCGCCGAATATCCGATCCTGATCGCACTTGCCGCGCTATGCCGGCCATCGGCGGGCGAGCGGCTTGCCCCGGTCATGAAGTGGTACTGGCTCGTGCTCGCCGCGCTCGCGATCGCGCTGGTGGCGCCGTCCTATTCAACCGGCCAAATCCCAGAGCAGGTCACGACCTGGTTCGAGGATCACCGCGTCTGGATCGCCGGTGGCGTCGGCCTGCTCGCAGCGCTTCTGGCGCTCGCGCTCAATGCCAACCGCTGGAAGATCTTTGCAACGATCGTGCTCGCGCTGGCGCTGACCCGCGTCTATCCGGCGGACGAGGGTCGTGTCGTCACCATTCGCAGCTTCTTCGGCGTGCACAAGATCGTGGTGACGCCTGGCGGCTACTTCCACGTGCTGATGCACGGCACCACGATCCACGGCGCCGAGCGCTTCCTCAACAATGACGGCACGCCGGTCGAGGGGCGGCCCGAGCCGATCACCTACTACCACAAGGACGGCGGCATCGGTCAGGCCATCACCGCCATACGCGAGCGCAAGGGCGCGCCGCTCAAGGTTGCCGCCATCGGCGTCGGCTCCGGCACGCTCGTCTGCGCCGCCGAACCCGGTGAAAGCTGGAAGTTCTTCGAGATCGACCAGACCATGGTCGATACAGCAAGCGATCCCAAATATTTCCGCTACATCTCGAGCTGCGCGCCGGGCCTGAAGCCAGTGATCGGCGATGCGCGCCTGACCTTCGCCAAGGAGCCCGACGGTCTCTACGACCTCATCATCGTCGACGCCTACTCCTCGGACGCGATCCCGATCCACCTTGCGACCGAAGAAGCGATGAAGATCTACAAGGACAAGCTCGCCCCGCATGGCGCGGTCGTGATGCACGTCTCCAACCGCCATCTCGACCTCGAGCCGGTCGTAGTCGGCATTGCCGATGCCAACGATCTCAAGAGCTGGGTCTACAACGAGGATTCCGGGCGCGACGCCGACTACATCTTCTCGACCGACGTCGTGGTCTCTGCGCGCGAGGAAGCCGATGTCGGCAAGCTCGCCTCCTCCAAGCAATGGGAGGAGATCGAGGCCGACGACAAGGTGCGGGTGTGGACCGACGACTACTCCAACATCATCGGCGCGCTGTATCGGCGCCTGCGGGATGGGGAGTAACGCTGTTGGGAGAGTAGAACATCTCGTGTCCCGGACGCGGCGCGGCATGAAATGACGCGACGCAGAGCCGGGACCCATATAGGCCCCGGCTCTGCAGCGCACCGCTACGCGCTGCGCCGCGTCCGGGACACGAGATCATCTGCGATTCACGGACTGACCGGCGTGCCCGCGGGCAGCGCGATGCCTTTATCGCCGGCGACCTGCCGCAACAGGTCGGGGCGATCGGAGATGATGCCGTCGACGCCGATCTCCATCATCCGCGCCATGTCGTCCGCCTTGTTGACGGTCCAGACCACGACGCGCAGGCCGAGCTCGTGGGCTTCCGTGACCAGCGCGGCGTTCACGTCGCCGAAATAGGGTGACCAGACCGCGCCGCCGGCCGCCTTGATCGTGCGCGGCAGCGAGCCGCCGTGATCGGCCGGATTGAAGCCGGCTGTCCAGTTGGTCGCCGCGTCGAGCGCGATGGTCGGCGCTTTGCCCTGCTGCAGCGTCAGGTAGACCGTCGGAATTTGCGGCGCCTGCTTTTGGACCAGAAGCAGCGTCCGCCAGTCGAAGGACTGGATCATGACGCGGCCCGAAAACCCCGCAGCGTCGATGACGCCGAGGAGCCGCGCGGCGAAAGCTTGCGGATCGAGCGACTCGCCCGGATGGTTCGGATCGATCTTGGTCTCGATGTTGAAGCGCACGCGCGTGTTGCCGGATTTTTCGACCAGCGCGAACAACTCCTTCAGCGTGGGAATGCGCGTTCCCGGTACCGCGCGCTGCTCGGGAAACTGCTTGGCATAAGCGCTGTCGGGGCGGATCTGGCCGACGTCATACGTCCTGACCTCGTCGAGACGCAGTTTGACGAACGGCGTGCCGGGCGCGGCGGCATAGCCGCCCGCGGCGTCGCGCGCGAGATCCGGATTGAGGCCGCGCTCATGCGACACGACGACCTCACCGTCTGCGGTGATGCCGACGTCGAGCTCCAGCGTGTCGACGCCCATCGACAGCGCGTTGGCAAAGGCGGGCAGGGTGTTTTCCGGCAGCAGCGCGCGCCCGCCGCGATGCGCTTCGAGATCGAAGGCCATGACCTCTCCGGCAATGAGACAACAGAAAGCTGACAGGATCGCGACAACAGGGGATGGAATGGCAGGGCTCATGGCGTGGTTCGCGTTTGCTGGCCATTCTAGGTCAGCGTTTTCGTGGTTCGAATCATATTCAGGTGGCCTCGGCGAGCTTGTAGGACCAGGTGTGGACGACAGGATACCGATTGACGTCGTCGATGCCGGCCATGATGCGCTCCTTGAGTTCGTGTTTTGAGGTCACCCGGATATGGCGCAGGACGGAACGAGCGAATTTGGAGAAGAAGCCTTCAATGAGGTTGAGCCAGGAGCCGTGCTTGGGCGTGAACGTAAACTCGAAGCGGCCTGCCGCTCGTGTATCGAGCCAGGCTCTGGTTTCTTTCGAGATGTGTGCGGAGTGATTGTCGAGAATCAACTTGATCGCGGTACCGGCCGGATAGGCAGCATCGATAAGTTTGAGGAATTCGATGAACTCGCGGCTGCGGTGGCGGTCTTTGACGAGAGCGTGGACCTTCCCTGTCAGCAGATCAATTCCAGCCAACAAGCTGAGCGTGCCATGACGTCTATACTCAAAATCGCGCGCAAAGGCCGGATAGACGCCTGGCACGGGCGGCAAATCCGGAGCCGTCGTCGCGATCGCCTGGATTCCAGGCTTCTCATCGTAGGAGATGATTGCTACCCGCTTGCCCGATTTCTTCGACCTGGCGGCGCCCTTCTTCAGGACCTGGACCTCGCGATAGACACACAAGACCTCCGCCATTTTCTGCTCGAACTCGGCATCGCGACGTTCCAGATAGTAGCGTACCTTGTGCGGCTTAATTTCCTCTTGGCCGAGAATCTTGCACACCGTGCCCTGGACCAGGTTGGCAAGGCATTGGTGTCCCGCCGACGGGCCATGTTCACGCGCATGGCGTGCCAGCAGCCGCGTCGTCCACAGCTCATGCGCGTAGCCGTGCTCCTTGGCTTTGTCGCACGCCAAAGACACCAGCCAGGCCTTGGCCTCCGCCGTGATCACCGGCTCCTTGCCCGGTCGCGGTCGGTCGTCGAGTGCGGCCAGCGCACCATTGGCTACCGCCCGCTCGATGCAGCGCTGAACCGTCTGATGATGCACACCAAGTCTTCGTCCCACGGCAAAGAACGACGGGTTCTCGCGATAGGCCAGCAGCATTGCTGCCCGCGACACCCGGCTCGCCGACTCGGTTCGAGACCGCGAAAGAGCCGTCAACGTTTCAACTTCCTTCTCAGTCATCGCCAACTCGACTGCTTGCCGCCATGTTGCCATGATACCAACCCTCGTTCGGACAATCCCAAAACGAGGAATCCACGAACACACTTCCAGTTCCGTGCCGGTTTCATGGAATCGGTCGTCTAGCTCTATCCGTGTGCCTCCGGTCATTTCAAGGGCGATCATGCCCCCTGGGCTTGCGCGTTCGTCGCATTGGCGTCGCGCAGGCGCGCGCGGACGAACGCAAAGGCGGCGTCGTAGGCGGCGGCGTCGCCAAAGCTTCGGTCCGGGATCGCCACTGCCGAGCGGGGCGTGATCCACATCAGAAGAAGGCTCCTCTCGCGGGTGCACTGACGGATCCGGGTCCATTCGTATCTGTACTGGGCCCCCGTGGCCGTCACGGTAAGCCCGGTCAGGTCGAGTTCGAGCGTGCTGAATTCCCTGGGGGTCGCCATCGATTCGAAATATCGTCTTCTGAAGATGCGGTGCGCGACGGAGCTCCCGATGATGGCGGCGAGCATGCCAAGTGTGAAGGCGTAAAGGCTGTAAGATCCGATCATCTCGATCGCTTCGGTGTCGAGCTGACGGCCAGCAGCCTGCCGTCGGAATAGCAATGCGACGGGGATTGCGCCGAACCCGGCTGCAGCCCAAGCTGTGACTCCCAACCAGCTCCTGTTGCGCCGCCCTATGACCGCCGCGTGGCGGGCGTAGTCGTCGGCGGTCATGTTGAATTTCAGTGTGATACGATCGGGGGCAGGGTCGCTCATCGCCAGATTGCCGTTCATCTCCGCAGGCTTCTTGCGGTAGCCACCGTATGACGCCGGCAACTCCTCTCGGGTTCACGGCATGAGGCACTAATTCTGATGGTAGTTGCCGCGCGAGCCGGTTGCCTGCGCCTTCGTCGACGCAGGGTGCAAGGCGATTGAACGCGGCACTGCCGCGTTCAGATAGCGCCGGCGATCCTCAGCCGTCAGTTCTGGTAATTGTAGTAGGTGCGCGGCTGATAGTACTGGCGGGGCTGCTGCTGATAATAGCCCTGCTGGCCGTAGCTCGGATCGTAAGTCTGGTACTGCCGCTGCTGCTGATAGACCTGCGGCTGATAGACCTGTGCGTCATAGACCTGGCGCGAGCTGCGCGGCGCCGGATAGCGCGCGCCGGTGTCGGTGCCGTCGGCCGGATAGATGTAGCCGTCGTCCTGCGGCATCGCGCGGCGGCCGGGCTGCATCTGCGGTGTCAGGTCGACGGGCTCGCCGGCCGCGCTGTACTGGTCACCGTATGGCTGCGCCGCGCGCGCCACCGCGCTGGTGCCGCGGCCGCGCGGATTGCGCATCAAGGCCACCTGCGCCGAACCGGTCAGCGTCACCGTGGTGTTGAGCACGCCCTGCTCCTGGACCAGAGCGTAGAGCGTCGAGGCGTTCTCGCGCGACAGCCGCACGCAGCCATGGGACGCCGGCGTGCCGAGCCGGCCGACCGAGTCGGTGCCGTGGATCGCATGCCCGATCTTGGTGAAGAAGATCGAATGAGGCATCGGCGCGTCGTCGAACTCCTTGGAGTAGTGATCCTCTTCCATGCGGAAGGCACGGAAGCTGCCGTTCGGCGTCTCGCGGGAGGGGATGCCGGTCGAAACCGGCCAGCGATAGCGCGCGACGCCGTCGACCGCGACGGTCATCCGCTGATTGTCCTTGTCGATGGTGATGTCGACCTTGGCTTGCGCGGTGCCCGCGCTGAAAAGCATCAATGAGACGATTGTAACAAATAAAGTACGCATTTTACTTCCGGCCTCCGGCCTGTTCGCGCAAGTGCCGCGGCTGTCCGTCCCCCGGCGTGTACTATGCCCGCAATCAGGTTTCGGTTCCAGTGGCCCGTCTTGGCCATCGTTAACTTGGCGCCGGGCGTAAGCAAGGCTGCTTCATCACGAATCCGCGCGTGCGGTGCTGACATTTTCGCGAGCGCGACGCGTCGCCAATTCGTCACGGCTGCGCAACCATTTGGCCGCAGCAGCGTTTCAGACTGCCTGCCTTCACCGGCCAACTCGCCGGTCCATCCGCTGGGATATTGAGATGAACAAAGCTCGCTTAACCGCGGCCGCGTTGCCGGCCAGTGTGCCTTTCCGCCTGCTTTTTGCCGCGAGCCTCCTGCTTGCGCTCGTGGCGCTGCCGCGGCCCGGACACACTCAGGGCATCGTGCGCGGCGCCCAGGAAGGTGCCTATGAAGGCAACCGCGTCGCCGGGCCCGTCGGCGGCGTGGTCGGAGGCGCGGTCGGGGCCGGTGTTGGCGGCGCCGTGGGCGCGGTCGAGGGCGTGTTCGGCATTCCTCATCACGGCTGGCGCCATCGCTGCCGCGGCTACTATGACGGGTACCACCACTTCCATTGTTACAGGTGACGGCTCAGGTCGTCATTCCGGAGCGCGCGAGCCCGGAATCCGGAGGTTGTGGTTCGAGATTCCGGGTTCGTGCTTCGCACGCCCCGAAATGACGGCAAGGGTCAATTCTTCAGCCGATAGCCGGTTCGGAAAATCCAGCCGATCATGACGAGGCAGATCACCAGGAAGGCGGCAGTCATGCCGATGCTCAAGACGACGCTGACATCGGCGATCTCGTAAAAACTCCAGCGGAAGCCGGAGATCAGATAGACCACCGGGTTGAGCAGCGCGACCGTGCGCCAGCCCGACGGCAGCATGTTCACGGAATAGAAGCTGCCGCCGAGGAAGGTGAGAGGCGTTACCACCAGCATCGGAATCATCTGAAGCTTCTCGAAGCCGTCGGCCCAGATGCCGATGATGAAGCCGAACAGGCTGAAGGTCACCGCGGTCAGTACCAGGAAGGTCAGCATCCAGATCGGATGATGGATGTGCAGCGGCACAAACAGCCCGGCGGTGGCGAGAATGATCAGGCCGAGGATGATCGACTTGGTCGCGGCCGCCCCGACATAGCCGAGCACGATCTCGAAATAGGAAATCGGCGCGGACAGGATTTCGTAGATCGTGCCGACGAATTTCGGGAAGTAGATGCCGAAGGAGGCGTTGGTGATGCTCTGGGTCAAGACCGACAGCATCACGAGACCCGGCACGATGAACGTGCCGTAGCTCACGCCCTCGACATGGTCGATGCGCGATCCGATCGCGGCGCCGAACACCACGAAGTACAGCGAGGTCGAGACCACCGGCGAGACGATGCTTTGCAGCAGCGTGCGCCAGGTGCGCGCCATTTCGAACAGATAGATGGCACGAACGGCGTGCAAATTCATGACGTCCTCACGAGGTCGACGAAGATGTCCTCGAGCGACGATTGCGTCGTGTCGAGGTCGGAGAAGCGGACGCCGGCGCTGCGGAGGTCGCCGAGCAGGCTGGTGATGCCGGTGCGCTCGCCCTTGGTGTCGTAGTCGTAGACCAGCGTCGCGCCATTGTCGCAGAGGTCGAGCTTGTAGTGGGCAAGGCTCTCCGGCAGCGTATCGAGCTTGCTCGCAAGGTGCAGCGTCAGCCGCTTCTTGCCGAGCTTCTGCATCAAGGTGGCCTTGTCCTCGACCAGCACGATCTCGCCCTTGTTGATGACGCCGATGCGGTCGGCCATCTCCTCGGCTTCCTCGATGTAGTGGGTCGTGAGGATGATGGTGACGCCGGATTGCTGAAGGCCGCGCACCACCTCCCACATGCCCTTGCGCAATTCGACGTCGACGCCGGCGGTGGGCTCGTCCAGGAACAGGATCTGCGGCTCGTGCGACAACGCCTTGGCTATCATCACGCGGCGCTTCATGCCGCCGGAGAGCGTGATGATCTTGTTGTCCTTCTTGTCCCAGAGCGAGAGGTCCTTCAGCACCTTCTCGATATGGGCGGGGTTCTTCGGCTTGCCGAACAGGCCGCGGGAAAAGCTCACCGTTGCCCACACACTCTCGAAGGCGTCGGTGTGCAGCTCCTGCGGCACCAGCCCGATCAGCGAGCGCGCCTTGCGCCAGGAGGTGACGATGTTCTCGCCGCCGACCATGACCTTGCCTTCGCTCGGATTGGCGATGCCGCAGATGATCGAGATCAGCGTGGTCTTGCCGGCGCCGTTGGGGCCGAGCAGCGCAAATATCTCGCCGCGCTTGATGTCGAGATTGACGTTTTTCAGCGCCTTGAAGCCGGACCCATAGGTCTTCGACAGGTTGGCGACGGAGATGATGGAGGACATGATGGCCGGAGGGCTGGGGAGGGGAGGCTGGAACCCGCCCCTGGAGGGCAGGTCAGCGGAGCCCTGAAATAGGAACGCCGTTGCCCGGTCGCAATTCCCTGGAGAAAAATGGTCTCAAAACAGCCCCTTCAGTGGCCGGTTTCGGGCAACTGTTGCGCAACAGTCACGGGCCGCTGCTAAGATTGTCGGTCACGCGGCTCTTTGTTGCGTCTGCGAGCGGGCCATGGCTACGATTCCGGCAAATTGCGAAGCGTATTGTTCCCGGGGAAAAGATCGATGAGACCGAACGGCCGTTACGCAGCCGGCGCCAGCCAGTTGTCCACCATCCGTGTGTGGGCGACGTGCCTGCTCCTTCTGTCAGCTGTTGCCATGAGCCCGACCAGCGCCAAGGCCGCGCCGAGCCAGGCGGCTGCGACCACGCATGTTTATCTGCTGCGCGGCGTGCTCAACATCTTCTCGCTCGGGCTCGACACCATCGGCTCGCGGCTTGAGGCGCAGGGCATCCCGGTGACGGTTGCGAACTTCGTCTCCTGGTCCTCGCTCGCGGATGAGGCGGCGGCCGCCTACAAGGCCGGCCGGCTGAAGACCATCGTCCTGGTCGGGCATTCCTCGGGTGCGACCGCGCTGCCCGACATGATCGCCAAGCTCAATCACCTCGGCGTGCCCGTGAAGCTCGCGATCGGCCTCGACTCCGTGTTCAAGACCAAGCTCTCGACCGGCGCCGAGCGCTACATCAACCTCTATATCGGCGACGGCCCCGGCGAGCCGGTGCGCGCGGCGGATGGCTTGCGCGGCAAGCTCGACAATGTCGACGTGCGCGGCTCCGGCGCCGGCCACATCACGATCGACAAGAACGAGTTGATCCAGCGCCGCGTGATCGCCGAGATCGATGCCGTGGTGATGCGCTCGCGCGCGCCCGCGGCCCCGCAGGCCGAGCCGCGTGCGGCGAGGCCGGTCGCCCGCTCGGCCGCGGCAACGGCGCCAGCTCGGAACTAGGCGAGCCCCGCGGGACGTCTCGTCCCGCTGCCTCGGCGTTAGCTGAGGATCTCGGTGATGAGCGACGCCGCCTTGATCCCCGTTCCCGTGATGACGACGACGGTGCGCTCATTCGGGCGAATGGCGCCGCGCCGGGCAAGCTCGTCGAGTGCAGCGGCGGCGCTTGCCGATGTCGGCTCGGGAAACAGGCCCGTGGCCGCGAGCTTCTTCAGCCCCGCGACGATGCCCTCTTCGGCGACGGCCACCGTGCCGCCGCCCGTTTCCTTCAGTGCGGCCACCATCTGACGCAGTCGCAGCGGGCTCTTGATCGCGGTGCCCTCGGCGATGGTCTTGCGGACTTCGCGCGAGACCGGCGTATCGACGCCTGCCGTGAAGCTCGCATCGAGTGGCGAGCAGTTCAGCGGCTGCGAGGCGAACAGTTTTGGCATCCGCGCAATCTGCCCCGCCGCAAGCAGCTCCTTGAAGCCGAGATAGCAGCCGAGCAGGCTGCTGCCGGCACCGACGGGAACGACGACGTTGTCGGGGGCCGAATAGCCGAAATCCTCCCACATCTCGTAAGCGAGGGATTTCGTGCCTTCGAGGAAGAAGGGCTGCCAGTTGTGGCTCGAATAGAAGATGTTGCCGGACTGGCGGATCGCTTCCGCCTCCGACTCCTCGCGCGGCCCTTCCACCAGCTGGATGTCCGCTCCATAAGCGCGCACCTGCGCGATCTTCATCGGAGAGGTGGACGCGGGTGCCAGGATCTTGATCTTCATTCCGCCGGCCGCGCCATAGGCGGCAACCGATGCGCCGCCATTGCCCGAACTGTCCTCGAGGACGGCGTTGACGCCGAGCTGGCGGATGAAGGACAACATCACCGTGGTCCCGCGATCCTTGAAGCTGGCCGTCGGGTTGAACCATTCGAGCTTGAAGTATGGCCTCAACTTGCCCCACTCCTTCTGGACGAGGGGCGTGCAGCCTTCGCCCATGGAGATGGGGCTCGCGATCTCGACCGGCAGCGCCGCGCGATAACGCCACAGCGAGCGCACGCTGCGATCGACCTCGTCGCGTGAGATGCCGCGCAGCGGCGTTACCATCAGCGGCTTGCGGTCGTCGGAGCACCAGCGCGGCTGGTCCAGCGGATAGAGCGTGCCGCTGAGCGGTTCGATGTAGGATGGCGTCTTCATGGGGCGATCTCGGATACGAGCATTTTGAGGCCGATCGCGCCGCCTGATGATCAGACGAGAGACGCGAACAGACTGACCGCTCGATTGAACGATTCTAGGTGCCGAAACGGAATATCGATGTCAATTCCGGCGTTCCGGAGTTGGCGAAATGTGGTTCTCGATAGTGAGCGGCAGACTTTCGCGTTGGCGTTGGAGCGCGATTGGGCAAGCTTTGCGCCCCAAATTCTGCCAAATCAGTGGTCAGTAAGGCCGGAATAGGGAAGGCGCCCGCCTTCCCGCGGTGGGGTTGCAAGACGAATGGTTGTTTTGAGGCGAGTGGTCCTGCTGGCGGCCGGCGTGCTGCTCGCCGTCTCGACGGCCGTGGCGGTGGCTTCACCGGCAAAGCTGAAGAAAGCCGTCGCGATCGTGGCGCCGTCCCTGCCGCAACCGCCCCCGCTGCCCGCTGAGGCCGAGCCCGGGCCGCCGCCGCGCATCTATCTCTTCCGCGGCGCGCTCGGGCCGATCTTCTCGACCGGCATGGATCGGCTCGCGGAGCGGTTGACTGAAGCTGGCTTCAAGGCCGACGTCTACGAATTCACGATCTGCCGGCTGGTCGCCCAGCGCGCGATCTCCGCCTACCGCGAACAGCCTGCGCCGATCGTGCTGATGGGGCATTCCATGGGTGGGCTGTGCTCGATCATCTTCGCCGAGATGCTTGCCGAGGAGAAGATTCCGGTCAGCCTCGTGATCACCATCGATCCTGCGCATGCGACCGGAAACGTGCCGCTCAATGTCGAGCGCTTCATCAACATCTATCTGTCCGACAGCGTGCTCGGCGGCGGCGACGTGATCGCGGAGCCCGGCTATCGCGGCCATTATGCAAGCTTCGATCTGAAGCAGAACAAGCGCGTCACCCACATCAACATCGAGAAGTCTGAAGACATCCACCGCCAGATCGTCGACATGGTCGCGCAATTGCCGCGCGTGCCGGCGCAGGCGCAGGGCGACCCCGTGCCGCTGCGCTATCTCGTTCCCGGCGACACGCTGGTGGAACTGTGGGACTCGGGCGTGAAGCTGCCCATGCGCGCCGGCGATACGCTCGAGCGGATCGCCACGCAATATCACGTGCCGGTGTGGTCGCTCGCGCAGGCCAACGGGTTGTCTGAAGGCACGCCGCTTGCCGCCGCTCAGGACGTCATCATCCCGCGCCACCTGCTGCCGGCCATGCCGGCGCAGGCCGCCGAGGCGAAGCCGCGACCGGCGCGCTGACGGCGCGCGGAAATCACCGCGGCGACAGGAACGGAATGATCATCGGGACGCGGCGGCAATAGGCGCCGTAGGCGTCTTCGCCGAGTTCCTTCGACAGGAAGACTTCCTCCATCCGGCCCTTCTGCCACATGCCGAGCGAGATCAGGATGGCGCCGAGGATCGCCGTCACCGTGCCGACCGCGATGCCGGTCGCGAGCATGCCGGCGATCAGGCCGGTGTAGATCGGATGACGAACGATGCCATACGGGCCGGTGTCGATGACGCGGTGGTCTTCCTTGTGGGTGATGGTGTTCGACCAGAACTTGCCGAGATGAAGGCGTCCCCACCAGGTGAAGGAGATGCCGGCGAGCACGACGAGTGCTGCGATGTAGACGCCGACCTCGCCGAACACCCATAGTGGTTTCTCGTTCAGCACTTCCGCGGTCCACGGCGTGAACAGGATGCCGCCGATCAGGATCGGCAGGCGATAGCGTTGCGAGTCCAGCGTCATCACCTGCTTCTTGGTGCGGCCCTGCCAGAACGAGGCCCCGACCCAGCTCGCAAGCCAGGCGAGCCAGATCAGCGCCAGGAGTTTGGTCGGCCAGGTCGTGGTCCAGCCACCCCAGGCGAAAGAGAGAAGCTTGCTGAAATCAAAGGACATGCGGAAAGGTTCTTGCTTTTGGGCTTGGGCTCAGCTCGCGCGCGAGCTGAGCGCGTGACGCTCGATGCCGGCCTGCGTTTGCAGGCCGCCGCGTGCGAGCAGATGGGTGATGGTTTCGCGCAGCAACGGCTCGATCGGGCGCGGCGAATAGCCGAGCTCGGTACGCGCCTTGTCGATCGAGAGGTCGCTGGCGGCAAGCGCGATGCGCACGCCCTCGCCGGTGCCGTTGGGCGGCCGGTGCGTGACGTGGTCGGAGATGTATTCGAGCATGATCGCCGAAAGTTCGGCGAGCCTGCCGGGCACCGCGATGGGGTACTGCTTGCGGCCGCTGATCACCGACATCATGCGCAGGATCTGTCCGAGCCGGACGCAGTCGCCGCCGAGAATATAGCGCTGCCCGATGCGGCCGCGCTCCATCGCGAGCACGAGGCCCATGGCGACGTCGCGCACATCGACCAGGTTGACGAGGAAGTTGATGTGCGGCTGCACCTTCTTTTGCAGGAAGTACCACAGCATCGCGGTCGGCGGCGTGAGGTTGTGATCGACCGGCCCGATCGGCATGGTCGGCGTGCCGATGACGAGCGGGAAGCCCGCCGCCGCGGCCTTTGCCGCGCAATGTTCGGCGAGCGACTTCGACCGCGTATAGGCGCCCGGCATCGCATCGGCCGGCTGCAGCGCCTCCTCGGCGGGAACGCCGCCGAGCTGCGAGTAGGGGAACAGGATCGATTCCGTCGAGCAGTGCAGGAAGCGCGACACGCCGCGCAGTTGCGCGGCCGTCAGCACGACCTCGGTGCCGCGGCAATTGACCTCGTGGAAATCCCGCTTGTCGGCGACCCACATGCCGGGCAGGCCGGCGAGGTGATAGACCTGATCGACGCCCGCGAGCGCGCGATCGACCGCGTCGCCGTCGAGCACCGAGCCCGCGACGTAGTCGACGTCAGCACACGGCGCGGCCGGCGGCCGCACATCGAGAACGCGCACCCGCTGCCCCCTGGCGCGGAGCGCTTCTACAAGATGATGTCCGATGAAGCCGCTGCCACCGGTAACCAGTACGAGAGCCATGAAGAAGGTTGCTGCTGTTCCGCTCTGGAATCTTATCGGGTTGAAAGGGAATTGGTCGGAACAGGCGCGAGAATCGCGGCAAGGTCACGACGAAAACCCAGCGCAATGAATAATTTTGCCATTACAAACATCGGTCCAAGCAAAAGATGAGACGGAAAGGTGAACAGCGAGGCCTCGCGCCCCTCAAAAACCTTGTGGCCGATCGCCTGTGCGGCAAAGCCGAGCGCGACCAGGGTGGCGAAGATCGCCCACATCATTACGGTGCTGACTTGCGCCGCAATGGTCGTCGCGATTGAAAACAGCACGATCGACACGGCCAGAATGCCGGTCCCGAGCGCCACATCGAGCAGCAGCCAATAGATGAGGACCGGCAACGCCAGGATCACCGCAAGGCTGAATTCGAATCCGAACAGCGGGACCGCCACCAGCGTCAGCGGCATCACCGCACCCGTGAACAGCAAGAGGATACCGATCACATGCATCGCCGTGTTCCGGGGATCGCGATGGTACTCGACATAAACGGCAAGTTGGCGTTGAAAAAAGCCACCCATCTTGGTCTCACTGAGAATGCAGGTCGGAGGAAGCGACCAGCCTATAGCATCTGCTTGTCCCCTGCACAAACCGTGCAGTTGTCGCGCAGAGCAGCCATTCGAGGCGGCCTGCGCGTGAAAAAACAGTCAGGGGTTCAAGGGGTTCCGGGCACGGCCCAGATGCGATCGATTAGCGTTTTTTGGCCGGCTTCTTGGCCGGTGCCGCAGGTTTGGCCGCGGCGGGCTGGCTGGCTTGTTCCTCGGGGAGTTTTGCAAGCGTCAGGATCTGCAACTGTCCGTTTGCGGTCGAGGTCGGGCGTGCGCGGTCGAGGAATTGCTCCTCGCCAAGGCCGATCGACTGGATTCGCTTGGCGGAGATCTTGAACGTGTTGACCAGCACGTCGCGAATCGCATCCGCGCGGCGCTGGCTCAGGATCGCATTGGCTTCCCGCGTCTTCGAATTGGATTCGACATGGCCGACGATCAGGAAGGTGTAAGGCAGCAGCGAGGCGTGAACCAGCGCATCCGCGATGCGGCCGACCGTCTGGTAGGACGAAGGCTGGATGATCGGCGTGTCGGCGTCGAACTGGATCAGCGTAGTGAAAGCCGGCAGGCTCGCAAGGTCAGGCGCGATCAGTGGGCGATTCACCGGGCCCGGATCGTTCTTGATCCGCGCCTTCGCCCGCTCCATCACCTGCTGCTTCAGCGCCGCGAGGTCGACATCAGGCGCTGATTCGAAATGGTTGAGCTTGCCGACGATGTCGTCGCGGGTCGGCGGCGCCGTCTGCGCGCCCACGGGGCCTGCCGCGAGCGCCAGACCAAGTGCAAGTCCGAGCGCGAGGCCGATCGATTGCAAAGTGAGCCCGGCCGCGCGCATCAGCGATACCCCGCGTCGTCCACCGCCTTCAGGCAGTTGTTGCTGATGCCCTTGGGCGTCGAGATCAGGCAGGGGATCGACTTGCTGGTCTCCTTGGTCGAGCCGCCGCAGACCTTGACGATCTCGCGCTGGCAGGCGTTCGCCACGGTCACGCGCGCGGCGACCCGCTTCTGGATCGCGTCGAAGGCCGCGAGATAGTCGGTCTGGCACTGCGGTGACAGCACGTCGCGGTTGCGCGACAGGCATTCCTTCAGCCGCGTCGAATCCGGGTTCACGCCGCGGCAATTGGCCACGATCTCCGCGCCGCAGCTCTTGGCCAGCATGCCGATCGCATCGCCAAAGCTCATCGTCTCGGCTGCCGCCAGCGACGGCATGCCAAATGCAAGTACGGCGAATGTGATGAAGCCCCGGGCCATGGCCGCATCTGATACGGGGAAGTTCGCCATGGTCAAGGGGCGTGGAGCAAGGAAAGCCGGCGGCGTAACGCCGCCGCAACAGGGCGCGGGCTCACGCCCGCTGCACGAAACTGTCCACGACCTTCTTCTCGCCGGCCTTGTCGAAGGCGATGGTCAGCTTGTTGCCGTCGATCTTGGCGACACGGCCGTAGCCGAATTTCTGGTGGAAGACGCGGTCGCCAATCGAGAATTCGGACGTCGTGCCGGTCGATTTGGCCACCAGCTCGCCTTCGATCGTCATCGGGCCGCGACGGCGCGACGAAAAACTGCCGCCGAAATCGGGCGCGGTGGAAAACGGCGAGGGCTCCTCCTCGAAGCCGCCGCGTCCGCCGCCGTTGCGGCCACCCTGGCCACGGTTGCGATTCGCCTGGGCGCGCTGCCAGCCCGGCGTCGAATAGCTGGAGCCGAAGGCTTCCATGTCGTCGAAGCGCGAGGCGCCGTAGCCGCCGGTGCCGCCCCAGGCGGAGCCGCCCTTGGATTCCGTGATCTCGACATTGGCCGCCGGCAATTCGTCGAGGAAGCGCGAGGGGATCGTGGTCGACCAGGTGCCGTGAATCCGGCGGTTGGTCGCAAAATAGAGTTTTGCGCGGCGGCGGGCGCGGGTCAGGCCGACATGGCCGAGCCGGCGCTCTTCCTCAAGGCCGGCGCGGCCCTGTTCGTCCAGCGTGCGCTGGCTCGGGAACAGGCCTTCCTCCCAGCCCGGCAGGAATACGTTGTCGAACTCGAGCCCCTTGGCCGAATGCAGCGTCATCAGCGACACCGCATCTTCCTCGGCACCGCCGTCGCGATCCATCACCAGCGAGATGTGCTCGAGGAACCCTTGCAGGTTCTCGAACTCCTCCATCGAACGCACGAGCTCCTTGAGGTTTTCGAGTCGGCCCGCGGCGTCCGCCGAGCGGTCCTTCTGCCACATCTCGGTATAGCCGCTCTCGTCGAGCACGATCTGGGCCAGATCGGTATGCGAGGTCACCTCGCGCTGGGCGCGCCAGCGGTCGAATTGCGTGACGAGGTCGCGCAAGGAGCCGCGCGCCTTCGGCTTCAATTCGTCGGTCTCGACCACGGCGCGCGCCGCCTCGAACAGCGGAATGCGGCGCTTGCGGGCATGATCGTGCAGCATCTGCACGGTGGCATCGCCAAGCCCGCGCTTGGGCGTGTTGACGATGCGCTCGAAGGCGAGATCGTCGGCGGGCGAGTTGATGACGCGCAAATAGGCGAGCGCATCGCGGATTTCGGCGCGCTCATAGAAGCGCGGGCCGCCGATCACGCGATAGGGAAGGCCGAGCGTGACGAAACGATCTTCGAACTCGCGCATCTGGTAGGATGCGCGGACCAGGATCGCGATCTCGTTGAGCCGCTCGCCCTGGCGCTGGAGTTGCTCGATCTCCTCGCCTATGCCGCGGGCTTCCTCTTCCGAATCCCAGGCGCCGGTGACCGTGACCTTCTCGCCGTCCTCGTCCTCGGTGCGCAGCGTCTTGCCGAGCCGGCCTTCATTATGCGCGATCAGATGCGAGGCGGCGGCGAGGATGTGGCCGGTCGAGCGGTAGTTGCGCTCCAGCCGGATGACCTTGGCGCCGGGAAAATCGTGCTCGAAGCGCAGGATGTTGTCGACCTCCGCGCCACGCCAGCCATAGATCGACTGGTCGTCGTCGCCGACGCAGCAGATGTTCTTGGTCTTCTCCCTCTCCCCGTCCTTCACGGGGAGAGGGCTGGGGTGAGGGGCTGCCTCCAAGAGCTCGGTGCTTGGAGAGTCCCCCTCACCCGGATCGCTGCGCGATCCGACCTCTCCCCGCAAGCGGGGAGAGGTGAAAGAAGAGGGCGCCTGCGACAACAGCCGCAGCCACAGATACTGCGCGACGTTGGTGTCCTGATATTCGTCGACCAGGATGTATTTGAAGCGCTGCTGGTACTGCCGCAGGATATCCGGGTGCTCGCGGAAGATGCGGATGTTCTCCAGCAGCAGATCGCCGAAATCGGCGGCGTTCAGGATCTTCAGCCGCTCCTGGTAGCTCGCATAGAGCTTGCCGCCCTTGCCGTTGGCGAACATCGCGGCTTCACCTGACGGCACCTGCGTTGGGCCGAGCCCGCGGTTCTTCCAGCCGTCGATCAGACCGGCCAGCATGCGCGCCGGCCAGCGCTTGTCGTCGATGTTTTCGGCTTGCAGGAGCTGCTTCAACAGCCGCACCTGATCGTCGACATCGAGCACGGTGAAATTCGACTTGAGCTGCGCGAGCTCGGCGTGCGTCCGCAGAATCCGGCCGCCGATCGAGTGGAAGGTGCCGAGCCACGGCATGCCCTCGACCGCCTGCCCAAGCATCTGGCCGAGCCGCTGCTTCATCTCGCGCGCGGCCTTGTTTGTGAAGGTCACCGACAGGATCTCGCCGGGGCGCGCGCGGCCCTGGCTCAGGATATGGGCGATGCGTGTGGTGAGCACGCGCGTCTTGCCGGTGCCGGCGCCGGCGAGCACCAGTACGGGGCCGTCCAGCGTCTCCACGGCGTCGCGCTGCTCGGGATTGAGGCCGGCCAGATACTTCGGGCCCACGGAGGCGCGGGCGCGCGCGGCAATGCCGCCGGCCGCGGGCTGATGGTCGGGGACGCTGTGAGAGGTAATTTTGCTCGGCTCGGTCATGCGAATCAGTGGCCCCACGATGGCACCGCGGGGTGGCGGAAGGGAGCCTTCATAACAGGGATTAACCCCTATATGGGGCGGCGGCGAGGGGTTTTCCACGTACGCCGAAGGCCGATTTGTTCCTGCCCTCTCAGCGAATTTCCGCCCCGCTCAGCCAGGAACCATCGTTTCGAGCTCGAGATTGTCTGTGCAAACGAGGCGTGGCGCGAGGCCGCGCCGATCGTCCGCAGACAATCGAGACGGAGGTTTTGACCATGCTTGGCTGGGTTGCGACGTTTCTGGTTATCGCACTGATCGCCGGTATCCTGGGCTTCGGTGGCATCGCCGGCGCTTCGATCGAAATCGCCAAGGTCATCTTCTTCATCGCGGTCGTATTGTTCCTGATCTCGGCCGTGGTCGGATTGGCCCGCGGCCGCACCAGGGTTTAGCGTGACAAGCCCCTCATGGTGAGGAGCGCGAAGCGCGTCTCGAACCATGAGGCCCCACCGTGGCTTGCATCCTTCGTGACGCCAGCTTCGGGGGCTCCTCAGGACGAGGTGTTACAGCGGTCTAAGTCGCTAGCGCTTCGAGGGCATCGCGACGTTCCTCCCGATGCCCTCGGGTCGCGGCGCCGCGCTGTGGTCCTTGACCACGGACGCGATGTTCTCGCGAATGTCGGCCGGGAAGGGCGCCACTTTCCGCAAGGCCATGTCCATGTGCAGCGACATGTTTTCGGAGGTTGCCGACAGCCAGCCCTCGGTTGCGTGACGAAGCTCCTCGAAAGTGTGCAGCCGCTTGTCGTCGGCTTCCAGCAGCCACACCGAGATCTGCACGGGATCGCCGAGATGGATCTCGCGCAGATAGCGCACATGGCACTCGGCGGTGAAGGTCGAGCCGTGGCGCTCCTTCATATAGGTCGGCCCGATCCCGAGCTTCAGCCAGAGTTGGTCGATCGCCCGATCGAACATCACGTTGTAATAGGCCATGTTCAGATGGCCGTTATAGTCGATCCATTGCGGCTCGATCTGCATGATCGAAGAACGGAACGGCTGGGACGTGAGCGTGGCATCTCCCGGGGCAGCACTCTGCATCATCTTCCTTCCCGCCGTGTTCCTTTCCGACATGCGTCGGGTCCCTTGACTTGACCCGCCATATGTCCTTTGCCACGGTCCTCTGTCGGGAGGAATGTCCGTGGGTATGACCATCACCAATAATCCGCCGCGGCCTGAGCCGAAAGCCCTCGCGAGTGCGCTCGAAGCGCTCACCGCGCGCTTCGGCAATCGCTTGATCACCTCGCAGGCCGTGCGCGAGCAGCACGGCCACACCACGACCTGGCTCGCCAACCAGCCGCCGGATGGCGTGGTGATGGCGCAGGAGACCAAAGACATCCAGGACGTGGTGCGGATCTGCGCTGGGAGCGGCGTGCCCGTGATCGCGTTCGGCACCGGCACCTCGCTCGAGGGCCAGGTCAATGCACCCGCGGGCGGCATCTGCATCGACCTGCGCGACATGAACAAGGTGCTCGCGGTGCATGCCGAGGACCTCGACTGCGTGATCGAGCCCGGCGTGACGCGCAAGGCGCTGAACGAGCATCTGCGCGACCAGGGCCTGTTCTTCCCGATCGATCCCGGCGCCGATGCCTCGCTCGGCGGTATGGCATCGACGCGCGCCTCGGGCACGAACGCGGTACGCTACGGCACCATCCGCGAGAGCGTGCTTGCGCTGAAGGTCGTGCGCGGCGACGGTGAGATCATCACGACCGGCACGCGCGCGAAGAAGTCGTCGGCCGGTTACGATCTGACGCATCTCTTCATCGGCGCCGAAGGCACGCTCGGCATCATCTCGGAGCTCACCATCCGCCTGCGCGGCATCCCCGAGATGATCGCGGCCGGCGCCGTCTCCTTCGAGACAGTGCATGGCGCCTGCCAGGCAGTGATCCTCGCGATTCAGACCGGCATTCCCGTTGCGCGCATCGAGCTCCTCAACGCTGCTCAGGTGAAGGCCTGCAATGCCTATTCGAAGCTGACTCTGCCGGAGACGCCGCTGCTGCTGCTCGAATTCCACGGCAGCGAGATCGAGGTGGCCGAGCAGTCGAAAGCCTTCGCCGAGATCGCCAAAGACTGCGGCGGCGGCGATTTCTCCTGGACCACCAAGCCCGAGGATCGCACCAAGCTGTGGCAGGCGCGGCACGATGCCTATTGGTCGGTCAAGGCGCTGCGGCCCGGCGCCGGCGTGGTCGCAACCGACGTCTGCGTGCCGATCTCGCGCCTTGCGGATTGCGTCACCGAGACCGAGGAGGATTTGAAGCGTCTCAACCTGCTGTCGCCGATCGTCGGCCATGTCGGTGACGGCAATTTCCACTGTTCGCTGCTCTGCGACGTCGACAATGCCGACGAGATGGCGCGCGGCGAGGAGTTCATGCATCGCCTGGTCGAGCGCGCGCAGGCGATGGGCGGCACCTGCACTGGCGAGCACGGTATCGGCCAGGGCAAGCAGAAATATCTCCAGGCCGAGCTCGGCCCTGAAGCGCTCGATGCGATGCGGGCGCTGAAGAAGGCGCTCGACCCGCAAAACATCTTCAATCCCGGCAAGATCGTGCCGGCGGGCTAGCGCCGCCGGCCTCGGCGCGGGAACTTTCGGCAAGTGCGCCGGTTCCAATTCCCGACACGTTCCGATGCCTCAATGGCGCGGTACTCTCGGGAGGATGCGATGTTGCGACCGGTCATTGGAATTGCCGCGATGGTGCTTGCCTGCATGCTGGCGGGTGCGGCTCTGGCCAAGGGCGGCGGCGGTGGCCATGGTGGTGGTCATGGTGGTGGTCATGGCGGTGGTCATGGTGGCGGGCACGGTGGTGGACGTCACGGCGGTGGGCATGGCGGTGGCCATCATGGTGGTGGCCATTTTGGCGGTCACGGCTTCGGTCATGTGCACGGCGGCGGACATCATGGCGGAATGCGCTTCGCAACCGGTGCCCGACATGGCGGTCGGAACTTCGGTCAGATCCGCAATGCGGCTGTGCGCCCTGCGGGCTTCCGCAATGCGCTGAACGTCCACTCCAGTGCCTTCCGCAATGGCCGGCTGATCAGCAATCCGGCGGCGCGGGCCCAGATTGCGGCCGCGGCCGCACTCGCCGGCTGGCACGGCGCAAGCAGCGGGTGGTGGCAGCATCCCGGCGGCTTCTATGGCTGGGTGGGACCGCTGTTCTGGCCGTTCGCCTATAACGACCTCTACGATTATACGATCTGGGGCGATGGTCTCGGCTTCTGGGGTTATGGCTACCCGGATATCTATGCCGGCATCTTCGGCCCCTACGGCTATGACGGCCTTGCAACCTATCTGCCGCAACGCTCGTATGGACGACGGCGGGCGCGCGGCGTTGGGCTCGATCAGCTCTGCGGCAGCGACCGCCGCGAGATCGTCGGTCTGCCGATCGACCAGATCGCGGATGCGGTGCAGCCGACGGACGCGCAAGGCGCCGATCTCGATGCTCTCGGCAATGCCTCGATCCAGGCGGCCGAGTTGATCCGCGCGTCCTGTCCAACGCAGGTCGCGGCGACGGCGCCCGGCCGGCTCGCGGCCATGCAGCAGCGCGTCGAGGCGATGGCGAAGGCCGTCGGGCTGGTGCAACCGGCGCTCGACAGATTCTACGGCTCGCTCACCGACGAGCAGAAGGCGCGCTTCAATGCGCTGGCCGAGGAGCAGCGCCGCGCGCCTGCGTCCAGCAATGCCAATGCATCGCTGGTGCAGAATTGCGGTACGCCTGTTGGGCTCGATTGGCCGGGCGCCGAAATCGAAGCACGGCTTCATCCCGACGACACCCAGCGCGCCGCGCTGCAAGTGCTCCAGGATACCAGCGCCAAGGTCAGCGCGTCGCTCAAGGCGGCCTGCCAGCCCAGTGACGTGATGACGCCGCCGGCGCGCATGGCTGCGATCCGCAAGCGGCTCGACGTCATGCTCGACGGCGTCAAGTCGGTGCGCGACGCGCTCGAGGATTTCTATGCCACGCTCAATGACGAGCAGAAGGCGCAATTCGAGGCGATCGGTCCGCGCCGGACGTCCTGAGCGCGTCGCAAGCCAAAGGCTTGACGGGAAAAACTGCCTCGCCGAGCGCGACGGGGTTCTTTATGCTGCGCAGAGCTGAAGCTCGACAATGCGGTGGCTGGAAGACCACGGGTGGCGGGGCGATGAAGTGGTTCGCAAGGCGAAAGCCGTCCGACGTCTGGGATGAGCCGATCCAGTGGCCGATCGGCGACATCGAGGCCGCCGATCGCATCCGCAACATCTGCCAGTCCGCATCCGCGAGCGCAGAACTGGTTGGCGGTTCTGCCGACCACGGCCGAAAATCGCTGGAGAAACAGCGCAAGCTCGAAAGCGAGCGCTATGAGCGCGCGGCGCGCGCTGCGATGGAAATCGCGATGAAGATCTCGGACGATCTGATGCGCGACGACGCCGTCCGCCGCATCGTCGATCTCTGCATGAAGGCGGGCGACATCAAGACGGCGCAGATCCTCTATCGCGCGATCCAGGCGAGCTGGGTTCGGGAGGCCACGCAAAAGGATTACCCCGCGCTCGGCCAGTGAGGCCCTTATTTGGCGAGCGTGACGACGGCCTCGTGTACGCTGTGAAAGACGTGGTTTCTCGGCAGGACGTCAAACAGCGCAAAGCGTTCGAACGCGTTCTGCGCCCGCACCGATTCCAGCCGCGCCACGGCGACGGTGACGTCCTGTTCACGGCATGCCCTGAAGACGTCCAGCAGGACCTGGGCCGCGGTGAAGTCGATCTCGACCATGCCGCTCGCTTCCAGCACCATCAGCTTCGGCGTCGCGGTCTTCAGCAGATTGGCGACGTCGTT
Organism: Bradyrhizobium sp. CCGUVB23; assembly: GCF_024199885.1. Lineage (NCBI taxonomy): Bacteria > Pseudomonadati > Pseudomonadota > Alphaproteobacteria > Hyphomicrobiales > Nitrobacteraceae > Bradyrhizobium > Bradyrhizobium sp. CCGUVB23. The sequence goes on from NZ_JANADQ010000001.1 coordinate 6,442,400, forward strand.
GCGGAATCCGGGCGCGTTGAGGAACGACAGCGGCGCCTGCAATCCGATCACGGCGACGCCTGGAAGACGCTCGCCCGCGATGTGCGGATGTGCCGGCCACCAGATCGTGGTGCCGGGCACGCGATCGAACTCGACGAGTTTGGCGCGCGTCGTGCTCCAGATTCCGTGCAGGAGCGACAGCACGATGCCGAGGAAGGCGCCCTGCTGGATCGGCAGCACGATGATCAGCGCGGCAGTAGCAAGGATTAGCAGGAACTCGCTGAAGGACTGGCGATAGATCGTGGCGATCTGCTTCACGCGGATGATCCGCAGCGCCACGAACAGCAGGATGCCGCCGAGCGCCGCGTCGGGCACGTGTTTCAACAGCCCGGTGCCGAAGGCGAGCAGCGCCAGCACGATCACGGCTGCGGCGAGCCCCGACAGTTGCGACTGCCCGCCGGTCTCGACCACGATGCCCGTGCGCGGCGGGCTGGCGTTCACCGGAAACGCGCCGAATACGCCCGCAAGCAGGCTGCCGGCGCCGGCGCCGAGAAAATCGCGGTCGACGTCGGCGGGCTTGTCGGGATCGGAGGGAAACGATCGCGTCGTTGCCGCGGTCTGAACCATCACGACGACGGTGATCACGAAGGCCAGCGGAACGAGGCGCACCCACGCCTCGGGTGCAAGCTCCGGCAAGGTCGGCATCGGCAGCGTGCCGGGGACAGTGCCGACCACCTTCACGCCCTTGGCTTCGAGCCCGGCCCCGATCACCGCCAGCGTCGCCCCGACAAGTCCGATCAGCGCGCCCGGAATCTTGGCGCTGATCATCTCGGCGATGAAGACGACGGCGAGCACGCCGAAGCCGATAAAGATCGTGGAGGGATTGGACCGGCCGAGTTCGCGCGCCAGCGTGCCGATGCGATCGAGCGTCGGTCCGCTTGGCGCCTCCACGCCGAGCACGCCCGGCAGTTGCGAGACGATGATGTGGACGGAGATGCCGGCGAGGAATCCGACCATCACCGGCACCGACAGAAGGTTGGCGACGCCGCCAAGGCGGAAGATGCCGCTCGCGACCAGCATCGCGCCGACCATCAGCGCGAGCGCGATCGCAAGCGATTGATATTCCGGCGAGCCGGTCGCGGCGGCCGCCGCAAGGCCGCCGGCGAAGATCGGCGTGATCGTGGAATCGGCGCCGCAGGACAGGAAGCGGTTGCTGCCGAGCAGCGCGAAGCCGAGCGAGCCCGCCATGAAGGCGAAGAAGCCGATCTGCGGCGCGAACCCGCCGAGCCGCGATGTCGCCATCTGCTCGGGGATGGCGATCGCCGCCAGCGTCAGGCCCGCCATCAGGTCTGCCGGCAACGAATAGGACGCAAGCGACCGGAACAGCGGCCATGCATGTTTGGTGTGTGCGTCTTGCGGCATCGAGGTCCTCGGAAAGTCCGTGTTGCTCGATCAGACTATAGCATTTCCGGAACGGGGAGCGGCCGATGGCGTGGCTTCGCGGCCATCAACAGAAAAGTCGGGGTGATAGTTGGTGCTCGGCGGCTTCTCAGTCGTCATTGCGAGGAGCTCTTGCGACGAAGCAATCCCGAACTTTCCACAGAGGCAGCCTGGATTGCTTCGCTTCGCTCGCAATGACGGAGGGCGCACCTGTCCTCCGCATCGTGCGAGGTGGGCTCAGTATCTGCCGCGATTGTATTCGCCGCCGCTGCGGCCGCCGCCCATACCCATGCCCATGCCAATTCCGACACCAATGCCGATGCCTTGCATGACGGCGCCGGGCGGCGGCCCGCGATCAGGGGGCGGGGCGCGCTCGTAGACCGCTTCGTCGGGCGGCGGCCGGCGCGGTTTTGGCGGCGTGTCGACGACCTTCCTCTTTGGCGGCGTGTCGTCGACGCGCTTCTTGATGATCGGCGCGACCGTCGGATTGATCGGCGTCGCTGGTGTGGACGGCGTCGAGCACGGGCAGGTCGGTGCCATCGCGACGGCGACCGGTACTGCGGCGGCCGCAGCCGTCGGCCCGTAGTTGCGGTTCTGCACGCGGAGCAGCAGCCTGCGCGCGGTTGCCGCAAGGTCGCTGCTGCCCCAGTTCGTGAGATAGGTCTCGTATGAGGCGCGGGTGTTGATCGCGACCGCTAGCTCCCAGGCCAGCATCTGGCGCCGACGCTCCAGGATCGTGCGCAGGCGCGGCGTTGCGGGGGCCTGCGCGAACAGCTCGACATAGGCCTGATACGCGGGCACGGAGTCGTCCGCGATCACGAGATCATAGGCGACCTTGGGCTCCTTGCCGCGCAGCTCCTGGCGCCAGTCCTCGACGGTGCGGCTCGCGCTGGCCAGCGCCGGCGAACCCGCGCCGGGAACGGAAAGCTGCTGCCCGCTGCTGTCGCCGAAGAATTTGAAGTCGGCCGTCAGCGACGAGCTTTCCCACGGGATCTGCCGGCCGTCCGTCGACTGGGCGACGGCGACGCGGATGCGTTTGAAGACTTCCTCGATCGGCAGGTTCGGCTGCTTGGCGATCGTCAGCGCCGCCGTGGTGTAGGGACTGTCGATGCCGGCGCCGTCCTCGGCTTCCGCGCCGGGCGAGGTCGAGTAGGAAATGAAGGAGCCTGGCGCGCCGGCCTTGGTGTCGACGATCGCAAGCCCGTGGCCGGCGCCACTGAGCGCCGGGAACGGATTGTTGCGGCAGGCATCGAGCATGAAGATGCGCGCGCGCGTCGGCAGTGCGCCGAGCGTGTTGAGCAGGTCGTTCAGCCGCACGCCCTGCAAGGGAATGTCCGCCTCGCGCTTCGGATCGAGATCGACCGGCACCAGATAGTTCTCGCCGTCGATCTGCAAGCCGTGGCCGGCATAGAACACCAATGCGACGGTGTCGGCGCCGCTCGCGCTGACCTTGCCGGCGAAATCGCTGATCGCCTGACGCATCTCGTTCTGCGCCAGGTTGGGTGCGGTGGTGACGTTGAAGCCGGCATTGCCGAGCAGCTCCGTCATGCCCTTGGCATCGTTGGCGGCGTTGGGCAGTTCGGGCACTGTGCGATAGGCGGACTGGCCGATCACGAGCGCGAGCCGTGTTTCGGCGGAGGCGTCCGTCGGTGCGATGAGCTGCGAAAGAACGAGAAGGCTGGATGCAAGAAGCAAATTGCAAAGGGCTGGACGGCGCATGGTGTCACCTCCATCGGCGATGCGCGCGAGGGTGACAGCTCTTCTAGCCGCGCGCCGTGACGGCGTCTGTGCGCTAGCTCACTTTGGGATGTGCGGCAAAATGGGTCAGAACAGGCCACGATCCCAGGGCGGCTCCGGCGAAAAGCGCGCCGCCAGGAAATCGATGAAGGCGCGGACCTTCGCCGGCGGCCGCCGATCCGGCAGATAGACCGCATGCACCGCCGACGACCGGACCTCCGGCTGGTCGAGCGGAAGCGCCACCAGGGTCCCGGCGCGCAGATCATCGGCGACGATGAAGGTCGGCTGCCGCGCGATGCCAAGGCCAGCGAGGCTCGCGGCACGCAGCGCATCACCATTGTTGGCGCGGAGGTTGCCGTTGACCTGGACGCGGATCTCGCCGTCCGCGCCGAACAGCCATTCCGCGGCGCTCGCCTGCTGCGACAGCGTGTAGCCGAGGCAGTTGTGGGCGGCGAGGTCGGCGACCTTGCGCGGAGTGCCGTATTTGGCGAGATAGGCCGGCGCAGCGCAGACTACTAGGCGGTTCGGTGCCAGCCGCCGCGCCACCATGCTGGAGTCGCGCAAGCGTCCGATGCGGATCGCAAGGTCCCAGCCTTCCTCGGCCAGGTCGACCAGCCGGTCGTTGAGGCCGAGCTCGGTCGTGACCTTCGGATAGCGCTCGGCAAAATCGCCGAGCAGCGGCGCGATCTGTCGTGTGCCGAACACCACCGGCACGTTGACGCGGAGCAGCCCGCGTGGCTCGACCCGTTCGGCGGCGGCCGCGGCGTCGGCGGTCTCCATGTCGGCGAGGATTCGCTCGGAGGATTCGAGATAGCTGCGCCCGGCCTCGGTGATGGACAGCCGGCGCGTGGTGCGATGGAACAGCTTGATGCCGAGGCGGCTTTCAAGCGACGCAACGTGCTTGGTGACCATGGTCTGCGACAGGCCCATTGCGCGCGCGGCGCCAGACAGGCTGCCGACCGCCGCCACCTTGGCGAAGACTTCCAGGCTGGTCAGGCGGTCGAGCAATGATCTCACTCTATGGGTGTGAACTATTCTTCCAGAATAGCAGATTATCACCGAATTGAGAATAGATCATAAGGTGGGCCATCAAAGGAGACCGCTATGATCGATTCCCGTACCGCGCCCTATGCGGCGCTGGTGTTGCGCGTGACGCTGGGTGCGCTGTTTCTCGCCCATGCCAGCTTGAAGTTGTTCGTCTTTACCCCGGCCGGGACTGCAAAGTTCTTCGGCAGCCTCGGCTTTCCGCCCGAGCTAGCCTATCTCGTGATGACGGTTGAGGTGCTGAGCGGCGTCGCCCTGATCCTCGGCGTGTGGACCCGCTACGCTGCGCTCGCCGGCATTCCGATCTTGCTCGGCGCCATCTTCACCGTGCACGGCGGCGCCGGCTTCTTCTTCACCAATCCAAAGGGCGGCTGGGAATTCCCCGCCTTCTGGGCCATCGCACTGCTTGCGCAGGCGCTGCTCGGCGACGGCGCCTATGCGCTTCGCCCCTCGCGCCAGAGCGATGCGATCGGCCAGTTGAGCGGCGCGCATTCGCGCTGAGATCGTTCGCGAGGACTGATTGAGAGACAAGGCTGCGGGAGCACTTCCCGCAGCCTTTTCTCGTTCCGTTGCGCCAACGGCGAGAGCCGAGAGCAATCAATATGACTTCTGCATCGATCCATACCTGAATTGGATCGATCGGTCTTGGGCTGGCCGAGCGCCGCACCATCCATCGCGCATCGCGCCGGCCTGCTGGAAACAGCTGCAAAGATAGGCCAATCGCGCGTCTTGTCGCCAAAACATCCGCGCCTGCCGCCCTCCGGGTCGCCACGTGCCGCTACCCTTGCCTGTCTCGTCGCTTTGGCCCTACAGTCGATCAAACGGCTGCGGCAACGACTGCGGCACAAAATAAAAAAGACTTGGGGAGAAGAGCACAATGACGTCAGTGCCAGTGAGCCGTCGCGCGTTCATCAAATCCTCGACGGCGATAACCGCCGGCCTCGTATTCTCGCCCGCCATCATCGGCCGCGCGGAAGCCGCGACATTGAAGCTGAAATGCTCCTCATCGCTGCCGAACGATCCCAAATATGCCAACGGCCGCGTCTACTACGACAATCTGGTCAAGCAGCTGAAGGCCAACGGGCTCGGTGAGCAGGTCGAGGTCGCTTTCTTCCCCGACAACCAGCTGGGCCAGGAAATCGACGTCATCAATTCGGTGAAGCTCGGCGTCATCGACCTGATGGTGTCGGGCTCGTCGATCTCGGCCAATCTGGTGCCGCTCGTCGGCACCTTCGACCTCGGCTATCTCTTTGCGAGCTTCCCGCAGCAGACCAAGGCGTTCGATGCCGGCGCCGCCAAGCCGATCGAGGATGCGCTGCTCAAGGGCGCAAACATCCGCATCATCGCCTGGGCCTATAATTTCGGCTCGCGCAGCGTGCTGGCGAAGAAGCCGGTGAAAACGCCCGAGGACCTCGCGGGCCTCAAGATCAGGACGCTGCCAAATCCCGTCATCACGGAATGCCTACGGTTGATGGGCGCAGCGGCGACGCCGCTGGCGTTCGGCGAAATCTACACTGCGCTGCAGGCCGGCGTGCTCGACGGGCTCGAGCACGACCCGCCGACCATCCTGGCCAGCAAGTTCTTCGAGACGGCAAAGTTCTATGCGCTGACGCAGCACAACTTCTCGCCGCTCGCGATCTACTTCAGCGACATGACCTACAACCGCATGGATCCGAAGCTGCGCGACGGCTTTCTCGATGCTGCGAAGAAGGCTGCGGCCGACACGCGTGCGCACGGCCTTGCGGTTGAGAAGGAGGCGCTGGCGGCTCTGACCGAGAAGGGCGTGACGGTTGCCGAATGCGACCGCGAGGCGTTCAGGAAGCGCGTCATGCCGCAGAGCGATAACTTCATCAAGGCGCGCCCTGAATCCAAGCCCGTCATCGACATGATCCGCGCGACCCAGGCCTGAGATGACGATGACCGCCGCCGCGTCCCTCTCAGGCGGCCGCCGCGGGAGCATCACCCTTTTGCTGCGCCTGAGCGACGCAATCGCGGCCATCCTGCTGGCCGCCGACCTCGTGGTGGTCTGCGTTTCGGTGCTGCTGCGCTTCCTCTTCAACGCGCCGGTCGAATGGTCCGACGACGTCGCGCGCGGTCTGATGGTCGGATCGGCCTTTTTTGGTGCGGCGAGCGCGCTTGCGCGCGGCGAGAATGTCGGCGTGTCCTTCTTCCGCGACATGCTGACTCCACGGCTGCGGGCGCTGGTCGATGCCGCGAGCGCGCTGCTGATCGTGCTGATCTCGGCCTACGTCGCCTACAACGCGATCAAGCTGGGGACCCTGACCACGGGCCAGACCACAGGATCCGGGCTGCCGCTGGAGCTGACGTTCTACCCGATGGGCGTCGGCGCGCTGTTCATGACGGTGTTCGCGATCGATCAGCTCTGCGCAAGGCCGCTTTCCGACATCGCCAGGGGCCTCGTTGCGATCATCGTGGTCACCGGTCTCTATCTCGCCTGGGACGCGCTGCTGCCCGCGTCGGTGCCGTCATCAGGCACGCTGATGCTGATCGGCTTCTTCGTCACGCTGTTCGGCGGACTGCCGATCGGCTTTGCACTGGCGCTGGCGGCGTTGATCTTCATCTGGGTGGAGGGCGCGCTGCCCGGCGTCATCTTCGCCCAGCAGATGGCGCGCGGCATCGACAATTTCGTGCTGCTCGCGATCCCGTTCTTCATCCTGGTCGGCTACCTCATGGAAGCCAACGGCATGTCGGTGCGCCTGATCGAGCTGTTGCAGCGCGCGGTCGGCCGCATGCGCGGCGGCCTCAACGTCGTGATGGTCACCTCGATGGTGCTGTTCTCCGGCATCTCCGGCTCGAAGATGGCCGATGTTGCCGCCGTCGGCTCGGTGCTGATCCCGGCGGCGCGCCGCTCCCGGCAGAATCCGGGCAGCGCCGTGGCATTGCTCGCGGCCTCCGCCGTGATGGCAGAAACCATTCCGCCCTGCATCAACCTGATCATTCTCGGCTTCGTCGCGAACCTCTCGATCGGCGGGTTGTTCATGGCGGGCCTGCTGCCGGCGGCCCTGATGGCGCTGGTGCTGATCGCCGTGTCCATCATCTTCGGCAAGCCGCCGACGGCGACCGAGGAGACGGAGCCGCAAGTCCCGGTGTCCGGCCTGTGGAGCGGTGCGATCGCATCCTTCGGCCTGATCTTCATGATCTTTGCGGGCTTCAAAACCGGCTTTGCCACCGCGACCGAGATCTCCGCCTTCGCGGCAGCCTATGCCATCCTGGTCGGAAGCCTCGTGTTCAGGGAGCTCACGTTGAAAGCCGCCGCCCACAGCTTCGTGCAGGCGGCGACGCGCGCCGGGCTCGTGCTGTTCATCGTCGCGGCCGCGCAGTCGCTGGCGTTCACGCTGACCCTGCAGCAGGTGCCGCACGCGGTCGGCGACTTCATGCTGGGCCTGTCCAAGACCTCCGGCGTCTGGCTATTCATGCTGCTCGCGATCCTCGTGCTGATCGTGATGGGCTCGGTGCTGGAGGGCGCGGCCGCGCTGATCATCTTCGGGCCGCTGCTCCTGCCCGTCGCGGTGCAGCTCGGCATCGATCCCCTGCATTTCGGCGTGGTGCTGGTGATCGCGATGGGCATCGGCCTGTTCGCACCGCCGCTCGGGCTTGGGCTTTACGGAGCCTGCCTGATCGGCAATGTGCCGATCGAGCGGACGGTGAAGCCGATCATGGGGTATCTCGGGCTGTTGATGCTCTGCCTGCTCGTGATTGCCTTCGTGCCGTCGATCTCGACCGCGTTGCCGCGCGCATTCGGCTACTAGAGGGAGTTCTTGCCGTGAAGGTTCTGTTGGCCCACACGCCGGAGATGCGCAGGAATTATTACGGCGAGCGCAGCCTGAGAGGCTTGCAAGCGCTGGCCGAGGTGATGCTGCATGAGGGCGACCAGCCGCTCGATGCCGCCGGCCTCGTCCGCGCCGCGGCCGAAGCCGACATCATCGTCGCCGACCGCATGACCGAAGGCCGCGGCGAGATCTTTGGGCAACTGCCGCGCCTCTCCGCCTTCGTCCGCTGCGCCGTCGATATCCGCAACGTCAGTGTCGAGGCCGCCTCGGAAGTTGGCGTGCTGGTGACGCGCGCCGGCCCCGGCTTCGTCCAGGCGGTGGCCGAGCTCGCGCTTGGCTTCATGGTCGACCTGTCGCGCGGCGTGTCGCGAACCACGGCGGATTACCGGGCGGGCCGCAAGCCGGTGGCGCGGATGGGGCGCCAGCTCGCCGGCAGCAGCCTCGGCATCATCGGCTTTGGCAGTATCGGACGCTATCTTGCCGAGGTCGCAAAGGTGCTGCGCATGGAGGTGCTGGTCGCCGATCCCTTCGTGACGATCGAAGATGCCGCAATCAGGCACGTCCCGCTCGACGAACTCCTGGCGGCATCCGACTATGTCGTCTGTCTCGCCATCGCCAATGAGCAGACGGAGAATCTGATCGGCACGGAGGCGCTGGCGCGCATGCAAAGGCACGCCGTCTTCATCAACCTCTCGCGCGGCAATCTCGTCGATGAGGCGGCGCTTGCAGCGGCGCTACGCGAGAGCCGCATCGCTGGTGCCGCGATGGATGTCGGCCGCGCGCCGGACCAGATGCCGACGCCGGAGCTGGCGCATCTTCCCAACGTCATCGCCACGCCGCATGTCGGCGGCCTGACGCCGCAGGCGATCGAATATCAGTCGCTGGAAACCGTGCGCCAGGTCGAGGCGATCATCAAGGGCGAGGTCCCGCCGGGCGCCGTCAATGCCGAACGCTGGACGCGCCGTCCGTGAAGAGCGCTTGAACCGGGGCATGTGTTCATAAAGGCCCGGACGTCAGCTCTCTGGCGGTGAGGCGGAAATCCTTCGATCAGTCATGGCGTTAACGCTCCTGCGCCGGATTAGGCGCGACCTGCGCCGTGATCATTCCTGCAATTGAACCAACACCAAATCCGGCCACACCAAGACCAGGTAGCGCTCATGACCGCACCTAGCCTGTAACCCTGCCGATTGACGCGCAACACGGCCTGGTCATCAAACCGGTTACTTGGTGAACGGATTTTTGAATGCAGTTCTTTCTTTATGAAATCGTCGCTCGTATCGTCGCAATCTATCTTTGCGTCGATTGCTTCCGCAAAGTGCGGTCTGGCCTTGTCGAGAGAAAGATCACGGCTTGCCCGCATAGTACTGGTATTCTGGACATTATTGTAGACAGTCTTGCAGGCTTGTCGAAGCGGGTTGTTCATAGAGATACCGCTCCGGTCCAGTACTGGCTGGAAATGGGCCTGCAGACATTCGGCCTGCTTGGATGCGCCGGCGTTGCAATGTTCGGCTGGTTTCACCCAAACACCTGAGCATCCGCGGATGACCCTGAGCCGAACAGCGCAATAGCCACCGCCATGTCGGCGGTCTGCGGGAAACCGGACGCCACACGATCGTTAGGCCGACCGCTCCTGTTGACCCGGAGCGGACGCGCCCGGCTTTCACCGAACGCGCTCCATGCCTCCAACTTCGATCGACCACACGTTGATTTAGCTCAATGGGCCATTTCAGCCCTGTTCGACGGTTGCAACATGAAATCGACCGATGGTCCACGTCCGGATGAAAAGGAGCTGCCGTTGAAACCGATGCGAACCGAGGAGGCCCTGCGGATCATCGAGGAGTACGCAAACGAATTGCGGGCAATCATCAAGAAGCTTCGCGATCGCCTCAACTAATTGCCCACTCGCCGGGGAGGTCCCCAACTCGCGCTACTAAACGATTGGGCCTCAGTTGTCGCATTGTCCCTTGGTACAATGATCCAACGGACGGGCATGGAATACGCTTGCCGGATTTACGATTCAACCATTGCGGGAGGTGCGCCACTACTCTGTTGGGATGTTCTGCGAAAAGTTCGATTGATTTGGGAGGTGGATTTGTTTGTTCGCATCACCACGGAGTCTCGTTCTAACACACTCAGCGATCTTGGCCTGACGAGCAGTTCAAACCCGATCGTGAGCCTAAATGAGTTCACTTACAAAAAGGGAAGCGAGATCTACGGTGAAAAGGAGCCTGCCGAGTACGTCTATCAGGTTAGAAGTGGAGCAGTGCGAACTTACAAGATGCTTCCTGATGGTCGGCGTCAAATCGGTGCCTTTCACTTGGCGGGCGATATTTTCGGACTGGTGAACGGCGATGCCCATCGATTTACTGCAGAGGCAATTGTCGAAACCACTCTGCGCCTCATAAAGCGGAAAAGCCTCGAGACGGCGGCCGATAGCGACGCGGTCGTGACCTGTAACCTGCTTAGTGTGACTACCACCAACCTTCAGCACGCGGAAAATCATATGCTTCTTCTGGGGCGCAAAGACGCCTTGGAAAGAGTTGCCGCGTTTTTGGGTGAAATGGATAAGCGGCTCAGTGCTGCTGGCGTCGTGACACTCCCGATGACCCGCCGAGATATTGCCGACTACCTTGGCTTGACGCTCGAAACTGTATCTCGCTCAATATCTCGACTACACCGTGCAGAAGTCCTCAGCTTTGTTGGTAGTCAGCGCGAGATCACGATCCTCAACCGAAAAAAGCTGCTTGCTTTGGATCTGCAAGGATAGTTCGTCAACTTCCGCTTGTGGCCCATCAGCGAAGCGCCGGCACGCCGCGTAGAGGTCCGGACAGCAGGGTATAGCGGACTAGATTTGCTCACGTTGAGTTCTTCATTTTGACCCGGAACGGACCTCAGCGCCCACTTTGCATATCAACCCTTTTGCTAGGTCCAACCGCCATAGTTTCAGGTGATCTAATTTTTGCCGGGGACCTCCGGCGCTGGGGATGACAATATGAAGAGAACACTGTTCGCGGTGGCTTCCGTGCTCGTGGGTCTAGCGACTTGCTTCGGCGCCGCAGCGCCAACTGCTGCGCAGCAGTCGCAGGCCAATATCATCTATATCCTGGCCGACGATCTGGGTTGGGCCGATGTCGGATTTCACGGCTCCGACATCCTGACACCAAATATTGATGAGCTCGCAAAGACCGGGGCACGGCTCGAACAATTCTACGTGCAGCCCATGTGTACGCCTACGCGAGCGGCTTTGATGACTGGTCGCTATCCCTTACGCTACGGACTGCAAACCTTGGTCATTCCCGCATCTTCGTCCTATGGCCTGCCGACTGATGAATGGCTCCTCCCTCAAGCGCTGAAGGAGGCCGGTTACACAACTGCGATTGTGGGCAAATGGCATCTCGGTCATGCCAAACGCGAGTTTTGGCCAAAGCAACGCGGTTTCGACTATCAGTATGGCGCGCAACTTGGCGAGATCGACTACTTCACGCACTCCGTCCACGGCAAGCTTGATTGGTATCGGGACAACAAGCCAGTCAATGAGAAGGGCTATGTGACGAGCCTGTTGGGCGATGACGCGGTTCGCTTCATCGACGCACAGAACACCAGGAAGCCTTTTTTTATGTATCTCGCCTTCACTGCACCCCATACGCCCTATCAGGCTCCGCAGGAGTATATCGAGAGGTACAAGCAAATCAGTGACCCTAACCGCCGCATCTATGCTGCGATGATCACGGCCATGGATGACCAGATTGGCCGGGTCGTGAAGGCGCTGGAAAAGAAGGGTTTGCGGCAAAACACGATAATCGTTTTCCACGGCGACAATGGCGGCAATCAATCGGCCCATCTGGCGGGCGAGACCGAGGTGAAGGGACCGCTGCCTGCGAGTAACGGGCCTTATCGTGGCGGAAAGGGAGACTTGTACGAGGGAGGCACGCGGGTGTCGTCTCTCATCAACTGGCCGGGCAGGATCAAGCCGGGCACCATCGTCGACCAGATGATGCACGTGGTGGATTACTACCCGACGCTGGCCAAACTTGGCGGCGCGAGCCTCGGCAAGAGCAAGCCGCTTGATGGCTTCGACATGTGGCCGACCATCAGCGATGGCAAAGCATCGCCGCGCGACGAGGTGGTGTACAACGTTGAAATGTTTCGCGGTGCAGTTCGCAAGGGGGATTGGAAACTGGTCTGGCGAACGACGTTGCCATCGAAAATTGAGCTCTTTAACTTGGCGCAAGACCCCTACGAAAAGAGCAACCTTGCAGGGCAAAATCCTGAAAAGGTCGCTGAATTACAGAAGCGAATTGATGGCTTGGCAGCAGAGATGTCGAAATCGCAACTGCTCACCGAAGTCTTTAAGGGCGTTACCAAGGAACTGACCGGTAGGCCCCCGGCATTGCCCGACGAGGATGCGTTCTACGAGCAGGTGGATTGATCTCCAACCGTGTTCTCGGGGTCGCTCGCCCTTCAAGAGGTGATCGAGCAATGTCGGCAGATGGTTGTTCATAGAGATACCGCTCTTGTCCGGTACCGACTGGAAATGGGCCTGAAGACAGTCGGCCTGCTTGGATGCTCCGTCGTTGCGATATTCGGCTGGTTTCAGCTCAAACACCTGAGCATCCGCCGATGGCCCTGAGCCGAACAGCTCAAGAGCCACCGCCATGTCGGCTTTCTGCGGGAAAACGGTCGCCACACGATCGTCAGGCCGACCGCTGCTGGTTAAACGCGTGAGGGGACAATAACGCGGCGGTACCGCTACGGATCTTCTTTCACATCAAATATTGTGCGAATTCAAAAATAGCGCTCTCGCCGTGCCTTGCAGTTCTTGCGACCGCTGCTCAGGCGGCAGCTCGGCTTGGGTCGGCTAGAATCCCGGCGGAGGAGGGCGAGGCTGTAGCTCGAGGTCTGACCCGAAAGCGGCGCCAAGTGCCGCAAGGCTGCTGATGGCCCAGCTGGGGCCCATGGTGCGGGTTCATAAGTAGGCGCCCTAGTCGATCGGCCTGAACGTCCCGTCCTTCTGGATCATCGTCAGAAACACCTTTGGCGGTGTGTCGATCATGTGCACGCCGACGGTGATGGTGTTGCCGCTGATGTCGAAGCGGCCGACGTCGTTGATGACCCGTAGCAGCTCGGCGCGCGTCGGGTTCGGCCCCGTCTTCTCCAGTGCGGCGGCCGCAAGGCGCCCGGAGATATAGCCTTCCAGCGACACGAAGTCCGGCGTGAGCGTCGGTTCGAACGCCTTCTGCGCCGCCTGGTAGTCGGCAACGAGCTTTTGCGATGTGTCCCAGGGAAACGGCACGACCTGCGAGACGATGACGCCTTCGCCCTCGGGCCCGAGCTCCTTTGCGAGCGCATTGGCGCCGACGAAGGAGATGTTGACGAAGGTCGGATTGAGACCGCTGCGGTGCACGAGCTTGATGAACTCCGCGCACGGGCCGTAGGTCCCGACCATGACGATGGCTTCGGGCTCGGCGCGCCTGAGCATCCGCCAGGCCGACGCGACGGCCTTGGTGTTGCGCTCAAAGGTGCCTTCGGCGGCAAGCTCGAGGCCGCGCTTGGCGAGCGCGCGTTTCACGCCCAGGAGACCGTCGCGGCCGAAGGCGTCGTCCTGGTAGAAGATCCCGATGCGGCTGAACTTGCGATCCTCGGTGAGATGCTTGATCCAGGCCTCGGCCTCCGCGCCGTAGGAGGCGCGGATGTTGACGACGTTGCTGAGCTCCAGATCGCGCAGGAATTCCGCGCCGCTGAACGGACCGATGAAGGGAATGTTCCTGAGGCTGGTGATCGGGATGGTCGCCATCGCGGTCGGCGTGCCCACCGCGCCGATCAGTGCGAACACCTTGTCCTCGTCGATCAGCCGCAGCGTCTGCGCCACCGATCGGTCGGGATCATAGCCGTCGTCGCGGCTGATCAGTTGCAGCTTGCGGCCATGAACGCCGCCCTTGGCGTTGATCTCGTTGAAGGCGGCAACGATGCCTTGCCGCATGCGTAAGCCAAGCGCGGAGGAGGGCCCCTCGAGCGCCGCAGCCTGGCCGAACAGGATCGCGTCGGTGCCGACGCCAGCCTCCTCGCTTCGGGCCGCCGGCGCAACGAATGCAGCCAGCACGACGGCCAAAATGATGCGTGTCGCGGAACGGACTCGTGTCATGGCGTGATAGGGGATTTGCGGGAATTACGGAAGAACGATAGTGCCACGGCCTCGCTAACCGCAAGGCTGATCGCGCTCCGTATTACTCCGGTGAATCCGTGCAGATTGTTTCCATGATGCAGCGACTTGCGGGGGAAACGTTAACTAAGCTCCGCAGTTGCGGCCGGCGCCGCAGTGAAATTGTGCACTTCTTAACCGAGCCCCATGTCCGATCGTCGTTCTGATGGCTCAACCAGAAGTTCGATCCGTCACGCCAGAGGGACGGCTTAAGAGAGATGGGCGATCGCGATCAGAATGATCAGGATCGGAAGCGCATGATCGCGCGATGGCGTCCTGCGCCGTTGTTCGGGCTCTATCGCCCTGCGCTGGTCGCCGCAATCCTCGGCCTGTCGTTCTCGGTGGTGGGCGCGGCTGCGGTCGCGCGCTGGGAGGACCGCGTCAACAAGGTCGAGTTCGAGAGCGCGGCGGAAACCGAAGCCATCGTCATGCAGAACGGCATGAACGAATATATCAGCCGGCTCGTGGCGCTGCGTACCCTGTTCGAATCGGCCAACGAGGACGTCACCCGCAGCGAGTTCGAGACGTTCGCGGGACGGCTGTTCGAGCATCACCCCGGCATGCTCCGCGTCGCATGGTTGCCGCGGATCAACCGCAAGGAGCGTGCCGAATACGAAGCCGCCGCAGTCGCGGACGGTGTGTCCGGCTATCGCATCAAATCGCTTCAGGGCGAGGGCGACGGTTTCACAACCGCGCCGCAGGGCGACGAGTATTTCCCGGTCTTCTATTCCACGCAGCCGAAGACCTCGCCGGTCTACGGCATGGACTACGCGACCATTCCGGATCGCTATGCCGCGATCGAGCGCGCGCGCGACAATGACCGGATCGCGGCGCTACGCACGCGACTCTACGAGCCGCGGGAAGGCGGCCAGTTGCCGAACGTCCTCGTCGTCGTCCCCGTCTACGCCAAGGGCACCTCGCGCGACACGGTTGCCGATCGCCGCCGCAACCAGGCGGGCGTCATCGTCGCCGTGTTCGATCTGCCGCTGCTGCTGCGTGCCATCCGAACCACGACGGCGGCAAGTCCCGCGATCAGCGTCAACGTCTATCCGCCCTTCACGGGGCAGATCGTCAGCCTGGAGCAGTCGCTGCCGGATTTCGCGTCCTCGGCGACCGCGCCGCAATCGATGAGCGACGTGTCGAAGGGCGTGCACTGGTCGGGTGGCTTGCGTATCGGCGACACCGATTGGCAGGTGCGTGCCGTGCCGACCGCCGGTGGTCCGCTGGAAACCGCTTATGACCGCGCGCTCACGGTGCTGGTCGTCGGCATGCTTCTGACGCTGTCGCTGGCGAGCTACCTCGTGCTCGCGAGCCGCAACTCGCGGCGGCTGTCGCTCGCCAACCGCCGGGTGCTCGAGCTGGCCCAGACCGACATCCTGACGGGGCTGCCGAACCGCGCCTTCTTCCTCGCGCGGCTGGACGAGATCAACCGCCAGATGCGCGAGGACGGGCTGACCTTCTCGATCCTGATGCTCGATCTCGACCGCTTCAAGAACGTCAACGACTCGCTCGGCCACGGCGCCGGCGACCTCTTGCTGCGCCAGGTCGCGCAGCGCCTGAAATCCGCGCTGCGCCAGAACGACGTGCTGGCGCGGCTCGGCGGCGACGAGTTCGCGATCATCCAGGAAGGCTGCGACGATCAGCGGGTGTGCTCGACCGAGCTCGCGGGCCGGATCGCCAAGCTCGTCACCGAGCCGTTCTTCCTGCCCGGCCACCGCGTCGAGATCGGCACCAGCATCGGCATTGCGATCGCGCCGGAGCACGGCAGCAACCAGGAACAGCTTCTGAAGAAGGCGGACCTCGCGCTCTATCGCTCGAAAGGTGCGGGACGCAACTGCTTCACCATCTATGACGAGGCGATGTCGGCCGACCTCGAGGCGCGCAACATGCTCGAGGGTGACTTGCGCGACGCCATCGCGCGCTGTCAGTTCGAGCTGCACTACCAGCCCTTCGTCGACGTCGCCAGCGGCGAGCGCCGCGGCTTCGAGGCACTGGTGCGCTGGCGTCATCCGACGCGCGGGCTGATCCCGCCGGACCAGTTCATTCCGCTCGCGGAGGAGACCGGCTTGATCGTGGCGCTCGGCGAATGGGTGCTGCGGCGCGCCTGCGAGGACGCGGCGTCGTGGCCTTCGGACGCGCGGGTCGCCGTCAACCTGTCACCGGTGCAGTTCAAGGAAGCCGAGCTGTTCGACGTGATCTGCGCGGCGCTGGAAGATTCCGGCCTGCCGCCGGAGCGCCTCGAGATCGAGATCACCGAGTCCGTCCTTTTGGAGCGCGGCATCGAGAACCACGCCTTCATGGAGCGGCTCAAGAGCATCGGCATCGAGCTCGCGCTCGACGATTTCGGCACCGGCTATTCGTCGCTGAGCTACCTGACGGCGTTTCCGTTCGACAAGATCAAGATCGACAAGTCCTTCATCAGCAATCTCAGCTATCGGCCGCGCAGCTCGGCCATCATCTCTTCGATCGTGACGCTGGCGCGCGGCCTCGACATGTCGGTGACCGCCGAGGGCGTCGAGACCAGTGAACAGTTCGAGCGGCTGAAGGGGCTCGGCGTGAATTTCGCGCAAGGCTATCTGCTCGGACGGCCGCAGCCGATCGAACGGATCGCGCCGGAGGCGCCGGTCTCCCGCTCGCAGCTCGACGCGGCCTGAGACGCATCGCCGCGCAAAGGTCCGTCGCATGCAAACGTGGCCCGGGCATGCGCGAAAAGCGCTTGACCCGGACATCCCCGGATGATCGGAAAGATCGTCCAGGGATGAAACCAACACAATGCGGCTTCCGTTCTTCTATGGCTGGGTCGTGGTCGCGGTGACGTTCGTCACCATGGCCATCGGGGTCAACGCGCGCACCGCGTTTTCATTGTTCTTTCCTCCCATAATCTCCGAGTTCGGGTGGGATCGCGGCATCACCGCGGGCGCCTTCTCGTTTGGCTTCGTGGTCTCGGGCGTGGTCAGCCCGCTGATCGGCCGGCTGATGGATCGCGCAGGTCCGCGCGCGGTGATGGAGGTCGGCGTCGCGCTGATGGCGGGCGGCCTCCTGCTGGCGCCGCTGACGAGCCAGCCCTGGCATCTCTATGTCACCATCGGCGTCATGGTCGGCGCCGGCAGCGTCTGCCTCGGCTATTCCGGCCAGTCGCTGTTCCTGCCGAACTGGTTCATCCGCAAGCGTGGCTTCGCCATCGGTATCGCCTTTGCCGGCGTCGGCATCGGCTCGGTGACGCTGCTGCCCTGGGTGCAGCACATGATCGAGCAGAGCGGCTGGCGCACCGCCTGCACTGCGATGGGACTCTTGCTGCTGATCGCGCTGGCGCCGATCAACCTGCTGCTGCGCAAGCGGCCGGAGGATCTCGGTTTGCGGCCGGACGGCGATGCCGCGCCGTCGGCAAGCGCGGCAAAGCCCGTCTCCAACATCGTCGATCCCGTCTGGGCCGGCACCGACTGGACCCTGAAGCTTGCGCTGCGGACGGCGCGGTTCTGGTGGATCGCGCTCGGCTATTTCTGCGGTCTGTACATCTGGTACGCGGTGCAGGTGCACCAGACCAAGTTCCTGCTCGACATCGGCTTCAGCCCGAGCGTCGCAGTGTGGGCGCTCGGCGCCGTCAGCCTGCTCGGCATTCCCGGCCAGATCCTGCTCGGCCATGTCTCGGACCGGATCGGCCGGGAATGGGTCTGGGCGATGAGCTGCACAGGCTTTGCGATCTGCTTTGCTGCGCTGATCGCGCTGAAATTCGAAGCCTCACTCTGGCTCGTCTACCTGATGGTGTTTACGCAAGGGGCTCTCGGCTACGGGCTGACTTCGATCATGGGCGCGGTGGTGTTCGAGATCTTCGGGGGAAGGAATCAGGGCAGCATCTTCGGCATGATCATGCTGGCCGCGCTGGCGGGCGGCGCGGCCGGGCCCTGGGTGACGGGCTTCCTCTATGATCTTGCCGGCGACTACACGCTTGCCTTTGTCATCGCGATGGTCGCGAGCGGACTGTCGGCGTTGTCGATCTGGCAGGCCGCACCTCGCAAGGTGAGGGCGGTCGCAGGCCGGCTGCACAAGCTTCAGCCGGGAACCGGCGCCGCATAGGTCCGCTTCCCTTCGCAATTCCTCGGCTCTTCTTCGCGGAATCTTAAGCATGTCTCGTCTTGGCGAGCCCATGCCAGGTTGAGCCAACCTCTTGGACACCATCGGACCGCTAGGCTTGCCGTCCTTGTCGCATCTGGTTGCGACGCGCCCGGGTCCAACGATGTCCGCCAACGATTGCCCTGCGATCGGAACTCCGGAAGTCCTGCTGGCTGCGCTGGAGCTGGCCGTGGACGGCGTTGTCATCGTCGATGCCGACCGCCGGATCACGCATTTCAACGCAGCCGCAGAGCGACTCTGGAAGCTCCCGCGCACGGACGCGCTCGGACGCGATGCCCGCATTCTCGCGCTCAAATGCCTGGGCGAGCCGATCGCGGCGGGGTTTCGCGACGAGATCAGCCTCGTGCGGTGCGACGGCACGCGGATCAGGGCTGCGATATCGCTTTCGTCCATCGGCACAACCCATTACGCGGTCTTCGTTCGCGACGTCACCGAGGAGGCCGAACGCCGCGTGCGGATCGGACTGCTCAACGCCGTGTCCGACCAGACCAATCGGGCGGTGATCATCACCGATACCGAACTGAAGATCCGCTACACCAACGCGGCCTTCGCCACCGTGTTCGGCTATGCCTCCGGTGAGACCGAGGGGCGGCCCGTGAGCGAGCTCGTGGCCGGCCGCCATACCAACCGCAGGGCGCTTGCAAGGCTCGGCAAACGGCTGATGGCGGGTGGCCGCGGCGGCGAAGCCGAGGTGATGCTCTACAGCAAGGATGGCGAGGAGATCTGGGTTGCTGCCAGGATCGACGCCTTCCGCGATCGCAAGGGCCGGGTCAAGCATATCTTCGCCCTGCTCGAGGACATCACCGAAACCAAGCAGCTGCGATCGCTCCAGCAATTGATCACATGCGCGCTCGCCGACGAGGTGCCGATCACCGAGATCGCCGACCGGCTGTGCCGGCGCGTCGAGGAGATCGCGCCCGATGTCGTCTGCTCGCTGCTTCACGTCGATGCCGCCGGCTTCGTGCATCCGCTCGGCGGTCCCAGCCTTCCCGATGACTATTCACGCGCGCTGGACGGCGTCGCGATCGGACCCGATGTCGGTTCCTGCGGCACGGCCGCCTACTACGGCAAGCCGGTCCTGGCTGTTGATATCGACAGGGATCCGCGCTGGCAGCCCTACAAGGCGATGCCACTGTCGGTCGGCCTGCGCGCCTGCTGGTCGACCCCGGTCAAGGCCAAGGACGGAAGGGTCATCGCCACCTTCGCTTTCTACTACAGGGAGCCGCGCGCACCGAGCCGCTGGCACCGGCGCATCGTCGATGCCTGCGTCAATCTCGGCGCGCTCGCGATCGAGCGCAAGGAAGCGCGCGCGGAGATCGCGCGGCTCGCCTATCACGACATCCTCACCGGCCTGCCGAACCGCGTGCAGCTGCGCCACTTGATCACGGCCGCCATCGACGACTGTCGTCCGGGCAGCCACGTCGCGCTGTCGTTTCTCGATCTCGATCATTTCAAGGACGTCAACGACACGCTCGGCCACGCCGCGGGCGACGAGCTGCTGGTCGAGCTGGCGCATCGCCTGCGCGCGCAGATCGAGCCCAGCGACATGCTCGGCCGGCTCGGCGGCGACGAATTCGTCATCCTGTTGCCGAACCGCGACGCCGAGGGTGCCGCGCGCATCGCGCGCCGGATCACCGAGGCATTGGCCGAGCCGCTGCGGCTCGGCGCGCGGCAGATGCAGATGTCCGCCAGCATCGGCATCAGCCTCTATCCCGATCACGCCACCGATATCGACACGCTGATGCAGCAGGCCGATGCGGCGATGTACAAGGCCAAGCAGGCGGGACGCTCCACCCATCGCTTCTTCAGCGCCGACATGAATGGGCTCGCCGAGCAGCGGCTCGTTCTCACTGCCGCGCTGCGGCGCGCCATCGCGGAGGACAAGCTCAGCCTGCGCTACCAGCCGCAGATCCGCACCATTGACGGCGCCATCCATGGCGTCGAGGCGCTGGCGCGCTGGCATGACGCCGACCTCGGCGAGGTCTTACCGGCCAAATTCATTCCGCTTGCCGAGGAATGCGGCTTGATCGAGCAGATCGGCCTGTGGTCGATCCGCGAGGCGTGCCGCCAGATGGCGGGCTGGCGCTGCGCCGGGCTCGACATCCCCAGCGTGTCGGTCAACCTCTCGCCGATCAATTTCCGCAACGTCGTGCTGGCAAAGCATGTCGGAAACGTCCTCGCCGCGCACGAGCTGCCGCCGGACGCCTTGATGCTCGAGATCACCGAGGGCGCGTTCATGCAGGAGCGGGCGGTTGCGCTCGAGACCATGAAGGCGATCCGCGAACTCGGCGTTGGGCTTTCGCTGGACGATTTCGGCACCGGCTATTCCAGCCTGAGCCGGCTGGCGCATCTGCCGATCCGAGAGCTGAAGATCGACCGCAGTTTTATGCGCGACATCGAAGCTGATGCTGGTGCGCTCGCCATCGCCACCGCCGTCGTCCGCGTCGGTCAGGGCCTCGGCATGACCGTGGTTGCCGAAGGCGTCGAGACCAAGGCGCAGCGCAAGGTGCTCGCCGAGCTCGGCTGCGACGTCGTGCAGGGTTTTCTCTACGCACCGGCGCTGACGCCTGTCGCGTTCGAACGCTGGCTGCTCGATCACAGCGCCGAGCAGGCGAGGGCGATGCACGACCATCTCGATCGCGCGCAGGGCGATGCCAGGCCGGTCAAGCGCACGGCCTGACGCCCATTGTGCACTCGGCAACCTCAGGCCTTGTGGTGGACAGTCTGCAGGCCATAGACCGGCGTCGGGATGCTCTCGTAGCGCGCCTTCAACTGCAGGGAAAGGAATTGCGAGTAATGTCGCGACTGATGCAGATTGCCGCCGTGGAACCATAGGCCTTCCTGCTGCGTCGGCTTCCACATGTTGCGTTGTTCACCTTCCCATGGGCCGGGGTCCTTTGTCGTATCCGAGCCGAGGCCCCAGACCTTGCCGACTTTGTCAGCCATTTCCCGACTCACGAGATCGGCGACAAAGCCATTCATCGAGGTGTAGCCGGTGGCATAGACGATCACGTCCGCAGGCAATTCCTTGCCGTTGTCGAGCCTGACGCCGTTGGGCGTGATTTCCTCGACCTGTCCAGCGAACAGTTTGATTTTGCCGTCAATGATGAGCTGCGAGGCGCCGACGTCGATGTAATAGCCCGAGCCGCGGCGCAGATACTTCATGAATAGTCCGGAATCGTCGTCACCGAAGTCGAGCCTGAAGCCGGCCTTCTCCAGCCCGGCATAGAAGGCGGCATCGTCCTGGCGGATCTTGTCGTAGACCGGTTTCTGAAACTGATTCAAGATCCGATAGGGCAGTGAAGCGAAGATCAGATCGGCCTTCGCCGTGGTCGTTCCGGCGCGGACGGCGCGTTCGGAATAGAGATCGCCGAGCGTCTCCATCAGCGAGTCCGAGCGCACAATGTGGGTTGTCGAACGCTGCACCATCGTTACGTCGATGCCGGCCTCGTACAGCGCAGCGCAGATATCATGAGCCGAATTGTTCGAGCCGATCACCACCACCTTCTTGCCTTTGTAGCCGTCGGAGCCGGGATGACGTGAGGAATGGTGTTGCTCGCCCTTGAAGGTTTCCATGCCTTTGATTTTCGGCATGTTCGGCTTGGCTGACATGCCGGTCGCGAACACAAGCTGCTTGGGCCGCAGCGTGATCTCCTTGCCGTCGCGTTCGACGACGACGGTCCATTCCTTCTTGGTGTCGTCCCAGCTGGCGCGTTTGGCCGTGGTGTTCGTCCAGTAGTTCAGCTCCATGACCTTGGTGTACATTTCCAGCCAATCGCCGATCTTGTCCTTGGGCGAGAACACAGGCCAGTTCTTGGGGAAATCGATATAAGGCAGATGGTCGTACCAGACGGGATCGTGCAGGCAGAGCGACTTGTAGCGGTTGCGCCAGGAATCGCCGGCGCGTGCGTTTTTCTCGGCGATGATCGTCGGCACACCGAGCTGGCGCAGCCGCGCCCCGAGCGCAATGCCGCCTTGTCCGCCGCCGATGATAAGCACGTAGGGCTGGGTCTTGAAGCCGAGTTGCTCGACTTCCTCGTCGCGCAGTTCCTTCCAGGTCTTGGTGCCGGGATTGAAGCCGTGCCTGGCGCCGAGTGGCCGGCTGAAGCCAGCCCTTTCCTCATGGCCCTTGAGTTCGGCCATCGTCGTTAGAAGCGTCCAGATCTGGCCGTTCTGCAGTCGGATGAGTCCATATCCGCGCGCGAGCTCGGTCTCGAACGAGATCCAGGACTCGGTCACGCCGCCTGCCTCGGTTGGCGTTTCACCCTCGGCAATCTTCCAGTTGCGCGGCTTCGCATGCGCGAGGCAATGCGCGAGCATGTCGCGGACCTGATCGCGGCCTTCCATGGTCTTGATGTTCCAGGTGAAGGCGACAAGGTCGCGCCAGTAGCATTCCGGAGCGAACATTCCCACGGCGGCGTCGAGATCGCCCGCCGCAAGCGCGGCTTCAAACTTGTCGAGGAAAACCTGAACGCGCGCGGCAAGCGTTGTGTCGAGCATCACTTCCTCCCGGATGTCGTTTGCAATTTTTCTGCGCAGGCAGCGTCACCTTAGCCCAACTATCGCGGGAATCCAGACTGGTGCGGCGAGGTTCCCGGGTCGGCTTCGGCGCCTCCCTGCGGTGCGAAACGGAGGGATAGCTGCCCGGCAGGGATTCTAAAATTGACAGCCGACTTCACCGCAGAGACCGTTCAGCGCCATGGCAATGGAAGACTTGACTTGATCTAGATCAATTGGGCTCTCGCGGCGAGCGCGAGGTATTGCCGGAGCTTTGCAATTCTGGATCCGGATGGGGATCGCCATGGAAGACCCATTCCTGAATTACTTCGCGCTTGGTCTGCTGTTTTTCGTGGTGATCGTGCTGGTCTACGGCATCATTGCGATCCACGACATTCCGGCCCGAATTGCAAAAGCGCGCCATCATCCGCACGAGGACGCAATCCATGCCGCCGGATGGATCAGCCTGTTCATGCTGCACCTGCTGTGGCCGTTCCTTTGGATCTGGGCGATGATGTATCAGCCTGAACGTGGCTGGGGCTTCGGTCACAAGCAGGGCGAGCCGACCTCGCCCAAGGAGGCCGTGGCTGAACTGGAGGAGCTCAAGCATCGATTGGCAGCGATCGAGGCCAAGGTCGGTATCGAAGATCGAGCAGCTCATGTTCAAGAAGGCAGGGTCGGCGCAGAGCCGCCGCAGGAAGCAGTCTCGGCCGTCGATAAGGTGAACGTTCCCGCGACAGAAGCCAGTGCCGCGAGCCGAAATACGATAGCGGAGGCGCTCTCCAAGGTCGGGACGGGAGGCCGCTGATGGAAATCCTGCTCACGATGACTTACGTGGCGCTCTGCTATGCCACCTTCAAGCTTTTCAGAATCCCGGTCAATCAATGGACACTTGCGACAGCGGCGCTCGGCGGCATTTTTGGGCTTTCGCTGTTGTTCATCACGATGGCCTACAACCACCCGTTCTCCACGAATGCACGCATTTACTTCACCGTGACGCCGATATTGCCCGGCGTCCGCGGACGCGTGGTCGAGGTGCCAGTCGAAGACCGCACCAACCAACATCTCGAGGCCGGCGAAGTTCTGTTCAAGATCGATCCCAAGCCATACGAGTACACCGTCGCCGAAAAAAAGGCGGGACTGGCCGATGCCGAGGCCAATGTTGCCCAGCTCAAGGCGTCGGTTGATCAAGCCGCGGCGGCGACCGGAAAGGCTAAGGCGCAACTGGAACTGGCCCAAGAGAACTACGATCGTCAGGCGACGCTGTTCCAGAAACAAGTCGTCGCGCAGGCGACGCTCGATACCGCAACGCGCAATCTCGACGCGGCAAAACAGACAGTGGCCGAAGCTAATGCTGCGGAAGATCGTGCCCGGCAGGCGTATGGCGCGACTGTTAATGGCGAACATACGGCGATCGTGCGTCTTCGCAACGAACTTGCTGATGCTCAATTCGATCTGGACCAGACCACTGTTCGCGCACCCACCAGTGGCTTTGTCACCGAGCTCGCGCTGCGGCCGGGCGTGTATGTGGTCCCGGCGCCCTTCCGTCCAGCCATGATTTTCGTCAACGACAGCCAAAGGGACCGGAAATTTGCAGCCGCGTTCCAGCAAAACGCCCTGCAGCGGGTTCGCGCCGGCGATGAGGCCGAAGTTCTGTTCAAGGGCATACCGGGCCGCGTATTCAAGGCCAAGGTCCAAGTGGTGATCGATGCGATCGCAGGTGGCCAGCTTCAAACCACGGGGACGCTAGTAAATGTCGGGGGAGCGCTGCCCGGAGACCGTGCTCTGGCCGTCCTCGAGATCGTCGATGACATCTCGGGTTATCAAATTCCGCTCGGGGCGGCCGGCGAAGCCGCCATCTACACCGAGCACTTTCACGAACTTTCATTGCTGCGGAAGATTCTTCTGCGGATGCGAAGCTGGCAGAACTACATCTTCTTTGAGTCCCTCTAGGAAACTCTTAGTTCGGAGATCCCGCCCGGTGCAGGTGCCGAGGTCCGAGATTCGCCCTTGGCAGCCGTTGGGGAAACTCCGCTATTCCGCCGCGGTCAGGGCCACAGCGGAACTTCCGCGCGCCGATTTGGGGCCAGGCATTCCTAGCCTGAGACAAGCCCCATCGCGCGGCGGAGATCGCTGATTGCGCGGAAAAAACTGTCGGCCGGCGTGGTCTCCGGATCGATCAGCCGGTGCAGGCGAAAACCGTCATCCAGCGCCAAGACCACGGCGGCGGCCCAGGACGGATCTTTCACCTTGTTCGCGCGGTCGACTTGTGCCCCCTGAATGATGTCGGCGACCAGCTTGCGCCGCGCACGCAGGCGTTTTGCGAGCTCCGGCCGGCGCTTCTCTGCGCGCGCGACGTAGAGGATCATCTCCATGTGCAGCAGCGGCGAGCGGCCGAGCGGATCGCGGCGGTTGCGCTCCATGGCCTTCAGCGCCGCGATGAAATCGTCGAGGTCGGTATGCTCAGCGAGCAGGTCGAGATTGCGCCGGATCGACTGCTCGACATGGTCCTCGAGCATGGCGATGATCAGCTCGTCCTTGCTGGTGAAGTTCGAATAAAACGCGCCGCGCGTGAAACCGGCGGCGGCTGCGATCGCCTCGATACTGGCGCCGCCGATGCCCTGGTCCTCGAACACGCGCGCGGCCGCCTCGAACAGCTGGTCGCGGGTGTCGTCGCGGGTCGGCCTGGTCCTCACTCTTGACATCGCTGCATTTTAGTTCAGGATGCAACTCAATACAATAACGTATCGAATTTCAGAGGATGGTCACGCCGCCTATTTCGGCTCCGGCGTGTTCGATGTCGTGAACGATTTGAGGTCACCATGAACGAGCATGCGCAGGCGGCGGCAAGCGATCAGCTGTTCAATCCACTGGCCCCCGATTTCATCAGGGATCCTTATCCCCACTATGAGCGGTTGCGCACGATCGATCCGATGCATGTGACCCCGTTCGGTTCCTTCGTGGCGAGCCGGCATGCCGAGGTGAGCCTCGTGATGCGCGACAAGCGCTTCGGCAAGGATTTCGTCGAGCGCAGCAAGCGCCGCTACGGTCCGAAGATCATGGAGGAGCCGGTCTTCCGCAGCATGAGCCACTGGATGCTGCAGGCCGATCCGCCCGACCACACCCGCCTGCGCGGTCTGGTCGTGAAAGCTTTCACCGCGCGCCGGGTCGAGGACATGCGGCCGCGGATCCAGGAGATCGTCGACCAGACGCTCGACGATGTGACCGATCGCGGGCAGATGGACCTGATCGAGGATTTTGCCTTCCGCCTGCCGGTTACGATCATCTGCGACATGCTTGGCATCCCCGAAGATCATCGCGAGGCCTTTTACAAGGGCTCGCGCGATGGCGGGCGGATTCTGGATCCCGTGCCCCTCTCTCCGGAGGAGATCCGCCAGGGCAACGCCGGCAACCTGATGGCGCAGATGTACTTCCAGCAGCTCTTCGAGCTGCGCCGCCGCAATCCGGGCGAGGACCTCACCACCCAGCTCGTGCAGGCCGAGGAAGACGGCCACAAGCTGACCAATGAGGAACTGACCGCCAACATCATCCTGCTGTTCGGCGCCGGCCACGAGACCACCGTCAATCTCATCGGCAACGGCTTGTTGGCCCTGCACCGCAATCCGGACCAACTCGCACTGCTCAAGGCGCGGCCGGAGCTGATCATCAACGCGATCGAGGAGTTCTTGCGCTACGATTCCTCGGTGCAGATGACCGGGCGCGTCACGCTGGAGGATATCGACGATCTCGGCGGCAAGCGGATCCCCAAGGGCGAGACGGTGCTGTGCCTCCTGGGCTCGGCCAACCGCGATCCGGCCGTCTATCCTGACAGCCCCGACCGCCTCGACATCGTCAGGGAGAACGTCAAGCCGCTGTCGTTCGGCGGCGGCATCCATTTCTGCCTGGGCGCCCAATTGGCGCGCATCGAGGCCGAAATCGCCATCAACACCCTGCTCAGGCGGCTGCCGGACTTGCGGATCGACGACGTCGAGAACCCCGAATGGCGGCCGACCTTCGTCCTGCGCGGCCTGAAGCGGCTGCCGGCGAGCTGGTAGCATTAACCTCCGTGCGCAACAGTCGCTGTGACATCGCCACACTTGCCCCTATATAAGGGGCTGTTCCGGCGCGGCTTAGGCTTCGATTTGGCTTAGACGTAGGCTTGGGTTTGGCCCGGGTGCCGGTTTGGCCGAGGGGAGACCCGTGCAGACGACGCTGCTCGGATTGGCGATTGCCTTCATTATTGCGCTGCTGGCCGCGCTGATCGGGCCTTACTTCATCGACTGGAACCAGTTCCGGCCCCAGTTCGAGGCGGAGGCGAGCCGAATCATCGGTGTCCCGGTGCGGGTTGCCGGCCAGCTCGATGCGCGGCTACTGCCGGCGCCGACGCTGCGGCTGCGCTCGGTCACCTTCGGCGGCAACAACGACCTCGGTAAGCTCCGCGCCGACAAGCTCGACGTCGAGTTCAGCCTCTCTTCGCTGATGCGCGGCGAATGGCGTGCCACCGAGCTCACGGTCAACGGCGTGGCGGCCGATCTCGGCCTCGATGCCAAGGGCCGGGTCGACCTGCCGTCGACGGCAAGCGGCAGCTTCAATCTCGCCTCGCTCGCGATCGAGCGGCTGAACCTCACCGGCCGCATCGCGCTTCATGATGCCGCCAGCCGCTCGACGCTGGAGCTCAGCGACATCGCGTTCGCCGGCGACGTCCGCTCGCTTGCGGGCTCGGTGCGGGGCGACGGCAATGTCACCGTCTCGGGCACGCGCTATCCGTTCCGCATCTCCTCCGGCCCGAGCCCCGACGGCACCGCCACCCGTCTCCACATCAATATCGATCCCGGCGAGCGCGCGATCCTGGCCGATCTCGAAGGCGTGCTCGCCTTTGACGGCCGGCTGCCGAAATTCGACGGCGCGCTCACGCTGGCCGTACCTCCACCCAAGGAGACGTCAAAGGACAAGCCGGCAGCCCCCGCACCGACGCCGTGGAAGCTGACGACGAAGCTCAAGGCCGATCCGTCGCTTGCGAAGTTCGACCAGATCGAGGCGAGTTTTGGTCCCGAGGACACCGCGCTCAAGGTCGCCGGCGTCGGCGACCTCAAATTCGGCGCCGCGCCCCTGCTGCGCGCGAATTTGGCGGCGCGGCAACTCGATGCCGACAAGCTCGCGGCCAAGGACAATACCGAGCCGCTGCGCATCCTGCCGGCGCTGCGCGCCGGGCTCGCCGCCATTCCGCAGGCGCCGATCCCGGCGCAGATCTCGTTCAGCTCCGAGCAGATCATGCTCGGCGGCCGGCCGCTGCAAAACATCGCCGCGGAGTTGCAGACCGACGGCAGGTCCTGGACCTTTCAGCGGCTCGATCTGCGCGCGCCGGGCATGACCCAGGTCGCGCTCAACGGCGCCAGCCCCGGCGTCGACAGCTTTAGCGGCCGGCTCAGCATCGAATCTTCCGACCCGGATACGCTGGTGGCCTGGCTTCAGGGCCGCAGCGAGATCAATCGCCGCAGCACCAAGCCGTTGCGCCTGAGCGGTGACGTGACGGTCGCCGCCAACCACCTTGCGATCGACAAGCTGAAGGCAGAGATCGAGGGCGGCGCGGTCGAGGGCCACATCGCCTTCGTGCAGACCGCTGCCAACAAGGGTTCGCGGTTTGACGCCGAGCTGAAGGCCGACCGGCTCGACCTCGATGCGGCCGCAAGCTTCGTGCGCGGCCTCGCCGGGCCGCAAGGCGAATGGCCGGACGAGGCAAGACTGTCGCTCGACGTCGGCCGCGCGATCTCGGCCGGGCAGGAGCTGCGGCCGTTTACCGCCAAATTCGGTTACAGCCCGACCACGCTGTCGCTGGAGCAGCTGCAATTCGGCCAAGCAAGCGGAGTGACGACGGACGCGAACGGAAGCTTCGATCGTGCGCATGCGACCGGCAGGCTGACGCTGAAGTCGGCGGCCAATTCCCTGTCTCAACTCACGGCCCTGATCAACCCGATCGCGCCGGCGCTCGGTGCACGCTTCGATCGCGTCGACGCGCTGCCAGGGCCAGCGCGCCTGAAGCTCGATGTGAGCCTGGACAAGAACGCCGAGCATGCCGATCGCACCAATGCGCGCGCCGCGCTCGATCTCGATGCGCCGCAGTTGAAGGGAACGGCGACGCTGTCGGCGCAGACATTGGCGGCGGCGATCAACGGCCTCGATCTCGACAAGCTGCGCAACAGCGACTTCACGCTGGAGTCAAAACTCTCCGCGCCGCAGGCAAGCTCGCTGTTGACGCTGTTCGGCCTCGACCGTGTGGTCGCGGCAGGCGAGGGGGCTTCGCAGGCAGAAAGCAAGGTGAGCGGCACCTGGGGCCGGCCGCTTCAGCTCAACGCGAAGGTCGCGGGCGGCGGACTTGATGCCGACGCCCAGGGCAGCTTCGAATTGTCCTCGCCCGATCCGAAAGCGAGCGTGAATTTGCGCGTGCGCAACGCGAACCTCGCGCCGCTGCTCGGGATCGGTGCGGGCGAGAAGTCAGTGCAAACCGTCAACCTGTCCTCGCGCCTGACCTTGTCCGGCAACAGGCTGACCTTCGATGATCTCGACAGCACGGCTGCGGGCTCGCACCTGCGCGGGCGTCTTGCGGTGACGCTGGACCCGGAGAAGAGCATCGATGGCGAGGTCGGGCTCGATACGCTCGATCTCGTCCCGGCGCTGGCGGTGACCATTGGCGCGGTCGGGCGCGATGCCGACCAGCCGCTCGCGCCAGGGCTTGTCAACGGCTGGCGCGGCCGCATCACCTTCCAGGCCCTGCGCGGCGGATTGCCCGGCGGCATCGAGATGCGGCCCATCAGCGGCACGATCCGCAATGACGGCCAGTCGCTGGCACTGGATTCGCTGAAGGGCGGCATCGGTGGCGGCGAGATGACCGCAAGCATCGATGCACGCGACAGTCCCAACGGCCTGTCGCTGAACGCGCGTATCCAGCTCGCCAACGTCGATGCGAAGGTGCTGCGTTATCGCAATCTCGCCGTCCCCAAGGGCCGCGCCTCGGTGCAAATGGCGCTGTCCGCCCAGGGCCGCAGCATTGCGGCGCTGACCGGTGCGCTCGCCGGCAACGGTACCGTGACGCTCGAGTCGGCCGAGCTTACCGGGCTCGATCCGCTCGCCTTCGAGCTCGCGATCCGGGCCAGCGATGGCGGCCAGGTCGCTGACGACGCAAGGCTCAGGCAGCTCGTCGAGGCGGCGCTGTCGGCAGGCCCTCTGGCGATCGGCTCGGCGCAGATCCCGTTCACGATCCGCGACGGCCGCCTGCGTGTCGGCGCGACCACGCTGGAAGCAAAGAACGCCCGCGCCATCGTCTCGGGCGGCTATGACATTCCCGCCGATCAGGCCGACATCCGCGCCAGCCTGACGCCGATCATGACCGGCCTTTCCGGCGCGCCTCCGGAAATCCAGCTCTTTGCGGCGGGCCCGCCGGACAAGCTCAAACGCACCGTCGATCTCACGCCGCTGTCCTCGTGGCTGGCGGTGCGGACGATCGATCGCGAGACGCGGCGGCTCGATGCGATCGAGCGCGGCGAGCCGCCGCCGGCGACCGCGGTACTACCGCGTCTGGTGTCACCTGACGCCGCGCCCGAGCTGTCGCCGCCGGTCGACGTGCCGCTGCCCGGCCGCGATCCTCGCCGCGCCCAGCCCAAAGCCAAGGTCGAGCCCAAGGCCCCGCCAACGCCGCGGCCGCCGCTGGCTGCACCGGCTGCACCGAGCCCCTCGGTCTCAAATCCTTCGATTTCAAGCCCGCCGATCGCGAGCCAGCAGGTGGCGCCGCTTCCGCCGCCGATCGAGGTCAGGCCGGCGCCCGGTCCTCCACCGCCAAGGCCCAAGCCGAAACCGCCGCTGGTCCTGGTGCCGCAGTCCAATCCGTAAAGACGGTGCCTTCCTTCTCCCCTTGTGGGAACCGGAGAGGAGAAAATAACCTAATGATTATAATGGATTGGGCTAGGAGTGTCCTCCGTTGTGTCCCAATCCGCCGGCCCTCTGGGAAGGCCGCTAGTGCGTCCGAACCCGGGCCGGTGTCCCTGCTAGCATAGGCCGCCGGGAAACGCTTGTGCGGGCCGCGCTGCGGCCTTTCCGTCGCTGCTGTGGCCCGGCCGGTCTTCCTCTAGCCTCCGCCACCGGCGCGCTGTGCGGCCTTCCTGCGGCCTTGCGCCCGACGCCTTGCGCCGCCGCTACCGGTGCGCGCTGCCTGCCATCCCGCGAGGTCGAGCTGTCTGCGTATCAGCGGCCGTCGCCCGCGCATTGTGAGGGTTCGTAGGAACACTTCTGCCGCAGGATCGATGCGGCGCGCACGCCAGATGGCGTCTCGCCGAAGCGCCGGCGGAACGAGTGATTGAAATGAGAAAGGTCACCAAAGCCGACTGCAAATGCGATATCGATGATGGCCAAATGCAGATGGTGCGGGTCAGTCAGCATCGCGAAGGCACGCTCAAGCCGGCACCCTGCAAGGTGCTCGGTGAACGACTTTCCGGTCGCTTCGAGCAATTTCTGCACGTATCGCCGCGACATCCCGAGCGCTCCAGCGACATTGTTCAGATCGAAATTGGGATCGCTGAAGCGTTGCGCGACCTCCGCCAGGATCGCCTGCAGCTTGGCTGCCTTCACACCACGCTCCGTAACGATGTTTGCAGCTTCGGCGGTCGGGCCGAGCGTCGCGGCCACGAGATCGAGGAGATGTGCGCCGACTGTGGAGGCCAGTTCTGATGACAGAGGTCTCTTGAAGGATGCGAGCGACCGCAGGTAGCAGTCGAGCAGTCTAAGCGCCGGTCCGGGACGCACAGGCCGACCTGATAGATCTTCCGGCTGCGCAACCAAAGACTTAAGGGCGGCAGCCTGTACGGTCACAAATTTGACGCTGGCGCCACGCGGCCCAACTACTCGCAGCGGCCTTCCTCGGTCAACCAAACAAGCGGAGCCGGCATCATAGACATGTTCTGGGCCGCCATTTGCAAATTGGACCGGTCCAGCCTCGACGATGTTCAGAGCGAATTGGTCACGGCAATCCTTGAGGTGGTGTTTGCAACGGATAAACTCGACCGGCGTGGTGATAATGCGACACGCGCCAACCGTGCCGAGCGGCAAGTAGGTGACGTCGATACGCGGGCGACCGCCGCTGTGATCTATCACGTCCAAGGCGAGGTTCAGCCGCGCAAAATCTTCACGGAACGTGGAGAACCGTGTGCGCTCCGGCAGCATCTCAGTCGACCATCGCACAAGGGGAGATGACGTTGGCATGCTGGCCTCCCGTTTCGGTGCCAAACCACGCAAGAACGACTGAGCCGCCCGAACGAAATCAGTAAATTCCTCTAATGCCAAGACGTCTCAGGAGACAATATCGGACCGCAGCTTCGCTGCAGGTGTGAGGTGGATTACAAATGGAGGTAGCGACCTCAAGAAAATGACGAGGAATTTCCCGTCAGGCTTTCGATACTGACACGGTTCGCATTGAGGTTGCTATGATGCGCGAAAACGCCGGAGGTGGGCTGTCCCTCCGCAATGGGCTCCGGGTCCTTTGGGGCCCAAGGAAAACGCGGGGGACGCGCGACCGCGCCCTTTGAAGATATTTGCCATTCCGCAAATCGAGTTTTATTCCTGTACCATCTCGCACACAAAAGGCGGTGCGCGATGTGGCTCATGTCGAACGCGCAAGCGCTGATCGGTCGTCATCATTGGTCGCGCTGGCAGCTTGGTGGATGGCGCTATAGCCAATGATCGAGGGAGGCGGCATGA
Organism: Bradyrhizobium sp. CCGUVB23; assembly: GCF_024199885.1. NCBI lineage: Bacteria > Pseudomonadati > Pseudomonadota > Alphaproteobacteria > Hyphomicrobiales > Nitrobacteraceae > Bradyrhizobium > Bradyrhizobium sp. CCGUVB23. The sequence goes on from NZ_JANADQ010000001.1 coordinate 6,474,962, forward strand.
CAGATCGGGAACTCACAGGCCTATGCAGCGCTGCCAGCGAGCGCGCATCTATGCCGGTCGCGCGACCGCGCGCGTCATGCAACGCCGGGTGCCGTCGCCGCCGACGATGCCGTGGCAGGACGACGGGCGGTGAGCGGCGGGGCAGACAAATGAAAGCCCGGCCAGTGATGTGCTGGCCGGGCTTCGTGTTTGCTGGGAAGTCTACTGTAAGCTGACCGTGCCACTTCGGATCACGACCCGCGCCGCCTCGCCGTAATGGTCAACCACCATGATGTTGACCGGCGTCTTGAAGGCGCGATCCTCGAAGTGCTGCGCCAGCGTGTCCGGTTCGCGTCCCTCGTTGATCCGCGTCGCCAGCACACTACCGTTTGAGCTGACGGCACAGACAATCAAGGGCAGCTTCATCCCGTTATCGACGCACTGCCTGAGCGCCTCCACTAATAACTCCTGTAGTTCTTCCATCTTGGTCTCCATCGGTTTGAGGGAGACCTTGCGCTCTCGGCCCTGACCACGCTCGCCTTGAGCCAAGCAAGGTCGAAACCGTTGCCTTGCGATGCGTTGCCGCGCCAAGCAGCGCCGAAGCGCTGTGAAGCCGTCTGGGGTCAGGTCGGCGGCCTCAATGATCGCACTTTGCCCGCCGCCATTTGGCGAAGTCAAGCGCGACTGTCCGGTTGACGGTCAGTCGCGCTTGCACTGCTGCTTGAGCGCCCAGAGCCGGTAGGCTTCGCCCTCGTAGGGATCATCGCCTGTCGGCGGCGGCACGCGCGATCATGGGCACCAAATCTCGCGAGAGCATCTACGGCGCGTCCGTCCGAGCGGCGGCTGAGCAGGCGGCTGAGGCTCGCAAGAAGGCCGACCGCCTTGCCGTCGAGGCGTGGAACGCGCGCATGCTCGGATTTCAGGGACCGGCGCAGCCATCGCCGACACTGGGGGACGCGCTCAACGCCGGATACGGCTATCTCGAGGTCCGGCGCCTCGGCTGCGACACCAACCAGCCTGTAGCGCTTGACATCGTGCGGCGTCCGGAGTGCAGCCTGTTCATGAGCTGGAGCGATACATGCGATGCAAGGACTGCTCGCAGGTGCGCGGCTATCCGTACAAGCGCAGCCAACTGCTGCGGCCGACCAAGATTTCGGCCAGCGATCCGCCGTCGCATTGGTGGCCGTGCGAACGATAACGGCGGACAGCGCTCGTACAGTCTGGACAGCGGCCGCGTCCCTGTGGTTGTTTGCGTCGATCGGCAAAACCTGTGGGGATGGGGCTCAAAAGATGATTTCAACGATCTACGCGTGGGTGCATTACGCCGCAATTAAGCTGTTGCCTTACGCTCCTCTAATCACGCCTTCCGTAGCCATAATTGCTGGAGCGATCGCGCTGTACTCCATACACGTTACGAGGAGCATCGCCCGGAAACGGGCAACTATTGACTTCTTTCTGAAAACTGAGGCCGACAGCTCAATCGTGAAGCTGTTTCAACAATTCGATACGCACCTCGTGAAAGTAAAGCAGCAGTTGGATGAGGGGATAGCATTTATCGAGATTACAAAGACCGTGGAATACAACACCGTACATGCCTGCCTCAACATGCATGAGCTGATCGCGGTAGGCATCGCGAACAAGGTCTTCGACAAGAAGGTTGCGTACAACTACTGGTCGGGTGCTCTTGTTTCACACTGCAAGGACGCAGCTCAGCTGATCGACGCCAGCAGGGCCGATCCTGATGACCTATCCGCCTACATTGGAATGCTTGAGTTAAACAGGCGATGGAAGAAGAAGCTGGATAATTGGACTAAGAAGCAGCCCAAGCGACAGCTTTTGATTGTGCGCGGCCCCATGGTGCCACACTTCGGAGACCCTGAGGTTTAGGCTGAGGTATGTGCAACCTATATTCGATCACCACCAACCAAGCTGCGATTATCAACCTGTTCCGCGTGGTCAATCGCTACGTCGGCAACCTGCCACCGATGCCGGGCGTGTTTCCCGACTATCCCGCTCCGGTGATCCGAAACGCGGACGCGGGAAGCGAGATGGCGCTGATGCGCTGGGGCATGCCGCCGCCGCGAACCGGCGGCCCGCCAGTCACCAACATCCGCAAAACGTCGTCGCCGCACTGGCGCATGTGGCTCAAGCCGGAGAACCGCTGCTTGGTCCCGGCCAACAGCTTTGCCGAGTACGCGCCGGAGCCGAACCCGGAGACCAAGAAAAAGGACGTCGTCTGGTTCGCGCTCAACGATGATCGACCGCTATTCGCCTTCGCTGGCATCTGGACCACGTTCAACGGTGATCGCGGCACGAAGTCGAAGCCGGTGCCGGGGCCGCATCAGGTGTACGGCTTCCTGACGACCGCGCCGAACGCGGTGATCGCGCCGATCCATCCCAAGGCCATGCCGGTGATCCTGACGACCGACGAGGAGCGCGATGTCTGGATGCGCGCGTCGTGGGATGAGGCGAAGGGGTTGCAGAGGCCGTTGCCGGACGATGTGACCAGGATCGTGATGCGGGGCCAGGATAAGGAAGATAAGGCAGCGGCATGATGATGAAACATCCGATCGCGGGGTCGGACACGCTGCTTGATCGGATCAAGCAAGCCCTGACGCCAAATCGACTTCCGCTTTTGATTACAATCGACGGTGCAGACGGCGTCGGCAAATCCTCTCTTGCATCGTGGCTGGCATGGCAACTGGGAATGCCCGCAATCCAACTCGACCTATACCTGACCAACCTCGAACCAATGCAATGGCTTACGGCAGACCTAAACCGAGTTGTTTCGCGTCGGTTGGACGGTGGGCGCCCCGTGATCGTAGATGGCGTACTCGCGCTTGACGCACTTGATCAAATTGGACGCAAGACTGATTTCCTTGTTCACGTTGAAGGTGGGACAGGAATTGCGCTCGCTGCACAAATAACCGCTTACCATTCCCGCCAAACGCGTCTGGCCGATTTCGCGATCGCCGGGTATACCGATTAACGAAATGCCCGAGAAAAGCTGGCGCCACGTTGCGCTTATAGCCGTGTTGCTGGTCGCATCAGGCGGCGCCGCTCAGTCAGCCGATATAGTCGGGCAGGCCAGCGCCATCGATGGCGACACCCCCGAAATCCATGGCACGCGAATTCGGCTCTGGGGCATCGACGCGCTCGAGAGCAACCAGCTTTGCCGTGGAGAGGATAACCTTCAATATCGGTGGGGGCCAAGGCGACCAATGAACTGGCCGCATTCATCGGCAATCGGTCAATATCATGCAAACCGATGAGCCTCGACCGTTACGGGCGCACGGTCGCTTCATGTGCGGTTGTCGGCACCGGGGATTTCGCGAAAGCGCTTAGGAGCGATGCGTTTGAGTTGCGCCAGGCTGTTAGCCACCGGACCGAAGCAGATCCACTGCTTCAGCTAATCGGTCCGCTGCTTGCACGGCACTCGGCATGGATTGCTTTTCGGAAGGCAGCGAGCCGACGGAATTGGCTGTCAGCCCGGTACCAGCGGCGAGGGCAGCTATCACAATCGCAGCGAGATATTCGGTCCTCATAGCGATGGTTCCTCCCATTTGTGCGCTGCCCAGAGCGCGCGTTCCTTTCAGAACACCCCGATCAAGATGCTATGGGGCGGGGCGGACGGCGAGGGTTTGTGGCACTCTCGGCGCTCTGTCCAAAGACACCAAAGGAGCGCCACATGTCGCAACCTTTTGAGGCGAGCAGGTCCCTCACCGCCCTCGAGCAGGATAGCACGATCATCGCCGTAATCGAGATGGCTCAATCGAAGTGGTTGGTAGCCGCGGTTGTTCCTGGCATCAAACGCCAGCCGCTCAAAAAGCTCGATGCGGATGCGGAGTCGCTGTTGAAGCTCTTGCATCGTTGGCGCAAGGAGGCTGACCAGGCCGGGCATCCGATAAGGCGCGTCGTTGTCGCCTATGAGGCCGGACGCGATGGATTTTGGCTGGCCCGCTCGCTGCGCATGCGCAGTGTTGAGGCTTACGTGATCCACCCTAATAGCATTGCGGTGCCACGCGAACATCGACGCGCAAAGACAGATCGCCTCGATACGGAACTGCTGCTGCGCGCCTTACTTGGATGGCTGCGTGGAGAGAAGCGTCACTGCAGCATGGTCGCGATCCCAACGATCGAAGAGGAGGATGCCAAACGGCCGAACCGTGAGCGAGACAGCCTCGTCACCGAGCAGACGCGGATCGGAAACCAAATCAAGGCGATCCTCACCCGCTTTGGCATTCGTAGGTTTCGGCTGAAATTGCGCAAAGCCGAGCAACAACTCAAAGAGCTGCACTCGGCGGAAGGATCACTTTTGCCGGAAAACACCCGTGCAGAGCTGTTTCGTCACCTCGCACGTCTCCACATGGTGCGTGAGCAAATCCGAGCGATCGAGAAAGCACGCCTGCAGAAGCTCGAAGCTGACCGCGATAAACAGAAACGCCCACACGCGATGGTCCAGCTTATCGCGCGGGTCGTCGGCATCGGCGTTGAGACCGCAGACATGCTGGTTAACGAGGTCTTCTCGCGTCAGTTCCGCGACCGTAAGGCGGTCGCTCGCTACGCCGGCCTTACCGGCTCCCCGGACGAGAGCGGCAAACGCCGGCGTGAGAAGGGTCTTGCCCGCGCCGGTAACGCTCGCGTCCGCACCGGCATGATCCGATTGGCGTGGCGTTGTCTGAGGTTCCAAGAGGGCAGCGCCCTGGCTCAATGGTTTCAAACCCGAACGGCCGACGGGCGCGGTAACACGCGCAAGACCATGATCGTTGCGTTGGCGCGCAAGCTGCTCATTGCACTCTGGCGTCTCGTTACAACAGGCGAAATGTCGGACGGCATTGTCCTGCGTCCTGCGTCATAACCGATAACTTCGAAGGGGAAAGGAGATCAGATAACAGCACGACAGTTTTGGCGGGCCGTGGAGGTGTGGTCTGCCGATGACGATCCGAGGCGGTGGTGATTCGCTTTTCACAATGGCTTTCAAGCCGCGATCAAGGATGGACCCGCCGCCCCGGAGCTCGCCGCCGATGCGCATGATTGCATCATGGTGCGATCCTCGAAGGATCGACCGAATACAAGGCTGCGGCGCGATCAGCGCCTGATAGCGGGCTCGCCTCGGATTTTGTCGCCGTGCCAATGCCGCTGTACACGTGACGTCATGCTCACGGGTGAGACGACCAACGGCGTGTGAAGATGAAGATCGTAAACTTCGCCGCCAGGCCACTCTTGGAATGGCGCATTATCGCTCGGCACGCGCTTTCGCTGTCAATCCCGCGCGCCAAAAGGCGCGCCCCTTGCGGGCTGCAGGGATTGACCGCTCAGCGCGGCCAAGCAAAGGGGGCCCTTCATGCCGAGAATGGAAGAAAGCGCCTCGCTGACACCGAACCAATCGTCGGACTCGACAAGTGGATAGAGAGCAGCGTGTGGGGAAGTTTACCCTTGACAAGGAAAGCCCCATACAAGGCGAAAAAGCCGATTTCGACGAGGAAAGTGACAGACATGATCGCGACCGTAAGAAACGCATCGCGCACCGGTATGAGAGCCATGGCATGCCTCCGCCTCGGGCGGCCCCATCGATAAATTCACCCATGATAAAAAAGTTTCGGTTCCGCCGGATCGGTGCAAGTACCTTCCGCGTTATGACGGCGGCGGCAGGGGACAAACAACGAAGCTGTGCCAATCAAGCCAACGGTGGCAGCCATGGCGAAGCCCCTTCCGCCCCAAGACCCTCACCTAACCGAAGCTTTAGAACTCGACCATTGTCGGGCGATCTGCGAGGAGATCGGTGGGCGGCTTCAGCATAGCCTTGCGCGCGACACCTCACCGTTATCGACGCGCCATTGCCGAACTGGAAGGCAACGCGCCTCCACTCATTCCCGACTGCGAGGACGAACCACCAGCCCGGGAGCGCCCGAAGCGCGGGCGGAGGTTTTGGTGGTTCCCCTAAAAGAGGGACGGCCTCAGGCAACCATGGTCTCCGAGACCGCTCGCGAGCAGGGGCAAGCCTTGACTTCTTGAGCCTTGGTGATGTCGAACGCGGCCCGCAACTCTCGGCGGTCCCGTGATGTGCCGAAGGCTCAACTTGACACCTCCGCGAGACCACCGACCGAGATCGCGGCGACGCTTAGTGCAGGACGGCCGCATTCACATCGAGAAGATCAACGCGCCGTTCCTGTTTAAGCTCAAGGTGAGCGGGCCTGAGTTCGGCGCGGGCATCAAGATGGCGGTCGAGCGGTTGGCTCGAGTTGCACGAGAGCGGGACCTATGTCCGTCTCTTGAAGACGGACGCCGCTTAACTGAAGCGGCCCTATCGAAGGAAGTGAAGGCACCAAAATGAACCAGGTGAATGCCCGGCGCGAGATTATTCGGGAATGGCGTTCGCTTCCGAAGGAGCTGAGACAAACGGACGAACAAGCCGCAGCGTTCGCGATGCAGATCAAAGACAAATACAAATTCTCTAGCGATAGCGCAGACCCATATCAAACCGTCATGGGTTGGCTGCTGAGTTACCTATCGCTTACGCGCAGGCCTGGAGTGAAAGACAGCGGAGCGCCCGTGGCGACTTTCTTTCGCAGGTGATGACCAACTTAGTTCGCTGACTACGTAAGCGCTGTTGCCGTCGTCAGGGATTCGGATAGCCCTTCCACAACCACTCCAGCGCCGCCGGCAGGGTTTGCGCAACCGTCGGGCGGTCGACATGCTTGGCGTTGCGCGCGAACAGGAACTGGTAGTGGTAGCCCTTCTCCGCCAGCACCTTCGCCATCAATTCGGCGGATAGCGTCCAGTCGTGCATGCCATCAGGGATGGTCGGGTTGGGATAGAACAAGTCCTGATCGCCCATCTCGAACCAGTAACGGATCGGCTTGGTGGGCGCGCTGGGGATCAGCGGCACGCCGGGCGGCTCCGACGGCGTGAGCACACCCGCCTTGACGGTGAGGTTAGGACCGGCGGGGCCCGCCCATGGGCTGTGATATTCCCACGCGCCGCCGCGCAGCGCCGGATTGTACGGCCATTGCTGGTTCACCATCGTCGGCGAATAGGCCAGCACCCGGTGATAGAGTTCGGGATGAAACCACGCCATGGTGAAGGCCGCCGTGCCGCTCGAGCTTAGTCCCATGGTCGCGCGGCCCTCGGGGTTCTTGGTGAGTTTTACGCCGGCATTCTGCTCGACGAGCGGCAACACCTCGCGCTCGACAAACTGCGCATAGGTCCCCGACACCGTGTCGTATTCGCGCCCGCGCTGGGCACCCTGCGCGTCCTGCCCGCCATTGCCGATCTGGATCGAGACCATCGGCGGCACGCGGCGCTGCGCGATCAGATTGTCGAGGGTGGTGTTCATATCCTTCCAGGCCATCGAGCCACCGTCACCCAGCACGATGAACGGCGCCTCCGTGCCGGGCACATATTGCGCCGGGACATAAACCTCGATCGTGCGCGTCCAGGTGCCGGGATGGCTGGTTGTGACGATCATGTTTGACTTGTCGCCCGGCGCCGTCGTCGCGATCATGATCGAGCTGTTGCCGCAGCCCGCCACATCGTCGCGGATCAGGCCGGGGTTGTAGATCACGCTGTCTTTCGACGAGAGGGTGAACGACGTAACCTTGCCGCGCGGCACGCCCTCCTTCGCCACCGTCTCAGGCGCGGGCGCATGCGTCGGGCCGACGATGAAGTTGCCCTCAGCGCCGGCCGGCGGCAGCGTGCCGTCGGAAAGCTCGGTTGCGCGCGGATAGTTCGGGTTGGACGGATCGCGCGTGGGTGGCGCCGTCTTGAAATCGAGGCCTGTGGCGTCGATGAAGAAGGGCGCCGTCTTGTCAGAGGTGTTGGCGCCGGGGGGAACGGCCATGTTCTGGGTGACGCAGGGCGATTGCGCGAGGGCGGCAGGCATGAGCGAAACGGCAGGGATCAGCGCCCCCGCGAGGACAGCCAACAATTTGCGCATCGTCTTCTCCCGGCGAAGACGAGTCTCATTGGCTCGCCTTCACGGGAACTATGACGAGCGGCCGGAGGACGGTCAAGCATGGCCCCTAATGGCCGTCATACTGCGAAAGCGGAGTATCCAGTGACGCCCCGGCGCGGGGTATCGCAGACGACATTAAGCGCTCAGGGATCACAACGGTGCCGAGGGAGCCGCATCGCGACCCTTGATCAGGTCCAGTGCGAGGGCATCGATAGCCTGCGTCCATTCACGAGGCGGTCGGGATCAGCGTCACGGCCGTGTCGTCCGATTTTACTTGTCGGTGCCAAACTTCCCGCGACTTCGTGCCTTGGCGCTTTTTGGACGCCGGCGAGCTGAGCGTGCGGACGGTCTCGTTATTGCTGGCGTCCAAAAACCAGCACAATAGCCGACATGACGGTTGTGGTTTAGCATCGTCGTTTTTGCGCATCGCGTCCCAGAAGCGCCGGGCGTCGACCTCATGCGCAAAACCAACGACGATATCGTCGGCATACCGCACAATCATCATTCCGCCCGTGGCCTCGTGCCGTCACCAGCGCTCGGCCCATAGGTCGAACACATAGTGCAGGTAGACGTTGGCGAGCAGTGGCGAAATCACCGACCCCTGCCCCGTCCCCTTTTCACTGATTGTGACGACCCCGTCCTCCAGCACGCCCGCCTTGAGCCATTTCTGGATCAGGCGGATGATGCGGGGATCGGCGATCCGATGCTCGAAAAACGGATCAGCCAACTTTGACTGACTTCGTCGAAAAAGGATCGAACGTCCGCGTCAAGAATGAAGTTCACCTTCTTGTCGGTGATCCCGACCGCCAGAGCGTCCAGCGCATCGTGCTGGCCGCGCTTCGGCCGGAAGCCATAGCTGAACCCGAGGAACTCTTCCTCGTAAATGCAGTTCAACACCGCAACGGTCGCTCTTCCTCTCCGGCTTCCTGCCAAGAGAGCGTGGGGATGGATGCGCAGCGGGGAGACAGGTTTCCTCTTTGGCCGGTCTCCCGCACATATCACAGATCGCGCTGTCGGTGTCCTGCTCGACGGCGCGTTGGGCAAGGCACCCGTTGACGCAGGGGTGTCTTGTCAGGGCGGAGCGCCCGCGCCGAGTGCCCAAGGCGACGGGTTGCAAGGCCGGTTTCACGTCGCGCAGGGCTGGAACAGGAGCATCCAGCCCGCCTCTGATGTGGTCGAGAAACAGGACTATAGCGCTGTTCGGGATGTCGTTGATGTTGCAGCGGTAAAGGTCATTTGTCAGGGGTTGCCGCATGCGACGGGTCGCCGCACATGATCCAGATCAACGCTGCCCGCTCGACTGTCGCCAAAAGTGGTGCATGCATTTGACCCAAGACCGGGCTTTCAACATCGAAGTGGCCCTTGGCCTTCATGCTGTCGCCAATGGATCTGCTCGTCCTGTCTGCTGTTTTCACCAAGCGGATAGCAGGATGTAGGTGATCAGAGCGACGCTGAGAATGATGGTCGCCAGGACAGACATCCGCTGGATCTGTTGGTCGAGCGTTGGTAGAGGCGGCACATGAGAAACATCGTGGACGAAGCCGGCGAGATCATCGCGATAGCAACGGATGACCATACGCTCATCGGTGGCCACCACCGCCTCGCGGTGGCGGCCAGCCTCGGTAAAAAACTGTTCTGGCAAGATACCGGCGAACCTGTGAAGCTTAATCCCTTCTTCGGGGGAAGTTCTCATCGAAAGACAGCCTGATGCGCAGTCCAACTTGACGCGACTGGCCGAGCGTCCGGTCGAGGCGCATCACGTCGATGCTGCCGACCACTCCTCCTCGCGTTCCAGCCGCACCGCCTCGCACGTCGGGTTCTTCGACTTGAGCCACGTCCTCGACCGCCCGCTGCGATAGGGTGCATCCGTCCGCTTCGACACGATGCCCTCCAGCCCCATGCGGCAGACATGCTCGAAGACGGTTGGCCCGTCACCCGTCACATGCTCAGTGAACCGGATGGCGCGCCGCTTGGCCTTGCCGATCAGCTTGGAGCCGGCGCTGGCGCTTAATCAACGGCAGGTCGCGCAGGTCGTTGCCGTCATGCTCGATCAGGTCTTACCGATTAAGTACGGTGGGAGGTTGGCGAGCCGGGCTTCTACCTGGCCACGTGACCACTTCTGCCGCAGCACGATTGCGCCGCGCTGATCGTGGCCCACGATGTGGAACGAGTTCTTGCCGATATCGATGCCTATCACGGCGATCGCTGAGCTGAGTTTCTGAGACATGGCGTGCTCCTTGTCTTGGGCGCCCCTTGCCAGCTTGTCATGCTGGCAGGGCCGGAGCACGGCCGGACCATTCCATTGGCGGACCTCAGCTCAGCTGCTCGCATAGCGCCAGTCCTGACGGATCAGACGCGATCACGCGCTCATCCGCCGAGCCGCATTGTCCAGATAGGCGGCGAGATGCGCGCTGAGGTCGCGCGCGTCATCGCCGGCGCCATCGATCAATGCTGACTTCCGACGCCGCAGGAACTGCATCCCCATGAGGTAGACGCCCGGCGCCGGGACAACGCCGCCGTCATGCGTGACGTAGCCTTTGCGGTCGAGCACCGGCAGCTCCAGCCAGGAATAATCCGGCCGATAGCCGGAAGCCCATATGATGGTCCTGATCCCGCTCTTGACCAGGTCCATGCCGAGCGGGGGCGCGTCCTCGACGCGGGTCGGCGGCAGCCGATCGGGCGTCGCCACCGCGCCGTCGAGGCCGTTCGCGCGCGCCCATTCATCGAGGAGCTCGAGCAGCCTCCGCATCTTGAGATCGGAAAGCGCGCACATGTTGCGCAGCGAGCCGGAAAATTGCGCCTTGCCGTCCTGTGTGATGCCCGCGAGACGGCCGGTAAGCTTTACACCAATGTCGGAGAGCGCATTGAGGTCGAGCGTCGAGCGGTCCGGCGTGCCGGCAAGCTGCAGCGAGGGAACGCGCCGCGCCCGCACGACGTCGTCCACCTGGTCATAGCGTTCGTCGAGCACGCCTGCGGCGTCCATCCACCATTCCAGATCCTTGCCGCGATAGACGCGCGGGGCCCGGATATGCTCGCCGACCGCGAGCGTGACTGGCCGTCCCGAGCGCTGGAGCTCGTGCGCGATCTGTGTGCCGCTCGAGGACGCGCCGACGACGAGAACGCCACCGTCGGCAACCTGAGTCGGATTGCGATAGGATTGCGCTGTCAGCGTCGCGACCGACGGCGGCACGCTCGCCGCAAAGCTCGGCACCTTCGCGGTGTTGCACGCACCCGAGGCAATGACGACGGTGCGGCATCGCCAGTCGCCGCGATCCGTGCGCACGAGGTACCCCGCACCATCGCTGCGCACGGAGGTGACGGTCGTATGCGTTCGCACCGGGGCCGAGATCGATTTCGCATAGCCTGCGATAAAGTCGACGATTTCCGGCAGCGTCCGATAACCATCGGGATCGCTGCCCGTATAGGTGAATCCGGGCAGCCGGCTCTGCCACTTGGGCGTGAGCAGCCGCAGCGAGTCCCATCGCTCGGTACGCCAGCTCTGCGCGACTTCGCCGCGCTCCAGCAGGACATGGTCGATCGAACGCTCCGCGAGGCAGCGGCTCATCGCAAGAGCCGCGTGCCCCGCACCGACAATGACGGTGGTGACAGCGCTCATCGGGCCGTCTCGGCAAGATAGTGGTCGCTGCCGCGATCAGTTCACCACGACGGTAACGTTCGTCGGATTGGTCACGATGTCATAGACCGCCGAACGCTTCTGCGATTGCGCAACCAGCGCCTCGATGTCCTCGGGCTTCGCGTCGGCATCGATCTTATATTTCACCGTGATGCCCTTGAAGCCGTTGCGCACCTCGCTGTCGATGCCGAGGATGCCGGCAAGGTCCATGTCGCCCTCGATGGTCGCGGTCACGGACTTCAACTGGATGTTCCGGTTCTGCGCGACCGCCGCGACGCCTGCGGTGAGACAGCTTGCCAGTCCGACCAGGACGAACTCCACCGGCGTCGCGCCCTTGTCCTCGGAGGCGAAGACCTCCGGATGATCGGCATCGAAGTTGAAGGTGGTCTTGCGGTGCTGCTCTTCGCCGAGGCCGAAGAAGCTTTCGACGGTCGAATGGCTGTGGGTGCCGTTCTTCCACTCGCACGCCGCGCGCCACTTGAACTGCGCGGCCTCCGGAGCCTTGGTGAGAGCGTCGCGCGCGTCGAGCAAAGCCTGAACGTTGACGCCATTGCTGACAGTTGTACCGTTTGCCATGATGTGTCTCCCTGTTAATATCCGTGCGGTTGAGTTACTAATCCCGCGGCAATTTCGTTGCCGCGCGATCAGAAGTTCTGAAAGAGCTAGACAAGCGAAACCTCGATTGCCAGCGGCGGCCGCTCCCTGAGGGTGCAGTCCACGGTCGATTGCGTCTCGGCGATTTCGGCCAGATCACGCAATTGCTGATCAGGGACATTTTCCGCCCCGATCTCAATCGACATACGCAGGCTACTGAGCGCTGTCGAAACTCCATCGATGCCCGTCATTCCGCGAGCGTCTGTCTCACTGTGTACGGTCACCTTGAGCGATCTCAGGGTGATACCGAGGCGAGCAGCAAGCATGGCGATCGACGTAGCAGTACATGAAGCCATAGAAGCTCGCAGCAGCCAGCCGGGGTTCGGCCCACTCGCATCACCTCCCATGGCAGGCGGCATGTCGGTGATGACCCTCTCCCCATGGGGCCCCGTGACTTCACACCGCAGTCCATTCTGCCACGTTGCGCTCGCCGGCGGGTTCGATTTCTTGGCTGCCGCCGGGCGTTCGAGGAACACACGGTGTAGTCTTTCCAATGACTCGCGCACGCGCGAATTTGACATGGTCCGATCCTCCCAAATGGACGTACCGAACTGTTCGTCCGGCGAAAGGGGTTCACTTCGTTCCTGCAACGACAACGAATTCTCCCGGTATCGAATAGTGGTCGCTAATCAGATAGGCCTTGAGGGACTCGAGATATTCCTTGCGCGCTTCTGACTTCGTGTCGGGCGAAAAGTGACTGTAGGCGAGCGCCACCGGTCCGCCGACGAATGCCGCATCACAGGCTTCGTCGCCCGTGGCGTATTCGAGTCGTGTCTCAAGTCGCCTCTCGACAATGTCGCCAAACCCGGCAGCGCTGAACGCATGCTGCAGGTTCTGGGCTGTGCCAAGGCGAAAGAACATTGGGCAAACCTCCGATTGGACACGCGCATCAACGATGGGGAAAATTTCCGCCCACCCACACTTGCTCCGCTGGCCCCAAACGGCGCATACGGCGCGCCCTCCCGGCCGCAGCACTCTATGGAAGTCGCGTATCGCCTTCTCGGGATCAGGCACGTACATCAGGCCTAGAGCGCAAAGCACGACGTCGAATGAATTGTCGCCGAAGGTCGACTGCTCGGCCTCCATTCGTTCGAACTGAGCATTTGCGATTCCCCGACCGGCCGCGATGTCTCGCGCGGCGAGGACCATCTGCTCAGAAATGTCCGTGCCGACAATCATACCACTGGGCACAATCGCGGCGGCAGCTCTGAGGGTCACAAGCCCCGTGCCACAGGCAACGTCCAGAACCTCGCCCCCGGGCTCAAGGGCGGCCAAATCGAGTAGGGTGGACTGTGCCGGTTCGAGTTGGGTTTGCCACGAACGTTCATAATACGAGGCGGCCTTGTCCCATCCGTACCGTTGCACGCGTCGTTGCAGCTTAGCGTCCATCTTCATCCTCTCGATGAGGATCGTCGCAATCGGCAGGATGGAGGATGCGCCCGAAATAGGTCTAAGTGTTTGAGGATAGCTTGATTTGTCCCTGAGATTGCCCTGATTATTCGCTGAGGACGCGGCCGATTTCCAAGGCGAACGGGGGTACTCGTGCGGTTCGACTGCCTCGATCCTACCCGACTCCCATTGCCGGAAGTCACGTCTTTGAGTGACGGTCGGAGTCCCGCGATTGGCTCCCAGCATTCAGGAATCAAACGTTTCGATGCCCTGGCGCGTGAGCCCCGCCTGCTATGCCACCAGTAGGTTCGGCCAGGCGTGGCACGAAGGTGCGCCCCAAGGTCTCAGCGCTGGGCGGGCGCCGGCGCTAACCAGGCAGCGTCGAGCGGGCCTTCGAGATCGTGCGAGCGCACTTCGCCTCCGTGGCTCGGGCAGTTGACCCGCACGTGTCGCGCAGCCAAGAAGCCGTGCCAGCGGCCGCGCGCGTGTCGGCGGCAAGCATCCTGCTGGACCGCGGCTGGGGCAAGCCCACCCAGCCGCACACCGGCGAGGACGACAAGGACATCCACGTCACCATCCGGAACATAGTCCAGGAGCGGCGTAAGGATTGACGTCGGTGTCCCCATTCAACGGCCGGCGCAGTTGTGTCGCTGCAGCAGCCGGCTGACAGGCAGCACGGCGCGCCCCGACGGGAAAAAAGATGACATGCGGCGGCAGCGGCGCGGTGCGGTGTGCCTGACGAAGCGGCCCTTGGCATCGCGAGAACGTATCATCGATCAATCCTCCAGCCCGAGCCGAACGCGAGCGCGCGCGATGGTCTTGTACGACAGCTTGCCGAGGCCACGGCGCTCGATCTCGGCGGCAGCAGCCCTTGAGGACAAGTGCGACAACTCCCGCAGGACAGGCTCCAGCTCGGCGTCACGGGCTGCGGCGGCGCCGCGGTTGGCGTCGGCGATCTCCTGCCTGCCAAGCCTGACGCCGCGCGCCTTGGCCGCTGCCAGTGCTTCCTTGGTGCGCCGGCTGATCATCGCGCGCTCCTGCTGCGCCATCGCCGCGTAGATGTGCAGCATGAACGGGTCGACGTTCCTGCCCAGCGCGGTGACGATGAACGGCACCCGCTGCGCCATCAGGCCTGAATGAACGCGACGTCACGGCTGAGCCGGTCGAGCTTGGCCACGCCAACTTCACACCGGACCTTCTAGCTAGGGTGGCGGAGATTCTCCGCTATCGCTTCATCTCGCCTCGAATCGAGTGTCAAGGAAAGCCGATGTTCAATCCGATTCCCGACAATCACGCGAATGAAGCCTATGAGGTCGTGCCCGCTAGCTATCCTGCGGGCTGGTGGACAGTTACGGCCCAAGGCATCCCCATTCGCCATTTCGGCGATAAGCGGATGGCGGAGCGGTACGCCAGCGACCCGGAATATCGGGCGAGCGTCGTCAGCGGCGGGACCGAGAGCGCAAGGCGGAGTGGTTACGCAGGGGTCTGCAAAACCAGTTGCAATAGATCAACCGCCGTCGCCCTTCTTGCCGCGCCATCATTGATGTGCCGTGCATCACAGTCGAGGCGAGGCCGATATGTTGTCATCCGCCTGCAATGGGGAAGCGGAGAGCAACATGAAGATCTATCTGCTGGTGATGCTGACGAGCGCGCTTCTGATGGCGATTCGCTTCACCACCGCGCGGGAACAGCAGTCGAATTCGCCCCAGGTGTCTCTTTCGCAAACAAGCACCTGCGCCGGCTCTATCTTTGATGTGCCGTGCCGTCGCCCTTCTTGCTGCGCCGGTCCAATCAGCAAAGCGGGCGCGCGCAATGAGACACCCGACTCACCCCACTGACTGCCACACGACCCCAAAACGGAGAATCGGAATGCCCGTAGCAAGATCACGACGACCTGTTCTCGCTTTCGCAACATTGGTGCTCGGCATCGCGCTTGGCTCTCCCGCCGCTGTTGCGGCCAGGCCAATGCACGCGCATGGTAAGCCCTTGGTGTGGTCACACGCGCAAGTCTATGGGACGAATAGCCAGCCTGCGCCGCGCGCCTTTAGGCCGCAACCGCAGAGCCATATTGATGATCCGCTCGCTTCCCTCTGGCTGGGATAACAACGGTCGGCAGTTGCAATGGCGCCAGAGCCGCAGCGCCGGTCGGCGACCAAGCAAGAAACGCTCGACGATGCTTGGCTCGCCGGGCCGGCCCTTTTCAGTGAAATTACAGCAAGGCGTCACGTATGATATGACGGCAGCAGCTGATGATTTGCCCCACAAGGGCTGTCGATTGATGCCGGTCCGGTATTGGGACGGGCGACCAAGGGAGGTCTGGCCATCCGGACGAATTCACGATGCCAGCGCGATCCGAATCATCCGCGCGAGATCAGTGCTGAGGTAAGGTTTCGGCAGCAGCAGCACGCCGGAGTCAAGCCGGCCGTGATGCATGATGGCGTTCTCGGTATAGCCAGACGTATAGAGCACCCTGAGCTCTGGGCGTCGCTTCAATGCTTCGGTTGCGAGTTGCCGGCCGTTCATGCCGCCGGGGATGATCACGTCGGTGAACAGCAGATCGACGCGTTCAGCACCGTTGATGATTGCCAGCCCTTCGGCGGCATTGCCGGCGGTCAGCGTCCGATACCCGAAACGGCTGATCTGCGTCACGACGTATTCGCGGACCAGCGCATCGTCTTCGACAATCAGGATAGATTCGTCGCCGTGTTCGCCCCCGGAGATGCCAGTTTCGGTGGCCGGCGCATCCGCGACACCTGCGGCTTCCGGCAAGTAAAGCTTCACCGTGGTGCCGTGGCCCTCCTCGCTGTAGATCTTGACATGTCCGTTCGACTGTTTGACGAAGCCGTAGACCATGCTGAGACCTAGCCCCGATCCCTTGCCGATGTCCTTCGTGGTGAAGAACGGTTCAAACACCTTGTCGAGCAGGCTGCGAGGGATTCCCTCCCCTGTGTCGCTCACCGCAATCATGACATAGTTGCCCGGCTTAACCTCGCTGTTCATGCTGGCGTAGCTCTCGTCGAGCACGACATTCTTGGTCTCTAACGTCAACTTGCCGCCGTTCGGCATAGCGTCACGCGCATTCAGGGCGAGGTTCAGGATCGCGGTCGAGAGCTGACTGGAATCGATCAGAGCCGGGGCGGCATCGTGCGCCAGCATCGAATCGATTTCGATCTGTTCGCCGAGTGTCGGTCGTAACAACCGTGCTGCATCGATGACCAAGGCGTTGACGTCAGTGCTGCGTGGCTGCAGCGGTTGTTGACGGGCAAAGGCCAGCAGATGCTGGGTCAGGTCGGCCCCCCTTGATGCGGCGGCGCCAATCATATTCGTTATCTGGGCGAGATGCGGACGATCCTTGACCGCATCGCCGAGGATTTCGATGGTGCCGGTGATTACGGTCAGAATGTTGTTGAAGTCGTGGGCAACGCCGCCGGTGAGTTGTCCGATGGCTTCCATCTTCTGCGCTTGCCGGATCTGGGCCTCGTTGGCCTCGATCTCCCGGAAGCGTCTGACCATGGCCTCCGCCTTGTGACGTTGCCTGGTTTCCTCCTCAAGTGCCGCATATGCTTGCTGAAGCTGGAGGCGTGTCGGCAGCACCAGGAGCCGGGGCAGCATCATCAAAAGGGCGGCTGTGATCCCGACTGAGACCAGCGCCAGAAGGCCTTTGATAAAGCCCTCGATGTCGTAAGCCGGTACCCACAAAGTGAGGATCGACAGCAGTCGAGTCACTCCGCAGACCGTGGCAAATGTGGCAAATGCCCAGAATACGCCGCGGAACATCACATCGCGGTGGCGCCGCCACACGAAGAACCCGAGGACGAACGCGGTAGCAAAGAACGCGACGGCGACCATGGCGTCGGAAACGGCATTCAGCCAGATCAATCCCGGCTTCCACAGCAGGCACGCGCCATACGGGCTAAGCGTCGACATGTCCAGGATACCCTCCTAGAAGCGGACAGCACGGGTTCAATCGCGATCCGATCGGCCCGCCGAGATGACACATCCGATCATTCAGCTTTCCGCCGACCGCGCAAGCGCCACGCCGGCCGGCGAGGATTGCTGCAGTGATCTGGGAGCCACCAGAACCCGCCTGCTGCACTTCAGGAAGCGAGCCAGCCAGGCGCTGATGCCAAAAACACCCGACAGGTCAGACTTTTCGCCGCCGGCTGGGTTCTGCCCCACACCGACTAAATCCAGCGTTCGTCCGCATGGCGGCTGCTGGGGGCAAACCGGAAATAGCCTGCGAGCGACCGAAACGACGCTCGTGACCCGTTACATACATCCCGGGATCAGAGATATTTCGTCTAAGAAGCTATCCAGGAGATGACTGTGGGTGCCTCTCTCTACGAGCCAATCAACGTCTACAAGCCGATAGCGCCGGACGTCGGGATAGTTGATGGACCATTCGAGTACTTGACCGTGGGTGGCGTCAGATTGCCACTGCCTTTCACTACACGGATGACAATCGTGCGCCTCTCGAACGATGACCTCTTCCTCCACTCGCCAATCAAATTTAATGTGGCGCTCGCAAGCGAGCTACAGCGGATGGGGACAATCCGACATCTCGTTTCGCCCAACCAGTTTCACTACGCTCATATCGGGGAGTGGTCGAAAGCCTTTCCCGATGCGATTACATGGGCATCTCCGCTCGTCCGTCAGAGAGCGCGCGCTCGGCAGATCGATGTCACGTTTGCGCGAGACCTCGACCCCAATCCGCCTGAGGAATGGCGGCATGACATCGACCAGACGCTGTTTCCCGGTGGATACTTCAAAGAGTTTGTTTTCTTTCATAAGGCGTCGAAGTCGCTGATTCTCGCGGACGCGATCATCAACATCGAATTAAGCAAGATGCCGGAGCCTTGGCGAACGGCGACAAAGCTCACTGGTATGTATTATCCCCGCGGGCAAATGTTTTTCGGCATGTGGCTCCCGCTGCTGCTGCAGCGGCGGAGGGCAAAGGCGGCGTTCGCAAAAATCTACGCTTGGCAACCCGAGCGCGTTTTGCTCAGTCACGGCCGGTGTTTCGAGTCCCGAGGCAGCGAAGTGATTGGGAGGATATTCGGAGGGCCGGCCTCTTGAAAGTGGCTCAGTCCGCCTCCCCGAACGCCAATTTCCGCTTTCCACACTTTAGCAAACGTTTCGGCGGCTACGTCGTTCAGTTCTACTCCTGGCCCTGAGCTTGCCGATCGGCTTATCCGGAGCGGCCTATCGAGGGGAGACCGGACTGGGGGCTTGGCAACCGGTTTCGGCATTGGGGATGGCCACTGAAACATGTCTTGACATTCCGCCGCATTTCAATAATCGTTGAAATATGGAAAAAGTAGATGCTGTCGCCGCTTTGGGCGCGCTCGCTCAAGACAATCGCCTCGATGTATTCCGGCTGTTGGTGCAGGCGGGGCCGGAAGGTATGGCAGCGGGCGCGGTGGCCGAGGTGCTTGACCTTGCTCCCAACACGCTGACGTTTCACTTCGACCGGCTGCGCATGGCCGGGCTCGTCACCGCGCGGCGCGATGGTCGATCAATCATCTACATGGCGCGGTACGAGCGGATGAATGCGCTGGTCGCTTTCCTCACCGAAAACTGCTGCAGGGGTGCGCAGTGCTCGCCCGGCGCAGCGCGCAAACCGAAGCGCACGAAAGTGCCTGCGTAAAAGCTCCAATACAGCCTAGGAGGTCCGCATGACAGACACCAAGGAAGCCGTCCGCCAGAAGTATAGCCAAGCCGCCTTGCGCGCAAGCTCCTGCTGCGGGTCGGATGCATCAACGAGCCCCATCACGTCCAACCTCTACTCCGAACAAGAGACGGGAGCGCTGCCCGAGGCGGCTGTCCTGGCCTCGCTCGGTTGCGGCAATCCGACCGCACTTGCGGAGTTGAGGGAAGGAGAAACGGTGCTCGATCTCGGATCGGGCGGCGGCATAGACGTTCTGCTCTCCGCACGTCGCGTTGGCCCCTCGGGCAACGCATATGGTCTCGACATGACCGATGACATGCTCGCGCTTGCCCGGGAGAACCAGAAGAAGGCCGGGGCGCTGAACGTCGAGTTCCTCAAAGGAGAAATCGAGCACATCCCGCTGCCGGACAATTCCGTCGACGTGATCATTTCAAATTGTGTGATTAACCTGTCAGCCGACAAGGACCAGGTGCTGCGTGAAGCATTCCGGGTGCTGAAGCCCGGCGGCCGTTTTGCGGTCTCCGATGTTGTGGCCCGAGGGCAAGTGCCCGACCAACTACGGAGCGACATGCTGCTCTGGGTCGGCTGCATCGCTGGCGCCCTGGAAGAGGACGAGTACAACTCCAAGCTGAAGGCTGCGGGTTTCGAGCAATCCAGCATCGAGCCGACCCGCATCTACAAGGTGGAGGACGCTCGCGAATTCCTAGCTGGCAAAGGCATCGACGTGGACGCAATGGCGAAAGAGGTCGACGGTAAGTTCATGGGTGCGTTCATCCGGGCCGTGAAGCCCCGCGATGGCACGTCGTGCTGCGCGCCCACGTGCTGCAGCTGAACGTGGGCAGGTACGGCCAGCACCCCAATTTCATGACAGTTGCATGACACGGCGAGTTCAAGTTGCTCGCGTTGACCCACGAACAATATTTCGATAAGTCTGGACACGTCGAATGAGATCGAGGGGAGGATTGGCCGTGCCCGACAAGGTCTACAACGTCCTGTTTTTGTGCACTGGCAACACTGCCCGCTCGATCCTGGCGGAATCGATCGTGCGCAGAGACGGAGCTGGCCGGTTTCGCTCGTTCTCGGCGGGAAGCCAACCTAAGGGAGAGGTGAATCCGTTCGCCTTGAAAGTCCTACGGGCCGCGAACTACCCGACCGACGGCATGCGCTCCAAAAGCTGGCTGGAGTTCGCCGCGCCCAACGCTCCGGTGATGGACTTCGTCTTCACTGTCTGCGACAGCGCCGCCGGTGAAGCGTGCCCGGTGTGGCCCGGGCAGCCGATGACGGCGCATTGGGGCATCGAGAATCCGGCCGCCGTGCAGGGGACCGAGCTCGAGAAGGAGGCGGCTTTCGTGGCTGCGTTCCGGTACCTGAAGAACCGCATCTCGATCTTCATGAATCTGCCGCTACGCTCGATCGACAGCCTGTCGCTCGGTGCCAAGCTGCGCGAGATCGGCAAGCTGGAAGGAAGCAGCAACCCCCACCCGAAGGCCGGCTGATGGACAATTTCGATCTCTCACGGCGTTTGGCCGCCGAGGCGCTCGGCACCGGAATCCTGGTCGCGACCGTCGTAGGGTCCGGCATCATGGCCGAAACGCTGACCAAGGACGTGGCGCTCGCGCTTCTCTGCAACACGCTGCCGACCGGCGCGATCCTCGTCGTCCTGATCACGGTTCTAGGACCGATCTCCGGGGCGCACTTCAACCCGGCCGTGACGCTGGTCTTCACCGGCAAGCGCGAACTTCCTGTGCAGGAGGCACTGCTGTACGTCGTTGCCCAGATTGCGGGCGGCATTGCCGGAACGATGGCTGCACACCTTATGTTCGGACTGCCCATTCTCGACATATCGATGAAGGTGCGGACCGGCGGCGCGCAATGGTTCGCGGAGGCAGTGGCCGCATTCGGACTTGTCGCAACGATCCTGGGGGGTATTCGCTTTCTACGGAATGCTGTGCCATGGCTCGTCGGCCTCTACATCACGGCCGCGTACTGGTTCACCGCTTCTACTTCGTTCGCCAACCCCGCCGTGGCGATTGCGCGCTCGTTGACCAACACATTCGCGGGAATCCGTCCCATCGATCTGCCGGGGTTCATTGTCGCTGAGCTGCTCGGCGCCATTCTCGCTTCCCTGCTGATGAACTGGCTACTGGGAAGGCCGGCGGTCCGCGGACCGGTACCTATTGCAGAGACTTCACGATGAACATTACGATCTATCACAAACCCGATTGCGCACGTCGCGCAACACGCTCGCAATGATCCGCCAGAGCGGCGTCGAGCCTACTGTCATCGAGTACCTTAAGACGCCGCCCTCCCGCGAAAAGCTGGTCGAGCTTATTAAGGCCATGGGCATTCCGGTTCGCGCACTGCTTCGCGAGAAGGGCACGCCATTCCATGAGCTCGGTCTCGACGATCCGAAGTGGACGGACGACGAACTGATCGATCAGATGCTTGCACAGCCAGTCCTGATGAACCGCCCCATCGTCGTCACGTCCGAGGGGGTCAAGCTATGTCGGCCTTCGGAGGCGGTGTTGGATTTGCTCCCGAATCCGCACATTGGCCGCTTCGTGAAGGAAGACGGCGAGGTCATCGAGACCTAGAGCCACCAGCTCGCGGATGACGTTGGCCGGCATGGGCCCCGACTTGGACGTCGGGGCCGCTCGCCTCAGACCCGGTAGTCGAGCGGCTTGAAGCTGAGATGCTTCACGCCCTCGGGCGCATCCGCGAGCTTCCGGATGTTCGCCCACGTCTGCTTGTAATTCGGGATGATGAATTCGTTCACCCCGGGTGAAACCACGTTGCCCTGCACGCCGGTCGCTTGGGCGAAGAGCATGAACGTTTGCTTCGGTTTGGCGGTCGGAGTGGGATAGACCATCGCTTGGGTCGAGCCGTTGTCGTTGTAAAGCTCGACCAGATCGCCGGGCTTGAGCCGCAGTTCGTCCATGTCTTGCGGGTTCATCTGGAGGTAGGGATAGGGCATCCGGTCCGTGACAAACTCGTTGTCCTGGTCGAGATAGGCGCTCTGCCAGGTGACGTTGGCGCGGCCGTTATTGATGAGGAACGGGAATTCCTTCATCTCGGCTTCTTTGCCGGGCGCCTGCAGACCGCGCCACTGCGTCTCCATGAACTTGGCCTTGCCGTCCTTGCTGCTGAACTTGCCGTCGGTATAGAGCCGCTTGGTGCCGACGATCCGCTCCGCGGCCCCTGCTGCCCCCGTCGTTGTGCCGGTTGGCGTGCCCGCGGCGGCCGCGCCGGTCTCAAGTCCAACGGCGGGCTCCTGGAAGCCGTTCGTTCCCATGGTACGCAAGCGGGCATAGGTGACAAACTCGCCGCCTTTTTCATGCTGGTGATAACCATCCATGAAGGCATCTTCTTCGGTCTTCCAATCGAAGCCCTTGAAGTGGTCGGCGATGTCGGCCTTGCCCTGCTCACGCAGCACGCGCTCCATATTGTTGGCGATACGCGCGGCGATCAGGCTATCAGGCATCGCCTGGCCGGGCGGGTCCATGTACTTCTCAGTCAAACGCATACGGCGTTCGCCGTTCATCGAGGTGAGGTTGGCCTCACCTGATGTTGCCGCCGGCAGCCACACGTGGCACGCCTGGCCAATTTTCGTCGGCACGATGTCCACGTCGACCGCAAAGAGCCCACCTTGCTTGATCGCTCCCGCGATCGCGTTGATCATCGCGGGCCGGTCGCCATAGGGCGCCGTCATCATGGCGTCCTTCACCATGTCGGTACGCTTCTTGTACGCCTGCTTGAACTTGAATGCGTTCAGCGTGGTCTTGTAGTGATCGCAGCCCCAGATGTGATGGACGCCGCCTTTGCCTTCGATCAGGAGTTGGTCGACATAGGCTGCGGGCCGCCCCACATGCGCGTCGGACGGCCGCGAGTAGCCTTCCTGGTGCCCGCCCATGCGGACGCAGCCGCCGCCGGGCCGACCGATATTGCCCGTTGCGAGCGCGACATTCACCAGGGCGCCGTTGGTGCGGTAGTTGTCGTTGCCCCAGATGAGTCCCTTCTCGTACGCGAACATCGCTCGACGCCGCGCATTGCCTGCCTTGGGCTGTGCAATCCATTCAGCGGATTTGCGAATTTGATCGGCAGTAAGACCCGTAATCTGCGCTGCGTCTTCAAGGCTGATCTTGTTTGCGGCCTTCATCTGGTCGAAGTTCGTCGTCGAGGCGTCAATGAATGCTTTGTCGAGCCAGCCCTTGTCCGCGATGTGGGTCATCCACGCATTGAACAGCGCGAGGTCGGTACCGGAATTG
The DNA here is from genome assembly GCF_024199885.1 of Bradyrhizobium sp. CCGUVB23. Lineage (NCBI taxonomy): Bacteria > Pseudomonadati > Pseudomonadota > Alphaproteobacteria > Hyphomicrobiales > Nitrobacteraceae > Bradyrhizobium > Bradyrhizobium sp. CCGUVB23. The sequence goes on from NZ_JANADQ010000001.1 coordinate 6,498,505, forward strand.
ATCGCCAGGTGCATGACGTTGTCTTTGCCGGCCTCGACCTCGCAGGCATTGACCGTCACCGTTCGACGCGGATCGACGATGATGACCTTGGCGCGTTCGACCGGCTCGGAGCCAAACTCGGCCTTCTTCTTGTCGAGCGACGTGCCGCGCAGGTTCGGAACCCAGTGATTCAGGAAGTAGTTGGTCTGGGTCTCGAGCGCGTTGGTGCCGACTGCGACGAGCGTGTCGGCGAGCTCGGCATCCTCGTAGCAATTGTTGAGCTCGCCCACGCCCATGTCGCGGGTGGCGTGGACTTCCGAGTTGTACGCTGGACGATTGTGAATCCGGATGTTCTTCACCTTCATGGCGCCGAAGTAGAGTTTGCCGGTGCCCCAGGTGTTCTCGTAGCCGCCGCCGGCGCCGCCATGGTCGAACGCCGAGACGAACACGCCGTCCTCGCCCATGTCGTTCATCACGGCGACCGTCACGCGCGCGACGAGGTCAAGCGCATCGTCCCAACTGGTCGGCTGCATCTGCCCGTAGCGCCAGACCATGGGATCCGTGAGGCGCTGCAACTGCGTATTGCGCTGTTGCGAGTAGCTCATCTCGGCCATCCGAGCGCCGCGAATTGATCCCAACCCTGAGTTCACGACACAGTTCTTGTCGGGCTTGATGACGATGTGCATGTCCTGGCCATTCTGGCGGACGATGTTGTACATCGCAGGCGAGTACCAGGCTTCGGTTTCGGCACCCTGCTGCTTTGAAAGGTCGACACCAAATTTATTCTGATTTGGAGCGGTGCCGCCCTGCCTGCTGGCAGCCCAGGTGTAGGCCTTGTAGCCGCACCCAACGATGCAATAATGGCAAGTGACGTTGTGTTCCTTGGCATCCGCGGGGATGATCGGGAGCCGGTCGATTTGACGCTTGTAGGCCATGGTCGTTCCTCCCCTTAGAGCACGTTGGAAAGGCGGCCGTAGAGCAATTCGTCCACGCCTTCGGCGTAGATGTCGCCCTTCTCGTCGACGCGTAGCACGTACTGCGGGAGATTCTGCGTGGCCTGGCCCCAGATCTGCTGGCCGCCCGCCTCGCAGTCGAACCGCGAGTAATGGCCGGGGCAGTTCATGGTCCGATCGGCGGCGCTGTAGTTGAGGGTGAAGCCCTTGTGCGGACAGATTGTCGTGAAGCCGACAATATCGCCTTCGGGACCCGCGCCTCCTAGCACTTTCGTGCCCAGCTTGAGGAGCACGCCGGGAGCCTTATCGTCCGGATAGGAGACGTTCAGCGGCTCGTTGAGCTTGAGATCCTTGAGGTTGGCCAGACGGTTGACGGGATAGTCCACCCTTGCGCCTGCCGGCGCGGCCTGGGTGGGCGTGATTGAGGTGATGGCAACGCCGGCGGCGGCAAGACCCGCCCCGCTCATGAAGCGACGGCGGCCGACGTCGACCATACGATCGCAGCGCGACATGGTGAATGCTCCTCGACCTTCGCCAGTACGCCTACTGGCGGGTGTTTCCTCGAGATCGGCCCGGTACGCCTACCGGCCGGAGCGCTCGTTATTCTTCAGTCGCACGCCCTTCACATCGAGGGGCTACGATGTGTCGAGACGTCTCGACATATTAAATAGTCGAAACGTGCTGGCTTGTCACCTGCTCTGTGGGTTAAAGATGACGTACCTAAATGACTCGCGCGGAGATTACGGAATGCGGAAGTCGATGCTGGCGGTTGCCAGCCACGCCAGCATGGGGCCGGCCGAAGGAAGCCTGACGGAGCCTCACGCGATCTCCGCTCTTGCCGCGCTTGCTCAGCCCACGCGTCTTGCGATTTTTCGTCTGCTCATTAAGCACGAGCCGGTCGGCATTACCGCCGGCGTGATCGCCGATACGATTGGCGCACCGCACAATACGCTTTCGTCCCATCTGGCCATCTTGGTCCGGGCGGGGCTGCTCCGGAGCGCGCGCGAGGGGCGAACCATCATCTATCGGGCGAACGTTGAGGGGATGCGAGCGCTGATCGGGTTTCTGGTCAATGAGTGCTGTGACGGCCATCCCGAGCTCTGCAACTTGGTCGCGGCGGACGTGAGCAAAGCCTGCTGTGCCCCCACCGGCTCCAAGGCTCAAGTACGGCCGAAGAAAACCGCAGCCAAGCGGAAAGCATGAGGGCCGCAGCCCGTATCGTCGGAACGGCGGGGGTCAGATTTGGCCGCTGAGCCCTTGTCTCGCAGCCAGAAGAGTCGGGTGTTAAAACCCGACGTGGGTTCTTCGAGGGCGGGACTTCCGATTCTGGCCCATCAGCGAAGTGATCGCGCGCCTCATCGGTGGCGCCATCAACGGACTCTCCGCCGCACACCGCGATTTCCTAGCCGCTGGCGGCTTACTGATCGGCGACGGGCAGCTCGACTACAGCCAGGAGCGTATCCTCGAAGCCTACTATGCCTGGAAGCTCAACAGTTGGACGACGCTGACGTTCGACTACCAGTTCATTGCGAACCCCGCCTACAACGCCGATCGCGGACCGGTTTCGATCGTCTCGGGCCGCCTGCAGGCCGAATTCTAGTCAGAGCCGGACCTCATGAAGCTTCAGGATTTTCATAACGCGGCGATCGGGCAAGCGCTGCGCCCTAACGTTTGGGACGTCGCCGCACTGATTTTGGTGATTGGCGCCTTGGTGCTGATCGTCTACGGCGGCGAGCAGACCACGGCGCCGCTGTCCGAGCTGGAGCGGACGCCGGTGTCGCTTGATCCGTCGCACCTGCCGCTTTATGCGCTGCGCACGACGATGCGGATGCTGCTCGCCATCGTCTGCTCCACGATCTTCACCTTCATCTATGCGGCGATCGCCGCCAAGAGCCGGCGCGCGGAGATGGTGATGATCCCGCTGCTCGACATCCTTCAATCGGTGCCGATCCTGGGCTTCCTCACCTTCACCGTGGTCTTCTTCCGGAACCTGTTTCCGGGGCAGGTGCTGGGCGCCGAGCTCGCCTCAGTGTTCGCGATCTTCACCAGCCAGGCTTGGAACATGACCTTCAGCATGTACCAGTCGATCCGCAACGTGCCGAAGGATCTGGAAGACGCGGCGCAAAGCTTCCACCTCTCGCCCTGGCAGCGCTTCTGGCGGCTCGACGTGCCGTTCGCGATGCCGGGCCTGATCTGGAACGCGATGATGTCGATGTCGGGCGGCTGGTTCTTCGTGGTGGCATCGGAAGCCATCACGGTCGGCAACACCACGGTGACGCTGCCGGGCGTCGGCTCCTATGTCGCGCTGGCCATCCAGCAGCAGAATCTGGAAGCGATCTTTTTTGCCATGGTAACGATGCTGTTCGTCATCATCGCTTATGATCAGTTGCTGTTCCGCCCGATCGTCGCCTGGGCCGACAAATTTCGCTTCGAGCAGACTGCGTCGGGTGAGGCACCGACCTCCTGGATGCTTGACCTGTTCCGCCGCACCCGGGCGCTGCGCGCCCTCACGCTTCCCTTCGCGGCGGTGAACCGAATGATCTCGAATTTGCGCATTCCACTGCCGCAGCTGGTGCCAGCCGGAAAGGCCAAGGGTCGCCCGTCGCGCCTGATCGACGCGCTCTGGATCGCCGTGATCCTCGCTGGCACCGCCTACGCCGCCTGGCTGACCTATCGCTATCTCTCAGCCGATCTCGGCCTATCCGATGTCCTCGTTGCGATCCGCGACGGGCTGATCACGCTGCTGCGCGTCGTCGTGCTGATCAGCCTCGCCACGCTGATCTGGGTGCCGGTCGGCGTCTGGATTGGACTTCGTCCCAAGCTTGCCGAACGTATCCAGCCGCTGGCTTAGTTTCTGGCGGCTTTCCCGGCCAACCTCGCCTTTCCCGTGTTCGTCGTCGCCATCGTCCGCTTCAAGCTCGCCGCGAACATCTGGCTGAGTCCATTGATGATCCTCGGGACACAGTGGTACATCCTGTTCAATGTTATCGCAGGTGCGAGCGCGTTTCCGACCGATTTGCGCGAGGCCGCCGGCAGCTTTCACCTCGGGGGATGGCGTTGGTGGATCAAGGTGATCCTGCCTGGCATTTTTCCCTACTACGTCACCGGCGCGATCACGGCGTCCGGCGGCTCGTGGAACGCGTCCATCGTCGCGGAGGTCGCGAGCTGGGGCGAGACACATTTGCAGGCCACGGGCCTTGGGGCTTATATCGCCACCGCAACCGAGGCCGGCGATTTCCCGCGCGTCGTGCTCGGCATCGCCACGATGTGCATCCTCGTGACGTTGTTCAATCGCCTGGTCTGGCGGCCGCTCTATGCCTTCGCCGAACGCCGCCTGCGTCTCGGTTGACGAGGAGATCATCATGCTCGACCATCCCGCCGCACTCATCGATATCCGCGGCGTCTGCCGCTCCTTTCCAAAGGGCTCGGGCGAAGAGCTGCTGGTGCTCGAAAAGGTCGATCTCACCATCCGCTCCGGTGAGATCGTTGGCCTGCTCGGCCGCTCCGGCTCCGGCAAGTCGACGCTGCTGCGGATCATTGCCGGCCTGATGACGCCCTCCTCGGGCAGCGCAACCTGCCGCGGCGAGACCATCGTCGGCCCGCCGAACGGTGTTGCGATGGTGTTTCAGTCGTTTGCCCTGTTTCCCTGGCTGACCGTGTTGCAGAACGTCGAGCTCGGGCTGGAGGCGCTCGGCGTCGAGGCCGCCGAGCGGCGCAAGCGCGCGCTGGCGGCGATCGACCTGATCGGCCTCGACGGCTTCGAGTCCGCTTTTCCCAAGGAGTTGTCCGGCGGCATGCGCCAGCGCGTCGGCTTTGCCCGCGCGTTGGTGGTGCATCCGGACCTGTTGCTGATGGACGAGCCGTTCTCAGCCCTCGACGTGCTCACCGCCGAGACGCTGCGCACCGACCTGATCGATCTCTGGATCGAAGGCCGGCTGCCGATCAAGTCGGTCCTGATGGTGACCCACAATATCGAGGAAGCGGTGCTGATGTGCGATCGCATCCTGGTGTTCTCGTCCAATCCGGGGCGTGTCGCCGCCGAGATCAAAGTGGATATGCCGCATCCGCGCAACCGGCTCGACCCCTATTTCCGCCAGCTCGTCGACAGCATCTATGCCCGCATGACCCAGCGCGCCGAGCCCAAGGCGCCTTCGCTCGAGGGCATTCCCGGCACCGGCGTCGGCATGATGCTCCATCACGTCTCCTCCAACGTGCTGTCCGGCCTGATCGAGACGCTGGCCAGGGCACCCTACAACGGGCATGCCGACCTGCCGGTGCTAGCAAGCCAGCTCCAGCTCGAGGCCGACGAGATCCTGCATCTCGGCGAGGCACTGCAGTTGCTGCGCTTCGCCCAACTCAGCGAAGGTGATCTTGTGCTGACGGAGGCCGCCAGGCGATTTGCGCACCTCGAGACCGATGCGCGCAAGAGGATGTTCTCCGAGCATCTCCTCACTTATGTGCCGGTCATGGGACTGATCCGTCGCGTGCTGGACGAGCGTCCGTCGCACACGGCCCCGGCCGCACGCTTCCGGAACGAACTCGAGGACTATATGTCCGAGGAGGATGCGGCCGATACGATCAAGACCATCGTGTCCTGGGGGCGCTACGCCGAGCTGTTCGCCTACGACGAGCAGTCCGAGACCTTCAGCCTCGAAAACCCGGGCTAGGTGCCTAGCGGCCCCAGCGGTCCTGCCAGATCTTCTCGCCGATGGTGCAGCTTATACGTGGCTCCTTCTCGGCGATCGGCACCACGCGATGTTCGGGCGCCTTTCCGGCGACCTCGAGCAGAAGCTTCGTCCGGATGGCCTCCTTGAAGTTGTCGCGGTCCTTGATCGCCACGACGAAGGAGCCCGGCCCGCCGATGACGCAGTCCTCGTAGTACCAGTCGAGGTTCTCGATATCCATCGAGGAATAGGACGGCTCCTTCACCATGACCGGCAGGCCGTTGATGACGATGCCCTTTGCCAGGGCCTCGTCGCGGGCGGGCGTGATCGGCGGTCCGTTGTTGTTGGGACCGTCGCCTGAGATGTCGATGACGCGCCGAAAGCCGCGGTTCAGGTTCTCGTCGAAGAGAGGCATCGCGTACAGGATGGCGCCCGAGATCGATGTCCGCGACCCTCGCCGGACGGGCGTCTGCATGATTTCATTGGCGACGGCATCGGCCGTCTCGGGCCCATCGATCACCCGCCAGGGAATGATCAGCTTCTGATCGCTGGACGCCGACCACTCGAAATACGTGATCGCGATCTTGCCGTTCGGACCGCCTCTCAGCGCCTGCAGGAACTCCTTCGATACGATGGCCTGGGCATAGCCCTCCCGCTGGACCGCCAGTTCGTCGAGATCCATCGAGTAGGAGACGTCGACCGCAATGACCAGCTCGACATCGACCGAGGGCGCAGCCTGTTTGTCCGCGGCCTCCTGTCGGCCGCCGACACCAGCGATGCTGCTCCCCGCGAGTAGACCCGCAACGAAAAACGATCCAATGGAGACGCCCCATCGAGCCTGCATGAGTAAACCTCCGCGTCGCACGCGCGATGGTGACATGCAGCGGCCGCTGCCGAAAGCGGAAAGGCGTACTTCGCCAATTCACGTTCCCGGGATGTGGGAGTATTGCGCACCAGACGCGATCGAACATGGAGCGGATCTGGTCGCCAGCATCTCACGGTACCGGTACCTGGTCCCTTTTAATCTAGACTGAGCGCCCCAGGCCCCCTTCTGCGACAGCTGTCCACCACCAAGAGGCAGTCGGTGGACGCGCATTTCGATGCGCCTGCGGCGGATGTCACCCGGCGCGCTCTCCAGAAGTTGGGATCACCTTGTGGTTCTGCCCTCGTGCTTGATCTTGCTCGACCGGAACGTGGTGTAGTTGAGCATGCTTTGCTTTGTAGCCGGGTCTGAACCACCTCAGTTCAGTTGGCCCCTCCGCCTCTTTGTCCCAAACAAACCAGGCATAGGCAGTCGTCCCGCTGCCTTTCGGCGCGACACCGCTTGGGTAAAAGGTAATGCGCTCACTGAAAACCCAGACGCGGGCAGGTGGCATTTTGGAAAAGATCGTATTGGCTCTGTTCGTGCCCTCTAAGAAGGCCAAACGCAGGAGAAGTGCGAACTTTCGCTTCGCCAGCTTGACGCCGCTAGCGACAAACCCCTCGGCGCAATTATAGGGCGGATTGGTTACGATGTTGTCGGTCGTCCACTCTGCACGAAGAAAGTCAACACCGACCTCTCCATATCCCCGATCATGCAAGTCAGAACTGCGAACAGGTTGGCCAGTCTGCTCCAGCACGCGCGACATGCTGCCATCACCGCACGCGCACTCCCAAATTTCGCCGTCGAACTTTTCATTATCGACCAATGCGAATGTTGCCCAAGCTGGCGTCTGGAAAAAGTCCGGTCCACTGAGGTCAGCGAACCTCTTCGTTGTCGGCTTGAAGCCGCCATTCAGATTGTAAGTGAGATCGGTCACGCGAGATCTCCTTTGGAATAGGCGGAGTATCAGACTCGTTGATGTCGCAATTCCGCAAGGAGCTTCTGTGAGTCAAATTGACTCACCCCTTCCCCATCAAGCATTACGAGTTTCCGATGGCGGACCGGCCGGGCTCTTGCTCGCAATATCCAAACGCTGATCGAAATGGGAATTCTGCTAGGGCGTGTACTCAACAACTCGCAGATGTCCGATCTTGAGGGCTAAGCGGAAATATTACGCTCGGTCAGAGTATTACCGGTTTTGACCCATAGGCGACATTGGCTATTGCCTCGCTTCGGCGCTCGATACGCGGTTCCGCGCTCGGCTGCGGGGGGATCGCGCAACGATCTTTCATTCTTGCCGATGTCGCATAGCGGCTCTAGCCCCGCGAGCTACCGTTGCTTGGCCGGCCGGAGAGATAAATACCCTGCGCGCCGCCTTACACTCAGGACAAAGACCGCCCTTCAAGGAGGCAAACATGTTCCGTGTGCGAACGCTCTTCATCAACACAGCGCAAATGGTTGCGATGCTTGTGACGCTCGGTGCGCTGGGCTTCGCGTGCAGCCCGGCCAAGGCCGCTATTCGTATCGAGGGCCAAGTTCAAGCGGGCGGTGGCGGTATCGCAAATTCGTCCGTCACGCTTTGGGCTGCGAGTGCGGGCGAGCCCAAACAACTGGCGCAAGCAAGAACAAACGGTGACGGCCGTTTCCAACTCACCAGCCAGGAAACGCCCGGCGCGGATGTGATTTTATATGTCGTTGCCAAAGGTGGCGAAGCCTTGGTCAACAGGGGCGCTGGCGACAATCCGGCGATTGCGATGGTATCGGTCTTAGGTAACTCGCCTCCGTCCACAGTGGTCATCAACGAGATGACAACCGTGGCATCGGTGTGGACCAACAACCAGTTCTTTGATGGGACTGCGATCAAAGGTCATGCGCTTGGTCTCAAGATCGCCGCCGGCAACGTCCCGAGCTTTGTCGATCTTCAGACAGGTGGATGGGGTCCGACTATTCAAGACCCGCTTAACGGGAGCCAGACCCCCACCATGGCGAACTTCGCTACCCTGACCGACCTGCTGTCCGCTTGCGCTACGCTAGTAAAACCAGACGCATGCAGCAGCCTATTTGCAGCCGTGACACCTCCGAAGGGAAGCGCGCCGACGGACACGCTGACGGCGGCGCAGGCGATTGCCCGCTATCCCTGGTATCAGCCCGAGCGGTCGTTTCGATTGCTAAGCGAGTTCTATCCAGTGCCTGCGGGTAAAACCATGCGCCAGGTCCCGTTCATGCCATACCTGAAATTCCCTCCGAGTGCCTGGGTGCTGCCGTTGAAGTTCGACGGGGGAGGCTATCGCGCAGGCGGCGGGGCAATGTTCGACAGCGAAGGCAACCTATGGACCGGCGACAACTTTACAATTGGCTGGCAGGGACAGGATGATCTTTGGCAGGGTAACGCGACCAAGTTCAACCCGAATGGAAAACCGTTATCCCCAATCACTACCGGTTTCGCTGGTGGAGGAATGCAGGGGGGCTCATTCGGCTTAGCAGTCGATGCTAACGATAGTGCTTGGATCAGTAGCTACGGCGGCAAGTCCATCGCGGTGTTCGATAAGAACGGCAAGCCGTTGACGCCCCCAGAGGGAATTACGTTCAACGGCAAGCTCGGGCTGATGCAGGGCATTATTGCCGCGCCGAATGGCGATATGTGGGCACTGGGCGTCAGCAAAAACCAGCTACTTCATTTTCCAAAAGGGGATCTGAACAAAGGGCAGATCGTATGCGAGGGGCGTGAAGTAGAACCGTGTAAGTCGTTCCTAGGCCCGTTCCATCTAGCCATTGATCAACAGGACCGTATTTGGGTGACGAATGGCGCTGGGGCCCACGCAACGAGGTTTCCTGCCTCTGATCCGAGCAAAGCAGAGAAGTTCAGCACTGGTTGGAGCGGCAGCGGGCTTGGCATCGACAGTCAAGGCAATGTGTGGGTGACAAACCGGCTAGGTAACTCGATCCGAGGGGAGTTGACCGTAGCAGATATGATCGCAAGGTTAGAGCTCGGCGGCAACGCGGATGAAGTCTTAACACGAACAATGTCTAAACATCGCGGTGGTGACGGCAGCGTCACCTTGTTGAAGCCCGACGGCAGCGAATATCCCGGCTCGCCTTTCAAGGGCGGCGGTCTACCCGGTCCTTGGGCTGCGGCCATTGACGGCAACGACAACGTTTGGGTCTCGAACTTTGCCGCTCCGAATAGCCCAATTACTCAGCTGTGCGGTGTCCGTACAGAAAATTGCCCGCCAGGAACGAAGACGGGAGACCAGATTTCGCCACTTGGCGGTTATGTCGGCGGGGGCTTGCAGATGCAGACCGATCTTGCCATTGGGCCGGCAGGCGACGTTTGGGTCATGAATAATTGGCAGGATATAGATAGCTGCTTCGGCGTTCCCGACGAGGCGCTCTCAACCCGCTGCGGCGGACAAGGTGTCACGATCTTCTTCGGGATGGCCAAGCCTGTGCGCGCGCCGCAGATCGGCCCGGCCAGGCAACCGTAAGTCGATGTCTCCTGTTGGCCCTTCTGCGACCTCGAGCAATGTCCGCTCTGCCGCCGCTGTTGGGGGTTGAGCGGACATCAGTCGGCCAAGCCGCTTACTGAGTACACGCCCCAGTACTCAAGTGCCTCGCGGAAAATGATGTAGAAGACGTGCCACAGTAACCGGTACCGGTACCTTGGTCGCTTCAATCCCGACTAATGCCCCCGGGTCCTCCCCCCTCCCGTGACGCTAGGCGGAGCGTGTGCTTACTGTTGCGCCGGGCATGATAGGTGTCTGGCCGACTGGTCCGGCAGCCGTTAGCGGCGGCGAGGCACCGCCAGCTCCGCGCGCATCTCGTACTCTTCGATGATGAGGCCGCCAAGCTCGCTGCCATGGAAGACGCCGGTGAGCTGACGCTCGATAAACTTGTATTCGGCGCTGCCCTCGCGCGCGTGGTTCAAGCGATAGACCAGATCGGCGATCGTGTCTTCCAGCTCGATCTCTTCGGCGGACTTCGGAGCGTCAGGATCGTAGTCGGTCATTGGCCCCTCGCGAGAGTGCGGCAGACGACCGTCCTTCCACAGCAACCCATTTTCGTCGCAGGCATAGGGATCGCTGCCGCACCGAATTATTCTACCCTAGCTGAGAGGAAACAACCACGGCACAAAGTGCAACCACGTTACCCCCAAACGGTAGAGACGCCGACGGGCTGGAGGCATGAAGCATGGGCCTGCACACGCGCACACGGCAAGAATGACTCGCTGCGATTCCGAAAACGCGGATCGTACAGAATCTAAACGGTGGTATAGTCAAATACAGCGGATTTTATAGAGGTATCCCGAGCGCTTCCACATCGTGCATGAATTTGTCGAGGTGGACTCGGGCAAGGGCCACGATGCCTTGGACCGCCGTCCTCAGCTCAGAGCCGCGCTGGCGCACGCCAAGAAGTACAAGTGTCACCTCGGCGTCGCCAAGCTGGATCGCCTCAGCCGCGACGTCCACTTCATCAGCGGCCTCATGGTGCATCGGGTGCCGTTCCTCGTCGCCGAACTCGGCGCCGACGTCGATCCGTTTGTCCTGCACCTGTTCGCTGCGCTGGCGGAAAAGGAACGCACGCTGATTGGAACGCGCACTCGCGCTGCGCTTGCTGCAGCGAAGGTGCGCGGCGTCAAGCTTGGTAATCCAGATCTCCAAGGCGCCCGAGAGCGAGCGATCCATCAAATTCGGCAAGCCGCCGACAACCACGCCGTCGCGGTACTCCCCCTCATTCAGCAAATTCAGCAGAACGGGGCGAATTCGCTGCGCCAAATCGCCGATCGATTGAACGCTCAAGGGATACTGGGACCCCGTGGCGGCGCCTGGCACGCGACCAGCGTCAGAAACGTCCTGGCTCGCGGTCTCTAAGATTTTGCGTGCGTCGGCCCGGCGAGCGGGCCTACGATCCTAACTCTCGTCGGCCGTTTCTTCATCATCGCAAAACTTGAAGATCACGACCAACGTGAGCGCCCATTCGGCAATCAGTCCCCAAAAGATCAGTTTACCAGCCCGGCGGTCGTGCCAGTCGGCGTGAGATCGGCGTCAATCGTCTCGTTGAACTGCCTGATGACGATGCGAAGCGGTTCGCCGTCCTCGCCGGCGATCGGCTGAACGGCTTTGCCCCAACCGCGGTCCAACAGGATGGCGATGGCCTGTATTCGTGCGCTGGGTGGCGCATCGGCCTGACGCATGATGGCGGCAAGCGATCGCACGGCCTCGCCTGTATAAGACCTACACAGTGACCTTATGTCCGGTGGTATTGCTTTGCGTGCCAATGCTCTACGGGGTGGGTACCCCCTCCTGTTGGCGCCCTAGCGTATCCAATGCCATCGCATGATGAGGTGGTAGGATCTCGACTTTTGGTTCCTGGTTCAATGACATCCGACCGGTGCTTTGGAGCATGAACCCAGTATAGCGCAATTTGTCCTGAGCGGCGAATGCCTGACTTGCTGACGACCGACCGGCGCAGCTCCAGCTTCGCCAGACTGAGAAAGCCGCCCGCTTTCGCGGCAGTAGATTGTCGGTGACATCGGGTAGAGATCAGCCTCACGGCGTTCGAACTTGAATCGCTTGCCCGTCAACCGGCTCCAAGGTCAGTGATGTCGGCGATCTGGAAAGTTGACCTTGTGGTGTCATGGGTGAGACCACACGGTCTCGTGGGTGAGACCTTGTGGTCTCACGGACGGGACCATAAGTCTTCCCACGGTTTCGTAGGTGAGACCGGGTCCGGTCTCGTGGGTGAGACACTCTTAAGCTATCCATCTGTACCCCTCTCTGCACTCTCTCGACGGGTACGGAGCGGGATGATGTCTGCGGTAACCCAGGTCTCGAAGTCACGAGAGGCGGGCTGGCCAGTGAGATCACATCTGAACTCGGTGAGCCGCCACTCGGTGGCCTGGCGCTTAATATCGAAGCGCCCCTTGGTGGTGGCGACGATAAAGCCGCGATCTTGCAAAACGATCAGGGCTCGGGCGGCAGTCGCCTTCGAAACTAGAATTGACCGTGCCGCCTCGCGTGCCGAGAAGCCGATGCTGCCGTTGTTGTTACCGCGGTAGAGCATGGCGAGTTCGATGTAGATGGCGCGCGCGTTGCCGTCGAGGCTCCGCCAGGCCTGCGTCTGCATCATTCGGTGGTAGATCCGGACGTAACGCTCAGTTGTGGTGCGCTTCGTTTTCATGCGGATTTCCTCCCGCGGGCGTAGGCGATCATCCGAGATTGCACCCAGCGCCGGACCTCGACCGATGGCTCGACCGGCACCGGCCGTGCGCCGTGGGGCGGCCAGTCGCCGAACTTGTAGCGGTACTGGTGAGCGACCCACCCGGGCTTGTAGCCGCGCTCGGCCGCGATGCCGGCGAGCATGGAGTGCCATTCGTCGCGGAGATGGGGGTCGTCGGAATGGGGTCGGGCCCTGCGCGAAGAAGCGACGAGGCCGAGGTCGCCATCGATCACCTCAATGGCGCATGGCGATGGCGCCGGCAAATATCCGCAGCTGAGACAGGCCATCCCGCCGACGCGAGCGGCGCCACAATCCTGGCATTCGACGATCCTAGGCCCGCCAGGCCTGTCGCCGGTACGGGCGGCGTGGGTCGAATTCTCCGCGTGGTGATCGGGATCGAGCGTCCACTCGACGTAGTCCTCGGCGAAGCCGAGCCTATAGGTCGCGCCGCTATGATCGATGACGATGCAGTTGGGTTTGTCCGCCGCGGGGCGAAGTCCGCGACCGATCATCTGGCGGTAAAGCCCCATCTGCTTCGTGGGCCGCGCCAGGATGATGCAGCCGAGCACCGGCATGTCCCAGCCCTCGGTCAGCACCATGCAGTTGGTGACGACCTCGAGCTCGCCGGAGGCCAGCCTCGCAAGCGTCGCGTCGCGCTCATCCATCGGCGTCGTGCCGTCGATGTGCTCGGCGCGGACACCGGAGGCAATGAATTCGTCTCTGATATGGACACTGTGGCGGACGGAGGTCGCAAAGCAGACGGTCTTCCGCCGCTCACCGAACTTGTACCAGTTGCTGATGATGTCGCCGACCAGCTTCGGCTTGTCCATCCGATCGGCGAGCTCGCTTTCGACATAATCGCCGTGGCGGATGTGGACGCCATGGAGATCGGGATCGACCGGGGCATAAACCTTCGTCCCGACGAGATAGCCCTGCGCGACCAGCTCGCCGACCTGCGGACACTGCAACATCACCTGAAAGACGTTGCCGAGCCCGCGGCCGTCGCCACGGCACGGCGTTGCGGTCAGGCCGAGCAAGACTGCGTCGGGATAGTGCTCGATGATGGACTGATAGCTGCGTGCGACGACGTGATGGGCCTCATCGACAATGACGTACTGGGCCTCGGGCAATTCCATCGTGCCCGCCTTGATGGCTCGGCGATGTAGCGTCTGCACGCTCGCCACCTGCACGAGCTCGAACGGTCGCGGCTGGTCTCCGGGCCGGATGACACCGTGCGGAATTCCGCGCAGCTTGTTGCTGGTCTGGGTGATGATCTCGCGGCGGTGGGCGAGAAACAGCGAGCTAGAGGCTTTGCAGCGGGCCTGCTCGATGATGGCCCGCGCGATCACGGTTTTGCCCGACGCGGTCGGCGCGACGATAATGATCCGGCGCTGCCCCGCCTCGACCGCACGCCAAAATTCTTCGATGACCATGGCCTGATATGGGCGCAGCACCTCGGTCATGGCGTGCCCCGCGATCTCGGATGCTGGATTCCGGCCATACGGGCTGAGCGGATTGTGGCCCCCACGCTGTTCCAGCCGTCGTCCTGGGCGAGGCCGTTCGCCAGACAGGCCTGCCGGAGCGACTCGACGACCTCGGCCTCGGTGAGCTCGCCGCCGGCGACCAACCTGAAGAGGTTGAAAGCAGCCTTGTTGAGCGCGTGATTTCGCGAGCCGCGCGGGGTTGCGGCGAGTATCGCGGTCTCGTCGCGCAGCGCGGCCTGGCCGTAGGCGCGACCGCTGGTGTTGCCTATGGGACGGATCGTCGCGAGCGCGGCCTCGCTGATTGATCTGATGGGCTTGGTGCGAGCCGCGATGATCAGCCAGGCCGGCGCCTCGACCAATGGCGTCTGCGCATCTTCGAAGGCGTAGATGTGGCCGGATTCATGGACGGATGGCGGTGCGACAACGTAACCGCCATCGGCGCGAACATCGAGGCCGTCACCGATCCGGGCCGCGGAGGACGGGATCGCACCGGGATATGCAAACCACAGGTGGCGGCCTCGCGAAGTGATCACACTGCGCGTTTTCGGGATGGCTCCGTACCTCACCTCGAGGTCGCGCAGGCTTACCGCGCCTTCGTCGCCGTCAATGTCGAGCACCCAGGCGCCGGAAGACGCTCCGGTCGGAATCCCGATGTTCCGATCGGGATCGGTCCAGTAGCGGCGGATGGTTGCCGGATTGGTCGTCGCGGCATAGAAGCCGCGCGCAACCGCCGGCGTCTTGCCGCGCGGCACAATTGGGAACACCGGCAGCCGGCGGGCGGCGTAATCAAGTGCTGCGGCGAGAAGGTCGTTCATGACATCACCCAACCCTGAGCGGTGACTGAAACGCCGCAAAACTTGCGTCGTCGGGATCGGTAATGGCGATGAGGCTGCCTGAATTCTTGGTGGCGAGCCTCATGCAGTCGCCCCGCACCGAGCCGACGAGATCGAGGAGGTGGGGAAGCTGGATCGCGGTAACGGCCTCGCCCTCGGTCTCGGCGGCGAGATCCTCGACGTTGTCGTGCGAGTTCAGGTGCAGGCCATCAGCATCCCAGCGCAGTGTCACCCGCTGTGTTTTTACGAGCGGATCGGCGGCTGCCTTGAAGCGGGCGAGCGATTCCGCGAGTTTGATGCGGTCGACGAGGACGGCGTTCGGCCTCTCGCCCGCGGTCACGCGCTCGCAGTCGGGAAACGTTGCGTCGATCAGTTTGGCGGTGAGCGCGAAGCTCGCCCCATCGAGTCCGAACAACCGATCCGTCCGGCGCAGTACGACTTTGCCAGTGGCATTGGCGAGAAGGCGAACAATGACCTTCGCCAAGTCGCGGTGGACGATCAGCGAGCGATCGACCGAGAGCGAGGTTGCCGCTGGAGTCGTAATGAAGCAGGCCCGCACGCCATCACTGGCAGCCCCGACGAGATTCTTCTCGGTGTTGTACAGGCAGATGCCGCGGAGAAAGTACAGTGTTTCTTCCTGCGTGATCGCGAATGCTGGCCGCGCGAACAGGTCGCGCGCGATCTTGGCCTCGACCTCGATGGCGCCGGTGATCTCGCCGAGCCCGAACATCTGCGGCAGATCTTCAAGCGGAATGACCGGCAGCCTGAATATTGATCTGCCCGAGGTGATCGTTGCGCCCTTGTCGTCGGCGGCGATCGTGATTTCGGCGTCGGCAGGCAAATGACGCACAAGGCTGGTGAGCCGTTCCAGCGGCAACGCCATGTCGCCCTCGGCCGTGGTCTCGAGCCTGGTCCTGATGGTGCCGTCGATGCTGGTCGCGGTGACGGAAAGACAGTCGCCATTGGCAGCGAGCCGGACGGCCCCCAACGCGGGAATGCGCTGGCTTTCGCGCTCGCGGACTGGAAGTGCAGCACGGTCGAGCGCGGCTACCAGCGAGCCGCTCAGGGTCTTGATGAGGCCCGCCATCACTGCCTCTCGATCGCGAATAGGTCACGATGGCACCCGAGGCAGACGATGCGAACGTCGCCGTGGTCGAGCGGCTCAACATCCTGTGCGCGGAGTTCGCGCTCGCAGCAAGGGCAACGTAGCCCGGCGACCAGGCGCACGGCGGCATGCAGGTGGATAGCAGTCCAGATATGCGGCTTGGTGAGCATTGAGCTGTCCTCCAAGAATGAAGAGGGCGCCATCTCGCGACGGCGCCCCTTTGCCCGTTTTGCTACGACATCTCCGCTCCTTTGACGCAATAGTTCGCCTCAGCCGAGCGGCGATTGCCTCGGCGAAACTCAGATCCAAATTTTTAGTGTGCCGGCGCCGATTACTCGGCGGCGCCGGCGGCAGCGTTCGTGTCAGCCTCGCGCTCGCGCCGCCACGCTGCGGCGCTTTCACGGCTGATCAGGACGCGCGTGCCCACGCGAAACTCGACGGGCGTGAGGCCGAGCTTGCGCATCTTGTAATACTGGGGGACCGAGATGCTGTGCCTTACGCAGAACGCTTCGATGCTGTAGGCGTCGAGATCGGTTCCCGTCACCATCCCCATCGAGGTGATCTTCCTACCCGTGACTTCGGGGCGATAAGCCATGCTGGTCCTCCAACAATCCGGCGGACCCTAGAAAATTCATCGGAAGAAGGTCAGGGGTAATTCGGGGGTAATTCGGGGGCAATTAGCGTCGTACCAGGATCAACAACTCGACGAGCTTCTTGCGCAGGTCTTTGCGATCTGAGGGCGCCCACTCTATCCCGTCGTCCAGAAAGGCTGTAGCTTCTACGACCAAGGTGTCGACGTTGCGCAGGCGCTTTGGATCGTCAACGGCTACCGCGATCAGCCATTGCGCGATCAGCGTGTGCCAGTCATCTTTCGGCTTGGGCCCCGGCTTGGCTCGCACTGGCGCCGTCTCGTCATCCGTTTGGCGCAGCGCTGGCCAGACCTTCTCAACGTCCGGGTGCCAGAGGAAGTACACAAACCCGACTGGATCGGGACCATCACGGGTCCGAGTAAACGAGGCAGTGGCGTGGGCCACGAGTTCGCGGTGGGCCCAAAACTCGCGTGTCAGCGGTTCGGGGTCCCCGCTCTCGATGTTCCGCCGCATGCAGCGCACGCGACCGCTGGCGAGTGCTTTGTTCATATCGAGGCTCGCGAGTTTCGAATGCCCGCGGCGCTGATAGAGCAGTTTGTATTCCTCTTGAGCCGGCAGCCAGTGCGGATCGTCAAGCGACGGCTCGGTCTTGCGCGGTTTGCTGCCCATCGTCAGCGCCCCGCGATCGGGGTGACGTTTCCGGGGACAGAGGCAAGCGGCGGCTCATGCTGAAGCAGCGCCGCGCGCGAGATGTCGTCGGTATGGTCCGTGATGTGCTTGCTATAGGTCCGCTCGATCATCGCGACTGAGGTGTCGTGCGTTGCGGCGACGATCCGCACAGGCACGTTGCGCTTGAGCGCGCGGACGATGCTGCTGTGCCGCAATGCGTAGAGCGTCACCTCTTCGTGATCGCGGCCGATCGCGCGCACAACCTCCGCAATGTCCTCGCGGTAGTCGTTGCTTGGGCTCTTGCTCCATGGCTGGCCGTCACCCTGCAATAGCAACGGCGCATCCGGCTTGTGACCTTGGCGGCCTTCTTCAGCTTTGCCGCAAGCGCCTCGCTGATCGGCACGTTGACGCGCTCGTGCTTGCGCGCAACGCGGTTCTTGCTCCCGCCCTTGGCCGACCTCGGCATCGACAGTCGCGGGTTCGCGCCGCCATGAAGGTCCTCGACCAGAAGCCGCGTCGCCTGCGATGGCCGTGCACCGGTCTCAGCCAGCACGTGGACGAACAGGCCGAGCGCGGAACAATGCGCATAGCTGGCATTGATGAACCGGCCCACGGTTTTGTCATCGAGGATGACATTGCGCGCAACCGTTGCGTCGGGAAGCGCTTCCAAGCCGGTTCGCCATGCCTCGTTGTTGCGAATGCGTGCATCGTGCGATGCGGCGAGATTCAGGGCGGCGCGGAGGCCTTTGCAGTAGCGGACGACACTCGCGGGCTCCAGTCCCCTCGCGAGCAGGCTGTTGCGCCAGACGTTGAGTTCCTTGGCGTCGAGCAACTGGACCGGCTTGGATAGTAGGACCGACGTGAGATGCGAGCGCGGATGGCGCGCGTTGTAGACGCTGCCATTGCGCGCCTTCAGGTCGTCCTCGTAGCGATCCAACGCCTCGCTGACCGTCGCCGGACGGCTGTCGTCGCCGATATCGCCGGGCTGCCTGCGCGCGAGCGACTTCGCAACATCCTGCGCCTGATAGAAGTCCAAGATGGTCTTGCCGTCGCTGGCGTCGAAGTCGTCAGCCTCCGCGAAGGCTTTGGTCCAGTAAGAGCCGTGGCCGTCGCTGACCTTCGCCACCCAACTGCCGTTGGTCTTGTTGCGCCGGTAGAGCAGCGCCATGCCGCGCCCTAGCGAAGAACCGGTGTACGGCTTGCGGCGAACTGCTAATTTCAGCCGCGCGCTGCGGCTTTCGAGCAGGCTGTTGCGGACTTTGCGCGCCATTTGTGTCCCAGAAAGTGTCTCAATGATGTGTGTAAAAGCCGATAGAGGCACACACTATCATATGGACATATTTCCTGGAAGCTCAATGGCTTAAGTGTAGGCGAATAGAACCGCATAGAAGCCTCTGGAGAGCTAATTCTCCCCTTGTGGGAGAAGGTGGCGCGAAGCGCCGGATGAGGGGTTCTCTCCGCGAATTCACTGCGAGAGATGTGTGCGCGGAGAGAGACCCCTCACCTGAATGAGCACGCATCTGCCTGCGGAGTTGCCCTCTCCCACAAGGGGAGAGGGCACAGCAATGCGCAGCGCGTTTGTTGCGTTTGACCTTAATCCGCCTGCCTTGCGCTCTTACGCTGGCGTAAAGCTATCAGCGCAAATTTTAGGGAATTTTGCTCGGAAAAACTGATTTGCCGATTTTACCGAATTCTCGCGTTTTACGGCTAGCGTGGTTCCCAGAGGAATTCGGCGTGCTGCCAAGCGGACAGGGCGGCCCGCCAAGAACTGGGGACATTCGCCATGAACGAAGCGAAATCGCTTCTGCAGGATCTGGATGACGCGATCGCGCGCGGCACCGACGAAAGCCGTGCACGTGCGTTGTGGCATGCGACCGACCTATTGATCACCGGCCGCTACAGCGCCGACGAGATCAGCATGTTCGGCGAGGTGATCGGCAAGCTCGCCGACGAGATCGAGGTGGCGGCGCGGGCGCAGCTCTCCGATCTGATGGTCGCCTGCGACCACGCCCCGCTCAACGTGTTGCATCAGCTCGCCTTCGACGACGAGATTGCGGTCGCCGGCCCCGTTCTGCGCGAGTCCGACCGGCTCGACGAGAAGACGCTGATCGAGAACGCCCTGCGCAAGGGGCAGGATCATCTGCTGGCAATCTCCCAGCGCAAGTCGATCGGCGAAGCCGTGACCGACGTGCTGGTCAAGCGCGGCAACCAGGAGGTCGTGACCTCGGTCGCCAGGAACGAGGGCGCGCGCTTCTCGGGCTCCAGCCTGTTGCACATGGTGAGGCGCGCCGACGGCGATTCGATCCTCGCCGAGCAGCTTGGCCTCCGCAAGGACGTGCCCCGGCACATCTTCCAGCAGCTCATTGCGAAAGCGTCGGAGGACGTCCGCCGCCGGCTCGAGAGCGAGCGGCCGGAGATGATGTCGCAGATCCAGAGCTCGGTGACTGGCGTCACCGGCGACCTGCAATCGAAATTCGGACCGTCCTCGCGGACCTATTTCGTCGCCAAGCGCGTGGTGACGACGCAGCACCGCCAGGGCAACCTCAACCAGGATTCGATCTCGAACTATGCGCGCCAGCACCGGTTCGATGAGGTGCAGATCGGCCTGTCGCTGCTCTCGGCGCTGCCGGTCGACGTGATCGAGCGCGCGCTGATGGACCGCAATCGCGAGATGCTGCTGGTGCTGTGCAAGGCACTGAATTTCTCGTGGGACACGACGATGTCGCTACTGTTCCTCGGCGCCAAGGATCATCTGATCACCGCGCGCGACCTCAAGGACAATGAGCGCGACTTCGGCCGGCTCAAGATCGAGACGTCACGCAGCATCCTGAAGTTCTACCAGTCGCGCAAGAACAGCACCGCTGCCGATCCGGCGGCAGGCCGCAGCGCCGAACTCCAGATGCACTGAACAGGGAATTGGCAGGGGAGTATTTGCCATGTTGCCTCAATTCGGCACCGCAGCCCGCAAGAATCTCAACAAGACCCTCAACAAGCCGCTGAGTGCCGATGCCGGCGGAGCGAAACCGGACAAGGCCTCGGTCGATGCGGCCTGGCTCGTGCTCGAGGCCGCCAACGATCTCGGCGACCACGCCGCCGTGGAAGCCTGCCGCCGGGTGATCGACGCCGACCTCAACGGCGCCGCCGCCGGCCGCTCCGACCTCGATCTGGTGCTGGATTATTTCCGCTAGGGGTAAGTCTGCTGACCGCCGCGTAGACTCATTGGCAAGTCGCGCTCACCGAGCGCAGCAAAAGAGCGTCCGCTAAGACTGTAGGATGGGTAGAGCGAAGCGAAACCCATCATTCCTCCCCTGATCAGGCACACCTCTGTCATCGTCCCTGGCTCCGGCTACCGAGGGCGGCGTTGATCTTGATCAATAGTTTGGGCTGAGAACCACATGCAATGACCTGCTTCGTCCGCGGGCAGATCGATCGTGGCGATTCCCGGCCTCGTTTCTGTGCCTCACAGGTATCGCGCTTTGGGCGGTGATGGTCCCCGCGGGCCATTTTCTTGAGAGGGGAGCACTGCCATGCGCGATTCTGCTGACCGGCCGAGCGTGATGCACGCCCATTTGCGAACCCCGCGAGCCGCCGCTATCGCGGGTGTCGTGTTCTCGATCCTGCTCTTTGCAGTCTTCCTGCTGATGCGGCATTCGGTGCCGCGGGATCCCATGGAAACGGGCGCCTGGCTGCACACCGGAGCGACCAACGTCGTGATCGCGTTGAATCTGGTGCCTTTTGCCGGAATAGCCTTTCTCTGGTTCGTCGGTGCACTCCGCGACAGGCTTGGGCAGCGCGAGGACCAGTTCTTCGCAACCGTGTTCCTTGGCAGCGGTCTTCTGCTCCTGGCGATGCTGTTTGCGGCAGCGGCCGTCGTGGGAGCGATCATACTCGCGTTTCACGCCGCCCCGGAAGTCCTGGTCAATTCGGCGACGTTCCATTTCGGACGCGCACTGGCCTACGGAATGATCAACATCTACGTGGTGAAAACAGCATCCGTCTTCATGATCACGACGTCGACGATCGGCGTCTACACCGGCCTCACGCCGCGCTGGCTGGCGCTTGGCGGATACCTGATCGCAGCGATCCTTTTGATTGGCAGCTACTATTTCGATTGGAGCATCGTGGTATTCCCAATTTGGGTTCTCCTGATCAGCGTCAGCATTCTGACCGACAAGAACGCCGCAACGACCGGGTCGCCCGCGTAGCCTCGCCGAGGCGAGGCGCTGCGAATTCCTCAAAGGGCGGCGAGGACGAGAAGAACGAGGCCCAGGATGGCAAATCCAACCAGGCCATAGGTGATCGTCCATGCCAGGCTGTCACGCGCGAGCCTGATCCCGAACCACGGCAGCACGCGCCTGACGACCGCCGTCGAGACGGCCGTGAGCAGGGCGCATCCGACGGCCATGGCAACAAGCATGGACCAGGGCGGATCGACGAGACCGAGCGGCACCAGCCAGGCGGGTGCGGCCGCCCTCCAATGCGTGAGCAAGATGGATGCGCCGGTCCCCCACACAAAGGAATGCACGAACGTCTCGCCGAGCGAGTCGGGAACGAGCCGTATCCCGACCTTGCGCAACGCCCACTCGGTCATCCTCTCGCTGGTGAAGAAGATGAACAGGCCGAGATCGAGCGGAAACCGCGTCCGCAACAAGCCTGCGATGAGGCCGAAGAACAGCACGTGAAAGATGAACGACACGAAGTATTCCACGATCCCCCATTCGGAGCGGGATGACTGTGCCGATACTTTCGAGGGGGCGATGGCCGGGCTGCGCGGGGGCGGGGGCGCCGGCGGCGTCCATTGGCGTGGCTGCTTGCGTGGCTCCATTAACTTAACCCCCTGCGGAAGGATGGACATCCCGGCTTGCCCCCGTCTGGACGGCCACGTCGAGCGCTGTAGTGGGATTAGTCGTCGACGGGGCGGGACCGGTTCAGACACGCCGTACACAACCTGATCTCACCGCCGCGATTGCCCCGTGGCTCTCATCGTCGGGTGCGGTAAATCACGACGTCTTCGCCGCGATGAATCGTGCTCCGCTCCAGGCTGAAATTTGATTTCTCCAACACGCGACGGGATGCACCGTTCTTGGCGGAAACCACGCCGATAAGGGACGGCAGCTCGAGCTGTGCCAGTCCTATGTTCGTCAGCGCGCTCGAGATTTCGCTTGCAAGTCCCTGGCCCCAAAGACTGCGCTTGAACGTGTAGGCGATCTCGATCTCGTCGACGTCATCCAAAAGAATGTGCCGAATTCCTGCCCGCCCGGCGAACTCCCCCGTCGGCGTTCTCAGTGCCCAGAGCCCAAAGCCGTGACGATCCCAATGGGCCATGTTGACCGCGAGATAAGCCTTCGTCGCCTCGGGCGAGCGCACGCCGCCGAGATAACGGGACACTTCGGGATCGAGGTGCAGCGCGACCAGATCCGTTAAGTGACCTTCGTGCAGCCTTTCGGCGGTCAGCCTCTCGGTGGTGAAGGATCGCATGGAAGCAGATAGCGGCTTGCCGTCCATTCAGACGCGCTCGACGAGACGCGCGCGCGACGGCGCCGGCTCGAACCGGTCGGCGAAATATTGCGTTTCGTGCGCCACGAATCCTTCGCGGAATTCCATGATGCTCACGGCGTAAGACGGTACATCGTCATAGCTGAGCGTGAATTCAGTCACCCAGAGATCGCCGCCGCCAACAATTCGCCGGACCGAAAAGCGCTTCCTGTTCGGCTGCACGAACCGGCTCTCCCTGATGTTATGCCGGCCACGGATCCGCTCGCCGGACTGCGGATAATCGAGCACGGCATCCTCGCGGTAGATGTCATGCTCGACGTCGAAATCGCCGGCATCCGACGCATTCCAGTGACGCTCCAGCGCAAGCCGCACGGTCCGGTCATCCATATGAACCTCCTGCATGGTGGCGCCGAGCAAAGCATGGAAGAATGCGCCGCGCTAGCGGGCGTGCTGAACGCGCGGCTTCAAGTCTATCAAGCCCCGATCCACAAGCGTGCGGTGGAATCGGCGTTTCCGTTCGGAGGCCGATGCAAAGTAGGTTTCTCCGCAATCGTCAAGCAAGCTCGCACGCGTGGCGAATATTGGGTCAAGCGGCAGGCCCGCACGTTGCAAGGCGACGGTTCCAAGAAAAGCGATATCGAGGTCAGCGCCCCGTCCGGGGTCGAACTGGGGGATATTCAAAGCCTCGATCGCGTAGAATGTGCGAAACGGACGCCGGCTGTCTTCCGGACCTTCCAGGTGGCGATCGATCCGTCTCGTCAATACGGGCTGGTGGTCTCCATAGTGCATCACGAGAACAGGTCGCCCCGGAAACCTGTTGGCCAGCTTCTCTCTGAGCTTTTGCCAGGTCGAGGCGGTCTCGACGAGCCGCGCGTAGTATTCGGCATATTCGGCATCGGCGAGGCTGGCCATGGCAAAGGCGCGCTCCTGCTCAAGCTGTCCGGGCGGCACAAGCCGCCGATTATGCGGACCGTGATTGAAGTTGGTCAGCACGTAAAGAAATCGAGGTGATGGGTCGTCGGCAATCCTCTTGGCATGAGCATCGATCACCGCTTCCAGAAACGTCGCGTCCGAATTCGTCGCCTCGAAACGCCTGATATCAAAGGGCGGCGGAAAGTCGTCAATGAAGATGCGTTCGTCGATGCCGATCGAACCGTAAAACTCGTCATAGTCGAGAAAGTCGCGACGACAGCTCGATGTGAGTGTCGTCTTGTAGCCGAGCGAGGCCAGCGAGCGCGGCAGGCTGCTGTGGAACCGGCCGGCGCCTTTCCTGAAGAGGTAGTAGGCGCTTGAACCGAAGCTGGCGCTTGAAAGACCGGTCAGCAGGCTGAATTCCGACTGCCACGAGCCGCCACCGTAGATGTCCACGTTGAGGCGCCCGAATTCCCCCTCTGCCGGGGACAGGAACGCTTCGACGACCGGCTCGATCGGCAGTCCAAAGATGCGCGGGTCGAAGATCGACTCGTGCTGGATGACGATGATGTCCGGACGGTCGCCGGAGCGCTCGGGAATCGCCTCCTTCAGCGGCAGCGGTTCGTTTGCGATATCGCTCAGAGCCAGCCCATTGAACTGCCGCCAGGACGCGGGGTCGATGAGCGAGGCCATGAAGGTGGAATAAAAGCACCGCCCTTGCGTCAGCGTCAGCCGCAGGGACGTGGCGCCCTTTATGGCGGAAGCCTTCGCAAAGCCGATGAGTGCAAGGCAGAACAAGGGAATTCGAAAGGCCACAGAAATCGGAGATCCGGCGGCGTAGACCAGAACCGCGATCGAAGCGAGAGCGAGCAGGATGCCGGCGACCAGAACACCCAGCATCATGCGTGGGTATTGCAACACAAAGAATGGGACTGTACCTGCAAACGCAAGCGGCAGATCGGAAACGATCAGTTTGAGTGCGCTGTGCTTGAATTTGACGATTGATACACCGGCGATTGCGACTGCCAGCACGCCGGACAGCAGGATCGCTCTCTCGAAATCGGCAACGAAAACCAGCAGCAGAGCTGCGTTCAGGAAGAGCGCTGCGATCGCAAACAGCAGGTGTTCAACGCTGCGTTCTGTCAGCGCAACGGCGCAGATGGTCGTCACAAGTGCCAGGGTCAAAGCCATGGCAGCAGAATGCCCTGAGGCTTCGATTTCTTCAATTCGGTTCTCGGGCGCTGATCGCCGGCTATTTTGCGGACCGGCGGCAAGCTGATGCGTGCGGCGCAGCCAACGCCGCACCCCATGCGGACAAGCTGCGCTCCATCCGGGCCGGTGTTCTAGACCGGGCCGTGCGAACCGGGCGGGACCATGTAGAGCGTCATCGCGAAGATCGCGTAGATGAACAGCAGGAGAGCGCCGATGAACCAGGCCGATCGCCCGCTACTGGTGATGAAGCTCGTCACCACGGTGGCAATCATGACCATGGTCACCGCGCCGGGCCAGAATTCAAGGTCCATCGGCTGCGGCCCGACGACATAGCTGAGCAGCACGAGAACGGGGGCGACGAACAAGGCGATCTGGGCCGCGCTTCCGAGCGCGATGCTCACGCTCATATCAAGCCGGTTGCGGCGTGCCGCGCCGAATGCCACCGCCATCTCGGCCGCGGCGCCGACCAGGGCGACCACGATGAAGCCGACGAACGCCGGGCTCATGCCCAGCGCTTCGGCTGCCTTCTGCACGGACTCGACGAAAATCTCGCTCACCAGCGCAACCAGCACGGTCACGATTCCCAGCGTCGGAATTGCCACCGCGATCGGTAGCATCGGTCCGGCCGCTTCGCCGTGGTCGCTGCCGGCGAACAGCTCCTTATGCGTCTTTAGCGAGAACAGCATGCTGAGGCCGTAGGCCGCGATCAGCAGGATCGCCAGGGCGGCACTCAGGCGGTGCACCGCCGTCTCGCTTCCGGGAAAGTTGAGGTCGGCGACGGCGGAGGGTGACAACAGGGCGATCGTGGCCATCAGCAGCAGCGCGGAATAGAGCCTGCCGCCGGCGCGGTTGTAGTCCTGCACGTGGTGTCGCAGTCCGCCCAGAAGCAGGGATGCGCCCAGCATGAACAACGAATTGGTCACGATGGCACCCGCGATCGAGGCCTTGACCAGCATGTATTCTCCGGCATGCAGCGCCGTGACCGCGATGATCAGCTCCGTCAGATTGCCGAGTGTGGCATTCAACAGGCCGCCGACCGCATCACCGGTCTTCTCCGCGATGGCTTCCGTCGCGTGGCTGAGCAGGCTCGCGAGCGGAACGATGGCAATCACGGCCAGCACGAACAGCAGCGTATGTGCGTCAGGCATGATGCGCTCGAGCGCGATCACCACGGGCACGAAGATCAGCATCCACAAGAGCGGGCTATGCCGGATTTCCTTGAGGAGCGCGTCCATCGTCGGTCCTTCGCGATCAGACCTCGACGCTGACGCCGGGAACCGGCCGGGCATTGATCTAGCTCAATGGCTTGTGAGGGCTCTTCGAAGAGGTGGCGTCGGCAAACATTCCCGAATAGCATCGGGCGTCCCAAGGAGGGCGCGATGGACAGGACGGACCGGTATATCGCCCTGGCCAACATCGACCACTATCTCAGTCTCCTGAACAATGCTGATCTCAGCGAGAAAAATCGCGATACGATCATGAAGCTGCTGCTCGCCACCGAGGACATGCTGAGCCACGATCTCGAGCAGCTTGAATTCGCCGAGCGCAGGGCGGCCAATGGCCGAAACCGCGTGACCTACCTTACAATTCTGCGAAATAGTTTTATTGCGGGGTCAGCGGATCGCGAACAAGCCGACAAGTTGCTCGCCAATTTCGAGGCCATCCAGCGTCAGTTGGAAGCCTTTTGTCACACGATGCGTGAAAAGGTGAATTCGCGTCCGATATGACGAACGTCTTCGAGCGGCGCGACCATGGTTGAGAGGCGTTTTCGGGAGACCGCGGATGGCGTGCCCCGCAGCGCAAACGTCCCGCTGACCGAGATGATGAGGAAAGAAGCGACGAGGCTCGTCGCGGCCAAGCAACGAGCCTCGCGCGAGCCTCAATAGCAGGGCGGATACGGATAGTAGCCACAAGCCCGGCGATAGCCGTAGGCACCATAGGCTGCGGCTCCTGCCGCCGCGGCACCGTAATAGGCGCGACGATGTACTCTGCGGTTGACGCCTGCAACGCTCATGGGCGTCAGTGGCCGCCCAACGCGCGCCTCGGCGCGATCAACGGACACCGACAGCGCCTCCGTCGGCGAATAACTGAACGACAGAGGGGCTGCTGTTAAGAGGGCGGCACTCACGATCAGTCCAAGAAGCCTGGCATGTCCAGTCATTTGCTCTCTCCTTGCAGGACGATGAGAGGACGTGACATGCGACCGGGTCGCGCCATTGATCGAAATCAATGCGGAACCCGCGACGGTCCGGGTTGACGAGCCTTGATCCATCGTGCCGGTGATTTGACCGACGCATCAACGGATTTTCCGATATGCATGGGCGGCGTCGGCCGCCGCCGGCTACTTTGCATGGGGTTGTTTTCGAGATTTTGGTTTTGGGGGCCGGAGGTCCGCGAAAGCGAGCCCGTCGAACGTGGAGTGCTAGCCGGCGCCCAGCGCCACCGCGATGTTGTAGGTCGCAAGGCTCGCGGCATAGGCGAGCGCCAGCATGTAGGCGAAAGTGGTCGCCATCCATTTCCAGCTTCCGGTCTCGCGCCGGATCACCGCGAGCGTGGAGGCGCATTGCGGGGCAAAGATGTACCAGGCGAGCAGCGACAGGGCGGTTGCCAGCGACCATTTCGTCGCCAGCACCTGGCCGATCTGCTCGGCCGCTTCCTTGCCGCCCTCGATCGCATAGACGGTGCCGAGGGCTGCCACCGCGACCTCGCGCGCCGCCATGCCCGGGATCAGCGCCACCGCGATCTGCCAGTTGAAACCGACGGGCGCGAGCAGCGGCGCGATCGCCTTGCCGAGGATCGCGGCGAGGCTGTAGTTGATGGCGGGGTCCGCGGCGCCCACCGGCGGCTGCGGGAACGAGGCCAGGAACCAGATCAGGACCATCATCGAGAAGATCGTGGTGCCGGCGCGCTGCAAAAACATCTTTGCGCGGGTGAAGATGCCGATCGCGATCGATTTGAGCCGCGGCATCTTGTAGTCGGGCAGCTCCAGCATGAACGGCGCCGGCGCGTAGTCTCGCAGCATGAAGAACTTGATCAGGAACGAGACGAGAAGCGCGCTGGTGATGCCGGCGGCGTAGAGCCCGAACATCACGAGGCCCTGGAGATTGACGAAGCCCCAGACCTGCTTGGCCGGAATGAAGGCGGAGATGATCAGCGTGTAGACGGGAATGCGCGCCGAGCAGGTCATCAGCGGCGCGATCAGGATCGTGGTCAGCCGGTCGCGCCTGTTGTCGATCACGCGCGTCGCCATGATGCCGGGAATGGCGCAGGCAAAGCTCGATAGCAGCGGAATGAAGGCGCGGCCGTGCAGGCCGGCGCCGCCCATGATGCGGTCCATCAGGAAGGCCGCGCGCGCCATGTAGCCGAAATCTTCAAGCAGCAGGATGAACAGGAAGATGATGATGATCTGCGGCAGGAACACGATGACGCTGCCGACGCCGGAGACTACGCCGTTCTGCAGGAAGCTCTGCAACAGGCCGGCGGGCAGGGTGTCGTGCACGAACTGCCCGAGCGCGTCGAACGAGGACGACAGCAGCTCCATCAGCGGCTGCGCCCAGGCGAACACCGCCTGGAACATCACGAACAGGATGAGGGCGAGCACGATGAGGCCGCCGACGGGATGCAGCACCACGGCGTCGATCCGCGCGGTCCAGGTGTCGGGCCGGCTCGGCAGGCTCACTGTGGAAGCGATGATGCGGTCGGCCTCGCGCTGCGTGGCGCGTAGCTCGGCGACGCTGAGCGGCCGCCACGTGTTCTCTTGCGGCTCGGGCTGAATCTGCGCCGAGATCTCGTCGGTCAGCTTGAGCAGGTCGGCGGTGCCGCCCTTGCGCACCGCGATCGAGGTGACCACGGGCACGTCGAGCGCGTTGGCCATCTGCGCCACGTCCACCGTGATGCCGCGGCGGGTCGCGATGTCGAACATGTTGAGCACCAGCACGATCGGCCGTCCGGTGCGCTTGAGCTCGAGCAGAAGGCGGATGGTCAGGCGCAGATTGGTGGAATCGGCCACGCACAGCACGAGATCGGGCTGCGTCTCGCCCGACGCCTTGCCGAGTACGATGTCGCGGGTGATCTCCTCGTCCGGGCTGCGGCCGCGCAGCGAATAGGTGCCGGGCAGGTCGACCACCGAGACCTGGCGTCCCAAGGGAGTGACGAAGAAGCCTTCCTTGCGCTCGACGGTGACGCCGGGATAGTTCGCGACCTTCTGCCGGCTGCCGGTCAGCGCATTGAACAGCGAGGTCTTGCCGCTGTTCGGCGTGCCTACGAGGGCCAGATGCAGCAGGGGAGCTTCCATGGGATCAAGGTCCGGTCGCTATCTACGCGACGATGATGGCCATGGCTTCGCGACGGCGCACCGCGATGGTGACGTTGTCGACGCGCACGGCGATCGGGTCACGGCCGACGATGCCCTCGTGCAGGATCTCGACCTTGGCACCCTCGACGAAGCCGAGCTCGATCAGGCGGCTTTCCAGCTCGACGTCCGACAGGGCCGAGCCCGCATCGCTGGCGGAAAGATGCTGGATGACGCCCGAATAGCCGCGTTCGGCCAGCCCCAAGGGCAAACTCGAGGGTGAACCCGAGGGCATGTGCGTGGATATTTGCGGGCGCGTGATCTTGTCGTCGGTCATGCCCTGTATTTTCAACGGCAGCGGGACAGGTCAAGCGCGCTCACGCAGCCGCGACCGCACCTTAGAGTGATTATAAAGTGCGGGTCTCGCGACGGGTTTTGTCGAGCGCCTTCGCGCTCTATTGCGCCGGGACCTTCTGCTCGGGCAGGACGGCCATGGCGCGGGCCTTGAAGTAATCCAGCACGAACAGGCGGATCGCGGACGACAGGTTGCCCTGCTGGCGGTTGTTGTCGATCTCGCCGACCAGTTCCGACAGCGTCATGTTGCGCAGGCCGGAGATCTCCTTCATGCCGTTCCAGAAGGCCTCTTCCAGGCTGACGCTGGTCTTGTGGCCGGCGACGACGATCGATCGCTTGACGACGGGCGATTTCATGGCTGTTCCTCGCGCTCGATCCGATGCTGATCCAGGCGCTCCTTCGCTTGGGCCTCGCGCTTCTCCTCCGCCGATCGCTCGGCCTTGGTGCGGCCGAACTTCGCCCGGTTGGCCTCCGCCTGCTTCTCCGAGGCTTCCCGCTCGGCGCGCTTCCGGAAGCGGTTCAGGTTGATGACGTTCCCCATGCCGCGTCTCCATCAGCCGGTCCTCGGCAGGGAGGATGAAATCTTCAGAAATGATGCGCTGCGTTGCGTCCCATGAGACTTGATCGCCATTTGGTCCTCGTCAATCGGCCTCTGATACCATCAAACAATCAATTTCGCCCGGTCGTGGGCAAACACCCGCCTAGCATGCGCCAAGGCCAGAACATTGACGGTAATCAAATCCCCTTGCCCGGATCTTATATTTCTTGCCATTTTTTCCTCCGTATCTTTACGGAGGTCTAGCGAAATTCGGCAACTCAACCGGGACGGGTCATCTTCTCGGGCTGGACCAGCCGCTCGAACTCGTCGGACGACACCAAGCCGAGCCGGAGCGCCTCTTCCTTTAACGTGGTACCGTTGGCATGCGCCGTTTTCGCCACCTTGGCCGCATTGTCGTAGCCGATCTTCGGCGCCAGTGCCGTGACCAGCATCAGCGAGCGCTCCATCAGCTCGCGGATCCGCTTCTCGTCGGCGCGGATGCCCGAGACGCAATGCTCGGTGAAGGAGCGCGCGGCGTCGGCCATCAGCCGGATCGAATGCAGCATGTTGTAGGCGAGCACGGGCTTGAAGACGTTGAGCTCGAAATGGCCCTGGCTGCCGGCCACCGTGATCGCGGTGTGATTGCCGAACACCTGGCAGCACACCATGGTCATCGCCTCGCACTGGGTCGGGTTGACCTTGCCGGGCATGATCGAGGATCCCGGCTCGTTCTCAGGGAGGATCAGTTCGCCCAGCCCCGAGCGCGGGCCCGATCCCAGCAGGCGGATGTCGTTGGCGATCTTGAACAGCCCCGTGGCCACCGAATTGATGGCGCCGTGCACCAGCACATAGGCATCGTTCGACGCCAGCGCCTCGAACTTGTTGGCGGCGCTGGTGAAGGGCAGTTTCGTGATCCCGGCGACATGCTTGGCGAACAGCTTTGCAAAGCGCGGCTTTGAATTGAGACCAGTGCCGACTGCGGTGCCGCCTTGCGCGAGCGGATAGAGATCCTTCACCGCGACCTTCAATCGCGCGATGCCGCTTTCCACCTGTGCGGCATAGCCGGAAAATTCCTGGCCGAGCGTCAGGGGCGTCGCGTCCTGGGTATGAGTGCGGCCGATCTTGACGATCTCCGCGAATGCCTTCTCCTTCCTGCGCAGCGCGCCGAGCAGCTCGGACAGAGCGGGAATGAGATCGGCCGTGATCCGGCCGGCGGCCGCGATATGCATCGCGGTGGGAAAAGAGTCGTTCGACGACTGGCTCATGTTGACGTGGTCGTTGGGATGAACCGGCTTCTTGGTGCCGAGCTCACCGCCGAGCAGCTCGTTGGCGCGGTTGGCGATCACCTCGTTGAGGTTCATGTTGCTCTGGGTGCCCGAGCCGGTCTGCCAGACCACCAGCGGGAAGTGGTCGTCGAGCTTGCCCTCGACCACCTCGCGCGCAGCGCGGATGATGGCATTCGCGCGGCGCTGGTCGATGAGGCCGAGCTCGCGATTGGTCTGGGCTGCGGCCAGCTTGACGATGCCGAGCGCATGCACGAGCGAAATCGGCATGCGGTCTTCCCCGATGCGGAAATTCTGCCGCGAGCGTTCGGTCTGCGCGCCCCAGTAACGGTCGGCGGGGACCTCGATGGGACCAAAACTGTCGGTCTCGATCCGGGTGGAAGAGTGGCGTGAGGGGCGGGTCGTCTTGTCCATGAGCACATCCATTCCGCCGCGCAGAATGCGCGCGGCTTCTCGATGCTCATCTATATAGATGGTTTGGCCGCGCTTGCGCTCTCGCGCGCCGCGACCTCAATCATTTCTTGCGGAAGCGATCCAGCCGCACGACCTCGGCGCCGCCTTGGTTGGGCGCGGTCGGCTCGTCCTCGGCTTCCGCCTTCTCGGCAGCCGGCGCGGGGACCGACACGGCCGACGGAGCAGGGGCCGCAGGGAGTGCCGCGGGCGGCACTTCGGCGACATCGGAGGTGTCGAACTGGAGGCCGAATTTCACCGACGGGTCGAGGAAGCTCTTGATCGCGCTGAACGGCACAACCAGGCGCTCCGGGATGCCGCCAAAGGACAGGCCAACCTCGAAGCGGTCCTCGAGCACGGTCAGATCCCAGAACTGGTGCTGCAGGATGATCGTCATTTCGTCGGGGTATTGCGCGAGCAGCCGTGGCGACAGCTTTGCGCCCTCCGCCTTCGACACGAAGGTGATGAAGAAGTGATGCTCGCCCGGCAATCCGTGCGCTGCGGCATCGCTCAGCACCTTCCGCAGCACGCCGCGCAATGCGTCGCGTGCCAGGACGTCGTATCGGATATGATCGGTCGCCATTATGGATCCTGACTATCGGTCCTGTCGTATTTCCCTAGCCGGTGCCGCGCCGACTCGCCAAGCCGCAATGGTACCGCGCCCGACCGGCCAACAGGAGTCCCCGCCCGCGAGAAAAAATGGGTGGGAGAAAAATGGAAGTGGAGGCTTCTGTTGCCAGGTGCCTCCGAACCCCGCCTAGCGGAGCTTAACCCGCTAGGACTTTAAAGTGGTCTTTCAAACTGCGTTACGCAGCCTGAGCAACCTGAGCAACGTTGTCGTTGGCAACTATTGCAGTAGCCCGATAACGGCGGAACAATACCGGGAAAAAGTACGCCCTTTACGCCCTCGTCGATCCTATTTCGCCCCCGCCAAAGCCCGCTTCTCGGGTAGCCCTCTAGTGGGCTTTGGTGGAGGCGCCGGGTACCGCCCCCGGGTCCGAATGGTTTATTGCGACGACCGTTTATTTCCATAGCCGGCAAGCCGGCACCCCCAATATAGGGGGCAAAGGTTGGGAAAGACAGGGGTTTGGTGCGAGTTCCTTTGGATAGGTGCCGGCCGCCCGCAAGG
This sequence comes from Bradyrhizobium sp. CCGUVB23, assembly GCF_024199885.1. Taxonomy (NCBI): domain Bacteria; kingdom Pseudomonadati; phylum Pseudomonadota; class Alphaproteobacteria; order Hyphomicrobiales; family Nitrobacteraceae; genus Bradyrhizobium; species Bradyrhizobium sp. CCGUVB23. The sequence continues at coordinate 6,531,525 of NZ_JANADQ010000001.1, forward strand.
CCGGCCTTGGCGCCGGGATAACCGCCCCCTTAAGCTGCCGCCATGTCCTCGGATTCCGCACCGGCCGTTCAAGAGCCGGATAGTCCCGCCAAGACCGTCCCGCCGGGCCTCTTCGCCCTGTTCATGGCCTTCGCCAGGATGTCGCTGGCCGGTTTCGGCGGCGTCCTGGTGTTCGCGCGGCGGGCGATCGTGGACGACTACCGCTGGATGACGGCGGACGAGTTCAACGAGACCTTTGCGCTTTGCCACTTCCTCCCCGGTCCCAACATCGTCAACCTGTCGATGGTGTTCGGCTCTCGCCTGCGCGGGCTGGCGGGCGGTATCGCTGCCTTCGCCGGGCTATTGGTGCCGCCGACGCTGATCATGACGGCTCTGGCCGTGCTCTACGCCCATTTCGGCGAGCTGGAGGTTTTGCGCCGCACCCTTGCCGGGGTGTCCTGTGCGGCGGTCGGGCTGCTGATTGCGGTGGTCTTTCGCATGATGACGCCGCTCTTGAAGCGGGCCGACGCCATCGCCCTCGTCCTGATGGCCGCCGTGTTCGTCGCGATCGGCGTAGCTCGGCTGCCGCTCCAGGCGGTGCTGCTGGTCGCAATCCCCGCCAGCATCGCGATCACGGTTGCCATGCGACGGAAGGTAGCAGCATGAACAGCGACAACCCGATCTGGGCGCTGATCTCGACCTTCGGCCTGATGTCGCTGTTCGCGGTCGGCGGCGCGGCTGCCGCGGTGCCGGAGATGCACCGCATCGCCGTCGACGTGCATCACTGGATGACCGACAAGCAGTTCGCCGACGCCTTTGCGATCTCGCAGCTCTCGCCCGGCCCGAACGTCCTGATCGTCACGCTGATCGGCTATGCGGTTGCCGGGATTCCCGGCGCGCTCGCGGCAACGCTCGCGATGTGCCTGCCGACGGCCCTGCTTGCCTACTATGTGAGCCGCCTCCTCAACCATCCCAGCCAATCACGCTGGCCCGCCATGATCCAGGCTGCACTGGTTCCGCTGTCTATCGGCCTGATGGCGGCAAGCGCCCTGATCCTGGCTCGATCCACCTCGCACACGGTGATTGCCGCGCTGCTGATGGCGGCCGTTGCGGTGCTTGCCTCGGTGTCGCGCGTCAATCCGCTCTGGCTGTTGCTCGCCGGGGGCATCTTGGGTTTTGCTGGCGTTGTGTAATGAAAGTCGCTAGGCAATGATGCTGGTGGTGGGGGTCCAATTCCATCCAATAGAACAACAAGGCTCGTGACTTAGGGGTCGCGGAGGAGACATGCATGGCCGACACGATGGGCCACTCGGCGACAACGACGCGAAACACATCGGTCGCGATCGGCATCGTCCTGCTGGCGTTCGCGCCGCAGATATTCGAATTCATCTGGTCGATCGGCACGATCTTCGGATGGGGTAGCGGGCGTGGCCCGGCAACCGTCCTGATCAGCCATGCGACAGCGTTGTTTGGCGGAGCTCCCGGCGCGATGCTGGGATCTTTTGCTGCCGATGCCAAGAAGACACTGTCTTCCGACGTCCTGCTGGCGCTGATCTACTCCTATCCTCTGATCGTGGTCGCGATCCTCACGCTCTTCATGATCATCCGCGCGCCGCAGGACTATATCGGCGGCATCGTGTTGATGGCGGTGGCCCTGTTCGCGCTGTGGGCCTCGAGCGATCTGCACGGCATGCAGGGCTTCAAGTTCGGTGCGGGCACCGCGCCGCGCATGTTTGGCGGGCTGCTGGTCGCGCTGTCCGCGGCCATCGCGCTGACGGGACTGCTGAGCGAAGGAGCGGGGCTGTCGCATTATTCCTGGCGCGGGCCGCTGTTCGTGATGGCGGCGATTGTCTTCTTCGCCCTGGCGATCCGGCCGCTCGGCCTCGTGGTCACAGCCTTCGTGAGCTTCCTGATCGCGGCGACCGGCTCGCACGAGACACGCTGGATCGAAGCCGCCATCGTCGGCGCCTGCCTGACGCTCGGCTGCGCGCTGCTATTCCCTTACGTGCTGGGATTGCCGATGCCGATGTTCCCGCGATTCCTGGTCCAGTGAGGGCGTGATGGTCGATCTCTTTCACAATCTGGGCCTCGGCTTCGGCGTCGTGTTCCAAGTCAGCTGGTGGTCACCCTGGTGGCTCTTCGGCCTGTCGCTTCCGATCTCGATCAATATCCTGATGTGCCTGATCGGGGCCCTCGTCGGCACGCTGGTCGGCGTGCTGCCGGGCATCGGCACGGTTGCAACGGTTGCGATGCTGCTGCCGATCACGTTCGGGCTGCCGCCGGTCGGCGCGCTGATCATGCTCGCCGGCATCTATTACGGCGCCCAATATGGCGGCTCGACCACCTCGATCCTGGTCAATATCCCCGGTGAAGCGACCTCCGTCGTCACGGCCATCGACGGCCATCAGATGGCCAAGCAGGGCCGTGCCGGTCCGGCGCTGGCGATTGCGGCGATCGGCTCGTTCTTCGCCGGCTGCGTGGCGACCGTCCTGATCGCCGTTCTCGGCGCGCCGCTCACAAAACTCGCGCTGGCGTTCGGTCCGGCCGAATATTTCTCGCTGATGGTGCTCGGCCTGATCTTCGCAGTGGTGCTGGCGAAAGGTTCGGTGCTCAAGGCGATTGCCATGATCGTGTTCGGCCTGTTGCTGTCGATGGTCGGCTCCGACATCGAGACCGGTGCCTCGCGCATGGCCTTCAACATCCCCGAGCTCGCCGACGGCCTCGGCTTTGCGACGGTGGCGATGGGCGTGTTCGGCTTTGCCGAGATCATCCGCAACCTCGACGCCGGCGCGGAAATGAACCGCGATCTCGTGCAGCAGAAGATCACGGGCTTGATGCCGACCAGGAAAGACCTGATCGACTCGGCGCCCGCGATCGGACGCGGCACCATCCTCGGATCGATCCTCGGCATCCTCCCCGGCGGCGGCGCGGTCATCGCGTCCTTCGCCGCCTATACGCTGGAGAAGAAGATTGCGAGGAATCCGTCGCGGTTCGGCCGCGGCGCGATCGAAGGCGTGGCTTCGCCGGAGAGCGCCAACAACGCTGCGGCGCAGACGTCCTTCATTCCGCTGCTCACGCTCGGCATCCCGCCGAACGCGGTGATGGCGCTGATGGTCGGCGCGATGACCATTCACGGCATCGTGCCGGGCCCGCAGGTGATGCAGAAGCAGCCGGACCTCGTCTGGGGCATGATCGCCTCGATGTGGATCGGCAACCTCATGCTGATCATCATCAACCTGCCGCTGGTCGGCATCTGGGTGCGCCTGTTGCGCGTGCCCTACCGGCTGATGTTCCCCTCGATCGTGATCTTCTGCGCGATCGGCATCTACTCGGTGAACAACGCGCCGGTCGACGTCATTCTCGCAGGCGTGTTTGGCCTCGTCGGCTACTGGCTGATCAAGCACGATTTCGAGCCGGCACCGCTGCTGCTCGGCATGGTGCTCGGACCGCTGATGGAGGAGAACCTGCGCCGCGCGCTGCTAATCTCGCGCGGCGACTGGAGCGTGTTCGTGACGCGTCCGCTCTCCGCCGTGCTGCTCGCTATCGCAGCCGCCCTCCTGGTGCTCACGGTTCTGCCGGTGCTGCGCGCCAAGCGCGACGAGGTGTTCACGGAATCGGAGAATTGAGGCCGGCGTTTGCCCACTTGGCCAGTATTATCAAGAGGGTAGGGCAGGGGCGGGACGCCAGTTCCGCCCCTTGTCGTTTGCCGGCGGAACGCTCACTTTTCCGGGTATAATCTGTGCGAAGCAGCGAATCGCTGCTGTCGCAGCACGGGACCGGCCGCTAAGTTCGCCGTCCCCCAAAAGGCCCATAGCGCACGCAAATGCACCAGTATCAGGACCTGCTCGAGCGGATTCTTTCGGACGGCGCCGAGAAGCGCGACCGGACCGGCACCGGCACACTGTCGGTGTTCGGCCATCAGATGCGCTTCAACCTTGCGGCCGGCTTTCCGATGCTGACCACCAAGCGGTTGCCGCTGAAGGCGATCGTGCACGAGTTGCTGTGGTTCCTCAAAGGCGACACCAACATCAAATATCTGCGCGACAACGGCGTCACCATCTGGGACGAATGGGCTGACGCCAATGGCGATCTCGGGCCGGTCTACGGCCATCAATGGCGCTCCTGGCCTACGGCCGACGGGCGCAGCATCGACCAGATCGCCAATGTCGTCGAGATGATCAAGAAAAACCCGGATTCGCGCCGGCTGATCGTCACCGCCTGGAATCCGGCTGACGTCGAGAAGATGGCGCTGCCGCCCTGCCACCTGCTGTTCCAGTTCTATGTCGCGAACGGCAAACTGTCGTGCCAGCTCTATCAGCGCTCGGCTGACGTCTTCCTCGGCGTCCCCTTCAACATCGCCTCCTACGCGCTGCTCACGATGATGGTCGCGCAGGTCACGGGCTTGAAGCCCGGCGACTTCGTGCACTCGCTCGGCGACACGCATCTCTACTCCAATCATCTGGAGCAGGCGCGGCTGCAACTGACGCGGACGCCACGTCCACTGCCGGTGATGCGGATCAATCCGGACGTGAAGGATATCTTCTCCTTCCGCTTTGAGGATTTCGAGCTCGTCGGCTACGACCCGCATCCGCATATCAAGGCGGAAGTCGCGGTATAAATGTCGCTCAACATCCGCCGCGCGCGCCCGGGCGAGGCCGGGCTCGTTCTCTCCTTCATCCGCGAACTCGCCGAGTACGAGAAGCTCACGCACGAGGTCGAAGCGACGGAAGCGATGATTGCGGAGGCGCTGTTCGGCGCGAATCCTCGGCTCTATTGCGCGCTCACCGAATGGAACGGCGAGGCGGTCGGCTTCGCTGCGTGGTTTACAAATTTCTCCACCTTCAGCGGCCGCCACGGCATCTATCTCGAGGATCTCTATGTGCGGCCCTCGCATCGCGGCAAGGGCATCGGCAAGGCACTGCTCAACTATCTTGCGAAGGAATGCGTCGACAACGGCTGGTCACGGCTGCAATGGGCAGTGCTGGACTGGAATGCGCCGTCGATCGCGTTCTACGAGTCCCTTGGCGCCGTCATGATGGATGACTGGACGCTGTGCCGCGTCACCGGTGATGCATTGACGCGGCTTGCGGGGAGGGCGCGCTGATGGAGATCGTCTTCATCGTCGCCATCGCGGAGAACGGCGTCATCGGCGCGGGCAACGCGATTCCATGGCGGCTGAAATCCGACATGCAGCGCTTCAAGGCGCTCACCATCGGCAAGCCCGTGGTGATGGGCCGCAAGACCTTCGAGTCGCTGCCCCGGCCGCTGCCGGGCCGCACCAACATCGTCATCACCCGCGATGCGAGCTTCCGTGCGGCTGGCGCCGTCGTGACCACGTCCTCGGCTGATGCCTATGCGATCGCGCGCGGCGATGCCCTGCGGCGCTCGGTCGCCGAGATCGCCGTGATCGGCGGCGCCGAGATCTACCGGCAATGGCTCGATCGCGCCGACCGGCTCGAAGTCACCGAGGTGCACGCGCGGCCCGAGGGCGACACTGTTTTTGAGATCAGCAACGTAGATTGGGAGGAGGTCGCGCGCGTCCGTCATCCGGCGGCAGGCGACGACAGCGCCGACTTCTCCTATGTGACATATCGTCGGCGGCAGCAACATTAACCGCTTTGACCAATGTTTACATTGACATTTCCCCAGCGCGGCATAGCTCGGAGGCGGTCAGGCGTGCGTTGTAAGGGGGCAAGGCGTCCCCTATAAAGCCGGACCGGACAAAGCGGGCGGGGGCAATTCCAGACCCTGCCGAGGAGACTGTCGAATGCCGTGGAAGAATCAGGGCGGTGGCCCGTGGGGCTCGGGCTCGAAAGGGCCATGGGGCACAGGCCCGCAACCGGTCGGGCCGAGGCCGCCGGATCTGGAAGACCTTCTGCGACGCGGCCAGGACCGGCTCCAGCAGCTCCTGCCCGGCGGATATTTCAGCGGCATCGGCATCACCGTCATCGTGCTGTTCATCGTCGCGATCTGGCTTGCCTCCGGCTTCTTCCGTGTGCAGTCGGAAGAGCTCGGCGTCGTCCTGCGCTTCGGCAAGCATGTGCGCACCGTGCAGCCGGGCCTGAACTACCATCTGCCCTATCCGATCGAGACGGTGCTGCTGCCCAAGGCGCTGCGCGTCTCGACCATTTCCATCGGCATGACGCTGATCGACGATCCCTCACGGCGCGGCCGTACCATCCGCGACGTGCCGGAAGAGAGCCTGATGCTGACCGGCGACGAGAACATCGTCGACGTCGACTTCACCGTGCTCTGGCGCATCAAGCCCGACGGGGTCGGCGACTTCCTGTTCAACATCCAGAATCCCGAAGGTACCGTGAAGGCGGTCGCCGAAAGCGCGATGCGCGAGGTGATCGGCCGCTCGCAGATCCAGCCGATCCTGACCGGCGCCCGCAACACCACCGAGCAGGGCGTGCAGGAATTGATGCAGAGGACGCTCGACGGCTACGGTTCCGGCATTCTGATCACCCAGGTGCAGATGCAGAAGGTCGACCCGCCGGCGCAGGTCATCGACGCCTTCCGCGACGTGCAGGCGGCGCGCGCCGACCTCGAGCGGTTGCAGAACGAGGCCCAGACCTATGCCAACCGTGTCGTGCCGGAAGCGCGCGGCCGCGCCGCGCAGATCCTCCAGGCCGCGGAAGGCTACAGTCAGCAGACGGTCGCCGACGCCAAGGGTCAGAGCGCGCGCTTTTTGAAAGTGTACGAGGAATACAAGAAGGCGCCGGACGTGACGCGTGAACGGATCTATCTGGAGACGATGGAGCGCGTGCTCGGCGGCTCGGAAAAGCTCGTCTATGACGGCGCCGCGACGGGCCAAGGCGGTGTCGTGCCGTTCCTCCCGCTCAACGAGCTGACGCCGAAGCGGCCGCCGGCCACCTCCGGCCAGCAGAGCGGAGGCACCCGATGAGGTCTCCGGTTACAGGCATCGTCTCGCTGATCGTCCTCTTGCTCATCCTGATCGTGGCCTACAGCTCGGTCTTCACGGTGCAGCAGACCGAGCAGGCGCTCGTGGTCCGGCTCGGCGAACCCGTGAAGGTCGTCACCGAGCCCGGGCTGAACTTCAAGGCGCCGTTCATCGATAGCGTGATCAGCATCGACAATCGCATCCTCGATCTGGAGAACCCGTCGCAGGAAGTGATCGCCTCCGACCAGAAGCGGCTCGTGGTCGATGCCTTTGCGCGCTACCGCATCAAGAACGCGCTGCGCTTCTATCAGAGCGTCGGCTCGATCCAGGCGGCCAACCTCCAGCTCACCACGCTGCTCAACGCGGCTCTGCGCCGCGTGCTCGGCGAGGTCACCTTCATCACGGTGGTGCGCGACGAGCGCGAGAAGCTGATGGGCCGCATCCGCGAGCAGCTCGACCGCGAGGCCGACGGCTACGGTATCTCGGTCGTTGACGTCCGGATTCGCCGCGCCGACCTGCCCGAGCAGAACAGCCAGGCGGTCTACGATCGGATGAAGACCGAGCGCCAGCGTGAAGCGGCCGAGTTCCGTGCGCAGGGCGGCCAGAAGGCGCAGGAAATCCGCGCCAAGGCTGACCGCGAGGCGACTGTGATCGAGGCAGAAGCCAGGTCGCAGGCCGAGCAGACGCGCGGCGCCGGTGAAGCGGAACGCACCCGGCTGCTCGCGGAAGCCTACGGCAAGGACCAGGACTTCTTCGCCTTCTTCCGTTCGATGTCGGCCTATGAGACCGGGCTGCGCTCGAGCGACACCCGCTATCTGCTGCGGCCGAACTCGGATTTCTTCCGGTACTTCGGTAGCCCAAGCGGCAAAGCGGGCGCCGAAGCGCAGGCGGCGCCGAAACAGTAAGACGATACAAGGGGCGGCGCCAAAGCCGCCCCTTCGCGGAACAAGAACGGCACAAGGGGAGGTTCCAGTCCGATGAGGTCCATAGCGTTTGCCGACTTCCTCATCGGCTTGGGCATCCTGTTTGTGCTGGAAGGCTTGATGTTCGCGGCAAGTCCCGCCTGGATGCGCAAGGCGATGAAGAGCGCGCTTGCAACTCCCGATCACATCCTGCGCGCCGTGGGCATCTGCTCGGCCGTGGCTGGCCTGATCCTGATCTGGTGGATCCGGCACCACTGAGCCCGGCACCTGCAAGGCGAACGCTAAAGTGAAGCGAAGCCGCCGGTTTTTCGCCTTATTATCCGGGTCTTGAGGCCCGTTAACCTCCGTGCTTGCGCCGCCACCCCGTTCGAGCGCAGTCTGGAGAACGAATCCTTAATTCTCTTTCGGAGATCACAATGACCGCTGCCACCATTGCCACGACCCGTTTGCGCCATTGCGTGCGACTTGGGCTGGCTGCGATCGCCATTGGGGCGTTCAGCGCGTTCGGCTCCCCGGCTTACGCGCGCGGACCGGAGGGCATCGCCGACGTCGCCGAAAAGGTGATCGACGCGGTCGTCAACATCTCGACCTCGCAGACCGTCGAAGCCAAGGGCGGCGGCACCAACACCATGCCGCAACTGCCGCCCGGCTCGCCCTTCGAGGAATTCTTCGACGACTTCTTCAAGAACCGTCGCGGTCCCGGTGGCGGCAGCAAGGGCGGCGACAGGGGGGACAACGGTCCGCCGCGCAAGACCAACTCTCTGGGCTCCGGTTTCATCATCGACACCTCCGGTATCGTCGTGACCAATAATCACGTCATCGCGGATGCCGATGAAATCAACGTCATTCTCAACGACGGCACCAAGGTCAAGGCCGAGCTCGTCGGCGTCGACAAGAAGACCGACCTCGCCGTCTTGAAGTTCAAGCCGCCGAAGACGCTGGTCTCGGTGAAGTTCGGCGACTCCGACAAGCTGCGTCTCGGCGACTGGGTGGTCGCGATCGGCAATCCCTTCAGCCTCGGCGGCACGGTCACGGCCGGCATCGTCTCGGCCAAAAACCGCGACATCTCGTCGGGCCCGTATGATAGCTACATCCAGACCGACGCCGCCATCAACCGCGGCAATTCCGGCGGCCCGCTGTTCAACCTCGAAGGCGAGGTCATCGGCGTCAACACTCTCATCATCTCGCCCTCCGGCGGCTCGATCGGCATCGGCTTCGCCGTGCCGTCGAAGACGGTGGCCGGCGTCGTCGACCAGCTTCGCCAGTTCGGTGAACTGCGGCGCGGTTGGCTCGGCGTGCGCATTCAGAGCGTGACGGACGAGATCGCCGAAAGCCTCAACATCAAGCCGCCGCGCGGCGCGCTGGTCGCAGGTGTCGACGAGAAGGGCCCGGCCAAGCCCGCCGGCATCGAGCCTGGCGACGTCGTCGTCAAGTTCGACGGCAAGGACATCAAGGACCCGAAGGATCTCTCCCGCGTCGTCGCCGATACGGCGGTTGACAAGGAGGTCGACGTCGTCGTCATCCGCAAGGGTCAGGAGGAGACCAAGCGCGTCAAGCTCGGCCGCTTGCAGGATCCCGACAAGGTCCAGGCCGCAGTGAAAACCGACGAGCCGGTGCCGGAGAAGCCGGTGACGCAGAAAGCGCTCGGCCTTGATCTGGCGACGCTGAACAAGGACCTGCGCACGCGCTACAAGATCAAGGATACGGTCAAGGGTGTGGTCGTCACCAATGTCGACGCCAATTCGGATGCCGCCGACAAGCGGCTCTCGGCCGGCGACGTCATCGTCGAGGTGGCGCAGGAGGCTGTCTCCAGCGGCGCCGACGTCCAGAAGCGCATCGACCAGCTCAAGAAGGACGGCAAGAAGTCGGTGCTGCTGCTCGTCTCCAACGGTGATGGCGAGCTGCGCTTCGTGGCGCTGAGCGTGCAATAAGGCACGCTCTCGGCCACACACTCACTGTCATGCTCCGCGAAGGCGGGGCATCCAGTACGCCGTGGCCTCTCCGTGTACGTCGCTGTCTCTGGAATACTGGATCACCCGCATTCGCGGGTGATGACGTCGTAGGAGACGTCAAGCTTCGACAAACTCCTCGCGCTTGTACCCCTGCGCATAGAGCAGCGCGGTGAGATCGCCATGATCGATCCGCGCTGCCGCCGCAGCCGCCACGGCAGGCTTGGCGTGATAGGCGACACCCAGCCCAGCAGCCTGGATCATCGCGAGATCGTTCGCGCCGTCGCCGACGACCAGCGTATCGATCTCATCGAGATCGAACGACGCGATCAGGTCGACCAGCGTCGCGAGTTTCGCCGCGCGACCCAAAATCGGCTCCTTCACTTCGCCGGTGAACTTGCCGTCGCGCACGATCAGCTCGTTGGCGCGGTTCTCCTGGAAGCCGATTTTCGCGGCGACCGCGTTGGTGAACAGCGTGAAGCCGCCGGACACGAGACAGGTATAGGCGCCGTGGGCGCGCATGGTCGCGACCAGTTGGCGTCCGCCCGGTGTCAGCGTGATGTGCTTGGCGAGGACGTCGTCGACGACGCCGACCGGCAGATCCTTCAGCAGCGCGACGCGTTCGCGCAAGGCGGGCTCGAACTCGATCTCGCCGCGCATCGCGCGCTCGGTGATTCCAGCGACATGCGCCTTGAGCCCGACGAAATCGGCGAGCTCGTCGATGCACTCCTGGCCGATCATGGTGGAATCCATGTCGGCGAGAAAAAGTCTCTTGCGCCGAAAGCCGACAGGCTGCACGACGATGTCGATCGGCAGGTCGCCGCGCAGCTCGCGCAACCGCTCTTCAATGGCGTGACGATCGCCTTCGAGGTTATCCTGCGCACCAAAGGGAATGTCGACCGCGACCCCGTCGAACAGCCAGTGCGCGGGCGCGGCCGAGGGCAGCACGGCACGCGCGCCGTCGACGATGGTAGAGTCGAGCGCGGGACTATTGGGGTTGCAGATCAGCGTGGCGACGAGGGACATTTGAGGTTTTCGTGAGCGAGGGGCAAGTGAGCAAGGCCGTGCTTATCGCAGGCCCGACCGCCAGCGGCAAGTCGGCGCTCGCGCTCGAGCTTGCGCTGAATGCCGGCGGCGTGGTGATCAATGCCGATTCCATGCAGGTCTATCGCGATCTGCGCGTCATCACGGCGCGCCCGACGCAGGAGGAGGAGGCGCAGGTCCCGCACCGTCTCTATGGCCATGTCGACGCGGCCGTGAATTTCTCCGCCGGCGCCTGGCTCGCGGATGCAGCGGCAGCGCTCGCCGAGGCCCGGGCGCAAGGCCGCCTGCCGATCTTCATCGGCGGCACCGGGCTCTATTTCAAGGCGCTGACGAAGGGCCTCTCGACGGTGCCGCCGATCCCGCCCGAGGTGCGCGACAGCGTGCGTGCGCGGCTCGAGCAGGGCGGCGTCGAGGCGCTGCATGCGGAACTCGCTGCCCGCGATCCGGCCGCCGCCGGGCGGCTGAATGTGCGCGACCGCACCCGCATCGCACGCGCGCTCGAAGTGGTCGAGGCGACCGGACGCTCGCTGCTCGACTGGCATCGCGAGGGCCAGCCGCCGCTGTTGCCGAAAGACAGTTTCAGCGCGCTGTTTCTCGCTCCCGAGCGCGATGAGCTTTACGCCCGCATCGATGCCCGCTTCGACGCCATGCTTGGGGCCGGCGCTCTCAAGGAGGTCGAGCAGCTCGCCGCGCGCGATCTCGATCCGCTGCTGCCGGCGATGAAGGCCCACGGCGTGCCTACGCTGATCCGGCACCTCCGTGGCGAGATCAGCCTGGACGAGGCGGCGGCGATCGGCCAAGCCGACACCCGCCATTACGCCAAACGCCAGTTCACCTGGTTCCGGCACCAATTGCCCGAGTTCGAATGGGTGAAGCCCGAGGAGGCGAGGGGGTGGCTGGCTGCTGCCGTGAGGGCGGGGTGAGGCGTCTCGCTCAGCCGTCGTTCCGGGGCGCGCGCAGCGCGAGCCCGGAACCCATAACCCCAATCGGGCGAGTGGCGATGATTGCCGGCCATCGCTTCGCGTCAAATCACGGCCTGGGGTTATGGATTTCGGGCTCGCTCGCCTTGCGCGAGCGCCCCGGAATGACGAGCTTTTGCGCTCCCGCCATAAATTCCCTCTCGCCGAACCGCCGGAACGCCGCTACACTTTTCGAAATCGCGCGAAAATGGCCGCATTGCCTTGACATCCGGGCTTTGGCCGCTATGGTTCGCGCAACCTTTGGGAAGCCGGGCCGACCTCATGCGTAACATTATTACCAAACTCCTTATCGTCGTCGTACCCAGGCGCATCGCCGGGGATGGCTAGCGGCCATCCAAAACCGAGCGGTGCGCATGGGGCCTCTTGGGGCCCTTTTTTATTTCCCGAACCAGACCTCGAAGAAGCCGCTGACAACAGCGCATCCGGAGCAAGACAATGACCGAGAACAGCCACGATCCGAACCAGATGACCGGCGCCGCGATGATCGTGCGCGCGCTCATCGATCATGGCGTGACCGACATCTTCGGCTATCCCGGCGGCGCAGTGCTTCCGATCTATGACGAGATTTTCCAGCAGAGCGAGATCCAGCACATCCTGGTCCGGCACGAGCAGGGCGCGGGCCATGCCGGGGAAGGCTATGCGCGCTCGACCGGCAAGCCTGGCGTCGTGCTGGTGACGAGCGGCCCCGGCGCCACCAACATGGTGACGCCGCTGACGGACGCGCTGATGGATTCGATCCCGCTGGTCTGCATCACCGGCCAGGTGCCGACCCATCTGATCGGCAATGACGCGTTCCAGGAATGCGACACCGTGGGCATCACGCGTCCCTGCACCAAGCACAACTGGCTGGTGCGCGACGTCAACGATCTCGCCAAGGTCCTGCACGAGGCATTCTACGTCGCGACCTCGGGCCGGCCGGGCCCGGTGCTGGTCGACGTGCCGAAGGACGTGCAGTTCGCGACCGGCACCTACCATCCGCCGCGCAAGTCCGACGTGCACGTCTCTTACGCGCCGCGCGTAAAGGGCGACGCGATGCAGATCCGCAAAGCCGTTTCGCTGCTCGCCAATGCCAAGCGTCCGGTGATCTATTCCGGCGGCGGCGTGATCAATTCCGGGCCTGAGGCCTCAAAACTGTTGCGCGAGCTGGTCGAGGTCACGGGCTTCCCGATCACCTCGACGCTGATGGGCCTGGGCGCCTATCCGGCGTCGGGCAAGAACTGGCTCGGCATGCTCGGCATGCACGGCACTTACGAAGCCAACATGACCATGCATGACTGCGACGTCATGCTGTGCGTCGGCGCGCGCTTCGACGACCGCATCACCGGCCGCGTCGATGCGTTCTCCCCCAACTCGAAGAAGATCCACATCGACATCGATCCGTCCTCGATCAACAAGAACATCCGTGTCGATATCCCGATCATCGGGGACTGCGGCAACATCCTCGGCGACATCCTGCAGGTGTTCAAGGCCGAGGCGAAGAAGCCCGACATCAAGGCGTGGTGGCAGCAGATCGCGCAATGGCGCGCGCGCAATTCGCTGTACTTCAAGAAGAACAACGACGTCATCCTGCCGCAGCACGCGATCCAGCGCCTGTTCGAGCTGACGCGCGGCAAGGACGTCTACATCACCACCGAGGTCGGCCAGCACCAGATGTGGGCGGCGCAGTTCTTCGGCTTCGAGGAGCCGCATCGCTGGATGACGTCCGGCGGTCTCGGCACCATGGGTTACGGCCTGCCGGCCGCGGTCGGCGTGCAGGTGGCCCACCCGGACAGCCTCGTCATCGACATCGCCGGCGATGCCTCGGTGCAGATGACGATCCAGGAGATGTCGACGGCCGTGCAGTACGAGCTGCCGATCAAGATCTTCATCCTGAACAACCAGTACATGGGCATGGTGCGGCAGTGGCAGCAGCTGCTGCACGGCAACCGGCTGTCGCATTCGTACTCGGAGGCGCTGCCGGATTTCGTCAAGCTCGCGGAAGCCTATGGCGGCGTCGGCATCCAGGCGCACAAGCCCTCCGATCTCGACGGCGCGATCAAGGAGATGATCTCGGTCAAGCGTCCGGTGCTGTTCGACTGTCGCGTCGCGGCGCTCGAAAACTGCTTCCCGATGATCCCCTCCGGCAAGGCGCATAACGAGATGCTGTTGCCGGAGCAGGCCAATGACGAGGCCACGGCAGTCGCGTTCGCCGCCGGCAAGGCGCTGGTGTGATGCGATGTTCGACCTGAAGGAGCTCGAACGCGCACATGCGATCGTGGGGCAGGCGGTGCCGGCGACGCCGGCACACGCCTGGCCGCTGCTGAGCCAGCGGCTCGGTACCCGCGTCGTTGTCAAGCATGAGAACCACACGCCGATCGGCGCCTTCAAGGTGCGCGGCGGGCTCGTCTATCTGGAGCGGTTGAAGCGCGAGCGGCCGAACACGCCCGGCATCATCTCGGCAACGCGCGGCAATCACGGGCAGAGCCTGGCGTTTGCCGCAAGCCGCCACGGTGTGCCCGCGGTGATCTACGTGCCGCGCGGCAACTCCGTCGAGAAGAACCGCGCGATGAACGCCTTTGGCGCCGAGCTCGTTGAGCACGGCGAGGACTTTCAGGCCGCCCGCGAGGAGGCCGAGCGCCGTGCGCAGTTCGCCGGCCTGCACATGGTGCCGTCGTTCCACCCGGACCTGGTGCTGGGCGTTGCGACCTATGCGCTGGAATTGTTCCGGGCCGCACCTGACCTCGACATTCTCTACGTGCCGATTGGCCAGGGCTCAGGCATCTGCGGCTGCATCATGGCGCGCGACCTGCTCGGCCTGAAGACCGAGATCGTCGGCGTGCAGTCGACGGAGGCGCCGTCATACGCGCTGTCGTTTGCGGCCGGCACGGTCGTGACGACGGAGACCAGCAACACGCTCGCCGACGGCATGGCGACGCGCATTCCCGACGCGGACGCGCTCGCGCTCATCCGCAAGGGCGCCTCGCGCATCGTGCAGGTTACCGACGACGAGGTGGGCGCGGCGATCCGCGCCTATTGGACCGACACGCACAATCTCGCCGAAGGCGCCGGCGCGGCCGCGCTTGCCGCTGCGCTGCAGGAGAAGAGCAAGCTCGGGGGCAGACGAGTGGGTCTCGTGCTCTCGGGCGGCAATATCGATTTCGATCTGTTCCGCCGATGGGTCGGGACGGACGCGCCGACAAGCCAAAGGGTGGTCGCATGATGCGAGCCGGAGCAACAACACCGCCGTCATCGCCCGGCTTGACCGGGCGATCCGGTACGCCGCGGCGGGCGTGGGAATCTCAGGCGTCGGTGGTTACTGGATGCCCCGCCTTCGCGGGGCATGACAAGAGAGACATTTGAGGGGACGATAATGAACCAGCCCGCATCCGCCTATTTCCTCGAGGACCGCCACGATCCCAACGAGACGCATACGCTGTCGGTGCTTGTGCAGAACGAGCCGGGCGTGCTCGCCCGTGTCATCGGCCTGTTCTCGGGTCGCGGCTACAACATCGAGAGCCTCACGGTCTCGGAGACCGAAGCCCAAAAACATCTCTCGCGCATCACCATCGTCACCACGGGCACGCCGATGGTGATCGAGCAGATCAAGCACCAGCTCGACCGCATGATCCCGGTCTATCGCGTCGTCGACATGACGCAGACCAAGCGCTCGATCGAGCGCGAACTGGCGATGGTGAAGGTGCGCGGGGAAGGCGAACATCGCGTCGAGGCGCTGCGGCTCGCGGACGCATTCCGCGCGCGCGTGATCGACGCCACTACCGAGAGCTTCGTGTTCGAGATCACCGGCAATACGGACAAGATCAATCAGTTTATCGACCTGATGCGTCCCATCGGCCTGGTCGAGGTGTCGCGCACGGGCGTTGCCGCGATCGGTCGCGGGCCTGAAGGGATGTGAACCATGCTGGCGCGCGACTGGTACTACAACGAACGCAACCGGATGGGCATCGAGCCCGCGGTCGCTTCGATCTACGACAATCACGATGACGCCGATCTGCGCGCGCGCGCCGCGCTGAAAATGCTCGGCGTACAGCGGGGCTGGCGCATCGCCGACATCGGCTGCGGCAACGGCGTGCTCGCGACCGAAGCCGCGCTGATGGGCGCCGAGGTCGACGCCATCGATATCTCGCCGGCGATGCTGGCTCTTGCCGAGATCTATGCCCGTGACCGCAAGGCCAAGGTCGCGACGCAGTCGGCCGGCCTGCTCAGCTTCGCCTATCAGCCGGACTCCTACGACCTCATCGTCAGCGAATTCACGCTGCATCATTTGCCGGATTTCTGGAAGGTGGTGGCGCTGTCGCGCATCTATCGCGCGCTGAAGCCGGGCGCGAGCTTCTATCTGCGCGACATCGTCTTCGTCTCGATGCCGGATGCGGCAGAGCGCGACGTCGAGCAATGGGCCGACTTCCAGATCAAGAACCACGAGTTTTCGCGCGAGAGCGTCGTCACGCATATGCGCGACGAATATTCCACCTTCGGCTGGGTGATGGAGCGGATGCTGACTGACGTCGGCTTCACGCTGGTCTCGGCCGACTACCACGCCCCCATGCACGGCACCTATCTGCTGTGCAAACCCACCCCTTCGACGTAAGCGCCGGCGAGCAAGGCTGAACGACAAGAACACGCAACAGAACAGAGCCCGAAGAAGAACAATGAAGCCGGCCGACATCCTCATCGCCGTCATGGTGGCGATCGTCTGGGGACTTGCCTTCGTGGCGAGCCGGCTGGCGCTCGACGAATTGTCGCCGGAGTTGATGACTGCACTGCGCTTTTCGATCGCCGCGGTGCCCTGCCTGTTCATCCGCAAGCCTGACATCGCCTGGCCGCTCCTGATCGCGATCAGCTTCACGCTTTTCCTCGGCCAGTTCCTGTCTCAGGCCTACGGTATCGCCCATGGCGTGCCGGTGGGGCTCACGAGCGTCGTCGTGCAGAGCCAGGCGCTGTTCACCATCGGCTTTGCCGTGCTCGCCTTCGGCGAACGGCCGACGCCGGTCCAGACATCAGGCGTTGCCATTGCCGCGGTCGGCCTGCTCTTGATCTGCGGCACCGTCGGCTATGATTTCAGCGTCAGTGCCTTCGCCGTGCTGATGATCTCGCCGATCTCCTTCGCGATCGGCAATCTCCTGCTGCGCGGCGCCCGCGGCGTGCCGATGTTCGAGCTCTTCGCCTGGCTGTGCCTGACGTCGGCCGTGCCGCTGTTCGCGCTGGCGCTGATCGCCAATGGTCCCGGGCCGACCTGGCGAGCGCTGACGCACATGTCGCTGACGTCAGCCCTCTGCATGCTGGCGCTTGGCGGTGTCTCGACCAGCATCGCCTATTGGCTGTGGGGCCGGCTGCTGCGCGACTATCCGGCTGCGCAGGTCGTGCCGTTCGCGCTGCTGGTCCCCTTCGTCGGCTCGGCTGCGTCCAGCATCGTGTTCGGCGAACGGTTCGGACCCCTGCGGCTCGCCGGCATGCTGACTGTGATCGGCGGTATCGCGGTGATGCTGCTGGCCAGGCGCCCACAAGTCCTGCCGAAGACAGCGTGAGGTGAAGATGTCGCTCCTCTATGCCTTCATCGTCTTTGCGGTCGTGATGTACTTCACCCCCGGGCCGAACAACATCATGCTGCTGTCGTCGGGCCTGACCTACGGCTTCCGCCGCACCATTCCGCACATCGCCGGGATCACCATCGGCTTTGCTTTCATGGTCGCAACGGTCGGTCTGGGGCTGGGGACGGTCTTCCTGGCCTATCCGATCCTCCAGACCATCCTGAAATATGCCGGCGCCGCCTATTTGATCTATCTGGCTGCCGCGATCGCCCTTTCCGGCCCGGCCAAGCCGGGCGAGGAGAAGGGCAGGGGCCCGATGACCTTCTGGGGCGCGGCCATGTTCCAGTGGATCAATGCCAAGGGCTGGGTAATCGTGATCGGCACCATCACTGCCTATGCGGCGATTGCCCAATTCCCCGTCAATATCGCCATCCAGACCTTGATCAGCCTGATCGTAGGCACGGTCTCGACCGTGGTCTGGGCCCTGTTCGGGAGCGCGCTCCGGCCGGTCCTGACCTCAGAGCGCCTTGTCCGCGCCTTCAATATCCTGATGGCGGTTCTGTTGCTTGCCTCTCTCTACCCCGTTTTCATGGATGCATGATGTCGCGGATTTCCATGCAGAAACGGGTTTCCTTCGGGGCGGAAAATGCTCTAGACAGCCCCCGAAATCCGCAAATTTCACCTTTGGACCCTGACCATTGGCCGATTTTCGGCCCTCAATGAGGAAACGACTATGCGTGTTTATTACGATCGCGACGCCGACCTGAACCTGATCAAGGGCAAGAAGGTCGCCATCGTCGGCTATGGCAGCCAGGGCCACGCCCATGCGCTCAACCTGAAGGACTCCGGCGTCAAGGAGGTGGCGATTGCGCTGCGCAAGGGCTCGGCCTCGGCCAAGAAGGCGGAGAACGCCGGCTTCAAGGTGATGGAAGTCGCCGAGGCCGCCAAATGGGCCGACCTCGTCATGATGCTGACCCCGGACGAGCTCCAGGGCGATATCTATCGCGAGCACCTGCACGACAACATGAAGAAGGGCGCTGCGCTCGTCTTCGCCCACGGCCTCAACGTCCACTTCAACCTGCTCGACCCGCGCGCCGACCTCGACGTGCTGATGATCGCCCCGAAGGGCCCCGGCCACACCGTGCGCTCCGAGTATCAGCGCGGCGGCGGCGTGCCCTGCCTGATCGCGATCGCCAAGGACGTCTCGGGCAACGCCCATGACCTCGGCCTTTCCTACGCTTCGGCGGTCGGTGGTGGCCGCGCCGGCATCATCGAGACCACCTTCAAGGAAGAGTGCGAGACCGACCTGTTCGGCGAGCAGGTGGTGCTTTGCGGCGGCCTGGTCGAACTGATCAAGGGCGGCTACGAGACCCTGGTCGAAGCCGGCTACGCCCCTGAGATGGCCTATTTCGAGTGCCTCCACGAGGTGAAGCTGATCGTCGACCTGATCTATGAAGGCGGCATCGCCAACATGAACTACTCGATCTCCAACACCGCCGAATACGGCGAGTATGTCACCGGCCCGCGCATCATCACCGACGAGACCAAGAAGGAGATGAAGCGGGTTCTCAACGACATCCAGTCCGGCAAGTTCTCGCGCGACTGGATGCTCGAGAACAAGGTCAACCAGACCTCGTTCAAGGCGACCCGCGCCAAGCTCGCGGCCCACCCGATCGAGGAAGTCGGCGCGAAGCTCCGCGACATGATGCCCTGGATCAAGAAGGGCGCGCTGGTCGACAAGAGCAAGAACTAAGGCCTCTTTCCCTGGACCCAGCGCGGCGCGCAAGTGATGCGCTGCTGATCCGGGGGCCATGGGTCCCGGCTCTACGGTGCACCGCTTACGCGCTGCACCGCGTCCGGGACGCGAGAGTCAAGCAACTGACGCGCTCTCGACGGCCAAACCAAATCTTAAACCTTCGCAACTACAACCGGCGCGAGATCGCAAGCTGCGATCTCGCGCTTTCCTCTCAGCGCCAAGCGCTGGTGCTTCATTCAAATTCTTCGATGTTGAAGCGCAGTCTGAAGATCAAGAACTGACGCTTAAAGCACATTCTTGATCTCGCGCGATTTCTGAGGCTTTGGCCTCACCCTCACAATCCTCAAAAGCCCTGCGACTTCAGAGTCTAAGATTCGGCTCTTCATCTGCGCTGTGATCATTCGCGCGAATCCACGAAGACGGCTTCGCGTAGTACATCATCTTAAGAGCTGACGTCTGATCGATATTCTTGCCGGCCATCGCAGATGCGAGCGCTGGCGCCTAGCCCGCCGCAGCCGGCTTCGGGCGCGAGCTCGCGGCCATCGCGATCAGCCGCAGCGCCATCACGGCGAGGAGGGGGACGAGGAAGGCCGCATAGAGCGGCATCGCCGGCACGCGCTTGCCGAACGAGACCATGAACTGAAACCAGAGATAGTAGCCGCCCGTCAGGTGCAGGGCGCGCCAGGCGCGGGGGCCGAGCAGCTCGGCCGTGCGGTCGAACGAGGTCGCCGCCATCGCGATGATGGCGGCGTAGCCGATCCCGCCGAAGAGGTAGGATGCGGCCGAGGTCGCTGCCGCAAAGCCGGCCGGATCCATCCTGGCGAAGGCGAAGATCGCAACCGCATGGAGGCCGTGGGAGAGGGCAAAGCCGAGGCCGAGATAGCGCCGGTTGCGGCGCTGCCAGCGGGTCCAGGCGTTGGGCCAGAGCCGCGCCAGGGCGGCGGCACTGAAGGCCAGGCAGAAGAGGAGGAGCGAGCTGCGCGCCGTGAAGCGGATCACCATCCGAACGCCCTCGACCTCGAACTGCCGCATCGCGGCGATCCAGATACACAGGACGATCAGGTTCAGACTGAGCAGGGCGAGCAGGCGCCAGCCCTCGAACCAGCTTTGACGTTGCGACATGACGACGGTCTCCTCCGTTATGTAATCATCGATTACATTTGGCGGACTCGTCTAGGTCAACGGTGTAATCGGCGCTTACATTCACGTTCGGGTGATGCTAGGAGTTTTCGATGCCCGCCCGTGAGCCCCCAAAGCGCCGCTCCCGCGCCGCCGAAGCCCGGCCTTACCACCACGGCGATCTCCGCCGCGTGCTGATCGACGCTGCGCTGCAACTGGCGGCCGAAGGCGGTGAGGTCTCCGTCCGCGAGGCGGCGCGGCGGGCGGCGGTTTCACCGGGAGCGCCGTTCCGGCATTTTCCCAACCGGGACGCACTGATGGCTGCGGTCGCCGAAGAAGCGCAGCGCCGGTTTCGGGTGGAGATCGATGCTGTGCTGACGCAGGCGCCGGCTGGCGATCCGCTCGCCCGCCTGCGCGCCTTCGGCCTTGCCTACCTGCGCTGGGCGATGCGCAACCCCGCCCACTTCGAGATCATCTCGACAGGGCGCTACTTCGCGCATGGCAGCTCGCCCGAGCTCACCCGCGACAATGCCGAGCTGATCGGGCTGACCGAGCGGATGCTGCGTGAGGCCGCGGCGCAGGGCCTTTTGCGACAGGGCGAGCTGAAGCCGATCCAGATCGCCGCCCGCGCCCTGGTTTACGGTTTCGCCCGCATGAACCTCGACGGCCACTTTCCGCGTTGGGGCGTGGAGGAGGGCGAGATCGAGACGATGGCCGAAGCGGTGATCGACGTCTTCATCTCCGGCATCGCGAAGCCCAAACGCGGCAGCTGACCCTGTCCAACCCTCATGGTGAGGAGGCGCGCAGAGCCGTCTAGCGGACGATGCTTCGCATCGCCGCGAGAACCATAGAGGCCCGGCCGCCGGTCCGGGCCTCGCCCTTCGAGACGCCTGCTTCGCAGGCTCCTCTGGGTGAGGGGATAGAGTAGGGCGCGCGGCGCGCACTTCATTCGCCGCCCGCTGACATTAAGCGAAGGTCGGACAGCGCATCGCGTTGCCTGTCCATGGCTGTTCCGTTACAGTTTTGTGACACGGCGCTCCCCGGCGGCGCCGGACGCCCTGGCCGCCAGCAGGCTGGCCAGATGGCTTGGCATCACCGCGCCGGATCGTGTTCAGCGTGTCGTCGATGGCGTCCGCGCCCAACCCAGGTCCTTCCGCCGCCACCGCCGTGCTGGCGAGCGTTGCCGCGATCGGCATCTGGCGCTTGCTCGCCGTCGCGGCGCCGCATCTGGCCGCGCTCGCGCTGATGTACGAGACCGAGACCGATTTCAGTTCGCGCCTCGGCTTCGCGCTCAGTTGGGGCATCCTCAATTTCTTCTGGATCACGCTGCTCCGCCGCCCCGCGCTGTCGGGCGCGCTGTCGCTGACCATGGTCGTGGTGCTGGTGCTGCTGTCGCGGCTCAAGCACGACGTCGTGCAGATGACCGTGAACTTCATCGACCTGATGATGATCGACCGCGACACCGTCGCCTTCCTGTTCACGATCTTCCCAAACCTGCGCTGGTCGGTGATCGGCGCCTGCCTCGTCATCCTGCCGCTGATGTATGCACTGTGGTGTCTCGATCCGTTCCGCGTCCGCCGCCTGCCGGCGCTCACCTGCAAGCTCGCCTGCCTCGCCGCGCTGGTCGGCTATTCCCTCTATCATCCGGACGAAGCCTGGCGCGGCTATTACGACGACGGCTATCTCTCAAAATTCTTCCGCTCCGGTGTCACCGCGGTCTCCGACTTCGCGCAATACGGCTTCATGGAGTCGGCTGCGTCCACCGGCGAGCATCTCAACATGCCGCTGGTCGATGCCTGCCACCCCGCGGGGCGGCGGCCGAACATCATCATGATCCATGATGAATCCAGTTTCGACATCCGCGCCGCGAGAGGCATCAAGGTGCCGCCTGACTATGGCAGCCATTTCAAATCTTGGGACGGCAAGCAGCGCACCTTCCTCGCCGAGAGCAATGGCGGACCGAGCTGGTTCACCGAATACAACGTGCTCGCCGGCCTGTCGTCGCGCTCCTTCGGCCGTTTTGCCTATTTCGTGACGCGCATCGCCTCGGGGCGCGTTGAGCGCGGCCTGCCGCTCAGCTTGCGCCGCTGTGGCTACGACACGATGTCGCTCTATCCGGCTTACGGCGCCTTCATGAGCGCGCGCAGCTTCCAGATGACGACCGGCATAGAGCGCTTCTACGACGCGAAGGATCTCGGCGCCAAGGACGTCGAGCCCGACTCCTTCTTCTACGACAAGGCGCTTGAGTTGATGGGCCAGCAGCCGCCGAACAAGCCGCTGTTCAGCTTCATCTATCTCGGCGCCAATCATTTCCCCTGGGAGACACGCTTCCGTCCCGACCTGATGCCGAACTGGCGCGCGCCGGGCAACACATCGTCGATCGACGAATATCTGCGCCGGCAGGCGATGAGCGCCGAGCAGTACCAGGCCTTCCTGGCCGGCCTGAAGAAGAAATTTCCGAACGAGCCGTTCCTGATCGTGCGCTATGGCGATCATCAGCCGGAATTCGCGCCGCAGATCCTCGAACCGGGCCTCGACGAAGGCAGTCTCGGCAAGAAGCTCGACGACTATGATCCGCGTCTCTACGCCACCTATTATGCGATCGACGCCATCAATTTCGAGCCGGTGAACAGCGACGCCGTGATGGACACGATCGACGGCGCCTATTTGCCGCTGGTGATCCAGGAGGCCGCCGGTATCCCGCTTGACCCGTCCTTCGCCGCGCAGAAGGACGTCATGCTACGCTGCAAGGGCATCTTCTATGGCTGCAAGGACGGCCAGGAGGCGCGTCGCCTAAACCGCCTGCTGATCAACGCCGGCATGATCCACGGGCTGTAGCGTTGCTCGCCCGAGCGACGCTCTCTCGCCGTCACCCTGAGGTGTGAGCCCTGCGGCGCAAGCTCGCCGCTGGGCGAGCCTCGAAGGACGACGGCCAGGCTGCGTCTCGGCCGTTCACCCTTCGAGGCTCGCGTTCCGCGAGCACCTCAGGGTGACAGGTCTGGCAGATGCGCGTGAGGCCACCGCGCCTACCGCTTCCCCACCTTCTCCCACAGCCACTTCGCCACCACATCGGGCGACGAGTTCGCATCGTTGCCGCTGGCGCGCAGATTTGCTTCGCGCATGTCGGCGATGTCGATCCGTTCGAGCAGCGGTTTCAGGGCGGCCTTGAGCCGGTCATCGCCGGCGCGCTTGGGAGCGAGTAGCAGAATGGCGTCGTAGGGCGGGATCGCGTTCTTGGGATCGTCGAGCGTCACGAGGTCGTATTTCGCGATCAGGCCGTCGCTGGTGTAGCCCGCGATGACGTCGACCTCGCCGCTTGCGACCGCCGCATACATGAAATCAGGCTGCATCTGGCGCTGGGCGCGGAACGCGAGCCCGTAGGCATCGCGCAACGCCGCCCATTCCGGGCGCGAGAAGAACTCGTAGTCGGCGGCGATCGAGAGGCCTGCCGTATGCGCGGCGAGATCGGCGACGGAGTGAATGCCGAGCGCCTCGGCGCGCTTGCGCGGCATCACCAGCGCATAGGCGTTCTCGAAGCCGAGCTCGCCGAGCAGAGTGATGTTCTGTTTGGCGAGTGCCGTCTTCAGCTCGTCGATCAGCTCCTTGCGCGGCTTGATATCCGTGCGGTGCAACTGATTGGCCCAGAGCGTGCCGGAATAGTCGACATAGAGATCGATGTCGCCGGCCTTCAGCGCCTCGAAGGCGACGTTCGAGCCGAGGCCCGAGCGCGTCGTCGCGGGCAGGCCAGCCGCCGCCAGGCGGTCCCGGATCAGGGCCGACAGCACGTATTGCTCGGCGAATGTCTTGGCGCCGACGACGTAAGCGGGCGACGAGCGTCCAAGCGATGGCACCAGCGTCGCGGCGACCAGCGCGGCAATCCCGACGCCGCCGAGCGTCGTGCGCAGCCGGTTGCGGTTGCGCAAGCCGGTTTCGATCAGGCCAAGCAATTGATCCACCGCGAGCGCCAGCACGGCGGAGGCAAAGCAGCCGAACAGCACGAACACCCAGTTCTGGGTTTGCAGGCCGGCGAAGATGTAATTGCCGAGGCTGGTCTGCCCGATCGGCGTCGACAAAGTCGCCGTGCCGATCACCCAGACGGCGGCGGTGCGAATGCCCGCCATCATCACCGGCAGCGCCAGCGGCAGCTCGACCATGACAAGCGATTGCCGCGGCGTCATGCCGACGCCTTGGGCCGCTTCGAGCAAAGCGGGATCGATGCCGTTCAAGCCGGTGATGCCGTTGCGCAGCACCGGCAGCATGGAATAGAGCGCCAGCGCCAGCATCGCCGGCAGGAAGCCGAAGGCCGAGAAGGCGACGCCGAACCAGGCGAGTGTCACGGAGGCCGCGAGCAGCAGGAGCGGATAGAACAGCGCGAGCAGGGCTAGCCCCGGCACGGTCTGCACGATGCTCGCGAGCGCGAGCAGGATATTGCGCGCCACCGGGCGATTGCGGCAGAGGATCGCGAGCGGCAGGCTCACGATGAGCCCGAGCGCGAGCGCGGCAAGGCTCACCCGCACATGGTTGCCGAGATAGTCCGGCAGATGCGACAGCGCCTCGCCCCAGCGTGGATCGGAGATCAGGCTCATGCCGCACCACCCTGCGGCAGCCGCTCGTTCAGTCGCGCGACCTGGCGCCGCGGCGTGCGGAGCAGCTCCAGCACATAGGCATCGTCGCTTCGGCCGAGCTCCGCCGGTGTGCCCTGTGCGAGCAGCTTTCCGGCGCGCATCACCGCGATGCGGTCGGCAAGCAAGATTGCTTCCGTCATGTCATGGGTGATCATGACCGTGGTCAGGCGGAGCTTGTGATGCAGCGCGCGATAATCTTCGCCGAGCGCGTCGCGGGTCAGGGGATCGAGCGCGCCGAACGGCTCGTCCATCAGCACGATGCGTGGACGCGCGGCCAGTGCCCGCGCCACCCCGACGCGCTGGCGCTGTCCGCCGGACAGGTCTTGCGGCAATCGATCCCGATGCTGGACACGGTCGAGCCGCACCAGGTCGAGCAGCTCATCCACGCGTGCGGCAATCTCTTTCTGCGGGATGCCCAGCAGCTTCGGCGTGATGCCGATATTGTCCGTAACGCTCAGATGCGGAAACAGCCCGCCGCTCTGGAAGACGTAGCCGATGCGCCGTCGCAGCGCGACCGGGTCGACGCGGCTGATATCCTCGCCCTCAACCGTGATCGTGCCACGGTCGGCCTCGATCAGCCGGTTGGTCAGCCGCAGCAGGGTGGTCTTGCCCGAGCCGGAGCCGCCGACGATGGCCAGAAACTCGCCCTCGGCGACGTCGAGCGAAATGCCGTTCACGGCCACGACCGGGCCGAAGTTTTTCGCGACCTGCGCGTAGCCGATCACGGGTTTGGAGGCCATCGGTACCGACCCAGCCCTGCACTCCCGCAAGGGGAGTTTGATGGAGGCGACCCCGCATGCGTACCACGCTTGGCCGCTCGATTGAACTTGCCGGCGCAAGCGGCTAAGGCATCCAGCCAGGAGCTGGGAGAAAATCGGCAGATGACAATGCCCACGGCGGTGGCGCTCGAGGATACGAAAGTCGCATTCCGGCTGGGGGACGGGCGCGTCTATACCGCGGTCGAACAGGCGCAGCTCGCTGTCGGCCAAGGTGAGTTCGTTGCCATCGTCGGCCCGACCGGCTGCGGCAAATCCACCCTGCTCAACGTCGCCGCGGGGTTGCTGAAGCCCGCCGCTGGCAGCGTCAAGGTGTTCGACCGGCCGCTCGCCGGCCTCAACAAGGATGCCGGCTATTTGTTCCAGGCCGATGCGCTGTTCCCCTGGAAGACGGCCATCGACAACGTCGCGATCGGCCTCGAGATCAAGGGCACGCCGCGCCCCGAGGCGCTTGCGCGCGCACAGAAATGGCTGACCTCGGTCGGGCTTGGCGCGTTCGCGGGCCGCTACCCGCATATGCTCTCCGGCGGCCAGCGCAAGCGTGTGGCGCTGGCGCAGGTGCTGATCCGCGATCCAAAAATCCTGCTGATGGACGAGCCGTTCGGCCCGCTCGATGCCCAGACGCGGCAGGTCATGGGCAATCTCCTGCTCGAGCTCTGGAGCGCCGACCGCAAGGCGGTGCTGTTCGTCACCCATGATCTGGAAGAGGCGATCGCGCTCGCCGACCGCGTCGTGATCATGTCGGCAGGCCCGTCCTCGCGCATCATCGGCGACTGGCGCGTCGAGCTTGCACGCCCGCGCGACATCTTCGAGGTGCGGCTGGACAAGGAGTTCCATGCGCTCCATCGCGAGATCTGGAGCGTGCTCAAGGATGAGGTGATGAAGGGCTACGCACAATCCACCCAGGCGGAGGCGGTCTGATGTCGCGCCTCACGCTGCTTTCGCTGCAATTGCTGGTCGCCGTGGTCGCGATCGTGCTGTGGCAGGTGCTCTCTACGGTTCCGGTGTTCGGAAAGATCCTGTTGCCGCCATTCTTCTTCTCCAACCCGGTCGACGTGTTCAGCCAGATCGTCAAATGGTTCGCGAGCGGCGTGATCTGGAAGCATCTCTGGATCACGCTCTGGGAATCGATCCTCGCCTTCGTGATCGGCTCGCTCGGCGGCGTGCTGGTCGGCTTCTGGTTCGCGCGGCAGCCGGTGGTCGCCGCCGTGTTCGATCCCTATGTCAAGATGGTCAATGCGCTGCCGCGCGTGGTGCTCGCGCCGATCTTCGCGCTGTGGCTGGGCCTCGGCATCTGGTCCAAGGTCGCGCTCGGTGTGACGCTTGTGTTCTTCATCGTGTTCTTCAACGTCTATCAGGGCGTCAAGGAGGTCAGCCGCACCGTGCTTGACAATGGCCGCATGCTCGGCATGAGCGAGCAGCAATTGATGCGGCACGTCTACTGGCCCTCGGCGCTGTCGTGGATGTTCTCTTCGCTGCACACCTCCGTCGGCTTTGCCGTGGTCGGCGCAGTCGTCGGCGAATATCTCGGCTCGGCCGCAGGCCTCGGCTATTTGATCCAGCAGGCTGAAGGCGTGTTCGACGTCGCCGGCGTGTTTGCAGGGATGTTCGTGCTGTCAGCCTTCGTCCTCCTGATCGACATGGGCGTGACGATGGTGGAGCGCCGGCTTCTCGTGTGGCGGCCGACGGCCGCGGACGGGCGAGGCTAGTGATGGTGCGACCGTTGCCGGACCCGCGCTGGGATGCGGGCCCGGACACCTGTGTGAGCCACTCGAGCTCAGTCCAGAAGCTTGGTGTCGTCGGGGGCCTGTGGCGGCGTCTTGATCGCGATCGCCTTGACCTGTCCGCTGATCGGCTTGGTGCCGCCATGCGGCGTCCCCTTGGGAATGATCACGAGGTCGCCCGGCTTTACCGTCACCTCCTTGTCGCCGAGCCAGATCGTCCCGGTCCCGTCCAGGATGTACTGGATCTCGTTGGTGTTGGGATGCAAATGCTTGGGCACGTTGCCGACCTGGATCGAGACGGTGGCGCCGTCTGCGGCCATGAACATCTTGGAGCGGTAGCCGACCTCGTTCGCAGGCCCGAGCGCATCGCCTTGCATCTCGCCGGTGTGGATGAGTTGCGCGGTGATGTTCTCGGCAGCCCAAGCCGGCTGGAACAGGTAGGTCACGCCGCACCCTGCGGCGAAGGCGGCGGCGAGCGAGACGGCGATTGCGATGCGGTTCATGGAAGATCCTCCGGATCCAGGGTTGTTGTTATGCCGTCATGCTATTGCGTCGAAAGTCCGATGACCAGTGTCCTGGCCAGCGCTTCTCAAGCCAGTCCTGCTGCTCTAATGTGCCGCCAGCCGAACGGAGGAAACTAATGAAGAACACGATTGCCAGGCTCGCGGGCGCGCTGCTCGCGCTCACGCTCACCACCGGCTTCGCCGCAGCGCAGAGCAAGGTCACCATCGCGGTCGGCGGCGGCTCCTGCCTGTGCTATCTGCCGACGGTGCTGGCAAAACAACTCGGTGAGTACGAGAAGGCCGGCGTCAATGTCGACCTCGTGGACCTCAAGGGCGGCTCCGATGCGCTCAAGGCCGTGCTCGGCGGCAGCGCCGATGTCGTCTCCGGCTATTTCGACCATTGCGTCAACCTCGCCGCCAAGAAGCAGGAGTTGCAGGCCTTCGTGGTCTATGACCGCTATCCCGGCCTCGTGCTGGTGGTCGCGCCCTCGCATACCAACGAGATCAAGTCGGTGAAGGATCTCGCCGGCAAGAAGGTCGGCGTCAGCGCGCCCGGCTCCTCGACCGACTTCTTCCTGAAATATCTCCTGAAGAAGAACGGCCTCGATCCCGCCGGCACCGCGGTGATCGGCGTCGGCCTAGGTGCGACCGCGGTCGCGGCGATGGAGCAGGGCCAGATCGATGCGGCCGTGATGCTCGATCCCTCCGTCACCGTGCTCCAGGGCAGCCACAAGGACCTGCGCATTCTCAGCGACACCCGCACGCAGAAGGACACGCTCGAGACCTTCGGCGGCGAATATCCGGGCGGCGCGCTGTATTCGACGGCGGCCTGGGTCGCCGGCCACGAGAAGGAGACGCAGGCGCTGACCAATGCGATGCTGAATACGCTTGCCTGGATCCATTCGCACTCGCCGGAAGACATCATGGCGAAGATGCCGGAGGAAATGGTCGGCAAGAACAAGGAGCTCTATCTCGCCGCGCTGAAGAACACGATCCCGATGTTCTCGGAGACCGGCAAGATGGACCCGAAGGGTGCGGACGCCGTGCTTGCGGTGTTCAGCGTCGGATCGCCCGAGGTTGCGAATGCCAAGATCGACGTCAGCAAGACCTTCACCAACAAGTTCGTCGAGCAGGCCAAGAAGACCACGGGGATGAACTCAAAATAATAATGCCAGGCAAATGACGTGAAACTTTGATATGCAGGCGTCATGACGTCTCCGAGCATTCATCGCGTCAAGACGCTTGATCTATCGGTAGGATCGGAGGCGTGGCCGTTCGAGCAAGAGCGGCGCGCCGAGATCGTGGCGCATTTCGCCGAGAAGCAGCGCGAACGGCCAAAGCTGTGGAACGGCCGCGTGCTGATCGGCCGCGATCCCGTTCTCTCCGAAGATCGTTTCGCAGCGAGCTACTTCGAGACCGACTTCGCCAGCTTTCTCGCTTGGCGCGACTGGGGTTTCCCCGACAAGGCTGTGTTCAACGGCTTTGGCATGGGCGCGCTGCGCGCCTCGGACGGAGCCTTCGTGCTGGGCGTAATGGGCGAGCATACGGCGAATGCGGGACGCATCTATTTTCCGTCGGGCACGCCGGACCTCGATGACGTCAAGGACGGCGCGCTCGACATTCCCGGCAGCGTAGAGCGCGAGATCGAGGAGGAGACAGGGCTCACAGCCGCCGACTATCAGGCGGAAGCGCATTGGCATTGCGTGGTGTCGGGACCTGCGATCGCGCTTATCCGGGTGCTAGACATGAAGCTGCCGGGTGAAGCGGTTCGCGCCCGGATCGAGGCCAACCTTGCGGCGCAAGAGCATCCGGAGCTTGCCGGCATTCACCTGGTCCGCGGGGTCAGTGATCTGACGCCGACCATGCCGCGGTTCGTCACGGCCTTCATCGAGCAGCAGTTCGCCGCGCGCTGACGCGTTAAGCCCGCGACGCTATTCGGCTTGACATCGCATCTCCCAGCCCATGTGATGGGCGAAAAAGTAAAAGCAAGAAGACTGCAACGCACAATCGTCCAGGGAGGTTTTGATGCGCATGCGCATGGCTGCCCGCTTGGTACGTCACTTGGTACATCACCTAGTACATCGCCTTGTACCTGGGCTGATGGTCGCGATCGCGGCGTCGGGTCTGGTGGCATCTGCCCAGGCTCAGGA
The DNA here is from genome assembly GCF_024199885.1 of Bradyrhizobium sp. CCGUVB23. Classification (NCBI taxonomy): domain Bacteria; kingdom Pseudomonadati; phylum Pseudomonadota; class Alphaproteobacteria; order Hyphomicrobiales; family Nitrobacteraceae; genus Bradyrhizobium; species Bradyrhizobium sp. CCGUVB23. The sequence continues at coordinate 6,561,482 of NZ_JANADQ010000001.1, forward strand.
GAAGAAGATCAAGATCGGCGTGATTTTTGACCTGACCGGCCCGCTCGCCGGCGGCGGCTCCGAGCTCGAATATATTGGCGCCAAGATCATCCTCGACCAGTTCGCAAAGACCGGCGTCGAGGGCTACAAGGTCGAGGCCGTCTACGCCGACGCCCAGAGCAAGCCCGACGTCGCCATCAACGAATCCGTCCGCCTGCTCGAGCAGGAGAAGGTCGACATGGTGCTCGGCTTCTTCTCCTCGGCGCAATGCGTGCCGGTCGCGGCCCGCGTCGAACAGTTGAAGAAGTTCATGTGGATGACGACCTGCATCTCGTCCGCCGTATTCTCCGACAAGAACTACAAATACGTGTTTCGCCCGCAGGCGAGCGGCGACCAGTTCGGCATGATGACGATGGACTTCATCGCGCAGAACGCGAAGGAGAAGCTCGGCAAGGAGCCGAAGGACCTGCGCGTCGCCATCATCCACGAGGACGGCACCTACGGCGTCGACGTCGCCAAGGGCAACGAGGCCGGCGCCAGGAAGGCCGGCTTCAACGTCGTGCTGAAGGAGGGATATTCGGCGACCGCGCCCGACCTTTCCGCGCTGGTCACGAAGCTCAAGCGCGCCAAGCCCGACGTGATTTTCCACACCGGTTATAATCCCGATATCACGCTCCTGCTTCGCCAGGCGCGCGAGCAGGGCCTGAAGTTCGGCGCGCTGATGGGTCATGGTGCGGGCTACGGCGTCTATGAGAAGCTGAAGGAGGGCATGGGCGCTGACGCCAACTACATCTTCAACACCGATCCGATCTCGATCTGGCTCGCCAACCAGAAGACCATGGATCCGAAGCTCGCGCCCGTGATCAAGATGGTCGGCGAGGAGTTCGACAAGATCAAGCCGGGCGTTGCCATCCGTTCCGCCCATGTCGGGATCGGCGCTTCCAACACCTACGTCTTCATGGCGGACGTTCTGCCGCGCGCGATCAAGAAGTATGGCGGCATCGATCCGGACGCGCTGCGCCAGGCAGCGCTCGATACCGACATCCCCGAAGGCGGCACCATGCTCGGCTTCGGCGTCAAGTTCTATGGCGAGGGAACGCCGATGGCAGGCCAGAACGAGCGATCGTTCCCTGTCGTGATCCAATATCTCGACGACAAATCCTATGTGGTGTGGCCGAAGAGCCAGATGCAGCGCGAGGCCGTGCTGCCGCTGCCGAAGGGCACCACCTACAGCAACCAGTAGCGCGGCGGAGGGATGCGGTGCTGGAAGTTCGCGGGCTGGTGAAACGTTTTGGCGGCTTCACGGCCGTCAACAACGTATCCTTCAGGGTCGATCAGGGGGAGATCCTCGGCCTGATCGGCCCCAATGGCTCGGGTAAGAGCACCATCTTCAACATGCTCTCGGGCACGCTCAACCCGACCGCCGGCTCGATCGTGTTCGCAGGTAGCGAGATCGCGGGGCTCGCCCCGCATAGGATCATCAATCGCGGCATCGGCCGCACCTTCCAGATCCCGCGGCCGTTTCGCCGCCTGACGATATTCGAGAACGTCGCGCTCGCCGGCTACTACGGGCAAGGCCGCCACAGCCGCGCCAAGGCAGAGGAGGCCGCCGAGCGCGCGCTCGCCATGGTCGGCCTGCCGACCGATCGGCATGCCGGTGTCGACGGCTTGGGTGCCGCAGGGCTCAAGAAGCTCGAGCTGGCAAAGGCGCTCGCCACGGGACCAAAGCTGCTGCTGGCCGATGAAAGCCTCGGTGGCCTTGATGAAGCCGAGATGGACCAGGCCGCCGACATGCTGCGAAAGATCCGCGACGATCTCGGCATCACCATCATCTGGGTCGAGCACATCATGGGCGTCCTGATGCGCGTGGTCGATCGCGTGATGGTGCTCGATCACGGCGAGAAAATCTCGGAGGGGCTGCCGAGCGCAGTCGCCAGCGACGTGCGGGTCATCGAGGTCTATCTCGGCACCGACGCCGAGACCACACAAGCCGCGGCTGCCGAAGCGCGGCGCCGCGCCGGAGGTTAGCAACCATGCTGGAGCTTCGATCCGTCGACGCCGGCTATGGCAGCTTCCAAGCGCTGTTCGACGTCCATCTCGAGGTCAAGCCCGGCGAGGCGGTCGGCGTGATCGGCCCGAACGGTGCTGGCAAGACCACCTTGATGCGGGTGATCTCGGGCCTGATCCGTCCCGTGCGAGGATCGATCCGGATGGAGGGCGTGGACGTCGTGACGACGCCGGCGCACCGCATCGTCGGTCTCGGCATCGCGCATGTGCCGGAGAACCGGCGGCTGTTCCCGCAACTGTCGGTCGATGACAATCTCAAGATGGGCGCCTTCATGAAGGAGGCACGCCACAAATATGCCGAGCGTCTGGAGATCGTCTTCGACCTGTTCCCGCGCCTGAAGGAGCGCCGCCACCAGATGGCCGGTACCATGTCGGGTGGCGAGCAGCAGATGTGTGCGATCGGCCGCGCGCTGATGTCCGATCCAAAGCTCCTGCTGCTCGATGAGCCCTCCGCAGGGCTCGCCCCGGTGGTCGTGCAGCAGGTGTTCGAGCTCGTGAAGCGGATTCGTGCGAGCGGGCTGACGGTTCTGATCGTCGAGCAGAATGTGCAGCAGGTGCTGCGCGTGGTCGATCGCGCCTATCTGATCGAGGCCGGGTCGATCCGCGCGTCCGGCAGTTCGGCCGAGATGCTGGCGAGCGATACGGTCAAGGAAGCTTATCTCGGGGTGTGAGGGGCGGGCAGGCGCATGCAGGCGTTTCTAGACATCTTCGACATCTACCTGCTGGAGGCTGTCATCAACGGCATCCTGCTCGGCGGCGTGCTGGCGCTGCTTGCGCTCGGCCTGAACCTGATCTTCGGCGTCATCGACGTCACCTGGATCTGCTACGCCGAGCTCGTGATGATCGGCATGTACGCCATGTACTTCATGGTCCAGTATTACGGCATCAGCTATTTCATCGCCGCGCCCTTCACCATCCTGCTGGTCGCGTTGCTCGGTGCGGCGCTGCATTATCTCGTCATCGCGCCGCTCCTGACCGCGCCGCCCATCAACCAGTTGCTCGCAACCGGCGGCGTGCTGTTCGTGCTCCAGAGCTTCGCCACTGTCGCTTTCGGCATCGACTTCCGCAATCTCGGCATCCGATTGCCGGTGCTCGCGCTCGGCGACATGAATTTCAGCTATGCCCGGCTGTTGTCCTTCATTGCGGCGCTGGTCGGCATGGTCGCCGTCTATCTCTTCATGACGCGTACCTTCACCGGTACGGCGATCCGCGCCATCTCGCAGGACCGCCAGATCATGGCGCTGATGGGCGTCGATACGAAGAGGATGTATATCATCACCTCGGCACTTGGCGGCGCGCTCGCCGGCCTCGCCGCCTGCCTCCTGGTGTTGCAATACGACGTGCATCCATTCGTCGGCCTGTCGTTTGGGCCGATCACCTTCCTGATCTGCGTGCTCGGCGGCCTCGGCAATTTCATCGGCGGCTTCATCGCCGCCTTCGTCTTTGCCGAGATCATCTCGCTCGGCGGCCTGTTCTCCGATCTCGAATGGGGCTACGTGCTGGCGTTCGCCTTTTTCATCGTCATGATGTTCATCCGGCCCGCCGGCCTGCTCTCGAGGCGCCGATGACGAGACAGGCGCAGCTTGTTGCATGGGCGGTCGGGCTTGCAGCGCTCGTTGCGCTGCCATTTGTCTATCGGGATCCCTATCACCTGCACATATTGGTGCTGATCCTGATCTGGTCGTTCGCCTACACATCCTGGTCGATGATGGGGCGGTTCGGCCTGGTCTCGCTCGGCCATGGCGGCTTCATGGGGATCGGCGCCTATGTCACGGCGCTGTTGTGGAACCATCTGGGCTTGTCGCCCTGGATCGGCATTCCCATCAGCATGATCGCGGCCGGTGCGCTGGCGCTTGTGGTCGGCTATCCCTGTTTCCGCTTCCGGATCACCGGGCACTACTTCGTTCTGGTCACCCTGGCGCTGTCAGGCATCGTGCTCCAGATCATTACCGCCACGCGCGACTGGACCGGCGGCTCGCTCGGCTATACGCCCAACCGGGCGGCGGGCAACAAGCTTTGGGCGCTCCAGTTCGATGACAAGACGACCTGGTATCTGGTCGCGCTTGCGGTCTGGTTCGCCGGGCTCGTGGTCTGGCACTGGGTCGATCGCAGCATGAGCCGCTTCGCGCTGGAGGCGATCTCGGAGGACGAGGACGCTGCGGCCGCCGCCGGCGTCGACGTCACCGCGGAGAAGCTGAAGATCACGCTGATCAGCGCGCTGATGACGGCGCTGGCCGGCGCGATCTACTGCCAGTACCAGATGTTCATCACGCCCGACACGGTGAGCGGCATCGCCGTGTCGCTCCAGATGGTCTTTGCGGCCATCGTCGGCGGCCTGTTCGTTTCACTGGGCCCGACCGTCGGCGCCATCATCACCATCCTGCTCGCCGAATCCCTGCGCATCGGATTTGGAACCAAGGCCGTCGGATGGGACAACCTCGTCTACGGCGTCCTGCTCGTCCTCTTCATCATATTCCTCCCCAGGGGCATTCTTGGTAGCCTGCTCGAACGATTGAAGCCGCAACGCAAACCGTCTCCGAGTTCATGAACAAGAAACCCTCCAAAACGCTCGCCGCAGAGCTCGCCAGGTTCATCACGCCGTACCGTTTCGACGGTTCGGGGAAATTTCACCTGAAGGACCACAAGACGAACGAAAGGGGCGGTCTCGACAAGGACGAGGCGCAAAAGATCCTCGAGGTCAACAAGAAGAATCTCGCCGATTTCCAGGAGAAGCTCTACGCGCAGGACCGCTGGTCGGTCCTGATCATCATCCAGGGTATGGATGCGGCCGGCAAGGACAGTGCGATCAAGGCGCTGTTCGAAGGCATCAACCCGCAGGGCTGCGAGGTCCATGCGTTCAAGGCGCCGACCAGCCACGAGCTCGATCATGATTTTCTCTGGCGCCATGTCGTTGCGCTGCCGGCGCGCGGTCTTATCGGGATATTCAACCGCTCCCATTACGAGGAATGCCTGGTGACGCGCGTGCATCCGGAAATCCTCGCCAAGGAGAAGCTGCCGCCCGGGCTCGTCACCAAGAACATCTGGCGCGAACGGTTCGAGGACATTTCCGCCTTCGAGCGCTACCTCGTCCGCAACGGCACCGTCGTGCTGAAATTCTTCCTCAACCTGTCCAGGGAGGAGCAGCGCCAACGCTTTCTCGACCGGTTGGAGGACCGCTCCAAGCAGTGGAAGTTCTCGATGGATGACATCAAGGAGCGTGCGCTGTGGCCGCGCTACCAGGCGGTGTATCAGGACATCGTCCGGCACACCGCGACGACCCATGCACCCTGGTATGTCGTGCCCGCCGATCACAAATGGTTCGCGCGTGTCGTCATCGGATCCGTCATCGTCGCCGCACTCGAGCGGCTCGACCTGCAATTTCCGCGCGCCGACAGGGCTTCGCTGCGCGAGTTCAAGGCGGTGCAGCAGGCCCTGGAGGGTGAAGCGAAGGGAGGGAGGAAGCGCGCAAGGTGAGGGGCAACGGCAGCAAGAACGTGAAGAACGTCAACTTCGCGCTACAGGGTGGCGGAGCGCATGGCGCGTTCGTGTGGGGCGTGCTCGACCTCGTGCTGGAGGACGGGAGGCTAGCGATCGAGGCGATTAGTGCGACCAGCGCCGGTGCGATGAATGCGGTGGCGATGGCTTCGGGCATGGCGCTCGGCGGTGCCGAAGCGGCGCGCGAGAACTTGCATCAGTTCTGGTACGAGGTTTCGCGCATGGACATGGTGTACGACCTGTTCTCGCCGCTCAACCAGTGGATCCAGGCCCTGAAGCTGCCGCCGGAGTATCATCCGGTGCACTCCTTCATCCACACACTGACCCACACGGTGGCGCCGAACGTTCTCAATCCCTTCCACTTCAACCCGCTGCGCGCGCTGTTGCAACGGGTCGTCGATTTCGACCGGCTGAATTCCTCGCCGGACGCGCCCCAGCTCTTCCTCAATGCCACCAATATCCGCACCGGCAAGATCAAGGTGTTCCAGACGCCGCTCTTGAGTGCGGACGCCGTGCTCGCCTCGGCCTGCCTGCCGCCCTATTTCCAGGCCGTCGAGATCGACGGCGAGCATTATTGGGACGGCGGCTATCTCGGCAACCCTGCGATCTTTCCGCTGATCTATCGCAAGGGCAGCCACGACGTCATCATCGTCCAGGTGACTGCGATCCGGCGTGACGAGTTGCCGGCGAGCGCGGCCGACGTGCTCCACCGTATCAACGAGATCAGCTTCAACTCATCGTTGATGCGCGAGATGCGCGCGATCGCCTTCGCGACGAAACTGATCGACAATGGCGAGCTCGACAAGGAGACCCACAGCCGCATGTACATGCACTGGATCGGCAACGATCAGTTGATGTCGCAGCTCGGCACTGCGACGCAATTCCACCCGGAATGGAGCCTGTTGTGCCGGTTGCGCGATGAGGGCCGCGAGGCGGCGCGAAGCTGGCTCGACAAGCACTTTGGGCAGATCGGCAATGCCTCGACGGTCGATCTGACCGAGATGTTTCTCTGAGGTCGGGTTGTCCTGTTCGAGCTGCCTCTTGCGATCCCGACGCCTTGCGGGGCGGCAGAAAGAGATGCACCCAGGTTGGCAATCATCGCGAGACTTAGGCTCGCTTGATTGAGAGCACTTCAAAGGTCTTGGTGATTGTTGCGACCGCGTTGTCATATTTGGCGAGCGCCACACAGCAAACGAGCGCGTCAACTATCGCCAGCTGAGCGATGCGGCTCGTCATAGCTTCCGTCCGGAAGCTGGTTTCCTTGGCCATCGTGTGTAGCATGATGTCGCAGTAGCGCTGAATGGGCGACTTGCCGAAGTTCGAAATGCAGATCGTCGTCGCGCCGGCCTCCTTCGCAAGCCGTGTCGCCGCAATCGTCTCATGCGTGCTGCCGGAATGCGAAATCGTAAGGACCGCGACGTGCGGCCCGGTCAGCGAGGCGCTGATCGCCTGAACGTGTGAATCCAGGACGACCTTCGATTCGATTCCGATCCGGAGCAGGCGATAGTTCGCATCCTCAGCCACGGGCGCGGCGCTGCCGATTCCGTAGACCTCGACGCGATCGGCCTGGTGGATGGCCTTCACGGCAGCAGCCATCTTTGCGGAATCGACGACCTTGCGCGTGTCCTGCAGGGCCTGCAGGTTGGACTGGAAGATCTTCTCGACGACAGTCGCGACGTCGTCGTTCCGCTTCAGATCCTCGTGGATGAACTGAACCGGTTGCACAAGATCGCGCGCGAGCGCGATCTTGAGCTGCTGGAACCCGCGCGCACCGAGTTGCTGGCAGAACGCGACGACGCTGCCTTCGCTCGCCCCAGCGCGTTCGGCGACCTCCGTCACGGACATGTGCACGACTTCCGCAGGATGGGCGCTGATGAAGTCCGCGATCCGGCTCGCCGTTGGCGGCAGGTCGGCCTTGGTCGCTGCGATCCGTTCGAGCATGCCGCTCGGAGAAAGAGTCGGCGAATGCTCGGGCTTGCCGGCTGGGTCCGCCTGTTTCATGCGTGGTTTTTGCACGCCGCGCTTCTTCGTCGTTGAGGGCATTGTCAATCACCTGATAGGACGAGACGCTGCATCGTCTCGACATTAAGATAGCGGATTCCGAGCCGGCCGGCGCCTGCTCCATCGGTGTGCGGGTTGTCACCGATCATCACGGCCTCGGATGGACTGACGCCGAGTCGCGTCAACGCTCGTTCGAACAGCGCAGGCTCGGGTTTGCCGATGATGCGATATGAGACGGCGCCGGCACAAGACAGGACCGCCGCAAGCAGTGCGCCGGTTTCCGGTACGACCGATCCGGCCCTGCCGGGATGCGTGGTATCCGGGTTCGTCACGATCAGTTGGGCGCCGTCCCGTACCAGGTTTGCCGCGAATGACAACTTGTCATAGTTGAAGGCGCGATCGCGCGCGATCACGACGATGTCCGGCTCGAGCATTGTCATGTTCAGACCCAGGCCTCGGCCATATTCGCGGAGGGCAGGGCTGCCGAGCAGCATCACGCGCGAAGCGCGCCGCTCTTGCGCGATGATGTCGAGCGTGCAGGCACCGGCGAGCACGATCCGGCCGGGGTCAATTGGAAGGCCGATCTGGAGCAGCAGCCGGGCAAGCTCGGCGGGCGTGTGCTCCGCGTCGTTGGAAACCAGGGCGAATTGTCCGCCGAAGGCGTCCAGCATGCGCCGCGCACCTGGCAAAGGTTTGTTGTCGCTGATCAGTGTCCCGTCGAGATCGACGAGATAGCCCCGTGCTCTCCATCCCTGCTTCACCTTCCGCCTCTCCGCCCTTGAATTGAATGTTGTTCAGTCTATAAGCAAACTAGGACTGAGACAAATTCATCAAACTATTATCCGACGGTGCCAATGATCGGCAACATGGAGGCGGGGCATGGCCCGGATTTCGGTCGAGAACATCGGCAAGGCGTTCCGTCAGACGGAGTCTTGAAGGATGTGTCGCTCGACATCGCCGACGGTGAGTGCCTGACGTTGGTCGGCTCGAATCCTGTGAGACGGACCTTGAGCGAACAACGGGTGGCTTCGGATGAAGTCCTGATCGCGCGGATCGCGCAAGGCGACCGGCGCGCCATGCAGGTGCTGTACGGACGGCACCATGTCAGGGTATTCAGCTTCGGGCTTCGGCTCGTCCGCGACGAACAGGTTGCGGAAGATCTCATCAGCGAGGTCTTTCTCGACGTCTGGCGTCGGGCTGGCAAGTTTGAAGGCCGATCTGCTGTCTCAACCTGGCTGCTGGCGATTACGCGTTTCAAGGCCCTCTCGGCGCTACGGCGCAGGAGGGACCTTACGTTGGAAGACGAGGCTGCCCACGCGATCGAGGACACGTCCGACGACCCGGAAGTGGCCACGACGAAGAAGGATACCGGCGAAGCGTTGCGCAAGTGCCTGGGCGGGCTTTCGCCGGAGCACCGGGAGATTGTCGATCTCGTCTACTACCACGAGAAAGCCCTGGAAGAGGTGGCCGAAACCGTCGGGATTCCGGAGAACACCGTGAAAACGCGCTTGTTCTACGCGCGGAAAAAACTGGCCGAGTTGCTGAAGGCCGCCGGCGTTGAACGAGGTTGGCGATGAGGGGATCGAGCAAAAAGGTGCTGGAAGAAGACGGAAGACGCCAATGAAGTCGAGCTACTGCTTCCAGGGTACGCCGGGGCCTGCTGAACGTGCGCGCTGGGTCGAGGAGGGGCTGACTCGCGATCTCGCTCGCCGGCGAATATGCCGTTATCCGCGAGGAACATGCCGACACCATCGCTTGGGTCGGCGCTTGCGATTTGGTGATCAGACGATGAGCAAGGGCGATCTCACCAACCTGATCAACAGAGTTTCAAGCGAGAAGATCGTCAATCTCGCCGTGAGCATAGCCTCTGGTTTTCCACTCTAGTCTCGCCGTCAATGAGCCGAACGACTTTAAGAGGCTTGTCGCGGCAAAGGTTTGCGACCGCTGATCAGCGTCCCGTCCAGATCGACGAGATAGCTCCGTGTCCGCACTCCTGATCCACGTTCCACCTTTCCGCCTCGGGTTATTGACTGAGCTTTATTCAGTTCATAACTAAACAATTACTGAGACAAATTCATGAAACTGTCATCCGACGGTGCCAATGATGCGGCGGCATGGAGGCGGCAGATGGCACGGATTTCGGTCGAGAACATAAGCAAGGCGTTCCGTCAGGCGGACGTCTTGAACGACGTGTCGCTCGACATCGCCCATGGTGAATTCCTGACGCTGGTCGGTCCGTCCGGTTGCGGCAAGACCACGTTGTTGCGCATCATCGCCGGTTTCGAAGACCAGGACAGCGGCAGCATTCGGATCGCTGACCGCTGCGTCGACGCCTTGCGGCCGAAGCAGCGCGACCTGGCGATGGTGTTTCAGTCCTATGCGCTGTACCCGCACATGACGGTTGCGAAGAACGTCGCGCTTCCGTTGACCATGCGCCGCATGAATGTCTTGCAGCGGCTGCCGCTGATCGGTCGCATAATGCCCGGGGCAGGCGAGGCTCGGCGAGCGATCGCCGCCGACGTGTGCGCCGTCACGTCGGCGCTTGGCATTGACCATTTGCACGATCGCAGGCCATCGCAGCTTTCCGGCGGCCAGCGTCAGCGCGTCGCACTCGCGCGTGCCATGGTGCGCCAGCCGCTTGCCTTCCTGATGGACGAGCCGCTGTCCAATCTCGATGCAAAGATGCGCCTGCAAGCGCGTGCGGAGATCGCCGAACTGCATCATCGCCTCGGGGCGACGTTCATCTACGTGACCCACGATCAGGCTGAAGCGATGACCATGTCCGATCGTGTCGCCGTGATGATGGGCGGCCGCCTGCTCCAGGTTGCTCCGCCGCAACAGGTCTATGACGATCCGGCGACGATCGAGATCGCCCGCTTCATCGGGACACCGGAGATCAACGTCATTCCAGCGACGGTGCGCGCCGATGGTTGCGTCGAAGTACTGGGCCGCTCCTGGCCGATATCGGCGCGGGTCGATGCCGGCGCGCCGGTTTCACTCGCGATCCGTCCCGAAGCGTGGACGCTCGAAGACGAGAATGCTCGCGGAGCCGAGCTGACCGGCACGGTGCGGCATTTCGAGCCGCTGGGTTCGGAAACGCTCGTCTATGTGGGGGTCGAGAACCTCGCGTCCGCCGTCGTGATGCGCGCTGATCCCGTGGATGCGGCTAGGCTCGCGGTCGGGCGCCGCGTTCGCATTTGGGCGGATCCATCGCGTGTCCTCCTGTTCGACGCGACGGGCCGGCGCGTTCGGGCAACGGCGAGCAACGCCGTGCCGCGTCTTGCCGAGGTGCGTCATGGCTGAGGCGGGGACGTTGAAGGCACCGAGCGCTTCGGCTCATGCTGGAACGGCGCGCCCCGCAGGCCTGGCGGCAGAGATGCTGGCCGGATGGATACTCGCATCGCCTGCGGTGATGCTGATGTGGCTGCTGCTGCTGGGGCCAGCCGTAGCAGTCGTCGTTCTCTCCTTCACCGATTGGACGTTCGGTGCGCCGACGATCGCCTGGGTCGGTCCTGGCAATTACGCCGAGATGCTCGCGGACCCGTCGTTCTGGGTCTCGCTGAAGAATACGCTGCTCTACGTCTCGTTCTCCGTGCCGCTTTCGGTACTGCTTGGATTGCTGGTGGCGCTGCTGATCGAGGCGGGGACGTCGTTGCGCGGGTTTTACCGCGCAGTCTATTTCCTGCCGGTCACCGCGACGCTGCTGGCGATGGCCTTCGTATTCCAGTTCGCGTTCCATCCGACGATCGGCGTCGTCAATCAGCTCTTCGCGGTCCTTGGGTTGCCGACGCTCGACTGGCTGAAGACGCCGTCTACGGCGCTCTACGCGCTCGGCGTCATCGGAATCTGGCAAGCTGTCGGCCTTAATATGGTGCTGTTCCTTGCCGGCCTGAAAGCCATCCCGCGCGACCTTTACGAGGCTGCTGCGCTCGACGGTGTCGACGGCGCCTGGGAGCGTTTTCGGCTGGTCACCTGGCCGCTGCTCGGCCCGGCCGCCGTGTTCGTCGTGACGATCACATCGATCCGGTCATTCCAGGTCTTCGACACTATCGCGGTCCTTACGCAAGGCGGCCCCAACAAGTCCACCAGCGTGCTGCTCTTCCAGATGTACCAGGAGGGCTTCTCCTTCCTGCGCTCAGGCTACGCGGCCGCGCTCACCTGCGTGTTCCTGGGGATCGTGCTGCTGCTGACGCTGGTGCAGACCACTCTTCTCGACAAGCGCGCCCACTACGGATGACGCGGATGAAGGGTAGAACGAATCTCGCAGGTCTTGGCTTCGGACTTTTCCGGCATCTCGTGCTCGGGGCTGGCGCGATCCTGATGCTCGCACCTTTCATCCTGATGGTGTCGATCAGCCTGAAGACACAAGGGGAGATCTATGCACCGCATTTCCATCTGCTGCCGGATGGCTGGAAGGGGCTGTCGAACTATGCGGCGGCCTTCACCAGGCAGCCGCTCGGGCGCTACCTGCTCAACGGCCTCTTCGTCGGCGTCTGCATCTTTGTAGCTCAGGTTGCCCTTGCGCTGCCTTGCGCCTACGCGCTGGCGAAGCTCCGGTGGCACGGTCGCGAGACGACCTTCGTCCTCGTACTGGCCGGTCTCCTCGTCCCGCCCCAGGTCACCGCGATCCCAATCTACGTCATGCTGTGGAAGTTCGGCATATTGGACAGCTATCTTGCGCTGATCCTGCCGCCCTCGATCTCGGTCTTCGGCATCTTCCTGATGCGGCAGTTCTTTCGCACCGTGCCCGACGATCTCCTCGATGCGGCGCGGCTCGACGGTCTCTCCGAATTCGCCATCGTCTGGCGCATCATGGTGCCGACTGCGATCCCAGCGCTGGTGTCGTTCGGAATCCTCTCGCTGGTGTGGCACTGGAACGACTTCTTCTGGCCATTGATCGTCGTCCAGTCCGAGCAGCTGGCACCTCCGCCGCTCGGTATTCTCTTCTTCGCCAATGCCGAGGCCGGCACCAACTACGGCTACCTCATGGCCGCAGCGGTCGTGGTCAACGCTCCGCTCGCAGTCGCCTTCCTGTTCGCCCAGCGATGGTTCATCGACAGCATGACCATGTCCGCGGTGAAGTGAAGGCGAAGGACCGATCAAGCTCCAGAGACAGGAAATAAACATGAAGCGCTCCCGACGACAGTTCCTCTCTAACGCCGCCGCGGTTGCCGGCACCGTCGCCATGCCGTCCTTTCTCCGCGCTCAATCCGGTGTGACCGAAATCAGCGTCGCCTACTCAATACCGGTGCTGTTCAAGGATTTGATGGAATCCCTGGCGAAGGAATTCCAGGCCAAGAATCCATCGGTCAAGGTGACGCTGCGTGCGCCGGAGAACGGCTATGAGGAGATCATGCAGCGGACCCTGCGTGACGCCGTGACCAACTCGCTGCCTGATGTCGCATTCCAGGGCCTCAACCGCCAGCGCACCCTCGACGAGCGCGGCATTCCTGTCGACCTCGCGCCGTTTCTGGCGGCCGACCCCGAGACCAGGGATCTCGGGTTCTCGCCGACGCTGCTGTCGCTCGGCCAGGTCGGCGGCAAGCAGACCGGCATCGGCTTTGCCCTGTCGACGCCGATCCTTTACTACAATGCCGATCTGGTGAGGGCGGCCGGCGGCGACCCCGACAAACTGCCGACGAGCTGGGACGAGGTCATCAAGCTCGCCGCGGCGATGCATGCCCCCGCCAAGACCATCACCGGTATCTTCTACGACTGGACCATCACAGGCAATTGGGGCTGGCAGGCGTTGGTGCTGTCGCACGGCGGCGCCTTCCTTGACGACAGCGAAACCAAGGTGCGCTTCACCGAGGCTGCGGGGCGCCAAGGCGTCCGCGTGCTGCGTAGCCTGGTCGACGACGGCAAGATGCCCGATGTGAAGCCCGAGGTCATGTTCCAGGACATGTTCTCCGGTCGCATGGGCATTTCCATGCAATCAACGGCGCAGCTTGCGCGCTACAATCGCGAGATCGGTGGGCGCTTTCGTCTGGCCTGTGGCCGTTATCCCTTGTCTGCACCGAATGCTCGCCTGCCGGCCGGCGGCAACGTCGCGATGATGTTCACAAAGGATTCCGCCAAGCAGAAGGCGGCATGGGAGTTCATCAAATTTGCGACCGGTCCGATCGGCGCAACCATGATGGTGAACGCGACCGGATATATGCCGGCAACTTCGATTCCTGCCCAGCGGGACGATCTGCTCGCGAAATTCTATCGCGACAATCCAAACCACATGATCTCGATCCGCCAGCAGGACGTGATCACCGGGTGGTATGCGTTCCCGGGCCCGAACGCGCTGCGGGTCACCGATACGATCAATGATCACCTGCAGACCATCGTGGCGAAGCGGGGCGACGCTGACCCAACGCTCGACGACATGGGGAAAACTGTGCAGGCCTTGCTGCCTCGGAAGCAGGGCTGACGGTTGTCCGCGAGAGATCGATCATGACCCGCACACGCCTTGCCATCATTTCCGATATTCACCACGGCCGGGACACCCTTAGCAAGAAGGGCTCGGCCGCGCTCCCGTTGCTCGAGCGCTTCATCAGCGATGTCGACAAGGGTGATTTCAGCGCCGTGATCGACCTCGGCGATCGCATTTCCGATGAAAGTTCAGCACGCGACCGCGAGCTTCAGGCCGACGTCGCCCGGTTGTTTCAGGCCGTCCGCATCCCGCGTTACCACGTCAGCGGCAATCACGATCACGCGATGCTTAGCGCGGCTGAGAACGAGGCTATCCTGGGAGCCCCGACGTCGTCTCGCTCCCAGCTTGTCGGCGACGTGCGGATCGTCTTCTGGCAGCCCGATGTGAGCCTGACGCTTGAACGCGGCTTTCATCTCGCTCCAGGCGATCTGCGCGAGCTTTCGGATATTCTCGAGGCCGATGATCGACCGACCTTGCTCGTGAGCCACGTGCCGCTCTCCGGGCATGCCCAGATCGGCAACTACTATTTCGAAAACAATCCGGGGCATTCCACCTACGCCGAGATCGCTGACATCCGGCGGGTCATTGCCGCTGCTCCGTGCCCGATCGTCGCGCTCGCAGGTCATGTCCACTGGAATACGGTGAGCACCGTGGACGCCACGCCGCACATCACGCTGCAATCGTTGACCGAGAGCTTTACGACTGCGGGCGAGCCAGCCGGGACGACCGCCGTCCTGGAGATCGAGGGCGACGTTCTAACGTGGACCGTGGGCGGTCGCGATCCCTTCGCCGTGACGCTGCCGTGGCGCCATGCCAAATCGAAATGGACGGCGCCGCTTCCCGATTTTGCAACGATAGTGAATCAAGTCCGTCGATAACCTCGTTGACGCAAATGCCAGTGGAACCGTTTTATTCCGATCCGCGAACACGCGCGCCGTCACTTCACATTTGCTCGCTGCACCATTGATCCCGCTTGACAGTTTTATGTCGCGGGAGGAGCATGTCACCGGTCGCCCAGCGCGACGCGTAACGTCCATGTCATGAGCAAGGGGAGGTCTATGACACCACCTCCGCAGATCCAGCCGCGTTAAGTGCGATGGAGCTCGTTCGGACTATCGCATAGCGGTAACATCCGCGAACGGCACGCCGGGTCAAGGTTAAGTGGGCCGCATCAGTGAGGCATGGCCCCTTACCGGCCCGGCGCTGTAATTTTGAGCATTCCGGTTTCTGTCGGCGACGATGGCGCAGCCATCGCCCGGCGAAGCGTTAGATGTTCTCCTGCGTTCTGGGCAAATCACCAAGTCATCGATCGTAGTCCGGCTCTCCGTCGCGGAGCCTGGGCACGATTGTGTGGCGAGCGCTCGACATTGCCTCGAAGACGGCGGCCCGGTCGCATACGCGTTGACGTTGTGTGTCATGCGTCGCAGCAAATGCCAAGAGAAAGTCGCCGCGACGGCAAACTTCCGACACAGCACCGGGGCGAATAGCGGTGATCCGACATGGACGTACACAAGGCGGTGCCGGTTCTGACACCGCCTTAGCCATTTCTGGGGACTCATCGTGTCGCAAAGGCTGTCTTCGGCGCTTCTCGCTGCCTGCATCTTCCTCGCGATCTCAACTCTTTCCGGTGCTCGCGCCGAACCGGCGCCGCCGCCTGCGACCGGCAATGCTGCAACGCTCTCCCCGGAGCAGGCCCGCCGCGCACTGGACACGCTGCAGGACGATCAGAAGCGTGCCCGGATGATCGATACGCTGCGCGCAATCGCCAGTGTGTCGGATCAGCCGCAGGGTGCCACACCCGCGCCCGAGCAGAAGGCGCCCGCTTCGCTGTCAGCCGACGGGCTCGGCGCACAGCTTCTGCTGACGGTCTCGGAGGAGATCGGCGAGATCTCGCGTCAGGTCGCCGACATGGCGCGGACACTCACGCATTTTCCGGCGTTCTACTACTGGATCGTGCGGACGGCGAATGACCCCGCCGCCTACAATCTGCTGATCGAGATCGCGTGGAAGCTGGCGCTGGTGTTCGGCTGCGCCTTCTGCGCCGAGTGGCTGATTTTCCGCCTGATCAGGCGTCCGGTCGCATTCCTGGAGGCGCGCGTGCCGCAGGCTCCGCACGTGCCCACGCAAGCGCTCCCCATCATCGAGCCGCCATTGTCCGTGGCTGCCGAGCCTGAGCTGCATCGCCGCCACGCCAGTCTGGCCCGCGCCTGGCAACTCCTGCTCCGTCTGCCTTTCGTGCTCGGCCGCCTCGCGATCGAATTGCTCCCGGTGTTCGTCTTTGTCGGCATTGCCACGACGTTGCTGGGTACCGAGATCGGCGAGCCGGCGACCGTCCGCCTCGTCATTCTCGCCGTCGTCAATGCCTATGCGTTCTCGCGAGGACTGATCTGTCTGGTCCGGGCACTGGCGGGGCCCTTCGGCCTCTTTCCGGTTCGCGCCGAGACCGCGGCCTATATCGAGATCTGGGCGCGGCGCATCGTCGGCGTCGGTGTTTCCGGCATCGCCTTTGCCAATGTGGCGCTGCTGCTCGGCCTGCATCGGGCCGGCTATGCCGCCTTGCTGCGCATGGTCATGCTGATCGTGCATCTCTTCATCGTGGTCATCATCCTGCAATGCCGCCGCCAGGTCGCCGAGGCCATTCGCGCGCCGGCCGGCCGGCAGGGCCTTGCGGCAAGGGTGCGTAATCGCGTTGCCAGCATCTGGCACTATCCTGCGATTGCACTCGATCTGGCGCTGTGGGCGGTCTGGGCGCTCAACATCCAAAACGGCTATTCGCTGCTGCTCCAGTATTTCGTCGGCACCATCGCGGTTGCGCTGATCACGCGCGTCGCCATCATGGTGACGCTGAGCCTGATCGACCGCGGCTTCCGCATCAATCCGGAGATCCTCCAGCGCTTTCCCGGCCTCGAGATCCGCGCCAACCGCTATCTGCCTCTGCTGCGCAAGATCGTCTCGGGTATCATCGCCTTTATCGGCTTTGTGGCCGTGCTGGAGGTCTGGGGCGTTGATGCCATCGTCTGGTTCTATGGTGGCCAGATCGGCAGCAGGCTCGTGTCCGCCGTCGCGACCATCGGCATTGCCGCCGCAATCGCGGCTGCGATATGGGAGGCCAGCAATGCGCTGATGGATCGACAGATCAATGCCCTGTCGCGCGAGGGCCACTACGCCCGCGCGGCGCGTCTGCGCACGTTTCAACCGATGCTGCGGACGGTGTTGCTCTGCCTGATTGCGACCGTCGTCGGTCTCACCGCGCTGAGCGAGATCGGCGTCAATGTCGCGCCGCTTCTGGCGGGGGCCGGCATCGTCGGTATCGCCATCGGCTTCGGCTCGCAAAAGCTGGTGCAGGATCTCATTACCGGCCTGTTTCTCCTCATCGAGAATACGGTGCAGGTCGGCGACACCGTCAGCGTATCCGGGCTGACGGGGGTGGTCGAAAATGTCTCGATCCGCACCATTCGCCTCCGCGCCGGCGACGGCTCGGTGCACATCGTGCCGTTCAGCGCGGTGACCACCATTACCAATTCAAGCCGTGGCGCGGGCAATGCATCGGTCAGTGTCAATGTCGCCTACAAGGCGGATACCGATCGCGCCGGGCAAATCCTCAAGGACATCGTCGATGAAATGCGTCGGGAGCCGGAATTCCGCGCCGCGATCCGCGGCGATCTGGAGCTCTGGGGCATCGACAAGGTGGACGGCTCCATGGTGTCGATCGTCGGCCAGATCCGTTGCACCGACAGCGGCCGCTGGCCGGTTCAACGCGAGTTCAACCGCCGCATGAAGCTGCGCTTCCAGGAAAACGGAATCGAGATTGCTTCCTCCGCCCAGACCATTCTGATGCAGATCGCCGCGCCGGCCGACGCGGCCTCGAACCTGACCTTGCGGCGGGCGACCGGCTGATCTTCTTCCTTGCCTCCTGAACGGCGACGTCGTTCACTTCTCGCCACAAACAAGCCCGCCGGTCAACTGCGGGCGCAAGCGGGAGGCTGGGAAATGATGGGTGGATTGTCGGCCCGATTGCGCGGCTTTGTCACTGTGATTTGCGCACTGATCGGACTCGTTGCGTTCGCCGCACCGGGGACGAGCCAGTCATTCCCGTCGCGGCCGATCACGCTGGTGGTGCCGTTTGCGGCGGGCGGACCGACCGACACGCTGGCGCGGATTCTTGCCGAGCGGATGGCGGCCGATCTTCGCGCAACGATCGTGGTGGAGAATGTGGTCGGCGCGTCCGGCAGCATCGCAGGCGCGCGCGTCGCGCGGGCAACCCCCGACGGTACCACGATCACCATCGGTCATTGGGGCACGCACGTGCTGAACGGCGCGATCTACAAGCTCAGTTACGACGTGCTTGCCGATTTCGAACCGATCGCGCTGGTTGCCAGCGGGCCTCAGCTCATCGTCGGCAGGAAGACCCTGGAGGCCGGTAGTCTCAAGGAGCTGATCGCCTGGCTGAAGGACAATCCGAACAAGGCGTCAGCCGGGACGGCCGGCGCTGGCTCCGGCGCGCACGTCGCCGGCGTGTTCTTCAAGACGAGGACCGGTACGGAATTCCAGTTCGTGCCCTATCGGGGCGCGGGTCCGGCCATGATCGACCTCGTAGCCGGGCAGATCGACCTGATGTTCGATCAGGCGTCGAATTCGTTGCCGCAGATCAAGAACGGAACGATCAAGGCGTTTGCAGTGACCTCGCCGACGCGACTTGCCGCCGCGCCTGATATTCCGACGGTCGACGAAGCGGGCCTCCCTGGCCTCTACATTTCCTACTGGCACGGATTATGGGCGCCGAAGAACACGCCCAGGGACGTCCTCGAGCGGCTCAACGCGGCAATCGTGGCCGCGCTCGCCGATCCAAAGGTCCGTCAGCGCTTTGCGGAGCTCGGTCAGGAGATCCCGCCACGCGAGCAGCAGGCTCCGGCCGCACTCGCAGCGTTCCAGAGCGCCGAGATCGACAAGTGGTGGCGTATCGTGAAGATCGCCGACATAAAGGCGGAATAGGGCGCGGCATTAACTTTTTGGCTGGCCTGATGCAGCCTGCGTCATTCTTCATCACACGTGCATCGCTGCGGTGCGAGATCACAATCGGGTCTTGACCTGCAATGTCCTTGATCTCAATCAAGGGGTGGCGGACAATGTTTGTTCTGACAAAAGAAACTCTCGGGGGAATTCGTGAATAGACCTGACCGGGTCACCGCCCACTCAACGCCTTCCAGCTCAACGCCTTCCAGCTCGACGCGTGGCATGACGCTGCTCCGCGATCCCTTGCTCAACAAGGGCACCGCTTTCACCGAACAGGAACGTGCCGCACTCGGCCTGCGTGGCCTTTTGCCGCCTTGCGTGCTGACGATGCAGGACCAGGCGGAGCGCGTCCTGATCAATTTGCGCAATCTGCCGAGTGACCTCGAGAAGTATGTTGCGTTGAACGCGTTGCATGATCGCAACGAGGCGCTGTTCTTTCGCGTCGTCTGCGACAATATCGACGAGATCCAGCCGCTGATCTACACGCCGACGGTCGGGCTCGCCTGCCAGAAATACGGCCTGATCTTCCAGCGTCCGCGCGGCATGTTCATCTCTTCGCGCGATCGCGGCCAGATCGCCGAGATTTTGAAGAACTGGCCTTATCCCGCCAAGTTGATCGTGGTGACCGACGGCGAACGGATTCTCGGCCTCGGCGATCTCGGTGCCAACGGCATGGGCATCCCGGTCGGCAAGCTCTCGCTCTATTCGGCCTGTGCCGGCGTGCATCCGGAGCAGTGCCTGCCGATCGTGCTCGACGTCGGCACCAACAATGAGGAGCTGCTGCGCGATCCCTATTATCTCGGTTTGCGCGAACGGCGCCTGACGGGCGAAGCCTATGACAGTTTCGTCGACGAGTTCATGCAGGCTGCGCGCAAGACGTTTCCGGGCGTGCTGATCCAGTTCGAGGATTTTGCCAACCACGCCGCGTTCAAGCTGTTGCACAAATACCGGGACGAGGCTTGCGTCTTCAACGACGACATCCAGGGCACGGCGGCGGTGGCGCTTGCCGGCCTGTTCTCGGCGCTGCGCGTCAGCGGCGGCAAGCTCAGGGACCAGCGCATCCTGTTCCTCGGCGCGGGCGAGGCCGCGACCGGCATCGCCGATCTCGTGGTCTCGGCGATGATGGCGGAGGGCGCTTCCGAAGCCGAAGCGCTGATGCGCAACTGGCTGGTGGATTCTCGCGGCCTTGTCGTCAGGGGGCGGGCCGGCCTGTCCGGTCACAAGCTGCGCTACGCCCACGACCATGGGCAGATCGCCGACTTCCTCGCCGCGATCGAAACGCTGAAGCCGACCGCGATCATTGGCGTCGCGGCGGTCGGGGGCGCGTTCACGCCGGACGTGCTCAAGGCGATCGCGAAGCTCAACGCGCATCCGATCGTGTTCGCGCTCTCCAATCCGACCTCGAAGGCGGAGTGCTCGGCCGAGGACGCCTATCGCTACACCGAGGGCCGCGCGCTGTTCGCCTGCGGCAGTCCCTATGACCCGGTGACGCTCAACGGCAGGACGTTCGTCCCGCGCCAGGGCAACAACTCCTACATCTTCCCGGGCGTCGGGCTCGGCGTGATCGCCAGCCGGTCGCGCCTCGTGACTGACGAGATGTTCATGGCCGCCGCGCATTCGCTCGCTGACTGCGTCGGCAAGGATGATCTCGATCAGGGCAGCCTCTACCCGGCGTTGCCACGCATCCGCGAGGTCTCCGCCAAGATCGCCGCGGCGGTTGCGCAGGTCGCCTATCAACGCGGCCTTGCGGACGGGCCCGCGCCCAATGACGTGATGGGCCTCGTCCGGTCGCAGATGTACGAGCCGCATTACTGACGGCTTCGCCCGCCCGCGCGGGCGGATCGGTCAGCACCCCGGCACTATCTGAGGTGGAAACGCCGTTGCGCGGCGCGGCCGTATATGCGACGATCCGTAGCGTTACAAGAAACTTCTAGCCGCAAGGTCAGATACCATGGACGATCGTTTGCCCGAACTGGGCGACCTCGAGCGCGAGGTCATGCAATTGGTTTGGGCTCATGGGCCGGTGACGGCCGAGGTCGTGCGTGAACGGTTGCCGCGCCGTCTCAAGGAGTCGACCGTCCGCACTGTCCTGCGCCGGCTGGAAGAAAAGGGCTACGCGCGGCACACTGTGGACGGACGCACCTATGTCTACCAGGCGGTCGAGCCCCGCGCACGCGTCGCCGCCAAGGCGGTCCAGCGCATCGTCGACTGGTTCTGCAACGGTTCGATCGAGGAGGTGCTGGTCGGCATGGTCGATAATGCGATGCTCGATCAGCAGCAGTTGCGCACGCTGGCTGACCAGGTGGCCAAAGCGAAAAAGGTGAGGGGAGTGAAGAAAGAATGATCGCAACTCTGGCAGAGGCGGCGCTGCGCTCCTTTGTACTGGGAGGCGTCGTCTGGTTTGGTCTTTATCTCTTTCGCGTGCGCAATCCGCACGTGCGCATGACTGCGTGGGTCGTCGTGCTGCTTGCCTCGCTCGCGATGCCGTTCGTGATGCATTGGCCGACGCTCACCATCACGCGCCTGCCGTTGCCGGTGGCAGCGCCGGACGATGTCTGGCCGGCTGAGGTACTGATCGGGGAGTCCTTGTCGCCCGTGTTGCCCGCCGACCACGGCGCAGCCCTGGCTTCGCCAGTGAAAATCCCCGCGCCGATCAACTGGTGGGGCATCGCCACGATCGTCTATGCCGGCATCGCTGGCGTCCTGCTGCTGCGGCTCCTCGTCGGCCTCTGGCTGACCTTTCGTCTGGCGCGGGCTGCGAAGCCGATGGGCGGCCCCCGGGTTGTCAATGCCGAGGTGCGCGTCAGCCGCGACGTCGGCGGTCCCGTCACTTTCGGATCGATCATTCTCGTGCCGCCGCAGTTTCTTGACTGGGATGCGCAAAAGCGGCTCGCCGTGCTCGCCCATGAGGGCGCGCATGTCGCCAATCGCGACTTCTACGTCCTGCTGCTCGCCTCACTTAACCGCGCCGTGTTCTGGTTCAGCCCATTCTCGTGGTGGCAGCTCGCGCATCTGGCGGAGCTTGCCGAGATCATCAGCGACGTTCAGGCGATCGAGGCGATCGACGACAGGCTGTCCTACGCGGAGATCCTGCTCGACGTCGCAACTTCCGTGAAGCCGCGTCCGATGGAGCTGGCGATGGCCCGGGCATCGACGGTGCGCGCCCGCGTCGAGCGCATCATTGCAGCGGCGGCGATGCCCGCTGCGGTCGGCTGGCGCAAGCGCGTCTGGATCGCGGCCATGATCGTGCCGGCCGTGATCGTCTCGACCGGCATGATCGCCTATCGCACGCCGGAGGCGAGCCCGGCCGTGGAGGAGGCCGGCGAGACGGGCAGCGGGCAGCACTATCGCGCGTTCGTCAATTTCTACGCGCTTGGCCCGACGTCGGTGTTAGCCATCTTCCGCGACGGCGATGAATTGTTCGGGCAGTGGGCCGGGCAGCGCAAGCTGCGACTGACGGTGCAGGATGGCATGGCGTCCTATGTCGCCTCGTTCGGCAACATCGCGTTTCCGGTCGATGCGGAGCGCCGGTCCTCGGAGCTGATGATGCGGGTGAACGGTCGCGACGTCCGAGCCACCCGCCTCGCCGAGATGCCGGCTCCGGCCGTCGATCCTGCCTCGCTCGACCAGTATGTCGGCTGGTACAAGGTCGCCTTCAACCGCGTGCTGACCGTCAAGCGCGATGGCAATCGGCTGCTGGCGCACGAAACCGGCCGGCCCGCCTTTGCCCTGATGGCCGAAGGCGCCGACGCGTTCTCGATCAGGGGCGACGATCTCGTGGTCTTCCTGCGCGACGATCAGGCCCAGGTGGCGCGGGTCCTCCTGCACAGCGCGGCGTCGGGCCCGCGCCTGGCGGGACGCATCGATGCGGCCGTCGCAGGCAGCATCGAGGCCGACTTCCTGCGGCGGATCGCGGAAGTTCCGGAGCGGTTTAGGGACCAGGTCCCGGCGCCGGGCAGCAAGGAGATGATCCTCCGCGGCATCGAAGATTTGCGTCGCGGTACGCCGAACTACGACGCCATGAGCGCGCCGCTGGCCGCCAAGATCCATCGGCAGGCCGGTGAATTACACGCGACGTTCCTGGCGCTGGGCGCAGTGGAATCGATCTTCTTCCGCGGCGTCGGCCCCGGCGGATACGACATCTATGGCGCGAAGTTCGAAAACGGCACGGCTGAGTTTCGCCTGCTGATCGACCCGGACGGCAAAACTGGCGACGTGACCTTCCGTCCCGACGGCAACGACGAACTCGGCGGCATCGTCGCCTGTTCGGAACAAGCCGCCGTTCGCGGCCAGGCCGGCGGCTCGCCGATCAGGATCATGTTCTACAACGACACCGGTGACGACATTCAGGTCTTCAACCTGGATACGGACGGCAATCGGCGAATGCAGACAACCATCGGCAGCAGCATGACGTCGTCCTTCCTCACCACAGTCAAAAGTCCGTGGGTGATTGCCGACCGGTCGGGACAATGTCGCGAGATCCTGCTGCCGGGACGGCAGACGCGCTTCTACAACGTCGACGCGCCGCATCCCGGTGCGCGGCTGGGGCGCGCGACCCGGCGGAGCATGCCGATCGCCAACGGCGAGGAGATGCTGCGGCAGTACATCGAGGGAGTCGGCAAGGGCCGTCCGGACTATGACCACATGACCACGGAGGTTGCCGAGCTGACGCGTCAGCAGCTTCCGTTCGACCAGGCGATCCTGACGCGGCTCGGTGCGCTGCGCGCGATGTCGTTCCGCGGCGTCACCGCGCTCGACAGCGACATCTACATCGCCCAGTTCGCCAACGGCTCGGCGGAATGGCGGATCGGGGTCAAGAACGGCACCATCACGAAAATCGCGCTGGGGCCAAATTTCTAGGAACGCACGCAAGCGAGCTGCGCGGCTGCAAAAGGCGCAACGAGAACATCAAATGAGACGGCGCCAATTTGTTTCACTTCTCGGTGGAGCTGCGCTGGTGCCGATCACCACGTTGCCGGTGTATCCGGACCCGCCCGACGACTCCGGTATTCCGGCCGCGCGAGACGACGGCTGGCCCGTCGCGGCCGTCAATGAGGACAAGCTTGTCGACAGCGCTGCACTGCGCAGGATGGCCGATCGCCTCGCGGCCCCCGGCACGGCCAATGTGCACGGCATTCTGGTCGCACGCAGTGGCCGGCTGGTGTTCGAGCGGTACTTCAAGGGCACCGACGAAATCAACAACCGCCAGGTGGAAAACGTCACCTTCGATGCCGATACACTGCACAACGTGAAATCGGTTTCAAAGAGTGTCGCGTCGCTCGCCGTCGGGATCGCAATCGATCGCGGGATCATCGGCGGCGTCAATGAACCCATCTTCAGTTTCTTTCCCGAGTTGGCCGATTTGCGTTCCCCCGAGAAGGAAGGCATCCGGCTGTCGCACCTGCTCACCATGTCTTTGGGTCTGAAGTGGGTGGAAGCGATTCCGAGCAACGAGGACGACAACGACGAGGTGCGCATGCATACGGCGCCAGATCCTTGTCGCTACGTCCTCAGTCTTCCGGTGACGGCTCTGCCAGGACGGGAATTCTTCTACAACACCGGCGCGCTTACGCTCCTGTCGGCCATCAGGCGCAAGTCCACTGGACGCCCCCTCGACGAGTTTGCGCGTGAGGCTTTGTTCGAGCCGATGGGCATCACCCGCCTCGCGTGGGCCCGGGTCAAGGGGATAGCGATGCCGGAGGGGGATTGCGCTTGCGGCCACGCGATATGGCAAAAATCGGCCAGCTCGTCCTCGCGGGCGGCCGGTGGAACGGTCGCCAGATAGTTTCGAAGGCATGGATCGACGCCTCGATGACACCGCAGCTGAAAGCCACGGGCCCCTTTTTCTACGGCTATCTCTGGTGACTGGGTCGCACCCAGATCAATGGGCGCGAGGTCCACTGGGTTGGTGCGCTCGGTCGAGGCGGGCAGTCGATCCGCATCGTCCCGGAGCTCGATCTCGTCGTCGTGGTGACCGCGGGTTACTACCAGGACTACAGCCCGCAAGCGTTTCAATTGCAGTACGGCGTTTTCAGGGATGTCTTGCGGGCGATTTCGCCTACGGGCTGAACGCCTTGATTTGCGGCACGAGGCTGATGAGCACCCGTCGCGGACCGCTCAATCGGAGCTTGCAGCCGACAAGCGCAAGTGCTACGATTTGTAGCATTACAACGTGTCATGGTCGACCGAACCGGCTTGGCGCGATGGTTCGGTTGGCTGACATATCGGGCACCCGCCATGAGCAATTCTACAAAGGCTGAAGCCGTGCTGGCGCTCCATCGCTTCGGCATGGGGCCGCGACCGGGGTCGATTGCCGCGATCGAGGCCGACCCGCGCGCAGCGCTGATCGCCGAGCTCGACCGGCCCCTGCTACTGGCAGACGCAGCGAGCCTTCCCTCCAGCGCCAAGGCCTACCGCACGGTAGCGGACGCCAATGCCAAGCGTGCGGCGCGAGCCAAGCAGGAAGCCAAGAAGCAGCAGATGGCCGCGGCTCCCGTCATGGCCGAAGGCCAGGACGCAAGCCAAGGAAACAACCAGAGGCGAAAGCCAGGACAGACTCAAGGGCAGGGTCAGGGCGCAGAAACCGCCGAGATGGCGGCCAAGAAGGCCGCCGACGCCGTTCCCGATCCGGGGCGGCCGATCTATCTCGAGGAGGCGAAGGTGCGCACGGAGGCGGCGCTGGCTGCGGAGATCGGCTTTGCCGAGCGGCTGGTGTGGTTCTGGTCGAACCACTTCTGCATCTCCGCAAACAAGATCCAGAGCATGTCGGGTGCCTATGAGCGCGAGGCCATTCGTCCGCACGTGCTCGGCCGTTTCAACGATCTGTTGCAGGCGGCCGAAGGTCACCCGGCCATGCTGTTCTATCTCGACAATCTCGGCTCGATGGGCGCGAACTCGATCGCCGGCATCAATCGAAGCCGCGGCCTGAACGAGAATTTTGCGCGCGAGATCATGGAGCTGCACACGCTCGGTGTGCGCAGCGGCTATACGCAGGATGATGTCATCAGCTTCGCCAACGTGCTGACGGGCTGGACCCTGATTCCGCCCGGCAACGATCCCGAGCGAGGCGGTGAATTCAGCTTCAACCCGCGGCTCCACGAGCCCGGCGGGCAGACCGTGCTCGGCAAGCTCTACGACCAGGAGGGAGTGGAGCAGGGGCGCGCCGTGCTGCGCGACCTCGCGGCTCATCCCGCGACCGCGACACATGTCGCGACCAAGCTCGCGCGCCACTTCATTGCGGAGACGCCGCCGCCGTCACTGGTCGAGCAAATGGCGAAGACGTTTCGTGAGACCGACGGCGACCTCAAGGAGGTTGCGAAAACGATGGTGTCCGCGCCCGAGGCGTGGAGCGAGCCGCCGTCCAAGCTCAAGCGTCCCGGCGAATGGGTCGTCGGCATGGTGCGCGCGACTGGCATCACGCAGGCCGATCCGACGCGCTTCACGGGAGGGCAAGAGCTGCTCGGCGAGGCGCTGTGGCGGCCGCCGGCGCCGAAGGGCTATCCCGATGACGAAGCGAGCTGGATCGACGGCGTGGGCCGGCGGCTCGACATTGCCAACAATTTCGCCGAGCGCGTCGCGGGCCAGGCCGATCCGCAGGACATCATCGAGACCGTTTTCGCATCAACGGTCTCGCCAGAGGTGAAACAGGCGGTCAATCGCGCCGAGAGCCGGCAGCAGGCGCTCGCGCTCCTGTTCATGTCGGCGGACTTCCAGAGGAGGTGAGCATGAGCTTCGCCAACCACCTGCCGACACGGCGTGAGCTGCTGATCGGCTCGGGCGCGCTGTTTGCGTGGAGCCAGATGCCGAAGCTCGCTCGCGCAGAAGGGCGCGATCCGCGGCTGCTCGTCATCATCCTGAGGGGCGCCCTTGACGGTCTCGGCGCGGTCGCGCCCGTGGGCGATCCCGACTGGATCTCCTTGCGTGGCGAGCGCGCACTGGTGCTGGACGGCAAGACGCCGGCGCTGCCGCTCGATTCCTTCTTCGCGCTCAATCCGGCGATGCCCAATCTGCATCGGCTGTACAAGAGCCAGCAGGCGCTGATCGTGCACGCCACGGCGACGCCCTATCGCGAGCGCTCGCATTTCGACGGCCAGGACGTGCTCGAGAGCGGGATTGCAAAGCCCGGCGCGATCGGCTCCGGCTGGCTCAACCGGTCGCTGGCCGCGCTGGAATCGGGCGGTCGCGTCGATCCACGCGGCAGCCGTGCGCTCGGCGTCGGTGCGGTGACGCCGCTGGTGGTGCGCGGCTCGGCACCCGTGATGTCATGGGTGCCGCAAAAGCTTCTGTCGGCGAGCGAGGACACGCAGAACCGCCTGCTCGATCTCTATCAGCACACCGATCCGAAGCTCGCCGCCGTGCTCCAGGCGCGCATGAAGCTTGCCTCGCTCGGAGGCCCTGCGGGCATGGGCGATCCGATGTCGGAGGATCCTACGCTGATGCCGCCGGGCATTGCGCGCGTGCGCGCCTACTTCGCCGAGGCCGCCGGTACCGCCGCGCGCTATCTTGCCAGGCCGGACGGCCCGCGCGTTGGCGCCATGGGCTTCGTCGGTTGGGATACGCACATCGCCGAAGGCGCGGCTTCGGGGCAGCTGTTCAACCTGCTTGGCGCGCTCGACGGTGCGCTCGCCTCGATCGAGACCAACATGGGCGAGGCCTGGCACGACACCGTCGTTGCCGTCGTCACCGAGTTCGGTCGCACCGCGCGGATCAACGGCACGGAGGGAACGGACCATGGCACCGGCACGGTCGCATTCCTCACCGGCGGTGCATTGAAGGGCGGCCGCGTGATCGCGGACTGGCCGGGATTGAAGCCGGCACAGCTGTTCGAGGATCGCGACCTGAAGCCGACGACGGATCTGCGCGCCGTGCTGAAGGGGCTGCTGCGCGATCATCTGCGTGTCGAGGACACCGTGCTTGCCAGCACCGTGTTCCCCGACAGCGCCGATGTCGCGCCGATGAGTGGACTTGTCGGTAGCGGATGAAGCGAGACGCGCGAGATGCGCGGAATCACGATTGGGATCGTCATGTGCTTTCTGACCCAACGGGAGATCGAGTTTCTGACCGGCCTGCAACGGCGATGGCGGAAGCTTTATTGGCGTGAGCTCGCGCGGCTTCTCACGGAGAGCGCGGCGCGCGAGGCGCACGCCGTTTTGTGGCGAGAGTCCCACGGCTGACGCGCCCTGACCGGACGCGCTGTGTCTCGCTTCGAGACGCATGAGGAACTGTGGTGGAATCGCAACAGCTTGCGCGAAACCGCAGCGGCCGCAGGGCGGCTCCTTTTCCGACAAGGTTCTGCCTCCATTGAGCGCCGGACTAGGGGCAGGTCGGAGGCGCGCAATCATGTCTCGATTCGAATGTGCCGAAACGGTTGATCCGCAGACCCACGCAAGCCGCGGTTCCCTGTGCGGAGCGGTTACTCGACTTGTCCTTAGCCTGATTGCTGCCGTATCGCTCGCGGCCTGCGCGCAGTCGCCGGTCGCGCGGCAGAAAGCGGAATTCGCAACTGCAAGCCGGCAGGCCATGACCGAGCATCGTCACGAGGCCCGCAGGCTCGCGGGCGTCTACGCCCGGCCGCGCCATCATGCGCCGACCCACGCGGCTGAGAAGCCAACGGCCGCGCATGGCGTTGCGAGCTTCTACTCGGAGGACCAGGAGACCGCGAGCGGGGAAAAGTTCGACAAGCACGAACTCACCGCCGCTCATCCTACGCTGCCGTTCGGCACGCGCCTGCGCGTGACCAACGTCTCCACCGGCCGCTCGGTGACGGTCCGCGTCAACGACCGCGGACCTTATGTCCGCGGGCGCGTCGTCGACGTCTCCTATTCGGCCGCCGAGGCGCTCGGCATGGTCAACAAGGGCGTCGCCAACGTGAAGCTTGACGTCGTGCAGTAACCGCCGCGTCGCGGGAGTCCAGCTCTGCGACGTCGCATCCGCATACCGCGCTTAACCGGCTGTTAGTCTCGCTGAAGCACCATGGCGGGCACACAATCTCGACGGTTCGGGGAGGACGCGTGAACACGATCCAGCATCTTGAGGACCAGGCTGCGCGCGCCGAGCGGCTGGCGAAACGGATCACGGATACGCTTACGGTCGAGAAATTGTTATCCTTCGCGGGCGACCGTCGCCGCGAGATCGAGGCGATGGCCGGCAGGCGCCGGAAGGCCTGATCATACCGAACACCGGAAGCGATCTAGCGTGCCGCAATCCGCGCGCGAAGTGCCGCGTGCAGGCCGGACGGAGTGCGGGAGCTCGCGCAGATGTGGCGCTCGACGAAATCCCGGAGATGGTCGGGCAGGTCGGTGCCGTCGATGTCGCAGCGGGATTGGATTTCAAGGGCGACGTCGGCCGAGATGTCCTTGACCCAGTGCTCAAGTGTGTTGAACGAAATGACCCGCACTGGATCTCTGAAGCAGCCGGCGATGAACTCGCCGATCGTCTGGTCGAGATCGACGCGCTCGATGCGGATTTCCCTGGCGCCACTGATCCGGTCGATCACGACGAACAGTGTTTGATCCGCGCCATAGGGCACATCGAGGGATGACAAAACGGCTTCGAGCATCGTAGGCACTCACGCTTTCGCTTCGCATACCGTCAACGGGAAAAAGCAGAAGAATGTTCCTCGCGATGTCGTTCGTCGTCGCGCGGCGTCAGAGATAGTCCCGCAGCCGAGACAGCTCGGCGATGTGCTCGGGCGAGAGAATCTCCGTCACCAGCGGCGGTTGTGGCGACGTATGGATCTGATAGAGGTGCCTGGTTGCCTGCGGCTTCTCCATGAAGGCCGTGATGCATCGGTCCAGCGTATCTTCGAGCACGAGGTAGGTCTCCCGGTCCTCGCGCCGTTGGTTTCCGAGCGAGGGCCATTTGCGCAAGCGCGCGGTTGCGCCGAAGTTCACTTGGGATTCGGAAGACATCTGCCCCTGCTACGCGCTCACGCAAAAAGAACCCCAGCACACATGGTCGTGTGCCAGGGCCCACATCTATCGCTGCATCTCAATGCCACGCGCTCCCAACGCCGGCGGCCAAGATTCGTTCCCAGTCGGCGAAACCATTCTCGACCGCATCTGCGGGCCCCTGGGCCGGTCCCGGCCCGCAGGTCACGTCATGAGAGCCGCGATGCCGGCAGTCAGCTCGCGGCGGCCGCGATCTTGTGCGCGGGCGGCGCTTGACCGCGGCTCGCGTCATCGCCGCGCCGTGCCTCCGGCGGAAGGCCGGCGAAGCGGCGCAAGGCGTCCGCCATCTGTACCCGTCCACTGACGCCCGTGATCACAACGTCGACCATGGTGAAGGACGAATGGAAATGGCCGCGCGCCTGCAACTGCTCGACCGGAACGCCCGCGGCTGCGAGCGCGTCCGCATAGGCGACGCCTTCGTCGCGCAAAGGATCGAACTCGCAGGTCACCACGAACGCCGGCGGCAGGCCGGCGACCTTGCCGCGCAGCGGCGAGACGCGCGGATCGGTGCGCTCGGCGGGCGAGCAGTAGATGTCCCAGAACCAGTACATCAGCGAGCGCGTCAGGAAGTAGCCGACCGCATTCTCCTCGTAGGATGGACGGTCGAACGTGCAGTCGGTGACCGGGCACACCAGAAGCTGGCCCGAGATCTGCGGGCCTCCACGATCGCGCGCGAGCTGACAGGTGACCGCGGCGATATTGCCGCCGGCACTCCAGCCCGCGACCAGCATCGGCCCCGGGGTGCCGCCGAGCTCGTCCGCATGCGCCGCGACCCAGCGCGTCGCTGCATAGCCGTCCTCGGCCGCCGCCGGGAAGCGGTGCTCCGGCGCATGCCGGTAGCCGACGCTGACGAAGATCATGTCCGTGCGCCGGCACATGTCGCGGCAGAACGGATCATCGGACTGCTCGTCGCCGAGCACCCAGCCGCCACCGTGGAAATAGACCACGATCGGGTGTGGCCCCGGCGTCGCCGGCCGATAGAGGCGATAGGGCAGCGGGCCGTCAGCGCCCTCCAGTGTGCCATCGATGACCTCGGCGACCGGCCGGCCTGCGGGGCGGGCCTTGTTGAACTCGTTGACGAAGGCGCGCGCACCCAGAGCGCCCATCGATTCGATCGGCGGCAGGTTCAGCTGCGCCAGCATGCCCAGCACGATGCGCACGTCCGGCTGCAGGCGCACGACCTCGCCGTCATTGCACTGCGCGGCGACGTTGGGCCCGGTGAGCTTGAAGCCGAGCATGCCGCGGGCGACGATCTCGTTGCAGATGCTACGGTAGGGGCCGACGCCGCCGGTATAGGGCATCAGGCCCTGCACCTTGCCGGGAACGTTGGCGCCCGTGTACCAGGTGTTGGCAAGCCGATGCAGCGTCAGCATCGAGCAGTCGGCCATGTGCTGACCCCATCCGGCCTGCGCTGTCTCGGTCGCCTCGATGGTGGTGAAGCCGGCGTCGCGAAGTGCGGCCAGGCGCTCGACCACCCAGTCGACGTGCTGCTCGATCGATACCGCCATGTTCGACAGCACCGACGGGCTGCCCGGTCCCGTAATCATGAAAAAGTTGGGAAAGCCCGCGACCGTCAGGCCGAGATAGGTCTGCGGCCCGTCCGCCCAGACCTCGGACAGCGACATGCCGCCGCGGCCGGTGATCGGATGCACGGCCCGGATCGCGCCGGTCATGGCATCGAAGCCGGTCGCGAACACGATGACATCGACCTCGAAGCTGCGCTTGTCGGTGGTGATGCCGTTAGCGGTGATCGTCTTGATCGGCTCCTGCCGCAGATTCACCAGCGTCACGTTGAGCCGGTTAAAGGTCGCATAATAGTTGGTATCGAGGCAGGGCCGCTTGGCGCCGAACGGATGGTCTTGCGGCATCAGGGCCGCGGCGGTTTCGGGATCCTTCACGACGCTGCGGATCTTCTCGCGGATCAGGTCGCAGATCAGCGCGTTGCCGTCGACATCGACGGCCTGATCAGCCCAGAGCTGGGTGAGGATGTAGACGAGATCGCCCTTGCCCCACGCCTCTTCGAAGCGCGCGCGGCGCTCGGCGTCGCTGAGCTGCCAGCTCACGGAGGTCTGTTGCGGATAGGGCACGCCGGCCATCGACCAGCGCGCCTGCTCGCGATATGCGGCGCGGTCGCCTTGCAAGAGGCCGAGCCGGTCCGCCGGTGCGGGGCCGTTATGGGCGGGCAGCGCGAAATTCGGCGTGCGCTGGAACACGGTCAGCTGCGCCGCCTGTTCGGCAATCATCGGGATCGACTGGATGCCTGAGGAGCCCGTGCCGATCACGGCGACACGCTTGCCCGCGAGATTGACACCGTCATGCGGCCAGCGCCCGGTGAAATAGACCTCGCCCTTGAAATCCTTGACGCCGTCGATCTCTGGTGGCTTTGGCGCGGAGAGACAGCCCGTCGCCATGATGTAGTGGCGGCAGGAGACGGCCGGGCCGTTGCTGGTCGTGAGCTGCCAGCGCCCGGCTGCCTCGTCCCACCGCGCTTCTGTGATCTTGGTCTTGAAGCGGATGTCGCGCCGCAGGTCGTAGCGATCGGCCACGAAGCCGAGATAGTGCAGGATTTCAGGTTGGGTTGCGTATTTTTCCGACCAGGTCCAGGCCGTCTCGAGATCCGGATCGAAAGTGTAGCTGTAGTCGATGGTCTGAATGTCGCAACGTGCGCCGGGATAGCGATTCCAGTACCAGGTGCCTCCGACATCGTCGGCTTCTTCCAGCGCGACGCTCGTCAGGCCCGCCTTGCGCAGCCGGTGCAGAAGATAGAGACCGGCAAAGCCTGCGCCGACTACGGCGACGTCCACGTGTTGGGCTTTCCCGGTGGCTTCCGAAGCACGTGCTGCAACCATTGCCTCAGCCATGCGATTATCCTCCCGAGCATTTTGCTTTGTGGATAGGCTATCGCCGCGGCGGTGGTTTGTCATCAGCGCAGATTCAATCCTGGGTAGCGCGAGATGCTGCGGACTGCAGCCCGCGCAGCGTACGCCGCGCCGCAACAATCGTCGTGAGCGCTTGATTTTTCGAGGCAATCACGCTGTTGTTCCGTCGATTGCCGAGTTCCGTGACGTTGCTCTCGGAGGACAAGGCTCTCAAGGCTCTTAAGGACCAAGGCTCTCACGAAACGTCATGAAGAAGCTGAGCGAGCGAACCAAGGCGAACATGGACGTGGTGCTGGAGGAAACCTGCCGTCAACTGCCGCATGGCGGCGACCACGACAGCCGCAGGTTCATTGCCGAGCGCTTGATCAAGGCGGCAGAAGCCGGCCATTCGACGCTCGGAGAGCTCGGCATCGTCGCGCGCCGCGCGCTCGCGGAGCTGACCGGCAAGGATGGCTAAAGCGCAAGCGTGGGGTCGTCCGGATCGCGCGCCGCGAGCAACTGCCGGCTTGCCGAGCCGCATGTTACCGACGTAACTTGGCGTCGAGCTTCTCGCGCATTGAGATTTCGCCGATGCGGTCCTTGCTGGCGCTCGCTACGGCTTCGATGGTCTCTTCAGTGGTCCTGGGACAGGTCGGCTTGGCCGCGGCCCAGCAGGCCGTGCAATTTCCGTTTGCCCTGACGCATGAAGGCCAGATGCTCGGCGCTGTGGAAGGCGAGGTGGCCTCTTTCAAGGGCCTGGCCTACGCGGCCGCGCCACTCGGGCTGCTCCGATGGCGCGCGCCAGAGGCGCTTCCCGAGAGCTCGGAAATGCGGACCGCCTACGATTTCGGTCCGGCCTGCCTGCAGCCGGCGATGCCGCATGCGAGCGAGGATTGCCTGACGCTGAACGTCTTTCGGCCCTTCGGCGTCGATGGACCGCTGCCGGTGATGGTTTTCTTCCATGACGGCGGCTTCGTGACGGGCACGGCGAATGATCCCTTGCTCGATGGCGCGAAGCTTGCGCAGGCTGGCATCATCGTCGTGACGATGAATTATCGTCTCGGCGTGTTCGGCTGGCTTGCGCATCCCTCGCTCGCCGTGAACGCGCCGGACGGCGCGAGCGCCAATTACGGCATGATGGACCAGATCGCGGCGCTGCGCTGGGTTCATGACAATGCCGCCGCGTTCGGCGGCGATCCGGGCAACGTCACCTTGTTCGGTTCGGGCTCCGGCGCGACTTCGATTGCCCTTCTGATGCTTTGCCCACAGGCAAGCGAGTTGTTTCACAAGGCGATCTTGCAGTCGCTGCCCGCGCGCCAAGGCGTGCCGTCGCTGCAAGAGGCTGAGGCCATTGGGCAACGCGTGTTCTCCCTGGTCGCCCGCGACAGGAGTACGTCCGATCCACGTGCGTTGGATACGAGAATGCTGCTTGCGGCCGAAACCCTGCTGTTCGCCAAATCCGCGCGCAGCTTCGGCCCGGTGCTGGACGGACGGCTCGTGACGGAGGACATCGCGAGCGGCTTCGGTGCCTCACATGAAAGCCGCATCCCGGTGATCATCGGCTCGAACGAGGACGAGACGAGTTTTGTCGGCGAGCCCGACCTGAAGGAGGAGCTCCGCCTCGCCGGTGAATCGGCCGATCGATTGAAGGCGCTCTATCCCGGCATCTCCGGCAAGCCTGCGGAGCTTGCCGCCCGGCTCTACACGGACCGGATTTTCACCGAGCCCGCGCGATACCTCGCGCGTCTGCACACGGCGACTGGTGCGCCGACCTACCGCTATCGATTTTCCTACATGGGCGAAGCCCAGCGTGCGAACGGCGATGGCGGTCACGGACGGGAATTGCAATTCGTCTTCGGCGCCCAGGGCGTGCCGGGCGCGAGCCCGTTTACGCGCGCCGACCGCGAGCTTGCGGGTCAGTTGCGCAGCTACTGGACCAATTTCGCAAGGACCGGCGATCCCAACGGGCCGGGTCTGCCGCCTTGGGACGCAAGCTCGCAAGGCGAGCGCTTGCTGCTGATCTCCAATGATGGAATAGCAAGCAGCGACGATCCCCTGTCGGGGCCGCTCGATCATCTCGAACGGCGGAGCCCAAGGGGATGAGTGGCAGGCGGGGCCACGCCGTCAGACATTCGCGGCGCCTGAACCGCCTCTTCCTGAACCGACTCTTGACGGATTCTTGGAGCGTCACCACGCATAGCGCACGCTTGCCTTGCCGGCATAGCTGCGCGTGACCTTGGAGAACTCGCCTTCGAACGTGCCGGCGGCCGACCAGCCGCTCAGCCACTTCTTCTCGACCGATCCCGTGACCAGCGCGGAGTCCGCCGCCATCGCTGCGCCGTTCACGACGAAGCTGGCGCCAGGCAGCGACTGGAACGTGGCGCCGACAGTGTGGTCAGGATTGAAGTCGTGCGCCCATGCGACGCGGCCGCGGAGGGTGACGATGCCATTGGCCTGGGCGAAGGATTTGTCGGTGCGGAGGCCGAGTTCGGTGCGCGTGTCGGTGACGCTCTTGGCGTTGTAGGCCAGCGCAAACAGGTTGCTACCGACGATCGCCTGCTCGGCATAGGCCGGCAGGTCGAAGGTCGTGAACTGGGCAGCGGCATAAGGTGTCCAGCCAAAGCCTTGTGTGACGAAGCGATAACCACCCTCGAGCCGGCCGGAATAAGCATTGGCATTGAACTCGGCGCGCAGGCGATCGACGCCCGCGATGGTCACCGTGCGATCGGCTGTGATGTGTTGCCAGCCGTAGGCCAGCGCTGCCGAGATGTAGGCCGGACCATTGCTGTGGCGCAGATAGGCGCCGGCCTGGAACAAGTCGGAGCGGCCGGAGCCGCCATTGGCGACACCAAAATTGGTCCCGCCGCCGGCCAGCGCAAAGCCGGCCAGCGTATCTGCCGAGAACCAGTAATCGGCCCCGGCGGCGGTCCCAAATACGCGGCTCGTCGTGTCGTTCGAGCCGATCACCGCATTGCCATCCGTCGATTGCGATCCGCCAAAGCCCGCGGCCCACACGCTCCAGCGCTGTTCGAAGGTGCGCGGCGGCGCCTTGGTGACCATCGCAAAGGCGTCTGTCCGCTTGCGCGCAGCGTAGGCGCTTGTTTGATCCTCCTCGGCAAATCCAGCCACGGCGCCTGCCGAGCCCGGCCCGCCATTCCGCCGTGTGAAAGGATCAGTGAGCAGGCCCATGAACTGGCCCATCGCATTGAATGTCGTCTGCTGCGCCGCCGTGCCAAGCTCGCCGGAGGCTTGGGTCAGGCCGGCCGATGTCAGGGCGCCGTAGACCAATGGAATGCTGCCGTTGGCATTGAAGAAGTTGGTCAGGGCGTTGCCGACCGCCTGCTGATTGCCGTTCAGCCCGCCGGGAATGGCGAAGTTCAGGACCAGATTGAGATAGGCGTCGTGGGCGTCGTAGCTCAGCGTGGTGTGGAAGTTCGCCGGCAGGTTGGTGTCGACCAGCGAGCCGAACGTGCCGGAGACGCCGCCGGCCGCCGTGAGGATCGTGTAGGTCTTGCTGACATAGCTACCGCTGGCGAACACCGCGTCCACCGTGGCACCGCCGAGCTGCGCCGTGCCCGTGACGGTCGCATAGGACGCGGTCGCAGGGTTCACCTGCACCTGATAGATAGAGCCAGGCGACAAGGTCAAGCCGGCGACCGACATGGATGTACCCGCGGTGCCATTGCCCGGCGCGAATGTGCCACCGGCATTGACCTGCATCGCTCCCACCGAGCCAGTGCCGGTCAGAGTGGTGCCGCTGTTGATCGTGGTCAGGCTGGATAATGCGATAGACCCGTCCACCCGCAACGTGCCGCCGCTTACGGTGGTCGCGCCGCTGTAGGCGTTGTTGCCGGAGAGCGTCAGCGTGCCGGTGCCGATCTTGGCCAGCCCGCCGGTCCCGAAAATGCTGCCTGAAAACGTCGTGCTGGTGCCATCATTGCCGGTCGTCAGCGTAGCCGAGCCGAGCGTCACGGAGCCCGCGCCGGCGAGCGAGCCGATGGTCTGATTGAAATTGTTGAGATCGAGCGTGGCCCCACTCGCGACGGTGTAGGCGCTGCTCGGCGAGAAGACGCCCGCGGCGCCGGCCTGCAATGTGCCGGCGTTCACCGCGGTCGGCCCCGAATAGCTCCCGGCACCGGAGAGCGTGAGCGTGCCCAGGCCGGTCTTGGTCAGCCCGCCCGGCCCGCTGATGGTGCCGGACAGCGTGGCGTTGTTGCTGGCGGTGTCAAAAGTGCCACCCTGGCTCATCAGCGTGATGGGCAGCGAACTCGCGATATTGGCGCCGGCGAACTGCATCGTCCCACCGGTGAACACCGGGCCGCTGGCGCCGCTCGCGCCCGAGGCCAGCGTGCAGGCCAGCGCCCCCGACGTGTTCGCCTTGAACGTCAACCCGGGGGCCAACAATGCGTTGCCGTTGGAGCACATGCCGAGCAAATTTGGCAAGGCTCCGGCCGGAAGTGTCCCAATGACCGCGTTGGTCGCGGTGTCGATCACGGAAACCGAATCGCTATAACGGTTAGCCACATAGGCACGGGTGCCGTCGGGACTGAGCGCGATTCCATGGGGAGAAGACCCGACGGCGATGGTGGCAGTGACCGTATTGGTCGCGGTGTCGATCACGGAAACCGAATTGCTGCCTACGTCAGTCACATAGGCACGGGTGCCGTCGGGACTGAACGCGGCATGATAGGGAGAGGACCCGACGTTGATGGTGGCGGTGACCGTATTGGTCGCAGCGTCGATCACGGAAACCGAATTGCTACCCTGGTTAGCTACATAGGCGCGGGCCCCGTCGGGACTGAACGCGACACCAAGCGGAGCAGACCCGACGTTGATGATGGCGGTGACCGTATTGGTCGCG
Source organism: Bradyrhizobium sp. CCGUVB23 (assembly GCF_024199885.1). Lineage (NCBI taxonomy): Bacteria > Pseudomonadati > Pseudomonadota > Alphaproteobacteria > Hyphomicrobiales > Nitrobacteraceae > Bradyrhizobium > Bradyrhizobium sp. CCGUVB23. The sequence continues at coordinate 6,599,126 of NZ_JANADQ010000001.1, forward strand.
GTGTCGATCACGGAAACCGAATTGCTGATTGTGTTCGTCACATAGGCGCGGGTCCCGTCGGGACTAAACGCGACACCAGCGGGAGCATGCCCGACGGTGATACTGGCAGTGACCGTATTGGTCGCGGTGTCGATGACGGAAACCGAATTGCCGCCTCTTTCGGTCACGTAGACGTGGGTCCCGTCGGGACTGACCGCGACACCATATGGAGGAGAAGATATGCCGCCGATGGTGGCCGTGATCGTATTGGTCGCGGTGTCCAGAACCGAAACGGTGCCGGTAGGATAATTGGTGACATAGGCAAGGGATTCATCGCCTCGCACGGCTACAGCTATGGGGCTATTGCCGACGCCGATGGCGGATCCAACGGGATTGCCGGTGGATGAATCCAGTACCGAGACGGTGTTGTCGCCAGAGTTGGGCACATAAAGGAAAGGCCCGGTCTGAGCCTCCGCCGCCCCGCTCGCGATCATCGGCAGCAGGAAGGCTGAGGCCATCAGCGCACGCTTACCGCTCCCGCCACGCAATTTTCCAAGAGTGCCCCAATTACCAGAACGGATGCGGATCGGCCCGGTGCTGAAACGAGCGATGGCAGTCCTGGGCATGCGTAACCTCAAAAAAGCTGTACGCTCCGATCGGGAGACGCACATCGGATGAATGAGGTGCCGGCCAGTTCGATGTCTTGGGCCAGCGTGCCAAGCCACTGGAATAGGGCGCCATGAGAACGCGAAGGCGCGATACGGTCACGGCGCGTCGCGCGGCTGCTGTCGAACAGCGCCGTTGAGTGGATTGCGGTGACAATTGTGAGGATTTTGGCGACATCGAGCACGATCGGCGTTGCCGGCACTCGATCCCGCTGTATGACGGATCTTTTTGGTTGCCAGGGAAAATCGACGTGGATTCGGCGAATGCGCCCAACGTCTTCGTTAAGTCCTACAAGGGGGCGTCTAGCGGACGAGAGTACGAAGCGTGGCGCGAGGAGACATGCCGGCTTCTCTGCAGACTCGACATCTCGCCGAGTGAGGGTGACAGCATCGACTGCCAGCTGCGCGTCAGCCTGCTCGGAGGATTGACGTTGTCTGTTCCGAGCGGGTCGTCAGCTCATTTCGAGCGCACGCGCGAGATCCTGCGCGACGGGTACGATGATCTGGTTCTGGTTATCGCCACCGCCGGGCGAGTGCTGATCACGCAGGAGGAACGCGAAATCGAATTGTCGGAATCGCAGATGTGCCTGATGGACATGAGCTTGCTCAGCAAGATCAGCCAGAGGGACGGAGTTCAGTTCAAGACCGTCGCAATGCCACGTTCCACGCTCTTGACGGCCTATCCGAGGGCCGAGAACGGCATATCACAGGTTCTGGGAGACCGGCCCAAATTGCGGGAAACCATTTCCCGCTATCACGACCTGTCCACGAACCTTGCGCCACATCTTGACGTGGTTGGCCAGCAGCTGATGGCGCAGCACATGGTAGACCTCGTTGGGCTCCTGCTCGGCACCGAGGCCGAACGTGAGAGCGGCGGTCATGCCGCCGCGCGCTTCGATCTGATGCGCGCCGACATGCTCGCAAGTCTCGGCCGCCACGACCTGTCGCTTGGATCGATCGCCCGGAAGCACGGCCTCAGTCAGCGCCACGCGCAGCGCTTCTTCGCACAGGCTGAAACCACCTTTACGGAATTCGTGCTGGAGCATCGGCTCATGCTGGCCCGCAAGCTGTTGCTCGACCCCATCAATCGGTCGCGCAAGATCATCGACGTGGCGTATCTTTCGGGATTTGCCGATCTCTCCTACTTCAACCGGGCATTTCGGCAGCGCTTTGGCATGACGCCGACGGAGATGCGCGGCGACTGAGAACCGAGGCTCTACGCCGCGAGCTCGACGCGGGGCGCCGGCGTCAGCTTCTCTTCCTCCAGGAAGTCCATCGCGCCGTCCTTCTCGACGGCGTAGCACCGCCGGCCTTCCCTCGACATGTAGACGGCGCGGACGACCCCGCGGCGGCCCTTGTCACTGTTGACGACATCCCCCAGCGCAAACTTTGCCATCTTGCTTCCCACAAAAACCAACCGATCGAGTGCTTCGACCGGCTGCGGATTTTGGAAGGCAAATCGTTAACGGCTTGCTAACCATGTGCGTTTCCCTATGCTCACCGCCGAAAAGCGCGTAGGGCTACGCCTCGCACTTGTTGCAACAGAGATGAGCCGACGGCGATGACGCGATTTCCGACCTTCTTCCTGTCGCATGGCGGTGGACCCTGGCCGTTCATGGACGACAGGCGGGTGCAATATGCCAAGACCGCGGAGGAGTTCAGCCGGCTACCCCAGCGGCTGTCGTCGCGACCGAAGGCGGTGCTCGTCATCACCGGTCATTGGGAAGCGGACGAGTTCACGGTCTCGACCTCGGCGCATCCGCCGATGGTCTACGACTATTACGGTTTCCCCGAGCATACCTATCACCTCAAATATCCGGCGCCGGGCGAACCGGCCCTGGCCACGCGGGTGAATGAGCTTCTGGGTCGTGCCGGCATCGATTGCCGCGAGGACGCCAACCAGGGCTTCGATCACGGCACCTTCGTGCCGCTCGGCCTGATGTATCCGAATGCCGATATGCCGATCGTGCTGTTGTCGCTGAAGTCGACTTACGATGCGGCCGAGCATATCAGGGTAGGAGAGGCGCTGACAGCGCTGCGCGATGAGGGCGTCGTGATCATCGGCAGTGGTCTCACCTATCACAACATGCGCGGCTTCGGGCGCGCGGAATCCAAGCCCGTCTCGTACGAGTTCGAGGCCTATCTGCGCGAGGCTATCGGCCAGCCGGACGCTGCGCGGCGCAATGCCATGCTGATCGACTGGCAGAACGCGCCGAGCGCGCGCCTTGCCCATCCGCGCGAGGACCATCTGCTGCCGCTCATGGTCGCAGCCGGTGCGGCTGCGAGCGACGCGGGACACCGTCTGTTCATCGACGAGGTCGCGAGCGTCGCTATGGCGTCGTACGAGTTCGGTGGGTGAATATCTGTATTCTTCCTCCTTCTCTGACCGTGCGTTGGGTGGTGGGCATGTCGCACCTCCACGAAAGCTAGCGAGCGTACAGCGCAAATTTCGGCTTTTCGGGGTAAAGCAGAAATCTGCTCGATCAGGACAATGCCCGCGATCTATCCCTTTACGGAGTTCGTCGTGGCTGGCGGCCTGATGGGCTACGCCACGGATCTGGTTGAATTGAACAAACGCATGGCGGCCGGATCTAGTCGCTGCCGCGCCATCCTAAGCCGCCACCTAACGGCCGTCCCACAGGCTTGACCCTTCGACGTTAAGTCCCAGCCGCTGCAGTCTACGCGCGATGAAGGCCTGGCACGCCAGCTCGGCTTTGATCGCCGCGTGCTCGGGCAAGCGCCCGCAAGCTAATGGAAGTTGCGCGGGGCGCGATCCGGCACGAAAGTAGTACCCCAAATAACCCCTCCATTCGAGTGCATAGAGGCTGGCACTTACTCTAGAAATACTCGCGCTAACTTTAGAAATGGTCGCGGGTCTATGTCATGCCGCGCTACCGCGCCTACATTCTCGACGAACACGGCCACCTCGTTGGCGCGGTCGACCTTGAGTGCGCTGACGATGAGGAGGCAAAAGAGCGCGCCAGACGGTTGGATAGCCATCGCGTAGAGCTCTGGCGACAAGTGCCGTTGCTTGACCTGACGGTCCATTGAGCTATCGAAGGCGGGCGCGAGCACACGGCTCGCAACAGACTGAGCCAAGCTAACGCGTGTATACTGGCGGCCGTTGTTGGCACGCGATCCGCGCTCTGATAGCCGCACAAGAAACGTTGTGGGTCAGGGGCGACCCCCTACTCATCGCTCCCCTCAACCGTGAACTCGACGTTAATCCGCCGATACTTGCGCCTGAACTCGGCAAGGATCGGGCGGGCCAGCTCTAGCGCCTCCGCCAATGTCGCCGCCCTCAGACTGCCAAGTACGTCGAAATCGACATCATTGGTCTTGATTCCCTTGAACACGAACCTGATCGCGTCCGGATGATCTTTCTCATCGGGCATACTGGCTCCCTCATCAGGCGCGCGCCCCTCCTCGTGTATATCTTGCCAAGCTGACGACCGCGTAAATTGAAATGCAGCTCGCCACTGGTTGAGCGAGATGTGTGACACTTTAGACACGGCGGTTCCATTATGAAACCCATGCGCGTCGAGGGCGACCGCGCACTTGATCACGCGCGGCGGCTGCAACTTGATCGATCGCTTGCTTGGATCCTGGCGGCGGCGCGCAAGCCCCGCGTGAAGCAATTCAATCTCAGGTGAGACCGAAAAAAAGGACGCGGTGCACCGCCTGTGTCTCAATTCCCACACTACAGTTAAAAGGCGTCCGTTGGTCGCCTTTCGAACCGACGGGCCAGACCCGACCGTTCAATCCTGTACGCGTTCTATGCGAGATTCCGGGATCACTGGCGAAAATGGAACGCTCCCTGGTTACCGACATGCCGCGCGACAAATATGTCGAGCGCTGCAAGCAACGAGCCTTCGCTTATCTCGACCAAGGCGATCTCAAAAAAGCAGCCACTTTGTTTGTTGCCGATATGAACGTCCGTCCCGATTGCGAATTGCCACACCACTTGGCGATGCTCAGCGTTTCGCTCCTGATGCGTGACGATGCGCTCGGCTGGAGGGCGCTCATCGAAGGATTGAGGTGACGGACGCCTCCGTCGGTTTTGGCATCATTTGAATTCTGTTCGTTTCGCTCTTTCGCGATGCTTTCGTACCACGCCATATCGCCGGGGACCGGTTGCTGACCGAGGCGATGCCGCCGCTTGCGGTGTAAAACGACCAGAAAGAGTTTCAGCACGGCTTCCTCTGAACTCCAGAACGTTGCCCCTATCTTCGAAGGGATGGCGATCCTGAGTGACTAACTGGAAAATCCTGCCGGAAACGCCACGTCTCGTGCAATCAATTGACCCATCAATCGGTGGGCAAAAGAAAGCGGACAAGCGTGGATAGGAAGCGCCTCCGCTTGAGTACCTCTTAATGGTGGACGCGAGATCTACCGTTTGTTCGCGACGATCGGCATCATGCAGGCACTGAACGCCGCGAGGTAAGACAATGACCACCGATCACCTCTTGCAGTCGCCGCCGATCCGTCACAGCAACCGCAAACCCGGCATCATTGGAGCCGCAATTCTTATGTTCGGGTCAATTGCCGCTGCCATCGTTCTTGGGGGAGAAACGCGCATCTCGGGCGGCTTCGAACCGTTCGAGAAATCAGCGAATGAGCGCGTCTCGCAAGCCTTCGAGGACCTTGATGGCCTCGCGCCGATCTCTGAGGACCTGAAGACTGCGCTGGCGTCGCTGAGCCAGAGCGTCCAACGCGAGCAGAAGCCCCCGGTTCGGGCCGAGGGGCAGTGATCCCATCGCTCAACAACTTGCCTTGGAATGTCCGATAGCAGCAGCGCTTATCCGGCAGGGACCACAAGGAGGCAAATGCGAGAGGGTGAACTGCCCGTACTCATCCGTATTTCAGCTTCATGACAAGGATGCCGCCGGCGAGCACCATGGTGATCGCGTTGGCGGCCACCAGCGGCGCGTCGCCGGAGAGCAGGCCGTAGACTAGCCAGAGCGCAAGCCCCAGCATCATCGCGAGGAACATGCCGAGCGAGATGTCCTCGGTGGAACGGGTCTTCCAGACCTTGATGAATTGCGGGGTGTAGGCGAGGGTCGTGCAGGTTGCCGCAGCGAACCCGAGCAGCTTGACGATGAGCGGTTCCATGGTGGCCGCCCTATAGCACTGATTCGTTGATAGAAATGCGTCTGTTGACCCGTCATTACCGGCGGGCTGCTATGATCGTGCGATAGAGTGCCGCATAGTCGCCCGCCCGGTTGCGCCAGGAGACGTCGGTCGTCATGCCGCTCAATTGCAGCCTGCGCCAGGTCAAATGGTCGTGGAAGGCGAGGTTCGCCTTGCGTAGCGCGGCGGCGAGCCCCTGCGCCGTCACTGGTCCGAACTTGAATCCGGTCGCGTCGTGGCCGCTGCTATCGGCCTCGCCGATGTCCACCACCGTGTCCGCAAGCCCGCCGACGCGCGAGACGACCGGCACGGCGCCATAGCGAAGCGCACAAAGCTGGGTGAGACCGCACGGCTCGAACCGCGACGGCACGACAAGCGCGTCGGAGCCCGCCTGGATGAGGTGGGCAAGGATCTCGTCATAGCCGATCACGACGGCGATGCGGCCGGGATGAGCGCGTGCCGCGGCCTGATAGCGGTCCTGGAGGTCGGCATCGCCGCTGCCGAGCAGCGCGAGCTGCATGCCTTCGCCGAGAATCGTCGGAATTGTCTCGAGCAGGAGATCGAGGCCCTTCTGCCACGACAGCCGACTGATCACGCCGAGCAGAAGCGCATCCGTGGACGGCGCGAGATTGAACTGTCTTTGCAGCGCCGCCTTGTTGGCGGTCCGGAATTGCAGCTCCTTCGCGCCGAAGCGATAGGCGATGTGCGGGTCGGTCTCGGGATTCCACACTGCCGTGTCGATGCCGTTGAGGATTCCGCTGAGCACGCCCGAGCGCTCGCGCAAGAGGCCGCCGAGCCCCATGCCGCCCTCGTCGCCCTGGATTTCCTGCGCGTAGGTCGGCGACACCGTGGTGATGCGGTCGGCGAATTGCAGGCCGGCCTTCAGGAAGCTGATCCCGCCAAAATATTCGACGCCGTGCAGGCTGAAGGACTCAGGCGGCAAGCCGAACGAAGCAAGCATCTCGTAGGCGAACTTGCCTTGATAGGCCATGTTGTGAATGGTCATCACGGTCCCGGGACGGGGGCCGCTTGCATAGTGCAGATGGGCTGGTAGCAATCCTGCCTGCCAGTCGTGGGCATGCACGACGTCAGGCACGAACGAAGGGACGAGGCCGAGCCCGATATCGGCGGCGACGCGCGACAGCGCCGCAAAGCGCACGCCATTATCCGGCCAGTCGATCGCCTCTGCGGTAACGTAGGGGTTGCCCGGCCGCTCATAGAGATGTGGTGCGTCGAGCACGAAGAGGTCGAGTTCGTCGTGCGTGCCCGCGAGCAGGCGCGCCGGCCCGCCGAAATAATCCGGCCAGCGCCGGATTTCCTCCGCCTTCGGCAGGGCCCGCATGACGGCCGGATAGCCCGGCACCAGCGTCCGCATCTCGACGTCATGGGCTTTCAATGCGGCCGGCAGCGCGCCGGCGACATCGGCAAGACCGCCGGTCTTGATGATCGGATAGATTTCCGATGCGACCGCAAGGACGCGCGTCAACGCCATGCGTTCAGCCTGTCGATCATCGGCTGCGTGATGAGCGAGATGCCCTGTTCGGTGGTGCGGAACCGTTTTGCGTCGAGCTCGGGATCCTCACCAACGACGAGCCCTTCAGGAATCTCGACGCCACGGTCGATCACGACGTTGCGCAGCTGCGCGCCGCGGCCGACACTCACGTAAGGCATGATCACGGCGTTCTCGACATTGGCATAGGAGTTGATGCGCACGCCCGTGAAGAGCAGCGATCGCCGCAACGAGGCGCCGGAGATGATGCATCCGCCTGATACGAGCGAGCTCACCGCCTGTCCGCGCCGGCTCTCCTCGTCGTGCACGAACTTGGCGGGAGGCGTGATCTCTGCATAGGACCAGATCGGCCATGAGCGGTCGAACAGGTCGAGCTCCGGCACCACGTCGGTAAGGTCGATGTTGGCGGCCCAGTAGGCGTCGACGGTGCCGACGTCGCGCCAATAGGAGCGCGTGTCGTCGCCGGACCGGACGCACGAGCTCGAGAACTGGTGCGCCACCGCGCGGCCGTTCTTGACGATGTAGGGAATGATGTCCTTGCCGAAATCGTGGCTCGAGTTCGGGTCGGCGGCGTCACGCTTCAGCTCCTCGTACAGGAACTTGGCGTCGAAGACGTAGATGCCCATGCTGGCGAGCGACATGTCGGGCTTGCCGGGCATCGGCGGCGGGTCTTTCGGCTTCTCGAGAAACGACTTGATGATGCCGTTGTCGTCGATATGCATGATGCCGAAGCCGGAAGACTCGGTGCGCGGCATTTCGAGGCATCCGACGGTGACGTCGGCGCGGCTGTCGACGTGCTGCCGCAGCATGAGCTCGTAATCCATCTTGTAGATGTGATCGCCGGCGAGCACCACGGTGAAGCGGGCACCGTGCGACTCGATGATGTCGATGTTCTGGTGGACGGCATCGGCCGTCCCGACATACCACATGGTCTCCGAGACGCGCTGGCTCGCGGGCAGGATGTCAAAGCTCTCGTTGCGCTCGGGACGGAAGAAGTTCCAACCCATCTGGAGATGCCGGATCAGGCTGTGGGCCTTGTATTGGGTCGCGACCGCGATGCGGCGGATACCGGAGTTCACCGCGTTCGACAATGCAAAGTCGATGATGCGGGATTTGCCCCCGAAATAGACCGCGGGCTTGGCGCGCCGGTCGGTCAGCTCGAGAAGACGGCTTCCTCGTCCGCCGGCGAGAACGAAGGCCAGGGCCTGGCGCGCGAGTGGCTCATTTCCAACACGATTCATTCTGTCCTCCCGAGGGCCCCGTTTTTATCGCCCCGAAACTTCCCTCGCGGGAAGCCGGTGGCGCCTGTATCGAAGCAGAATTCTAGCTGCACGGATAACAATTCGGAAAGTGGTCTGTTGGTTGCCATCGGTTGCGGTCCGCCCCGCGGCTCCGCTTTTTTCGATTGCCGAGTCTTCCCGATCGCCCCGAAAGGGTGGTAGGCTGATGGCTATTTCAGATCGCTTTCATATTTTTTGGATTTATTCGATGCCCTGCGCCAACGAAATGTTCGGCCTGCTGCGGCTGCTTTCAGTCGGGCTGGCCTACCTGACCGGCACCCCGGATCACCCCGTACAGAAACGCGATCGCGCCGAGGCCTGGCAGGTCCTCTCGCCCTGCGCCGAGACCGCCTCCTTTGACGGGGCGTGGACCCTGTCGTTGAAGGACAACGGCATCGCCGTCGCCAAGAGCAATCGCCACGCGCAGTTGCTGCAAGGCCACTGGGAGCTCGTTGACGGCGGGACGCCCACCTATCGCATCGACGTGCTCGCCTTCGGCAATGATTTTGTCGTGGTCCCGACGGCGGCCGGCTGCCTGCTCGGCTCGGGTACGCTCAGAAACGTCGATCTGCGCCAGAGCTGGTTTACGCATGGCAGCCGCGAGGCAGGCGATCTCCTGGCATCGGTGAGCGATCCAGGCGTGAGGACCAAGTAGACGCTTCGGTGCGGCTCGCGGGCCTTCGTCCTGCGGCATTTCAGCGCCCGCGGCGAAGCCGCTGGGATCCGTGCCGGCTTTCCGAGGTTTGAGGCGGCGGGAGGCGACGACCGGCCGGGATGCCTTGTGCGGTGCACGCAAACGGATGCTTTGATTCAGCGCAAAGATGCAAGATCATGCGGCGTGCGACCCTTCTTCCAAACGAAACGTCAGACAGGGAGCAAGGCGATGAGTATCTGGAAAGCGGCAATAGCCTGTTCACTCGCCGGTGCCGTCATGGCCGGTCAGCTGCAGCAGGCCGCGGCGGCACCAATGCCGACCAACGTGGCGACGATGAAGGCCATGGTCTCCGACGACGTCACGCAGGTGTACTGGCGCGGCGGATGGGGCTGGCGCGGTGGCGGCGGATGGGGCTGGGGCTTGGGAGCGCTTGCAGCCGGCGCCATTATCGGTGGCGCCATCGCAAGCAGCGCGCCTTATGGCTACTATGGCGATCCGTACTACGGCGGCCCCTATGGCTACGGCGGTGGCTACGCGCCAGCCTACTACGGCTACGCACCCGGCTACGCCTATTCGCCCTATTACGCCCGCCCGTATCGACCCTATTACGGCGACAGCTATGGCTATTACCGGCCATATCGCGCCTACCGCCCCTACTATGGCGGCTATTGGTAATCGCGCGAGCGTGCGTCGGCGGTTCTGACGGTCGACCCCGCCAAGGCTCGGTGCTCGCGCTGGCTCGCGCGAGCGCCGGTGACGGGCGGGCTATCCGTGGTTGGTCACGGCAGAAGCGCGATGATCGCAAAGCCGGCGTCGATGACGATGGGCTCCGACGACGAAAAATAGACGGCGGCAAGCACGCAGGCGATCGCGTAGACGAACACGAACCAGCCTTCGCAATCGCGGGTTGAAAAAATAGCTCTGCGGGGTGGAAGTGGCATGGTCAACTCCCTGCCAAAATTTGGGCATCGACTGCCCCTGATCGAAAAAGACAGCGTGATGAAATGCTTCCTGGTGATGTCCACGACATCGCCAGTCGCGACGCTAGCGCCGAGAACCGGCTGGAGTCCTTAAGCCGTCCTTACATTTGACTGAGCTTTCTCTTAAGCTCGCAAGGCACCCGGAGGTTGCGGCCGTGCGGACAGACGAGCTTGCCTTTGGCCAGTTCCGGCTCGATCGCGCCAATGCGCTGCTGTGGCGCGGACCGGAGCGCGTCGTGCTGGCGCCGAAGCCGTTCGAGGTGCTCTGCTGCCTGATCAAGCACCCCGGCGAGCTCGTTACCAAGGAAGAGCTGCTCGACGCGGTCTGGTCGGATCTGCATGTCAGCGAGTCCAGTCTCGCTGTCGCTATCAATGTGCTGCGTGCGGCGCTCGGTGATGACAGGCAGTCGCCCAGCTATATCGAGACGGTCACGCGGCGCGGCTATCGCTTCATCGCTCCCGTCACCACCGCATCATCGCCGGTCATCGAACGGCTGGAGGAGACGTTCGAGGACGTCGTCGACCGCAGGCGGCAATGGCGTGTCGGACGCACGACGGCGCTCGAGACGCTTGACACCGCGCTGCAGAAGGCCCGCGCCGGACAGCGTCAGGTCGTCTTCATCACCGGCGAAGCCGGAATAGGCAAGACGACGCTCGTCCAGATGGCTCTCGATCGTATGACGCGTGAGGGCCTCTGCGTGCTGCATTGTGGCTGCAACGAATTGTTCGGTACCCACGAGGCCTTCCTGCCGTTGATCGAAGCCCTGAACGAGCAGTGCCGCGGCGCGGGAGGCGCCGCTCTGCTCACTGCCATTCGCGAGCACGCGCCGACGTGGCTCGCCCAGATGCCAAGCTTCCTTGGGGAAGGTGATCGCGCTGCCTTCCAGCACGAGCTTTTCGGCGCGACGCGGGAACGCATGCTGCGTGAGTTCGCTGATCTCCTGGAGAGCCTCGCCTCAAAACGGCCATGGGTCATCATCCTTGAGGACCTGCACTGGAGCGACTTTGCCACCGTGGATGTTCTGTCGCGGCTGGCACGACGGGACCGCAAGGCGGCGATCCTGGTTCTCGCCACCTATCGGCCGATGGAAGTCGCGGTCGGCGGACATCCGGTCAAGGCGGTCCACCAGGATCTCCATATCCACGGACATGCAACCGAGCTTGCGCTCGACCGTCTGACAGGGAGCGACGTCGAACGCTACCTTGCCCTGCGCTTCAACTCGGCCGAACTCGCCGGTGAACTGGTCGAGCGTGTCTTCGCGCGGACCGAGGGACAGCCCTTGTTCGTGACGTCACTCCTCGATCATCTCGTTGCCCAGGGCGTGCTCGTCGAGGATAGCGGCGGGTGGCGGCTGGAGCGCGAGGAGGTTGCCTCGCATGACAGCATGCCGCGCGATTTGCAGGGCATGATCGCGCGGCAGATCGATCACCTCACGGCCGAGGAGCGCAGCCTGCTCGAGGTGGCAAGCGCGGCGGGGGCCGAGTTCTCGGCGCTGCACATTGCCGGCGCGCTCGATCGGAACGTGCTGGACGTGGAGCAGATGTGCGAGGAGCTGGCGCGTGCCGGCCGCATCATCGTTGCAGCCGGCTCGACCGAATGGCCGAGTGGAGAGGTGTCGGGCCGCTACGCGTTCCAGCACGCGTTGTACCAGGAGATGCTGTACCAGCGGCTGGCGCCGGCGCGCCGCGTGAATACTCACGTGCGGCTCGGTGTCAGTCTCGAGCCCGGTTATGGATCGCAGGCGGCGGAGGTTGCCTCAGTGCTCGCGCGTCACTTCGAGCTGGGACGCGATTTCGCAAAGGCAACGCGCTATCTCACCGTGGCGGCCGAAGGCTCGGCGCGGCGATTCAGCACGCGCGAGGCTGCAAACTACCTCACACGTGCCCTGGATCTCGTGCCGCATCTGCCGATGGACGTGCAGGTGCCGACGCGCCTGAAGCTGCTCCTGCAGCGCGCCTGGGCCTGGCGAGCCGGCGGCGACTTCCTGAACTCGCTGCAGGATCTCGGCGCGATCGTGGCCCATGCAGCGGAGAACGGCCTCGTTCGGGAGGAGGTGAACGCGCTGGTCGATCTCAGCAGGTTCTGCCTCTATATCGATCGGCGACGATGTCTGCCCCTCGCCGAGCAGGCACTGGCGAAGAGCCGGACGATCGATGACGCGGCATTCGCTGCCCTGGTCAGGGGCAACGTCGCCAATCTGAAGCTGATGCTGCGCGGCTGGAGCCGCGAGGATGCCGAGTTCTCGGCGCAGGCGTCGGCACTGATCTCGGAAGCGCAGGACCTCAGCATGCGGCTGCGGCGCTGCTCCATGGAAATGGTGCTCGAGTTCCTGAGGTCGAACTATTCGGCCTGCATTGATGCGACGAGCAGGGGTAAGCAGCTCGCCCGCATGCTCGGCGACGTCTACCTCTTCGTGCTCTACCAGTCGGTCGAAGCGTTCGCGTCCCTCTATATGGGCGAATGGGGGGCGCTGCAGCAGAGCGTTCGCTCTGCGCTCGCCATCGCGGACCGGAACGCGAATCCGCAGGCACGCGCTTTGTGCCAGCTCACGATCGGGTGGCTCCACGCCGCGGCGCAGGACCATGAGATCGCGGCGAAACACGCGGAGGAAGTCACCAACCCGATGCTCGAGGTAAACCCGTTCACCTTCTTTCTCGGCAGGAATTTGCTGGTGCGGGCCCATCTCGGGATGCGCAACTTCACTCTGGCACGCCAGCATCTCGATGCCATCGAGCGGCGGATGGAGGTGGACGGTGTGCCGATCGAATCGCTGGTCATGCCGCAGTATTTGCTGAACTGCTGCGAGTACTGGATCGGGGCCGGCGACCTCGACCGGGCAAAGGCGGCAGCCAGCCGGTTTCACGAGGTGACGAGCGCGGCGCCCGATCGGCCGTTCCTCGCGCTGTGCCAGGAGGTGATGGCGAGAATTGCGCTGCTGAGCGGCGATGCGGAGATCGCCAGGCGGCACCTGTCCGAGGCCGCCTCGACCGTTCACCATGCCGGGCTACCCTACGCGGCATGGCGGGTCTATGCCGCGCTCGCGGAGTTTTACGCCAGCCGTGGAGAGGCACGGAAGGCGGCGAACTGGAGGCGGCACTTGAACAGGGTCGTGAATTCGCTTGCGTGTTCGCTCGCGCCTGACGATCCGCTGCGCTCGCTGTCATTCTTCGACCGCAGCGAGGTCGTCGGTGCAGCGGACACTTGCGTCCGCCGGCTCGACGTCAATCGGGAAACTCGCTGATATCTTGCGGTTCTCCGGGGGACGGGATCGGTCCGTTCTGCTTGTGCCGGCGCTCGCGAGATGCGCGATAGGCATCCCTGCGCAGCCGCATGATCGAGCCGAGCGGCTGATGATCGGCCAGGCAACGCCAGGGATCGAACGACAGGACGTCGTTGGCGTAGTCGCGGCGGGTGGAGGTATTGGCGGCCTGCGAGGGAAGGGTGATCTTGCCCAGCGGCTGCGGTACCGCGACACCCTCTGGCCAGTCGATCGAGGAATCTTCGACCGGCGTGCGTTTCAGGTCGGTGCAGAGCTGGGCGCGCAGTTCATACTCCGCAAAATTCTTTTGAAAGAACTCTGTGACCGAGTCCCGCACGATTTCGTCGCCGTCATGGCTGGGCTGACCCGTGAGCTTGCGCACGGCATCCGAGATCGGCACCGCCCGGATCCTTGCGATATAGTCGCCGAAGCGGAGCGTGCCCTCGGTGTGAAAGGTTTCGCCGAGGATGTTGTTGCCGGGGTCGCCAAGCGCCTTCGCAAGCATTGGAATCGAGGCGCCGGTTGCGTTCGAAACCGTGATGGCGATGCGGGAGACGAAGCCCACGATCCTGAATCCGATGTCGGGGGTGTTCAGGTTGAGCTCGACGTTGCGCTGGGCTGCCAAATAAGCCTTGGCATCGGCCATGTAGCTCGGGTGATTGACGAGAAGGAAATCCTGGTTGGTTGAAGTGTCATCCGCCAGCGCCTTGTCGCCGGACACGCCCAAAACCTTGATTGCCATGCCGCGGGGCGCGCGAACACGATCGCTCTTGAGCCCGAAAGCGGTGGAGAGCCGGACGATGATCGGATAGCGGGCGGGCTTTGCGAACAGGCCCTGGCGCAAATGCGCCGGCAGATTGTCGTAGACGGTCAGCTCGCCGCGCAGGAAGCCGACGCCTTTGGCGTGTTGCTGGCGGATACCATGGTGAAATCGCTTGAAAGTGGCGTCGCTGGTCCGCTCGATTGAGGCGACGATGTCCCGAACGGCATCGGCCTCTTCGGGACCCGGTTGTTCGACAGAGGGATCGTAGCGCAGATATTGATCGGCTGACATGGTGCTGATCTCCAGCCCGCGGGTCGCCTGCCCTTTGCGAATGGTGGCGGCCGCTGGGCGAGTTCCATTGTAGACGCGTGCCCGTCGCGCGAGCAACCGGAACACGAATTCCGGTTGCTCTGACGCCCCCTTCCGTCGCGGCTTTCAGTCGCTTCTATTGCGCGACGCGCCGCGATGCGACGATGTTCTCCTGGCGAACTTCGCTGCGGCGCTCAGGCGTCGTGCAGACCTTGTCGCCGTAATACGCCTCGCGCCAGACATATCCCGACTGGCACGTGTCGCTGCCGGGCAGATGCCGGCTAGCGGCCCTTGCGTTCTCGCTTGCGACGACGCTTCTGGACTCCGGCGTGACGCAGACGAGGTCGCTCGGAACGGCGACCCGCCACACATAGCCGGAGGCGCATTCCATCGCAGCCATGGCCGGGCTGGCCGAGGAGACGCAGGCCGTCAGGAAGGCATAGAGGGCAGCGATCCGATAGCGACTCCGGACAGTGTTGTTGTCCGATCGCGAGGGAGAAGGTGCGCGTGCTGAAATGGTCATGATCAAATCCTCCTGAAATAAGGCGCCACGCGATCTCCCGATTGATGCGGAGGAGGCATGGACATCACCGGAGGCGATGCTACGGCGGAGGCAACAGCGGAGTCCTTAAACGCGCCTTATCTTCTTCTCATCTTTCTCTTAAGCGTGGCCGCCCTCACAGCGAGAACCAGACTATCGCCGCCATGCAGGCGAGGTGCACCAGCACGATCGCCGCGAGGTGAAGCGGTCCGGCCTTGAGGGACGGACCGCTCATCGCCGGGCTCCCTCAGTTCGATCCCGCCGCGGCCGCCGTGAAGCTGCGGTCGACGGCCTGGCTGACGTCGAGCTTCTTCGGCAGGATGCCGTAGCGGGTGGCGCGGTCGGAGGCTTCCTGCACCTCCTTCACCACGTTCTCGTCAATCACGATCGGGCTGGTGCGCTGCGCGGTGTAGGCGCTGAGCAGTACGTCCTCCGGCAGTTTGGTCAGTTCGGCAGTGCTCTTCGCATAGTCGCCGAGATGATCGAGCGACCATAGCCGCGCCCTGCTGAGGCGCTGCAAGAAATCCTGCACAGCGGCGCGCTTGCTGGCGATGGCGCTGTCGGAGGCGACGATGAAGGTGATGGTCGGCGTCAATCCTTCGCCGTCGGCGATCACGCGCGCCTTGTCCTTCAGTGTCGCGAACGAGACATACGGCTCCCACACCGCCCAGGCATCGATCGAGCCGGCGACGAGCGCGATCTTGGCGTCGACCGGGCCGAGCGGCGCGAACGTTGCGTCGTCGAGCTTGATCTGCGCCTTCTCAAGCGTCGCATCGATCAGGAACTGGCCCCAGCCGCCGCGGGTGCCGGCGAGGCGCTTGCCTTTGAGGTCGGCGGCCGACCTGATCGGTGAATCCTGCCGCACGAGGATGGCTTGCGTCTTCGCGTCCGATTTGGTGCCGCCGATCGCCTTGATCGGCGCGCCCGCGGCATAGACCGACAGGAAAGAGAGATCGCCGGTGTAGCCGACGTCAAGCGCGCCGGCGTTGAGCGCTTCGAGAATGGGCGCCGCCGCGGGGAATTCCGACCATTCGATTTTATAGGGCAGGTCCTTGGCCAGGCCGGAGATGTCCAGCAGCGAACGGTTGCCGCCTTTCTGGTCGCCGACGCGCAGCACGATCGTGTCGGCCGCGAGCGATGCGGCAGCCGTCGATAGGGTAATGGCGGCGGCGATCAGTGATGCTGCAAGCCTGCGCGTGAGGGAGTGATCGTGGGAGTCGGAGTTGATGTTCATGTGATGCTTCTTGTTCTTCCTGGCTCACGTGGCGTGAGCGACGATGCAGTGGGATGATCAAGTCTATGATCGGAGAGGCCGCAGTCAATGAAACGGCCAACCGAATTGCGCGCGCTTGCCAGAAGGACGTTTCATTGAACGAGCGTCCGCGAGAAGGCGATGTGCGCGATGCCCGATCTGCGCGGAAGATTGTGCAGGCGATGGAGTTTTCACGTGCTCCGCGAGCACGACGAGATCGTAACGAACTCGAAAAATCCTTTCGTCGTCGATGCGCGCGCTGGTGGAGAGAATGTCTGCGCTGCTCGCAACATTCGAAATTCCATTTCATTGACGATGCGGCCGACGCGCCGCATCATTTGCGCACCGCAATGAAGAGGCGAGGGATCTCGCCTCGAGGATATCCTTCTCTTAACGCAGCTCCGCACGGAACATGCGCAACGCGACGCGTTGCGTGGGCGGCGGAGCTTTGGGGCAATGAGGTGCAGATGAGCAATAACGAGGGCAAGCGCGGCAGTTCGGGTTTCGATCGGCGCCATCTGCTCCAGGCGGGCCTGGCGGCAGCGTTCGCCGCGCCGCTCGGCGCACTCGGTGCGCAGGCCTTTGCACCGCGCGCGATCGCGCCGGCGATCGATTTCTCGCAGTTTCCGCTGTGCCAGACAGCTTCTGATGCGCCCGCGCTCACGGGCGCGCCGCGCAAGCTGAAACTGTCGTGGAACGCGGGCGCCGTCTGCCTCGCGCCGGTCCCCGTGGCCATCGAGCACGGCTTCTTCCAGAAGCAGAATCTCGATGTCGAGCTCGTCAACTATTCCGGCTCGACCGATCAGCTCCTGGAGGCGATCGCGACGGGCAAGAGCGACGCGGGTCTTGGCATGGCGCTGCGTTGGTTGAAGCCGCTGGAGCAGGGCTTTGACGTCAAGATCGCGGCCGGTACCCATGGCGGCTGCATGCGCGTGCTGTCGCGCGCGGATTCCGGCGTTAACAAGCTTGCGGATCTCAAGGGCAAGATCGTTGCCGTGGGCGATCTCGGCGGCCCCGACAAGAATTTCTTCTCGATCCAGCTCGCAAAGCTCGGCATCGATCCGCTCAAGGACGTCGACTGGCGCGCTTATCCCGGCAACCTGCTGGATGTCGCGGTCCAGAAGGGTGAGGTGCAGGCGTTCCTGTCGTCCGATCCGCTCGCCTATCTCTGGCTGAAGGACAGTCAGTACAAGGAGGTTGCCTCCAATCTCGACGGTGAATATCGCGACAAGAGCTGCTGCATCCTTGGCCTGCGCGGCAGCCTGGTGCGCGCCGAGCCGCAGGTCGCGCGCGCCATCACGCAGGCACTGCTGGATGCTGCGATGTTCTCGTCGCAGAACCCGGAAAGGGCGGCAAAGTCGTTCCAGCCCTACGCGCCGAAGGCGGCGACGCTTGCCGACCTCGAAGGCATGGTGCGCTACCACACCCACCATCATCATCCGGTCGGCGAGGTGCTGAAGCGCGAGCTCAAGGCCTATGCGGACGATTTGAAGAGTGTCTCGGTATTCAAGCCGAGCACGGATACCTCCAAATTCGCGGAGCGCATCTATGTCGACGTATTCGCTGTCTGACGGCCTGCCGTCGGCCGCGCCGCGCGAGCTTGCGCTTGCCGGCTGGCTGAAGGAGTCCGGGTCGGGTGTTGCGGCGAGCCTCGCCTGGATCGCGTTCGGCTCGTCCTGCCTGCTCTGGGACGACGTCGGCGATTGGTCGCGGACCCATTCGCTCGGGATCGCCGCCTTCATCATCGCGGCCTTCGCGCTATTCGGGACGGTCGGTGCCGATTATCTCGGTTCGGCCGGACGCGCATTGCGCAACCGCGCGCCCTGGCTGCTGGCGCTCGGCCTGATCCTGACGTTGTGGGAGGTCGCGACTGCAAAATTCGCCTGGCTGCCGCTGCCGTTTTTCCCGCCGCCGCAGGCGATCGTAGAGGTCTATACCGACGATCTGCCAAAGCTGCTCGACAGCGTCTTTGCCTCGATCCGGCTCCTGCTCGGCGGCTATCTCATTGGGGCGGCCATCGGCTTCCTCACCGGCGTTTCAATCGGCTGGTCGCGCGCGGTCGGATATTGGGTGCATCCGGTGCTGCGCTTCATTGGTCCAGTGCCCGCGACGGCCTGGTTGCCGATTGCCTTCTTCACCTTCCCGTCGAGCTGGAGCGCCTCGACCTTCCTGATTGCGCTTGCGACCGGTTTTCCCGTCACCGTGCTGACATGGTCGGGCGTCGCGAGCGTCGGCAGCGCCTATTACGACGTCGCGCGCACGTTAGGTGCAAAGCCGTCCTTCCTGGTGCTGAAGGTCGCGATCCCTGCAGCACTGCCGCACGTCTTTGTCGGCCTGTTCATGGGGCTCGGCGCGTCCTTTGCCGTACTTGTCATCGCCGAGATGATCGGCGTCAAGGCGGGGCTCGGCTGGTACCTGCAATGGGCGCAGGGCTGGGCGGCCTACGCCAACATGTATGCGGCGCTGATCGTGATGTCGCTGCTCTGCTCCAGTGCAATCACGCTGTTGTTTGCGATCCGCGATCGCCTCCTGGTCTGGCAGAAGGGGACCGTCAAATGGTAGCGACTGCCGAGGTCATCGCTTATCCCGCCGCCGGTGCCGCGCTCGACATCGAGCAGGTCAGCCACGCCTTCGACATCGAGGGCACCGAGCTTCCGGTGCTCAGCGACGTCAGCATCGCCGTCGAACCCGGCGAGTTCGTCGCGCTGCTCGGTCCGTCCGGCTGCGGCAAGTCCACGCTGCTGCGGCTGGTCGCGGGCCTGGAGAAGCCGCTGGCGGGTGCCTTGCGCGAGGACGAGAGCCGTATCACGCACCCGCATCCCTCGCGCGTGGTGGTGTTCCAGGATCCAACGCTGTTTCCCTGGCGGACGGTCTGGGACAACGTTGCGCTCGGCCTTGAGGCCCAGGGCATCCTGAAAAGCCAGCGTCCGCGCGTCGACGCCGCGCTCGATCTCGTCGGGCTATCGGCGTTCCGCAACGCCTATCCGCACCAGCTCTCCGGCGGCATGGCGCAGCGCGTTGCGCTGGCGCGTGCGCTCGTCAACGATCCAAAAATCCTGATCCTCGACGAGCCGCTCGGCAAGCTCGATTCGCTCACGCGCATCACGATGCAAGCCGAGCTTGTCTCGCTGCGGCAACGCAAAGGCTTTACGACGCTGCTGGTGACCCACGACGCCGAGGAGGCGCTGGTGCTGGCCAATCGCGTCATCGTGTTCAGCGAACGACCGGCGCGCGTCAAAGCCGACATACGCGTCGACCGACCCTATCCGCGCCACCGCGGCGATCCCTATCTCGCGGATCTGCGCCGCCAAATCCTCGGCTTGTTGGGGCTCGACGCCACATGGTGACATCACAGGGCAACTCGGCGGCGAGAAGCCGCACCGCACAAAGCGAGCCGGACTACATCGAGCGTGCGCAGGGCCTCGCCGCGGTCTTCGCCGAGCGTGCCGCCGAGCACGATCGCGCGGCCAGCTTTCCCTTCGAGAACTTCAAGGAGCTGTCGGAAGCAGGCCTGTTGTCCCTGACAGTGCCCGCCGCGCTTGGTGGCGCTGGTGCGGGCGTGCGCTACGCGACGCGGATCATCGGCATCATCGCCAAAGCTGATCCGACCACCGCGCTCGTGCTCTCGATGCACTACATCAATCATCTGGTGATGGCACGAAGCCCGACCTGGTCCGCCCGCTTGTCGCGCAAGCTTGCGCGCGAGGCGGTCGAGAGCCTGGCGCTGGTCAATGCGCTGCGTGTCGAGCCGGAACTCGGCTCGCCCGCGCGTGGTGGCCTGCCTGCAACGGTCGCGCGGCGGACTGAGACCGGCTGGCGCCTATCAGGTCACAAGATCTATTCGACCGGTGTGCCGATCCTGAAATGGTACCTGGTCTGGGCGAGGACCGACGAGGCGGAGCCACGCGTCGGGCAGTTCCTGGTGCCGGCAGGCCTGCCGGGCACACGCATTGTCGAGACCTGGGATCATCATGGTCTCCGCGCGAGCGGTAGCCACGACGTCATATTCGACGACGTCGTATTCCCACTCGACTACGAGGTCGATGTCCGCAAACCAGCGGAGTGGCGCGGGCTCGATGCCACGCAGGCGACAACCCATACCGTCTTCATCGCCGCGATCTATGACGCTATCGCGCGCGCCGCGCGCGACTGGCTGATCGATTTCCTGAAGACGCGTGTGCCCTCCAGCCTCGGTGCGCCGCTTGCGACGCTTCCCCGCGCCCAGGAGGTTCTCGGCGCCATCGAGGCACGGCTTGCCGTCAATGCCCGGCTGATCGGTTCGTTCGCCGGCGACTTCGATGACGGTGTCGCGCTGTCGGCTGCCGAATCCAACGCGATCAAGCTCACCGTGACCAACAACTCGGTCGCCGTGGTCGAGGACGCGCTGTCGCTCACCGGCAATCACGGGCTTAGCCGCAGCAATCCGCTGGAGAGGCACTACCGCGACGTGCTGTGCGGTCGCGTGCACACACCGCAGGACGATTCGACGCGCATTGGCCTTGGCCGCACTGCGCTGGGACTTTGAAAATCATAGAGGAGACGATCAATGTCGATCGAGTTCATCGGCTTCATCAGCAACAACAATTCGTCCGAGACCATCGTCCGTGAGGGGCCGGTCCTGAACCCCACCCATATCGAGGCGGTCGCCAAGGCGCATGAAAACGCCGGTTTCGATCGCGCGCTGCTCGCGTTCCATTCGACGAGCCCGGACGCTCTCCAGGTAGCTCAGCACGTGCTGAATGTCACGGACCGCCTCAACGTGCTGATCGCGCAGCGTCCCGGGTTCACCGCACCGACGCTGCTGGCACGGCAGTTCGCGGCGCTCGATCAGTTCTCGCGCGGCCGCGTCGCGCTGCACGTCATCACCGGCGGCAATGCGACCGAGCTTCGGCAGGACGGCAACACGCTCGACGACAAGGACGAGCGTTACGCCCGCACGTCCGAATTCCTCGACATCGTCAGGCTGGAATGGACCAGCGACAAGCCATTCACCTACAATGGCAAGTACTACCAGGTCGAGAACGGCTTTTCGCAGGTGAAGCCCTTCCACCCCGAGGGCATTCGCATCTATTTCGGCGGCGCATCGGATGCAGCGATCGACGTCGCCGGCAAGCACGCCGACACCTTCGCCCTCTGGGGCGAGTCCTACGCTCAGGTGCGCGACGTCACCTCGCGCGTGCATAACGCAGCGGTCAGGCAGGGGCGGTCGACGCCGCGCTTCAGCCTCTCGGTCCGGCCGATCATCGCGCCGACCGAGAAGCAGGCCTGGGAAAAGGCCGAAGCGATTTTGGCGCGCGCCGCAGCGCTTCAGGACAAGACCGGCTACCGCAAGCCGGCCGACGGCCATGCCACCGCCGGCGCGCGCCGCCTGCTCGCGCTCGCAGACCAGGGCAGCCGCATCGACAAGCGCCTGTGGACCGAGATCGCAAAGCTGACGGGCGCCAACAGCAACACGACCGCGCTGGTCGGCACGCCCGAGCAGGTCGCCGAAGCCTTCGGCGACTACTACGACCTCGGCATCTCGCACTTCCTGATCCGCGGCTTCGATCCGCTGATCGACGCCATCGAATATGGCCGCGAGCTGATCCCGCTGACGCGCGAGCTGATTGCCAAGCGCCAGGTCGCTCGCGGTGAGGCCGCCGAATGATCAGGCTGATGCTCGCCGGCGCGCTGCTGTTCGGTTCGTTTGACCTCGCAGGGGCGCAGACAACCCTGCGCGTCGGTGATCAGAAGGGCAATGCACGCGCCGTGATGGAGGCGGCCGGGCAGCTCAACGACGTACCGTACAAGATCGAGTGGAAGGAATTTCCGGCAGCCGCGCCGCTGCTCGAGGCGCTCAGCGCCGGCGCGATCGAAACCGGCCTCGTGGGCGACGCGCCCTTCACCTTCGCCGCCGCCTCCGGCGTGCCGGTGAAGGCGATCGCCGCGATCCGCCAGACCGGCGAAAGTCTCGCGATCCTCGTGCCGGAGAACTCGCCGATCAAGAGCTTTGACGATCTGCGCGGCAAGAAGATCGCAACCGGCCGCGGCTCCATCGGCCATCAGCTCATTCTGGCGGCTTTGGAGAAGAACGGCTGGAGCGCGACCGACGTGCAGATCACCTTCCTCGCGCCCTCCGACGCCAAGATCGCCTATACGCAAGGCTCGGTCGACGCGTGGTCGACCTGGGAGCCCTATATCAGCCAGGAGCAGGTGCTGTTCAAGTCGCGCCGCATCATCACCTCCGAAGGCCTGACGCCGGGTCTCAGCTTCCAGGTGGCGCGGCCCGAGGCGATCCGCGACAAGCGCGCCGAGTTGACCGATTTCGTCCGGCGCCTCACCGCCGCGCGCGTCTGGTCGATCAACAATGTGAACAGCTATGCCGAGACCTGGGGCAAGCTGATGAACATCCCGGCCGCGGTGCCGCTCAACTGGCTCTCACGCGCAAAAATGCGCATCGCGCCGATCGACGACAGCGTGATCACGGACGAGCAGGCTACGATCGATCTCTATTTCCGCTGGGGTCTCATCAAGCAGAAGCTCGACGCCGTGGACATCGTCGATCGCTCCTTCTCGGGCGGGATCGCAAAAGCGGGATTGTAGGCTGTTGCTCGTGTCCCGGACGCGGTGCAGCGCGCAGCGCTGCGCCGCAGAGCCGGGACCTACGCCGCATAGAGCGCTCTCGGCAACATGGGCCCCGGCTTAGCAGCGCACCACTGCGTGATGCGCTGCATCCGGGGCACGAGACCTCACAAATACTCAAGCATTCGTGAGATGAGAACGAGGTTTCCCTCTCGGCCGCCATTGTCGAAATATTCCTCCTGCGTTCTCCATTCCCGGTAACAGCCGCATTGCTATTTGCACCGTGCCTCTTGCCGCACGCTACCTCCCGTCAAAAATCAACCAGACGACCACATCGGGAGACCGGCCATGGGCCTGCAACAAACAAAAATCGAATCGCTTCCCTTCGTCACAGCCGAGCTCAACTATCTCGCACCCACGTCGGGCAAACCGCGCACCTACGCGTTTGATCCGCCGCCGGGCGAGCCAAAGACCACCTCATTGCCCGAGCCGCACCAGGTCCCGATCTTCGACGGGCGTCTGATCGCGGAAAACTTCTCGCTCGACCGCGAAGGCTTTGCGCTGGTGCGCCATCCGACGCGCGTGAGGGATTTTTACAACGACGAGGAGGTGAGGGCGGTCTACTACCCCGCCGTCGAAGCTTTTCTCCGCGCAACGTTGAAGGCCGAGCGCGTCGTCATCTTCGATCACACCGTGCGCAGGCGCGTCGATGGCGCGGCCGACATCCGCGGCGCAGGTCCGCGCCAGCCCGCAACGCGCGTGCATGTCGACCAGACTGTTGCCTCGGGCGCCAACCGCGTCCGCGAGCATTTGCCTGATGAGGCCGAGGAGCTTCTCAAGGGTCGTGTGCAAGTCATCAATCTCTGGCGACCGATCCGCGGTCCCTTGCGCGATTCTCCGCTCGCAATGGCCGACGGTACGACGGTTGCGCCCGGCGATCTCGTCGCCTCCGACCTGATCTATCCCAACCGCCGCGGCGAGACCTATTCGGTGAAGTACAATCCGAACCATCGCTGGTTCTATTTCCCGGAGATGACACCGGACGAAGCGCTGCTGCTGAAGTGCTATGATTCCGCAACCGACGGCCGCACCCGCTTCGGGCCGCATACCGCCTTTGTCGATCCGACCACGCCGGCCGATGCACCCCCACGCGAAAGCATCGAACTGCGGACACTGGTGTTTCACAAACCGTAACAATGTGTGATGGCAGTGCCGGGCCACGCTCGGCACTGGCTTCAGGAACTTTGTCGACGAGCTCGCGTTGTTGGCGCCGGAGGCGGGGTCACCTTAGGTGGGGGACGCCATGCGCGCGCTCATCGCCGTGCTTTTCTTGTTTGCCTTTTCCTCGCCAGCCGACGCAGAGAGCGGACTAGCCTCATATTACGGATACGGAAAAGCCGCCAGGAGCGGCGAGATGACGTGTGCCCATCGGACGCGGCCGTTCGGCACCGTGCTCACGGTGTCCTATGGCGGGCGCTCTATCCAATGCCGCGTCAACGATCGCGGTCCGTTCATCCGTGGCCGCATCGTTGATCTATCCGTCCCTGCCGCTCGCGCGCTCGGCATGATGAGCGCGGGCGTGGTGCGGGTTTCCGTGCAATAGGCATGCGTCTGCCCGCAAGCTCGCTATAATGCCGCCCAACCAATGTCGAGGGGGGCGCAATGGCGAAGATCAGGGTGGGGCTCGTGGGATGCGGCTTCGTTTCGGAGTTGCACATGTATGCGTTTCGGCGCGTCTATGGCGTCGATGTCGAGGTTGCGGCGGTGGCCGCGCGCGGCGACCATGTCGTGGAGTTCGCCCGCCGCCATCAGATCGCGCGCAGCTATCGCAGCTTTTCCGACCTGATCGCCGACGCCGATATTGACGTCGTCGACATCTGCACGCCGCCCAATCTGCATGCGACGATGATCATTGCGGCCATGCAGGCGGGCAAGCACGTGATCTGCGAGAAGCCGTTCGCCGGCTATTTCGGCCGCGAGGGCGATGAGCAGCCGATCGGCAGGCACGTGCCGAAGGCGTTGATGTACGAGCGTGTGCTGGAGGAGATGGCAACTACACGCGATGCGATACAGCGGACCGGCAAGCTCTTCATGTATGCCGAGGATTGGGTCTATGCGCCGGCTGTGACCAAGACCGCCGAAATCATCAGGGCGACGAAGGACAAGATCCTGTTCATGAAAGGCGAGGAGAGCCATTCCGGCTCGCATGCCGCGCACGCCGCGCAATGGGCGATGACCGGCGGCGGCTCGCTGATCCGCATGGGCTGCCACCCGCTGTCGGCCGTGCTGTACCTGAAGCAGGTCGAGGCGAAAGCGCGTGGCGAGGAGATTCGAGTCGCGAGCGTCACCTGCGATGTCGGCAACGTCACCGCCGGTCTCAAGCCGGAGGAGCGCACCTACATCAAGGCCAACCCGGTCGATGTCGAGGATTGGGGCACGCTCACCATCACCTTCTCCGACGGTACCAAGGCCACGGTGTTTTCCGGCGACATGATCATGGGCGGCGTGCGCAACCTGATCGAGACCTACACCAGCGGCGGCTCGCTGTTCGCCAACATCACGCCGAACACGCATTTGATGAGCTACCAGACCAGCGAGGAGAAGCTCGCCTCGGTCTACATCACTGAAAAGGTCGACCGCAAAACCGGCTGGCAATATGTCTGCCTCGAAGAGGAATGGACGCGCGGCTATTTGCAGGAGATCCAGGATTTCATGGAGTGCGTGGCGACCGGACGACAACCGCTCTCCGATCTCGCGCTGGCCTATGAGACGATCAAGGTGAACTACGCCGGTTACTGGGCAGCGGACGAGGGCAGGCGGGTGGTGTTATAGAGCTTTCTTCTGGGTGAAGCAGCCGCGCATGCTGCTATCCCTTCTCCCCTTGTGGGAGAAGGTGGCGCGAAGCGCCGGATGAGGGGGTCTATCCGCGAGTCCAACTGAGAGAGGTGTTCGCGGAGAGAACCCCTCACCCGTCTCGCCGCTGAAGCGGCGAGCCACCCTCTCCCGCAAGGGGAGAGGGGAAGAGTCAGCGCCAGCTTAACGTTCGTAAACGCGTCCTACGCCCCGTACGTCGATCCCTTCGGCAGCGGAAACACCGGATCCTGGGTCCGGATGTTCGTCGGCCACACCACCGAGATGTGCTCGCCGGCATTTTGCATCACGACCGGCGTCGAGCGCTCGTTCTGGCCGGAGAGCGGCGTGCCCGGCGGGAAGAACTTTACGCCGTAGCCCTGGATGGTGCCGCCCGCGGGGATGTCGACATCAAGCGCGGCCTTGCGGATCGCATCGGGTTCGAAGCTGCCGTATTTCTCCTTCGCCACCGGCAGCACGTTGTTGAGCAGCACCCAGGTCTGGTTGAAGCCCATCGAGCAGTGCGGCGGCACGTCGGTCGCGCCGGTCTTCGCCTGGTAGCGCGAAACCATGGTCTTGATGAGATCGCCCATGCCGGGGGCGAGCTTCGACGGATCGAGCAGCTGTGCCGGCACCGGATCGATGTTGCAGAAATTGTCGATGTCGGCGCCAAACGTCGTGCGCAGCTTGTCGAGCTGGCTGTAGCCGGCGCCGGCGCCGAACAGCATCTTGAAGCGCAGCCCGCTCTCGCGCGCCTGGCGCAGAAACAGCGTGATGTCGGGGTTGTATCCGGCATGCGAGATGACGTCGGCCTTGGCGCGCTTGATCTTGGTGACGAGTACCGAGAGATCGGGCGCGGAGGCCGAATACCCCTCTTTCAGCGCCACCTGAACTCCAGCCTCCTTGGCATAGGTTTCGTCGGCGGCGGCCACGCCCACCCCATAGGGGCCGTCCTCGTGAATCAGCGCGACCTTGACGTCCTTCGGATCCATGCCGAGCTTGGCTTTCGCATGCTCGGCGAGGAAGCCCGCGAAGGCCTGGCCGTACTGGTCGGAGTGGATCTGCGCGCGGAAAACGTATTGCAGGTTCTTGTCCTTGAATACGGCGGTCGAGACCGCGGTCGTGATCCAGAGGATCTTCTTCTGTTGCTCGACCTTGGCGGAGAGCGGAACGGCGTGCGAGCTCGCATAGACGCCGTTGATGATGTCCACCTTCTCCTGGTTGATCAGCCGCTCGGCTTCGTTGATTGCGACGTCGGGCTTGCTCTGCGAGTCCGCGGCAACAGGCACGATCTTGGTCTTGCCGCCGATGCCGCCCTTCTCGTTGACGAGGTCGATCGCGATCTGTGCGCCGATCGAGGAAGCGACCGAGCCGCCCGCCGCAAACGGGCCGGTCAGATCGTAGATCACACCGATGCGCAAAGTTTCAGCTTGTGCCTGGGCGCGTGTCCAATCGAGGCTGAGTGCGGCGGCGGCAGCCGCCGAGGTCTTCAGCAGTGTCCTGCGTGAAGTCGGCATCCTATCCTCCCTTCGAACCTTCGGTTGAGACCGGCTCTATGCCTGTTTTTGCCAAGTATTTGGAGGGGATGGTGGAAAGTCAACATGCGCCGCACTAGGCAATTCGGACATGCCCGCGGCCATGATCGAGATCAAGGCGCCTGTTCGCCAGCCCGACTAACAAGACATCATGGATGTCGTCCCCTTCGTCGCTGCCGCAGCCTCGCTGCTGGCAATTCCCGGCCCGACCAATACGCTGCTAGCCACCTCCGGTGCGTCGGTCGGCTGGTCGCGCTCGCTTCATCTGTTGGCAGCCGAACTCGCGGGTTACCTGCTGGCGATCCTTATCCTGCGCGCGCTGCTGGCCCCGCTGATGATCGCGGTGCCGATGGTCGGCACCGCATTGCGCGTCGTGGTCGCGCTCTACCTTGTCCATCTTGCCGTGCTGCTGTGGCGTCACGGCGCCAGCGACTTCGGCAGCCATGCGCCGGTGACGTTTCAGCGCGTGCTGATCACGACCCTGCTCAATCCGAAGGCGATCATCTTTGCATCCGCCCTGCTGCCGTTCGAGGTCGGCGCTTGCGATCTCATGCCACGACTCGCCTTGCTCGCGGCCCAGATCGCCACGATCGGCTCGGCCTGGATTGCGCTCGGCGTCTCGCTCGGCTGCGGGTTTGACGGGATCGGGCGTCCCGCTCTCGTCTACAAGCTCAGCGCGATTGCACAGGTCATTCTCGCCGGCATGATCGGCACGCACTCCCTCGGGATCGCTTAAGGCCGTTACGCAGCCCCGCCTGACCTGATCGAGGCAGGCGGACATGGCCGATCAGCATGCCGGCGGCGCCGCGCGCATTTTCCCCTGAGTATCATTCTTTTGCTCCATCGTCGGTGCGTGCGCGCACGCGCTGTGGGAAGTCGCATTGCCTCCCGTTTTTGTGATGGATTTCTGCTGGCTTGTTCGGCGCCAGCCGAGGGCGACGATGGGCCTTCGGCTTGTGCGCATCGCGGATTGCATGCCATCCTAACGAGGCAAATTGCATGGGAAGCCCAATTCCCGGCATGGCCATCGAGCCAGTTTTAAGGGTTGGAACGCAAAACGCTCAAGGAGAAGGGACATGGAATGGACGCATCGTCTTGCAGGGCTGGCTTGCGCCGGTCTCCTGCTATCCCCGGTCAGTGCTTTGGCAGGCCCCAAGGTGGTGTCCGGTCCGGGCGCCGATCCCGGATGTTTCAAGCCTTGGTCCAGCCAGACCAAGTTCTTCCAGTGGGATAAGAAGCCGGGGCCTTACAAGATTGCCCTCGTCAACGGCTTCGTCGGCAACACCTGGCGCATCCAGATGGTGAAGACGGCGAAGGCCTTCGCCGAGCAGCCCGGCATCAAGGAGAACATCAAGGAGTTCAAGGTGGTCTCCACCGGTACCGATGTTGCAGCGCAACTCGGCGCGATGGAGGACTTCATCAATCAAGGCTTCGACGGCATCGTCACCATCGCGGTGGCGCCCGACGGTTTTGATCGCATCATCCGTCTCGCCGACAAGAACAACGTGGTGGTCGTTCCCTTCGACAACATCCTCGACACCGACAAGGTGATGATGGTCAACGAGGACCAGAAGGAGATGGGCCGCATGTCGGCGAAATGGATCATGGATGAAAGCGGCAAGAAGTCCGGCGACATCCTGGAGGTCCGCGGCCTGCCCGGCAATTCGGTCGATCGCGACCGCCATATCGGCTTCCGCGAGGTGATGGAAGCGCCCGGCAACAGCTTCAAGATCACCGAAGTGGTTGGCAATTGGGATACCGGCACCTCGCAGAAGGTGACCGCAGACGCGCTTGCGGTCCACGGTCATTTCGACGGGGTGTTCACGCAAGGCGGCTCCGACGGCACCGTGCAGGCGATGATGTCGGCCAAGCATCCCTTCGTGCCGATGTCGGGCGAGGGCGAGAACGAGTACCGCAAGCAGATCGCCGATCACGCCAAGGACGGCCTCAAGGGTATGTCCTACGGTCAGTCGCCGGCGCTGGTCGCCATCGCCATGAAGGCGGCGATCTCGGCGCTCCAGGGCAATCCCATGCCGCAGCTGATCTCGATCCCGATTCCGGTCGCGACCTACAAGGATCTCAAGCCCGGCACCAACTACTGGCCGGACCTCAACGCGAACTTCTTCGCGCCAAACCAGTTCACGCCCTGCGGCGTGAATTTCACCGCGCCGGAGATCATGTCGCAAAGCGAAAAGAATACCCAGTGACGGAGCTGGAGATGTATTGCTTGCGGCCCGGCCTTGGCCGGGCCGCCGTTGCGTGAGAACGTGCCATGTCGGATGCGGTCCTGACGCAGGAAGCCTTTCTCGAGCTGTCCGGCATTTCCAAACGCTACGCCGGCGTGCGGGCGCTCGAGGGCGTCGACTTCGCCTGTGAACGCGGCAAGATCCACGCCGTGCTGGGCGAGAACGGCGCCGGCAAATCGACGCTGATCAAGATCATCGCCGGCGTGGTGCAGCCCGACAGCGGCCGCATGCGGCTCGCCGGGCGTGACGTGAGCTTCGCGACGCCCTCGGCCGCCAATGCCGCCCGTGTGGTCTGCATCTTCCAGGAGCTGTCGCTGATGCCCGACCTCTCGGTCGCGGACAACATCTCGATCGCCTCGCCACCGCGCCGGTTCGGCCTGATCGATGCGCGGGCGCAACGCCGCCGCGCCGAGGAGCTGCTGGCCGAGATCGGGTGCGAAGACGTCAATCCGCTGATGCGCGTTCGCGACCTGCCGCTGTCGCGCCGCCAGATCGTCGAGATCGCCAAGGCGCTCGGCAAGAAGCCGCAGCTCTTGATCCTGGACGAAGCGACCTCGGCTCTCACCAGCGCCGACGTGGAGAAGGTCTACGCCATGCTGGCGCGGCTCAAGTCCGAGGGCGTCGCCATTCTCTATATCTCGCACCGCATGCACGAGGTCGAGGCGCTCGCCGACCGCGCCTCCGTGTTCCGCAACGGACGCCATATCGAAACCTTCGACAGGGGTAGGCGCTCGACCGCAGAGATCGTTCAGCTCATGATCGGTCGCGACATCGCGGCTCAATACCCTGCCAAGCCGGCCCGCACCTCGGTGAAGCCGATGCTGGCGCTCGACAATTTGTCTTGGGAAGGTCGTCTCGACCGCATCTCGCTTCGCGTCGGCGCCGGCGAGATCGTTGGTCTCGGCGGCCTCGACGGCCAGGGCCAGAAGTCCCTCCTGCTCGCGCTTTTTGGAGTGCTGCGCGGCATCTCCGGGCGCGTCACGGTCGAAGATCGCGAGGTCCGGCCGGGCTCCCCGGCCGCTGCGAAGTCGGCCGGCATTGCGCTGGTACCCGAGGACCGCAAGACGGAAGGCCTGATGCTGCCGATGTCGATCGCCGACAATCTGGTGGTCGCCTCGCTCGACGCGATCTCGACCGGACCTCTGGTCGACCGTGCCAAGGAGAGCGAAGCCGTTCAGCGCGCCATTGCGCGGCTGCAGATCAAGATCGGCGCGCCCGGCGATGCGGTCTCGACGCTTTCGGGCGGCAACCAGCAGAAGGTGGTGCTCGCCAAATGGCTGATGACCGAGCCGCGAATCATCCTGCTCAACGATCCCACGCGCGGCATCGACGTCGGCACCAAGCAGGAGCTCTACCGGCTGATGCGCGAGCTCGCCGACCAGGGCGCCGCCATCCTGTTCTACTCGACCGACTATGACGAATTGATCGGCTGTTGCGACAGGGTGGCGATCATGTATGACGGCCGTATCGTGCGCGAGCTCGAAGGCAGCGAGCTCACCGAGACCAATATCATCGCGAGCGCGCTGAACATCGATGCTGCAGCGCCGGCCGGCACTGGGGCCGTCCATGCTTGACGATGTGGCCATTCGCGTCCGCCAGAACGTCGGCATCGTCACCGCTGTCCTGTTGTTCTGCGTCCTCTACGTCCTCTACAACCTCGCGCATCCCAAGGGCTTCTCCTCGGCCGTTCTGGTGCAGAACGGCGACGAGATCTTTGCGCTGGCCATGCTGGCCATGGCCCAGACCGTTCCAGTGCTGGCGTCGGGGCTCGATCTCTCGGTCGGCGCCGTCATGACCATGGTGGGATGCTTTGCGAGCTATCTGCTCACGGGCACGGCGGGCGGCACGCCGCTGCATCTCGATCTCTTCGGCCTGCATCTTTTCCTGGGCACCTTTCCCGGCGACATCAGCGGCATCCTGCTCGGGATCGTCGTGTGCCTTGCCATCGGCGCACTGGCCGGCTTCGTCAACGGCTGTGTCGTCGTCTATGGACGCATCCAGCCGATCATCGCCACGCTCGCGACCGGCGCGGTCTATATCGGCATCGCGCTGTTCCTGCGGCCGACGCCGGGTGGCAAGATCGACGAGGATCTCAACTGGGCGCTGACCAATTCGCTCGGCGATTTCGCTGCGACCGTGCACATCTTCGACGATGGTGCGGCAGGCTGGTTCGCGCCGGTAGCCTGGATTCCGGTGCCCTTCGTGCTGCTGGTCCTGATCGCGCTCCTCGTCTGGGTGCCGTTCCGCCGCTCCGTTCTCGGCCGCGCCGTTTATGCGGTCGGCTCGGCCGAAGGCGCGGCCTATATGTCGGGACTGCCCGTTGACCGCGCCAAGATCGCGGCCTTCACGCTCGCGGGCTTTTTCGCCGGTTGCGGCGGACTTTTTCTCGCCATCCAGACCTCCTCGGGCAATGCCGACATTCCGCAGGCCGGCGCCTATACGCTCAACTCCATCGCCTCCGTCGTGATCGGCGGAACGTCGCTGCTCGGCGGCACCGGCAGCGCGATCGGCTCGATCTTCGGGGCCATGATCCTGCGCGTGATCTCCTTCTTCTTCCGCATCTTCGACATCGCGCCCCTGCTGCAACCGCTGTTCGAGGGCCTGATCCTGCTGGCAGCGGTCAGCATCGGCGCGCTCGGCGTCTTGCGCGTCAGGAACACGCTGGAGCTCTTCCGATGACATCGGCCTCTCTCAGCCTCTCGCGCGACGATCGCCCGATCCTGATTGCGGCGCTGTTCATCCTCGTCATCCTGGTCGCGGGCACCGTTTATACATTCGCCCGTTTCGGCAGCGCGCCACTGCTGTCGCCGACCTATCTGTTGCAGCAGCTCCAGATCGGCGCCTTCCTCGGTATCGTCGCGGCCGGCATGATGGTCGTGATCCTGATCGCCCAGATTGACCTTTCGGTGCCGTGGACGCTCGCCGCCGCCGCGATGATGGCGACGTCGATCGGCGGACCGCTCGCGATTCCCGTCGGGCTCGGCATCGGGCTTCTGGTCGGGCTCGTCAACGGCATCGGTGTCGCGTACTTGCGCGTGCCCTCGATGATCTTCACCCTCGGCGTCAACGCGGTGATGCGCGGCCTGATGGTTGCCCATACCGGCGGCTACGCGCCGCAGACGGCCGCCACCGATTTGATGCGGACGCTCGCCGCCGACCGTACGCTGGGCATTCCCAACGCCTTGTTCGTCTGGGCCGCGGTGTCCGTGCTGGTCGCCGTCATGCTCCAGCGCACCGCGCTCGGCCGTTACATCTATGCCATCGGCAACAAGGAAGCGGCCGCGTATCTCGCCGGCGTCGACACGCGCCGCGTCACCGTGATCTGCTTCGTCATCTGTGGTGTCGCGGCCGCGCTCGCGGGCGTGCTGCTCGCCGGCTATTCCACAAAGGCCTATCAGGGCATGGGAGACGCCTATCTATTGCCGTCGATCGCGGCGGTGGTGATCGGTGGCACCAACATTTTGGGCGGCCGCGGCCGCTATCTCGGCACGCTGATAGGCGTCGTGCTGATCGTGCTGCTCAACAGCGTGCTCTCGATCATGGACATGCCCGAGGCCGGCCGCCAGGTGATCTACGGCCTCGTCATCATCTTCATGCTGCTGGTCTATGGTCGCGGCGAACGCGTCACGAGCTGACGAATCTCAGTCCGTTCCCTAGAGCTTGATAGGTTAGGTGGTCAGATTGTGCCTGTCAGGGGTCTGACCATCCCACCGCCCGATGATAGCATCATGCCCCTGATTTGCCCGACGTGTCAAATGATTTCGTAAAATCGTAAATCATCGCGCCATTCGCCACCGGCTACTTTGCATGGGGTTGTTTTCGATACTTTTGTTGTGCGGTTGGGGGAGCCTCGCGGCGCTCCCTACACCGCCGCGCGCGTGTTGAGATAGATCGAGTACAGCGAGGTTTGGCCGCAGATATAGAGCCGGTTGCGGCGGGGGCCGCCGAAACAGACGTTGGCGACGATTTCTCCGACCGGAACCGTGCCGATATGCGTGCCATCAGGCGCGTAGCAGAAGACACTGCGGCCTGCCGACGTCCAGATATTGCCATGGATGTCGCAGCGGAAGCCGTCATAGAGCCCCTCGGGACAGGTGGCGAACAGTGTGGCGTCTCCGTTCGTCTGCTGTCCCTCCACCTTGTATGACCAGATCGTTGCTGGCAGTCCGGGGACATGCGTCGCGCCGGTGTCGGCGACGTAGAGCCGCGTCTCGTCGGGCGAGAAGGCCAGCCCGTTGGGCTGCACCCGGTCGGACACGACGCGCGTGATCTTTCCGGAGCTGCCGTCGATCCGGTAGACGTTGGAGGCGCCGATCTCCGACGGGCTCTGCTGTCCCTCGTAATCGCTGTCGATGCCGTAGGTCGGATCGGAGAACCAGATCGAGTCGTCGGATCTGACCACGACGTCGTTGGGCGAGTTCAGCCGGCTGCCGTGGAACTGGTCGGCCAGCACGGTGATCGAGCCGTCGTGCTCGGTGCGGGTGACGCGCCGCATGAAATGCTCGCAACTGACCAGCCGTCCCTGGCGGTCGACCGTATTGCCGTTGGAATTGAAGCTGGGCGAACGGAACACCGACACCGATGCATCGGTCTCGTCAAACCGCATCATGCGGTTGTTCGGAATGTCGGACCAGACGAGGTAGCGGCCGGCCGGGAAATAGGCCGGGCCTTCGGCCCAGCGGCAGCCGGTGAAAAGCTTCTCGAGATTGACATGACCGATGACCAGCCGCTCGAAGCGCGGGTCGTGAGTGACATAGGGGAGCATGGGTCCTCCGCGATGAGCCGCAGGTTCTGAAAATTGCCCGCGTGCCGCTTTCCGTCACTCTGATCGACCCTGCCAAATTTGCAAGTGGTGCTTCATCGGCGGCGCGCTGATGCAAGGAAGTGAATGCCCGGGGCACGCCCGGGCATCCGCATTTGTAGAGCTCGTTGTGAGGCTTACTGCGACAGCTTCACGAAATTGGGAAACTTGAGTTTCCCTTCCGCGATCGCCTTCGGCCAGACCGTGATCTGCTTGCCGTCCTGCCACTGGAAGACCAGACCGGTCACCGCACCGGGGCCCGACTTGATGCCGTGGGTGAACTCGTCACTCTTGCCGTAGAACTGGATGCGGCCGATCGTACCCTCGAAGTCGGTCTTCTCCAGCTCGGCGACCATCTTGTCCGGATCGGTCGAGCCCGCGCGCTTGATTGCATCCGTGATGATGTAGACCTCGTCATAGGCGGTATAGCCGGTATAGGCCGGCGGCGTACCGAACTTGGCCTTGAAGGCCGCCGCGAACGGTTTCGTCTTCGGCGTCACGGCGACATCGGGCGTTGCAACCGCCAGCGACGGCACGCCGTCGGCCGCGCCGTTGGTATCGTTCCAGAAGGTCGGGCTCAGGGCCTGCGCGCTGATGCCGAACATCGGGATCGGCACCTGCTGGTTCTTCCACTGCACTGTCGGCTGCACGCCGACATGCGAGATGCCGGTGACGATCACGTCCGGCTTCTTGCTCTCCATGTTGTTGAAGATCGGCGTGAAGTCGGTGGTGTCAGGTGAGAAGCGCACATGCTCGACGACCTTGAGGCCCGCCTTGGGCAGGCAGGCTTCGTAGCCGACGTCGAGCGGCTTGGTCCAGGCCGCGTCCTCGCTCATGATCGCGACCGTCTTGAACTTGAGCTGGTCGACGAGCAGGTCCTTTGCGGCATCGCAGACAAGCTGCGCCTGCGCGGCCGAGGTCAGGTAGCCGTGGAACGTGTATTTGTTCTTGTCATAGTCGTTATGGATCGCCTTGGTGATCTCGTTCGACGCAGCGCCCGGCGTGATCAGCGGCATCTTCAGCCGCGCCGCCCAGGGCTCCAGCGCCAGCACGACCTCGCTGATATAGCTCGCGATCACCGCGGAAACCTTGTCCTCGCTCACCGCGCGCTGGAAGGCGCGCACGGAGTCGGCCGAAGAACTCTTGTTGTCGTAGGTGACGATCTCGACCTTGCGGCCGAGCACGCCGCCCTTGGCGTTGATCTCGTCGGCGGCGATCTGCGCGCCGCCCGGCGTCGCCGCCCCCGCGATCGACTGCACCTCGGCGATGACGCCGATCTTGATGGGATCGCTCGATTGCGCATAGGCGGGCGCTGCGAGGCATAGCGCCAGCGCGGAGGCGAGAAGGAGGGTACTGCTCGGGCACGTCGTTGGTCGCATGGTCGTCTTCCTCTGCTTGTTATCGTTATTGCAATCGTCAGAGATACCCAGCGCCGGCCTCGCTTGCGAAGCGGCCGGGATCGCCCTCCCAGACGATCCGCGCATGCTCGAGCACGTAGACGCGGTCGGCGTGGGGGAGGGCGAAGGTCACGTTCTGCTCGCCGAGCAGCACGGTGATCGACGTGGTCTGTCGCAGCTTCTCCAGCGCCTTGGACAATTGCTCGAGGATGACGGGCGCGAGCCCCAGCGTCGGCTCGTCCAGGATCAGGATCTGCGGCTGCATCATCAGCGCGCGGCCGATCGCCAGCATCTGCTGCTCGCCGCCGGACAGCGTCTGCGCCAACTGTCCCTGGCGTTCCTTCAGGATCGGGAACAGCTCGAACAGCCAGGTGAGCTGCGCCGCGCGTGCCTCGTCGGTCAAATGCTGGCCGCCGAGATCGAGGTTTTCCCGCACCGACATTTCGCCGAACAGCTCGCGCGATTCCGGGCACTGCACGAGACCGCTGCGTGCGATCTTCGCCGGGCTCGTGCCGCGCAGTTTCTCGCCGCCGCGTAGGATCTCGCCGCCATAGGGCAGGAAGCCGGAGATCGTGTTGAACAGCGTGGTCTTGCCGGCGCCGTTGAGGCCGACGATCGAGACGAACTCGCCCTCATGGACGTGGATCGATACGTTGTCCAGCGCCTGCGCCTTGCCGTAATGGACGCTGACGTTCTCGACCTGGAGCAGCGGGACCTTGTCCTTGAAGCTGGTCTCGGGCCGCGCATGGGTCTCGATCGCGCCGCCCAGATAGACCCGCCGCACGGTCTCGTTTCGCATCACCTGGTCGGCCTTGCCGGTGACGATCTCCTCGCCCAGATACATCGCGAGCACGCGGTCGACGAGCGCGGCGACGCTCTTGACGTTGTGGTCGACCAGCATCACTGCGCGGCCCTCGTCGCGAAAGCTGCGGATCAGGTCGGAGAAGACGTCGACCTCGGTGCGCGTCAGGCCGGCGAAGGGCTCGTCGACCAGCACCACCTTCGGGTCGCGCGCGATCGCCTTGGCAAGCTCGAGCCGGCGCAGATCGGCAAAGGGCAGCGTCGGCGGACGTCGGCTGATCACGGCGCCGAGTCCGACGCGATCGGCGATCCATTTTGCGCGTTCGACCAGCGCCTTGTCCGGAAACAGCATGAACAGGCTGTCCGGCAACAGCGCCACCATGATGTTCTCAAGCACGGTCTGCCGGTTCAGCGGCCGCGAATGCTGGAACACCATGCCAAAGCCCTTGCGCGCGATCTTGTGCGCGGGCAGCCCGGCGACGTTCTCTCCCTCGAAGATCACTTCGCCGGCGCTCGGGCGCTCGATGCCCATCACACTCTTCATCGCAGTGGATTTGCCCGAGCCGTTCGGC
Organism: Bradyrhizobium sp. CCGUVB23; assembly: GCF_024199885.1. Lineage (NCBI taxonomy): Bacteria > Pseudomonadati > Pseudomonadota > Alphaproteobacteria > Hyphomicrobiales > Nitrobacteraceae > Bradyrhizobium > Bradyrhizobium sp. CCGUVB23. Next base: position 6,636,213 of record NZ_JANADQ010000001.1, read on the forward strand.
CCGATCAGGCCAAAAATCTCGCCGCCACGCAGGTCGAAGCTGAGATTTTTCACGGCCGTCAGCCCGCCGAACCGCTTGGTCAGGCCCCGAACGGCGAGAACGGAGGTGGTGGTGACAGTCTGATCCATCATGAACGCGCCTCGCGTGACAGGGCCGCTCCGAGGAAACCGCCGGGGAAGAAAAGCACCACAAGCAGCGCAACCGCCGAAACGATGAAGGTCGCAAGCTCGCCGGTCGGCCGCAGGAACTCGCCGGCCACGATCAGGAAGATCGCGCCCAGCGCCGCGCCGAGCACGGTGCGCCGGCCGCCGAGCACGGCCGAGACGATGACGTTGACGCCGACCGCGACGTCGACCACGGTTCCGACCGAGGCGGTGCCGAAATAAAACACCAGCAGCGCGCCTGACAGTCCCGAGAAAAACGCGCTGACAACGAAAGCGGCGAGCTTGTGCTTGACGATGTTGAAGCCGAGCGCGCCGGCCTGCACCGGATCCTGACCACTCGCTTGCAGCACGAGCCCGATCGGCGATTGCGACAGGCCGTAGAGGATGGCCGCCGAGATCGTCATGAAGCCGAGTGCGATCCAGTAGTTGGCGCCGGCGTCGATGGTGATGACGTCGGGGATGGTCAGCCCGATCTCGCCGCCGGTGAGATCGGCGAACACGACGATGAAGTTCTGGAGCATGAGCACGGCAACCAGCGTCGTCAGGCCGAAATACGGTCCCCGGACCCTGAGCGCCGGCAGCGCCAGCACGAGGCCGGCGATGACGGAGGCGAGCGCGCCGAGCACGATGCAGAGATAGACCGACCAGCCGAACTGGTTGTTGAGGATGCCGGCGGTGTAGGCGCCGACCCCGATCAGGAAGGTCGGCCCGAAGTTGACCTCGCCAGCGAAGCCGAACAGCAGGTCCCAGGCCATGGCGAAGACGCCAAAATAGAAGGCGACCGTGAGCAGGCCGAGGACATAGCCGGAGACGTAGAGCGGCAGCGTCGCGGCGATCGCGACGAGCGCGAGCGAGACGAAGAACAGGCGTGAGGTGAAGAATCCGGACATCTCAGCGCCTCCCCAGAAGGCCCTGGGGCCGGATGTACATGACGACCACCAGAAGCAGCAGCGCCGGAATAGTGCGATAGGCCGGCGAGACCAGGTAGGCCGTGATGGTTTCGAGATAGCCGACCACGAAGGCTGCGATCAGCGAGCCGGAGACGCTGCCGAGACCGCCGAGCACGACGATCGAGAACGCACTCGCGGTCAGCGGTCCCACGCTGTAGGAGCTGACTCCCAAGAACATCCCGAGCAGCACGCCCGCGATGCCGGCGAGCACACCGTAGATCGCCCAGACCACGATGTAGATGTTGGTGAGCTCGAGGCCGAGCAGGGTGACGCCGCGCGGGTTCATCGAGGCCGCCAGCACAGCCTTGCCGGTGCGGGTGCGGTTCACCAGCAGCCACAAGAGCGCGATGACGAGGCAGCATACCACCGCGGTGAAGATCTCGTTGCGCGGCGTGCGTACGCCGAGAATGTCGACGACACCCTCGACGATCGGCAGCACGGTCTTGGCGTTGTTGGTGAAGAAATAGGCGATCAGCTCCTGGATCATGATCCCCCACAGCAGCGTGCCGGTGAGGACGAAGATTTCCTTCTCCTCATTGGGTATGCGGCGGGAATCCTGGATCGGCTTCACCACCGCGAAGTAGGTGGCAAAGGCGGTGATGAGCGCGACCCCGACACCGATCAGCGCGCCCGAATAGGTATCGACATGCAGGATGCTGGCGGCGGCCCAGGCCGCTACCGCTGCGGCCACCATGATGGCCCCGTGGGAGAGGTTGAGCACGCCGGAAACGCCGAAGATCAGCGTGAATCCGGTGGCACCGAGAGCGTAGAGGGCGCTGATGGCAAAGCCATCGATCAATATCTGGAATGCTCGCATCTATGACTTGCAATCTGGGCTGTGAGAGGCGGTCTCGCTGCCTCCTTGGATAGAAGGTGCTGCCTACGCCGCATGTGAAAGCTCCCGGGTGTTGGCCCGGGAGCTGTTCCGATCAGTTCGTGGTGAGCTTGATGAAGCTCGGGAACTTGACGTCGGTCTTGGCCACGTCCTTGGGCCAGACCGCGATCTGCTTGCCGTCCTGCCATTGCAGCATCAGGCCGGTGATCAGGCCCTTGCCGTATTTGATCGAATGGGTGAACGGATCGTCCTTGCCGTAGAACTGGACACGGCCGATGGTGCCTTCCCAATCGGTTTTCTCCAGCGCGTCGACCAGCTTGTCGGCGTCGGTCGAGCCCGCCCGCTTCACGGCGTCGGCGATGTAGTAGACCTCGTCATAAGCGGTGTATCCGGCGTAGGACGGATAGTTGCCGTACTTGTTCCGGAAACCTTCCGCGAACGGCACCGACTTCGGCGTCACCGCGACGCCGGGGCCGGAGACGCCCTGGTAGAGCACGCCTTCGGCCGCCTGGTTGCTGTCCTTGCCGAACGTCTCGTTGGTCGCCTGCGAGGAGATGCCGAACATCGGAATCGGTACCTGCTGGTTCTTCCACTGCACCGTCGGCTGCACGCCGACATGCGAGATGCCGGTGATGATCACGTCGGGCTTGGCGCCCTCGATCTTGTTGAAGATCGGCGTGAAGTCGGTGGTATCGGGCGAGAAGCGGATGTGGTCGAGCACCTTCAGCCCGATCTTGGGCAGGCATTCCTCGTAGCCGACGTCGAGCGGCTTGGTCCAGGCGGCGTCCTCGCTCATGATGACCGCCGACTTCATGTGCATCTTGTCGACCAGGAGGTCCTTGGCGGCGTCGCAGACCGAGAGCGCCAGCGCGGCCGAGGTCAGGTAGCCGTGGAAGGTGTACTTGTTCTTCGCGTAGTCGGCGTGAACGCTCTTGCTGATCTCGTTGGAGGCGGCACCCGGTGTGACGAACGGCGTCTTCAGGCGCGAAGCCCAGGGCTCCAGCGCCAGCACAACTTCGCTGATATAGCTTGCGATGACGGCGTTGACCTTATCTTCGTTGACCGCGCGCTGGAATGCACGCACTGAATCAGCCGAGGAGGAGTGATTGTCGTAAGAGATGATCTCGATCTTGCGACCGTCGATGCCGCCCTTCGCGTTGATCTCGTCGGCGGCGAGCTGCGCGGCCTGCGGGATCGATGCGCCGGCGATCGCTTGCGCCTCTGCAATCACGCCGATCTTGATAGGATCTGCTGCAAATGCCGCGCCTGATCCGCTTATCAGTGCGCCGAGCGCTGCCGCACCGAGGAATATCCGCAATGCACCAGGGAGTATGTTCTTCATTCTGTTTCTCTCCTCTTAAACAAGCCTCTTTTGAGCTATTGGGCGCGACTATAACGGCGACGACAATCTCGGCAAGTGAAACTACATTCAGGATTGTGAGAGCCGGACTAAAGTCTAGCGCTGCGCAAATAGAGTGCAGGACGATCGTTGCAGTCATGCAGAATCCGCTGGCGGGCATGCGTTCGCGTCCGTCGCGAGCCGCGGCGCGAGCATGAGCGATCGACGCGAAGGCGGTCGCCTGGCTGACATTGTCGGGATAACGTCGCGCCGCGCAGGAAGGTCCTATTGATGGCTCAACTCGTTCAATGCCGCCTCGTCAACGAGCCGTTCGCCGATCCCGGATTGCTGGTCGATTTCAGGTTCGGGCGGCGCGCCATGTTGTTCGACCTCGGCGATCTGTTCCCGCTGGCCAATCGGGAGTTGCTGCGCATCAGCAACGTCTTTGTCAGTCACCGTCACATGGATCACTTTGCCGGCTTCGATCAGTTGCTGCGGGTCAGGCATCATCAGCCGGGCCGTTTGCGCGTGATAGGACCGCCCGGTCTCATCTCGGGCATTGCGGGCAGGCTGACGTCGTATAGCTGGAATCTGCTCAACGAGGAATCGCCGGACTTCGAGATCGCCGCCGCTGAATACTGTGATGGCCGGCTCGGTGAGTGGATCTGCTTCTCGGCGAGGCGGCAGTTTCAAAGCTCGCCGATCGAAGAGCCAGCCGTTGCGCCGGGGCTAGTGTTTGCGGACGGCGATCTGAGGATCGAGGCCGCGACCCTCGATCACGGAATTCCCTGTCTTGGCTTTGCGTTGCAGGAAACCCAGCGCGTCAATGTCTGGACAGCCGGGCTCGCCGAGCTCGGCCTTCAGGTGGGGCCGTGGCTCAATGCGGCGAAAAGCGCGGTGCGTATGGGCGCGCAGCCGGGCACGTTGATTGAGATCAATAGCGGCCGGACGATCCGGCTCGGCGAGCTGACCCGGCACGCGCTCAAGGTCGCGCCCGGGCAGCGCGTCGCCTACGTGACCGACGCCGCCTTCACCCCTGCCAACGCCGAAAAGATCGTTGCTCTCGCACGCGGCGCCGATCACCTGTTCATTGAAGCAGCCTTCGCCGCAGACGACGCGCAACTTGCATCCGAGCGCCGTCACCTGACCGCGGCGCAGGCCGGATATCTCGCGCGCGAAGCGGGCGTGAAGCGGATGACAACGTTTCATTATTCTCCGCGCTATCTGGAGACGCCGGACCGGCTGCGAGATGAGGCGGAGGCCGCGTTCGCAGGGCGGACAGCGTCGCTGGCATGAGCGGCGCCCGCGCCGCCAGCGTGATCAACGCGCTCGTAGCAGCGAGGGATCGAGCGGCGGAAGCCGGGCAGGATCGAACGGCGTCAGATCGACGCGTGCTGCGCCTTCAGTGATCAATTCGGCAAACGCTTCACCGGTCGCTGGCGCATTGAGGATGCCCCACACATTATGCCCGGTCGCAACGTAAAGGCCCTCGCAGTTCGGCACCCGGCCGATCAGCGGCAAGCCGTCTCGCGTGAGCGGGCGGAAGCAGGCTTGCCGCGCGATGATCCTGTCGGCGCGAAACAGCGGCGACAGCCGTTCAGCGATCGCTTGCAGACGCTCGATCGCGTCCTGATCCGGCGTTACGGTCGCGGGGTCCACCGGTAGCGGCGCGACGTCCGAGAACGCTGTGATCAGCGTGCTGCCGTCCGCGCGCGGAAAAACCTCGATCGATATTGCGCCGCTGCTTTGCTCATACTCCAGGAATAGCGCATCGGCCGGAACGTCCCTGCCGGTGTCGTACACGATGCTCGGACTTCGCTGCCCGTACACGGCAGGCAGTCGCATCCATTGGGTCGCCAGCAGCGACCATGGTCCCATGGCGATGACAACGCCATCCGCCTCGATGACGCCGCCATCGGTCTCGACGCCCTTCGCGGTCGTTCCATCCGCATCGCGCGCGATGCCGGTAACGCGTCCGCGCCGCAGCTCGGCGCCCTGAGCGAGCGCCGCGTTCATCATCGCCGAGGTGAACTTGCGCGGATGGACGATGGCCGTCGTATCCGTCGTGCCGAGCCGGTGCGCGATGACGACGCCACTGGACAGCCAGTCGAGTGCCGACGGCGTGCCACGCAGCGCGTCGTCCCCGGCGACGAAACCGCCATAGGCGGTCATGCGGCGGTAGGCCCAATCGCCTGCGACCTCGTGCGGCAGTTGCGTGTGAAGCACAAAGCTGCGCCGCGCCAGCGCATCAAGCGGCGTCCCGGCGCACCAGTCGAGCGCCAGGAATCCCCCAGCCTTGCCGGATGCCGCGGCGGCAACTTCGGTCCGTTCGACGACGACGACATCGACGCCACGCCGGCTGAGAAAATAAGCGGTGCAGGCGCCGATCACGCCGCCGCCGCAGATGACAACGCGCATCGTGTCTTCCCTGGCAACCCCTTGACGCATCAAGGCGACTATCAAAACAATTCGGCGCCGGCGGGGCCCGCCGGCGCCTGATCAAGATCCGGCTCGCTCGCGCCGCCTCAGCCTAGCCCTGCGCCCTGCGTCGCGGTGTACACGGCGTAGAGCGACTGGCTCGCGGCCATGAACAGACGGTTGCGCTTCGGGCCGCCGAAGCAGACGTTGCCGCACACCTCCGGCAGGCGGATGCGGCCGAGCAGCTTGCCCTCCGGCGACCACACCGTCACGCCGCTATAGCCGACGGCGCGCCCCGCATTGCTGGATGACCAGACATTGCCGTTGACGTCGCAGCGCACGCCATCAGGCCCGCACTGCACGCCGTCGATCACGCAATCGGTGAAGCGCTTCTGGTTGGACAGCTTGTTGTCGCTGCCGACGTCGAACACGAAGATCTCGCCCTTTCCGCCCGCACCGGTATCGCCCGGACCCTTGCCGGTCGAGACGACATACAGCTTCTTGAAGTCGGGCGAGAAGCAGAGACCGTTGGGATCGGGCACCTGGTCCTCGCTGACCACGAGGTCGATGCGGCCACTGGGGTCGATGCGATAGCAATTGGTCGGCAGTTCGCGCTTGCCCGGCGTGAATCCGGCCGGCTGGCCAATCCGCGGATTGAGCTTGCCGCCGGCATTGCTCGGACCGCCGGGACCATCCGGCTCGCCCTCATAGAGCTGGCCGCCATAGGGCGGGTCGGTGAACCAGTAGCTGCCGTCGGAATGCGCGACGACGTCGTTCGGTGAGTTCAGCTTCTTGCCCTGATAGGAGTCTGCGAGCACCGTGGCGGTGCCGTCATGCTCGTAGCGCGTGACGCGGCGTGTGAGATGCTCGCAGGAGAGCTGGCGGCCCTGGAAGTCGAAGGAGTTGCCGTTGGAGTTGTTGGACGGCATACGGAATACGCTGACGCGGCCGTCGTCCTCGGTCCAGCGCATCTGCCTGTTGTTGGGAATATCACTCCACAGCAGATAGCGGCCCTGCGCGCTCCACGCCGGGCCCTCGGCCCACAACAGTCCGGTATGAAGCCGCTTGATCGCGGTGTTCGGTTGCGCGAGGTCGTTGAAGGACGGATCGACAGCGATGATGTCGGGGTCCCAGAAATAGGTGGTCGGCGCACCGTTTGGGCCGAAATCGCGCGGCGGCGTCGTGATCGTCGTCGGCGGCGCTGCCGGCGCGTTCTGCGCCAGCGCTGCGCCCGCGCCCGACATGGTGGCGCCTGCTGCGATCGCAAGGCCCTGGACAAGTGATCGTCGTGAAAGCGTGGTGTCTGGATCGCGCTGCTCGGAATCGCATCGTTGGCGTGTCATCGCTTCCTCCCGGTGGGGTTCGCCGGCCGGTTGATCCCGGCCGAGCAGGGTCAGGTTAGTCCGACCAGCGTCGAGTTGCGAGTGCGGCCATTCTTCTTCGCACGGTTGAAGAGCGTGAGATTCAGAATGACATCGGCAGGTTCATAGGAGACCGGGTAAGCCATATTGACGTGTCGGTTCCGGGAAGTACCCATCTCAAGAAAAAATCAAGCACTTCTAAAGCCAAAAACACATGAAGGTACAGTCTGTTGAGATGGTTCTGTCGACTAATGACAGAGATCGCTCCTTCGGCAGCTCGAGAACTGGGATCAAGATCCCTGTTGGTGCGAGCCCCGAAAGTCCAAGAGCAAATTTCAAGACCACTGGATGGCCTGTTCCGTGCAGTTTGGTCGTGACGGTGGTGTCATGAAACGACGGGATTTCATTCGGCTCATCGCCGGCGCAATGGCGTTTCCTGTGATTGCGCGCGCGCAAGAGGCACGGAAGATCTATCGCATCTTCTGGATCTCCACGGGCTCCGAGCCGGATCCGTTCCTGGACGGCTTTCTCGAGGGGCTGCGCTCGCTGGGATATGTCGAGGGCAAGAACGTGGTTCTCGAGAAGCACTATGGCAATCCATCGGCGCTGCGCCAGGTCATTTCGCAACTGAGACGCGGCGACGTAGACCTTGCCGTTTCCAGTGGCCCGGCAACGCGCGCCATGGCTACGGTAAAGGACATCCCCGTCCTGTTTGCACTCAGCGGCGACCCGGTGGCTTTGGGGGTGGTCAAGAGCCTGGCGCAACCTGGCACCAATTTCACCGGCAGCACGTTCCTCTCGCTTGAGTTGGCGGGAAAGCGCGTTGAGCTGCTCAAGGACATTTGTCCCAGAATTCGCAGGCTCGCCGTTCTCTCGAACACGGACCATCCGGGGGAACCATCGGAGTGGCGCGCGACCCAGCAGACATGCGCCGGGCTGGACATCGTGCCGACCTATGTTCCCTTCTCCGGGGCGGGTGAACTAGACAATGCGCTCGAGGTGGCTGGTGACTCGGACGCCGACGCGATGCTCGTGTTTCCCGATGTCGTGACGATGGTCGATCGGACGAAACTCGCGGAGTTCGCGCTGGCGCATCGGCTCCCTTCGATGTTCGGCTGGTCCGAGTACTGCGAGGCCGGCGGACTTTTGAGTTACGGCGCCAACCAGCGCGCGACCTATCGGTGGCTTGCGAACTACGCCGACCGGATCCTGCGCGGCGAAGATCCTGCCGTTCTTCCCGTCATCCGGCCTGAAAAATTCGAACTGGTGATCAATCTGAAGACGGCTCGGCTCCTGGGCGTAGAGCTGGATACATCTTCAATCCTGTTTCGCGCCAACAAGGTGATTTCCTGAGATCGATATGCCAGAATTCGTTGCGCAATCGTCATTGACTGCCCGTGGTGACGCGAAGCGGCCGCGTCGCTCCCTGTTTTTCAAGTACTTTGCGACCCTGTTCGTGGCAGCCGTCGTGCCTCTCATTCTTGGTGCGGTGATCGAAGCATCGTTCGGCTATCGCGATCAGCGCCGCCATATCAGCGAGGTTCTCCAGTCCGAGGCTCGCGGTGCGGCGGGCAGGATAGAGGCCTTCACCGATGAAATAAGCGATCAGCTGGGCTGGGTCGTGCAGTTTCCGTGGGCACAGGGAGACGACGACCGGCACAGGGTCGATGCGTTGCGTCTCCTGCAGCAGGTGCCCGCAATCGTCTCCGTTTCGCTGCTCGACGAGACGGGGACCGAACGCGTTTTCGTGTCCAGGCTACGTCTAAACAGGACCGGCCGCGGCATCGACCTGTCCGCGGATCCCGCAGTGATCGGCGCGCGTGCCAACAAGGTCTGGTATGGTCCCGTTCAATATCAGCACGAGTCCGAGCCATATATGAGGATCGCGGTCACCGGAAACCTTCCGGCCGCCGGGATTGCCATTGCCGAGGTCAACCTGAAGCTGATTTGGGATGTCATAGCAGCAATAAGGATCGGTCAGACCGGCTATGCCATGATCGTCGACGATTCCGGGCAGCTGATCGCCCATCCAGACATCAGCCTGGTCCTGCGCGGCCGTACCGGTTCCATCGATTTTGGCCGGATCAAATATCTTGTCGGCACCACGAGTCGTGGTGCCGTCATCACGGGGGACAAAGGCAATCCTGTCGTCGCGCTCTCGGTGCATGCAGCCGATATCGGCTGGACGGTGATCGCGATGCAGCCGATCGTGGAGGCGTTCGCACCGATCCGCGCGGCATTGTGGCGCTCGTCACTTCTGATTGCGCTCGGCGTGCTGATCGCGATCGCGCTGGCTTACTGGCGAGCGCACCGGATGTCCGGTCCGATCAAGCAATTGGAGGAGGGGGTCGAGCGGATCGGTACCGGACATTTCGATCACCGCATTGGGATTTCCAGCCGCGACGAGTTGGAGCAATTGGCGATCCGCTTCAACGAGATGGCGTCGGAGCTGGCGATCTCGCAGCAGAAAACCGTCCGCATCGACCGGCTAAAGCAATTCCTTGCACCCCAGGTCGCCGAACTCGTCGAACATTCCGCCGAACTGCTCGAAGCGCAGCGGCGTGAAGTCGTCGTGGTTTTCGGTGATTTGCGCGGCTTCACGGCATTCTCCGCGCGCGCCGAACCGGACGCCATCATGGCGGTCCTGCGCGAATACTATGCGGCGGTGGGAGCCGTTACGACCCGCTATGAGGCCACGCTGATCCGCTTTGCCGGAGACGGCGTGATGCTGCTCGTCAACGCGCCGGTTGCCTGCGACAAGCCCGCGAACCACGCCGTTCAGCTCGCGATCGATCTACAGGTCGCAGTGCAGTCGATTGCCGGGAAATGGTGCGCCGCAGGTCACGCGATCGGCTTCGGCGTCGGTATCGCAATGGGAACGGCGACGGTCGGAACCGTTGGCTATGAGGGGCGGCTCGACTACACCGCCCTCGGCAATGTCGTCAACCTGGCGTCCCGGCTGTGTGGCCTGGCAAAGGATGCGCAAATCCTGACCGACAGGGTGGTCGCAGAAAAAGTGAAGGACGCTGTCCCCCTTGTCTCGATCGGGAAGCACGTCATCAAGGGTTACGATCAGCCCTTGGAGATGTTTGCTGTCGCACAGGGCAACTTGCCCCTGACACGCCCGGATTCCGGGCTGCGCCGGCTGGAAATCGAAACTTTGTGAGCTGGGAGTCTGCGGCATGGCGCGCGCTCGTGCGCGTTGACACGCGGCGACAAAGACATACGCTGCGCGCGGATGAAAATGAGACCGCGTGCGAGAGCCGCGCGGAAAAAAGAGAGCAACATTCATCATGGTTTCACAATCACAACTGCCGCGCCGCAAACTAGGCCGGACCGGACTTGAGGTCTCTGTCCTCGGCTTCGGGACCGCCCCGCTCGGCGACCTTTTCCTCAGGCTTGACGACCAGACCGCGATTGCCGCCGCGGAGCGGGCGTTCGAACTCGGCGTCAATCTGCTCGACACCTCGCCGCTCTATGGCTACGGCCTGTCGGAGCACCGCTGCGGCACCGCACTGCGGCGCGTGGCCCGCGAGGACGTCGTCCTCTGCACCAAGGTCGGACGCTGGATGGACGCGTTTCATCGACCAGAGAACCGGTCGGGCTTCGTCGGCGGCCAGCCCCACAGCGCCGTGGTCGACTATTCCTATGACGGCACGATGCGCTCGGTGGAGCAGTCGCTGCTGCGGCTCGGCACCGACCGGATCGACCTATTGCTGATCCACGACGTCGACGTCTGGACGCATGGCGCAGCAGCGATCGAGGACCGGTTTCGTGAGGCGATGTCCGGCGCCTATGTGGCGCTCGACAAGCTTCGCTCGGAGGGCGTGGTCGCAGGCATCGGGGTCGGCGTGAACGAAGCCGACATGTGCGTGCGCTTTGCCAAGGCCGGCACGTTCGACGTGATGCTGCTGGCTGGCCGCTATTCGCTGCTCGAGCAACCGGCGCTGAAGGAATTCTTGCCGCTGGCGCTTGAGCAGGGCATCGCCGTGCTGCTCGGCGGTGTCTTTAATTCGGGCATTCTCGCTACCGGTGCCGTCAAGGGCGCCAAGTACAACTATCAGGACGCGCCACCGGAGATCATGGCGAAGGTCGCCGAGATCCAGCGCGTCTGCGAGGCCCATCGCGTCGCGCTGCCGACGGCCGCCGTGCACTTCGCGCTCGGCCATCCTGCCGTGGCGAGCGTGGTGCTGGGGGCGCATAGTCCAGAGGAGGTCGAGCGCAACGTGGCAGCGCTCACCACCAAGGTGCCGAGCGCGCTCTGGGCCGATCTGAAGGCCGCGCGCCTGCTCGATGCGGATGCGCCCGTGCCCGCGTAAGCGCGTCGATCGGCGCTATTTTCCGGCGCCCGTCGTCAGGCCGCTGACGATGTAGCGCTCGAGGAAGATGCCGACCACGACGAGCGGCGCGATCGCCGCTGTCGACAGCGCCGCCATCGACCACCAGTTGATGCCCTGTGAGCCGGTCTGGCTCGCCACCATCACCGGCAGCGTCTTCGCGTCGGTGCTGGTGAGGAGGGCGGCAAAGAAATATTCGTTCCAGCATAACACCAGCGAGAGGATGAACGCGGCGACCATGCCGGGCACCGCGAGTGGAAGGATGATGCGCAGGAACGCGCCCCAGGTCGACAGGCCGTCCACGAAGGCTGCCTCATCGAGCTCGATCGGAATCGCGTTGAACTGGTCGCGCATGATCCAGATGACGATCGGCAGCACCGTCAGCGTGTAGAGCAGGATCAGGCCAAACGTGGTGTCGAGCAGCGCCAGGGCCTTGTAGAGCACGAGGAAGGGCAGGGCGAGCACGACCGGCGGCAGGATGAGTTGCGACATGAAGAAGAACAGGATGTCGTCATTACGCATCCAGGCGAATTTGTAGCGGAAGCGGCTGAGACCATAGGCCGCGAGCGAGCCGAGGATCAGTGCCAGGATCGACGCGCCGACCGAGGTGATGATGCTGTTGACGAAGCGGTTCATGAATTCGGAACGCGCGGTCGAGGTCCCGAACAGCGTATCTGGCGAGAGGCCGAGCGAGCGCCAGCCTTTCCAGTCCGGCTGGAAATCGACCCAGGGGATCAGGTGCGCCTGAGTCACATCGACCGCCGATTTGAACGACGTCGTGACGGTCCAGTAGATCGGAAACAGGCAGATGAAGGTCCAGAGCAGCAATGCGGCGTAAATCAGCGCGCGGCCCAGCATTCGCCTGGCGCGCGGCGCGGCGGGACGCTTTCGGATGGGATTCGGTGCCACGGTCGAAATAGCCAAGCGATCAAACTCCTTTTCCGACCTATACGACCTTCTGCGTCCAGCGCTTCGAGGCGCGCAACATCAGCGTCAGCAGCACGATGATCAGCAGCAGGTAGACCATGGCGAGCGCCGTGCCGTATCCGACGTTCGAGCGGTCGCGGTAGACGCGGTAGATGAAGCTCGACACCGTGTCGGTGGCGCCGCCCGGGCCGCCGGCCGTCACGTTGATCACGATGTCGGCGAGCTTCAGCTTGAAGATGATACGGATGATCAGGACCGTGATGCTGACCGGCAGCATGATCGGAAAGGTCACGTGCCAGAATGATTGCCAGCCATTCGCGCCGTCGACCTTGGCCGCTTCCTGCACCTCCTTCGGCATCGCTTGCAGGCCTGCGAGCAGGATGATCATGATGAAGGGGATCGAAACCCAGGCGTCCATCGCCTGGATGCTGAAGCGCGCCATCCACGGCGAGGCGAAGAATGCCGGATTGTCCCAGCCGAGATAGCGCGCCAGCGTCGCCGCCGGGCCGAAGCGATATTCCAGCAGCGACTTGCCGATCATCCAGCTCACGGCGACGGGGCTGAGCATCATCGGCAGCAGGAAGACCACCCGGAAGAATTTTCGCGCCCGGATCTCGGCGCTAAGCAGCAGCGCCAGTCCGAACGCGATCGCGTATTCGCCGAGCACCGCGACGGTGTAGAAAACCATGTTGCCGAGCGCGTTCCAGTAATAGGTGTCGTTCAGCATTCCCTTCAGATTATCGAAGCCGGAAAAGCGCGGGCCCTCGATCGAGCTGAGATTCCAGTCGAGCGAGGCGATGTAGAGGCCGAAGATCGTTGGGAAGATCACGACTGCGACGGTGAAGAACACCGCCGGCAGCAAAAATAGCGCACGATGGCCACGCTCGCCGCGGGTCAAAATCTGTCCGGCGCCAAATGCCACGGCCCAGACGAGATAGGCGATGAGGATCGGCCGCCAATCGGAAAATCCGGCGGTCATTGTGCCGGTCGTGTGCAAGACCTGAATGAGGACGACAAGCAGGAAGCCGAGCGAGGCCAGCAGAACAAGCGCGCGGCCGGCGGCCTTCCTGCTGCCAGGGGCGCGCTTCGTCGCCGGCTGGTGGTGCGCATCGTCGCTAACGGGTGCGGAATTCTGCATCGAGATGAGTCGCATTCAGTGCCGGTTCTGTCGCCGGGCAAGTTTTCGGCTGGCGCCGGGGGCGCCAGCCGAGGGTAGATGATCTCGCGTAAGCGCGCTACACGCCGAGCGAGGCCTTATAGAGCCCGATCTGCCGTTCGCGGCCGATCTGGTCGGTCAGCTTCTCCCAGGCGGCGGCGATGTTGTTCGCCCCGGTTTGCGCGTCGACCTTGCCGGCGAAAATCTTCGTCAGCTCGTCCTCCGCGATGCTGTAGTACTGGAAGATGCCGGGGATGCGCGGCTCGACAGCCCGGTTGGGGTGGTTATAGGAGGCGAGCTGCGAGTTCAGGTAGGAGGTGATGTACTTCTTGTCATAACCCGCTGCGACCCACTCATCATACTGGAAGTGGCTGGTGCGGTGAGCCTGGAAGCCCGACGGGTACAGCACCATCCAGAATGAGAGGTCCTTGCCGCCGAGATGCGCGGCCGCGCTCCAGGCGGCCTTGTGCTTCTTCTCGTCGCCATTGACGCGGGCCATCACATAGATGCCCCAGCCGAGATAGGCGCAGTTCGGCGCATGGCTCGGACCGCTCGGCAACTTGTCCCATTGCCCGGTCTTGGAATTATAGACGTCCTCCGAGCCCGGCAGGATGTCGAAGCCGACGACGTCGCCGATGACCGAGGTGTCGCTCGCCTTTGCCACCTGGCCGATGTCGCCCCACCACGGGATCATCGAGCCGATGCCAGCCAGGAACTGCTGGAAGCCCGTGGTGTTGGGATCGGCGTTGAGCTGATCGGCCGGCTCGGACGGTAGCGCGTCGATCACGTCCTGGATGGCGCGCACCCAGGCCGGGTTGTTGATGCGCGGCTTCATAGTGTCGATGTCGAACAGCCAGGCCTTGTCGTCGGGATGCTTGGCATACGCGGAGGCGCGGCTGCCGAGGAAATAGAAGCCGAAGCCGCCCCAGGGCTTTGGCGCATCGAGATAGCCGTAGACGTTCTGGTTCTTGAACTTCTTTCCTTTGAGGAATTTCGTCACCGCCTGGACCTGCTGCCAGGTTTTCGGCACGCCCCATTCGGTCGTGTTGCCGGCATCCTTCCAGGCTTTTGCAAGCGTTGCGTCCGAGAACACGTCGGTGCGGTAGTTGAAGTTGTGGCAATCGCCGTCGATGGTGACGCGATAGGTCTTGCCGTTCCAGGTGCCGACCGGCGGCTTCAAATAGTCGACATAGTCGTCGATATCGATCTGCTTCTTGACCCAGTCCGGCATCTCCGACGCCAGGCCCTTGCCGCAGACGTCGCCTTCGAACGGCGCGCCCATCTCCAGGATGTCGAAATCGACCGTGCCGGTCGCGATCGCCTGTTGGAGCCGCGGGTTGTAGTCGGCCTGGGCGAGATCGATCCAGGAGATTTTTGCGCCCGTATAGGCCTCCCACGGCTTGAGGAAGCCGCGGAACAGGAGGTTATGCAGGTTCTGATTATTCAATCCCATGAAGGAAAGCTCGACGCCCTTGAACTCGCCTTCCTTGATGCTCGCCTTGGTCGGGCCGAGGCAGAGCTCGCCGACCTTCTGCCAGTCGGCGTCGGTCGGCGCGCCCTTGCCCACGCCTGGAATTTGCCCAATCTGCGCGCGAAGATTGTTTTGTGCGAGCGCAATCTCCGAGAACGTGCCGAGCGCTCCACTCGTGCCCAATGCCGCGGCGCTTGCCGCACCCTTCAGCACCGTACGCCGGTTCGGACGGAGTGCGGAAAGCCAATCATAATCTTGCTGTTTCATCGCGATACCCTCCCTTATTGACTTTCTTGATGTGAAGTCTGAGTAGCCGAAGCACATCGAGGACGTGACGTTCGTGCACTTCGGTGTCGTCGTGATGGGTGACTGAGGCCGCTTTCGAGTATGCAACGGCGCCCATCAATGTCAACGAAAGCACGCGGAGTTGAAGCCGCCTGCCGCCGATCAGAAATGGCGAAGAAAATTTTCGCGATGCCGCGCTGCAAGATGAATGTTCGCGCGCGACATCATCTCGACGTCACATTTATGCCGAACGTGCCACGCAGCCCCTGGCCTCGTTAACTCAAGCCTCGGGCGGGATGACGCCTTTCTTGAAGATGAAGCAGCCATAGAAGCGCAGCTCCCCGGTCTGGATCACGCAATAGGATTTCTTCGCAAGCTCATAGAAGGCGAAGCGCTCGACCGAGCCCATTGGGCAGGATCGCCCCTCTGCCGCGTCGATTTCCGCCTGCACCTCGCGTTGCACAGGCGGGATCTCGTTGGGCTGGCCGACGATTTCCATGCGCGAGGCCGGTCTGTCGACAAAGCTGTCGAGTGGCAGCACCGACAGGATCGCGCGCGCGGCGCGGGCAGCGGTGACATTGTCGATGCGAATGAGCTTGCCCAGCACGGTCTGGCGCGCCACGGCATCGGCCGGAAAATTGGTATCGCAGAGCACGAGGTCGTCGCCGTGCCCCATGGACCTCAGCGCGTAAAGAACATCGGCATTCAGAAGCGGGTCGATCGATTTCAGCATGCAACGCCTCCCGGGACGCGGATCAGTTTCTTAGGCTGACGACTATCCAACGTCACGGCGCCGCCGTCCATATCGACGTCAAAGTCCGCAGTCCGGTTCAATTCGGCTTGAACCGGACTCGGTTGGTTCGCTTAAGGCCCGCCGGTCAGAGCAGCCCGTTTTTCTTCAGGATCTCCGGAGCATTCTCCTTGGTGATCAGCATGGTCGGCAACGTGATGACCGGTTGCAGCTTCTCGCCCTTGAGCAGCTTGACCGCCTGCCGCAGACCCTCGGCACCGGGCGTCGCATAGAGGAACGTCGCCGTGAGCTGACCTTTGGAGACCCAGGTGACGCCTTCGTCAGGTAGCCCGTCGATGCCTATGATGAACTTGATGTCCTTGTCGCGGCCGGCGTCCTTCGCGGCGAGATAGGCGCCATAGGCCATCGGATCGTTGTGGCCATAGACCAGGTCGATCTTTTCGTTGTTGCGCAGGGCGGTCGTCATGATGTTGTAGGCCTTGTCCTGCTTCCAGTCGCCCGACTGGTTGTTGAGCAGGTACTTGATGCCCGGCTCCTTGTCGGTGTGGGCATGGAAGCCGTCGTGCCGGTCATGCGCCGGCTGGGTGCCCATGCCGCCCCAGATTTCGACGACGTTGCCGGCCGCCTTGCCGGGACCGCCGAGCAGCTTGACCGCATGCTCGCCGGCCGCCTTGCCGATCGCGACATTATCGCCGCCGATGAACTGGGTGATGCGCTTGGTGTCGACGTTGCGGTCGAGCACGATCACCGGAATCTTGGCGTCGATCGCCTTCTCGACGACGCCGGTCAGTCCCGCCGACTCCTTGGGCGAGATCAGGAGCACGTTGACCTGCTGCACGATGAGGTTTTCGCAGTCGGCGACCTGCTTCTCGGTCTTGTCCTGGCCGTCGGTGATGACGAGGTCGACGTCCGGCTGGTTCTTCGCTTCGGCCTGGATGTCCTTGTTGAACTGCACGCGCCACGGCTCGAGCGTGGTGCACTGGCTGAAGCCGACCTTCCACTTGCCTGCGGCCTTGGCCGGGCTCCAGCCGGCCGGCAGATACACGGTCATGGCCGCGCCGGCCACGGTGGTCGACAGTTTCAAGAAATCACGACGCTTCATCGAGGTCCTCCCTTTGTTTTGATTGCGCCTTGGCGGCGTTTGGCAGCCGGTAGGCTTCGGCTGTTTTCGGATCGGCGTTGGCTTCCCGCGACCGGTTGAACCGCCATCGCGAGATGAGCTGACCGAGATTCTGCTCCTGCACCAGCACGGTGCAGACGATGATCAGGCCCTTCATCAGGAGCTGGACGTTGGAGTCGATGTTCTGAAGCTGAAGAATGTCCGACAGCAGCCCGAAGATCAGGACGCCGACGAAGGTGCCGGCGAGGCCGCCGCGCCCGCCCATCAGGCTGGTGCCACCGATCACCACCGCCGCGATCGCATCGAGCTCGAGGCCGGCGCCGGCATCGGGCTTGCCTTGTCGATATTGTGCGACGAACAGCACGCCGGCGATCCCCGCCAAAAGTCCGGAAAGAAGATAAGCCGTGAGCTGGACCTGGGCGACCTTGATGCCCGAGAGCTTGGCAGCCTCGACGTTGCCGCCGATCGCATAAGCATAGCGGCCGAACGTCGTGAAACGCAGGATCGCGCCGAACAGGACGATCGCCGCCAGGAAGAAGACGCTCGGCACCGGCAGCACGCCCCAGAGCATGGAGCGCAGCAGCTCGAAGGCCTCGGTGGCATTGGTGCCGGTATAGACCGGCACAACGGCGTTGTCCGACCCGGCCGTCAACCGCGCGATGCCCAGTGCGCTGACCATCATCGCGAGCGTCACGATGAAGGGCTGCATCCGGCCGGTGACGATCAGGAGCCCGTTGATGGCCCCGAGCAGAAGCGCGAGGCAGGGCGCTACCAGAAGCACGCCGAGCACGCCGAACTTGACCGGCACCTGGCTCGCCGTCCACCACCCAATTGCAATGGCGACGATGAAGCCGAGCAGCGCGGGAATGCCGACGCTGCGCCAGCGCGACAGCGCGATGTCACGGCGCCGCCCGGCGCCGACATCGCGGCCGCGCGCAAGCCCTGCGAAGATGAAGCGTGCGGCCAGCGCCGCGGCCACACCACAGACCAGCACCGCCGCCGGCACGCCCAGCGCCGAGGCAGCCGTCCAGCCGGGCTTGGTGAGCAGCATCGCGCAGATCACGGTCGAGAAGCCCATGACGGAGCCGACCGACAGGTCGATGCCGCCAAGCAGGATGACCATGGTCATGCCGGTCGCGACCAGCCCCGTGATCGAGACCTGACGGAGCACGTCAGTCAGGTTGCCGTAGGACAGGAAGATGTTGTTGCCGGACGAAGTGTGCGGTGAGGTGAGGGCGCCGATCAGGCAGATCAGCAGCAATCCCCAATAGAGTTTGGTTTGCGAGAGGAGTCTAAGTGCCTTCATCATGCTTCTTCCTGCGACCACGTCGCCATGCCGGGTGCGGCAAGACGCATCACCGCCTCCTGCGTTGCGCTCTCGCGCGTCAAGAGGCCGGTCTGCCGTCCCTCGCACATCACGAGAATCCGATCGGACAGCAGCAGGAGCTCCGGCATTTCCGACGTCACCACGATGATGCCGAGACCCTTTGCGGCGAGATCGAAGATCAGGCGATAGATCTCCTGCTTGGCGCCGATGTCGATGCCGCGGGTCGGCTCGTCGAGCAGGAGAATGCGCGGCTCGGTGGCAAGCCACTTGCCGATCACGACCTTCTGCTGGTTGCCGCCCGACAGCGCTGCGGCCGCTTGTCCGATGCCGGTGCAGCGGACCGAGAGCCGACCGACCATCTCGCGGGCCAATGCACGCTCGCGCGCGAAAGCGCGCAGGCCGAATTGCGAGAGCGCCCCGATGGACGGCAGCGCGATGTTGTCGCAGATCGAGGCGGCGAGATGCAGGCCGCGCTCCTTGCGGTCTTCGCTGACGAGCGCGAGGCCAAGGCGATAGGCATCGGCCGGCGCGTTGATGTCGGCTATCTCACCGTCGATCGCAATGGTGCCGCCGCGCCAGCCACGGGCGACGCCGAAGATCGATTCCAGGATCTCGGTCCGCCCGGAGCCGAGCAGGCCGCCGATACCCAAAATCTCTCCGCGCCTGAGCTCGAAGCTGACGCCGTGCAACATCCGGCGCCATCCGTGCGGACTGAGCGTGTCGAGCGTCAGGTCTTTAACGGACAGGATGACCGTGCCATCCGCCGCTGCCGCACCGCGGTCGCTTGCGGCCATGTCGCGGCCGACCATCGCCGCGATGATCGCGCCGCGTGACAATTCGCCGATCGGCGCCGTAACCACCCGTCTGCCGTCGCGCAGCACGGTGACGCGGTCGGCGAGTTCGAGCACCTCCTCGATGCGGTGCGAGGTGTAGACGATCGCGACGCCTTCGGCTGCGAGCTGTCGCACGATCTTGAACAGCGTTTCGCATTCCGACGACGACAGCGCCGAGGTGGGCTCGTCCATGATGAGGATACGGGCATCGAGCGACAGCGCCTTGGCAATTTCCACCAGCTGCTGCTCGCCGACGCGCAAGTCGGCAACGCGACTCTCCGCGTCGAGCCTCACGCCCAGCCGCGCCAGCAGGCGCCCGGCCGCCTTGACCATGCGGCGACGATCGATCAGCAGGCCCGCGATCAGCGGCTCGCGACCAAGAAAGATGTTGTCGGCCACGCTCAGCTCGGGAACGAGATTGAGCTCCTGGTGGATGATCGCGACGCCGGCTTCCTCGGCGGCGCGCACGCCGGCGAACAACACCGCCTGGCCTTCGACCTGAATGACACCGTCATAGCTCGTGTGCACGCCGGCGAGGATCTTCATCAAGGTGCTCTTGCCGGCGCCGTTCTCGCCCATCAGTGCGTGCACTTCGCCGGGGCATAGATCGAAGTCGACGTTGTGGAGAGCCTTTACGCCGGCGAAGGATTTTGAGACCTGTTCGGCGGAGAGAGCGACGTGACCGCTCGGCGCACTTGCACGGGCGCCAAGCTCGATCACGCGGGAGGACGCGCGTGATTCATCCTGCGCTCCGAGAGCACCGACGCGTGCTTCCATTGCTGCTCCTCCCAGCCCCGGCTCTTCAGTCTCTGACGGACATCGAGCCGCAGGGTGATGCTTGTTATTTTGCTGATATGCTAGTTATATCAGATGCGCCTCGTCAAGCCTTCGTCCGCGCTATTGGACTTCGCCAACCGAAAAAGTGAAAATCAGCCGGGGGATTCACAGGATGCATTCAATCGGCGGGTTCAGGGGCGGAACCGTTGCAGCGCGAGGGCACAGGGCAGGCGGGTCGAAAGTCGACCAGGCCTATCTCGCACTGAAACGAGCCATCGTGTCGGGACAGCTCGCGCCGGAAACGCCGATCGACAAGACCGAGTGGTGCGCCACCTTCGAGGTGTCGCGGCTCTCGATCACCACCGCAATCAACCGGCTCGCCTTTGAAGGTCTCGTCGTGGTCGAGCCGCAGCGCGGCTCCTATGTCGCGCGGATTCACCTCGAGGATGTGCGGCAATGGATGCTGATGCGACGCGCGTTGGAGGTGGAAGTCGTCGGGGTCTGTGCCGCCGACATGTCGGGCGAGGCGATCGCGGTGCTTGGTCAGAATCTCGCCTATCAAAAAGCCGCCATCGCCAGTGGAGATCTTGAAGGCTTCCATGAGCTCGATACCAGGTTTCACCGCCAGATGACGGAAACCCTCAACCTTGCGCGCGTCGGCGAGGTGCTTGATCCGATCCGCACTCATCTCGAGCGGGTGCGGCGGACCCTGCTGCCCGAACCTGGGCGGCCCGAGGGGACGTTCCGCGAGCACGAAGCCATCTATCACGCGATTGCCACCCGTAAGCCGGACCAGGCCAGGCGCGAAATGGCAGATCATCTTGACCGCGTCTCGCGCGAGTTGCAGTCCTTTGTCGCCAAGCACCCCGGCTTCTTCGACGAGTAGAGGCCTTCATCGGCCGTCATCGCTTCAGGCGAAAGCATCATGTATCTCGGCATCGATCTCGGCACCTCCGCGGTCAAGACCGTCCTCGTCGACGACACCCAGCACGTGATCGCGAGCGCGAGCAGGTCGCTTGCGACTGCCTCGCCACGTCCCGGTTTTTCCGAGCAGGATCCGCGGCAATGGATCGAGGCGGCGTTTACAACCCTGGACGAGCTGAAAGCGGATCATCCGCGCGAGCTGGCCGGGGTCGAGGGCATCGGACTGTCCGGCCAGATGCACGGCGCGACGCTGCTGGACGCTGAGCTCAAGCCGCTCCACCCCTGCATTCTCTGGAATGATGGCCGCTCTGCGGCCGAGTGCCGCCTGCTCGAAGAGCGCTGGCCGGCCTTGCGCACCACGACCGGCAACAAGGCGATGCCCGGCTTCACTGCGCCGAAGCTTTTGTGGATCGCGGCGCACGAGCCCGAGATCTTTGCCGCGACCAAACTCGTGCTGCTACCGAAGGCCTATTTGCGGCTGATCCTGACGGGCGAGGCGATCGAGGATGTCTCAGACGCCTCGGGATCGCTATGGCTCGACGTCGCGCGGCGCGACTGGTCGGATGAGGGCCTTGCCGCGACCGGCCTGACGCGCGCGCACATGCCGCGGCTGGTCGAAGGCTGTGCGCCGTCGGCGCGGCTGACGCGCGAACTCGGCGAGCGCTGGGGCATGGTGAAACGGCCGATGATTGCGGGTGGCGCCGGCGACAACCCGGCCGGTGCCGTCGGCATCGGAGCGATCCGCCCGGGAACCGCGTTCATCTCGCTGGGGACATCAGGCGCGCTGTTGACGCCCACGGACAGGATTGCCGCGAACCCGGATCGCGTCGTGCACACCTTCGCACATGCGATCCCGGCAATGTGGATTCAAGCCGGCGCGATCCTGTCGGCCGCGTCCTGCCTCGCCTGGTTCGCGCGGCTGCTTGGCGCCCCGGAAGCCGAATTGCTGGCGCCGCTCGGTGCGCGCCCGCAAGCGCCTTCGCCTGTCAGCTTCCTGCCTTATCTTGCCGGTGAGCGGACGCCGCATGACGACCCGAATGTGCGCGGCATGCTCGATGGTCTGAGCCACGGCACCGATCGCAAGGCGATCGTGCAGGCCGTGCTCGAAGGCGTCGCGTTTGCGCTGGCCGATTGCCGCGACGCACTCGCGGCCGCCGGCCTTGCCGTCGCGGAGGCCGATGCGATCGGCGGCGGGTCGCGGTCCACCTTCTGGCTCGCGGTGCTGGCGAACGTGCTGAACATGCCGATCCACCGCTTTGCAGCAGGCGAGACCGGCGCCGCGTTCGGTGCGGCGAGATTGGGGCGCCTTGCTGTCACCGGCGAGGCGGTCGCGGCCGTCTGTACGCCGCCGCAGCGCGTCGAGACTTTTGAACCCGAGCGGGCGCTCGCCCATGCCTACGCCGAACGCCTGCCCGCATGGCGCGAACTGTACCGGCCGCGCCATTAGCGTCGTGCGTTCCGCATGTGCAGCTCTTCGATATTGTCGGTTCGGTATTGCCCTGCGCCGCCGCCTTTTGTTTAATGGTCGAACCGCGCTGACAACGAAAGAGACGCGGGTGGGAAACGCATTGTGCGCCGGGAGGCACGATGAACGATCCGATCCTCGAGATGCGCGGGGTCTCCAAATCCTTCTTCGGCATCAAGGCGCTGCGCGCCGTTGACCTCACCGTCTATGCCGGCGAGGTCCACGCGCTGATGGGCGAGAACGGCGCCGGTAAGTCGACCCTGATGAAAATTTTATCGGGCGCCTACCGGCCCGATCCCGGTGGCGAAATCCGCATCGAGGGCAAGCCGGTACGGATCGAAGGTCCGCTCGGCGGCCGCGCCGCCGGCATCTCGATCATCTATCAGGAACTATCTTTAGCCCCCAACTTGAGCGTCGCGGAGAATATTTATCTCGGCCGCGAGGTCTCGCGTTCGGGATTCCTCGCGCGCGGCGACATGCGCGTCGGTGTCGGCCCGATCCTGGAGCGGCTGGGCGCCGACTTCACCCCGTCGACGCTGGTGGCACATCTTTCCATGGGCCAGCGCCAGCTGGTCGAGATCGCCCGTGCGCTGCACGCGCGTTCCAAAATCCTGATCATGGATGAGCCGACCACCGCGCTGTCGGCCGGCGAGAGCGAGCGGCTGTTCGCATTGGTCCGGCAACTGCGCGCCGAAGGGCTTGCCATCATCTATATCTCGCATCGTATGGACGAGGTTTACGCGCTCGGCGATCGCGTCACGGTGCTGCGTGATGGACGCCTAGTCGGCTCGCTCGACAAGTCCGACATCCGCGCCGACAGCATCGTCCGCATGATGGTCGGGCGCGACGTCTCGTCGTTCTACAAGAAGGACCACGATCCCGAGGCTGGAAAGGGGCATCCGGTGCTCACCGCAACCGATATGTCCGACGGGCAGCGCGTAAAGGGCTGCTCGCTGACCGTGCATGCGGGCGAGGTCGTGGGACTGGCCGGCCTGATCGGCGCAGGCCGCACCGAACTTGCACATCTGATCATCGGCGCTGCGCCGAAGATTTCCGGCCGTGTCGAGCTCGAAGGCTGCCCAATCGACATCCGCACGCCCGGCGAGGCGCTCGAGGTCGGCATCGCCTATCTCACCGAGGACCGCAAGGCGCTCGGCCTGTTCCTGGACATGTCGTGCCAGGATAACATCAACCTTGCCGTGCTTGGGCGCGATGCGAAGCTCGGCTGGTTCCTCGATCGCGACAAGGCGCGTGAGCGCGCCGACAGGGCTTTCGCAGGGTTAAGCATCCGTGCCGCCAACGCCGGCGTCCCCGCAGGCGGACTGTCCGGCGGTAACCAGCAGAAGGTGCTGCTCTCGCGGCTGCTTGCAATCGGACCGAAAGTCCTGATCCTTGACGAGCCGACGCGCGGCGTCGACGTCGGGGCCAAGTCCGAAATCTATTCGATCATCGACAATCTCGCCAAGGCTGGCACGGCGATCCTCATCATCTCGTCCGATCTGCCCGAGATTATCGGCATCTGCGACCGCGTCATCGTGATGCGCCTGGGGCACGTCGAGGGCGAGATCAGGCGAACCGCGACACAGCCGCTGACCGAGGAGGATATCATGGCACTTGCCACGGGGATGGAGCACCTCGATGCCTGATCAGGGATCTTCACCAGCAAAGGCGGCCACGGCAAACGGGCTTGCCGCTGCCCAGGAGACGAAACGCCAGCGGGTCAGGCTCCTGATCCAGGCGGCCGGCATGCTGCCGGTGCTGCTGCTCCTGTGCGCCGGCTTTCATTACCTGTCGGACGGCCGTTTCTTTACCGGCCAGAATCTCGGCATCGTTCTGCAGCAGGCTGCCGTCAACACCGTGCTCGCGGCGGGCATGACCTTCGTCATCCTCACCGGCGGCATCGACCTGTCGGTCGGCTCGATCCTGGCGGCGTCCGCGATGGCCGGATTGACGCTGTCAAAGCTGCCCGAGCTCGGGGCGCTGTGGCTGCCGGCTGCCGTCCTCACCGGCCTCGGTTTCGGTGTCGTCAATGGCGCGCTGATCGCGCTGCTGCGGCTGCCGCCCTTCATCGTCACGCTCGGCTCGCTCACCGCCGTGCGCGGCCTGGCGCGCCTGCTCGGCGCCGACACCACCGTGTTCAACCCTTCCATTCCCTATGCCTTCATCGGCAACGGCTCACTCACCCTCATTCCTGGCGTGATCTCGATTCCCTGGCTGTCGGTGATTGCGCTGCTCGTGATCCTCGTTTCCTGGCTGGTGCTGCGCCGGACCGTGCTCGGCGTGCACATCTACGCGGTCGGCGGCAATGAAAGCGCAGCGCGGCTCGCCGGCATCAAGGTCTGGGCGGTGCTGATCTTCGTCTATGGCGTGTCAGGACTGTTTGCAGGCCTCGGCGGCGCGATGCAGGCGGCGCGACTCTACGCGGCAAACGGATTGCAGCTCGGACAAAGCTACGAGCTCGATGCGATCACCGCAGTGATCCTCGGCGGCACGTCCTTCGTCGGCGGTATCGGCTCGATCTGGGGAACACTGGTCGGCGCGCTGATCATTGCTGTGCTGTCGAACGGCCTGATCCTGGTCGGCGTATCCGACATCTGGCAATACGTCATCAAGGGGCTGGTGATCATCGGCGCGGTCGCGCTCGATCGTTACCGCCTGCAAGGCTCGGCGCGCACCTGACGATCGGTGCGCGAAGGTACAGCCACTCGCGCTGTGGCACTCCGTTGCGGCAACTGGTCAGCCGCGCGGGACATCAAGTCAGACCAGGGAGGAAGCCAATGTTGAAGACGATCTCGCTTACCAGCGCCGCCGTGGCGCTTGCCCTGAGCTCCGCGCCGCTGCAGGCGAAGGAGCTCAAATCCATCGGCGTCTCGCTCGGTTCACTCGGCAACCCGTTCTTCGTCGCGCTGTCGAAGGGCGCCGAGTTCGAGGCCAAGAAAACCAATCCCAACGTGAAGGTCACGACCGTCGGCTTCGAATACGATCTCGGCAAGCAGGTGACCCAGATCGACAACTTCATCGCCGCCGGCGTCGACCTGATCCTCCTGAATCCCGGCGATCCCAAGGCTATCGGCCCTGCGATCAAGAAGGCGCAGGCCGCGGGCATCATCGTCGTCGCGGTCGACACCGCCGCCGAGGGCGCCGATGCCACGGTGACCACGAACAACGTCCAGGCCGGCGAGATCTCCTGCCAGTACATCGTCGACAAGCTCGGCGGCAAAGGCGAGGTGATCATCGAGAACGGCCCGCAGGTCTCCGCGGTGATCGATCGCGTGAACGGCTGCAAGAGCGTGTTCGGCAAGAACCCCGGTATCAAGGTCCTGTCCAGCGACCAGGACGGCAAGGGCTCGCGCGAAGGTGGCCTCACGGTGGCGCAGGGCTACCTGACCCGCTTCCCGAAGATCGATGCCATCTTCGCCATCAACGATCCGCAGGCGATCGGCACTGATCTGGCCGCGCGCCAGCAGAGCCGCTCCGGCATCGTCATCACCGCCGTCGACGGCGCCCCCGACATCGAGGCCGCGCTGAAAGACCCGCAGTCGCCGCAGATTCAGGCCTCGGCCTCGCAGGATCCGTTCTTCATGGCGCGCCGCGCCGTGCAGGTCGGCGTCGGCATCCTGGGCGGGCAGAAGCCCGCCTCGACCGTCGAGTTGCTGCCGTCGAAGCTCGTGACGCGCGACAACGTCGCCGACTACAAGGGCTGGACGTCGGATCGCACACAGTAGCGGTGGCGGCCGCCATCTGAGCATGATCCGGAAGATCATGCTCAACAACAACCAATGTCTCCAGCGCCGCCTCTTGCAGGCGGCGCTGGAACGCTGCATGACGGTCGGCGTTTGTGATCGACGGCCTTGCGCCGCTCGGTGAACTTTTCTGGATGCGCCGCCCATGACTCAAACTGAGACTCAAACTGATCGTTCGCCTCACTTCGCATCCCGCCTCGTCGGGAGATACGCGCTCGTGACCGGAGCGTCGCAAGGCATCGGGCGCGCGATCGCCGTCCGTTTCGCGCAGGAAGGGGCAACCGTCGCCATCAACTATCTGGAGCACCGTGCGGATGCGGAGAACACGCTTGCGCAGGCGCAGGCGGCCTCGCGCGAGCGCGGCCATGGCGAGCGGGATCATGTTGTCGTTCAGGCCAATGTCGCCGTCGAGGCGGACATCGCGCGGATGTTCGACACGCTGCTGTCGCGCTGGCCGCGGCTCGATTGCCTCGTCAACAATGCCGGCTTCCAGAAGCAATCGCCGAGCGAAGCACTCGATATCGAGGCCTATCGGCGCATCATCGACGTCAATCTCAACGGCGCGGTGCTCTGCGCGCAGAAGGCGCTGGCGCATTTCCTCGCGCGCGGCGGCGGTGGCACCATCGTCAATTGCTCGAGCGTACACCAGATTGTACCGAAGCCGGGCTATCTCGCTTATTCGATCAGCAAGGGCGGCATGGCGAACCTGACGCGCACGCTGGCGCTCGAATTCGCCGGCCGCGGCATTCGCGTCAACGCGGTAGGGCCGGGCGCGATCGACACGCCGATCAACGCGGCCTGGACCGGCGACGCAAAAAAGCGCGCCGCGGTAGAGGATCACATTCCGCTCGGGCGTGTCGGAACGGTCGAAGAGATCGCCGCGGTGTTCGCCTTTCTCGCCTCCGACGAGTCGAGCTATATCACCGGCCAGACCATCTACGCCTGCGGCGGCATCACGCTGTTCGGCGAATTCCGCGACAACTGGGCGAGCTAGAGCTTCCGACGTCTGCTACACTCCGCCTCAATGCGAAACGCGCGCACGCACGTGACAAGCGGCAAACGGGAGGGGGAACATGTCAGCGACCATGGGCTCCGATGAGCAAGGAAGGGGCTATTTTCCACCCTGGAAGCTGAAGACCTCGGGCGTCATCCTGCCCGAGGAGCGGCTGCCGTGGGGCCAGACCATCATTGCCAGCCTCCAGCATGGCGTCGCGATGTCGGGGGCAACCATCATCGCGCCGCTGCTGATGGGGTTCGATCCCAATCTCGCGCTGTTCTTTTCCGGCGTCGGCACGCTGATCTTCTTTACGGTCGTTGCCGGACGCGTGCCGAGCTATCTCGGCTCCAGCTTCGCCTTCATCGCCGTCGTCATTGCGGCGACCGGCTATTCCGGGCAGGGGCCGAATCCCAATATCGAGGTCGCGCTCGGCGGCATCGTCGGCGCCGGCGTGCTCTACGGCATCATCGCGCTGATCGTGATGTGGGCCGGCGTCGGCTGGGTCGAGCGGTTGATGCCGCCGGTCGTCACCGGTGCCGTCGTTGCCGCGATCGGCCTCAATCTCGCGCCGGTGGCCGTGAAGGCCGTGAGCGCGAGCGCATTCGACACCTGGGTCGGACTGTTGACCGTTCTGATCATCGGCCTGACCGCGGTGGCGGCTCCGGGATTGTGGCGCCGGCTGCCGATCATCGTCGGCGCCATCGGCGGCTATCTCCTTTATCTCCTGCTCGCCAATGGCTTCGGTCTGGGCAAGCCGATCGATTTCACCCAGCTTTCGGCCGCGCCATGGATCGGGCTGCCAAAATTCACCACGCCGACCTTCCATGGCGACGCGATCTTCCTGATCGCGCCGGTCGCGATCATTCTTGTTGCCGAGAATCTCGGCCACATCAAAGCCATCGGCGTGATGACTGGGCGAAGTCTGGACGGCTATCTCGGCCGCGCGTTCCTCGGCGACAGCCTTGCAACGATCGTCTCGGCCTGCGGCGGCGGCACCGGCGTCACCACCTATGCGGAGAACATCGGCGTCATGGCGGCGACGAAGGTCTATTCGACGCTGCTGTTCGCGGTGACATCCGTGGTGTCGATCCTGCTCGGCTTCTCGCCCAAATTCGGTGCGCTGATCCTGTCGATCCCGGGTCCCGTGATCGGCGGCCTGTCGATCGTGCTGTTCGGCCTGATCGCGGCGATGGCCGGGCGAATTTGGGTCGAGAACAAGGTCGACTTCTCCAGCCCGCGCAACCTGATCACGGTCGCGGTTGCGCTCACAGCCGGCGCCGGCGATCTCACACTGAAGTTCGGCGCTTTCACGATCGGCGGCATCGGCACCGCGACGTTCGGCGCGATCATCCTCTATCAGATTTTGGCCACGAAGGACGCGGGTAACTGATCAGCGGAAGCCGAGATGCGCCGATTCCGTCAGGCCGTCGGCAGCTCGAGCGCGATCACGCCGTCGCCGCCGTCTGCGGCCCTGACGCTATCGCGCGCCACCGATTCGATGGCGGGCCACCGCTCGCGGAACAGCGCCGATGCGTCGTGGAAGTTCGGGGCGTCGACCCTGACACAGCAGGCCCGCCGTTTGCCGCCATCCGCTATCTGAAATGAGAAGGTGAAGCCGACCCGCTCCGCATCGCCGTCGATCGCCCGCAGTTTTTGCATCAGTGTCCCCTGATGTTGCATTCACCGGCGCACCTTGCGTTTTCGATTTGGAAATTCCTGCGGCGCGATTGTGGCGCCGATCAAATAGGTTTGCAGTGTTGCAAACATCTGACACTTGTCGTGAGGTGGCGCCGCCAGGCCTTGTTCCCAATGACTACGATTGAGGCAGCCGGCCGAACGCATGAGCTCGAAGACGGACATGGGAGCGAGACTCCATATCATCGCAAGCGTGACGCTTGCCGTTGCAACCGCCTTGAGTGGGGCAGTGAATGTCGGCTCATCGGCGCGCGCCCAGCCGGCGGCGCTTACCGCGAAGCAATCCACGGCGCTCGAGGCCTACAATCGGGCCTTGAGTGACTTCAAGGCGATCCTCAGCCAACGACGCCGCCAGATCGACGCGCACGAGCCGCTTCCGAACCTGCCGGGGCAAGCCCTCTACCTTGCGCGCGTCGATGTCATGAGCACCTACAAGGATCTCACGGATGCGCTTCCGTCGCGGCTCGGACGACCCAACAAGTACGAGGTTCCGCCGGCCTATTTCGACGCCGACATCGAACCGCTGATCGACGAGTACCGCGCGCTCTTCGACGTCATGGAGGCGCCGCCTCCGAACGCGCAGGCCTCAGTGACTCCGTTCAAGGACGTCGTCGATCTCGGCACCGCGATCGCACGCGCAAAGGGGTTGGATGCGAAGGGCGCGGATGCGGCTGGCCGCATCAGCCTGGGGCTGTTCTTTGCGGAAACCAACGGCAAGCAGAATGTCGGAAACGGGCGTTCCAACACCTATATCGGCAGCTTTCAGACCGGCCCGTCCGAAGACCGCAATGGCCGCAAGCGATGGCAAGCGATCAAGCCGTCCATCGCCGCCCTCGATCCGAAGCTGATCGCGCGTGACGACAGGGAGGAGGCCCGTATCGGCAGCCTCGACCATCGGCTCAACCACTGGACCGCAGTGCGTGACGGCCTCATGAACGCGCACGCCGATCTGTTCGCGCAGATCCCCGATATCGCCAGGACGCTGCCGGACCCGATCGACCAGATGAAATTCTTCGAACTGATCCAGATCATCCCGACCGCGACGCGAGCCGCGCTGAAGTCGGGTAATTTACTTCAGAGCAGGGTCTCCGACCCGACCGTGATGAAATATCTGCGCAACAACAGCATCTTTGCCTACGGACGCACCGACCGGGCAAGAACGTCGGCGAGTTTCCGCGAAATCCTCGACGCAATGTGGCTGTTCAATCAGAAATTCACGCGGGTGCAGGCTGAGTTTGAACGCGTGCGGACGCGGTGAGGGCATTCACCTCATCGCATCCGCCAGCTTGCTCCATTCGCCTGCACCGATGCGAACGATCAGCTTCGATCCGCCGGCGCCATCGGGCTTGAACACCGAAGCCTCGCCCTCGCGCACGTCGAACCAGTCCTTGCCGAAGGCGTCCATGAGGTTCGGCTTATGCGAGATGATGACGAGATTGCCGCCCGCGGGCGGCGGCGTGGCCGCGAGCTTGCGCAGCGCCTGGGCGCGGCGGTTGTTCTCATCGGGCGACACCACGAGACCGCCCTCGGTGACGTCTGCGGATGCCGTGACAGTGCCGAAGCCAAGCAGCGTGCCGGTGTCGACCGCGCGCTGGAACGTGCTGGTGATGACCGTGCTGACGGGAATGCCGAGCCTGTGCATCGCAGCTCCGACCGCCGTGGCCTGCCCACGCCCTTCCTCGGTGAGCTGCCGCTGGGCCGCGACGTTTTTCATGTTGAGCGGATCGGTGTCGGCCTGGTTCGCATAGGTCGGACCGTGGCGGAATACGATGACGTAGCCGCCCTGACGGACCCCCTCCAGCCATTCGGGCTGCGCTGCCGTCACCGGATTGGCGGCGAGACCAAGCCACAAGATGAGCCACGCAAGGGCAATACGGATGCCAAGCATGATGTCGCCTCCCATCGGCCGGTCGCACGCCTGGCGCGGCTCGGCCATGCCGCACCCGACATAGCGCAAATGCGCGACGCAGGCTTTGCCGTCTTCATGAGGTTTTCGTGACGGGCGCTTTGCGTCTCATGGAGGAGGCGCCGGGGAAGGCCGGGTTGTACCCCTGATGCGAGCCTTAAATCAGGTCAGTTACCCTGACCATCTTTTGGCGTTGCAGTTTTAGCCATTTCTCGTCTAGAAACGCCTCACCGAGCCTCCCGGCAACGAACCGTCAACGGTTTTGGCCGAGGATTTTGTGGCTCAAAGGGTCTGGCAATGCTGATTCGCGGCCAAAACGACGGGATTTCGGGGGAGGCGGCTCTGGCCGTCTGCACCGCCGCGTCCCGGCCCGCGATCCTGCCCACCCTCCTTCTTGGCGAGCTCCTTCTTATCTGCCCCTGAGGGCCGGCTGGGCGACTGCGCCTGGGCACTCAGGGGTTGTACGAGATCACCGGACACCTCAAGCGCTCGAGCCAACCGAAGGGCGCACCAGCTTAAAGGAAATTTCAAAATGGCCCCCGTGAACAAGTCCGAGAAGGACCGCGTCATCATTTTCGACACCACCCTGCGCGACGGCGAGCAGTGCCCAGGCGCGACCATGACGTTCGAGGAGAAGCTCGAGGTTGCCGAACTGCTCGACGATATGGGCGTCGACGTGATCGAAGCCGGCTTCCCCATCACCTCCGAAGGCGACTTCCAGGCGGTCAGCGAGATCGCCCGCCGCTCCAAGAATTCGGTGATCGCCGGCCTGTCGCGCGCGCATCCGGCTGACATCGACCGTTGCGCCGAGGCGGTCAAGTTCGCCAAGCGCGGCCGCGTCCACACCGTGATCGCGACCTCGCCGCTGCACATGCGGGTGAAGTTGAACAAGACCCCGGAGCAGGTGATCGAGACCTCGGTTGCCATGGTCGCGCGTGCCCGCAATCTGATCGACGACGTCGAATGGTCGGCTGAGGACGGCACCCGCAGCGAGATGGACTTTCTCTGCCGCATCGTCGAGGCCGTCATCAAGGCTGGCGCAACCACGGTGAACATCCCCGACACCGTCGGCTACACTACGCCCGACGAGTACACTCACTTCATGAAGACGCTCATCGAGCGCGTGCCGAACTCGGACAAGGCGGTGTTCTCTGTGCATTGCCATAACGACCTCGGCATGGCCGTTGCGAATTCGCTGGCCGGCATCGTCGGCGGCGCGCGCCAGGTCGAGTGCACGATCAATGGCATCGGAGAGCGGGCGGGCAATGCCGCGCTCGAAGAGATCGTGATGGCGATCAACGTGCGCAACGACAAATTCCCGTACTGGAACAAGATCGACACCACGCAGCTCACCCGCGCTTCAAAGGTGGTGTCTGCGGCGACCTCGTTCCCGGTGCAGTACAACAAGGCGATCGTCGGCCGGAACGCCTTCGCGCATGAGAGCGGCATCCACCAGGACGGCGTGCTGAAGGACGCCTCGACCTACGAGATCATGCGGCCGGAGATGGTCGGCCTGAAGCAGTCCTCGCTGGTGCTGGGCAAGCATTCCGGCCGCCACGCCTTCGTGCACAAGCTGGAGGAGATGGGCTACAAGCTCGGCCCGAACCAGCTGGAGGATGCATTCGCGCGGATGAAGGCGCTGGCCGACCGCAAGAAGGACATCTACGACGAGGACATCGAGGCGCTGGTCGACGAGGAAATGGCGGCCTCGCACGACCGCATCAAGCTGACCTCGTTGACCGTGATCGCCGG
This sequence comes from Bradyrhizobium sp. CCGUVB23, assembly GCF_024199885.1. Classification (NCBI taxonomy): domain Bacteria; kingdom Pseudomonadati; phylum Pseudomonadota; class Alphaproteobacteria; order Hyphomicrobiales; family Nitrobacteraceae; genus Bradyrhizobium; species Bradyrhizobium sp. CCGUVB23. The sequence goes on from NZ_JANADQ010000001.1 coordinate 6,668,746, forward strand.
CACGCATGGTCCGCAGCGTGCGACCATGAAGCTCGATGTCGACGGCCAGACCAGGATTGAGGAAGCCGAGGGCAACGGTCCGGTCGATGCCGTCTTCAACTGCATCAAGGCGCTGGTGCCGCACGAGGCCAAGCTCGAGCTGTACCAGGTCCACGCGGTCACCGAAGGCACCGACGCGCAGGCCGAGGTGTCGGTCCGTCTGTCCCATGACGGCCGTTCGATGACGGCGCGCGCGGCTGATCCGGACACGCTGGTTGCATCGGCCAAGGCCTATCTCGGCGCGCTCAACAAGATCGTCATGAAGCGCCAGCGCGATACGGTGACGACGGCGGCGGCGAGCTGACAAGCGAAGCTTGTCATTCCGGGTTCGATGCTCCGGGCCGCGCTCGCGCGGTCCCGTCGCATCGCCCCGGAATGGCCGTGATAAGAGATAGCAGCCCTGCTAACGACCAATAGCAGCGCGGCGCGCCGGCCTGTATTGATGCAGCCGGCTCGAGGAAGGCCGCCCGCGCGCCGGGCGGCCCAAACAATAACAAGGGAGAGATCATGCGCACCTTCGCGATCGCGGCATCCGTCGCGGCTTTGGTTCTGGGGCTTGGCGGTCCGGCAGCAGCCGACCCAATCGTCATCAAGTTCAGCCACGTGGTTGCGACCGATACGCCGAAGGGCAAGGCGGCCGAGAAGTTCAAGGAGCTTGCCGAGAAGTACACCGGCGGCAAAGTCAAGGTCGAGGTCTATCCGAACTCGACGCTCTACAAGGACAAGGAAGAGCTCGAGGCGCTCCAGCTCGGCAGCGTGCAGATGCTGGCGCCGTCCAACTCCAAGTTCGGTCCGCTCGGCATCCGCGAGTTCGAGGTGTTCGATCTGCCTTACATCCTTCCCGACCTGAAGACGCTGCGGAAGGTGACGGAGGGACCGCTAGGGGCAAAGCTGCTCAAGCTGCTGGACTCCAAGGGCATCATCGGCCTTGCCTATTGGGACAATGGCTTCAAGCAGATGAGCGCCAACAAGAAGCTCATCACTCCGGCCGACTATCAGGGTGTGAAATTCCGTATCCAGTCCTCGCGCGTGCTCCAGGCGCAGTTCAAGGCGCTGGGGTCGCTGCCGCAGGTGATGGCGTTCTCCGAGGTCTATCAGGCGCTCCAGACCGGCGTCGTCGACGGGCAGGAGAACACCTGGTCCAACATCTACACCCAGAAAATGCACGAGGTGCAGAAGTACATCACCCAGACCAATCACGGCTACATCGGCTACGTCGTGATCGTGAACAAGAAGTTCTGGGACGATCTGCCGGCCGACATCCGAGACCAGCTTGCGAAGGCCATGAAGGAAGCGACCGACTTCAACAACGCGCAGTCGCAGAAGGAGAACGACGACGCGCTCGCCGAGATCAAGAAGAGTGGCAAGAGCGAGATCATCTCGCTGACGTCCGAGCAGGACGAGGCAATGCGCAAGGCGATGGAGCCGGTCTACAAGGATGCCGCGAGCCGCGTCGGCCAGCCGTTGATCGACGAATTCCAGAAGGAAGCGAAGAGCGCGACGAATTGAGATTGCTGGCGATCGCAGAAGGGCTTCCGTGTGGACTGCGGAAGCCCTTCATTCGTTTTAGCGGTCATTGTTGCGAATGATTTCAAACTGCGACAACGGAGACGACGGAAGAGGTGTTTGGATGTGTCTCCGGATTACATCTTGGTAAGACTGGCGTCTCTATCGAAGTTGTAAGTTGAACACGGTGCAAATGGCGCCCATCTTCGGGGAACCTTGGAAGAGGAGGTTCGTATGAGAAAGTTCGCCATCGCCGCTATCGCCGCGCTCAGCATCGCCGGCTCCGGCGCCGTCTACGCGCAATATCACCGCTTCTCCGATCACATGCGCCACATGCGCATGAATCCGGAAGACCGCGCCGCCTTGGTCGACGCGCGGATCGCGGCCGTGCATGCCGGGTTGAAGCTGAATGCCGACCAGGAGAAGCTGTGGCCGCCGGTCGAGGCCGCTGTGCGCGATTTTGCCAAGCTGCGGATCGATCGCGCCAATGCGCGGATGAATGCTGGCCCCGGCGATGCCGACACGCCGGATGATCCGGTCGCCCGCCTGCGCCAGCGCGCTGACGACATGGGCGCCACGTCCGCGGCGCTGAAGAAGATCGCCGATGCCGCCGATCCCCTCTACAAGACCCTGGATGAGGGCCAGAAGCGGCGCCTGGCCGTCCTGACCCGTCACCAGGGCCCGTTCGGCGGTGAGGAGGGCTGGCGCCACCGCTTCATGGAGCACCGCATGGACCGCATGATGGACCGCGGCATGGACCACTTCCACGGCGGCGACCGGGATGGCGGGCCGGACCGGGACGGCGGGCGCCTGTAAGGCCCGCAATTCTCCGGGCATAGCGAGCGAAGCCGCTGGAATCCGGCGGCTTTTCTCTTTTTGGGACCCGGCCATGAAGACTTGGAAAACCTCGTCCACATCGCTTGCCTTCCCCGGATCGCTTTGCTAAACGACCGGCCTCGCAAGGCGTTAGCCGCCTTTCGGGCGCATAGCTCAGTTGGTAGAGCAGCTGACTCTTAATCAGCGGGTCCCAGGTTCGAGCCCTGGTGCGCCCACCAAGCTTTTCAATAGCTTAGGGGTTTCTCGCGGTCGTCATTCCGACAGACGGCCGACTGCTATTCCGACAAACCGGCTGCTTTTGTTCTTTCCTCTCGCCGCTTCTTCGTGCCCGAAATTAGCTGTTTCCGTGTGCGTTTCGCATAGGTCGGCAGCTGCCGGGATGACCGGTGGCGGCCTGCGGCTCTGAGCTCAGCGTCCGTTAGATCGCTGTCGGCGCCCTCGGTGAAGCCGCCGTGGCGGAACGAGGTGAATGACAGTTCTTCCCGCAGGCCGGCTGCACGAACGATCTTTTTCACGACCTCCCGGAGGTAGCGAAGATCCTGCCTGGCTGTGATCCATGGCAGCGGGGTAGGCGACCTCCGGTGCTTATGGTCACGCCGAAAGACGAGCCCGGTGACGATGGTCTGCCTGATGTCGTCGAGTTCTGCCATCAGCTCGGGAAACAAGGTCTCGCCAGTCTCGTCGAAAAGCGGCCACCAGGCTTCCTCGCCATTCTTGGGATGGACGATGCGCACACTGTTCGGGCGTTCTTTCGGTCGATAGTGGCTGATCTCGAAAGCTCCGAACACGTGTTCTTCTCGCTGGAGGCATTCCCATGCGACAAGTGCCGCTGTCGCGATTGATCGATAGCCAAGTTCGTTCGCCTTGGCGCGAAATGCCACCAACTCGTCCCAGGTCGCAGTCGGCGTCTCGCGCACCGGCTGTCCCGGTGCGCGCGCTTTCAGACCCATTTTTGAGAATGGATTGACGGTGGGCACTCTCTTTTCTTCTGCACGTTGACCGACGAACCAGGCACGGCGGCACGCCGTCATCGCGGCATTGGCAAAGCGGCGCCGTTCGCGTCGTACCACGTTTCCGTCGGCGTCCTTCTCTTCAACAATCAGCAGCTTGGCATAAACGGCGTCGACGAAGCCTTACGTAAAGTCGACGATCTGCTTCGACCCAGCGCGCGTGCCGTCCTTTAACAAGTGACCGGCGAATAGTGCCAAGCCCTGCTCATAGAGACGCTGCATCTTGTGGTCGATTTCCTTCCACTTCTGATGGGCCTTGAACACGTTGACAAGCCAATCAAAGAACCCTGGAATGATTCCAATCGGAACCATGTCGGTCATTCCGCGAGAGCGCCAACTGTCGAAGGCCGGCAGCAGAACGTACTCGGCGCGCTCAACCGCAGTGCTGTAATCTTCGCCAAGGGCCTCCGCCTTGACGTGACACCCTTGCGCACGCGCCCACGTCGGAGGCTCGAAGAAGTAGGCCCAACGGCCACTCTTCAACGGCTTTCGCCTGCAATACCGGGGCAATCTTAGAGCGGTCTTGGGAGGCTTCATACCAGCGCTGCCAGATCGGTTAACGGCCGATTCTGCCGGATAGCGAAGGCTCGCGCAACATACTCGTCTACGACCACCTTAGACCAAATTGGCTCTCGCGACCGGCCTCGGACTCGACAGTTCGTCGGCGATGGTGCACGCCCTTTGGAAATGGCGAGTATGAGTTCGTGCACGCTCCGGAAATCGAGATAGGCAGCGAGGGAAGACCTCGGACGACATCGCCCTGATCCTCGGCTTGTCCTGCGAGACGGTACGCTCGCACATGAAGCGTGCGATCCTGCACCTCAACGCATCGAACAGGCCGCACGCGATAGCGAAGGCGATCCAGCTTCGGCTCATCGACATGCCGTTCGCCTAGAACGACTTGTTCAACCTACGGCGCACTCCACGCGCAAGAGTGCAGTCGCCGCTCGCGCGCGCTGCTGGCAATGTCTTGCCATGGAGCAAGGCGAAGGCTGGACGCGAACCCGGCCGGTGACGCTGCTCGGCACAATGAGGCGGGACGCTTCTGGTGCGATGGCCAACTGCCTGTGAAATGAAAATCCGCTAAGTGCTTGATTTGCTGGTGGGCCCGGCAGGACTCGAACCTGCAACCAGACCGTTATGAGCGGTGGGAAAAGGGATGCGCCCGTTGATCCTTCTGCATTTTTTGTGATGTTTGGCGACGTTCGTCGCTCCTTGCGAGGTCGTTTCTGGTGCGAAACTGGTGGGTTAGCCAGCCTTCAATCCATCGCCTCAATGGCCTGGCTCGTGTCTTATTCGAGTTCTAGCACCGCACACCTCTACTGAAGGTTGGTTGGACTTCCACTCGTTCCGCCATATGCAGCTGAAATAATTGATATATTTTCGAAATTGCGAACATGACCCCCGGCATGACCCCCGTTCCGGCGCGCGTTTGAGCTGCCGTTAAGGGAATAGCCAACTGAAAACTCGCCTTAGGCGCCGCCCGACGGCCACCAAGCATGCAGGTGCAGCCCGGCTGACAGATAACTGGGCCTAGCGCCCAAAACCCTCTGCTTAGCCCCCTGCATTGCCTCGCTCCGGCACATCGCATGAACCAATAAATGAAATTCGGGCTGAGGAAATACGAGATGACTCACCCGCGCGATAGAATCGGCAGACATGAACCAACGGAGCTTCATCGCGCATTGCGGTATCGCCGCGCGCGACATGTTGATGTCCTACTTCGAGGTCCTCATCGTGCTGTCCACCGTGCTTCGCATCGAGCGCACGCGGCGGAGCGAAAATAATATGCTCGACCTGAGTCTTACCGGCTTTGACCTGACCGGACATGCGACACTGTCCTTTGGGCGCTACAATAAGTCGGCGTGCGTGGTAGACTTTCTGTCCTGTTGGTGAGGACGGACAGCGTTAAGTCCGAAGGGGGCCGCGATGCAGCAAATTGCTGACTGGCTCGAAAGGCTCGGCATGGCCAAGTACGCGGAGAGGTTTGCCGAGAACGACATTGATATGGCCGTTCTCCCCGACTTGACCGATCAACATCTCAAAGACCTTGGCGTTTCGCTCGGCCACCGGTTGAAAATGCGGCGTGCGATCCGCGATCTCAGGAACGTCTCGGCTGCTGTAACGGCACGTTCTGCACTCGTGGATATCGAGCCTACTCGGCGAGAGGACGCCGAGCGTCGCCAACTGACGGTGATGTTCACCGACCTCGTTGGCTCGACCGCGCTCTCGACCACGCTCGACCCAGAGGATCTGCGTTCGGTAATCGGCGCCTATCATAAGTGCGTCGCGGAGACGGTCGCCCGGTTCGACGGCTTCGTGGCCAGGTACATGGGCGATGGGGTGCTCATCTATTTCGGCTATCCCCACGCCCACGAGGATGATGCCGAGCGTGCCGTCCGGGCGGGACTGGCGATCATCGAGGCGATCGGCAAGCTGGGTATCCAGGAGCCGCTCCGGGTGCGTATCGGGGTCGCGACTGGCTTGGTCGTGGTCGGCGATCTCGTTGGTGTCGGCGAGGCCCAGGAACGCGGGGTGGTGGGCGAGACGCCGAACCTGGCGGCTCGTCTGCAGGGGATCGCCGAGCCGAACTCGGTTGTCATCGCCGAAGGCACTCGAAGGCTCCTCGGCAACCTCTTCGAGCTGCGGGACCTGGGGCCAGGGGAGCTCAAGGGGTTCGCCGGGCCAGTGAAAGCTTTCGGCGTGCTGCAGGCAAGTTCTATCGAGAGCCGCTTTGAGGCGATGCACCCCGGCGGGCTGACTGCACTGGTGGGACGAGAAGAAGAACTTGGACTGCTGTTGAGGTGCTGGTCGCAAGCAAAAAGGGGCAAAGGTCAGGTGGTGCTGCTATCCGGCGAGGCCGGGATAGGCAAATCCAGGCTCTCAACCGCGCTAATGGAGGGGATCGCAGCCGAACCTCACACGCGGTTACGTTACTTCTGCTCGCCGCAACACACCGACAGCGCATTTTATCCAATCATTGGGCAGTTGGAACTTGCCGCCGGATTTGCAGTCGGGGACACACCGCAAACAAAGCTCGAAAAGCTCGGTGCCCTGCTGGCACGGACAAGGACGTCCCCGCAAGACGCGGCGCTTTTGGCTGAGATGCTGTCGCTTCCCAACGACGGACGCTACCCCGCTCTGGAGCTTGCTCCCGGACAGCGGCGTCAGAAAATGCTGGAAGCACTCGGCATTCAATTGGAAACCCTGGCGCGCTCCGGCCCCGTGCTGATGATCGTCGAGGATGCGCACTGGGGCGATCCTACGAGCCTGGAAGGCTTCGGTCGCACGCTAGACCTGATCGCAACGGTTCCCGTTCTCATGGTTGTGACATTCCGCCCGGAATTCGATCCGCCCTGGATCGGGCGGCCGCACGTGACCGCCATGACGATCAATCGGCTGACGAAACGCCAGGTCGGCGCCATGATCGACGGCGTAGTCGGCAACAAGCTGCTGCCGGCGGGCATCAGGCAGGACATCATCGAACGTACCGATGGCATCCCCCTGTTCGTGGAGGAGATGACGAAGGCAGTGCTGGAGGCGGAGGGCCAGAGCGCGGTCGAACGCACGATTGCCGTCGTTCCGTCCCCGGCCTTGGCGGTCCCCGCAAGTTTGCACGCCTCGTTGATGGCGCGGCTCGACCGGCTCGGCCCTGCCAAGGAAGTGGCACAGATTGGCGCGGCGATCGGCCGGGAGTTTTCGCATGCTCTCCTGGCGGCGGTGGTGCGCATGCCAGAGGCGGAACTGGGATCAGCGCTAGACCGTCTCATACAGACTGGTTTGCTTTTCAGGTTGGGCTTGCCGCCGAATGCGACTTACCTATTCAAGCATGCCTTGGTGCGGGACGCGTCCTATGGCACGTTGCTGCGCGAACCCCGCCGCGCGCTTCATGCACGCATTGCCGAAGCAGTTGAAAGCCAATTCGCCGAGACAGCCGAGAGCCAGCCGGAGTTGCTGGCACATCACTGCACTGAGGCCGGGCTAATCGAGAAGGCAGCGGCCTTGTGGGGCAAGGCGGGACAGCGGTCGCTAGCGCGTTCAGCGTTAGTAGAGGCGACGGTTCAGCTAATCCGCGCTCTTTCACAGATTGCGACGCTGCCGGGCACACCAGCGCTGCGTGGCGACCAGATCAAACTGCAGGTCGCGCTTGTGAATGCTTTGATGCACACCAAGGGCCACGCAGCCCCTGAGACTATCGCATCTCTCGATCGAGCCCGCGCCTTCATCGAGCAAGCGGAGTCACTCGGAGAGTCCCCTGAAGACCCGTTGCTCCTGTTTTCGGTCCTCTATGGGTTCTGGGTCGCGAACTATATCGGGTTCAACAGCGACGCTCTCCTCGACTTTGCGACAGAGTGTTTGGCGCTTGCCGAGAAGCGGGGAACAATGGTTCCACTCATGCTTGGGCATCGTCTAATGGGTACGTCTTTGATGTGTACGGGGGCCCTTGCGGAAAGTCGAGCACATTACGATCAGGCGATCGCGATCTACGAACCCGCTGAGCATCGTGCGCTGGCGACTCGATTTGGCCAGGACATGAGGGTCGCAGCCCTATCCTATCGCTCCTGGGCTCTGTGGCTACTTGGCTTCCCCGAGGCTGCAGGCAGAGACGCTGAACAGGCGCTCAAGGAAGCGCGCGAGATCGGTCAAGCGGCCACGTTGATGTATGCCCTGTTCCATACATCCTTTACCCATATCTGCTGCGGAAACTATGCGGCAGCAAGCGCCGAAGCTAATGAACTTGTCCCCCTGGCAGACGAAAGAGGTTCCTTGTTTTGGGGGGCACTCGGAATGCTGGCCCAAGGTTGCGTCTTGGCCCTCACTGGGAAGGTCTCAGACGCCGTCCATGTGATCACCTCGGGTATCATCGCACGTCGCTCAACGGCGGCAACAGCGCTAGAGCCATTCTGCTTATCGTACCTGGCAGGCGCTCATGCTGAACTCGACAACTTCGATGATGCACTGCACTGCATTGGCGAAGCGATGACCAAGGCAGAAACAACTAAGGAAAGTTGGTTTGAGGCCGAAATCAAGCGCATGGCAGGCGAAATCGCGCTATTGTTGCCCGACCCAGACGCAACGAAAGCGGAAGAATATTTCGAACATGCGCTGGCGGTCGCTCGTCAGCAGCAGGCAAAGTCCTGGGAACTGCGTGCGGCTGTGAGCATGGCGCGGTTGTGGTACGATCAGGGCAAACGACAGCAGGCCCACGATCTTCTCGCCCCGGTCTATGGTTGGTTCACCGAGGGTTTCGACACCCGCGACCTGAAGGAGGCGAAGGCCCTGCTGGAGGAGCTCGGGCAGCGAGAGCGCTTGTAGCGGCAAAGGAGCAAGTAGAGGTCGGCTCTTGGCCCTCGCGTCTTTCGGGTGCGCGCAACAATTAGGTCGCTTTCGGGGAAAAGCAGACATCGAGCGGCAGGCGCGCTGCTGCTGGGGCATGACCAATTCTCCAACGAGACTGCGCAAGCCCGGCTGTACGATTTCGTCCATGGGCCACGAGGAATTCGCTTCGGCCCATTTCGACTAAGCTTGAAGCAAGGCCCCCACGCGGACTGTGTGCCCGAAAAGAACTGAAACTCGCTCTCTCGTCGTCGCTGCAGTCGGAACAGGCGCAGCCTTCGGCGGATTCCCCTTGAAGACGAAGCGGCGCCGGGCTTCGTGATATGAGGGATTGGCTCCGAAGAAATTGACCTTCATGCGCTCCAACTCTTCTGCACGATAGTTCGCCAGCGGCTTGATGCTTTCGTCTTCCATACGCCCCTCATGCTTTTTTCGGAGGAGAGCGCGAAATTCCGGGTTTGCGGCGAGGAGCCTGGCGCGGTCTCTTATCTCGGCTTCAAAGCTTCGCGCGTCTTCGCCGAATACCTCGTCGAGGAAACCGATATCGCGCGCTGCCCGCGCTCCGATTGGTTGACAAGCTTGCGTCAGCTTCAGAGCCCGCGCTTGCCCCACTCTCTTTGGCAGCAAGTATGTCCAATATTCCGATCCATAAAGCTCGCCCATACCTCTGTAATGCGGGTTGAGGACGACTCCGAAGGCCGAATAGATGCGATCCGCCGCTAGCGCCAGCATAGCGCCACCAGCACCAGCATTGCCGCGCAATCCGGCGATGACGAGATGGGACATGGTATTGAGAATCTCGAGGACCAGATCGTCGATCGCGTTTATGTTGCGCCAGGATTCCTTGGCCGGGTCATTGCTCGCCTCAATGACGTTGAGATGGATGCCGTTCGACCAGAAATCGGCGCCGCCGAGCAATACGATGACTTTCGTCGGCCGCGAACGCGCGAAGAGAAACGCGTCGCGTAATCTATAGCACTGGGCAGTGCTCATCGCGCCATTGTAGAAGTCAAAGTAGAGGTAGCCCACATCACCCTCTTCTTCATACACGATCTCGCGGAATGTGTGGTGGTCGGTGGGCAGGTTGATCGCAAGTGGAGCTTCGGGCACCCCACGCAACAGCGAGCCCAACACCTGCGTCGCTGGCAACTTAATCCCAGATGGGGAACAAGGAGGCGAATTACATGATCGACGCTCGAAATTCGAATGTACAGCACGGCACTCTGCATTCTGGGGCGCGACTTCACCCTTCGCTTTGAGATGTGAAATCCATACGGCGCCGTCGATCGTGCCGATGCAGATTGCTCCGTCGCGTCGCGCGATAATCTTGCCCGTCGGGCCTTTGAGACGATCTTCAACATGAGCGCCATAAAGAAAGCACGTTTTTCCAAGCAGCGTATCGAGCACCCCGGGGGTGCTGTCCGCGGCGCTTATTTTTGCGAAAATCTCCATAGTCGAATTCCGGCTCCAGTCAATCGCGCGATCACTTTGGCGCATCGTCGGCCGCCAGCAACCGATTACATCTGCGCTACTGTAGTCAAGCGGTTCGGGCCTGAACTGTCGCAACTGGAATTTTTCAACAGCCTCCAGGACTGCCCGCACGGCCGCTTTGGTGACCTGCCGGCGGTACACGCTGCTTTTGGCAATCGAGGAGCCGGAGAGCGCAAAGTTGCGCGAAGCCCAAATCGCGCCTGCGTCCATTTCCGCCGTCGCCTGCAGGACTGTCACTCCCCACATCGTCTGTCCCGTCATGATTGCCCAATCCAGTGAGGACGCGCCGCGGTCGCCTTTCACGCCAGGATGCACGATCAAACAGACGTGTTTAGACCAAATGGCCTCGGGAATCTTTCGTTTCAGCATAGGCGCGATGATGAGGTCCGGCGCGTGTTGCCCGACGGCGTCAAGCATCGCCGATTCGCTGATGGCTAGTGCGACATCGACAATATGTCCGAGCTCAGTCAATTCGATAGATAGTCTCTGGCTGAGACTGTTATGCGCGGTGGTGAGAAAAAGTATTTTCATCAGTCCAGCTTAGGCGTCGAGCCGTCTCCTGTTCGCCAATTAGTGCCGAAAGTGACCCGGCCCTCTTTGGCTACTTCACAACAAATGCTTCGTGTGCAATGTGAGGAAGTTCACAGTCCCGAATGTTCCAGCTTGATCAGCTGTGGGAAAATCGTGCGCAGCCTCGGACGCATCCCGGTCGGGCGCCTCCGAGTGGCGGCCGATCAACGGCCCATGGCCACCGCCCAACGTGAGTCCTGCCCATGGCGCCCGCGCTGCATGAACCTGTCACGGCCGCCAGACCAAGCGGATCAGTCGCCGCAAGGACGTCCGAGGCCACGAGCCCCTCCCGAGATTCGTGCGCTGCGTCGGTCTGGGCTGACGACCACGTTCCTCAAGCCGCTGAGATCGAGCACTAGCCCGTCGCACAGGGCGTGACCGGCCCAATCGTGCCCACCGCCACGAACTGACAGCGAAAGGTCGGCAGAACGAGCGGCTGCGATTGCCAATTGAATGTCCTGCAATGTACGGCAATGAACCACAGTGCGCGGCATGCAGCCGACCGGCTTCGCCCAGATCGCCGTTGCAACCGCGTATCGAGCATCGCCCGGCCCTGGAACGCGGCCGTCAAGCTGTCCGGTGAGTCCTCGCAATGCGCTTTCGATCAGATCATTGGCAGCGGTACTCCGTGCCCGGCTTCATCGCCGGCAGGGTCAAAGAAGAAACTCAAGTTGAATCTTGTTTCCGCCAGTGTGATTCCGTTTCCCAACGGCGTGCACCGCGGTCTGCGAAGCGTTCCATTAGGGCCCTTGCCGTCGCGATCGCCGACCGTGAGCTATTCACGATATCTGCACGTTCAATTGATTGCTCTCAGGCCAATCTAAAGGAAAGCTCATTCCTATCTAAAAGCCTTGGAGGCGTGCCGGTTGCATGATGCGAGCGGAGAAAAGGGGGACCTAACCTCTTCGAGTGATGGGTCACCATGAGCATGCTAAGCAATACTACCGATCTATCCGCGACCCCGTTTATAGTTCGGAGGTCAATAAGACTTCTCACGCGCGGCATTTTTCGGATCGTCAATAACTTTGGCGCTGTCATTATCGCGCAGCGCGAACGCCAAGCAGCCCTGACCATTCTGCGGAGTCTTTCGGACCGAGAGCTGAGGGATATGGGGCTCTCTCGCTCTCAGATCGCCGGTGGTTTGGCCGAGGCCGCAAAGGATCGAGCGCGGCTTCAAAAGCTAGCTAGACGGACATGACTCAGAACCGGCTTTGAGTCGGCGCAGAATGACCCCGGCGCCCTCAGAGGCGGCGGTGGTTTTCAGGCCGCGAGCTTTCGTGCGGATCCTGAACATCGCTGCTTGGCTTTGGCCTTCGCCAACCCGCTGCGCACCCGCTCAACGATCATCGCGCGCTCGAACTCGGCGAACACACCGCACATCTGAAACATCCCCGGCCCGCTAGCGTCGCGGTGTCGATGGCCTGCTGAAACAGAAACAGATCGACGCCTGCCGCATGGATCTCCTGCAGGAAAGTGACCAGACTCTGTAGGCTGCGGCGCACGATCAATTTATCAGTGCACGGCCTAGCTGCTGGCTACCCCTTCCAGCGGTCGGCGAACTTGGAATAGCATCAGAATTGCGAAGCAAGCGGCTGCTGCCGAAAGGTGCTTCAGCGTATGCCCGCTTAGAATTCGACCAAACGAATAGACCTCGTGGTCATAATATTCCAGCAGCTTGGCGAGCGCGTAAAGCCCAGCGGCGCCGACCCAGAAGGGAGTGCCGGTGTATTTCGCCGGAAAGAGGCTGAGGATTAATAGCAAAGCGAGAAACGGAAAAAATTGTGCCCACGCGTAGAGCCGCAAATCGTCGGTCCAGCGCCACAACAAAAGACTGAAAATGCCGATTGCAAGCAGCGGCCGTAACAACATTGCGCCCGCCTTGGCATCCACGCGCTCTTCAACGACAGCGGCAAGTATCGCGGCAAAGCAGAGAGTCATCGGCAATCGATCCCAGAACAACGTGTCGTCGTTCGGATCAAGATGGTAATACGATGAGCCAAAGCCGGTTAAGAAAATCCCGGCGAAGAGCACGAAAGTTGTTGCATCGCGACGAATTTGCGCGAGACCAAACGCGCCTACCGCGATGAAGGGCAGGTTCGAGGCGACATTCCAGAAGTTCGGCACGCCGAACAATTCGCGCTGGTCGGCGAACTGATGATAACTCTGGTCCTGCAACAGGGGCGGAAGCGGCAGCAATGCGACAAGCGTAACAATCATCAAGCCATACAGAACCGGTATCGGCCGATCTCGGACTATGTTGCCAATTGCCATCAACGACGCTCCTTTGAGAATCGTGTCGGATCGTCCACAAAGTTGCGTAGTCGAAGCTGCCCACGGTGGTGCATTGGCTGACCTTGCCGCTGGATCACGCCTTCGGCTTCGAGACAGCCGATGTAGGTCCGGCTGCAACCGAGGTGGAGCGCCAGTGCCGACGCGCTGACGGTCGCGGGCTTTCTGGATCGCAGCCGAGACGCGACGGGCGAGTGATCGTTGCTGACGGACTCAGTCATCGTGTCCGCTCCTGTTGCGTCGGAGTAGGATAGCTAACTTCCTCTTCCGACGGCATAGCGGACCATGCCCGGATTTGCCACTGGCCCAATCGGGTCGCGAATGATGATTCCCCGTACGGCCTTGCCGGCGGCGTTTGGTGCCGCGATGCCGATCATGCCCAAGCGATTGCAAGTCGGGCGCATCCGAATCAACGGCGCCCCTCTGGACAAGCGAGGAACGCATGGCGGGTTCAAGCTGTCGGGTATCGGCCGGGAGTGGGGGCGCGTCGGGATCGAAGAGTTTCTAGAGTACAAATCCGTCATCGGTTGACGCGGGGCGGGCAGGGTCACTTGTTCGACTTGGCTATGGAGGCCGCCCAGCACGATTGCTCTGCCGTTTAGCTGCTGAAACATGAAAGCTTACCTTGAGTGCAGCCTCATGTAGCACGCACTTATGGCTTCACTGACCGTGAACTTGCTCGACGCATCGGCCGCAGGAGTGTCGAATGACGCCGCTATCAGCTCGCTCAATCCTCAGGCATTCCGATATGCCCCGCCGCTATCCGGTCCAAGAAAAAACTTCGCCGGTCGTCAACCGTGCTCGAAGGTGCCCCGGTTGTGCCCCAGTTTTTCTGGGGCACGCTTCTAGGGAAGCAATTCGTTAAGTCGTTGATAGTCAGGGCTTAATGGTGGGCGCACAAGGGATCGAACCTTGGACCTCTCCCGTGTGAAGGTTAGAGCCTGACCCAAATAGGTCACCCGGACGGGGTTCTTGCGTGTTTGCTCCATTACCAGGGGAGCAAAGGGGTAGCGACACTCCGTCCGATCAGTTTCCCGAGCGCGGACGTTAGAAGATTGGAACGACAACCGTGAAGGCGAACTGGCTGCGCAAGAGCAGCAGAGCGCTGGTGTCCACCGACGAGACTGCTCGTTAGCGTAAAAGCGGGACGTTGGTGCGGGCGAGGTCGATCAACTCGCTAGCGCGGCCGTCGAGCACGGCTTTCATGACCCACAGGCTGAAGCCTTCCGCCTGACCAAGCTCCAGCTCGGGAGGCATCGCGAGCTCCTGGCGCGCGGTGACGACGTCTAGGAGCGCCGGGCCGTCATGCGCGAACACCTGCTTCATGGCGGCCAGAAGGTTCGCCGGGTCCTCGACGCGAATGGCGAAAACGCCGGCGGCTGTTGCCATTGCGGCAAAATCGGGATTTGTCAGCGCCACTGCGGTATCGAGGAAGCCGGACGCCTTCATTTCCAGCTCGACGAAGCCGAGCGTGCTGTTGTTGAAGACGATGACCTTGACCGGCAGCTTGCGCTGCAGCAGCGTCACGAAGTCGCCCATCAGCATGGTGAAACCGCCGTCTCCAGACATCGAGATCACCTGCCGTCCGGGAAACGCGGCCTGCGCGCCGATCGCCTGCGGCATCGCATTCGCCATCGAGCCGTGCACGAGTGAGCCGATCAGGCGGCGCTTGCCGTTCATTTTCAAATACCGCGAGGCCCAGACGGTCGTGGTCCCGACATCGAATGTGAACACCGCGTCGTCGGCCGCGAGCTCGCTGATCGTCTTGGCGACGAACTGCGGGTGGATAGGTTTGTGGCCGCGACGGCCCACGGCGAGGTCGTCGAGCCCCTGGCGCGCGCGGTGGTAGTTCGCAAGACTGTCGTCAAGATGCGCGCGATCCGATTTCGGCCTCAGGCGCGGAAGCAGCGCTTCGATCGCGTCGGCGACATCACCGACCAGTCCGAGATCGATGCGGCAACGCCGGCCGAGATTCGCTCCGCGAAGATCGATCTGCGCGATCTTCGAGTCGACCGGATAGAATTGACGGTACGGGAAGTCCGTCCCGAGCATCAAAAGCGTGTCGCAGTCCATCATGGCGTGATAGCCGGAACTGAAGCCGATCAGCCCGGTCATGCCGACGTCGTAGGGATTGTCGTACTCGACGGCCTCCTTGCCGCCCAGCGCGTGGACGATCGGCGACTTGAGCGTCTCCGCAAGCTGCATCAGCTTGTCATGCGCACCGAGACACCCGCGCCCGCAGAGCAGCGTGACCCGCGACGCCTCGTTCAGCATCTTCGCGAGCGCGTCGAGCTCCGAATCGCGCGGCCGCAGCAGCGGGCGTGCCGGGAGCAGCGCATGTGAAAGACGGGCAGCCGGCGGAGCCTCCTTCAGGGCCACATCGCCCGGCAGCACGATGACGGAGACGCCCCGCTCCGCGACCGCGACGCGGATCGCGGTCTCGAAGACGCCAGGGAGCTGTGCGGGATTGGTGACCAGCTCGCAGTAGTGGCTGCACTCGCGAAACAGGTCCTGCGGGTGCGTTTCCTGGAAGTAGTTGCGGCCGACCTCGCTGCTCGGAATCTGCGCCGCGATCGCCAGCACCGGCACGCGCGAGCGATGGCAATCGAAGAGCCCGTTGATCAGATGCAGGTTGCCCGGCCCGCAACTGCCGGCGCATACCGCGAGCGAGCCGGTCAGGTGCGCTTCGGCACCTGCCGCGAAGGCGGCGGTCTCCTCATGCCGCGTGTGGACCCAGTCGATCGTTCCCCCCGAGCGCAATGCGTCGGTGATGCCGTTCAGCGAGTCTCCGGCGACGCCGTAGACGCGCCGAACTCCGGCTGCATTCAGGATATCGACAAGCAGATGGGCGATCGTGCGCGACATGGGACACCTCAGATCAGATGCATTTCGCGTGCAGCCGCAGTCAGCTCGTCACGGAACGAGGGCTGGGCGAGCCCGATCAGGGCGTAGGCGCGCTCGTCCGAGCTCATGCCGCGCAAGTTGCAGATGCCGTGTTCGGTGACGATGTATTGCGTGTCGATCCGCGCATCCGTTGCCGGACCTTGCAGCTTCGGCACGATCCGTGACGCCTTGCCGTGAGCGGCAGTCGAGGACCCGACGATGAACGACAGGCCGCCGCGCGAGTATGACGCGCCCTTGACGAAGTCGAGCTGGCCGCCGGCGCCTCCGTACTCATGCGTCGCCAGGAACTCGGCATTGACCTGACCGGTGAGATCGACCTCGATCATCGCGTTGACGGAGACCACGTTGTCGTTCTCTCCGATGACGCGCGGATCGTTGACGTAATCGGCCATCCGACATTCGATCGACGGATTGTCGTCAATTAGGTCGTAGGTCGCGGCAGTACCCATCGCAACGTTGAACACGCTCTTGCCGCGATCGGTGGTCTTGTGCCGATTGGTGACAGCGCCGGAGGCGATGAGGCTCGCGAGCCCATCGCTCAGGAGCTCCGTGTGCACGCCGAGATTCTTCCGGTCGGTCAGCGCGCCAGCAATGATATTCGGCACGCCACCGACGCCGAACTGCACGCAAGCCCCGTCCTGGATCATTGGCATGACATGCGCCGCGATCTGGCGGTCGGTGTCGGTCGTCGCCTTGCTCGCGTAGGCACTGATCTCGCTCGTGTTCTCGACGATCGCCGATACCTGGGAGACGTGCACCTGACCTGTGCCGTGGCTGCGCGGCATGTTGCGATTGACCTCGACGATGATTCGCTTCGACCGCTCGATGCCGGCGAGGGAGTAGGCGCCGCTCGGACCGAAGCTGAACCAGCCGGCCCGGTCCATCGGCGCGACCTGCAGCAGGAAGACGTCGAAGGGCGGCCGCTCGCGGACGATGCCGGGGATTTCGCTGAACGAATTCGGCACGAAATGGACGATCTTGCGGCTGCGCTCGTTGAGCTGCCTGGCCAGCCCACGCTCGCCCGCGCCGAGGAAGAACGGATACAGCTTGATCACGTCCATAAGGTCGAGACGCATCAGCGCCTCGATCGTCGCCGGAGTCGCGTGCATGTAGTAGACGAGCGCTTCGTTGAGATCGCCCGCCTTCGCGCGATCCGCGAACGCGCGGACGAGCGCCGGGGGCTGGGCGGCGAAGATGCCGAGGAGGACGCTGCAACGCTTCGGTAGGTCGCACAGGGCAAGTTCGGGAGACGTCAGCCGACGACGATACAGATCTTCATGCTTGGTCATTGTTGCCTCCGTTGCGTTCATTCAGTAGCCAGCCGCGGCGTAAGGGCCCATGCCGCGGCGATAGACCAGCAGGGCGCGCTGATAGCGGCACACAAGGTCGCCGCCCTCCACGAAGGCGCGGGTCTCGACTTTTGCGATGCCCTGGCCGGGCCGCGAGTGCGATGCGCGGACCGGGCCGATCGTCGACTCGGCGTAGATTGTCTCGCCGGGCTTCACGGGGCGCGGCAGCTCGATGCCGGTCCAGCCCAGATTGGCGACGACGCGGCCGAGCGTGCGTGTCGTCAGCGCGGTGACGAACCCGACGACGAGCGGCTCGAAGACCGCCGGCGCGATCGCCTGATGCTTCTTCAGATAAGCGGCATCATGCCAGCGTGGATTGATCTCGAGGGATCGCAGCGCGTGGAGGCGGCTTTCCTCGAACGCGATGGTCCGGCCCGGCCAATGGACGAATGTCTCGCCTTCCTTCATATCCTCGAAGGCAAGCCCGGTCTGCTCGACGAGCGCGCCTTGCGCGTCGACGTAATGCGAGCGGAAGCGCTCCTCCTCGGCGGGCGGCTCGTCCGGGCGGTCCTCGGGATGCTGTCCCCGCCGGTACATTTCCAGCCGGGCGCTGATTTTTGAGACAGTCACGTTGTCCTGATTGAGCCCGTCGATCGTGAGCGTGACGATTCCGACCTCCGGGTCGGCGCCTGCCTCCAGCCCGGTCACGGTCGACTCGGCGTAGAGCGTGTTGCCGCCGAAGACCGGATGCGTCATCGCGATGCTGTCGATGCCGAGAATCGCTCGGCGCCGGTACCAGCTGCGCGAGATCATGCCGAGCAGCCGCTGCACCGTCATGGTGCTCACGCCGAGCGGCTTCTTCCACTCGGTCTGCGCCGCGTAGTGACTGTCGAAGTGAAGCTGCGCGTTGTTGACGAGATCGACCGCGTCTTCGCGGTTGTCCTGCTGCGAGACGTCGATGCCGGGACGATGGCGGATGCGCATGCCCTCATGCAGATCCTCGAAGCTCAGGCCGAAGCGCTCGCGGTAGCGGTTCTTGCCGACGCGGACGTAAGCGTAGAGACTCATGGGGTAATCTCCTGCGTTTTGGGGTTTCAGGCTGCTTGAGCGGCGAGCGCGACGGTTCGGCGCGCCGCCTTGACGACCGGGGCGTCGATCATCTTTCCGTCGACCTGACAGGCGCCGCCATGCGCCGCCGCGAACGCGGAGACGACGCGCTGGGCGCGCGCGAGCTCGTTCGCTGACGGCGTGAAGACGGCGTTGATGGGCGCGATCTGAGCGGGATGAATGGCGAGCTTGCAGACGTAGCCGAGCGTCTTGGCGGCGCTGGTCTCGCGCTTGAGACCGTCGGGGTCGTGAATGTCGAGGAACGGCACGTCCCACGCGGCGATCGCGGCGCTCGCCGCCGCCTGCACGATGCGGCTGCGCGCGAAGAGCATCGGCTCCCAGGCGAGCGCCGCGTGCAGATCGGCGGCGAGATCCGCGCCGCCGAACGCAAGTGCCGCGACCGCCGGATGCCTGGCGATCTCGTCGGCCGCGGCAAGGCCGCGCCCGCTTTCGATCAGCGCGACGATGCTTGGAGTCGCTTTGCCGGCGCCGAGGTGAGCCAGCGCGATCTCGACCTCGGTGACCGACTCGGTCTTGGGCAGAACGACGACCGCCGGCTTGCGCGCGGCCCGAAGGGCCATGAGGTCCTCGAGCCCCGCATCCGTGGTGACGTGGTTGAGCCGCAGCGCCCAGACGAAGCCGGCCGGTGCGGCAGCAGAATCGGCGAAGAACGCCAACGCGGCATTGCGAGCGGCCGCCTTTGCGGGGAGGCCGACGCCATCCTCCAGATCGAGGATGACGCCGTCTGCGCCGGACGAAGGTCCGTGAGCAAAGCGGTCCGGACGATCGGCTGGCGTGAAGAGGAGGCTACGAATCAGGGAAAGGTCTGACATCGGTTGGTCCCTTCTCTAATTTGACCGGTTGTCCGGACAAATATCCTTCGCAAAGGCATCCGTCAAGAAATATTTGCACGGACATCCGGACAAGCGTATCTTGCTTGCATGGTTCACGATTCCATCACTACCGGGGGACCGTTATTTCGCCGGATCGCCGATTCACTCGCCGATGCCATCGTGCGCGGCGACTACCCCGCCGGCAGCCGCTTACCATCCGAGTTCGCGTTGATGCGCATGTTCGGCGCGAGCCGGTTCACCATTCGCGAGGCGCTGGTCGACCTCCGCGCGCGCGGACTGGTGGCCAGTCGACGCGGCTCGGGCACAACGGTGTTGCGTCAAACGCCCCAAACGCCGAAGTTCACCGCAATCTCTCGATCAATCGATGAGTTCCTCGCGACCACGATCCCGCTCCAGCCGTTGGAGGTCCGCGACGTCATAGCCGATGAGGCCCTGGCGGCAGAGCTTCGCTGCGAATTCGGCCGCCAGTTCCTCTTGTTCCAAGGCGTTCGCAAATCACCAGGAGGGCCGGATGAGCCATTGCTTACCCTGACCGATGCCTACATCGCCGCGAGCTTCTCGGCGATCCGGCCTTATCTCTTCGAACTGACGGGGTCGATTGCCGGAACCGCTGAACGGGTGTTCGGAATTCGGGTGCGCAAGATCGTCGAAGAGATGGAGCCAATTGTTCATGACGACGAGATGGCCGCGGTCTTCGATGCTCCGGAGGGCAGTCCTGCGATGCTGGTCCGACGATGGTACTATCTCGACGGAGAGACTATCCTGTTGATCAGCCGCTCGATCTATCCGAAGGGGCGAGTGCTGTTCCGAAACGAGCTGCGCCGAAGTGAAATCGGAGTCTCCGACTCGTAAGTCGGGTCCAGATTCCAAACATCATTACGAGGATTGCGCCTGGTCCCGCCAAAAGCGGCGACAATTCACGTGGACGAAGAGCGAAAGACTGACATTAAGCGCTAGCGTACGGCGCGCTCACTCCACCTTAATGTTGTTCGCTCGGATTACTTTGCCCCACTTCTCGGTGTCTTCGGCAATGAACCTGCCAAAGTCAGCTGGTGTCATCGACTTTGGAACGACGCCAACACCGGCCAGTCGTGCTCCTATCTTGTGATCGGCGAGGGCGGCATCGATTTCTTTGTAGAGGTTGTCAACAATCTCGGTCGGCGTGTTCTTCGGCGCGACTAGGCCATTCCATACGCTTGCCTCATAGCCCGGCACAAACTCGCTGATGGTCGGGACGTCTGGCAGCGCAACCAAAGGTGTCCCGCTGGTCACCGCAAGGGCGCGCAACTTGCCCGCCCTAACCTGCTCGATCACCGTGGGTAGCGGACTGAATACCAGTTGCACGTGTCCAGCAAGCATATCGGAGAGGTAGATGGTGCGGGAGTAGTGCACTGGGATCAACAGAACTCCGGTCATCGTCATGAACAGCTCGCCGGCAAGATGAGACGGACTTCCAATGCCGGCTGTCGCCATATTGATCTTGCCCGGAGCGGCCCGGGCATAGGCGATGAACTCGGGAACGGCCTTGGCAGGAAATGACGGATTGACCACCATAATAAGCGGCGTGCGGGTGATGCTAGCGACCGGTGTGGTGTCGCGTAGGAAATTGAATTTAAGATTCTTGTAGAGCGTCGCATTGATAGCATTCGTCGACGTGGCCATCAGTAACGTGTAGCCGTCCGGAAGTGCCCTTATGACCCTTTCAGTGGCGAGATTTGAGCCGGCACCAGGCTGATCTTCGACGATGAATTCCTGCTTGAGCCGCTCGGACAGCCATGCACCTAACAGGCGCGTCAAGGTGTCGGTAAACCCGCCGGCGGCGAAGCCTACGATCAAACGCACCGGTCGCGTCGGGTAGGTGTCAGACGATGCGCTCCGCGAGAGGGCTGGGAGTGCGGCAGCACCCGCTGCCAAGCGCAAAAGCCGACGCCGAGGAAGTCTCATGGCATTAGCCCCCACGAGTTTCGGGTGGACCTCCGCAAATCGACTCCCAGCTTTTTGAAAGTTATCACGTTAGAGCGGCAATGTCTGCTTTGGGACGTGGGATAACGAGAGGCTTCAAGGAAAAAGCCGGGATGCTGACCCGGGAGAAGGCCTATGGCGGCCTTCCGACCGCCACCCGAAAGCTTCTGAAAGCACGTGCGCGGGCAGAGGCGGCTCTCTGAAGAATCGCAGCCGCCCGACGCCTTGGTCGCGTCTGTTCGGAGGTCTCCCTTTAGGAGTACGCCTGAGCAATCCGGGTGAACATGGGTGAGGAGGACCGTAGCTGACGAGCCTGACGTCCAGATCAAATGCGTATGCAAGCTGGAGGGCGCGAGTCAAGGCGGCCGCGATCCAGCTCTCGTCGTTTCCGAATGCTCCCCCACCGAGGCTTGTTAGCAGGAGACATCTGGAGCCGCCGCGCTGCGCATTCAGGACGGTCGCCCAGAGTGTCGTCTCGTGAGCGGCTTCGAGAACCTGCTTTGCAAAGGCAACCCAATGCAGGGGACCTCGCCGTACGCGACGGGTAGAGCGAACAAAAAACTTGCGAGACGACCGGAAGGGGATGAGCGGCATCAGTGACCTCCACGTCGCGATGCTGACCGATGCGCAACTTGCCGCGGAGCGCACACTGCGTTCGAGGTGGCTGGGGCTGGAAACGTGGCATGGTCGAGACGCTGTGACACTCGCAGACGAAAGAGCGAGACAAGAGAACACGAATTTCGACCTAAACCGGCGCCTGTCTCCGACCCTACCGTGAGAACCTGGCCGGCGATGCCAAGGGAAAAGACACCCAGCGGCTACAACCGCTCACCCTGTAAGCCCTGTCAAGGTCCCGGCAAGTCTCCCGGCAAGACGGATTTCAGGCGCGTCGTGTGGGAGCGCGAGAAGTAAAGTCAGAGCGCAAGGGCCGCTAATGGGAATGATCGAGACCCTGTTCGGTCGAGCAAAAGCCAGGCCCGAGCCGGCTGGAAAAAAGCGCTCGACCTTGCCCTCGCCGGGAAGCGGCGGACACCTGCCGCCGCTGGCGAAACAGAACTTCTTAGGTAGCGGGCTCATGTTCAAGGCAGCTTGAGGGTCATCAGCAACTCGACATGGGCGCAATCGCTTCCTGCAGAGAAAAAGCTGACCTCCTCAAGCACCCCGTTGAGCTGAATGCGAACTGTCCCTCGGTGATGACGCCGTGAGGAGCGAAACCGCCAGCACTAGCAGCGTTCCACCGGTGACGCCGGCAAAACGGTCGACTCCAGCCATGATACTCGTTGGAGGGCCGCTACCCTGCACTAACGTCATGATAAAAACGACGGCACCCTGCGTGCCCACATAGCTGATGCCGCGCGTGCTGTTCTGGACGTGCGCGCCGATCCAAACTCCCGCGCTCAACGCCGCGAGCCATGGCAGGAAACTCTCGAACGACACCGTCAACAGTGCGAGACCGGCGACGCCCCCAATGAAGCACCCAAGGATGCGGTGCGTAGCTCGTATCGCGACCTTTTGAAGATTCGCTGCTTCGTTTTCGGAGGTTGTCTGCATCGCCATAACGGCAGCGATAGTAATCGCCGCCTGCGATAGACTTGGCAATTCGAGCCAATTCCAAACCCAGGGTACCAGCATCACTCCAAGCCCGGCGCTCAGCGCGTGCTGCATGGACGGCCACCCCGCGCCGAATAGGTCCGACCAGCCGGGTGCTGCCGGGCCCACTTTCAAATTTTCCCCCTGCGGCGACAGAACAAGCGACACCAGGATCGCGGTAATCGTTCCGATTGTCACTTCCCCGGTACGGTTGCAGGCAATGTTCAGCGCGGACGCCGGATCGTCGAGTGCTGCCAACAGCACCAAACTAGCTGTAGCGGCTCCCAGCAGCCAGGCGTAGCCGTGTCCGCTGAGCTGCAGGCCAAGCACGCCGGTCACAGTGAGCGCAAACAACACAAGACTTAGTGCAATTTGATCCTCGATCAGCCAGGGGCCCAGGAAGAAGCCAACCGCTGCGCCAATTGTCGTGCCGCCGATGCGCAAGACGCCGCGCGCGATGGAGGAAGGTGCGGTGACCTGCATGGACACGAAAGCGCTGATAGCTGCCCACCAGGGTGCATCTACCTGCAACACCAAGGCTGCGATGACGGCAAGGGCAACCGCAAGTGTAATCCTCGTGCAATGCTGGCCTCGCGCGTTGCCGAATCGGATCTCCGCTAGCTCTTGGTACAGTCGAGCTATCGTGTCGCGCAGCAGCGATTTCGCCTCGGTTTGACTATCCTTCATGGTAGAACCACCACTCGCGCATCGGCGCCCATATAGAGCTTCAAGTTCGGTGGCGCATCGACCAGTTTCAGCGTTACAGGGAAGCGGCGCTGCAGGCGTATCCAGTCGGTGGTTGGCGCAACATAGTTTAGCAGACGATTGGGCACCGGGTCGCGGCTGATGCCGCGAGCGATACCGACGACCCTCGCACGATGAAGGTGCCACGGGCTAGAGTCTAACGATATCCAGCCAGTGCTACCGATCGCGAACCCACGGATGTAACTCTCTTTGTAATTGGCAACGATGCGCCACGCATTAGCATCGACGATGCCAATCAGAGGTACATTGGCTTGCGCGGTGTCTCCGACACGCAGAGTTAACGAGGTGACGGTCCCGCTGGTCGGCGCCACCAGTTTGGTGCGTGCCAACTGCCATTCCGCCATAGCTAGTGCGGCCGTTGCCCGCGTTTCCGCCGCCTCGTGCATCGACACGGTGGATTGCGCCAACGCAACGGCCTCTTTTGCCACATCGCGCGCAGCGTTGGCGCGCCGCAGTGCATCGTTCGCCTGGTCGAGTTCGGCAAGCGCAATATCCTGCGAAGTTGCAAGGGTCATCATTCGCGTTTGCGTCTCGCGAGCGTAGTTGGCTGCCGAGCTGGCAGCGACGAGCGCGTCCTGCGCCGACGCGATCCTGTGCTGGTCGGATGCGATCTGAGCACGCGCTTCGGCGGCCTCAGCACGTCCCTGGTCGACCATCAACTGGAATGGGACAGGGTCGATGGTTGCCAGCAAATCGCCCCGAACAACGTCCTGATTGTCGGTTACATGCACGTCGATGATACGACCGGTGACCTGAGGCGCGACCGACACCAGATCGGACTCAACATAGGCATCACCGGTATAGGCGAGGAACGATGTCATTATTTCGTAGGCCGCAAAGACAGCAAGCACGATAGCTGCAGCAATGCCAACCCGTCGCCCGCGCGTCATGTTCACGAAACTCTGCCAATGTAAGCGCTAAGCACTTATGCGAAACGAGGGTCATTTTACCTAGGCCGCTATGTTGCGGAAAGGCCGGTCATAGCACTTCCTATCGGCCGAAGCGCGGCCACTTAGGCCGGGGCCGCCGGTCGTATGGCCGACTGATCTTGGGGGAAGCCGCGATCACCGACATTAAAGATCAGCAAGCGACTACCCGTAGGCCAGTTCCGACGGCGAGTGCTTGACACCGAGCTGGCACCCGATCGGTTCAAGGACTTCTGGCGCTGATGCGCAAATTGCGCGAACCCAATTACTAGCGGTCAGCCGGGGCGAACTCACATCGCGCTCTACTTTTTCTCCCTCGGGAATTCCAGCGACCGATCCTCAAAATCCTCGATCGGGATATCGGTGCCCCTGGCGCCATAGCCTTGCGAAGTCGATGTCGCCATGCCCGTGGTTCCGACCCGACTGTCGATCAGGAGCGCGTGCGAACGGAACAGGCCGGTCCCAGCAGCGAGCAGAGCGATGAACACGAGTGCAGAAATCATCAGACGCTTCATATCAAACTCCAGTTTGCGCGCGCCTTTGGCCACCATTTGCTCAATGCAACCTGAACACGCCATCGACGGCGCGCAGTTCAGCCGGCTTGATCAGCCTGGAATGCGCCACGGTGACCGAGAACAAGGGGCCGTCGAGCTTCTCCCGCCAGAAGGCGAGGAAATCCTGCAGCGCCGGGAATTTCGGAAACAGATCGTAATTCTGCCAGACATAGGTCTGCAGCAGCGAGCGATGATCCGGCATCCGATAGAGGATCCGTGCCGTCGTCAGCCCGTATCCCATCACTTGTTTCCGAAAATCCTCGGAAGCAATCCCAACCCGAGAAGCCATGCCAATCTCCATTCCCTCCACGCTGGTCCGTCCCAGCAGATCATCTTCGCCGTCGCGGCCTGACACCCCCTTATCGCTCCCGAAGCGCCCGCCATCAGTGATGGCCATCACTGTGATGCGACGGGGCTTTTGAAGTCGGTGAGGGCGCTTCAACCCGAAGAAGCGGCGTAAGCGCCCGAAGCGGCCCAAGTAACAACCCAACTGCCCACACCGAGCCCGCCCTGCCAGCCGGGGGTTGCTTGTGTGACAACAAGCACAGTAACTCATTAGGGACAGTCCTAGCCTTGTCAGTCCGGCGGGAAGGATCCCATCCTGAAGCAAGCAGGGAAATCCCATGACCGATGATCTGAATAGCAAAAATCGCGAACTGAAAAATCGCGAACTGAGAAGCGAGGAATTGAGGATCGATGAGCTGGACTCAGTAAGTGGCGGACGAATGAAAATCCCAACTTGGTGGGATTTTCAGCTTAAGGCACTTGCCCCGGTCCGACCAAGTAATCCCGGATTCTGAAACAGGACCTGTGCTTGGTCACTTGAGGCCGCCTCAGCTGGCGGCCTCTCCGTTTGGACACCGCAACGAGCCGTTCCTGCCCCGCCCACGAGCCGGCGGGGCTTTTGCTTCGCCGTGCGCTGGCGGCCCTCGCCTGCGCGTCATTCCGAAAATCGTGATCGCCCGTGACCGTCTATCGCCTTCTTTTGGGCACCTATGAGGAGAAGGCTGTTAGGACGACGCCCAGCGCAGGGGGGCCGGAATGACCGATCAATCCCAGCCGGTAGTGGATCAAGATTTACGTAACCTCACTCGGGTCATCTCCGCGTGCACCTTGGGCCTCTGCGCTTTTGCGATCGGTTTGCTGATCGGGGTCTTTCTGTTTTCGTGATCCTTCGGCAGGCGCCTGCAATTCCGGGCTTCTCCAGTCACATGTGCGTGCGAGGCGGGCGGGTTGATCCGATGTGTGTCGACGGGTCGCTCCGGCGATCCGTTTTGGCCACCCGAGTGGCAAGCGCCGCGAAGGCGCCGAGCCCGTTTCGGCAGCAACCTCGGGAAGTGCAGGGGGTGCGAAGCTGCGCCGGCCCATCAACTGAGCGGGCCTCGCAAATCACGCAACGGCAAGGTCGGTGCTCGATCAGTCTCGAAGCGTTGATCCAACGCAGCGAACCGGCTCCGCGACCCTTCGCCCCGTCATCGACAGTGGGCGACGCAGTGTTGCGGCATCGTCCAGATACAAGGAGTTTCGGATCATGAGGATGAACAATGCCGACACACCGCGAGCCGCACGCGACGCGGGAAGACCCGTCGCTCGCGATCTGGAAAGTTGGCGTCGGTGGTGGATGGAGAACCTCACCACCGACGCCGAGCGCGACCGCGTGCCCGCTGAAAAGCACGCCGAGGTTGGTCGCGGGTTGCAATCACGGGACGTGCGTGGTGCCGCCGCTCACCACAATCTGCCAACCGGCCCCGAGCAGAACGGGGACGAACATGGAGGACACCAGGATCTGCCCCGCTGGCGCTCGGTGTCACCGTCGACCCATCTGGCAGGTGTACGATGGTCGGCACAGCGGTGCCCGTCGGCGGCTGCATGGCGCTTCAAGAGAGCAAGCCGGAGACCGATTCCGCTGCTGCATCGATCGTTGACGAGATTGAGCAGGAAGATCTAGAGGCCGAATGCAAGGCCGAGGAGGCCGCGTCGATACGTGAGTCGGAGGATGAAGCCGCGGAGGCTGAGGCTATCCTGGATGGCCCTCCGCCAGACCTGCCGCTAACTCTAACGCCACCAGAACCGCAAAGGTTGGAAGCTGGCACGGAATGGGCGGGGACCGGGGCGTTTTTCAATTCCGTTACCAACTTATTTGAACTGCGCACGAAGCCGGCCGCGAGATTTGTAGGCCAGTGCTCAGCAGCTGAGTTGCGTTCAGTCAGCGACTTCCTGCTGACCGTGGCAGCGGCCGAGAGGGACGTCGACGTCGTGAGGGCGGAGACGGTCTAATCCATGTCCCGCGCCCGCCAGCACTTCCGCCAATCAGACCTGGTCAAGGCCCTCAAGGCTGGCCAAGGTGGGGGTGTCGGGGCGGGTCGAGATTGCGCCCGATGGGCGTATGGTGGTCATTGCAGGTAAACTGGGGCAGGGGCAGGATGTCGACCATTCGGCTAACGAATGGGACTCAGTTCGATGAAGCGTCGCAACCCGCCTTTCGTGCATGAGTACCAGACCCAGCGCTGCACCACTGCGTATTATCTCCGTCGATGGATGCCCCAAGATTAGACTCCGTATTCCGGACGACGTGCTGCCGTGGTCGCCATCGTTCATGGCGATCCATGAGGCAGCGATGACCGAGGTACCAGGCAAAACCCGAACTCGGCGCGGGCCGCACGATCCCTGGCACCGTGAATGCGGCGCTGGTCAGCTACTATCAGTCGACCGCCTTCACGAAGGGCCTCGCGAAATCGACACAGAGTAACCGGCGCGCCATCCTCGAAAACTTCCGCAACGATCACGGCGACAAGCGCATCGCCATGATGCACACCCAGGCGCTGCAGAATATCCTGAACGGCAAGGGCCCGATCGTGCAGCGTAATTGGTGCAAGGCGCTTCGCGGCTTTGTCGATCATTGCTTGTCCATCGGCATGATGAAGGTCGACCCGTTGGCCGGCGTGAAGCTGGCGAAGCTGAAGAAGTCGACGCGCTTCCACCCTTGGAGTGAAGACGAGATCACGAAGTACCGGGGGCGGCACGCGCCTGGTACCAGGGCGAGGCTGGCACTCGAGCTGATCCTACAGACCGGACACGCTCGCGCCGATGCCGTCAGAATGGGCCGCCAGCACGTCAAGAGCGGCAAGCTGCCGATGCGTCGCCAGGCGCTAGCCCAAGCGATCTAGCTATGACCACAACTTCGGCGTCACAAAGGAGGACGAAGCTAGCGGTCATTTCAGGTGCGGCCTGCCAGTCCAACGGTGGGGAGAGGTCTTCTGCATCGCAGTTGAAACGGCGCGGGATCGCTGAGCCGCCAGAAATGGCATTTGAGCTGAGCTGCATTGGTTGCCTCCTGGTTGCCGGGATGTCGGCGCCCGCCGCCCGGTCCTCGCGGGGTATTGGACGTCTCGTCGAGGATTCCGGCCGCCGCGTAGTGGCAGCTGGCGCCTGCCCGATTCAGCACGTCACGTGGAAAAGCCCTATCTTTTTCGCATGCGACCTGTTGAACGTACGGATCGCCTCAGGGGTCGGCTGCAACAGCACCTTGCAGCCCTTTTTCACGAAATACGCCTCAGCTTGCGGCGATAGATGCACATTGCCCAACTGGCCCGAGCCGAGAATGAGCTGCTCGCATCCGTTCTCAAAGACGAACTTCGCCTCGTCCTTCGAGAGGACATGAGAGGTGCCGTAGTACTTCTTCGATAGCTTCTTCTTTCGCTTCACCACCTCGCCGGATAGACGAATGATCACGTCGTGCTCATAGGTTTTTCCGTCAATCGTGATGGTGCCGAACGTGGTGCGATCGATCTCCATGGCCTGTTTCCAATCTCCGCACGAGGCCGTGACTTCGCCTCGGCAGACGCGCGCCATATCGGTGCTCTTCCGACGACGTTGCTCCCGGTCAATCGCCGGATCCTGGACTGCTTCACGCCAGGTCGGCCAGCTTCGATGGAGGCACCGCGCCGTTAGCCCCGCGTCCGATCTTTTTTTCTCCTCAGCCTCTCAGGATGGCCCCTCGGCGGAAACCTATGGCGCAGCCTGCTATCGGGCAAGCGCTGGGTCGGGTTGAAGTGTCGCAGGTCGCCCGGATGGGGTTTCGGGAGAGTTCGAGAGAGCCTCTTCAGGATGAACTCGCTCCGGCACGGTCCCGCCCCGTCCCGGGGGACCAAAAAGCGCTCCAGCCCACCCGGCACGAAGCTGAGCAGCAGGGTCGCCTGGTCGCCGACCACCTCGATCGTATGCGGCACACCGCCGGGAAGAGCCGCGTAGGCGCCCGGCCCCACCTCGACGCGGCATCGCCGACCCGCGCGATTAGCTGCCCCTGCACCGCGTAGACCAGTTCGTCCTCGCGCGAGTGGGTGTGCAGCGGCGGGGATCTTGGTGGTTGGGCGGGGTCAGGCAGTATGACATAATCCACGACGTGGACCCGTTAAGTCCATTGCTTCTTTGTCAAAGGAGAATCGACATGTCCACGTACATGCTTCTCTGCAATTTCACCGAGCAAGGTGTTCGGACCATCAAGGAAATGCCGCAGCGTCGAGCGGCCGCCAGGGAGTTGGGCAAAAAGTTTGGCGTTGACATCAAGGCCGGCTATCTCGCCATGGGAACATATGACCTCATCATCCACGCCGAGGCCACCGACGATGAGGCCATGGCCAAGTTTCTCTTGTCGCTGGCCGCCATCGGGAACGTACGGACGACTTCGGTCAAGGTGTTCCCGGAAGCGGACGTTGACAAGATCATCGCGGGACTTGCGTAAGCTAACGCAAATCAAAACGAAGGTCAGTTGTTGGCACATAACGTCGGCCAGCGCAGCGACATGTCTGCGACAAGGTGCGTGGTTTGCTCCCTAAGTCGCGCGGGCCGTTCGCCACATCGGGTCAAGCTGAAGAACCCGGTGTCGCCTTCGAAGGATGTGCAGAGGACTCAGTCGTTCAGAGATGAGCACGCGGCAATAGCCATCCCATGATCTTCTGATACGGATCGCGATGACTGCGGACGAATGCGTTCTCGTTCTGCTGAGCGGCGGTCCTGGCGAATTCAGAAATCCCCTCCATAGACTGCCGTTTATCCTTCGGAAGCTTCGCCCATTGGCGAATGATCTTCCGGCGGGCTTCGCGTTGCTTTTCCCTTACGTCAGGCATCGGGACGCTCCTTGAAGAGGATTATTCCGGTCGACCTAGTATTGTTTGGGCTCACTAGAACTTCAACGTCCAATCAAGAACTCTTAGCCCAAGACCGCCAAAGCGCTCGGCATTGCCGTGCCTTCCACCTTGCTGGCACTCGCCGACGAGGTTTTCGAATAGAGTTCGCCCTTGCTGCACTGCATGAGAATCGAATGATCGCGAAATATCCAGCCCGACGGTGAGGCAGAGGGACCTCAACGGTAACCCATCGCAGACGTACACCGGCTTATTCCAGTTGAAATCCGGCCGGACATCGGCACCGCTCCTGCCGCAGGCAGAGCAGGTGAACCTAGGCTCGATGTCGGACACGCGCACCTCATCCGGCCAGCGATCGGCGCTCAGGGTCGTCCAATGGCCGCAACGGTGGTCGGCGCAATAGACCAGGACGCCGCGCACGCCCATCTCGCGCATGTCGGCGAAGGTTATCTCGACCGGGCGGTGACCAGGCGGTGTACGGTTCTCTTGGTGGACAGGTCCAACCATACCGCGATCAAAGCGGCACCGGGAGATATCGGCAAATTATCAATCTCTTGGGCGTCTGAGCGCACCAGGATTCGGAAGCTAGCCGTCTCAGGAAATCGCGCTCGATCGCATTTAGGTCCATTCGTTACTGCGTCAGGTGTACCAGAAAAGCCTCGCAGGCAGTCTCGGCTTCGGCGAAGGTCTTGAAGGGAGACCCAGCAATTTTGATTGCCGGCCTGTTCAGGTGGATGGGCCGCCACGAGGCAATGAAGCCGGGCTGTCCGTGAAGCCCGGGACCGGTACGGCTTTCATTGCTGATCACGAACGAAAATCCGTCGCTGCTCGCCATCCATATTTCGAGCTCGTCCCGTGAGGTATCAACGCGAGTAAAGTGCAGGGCCAAATCACCCCCCACATTCTTACTCGTCATAAAGTGTCACGGGTGCAGGCCGGGCGCATTTACCTGCGTAAATTCCTGACGATCGCACAAAGGCGCAACCGCCAGCGCCTGGCAGCGCACGCGTGCGGCTGACGCGGTGACGGAGAGACAGGCCCGCCGGTACGTGCTGGCGGGCCTTTAACGTAACTGAATTACATTTCTAAGCTTTCCGTCGATCATCGAGACATGGCAGCAGACGATGACAAACGGGAAGCGCCGCCCCCCGATCCTTCGCGCTCAGCAGAGGCCTTGCAGGTTATTGAGGAGTACGCTGGCGACCTGCGGGAGATCATCAGGAAGCTTCGTCGCAAGCTGAATTGAGGCCGCGCATTCACCTCACGAGTCGATGGGCCTTCGTTCGCTTGCGGTGCGGCGGGACCTCCGGGCTTGGCTTCCATCTGTTCAGCGCGCGCGCGTGCTTGATGCCGGCGCCGAACTCCTCGCCGCTGGCCTTCAGCGTGTAGAGGAAAGGCGCGTTGATCTTCTCGATATGGATGCGACCGCCTTGCACGGGCTCGATGCTAGTGGCGATCTCGACCAGCTTCCGTGCTGCGGCTTCCGAGTTGACGAAGGGACGTTCGGTGGGTGATTTCTGTCACAGATAAAAAATCCGTCCTCAGGCATCTACACGAGCAGTGAGGCACTGGCTCGCTTCGAGCCGGATGTTGTTCACAGATACAAACTCTTTGGATAAATCATCATGATTCGTGAACTCATCGATACGGACCTCGAGGCGGTGGCTGGCGGTACTGTCAACGTTGCTTCGATCTCGCTCCCGACGTTGACCCAGACTCTTCTTCAGAACAACTCGCTCAACCAGACCGGTGTTGCTATCGGCGGCTCCGTTGTCCAGGTGGCCGGCCCTCAGTCGAACACCGGGGTCCAGGCTGGATCCATCAGCTAAGTCGGCAATGCCCGCACACTCCACGGGCTGCTCCCGAGGGGTGTGCGGGCTTTTCTCCTAAGGAGGCAAGTCATGATCCGTGAACTGACGGAGATGGAAGTCGAGGCGGTGTCTGGCGGCGATTTTATCGGACCTATCACCGTAGCCCCCCAGGTCATCACACAGATCAACGCTCCCGTGCAGGCCGCTGTGGCTGTCGGCGGTGACGCTGTGAACCTGATCAATGGTGGTCTAACAAACTTGGGTTTCCAATCGCACTAACAGACTTCGGTTTCCAACTGTAAAATGCAATAAAGCCCCCCGCCATCGGGAATGCCCGCCCGGGCTGCTCCCGTGGTGGGTTTTTTTGCGCGCACTTCCGCCCGCACACTCACTGCCGGCGGCGCGACAGGGACTGGATCAATCCCCGTTAGGCGCGAGCACCCTGGTCGGTCAAGTCGCCCACAGGCGCGTCTTCGAATGATCCGGGATCAGCTTGACGTCCGAGAGCCGCTGTAGGGCGCCACGCTTCATCGATATCCCATAGCCGGAGTCGGAGGCCTATTCCAATTGAAGTCCGGACGGACATCTGCACCGCGGCGGCCGCAGGCCTGGCAGACGAAGCGCGGCTCGATGTCAGACAGCCGCACCTCATCCCGCCAGCAGTCAGCGTTAAGGGCAACGCTATGGCTGCAACGGTAATCGGCGCACCAGACCAATACTCCACGCATGCCCATCTCGCGCATGTCGCCGAAGGTAATCTTGAACGGGCGGTGTGCGGTTCTCGCGGCGGACAGGTCTACGCATGCCGCTATCCAAGCGGCATCGTAAACCTAGATCGCGCCCATCTTCACACAGATCGCATAAGCAATCACAAAGGCGGGGAGAAAGAGAAGAAACCACACGACGCCGGCCGGCTCGCGATGCGATGCGAACTCACGGTTTGCGTCCGTCTTTTGGCCGTGAGGGACAATTGAATAGACCTGACTTGGACGCCTGCGTCTGGCTGCCTTCCTTAGGAGCTGCTTGACAGTGGTTTCGTGCTCGATTGTCGGGGCGTCTTTTCGATCGGACATCCGTGCTCTACCTCTTTGCCTTGAGCCCGATCGTGACCAGCCCATCACGCCCATCTTCACACAGATTGCATAAGCAATCACAAATGAATCGCGCACGCGACATGATTGAGTTGGGCCACAGGGCTTGCACCTCGGCTTGTTTCGAGGGAGGGCGGAGGCATGCAGGCACCCGGTCGAAGCCTCGAAGGGGTGAGGGCGGCATGCAGGATTCAAGCGCCTCCCATGCGCCTCGCAAATTATCGATTCCTCGCGGTTCAGAACGGCGGCGGGCTGCCCCGACGTTGGGCCCGCCGGTTCACGCTGGCGGGCTGCAAAAAGGCCGCAGCGTCGAATGCCGCTGCGGCCCCGCCGGGTCAAAAAAGAATTGGTGAAGTATTAGCCAGCCCCGGTAGCCAACAGGGTACGCGCCGATAATTCCGCACCTCAAATCAAATCCGGCGGGTCACTTAACGAACAGGATTAACTGTTGCAGTGGAGACATCATTAGGACAACTGCTCTGACTGATTATAGGGAAGAGCTGACGTTGGCCTGGCTGGCCTACCGAGGCTGGTAGTAGTCCGGAGTGGCGGGGGATCGGCTTCCTTTAGCATCGAAAGGAATTCGATCCTGACGGGAGCCGGGGCCCGTGGAGTGGCTGGCAAGACAAGTCTCTTTTACGACCCTTCCAATCCAGAACTGGATGTTATTTGCACTTGCGGGACTGATCATCGGTGCAGCGTTCGTCTTGATTGTGCGCGTGATGGCATCGCGCTGAAACTATGTGCAGCGGGGGTGCTGTTCGGGCCGGCTGCCCGTTAGTTTGTCATTTAAGGCTAACCCGGCTTCGCTACACTCTCCACATATCTTCTCTTCGCGAATCATGAACGGAAGGCATGGCAAAATCGTCTAAGCTGGTCGCTGCAAAGCGAGGCAAGATCTTGTTGGTGCGGCGTCGATCGGACGGTTTGTGGATGTTTCCAGGCGGCCGCAAGCGTGCACGTGAAACGAACAAGGACTGCTTGCGGCGCGAGATTGGCGAGGAGTTGCCAAGCTCAAACTGGGTCGCCTGAGCCTCTGGAAAGAACTGAAGGTGAAGAACAAACGCTCCGGCCGTCGAATGAGCGATGCAATCTTCATTGCGCGAAACGCCAAGGGCAGGTTAGCGATTGGCGATAAGAAGGAGATCGATCGTGCGATGTGGCGAAAACCCCACCGTGTTCGTCTGACACCGACATCCCGTCATATTCGGGACAAGTTACTTCCGAGATAGATCTGCCGAGCAGCCTCACTCAGTTGCCAACTTGGTTTCGATATAGGCGTTCACGGTTTCGGCAAAGGAGCGCTGAACACCAACCACGGCATTGCGCTGGGCTAGAACGTCCTGCTGGAGAAGCCGCAGATCGCTCTTACGGGCCATAGCTGGGGTGACCTCCAGGTACTCGTTGATAGCTCTTTCAGCTAAGGGCAGGGCATTTGGATCTCCCTTAGCTATCAGTCGGCGCAGGATTCCCAAGCAGGTGTCCAAGTATGGCATAGTTTGAAATATAGATGCACAGTCACACCTTATCCACTTCCGATCGCGGGCAAGAGACCAGTGTCTCATCTGCTGCCGCCAGCACCACGCGACATCTTCCACTCAACTCGGAAAGCACGCCTGAGCTGTCAGTGTTAGCGGCGAAAGGTTCAGAATCTCCGGGAATCGAAAAGCATACGTAGCGCTGACTTGATTGCCACAGGTCGGCGCCGAATAGGTGAACGTTTGCGCCGGCAAGCTTAGCCCCAGTGCCTGTTGGGCGGCGTAGCCGGTGATGGCAGTGCTACTTGGACACAGCGTGGGATTGACGCTGGCGCAACGCGCCGCGAACTCGGCGCCATGCTGTAAGCCAATCTGCGTCCATAGAACCAGGCCAAATTCGATAATACCAAAGATAAACAGGAAAAAAACGGGCGCGGTCAATGCAAACTCGAGAGCCGTGGCTCCTCGGGTGTCGTGCCACAGAGCTCGGAGCTTCATTGCAGCCTCGACGTCGCTTGGGCGGTAAACGTATAAAGCGGAGCAACGATCTGATAGTTGATGAGCGTATGGTACGTTGCTTGAGCCGAAACCGTGGCATAGGTGCCGGCAAGGTTGCCGCTCGGGCAAGTCGAGCCGCAACTCACGGTGCTCAGGCCAGCGGTGCCGGGACAACCACAGAATTGAAATGCGCCGGGCGAGGCCGTGATCGATGATGAATTGGTGGCGCTCGTTACCGCTGCGGAGATTCCTGTCGTGTCAAAGCCATGCGTAATCGCGTATTGGGCACCGACTTGCGCGGCGCCTTCAACTTGCATCTTGCGATAAACGGCCAGGCCGATATCGGTGACCGAGACGACCATCAGCGACAGGAGCGGAATCAAGATCCCGAATTCTATCGCCGCAGCGCCCCTCGCATCGCGAATGCCACCCTGAAGAAGAGTACGCCAGACACGCACTGACCTTACACTTCCGAGCAAAGGCTGAATGGTCATGACAAGCTTCCTCACTCGACAAGTTGCGCGGTTTGGACTCCGATGTTGGCGGTGCCAAGTCCAGAACAGTTGACCTGAACATTGGATGTGCCGGTGAAAGTAATGGTGTCAGCGATGATTTTTGTGCACGAGGTGCTGGTGCCGCTACCGCCGCTAAAACTTAGATTCGCCTTGGGAAGATAGATGGCGCCATTAAAGATCTGTGTAGCGCCGCCGGTCAGATTGAAGGTTGTTCCCACCGGCATGTTGCGATCGCCATACATGACGATGCCCTGCGTCGAGCCCGACGTCGGCGCCGTCAGATTGATGATCGCGTTGCTGCCCAGTGAGGCCGTGCCCCAGTTGCTGCCTGAACCGGTGAACACGAGCGTTACGCCAGTTCCAGTCAGCGTAGCGTTACCGGCCACGCTTAGGTTTGCACCGTCTAGATAGTAGATACCAGGGTCGAGGTCCAGGGTGGCTCCAGCGTTGACGGTGATATTCCCGCTATAGCAGCCGGGGCTGAGCGAGTTGGTCTTTCCGTTGGCATTGATCGTGATCTTGCCGTTGCTGCAGCTAGGCTTTGCCGGCGGATAAACGCTTGAATAGGGGTCGGCAGTCGGTCTTGCATGGGTCCTGATGCCGTTTGTCGCCGTGATGCTGCTCGCGCCGGAGATGTCCCCGGAAACTGAAACCTGATTGGCGGCCACCGTTCCGCTGCCGCTGACGTTCAGTGACGGGCTCGCGCTGGAATTGCTGTAGAGATTACATTTGATGAGATTGAGCTGATTGCTCCCGCTCACATTCACTGCAGGACTTGCTGTCGAGTCGAGTGCCAGCACGCAGCCCGTTCCGGAATTCGGCATCGCGACAGAGCGGGCGGTGATGAGAACCGGGTCAGAGCCAAACAACGCAGACAGCAGCCGTGGCTGCGATTGACTGACAACAACTTCGACGGCCTGAGTGTTGGCAACATAACTGCCAGTCGTCGGCGGCTGACTGACGCTAATGGTGACGTTGTTCAAGCCATTCGTGTAGCCATAAGCGGCGGTCACGGCGTTGGCCTCGGCCGCCAAATTGCTTCCAGCGGTTGCAGCGCTTACAGCTCCTGAATCTGCAGCGCTCTGCATATTCTTATGCTTGTAATACCACCATCCGACCTCCGTGCCGAGGCCGGCCGCGCCGACCAGAACGGGCATGAGCAGCGCGGAAATAATCACATAACTGCCCGACTGGTCTTGGATAAAGCGTCGAAGAATGCCTTGCTCGCGCGCGCAGCTCGGCGAGGCTTGTCGCAAAGCAGGGTCGAAGTTCATGCTAAAGGGTTCAAGGCGCATTGCAGCCTCATTCAGCTGATTGCAACTTTTTCCCGAGTAGAATTTACGAGCCGTTTTAAAGGCGGCCTAAAAGGATCGATAAAATTGAAAAGAGGCTTGGTGAAGCTTTGGGATTACGATGTTCGGTCGCCGCATTCTCTGGTCGTGGGTACAATTCGACCTCTGCTCTTATTGTCGACCTGCAAAATGTAGCCTGCCCGAGAACTGCTCGACGTTCGAGGGCGGATAGGTCGCCGCTTTGATGATGGCATACCCGCTTTCACCCGCCGCACTGCACGAATTCAGCTCAGCAGTTTTGCCCCAGCCGCCGTCATCGCCCGCTGGGAAAACTCGCTGATCTACTACGGCGATGTTCACGTCGGGACTATCGGTCTGCGGAGCAGCAACCGGTCGAGAGTGATTCATGGCATGGCGCTGCGGCTCGCGACTGGACGGCGGAGAAGTATGCCGCATGGGCGCGCGGCGAGAATATGCCATTGCAATTGCCGGCGTCCGTGGCGGCGAACGTTTCGACAGCCACGCCCCGGCCGTGAGTTACATCCATCGCGCGCACATTAGCGTCGCGCGCCAATTGGCCGAGACCAATGATATGCAATAATCCCCGAATACTTGATCAAGTTTAATGAGGTAATTGCGTCATAGGTGTTGAAGGGCTGAGCGATGAAAGCGTTTTGCGTCTGTACGAAAACTTTAAGCAACAGGTCTCGGCTGACAAGCTCAATAGAGGCCGTCACCGCCTAATGGGCGAGGCCGCCAAGCAGCAAGCCGAGCGGCTGAGAGAAGAAATCGATCGCCGACGCTTGCGGTACAATCCAATAGACTGGTGAGGCCGGGTGCCCTCCATCCACCCGTAAACTTCTAAAGTGTCCGGCCGTCGTCGGTCGGATAGCGGTCCCTTGCCATGCGAACCGATGAGGATACCAAGCCACCTCCGGCGTGCGAGAACTGCGCGCGAAATGATGCCGGTGGGACAATTGCCGGCAATCGGAAATCGCAGAGCCGTCCAGGTCTACAAGTGTCGTCCCTCCGGCGCATCGGGGTTTAGCCCGGGCATCAGATGCACGCGGCATCTTCAAGCACGTCCTCCAGACATCCCGGCGCATCGGGGTTCAGCCCGGGACATAAGATGCAAGCGGCGGCTCCGAATCCTTAAGCCGGCGACGACCAGCAGTTCGCATCGAGCTTCGCGCTCCGAGGCAGGACGTAGAACGGCCTCCACTAGTCGTCGCGTCACGCGGCGGTCGGACAGCCGCGTGGCGATGATCGCACGCCAAGCAAAGCATCCGGAGCTGTCGGTCGTGCTGTCGGCTGATATCGAAGTCCGCATCTGCATCGCGGTCCGGTGGGATACTGCAGCTTCCGCTGCCGATCTGCTGAGCCGGCGTCACGCCCGTGCAGAAGACGTTCTTGTCGCACTCATGGCATTTGAAATTGTCTCGGAGAGGCGTTCTTGCTGGCGTCGTCTTGCCGTGGCCCACTACGACGCGCGTCAGGCCGACATCACGACAAAACCGGCGCGTGGGAAATGCACACAGACCTCTCCGACCGCGGGATCGCTGCGTCGGATGACGATCTCATGGACGCCCGAGGCGACCAACTCGCCGACGACCGGGTCGCGTCCGGTATCATCCGGCGTGACGGTCACTGTCTGACCAGGTTTCCGGCCGATCGGATCTCGCGGATCGGGGATTACGCTGGCGATCGACGTAGCGTCCCTCGCCGCATCGAGCGCTTTTTTCGAGGTCGTTGGGCTCCGCCTGCCGTGGCCGATTGCGGCAATGCGCTCGGTCCAACTCAGCAGCCTCGGAAAGCCGTCGAGCGGCACCGCCGTTGGCCCGAATTTTTGTTTCAAGAACCAAATCGGATGGTAGGCGGCGAGATCGGCAAGGCTAGCGGCAGAGCCCTGCAAGAATGAGCGCTCGTCGATCAGCATCTGATTCAGCCAATCGAAATGCGCGCGCAACTGATCGAGCAGGTTCGGTACTGCCGCCATCATCGCGGCCGGATCGATATTTCGGCCGGAGAATTTGATTCAGCCAATCGAAATGCGCGCGCAACTGATCGAGCAGGTTCGGTACTGCCGCCATCATCGCGGCCGGATCGATATTTCGGCCGGAGAATTTGGCCCGATCTTCGAGAAATCCTTCGGGCAACGCGTCGGGTCTCTTCGCGAACGCGATGCTAACAGCCGGGCTGAACGTTGTCTTCTCGGCCCACCAGGCAAGCGCATCGGCCGCGCCGTGGCCGGCGGGATAAAAGCTCGGGGTGGGATGCCGGCGCTCGAGTTCGCGCATAATCAACTGGCTATCGCAATAGATGTCTGCGCCGATCTGCAACACGGGCGTCTTGCGGTAGCCTCCGGTCAGCGCCGTCAGGTCGGGTTTTGGCATGATGACGGGGATTTCCACCGATTCCCAGGCCAAGCCCTTCAGACCAAGACCGAGCCGAACTTTCTCCGAATAGGGAGAGGTCTCGTAGTGATGCAGGATGATATCGGTCATCGAGACGGCCCTCGTTTTGGGATGATCGTTGCCCTGGATATCCCGCTCGCATCACCGGCTCTACCATAATCTTTAGCGATCTTACGTTCGGCGGTCGGCCAACTTCAGGAAAGTCGAGAGAAGTGTTGAAACGCCGAGGGTGTAAGGCCGTAAGCCTGTTTAAATGCGGTACTGAAATGGCTGTAGCTTGAAAAACCGAGGTCGAGCGCCAAGCCCGTCAAATCTGAACAATCATCAAGCAGGTCAAGCGCCCGGGCGAGCCGCAGTTGGAGTTGATAACGACAAAGCGGCAGACCCTCGACTTGCCGGAACAGCTGAGTGAGATAGACCGGCGAGACGCCGACGGCGCTGCCAATCTCAGCCAACGTCCATCGGCGTCCAAGATCTGAAGAAAGCACAAGTTTGGCGCGGTCCACCAGTTTTTGCCGCCCTACGCTGCCGGATGCGGCGTACGATGTGCGCTTCCCGAGGGCGCGGCTTACCAGCGATAGGATCAAATCCTCAGCTTCAAGAGTCTCAGTCATCCCGCGGGCAAGACGATGACGCACAAGTGCTGCGAGCAACTGTGCGGGCGCATCAATACGCATGCGAGGCCGGTTGAAAAGGAGTCGAGCTTTCGTATGGAGGAAGTCGGCAGGCGCCAGCTCCAACAGCGTCGCCTCATCGATTCCGATCGATAGACTTGCATCGCCGCCTTCAAGAGGATGGCTAACTCGATAGGGTTCACTTTCATTAAAGAACACCACCTGATTCGCTTCCGCGACTGTCTCGACCTGACCTGTATGATGCACGTAGACGCCGCGGTAAGGAAACACGAGATGTGTTGTGCTAACGCATTCCTCGGCGCTTTTGTGCTTGCATGTGCCTGAGCACAAAACGTCCCACACCGCTACGGTGTCAGTCGCCAAAAGTGGGTGAGAGCTGATTTCAGCCATTGTTGAACTGCCTACCCGGCCGCGTCGAGCTCAGTATCCTCGGTTGTCGGTTACGGTTCCTCGCCAGCTAGGTCATGGCCGCCTACGCGCGGCATCGGCGTCTGCCATTTACGAGAGCGGATATTCGCCAAGGTGAATGGTAGGTCGGCTAAGGCCATTTCCGGACTCATGAGGTCAACGGATTGCTTTTTCGACCGTTCCATTGAGGTCTATGAACTCGACGGCAAGATTTTCTCCCTCGGCATATCCAAGTTCTTTCAGCCGCTGTTCGAATGCTGTCCACAATGGTCCCGTGCGGGGTTGAATCGTCGCGATACCCACCCGCGTCATTTTGCGCGGTGCTTGCGCGCTGGACAGACGTGCAAGCGTGGTACCACCTCCCATGACGGCTAGGCCGGTGAGGGAATCACGCCGTCTCATGGATTTCTCGCCCCTAAGAGTGCTGCGCTGTAAAAGCCTAGCACAGTCTTCGAACGACTACGGTGTGGTCGCATTGCAGCAAATTGGGCCGCTCGACTTCCGCTAATGGGATGGTCCGGCCGTGCTCCAGCCCCGCCAGTGCGAGAAGCTGGCAAGGGCCGCTCAAGTCAAGGAGCACGCCATGTCTCAGAACCTCAACACAGCGATCGCCGTGATCGGCATCGATATCGGCAAGAACTCGTTCCACCTCGTGGGTCATGATCACCGCGGTGCCATCGTGCTGCGTCAGAAGTAGTCACGCAGCCAGGTGGAAGCACGGCTCGCGAACTTGCCGCCGTGCTTGATCGGTATGGAGGCTTGCGTTGGCGCGCATCACCTCAGTCGCAAGCTCCAAATGCTTGGCCACGACGCTCGCTTGATGCCGGCGAAATACGTGCGCCCCTACTCGAAGGGGCAGAAGAATGACTTCCGAGATGCGGAAGCCATCGCTGAGGCTGTCCAACGCCCGACCATGAAATTCGTCGCGACCAAGACAGCCGACCGGCTCGACCTTCAGGCGCGGCACCGCGTCCGCGATCGATTGGTCGGCCAGCGGTGGCGTCCGATGATGGTGAAGCGGGCGATCGCGGCGACCGCCTGACGCATTGCTGACGTAAAAAACCGGCCGCAGGGGCCGGGCTGAACCAAAGTCTGTTGCGCGAGAGGAGAAAACCACTTTCGCGTGGCGGCGGCTAGACCACCTCGGCGAGCGGTCTTCAATCGTGGAAGAACTAGGCCTGCCGCAGGATCGCGGCCGGGGGCGACGGCACCGCGGTTCGTCTGTCAGCCCCCGGGGCCGTCCTTCATGATGTAGCCCATCAGGTCGTCCACGTTGTGCTCCAAATCCCGGATGATGTTCTTGACGACGTCTCCGATCGAGATCACGCCCACGACCTTGCCTGCGTCTAGCACTGGCAGATGGCGAAAACCGCGCGCAGCCATCATTGCCATGCAGCCTTCTAGCCGATCGTCCGGCTTGACCGTCACCGGGTTGCCCGTCATCACTTGGCCCACCGGCGTCTGCTTCGCATCGAGCCCGGGCAGCAGCACTTTGATGGCGCAGTCACCCTGGGTCACGATACCGACCAGCACGTCGTCGTCGATGACCAGCACCGACCGGACCTGGTTGTCGCGCATCTGGCGCAAGGCTTCGACGACCATGTCGCCGGAACGAACACGGATCAGGGCGCCACTCTTCTGGGCCAGAGCGTTTTTTACAGTGCTCATCGATCTCCTGTCGTGGGCCCTGTTCCTTCCCGCCTTGCAGGTTAGTCGAAATATCTTGCCTTGTCAGCACCGCGCCGGGCTACGCCATCGAGGCGGTGAAGATCCCGCTGTCGGGATCGGTGGCAGGCTTCGCTGGCACATCGCCTGCAGCACCTTCACACTTCCAGCTCGAAGCCGCTGCCTTCCGTTTCGATGGATGTGCCACGTCTATTTCCCTCACCGAGGCAGCAGGTCTTGTTTCGGGATCGGGCTGTAACACCAACCCGTAAACCCCAGTCAGGCACCTCGGCGAAATGGAAGTAATCAAGCGGTTCGGCGACAACGCCCGCAACG
The DNA here is from genome assembly GCF_024199885.1 of Bradyrhizobium sp. CCGUVB23. Taxonomy (NCBI): domain Bacteria; kingdom Pseudomonadati; phylum Pseudomonadota; class Alphaproteobacteria; order Hyphomicrobiales; family Nitrobacteraceae; genus Bradyrhizobium; species Bradyrhizobium sp. CCGUVB23. The sequence continues at coordinate 6,711,063 of NZ_JANADQ010000001.1, forward strand.
TTTCTGCCTCCGTCGCCGGTGCTGACAGAAGGCGCTATGATCACATATGCCCCAAAATGGATTGGCGTCCATGAGAGGTCTGCTCGGGGTCAGACTCGGAATAACTCGCAGTGAGCACAACGAGTCCGCTTTGCGCCGATAGGCGGACGCAGCAGCGGACCCTCAAGGAGGCCTGCGTCGGGCCACAGCAGACTGTTGTCGCGCTATTCGATCACCTCGTCGGCAGTGGCGAGAAGCGTCTGCGGGATGGTCAGGCCAAGCGCCTTTGCCGTTCTCAGATTAAAAATGAGTTCGAACGTGGTGGGCTGCTGGACTGGTAGGTCCGCCGGCTTCTCACCCTTGAGAATGCGTCCGGCATAGACGCCCGACTTGCGGTACATATCGGCAAGGGTTGATCCGTAGCTAACGAGGCCGCCAGCAGCGGGGAATTCACGTGACTGATAGACTGCGGGCAACGCTTTTTCAGCTATGGCGGCAATAATTTTCTCGCGCCGAGACACGTAAAATGGATCGTTGGCAACAAGAATACCACCTGCCTTCCACTGTGGCAGGGTGGCCAGCGCCGCGTCGAGCTGTCCGTCAGTGGCAGCCTGCAGGAAGTGAATGCTGACACCGACGGATTTTCCGGCCGTCTCCACATTTGCGGTGACGTCGGGCGCGTTCGGATTGTCTGGGTTGACCAGCGCCGCAATGAGGTCGGTGGAGGGAGCGAGCTGCCGTAACAACTCAACGCGCTTAGCCTCAAGGGCGCTTGTGCTCAGCGTAACGCCGGTAGAATTGCCGCCGGGGCGCGGCAGGCTGGTCACCAGTCCCGCTCGCACCGGGTCGCTGCCCATGACGAAAACCAGGGGGATATCCACTGATACCTTGCGTGCCTCGATGGCGGCGACGGAGCCGCCCGCGGTGTACAGCACGGCGACATGACGGCTAACCAAATCACTGGCGAGTTGCTGTAGCCGATCATACTTACCCTCCGCCCAGCGATACTCCACAACAACGTCGTGCCGTTCGCGAAAGCCAGATTCCTCTAGCCCGCGTAGAAACGCCGCAACGAGATGCGCGTTCGGTCCAGGGGACCCGCCGTGCAGGAAACCAACCACTGGTACGTGCTGCTGCGCCCTCGCTGCGAGCGGCCACGCGAGGCTGGCACTGCCAAGCGCACCGAGGAATTCGCGCCGCCTCATGCCCGCCTCCGACCCAAGAGACAACAGCTTATCGTTTCAGCCGGGCTCATTGATAGGGGCCAAAAACCCAGCTTCGCTACTGCGTACATTCTGTCCGATGTCCGTTGAGGGTCAAAATGCGAAGAACTCAGCGTGTTCGCTATGCCCCACTCAGCGGACCTCAATGAGAGCTGCCGCCACTTCGCTGATCGGCCACTACCGAACTACGCCGCCCGTTGCAGCCGCTCATCGATTTCCTCGCGCAACAGCCCGAAGTCGATCGGCTTGGTCAGCAGGCCGGCGGCCCCGAGTTGAGCAGCTTTCTTCTTTGTCGCTTCATCGCCGTAGGCCGTGATCATGATCACGGGCACGTTCGGCCTCGCTGCCCTTACCTTCGGCAGCATTTCAAGTCCGCTCATGCCGGGCATGTTGATGTCCGACAGGATCAGGATCAGTAAGGGATCGGCGATCGTCTTCGTGCGCTCCAGCGCCTCCGCCGCTGACGTCGCAAACTCCATGACAAAACGTCCGGAGCGAATGTCCCGGCGGAATTGCTGGCGAAACAGGTGTTCGACGTCGGGTTCGTCATCGACCACAAGGATATAGGTGCTCAATTTCTCTGCCCCTGCTTCTGCTTGCTAAGGCATGACACGCAGCAACGTAATAACGAATTCGGTAAAGGAACCGGGTTCAGTCACAACTTCAATTGTACCTCCGTGCTGTTTCACCACGATGTCGTGGCTCATGGACAGCCCGAGCCCGGTACCTTCACCAGCCGGTTTTGTCGTGAAGAACGGGTTGAAAATCTTCTCCCGGATTTCGAGCGGGATGCCATTACCATTGTCGCGGATGCGCACTTCGACCCTGTCGCCGAGGTTTCGTGTTGCCGCTTTTAACCTCGGTTCAAAGCCGTTGCCGGCCGTCCCTGCGCGCTGGGTAGCGGCGTAAAACCCGTTCGAGATCAGGTTCAAAAGCGCCCGGGTGACCTCCTGCGGGTAGATGTCGGCAACTCCGATCGCCGGATCGAAATCGCGCTCCAGTGTGATGTTGAAACCCTGTTTCTCTGCGCGGGCTCCATGGTAGGCGAGGTTAAGGCTCTCGTCGATGATTGCGTTGATCTCAACTGCCCGATGCTCACCAGAGCCCTCGCGGGAATGCAGCAGCATGTTCTTGACGATGGAGTCGGCGCGCCTGCCGTGCTGTACGACCCTTCCGAGGTTGTCCTTCAAGGTGCCGGTCAGCTCGCTGACTTCCTCGCGGACCTTGCTAGGCAACGCTACCGGTTTGAGTACGTCGCTCAACTCGTCTGTCAACTCGGATGAGAGTGCCGCAAAATTGTTCACGAAATTGAGCGGGTTCTTGATCTCGTGCGCGATGCCGGCAGTCAATTGCCCAAGCGCCGCCATTTTCTGGGCATGGACCAGGCTCGCCTGCGCCGTCTGCAACTCGCGCAACGCCGTCTCGGCGGCGTCCCGTGCTGCGCGAACCGCCTGCTCGGCGCGCTTCCGCTCCGTGATGTCGGCATAGATCAGCACGAAGCCGCCGCCCGGTACCGGATTGCGGCGCACCTCGATGACGCGGCCGTCGGGCCGCATACGCTCGAAGCGCATCTCAAGCCTGGTGTCTTCGACCGTGCGGCTGAGTTGAGCTTCGAGATCGGCCGAGACGTACTCGCCGCGCTCAGCGAGATAGCGGAAATATTCGGCAAAGCTCGGCCGCGCGGCTAGAAAAGCGTCGGGCAGCTCGAGCATCTCCTGGAAATTGCGGTTCCACGCGGTAAGTCGCGCCGCGGTATCGAACATGACGACCCCGTCGCCCATATTGTCGAACGTGACGCGCAGCTCGGCCTGACGACCGCGCAATTCATCGAAGAGCCTGGCATTCTCGATCGCGATCACAGCCTGGTCGGCGAAGCTGGTGGCGAGTTCGATCTCTTTGTTCGTAAAAGGTTCGACGAGCGTCCGGGCAATGCTGTATACACCTATCAGCGTATCCTCGCGAAGCAGCGGAATGCCAAGCGTCGTGCGGTAGCCGGCGATCTCCTGCCCTTCGCTGAGGGTGTATTCTGGATCCTGCAAGACATCGGGGATGAGGACGGCTCGACGCTCCAACGCGGCGCGACCGGATGTCGAGCCGCGGCCAGGCGTGAACGGGTGCGTTTGAAAGAATTCTCTTGCCTCCGCCGAAAGCCCGCAGGCCGCGATCAGGTGCCACAGGTCATGGCGCAGGTGGAACATATATACCTGGTCTGCGCGGCAGAGACGCGCCACGGTCTCCACCAGCGTGTCGAGCACCGTCTCGAGGTCGATGGACGACCGGCTGATAGTCTTGAGCACGTCTGCGGTGGCGGTCTGTTGCTGCAGCGACTCCTCGAGATCGCGCGTCTTGGCCTGGACCTCGTCGAACAGGCGGACGTTGGCGATCGCGATCACGGCCTGGTCGGCGAAGGTCTGCAGCAGCTCAATCTGTTTCTCGCTGAATGGACGTACCTCCATACGGCGAAGCGCAATTACGCCGATGCACTCGCCTTCGCGCAGCAGGGGTACGGCTAGCACGGTGCGAGCACCGTCCCGGCGTGCGAGTTCGCGCCCGTCGGGAAACTCGTCGCCTTCAGGCGAAAGGAGGTCATGCACATGTACAGCTCTGCGGTCGACTGCCGCACGCCCCGTGACCCATAGGCGGTTGATTGGCCGCCGTTTCCAGACAACCGGGGCCGACCCGTGCTGCACCTGGAATACGAGGTGATCGCCATCCCTCAAGGCGACGTGGGCCTCTTCTGCTTCGCAAATCACGCAGGCGCTCTCCACGATTGCCGTCAGCACCGGTTCGACATCAGTCGGCGATGAGGCGATGACCTTGAGGATGTTAGCGCTGCCGGTCTGGTAGGTGAGGGCGTCCGTCAAATCGCGCGTCCTGGTCCGCACCTCGTCGAAGAGGCGGACGTTCTCGATCGCGATCACAGCCTGGTCGGCAAATGTTGTCGCCAATTCGATCTGCTTTTGTGTAAACGGACGCGCTTCCTTCCGCGTTATTACGATGACGCCAATGGGGGCGCCATCGCGCAGCATTGGTACCGCGAGGACGGCGCGAAAATCCGCAAGCCGCTGGCCTTCCGTGAAGGTGTATTCCGGATCGGCAAGCGCATCGGGGATATGAACGGCTGTCCCTTCGAGCAACGCGCTTCTGATCGCCGAGCCTCTGTCCGCCGCGACCGGAATGGTTCTGGAGTATTCGATAAACTGGTCAGGAAAACCATAAGCCTCCGCCCGAAAGAACACGCCGCCACGTTGGCGAGTGATTTGCGCCATGTCGGCATCGCACAGCCGGGCAACCGACTCGACGAGAGCTTGCAGCACAGCCTGCAGGTTGAACGTCGAGCGACTGATGACTTTCAGAACTTCGGCTGTGGCGCTCTGTTGCTCCCGCGTCTCTTTCAACTCGCGGGAGAGAATGCTGACCTGTTTTTGCAGATCGGCAACGGAAGGGACCGCAATCGCGCGAGCCTTGGCCCTATTCGCGCGCCGCCCCTTAATCGGTTGCTCGTTTCCATCACGTTGTCGCATTTCGCTCCCCTCGGGCGGATCACGACAAGGCTTAATCTTATGCAAATCTTGCGTTTCCCGCTATGGCAAGAAGTCCGCCTGGGGGCAAAATGAAGAACTCAACGTGAGTAAATCGAGTCCGCAATAGGCGGCCACCTCTCGCCGCCTTGTCGCTGTCGATGCGGAATACTCGCCCGAGGAGAGCAACCCCAAGACCTCGCCTGGAAGGGGCGAGATCGAACCCGACTTGCGGTCGTTGGAAGTGCGCGGTGTGATCTCGCCGGGGAGGGCCGCTCGGGTAGATGTGCCGTTCTGGTCACAGTCTGCGCAGAAAACAGCGTGCGCGCCCATTTGCCTTATTCGATGACTTTTTGGGCGGAACATTGGTCGCGCGCTCGACTTTCAACCACCGCCGAGCCCCGCAGTGTAGCCTGGAGCTGGACGCGGAGTGAGGGCGAAGAGGAGATCATCGTGACGAGGGTGGCAAAGCTTCTTGCAGTAACCGCAATACCTGCATTGTTGATCACAACGGCCGGGCCGCTGCTCGCTGGTGGTGGTGGTGGTGGTGGCGGCGGTGGTGGTGGCGGCGGTGGTGGTGGTGGCGGTGCCGGAGCGGGAGCAGGTGGCGGGGTAGGAGCTGGCGTTGGTGGATCCGGCGGACATGGCGGCGGCGTGGGACATGGTGGCATTGGTGGTGTCGGTCACGGCAGTTCGGCATCGACCGCTGCTCCAGGGCACGCGATGCAATCAATGTTCTCAAGCCCGCAGTCGCATGGCGCGCATCACGGGGCATCAAGCCTCAGCCTGGGACACGCGATACAAGCGGCGTTTTCAGCGGTGTTTTCAGGCTCGCACTCGCATAGCGGGCATCATGGTTCATCAAATCATGCCGGGCATCTCGGCGCGTCCGGCTTCAGTCCGGGACACGAGATGCAAGCCGCATCCTCAAGTTCGTCCTCCGGGCACCCCGGCGCGTCCGGCTTCAGCCCGGGGCATGAGATGCAAGCCGCATCCTCAAGCACGCCGTCTGGGCCTCCCGGCGCATCCGGTTTCAGTCCGGGACACGAGATGCAAACGGCGGCTCCGAGTCCCTAGGCCGGCGACGACCGGCGGTTCGTATCGAGCTTCGCACTCCTCCACTACGGTCGGTAATGCCTAACTATCGAAAGCTAGGTAACTCCTCGCGCAAGATCGCGACCTATTGGGGCCCCGTTGGAAAGTGATTGATCCTGCAGCATGAACGACGGCGCCGATCGCACAGGGAAGCGCAACCGGCAGCGGTTGTTGACGCATCGCTGGCGGCTGGGGCGATCAATCCAGGGCCCGCCAGCATGAGCCGGCGGGCCCACTCCGTTTGACCATTATTCTGTTTTTCCAACCGAGGCTTCGCGGTCAAAATCCGCAAGCTTAATATTGCTTTCTGGCGAGCCGAAAGTGTGAGCCAACTTGTACGAAGCGAGACACTGATTGCCTCGTCGGAAGTCACCACCGAGGCCTCTCGCATCGAAGGTATTCAAGATTGATGCGCCACCGGTGTTCACTCGGCAGGTAGGTAGCGAAGTAGTGCCGCGCCGCGCCTGCCGCGGGACTGGCAGACGAAGCGCGGCTCAATGATCCGACAGCCGAAAATCGTCTGGTGGCAATGTCTCTCTTAGCTCTTGCCGGGAGCCCGATAATGGCTAGCTGCTTTGGAAGCCCTTTCGGCCACCGATTTGAATTCCGCTCCAGTCCAAGCTCTTGCTGTTTTCACGCCGGATATTGTGCCCGCCGCCACCGCTGCCAACAGAGCGGCGATAATGGATTCGGACTCGTCAGCCTCAGAAATGAGCATGAAATCAGAGTCGCCGGTCGTGAAATAAAAGCTAACAAGCTTGCCACCTGCACCCTCAATCAGCTTGCGCACAGCCGGCTCTCTGTCCTCGGGTGCGCTAACTAACCCCTTGGCATAACTCTCAGTGAAGCAACCACGCGTAAACAATCTGATCATAACGCCCTCCATCGTTAGTGAGCGCATTGACGCGGATATTCTAGGGGCGGGCTCAGGAGGATTATTGAGATGGATCAATCCAACCAGCGATATTCCCATCTATCGCGCCGCCCTATTCCATCCCGCCGACAATTGATGTCCGGCGGTCCCCCTTGCCACAGCGGCGCGACAGACGAACCGCTGCTCGACGTCCGACAACCGCACCTAGTCCGCAAAGCGATCGGCTATGAGCAACACCAAATGACTGCAACGATATTCAGCGCAATAGACCAGGACGTCCACGCACGTCCATCTCGCGCATCTCGCCGAAGGTTAACTTGAGCGGACGGTGACCGGGCGGCGGTGTGCGGTTCTCGGGGCGGACAGGTCTACGCATGCCGCCATCAAAGCGGCCCCGACGCGGGCTTGCAAAATATCAATTACTGGGGGCCTCGGCGTGCGGTGGGCCCACTGGCTATCGCCGGTGGAGACTTAGGTCCCCGGTGTCCGTCCGTATTTGTCTGCCTGAACTCCCCCTTGAGAGCTGAACTCCCCCCTGAGAGACGGAATCGCGCTTCGTTGAGTCGGAAAATGCAGTGCTGCTGGGTTGTTTTCCCACCCCGGCTGCTGAACTCTCGCAAAACCGAGGCCGTTACACGCATGTGTTTCACTGATTGGTCTTTTCTATTCAACGTCGTCGCACTCGTCTCGAGTCGCGGAAAATTACTGTCCGGGGCGCTGTCCTGAAATTCTTTCCGTGAACGTTGCTATCGGGCAGACCACGCCAATTGGTGACACTAACATCTCACCTGGCGACAGTTTTACTGACTGCCGCCTTTAATTAAGCATATTAGTGATTGCGCAAACAGAATTCGGCGCGGCTAGTGAGCGAGTTCACATATGCGTCGCTGACCTAGAACTATGGTGACTGTGGAATTCGTGGTGAAAATATCTCTCTATTCCAGTGGGGTATTATCATGAGAAATCTGTTCTTGATCGCAACCGCCGTCGCCTCCGTAGCAGGTGCGGCGCCCCATCAAGCCGGCGCGTGCACTTTGCGCTTTCCGGCTTTCGAAGTGACGGGCTTCCCGATCTCCCGGACCCAAGTAGCAGTGCTGGGAGCGGCCCACGTTGAGGAGACTTCAGCTACGCCACAGCTAATGTTGGCCGGCATGCCCGCTTCTCCCAATCAGATCGCGATTCTGACACCACGCCTAAAACCACGGATAGTTGAGGCGTCGGCAGATCCCAGCCAACTCACCGTGGGCGTGGCGTCTAGCTTGCAGAGGAACACCGCAGAGACGTGTGCCGCTGACTGATATTGGCAGACCCATTGCGGTACCTTGCGCAACCCGCCTTCGGGCGGGTTTTCTTTTCTAACCATCGAACGATCTTTGTCGGCAGCGACGGGGCATTCCGCGACGATTGCTCCGTTTTGCTTTACCCCGCAGTGCCAATTAAAAGTGTCGTCAAGACTCACTGACATGTACATGGCTCATTGACGTGTCGATCGGTTGCGCATGGCGAGCTGCCGGACGATAGCGACGGCAATAGTTCGGTGCGCACAAATGAGAGCCGCCCTTCACAACCTTGCGCGGAATGTTGATTTGTGGCTGACACGGATCGTAGCTTGCAGTCTCGCCTCCCCCGCGGGGATTTTCCGGAATACAGCAGGATTTTAGCGCATCGGCCTGGTGCTGCGGCGAGTACCAGTCGGCGGTCCATTCCCAGACGTTGCCGATCATGTCATGGACCCCGTAGCCGTTGGGTGGAAAGGCGGTTACTGGCGATGTGCGTTCAAAGCCGTCCTCAGCGGAATTCTGCCGGGGAAATTGCCCCTGCCAGGTGTTGGCCATATGCCGCCCACGGGGGGTAAATTCATCGCCCCAGGCGAACTCAGCCCCGTCGAGACCGCCGCGAGCAGCAAACTCCCACTCCGCTTCCGTCGGCAGTTCTTTGCCCGCCCAGGCGGCATACGCTTCCGCATCACGATAAGCGACGTGAACGACAGGGTGATCATCGAGACCGCTGATCGAGCTGCGCGGACCGTACGGTCGGCGCCAGTTGGCGCCGAACTTGAACCTCCACCACTGGCTCCAGTCCCGGAGATCGACTTGATGTTTCGGCGGCGTGAACACGAGCGAAGCGGCCTTCAGCATGTGCGGCAGCGCACCAGGATAGTCGCTCGGGTCAGGTCTGATCTCGGCGCAGGTGATGTAGCCGGTCGCTTGCACGAACTTACGGAAGGCGCGGTTGGTGACGGGAGTTGCATCGATCCAAAAGCCAGCCACGGTCACACGATGGACCGGTGACTCCTCCGGATAGTGGTTATCGGAACCCATACGAAAGATCCCGCCCGGTATACGAACCATGCCGCGAAGCACATCAGATACTGAGGCTTGTGGTCGTCGACCAGTTTGGTCCAACATCGCGGGTACTCCTCGTGATGGGCACCGCCATGACATCCGCTGAACGTCCTGCCAGAAGGTTGAGCTTTGGATGGTTGGCGCGCTATGCACTTTCGGCACAGGCGCTGCGGTGCGATGGCCCTGGCAGGCCAGAAACTCGGTATGGTCGATCCGCGTCTTTTGGCAGAGATAGACAGTCGCGGTACCGCGCACGGCAGATGTTTAGGCGCTACTGTTTACCGCTGTGAGCCGCCGCAAAAGTGAGAGATTTGTCATCGGGCCCTCGCGCCTTAAACTGTTGCCGTCGGCAATGCCAGTGCTACGAGAATGTGGAGAGGACAACAAATGACCAAGTGCCGCTTTTCATGATCAAGCCCTTTCGTGTTGGGAGATTGAATTCAGTTCAGCAATGTTGACGGCGCATCCTAGCTTCCTTCGCCCAATTTGCACTTGCGAACCTTGCCGCGGAAGATCCAGACGCCGATCGTGTAAGTGGCGATGGCCGGCAAGACCAGGATTCCGCCGAAGAATGGGCTCTGCCGATTGCGGGCTCTGCTGGATCCGCAGTCCAATAGAGCTCGAGACCATTCGCGCTGTCGGATTCCATCTTGGCTCTCCCTACGATTGCGCGGTACCTGCATCACATTGAAGAGCAACTGCGGCGCACAGCTCAAACCTCCTCGAAGACAATATTGCAGTCTATGCGGCGTCGGCAGGTCTGCCCAAATGCGGGGCAGCGCTATTCGCCGTGCCGCTTGCCGGAATTGCATAGGCGTAACGACAAGACCGGTCGTCAAGCTGGGGGCAAAGCGCGACCTCACGGTGAGGGCGGCTGTTCGGCGCAATCCGAAAAATGAACCAGGATGATTGTGGTTTTAGCTTTCGGCAATGCGCCATAGACCCTGCGGATCGAGCAGAACGGCTGATCCGTAAGTGCGCCTGATCAAACCCTCGCGTTCGAATTCGGCCAAGTAGCCGTTTACGGTCTTCCGAGTTAGGCCCACCATTTCGGCGAGCGCCTCCTGGCTGAGTGATAGCACGTATTTTCCGGCTTGCTCCTCTGCCTGCGCGAGGCGCGTAATCCGGGCGGCAAGCCGCTGGCGCGGGGGCAACGCAATCACCTCTGCAGCGAGCTGGAGCAGATCGCGCACCTGCAAATAAAGCAGCGCCGCGACAGCTTGCCAAATTTGCGGCCGTTTCATTGCGATCTGAGTCAGGGCACGGTCGGACGCGAGCAGGATCAGACTGTCATTCATGCATTGGACCGTAACCAATCGCGGGCCTCCGCCAAACCGCGTCGTCTGACCAATCGCGCCGCCAGGAACTGTAGGGCCGATCAGAACCTCCCGATCACCTGGCGCCTTGCACAAGACGTAAACCAATCCGCGAATGACAACCAATATGCCGGTCTCTTCGTCACCTTCCGCGTGCGTCCATTGGCCGGCTTCAAAGCTCACCAACCGGCCATGGGCTAACAGCGGCTCCACAAGGTCCACGCCGTGACCATGCAGCCACGTCTGCTTTTTCAGAATTTCGCGGGTCTGGACAAGGTCGGCCTTTTCCAAGCCGAACTGTAACAGAAGTGACAGTCTTTTACATCCGCTCCGATATCCTGCGCTGATAAGGAAAATGCCGGCACAGGGAGGAAGACCCTCATGAGTTCTGCAATTATAGACATTCGTCCGTTGGACCGTTGCGGCGCCTTGATTGAAGAAATCGATGTGACGCGCGCCGGCGACGATGTGATCGAGACCATTCGCAACACCGTCTTTCAGCGCGGCGTCGTCTTCATCCATGGACGGGTGCTCGAACCCGAGGAACTGATCGGCTTCGCGCGCCGATTGGGTCCGATCGTGATCAATCGCTATTTTCCCAAAACCGAACGCTACCCCGAGATTGCCAAGGTTGAAAAGTCCGAGTCCCAGAAAACCAATATCGGTGGAGGATGGCACACCGACCACAGTTACGACGTAGCACCGGCGATGGGCTCCGTTCTGATGGCAGTCGAGACGCCCCCCGTGGGCGGTGACACCTTGTTCGCCAATCTGTACGCCGCCTACGACGCACTCTCAGCCGGGCTCAAGGCCACCTTGCACACACTGAAGGCTCATCACGCATCGGCTCACGCATTTGGCGAAGGGGGATACTACGCCAATAGCGATCGCGTGGAGTTGGGTGGCTTCAAGAATACGCCCCAGGCGATCCATCCGCTCATCATCACCCATCCCGGCAGCCACAAGCCGGTGCTCTACGTCAATCCTGGCTTCACGACTGGCATCGTCGGTTGGACTCGCGAGGAGAGCGCGGCGCTGCTCAACCATCTCTATCAGCATGTCACGCAGGATCGCTTCGTCCGTCGCTTTCAGTGGCGCCCGGGCTCGATGGCCATTTGGGACAATCGCTGCACGTGGCATCAGGCGCTCAACGACTACCACGGCCATCATCGCCTGATGCATCGGATCACCCTTGAAGGCGGTCCGCTTTCCTAAATGTAGGTCGGTTTCGTTAGCGAGAAATGCCCGCGAAACCGCGGCCGGAAAAAAAGCTCACTGATACCGCCCTGAAACCAGAACGGAAGGAGCAAGCGCGCATGATCCGAACCGTGCTGCAACGGTTGAATCCCTGGGGACCGCTGTTCTTCGGCCTGGGCTTTATCGCTCCGCTGACTGCAACGCTCCTGACGGGCACCGGCCTCGGAACATCGTTCGGCTTCTCTCCGATCTGGCCCGGGCTCGCCCTTGGCGCCGCTTGGGGTCTCTACGCAAAAATTCGCGGAAGCTGGCTATGACAATGACCATGGATGCAGGCATTCTCGCGGCCACCGATGGCAACAACGATCGCAATGACCTTATCGGTCAGGAGAGGGCGATCGCCCGCAAATATATCGGCAAGTTTCCGCTCGCGATGGCGATCTGGGGCTTCGGCAATCTCGTATGCTGGCTCGCCCTCTGGCCGCTTGTTTTCACCGGCATGCTGCCGCTATGGGCGACGTTCCCGATCGCAACCGTGAACGTCATTCTTTGTTACCTGCCTTCGCACGAGGCCCAGCATTCGAACTTCGCCAGACCCGGAGAGAGCCTGCGGTGGCTCAATGAACTGATCGGCTATGTCTCAACCATCCCGCTGGTGCTGCCGTTCAAGATCGCGCGGATTACCCACATCGAGCATCACCGTCATACGAACGATCCCGACCTCGACCCTGATCATGGCGCGAAGGCCGACACGTGGTGGCAGGCGATTCTGACCGGCATCAAGCGACGGCAACCGGGTCGGCCAAACAGCTACGCTGTCGCGATCAAGCGACTCGGCGGCAATCCGGTCGTCCATCGCGCCGCCTTGGAAGGCGCGCTGCAAACGCTGTCTTACTGGGGTATCCTCGCTGTGCTCGCTTGGGCAGGTTACGCGCTGGAAGCGGCATTGATCTGGTGGCTGCCGCGTCATACTGGCACGAGCTACATCTCGCTGTTTCTGAGTTGGGCGCCGCATCATCCGGCGAAGGAAAAAGGCCGCTATCGAAATACTCGGTTCTTCACCAGTCCGCTCGGCAATATCCTGGTGCTCGGGATGGAGCATCATGGCATCCATCACCTTTATCCTGCCATCCCGTTGACCAGCAATGCCGCGGCGTTTCGCGAAATGCAGCCGATCCTCGAAGCGCGCGGCTGCCGTTTCGAGCACCTGTGAGATTTTCGCCGTCCGCTTGTGGTCAGCAAAAGCGAGTACCGCAACCGGCGAGCCCGGCTTGGTGCCGGAGATTGCCAGTCGGTGGACCAGACGTGTCCGTGACCGCTGGACTCGCGAGGAGCATCGCGAGTTCTGCGCACGAAAATGCGCCGCCGCATAAAAAATGAATACAAAGGGAGGAATCCGGTGCAAGCTCAAAAGACACTCGGAAAAGCCTGGGCCATCGTCGCCCTGCTTTTCGGTTTCATGATGATCAACTTCGCTGACAAGGTCATCGTAGGTTTGGCTGGCGTGCCAATCATGACCGACTTGGGACTGACGCCGAAGCAGTTCGGCCTGGTTGGGTCGAGCTTCTTCTTGTTGTTCTCGGTTTCTGCAGTTGTCACGGGTTTTCTTGTCAATCGAATCCGTTCGAAATGGGCGCTCCTGGCAATGGGTCTCGTTTGGGCGCTGGTCCAGTTTCCCATGCTGGGTACGATCGGAATCGAAACCTTGATCGCCTGCCGAATCGTGTTGGGAGCAGGAGAAGGACCCGCCTATCCGGTTGCCCTCCATGCGACTTACAAGTGGTTTCCAGATGACAAGCGTACGCTTCCCGGCGCTATCATTTCTCAGGGAGCATCGGTCGGCGTAATTATTGTGGTCCCACTCCTCAGCTGGATCATCACCAACTACAGCTGGCATACTGCCTTCGGCGCGCTCGGCGTCGTCGGGCTGCTCTGGGTGTTGATCTGGGCGATTTGGGGCGAGGAGGGTAAAGGTGAGGTCGCGGCGGACTCCACTGCCGCGGATCATATTCCTTACCGCACCCTGCTGATGAGCCCAACGAACCTGGCTTCGTGGTGCAGCTACTTCGGCGCCTATTTCGGCCTCGCACTTATTCTTTCCTGGTTCACACCGTGGCTCGTCACGGCGCTGGGCTTCTCCCAGACAGCAGCGGGTCAGTTGACGGCGCTGCCGTTCCTGGTCGGCTTTCTCGTGGTTATCAGTGGAAGCTGGATCTCCGAGTGGATGATGCGATGCGGGTCTACCAGCCGGGTGGCGCGCGGCGTTTTGGTTGGCTCAGCCCTCATTCTCGGCGGAATTGCCCTGCTGGCGGCGCCTTACGTCGCCGGTATTGGGCTGAAGATCATTCTGGTCTTAACCGGCGTTGCGCTGCCTTCGATTGTCTATCCGATCTCGCCCGCAATTCTTGCCGAGATAACACCGCCAGGGCAGCGCGGCGCTGTACTGGGCATCAACAGTGCCGTCGGCACGTCGGCAGGAGTCGTGGCCCCTTACCTCATGGGAAGCGTCATCGAAGGAGCGGCGTCAGCTTTGGAGGGCTACAGCCTCGGCTTTTCGGTCTGCGGCGTCGTTACGTTGGTCGGCGGAATTATTGGACTGCTTTTTCTGCGTCCGGAACCGCAGCGCGCCCGCTTCGATATGCGCAAGCCAGCGGCAGTTCAGGCGACCTAAATCCATGATTGTGGGGCGCTGGATGAAAGGACGCACGGCGCTGTTCCGCCGTTTCATGCGGCAAGACCGCCGACAGTACGACGGGAAGAAGAAGCCCTAGTGAGATAGAGCGTCGAGCGATATATCTCGCCAGCCGCTTAGGTGCGGCATGATGACGACGAAGCGAAGCGTTTCTGGTGCGGTGGCTCAAAGGGACGAGGAATCAACATCCAATAAGCCATTGATTTCTTGATCGGCCCGGCAGGACTGCCACCCACAAAACAAATCAAAAGGTTAGTTGCCCCAACCCGCCATTTCCGCGCACTGACACATCAACCGAATTTTCTTTCTCCCCAACCCTGAGGGCGAGGAGGGGCTCCGTCGCGGCCCGCGAGTCCCGTCAGTGCGTTTTTCCTCTCGCCGCTACCGCACGCAGCCCCGGTCCCGCGAAAGCGCATCAAGGACGCTGCGAATCCTGTGGGCGATTGCCGACCATGACGCACGGGACCACGTTGCCGGCCCCATGCAGCAAACCATGGTCTACCGCCGAGCATGCTCACGGGTTACGCCTCGGTGAGTACGTCGACGTGTCGTTGCCCTACGTGGGCGAATTGGTGGATGGGGTTGAAGTACATGGAAGGTCGTACCGCGCCTGGAAGGCAACGAATTCCGACTGGCCAAGGCGCCAACGTTACGCTTGATGATGCAAATATCCACGTCGCCTTGCATGAGTTCTGTCTAAGAGTGCCACCCATCGGCCTCCAGACGTTGTTGCTCTGGGCATCCATGCCGGTGAGAATTGTGGGGGACACTCCATCGCTGGAATGTCCCCCGCAAGCGGCCAGGACGACCATCTGTGCTCTGTCGACGCGCTTTTAGCTTCTATGACCTTCTCGGCCCAGTACAACTCCATGGCTCGCTCCGTCCCTTGAGCTACCCCAACGAGAACCTTGAAGCGCAGGGCGGGAGTTGCAAATGGCTGAATGAGAACAGAGTGTTCGCCTAGAGGAACACTCACACCGCCTCTGCGGATGTTGGAATCGGAAGGGGCCGCTTTGAAAGCGGCCCCTTGGCGGCCGGTACAATTTTCATCGGGATGAAATACTCAGCCCCGGCAGTGTGAACCTCCTCCGAACTGATGGACACCTGTAGTAGGCTCGAAGAGCCAGGAGGTGTCGGATGGAAGGACGTCAACGTCGGTCGTTTACGGACGACTACAAGCGGCAAGCGATTGATCTGGTCGCATCGAGTGGCCGCTCGATCGGATCGGTGGCCAAGGAACTTGGCCTGCGCGATTCCGTGTTGCGGCGGTGGGTAGAGCAACGTGGGGCCAGGCGGGAGCCGACGGCGGCGTCGCGGCGCCCCACGACGCAGGCGGCGCTGCCGTCGGCGGACCACGCGGCGGAGATCGCCCGTTTGCAGCGAGAGAACGAGCGGCTGCGCATGGAGCGCGACATTTTAAAAAAATCGATCGCGATCTTTGCTGGAGTTCAGAAATGAGATTCCGCTTCATTGAAGATCGCCGTGCCGACTATCCGGTGATGATCATGTGCGACGTGCTCGGCGTCTCGCCTGCTGGCTATTATGCCTGGCGGGCGCGCCCGGAGAGCGCGCGAGCCGCCGCCAATCGTGAGCTCGTCGGCGATATCAAGCGGGTTCACCGCGACACCAATGGCCGCTATGGCAGCCCGCGCATCCATGCCGAGTTGAGGGCTCAGGGCCGCGGGGCGAGCCGCGGTCGCATCGAGCGATTGATGCGCCGCCACGGTATCAGGGCCATCATGGCGCGGCCACGACGGGTGCGCACCACCGACAGCCGTCACGACTTCCCGATCGCCGCGAATCTGCTCGAGCGCAACTTCATCGCCGCAGCGCCGAACCGGATCTGGCTCGCCGACATCACGTACGTCGAGACTGATCAGGGCTGGCTTTATCTGGCCACGGTCATGGACCTCTACAGCCGCAAGATCGTCGGCTGGGCGATGGCGGATCATTTGCGCGCCGAACTGCCATTGGCGGCCTTAGCGATGGCCATTGCGACACAGCGGCCTGGCGCCGGCCTGATCCACCATTCAGATCGCGGCGTTCAATACGCCTCCGCGGAGTATCGCAAGATGATGCAGTCCGCCGGCTTCCGAGCCTCGATGAGCCGCAGGGCCGATTGCTATGACAACGCTCCGATGGAGAGTTTCTTCCACACGCTCAAAACCGAACTCGTCCATCACCAGCATTATGCAACACGTGAGGAAGCCACACGTGATATCTTTGCTTACATCGAGGGCTTCTACAATCGAACACGTCGCCACTCGGCCATCGGATATCTCAGCCCGATCGAGATGGAGCTAAAAGCAGCTTAACCCTGTCCATTTTTTCGGGGGAAGATCAGTGGTCACTTTAGCCGCGCGCGTCGCCGCCGTAGAAGGTCGACCGGTCGTAGCGATTGAGGGGAAGGCCGCGCCGCAGCCGCTCGGGCAAATCCGGGTTGGAGATGAAGTGACGACCGAATCGACGAGGTCGGCGTCGCCGGTCGCGAGGATAGCCTCCGCCGAATCCGGTGCGAAGCCGCCTGCCGCGGTCAAGGTCCGGGAGAACTTCGGCCGCAAATGCTGGGCGGCGATCGGCGCCTGACCATGCGCGATCTCCTCGGTGCCCCTGATGCGCGGCTCGACGACGTGGAGGTAGGCAATGCCCAAGCGATCGAGCTGGGCCGCCACTTAGCCGAAGGTTGCGGGCGGATTACTATCCGACATTGATCCATACGTGCCGCTAACCGTTTAATCAGAAGAAAGTCTGAGCCTTGAGACAAGAAGGGACGCAAGAGCCAAGATCGCGCCCACGCCTGCAACGCAGGCGGGCCATCCGAAATGGTCGAACAATTGGCCAAGCACGGCGCTCCCGACTAGACCGCCGCGCTTCCGACATTGGGGGGCTTGAGGTTCGGGAAAGAGCGCCTTCATTCTGTGCTGCGCTTTTCGATCCCGTCAATGTTTCGAGCCGATGCAATCAAGAACAAAAAGTCAGACGATTGCGCTGTCATCATTTGGCCCCAGTCAAACACCGGACTATCACTCCTCGTTTCAATCTGCGAGACTTAACTCCGACCGCACTAACAACGGGCATGTGAAAAACAAAGCCCAAAGGGAGGTACGCAGTGGAGAAGGTGCGACGCTTACGCGCAAGGGGTTCGCTGTGCCGTCAACAGGCCGCGTATAACAGCATGAACAAATGGAAGCTCCTCGCCGAAGCAGAACACTGGGAGTACCTAGCTGAGCTTGCACTGTCGTCCTACTTCGAAGAATGCAATGCGGTTAGCTCAAACGAGGCAGCACAGCCTGTCTTGGGGTTTACAGCTCGCGCTCCATTGGATGCTGTTGGTACTTGACCTTAATCCAGAACTTCTGCCGCCCGCCGCGGTAAGGCCGATCGAAGCGCTTGGCTCCAATCCCATCCGGCAGGCTAGATCGGGACCGATCTCGCCTCGCTCAAACGATCCGGACGACGCGCTAGGAGTCGTGCCGATAGGACTTTCCGGCAGAAGCCACGACAGTCCTGTTTGTCTACTCACCGCCGTGCCAGCTAGGATCGGCGCGTTTTTTTTCCGATTTTTTTTGAGTAGGTCTGTGATGTCCAGTGCAATCGAATTGATCGTCGATGGCTATGCTCGGTTAGGAGATCGCCAGTCCCTAGAGGACCTAAGAATGCATAGGCGGCGACTTGCGGTCGATCTGAAATCCGTGAAGGGCTTTGACTGTAGTCGCTCGATCGAACAGATTGAAATCGACATCGCTGCGATTGACACAGGCCTTGTCAGCCTATCCAACGCGGTTGGATAGGAAGCCTCGACAGCGCTCGCCTACCTCTTCCGATTGTTTTTGGCAGCCCCACGATAGCTGCACTTAAGGATTGATCCTATATGACACGCTCCAATGAAGCTGCGCCGTGCCCGGCTTGTGAGAAATGCTCCGGTGAAATGTCGCTCGTAGGTGAGTTGCCAGCGGTATCGAATTCGCCCGCCGTCCGCATTTATAAGTGCCCACCTTGCGGCAGGATCGCTTCGGTCAGGACGCATCCCGAATAAGGGGTGACCCGCGACCGAAATCTAAGCCTATCCTAGTTCGTCGCGGGGAGCCCGAGCGCTTAAGAATTACATGCGTTAAGTTTTTGGTCGGACTATAATACCTCTCCGCGTGGGAGGTTGGCTCTATGGAAAAGTACATCCACAACGAGAACATCCGACGGTATCGGAAGCTCCTCGAAGAGGAGACCGACGAGCACAAGCGCGAGACGATCCGCCAACTGTTGACTGAGGAAGAAGCGAAGGAAAGCCGTCCCAAGAAGCCACATGTGTAAGGAGGTAAGCAGCGGCTCATCCTCGATAGAGCGCAACGATGGAAAGAACGTGCAGGCACCGCGGACAGACCTATGAGCTAAGCAGCAGTAAAGCAGACATCGAGCGGCGCGCGAAACCCGCAGCGTCGGTCGAAAATGACCCGTCGCCAAAGTCGACAAGCCCTCCAAGGATTCTTTCGAGTATGCTAGCCAATAGCGGTCTATGTCCAAATGGCTCAAACCGCTTCTTTTTGGGATTTGGGGTCTTTTGCTGATCCCCTTGATCGGCACGACTTTTGAAACCTGGTTGGCGGAAAATGTCTTTTCCGAGCCCAACGCTGTGGCCACGACAATTTCCAACAACCTCGTCGCGGTGGGCCAGCTACGTTGGTTCAAATTTGCGTTGGTCTTGATGACCGGAATCGTAATCGGCGTTTCATTAGACTCGTCAACCCGGAAGTCAGGCGAAAGAAGGGCTTTTGAGCTCCGGAGCCTCGGTTATAAATTTCGTAGTCTTTCAGATAGCATCAAGATTAGGACCGCATCGTCGGGATGGCCGGACATTGCGCGCGATCTCAAACCAGCAATCATGTCTGCATTTATCTCTGCCAGGAAATACGATTTGTGGGTACCCGGTGAGCGCGTGTTCGAACTGCCTGACGCCTCATTCCTTTGTGAATACTTCACATATGTCGGAAGGCTCTTAGAGGATGGACATCTAGACGAGGCCAGCCGCGAGGCGCTCTCCTGGAAACCATTTCTCGATAGAGCAAAGCCATCGTGAGTTTCCCGTGCGAGTATCGAGCGCACACCTTCGCCATCGTTTAGTCGTGCACTCATAAAGCAACGAGACCCTTCGGGGCTCACGTCTGCTTAGCAAGCAACCGCGGCACGAGCGCAGACATTCGGGACCGCCGCTTTTGAGTCCCGGAGCCGAACAGGCCAATGATGGTCGTCACGTCGGCTGTCAGCGGTACGCCGGGCATCGGTCCACAGTCGCTTCCACCGCCGCCTTTGACCGTAGCGGACCATCCGCTTTGCTATCTGCCAGCCTCGGCGACTTGCTCGTCTGGGGAATTGGTGTAGTCTTCCGGCGTCACCCGTCCGGGCCTTGCGGTCGGTCAACTTCGAGCGACCTCTTGCGATCCAACTTAGGAGATCGCCGGGCCAAGCCAAGGCACTGCCCAATGACGCACAGCGGCCAAAAGGGCTTCGGTATGACCAAGCACGGCCGATCAGGGCATGCGACCCGGTCGCCGCGTTTCCGCTTCCTACAGAAGCTTGAAGCACAAAAGAACGATCGCAAGGACCGCTCTCAGATTAAGGACCCGAAACAGTCCGTCGAAGAGTTGTTCCATCCCCGGCAGCCAACACGAACCTGACGAACTGGCTGTGTCGGGTCTACGTCGGTTGCTGGGCCAGCAGATGACATAGCAGGACGACGAGAACGAAAGAGGCGGCCAACTGAGGCGGCCTTACTCACTCTTAAACTCCGCGATCTTTCGATCTTGAATCCATAGCTCTACGTCGTATCCGTCAGCCAACGCTCTGGCGCGCTTCTTGGCTTCGGTTTCGTCCTCGCAAATCAGTTGGGTGCTAAGCTCGATATGCCCGTCGAAGCCCATGATGTATGCGCGATACTCCTGCATCTGCTGACCCCTTGCACAAAAGCTACCAACTGAGGCGGCCTCATTCTTCAGGGGGTTGCAGGCCCGGCGACGTCAGCCACCCGTCGATAGCAGAAGCGGACTCGAGCTGGCGCAGTTTGCTTTCCAGAAGATCACGCTGCGGTCCTGGCTGTGTGTTTTCCAGTTCCGCTATGATGCTGGCTCTCTCCGCGTTCAGATTCTCGTCAAATATTTGGGGTTGTGGGCGTCGTCTCATGGCACTCTCCTTTCCCTACGTGAATTGGGCGGGAGCGCAACCGGCGTTCTCATCACCGACCGAAGCAACGGTGCCTGCAGTGATGGAACCAATATGCACCCGGGATAGGAGCAACGCCAGAACAAAACTGAAGTGGGAGCTCTCAGGCCGCCGCTCGCGGCCTTACTACGCGAGGTAGATGCTCGTCATCGCCACAGCACCGAGGAGGGCCGAAGATCGCAATGCCAAGGCAGATACGTGCTTGGATTGAATATGAATCGAAATCAGGCTGGTCGATCATGGCACGCTCCCTCTCGTCTCAGACGGGAGCGCGTTGGTCTCTCAGTCACCGTCGCCTACAACTAGCCGCGCCGGTGATACAGCTTGTCCGACGGGGCCACCGTCCGGCTGAATTTAGGGCAGCCTTACTGTACGATCATGAGAAGCGGATGTCTCGCATGTCTCGTTCGATGTGCAGCATAGGCCGTTCTGGATCAAAAAGCGGCGGTCGAGGCGAGTGCCGCTCGGCATCTGGTGGGGGCGGTCCAATCGCGTACCGCCCAATTTTCATGTGTGCTACCTAGTCGGATAACAAATGGTAGCAGGAAAAGCAGATCATGACTGACGATCAGGCCAATCTCGTCGTTCAGCACACTTGGCGCTCCGATTGAAGGGCAGTGAGGCACATCCACCAAACGCCAAGGACATTGGATTCGATCCTGCCTCTATAAGAACTGTATTGCTGACCGGCTTGCGTTCGGCGGGCGTCACGATCCACCACGAGCCAGCCGGGGAAAGCGAAGAGCCGCCGTGGTCCTAAGCGCGGCACAGAAGGCCCGCGCCAATGTCTCAGTCGGGTCAAAATGCGAAGAACTCAACGCGAGCAAATCTAGCCCGCTACGCCCCACGGAGCGGACCTCATTGAGACTGCTGCCACTTCGCTGATGGGCCAATAAACGACATCATTCGCGTATCTCGTCGGTAGTCGCCAGTGACGTGGCATCGGTCAAAATTGAAATGGGCTGACCGAAATGGAAATCTTGCCGTCCGCAGCTTGTTCTACTTTAAAGTCTACCTCTTTTTGCGCTGTCACATCCTCAACGGTCACATACAACAACCCAGAACAAGTAACTGCTCGCTTGGCTCGGCTTCTTGAATTTGTGCGTATTGTATCATCCAGCCTATACGCGGCGCCTCGTCTCGCCTTTTCCAAAATGGCAAGTTTTTCAGACTCTGTGTTCGCATTACTTAGCATCGCCGCAACCGCCCTCGAATTCTCGACTGCGTAGTTGACAAGCGCGTTGTTGCTGTCGTCTGAAATGATCTTAACCACAGTACTGCGCGTATCTAAAAAATCACACTCGGGCGTCGTCCCGCCGCAACCGCTCAGCAAAAGTAAAACAGGGAGACACCCGCGCCGTCGCATGTGACCCCTCCGAGAGCGGGCCTTGCGCAATCCCGAAGCTATAGCAGCTTTCGAGCGGCCAATGGCGCGAACCAGTGCCGGAAGCTTTATCAGGCTCCAATGCTCGAGACGGGTGCTCTCAAGTCGGTGGAGCGCCGGATTGTTGATCGGCGCGTGCTGCATCTGCTGCTGGCTAACCTCTACATGCGCCGGTTTGTACTGGGATCGAAGATGCTCGGGCTGGAGCGAAGCCTCGGCTCTCGCATCGTGGCCTATGCTGACGACCTCGTAATCCTGTGCAGGCGGGCAAGGCTGAAGAATCCGGCCCCTCCAGTTGGCAGCCCCAGCGGCAAACGCGCCTCCCGTGCCTCCGTGGGCTGCACTGCTCTCGCAGCTTCGTGATCACGCCGATGCATTCGAGCAAGGCTCATCGTAGTAAAATGACGTGGCCTCGAAGAGGAGCCCGGCCATGAAGAAGATCGTGATTGCGACGACCTGTGCTGCCGTTACTCTTACCGCCTATCCGGCAACCGCATGCGATTGGAACCGTCAGGCAAGCGCCAAGGATCCTGTCGTCGTCGCCACCGCTCCTTCCACAACTGTTGGACGGGCCTCACAAGGCTGCGGCCCAGCCCTCGGGTGTTGCTTCCGATGAGGGCAATCGCAAGCCCGTCCAAGAATCGGCGCCGGTTGTTTTGGTCACTGACCGCCACTAGGCGCGCCTGCGATCCTCTCGACGACCGCGCGTGAAGTTACCTCGACGGCACTTCTGACGGGCCGAGGTTTCGATAGCCGCGGGGTGGTCCAGTGCAGCTGATGGTCCGCTTAGCGACGGCCTCCTGGCGGAGGCTGTACGTTGGTTAGCGACCGGGGCGCCACCAAATCGCCCAACGACTCAACGACACAAGTTGCAGCGGGCGGGGCGATGCGCATGGGTGCAGTAATGATGCGCTATTGGTTTAATCGATATCAGGCTGCGATCCTGAATGGGCTTGCCGTCGCGATGTTTATCCTCCTGATTGCCGCGATCCTCGCGCGAAATGTCGGACCTGCTGAGAAATCCGGTCGAGCCACCTCTGGTGTCGCTGAGCTTCGAGGGTCGCTGCCGTAAGGCCCCGCCTACCGAGCGCACTGATAGGCCTCCCGGCTAGCCGCTTTGTGTCTGTCCGGGCGAGGCGCGCTCGCGGGCTTACGCCGCGCGCTGCGTGGCTGCGACGACGGCGAACAGCGGCGGAGGCCGGTACACCAGCCGCGGGGACCCTTGCCATTATGCCGCGGACCGCGATGGAACTGGCGCGGCGAACTTACGGTTGATTAGCGTGTGTAAACCTTCCAATGGAGGTGTCATGGAGAACTGGATGGAGAACTGGACGAACGCAAAACTGTGCGACGTCGCAAACCTGATCCTTGGCGCGATTCTGTTCGTTTCGCCCTGGATGTTCGGCTTCGACGCCGGAACGGTCTCCACCAACGCCTATATCACCGGCATCGCCATCGCGATCCTCGCAATCGCGGCGCTGGCGGCATTCGCGGTGTGGGAGGAGTGGCTTAACCTCATCGTCGGCTTGTGGGCGCTGGTTTCGCCCTGGGTATTGGGCTTCCAGGGAACCACCGCGATGACGGTGCATGTGGTAATCGGCGCGGCGGTCGCGATCCTGGCTGCGATCGAGCTTTGGATGATGTCCCAGATCCCGCCGCGGTTGACCACCGGCCGCTGAGAGGCTGAGGTTCGTAGATAGTCAGGATTGTGATCAGCGGAGTCGCGAGATCATAGAGACGTCGACGGCGCGATCAGATCGTGGGCCAGGCAGCAACGCGATCGAGGAGTCGCTCCACGCTCTTCGCGTCGATCTTCGCCAAACCAAACTCGTCGGCTCAGACCGTCGCGATCTCACGTAGACTCTTGCCTTCGACCTGCAACGCTCTCCCGCGAGCCAGCGCGGCCTGCTCAGAGGCTTTCGGGACCAGCGGCCTGTTCTTGCCGGTGCCTTCGACATCGAAGCCGAAGGGCCGCTTTCTGCCATTGAACAGTTGCTGCCTGTGAACCTTGTGGCCGGCAACAGACGCTCATTCAGCCAGATTTCGCGGTCAATGCCGTCCGATAGCGAGACGGACGTTTCGCGATCTCCAGTAAGAACCTGTGGTACACCTTATTTGGCCGCCGTAAATCAGGAAATCCGGTTTCTTCGGAAGGAGAGAAGTTCTGTTCAGGGACGTCCAGCTATCCGCCGGGTGATTGGGGGAGTACGATGCAAAGGCCCACAGCATGTGCGAAATGGAGATGAGCCCATCGGCCCAGACGGGTACGACATCCTTGCTGACCCGGTGCGCCTCCGCCGGCTCCCATAGCGACGGATGCCCAGCGCCGGGGCCCGGCGACATCCGCAGGAGATCGGAGCAAAGGAGGAACAGATGGCAGCGATCGTAGAGAGCATTGAGATATCCCGTCGCCCCGAAGACGTCTTCCTATACGCGACGGACTTTTCGCATTTCCCCGAATGGCAGGGGGGCGTCGTGTCGGCACGCCGGCAGGGCGACGCCCCACTGAAAGCCGTGGTGACCCGCCGGGTCGGTCCGCGGAAGTTGCAGAGGACCGAGGAGATAACTGAACTGAATCCTCCGAGGACGTGGACGGTGCGCGGCGTTGGCGGCCCGCTCACAGCGATTGCCAAAGGCACAGTTGAGCCACTCGATGAGGGCAAGCGGTCGCGCGTAACGATCGCCCTTGAAGTAGAAGCCCACGGGATCGCCAGGGTGCTTGCTCCGCTCATCCTTCGGCAAGTGCGAAGGCAGCTGCCGAGAAACGAGCAAAAGCTGAAGGAACTGCTCGAGCGGGGCGCGTAACCGCAAAACGGGACGTCGTGTTCCGCCGTGCCGCCTGTGGGCATATGATCATGAAGGAGAGCGACATCATGGGTGTTCTCACCGACGTCGCCGGCTCCAAGAAGGCGGCCTGACGCTGACCGCCGCAAATGCTCACCCCTGAGGAGCGCCTGCCTATGCTGCCTCGCAGGTGAGAGACGAATTTCAATTCAGGGAGGAACAAATATGTCAGCTAAAGAAGTCAAGTTAGGCGTCGATGCCCGCGACCGCATGCTGCGCGGCGTCGAGATCCTCGCCAATGCCGTGAAGGTCACGCTCGGTCCGAAGGGCCGCAACGTCGTCCTCGACAAGTCGTTCGGCGCGCCCCGCATCACCAAGGACGGCGTTGCCGTCGCCAAGGAGATCGAACTCGAGGACAAGTTCGAGAACATGGGCGCGCAGATGGTGCGGGAAGTGGCGTCGAAGGCGGCGGATGCTGCCGGCGATGGCACCACCACCGCGACCGTTCTCGCCGCCGCGATCGTCCGTGAAGGTGCCAAATCGGTTGCCGCCGGCATGAACCCGATGGATCTCAAGCGCGGTATCGACCTCGCGGTCGACGCGGTCGTTGCGGACCTCTCGAAGAATACCAAGAAGGTCACCTCGAACGAGGAGATCGCCCAGGTCGGCACCATCTCCGCCAATGGCGATGCCGAAGTAGGCAAGTTCCTCGCCGATGCCATGAAGAAGGTCGGCAACGAGGGCGTCATCACCGTTGAAGAAGCCAAGTCACTCGAGACCGAGCTCGACGTCGTCGAGGGCATGCAGTTCGATCGCGGCTACATCTCGCCCTACTTCGTTACCAATGCCGACAAGATGCGCGCTGAAATGGAAGACGCCTACATCCTCATCAACGAGAAGAAGCTCTCCTCGTTGAACGAGATGTTGCCGCTGCTCGAGGCCGTGGTGCAGACCGGCAAGCCGCTTGTCATCGTGGCTGAAGACGTCGAAGGCGAAGCGCTCGCCACGCTCGTCGTGAACCGCCTGCGCGGCGGCCTGAAGGTCGCGGCCGTCAAGGCGCCGGGCTTCGGCGATCGCCGCAAGGCCATGCTGCAGGACATCGCGATCCTGACCGGCGGCCAGGCCATCTCGGAAGATCTCGGCATCAAGCTCGAGAACGTCACGCTCAACATGCTCGGTCGCGCCAGGAAGGTGATGATCGACAAGGAGAATACCACGATCGTCAACGGCGCCGGCAAGAAGGCCGACATCGAGGCGCGCGTGGCCCAGATCAAGGCGCAGATCGAGGAGACCACCTCGGACTACGACCGTGAGAAGCTCCAGGAGCGTCTCGCCAAGCTCGCCGGCGGCGTCGCGGTGATCCGCGTCGGCGGCGCGACCGAGGTCGAGGTGAAGGAGCGCAAGGACCGCGTTGATGACGCGATGCATGCGACCCGCGCGGCCGTCGAGGAAGGCATCGTTCCGGGCGGCGGCGTCGCCCTGCTCCGTGCCTCCGTGCATCTCAAGGGCATCCGGACCAAGAACGACGACCAGAAGACCGGCGTCGAGATCGTGCGCAAGGCGCTGTCCGCGCCGGCCCGCCAGATCGCGATCAATGCGGGCGAGGACGGCTCCGTCATCGTCGGCAAGATCCTGGAGAAGGATCAGTATTCGTTCGGCTTCGACAGCCAGACCGGCGAGTATGGCAACCTCGTCACCAAGGGCATCATCGACCCGACCAAGGTGGTTCGCGTCGCGATCCAGAACGCAGCCTCGGTCGCGGCGCTTCTAATCACCACCGAAGCCATGGTCGCCGAGCTGCCGAAGAAGGCCGGTTCCGGCCCCGCAATGCCCCCGGGCGGCGGCATGGGTGGCATGGACTTTTGAATCCAGCCGTTCGGCGCTCAAGGAAAAAAGGTCCAGCAGCGATGCCGGGCCTTCCCGGACTAGCTACCGGTCCAACTCGACGACAACAGCTGGATGGAGATGACCCATCAGCAGGGCTCAAGCGGATACGTGCAGCAGTTCGCCGATCGTATTTTCGCCGAGCGTGGCGTCTGCTTAGGGCGCGCGGCAATGCCCCAATCTCGGCCAGATGAAGCCATGAATGCCGGCGAGCTTGAGCGGGCGAACCAATCGGACCATCATGTCCTATAGCGCCAACACCAATATCGCCAGGAAAGCCCGCACGAAGGCCGAGGCGGATTTTGCCACTTGGCTCATGATGGCCAAGCTCGGTGGTTTCGATGACCTTCCGTCAAACGCACAGAGCTTTCTGACTAACTATCGAACCCGACTCGAGACGATCAGCGAGGTCGAGTCCACGGCCCTGGCCATTCGCGAGGTCTACAGCGCTTATTACAGGGAGATGGGAGGCGTAGGCGTGGCGCCGGAACCAAAGGCTCGCACGCAAACAACAAAGGGCAAAGTCGTGCGGTCTCAGCGACGGCCTAAACCTCAACCTGATCTACCGGCCGCGCGCCATTCGACGAGGCCAATGATCCGAAAATCCCTCCGAGCACTGCTGATTTTCGCGAGCATGGTGGCACTGATTGTCGCATATAGATTTCTGGGGCCGTAATGCCCGCAGATTATGTGCGACGTCCGCTTTTCCCCCGATAGCTACCAAGTAGCGGACATCGCGCACTTCGCCGATGCGCCGATTCCGTTGAAAAAGGCGGCAGTTGCGACGCGGAAGGATCAAATACGAGCACAGAAGCCGAAAGATTAGCCATTTGGAAAAGGGGAGACAAGGCGCCGCATATAGGTTGGATGATACAATACGCACAAATTCAAGAAGCAAAGCCAAGCGAGCAGTTACTTGTACTGGGTTGTTGCATGTGACCGTTGAGGATGTAGCAGCGTAAAAAGAGGTGGACTTTAAGGTAGAACAAGCTGCGGACGGCAAGATTTCTATTTCGGTCAGTCCGTTTCAATTTTGACCGATGCCACTCCACGGGCGACTTCCGACGAGGTCGGCGAATGACGTCGTTCATTGGCTATTCTGAGGTGTCCGCACGCGCCGTCGAGGTCCGCTTAGCGAGGCACAGCGGACTCGGTTGCTCATGTTGAGTTCTTCGCATTTTGACCCAGAAGAGACATCACCCGGACGAAGGGCGAGTCGCGGGAGATCCGCGATCCCTTGTTATCCATCGAGGAGGCTCGCCCTTTTTCGCGAAGAGTTCTCCGCGGTAAATCGTTAGTGGCTGGGCCTTGATTTGGTTGTGAGTTCCACGCTCGCTCTTGATGCGATTCACGATGGGGAATGGTAGGTCACCGATTGGTAGGCCCAACTTTTTCGACGACTCGTGCGTTTTCATGTCGTTGTCATACGGGAAGCACAGGAGATGTATGTCCTTGCTCTGGTCACCCAAAAAGGCGGAAGCGGCAAGAGCACGCTGGCGGTCGGAATTGCAGTCGCAGCGATGGGGAACGGGGAGCGCGTCGCATTTGTCGAGGCGGATCCACAAGGCACGATTTCAAAATGGAAAGAGCGGCGCGGCTATCCCTATCCGCGGGTCGTTCGGGTCTCCGATCCCGCCGAAATAGAAGGGGCGCTCGTCAGCCTTGCAGCTGAGGGAATCTGGCTTACAGTCATCGATACCGCAGCCACGAGCAATGCGCTGTCCGTGTGCGCTATCGCGAGGGCCGATCTTTGCCTGATCCCGGTGCGTCCGAGTCTGGCCGACATCGAAGCTGCGATACCGACGCTGATTGCTATTCGTAGGCTCAACCGCCGATTTGCTTTCGTCCTCAATCAGACGCCGCCGCGGGGCTGCCGCTTGAGTGAAGCTGCAACGTCGCTCAATTCGCTCGGGGTGCTTGCGCTTCCCTATGTCGGGCAACGCAATGACCACCAGGACGCGCTTGGGGCAGGATTAGGCGTGACCGAGTTTGCACAAGGGGGAAGAGCCTCGGAGGAAGTTCGTGAGCTGTGGCGCTGGGTCTTGAAAAAGCTTGTCGAGGGGTGGTTAGATCATGAGCCTCACGCAAAAAAGGCGGCGTGCTAGCCATACGCGCTGTGCGCGACGCTCGCTGGTGGAGCTTACCGCGGCGGCGAGTCGAGCCGTTGACGATGGCCTGTTTGTGGCGTCCAGCGGGATTGCTGCTTCCAATCCGCGATTGGAGCACGCGGGCGAGAAGACGTCTGATCAATCGATTTTTGCAAGGCAAGCGACGGCTCCGAGTCCCGTTGCGGTGCTTGAATCTCAGAATGCGGCGGCGCCGCGCAGGGACGAACTCCTAGATTTCGACACTACCACCGAGATGATGGCGAAGATCGCCAAGGAGTATCAAGACAGAGCTTTTGAAAATATCAAAGCCAGCCTGAATGCTACGTTGGACCATGCAAAGGACCTCGTAGAGACACGGGTGGAAGGAGAAGCGGCGTCGAAAGACATCGGCGCTTCCAGTCTTGAAAGCAATTTTTTGACCGTTCGCAAAGAAGCCGCAACGGAGTTCCGCGCGGATGCGGGCGAATTGATTGTGCAGAAGGAACCAGCCGACAGCGCAGGGCAGCCGCAAGTGCAATACATGCGGCGGCTCACTGACGAGGCGGTCAGATTGCTGGACGATCTTCGGAGCGGCAAGCTGGAGAATCAGGCGAACTTCATCCTGAGCGAATGCTTCAGAGAGGCTGCCAGCGCGTTCTCTATGATCAATCAGCAGCTCAAGCGCGACGGCTATGCCGCGAGCATTGATCCATCAATCTTCATTTGGCTTGCCAACATCACCGAACCGGAGACGCGCGACACCGGGACCATGCGGCTTGAGATCGTACCCAACCACCGAGGTCGTCCGAGCACGTACGCGCGCCATGTCGCTCAATTTATTTGGCACCTTGTCGAGGGGCAGGGCTGCCGGCGACAGGCCGCATATCGGGGGGCGCTCACGAAGTTCACCATAAGCGCGAGTTTCGCCGAGACGGCCTATGCCTTTTGGGAGCCGATCTTCAAACGGGCGGGACCGCACGTGAAGATGCTGACCCGCATTTCAGATCCAGAGTAAAGCTAAGCAGCGCGGGCATTTGGCATCCGATTTGACTGAGGCCGAGGCACCTGCGAGGACCGCCTGGCAACTTCGTCCGAGCTTTGGACAAAGAAGACGCTGACGTTGGGGCCGCTCCTGCATGGCCCATGATTGCGCTGATAAGGGCCGGAGCGATGCCGGCTGATCTGCCGGTGCAAACGCCGACCAAGTACGAGCTGGTGATCAATCTGAAAGCCGCCGAGGCGTTCAGCCTCGACCTGCCGGCATCGGTGCTCGCCCGCGCGGACGAGGTAATCGAACAGGGTTCGCTTTCAGGTAAAAACGGACATCAAGAGCAGGCAGAACCGGCTGGCTCAGTCGAGAATGACCCAGATGTATGGTCCGGCCGTGCGGTGCAAGAAGATTTCGACGATCCAGTAGATGCGGTCTTGCATCAATGTATCCGGCCTCTGCTTGGAGCGCAGTGCTCCGGGCCATCATGGATATCAGCGCGTATGCGATCTGGTTAGCGGACAGACCTCGGACGGGCCATTTGGGTCACCAGTGTTCGCATGCGCCGGGAAGACCGATTCTCCATCGTCGTCTCATCCTCTCGCAGACCTCGGCGGGTAAGGTGTCGGTACGTCATCGATAGCTCCTCACTTCGCGCTGTTCCTTTGTTCGTGCCTGGCGCTCGTTCCTTCGTCCCGGCCTGCGCGCGCAGACGCGCCGCGCGCAAGGGCCCGTCAAGGCCGGCCGTCGTGCTGTCCCGACGTCTTGCTCTCCTGCTGCCAGGCCGCGCCTTGACGGCGCCGCGTACGGCGCGAGGATCAAGCAGGTCGGGATGCCGTCTCCACCGTCTTGACGCACGCGAAGGCGCGTCCCTTGTTGAGGACCGCCCAGGCGATCCGGGCGAGCTTGTTGGCGAGCGCAATCGCCGGCACGTTGTGATGCAATCGCTTCTTGGCAGCTTCGATCCGAGATTTGAGGCCGTAGCGCTCCCAGCACTTGACCCTGACCAGCACGACCCATGCGGCTTGGACGAACAGCGCGCGTAGGTAGCGATTGCCGCGCCTTGATATCTTGCCGAGGATCGTGCGGTCGCCGGTCGATATCTGCTTCGGCACCAGTCCAAGCCAGGCGCCGAAGTCGCGGCCTTTCGAGAACACGTCTCCAGTGCCGATCGCGGCCACCATTGCACTAGAGATAAGCGGGCCAATGCCGGGCACCGTCATCAGTCGCTCGCAGGCCTTAACTTGACGGGCCAGCGTTTCGATCTCGCTCGATACGCGCATCCAGCCGGCGCCAGTCGCCCACCAGATGCTCAATGATGCGTAACATGCGAGGCGAGAGCACATCGGTACGCGTCGCGAGGATATCCGGCAACTCGGACCGCAGGGAATGCAGGCCTTGCCGTACGGCGATGCCCCGCTCCAGCAGGAACGCACGGATCTGATTGATGACGCCGGTACGCTGACCGACCAATCGATCGCGGACGCGGTGCAGTGCCTGAAGGTCGAGTTGATCGGCGATCTTGGTCGCGACGAACTTCATGGTCGGGCGTTGGACGGCCTCGGCGATCGCTTCCGCATCTTGGAAGTCATTCTTCTGTCCCTTCGAATACGGGCGCACGTATTTCGCCGGCATCATGCGGGCGTCGTGGCCAAGCATTTGCAGTTTGCGGCTGAGATGATGGGCACCTACGCGGGCCTCCATGCCGATCAAGCACGGCGGCAGGTTGGCGAGCCGCGTTTCCACCTGGCCGCGTGACCACTTCTGCCGCAGCACGATGGCACCGCGGTGATCATGACCCACGATGTGGAACGAGTTCTTGCCGATATCGATGCCGATCACGGCGAGTTTCTGAGACATGGCGTGCTCCTTGTCTTGAGCGCCCCTTGCCAGCTTCTCGTGCTGGCAGGGCCGGAGCACGGCCGGACCATCCCATTAGCGGACCGAGGATCCGCAGGTTCTAGACTTGATTTAGATCAACGCCGTTTCGGCCATGGCCTGACACCTTGAAATTTTTCAGTGGGAGGGTCGGAGCGACCGGCATGAGGCCGCGCGAGTTCATCGGGCTCATGGCCGAAACAGCAGCGTGGCCGCTCGCGGCACGCCTGCAGCAGCGGGCGCTGTCGGCGATCAGCAACGATCGCCGCGTTCATCGTCAGGAGTACGCCCATGAAATCCTTCGATGATTACAAAGGCATCCTGCCTTTCGCCAGCCAGCTCTTTGGCATCGATCAGCCGCTGCTTGGATGGCAGTCGCGGATCAGCCGCTGCATCACCAGTAGTCTGTAGAATCCGGTACGGATCACGATGGTGGGGCTGATGGGAAAGCGATACGTTGCCATTGTGGCTATTCTGATCGCGCTTGCAGCAGGCGCCTATATCACTGTTTTCGGCTGGCCGTGGGTCGCCAGGGACCTGCCCGCAGACCAACATACCACACGACCGTCGCCGGAAGTCGGCATCGTAACCGCTGAGTCAGCCGAGGTGCCGCTGCCTTTTGAGTACGCCGGCCGAATCGTGGGAGTCCGGGACGTCGAAGTGCGTGCGTTGGTCGGCGGCCTGTTGCTGAAGCGAGACTTCGACGAAGGCGACAAGGTCACGCAGGGGCAGCTTCTTTTCCAGATCGACCCCGCGTCTTACCAGGTAACGCTCAACCGCGCCGAGGCCCAGCTCGATCAGGCACAGGCGGCGCTCCGCCAGGCGGAAGAGAACTATGCTCGCGTGGAGGAACTCACGCGTCGTAACGTCGCGACGGAAAAGCAACGCGAAGAAGCGCTCGGGACCCGCGATCAGGCCCGCGCCACGGTCGAGGCAGCGCAAGCCGAAATCGCCAGCGCCAAACTGAACCTCGGATATACGGAGGTCCGGGCGCCGGTCGCAGGACTCACAGCTTTGAACTCGCCGTCGATCGGCTCGCTGATCCAAGCCCAGCAGACGCTCCTGACAACGATCACGCCGCAGGATCCCGCCTATGTGAATTTCTCGTTCACCGATGAGGAAGGGCACGCTTACCGGGACCTCAATGAACGGCGGGCAAATCCGATCGATGAGAAAGACTTGTCGGTGGAGCTATTTTTCAGCAATGGCCGCCTCTATCAGCATCGAGGCAAGCTCGATACGTCCGCTCCGCGAGTCGACCCGCAGACCGGCACGATCCAGGCACGAGTGGTCTTCCCCAACCCGAACGGTCTCCTGCTTCCAGGCCAGTTCGTGCGCCTGCGCATCCTTGGCGTTACCCTGCTCGATGCGATCGCAATTCGCAAAGAAGCGGTGAGTCAGGGTCCACAGGGGCCGTTTGTCTACGTCGTCGGCGCCAACGATGTCGCCGAGGTCAGACCCGTCCGGTTGGGTCAGCAAGTCGGGTTGGACTGGGTCATTTCGGATGGCCTCAAACCCGGTGAACGGGTTGTCGTCGACGGTGTTATTCGCGTTCGCGCCGGCGAAAAAGTAACACCGGTGAAATATGTGCCACCCGTCGAGTCACACGAACAGGCACCCGGGGCTCCGTTGGGAGTGCGCCCGTAATGTCGAAATTCTTCATCGATCGGCCGATCTTCGCGACTGTCGTTTCGATTGTCATATTGCTGTCCGGACTGATCGCGATGCGGGCGCTGCCGATCGCGCAGTATCCGGAAATCGTTCCTCCCGAAGTGGTCGTTACGGCGACCTATCCTGGCGGCAGTGCCCAGACGATCGCCGAAACCGTCGCCGCTCCACTGGAGCAACAGATAAATGGGGTCGAAGGCATGATCTATATGCAATCGACCTCGAACGGCTCTGGTTCAATGACTCTGTCCGTCCTGTTCACAAGCAGGACCGATCCTGATCAGGCATCGATCAACGTCAACAATCGCGTTCAGCGCGCGCTGCCGCTGCTGCCGGAGGAGGTCCGGCGGCAAGGCGTTACGGTCACCAGGCGGTCCTCCTCGTTCCTGCAGGTGCTGACGATGTCGTCGCCGGATCGCCGATACGACGCGCTCTACATTTCCAATTACGCGCTCATCAATGTCATTGACGAGCTGAAGCGCACGCCCGGAGTTGGCGATGCAACGCTCTTCGGTGCGACCGATTATTCCATGCGCATTTGGCTACGCCCCGACAAGGTCGCTCAGTACAAGCTCGTGCCAAGCGACATCGCGGCAGCCATTCGCGAGCAAAATGCCCAGTTTGCCGCAGGCCGCTTCGGCGAGGAGCCCCTGCCAGGCCATCAGGCTTTCACCTATTCGGTCACGACCAAGGGACAGCTGGTCGATCCGCGCGAATTCGAGCAGATCGTCCTGCGTTCGGACGAGAACGGCGCGGCGCTGCGCGTGAAAGACGTCGCCCGGGTTGAGCTCGGCTCCTTGAACTACGGAACCGTTTCCACGCTCAACGCCACGCCCGCGGTGCCGATCGGCATCTACCTGCAGACGGGCGCCAACGCGCTGGAGGTCGCAGCGGCGGTTGGCGCCACGATGAAGCGCCTGTCGCAGCGCTTTCCCGACGGACTACGCTACGAGGTGCCGTTCGACACGACCCGCTTCATCGAAGCGTCAATCCATGAAGTCATAAAGACGCTTGTCGAGGCGATCCTATTTGTCGTCCTGGTCGTGTTTCTGTTTCTCCAGAACATCCGGGCGACCCTCATCCCGATCCTCGCGGTTCCGGTGTCGATCGTCGGTACGTTTGCCGGCATGTACCTGCTTGGATTTTCCATCAATCTGTTCACGTTGTTCGGCCTTATCCTGGCGATCGGCATCGTGGTCGACGATGCCATCATCGTGCTTGAGAATGTCGAGCGCATCATGACCACCGATGGCAAGAGCCCGCGCGAGGCCGCTGTCCTCGCGATGCAGGAAGTCAGCGGACCGCTGGTTGCGATCGTGCTGGTCTTGTGCGCGGTGTTCGTCCCGGTCTCTTTCCTCGGCGGCCTCGCCGGCGAACTCTACCGGCAGTTTGCGGTCACCATCGCAGTATCGGTGATCATCTCCGGAATTGTGGCGCTGACCCTGACGCCGGCGCTTTGCGCAGTGTTTCTGAAACCGGGACACACGGAAACCTGGCGGCCATTCCGGATATTCAACCGTGGCTTCGACTGGGTGACACAGCGCTTCACTGGCGGCGTCGGTTTCTTCCTCAGGCATGTCTTGACCGCGGTCGCTCTTATTGCGGCGATGCTGGGAGTGACCTGGTGGCTATTTCAACGCGTTCCCGGCGGCCTCGTGCCTCCCGAAGACCAGGGTTACATCTTCCTGGTGACGATGCTGCCGCCCGCGGCCTCGCTCGATCGCACGCTCCAGGTGACCGCCAAGGTCACAGAAGGAGCAATGAGGAATCCAGCGGTCGCCGATGTTGTGACGATTGCCGGCTACGATCTGTTGAGCGGCTCTCAGAGAACAAATGCGGGCATTTCGTTCGTGACGTTAAAAGACTGGTCGGAACGCCGCGACCCAAAACTTGACGCGCGCAATCTGGCGCCAGCCTTTTCCGCGCTCAACGCAGATTTCCGCGACGGCATTGTTATCGGCATCAATCCGCCGCCAATTCCTGGCCTGAGCACCACCGGCGGCTTCGAGTTCTATTTGCAGGATCGCTCAGGTGGCAACCTTCAGTCACTCGCCGAGGCGGCACAACGGGTGGTGCAGGCCGCGAACAAGCGGCCAGAACTGAGCGGCGTGCAGACCACCTTTACGACCGACGAGCCGCAATACCGCCTCGATGTGGATCGAGACAAGGCAAAGGCTCTCGGGGTACCGATCAACACCATCTTCGAGGCGATGCAGAGCACTTTCGGCAGCCTCTACGTCAACGACTTCATCCTGTTCGGGCGCACCTATCGGGTGACGATGTCGTCCGAAGGTGCCTTTCGCGAGTCGGCCGAGGACATGCGGCATGTGTTCGTTCGTTCGAAAAACGACACCATGGTTCCGCTCGATGCGCTGCTAACGGTTCATCGCGTTATCGGACCCGACGTCGTGGATCGCTTCAATGTCGTCCCGGCTGCAAAAATTCTCGGCAATCCTGCTCCCGGCGTGTCCTCCGGGCAGGCCATCGCGGCAATCCAGCAAGTCGTGACGGAGACGCTTTCGTCGGACTACAGCATCGGCTGGACGGGCTCGGCTTTTCAGGAAATCCAAACCGCGGGGACCGGGTCGACAGGCTTCCTGTTTGGACTCCTCGCGGTGTTCTTGATTCTGGCCGCGCAGTATGAGCGCTGGTCGTTGCCGCTCGCTGTCATCACGGCGGTGCCGTTCGCGCTGTTTGGCGCCATCGTGGCAATCTATCTGCGAGGTATTGAGAACGACATCTATTTTCAGGTCGGTCTTGTGACCCTGATCGGATTGTCTGCCAAAAACGCCATTCTGATCGTCGAATTTGCGGCGCAGCGCCAACGCGAAGGACTTTCCGTCTACCATGCGGCAATGGATGCGGCCCGACTGCGCTTTCGTCCGATCATCATGACGTCGCTCGCTTTCATCCTCGGCGTCGTGCCCTTGGCGGTTTCGGCCGGCGCCGGATCCGCGAGCCGGCATTCCATCGGCACTGGCGTAATCGGCGGTATGCTGGCCGCAACCTTCCTCGCTATCCTCTTTGTACCGATGTTTTTCAAGCTGGTGACGCGTGAACGAAATGCGGGCGACACAGCAATGTCGACTGAGACTTCGGGGACCGGATAAAGGCCAAACGCCTCTAGCAAAGCACGCGGAGCGATGGAAGTGCTACGAGCAAACGGAATCCATTCCGGTCATTCCGGAGCCGAGTTCATGTGCGACGCTAACAGCTCCCATTCGATGTGATAGGCTATCTCCGGCTCGGGGTAAGGCCTATGAGGCGACGCGAGTTCATCACGCTTCTCGGTAGTGCGGCGGTTGCTTGGCCTGTCGCTGGACGCGCGCAGCAGCGCGAGCAGCCGCGGCGGGTCTCAGTGGTGATGCAATTCGTTGAGGGCGACCAGCAAGGACTACTGCGCGCCGCCGCGTTCCGAGAGGGATTGGAAAAGGCTGGATGGGTGGCCGGTCGCAATGTCAGCGTCGATTATCTCTGGGGACCGCTGGACAGCGGCATCACAGAGCAACTGCGGCAAAGGGTGCCGGAGGTGATTGCGATCAACAGCAGCATCGGCTTGCGCGCGATCGGATCGGCGTTTCCCGGAGTGCCCATCGTGTTCATTGGCGTGAGCGAGCCGGTGGAGCGGGGTTTTGTGGCGAGCCTCGCTCATCCTGGCGGCAACATGACGGGTTTCTCGCACCTGGAGCCGACGCTCGGCGCGAAATGGCTCGATCTGGTCAAGCAGGTTGCGCCACAGGTGACCCGCATTGCGTACCTTTACAATCCCGATAATCCCGGTGCCAAGGTAACCTTGCAGTCGGCCCAGTCAGCGGCCGGACAATTCTCGTTGGACGTGCTCGATACGCCGGTGCGCGACGTTGCGGAAATCGAAGCGGGTATTGCGGGGCTTGTGCGAGAGCCGGGAGGTGCGTTGCTGGTGCCGCCCGATCCGTTCACGACGGGGCATCACAAACGCGTCGTCGATTTGGCGGCACGCCACCGGCTTCCGCTGGTCTCCGCGCTGCGCTCCTTTGCCGACGAGGGCGGTCTCTTGGCCTATGGCGTCTCCATCCCGGAGCTGTTCCGACAGGCCGCAGGCTATGTCGACCGCATCCTGCGCGGTGAGAAACCGGCCGACCTGCCGGTGCAGGGACCGACCCAATTCGAGTTGGTGATCAACATCAAGACCGCAACGGCCCTCGGTCTCACCGTGCCGCCTGCCCTACTTGCGGCCGCCAACGAAGTAATCGAATAGAAACATTGTTTGCTGCAGTGCACCGGTCCGGTTGTGATGCTGTGGACGGCTCCTCCACCGGCGTGAGAGCGCCAAGGAGTGGGCGCCGTGTGAGGCTCCCACGATTCGGAGGAGCAGCCTATGCAGTCAATTTCGACAATCGGTCTGGATATCGCGAAGTCGGTCTTTCAAGTGCATTGCGTTGATGCAGCCGGCCAGGTGGTCATCCGCCGTCAGTTAAAGCGCCAGCAGGTCGTAGCATTTTTCCAGAAGTTGCCGCCATGCCTGGCAGGGATCGAGGCTTGCGCGTCATCCTACTATTGGTCCCGCGACCTGCAGGCGTTGGGGCATACGGTGCGATTAATGCCTCCGGCCTATGTGAAGCCCTACGTCAAGCGACAGAAGAACGACAGCACGGACGCGGAGGCGATTTGCGAGGCGGTCACCCAACATGCGGTTTGTGCCGACCAAAACCCTCGAGCAACAGAGCTGTCTGATGCTTCATCGTGCGCGCCATCTGTTCATCCGCCAGCAAACTGCCATCATCAATTCGATCCGTGCCTATCTTGCCGAGTTCGGGATCGTCTCCCCCGTCGGACGCAGGGGTGTCGAGCAACTGCTGGAGGTCGTCGCCGATCCAGCCGACCACCGGCTGCCGGAGGTGGCGCGCGCCTGCGTCACGGCTCTCGGCAGTCAATTGCGGTCACTGAAGGCCCAGATCCTGGAGTTCGACCGCTGCATCATCGCCTGGCATCGCTCACATGCGACGAGCAAGCGGCTTGACGCGATCCCCGGCGTTGGTCCGGCGCTGGCGACGGCTCTGGTCGCGAGTATTGCTGATCCGAAGGCCTTCCGATCGGGACGGGACTTCTCGGCCTGGGTCGGGCTTGTGCCGAGGCAGAACTCGAGCGGGGGCAAGGACAAGCTCGGCAGTATCAGCAAACAAGGCGATCGCTATTTGCGCAGCCTGTTCACGGCTGGCGCGCTCGCCGTGATCCGCTATGCCAAGATCCATGGCACGGGGCATCGGCCCTGGCTTACGGGGCTGCTGGCGCGTCGACCGACCAGGGTTGCTGCGATCGCGCTCGCCAACAAGATCGCCCGCATGGCGTGGGCCATGATGGCCAGGGGCGAACGCTACCGGGAGCCCGCTGCACTCGCGACGTAAAGGAATCGCGCCGGATATCCGGCGTGACGTAACGGTTGGGAGAGCGAACAGCACGTAATGCAGCGCCGGTCGATCCGGCGATCAGGACAACCCACATGGGCCACGGCATCATCGAATGCGAGGTTTTGACCGGGACCTGATCCGCGAAGGGCATTATGGCCAGCGGTCAGGTGAACCGCGCTAATAGGCCGAACACATGGCTGCTCCGACCACCGCCGCAAGCGTGAAGAAAACTCTTGCCAACCCGGAGCCGTCCACACATGGCCCATCGCGTCATTTCGCTGCGCTGCGGAAGTTCGTCGCTATCGGGGCATAGCGGACTCTGGCGAGCCGTCCGCCCGGCAGGCTTATAGCTAGTACGATGCTCGCGGCATTCGCGAGCCACCCAAATTTAGATGTAGTCCAGGGTGGTTGTGAACTAGGTGCCTGAGCTGGTGCTGGATCCTATCCGTTCTTCTGCCGCAGAGCTCGCAAGACCGGCTCGCAGCCTCGAAGAACTAGCGACCGGCGTCTGTCCCCGCGTTCACGATCGCGGCGTTTTTCGGCGACGCCATTCAACCGCGGTTCAGCCCAGCACCGCCACACTGCACACGAGTTCAACTATGGAGGCTTCGATGGCAAAGCCGATTGCCGTTCTTTTTTTTTCTGCCGCAGCGCTCGCCGGATTGGCTGCGACTAGCGCCAGCGCCATGCCGATCGCGCCACCTGTGGCGTCGGTGTCAGGCATCGAACAGGTCCGATTGGTCTGCAATGAGTGGGGACGCTGCTGGCGGCAGCCGGACTATTATCGCCCCTACGGATACTATCGACCCCGTGACGACGATGAGTGGCGAGACCGTTATCGCTATCGACACAGCTACGGCTACTACGGCCCACGTTATGAGGGTGGTTGGCGTCGCGGCCGGGATCGCGACGACGATTGACCGGGACGCGAAAGCAGCAAGCGCGCTAAGTGAGACGAAAAAAGCCCGCCGATGCACAGCGGGGCGTTTTCTTAGACGGCTCGCAACCGCTAGAGTGGGCGGGAGCGCCGTAGGTTAGGCGCTCCAAGTCGACTTTTGTCCGCTCCAAAATTGCCGGGAGTCGGTCATCTTTTCGGTCGAAGCCCCCCGACAACCATTCACGCTCGCGTGGGAAGCGTGGAGGGCACTGTGCTGAGTGATCTACAGACGAAGCTGGAGAGGTACGAGACCAGAGCCGCCGAGTGCGCGAAGGCGGCTCGAAAAATGACAATAATATCCCAAACGATCGTAAGCGAGCAGGCGACATCGTCGTTCGAACTCGAGCGCTCATAAAGAACGTGGCCGAAGCGGGTGGCGCTGGCGATCCTTCTGATAACCCTGACAGTAGGCGACGTGGCGTCGCCTTTTGGCGCCCGATACTAACGTTCGTCGCCCTTCAACGGAGTTCTTAAAGAGCGTAAGACCTGAGCCCACTGCGGCGCCGACGAAGTGCCTCATGCGTAAGATCGGATGAGATATCGTAGGTTTGGTTGGTGTGGAGAAAGGCGGTAGCGCTCCAGTGACTCGAACCCCCGACACCTTTCGGATGGATCGGTCCGCCACCCATGTGCGCGCTCTCCCGCGGTTGGATTATTCGCTGTAAGCTATTGATCTGTATTGATCCGATTTTGGCTTAGTTGGAAAAATTCTCTCGTGAAATCAACGCGAGTGGCGTGTCTCTTAATCAGCGGGTCCCAGGTTCGAGCCCTGGTGCGCCCACCACAAAAACATCTGCAAAATCAGATATATATATCACAATTCTCGGACGGTACGTGAGCCGCCCCAAAGGCCAAAAATCGCAATTTGGGTGTGTTTTTGGGTGCAGAGTAGTTCGCTGAAAAATCGAACGCCGATCGGTTGGCGTCTGCATCACGCGGGTGCAAGTGCAATGACGCGCAGCGGGCTGCCTGAGCCGTCGGCGATCTTGAGCGGTGCGGCGATGACCACAGCGCCGATTGGCGGCAACTGGTCCAAATTGATCAGGCTCGTGATGCCGAATTTGCCTGCGCCATGCATTGTACCGTGATTGGGGAATGGCGGATTGAAGGTGCCGGCTTGCCCGGCGTCTGTTCCGATGGTCTCTACGCCGACGCCCAGGACATCGCGTTCGTGCGCCAGGAACTCGGAGCATGCCTTCGAGAACCCCGGCGAATGGGGGCCGTCGTCGCGCGCGTTGAGGAATTCCTCGCGAGTCGTGCGGGCGCTCCAGCCGGTGCGCAGCAGTACCCATGCTCCGGCGGGGATACGACCATGCGTCGCCTCCCAGGACTGGACACGCTCAGGTGTGAGCAGGAAGTCCTGATTGGCCTGAACGTCCGCCGTCACGTCGATGACGCAAGCGGGGCCGATGAATTTGCGCGGCGCGATCGTATCGGTCGCATTCTCGGGAAGATCTTTGCCGGTGATCCAGTGGATCGGCGCGTCGAAGTGCGTCCCCGTGTGTTCGCCGAGCGTGAGCACGTTCCAGTACCATGCCGGGCCACGGGAATCGTAGCGCGAGATCTCGGTGAGCGTCAGCCCCGGCGACGGCGCAAAGATCGGCGGCAAATCGATCACGGGCGTGCTGGGGCTTAGTGTCGTGGTGAGGTCCACGACGTGAATTCGCTTTGAGTTCAGCTCTTCCACCAGTTGGGCCAATATGCCGCTAGATTGTCTATCCGCCATGCTCGCCTCCTTCACTTCAAACGCAGGTCACGTCTTAGTCGT
Organism: Bradyrhizobium sp. CCGUVB23; assembly: GCF_024199885.1. Classification (NCBI taxonomy): domain Bacteria; kingdom Pseudomonadati; phylum Pseudomonadota; class Alphaproteobacteria; order Hyphomicrobiales; family Nitrobacteraceae; genus Bradyrhizobium; species Bradyrhizobium sp. CCGUVB23. The sequence continues at coordinate 6,752,280 of NZ_JANADQ010000001.1, forward strand.
GTTGCCGCAGCGCCTCCAGCGCACGCTTGAACTGGAAGCGATTCTCCAATAGTGGCAAATCCATGTGAAACGATTTGGGTCCAACCGCCTCGACCTTGGCGACGATCGTCGTCAGCGTCCCGCCCGCCAATGCGCCTGCAACCGCGCCTTTGAGCTGCTCTGGCGTGTCGGACTCTGTTACCTGCGGAATGGCGCAAGCCCGCGCCACGCCCGCCAAATCGGTACCAGTCGCAGTCGCTGTGGGAAAGCCGCCGACGGAAAGCAGGCTTGCGTTGTCGAAGACGATATGCACCAGGTTGCCGGGTGAGTAGCGCGCCATTGTGCTCAGCGTGCCGAGGTTCATCAGCAGCGAGCCGTCGCCGTCGATCACAACCACTTTGTGGCGGGGCATGGCGACCGCGATGCCCAGTCCCATAGAGGAAGCCAGCCCCATCGCATGCTCCAGGTAGAAGAAGTTGGGGCGGTGGCCAAGCGTGTAGAGCTCCGCAGCGACGGCGCCCATGATTGTGACAACGATCTGATCCTTCACCTCAGGATAGATTGCCTGCAAGGCATCGACGCGCAGCATGGCTACTCTTCCCACATCAACTCGCGGGTCAGCAGCACAGCGACCGGCGACAGCGAAGCGTGTGCCAGCGTCTGCGCATCCTTGATGCGGCGTTGAGCGTCATCGGGGTTTGATAGGTGCCAGACGGGAATACCCAGGGTCCGCAACAGCGGCTCAGTCACCATGCCACCCTGTGTCTGCCAAGGATCGCGCTCGCCCATGTGACCGCGGTAGCTGATGAGCATCAGGAGCGGAATCTTGTAGAGCAGCGCCAGCGAGACGATCGGGTTGATGGCTGCGAGGAAACCGTGGTTCTGCATTAGCAGCGCGGAGCTGATACCTGCCAGATGTGCTCCGGCAGAGATGCCAATCGCCTCTTCTTCCTTGGCGACGCGTATCAGCGTGACTTCGGGGTCGTCGTCGGCCATGCGGATAAGGTGGACCAGCCAGGTTTCCGGCAGAGCGGAAATGATCCTCACGTCGCAGGCTTTGAGGGCCTCATAGATCACCTCGGAGTTGGCGAGTGAAACTGGCATACGCCACACCCTTCAATGCCGTCGCGCGCCCCATTGAGCAGATCGCAGCCTAACACACGCCGTTGCAAAGCAGCAACGTAGTGGGTGCTGTCGGCATCGTCTTTTGAAATGACGGACACGGAGCAACCCTGTTCGTGTGATCGACGCGTTTGTCGATGCGCTGGATTTGGCTGAGATGGGTTTTGAGGGGGCAGAGCCGGCGGCGACTGGCCGGCCATCGTACCACCCCTCGGTGCTCCCCAAGCTTTACATCTATGGCTACCTGAACCGAGTGCAGTCCAGCCGGCGGCTGGAACGGGAGCACGAGTATCTGCTCGAGGCCGTGCAGCAGCGCCTAGAAGCCCCGGAAGCCATGCGTCAGCGTCGGGAGACGGTCGAGCATCCGTTCGGCACGATGAGGGCCCGCATGGGAGCGTCGCACGTCCTCACCAAAACGCTCCCAAAAGTAGCGGCCGAGATGGCGATCATCGGGACCACGCCACTGATCGCTGCGATTGCGGTCTGAGACAGGCGCGCTTCCTGGCTTCCCGGGGCAGACGCCCCTTGAAGCCGTTTTGACACGGCCAAGACCCGAAGCCGACCTCCATAGGATCCGATCCGTTCGGCGCTCTCCATCGTCGTCGCCTCGGGCCCGGCTGAGACAAAGATATCCGGCCGACCCAAGCCCGCTATGCATTTTCGGCAAAGAGACGCAATTCAAGGAAGCGCAATTGTTGGCGCTGGTAGCCTTACGCTGCGCGTCCACATTCAAATGGGGAACGTGGTCGGAAACGAGCATCGCCGATTGGCTTCCGGGAGTGCCAAAGCTGAACAGCGCAGCCTTCGTCTGAGTCTCTATGGACAGCTTTCACATAGCGATTAGAACTGGCCAGGCTGAGCAGGCGGAGCTGGATAATCTGATCGTAAATTGTTCGGGTTGTTACGATCGAACAAATCTTGCGGCACAACGAAGCCGGCCTTGCAGCTATAAACTGACGGCGGAATTTTCCGCACCTCCCGAACGACGAGACATGGGGACACTATTTCCGCCTTGGCCAAGCCGATCGTCTTCGGTAGCGGGACATGACGTGGAGGGGCTGCATGTGCCGACGCTAGGCCAGTCACAACTAATGCGGGAACGGTGATGGCGAGTACGCGCAAGTATTTGAAGAACATGGTACCCCTCTGGCATAGAATGTTGGTGGGCCTGAGAGAGTTGTGTGCCTAAAGAAACGCGAACTTATCGGGTCGCCGATAAGCCACACTATTTAGTACCGACTTCGTACTGCGCGCTATGCGGATTCGGCTGACGCCAGATGGCCGACGCAGCGTTCTACCTGCGTCGGGGCGGCGGCAGGCCTCGAAACGAAATTGATCGCAGCCTGCGCTTCACATGGCGTGATAACAACACTCATTCCACGATGTCGAAGCTCGCCGTCGAAGTGGCTGGAGATCAGGTTGTGCGGTTCACACCGACATAGAGCCCCGTCCAATTCTAGACACGGCTGCAGGAGCAAGGCGTAGCGTGTTTATGGTGCGCTCTCTTGGAGAGCCGCATGGCCGAATTCTGCATCGCCGCCTGATTGCTCGCTCAACGCACGCAGAGCAGGTGCCGAATGTGCATAGCGCGCAATCCGGCTCGGGCCCAGACTGCGGGTTCGTACCGGATATCGGCGGAGAGAAACATGAGGAAGAACGTTTGGCTCGGGTCACTGGCGGCGCTTGCCGTCACGATAATGCCGGGTCTGCCGGCGACGGCGCGCGACGCCGATCTCGCCTCTCATACTGTTGCGGCCGCTCCAACCGCTAAACAGCAATGCATAAGTACCTGTCGTGCCCGCTATCGCGACTGCCGTCATCTGAACCAGCTGCCATCGTTCGAGTGTCGGGGCGTTTACCAAGATTGCACCCGATACACTTGTACCGGCTTAGGACCAGGATGACCGACGTGCCTTGCCGGACGGCAGCGGCTCCTGGGGCGGACCAAGCCAGAGAGGCCGACGGCCAACGTCGATCGTTCGAGAGCCGGCTTTCGTCGGGAAGGTTGGACGAGTTGAGACAACCCACTTTCTGCGACCGAGATATGGTCTGCTAATCGGTGAGCGAGCGGATGAAGGACGAACATTCGCGGAGACTTAGGGCTGCTTCCGCGCCGCGACGCGCAAGGTTGGAGGATGCGCACCAACTCGCGCGGCTGTTGACGAGGGCATTTCTCAACGACCCCGTTATGGATTGGTTGGCTCGATCAGGGCCAGAACGGCCCTCGGTACTAGAGGCATTCTTCTTTTGGCACTTGTATACGCGCGCAATACCCGCCGGCGAAGTATGGATGAGCGATGACGGCGCGGCATGTGCAATATGGCTGCCGCCAGGGATACCTGCGTGGCCTCCTGGATTCTTTGAGCAGTTGAAGCTGTTGCCTCTATTCCTGAAGATGTGCGGATTGGGGGGGATAGTCCGAGGGGCTGCAATATCCGGCGAATTGGAAAGGGCGCATCCGCGCGAAATGCATTTCTATTTGAGTTTTATGGCTGTTGATCCCCCTTTTCAGGGGATGGGGCTGGGATCGGCGATTCTTGACGCGGCGCTCAGGAGGATCGACGAAACAGGCATGCCTGCTTATCTCGAAAACTCAAGTCCGAGAAATACGCCGCTCTATGAGCGCGGCGGCTTTGTGGCTCAGAAAAACATTCTACCCGAAAATGCACCGCCTCTGATTTCAATGTTGAGAAAAGCCAGATAGTCCTCGGTATCCGGGCCGGCTTCTCGGCGATAGCGGCTATGGCTCAGCCGAGATGCTCGGCTGGTTGGTCTATGAGTACGGCATCGAGCCACACGTCACGGTGTTAGACAAGTCGGCCCGCACAGACGGATCTTCTCGCGCGACGACTTCACCTATGATCATGCCGATGACGCCTACCGCTGTCCGGGTGGCAAGGTTCTTACCACAACCAGAGCGCTGGTGAACGACGGCGCCACGATGCTTTATGTCGCCAGCAAGCGCGATTGCGGTGGATGCGCATTGAAGTCCCGCTGTTGCCCCAAGCAGCCGTCACGGAGAATACCGCGCTCAATCTATGAGGGCGCTCGCGACATGGCGCGCCAGATCGCAAAGTCGTGGGAAGGACGCACCTCGCGCCGGCTCCGCAAGAAGATGGAGATGCCGTTCGCGCACCTCAAGCGTATTCTCAAGCTCGACCGTTTACGTTTACGAGGCCCAAACGGCGCGCGTGACGAGTTCACCCTCGCAGCCACCGCTCAGAACCTTCGAAAGATGGCCAAGCTTATCCCGATGCCAACCCCGAGGCTCGCATAGGGACCGGTAGAGCAGTTCGGCACGTCGCGACGGAGCCACTATTACAACGAAATATTGCCGGCCAGTTGGGTCAAAATGCGAAGAACTCGGCGTGAGCAAAACTAGTCCGCTTCACTGCGCTGGACAGACCTTAACTAGACTGCTGCCGCGCCGCAGATGGGCGCCCAAAAATAGACAATCGGTTGATCATGACGGCCGAGCAGGATCGCAAACTGAAAGAGAGCCCCGCATGGCTGGCAAGTGGCCCACAGGCGTCCGCCGTGGAATTCGACGATCAGCCGCAGATGCGCACGCGGCGCACGCGCCAGCCATAACCGTCCCAGAAGCGCTGGGTACGCCAGTAGCAGGGGGGCATCGGATCTCCAACCGGAGCATCGACATAGCCCGACCAGTACGGATAGCCGCCGGGTCCGGGATAAGTGCGCGGACCAGCATAAGCGGGCGAGGCTGCGGAAACGGCCAATGTCGCGGCCGTAGCGAGCGCCAATAACGTCTTCCTCATGGTGATACCTTTCCAACGCAGCGAAGGCTCAAATGTGCAAGTCCGGGCAATGTCCGCTGTGCCCCGATCGCGACCAAATCCCGCATCGCCGCGATTCCTCGGATCACTCGTCGGCCGACCGGCCGTGAAAACTCCGAATCGACCGGCGGTTCGCGAGTTTGTTGTACTCCGCAATCGCCCGCTACGCGGGCGACACGCGGGAAAATGCGAAGAGTGCTGGCAGGCGCTTCCCTACGGGCCTGATTGCCCTCAGAAGGCTTGGCTTGGGCAGGTGCAGACTTACTGCGCTGCGTCTCCTGCTGCACCATGCCCGACGGCAGCGACATTGACCATGGTTTGCGGAGCCTGGACGTCTCTGCTTGCTCCGGGGGCAAGCAGAGGAAGCGTCATACGAATGGTCGTACCTTTTCCTGGCGCAGAGACGAGCGTGATCTTGCCGCCAAGCTGATCCGTCACAAGGTTATGGACGATGTAAAGGCCGAGCCCGGTACAGCCCTGCGCCCGTCTAGTGGTGAAGAATGGATCAAAAACGTGACGCTGAACCTCCTCCGGAATACCGCCTCCATCATCCGAGAAAGTGATCTCAATCTGCTCCGGGCCGAGGCGACGCGCCTCGATCAGCATGCATCCGCCAAGCCCGTCAGCGAAGCCGTGAGTAACGGCATTGAAGATGAGGTTGGTCAGCACTTGCCCGTAGGCGCCCGGGTAACTGTCCAGGATAATGTCGGAGGGCAGGGCGAGCGAAAGCGAGTCCCGGTACTTCGGCAGGCCTGGCCGTATGCTCGCAACGATCTGCTCGGTCGCGAGCTTGAGGTCGAACAAACGCCGATCAGCATCGCTGCGATCGGTGGCGACTTGCTTGAACGATTGAATCAGCTCTCCCGCGCGCTGGAGATTCGCGACGAGCTGGTTTGCGGCGTCGCGACAACCGTCAGTGAATTCGGCCAGCCGCGAACGGCGCAGCGGCCCGGAAACAATCTGGTCCGCGAAGTGGGTGCAACGGCGGTCTAGCGTCGAGGCCACCGTCAGGCTGATGCCGATTGGGCTGTTGAGCTCATGTGCAACCCCCGCTACGAGACGGCCGAGTGCGGCCAGCTTTTCGGTCTCGATGAGATAGCGTTGCGCTTCGCTGGCATGCAGAGCAGCCTCGGCCACCTTCCGCTTATCCCGAATTTCGGCAAACAACGCAGCAACGACCGATGCGCCGATCGTCACAAGTAAGATGCTGATCTGTGCCGCCAGGACGCGCTCGTTCGTCGTGAGGTCGCGATTGCCGAAATAGCCAATGCCGAAGGTTGTCGTCCAAACGATGGAAAGGCTGATGATGAACGCGGCTGCCGCGGCAAAGGCCGGCCGGCAACGGGCGGCAAGCCACAGCAGTGGCGCAAATAGCACCGCGACCGGCCCGACATTCGCCAACAGCTCCGATCGGAGAAAGATGGCAAGTGCACTCGCCAGAGCCAGAGCTGCGACCGCCGCGATTCCTTCGACGAGTTCGCTCAGCGGAGGCCGGTCGCGCGCGGCTGAGGCAAGCTCTATCAGCAGCGGCGCAACCGTGATGATTCCCAACGCGTCCGATGCAAACCACTGATACCAGGTCGTCAGCATCGGCGCCGTCGCGCTGTGAAACAACTTGAAGACGATCGCCCCGCCGATCCCCGAGACTGCGGTTCCCGCAATTGCTGCCGCCAGCAGCCCCGCTACGTTGCGCACCTTGTCTAATCTGAAGTCCGGACCGAAGAAGCGCCCGATGAGCCATGCTGCGAGCGCGGCTTCCCCTGCATTGCACACGCCGAAGAGAACCGCGCCCCAGAAATTCCGGTCACCGAGGAGATTCGCGACGATGGTTGCAGTCATGGTACCGATCACGACAGGCCATCGCGTTCGCGGCCCAAGTGCGATAAGCACGCCGGCGGAGACACCTGCGGCAGGCCAGAAAACGGCAACACCCTCAGGTTTGGTGAGCATGGCAAGGCTGAGTCGCGCCGCTAGGAAATAGACGATGCCGACCAAGACTGCGAGCCCGACCGAGCCGGCCCACCGGCTCAGGTCGATTTCGGTCGACAGTTCGTGCTGAACCTGTGCCGATAGGTTCTGCCGCACCCCCGTCCTCCTTCCCCCGCCCGGTTCCGCTTGGCGTGGAACTCGCGTGCTCGCGCTGCCGGAAGCAAGGCAAGTGCGGCGGCGCTGACAGGCCGTCTGCTCCCAAGAACTGGTCCCAAGATTGACCAGGATCGGCTTTGCGCACCGCCTCCGAGCGAACGTGGGCATTGTGATGCCTGTATCGGTGGCGAATTTATGGAGCCTGGCTCAAAGATCGAAGGTGGAAGCGACATCGGGGTAGTTGACGCAACCACGCATTTTGCTTCGCACCATGCAGGCTACGGGACTGTCACCGTCATCGCCCGGCTTGACTGGTAGTCTACGACGATCCCGTACGTGCTATCGCGAACACGAGGGGCCGAAAAAGCGTCGGTTTGCCCCCGAGCCGGTGACTTCCGGTGTGTCTCCAACTTCGGACTGTCAATGCATCGCGCAAACTGCCGCGAAGGGCCGCTTCCGTTGAAAAAGGCGGCTGTTGCGACGCAGAGGGATCAGCGATGCAGTCTGTCTAGGTAACCGGACTGAAGATCATGATGGGACATCGGCAAGTCGAACAGGCTGCGTTGGCGTTACGTTCTTCGGACGCGGCGCTCTGATCCTCAATGAGGAGGGCGAATAAGCGCAGGTTCGGCTGCTATCGGGCCCGCTATGCACCGCCGACGGCTCGGGCGATGAAGAGGAGGCCCGCCTGTTCACGCTGAGGGCCCTTTCTGTTTTGGAGCAACTGCGATCCGAGCAAATTTCTTTAGCGCGGCGTCAATTGCCTTGAGCTGTTGACCGCGAGAAGGTCGTCCCCTCCGTAGCTTAGGTACCGATGGTTTGGACGCTCTGGCAACAAGCCACAGGTCGCTGCCGCAACCGACGCATTCGTAGAATCCTAGGTCGTAACCCTTTGCGACAGGAAAAGCGCCCTTGAGCACTCGGGGTTGGTTACAAATCAGGCATACGGCTTCGCTGCTCACAACAAAACATCCGGAAAAGCGATCTGGCTGCAATCAGCACGATGCTAGCCCGTGAGAACGGGCGGGCTACAATCTGAACAACATCCAGACCATCGCAGCTAACCAAGCGGCAAGCCAAACAACCGAGGCCAGATATCGCTTTAGGAGTCTGAAGCCGCGCCCTAGCGAACCGCGATCCTGTCGTGCGAGTGTGTTGATTATCGCAGCCGCTTTTTGTCGTACTTGCATAGCGCCGGGCGTTAGCGCATTGCGGCCAAACAAAGCTTGCTATGATCCGCCAAAAAATTGAGATTTTGAGCCAGCGTCGCGCCGAAGCTCAGCGCGTCTGAATGCGGAACATCCTTGGTGCGCCTGCTGATCATGCCCGCCTCCAACTCGGCAACGGCCACCATTTGCTGCGACAGGAAGCGGCCGGGCGCACCGTCGATCTGCGGCAGATCGGCAAAGCGCACGTCAACGCCAGCTTCGAGCAGCCGCGACAGGAAAGCGACCGAGCGCGTCAGCCTATCCGATGAACGTGGCCCCGTTAGCCGAAATCGCATAGTGCGGGAGGGGTTGCTTCGCCTAACTTCCCGTCTGGATTGAACAGATCGCCCTGGCCGCGAAACCATGACGCGCTGGGCCCAGGAACGCAGCAACCAAGAGGGACTGCTCGTCAACTCTGATGGAGCAGCTGATGCTCATGAGCAAGCCGGAAGCTCACCTTCAAGATTTGCAGATGATGGAGCGATGCCTTGAAGTCGCTCGACTTGGAGCGAAGAAAGGAGAGCTGCCGTTCGGCGCCCTGATTGTTTCTCGAGGACAGGTCATCGCCGAGGCCATCAATCGTGTTTCATCGGAGAGCGATGTGACGCGCCACGCGGAGCTCGTGGCACTTTCCGCGGCACAAAAGGTCCTCAAACGAAAGCGTCTGCAAGATTGCACCTTGTATTCGATCGTTGAACCTTGCCCGATGTGTTCGTTTTCTTCAAGGGAGGCGCGGATTGGTCGGGTGGTGTTCGCCCTCTCGTCTCCTGTGATGGGCGGATGTTCGAAATGGGACGTGCTGAAGGACGACGGTTTATCGAACAAGCTACCTGAGGTTTTTGGACCTCCGCCGGAGATCGTCTCCGGCCTGTTGGCAGCGCAGGCCGAGCAGGTCTGGAGCCAATGGAACCCGCTCGCTTGGCGCTTCATAAAACGTAGAGGCTGCTTTGGATCGGCGGCGGATTTGCCTGAGCGCCATGAGGCCGCGCCGCGGCCCATCCTTTCGTGGGCCGCCTTGACCGCCTTTTTGGCTGCGCCGGCCGTAGCGGTGAGCAAGGCCTTCCTGCGCTCACGTACGGGTTCGAAAGCTATGCCAAAGCTCGGCCCGCAGTCGGACTCGTGAGCGCGCTGCCGACGTAGCTGTTCGGAATCGCCATCGAAATAACGTTGATCGCACGGGGGCTCGGGCCAGCTATCCTTTTGGCAGCTCGGATTCGCACTTGTCTGGCCGGCGTCGCGCCGTGCGGGCAGCAGCACTGACGGCGGGATCGGACTCGTTCTATTGTTTGAAGTGCAGCAGTCGACGCGGTAAGCGGCCGTGAAGGTGCGGGAAACCGAGGTGAATTCCAAGCCGTTGTTTGGCCCTGCGCAATGCCTTCACTGCAATAACAGCGTCAACGGCTAATCGGCTAAGTCTAGGAAGTTGCCGTGGGTCGCTAACAACTGAACCTCCAATTTCGCGTAGTCTAGGCTTACCCGCGGGTCCGATCTTTATGAGCGCCGCTCTCGGAAGTATGCGATGGGCAGGGTTTAGAACAACGCGACAAGCGGCAAAGGGAATTCTGAATTCGGCAGCAATTCGGGCCACGATTTGCGACTCCATATCAGCTGCGACAGCCCCCGTGGTGGCATGGAAGTCCCGTCTCTCCTCAAAACTTGTCATCGGGGTAGCCACTCCAGCAATCGGAGAGTAGCCGGCGCCCGGGATCATCCGAAGGAGCTCCTGGGCCCAAGGGAGGTCACTTGGATAGGCTTCATCGTTCCCGGCAAACACCGACGAAGCGATGACAACCTTACCCGGTCGGAGCTTCGGATCCAGCCCGCCGCATACGCCAAAGCTTATAATCCCGCGCGCACCTTTTCGGATGGCGTCACGCAAATGAGACGCGGTCCGGTCACCATCAGCGATCATCGCTGCCATCCCCGCTATTCTGGCCTCAATTGCCAGTCCAACGACGGCGATCACAGCCTTCGCGTTGGGGGCGCCAGTCTGATCCTCCTCTGCCTCATTTACGGTCACAAGCAGGGTCATCGCAGGCCTTCTAAAACGAAAGTGTCTCTAGATTTAGCTTGCGATCCCAAGCAAGGTAACTTGCGGGCTGTGCGCTTGTGCGAAATCTATGTAGGTGTGCTTTCGCAGCCACTAATCGTGGATGAGGCAAACAGCGCGGCCCCCTCGGTGATTTTCAGGCAAGCGCCGCTCGCGTGTCGCCACAGCCAGCCGAGAGCGACGGCGCGCTCGATGCTGGTGCGGAATTGCTCACCACTGCGGCCAGCCGTCAGAAATGGCTCATTGACGCGTTCGGCGAAGATACGGCCATCCTCCACCGCTTGCCGTTCGCGATCCTGCGCGCGGCGGTATCGAGATCGGCGAAGGGCTGCCACTCGACGAATTTCATGCTGCCATCGTGACCTCGAGTGCGCTTTGCTCCTTGGGGTGGGCATCGGGATAAGCTTGGCCATCTTTCGAAGGTTCTGAGCGGTGGCTCCGAGGGGCGAACTCGTCACGCGCGCCGTTTGGGCCTCGTAAACGTAAACGGTCGAGCTTGCGAATACGCTTGAGTGCGCGAACAGCATCTCGATCTTCTTGCGGAGCCGGCGCGAGGTGCGTCCTTCCCACGACTTTGCGATCTGCCGCGCCATGTCGCGAGCGCCCTCATAGATTGAGCGCGGTATTCTCCGTGACGGCTGCTTGGGGCAACAGCGGGATTTCAATGCGCATCCATCGCAATCGCGCTTGCTGGCGACATAAAGCATCGTGGCGCCGTCGTTCAGGCCGGGATATTCGCGGGCGTAAATGATGTGGCCACCGTTGGACAGCAAATAGGCGGCGGGATCGGCGCCACTAACCCAAAAGGATTACTTACCTATTTTCTCCTGCGCCGGTGGCGGCTGCGCGTAGGCTACAGTTCTGAGGGGACCCTGCGATGCTGGACAAGACCACCGACGGACCGGCGACGACATCTGTCAAACTCGGATGGACCGGCGTAGTCCGCTTCATCCACATCACTTCGCGCGTGCGTGGAGTTTAATGATCTTTGTTGCCTTTCTGGGAGCTAGATCGTGCTGTGAGGATGGCGCGTGCGAATGTTGTGACTGCGGAGGCAACGCCGCTGGCCGAGCGTTCAAGGTTCGACGATGTCCACCAGCTCTGACAAGACGATCCCACAAGCTCCGGTCTGTGAGACGTGCGGGCGGTTGATGATGTTGTTGGCCGTACTGCCAAGGATAGGCAACAGGCCGTGCGTGCGTGTGGACAAGTGCCTTCCGTGCGGAAGAATACAGGCCGTCTACGAGAACCAAGTCTGACTTGAATGCCGTCCCGATGGCAACGTGCATGGAGTGATGTCGCTTCAGCGCACACGTAGGCCACTTTCAGCATCAAAAACGAATGTGCGTGACGGCGTCAGCGAGACACCGATGCGCTCGCCTTGCCTGCCGGCAAACTGCTTAGGGGCCTTCACGGCGATGAAGTCATTTTCGTCTTTGACTGTCACAAGCGTGTGGTCGCCGATCAGCTCGTTGGCGTAAATTTCGCCCTTCAGATCCCCCTTGTCATGCTCAACGATCGTGCAGTCTTCAGGCCGCACGCCGAGGACGGCCTTGGCGATCCTGCCTGACACCGGTGACATCAGCCGGGCTCCGTGGCCCATGAAGGCCCTACCGTCCAGAGCCCCATGGATGATGTTCATGGGCGGTGAGCCGATGAATTGGGCGACGAACAGATTGGCAGGATCGTTGTACGTGTTCACCGGCGTATCGAGCTGCTGCAGAACTCCCTTTTCCAGAATCGCGACCCGGTGGGCCAGGGTCATGGCTTCAATCTGGTCGTGAGTGACATAGATTGTCGTGATGCCTAGCGACTGCTGCATGTGTTTCAGTTCGGCGCGCATGTGACCACGAAGCTTGGCATCGAGATTTGAAAGCGGCTCATCCATGAGAAACACCGACGGGCGGCGGATGATGGCCCGAGCCAGCGCAACCCGCTGACGCTGGCCTCCGGATAGCTCTCGGGGGTAGCGGTCGAGTAGGGTCTGGAGTTGAACCTGGGCGGCAGCCTCCTTGATCGCGGCGGTACGCTCAGCTTCGGGAACGCGGCGAACCTTGAGCGGAAAGCCGATGTTCTCGGCCACGGTCTTGTGCGGGTAGAGCGCGTAGGACTGAAACACCATCGAGATGTCGCGGTATTTCGGCAAGATGTCGGTAACATCGCGGTCGCCGATCAGCACGCGGCCGGCGGTGGCCGTCTCGAGGCCGGAGAGAATGCGGAGCGCGGTGGTCTTTCCTGAGCCGGAAGCGCCGAGCAGCACCAGGAATTCTCCCGGCGCGATGTTTAGATTGAATTCCTCGAGTACCTTCACGGTACCGAAATATTTCCGCACTTTGTCGAAACGGACCGGGACCTGGCGAGCGGCGCCTGAAATCGTCTTGTTCATCCGCTCATCCCTTGACCGCGCCAAGCAAGACGCCTTTGGCGATATATCGCTGCAACACGACAGCCATGATGATCACCGGAAGGATCATGATCATGATAATGGCGCACATCTCCCACCAAAGAATGCCCCGCTCGCCGGTGTTCTTGGCGGCAACCATGATCGGCATGGTCTGGGCTCGAGCGGTCGTGAGGAAGATCGCAAAGAGATACTCGTTCCAATTGAGAATAAGCGTCAGCAGGGTGGTTGCAGCGAGCCCTGGACGGGTCAAGGGCAACACGATGTCCCAAAATATTTCGAAGCGTGATGAGCCATCGAGTTGTGCCGATTCCTCCAGTTCAACGGGAAGATTCGCGAAAAAATCATGCATGAGCCAAACGACGATTGGCAAATTCGCTACCGCATAGACGATGATAAGCGCGAAGTGCGTGTCGATCATGCGGACCGACTGAAACATCATGTAGACCGGAATAATGACTACGATCGGTGGCAATATGCGTTGAGATACGATCCAGAACAGAATGTCGTTATTTCCGAGCGCGGACTTGAAACGCCGCCCTAAAGTGCGGGCAAGAAGAAAAAAAAGGGCGAGGGCAATGGAGCCTGAAATCGTCCAATGAACATCGAAGTAATTGGAAGCGACGATGGCCGAGAGGGCCAGCAGCACAAACACCACGATGTTCCCGAACTTCGGCTTGTAGCTAATGCGCGCCAGTGCGTAGGCAGCCATGGATCCGACCGCAATGCAAAGCGCGGTGGCGCCGAAACTGATCACAAAGGAATTCGTATAGGCAAGGTAGACCTTGCAGATCTGCGGCTCCATTTTTTCGATCTTGACCAACGGCGAAAGAATGAAGGCGAACAGATTGTAGACCAGCAGGAAAAGCTGGCGGCCGACGGAATAGGCATCGCAATAGGGGTCTGTTGCGAATTGCGCAATCCAGCCCTTTAGCGTCGGCTGGAAATCGACAAAAGGGATAAAGAACGGTCCGTTGTTGACGGTCCCGGCATCCTTGAAGGCCGTAATGACCACCCAATAGATCGGAAAGAGCACGAACAGCGACCAAAACAACAGGATAGCGGAGGCCACAAGGTTGGCCATAAGGGACATCTTGCCCACGGCAGGCGGTTCGAACAATCGCTGTCTGAAGGACCGGTCCCTGGAAATCTTGGAAGTCACCCCGCTCATGCCCGCGCCTTGCGTAACCGTTTGAGGACCACATAGTTGAAGAACGAGGAGCACACGACGACGGTCAATATCAGGAGAAGATATGCCACGGCAGCAGAATCACCCATGTCATTGGCGCGCCAAAGAAACAGAGAATGCAGTGTCATTGACTCGGTTGCTATCCCGGGCCCTCCGGCTGTCATGATATTTGGCAGATCCACGATTTTGAACGCCTCGATCATACGAATGAGCATGACGGTTGCTGCGACTGGAAGAATTTGCGGCCAGGTGATTTCGCGGAAGATCTGGAAACTGGAGGCGCCATCGACCTGAGCGGCCTCGACATGATCCTTGGGCACGTTCTCCAGAGCGGCAAGCAAAACGATGAAGATGAAGGGGATCCATTGCCAGGAGTCCCCCAGGATAACGAACCAGCGAGCGGCCCAGGCATCGGTTGACCATGCCCAATTCCCGAGACCGACCAATTGCCAGAAGGGCTGGAACGGACCTTTGGTCACATCGAGAATCATCTTGAAGGCATAGCCGACACCGAGCGGAGTAATCATGAGGGGGATGAAAAACAGTACCCGAAAGAAATTCTTGCCGATAACGGGCTGCGAGCACAGGAAGGCCAACATCAGGCCGATCACGAATTGGATGGAGCAGCCGGCGACAACATAGAACAGGGTATTGAGCAGCGTGCCCCACTGGTTACCGGAAAGCAGGGTGGCGGCGAATAGAAGCGCAATGAACATGGCCATGGCAGCGCTGATCAACCGCCCGGCCAAGCCGATCCAGGTGGTTCCCTTGACGACGGCGCGATAGAGCCACCACAGCAGAGCGCCAGCAGTCACGAGGCTGAATACCCAGCCGGCGATGCTCATGCTCGTGAAGCGGCCAAGGAAGTGAACCTGCTGGTTGCCGATAAATTGGGCCGCGAAGTTCTCAAACCAAACCGTCCGGAATTTGAGACCGGTGGCCGTGAACCTTACATGACTGATCGCAAAGACGATCGTGTAGAAGGTTGGGAAAATCGCAAAGAGCAGGACAAGCGTAACAGCCGGAGCAATGAAAAACGTTCTCGAATGGCGGTCCAACCACTCGCCCCAGCTTTCACCCCGAGAAAATCCAGCCGGGGAAATCCCCGGCTGGCTCGTAGTGGTCCCATCAGACATTAGGCTCGCTCACTTTGCAGGTCCGACAGCGAGTGCCATCTGCTTGATCTGCTCGTCGCGGCCGAAGTCTTTGGTGATCTTTTCCCAACCGGCCTCAATGTTCTTCAAGGCCTCGTCCACGGTGATCTCGCCAGCCATATAGCGCGCCAGCTCGGTGTCGAGCACGACGGCGGTGTACTGCTGCGCACCGGGGATCTTGAGGTCCGAAGACATGTTGGGGTTGTTGAGGGCATCGTTGATGGCGCCCATGTAGTTTTTGGCAAGGCCCTCATCCATGCCGGATTTCACCCAAAGGTCCGTGCTCTTGAGCTGGCTGAGGCGGTATGGGTTGAAGCCTGTCCAGCCCATGGTCACGTCGACGTTGGATTGCTCTTTCTGACTTATGAACGACAAGAAGTCGTAGGCCGCCTGCTTAACCTTGGGGTCCGACTTGGCGTTGACGGCGCCGCCCCAGCCGCCAAAGGCGGAGAACGGAGCATAGTTGATGCCGTCGATCGCATTCGGTGCAGACTCTTTGCTGACAGGAACAAGCTTGCCG
The DNA here is from genome assembly GCF_024199885.1 of Bradyrhizobium sp. CCGUVB23. Classification (NCBI taxonomy): domain Bacteria; kingdom Pseudomonadati; phylum Pseudomonadota; class Alphaproteobacteria; order Hyphomicrobiales; family Nitrobacteraceae; genus Bradyrhizobium; species Bradyrhizobium sp. CCGUVB23. The sequence goes on from NZ_JANADQ010000001.1 coordinate 6,767,785, forward strand.
GTGTTGCGGTCCAAAACTTCCTTCGAACCCACATTGGTGGCGTAGAGCTTGTTCTTGATCACCTTTGCGTCGTCTTCGAGCTGGAGCGGGCCCGGATCGCCCCATTCGATCAGGAGGCCGCATCGGCCCGACTTGAACAAGGAACGGGTGTCGCCGATGTCCATATTTAGTTCTTCAGGCGGTCCGTATTTGCTTGTCTCTTTGTAGAGTTCAAAGGCCTTCTTCCAGCCGGCATTGTTGACAAGGGGCTTCATTGTGGCGTTTTCGAACTGAAAGCCCTGGGCTGTACCCTGAGTCTGAACGAACGTCGAAGCGATCGTCTGTACGGCGAAATAGCTCTGCGCGTTCCGCTTCTTGAAGATGCAGGAGCCATAGCCTGGCTTGCCGTCGCCGCTCATATCCTGGCCGTTGATTGCCTTGGCAATGGCGAGATAGTCGTCCCAGGTCTTGGGCGGCTGCAGATTGTTTTTTTCCAGGATGTCCTTCCGGTAATAGACCATCTGGAAGTCGCCATCGACCTGAATCACCATCGTATGCCCGCCGATCTTCTGGGCAAATTCGCGGAAATAGGGCGCGATGTCCTGGAGGTCGATCTTCTTGTCCTTCTCTATGTAGGGATCGAGGTTTTCGAGCAGCCCAGCCGCCGCGAGCTCGACGCCCCAGCCGGCGGCGAAGACGGCAACATCAATGGAATTCGTTCCCGTGGACCAGTCTTGCTGAACCTTCGGGAAGATCTCAGCATACGGCACTTCATTTACGATGATCTTGGCGCCCGTCAGCTTCTCGAATTCCTTGCCGCGCTGGGACACTGCGCCGGCGATGACGGGTCCCGGGCGCGTCAGGATGTTGATCGTAATGCCGTCATACTGGCCGGCACCGGCGATGCCCGACCACCCGCACAAGGCGACAGCCGACGCGGCAGTTGCCGCAAGCTTTCGAATGTCCATAGGTCCCTCCCGTGTACATTTGATTGAAGTGCCGAGCCTAAGCCCACGCAATTCGTAGCCTACAGCATTTCGCTGTCCGGAAAAGCCTGTGCATTCTTAATACGGTGATTGGCGCGCCATCCTGCCGGCCTGGAGCTGGTGTGCAAGCGCAGCAAGACCGAGTGCAGACATGGTCATCAGCACCGCGGCCGCCGAGAAATGGTCCTCGACCTCGCAGCCAACCTGGGCCTCCTTCATCGGCAACTGGCCAACCAACCGCCATTGAGGAAGTGCTGGCACGTTTCGGACAACTGCTTGCCGATTTTCCCGAAGTCATCGAAGCCTATCTCACCACCGGCGATTGCGATTACCTCGTGAAGGTGGCGGTCGAAGGCACCGCGGGCTACGAGCGCTTCCTGCGTGGAAAGCTCTATGGCATTCTCAACGCGCGCTGAAGGTGAGGCCGGCGCGCTCCTCCAGACGCTTGCACAACGCCGGCCCCATCAGCGCGCCCGGTGTCCAGATGCCGCCCTCGCCTTGCACGTCGCGCACGAGGCAGAGAGCGCTCTCGGCGATCATCTTGCTGGTCGAGCCGTAGCCCGGATCGCGGTCGCCCGTGACTACCGCCTCGACGTGTCTGCCATCCGGGAGCTCCCCCAGGAAGAGGATGTCGTAGAAGCCCCTCTCGCGCTCTTGCCGAGTCGGGCCGGCGCCGGGTTTGAGACCGCCGGTCCGGAGCAAGGAAACCAGTGTGGCAAACGTCTCCGTCGTCACGCTTGCGATTTCCCCAAATCCCGGCGCGACCATCATCTCATCGTAAACGAAGTCGGTGCCGTAGGGATGATCCAAAAGGAAATTTGTGCGGTGCACGTTCTTGGTGTTGATCGGCGCCATGGGGAACGGCACGAGCCACACCTTAGTGCTGGGGTCGTATTCGGGGATGAGACCCGACGGTTGAGACGGCCCGGTAAACCCCGGCGTCAACGCGAAGGGATCGCTCAACAGCCGGATCAGGGTCGGGTCGCGTGCCGCGGAGGCGAATGTCGCCTGAGCACTTGCCGCGGTGCCGCCAGACATGCCGCCTCTCACCTTGCGCAAGCGGGCCTTGACCCGCCGCGCAGGGCGCCCGAATTTCTCGCGCGCCTTCTCCTGCAACGTGAGCACGCCGAGATCGAACGGGATGGAATCGAAGCCGCAGGAGAAGACGATGCGCGCGCCGGTTCGTTTCGCCTCTTCGTGATGGGCGTCGATCATGCGCCGCATCCAAACCGGCTCGCCGCACAAATCAACATAGGCTGTTCCCGCGGCAGCGCAGGCCGCCACGAGCTCGGGGCCGTGGAGCTGATAAGGCCCGACCGTCGTGATGATTACGGTCGCACGCTCGCACATCGAACGCAGGCTGGCCGGCTCGGCGGCATCCGCCGTGACCAACGGCAAATCGTCCGGTGCGCCGATATCGGCACGCACCTTCTGGAGCTTGTCGGTCGAGCGCCCCGCGATCGCCCAGGATGGCGCATCGTCGCCGCGATAGGACGCCGCGAGATATTCGGCGATGAGGCGGCCGGTGTAGCCCGTCGCGCCATAAACGATGAGGTCGAAGTCCCGCTTCACGACGTTGATCCTCCTCGCGACCCCGCAGCGCAATCTTCAGATCTGTATGTAGTCGTAGGCTTCGCGGCCACTGTCGTCAGGGGCCGTGCAACATGCGCTACCACGCGGGGCGCTAACCCTGACTCGGACCGGCCTTCCGCCGGCAGGATCGCACCGGCTTGCCGGCGCACTCATTCGATCACCTCGTCCGAGCTGAGCCTAGGGTCCGCCGCTTCATTGAACCCTCCCACGGGGTCACGGAGGATACCACAGTTCCAGCCTTGGAGTGCGCAACGTCCGGATGGGGTCAATCGCGTCGCTTTTGGCCTGTTTGCCGGATGTCTGCTTATTCCCTGACAGCGGCGGAATAGCGGACATCCCCAACCGCTGCTTGGGCCAACAGGCGACATGGGTCGAAGCCCTTGCGCCCAAGTGTCACAGGCTTATGTGAGGAGCGGCGAGCACTCGCTCATTGCGACGGCCAATCCAGCAATAATCACAAGAGAGGGGAGGATCGCATGAAATTCCGTCCGCTTCACGACCGCCTCGTGGTCAAGCGCATCGAGGCCGACCAGAAGACCGCTGGCGGCATCATCATTCCCGACACGGCCAAGGAGAAGCCCTCCCAGGGCGAAGTGATCGCCGTCGGCCCCGGCGGCCGCGACGAGAGCGGCAAGCTGATTCCGATCGACGTCCAGGTCGGCGACCGCGTGCTGTTCGGCAAATGGTCGGGCACCGAGGTCAAGATCGACGGCCAGGAGTTGTTGATCATGAAGGAAAGCGACATCATGGGTGTTCTCACCGACGTCGCCGGCTCCAAGAAGGCGGCCTGACACTGACCGTCGCAAATGCTCACCCCTGAGGAGCGCCTGCCTATGCTGCCTCGCAGGTGAGAGACGAATTTCAATTCGGGGAGGACAAATATGTCAGCCAAAGAAGTCAAATTAGGGGTCGATGCTCGCGACCGCATGCTGCGCGGCGTCGAGATCCTCGCCAATGCCGTGAAGGTCACGCTCGGTCCGAAGGGCCGCAACGTCGTCCTCGACAAGTCGTTCGGCGCACCCCGCATCACCAAGGACGGCGTTGCCGTCGCCAAGGAGATCGAACTCGAGGACAAGTTCGAGAACATGGGCGCGCAGATGGTGCGGGAAGTGGCGTCGAAGGCGGCGGATGCTGCCGGCGATGGCACCACCACCGCGACCGTTCTCGCCGCCGCGATCGTCCGTGAAGGTGCCAAATCGGTTGCCGCCGGCATGAACCCGATGGATCTCAAGCGCGGTATCGACCTCGCGGTCGACGCGGTCGTTGCGGACCTCTCGAAGAATACCAAGAAGGTCACCTCGAACGAGGAGATCGCCCAGGTCGGCACCATCTCCGCCAATGGCGATGCCGAAGTAGGCAAGTTCCTCGCCGATGCCATGAAGAAGGTCGGCAACGAGGGCGTCATCACCGTTGAAGAAGCCAAGTCACTCGAGACCGAGCTCGACGTCGTCGAGGGCATGCAGTTCGATCGCGGCTACATCTCGCCCTACTTCGTTACCAATGCCGACAAGATGCGCGCTGAAATGGAAGACGCCTACATCCTCATCAACGAGAAGAAGCTCTCCTCGTTGAACGAGATGTTGCCGCTGCTCGAGGCCGTGGTGCAGACCGGCAAGCCGCTTGTCATCGTGGCTGAAGACGTCGAAGGCGAAGCGCTCGCCACGCTCGTCGTGAACCGCCTGCGCGGCGGCCTGAAGGTCGCGGCCGTCAAGGCGCCGGGCTTCGGCGATCGCCGCAAGGCCATGCTGCAGGACATCGCGATCCTGACCGGCGGCCAGGCCATCTCGGAAGATCTCGGCATCAAGCTCGAGAACGTCACGCTCAACATGCTCGGTCGCGCCAGGAAGGTGATGATCGACAAGGAGAATACCACGATCGTCAACGGCGCCGGCAAGAAGGCCGACATCGAGGCGCGCGTGGCCCAGATCAAGGCGCAGATCGAGGAGACCACCTCGGACTACGACCGTGAGAAGCTCCAGGAGCGTCTCGCCAAGCTCGCCGGCGGCGTCGCGGTGATCCGCGTCGGCGGCGCGACCGAGGTCGAGGTGAAGGAGCGCAAGGACCGCGTTGATGACGCGATGCATGCGACCCGCGCGGCCGTCGAGGAAGGCATCGTTCCGGGCGGCGGCGTCGCCCTGCTCCGTGCCTCCGTGCATCTCAAGGGCATCCGGACCAAGAACGACGACCAGAAGACCGGCGTCGAGATCGTGCGCAAGGCGCTGTCCGCGCCGGCCCGCCAGATCGCGATCAATGCGGGCGAGGACGGCTCCGTCATCGTCGGCAAGATCCTGGAGAAGGATCAGTATTCGTTCGGCTTCGACAGCCAGACCGGCGAGTATGGCAACCTCGTCACCAAGGGCATCATCGACCCGACCAAGGTGGTTCGCGTCGCGATCCAGAACGCAGCCTCGGTCGCGGCGCTTCTAATCACCACCGAAGCCATGGTCGCCGAGCTGCCGAAGAAGGCCGGTTCCGGCCCCGCAATGCCCCCGGGCGGCGGCATGGGTGGCATGGACTTTTGAATCCAGCCGTTCGGCGCTCAAGGAAAAAAGGTCCAGCAGCGATGCCGGGCCTTCCCGGACTAGCTACCGGTCCAACTCGACGACAACAGCTGGATGGAGATGACCCATCAGCAGGGCTCAAGCGGATACGTGCAGCAGTTCGCCGATCGTATTTTCGCCGAGCGTGGCGTCCGCTTAGGGCGCGCGGCAATGATCCAACCCCGGCTAGACGAAGCGCCGCCCGAAGACATACTTGACGAGGGAGACTGCAGTGGCAGCACGTCCGTTCCGGGTCAAACTGCGACTTGGCGGGGGCGGCTGCTGGTGCAAAGCGGACGTCTGACGAACGCGCGAGTTCAGCTAAGGGCGGACCCAGGTGAGGTACGCGAGCATTGAGATGTCTATCGACACTTGCCATACCGGAGTATACTTGCCGCTGACGGCAGCCGCTCATGGGCGGCCTGGAGGCCTCTGATGTCATTCCTCAAAGGCAAGGCGCTGTGTTTGACTTCTTTGTGCCCGACGACGACGTGCCGCCGCCTGGGGTCACGGTAGCGCCCCCGCGCTAGCGCGCCGCGTTTGCCAATGCATCGACGACAGCCGGGGATCCTAAATTCCCGAGGGGCGTAAGTTCGCCTGGTCCCAAGCTTTGATCGGTCGAATACACGTGTTGCGCTCAAGCGGTCGATGCTAATCGCGGACCGATTGGGGAGACCGCACGGCTCATGAAGACATTGCTGCTGTTCCTGGTTTATGTGCTTGCTGCCGCGCGGGGAGCCATCGCGCAAGAGACACAGTGTGACCGCGAACGCGCCGCCATGGTCGAAACCATTCGCGTTTATGCTCGGTCCTATGTCAATGTCCTGGGGCAGCAGGGGCTGTCGGAGAGAGTCCTTGGGGCGATGGGGCAAACGCAGCGCCATCTGTTCGTCCCCGAGCGACACTGCTCCATCGCGTACGCAGACGGGCCGCTTCCGATAGGCCTCGGCCAGACCATATCGCAGCCGTTCATCGTGGCCTTGATGACTGAGCTGGCTGACGTTGCGTCCGATGGTGTTGTGCTCGAAGTCGGTACGGGTTCGGGCTATCAGGCCGCCATCCTTGCGCACCTGGCGCGAAAGGTCTGCACCATCGAGATTATCCCGCAATTGGCCGAGACAGCCGCCAAGACCCTCAAGGATCTCTCGTACGACAATGTGAGCGTCCGGCTCGGCGACGGCTATGCTGGCTGGCCGGAATGCGGTCCTTTTGACGCAGTCGTCGTGACCGCCGCGCTCGGCGAGGTGCCGCCGCCACTGATTGAGCAGCTCAAAGTGGGAGGCCGACTGGTGATGCCGGTGGGCCCGGCTTACACCACTCAGACCCTCACCGTGGTCGAAAAGACTGGCCCTGGCGAGACGACCAAGCGTGCCATCGGCCTTGTGCGCTTTGTACCCTTTACGCGTTCAAAAGATTGAAAGCCAATCAACGTTCAGTTCTGGAGCGCGCGCTCGTGGGCCAGATGACCAAAGCCTTGTGGGAGTGCATTTTGGAGAACGGCAGCTTTTGGCGCGAAGCGGACCTTCTGCGGGATGCGCACGTCTGCGACGGGCCACTTCCGGACTCATGCTCCGCAAACAATAACTTACTCGATGGGCAGGCCATTGAACGGTCTCAGTCAGTAACCGCAGCGGTCCTGGTTAAGCGGTTCAAAGCGTTTGGGGAGGCTACTTTCCACCCTAAGCTCCCCTGCGATCCTGGTTACCAAGCACACAGCGCCATGCCGCCAGGCGCTCTGCCGGATGCTGGTTCATCCACTCGGCGAGCTGTGGCGCCCCCATCAGGCAGGACTGCATCGAGATGTCGGCGAAGTCCGAGGTGGTGACGATCTGCTCGTGGCAATCTGTCGGAGAAGAGAGACTGCAGAGCACGGCGATGACCTTGATCACGACAGGGGACCCCCGTCGCTGCGATGGGCTTTGGTGCCGCTGACCGTATGACTTATCGATGCCTTGTCATGCTGCTCCCTAACCGGATCAGCCGCCGGGAAGATGCTGTCATATATCGCGCGGGCTTCTCGAACTAAGCGGGCTTGCTCGCGCTCAGACTTTGAGACAAATCGAATAATCTCGCCCATATTGAATGCTCCTGCTACTATCAAGAGGGACCATTCCCTTTATGGCGAAGAATAGGCGCGGCCTTGCTATTCAATCTGTGATGCGTCTCACCATGCGCAGCGTGCTTTGAAAGACTTCGGGGAGCAAACTTCAATTTACTAAACGAGCCTACTGATCGCGAACGCAGCAACGAGAAACACTCCGATAATCAATGCTGGCATGACGTGATCTTCCTTCCTCTCACGTGGACAACATCTGGCTCAAAGCACGCCAGTTCCTCGACTGCTCGTGTTGATATCGGAGGGTGATTTTTCTATCTGTGACAGAAATCACGAGCGCCCCAGCAGTCAGCGTTGGCTACGAAACTCGTGGCAAGAATGATCTTCTTTTGTGGGGTGTCGGCTTGGGGGCAAGCTGCGACGTGCGGGAGAGGGCCGCTTCTGGCGCAAAGCGGACGTTCCACGTGCGCCGGATTTCGCCGATGGGCCACAAGCGGTCATCAGGCACGTTCGGCATTCTTTGGGCGGCCATACGCCTCCTCGATCATGAGGGCGGAGAGCGCAGCATAGGCCGCGGCCCAGGCCTCGGCAGTTTCAGCCGTCCAGGCGTCGCCCAGCCCCTTCTCCAAAGTCCACAGCAGCGCAGAGCCAACAATGGGGTAATGCTCAGGCTTGGCGCCGTATGCGATATGGCGTTTGGCTAGCGCGGCTGCCGCCGGCAGCACCGATTGAAGGTCGGCTAACCCATTCACCGCCAGGGCCAGGGTCGCCATTAGCTTCCGGCGCTGCTCAGTCATCTCTGCCGGAAACATCGTCTTTAGCTGGGGGGCGAGTTCGAATAGCCGATTGTAGAACATGATCCCAGCCTGATCGACGATAGTCGCGATCTTAGCGAAGCTCTCCTGCACGAGCTTGATCTGTTCGGGTGTTATCTGCTTCTCACTGGCCGGCATTAGTTGCTCCGCAACAAGTATTTTGTGTTTGAACCGATCGCCGGGCCCGGACTTCTAGGCACGATTCCGATGTCCCTTGTCGGTTCGCGATCGACCCGGTGATGGACCTCTACGAGGAAACAGAGTGCCGGAGTTCGCATCGCGAACCCCGGCGTAAATTCACGCGGTCTCAGTTTTTTTTACGCGCTCGTGAGCCCGCAACTCACCGGCAAGCCGTTCGACAACATGTCGAAGACGGGCGAATAGGCCTGCGCCATCTCGATCAACTCCTGCTTTCTGGAGTCGTCGCAATCGGCGTCGATGTCGAAGAGGACGCGGATGTTTTTAAAGCCGCGGCGGACATCCTTGGAAAGTCCGAGAAAGCCCTGCAAGTCGATGTCACCTTCCAGCCGTGTGGCGATGTCCTTCACCACAATGCCGCGCGCCGCCGCGTGATAAACCAGAGCACCAGTCAAGCAACTGGCGAGCGCGTGCAACACGTACTCGCCCGCATTCGGCCCGCGGTCCTGAGACAACAGCACTTCCGGCTCGTCGCTGACGAGGGAAAACGGCTGTTTGTGCCGCATCTCCTGGCCGACGCCGTAGAAGTCGTCGATGCGCGAATGGTTTTCGCCGCCGCCAATCCACTGGTTGGAAAGCCTGAACTGGAAGCTCGCAAGAGAAGCATCGGCTTTGATGGCTTCGATGGTGGCGGACAATTTCCCCGTATCAATGCCGTTCACGGTTGTGCTCGTGGGTGCCGTTGAGTCCGCCGCAGACTGTTCCGCCACAGGCGAATGACATTCAATCACTGTAGTCATGTGTATCTCCTCGAACTTTCCAAGTTGCATTACATCGCCTACGGGCGATCTAGGCGCACGGTGCGTGCGGCTTTCGTGGTGATACTTAAGTCATTCGAAGCGACAGCTGAATGATTGCGCTGCCGGACTTCTTGCTCGTGCATCCAGAGTTGCTATCATCCCTGCCTGATCGCTGCGTTAGCGCCAAAGGCCTAATCGCGGGCGGGCAAATGTCGAAGGTCATGTCCATGAGCACGGACGCATTGTCCGATGTCCTCTCCGCCGTCCGCTTATCAGGGTCAGTCTTTTTCGATGTGACCGCAAAATCGCCATGGGTTGCGGAAGCGCCGCCTGGAGCGCAGATCGCTAACGACGTGACGCCCGGCGCCCAGCACGCAATCGAGTATCATGTCGTTACCCAGGGTTCGTGCTGGATATCGCTCGTCGGCGACGCCGGATTCGAGCCGGTCAAACTGGAGCAAGGGGACATAGCTGTCATTCCGCATGGCGACCCGCATGCGATATCAAGCGCACCGGGCATGCGCGCTAAACCTGACCTGGACATGCACCGCAGGCCCGAGGATAGCAACGCGTTGCCCTTCGCGCTTCGAACCGGTGGCGAGGGTGCGAGCGACACCCATGTGATTTGCGGGTTCTTCAGTTGCGATGTGCGCCCGTTCAATCCGCTACTTGATTCACTGCCGCGATTCATGCGGCTACGGCGTGACGCCTCACAAACGTCACATAGCCTACTCGACCAATTCATCCGTTTCGCCTCCGCCGAAACGGGCAACAAACGCGCCGGAAGCCAAAGCGTGCTCAACCGGTTGTCGGAACTGATGTTCGTCGAGGTGATCCGGCTGCATATGGATCAACTAGCGAACAACAGTACCGGCTGGCTTGCGGGATTACGCGATCCTCTGGTCGGTCGCGCACTGACGCTATTGCACGCGCGCCCTGCGCATCCCTGGACTCTGGAGGAGCTTGCAGCGCAAGTCGCCGCCTCGCGCTCAACGCTGGCAGATCGATTTTCTAATCTGGTGGGCTATCCGCCGATTCAGTATTTGACCCAATGGCGCATGCAGATTGCCGCCAAGCGCCTAGCCGATCCCGGCGTCAAAATTGCCGCTATCGCTCATGAAATCGGCTACGAATCCGAGGCCGCATTCAGCCGAGCATTCAAAAAATTTGTCGGCCGCTCCCCGAGCCAATGGCGATCGGCCTCTTCCTGAGCAGCAACATCCAGAATGTCCGCTTCGGGCAAGGAGTGGAAGTCCTGGCGTTCCCTGCTCCATGTGCGGTCTGCCCCTGAGGCAAACGTCTGGGATCGAGGTGTTATGTCGGCTGCGGGCCGAACGCGGAAGTCTCATTTTTGGTCAGCTGGGCGAGCGGCGTGGGCGGGATATCGGTTCCAAGCGCCTTTAGTTCGGAGATAGAGCAGACTTGCGCGTATTTTATCTGCTACGGGATGGCGCGCGTTCTTGACTGCCGAAGACCAGTGCAATTCCGCCGAGTATCGCAAGCGAAGATATGGAAAGGCGAAGGGAGATTGCTTCTCCTAGCACCAAGGCGCCTGCCAATGCCGCAATGACTGGAACGCTCAGCTGCACCGAGGCGCCTTGCGCTGGCGTGAGCCCCGGGAGCACCGCGTACCAGACCGTATAGCCAAGCCCGGACGCAACTGCGCCGGATAGGATTGCACAGGCGAGCCCGATGGCGGTGATGTGCGTGCCAAACGAAAGGGCGCACAAGAAAAGACAGATTGCGATTGGAAGGGAACGCAGGAAATTGCCACCCGTCACGCTAATGGGATCCGCAACGCCACGGCCGAGCAAGGAGTAAGCGCCCCACGCAACGCCGGCAGTCAGCATGAGGCAGGCGCCCATTACGGACGGTGCCGATGCACGGGGAGCTACGAGCGCCGCCAGTCCGGCGACGGCAATTGTCAGTCCGAACGACTGCAAGGCGGATAGACGTTCACCGCGAACGAGCCCATAGCCGACCATTGTAGTCTGAACCGCGCCAAACAAAAGGAGCGATCCCGTACCGGCTGGTAGGGAGACATATGCAAAGGAGAACGCGGCCGCATAAGCGAATAGCGCAACAGATGCTGGCCACGATCCCGCTGGCTGTTCAGCCTTCCGGCGAAGCGAGAGGATGATGCACAGTACGCACGCGCCTGACGCGAGCCGGACAAGGGTGAAGGTGGCAGGATCGATCGCGGCCTGAGATAGGGCTAACCTGCAAAGCACGGAATTTGCCGCAAACGCAGCCATCGCCAAACCGGTTAAGGCGATTGTCCAGGTTGTGATGCGAGGCCGCTGCATTCGTCATTCACCTAAGCGAGACCGCAGGACCGATCTGCGCCGGTGTCATTGCAATTGTTGTATTGAGTCTGCACGACCGACCCGTCACCTGGGTACGGCACGCGTCGCCTGGCGAGCCTCGCGCCGCGACAACGGCATCGTGTAGGTTATCGCGGTTCCGACCACGCAATCTTCTCCGCTTGCGTTGCGGACGACGGTCTCCAACTTGCAGATCGGCTTGTCGTCCCGGACGTGCTCGACTTTGACGCTTGCGGTAATCGTCTCTCCGACCCGTACGGCCTTGACGAAACGCCAGTTTGTTTCGAGAAATACCGTGCCCGGTCCCGGGAGATCTTCGGCAACGACGGCGTTCATGAGACCGGTCGTGACCCCGCCCTGTACGATAAGCCCGCCAAAGGGTGACGCGGTCGCCAGTTCCACGTCGTAATGGACAGGGTTCTTGTCGCCCGTCATCTCGGTGAACATTTCGACATCGCGCATCGTGGTCGTGCGGCTCCTTTCAGCACGGCGACCTGGCACGGGTCGGCCGGCCAGCGTTCGGGTCCAGGGTGAGTCGGTCGACATTTCTCGTGCTCCTATGCTGCGAGGGACGGTTGTTGAGACAAGTTCGCGATGTGATTGGCTTCCGCTTTCATTGCCGCGCTCAGATCGGCATGAAGCTGCTTGACTTCGTCGAGGTCCCACGAGAACGAGGCAATCGCATCGGTGGCGCGAACAAGCGGCAAGGACAGTTCGTCGCGCTCGCGCTGGTAGCTCTCAAGGCCGCGGATGCCGCCGTCGATGATCCCTCGCGACAGCAATTGCGCATCGCGAAGGGCGTCCGTGATTCCGTGCGCGGTCAGGGGGTCCTTGAAATAGCCGGCATCGCCGACCAGAGCCCACCCTGCACCATGACATTGTCGAAGGTAGCTCGTTGCGCCCGCAAAGCTCCGCAGGCGGCCGACCAGCGTGGCTCTGCCAACGTTGGCGCGCAGCTCGGGAAAGCTCGCTGCCAGCACCTGGAGGAAGCCGCGCATCACATCGCCGCGAAATGTCGCGACAAATTGAGAAGCCGGAACCGCCGCGAAGACGCAGTGAGCAGCGTTCGTTGGAATCACCCCTGCCGCGGCATTCCTTGCGAAATGCCAATGCAGGCCATCGCTGTTCAGGTCTGCAAAGTAGCCAAAAACGATGCCACAGGCATTGAAGCCTTCGACCAGTGTTTTTGAATTGACGAGCTGCGCAACGGTCGACTGGCGGCCGTCCGCACCAATGACGATATCCGAGCGGACGGTCATGCACGCACCGCTGCCATCTCTCAGCGAGGCGCCGATGACCCGGCCGTTCGATGCAAATTGCAACTCGGAAAGAGCGGTCCCATGGCGAACCGCCGCGCCGGCTTCGCGGGCTGCATCGGCGAGCAACGGATCGAGCACGGTGCGTCGCGGCGCCAACAGGAAATCGACGCCGTGATCCGGCTTGATATCCACTCGAACGATCTCGTCGCCATAGTGAAACGTGGTCGATCGAATCGCAGGTGTTCCCGCCGCTGCAAACTTCGGAATCAATCCCCATCGCTCGATCTGCATAACCGCGGACCGCATCAGGGCGTGCGTCGACATCGTATCGGCGCCATAGGGCTGCCGATCGACCATCAGGACCCTTGCACCCGACCGGGCCAGCAGGAGGCCAGTGGCCGCGCCCGCGCAGCGTGCGCCGATAACTACCGCGTCATAATGTGAGTCGAGATCGTGAACACCGTTCATGGCAATTGCTCTCAGGCAGCAGCGCGATTGAGGTTCTGGCTCAGATGGGCGGCGAGATCCGCAGCATCGGCGCCCGCTCCGTCGATGAAAGACGACTTGCGCCGGCGCATGAATGGCAGGCCCATGACGTACATTCCCGGCGCAGAAACTATCCCGCCGTCGTGACGGATGCGTCCCTTGCGGTCGAGCACGGGGACGTCCAGCCAGGAGTAGTCGGGGCGATAGCCCGTCGCCCAGATCACCGTACCGATACCGGCACGGATCAGGTCCAGGCAGAGCCTGGTTTCCGACCCGACATCCGTCGGCTCAAAGCGATGAGGCGGGGCAAACTGCTGCGCCAGTCCGCTCGTGTTCACCCAATCATCGATGCTGGCGAGAAGACGGTTCATTTTCAGATCGGCCAGCGCGCAATGATTGGCGAGCGATCCCGAAAACTGCGCCTTGCCGTCACAAAGTCCGACAAGGCGACCCACGAGCTCGACGCCCGCCTTGCGCAGGCTATTGAGATCGACCGTGACGCGCTCAGGCGTTCCGATAAGCTGTAGCGACGGCAGTCGCCGTGCCCTTTCGATATCCTCGACCATGGTGTCGTACCGAACATCCATGGCACCGATAGCGTCCATCCACCACTGGATATCCCGTCCGCGGTAGGTCCGCGGCAGCCGGACGTGCTCTCCGACGCAAAGCACGACTCTGCGGCCGGCCGCTCGGATCTCCCGGGCGAGCTGAATGCCGCTTGCTGAGGCACCGACGATCATCACGCCGCCATTAGGCAGGAGAGCGGGATTGATGTATTGCAGCGGGGTGAGGCTGGTCACGGCGGCAGGCAAACCCGCAGCTAGCGACGGGATCGAGGCAAGGTTGCAGGCGCCGGTTGCGATCACGAGCTTGCGGCAGCGCCATGGACCAAAATTGGTTTCGACCGCGTAGCCTACCTCCTGCTGCCTTACCCGGGTGACGCGGGCTCCCCGCGCAATTGGAGCACACGAAAGCCTGGCGTATCCCTGCAGGAAACTGACGACCTCCGACATCGTCATGAATCCGTCGGGATCATCACCGCGGTAGGCGTATCCTGGCAGTCGAGTTTGCCAGTTGGGCGTCAGAAGGCGCAGCGAGTTCCACCGCTCCGTCAGCCATGAGTTGGCTACCTCGCCGCGCTCAAGGACCATGTGGTCGATCGAACGCGTGCTCAGATGCCAGCTCATGGCCAATCCGGATTGGCCGGCGCCTATAATGATGGCGGTCGCGAATCCCAAAGCGCTCGCTCCTTTTTCTCCAACCGTCGTCCTCAGTTGACGGTCACGAAGACGTTCGTCGGATTGGTCACGATGTCGAATACGGCCGACCGCTTCTGCGATTGAGCTACCAACGCTTTGATATCGTCTTCGCTCGCATCGGCGCGAATATCGAAGTGGACGCGAATGGCGCCGAAGCCATTGCGCACCTCGTCGTCGATGCCCAGGATTCCCTGAATATCCATGTCGGCCTCGAGTGACGCCCTGACCGAATGGAGCTGTATGCCGCGGCGCTGGGCAATCGCAGCAACACCCGCCGTGAGACAGCTCGCGAGTCCGGAAAGGACAAGCTCGACAGGAGTCGGAGCACTGTCTTCGGCGGCAAAGACCTGCGGGTGATCTGCCTCGACGGTGAACGTCTTGTTGCGGGACTGCTCGGCTCCGAGCCCAAAGAAACTGCCAATAGCGGAGCGGCTGTGCGTGCCATTCACCCATTCGCAGCTCGCTCGCCACTTGAACTGAGCCGCCTCAGGCGCTTGCTCAAGTGCCATACGGGCACCTAACAACGCCTCGACGTTGACGCCATTATTGATTTTCGCGCTTGCACTCGTCGTCGTCATCTTGTTCTCCTCTGGTGATAAACCCGAGGTAAGATTCGTAAATCTTCCTCTCACTCGGCTCTTGCGGGCTTTGCGCTCGCCAAATGTCAGATCGATTTACGCGCCCTGGCCCGCGCATGCTTGAAGCCGGCATCCGGAATTTCTTTAGATGCCGTGGATTTTTTGCTGAGGCAAAGGGCAGCGGGGCGATCACGCAGCGCTCTCAATCGCGTGAAGATACGGGGAAAGAACAGATCGCTTCCAAGCTGCTGCGCTGCTCGCGATTTCGATCGATAGTCCGACTTCGAAACTCCGCGGCTCCTTTAAAAGGGGCCGCCTTCCTGGGACCTCGCCGTCAGGCGGGATGGGTCAAAACGCGACGTGGCTACGCGGGTGTACGTCCTAAGCTCGAGGCTGCGAAATACCTGCATTACTTAGACCGCGAATGAAACGATCGAGAAGGTCCGGATCGTTGCAATAAAAAAGTTCCTGACGAGCAGTTTCAGTAGTGTAGCCGGGCTTACGCCGAAGCAGGTCAGTAGCAACAGCTTCCGCTTGTGTCTTATCACCGAGAATGCCTAGTGAAGCGGCCAGTGGGGCGAACGCTTGATATGTCGCATTGCTCAGTCGAGTTGCCCGTCGTGCGAACTCGACTGCTATATCGTACTCGCCTAGAGAGAAGTGAGTCCAAGCGCGAACGTGATGGAAACTCCAAAGATGGCTGTCCCGTGGACTGAGCACGGTCGCGCGGTCGAGCAAGGTCTCAGCATCGGTCTCTCGGCCATGCCACAGCAAATTAAAGCCTTGTGCAAAATAGGCCTGGGCAAAACTCGGGTTTAGCTCCAAGGAAAGATCGAGAGCCGCCAGTGCTTCGTCGTTGTGACGAGTTAGGCACAGGACCCGACCTAGGACACATTGGCAAAAGCAATCAAGGTCGTCGAGGGCTACTGCCGTTTGCGCCTGCCGCAAAGCGGTTTCAAGCCGCGCTAAGCGGTCTCTCGGTTCGTCTAGAAACGCACGTTGTACATTTACGTAGCTGAGAGCGCCATGCCCCCGAGCAAAGTATGGATCTTCCGCGATGGCACGCTTGAAATAGGTTTCAGCAGAATCAAATCCCGGAGTAGTAAAGCGCCACAAATTCCATAGACCGCGCTGGTAGCAGTCCCATGCGTCGAGGCTTTCGGGAGGCTTGCGGGCAGCGAGTTGCTGCTCGACCTTGGACAACTCGGGTTCGATCGTTGCAGCAATCTGCCTCGCCATCTCGTCTTGAATATCAAAAATGTATTCAAGCTGCAGATCATACTTGTCCGACCACAGTTGCTGCCCGTCCGCTGCCCGGACTAACTCCGCCGTTATCCTCACCGTGTCGCGATTTTTTCGTACGCTGCCGAGGAGCACATACCTTACGCTCAGCTGTTCGCCTATCTCCCGTGCGTCGACCATCCGCCCTTGGAAGCCGATGGTTGAGTGTCGCGAAATGACCGACAGCCACCTGTTCCGAGCGAGAAGACGAATGATATCTTCCGTTAGACCGTAGCTAAAGTAATCGTTATCGGGGTCATCAGACATGTTCCCGAACGGCATTACGGCGATCGACAAGCGCGCAACAGCCTCGGCCCTGACTGTTTCCGAGACGATGTTGTCGAGGTTGGACACCTCGGTCGCGACGGAAACAGTGGTGGATTTGCTTTCCGAACCGATACTTCGCTCGCTAGCACGCTGAGCGTTCGCTTCCGACGCTGAGACTGTTTGAACGTGTCCGACGAATCGGAAGCCACGTTTGTGTTGTGTACGAATGAGCGACTGGTCGTTGCCGTTATCACCAAGCACCCGCCTGGCTGCGTTAACTCGGCTGCTGAGCGCTGCTTCGGAAATGATTCGACCGTGCCAAATGGTTTCAATCAACTCATCCTTACTTACGATCCGATCATGGTTACGCACCAGATGAACAATAAGGTCGAAGACCTGAGGTTCGATATGAATGAACTCGCCACGCCTGCGCAGCTCCTGCTGGCTGAGGTCGATCTCGAACTCGGCGAACTGGTACTTCAATACTGCCTCCGGCTCTGGTGATGACGCGATCCCAATGCATCGCTGCCGTCGAGATATTCATGCACGGGCCACGCAGTGGTCTGTCTCGTGAGGTTGGGTTCGGTGATCACCGCTTCCGGCGGCACCCCACCATTGTCCGTACAAACGGACGCGGTATCCACTGTCCTTGCTGTCCCAATCGCGGTTGGCGACTGCTATTCCGTCCGTGTGTGAGCAGCATGGCCCCTTGCCACTTTTGAGGCTCTCGAACCAGTGATTGAGTTCGGGGCGGTTATGATCGTGAGCGTGCGCTGCGAAATGCGAGGCCAGCAACACGATCAGTGTCGTCGCCGCGTTGGCGGCCATCAAAGGCATCTTCGTCATCGCAGTTTCTCTAAGCAAACAAGAGATTAGCGCTGCAATATCCGAAATGAGGTTAGTTCAAACTGCGCGGGCTCCCCGATGTGTGAGCCGGTCACTTGTTGCACCAATTCCAGACTAGTTGGACGGCTTCTAAAATCCCGCTCGTTGTTACGTCTGCGATGCGGACACTGAGGTTCAAGCGGCGGCGGGGTCAGGTAAGGGTCTCACAAGCGGCGGTCGGGGCGCGCACACCCCCGGCGGCCGGTTTACCGCCGACAGCCGACATCACAACGGCTCAAGCGCTGTTCGGCTTGGGGCCATAACTGGAAATCGGCCGTTTTAGCGCGGCGCATCTCGCCGTCCCTGCGCGTGGATTCGCGGAATGGGGAGGTGAAAGCGCGCTGCCAGGCGACCCATCGGGAGGGCGCGACCGCGTTGCAGCAGAAGTGAGTTTGCACCGCCGCAATCATCTCGATCAATCACGGCCGGTCCGCCAGGCCGCATAGGATGCTTCAGCTGCCGGTCTCGATTGAAAGGAGATTGCGAACTGTAAAGCGATTTGGCAGACCTTTATGTTCCACCGATGGAATGCACGTCCATGTCGAAACCGAACGGGGACGATCAACACAGACACGACCTGCTGCAGACCATTTTAAAGGGCCACTTCGCCTCGGACGACGCCGAGCTGATCGCAAGCATCAAGGCTGCAGCCGAATTCATCGAGCTGCCGTCGGGCGGCATCCTGTTCCACCAGGGCGAGCACAGTGACGACGTCTATTTCGTGCTGTCGGGCCGATTGCTGGCGCTCGCGGAAGCCGACGGCGAAAGCAAAATACTCGGCGAAATCGGCCGAGGCGAAACCATCGGTGAGCTCGCCCTGTTCACCGGCGAACCACGTTCCGCTTCCATCGTTGCCCTGCGGGATTCTTCGGTCGTCAAGGTAACGCGGCAGATCGTCGAGCGGGCGCTCGCCAAATCCCCGCAGGTCGCACTACAGATGACGAGAATCGTCATCAATCGGCTTCGACGGTCGGAACGAGAGCGTCAGGCCCCGACTGTTCCTGTCAATATCTGCATTCTTGCCGTCTCGCCTGGCGTCGACGCCGCGGCCTTGGCAGGACGTCTGCGAGCCGCGGGGCGGGACAGCGCAGCCACGAGGATCGTGGGTCCCGATGACATCGGCGAGCAATTCGGTACGGATGCCGCAAGCGCGGTCCGCCAAAATCATGACGCGATTGCTCATCACATCGACGGGATCGAGGCCGCAAGCAAGGCGGTTTATCTCGTCGCCGACCCACGCGAGTCCGCCTGGACGCAGTTCTGTCTGCAGAACTGCGACGAAATCTTACTGGTCGGGGATGGCCGCCAGGACCCGGGTCTTTCAAGCGTGGAAAGCCGCTATCTCGCGGCCGAGACGCCGGTCCTGATCGCGCGGCGGACACTCGTTCTTCTGCATGGCCTCGATACCAAAAGCCCGACCGGCACCGCGCAATGGTTGAAAAACAGACGCATCTCAAGGCATTTTCACATCCGGCCGGAACTTGCGCGCGACATTCGCCGGTTAGCGCGGATTATATCAGGCAACTCTGTCGGCCTCGTGCTGGCGGGCGGTGGGGCGCGCGGATTCGCCCATGTCGGCGTTATGAAGGCATTGGAGGAGGCGGGCATCGAAGCGGATTTTATCGGAGGCACATCGATCGGCGCCATCATGGGGACCTGCCTCGCGCTCGATCTGTCGGCGGAGCGGATTTCCACCGCCGTCCACAAGGCTTTTCTGCTTCATCCAAAGGGCAACATCACCGGCGACTATAATTTCATTCCACTGGTGTCGCTGATCAAGGGCAAGCGCACCCACGAGGCGATGGCCCAGGCCATCGAGAACGCGACAGGTGCGAGTATCGACGCGGAGGACACCTGGAAGACGTTCTTCGTCATTGCCTCCGATTTTTCCACCAACAGCGAGGCCGTTCTCGACAAAGGAAATCTCGCGCGAAATGTGATCGCGAGCTATGCGGTTCCCGGTGTGCTGCCGCCGATGTTTATCGGCGGACACCTGATGTTCGATGGTGGCATGTTCAATAATTTTCCTGTCGACGTGATGGCGCGGCTCGGCGCCCGGCGGATCATCGGTGTCGACCTCTTGATCGAAGATGGCCGGGTGTTCGAGATCGACCAGCTACCGGGTACCATTGCGCATCTTCGTGACAAACTCCGGTCGTGGGACATGCAGCGCTACCGCCTGCCGACCGTGCCTGAAACAATACTGAACTCGTCCTTCATCAGTTCGGTCTCGAAGCAGAAGGCGATGCGAAAATTCGTCGATCTTCTGTTTCAGCCGCACATCGAACAGGTCGGACTGCTGCAATGGAAGCGATACGACGACATTGTAGCGGCGGGATACAATCACGCCAAGCAGGTACTCGGGGCGGAATCCGAGGACAAGCTGAGAGCGTTCCGGTAGCGGCCTGACGTGTATCCATCAGCAAAGTGCGTTATCCGGCAACACTCACGCCAAGTTTGAAGCGAGCGTCCGCTTGGTCGAGCCTGCGATCTTGCGCCGCAGGGTGGCGGATGCGGCATGAGCCGCCGGCGGGACTATTTCGGCCGAGGTGCTCAAGCGCGCCAATCATCTCATCCAGCCTGGCTCACTCCCGAGGCCCGCGCCTCACTTGTGGTTTGCGCTTACGGCGAATGACTGCTCAGGGGCAAAATGCGAAGAACTCAACATGAGCAAATCTAGTCCGCCATACCCCATTGATCGGACCTCGACGAGGTGTGCGGGCACTTCGCAGAAGGGCCATGCGGAGATTGCACCGATTCTGGTGATGGGTCGTAAGCGGGTGCGACTATCGAGGCTGTGGCTGGTCGGCCCGGCTTGCCTCGCGCAAAGCGGGACAACCAAGCCGACCATTGGCCGATGTTTATCAATTCCACCGCAGATTTTGCGGACTACTTGTTTGTGGAGGCCGAACCGACCGTCGCCGAAGGAGGTGGCATCATGTTCCAGGTGTCGGCGCGGTATTTCCAATCTGCGCCGTCCTGGACGATGACGCTCATATAGGTTCCTTTGATCTGTTGGCCTCCGGCATCAGCAGACCAGGTACCGGCTGAATAAAGTGAGTTTTGGCCTATCATGTTCGCCTGCGCGACCGGCAGAACCATGTTTTCGAGTTTCTCATTCACCATCTGATCCATGAATTTGCGGATATTCTCAGTGCCGATGATGGGTTGATCCACACCCTGCGGCAACAACACGGCGTCGGCCGTGTATAGCGCGGTGAGAGCAGCGGCATCTTTCTTGTTAAAGGCCTCGATCCACTTGTCGTCGACGCGCTGTGCAATTGTTTTGGCGTCGTCGGCGAAGGCGGGCACGACAACGGCGAATGTCAGTGCCATTAAGCAAAGCATTTTTTTCATGGCTCACACTCCTCGCATGTGGTTACCTTTTAGAAATGCCGGTGGCGCGTCGCGCTTCGGGCGTACTGCTCATGGATTGCCGCTGGCCGATATTGGTATGGACGTGGCGAGCTCCCACAGCGAACGCGCAGCGGGTTAGCCTCACTGTTTTGGAGCTTGTCCAGATGCTTTTCATCGGGGCCTCAACGGCCATGCGGCGAATGAACACAGGATTCAGAAATGGCTCCGAGAAAGACGGAGTTCGGAGGTGTCGTCTGGAAAATTGAGCCTCAGCTACAGCTTCGGCTCTATCGCTTGTCCTTTTGCGGGCATTCAGCGAGCGAACGAAATAGGATCAGGTCAATCATTGCGGTTCGAACGAAACCCGCTGATCCATTACTCATGGTTCGTTGGACAACGAATACTTATTAGACCGGCGAATGGTACCGGGCAAGACTTAACACCGGCGCATTACCGTTCCGGAGAAGTACGGTCAGCAGCATTGACGCACGAGCGCCAAGGCAACGCGCTTCGAGCGATACCGATAGTCAAGCCACAAGAAATTAGAACCAACTGTGGGCTCATGCACCGCGCAGCCAATAGCGTGCTTCTTCAATCGCCTTGATGGTAGTTCGAACGCGAGAATCTCAAGCAGTGCGTGGCAATCGTCGACCGCCCTGTGAGCCTGGTGAAAGAAGCCAGCGCCATTCAGGAGGCAGGCTAGGCGAGAGCCTTCGAAGCCGTGTTTCCTCCGGTCGACCTACGTCGCCGAACAACCACAGGCCTTCCGTTGGAATATCGGCCAGTAACGCTCCGCGAACTTGCGGTCGAAACTCGCGTTGTGAGCAATGACGATCACGGCATCGTCCGTGAACGACGAGACGGTTGCCTCGTCGATCCGCTGCCCGGCGACCACCTCGTCCGTGATCCCAGTGAGCGCGATCACCTCCGGCGGGATGGGACGGTTCGTTGAACGATGAGAAGACATCCCTGAGACCTGGGATGCGCCCGTCGGGCAGGTAGTCGAACTTGACCATTCCCAAGCTCGATGACCTCGTCCTTCTTCTGATCCAAGCCGGTGGTTTCCACGTCGAGCAGGATTCCTATCTTACTGCTTTGACCGTGGGATCGAGTGAATGTCTGCCGACGAACCAGGCGCCGAAGGACGCGATAGTCGGCGGATTTGGCCAATGCCTCGGCCATGGCGGCGAGGGTTAGGTCGTTCTCAGGCATTGGATGTTGCGGTCCTCCGGCTACGGCTCCCATGCATCGCGTCTGGCTGAGCCACAAGTCTAAGGCGTTTGCGCTTAGAATGCGATATTCGCTTCCGGAGCTGAAGCAGAACTTCTGGGCTCCGTCTGAGAATTTCGCCTCATGACGCAAAGCGTCATCGGGAGCAAGCGGAGCTATTCGGCAGGATTGCGCCGACTCATGATCGTCGCGACCGCTGATCCGAGCGGCGGCGGGCAGTTAAGCGTTCCGCGTGACGCACCAACACTCTGAACTAAGATACAGCAGGGGGCCGCTTGATCCGTTGGAGAGCCACCATGGCCTACGCGATCATTCATTACTTCCCCGGCGGCACGAAGGATCAGTACGATAAATCGATTGCCGCCGTACATCCGAGTTCGGGCGGCCTTCCTACGGGCCAGATCTTCCACACCGCCGGACCCACGCCGGGTGGTTGGACAGTGATCGCGGTGCACGATGCGAAGGACAGCTGGGAACGGTTCCGCGAACAGATCCTCATGCCGCGCTTGAAGCAAGGCATCGCAGGGGGATTGGCCGGGCCGCCTCAGGAAACCGTCTTCGAAACGCATACGCTCAACATGTAGCGTCGCTGTCGTCGCCAATCGGGCGGCCGACCCGCACCGCTCGGCCCACTGGCCTTTGCGCGGCAGGCTGGTCCGTGGCCTCGTCCACACTGGCTGCTTGTGGTTAGGTGACCGGCTCGACGGGAGCAGGGTCGGTCTTGGCCCAGCCGCGACCTGTTAATGTAAATCACGGGCGGCATCCAAAAGTACACGCATTGGTGCGGTTCAAATCCCGAAATCCATTTGGAGCTCCGGATCGTCCCCGACGTGGAGGGAAGACAGCAATCCCCCCAAGTAGGCGCACCGGTTTCGGAAGAGGCAAGTTGTCCTTCAGCAGACCGACCGCCAGTTCTGCGAAATCGTAGCGGCTCGCAAAACCCGGCAGCGAAGATTCAAACAAGCGAGACCGCCTGCGCCACCATGAGGCCAGCACCCAGGATGCAGATTAGGCCGACAAAAAGCTCAAAGATTGACGGCCCGGGGCGGCCCACCGCTAACAGAGCAAGGATGGTCGCAATGCCGAACCGAATGCCCTGTGGCGTGAGACTATCCCACCCGATAATGTCCCAGCCGATAACCGAAAGAAGAGTCATTTCCTGCCTCCTGTATTTGAAACCTTTTGTTACCCGGATTTCCGCGCACGCGAGGCGGGTGACGGCGTCGAAGGTGCGTCTGGCGGAGGCGACCGGGGCAGAGCGCGTCGAAAATAAAAACTCGCAGCCGCCCGTGCAGGGCCTATCGCCGGTCAAGGCTCGTTGATGATGCCCGGTGGAGAATACTTGGCATGGCTCTCGCCGTCCTCGGCGTAGCCACGCTCCCACGCGCCAGAAGCGAGAAAGCCCGCGTAACTCAATCTTTCATCTCCGACGAGCCGGGTCGACGGCCCAAGCCGCTGATTGAGGAGTAGCGTCACAAAGCAGCGGAGCAGCTCTGATCTTGGCTCGTCCTGTTCCACCCATAGAAACTGCCCCATCTCGTTGACCTCGAGGAAGGTATGTTCCCCCTCGGGAGTAACGATGAGGTCGATGCAGCCGAAGGCAAGTCCGAGCTTGCGCATGAGCGCGATACACCGCTCCTCGACCGTACGTGGCAATGCCACAAGCGCCGGCTTGAGGGGCGCCACCATATCCGATCGCCAATCGAGCCGCGTCGAATCGCGCGACTGCGAGTCGAGACGGATGGCCACGCAGCGCTCGTCCATGCAGGTGACGCGCAGTTCATAGGCCTTCTCGACCTTGCGCTGATAAATCGCTGGGCAGCCCGCAAGCGGCGCATCGTCCTGAAGGTTCACCTCGCGCAGTTCGGTGGTGAAAAGCGCATGGCGCTCGCCGCTCGATTGCGCATGCCAATGCGTCTGCAAATGCAGCTTGAAGATGACGCCCGCCTTACAATGCTCACGCCAGAAGCGGCGGATCTCGTCGGGATCGTTGCTATAGAGCGTCTCCGGGATGGCAAAACCACACTGCGCGGCGGCAATGAGTTGAGGCATCTTCAGCAACACCACTTCACGTGCCGCGATATCATTCACCCAGAAGGCGTCGGGCGCGATGAGCCGCCGTACGTTGCGGATGTGGTAGTCGCATTCGCGTGAAGCTACTGCCCAATCCGCGTCGGCCATGCCAGGCGGCCGCATCGGCAGCCCGCTGCGGCGGAACCATACCGTGCTCCAGTCGCCGCTTACTCCATGGCTCCGGCCATCACCAACGGAGACGGTCTGCGAGGTTTGCGTAATGTGCATTGATGACCGCAGCACCAGCGGCAGGTCCGGCGTGTAGACGGTGTGATGCCGCCCCTCCGCCTGCTCGATCGCCCAGCGGACCGCATGAATATGGATATCGCGGGGAAAGCCTAGAATGAGGACGGTCATCGGACATCGACCCCTTGCTTTGAATATGGCTCGAGTCAAGGTATCCCCGCCGACCGGCGCAATAAGTCGGCGGGGAGAAAGTAAATCATGCGTCGCTGTCGTTCGTGGGGCAGCCCGTGCACGTGCACGTATCGGCGCGAGGCGAGGCCGTGACGCCACCGACCGCGCCGCGCGAAATCATGCCGCCGGAAATGTGGTCGATCTCGTCGATGGTGAGCGGCCGCGCCAGCTGGCGGGCGAGGATCCGCGGAGCCGCAGGCCCGAGGTCGTTGGCGTCGTCCTTGGCAACTTTGCTGTCGTCGATCATGAGTAGTCTCCTGGTCTGTGGGTGCTGAAATAGGGTCGGCAGAAAGCGCGCCTTCCGCTTTTCACGTTGCCAGACGTGGAGGCTGCGCGATGTGATCGCGCTCACACGTGCTCTACCGGGCATCGCGGAGAATTCCGGTGTGACCGCCTTTCCTGTTAAACGCACATCCAAGCGCACAGAGATTTTCTAAGTCGGCCTTTAGCGCTCGTGGTTCTGCGGTCATGTCTGTAGCGAAGAACAGATCGTCGCGGCGAAAGCGGAAGGACGAAAGCGTTTGGCTTATGTACGGCAGGACCGGAGACAGATATCGGCGCGCGATCGCCCGCGGCGAGGGCGAAGAGACTCGCCGAATGAAGCGCCGGCGCCGATCTCACCGCAAGAAGCGCCGGCAGCGGCTGGCGACACACCGCCGACGGTTGCGCTAAAACTGAAACAAAAGAGGCCGCCGACCAAGGCGGCCTAACTGCTGGCGCCACCCGCTAGCAGGATAACGATCGCGATGATTGCGATACCTTCGCCCCTATGGTGCCGCTGCGTCGCCATGAGTGGCCATTCCCTGACATGCAAATCTGAGAAATGCTTGAACCCGACTTAACCGCAACCCTACGCCGGTGGACGATACGGATATGCGCACCGCGAATGGTCCGCCAGCTATGGGAAATTCTAATCCGAGTCATTTAACCTCCAAGGTTCAATGAATGGTAACGGTTGTCTCAGCAACGCGCTTTCCAACACACGCCCGGGATAGCCGATCCAGAGGTCAACGACCGTGATGCGCGTCACTGGAACCTCGGTTACATGACGAAGGCGCTTCTAAGCATCACCGCGGGGAGCAATGTGGCGCCGAAGATTGCGACAGCAAGACAGATGCGCGCTGGGATTGGTTACGAATCGACGGCGGCGGGATAGGACGTCGCCGCCGCGAAAGGGATCTTGCTCATTGCATCACGCCACGTTTGAGGGCTGCCCGCTGAGCGGCGGTCGCTGGGACATCTCAACTACGAAAAGTCGGCAAACTATCGCGCCGCAAAGCAGCGAAGAACCACGCGGTAGTTTGATAAGAAGCGAAAACGTTCCTGGCGCTCGGCTGTTTATTTTGGGAACGAGCCCTGAAAGACGAGGGTTGTTATGCGACGGAGGAATTTGCCATGCTTGTGTTTTGGTTGCCGATCATAATCTTCGAAGCGATGCTTGAATCAAACTTGAATGAGCGCAAAGCAGGCGATCCAACGGTGATCGAATAGTGCCGCTCGAGTTGCGCTCCGCAATATGTGATTAGGATCACGGCCCTGACGCGTGACTTGGAAGATTGTCGCGTCGGTCAGTTGTTTGCTGTTCTTCGAGGAGCACACTATGAACGTCGTGATTCAAAGACTCAATGGCCTGTGGCACCTTGTCGTCGGGTCGTGCCAGCTCCGAACTCCCTTCCTGGAGACTCAGGACCGGGAGCTGGTCGTTACGTACGCCCGGCGAGTTTACCCTGGCGCCAAAGTCTTCGAACGCGACTGATCTTGACAGCGACGCGCTCGAGCGAATGTTGTCTCATGCTTGAGTGACTTGCCATTTCGCAGAAGGGCCGCTCTTGGCACCGGAAACACCAGACGCAAATCCTTATGGCGCGTTTGGAAAGCGCTGCGATCCGGTCACCGTCGGTCGACTTGACGGCGTCGCGCCTCCCTTGAATCACTGTATCGAGACATCTTGGGCGGCGATCGGTCGCACACAAGCGGCGGCTTTCGCGGACCATCAAGATGCCACCTTCCGAGTTAGGCGGCCCCCGGGGGGCGGGCACAAATTGCGATCGAGAAATGTCTTGGACACAACGCGAAGTGTCCAGACGAAATCAAGGAGCGACGCTCTCGCGCAATCGGCGGAGTTGGGAGCGGAGCCGCTCGCAGCCCAATTCCCTCTCGAGCTTGGTGATCGCCTCAAGCGTAGGTTCAGCGCGCACGCTCAGCAACCGCGCCATGTCGCGGGTGCAAGTATCTTCCGAACGGACAGTCTCGTTCTGTGCCTGCAGCTTCGGAGCGGCTTGCGGCGCCGCATTTCCGTCAGAAGGCAGAGCTGTACTGCTAACAATACTCTCAAACAGACGCTGTACTTGTGGACGCAGCCGCTTGCAGGCGATTTCGCGTTGGAAGTTGGTGATCTCGTCCGGCGCAGGGTTGGCGCGCAGACGCGCCAGCCTCGCTTCGTCGCGGACACAGGGGTCCGTGATTTCGGGGGCGGGCTGCCCGGGAAGCGGCGGCTTGGGCAGCTCCGCCTTCACCGCCGGTGGCGCGCTTGGCGGTGTTGGATTGACCAGGGCCGGCTTCGGCGGGGCCGGCGCCGGAACTGGCGGAGGGGCCAGGGGCAGCGCTGCCGGCGCGACGTTTGTTGCACCCAACTGCGGCACTAACGAGATGGTTGCGCCGCCGAGAGAGCCATAGATGAACGGCTCCTGCCGTCCACCGGTCATGGCGATAACGTCATCGCGCACGCGGCCAAGCGCGATCCGAACGTCGACACCGGGCTCGGCAAGGTGCCGGAGCAGCGCGGTTGCATAGGGACTGTTCACGCCGTCGCCGTCATAGGAGATCGAGCCGGCCTTCGCCGCGTAGGCCACCAGCGTATCGGCGCTGATTTCATCGAGCTTCGCAAGCCCGCCTCTGGTCGGCGAGCGGCTTGCGGACCGCAGCTTGGCCGCAAACGGGTTGTCGCGGCAGGCGTCGAGCAGTATCAGACGCAGGCGGCGTACCGGTTGGAGCGCCCAGATGATGCGATCGAGCGCGATAGCCTCATCGTCGACGTCGTAGTCGTGGCTCAGCTTGGCATCCATCGGTATCAGATAATTCGTGCCGCCGATCTCGATGCCGTGGCCGGCGTAATAGACCACCGCCACATCGGCGTTCTCTGCAGTAATGAGAAACTCGCGCACAGTGCGCTTGAAGTCGACGACGCCGAGATCGTTGCGCGAAATGACGACGTCGAAACCGATAGATTTGAACAGCGCTGCGATCGCTTTGGAGTCGTTGCCGGTATTGGGCAGCGTCGGTGCGTTCGTATAGGCGGAGATTCCGACCACCAGCGCGACCCGACGCTCCGCTGCGGCCGCATCGGCGAACATCGCGCTGACGACGAGGCAGAGGACGTAGATCAAGAGCCGGCGCGGTTTCATCGCTGCATTAATATCCGTAACTCCGCCAGGAACGATGGCGGTACTTGCGCTTTCTTGGCGGCTGGCCGCTCTCCGTCACCGTGACGTTAATGACTTCGGAGAACACCGGTGGATCGTGCGGCACGTGGGCAAAATCGGCGAACAGCAGGCGCAGCTTGTGCTGGCCGATCGGGAGCGTGATCTTCGCTTCGGTCTGGCCAGCGCCGAAGTGCAGGTGATTGAAGTCGTTCGGGATCGGTTGGTCGAGTGGCGGCAACTCGGCATCGACAAGCAAATGATGATGGCCGGTATTGGGTTTGTCGAAGCCCGCCGGCGCCACGCCCATGTTCAACAAACCGAAGCGGATAACCGGATTCGGAGAAATATAGGAGCCGTTCCTCGGATAGATGAAATAGACCTTGGCATCCTTCGGTGCGGAACGCCGTCCGCCCGCCGCAGGAGCTGCTTGAGCCACCGCGGGGGCGGTTTGGTCAGCTACCTTGACCTTGATCCGCTCGGAGATCACCGGCGGCGAATGCGGAACATGATTCTTGTCGGCGAACACCAGTTGCAAGGTGTGCTCGCCGGGCGTCAACGAAATCTCTGCCTCTGTCTGTCCCGCGCCGAAATGGAGGTGCTGGAAATCGTTGGGAATTTCAGCATTCAGCGCCGGCGTTGGCGAATCAACGATCAAATGATGGTGACCACTGTTGGCGCGGTCCGAACCTGCCGGCGCAACGCCCATGCCATGCAGGCCAAAATGTAGAGTGGTCTTGGTTGGCAGCGTGTCGCCGTCCTTCAAGCCGATGAAATAGACAGCCGCCCCGGGCGGCGACGGCGTTGGTCCGCCCGTCTGAGTTTGGGCCTGTGCGGCGTGGCAGTGCATCAAACCGCCGATAAATGGAACCAGAATCGATAACAGCAATCGTTGCATCATCGCAATCTTCCCAATGCATAGACCACAATCTGGACCGCAGGAGCCGTGGGAAACTGAAATAATCGCAAGCATCGACAATATGCCCGTCCGGCAAAACGAGCGGAAATGAAACGATATTCCTTTGCCGCCCAATGTAAACCAAAATCCCGTGGCGCGACCGTCGCCTTGCCGGTCGCGGCCGAATGAAGCATGCTATGCAACATTGAATGTGACGTGTGCATACTCCCGATCGTTCGAGCCGACCGGAGATCACAACATGAAATCCGCCGTCTTGTCTGTGATTTTTCTCACAGCGCTACTTGCAAGTACTTCGGAAAGCGCCCAGCGAGGGCTGAGCAGCGGCCCGTCTGGCGACCAACCGTCCGCGCCAGCCGATACCAGAGTGGCTCAACAACAGGGAACCAGTCTGGATCCGGGAGAGCTGTTTCGCGATTGCGATAACTGCGCCGAGCTCGTGGTTGTGCCGCCGGGAGACTTCGTGATGGGATCCAATGACACGCCCTATGAGAAGCCCGAGCACCTGATCAGCATTCGCAAGCCCTTCGCCATCGGGCGCCACGAGGTGACGTTCGCGGAGTGGGATCCGTGCGCCGATGCCGGCGCGTGCAAAGTGCGTCCCGAGGATCACGGCTGGGGCCGCGGCGACCGCCCAGTAGTCAATGTCAGCTGGGAAGACGCCAAGCTGTACGTCGCCTGGCTGTCGCAGAAGACCGGACAGAAATACCGTCTGCCCAGCGAGGCGGAATGGGAGTATGCCGCGCGCGCGGGGACCAGAACGCCATTCTGGTGGGGCAAAGAGGTCGGCGCCGGTCATGCGCAGTGCGACGGCTGTGGCAGTCCGATCAAGCAGCAGGTCGTGCCAGCGGGCTCGTTCCGGCCAAATGGCTTTGGGCTCTACGACACTTCTGGCAATGCTGCGGAATGGGTCGAGGATTGCTGGAACGATTCCTATCGCAATGCGCCGAAGGACGCGTCGCCTTGGACGTCGGGCGACTGCCGCTTGCGGGTGCTGCGCGGGGGCAACTTCCTCAGCAAGGCCAGCGACGTCAGATCTTCGGCAAGGTTTCGCTACGACGTTGACGTGCGTTACTACGCCAACGGTTTTCGCGTCGTGCGGGAGTTGCCGTAATCATGCCGCGCGCGGAAACAATACGGGTGATCGTCGCGGCGATACTTGTGTTGTTTGTTGCAGCCCCTGCCGCTTGGGCGCAGACCTACTCCGCCAGCGGGCAAATCGGCTATCTGCACGAGTGGGAGATAACGGGAAATCTCGCGAAAACGGTTACGCGTCTGGGTGCAGAATATTCAGGGACGATCACGCTGCGTCACGTCGGCCTGTGCAGCGTCAATGGCGTGGAACAAAAGCAGGCGCGCATGCAGCTGAAAGCTTCGTCCGGGCGGCTGGAAGGCACGTTGATCATGGACGGGGATCAATGCCGCATCGTCGCATCTGGATCATCTGGCTCGGGACTGTTGATCTGCGGCAGCGGACAAGACGTTCCGATCAATCTCCTGATCGGCAAAGCTGTTGAGACCGAAGCGGCGGATCGCGCGGGACTTTAGAGTGCCGCGATTTCGAAGTGCTGCTTGCTCGCCGCAACAGTCCGCGACGACTATGATGCCGGCGCCCGCGCCAACACACGCTCCTGCGGCCTCGACCGGCTCGGCTGCTTCACCTAATCCGCAAACTCCACTAGAGAGGCGCTACACGACCCTCGGAGGCAAGAGCTTTACGCGGTCTTTCCCAAATGTACCGTTTGGAGCCGCAAGCTGTTCTTGAGATTGTGCCCGGGCTGCGACGGAAGCGCCATCGGGCGAGTATCGCTCCGGCGAAAGCACGCCGAATGATTGCTGTCGCGATCGCATTCACCCCCTGACGAAGAAGTATGAACGATGGCAGCTCTAACAGCATCGCACCCTCTCAGTGCGGCCTGCCGAGCACGAATGCGAACGGCAGAACGAAAATCTCGTCGCCGGCATCATCGCTGACATGCAGGGCCCACTGCCGCCAATCTTCCAGGTTGGCGGCTGCGACGAGGGATCGCACCCTGCGGGTGGCCTCCTCACACGCCTCGATCAGGTCGGATACGAATGTACCGCGACGATCCATCAGGACCCCCTTAGCGTTCGAGCAATGGAAATAGACCTGAGCCATGTACGCCTCCTTGCAATATCCGGGCGAGTAAGCTCGACCCTGCGCGTCGGAGTCATACGAGGCCTCAAAAGGGATTGTCCGTGATCATCCGCACATAATGCATTTTGGTAGCCTCGCGGGTTCGTGATCGGTTCGGCCTCAAATCACGCACACCACTCATCCATGGACGGGGTATGGATCCACCCCGTGTTTACTCCGTCGGCAGCCGAAACCTCAGCGGCAGCTGTCTATCGTGCCTGCGTCCCGTCGGGTTCGGCCCGCCCGCCGCCGCTGGAAGCGGGCGCATTGCCGGCAGAGATAGCAACAGAACGCGGCACCATCCTGCAGTGCTTGCAAACGCGACACAGGGAAGAGGCTCGGAAGCCTTGACAGTGGCGGGGCTGAATTGCCCCGCCATTGACCCACAGAGGGCCGTACGAGCATTTCTACATTTATCGGCTAGTCTAGGTCGTTAGCCCGCGGCCATAAATAGAACCCACGGCCATTTCTGAGTGGTGCAGCGGTGGTTTTAGGTTGGTTATGAACACCACGAAGCACAGCGCGCCGATCGCGAAGATGATAAGACTAAAAAGGTAGTTTAGGTTCATCTGTGTTCCTCGCCGCCTTTTCGTTCTGGGGCTGCATCATGCAGCCATGAACCGGACGATGAAGAGATCGACCAGAATCTTCCGTGACGGCGCTCACAATGTCGAGAATAGCCTCCTTTGCCTCTCTGAGCCACGCAGCGACCGTTGCTTGGCTATCTTCGCGATGGTGGCGCGGCTGCATGCCGTGGCGGACTGGATAGCGTTCCACGGCATCATCAGCATGCGGGCAGTTCCGTTGTTGCGCTCGACATTGGCCGGGCGCCCTTGTCGCGGCCCGTTGCCCTGGCCTTGGCTTACCCTCGCGCCTGCCAGCGGCGGCCGTCTTCATTGCGTGCGATGGCCGCGAGCATGTCGCGCAGAATTCCGTTGATGGCATCGAACACGCGGACCGTGAGCGCGTCGCCATTGCCGCCCGTGATTTCCGTCACAGATAGAAAAGCCACCCTTCAGTATGGTTCGAGCCACATGTTGTTCATTGCAACCCCTGAGGAGGAAAGTCATGAGTGGAATGCGTGAGCTGATCGATACGGAACTCGACGCCGTGAGTGGAGGGTGTCACGGGCATCATCATGGGCATCACGGACTCTTCAGCTTCGGTAATTTCGGCAACATCGGCAATATCGTCGTAGAGCAGAACATTGCCGTGCAGATTGGTGTGGCTATCGGCAATAACGCCAGCGTCACACAGCAGCTCGGTGGTCAGCTGAACTTCGCCTCTATCCACTAAATTGCGGGTTCCCGAACACTCCTTGCCCGCTCCCCGGGGGTGTTCGGATACGAATTCAATCGAGAATTCTCGTGGACATGGGCACCGTCGCTCAAGGCGCTCGGCAAGGGTCTCGACACGGTGTCGATGCCCAACGAGCGTCACCGCGCGCAAGTTCGTGTCCGTTCCGATCGCCTGACCGCCCAAGCCAGCGGCGGATGGCAATTCGTACGGTACAATGACCACTTGCTACAAACGCTTCGTTCGCTGGCGCAGGACCAGCGTGCTGAGCCATGGACGCGCTTGCCGCGGCCATGATGCCGCTGTCCAGATGATCGACACCTCGATTGTCTGCGTGGATCAGCATAGAGTGTGTATCACCCGGAACAGAGTTCGGTCGATGGGACGGTCCACGGGTTAACGCGCAGATTCATGCGGTGGTTGATACCAACGGACTTCCGATCCAGCTCGCGGTGGCGCTTACGACGATCAGCTTGTCGGGAAGCGCCTGTCTCGCCTCAGGGCTGGATCAATATTGCTTGTCGACCGTGGCTCCGACGCCGAGTTGGATCAGAGAACTCGCAATCAGGAAGGCTGGCCTGGGCCAACATCCGGCCGAAAAGCAACTGCAATAAGCCAATCTGTTTTTAGCCATACCTCTACCGAGCTCTCAAGATCGTTGAACGCTTCTTCAACAGGACCAAGCAATGTCGTGAGGTCACAACGCGTTACGACAAGCTCGCGGCAACCTACCTCGCGTTCGTTCAGCTTGCGCCAAATAGGCTTTGGCTCCGCGCTTCATCCTTACACGTTGTTCCTGAGATAGCCAAACTCGTTCAAGGCATGCGAGAGTCCATGCCACATGAATCAGAAACGCCGTGGAAGAAAAAGTCACACACAGCGTAGCTCCAACGGGTCATATCGTGGCCAAAGCCGACTGCCGCTGTTGGGCGCCACGTGATTTCTGTCACAGATAAAAAATCCGTCCTCAGGCATCTACACGAGCAGTGAGGCACTGGCTCGCTTCGAGCCAGATGTTGTTCACAGATACAAACTCTTTGGATAAATCATCATGATGCGTGAACTCATCGATACGGACCTCGAGGCGGTGGCTGGCGGTACTGTCAACGTTGCTTCGATCTCGATCCCGACGTTGACCCAGACTCTTCTTCAGAACAACTCGCTCAACCAGACCGGTGTTGCTATCGGCGGCTCCGTTGTCCAGGTGGCCGGCCCTCAGTCGAACACCGGGGTCCAGGCTGGATCCATCAGCTAAGTCGGCAATGCCCGCACACTCCACGGGCTGCTCCCGAGGGGTGTGCGGGCTTTTCTCCTAAGGAGGCAAGTCATGATCCGTGAACTGACGGAGATGGAAGTCGAGGCGGTGTCTGGCGGCGATTTTATCGGACCTATCACCATAGCCCCCCAGGTCATCACACAGATCAACGCCCCCGTGCAGGCCGCTGTGGCTGTCGGCGGTGACGCTGTGAACCTGATCAATGGTAGTCTAACAAACTTGGGTTTCCAATCGCACTAACAAACTTCGGATTCCAACTGTAAAATGCAATAAAGCCCCCCGCCATCGGGAATGCCCGCCCGGGCTGCTCCCGTGGTGGGTTTTTTGCGCGCACTTCTGCCCGCACACCCACTGCCGGCGGCGCGACAGGGACTGGATCAATCCCCGTTAGGCGTGAGCACCCTGGTCGGCCAAGTCGCCCGCAGGCGCGTCTTCGAATGATCCGGGATCAGCTTGACGTCCGAGAGCCGCTGTAGAGGCGCCACGTGATTTCTGTCACAGATAAAAAATCCGTCCTCAGGCATCTACACGAGCAGTGAGGCACTGGCTCGCTTCGAGCCAGATGTTGTTCACAGATGCAAACACTTTGGATAAATCATCATGATGCGTGAACTCATCGATACGGACCTCGAGGCGGTGGCTGGTGGTACTGTCAACGTTGCTTCGATCTCGATCCCGACGTTGACCCAGACTCTTCTTCAGAACAACTCGCTCAACCAGACCGGTGTTGCTATCGGCGGCTCCGTTGTCCAGGCGGCCGGCCCTCAGTCGAACACCGGGGTCCAGGCTGGATCCATCAGCTAAGTCGGCAATGCCCGCACACTCCACGGGCTGCTCCCGAGGGGTGTGCGGGTACTCATTTCAATCGAGAATTCTCATGGACACAAGAACCCTCGCGCAATGAACTACGGCAAGAGGTCTCGACACGGTGTCGATGCCCAGAGAGCGCCACACAATTGATCTTGGCGTCAGAACTCTGGAAACTACTTTGCAATTGAGTGCTCTCGCAAAAACGCGCTTTCGTTCGCTACAATCCCAGTCGTAGGACTGTGATGCTGCACATGATGCCTCAGGATCATCGCCCGCCCCGCCGATAGACTAGCGATGACCGGGTTCAAGCAACTGCCGCTTGGCAAAATCCGCAAACGGACCCGGAACGCTCATGAGCTCTGCGTAGCTTCCAGTTTGCACGACTTTGCCGCGCAAGAGCATGACAATACGATCTGCATTGCGCACGGTGCTGAGGCGATGCGCAATCACAATCCGCGTGATGCTCAATCGTTCCAGCGAGGTGCCGATGATGCTTTGGGTTTGGTTGTCGAGCGCACTGGTTGCCTCATCAAACAGAAGAATCCGTGGTGAGCGCGCAAGAGCCCGGGCGATCAATAGTCGCTGCCGCTGACCGCCCGACAGCGTAGTCACCCCTTCCGCAACCAGCGTATGCATTCCCATCGGCATCTGCGCGATGTCGGCATCCAGCGCCGCCAGGCGGGCGGCCTCCCACGCCTTCTCCAGCGGCAAATCAACGCCGCCGCAAATGTTTTCGTAAAGGCTTCCGGTTGCGAGCTTGGTATCTTGCAGCACCACCCCAAGCTGCCGGCGCACGGCGCTGATGTCGAGCGTGTTGAGCGCCTTGCCGTCGTAAAACACCGTGCCGGCTTCCGCCCGCTCAAAACCGAGCAGCAAACGAAAGAGCGACGATTTCCCGCTACCTGAGGGACCGACGACCGCGACGTAGTCACCCGTCGCAATGTTTAGGCTGATGTCATCCAGGACCTTCGGCCCGCCTTGCATATAGCGGAAGACGATGCCGGAAAGTTCGATCTCTCCGGATAGCTCTCCGGGCGATCGCCGTTCCTCTGAGATCTCGGCAGGGGTGGAAATCACGGGCTTCAGTCGGCTGAGGTGAGGAATCGCCACCAGTGATTCGCTGACGCTCGAGGCCCAACTGCCGATCGCGGCCGTGGCCTGTCCGAACGCTGCCAGAAAGCCGAGAAAAGCGCCGAGATCGAGCAGGACGTGGCTGTTTGTGTAGGAGGCAAGCGCAAAGATGCTCAATGTCGCCAGCATCGGAAAGGCGGTATCAAAGGTGCTCAGCGCGTTGGCCGCTTGCTGCGAGGCGATGAAATAGCGCCTCTGTACGGCAAATTGTTGCGACCATCGCGCTAACGCGCGCGCCGTTGCGCCTGCCACGCGCAGCTTGCCGACTCCCGCAATCAATTGCAGCACAAAGCCGCTGGCCTTGCCTTGCAGGTTGAATTGCTTGGTTTCGTAGTAGAGTCGCACGGCGCTCGTGGCAAGAATTGCAGCCGCTCTGATCATCGTGAGCAGCAGTGCAATGCTGCCCAGTCGGAGGTCATAGTAGAGCATCAGCCCAATGCTGAAGAGAGAAAAGAACGAGGCCGTAAAGCCGCCCAGCACACGTCCGGTGAAGATCCGGCGAGTGGCGTCGATGCCCATGGCGCGATCGACCAAATCGCCGCTTGTATATTCGCGAAACAGAGAGGTGGGTAGGCGGAGCAGTCGGTCGATCAGCGCGGCCTGCAGCTTATAGTCGAGCAGACCTTCCAGCCTCAACGTGACCCGTCCTTGCATCATCTGCAGACTGGCGATCGCCACAGCGGTGACCGTCAGCGCAAGCGCACAAACAACGAGCTGATCGATCTCGGTGCGCGGGATAACCGAATTGACCAGGACATTGGTGATCAGTGGCGGCATCAGCGACAGTAGCCCGATTACCATAACAGCCAACGCGATGCGCGTGATGCTGCCGGAAACGCCTCGCATCGCAAAGGTAAGCAGATCGCGATATTGGAGCGGGCGGGACGGCAACGCTGGATAGAAAGTGATGGCCTCCGGTTTGAGCTCGCCGGCAACGGAGCGATCGACCGAGCGGCGTCTTCCAACCTTTGGGTCCAACATCGTGTAGGTGTTCCCCCGACTGCGGACCAGAGCCACTGGACTGCGTTCGTCTCCGTGCCAACCGAGGAGTGGTCCAGCATCGGTCTTCCACCAGACATCGCGCAGGAGCACACGGCGGATCCGCAATTGGGCTGTGCGAGCGATCTCCAGAATTTCGCTGAAGCCCTGTCTTGTGGGTTGAGCGCGCTGCGAAAGCGTAACCGGTATTCCCAGTTCTTCTCCGACAACGCGGTAACTGCAAAGCAGCGGGTCTGCCGGGTCCCATTCGGATTGCGCACGATCGGCTTTTCTGACCACGACATCAGAGAGCCGCTCAAACGAGTCGAGCGTTTGCGACACAGTGAGTTCGCGGCGGCGGACCAGGCGTTCCCGCTCTCGAATGACGCCCTCTGCCAGGCTGCGCTCGAGATGGGCAATAACTGCCACCTGGAATCGATCAATCGCGGACCAGAGAACCAGGGCATCTGGCGGGTTCGGGTCGAGACGCAATTTGCAGCCGTGCTCGCCGGCTTCCACCCACATCCCACCGGTCAAAGGGAAGGGTGGCTGCCCGGGAGTGAAGCTCGAGCCGAGGTTCATGACCTTTGCTGTCCCGGTTTCGAGGTGCGCCCACAAGAGGTCCCGCATCGGACCGCGACGGCGCTCGCCCGGGTGCAGTTCAATCGCCTCACCGCTCACCAGCTCGGAAATGGCTTCGTTTGCCGCCGAGCGGACCATGAACGTCGCCAACTGGGTAATCCAGCCAGACACAGGACCAAAGGACGCTGCACTGCGCGGCACCTCCAAAAGCGCAGTGCCAGGGGGGCCGACGGCGATGATTTGCAGTCGGCTGCCCGAGGTTTCGCAGGCATTGTGCAGGTCCAGAATACATTCGTCGTTTTCGACACGAAATAAATGCTGGCGCGTGCCTGTCGGCTGAACTGCAAACAAATCGACGTGACCGGCTGCCACTTGAAGAACGTGTTCGTGGTCGCTGAGAAGCATCGGGCGACGCGCGTCGAGCGCAGTCCGGTGCAACAGACCGATCGGCACCTCGCGTTGATGCCCAACGAAATTCTCGCTGACAAATCGATCCGTCATTCGCGCGCCACCAGATTGGCATAGGAGGCCTGAAGCGCAAGAAGCTCTTCATGCGTGCCGCGCTCAACGATGCGACCGCGTTCGAGCACGATGATTTCGTCGCAATCGCGTATCGTGCTCAGGCGGTGGGCGATGATGATGCAGCTGCAGCCTCGGCGCCGCAAGTTGTCGTCGATGGATTTTTCTGTGATCGGATCAAGTGCAGCCGTCGCTTCGTCCAAGACAAGGATCGAAGGATTGCAAACCAGAGCTCGGGCGATTTCGATGCGCTGACGCTGACCGCCGCTGAAGTTCGTGCCGCCTTCATTGACGTGGCAGTCATAGTTGCCTGGTCTGCTCGCAAGGTCTTGGTGAATCAGTGCGTCCTTGGCCGCCGTCAGGAGGTGGCGCTCATCGGTTGTTGAATCCCAGAGCGTCAAATTGTCACGCGCGGTTCCCTCGAACAGAAAGACGTCCTGGTCGACATAGGCGACGGAGTTCGCAAAAACGTCCGCAGGGACATCCGTCAGCCTACATCCATCAAAACGAATCTCGCCGGACCAGGGTTTGTACAATCCGCAGATCAGTTTGCCGAGGGTTGATTTTCCGCTGCCCGACACGCCAACAAGTGCCACGCGTGAACCGGCAGGGATCACCAGCGAAAGATCCGCCAAAAGCGGCGGTTCGAGCACCGAATAGCCGAAGCTGATGTTGTGAAGTTCGAGTCGGCCGGTAAGCTTCGGCGGCAAGGCACCCGCCTGTGTTGGCGGTTGCGGCGCTAGCGGGTATCGGTAGACATCCTCGAGCCGTTCGAGCGCTCCCTTGATGGTTTGCAGGCCGCCGAAATAGTTCACGAGGTTGACGAAAGGCTCGGAGAAACTCAATGCTAGGGATTGGAAGGCCACGAGGCTCCCCAGTGTCAGGGAGCCCTGAATGACCCGCAAGCCTCCGACACCAAGAATCGCTGCGACCATGAGGCCCGAGAGCAGGGTCGGGACCATGTCCAATATGATGGCGGAGGCGCCGATCCTCTGTTCGGCGTTGAGGGTTTTGGCTTGAAGACCGGCCCACCGGCCGAAGGCGTCGTCTTCCAATCCACTTGCTTTGATGGTTTCGATAGTCCGCACCATGCTCACGGTCGCCCCGAGCAGCTTTCCCTGATCGAGCGCCAGCCGATAGCTCAGTTCCTGGCGGCGTGAAGCGACGAGCCGCAGGAGAAGAACATTTATCAAAGAGATTGCGACGCAAAGCGCGGTCAGGCCAACGTCGTAGACGGCCATGGCCGCGGCGAACAAGACCACCGACATCAGGCTGAGCGCATTGGCGGCAATGCCGCTTGAAAGCAGCCGGGCGATCTGTTCGTTGGCTGCAATACGGCTTGCAATGTCGCCGGCGTGGCGTTGGGTGAAGAATTCCAGCGGCAGCGTCATGAGGCGCCACAGAAAGCGGCTGGTCATCACGACGGCGAGCTTGGTCTGCAGCCGCAATAGCAGCGATTGGCGTGTGATGGTCAGAATGGCCCGCAAGGCAGCCGTCAGCGCCATGCCGATCAGGAGCGGCGCAAGCCAGCTGCGCGTGTGCTGGATCAAAATTTCATCAACAAAGATTTTTGAGAATCCTGCGGCAACAATATTGGGCAGGACCGCGGCCACGCTGACAACGACCAGCAGGACCACCGCCTCCTTTGATTGGCGCAGTTCCCGCATGAGCAGGCTAACGCCCTTTGGTTTGCTGCCAACCTTCTCGAATTTTTCGCCCCGTTCAAACGCCAGGACAACGCCGGTGAAGGCGAGGTCAAGCTCGACCAGATCGATCCGCCGACGCCCGCTCGCGGGGTCATTTATGTAGGCGTGCTTCCTATCAATTCCTTCCAGGACCACGAAATGGTTGAAGTTCCAGTGAATGATGCAAGGCGTTGGAATCTCGGCAAGTGCCGGAGGTTCGACGCTGTAGCCCTTCGCCGTCAGCCCGTATCGGCGCGCCGCTCTGATGATGTTGCTGGCCTTGCTGCCGTCGCGCGATACGCCGCACGCGACACGAAGCTCCTCCAACGGAATCCACGCACCGTAATAACCGAGAATGATGCCAAGCGCTGCCGCACCGCATTCGACGGCTTCCATCTGCAGTAGGATGGGTGTCCGCCGGGTACGTCGGCGCGGCAACCAGCTCGCCATGCGGCTGACGTAAGATTTGGGCCGGCCGCGCTCGCTGGTTGGCTGGTTTGGAGAAGGCTTATCCATCAATTCCCGTGAGGTGCTTTAGCAGGGGTATCACCAGATCGAGGGGGCGCCGCCGGCGCGTTGTGATCTCGGCCCGCGCCAACGTTCCGCTCGTGAGATGAATGTTCGGCCCCTCGCCAACGGCCCATCGATATCCGGTTGCAGTGGAGGCGTCTTCATCGAGCGTAACCATCGCGGCGTAAGGTGCACCGTCGCGCGAGAAACGTGAAACCAGGCTTTCGTTATGCAGTAGCGCGGCCATGCCTTGAGGCGTCATCGGGAAATCAGAGATGCTGACCACGTTGCCCAGCATCATGCCAAATTCCTCGCGCTTCACCGTGCTCGGCTCGAGTTGCACCTGCATGCCAGGCTTGACCTGTTTGCCTCGTTCGGCGGGAACATAGACGACGGCTTGGAGCTTGGCGCCTTCGCTTTCGATCGCAATCACCGGTGTGCCGATGGCTAGCACCGAACCGGGCGAAATCTTCACTTCCAAAACCCGTCCGTCCATCGGGCTGATCACTTGGGTGTTCTGGCTCAGCTGTTCCGCGGCGGCATTCATTTGCCGCCGGGCCTCGTTGAGGGAAAACTCCGACTGCTGAATTTCGCGCCCGCGCTCCGTTTCCAGATCCGTCTTCTGCGACCGCAACTTTAAAATCTCGTTTTGAGCGTCAGTACGGCGCTGTTGCGCATCGGTCAGCTCCTGGCGTCGCTCTTCCAGATTGCGCCGCGTCGTGTATCCCTTGGCCAGCAAATCCTCCAGGTTTTTGACGTCGACCGTGAGATACTCGATACGCTGGCTCGTTGCCTTGATCACCTGTTGCAGGGCGATTTCAAGTTTTGCAAAGTTTTGGCTCTTGGCGGCGAGCTCGCTTTCAGCTTTCGACACCCGATCGGCGTGCTCCCGCTGGCGTTCATGAAAGACCTCGGTGGCCGCGTTGTGCTTTTGCTGGATCTCGGTTTGAACGATCTGGGCGATGGGTTGGTCCTTGTTGACGTGATCGCCCACCGTGACTGCGACCGACTGCAGCCGTCCGGCAGCGGCGGATACGGCGTCGACGACCTTACCGCCACTGCCGATCAGGATTCCCTCGCCCGAGACGCGAGTGGGCACGCGCCCGAAAATGCCCCACAGCACGGCCGCCACAAGTGCAACGCACAGCACAAAGGCAAGAATCCAGTCAGCGGGCTTGGTGATAACAACGAGATGATCGAGCTGCTCGGGAGACGCAGCCCGGTCAAGGGCCGCGGCGCGAAACGCCCGTTGCGGCCCGTCGGTCATGCTCCTATGCTCCGGCTTTGGGAGCGGTTCAGACGCCGACATGTCTGCACGCAAAGCAAGTGTGAACTGAAGTCGACGATGCCCGATCTTTGCACAGAAACAACCATCTAACAATAAGGGGGCAGGGGAAGGACCAAGCGGGATGCACGGGCTGATCGGCACCACGAGAGTTTCGTTCCCGGCGCGAGCGCACCGAAAGATGCTGGCGGCAAGCTTGGGGCTTGGGCTGTTCCTACCCAGTGTGTGCTGTGCGGGCGTCCTGTCCGAGAGCGATTTCAGGCAGGCGGAGAGCCTTAGGCCGCTCTTTGCCAACCTCATGAATGACCTTGTCGCGACCGTAAAGCGCCCCGATGTTTCCAGCGGGGACGCTGACTGTGTCAACTCGACTATCCGGGAACTTCTTCAGATCTCCGACGAACTGGCAAGCTACGAGTATCTGATCACGATGGAGAAAGATCTGACCGACTTTGGCGACAAAAATCCAATGCGGGATATCGTCAAGTTTGCCGTCGACACGAGCAGCACGATCCTGATCAGCGAAAGAAGACGGTTAGTTCAGATATCCGAGCGGTGTACCAAATATCCGTTGGGCCAAGGCAAGATTGAGCAGGCCGTAACCATCATCGACACGACGACAGGCATATTGGCTTCCATTCGAGCTCGCCTTTGACACGGGCGAAGAAAGCGCCCGCACATTAAGCGATCTCCATGTCCGGAGATGACAGCGAAGGACCATTTGCAGCGCCCAGATCAGCCGGTGAGTAGCCGAGCACCATCGAGAACACCTTGGTGCCGCCTTTTTGTAAACCGGCGGCTCCAGGCCACCGGCGATGTAGGCCCTGACCGTCTTTCGATCGACAGCAAGTTGCTGGGCGAGGGCGCTCACCGACAGACCATGGCGATGCAAATCCAGGATCGTGACAAGTTCCCCAATTTTATCACTGCGCCCTCCCTCCGGCCTGCGGCAGCAGCGTCAACGTCTCGGCGCCGGCCGACCATCCTGGGCATGCCGTGGACGGTCGGTCGTCACGAAAAGTGGAATTTCAAGCGCCATAAGTGGGGAGAATTACTCTGCCACTCACACAATGATCAGGCTGGTCTGCCTGCTTGATCGGCGGCCCCACGCTCCCGCGCGATAATTATTGCAAAGATGTCCCGTCGGGTGTGGCCCGCTTGCCACCGCTGGGAGCGGGAGTATATTTTCTCGATGGCTGTCAGCTCGCCCGATCTGAAAGCGTTTTTGCTTGCCACACCCTTCTTCGGTGGACTCGCAGACGCGAGTTGCGATCTCTTGGTCTCAATGCTGGTCGAGCGCCACTTCGACGTCGGTGCCACTGTGGTGGCGGAAGGAGAACCGGGCCGCTCAATGTTCGTTGTTCACTCCGGCGAACTCGTGGTGAGCAAGCTCGGGGGCTCGGGGCGCATAATTCGCATGGCGAGTCTTGGACCGGGTGACTTTTTTGGCGAAATGACGCTTATCGAGATGCAGAACCGATCAGCGACCATCGTCGCGCAGAGCCCAACCCTGCTGTACGAGCTCTCGGCTCGACAACTCTACGCGTACTACAAGGCTGACATCTACGCGTATGTGATGGTGATGCAGAATATCAACCGCGAGCTTTGTCGGCGGCTTCGCCGCGCCGACAATCGAATTGCGGAGCTGCAGATGCATCACGCGAGTCAATGACGAAGTGACGTTCATGTCCGGTTTCGGCGCGCAGGGGACATCGCGTGCGAAAAGGCAGCCGGAATGTGCGATTGATCGTTGAAAATCCGGGGCTCGACGATGAAGCGGCGGGCCTCGCCATGACGCTGGCGGACAAAGGCGATGTGCTTCTCGTTGAGGTCAATGCCCGTATAGTTGACCTGCGGCAGGTAGGGCAGGATCGCGGCCCTGCCGCAGCCGACGCCGAGCACGTTCATGTCGGTTCCGGCTCGAACAGCTCCCGCTCGGCGCTTTGTCGGCGCCGAGCGCGAGCATCGGCGCGTGGTGAAACACCGGGAGCGTGACCAGTTTGTCGAGATAGTCGCTTCTCTGCGCCATGGGCTGCGATTTACCATTGGCATCGCCGGGACAATCCAAGCCATTAACAAACCACCGCTTTTCGGCCGGCCGCAGGCATGTGCGGGCTGCAGGTCCCTGGCGCCTTGACAACTCGTGGTCCGACGAAATATTTTATACTTAAAATAATTTGCATCCCGGGTTTGAAAGAGTTTGCAGCTCTCCACACGGCGCGGCGCGCGAAAGCGAGGGATCATGCGCATAGTCTGTATCGGCGGCGGACCGGCCGGGCTCTATCTGGGCCTCCTGATGAAGCGCCGTAACCCGGAGCACGTCGTCACCGTCGTCGAGCGCAACAAGCCCTACGACACGTTCGGCTGGGGCGTGGTGTTCTCCGACGCCATGATGCAGGCGATGCGGATCGCCGATCCCGAAAGCGCGGCCGAGATCGAGGACGCCTTCAATCACTGGGACGACATCGAGCTCGTCTTCAAGGGGACGCGTCAGCGCACGACCGGCCATGGCTTCATCGGCATCGGACGCAAGCACCTGCTCAACATCCTGCAGCGGCGTTGCGAGGCGCTGGGCGTCGAGCTCGTCTTCGAGCGCGACGTCGAGTCCGATCTCGAATTCCCCGACGCCGACCTGATCGTCGCTTCCGACGGCGTCAATTCCAGGATCCGTGCCCGCTACGCCGAACAGTTCCGGCCTGACATGGTGATCCGGCCGAACCGTTATATTTGGCTGGGTACCAAGAAGGCGTTCGACGCCTTCACGT
This sequence comes from Bradyrhizobium sp. CCGUVB23, assembly GCF_024199885.1. Lineage (NCBI taxonomy): Bacteria > Pseudomonadati > Pseudomonadota > Alphaproteobacteria > Hyphomicrobiales > Nitrobacteraceae > Bradyrhizobium > Bradyrhizobium sp. CCGUVB23. The sequence continues at coordinate 6,811,435 of NZ_JANADQ010000001.1, forward strand.
TCGACTTCCGCAGGACCGAACACGGCTGGTTCCAGGCGCATATCTACAAGTTCGATAGTGAAACCTCGACCTTCATCGTCGAGACCACGGAAGAAGCCTACAACGGCCATGGGCTTGGCGACCTCGACCAGCAGGGTTCGATCGAATTCTGCGAAAAGCTCTTCGCCGAGACGCTGGACGGTGCGAAGCTCTTGACCAACGCCCGCCATCTGCGCGGCTCGGCCTGGCTCAATTTCAGCCGTCTGATCTGCGGCAAATGGAGCGTGTTCAACGGCCGGTCGCATGTCGTGCTGATGGGCGATGCCGCGCACACCGCGCATTTCGCGATCGGCTCGGGCACCAAGCTCGCGCTCGACGACGCTATCGAGCTCGCCAACCAGTTCGATCGCCACGGCCACAGCCGCGACGAGATCGAAACCGTGCTGGAAGCCTACGAGGAGGTGCGGCGCGTTGACGTCGCCCGCATCCAGAACGCGGCGCGCAACGCCATGGAATGGTTCGAGGTGGTCGGCCGGCGCTATGCCGATACGCTCGAGCCGCCGCAATTCTTCTATTCGATGCTGACGCGCTCGCAGCGCATCAGCCACGAGAACCTTCGCCTGCGCGATCGCGCCTGGCTGGAAGGCTTTGAGCGCTGGTTTGCCGCGCGGTCAGGCATCGCCGTCAAGGACGGCGAGCGCGTGCCGCCGCCGATGCTGACGCCGCACCGTGTGCGGGGGCTTAGCCTTGCGAACCGCATTATGGTCTCGCCGATGGCGATGTATTCGGCAAAGGATGGGCTCATCAACGACTTCCACATTGCCCATCTCGGCGCGCGCGCCATGGGCGGTGCAGGGCTGATCTTTGCCGAGATGACCTGCGTCTCGCCCGATGCGCGGATCACCCCGGGTTGCCTTGGCCTCTGGAGCGACGCGCAAGCGGCGCAGTGGCGCCGCCTCGTCGATCTGATCCATGGCCTCGGACACGCCAAAGTCGGCATTCAGCTTGGCCATTCCGGACGGAAGGGATCGACCAGGCTCGCATGGGAGGGCATCGACGAGCCGCTGGCGTCAGGTAATTGGCCGCTGATATCCGCGTCCTCGCTGCCCTACCTACCCCACAGTCAGGTGCCGCGGGAGATGGATCGCGGCGACATGGATCGCGTGCGCGACGATTTCGTTGCGGCAACGCGTCGCGCGGCCGCGGCCGGCGTCGAGTGGCTGGAGCTCCATTGCGCGCACGGCTATCTGCTGTCGAGCTTCCTGTCGCCGTTGACCAACCGGCGAACTGACGAATACGGTGGCAGTCACGACAATCGTGCGCGCTTTCCGCTAGAGGTGTTCAGTGCGATGCGCGCCGTGTGGCCTTCCGATCGTCCCACATCGGTGCGGCTGTCCTGCCATGACTGGACCGAAGGCGGCAACACGCCGGCCGATGCGGCGATCTTCTCCGTGCTGTTCAAGGAAGCGGGCGCGGACGTGATTGATTGTTCGTCGGGCCAGGTCTGGAAGGATGACAGGCCGATCTATGGACGCCTTTACCAGACGCCGTTCGCCGATTTGATCCGCAACGAGGTTGGCATTGAGACCATCGCGGTCGGTGCAATCTCCGAGGCCGATCACGCCAACTCGATCCTCGCCGCGGGCCGCGCCGATCTCTGCGCCATTGCGCGGCCACACCTGGCAGATCCCGCCTGGACGCTGCACGAAGCCGCGCGCATCGGCATCACCGAGGTCACCTGGCCCAAGCAATATCTGTCCGCCAAGGGCCAATATGAAACCAATCTCGCCCGTGCCGCAGCAGTGGCCGCGCAGGAGATCTCAAAATGAGCCCCGTTGCCAAGGTGATCAGGCGTGAATGGCTGGACTGGCCGTTTTTCGAGCCACGCCATCATGCGATCGGCGACGGCCTTGACCGTTTCGTGCGGTCGGGGACCCTTGGCCAAATCGACCACGACGACGTCGACGGCGCTTGCCGGAGGCTCGTGCGCGCGATGGGCGAGGCGGGGCTGCTCGATTGCGCCGTTGCCGCGCCCGATGGCGACGCGGCAACGATCGACTCCCGCTCGATCTGCCTGTCGCGCGAGTCGCTCGCCTATGCCGATGGTCTTGCCGATTTCGCTTTCGCCATGCAGGGGCTCGGCTCCGGCGCGATCGCGCTCGGCGGCTCGGCGGAACTGCGCCAGGCCGTGCTGCCAAAGGTTCGATCGGGCGAATGGCTGTCGGCCTTCGCACTGTCGGAGAAGGAGGCGGGGTCGGACGTTGCGGCCATGTCCTGCGCAGCGCGCGCCGACGGAGACGACTACGTCATCGACGGCGAGAAGACCTGGATATCGAACGGCGGCATCGCCGACGTCTACACGCTGTTCGCGCGAACCGGGGAGGCGCCGGGCGCTCGCGGCATTTCGGCCTTCGTCGTCTTCCCCAGTGATCCCGGCTTTGGCATTGCGGAGCGCATCGAGGTCATCGCGCCGCATCCGTTGGCGACGTTGCGCTTTACAAACTGCCGGATCCCGGCGAGCCGTCGGCTTGGTGCGCCCGGCGGCGGCTTCAAGCTCGCCATGCAGACGCTCGACATCTTCCGCGCCTCGGTCGCCGCCGCGGCCCTGGGTTTTGCGCGGCGCGCGCTCGATGAGGCGTTGTCGCATGCGCAGAGCCGGCACATGTTCGGTGCGACGCTCGGCGATCTCCAGTTGACCCAGGCCGCGCTCGGCGACATGGCGACCGATACCGACGCCGCAGCGCTTCTGACCTACCGCGCGGCCTGGCGCCGCGACGTTCAGAGGCTTCCAACCACCCGCGAAGCTGCGATGGCAAAGCTGACCGCGACCGAGACCGCGCAGCGCGTCATCGACCGCGCCTTGCAGATGTTTGGCGGACGCGGTGTGCGCAAGGGCGAAATCGTCGAGAGCCTCTACCGCGAAATCCGCGCGCTGCGGATCTACGAGGGCGCGACCGAGGTCCAGAAACTGATCGTTGCGCGCGATCTTTTGAAGCCGCGCTGACGCTGCCGGCGAAGAGAGCTCAGGCGCTCGCGCGCGCGACGTCGTCGCCGAGGCGCTGTCGCTCCTCAGTGAGATGGCCCGACACCGCGTCTTTTCGCATTGGCTTTGCGAAATAGTAGCCCTGGATATAGTCGCAGCCGAGGCGACGGAGACTCTCGAGCTGCGCGCGCGTCTCGACGCCTTCGACGACGCACGCGATCTCCATGTCCGCGCACAGGCCCGTCAGCGATTTGATGATCTTGTGGCTCACGGGGTTGTCGTTGACGTCGGCGACGAAGCTGCGATCAATCTTGAGCTTGTCGAGCGGCAGGCGATGCACGTGGCTGAGCGAGGAATAGCCGGTGCCGAAATCGTCCAGCGAGATGCCGCAGCCCATCGCCTTGAGCGTGGCGATCGACTGCTGCGCCCGGACGAAATCGAAGGTGACCGCGGTCTCCGTGATCTCGAAATCGATCCGCCGCGGCGGCACGCCGCTCTTCTCGATCACCGCGATCAGCGGCAGGATGCCGTCGGACGAGCAGATGTCGTGGGCCGAGAGGTTGAACGACAGGCTGATGTCGTCGGGCCAGGTCTTGGCTGCCGCGAGCGCGCGAACCAGCAGCGCCTGCGTCAGGCTGCGGATCAGGCCGATGCGCTCGGCGGCGGGGATGAAGTCGGCCGGCGAGACGAGGCCAAGTCGCGGTGAGTGCCAGCGCGCCAGCGCCTCGAAGCCGGCGGTGCGCTCGCTCATGGCATCGACGATCGGCTGGAAGACGAGCTCCATCTCCGCATCGAAGTCGGCGGTGCGCAACAGGTTCTCGATGACGCCGCGGCTGCGGATCTCCGCTTCCAGCTCACTCGAGAAGATCACGGTTCGGCCGCGCGCGTGGCGTTTGGCGTGGTAGAGCGCATAGTCGGCGCATTCGTAGAGGGCTTCCGCATCCGTCGCCGAGCGCGGATACAGTGCAAACCCGATCGAGCAGGAGAGTCCGGTATGCGCCGTGTCGAGTTGATAGGGCAGCTTCACGCGGTCGCCGATGCGTGCGCCGATCTCCGCGAGATCCTCGTCGCTGGGATCGCCACTCACCACGAGACCGAATTCGTCGCCGCCGAGCCGTGCGAACTCGACGTGATGTGCGCCAAAACCTTCGCAGACCTCGCGGATGCGACGGCCCGCTTCGATCAGCACGCGGTCGCCGACGGTATGGCCGTAGTTGTCGTTGATCGGCTTGAAGCCGTCGAGGTCGATGATGCCGACCGCGAGTCGGATCTGCCGGCGCTCGGCATCGCCGAAGGCGTTGGCGAGCTCGGCGAAGAAGCGGCGGCGGTTCGGCAGCTCGGTCAGCGAATCGAGATTGGCGAGGCGGAAATTCTCGTCTGAGAGAGCCTGCGTCGCCGCCTGTTGCGCGAGCAGCGATTTGCGGGATGCGACGAGGTCGGCGAAGTCGCGGTAATAGATGAACAGCACCGTTATCAACGCGCCCGACACCAGGAGGTCGTTGACCGCTATCGCCATCAGCGTCGGTTCGCCCGTCGCGAAGTAGAAGATGACGTAGGGAATATCGACGAGCAGTGTGACGATCAGGGCGGCAGAGCGCAGGTGCATCAGTGAGAAGATGCAGCCGATCACGGTCACCGCCATGTAGAACGCGACATGGCTCTTGGCGAAGGGATCGCCGTATGGGTAGAGCGCGAAGGACCACGCGGTGAATCCCACGGCGATCGGAACCGTGAGCCAGTTGGTAGCGCGCAGGTTGCGCAGGATATCCGCATCGCTGCGCACGACATGGCGCTGGCGCAGCCACCAGAACGTCCGCACCGCCGCGAGCACGGTCAGCACCGAGGGCACCACCATGGTCAGCCAGGCCGGGGCGAGCGCCACATAGGTATAGGCCACCGCGAGCGTATTGGTGATCAGGATGAAGTAGAGCAGCGGAATTTGCTTCGAGAAGGCATCGAACTGGGCGCGCGTCAGGTCGGGGTTGTCGGCCGGTACGCGAAACAGCCGCACCGCCGCCGCAAGGTGAGATTTCAAATCAGCAACAGGCATTGACAAACGAGCCCCAGATTCCGCGAAAGTGTCCCGTCAAAGTCCCTTAAAACGTGCGCGATCTTGCATAGGACGGGTAAAGGGCGGGTTAGACGGGTTCCGCGGAGGAACCGTCGGAGGTCACGCGTAACTGCGCATTTCTACTGGCATGGCGCGCGGTTGAGATGGCGTTAAGGATAGTAGCTGCAGCAGGCGGCCGTTTCCGCCGCTAAATTCCGCAGCATTGGTGCCGTTACGCTCTGCTAACTATGTGCGTCGAGGGACGAGATGCGCGTGGGGTTTCGACGCGCAGGCCGCGCGCCTTCACTGCAGGCTGCGCTTCCAGTAGCCTGTCCCGAGCTTGCCGGTGATGACGGCGGTGGCGTCGCGGACCTCATAGGAGCCGGCGTCGGCGTAACCCGAGAGGCCTTTCAAGGCGTGCAGCGACCAATGGCCGTTCATGGCGGCAATCGTGCCTTCATGCGCCGGCGCGGCGCGCCTCCCTTCGGCGTGGAACGTGTAGGTGCCATCGCCCATGATGCGCCATGTCCAGCGCGACATGCCGCGGTCGTTCGGCACCATGATCTCCCAGGTGCCGACCAGCGCAGGGTCGATGACTGATGCAACGGGCGCCGGCGCTGCGGCGGCCGATGGTGCGGCATTTGCCTGTTTCGTGGCCCCTTGCTCGGTCGCAGACGGCGCGCCCGCGAGATAGATCGCTCGTCGCGAGAGCGAGCCGTAGACGAAGGGCTGTTGCTCGTTGCGCGTTGCCTCCATGACGTCGTCGCGCACGTTTCGGAACATGAAGGTGATCTCGACGCCCGGCGTCTCGATGTTGCGCAACAGCGCCGTGGTGAACGGGCTATTACCGCCGTCGCCGTCGAGCGCGGTCGTGCCGTCGCGCGCGGCATAGGCGACCAGCACGTTGCCGCCCGGCTCGATGCGGCCGAGGCCGCTCGTTGCCGCCGCGCGTAGCGCCAGCGAGCGCTGCATCTTCGCCGCGAAAGGATTGTTGCGGCAGGCGTCGAGGACGACGAGGCCGAGGCTCGTTGTGCTCGATACCTGCAACATCACGCTGCGCAGGCTGATTGCCTCGTTCGCCGCGTCGGTGTCCTTCTTCAGTTCCGCATCGACCGGGATCAGCCAGTTCTCGCCGCTGATTTCCATACCGTGGCCGGCGAAATAGACCGCCGCCATGTCGGCGTCCGCTGCATCGCGGCCGAGGGCGATCAGGCCGCGCCGCATCTCGTCGAACGAACCGTTAGCGATGAGGGTGACCGTGAAGCCGAGACGCCTGAGCGCGGCTGCGACGTCGCCGGCATCGTTGGGTGGGTTGGGCAGCGCCGGCACGCTCTTGTAGGCGCCGTTTCCGATCACTAGCGCAACCCGCTTGCCATCGGGCGACGCAGTAGCCGGGGTAACCGCCGCGAGCGCAGCGGCAAGGACAAATCCGAGAAAAAGCCGGCGTCGGTTCATGATGGCCCCGATCGGAGGTCGTATTAACACGGAGACAGAGACGGCGAGAGCAGCATTCGAAATCGATGTGAAGGGGAACCGAAACTGGATCGCAACAAGCGCGGCTCCATTCGCCTGATGGGTTAATCGAGGAGCGAAAAAATAGTTCTGAATCATAATCATGATGGCTCAGATGCAGAAATAGAAATTAAGCTGTGGGAAAACACGTCAAGAAAGTAGACCGGCAAGAAAGGGGAGGAAGGGAATGGAAACCGTGCGCCGCCTGCGTGCAATGGCCTCGCTCTGCCGACAGAGCGCTGCATATCGTCCTGACGGAAGCTGGAAGCTGCTCGCTGAGGCGGAATACTGGGAGCATGCCGCAGACGCTGCCCTGCAGGAGCATTTCAGGGAATGCACGGCCAGCTCGAATGAGCTGGCGCAGCCACAACAAACCGCCAATGCGAATCAGATGCGACCGGAAGATATCGTGGCAGCGTGAACGCTGTCAGTGCGGACGGCTGGAGTTCCTTCGTTCCTCACTTTTTTAAGTTGAAGCAGACAATTCCTTTCGCGTCACGGCGCCAGCATTCGGGCGTATCCACGTCTCGCGTCGAACATCATCATCTGTATGTCGCTATGAAGGCAACGGACCGTAGCGGCAATACCGTGTGGAATCCGCTCTCGGGCACGCTGATCCGTAGCGGCTGATGGCAGGAGCCAGAGCGCACGCGGGCGGTGCTTCCGCCCGCGCGCCGGTGCGCCATCATCACGTGATCGCGATCGGGCAACCATTGCTGCCCGTGGCGCCCTTGATGGGGGCCGGGGCGAAGCAATAGACGAACTGGTACTTCTTGTCGGCGATCAGTTCGTCGAAGATCAGGTTCTCGTGGTTGTGGATGCCGTGCTTGGTTTGCAGCTCGGCATGCACCACGAAGGCGAGCGACTTGTCGGGATTGGGCACCACTTCGACCGCCCAGGTGTCGGCCGCGGTGAGCGCGAGGTCCTTTTCGATCACCCATCGCGCAGCGTCCAGCCCGATGCCCGGCTCGCCGCTGTTGAAGCGATCATTGTTCTTCATCCAGAGCGAACCCCACCCGGTGTGGAACATGATCGCATCGCCCGGCTTGATGTCGCTCTCCGACATGTTCTGCTTGGCCAGCGCCGCCTTGATGTCGGCCGAGGTGATCTCCTGGCCGGCATCCATCATCCCGCCCTTGAGCGCGACCATGTCGATCAGATGGGCACGGGTGAACAGCGGCTTGAGCTTCTCGACGCCGAGCCTCTTCAGGCCGTAAGCGTCGCTGATCTCCGCCGCGGTGTGACCGTTGTAGAACCGCATCTCGCTCTTGTCGCCGTCCTTGCCGAGCTGGATGCCGATGTGGCCGAGGCCGTCGAACTGCGTGCCGGTCTGGCCGATCTCGGTGGAGAGAAACTCGTCGTGATAGACGAGCTTGTTGTCGCCGAACGGACCACCGGTCGGCCCGCCGGGGATGCGCAGCGTGAAGGCGCGCGGACCGAACAGCGGCATGCCGCCTTCGTCGACGCGGCCGATCTTGTAGATCTTGCCGTCCTTGATCCATTTCGCCGCGTCGAGAACTTTTTCCGGTGTGATGTGGTTGGAAGCGCCAGCCTCGTCTTCCGGGCCCCATTTCGAGGGCCACCATGGCTTGTCTGTTCCCTTGGGCATGGAGATGGGAGTCTGCGCCTGGGCTTCGCTAACCGGCGCGAGCGAGAACTTGCCATGCATCGTGCCCGCGAGCGCTGCCCCTGCGGCGCCGGCGAGGCCTGCCGTGCGGAGCAAGGTCCGACGATCGGTCGTGCTCATTCCGCCTTGCTGTTCTTCGCCCTTGATTTCATTAGGCATTTTACTCTCCCAGGTTGTGGCCCAGAGAAGCCGGGCTCTAAATTGTTTTCGGCATGCTCCTCCTACGTTAGGTTGTTGTCCAGCGACAAAAATAAGACGGCCAAAAGGTGAGGGACGCTGATGAGCCTGTTCGAGAGCGACAAATCCGCCGAGCGGCTACCGGTGTCGTTGATCACCGGCTTTCTCGGCAGCGGCAAGACGACGCTGCTCAATCACTTGCTGCGCCACGGCGACATGAAGGACAGCGCGGTCATCATCAACGAATACGGTGAAGTCAGCCTGGACCATCTCCTCGTCGAGCGTGTCGATGGCGAGGTGGCCGTGCTCGCGAGCGGCTGCATCTGCTGCACCGTCCGCAGCGACCTCGAGGAGACGCTGCGCGGGCTCCTTGTACGGCGCGACCGCAGCGAGGTGCCGCCGTTCCACCGTATCCTCATCGAGACCACGGGTCTTGCCGATCCCGCGCCGACCGTGCAGCTACTCCTGAACAATCCGCTGATCTCGCATTTCCTGCGGCTCGATGTCGTCGTGACCACGGTGGATGCCGTCAACGCCGAGCTGCAACTCGACCGCCAGTACGAGGCGGTGAAACAGGTCGCGCTCGCCGACCGGCTGCTGATCACCAAGTCTGATCTGGCCGGCGACACCACAGCGCTGGAAACGCGCCTGTGCCGGCTCAACCCCGGTGCCGGAATCGAACGCGTGGCGCATGGCAAGATCGATCCGGCGCGGTTGTTTGGCGCCGGCCTCATTGATCCCGAGAAGAAGACGGTCGACGTCGCGCGCTGGCTCAATGAGCAGGCCTTTGTGACGCCTCGCAAGGCGAAGCACGCGCACCTCGGCCACGACCACGATCATGGCCATCACCATCACCATCACGATGCATCGATCGGCAGCTTCATGCTCGCTTTCGACGAGCCACTCGACTGGATGGCGGCCTCGAACTGGCTTGCGCATCTGCGCTCCGGGCGCGGCGAGGATCTCCTGCGCGTCAAGGGGATTCTCAACCTCCGCGGCGAGTCGACGCCGGTCGCAGTCCACGGCGTGCACCACGTCTTCCATCCGCCGGTGGCGCTCGCCAAATGGCCCGACGCCGACCGCCGCTCGCGCATCGTGTTCATCACCCGCAACATCGCGCGCGAGGAGGTGCTCGCGCTCTGGAAGGCCGTTCGCGCTGCAGCGTGAGGGGGCCCGAACCAGCGCGTGATCAGATCAAGCCGCGCAGCACGTCAATCAGCCGGCCGCACTGCTCCTCCGTGCCGACCGTGATGCGCAGGAAGTTCTCGATGCGCGGCTTTTTGAAATGCCGGACCAGGACGCCGCGTTGCCGGAGCGCAGCGGCGAGATCGGCGCCGCCTTGGCTCCGATGACGCGCGAAGACGAAGTTGGCCTGCGATGGCAGCACCTCGAAGCCGAGCCCAGAGAGGTCCCGCGTCAGCGTTTCGCGGTTCGCCATGATGCGTGCACGCGTCTGCTCAAACCACGCGTCGTCCGCGATGGCGGCAGTGGCGCCCGCGAGGGCGAGGCAATCGATGGGGTAGGAGTTGAAACTGTCCTTCACCCGCTCAAGCGCCTCGATCAGCGGCCGCTGCCCGATCGCAAAGCCGACCCGCAGGCCGGCGAGCGCCCGCGATTTCGAGAAGGTCTGGATGACAAGCAGATTGTCGTGGCGTGCGACAAGCGGCACGGCGCTCTCGGCGCCGAAATCGACATAGGCTTCGTCGATCACCACGAGTTGATCCGGATGCTCGGTGAGCAGCGCCGCGATCGTATCGCGCGGAAGCGCGATGCCGGTCGGTGCGTTCGGATTGCAGAGAAGGATCGCGCTGCATGGCCGCCGGTAGTCGGTAATGTGCACCCGCATTGCGGCATCGAGCGGCACCTCCTCGTGAGCGACCCCATAGAGGCCGCAATAGACGGGGTAGAAGCTGTAGGTGACGTCGGGAAACAGAAGCGGTGCGTCGTGCTTCAAAAGCGCCTGGAAGGTATGGGCCAACACCTCGTCCGAGCCATTGCCGACGAACACCTCTTCGGGCGCGACCTTGTAGTGGGCGGCGATCGCCTCGCGCAGCTGCGATGCGCGTGGATCGGGATAGAGGCGGAGCCGCTCCGCGGCCGATGCGACCGCCGCGAGCACGCGCGGCGAGGGCTGATAGGGATTCTCGTTGGTGTTGAGCTTGACGACGCCGTCCTGCTTCGGCTGCTCGCCCGGTACGTAGGGCGACAAGGTGTGGACGACGGGATTCCAGAAGCGGCTCATGATCTCTGACCTAGGGGCTGATCGGATCACAGTAGGGTATGGGGATCGTGAGCGAAAGCCTGCTCGTGTTCGAAGCTCGAACCTGATCTGCACAAACGTCGGAGGTCAGCACGTTCCTGCAAGCGAAGGCTCCATGCTAGGGTCAAGCACCCAAGGTCGAAAACGACCGACAACAAGAACGAAGGCGGGCGTACAAGCCGAGCCGTTAAGAGAGGAACATATGCCGGTTGCAGTCCTTCCCACCGATCCCTCCGTTCCTGGCGCGCCCGTGACGGCGCCCATCCTCGACGCCTTGCGGAAGATCGTGGGTGACAAGGGCCTGATCCTCGACGAGCACGACAAGCAGCCCTTCGTGACCGAGTGGCGGGGGGCGCTGGTCGGGCAGGCCGCCGCGGTCGTGCGTCCGGCCAATACGGCCGAGGTCTCCGAGGTCGTGAAGCTCTGCCACGACAACGGCATTGCCATCGTGCCGCAGGGCGGCAACACCGGCTTGATGGGCGGGGCCACGCCGTGGCCAACCCACCGCGGCATCCTGCTGTCGCTCGGCCGGATGAATCACGTGCTGAACGTCGATCCGGTCGGTTATTCCATGACCGTGGAGGCGGGCTGCATCCTCGAGACGCTCCAGGAGACGGCCGCGCGCCACGACCGCTTCTTTCCGCTCAGCCTCGGGTCGCAGGGCTCATGCATGATCGGGGGTAATCTCTCCACCAATGCAGGCGGCGTGCAGGTGCTGCGCTATGGCAATGCGCGCAACCTGGTTCTGGGCCTCGAGGTGGTGTTGCCGAACGGCGACGTCTGGGACGGGCTGCGCGCGCTCAAGAAGGACAATACCGGCTACGACCTCAAGCATCTTTTCATGGGCGCCGAAGGCACGCTCGGCATCATCACCAAGGCGGTGCTGAAGGTGTGGCCGGCCCCGAAGGACGTATGCACGGCATGGCTGGCGATCCGCGATCCGCAGGCCGCCATCGAGATCCTCTCGGAAGCATACGTCGCCTCCGACGACAATGTCGGCTCCTGCGAGCTCATGAGCCGCGCATGCACCGACATGGTGCTGCGCCACATCTCAGGCACGCAGGACCCGCTCAAGGCGGACACGGCATGGTATCTCCTGCTCGAATGGTCGTCATCCCGGCCGCGGCTGGACGGCAGTGCGGGCATGTCGGAGAAGATGGAGCAGTTCTTGGCGGATCAGTTGGAGGCGGGCCGCCTGCTCGATGCGGTGATCGCCCAGACAGAGGCGCAGTCGCGCAACATGTGGCGCATTCGCGAAAGCGTGGCCGAGGCCGCGCGTGCCGAAGGACCTGGTCTCAGCTACGACGTGTCGGTCGCGATCTCCAGAATTCCTGAACTCATTGACAAGGGTCTCAAGGCCGTCCTCGACATCCTTCCGACGATCCGCCCCTATCCGCTCGGCCATATCGGGGACGGCAATCTGCATTTCTCCTTCATGGGGCCGAAGGGCATGGATCGCGAGACGCTCACACAATATTCCGCCGCGATCACCCGGAGCGTGAACGACATCATCGCCTCCATGGCCGGCTCGATCTCGGCGGAGCACGGCATCGGCATCGAGAAGATCGACGAACTCGCGCATTACCGCTCGAAGATCGAGCTCGACGTCATGCGCACGATCAAGCGGGCGCTCGATCCGAAGAACATCATGAACCCGGGCAAGATCCTGCGGCTGTGATACTCGCCTGGCGAACCGCAAGTCGCGGAAAGCGCGAGGAAGGCTGTGCCTGCAGCTTGCCCGATCGCAATGGTGCGACGCCGGGCTCACCAAATCGCGATTTGACAGTTCTTCATATTTTGTCAAAATCGACAAATGGGACCGAAGACGCGCATTCTCGACGCGACCATGCTGGTGTTTCGCCGCCACGGCTTTCGCCGCTCCTCGATCGAGCAGGTGGCCGAGGCCGCCGGCCTGACGCGGCAGGCGCTCTATCATCATTTTGAATCCAAGGAAACGCTGTTCCGCGCCGTCATCGAGCGCGTGCACGAGACGGCCATTGCCGCCGAGGAGACGGCAATCAGCGGGGCGGAGAAGGCGGGCCGCAGCTTCGCCGACATTCTCGTCGCCGGCATGACGGCGCGGATGCGGGCCATGATCGGATCCTTCGACGGCTCGCCGCATATCGAGGAGCTGTATTCCGAGCACCTCGTGCATGGACGTGACCTCTATCAGAAATACGCAGCGCTTTATGCCGAGCGACTGGTCGCCACGATCGCGCGGGTTGCGCGCAAGCAGAAGCTTGCGCTGCCGCAGGGCCTGTCGGCGGCCGAGTTCGCGCGGCTCGTCGAGATGGCCGTACACGGATCGAAGTCGCAGCATCCGGCGATGCAGCCGGCAGAGGCCTTCCTGAAGGACATGGCGATGATGGTGCGGACGCTCTGCGCCGGCGCTGTGCCGAAGTCGCAGGAGCCGCCCGCGAGCAAGGCCGGGACCAGAGAACGATCCTCACGCAGCAAAGCCGGAGCACGTCCATGAATACGATGATCATCAACGGCCGCGTCGAGCCTCTGCCTGAGGATCCCGATGCGCTGCTCATCGATGTCGTGCGCGATCAGCTCGGTCTCACCGGCACCAAGCTCGTCTGCGGTGGCGGCGTCTGCGGCGCCTGCACGGTGCTCGTCGACGGCGTCCCGATCGCGAGTTGCCTGATGCCGGCGCGTGCCGCCGCTGGAAAATCCGTGACGACGGTGGAAGGCATTGGCGCACAGGAGCTGCACCCGGTGCAGAAGGCGTTCATGGCGCATGACGCCTTGCAATGCGGTTTCTGCACGCCCGGCTTCATCTTGGAGGCGGCTGCGTTCTGCGATCGCTGGCGCGCGGCGAAGGGGACGGCCGTGCCCTCGCGCGAGGAGATCGGTGCGGCGCTGTCAGGCCATCTCTGCCGTTGCGGCGCCTATGATGCGATCTTTCGCGCCGTGGCGGATGCCTGTGCCGGCCGCTTCGACGGCGGTCATTTCGCAAGTCCACGCATCGAGGCGCGCGACAAGGTGACGGGCGCGGCAAGGTATACCGTAGATATCAGGCATGACGGTCAGCTCGAGGGCGTGATTCTGCGTTCGCGTGACGCGCATGCGCGCATCACGGTGCTCGACCTGGCCCCCGCGCGTGCGCTTGACGGCGTCACCGCTGTGTCGCTGCTTTCCGACGATCGCATCGTGCGCTATGTCGGCGAGCCAATCGCGGCGGTCGCAGCGAAGGACCGCAAGACAGCGCTCGCGGCGCTCGCCGCGATCAAGCCGACCAGCGAACCGCTACCCGCGGTGATCGGGCTCGATGCGGCGCGGAAAGATGATGCGCCCGTGGTGTTCGACCGGGCGAGCCGCAAGAGAGCGGGCAATGTTTCGGAAGCGGCCGGCGGGCCCGCGCCATGGAAGCGGAACGTTCGCGGGCCGACCTCGGTGTTTGCCAGGCGTGCCAAAAGGGCGCGCAACTGGGTGGACGAGGCGCGGCAGGCGAGCAACAGTCTTCTCGTCGAGGGAACATTCCGTACCGGCACGCAGCAGCATGCCTGTCTCGAGCCGCATGCCGCGGTGGCGCGTTTCGATGGCGAGGAGTTGACGGTGCACGCCTCGTCGCAGTGGGTGGTCCATCTGAAGGAGCAGATCGCCAAGCGCTTCAAGCTCGATCCTGCGCGCGTCCGCGTGATCGCCGATCATGTCGGCGGCGGTTTCGGCTCGAAGGCGAGCATCGGCGCCGAGACGATTGCCGCGGTCGAACTCGCACGCGCGGCGAATGCGCCGGTAAGAGTTGTCTATGACCGTCATGAAGAATTGTCGGTTGCCGGCTATCGTCCGGCCGCGGAGGTGAAGGTCGCGCTGTTGCCCTCTGATCGGGGTGAGTTGAAGGCGCTCTCCGTCACGGCGCACGCCGATACGGGCGCCGCGACCAACTCGACGATCGCGGGTCTGGCGCGGCTGATGTATCCGGCCGAAGCCAAGGACCTCAGGGATTTCGACGTCATCAGCAATCTGCCGCCGGGCGCGGCGTTCCGCGGCCCCGGCGGTCCGCCGATGGCATTTGCAGTAGAGCAGGCGGTCGACGAGGCCGCGCTGCGGCTCGCCGTCGATCCGATTGCCTTGCGCAAGCGCTGGGACCCGGATCCCAATAGGCAAAGGCTCTATGACTGGGCCTTGAGCCTCGACACCTGGCGCAATCGGACGTCGGCCGGGAGCGGTCGCTATCGCCGCGGTGTTGGTGTGGCGACCGGTTACTGGCTCTATCTCTGGCAGCCCAAGGTCAAGGTCGAGGTCGCGGTCAAGGGCGGCCGCATCGTTGCATCGACAGCGACACAGGATATCGGGACCGGTACCCGCAGCGTTCTGGCTGATACGGTCGCTCGCGAATTCGATCTCGAGGCTGATGAGGTCGAGGTGCGCATCGGCGACTCGTCGCTCCCCGAAGGCCCCGGCTCCGGTGGCAGCCGCGTCACCGCCTCGGTGCTGCCGCCGACGCTGACGGCGATCCAGAAGCTGAAAGCCGCGCTCCTCGAGCAAGCCACGCGCAAGCCCGCGCCGGGCTCGAATGCGCCATGGCGCGAGCTGATCGCGCGCTCGGCAGATATCGCTATCTCGGAGACGCGTGGCGAGGATGGGAAGAACACGGCGCCCGGCATCCGCTCGCCGCTGAAGGACCTCGGGCTTCTCGGCGTCGTGTTCGGCTGGATGATGAGGCGCAACTCCAACATCGTCATCGGCGCGGGCGTGCCGAGCTCGGTGCAGGTGATTGAAGTCGAGGTTGATACCTGGCTCGGCCACGTGCGCGTGCTCAAGGTGCACACGGGGATAGCGGTCGGAAAGATCGCGGCGCCTCAGCTCGCGCACAGCCAGGCCTGCGGCGCGGTCATCCAGGGGCTCGGCTACGCGCTCTACGAGGCGCGCGAGGTCGATCCGCTCAGCGGCGACGTACTGACCGCCAGCATGGAGGATTATCGCATCCCCGGCATTGCGGATACGCCCGAGATCGACGTGCATTTCGACGAGGGCGGTTTTGATCATGTGCTCGGCAACAGCGTCGGCATCGGTGAGGTGGCGACCGTGCCGACCTCACCTGCGGTCGCGAACGCGATTTTCAATGCGATCGGCGTTCGCCTCGCCGAAATTCCGATCCGGCCCGACCGCATCGTCGCCGCCTTGAAGGGGAGAACTGCGGCATGAGCGCCTCGTCAGCAATATCGGCGGGTAGCGCACCCGAATTCCGTGCCGCCGGCACGGATCTGTCCGAGCGCCGCCGCAGTGGCGTGTCCCGTGGGCCCATCGTCGATCTCTCCGGGACATCAGGCGCGATCGGGATCGACTGGGCTGCGGACGGCTCGGCCCGCATCGGCGCGTTTACCACGATCGCGGCGATCGCGGCCGATGAACGCATCCGGGGTGCCTATCCCGGCATCGCCGCCGCGGCGCAAGGCCTCGCCACGCCGCAGATCCGGCATCTGGCAACGCTCGGCGGCAACCTCGCTCAGCGTTCGCGCTGTTGGTATTTCCGCAATCCGCAGATCGGCTGTCTCAAGAAGGGCGGCTCCGATTGCCCGGCGCGATCGGGCAATCATCTTTATCACGCCGCATTCGACCTCGGACCTTGCGTGGCCCCACATCCGTCGACCATGGCGATGGCGCTGCTCGCCTATGATGCGACGATCGCGACAGACCGGCGCGGCCGGTTGTCGTTGCCTGATTTCGTTGGCGACGGTACCAACGGCGCCGCGGACCATGCGCTCGAGCCGGGCGAAAAGATCGAGGCCATCTCGCTTCCCGCGCCGCTCGCCTCCGAGCGCGCCTGTTACAAGCGTGCCATCAGCCGCAGCTATGCGGACTGGCCGCTGGTCGAAGTCTGCGCGCGCGCCGTGGTATCCGGCGGCATCTTCCGGCATGTCCGCATTGCCGCTGGCGGGGTCGCCCCGGTGCCGCTGCGGCTGACGGCGTGCCAGGTCGCATTGGAGGGAAAGCCGGCAAACGCGGAAGTTATCGCGCAAGCCGCGCAGCTCGCGACATCAGGGGCAACGCCGCTGCCGATGACCGGATACAAGCTCGAGCTGTTGGTCGGTCTGGTGCGGGACGTGGTGGAGCGGATTGCGAAGTAGGTTGGCCGTGGCCCTCGCTCTCATCCACCATCATCATCGTCCTGCAGGATCGTTTCCGACAGGAGCGCGGCGGCCTTCTGAAGCGGGGCGATGAAACGGTCGAGTTCGGCGAAGCTCACGCGGGCCGCCGGGACGGAGACGCCCAGGCACGCGATCAGCTCACGGTCCGGCGACAGGATGGGGACGGCGCATCCAACCACGCCCCTGACGTACTCCTCGTTGGTCTTGGCCCAGCCGCGCCGACGCGTCTCCTCGAGCACCTTCATCAAGGCGTCGTAGTCTGCGATCGTCGTGTCCGTGAATCTCGTCAGCGTGAGCGCGCGGCACAGCTTCTCGCGCGCTTTCTCCGGCAGGCGGCTCATATAGATCTTGCCTGTCGACGTGCAGTGCAGCGGCGCCGCTTCGCCCGGATTGAATTGCAGTCCCTGGGGTTGCGAGACGCGGACGCTGTCGACATAAGCCACCATGTTGTCGCGTACGACGCCGATCTCGCATTGCTCGCCGATTTCGCCGGCGACCGCGCGCAGCACGGCATGCCGGCGCGCGGTGCGGAATGCTGCGCCGATGACCTTGGCGGCCAGGGTGACGAGCTGATTGCCCACCACGTAGCGCTTGGTCCCAAGCGCCTTCTGAAGCAGGCCGCGTTCCTCAAGGTTTCCGATCAACCGATGGGCGGTCGGAAGCGGAAGGCCAAGCGCCTGGGCGATCTCGGCGACCGATACGGCTTTGGTTTGACTGGCGATGTGCCCGACGATCGCAAAGGCGCGATCAAGTGGTCCTTCGGTCTTGGCTGGCTCCGCCATTCGCGTCTCCTCAAGTCGCGGCAATAAATTATCAGTTTTCGGAATTAAAACTACTGAAATATGAAAAATATATTGGACGGTTCTCCCTTGCTGCTCATATCGTTGGCTCCGCCAGTCGGTGAACAGGATTTGTGCAACGCAAACCGGGCCCGACAGGCAACGCGCCGAACAGGAGAGTGGGATGTCAGGTCATTACGACGTCGATGCCGTGCGGAAGGAATTCCCGGCTGCCGAGCGGATGACCTATCTCGACTCCGGATTTCAGGCGCCACTCGCGCGCCCCGTGAAGGCGGCAATCGACCTCTTTCTCCGCGAGAGCCTCGAGACGGCCGGCCCAAAGAGCGTGTGGCTCGACCGCGTCGAGCAGACGCGTGCGAAGGTCGCGCGCTTCCTCGGCGTGTCCGCCGACGAGATCGCCTTCACCAAGAACACCTCGGAAAGCATGAATATTGCCGCGAACGCCCTGCGGCTGCGGGCGGGTGACAATGTCCTGATGGTTCACGGCGATCACCCGAACAACGCATACGCCTTCCTCAACCTGCAACGGCAGGGCGTCGAGGTACGGTTCGTACCGATGACCGATGTCGTCGATGCGGCGAGCTTTCGTTCCCACATCGATGCGAACACCCGCGCGATCTCGATGTCCCATGTGACCTTTCACGCCGGCCACCGCTTCGATGTCGACAGCGTCGGCGCGCTGTGCGCGGAAAAGGGGCTCCATTTCATCGTCGACGTGATGCAGGCGATCGGCGTGGTGCCGATCGATGCAAAGGCCATCCGCGCGAGCTTCATCGGGTCGGGCAGTCACAAGGGCCTGCTCGTTCCCCAGGGGCTTGGGCTCCTTTATTGGGACAGTGCGCAAGCGGAGCTCGAGCCCGCTTATCTCGCTGCCGCAAGCCTTGCGGAGATCCCGGCCGATCTCATCGCCCGCCCTGATAGGCTCGCGCCGGCTCCGAGCGCCCGTCGCTTCGAACTCGGCAACTTCAACCTTCCGGCGATCCACGCGCTTGGCGCCTCGCTCGACCTGATCGCGCAGATCGGCGTCGGGAACATCCAGAACCACTGCTTCGATCTCGGCGATCATCTCATCGCAGAGCTCGATGCGCTCGATATCCGGCTCGTCGGTCCGCGCGACCGGAAGCACCGTGCGCCGCACATCTACGTCGTCGCGCTGCCTGCGGCCGAATGGCTTGGCTACTTCGAAGAGAACGGCGTGCGTGTGTCGCCGGAACGGGACGGCATTCGCGTGTCGTTCGGCATGTTCAACAAATCAGCGGATGTCGATCGCTTGATCGAGCTCATCCGCCGGCGCGGCGTGAAGACATCATCCAAGGCTGCCTAGAAGGCCGCCAGGGCCAGAGATATGAGAGGAGGGTGCAGGACATGAGGAATTTTGCACGGATGCTGGGGGCCCTGTCGGGCCTTGTGGCCGTCATCGCAATGGTCGAGCCGTCGGCCGCCGCTGACAGCCCGACGCTGTCCAAGATCAAGTCCGGCGGTGCGATCACGATCGGCTACCGCGAGACCTCGATCCCGTTCTCTTACCTCGGTCCCGATCAAAAGCCGATCGGCTTCTCGCAGGATCTCTGCGCCGCTATCGTCGAGCGCATCAAGACGGAGCTGAACCTGCCCAATCTCACCGTCAACTACACGCCGGTGAACTCGTCCAACCGGATTCCGCTGATTCAGAGCGGCACCGTCGATATCGAATGCGGCAGTACGGCGAACGACAAGAAGCGGCAGGAGCAGGTATCATTCTCGGTGACGACTTTCGTCAGTCAGCCACGCTGGCTGGTCAAGGCGGACAGCGGCCTGAAGACCGCCGGCGATCTCAAGGGCAAGACCATCGTCGTCACGCAGGGCTCCAACGCGATCGGCTTCGCGCAAGGCGTAAACGCCAAAGAGCAGCTCGGCCTCAACATCGTCCAGGCCAAGGATCACGCGGAATCATTCCTGATGTTGAATACGGGACGTGCCGCAGCCTTCATGGAAGACGACATCCTTCTCGCAGGCCTCAAGGCCGCAGCGCCTAAGCCGGACGCGCTGATCTTCCTTCCCGAAGGCTATGCGAGAATCTACTATGGGCTGATGTTCGCGAAAGGCGATGCCGGCTTCAAGGCACTCGTCGACGACGTTCTGTCAAAACAGATGGCGTCGGGCCAGTTCGAGAAGACCTACACGAAATGGTTCACCAGGCCGATCCCGCCCAAGGGTGAGAACCTCGCTTTTCCGCTCACTGATACGCTGATGGAGCGGATCGCGAGGCCCAGCGACGCGGTCGACTGACCGCCTTCGCTCGCACCGTTAACTCTGAGGTTTGCGATGTTCGGAGTGCTTTTTGAACAGACGGCGGATGGCCAGCGCTATATCGACTGGCTTCTCGCCGGCCTCGGCTGGACATTGGCGCTGGCCTTCTTCGGCTGGTGGATCGCCTTCGCCGTCGGCGTCATCGTCGGGATCGGCCGTACCGTGCAGAACCGGCTCGTGACGGCGCTCGCACGGCTCTATGTCGAGATATTCCGGAACATCCCGGTGCTGGTGCAGATGTTTCTCTGGTACTTCGTGTTGCCGGAGATCCTCCCCAGCCGCCTCGGCGACGCCATCAAGCAGATCCCGCCGCCCTGGGGATCGTTCTTCCCGGCGCTGGTGTGCCTCGGTCTCTACACCGCCGCGCGCATTGCCGAGCAGGTGCGCGCGGGCATCGAGGCCTTGCCGAAGGGCCAGACCGAGGCGGCCAATGCGCTGGGGCTCTCTCCCCTCCTGACCTATCGCCACGTCATCGTCCCGCAGGCGCTGCGGCTTATCGTGCCGAGCCTGACCAGCGAGGTCATGGGCATCTACAAGAATACGTCCGTGGCGCTCACGATCGGCCTGATGGAGTTGACCGCGCAGGCGCGGCAGATCAGCGAAGCGACATTCCAGACCTTCACCGCCTTCGGTGCGGCGACGCTGATCTATCTCGTGCTCGCGCTCATCGCCTATCAATCGATGATGCTCATCGACAAGGCCGTGCGCATCCCGGGCTCCACGCCCGCGAAGGATGCGGTCGAGCCGATCTTGGCGGACGACGTGCAGTCTGGCACCGCCTTGCCCCACGGAATGGAGGTCGTGAAATGAACAGCCTCGATTTCTCGGTCCTCCTTCAGGCCTGGCCTTATCTCTGGTCGGGACTGCTGTTCTCCCTCGCGCTGACTGCCGCAGCCTTCGTCATCGGCATGATGCTGGGGACCTGCTTCGCCCTCGTGCAGCATTTCGAGGTGCCCGTCGTCAGCCAGATCGTGCGCAGCTATATCGCATTGGTCCGCTCGATTCCGTTGATCCTCGTGCTGTTCTGGTTCTTCTTCCTGGTGCCGATCGTGCTTGGGCACCTCTCAGGCAACGGCCGTCCGGTCCCGATCGGCGCCACCTGGACGGCCTTCATTACTTTCGGCCTGTTCGAGGCGGCCTATTATTCCGAGATCATCCGCGTCGGATTGCGCGCGGTGAACAAGGGCCAGTTCGAAGCCTGCCAGGCGCTCGCGCTTTCCACCTTCGATACCTATCGATGCGTGATCCTGCCGCAGGTGATCCGGGTCGCGAGCCCGATCATCCTGAGCCAGACCATCATCCTGTTCCAGGACACTTCGCTGGTTTACGTGCTCTCGCTGACCGATCTCCTCGGCGCGGCCTCGAAGCTCGCGCAGCTCAACGGCCGGCTCGTCGAGATGTATCTCGTGGTGGCGGTCGTCTATCTCGCCATCAGTTCGGCAGCGTCGCAGTGTGTCGCATCGCTCCGGCGGCGATACGCGCTCGGCGGCGCGCACCGGTAGCGAAGCGGCTTTGAAAACTGAGAGGAACACGAAGATGCGACAGGAAGGCGCGGTGAACCCGAGCAATCATTCTTCTGCGATCGTCGTCGTGGAGAATCTGGTGAAGCGGTTCGGCGGCTTTACCGCGCTGAATGATGTCCATCTCACGGTCGCGAAGGGCGAGAAGATCGTTCTGTGCGGCCCCTCCGGCTCCGGCAAGTCGACCCTGATCCGCTGCATCAACCACATCGAGAAGCATGACGGCGGCCGGATCGTGGTCGACGGCGTGGAGCTGGTGAACCGCATGGCCGACATCAACAGCGTTCGCTGCGAGGTCGGCATGGTGTTCCAGAGCTTTAATCTGTTCCCGCACCTCTCGGTCGTCGAGAACTGCATGCTGGCGCCGATGAAGGTGCGAGGACTCTCGCGTCCCGAAGCGCACGAGCGTGCGATGGGCTTGCTCAGGAAGGTTCGCATTCACGGTCAGGCGGACAAATATCCCGCGCAGCTCTCGGGCGGCCAGCAGCAGCGCGTCGCCATCGCCCGCGCGCTGTGCATGCAGCCGAAGATTATGCTGTTCGACGAGCCGACCTCCGCGCTCGATCCCGAGATGGTCAAGGAGGTGCTGGACACGATGGTGCAGCTCGCAGGCGAAGGCATGACCATGGTGTGCGTGACCCACGAAATGGGCTTTGCGCGCGAGGTCGCCGACCGCGTCG
Organism: Bradyrhizobium sp. CCGUVB23; assembly: GCF_024199885.1. Classification (NCBI taxonomy): domain Bacteria; kingdom Pseudomonadati; phylum Pseudomonadota; class Alphaproteobacteria; order Hyphomicrobiales; family Nitrobacteraceae; genus Bradyrhizobium; species Bradyrhizobium sp. CCGUVB23. Next base: position 6,833,410 of record NZ_JANADQ010000001.1, read on the forward strand.
TGTTCATGGACCAGGGCAGCATCGTCGAGGAGGGGGAGCCTGCGAGTTTCTTCAGCTCGCCTCGCACGGAGCGGGCGAAGGGCTTTCTCAACCAGATCATCCACTAGGCGAGAGCACGAATTCGCCCAAGGAGCACTGTCAACGAGCCGTCATCGCGCGCCTGATTGAGCCGCTGCATTCGGCCAGTGGCAGGTGCTTGCGAGCCTTGAGCGGACGGCATCGATGCCGGCGAGATCAAAGATCGAGCTGGTGTTGTGGCCCGCGCCGTCGGTCACGGAGATCGACGTTCGTCCTCCGCGGAGCGTGCGTACCGCTTCGGTTGCGTCCTCCGGCATGGAAGCCGTGCGGCCGTCGGTTGAGAGTGGCCAGCGCAGTCGCGCCGTCGTCGGTTCGTCGACGGAGATCGTGACCTCGACGACACCATCGCGCGATGCCCGCCACGCACCGTTGACACTGAGGGACATCTCGGTCCGCTGCTTGCGGCAGCGCAGGAGGAGAATCTCGGGGGCATTGGCCGCGACGGGAGGAAGCGCGTACAGCTTGGCGACGAGAAGCGGCGAGAAGTCGACCGGAGAGGTGGTCTCGCCCATCACCCAGCCCTTTCCGGCTTGCGCTTCTGTGGTCGCATTGTCGCGCCGGGGCGGTGTTTTTTCCGGCGCCGGCCGGGATCGCTCCCGCAGCGTCTGGGTAGAGAGTTCTGCGGGCTCATCATTCTGTGGCTTGCCTTTGCCCAGATGCGCGATCAGGTGGTCGACACACGCCTTCTCGGCGCTGTGCGCCTTCAGCCGGCATTCGAGACGCATGGTGGTGCTGCCACCTGGCTGGTCGCAAGCGGCTTCGGCCGCGCGCGTCAGGGCGAAGCAGTCCTCCAGGTTCCTGGTGGAGTCGGATGCTGGTTGAGCGCGAGCTTCCGCGAGCGCCAGGCTCGCGACGAGGACCACCGCCGCCCGTCTCACGGCGCCCCCGACCGGTTCGCCACTTGGCCATCTTTCCAGCTCTCCGCCGCCTTTAGGCGTTGCAGACCGGGGACGGTGGCGGCGGGATCGGCATCCTTCCACTTCGGGTCGAAGCCCGACGCGCGCAACTGGTCGAGCTTGCCGAACAGCTCGTTCACGAAGGCTGTGACGCTGTCGTAGCGTGGAGTGCCCGGATTCCAGTTATAGGCAACGAGGACCGTCGGTACCGCGATGGTTTCGACGTCCTTGCCCGCAGGCACCAGCGCGGGATAGTCCGCCGGGGTCAGCCGGGCCTGGACGTAGTAGTCGGAGAGTTTCGGGCCGTACGGCACCGGCAGGAACTTGAAGCCTTCGCCCCATTTGCGCTTCACGAAAGCATCCACCGGCTTGGAGGTGACGAACACGACGCCAGCCATCTCGCCCCGCAGCATCTGTTCCAGCGCGACCGGATGGGGCAGGAAGGTCTTCTCCACCTCGATGCCGAGACGGCTGAAGATGAGCGGACCGGAATAGGCGGCGGCGGTGCCTTGCGTGTTGAAGTTCACCTTCTTGCCGGCGAGCTCGGCGAGCGAGTTGATCTCGGGGCGCACGAAAACGTGCAGCTCGGACGGAAACAGGTTCATCACGTGCACGATACGCTTTCCGACCTCGGGGACCTGCGCGCGGTATTCGTCGAGCGAGTCGCTGTTGATGATCGCGATGTCGATTCCCTTGAGATAGAGCAGGTCGTTGACGTTCTCGGTCGGCCCGCGCGTGACGACCGGAAGCACGTGCACCTTCCCGCCCTCGTTGACGACGCGCGAGATTTCGGTGGCGAAACGGAGCGGCGCGCCTTCCAGCAGACCGGCGGCGAGCCCGACCGTGCCTGCATTGACGCGGTCTCTCATCTCCTGCTCTCCGCTTCGCGGCCGGCTCGCCTGCGCCGGGCGGGCTACGTGCGCGGCCACGCCCCGGGACCGCTGCGCGGTGCCGGCATCCTGAGCGGCAGCCGGAGGCGTGCGCAGTGACACGACGAGCAGCGGCAATATCAGCGCGAGCAGCAGTCTGCGCACCATCACGATCCTCCTGTCGCGTCCCCCTTCAGGGCCGCACGTAGCTCCACCCCTTCTCCTGCAGTTCCATCATGTGGACGACGCCCGACGGGACCATGGAAGCCTCGGGCACGAGCTCGAGCGGCTTGCCCTCCTTCTTCTCCATGCCCTCCCGGGTGACGCCACAGGCGGCAAAGCGCACCTTGCCCGGAAAGGCGAGGTCCTTCATGGCGTGGATGCGTTCGGCGACCGGCGTCGTGTCGGCACGCAGCATATGGAGTCCAGGACCGAAGGCGACGATCTCGACGTCGGCGTCTTCGCCCTTCTTGCGATAGTATTCGAGCACGTTGGTGGCGTTGTTGAGCGCCAGATTCATCACGCCAGGGTCGTTCTGGTCGACCTGGATCACCAGCCGGTGCGGCGCCGGCTTGGCCGCGCGCCCGCCGACCGACTGCTTCATGTTCATGGCGTGCGCGCTTGTCAGAGCAAATGTCGCGAGCAGGGCTGCGGCCATCTGGATTCGGGCGCTGCGCATAGGCTATCTCCCCTCTGCGTTTGGCGCTGCATCCGGGTAGAGGTCGCCTGACCTTTGCGCTCGGCCTCGTCCTGATGCTGCGCTCGGCTATGCACGCTCGGCCGCTTCTCCGTCGGACGCGTCCGGGCGACAGACCATGAACTCGCGTTGCGCCCGCCGACAGCCGTTACTTCATGCTAGTCCCAATGGATTAAGCGGAGAGGCCGCAGCTCAATGTCTCGTTGCCCGGGCCGCCCTCGGCACGTCTGAGGGCCGCACGAGGCGCGTAGCTTGGGCCAGCCAGGCCGCGAGAATGCCAGATTGCGCCATCCGCGACCGAAGAGGCGGCTTTATTCCCGCCATGGATGCTTTAAGGAAGAACCTATCAGGACCGGGCCGTCCGCCACAGGCGAGGTGTCCCTGGTTCAGGCAGAAGGGCGGTTTACATGCCCGAAAGATGAGAAGGATTTGAAGCAATGATCCAAACCGTTGGTATCATCGGGGCCGGCACCATGGGGAACGGCATCGCCCAGATCTGCGCCGCGGCCGGGCTTTCCGTCGTGATGGTCGATATCTCGGATGCGGCGGTGAGCCGCGGGATTGCGACCGTCGGCGGCAGCCTCGAGCGCCTGGTCAAGAAAGAGAAGATGTCGGCGGCCGATCGCGAGGCGACGCTCAAGCGCATCACCGGCACGACCGACCGTGCCAAGCTCGCCGACTGCGACCTCGTGATCGAGGCCGCCACCGAGAACGAGGAGCTCAAGGTCAAGATCCTCAAGGACCTCTGCGCGACGCTGTCGCCGCGCACGCTGATCGCCACCAACACCTCGTCGATATCGATCACCAAGCTCGCCGCCGCGACCGATCGCCCCGATCGCTTCATCGGCATGCATTTCTTCAACCCGGTGCCGGTGATGCAACTGCTGGAGCTGATCCGCGGCTTGCAGACCTCCGACGACACCCACGCGAAGGCGCTCGATTTCGCCCAGCGCGTCGGCAAGGTCGCGATCACGGCCAAGAACAGCCCGGGCTTCGCCGTCAACCGCATCCTCTGCCCGATGATCAACGAGGCGATCTTCGCGCTCCAGGAGGGGATCGCGACCGCCGAGGAAATCGACGCCGGCATGAAGCTCGGCTGCAACCACCCGATCGGGCCGCTGGCGCTTGCCGATCTCGTCGGGCTCGACACCATGCTGTCGGTGATGGAGGTCTTCTACAAAGGTTTCAACGACCCGAAATACCGTCCGGCGCCCTTGCTCAAGGAAATGGTCGATGCCGGCCATCTCGGCCGCAAGACCGGCCAGGGCTTCTACACCTACGGCGCCTGATGGAGCTTGAGACCGCGATCGCCGAAGCGGCTAACTCATTTCCGTAACTGGCGGCCGGCAGCTCGAACGACCGCCAGTTCCATTCTCGAAATCTGCACTTTCGTTCCGAAGTTTGTGCCCCGACAAAGAGGCGTGCCGCTATCCGCTTACCGTCGCCTTGCTCCAGCGAAATCGGGACTGCGGACCGCGATGACTGTCATTGAAATCGATCACTCTCGCACGCGCGCCAAAGCGGGTGCGGCCAGGGCGGACACGCGCAAGAGAGCCGCAATGGCAACATCGCGCGTGGTGCCGCAAGCCGTTTCAGGACGCATACGGCGGATCAAGTGGGCCATCCTCGTCCTGACGCTGTCGATCTATTACGTCACGCCGTTCCTGCGCTGGGACCGCGGGCCGAACGCGCCCGACCAGGCCGTGCTGCTCGACTTCGCGCATGGCCGGCTCTATGCGTTCTTCATCGAGATCTGGCCGCAGGACCTCTATCTCGTCACGGGTCTGCTGATCCTCGCCTCGGTCATCCTGATCCTCGCGAACGCGCTTGCAGGACGGGTGTGGTGCGGCTTTGCCTGTCCGCAAACGGTTTGGACCGACCTGTTCCTCCTGGTCGAACGCCTGATTGAAGGCGACCGGCGCGAGCGGCTGAAGGACATGAACACTCCGCTGACCGCCGCGCGGGCGCTCCGGATCGGCATCAAGCACAGCGCCTGGCTACTGATCTCACTGATGACGGGTGGGACGCTGATCTTCTATTTCACGGATGCGCCCGGCCTCGTTCGCGCGTTTGCCGGCGGTGACGTCTCCGCGACGGCTCTGACCTGGATCGCTGTCTTCACCGGGACCACCTACGGCCTTGCGGGATTCGCGCGCGAGCAGGTCTGCACCTTCATGTGCCCCTGGCCGCGGCTGCAGGGCGCGATCTGGGATCCGGAAGCCTTCACGGTCAATTATCGCGACTACCGGGGCGAGCAGCGCATGTCGGCCAAGAAGGCCACGGAACTTCGCGCGCGCGGCGAGGCAGCCGGCGACTGCGTCGATTGCGGCCTGTGCGTCAATGTCTGTCCGATCGGGATCGACATTCGCGAGGGGCCGAATTTCGCCTGCATCAATTGCGGGCTGTGTGTCGATGCCTGCGATAGCGTCATGACCAGGCTGGATCGCCCTCGCGGCCTGATCGATTATGAAAGCTGGCGCAATATCGAGCGCGGCCATCGCGGCGAGGCCCGCGTCTCACGCTTGCTGCGCCCGAAAACAATCGCGCTCACGGTCGTCAGCGTCGGATTGGCGGCCGGCCTGGTCGGATTGTTGGCAACCAAGGCGACGGGCGCTATAGCGGTGCTGCACGACCGCGATCCCCTGGCCGTGACCTTGTCCGACGGCTCGGTCAGAAATGCCTACACCGTCAAGCTTCTCAACAAGGCGAACGTCGCCCACCACTACACTTTGGCGATAAAAGGCATAGATGCCAGCCTGAGCATCGTCGGTCACGACGATGGAACTCCCATCACCGTCGAGCCTGACGGCTCGGAATCGCTACGGGTCACCCTGACCTCGGCGAGTCCGAAGGACGCCGATGTGGTTTTCACCGCCCGCGACGAAACGGGAGGGACGGTGCTGTCGACCTCCGACCGGTTCGTGGCGCGCTGAGGCGCCTGGAACAGGAGGACTTGGAACAACGCGAATGGATACTGAGAGCGAGATGCCTGACCGAATGACGATCGATCGCAAAGCGGCGGCGGAGCGGCGCAGCCTGCTGGCCCAGGACGTGATGGAGCGAACCGGGATCAACGAGGCGATGATCGGGGAACTCGTCACGAGGTTTTATGGCCGCGTGCGCGAGGACGCGTTGCTTGGTCCGGTGTTCGCCATCGTGAAGAACTGGGATGAGCATCTTTCCAAGCTGCGCGATTTCTGGTCGTCGGTGGTGCTGACCACCGGCCGTTATCACGGCCAGCCGATGCGGGCGCATCTTCCGCTCAGCCTGATCGGCGATCATTTCGATCGCTGGCTCGATCTGTTCGAGCAGACTGCGCGCGAGGTCTGCCCGCCGGCCGCAGCGGCTCTGTTCATCGACAAGGCACGCCGCATTGCCGACAGCTTTGAAATGGCGGCAGCGACGCAAAGCGGACGCATGTTCACGCCGCGTCACATGCTGCGCTCTTGAATGCGATATGCCTGCCTGACAAACGTGCAGACACCTTGAATTGAATCTGCAATGCGCCATGCGATGGCGCGTCGCACCAATTCCAACATGTTCGATCTGATCTGCAAAATGATCATGCCCCGTCGCGCATCTTGACGTTGCGATCGCAAAAACGCCGGTGAATGCGCACTTTCGCATTCAATCAAAGCGAGCATCATGCGAATGATGCACTGCGGCGCAAATTCTTCGCCTTCTTTTTGGCAGAGTCCCAGCGCCTGCTAGCGTACATGGCGCATTCAACGCACAGCACGTCATGTCCATCCTCCGACAACACAGCGGAATCTGATGCCTGCGTCTGCGCGGCGCAGACGCGACGAACGCTTTTGATCGGTGCAATCGCCACCACGGCCTGCTTTGCAGGTTCCGGACATGCCGCCGCGGGCGAGGATCCGCCCGGCGCCGACGAGCGGCCGCAGAAGGGCGATGTGCTGGTGTTCTCCGAAGGCGATCAGGAAGGCAAGCTCGTCACGATCGCCGACTTGCCGCTTGGTGGCCCGCCAGTGCACGCTTGGCCGAAGGATCCCAAGACATCAGTGGTGCGTAGCGCCTCGCGCCTCAACGAGATCCTGATCATCCGGCTCGATCCCGCCGAGCTCGACGATCAGACGCGCGCGCGTGCTCAGGATGGCATCGTCGCCTATTCGGCGATCTGCGCCCATGCCGGCTGTCCCGTCACCGCCTGGGTCAAGAGCGATGTCGGCGACAAGGAGGTGTTCAAGTGCATGTGCCACAACTCCGAATACGATCCGCGACAGGGCGCGCAGGTCGTGTTCGGGCCGGCGCCGCGACGGCTTGCAGCGTTGCCGCTGGCACTCACTGACGGCGCGCTCAGCGTCGCCGGCAATTTCATCGGAAAGGTAGGTGGCCAGCAGCCAGGGTGATCAGCCGCGGGTCGCACCCGCGCGCCAGAAGCGGTCGCGCCCGCAGGCGTGCGGGCGAGGAGACAAACAAACTTCAAGAATTCAAGCAGCAAGAATTCAAAAGGGGAAACGTCCATGACCAGAAAACAATGGTTGTTGTCCGGCTTCGTCGCCTTCACCTGCATCGTCTCGACCTCCGCGGGCGCCGGTCCGATCGAGAGTTACACGCCAGTCACCTCGCAGCGTCTGGAAAATCCGGAACCCGGCAACTGGATGCTGTATCGCCGCACTTATGATGGGCAGGGCTTTAGCCCGCTCGACCAGATCAACACCGGCAACGTCAAGGATCTCACACCGGTCTGGACCTTCGCCACCGGCGTGATCGAAGGCCATGAGGCGCCACCGATTGTCAACAACGGCGTGATGTTCGTGGCGACGCCGATGGGGCAGGTGATCGCGCTGAACGCCAAGACCGGCGACGAATACTGGCGCTACAAGCGGCAATTGCCGGACGACCTGTTCCAGCTCCATCCGACCAGCCGCGGCGTTGGTCTGTGGGAGGACAAGCTCTATCTCGCCACCACCGACGACCACGTTGTCGCGCTCGATGCCAAGACCGGCAAGGTGGTCTGGGATACGAAGGTGCAGGACTACAAGAAGGGCCAGTACATGACCCTGATGCCGCTCGTCGTCGACGGCAAGGTCATCGTCGGCGGCTCCGGCGGCGAGCTCGGCGTGCGCGGCTACGTCGCCGCCTTCGATGCCAAGGACGGCAAGGAGTTGTGGCGCACCTTCACCATTCCAGGCGAGGGCGAGCCCGGTCACGACACCTGGCAGGGCGACGACTGGAAGACCGGCGGCGGCTCGGCCTGGATGACCGGCACCTACGACAAGGACTTGAAGACGATCTACTGGGGCGTCGGCAACGCTGCACCATGGCCCGGCGACAGTCATCCAGGCGACAATCTCTACACCTCGTCGGTGATCGCGCTCGATCCTGCCAACGGCAAGATCAAGACCTATCACCAGTATCACCAGAATGACTCCTGGGACTGGGACGAGGTCGAAGCGCCGATGCTGGTCGATCTGCAACGCGACGGCCGCTCGATCAAGAGCCTGATCCATCCGGGACGTGATGCGATCTTCTGGGTGCTCGAGCGCACGCCGACCAAGATCAACTATGTCGCGGGCTGGCCGTTCGTCTCCACCGACGTCTGGAAAGGCATCGATGCCGAGAGCGGCCGGCCGATCGTCGATCCCGCGCATAAGCCCGTGATTGGCAAACGCGTCGAGTTCTGCCCGTCGTTGTGGGGCGGCAAGGACTGGCCTTCGGCGGCCTACAGCCAGAAGACCGGCCTCGTCTACGTTCCCGCCAACGAAAACTTCTGCGGCGGCTTCACTGGCGAGAAGGTGGCGCTCAAGCCCGGCGAGCTCTGGCTCGGCACCAAGCCGGAAGACATCGGCCTGAAGGCGAAGCCCGGTGCTGATCATTTCGGCGAGCTCCAGGCCTGGGATCCCGCGACCGGCAAGAAGGTGTGGCAGCACGACTTCCCGAAGTCGCAGCTGTTTGGCTCGGTGACGGCGACCGCAGGCGATCTCGTCTTCGCCGGCGGTACCAACGACCGCTATTTCCGCGCCTTCAACGCCAAGACCGGCGAGCAGCTATGGCAGCAGAAGACCAACTCCGGCATCATGGGCATGCCGATCTCCTACGAGGTCGATGGCACGCAATATGTCGCGATTCAGTCCGGCTGGGGCGTCGATGCGCAACGCATCCAGGATGCGCTCGCGACCAACAACATCGGCATCGAAGCCAACGTGCCGCAGGGCGGTGTGATCTGGGTCTTCGCGCTGAAGAAGTAGCTCGCTGAAGAAGTTCCTGGAGGCGGATCGAAGGAAGCGGCGCGGCCAGGGGGGAGTAGCAATGCGGCGGACGGTAACGTCCGCCGCATTTCTGCTTGTGCTCAGGCTTCCAACTGCTTGCCGATCGGAAGTGAGCGGATGCGCTTGCCGGTCGCGGCGAAGATCGCGTTGATCAGCGCCGGCGCGAATGGCGGCACGCCGGGCTCGCCGACGCCGCTCGGGGGCGTGTCGGGCCCCGGCGGCACGATATGGACGTTGGTCAGCAGCGGAGATTCGTCCATCCGGATCACCGGGAAATCGTCATAGTTCTTCTGCTGGACCTTGCCGTCCTTGAAGGTGATCTCGCCATATTTGGCGAGGCTCAGGCCCATGATCGCAGCGCCCTCGATCTGGGACTGGATGCGCTCGGGATTGACGAAGGTGCCGCAGTCGATCGCGGTGTCGACCCGCGGGATCGTCAGCTTGCCCTTATCGTCGACAGCCACTTCCACGATCGTCGCGATGTAGCTGACGAAGCTGCGATGCGCGGCGATGCCGAGCCCATGGCCCTTCGGCACCTGGCGGCCCCATTCGCCCTTGTCGGCCACCAGCTCGACCACCTTGCGCAGGCGCGCGGTGTCGATCGGGTAGCTGTCATAGGGCTCGCCATAGTTCCAGAGGTCCTTCACCGAAGTGAGCTTGACGATGCGGGGCGAACCGATCAGCTCGAGCAGCATGTCCTTCTGATCGCGGCCGATGGCCTGCGCGATCTCGCCGACCATCGACTGCACCGCGAAGGCGCGCGGGATGTTGGAGACCGAGCGGAACCAGCCGATCCTGGTATGGGCGGCCGCTTCCGGATTCTCGCAGGAGACGTTGGCGATCTCGAAGGGCATGTCGACGAGGCCCATGCCGAGCTCGAACGAGGCCTGATGCACGGTTCCCGCCGCAAACGTCGAGGCGATGCTGGGAGCGACGCTGCGGTGGCGCCAGGCGATCACCTTGCCGCTCTTGTCGAGACCCGCCTCGATGCGCTCGACCGAGACGGTGTGCAGGAAGCCGTTGTGGAGGTCGTCCTCCCGCGTCCACTGCAACTTCACGGGCGCGCCGAGCTCCTTGGAGAGCAGGGCGGCTTCGAGCGCATAGTCGCATTTCGACTTGCGGCCAAAGCCGCCACCGAGCAGCGTTACGTTCACGGTGACGTTCTGCTCGGGGATGCCGAGCGTCTTGGCGACGTCCTCGCGGGTGCCACCCGGACTCTGCACCGGCGCCCAGATCTCAGCCTTGTCGCCCTTGACGTCGGCAACCGCCACCGGCGGCTCCATGCTGACATGGGCGAGGTGAGGGACGTAGTACTCGCCGACGATCACCTTGTCGGCGCTCTTGAGCGCGGCATCCGCATCGCCCTCCTTGCGCACGACGAGACCGGGCTTGCGTGCAGCTTCCTCGAGCTCCTTGCGGTAGGCGACCGACTCGTACTTGCCGTTCGGCCCGTCGTCCCAGACGATCTTCAGCGCATCGCGTCCCTTGATCGCCGCGCCCGTGTTGCGGGCGATCACGGCCACGCCGCCGAGCGGCTGGAATTTCGAGGGCCACGGCCAGCCGCGCACCTCCATCACCTTCTCGACGCCCGAGACCTTCATTGCGTCGGCCGGGTCGAACGAGACCAGCTTGCCACCGGTCACCGGCGGGCGCGCGATGACGGCGTATTTCATACCGGGCAGCCGCACGTCGGCGCCGTAGCCTGCCTTCCCCGTGGTGATGTCGTGGAGGTCGACGATGCCGATCTGGCCCTTGGTGAGATAACGGAAATCCTTGGGGTCCTTCAGCTTGAGGCTGTCGACGCTGGGCAAGGATTCCTTGGCCGCGTCGGCGGCGAGCTCGCCGAAGCCGAGCTTGCGTCCGCTGGCGCCGTGAACGACCTCGTGATTGACCGCCTTCACCTCCGTCGCCGGCACGCCCCAGCGCTTGGCTGCGGCCTGCTCCAGCATGATGCGCGCCGAGGCGCCGATCTGGCGCATCGGGATCAGATAGTGCCGCGTGCTGCGGGAGCCGTCGGTGTCCTGGTTGCCGTACATGACCTCGTCGCCATGCGCCTGCTGGACCTTGACCCTCGACCAGTTGGCTTCCATCTCCTCGGCGACGATCAGCGGCAGGCTGGTGCGCACGCCGGTACCCATCTCGGAGCGGTGCGCGACGATGGTGACGATGCCGTCGGGAGCGACCGCGACGAACACGCGCGGATCGACCACGACGCCGTGCGGCATCTTCCCGGCGCCGGTCTCATAGGCGAAGGCCTGGCGCGACATCACGGGCGCGGCGAGCACGAAGCCGCCGGTGACGCCCAGTCCCTTCAGGATGCTGCGGCGGGAAACCTTCTCGATTCTGACGTGCTTCTCGAAGCCGCGAAGCTTCTTTGGGTTGTCGATGAAATTCATGATCACACCCCCGTCGATGCGAGATGGACGGCGTTCTCGATGCGCTGGTAGCAGCCGCAGCGGCAGATGTTGCCCGCCATCGCCTGGCGGATCTGGTCATGCGACGGCTTTGCATTGTCCATCAGCAGCGCCGCGGCCTGCATGATCTGGCCAGCCTGGCAGAAGCCGCATTGGGGAACGTTGACCTGGCGCCACGCTTTCTGCACGGGATGATCGCCGTTCGGATGCAGGCCCTCGATGGTCGTGACCTCGCGGCCCGCGACGTCATTGACCGAAGTGATGCAGGCGCGCACCGCTTCCTTGTCGACGATGACGGTGCAGGCCCCACACAGCGCCTGGCCGCAGCCGAATTTGGTGCCGGTCAGCCCGACCTCGTCGCGGAGAAACCAGAGCAGCGGAAGATCCGGGTCGCCATCCCAGCTTTGTTCCTGGCCGTTGATTTTTATCTTGATCATGATCGTTTCTCGCTCTTCTTAAGCCAATGATCCGATGCGCGTGATTGGTGTGGCGGCGCCCGCATCCCCTGCTTCCGCAAGCCCAGGCAACTCCCGGGGCGGAGGGGATGACGACGGGCGATGTCTGGAATGTGCTCGATACCTCCCGGTTGATTCTTGTTTGATGATTTCCGCGCGGCATCGTGACGAGCGTGATGCTAGCAGAAACCGGACACCGCGGGCATCACAGCCGCTTGTGTTCGCGACCAGATTGCATCCCTGATTTGTCAAAAGCTGGGCGCGACCCGTCGCTCGCCCGTTGCGCGGTGCGGCAGAGCATCATTGCGACCGACATAAAAAAGCTTCGTCCGGCGGGACTGCGCGGACGAAGCAGGAGACCTCAGTCGAGGGAGGGAGAACGCAGTGACGCGAGCTTTGCGAGCTGGCGACTCTGCGGAGTGAGTACAACTCTCGATGCTGAGGGAACCGGCCGCCTCACAAGCGAATGAGGCGGCAATGCTGGCCATCCGGTTTGCGCCCAATCCTGGAGGACCCGACCGGCTCGCTGGGTTCAGACCAGCGAGCCGAGAGGAAGCGGCAAGGTTGAACGCGTTGCCTCAGGCTGCCACTAAGCAGCCTCGTACCTACGCGGCCTTTTACTTAAGCAGCCTTGGTACTTAAGCAGCCCTGGCCTTCGCGACATGGGTCGCGATCGCGTCCATCAGCGCCGGCGACAGGCAGTCATAGGGCTCGAGCCCGATTTCCTTCAGCCGCGAACGGATGCCGGCCATCTGCTCCGGCTTCACGCCCGATTCGATCACCGAGGAGACGAAGGCGGCAAATTGCGGCGCCTGCGAGCCCTGCTCCTGGAACAGCTCGGGATGAATGAAGTCGAGGCCGTAGAACGGGTGGCCCTTGTTCTCGATGCGGCCGTACATGTGCGTGCCGCAGGCCTTGCAGGCGCAGCGCTGGATCACCGCCGACGGATCGACGATCTGCAGCTTGTCGCCGTTCTCGAGCACGGTGACGTTCTGGCGCGGCACCACGGCGACGACGGAGAACGTCGCGCCCTGCGGCTTCCAGCACTTGGTGCAGCCGCAGGCGTGGTTGTGCGCCACGTCGCCCTTGATGCCGACCTTGACCGGGTGATCCTTGCATTTGCAGACCAGCGTGCCGCCGGCAAAGCTGCCACTGCCCTGTTTGAGGCCATTGTCGATCGAGGGATGGAGAGCAACAGTCATGGGACGATCCTCCTTTTGGGTGATGGTTCTGTTTTAGTAGACGACGACCGAACGGATCGACTTGCCCTCGTGCATCAGGTCGAAGCCCTTGTTGATGTCTTCGAGCTTCAGCACGTGGGTGATCATTGGATCGATCTGGATCTTTCCGTTCATGTACCAGTCGACGATCTTGGGCACGTCGGTGCGGCCGCGTGCGCCGCCGAACGCGGTACCTCTCCAGTTGCGCCCGGTGACGAGCTGGAACGGGCGGGTGGCGATCTCCTTGCCGGCCTCCGCGACGCCGATGATGATCGATGTTCCCCAGCCACGATGACAGCATTCCAGGGCCTGGCGCATCACCGTGGTGTTGCCGGTACAGTCGAAGGTGTAGTCGGCGCCGCCATCGGTCAGCGTCACCAGATGCTGGACGATGTCGCCGGTCACTTTCTTCGGGTTGACGAAGTCTGTCATGCCGAACTTGCGGCCCCAATCCTCCTTGGAGTCGTTGATGTCGACGCCGATGATCTTGTCGGCGCCGGCCATCTTGGCGCCCTGGATCACGTTGAGACCGATGCCGCCGAGGCCGAACACCACGACGTTGGAGCCCGGCGTGACCTTGGCGGTGTTGACGACGGCGCCGACGCCGGTCGTGACGCCGCAGCCGATGTAGCAGCTCTTGTCGAAGGGGGCATCCTCGCGAATCTTGGCGACTGCGATTTCCGGCAGCACCGTGAAGTTCGAGAAGGTCGAGCAGCCCATGTAGTGATAGATCGGCTTGCCCTTGTAGGAGAAGCGGCTGGTGCCGTCGGGCATCACGCCCTTGCCCTGCGTCGCGCGGATCGCGGTGCAGAGGTTGGTCTTCCCGCTCAGGCAGCTTTTGCACTGCCGGCATTCGGGCGTGTAGAGCGGGATGACGTGATCGCCAGGCTTCACCGAGCTGACGCCTGCGCCGATCTCGCGGATGATGCCGGCGCCCTCGTGGCCGAGGATCGAGGGGAAGATTCCTTCGCTATCGAAACCGTCGAGCGTGTAGGCGTCGGTGTGGCAAATTCCGGTCGCCTTGATCTCGACCAGAACTTCGCCGGTCTTCGGTCCTTCCAGATCGACCTCGACGATCTCAAGCGGTTTTTTCGCTTCGAAAGCGACCGCGGCACGTGTCTTCATCGTAAGCTCCTCAAATTCTCTCCTGGAGACGCCGAGAAGTCGTCTCAGCCGAGCTCCAAACCGTTCATTTCCTGCCCATGCAGGAATCTTCGGCCTTGGTGTAGGCCTCAGTCTTGTCCTCGTGCTTGCCCGGCCGCGCGCGGCCCCAGGCTTCGTTGGAACGGGCGCGCAGATAGACGTAGAGATCGTCCATGTAGCAAGCGACGTTCGGATTGTCGCCGAAGGCCGGCATCACGTTCTCCTGCGCGGTCGAGACATTCTTCCGGCCTGAGGCGACGACGCCGAGGAAGTCGGCGTAGCTCATGGTCTTCAGGGAGTCCTTCAACGCCGGAGCGTAGGTCGATCCCATTCCATCCGGGCCGTGACAGACGTGGCAGTCCGAGTGATAGCGGCGGTATCCGGAATAGGTGTACCAGTCCACGGATCCCTCAGTGATCTTGTAGGTCGGGTTTCCTTCCTTATCGAGCCACTCACCATTCTCGTTTTGCTTGACCGCGGCCGGGTCGCCCGAGCCGTCCGCGAGTGCAATTCCTCCGGACGCGACGATGATCATCGCAGCTATGACAGAGCAGATTCTACGCAAGAGATTTTTTCCTCGACAGCGCGCGGTGGAGACGAGCCGGCGCGTGGAGTTGATCCACGCGCCGGGACGATACGAGGTTGAGCCTAGTTCGGCAGCGAGAACACGGTCAGCGTGCCGCCGAGCGCCGTGTAGTTCGACAGTGCCGCGTAGCCGCCGACTGCGCCGAGACCGGCGGTCGGATCGGTCAGGCCTGCCGCCAGACCGATGCCGGCCCAGCCACCCACGCCGGAGAGCACTGCGACGTACTGCTTGCCGCCGTTCTCATAGGTCGTGACGTTGCCGATGATGCCGGAAGGAGTCTTGAACTTGTAGAGCTCCTTGCCGGTCTTGGCGTCGACCGCCTTCAGGTAGCCTTCGAGCGTGCCGTAGAACACCACGCCGCCGCCGGTTGCGAGCGCACCCGACCAGACCGAGAACTGCTCCTTGTTGGACCACACGATCTTGCCGGTCTTGCCGTCCCAGGCGATGAAGTTGCCCATGTTGGTCTCGCCCTGCGGCGGATACATCGAGAGCGTCGCACCCACATAGGGCTGGCCCGCGGTGTAGCTGACCTTGAACGGTTCGTAGTCCATGCAGACGTGGTTGGTCGGAACGTAGAACAGCTGCGTGTCCGGCGAGTAGGCTGCCGGCTGCTCGTCCTTGGTGCCGAGCGCGGCCGGGCAGATGCCCTTGGTGTTGTGGTCCTCTCCGCCCTTCTCCGTGGAGGCAGCATCGAGAACCTTCGGACGGCCATAGGTCGGCGAGTTCTTGTCCATATCGACGCCGGAGGTCCAGTTCACCTTCGGATCGTACTTCTCGGCGACCAGCAGCTCGCCCGTTTCACGGTCCAGGGTGTAGCCGAGACCGTTGCGGTCGAAGTGGGTGAGCAGCTTGCGCGCCTGGCCGTTGATCTGCTGATCCGAGAGGATCATCTCGTTGACGCCGTCATAGTCCCACTCGTCGTGGGGCGTCATCTGGTAGACCCACTTGGCCACGCCAGTGTCGGGATTGCGGGCCCAGATCGTCATCGACCACTTGTTGTCGCCCGGACGCTGCTTCGGGTTCCAGGTCGAGGGGTTGCCGGAGCCGTAGTAGATGAGGTTCAGAGCAGGATCATAGGAGATCCATCCCCAGGTGGCGCCGCCGCCGATCTTCCACTGATCGCCTTGCCAGGTCTTGAGGCTGGAGTCCTTGCCGACCGGCTTGCCCAGAGCCGTGGTCTTGTCGTCGACCAGGATCTGGTCATCCGGCCCTTCCGAGTACCCACGCCAGACCTGCTTGCCGGTCTTGATGTCGTAGGCCGTCATGTGGGCCTGCACGCCGAACTCACCACCGGAAATGCCGACCAGCACCTTGTCCTTGATGACCATCGGCGCCGAGGTTCCGGTCTCGCCCTTGGTGGGATCGCCGTTCTTTGCAGTCCAGGCAACTTGGCCGGTCTTGGAATCGAGCGCGACGAGCGTGGTGTCGGCTTGATGAAGGAAGATCTTGCCGTCGCCGTAGGCCAAGCCGCGGTTAACCGTGTCGCAGCACATCACAGGGATGACGTTCGGATCCTGCTTCGGCTCGTACTTCCAGATGATCTTGTTCTCGTTGGAAAGGTCAAGGGCGTAGACCTTGTTCGGGAACGGCGTGTGGACGTACATCACGTTTCCGATGATGAGCGGTCCGCCTTCGTGGCCGCGCAGCACGCCGGTCGAGAAGGTCCATGCGACCTGCAGCTTGCCGACGTTCTGTGCGTTGATCTGATTGAGTTTGGAATAGCGGGAGTTGGCGTAGTCACCCGTAGGCATCACCCAGTCTTTGGGGTTTTGCGACATCTTGATCAGCTCGTCATTGGCTGAAGCGCTGCCGGCGGCCAGAGCCGCGGCAGAGCCAAGAAACGTCGCCAGTAGCACCTTGCGCATAGTCATTCCTCCTAGGTCTCGTTTATTGTTTCCGAAGCATTGCGTACCGCTGGGCACTGAGGTCCAGCGTCTGCTCGTGCAGGGCGGTCACGATTGGGACCAGAAACGATGCTGTGCTGTTTCCTCCTCCTGGTAATGAGCCACGAGTCCGCTTGCAGTACGGCCCGTTTCTTGTTGTTCCTGGCACAATCCGTAACCGGTTCGTAAACGGGAAACTTGCCCAAGAGAGAAGGGCATTTGCTTGACAGCGCAAAGGGGCCAACTTTTTGATTTTGCAGTAGCGAATTCAGCATCTTCTGCGCTGCCCGGCCGCGGGGACTCGACTCAGGTTCCCCTTGACGGCGCTGCAACTAAGGCGGAGGATTGAACACAAGGATGGCAGACGGAGCACTGGCGCTTGCTCCAAAGACCGCCCTAATTTGAGGTAAACGTCGCTTCATCGTGACAGGGGGCCTCTGGCGGCACCCATCACGATTTGAATCAAATCAGTGGCTGGGATCATGTCCGACACAATACACACACTCAGCACGACCGGACTTACGCCGAAGAGGCAGATCCAGAGCTGGGTCGACGGACTGACAAGTCTCTGCGGGCATTTCGACGTCGATCCGCTTGAAGCGACCGCGCTCGAAGGGCGCATCGACTACACCACGGTATCTCGGCTGAAACTCTGCCAGATCGAGGTGAGCCAGCATCGCATCGCGCACACGCATGCCCGCGCAAAGGCCAATGAACACCCCTACATCAAGATCCATTTCCAGACCTACGGCGTCTCGTATTTCGAGCAGGAAGGCCGCCACATCGAGCTGATGCCCGGCGACATCATCGCCTATGACGTGTCCTGTCCGCACTCGATCATCAGCCCCGCTTTCACGCGGCATGACGTGGTGATCGTGCCGAAGGCTCTGCTGCGCGATCGCGGCTTCCCGTCCCAGCGGATGCCGGCATGCAAGCTGTCGGCGCGCACCGGCACGGGGCGAATCGCCCACGACTTCGTCCACGCCACCTTCGACGAGGCCACAAAGCTCTCGGCGAACAGCGCGGTCGGCGTCGCCGATTCGCTGATCGACCTCCTGTTGCTGCCGCTGCGCGAGGCCGACACGATGTTCGATCGGGTCGGGCCCGAGGCGATGTATGTGCGTGCCCAATTTTTCATCCGCGAGCACCTGCGTGACCCGGATCTGTGCATCGACCAGATTTCCGCCGAGCTCGGCTGCTCCAAGCGCTATCTGCACATGCTGTTCAGCGAGCGCGGCACGACGGTGAGCGACTACATCTGGCAGGCGCGCCTTCAGAACTGCCGCCAGGAGCTCGAGGCCCACGCCGGCAAGACCATCACCGACGTCGCCTTCTCCTGGGGCTTCTCCAGTTCGTCACATTTCAGCCGCGTGTTCCGGAAGTACTTTGGCGTCGTGCCGTCGTCGATCCACAAGGCGCAGCAGAGTGCCGTGGCTTCCGAAGAGCATTAGGCGCGGCCTCACGACGAAGCCTGCGACGGCCCGCCGCCCTTCTGCCTGACGCGCCGCCAGACAATCTCGGTCAGACCGACCGCAATGAGCCCGAACGTGCCGCCCGTGATCACGTTGACCACGCGCTCCTCGGCAATTCCGCTTGCCCCGCCCGCGAACGACGCTGCAAGGGCGATGAAGAAGCAGCGCAAGCCGAAGCCCACGACATAGCGGGAGAATGCGATCAGCGTGAGCGTCGCGCCGAGAACAGCGAGCGCATAGCCGGCGCGACTCTCGGGCAGCGCGACGCCTGCGAGCAGGCCGAGCGGGACGCCGACGAATGCCCCGATGGCGCGCTGTTTCAGCTTCCCGGTGGACGCCGCGAGATCGCCGACGACGACGCTTGCGGCCGACCACATCACCCATTGTCCCTGGGCCAGATGTAACGCCTCGACCAGGGCCGCCGCCGCAAAGACGGCCATCGCCGTTGCCGCCGCCGGTAGAAACCATTCGGCCGCGGCAGGTCCGTAAGAGGGTGGGGCGTGGTCGGGATGGCGCCGCAGGTCATGGATCTGGACGCCGCAGACGAGGGCGAGGGCAATCGGGGACGACGCCACGATCACGGCGGCATGATGCAGGGCCTCGGACGCGCTCACCCCCTCGCGCACCTCGCAGGCGAGATAGACCGCCGGGATGAAGACCCAGTTGCCCAGCGTCCGCAAGGCGTTTCCATGGCGCGTCACGGCCACGGCAAGGAAGCCGGCCAGCGCCGTCAGCGCCACGAACAGCGGCTTGACGGGGGCGGCGAGGAAAAGGGTGATGAAGGTGACGACGATGGCGAGGTAGTGCAGCGCGACTGCCCGCGGAGCGAGGTGCAGTTTCAGCGCGGGGATGAGCAGGGAAACCGCGACCAGTCCCAAATTCAGCAGCGCCGCCTCACGGAAGAGGAAATAGGCCGCCACGAGCGGGCCGACGACAATTAGCGCTCTGACGAGCTCGCTGGCCTTGATCTCCCGGAAGAGGACATCGCGCAGGCTTGCAGCGGGCGGGCTGGTCGGCGAACTCACGATTGCACCGGATCGTCGAGGGGACCCCAATGCTTAGCACGGAAATGGCCGCGGTGCCTTTGGCGCGGGGCAGCGCGGGGCGCATGCGAGCGTCGTGCTGCGCTCTTGCTGTCATCGGCCGGCTTGACCGGGCGATCCGGTATTCCAGAGGCGGTGAATGATATGGAGAAGCCGCGGCATACTGGAGCCCCGGTCAAGCCGGGGCATGACAGCGGAGAACGAGGCGCCGCCGTCGCAATGATATGCCTCACCGCTGGATGATCTGCTTCCAGACATCGCCGAGGATTGCGGGCTCGCGCGGCGGCAGGTAGGTGAGCCCGGCCTGCTTGCCGAACTCGGCTATCTTGCCTTCTGCCATGAGGTCGGTGAGCGCCTTGTTCACGGCGGCGATCAGGGCGGGATCGCTGGCAAGCCCGATATAACCGCGATTGGCGCCGATCGGATAATAATAGCCGGACGCCGTGATCGTCGTGTCGGGGTGGGCGGCGCGGTGAGCGTCGAAGCGGGCGAGATCGAGCAGTGTCGCATCATAGTCGCCGCGGTCGAGCGCGCCCAGGAGGTCGTCGCGGCCGGGAACGAGATGCGTGATGCCGTCGATCAGCCGCCCCTTGTCGAAGGTCATCAAGATGGCGTCGCCCAGCGATCCGCTTTCGATCACCAGGCGGAGACCTGCGAGATCGCCGATTTCGCTGATCTTGCGATCGCGCGCCTTCGGACCGAGTACGACCGTCATGGGCGAATAGATGTAAGGCTGGCTCGGCGCGAGCACGCCGAGCGCGACGCGGCGCCTGCGGTCGTCGCGGGTGGCGCCGTCGAAATCCGGAAGCCTTGCGGTCTTGATGCCGGGCACGACGAGGGAATCGCGGGTCAGCGCGTAGCTGCCAACCAATGCACAGCGCCCGTCCGACAGCAGCGCGTTGGCCTCGAGTTGCGGGCTCGAATCCTCATCCAGCTTGCTTTCGAACCACTGGATCTGGAGCGGACGGTCGAGCCGCTGCGCGATCGCCTGCGCCAGCGTCACGTCGAAGCCGGCGCCCGGCTTGCCGCGGTGATGCACGGACAAAGGCGGCCGGTCCTCGTCGAGGCATATTCGCAAGGGATCAGCCGCATAAGCGACCGTCGCGAGAGCCACAAACATCGCGGCAAGACCAAACGCCCCAAGTCGACAGCTCATGGCCGTCTCCGGCTCGAAATGTAGGCCCAGAGGTCGGTGATCTCGTCCTCGCTGAGGATGTCGCCCCATGGCGGCATCTTGTTGTTCTTGCCGTTCTTCACCGTCGTGACGAACCGCATCTTGTCGTCGGGGAAGGCGCGCAGGTCCGGCGTGATGGTGCCGGAGTTCATCATGCCGGGACCGTGGCAATGCGAGCATTTTTCGGCATAGGTCGCCTTGCCGTGGTCGAGCTGCGCCTGAACGGGATTGCCATTCGGTTCATCCGCGGCGCGGGCGGTTGCCAGAGACGCAACCGCCAGCCCCGCGACGACGGCGAATGTCGCCGCCGTCCTGATCAAAGTGTCTTTCAGCACATCGAACCCGTGGTTATTGCTTGATCGCGAAAACCCACAGGGAGCCGCCGGGCGGCACCTTGGCGAGCCGCTCGTCGCCGGAGAACAGCGAGTAGACGCCGCCATAGCCGCTTGCCACCGCGACATACTGCACGCCGTCCTGCTGCCAGGTCACCGGCTGTCCCTCGATGCCGGAGCCGGTCTGGAACTGCCAGAGCTTCTTGCCGGTGTCGGCGTCGAAGGCTTCGAACTCACCGGTCAGCGCGCCCGAGAACACGACGCCGCCCGCGGTCGACAAGACGCCCGAGAAGCGCGGGATGTCGCTCGCCGCTTCCCACTTCGACTTGCCGGTCAGGGGATCGATCGCCTTGAGGTGGCCGCGCGGTCCGTCGCCGAATTCCCAGGGATCGGTGAGGTCCATGCCGAGATACCATTCACCCTGCTTGAAGGTGACGGGCTCGGCCTTGTACTTGCCTCCGAAGTTGAGCGTGTTGGCATAGGCAAGGCCGGTCTGCGGATTGAACGACATCGGCTCCCAGTTCTTGCCGCCGAGGATCGACGGATAGACCGTGACCTTCTTGCCCTCGCGCGCGTCCTTGGCAACATCGGTCTCGATCGGCCTGCCGGTCTTCATGTCGACGCCGGTGGCCCAGTTGACCTTCACGTATGGATTGGCCGCAAGCAGCTTGCCGTTGGTGCGGTCAAGCACGTAGAAGAAGCCGTTGCGGTTGGCGTCCATCAACACCTTGGTCGGCTTGCCCTCGACGTTCATGTCTGCGAGCACCATTTCGGCGACCGAGTCATAGTCGAATGGATTGTTCGGCGAGAACTGGTAGTGCCACTTGATCTTGCCGGTCTTGGGATCCATCGCCAGCACCGAGCAGGTGTATAGGTTGTCGCCCGGACGCACCGCCGAGTTGAACGGGCCCGGATTGCCGATGCCCCAATAGACCGTGTTCAGCTCCGGATCGTAGGAGCCGGTGATCCACGTCGAGCCGCCACCGAGCTTCCAGGTGTCGCCCTTCCAGGTGTCGCCGCCCGGCTCATCCGGCGAGGGGATCGAATGGGTACGCCAGAGGTGCTTGCCCGTTGCGGGATCCCAGCCGTCGATGAAGCCGCGGGTGCCGAACTCGGCGCCGGAGATGCCGGTGATGACGACGCCGTCGGCGACCAGCGGGGCCACCGTCATCGAATAGCCTTCCTTGATGTCGGCGGCCTTTTCGCGCCACAGCTCCTTGCCGGTCTTGGCGTCGAGCGCGATCACATTGGCGTCGAGCGTGGTGCGGAAAACCTTGCCGTCGTACAGCGCGGCGCCGCGGTTGATGATGCCGCAGCAGACGATACGCGGCGTTTCGGCGGGGTACTCGACCTTTGTCTTCCAGATCTGCTTGCCGGTCTTGGAGTCGACCGCCATGGTGGCGTTGTGCGAGGTCACGTAGATCACGCCCTGGTACACCAGCGGCTGCGATTCCTCGCTGCGATCGTCATTGAAGCTGTAGTTCCAGACTGGGACGAGGTTCTTGATGGTGTCCTTGTTGATCTGATTCAGCGTCGAGAAACGCTGAAGATTGTAGCCCATCCCGTAGTTGAGAACATTCGATGTGTCTGACGCGCCCTTGTTGAGTTGTTCTGTGGTCTGGGCATTCACACCCGTCGACGCAAGCATGACGAGGCTCGCGGCCATCGCAAAGCGTTTCATCCGTTCCTCCCAATGTGCGCGCCTTTTGACGCTGCGATTGCAACACTCCGATGGAACGTAAAATGCGTCAATACGAAAGTCGCAAACGCGCTGCCGAATTGTTGGACGCCAGACGGCAGTCACCCCTGGTAAACCGCCCGACATTTCGCACTGCATACAAGGTGCACGGCGAAAAATTCCGCGGCACGAAGATTGCCTCCTGTGTCGTTGCCAGCTTTGCGTGTGCGCGAGGAGCCGCGTAGAATTCGAACCATGGTCCCGGCAGGCAACCTGTTTCGATTCCATGGGCGCGCCGGGAGCCCGAGCCGGGAGGTTTTCGATGATATCGCGTCGCTCCATTGCATTCGCAGTTGCAGGCACATTGCTCGGCGGTCCCGCCTGGTCGGCATCCCCGAACGCCATCAAGATGTTCGACACGGACAATGACGGCACGCTCGATCTTGCCGAGGTGAAGAAGGCCGCGACCGCGGTGTTCGCCAAGCTCGATCCTGATCATGACGGAACGCTCGATGCGCGCGAGCTGCGCGGACGGTTGACGGCAAAGGAACTCGCAGCGGCCGATCCGGATCACGATGGAACGCTGACGCTCGACGAATATCTCGCTGTTGTGGAGCAGCGCTTCAACGCGGCCAATCCCGACAAGGATGGAACGCTCGACGCCAAGGAACTGAGGTCGCCCGCAGGACGCGCCCTGCTGCGGCTGCTCAGATGAGTGCCTGGTTGCCGCTTCAGGCTTGCGTCTAATTCGTCTGTGCGTTCGGGCAGGTGATCGGACGCAGGCTCACGCCGCGCTTGTCGGGCGGCACGTTGCAATCATCGATCCGCTGTTCATCCGTCCATTTCGGGCCGAGTCGTTCCTTGCCGGTAAGATTTGTCTTGCCGGTGAGACTTGCCTTGCCGGTGAGGGTTGCCGTCGCGCCCGATCGCGGCGCGGCTCGTTCATCGCGACGCTCGCCGGCAATCGCCGGAAATGCGAGACCCGCAACGAGCAGTGAAATCGTGAATCGTCTGCAGAACGTGGCCATGAATCTCTCCGAGATCCCGTGCATTGGTTGCGACTACAGCGCAATCAATTCTCTCCCGCCACCCGGAACCTGGGACGCGCCGACCTGTTTCTCCCGCGACATCCCGCATCGCTCCGGGGCAGTGCTGCGGGAGGAGAGGAGATCAGATGAACACCAAACGCCTCATTTTGACCGCATGCTCGATCCTGGTCTTGAGCGTCGGCAATGCAATGGCAGCTCCCTGCAACACCGGCAACGCGACCACCGACAAGGACGCGGGCTCGGGTCCTGTGACCGTCGGCTCGGCACAGTCGCACGGCTCTGCGAATGATGTGAGTCGGCATCCGCCGACCAGCACGATGAATCGCGCCAGTGGTGAGACGGCTGCGTCGTCGAAAGATGCGCAGCGGCAGATGCAGAGCCAGCCGACCGCGGCACAACGCGCGGAAGGCGCAAAGGACAATCCGCAAACAGCCGACAAGGGTTGTTAAGGACTTGCTGACATCAGCCCATGTCGGTGTCGGGAAATTCTCCCGGAGCATCGAATTCGGGAAAGGCTCCCGATGCATCGCACAAGGCTGCGTGCGCGTTTGCCCAAAAGTGAAGGCGTTTTGCCCGAGAGAGAACTAGGTTTGCAAAAGAATCGAACAAGAAATGTTCGGCGCGTGATTACAGGCTTGCGTGATCGGCGATGCAGCCCTAGGTTTTGGCTCGCGCGATGTCGCGCTCAATACCTTGGGAGACCCCGAATGGCTTGGAAAGCTCCGAAGATCGTGGAAGTGTCGGTCGGCATGGAAATCAACATGTACGCCTGCGCTTCGCGCAAGTAAGACGATCCAGACGACCTGCCGCGGCTTCAACGGTGAGACCGTTGGAGCCGCGGTGGTGTTTGTGGCGTTGGCTACGCCGACGCGTTCGACGCGCCCAATCCCGGATCTGACTTCGTGCAGTCGCCACGCCTCCATCCACTAGGCCGCGGCGCTTCCGGTTTTTAGTTCAGGCCTCACCTTGAAACGCGCATAGCGAAGCGCAAGCGTCGGCAGCAGCAGCAGATTGAGAGCCATCGACGTCACGAGGCCTCCAACGATGACGATCGCCATCGGGCCCTCGATCTCTCGTCCTGGTTCGCCCGCGCCAAGCGCCAGCGGCAACAGGCCGAGACCCGTCACCAGGGACGTCATCAGGATCGGAACAAGACGGTCCGCCGCACCCTCGATCGCAGTGTCGGGCCCCCACACACGGCCGTCGATCAGAACGAGGTGCTCGTAGTGCGAGATCATTAGGATGGAGTTGCGTAGCGTGATCCCGAACAGGGTCACGAAGCCGACCATCGAACCGAGCGAGAGCAGGCCGCCGGTCAGGGCCAGTGCAAACACGCCTCCGACGAACGCGAAAGGCATGTTGATCAGCACCAGCAGCAGGTTTCGCCAATGACCGGTGACCATCGCAAGCAGAAGGATGATGCCGGTCCCGGCGAGGAGCGAGTTGACGATGAGATCGCGCCGCGAGCGCGCCTGCGCCTCGGCCGCTCCCGCAAATTCGATATGTGCACCGGGTGGCAGAGTGACCTCGCGCGCCATCTTGCGCTTGACTGCGACGACGAAGGATTCGAGATCGCGTCCACTGACATTTGCCGTGACTGTCTGAACGCGCTGGGCGTTCTGATGCAGGATCTGATAGCGGCCGGAGGTTTCGTAGACGTCGGCGATTTGCTTCAGCAGAATGTAGGCTCCGCTCGGCGTGCGCAGCGGCATGTCCCCGAGCTGAGTGATACGAGCGCGGGCGGGCGCGTCCAGGACCACGATGACATTGAACACCGCATTGCCTTCATAGCCCTGTCCGACGACGTCGCCCTGATAGGCGGTGCGGATCAATTCAAGCACGTCGACCGCATCGAGCCCCCAGCGCTGCAGATCGGCCGGGCGGAGCGTCACATTGACCTGCGGCATCCCCGGCGGGGATCGCTGTTGCACGTCGATCGCGCCGCGGACTTCGTCGAGCTCCCGCGCGACATCGCGTGCGGCGCCCTCGAGTGAGTCGAGGTCGGGTCCGTAGATGTTGATGGCGACTGCCGCGCTGAATCCCGAAACGGTTTCCTCCACCCGCTCCGTCAAGTAGGTCTTGCTCGAGAAGGAAATGCCGGGGAAGTCGGCCAAAGCGGCCCTGATGCGCGTCTCTGCCTCGGATTGCTCGTGGCCGGACAGTCCGGCTTGCAGGTCGACCTCGAACTCGCTGGAATGCGTTCCCACCGTATCGATGCCGGCTTCGGCACGGCCCGTGTGCTGCGCCACGCTGCGTATGCCGGGAATTTGCTTGAGCGTATCCGTGATCAGCTTGCCGATGCGCAGCGATTCGTCGAGCGATGTGCCAGGAAGCGCGGAGACGTGCAGGATGAGATGGCCCTCGCGTAAGTCCGGCAGGAACGTCCCGCCGAAGAACGGCACCATGGCCGCGGCGGTGATCGTCAGAACCACGGCCGCCGTCATCACGAGCTTCGGGAAACGGCCGATGCGACGCAGCAATGCCTGGTAATAGCGGCGGGACCATCGCACGGCGGGTGGTTCATGCAGGCGCTGGCGGTCGGCCCTCCCGGTCAGCAGCAGCATCGAGAGCGCCGGCGTTACGGTAAGAGCGACCGCGAGCGAGGCAAGCACTGCAAAGATGTAGGCAATGCCGAGGGGGCCGAAGAGGCGGCCGGCGATACCCGACAGGGCGAGGATCGGAAAGAACACCAGCAGCACCGCAAACGTTGCGTAGGCAACGGCGGTGCGCACCTCGAGGAAGGCGTCGAGCACCACGCGGGCCTCGGCTCTGGGTTCCCTTGCCCTGCGATTCTCGCGCAATCGGCGAACCACATTCTCGACGCCGATCACGGCATCATCGACGACTTCGCCGATGGCGATCGCAAGGCCGCCCAATGTCATTGTGTTGAGGGTTTCGCCCATCCATTGCAGGGCGAGCACCGCCACGATCAATGACAGGGGAATAGCGGTGCAGCTGATGACCGACGTGCGCCAATCGAACAGAAACAGGAACAGCACGATGATCACGAGTGCCCCGCCTATGAGCAAGGCGTAGAGCACGTTCTCCGTCGCCGTGTCGATGAAGTTGGCGGGACGAAACAGATCGGCGTGGAGCTGAATCCCATCGGCTTCGAGCGCCGGGCGGAGTTCCTGCAGCGCGGCTTCCGCCCGCGTGGTGACTTCCCTGGTATTCGCGCCGTATTGCTGATTCACCATCAGCATGATGCCGGGCGCGCCGTTGATCAGGGCGGCCCCGATCGGTGGTTCGGGGGCGGTCACGACGGTCGCGACGTCGCCGAGCACCACGCTGGCGCCACCCTCGTGCAGAAGCACCGTGCGGGCAAGCTGGTCGGGCGTCAAAGACTGCCCCTGGGTTTGCAGCGTGATGCGCTGATTGGCCGTATCGACGAAGCCGGCGCCCCGCACTCCTGTGGCCTTGCGCGCAGCAGCCAGGACGTCATTCATGCCGATCCGGAAGCGGATCAGATCGTCAGGCCGAACCTGCACCTGCAACGACCTGACATCCTTGCCGTACGTGGACACTTGCGCCACGCCCGGGACGGCCAAAAGGCGCCTGGCTACGGTCCAGTCCGCAACCGTGCGCAAGTCCATCAGGGATCGCTCGTCGGAGGTCAGGCCGATGACCAGAACCGTACCGGCCAGCGGCGTCAAAGGCGTCATCGACGGTGACTGCACGCCTTGTGGCAGCCGCGAGGCCACGGCTGCGAGGCGCTCGGTCACCAACTGGCGCCCACGGTAGATGTCTCTGCCCGCCTGGAAGATGACGGTGACCACGGAGAGGCCCTGGATCGATGACGAGCGCAGGCTCTCGACACCGGCGAGGCCGTTGATCGAGGTTTCGATCGGCTGTGTCACGAGAATCTCGACCTGCTCCGGGCTGAGGCCAGGCGCTTCGGTCTGGATAGTCACCTGTGGCGGCGCGAATTCGGGGAAAACGCCGTATTTGGCTTCGCCAAGTGCGAACAGTCCGTAGCCGAGCAGCGCGCATGAAAGCGCCAGTACGACGCCGCGGAAGCGAATGGCGAAAGCTACGAGAGCGACTTGTGGCCCTGACCTGCCTGAGCCAATGCCGTCAGTCATTGTCGGTGTCGCCCCGGAGCTCGCTCTTTGCCTCCTCGGACAGCAAGACCTGCGCCCCTCGCATCACGATTTCCGAACCCGACGGAATGTCCCGGACGACGTAGTCATCATCCGATACGGGCTGATCGGTGTTGATCGGATGACGTCTGAAGCCATCGGCGTTGACGCGCAGGTAAACCCACGATCGACCCTGCCACCGCACGATTGCGGTATCCTCGACGAACACGCCCTCGTATGTGTTGCCTGACGGCACGTAAACCGTGGTGTTCATGCCGGGCAGCAGTCCGCTGTCGCCAGGTGCCGAGAAGAAATAGCTCAATCCCTGAATGCGCGGGTCGGTACGCGTCGCCGGGGAGACATACTGCAGATCGATATTCGCGTTCCGCGTCGGCGCCTGCGCGAGAGCCGTCCCTGGGGTCCCGATGACGGTTACGCCCGGCGGCAGCGTCACCTGGACGAGAAATTGATCGCGTTCGATCAGCCGGACCACGGCGGGGGAGCGCTCGACGATGCCGCGGCCGATCACCGGCCCCCATTCCTGCTGCGCCGTTGCGGCGAGAGTCCTGAGCTGTGACTCCGCAGCCGCGAGCGCGGCCTTGTCCGTCCGCAACGTTCCCTCTGCGGTTTCGGCTTCCTTCTTTGGAAGCGCCGCGGAGTCGACGAGATTTTTGGTCCGGTCGAATGCGCTCTTTGCAACCTCGAATCGGGCCTGGGCCGTCTGGAGCTGAGCCTGCGCATTGGCGTAACTGTTGGTCAGCTCGGTGATGCGGGAGATATCCAGCACTGCGCCGTATGCGCGAAATTGCTCGGGGTGCGGCGCTGCTTCCACAACTGCCGTTTCAAGTCCAATCTGCTTCTGCTGGCTGGGAGTGAGTTTGACGACGGCCTGCTCGGTGTTTGCAGTGCGGGATGGCTCGGCGCGGCTCGCATTCGGGCTGTCCGATTGCGACGGCTGCGAAACAGCTTGAGGGGTTTGACCGGCGAAGGTCGTGATGCCGGCAACCAGCGCCAGCAAACGCACAGCGACTGCAACGCCGCGCCATCGGGTTTCTGCGAGAGCCATTAGCCTGTTAGCAGTTTGTTGGGAACCAGCTTATTGGCGAAATCAACTGGCGGCAAGGCGCGGGTTTCGTCCCGCGGCGCCGTGGAGGGCCCAGCGGCTATCAGCGCGAGGGCTTTGACCCGCCGGTTCCTGCGCCATTTCACGCCGGTTTGAAACTTCCCGCCGCGTGCAGCGTAGCCCTTTATGCTATCTCTTGGCGACTATGAGGGATTTCAGGCATGAATCCGATTGATCTGATTGTGACTGTCTGCGCGGTGCTCTCGCCGACCACCTGCGAGGAGCAGCACCTGGTGTTCGCCTATGGCGGGTCACCGAGGCAGTGCGCCATGGCGGCGCCGCCCTATATCGCGCAATGGGTCGGCGAGCATCCGAAATGGCAGGCCGTGCGTTGGCGCTGCGAATATCCGCACAGCAACGACAAGGCGGAGGCGGGCGGAGCAAAGCCCGCCGCCTGAGCCGCCGTGCTATTTGGTACAGTCCTTCAGGTCCTTGTCGGCAATCGAGAACACCGCGTCCGCCCTGATCTCGATATCGCGCACGACGCAACTCCGTGAGTTGGGGTAGCTGACCTTGGCGTCGTAGCGGCCCGGCTCGACGCCGGTGATGCGCAGCCGCTCGTCATGGTCGACCTCCTTGTCCTTGTCGTTCAAGGTCTGGTTCGGTCCCCATTCGGTCTTGCCGGCAGGCGAGAGCTGGAAGCCGGAGATGGTCTCCGAGGTCAGATTCCAGAGCCGGACGCCTTTGCCCTTGCCCTGCGCGGCAGCTTCGCCGGCGCATGCCACCACCACGATCAAAGCCAGACACCAACGCATCATCAGCCGCTCCTCCTCATGCCGTCATTCTCTGATGACGCGCTCGACGTTCCTTGCCTTGTCGAAATTCTTCGCGCGGTCAAGTCCGATCGGTGCGACCAGCCTGGTCGAGACGAGATCGGCGCCCTCGAAATCGGTGCCGATGACGGTCGCGCCACTGAGATCCGCGCCGCCGAGCTGGGCGCTTTTGAGCGAGGCGCCGGTGAGGTCGGCGCCCTTGAGTACGGCGAATTCGAGATCGACGCGCGAGAGGTCGGCGTTGCGCGCGTTCAGCCCCGAAAGCTTCGCCGAGCGCAGCACCGTCCGCATCAGTCCCATCGACTGGTTGCGCATATCGGCGCCGAGCTGCGCGTCCGCGATGGAGGCGCCAATGAGGCTTGCACCGGAAAGGTCGGCGGCGATGCGCGCACTGGTCAGATCGGCGCCGTCGAGATGCGCGCGCGCCATCTGCGAGGCGAACAGATTGGCGCCCTTCAGGCTTGCCCCGGTGAGGTCCGCCTCCAGCAACCAGGCCTGATCGAGGATCGCGCGATCCAGCCGCGCGCCAGCGAGCTTCGTCTTGTTGAGCCGCGCGGCGCGGAGGATGGCGCCGGACAGGTCCAGCCCCGAGAGATCAAGGCCGGACAGCCGCTTGCCGGTAAAATCGGCCGGCGCGGCCGCATTCGCTTTCGCCAGCACGGCTTCGACCTCCGGCCTCGTCATTTCGGCCGACGTCATCGCCGGCGAGGTGAGGTCGAGGTCGCGCATCATGTCTTGCGCGTTTGCCGCAGACGCGACAAGCGCGAGGCCGAACATCGTCAGGGCGACCGTTCGCTTCATGATCAAACTCCGCCGCCGGCTTGTTTAGCACGCCAGAGCATGATCCGGAAAAGTGGGAAGCGGTTTTCCGAAAAGATCATGCTCCAACAATTACCTAAAGCGCGATCTTATCGCGCTTTAGCAAAGCGGCCGCCTATGAGACGTCGCGCCCGGCGCGCTCGCCCTGCGTTCGCCGCACCAGGCCGGCCTTGATCGCGGCGATCTCGGCCTCGCCCCGCGCGCCGCGGGGGATGCCGATGGGCACCTCGGCCAGCATCCGTGCCGGCCGCGGCGACAGGAAGAACAGGCGGTCGCCGAGGCGCACCGCATCGTCGAGGCTGTGCGTCACCAGGAGCGTCATCACCGGCCGGCTTGCGACCAGCGTTGCAATCTCCTCGCGCAAGCGGCCGGCCAGCGCGTCGTCGAGCGAGGCGAGGGGCTCGTCGAGCACCAGCAGGTCGGGCTCGACGGCGAAAGCGCGGGCGAGCGCGACGCGACGCGCAAGCCCGAGCGACAATTCGCCGGGATAGTGGCTGCGATGCTCTTCCAGCTCGAGGATCTTGAACAGCTCGGAAAGCTTGACGTCGTCGACCTCGGGCGCCGCCAGCCGCACGTTCTGCTCGACCGAACGCCACGGCAACAGCCGGGGCTCCTGGAACACCATGCCGATGCGCACGTTCGGCGGGCGCCTGACGTCGCCCTGGAAATCGCGGTCGAGACCCAGGATGATGCGCAGCATCGTGCTTTTGCCGCAGCCGGACGGGCCGACCAGGACGCCGACCTCGCCGGCGCCGAGCGAGAACTTGACCGGCGCGAGCACCTCGTGCGTCCCCCCCGCGGCGCTTGTGAAGGTCTTGCCTAAAATGTCGACTTCAAGCCGCACGGGGCCGCCACCGGGTTGAGCGGGTTTCAAACGGCTGCACCAGCAGGGTCTCGATGACGAGCACGACGGCCGCAAAGGTCAGCGAATAGGCGAGCAGGCGCGGGGTGTCGAACAGCTGGAAGGCGACGCCGATCTCGAAGCCGACGCCGTTCGGCCGTCCCAGGAGTTCGGCGACCAGCACGATCTTCCAGACCAGCGACAGGCCGGAGCGCGCAGCGGCGGCGACATAGGGCGCAAGCTGCGGCAGCACGACGTGGCGGAAGGTGCGCCAGCGCGACATCGCGAACACCGTCGCCATCTCGTCCAGCGAGCGGTCGAGCGCCCGCGTCCCCTCTCGCAAGGTGACCACCGCGGTCGGCAGCTTGTTGATCGCGATCGCCGCGATGGCTGCGGCTTCGGTGAGGCCAGCCCAGATATAGGCGAGCACGATCACGACTAGCGCGGGCAGGTTGAGCAGCAGGATCAGCCAGGGATCGCCGAGCCGGTCGGCGAGCCTGTTGCGGCCCATGAGATAACCGATCGCGCTGCCGAGCGACATCGCCAGCACGAAGGCCAGTATGACGCGCGCCAGCGTCGCTCCGAGATGCAGGAACAGCGCGCCGGAGGCCGCTTCCGCGATCATCACGTTGAGCACCGCAGGCGGCGAGGGCAGTTTTGCCCCGCCGACGAACAGCGCGGCGATCCACCAGATCGCAAGAAACAGGGCAAACGAGACGAGACGCAGCAACGTCAGTCTCCGCCGGGTGCGTGATAGAAGGTGCCGGGATCGAGCTCCGGTGCCGGCCCGACCAGCTCTCGGCCGCCGACCTCGGCCAGCACGCGATAGAGCACGCGCGCATCGGCCTCTTCGTCGTCAATGTTCCGGTGCGGGATGCCGTCGCGATAGCGGTTGCGATAGGCCTGCAGCAGGGCGGGATCGCTGGTGCCGGTCAGCGGTGCGACCTTCTCCCATGCGGCATCCGAGGTGGTCAGTAGCTCCTTGGCCTTGCGTGTCATTGCGATGAAGCGCGCCACGACGTCACGGTGGCTCGCCGCCCAGCCTTCGTCGAAGACGTAGCCGACTGCCGCGACCGGTCCCTTGGCGCCGAGATTGGGCAAGATCTCCTCGATGCCGGCGAGGCGGCGAAAGCCCTTGGCCTCGAGCTGGGCGCAGAAATTCCAGAAATTGAGGCTCGCATCCATCTCTTCGTCGAGTGCCTTGGCGGCGAGCAGCGGCGGGGCGCCGTAGACGATGCTCGCGTCCGACTTGAGGTCGATGCCGTCCTGCTTCATCCGCGCCTGCAGCAGCAGCCAGCTCTTGTCGATGGCGCCGCCGGCAACGCCGAGCTTGCGGCCCTTCAGGTCCGCAAGCGTCTTGATCGGCGAAGAGGCAGGCACCATCACCGCGCCGAGCGCGCTCGAATAGGGATAGAAGGTCAGCTTGGCGCCGAGCGCGCGCTCGCGCGACACCCACAGCCAGTCCGACAGCATGATGTCGGCATTGCCCGCGCGCATCGCGATTTTGCCGGCCTCGGTGCTCGCGAGCTCGGTGACCTCGAGCGAAAGATTGGCGGCCTTGTCGAGACCCTGGTCGCGGATCGCAGCCAGTTCCCAGGAGAAGGTCCCGGTTTTCTGCACCGCGAGGCGGATTGTGTCCGCAGCGTGGCTGGTCCCGCCTTGCGTCAACGCGAGAGCAATCGATACGGCCAATGTTCGAACCAGGCGTCCCATCACTTCCAGGCCATTTCCATAAGACGTGTGCTTTTCAGAACCATAGGCATAGCATAGTTTCCATCGCAACCAGCGGGAGGACGGCCATGATCTCAGCACGACAGCTACGACCGATTGTCGCCGCCCTGACCGTGCTCGCCGCCACAGCGATGGCGGCGCCGGCCGAGGAGGCCAATGATTATCCGACCTCGGCACGTGCCGAATACGTCTATGGTTGTATGAAGGCCAATGGCGAGACCCGGCAGGCGATCGAGCAATGCTCCTGCTCGATCGACGTCGTCGCCTCGATCGTGCCCTATGAACGATATGTCACCGCAGAAACCGCGCTCAGCATGTCGCAGGTACGTGGAAACCTCGGCGCCCAGTTTCGCACCTCGGAGCAGGCGACCTCAGCCGTCAACGATCTCCGGCGCGCGCAGGCCGAGGCCGAGGTGAGGTGTTTCTGATCACACCGTCATTCCGGGGCGATGCGAAGCGTCGAACCCCAATGCGCAATTGCGCATTGTGGAATCTCGAGATTCCGGGTTCGGTCCTGCGGACCGCCCCGGAATGACGGAGATCGAAAGTTACATCCCCGGCTTCCCTACATCCCACTCGTTCCGGAATATGTGCCCGTCCGTATCCGTCGCCTCCGCGCGAAAGTGTTTTGCGCCGGTGGAGACGTAGGTGAAGCGGATGTTGGGATCCTCCGAGATCGAGATGCCGCCTTCCACTGCGAGCACGAGGCTGTCGTCCTGCCAGAGCCTGAGCTGGTTGACGAAGAACGCAGGGATATAGAGCTGCGTGACCTGATCCATCTGCAAGCCGGAATTGTTGGGATGGCCGATCATGATCTGCGCCTCCCGGATCCGGCTGGCGGGCGCTTCATCCGCGCGATCGAATTGCCGGTAGCGCATCTGGCCGAGCCGATTTTTGGCTTCCTCGGCGTTCTTCGCCGCCGGTGCGGAGCAGCCGCCGGACGCTTTCACATAGGTCTTGCTCACATAGAGCTGCCCGTCGCTGAGTTCGGCGACGGCGTGGACGTCGGTGTAGTTGTTGACCCGCACGCGCGTTGAGATCTCCGAGACATTGGCATCCAGCCCGAGCTCGAACCTCGCCGCCATCGGCGCCGGGTTGCGGTCGATCACCAGCGTGATCGCGCGGATGCGCCTGTTGTCGCCGGGCGAAAGCTTTGCGCGCAGCGTGACCGGCACGATGGCCGCATCTTCCGCACGGTAAGGCATCTCGATGCCGATGACGTCGTTGCCGTCGTTCATCGGGCGGTTGTTGAAGATGTCCTGCACGAGGCCCGGCCAGGGATCATAGGCCTCTTCAGTGCGCGCGGGCGTTGCCGCGAGCGCCATGCCGAGCAGTGTGGCCGCAAAGGTCAGGCGAAGCGAATGTTTGATCATGAGCGCGGCTCTCGCGTGGACGAAGCAGGGCGGCAGCGTAGCGCGAGCGCTACTCCCATTCAATTTCCGAAAATGCTGCGGTTGCGTTGCGCGCATTGTAATCGTCGAACAATTGCCAGCGCCCACGCTCGCTTGCGCCTGCCTTGTCCGCAGCCGCCCTGATCGGCTCGCCCTTCTGATTGAGCGCGCGCACGTCGGCGAGCAGGGTTTCGAGATAACGGCGCTCATCGGCGAGCGCTGCGGGCCAATCGCTCACGGGACCGTGACCGGGAACGACGCGCTGCGCCGGCAAGGTTTCGATCTGCCTGAGCACAGCGAGCCAGCCGCGGATGCTGCCGTCCATCACCGGAACATGGCCGAGGAACACGAGATCGCCGGCAAACAGCGTCTTGCTCGCCTCGTCCAGCACCGTCAGGTCGTTGTCGCTGTGTGCGGCCGGCCACGCCCGCAATACGAGACTACGCGATCCGAGGTCTAGCCGCATTGTGTCGGTGACGAGCAGCGTCGGCGGCACGATCCTGACGGGATCGATCAGCTCCGCGCCCATGGTCCGGCGGAAATTGTCCAGATAAAACGACCCGCGTGTGGCAAGCGCCTGCGGGAGCTTCGCATGGCCAACGAAGCTCGTGCCCTCGTGGGCGAAGGCTATATTGCCGAAGATGTGGTCGGGATGGCCGTGGGTGTTGATGACGTAGCGGATCGGCTTGTCGGTCCGCGCCCGTACGGCGGCAAGCAGTGCCGCGCCCTCGCGGACGCTGCCGCCGGTGTCGATCACCGCGACCGCGTCCTTGCCGATGACGAAGCCGACATTGGCGATCGCACCCTCATTCTCGGAGTTCATCAGGGCAATTGCCCCGGCGTGCACGAAAATTCCGGGGGCGACTTCGCTCACAGGCAATTCAGGTGGGATTGCGCGTGCTAGCGTCGAGAGTCCCAGCAGGGCAAGCACCGCGATCAGCCGAGCGACATGCGCCATCTTTACGCCTCAGTTCCGAACATCGCGCGGCATTGCACTGCAACA
This sequence comes from Bradyrhizobium sp. CCGUVB23, assembly GCF_024199885.1. Classification (NCBI taxonomy): domain Bacteria; kingdom Pseudomonadati; phylum Pseudomonadota; class Alphaproteobacteria; order Hyphomicrobiales; family Nitrobacteraceae; genus Bradyrhizobium; species Bradyrhizobium sp. CCGUVB23. The sequence goes on from NZ_JANADQ010000001.1 coordinate 6,868,392, forward strand.
AGTCGAGTCATCAAGCGAAGTCGGCAAGAACCTTCGCCAACCATGGCGCGTAACGTGATCCATGGATAGCATTCAATCAAGAAAACAGGAGGAAGCGCGATGACGGAGGCCGGACGACATCGTCGCTGGTTGTTCTCGATGTTGGCGATTGCTGCAATATCTGTCGCTGATGGCGCCGCGCGCGCACAGACCACGGACAGCGGCGATCTTTCGTTCGAATTGGTCGATCCAAAAGTGCTGCGCGTCTGCGCCGATCCGCGCAACCTGCCGTTCTCCAACGAGAAGGGGGAGGGCTTCGAGAACAAGCTCGCGGAATTCTTCGCCGAAAAACTCCAGAAGAAGCTCGACTACGTCTTCTTCCCGCAGGCGACCGGCTTCGTGCGCATGACGCTGGGCGCGCATCGCTGCGACGTCATCATGGGCTTTCCGCAAGGCGATGATCTCGTCCAGGGCACCAATCCCTATTACCGAACCTCTTATGCGCTGATCGCCAAGCCCGGCAGCGGGCTCGAGGACGTCGATACGCTCGAGGACGAGAGGCTGAAGGGCAAGCACATCGGCATCATCGCGGGCACTCCGCCGGCGACCAACATGGCGATCGCGGGCCTGATGGCGAACGCAAAGCCCTATCCGTTGATGATCGACACCCGCTTCGACAATTCGGCGCAGGCGATGGTTGACGATCTCAATGCCGGCAAGATCGATGCCGGCGTGCTGTGGGGCCCGATGGCCGGCTTTTACGCCAAGAAGGCCGCGCAGCCGCTCCATGTCACGGCGCTGGTGAAGGAAACCACCGGGCCAAAGCTCGTCTATCGCATCGGGATGGGCGTGCGCCCCGCCGACCAGAACTGGAAGCGGCAGCTCAACCGGCTCATCCAGGAGAACCAGGCCGAGATCAACAGGATTTTGGTCGATTTTGGCGTGCCGCTGCTCGATGAGAGCGACCGCCCGCTCGGCGCGGAGACTGCCAAGAAGTCGCCATGACGAAATCGCCATGAGTACGTTCTCATGAGGCGGCATCTTGCCGCTGCGCTCGTTGCCGCAGCGCTCCTCGCGCCGGCGCTTGCGCAGCAGCAGGAGCCCTTTGAGCCGGAGGGTTATCGCACCGACAACTACCGGGCGCCGGTGCCGGCGACGCTCGCCGGCGCACGCGTGCTGACGACGGCGGAGGCGGAAGCGATCTGGCACGAGAAGAGCGGCGCCTTCATCGACGTGATGCCGCGCCCGCCGAAGCCCAAGAATCTTCCCGCGGGCACGATCTGGCGCGATACGCCGCGCTTTGACATCCCCGGCAGCATCTGGCTGCCGGACACCGGCTATGGCGCGCTGCCGCCCGCGATGGAGGACTATTTCCGCCGCGGCCTTGAACGCGCCTCGCACGGCAGCAAGTCGGCGTTGCTGGTCATCTACTGCCTCGCCGACTGCTGGATGTCGTGGAACGCGGCCAAGCGCGCGCTCGGCTATGGCTACGCCAACATCGCCTGGTATCCCGAGGGTACCGACGGCTGGGAACGCGCCAGGCTCATGACATCAGAGACACCGCCGGAGCCGCGGCCGGATGAAGGCAAATAGCAGGTGCGCGCGAGGCGCCGCTACTTCGCCTTTTGCAGCTTGGTGATGGTTTTGGAGCCGTTGGCGTCGGTGGAGAAGCTCACACGATCGCCGGCATGGACGCTCTCGAGCATGCCTGCATCCTTGGCCTTGAACTCCTGCACCGGGCCCGTCGCACCGCCATTGGCGCCGACCGTGCCGCCTTGCACCTCCTGGATCGAAATGGTGCTGTTGAGCCGGTCGATCTTGGTGATCATTCCGTTCATGTTGTCTTCGGCGATGGCCGCCGAGGCAAGCAAGCCGATGGCCGCAGCGCTGGCGAGAAGGAGTTTTGCTGTTCCCATCGAGGCCTCCCGACGTCTAGGTTTCATTTCGACAAGACATCTTAAATAGATTTGGTTCCGGCCGACAGTGTGGCAAAGGTTCACGATTCCCGCTGGGCAGCGGGAACCCTGTTCGCGCAGGCGTCAACGAGACTGACGCTATTCCATTTCCTGCTGGATCACGCGTCCGAGTGCGAACAGGCGCTGGTCGATTGCCGTCGGCACCTCGCAAACGAAGCGGACCACCTTGCGGCGGTCCTCGAAGATGCGGGTTTCCCAGATCAGCTGATTGGACAGCGCGTCGACCTTGGCCTCGTCGCGCGGCGTTGCGCCCTGCAACCTCTGGAGCTCGATGGTGTCGTCGCGGACCTTATCGGCGGCCTCGCGCTGCTTGCGACTGACCCGCTCGAGCCCGTTCATCACCGAGGAGCGCTGGGCGTTGAGCGTGTCGAACAGGCCGGCGAACAGGAGCTTTGCGTTCATGGTCTTGTCGGAGGCGGAGCTTGCCAGAAACTCCTTCACCGATTTCTCTGCATCATCCAGTGGCGTCTTGCGCGCCGATAATTTTGAGACCAGCGCGCTCACCTTGGCATTGTCCTTCCACTTGTCCTGGACGTCGTCGAGCGGCGGGCCGGCCCAGACCGCGGCGAGCGAGACTTCCGGGACTTTTGCCTGCGTGCAGGGCCAGTCGGGATAGCGCGGATCGGCCGCCTGCGAGGCCGCGGTCGATGCCGCGACCGCCAGGACGGCTATGGTCACGATCCGGAATCTCATCCTTCGCCTCCCGCGGGCCCGCGTCGCGCCAGCCCTCGCGACGGATCATAGGCATAGATCGCGCCGATCATGAAGACGATTGTGCAGGTCGCGACCACCGCCAGCGAGATCCAGTTGATCTGCCCATAGAGCGCAAAGCGGATCAGCTCGACCGCGTGGGTGAACGGATTGGCCTGGCAGACATAGTAGAGATACGGGCTGCCTTCCTGCACGCGCCACAGCGGATAGAGGGCTGATGAGGCAAAGAACATCGGGAAGATCACGAAGTTCATCACGCCGGCGAAATTTTCGAGCTGCTTGATGCCGGAGGAAATCAGCATGCCCAGCGAGCCCAGCATCAGGCCCGACAGCACCAGCGCCGGCAGCACCGTGAGATAGCCGAGCGGCGGCGGCGTGATGTCCCAGGCCCAGGCGATGACCAGGAACGCGTAGACCTGCAAGAGCGACACCGCGGTGCCCGCGAGCAGCTTGCAGAACAGCAGGAACCAGCGCGGCAGCGGGCTCACTAGGAGCGTACGCATATTCCCCATCTCGCGGTCATAGACCATCGAGAGCGAGGACTGCATGCCGTTGAAGAGCTGGATCATCGCCATCAGCCCGGGCGCGATATAGACCTCATAGAGGATGTAGGTCTCGTAGGGCGGGATGATCGAGATGCCGAGTACCTGACGAAAGCCGGCGGCGAAGATGAACAGCCAGACCAGCGGACGCACCAGCGCGGAGACGAAGCGCTCGCGCTGGTGCAGGAAGCGCAGGCCCTCGCGCCAGACGATGCCGGTGAGGCAGGTCATGTAGGCCGAGAGCGGGAAGCCGCGTGGTGTGGCGTCGCGCGTGGTGATGCTGCTCATGCGCCGCCTCCCGGCATCGTCTGCGCCCCGGTGAGGCGCATGAAGGCGGAATTGACGTCCTGCGCGCCGGCCTCGGCGATCACGCGGCCGACCGGTCCCTTCGCCAGCACCTTGCCCTGATGCAGCACGACGAGGTCGTCGCTCGCCGTGATCTCGTCGAACAGATGCGTGGCCCAGAGCACGCCGACGCCTTGTTCGGTCACGAGCTGGCGGACATGGCTGATGATGTCGGCGCGGGCCTTGACGTCGAGGCCGACGGTCGGCTCGTCCAGCAGCAACAGGCGCGGCCGGTGCAGCAGCGCCCGCGCGATCTCGAGCCGCCGCATCTGCCCGCCCGAGAGATCGCGCACCTTGTTGCCGGCGCGGTCGGCAAGACCGATGCGACCAAGCAGCTCTGCGCTACGCGCGGCCGCCTCGCGCCGGCTGATGCCATGGAGCGCGGCGTGGTAGAGCAGGTTCTGCGTCAGCGACAGGTCGAGGTCGAGCGTACGCGGTTGGAACACGACCCCTAACAGCCGCAGCGCCTCACCAGGATTTTGGCTGATGTCATGGCCGAAAATGCCGACGTGGCCGGTCTGGATCCCGAACAGGCGGGTGATCAGAGAGAACAGCGTGCTCTTGCCGGCGCCGTTGAGGCCGAGCAGTGCCGTGAAGCTCGCAGGCTGAACCGTGAAGGAGACGTCGATCAGCGCACGGCGCGGGCCATAAGCGTGGCTGATGCCGTCGATCGACAGCGCCGGCACTGCGGCCGCCTCTAGCCGGGGCGCGCTTTCGGTCGAGGCGGCGATCGGTGCAGGTGTCGTCATGGCGCGATCGTAATGCCCCAGGGCAGTTCGCCGACCTGAATGGTCTTGATCACCTTCTGCGCTGCGACGTCGATGACCGAGACGTCGTTGGATACGCCATTGGTGGTGAGGAGATATTTTTCATCCGGCGTGAACGCCATGTGCCAGACCCGCTGTCCAACCAGGAGATATTTCGTCACCTTGCGCGTGGCGGTGTCGACCACGGCAATGCGATTGGCGGGCCCGAGCGCGATGAAGGCGGTCTTGTCGTCCTTGGTCATGCCGATGCCGACCGGCTGGATCGCCTCGCGTCGCAGGCCGGGGATCTCGAAAGTGACCTTGCCGATCACCTCGCGTTTTTTGGGATCGATGATCGAGACGGTGCCGCCGATCTCCGAGGAGACCCAGAGCTCCGAGCTGTCGTGCTTGAACTCGGCAAAGCGCGGGCGCGCGTCGACCAGCACGTTGCCGACGATCTGGCGCGAATCCGTGTCGATGAAATGCGCCATGTTGGTCGTTTCCGACGTGTTGATCAGCGTCTTGCCGTCGGGGCTGATGGTCATGCCCTCCGGCTCGACGCCGACCTGGATGTCGCCGATCCGCGCGCGCTTCTCCAGATCGATCACAGTGACCGTGTTGTCGTTCTCGTTCGCGACATAGAGCACCTTGCCGCTCGCATCCTGGGTGAACAGCTCGGGGTCGGGGCCGGAGGGCAGGGTGTCGACGATGCCTTGCGTCTTGGCGTCGATCACCTGGATGGTGTCGTCGTCACCGACCGCGACCATGACGAATTTCCCGTCGCGCGTGAACTCGATGCCGCGCGGGCGCTGGCCGACCTTGATGGTCTTGGTCACCGTCCAGCTCTCGGTGTCGATCACCGTGACGGTGTTGCTCTTCTCGTTCGAGACATAGGCGATGAACGCATGTGCCGGCGCGGCGAGAGGCCAGATCAGCAGGGCCAATAGCAACCAACCACGCGATATGCGAACGCCCTCTCCACGGGCTCGATTCACCTCCCCCGCTTGCGGGGGAGGTCGCGTCGCTTCGTAAGATGCGATGCGGGTGAGGGCTCGTTCCTCTAGGGGGTTCTTTCTTGCGGAGACACCCTCACCCCAACCCTCTCCCGCAAGCGGGAGAGGGGGCGCGGCGTCGTTGTGGCGGTAGCCGGATTTCATCTCATGTTGCTCACTTCAACTTGCATTTGCTCTCCGGGCGATCATAGCCGAGCGTATCGAGCTCGGAGACCTGGTGCAAAAAACCTTCCTGCGGCGACACCGAGACCACCATGCGGCCGTCGACCAGCAGGATCGGCTGGCGGAGCTGCAAATTCCAGTCGCGCAAGGTCAGTCGCGTGCCCTTGAAGGCGGCGACGGAAAAATCCGGCCCTTTGATGAAGTCGGTGACTTTCTTGACGTCGCCGGAATTGGTGCGCGAGGTCGCTTCGCCGATCATGCGCGCTGCGGTCCAGGCCTGCATGTCCAGCGCGGTCATGCGCCGCGAATTCAGCTTCATGAAGCGGTTCTGCATCTGGATGGCGCCCCACTGGTCCTGCGCCGCATCCCAGCTGCGTGGAACGAGGCCGGCGGAGCCGGCGACAGGACGGGGGTCCCAAGTACGATAAGGCAGGTAGGCACCGAACACCTCGCTCTCGTCGGCGGCGACCAGCACGTCATACGCAGGGGCCTGCTGCGTAAAAACGGGCATCTGGCGCTGGATCAGCGTCACGCCGCTATCGGTGCGGCGCGCGCCGCCGGTGTCCTCGAAGGTACGCTCCTGCACGATCTTGGCGCCGAAGCGCGTGGCGGCGCGGCGCAGCGCATCGGCATAGAGCTTGTCCTCGTCATGCGAGCCGACCACGAGCAGCCAGCGCGACCAGCGCTTCCACACCAGATATTGCCCGAGCGCATCCGCCAGCATCGCGCGCGTCGGCGCCACGTGGATGACATTGGCGCGGCAATCGGTCTCGCGCAGCCGCTCGTCGATCGCACCGGCGTTGAACAGCAGCGTGCCGTGATCGCGCAGGCCGTCGGCGACCTTCAGAAGCGCGTCCGCCGGCAGGTCGGCGATAATGAACCCGTTGTGCTCGGCGAGCGCGGTCGCGGCCTGGACCGGATCCTCGCCCTCCTTCAGGCGATGCTCCTCCAGCTTGAAGCGCTGGTTGAGGAATTTGCCGGTGGTATTGTTGTCCTCGACCGCAAGCCGCGCGCCGGCGACGCCGTCATTTTCGGCGGGCTGCTCGACCAGCGACAGGGTCGATCTGGTGCCGGCGGCGCCGAGATAGCCGATCCCGATCTCGGTGGGCTCGGCCGCGAGCGCCTGCGTCGCCGCAAGACCAGCGCCAACAAGACTGACGCCGATCAGGCGGACCAACCATCGGATCATGCTTCCTCCTTCTCGTCCTCCCCGGCTTAGGTATCGGTAGAGGTATTTCCCACCTTGAAACATGACCGATTTGGCTTAGCTTGCAACCCCGCATTTCGTCGTCGCGACACGAGGGAGCAGGTCACGATCATGCGAGCGCTTTTGCTGGCCGGCTTATTTGTGTTGACTGGTACGGCCGCATTCGCCGATCCGCCGAAACTTGCGGTGTTCGATTTCGAGTTGATCGACACCAGCCTGCCGGGGGAGTTCTACGGATCGAAGCCGGAGAACGAGCGCATGCTGCGGATCAGCGATCAGTTGCGCAAGGAACTGGCACAGTCCGGCAAGTTCCAGGTCGTGGATATCGCGCCGGTGAGCGATGCGGCCCGGCACAGCAATCTCCAGGCTTGCGGCGGTTGCGACGTCAAGCTGGCGGGGCAGTTGGGCGCCGATCTCGAAATCACCGGCGTGGTGCAGAAGGTCTCGAACCTGATCCTCAACCTCAACATTTACCTGCGCGACGTGCACACCGGAAATCTCGTGACGGTGGCCAGCGCCGACATGCGCGGCAATACCGACGAATCCTGGTCCCGCGCCATGAGCTACCTGATCCGCAACCGCCTCCTCGCGCCGAACTACGGCAAGCCGGAGTAGTTTCACCTCGCCCCGCTTGCGGGGAGAGGTCGACGCGCGAAGCGCGTCGGGTGAGGGGGGCCTCAACGAATCCATCTTCCACCGTCTTTGCGGATGCGGCCCCTCACCCCAACCCTCTCCCCGTGAGAACGGGGAGAGGGGGAAGAGAGGAGCGCGCCTCTACGCCGTCAGCCGTGCCGCGTGCCAGTGCAGGTGATCGCTCATGAAGGTCGAGATGAAGTAGTAGCTGTGGTCGTAGCCGGGCTGTCGCCGCAGCGTCAGCGGGATATTCGCCTTCGTGCAGGCGACCTGCAGCAGCTCAGGGCGAAGCTGCTCCGTCAAGAAGTTATCGGCATCGCCGTAATCGACCAGAAAGCCCGAATATTTCGCGCCGTCCTCGATCAGCGCGACGGTGTCGTGCGCGCGCCAGGTGTCCTTGTTGGGACCGAGATATCCGGTGAGCGCCTTGGTGCCCCAGGGCACTTGCGAGGGGGCGACGATCGGCGCAAAGGCGCTGGCGGCGCGATAGCGGTGCGGATTGCGCAGTGCGACCGTCAGCGCGCCGTGGCCGCCCATCGAGTGGCCCATCACCGATTGCCGCTTGGCATCGACCGGAAAATTCTCTGCGACCAGCCTCGGCAGCTCGTCGGTGACGTAGCTCCACATGTGATAGTTGCGCGCGAACGGCTCCTGCGTGGCGTCGACATAGAAGCCGGCTCCGAGGCCGAAATCATAGGCGTTGTTGGGGTCACCAGGCACGTCAGCGCCGCGCGGGCTGGTGTCGGGCGCGACGAAGATCAATCCAAGCTCGGCGCAGGCGCGGCGGAACTCGCCTTTCTCGGTGACGTTGGCATGCGTGCAGGTGAGACCGGAGAGATACCAGACCACCGGCAGCTTTGCGCCGTCCTCGTGCGGCGGCACATAGACCGAGAAGGTCATGTCGGTCTTGGTGGCGCTGCTCGCATGGCGATATACGCCCTGCACGCCGCCGTAGGATTTGTTGGTCGAAACAGTCTGGATCGTCATGCCGAAAAACTCCGTGGCGTCTCGCCACATCAAGATTGCAACGCGTATGTGACCGAATTTTTGCGAAAGCGTGCTTCGTCAGGCGACGCCGCTGTCGATCGCCAGTCGCACCAGCTCGACCGAGGTCTTCACCCCGAGCTTCTGGCGCATGATCGACGATGTGTTGGCGACCGTCTTGTAGGAGGATTGCACCAGCCAGGCGATCTCCGAGAGGCTCTTGCCCGCGCTCAGTAGCCGCAGGATCTCCATCTCCCGCGCGTTCAGCTTCGACAACGGATTCTGCGCGAGCTGGGGCCCGGCGAACGCGATGCTGCGGGCGATCGCGCTCGGCAAATAGGTTTCGCCCTTGCCGACGGCGCGGATCGCCTCGACGAGGTCGTTGGGATCGCCGGTCTTGGAGACGTAGCCCTTCGCGCCGCACTCGATGGCGCGCGCGGCGAAGGCCGGATCGTCGTTCATGCTGAACATGATGATGCGGGCGTCAGGTGCGCGATCGAGGATGCGACGCGCCAGCTCGAAGCCCGAGACGGTCGGCAGGTTGATGTCGATCACGCAGATGTCGGGGCGCTCGACGATGAACACGCACTCGCCGCTTTCGGCGTCGGCGGCTTCCAGGATATCGATCTCGCCTTGGTCGGCCAGCACGGCACGGCAGCCGGAGGCTACGATAGGATGATCGTCAACGATCAGAATGCGCATAGGCGTTCCCCGCGACAGCCATTCGCGCCTTTGGTTTTTCCGTCGCATGAGCCTCCGCAACGGTAACGCTCGCAACGAACGTCCCGCGTCGGACCATGCAACCCGGCCGAGATTGCTGTACGGTTCGGATTAGATATCGGGCGCTTTGGTCATGTCAACGCTCCCGATGAACGAACCTTCGCGGGCAGCGGGCGAAAGCAATGTGGCAAAATTTATCCTTGCGCGGGCGCATCAATCTCCTGCTGGCGCTCGTGCTGGCTTTGGGGCTTGGCGTCAATATCGCGCGGCAGGTCGCGGAGGCGGGGCCGCGCGTCCAGGCGGAGGACCAGAGCGTGATCCGGCTGGCGCGCGAGTTCATCGAGATGATCGTCGCCGAGCTGAAGGAGGCGCCCGATCCCGACGCCAGGCTGAACCAGATCGCGCACGACCTCAACCGGAAGCGCCACATCAGCATCGCGCTGCGCGATGCCGCGGGCAACGCGTTGACGCCGCCGCGCGCCGGCGAGGATGATGATGCGCGGGCGCCGCCGGCCTGGTTCGTCAGCCTGGTTCATCCCGAGCAGACCGCGGTCAGCGTCCCCGTTTCGATCCACGGCAATCCGGGCTCGCTGGTCATCACCTCACATCCCAATGACGAGATCGCCGAGATCTGGGACGGCATCGTGACCCAGCTCGAGATCGGCTCGGCGATCGCGCTGGCGCTCTTCCTGGTGACCATGACAGTCGTCAGCCGCGCGCTGAAACCGCTCGAATCCCTCTCGCAGGCCATGATCGCGCTCGAAGCCGGCCGCTATGACGCGCGCGTCGCGCCCGGCGGCGCGCCGGAGCTCGCTGCGATCTGTACCCGGCTCAACCACCTCGCGGCGACGCTGGGCGAGGCGGTCGAGGAGAAGCGACGCCTTGCCGAGCGCGCGGTGTCGCTCCAGGACAGGGAACGCAAGGAGATCGCCCGCGAACTTCACGACGAGTTCGGGCCCTATCTGTTCTCGCTGCGCGCGCATGCGAGCGCGCTGGCAAAGCTCTCTGAGGCGCGCGAACTGAGTGCCGAGACGGTGCGCAAGCATTGCGGTGCGATCCTGGAGCAGGTCAACGCGCTCCAGCAGTTCAACCGCCGGGTTCTGGAGCGCCTGCGGCCCGTGGGCCTTGCCGAGCTCGGCTTGCGGCAGGCGCTCGAAGCGCTGTCGCGGCTGTGGCGGGAGTCGCATCCCGACGTGCGGATCGAAACCACGATCTCGCCCGAGCTCGGGGTCACCGGCGAGACCGCCGATCTCACCATCTATCGCATCGTGCAGGAGGCGCTGACCAACGTGTTCCGTCACGCGCGCGCGACCTCGGTGAATGTCACGATCGAGCCGGCCGAGCAGCCCGGTGTCGCGCGGGAGGGACGCGGCTGCGCACGCGTGCGGGTCTGCGACAACGGCCGCGGCATGGAGGAGGGCCAGAAGCTCGGCTTCGGTCTCGTTGGCATGCGCGAGCGGATTCTCGCGCTCGGCGGCACGCTCAACGTCGCATCCAGCGAGGGCGGCGTGACGGTGGAGGCGCTGATCCCAACGGCGGCGAGTTGAGGATCGGGAATAATTCCCGATTTCGTCGGGAAATATGGTGCCGATACCGCCCGACCTTTTGTAGCTGGCGCGTTTCGCTCTTTGACCTGTATCCTTCACGTCAAAACCGGCGGGGACAAATGAGCCGGAACATTGCGCGTGGAGACGTGTCGACCATGGGGGTTCGTGGGCTGGTTATACTTTCAATTTCTACGGGAATGGTAGTTGGTACCGACGCGGCTTTCGCACAGGACGAGGAGACCAACGTCCAGAACCTGCCGGCCGTCGAGGTGACGGCACCGCCGCAGACCAGCGCCAGGCGCGCGTCCCCTCGGGCGAGACCCACGATCCGCGTGGCAACGCGTCCCCGGACCAGGGTTTACGTTTATCCGACCTCGCCCGGCGCCTCCGGCAGCATCGAAGTTGACAAGATTCCAGCCAGCATCAATGCGGTCGATTCAAACCAGATCAGCCGCACCCGCTCGCCGGACATCGCCGTTGCCCTGCAGCAGTACGTGCCTGGTCTCAGCATCAATGAGGTGACCGGCAATCCATTCCAGCCCGATGTGCAGTTTCGCGGCTTCGTCGCTTCACCTCTGGCCGGCACGCCGCAGGGCTTGGCCGTCTATCAGAACGGCGTGCGCATCAACGAGGCCTTTTCCGATACTGTCAATTGGGACCTGATCCCGACAGCCGCGATCCGATCGGCCCTGGTTGTGACCAACAATCCCGCGTTCGGTCTCAATGCGCTCGGTGGTGCCATCGATCTGCAGATGAAGAACGGCTTCAACTATCACGGCGCCGAGATCGACGTCATGGGCGGCTCATTCGGTCGCATCTATGGCTCTGCACAATGGGGCAAGCAGGTCGACAACAACTGGGCGGTCTACGGAGCGCTTGAAGGCATTCACGACAATGGCTTCCGCAATTTCTCGTCGTCGGACGTCCGGCGCTTTTTTGGCGATGTCGGGTATCGCTTTGAAGGCAACGAATTCCACCTCAACATGGGCCTCGCCAACAATTCCCTGGCCGGACCCAGCACTGTTCCGGCCGAGTTGCTCCAGCAATATTGGGGCGCGACCTACACAACGCCACAAACCACTTCCAACAAGGTCGGTTATCTCAACCTGACCGGCAAGGTGGAGGCGACGCCGACTTGGACCTTTGAAGGCACGGCGCATGTGCGGCGCTTCAGCCAGAACACCGTGGACGGAAACCCGACCGATACGCAGCCCTGCGGAGCCGATCCAACGCTCTTGTGCTTTGGCAATGATACGACCCCCGCTTTTGGCCTGAATGGCGCTCAGCTCGTCAATCCCTTTGCGCCGGATGCCATACTCGGCGAGATCGATCGCACCAGCACGCGATCGACCACGTTTGGCGTATCCGGGCAGGCAACCAACAGCGATCAGTTGTTCGGTCATGAGAACCGCTTCGTGATCGGCGCAAGCTATGATGTCAGCAGCACCCGCTTTACCGGTAGCGCCGAATTGGCAACCATAGGCACGAACTATGTCGTCACGGGCAGCGGCATATTTCTGGGCCAGTCCGGAGTTCCGACATCAATCGGTCCGGTGTCGCTTCGCACCGTCAACCAGTATCAGGGACTTTATGCGCTCGACACGTTCAACGTGGACGATCGCTTTGCGGTGACGGCAGGCGGGCGGTTCAATGCGGCCCGTGTCACGCTGATGGACCAGCTCGGCACCGCGCTCAATGGCGATCATACCTATGATCGATTCAATCCGGTCGTCGGCGGCACCTACAAGATCACGTCGGAAGTGACTGCCTATGCGGGCTATTCCGAAGCCAACCGTGTGCCGACGCCGCTTGAACTCGGGTGCGCCGATCCGACGAGGCCGTGTGTCATCGGGCAGTTCTTGATTGCCGATCCGTCACTGCAGCAAGTTGTCTCCAAGACCGTGGAAGCGGGCTTCCGCGGCACCAAGGAATTGAACATCGGCTCGCTCGGCTGGAAGATCGGCGCCTACCGCGCCACCAACTACAACGACATCCTCGCGACCCCAATTCCGGGGCTGACGGGATTCGGCTTCTTCCAGAACGTCGGCCGGACGCGCAGACAGGGTATCGAAGCCGAGGTGAGCCTGAAATCGAATGCGATTCAATTCCAGGCGAGCTATGCGTTCCTGGATGCGCGCTTCCTCGATGCGCTGCAGCTTGGCTCGAACAGCCCGTTCGCCGACGCCGACGGCAATATCCAGGTTCTGCCGGGCAACCACATTCCGCGCCTGCCGAGCCACCTCGTCAAGGCCAGCGTTGAATATGCTGTTACCGACGTTTGGAAGGTCGGGGGCGATGCGCTCTTTGTCTCAAGCCAGTATTTCGTCGGCGACGAATCCAACCAATTCCCGAAGCTGCCGTCCTATGCCGTGTTCAACCTCCACACCTCTTACCAGGTCACCAAGAACCTCCAGATCTACGGTCGCGTCGACAACGTCTTCGACAACCGTTACTCGACGCTCGGTACCTTCTTCGACAGGGAGGCACTGCCTAATTTCGCCAACGGCGGCAATCCTTTCACCGATCCGCGCTCGCTGAGCCCGGCAAGGCCGCGCGCCTTCTATGCGGGATTGCGCGCGACGTTCTAGGACTGCGGGCCTGTGTCATCCTCTCAGGTCCTTACGCCAGACCAGCGAGCGTCATCGCTGTTCTGAGTTCATGCACCGTTGCCGTTTGCCCGCCAGCGGCCTCGAACGCCATAGGGGCCGGATTCAGCGGAAGCCGCGTCACATTGGCCGGGCCTCGCGGCGGCTCGAACATCATCGCCTGGCTTGCGCCGAATGGAATCCGATCGAGCTGCCGAATGGCGCTGCGCATCTCGCGCAGTCCGGCATTGAGCGGCACGGCAAGGGGCCGCTGATCGGACCAGACGCCAAGCGCGCGGGCCGCATCCGGCAGCCCGGCCCCGGTCTGCCATGGATGACCGATGGGTTGCGCCGTGTCCTTCAGGATCTGGAACAGCCGTTCGACCCGCCGATAATCCTTTGCGATGAAGCTGCCCTTGAAGTCGGCGTGGTCAGCCAGGATCAAGGCGGCAAGCGCGGCAACGTGAGCCGCCGCAAGCGAGCTGCCGTCGCAGACCGCGTAGCCATCCGGCGACTGGCAGGCGACAATCGCAACACCAGGCGCGCACAGGTCGAGCTCGGGCCCGCGGCAGGCGAACGGCGGCACGAACAACCCGCCCGAAGCCGCCGTGGCCGCTGCGGCCTGTGCCGCCTGCGGACTGTCTTCCGGGAAGCTGCCGATCTGTCCGACTGCGCCGACCGCCATGACATGGGCAGAACAGGCCGGAAACAGCACGCCTGCTCCGGAGTTGCCGGCAGCGGCGATGATGCCGATGCCTTGCTGCTTGGCCATCGCAATGCGCTGCTCGACCAGCACGGAGCCCCGCTCGCAACCGACGCCAACGCACGCCACGTCGATGCCATTTTGCAGGCAGTCATCGAGAGCCGCGATCAGGTCGCTACAACGGGCGTCGGTGGGAAGCTTGCAAACATGCAACTCGCTATCCGGAGCGTAGCCGCGGATGCCGTGATCGGCCTGCGGAGCGGCATTGATGATGCCTGCGCAAGGCGTGCCGTGGCCAGCTGCGTCTTTCGACCACGAGCGTTCTTCGCAACCTCTGGCATCGATGCCGTGATCAATCCTCGCCAATTGCTTGTGGCTGGTCGCCACGCCGCTGTCGATGAGGGCGATCTTGATGTCAGCTCCACGGCACTGGTTTGGAATCCGATCGAAGCGCATCGCTTCGCCGCCCCAATCCAGCCCGCCAGCCAGCGGCAACGGCTTGAGGGTGAAGGTGTTCACCGCATCGGCCTCGATATACGGCCGCCGTTGCCATAGGCCCCAATGGCCGGAGCGTGGGCTGACGAATACGTCGGTGATCGTTTCAGGCACTTCGTCCTGCAGCGTCAGACTGACGCTGCCATCACCATCCGTCCGCCCTTGAACTGACCCCTGCTCGCCGATGAGCCGCACCATTGCCTGCTCCACGGGCGTCCCAGCTTCGCTGAGGACCCGGATCGTCACGTTCAGGTCCGGCCCGAGTGCGGTCATTGTCGCGGTCGCCGGGATGAAAGACGAGGCCGGGCCGGCGAAGGATGCAGCTCGTAGAATGCTGTCGGGCTCGATGACCAGGCTGCCGCCCGTGGAGCGGCGCAAGGCGGCCGCGGCTTCGTCGGGCATACGCACGATCGCAATGGGAGGACCGCTGATGCCGCGCTGGTCATGGGTCCAAAGGATATTGCCGAACTGATTCAGTTGTTCGGCCAGCGTTTGAGCGCTGACGCCGGGGCCCGCCGGTGCGATCATGTATTGAGTGGCGCGCGCTGGTTTGCGTCGATTGCCGCGCGAGGTCGGTTGCGCATCATCTGGACCTGTTGCCATGGCGTCACCTCCTTGATCTCAGTGAATTGAAGATTGCGCGTGATCGATCGAAGCCTGTCGCAGCAACGGAAGGCGAGGATCGGCTGCGCGGACGGCTTCGATCGCCCGATAGGCCAGCCAGATCAGGTTGAAGGCCTGCGCATAGTCCCGCTCGGTAAACCTGTTGGCTGCCTGGGTGACGATCGAAACGCAGTTTTCCAGGCCGGCATGCTGGGCAGCATTGGCCTCGAGATAGGCAGAGAGCGAGCGCAGCGATTCTGCGATCATGTCTCCGATCATGTTGTCCGCGGCCTGATGATCGAGCACCGCGTTCGGTATCGGGAAGTTGCCGGGCATGGTCCGGAACGGCTGCTCGAACGCTTGCGACTGCAGGCGCAAGAGCAGCGGCATCAGATTGCCGAGCAGGCCCACGAGCTGCTGAATGTCTGAGGAGTGGCGCTGCGACGCGGTTGCCGCAGAGGGGTTTGAATCCGACATGAGGGTTCTCCTTCGGAGGACGTGCGCAACGGCCGAGCGCGACCGCCGCGTCTGGCGGCGGTCGCGCCATACCGTGCGGTCAGATCATCCGCTGCTGACCGTAGGCCTGAAGGTTACCGATCACCTGCGGAATGATGCCGATCAGCTGGCGGGTGATGTCGGCGACGTCCTGCTGCGTCAGTTGTCGCTGCTGGCCGAACGGCGTCTGGCCGCCGAATGCCGCCTGGAACTGCGGCGCGCCGGATTGCGCACCCCACAACTGCCCAGGCTGAGTCTGCCCCGGATAGCTGAGACCGAATTGACCGAGGCCTCCGAATTGACCCTGACCGAGACCGCCATGCATGGCCGAATGCTGCATCTGCGGCTGGCTCTGCAGCATTCCCATGATCTGAGGCACGATGGGCAGGAGTTGTCGCACGACTTCGCTCACGTCTTGCGGGCTTAGCTGCCGCGGTGCCTGGCCGTAGGCCGCATAGCCGATTCCTGCGAACGGAGTTTGCGCCTGCGCAAGAATTTGAGGCAGCGCCGGTACCAGTTGGCGCACGACCTCACTCACGTCCTGCGGCGAAAGCTGGCGCTGTTGTCCGCCCCAGTGCTGCTGACCCCAGCCCATTTGGCCGCCCCAGCCGGGGCCATATCCAAACGCGCCAAAGGTCGGCTGACCGCCGAACTGTCCGTATTGCTGTCCGTAGGCCGCCTGGCCCAATCCAAGACCGCCTCCTCCATGCTGTTGGCCGCCTTGCGAACCAAATGCTCCGGTTCCCCATTGTTGCGGACCGAATTGTCCGAATGGCGAACCAGGCCCGAGGTTCTGTTGCAGGGTGTCATAGTAGGTCATCGCTTGCCTCCTCGCGATGGTGGGTGCCCTCAGCCCAATGTCTTGCCAAGTCTCTGTCTTGCGAAGTCTGGATCTTGCGAAGGCTGTCGCATGCGCGACGCCTTCTGCGGCAATAGCGGATCGTCACGCCGGTGCGACGGCGCTGGACATTCAAGTTGAAATGCTTGGCACGAAAATCTCAGCCGCAAGCAACGTCGTCCACTTGAGAGATGCAAGTTGCTTCCCCTCAAGGTGACACGCCAACGGTGAGATGTTTTAGAGCGGCAACAAGATGACAGCCGTTGAGAGATGTGGAGCGGATTTTCCTCGCTGGCGATGTGGCCAGCCATTTCGTTATGTTATGTCCGACGTCCGCTCAGACGCTCTGCAATTACGCTGACCTCTCTCCAATCTTTCCAATGAGCATAGACGCGAAAAACGTACTTGCGGCGAAATAGTTTCGCGAAAGCGCGGCGATATTTTGGCGGCAATCAATCTCAGCAAAATTTCAAGTCCGCGGATTTTCGTCAGCACTCTTTGCCTGGTCAGCAAGCTTTCCGATGTGCGCTGGTGTCAACTTGCGCGCATTCTAATAGGCGAGGTTGAGTAATGTGCCGACGCGCTCGGAGGTGGCGGGATGGCTGCGAAGCAAGCGCATCGGATCATGCGCGAATGCGGATGTGGGCCTTGACGCAGAGCCGGTGTGATGGCGCTCGAGCTTGTCGAGTGCGGCGATGAGCGCCCGCGAGTCGCCGGTCAGTTCGAGCGCTGTTGCATCTGCATCCAGCTCGCGGACGCGCGACAGTGCCAATCCAAGGAGCTGACCGAGAGTTGGAGCTGCGCTCAGCAGCGTCGCCAGTGGCCGGCTTGATGCCATGCCACCGTGATGATGATGGCTGCTCCGCAGCAGCGTAAGACCAGCGAGCGATGTCCAATCGATCGCGCGACGCAACGCCGTCGCCCAGCTCATGGTCCGGGCATCATTGTTACGGATATGAGCAACTTCATGGGCCAGGATCCCGGCAATTTCGTCGCGCGTCATGCCGCGCAGCAGGCCCTCGGTGAGCACGATGGCACTGCGTTCTGGTCCGCCGAGCGCATAGGCATTCATGTCGCGCGGTGCCGGCAGGCAATAGAGATCCGGCGATCGAGTAAGGCCCGCCCGGCAGCAAACCCCTGTCAGGATGGCGAACAGGTCCGGCACCTCGGCAGGGGACAGCAGGCGGGCGCCGAACCAGCGATACATGCTCTCGCGTGAGATGACGGTTTCGTCGGGACGGGGCATGCTTCCCAACAGCGCCCGCTGCATTCCCTCGGCTCCGCCGACGATCCAGCCGCACACGGCAAGCAGCAACGTCATTGCAAGGATCGCCAATGCAGATGATTGATGGTTCGCGGCCTGATGGGCGTGCCGTCGATGCCGCAACCGCCACTGGTCTCTTGAGCTCAGTTCGATACGGCAGCGCAGGAAGACGCCTGCCTCTCCCGACGGGCAATGGATCTCTGCGATGACGGTAGGGCCGCACCGTAAGACGCGCAACATTTCTCGCGGCGCATGTCGCACCAAAGCGAACGAGATGCCTGGCGTGAGGCCGGCGAGGCCATCGTGGCCATGCCGATCACCACGCAACGCCATCGGGCTAACGCCAGCGTGAATCACCCCTGTCCCCTCGTGCGCGCTCTAAAGCAAAAAGTTATGGGTCTGCCGGTGCCTTGTCATGCGAGTTTCATGCCTTGGACACAGAAAGTCCCGGTATCCACACAGGGGTCTCCCATCAGCTTCGCTGCAAGCGGTCCGGATGAGACCGGAAGCACCAGGTTTTGTTCAAGCTAAACCATGGTTTGGTCGGCCAAACCCTGTCGAACATGGAAGATCCGGCCGGGCCAGGTCTGTGACCAAGATCAATTTCGCGGCAGCCAGGTCACCTCATGGCACGGCGGACATGGGTCGACACCCCCGGCACAAGCGCACGGCTTCGCCTCACACGCAGGCGTTGATGGAACGGAGCTCAGCCGCGTTGTTTGGCGGGCCGGACCAATTTCGTCCCGCAAGTGGGCAACAAAGAAGCCCTCGTATACGTAAGTATAGTCGTCACAAGGCATATTCCTGAACGATCATTGGCCACTGCGAGGTTCGACCCGCCGTGCATCGTTGGCGATCGTCGGGGTTATCTGCCGCTCCGGGGGCGAGGGACAGCCCCGCTATCCGGTGCGAGAAATTGTCGATTTGATCCATCGCTCTCGAGCAAGAGTCGATTATGCAAGATCCGGTTCAAGTGCCGTCGGTCGCGCTCGATTCGAATCAGCGCAAGCGCCACGAGGAGGCGCTGCGCGAGAGCGAGGAGCGCTTTCGCACCTTGGTGCAATTCTCCTTCGATGTGTACTGGGAAACCGATGCGCAGCATCGCTTCATCCGCCAGGAGTTCGCGGAGACGCTGGCCGAGCCGCCGGTTGCCGAGATCGGCAGGACGCGGTGGGAGGTCCCGCATCTGGAGCCTGATGAAGAGGGCTGGCGCAAGCACCGGGAGATGCTGGATGCCCACCTTCCGTTCCGCGATTTCGAGCACGCGCGGCCGACGCCCGATGGCGGCAAGCGCTACGTGTCCGTCTCCGGCCTGCCCGTCTTTGACGAGACGGGGCGCTTCATGGGCTACCGCGGCGTCGGGCGCCACATCACGGAGCGCAAGCGCGCCGAACAGGCGCTGATCGAGAGCGAGGCCCGTTTCCGGACCTTCGTGGACCACGCCACAGATACGTTCATGCTTCACAGTGAAGACGGTCGCGTTCTCGACGTGAACCGAAATGCTTGCGAAAGCCTGGGCTACAGCCGAAGCGAACTGGTTGGGGCAACTGCGTCCTTCTTCGATCTGGAGATTGATCAAGCGACCTGGCGGATCAACCGCGAGCGCATCAAGGCCGGCGGCATCACGACGCTCGAGAGCCGCTATCGCCGAAAGGACGGCACCGTGTTTCCCGTCGAAGTCCGCATGCGGGAATTCTGCGAAGGCGGCCGACGACAGATCATTTGTCTGAGCCGCGACATCACCGAACGCAAGCGAACCGCCGAGACGTTCCGCGAGATGCAGGCGGAACTGACACACGCCAATCGCGCGGCGGCAATGGGCCAGGTCACGGCTTCGGTGACACACGAGTTGAGCCAACCGATCACCGCGATGCTCTGCAACGCAGAAGCCGCACTGAACTGGCTGGGATCTCAATCTCCGAATTTCGAAAGGGCACGGCAGGCGCTCGCATCCATTGTCGCAGACGCCAAGCGGGGCGGCGAGATCATCGGCTGGATCCGTTCGTTGATCAAGAAAACGCCGGCGCCGAAAGAGAGCATCGACGTCAATGGTGCGATCCTGGACGTGATCACCATAGCCCGGAGCGAACTGCTCAAGCACGGTGTCTTGATCCAGACGGACCTCGCTCCGGGCTTGCCACGCGTGGAGGGCTATCGCGTCCAGCTGCAACAAGTTGTTCTGAATTTGATCCTCAATGCGATCGAGGCAATGAACTGCCTCGACGTGGGGGGACGGGAGCTGCGGATCAGCACGGCCGGAGATGCCTCAAGTCGCGTTGTTGTCGCCGTGCGGGACAACGGTCCCGGACTTGACGGGGTAATAGTCGATCGCCTGTTCGAGCCCTTCTACACCACCAAGCCGGGCGGGACCGGCATGGGCCTGTCGATCTGCCAATCGATCATCGAGGCGCACGGAGGACGACTTTGGACCGGTGCGAATGAACCAAGGGGCGCGGTGTTTCAGTTCAATCTGCCTTCGCAACAGGGATGATCGAGGTCGCTGGCTAGGCAGCGATAGTTCTTCGATCATACGGGCCCGCAGCAGGTGCAACGGGATCGGCGAGTTCGCCCGCTTGTCAGAGCGGGGAGTCCGCTGATCACGCCAGAGGCGAAGTGTCGGCACGTAATTTGTTCTGTGTGGTCTTTTTATTCGTGGGAATGATGGTCTGAAGGTGATATCGTCCTGGCATCACCGGCTGAGGCTCTGTCCGTAGGCGTCGGTGGCAGAGAGACTGATTGCGCTCCCGCCTGCATAGTCGAGGAGCGCAACCATGCTATTGCGGCGTGGCGTTTGCCGTCCGTCCCAGCGGGAAGCGCAGGACGCAGAGATGCTGCGAGAATTGGCCAGAGAAGCGGTCGAAGTGCTCAAGCACTGTCCAGCGCCCGATACCTTCCTCGGCCGCAAGACCCAAGAGCCCTTTCCAAAAGAGACGAGAGAGCAGCGTCGACCCCAGTTAAACTTGAGGGCGCTGTCTTAGATGACTGTCTGCGTTATCGTATTCAGACAGTGTAACTCCATCACCGACAGCGACACATGAGCGTTGGTGATTGAAAGAGACGTGTGCTCCCGCTCAAGTGCCGCGAGCTGATCTGGGACGATTAAGGCGCCTCCGTTGGGGATGTGAAACTAACATACTTAGTTCCGCAAACATGGAAACGTGGCTAGGATCGTCCGATGCATCACGACCTTCCCAATTCCTCTTATCGCTCCCTTGAGCTCCTATGCCGCACGCAGGCGGCGCTTGCATCGACCGACGCCACGCGACGTGAACTAGAGCTCATGGCGCTTGAATACAAACGGTTGGCCGATTGGTTGGATCGCCGACCATCTGGAGCAGATCGGCCTGCATGAAAGAAGCCGCCTCAGTTAGCGGTCTGCTTCGTTTGCAGCTCCTTCCCATAGTCCTTGTCGCGCTCATCAAAGTCGGCACCGATCGATCACGTCATCGAAAATCGACAAGTCGATCCAGGAAGCGGAACGTGCTGGCAGGCCGGGCGCGGTGAATGCGGGGTCGGCTCGTCTGACGATCGACTCTGGAAAGCCGAGCGCACGCATAGAAGATGTCGACGGCGGGGTCGACGGGCCGATGTTGCGTAAGCGCTTTTTTCTACGCACCTGTGCAATTGAGAGCCCGGATGGGATGAGGTGTCCACCATGAACAAGGTGGACACCATCGATGATCACTCCAGAAGCCCCTTTTAAGCTTGAGACGCTCGGCGTGTTGCGGAATGGCCGTCGTCGCTATGACCCAGCCAGCAAACAGCGGCTGGTCGAGGCCTGTCTGCAGCCTGGCGTGTCGCTGGCGGGGCTGGCGTTGCAACACGGCGTGAACGCGAACCTGCTGCGCAAGTGGGTGGCCAAGCGACAACTTCAGAACGGGAATGGCCAGCCGGAGGCGCGGGCGGCGATTGCGCCGGCGTTTATTCCGGTGAGCGCGCCGTCGCGGTCGCCAACCCGATCTGCCGGCGCGATCGCCCTTTGCGCTACGGAGCGATCCTCTGCTGGGCGGCTGACGGCATCGATGCCGAACGGCGTGACGCTTTCGCTGGAAGGCGGCGACGCGCAGTTGCTGTCGGTGGTGATTGAAGCGCTGGGGCGTTGCGATGTTCCGGCTGGCGTCTGATCTTCGAGTCTACCTTCACCGCGCGCCGATTGACTTCCGGGCGGGGATCAACAGCCTGGCGATCGTGGTCGAGCAGTCGATGGGGCAGGATCCGTTCCAGCGCGCGGTGTTCGCGTTCTGCAATCGCCGCCGCGACCGGGTCAAGCTGCTGATTTATGATCGGTCGGGATTTTGGATGCTGTTGAAGCGGCTGGAGGCGGACCGATTCCATTGGCCCCGAAGCCAGGAGGCGGTGCTGACGCTGACGACGGAGGAACTGCACTGGCTGCTTGACGGCATCGACATCGCGGCGGTGCGGCGCCATCCGGTGCGGCAATATCACAGCGTGGGCTGACCGTGTTCGATGCGGGCGGCGTCATCACCGCTATCGGGTGACGCCGCCAACCGCATGGAACCCGGTTGACGCGGCGGCATGACTTCGATTCAAGACTACGATGAGTCGCAAGCCCACGACGCACGAGATGGAAGCCCTGATCGCGGCGCACGCGGCCGAGATCGCGGCGCTGAAGGCCGAGAACGAGAAACTCGCGCAACGTGTCCTGCATCTTGAGGAGCAGTTGCGCCTGGAGCGCTTGCACCGCTACGCGCCGAAGAGCGAAAAGCTCAAGGAGCGCATCTTCAACGAAGCCGAGCAGGCCGCCGCTGAAAGCCGGGACGACGGCGATGTCGAGGCGGTCGCCGTGCCGGACATGGGATTGCCGGAGGCTCCAAAGCCGGCGCCGAAGACACGCGGCCGCAAGCCGCTGCCTGACGATCTGCCGCGCCAGCGCGTCGAACATGATCTGGGTGAGGATCAAAAGGACTGTCCGTGCTGCCGCAATCGGATGCATCGGATGGGCGAGACCGTCACCGAGCAGTTGCACGTCGAGGTAAAGGCGTCGGTGCTGCAACATGTGCGGTTCAAATATGCGTGCCGTCACTGCGAGCGCACCGCGCTGAACACCCCGATCGTGACCGCGCCGATGCCGGCGCAGCCGTTGCCGGGCAGCGTCGCCACGCCATCGACGCTGGCGCTCGTGCTCGCCAACAAATACGTCGACGGCACGCCGCTGTATCGTGTGGCGGACGCGCTGGGGCGGGCCGAGATCAGCATCAGCCGCGGGACGCTGGGCAACTGGGTGATCCGGGCGAGCGAATTGCATCTGCATCGGGTCTATGACGCGCTACAGCAAAAGCTCAGGGCGCAGCCCCTGGTCCACGGTGACGAAACCTGGGTGCAGGTTCTGAAAGAGGAGGGCCGGGACGCGCAGGCCAAATCCTTCATGTGGGCCTACCGCAGCGGCCAGGACTGCGCGCAGCCGGTCGTGCTGTTCGATTACCAGCCCGGTCGCGGTCAGGAGTATCCGCAGGCGTTCCTGGCCGGCTATCGCGGCTTGTTGATGAGCGATGGCTATGACGCCTGGCGCACGCTGACAGGCGCGACCCATCTCGGCTGTATGGCGCATGCCCGCAGGAAATTTACCGACGCGCTCAAGGCCAGGAAGACGCCCGGCGGTTCACCATTGCAGGCGCTCAAGTTCTTCGAGGCGTTGTATGAGGTCGAGAGAGTGGCGCGCCAGACGCCGCCCGACGGCGAAACGCGCGCCGCATACACCGTGCGGCTGCGCCAGCAGCATAGCCTGCCGGTATTGGCCGCCTTCAAGACGTGGCTCGACGACCAGGCGCCGAAGGTCCTGCCCGAAAGCTTGACCGGCAAGGCGATCGCCTATGCGCGCAACCAATGGGACTATCTGACCCGCTACACCAGTGACGGTCTTGCGCCAATCGACAACAATGTTCTGGAGCGCGACATCAGGCCGTTTTGCACCGGAAGAAAAAGTTGGCTGTTCAGCGATACCGTTGCCGGCGCCAAGGCAAGCGCCGTGATCTACAGTTTGGTGCTGACATGCCGGGCATGCGACGTCGATCCCTATGCATGGTTACGTCACGCGCTCACTGAACTGCCTCAGCGTGCGCCCGACGCCGACATCGAAGATCTGTTGCCGTTCAACTGCACCGGTCAAACACACCTGCCAGCTGAGAACAGCGGCTGACGTTCGAACGCTCAGGTCAACCAAGCCGTTCCGATGATCCCGCTGGGGCCCGGCGTCACACCACGCCGCGGCCACCCGCGCGCGCAGCCTGTGCAGTAAAATGCGCGCTTACGATGTTGCAAAACGACGCTTCGCTCGCGCCGATCGCCCCCGCCGCAGAGTGGTCATAACATACCAGGCCAACGGGCTTTATTGTAGGTTTGCAGGACTTCGCTTCAGTCCTCGTCGTCGTCAGACTGCAGCGCCCTGCGCCGTTCCACGACATCACTCATATCGCGGAGTACAAAGATCGCGACGGCCGCCATGCGCTGCCTCTGTTCGGGATTGAGAGTTTTGTAGAGTGGCTGCCATGCCTCAGCGAGTTTATCCAAATCGGCTGATCGTTGAGCCAATGCTTCCGAGCGTCGTTGCAGAAAGGCGATGGGGTCACGATTGCGCAAGGCTTCGACGCGGCTTTCGTCGGCCCGTCTACCCACTGTTTCCTGGATTTTTGCGACCCGCGCTTTCCGATCCTCCGCCCTGGCACGGATAGCACTCTCTACCGGCGGCCAAAGTTTTTCCTGTTCAGGTGTCAGTTGCAACGCCGCCTTTACCAGATCAATCCTCATGTCCGTCAGGTTATTGCGGTCCGCTGCATTTAACCGTTCCGGAGACGCGGAAGACGAAGTCTGCGAGTTTTGGGCGTTGGCAATAGGGGATGCAATAACGAAGAGTGCAGTTGTTCCGGCCACTACTATTTTCAACATCGGAGATCTCCTAGGTGATAGGTGGCCCCCTAAGCACCGCGCAAAATGGTTACGCACTTTGAGGTCTCGTTGACCTAAATCAAGAGAACCAAGGAATTGTTCTCGCGTGCCCATCGACCTGATGCCCGCGTGCAAACGCTTCCCTTCAGGCACTTTCTCATCAGTGCCAATCCCTGCGCCGAAAGTTGAGACCCGGGTTCCTGCAACCAATTTCTGGCGCGCGCGAGCTTCGCTCGGTCGATATACGGTCGTGTGTTGCTGGGCGCCTATGCGCGGGACCTGCGGAATGAAGGTCGCGGTCGCAGAGCCGGGTGCAATGCCAACGTCTTTTCGATTTGATCTTATTGAGGGATCGCGGCGTCTATCGCAGTCACCTCATGCAAAGTGCTCAAGGGTTCCGCTAGGGAACAGTGCGCGTGCATCCACCGCGCAACAAACGTTGCGGTTAGTTTAAGCGGCGACCAAGAGCCGCTATTGGACGCCCGACGTCACACCTCAACCATCTTCGGCCATTGTTTCCGGCCCGATGCGCAACGGCGGACGTCCGCATCACTTCTTCAACTTGGGTAGGGAACTTAATGAAAATTCTGTCTGCGCTGCTCACGGCAGCGCTCTTGCTCGCGGGCATAGGGTCAGGCCACGCGGCGGTTCGGATTGCGGACGACCCAGGCGGGCAGATCGGAGAGTACCTCTCGAAGTACAGTGAACTCCGCGCTTCAGGCCAAACGGTGATGATTGATGGCCTTTGCGCTTCGGCCTGCACCATCCTCCTCTCAACAATCCCTCACGACAGGATTTGTGTCACCTCGAACGCGACACTTGGGTTCCATGCCGCTTATGATTTCACCGGTAATGGCCGAACTGTCACCAATCCCGAGGCAACCCAGCTGCTCTATTCGGGATATCCATCACAAGTGCGGCGATGGATTGCAAGGCGCGGCGGTCTTACCCCCAGAATGATCTTCCTTCGCGGCAAACAGCTGCAAGCCATGTATCGCCCGTGCTACGTCGATGCCCGTGCTCCCACGGCGATGCCAACCCCCTCTGCTTTAGTCGACCAGGACCGGCACGGCTTCTTCACAAGTTTTGGCGCCCGATTGGCACCAATCCGCAAAGAGATGTCTGGGTTCCGTTAACGCTCTCGCTCAATCTCCCGCGACAGCAGACCGAATCCGCATCCAGAATCGATCAAGGAGTCCTGATCGTGTTCGGCTGAGCGCCGCAATCTGCGGCGCCGGAATGACGCTTGCTATTTCGCCTGTTGCCATGGCTCGAAGTTAAAATCGGGCGGCTCTTTCAGATGCCCTCAATAGTGCCGCCTCTGGACCCGCGATCGTTGGCGCAGCATCCATGTACAACCCGTTCCGGCCCGGATATCGGGAGGGTGGCGTGAGTACAGCGGTAAACGCCATCACTGGGCCGCTCTCCATGAGGAAACCGGCCCGTGATTTGAAGGCGATCAGGCGAGAACTAGTGCGCCCTGTTTTTGGTTTCTTGGATATTCCCCTGAAGGTGGTGTTCCTCCGTAGCATTCAGAGGGGTCAACCTGACGGTCAGCTTATCGATTTTGCCGGTGAACCGGAACGGCGGTTGGTAGTCGTTGTCGTCTACCCCCGTGCGTGTATCCACTCCGACGTCGAAGGTTTCATAAATCGTCTCGACAAACGGAATGGTGTGCGCGATCGTTTTGCTCGCGACCTCCTTGCCATCTACCGACAGCACGCCGCTGCCTCCCTTGCCGAAACCAGGGCCGTCGTATTTGAAGTCAAACACGATGGTGTGCTTGCCGGGAGTGAGTGCCGCTGGCCCTTCCCAACGGAATCGTTCCACGTCAAAGAAGTTGTAGACAAAAATGGGCTTGCCTTTGAGCATGTAGAGACCGTGGCCACCGCCACGGCCGCCGAGCGTATTGATCATGCCCTCTGCACCCCCCTGCGGGATGTCGACCTCGGCGGTGATCGAGTAAGACTTGCCGGCGATGTCCGGGGCGCTGCTGTAAGGGAGACCGGACGATTCACCCGAATAGTTGAAGACGGTCCGGCCGGCGGTCGCGCTCGGTCGCGGCGTAGCTGCGCGGGCGGTGAAGCTGTTATCTAACGGGAACACGTTATATTTCGTCGCCTCGACCAGAAAGAGCTGCTGCATGTCGCGCAGCTTGTCTTGCATCTTGGCGGCGAGGTCATTGTTCTCCGAATAATCCTCGGCGAGGTTGTAGAGCTCCCAGGTGTAGCCGTTGACGACGTCGGGAAACTTGCCGAAGCCCAAATCCCAAGGTGGTGAGGGTGGCGTTGTGGCGGCCAACCATCCGTTATTGTAGATGGCTCGGTTGCCGACCATTTCGAAATACTGCGTGCTGCGGGTAGACGGGGCGTTCGCATTGGCATTGTCGAAGGTGTAAGCCATGCTCACGCCTTCGATTGGCTTTTGGGCAACGCCGTCGACCATCACCGGCGCCTGGACGCCCGTGGCCTCGAGGATGGTCGGCACAATGTCAATCATGTGGTGGAACTGCGTGCGGATGCCGCCGATGTCCTTGATGTGGCCCGGCCACGAGATGGCCATACCTTGTCGGGTACCGCCGAAGTGCGACGCCACCTGCTTTGTCCACTTGAACGGCGTATCGAACGCCCAAGTCCAGCCCACCGCCATGTGTGGCGTGGTCTGATCTGAACCCCAGGCGTCATAGAACTTCAACTGCTCCGTGACCGGAATGTTGACGCCTTGAATTGCGGCCATCTCGTTTGGCGTGCCGAGGATAGAGCCTTCGGCGCTGGTGCCATTGTCGCCGCTGATATAGATCATCAGCGTATTGTCGAGCTTGCCCAGGTCCTCGACTGCCTGGATCACACGGCCAATTTCATGGTCGGTGTAGGCCGTGTAGGCGGCAAAGACATCTGCCTGACGTATGAAAAGTCTCTTTTCATCGGCAGTAAGCGTGTCCCATTTCTGAAGCTTGGCCCCGCCGAATTCCGCTTGTCCATCCGGCCAAGGGGTAAGCTGGGCATTCGCTGGGATGACGCCGAGCTGCTTTTGGTTTGCGAAGATCGTCTCGCGCAGCTTTTCCCAGCCCTGATCGAATAAGTGCATGTCGCTGATCTTTTTGATCCACTCCGGGGTAGGCTGGTGTGGCGCATGCGAGCCGCCGGGCACGTAATAGAGGAAGAACGGCTTGTCAGGCGCGGCATCATTCAGGTCCTTCATGTATTTGATGGCCTCGTCCGCCATATCGGTGGTGAGATTGTAGCCTGGGTGTCCTACCCACGGAAAAACCTGTGTCTGATCGCGGAAGAGAAAAGGCGTCCACTGGTCTGTTTCGCCACCCATGAAGCCGTAGAAGTAATCGAAGCCCATCCCGTTCGGCCATTGGTTAAACGGCCCCGCTAAACTCAGTTGATAGCTCGGAGTGTTGTGGTTCTTGCCGAACCATGACGTGGCATAGCCGTTCTGCTTCAGGATCGTGCCGATGGTGGCACTTTCTGGTCCGATGACGGAATCGTATCCGGGGTATCCAGTGGACATTTCGGTGATCACCCCGAAGCCTACCGAGTGGTGGTTGCGGCCAGTGATCAGTGCCGCCCGGGTCGGCGAGCAGAGCGCGGTGGAGTGGAATTGCGTGTAGCGCAGCCCCGCCTTCGCGATGCGGTCCATGGACGGCGTGGGGATCACGCCTCCAAAGGTGCCGGACACGCCGTAGCCTTGGTCATCGGTCATGATGAGCAAAATGTTGGGTGCTCCCTTGCGCGGCACTACGGTCGGTGGCCAATACGGTTTGGAATCCTTCGCGTCCATGCTCATCGTGCCGTCGAACGGCGCGGGCTGGGGCGGAAGATATTTGCCATCAATTGTTGTGGTTGCGCTGGGTGAACCCGGCACGCCCGTAGTTTGCTGTGCGAATGCCGAAACAAACGTGAAGATCATTGCCATAAGTGTAAGAACGGCGGTCTTCATGGACCCGACCTCCTTGATGTGCACTCGGCAAAAAACTTGCTGAAGCGACCCTAGTAAGCTATGCGATTTCGGCTGGAGCGCGCGTCGATATGTCGCTCATCATTTCCGCTGTTGGCCCGAAGGGGCTGATAGCCGATGGGTAGAGCATGTCCGCTCTGCCCTGGTGATTCAGACATCAACTTGTTCGGCAATCGCGAGCGCGTCGTCAACCTCGATGCCGAGATAGCGCACTGTGCTTTCGATTTTGGTATGGCCGAGCAAAAGCTGCACGGCTCGCAAGTTCCCCGTGCGGCGGTAGATCAGCGTTGCCTTGGTCCAGCGTAGGGAGTGGGTGCCAAATACCCCCGGGTCAAGCCCGATGCTTGCCACCCAGTCGGTAAGGAGGCGAGCATATTGGCGG
The DNA here is from genome assembly GCF_024199885.1 of Bradyrhizobium sp. CCGUVB23. Taxonomy (NCBI): domain Bacteria; kingdom Pseudomonadati; phylum Pseudomonadota; class Alphaproteobacteria; order Hyphomicrobiales; family Nitrobacteraceae; genus Bradyrhizobium; species Bradyrhizobium sp. CCGUVB23. Next base: position 6,897,191 of record NZ_JANADQ010000001.1, read on the forward strand.
GTTGTCATCGCCCGATCGCGCCCACGATGCCCAGTGAACAAATACTCACCTGGCCTCTTGCCGGCTTCCTTCAAGAAATCGTCAACGGCTTGCCGGGTTTGATCCGTCAACTCGAACTTGACTGGCCTGCCGGCTTCTTCTGTCGGACGGTCGCACGATCGACCGCATAGCCATTCGGAGCGACATCTCCGACCTTCAAGGCGACGACGTCGCAACCACGCAACTTGCTGTCGATCGCAAGGTTGAAAAGGGCAAGGCCGCGGGTCCGTCTTTCGATCAGGAGTCGGGTTCGGATCGACCAGACTTGGTTTGGGCGCACCGGAGGTTTGGCTCGATCCGCTTACCTTATTCCAGGGTGTGTGGCGAGCTTTGGTGGAGAGGCTATTTTCGTCAGGCATGATCGTGCTCCTCGGTTTGTGAGGGCGCAGATCGTGTCTGCTTTCAGAGGCTTGCGGGCCGTGGGGTGCCGTTGGGCCGCCTTAGGTTCGCAGCGAATGACCCTGGCTGTGTAAAAACGCGAAGGATTGAAACACGGCTAGAATTACATTCTGCAGTTTGTCATCTAAGTTGAAATCGCTTGCGAGCTTGAGCGCCAGAGCGGTCTTGGACGAATAACTTGTTCTATCGGGCTTAAGCGTCCTGGCCTTTTCACACAGCCAAGACCCAGAGCAGACCTCAGTGAACTGACGCCATCACCACGAACGATTGCTGCGGGAAGGTCAGCTTGCCGCCCGCCAGCATCGGACGATCAAGGCGGGACGCCGCGTCATCGGCAATCGACATGATGAGGCGCTCACGCTCGGACGCACCTACGTCCTTCAGCAGGAGCGCCGCCATCGGCGTCGCCGTGAGCTGAAAACGGACATAATCTATCACGGAGGGAAACGTGATCTGCTTTGTGACGGTGGCTACATCAACAACGTCGAACCCCGCCTGCTTCGCCCAAGCGCCGACCTCGTGCGCATCGTTCGAGAGGTGCTCCGAACGTTTGGTTCGCGAAGCCTCTTCCCCAAGATATTTCTCGAGCGCCTGCACGAAAGCGTGCGCTGCTGGCGTCCTCTCGATTGCGCTGTAGACGCTCAACCCAGCGCGGCCTCGCGGCTTCAGCACCCGCACCATTTCCCTTAGCGCCAGCGCGCGATCCGGGAAGAATTGTAGCCCGAGTTGGCAGAGCACTACGTCAAAGCTATTGCTATCGAACGGCAGGTCCAGCGCGCTACCTTCAATCCATTCAATGCTGGCGGACTTTCGCCGCGCAATCGCGATCATGGCTGTATTGAGGTCAATGCCAACCAATCTTCCGGCATGCCCACGCTGCTCTGCCAGCCTCGCCACGACGCCTGTCCCACAGGCGATGTCGAGTACGCTTTCACCTCGTCCCAGAGCGATACGATCAAGGAGATCATTAGCCCATACGGAAGTGATGGCTGGCACTAGGTAGCGCTCGTAAAGTTCCGGCGCGCTGGCGTCCATCTGCCAATGTTCATGTGCCGACATGCGTTCCTCCCATAGTGCCGTGGGATTGGAAATTATCGAGCAATTCCTGTGCAATGCCGTCGCGTCCGGTGACGTTGACCGACTTGGCGATCAATCGCAAGCGTGAACGGAACGGCCGCTTTTGGCCCTGAGCTGAACAACTGCGAGCCGTCACGATGTCCGCTGTCTGCGGGAGACCGGACGTCGTACGATGCTGCGCTGACCGCTGCCTTTGCCTCAAACCGGCTATTGACTCAGGGCAGGGCCGTCGTGCCCGTTCAAACGTGTGGCCCAGGAAACTGGTGTAGAACAATGCTGACGCAAATCTACGAGGTGGCGACACCTGCTGAAGCCGAAGCGATCTCGGCAATTGGCGTGGATCATGTTGGCGTGCTTGTCGGCGATGGGTCTTTCCCTCGCGAGCTTCCGGTTCACGAGGCTGCAGCTGTCATGAAGGCGATCCAGGCGCCGTCCGTGCTTTCGGCGCTGTTCCTCTCGGCGGATGTCGCTCTCATCGAACGGATGGCCAGGGAGCTTGACCCGCCCATCGTGCATCTTGGCGCTTCAAACGAATTGCTTACGCCAGATCATGTCGTGGCGCTGCGAAAGTCTCTGCCAAAGATCAAATTCATGCGTAGCGTACCTGTGACGGGACCCGTGGCAGTGCACGTGGCGCGCACATATGATGGAATTGTCGAGTGGATCCTGCTTGATAGTCACCGCAAAGGCGATATCCAAATCGGCGCACAGGGCGTGACGCATGACTGGAGCATCAGTCGAACGATTGTCGAGACCGTTCGTACCCCGGTCATACTCGCTGGCGGCCTCGGACCGGACAATGTCAAAGAGGCCATCCGGTCTGTCCAACCCGCCGGCGTTGACTCAAAAACAAAGACCGACCGCGAGGGCACCCACGCAAAAGACCTGGCGAAGGTCGAAGCGTTCTATCGCGCTGCGAACAGCGGTTAACCAGCGCGGAGGTTTTTGACAACTACTACAGTGGTCATCGATGGGGCGGCGGCGCTATCGGCTTGTCAGCAGCACCGCCTAGAGATAGTGGGAAAACACGGTCGGCATCGGCAAATCCGTATGAAGTCCCGCGGCAGGACGTGCGGTGAGGTCCTGGCAAGTCGACCGGACAAACGGTTCTTCGATCAGGTCGGAGGCATTTTTTCCGGGACATTCGCCAGTGATTTCGGCAAAGATTGTCCCTTGCGAAAGCCTCGAGATCATCGACCTGCTGTGGACCATAACCCTAGTGACGACAGCCAAGTCGCAGACGAACGTCGCAGCCTGTTGGGTCTCGCGGCGATGGCCCTCATCATTGGAGCAGCCACTGGATGTGTTGGGGCTGTTTTCCGGCTTTTGCTCGCGCATGCCGATCGTCTGCGCGATGCGATGATCGCCTGGGCCTATGGCCACGCGATCTGGGGATTCTTGATCGTCGTCGGCACGTGCGCTGTCGCAACCCTGGTTGCCGCGTGGATGGTCAGGCAATTCTCGCCACACGCTTCGGGCAGCGGCATTCCGCATGTCGAAGCTGTCCTGCGCGAAGAGATTCCACCGGCTCCGTTTGGTCTGGTGCCAGTGAAATTCATCGGGGGGATACTGGCGATAGGCTCCGGGCTGGCGCTGGGCCGCGAGGGGCCGACCGTCCAGATGGGCGCTGGTATCGCGGTTTTCGCCGCGCGCGTCTGCCGGCTCTGCGGTGCGGACTCCCGAGTGCTGCTGGCGGCCGGCGCCGGCGCCGGCCTTGCAACGGCCTTCAATGCGCCGATTGCCGGGCTCGTGTTTGTGCTGGAGGAGTTGGTGCAGAGGATCGAACACCGTGTTGCCATCGCCGCACTTGCAGCGCTGGCAACGGCGATCCCGGTCGCAAGGCTGCTTCTCGGTGACGCGCCCGACTTCCAGATCGGGCCGCTGAGCTACCCCAGCGCTGAGTCCGCCCCGCTGTTCTTTACTCTGGGTGGCATCGCGGGCCTGCTGGCCGTCGCATACAATCGCACCCTGCTCGCGACCATCGCAGTTCGGGACCGATTCGGACGGCTACCGATCGAGCTCCGCGCCGGATTGATTGGCGCAAGCGTCGGCATGTTGGCCTGGTTCGCGCCCGAGCTGGTCGGCGGCGGAGATCAGATCACGCAGCGCACGCTGATCGGCCGCGAGAGCGTGGGGATCCTGGGGTTCGCATTCCTGGTCCGGTTCGGGCTCGGCGCTCTCTCATATGCCGCCGGCACTCCCGGCGGATTGTTCGCACCCTTGCTCGTGCTGGGAGCCCAGTCTGGGCAGTTGTTCGGAGCGGCTTGTCGCCTTGCATTCCCAAAGCTCGCTGTCCAGCCGGAAGCATTTGCATTGGTGGGCATGGCCGCTTTCTTCACCGGCGTGGTGCGTGCGCCGGTTACCGGCATCGTTCTCGTCGCCGAAATGACCGGTAACGTGACGATGCTGCTGCCGATGCTGGGCGCCTGCTTCATGGCGATGCTGCTACCCATGCTGCTGGGCAATGCACCGATCTACGATTCCCTGCGTGAGCATACGCTGCGCTTGGAGCGGCAAATCAGACAGAGATGACCGCCGAAGGCTAAGCAATCTTCGACAAAGGCAAAGCGCACTCGACGCCCGCTTATTGCCCGGGTTCGAAGCCCTGATTGCGAGCCTGGGAACTCACCTCGGAAACAGCCTGTCCCGGATGTAACGCGACGTCGGCGTTAGTCTGAGCCCTCGCGGCTTGCGCCAGACCGCCTTGTCGATTTCCTTCTTGTCTCCGATCTTCAACTGGCCGAACGCGTTCTTCGCCAGGAAAATCGCATCGCTCATCTTCCGCCCGGACCGGCGGTTTTTCCCTTTCACTTCCTTCCAGAGCTTTAAAGAGCCTAGCTTCAACTTTGGCAGTTCTTCCCCGATCTCGCGGCGAAGGCACTTCCTGTCACTCTCATTTGCACGCCTGCGGCCGCCCGGGAACATCCAGCGCTTATCGCGCCGTCGCCGGACCAGGAGCACGCGCCCCTTCTTTGCCGCAACGAGTTTGGAGGACTTTGCCATAATCCCTGCGAATCGATTTCACCAATGAGCCTCAGTCTAGACCAGTCGGTTCGGCCGACAATAATGGGCGCTGCGTTTGCCACCCTGTATTATCCCGGCATTGGCCTGGCCGGAGCGTGACCAAGTTTGCCCCTGCCGCTCTCGATACACCAGCGGCGCATCACGATCGTCCCCGAACTTCACTTCTCAAATCGGCCCTGACCCGCCATTGTGCCGGCCCGAAACGAATGGATCTGGAGCAGCATCAATGTCGGACAAGGTCTCGCGTCGCCAATTTGCGAAGATCGCGGGGCTGTCCGCAGCAGGGATGGCGGCGCCGGGGCAATCCGTCGAGGCGAAGCCCGATGCCGGGCCGCGCAGCTCGCGCGGGTTTCCGCCGGGCTTCCTCTGGGGTACCGCCACCTCGTCCTATCAGGTCGAGGGTGCCGTTACTGAAGACGGGCGAGGGCCCTCGATCTGGGACATTTTTACGCGCGTGGCCGGCAAGATCGAGGACGGCACCAATGGCGACCGCGCCAATGAGCACTTTCATCGTTACAAGGACGACATCGCGCTGATCAAGGAGCTCGGCTGCAAGGCCTATCGCTTCTCGATCGCCTGGCCGCGGGTGTTTCCGGACGGCGACGGCAAGCCGAACCCGAAGGGGCTCGACTTCTACAATCGCCTGATCGACGAGCTCCTGACGAACGGCATCGAGCCGTGGCTCACACTCTATCACTGGGACTTGCCGCAATCGCTGCAGGATCGTTTCGGCGGCTGGCGCTCGGCCGAGACCTGCAAGGTGTTCGGCGACTATGCGGCCTATGTCGCGCGGCACCTGACCGATCGCGTCAAGAATGTGTTCACGCTGAACGAGAGCGGCAGGTTCGTCTATTTCGGCTACGGCATCGGCATCGACGCGCCGGGGCTGACGCTGTCGCAAGCCGAGGTGAACCAGGTCAGGCACAATACCGCGCTGGCGCACGGGCTCGCGGTGCAGGCGGTCCGCAGCTCCGGCCGCCGCGGCACGAGGGTTGGGCCGGCCGAGAACATCGATGCCTGCATTCCCGCGATCGACACGCCCGAGAACGTCCGCGCCACCGAGATCGCGCTGCGCGAGTTGAACGCGAGCTATCTCAACGTGATCATGGAAGGCAAGTACACCGACGCCTTTCTGAAATTCGCTGGAGCCAACGCGCCGAAATACACCGATGCGGAGCTGAAGATCATCTCCTCGCCGATCGACTTCCTCGGCCTTAACATCTACGCGCCGCAGCATTATGTCGTGGCCTCCGACAAGGGCGCCGGCTTCTCGCTGCTGCCGATCCCAAAGTCGTTTCCGCACATGAATTCGGACTGGTTGCGCGTCGGCCCCGAGACGATCTACTGGGTGCCGAAGTTGGCTGCGAAGATCTGGAAGACGGGCGCGATCTATATCAGCGAGAACGGCGCCTCCGGCGACGACCAGGTCACGCCGGACGGCAAGATTTTCGACACCGACCGCATCATGTATTTGCGCAACTATCTCGCCCAGCTCGAGCGCGCGACGGCGGAGGGCGTGCCCGTGAAGGGCTATTTCCTCTGGAGCCTGATGGACAATTTCGAGTGGGTCTACGGGCTCAACAAGCGCTTCGGCCTCTACCACGTGAACTTCGATACCCAGGTCCGCACGCCCAAGCTCAGCGCGAGCTTCTACCGCAACGTGATCGCGAAGAACGCCGCGGGGGTGTGAGGCACTTCGCCCTCTCACTCCTGATTGCGCGACCATCGCTTGTTGCCGGCGATTTGTCTTGACGCATCAAATGGTTTCGCGGAACGGTCGTGCATCATCCGGCAACCGTGTTTCTACTTTGCATGGGGTTGTTTTTCAGCTTTTGCGAAAGGGTAGTCCGGCCGGCCCCGATTGACTCCGCTCTCCCCCTGATTCAAAACGCCTCCAACAGTCAAAAAGAAGAGGATAACGCCATGGTTGACGCGCTGATCATCGATGCCTGTCGGACGCCGCGCGGGGTGGGCAAGGCCGGTAAGGGGGCGCTGTCGGGGATCCATCCGCAGCAATTGGGTGCGACCGTGCTTCGCGCGCTCGCCGATCGCACCGGCATCGACACTGCAGATGTCGACGACATCGTCTGGGGCTGCAGCGCGCAGGTCGCAACGCAAAGCGGCGACCTCGGGCGGATGTCGGCGCTCGATGCCGGTTATGACGTGCGCGCCAGCGCGGTGACGCTGGACCGCTTCTGCGGCTCCGGCATCACCAGCGTCAACATGGCGGCGGCCTCGATCATGGCAGGCGCGGAAGACCTCGTCGTCGCCGGCGGCTGCGAGATGATGTCGATGGAGGGACGGCGCGGCGGCGGTCCGATGATGATGGACTCCGGCAATCTGCGCCTGCGCGCGAGGCATCCGCAGTCGCATCAGGGTGTCTGTGCGGATGCGATCGCGACCATGGAAGGCATCACGCGCAGGGATGTCGATGCGCTCGGGCTGGAGAGCCAGAAGCGCGCGGCACATGCGATGGCCAACGGGCACTTCAAGAAGAGTCTGGTGCCGGTCTATCGCGAAGACGGCAGCCTCGCGCTCGACCACGAGGAGTATCCGCGGCCGCAGACCACGATGGAAGGACTTAGCAGCCTCAAGCCGGCATTCCCGGCGATCGCCGACTATGCGCTCGACGACAAGGGCACGACTTATCGCGGCCTGATCCTGCAACAATATCCGGACCTCATAATCGACTTCGTGCATCACGCCGGCAATTCCTCCGGCGTCGTCGATGGCGCCGCTGCGATCCTGTTGGCTTCGCCGACCTATGCCAAAGCGCATGGGCTGAAGCCTCGCGCCCGCGTGGTCGCGATGGCGAATATGGGGGACTCGCCGACCCTGATGCTGAACGCTCCGGGGCCGGCGACCCGCAAGGTGCTGGCCAAGGCCCACCTGACGATCGACGACATCGATCTCTTCGAGATCAACGAGGCCTTTGCAGTGGTTGCGGAAAAGTACATCCGCGATCTCCGGCTCGACCGCGCCAAGGTCAACGTCAACGGCGGCTCGATCGCGCTCGGCCACCCCATTGGCGCCACCGGCTCGATCCTGATCGGCACCATCCTCGACGAGCTCGAACGGCGCGACCTGAAGCGCGGCCTCGTTACGATGTGCGCCGCCGGCGGCATGGCGCCGGCGGTGATCATCGAGCGGGTTTAGCCTTCTTTCATAGGGTGAATCGCGCTCCTCCTTGCACAAAGAGGGTGGTCGTCGCTTGTCGAGAGCATGGAATCAGCTTTAGCAAGGGCGTCGCGGGCCTTTGAAATAAGGCAAAAAGCGCTGTTTTGGCTGCCATCCGCTCTGGAAGTGGCTAAAAAAGCAGGGTTTTTGCCACAGCGGGACAAAAAAGCCCGTAATTTTCGCGACAAAACTGTGCAGAAGGCTATAGGCCTTCAACGGTTGGTCTAATATGCAACCGGCAACGAATCAGAGGAGACACGATGCCAACCCAACTTTCCAAATCGCAGCTGATCGAAAAGATCGCGACTGCCACCGAGCTTTCCAAGCGCGACGTCAAGAACGTCATGGAGACCTTGACGGACGTCGGCCACAAGGAGCTCAAGAAGAACGGCCTGTTCCTGGTGCCGGGCTTCGCCAAGTTCGTGGTCATCAAGAAGCCCGCGACCAAGGCGCGCAAGGGCACCAACCCGTTCACGGGTGAAGAGATGATGTTCAAGGCCAAGCCGGCCCGGAAGATCGTCCGCGCACGGCCCGTGAAGGCCGCCAAGGACGCCGTGGCCTAACGGCTAAAAGCAAAGGCCCCCTCCACAAGAGGGGGCCTTTTGTTTTGAGGTGCCGCAGGGGTGAGGCGGAGGGGTCAGCCCCTGCGGTATCTGGCTTTGACCCGAACGGGCTGAAGCCGACCGCGCGGCGCGGGGATCTGCTCCCGGAGCCGGCCGATCGCTCGATCGAGCCATTGCCGCAGCCGCTGCACAGTTCGCTTCGTCTTCATCCTTTTCAACACCATCGTCATCACCGTTCTCACTCGGCTGCCTCGACCTGCGGCTTGGTCGGGTCGAGCGCTTCGGCGACCGCCTCGTCGACCCGCTCGAGCCAGATGAATTCGAGGCTCTCGCGCGCGCCCTTCGGGATGTCGTCGAAATCCCGCTTGTTGCGCGCCGGCAGCATCACCCGCTTGAGGCCAGCTGCGGCCGCCGCCACCACCTTCTCCTTGATGCCGCCGACCGGCAGCACCAGGCCGCGCAGCGAGATCTCGCCGGTCATGGCGGTGTCGTTGCGCACGGTGCGGTTGGTCAGCAGCGACGTCAGCGCCGTGAACATCGCAACGCCTGCGCTCGGGCCGTCCTTCGGGGTGGCGCCCGCCGGGACGTGAACGTGGATGTCGCTCTTCTCGAACAGCGAAGGCTCGATCCCGAGCTGGCTGGCGCGGCTCTTCACCAGCGTCATCGCGGCCTGCGCGCTCTCGCGCATGACGTCGCCGAGCTGGCCGGTCAGGATCAGGCTGCCCCTGCCGGGCACGCGCGTCGCCTCGATGAACAGAATGTCGCCGCCGACCGGCGTCCAGGCGAGGCCTGTGGCAACGCCGGGCACGCTGGTGCGCAGCGCGATCTCGCCCTCGAAGCGCGGCTGGCCAAGCACGGGGGTGATCTCCTTCGCGCTCACCACGACCTTGGCCGCCGTGCCCTCGGCGATCTGCACCGCCGCGTGCCGGAGCACCTTCCCGATCTCGCGCTCCAGCCAGCGCACGCCAGCCTCCCGCGTATAGCCCTTGACGATCAGCTTCAACGCCTCCGGCTCGATCTCGGCCTGGTCCGCCGTCAGGCCATTGGCCTCGAGCTGACGCCGCACCAGATAGCGCTTGGCGATCTCGAGCTTCTCGTCCTCGGTGTAGCCGGCAAGGCTGATGAGCTCCATGCGGTCCAGAAGGGGGCCCGGGATCGAGTCCAGCATGTTGGCAGTGGCGATGAAAACCACGCGCGAGAGATCGAAGGGCACGCCGAGATAATTGTCCCGGAACGTCCCGTTCTGCTCGGGGTCGAGCACCTCCAGCATCGCGGCCGAGGGATCGCCCTGCACGCCGCGGCCCATCTTGTCGATCTCGTCCAACATCATCACGCAGTTCCGGCTGCCAGCCTTCTTGATGCCCTGGATGATGTTGCCGGGCAGCGCGCCGATATAGGTGCGGCGGTGGCCGCGGATCTCGGCCTCGTCGTGCACGCCGCCGAGGCTGACACGCACGAATGGGCGATCCATCGCACGCGCGATGGACTGGCCGAGCGAGGTTTTGCCGACGCCGGGCGGGCCGACGAAGCACAGGATCGGCGCCTTGCCATGCGGCGCGAGCTTGCGCACCGCCAGATATTCGATGATGCGGCTCTTGATCTTCTCCAGGCCATAGTGGTCCGCATCGAGGATGCGGCGGGCCTCAGCGATGTCGATCGGCTTCTCCTCCGGGATCGCCCATGGCAATTCGATCAGCCAGTCCAGATAGGTGCGGACCATGCCGGCTTCGCCGGCGGCTTCCGGCATGCGCTCATAGCGGCGCAGCTCCTTCCTCGCATGGGCTTCTGCTTCCGGCGGCATTTTTGCTTTGGCGATGGCCTCGGTCAGTTCGGCGACCTCAGCAGCCTTGCCGTCGCCTTCGCCGAGCTGCCGCTGGATGGTCGCCATCTGCTCGCGCAGGATCGCCTCGCGCTGCCGCTCGTCGAAGACCGCCTTGGTCTGCTGGCCGATTTCATTGCTGATACGCAGCACCTCCAGCCGCTCGCCGAGCTGCTTGGACACTTTCTCCATGCGCACGGAGAGATCGACGGTTTCCAGGATCTCCTGCTTGTCCTGCGGCTTGATGTCCATATAGGCGGTGGCGAGATCGGCCAGCGCGCCGGGCGCGGTCGTGCCCTGGAACATCGCCACCAGCTCCGGCGGCACCTGCGGCAGGAGCTGGATCGCCTCGATCGCCTGGCGCTGCAGATTGAGAAAGCGCGCCTCGATCTCCGGCGAGGTCGTGCTCGGCTCTGGAATCTGCTGCACGCGCGCGGCCGGGAACGGCGCCCCCGGCAGGAAGTCGAGAACGCGCGCGCGCTGCACGCCCTGGCAGACGATGTGATGGGTCTCGTCGGGCGCTGTGATGTAGCGAACGATGTTGGCGATGGTCGCGATCCGGTAGAGATCATCCGGCCCGGGGTCGTCGATGTCGGGGTTGCGCTGGAGCACGATGCCGATCGGCCGCTGCTCGCGCAGTGCCTGCTGCGCGGCGGCGATCGACTTCGGCCGCGCGATCGCGATCGGCGCGATCACGCCGGGAAACAGCACCATGTTGCGAACGGGGATGACGATCAGCGCGTCGTCCGGAATCTTCGCGGCTTCGGTATTCACGGTGGACTCGGTCTGTTGTTCGTTTGCCATGGTCGACCTCAAGCGGATTTGGCGAGGCGCAGCGCGACGCAGCCGTCCATCACGAAACGGCTGATGGCATAGCGTCCGACTGGCAGTGCAATACGGCGCTCGAAACGCCCCTGCGGCAGCTCGAGCCGGTGGATGCGGGCGTTGCGCAGTTCCGGCGGCAGCGTGCGCCGGCCCGAGATGACGAGCACGCCGTCATGGATCACCGTTTCGACATTGTCGGGATCGACGCCGGGAAGGGCGACCAGGATCAGGAGCTCCCGGTCGGTCTCCAGCACGTCGATCGGCGGCTCCCAGCAGGATTCCTGGCGGCCGAACTGCTGGCGCAGCCGCTCGCCGCGGTTGAGTTGCTCCAGGGCTTCGGAGAGCATCCAGTCGAGGGGATTTTTGGGTTGCATGGCGCAGGCTCTGGAATGGAAAGCCTGCATATGGTGCGCCCCCTGCAAAAATCCAGCGCGCCTGCCGGGTAGCGTCGGCACCTCTGCTTCGCGATCGTTCCGCGCTGATTTCCCAAAGCGGCGGGGTTGGGCTAAGCCGGTCGCAACGTCATCGTTCCCTGCATGTGGTGAGGAGATGGCCACGCATGCTCGATCTTGCCCTGTCGGCGTTTGTCACCCTGCTGCTGGTGGTCGATCCCGTCGGCCTCGTGCCGGCCTTCCTGGCCGCGACCGCCGGCATGCCGGAAGCGGTCAAGCGCACCGTCGCCTGGCGCGCGCCACTGATCGCGGCCTCGATCCTGGTCGTGATCGCGCTGATCGGAAACTGGCTGTTGCGCCAGCTCGGGATCGGCATCCCGGCGTTCCAGATCGCCGGCGGGCTGCTGCTGTTCGGCGTGTCCTACCGCATGATCTTCGGCGACCGGCCGCACCGCGAGGCGCGCGAGGCCGACAAGGCGCTGTCCGAGCACGCCTCCGACGTGGCGGTGTTTCCGCTCGCGATCCCCATGATGGCCGGCCCCGGCGCGATCGCGACCACGCTGCTGCTCACGGGCGACGCCGGCAACGTCGCCCGGCTCGGCATCAACATCGCGATCATCCTCCTGGTCTGCCTGCTCTGCATGATCTGCTTTGCCACCTCGACCCTGATCGCGCGCACGCTGGGGCGGACCGGCAATGCCGTGCTCTCGCGCCTGCTCGGCATCCTGCTTGCGGCCTATTCGGTGCAGTTCGTGCTGAACGGTATCGCCGCGGTCCGCGCCAGCCTGTCGTGATGCCGTCAGATCAGATCAATCTATTGATTTTGTTGTAATTTTCGCGTGGCTTCCGGGCCGGACATATCGCCGTCGGCAATTCCGTCCGCTTTCTCTTGCGCAGCCTCATGGCTTTGACGTAACTCGGGTCAATAAGAGCGCGGAACGCGCGCATCGCCAGGATGCCGATCCCGATGATAACACAGCGCATGGCCGGCGACGGCATGGCCGAAGAATAGAAGAGCCTCGCCGGTGTTTGCGCGGATCAGGCACATCGTCGATCGCAAGAGATCGCACAAGGGATCGAACAAGGCATCGAACCGGATGCTGGTCCGCATCCGCGCCCTCCTGCGCAGCAACGAATTCTACCTGATCCCGCTCGCGCTTCTGATCGGCGTCGCCACCGGCGGCGTCGTGACACTGATGGCCGAGATCGCGCAGATCGCACACGTTCTGATCTTCGGGATTCCCGTCGACGTTCGGCTCTCTGCCAATGCCTATGTCAGCCCGTGGGCGGCGCTGACCGCGCCCGCACTCGGCGGACTGGCGCTCGGCATGATGGAATGGTCGCGGCGGCGGCTGAAGATCTCGAGCGCAGTCGACCCGATCGAGGCCAACGCGCTGCGTGGCGGCAATCTGTCCCTGCGCGACAGCGTGGTGGTCTCGAGCCAGACGCTGATCTCCAACGGCTGCGGTGCCTCCGTCGGCCTCGAGGCCGGCTATACCCAGATCGGCTCCGGTATCGCTTCGCTGCTCGGTCAGTTCTTCAACCTCCGGCGCAACGATCTCCGCCTGATCGTCGGTTGCGGGGCTGCGGCCGCGATCGCGGCCGCCTTCGGCGCCCCGATCACCGGCGCGTTCTATGCCTGCGAGCTGATCGTCGGTGTCTATGCGGTCGGCAGCGCCGCGCCGATCCTGGCAGCCTCGCTCGCCGGCGCGCTGACGGCGCAATGGCTCGGCGGCGCGCCGTACTCCATCGAGATACCGAAGGTGAGCACGGTCGGCATCGAGCAATATCTGGCGCTGATCGGGCTCGCGCTCGTCACCGGCGGCGTGGGCATCGCCGTGATGCGCTCGTCCTCGACGTTTGAGCGTCTGTTTGCCTGGTTACCGGTCTGGCTGCGCCCGGTGATCGGCGGCCTCATCGTCGGCTGCTTCGCGATCACCACCCCGCAGGTGCTGGCGGCCGGCCATGGCGCGATGGTGCTCGATCTGTTTCACGACATGACGATCGGCCTGATCGCGCTGATCATTGCCCTGAAGCTGACGGCCTGCCTGATCTCGCTCGCCTCGGGCTTCCGCGGCGGCCTGTTCTTCGCCTCGCTGTTCGTCGGTAGCCTGATCGGAAAGTTCTTCGCTGCCGTGCTGCTGCTGATCAGCCCCAGCTTCGCGATCGATCCGCTGGTTGCGATGCTGACGGGCATGGCGACGCTCGGGGTTGCCATCGTCGGCGGTCCCCTGACGATGTCGTTCCTGGTGCTGGAGATGACGCGCAATGTCGACGTCACCGCCGTGGTGCTGGCGGGCTGCATCGTCACCTCGATCTGCGTGCGCTTCATGTTCGGCCATTCCTTCTCGACCTGGCGCCTGCATCTGCGCGGCGAGACCATCCGCAGCGCCAACGACGTCGGCTGGCTGCGCAACCTGACGGTCGAGCGGATGATGCGGAGCGACGTCGGCAAGGTGCCATCCTCGACGACGATCGCCGCGACGAGGCGCGAATTCGCGCTGGGCTCGCGCCCGGGCATCGTCGTCGTCAACAACGCGGACGAATATGTCGGCCTCGTTATGCTGCCCGACCTGTTCTCCAGCGACCTCGACACCATCGCCGACGACATCCAGGTGATCGAGCTCGCCCGCTACACCGACATCGTACTGATCCCGGAAATGAACGTGAAAAGCGCGATGGCGGTGTTCGACGAGGCGGAGGCGGAGATGCTGGCGGTGGTCGAATCCGCCGACAGCCGCAAGGTGATTGGCTTCCTCACCGAGACCTTCGCCCGCCGCCGCTATGTCGAGGAGATCGACAAGGCCACGCGCGGCGTGCTGGGGGCGTTGTCGTAGGACGAGCGGTATCGGAGGAGGGGGAGCCGCGGCGCCCGCCGTCACTCGGCCTCACACTTTCCATGATGGGGTCTTGCTTTGGACAAACCGCATTGGCGATGATCGGCCAAGCGGAAATGCGACGAACGCCCTTCGGGGCGACATTGGGCTGGGGTAGGAGCGCCAATGGATTCCGTGTCAAACCCGACACAAGTCGAGCCACATTTTGCGCTGTCCGCGCGAATGGACCAAGAGCTCACGCACACCTACGAGAAGATCAAAAGCGTGGATGAAGAGATCGCGCGCGCCAGCGAGAAGCTTTCCAGGCTAGAGCGCGAAGAGCGCGAGGAGCGTCGCGAGGAGCGTGATGACACACGCAGCCGTCTGCCGCGCGGCCGGCCAGTGGTGCGCGGCCTCGTCGGCCTGGTACTGGCAGCGGGGATTGGCACCGCGGCCTTGGTCTCGCAATCGTCCCGAGGTGATGAGGTCAGGCAGATGATCGCCGGCTGGGCACCGCTGCATGCTGCGATGCCGTCGCAAGCGCAGCCGCTGCCTGACGCGCAGCCGAGCCCGACTGTTCAGCTGGCCCAGGCCTCGCCGCAACCGGAGCCTGCCGCTCAGACCGTCCCGGAGGCGGTTGCGCCGACCGCAGCCACGCTCCCTCCGCAGGTGACGGAATTGCTCGAGAAGATGGCGAGTGATCTCGCCAACGTGCAGCAGGGCATCGAGCAGCTCAAGGCAAGCCAGGAGCAATTGAAGGCAAACCAGCAGCAGATGTCTCTCGATAACCTCAGGGTTGCCGACGAGCTGAAAGCGGGCCAGGAGCAAATGGCGCGTCTTGTCGCCAAAGCTCCTGATAACAATGCGCCGGTCAATGCGCCCGACAAGACCACCGGAAAGACTGTTCAGGCGCCCGATCCCAACGCGCGTCCCAAGACGGCCACTGCCGCCGTACCTCCACCGCGCCCGGCTGCGGCTTCGGCGCACAAGCCGGCGCAGGCCGCTCCTGCGCCGCATGCGGCGGTGCGACGGTCGGCGCCGGTGCAACTGGAGTCCGCGCAACAATAGTCTAGCGCCGCGAAAGCGGCGCGCGCAGGCTATCAGCTTGGTTCGGTTGAGGGCGCGACCACGAAGGCGACGATCCGGCGAACCAGTGGCAGGACCACCAGCAGCGTCGGAAAGGCGACGAGCCACGACAGTCCCCAGGCGGCTGGCCATGTCGCCAGGAAGAGAGGGGTTGGTCCGAGGCTCTTCAGTGTCGAGATGATCGACACCACGGCTGTCATGAGGATGGAAAGCACCAATGGCATGACGACAGGCGCATAGCGCGCCGGCAGTTTGCGAACCGCAATCATCTGATCTCTTTGGGAAATGGACGCGTCGGTCACGGTGAACCCTGAAAAATGCATCGATCCCGACCGCGTCGGTTGATGCGTTGGTTCACGTGAAACGCTTACGACGCCGAAGAACAGCGCGCCGGTTTCATAACGGCTCCGCTGACATCGATCAAGCCGGATTTGCCAGGCAGGTTTACAATCGTTTCAAATCGGCGCGGCGGATTGCCGCGAGGGGGCAACCACATCGCTGGGTTGTGGATTATGTATCGTTTGCATATCTGAAATTTGGTTCTTTTGAGCGCGAACGGAGGAAGCTCAGATGACGGATCAAGCCATGATGTCCCTGAAAAGCAGGAACGTCCTGCTGGCCACGCTCGCTGGCCTCGCCCTTGTCGCGGCGTCGGCGGTGCCCTCGGCTGCTGCGTCACGCACGCCACTTTCGAAGACTGCCACAGTGGCCCCGGCTTCCGCCGCTGCGACCGACTTCAGTGCCGCGCGGCGCCGCTATTACCGTCGCGGACCGAGCGCCGCCGGTCTCGCCTTCATGGGCATGGCGACGGGCATGGTCGCCGGCGCGATCGCCGAGCAGCGCCGCCAGGAGTATTATGAGAACCGCTACTATTACGGCCCGAGTTCTTATGGTCCCGGCTACGGCTATTACGGCGGCGGGCCTTATTATGGTGGGCCGCGCTACTACTATCAGCCGTACTGAGGCCAGTCACGCGCCCTACACCGTCATTGCGAGCGCAGCGAAGCAATCCAGGCTGTGTCTCCACGGGAAGATTCTGGATTGCTTCGCTGCGCTCGCAATGACGACGTGGGCGCATGCGAGGCCACAAGTGAGTTGCGCTGGTCGCCGGATCAACCTCGATCCGAAAGAACTCACCGCCCCGCAGGCGCCGAGAGCGAGCCGGTCGAGTAGCGCCACCAATCCAGTTCCCTCGGTTCGGTCGGCCAGACAGCGGCGTTGGAGTCGCGGAATGACTGGCTGGCCGAAGCAGGGGCCTTGCGGGCATGGTGCCGCTGGTTCGCCGATGCCATCTGGACCGTGAGGGTCGCGATCAACGTCGCGGTCAAAATGGCGAGTGCAGTTGTTCGCATCATCGATCTCCCTTGATCAACTCCTCATTCTGGCTTGGCGACGCCTTGGGTCGTTGGGGAGAAACATCTCCTGCCGGCGCCGCCCCTTTGGAGATAGCGATGCGGCTTGCCTGACATCACGGTTTCGGCCATCACGAAGCGGCGAGCCGAAATTTTGGTCGCGGCCAAAAATTCGGCAATTGTGGCGGCTGTCCTGATGGACTCGCCGCGGGCGATCCGTTTTGAATGGGACGAGTTGATGTTTCGAGCCACAACGATGTGGAAGTATTTGCTGCTCCTTGCCCTCTTGACCTCGCCCGTGATGGCGCAGGTCAAGCCGACGCCGAAGACCACGGCGGCCCGCACCGATCCCTGCGCCCCGATCGGGCGCACCGCGGACGGCAAGCTGGTCTATTCCATGAAATGCGAGAACCTTCCCGCACCGCCCACGCCACCGCCGCAGGCGGAACTGAAAGAAGCGCCTCCGCCCGCCGCCGAGCCGGAGCCCGAGACGCGGCGGAGCGGCATTTTCGGCTGGTCCTATGACCGCCGGTAGGGTGCACGCCACTTGCGCTCATCCCGCCGGAATGCTCTTTGCTTGAGAGTTCGCTTAAGAGTTACCTTTGGGGGGCCGATGCCCTCCCACCTAGAGAGATGAGATGAGCAAACTCGTTATCCGCGCCGGCGATTTCACCTTCGATGCCCGTTTCGAGGAGCAGCTGGCGCCGAAAACCGTCGCCGCATTCCGCAAGGCCATGCCGTTCGAAAGCCACATCATCCACGTCCGCTGGAGCGGCGAGGGCGTGTGGATGCCGCTCGGCGACCTCGATTTCGGCGTCGGCTACGAGAACCACACCAGCTATCCCGCGCCGGGCCAGATCATCCTCTATCCCGGTGGCATCAGCGAGACCGAGATCCTGCTCGCCTATGGCGGCGTGCACTTCGCGAGCAAGATGGGCCAGCTCGCCGGCAACCACTTCATTACGCTGACCTCGGGCCTGGAGAATCTGGCGACGCTGGGCAAGAGCGTGTTGTGGAAGGGCGCCCTGCCGATCCGTTTCGAGGAAGTCTGATTTGTCGGAGCCCCGCTATCCCCGTGATCTGCGCGGCTATGGCCGCAACCCGCCGCATCCGCATTGGCCGGGTGGGGCCCGGGTCGCGGTGCAGTTCGTCGTCAATTTCGAGGAGGGGGGCGAGAACAACATTTTGCACGGCGACCGCGCCTCGGAAGCGTTCTTGTCCGACGTGCTGGGCGCGCAGCCCTGGCCCGGCCAGCGCCATGCCAACATCGAATCGATGTTCGAATATGGCTCGCGCGCCGGCTTCTGGCGGCTGTGGCGTATGTTCACGATGCGCAAATGGCCGACCACCGTGTTCGGGGTCGCCACCGCACTGAAGCGCAATCCGGAAATCGTTGCCGCGATGCAGGAGGCAGGCTGGGACATCGCGAGCCACAGCCTGAAATGGATCGAGCACAAGGACATGACCGAGGCGCAGGAACGCGCCGAGATCACCGAGTCCATCCACGTGCATACCGAAGCGACCGGCGCGCGGCCGCTCGGGTGGTACACCGGACGCTCCTCGATCAATACCAACAGGCTGCTGATGGAAGAGGGCGGCTTCCTCTATCTCTGCGACTCCTATGCCGACGATCTGCCCTATTGGATCAAGGGCGCGGGCCGCAAGCAGCTCGTCATTCCCTATACCCTCGACAACAACGACATGCGTTTCATCAACGCGCAGGGCTTTGCGGAGGGCGAGCAGTTCTTCACCTATCTCAAGGATGCCTTCGACGTGCTCTATGCCGAAGGCGAGAGCGCGCCGAAGATGATGTCGGTGGGCCTGCATTGCCGCCTGGTCGGCCGTCCCGGTCGCGCGGCGGGGCTGATGCGCTTCCTCGACTATATCGGCAACCACGAGCGCGTCTGGGTGCCGACGCGATTGCAGATCGCGCGTCACTGGCACGACAATCTCGCCCACCTAGCCGACGACGCGTTCGAGATTGGCTGAGGCGGGCGGCGATGTCGCAGGTCTCGCTCTCCGATCTCAACGCTGCTGGCAAGGCTGATTTCGTCGCGGCGCTTGCCAATATTTTTGAGCATTCGCCATGGATCGCCGAGCGGGTGGCAGACCAGCGGCCGTTCGCCGGCGTCAATCAGTTGTTCGCAGCGATGACGGCGGCGGTCGAAAGTGCCACGCCGGAGTTGCAGCTGGCGCTGATCAAGGCGCATCCCGATCTCGCCGACAAGACGCAGCGCGCGGCGAAACTGACAGCGGAATCCAACGCCGAGCAGAATAGCGTGGGGCTGGACCGGCTGTCGGACGCCGAATACACGGCGTTCGAGCGCGTCAACAGCGCCTACCGGGCTAAGTTCGGCATCCCCTATATCGTCTGCGTGCGCCGCCACACCAAGGATTCCATCCTGCGCGATTTCGAGCAGCGCCTCCCGAATGATGCCGAGACCGAGACACGCCGCTCGATCGCGGAGATCTGCCGGATCGCTGCGTTGCGGCTCGACCAGCTCGTGGTCGCCGATGATCGCCTGAAGGTCCACGGCCGGCTCTCGACCCATGTGCTCGACAATCACAACGGTAAGCCTGCGCCAGGGATCGCGGTCGAGCTCGTCGAGCTTGCCGCCCTTGGCGAAAGCCGCATCATCGCGCGCGCGGTGACCAACCATGACGGCCGTACCGATCAGCCGCTGATCGGCGGCCGGCCCCTGCCGATCGGCCGTTACGAACTCCGCTTCAGCGTCGGAAAATATTATGCCGAGCGCGGCGTACCGATGTCGGACCCGCCGTTCCTCGACGAAATCCCGCTGCGTTTTGCGATCAGCGAGCCAGAGGGCCACTATCACGTGCCACTGCTGGTCACGCCCTGGAGCTATTCGACCTATCGCGGCAGCTAGGCGCGAGCGCGCCGCTTCACCTCGATCCGCTTGCGGGGAGAGGTCGAAATTCAAGCGAAGCTTGAATTTCGGGTGAGGGGGATGGAGAGGGAGAGCAGCACCGAGCTAGTCGCCAAACTTTTCGTGCAGTGCCGGGAATAACCGGTCTGGCTTGAACGGTGTCGACGTAAAACGAATGCCGGTGGCATCCGCAATGGCGTTGCCGAGCGCAGCGGAAACCGGATTGTACGGGCTCTCGCTCATCGACTTCGCGCCCATCGGCCCGATCGTGTCTGATGTCTCGGCGAAAAGCACCTCCGTGCGCGGCACGTCGGCGAAGGAGGGCAGGTGATAGTCGCGGAACTTGGCGTTGATGATGCGCCCCTGCGCATCGATCACCATCTCCTCATACATCGCGGCTCCCAAGGCTTGCGCCACGCCGCCCTCGACCTGGCCGCGGCACTGCATGGGGTTGGCGACGACGCCGGCATCGGCCGCCTGCACGCTCTTCAGGATCTTGATCTCGCCGGTGCCCTTGTTGACCGCCACACGAAAACCCTGCACGTTGAACGCGACCGAGCGCGGCGTGCCCTGCGAATTGCCGCTCGCCGCGAGCACCTCGCCTTGCTCCTGCGCGTTTCTCGCAAGCTCAGCAAATGAGATTCGTCTGACGCCGCTGACGACAGAATTGTCGTCGAGTGTGCATGTCGCGGAATCGCATAGCCAAGCCTCGGCCGCGGCAGCCTTCAACATGTTCGCAAGACGCTCGGCCGCCGCATGCGTCGCCTTGCCGGCAACGAAGATGCCGGCGCTGCCATAGGCGCCGGTGTCGTGACCGCCATGAGCAGTGTCGGATTGCTTGAGGCGGATGTTGTCCGCGGTGGTCGCGAGGGCGCTGGCCGCGATCTGCCGGTGCACCGTGCTGGTACCGTTGCCGAACTCGGCGGTGCCGACGGTGAGATCGAAGCCGCCGTCGTCGTTGAGCGTGATCATCGCGTCGGCGATATGCCCGGCAGGCGGCACGGTGTCGATCATGGTCAGCGCGATGCTCTCGCCAATCAGCCAGTCCGCCGACAAATCGGGCCGGGGCGCATCTGCCTGCATCGCGCGCTCGACAAGGTCGAGACACTGGTCGAGTCCGTAGGAGCCATGCGCAACGTCATGATACTCCGACGGCGGCGGCGACAGCATGGGATCACCGGGCCTGACGACGTTGCGGCGGCGAATGTCGTATGGGCTGATGCCGAGCTGCCTTGCCAGCTCGTCGATCGCTGCTTCCACCGCGACCAGGGTCTGCGGCAGGCCATAGCCGCGAAATGCGCCCGCGGGCACCGTGTTGGTGTAGACGGCGACCGCGTCGACCTTCTTGTTCGGACAATTGTAGACGCTGATCGACTCGGCCACCGCGTGACCCAGCACCGGCCCGGCGTGATTGCCATAGGCGCCGGTGTTGGAGAGCACGTCGAGCTGGAGCGCGGTGAGCTTGCCGGCTGCATCGGCGCCGGCCTTGATGTGGACGCGCATCGGGTGGCGCGTCGAGGTCGCGATGAACTGCTCCTCGCGCGTGAGCTCGAGCTTGACGGGGCGCCCCGTCTTCAGCACGGCGAGCGCCAAAATGTCCTCGACGAGCATCTCCTGCTTGCCGCCAAAGCCGCCGCCGACGCGCTCGCAGAACACGCGGACCTTGTCCATGGGCAGATTGTAAATGTCGGCCAGCGCCCGCCGCGTCAGGAACGGCACCTGCGTAGAGGAGCGGACGTTGAGCACGCCGGACGGATCGAGCCAGGCAAGTCCGCCATGCGTCTCGAGCGCAGCATGCTGCACCCGCTGGGTGGTGAAGGTGCCTTCGTACGTGACGGCTGATGTCGCAAGCGCTGCAGCGACGTCGCCGAACTCGCCATGCGTCTCCGCGACGATGTTGCGCTGGGCGTTTGCGACGCGATGTTCGGTGGTCCGGTCGGGATGCACGATCGGCGCGCCCGGCGCCATCGCCTGCTCGGGGTCGACGACGGCAGGCAGGATCTTGTAGTCCACCCTCAGCCGTCGGCATGCTTTCTCCGCAGCAGCCTCGCTTTCCGCCACGACGGCGGCGACCTTCTGGCCGATGAAGCGGACGACATCATCGAGGACGCGCGTGTCCTCGGGGTCCATCCAGTCCTTCTCGTGCCGCGCAGTCGAGAACAGGCGATCGGGCGCATCGTCATGCGTCAGCACCGCGTGGACGCCGGGAACGTTCAAGGCGGCCGTCTTGTCGATCGCGACGATCTTCGCATGCGGATGCGGTGAACGCAGGAGCCTGATGTGCAGGATGCCCTCGATCTCGGTGTCAAATGTGTAGCGCGCCTTGCCGCGCACGATATCGGGACCGGCGGGCGCTGGAAGGCTGCGGCCGAATGCGCCGCCGGCCTCGACGACATCGTCAACATTGGTCCTGCCGTCGAGCGCATCCTCGATCGAACGATAGCCTGTGCAGCGGCAGATGTTGCCCTTCAGCGCCGCACCGAGATCGGTGCGCTGCGCCTGGTTCAACGACGCGCAGGTCAGAATCATCCCGGCGGTGCAGAAGCCACACTGAAAGCCTTGCGCGTCGAGAAAGGCCTGCTGCATCGGATGCGTGCCACCGTCGCCGCAGCCAAATCCCTCGATGGTGGTGATCGCGCGGCCCTCGGCGCGGAAGGCCGGGATCAAACAGCTATGCACGGGCTCGCCGTCGAGCAGCACCGTGCAGGCTCCGCAATCGCCGGCGTCGCAGCCTTTCTTGACGCCGAAATGGCCGAGCTCGCGCAGGAAAGTCCGCAGGCATTGGCCTGCGCGGGGCATTTGCGAAAACGGCTTGCCGTTGATCTCAAAACTCATGGCTGCGCGCTATCCAGCAACTCGCGACGGATCTCCTCGGCGAGCCGTAGCGTCATGTGCTTGCGCCAGAACGGCTTGCCGTGGATGTCGTCGTGGTAGAGGTCGTCGGTGATCTCGTGCGCGATGGCCGCGCGCAGTGCGTTCGCATCGGGCTGCTTCGGAAAGGACAACCGGATGGGGCGCACGGTCGAGGCGGTCACCGTCAGGTTCAGCGCACCATCGCCATCGAGATTGCCGATCAAGAGCGCCGCGGAGCGACCGACCGGCGTCAGCGAGATCTGGCGGAACGCCGAGCGGCGCTTCAGCCCCGCGAGGGGGATATCGATCTGCCGCAACAGATCGCCCGGCATCAGGCGGTTGCGCTGGTTGCCCGTGACGAAATCGAGGACCGAAATCTTCTGCTCGCCGCCGCCGGCCTTCCAGATCGTGCAGACGCCGTCGAGCGCCGCCGTCAGCGAGATCATCGGACCTGCCGGCAGCGACATGCAGAGATTGCCGCCGACGGTCGCCGTCTTCCAGATCTTGAACGAGGCGAGGAAGGCACGGCAGCATTGGCTGATCAGCGGTGCGGCCAGCCAGTCGGGCGGACAGGTCAGCGCATCGAGCTCTGCGATGGTGCAGGTGGCCGCGATCGTCAGATGGGTGTCGGTGATGGTCAGCGCCGGCCATTTGAGGTCGGCGAGATCGATCAACCGGGACAGGTGGGCCTGGGGCTCCGAGAACAGCCAGGTTCCGCCCGCGAGCCAAGCATCACCTGCCGTCCAAGCGGGCAGTTGCGCGCGGCTCGACGGATGGGCCACCGACGTGATGGTATTCAAGTCCATGAGTACGCCAACGCGTTGAATCGGATCTGTCGCTTGAAAAGGAGTCTTGCAAGTCCGGAGCCAAGTCGCAACAAGGACGCAAGCGGCTGGCCCTCGCCTTGCAGGCCAAAATGCCGGCCGACGTCAGGAGAAACGGGATCATGGATAATGCAAAGCCGGTCTGGATCAAGGATCCGCTCGCCATCCTCGCCGACGGTGCCGAGCGCGGCTTCGTGGTGCAGGATGGGCGGATCGTCGAGCTTGTGCCCGCCGGCGGCAAGCCCGCAGCGGACGCCGCGGTCTTCGAGGCGGGCGAGCATGTCGTGCTGCCCGGGTTGATCAACACGCATCATCACTTCTACCAGACGCTGACGCGCGCGCTGCCGGCGGCGATGGACCGCGAGCTGTTTCCCTGGCTCAAGGCGCTCTATCCCGTGTGGGCGCGAATGACGCCGGAGGCGCTCCAGCTCGGCGTCACCGTGGCGATGTCGGAGCTGCTGCTGTCGGGCTGCACCACCACGACGGATCATCACTACGTGTTCCCCGCGGGGCTGGAAGATGCGGTCGACATCGAGGTCGCCGTTGCAAAGCGGCTTGGCGTGCGCGTGCTGCTGACGCGCGGCTCGATGAACTTGTCGCAGCGCGACGGCGGCCTGCCGCCCGATAGCGTGGTGCAGGACGAGGACACCATCCTCGCCGACAGCGCGCGTGTCGTCGCAAAGCATCACCAGCGCGGTGCGGATGCGATGGTGCAGATCGCGCTGGCGCCATGCTCGCCATTCTCGGTGACGACGTCGCTGATGCGCGCCACCGCCGATCTCGCCGACAGGCTCGACGTCCGCCTGCACACCCATCTTGCCGAGACCGAGGACGAGAACAGGTTTTGCGAGCAGATGTATGGCTGCCGTCCGCTCGATTATCTCGAGCAGTGCGGCTGGCTCAATGCGCGCACCTGGCTCGCTCACGGCATCTTCTTCAATGCCGACGAGATGAAGCGGCTGGGCAAGGCGAAGACCACCATCAGCCACTGCGCCTGCAGCAACCAGCTTCTCGCGTCCGGCTGCTGCCCCGTCTGCGAGATGGAGGAGGCTGGCGTCGGCATCGGCCTCGGGGTGGATGGTTCTGCCTCCAACGATGCGTCCAATCTGATGCAGGAGGTGCGCTCCGCGTTCCTGCTCCAGCGTGCCCGCTACGGCGTGACGAAGATCAGCCACAAGGACGCGCTGCGCTGGGCCACCAAGGGCTCGGCCGCCTGCGTCGGCCGTCCCGAGCTCGGTGAGATCGCTGTCGGCAAGGCCGCAGATCTCGCGCTCTACAAGCTCGACGAGCTGCGTTTCTCGGGCCATGGCGATCCGATTGCCGCCGTCGTGCTTTGCGGCGCGCATCGGGCTGATCGGGTGATGGTCGCGGGCAAATGGGCCGTGGTCGACGGGGCGATCCCGGGTCTGGACGTTGCCGATCTGATCCGCCGCCACAGCGCCGCAGCCCGCGCGATGCAGGCGGGATGAAATAAGAGGGGGCAACCACCATTGCCGGGTATTGGTGGCTACCCCCTCCTGACCTCCTCCGGGAGGGAGCAGGTGATTTTAGCAATGCAAGAAGCGTGCTACTTGCCCGGAACCTTGTCGTCGATGCCCTTGACGTAGAAGTTCATGCCGAGGATCTGGCCGTCATCGAGGTGATCGCCGCCCTTGCATTCGACTTCCTTGCCGTCCTGCCCGACGACCGGGCACTTGAACGGATGCAGCTTGCCGGCAGTGATCGCGGCCTGGGCATCCTCTGCCAGCTTTTTCACATCGTCGGGCATATTGGTGTAGGGCGCCATCGCGAACATGTGGCTGTCGAGCCCGCCCCAGGTGTCCTCGGACTTCCAGGTGCCGTCGAGCTCGGCCTTGACGCGCGCAATATAGTAGGGGCCCCAGGTATCCAGGATCGAGGTGAGCTGGGCCTTGGGCCCGAACTTGATCATCTCGGAATCCTGGCCGAAGGCGAGCTTGCCGCGCTCGGCCGCGATCTGCATTGCCGCCGGCGAGTCCGTGTGCTGCATGATCACGTCGGCACCCTGGTCGAGCAGCGCCTTGGCGGCATCAGCCTCCTTGCCCGGATCGAACCAGGTGTTGGCCCAGATGATTTTGACCTTGATGTTCGGGTTGATGGTCTGCGCCGCGAGGATCGTCGCGTTGATGCCGGAGACAACCTCCGGAATCGGGAACGAACCGATATAGCCGAGCACGCCGGTCTTGGACATCTTGGCCGCGATCAGGCCCTGGATGTAGCGGCCCTGGTACCATTTCGACGAATAGGTCGACATGTTCTTGTCGCGCTTGTAACCGGTGGCGTGCTCAAAATGCACGTTCGGATATTTCTTCGCGACCTTCAGCGTCGGGTCCATGTAACCGAACGACGTGGTGAAGATCAGCTTGTTGCCGGCGCGGACGAGCTGCTCGATGGCGCGCTCGGCGTCGGGACCTTCGGGGACGTTCTCGAGATAGGTGGTCTCGATCTTGTCGCCGAGCTCCTTCTCGAGCGCCAGGCGCCCTTGATCGTGTTGGTAGGTCCAGCCGAGATCGCCAATCGGACCAAGGTAAATGAAGCCGACCTTCAGCTTGTCGGCGGCGGAGGCAGCGCTGACGGTTCCGGCAAGCAAGAGCCCGGCAGCCAGCGCAACAAGTGTTTTCCTCATCATCAATCTCCAAACAGTCGGGGAAAGCTACACCGCAACGTGCGCGCCCCATCGCGCACGAAGCGGAAGTCCATCAACGATCGGGCACGAACACGGTGCCAAGCGCGGCCGGCGCGGTCGAGCCGCCGGTGCGCGCACGGGACAACAGAACCAGGACGATCACGGTTGCGAGGTACGGCAGCGCCGACATGAACTGCGAGGGAATGCCGATGCCCCAGCCCTGTGCGTGCAGCTGCAGGATGGTCACCGCGCCGAACAGGTAGGCGCCGACGACGAGCCGCCCGGGCCGCCACGACGAGAACACCACCAGCGCGAGCGCGATCCAGCCGCGGCCCGCGGTCATGCCGGGAATGAAGAAGGGCGTGTAGGCGAGGGGCAGATAGGCACCGGCGAGTCCCGCACAGGCGCCGCCGAACATCACCGCAAGGGTCCGGATGCGCAGCACGGGATAGCCGAGCGCATGCGCGGAGACGTGGTTGTCGCCGCAGGCACGCAGGATCAAACCGGCGCGCGTCCGGTACAGGAACCGCCAGACGCCGACGATCAGCGCGATCGAGAGATAGACGAAGGCGTCCTCGCCGAACAGCACGTGGCCGATCAGCGGAATGTCGGTGAGGAGGGGAATGTAGAGATGCGGCGCCGGCGTGATGCGCTCGCCGACGAAGCCTGCGCCGATCAGGCCCGAGAGCCCGATGCCGAGGATGGTCAGCGCGAGACCGGTCGCGACCTGGTTGACGGCAAGGCCGAGCGCCATCAGCGCGAAGACCAGCGACATCAGCGTGCCCGCGACGATGCCGCAGATCGCGCCAATGATGATCGAGCCGGTCAGCCAGGCGCCGGCAAAGCCGCAGGCCGCGCCCATGATCATCATGCCCTCGACGCCGAGGTTGAGGACGCCGGAGCGCTCGGTCACAAGCTCGCCCGTCGCCGCGATCAAGAGCGGCGTCGAGGCGGCAAGCACCGACAGGATGATGGCTTCAACCAGTTCCACGGGCCACCTGACGATTCGGGAAAACCAGCCGGAAACGGTAGAGGATCAGGGAATCGCAGGCGAGCACGTAGAACAGCAAAATGCCCTGAAAAACCTTGGTGACATCGAGCGGGATTTTCATTGCGATCTGCGCCTGCTCGCCGCCGATGAAGGTCAATGCAAGGAAAAGGCCTGCAATTAATATTCCAATCGGATTCAACCGGCCGAGGAAAGCGACGATGATGGCGGTAAATCCGTAGCCGGGCGAGATGCCGGGTTGCAGATGCCCGACGGGACCGGCGACCTCGATGATGCCGGCAAGGCCGGCCAGGGCGCCCGAGACGGCGAAGGTCAGGATGATCAACTGGTTGGCGTTGAAGCCGCCGAACCGCGCCGCGCGCGGCGCAGCGCCGACCACGCGGATCTCGAAACCCTTGATGGTTCGTCCCAGCAGCACCGCCGCTGCCGCTACGACCAGAAGTGCGATGATCGAGCCGAGATGTAGCCGGCCGCCTTCGATGAGGAGCGGCACGGTTGCGACTGGATCGAACTCGGCCGTGGTCGGGAAATTAAATCCGTGCGGATCGCGCCAGGGGCCACGCACCAGATAATCGAGGAAGAGGTCGGCGACATAGACCAGCATCAGACTGGTCAGGATTTCGCTGGCGCCGAACTTCACCTTGCAGATCGCGGGGATCAGCGCGTAGAGCGCGCCGGCGATGGCGCCGAGCAAGAGCATCACCGGCAGCACCCAAGCGCCGGCGTCGGTGCCCTGCGTCTTCACCGCGATCCAGCTTCCCGCGACCGCGCCGATCAGGAACTGGCCCTCGGCGCCGATGTTCCAGGCATTGGCGAGATAACAGAGCGACAGCCCGATCGCGATCATCACCAGCGGCGTTGCCTTCACCGCGATCTCCTGGAGCGAATAGCCGTCGGTCAGAGGCGCGATGAAGTACGCATGGAGAGCAAGGAGTGGATTCTTGCCGAGGACCGCGAACAGGATGCTCATCGTCGCGATCGTCAGGCCGATCGCGATCAGCGGTGAAACCAGGGCGATCGTGTTGGAACGCTCGGCGCGCTTCTCAAGCACGAGCTGCATGCGCGACCTCCTTCTGGTCCAGGCTGCTGCCGCCCATCAACAGGCCAAGCTTTTCACGCGTCGCTTCGCCGGCTGCGAGTGGTACCGACATCCGGCCGTGGAACATCACGGCGATGCGATCGGCGATCTCGGCGAGCTCGTCGAGATCCTGGCTCGTCACCAGCACCGCCGCGCCGCTGGCGGCGAGATCCAGGAGCGCCTGGCGGATGATGGCGGCCGCGCCTGCATCCACGCCCCAGGTCGGCTGGCTTACCACTAGCACGGCCGGGTTGCGCAGGATCTCGCGGCCGACGATGAATTTTTGCAGATTGCCGCCGGAGAGGCTTGCCGCTTCCGGATCGCGCTTGGCCTTGCGTACGTCGAAGGTCTTGGTCGCCTTGTCGACCGTTTTCAGCGTGGCCGCCGTATCAATGAAGCCGTGCCTGACCATGCCGCTTGCGGCGTGGCCTGTCAGCAGGGCATTTTCCGACAATCGCATCCGCGGCGCGGTGCCGTGGCCGAGCCGCTCCTCTGGGACGAAGGCCGCGCCCAGCTTGCGGCGCTGGGTGATCGACAAATGTCCGGCGGCGATGCCTTCGATCACCACCGTGCCCGGATCTTTCGCCAGCCGCTCGCCCGACAAAGCGGCGAAGAGCTCGTCCTGACCGTTGCCGGCGACGCCTGCGATACCCAGGATCTCGCCGCCCTTGAGCTCGAGCGAGATGTGCTCGAGCCGCACGCCGTGCGGCTCGTCGGGCGCAAGCGTCAGATCATTGACGACGAGCCGCGGCACCGTGGTCTGCCGGCTGGCCGCGGCCTTGACCTCCTTGATCTCGCCGCCGACCATCATGCGGGCGAGCGAGGCTGCTGTCTCTTGCCGCGGATTGCAGGTCGCAACCTTCTTGCCGCCTCGCAGGATGGTGGCGGTGTCGCACAGCCGTTTCACCTCTTCGAGCTTGTGGCTGATGTAGAGGATGGCGCGGCCTTCGGCCTTGAGGCGTTCGAGCACGATGAAGAGCTGGTCGGCCTCCTGCGGCGTCAGCACGGCGGTCGGCTCGTCAAGGATCAGGAAATTGGGATTTTGCATCAGGGCGCGCACGATCTCGATGCGCTGGCGCTCGCCGACCGACAACTGCCAGACCTCGCGCCTGGGATCGAGCGGCAGGCCGTAAGTCTTCGATACCTGCTCCAGCCGCGCCGACATGTCCTTGAAGGATTCCCTGCCGTCGAGCCCGAGCGCGACGTTCTCGGCAACGGTGAGATTCTCGAACAGCGAGAAATGCTGGAACACCATGCCGATGCCGCGGCTGCGGGCTTCCGACGGGCCGGACAGCACGATGCGCTCGCCCTGCCAGCGAATCTCGCCGGCGCTTGGCTGGATCAGGCCGTAGATCGCCTTGACCAGCGTCGACTTGCCGGCGCCGTTCTCGCCGAGCAGGGCATGGATCTCCTTAGGGAAGATATCAATGTCGATCGACGCGTTGGCGAGGAAGTCGCCATAGCGCTTGGTGAGCCCGATCGTCTGGAGCAGCGGTGGCTCCCTGGTATGCAGGCTGTTGGGCATCGCGTCTGACATTCGCCGTCACGTGGGTCGGGTAAAAGTGCCTCTGCCTCAATAGTGGGCTAGTTTGATCCGCCGCGTAAGTAGCGAAAAAACGTCATGCCTTGCTCAACGCTTCGGCAAACGAGAGGATTCGCCGTCCATTCGCGATTCTCGAGCGGCAGTTCTAGCGAGTCCGTAGTTGTGCGGTAAGTGTCTGTTGCAAATTTGTGACGGTTTAAACCAATTCGGAACCGCCCTGTGCAGCCTTGATGCCAAGTTGGGCAACCGACGCGTTTCGCCCTGCATGCTTTGCGCAGACGCGGTGAAGCCGCGGGTTCGGGCTCAGCGTGTCGTTTTTTGCCGAGCACAAAAGGCAAAGAAAAACAATCGGGAAACTCTGGCAGGGGCTTGCGCAACGCGCCCAGGCGAAGCGCGTTGCCGCGTATCGAAGCGAGCGAAAAAATCCTGATCCTCGCGCGCCTTCTGCCGAAACCTGCAGCAAGCGCTGAAACAAGTTGAGGCTTCTCACCTCCGGGGAACGGCGCAAGTGTCGCACCCAACGGGGCTTGCTTTCTAAGCTTCAACATTGGGGGTGTTCAGGATGTCGTTTCGTTTCACGGCAATTGCAGCAACGGCGCTGTCTCTTGCTACGCTAGCCACCGGCGGCTTGGCTCATGCGGCGGATCTTCCGGTCAAGGCCGCCAAGAAGACAACGGACCTTCCGTTCTTCCTGGTGATCGATGACCGGGTGTCGTTCTCGTATATGCCGAAGGGCACCGACCCCGGCATGTGGAGCGTCAACCCGAACGGCACCATCAACGGCACAACGCCCAAGCAGGTCTATTCCTTCACCCATTTCGACCTCTGGGCCTACGGTACCAACTTCTTCACCATCTCGATGTTCAAGTCGGGTCATAACGACCCCGCCAGCCCTTGCGTCGCGCCCGGCGTGACCATCACCGGCGGCGCCGCCGACTGCGCCGGCGCGACCGAGATCTACGGTCTGTTCCGCTCGACCTTCGGCTGGAACGAGCTGTTCAACACCAAGGCCTTCACCGCCGGCCCGCTGCACAACATCTCGTTCGAAGTCGGTATGGACGGCAACACCGAGAACAACTTCCTCGCGCCCGCCAAGCGCGATGTCGTCGCCGGTCTGCAGTTCGCCTTCGATCTTCCCTACAAGGGCTACGTCAACGTCGCGCCTTTGATGTACTGGGAGTTCTCGAACCACAACGCCTTCACCCAGTGCGGCCTGTTCGTTGCCGGGCCGGCGGGCGTCGTCTGTAACTCGGACGGCAACGTCAGCTACAACCCGACCTGGGCGGTCGAGATCAACTACTACATGGATCTCGGCTTCCTGCCGCCGAACATGCAGTACTGGTCGATCAGCGGCCGCGCCGGCTGGTACGGTCCGATGGGCGACTCCAACGGCCTTCCTGCGCTCTCGGGCGTCGGCCGGTTCTCCACCGCGTCCAAGACCGAGCTGAACAGCGAGCCGATCCGCCTGACCTTCGACGCCTCGAAGGCGGCATGGGGTGACAAGTACTCGCACTTCGTCGACCTCTGGGTCGCCTACCGCTACTGGCAGAACAAGTTCGGCCTCGACCACAACGCCATGCCGGGCGTCTGCACCGTCGCCGCCACCGGTCAGAGCACCAAGACCTGCACCGAATCCACGATCTATGGTGGTGTCACTCTGAAGTTCTGATCGGCTGAACTGCGTAGGGTGTGCAAAGCCAAGAGGGCGCGCGAACGCGCGCCCGATGGCGTGCCACCACTTCTGTCGCAATCGTGGAGAGATGGTGGGCACGGCGCGCGAAGAGCGCGCCTTTGCCCACCCTACGATTCCGGGTTTGCTGCGATCGCTACCTCGTCCACACGCCGTCGTGCAGGGCTTCGGCTTCGTCTTCCAGGAGCGGGCCGACGACTTCTGTCGGGCGCTGACCGCTGGCGAAGACTTCGCGGCAGGGCAGATCGAGGGTCGGGTTCTCCGGATGATTGCCGGTGACGCTGCGCAGGCGATGTTCGCTGAGCCCATAGACCACGCGGCCGATGCCGGCCCAGTAGATCGCGCCGGCGCACATCGCGCAGGGCTCGGCGGAGGAGTAGAGCGTCGCCTTGGCCAGCACCTCGCGGCCCTGCGTGCGGCAGGCCTGCGTCGCGGCGAGGCGTTCGGCATGCGCGGTGCCGTCATGGTCCGGCATGTAGCCGTTCTCGGCCTCGATCAGCACGTTGCCGTCGACATCGACCACGAGGCAGCCGAACGGGTGGTTGCCATGGGTGAGGGAGCGGCGGGCGACCTCAAACGACAGGCGCAAGAAGTGCTCGTCGCGTTCAGATCCGCTCATCGCTGCTCCGCGGTTAATGTCCCGCCATGTGTCGGCCGACCACGGTGAGGTCGGCTTCGCTGGTCCGTGCTTCATACACGAATTCGCCGTGGAACATCACCACCAAGCGGTCGGACAGTTCGAGCAATTCGTCGAGATCCTCGCTGACCAGCAGCACCGCCGCGCCGCGATTGCGCGCCGCCATGATTTCGGCGTGGATCTGCGCGACCGCCGCGAAATCGAGGCCGAAGCAGGGATTGGCCGCGATCAGCACCTCGACGTCGTTGCCGAGCTCGCGCGCCAGCACCGCGCGCTGGACGTTGCCGCCTGACAGCGCCGAGATCGGCGTCTCCGGCGTACGAGTCTTGATCTTGTATTGTGCGATCTTCTTCCTGGCGTCATCGCGGAAGGCGCCGCGGTTGAGCCACCAGCCGAGGCTCGCAAAGGGCGCGCGGTCGAACTCGCGGAAGGCGATGTTGTCGGCGACGCTCATGCCGCCGACACAGGCGTTCTTGAGCGGCTCCTCTGGCAACAGTGACATCTTGTGCCGGCGCATCTCCTCGCGGCGCGCGTGATAGGGATCGCCGGCGACGCGGATTTCGCCGCTCTCGGGGTCGCGCTGGCCGGCCAGCACCTCCACGAGCTGGCGCTGGCCGTTGCCGGAGACACCGGCGATGCCGACGATCTCGCCGGCCCGCACCGTAAGGGAGACGTCGTGCACAGCAATGGCGCCGGCATCGTCGAGCGCGCGGACCTTTGCCAGCTCCAGCCGCGCCTGGCCTGTTTCGCCGGTACGCGGGGGCTGCACTGTCAACTGCTCGGCGCCGATCATGGTGCGCGCCATGGCGTCGGGCGTGAGCTCGGCAACCTTGCCCTGGCCGGCGAGCTTGCCGCGCCGCAGGATCGTCACCTCATCGGCGAAGGCCATGACCTCGCGGAATTTGTGCGTGATCATCAGGATCGTCAGCTCGCCCTTGACCACCATGTCACGGAGCATGCCGAGCACCTCGTCGGCTTCGGCCGGCGTCAGCACCGAGGTCGGCTCGTCCAGGATCAGGAAGCGCCGCTTCAGATAGAGCTGCTTGAGGATCTCGCATTTCTGCCGCTCGCCGGCGGAGATGTCGGAGACCTTCGCGTTGAGCGGCACCTTGAATGGCATCCGCGCCAGAAATGCTTCGAGCTCCTTCTTCTCTTTGCCCCAATCCACCACTGCTGGAACGTCGTCGCGGGCAAGCACGAGATTCTCGGCAACCGTCATCGCCGGCACCAGGGTAAAATGCTGGTAGACCATGCCGAGCCCGAGCGCGTGCGCGTCCTTGGGATTGCCGATCGCCTGCTGGCGGCCGCCAATCAGAATGTCGCCTTCGGTGGCGTGGTAGTAGCCCATGATGCATTTGACGAGCGTCGACTTGCCGGCGCCGTTCTCGCCGAGCAGCGCGTGAAACGAGCCGGGACGCACCTTCAGCTCGACATTGTCCAGCGCCAGGAAGTCGCCGAAGCGCATGGTCATGGCGAGCGCGTCGACGCCGAAGGCACCACTCGGCGGAGGTATTTCGCCGATGATCACGAGATCGCCCCGATCAGGGCGTCGGAGGTCGCGACCGCGCCGAACACGCCGCCCTGCATCTTGATCATCTTCAGTGCGTGGTCGTGATTGCCCTTGTCGGTCGCGCCGCAGCAGTCATGCAGCAATACGCATTCGAAGCCGCGGTCGTTGGCCTCGCGCATGGTGGTGTGGACGCAGACGTCGGTGGTGATGCCGGTCAGCACGATGTTGTCGATGCCGCGCACGCGCAGGATCAATTCGAGATCGGTGGCGCAAAACGAGCCCTTGCCGGGCTTGTCGATGATGGGCTCGCCCGGCATCGGCGCGAGCTCGGGGATGATGTCCCAGCCGGGCTCGCCGCGCACGAGAATGCGGCCGCACGGGCCGGCATCGCCGATGCCGGCGCCAATCTGCCGCGAGCGCCAGCGCTTGTTGGCGGGCAGATCAGAGAGGTCGGCGCGATGGCCTTCGCGGGTATGGATGATGTGGAAGCCCTGTTTGCGCATCACCGCAAGCAGCTTCTTGATCGGCTCGATCGGCGCCCGCGTCAGCGAGAGATCGTAGCCCATCTTGTCGACATAGCCGCCGACGCCGCAGAAATCGGTCTGCATGTCGATGATGACGAGCGCCGTGTTCTCGGGTCGCAGATCGCCGTTATAGGGCCAGGCGTAGGGCTCGGACTTGATATGGCGCTCGGGCATGGCTTCGTCCCTGTTATCAGCGGGTGATCGATAGTTCTGCCGGCGCGCCGGTCAACGTTCGTTTTGGCGAGCAGGTGATGATCATGATCGCCAGCGTCAGGATGTAGGGCGCGGCGTTGAAGAGGTGATAGCCGGAGGTGACGCCGACCGATTGCAGCGCTGGTCCAAGCGCCGCGGCGCCGCCGAAGGCAAGCGAGGCCCACAGGCACAGCATCGGATCCCAGCGCGCGAAGATCACGAGCGCGACCGCCGTGATGCCTTGGCCCGAGGACAGGCCCTCGTTCCAGCTTCCGGGATAGAACAGCGACAGAAAGGAGCCACCGATGCCGGCGAGGAAACCGCCGACCATGGTGGCGCGCAGGCGGATCAAGAGCACTGAATGGCCCATCGCGCGCGCCGCATCCGAACTTTCGCCGACGGTGCGGATGAGCAGGCCCCACCGCGTGGTGCGGAAGGCCCAGTAGAGGATGGGCGCGAGCGCGACGCCGATCAGGAACATGACGTTGATGCGCAGCGCCGCACGAACTTGCGGGATGTCGCTCCACCAGCCGAAATCGATCGCCGGCAGCCGCGGCGCGGTCGGCTCGATCAGTGGCTTGCCGAGATAGAAGGCGAGACCCGTACCGAATAGCATCAGCGCAATGCCGACCGCGATGTCATTGACGCGCGGCAACGAGCAGATGCCGGCGTGCAGCGCGCCGAGAAGCGCGCCGGTGACGCCTGCGGCGAGCACGCCAAGCCAGGGCGAGCCTGAGAGATAGGAGATGCCATAGGCGCTCATCGCGCCCATCACCAGCGTGCCTTCGAGTCCGAGATTGATGCGTCCGGAACGCTCGGTGATGCATTCGCCCAGGCTCACGAACAAAAACGGCGTGGAGACGCGAATGGCGCCGCCGAACACGGCGAGCGGAACGGTCCAGAGTCCGATCGAGCCATCTGCCATCTCAGGATTTTCCCTTGAGAAAACTGATGCGGCCGTAGAGCGCATCGCTTGCCAGCACGAAGACGAAGATGATGCCTTGCAACACCAGCACGGAGGCGTCGGGCAGACCCAGGCGACGCTGCAACAGCCCGCCGCTGGCGCTGATGCCGCCGAGCAGGATCGCGACCGGAATGATCGCAAGCGGATTTTGCCGCGCGAGGAAGGCGACCAGGATGCCGGTGAAGCCGTAGCCGGCGGCGAGATTGGCATTGGTGCGGCCCTGCACGGCTGCGACCTCGACCATGCCCGCAAGGCCGGCCGCGCCGCCGGCGAGGAAGCAGATCGTGAGGATGAGCTTGTTGACGCCGAGTCCGACGATCTTGGCGGCGCGGATGTTGCCGCCGGCAACCCGCGCGGCGAAGCCGAACACGGTGTGATAGATCAGGATGTAGGCGGCGATTGCGGCGACCAGGCCGAAGACGAGGCCCCAATGCACGTCGGTGCCGGGGATGCTGCCGATCATGTTGGCCGCGCCGATCTCGCGCGTTGACGGCTTGTTGAGGCTCGCAGGATCGCGCATCACGCCTTCGACGAGATGGTTGAGGATGGCGAGCGCGATATAGACGAGAAGGAGGCTCGATATCGTCTCGTTGACGCCGCGATATTGCCGCAGCGCGCCGGACAGCATGATCCAGAAGCCGCCACCAATTACGCCGGCGCAGACCATTGCAATCTGCATCACGAGCGGTGGTGCGCCTTGCAACGCCAGCGCCGCGCTGGTCGCCGAGAGCGCGCCGATCAGGAGTGCACCTTCGCCGCCGATGATGACCATGCCGAGCTGCGCCGGCAGCGCCGTGCACAGCGCGGTGAGGATGAGGGGCGCGGCACGTGTCAACGTGTTCTGCCAGGAGAACCAGGTGCCGAACGCGCCCTGGTACATGTAGAAATAGAGGTCGAGCGGGTTCTTGCCGAACAGCGCGACGAAGATGCCGAACACCGCGAGCGCGCCGACCAGCGCCGCGCCCGGGATCAGGATGTACTCGATGCTCGCGCCGTGGCGCTGGAGGAAGCCCGCGTCGGCAGCCGGGGCGACGGCCCCGACCGCACCGAGGGGATCCGCCGCTTCCGTTGTCACGCAGTCGCTCCGATCACGCCTTCGACGAGATAGTCCATCTTCTCGAGCTCAGGATCCTGCTGGCCGCGCTCGGTGCCGGCCGCGATCACCGTCTTGCCCTTGTTGTCCGTGATCGGACCCTTGAAGATGACGTAATTGCCGGCGGTGAGCTTCGCCTTGATATCATCGGCATGCTTGCGCGCCTCGGCCGACACCGCTTCGCCGTAGGGCGAGACCTTGACGATCTCCTCCTTGAGGCCGCCGCGGTAGAAGTTCGGGATCTCCTGGCCAGCTGCTATCATCTTGACGAATTTGGGATAGAGCGCCTCCCAATTCCACTCGGCGCCGGTGAGATAGGCCTTCGGCGCCAACGCCGACTGGTTGCAGTGATAGCCACAGACCATTGCGCCGCGGCGCGCGGCGTTCTCGACCATGGTCTTCGGACCGTCGACATGGCAGGTCAGCACATCGACGCCCTGGTCGATCAGGCTGTTGGTTGCCTCGGCTTCCTTGACCGGCATCGACCAGTCGCCGGTGAAGATCACCTGCGTGGTTGCCTTCGGATTGGCGAGCCGTGCGCCGAGCGTGAAGGCGTTGATGTTGCGGAGAACCTGCGGAATCGGTTTTGCGGCGACGAAGCCGAGCTTGCCGCTCTTGCTCGTGTGGCCCGCGACGATGCCGGAGATGTACTGGGCTTCGTCGATATAGCCGAAATAGCTGCCGGCGTTCTTCGGATCCTTGTCGGTCCACAGGCCGCCGCAGTGCTCGAAGCGCAGCTTCGGGTACTTGGTCGCCATCTTGGTCGTGTGCGGATTGTAGTAGCCGAACGAAGTCGGGAAGAGCAGGGTGGCGCCGTCGAGATTGATCATGGACTCGATGGTCTTCTCGACCGCATCGGTCTCCGGCACCTTCTCTTCCTCGACCACCTTGAGGCCCGGAATCTTCTTCAGCGCCGCGGCGCCCTGCGCGTGCGCCTGGTTGTAGCCATAGTCGTCGCGCGAGCCGACATAGATGAAGCCGATCGTCGTCTCGGCCGCGAAAGCCGGGCGGACACCGACCGCGGCTCCCAAGGAGAGCGCCGCGCTACCCTGCAACAAATGCCGTCGTGAAATCCTGCCAAAATCCATTGGATTCTCCCTTGGCGGGTGGACCGCCCCTCTCTCCTGGCCACCGCCGGTCTGGGGCAGCCAGAACAGGATGTCGCAAGCTTCGTGCCAGAGGTTATCGGGCGAGCATGCGCAATTAACTCGTTGTAAAATAACGGGTATGCCTTGAGGTTGAATCTTGGGCAGATGGCGTTCAGATTAAATTATAGGCAGTGTCGCGACATTGTATGCAAGGCAGTTAAGCAACGTTAACCGGGCTCTCAGCGGTTGTCCGATGTGCCGGGTGGCCTGCCGGCCCGGCATTCATGCTAACCAGTCCGCGAGTCGGACCTGCGCGTGAGGCGTGCGCTGGCACCGAACTTGTATCGATGGTCACCGGGCCTCGCTTGAGCGGTTGCGGCCTGCAGGATGGAAAGTTTGAGCGAGATGGCTCCTGGTATCGCCGTTCAAAATGGCTCGCTCGGCGAGGAGATCGTACGACGCATCAACGAGCTCGGCTCCATCTCGGAAGATGCGGCCAAGCTCACCCGGATCTATCTGAGCAAGGAGCTGCGCACCGCTGCCGATCTCATTCTCGCCTGGATGCGCGAGGCCGGCATGAGCGCCCATCTCGATGCGATAGGCAACGTCTGCGGCCGCTACGAGGGCGAGCGGCCGGGGCTGCCGTGCCTGATGCTGGGTTCGCACTACGACACGGTGCGCGATGCCGGCAAATGGGACGGTCCGCTAGGTGTGATCACGGCGATTGCCTGCGTCGCCGAGCTGAACAGGCGCGGCAAACGCCTGCCGTTCGCGATCGAGGTCATCGGCTTCGCTGACGAGGAGGGCGTGCGCTTTGCGTCCACGCTGCTTGGCAGCCGCGCGGTCGCCGGCACGTTCGACGAGAGCGTGTTGAACACGCGCGACCGCGACGGCGTCTCGATGCGCGATGCTCTCGTGCAGTTCGGCCTCGACCCCGACCACATCGGCGCGGCGGCGCGGACGCGGCGCGAACTGCTGGCCTATCTCGAGCTGCACATCGAGCAGGGACCGGTGCTGGAAGCGCAAGGTCTCCCGGTCGGCGTGGTCACCGCGATCGCCGGTGCGACGCGGCTCGCAGCGCGGCTGACCGGCATGGCCGGCCACGCCGGCACCGTGCCGATGGCGCTGCGTCGCGACGCGCTGACCGGGGCGGCCGAATGCATCGCCGCGATCGAGCAGTTCTGCCGCACCGATGAGGGCGGGCTCGTCGGTACCGTCGGCTACATCCACGCAAAGCCTGGCGCGACCAACGTCATTCCCGGCGAAGTGTCGTTCACCATCGACATGCGTGCACCGACTGACATGCACCGCAAGCGCGCGGTCGCCGACGTCGTCCGCCAGATCGAGGCGATTGCCAGGCGCCGGCAGTTGTCGCTCCAGCTCGACGTCACCCACGAGAACCGCACCGCGCCCTGTGCGCCCTGGCTGAAGGACCAGATCGCGCAGGCGATCGCCGCGGAAGGATTTGCCGTATTCGAGCTCCCGAGCGGCGCGGGCCATGACGGCATGGCCGTGATCGACATCGCCGATGTCGGTATGATCTTCGTCCGCTGCCGCGGTGGCATCAGCCATCACCCCGACGAGCATGTCGAGCTCGCGGATGCCGACGCGGGCGCCCGCGTGCTGCTCCGGGTGATCGAGAATTTCAGGCCGCGCGAGGGCCGTGCCGGCACGGCTTGACGATGGCCGCAGGTCATCGATCCCGCAAGTCATAGAGATACGAATCAGACGTGTTTAAGATGGTGGCCATCACCGGGATCACGAGACATTGGCCGACGTGCACATGAACAGCGACATTCCATTTCCATCTCACCATGCGAACCGATTTTACCAGGGCATGGCTGCGACCTTCGTCGCCAATGTCATCCAGGCGGTCAATTTTCTCGGCGATCGATTCCTGAGGAAGTCGCATCATTCGTTGACGCTCATCGAGGACCTTTACCGGCACTCGATGGACAGCGCTTTTTCGGTGACCGAGGCATTCCTCGTCACGGGGGCGCCGCACGCATCCGCCTATTACCCGCGCGACTTCGCCTGGTTCTATCCGGACGTTCTTGATCCTGAGACCATCATGGATTCGCGGGACGCGGTGCGGCGTGCGCGTCTGCTCGAAAAGAGCGTTCGCCTGTTGCTCGAGGCGGTTCGCGCCGACGTCGTCACGACGACCATCGTCCCGGCAGGGCGCGGTCGCTATCTCGGGGTGAACTATTTCTCTCGGCCCTCCGATACGCTGCTCGGCATTCTAGCCGGTCTCCGGCAGATGATCTCTGCCGAGGAGCGGGCGTCGTCCTACCTGGCAATGTCACAATGCGCGCATGCCGGCCACCTGTTGCTGGCCGAATACGGTGTTGACCTGAAGCGTGCGATCCTGCAGCTCGCAAGCGGGCTCGAGCCGTTCGACGATGACGGCACCGAATATTTGCTTTGCGACGCAAACGCTTCTCGCTCAGCAGCGACGGACACCCGCGCCGAGCGCAAGCGGTTTGTCACCAACGCCTGTGTCTACACGACCTTCGTTTGGAGCGTGCAGCTCGGGATCGTCGATCAGAAGGAGCTGAAGCAGCTGCTCGGGCGCGACCTCGCACAGTACAAGAAGGATCTGCTCCGGCTGTTCGGCAAGGACGGCCATGTTAGACATTCCCTGGACGGCCCGTCAGGCACTCCGGTGTCCTCGGTTGCGCTGGATTTCGTCAGCGTGCATCGCGGCTTCTGGGATCTGAGCGATGCAAGCGAGCGCGCGCTGTTTGCGGCCACGACCGATCTAATCATCGCCGAACCGCGCTTTCGCATACCCAGTACCTTTCACTTCCTGGTGTCCGCGGATAATCCGCGGAACAAGATGATCCACAAGATCGCTGCTCCTGCCTACCAGGGACGTTCCTCATGGCCGACGTTCAACGTCGAGTTCGC
The DNA here is from genome assembly GCF_024199885.1 of Bradyrhizobium sp. CCGUVB23. Lineage (NCBI taxonomy): Bacteria > Pseudomonadati > Pseudomonadota > Alphaproteobacteria > Hyphomicrobiales > Nitrobacteraceae > Bradyrhizobium > Bradyrhizobium sp. CCGUVB23. The sequence continues at coordinate 6,937,207 of NZ_JANADQ010000001.1, forward strand.
GGATCGCATGCTGGACTATGATGAATTCTCAGGTCGCGACACCTACCGCTCCTGCGCCCAGGGAATTCTGAAGGACATCCGCACCGCGACCGAGGTCCACGGCGGATATCAGGAACTGATCTCGGAGCAGGGTCTGAAGTATCGCACCTGGGCCTATAAGGGTGCCGTTGCTCACTCCTGGTTTCCGCGGTTCCTGTCGGTCTGGAGGAGGGCGTATGGAACGCCGCTCCTCCATTGGAACGACTGATCCGCGGACAGCTATCCCTCCGTCACGTCCACCATCTCGCCGCCGTCCAGCACCTGCGCGGCCTTGGCGCGGTCGAGATCGCCTTCCCAGGCTGCGACCACGACGGTGGCGACGCAGTTGCCGACCAGGTTGCCGAGCGCGCGGGCCATGCCGATGAACCAGTCGACCGAGAGCACCAGCACGAGGCCGATCGCGGGAATGCTCGGCACCGCGTTCAGCGTCGCCGCAAGGATCACGATCGCCGAGCCCGGCACGCCGTGGGCGCCTTTTGACGTGATCAGAGACACGCCGAGCACCAGGAGGAGATCGCCGAAGGACAGCGGCGTGTTGGTTGCCTGCGCGATGAAGACCACCGCAAGCGTCAGGTAGATCGAGAACGCATCGAGGTTGAAGGAATAGCCGGTCGGGATCACGAGGCCGACCACGGAATCCTTCACCCCCATGCGCTCCAGCTTCTTCATGATCTGCGGCAGCACCGCGTCGGAGGAGGCGGTCGCAAGCACGATGGTCAGCTCCTCGCGCAGGTAAGCGAGGAATTTGAGGATGTTGATCCCGGCGAGGGCCATTACGCCGCCGAGCACGCCGAGCACGAAGATGCCGACCGAGACGTAGAACAGCATCACCAGCGAGACGAGCTGCTTCAGCGAGCCGACGCCGTATTTGCCGACGGTGTAGGAGACTGCGCCGAGCACGCCGAGCGGGGCGACCCGCACGATCAGCCCCATGACGCGGAACAGCACGGTGGAGGCCGCGTCAACGATGGTGGTGACGAGCTTGCCCTTCTCGCCGCCGACGAGCGCGAGGCCGACGCCGAACAGCACGGCGAAGAACAGCACCTGGAGCACGTCGTTGCGCGACAGCGCATCGAACGAGGTCGACGGGATGACGTTGAGCAGGAAGGCACCGATGCCCGCGCCTTGCAGCTTGTGAGCGTTGTCGGCGTAGGTGTTGAGCGCCTTGGCATCGAGCGTCGACGGATCGATGTTCATGCCGTGGCCGGGGCCGAAGACGTAGGCAAGGATGAGGCCGACCACGAGCGCGACCGTCGTCATGGTTTCGAAATAGACCAGCGCCTTGACGCCCACCCGGCCAACCTTCTTGAGATCGCCGGCGCCGGCAATGCCATGCACGACCACGCAGAACACGATTGGCGCCACGATCATCGAGATCAGTTTGAGGAAGGCGTCGCTCAGGATCTTGAGGCTGATGGCGAAGTCCGGGACGGTCACGCCCAGGATGATGCCGAGCACCAGCGCCGCCAGGACCTGGACGAACAGCGAGGTATAGAGCGGCTTCGGCTCGGCGGCCGGCGCCGCGGTGATGGTCGACATGGTGAACTCCCCCGGTTTGACGCGTCTTGGACGCCAAAAAGGAGCAACAACCGTGCCAGTTTGTCGCGATCTGGCCGGGAATCCGCTCGTTTTTCTCGACTTTCCCCCAGCGCCTCGCTTCAAACCGACAAAATTGCGGTCCCTTCGAGGGATGCTTCGCTAGCCTGTTCGATGGGCCTAGCCGAGTGGCGTCGCAGAATGAGCGGCAGCAGCCCGCCGACACGTAGGGTCTCACATTCCAGATTGGTTTCCACCGCAGCGATGGCATCGAAGCGGACGATCTCGGCGCCGTCGCGCAGGAGGCGAACTTTGATTGTTGCTCGCGGCTTGAGCGCGCCGATGTGTGCGTCGATCTCCAGGCGATCATCCGGCCTTATGTCCAGCGTTTGCGGCCGGCGATCGGGCGGCAGGCGGAGCGGCAGAATGCCCATGCCGATCAGGTTGGAGCGGTGAATGCGCTCGAAGCTCAACGCCAACACCGCACGCGCGCCGAGCAGCGCAACGCCCTTCGCCGCCCAGTCGCGCGACGAGCCCATGCCGTAGCGCTCGCCAGCCACGATGACGATCGCGCGCTGTTGCTTCTCATAGTGCTCGGCGGCAAGCCGGAGCGATAGCCGTTCACCGGAGCCTGCGAGAATCGTCTGTCCGGGCGGCAGATCGGGACCGAGCAGATTCCGCACGCTCTTGTTGGTGAACAGTCCGCGCAGCATCACCTCCCAGTTTCCGCGGCGTGACGCAAATACGTTGAGATCGTGCGGGTCCTCGCCGCGCGCGACGAGATAACGCGCCGCTTCGCCGTTCGCCGCGATCGCGCCTGCTGGCGAGATGTGGTCAGTCGTGATGTCGTCGCCGAGCACCAGGAGTGGCGTTGCCGAGTAATGTCCAAGGCGCGTGCCATGGCCAAAATCCGCGAAAGGCGGGCGGCGGATATAGGTGGAGGCGTCATCCCAAGGGAATAGCGCTGTGGCGGGCGCCGAGAACGCAGCCCAATCGGCGCTCGCTTCCGCGGCGTCATAGGCACCAGCGTAGTCGCGTGCGTCGCGTGCGAGTGCCAAGGCCGCATCGATCTCGCGACCAGTCGGCCAGATGTCAGCCAGGCGCACCTCGGTGCCGGCAGAACTGCGCGCGATCGGATCGCGCAAAATGTCGCGTGCGACATCGCCGGCGAGTGCGAAGGCCACGACGAGCGGCGGCGAAGCAAGAAATCCAAGCTCGATCTGCGAATGCACGCGGCCGGGGAAATTGCGGTTGCCCGACAGCACGGCGACCGGCGCCATTTGCTTTTCGGCCATCGCGCTGGCCATGCACGGTGCCAGCGGCCCAGAGTTGCCGATGCAGGTTGTACAGCCATAGCCGACGATGCCGAAGCCGAGCGTCTCGAGATCGTCGAGCAGGCCTGAGCGTCGCAAATAGCGCTCCGCGGTCGGCGAGCCCGGCGCGAGCGAGGTCTTCACCCAGGCGGGCGGCATGAGCCCGAGCCGCCGCGCCTTGCGCGCGAGCAGGCCTGCGGCGATCAGGAGCCTTGGGTCCGAGGTGTTGGTGCAGCTCGTGATCGCGGCGATCGCGATCGAACCATTGACCGGCGGATCGGCGCGCTCCACGTGAGTCGTTGCAGCGGAACGTCCAAGCGAGAGCGTCTCGGCGGTCTTGCTGGCAGCGATACGGTCTTGCGGCCGGCGAGGGCCGGCGAGGCTGACCTCGACCTCGTCGAGATCGATGCTGATCGTCTCCGTGTAGCGCGGCGCGGCTTCGGGATCGAACCAGAGTTTTTGGCGCCGAACATAGGCTTCGACCAGCGCGACCTGCTCGCGTGATCGGCCGGTCTGCTCGAGATAGTCGAGCGTCCGGCTGTCGATCGGGAAGTAGCCGGAATTGGCGCCGAACTCCGGCGTCATGTTGGCGACAACGGCCCGATCGCCGGCCGAGAGCGCCGAGACACCTGGCCCAAAGAATTCCACAAAGCGGTCCGCAAGATCGATCTGCCGAAGGCGCTCCGTGACGGTCAGGGCAAGGTCGGTCGCGAGTACGCCTTCACGCAGCCGCCCGGTCAGGCGTACACCGACGACATCGGGCACGCGCATCGCGACGGGCATGCCGAACATCACGCTTTCGGCTTCGAGTCCGCCGACACCCCAGGCCAGCACGCCGATCCCGTTGATCATGGGTGTGTGGCTGTCGGTGCCGATCAGCGTGTCGGGTACGGCCCACGTTTCGCCGTCGCGGTGCAGCGTCGTCACGACGCTTGCGAGCCGCTCCAGGTTCAGCGTGTGCATGATGCCGGTGCCAGGCGGATGCACGCGCACGCCCTCGAGCGCTTGGCTGGCCCATTTCATGAAACGATAGCGTTCGCCGTTGCGCGTGAGCTCTTGCGCCATGTTCCGCGCCATCGCATCCGGCCGTGCAAACACGTCGACGCCGAGTGAGTGATCGGTCGAGACGTCGACCGGTAGGACCGGATTGAGCCGAGTCGGATCGCCGCCAGCTTCCGTGAGCGAGGCGCGCAGACCCGCAATGTCGACCAGCGCCGGACCACAGGTCGTGTCGTGCATGAGCACGCGCGAGGGCTGGAAGGCGATCTCGCTTTCGCTGCGTCCATCGGCGAGCCAGCCGAGGATCGCGGCAACCGATGCGTCCCGCTCCGCACCGCCGATGCGCAGCACATTCTCGAGCAGGATGCGCAGGATCACCGGCAGGCGAAGGAGGTCCTCACCTGCCACGGCGGCGATGTCGGCGATGTGATAAGTCTGCGACCCGCAGCGGAGCGTTCCGGAACCAGTCATCTCTCGATCCTGCCTATCCGATCAGGCGTGTTGCTCGGCAGCCTGCGTCTGCGCTTCGTCCGCGTCCTCCATTCGGGCGAACCAGGTCATCAGGAAGGACACAAACAATAATCCGCTGAGGAACAGGAGCCCGCCATAGGTGCTGCCGGTGGCGTCCTTGATTGCGCCGATGGCGTAGGGGCCGGCGAAGCCACCGAGATTGCCGATGGAGTTGATCGCCGCGATCGACACGGCTGCGGTCGAGCGCGTCAGGAACAGCCCCGGCAGCGACCAGAACGGCGACTTGAAGGCGTAAATGCCGGCAAGCGACAGCGAGATCAGTGTCATGGCGACGGCGGGCTGTACCGCGAGCCCGGTGAGCGCAAGCGCCACCGCGCCCCACAACAGCGGAAAGGCGGAATGCTTCTGCCGCTCCCCGGTGCGGTCGGAATTGCGCGACCACAGCACCATCACGATCGTCGCAAAGGCATAAGGCAGCATGGCGGCGAGGCCGATCTCGAAATTCGTCAGCGAGGACGAGAGGCCTTTGATGATCTGCGGCATCCAGAGACCGATGCCGAGATTGCCGACCTGGTAGATGAAATAGATCACCGACAGGAACAGTACTTTTGGGTTGGTGATCGCGGCGACGATGCCGAGATGCTGAACGTTACGGCGGCCGGTTTGGTCCTTGCGCAGCTCCTCGGTAAGCCAGTCGCGCTCCCGCGGCGTGAGCCATTTGGCCTGCTCGGGGCGATCGGTCATGATGAAGTAGTTGACGATTCCGGCGACGATGGCGGGGCCGCCTTCGAGCAACAGCATCCAGCGCCAGCCGCTGAGGCCAAAGCCTCCGACGTGGTCCATGATCCAGGTGCTTAGGGGCGCGCCGATCAGATAGGACACAGGAATGGCCGCGGTGAACAGCGCGACCGTGGTCGCCTGTTCCTTGGCGCGGAACCAGTAGGTCAGATAGATGATGATGCCGGGAAAGAAGCCGGCTTCGGCGACGCCGAGCAGGAAGCGCAGGATATAGAGCTGCGTCGCGCTCTGCACGAAGGCGCTCGCGGTCGCGACGATGCCCCAGCTGATCAGGATGCGCGAGATCCAGATACGTGCGCCATATTTGTTCAGCGCGATGTTGCTCGGCACCTCGAACAGGAAATAACCGATGAAGAAGATGCCGGCGGCAAAGCCAAAGGCCTCGCTCGACAGCGCGAGCTCCTTGTTCATCTGAAGCGCCGCATAGCCGATATTGGCGCGGTCGAGATAGGAGATGACGTAGAGGCTGAAGCAATATGGCACGATGCGCCAGGACACCTTGCGCATGGTGGATTGCTCGATGGTCGCTGCGGTGGCGGACATTGACGGCGTTCCCTTGCTGCGTTTCGTCGGGGCTTGTCGGCAACGCCACAACCTTCCCCGCAGGCGGGCGCCTTGCGGGCATATATGCATTTTATATAATAAAGTGCAATATGGTTGAAGTCAGACCTTTGGGACCTTGATCAGGCCAGCGCCCTCGATGTGGACGCGAAGGAAGTCTGACGCCTCCTGGCGCAGGCCTTTTTCCAGCAATGTCAGGATGTTGATGTGCTCGCGGCACTGGATGGGGAGACGGCTGCGGTCCACCGTGATGCGGTACTCGACCAGCCGCCGCAGCCGGTTCACGCGCTTCACCGCATCGAGGAAGAACGGGTTGCGCGCACAGCCGACCAGCATTTCGTGGAACTCGGCATTGGCGGCAAATATCTCCGAGCGCGAGGCGCGCTTGTAACCGCCGTCGAGTAGCCATTGCTGCTGCTCGCGCGCGGCCGCAAACGCCGCGCGATCGATCTCGAAGCTCGGCAGCAGCAGGGCCTGTGGCTCCAGCGCGACGCGCAGCTGATAGCCCTGTTGATAGCTCTCGCGCGAGGTCAGGAGCGGGCCGAACGCCCAGCCATTGCCGGGCAGGCGCTCGATCCAGCCTTCATCGGCTATTTTGGTGAGGATCTTCAGGAGGCGTGTGCGGGAGAGGCCGTAGCGGCGCATCAGCTCGTTCTCGCTGACCTTGTCCGGGAGGTTTCCGGCCAGCCGGTCCTCGGCGATGGCGAAGTACCACTCGTCCTCGCGCTCCGGTTCGGCGTCCTCCGCATCCGGCAGATCGGCGAGCTCAGTGGCGCTCTTGACCAGGAAGAAGCCGCGATTGGGCTCGGAGCGGACGACCTTCATGTCTTCGAGGATTTGCAGCGCCGCATTGATCGGCGCGCGCGAGACCCGCAGCGCATCCGCCAGCATCTGGCTCGGCAGATGCTGATCGGCCCGCAAGCCGTTGGCGCGGATGTAGTCGAGGATCCGCGCAGTCATCTGGGTCGCGAGATTGGGGCGGGGCATGGGGCGACTCGGGTTGGTCCTCTCCTGAAGAGATGTCGCTTACCGGCGCGGACTGTACAAGCGTGGCGGCCCGCCGGTTCTTGCGTCTTGCCTAGAATTGTGTTTTAAAAAATAAAAAGCAATATGGGGAGGGGCCGTGACACCTAAGAATTCTATTGCGCGCCCTACGTCGTCGCTCCGCGCTGACGGCGCACCTCTGTCGCGGCGCATGTTCGCGGGCCTCGTCGCCGCCGGCGCGGTGAACGCTGCATGGCCTGGCGCATCCGCGTTATCTCAGACACAGACGTCCCATCCGGAGGACAACATGCTCGAAGGCTCTCACTCATTCGTCTATGTCGGCGCGCGCACGACGAAGGAGCGCAACGCCCGTGGCGATGGGCTCAACGTCTATGCGATGGACAATGCGACCGGCGCCTGGCGCCACGTCCAGCTCCTCGGCGATCTCGTCAATCCGTCGTTTCTCACCTTCGATCGCACGCGACGCTTCCTCTACACGGTGCATGGCGATCTCAGCGATATCACGGCTATGGCGATCGACCCAGTGAGCGGCAAGCTCGCCGTGATCAACCGGCAGGGCACGGAAGGAAAGAACCCCGTCCATCTCGCGATAGATCCCACCAACCGCTTCGTGGTGGTCGCCAACCACATCACGTCCACGTTGGCGCTGCTGCCACGGCAGGACAACGGTTCGCTCGGTGCCGTGATCGATCTCGTCAAGGTGGAGGGCAAGATCGGCCCGCATCGCGTCGAGCAGCCCTTCGCCAAGCCGCATCAGGTCGAGTTCGATCCATCAGGAGCGTTCATTGTGGTACCGGACAAGGGCCTCGATCTCGTTTTCACCTACAAGATCGATGCTGAGAAGGGAAAGCTCGTGCTCGCCGGCAACCCGGTGCAGGCGCGGGAAGGAGCGGGGCCGCGCCACGTGGCGTTTCACCCACAAGGGCGGCTCGCCTACGTCGTCAACGAGCTCGACTCGACCGTCGCGGCCTATCATTTCGATCCCGCGACCGGTGCGCTTGCTCCATTCCAGATCGTCTCCGCGGTGCCTGACGCGTATACGGGCAACAGCCGCGCGGCCGAGATCGCCGTATCGGCCGATGGGCGCTTTGTCTACGCCTCCAACCGTGGCGAGAACAGCATCGCGACCTTTGCAATCGATCAGGCGACCGGCCGCCTTTCGTCCGTCGGCTGGATGCCGAGCGGCGGCAAGACGCCGCGCTTCTTCGCGCTGGCGTCATCGGACGACTTCCTGTTCGCGGCGAATGAGGACACCGACACGGTCAATCTCTTCAAGCGCGATGCCGCCAGCGGCCGCCTCGTTGCGACGGCCCAGGTTGTCCATGTCGGCAGCCCGGTTTGCGTTCTCTTCAAAACGGGTTGACTGGGTGCGCAGACGCACGCTGATCAGTCGCGACGTCACACCTTGCGCCGTCATTGCGAGCGCAGCGAAGCAATCCAGAGTGTCTCCGCGGAGGGGTTCTGGATTGCTTCGCTGTGCTCGCAATGACGATGTTGATGCATTGAGCACCGGCCTCATGCCGGCCCCCCGTGCAACGGCGAAGTCATTGCCGCTGGAGACGCCGGAGCGTAGCTCGGGCCTGGAGGAGTACACCTTCGCCCATCGTTGCAGCGCGGGGTGCCTCAAATCTCGGCTTGACCGCTGAAATCGCCCGATGTCAGACTTATGACATGAATACAGCAAAGCGACACGGGTCGAGCCTCCGCGACGAGTACGCCGAGATGACGCGGCAACGCATCGTGGCGGCCTTTGTCGAGACGCTGGAGGACGAGGCGGCCGACGACATCTCGATGGCTGCGGTGGCCAAGCGCGCCAAGGTTGCCGAGCGGACCATCTATCGCCACTTCAAGACCCGCGCGGAGCTGTTCGCGGCGGCCGGCGAGTGGATCGAGAACAACGTCTTCAGCTACATTCCCTTCACATCGCCCGACGAGCTGCCGGATATCTTCCGCAAGCTGTGCAAGCGGTTCGACCGCCATCCGCATCTGGCGCGCGCCATTGCGATGACGCGGGCCGGCCGAAGGGTGCGCGCCGGCTTCCGGCGGCACCTGATCGAGCAGCATCGCAAAGCGATGGCGCCGCTGGTGCTGCATCTTCCTGCGAAGGAGGTCCGGCAGGCGGAGGCGCTCGCGTCCTATCTCAACAACGTGCTGGCCTGGAATGCGATGCGCGAGGACTTTGGCATGTCCAGCACGGATGTTGCCGACGCGATCGAGTGGGCGCTCACGACCCTCTTGAAAGATGTCCGTCAGCGCGATGCTGCTGGTGCGGCGCGCACCGGCAAGGCCGGCAAATCATCGCGAAAGCGAGCCACGGCTGCGAAAGAGCCGGCGTAGAGTGAGGGCAATGCATGAATGCGATACCCGACGATCTCCTGATCAACGCGCCCGACGAGGTTCGCATTCGCCAGGACCTCGTCCTGACGGCGCTCGGCCGTCGCCCCGCCGATCGATCCTTGCGGGTCGCCAGGTTGCTCGACGTCCACAGCCGCACCTGGAGCGAGGATCAGGAGATCGTCTTTAGGGGACGGCGCATCGCGTGGGTCGGGCCCGCCGGGGGCTACCCGGGCGAGGTCCGCGAACGCGTGCATCGGCCGGATCTTGCCGCCGTGCCCGGCTTCGGCGAGGTGCACAAGCACATCGAAAGTTCGCATCTGACGCCGGAATGGGAGGCGGCGCTGGTGCTGCCGCATGGCAATACCTGGACCTGCGAGGCGAGCCACGAATTCTCCAATGTCAACGGTGCACGCAATCTCGAATTCTGGTTCGAGGCACGCCGCGGCGGCTCGCCGCTCAAGATCTTTCCGCAGCCTGGCTCGGCCGTCCCGCCGACGGCTTACGAATGGGGCGGCGGCTGGTATGGCCGCGACGAGCAAGTGCGCTTCATGGGCGAGAGCCTGATGGTCACCGGGCTCGACGAAGTCATGGACTGGCCCGCGGTCTGGAATCCCGACAATCCCTCCTACAAGCGGCTCTGGGGCATGATCGAGGCGACGTTCGCGGCGCGCGGCGTCGTCGAAGGCCACGCGTCGGGCTTGCGGGATCTGCCCTCCATCAACGCTTTTGCCGCAGCGGGGCTCGCCTCCGACCACGAGGTGCAGACGCCGGAAGAGACCTGGGACAAGCTCACCCGGGGCCTGTTCGTCGAGCTGCGCGTTTACGCGATGGACGAGATCGTCAAATGGCTCCTCGCCAGGGGCTTGCAGGACTGGTCGCAGATCGCGTTCACCACCGACGACCGCAGCGCCAGCCACACGCTCGAGCTTGGCGCAAGCGATCACAATGCGCGCGTCGCGATCGAAGCCGGCCTCGCGCCGGAAATCGCGATCCAGTGTCTCACCATCAACCCGGCGCGGCACATGCGCCTCACGCCGTTCGTCGGCAGCCTCGCCCCGGGCCGCTTTGGCGATGTCGTGCTGCTCTCGGACGTATCCAAGCTCAGCATTGCCGAGGTGTGGGCCGATGGCGTGCAGGTCTCCGACGGCAAGCGCTACCTCGGCGAGGTCCCCAGGATCGAATGGCCGGAATGGGCGACCAAGACGGTCAATATCAAGCGCACCGTCAAGCCCGAGGATTTCGCGCTGTCGGCCGAGCCCGGCCGTACCACGATGAAGGCGGCCGTGATCCGTCCCTTCCATTGGCATCCCGAGTTCTACACGCTCGAATTGCCGGTGCGTGACGGCGCCGTGCAGCGCGATGAGAGTGAGGCCATTACCAAGTTCGCCATCGTCGACCGCTTCTCCGGCGATGGACGGGTTGCAAAGATGTTCTGGCGCGGCTGCGGACCGCGGACGCCGGAGACGGCGCTGGCCTGCTCGGTCGCGCATGACAAGCACAATATCTGGGTGGTCGGCTCGTCCGACGCGGCGATGGCCAAGGCGGTGAACGCGCTGATCGAGCTTCAGGGCGGATGGGCGCTGGTGCGCGAGGGTGAGCTCGTTGCGACCGTACGCTTCGAGGTCGGCGGGCTGATGAGCTGTCGCTCGGCGCAGGCGCTCGATGCCGAGATGCAGGCGCTCTACGCCGAGGGCCGCAAGGTCGACTGGATGTATGAGCCGACCTTCCGGCCGCGCTGGTATCCGGGATTCCCCGAAAGGCTGATGTTCGCAACGCTGACCTGCGCGCCCTGGAGCTGGGTGCTGGTGGCGCCGTGCGAGCAGGCGCCGCTCGGGTTCATCAATGTACAAACCGGTGAAGCGCACCCGGTGGTCTGGTAGGGGAGTGACTGGGATGAACGAGATGACGCCGCCGCAAGCCGCTTCCGCAGAGCCGGCGCCGCGCGCCGGCGCAGGCCCGCTCGATCGCATCTTTGGCCTCACCGAGCGCGGCACCAGCGTCGGGCGCGAGGTGATGGCCGGCGCGACCACCTTCGCGGCGATGGCCTATATCATCGCGGTGAATCCGGCGATCATGTCCAATGCGGGAATGGATCGCGCCGATCTCGTCAGCGCCACGGCACTTGCCGCGATCTTCGGCTCGGTGATGATGGGCCTGTGGGCCAACCTGCCGCTCGCCGTTGCGCCGGCGATGGGCTCGAACGTCATCTTCACCTATGTCATCGTCAAGCAGATGGGCATGCCCTGGCAGGGTGCGCTCGCCATGGTCGCTTTCACCGGTGTGCTGTTTTTGATCCTCAGCTTGTCGAAACTGCGCGAGAAGGTTGCGAAGGACGTTCCGGAAGCGCTGAAGATCGGCATCCAGGCTGCCGTCGGCACGCTCATCGTCTTTATCGCGCTGCGCGGCGCCGGCTTCGTGGTGCAGAACCCCTCGACCTACATCGCGATGGGATCACTGCGCAGCCCGCCGGTGCTGCTGACGCTGTTCGGTCTCCTGTTGACGCCGGTGCTGGTGGCGCGCCGGGTGCCGGCCGCATTGATCCTCTCGATCGCGGTGCTGACCCTGATCGGCTTCTTCGTTCCCGGTGCGAACGGGAAGATGGTGACGTCGGTGCCATCAGCCATCATGTCGTGGCCGCGCTGGCCGACCAGCACCTTCATGGCGCTCGACGTCGGCTATCTCTTCAGCCATTTCGTCGTCGCGCTGCCGCTGCTGTTCTACTTCCTGTGCGCCGAATTCTTCTCGACGCTGGGCACGCTGATCGGCGTCACGGGCGCCGCCAATCTGCGCAAGGCGGATGGTTCGATTCCGAATGCTACCGCGGCGTTTGCGACCGACGCGACGGCCTCCATCGTCGGCCCGCTGCTCGGCACCTCCGTCGTCACGGCCTATATCGAGTCCATCACCGGCGTGCAGGCTGGCGGCCGCACCGGCCTTACTTCAGTGACCGTCGCGGCGCTCTTCTTCCTCGCGCTGTTCTTCTGGCCGATCTTCGTCATCATCCCGCCGCAAGCCACCGCGCCCGCGCTGGTGCTCGTCGGCGTCTTGATGATGCAGGGTCTCGCGCGCATCGACATGACCGATCTCGTCAATGCGGTGCCGATTGTGCTCACCCTGCTGGTCACCGTGCTGACCAACAATCTCATCAACGGCATGGCGCTGGGGACGCTGAGCTACATCGCGCTGGAGGTGACCATGGGGCGCCGCGCGCAGATTCCGGCAATGGTCTGGGGGCTGGGTGTCGTGTTCATCACCTACGCGATCGTGATCGCGCAGATATTCTGAAGGCAGGGCTACGCCGCAAGATCCAGCAGCCGGCACGATCCGCGCACCAGCACCTTGCGGCCGGATGAAGTCATGTTGGGGACGCCGTCCCTGATGGTGACAAGGCCGAGTTTGACGAGGTCTTCGACCGCATGGGCCTTCGAAAGACGATACTGCGAAGCCGGACAGCGCAATGCTTTCAAGATTTCCCACTGGTCCGGCGAAAGATCGAAGTCGAAATCGTCGTTCATGTTGCCTCGAAATATCTGGCCGTTCGTGCACCGATTAGCGGCGCAGCATGAAAACCATGCGACGACAATGAGTCGGGAATTCGATTAGTTGTTTAGAACATCTCTTCACAAATTGCCGCAGATCATTTGCGCCACAATAGTTAAGATCGCGCGCATGCGGATATCGTCCCGATATTCGATCACCTCTTGATGATCCGGAGTTGATGGTGCGTTGCGAATTGCCGCAGTGCACGGGAAGAAGGGTTGCCCCATTCCGCGCTGCGATGTGCACAGGAAAATGAGACAAGCCGTTCAAGACTCTGTTACGTTGACTCGCGGGGAATGACTTCACGCGGCAGGAGTGGAGTGCATGAACAGGCTGGTGGAAATTCGCGGGCAGGAATCCTTTTGCCGGGAACGGGCGGCGCTGGATTCCAATCGCCGGGGTTTCTGGCTCGCGCAGGCGGAGGAGTGGGAGCAGCGCGCGCTCGACGAGATCGCCTATCACTTTCGCGAGTGCAATCTGGCTCACGGCGATTTGCACGCAATCGCCAGCTAGCGGACCTTCACGGGTTTACTGATAGCTTGCCACGATATCTGACACGGCGCGCTCGAGCTGTTGCGCGGTGGCGCATTGTCGCACCACGCTGCAAAATGTCGCGTAGCGCGGCATCTCGGAGTCCCCAAAACCCCAGACCATGCGGCCCTCCGGATTGAGCCAGACCAGCCGCTTCGAGCGCTCGGAGATGCGCCGCAAGATGTCGGCGCGCGGATCGAGATTGTTGCTGCGGGCGTCGCCCAGCACGATGACCGTGGTCTGCGGCGTCAGCGTGCTCATGAACTCATGCTCGAAGTCGTCGAGGGAGGAGCCGTAGTCGGATGAGCCGAAGCCGACCTTGGACATGATCTCGGCCATCGCAACTTCCGGCGAGTTCGATTCCAGGATGTTGCTGACCTCGATCAGATGCGAGGAGAACGCGAAGGAGCGGACGTCGTCGACCACCTCGTGCAGCGAGTGGATCAGCAGCAGGAAGAAGTCGGAGACGCGGGCAACCGAGCCCGAGACGTCGCACAGCGCGACGATCTTCGGCCGGTCGCGGTGCTTGCGCTTCCAGGCCGTGAGGAACGGCACGCCGCCCCAGGCGGCGTTGCGGCGCAGCGTGCGGCGGACGTCGAGATGTCCGCGGCGCTGGCGCTTGCGCGGCTTGGAGTAACGCTCGCGCAGGCGGCGCGCGATCTTGCGGATCAGCGCGCGCATCTCTTCGACCTGGCGCGGCTCGATTCGGGCCAGCGGCGCATTGCGCAAGATCTCGTTGCGCAGGTTTTCGGCCTCCTCGCGCGCATAGAGCGCGAGACCCTGCGAGACCGTGTCGCGGACGGCTTCGCGCAAGCCCTCGAGCGCTGTACGCAGACGCTCGGCGAGCGACGGGTTGGCCGCGGTCAGGTCGTCGAGATCGTCGCGCAGGCGCTGAAGGCCCATCGCGTCGAGGATGCGGCCAGAAAATATCCCGCGCTGGGTGGCGTAGCGGATGTTGGACAGCGACGCCGCGCCGGCCGCGCTGGCAATGGCGGTCGCGATCGCGTTGCGGTCCTGCGACAGAAGCATTTGCGCCAGCGGACCCAGGCCTTCGGTGGGCTGACCGCCGCCCGCGTCATTGGCCGCGTCGGGTGAGGGCGGCTGACCGTCCTTCGAAGACGCATCATTGTCGTTGGCCTCCTGCTCCTGCCGCGGCTCCGGCTGGCTGAAGAACAGATCAAAGCAGTCGCCGAGCGCGAGCTTCTCGTCCTGCGACTTTGCCAGCGTCAGCAGCAGCGCATCGCGCAAGATGTCGCGATCGGAAAAGCCGACCTGCGCGACCGCGCGCATCGCGTCGATGCTTTCGGCGGGCGAGACGTGGACGCCGGCGCCGCGTGCCGCACGAAAGAAGCGATGAAGGTTCTCCCGCATCGGCGTCAACCGAAGACGTTGGACCGCGCCGCCTTGGCAATGAACGTCGTGACGTGGGGCGCCGCCGCCTCGATGTCGGCCTCGTATTTCAGGAGCACGTTGAGCGTGTCCTTGACGATCTCGCTGTCGAGCTCGCCGGCCTGGAGCAGCACCAGCACGCGCGCCCAGTCGATGGTCTCACTGACCGACGGCAATTTTTTCAGGTCCAGCGTGCGGATCTCGTGGATGAAGCCGACCATCTGCCGGCGCAGCGTCTGCGAGATTCCGGGCACGCGGCTCTCGACGATGCGCTCCTCGAGCCGCTGCTCGGGAAAACCGATGTGCAGGTGCAGGCAGCGCCGCTTCAAGGCGTCGCCGAGATCGCGCTCGCTGTTGGAGGTGAGGATCACCGTCGGCGGTGTGATCGCCGAGACGGTGCCGAGCTCGGGAATGGTGACCTGGAAATCGGACAGGATCTCCAGCAGCAGCGATTCAAACTCGGCGTCGGACTTGTCGATTTCGTCGATCAGCAATACGCAGCCGCCGGGCTGCTCGAGGGCCTGTAGCAGCGGGCGCGGTTCGACGAACTCCTTGGAGAAGAACACGTCGCCGAAATCATGCAACTGGTCGAGCGCGGCGTGCAGAGTCTGCGCGCCGCCGAGCACTTCGCCGAGCTTGTCCTTCAGGATCTGGGTGTAGAGAAGCTGCTTGGCGTATTTCCACTCGTAGAGCGCCTTGGCCTCGTCCAGGCCCTCGTAGCATTGCAGGCGGATCATCTTCATGCCGCGCCAGGCGGCGATCGCCTTGGCAAGCTCGGTCTTTCCGACGCCGGCGGGACCCTCGACCAGGATCGGCTTCTCGATCTGTTGCGACAGATAGACCGCGGTCGCGATCTGCCGGCTTGCGATATAGCCTTGCGCGGCGAGGCCGCTCTCCACTGCCTCGATCGAGGTCGAGGCCTTCTGATCAGCCACGAATGGGCGCTCCCGATGGTCTTTTCGAGGCTTGTTCTGCCCCCCTTCCGGACAAAGAACAAGCCTCGATTATCGGGGAACACATTGCGCTGACGGCATTTTTCCGTTCAGCGCAAATACGCGAGCGCAGGCTCGGGTGTCTCGATCAGTGACGCAGCAGCTCAGGTTTCCGGATGGTCTGCCGCAACTCGCCGCCGCAATCGGCGCATTCGTAGACGAAGTCGATCTTAGCGAGGCTCCAATGCGGCTCGACCTCGCGCACATACATTGGCAGGAACCCCATGCAGCTTGGGCAAATTACAGGCGCGATCTCGATGTCCTGATGATGCTGTACATAGGCTGGCATCTCGGCTCTCCTTCGCAGGCGACCACCAAACCCCGCGCAGAATCTACCGCCGGTGGCGTAAGCGCCATCATCAACTCTTTCGAACAGAGGCGGAACGGCGGGCGTTTGTCCACCGCTGTGACATTCTTGTAACGTCTCTGTACTGTAACGGGCGGACTAAATGCCTATTTCAGAGCCCAACCCGCTTCTTCGGCGAACACTCCAACAATAAGGGAGCAAAAACCCATGACGCATGCCATTCGTTTTCACAGGACCGGAGGTCCGGAAGTCCTGGTTTGGGAACAAGTCGAGGTCGGCAAGCCCGGTCCGGGTGAGGCGCGCATCCGTCACACCGCGGTCGGTCTCAATTTCGTCGACATCTACAACCGCTCGGGTCTCTATCCCGCGCAATTGCCGAGCGGGCTCGGCAGCGAGGCGGCCGGTGTGGTCGAGGAAGTCGGACCCGGCGTGACCGATTTGAAGCCGGGTGATCGCGTCGCTTATGGCGCCTCGCCGCTCGGCGCCTATTCCGAGGCGCGGCTGATCCCGGCCGACCGGTTATTGAAGCTGCCCGATGGCGTCGACGACAAGACCGCGGCGGCGATGATGCTGAAGGGACTCACGACGCAGTATCTGATCCGCCAGACCTATCGCGTGAAGGCGGGCGACACCGTCCTGCTGCATGCGGCTGCGGGCGGCGTCGGCCTGATCCTGAGCCAGTGGGCGAAGCATCTCGGCGCGACAGTGATCGGCACGGTGAGCAACGACGATAAGGCCAAGCTCGCCAAAGCTCACGGCTGCGACCACGTCATCATCTATACCCGCGAGGATTTCGTGAAGCGCGTCGACGAGATCACTGGCGGCAAGAAGGTGCCGGTCGTCTATGATTCCGTCGGCAAGGACACTTTCCTGAAGTCACTGGACTGCCTCGCGCCGCTCGGTGTCGTCGCGCTGTTCGGCCAGTCCTCCGGCGCGGTCGAGCCGCTCAATCTCGGGCTGCTCGCGCAGAAGGGCTCGCTCTACGTTACCCGTCCGACGCTCTTCACCTACGCGGCAAAGCGCGAGAACCTGGTGGCGATGGCGGGTGAGCTGTTCGACGTCGTGAAGTCCGGCGCGGTCAAGATCGAGGTCCACCAGACCTATCCGCTGAAGGATGCGGCGAAGGCGCATGCCGATCTAGCTGGACGCAAAACCACGGGATCGACCGTGCTGCTGGTGTGATGCCAGATCGGATGGTGAGGCAGGCCGCTTGCGGCCTGCCTCACGTCCGTTCGTGCTTGCGCAGGTCGCGGGCATGATCGAAGCGGGCCGCCCGGAGATCGACCTCGTCAGGCGCCACCTCAGGCAGCGCGGCCTGGGTGAGGATGTCCTCGGTCACGTCCTCGACCGCGGTCCCGCTGATTTCGTGGATGAAGCAGATGTTTCCATATTCACCGGAGGCGACGCGCGAGACGACCTCGCGCCGGGTGACTTCGGGGTCGACGACCGCTTCGCGGCCGCGGCGACCATAGTCGATCATCACGACGAAATACTGCATCCAGATTCCCAGCCCGCCTCAAGGCGAGCCGCAGTATTTCTGAAAATAAGAATATAGTCAAGCCTCGACTTCCAAAAATCGGAAATCGAGGCTCTGTGGTCTCGGGCAGGCCGCGCGTTACTTGCCCTTGCCTTTGCGTGCGCGGGCCGACTTGGCACGCAGCCGCTCGAGCTGGCCCTTGGGCATGGTGAGGCAGATTTCGCCGACCCACTCCAGCTTCACGCCGACGATCGGCTTGGCGTTGAAGCTGGCGAGATTGACGACCGAGGGGGTCTTGCCTCGTTCGATGGTCTTCAGATAGCGCTCCCCCGTCTTCAGCCGGACCACGGCCTCTTCGCCATAGAAGCTCGACAGCGGGAAACGCTGCTCCTTGTAGACCACGATCACGTCGCCGTTCTCGTACTTGGGCAGCATTGAATCGCCCATGACCTCGAAGGCGACGGTCTCCTCCATGATCGGGAAGGGCAGCACGATGTCGCCCAGTCCTTCCGGCGGGACCTGCTCATATTCCGGCTCGATCACGGCGCCGGCGCCGACCCGGCCCATGATCGGCGAGAGATTGAGCTCAAGGTATTCCATAATCGGGAGGATTTCCGACGCCTTGACCAGGCGCTCGCCGCCGAGGATTTCGGAGACCGCGCCCGGTCGGACGCCCATGGCCTGGGCCAGCCCGCCCTTGCTCTTGCCTGACCGCTTCAGGCCCCGTTCGATCATCGTCGCGTCCAGCATGGTGATTTCCCTCGTTTGTCCAGCTTCGTGACAACCTTAAACCGAAATTCGGAATTATCTATTACGAATATCAGAATTCTAGATTGACATTGTATTCGGAATATCGGAAGGTATGTCTCGCCTCAAGAACGTCGTTCGGACCAGATGGGGCGCATCACAGGGCAAGACAGCATGGAACCGGGCAACTGGGCGTCGGAGCATTCCGACGCGCTGCGCGACTATTTTCTCAAGCGATTGTCTTTCGCGGAGATCGGCAAGGAGATTAACGCAAGATTTGGAACGAATTACAGCCGAAACGCGGTGATCGGGCGGGCCAAGCGGATGGGGCTCGCTGCGACCAAGCAGATGCCAGCTCCGCCGATCGCGCCGCATCTGCCGAATGGATTGTTCCCGCAGCTCTGGCCAAACCCTGCGGGGAAAGGCGAGGCGTTCAAGCCGCCCCTCGTGCCGGCCGAACCGGTCAAGCTGCGCTGCGTCGGGATCCGGCCGCGGCTGGTCCCGTTGCTCGCGCTCGAACCCGGCGACTGCCGCTATCCGTATGGAGGGGACAAGGACGGGGAGCTGATCGCCTTCTGCGGTCATCCCCGGCGCCCGGGCTCCAGCTATTGCACGCCCCATTTTCACCTGACCTCCGGGCCCGACACGGCGCGAACGACCGGCCCGGTCATCCTGCGGCTCGTCGCGGCCGCCTGAACCTGGCCGCCCCGTGCTGGGAATCCGATTTTCATCGTTTTGTGTCAAGGAGTATCCAAGTGGCACGTGCCAAACGCAGCAAGACCTTTCGCCTGGGAGGGATCTACGAGCGCAGGTCACGCGACCTGCCGCTCCACGCCGAAGTGGCGGAAGTCGAGGTCGATAATCCCTTAGGCCTTGATCCCGGCGAGAAAATCATCGCGCTGCGCTCGATTCGCCACGATCCGTTGGGCCGGCTCCATTCCCATCACCAGATCGACGAAGCGCAGTACCGCGGCGGCCGTGCATTCCAGAACGACTGGGAGAAGGCGGAGCGGGGGCCGCAGGCGGTCGATCCGAGCCGCGAATATGTCGACGGCACCCTCGGCCGTGAGCCCGTCACTGAGAGCCAGCGCCAGGCGGTGTTGCGGCTGAACCGGATCGAGCGCGAGCTCGGCACGGACGGTGCGGCGCTCGTGCACGACGTTTTGGTGCTCGGACTGACAATGGAGCAGGTCGGCGAACGCCGCGCCGTGCGCAGCCAGCGCTGGAACGACTATTTCTCCAAGAGGCTGCAGGAATGCCTCGATCGGCTGGCACAGGTCTACGGCTTTGCGACTGACGGCGGCACGACGAGCCCGCTCGGCGCCAAAGCGCTGTGAGATCTTCATCGCGCTTCAGGTTTGTTGTTCGAGCATGATCTCCGCGCAAACGCGTTCCGCGTTTGTTGCGAGAGAAAACCACGTCATACTTTGCGCTAACGCTGCCCTCCGGTTCCGGATCATGCGCTAGCTCAGGAGAAGCTGGCACGAACGAAGATCCAGAGCAGGGCCGTTCCAACGGCGAAGCTGATTGCGCCGAAGATCAGCGGCGCGAACGAGCCCTGGCGGCTTTCCGGCTCTAGCACGGCATGGGACGGCCGCCGCGGATCGTAATGGACCGTCACGGCCTGGCCGGGCGGATATTTGCCGGCTGCGTTTTCGGCGAGCTCGCGAAGCCCATAGATGCCGGTCCAGCCCCAGTTTGGGCGGACGCCGACGAAATCCCGATTGCCGACGTGGTAGGCGTAGCGGAGGTCGACCTGGTAGCGGTGGATCTTCTTGACGCGCGTCCGGTCGTCGTCGCTGCGCTCCTCGATCATCTCCTCGATCACGCGCGAAGCCGTCACCGTTCCCGGAATGGTCGGCCAGCGCAGGCTTGCGGTGGCGAGCCGGCGCATCCGGACGAAGCCGAAAATGGCGGCAACGGCCGCGGCGAAAGCGAGTGCCGGAAGCAGGAAGGCGAACAGAGGCACGCCGCCGGCGGCATAGAGCACCCGGCCGGTGACCGCGTGCGCGATCAGAACGGCTGCGATGATGCCGAACGTCACGGTGAGGGCGATCTGTGCCGAAAGGTTGCTGACCTGCGAGGGATCGAGGACGGCATTGCCGGGGTCTTTCGGATCGACGTGAACGTCGACCACGGCCCCGACCGGATACTGCGCCGCCTGTCGCATGGCGAGCGTTCTCGTCGTCATTGCCGTGCCACCGATCCTCGTCCTGTCGCTCTCGAACTCCCGGCCGCCGACCCGATAGCGATAGCGAACGAGCGGGGTTGCATCGTCCAGGTCATCGGATACGTGCGCTGACGGCGCTTTCACGTCCGATGCGATGATGACGCCTTCGACGGCTATCCAGCTGGTGGCGGCCTGGAGACGGCCACGCAGGCGAAGCAGGTTGAATAGCATGCCGCCAAACATCAATGTGCAGATGCCGGCGCCGATCTGGGTCCAGAGCAATTGCGTGCTATCCACGGTATGCGCTTTCTCGCTTGAGGAAGGGACAGGGACAGTCCGGCGCCGCTTTTTGTCGACATGCCCAAGAGCGCGAAGAGATTGGATGAATCGTCATCGCGCTCTGGGTTATCGTTCGAGCGTGATCACGCATCTCACGGATGCGGCATGATCTGGTACGGCGTCGTGTAGGGTTCGACGCGGAGCGAGGCGTTGGCCAGCAACCCGATCTTGGCGGTCGGCGCCTGCTGCAACTCGCCGTTCTGGCCGCGGTGGACGTTGTATTGCCATACGGTGAGATCGCCCTTCTGCGCCAGCGCATGGGCCACCGCGCTGGCGTCGGTGCCGCCGAGCGCCTGGAGCTCTTCGGCGTTCAGTCCGATGACGATTTCGTCCTTGACGGTGACGATCTTAAACAGGTTCATCTTGGCCTCCTGCGCCCATGCGCCGTGTGATGCGAGAGTGAAAAGCGCAACCGCCGCGCCCTTGACGAGATCGCTGCGAGAAAGCATGCCGTCTTCCCTTGCTGGACACGCGCCCGAATCGTTGGTCGAAAAAGTCAGCCAGGGCGCCCGTGATCTGCGTGGCCGTGTCGCACTGGGCCTTTGGTCGCCCGCTTGCGAATGACGGTTCATGTCTTTGAAAAATATCGTTGTACGTGAACCGCGAGGCGGCGCCCCGCGTCCAAGTACGAGAATGAGGGGACCATCAGATGAAATTCGCCGGCGTCGTTTGCTTTCTTGCTTCTGTGGTTGCGGCCAGCATCGCTCACGCAGCTGACCCCTCCTACGTCGGAAGCTGGAAATTCACGAGCGCGGTGGTGGCGCCTTGGGCTGATCCGCAGCACAAGCCCGACAGCGCCGAGCAGGCGCGGCTGATGGGCAAGATGGTCCTCGTCAAGGCCAAGGAAATCTTGGGCCCGCGCCCCTTCGCGTGCGCCAAGCCGCAGTACAAGCTCACCGACTACGGCGCCGACATGATCTTTCAGGGCGCTTTCGACGAGATGCAGCACTCCAGCAAGAAGGCCGATCCGAAGGCGCTCGCCGCCTCGCTCGGCTTCACCGGCGACAAGATCAAGACGCTAGAAACAGGGTGCGAGATCGATTTCCACTTCGTGGATGATGCGACCATCGAAGCGGGCCTCAACGACTACGTCTACACGCTGAAGAAGCAGTAGCCCGATCAGTTCGCGGCCCCCGGCGTGGACTCCGTGCCCTGCCGGTCCCGAACCGGGGCGCAATCCCCCAAATCGAAATAATATGTGCGCATCGTGCCCCCCGTTCCCCGTTCATAATGGGAAACAAAATAAGCCGCGTTGTCGCATTGACGCAGATCAAGCCAAGGTGCAGCTATGACCTGCTGAATCCTGTCGCAGGCGGGGGTGGACCAGGTCCGTCATCCGGAATTTGCCGAGGTGCGGTGACGATGAAGCAACCCTCTCCCAGGAGTTTGGCTTGCCGGAAGGGTTGTTCCTTGTCATAATTGCAACCTCATCGGGTCCGCCCGATCCGTTGCGAGCATGCGGTTTGGCGGTCCGCCCGCGGTCGCCCGGCCGAGAGCTGTTCATGTCCGAGGTCCGGTTCTCGAATGACGTCTGCCGTCTCACGAAGGCCGTTCCTTTCATAGGTGCGAGATGAAAAACCTCAATTTCGCGACTGAATTGCACCTGAAGCTGGGGGCGCCTGCGAGTCAAACCGTCGAGAGCCTGCGACTGCTCCGCGCATTTCTCAAGCTCGCGCCGCGGCAGCGTTTCGAGGTCATCAAGCTGGTCGAAGACCTCACCACCGAAGAGATTCCCGAACATCCGCTTTCGTGAGGCGAGGTATCGCCCGTCGACGTCCGAACCAGAACCGACCGCCCCAGGGATCCCTGACGCCAGCCTAGCCGCTGGAATGCGATCCGATAAGTGTGATAAATCAGTTAGGGACAAGGGGAGGACGGCGACATGATCGAACCGAAGCTCGAAGTTCCGGCCGAATTGCGCGATCTGGCCGAGAAGACCATCGATCAGGCGGAGAAAGCCTTCGGCCTGTTTTTCGATGCTGCCACCAAATCGATGTCATCGGTGCCTGGAACCGGTACGGAGGTTTCCAAGCAGGCGCTTGCTTTTACCGAACAAAACATGAAGGCGGCGTTCGAGCACGCGCGCAAGCTGGTTCACGCAACCGATCTTCAGGAAGCCATGCGGATCCAGTCCGAATTCCTGAGAAGTCAATTCACCAACGCCGGCGAGCATATGCGACAGATCACCGGCAACCTGATGCAGCCCGGCAAAGGCAAGTCCTGAACCGCGGGCGGTCGCGCGTGCTCACAAATTGATCTTGCGTGAGAGCGTCGCGCAGAATTCAATCGCAGGGCAGGTCCATGATGGGCCACCGGATGAACATACCGTCCGCCGTCCGTCATCCTTTCTGCTGATCCCTGTCGGCTCAACCGGCAGGGATTTGCGTTTTGGGGCGCGTTGTCGTTTGAACATGATCTCCGCGCAAACGCGTTCCGCGTTTGTCGCGAGGGAAAACCGCTTCACACTCTAACGCAGCCCTCGTCGGCCGGATCATGCTCTCAGGTGCTACTGGCGCAGCGAGCCGATATAGGCGGCAATGTCGCCGGCCTCGATCCGGCTCAACGGGAAGTTCGGCATCTTCGGATGCGGATCGAGCAGGAAGAAGGCAAGCTTCTCCGGCGTGAAGTCGGGCCTGCGCGCGATGGCCGCAAAGGCGGGGACGTCCGCGCTCGCCTGTTTCTGTTCGCTCGTCACGACGTGGCAGCTCGCGCACCAGCGCTTTGCAAGATCGGCGCCGTGATCGGGATCGGCGGCGAAAGCCGGCGATCCGGACAGGCCGGCTGCCATGATCAGGGTTGAAAGCCGTCTGACAGGCGCTCGCATGGGGCGTCCTTGAACCATTTGTCCGGCGACCGTGCTCAACCGCAGCACGATCCGGGGAATTGGGAGAGGTCGATGCGGGCGATGATCGACCGGACCAGCCTGCGGGAGGAGCGGTAGAGGCGGCGAAGAAGGGCCGGCGCAGCCGCGGCGGGCAGCCTTAGACTTTGTATGTAGTGCGACATCTGGGCTTCCCCGACGCTCGAGGTTTGCCTTGTCGCGCGTTCGGCGCCGAGCCGCCTTGATCTGCCGCAAGCTGGCCTAGCTGGGACGTAAGCCACATTTGATGGCTGGACTATCCGAACAGCCAGGACTTGGGATTAGCGATTGGTTTGTGCTCGATGAGCAACAGGCTGCCCTTGACGACGCGGACCACTGACCAGACGAACCACCAGGCAAAAATCGGAAAGCCGATCAGCACCATGCACAGCGGAATGGCGACCGCGAGGTACGCCAGTCCGATCCAGAAGGTCCTGATCTGAAACTGGTAGTGCGAGCGCGGCACGGGGTCCGCATCGTCGATCTTCACATGCGCGATGATGACGCCGATCAGCGCCGAAATCCCGGTAAAATAACCCACGCCGTAAAGCACGTAGACAACGACGGCGAGGCTGTTGTCCGAGACGACGGGGCGCTGGTTTTCGTAAGGAAGTGTTATGGCCGCCTCCGTTGCCACGGGATCGAACTCTGCGAACGCCCATTAGGTCGCTCCAGCCATGTTCCCGGTTCAACAGACCATGATTATTGGAGAAAAAGGGGACCTCAGGCGTGCCCGTCGATTGACGAGTGAGCCTAGTAATCGCCTGGGTTCATGATCATCGGGCTCGTCGTATCGGTCGGCGCGAGCTCGCTGCTGGAGCTGCTGCGCAGGAACTGATCCAGCGTGGCCTGGATCTTCTCCTTCACCGAATCCGGGCCCCGGTCGCTCAACTCGGTGTGCTGGGCGCCTGTATTGATGATGTCGATGCCGCGCAATTTTGCCTGCTCGGGCGTTGGCAGGACGCCGGGATCGGTGACGAACTTCGGGTCCTTCGAGCGGAATGACAGGATCTTCAGGTGATCGCTGAGCACGAAGGGCACCCGCAGATTGTCGAGCGTGATCACCTTCGACACCAGCTCGGGATGCTGATGGGCGACATACATGGAGACGTCGCCGCCGTTGGAGTGACCAACCAGCGTGATGTGATCGTATTCCGCGTTCTCCTGCTGCTTCTTCAATTCGTTCAGGACGAAGAGGATGTTGGCCTCGCAGCGCATGTAAACGCCCTTGCGACCGACATAGGGCTGGCCGGCCTTGGTCATCAGGGGCGGATCGGTCGGCAGATCCTGCTGGATGCTGGCCACGAGATATCCGCGCGCGGCGAGCACGTTGGCGAGAAACGAATACTCGGTGGCCTTGACCGTGTTGCCGTTGCTGATGACGGCGAGCGGAAGCTTCCAGAGGCCGAGATTGGCCTTGGTCTCGTAGTCGCGGCGCACGGCGATGTCGACCGAGACCGGCCGCTGGCGCGCGGCATCGAACAGGTTGAGCGTCTCGTGGCGGATCGCGAACTTGCTCACGGCGACATATTCGCCCGCGGCAAGGACGCAAAGGAACGCCAGAATCGCGAAAGCCCTTTTCATCGTTTCATCCCGATCACTTTTCACAGAGGTATGATGGGGAACTCGCGGATCGAGCGATTGTGAGGGCGAGACGGGATTAAATTTAGGCAAGCTTGATCGCAGGCTAACGTTAGGCCGGAAACTAGATGCAGTTCGCCTTGCCGCGCTCCGGGCAGAGCCTGAAGGCACTCGATAGCGTGAACAGGAACCGCGCGTTCCGCCGCTCATTGTCAGGCGCGCGATAGCTGAGCGGAACTGCGACGGCGAGATCGGCTCGTAAATCGTCCCACAGGAACAGGCGTATGCCGGCGCCGGCGGATGTCAGCGACAGTCCGTCACTCAGCCGATAGCCATCGTTCCACACCGCGCCGGCATCGGCAAAGCCGTAGATCTGGTAGCCGGTCCAGTAGCGGAAGTTGACCGTCTGGTCGAAGCGGAGCTCGATCGATCCGGCAAGCCCATTGTCGCCACTGATTTCGGCGGCGCCATAGCCGCGGCCGAAGGCGGCGCCGCCGAGATAGAATTGTTGCGAGCTGAACAGCGGCCGGGATGCGGTCTGGCTTGCGCCTGAGAGCTTGATCGACCAAGCGTCGGTGAGGGTCTGATAGCGCGTGAACCAGGCGTTCAACACCGAGAAGTTCGCCGAGGCGCCGTCGCGCGACAGAAGGTCGTCGGTCCAGTGCGAGGCGCCGAAGATGTCGAGTCCCTGGCGGTAGGTCAGGGTCAGATAGTTGGTGCCGCCGAAGCGGTCCTGCAGCCGGTAATCCGAGGTCAGGCTCGCGGTCCTGATGTGGTCATTGTACCACGGCCCAAACATATCGTGCTCCGATACGTTGCTGAACGTTAAGGCCGAGGTGAGCGTGAGCGAAGATGCTTGCGACTGAAGCGGGACGATGCTTGCCCGTAGTTCGAAGGCTTCCGTCGTCGTGATGTCGCTGTCGAGGCGACGGGCATCGCCCGGCCGCACCGCGCTGTACAGGATCGAGGCGCCGAGCCGTACGCCGTCGACGCCGACCGGCGCGTCATAGGACAATCGTCCGAAGCCAAGCTGACGTGGATCGTTCGCGATCGTCGACAGGTTGACCGCCAGCGTATCGCCGGGCGCGAGGTAAGAATTGAAGGCGCCGGTCGCATAGGTCTGCCACGGTCCGACCGACGATGATCCAAGATTGTCCAGGCCGAACGAGCTGAAGATGTGCCAGGTCTTCAGGAAGACCGTGAGGCGGAAACGGCCGCTCGCGGTGCCAATCTCCTCGAGCGCGGTATCTGCGATCCGCACCCCCGGCCATCCGTTGATCAGATAAAGCTGGCGTTCGAGCGTGGCGAGGTGCGAGGGATGTTCGCCGAGGACCGGCCCCAGCATCGGACGGATGCCGAACTGCTCGGCGCCGTCGCCTTTCAAGTCGGCCTCGACGATGGAGCCTTCGATCACCCGGATTTGCACGCGTCCATCGTGGATGTCCTGCGGCGGGATGATGGCCCGGCTCAGATGGAAACCGGCGGAGCGATAGAGATCGCTGACGGCGCCGGCGATCGCCGCGAGGTCCGCCTGCGACACCTGCTTTCCAAGATACGGTTGCCAGGTGCTGGTGATCCGCTCACGCGGAATGCTGTCCGCACCAACGATGCTGACGTGGCGAAGCACGAATTGCGGCCGGGCATCGGCGCCGACGTCGGGCCGGCCGAGACTCGGTAGTCTTACGGGAGTGCGGCTGCGGGAGTTCTGATCGGACTGTGTGTCGAAATACTTTTCGGTCTGTCGCGGATCGAAGCCCGGCTGGTTGGCTTGCTGCGCGAGACCTTGCGGAATTGCCGCAAGAGTGGGCACAAGCAGGCCCATTAGGGTCACAAAATGTCTCCACCGGCGGCTCCATCGAGACCGCTCTCCGTAGTTCAACGGAGCCCCTTCGCGCGCATGGTAAGAGATCGTTAGGCTCATGATTTTTCATAGTTTTTTATGGTCAACGATTGGTTAACGGAGCGATGGAACTTGCCGGGACTCCGGCTAATCCTATCTTGAGACATCTCCGATAAATCTCAGGCCCGCTGTTCGTGGACTGAGGACTCATCATGCTCGGCAGAGATGGAATGCGGCGCACCTTCCTGGCTGCGCTAGTACTGGGATTTGCTTCCAACGCCTTTGCAGCGGACGGCGGTGTCTGGTCGGTCAGCAAGGCATCGGGCGACGTCTGGATCGCGACCGACGGCGCACAGCAGGTCTCGCTCAAGCAGGAAGAGACGCTGAAGCCAGGCGATACCATTCGGACCGGACGCAACGGGCGCGTGCTCCTGGTGCGCGGCGAGGAGACCATCCTGATCTCGCCGAATTCGGTCGTCGGTCTGCCGACGGAGCAGAAGGACGGGCTTTCGACCACCATCGTGCAGCAGGCGGGCTCGATCCTGCTCGAAGTCGAAAAGCGCAACGTCAAGCATTTCGAAGTCGAGACGCCCTATCTCGCTGCCGTGGTCAAGGGCACGCAGTTCAGCGTCACGGTGAACGCCGGCAGCACCAAGGTCGGCGTCGTCCGCGGGCAGGTCGAAGTCTCCGATTTCCGCACCGGTCAGATCGCACAGGTGATGCCCGGTCAGGCCGCGACGGCCTTCGAGCATGGCAAGCCTGGCCTCAACCTGAGCGGCTCCGGCACCTTCAATCCGATCGAGCAGGGCAAGCCGCGCGCGTCGACCATCGAGCGAGTGCCGGTGCCGAAATCGGGCCTGTCGGCTCCGCGCAACGCTGCGAACGGCCACAGCTTCCATGCTCTCGTGCACATCGAGACGGGCAAGGCGGCCGGAGCGGCTTCCAAACCCCTGCAGGCGGCTGGCGAGTCTCACGTCAAGCCGGGCGTGGTCCGCATCTCCAGCTCGCTTGGTGAGGTGAAGCTGAATTTCCACAAGGTGACGCACGGGCTCGCACGCGGATCGGTTACGACCGCCGCCGTCAGAAGTGCGTCAAGCTCCAGCACCGATACTGTCTGGAGCGATAGCAAGACGAGCACGACGACGGTGTCCAACAGCGCCACCCAGACGGCCGTGACGACGAGCAGCAGCACCACGAGCGGCAGCACGAGCACCTCGAGCACGACCACGACGACGGCTGCGACAACGGCCGGTTCGTCGAGCGATAATTCCAACAATGGCCATTCCGGCAATGACAAAGGCAACAACGGCAATGGCAACGGGAATGGCGGCGGCGACGGTAGCAACGGCCACGCGCATGGCCACAAGCATTGAGGCTATTTCGTAAGTGGACAAAGGGGGCGCGTCCGGATTGAGCCGGATGTGCGGGGGGACTGAGTGAAACGCTATCGACCGCATATTCTGGTTGTGGCTGCGCTTGCCGTCGTGCTGTCCACGGGATGGCACGGCGCGCTGCGCAGTGCGCTCACCGATTTACGCTTCGCCTGGCAATCGCGCGAGGCGAGCGGCGATATTGCCGTGGTTGCGATCGATGCGGCATCGATCGATCGGATCGGCGTCTGGCCATGGCCGCGGCGGCTGCATGCCGAGCTCTTGCGCAAGCTCGAAGGCGCCGGCGTTCGCGATGTCGCCTTCGACGTCGATTTCAGCACACCGTCCGATCCTGCATCCGACCAGGCTTTCGTCGAGGCGCTCACGGACGTCGGTGGTTCGACGATACTGCCGTCCTTCAAGCAACCGGCACCGAACAGCGGCGGGATCCACATCAACCGCCCTCTGACGCCGTTCGGCGAACAGTCGTGGCCGGCCGTCGTCAATGTTTCGGTGGAGTCCGACGGGCTGGTTCGACGCTATCCTTTCGGCGAGAAGCTCGGCGACGAGTTCGTGCCTTCGATGGCGGCGGTGTTGGCGGGGCAATATGCCAACCGGAGCGCGCCGTTTCTGATCGATTTCTCGATCCGCGCGTCTTCGATTCCGCGCGTCTCCTTTGCCGACGTTTTGCGCGGCGACGCCACGACCCTTGCCAAGCTGAAAGACAAGAAGGTCCTCGTCGGGGCCACTGCCTTCGAGCTCGGCGACCGCTTCAGCGTACCCAACGGCAATGTCGCATCCGGTCCCGTGCTACAGGCTCTGGCGGCGGAATCGATCCTTCAGCATCGCACGCTGCGCTGGACCTCCGATATCGGCATGATCCTGGGCCTCGGTGCTCTGGCCCTGCTCATGATGTTCTCCTGGCGCCGCCTCGGTCCGGGTGTTCGGGTTGTGATCCTCGTTGCGGCGGCGGCGGCAGTCGAGCTGCTCGCTGCCCTCGTGCAGCTGAAATGGCCGCTCGTCATCGACACGTCGCTGTTCCACATCGCGACGGTTGCCTATCTCACCGCGATCGCGCTCGACGAGATCGATTTCCGCAGCCTGCTCGGTCGCATCGCCGAGAGCCGCTTCCACCGCATCGCGATGTCGCTCGGCGACGGCCTGGTCTGCACCGACGAGAACCACATGATCACGGTGTGGAATCCCGGCGCGAGCGCGATCTTCGGCTACATGCCGGCGGAAATGATCGGCCGCCCCTTCGAAACGCTCTGCGCAGCGCCGACCGACGGCGCGGCCAAGCGCTTCTCGACACGTGACGCTGCGCGTCAGGCGCTGCTGGTCCCGGGCGGGGCCGTCGTCGTCGAGTTCGAGGGACGGCGCAAGACCGGCGAGGTGTTTCCGGTCGAGGCCAGCTTCTCGGGCTGGCAAGGCACGGACGGCTTCCAGTACGGCGCGATCCTGCGTGACATCTCGGTCCGCAAGCGCGAGGCCGAACGCGTGAAATATCTCGCCGAGTACGACTCGCTCACGGGCCTTGCCAACCGCAACACCTTGCATGCGGGGCTGGTCGGCCTGGTCGCGGCGGCGAAGCGGCAGTCGCACGAGGTCGCGCTCCTGGTGCTGGGGCTCGACGGCTTCCAGCAGATCAACGATATGTTCGGTCATGCGGCCGGTGATCTCGTCCTCAAGGCGGTCGCTGCGCGGCTGCGGGCCGAGGCCGGGGTCAAAGCGATCGTCGCGCGGCTCAGCGGCGACGAGTTCGCGATCGCGATCGACTGCGTCGAGGCCAATGAGCCGATCGCGGTGTTCACCGAGCGCGTGATGCGCGCGTTCGAGCTGCCGCTCGCGGCCGGCACGCGCCAGCATCGCGTCAGGATCAGCGCCGGGGTCGCCCTCTATCCGGACGGCGGGCAGAACGCCGACGACCTCCTGAGCAACGGCCATCTCGCACTCTACCGGGCGAAGACGACCCACCGCGGCGGCTACGTGATCTTCGAGAGCACCATCAGAGAGGAGCTCGAGAACAGGCTGACGCTCGAGAGTGAGCTCGCGCAGGCCGCTGACCGCAACGAATTCGAGCTGTTTTACCAGCCGCAGGTTCGTCTGGTTGATGGCGCGCTCCTCGGCGCGGAAGCGCTGATCCGCTGGCGTCATCCATCGCGCGGCTACGTCTCGCCGGCGGAGTTCATGCCTGTCGTCAACACGTCCGCGCTCTCGGAACGGATCGCCGGCTGGGTGATGGAGACAGCCTGCAAACAGGCGCGGGCGTGGGAGCTGTCCGGCAACAACGTCCGCGTCGCGATCAATCTGTCGCCGTCGCAGCTTCATTCGGGCGATCTGGCGCATTCGGTAGGCGAATTGCTGGCCGCCACCGGGCTCACGCCCTCGCTGCTCGAGCTCGAGGTGACCGAGGATATCCTCCTCCTCGACGAGGCGCGGGTGCTCGACATGTTCAAGCGCATCCAGGAGCTCGGTGTCCGCGTTCTGTTCGACGACTTCGGCACGGGTTACGCGAGCTTGAGCTATCTGAAGAAGTTTCCGCTCGACGGGCTCAAGATCGACCGCTCCTTCGTGCTCGATCTGCTCGCCGATTCCGACGATGCAGCGATCGTCAGCTCGACCGTCGGACTGAGCAAGCAGCTTGGTCTCTCCGTGATCGCCGAGGGCATCGAGAACCGCGCGACGGCCGACTTCCTGGTCAGCATGGGATGCGAGGAAGGGCAGGGCTATTTCTTCGGCCGCCCGATGCCGGCCGCCGCATTCGGGCGTCAGTTTCTGACGGTGCAGCCGATCCACGAGGTCGTCGGCGCCGCCTGAGTGCGACGCGCGGCGGTACAGACAATCCCGGCAGAATCGGTATCATGCAGTCTCGTGCGACATGCCCGTCGTTTCGAGGCTCATCGGGATCGTGACGGATTATCACCCGGAGTTGGCCAAGGGAGCACTTCTGCACGGACAGAAGGGCTATCGCGATCTGCGATTGGACGTCTGTCGCGGACTGGCACTGTGGTTCATCTTCATCGATCATATCCCGGACAATTCGCTGGCATGGCTGACGCTGCGCAACTACGGCTTCAGTGACACCACCGAGGTGTTCGTCTTCGTCTCCGGTTACACCTGCATGCTGGCCTATGGCGGCGCTCTGCCGGAGCAGGGATGGCTCACGGTGATCGCCCGGGCGCTGCGGCGGAGTTTCGAGATCTACTGCGCATTCTTGCTGCTGTTTGGGGCCTATGTCGCCCTGGTATGGCTGGTCGGCGGTGGTGAGCGGTACGTCGACGAAACCAACACGGGCTTTTTCTTCAAGGACCCCGGCGCGGCGCTCGTGCATGCGGCGATGCTGCAATATACGCCCGTCAATACCGATATCCTCCCGACCTTCGTGCTGCTGCACCTCGCATTTCCGCTGCTGCTGTGGCTCCTGATCCGCATCCCCACGACGACGCTGGTCGTTTCGTTCCTCGTGTATCTGATGGTCCAGCTTCGGAGCTGGCACGTGCCGGCCTGGCCGACGGGCGAACTCTATTTCAATCCGTTCGCATTCCAGCTCCTGTTCGTGTTCGGCGCTTGGTATGCCGGCAGCGGCGGTAACATGATCAGGCCACTCGTGCAGTCGCGGGTGACCCTGGTGGTTGCGCTGCTCTATCTGCTGTTCAGCCTTGTCATCGCCTTGAGCTGGCAGTTCGATGTGTTGCAGCTGCTGATCCCGGACGATGTCTCGGGATGGATCTATCCGATCTACAAGAGCCACCTGGCGCCGGTGCGCCTGGTGCACTTTCTCGCGCTGGCCGTCGTGGTTTCGCGGTTCACGCTCCGGGAGGGACGCCGACCGGTACCACCGCCTGCGATCGCGATGATCCGTTGTGGCGAGAACTCGCTTTCGATGTATTGCCTGGGAGTCCTGCTGTCCTTTATCGGTCAGGTCATCCTCAGCGATGTTTCCGGCGGCTTCGTCGCGCAGCTTTGGGTCAGCGTTGCCGGAATCGCGGTGATGATCGTCGCTGCCACACTGGCGACATGGGAGGCGCAGCTCGATCGGCGGGGACCAAAACTGTTCTAGCGCCGGCGCGCAATCGCGACGCCGAACAGGAACGCGACGAAAAGGCTCGCCAGCGGCGCCTCGCGCGTGATCGCGGCGACCGTCGAGAGCGGCTTGCCGGGCTTTCGTGCCTCCTCGATGGCCGCTGTAAGACGATCGACCGCGGCGTGCAGGCCGCCGGCCACCTCGCCGATCGTGCGAGAGACGTCGGTTGCGGTATCGATGGCGCGCTCGGCTATGCCTGGTTGCGCAACTGGTTCCGGTATGTCCACGCTCAAGGCTTACGACCTCCACGCCCGCGAAATGGCAGGGACCGGCACCTTTGGCTATCCTCGCGAGCGCTCGTTCTGAACAGCGGGTCCGAAGACCTTTGGCTATCCGCGACTGGCGCCGTCTTGACGGCGGGTGCCGGCCTACACTGAAAATGCCGCGGGCGAGGTTTGGTTCCCGTGGGCGTCGGCGGGCGATGGATCGGACCCGGGAAACGACGGAGGCGAATCTCTGGTAGGCTGATGCCTCAGCGCAGACCTGATCAGGGAGATGGTCGTGACCGATCGCACAACATCGGATCGAACCAGGCGCATTGCGCTGCTCGGCGCTCCCATCGACATGGGCGCTTCGCAGCGCGGGACGCTGATGGGCCCTGCGGCCTTGCGGACCGCCGGCCTTGCGACCTTGCTGGAAAATCTCGACTTCGAGGTCGTCGATCATGGCGACCTTTCGGTCGCCGGCATTCCTGATCCGAGCGACGAGCCGCCCCAGAACGCCAATCACTACCGCGAAATCCAGCGCTGGACGCGCTTGCTGAGCCATCGCGCCTATGACGTCGCCAAGAGTGGGACGGTCCCGATCTTTCTCGGTGGCGACCATACGCTGTCGATGGGCTCGGTCAACGCCATGGCGCGTCATTGGCAAGAGCGCGGGCGCAAATTGTTCGTGCTCTGGCTCGACGCGCATGCCGACTACAACACGCCGGCTACGACGATCACGGCGAACATGCATGGCATGTCCGCGGCGTTTTTGTGCGGCGAGCCCGGGCTCGACGGGCTGCTCGGCAAGGAGCCGCGCGCCTCGATCGATCCCGGCCAGCTCGAGCTGTTCGGCACGCGCTCGATCGACAAGCTCGAGAAGGAGCTGATGCGCACGCGGCGTATCCGCGTCGCAGACATGCGCCAGATCGACGAGTTCGGCGTTGCCGTCCTGATCCGGCGCTTCATCGAGCGGGTGAAGGAGAGCGACGGGGTGCTGCATGTCAGCTTCGACGTCGATTTCCTCGACCCCTGCGTGGCTCCCGGCGTCGGCACCACGGTGCCGGGCGGAGCGACCTACCGCGAGGCGCATCTGATCATGGAGCTGCTGCACGATTCCGGTCTGGTCCGGTCGGTCGACATCGTCGAGCTCAATCCGTTCCTGGACGAGCGCGGCCGCACCGCGCGGACCGCGGTCGAGCTGATTGGCAGCCTGTTCGGGCAACAGATCGCGGATCGCCCGACGCCAAGCAACGCGATCTCGCCAGGCGAGTAGAGTCCGAGACGCCGATCAGATTGTTCATGCGCTGCGGCGCCGGAAAGGAACTCCTCCGCGAGACCGCGGATTTAGATCAGCCGTCGCGACGATCGCCTGATTTTGAAACGCGCGCGAATTGCCAAGGCGCTCGCGAGGCGATTTCATGCGGCCGAGCACGAGGGCCCGCAATGACCAAGGCACGAACGACTGACGGCATAGACGCAACCACGCGCCGTCGCTTCCTAAAGTCCGGCGGCGCGGCCCTCAGTGCAGTCGTTTTCGGTGCCGGCACCGCCGCCACGGCGGCTGGGACGGACAATCTACCGCCCGACATTCCCGAATGGATGAAGGCGCCGGGCGAGCCGATGGGCAGCCAGCCCTACGGGGCGCCGTCGCCGTTCGAGAAGAACGTCGTCAAGAACATCTCGAAAAACCTCAAGCAATACATCTCGGCTTCGAGCCGGACACCGTTGCAGGAACTCGACGGCATCATCACGCCGAACGGGCTGTTCTACGAGCGCCATCACGGCGGCGTGCCGACGATCGATCCGGCGCAGCACCGCCTGATGCTTCATGGCCTGGTCGAGCGCCCCCTGATCTTCACCATGGATAACCTGCGGCGCTTTCCGTCGCAGTCGCGCATCCATTTCCTCGAGTGCTCGGGCAATCCCGGCTACACAAAGCCTTACGGCAAGACCGCCTCCGACCTCGTGGGCCTGGTGAGTTGTGCCGAGTGGACCGGCGTGAGCGTGAAGCTGGTGCTCGAGGAAGCCGGTCTCAGGCCGGAAGCCAAGTGGGTCGTGGCCGAAGGCGCCGACGCCGCGGCGCTGACGCGCAGCATCCCGATCGAGAAATGCCTCGACGATGCCATGCTGGTCTACAGCCAGAACGGCGAGCGGCTGCGGCCGCAGCAGGGCTATCCCCTGCGGCTTTTTCTCCCCGGATTCGAGGGCAACATGAGCGTGAAGTGGCTGCGGCGCCTGCACGTGACGTCGGAGCCCACCTATTCGCGCGAGGAGACCTCGAAATACACCGACCTGCTGCCCGACGGCACCGCGCGCGAGTTCTCCTTCTACATGGAAGCCAAGTCGATCATCACGCGTCCCTCCGGCGGACAGCGCCTCGATGCGCCCGGCTTTCACGAGATCACCGGGATTGCCTGGAGCGGGCACGGCAGGATCGCCCGCGTGGAGGTGTCCGTCGATGACGGCAAGAGCTGGCAGTCAGCGCAATTGCAGGAGCCGGTGCTGACGCGCGCGTTGACGCGCTTCCGCTTTCCGTGGCGATGGGACGGCAAGGCCGCCGTGATCCAGAGCCGCGCCATCGACGAGACCGGCTACGTCCAGCCGACGCTTGATCAGCTCCTTGCCGTGCGCGGCGAAAACTATTTCTACCACAACGACGCGATCTGGCCCTGGCGCATCGCAGACAGCGGTGAGGTGACCAATGCGCTGGCGTGAATTTGGCGGCATCGCCTTCGCAATCCTGCTGTGCGCGTGGACGGGCGGCGCGTCTGCGCAAAGCCCGTACGGCATCGGACGGTCGGCATCGCCCGCGGAGATCGCAGGCTGGAACATCGACATCGGACGGGACGGCAGCAATCTGCCTGAGGGCCGCGGCACGGTCAGTCGGGGAGGCGAGGTCTTCGCTCAGCAATGCGCGTCCTGCCATGGCGACAAGGGCGAGGGCGGCTTGGGTGATCGGCTGGTCGGAGGGTAGGGGACGATCGGGACAGCGAGGCCGATCCGCACTGTCGGCAGCTACTGGCCTTACGCGACGACGCTGTTCGACTACATCCGCCGCGCCATGCCGCAGAACGCGCCGCAGTCTCTCAGCAATGACGCCGTCTATGCGGTGTCCGCCTACATCCTGAGCCTGAACGGACTGCTCGGCGCGGATGCGACGCTCGATGCCAAATCGCTGGCCGCGATCAAGATGCCGAACCGCGACAAGTTCGTCGGCGACGCGCGTCCCGACGTGAAGTGAAGCAACCGTTGAATTCCTCGGACTCTCGCGGAACCCACCTGTTCCAGCCGGAACCCGACGCGAGCTCACCGAGTTAACGACTCAGAGGAAACAGCCCAGAGTGTTCGATGGCAATAAGCTTCACGAACTCCCTTGCCGTTGCGCTTCGCCATCCCGGCGTAATCGCGCTCATCGTCGCAGGCCTCACCATTGCCGCGATGCTGCTCGTTGATCACGGCCCGTGGAGCCGGGCCAAGACGCAGCCCGCGCATGTCGCGATGTATCACACCACGGGTGAAGCCGCGCGCGCCGCAGGCGCCATGGTGCTGCCGACCGATCCGAGATCACGAATAGAGCCGGCGCGGCCGGGACCGAAGACATCCCCGGCCGTCAACCCCATAACGCCGTAGTCCTTCAGCTCTTGAGTCCTTCAGCTCTTGCGGCCATAGCTGAGCAGTCCGCCGTGGGTCTTCGGCGGATGTGCGCGCAGCGTCTCCTCGTTCGGCTCGGTGCCCCAGCCCGGGCGGTCCAGAATGACGAGATGGCCGTTCGCGATCTCCGGCTCGTGCGTGAACAGCTCGCGGTCCCACGCCAGGCGATCGATGTCGATCTCCATGATGCGCAGGTTCGGCACCGCGGCGCAGAAATGCGCGTTCATCATCGAGCAGAGATGGCCGTAGAAATTATGCGGCGCGACGTTGACCTCGAAGGCTTCGGCCGCCGACGCGATCTTCATCGACTGCCAGACGCCATTCCACGGCGTGTCGATGATCGCGACGTCCATTGCCTGCTCGCGGAAATAGGGCAGGAATTCGCGTAAGCTGAGCAGCGTCTCGCAGGACGAGATCGGGTGCGGGCTTTGCCTGCGGATGTAGCCGAGCGCTTCCGGATTGAAGCTGTCGATCTCGACCCAGAACATGTCGATGTCGGCGATCGCGCGCAGGATCTTCAGATAGCCTTCGGTCTTGGCGTTGAAGTTGCAGTCGAGCAGGATCTCGACATCGGGGCCTGCGCCGTCGCGGATTGCCTCCAGATGCATGTGCAGGTCGCGCAGGATTTTGCGGTCGACATTGATCTCGGGCGCAAACGGCGAGCCGAAGCCGGGCCGCCAGCCCGTCGGCTTGCCGTCGTCATAGGAGAAGATGTTGGTCTTGAGCGCCGAAAATTTCTTCTCGCGCACCTCGCGCCCCATGGCCTTGACGTCGTCGAGGCTTTCGATTCCTGGCTTGTACCAGGAGGGATGATTGATCCGCCACGTCGCGCAATGCGACCAGTACACGCGCACGCGGTCGCGGATCTTGCCGCCGAGGAGCTCATAGCACGGCACGCCGAGGCACTTGGCCTTGGCATCGAGCAGCGCGTTCTCGATCGCGCCCAGCGCCTGCGCCACCACGCCGCCGGCAGCAGGCCGCGTCGCTGCGAACAGCTCGGCATGGATGCGCTCGTGCTGGAAGACGTTCTGCCCGACCACGCGGCTCGACAGCCGCTGGATCGCAGCGCCGACGCCGGGCGAGCCAAAGCCCTCGTCGAACTCGCTCCAGCCGACGATGCCGTCTTCCGTCGTCAGCTTGACGAAATGGTAGTTTCGCCAGCCGGCGTCGCAGGCGAGGATTTCGAGACTGGTGGCCTTGGATGATGTCGTCATGTCGCTCCCCGGCGGCTGCTTAATGAGCCTTGTTGATCTCTTGCTTGTTAAGCCAAGGCACGAGCCCCGTGAAGCGACGGAGGCGCGCGGCGCTTATGCAGCGGCGTTGTTTTGCAGCGCAGAGGGTTGCCCGAAAGCCTGGGGATAGCCACGATCTTTCCGGGGACCGCCGCGAAATTGCGCCGGCTTCTTTCCTTTTTGGCCACAATCGGACCCCCACGATCAGCCCCATGCAAGCCTTGGCCGTTATGTCGATTCTGGCGCTGCTCACCTTGGGCGGGGCAGCCATTTCCGACCAGATTCTCACGGCCGATCGGCAAATCGTGCAGAGGGTTCAGTAGGGCGCACGATTGGCGAAGGCGCATTGTCTTTGGGGGATGACAGATGCTTTCGGTAGACCAGTTTCTGAGACTGATCAGCGTGCCGGCCGTGTTCGTGGCTTTCATCATTGCATCGCAGGTTTCGGCGGCCCTGACGTCGAACTGATCCTTCTTGCCGCGGGCGCTTTGGCGTCGCACTAGCCGACCACGGACGAGCCGAGCAGGGCCACGACCGCGAGCGCCATCAGCGCGGTGCCGAGCCAGCCGAGCGCGATCAGCCATGTCCGCGCCCTGAACTTGCCCATGACGCCGGCGTTCGAGACGATCAGCATCATCATCGCCATGATGGGGACGGCGACGATGCCGTTGAGCACCGCGCTCCACACCAGCATGTGGATGGAATCGATGCCGGTGAAGCCGAGCGAGAAGCCGATGACGGTCGCGGCCGCGATGATCGTGTAGAAGCCGACGGCTTCATCCGGCTTTGCCTCCAGCGTGGCGCGCCATCCGAAGATCTCCGCAACGCCATAGGCCGCCGAGCCCGCCAGCACCGGGATCGCCAGGAGGCCCGTGCCGATGATGCCGAGCGCGAACAGCAGGAAGGTGAAATCGCCGGCGAGCGGCCGCAGCGCTTCGGCGGCTTCCGTTGCTGAATTGATCCTGGTGACGCCGTTGGCGTGCAGGACTGAGGCCGTGGTCAGGATGATGAAGAAGGCGATGCCGTTCGAGAGCAGCATGCCGAGCGTGGTGTCGGCCCTGATGCGCGTCAGCTCGGGATCCCCGGTGCGCGGCGCCTTCGCCAGGGGCTGGCGATTCCTGTGGTTCATCTCCTCGACCTCCTGGGAGGCCTGCCAGAAGAAGAGATAGGGGCTGATGGTGGTGCCGAGCACGGCGACCACCATCAGGAAATAATCGGCGCTGATGTTGGCCTGCGGCCAGACTGCTGCGAGCAGCGCCGTACTCCAGGGGATGTTCACGGTGAAGGCGGTCGCGACATAGGCGAACAGCGAGAGCGTCAAAAATTTCAGCACCGGCGTGTAGCGACGATAGGGCACGAAGACTTGGAGCAGGGTCGAGGATGCCGCGAAGATCAGCGCGTGCTCGTGGTTCAGCCCGCCGATGACGAGCGAGAGCGCCTCTGCCATCGCGGCGATGTCGGCCGCGATGTTGAACGTGTTCGCGGCAACGAGCATCGCGACCAGCGCCAGCACCAGCCAGCGCGGCACGAGCTTCATGACGTTGGCCGCCAGCCCCTTGCCGGTGACCCGGCCGATCCGCGCGCTGACGAGCTGGATCGCGATCATGAATGGCAGGGTGAGAAACACCGTCCAGAGCAGGCCATAGCCGAACTGCGCGCCGGCCTGCGAATAGGTGGCGATGCCCGACGGATCGTCGTCGGCGGCCCCTGTGATCAGACCGGGCCCCAGCCGCTTCAGCACCATCCGGAGGGATTTTGGCGGTGCGGGAAGGGTGGGGGCGCTCATGGAGGGCGGTGTCTCGCGTCGGCTGGCTTTTCCGAATTCTCCCGGCTAACTCGGGTTAGGGACGAAAAGTTCCCGCCGTCTGCTCGACAGTACGTTTCGGATTGTCCGCATTCGCGGTTGACACGTCGCGCAAATCACCTGTAAACAGGCATCATCGCAGAAATCGTCGAGCCCGCGCCGTCACCGGTCGCGGGCTTTGTTGTTGAGGTGGCCGGAGTGACCCAGCAGACTAGCGGACGCTGACGAACATTCCCGGGCGGCTGCCAGGCCCGCGCCTGCAGGAACGCTCACCTGACGATGAATGCTTGAATATAGTTTTCGAGTGCGTTTTGTTGGGGGAATAGCGGGTGCTCCATGGGCGGCGGATAAACTATTTCCCGCGCGAATATGTCGCGCCACGGACGCGTCACTTCATCCGGAAGCGCTTGCTCGAAAGTGCGGCACTCCACAGAGCAGAACATGTTGATCAGAGAGCTATAAAATCTGCACTTCGCCGAGAACGCTTTGATTGCATGAATATCCTTCGTGGGTGTGTCGCTAGCTACCGCTGTTAACGACGCTGGAGGCATTAGAAATACGTTCGCAGTTTCTTGCCCGTCTTCATCAAGGCCCATGTGACATGCCGCGTTCCAATGGACGATTTCGTTGCGTTCTATGTCGATCGGCCGGAGTTGGCTAAAAAGAGACTTTCTGAATTCCTTGAGTTCTTCCTGAAACTTCTGTCGGAACAGCTTCTCTAGAATCTTGTTTCTTGCATCAGAGTTAGTAATTCTAAAGAGAACAATGGCGGCGGTCCTTATTGATGCGTCCGAGAGGCCGGCGAAAAGTGTTGCAAATGACTGCTCTAGGTTTGCGTACGCTTGAATTGCCTTTCCTCTTGCCGCCCAAATTTCGTGGCCCTCGGCGATCGGAATCACTTTGTTCATATCGATATTTGCCATTGTAAAATCTCTCGTCACATTTGATCGAACGGCATTCAATTTCAACAATTCAAACCCGTGAAGCTATGTCTTCCTTTTCAGCCCCGCGCGCGACGATCTTGAGCTCTTGGTCCGCGAGCGGTCGCTGCAGCGCCTTGGCTTCATCCCATGGTGCCCGTAGCCACACGTCCCGTTCTTCAGCGGTAGTCAGGATCACCGGCATGGCCTTGGAATGGATCGGCTCGACAATCGCATTCGGTGCAGTGGTGAGGAAGCCATAGACCTGATGCGGGCGGGCGATGGGTTTTGATTTCGTACCGCGATCACCGTTGAAAATGGTCCAGATGCCGGCGAAGGCGAACAACGGTCGTGCATCTGCGAGTGCGACCACACGACGTCTTTCTTCTTGGTCTCCGGGTTGGGCTCCGGCGCGTATTCGGCAAAACTGTTGACCGGCACGAGACAGCGGTGCTCCGGCTTGAGCCAGGCGCGCCAGTGCGGCGAGGAGGTGTTGCGGATGTTCGTCACGGGCGGGCCGCCGGTGCGTGGTGGGGGCGGCATGCCCCAGCGCATCATCACCATCTCGCGTTCGCCATTGCCGGCTTCGCGGATGACCGGCGCCGGGTAATCCGGAAACACGCCCGGCATCGGTGCCAAGTTGCCTTCGTAGCGGCGCACGACACGAAAGAGATCGGCAATCGCCGCCTGGTTGGTGGTGATCGAATAGAGATTGCACATGAACGCGATCGATCCTTGGTGCTCTCCGGATAGGAGCGCCCGGCAGTGTCTCACGAGGTTTGCTCTTCGCGCGGGTGAATCTTTTTGCCCGAACGAGGCCATAACGCATTGACTCTATGTTCTTGTTTTGTTCTTATCAAGCTTCATCGCCTGCAAGAGCCGAGAATGCCAACCCTCGAATTCATCCGCTCGGAGATCGAGCGCAGATAGGGCGCCAACGCAAGGAGGTCTTGCAGCTTCAACGCGCCGGCATCTCGACGGCCTCGGCCGAGACTCTGTTGGAGCGCATGCAAGGCAAGGTGGAGCAGCTCTGTGCGCAGCGCGACGCGCTGAGGAAGTCTGAGCCGGGTCCGGTGAAGGGCAGGGTGCTGGGAGGACGAAAATGGTGAGAGAGCGCCCGCAATATTTTACGGATAGCGACGAACATTCGGAGTTCGTGAAGGCGCTGGCTCAAGTCCGCCGCCTCGCACCATTTGAAGGCTGGTGCGCTATGCACGTTCAAGCCATTCAAGTTGCGATCGATCAGTACGCAGAAGCGGCTCTCGGCAATCGCGAGTTCTTCTGGAATAAGCCGCACAGTGCCGGGTAGGCGCAATTATCGTTTGTTGCGTCGAAACTAGCGGATGCTGACGAACATGCCCCACGCGGCCGCGAGACCTGCGCCTGTAACAACATATATGGGGTTGTCGCAGAAGGCGCTTCCGTAAGTACACACGGTGGCACCAAACGAGCCGATCTCGTTATGGCTCGCGGAATAGAACAGACCTGACAGGCCAAGCAGTGCACCGGCGACGTAGTACATCGATCTCCTCCTCGATGGACTTCAAGCGGAGGGCCGCCGCGCAACGCTTGATCCTTCATCGGAGATGATGGTGGCGTGAAGAAGTTTCATTCCGCCAAATTCGATTTGGTGCATTTTAGATAAAGTTCGACACGTCGGGGCGTCTAGGAATGTCGGTTTGAAAAGGAAGAGCGGGCATTCGGGGCACATATAAGAATCCGAAACGACTTGACGCGTCGAGTGCACATCAACCCGCGCGGAAGAATCCGCTGCGGGCTTTTTCGTTATGATGCGCGAGACACGTGATGGCGCATCACGGGGGCGAAATCTCTCGGAAGATTGCCGATGGGCATCAACTCTCTGAGCCGACTATTCCGCCCTGCGAACTTGCTCAGACAAAGGCTGCGTGTTGACTTGCGTTCCCTATTTGTTCCAGGGTAGCCTCTGTTCTGCCCTTGAGCGAAAGAGATGGTTGCTGAATGAGTGCTCTCGCCTTTGTGCTGCTGGACAATCCGACAACTCCGGATATGTCGGCCGTCGCCAAAGCTCTTCGAACGCGGTATCCCGAATTGCCGGCGGAGGCAGTGACGGATGATACCCCCGCGGGGGCTCGGCAAGCAAATTCGCCGCTCATTCGCTGCGGTAACGAATTCGTCGCGGTGATGTCGATGGCGGCGCCTATACCGCAGGATCCGGGCCTATGGTCGCGTACTGCCACGACTTGGTCGGAGGGCAAGACGATTGCGGCGCGGCATCGAGGCCATCTGATCGTTTCAGTGCTTGGGAAAGGCCCGCAGCCGCTGCCCGCTGCGCGTCTCAGCACCGCGGTGACCGGCGCACTGATCGCCGTTATCCCGGAATGCTGCGGCGTGGTGTGGGGCGGCAAGGTTGCACGGCCTGCCAGGCTGTGGCTCGAGATGTCCAGCCGGTCCTATGCGCCGTTTCCCGACTATCCTTTCACG
This sequence comes from Bradyrhizobium sp. CCGUVB23, assembly GCF_024199885.1. NCBI lineage: Bacteria > Pseudomonadati > Pseudomonadota > Alphaproteobacteria > Hyphomicrobiales > Nitrobacteraceae > Bradyrhizobium > Bradyrhizobium sp. CCGUVB23. The sequence continues at coordinate 6,979,769 of NZ_JANADQ010000001.1, forward strand.
CTGTGGGTCGACGCCGGCTTTTGCCCAGGATGCGGTTGTCGCAACGCTTCCTCAGGACATTCATTTCGAGGGACCCGCCGGAGCGGTGGGAATCGCTACCCTATATGGCGATCCGAAAAAGGCGGGAGTATTTTCGGAGCGGGTGAGAATCCCATCTGGCTTCAAGATCATGCCGCATTGGCATGGTGAGACGCGAACGGCCATCGTTCTGTCCGGCACCTTGTATTACGCGTACGGTGATCAGTGGGATGAAAGTAAATTCAAGGCCTACCCACCCGGCTCGTTCTTGATTGAACCGGCGAAAATCTCCCACTACGCGATGGCAAAGGACGGCGAGGTGGTTCTTCAAGCGACGAGTATCGGTCCGAGCAGCACCGTCAAGATTGAACAGGCGAAGAAGTAGGTTAGCGGTGGCACACGCCTCAGCCTGAATGTTCGCTCCTGGCCCAGCGTCGCAAATCTGACACGTCCCGCTGACGTCCGCTTTCGGGGGCGGAGCCGACTAGATTGGCTCACACGAGTTTTTCGCCTTTTTAACCCGAAGCGGACATTCCGCATGGCTCGATGGTTTCGAGCCATGCTGTCTTGTGTCTCTTGTGCGGTGGGTGGGCGGCATGGACTAGCGGCGGCCCGAATGCTCGGCGAATTGCTTTTCGCCGGGCAACTTGCCCCCGGCCAGCAGGCTGGTGCAAATCCACCGAGATTCTCTGGGTTGCGCGCCAAGGAAAGCCTTGGTCTCTACGCACTGCGCGTAAGTGTTGTAGCTGAGCGTGTCTGTGCACGTTGGCGAGAAATTGCTACTATCATATCCCCCGGCAGCAAGGCTACATCCAACCCAGGGGGCGTTGCCGACCCTGAAACTTGTTTCGCAACCACCGTTGCAGCTGCGGGCCTCTCTCTCCAGCTTGGCAAGCCTCCCCAATGTTGAATTCGGCGCGAACACTGGCGTTTGAGCGGTTGAGGTGCCGGTTGTCCTGCGGGATGTCCCCGTGTTTGACGACCCCCGTTGCAGATGATGGGGCCTGGCCGCCTGCTCCGGCGCATTGACCGTGACACCGGGTAGCGTGCTGGTGGCCGAGCCTTGCGACGATGCCGGGCCACACAGGAAGACAGTTGCGAACATAGCGAGGATCGAGGGAGCGACAGCACTTGAAGACAATTTCATGATGATGCCTTTCCAGGACGGACAGGCCGTCCATTGGTCAAAATAAACCACGCGCAATTCGTAGCTTGTATTCTGCAACCTGGCTAGCGGTCGGCTCGCCAAGAAGTTGTGCACGCCGGCGTCGCGGGCCACGGCTCGCTCGAGCAAGCGCCCGGTGCAGCGCAACAATCGCGTTGGAAGGGTGCGGGCACCAGTGCTGTCTTCCGCTCATGGCCTTAAGGGACAAGCTGACATATTTCCAAGGAATGTCGGTCTGGAAACGTAGATCGGATTTTCTGACAAAATAGGAAAAACCGAAAACAACTTGACACGTCGGGCAAATCACCAGTAAAGTGGCATCATCGAAAGAGTTCGCATCAGCCCGCGCGGAGAAATTCGCCGCGGGTTTTTGCTTTGATACGAGCCTCCCAGGCGCGGTCGTTCTGTTGCAGGTGATTGGGAGCCGAACGTCCGCTTCCATTTGTGCCCCCTTCCGGCATCCGGAGTTGAACCGCGTCATTAGGTGAAGCGACTACAGATAGCCGGCCAATGCAAGACGCTGGAATTCTCCGACAGGCTCGAACGAACCGAGCCGGTACGCCCAGTTTTCGTTCTGTCCAAGATCACTCATAATGAAGTTAATTCTGCGGGGCGCGCTGGCGGCTCTGGCTTTCGCATCGATAGTCTGGTTGGTGGCGGCGCCCTCGGCGGACGACGACGTCAATACGTGTGGAAAGGCATCTGGCGACGAGGCAATAGCCGCGTGCACACGTGGGATCGACTCCGGTCGATATAGCGGCCATCAGCTTGCTGCGCTCTTCAACAATCGTTGCTCCAAGTGGAACGGAAAGCGGGAAAGCGACAAGGCCTTTGCGGATTGCAGCCAGGCGATCCTGCTTGATCCGGACTACGCATTGGCGTTCTTCAACCGCGGCAACGCCTGCTTTGCCAAAGGCCAATACGACCGCGCCATCGAGGAATACAACCAATCGATCCGGCTCAATCCGAACTACGCGCATGCGTTCAGCAACCGCGGCAACACCTATGCCAACAAGGGCCAATACGACCGCGCCATCGAGGATTACAACGAGGCGATCCGGCTCAAACCGAACGACGCAGCTGCGTTCTACAACCGCGGCACCGCCTATGACGTCGAAGGCCAACACGACCGAGCCATCGAGGATTACGACCAGGCGATCCGGCTTGATCCGAACTACGCAGATGCGTTCTACAACCGCGGCATCGCCCATAAGGCGAAGGGTCAATACGACCGCGCCATCGAGGATTACGACCAGGCGATCCGGCTCGATCCGAACTACGTAAATGCGTTCAATAACCGCGGCACCTCCTATAGCGCCAAAGGCCAATTCGACCGCGCCATCGAGGATTTCAACCAGGCAATCCGGCTTAATCCAAACCACGCTGAGGCGCTCAACAACCGCGGCATCGCCTATAATGCCAAAGGTCAATACGACCGCGCCATCGAGGATTTCGACCAGGTGATCCGGCTTATGCCGAACCAGGCAATAGCGTTTAATAACCGCGGCTTTGCACGGGAACAAAAGAACGACCTGCAACGCGCATTGGCGGACTACCAGAAATTCTCCGAATTGGCCCCGTCCGATCCTGATGGTCCAAAGGCAGTTGAGCGCTGCACGAAGGCGTTGAGTGGTCGGTGACAGCCGTGCTTTCGATATTCCCATTGACCAAAAGACAGTCTGCGACATCGAGCGACCTGGTGTCGCAGTTTGGAGGCAAACTGCCACAGCTCTGCGAATGTCGGTTTGGAAGGCAAGGCGGGCATTCGAGCCGGATAGGAAAATCAGAAACGACTTGACACGTCGGGCAAATCACCACTAAAGTGGCATCATCCAAAGAGTTCGCATCAACCCGCGCGGAGAGATCCGCCGCGGGTTTTTTTATTCCAATTCCGGGATCGGACGGCGGCCTCGCCCTCGTTGAAACGCGTTCACTGAGCGCCGATCAGCGCGCCGTCGTCCGAACCATGATTGGCCGTGCACGCGCGAACGTGCCGGCCCGCGGCGCGAGCCGATTGCTTGCGCCGCCGCGGCCCCCGGGAAGGGGATAGGGTTCGCGCCCGAAATGAATCGCGCTTTGTCTCGCGATCTGCCGCGCTTTTGCTTTTGTTGGGGTAGCCGATGACTGCCTATCTGATCTCGCTCGCGCTTGAGGGCCTCCTCGCGATCGTCCTGTCGAAGGGAGATTGTGAATGGACGAAATGAAAAAGGAAATGAGTGTACGCGGGACGCCTTCCTCGGTCGTGAGAGGAAAGGGAAGTCAAGTCAGGGTACGAACGCTTACGAAACTGCAGGTTTTTTCATCCGATGCGCAAGACACGTGATGGCGCATCCGAGGGAGTCGAACTCTCTCGGAAGATCGCCTATGGGCGTCTACTCCCTGAGCCGACTATTCCGCTCACGCCCTGCGAACTAGCTCGGAGGGAGGACGTTGACTTTTGTTCGCTATTTGTTCTAGTCAGATTTTGGTTCTACCTCTGAGCGAAAGATGTGATCGCCGATGAGTGCTCTCGCTTTTGTCCTGCTGGACGATCCGACAACACCGGACATGTCGACCGTGGCTAAAGCTCTCCGCACGCGGCATCCCCAGTTGCCGGTGGAGACCGTGTCGGACAACAGTCCGACAGGAGTTCGCCATGTGGGTTCGCCGCTCATTCGCTGCGGTGATGAACTTGTCGCGGTGATGTCGATGCCGGCGCCTATCCCGCAGGATCCGGGCCTATGGTCGCGTACTGCCACGACTTGGCCGGAGGGCAAGACGATTGCGGCGCGGCATCGAGGTCATCTGATCGTTTCAGTAGTCGGGAAAGGCCAGCAGCCGCTGCCCGCCGCGCGTCTCAGCACTGCTGTCATCGGCGCATTGATCGCCGTTATCCCGGAATGCTGCGGCGTGGTGTGGGGCGGCAAGGTCGCGCGGCCCGCCAGGCTGTGGCTCGAGATGTCCAGCCGCTCCTTTGCTCCGTTTCCTGACTATCCCTTCACGCTGTGGCTCGACATCCTTCCGTTTCGTTCGCATGCGGGAATCGGCGCCGTGACGATGGGGCTCGCGGCATTCGCCGGACGTGAGATCGAATTCGAGACTGCTAAGCTGCCGTTTCCAACAATGATCGACAAGGTGACGGGCCTTGCCGCCTATCTCGTCGAACACGGAAACGTGGTCAAGGACGGCGACACCTTTGGAGGAGACGAGCGCGAGCGCTTCGCGGTCCGTTACAAGAACTCCGACCGGTTTGGTGGGATGACGGCAGTCGCTCCGCGGGGGCCGCGTCCCCGCCGCAGGCGGCCGAACGCAGGTCGTTCGATCAAGAACCGGCTCGCGCCGACACTTTTGCCGATCGCTTCGGCGACTGGACCGAGACCTCGGCGGGCACGATGCCTGCGCAGGCATCAGGCACGCTTGGGGCTCCGGCCCCTGACGCAGCACGAACTGTCGCCCCCGAAGATGTTCGGCGCCTTACGCGCGTGAACGCCTCGAACTCAGCTAACGCGTTCGCGTCGGGTACGTCGCCCATTCCCTACTTGCCTTCTTCGGAGTTCAACGACCGCTTTGGCGATTGGAGCATGCCGCCTGGCGATCCACAGTCGCCGCAAGCACGCAGGCCAGTTGGTGCCTTCGTGAATGAGCCGGCCTATTCCATCCCACCACCGATCTGGGGATTGGAGGATCCCCGCGGCGTGCAGAATGATGCTGAAGAATGGTTCTCGCGCTGGATACGGCCGCTCATGCGGCAGGACCGAATGGATTGATGAGGACCGCCCTGCGCATTGTCGAAGCCAGAGTGATAGCAATCAGCCTGCTTCTGGATGGTTCGTTTCGGATTATACAAAATTGCACTTGACACGTCGGGCAAATCACCTCTAAAGTGGCATCATCGAAAGAGTTCGCATCAACCCGCAGCGGAGAAATCCGCTGCGGGTTTTTTCATTCCAATACCCGAGATCGGACGGCGGCGGCGCTTCGCGGCCTCGCCCTCGTTGATACGCGTTCACTGAGCGCCGATCAGCGCGCCGTCGTCTGAACCATTATTGGCCGTGCACGCGCGAACGTGCCGGCCCGCGGCGCGGCTATGAGCCAGAGCCGCCGCGGTCCCCGGATCGGGGATAGGGTTGGCGCCCGAAATGATTCGCGCTTCTCGCGATCTGCCGCGCATTTTCTTTTAGGAGCAGCCAATGACAGCCTATCTGATCTCGCTCGCGCTTGCCGGCCTGCTCGCGATCGTTTTGTGGGAGACAGTTTCATGAATGAGGATCCGGAGTGCGAGCACGAGAGCGACGCCGTCCGCCCGCCTGTCGCCAAGAGGACTTCCAGGGCGAGAACTCTCACCGAAATTCGGTCTGTGGCGCGTAGCCACACCAGAACCGCCATCAACGTCCTCGTCGGCGTCATGCGGAGCGAGGATGCAACCCCTGCCGCGCGCGTCTCCGCCGCGAATGCGATCCTCGATCGCGGCTGGGGCAAGGTCGCGCAGGGAGGCGAGAACGTCGAAGACGGGGTGTTGCAGCTGATCCACCGGATCGAGCGCATCATCGTGCATCCGGTGATATCGGGCGGTGGAGACCCCAGCGATTAAGCCGCGTCCGGCTAGTTCTTGACCGACTTGCCGGTCCGGTGTTGCCCGGCATAGGCGCGCTGCACCTGATCGCTGCAATAGGACAGCGTCCGGCCGTCGCCGGTGAAATGTCCGTTGTTGATGATCCAGAGGATCACGGTCTTGTCGTCAATCTTCTTGAACATCAGGTTCTCACCGTCCGACGTGGTGCTCGTGTTCTGTACGCTGACGGCATCCGGGCTTGTGCAGGTCGCGCCGATCCTGACGGTGTCGGGAAGCTGAACCCGCGTCCGGTTGATCTTGCAAATGTTTGAGGCCGTTGAGATCGATTTTCCGGCGAACGTAACGATGGTGTCGTTGAACTTTGTGCAGCGCTCCTCGAAATCACTACCCGCCGCGGCGTAGACACCATCTTGCGGATGAGCGCTCTTGAGAGCGCGTTCCTCTTCGGCCTTCCGCTTGGCTTCCTCGGCCTTCTGCTTGGCTTCTTCTTTCGCCTGGAGCTTGGCTTCGGCAAGGGCGCGCTGCGTCTTCAGAGGGCAGTAGGCCTCACGCCAAGGAGGATCCTTGAGCTTCCCATTCAAGCTCTTCTGAACGGAGATCGTCGTTTCATTCAGCCGCTTGATGAACATGATCTCCTTGAACAGCCTATTTTCCCATTTGCCGTCGCGAGAGTCGAGGTTTTGCGCCAGATTATAATCTCTGCAAGTCATTTCGACCTTCAGCGAACCTGGCGCGAGATCGAGGAGTTTCTTGACCTCGCAGGCCCACTCGTAGCCGCTGACCGATTTGCCGCTGACATCGATCGTCACGTCGTTGCGTTCGTCGCAGGACGACTGGAAATTGTTGCCCGGCTCGGCGTAGACGCCAGCTTTGGGGCGCCATTTGTCGAATGTCGGAGCGAGCGGCTCCTGTGCGAAAGCAGGAGGCGCAAGAGCGAGCAGTACAGCCGCAGAGACAGCCTGACCGAGAATTCTGTGACGAAGATCTCTGTTCACCTCAGTCCCCTCATTCCTCGACGAATGCGGCATGTGGCTTCGACGAAACTACCGCGCGCGAACTAGTTAATGGATCAGCGTGAGTTGAGCAAGCCGTCGCCCGCCATCGAAGCGGCGAGGACCGCCGTTTGCCAATTCGCGTGAAGGCTCTCTCTCTCTCTCTCTCTCTCTCTCTCTCTCTCTCTCTCTCTCTCTCTCTCGCGCGCGCGCTCTCTCTCAAAAGGGATTTTTCAACATGTGGGACGACATGATGCGACGTATACTTCGGCCCATCGGGGGGATATCGCCTCACGTTACGAGTCCATACGGCGCGGTAACAGGCAGGCCACGCGGATCAAGTAACCCGCACCTGGGATCGACTTCAATTATGTCGGTGGTCAAGAGGCTCGGCTGAACAAGAACCACCCGGAATTGCGGTCTCCCGTAAATGGCGTCGTTGAGCACGCCGGCGAGGATCAGTGGGGGACAATCTCGATCAGAGACAATAACGGATTGCGGCACCAGATCCTGCATACCAACTCTCGGCACGTTAAGGTTGGCGATGTGGTTGCGGCGGGTCAAGTGATCGGCACGATGGGGAATACCGGTCTTTTTGATAAGGATGGCAATCCAGGACAGCAGCACGTCCATTATCAAATCAAGGATCCCTCAGGTAATGTTTTTGACCCCGGTGCGTTTGCCGATGCGCAAGGACCATTCGATCCAATTCCCGCGCCGGCTTACATTCCGGAGTATCTGCGGTATCGGCAAAACGGGGATATCATGCGTGCATCACGTCCCGAAGATGTGCGGATTCTGAGAAGGATGCCAGCCGGAAAATCGGATCAGTCCGTATCTAATTCGGATGATCCCGTACCGGTGCCCGCTGTTCCTCCCGACGCTTCGTTTCCGTCTTCGCCACAAAGCGACTTCGAGAGACGATTCGGATCGTGGCCTACGTCTTCCGGCGACGTCCTTGCTGATTTCAGTCCAGCTCCGCAAGGACCATCCGATAAGCTGAACAACGAAGACTGGTCAGCGATGTGGCGCAGGCGTATCGGCCTGCCCTAGGGCGAGCGAGCGCATCCATTGTCCATTCTGAAAATTCCAACGGCCAAGATCTTCGAGCCGCTGCTCAAACCCGCGCGCTACAAGGGCGTTTACGGCGGACGGGGCTCCGGAAAATCCCACTTCTTCGGCGAGCTGCTGGTCGAGACCTGCCAGGCCGAGCGCGGCACGCTCGCGGTCTGCATTCGCGAGGCGCAGCGGACGCTGGCGCAATCCTCCAAGCGGCTGATCGAAGGCAAGATCGCGAGCCTCGGGCTCGGCCACGGCTTCAAGCTCTATAGCGACAAGATCGAGACGCCCGGCGACGGGCTGATCATCTTCCGCGGGCTTCAGGATCACACGGCCGACTCGATCAAATCATTGGAGGGATTTCGCATCGCCTGGATCGACGAGGCGCAAAGCCTCAGCGCGCGCAGCCTCGCGCTGCTGCGGCCGACCATCCGCGCGCAAAACTCCGAGCTGTGGGCGAGCTGGAATCCGCGGCGCAAGAGCGATGCGATCGACGACTTTTTGCGCACCCGCGGGCCCGACGGCGCCGTCGTTGTGAAGGCGAACTGGCGCGACAATCCCTGGTTTCCTGATGTGCTCGAGGAGGAGCGCCTGCTCGACCAGAAACTCTATCCAGAGCGCTACGATCATATCTGGGAGGGCGAGTATGCCCGCGCCTTCGAGGGCGCCTATTTTGCGGCGCTGCTGGCGGAGGCGCGCGCACAGGGGCGGATCGGGAAGGTCTCGGCCGATCCGCTGCTTCCCTTGCGTGCCTTCATCGATATCGGGGGCGCGGGGGCTGCGGCGGATGCCTTCACGATGTGGATCGTGCAGTGGGTCGGAGGCGAATTGAGGGCGGACTTCCAGCACCTTCGCCGGTGGAGAAAGAGCGTGGAACAGGCTCAGAGCTACACCTTCAAGGCGGTCATCACTGTGATCGCGACGGGCCTGATCGGCGCGCTCTGGCTGGGCGTCAAGGTCGTGCTGAGTAAGTGAGCAAGGGCAGTGACATCGCGGCCGAAGATCCGTCTTGCTTTTCAGAGGGCGAAGCCGTGTACCGTATTCGGGCTGTCGACAGCGACGACGACGAGGTCGCCGAGATCCTCCGCGATCTTCATCAATGGACCTTCTTCGGCACCGCAGCCGTTCCACAGTTCGGATCGGGATCCTGGTGGCTTGCCCATAGCGGAGCCAAGGCCGTCGCTTTTGCGGGCGTCGTGCCGTCCACGCATGCCCCCAACAGCGGATATCTTTGCCGTGTGGGAGTCTTGCAGGAGCATCAAGGGCGCGGGCTGCAACGCAGACTGATGCGGGCGGTCGAGGTGCAGGCCCGGCGGATCGGTTGGGAGAGCATCGTGTCGGACACGACCGACAACAGGATATCCGCGAACAACTTCATCAGGACTGGCTACCGGCTCTATGAGCCGGAGGTGCCCTGGGGATGGAGGAACACGCTCTACTGGCGAAAAAGGCTGAACCGGAGTTTAGGTGGGTGAGCTTCCGTGAAGCGGAATGCACCACGCAAAAGCAAAGCACGGCCTCGCCTTTAAGGGACGACGAACCACCGTCCGTTGCATGGAAGCGGCCCGGCAGCATCACGCTGCCGGGCCGCTTTTGCGTTTCGATCGGCTCGTTGTGCCGGCGATCTGCGATACTACTGCTGATCGGACGCGGGCGGGGGACTTGCGCTGCGCCGTGCCGCGGGCTTTAAAGTCGGTATTCGGCGGCCACAAGCCGATGTAGGGAGCAAGCCAGCATGATTGATCAGCTGCAACTGCCGGAGCGTCCACCGCGCGCCGGGAACGGGCCTACGGCACTTGACGGACTGCTGGTCATCGATTTCACGCGTGTGGTCGCAGGACCGGCCTGCACGCAAATGCTCGGCGATTTCGGCGCAGATATCATCAAGATCGAGAATCCCGACGGCGGCGACGATACGCGGGCCTATGAGCACGCCGAGATCGGAGGCGAGAGCGCCGCCTTTCTCAGCCTCAATCGCAACAAGCGCGGCATCGCGCTGGATCTCGCAGTGCCGACCGCGTGCGAGGTGGCGCGCGAGCTGATCCGCAAGGCCGACGTGGTCGTCGAGAATTTCTCGGGCGGCGTCATGAAGAAGTTCGGCTTGGATTATGAATCGGTCGCGCCGATCAATCCGCGGCTGGTTTACTGCTCGATCTCTGCCTATGGCCGGACCGGGCCGTTTGCCTCTCGGCCCGGCTTTGATCCCATCACCCAGGCCGAGAGCGGCTTCATGTCGTTGAACGGCTTCCCCGATGGACCGCCAGTCCGGACTGGTCCGCCGATCGTCGACATGGCGACAGGGTTGGCGGCCGGGAATGCCATCCTTCTTGCGCTGCTGGCCCGGGAGAGGCTGGGGCGCGGGCAGCACGTTGAAGTCGCGTTGTTTGATATTGCGATGGCCATGACTGGCTTCTATGGCATGGCCTATCTGATCAACGGCCAGAATCCCGGGCGGTTCGGCAACTCGCCGAGCGGTTCTCCCACGGTCGGAGTCTATGAGGCGGCTGACGGACCGCTCTATATGGCGTGCGGCAATGACAGGCTTTACCGGCGTCTGGTCGTTGAGGTGCTTGATCGACCTGACCTCATCACCGATCCTCGCTTTGCGACGCGGAAAGCGCGGGCCGAGAACAAGGAGAAGCTGCGCGCCGCCATTGCCGAGGTGTTTGCCGGCGATCGCCTCGAGAACTGGATGACGAAGATGAAGCAGGCCAATATCCCGGTTGGCTATCTTCGCACCGTCGAGGAAGGCTTCAATGCGCCAGAGGCGCGAGAGCGGCAACGGCTGAACCGGATCCCGCACCCCACGGCAGGCTGGGTGCCCAACATCGAATCTCCGGTGTCCATGAATCTCACGCCCGCAATTGAGCCCGTCGCGGCGCCGCTGTTGGGTGAGCACACCAGGGACGTCCTGCGCGAGACGCTTGGTTATGACGAGCGACGGCTCGGCGAGCTTGCGGAGAACGGCGCCTTTGGAGCCGGCCGGCGATTGGGGTAACCAACCCGGAACGTCGTCTCGCGTCGGGAGCGTCGGCGAATGGAGGGGAGTGACGATGGACATCCAACTATACGGTTTCTGGCGATCGATTGCGTCGTTTCGCGTGCGGGTGGCGTTGAAGCTCAAGGGGCTCCCGTTCAAGGAAATTCCCATCGACATCATGTCCGGCGAGCAGTTCACGCCTGACTATGATGCCGTGAACGCGGAGCGCGTCGTGCCGACTTTGGTGCACGACGGATACCGGGTGTTTCAGTCGCTTGCGATCATCGAATATCTCGACGAAGTCAGTCCCGAGCCGGGGTTGTTGCCGACGGATCCGGCCGATCGCGCGTATGCGCGGTCGCTGGCTCTGGTGACGGTTGCGGACGTCCATCCGCTGGTGACGCCGCGCGTGCGTAATCATTTGGCAAAGGCATTCGGGGCAGATGGTGACGCAATCACAGGATGGGCCGAGCATTGGGCACGCGAGGGGCTGGCGACCTATGAGCGGCTCCTCGCCAGGCGATCGCCGGCTCCGTTCGTCCTAGGCGCCACGCCCGGGATAGCCGATATCTGCATCGCGGGGCAGGTTGTGGGGGCCCATTTCCTCAAATGGGATATGGCGCCTTATCCGACCGTGGCCCGGCTCGCGGATCGCTGTTTCGCGCTGCCGGCCTTTGCGACGTCTCATCCTTTCGAGCAGCCCGGGTACAAGGCTGAATCCGGCCGCTGACATTGCATCGTCTTGATCTGGCGGGCTTTCGGCCGCATAACAGTGGCGAAACGAGGGACACGAATGGTGGCCGGCAATCCCATTTCAGGTGCGGCCCAGCCGGAGGCGGAGACCGGTGAGCATGCCTATGCCGCGATGATCGCGCGCGCCAGGGCGCTCGTTCCTCAATTGCGACAGCGCGCAGCGCGGACGGAGGAGCTTCGGCGCCTTCCGCCCGAAACCGAGCAGGACCTTCATGACGCAGGCCTGTTCAGGATTCTTCAGCCCAAGCGCTTCGGAGGGGCGGAGCTCGATTACGGCGCGCTGATCGATTGTGCCGACCTGCTGGGGCAGGCGGACGCTTCAGTGGCCTGGAATTTTGCCAACCTGGCGAGCCACCATTGGATGCTTGGCATGTTCGAAGAGAAGGCCCAGACTTTGGTCTGGGGCCACGATGCCAATACTCTGATCGCCTCGTCGTTCATTTTCCCCGCCGGTCGTGCCCGGAAAACCGATGGCGGTTATCGACTGCACGGAAGCTGGCCGTTCTCGTCGGGTGTAGCGTCCTGCGAATGGAACATGCTTGCAAGCGTGGTCTACTCCGATGACGAGGCCGACGGCATCGAATATCGCATCTTCTTGCTTTCCAGAAAGGACTACAAGATCCTCGACACCTGGAACGCAGCGGGACTGCGCGGCACCGGTTCGAGCGACGTGGAAGTTAGGGATGCCTTTGTTCCCGACTACATGACGGTCGCCGTCGGCAATCTGGCGGGAGGTCCGACACCCGGAAGCGCGGTCAATCCCAATCCGCTCTATGCGCTTCCGGTATTTTCATTGTTTCCGTACGTTCTGTCCGGCGTTGCGCTCGGAAACGCGCAGGCATGCCTGGATGACTACGTCGAGGTCGTTCGCCACCGCATATCGACCTACAACCGCGCCAAGCTGAGTGATTTCCAAAGCACCCAGATCAAGATTGCCGATGCCTCGGCGAAGGTCGACGCCGCACGCTTGATCATGCGCTCTGCCTGTGCGCTTGCCATGGAAGATGCGCGGCGTGGCCACGTTCCGAGCATGGCAGCCAAGACCAGGTACAGGCGTGACGGCGCATTCTCGGTCAATCTGTGTACCGAGGCGGTGTCGATGCTGTTCGCCGCGAGCGGCGCGCGCGGATTGTTCACGAGCGGCGTCTTGCAGCGGCAATTCCGCGATGCCCACGCCATCAACTCGCACCTCGCGTTCAATTTCGACGCGGCTGGTACGAACTATGGCCGCGTGGCGCTCGGCCTGCCGTCCGAGAACCTGACGCTGTGAGGCCGGCCGATGACTGATTTGCCCAAGCAGCCGCCGGCCGCAGACCCAGCCAACGAGCTGGCGAGCGACAGCTCGCCGATCGATCCGCGCGATTTTCGCAACGCCCTTGGCAACTATGCCACGGGCGTGACCATCATTACCGCCGCGGGTCCGGACGGCAAACCCTACGGTTTGACGTGCAATTCATTCGCTTCGGTATCTCTCAATCCACCACTCGTGCTCTGGAGCCTCGTGGTCTATTCGTCGAGCCTGACCGTATTTCAGAATGCCAGCCATTTCGCAGTCAACGTGCTCGGCGCCTCGCAGCAGGCGCTTGCGAACAAGTTCGCAAAATCTTCGGACGACAAGTTCATTGGTGTTGACTGGAGTCCCGCGCTCGGGAACGCGCCGCTGCTTGCCGAAAGCGTTGCCAATTTTCAGTGCCGGTCTGTCAATCGATATTACGGTGGCGACCACGTGATCTTTCTTGGAGCGGTCGAGGCCTACTCCTACAATCGAAATGAACCTCTGCTTTTTGCGCGGGGGGCCTACGGGCGTTTTTTACCAGACGATGATCGCCAGAACTCCTCGTAAGACGGACCAGTTCGGCGCCCGCATCCGAACCAATTCAATCTTTCGGCGCGGAGAGCTTGTAGATCTCCAGGGCATCGGCATCCGCGCCGCGGCTCGCGCTTGCAAGTCTGAACAGTTGCCCGGCGAGCGAGGCCATCGGCACGGGCGTCGAGGTGGCGTGAGCGACATCGGCGATGGCGTCGAGATCCTTCAGCATGGTCGCGATGTAGCCGAGCGGCGGGGAGTGAATGCCCTGAACCATTCGCGGGACGAAGAGCTGAAGGGGAATGGAATCCGCAAAGCCTCCGGCGAGGGCTTCCGGAAGCCGTTCTGCGTCGATTCCGGCGTTCACGGCAAGTCGCGTTGCTTCGGCTAGGACGGCCATCGCGCAGCCCACGATCACCTGGTTGCAGAGCTTGGTGGTCTGGCCGGCGCCGATCGGGCCCATGTGTGTGAGCCTGCGTGCCATCGTGAGGACGTACGGCCGCACCCTTTCGACATCTCCGGGATCTCCGCCCGCCATGACCGCTAGCGTGCCTTCCTCTGCTCCTTTTGTGCCGCCCGAGACCGGTGCGTCAATCCAGCCCATACCGTTTGCCGCCTTAAGCCGCGCAGCGATGTCGCGCGCGGCATCCGGATGGATGGATGAGAAGTCGACGACGAGCTTGCCCGCGCCGGGGGCTGCCGAAAGTCCTTCGGGGCCGAAGATCACCTCCTCGACCGCCGCGGCATCCGTCAGGCACATGAAAACGATGCCGGCACAGGTCAAAACGTCCCGGGGGCTGGCTTCGCGTTTCGCGCCGACTTCGACGAGCGCGGCCGCCTTCGCGGCCGAGCGGTTCCAGATCGCCACCTCATAGCCGGCCGCGAGGAGCCGTCGGGTCATAGGCGCTCCCATCAATCCGAGGCCGAGATAGCCGAGCTTCTCGGCGGGATGCGGGTTCGCGCCTGCGGATTCAGCCATGGGTCGCTTCCTTCTGTCGCTGTGCAATGCTGGTTGAATGTCGCCCTAACATACACGGGAGCTGATGGGGAAATTGCGTCGGTGCGCATGGCTTGCCTGACTGTTTGAACCATGAAACATTTGGTTCCTGGTCGGATTGGGTGGCGCCGGTCGGCGCCGAAGCAGCGGAGCGGGCATGATGCGGACGGTTTCAAAGTGGATCCTGGCATTTGGGGCGGCTGCGGCTATCGCCGCGAGCACGGGCTCATCGCAGGCGCAACAGACGATCCGTGTCGGCTGGACCATTCCGGCCGAGGAATCCAAATATTGGATGATGCGGCGGCCGGCCGAATTTCCCGACCTCGGCAAGACCTACAACATCGAGTGGACGCAATTCCAGGGCACGGCGCCCATGACGCAGGCACTCGCCGCCGGCGCGCTCGACTGCGCCACGCAGGCGCCCTTGTCGCTGTCCAATGGCGTGGTTGGCGGCAATCTCAAAGCCTACATCGTGGCTCAGCACGTGTTCGAGAAGCCGGGCGGCTTTTCGGTCTATTGGGCGGTGATGGACGACTCACCGATCAAGACGATCGCCGATCTCAAGGGCAAGACGGTCGGCATTTCAGTGATCGGAGGCGGCACCCAGGGGCCGTTCAACATGCTGCTCAAGCAGAACGGTGTCGATCCCGCAAAGGACATCAAGCTCGTCGAGGTCGGCTTTGCGGTCTCGGAAGACGCACTACGGCAGGGCCGGGTCGACGCCGTCAACATGAACCAGCCATTCGCTGCGCGCGCGGAAGCAAAGGGCGGCACGCGCAAGCTGTTTTCGCTGTCGCAGGCCATGCCGAACATCGTGCATATCCTCGAAGCCTGCCGCGCCGATTTCGTCGACAAGAATCCGGAGCTGGTGAAAGCCTACGTGCGCGACATCACCTCGGGCATGAAGAAGGCGCTGGCGAACCGCGAAGAGACGCTGAAAGTGGTCTCGGAGGTGCTCAAGGCTCCGATCCCGGTCCTCGACACCTACTTGCTGAAGGACAATGATTTCGGGCGCGATCCAGGCGCCGCGCCGAACTTCCCGGCGATCCAGAAGATGCTGGATATCTACGCCGAGACCGGCATGCTGCCGAAACTGGATGTTGCGCAGTTCAAGCATCCGACCATCGTTGCGCCGTTGCAATAGGCAACTTGGCGAATAGCCGGAACAATTTGCGGCGTCCCAATATTGCGTGGGACGTCGAATGTAGATGATACAGGCATGAAGAAGCTGCGCTCCCGGGTAACGACTGACGGCCTCGACCGCGCGCCGCATCGCGCGTTCATGCGTGCGATGGGTCTGGATGACGCAGCCCTTGCCAAGCCGATGATCGGCGTCGTCAGCATGAAGGGCGAGCAGACGCCCTGCAACATGACGCACGATTTCCAGGTCGACGCGGCCAAGGCGGGCATCGAGGAGGCCGGCGGAACTCCGCGTGAGTTCACGACGATCTCGGTGTCCGACGGGATCAGCATGAATCACGAGGGGATGAAATTCTCCCTCTTTTCACGCGAGCTGATCGCTGACTCCATCGAAGCCGTCGTTCACGGCCTTGCCTACGATGCATTGATCGGCTTCGGCGGCTGCGACAAGACGCTTCCCGGTGTGATGATGGGGATGATCCGCTGTAACGTGCCGTCGATCTTCATCTACGGCGGCAGCGCATTGCCAGGCCGACTCGAAGGAAAAACGCTGACCGTCCTCGATTCCTACGAGGCGGTCGGCAGTTTCATGACCGGCGAGATTGAGCGTGCCACGCTCGAAAAGATCGAGCGGAGCTGCCTGCCGACCATCGGCGCTTGTGCCGGACAATTCACCGCAAACACCATGGCGATGGTTTCGGAGGCGATGGGCCTCACCATCCCCAATTGCTCGATGATCCCCGGCGTCTATCCGGAGCGCGCGCAGGTCTCGCGGCGTGCGGGCCGGCTCGTCATGGAAATGCTCGAGCGCGGCGGGCCACTGCCGCGCGATATCGTCACGCGGAAGGCGCTGGAAAATGGTGCTGCAATTGTCGCCGCCACCGGCGGCTCGACGAATGCGGCCTTGCATCTACCGGCAATAGCGAACGAGGCCGGAATTTCCTTCGCCATCGATGATGTCGGTGAGGTTTTTGCCCGCACCCCCCTGATTGGAAATCTGCGTCCCGGCGGCAAGTACACTGCAAAGGACGTTTACGATATCGGAGGAGCGGCCGTCGTCATCCGAGAACTGATCCAGAGTGGACACATTGACGGAAGCTGCCTGACCATCACCGGTCGAACGATTGCCGACGAGTATGGCAGCTCCAACGCGCCGGATGGTGAAGTGATTTATTCGGCCGGTACACCCATTATGAGCGACGGAGGCGTCGCGGTGTTGAAGGGCAGTCTCTGCCCTGATGGTGCCGTGATCAAGGTTGCGGGACTGAAGAACTTGTCCTTTGAAGGGCCGGCGCATGTCTTCGAAGACGAAGAGGCCTGTGTCGACGCCGTGCGCAACCGGAGCTACAAGGCGGGTGAGGTCCTCGTGATCCGCAATGAGGGACCGGTTGGCGGTCCCGGCATGCGCGAGATGCTCGGCGTCACGGCGCTGATCTATGGCCAGGGTATGGGCGAGAAGGTCGCCCTCATCACCGACGGACGTTTTTCCGGCGCGACACGCGGCATGTGTATCGGGTACGTGTCCCCTGAAGCCTTTGTCGGAGGTCCGTTGGCGCTGGTGCGCGATGGCGATAGAATAAGGATCGACGCCGGCGGCCGTCGCATGGACCTGTTGGTCGATGAACAAGAACTCGCAACCCGCCAGCGCGACTGGAAGCCCCGGCCACCGCGTCACCGCGCCGGGGCCCTTGCGAAATATGCACGCCTCGTTGGGCAGGCTCCAGGAGGAGCAGTCACTCACGAGGGGCCAGCGGAGTGGCCGTGGTTCAAGTGATCGGGGCGAGCGTCGGAACGGCATTCGTCTGGCAAGTTTCTTGCTAGGTCGAGGCCAATCGTTAAGGGAATTGAGCAGGTCGTTCGTATTCGGAGTCGCGCACGCATGAGGCGAGAGACGGCATGAAGGTGTTGCCTTCGAGATCGAGCGAGATGACGGCCCAAGTGCCGGCGCAACAGCCCGCGACCGCAATGATCGAGATCGATCGTGTTTCGCAGATCTTTCAAACGTCGGCGCGCAAGGATCACCTTGCGCTGTCCGATATCTCGCTGGCGATCGAAGAAGGCGCATTCGTCTCCATTCTCGGACCGTCCGGCTGTGGCAAGTCGACGCTTCTCTATATCGTCGGCGGTTTCGTCAGTCCGACCAGCGGCTCTGCGAAAATGAAGGGCAAGACGATTACGGCACCCGGGCCCGATCGCGGGCCGGTGTTTCAGGAGTTCGCGCTCTTTCCATGGAAGACCGTCCTCGGCAACGTGATGTACGGGCCGCGTCAGCAAGGCGTCCGCGCGACTGAGGCGGAGGCACAGAGTCGCGCGCTGATCGAGATGGTTGGCCTCAAGGGCTACGAGAATTTCTTTCCCAAGGAGCTGTCGGGTGGAATGAAGCAGCGCGTCGCGCTGGCCCGTACGCTCGCTTACCATCCCGAAGTGTTGCTGATGGACGAGCCCTTCGGAGCGCTCGATGCTCACACGCGTACGCGGCTTCAGAACGACCTCCTCAACATCTGGGAACGCGACCGGAAGACGGTTCTGTTCGTGACTCACTCCGTCGATGAAGCGGTGTTTCTTTCAGACAAGGTCGTGATGATGTCGCGATCTCCCGGCCGCATACGGCAGGTGATCGATATCGATCTGCCGCGGCCGCGCCGGCGGACCGAGCTGTTACTCGACCCGCGCTATCAGAAATACGTCGTTGATATCGAACGCATGTTCGATGACAGCGATGAAGCTGGTGCGAACGCATGACTTGGTCCGCAGCCATTGGCCGGCGCGTTGCTCCCTTGCTCGCTTGCGTTGGGCTGCTCGCCGCGTGGCAGGTGGCGGCGCTTGCGCTGAAGAACGACGGCTTCCCAACCGCGTTCGAGGCCATGCGTGCGGTTCCGGCCATCCTTGGCGACAAGGAGGCCCTGATCAATATCCTGGCATCGCTGCGTCGCATGACCATCGGCTTCGCCGCGGCCGTCGCCGTTTCGATCCCACTCGGGTTGCTGATGGGGCGGAGCCGTTCCGTGGCGGCCTTCTTCAATCCGCTTCTGATGGTAATCTATCCCGTGCCAAAGGCGGCATTGATGCCGATCATCATGCTTTGGCTGGGCGTCGGCGATATCGCCAAGACGCTTGTCATCTTCCTCGGCGTCAGCCTGCCGGTGATCTATCACAGCTTTGAAGGCGCCAAGGCGGTCGAAGAGAAGATGCTGTGGTCCGGGGCCGCCATGGGCCTGTCGGCTGTACAACGCCTGGTCCGCATTGTGCTGCCAGCGGCATTGCCGGAAATCCTGACCGGATGTCGTACTGGACTTGTGCTGGCGCTGATCACCATGATTACCAGCGAGATGATTGCCCGGCAGTCCGGCGCAGGCAATATCCTGTTCAATGCACTCGACATGGGCCAATACGACACCGTCTTCGCAATGATCATTATCGTCGGTGCCATGGGAATAGGTCTTGATGCTGCCTTCGAGAAGGTCCGGGCACGCCTGGTGCGGTGGTCGGAGCCCCAGTTCGACATTCCCCTGAGCTTTTCATGAAGTCGCGCGCGCTCTCAATGGACGTCCTCCTCGGGCTTCTGCCGATCGCCTTGCTCATCGCATTGTGGCAGGGACTGGTATCGTTTGGGGTGGCGCCAGTTGCGTTGCTGCCTCCACCGGGATTCGTTTTTACTCGGTTGCTGCAACAGCTTGCCACCGCCGGTTTTCAGCAGGAGATCATCGCAACCCTGTTCCGACTATTTGCCGGTTTTCTGATTGCGGTCGCGCTGGGAGTCGGCATCGGTATGGTGGCGGCTGCGAGTCCTGCGATCAACCGCGTCGTGCGGCCGCTCGTGCGGGTTCTCGCGCCGCTGCCAAAAGTCGCGCTTTATCCGGCGCTGCTGCTGCTGCTCGGCTTCAGTCATGAATCGAAGATCGCGCTGGTCGCTGCAGACGCGCTGTTCCCGATCCTTTTGTCCACCTATTATGGCGCCTCCACCGTAGAGCAGAAGCTGATTTGGTCGGCGATGGCGGCTGGTACGCCGCGGCGGGAGATCTTGCTCAAGGTCGTGTTGCCGGCCGCGATGCCGTCGATCCTGACGGGTTGCCGCATCGGACTTGTTATTTCCTGCATCGTGGTGTTCCTGGCCGAGATGATCACGTCGACCGACGGCCTCGGCCATGTGCTCATCACTGCGGCCCGCACGTTCCAGGCCGTTGACATGTTCGTGCCGTTGATCACGATCTCCCTGCTGGGATTGATCCTGAACGCCCTGTTGCAAGCCGCGCGGTCGTACCTGCTGCGGGGTTTTCCCGAGGCGTGATCTGAGCGAACAAGAGAATAAGAAAGTCGGGGAGTGAATCATGCTGGCAGATCGGATCGAGGCGAAATGGATCGACGCGTTCTGCGAGATTTTTGAGCGGTGCGCTGTCAGGGCCGGCGATACGGCAGCCATCCTTTCGGAAACCCAGTCGCGTGCGCTCAACGTGCAACTGGCGGAGCTCGCTCTGTTGCGTCTGGGCGCGCGACCGTTCCACGTCGTTATGCCCACGCCCAGAAACCGCCATATCGTGCCGGTCCGATCCACCGGGGCGAGCGAGGCGATCCAGGGGATGGCGCCCGTCATCAGCGCGCTCCAGCAGGCTGGTTTCGTGGTCGATTGCACGATCGAAGGCTTGATGCATGCCGTGGAGACGCCGGAAATCCTCAAGGCCGGTGCCCGCATTCTGGTGATTTCCAATGAGCACCCTGAAGCGCTCGAGCGCATGGTGCCGGATCCAGCGCTCGAGAAGCGGGTTCGCGCAGCGGCGAAGATGCTGCGCGGAACGAAGCGGATGCGCGTCACGTCGAAGGCAGGCACCGCGCTCGATGTCGACATGGTCGGGGCTTCGACGGTCGGGGTCTGGGGGTGGACCGACAAGCCGGGCACGCTCGCGCACTGGCCGGGCGGCATCGTCGTCAGCTTTCCGAAGAGCGGGACCATCAACGGGACTCTGGTCATGGCGCCGGGTGACATCAATCTCACCTTCAAGCGTTACCTGACATCGCCGGTGAAGATGACGCTGAAAGACGACTATGTCGTCGAACTCGAGGGCGAGGGCACTGATGCTGCGATGATGCGCGCCTATCTCGCTGCGTGGGGTGACCGGGAGGCCTATGCGGTGTCGCATGTGGGCTTCGGCATGAACCCGGGCGCGCGCTATGAGGCCTTGTCGATGTACGATCAGCGCGACACCAACGGCACCGAACTGCGCGCGGTCTCCGGCAACTTCCTGTTCTCGACCGGCGCGAACGAATTTGCCGGCCGCTACACTGCGGGACATTTCGACTTGCCGATGATGGGAACCACGATCGAGCTCGACGGCGTTGCGGTCGTGCGTGACGGCGTGCTGCAGGACGTGTTCGGCTAGTCGCGGTCGAGCACTGGCGGCCGTGCAAGGCCAAAGTGCCGGAGCAGGTCGACCATCGCCTTCAGCCGCGTCTCGCGATAGGCGTCGACATCGAGGCCTGAATAGTCGAGGAAGCCCGCGCCGGTACGAAGTCCGATCCGGCCTTCCTGCATGTTGCGGGAAATGACCTCGGGCGCCCGATAGCGGTCACTGCCAAGCGCGCCTTCGAGGTAGCGGCTGGCGTAGTAGAGAATATCGCCGCCGCCCCAATCGATGAATTCCAGGAGCCCCAGGACGGCATAGCGGAAGCCGAACCCGTAGCGGATGGCCTTGTCGATCTCCTCGGCGCTTGCAACGCCTTCCTCGACCATGCGCGCGGCCTCGTTCATGGCCAGCGCCTGGATGCGCGGCACGATGAAGCCGGGCGTTGCGGCGCAGACCACCGGCACCTTGCCGATGCCTTCGAGCGTCACCTTGACTTGATAGACAACGGCCGGATCGGTGGCAGCGCCCGGCGAGACTTCGACGAGCGGGATGAGATAGGCCGGATTGAGCCAGTGCACGTTGAGGAAGCGGCCCGGATGTTCGATCACACCGGAGAGATCGTCGACGAGGATCGTCGATGTCGTGGAAGCAATGATGGTGTCACGCGGGACCTGCCTTGATGCGGCGGCGAGCACCTCGCGCTTGAGCGCGACGACTTCGGGGACCCCTTCGAAGACGAGGCCGGCGCTGGACAGGGCAGCTTCGCTTTCACTGGCCGGGACCACCAAGACTCGTCCGACGAGCATGTCGGCTTGCGCCTCGGTAAGTAGTCCCAGGCGCGCCAGACTCGCGAATGTCTTATGGACCTCGTTCAACGCTTCCGCCTCAAGCCTTGCGAACTCCTCCGCAGAACGGGCCTTGACGTCGATCATGGTGACAGCATGCCCGGCATAAGCGAAGGCGACCGCAATCCCGCGACCCATGCGACCGGCGCCGAGACAGGCGATGTTGGTGCGGGCGGTCATCGGTCAAAGCCCTCACGCAGCAATGTCTGCAATTCGGCTTGGCTGAGTTGGCCGAGGCCCAGGCTTGCGAGGGTACGACCGCCTTGAGCAAAATCCTCGCCGCAGATGGCGCCTCCGATGGAGAGGAAGGCTTTCGCGAGCGGCGTAGCAACGCCGGCCAACTCAGCGACGGAGACGAGGAACGATAGCCCGAGCTGGAGATCTTCCCGCATGTAGCGGTGGTCCCTGAGCACGATCCGCTCGCGCCAATCGCCGGAGTCGGTGAGGCGATCGTGCGAGCCGCGGCCGTACATCCAGATCTCGCCCTCCTTTGCATAATGGTGGGCGAGCGGGAAGTGCGGGGCTCCGTAGCCGAGCTTTTCGCGCACCGCGATGCGCTCGGCATCGAGCGCATCCGTCACCCGGCGGATCGCGGCTTGCGTGCCTTCCTTGTGAATGTCCCAACGTTCAAAATGCTCGATCGGGCCGGCGTTCATGACGATCAGCGGCGGATGAATGATCGGTCCGGCGTTCATCAAGGCGCCGGAGAGAGCGTCTCCACAGGGTTCAATCGCACCTGGAAACGCACGGCCGATCACATCGAGCGCGTGCGGCGCCTGGCTGAGCGGGAACACGCCGACCGGCAATCGCTTGGCGCGGATCGTGATCGCGACCTCGAACGGCCCATGCTTGCGCGTCAGCCAGGGCAGCGTGCCGGTTTCGGCAAAGCTCACCTTGGCGCGATTGCCGCAATCGCGCAAAGCCTGAGCGAAGATCATCGAGCCGAAGGTTGCCGGTGGCAGAAACACGACCTGTCCGTCCCGTAGGTGCGGACCAAGCAGGCGAGCGATATCCGGCTGGGCAAAGGCCGGGGCCGGACACAGGATCAACTCGGTGTTGCTGATCGCCTCGGCAATGTCGGTGGTGACAAGCTCAAGCTTGACCTCGTGCCGGCCGCCGTGGTCTTTGACGAGAATGCGCGAGCCGGCCGCGCGGAGGGCCGCCGCTTGTTCTCCATCGCGCCGCCAGAGCCGAACCTCGTGCCCGGACAGAGCAAAATCGCCGGCGGCCGCGAACGAGCCATTGCCGCCGCCCAGCACGGCAATCTTCAAGAGACTTCTCCTTGCGCGCGCGACTGCGCGTCGAGCTTCTTCAGCAGGAAATGCTGCACCTTGCCCAGCGCCGTGCGAGGCAGGTCGGCGACAAAGACGATCTCACGCGGGACCTTGTAGCGTGCGAGCTGCGCCTGCAAATGCGCTTTTAACTGGTCCGCGTCGGGCCGACGGCCTGAGCGCGGGATCACATAGGCGATCGGCACTTCGTCCCAGCGCGGATCGGGCCTGCCGATCACGGCGCACTCGCTAACGTCAAGATGCTCCAGCAGGACGCGTTCGACCTCGGCCGGATAGACGTTTTCGCCACCGGAAATGATCATGTTCTTCTTGCGATCCCGGACCCAGAAATATCCGTCGTCATCGCACAGGCCAATGTCACCGGTGCGATACCAGCCGTCATGCAGCGCGTCGCGGGTGGCGTCCTGGTCGCCCCAATATTCGAAGAAGACGTTGGGACCGCGCACTGCGATCTCGCCAGGCGTTCCAGGCGGCACCTCGGCGCCGTCAGCGCCGATCACCTTTGCTTCACAGCAGAGGCCGGGCAGGCCGGTCGAGCCCGCGCGCGATAAATCGCCGCCGAGCCGGGTGTAGACGGCGATGGGGCAGGTCTCGGTCGAGCCATAGACCTGCAAGACCGGAACACCGCGCGCGACGAAGCGTTCGATCAGGTGCGGCGGCACGATGGTCGATCCCGTGGCGACGGCCTTCAATGACGAAAGATCGGCCGCACCCCAGCCGGGATGATCGCTCACCGCCTGGAGGATCGTCGGTACCAATACGGTCAGCGTTGGGCGGTCGCGCTCGAAGCTGGCAAGCGCTGCCTCCGGCGTGAAACGCGAATGAATCGTAACGGTCGCACCCAACTGCAGCGCCGGCGTGGTCTGGATATTGAGTCCGCCGACATGAAAGAACGGCAGCACCGTCAGGACGTGGTCGTCCGACGTCAGATTGTGCATGTGCTGACTCATGACGCCGTTCCAGAACAGCGCTTCCTGACGCAGCACCGCGCCCTTTGGCCGGCCAGTCGTGCCCGACGTGTAGACGATGAGGAGCGGGCAAGCGAGATCGGCATGTGGATTGCGCCCATCATGGTTGTCGCATTCCAGCAGTGAATCGAACGTGCTTCCGTCCGGCGGCGCGAAGTCGAGACCAACAAGGTTAATGCCCGGCAGGCTTCGATCCAGCTCAGGAATTACGCCGGAAAAAGCCTCTTCGAGCGCCAGCACCTTGGCGCCGGCATCCGTGAGAATGAAAAGCTGCTCGGCAACCGCGAGCCGCCAGTTCAGCGGGACCAGTATCGCGCCGACGCGTGCGCACGCGTAGAGCAGGACGAGGTAGTCGGGACGATTCAAGCTCAGGATCGCGACGCGATCGCCGCGGCCGACGCCGAACTCAGCCTTCAACGCGCTGGCGGTCCGCTCGATGCGCACGGCAAAGGCCGCATAGCTCAAGCTCTCGCCTTCGAAATGGATCGCAGGCTTGTCCGGCGCGAACGCTGCGTTGCGATCGATCAGATGACAGAGGTCCACAATCAGTCGTCCGATTCGCCGGGCTCGTACAGCGCCTCGCGCCCGATGCGATCGAGGCAGAGCTCGGCCGTCCAGGGCAGCATCAGCGAGCCGCAACGGCTGTCGCGATAGATACGCTCCAGCGGCAACGATTTGAGCATGGCCTGACCGCCGCAAGTGCGGATCGCCAGCGCTGCGAGCTCGTTGGCACCCTCCATGACCGAATATTGTGCGGCGTAGGCCCGCAACACCTGCTCCTTGCTCGGATTGGCGCAAGCCTCGGTGACCGCCTGAAACCAGATCGCCTTGATCTGCTCGACCTTGATCTGCATTTGCGCGACCGCGATCTGCTTGGTCGGATACATCCTGCGCTTGACCGGCGGCATGCCGGGAACCTCGCCGCGCAGATAGCGCACGGTGAAATCATAGGCCGCCTGCGCAAGACCCATATAGGTCGGCGATAACGTCAGGAACATGTGCGGCCAGCGCATTGCAGCCTGGAAATAGACGCCGCGCGGCATCAGGGCGGCATCTTCCGGCACGAACACGTCCTTGAACAGGAGCGTGCGCGAGACCGTCCCTCGCATCCCGAGCGGATCCCAATCCCCGACCACAGACACGCCTTCCGCCTTGGCGGGAATGGCGAGGTAGAGCGTGTTGCGGCGTGAGGCCTTTTCGCCTTCCTCGACTTCGGTGCAGAGAACGCCGTAGTAGTCGGCATGGCCCGAGAGTGAAGCAAAGATCTTCTTGCCGTTGATGATCCAACCGCCGCCAACGGGCTTCGCCTCGGTGCCGAAAGCAACGCCGCCTGCGGCCGCCGCGCCGCCTTCCGAGAAAGGCTGCGAATAGATCGCACCATCCTCGACGATGCGCTTGTAGTGGACTGCGCGACGACGCTCGTGCTCCGCACGCATTGCGTCATCCATGTCGAGGTCGTCCGCCAACGGCCCCGACCACAGGGTCGAACAGACATGCATGTTCCAGGTCAGCGCAGTCGCACCGCAATAGCGGCCGATCTCAGCCGCAGCCAGCGCATAGGTCTGGTAGCCGGCCCCCAGTCCACCATGTTTCTTCGGGACGGCGATGCCGAGCAGGCCGACGCGGTGCAGATCGCGGTAGTTCTCGGTCGGGAACACCGCGTCGCGATCGTAGGCCGCGGCGCGGCCGGCGAACACGCTCTGGCCGATCTCCCGCGCCCGGGCGATGATGGCCGTCTGCTCGGCGTTCAGGCGGAATGCAACGGGATCGAAGATCGGCGCGTCGAGCGCGACCTTGTTGGCTGTGCTGTTCTTGCTGACTTGCATGGTCATTGTCCGGTCACCTGTGTTTTGGCCACGCTTGATATCAGAAAATCATCGATTGCCGCGTTGAAGGCATCAGGACGTTCGAGATTGGCAAGATGGCCGATGCCCGCGAGCTCCACGTAGCGAGCTGAACGGACGTAGCCCGCCATTTTCGCCATCATCGGCGCAGGCGCATTGTTGTCCCTGGATCCGGACAGGAGCAGCGTCGGAACGGCGATGTCCTTGAGTGCGCTCCGCCGGTCGAACCCGATCAGGGCGAGCATCATCGCGCGATAGCTCGCCTCCGGCACGCTGGCCATGCAGTCACGCGCGACATCCATGCCCTTCGCGTCCGGATCCTCGCCAACCAGCTCCTTGACGAGCGAGGGCGCGAGCGAACTCATGGTCTCGCCGCGATCGAGGGGCCCGAGCCGCGCCGCAATGAACGATTTCTGCCAGTCACCGTCGGCCTTGCCGAAGGCTGGGCTGGTCTGCGCCAATACCACCGCGCGTGCGGCTTGAGGATGTTGCGTCAGCCATTGCTGCACGATCATCCCGCCGATCGAATGGCCAACCAGGACGGGTCCGTTGGCTTCGATCTGTTGCAGGAACTCCTGCAAGGCCTCCGCCAATGCGGGAATGCTCACGTCAGGGAGCGGTTTCGACCCGCCATAACCAGGCATGTCCCATGCAATTGCGCGAAAACGCCTGCCAAATGTCGCGAGCTGGTGGCGCCAGGCGCGCGCTGCGCCGCCAATGCCATGCAGAAAGACCAAAGGCACCGCATCCGGATCGCCTACGGCCTCATAGGCGAAGCGTCCATCCCTGGTTATCGTCGGCGTCGGTTGCTGCACGCGGCTCCCCTTGCTCGGCCCGCCGATGCTAACAGGCCTGTCGGGGATGGGAAGAGATAACTTTATACTTAAAGCAATTTCCGGACCGGCACCTCACGAGGGCTGAAATGGGGCCTTCCATTGCAATAATTTGAAGCTTAAAATATATTCGCAACGCTCGATCCACCGGTGCCTTCAGGGAGGCTGCGCATGTCCGGACTGCCGCGTTCTTCGCATGCGCTCGTGACGGGCGGTGGCCGCGGCATCGGTCGCGCTACCGCAGCAGCTTTGACAGAAGCCGGCGCCACGGTCACCGTACTCGGCCGCAATGCTGCGACTCTGGAGGAGGCCGTCAATGCGGGGGCCGCGCATTATGCTGTTGTCGCCGATGTTTCGGATGAGGCGGCGCTGAGGGCTGCGATCGCGAAGACGGCCGAGCGACAGCCCATCGACATCTTGATCGCGAACGCCGGGAGCGCCGAATCCGCGCCGTTCGCAAAATCCGACGCCGCGCTCTTTGCCCGGATGATGGATGTCAATTTCATGGGCGTGGTGCACGCCGTCCAGGCCGTGTTGCCCGCGATGAAGGACCGCCCTTATGGCCGCGTCGTCGCGATCGCATCGACAGCGGGCTTGAAAGGCTACGCTTACGTCAGCGCTTATGCGGCCGCCAAACACGCCGTGGTCGGGCTCGTGCGTTCGCTGGCGCTGGAAATGGCAAACAGCGATATCACCGTGAACGCCGTCTGCCCGGGCTTTACGGATACGGACCTCGTTGCCGATAGCATCGAGAACATCATGAAGAAGACAGGGCGGAGCCGCGAGCAGGCGATCGCCGATCTCGCGCGGCACAACCCGCAGGGTCGGCTCGTCACGCCACAGGAGGTGGCGGACGCCGTGCTCTGGCTTTGCGGTGAAGGTGCCGGCGCAATCACGGGGCAGGCGATCGCAGTGGCCGGTGGCGAAATATAGACCGCAGGGTAGCGTAACGAGAACGACAGAGAGTCCTCATGAGCAGACCAGCCAATCCTGTTACCGTGCCGCTGGCGGATTATTCCCCTCAGCATTTCCTGCTTGCAGTGGTTGACCATGTGGCTACGGTCACATTGAACCGCCCAGAACGAAAAAATCCCCTCACGTTCGAGAGCTATCGCGAACTCACCGACTTCTTCTGCGCCTGCGCGTTCGACGACGCGGTGAAGACCATCGTCGTCACGGGCGCCGGCGGCAATTTTTCCTCGGGCGGCGACGTGTTCGAGATCATCGGCCCCCTCGTCAAGATGGACACCAAGGGGCTCACCGCCTTTACGCGGATGACCGGCGACCTCGTCAAGGCGATGCGGGCCTGCCCACAGCCCATCGTTGCCGCGGTTGAAGGCATCTGTGCCGGCGCCGGCGCGATCGTCGCCATGGCATCGGACATGCGGCTGGCGGCAAGTGGTGCGAAGGTCGCGTTTCTGTTCAACAAGGTCGGGCTCGCCGGGTGCGATATGGGGGCCTGCGCCATCCTGCCGCGGATCATCGGTCAGTCGCGCGCCTCTGAGCTGCTCTACACGGGTCGCTTCATGACGGCGGAGGAGGGCGAGCGCTGGGGTTTCTTCAGCCGTATCGTCACAACCGACCAGGTTTTGCCGCAGGCGCAACAGCTGGCGAAACAAATCGCGGAAGGCCCGAGCTTCGCCAACACCATGACCAAGCGGATGCTGGCGATGGAATGGGCGATGTCGGTGGAAGAGGCGATCGAGGCGGAAGCCGTGGCGCAGGCGCTCTGCATGACGACGGCCGATTTCGAGCGCGCTTTCGAAGCCTTCGCCAACAAGGTCAAGCCGGTCTTCAGGGGGGATTAGCCGCTCCGCAGCAGAATATGCGAAGGCAGGAATTTCGAGGAGTTGTTAATTAAGGCTAAGCCCAAGAGCCGGGCGACGCGGAGGGTGAGGGCGATAAAGCCGCTTGCGGCGGAGTGACCGCCCATGCGACGTTAACCCCGTTGCCTGGCGTGTATCGAGTGGAGTTTGGGCGATGAAGGCGATAATCGTCGGTGGCGGTATCGGAGGTCTCACCACGGCGTTGATGCTGCGCGCGCGCGGCATTGCTTGCGAGATTTTTGAACAAGCCGATACCATTCGCGAGCTCGGCGTCGGCATCAACACCCTGCCGCATGCCATGCGCGAGCTTGCCGGGCTCGGTCTCTTGCCGAAGCTCGACGAGGTCGCGATCCGCACCGACCAGCTCTATTATCTCAATCGTCACGGTCAGGAAGTCTGGCGCGAAGCGCGCGGCATCGACGCGGGTCATGACGTGCCGCAATTCTCGATTCATCGCGGTCGTCTGCAGGGCGTCATCCACCGCGCGGTCGAGGAGCGGCTCGGGCCCGCGATCATTCACACCGGTTGTCGCCTGGGCGCCTTCACCCAGGACGAAGGCGGCGTCACCGCCTATTTCTTTGATCGCTCCGGCGGACACGTCCACACGGCGCGTGGTGACATCCTGATCGGTGCTGACGGCATCCATTCCCGTGTACGTGAGACGCTGTTTCCGAACGAGGGGCCGCCCTGCTGGAACGGCCTGATGCTGTGGCGCGGCGCGCGCGATTGGCCGGTGTTCCTCACCGGCAAGTCGATGATCGTCGCCGGTGGCCTCAACGCCAAGGTCGTGGTCTATCCGATCGCTGAGGGCTCGAGCCCTGCGAGCCGCCTCACGAACTGGGCGGTGCTGGTGAAGATCGGCGAGGGTAACGCGCCGCCGCCGCGCAAGGAGGACTGGTCGCGGCCGGGCCGGCGTGAAGAATTGATGCCGCACGTCGCGCGCTTCTCGGTGCCCTATATCGACGTCAAGAGCTTGATCTCGGCAACGCCCGAGTTCTACGAATATCCCACCTGTGACCGTGATCCCTTGCCCTATTGGTCGTCGGGGCGGGTTACGCTGCTGGGCGATGCTGCGCATCCGATGTATCCGGTCGGCTCGAACGGCGCGTCTCAGGCCATTCTCGATGCGCGCTGCCTTGCAGATCTGCTCGCGCGTTCCGAGCACCCGCGCCAGGCGCTGGTCGAGTATGAGAAGAAGCGTCTGCCGATGACGGCTGAGATTGTCCGCTCCAATCGTCGTGGCGGCCCCGAAGGGGTGATCGACGCGGTCGAGCAGCTCGCGCCCGATGGTTTCGACAATGTCGAGAACGTGCTGAGCTACTCGCAGCGTGAGGCGATCGTGCGCGGCTATGCGACGAAGGCCGGCTTCGCCGCGGTGCCGGGCTTGGCCGCCGTCAGGGCGTGATACGCCGCCCTCCGTCTAGGACGGCGGCGGGGGCAGGAAGTGGATGTTGAACTCCGCGGCCATTGCGACGACGTCCTCCGGCTTCTGCTCCTTCATATTGTGAAGGCCCCAGAACAGGTCATAGAGCTTGCGGCTCGGTGAGACCCAGAACAGCACCTTCGCTGTCTGCTCCGACTTGTTGAAGATGCCGTGCGGGACGCCCATGCCGAGCCGGATCAAGTCACCGGGCGTTGCCTGCGCCTCGGTGTTGCCGAGCACGAAGTCGAGCTTTCCCTCCAGCATATAGAGATACTCGTCCTGGTCCGGATGAATGTGCGGCGGCACGAAGGTGCCGGGCGGCAGCGTCGCATGCCAGGAGAAGCTGTGCTCGGCATAGCTCTTAGGCACATAGGTCTGGCCGAGAATGTTCCAGGAAATGCCCTGGATACCCTCATTGGCCCTCGTGATGCCGGTGATCTCGCTCTTCACTTGAATTCCTCCCTTTACTCCAGGCTCAACGCGGCATTCAGTTCGCCGGCTTGCAGTCTTTTGCGTAACGGTCACCGTAGTTCTCGAAGACCTTTTGAACGATCTCGGTCTGGAATTTTCCGTCAGGGCGCTTGGCGACCTTGGTCAGATAGAAATCCTGGATCGGATAGCCGTTAGTGTTGAATTTGAACGAGCCGCGCAGCGAGGTGAAGTCGGCCTTCTTCAGGGCTGCGCCTACGGCGTCCTTGTTGGCGAGGTCGCCTTTCACGCCCCTGACCGCGCTGTCGATCAACATCGCGGCGTCATAGGCCTGGAAAGCATAGGTGCCGGGCACGCTGTTGTAGGCGGCTTCATAGGCCGCGACGAACTTCTTGTTTTGCGAGTTGTCGAGGTTGGGCGCCCAGTTCGCGCCGCCGAACATGCCCACGGCCGCGTCCTGCTGCGCCGGCAAGGTCGATTCGTCGACCGTGAAGGCCGACAGCACCGGGATCGTATCGGCAAGCCCCGCCTGCCGGTACTGCTTGACGAGGTTGACGCCAAGGCCACCCGGCATGAACGTGAAGAGCGCGTCAGGCTTGAGCGAGGCGATCTTCGAAAGCTCCGGCTGGAAGTCCAGCGTGTTGAGCGGCATATAGGATTCCTCGACGATTTCGCCCTTGTAGTCGAGCTTGAAACCGGCCGCCGAATCCTTGCCCGCCTGATAGTTCGGCACCATCACATACATGCGCTTGTAGCCGCGGTCCTGGGCCACCTTGCCGAGGATCTCGTGCACCTGGTCGTTCTGGTAGGAGGTCACGTAGAAGAAGGGGCTGCAGTCCTTGCCGGCGAAGGTCGACGGGCCTGCATTGGGGCTGATCAGGAATGTCTTGGATTCCGTGACGGGGCGATGGATCGCCTGCAGGACGTTGGAGAAGATCGGCCCGACCACGAAATCGACCTTGTCGCGCTCGAGCAGGCCCTTGACCTTGGTCACCGCCGCATCCGGCTTCAGTTCGTCATCGACCACCACGACCTCGACATCGCGGCCGCCCATCTTGCCGCCGAGATCCTTGACCGCGAGCGCGAAACCGTCGCGAACCTGCTGGCCGAGCGCGGCGGCGGGGCCCGACAAGGTCACGATCACGCCGAGCTTGATCTTCTCCTGCGCAAGTGCCGGATCCAGTGCGGCGCCGACGAGCAGAGCCAATCCCGCCAACTTCAGTTTCTTCTTCATGATCTCTCCCATGCTCGCGCTCATGCTGCAGCCCTGTCGTTCGATCCAAGCTTATTCTGATGACGGCGTCCGCGGCAAGCAGAGCCGAAGCTTGCTGCATCTTGCGTTGCGCCATCCGCCCGCGCATCAGCCCTGCGCTATATGCAAGCGGCGCGCCAATTGCTTGAAGCCTAAAGAAATTCGGTCCGCACGGGTTGTTCGGCGCGTTTTGGGCTTGCGGTGGGGCGGAAATTACTTGAAGCTCAAAACGACCGTTGGCTCGCTTCCGCCGCCAGTGCTGTGACATAGTGACCGCACCACGATGCTCGATTCCGAGACCAAGGCTGTCGAACTTCCGGAAGACCATGCCGAAGAGCTTCGGCTGTGGCTGCGTCTGCTGACCTGCACGACCCTGATCGAGGGTGAGGTGCGCAGCCGCCTGCGGGAGCGGTTCGACGTCACATTGCCTCGCTTCGATCTGATGGCGCAACTCGACAAGGCGCCGGACGGCATGACCTTGTCCGACGTCTCCAAGCGCATGATGGTCTCCAACGGCAATGTCACGGGGCTCGTCGAACGTCTCGTGGAATCCGGGCACCTCGACCGCCGCACCTCCGACACCGACCGCCGCGTCCAGGTCATCCGGCTGACGAAGCTCGGCCGCGCCGAGTTTCGCAGGATGGCCGCGGAACACGAGACCTGGATTGCCGACGTCTTTGCCGATCTCACGCCAAAGGACGTGCGTGAATTGATGCGCCTTCTGGCCAAGACCAAGGCCTCGGCTCAGAAATCCGCCTCGCGCCGCAAAGCGTAGCCTGTTCCGCAGCGATCGCTCCCCCTGCCGTCAGAAAAAGCACGCGTTGTCCAAAATCTGCTATTGCGCCAAATTATTTTAAGCCTAAAATGATTTCCAGATAGTGCTGCCGGGTGCTCTCCAAGCTGAAAGGAGCGTGCGATGGCTAACGCCGCCAAGGTGCAACTTCCGGGCTCATATGCCGGCAGGGCTGGAACGGCTCACGCCGACACCTTTGTCTTGCAACATCTGCCGCCCCGCGATCTATGGCCCGAGTTCATCTTCACGCGGCCGGAGCTGCAATATCCGCCGCGATTGAACTGCGTCAGTTACTTCCTTGATCGCTGGGTCGAAGAGGGGCATGGCGATGCGCCATGCTCGATCAGTCCTTCCGTCAGCTACAGCTATCGCGAGCTGCAACGGCTCGTGAACCGCATTGCCAATGTGCTGGTTGGCAAGCTTGGCCTGGTGACCGGCGGACGTGTCCTGCTCCGCTCGGCGAACAATCCAATGATGGTCGCCACATATCTTGCGGTCATCAAGGCCGGCGGCATCGTGGTTGCGACCATGCCCTTGTTGCGTGCCAAGGAGCTTCTGTATCCAATTCAGAAAGCCGAGATCACGCTGGCGCTGTGCGACGGCAAGCTATCCGACGAAATGGAGAAGGCGAAAGCGGCAGCGCCGGGGTTGAAGCACGTCGTCTACTGGGGCACAGGCGCTGCGGACTCGCTGGAAGCGCTGACCGCAGACGCAAGCCCCGAGTTCGAGGCGGTCGACACGGCGTCCGACGATGTTTGCCTGATCGCCTTCACGTCGGGTACGACCGGCGACCCCAAGGGCACGATGCATTTCCATAGGGATATGCTGGCAGTCTGTGACGGCTATGCGCGCAACATCCTGCGGGCGAAGCAGGACGATCGTTTCATCGGATCGGCGCCGCTCGCCTTTACCTTTGGCTTCGGCGGCGTGTTGTTCCCGATGCATATCGGCGCGTCCTTCGTCGTTCTGGAGAAGACCACGCCGGACGATTTTCTTGCGGCCATCGAGCGCTACAAGACCACCGTCTGCTTCACGGCGCCGACTGCGTACCGCGCGATGCTCGGCAAGATCGCAGGCCGCGACATCTCGTCCTTGCGCAAATGCGTGTCCGCTGGTGAGACCTTGCCCAAGCCGACATTCGACGCCTGGCTGAACGCAACGGGCATCAAACTGATGGACGGCATCGGCTCGACCGAATTGCTGCACATCTTCATCAGCGCGACGGAAGACGAGATTCGCCCTGGCGCCACCGGCAAGCCGGTGCCGGGCTACGAGGCGAAGATCGTCGATGATGACGGCAACGACGTGCCATCAGGCACGATGGGCCGCCTCGCGGTCCGCGGGCCGACCGGATGCCGCTACCTTGCCGACGAGCGGCAGCGCAAATATGTCCACAATGGCTGGAACATCACCGGCGACACCTATGTGATGGATGCCGACGGGTACTTTTGGTACCAGTCGCGCTCCGACGACATGATCGTTTCGGCCGGCTACAACATCGCCGGTACCGACGTCGAGGCTGCTCTTCTGACGCATCCGGCGGTCGCCGAATGCGGCGTCGTAGGGGCGCCCGATGAGGCGCGCGGCATGATCGTGAAGGCGTATGTGATCCTCGCCCCCGGCGTCGTGCCGGACACGCGGCTTGCGACCGATCTGCAGGAGCACGTCAAGCGCGAGATCGCGCCTTACAAGTATCCGCGCGCGATCGAGTTCGTGACGCAGTTGCCGAAGACCGAGACCGGCAAGTTGAAGCGCTTTGCCTTGCGGCAGATGGCGCTGGCGGCGGCTTCGTCGCCCGGCGTCGACACCAAATAAGAGAGGAATGGACGATTGTCTGCAACGACGCCGAAGAGCCCGCAGCTCGCAACGCTGCCGATCAGGGAAGATGCACCTCCGACCCGGATCCTGCAGCCCTCCGGATGGCCGATGCCGAAGGGCTATGCCAACGGCGTGGCCGCGGAAGGACGCATCGTCGTCACCGGCGGCGTGATCGGCTGGGACGCGGAAGAGCGCCTTGCGGATGGCTTTGTCGCGCAGGTTCGTCAGACGTTG
The DNA here is from genome assembly GCF_024199885.1 of Bradyrhizobium sp. CCGUVB23. Taxonomy (NCBI): domain Bacteria; kingdom Pseudomonadati; phylum Pseudomonadota; class Alphaproteobacteria; order Hyphomicrobiales; family Nitrobacteraceae; genus Bradyrhizobium; species Bradyrhizobium sp. CCGUVB23. The sequence goes on from NZ_JANADQ010000001.1 coordinate 7,014,128, forward strand.
AGCAACATCGCGGCGATTCTTGCGGAAGGTGGCGCGCGGCCCGAGCACCTCGTGCGTCTCACCTGGTATGTCGTTGATATGGACGAGTACCTGGCCAACCTGAAGGCGCTTGGCCAGATTTACCGGGAGATTCTTGGCGCGCACTATCCGGCAATGGCGCTGGTGCAGGTCGTCAGGCTGGTGGAGAAGGCGGCGCGCGTCGAAATCGAAGCCACCGCCGTGATCCCGCGCTGATGCACCGATCAGCTCGCCTTGGCGAGATCGTCGTCCTCCGGTGAGTTCAGATAGACGCCGGAGATCGTGTCGACCCAGCACAGATGGTCGTGCACTTTCTTCACGCCATCGATGTTCTCGGTCAGGACGATTGCCGCCCGGCGTGCGCTCTCGTCCGTGATGACGCCGCTCAAGTGTACGATGCCGTCGCTGACGATGACGTTCAGTCCGAACGGGCACCAGTCGTTCTTTTCCATCGCGTCAATGATGCGGCTGCGAATGTGATCGTCGTCCGCCGTGGGATCGGGCACCTGGTGGGCAAGGCTAGCGACAGCCTGGAGCAGGTTGGCGCGAGAGACGAGACCGACGACCTTGTCGCCGCGTACCACGGGCAGGCGCTTGATGTTGTTCTGCTCCAAGATGTCGACGATCTCGGCAAGTGCCGTATCCTCGGTGATGGTCACCGGTGACGTCGTCATCACTTCGGAAACCTTGCGGCCGTGTTCCTGAACGAAATCGCTGGCCGATTGGCCGGGGCCAAGGATGAATTTCAGCCAGCGGCCACGCTTGCGCTGGGTTCCGATCTCGCTGCGCCGGATGAAGTCGCCCTCCGACACGACGCCGACCAGCTTGCCGGTTTCGTCGACCACCGGAAGACCGCTGACATGGCGTTTCAGCATGATGTTCGCGGCTTCGACGATGGTGGTGTCGGGCGTGACCGAGATGACCGACCGGGTCATGATCTGGTGGGCGCGCATGGCATAACTCCACATGTCCTGGCAGAATTCTTGGCCTGTTCTTGGCAAGAATCCTTGGCAAGAATTCGATGTCGCGAGCCTAGTGCAGGCGGAACTTGGCGGTTTGACGCAGGTCAATGGGTCAGGGGGCGCGGCCGCGCTTGATGCAGCTCAAGGTGCGCAAGGCCCATGGTCATATTCTGGAACCTGGAAGTCCCAGAGCGAGCCAGGAGGTCACCTTGAGCGAACTCGCCAAACTGCAAGATTTTGCGCCCGAGAAGCTGGTGTCGGATCCCGCCCGGCGGGTCGCGGAGGCAAACCAGCGCACGTTCGATCTCATGTTCAGCGCGCAACGGCTGTTCCTGGACGAGATTGTCTTCGTCGCCAACGAGCTCCTGGACCGCACGCAGACCGAGACGCATTTGTTCGCAGAGTTCATCTCAAAGCTCGCGGGCTCGCACTCTGTCAAGGACTGGAGAACGCTCAGCGCCGAATGCGGTCAGCATCAGATCGATTTCATCCGGCGCGACTGCGATCGGATTTTCAAGCACGGCGACAGAGTGATCGCGACCACCACGGGCCTCTTCAATGTTGCGTCTCGCGATTGAGCCCGAAGCCGGAAATACGGACGAAATGCGAGCCATGAGCGCCGGAAAGACCTCTCTACTCCAGCGGGCCGAGGAGCCCGCTCCAGTGGCCGATCTGATTGCCGACGTGCCAGCAGGCACTGAGGCCACAAGCCCCGAAAAAACGCCCGAAGCGGTGGCCGCTGGCCCAATCCCGTCGGCGGACTCCTATCCGGTTGACCGAGCCTTGCATGCGATGCTGGCGCGGCTGACCGGCGGCATCTCGCCCATCGCCCTGTCGCTCGCCTATCTCGATTGGGCCTCGCACCTTGTGGCCGCGCCGCAGCGACAGATGGAGATTGCGAAGGATGCTGTTCGAGATGCGGGCCTGCTGCTCCAGGCCGCAGCACATGCGCCAAAACCCGATCAGGACCCCTGGTCCGTGATCAAACCGCAGGCTCAGGACCGTCGCTTCGCCAGGCCCGAATGGGAAAGTCCTCCGTTCAACCTGCTGGCTCAGGCGTTTCTGCTGAGCGAGCAGTGGTGGCACAAGGCGACGACCGGCGTTCGAGGTGTGGCACCCGCCAACGAGGCGGTCGTGGAGTTCTCCGTGCGCCAGGTTCTCGACATGCTGGCGCCGTCGAACTTCGTCGCGACCAACCCTGAAGTGCTGCAAAGGGCCTTTCGGAGTGGCGGCCAGAATTTCGTGTTTGGTTGGCAGAATTGGTGGAGCGACTTTCCGCGGATGCGTTCCGCCAACAAGTTGGCCGGTGATGGCCAGTTCGCTGTCGGCAAGACGGTGGCGGCCTCGGCGGGAAAGGTGGTCTACCGCAACGAATTGATGGAGTTGATCCAGTATCACCCGACCGCCGAGAAGGTCCGGCCCGAACCGGTGCTGATCGTTCCGGCCTGGATCATGAAGTACTATATCCTCGATCTGTCGCCACAGAATTCACTGGTGAAGTATCTCACCGGCGAGGGCTTTACCGTGTTCGCGATCTCGTGGCGCAATCCGGGCGCCGGCGACCGCGACGTTGCCTTCGACGATTATCGGAAGCTGGGTGTGAAGGCAGCGCTTGATGCGATCGCGTGCATTCAGCCGCGCCGGAAGGTCCATGCTCTCGGCTACTGCCTTGGGGGAACCCTGCTGTCGATCACCGCCGCCGCGATGGCGCGCGACGGTGACAATCGCTTGAAGTCCATCACATTGCTGGCCGCGCAAACGGATTTTACCGAAGCGGGCGAGCTGACGCTGTTCACCAACGAGAGCCAGGTCGCATTCCTCGAGGACATGATGTGGGAGCGCGGCTATCTCGACACCACGCAGATGGCCGGCGCCTTTCAGCTTCTGCGCTCGAACGATCTGATCTGGTCGCGGCTGTCCCACGACTATCTGCTGGGCGAGCGCGCGCCGCCGAGCGATCTGATGGCCTGGAATGCAGATGCCACGCGTCTGCCATATCGGATGCATTCGGAATATCTGCGTCAGCTGTTCCTCGACAACGATCTGGCGGAGGGACGCTATCACGTCGACGGGCGCAACATCGCATTGTCGGATATTCACGCGCCGATGTTCGTGGTCGGCACGCTGAGGGATCACGTGGCGCCCTGGCGATCGGTCTACAAGATTCACTATCAGGTCGATGCCGACGTGACCTTCCTCTTGGCCAGCGGCGGCCACAACGCCGGCATCGTTGCGCCGCCTGGCGAGCCCGGGCACAGCTATCAGGTGATGACCAAGGCGGCAGACGCGCCCTATGTCGGCCGTGACGAATGGGTCGAACTCGCGCCGCGTGTCGAGGGGTCGTGGTGGCCGGAATGGACCAGATGGCTCCTCGCGCGGTCCGGCGACCTCTGCGAACCGCCTCGCATGGGGCTCGGCAATGTCGATCATCTGCCAGATGCGCCTGGCGATTACGTCCTGACCTAGTCGGCAGGCTCCGTGCCGAGCGTCAATCCGGAGGCTCGAAAAGGCTTCGCCTTGTCGAGTTTCCTATAGGCGGTCGCCGCCGTCTGCAGCAGTTTCTTCTCGCGCTTGCGACCGAGGAAGTGGAGGCTGACGGCCGACCCCTCACCATTGAGCGCCCTGGCAAGCGCACGGCCTCTTGCGTCGTCGTTGAGCTGCCCAAGGCTGCGTTGTGCTCGGCGCAACTGTTTGAGAATGGCCTTCTGCTTCTCAAGCGACTCATCGACGAACAGGTCTTCGAGGGACTCGATCGCGTAGGTCAGTCGCTTGTTGCGAAGCCGCAAGCGATGCCGCTTCTTCACGCCGAGCTCGTCGAGCTTGCGCGACTTCTTCAGAAGGATCCTTTCCCACGCCGCCAGCTGCTGCGCGGCGTGTTCGGCGAGCGAAGCCCGGCGCAATCTGATGGCCTCCTTGGTTCGTCTGGTTGACCAGGGCCCGCTCTCGATCCAGCCGGATGTCTGCTCGATGAGGCGGCGACAGCGGGCCGATTGCAGCGCTCGCGCCAGAATACGATGGCTTTCGGCCCGTTTCTCCTGCCACAACTGAAGCTGGGCAATCAGGGCGAGTTCTTCGCCGCTGGCAGCGACAATTCGCTCGATCGCGACATCGAGATCGCGCACCATGCCGAGTTGCCTATGCAGCCATTTCAGCTCGGTCCAGACGACCGGCCGCACGGTGTCGTCGACCATGGGAGAAAAGAAACGGATGGCGGTGCGAAGATGCGTGAGCGCGATGCGAATTTGGTGAAGGGCGTCGGGATCGCCGCTGCATGTTCCCTCGTGCTGGGCCATGACCGCATTGAGGTGACGACGGGCTACGATTCGAAATGCGGTATCGCAGGCCATTCCGGCACTGAGGCGGGCCGGCGAGGTGCTCCGTGCCGATGCCGGCTTGACGCGGGCGGGGGCCTCCGGTGTCGTGGTGCGTCGCGCCATCGTCCTGCTTACCTGTCCCCCGCCATCCCCGTCCGGCAACGGTCGCGCGTCTGCTCTGGTGTTCCTGAGGCGTCGATGATCCTCCAGTCCAGGTCGCCGATATTATAGCGCTCCTGAAGCTCGGCAACCTCTCGCGTTGCGTCTGATGCGTCGTCCCGCCGGCTGCCGATACGCGCCTGGCGCGTTGCCAGGTCCGCGACCAGGAAGAACCCGCTCAGAGGGACATTGCACGCCCGCGCCAATCCAGCCACCTCGCTCCGCTCGGACTGCTGCGCAAAGACCGCATCGACGATGACCGAATGCCCCTGTGCCAGAACGCGCCGCGCGCGCTCGGCCAGGGCATCATAGACCCGCGCGGTGACGTCGGGATGATAGGCAGATTGCGGCAGCCGGTCTGTTTCCTGGACCCCGAACAGCTGTTTTCGCACGACGTCGCTGCGCAGCACGACGGCACCCGGCTGTGGCGGGACGAGGGGAGCGAGCATGCGCGCGAGCAGCGATTTTCCAGTCCCCGAAAGGCCACCGACCGCGATCAAGCGGGGAGCCGGGGGACTGATCAGCGCCTGGGCCAGGCGAAAGTAGCGACGCGCATCTTCGATGATCCCGGTTTGATCGGCGTGAGGCCGTGCCAGCTTCGCGAGCAGCACCTGGGCGCGGATCGCTGCGCGGATGGACATGAATAGAGGAAGCGCGCCAAGCGCGTCGGCGTTTTCGGCTTCCGTCGTGACGAGGTAGCGATTGAAGACTATATTTGCTGCCGACTGCTGCTCATAGTGCGGCAGGTCCATCAGCGTGAAACCAAGGTCATAGAGAACGTCGATCGAAGCCATCTCCGGATCGAACTCAATCGCGTCGAACAGCGTTGGCTGATTGTCGATCAGCACGATGTTTCCCAGATGCAGATCGCCGTGGCAGCGTCGCACGAAGCCCCGGCGTCCACGATCCTCGAGTAGCTCACGAACGCGCACAAATGCGTCGTGTGAAGCCCGTGCCAATTCGTCGATCTCGGTCGTCGAGACATGGCCGCCGCGCCGCAGACCCTCGCTATTTCCGTCGATCAGCGCCGGGATCTTTCCGATCCAGCGAGGTGCCTCGACGCGCGCTGCGATCGCGTGCGAGGCTGCGATCGCATCGGCGATGCCTGTCGCGAGATGCGGATCCAGTGGGCCGGCTTGTGCGAGATGATCCAGCGTCCGGTTTTCGTCGAAGCGGATCATCTCCACGGCGAACTCGATTGCCGGACCTTCTCCTTCAATCCTTAGCGAGCCGTCACGCTCCTCCGTGATCGCGACCACGCGCCGGTAGATCTGCGGCGCCAGCGGTTGGTTGATTCTGATTTCCTCCTCGCAGGCTGCCTTTCTCTTCTCCAGCGTCGAATAGTCGAGGAAGGGAAAGCGGACTGCCCGCTTGATCTTCAGTACGCGGTTGCCGTCGAGAAAAACCGAGGCCGCATGCGTATCGATCCGCGTGACGCCCGGATGCGTCCTCGGATCGGTCAGGAATGCGAAGATCCGCTCTTGGGTCGAAGTGTCTGGGTGTGAGGGCGTCATGTGGCGATATCGTCAAGGCCGCAGCACGGCCGCTCCCAGGATCTGCCCGCCCCGCAGTCTGTCCAGAACCTCGTTGGCCTCGCTCAACGCAAAGACGGTCGTCTCGGTCCGGACGCCGGCCTGCGGCGCAATCTTCAGAAAATCCAATCCATCCTGGCGGGTCAGGTTGGCGACGGAAAGCAGCTGCCGTTCCTCCCAGAGCAGGTTGTAGGGGAAGCTCGGAATGTCGCTCATGTGAATGCCGGCGCAAACCACGCGGCCGCCTTTGCGGACCGCACGCAAGGCGGCCGGCACGAGCTCGCCGGCAGGTGCGTAGATGATGGCAGCATCGAGTGGGGCATCAGGCAGCTCGTCCGATGCCCCAGCCCAGACGGCGCCGAGCTTGCGCGCAAAATCCTGTGCCGCAATGTCGCCGCGGCGCGTAAAGCCGTAGACAGAGCGCCCCTGCCAAACTGCGACCTGGGCGACGATGTGGCCAGCGGCTCCGAAGCCATAGATCCCGAGCCTTTTCGCGTGTCCTGCCATCACAAGCGAACGCCAGCCGATCAGGCCCGCGCATAGCAGCGGCGCGATCGCGACATCGTCGCCATCCTCGCCAAGCGGAAATGCGTAGCGTGCATCGGCAATGGCATGCGTCGCGTAGCCACCGTCGCGCGTGCAGCCCGTGAACAACGGATGATCGCAGAGATTTTCCATGCCTTCGCGGCAGAACCGGCAGGTGCCGCAGGTGTAGCCGAGCCAGGGGATGCCGACGCGATCCCCTAGCCGATGCGTGGTCACGACGGGCCCGATGAGATCGACGCGGCCGACGATCTCATGACCGGGGACAATCGGATAACGGATATCAGGCAGCTCGCCGTCAACCACATGAAGGTCCGTACGGCAGACGCCGCAGGCACTGACCTTCACCCGGATCTGGCCGTCGCCGGGGATCGGATCGGGCCGTTCATCCATCCGCAGCCGCGCTCGTCGGCCGGGCAGCACCATCGCACGCATCAGTCTCTCCCGAACCCATCGCAGGGATCATATCGATCCTAGCGTGTGAACACGGCAAGTCCTTGACGCCCATCAAGTCGTCGGCTTGCCGGACCGCCCTTGGCCTTGACGAGGATCAAGGGGCGGGCGGCGAGGCGGTATATCTTGACCGACAGAGGAGAATTCCGATGCCGATCAAGGACGTCTTTCTGCCGCTTGTTGGTGAACCGAGTAAGCCGGCACTGGCCGCGATCGAGACATGCGTGGCGGCAGCCGCCAATCTCGGTGCGAAGATCACTGCGTTCGCCGTGGAGGAGGATATTCTCGTCCGGCCGAAGGTGGTGATCTCGTCGGACCTGGACAATGCGGCGCAGGCTCATGCCGTGCGCAGTGTGACGGGGGTCCAGGACCTGCTGAATGCATTCAGGACTGCGGCATCCCGCTTGAACGTTCGGGCCGACGGCCAGTTGCACAAATTGGAGGCGGAGACGATTGCGTCGGCGGTGGCGGAGCGCGCGCGTTACAGCGATCTCACGCTGGTCCCGGTCAAGGGGAACGACAGCCGTTCGGAACGCCTGATCGAGCAGTTGATTTTCGAATCCGGGCGGCCTCTTTTGCTATGTCCCGAAGCGCATGCCGACAAGCTGCGGGTTGAATTCGAGAACATCATGATCGCGTGGGACCGTTCCGCGCCCGCGGCGCGAGCCGTCGGCGATGCCCTGCCGATCCTCCAGGCGGCTACCTCGGTTCGGATCATCACGGTGACGGATGACGCGACCGACGACGTCAGGAAATCCGGGGCGGGCCTCGTCGACCATCTCAGGGAGCACGGAGTCACTGCGTCCTTTGAAACCGTCAGGATCGACGGCAGCTCGATCGGCAAGGTGCTCGGAAGCTGGGCACGTGAGCACGCCATCGATGCGATCGTCATGGGGGCCTACCACCATTCCCGCCTGAACGAGATCGTCTGGGGCGGCGTGACCAAGACCGTCATCGGCGAGCCACCCTGTTGGGTTATGATGTCGCACTGAGCATGATCCGGAGAAGTGAAACGGTTTTCCGAAAAGATCATACTCAAGCAACAACCTAAGGCGCGATGACGTTTCATACCAATCTCATCGCGCTTTAGGTGCTTCAGCCATCCGTCATGGCCGGGTTCCAAGCACGTGGCCTGGCGCCGAGTGAATGATTGCGACATGTCGACCTATCGTCTGAGGAATTTGCTGTCGCCCCGATCGGTGGCGCTCGTCGGAGCCAGCCCGCGCCACGTGTCGGTGGGTCGTGCGGTTCTGGAAAACATCCGCAAGGCGCGCTTTGCGGGCGAACTGGGGCTGGTGAACTCGCGCTATGCCGAGATCGCCGGCGTTCCCGCCGTGGACAGTCTCGACAAGCTGCCATTCGTGCCGGAGCTGGTTGCAATTACCGCGCCGGCGAGCGAGGTTCCCGGCATCATCGAGCAGGCCGGTCGCCGCGGCTCGGCGGGCGCGCTGATCGTGACCGCGGGCCTCGGGCATGGGCCGGGATCCCTTGAAGAGGCGGCGCTCCTCGCGGCCCAAAGGTACGGCATGCGGCTGATCGGTCCCAATTGCCTGGGGATCATGATGCCCGGCGTGAGCCTGAACGCGAGCTTCTCCGCGCATATGCCCGGTGCAGGAAGCCTGGCGCTGATTTCGCAGTCGGGCGCGATCGCCGCCGGCATGGTGGATTGGGCAGCGCAGCGCGGCGTCGGCTTCTCCGGGATCGTCTCGATCGGCGACCAGCTCGACGTGGATATCGCCGATCTCCTCGACTACTTCGCGCTCGACCACAAGACGCGCGCGATCCTGCTCTATATCGAGGCCATCAAGGACGCGCGGAAATTCATGTCGGCGGCGCGCGCCGCGGCGCGGGTGAAGCCGGTGGTCGTCGTGAAGTCCGGCCGCATGGCGCAAGGCGCGCGCGCGGCCGCGACGCATACCGGTGCGCTTGCCGGCGCAGATGCCGTTTACGACGCGGCGTTCCGCCGTGCCGGCATCCTGCGCGTGTCCGATTTGCGCGAGCTGTTCGACTGTGCGGAGACGCTCGGGCGCGTCGAATCGCCGAGCGGAAAGCGGCTCGCTATTCTCACCAATGGCGGCGGTATCGGCGTTCTCGCGGTCGATCGCCTCGTCGAACTCGGCGGCATTCCCGCGCCCATGACGCCGGAGACGCGACAGAATCTCGACGCGGTGCTGCCGCCGACCTGGTCGGGTGCAAATCCCGTCGATATCGTCGGCGATGCCGATGCCGCGCGCTATGCGGCAGCGCTCGAAGTGCTGCTCGCCGATCCCGGCAACGACGCCGTGCTGGTTCTCAACGTCCAGACCGCGATCGCGTCCGCTTCCGAAATCGCGACCACGGTCACCGAGCTCCTCAAGAAATACCGCGAGCAGCATCGCAGCTGGGCCAAGCCGGTACTCGCTGCCTGGGTCGGGGCTGACCAGACGATCGTCGAGACGCTCTCAAGCGCCGGCATTCCCAACTACCCGACGGAGGACGATGCGGTGCGCGGCTTCATGCACCTGGTGCGACATCGCGAGCTGGTCGAGGAGCTCACGCAGGTGCCGCCGGCGATGCCCGACACGTTTGCGCCCGACGTTGAGGCTGCCAGAGAGATCGTGAGGGCCGCCATCGCCGACGGTCGCAAATGGCTCGAGCCGGTCGAGATCAAGCGGCTGCTCGGGGCCTACGATATCACCATGGTGCCGACCTATGCGGCCGCCGACGTCGAGCAGGCGGTTGCCTATGCCAAGGAGATGTTCGCACAAGGCGCGACCGTCGTGCTCAAGATCCTGTCACGCGACACCGTGCACAAGTCCGACGTCGGCGGCGTCGTCCTCAATCTGACCACGCCCGACGCCGTGCGTGCGGCCGCCGCGGACATTCTGGCCCGGGCGAGGAAGCTGCGGCCCGAGGCGCGTATTTCAGGCGTCATCGTGCAAGCCATGGTCGTGAAGGCGAAGGCGCGCGAGATCATCCTCGGACTTGCCGACGATCCGACCTTCGGCACCGTCGTCGTCTTCGGGCGGGGCGGTACCGCGGTCGAGATCATCAATGACAAGGCGTTGGCGCTGCCGCCGCTCGATCTGCAGCTCGCTCGAGATCTGATCGAGCTCACCCGCGTCTCGCGCCTGCTGCGCGCCTATCGCGACGTGCCGGCGGTCAAGCAGGACGCGGTCGCCATGGTGCTGGTCAAGCTCGCGCAGATGTCCGCTGACATTCCCGAGATCCGCGAACTGGACATCAATCCGCTGCTTGCGGATGAAACCGGGGTGACGGCGGTCGATGCGCGCATCGCCGTCGGGGCGCCGCAGCGAAAGTTCGCGGGCTCAGGGCCCGGCAATTTTGCCGTCCGCGCCTATCCGTCGCAATGGGAGCGCCACCTCGAGCTCAAGGAGGGCTGGCGCATCTTCGTGCGGCCGATGCGTCCCGAGGACGAGCCGACCATTCACGAATTCCTACGGCATGTGACGCCGCACGACCTCCGCCTGCGCTTCTTCGCGCCAATGAAGGAGTTCACCCATCAGTTCATCGCGCGCCTGACCCAGCTCGACTATGCCCGCGCCATGGCCTTCATCGCCTTCGACGAGGCGACGGGCGACATGGTCGGCGTGGTCCGCATCCATTCGGACTCGATCTATGAGAACGGAGAGTACGCTATCCTGCTGCGGTCCGACCTGAAGGGCAGGGGACTCGGATGGGTCCTGATGCAGCTGATTATCGAATATGCGAGGACGGAAGGACTGAAGGTCATATCGGGCGATGTGCTGCAGGAGAACATCGTGATGCTCGACATGTGCCGACAGCTCGGCTTCGAAGTGAAGCCGGACCCGGTCGAGCCTGATATCTGCGACGTACGGCTGAAACTCTAGTGCGGTGTCTCTGACGTCTCGTTCACTGGATGTCATTCCGGAGCGCGACGAAGTCGCGAGCTATGATGCGCAATTGCGCATCTGAGAATCCAGTCACCCACGTCTTCTGCGGCCCGATGGATTTCCGGGCTCCCTCGCTCCGCTCGGGCTCCGGAATGACAGAATGGTCTGTTTGAGGCAGGTCAAGCGCGCTGCCATGCGCCGGCCTAGAAACGCATGCTAGCTTGGGACCGGTCGTCCCGAGGAGGATGTGATCTTGAACGCTGACCCCCTGTTGGCGGCGATGCCGTCCGGCGATGTGCTCGAGCTGCGGCCGGCCGGGCCGTGGACCGCAGCCAATGTCATCAAGCTCGAATCGCTGTCGCAATCGGTGAAGGCCGACGTCGATCGGTCGAAGGCCGTGAAGCTGGACATGAGCGAGGTGAGCGAGCTCGACACGCTCGGTGCGTGGCTGCTGGAGAAGCTGTCCCGCCGGAGCCCGTCGACGGGCAGCGCCGCCGAGATCGTCGGCGTTGCCGACAATTACAGCGGCCTCATGGATGAGGTTCGTCAGGTCAATCGCCACAATCCGGCGCCCGCGCCGATACCCAACCCGGCTTTGCTGCGGTTGAACGATCTCGGCAGGGCGACGGTTGGTGCGCGGGAAGACATCGCGATCTTTCTGCAAATGCTGGGCGCGCTGTTCATGGCGTTGATCGGCGTCGTGCGGCGGCCGCGATCGTTGCGGCTGACCTCGCTGGTCTACCAGCTCTACCGCATCGGCTGGCAGGCGATCCCGATCATCATGCTGATCACCTTCCTGATCGGCGCGATCATCGCGCAGCAGGGCTTTTTTCATTTCCGCAGGTTCGGCGCCGAGTCATATACCGTCGACATGGTCGGCATTCTGGTGCTGCGCGAGCTAGGCGTCCTGATCGTCGCCATCATGGTCGCCGGGCGCTCGGGCAGCGCCTATACCGCCGAGCTCGGCTCGATGAAGATGCGCGAGGAGATCGATGCGCTCTCGACCATGGGGCTCGATCCGGTCGACGTGCTGATCCTTCCGCGCGTGATGGCGCTCGTCATCGCGCTGCCGATCCTGGCCTTCATCGGATCGATTGCCGCGCTCTATGGCGGCGGCCTCGTCGCGCAGTTCTACGGTGACATGGGGCCGGCGATCTATCTTGCGCGGTTGCATGAGGCGATCTCGATCACCCATTTCGAGGTCGGCATCCTCAAGGCGCCATTCATGGCGCTGGTGATCGGCATTGTTGCCTGCAGCGAGGGATTGCGGGTGAAGGGCAGCGCCGAGTCGCTGGGCAAGCAGACGACGACCTCAGTTGTGAAGTCGATCTTCCTCGTCATCGTGCTCGACGGCCTGTTTGCGATCTTCTTTGCCTCGATCGGAATGTGACGATGGCTGATGCTTCTCAGGAGTTCGCGATTCGCGTCCGCGATCTCGTGGTCGGATTCGGCCGCCAGATCGTGCTCGATCATCTCTCGCTCGATGTCCGCCGCGGCGAGATCCTCGGGCTGGTTGGCGCATCCGGCGGCGGCAAGTCGGTGCTCATGCGCACCATCATCGGCCTGATCCCACGCCGGAGCGGTGATATCGACGTGATGGGGCAGCCGATCGGCGCCACGCACGACCGCAGCACCCAGAGCGTCGCGAACCAATGGGGCATCTTGTTTCAGCAGGGTGCGCTGTTCTCGTCGCTGACGGTGCGGCAGAACATCCAGTTTCCGCTCCGCGAAAATCTCGTCCTGTCGCAGGAATTGATGGACGAGATCGCGACCGCAAAGCTCGAGATGGTTGGGTTGCGGCCACAGGACGGCGACAAATATCCGGCAGAACTATCCGGCGGCATGACCAAACGCGTGGCGCTGGCGCGCGCTCTGGCACTCGACCCGCCGATCCTGTTCCTGGACGAGCCGACCTCCGGCCTCGACCCGATCGCGGCCGGCGATTTCGATGCCTTGATCAAGACGCTCCAGAAGACGTTGGGGCTCACCGTATTCATGGTCACCCATGATCTCGCCAGTCTTACGACCGTCTGCGACCGTGTCGCGGCGCTCGCAGACGGAAAGATCGTGGCCATCGGGCCGATGCGCGAGCTGCTTCAATCCGAGCATCCCTGGGTGCGAGCCTATTTCCATGGCAAGCGCTCCCAGATGCTGCAACCCCAAATGAGATGAGACATGGAAACCCGCGCTCCCTACGTCCTGATCGGCGCCTTCGTGATGGCTGCGATTCTCGCGGTCTTCGGCTTCATCTACTGGCTGAACAACACCGGCGGCATCGGGCCGCGCACGAGCTACCACGTGCAGTTCCAGGGACCGGTACCGGGCCTTCTGGTCGGCGCCGGCGTGCTGTTCAACGGCATCCGCGTCGGCGAGGTCACCGCGCTTGCGCTGGCGCCGGACAATCCGCGCTTCGTCAATGCGACGATCTCGGTGGCCTCCGTCACGCCGGTGCGCGCCGACACCAAGGTCGGGCTCGATTTCCAGGGTCTGACCGGCGTGCCGGTGGTGGCGCTGGAAGGCGGCATGATCGTCGCAAAGCCGGGCGAGATGCCGGTGCTGATCGCCGATGCCGGTGCCGGACAGAGCATGACCCAGGCGGCGCGCGACGCTCTGCGCCGAGTGGATTCGGTGCTGGAAGAGAACTCCGGTCCGCTCAAGGATACGATCGCCAATTTCAAGACCTTCTCGGAAGGGCTTGCGCGCAACACCGGCAAGCTCGACGGCATTGTCGCGGGATTGGAGAAGATGACAGGCGGTGCTGCTCCCGCCCAGAAGATCACCTATGATCTCCGCGCCCCGCAAAATATCGGTCCTGTGGGCAAGATGCTTTCGGAGCAGCTTGCGATTCCCGAGCCGACCGCGGTCGCGATGTTGCAGACACAGCGGATGCTGTTCTCGCCGACCGGTGACTATCCCGGCTTTGCCGAGTTCCTCTGGGCCGACAGCATTCCCAAGCTTCTGCAGGCGAGGCTCATTGACAGTTTCGAGAATTACGACATCGCGCACGCCCCGTTGCGGACGAGCGACATCGGTCAGGCGGACCATCAACTCCTGATCGACATCAGGCGCTTCCGGATTGCGACGGACGGTGACCCGGTTGCCGAGATCGGCCTTTCGGCGAGGATCGTCGACAAGAACGGCAAGGTGATCGCCTCGCGCCTGCTGGAGGCGAGCGAGAAGCTCGACAAGATCGAGCCGGCTGCCGCGGTCGAGGCCTTCAACGCCGCGTTTGCGCGGATCGCCAAGGAGCTGATCGGCTGGACCGTGCAGTCGGTCTAGCAGCCGCTATTCCAGCGTCTTCAGATAAGACAGGAGATCGTGGATCTGGTCGGGATCGAGCTCGAAGGCGGGCATGTCGGCGTGGCCGGTGTAGATGCCCTCCGCGAGCGCTTCTCCGAGCGTCTCGATCGGGTAGCGTTGATGCAACGTCCTGAATGGCGGGGCAATCTTCAGCGGGCTTTCCGACCTGCGGTCGATGGCATGGCAGCGCGCGCAATTGGCGCGCGCGTAGGCCTCGCCGCGTTGCTCGGGCTTGGAGGCGGCGAGGGCTGGCGTCGCCAAAAGAAGCGCGATCAGGATCTGACGAAGCGCGAATTGCAGCATGGAAGGATTGGTCTCGAAGGGCGCGGCACAGAGAATACGAAGGCGACGCCCGGCAAAATTGATCTGGGTCAACTGCGTTTGTGACAAGGCAGTAAAATGCCGATGCGCGGCAGACCCGGCTTAGTGCCGAAGAGAGCGGCGCTTGGCTGGAGCGATGGATGAAGTCTTCCCTGGTTGCAATCGAACCCAACGGGCACTTCTGCAAGGAGTGTTCGATACGCGAGTTCAGCGTCTGCGCTTCGCTCGATGCGGCTGAACTCAGGGAGTTCGAGCATCTGGGACGCCGCGTGCATTTTACCGCCGGCGAGACGGTCTTCTCCGAAGAAGACATCACGACGTCCTTCTACAACCTTCTCGAAGGTGTGATGAGGCTCTACAAGCTGTTGCCGGATGGGCGGCGGCAAATCGTCGGTTTCGCGCTGCCGGGCGACTTTCTCGGGATGAATGTCTCCGGTCGCCACAACTTCTCTGCGGACGCGATCGGCCCAGTGACGGTCTGCCAGTTCGCCAAGGCCGCGTTCGGCCGTTTCATCGAGGAGAGGCCGCATCTCCTGCGCCGCATCAACGAACTCGCGGTGCGCGAATTGAGCCAGGCCCGCGACCACATGGTCCTGCTCGGACGCCGTTCGGCGGAGGAGAAGGTCGCGACCTTTTTCCTGACCTGGCGCGAGCGCCTGATGCCGCTCAACGGGCCGTCGAACACGGTGCCGTTGCCGATGAGCCGCCAGGACATCGCCGACTATCTCGGACTGACCATCGAAACGGTCAGCCGCACCTTCACCAAGCTCGAGCGCGTCGGTGTGATCGAGATCATTCATGGCGGTATCAGCCTGCTCGATCCGGCGCGCGCCGAGGCCCTGGCGGCAGCCTGAGAGACCTCTTTCCATGGTGATCGCTGATTTTTGATCGCGATCAACGACGGCAATCAGCCGCCGCGCATAATGCCTAGGTTGATGAGAGCTAAGGGGGAGAGCCACCATGCCGACCGATGCGCTGTTGATGACCATTGCCGTTGTGACCGTCTTCGTCGCTTTCGCGGCGGTGTTGGCGTGGGCGGACCGCCAAACGAGGCCCAACCAGCTCAAGTCGAACGAAACAGCCCTCAAACATTGAAGCGGTTGGGGTCATAGCCGCATTGGCTCCATCCCAGCCCTGCGGGGCGAAGTCCGTGCATGGCCGCGGCATGGTTAATTCGCAACTCAGCATCGCGCATATCGCGCCGATGCAGCTTCTGGATGCAAATTTTGGACGGCGGGAGCGGTCCCTTTCCTGGCCCCTTGTCCAAAAGTGCATATATGTGGTTTCCGGTTGAAAAGCCCGGCAACGTTGACTACGCAGGAACTCCAGTACCTCGCAGTCTTAGGAGTCCGGCGGCGTGCCTCAGGACAAGACCAGCGATCCCCGGCAGTCGTCGGGTAACAAACTGTCGGTGCTGCGCAAGCATCCGATCTTCGCTGATCTGTCGCCCGAGGCGCTCGATCAGCTCTGCCGTTACGCCAAGCACACCACCGTCAAGCGCGGCGCGATGATTGCGGCGAAGGGCGATCCCGGCAACAATCTGTTCGCGGTCATCTCCGGAACGGTGAAGATTTCCTCTTCTTCGCCAGATGGCCGCAACGCTATTCTCAATTTGATCGGTCCTGGAGAAATTTTTGGCGAGATCGCGGTGCTCGATGGTGCGCCGCGGTCGGCGGACGCGACTGCCAACACCAATTGCGAGCTCTACATCATCGACCGTCGGGACTTCCTCCCCTTCGTGAAGAGCCAGCCGGAACTGGCTATGAAATTCATCGAGCTGCTCTGCGGCCGGCTGCGCTGGACCAGCCAGCAGGTCGAGCAGGTGATCTTGCAGAACCTGCCGGGACGGCTCGCCAGCGCGCTGCTTGGCTTGACCGAGGAGCGCAAGCTCGACTCCGGCAGCGGAACCCTCGCGATCACCCAGCAGGAGATCAGCGAGATGGTCGGCATGACCCGCGAGAGCATCAACAAGCAGTTGCGCGCCTGGGCCGCGCGGAGCTGGGTCCGTCTCGAGCATGGCGCCATCGTTGTGCTCGACATCGACGCGTTGCGCGAGCTCGCCGAAAGCGGTCTCGAAGGCGAGTGACAACGTTCGGTGTCAGCCGTCGATGATGGCGACGGCGCGCGTCCAGCCTGCCGAGGCGCGCTCGATCTTCACGGGGAAGCAGGAGACCGTGAAGCCCGTCGACGGCAGCTTCTCTAGATTGTGCAGTTTCTCGAGATGGCAATAGCCGATGTGACGCCCCGCCTTGTGGCCTTCCCAGATCAGCTTCGCATCCCCGGTCTCGGCGTATCTCTTCGCGGTATGGACGAACGGCGCGTCCCAGCTCCAGCCGTCGGTGCCGGTCAGGCGCACGCCGCGCTCGAGCAGATACATCGTGGCCTCATAGCCCATGCCGCAGCCTGAATTGACGTAGTCCGCGCGCCCGAATTTCGCGCCGGCGCTGGTGTTGACGACGACGATCTCCAGCGGCGACAGCGTGTGCCCGATGCGCTCGAGTTCCTTCTCCACGTCGTACGCGGTCGCCACATAGCCGTCCGGCAGGTGGCGGAAGTCGAGCTTCACGCCGGGCTGCAGGCACCACTCCAGCGGCACCTCGTCGATGGTCCAGGCGCGCTCGCCGCGATTCATGGTGGGATGGAAGTGCCAGGGCGCATCGAGATGCGTGCCGTTGTGGGTCGATAGCGATACCTGCTCCACCGCCCATCCCTGACCATCAGGCAGATCCTCCGCCTTCAACCCGTCGAAGAACTGCAGCATGCGCGGCAGGCCCTGCTGATGATCGATGTACTGGATCGTCGGATGGTTGCCGGGCGGGTCGGCCGGCACGTCATTCTGCAACGGCACAGAAATGTCGATCAGCTTCCGCGGCATGGCCGTTCCCTCAAGATGTCCCGTTCTGCTTCGGAGCATCTTGAAGGGGCTGATCGATCGATGCAACTCCTGCATTGATCGATGCCGGATTTGGCTTGGACTCGGAAGGCTGCCCGTCCTAGGCACGACATTGGCGGACATCGCGCCGATGCAGCGCGTTCGCATAGGAATGGGACGACCGTCTCGTCCGAACCTCCAAGCCGCAACCAATAGCGGTCGAGCATAAAACGAGAGGAACATCCATGGATACGACGAGCATCGTTACCTCGCATCCGGCATTGGCCGATGGCGAGGCGCGATTGCAGGGAGGCCGGCACCTGCCACGCAGGTCCCCGCCGGAGAGGGCGCGATGACGGTTGCACTTTCCAGGGCAAGCGGAAACATTGGTTGGATTCCCTCGACTCCGTCGCTCAAATCCTACCAAAGTGGTGCGTTTGTGACGCTTGACTTCACCCCTGAAGGGGAGCGCCTTAAGGCGGCCCGCAGCACCTGCGCAACGACGACATAATCAATTGAGGAGGAAAGACCAGATGAAGACACTAGCCGGTATCATCGCCGCCGTTGCCCTGGCGGTCACAGCGCCCCTGGCGACCGCACGCGATTTCCGCTCTGCCGACGTACACCCCGCCGATTATCCGACTGTCGAGGCCGTCAAGTTCATGGGCAAGCAGCTCGCGACGGCGAGCGGCGGCAAGCTCGGCGTGAAGGTGTTTCCCAATGGAGCCCTGGGCTCCGAGAAGGACACCATCGAGCAGCTCAAGATCGGCGCACTCGACATGATGCGGATCAACGCATCGCCGTTGAACAACTTCGTGCCGGAAACCGTCGCGTTGTGCCTGCCCTTCGTCTTCAGGGACACGCAGCATATGCGTAACGTGCTCGACGGGCCGATCGGCGATGAGATCCTGGCGGCCATGGAGCCTGCAGGATTGATCGGCCTTGCCTATTACGACAGCGGCGCGCGGTCCATTTACACCGTCAAGGCACCGGTCAAGTCGCTCGCCGACCTCAAGGGCTTGAAGATACGCGTCCAGCAATCCGACCTTTGGGTCGGCATGATCCAGAGCCTCGGGGCCAACCCGACGCCGATGCCGTATGGCGAGGTCTATACTGCTCTCAAGACCGGCCTGGTGGACGCTGCCGAGAACAACTGGCCGTCTTATGAGTCGTCGCGCCATTTCGAGGCAGCCAAGTTCTACAACGTCACTGAGCACTCCCTGGCGCCCGAAGTTCTCGTGATGTCCAAGAAGGTGTGGGACACGCTGAGCAAGGAGGATCAGGCGATGATCCGCAAGGCGGCCAAGGAATCGGTGCCCGTCATGCGCAAGCTCTGGGACGAGCGCGAGCAGGCGTCCCGCAAGACCGTCGAGGCGGCCGGCGTCCAGGTCGTTACGATCGCCAACAAGCAGGAATTCGTCGATGCGATGAAGCCGGTGTACACGAAGTTCGCCGGTGACGAAAAGCTGCAGAGCCTCGTCAAGCGTATCCAGGACACGAAGTAAGAACAGAGCGCCCGGGTTCCGGCGTCGCCGACCCGCGACGCCGGAGCCTCGCAAGGAGACGCGGGAATGACAGACCCACACGTCGCAAGCCACGAGCCGGAAGCCGCTGCGGCACGCCCGTCTACCGGCTTGCTGTCGCGGATCAATGCCACCGTCGCCCGCGTGGGCATGTATCTGTCCGTGAGCGGACTGCTCGTCATCGTCACCATCGTGTTCTACCAGGTGTTCGGACGTTACGTGCTCAATTCCAGCCCGACCTGGACGGAGAACCTCGCGCTGGTTCTGATCCTGTATGTCACGCTGATCGGCGCCGCCGTCGGCGTGCGCGATGCCGGACATATCGGCATGGACAGTCTGCTGGTGATGCTACCGGATCATTTGCGAGAGAAGATCGAACTGGTGATCCACGTTCTGGTGGGCTTGTTCGGCATTGCGATGGTCTACAACGGCTGGATACTGGGGGCGTCGGTCGGAACCGTGAAGATTCCCAATCTCGGCCTTCCTGAGGTCGTCCGCTACGTGCCGTTGATCGCCTCGGGCGTCCTGATCGTTTCCTTTTCAATCGAGCACATCATTGCTCTCCTGCGCGGCGAAGAGGTCGTCCCCTCATGGAATTGATCATTCTCGGCGCCACCTTCTTCGGCTTCCTCATCCTCGGCGTGCCGGTCGCCTTCGCGATCGGCCTCTCGGCGATTTGCACCATCCTTTACGAAGGCCTGCCGGTTGCCGTCATCTTCCAGCAGATGATGTCGGGGATGAACATCTTCTCCTTCCTCGCCATACCGTTCTTCGTCTTCAGCGGTGAGCTGATGCTGCATGGCGGCGTCGCCGACAAGATCGTGCAGCTTGCCAAGAACCTCGTCGGGCACATCCGCGGCGGGCTCGGCATGTCGAACGTGGTCGCCTGCACGCTGTTCGGCGGCGTATCCGGTTCGCCCGTGGCCGACGTGTCGGCGATGGGAGCGGTGATGATCCCGATGATGAAAAAGGAAGGTTTCGACACCGACTACGCTGTCAACGTCACCACCCACGCTTCGCTGGTCGGAGCGTTGATGCCGACCAGCCACAACATGATCATCTATGCCCTGGCTGCCGGCGGCAAGGTATCGATCGGCGCGCTGATCGCCGCCGGCATCTTGCCGGCGCTCGTGCTGATGGCGTGCATGCTGGTTGCCGCCTACGCAGTCGCGGTGAAGCGAGGCTATCCGGCCGGCAAGTTTCCGGGCTGGGCCGAGGTTTTCCGCTCGTTCGCGGCCGCCCTGCCGGGTCTTCTGATCGTCGGCATCATCCTGGCCGGCATCCTGTCCGGCGTCTTCACGGCAACTGAATCCGCAGCCGTCGCAGTCACTTACACGATCCTGCTGACCTTCTTCATTTACCGTACCATGACCCTGCAGAACTTCCTGCGGGCCGCGGCCAAGGCGGTGAAGACGACGGGCGTGGTGCTGCTGCTGATCGGCGTCTCCACCATGTTCCAGTATCTGATGGGACTCTATGAAGTAGCCGACCTCGCCGGCGACATGATGAACAAGGTGTCCTCGGAACCCTGGATGATCTTTCTGCTCATCAATGTCATCCTGTTCTTGCTCGGCACCTTCATGGACATGGCGGCGACCATCCTGATCTGCACCCCGATCTTCCTGCCGATCGCGATGAAAGCGGGCATGGATCCGGTGCAGTTCGGCATGCTGATGCTGATCAACTGCGCCCTGGGGCTGAACACCCCGCCGGTTGGAACGACGCAATTCGTGGGCTGCGCCATCGGCGGCATCTCCGTGGGCGCGGTGATGCGCACCATCCTGCCGTTCTACGCAGCCCTGATCGCAGCGCTCATGTTCGTGACCTACGT
Organism: Bradyrhizobium sp. CCGUVB23; assembly: GCF_024199885.1. Lineage (NCBI taxonomy): Bacteria > Pseudomonadati > Pseudomonadota > Alphaproteobacteria > Hyphomicrobiales > Nitrobacteraceae > Bradyrhizobium > Bradyrhizobium sp. CCGUVB23. Next base: position 7,034,810 of record NZ_JANADQ010000001.1, read on the forward strand.
CCCCGCCTTCTCGCTTTGGCTGCCGCGCCTGCTGATGGGGTACAAGGGATAGCAGCCGTGCGTACGCCGGCACTTGGCCGGCGTACGGGCCTTGCGATATTTTGCGTCTCAGCAACAGGGAGAATCTGTCTGTGACGGACTATCGCAAGCTCTTCGATCTCACCGGCAAGACCGCGGTCGTGCTCGGCGCCGCATCCGGCATCGGCAGATCGTCGGCCGAGGCGCTGGCCGGGCTCGGCGCCCGCGTCATCTGCGCCGATCGTGCGCTTGACGCAGCGGAAGCGACCGCCGCTGGCATTCGCGACAAGGGCGGCTGGGCCGAAGCGGCTGCGTGCGATGCTGCGAGCGCCGCGGATGTCAATGCGCTGGCCACGACCTTGATGCAGAAGTTCCCGCGGCTCGACATCGCTGTGACGACGCCGGGGCTGAACATCCGCAAGACCATTCTCGATTACACCGAGGAGGATCTCGACCGCGTCCTCAACCTGAACGTCAAGGGCACCGTCTGGTTCTTCCAGGCCTTCGGCCGCATCATGGTCGACCAGAAGGGCGGCAGCATCATCGCCTGTTCGTCGGTGCGCGCAGTCACCATCGAACCGGGCCTTGGCATCTACGGATCGACCAAGGCGGCGATCGGCCTCCTGGTGAAGGGTTTTGCCTCCGAGGTCGGCCATGCCGGCGTCCGTGTCAACGCGATTGCGCCGAGCATTGCCGAGACAGCGCTGACCGGTCCGTTCAAGCAGCGTCCCGACATCTATGATCTCTATGCCAGGCACACCGTCTTCAACCGCTGGAGCAGTGCCGACGAGGTCGCAACTGCGGTGGCCTATCTCGCCTCGGATGCCGCAAGCTATGTCAGTGGCAGCACGTTGTTCGTTGATGGTGGCTGGACGGCCGTGGACGGACCGCCGACCGGTCTCACGAAGCTCAGCAAATAGCACGCGTCGTCTAAACTAGCCGGAAAAGCCCATGCGGCGGCGCAGCTCGCTCCGGTCTGCGTCCGTCAGCAGCTCGATCAGGACGCGCGCCGCGGTGACATGTGCCGCGCGCGTCGCCACACCCGCTGTGTACATCGTCGCGAGCTCGTGTCCCGGCGGCAGCGAGCCGGACAGCACAATACCCTCTGTGGCGATGATTTCGGTCGCCTGCGTGCATCCGATCGGCCGTTTGGCATCGGATGCCGCCAGCTGCCGCATCGCGGTTGCGCCGTTCGGAAAGATTCTGAGGCAAGACGCAACCTCGTCGGCGATGCCGAGCCGGTCCAACGTCTTGGCGACGTGAATTCCGGCCGTGGAGGCCTTGATGTCAGGAACGAAGATCGCATCGGCCGCACGCAGCGCGTCGCGCAGGTCAGACCCGGTCTTGACGGTGACCTTGGGGTCGTTGGCGCGCACCGCAAGCGCCGTCTCGACCACTCCGACGTCGACGATCGAGGTCGGATCGACGAACTCTTCGTCGCGAAGCTTTGTCACGAGCGCGCGCGTCAGGATGACGATGTCGGCTGGCGTGCCCCCACGCAACTTGTCGGCCATCAGGCCGACCGCGCCGAACTCGCCCTCGATGCCGAGCCCGGTCTGCGCCTTGAGAGTCTCGGCAAGCTGGGCGACTAGGCCCTGTGCCGCGCCGCCGCTCAAAATATGGATCGCCGTCACGATGCAAGCTCCATTGCTGCAATCAGCCTCTCCCGCGTGATCGGCAGGTCGCGCACGCGGATGCCGAGGCAATCGAACACCGCATTGGCAATCGCCGCCGTCACCGGTCCATGCGCGGCTTCGCCGGCGCCGACCGGCGCGATATCGGGCCGCTCGATGACCTCGACGTCGACGGCGGGCGCCTCGCTGAAGGTCAGGATCGGGTAATCCGTCCAGGACGTGGAGGTGATGCGCGTGCGGTCGAAGCGGACGCGCTCCTTCAAGACCCAGCTCGTGGCCTGGATCGCACCACCCTCGATCTGGTTGATCACGCCGTCCGGATTGATGGCCTCGCCGACGTCGACGGCGAGCGTCAGCCGCTTGACGCGAATGTCCTCTTCGCCTTCGATCTCGGCAATCGCCGCGCAATAGGCGCCGGTGCTCTTGTAGCGCGCAAAGCCAAGGCCGTAGCCGATGCCGGCCTTCTTTTCCAGTTTCCACTTCGCGCGCGCCGCAACAGCGCGGATCACGTCCTTGGCGCGCTCGTCGCGCAGATGGCGCAGCCTGAACTGGACGGGGTCTTCACCGAGGATGGACGCGATCTCGTCGAACATGGATTCGATCGCGAACACATTCCCCTGCGCGCCGAGTGTCCGCAGCGCCGAGGTGCGTATGGGCATGGTGAGGAGGCGATGGGTTTCGATTGTCCAGGCGGGCAAGTCGTAGAGTGGAACGGAGTTGCGATCGCTGCCACCGCCGTTGGCCACTGGAGGGTCTGACGAGATGAGGCGCGGGTAGGGCCTTGCGAGCTCTGTTGCGGCGAGCAGGGCAGGCTGCGCCGCGCGTCCCGGCCGCGCCGTATGGCCGTTGCTCCAGATCGCGTGGCGCCAGCCGACGATCTCGCTATGCGCGTCGAGATCGGCCTCGATCTCGACTGCCATCGCTGCACCGAACGGCGCAAGCGACATTTCATCGTGTCGCGACCATTGCACTCGCACAGGACGTCCACCAGCTGCTCGTGCCAGCAGCACGGCGTCGAGCGCAACGTCATCGGCCGCATTGTGGCCGTAACAGCCGGCGCCTTCCATGTGCTCGACGGTGATGCTCTCGACCGGCAGCTTGAGCACGATCGCAAGGTCGGCGCGTAGCATGTAGACGCCCTGGCTGTGCGTCCAGACGTGGACGAGATTTCCCTCCCATTGCGCCATCGCGCAGGACGGTGCGATCGAGGCATGCGCGATATAGGGACGGGTGTATTGCCGGCGGATCGTGCGTGCGACCTGCTTCGGTGCGGCTGCGGTTTTGGTGTCGATGACCCTGGTCTCGACCGGCTGGCCCTTCAGGAACGCAGCCAGATCGTCCTCGTCCGGCAGCGTCTCGCCCGCCGACCATGTTGCGCCCTTGCGCAAAGCTTTCAACGCAGCCTCGGCGCCGTCCTCGGTTTTGCTGACGACGCCCGCGAAGCTGCCGTCCCGCACGATGGCGACGAACCCGCCAACCGCGCGCGTTGCCGCTTCATCGAGCGCGACGAGCTTTGCGTCCGACACCTCGGGCCGCAGCACACGGCCATGCAGCATGTTCGCCAGCGGCGTGTTGTGAATGAAGCGCGGCCGCGCGAACACCTTATCGGGAATGTCGATCCGTTGAATCGATTGCCCGGCAACGCGGCGCGCGGCGGTCGGCTTCGCGACCGCTTCCGCGGTCGCGCTGCAATCGAGCGAGACCTCGCTGGCGAGCTCCCAGTAGCTGGTCCGGACATTGCCCGGTCCGGACATCGTGCCATCATCGACGTCGAGCGTCGATGCTTCGACGCCGAGCCGCTCCGACGCTGCTGCGAGGAACAGCCGGCGCACCTCGGCGCAGACCTGGCGAAGCGCGCGGCCCGATTGCTGGATCGAGAGGCTGCCCGAGGTGACGCCTTCGTTCGGGCTAGCAGGCGTTGAGGCACGGATCATCGCGATCCGGCCGATATCGACATCGAGTTCGTCGGCGGCGATCTGTGCCAGCGCCGTAACGATGCCCTGGCCGATCTCGACCTTGCCCGGCGAGATCGCGACGCGTCCATCGGGCGTGAATTTCACCCAGGACGACAGCCCTGGATTGGCAGCCAGGCTGGGCGGCAATTGCGGAGCAGGGGGCGAAGTGCTCATGGCGCGGCCATTTCCGATGCTGCGCGCAGCACCGCCCGCACCATGCGGTTTTGCGAGCCGCAGCGGCAGAGGTTGCGATCGAGCGCTTCCCTGATTTCCGTCTCGGTCGGTGACGGTCTGCGTTGCAGCAGCGCCGCTGCGCTGATCAAAATACCCGGCACGCAGTAGCCGCATTGCATCGCCTGTTCGGCGATGAAGGCACGCTGCAGCGGATGCGGATGTTCGGGCGTGCCGAGACCTTCCACGGTCGTGACTTCCTTGCCGGCCACCGACCACAGCGGCATGTCGCAGGAAGCGAGTGCGTGCCCATCGACCATGACGTAGCACGCGCCGCATTCATTGGCGCCGCAGCCGAAATGGCTGCCCGTGAGGCCAAGCGTGCCGCGAAGCGCTGCGAGCAGCGTCTGATCGGAAGCGGCGTCGATCGCGGTGTCGGAGCCGTTCAGGCGAAATCGGATGGTTGGCATTGACGGACGACGACCTCAGGACCTGTCGAATTTCTTGACGACATCGGCCCATTTGACGATATCGCCGCGCAGGAATTTTTCGAACTCGTCTGGCGTCATCGCCATCGGCACGGCACCCTGTTCCTTCCATAGCTTGACGATGTCGGGCCGTTTCACCAGTGCCGTCACGGCGGCGTTGAGCTTGTCGATGACCGGTTTCGGCGTGCCCGCCGGCGCCATCAGGCCGAGCCAGATGGTTGCCTCATAGCCGGGGACGCCGGCTTCGCCTGCGGTCGGAACGTTCGCCAGCACCGCGGAGCGCTGCTTGCCGGTGGTCGCGAGCGCGCGCACCTGGTTCTCCGTCACGTTCGGAGCCATCGCCGGGACAGCGTCGATCATCATCTGCACCTGCCCGCCGATCACGCCGCTGCGCGCCTCGCCACTGTTGCGATAGGGGACGTGCACGACGTCGATCCCGGCCATGGCTTTGAACAGCTCGCCCGCCATGTGATAGGGCGTGCCTTGTCCTGATGACGCGTAGTTCAGCTTGCCCGGCTGCGACTTGGCGAGCGCAATGAAATCCTGAAGCGACTTCGCCGGGACCGAGGGATGAACGACGATGACGAGATCGGAATAGTTCACCGGCGCGATCGGCGCGAGGTCGCGCATCAGATCGTATTTGCGCTGCGCCGGCGTCAGCAGCGATTCGTTCGCGGTCTGGGTGTTGGACATCATCAACAGCGTATAGCCGTCGGCCTGCGACTTCGCGGCCTCCAGAGTACCGATGACGCCGCCGGCGCCGGTGCGGTTCTCGATCACGAAGGGCTGGCCAAAACTTTCCTGGAGAGCATTGCCGATCAACCGCGCTGCAACATCCGCAGGACCTCCGGCGCCGAAGGGCACGATGATCCGGACCGCATGTGCGGGATAATCCTGCGCGAAACAGCACGGCGCGGAGAATAGGGTGAGCAGCCCAGCGGCCAATGCCAGCGCGAATTTTGGGCTCGTCATGCCCGCCTCCCTGATGTCGTTCTTGTTGGCGCGCACTGTAGCGACAGGCCAAGCAGCCTGTCGACGCCTCACAAAGTCGACCCAGCCAGGAATCTTGACCAGGAATATTGCGCGGTTTCCGGGGTGGCCGCGTCCGGAACAGGCCGGCTCGGCCCCGCTATTTGCATGGGCAATCCCGGATAAATGCGCTCGGCTGGCCGGTGCTTTGATGTTACGAAGTTGGCCATGAACCAGCACGCCAAGATCGCGATCCGTCACTCCACCTGTCCGCACGACTGCCCGTCGGCCTGTGCGCTCGACGTCGAGGTCATCGAAGGCCGGAGCATCGGTCGCGTCCGCGGCTCGAAACAGCAGACCTATACGGCGGGCGTCGTCTGCGCCAAGGTCGCGCGCTATGCGGAGCGCATTCATCACCCCGAGCGGCTGATGTATCCGATGCGTCGCACCGGGCCGAAAGGCTCGGGCCAGTTTGCGCGGATCTCCTGGGACGAGGCGCTGGACGAGATCGGGCATCGCTTCAACGCGGTCGAGCGCGAATTCGGCGCCGAGGCGGTCTGGCCCTATTACTACGCCGGCACAATGGGGCTGGTGATGCGCGACGGCCTCAACCGCCTCACGCATGTGAAGAAATATTCGCGCTTCTATTCGACGATCTGCGCGAACGTCGCTCGCGTCGGCTTTGCGGTGGGCGCCGGCAAGATCGCCGGCGTCGATCCGCGCGAGATGGGTGTCTCCGACCTCGTGGTGATCTGGGGCACCAACCCGGTCAACACGCAGGTCAACGTGATGACGCACGCCTCCCGCGCCCGGAAGGAGCGCGGTGCGAAGATCGCCGCGGTCGACATCTACAACAACGACACCGTGAAGCAGGCTGACATCAAGATCATCCTGCGTCCCGGCACCGATGGCGCGTTCGCCTGCGGCGTCATGCATGTCCTGTTCCGCGATGGCTATGCCGACCGCGCCTATATGGCCAAGTACACCGATTGTCCCGGTGAGCTCGAAGCGCATCTGAAGACGCGCACGCCGGAATGGGCGTCCGCGATCTGCGGCGTTCCGGTTGCCGAGATCGAGGCCTTTGCGAAGGCGGTCGGCGAGACGAAGCGGACGTTCTTCCGCCTCGGCTATGGCTTCAGCCGAAGCCGCAACGGTGCGGCCCAGATGCATGCCGCGGCCTGCATTCCCGCGGTGACCGGCGCCTGGCAATATGAGGGTGGCGGTGCCTTCTTCAACAATTACGCGCTGTGGCACTTCGACGAATCCATCATCGAAGGCCACGACGCGATCGATCGCGATACGCGCGCGCTCGACCAGTCCCAGATCGGCCGCATCCTGACCGGTAATTCCGAAGCCCTGCAGGGCAAGGGTCCGGTCAAGGCGATGCTGATCCAGAACACCAACCCGGTGACGGTCGCGCCGGAGCAGGTGCTGGTGCGCCAGGGCTTTGCGCGCGAGGACCTGTTCGTGGCGGTACATGAGCAGTTCATGACCGAAACGGCGCTGATGGCCGACATCGTGCTGCCGGCGACCATGTTCATGGAGCACGACGATCTCTATTACGGCGGTGGCCACCAGCACATCTCGGTCGGCTCCAAGCTCATCGACCCGCCCGGCGAATGCCGCTCCAACCACGAGGTGTTGCAGGCGCTTGCGCCGCGCCTCGGCGCCGAGCACCGGGGTTTCGAGATGTCGTCGCGCGAACTGATCGATGCGACGCTGAAGCTGAGCGGCCACGGCGATATCGAGGCGCTCGAAGCAGATATCTGGCGCGATCTCCAGCCGGATTTCCGCACCTCGCACTTCCTCGACGGTTTTGCGCATGCCGACAAGAAATTCCACTTCAAGGCCGACTGGGCGCATCCACCGTTCGGCCTGATGATGGGCGATTTCGACAAGATGCCGTCGCTGCCGGATCATTGGGCGGTGATCGAAGAGGCCGATCGGGACCATCCGTTCCGGCTGGCGACGAGCCCCTCGCGCAGCTTTCTCAACACGACCTTCAACGAGACGCCGTCTTCGCAGGCCCGCGAGGGCAAGCCGAGCGTGATGGTCCATCCCCTGGATGCAGCCTCGCTCGACATCGCCGAGGGCGATGCCGTGACGCTCGGCAACACCCGCGGCCAGACGACGCTCATTGCAACGCTGTTCGACGGCGTGCAGCGCGGCGTGCTGATCGCGGAATCCGTCCATCCGAACAAGCACCACGTGGGTGGTCGTGGCATCAACGTGCTGACCGGTGCGGACACGATCGCGCCGATCGGTGGCGCGCCGTTCCACGACAACAAGGTCTGGCTGAAGAAGGCTGCCACTGCCTAAGGCGCGCGTCACTGCCACCATCGCGGCGCAAAGTTGCGTCGAGGCGCTAAAGCAGCGCGATGTCGGTAGATTGCGCTTGCGCCCGCCGTCCGACCTGCCGCAAATGTCGGGCAAGCAAGAGCAAACAGGCGAGCGTGCCATGACCGATACGAGCAGTGTCATCACCGAGAAGCGCGGGCAGGCGTTCTGGATCAGCATCAACCGTCCGGAGAAGCGCAATGCGCTCAATGGGGACGTCATCGCCGGCATCGCCAAGGGCTATCGCGATGCGCATGACGACAAGGATGTCCGCGTCATCGTGCTGACCGGGACGGGCAACAAGGCGTTTTGTGCCGGCGCCGATTTGCAGAACTCCGGCGCCGCCTTCGCGATGGACTTTTCCAGGCCCAACGTCGACTACGCCGATCTGTTGCGGCTGTCGCAGGATGCGACGAAACCTGCGATCGCGCGCCTCGGTGGCGTCTGCATGGCCGGCGGCATGGGCCTGTTGTGCATGACGGACATGGCAGTCGCCGCCGATCACGTCATCTTCGGCCTGCCCGAGGTCAAGGTCGGCGTGTTCCCGATGCAGGTGCTGAGCCTGTTGCAGAACATCGCGCCGCCGCGGCTCGTCAACGAATGGGCGCTGACAGGCGAGCCGTTCGATGCCAGGGCTGCGCAAGCGGCGGGCCTGCTGAACTATGTCGTTCCCGCGGCCGAGCTCGACGCCAAGGTCGACTGGCTGATCGGCCGTATCGTCGACAAGTCGCCGACCGCGATCCGCCGCGGCAAATACGCCATGCGTGCCATCGCCTCGATGTCGTTCGACGAGAGCATCGCCTATACCGAAAGCCAGATCGCGCTGCTCGCGATGACTGAGGACGCCAAGGAGGGGCTGAAAGCGTTCAGCGAAAAGCGCAAGCCGTCGTGGACGGGACGGTGAGAGAGAAGTGACGTGATCGCGCTGTGAGTTCCGTCACCCTGAGGTGCGAGCGGCGCAGTGCGTCCGCACTGCGCCGGGAGCCTCGAAGATGAACGGCCCGGATGCATCCGCGCATTGCGATGTCCTCGCGTTGGGAGCGGGCCGTCGCCCTTCGAGGGCCGCTGACGGAGCGGCCACCTCAGGGTGACGATGCCAAGTATTGCGGATTTTCCGATGGTGACGTTTTACCCCCTATTTGCCCGACGTGTCAATGGATTTCGGAAAATCAGCAGAATGCGCCGGCGCCATCGGCTACTTTGCATGGGGTTGTTTTCGAGTTTTTGTTTGGCCGTCACGTGTAGGGTGGGTTAGCGCAGCGTAACCCGCCTCCTTCTTCAGCGGAGACAAACAGTGGTGGGTTACGCTGCGCTTACCCACCTACGATCATCAGCCCGCGTTAGCCTTCAATCCTGCCGCCGTGATGCCGGCGACGGCGCAGGCTTCGTCATTGTCCGAGGTGTCGCCGGAGACGCCGACGGCACCGAGCAGGGTGGTGCCGTCCTGGATCAGCACGCCGCCGGGGACCGGCACCAGCGCGCCCTTGGCGATGGTGTTCACGGCGTCGATGAAATAGGCCTGCTCCTGGGCGCGCTGGAACAGGGCGCGCGATCCCATGCCCATGGCGAGCGCGCCATAAGCCTTGCCGTGGGCGATCTCCGCGCGCATCAGGCTGGTGCCGTCCTGGGCAGCCGCGAGCTTGAGGACGCCGCGCGCATCCAGGATGGTGACGACGAGCGGTTTCAGCTTCAGCTCCGCGGCCTTCGCGAAGGCGGCGTCGAGGATCTTGCGGGCGGTGTCGAGGGTGAGTTCAGCCATTTGGAATGTCCTTGTGTGGTGAGGTTGTCGGATTTGCGTTGGCGCGATCGAGGCTCATGGCGAGCAGGCGCGCGACATGCAGGGCGTCGCGTTGCGCGCCGTCCTGGATCTGGTGCCGGCAGGAAGTTCCGTCGGCGACCACCAGCGTCGCCTGGTCCGCGCGCCGCACGGCCGGCAGCAGCGACAGCTCGGCCATCTCGATCGAGGCATCGTAAGTGTCCGCGCCATAGCCGAAGGCGCCGGCCATGCCGCAGCAGCTCGACTCGATGGTCTCGACTTTCAAGCCGGGAACGAGGCGCAGCACCTGCTCGACCGGCTTGAACGCGCCAAAGGATTTTTGGTGGCAATGGCCGTGCACGAGCGCCTTCCCAGCGATCGCGCCGAGCGGCAGTTGCAGGCGACCGGCCTCCGCCTCGCGCACCAGAAACTCCTCGAAGGTGAGGGCGTGGGCGCTGACAGCCTTGGCGTCATCGTCCTTGCGCAGCGACAACAGCTCGTCGCGCAGCGTCAACAGGCAGCTCGGCTCGAGCCCGATGATCGGCACGCCCCGCGCGGCAAACGGCGTGAAGCCCTCAACGAGACGGCTGAGCTCGGCCTTCGCTTCGTCGACGAGACCTGCGGACAGGAACGTACGGCCGCAGCAGAGCGGCCGGGTGCCGCTCACGGGCTTTGGCAGATGCACGCGATAGCCGCCAGCGACGAGCACACGCAGCGCGGCGTCGAGGTTTTCCCGCTCATAGATGCGATTGAACGTGTCGGCGAACAGCACGACCTCGCGGCCATCCACAGGTCCGACCGCTTCCGCTGGCGGTGCAAACACATCGCTGCGGAAGGCGGGCAGGGCGCGGCGCGCGCTGATACCTGCAAAACCCTCGAACAGCCTTCGCAGCAGAGCGCTGCGATTGCGCAGGTTCGCAAGCGGCGCGAAGCGCGCGGCAAGGCCGGCATAGCGCGGCAAATAGCCGACCAGCCGGTCGCGCAGCGTCAAACCGCGAGAAGCAACGCGCGCCGCCAGCACCTCGATCTTCATCTTGGCCATGTCGACGCCGGTCGGGCATTCGTGGCGGCAGGCCTTGCAGGAGACGCAGAGCTTCAGCGTCTCCATCATCTCGTCGGAGGAAAGTGCGTTGGGGCCGAGCTGGCCGGAGATCGCGAGCCGTAGCGTATTGGCGCGGCCGCGGGTGACGTCCTTCTCGTTGCGTGTCGCGCGATAGGACGGACACATCACGCCGCCCTCGAGCTTCCGGCAGGCGCCGTTGTTGTTGCACATCTCGACCGCGCCCTGGAAGCCACCGCCCGCACCGGGCCAGGCAGACCAGTCGAGCTTGGTTTTCAGCTCAGTGACGCGATAGTCCGGTCGATAGCGGAACAGCGAGCGGTCGTCCATCCTGGGCGCATCGACGATCTTGCCGGGGTTGAGGACGCCATCTGGATCGAACCGCCGCTTGACCTCCTTGAAGTCCGCGACGAGACGCTCGCCGAACATCGTTTCGTGAAACTCCGAGCGCACGATGCCGTCGCCATGCTCGCCGGAATGCGAGCCCTTGTATTCGCGCACCATGGCGAAGGCTTCTTCCGCGATGGCGCGCATCGCCTTCACGTCCTTCTCCAGCTTCAGGTTCAGCACGGGCCGCACATGGAGGCAGCCTTCGGAGGCGTGCGCATACATCGTACCGCTGGTGCCGTGCCTCGCAAAAACCTCGTTCAGCCGCGCGGTGTAATCGGCGAGGTGCGGCAGCGGCACCGCGCAGTCCTCGACGAAGGAAACCGGCTTGCCCTCCTGCTTCATCGACATCATGACGTTGAGGCCGGCGGCGCGGAAATCGGCGATGCCGCTTTGCAGGGCGGGCTCGGTGATATCAACCACGCCGCCCCACTTGCGCTTGTCGTTGGTCCAGCCGAAGCCGAGATCGCCCATCAGCTCAGCGAGCTGCTTCAGGCGCTGCAAATTGGTCGCCTGGTCCTCCTCAGCGAACTCCACCACCAGCACCGCATCCGGATCGTCCTTGATGGCGGCGCCGATGATGGGCCGAAACATCGCGATGTCGCGCCCGAGCGCGATCATGGTGCGGTCGACGAGCTCGACCGCGATCGGCTTGAGCTTGACCAGATGCTGGGCCGCATCCATCGCCTCGTAGAAGCTGCCGAAATGACAGACGCCGAGGGCTTTGTTGCGGATCACGGGCCAGAGCTTCAGCTCGACCTTGGTGGTGAAGGCGAGGGTGCCTTCGGAGCCGACCAGAAGATGCGCCATGTTGTTCGGTGCATTGCGCGGAGTGAGCGCATCGAGGTTGTAGCCGCCGACGCGGCGCTGCACCTTCGGAAACCTGTCCGCGATCTCGTCGGCCTCGCGCGCGCCGAGATCGAGCATGTCGCGGAACAGCGTCAGCGTGCTGTCGCCGGCGTTCACTTGAGCGAGATCGCGCGGGACCTCGCCGAAGCCAGCTATCGTGCCGTCGGCAAGCGCGGCTTCCATCGACAGCGTGTTGTCGCGCATGGTGCCGTAGCGCAGCGAGCGGCCGCCGCAGGAATTGTTGCCGGCCATGCCGCCAATGGTGGCGCGTGACGCCGTGGAGACGTCGACCGGGAACCACAGGCCGTGCTTCTTGAGCTGGCGGTTGAGATCGTCGAGCACGATGCCGGGCTCGACCACGCAGGTGCGGTCCTGGACGTCGAGCGAGAGGATTTGGTTCAGATGCTTTGAGACATCAATGACGAGGCCGTCATTGATGGTCTGGCCGCATTGCGAGGTGCCGCCGCCGCGCGGGGTCACCTTCAGGCCCCCGTCGCGGGCAATGGCCAGCGCCCGCAGCGCCTCGTCCATGGTCTTCGGGACGACCACGCCGGCCGGCGTGATCTGATAGAACGAGGCGTCGGTCGCATAGCGGCCGCGGCTGAAGGCGTCGAACAGCACGTCGCCGGTCAATTCTGAGCGCAGGCGCCGTTCGAGCGATGAGGCGTTCATCATCCCTGATCCTGAGGTGATCCAACGGGGCTGTCCCACCGCATTGGATTATTCATTATTGTCTGAGACCGATTACATTGTGAATTCATAGTGGGCAAGCTGGCCGCCCATTAGGGCGATACCGGCATATCCCCATCGGGCTCGGTCAGGTGCTCGATCGCGGCCGTCCGCTTGTTGCGCAGATGCTGGAACAGGATGTCGCTGAGCTCGCTCCCGGCGCGGCGGCGGAGCGCGTCGAGGATGGCCTCATGCTCGCGCATGGCCTCGCCCCAGCGCTGCCGCTTGCGCGCGAAATTGGCCGAGTAGCGGATCCGGCGGATCCGCCCTGCGAAGTTGGCGTAGGCGGCCTTCAGCGTCTCGTTGCGCGCGGCTGCGACGATGCATTCGTGAATGCGCTGGTTGGTCTGGAAGTAGCCGGGCATGTCGCGGTGCAGATAGTGGCCATACATCTCGTAATGCAACCGCTCGATCTCGGCGATTTCATCATCGGTAATGGCTTCGCAGGCGAGGCGTCCGGCCAGGCTTTCCAGGCCTGCCATCACGTCGAAGAGTTCCTCGAGATCGCGCTGGCTGAGCTGGCGCACCCGCGCGCCGCGGTTGGGCAGAAGCTCGATCAGGCCCTCGGCGGCGAGCACCTTGAGCGCTTCGCGCAAGGGCGTGCGGGAGATGCCGAGCATCTCGCAGAGCTGCCGCTCCGGAACGCGTGCGCCCTCGGGGATGTTGCCTTCCACCACATAGTCGCGCAGCCGCAGCAGGATCTCGCCGTGGAGCGAGGCCTCCTGGCGGTCGCCGCCATTGCCGGCCGGGTGGGCGATCGGAACCCCGGTTTCGGGAATCGTGGATTTCATATGCAGGACAGTAGTTTGCCGTTTGCGTGGCGTCGACGTCCACAATCGAATACCAAATTTAGATTGAAAGGACAAAAAATGAATGCAAAATAGTGGATGAGCCGGCCACGGTCCGCCCATACGGAGGTTTTCATGCACCAAGGACGCCATTTCCTCCAGATTCCAGGCCCGAGCCCCGTGCCCGACCGCGTTCTGCGCGCGATGGACATGCCGGTGATCGACCACCGGAGCGCGGAGTTCGCCGAACTCGGCCGCGCCGTGCTCGAAGGCAGCCAGAAAATCTTCCAGACGTCAGGGCCGGTGGTGATCTTCCCGTCCTCGGGGACCGGCGCCTGGGAGGCTGCGATCGTCAACACGCTGTCGCCGGGCGACAAGGTGCTGATGGTCGAGACCGGCCACTTCGCGACCCTGTGGCGCCAGATGGCGCGACGCTTCGGCATCGAGGTCGATTTCATCCCCGGCGATTGGCGCCGTGGCGCCGACCCCGCCCAGATCGAAGCCAGGCTCACGGCGGATACGGCGCACACGATCAAGGCGGTGATGGTCGTCCACAACGAGACCTCGACCGGCGCAACCAGCCGGATTCCCGACATCCGCGCCGCGATCGACCGCACTGGCCACCCGGCGCTCCTGATGGTCGACACCATTTCCTCGCTCGGCTCGGTCGACTACCGGCATGAGGAGTGGAAGGTCGATGTCAGCGTGAGCTGCTCGCAGAAGGGCTTCATGCTGCCGCCCGGCCTCGGCTTCAATGCGATCTCGGAGAAGGCTCGTACTGCCTCCAAGACCAACAAGATGCCGCGCTCCTATTTCGATTGGGAGGAGATGCTGAAGCCCAATGCAAAAGGCTTCTTCCCCTACACGCCGGCGACGAACCTGCTCTATGGCTTGCGCGAGGCGATCGCGATGCTGCTCGACGAGGGCCTCGACAACGTCTTCGCCAGGCATCAGCGGCTTGCGGCGGCGACGCGCGCCGCCGTCGGTCATTGGGGCCTCGAAGTGCTGTGCCAGGAGCCCAGCGAATTCTCGCCGGTGCTGACGGCGGTGCTGATGCCGCCCGGACATGACGCCGATCAATTCCGCAAGACCGTGCTCGACAATTTCAACATGTCGCTCGGCGCTGGCCTGTCGAAGGTTGCCGGCAAGGTCTTCCGGATCGGCCATCTCGGCGAATGCAACGAGCTGACGCTGCTCGGCGCGCTGACCGGTGTAGAGATGGGGCTTTCCGTTGCCGGCGTCCCGCACCGCTCCGGCGGCGTCGATGCCGCGATGAAGTACTTCGAGCAGCGCACGCAGAGCAATTCCTCACCGCACCTGAAAGTGGTCGGCACCTAGGATGGGCCGCGCACCGACAATCCAGAACAACAGATAGGGTAGGGTGGAGATGAAGGTTCGGTTCAAGGCCACGCATGTCGTGCTGGCAATGCTCTGTGCGATGTATTTCATCACCTATGTCGACCGGGTGAACATCGGCACGGCAGCCGGCGAGATCCAGAAGGAGCTCGGTCTTTCCAACACTCAGCTCGGCCTCGTCTTCTCTGCCTTCGCCTATCCCTATCTGCTGTTCCAGGTGATCGGCGGCTGGGTTGGCGATCATTTCGGGCCGCGCAAGACGCTGTTCTGGTGCGGCATGATCTGGGCCGTGGCGACGATGATGACCGGCTTCGTGCACGGTCTTGCCGCGCTGTTCATCGCGCGCTTCGCCCTCGGCTTCGGCGAGGGTGCGACCTTCCCCACTGCGACGCGCGCGATGCAATACTGGACGCCCGCGAACCGCCGCGGTTTTGCGCAAGGGCTCACTCACTCCTTCGCACGGCTGGGCAATGCGATAACGCCGCCCGTCGTGGCGCTGCTGATCCTCTGGCTGACCTGGCGCGGCGCGTTCGTCGTGCTTGGTTTCGTGAGCCTGGTGTGGGGTTTCATCTGGGTCTGGTACTTCCGCAACGAGCCGAAGGAGCATGCTTCGATCACGGAAACCGAGCTCGCAGCGCTGCCGCCGCGTCCCGTCGGTGACCGGCCGCGCGTGCCGTGGGGGCCGCTGCTCGCCCGCATGTGGCCGGTGACGCTGACCTATTTCTGCTACGGCTGGTGCCTGTGGCTCTATCTCAACTGGCTGCCGCTGTTCTTCAAGAACAGCTACAATCTCGACATCAAGAACTCGGCGCTGTTCGCCTCGGGCGTTTTCTTCGCCGGCGTGGTCGGCGACAGCGTCGGCGGCGTGCTGTCGGATCGGATTCTCGATCGCACCGGCAATGTTCGCTTCGCGCGGCTGAGCGTGACCGTTACGGGATTTGCCGGAGCGCTTCTGTCGCTGCTGCCGATCCTGTTCATCCATGACATCACGGTCGTCGCGCTCTGTCTGTCGGCGGGCTTCTTCTGCGCGGAGCTGGTGATCGGTCCGATGTGGTCGATCCCGATGGACATTGCCCCGAAATATTCCGGCACCGCATCGGGCATCATGAACACGGGGTCCGCCTTCGCCGCCATCGTGTCGCCGCTGGTCGCGGGGTTCGTGATCGACGCGACCGGGAATTGGTACCTGCCGTTCCTGATGTCGATGGGGCTCTTGCTGCTCGGCGGCTTCTCGGCCTTCCTGATGCACCCGGAGCGTCCGTTCACGGAGATCGAGGGGCGCGTGCCGACCGGAAAGGTGGTTGCCGCGGAGTAGGGGGAGGGCGTCCGGGCGGGGGTCGCCGGTTATGCATGGGAGGCCCCTAGGAGAGGGGGACAAGCCCGTCAAATGGTGCTATTCGGCGGCCATCAAAACCAAGGCTAGACCGGGAAGGACGCCTATGACCGTGCATACTGGAAGGCATTTTCTCCAGATTCCAGGACCGACCAACGTGCCCGACCGGGTGTTGCGGGCGATGGACATGCCGACGCTGGACCACCGCGGTCCGGAGTTCGCCGAGATCGGTTTTGCCGTTTTGGCCGCGATGCAGCGGGTTTTCCGCACCAAGCAGCCCGTAATCATCTATCCCTCCTCCGGAACCGGCGCCTGGGAAGCGGCGATGGTCAATGTGCTCTCGCCCGGCGACAAGGTTTTGATGTGCGAGACCGGCCAATTCGCCGTGCTGTGGCGCGGCATCGCCGACAAGTTCAAGCTCGACGTCGACTTCATCCCGAGCGACTGGCGCCATGGCGCTGATCTGGCCGAGATCGAACAGCGCCTGTCCGCCGACAAGCAGCACGAGATCAAGGCGGTCTGCGTCGTGCATAACGAGACCTCGACGGGCTGCGTGACGCCGCCCGCGGAGGTGCGCAAGATCCTCGACCGCGTGAAGCACCCGGCGCTCTTGATGGTCGACACCATCTCCGGCCTCGGCTCGATGGAATATGAGCACGATGCCTGGGGCATCGACGTCTCGGTCGCAGGCTCCCAGAAGGGCCTGATGCTGCCACCGGGCCTTGGCTTCAACGCCGTCTCCGAGAAGGCGCTGGCCGTCGCCAAGTCTAACCAGGGCATGCGCTCCTATTGGGACTGGCAGGAGGTCATCGCCTTCAACAAGGCCGGCACCTTCCCCTACACGCCCGCGACCAACCTTCTTTTCGGCCTGCGCGAGGCGGTCAAGATGCTGGAAGAGGAGGGGCTAGAGAACGTCTGGACCCGCCACAAGCGCCATAGCGCCGCGACGCGCGCGGCGATCAAGGTCTGGGGCCTGGAGACGCAGTGCGCGGATCCCAACGCGCATTCGCCGGCGCTCACGGGTGTGCGCATGCCCGAGGGTCATGACGCCGACAATTTCCGCAAAGTGGTGCTCGAGAACTTTGACATGTCGCTCGGCACCGGCCTGAACAAGGTGAAGGGCAAGGTGTTTCGGATCGGCCATATCGGCCATTTCAACGATCTGATGCTGATGGGCACGCTGTCCGGCGTCGAGATGGGCCTCGATCTTGCAAAGGTCCCGCATCGGAGCGGCGGCGTGCTGGCGGCCATGGACGTCCTCAAGGGACGCGACGCGGTGCCGATGACCAAGGCTCAAGTCGCCTGAACTCAATCTAAAGCGCGATGAGTAGTCATCGCGCTTTGGGGTTTATTTTTTTGAGCATGATCTTTTCGGAAAACCGCTGCACATTTTTCCGGATCATGCTCCAGTGAAGAAAGAGAGCGCGCGATGAACGCACCCGTGACTGCCAGCGAAGACCTGCTCTACTCCGTCACGGACGGCATTGCGCGCATCACCTTCAATCGTCCGCAGGCGCGCAACGCGCTGACCTTTGCCATGTATGAGCGCATGGCGGAGATCTGCCAGGCCATCAATGCAGATCGTTCGATCAAGGCACTGATCCTGACCGGCGCCGGCGACAAGGCGTTCGCCTCGGGTACCGACATCTCGCAGTTCCGCGCCTTCAAGACCGCGCAGGATGCGCTCGACTACGAGGCGCGGATCGATCGCGTGCTCGGCACGCTGGAGCAGTGCCGCGTCCCCGTCATCGCGGCGATCGCGGGGGCCTGCACCGGCGGCGGCGCAGGGATTGCGGCCTGTTGCGACATTCGCATCGGCACGGAATCCACCCGCATCGGCTTTCCGATCGCGCGCACGCTCGGCAACTGCCTGTCGATGTCGAACATCAGCCGCGTCGTCTCGTTGGTGGGACCTGCCCGCACCAAGGACCTGATCTTCAAGGCGCGCCTCGTCGAGGCGCCGGAGGCCCTGGCGCTCGGCCTGCTCAATGAGGTCGTTCCTGACGTCGAGACGCTTCAGCGCCGCGCCGACGAGACTGCCAAGCTCGTCGCAAGTCACGCGCCGCTCACGCTGGAAGCCACCAAGGAGGCAGTGCGCCGCATTCGTCGCACGCTGTCGCGTGAAGAAGGCGAGGATCTGATCCTCAAGGCCTATATGAGCGAAGATTTTCGCGAGGGCATGGATGCCTTCCTCAACAAGCGCGCGCCGAACTGGAAGGGCAAGTAGGCCCCCCGTTTGTTTGCGCGCGTTCCGTCAGCCGAAAGTCATATGCGGCGGAATGTCCGCAAGCTTGAACTCGTCAGTATAAGTCCGCACAATGCACCGATAGATTTCCCGGCATCACAAAGCCAATAAGAACCAGGGGACGAAACTCGTGCGAATTTCAGTGAAGGCCGTCGGAGCTGCGGCGGCCCTGTTGATGAGCGCGCCGGCCTTCGCCGGCTGGGAGCCGACCAAGCCTGTCGAAATCGTGGTCGCAGCCGGTGCGGGCGGCGCCTCCGACCAGATGGCGCGCATGATGCAGGCCGCGATCCAGAAGAACAATCTGATGAAGCAGCCGATGGTGGTGTCGCTCAAGGGCGGTGCCTCCGGCGCCGAAGCGCTGATGTACATGAAGTCCAGCGAGGGCGATCCGAACAAGGTGCTGATCGCCTACTCGCTGATCTACATGCTGCCGCTGTCGGCCAAGATCCCGTTCAACTGGCGCGAACTGACGCCGGTCTCGGTGATCGCGCTCGACCAGTTCGTGCTGTGGGACAACGCGGCGGGACCGAAATCGGTGAAGGAGTTCATCGAGGCGGCGAAGGCCGCAAGCTCCCCGTTTAAAATGGGCGGCACCGGCTCCAAGCGCGAGGATCACGTGCTGACCGTCTTCCTCGAGCACAAGACCGGCGCGAAATTCTCTTATCTGCCCTACAAATCGGGCGGCGAGGCCGCGACCCAGCTCGTCGGCAACCACACCGAATCCAACGTCAACAACCCAAGCGAAAATCTCGAAGTCTGGCGCGCGGGACAGGTGCGAGCGCTCTGCGTATTCGACAAGGAGCGCATCTCCTACACCACCAAGGTGACGGAGACGCAGTCCTGGCACGACATCCCGACCTGCAAGGAGGAGGGGCTGGACATCCAGTACCTGATGCTGCGCGCGATGTTCTTGCCCGGCAAGGTCACGGCGGAGCAGCAGGCTTTCTATGTCGACCTCTTCCAGAAGGTGACGCAGACGCCCGAGTACAAGGATTACATGGAGAAGCAGGCCTTGAAGCCGATCTTCCTCACCGGCAAGGACATGGTGCAGTTCCTCGAGGAGGACGACGCGCTGAACAAGTCGCTGATGACGGAGGCGGGGTTCGTTGCGAAGTAGCCGGACTCTCCGTGGGTCCAGCTCTCACCGTCCCCGTGGAGACTCCCCCTCACCCTAACCCTCTCCCCGCAAGCGGGGGAGAGGGATCGGCCGCAGTGGTTGTTGTTCGCTCATGTCTCAAACCGATATCGAAATCGTCGTCGACGATCCGACCGCGCCTGAAGACGACTCCCCCTCCGTCGTCAGTTCCGGCACGATCGAGATCGTCGTCTGCCTCCTGCTGCTCGTGCTCGCCACCACGCTCGGCTACGACAATTGGCGCACCGGCATTTCCTGGGATTCGACCGGGCCCGAGCCTGGCTACTTCCCGTTCTATCTGTGTGTCGTCCTCGCCGGTGGAAGCCTCTATGGCCTCGTCGCGGCGCTGCTTGCGCGGCGTGCGGGAAGCGAACCCTTCGTTACCCGCGCGCAGACCCGCCGCGTGATGGCGGTGTTCGCGCCGACGCTTCTGTTCTGCCTGGTGACGCAGTTCCTCGGACTCTATGTCGCGAGCCTCCTCCTGATCGCGGGCTTCATGCGGCTGATCGGCAAGATTGCGCTGTGGAAGTCGCTGCTCACCGCTCTTGTGTTCACGGCGATCATATTCGTCACCTTCGACGTCGCCTTCGACGTCATCATGCCGAAGGGACCGCTCGAAGCGGCCTTCGGTTTCTAGGGCTGCCAACGATGGAAGCGTTCGGTCTCCTCGTCCACGGCTTTGCCGTCCTGCTCACCTGGAAGACGCTGGTCCTGATGATGGTCGGGCTCGTGCTCGGCATCTTCGTCGGCGTGCTGCCGGGGCTCGGCGGCCCCAACGGCGTCGCCATCCTGCTGCCGCTGACTTTCACGATGGATCCGACCTCGGCGATCGTGATGCTCTCCTGCATCTATTGGGGCGCACTGTTCGGCGGCGCCATCACCTCGATCCTGTTCAACATCCCCGGCGAGGCCTGGTCGGTGGCGACCACCTTCGACGGCTACCCGATGGCACAGCAGGGCCGGGCGGCGGAAGCGCTCACCGCGGCGTTCACCTCCTCTTTCGTCGGCTCGCTGGTCGCGGTGCTGCTGATCACCTTCCTCGCACCGCTGATCTCGTCCTTCGCGCTCAAATTCGGCCCTCCCGAGTTCTTCGCGGTGTACCTCCTGACTTTCTGCTCCTTCGTCGGTCTGGGGCGCGAGGCCAAGCACAAGACCGTCATTTCGATGTCGCTCGGCCTTTTGCTCGCCGGCATCGGCATGGACACCGTATCCGGCCAATTGCGCATGACGTTCGGCTCCGCCGAGCTGCTCCGCGGCATCAACTTCCTCGTCGCCGTCATCGGGCTCTTCGGCATCAGCGAGATCCTCCTGACGATGGAGGAGCGGCTGGCGCTGCGCGGGCACGCCGCGAGCATTTCGCTGCGCATCGTACTCTCGGTGTGGAAGGATCTGCCGAAATACTGGGTGACGCTGCTACGCTCCTCCTTCATCGGCTGCTGGCTCGGCATCACGCCGGGCGGCGCGATCGCTGCTTCCTTCATGGGCTACAATCTCGCCAAGCGCTTCGCCAAGGATCCCCAAAGCTTCGGCAAGGGGCGCATCGAGGGCGTGTTCGCGCCGGAAACGGCCGCGCACGCCTCCGGCACCTCGGCGCTGCTGCCGATGCTCGCGCTCGGCATCCCCGGTTCGGGAACGGCGGCCATCCTGCTTGGCGGTTTGATGGTGTGGGGCCTCAATCCGGGGCCGTTGTTGTTCGTCGAGCACAAGGATTTCGTCTGGGGCCTGATCGCCTCGATGTATCTCGGCAATGTCGTCGGTCTCGTGCTGGTGCTGACCACGGTGCCAATCTTTGCTTCGATCTTGCGCGTGCCCTTCGCCGCGGTCGCGCCGATGATCGTGGTGTCCTGCGCGATCGGCGCCTACGCCATCCAGAATGCGATGTTCGACATCTGGCTCATGCTGGGCTTCGGTGTCGTCGGCTACGTCTTCAAGAAGATCGGCATTCCCCTGGCGCCCTTCACCCTGGCGCTCGTGCTCGGCAATCGCGCCGAGGACGCCTTCCGCCTGTCGATGATCGGTTCAGGTGGCGACCTCAGGGTGTTCTGGTCGAACGGGCTGGTCGGCTCGATCACGACGCTGGCGATTCTCCTGCTGTTCTGGCCCGTCATCGATGGTCTGATCGGGCGTGTCGGGTTGACGCAGGGTGGGACGTCAACGTCTCGATAAATGGCGCGATAAACCTAAAAATCCAACTGCGCGTCGTAGCTGACCGTGCTCCTCGATCGTCCTGTTGCCGATGCGTAACAGCCATCGGGAGCCGGCGCGAGTACTCTGATCGCGAACTTGTGCAGAGAGGACTCACATGAAGCGCATGACGATTGGCGTCGCGGCGGTTGTTTCGCTGCTTGCAACGAGCGCGATGGCTGCCGATCTGACGGCGCCCAAGCCCTACGTCAAGGCGCCGCCGGTTGTCGCGACTGTCTATGGCTGGACCGGTTTCTACGTCGGCGGCAATATCGGCTATGGCTGGGGCCGGTCGAGCAACTCTGTCGACATTTCGAATCTGGCAACGGGCGCCACGCTGTTCACCAATACCTCGAGCAACGATGTCGATGGCGTGATCGGCGGAGGTCAGGTCGGCTACAATTGGCAGGTCCAGAACTGGGTGTTGGGCCTCGAAGCCGACATTCAGGGCAGCGACCAGAAGGGCTCCAGCAACCTTGTCTGCGTCGGTTGCGCGAACGGCGGCACCACCGACATCACCACCACGCTGACCCAGAAGCTGTCCTGGTTCGGTACCGTGCGCGGCCGCGCCGGTATCCTCGTCACGCCAAGCATCCTGCTCTATGGGACCGGCGGCCTTGCCTATGGCGAATTCAAGACTGGCGGCAGCGTCACCGGAAACGGCGTCGGTGGCGTTCCCGTCACCGTGACCTTCCCGGGCACCTCGTCGACGCAAGTCGGCTGGACCGTGGGGGCTGGCGTTGAAGGCAAGATCGGCGGCAATTGGACCGCGAAGCTCGAATACCTCTACATGGATCTCGGTTCAGTGAGCACCGGACCGATTGCGACGACCATCCTGGTCCCACGGCGGACCGACGCCGGCGTTTCCTACTCCTCGGCGCTCCGCGACAACATCCTCCGTGTCGGCGTCAACTATCAGTTCGGTGGCGGCCCGGTCGTCGCGAAGTACTGATCTCCGTTCTGAAGTCCTGCTGCAAGGCCCGGCCTGCGCCGGGCTTTGTCATTTGGGGCGTTGCATCTCGCGCCGCTCGCATGTGTGCTCGCCCTATAGCCTTCACACGACCTTTGCCTGGCGCAGCCCGGCAATCTCATCGGCGCTGAACCCGAACTCGGCCAGCACCTCGTCGGTCTGCTCGCCGAATTCCGGCGGCCGTGCCACCATCGTGCTCGGCGTGCGCGACAGCGTGACGGGCTGGCCGACCAGGCGGATGTGACGGTTCTCCGCGTTCGGCACGTCCTGCGCGATGCCGAGATGCCTGACCTGCGCATCGTCGAACATCTGGTCGATCGAATAGATCGGCCCGCAGGGCACGCCCGCCTCGTTGAGCTCCCTGACCCAGGTCTCGGTCGATTTCGCGACCGTGCGCTTCTCGATCTCGGCGTTGAGCGCATCGCGGTTCTTCGAGCGCGCGGGCGCCGTCACGTAGTCCGGATTGGCGACGAGCTCGGGCGCGCCGATCGCCTGCGCGCAGCGCTCCCAGATCCGCCCGCCGGTGGTAGCGATATTGATGTAGCCGTCGGAGGTCTTGAACACACCAGTCGGAATGCTGGTCGGATGATTGTTGCCGGCCTGTTTGGCGACTTCCTTCTCCACCAGCCAGCGCGCGGCCTGGAAGTCGAGCATGAAGATCTGCGCCTGCAACAGCGAGGTCTGCACCCACTGGCCCTCGCCGGAGACGTCGCGCTCGAGCAGCGCAGTGAGAATGCCGATGGCACAGAACAGCCCGGCCGTGAGATCGGCGACGGGAATGCCCACTCGCATCGGACCGCCGCCCGGCGCCCCCGTGATCGACATCAGGCCGCCCATGCCCTGCGCGATCTGATCGAAGCCCGGCCGCTTGTGGTAAGGGCCGTCCTGGCCGAAGCCGGAGATGCTGCCATAAACTAGGCGCGGGTTGATCGCGCGCAGGCTCTCATAGTCGATGCCGAGCTTCTTCTTCACGTCGGGTCGGAAATTTTCGACCACGACGTCGGCCTTGGCGGCGAGGCACTTGAACACCTCCAGCCCCCTCGGGTCCTTCAGATTGAGCGTCATCGCCCGCTTGTTGCGGTGCAAATTCTGGAAGTCCGCCCCGTGCCGCGGTCCACCCGGCTGCTCGCCGCCGGCATCCTCCGTGAGGGCGTCGATCTTGATGACGTTGGCGCCCCAGTCCGCGAGCTGTCGCACACAAGTGGGACCAGACCGGACGCGGGTCAGATCGAGCACGGTAAAGCGCGACAGGGCCTGTGAGGCATGCGGGAAGGGCATTTGTGCGAGCTCCGGAGCGAATTGCGCGCCTACCATAGTGCCCAGCGATCAGGCGGCAAGCCTCGCTGGGCGCTGGTGTCGTCGGCGAAAACGTGGGGCTGACGCGCGATGGCGCCCGGTTCAGCGCGACAGGCGCTTCAGGTCGGCGCGAGCCTTTTCCGCGAGCGGGTCGTCGCCGTGGCGGGCAATGAACAGCTCCAGCGCCTCGGCCGTTCCCTTTCGGCGAGCAAGCTCGTACTCTTCGGCGACGGCGATGGAGGGATCGCGCGCGGGCGGCATGATTGCGGCGCGCCCGGGTTTTCCAGCTTCCTGCGCCTCGGCTTTGCTGACCATGACAGGCTGTCCCTCCAGGAACGGGTGATCCGGGCTGGCGAGCGCGGCGAGGGCCACGAAAAGGCCGGCCGCAGGGCGGAACGGTCCCATGGGTTACCTCAAGATTGCCGCGGTGGTCACGTCCGACCCCGTGTAAACACAGCAAGACGGATTAACAAGTCGTTATCAGGGCGGCTTCGCACAACCTACCCAAATTAAACCAAACGTATAAAACGAGCCTCTAGAATTGGCGCGGCACCGCGAATCAGACGCGTGTCGGCGTTCCCGGGAGAGGATCATTGGCCACCGCGGTTACTATCGGCGCAACCGGCAACGCTGACATCGATGGAATGCTGTCCGGCTATGGATGGACCGGCACGATTACCTATAGCTTTCCGGATTCCTCGAGCGACTATCCGAGCCCCTACACCGGGGGTAACGGCGAGCCGACCACGTCGGGCTTCTCGCAGGCCCCGAGCCAGATGCAGGCTGCGGTCAACTACGCGATCGGGCTGATCCAAAGCTACACCAACGCCACCATCCAGTACGCCGGGACCAACGGCGCGGATATCATGGTGGCGCAGTCGCCGGCCGCCAATCCGACCTCTTACGCCTACTATCCGAACAGCTATGCGTCCGGCGGCGACGTCTGGTTCGGAACCGCATACGATTATTCGCAGGCCTCGCTCGGCAACTATTATTTCGCGACCGCGCTGCACGAGCTCGGTCACGCTTTCGGCCTGAAGCACAGCCAGGAGACCGGCGGCCCCGCCAATGTCGCGGTGCCGAGTGCGCATGACGATTCCGAATACACCGTCATGAGCTACCGCAGCTATGTCGGTGGGCCGCTGACCGGCTACACCAACGAGTCCTATGGGTATCCGCAGACCTATATGGCGAACGATATCCTCGCGCTGCAAACGATGTACGGCGCGAACTACACGACCCACAACGAGAACACCGTCTATACCTGGAGCCCGACCACCGGACAGGAATTCATCAACGGCGTCGCGCAGCTTGCGCCGGGCGGCGGAGTCGGTGGTTCGGCCAACCGCATCTACGAGACGATCTGGGATGGTGGTGGCGTCGATACCTACGACCTGTCGAATTATACGACGAACCTGACCATCAATCTCAACCCCGGCGCATCGTCGGTGTTTTCAAGCACGCAACTGGCCTATCTCGGCAACGGCCACTATGCGGCAGGCAACGTCTACAACGCCTATCTCTACAATAACGACGCCCGGTCCTACATCGACAACGCCATCGGCGGCACCGGCAACGACACGATGACCGGCAACGCCATCGCCAACGTGCTGAATGGCGGTTCGGGCAACGACACCATCACCGGCGGCGGCGGCAACGACACCATCATCGGTGGCGTGGGGACTGATACCGCGGTGTATTCGGGCAATGAGGCGAACTACGTCATTACCTACGACGCGAACAGCCAGACGTTCACAATCGCAGACCAACGCTCAGGCGTGCCCGATGGCACCGATACTGTCACCGGCGTGGAGAATTTCCAGTTTGCCGATGGGACGGTCTCGAACACCACACTGATCAGCCAGGTCGCGCCTGTTGTCATCGAGGCGCTAGGTGCGACAAGCCTGGTCCAGAGTGGCAACAGCTATTTCATGAATCCAGTTGCCGGCGGCAACGGCCCGGAACTCAAGAATGGCGGCTCCGCAGTTATTGCTGGAGCGTATGGTGGTTGGGCTCCGATTGGTGCGGAGCAGAACGGGAGCACCTACCTCGTCGCCTGGAAGGATTCCGGCAGCGGTTCCTATACGGTCTGGACGACCGACGCCAACGGCAATTTCGTGTCGAACTCCGGCGGCATGTCGGGCACGAGCTCAACGCTCGAAAACTACGAGACGACCTTCCATCAAGATTTGAACGGCGATGGCGTTATTGGCGTCCCCGGAACATCGGGTACCGTCATCGAATCCTTCGGCTCAACGAGCCTGGTCAGGACGGGAAGCAACTATTACTTGAACCCGGTGGCTGGCGGCACTGGTCCCGAATTAAAGAACGGCGGAGCTGCGGTTGTTGCTGGTGCTTATGCGGGCTGGGCTCCGATCGCAGCGGAGCAGGTGGGGACGAGTTACAAGGTCGCCTGGAAGGATTCCGATAGCGGCCTTTACACAGTCTGGACAACGGACAGTAATGGCAACCTAGCATCCAACACAGGGAGTATGTCGGGTACCAGCACGACGTTTGAGAATTTGGAGTCGACCTTCCAACAAGACCTCAACGGAGATGGAACAATCGGTGTTCCGGCTTCCTCGGGGACTACATTCTTGAATGCGCCCAGCGACGCTTTCATGTTTCGCGAGAGCTTTGCTACGAACGGCCAATCCGCGGACCTATTCGCCGGGTTCAAAGCAGGCGTTTGGTTTGACCATCCGCAGGACGATGGGTTGCATGGCTACTGGCAGGCGATTGCATCCCAGCCGACAATTCACGCGAATGAAGCGATTGGGACGATTGAATCTCACATATTGGCCTCGTTGCAAGATCACTTCCTGATCAAGTGAGAATTCATCTCGTGCGGAACCGAGGTTCGGCGAACATTTTCCGCCGGACGAATCGCCGCTAAGTTGCCGGGCTGGCCCTATCTCAAGGAAGGTTACGGCTTGTCCGGCACAGAAATCAACATTTCAAGCAAGGCGCCGGCCGCAGGGGACGCGCTGAACTCCGGCGGTCGGTTGCGGCGTCTGATCCATGGCTGGTCGGCGAACCTCGTTCAAATCCTTCTGGTTCTGGTCCAGCAGCTGCTTTTGATTCCGGTGTTTCTTCATTTTTGGACCAGTGATGCGCTCGCGGCTTGGCTCGCCATCTATGCCGCGGGAAGCCTCATTGTCGTTGCCGACGCAGGACTTCAGCTCCGAGCCATCAATCGGTTTCTCGCTTTCAAATCCTCCGTCGATTGCGATGGCAGAACGGCGAGCTTCTATTCCGGTATGCTACGAATCTACTTTGGCTTGGTCATTGTGTTGGGGGCGCTGCTGCTTATCGCCACGCGGATCGTGCCTCCATCCGCGGTGCTCGGATTTCATGCGACCGTCACGTTTGATTCCGCTCTGCTGGTGATGATCTTGGGCATGCTGCTTGTCTTGCCCTCGAATCTCGTATCTGGCCTTTATCGCGCGCGTGGCAGGTATGGCCGGGCCGTTTGGCTGCAAAACCTCGCGCTGTTGCTCGGTCAGATTGCGCAAATCGTTGCCGTCGCTGTTTTCGGCCATTTACTCGCCGTGGCAGTCGCTTTCGTTTCAACCCAGGTCTTGCTTGCCTTCTTTCTTGTTGTGTTCGATGCGCCACGCTTATTTCCCTATCTGCGGCGCGGTGGGGACGTGCGGTCGTGGCGGTGGAGCATTGGGCAGTTTGGGCCGGCTTTTCCGTTTGCTGTAGCCAACCTCTCGGAACTGGCGATTGTGAACGCTCCTGTGCTGCTGGTCAGCGCCTTCGTCACAGACCGGGAACTGGTCGCGCAATGGGGGCTGACACGCGTGGTAGCAGGCCTGGTGCGAGGACTTTGCACGCAGATCGCCTTGCCGATTGCCGCCGAACTTGGCCATGACTATGCGATCGGCGACAAGGACCGCCTGCGTCGCATCTATTCTCTCGGCTCCGTAATCGTCACGGCAACTGCCAGCTTGATGGTGGCGGGCCTGCTTCCGTTCTGGCCCGACTTCTTTTCGCTCTGGACCCGAGGCAATATTCCCTACGATGCATCGCTTGCAATTATACTGTTGCTCGGGTCTGTCGCTGTTGCTCCATCGCTGTTGGCGCTTGCCTTCGCCAACTATAGCGACCGTCGCGATCTGCTGGTCCGCAGCAAGGGCTCGCAGCTTGTTGTCTTCCTCGCCTTGTCGTTCATACTGATCCCTCGGCTCGGTCCGATTGGTGCGGCTTGCGCGATTGTTGTGAGCGATTTCCTTGTTCAGTTCGGCCTCCTCGCGCTCATGATCATGGGCCAGACCTTACGTCATCCGTTTCGACACGCGGCGTTCCTCGCTGCTGTTGCTCTCACGATCGTGGTGCCGGGATGGAGCTTGGGAGGGCTGATCGCTTCACTTCTGCCGGCGGCAGGTTTTGCGCATTTCATTGCAAAATGCGCCATTTGGCTCATTGCGGTAGGCCTTGTCGCGAGTCCGCTTCTGAGCGAGCGCGTCCGGGGTCGCTTGATGGATGCCGTTCCGACCTAGCGCTGCGTTAGCGCAAGGCGATGTTTCAGTCGATCCATGCGTCGCGCGAACTGCTTACGTCCCAATTCAGTTTCTTCGGCGAACTGCTGTAGCCGCTTTTCGCCTGCGTGGCGCAGCCGTTCGCGCGTCCCCTCGGCTCGCAGGCTCATGATGGCGTCCGCCAGCGAACGCGGGTCGTCATAGTCGAACAGGATCGCCGCGTCGCCGGCTTGCGCCTTGAACGCCTCGGGATAGATGACAGGCGTTCCGACCGCCCAGGCTTCCAGCGGCGGCAGATTGGTCGGGCCGAAATAGCTCGGCATGACCAGCGCGGCGGCCCCGCGGTACAGGGCGCCCAGTTCGGCCGACTCGACGAAGCCGATGATCGAGATCTGCTCTGAGAGGCCGTGGCTGATGATCGCCTTGTCGACCTTCTCGCGTCCGCCGCGGTCCGATCCGCACAAAACCAGCCGCTCTGCGCGGCCCTGTTCGCGTAGCAGTGCGAGGGCGGCCAGCAGCGTGGCGTGGTTCTTGTGCGGCCAGAACTGGGCGGGATAGAACAGATAGCCCGGCTCGAGCCGATATTTCCTCAGGACGGCCTCATCCGCGGCTCTGTCGTCGTGCGCGGATTTCGAGACATAGGTCGACGGGGAGAAAGGAATGCATACCGCGCGCTCACGCTCCATGGCGTAGCGCCTGCACAGGTCGTCGATCAGCTCTGGAGCATTGACGACGACCAGTACCGCTTTCATGCTCGCAAGACCAAACAGGATCTCGCGCCGCTCGAACTCGCCGAACGCCCGCACTTCCGGAAATTCCGGCGCGTCGCGATGGCAGCCGTCGAAGATCGTGATGATGAACGGAAGCTGATGCAGCAGCAGATGCCGCTTGGACGTCGAAGTGAAGTGCACGACGTCGATCCCGTCGCGGACCAGGGCGCGCTCGAACGGCGATTTCAGGCGCAGCGCGATCTGCACCAGATCGAACGGCCCGACATATTTCAGGAAGAGGAAGGCGTAGTCGATAGCGCGAAATTTCAGCAGGCGCGCGTCGATGCCGAAGTTCTTTAGAACCGTCAAGGTTTGCTCGTAGGGCGAGTAAACGATGATCTCGTTGCCGGATTCCGTCGCCCAGTCGCGTAGCCACAGCACATCGTTCAGGGGCTGCTGGAATCCACCACCGACCTCGATGGCCTGCTCAAGCATTACAGCAAGTCGTAACGGTCTCACGGTCAGAAGCTCTTCCTGGCGATGGAGTAGGCCGCCCAGACGGTCGAATTCGGCGCCGCATCCGATAGCCAGGCATGGGTGCCGGCCGGTTCTAACCCGGTGCTCCTGAGCGAGGCCTCGACCTCGAACGGAAACCAGTAGCGCATGTGGTGGGTCTCGTCGACGCGCCGGATCGTCGAGCGATTGGTGTCTTCGCAGAACAGGGTGTAGCTTACGAGCACCGTCGCCTTGGTCTCGTCATGCTCCGATTGCGCGATTCGGGTCAGGCGCAGCGGCTTCTGCTCGATCACCTTGACGCGCGTCTCGACGCCCTGCGCCAGCACCGCGCCGCCATACCAGTAGTCGAAGAAGAACACGCCGCCGGGCTTCAGCGCCGCGTGAGCGGTGTGGAAGAGGGCCTCCAGCCGGTTTCGGTCCGTCTGATAGCTCGCGACGTGAAACAGCGACACCACCGCATCGTAGTCTCGTTCTGCACCGGCCTCGCAAGCGTCGCCCTGCCGGAAGGGAATCTCAAGGCCCGCCTCGACGGCGCGCGTCTTCGCCTTGGCGATCATGTCCGCGCTGAGGTCGATGCCGGCGACGTCCCAGCCGCGGCGAGCGAATTCGATTGCGTGCACTCCCGTGCCGCAACCAAGATCCAGTAGTTTGCCCGACGCGACGCCGTGGTCGCGCAGCCGCCCTTCGACGAAGTCCACTTCCGCGGCGTAATCCTTGTCCCGGTACAGGAGATCGTACCAGGGCGCGTAGTCCGCAAACACGCTCACGCCAGGATCTCCTTCAGCGCCTCCGCGGACCGCACTATCTCGTCGTCAGTCAAGGCAAGCCCGCTCGGCAGATAGAAGCCGCGGCGCGCGATCAATTCCGCATTGGGATGGGATTCGCTCAGCATGAAGCCCATGCGGCGCAGCACCGGCTGCTCATGCATGCACCAGAAAAATGGTCGCGTCCCGATGCCCTTCGCGGCAAGGCGCCGCATCGCCTCCTTGGCATCGAACGGCACCTCGTCGTCCAGCACGACGCCGTAGACCCAATAGATGTTGTCGGCATAGTTGGTTCTGGCGACGGGACGGCGTATGCCCGGCGCGTCGGCGAGATGCTCATCGTAGAGACGGCCGATCCGGCGCTTGAGTTCGACCGTGCGGGGCAGGCGCTCGACCTGGGCAACGCCGAGGGCCGCCTGCAAATTGGTCATGCGCGCGTTCCAGCCGAGCTCTTCGTGAATGAACCGCTGCTGGGGCTGGAAACAGAGGTTGCGCAGACTTTGCAGGCGATCGGCGAGCGCGGCATCGTCAGTGAGAATCATGCCGCCTTCGCCAGTCGTGACGTGCTTGTTGGGATAGAAGCTGAAGGTCGAGACATCACCGAAACTGCCGCAGGGCGCACCGCGATAGGTCTGGCCGTGCATCTCGGCGGCGTCCTCGATCACCTTCAGCCCACGCGCACGCGCGAGCTCGAGGATCGGATCAAGATCGACCGGGAGACCGTAGATGTGGACCAGCATGATCGCGCGCGTTCGCGGCGTCAGTGCGGCTTCCACGCCTTCAACGGTCATGTTCCAGGTGGCCGGATCGCAATCAACGGCAACCGGAACGAGGCCGGCTCTGACCACGGCTGCTGCACAGCTGATGATCGTGAAGGTCGGAATGATGACTTCATCGCCCGGTGCGAGCCCAAGGGCGTGAACGGCAATATCGAGTGCGACAGAGCCGTTGGTGACGGCGACGCCGTAGCGGCGTCCCGCGGCAACAGCCATCGCCTGCTCGAAGCGTTTGATGAAAGGGCCCTCGGACGAAATCCATCCGGTGCGGATGCACTCCGTCAAATAGTCAGCCTCGTTTCCGTCGAGCAACGGCGTATTGACGGGGATGAACGCTTCGGTCACAGGCCTGGACCCTTGATCCGTATCTCGGACGGCGCGGCTTCCGAAAAACGAGTCTTGTCGTTTTCTCCGGCATAGGGCCCTTGCTTGATTTCGAACATCTCGAGTGGCTCGAGCACATGGAAGCCATGTGCTCCGCTACAGAGCAGGATGATGTCGCCTGCACAGAGCACGCGGCTTTCCAGATATTCTTCCTCGACCGTGTAGAAGTCGACCTGAAGCTTGCCCTTCTGGATGAGGAGCACTTCCTGCGTATAGTGCACCTCTCGCGTCACCTTGTTGTGGCGATGCGGCGCGATGCTCTTGCCCGCAGGATGGCTCATATAGGCGAGCTGCTGCGACAATTCGGGCGGGGAAAAGAAGTGGATCCCCGGCTCGCGAAAGGACGCTCGTACGATGATCGCGTACAGCTTTCCATCGAATTGACACTGCTCGACGCTATTCACGTTCCACCTGGAAAATGTTGCAGTTGCAAGAGGCTAATGACCTTGGCGGGTTTGTGCCAAGCCGTCAAGGCGACACTCCCTTCCTTAAGCTACTGCGCCAGAAAAGCTAGGATTTCCTCGACGCGGCGACGATAGGTGTGGTGTGCGAGGGTCTTCTGCTGACCGGCCGTTGCAACGGCTTTGCGCGCCCCTTCATCAGCGAGATACCGGTCTATGGCGACGGCGCATTCTTCCGGTGAACGCCAGACTGCCACCTCGATGTCGGGCTCGAAGAGGCTTTGCAGATTACGTTTGAAGTCGGTCAGGAGGAATGCGCCGATCCCGGTTGCTTCGAACAGGCGCACATTGCCGGCTTCGTCGCCCGCGATGTCGATGTGAGAGTTGAGCGTGATGCGCGACCGCCGCAGGGTTTCGTACATCTCCGCGCCCCACACCTCGCCCTGGAGGCACTTCCAGAGCGGCGAGGAGGCGGAAACGGTCTGCGAGATGTTTCCCCAGATCTTGAGGTCGTAGCGCCGCGCGAGGAACTCCAGGAGTGCGATGCGCCCGCGGTGATCCTCTGATATCGAGCCGACGAAGGAGACATCGACGTCCGGAGTGGAAGGCGGCGACAAGCGGTTCAGAATGTCCGGTTCAAATGCCAGATGATTGACCTCGGCGCGAACGCCCGCCAGGCGAAACTTGCTGACGATCCGCGGGAGTTGCGAGATCATCAGATCGTAGGGACTCCAGTCCACGCCTCGCGATGGCTCGATGCCCACCTGTCCGACCAGGAAAGGGGAGCCGATTTGCTTGATTCGCCTGACGAGGCGGCTGTCGACGTGAAAAACGTCCTGGTTGAGCACGAAGTCTGGCTTGTGCTCTTCGACCTGCGCGAGCAGGATTTCCTCGGATTGCCGTTTCAATCGAGGGCTAAGCCCCAGATGCCGGGCGAGCGGCCGCAGCAGCGGCTTCACGGGCGCAGCAACTCTCTTCAGCCAGGCTGGAACCCGCTGTGTCGTGGCGGGCGCTTCTTCGGATTCGACCGCCATTCCGTGTTCGCGAGCCCATGCCGACTGGAGCGACCAGTTGTTGACGTGGATGTCGGTGGCCTGGTGGCCCAAAAAGATGAAATTGCGAGAGTAAAAGTCTGCAACCCCGAATAGACTTGCGTTCCTGGCCGCCATCTGCTGCACGTAGGAGGCGTTCGCAAGCTCCGGACTCCGGCGGTAGAGCCAGGTCAGAAACTTGGGATAGTCGGCGTTCAGTATCAGGACACGCATGTGCAACCAGATCGTTCCGGACTTGTCTGCGTCCCTGCGCAAAGCATCATTTCGCAGGCAGATCAAGCGTTCCACCGCGCTCTCGGGGCACCGCAAGCAAAAATCGAGGCGGGGCCGAGCGCGGGCAATTGGCTTGATCTGAAAGGACTTTTCCGTATAGACACATGCTTCGTGCGTGAGGACATGAGCGGCCCTGGCCAGCCTCGCCGAAGGGGAACCCAATGATCAGATTCGGCTTGCTCGGTTGCGGACGCATCGCCACGCGGCATTCGGATCTTCTTGGCAGCGGCCAAATCGAGAATGCCAAGCTCGTGGCGGTCTGCGATCCCATTACCGCACGCGCGGATGCGATCGCGGCGAAATTTGGCGTGGCCGCACACCACGACATGGACAGCTTCCTGGCGCGGCAGGATATGGATGCCGTCGCGGTCCTCACGCCGAGCGGGCTGCATCCCCAGCATGCGATCGCCGCCGCCAAGGCGGGCAAGCACGTCGTCGTCGAGAAGCCGATGGCGCTTCGGCTCCAGGACGCCGACGACATGATCAAGGCTTGCGATCAGGCCGGTGTGAAACTGTTCGTCGTGAAGCAGAATCGATTCAACGTTCCTGTCGTCAAGGCGCGCGAGGCGCTGGACGCCGGCCGCTTCGGCAAGCTCATTATGGGGACCGTTCGCGTGCGCTGGTGTCGTGACCAGGCCTACTACGATCAGGATGCGTGGCGGGGCACCTGGGCTTACGACGGCGGCGTGCTGACGAACCAGGCGAGCCACCATATCGATATGCTGGAATGGTTTTTCGGGGAAGTGGTCAGCGTTCACGCGCGCGCCGTCACAGCGCTGGCAAAGGTCGAGACAGAGGATACCGCGGTTGCGACGCTCAGGTTTCGTAACGGGGCGCTGGGTATCATCGAGGCGACGACGGCGGCGCGCCCCACCGATCTCGAAGGATCGTTGTCGGTGCTCGGCGAGAAGGGGACTGTGGAGATCGCCGGCTTCGCGGTCAACCAGATCAGGCACTGGCGGTTCGTCGACGAGCTTCCGAGCGACAAGATCGTCGTCGAGAAATTCTCCGTGAACCCGCCGAACGTATACGGCTTCGGGCATCAGGCCTATTATCAGCACGTCGTCGATTGTCTCCTGCACCAGCGCGCTGCGCTGGTGGATGGTCTGGAGGGACGGAAGAGCCTCGAGTTGATCTCGGCGCTGTACGAATCCATCGAGACCGGGCAGGAGGTGTCGCTCCGCTTCGAGCCTCGGCGAAGCCGGCTTGGTGCCATCTCATGAACACGCCGATCGTATCCCGGGTCGGCGTGCGCGATGTCCGGTTCGGGGAACGCGTCAAGTTCGTCGAGCCCTGCAATCTCTATGATTGCACGATCGGCGACGACTGCTTCGTCGGTCCGTTCACGGAGATCCAGGCCGGCGTCGTGATCGGCGCCAGGACGCGCGTGCAGTCGCACGCCTTCATCTGCGAATTGGTGTCCGTGGGAGAGGACTGCTTCGTCGGCCATGGCGTGATGTTCATCAACGACACGTTCGCGATCGGAGGACCTGCGCGTGGGCGCAAGGAATTGTGGCGCGCGACGAGGATCGGTAACCGTGTCTCGATCGGCTCCAACGCCACGATCATGCCCGTCAGCATCGCCGATGACGTCGTGATCGGTGCCGGCGCCGTCGTCACCAAGGACATCATCGCGGCCGGTACCTACGCCGGAAATCCCGCGCGCCTGCTCAGGCTGCACAAATAGGGAAGATCAACAATGGCGGTACCTTTCGCGGATCTCGGGCTGCAATACCGATCGATCAAGGATGAGATCGACGGCGCAATTAGTGCGGTCATCCGCGACAACGCGTTCATTCGTGGACCATATGTCGATGCCTTCGAGCGCGAGTTTGCCGAGGCAGCTTCCGTCGAGCACTGCGTGTCCTGTGCCAATGGCACGGATGCCCTGTACCTTGCGATGTCCGCACTCGGCGTCAAGCCAGGCGACGAGGTCATCACGACGGCCCATTCCTGGATCTCCACCTCCGCAATGATCACGCATGCCGGGGCGACCGTGGTGTTTTGCGACACCGACGCCGCCACGTTCACGATCGATCCGGCCGCGATTGAGGCCGCGATCACGCCGCGCACCGTCGGCATAATCCCAGTCCACCTCTATGGGCAGCCCGCAGACATGGATGCGATCATGGCAATCGCCCGCAAGCACGGCCTCTGGGTGGTAGAGGATTGCGCTCAGGCGCATCTGGCGAAGTTCCGCGACCAGCCCGTCGGCACGTTCGGTCAGGCTGCGACGTATTCGTTCTACCCCGGCAAGAATCTCGGGGCGTTCGGTGATGCCGGCGCCGTCGTGACCAACGACGCGGTGCTTGCCGAGCGCATGGCGATGCTGGCCCGTCACGGCGGCTTGGTGAAGCACAATCATCAGATCGAGGGCATCAACAGTCGGCTGGACGGCTTGCAGGCGGCCATCCTTTCAGCAAAGCTGAAGCACTTGGCGGTTTGGACCAGGGCGCGTCGGGAGGCTGCGATGATTTATGACGCGGGCCTCAATCAACTCGATGGGGTGGAAGTACCGTATGTCGCGCCCCAACGTACTCACGTTTATCATCTCTACACAATCAAACACCGGAACCGCGACGGCCTGGCGTCGTACCTGAATGCGAATGGGGTACAGACGGCGATTAACTATCCCGCCGCGCTACCGTTGCTGCCCGCCTATGCGCGATATGCGCACAGGCCAGATCAATTCCCGCACGCCTTCGGCGATCAGGGTAGGATTCTCTCGCTTCCTATGTTTGCCGAAATCACGCGCGAGCAGCAGCACGAGGTGATTAGGCTGATCCGGGATTTCTAGCTGGCGTTGCTTCCGGGAGAAGACTCTGCACGATCGGTGATCGTGACCGTCACCACGGCACATACACCATCACCAGCACGAGGAGCCCGCCAAGAACCAGTGCCCACAAGGCGGCACTATCGAAGGTTCGAGTGTCCCAACGGGATCGCTTGAGGTTCCAGACCATTCTCTTCTTCCCCTTCTGATGCGCAGGTGCGCCTCTCAAGCTACGCGTTGTGCTCGCCGCCACGAAGACTCTTCATCTAGCGAATCCAATGCTCGGAGCAGCTGTGACCTGACCAAGTTGAGGGAAGGTCAGCTCTCGATAGACCGTGGACCGACTCGATATTGAGGCTCAAAGATTGAACGAGGGGTAAGAAACCAGAGCAAAAAGAGGAGCGCGGCGCCATAAGTGACGAACGAAATCGTGAGCGGGACGTTGACGAACGTTTGCGCGAGAACGCCGGCAGACAAAAGCACGAATCTCGGCGGTAGACCCGATGATAGGCAATTGCCGAGCGATATGATCAACCCGCATACCAGGGCAGAGATGGGAGCCCAAATCATTCCAACTGATGCGATACCTTCGGTCGCGAACAGGGAGGCGTTGAAATTCCCGATCTGATAGGCATTTTGCATCGCGATGGCCAACGGCTCGCGGTAAGGGCAATTGACAAATGTCTTTACGAAATTGACCTGACAAAAGTAGGTCAACTCGTGCGTCGAAAAGAAATCATTGTAGTAGTCAAGAGCACTCGATGGTAGGGCGACCATCCTGAAGTTCACCAAACTGAAGTATGCGATGAATTGCTGAAATGTGATCGCATCCGCGTCAAATAGTTTCGCCAGAAGTACTCCAACTGAAATCGGCAAGAGGAGCGAAAGAACGACAGTTGTTCTGGCTTCAAACAGAACCGAGCCTAGGCTCAGCAACAACAACCATCCCGGCGCGAACAGCGAAAGCTTGCTGAGTGTGATCGGGTAAAACAGCAACAGGAGCATCAGCGTCAACGCAGCTCGCCACCAGCTCTTCTGCGTAACAAAGTATGCAAATGCAAATGGAAGCAGCACGTTCGATGCGATGCCCATTGCATACTCTAGCCAGGTCGGAAATTGAAGCTCGTTGCGGAAGCTATAGATGTCGGACAGTCCCACCAGTCTTAGGTTGAAGACGGCGCCGCAGCCAACAATGATCGATGCGAGAACAACGATTGACATCAAGAATCTGCCAAAGGCCTTTTCCGATATGACAAATGGCGGTTTTATGGGGGACGCAATGAACAGTGCAGGAATGAGAAAGGCGATCGCCGACGTAAAAGCCGAGGCGTATGCCAAGGAATGATCGTAGGAGAACTTGGATAGTTCGATTAGCCCAAGATAGCCTAGAATCATCGTGTAGAAGTAGAATCCGAGCAGGTAGCCGAAGTTGAACCGGGCAAAGGAAAAGAAAACTGAGATCAACGCAAAGGGCGCGATATTCAGGGCGGCCTTGAACAATACGTCCGGATTAACTTCGGTTAGTCGCATCAGCGATCCATAAAATCGCGTGACGTAAGCGAGTGACACGGAGCAAAGTACGACGTGAACGGAAATAAGTAGGGCGGGCCCGAGCCTGCTGGCCGTGAGTACAGTTGATGCTTCAGGGCTTCGATCAAAAGTCGTAGTCATTGAACTGTGCGACATGGGCGGGGTTTGCCGATCAAATGAGTCGAAAGCCCGAGCTTCAGGTCTTTGTCTCTGCAAAGTTGTGTAAGAGAGCAGCTGCCGCGAACATGACCAAAATGGAGGCGACGGCAGCAATGAACAGGAATTTGAGTGGTCGCGATCTTTCTGTCGTGGTCGCTCTTTCCGGTGCGAGAGAGACTCGCGTTTCGTTGATGGATTTCAGCAAAAGTTGCGCTTCCGCGAGAGCGCTTTCCTGCGACGCGTGTTCCGTGCGGGTCGCCATAAGATCTCGGGCGAGTTCAGTTCGTTCGATGGACAGGCTAGCTAACAGGTTCAGTTGGGCCGAGATGAGCTCTCGAGAACGTTTGGTGTCGTCGGTGGAAGAGGGCGGTGGTTGCTGAGCATCGCGAGCCTGCTGTGCAGCCAAATCTTCGCGTTGTGAGCGCAAGGACGCTCGTAGCTCATCGGACAATTCCTCAAAGTCGTTACTGGCCTTTAGGCTGTTGGTGATCTGCTGACTCAGATCATCGGTCGATTTCTTGGCCAACACGGTGCGCGCAGCGATGCCCTCGCGGATGAAATCGCTTCGTCGTTTCTGGGCGCCGATGATTTGATCAAGGACGTTTTGTTGAAATTGCTTCGCGTCGGTCTCGGCGCTCGGGTCAATGACGCTCTGCAAAGCCACGGTACGTCCGATGCTCTCTGCGGTGGAGTTCCGCAGGGCGCTCAGAGTCGGGGCCGGCACGCCCTTCTTCCCTAACTCCAACAGGGCGAGTGGGACGTAGACGACCGGAATTCGCTTTGCCACCAGGTCTGGAACGTCCAACAGTTCGTCTTTTCCGTTCACGGTAAAGGAGCCAATATCTATTGCCGATCGAATAGTTGTTAATGGCCCGACGAGCAGGAAGATGGCGGTTGCCAAGAGAAGAAATGTCACGCCCCCGATCGAGAGCAAGATCCAACGATACGACAAGAACGAACGTACAACTGAAGGTTTCATGATCTTGTCGGCCATCGTCTTGCGCCAGCTTCGGAAAGCTAGGTTGCGTCGAGGCTATTCTACGTCTGATAGTGATCGAATCAGGGCAGATTCGACATCTGCGGCGACCAATCCAACAGGAGCACCGTCGGTAGCTCACTGAGCATGTCGGGAGCACAAGCTCCGCAGAATCTTTCGGTAAGCGCCAGTCGAAGCTTCCTCGGTATATTTGAGGGCAGCGGTGGCCGCTCGGCGGCTTCGTTCATGCGTGGTTGCCCGATCTGCTGCCGCGTTGCGCACCGCCTGCGCGAGTTGGAGTGGGTCTTCCGGGGGCACAATCCATCCGATACCTTCTTCGGTTACCGCTAATGCAACCTCAGAATGTGGTTCCGTCGCCACGATGACGGCGCGCCCGACCGCCAGAAAATTATAGAGCCGGCTTGGGATGGAAACGCCGGCTACTTTATGCCGGTAAGGAATAAGCCACACATCCGCAGCCGCAAGAAAATCGACGAGCTGGTCCTCCGGTACGGGGTCCAGCAGGGTTACATTCTCTAGCTTCTCGGACTCTTGAAGGCTTCTAAGCTCTGACCATCCAATCCCCCATCCGGAGAGAACGAAGTGTATATTTTGCTCGTTTCGTAACAGCCGTGCAGCCTCGAAGACGGTACGAGGCGCGTGCGTGAAGCCGAGATTGCCGCATAGCCCAACAATGAATTGCGAGGAATGGGCCTTTCTGAAGCGATTTTCATCATCGGGCTCGCGGAAGCCAATAGGAAGCAGCGTCCAGTTTGGCACGAAATGGATCTTCTCCGCATTCACTCGCGGATAGCGCAGCAGAAGAGGAGGTACGTCGCGGCCGATGACGAAGATCACATCCAACGATCTGAAGAGCCATGCATTGGCAACACGAAAAGTGCGCGCAACCAGGGACGTTCGTCGGGCAAGTCCGGCTGCCTCCAGCGCCTCAGGATAGAGATCGTAGATCAGTAACGCCGTATTTGCCTGCCGCAACCTTGCGGCAAGCGTGATCGCATATGGTAGCGTGAACGGGCTCGTGACTGACATGACGACGTCGTTTGAGCGTGCTCGTCGGTAGACCGCCCAGAACATCCTCATCGCCAGCGCCATATTCGCGATAAGGCGCCTTCCAAGCGCGTGCTTGGGC
Source organism: Bradyrhizobium sp. CCGUVB23 (assembly GCF_024199885.1). Classification (NCBI taxonomy): domain Bacteria; kingdom Pseudomonadati; phylum Pseudomonadota; class Alphaproteobacteria; order Hyphomicrobiales; family Nitrobacteraceae; genus Bradyrhizobium; species Bradyrhizobium sp. CCGUVB23. The sequence goes on from NZ_JANADQ010000001.1 coordinate 7,074,418, forward strand.
GGGCGCCGGTTCAGGATCTCGATGACATCGGGAGCCTTTGGGTCGTCCTCCGCTTGCCTGGCGGAACCGGGAGTTCCAGAGAGCACGACTACCTTCATGTCGAGGGCGATCGAATGGGCGATAGCTCCGAGATAGGTCGCCGTCGTGCTTTCATCTGGTGGATAGAACTCCGACGCAAGGATTAGCCTAGGTGGTCCCACCGCCTTCACCTGTTCTGCGCCAGGAGTGGCGCAATGAAGCTCTGGAGGTTCCCGCCTCCAAAGAGACGGCCGGACAACCCTGCGGCGCGAGCTGCGTCCATATCGGACGACTTGTCACCGACGACGAAGCTATTCGTGACGTCGATGGGAAATCTGTTCAAAAGATCAAAAATCATGCCGGGTTGTGGCTTTCGTCGGTCACTTACACATCTGTAACGCTCGACCACTCCTTCTGGATGAAATGGGCAATATTCAAAGGCATCAATACGTGCATCATGCGCCGCCAACTGGGTTGCCATCCAATCGTGCAGGATATGCACGTCGCTCTCTTCATAGAGGCCTCTAGCTACGCCTGATTGGTTGGTTATCACGAAAGCGAAATAGCCAGCATCATTGACCGCCTTTACGGCTTCAATCGCGCCCTCGATCCAGACGAATTCGGAGATCTGAAACGTGTATTCGCGGTCGACATTTAGAACGCCGTCACGATCGAAAAATACTGCCGGGCGTTGTTCCGCCAATCCTTTACGTGGGGCATACGGAATTTGGATTCCTGCCATGTCATTCACGACCTGAACAAATGATCATAGAACAGCTTGGTATTTCAAACTGCCTTCAACTTCCGAAAAGCAAATAGTACCATTTTTAGTAGCAGCCAACCGTCTCGAAAGCGGGAGATCTGGGTATCGCCAAATGTACGCGCTTTGTAGTGGACGGGAGTCTCGATCATTTTGAGATTTTGCTTCGCCGCGCCGAAGATCAGGTCGAAATCACCAAACGGATCGAAGTCTCCAAAGTAGGACCTCTCCTTGATGAGGGCCTCGTAGTCACTGCGGCGCAGCACCTTCGTGCCGCAAAGCGTGTCGGTAAGACGGGTGTTGACGAGATAGCTGAAGATGTAGGCGAACGCCCGATTTGCTAGAAGATTGAGTGGCCGCATCGCCTCGTTCTCCATCGGGTAGACGAGGCGCGTTCCGTTCACGAAATCGGCTTTTCCCGTTTCCACGATGGCGTGATACCTCGGAAGCTCCTCCGGCGGCATCGTGAGATCCGCATCCAGGATCATCAGTACGTCGCCCGTCGCGTGAGCAAATCCTTTGCGAACGGCGTCTCCCTTGCCTTTGCCGTCTTGCTTCAAGATCTTGATCTGCCACTCGTCTCTGTACTTATCCTGAATGCGTTCGCATTCCTCGAACGTGCCGTCCACGGAATTGCCTTCGACGAAGATGATCTCCTGTTGCGATGCAAAGCGGGGCATTCGAAGAATGGCATTTTCGATGTTGCCTCGCTCGTTGCGGCAGGGAATGACGACGCTCGCCGAGAACTTTCGGCCCGGGAATGGCCGGATCGGTCGTCCCACCAGATAGGTACGTAGGCAGAGCCGCCGTATTCCCGGCAGCGGTGCGACGAAGCGATTGACGAATGTGCCGAAACCCAGAAGCTTGCGTGGCAAGAGCTGGCGTTGCTCCTGTCGGATGACCTCGAAATCCGCAAGGTCCATCAGGTTGAGGAAGTCAGCGGTCGCGAAGTAGTTGATCGGCGGCTGCTTGCTCTTGAGCTTAAGGATTTCGCCGACTTTCAGGATCGGCTCCCAGAGATGCGAGTAGTAGGCAATTACCAGCCGCGTCTCCGGCGTACTGAGACGGTGCACCGTTCGCAGCGTTTCATCTATCTTCTCGAACATTCCTATCGTGTCTGAAATCACGATGTAATCGAAGGGACCCTCGATGGACGTCATCGTGTCCGGATCTTCGACGTCGCCAACAATGAAGTTCAAATTGGGGTACTGGGCCTTTGCGCGCTCGATCGCGCGCGGGCTGAAGTCGACGCCAACGCCGTAGCTCGGTTCGAGCGTCGCCAGCAAGTCGCCGCGGCCGCAGCCGAGCTCTAATACCCGCTTCTGACGCGGGATCAGGAATCGCATGTAGGCGCGATCATCGTTGTAGTAGGCGGAGTTGATCGTTCGCCAATGCACCTGGTCATCGATCGTGTCCTCGGTGTGCTGAACGAAGCCGTGCTTCCGGGCACTGCGGAGGGGGAGGACGTCGGCCGTGGGAGGGGTGGACATGATCGTAGCGCTTCCTTCGGAGCGGTCTTCGGGCGTGTGACGACTTACTGGATGACCGGACGCAAGAGAAGAAAGACGGTGCGAAGCTCGAGCAGGGTGTCGCCGTCCTGGTACTGGACGGGCTTAGGCCCCAACAGATCGACGTTGCTGGCCGCTTTGACTGCATCGGCAGTAGGAAAATAGTTCTTGTCGATCACGTATGCTCCTACATCTTCATGCACGAGAGCCTCCGCAAAACTGTTCGTGGTGCCCCGCCTATCTCCTAGATAGGCCGCGGTCAATGGCTGGATACCGGCATAGGTCAGTACAAATCCTTCCCCGTATTCGGGAAAGGGTACGCGATAGGCGAATTCGATGACCCTGCTTCCAGTCAGGTTGCGAATCTCGTCGCGGTCGAGCACAGCGGCCTTGGTTAGCTCCGCGTGATTTCTCAAATAGGACTGTAGCCGCAGGGCGACCGGATACGCCACGAGCACCGTGACGGACGCAGCAATCAAGGTTGCGATCCGCGAGAGACGTCCCTTCATGAGGAGATGAAACGCAATGACGCAGCCCGGTAGAGTGGCCGAAACGCCGGCGGAGTAGTGGAAGGCGTAGTGCTTGAAAACGAACAGGGCGGACAGTGCGCTCGCAACGCCGCACCCAATGGCAATCGTAAGCTCGGGACGCGGCTGCCGACTTCTGAGCAGGAGTAGTCCTGCCGTGAGTGACAGTCCTGCTCCTCCGATGAGTGCGATCGGAAGGGCAAATGTCTTGTCCGATGGAATTGCGCGAAATGCACTGAGGACCTCATCGGAACTTACGACAGTCTGGCTACCGGCTCCGTAGAGGCCAGATCCGAGCGCCACGGCGCGATGAAAATTCAAAAGCGCGCGGAAGTCGTTCCAGCCAATGATGAAGTAACCGATGGCTATGAGGATTGCGACGAACATTGCGCTGAAGACGATCAACCCTCCCAGAAGTCGAACGGAATTGCTTCGGGAGAAGCCGTATTGCGCGATCATTGCCGCGCAGAGAGCCGCGGGCACGTAGATGTAGGACAACTTGTTGAGATACGCGATTGAACTGACTGCGGCCGCGAGGACGAACGTTTTGAGCATCCCGCGGTCATCCCGCGTGATCTGGAACAGGCTGAAAAGGAAGAGCGAATTGACCGCAAACGCGAAGGATTCGTTACTCGGCGAGAGGAACGTCGTGACCGTGCCCGGGGTCGACAACATCCAAAGCAGAATGCTGAGGACGATCACCGGCGCGGAGACCAGAGAAGCGGTTATCCGGACGAACAGGTAGACACTACAGGCGCCGACCAGGGCAGCCAGCGCCATCGCAAGCAACTGGTAGGTGCGGATGTGCTCGAGGACTGCGTGAAAGAATTCGAGTGGGGTGGACGCGAACGGATATCCGCTGAGCGCCAGAGCCGACCAAGTCAGAAAGTAGAAGGGAAGGCCCGGATGGTTCGTCAGGCCATTCGCCGGATACATATGGTGGTGGCCCAGGCGGAAAGCGAGATTGAGTGCATTGGCAAGGCCAAGAGGCTCATAGTCGTTGCCGAGCCAGAACGAGATCGGGTACAGAAGGGCCAATGACGGCGGCAGCAGGAAGAACAGGGCGGCCAGGACAAGCGGCAGTTTCGCAGATCTAGACTTCATAAGAGGGTAATCTCGTGCGGGCAGACCAAACCGACCAATTCTCTTTGCACCGCTGGCTCAATCGTGGATTGTACAGAAATCGGCAGAGTTGACGCAACAATGTTTCAAAAGCTATTGCGGGATCTTGCCGTCAGGGTGTTCGGAGTCGTGGCCGAATTCGGTTCCAGGTCTAAGCTGTTTCAGCGGATGTTTCTAGCATCCTATTCCATGTATAAAGAGTACCTGGAAGCTGGGCCAGTCGACGAGCTCAAGCAGTTTGTTCCGGTCGGCTCCGTCGTGATCGATGTGGGGGCGAATGTTGGTTTCTTTTCGAAGCGCTTCGCGTCCTGGGTGGGTCCGCAGGGTCAAGTGATTCTGCTTGAGCCGGAAGACAGAAATTTCGAAGCCTTGCAGTCGATGCTCAATCGGGATGGCTTGATCGGTCGAGCCCGTTTGATCAAGGCCGCCGCCTCAGAAACGTCCGGCAAAGCACTGCTGAAGATCAATCCTCACCATCCAGGGGATCATAAGCTGTCCACGGACGACACGGGCGTCGCGGTAGAAACGGTGCGCTTGGACGATCTGGTGTTGGACAAGGGCGCTGGCAAGCCGAGCTTGATCAAGATTGACGTTCAGGGTGCCGAGCTGATCGTGTTGCGGGGCGCGCCGGAGATATTGAAGCAGGCAAAGCCGGCGCTTTTTGTCGAGCTTGACGAGGCGGGGCTCGGGAAATTCGGTGCGTCTGTCGCGCAAATACTCGGCTACATGGGCAGCGCCGGGTACGATGCGTATTGGCTCAGAAAAGGAGGGCAGTGCACGAGGGCGACTGAAAGCGACATTGTCGCGCGAATCTCAGAGATCGGATACGTGGACGTGCTTTTTCTGTGTTCGAGCGGGCGGGCCTCGGGCCGGACCGGGTGAGCGAGGGAAAGTGTGGAGGCTCCTTGCCCGGAGGCCACGCATTTCCCACGCCTGATCTACGCGGCCGATTCATCAGTTCCAGCCATTCGTCCGGGACATGTCTGGGCTTGACCCGGCCCCCCGACATGTCCAAAGAAGGGCCGGATGGGGGCGTTGAGACTCCCAATTGGCGACCCCTCCAAGAGCCTCCGGCATGTTTGCGAGTAGTGGCATCCTGTTCAACCACGAGAGTCCAATCTGCGGCGAAACCTTCGTGACCCGCAAGATCACCTGCGTGTCGCTCGCATCGAAGTCCGCCTCGAGGGCGCGCTCTCTCTCGGCAATCTCGAGGCCAAGCGCGACTGGGGCCATGCCAGAGGCTATGTCGAGGGCATGCGCATGATCTTGCAAGCCGACAAGCCCGACGATTTCGTGTTGGCAACCGGCGAGACCCGCTCGGTTCGCGAGATGGTCGAGCCCGCCTTTGCCGAGGTTGGCCGCCGGATCGAATGGCGCGGCAAGGGCGTCGACGAGACCGGCGTCGATGTGAAGAGCGGCAAGACGGTGGTGAAGATCGATCCCACCTATTTCCGTCCCACCGAGGTCGATCTCCTCGTCGGCGATGCCAGCAAGGCGCGCGCAACTCGGCTGGAAGCCGAAGCGCAGTTTCGCGCAGCTCGTGCAGGAGATGGTGACAGGCGATCTGGCCGAAGTCAAACGGGAAGCCACCGATGGCAAGCGTAGCGTTTGAGCTGAAGGGCAAGAGCGTCTACGTCGCCGGCCATCGCGGCATGGTGGGCAGCGCGCTTTTGCGCCGGCTTGCCCAAGAGGACGTCAGGCTGCTCACGGCCAGTCGCAGTGAAGTCGACCTCTGCAATCAGGCCGCCGTGTTCAACTGGTTCGTCCATAATCAGCCACAAGTCGTCTTTCTTGCCGCCGCCAAGGTCGGCGGCATCGTCGCCAATGATACGCTGCGCGCCGAGTTCATCTACGACAACATCGCGATCGCCGCGAATGTGATCCACGCCGCGCATCTGAACGGCGTGGAGAAGCTGATGTTCCTGGGCTCCTCCTGCATCTATCCAAAACTGGCGCCGCAGCCCTTGCGCGAGGATTCGGTACTCACCGGCCCGCTCGAGCCGACCAACGAACCCTATGCGATCGCCAAGATCGCGGGCATCAAGATGGCGGAGGCCTATCGCAGCCAGTATGGCAGCGATTTCATCAGTGTGATGCCGACCAATCTCTACGGCCCCGGCGACAACTATCATCCCGAATACAGCCACGTCGTCGCCGCCCTGATCCGCCGCTTCCACGAGGCGAAGCTCTCGGGTGCGGCGAGCGTCGCGGTCTGGGGCACCGGCACGCCGCGGCGCGAGTTCCTCTATGTCGACGACATGGCGGATGCCTGCGTCCACCTCATGAAGACCTATTCGGCCCCGGAGCTGATCAATATCGGCACGGGCGAGGACGTCACCATCGCCGAGTTCGCCCGCGTCGTCGCCGACATCGTCGGGTACCGTGGCGCCATCACCTTCGACACTTCGCGCCCCGACGGCACGCCGCGCAAGCTGCTCGACGTCAGCCGCCTTTCCGAGCTCGGTTGGTGCGCGCAGACCTCGCTCGATGACGGCATTCGGCGGGCCTACCAGGCATTCCTGTCGAGCTAGTCCATCGAATTGGGAGTTCGTTGTCCCGCCACGTTGCGGGCACGGCTGTTACGAATGTCGGGACACGCTCGCCTTGGGCTCGAGATCGACGTCGCGCTCCGCGAACAGGGAACGAGGTGTAACATACCAAAGCAGGAGCAACAGCAAGGCGCCGTGACTCGCTAGCGCGACCGACAGCGGCACGTTCATCAGGATGTTGAGCAGAACTCCACCGGACAGGAAGACGAGTTTGGCCGGCAGTCCCGCGGAAACACGGTTGGCGAAGCCGAACAGGAGCCCGCAGCCGAGGGCTGAAAGTGGCGCCCAGGTCATGCCGAGGGAGGCGATTCCTTCCGTCGCAAACATCGAGGCGTTGAAGTAGCCAATATGATAGGTGTTCTGCATCACAACGGAGAGTTGGTCCTGATAGGGGCAGGCCACCAGCCGATTGATGATGCCGATGTGGCAGAAATGGGTCACGTCGTGGCTGGAGAAAAAGCCGTTGTAGAAGTCCATTGCGCTGGACGTGAGCGCGAACGCTCTGAAATTTGCTGACCCGAAGTAGGCAATGAATGCCTGGTGTGGAAGCAGGTGGAAGGCGTTGAGTGCGGCCGCTGCAATCCCCACCAGCAGTGGCAGGAGAAGAGAGACCATGACCGCGGTCCGAACCTCGAAGAAACGGGTCAGTGCGGCCAGGAACATCAGCCATGCCGGGGCGAACAATGACACCTTGCTCAGCGTGATCGGCCAGAAGAGGACGAGCAAGAGCAGGCACAGCGCTGCGCGCAGGCGCATGTCGAACCAGACGAAACACGCAAATGCAAAGGGTAGCAGCGTGCCCGAGGTCATTCCCATGGCGTATTCCAGCGGCTTCGGGAATCCCAGCTCATTGCGAAACTGGTAGATGTCCTCGAGGCCGACCAGCCGAAAGTGGTAAAACATCCCCATCGCAACGACAGCCGCGGCCGCGATCAGGATCGCCGACAGAAGTCTTCTGAACATTTCAGGCGTCAGCGCGAAACGCTGTTTGATCGGCGACGTGATCAGGAGCGCCGGTGCCAGGAAGGCGACCCCCGAGGCGAAGGCAGACACTGACGCCTTGAAGTGATCATAAGGAAACGTCGAAAAGTTCACGAGCCAGAGATAGCCCAGGATCAGAGTGTAGGCATAGAAACCGAGCGCATAGCCGAAACTGAAGCGGCTGAAGGCAAACGCGACGGACACGAGGGCGAAGGGGGCCACCCCGAGAGCAGCCGCTCGAAGATGGTCAGGATCATTTCCGGCGAGTCGAAGAAATACGTCGTAGTTGTCGACCACGATGATCAGCGAGATGCAGCACGCGATGACGTGGCAAAAGCCGAGTAAAGTTAGCCGCATCCAGCCAGAGGGACGCGAACCAAATGTAGCCTGATCAGCAATCAAGTCTATTTCTGCGCGAGAAGGCCCACCGATGAATGTCGAGGTCAAGACGAGAATAGCCTTCCATTGTCACGATCCGCAATCCAGGGGGCCACTTGGCCGACCACGAACACGCGCATGTGCCAGACAATGTCTTCCCCCGAGAAGCGGGCGGGTGCTCCGCAAACACATGTGTTTGTTTAAGGCCAAGCGTGTGGAAAGTCTAGTTTTCGGCGCATAGGACTTTTTGGGGATGGGCGGGCCCTGCCTCGGGCGCGGCCGATTGTCCGATAGCGACTGAGGCAATCGAAGTACGGATCAATCAGCGTGCGTACGCTCCGAAGTCGCTTGAGATCTCGCGAATGGCTGATCCGGTCGCAGATTCAGTTCAACCGGGAATACTGCTGCTGCTCGCATTCTTCGAAAAGCACCGATTGTCTCGAGCCCTCGTAAACATCGTTATTGAAGAACACCGAAAAGGTGTAGTGCGGCCTGCCAGGCACCGGAGCCGCCTCTCTCAGACAAACAAAATAATCACCTGGCCCATGGTCAGTTCTGCGCAGCGCCGATATCTCGACGGGCTGCGTCAGTCTGGCTTCTTTCACAGAACTGCCGATGCCTTTTTGCAAGGCTTCCTGGCTAGGAGGTCCCACTGGCTGGACGGCTGATGGGGGTGCAGGGGCGTCTACCCACCCTGAAGAACAGCCGGATAGAAATAAACAGAGCGGTAGGATGTAGCGCATCACTCGACTCCCTAAGCGGCCGGAATGGCTGCGCTAGAAGTTCGGAGGCTCGGGCTGCGGCAACAACGTGCCACGGCCGTCAGCGAATGAGACTGTACTTTTAGCCTCCTTCGTTCAGTACTGGCAGGCGATCGTGAAACGCCAGCCTCAGTCGTGCTGATTGTCACTCTGGGCGTATCGTCTTGGGGCCCGTACGGCCCGTCGGCTTAGATTCAACTACCGTAAACAGCAGGGTCCAGAGCGAAAGTGCGGCGCACGGAACTGTGTAGTAGGGCGTAAAAACGGGATGTGTCGCAAAAAATAGGATATTGACGGCGAGATTGGCGGCTAAGACCATCGTAACTCCGCCTCTTGCGCTATGGCGCGTCAGCAGGGCCGTCCAACCGACGGCGAGCAATAGCAATCCGAACTGCGGGTCCATCGCATATTCGAGCAGCGTCGCCAAATCCAGTTGCGGAGAAACGGCATCAGCAGCTCCGTAGGTCGTCGAAAATGGCGAGCCAGCGTTGATGGCATTCGCGACCAAAGTTGGCGACACCCCGAACAGCAAGCCCACTCCGAAGGAGACCCCCCTCAAGAAGCTCGTCATGTTGCGCGTTAACAGGAATGTGCCGAACAAAGTCAGAGAGTATCCGGCGGACAGCAGCAGATTGGCCAAACGAAAGTTGACTGATAGCCCGAGCAGGAATCCGAGAGCGGAGAATATTGCAAAGGAATGGTCGCGTCGCGAATTGAACAACTGCGCCGTTAGCCAACCCGCGGCTGCACAAACGGCCATGGTCGGCGCCATAGAATAACTGGCCTTGGTCGGATTGATCATCAAATATAGCGCGACGGCGCCGAAAACCATTGCAATCGCCAGGGTAGCTTGCGTCTGGGCGCGCCGAATCGCGAGGACAACAAACGCAAAAACGAGAAGGGTGCATACGGTGTACAGGGGTACTACCTGAGTGCCGGGCGAGAATAGGGCCAGCACGAACCCCGTGCCCGGCGGATATTGAAGAACCCATTTGTTCAGCGTGGATATGTACGTGTGACAAGGGGGTATCTTGCCTTCGTCCCATCCTCCTGGCAGTCGGTGCAATTTGTTGATCAGGTAACGGTCGTCGTCCTTTGTGAGGGAAGTCTCGAGTCCGTCGACGCCAAATCTCTGGAAGAGATGCGCCTGCCGAAGATAGCAAATGTCATCATTGACGCCGCGATCTTCCGTCCAGCGGGACATGGACAGGAGATTGCTTATTGCAATGCCAAGGCAAAGCGCCAAAGCAAGTGCTTTTTGTACTCGAATTGTCATTCCGCCGCCGCTCTATCTTTCGCGGGGACATCAAGCACCGCACTCCGTTTCACGGCGTCCACAATGAACAGCGGACGCGCCTTTCCGCTCAGATATATCCGCCCGACATATTCGCCGATGATGCTGAGCGAGACCAACTGGAAGAAGGATGCAACAATGATGGAGATCATTAAGCTGGTCCAACCCCGTTCAACTGTCAGGTACATCCAGGCGTAGAGGGAGTAGAGGCCGACGGCAAAAAGTACGATCAGAAGACAAATCGCTGCGATAGAAGAAAACCGAAGCAGAGTCATCGAGTAGCCAAGAAATGCATCGGCCGCGAATGCAAGCATTTTTCGCAAGGGGTATTTGGTCTCGCCGGCAAATCGCTGCTGACGATCGTATTCAAACGGAACTTGCCGGAAGCCGACTGACGCTACCATGCCGCGGATGAAGCGATCCCGTTCTGGCATTTGGGCGATCAAGTCCGTCACGCGACGCGACATAAGTCTGAAATCGCCGGTGTCGACGGGTATCACGATATCGGTCATCCTTTCCAATAGCCGGTAGAAAAAACGCGCCGACGCCTTTTTGAACCAGCTATCGCCCACCCGACTTCGCCGTTTTCCATAGACTACGTCGGCGCCCGTTGCATATCTGACCCGGAGCATCTCGCCGAGCAACTCCGGAGGATCTTGCAGGTCGGCATCCAGCACAAAGATGTCGGTGCCTCTCACCGCCGATAGTCCAGCGGTTAATGCAATTTGATGACCAAAATTGCGGGAAAGCCGGATCCCGATGATGGGATCACCCTTATTGATGAGTTCCTCAATAGCTTTCCACGTTTCATCCGAAGAGCCGTCGTCGACCAGGATGATCTCGTAGTTCGCTCCCACGGCCGTTACTGCGCTTAGGCTTGCGCGCCGTACGAACTGACCGACGCTTTCCTCCTCGTTGAAGCATGGCGCGACAATGGAGACGAACGCCCGCGAGGCTTCATTCGCCATGCCAATCGCATTGGTGTTCATGCTGGAGCTAGAGTGGGCCACAAGTACCTTCCATGCATCCGTCATTTGTCGCTGATCTGAAGGTTGATCTGAAATGGAGTGCAGGCGTTGTCCGGCGGCCCAAGTAGGCCGACGCTGAGGCATCCTTTTGATCGATCGGACAAGGCGGTCGTCAGTGGTGTGAAGCCATTGGTTGCCGCGTGCTCGATATCGACCAGGGTGCGTTCAAGTCCGCTATAGAGCGCGTTGTCTTTTGTGTTTTCCTCAGGAGTGAACCTGACAGCTATGGCATTATGAACACCTAACGCGCGCAGATAGGCCATCACTGAAAGTACTGGTTCATAGGCGCGTGGGCCATGAGCATCTAAGACAACTGGACTAACCGGGGCTTGCTGAGCAGCACGTGCTACGCGCTCCACTTCGTGGAAGAACGAATTGGTGGAGTCGATGTTTTTTTTGACAGCGACCGCGAGGGCGGGCGGGCTTTTTAAGTTTCCGGTTACGAGAGCGAATATCCAGAAAACCGAGGCAGCGAGTTGTGCGTATTTGATCGTGCGGTCAGGGAAGTGATCGCGGAGTTTGCTTGATAGCTCGCACAAGATAAGGCAGCAGACGGCTGGAACGAGCAGCATCGCTGGGAAGTCGTATCGAGAATTGTGTGGAAAGAGCATGCGGTACACGCCGCATTGAGCGGCGTACATCGCGACAAAGAAGAGATAAATCGCGAATGCGCCGCACGAGAGCGTGATCCAATGTGTAAGTGGTTTGTTCGGGAGGACCTTCAACAATCGGAAGAAGACTATTGGGAGAACCCATAACCACCACGTAAGCGACAGTGCTTCCAGCGTGCCCACTATTGCGAATAGAATAGTCTGGGATGGGCCGGCCGATTTCCCATAGTAGTCAGCCCCGCCCATGCTGCGTACCTCCTTGACGATCATGAAGGCGATCGAAGCGATGGAAGTCAGAACGAGCGCTGTAAGTAGAAGGATGAGAATTGTGGACAGTCGTTTGTAGGTCCGCGCCAGCGCAAATACGAAAGCGGGTCCAAAGAGCGCCAGAGGCAGGAACGTCTCTTTCAGGCCGGCGAGAGCAACCGCTGCAACGGTGAGGAGGATCGCGCCTGCGCTCGGGCCAAGCCTCCATCTGGAAAAGAAAACAAGATCGGCGCCCAAGATCATTGCCGCGACAGCCGCGGCGCCAAATATCTCCGACGGTCCGAGGCGGGACCAGACATCACTCCACAAAGGTAGAAGCGCGATCCAGGCAACTATCGGCCCGCCGAGCCATACGCCAACAAATCGCGAAATCGTCCACCAGACGGAGGCAAGAAAGAAGGCAAAGCAGACCGTGTTGACGAGATACCACAGGTGAACATCGGGTCCGAAGAGGGAGGCCTCGCTAACCTTGAGGAGATAGAAGACGGGTCGAAAGCGTCCCTGCAATTGCCCGACCTCGGTCTTTTCGATGAGCGTGCTCCAGATTTTGCCCGCGGGCAGATGCAGATCGGGTCCCAGATAGCTAAACACCTCGTGGTCATCGATCACGCCCCAGTTGGCCTTGGATATCTGGTTGCCGGTGAGGAGATAGGAGAAGGCCACGGAGAAGCTCAGGATGGCAACAAGCTGCAGCGTCCGGTTATTCGGAAAAAGCAGCCGATCGAGCCAGTCCATTTCAGTCCCCGTTCCGCTCCAGCCCATGCCAAAGACGGCCGGCCAATCATTTAGGCTGGGAGGGTCGCACTAGGGACGGATCGCGTGGACGACAGGTGGCCGAAGGGTCAAAAGGTGGGCACCCTCTTCGGATAAGCGGGGCCGCCAACAGGCCAATCCTCAGCAGCAGACAATAATTCTGCGGCCCGCCAAAACAAGGCGGGATGCCCAATGTTGCTCGTCGTCCCGAGCTATGCCTAATGCATTAAGATAACCCCCAGCTCCCAGAGCTAGTAAGCGCAACTCTCGGGCGAGATCAATAACCTGCAACCGCGCGCTGATCGACGATGTCACAGTGATGGGTCAACCGGTCGAGGAGCGCGGCGGTCATCATGGCGTCGCCGAACACGCTGGGCCATGCTCCGAAGGTGACGTTGACTTGGACCTCGGCGACGATAGAGCCGCGCCAGGGTGATTTTCCCTGCAGAATTCCCCGATCCCAGGGAAACTGGGATTTAAGCACTCACCGCTCGTCGGCGATTACCTTGCCATCGTTCGGTAGCGCGCCCGGGCTCACCAACTCGACATTGCCACCGAGCTTCGTCACCGCGCGTAGCGTGGCGGCGATCTCCTCGTGGAGCGCCTCGCTTGCTGCCGCCGTCTCGGCCTTCAACGTCATCGCATCCGTTTCGCGCTCGCGGGTGACGATGAGGCGCAGGCGGCCGAGCGCGGGATGGCGCTTGCCGATCTCGGCGATCTGCTCGGGGCGGACGAACATGCCCTTGACCTTGGTGGTCTGGTCGGCGCGACCCATCCAGCCCTTGATGCGCATGTTGGTGCGGCCGCAGGAGCTCTTGCCCGGCAGCGCCGCGGTGAGGTCGCCGATCGCAAGGCGGATCCAGGGATGATGCGGGTCGAGCGAGGTCACCACGATCTCGCCGACGTCTCCTGGCGCAACGGGATCGCCGGTGCCTGCCTTGACGATCTCCATGATCAGGTCCTCGTTGACGACCATGCCTTCGCGGGCCTCGGTCTCGAAGGCGATGAGGCCGAGATCGGCGGTACCGAAGGCCTGATAGGCGTCGATGCCGCGCGCCTTGATCTCGGCCTGGAGCGAGGGCGGAAACGCGGCGCCCGACACCAGCGCGCGCTTGATCGAGGAGACATCGCGCCCCGCGCTTGCGGCGGCGTCGAGCAGGATCTTCAGAAAGTCCGGCGTGCCGCTATAGCCGATCGGCCGGTAGGCCTCGATCAGCTCAAATTGCGCTTCCGCGTTGCCCGGGCCCGCCGGGATCACCGCGCAGCCCAGCGCCCGCGCCGAGGCGTCGAAAATGAAGCCCCCGGGGGTCAGATGGTAGCCGAACGTGTTGAGCACGACGTCGCCGGGCCGAAAGCCCGCGGCGAATAATGCCCGCGCCCCGCGCCAGGGGTCGGCCTGGGTTCCCTCCGGCTCAAAGATCGGTCCGGGCGAGGTGAACAGGCGCGCGAATGCCCCGGGCGGGTGCGCCACGAAGCCGCCGAAGGGCTGGGAGGCCCTGTGCAGGGCGGGCAGTTCCGACTTGCGCAGCACCGGCAGCCGCGCCAGCGCCGCCCGCGAGGTCACGGAGGCCGGCTCGAAACCCTTCAGACGCTCGGCATAGGCCGGTGCGGCCATGGCATGGTGCAGGATGCCTGGCAGCCGCGAGAACAGCTCGGCCTCGCGCTCGTCGGGCGCGCGCGTCTCAAGGGCGTCGTAATGGGCGGTCATGGCTGGTCCTCAACTGGTTCGCTTCCGTTGCGCCGCCTCGCGCGCGTCGCTATCAGGGCGGCAGCCGGAGCTGGAGAAGGTGGAATGGCCGACGAACAGGGGATCACGACGGAGGAGGCCGCCGATGTCGTCGCCAGATTGAAGCGGCGAACGATCGACGCAGCGCTGCCGTTGTGGTCGGGCGAAGGCTGGGATGGGGCTACGGGCGGCTTCATCGACCGGCTGCACAAGGATGGCACGGCGGATCGTGTGGCGCCTCGCCGCGTGATGGTGCAGGCCCGCCAGATCTACTGCTATGCCAAGGCGGCACAGATGGGCTGGTATCCGGACGGCCGTGCGATCGCGTTGAAGGGTCTCGAGTACATGCTGGCGCGCGCCAAGGCGCCGGACGGCCGTCCGGGCTACGTGCATCGCTTGACGCCGGAAGGTACCGTGCTGGACGGCAAGCGCGATGCCTACGACCACGCTTTCATCCTGCTCGCGCTTGCGACCGTCTATGCGCTGGACAGGGACGCGCAGGTTCGCGCCGAGATCGACGCGCTGCTCGCCTTCATCGACGCGCATTTGCGCTCGCCGCATGGCGGTGTTCACGAGAGCCTGCCGACGGCGATGCCGCGCCGGCAGAATCCACACATGCATCTGTTCGAGTCGATGATCGCGTGTTTTGACGCGACGCATGACCTGTCGTTCCAGAACCGCGCCGGCGAGTTCTTCGCGTTGTTTCTCGCCAATCTCTACGACAAACAGAAGCGCGCGCTCGGCGAATATTTCGAGGAGGACTGGTCCAAAATCGAGCCAGTCAGTGTCGAGCCCGGCCACCAGGCCGAATGGGTCTGGCTGTTGAAGGGATTCGAGCGCATCACGGGCTGCCCGACGGGCCGCTATCGCGGCGAATTGCTGCAGACAGCGGTGCGCTGTTACGACACCGCAACTGGCTGCCTCATCGACGAAGCCGACGTCGACGGCAATATCCGCCGGCATTCGCGGCGGCTGTGGCCGCAGACCGAGATCGCGAAAGCGTGGATCGCGCAGGCCGAATCCGGCGAGACGGGCGCGGCGGACAAGGCGCTCGCGGCGCTGGTGCGGCTGGAACGGCACTATCTCAGCCATCCGGTGAAGGGCGGCTGGTATGATCAGTTCGACCGCGACGGCAACTCGCTGGTCGAGACCATTCCTGCGTCGTCGTTCTATCATGTTCTCTGCGCGGTCACGGAAGCCGAGCAAGTGCTGGGGTGAAACGCTTTTGTTTTGACGCGTTTTCTTCACGCGAACCGGTTCCCACTTCGCTTGAAAACGCTATAGCCAGCGCTTGCGTCGCTTGAAGCTCTTGAGGTTCTTGAAGCTCTTGCGTTGGTCGCCGGCGCCGCCGAGGTAGAATTCCTTGACGTCCTCGTTGTCGCGCAGATCGTCGGCGGTGCCGTCGAGCACGACCTTACCCTGCTCCATGATGTAGCCATGGCTCGCGACCGAGAGCGCGGCGCGTGCGTTCTGCTCGACCAGCAGGATGGTGACGCCGAGGTCGCGATTGATCTTCTTGATGATCGCGAACACTTCCTTCACGAGCAGCGGCGACAACCCCATCGACGGCTCGTCCATCAAAATCATCTTCGGGCGCGCCATCAGCGCGCGGCCGATCGCGAGCATCTGCTGTTCGCCGCCGGAGAGATAGCCGGCGAGGCCCGTGCGCTCCTTCAGGCGTGGGAAATAGTTGAAGACTATGTCGAGGTCGGCATCGATCTCGCGGTCGCTGCGGGTGAAGGCGCCGAGCTTGAGGTTCTCCAGCGACGTCATGTCGGCGACGATGCGCCGCCCCTCCATCACCTGGAAGATGCCGCGGCGGACGATCTTGTCGGGGTCGATGCCGTTGATGCGGTCGCCGTCGAACATGATCTCGCCGCGCGTGACCTCGCCGTCCTCGGTCTTGAGCAGGCCGGAGATTGCCTTCAGCGTCGTCGACTTGCCGGCGCCGTTGGCGCCCAGCAGCGCCACGATCGCGCCCTTGGGCACCTCGAGGCTCAAGCCCCGTAGCACCAGGATGACGTCGTCATAGACGACCTCGATGTTGCGCACGCTGAGCAGCGGCGGCGTGGGAACGACGCTTGGACTGGGGCGCGTTGCTTCGGCGGTTTGGGTCATGTCTCTTCATTCTCCGCTGTCGTCGCCCGGCTTGACCGGGCGACCCAGTATTCCAGAGACGCCGGACGTGCCCTGAGAAGCCGCGGCGTACTGGATCCCCCGCTTTCGCGGGGGATGACAGTTGTGCGCGAGGCGAGGGGTGAGCTCACCACCCCAGCCATTCCGGCTTGCGCGGCAGCTCGACCGTCTTGACCTTCTCGAGCTTGATCACGCCCTTGCTCATGAGATCATTGAGGTCGCCATCGGTCGCGCCCGTGATCTTGGTGCGATAGAGATCGACCTTGAGCGTGCCGCGATGGTCCTTGTCGGTCCAGGTCGAGGGATTGCAGACGCCTTCCATTCCCGCCGGCACCCAGTCCTTCTTCTGGTAGAAGCCCTTGGCGACGTTCTCGCCGGTGGCGCCGCCGTTCTTGACCGCCCAGTCGAGCGCTTCCTTGGTGTAGAGCGCGCTGCAAACGGCGGCGACGTAGTGCACGGGGCGATAGACCTTACCGGTCGGATCGGACATCTTCGAGATCTCCATCACCGTCTTCATGCCCGGTGCGTTACCGCCCCAGCTCACTGCGGTACGCAGCGGGAAGATCACGCCGTCCGCCGCATCGCCGGCCGTCTTGGCAGCGTTCTCGTCCATGCCCCAGACGTTGCCAAGGAACTGCACGTCGACGCCCGCGGTCTTGCAGGCCTTCAGCACGGAGATATTCGAGGCAGCCGTATTGCCGAGATAGGCGTAGTTGGCGCCGCTGCTCTTCAGGCTCAGGCATTGCGCGCTGTAGTCGCCGGGCGTCAACGCAAACACGATCGGCGGCAGCACCTCGAAACCGAGCTCGGTCGCGAGTGCCTCGCCGGCGGCCTTCGGTGCGTTCGGGTAGGGATGGTTGCCGCCCATGTGCACGAATTTGGGCTTGCCGCTCTTGCCCTTGGCCTTCCAGTCTTCGGCCGCCCAGGTCAGCATCGCGCGCATGGCATCGGAATAGCTCGGGCCATAGAAGAAATTATACGGCGCGGCCTTCGCCTTGCCGCTGCTGCCCTCGGGATCGGTGAGTGCTGCGGCGTAGGAGCCGGACATATAGGGGATCTTGTCCTGCGCGACGAAGGTCGTCAGCGCTTCGGTGTCCGCGGTGCCCCAGCCCATGATCGCCGCGACCTTCTCGCCGCCGGACCACTTCTTGTAAAGCGCGACCGCGCGCGGCACCTGGTAGCCGTAATCATTGCTGTCGACATTGAGCTGCTTGCCGCCGATGCCGCCATTCTTGTTGATCCAGGCAAAGGTATCCACCACGGCCTGGCCGTAGGGCGTTCCCACGTCGGAAGTGGCGCCGGAATAGTCGGCGAGATGGCCGATCGCGATCTGCGCATGTGCCGGCGCGGCTACGGCGCCGACCAGCAGCGCAAGCGATGCGGTGCTCAAAAGGGCTTTGATCTTCATGGGTTTGTTCCTCCTGTTTTTCGTTTAGATGGCCCGCGCTCAATGCGAGAACGGGTAGAGTTTCCAGTAAGCCTTGATCTGCCGCCAGCGATGCGCGAGCCCGTCCGGCTCGAACATCAGGAATGCGATGATGATGAGCCCGATCGCGATCTCGCGCAGGAAGGTGATGTTGGTATTGAGCGACAGCGCGTGATCGATCGCGCCGCCCTTCAATTGCAGGCTGAGCCATTCCATCGATTCCGGCAGCAGCACCACGAAGGCCGTTCCCATCAGCGTGCCCATGATCGAGCCGGTGCCGCCGATAATGATCATGGCGAGGAACAGGATTGACCGCTCGATGCCAAAGCCTTCCTGCGAGACCACGAGCTGGTAATGCGCGTAGAGCGCGCCGGCGATGCCGGCGAAAAAGGCGGCGAGCCCGAACGACAGCGTGCGGTACTTCGTCAGGTTGATCCCCATGATCTCCGCGGAGAGATAATGGTCGCGGATCGCGACCAGCGCTCTGCCGTCGCGCGTGCGCATCAGATTGGTGACGAGGACGTAGCTTGCGAGCACGTAAGCCAGCACGACGTAGAAATACTGCTTATCGCCGCGCAGCGCATAGCCGAAGATCGAAAACGGCTCGGCGCTGGCTGGCACCGAGCCGCCGGAGAACCATTCGGCGCGCGAGAAGAAGTCGAGCAGGATGTATTGCGCCGCGAGCGTCGCGATGACGAGATAGAGCCCCTTCAGCCGTGCCGCGGGAATACCGAAGACCAGGCCGACGAGCGCGGTGACGATGCCGGCGAGCGGGATGGCGAAGAACACCGGGATCGGTGCGTTGTTGGAGATATAGGCCGAGGTGAAGGCGCCGAGCAGGAAGAAGGCAGCATGGCCGATCGAGATCTGGCCGGTGAAGCCGACCAGGATGTTCAAGCCGAGTGCAGCGATCGAGAAGATGCCGATCTGGATCAGGATGCTCAGCCAATATCCGCTGAAGAATTGCGGCGCCAGGCAAAGCAGCAGCACGCCGGCAATCGCAAAGTTGCGGCTGGTCCTGGTCGGGAAGATCGTGGTGTCGGCCGCGTAGGTGGTGCGGAAATCACCAGCAGGGATGAGGGCAGGGCCAGCCATGGTCAAATCCGCTCGATGTCGTGGGTGCCGAACAGGCCGTAGGGCTTGATCATCAGCACGATGATGAGGACGTAGAACGGTGCGATCTCGTAGAGATTGCCCCAGTGCAGATACTGGCTGTCGACATATTGCGCGATGTTCTCGAGAAGCCCGATGATGATGCCGCCGAGCACGGCGCCGCCGACGGAGTCGAGCCCGCCGAGGATCGCCGCCGGAAACACCTTGATGCCGTACGCGGCGAGCCCCGACGACACGCCATTCACCACGGCGACGACGACGCCCGCGACCGCCGACACCGTCGCCGAGATCGCCCAGGCCATCGCGAACACGCTTTTGACGGAAATGCCGAGCGACTGCGCCACTTGCTGATTGAACGCGGTGGCCCGCATCGCAAGCCCGTATTTCGAGGCCCGGAAGAACCAGGCCATGCCGATCATCATTGCCACCGACACCACGAGGCTCATGATGTAGACGGTCTGGATCTGCAGCCCGAGCAGGTTCACCGACTGGCTCTCGAATACGCGCGGGAACGGCTGTGGGTTGACGCCGAACATCCACTTCAGCGCGGCCTGGAAGACCGTCGAGAGGCCGATGGTGACCATGATCACCGAGATGATCGGCTCGCCGATCATGGGCCTCAGGATCAGGACCTGGATCGCAATGCCGAACACGAACATGAAGACGAGCGTCATTGGCATGCCGATCCAGAACGGCACCTGGTATTTCGCCAGCAGCGCCCAGCACACCCAGGCGCCGACCAGCAGCAATTCACCTTGCGCGAAGTTGACGACCTGCGTCGCCTTGTAGATCAGCACAAACGACATCGCGACCACGCCATAGAGCGTTCCGACCACGAGGCCGTTGACCAGGAGCTGGATGAGGAATGCGGTATTCATGTCGATTTCCGCGCAAAATGCAGAAGCGTTGGCGGTGCACCCTCTTCCCTTGCGGGAGAGGGTGGCTTCGCGAAGCGAAGCCGGGTGAGGGGTTGCCTCCGCATTGAAGGTGTGGAGACAGGACCCCTCACCCCTACGAGCTTGCGGCTGAGGGTGGAGCTGCCCTCTCCCACAAGGGGAAAGGGCACAATAAGGTGCATCGTGCTCGTTGCTTGCGAAAGACTCACTCCGCCGCCTCCGCCATATGCGCGTCGGCGCTCAGGTCCACCACCCGCAAGCTCGTGCGCACCCTCTGCGTGGTGCCGTCCTGGAAGCGGATCACGGTGTCGACGGGGATGTTGGCGTCGCCCCGGTAGATGGCGTCGATGATATCTGCGTATTTCTCGTTGATGACGCCGCGGCGCACCTTTCGGGTGCGGGTGAGCTCGCCGTCGTCGGCATCCAGCTCCTTGTAGAGCAGGAGGAAGCGCGAGATGCGCTGCGCCGGCGGCAGCGTCGCGTTCACGGTCTCGACTTCCTTCTGGAGCAGCGCATAGACCTCCGGCCGCGAGGCGAGGTCGCTGTAGGTCGTGAAGGAGAGGCGGTTCTTCTCCGCCCATTTCGAGATGATGGAGTAGCGGATGCAGATCATGGCTGCGAGCGCGTCGCGGCCCGCACCCAACACTACGGCTTCCGCGATATAGGGTGAGAACTTCAGCTTGTTCTCGATGAATTGCGGCGAGAAGCGTTCGCCGCGCGAAGTCTCTGCGAGGTCCTTGATGCGGTCGATGACGACCAGCTGCTTGCTATCGTTGAAATAGCCGGCATCGCCCGAGAGCATCCAGCCATCCCTGATGTCGGCGACGCTTGCCTCGGGGTTCTTGTAGTAACCGAGGAACATGTTGGGATGCCGCACCACGATCTCGCCGACCCCGTGGATGTCGGCATTGTCGATGCGGATCTCGATGTCGTCGGCCATCGGCACACCTGTTGTGTCAGGGTCGACCGTGCCCTCGGGATGCAGCGTGTAGGCGCCCAGGAGCTCGGTCTGGCCGTAGAGCGTGCGCAGCGGCACGCCCATCGCCTGGAAAAACTTGAAGGTATCAGGCCCAAGCGCCGCGCCGCCCGTCGCAGCCGAGCGCAGCCGCGTGAATCCGAGACGGTCGCGCAGGGCGCGGAACAGGATCATGTCGGCGAGGCTCGAATGCTTGCCTTGCGCGAGCGCGGCAAGCCCGGTCTTCATGCCAAGATCGAACAGCCGCTGCTTGAACGGCGTCGCATCCATCACCTTGGCTCGGACATCGGCGGCGATCGATTCCCATACGCGCGGCGCGAAGAGAACGAACGTCGGCGCGATCTCGCGCAGATCGTTCATCATGGTGTCGGGCTCTTCGACGAAGTTGATCTTCATCCGGCAGAGCAGGCCTTTGCCGAGCACATACACCTGCTCCATGATCCAGGGCAGAGGTAGCACCGAGACGTATTCGTCGTCCGGTCCCTTCGGATCGAAGGCGAGATAGGTCGCGCAGTGGCCGAGCACGCGGCCGGCGGCGAGCATCGCAAGCTTGGGATGCGAGGTGGTGCCCGACGTGGTGCAGAGGATCGCGACGTCCTCGCCCCTGGTCGCATCCACCAGCTTGTCGTAAAGCTCCGGCTCGCGCGCGGCGCGCGCACGGCCGAGCTCGGCGAGCTTCTCGGCCGGCATTAGCCGCGGATCATCATATTTCCGCATGCCGCGCGGATCGGAATAGATGATGTGCTTCAGTTTCGGCACGCGGTCGGCGAGCCCCAAAAGCTTGTCGACCTGCTCCTCGTCCTCGGCGAAGACGAGCTGCGCTTCGCCATAGGTGAGGAGATAGGAGGCCTCCTCATCCAGCACGTCGCGATAGAGCCCGAGGCTCAGACCGCCGATGGCATGGGTAGCCACTTCCGCCGCGACCCAGTCGGGCCGGTTGTCGCCGATGATACCGATGACGTCGCCGCGGCCGAGGCCGAGTTCAACGAGGCCGAGCGCGAAATCGCGCACCCGCCTCTGATAGTCGCTCCAGGTGAAAAGACGCCAGAGCCCAAAATCCTTTTCGCGCAGCGCGACCTCGCTGCCGTGCTCCTTCGCATTCAGCCGTAGCAGTTTCGGATAGGTGTCGGCCTGCGCGACGCGCCCCGCATAATCCATCATGCCGCGCACTCCGGGGCAGCGGGCTTGTCGTCGGGATCGACCAGCACGTCGTCCTCTTCGCCGAGATAGGCGCGCTTGACGTGGGGATCGGCCAGCACCGCGGCCGGATCGCCCTCGGCGATCTTGCGGCCGAAATCCAGCACCATGACGCGGTGGGAAATATCCATCACTACGCCCATGTCGTGCTCGATCATCACCACCGTCATCCCGAACTCCTCGTTGAGATCGACGATGTAGCGGGCCATGTCCTCCTTCTCCTCGAAGTTCATGCCGGCCATCGGCTCGTCGAGGAGAATGAGGCGCGGCTCCAGCGCCATGGCGCGCGCCAGCTCGACGCGCTTGCGCAGGCCGTAGGGCAGGGTGCCGGCTTGCGCTTTTCGAACCGATTGCAGGTCGAGGAAGTCGATGATCTCCTCGACCTTGCGGCGGTGCGCGAGCTCCTCCTTGCGCGCGCCGGTCAGCCAGTACAGCGAGCCCGTGATGAAATTGTTCTTCAGCAGGTGATGGCGGCCGACCATGATGTTGTCGAGCACGCTCATATGGTGGAACAGCGCCAGATTCTGGAAGGTGCGGCCGATGCCGAGCGAGGCGCGGGCGTTTGGCGTCAATCCGGTGATGTCGCGGTCCTGGTAGAAGAGCTGGCCTTCCGTCGGCTTGTAGCGACCGGAAATACAGTTCACGATCGAGGTCTTGCCTGCGCCGTTGGGGCCGATGATCGAGAACAGCTCGCCGTCCTTGATGGAAAAGCTGACGTCGGTCAGCGCGCGGACGCCGCCGAACCGCAAGGACACGCCGCGCACTTCAAGATTGGTTGCCACCAATAATTCCCTCCCCGGCGACGGCGCTTTGGCGCTCTTTCGTCCATTTCCTTGGGCTGATCCTATATCGGCCGTTCGGGCGAGGCCATGCAGCCGATGGTCCCGGTCCGATCACGCGGCCGGCGCTATCCCCATTGGGAACAAAAGCCGCATCGCGCGAGGTGGTCCTCAATAGGGTAAAGCGCTATCTTGAAATGTCTTGTGCCTGACAATTCGTCGGCAAAGTTTTTCGCGGGGGCGGGGCTTGCTTCTTTCGCCGCAGGGCGAATGAGGCGGGTTTGCTGCGATGCAGCAATCAGGCGGGGTGGCGTTACGGTGCGGTTGGCTTCGGGATCATGATTTCAGAGGATCAATTGAAGCGCGTCGCCGCCTGGTCGCGCGAACTCACGACGCGCGAGATTGAGGTCGCCCGCGCCGGGATCGTCGAAAAATCCTACGCCAACGGCGAGACTGTCTTCATGCGCGGCGACAAGTTCGACTATTGGGCCGGCGTGGTCAGTGGCCTCGCCCGGATGGGCGGGGTTTCGCGCGACGGCAAGGAGACGAGCCTCGCGGGTCTCACCGCGGGAGCCTGGTTCGGCGAGGGCAGCGTGCTCAAGAACGAGCCGCGGCGCTACGACGTGGTTGCGCTCCGCGACAGCCGTCTCGCTCTGATGGAGCGCAGCGCCTTCCTGTGGCTGTTCGAGAACAGCGTCGGCTTCAACCGCTTCCTGGTGCGCCAGCTCAACGAGCGGCTCGGCCAGTTCATCGGCATGCTCGAGGTCAACCGCACGCTGGACGCCACAGCGCGCCTTGCCCGTAGCATCGCCTCGCTGTTCAATCCGATCCTCTATCCGGATTCCAAGACGCATCTGGAGATCACGCAGGAGGAGATCGGCGCACTCTCCGGCATGTCGCGGCAGAACGCGAACCGCGCGCTGAACCGGCTCGAGAAGGAGGGGCTGCTGCGGCTCGAATATGGCGGCGTCACCATCCTCGATGTCGAGCGGCTGCGCGGATATGGGGATTAGGGTTTAGGGCGCCAATCCATCATCGCGCATTGGCTGGCGCGTGTGCCGGCCACAGATCGGCGCGCCAGCGCACTGCAATCGCCATCATAGCGATGAAGCCAGAGATCGCATACAGCGAACCTGTCGCCGAATAGCCGATGCGGTCGATCAGGCTGCCCGCCGCAAGCAGCCCGAGCGGCAAGCCGTAGATCACCATCATGCGCACCCCCATGACGCGGCCCCGGAGGTGCGCGCTCGCCGCGCGCATCAGGATCACGGCGGCTGATATCATCGACATGCTCTGCGCGATGCCGGCGAGCACGAGGCAGGCCATGGCGACCGGCATGGTCCTCATTCCGACGAACACCAGCAGCATCGCGTACCAGGCGAGCGTCGCGCCGATCAGAAGCCGGGCGATCCGCAAGCCGCTCATAAGGCTGAGTGCGATCGAACCTGTCAGCGAGCCCACGGCAAAACTCGCCGACAGATAGCCGAGACCGGTCTGGTCAGTATGAAAGATATCGCGCGCGACGAAAGGTAACAGCCCGCTCGTCAGCGGAAATGCCGTGAGATTGGCCAAAAATGCGACGCAGAGCGCCGCTCTCATCCCGGGGCCGTTCCAGGCATAAACGATGCCTTCCTTCAGGTCGCGCAGCAATCTCGTGCCGGCGCGGCCGTCCGCCGGGCGATGGCTTGCGGCAGAGGACTTTGCCGGCCGGGTCAGGCAGAGCATCAGGATCGCGGCCACGAGATAGAGGCAGGCGGTCGCCACATACACGAGGCCGATGCCAAGCGCGGCGAACAGTCCGGCGCCGGTCAAGGCACCGGCGATGCGCGCGCTATCCTGGGTCGTGCGCGACAGGCTGATTGCACCAACCAGTTGTTCGGCCGGCATGATGCTGGCGAGCAGCGCGCCGCGCATGCCGAGGTCAGAAGGGCGGATCAGGCCCATGACCGCGACGATGATCATCACATTGAACGTCGCCAGATGGCCGGTGAGGGCCAGCGCCATGATGGTCGAAGACAGTGCCGTATAAGCAAGACGCATGGCGATGAGAAGGTCCCGGTGACCGATGCGGTCTCCGATCATCCCGAACACCGGCGCAATGAGTGTCCCGACATATTGCAGCGATGCCAGGATGGTAAGCAGCAGAACCGAGCCGGTCTCCACCATGATGTACCAGCCGAGCACCAGCGTCTCCACCTCGAACGCCCACGAGGTGAGGAGATCGGATGGCCATTGAAAGCGATAGTTGCGGATGCGGAACGGCGCGAGCGCGGAAGGTCGTTTAGGTGTGCTCAAGATGCGATGACGGGTTTCACGGCGATTCCCTGCCCTTATTATTGGTTCTTTCGTCAGCGTAGTGCGGGCGATACTCGTGTCAATTGACGCTACCGCATGCCGCCATGCTCGCCGACGATTCGCGATGAGCCGCGCTCCCCGGGACTTCCGCCTGTTGAATAGAATCGCTGCAGATTGAAGAGTGCAGTTTTGTGCGGGGTAGCGCACAGCAGTCGCCTTCGGTCCGCCAGTGCACCCGCAGCGCGGCCTCGCTGTCCCACCTGTTTACGTGGATGAGCAGACGAGCCGCCGCTTGCTCTTCCGGCGCGTCGAGCCCATTCTGGTCGCATCCTGGGCCCATTCGGTCGGGCCTGCTGATCGCGCCATCGTGGCTTCCGCGAGGTCTTGGGCTACGAAAAGGTCTTGGGCCATGAAGTGCTCGGGTTGCGAGTACGAGGTTCAGAGCGGCTTTGCCTTCTGCCCGAAGTGCGGCACGAAGCAGCCGATCGCGTGCCCTGGCTGCGGCTTTCCATGCGCGCCGGATTTCGCATACTGCCCGAAATGCGGCATTCCCGTCTGTGAGGCTTCCAAAGGCGGCGGGCAGGCATCGGTTCGGACGACCCCGACGACAATCCCGATCAGGTCCTCCTCGCCGCCGCTCGCGCCGATGGTCGAGGCTCAACACGCGTCTCGACCGCAGTCGGACAAAATCGATGGCGAGGCAAACCGTCGTACCATCACCGTGCTGTTTGCCGACCTCAGCGGCTTCACCACGATGACCGAGCGGCTCGACCCCGAGGTCATGCAGACGCTTCAGAACGAACTATTCGAGGAGCTGACGGCCGCCGTGCAGGGCTTTGGCGGCTTCGTGGACAAATTCATCGGCGATGCGCTGCTTGCTCTTTTTGGTGCGCCGGCCGCGCACGAGGACGACCCGGAGCGGGCGATCCGCGCCGCCCTGGACATGATCAGCCGGACGGCGCGCCTCAGCGAACGCGCGAAGGCGTATGCCGGTTCACCGCTGCTGCTCCATGTCGGCATCAACACCGGGCACGTCGTTGCGGGAGGGCTGGGTGTGGGTGTTGCCAAATCTTATTCGGTGACCGGCGACACGGTAAATACCGCACAGCGATTGCAGTCGATGGCTCCTCCGGGCGAGGTCCTGGTCGGGCCGTTGACCCACCGGCTGACGCGGCATGCTTTCTCCTATGACTCGCTTGGCGAGGTCTCGCTCAAGGGCAAGATGGGCAGCGTCCTGGTCCATCGTTTGAAGGGGGCGCTCGAAACGCCCCGTGCGGCGAGAGGCCTCGACACGCTGGGCCTCAGCGCGCCCCTGATCGGGCGCGACGCCGAGCTTGCCCGCGTGATCGGCAGCCTTGATCGTGCGTGCGGCGGCGCGGCTCAACTGGTGCGGCTGGTCGGCGAAGCCGGAATCGGGAAAACGCGCCTGGTGAACGAATTCGTCGCCCG
The DNA here is from genome assembly GCF_024199885.1 of Bradyrhizobium sp. CCGUVB23. NCBI lineage: Bacteria > Pseudomonadati > Pseudomonadota > Alphaproteobacteria > Hyphomicrobiales > Nitrobacteraceae > Bradyrhizobium > Bradyrhizobium sp. CCGUVB23. The sequence continues at coordinate 7,100,968 of NZ_JANADQ010000001.1, forward strand.
TATCCGCGATGAGGATCGCTTCGCAGATGTGGCGATCCGGCAGGCTGTCTGCTCGCCATTGGGTGAACAATCCTACGGCACGCTCGCGGCGGTGCTGCGCAGCGCCTATGGCATCGCGCAGAAGGCCAGCGCCGCGGAGACCGAGGCCAGGCTGGCTGCCGCGCTGTCGGAGCTTGGCCTTGCGACTGATGAGGCAGAGCGATTGATGCCGCTCTATTTCCACGTTCTCGGCCTCGGCGACCCCGACGCCGTGTTGCAGCACGTCGAGCCCGAACAGCTCCGGCGGCAGATATTCTTTGCGATTCGCACCGTCTTCGAACGGCGTCTGGCCTTGTCGCCGCTTCTGATCATTGTTGAAGATCTGCACTGGGCCGATGCCGTGTCTCTCGAAGCGCTGCGGTTCCTGATGGACCGGCTGGAGCGCACGCGCCTGATGCTGTTGTTCACGCATCGGCCAATGCTGGAGCTGGATCAGTTCGGTTCGGGTCGAATCAGCCACACGACCCTTCGGCTGCCTCCGCTTGGTGACGCCGACGGACAAAAGCTGCTCGCGGCCTATTTCAGTCAGGGTTGGCGCGAACCGCCGGGGCGTCTGTTCAGTCGAATCCTCGAGCGTGCGAGCGGCAATCCACTCTTCTTTGAGGAGATCATCCGCGGTCTCATTGAAGCCGGTGCCCTGGAGCGTGACGGCTCGCAGTGGCGGATCAAGTCGGATGAAGCCGCCGCCGATATTCCGGCAAACATTCAGGCGCTGTTGCTGGCGCGCCTGGACCGGCTGCCGCATGAGGTGCGCCGGCTGGCCCAGGAGGCCGCGGTGATCGGCCCGCGCTTCGATGCGGCTCTCCTCGGTGCGACGGCGACCGATCGGGCAAAGGTAGAGGTGGGGCTCGAGCTTCTGTGCGACGCCGAGATCGTCGAGGAGGTCGCAGGCTCGAACTCCATTTCGCTGCGATCCTACCGCTTCACGCAAACCATGCTTCAGGACGTGATCTATCAGAACCTGCTCTTGCAGCGCCGGATCGAGCTCCACGGGCGGATTGGTGCCGCTCTGGAGCGTCTCTACGGCAACGAGCCAGAGCGGCTCGAAGACCTCGTCCTGCTCGGACACCACTTCAGCCTGAGCGCGAGCAAGCCGAAAGGTGCGCGCTATCTGCGGGCAGCCGGCGATCGCGCTCGCGCGACCTATGCCAATGACGATGCCATCCGTCTCTACCAGCAGGCCCTCGCCGTACTGTTGACCGGCGGCGAAGGCGAACCGGAACGCCTGGCCCTGTACGAGCGGATCGCGGACCTCTGTGGCGCAGCCGGCCGTCGAAACACCGCCGAGGAGCACTACCAGAGCGCGCTGGAAGGTCACCGGGCCGCAGGGGACCGCATCGGCGAAGCGCGCATTCTTCGCAAGCTTGGCCGGATGTTGTGGGACGCCGGCAAGCGGACCAAGGCAGAAACGCACTACGCAGAGGCGGCTGAACTGCTTGGAGGGACCGAGGCGCCAATCGAGTGGGCGCACCTCCTGCAGGAGCGCGGCCGTCTCGCGTTTCGCATGGGTGACCACGTAGCTGCCGCGAGATGGGCCGACGAGGCGCTTGGCTACGCCCGATCCGCGCCGGCGGACGCGGACAAGCAAGCCGAGGCAGCGCGGGCCATTGCCGAGGCTCTCAACACCAAGGGGGTTGCACTGGCGCGGCTTGGACGACACCAGGAGGCGGTGCGCGAGGTGGAGCAAAGTGTCGCAGCCGCCGAGGCCGCCGGCCATCTCAACGTGGCCTGTCGCAGCTACACTAATCTTGGCGTGCTCTACACCACTGTCGACCCGGCGCAAGCCATGGAGGTTTGCCGGCGCGGCCTCGATGTCGCGCGTCGCATCGGCGATCTCGGCTTCCAGGCGCGCCTGTTTGCCAATTATGCCGTCGCCTGTTGCACCTTCACGGACAAATGTTCCGAGGAGGGGGTGCCGGCTGCCGAGAAGGCGATCGAGATCGACCGTGCACTCGATCAGCGCGAGCATCTCCCGGTGCCCTTGATCGTGCTCGGGCAAATCCATCAGTGCCATTTCCGCCCCGACCTGGCTGCCCGCTGCTACAATGAGGCAATCGAGGTGGCGAGCGAGACCGGCGAGCCGCAGCAGCTCTTTCCGTGCTATGATGGTCTTGCGACACTGAACCTTGATCGAGGCGACATGCCCGAGGCCGAGCGGTATTTCGCGCTGGCCCAAGATGTCTGCGCCCGGCACGGGCTCGATCCCGCAGGGCTGATCGTACTGCCATTTCTGGACTAGCCAATGTGAGGGAGTTCAACCATGTCAGACCGCCATGTCGATGGACCACTTCAGCCCGGCGATCGCGCACCGAACGTCGTGTTGGACGCCATCACGCGCGAAGGAAAGGTCGCGCTCGAAGATTTCCGCGGGCATAGTCCGATCTTGGTCGGCCTGTTTCGAGGCCTGCACTGCCCGTTCTGCCGGCGCCATATCGCCGCACAGGCGCAGCTTGACGCAGCCCTGCGCGAGAAGGGCGTCGAAAGCCTCACGGTCGTCAATACGCCGATCGAACGCGCGCGGCTCTACTTCCGCTACCATCCGTTGCCCAACCTTCTTGCCGCGTCGGACCCCGAGCGGGTCTCGCACCGCGCGTTTGGCCTGCCCAATGTCGAGTTCACGCAGAACGAGACCGAGTGGCCGCGCAAGGTGGGCATGGACGTGGTTCTGAGCATGCCAGTCAATATGCCCGGCGAATTGCCCGGCCCGATGAACCGGCCGGCGGCCGCCGAGTACCTCAACAACAAGGACGGCTACGAGATGACCGAAGCCGATCAGCGCATGGCCGCGGCCGGCACGGGCCAGCTGTTCGGCCAGTTCCTGCTCGATCGACAGGGGATCGTGCGTTGGACGTTTACCGAGGTGCCTGACGGCGGCCAGCGCATGTTCGGAGCGCCGAACCCACAGGAGTTGATGTCGGCCGCCTCACAGGTGGCAGGCTAGGCGTCTGACGATTAACCCGTCACTTTCGACCGTTTCTCTGCGAGCGCCGCCGCCATCGCCGAGATCAGCGGGCGCATGAAATAGTGGTCTTCCACCGGCGCGACGTCGGTGCGCAAGCCGTGGGCCGCGAGCTCGCCGGAGACAGCCGGGCCCACCGACGCGATCAGCGTCCGCTCGAACCCTGCGCGCAGGCGCGCCTCGCTGCCATGCGCCTTCGCGGCTTCGATCAAGCGGCGGACCTGGCCAAGATTGGTGAGTGCGATGGCGTCGATCCGCCCTTCCGCCATCTCGTCGATCGCAGTGACGATATTCGCATCCGCCGCCTTTGGATCGTAGACGTAAGGCAACACGGTATCGACTTCAGCACCCTGCGCCTCGAGCGAGCCGATCAGCGCGCTGTGATCCTTGTCAGGATAGAGCTGCAGGCCGAGGCGATGCCGCCCGAGGTCGATCTTCGCCAGCATCTCGATCACGCCCTCGGTGGTCGGCTTCTCCGTGGTCTGCTGCGAATCCAGCCCAATCTCGCGCAGGGCACGTCCAGGCTTCGGTCCGCGAGTGAATTTTCGCGATTTGGCAAGCGCCTCGACAAGCGCCTGGTCGATCCCACGCTCGCGCGCGAGCTTCATCATCCGCCGCAGGCCTTCGCCGGTCATCAGCACGAGGTCGTCGAACGGCCTGTCGATACAGCGTCGGATCCAGGCCTCGACCGGCGCGGGATCCGGCGCATCGTGAATGGCGAACATCGGGCATTGCACGACATCGGCGCCCTGTTCGGCGAGAAGCTTGGAGAATTGGGCCTCCTCGCGCGTTTCCAGGATCAGGATGCGGTAGCCGTTCAGCCGGTCCATGGTCGGGCCTCAGTTTGGAATTGCAATGTTACGTTCATCCTGACTCCGGTCTTGGGATTGGCGCAAGGCCGGCTCCGGTGATAGAGCAGGACGCAAATCGGCCTGTTCCGCTTCATTTGCCCAAACCTTCATCAACGCTCATGCCCGACCAGCAATATGTTCTGACGCTCTCCTGTCCGGATCGCCCCGGCATCGTCTCGGCGGTGTCGACCTTCCTTGCCCATAACGGACAGAACATTCTCGATGCCCAGCAGTTCGACGACATCGAGACCAAGAATTTCTTCATGCGGGTGGTGTTCACGGCGGCCGATCTCGCCGTCGAGCTGTCGGCCTTGCAGACCGGTTTCGCCGCGATCGCGGAGCGCTTCGGCATGGAGTGGCAGATGCGCGACCGCGCCGCGCATCGCCGCGTGATGCTGCTGGTGTCGAAGTCCGACCACTGCCTGGTCGACATCCTCTATCGCTGGCGCACCGGCGAATTGCCGATGACGCTCGCAGCGATCGTCTCCAACCATCCGCGCGAGGTCTATGCCGGGCTCGATTTCGGCGGCATCCCGTTCCACCATCTGCCGATCACCAGGGAGACCAAGCGCGAGCAGGAGGCGCAGATCCTCGAACTCGTCGCCAAGACCGCGACCGATCTCGTGGTGCTCGCCCGCTACATGCAGATCCTGTCGGACGATCTCTCGGCAAAACTCTCCGGCCGCTGCATCAACATCCACCACTCGTTCCTGCCGGGTTTCAAGGGCGCGAAACCCTATCACCAGGCGCATGAGCGCGGCGTCAAGCTGATCGGCGCGACCGCGCATTACGTCACGCGCGACCTCGACGAGGGACCGATCATCGACCAGGACGTCGAGCGCATCAGTCATCGCGACACGCCCGAGGATCTCGTCCGCAAGGGCCGCGACATCGAAAGGCGCGTGCTTGCGCGCGCGATCCGCTACCATCTCGACGACCGCGTCATCCTCAACGGCCGCAAGACCGTTGTGTTCGTGGATTAGTCGGCCGTCGTTCCGGGGCGCGCGAAGCGCGAACCCGGAACCTCGAGATTCCGGGTTCGATGCTGACGCATCGCCCCGGAATGACGATTTGCGGCTCAATGCACCGCGTCGCTGGACGTGGAGCCCGTGGCGCCTTTCTGCGCCTGCTCTTCCTTTTCGCGATCCGCAGCCGGCATCATCCGCTTGCGTTCACGCTCCTTCATCCAGGCGTCGTATTGCGGCGTGCCAGGGCGCGGAGGTGCGTCGGCCGGCAGGCCGCCGGCCCAGTGCGGAACGTAGTCGCCCATCCCAGCGGAAAGCTTCTCGTTGACGGTGCCGCAGCCTGCAAGGCCGGAAGCCAGCAGGGCGGCTGCGGCAGCAATCGAAAGCGAGTGGAAACGCATGGGTATCTTCTAAGGCGATGCCGGATCAGGCGCGGTGACGGGACGCCGGATGGCGCCAGCGGCGGACTCTAGCGCTTCAACAGGTAAAATTGGCTTATTCGAAGACCTGTTTCATCTGTATACAGAAATGGTATTTTGGTACGATAATTCGGCTCTTGAAGCGTCCCTCCCAGCTGGTATGTATACATAGCGTATTCACTGAAGCTGAACGGTAAAGCGTATCGGCGTGTTCAAATTCTGCAAATGAAAGGCGCAATTCTCCATCCACGCCGCGGCGGGGCTTCTTAGAGTGTCGGCCCCAGTTCGCGACAAATTGGCTTCGCAGCGAAGGGGTTTTTCGTTGACAAGACCATTTTATTTGTACAAGCGTACAAATCGTCGAAAGACCAATAACGGGTAACAAATAACGTGGAAATCGGGCCGTGTTGTCCCGGGTCGCATCGTCCGGCTTGCGCCGAACGTTCGATTGACAACAGGGGCGCGAAAGACGCCTTGTGGCCCCCGCCACATGGTCCGGTCTGAGTTATGGTGAGGCAAGAGCCGGGTACTCGGTTCAGGGCGCAAGAGAAGGAAGAAGGGGAGGGACATTTTGATGTTCGGACGTCGCAGATTGTCATGGGTCGCCACGCTCGCGGCCGTCGCAGGCCTCGTGGCCGCCACGGCCGCCAGGGCTGAAGATACCGTGAAGGTCGGCCTGATCCTGCCGATGACCGGCGGCCAGGCCTCGACCGGCAAGCAGATCGAGAACGCGATCAAGCTCTACATGCAGCAGAAGGGCGACACCGTCGCCGGCAAGAAGGTCGAGATCGTCGTCAAGGACGACGCCGCGATTCCCGACAAGACCAAGACGGCCGCGCAGGAGCTGATCGTCAACGACAAGGTCAATTTCATCGCCGGTTTCGGCGTGACGCCGGCGGCGCTTGCCGCTGCGCCGCTCGCCACCCAGGCCAAGATTCCGGAAGTCGTGATGGCGGCCGGCACCTCGATCATCACCGAGCGCTCGCCCTACATCGTGCGCACCAGCTTCACGCTGGCGCAGTCCTCGACGATCATCGGCGACTGGGCGGTGAAGAACGGCATCAAGAAGGTGGCGACGCTGACCTCGGACTACGCGCCGGGCAATGACGCGCTCAACTTCTTCAAGGAGCACTTTGTCGCCGGCGGCGGCGAGGTGGTCGAAGAGGTCAAGGTGCCGCTCGCCAACCCCGACTTCGCGCCATTCCTCCAGCGCATGAAGGACGCAAAACCCGACGCGATCTTCGTGTTCGTGCCGGCCGGCCAGGGCGGCAACTTCATGAAGCAGTATGCCGAACGTGGACTCGACAAGGCCGGAATCAAGGTGATCGGGCCGGGCGACGTCACCGACGACGATCTCCTCAACAACATGGGCGATGCCGTGCTCGGCACCGTGACCGCGCATCTCTACTCTGCGGCGCATCCCTCGCAGATGAACAAGGATTTCGTCGCGGCCTACAAGAAGGCCTTCGGTACCCGCCCGGGCTTCATGGCGGTGAGCGGCTATGACGGCATCCATTTGATCTACGAGGCTCTGAAGAAGACGAATGGCGACACCGACGGCACCAAGCTGATCGAGGCCATGAAGGGTCAGAAGTGGGAGAGCCCGCGCGGTCCGATCTCGATCGATCCCGAGACCCGCGACATCGTGCAGAACATCTACATCCGGAAGGTCGAGAAGGTCGACGGCGAGCTTTACAACGTCGAATTCCAGACCTTCGAGGCCGTCAAGGATCTCGGCAAGACCAAGAAGTGACGCGCGAGGCGCGCGTCACCCCGGGGCGCGCCTTGGCGCGAACCTCAGATGCGCAATTGCGCATCGGGGGATCTCGAAGTTGTTGAAATCAGATTCCGGGTTCAGCGCTCACGCGCTGCCCCGGAATGACGAGCGTCTACCAGGATCAATCAACTTCCGATGACCGCAATCCTCACCAACCTGTTCGATGGCGTTGCCTACGGCATGCTGCTGTTCGTGCTCGCCTGCGGGCTCGCGGTCACGCTCGGCCTGATGAATTTCGTCAATCTCGCCCATGGCGCCTTTGCAATGGCAGGCGGTTACATCTGCGCCGTGCTGGTCAACCAGCAGGGCTGGCCGTTCTTCGCCGCACTGCCGCTCGCCTTCGTCTCCGCCGCGGCAATCGGCATCGTGCTGGAGCGAACGCTCTACCGCCACCTCTATACGCGCAGCCATCTCGACCAGGTGCTGTTCACCATTGGCCTTACGTTCATGTCGGTCGCGGCCGTCGACTACATCCAGGGCTCGTCGCGCGTCTTCATCAACCTGCCGGCCGCGTTGCAGGGCCAGTTCGACCTGTTCGGCGTTGGCATCGGCCGCTACCGCTTGATGATCATCATCATCTGCGGGCTCCTCACCATCGCGCTTCAGCTCGTGCTGGCCAAGACGCGTTTCGGCAGCCGTTTGCGCGCCGCCGTCGACGATCCGCGCGCGGCGAGCGGCCTCGGCATCAACGTGCCGCAGGTGTTCGCCTTCACCTTTGCGTTCGGCTGCGGCCTCGCCGGCCTCGGCGGCGCGCTGAGCGCGGAGATTCTCGGGCTTGATCCGTACTTCCCGCTGAAATTCATGATCTACTTCCTGATCGTGGTCACCGTCGGCGGCTCCTCCTCAATTACCGGTCCATTTCTGGCTTCGCTTCTGCTCGGCATTGGCGACGTCGCCGGCAAGTATTACGTGCCGAAGATGGGCCCCTTCGTGATCTACACCATGATGATCGTGATCCTGATCTGGCGCCCGAACGGCCTGTTCGGCCGCACGGCTGCGCGTTGAGTAATCCGATGAGCGCTGCATCCGACGTCGGTTATCACGCCCAGCGCCATGCGCGCTGGCACTATGGCGAAGTCGCCTTCTGGCTCATCGTGCTGGCCTGCGGCTTCGTGTTTCCCTCGCGCTATCTCATCATGACCGACATCGTGCGGCTTGCGTTGTTTGCGATGTCGCTCGATCTCATCCTTGGTTATGCCGGTATCGTCTCGCTCGGCCATGCCGCCTTCTTCGGCGTCGGCGCCTATGGCGCGGGGCTTCTTGCGCTGCACGGGATTATCAACGAGCCCGTGATTGCGCTCGTTGTCGCCGGTCTTGCGGCGATGGTGCTGGGGTTTGCCACCAGCTTCCTCGTCATCCGCGGCGTCGACCTGACCCGTCTCATGGTGACGCTCGGCATCGCATTGCTGCTTGAAGCGCTCGCCGAACGATTCTCCAACATCACCGGCGGCACCGACGGCTTGCAAGGCATCGAGATGCAGCCGATCTTCGGAACGCTTGCCTTCGACATGTTCGGCAAGACCGGGTTCTTCTATTCGGTCGCCGTCCTGTTCGTCCTGTTTCTGCTCGCGCGCCGCATCGTGCATTCACCGTTCGGCCTGTCGCTGCGCGCCATCAAGAACAATCCGCTGCGGGCCGCCGCCATCGGCATTCCGGTCAACCGCCGCCTGATCGCGATCTATACGCTTGCCGCGTTCTATGCCGGCATTGCCGGCGCGTTGTTCACCCAGACCACCGCGATCGCCTCGCTCGACGTGTTCGCTTTCGAGCGCTCGGCCGATCTCATGCTGGTGCTCGTCATCGGCGGCACCGGCTATCTCTATGGCGGGCTGATCGGCGCGGTCATATTCCGCATCCTCCAGGAATGGTTCTCCACCATCACCCCGCAATATTGGCAGTTCTGGATCGGCCTCGTGCTGGTCGTGATCGTGCTGGTTGGGCGCCAGCGGCTGCACCGCTGGGTGCTGTTCGTGCCGAACCTGATCATCAAGCAGGTCGCCGGTCGCAAGGCGGTCGTCGCCGTGCCGGAGGGCGATGCATGACCATCGCGCTCGAAACCAAAAATCTCGAAAAGACCTTCGGTGGCCTGCGCGTGACGCGCGACCTGTCGCTGAAAATCGAGCAGGGCGCCCGACATGCGCTGATCGGACCAAACGGCGCCGGCAAGACCACGGTGATCAACCAGCTCACCGGCGTGCTCAAGCCGAACTCGGGGCGTATCCTGCTCGAAGGCCAGGACATCACCGATCTGCCTGTGCACAAGCGCGTGCTGCGCGGCCTGTCGCGTACCTTCCAGATCAATCAGCTCTATCCCGACTTGACAGCGCTCGAAACGATCGGCCTCGCCGTCTCCGAACGCCTCGGCCATGGCGGCGACTGGTGGCGGCGCATGGGTACCCGTGACGACGTCAATGGCGAGATCGCCGAGCTCCTCAAACACTTCCATTTGCTCGACGTCATGAACGAGCAGACCGTGACGTTGCCCTACGGCAAGCAGCGCCTGCTCGAGATCGCGGTCGCAATCGCGGCCAAGCCGCGCGTGCTGTTGCTGGACGAGCCCGCCGCGGGCGTGCCCGAGAGCGAGCGCCACGACATCCTTGCCGTGGTCGCAGCGCTGCCCCGCGACGTCACCGTGCTCCTGATCGAGCATGACATGGATCTCGTCTTCTCCTTCGCTGACCGCATCTCGGTGCTGGTCTCGGGCGCGCTGCTCACCGAGGGCCCGCCCGACCAGGTCGCGCGCGATCCGCAGGTCAAGGCCGTCTATCTCGGCGAGGAGGCGGTCAATGTCTGACCTGCTCGCAATCGAATCCCTGCGCGCCGGCTATGGCGAGGCGGTGGTGCTGCCCAACATGTCCCTGCGCCTCGCCGAGGGGCAGGTGCTCGCGCTGTTGGGCCGGAACGGCACCGGCAAGACCACGCTGATCAACTCCATCGTCGGCGTCACCCGACGCTTTTCCGGCTCGGTCGCGCTCGCCGGCACCGACGTCACCTCGCTGCGGCCCGACCAGCGCGCGCGCGCCGGCATCGGCTGGGTGCCGCAGGAGCGCAACATCTTCCGCTCGCTTACGGTGGAAGAGAACATGACCGCCGTGGCGCAGCCCGGCCTCTGGACGGTCGAGAAGGTCTACGAGATGTTCCCGCGGCTGAAGGAGCGGCGGAGCAACTTTGGCAACCAGCTCTCCGGCGGTGAGCAGCAGATGCTGGCGATCGGCCGCGCGCTGACCCTCAATCCCAAGGTGCTGCTTTTGGACGAGCCGACCGAGGGCCTTGCGCCCATCATCGTCGAGGAGCTTCTGAAAGCGATCGGGACCATCACCCGGGCCGGCGGCATTTGCTCGATCATCGTCGAGCAGAACGCCCAAAAGATTCTGGGGCTTGCCGACCGCGTTGTGATATTGGAGCGCGGAACGATCGTCCACGACGCCCCGAGCGCCGCGCTGAAGGCCGACCCGTCGGTCCTCGAGCGCCATCTGGGCGTCGCCGGAGCGGCCGCCCATTAGTCTGTCTGACGCGTTTTCTTCACACGAACCGAAAACGCTCTGGAAAATTCGGGAGTGAACCAATGCAGCGAACCAAAGCCCCCTTCCGCGCCGACGAGGTCGGCAGCCTCCTGCGTCCGGCCAAGATCAAGGAAGCCCGCGCCAAGCTGGAGAAGGGCGAGATCTCGGCCGATGATCTGCGCAAGATCGAGGACATGGAGATCGAGAAGGTCGTGCACAAGCAGGCCTCGATCGGCTTGAAGCTCGCGACCGACGGCGAATTCCGCCGCTCGTGGTGGCACTTCGACTTCTTGGCGAAGCTCACCGGCTGCGAAATGTTCCACCCGGACACAGGCATCCAGTTCGCGGGCGTCGAGACGCGGCATGACGCAGTGCGGGTGATCGGCAAGCTCGACTTTCCCGACCACCACCCGATGCTCGACCACTTCAAGTTCCTGAAGAAGTATGCCGACCAGGCCCACGTTACCGCCAAGATGACGATCCCCTCGCCGGCGGTGCTGCATTTCCGCGGCGGCCGCAAGGCGATCTCCAAGGACGTCTACCCCGATCTCGATGCCTTCTACGAGGATCTCGGCAAGACCTACCGCAAGGCGGTCAAGGCGTTTTACGATGCCGGCTGCCGCTATCTCCAGTTCGACGACACCGTGTGGGCCTATCTCTGCTCGCAGGACGAATTGAAGAAGGCGCGCGAGCGCGGCGACAATCCGGATGGTCTCCAGCAGATCTACGCGCGCATCATCAACTACGCGCTGGCAGAGAAGCCCGCGGACATGGTGGTGACGACCCATGTCTGCCGCGGCAATTTCCGCTCGACCTGGATCTCCTCCGGCGGTTACGAGCCGGTGGCCGAGACCTTGCTCGCCGGCACCAACTACGACGGCTACTTCCTGGAATATGACTCAGACCGCGCCGGCGGCTTCGAGCCGCTGCGCTTCTTGCCCAAGGGCAACAAGGTCGTCGTGGTCGGCGTCATCACCTCGAAGTTCGGCGAGCTCGAGAAGAAGGACGACATCAAGCGCCGTCTGGAAGAAGCCGCCAAGTTCGCGCCGCTGGAGCAGCTCGCGCTCTCCCCGCAATGCGGCTTCGCCTCGACCGAGGAAGGCAACATTCTCTCCGAGGAAGAGCAGTGGGCCAAGCTGAGCCTGGCGGTCGAGATCGCGAAGGAAGTGTGGGGCAATTAAGACCCGCTAGCTCGCTGTCATTCCCCGCGAAAGCGGGGAATCCAGTACGCCGCGGCTTCTCCGTGCCTCTCGCTGTCTCTGGAATACTGGATCGCCCGGTCAAGCCGGGCGATGACAACTGAGCGTGTCGCGGATAGCGCGGCGTTTCTGACCGACGGCGCACTCACACCCTCACTTCTCCGCCAGATAAACCTCGCCCAGCAGCGACGAGTTCGACCACGGCACCTGCTTGTTCTTGGTGGACGAGACGACCTCAGCACGCACGCGCGTCAGCATCTGCTGCACCTCGAGCCCCGGCGTGCCGATATGGCGGGAGAGGGCGGACGAGAAAGGCGAGTTGGCGCCTTCGCCGTCGAGGGCAACCTGGCCCGGCGCCGTGGCGAATGCGATCAGCGTGCCGGCCCCTAAGGTCGCGCCGGCGCCGAGACTCGCCGGCGCTGCGAGACCCGAGGCGCCCTCGATGCCGCGATTGGCACCGGCGGCAGCGACCTGCGGCGCCATCGGGTTGTTGCGGCAGGCATCGAAGATCAGGATGTTGGTGCGGACCTGATCGTCGAGGCCGGCCATGATCGTGTCCATGTCGATCATGGCCTCCGTCATGTTGGCGCCTGCCTTGAGTTCGACGTCGATCGGGATGAGATAGTTGCGGCCGTCGATCTGCACACCGTGGCCGGCGTAGTAGACCATCGCGACCTGCGCCCGCGCCGCATCGCGCAGGAAGTCGCGCGTCATCTTCTGCATCGTCGCGCGGTCGAGGTCGATGCCCTCCGACACCGTGAAGCCGATGTCACGCAGGCTCTTCGCGACTGCGCGCGCATCGTTGGGCGGATTAGGCAGCGCCTTGACGTGGGCATAGGCGCCGTTGCCGATGATCAGCGCCATGCGCTTGCCGCGGCCTGCCGGAGCGGGCAAGGGCGAAGGCGCCGTGCTCGCCTGCTGCTGCCCTGAAGGCGCCGTCGTCTGCTGCGCGGTCGAGGTCGGCGCATCGCGCGGCGTCGGCACGGTTGTGTCTGATAGCAGGGACAGTCGCACCTTGGCGGTCGCCTGGTTGGACTTGCTGCCGGCGTCCGACGCCGTGACGCCGAGCGCGCCCTTGTAGTCCTCCTTGGCGTGCGCGTAATCGCCCTTGGCCTCGTAGGCGAGCCCGCGAAACGTATAGGCCGAGATCAGCACGCTGTTCGGCGGCGTCATGATGTTGACCGGCGGCTTGTCCTTGGCGAGTCGGATCGCCTCCGTGCCGTCGGCGATGGCGCGATCGAACTCGCCCTTGGCGCGCCAGATCGTGGTCCGGTGCACCAAAGGCTGCGACAGGCTGGGGTCGAGCCTGATCGCCTGGTTGATGTCGGCGAGCGCGCCGTCGAGCTCGCCGAGCGCCTTCTTACAGTTGCCGCGGTTTTGGTAGGAGAATGCCGATTTCGGATCGGCCTTGATCGCAGCATCAAAATCCGCGATCGCCTTAGCGTACTCCTTCTTGCCCTGATAGGCGTTGCCGCGGTTGTGGAAGATGATTCCGCTCGGCGGCCCAAGCTTCAGCGCATCGTCGAAATCGGCGATCGCGATGTCGTACTCGCCTTTGTCGAAATAGGCGGAGCCACGCAGGTTGTAGACCGCCTGGCTCGGCTCCAGGCGGATCGCTTCGGTCGCATCCGCGATGGCCTTCGCGTAGTCGCCCTTCTTGTTCCAGCCCACCGCGCGCCAGAAATAGACGGTGGCGAGCTGTCCGCCCTTGAACACCTTCAGCGCGATGATCTTGTTGCAGGCGTCGATCTGCTGGTCGGCCGGCGTGGTGTCGGTGGTGCAGAGCGGACCGAGCTGCGCGCGGCTTTGCGCGAAGGAGGGGGCGGACCAGGCGGAGGCAAAGAGCAGGCAGAACGCGACGAGCAAACGACGCATGAAGGCCTCGGGAATGCGGAAATGAAATGGATCGTCCGTGTGTTTGTCGCCACCGTGGGACGGGCGGTTCAGTCCGGGTGCCGCGCCGCAGGCCTTACCTCTTCGGCTGGCGGGTGCGGACCTCGATGAAGCCGCCGGCCATCTGCACGTCGAACCGAGACAGGAAGCTCATGCCGAGCAGGCCGTCGATGCCGGGGCCATAGCTCTTGTCGTCCACGTTCTGGATCGCGATCGGGACGTTGCTTGCCTCCAGCTTGCCGAGCGCGATCTTGTCGGCCCTGGCGAGCCCGGCTTTGGTTTGCCCATTGGCCGTCACGAGAGTGATCTCGCTGGAGCCGGCATCGGGGATTTTGGCCCGGCCGGCGAAGGCGGATTTCACGGACACATAGCTGGCACCGGTGTCGAGGATGAACATGCCTGACACGCCGTTGATCTGGGCCTTGACGGTGAGAACGTTCTTCTGGCCGTGGAGCGGAAAGGTTTCCTTTCGAAGCGCGGTTGATGCGATACAGTTTCCCTGGCTTTCGTAGTCGGCGATGATCTTTCGGGTCTGGCTCGTATCGCGATTCATCGGATCGAGCGCAATCCACATATTGATCGGCGCAGTCGCTTCGCAGAACTGCTTGAGCGCCGCATAGGTACCGGCCATGCGCAGAAAGACACGGCTCGATATCGTTTTCTTGTCCGCACCATAGAGCTCGATCGCATCCGAGTAATCGGCAAGCGCGCGGTGGTAGTCGCCGACGCCCTCCAGCGCAACGCCTCGCAGATAGTGCGCCTCGCGATTTGATGGCGCGCGCCGCATGAATTCGTCGGCGACCTCGACCGCTTTCGGATAGTCGGTCAGCTTCAGATAGATGTCGATCGACCGGTGCAGAGCGGTCAGCGGTGCACCGCAGTTCTTGACGAACTTATAAAGCCCATCGGCGGCCTGTCGCCGGTAGCCGAGCTTATCCAGCATCAGTGCGAGATCGGCGATGCTCTTCTGGTCGCACGGCTCACGCTTGAGCTCTTCCAGACGCAGCCAGACATAGGGATCGCGCGCGGCCTGGACCGGCAGGGACCCGATGCGTTCATAGACCGTTGCAAACACCTCGTCGGGATTCTCGTCCAGATAGCCTGCGCGCGCGCTGGCCAATAGTGCCGCAAAAAGACACGCGGCCAGCCAAAATGACCTGAACATATCCACCCCGAACATCCCCGTACGTTACGTATACTGGGAAGTGTGCGCGCTGCCAAACGCACGATAGGGATGTTTGGGGGCGACCTCGCGGGGCCGGCCGTATGAAGCTCAGGAGCGGGCGGGAAGCCCCTCATTCGGAAGTGGAGCAATTCCAGAGGGTATTCCCTGAGTGGGCAGAATTTGCTATGTGATCGGACCCAACATCGCTGCCCACCACCGTCCCACCCATGAAGAACGACGAAATCCTCAGCCAGATCACCGAGTTCTGCCGCAAGGCGGACATGGCGGAATCGACCTTTGGCCGGCGCGCGGTGAACGATGGGAAGCTGGTGCAGCGCCTGCGCGAGGGGAAGCGCATCACCATCGACACGCTCGAGCGGATCCAGGCCTATATGGCCGCATCGATGACCGGGGGCCTGCCACCGCCGCGAGGGCTTCAGGTGCCGCCGGAGAAGCGCGATCCGCGCGGTAATTTCCGCTTCTTCGAGAACCGGCAGAAATACCTGCTGTTCGTCCATACCTGCAGCGAGAAGCGCGTGGTCGCCGAGCGCGTGGCGCTCGAGCTCACCAGCATCCATCCGCGCCCGCCGGCCCTGCGCATATTCGACGCGGGCGTCGGCGACGGCACTGTGCTGGCGCGGGTGCTGCGCGCCACGCACCAGCGCTTTCCGCACATGCCGTTCTATGTCGCCGGCAAGGAGCTCAGTCTCGAGGACCTGCGCCTGACGCTGGAGAAGGTGCCGGACCGCATTTTCGAGCATCCGGCGTCGGTTTTCGTCTTTACCAACATGTTCTACTCGGAGGCGCCCTGGCTGACGCCGGCATCGCCCGCCGCGGCGGCCGCCACCGTCTGGCACGAGGTTCCGCTGCGGGGCGCTTCCTCGGGAGAGTTCGAACAGCAGATCGCCGAGCTGAGGCCGTTCCTGGAGCAGAACTGGCGCGCCGCGATCAGCCCGCGCACGGCCATGCCGCTCTACGAGCGGCCCGTCGTCCTCGTGCTGTATCGCGAAGATCACAGATTCCTGCTGGATTCGACCATTCCGCGGCCGGGCCAGACCGAGGCCAATTTCGACCTCGTTATTGCATCCCAGCCATACCGCGCCCTGTCCTCGGTTAATTTTCGGGCAAAGCGGATCATTGCACCTCTGGCGCGGGCATTGCGACCGGGGGGGCGCCTGATCGGAATTCACTCTCATGGTCACGATCCCGGCATGGAAATGATCCAGGCGATCTGGCCTGGAGAAAATCCTTTCGCGGTGAGCCGTCATGAGCTATTGCGCGCAGTTAAGTATGAGCTCGGATCGTTGGGCCGCGACCTTAATTTTAATGCTTATGCTGATAACCGTTCGATCTTCAGGTATGATATGGAAGCGCTGCCCAACGAGGTGACGGGGACCATCGGAACCTCGACAGCCTTTGCAGCGTGGAATGCGGCGGTGTATGTCGCTCAGATTGAGGACGACCGATTGACAGAAATGACTCAAAACGGCCGCACTCTGGATGCCGCCAGGAACGTGCTGCGCAAGCACAATGGGCTCTGGTTTTACGACGAATCCTACGTCATCTCGCGCCGGCGTGACTGACATAATCCAAAAGTAAACATCGCAAACGACCGCCCAACGGGGCGGGACAAGGGGTTACTGATGCGAGCGTCCTATCTCTTCACCAGCGAGTCCGTATCTGAAGGCCATCCGGACAAGGTCTGCGACCGGATCTCCGATGAGATCGTCGATCTATTCTACCGCGAGGGGCCGAAAGCCGGCATTGACCCGTGGCAGATCCGCGCCGCCTGCGAAACGCTTGCGACCACCAACAAGGTCGTGATCGCGGGCGAGACCCGTGGTCCCGCATCGGTCACCAACGAGCAGATCGAGAGCGTCGTGCGCGGCGCGATCAAGGACATCGGCTACGAGCAGGAAGGTTTTCACTGGAAGACCGCGGATATCGAGATCCTGCTGCATCCGCAGTCGGCCGACATCGCGCAGGGCGTCGATGCGCTTCAGCCGGGCGAAGTCAAGGAAGAGGGCGCGGGCGACCAGGGCATCATGTTCGGTTACGCCACCAACGAGACGCCCGACCTGATGCCGGCGCCGATCTTCTACGCCCACAAGATCCTGCGGCTGATCTCCGAAGCGCGCCACTCCGGCCGCGAGAAGGTCTTGGGCCCGGACTCCAAGAGCCAGGTCACCGTGCAGTACGAGAACGGCAAGCCGGTCGGCGTGCGCGAGATCGTGGTTTCGCACCAGCATCTGGTCGAGGACATCTCGTCCAAGCAGATTCGCGACATCGTCGAGCCCTATGTGCGCGAGGCGCTGCCGAAGGACTGGATCAACGGCAAGACCATCTGGCACATCAACCCGACCGGCAAGTTCTACATCGGCGGTCCCGACGGCGACACCGGCCTGACCGGCCGCAAGATCATCGTCGACACCTACGGCGGCGCGGCCCCGCATGGCGGCGGCGCGTTCTCCGGTAAGGACCCGACCAAGGTCGACCGTTCGGCCGCTTACGCAGCGCGCTATCTCGCCAAGAACATCGTGGCCGCAGGGCTCGCTGATCGCTGCACGCTCCAGCTCGCTTACGCCATCGGCGTGGCGCGGCCGCTGTCGATCTACATCGATACGCATGGCACCGGTAAGGTCTCCGAGGACAAGCTCGAGAAGGCCGCAGCCGAAGTGATGGACCTGACTCCGCGCGGCATCCGCAGCCATCTCGACCTCAACCGTCCGATCTACGCGCGCACCTCGTCCTACGGCCATTTCGGCCGGACGCCCGACAATGAAGGCGGCTTCTCGTGGGAGAAGACCGACCTCGTCGAGCCGTTCAAGCGCGCGGTCTGATCAATTCCGTCATTCCGGGGCGCCGCGCCAGCGGCGAACCCGGAATCTCGAACCTCTGGATTCCGGGTTCGCGCGTTTCACGAGCGCCCCGGAACGACTTTTTCAAACAACAGGAAGCTCGACATGAACGCGAAGCCCGGCTTCACCGATTACATCGTCAAGGACATTTCGTTGGCCGATTTCGGCCGCAAGGAGATCTCGCTCGCCGAGACCGAGATGCCCGGCCTGATGGCCACCCGTGAAGAGTTTGGCCCGAAGCAGCCGCTGAAGGGCGCGCGCATCGCCGGCTCGTTGCACATGACGATCCAGACCGCGGTGCTAATCGAGACGCTCGCAGCCCTCGGTGCCGACATCCGCTGGGTCTCCTGCAACATCTACTCGACGCAGGATCACGCGGCCGCCGCGATCGCCGCGGCCGGCATTCCCGTCTTCGCCGTGAAGGGCGAGACGCTGACCGAATACTGGGACTACACCGCAAAGCTGTTCGACTGGCATGGCGGCGGTACGCCGAACATGATCCTCGATGACGGCGGCGACGCGACCATGCTGGTGCATGCCGGCGTCCGCGCCGAGAAGGGCGACACCGCCTTCCTCGATAAGCCTGCTTCCGAGGAAGAGGAAATCTTCTACGCCTTGATCAAGCGCCTCCTGAAGGAGAAGCCCAAGGGTTACTTCGGCGAGATCGCCAAGAACATCAAGGGCGTCTCGGAAGAGACTACCACGGGCGTGCATCGCCTCTACGAGATGGCCAACAAGGGCACGCTGCTGTTCCCCGCCATCAACGTCAACGACAGCGTCACCAAGTCGAAGTTCGACAACCTCTATGGTTGCCGTGAATCGCTGGTCGACGGCATTCGCCGGGGCACCGACGTGATGATGTCGGGCAAGCTCGCGATGGTCGCGGGCTTCGGCGACGTCGGCAAGGGTTCGGCGGCGTCGCTGCGCCAGGCCGGCTGCCGCGTCATGGTGTCGGAGGTCGACCCGATCTGCGCGCTGCAGGCGATGATGGAAGGCTATGAGGTCGTGACGATGGAAGACGCCGCGCCGCGCGCCGATATCTTCGTCACCGCCACCGGCAACAAGGACATCATCACCATCGAGCACATGCGCGCGATGAAGGATCGCGCCATCGTGTGCAACATCGGCCATTTCGACAACGAGATCCAGATCGCGGCTCTGCGCAATCTGAAGTGGACCAACATCAAGCCGCAGGTCGACGAGATCGAATTCCCCGACAAGCATCGCATCATCATGCTGTCGGAAGGCCGCCTCGTGAACCTCGGCAATGCGATGGGCCATCCGTCCTTCGTGATGTCGGCGTCGTTCACCAACCAGACGCTGGCGCAGATCGAGCTCTGGGCCAACAACAAGAACGGCAAGTACGAGAAGAAGGTCTACGTGCTGCCGAAGTCGCTCGACGAGAAGGTCGCCCGCCTGCACCTCGCCAAGCTCGGCGCCAAGCTGACCGAGTTGCGCAAGGACCAGGCCGACTATATCGGCGTCAAGCAGGAAGGTCCGTACAAGTCGGACCACTATCGGTACTGATATCCACTCGTCTCAAACGTGCAAAAGCCCCGGAGCAATCCGGGGCTTTTTGTTTTGCAGGCCGGAAACTACGGGGTTCTCCTCCCGGTTGTATCGGGGGCCGATTAGCGATTGACGCACGGCGGTGATGGTCGGACAATCCTCAGCGGCGGAGGAAACCATGCAACAAGAACATTTCGACGTCCTCATCGTCGGCGCCGGCCTGTCCGGCATTGGCGCGGGCTATCATCTCAAGACGAAATGCCCGGGCAAGAGCTACGTCATCCTCGAGGGGCGCGACTGCATCGGCGGCACCTGGGATCTGTTCCGCTATCCCGGCATCCGCTCCGACAGCGACATGTTCACGCTCGGCTATTCCTTCAAGCCGTGGACCGATCCCAAGGCGATCGCCGACGGGCCGCAAATTCTCAACTACGTGCGCGAGACGGCATCCGAGAACGGCATCGACAAGAAGATCCGCTTCGGCCATCGCGTCAAGCGCGCGTCGTGGTCAACGCCTGATGCGCGCTGGACCGTCGAGGCCGAACGAACGACAGGCGAGGGCGCAGCCGAGATCGTACGCTTCACCTGCAATTTCCTGTTCATGTGCTCCGGCTACTACAAATACGAGGAAGGCTATACGCCGGAGTTCCAGGGTGCCGCGGATTTTCAAGGCCGCATCGTGCATCCGCAGAAGTGGACCGAGGACATCGACTACGCGGGAAGACGCGTCGTGGTGATCGGATCGGGCGCCACTGCCGTGACGCTGGTGCCGGAGCTTGCGAAGAAGGCCTCAGAGGTCGTCATGCTGCAGCGCTCGCCGACCTATGTCGTGTCGCGTCCTGCGCAGGATCCACTCGCCAACAAGCTGCGCCGCAACCTGCCGGCGACGCTCGCCTATCATATGATCCGCTGGCGCAACGTGATGTGGGGCATGTTCTTCTTCCAGCTCAGCCGGCGCCGGCCCGCCAAGGTGAAGGATCTGATCCTGAAGGGCGTGCAGATGGCGCTGGGGCCGGACTACGACGTCGCGACGCATTTCACCCCGCGCTACAATCCATGGGATCAGCGGCTGTGCCTGGTGCCCGACGGCGACCTCTTCACGGCGATCCGCGAGAAGCGTGCCTCCGTCGTCACCAACGAGATCGACACCTTCACGAAAGACGGAATTCGCCTCAAGGACGGCAGCGAGCTTGCCGCCGACATCATCGTCACCGCGACAGGGCTCGTGCTTCAGGTTGTCGGCGGGCTCGAGATCAGTGTCGACGGCCGCGTGGTCGATTTTGCCAAAACGCTGACCTACAAGGGCATGATGTACGCCGACGTGCCGAACATGGCTTCCGCCTTCGGCTACACCAACGCGTCGTGGACGTTGAAATGCGATCTCACCTGCGAATATGTCTGCCGGCTCATCAACTACATGGACCGGCACAATTTCCGCCAGTGCGTGCCGCACAATGACGATGCGACGGTCACCGCTCAGCCCTCGCTCGATTTCACCTCGGGCTATGTGCAGCGCTCGATCGCAAAGATGCCGAAGCAGGGCTCCAAGCGGCCGTGGCGGCTGCATCAGAACTATGCGCTGGACATTGTCTCGCTGCGCTTCGGCAAGATCGACGACGGCGTGATGCAGTATTCGTAACGACCGCCCACGCCGTTCCAGATCAGCCTGGTGGCGTCGCGCGACGGCGCCTGAATTCGAGGACAGGCAGACCGCCCCAGCCCCAATTGGCGGTATCGACCTCGTCGATCACGACAAAGGTCGAATCCAGCGGCTTGCCGAGGACATCGAGCAGCAATTGGCTCGAGCCCTTGATCAGCGCGACTTTCTCCTCCGCGGTGAGCGACGCCGCGCCCGGCGTCGTTCCCTCGCGGGTCACTTGAATGGTGACGATTGGCATGGTGAACCCTCCTGTCGGCTCAATGGCCGGCGCTCTGGCCGCCGTCGACATGCAGGATCTCGCCCGTCACGAAGCCCGCCCGCTCGAGATAGAGCACCGCGTCGACGATGTCGGCCATCTCGCCCATGTGGCCGATGGGGTGCAGCGTGCCGTACTGGGCATGCGTTTCGACCGGATGCATCGGCGACTTGATGATGCCGGGCGAAACCGCGTTCACGCGAATGCCGCGCTTGGCATATTCGATTGCCAGCGACTTCGTCGCGGCCGCTAGCCCGCCCTTGCTTAGCGATGCCAGCACTGATGGCACGTTCGAATTGGCCTGATCGACCAGGCTGGTCGTGATCTGGACGACGTGGCCCGAGCCCTGCTTTTCCATCTCGGCGATAGCGAGCTGCGTGATGCGGAAGAAGCCCGCGACGTTGATCCCCATGACCGTCGCATAGTCCTCGGCCGTGTACTGCGTGAACGGCTTGGCGACGAAGATGCCGGCATTGTTGACCAGCGTGTCGACACGGCCGAACCGGGCGACGGCCTGAGACACTACGCGCTCGGCGGTGCTGGGGTCGGCGATGTCGCCGGCGACAGCAAGGATGCCATCATCGGCGGAAGGTTTGATGGAGCGCGCCGTTGCGACGACCCGATAATTGCGGTCGCGGTAGGCTTGGACGAGGGCGGCGCCGATGCCCTGCGATGCACCGGTGATGATAGCGACTTTCTGCTCGATACCCATGTTGGGCTCCTGTTACTGATTTATGGGAGTGATCCTGTGCCGGTCGCCTGCGACTGGCTTGCCCGCTGAGGTACGCCGCGGCGGCTTGGTTGCGAATACGCGCTGTCCGGCAGACACTCTTTCGCGGCGCGATCGAATGGCGGGCCAGCGGTTGCGGCGGTTGTCGTGTCGCGCGTGAGCGCCTAGCTTGCGGTCGGACTTTGCTGGGGCGACGGAAAGCGCATGGATCGTCTCGACGCGATGAACGTGTTCGTCCTTGCGGTGGACGAGGGCAGCCTTGCGGCTGCTGGCCGCAAACTCGGCCGCTCGCCGGCCGCGGTGAGCCGCGCCATCGCCTTCCTGGAGGAGCGGGTCGGCACTGAGCTCCTGCACCGCACGACGCGGTCGATCAAGCTCAGCGAGGAGGGCGAGCGTTACGTGGCGATCTGCCGCCGCGTGCTGACCGAGCTGGAGGAGGCCGACGATATCGCGGCGGGGCCGCGTGCCGCGCCGCGCGGCACGCTTGCGATCACCGCGCCTGTGGTCTCGGGCGAGATGGTGCTGCGACCGATCCTCGACACGTTCCTGGATGCCTACCCGACGGTGTCGGCGAAACTGTTGCTGTTCGACCGAGCGGTCAATTTGATCGAGGAGGGCATCGACGTGGCGCTCCGGATCGGTCCTCTCTCGGACTCCGCGATGGTCGCGATGAAGCTCGGCGACGTACGCCGTGTCGTGGTGGCTGCTCCGCGATATCTCAACCAGCATCCGCGCATCACCGAGCCCGGCGATCTCGCCAAGCATCAGATCGTCGCCATGGCCCACCTGCCGAATTCGTGGACGTTTGCGCCGCAGCCCGGTTCCGTGGTGCCGCGAACCGTTCAGTTCACGCCGCGGCTCGTGATCAACAGCACCTATGCCGCGGTCGCTTCCGCCGTCGCCGGCCGCGGCCTCGCGCGGATGTATTCCTATCAAGTCGCCGAGCAGGTGCAGCGCGGCGAGCTGGACATCGTGCTATCCGGGGACGAGGATCCCGAAATGCCCGTGCACCTGATTTCGCCGCAGGGCCGGCTCTCGGTCCCGAAGGTGCGGGCCTTCACGGATTTTGCCGTGCCGCGGTTGAAGAAGCAGTTCGCGGTCCTGAAGAAGGCGATCGGTCCTCGCTGAATTGTGACTCGTTCGCCGCGCGAAAGAGTGCTTATCGCAGACCAGCGATTTGCCGCCCGCTTGCGGCCTACATCTGCGGTGAAACAGCGGCGCCGACGGCGGCATTGCGCGCCATGCAAATGCACGAGATGAAGATGTCAAAAGAGATAAACAACGATCGCCGTCGTTTCCTCACCACCGCCGCGATCGGCGTCGCCGCACCATTCGTTCTCGGCAGTGCTGCCGCCGCGCAGTCCGGCAAGGCGAGCCCCTCGACTGCGCCCGCAATCAAGCCGGGTACCAACACGTCCTTCGCGGCGATCAAGCAGATCAATGCCGGCTTCCTCAACGTGGGATATGCCGAGGCCGGTCCGGCGGATGGATCCGTGGTGATCCTGCTGCACGGCTGGCCCTATGACATCCATAGTTTCGTCGATGTCGCGCCTGTGCTGGCGAAGGCGGGTTATCGAGTCATCGTTCCGCATCTGCGCGGCTATGGCACGACGCGCTTCCTGTCGGGCGAGACGATGCGCAACGGCGAACCTGCGGCGCTCGCTGCCGATCTCGTCGCTCTGATGGATGCGCTCAACATCAAGCAGGCGACGCTCGCCGGCTATGATTGGGGCGCGCGAACCGCCAACATCGTCGCGGCGCTTTGGCGAGAGCGCGTCAAGGCGATGGTCTCGGTGAGCGGTTATCTGATTTCCAGCCAGGCGGCAGGGAAAATGCCGCTGCCGCCGAGCGCCGAGCTGCAATGGTGGTATCAGTTCTATTTCGCCACCGAGCGCGGCCGCGAGGGCTACGCCAAGAACACGCACGACTTTGCCAAGCTGATCTGGAAGCTCGCCTCGCCCAAATGGCATTTCGATGATGCCACCTACGACCGCAGCGCGGTCTCGCTCGACAATCCCGATCATGTCGACATCGCGATCCACAACTATCGCTGGCGGCTTGGGTTGGCCGAGGGCGAAGCAAAGTATGCCGAGCTCGAGCAGAAGCTGGCGGGCCTGCCGGTGATCACCGTGCCGACCATCACCATGGAGGGCGATGCCAATGGGGCTCCGCATCCGGACCCTTCCGCCTACGCGAAGATGTTCTCGGGCAAATACGAGCACCGGACGATCACCGGCGGCATCGGGCACAATCTGCCGCAGGAAGCCCCGCAGGCCTTTGCCCAGGCCGTCCTCGATATCGCCGCGAGCTGACGGCGCGGGCTGCGCCATGCGTTGTTTTGCGTATTCGAGGCCGCGGATGAATCGGCCATGCTGCCCAAACGGTTAACGCCGGATTAACCGGCGGGTCCTAGGCTCTCTCGGCCGGGGTGCTCGCTAATTTAAGGGTAGCCCAATGGAAGCCCAGAAGATCGCGGTCGACGCTGTCGTCGCGCTGACCGATTGTGACCGCGACGCCGTCGCCACCTTCATCCGCCAACTCTATCTCGCGGGCGTCAGGGACCCCAAGCGCCTGACCTTCAAGGGGCTGCAGGCGCTCGCGCGGGTCTGATCGGCATCCCCTGCTGTTTCAACTGTCTGGGTCGAGAGCGACGGAACCAGTCTGCGGCGCCTTGCCGCTGGCACCGGGCCGGGCTACACGAGCACGGCTGGGTCGCTTGGGGATCGGGGAAATGTTGAAACAGCTCTTTGCGCCGCAACTTGTCATCCTCTATGTGCTTGCGGCATCAACGATTTACGTCCACTTTCGAGGCAAGCAGCGGCTGCGCTTTGCCCGCCAGCTCGGCGATCATTCGACCTATCTCGCACCCTATAATGTACTGATGTATGCCGGCTCGGCCGTGCCGAACAAGCCGGTGATCTCGGTCGACCAGTTTCCCGAGTTGAAGCCGCTCAGCGAGAACTGGGAGACGATCCGCGACGAGGCGGTGCGCCTGTTCGACGAAGGCTTCATCCGCGCCGCGGCCAAGAACAACGACTGGGGCTTCTATTCGTTCTTCAAGAGCGGCTGGAAGCGCTTTTACCTGAAATGGTACGACGACTTCCTGCCCTCGGCGCGCACGCTGTGCCCGAAGACGGTGGAGCTGCTCAATTCGATTCCATCCGTGCATGGCGCGATGTTCGCGATGCTGCCGCCGGGCGGCAAGCTGGGCGCGCACCGCGATCCCTTTGCCGGATCGCTGCGCTATCACCTCGGGCTGGTCACGCCGAACTCGAACAAGTGCCGGATTCTCGTCGACGGCGTCGAATGCGTCTGGCGTGACGGCGAAGCCTTCATGTTCGACGAGACCTTCATCCACAGCGCCGAGAACGCGACCGACGTCAACCGCATCATCCTGTTCTGCGACGTCGAGCGCCCGATGAAGTTCGGCTTCATGACTGCGATGAATCGCTGGGTCAGCCATCACATCGTCAAGGCGTCGGCGACCCAGAACGTCGACGGCGAGAGCGTCGGCGTGCTCAACAAGGTGTTCGGCAAGCTCTACGAAGTCCATCTTGCGAGCCGCAAGGTCAAGGAATGGAATCGCAACGTCTACTACACGCTGAAATATTCGCTGACGGCGCTGATCCTCGGCCTCATCGTAATGTCGGCGCTGCGGTGATCGTGGCGTCCGTGCTGAATCGGGAATAGGCAATGGCCCCGTTGCCGATCGCCGACGCCGAGACAGAGCAATTCTTCCGCCAGTGGCTGGAAACCTTCGCGGGCTATGTCCGCGAGGTCGACTACGCCTCCGCGAGGCCGCTCTTCCATCCGGACGTGCTTGCCTTCGGCACGCATAACGACGTCATCCCTGGTCTCGATCAATGGGTCGCGACGCAATGGGACAACGTCTGGCCAAAGACGACCGACTTTCGCTTCGTCCTCGAGCAAACCTCGATCCTGGCGTCCTCCGATGGCACGATGGCGACCGTGATCGCGCCGTGGACGAGCACGGGCTATCATCCCGACGGCAGCTCGTTTCCGCGTCCCGGCCGCGCGACGATGGTGTTTTCGGGGAATGCCGATGGTTGGCTGTGCGTGCACTCCCACATGTCACTCAATCGCGGCGTCCCGCAGGTAAGCCATGCCAATCGACCGGTGAAGGCCTGGTAGATCGAATTCTCGGGCGAGTACCTCCTGCCGCTCGAAATCATCGGTTTGGTGCTGCAACTCAAGATCAGTTTGAGGACCAGAGAACCGCTGCAGGGCGTTCAACAATTGCCGCCGA
Organism: Bradyrhizobium sp. CCGUVB23; assembly: GCF_024199885.1. Lineage (NCBI taxonomy): Bacteria > Pseudomonadati > Pseudomonadota > Alphaproteobacteria > Hyphomicrobiales > Nitrobacteraceae > Bradyrhizobium > Bradyrhizobium sp. CCGUVB23. Next base: position 7,127,018 of record NZ_JANADQ010000001.1, read on the forward strand.
TCATTCCGGCGGACTGATCCCGACTTTGCACCTCCCGAATTAACCTCTCCTGTCATCGCATTAACCTTTGCCTGTATGCCGAAGCCCGCAGCGGGGTGCGGAGCCAAGAAGATGTCGTTTGTTTTTCAAAAGCTTATCGCGATCCCGTGGTTCTACGGAGGGTTTCGTTAATGATTAATTTGGAACCCTTAAAGTATGCCGTAGGGCGGCGCGAACGCGGCGCTTTTTGATTGGCCCGTTCGTCGCAGTGACGACGGTGAAACCAATTACGAGGGTCCATGTCCTTCCTTGCCCGATTCCGTGTCCTGACCAAGATTCTTGCCATGATCGCGGTGATGGCCGTCATCGCCTGCACCACGAGCTGGCTGGGCATTCGTGCGCTCAGCTCGCTCAACGAGGGCGCCGACAACATGAACAGGGCCGCCAAGCGCGCACTGGTTGCTGCCCGCGCCGCTCAAAACGTGCTCACCCTCAGCCGTTCCGAATTCCGCGCCGCGCTGGATCCGCGCGCGGAGAACCGGACCGAGGTGCGCAAGATCGTCGATCAGCAAAGCAGCGCGTTTCAGGAGCGGCTCGACGAACTCGGCAAGACCCGCGATGAGCAAGCCAGGGCCTTGCTTCCTGCAGTCAGGGAATCCTGGGCTGCTTATCACAGGAGCATGCAGGATACGCTTCGCCTCGCCGACGAGGCGAAGGATGCGAAGTTGAACGAGCAAACCGAGCGGATGCGCGATGCGGCCATGCGCGGTCGGGCCGACGCGGAAAAGCTGCAAACCAGCATCCGGGCGGTCGCCGATCGCTTGACGGATCGTGTGGAAGCGTTCGCCAAGGCCGCGTCCAATGAATATGAGGCGACCTCACGCCTGCTGATGATCGTCGCCGGAATCGGCATCGCGTTTGGCCTGTCCATCGGCTTCATGGTCGGCCAGTTCGGCATCGCCAAGCCGATGCGCGCTCTGGTCGGCATGCTGCAGCGCCTTGCGAAGGGCGAGGAGATCGAGATCACCGGCACCGAGCGCAAGGACGAGATCGGCGAGACCGCGGAAGCCGTCAATGGAATCAAGGTGATGCTTGCGCAAAAGGCGCGCGTGGAAGCCGAGGCCAAGGTCAAGCAGGACCAGGTAGCTGCGCAGCAGCGCAAGGCCGATATGATCAAGCTGGCGGATTCCTTCGAAAGTGCCGTTGGCGAGATCGTTGAAACTGTGTCCTCTGCCTCGACAGAACTCGAAGCGTCCGCCAACACGTTGACTTCGGCGGCGGGCCGGGCTCAGGAGCTCACCACCGTGGTCGCGGCAGCATCCGAGGAAGCCTCCACCAACGTGCAGTCCGTCGCCTCCGCCACCGAAGAGCTGAGCTCGTCGGTCAACGAGATCAGCCGCCAGGTCCAGGAGTCGGCGCGGATGGCCCGCGAGGCGGTCGGCCAGGCTGGCAAGACCAACGACCGCGTCAGCGAACTATCGAAGGCGGCGGCCCGCATCGGCGACGTCGTGGAGCTCATCAACACCATCGCGGGACAGACCAATCTCCTGGCTCTCAACGCGACCATTGAAGCGGCGCGCGCCGGTGAGGCCGGTCGCGGTTTCGCCGTCGTCGCCTCCGAGGTGAAGGCGCTGGCCGAGCAGACCGCGAAGGCGACCGGCGAGATCGGTCAGCAAATTACCGGCATCCAGGCGGCCACCCACGAATCGGTCGGCGCAATCAAGGACATCAGCGACACCATCGGAAAATTGTCGGAGATATCGGCCACCATCGCCTCGGCGGTGGAAGAGCAGGGGGCGGCAACCCAGGAAATTTCCCGCAACGTGCAACAGGCGGCACAGGGAACCCAGCAGGTCTCCTCCAACATCGTCGACGTTCAGCGCGGCGCCAGTGAAACCGGCTCGGCTTCGTCACAGGTGCTGTCCGCGGCGCAATCGCTGTCGAGCGACAGCAACCGTCTCAAGCTTGAAGTCGCCAGATTCCTCAGCACGGTGCGTGCGGCCTGACGCGGAGGCGGCAGCCCGCAGATCGGCCTGTACGCCGGCGCGCGACGCAAACAAGAAGGCCCCGGACGCGTCCGGGGCCTTCGTTGCTTTTCTGACCGATCGGGCTGCTATTCCGGCTGGCCGATCGACACCTTCAGCGTGCCGACGCCGTCGACGCCGCATTCGAGCTTGTCGCCGGGCTGGAGCTGCGACACGCCAGCGGGTGTACCGGTCAGGATGATATCGCCGGCGGCGAGCTTCACCTGCTGCGAGAGCTGCCAGATGATCTCCGGCACATTCCAGATCAGCTCGGTGAGGTCGCCCTTTTGCGCTTCCTTGCCGTTCACGGTGAGCCAGATCTTGCCCATCGACGGATGGCCGATCTTCGAAGCTGGCTGCACCGCGGAGCAGGGCGCCGAACCGTCGAACGACTTGCCGATCTCCCAGGGCCGCTCCTTCTTGCGCGAGGCGATCTGGAGGTCGCGGCGGGTCAGGTCGATGCCGACCGCATAACCGTAGACATGGTCGAGCGCCTTCTCCGCGGGAATGTTGAGGCCGCCGCTCTTCATCGCGACGATCAGCTCGACCTCGTGATGCAGATCCTTGGTGAGCGGCGGATAGGGGATGGTGGCGCCATCGGGCACCAGCATGTCGGCATGCTTGGCGAAGAAGAACGGCGGGGCGCGCTCGTCATTGCCCATCTCGCGGATGTGCTCGAGATAGTTGCGGCCGACGCACCAGATGCGGCGCACCGGATAACGGCCGGTCTCGCCGACGACGGGAAGCGAAGCCTGAGGCGGAAGCGGGATGACGTAGGAGGCGGCGTTCATGAAGCGGTCTCGCTGCTCTTGGGGTAAGAATGATCCTAGGCGGTTGCACTGACAGGTGCCAGCGGCAGGGGGCCGGCGTCGTGGTGCTGCAGGCGGAAGAACGAGGCGTAGCGGCCGGAACGGCGCAGCAGTTCGTCGTGCCGTCCGCGCTCGACGATCTCGCCGCCCTCGATCACCAGGATGGCGTCCGCGTGCATGATGGTGTGCAGGCGATGCGCGATCACGATGGTGGTGCGGTTCCGGCAGAGATGCTCGATCGCCTCCTGCACTTGCTTCTCGGACTCGGAGTCGAGCGCCGCAGTGGCTTCGTCGAGTAGGATGATTGGAGCGTTCTTGAGCAGCGCACGGGCGACGGCGATGCGCTGGCGCTGGCCACCGGAAAGCTGCGTGCCGTGCTCGCCGACCGGCGTATCGTAGCCGAGCGGGAAGCTCATGATGAAATCGTGGGCGCAGGCCGCCTTGGCGGCATCGATGATCTCGTCTTCCGTCGCGTCTCGCCTGCCGAAGGCGATGTTGTTGCGGATCGTGTCGCGGAACAAATAGACGTCCTGGCCGACATAGGCGGTCTGCGCGCGCAGCGACTTGCGCGACACCGACGTGATCGACTGGCCGTCGATCAGGATGTCGCCCTGCGTCACCTCGTAGAAGCGCAGCAGCAGCGCCAGCACGGTCGACTTGCCGCCGCCGGAGGGGCCTACCAGTGCGGTGACCTTGCCGGGCTCGGCAGTGAAGCTCATGCGGTTGAGCACGGTCTCGCCAGCGCGGTAGGCGAAGCTGACATCGTTGAGCTCGATCCGCGCATCAGACAGTTTCAGCGCCGGCTTGTCGTCATCGTTTTGCTCGCTCGCCGGGCTGTCGATGACCTCGAGCAGCATGCGCGCGCCGACGAGCTGGCTGTTGAGGTCGATGTTGAGCCGCGCCAGCCGCTTGGCCGGCTCGGTCGCCATCAGGAAGGCGGTCATGAAGGAGAAGAACTGGCCGGGCGTGGCGCCGAGCGCGACCACGCTGTAGCCGCCATAGAGCAGACAGCCGGCGACCGCGAAGCCGCCCAGCATCTCCATCAGCGGATTGGAGCGGTTGGCGACGCGCGCCATCTTGTTGGCGTTGCGCTCGACGACACTGATGTTCTCGTCGATGCGGCTTTGCATCGCATCTTCAAGCGTAAACGCCTTGACCGTGCGGATGCCTTGCAGCGATTCCTGCATCGTCTCCAGAATGTCGGCGGTGCCGGTGAACTGGTTGTAGGCGAGGCCCTTGATGCGCTTGACCAGCCTGCGCAGCACCAGCATCGCTGGGGGCACCGCGACGAGGCCGATGAACGACATCAGCGGGTCCTGCCACACCATCACGCCGATCATGGCGAGCAGCATCAACAGGTCGCGCCCGACGGCATTGACCAGCATATTGAGAACGTCGGTGATGGATTTGGCGCCGGCGGTCAGGCGCGCCAGGAATTCCGAGGAGTGCCGCTCGGAGAAGAAGCCGATGCTTTCGCGCATCAGCTTGGCGAAGAGCTGCCGCTGGTTGGTGGCGAGGATGGCGTTGCTGATCTTGGTCAGGATCACCATGTGGCCGTAGGTCGCCACGCCCTTGATGAACAGGAGGACGACCGTGACGCCAGACAGCATCGCGATGCCGGGAACGTTCTTGTCGACATAGGCCTGGTTGATGACTTGGCCGAGAACGTAGGTCGCAGCCGCCGTTGCGCCGGCTGCAACCGCCATCAACGCGAAAGCGACGAGGTAGCGCCGCCAGTAGGTGATCCCCTGTTCCGTGACGAGGCGGCGAATCAGGATCGCTGCCGCATAGGGATCGTCGGTGATTTTCTTTGGAAACTGGGCCATCCGTAGTCCATTGACGGCTGGGGGCGAACCTGCCCGCGCGTCAGGGATCGAATGGCCTCTGTGCCCGCTCAGACCGGGTTTTTCAAGCCCAATTAAGGACTTGCAAACCTAACGATTCTAGGCCGAGACCGCCTGGCGGAGCTCGCCATGGCGCTCGCGGAACAGCTGTTCCTCCCAGGCCAGCGCATGGGCCGCAATCGTCTCGAGGTTCTCGTATTGCGGCTGCCAGTCCAGCACGCTGCGGATGCGGCTGGTGTCGGCCACCATGGTCATGATGTCGCCGGGCCGGCGCGGCGCGTACTGGACCGCAAAGCTGCGCCCCGACACGCGGCGCACGGCATCGATGGTCTCGAGCACGGAGTAACCGCGGCCATAGCCGCAGTTCAGCGTCGTCGAGGCGCCGCCGCGGCGCAAGTAAGCAAGCGCCGAGCGATGCGCCTGCGACAGATCGGTGACGTGGATGAAGTCGCGGATGCAGCTTCCGTCCGGTGTCGGATAGTCGGTGCCGAACACGTCGATCTTGGCGCGCTGGCCGGTTGCGGCCTCGACCGCGATCTTGAGCAGATGGGTGGCGCCGACGGTAGCAAGCCCGATGCGCGCCTGCGGATCGGCGCCGGCCACGTTGAAGTAGCGCAGGGTCACATATTGCATGCCGTAGGCCGAGGCGACGTCGTGCAGCATGATCTCCGTCATCAGCTTCGACGAGCCATAGGGCGAGAGCGGCCGCGTCGGCGCGTGCTCGGGCACCGGCACCTGATCGGGATTGCCGTAGACGGCGGCGGTCGACGAGAAGATGAAGCGGTTGATGCCGCGCTTGACTGCGACGTTCAGCAGGTTGCGCGCGGTCATGAAGTTGTTGCGGTAGTAGCCGAGCGGATCGCGCATCGACTCCGGCACCACGACCGAGCCTGCGAAATGGATGATGCTTTCGATGTTGTGCTGGGCGATCACGCCTTCGACAAGGTTTTCGTCGCCGGCATCGCCGATGAACAGTGGCACGCCTTCCGGCAAATAAGCGGAAAAGCCGGTGGAGAGATCGTCGATCACGACCACGTCCTCGCCGGCCTCCGCCAGCGCCAGAACCGTGTGACTTCCGATATAGCCGGCACCGCCGGTGACAAGCACAGTCATGATCTCACCCGTCTTCCGATCATCCGGTGATGCTAACGTTTGCGTGGTGAAGAGGGGGTATCGGCGCGGCTGAACTGGTCACTATGCTTAATGTTGCGTATAGGAGCCTCACGAAACGGAGCGTGACGTGGCCAATTTCCCGGGCGATCTCGAACTGATCGTGCCAAATCTGCACAGACGCTATTCCGGCGTGACTGCGACCAACCGGATGGTCGCGCCGCGCCTGGCAAAGCTGTTTCGTGCCGCCTGGTTCGGGTCCGATGCGCCGGAGGGAGTTGCGCGGCTCGACGTTGCCGGTTTCCTGAAACTATGGCGCCGGCGGACGCCGTTGATCTTGCACGCGCGCCGCAACAACGAGATGATCGCGGGTGTATTGCTGCGCGCGCTCGGCTGGCCGTTGAAGCTGGTGTTCACGTCGGCTGCGCAGAGGCATCATAGCTGGATCACGCGCTGGCTGATCCGGAAGATGGATGCGATCATCGCAACGTCAGACATCTCGGCATCGTTCCTGAAAGTGAAGGCGACCGTCATTCCGCATGGCGTCGACACCGACGTCTATGCGCCGCCTGCGGATCGTGCCGCAGCGTTTGCCGAAAGCGGCTTGCCGGGCCGCTACGCGATCGGCTGTTTCGGCCGCGTGCGCGCGCAGAAGGGCAGCGATGTCTTCGTCGACGCGATGTGCCGCCTGTTGCCGCGCTATCCGGACTTCACCGCCGTCATCGTCGGCGCGATCACGCCGGAGCAGATGCCGTTCGCGAACGATCTGAAGAAGCGGATCGAGGCCGCCGGCCTGCAAGCGCGCATCGTCATCACCGGTGAACTGCCGATCGAACAGGTGCAGCGCTGGTACCAGCGGCTGACGATCTACGCCTTCACCTCGCGCAATGAGGGCTTTGGCCTGACGCTGATCGAGGCGATGGCGGCAGGCAGCGCGCTCGTCGCCTCACGTGCCGGCGCGGCCGAGCTCGTGGTCGAGGATGGCGTCACCGGCGTCTTGATCCGGCCGGGCGATGCGGACGCGCTGGTCGCCGCGCTCGAGCCCTTGATGCGCGATCCCGCCGCTGCGCTCGCCATGGGCGCGCGCGGGCGGGCACGGGTGCTCGCGAAGTTCAGCCTTGATGCCGAGGCGGCGCGGATCGGGGAGGTCTACCGTCCGCTGCTCTGAACCGGCGCTTTTAGGGCCCCGAACAAAAATGACGAAAACAACCCCATGCAAAGTAGCCGAGGACGGCTGGGGTTCTATTTCGTTTTTTACGAAATCGCTTGGGCGCGTCGGGCAAATCGCCTGTAAACAGGCATCATCCAGAAATGATCGAGCCCGCGCCGTGTCACCGGCCGCCGGCTTTGTTGTTACTTCGACGTCCTTGACAGATTGTTCATGTTTTGTTCTTATCCTGGCATCCGTGAGTGGAGATGGCCATGGACAACCGCATCAACGAAATCCGACGACTTATCAGGGCGCTACGCGTGAGCATGCTTGAGGCTGAGGCCATCATGCGTGACCAGATCAACCGGGAGGAGAGCTGCGCCTTCGTGGCGCAGGAGATCATGAAGATGCGCTCGGTCATGAGCCTGCTGGTCGAGGAGCGAACAATGCTCGGAGATACCGATCCCATCCTCGTCAACAGCTTCTTCCTTCCGCGTCGGCGGTCGGCAGTGAAGTCCGTTGCCTTGCCGGTTAAGCGCAAGCTGGCGCTGGCATCCTCTGAGAAGGCGCGGGTGCCCTCACCGGAACGCTAGATCAGCGCGCACCCGCTTCGAGTCCCCGGTTGCTTGGTCAGCGGCGCTTCGCCGACTTGGCTCGGCGATTGTATGGCGAGCGATTTGTGGGTCTCAATGAGATTCCCTCGCGGTGCGCCTTGCTGCGGATTGCAGTGGCGGGGCGCTGGAGCTTGATGCTCATCACGCCAGTTGGCGTGTTTCCCTTGGCCAACTGCCTGAGTTTCGACAGATCCTTATCGGACCACCGCTGGCGCGAACGGCGCTTGTAAGATGGGTTTGCCTTGCGCGGACCCTTCTTGCCGATCGGCGATCCGGGCCGTTTCCATGTTGCTCTTGCCATGAACTTCCTCCGTTAAGTGCTTTGTTGAACGAAGGAATCAGTAAAATTGTTCCGAGAGGAATGTTGTGCGGCGAGAGGCATTCGTCTCTTGCCTGTGCCGAGCCGGTGAACCGTGCTCCGCCGCATCTGCTTAGCCCTATTCCGTGATAAGACCCTCATGGTGAGGAGCGCGAAGCGCGTCGCCGAACGATGCTGCGCATCGCCAGGCGAACCTTGAAGACCCGCATGTCGCCCGCGGCCATTCTTCGAGACGCCCGCTCTCGCGGGCTCCTCAGGATGAGGGAGAGAGCCTCATGACGCAGCAGGTGGTTAGCTGCTCAAGTCGTGGCGCGCGCGTTTTCGCTGAGCACGCGCTCTGCGATCGCGACGACCTCGGAGGCCGCGATGTCGCGCATGCAACGATGGTCGTTCATCCGGCAGATCGTGCTCTGGCAGGGCTGGCAGGAGAGGATCGACTTGTTCTGCACGACGGTGGCGGCGAGGCCGTTGAGCGGTGCCCAGAGGTAGGGGCTGGTCGGGCCGAAGATGCCCATGGTCGGCGTGCCCAGGGCGGCTGCGATATGCATCAGCCCGGAATCGTTGGAGATGGCAACGCTGGCCGCCGCCATTGCCAGCACGCCGTTGCGCAAATCCGTCCCGGTCAGGTCGCGCACGCGTGGCCCACAGGCCGCGACGATCTCCTGGGCCATGGCCTTCTCGCCGGGGCCGCCGACCACCCAGACCTCGAGACCCTTTTCCACGAACTGGCGGGCAGCTTCCGGATAGTAGGTCCAGCGCTTGGAGGCGCCGACTGATCCCGGGCCCAATGCGACCGCGGTGACCCCGGTCAGGCCGTTCGCCTGGCGCCAGCGAGCGACGTCCTCGGCCGGGATGTGCAACTGCGGCACCGGCCATTCCGGTGGCAGCGGCGCGCCGTCGGGCTGGGCGAGCGAGGCGTTCTTGTCGATGAAGCGGGGCAGCCGCTTCTCGCCCCAGCGCCAGCGGTTGATCAGGCCGAACCGGAACTCCCCGACAAAGCCGACGCGCTCGGGGATGCCGGCCAGCGCCGGCGCGATGGCGGCCTTCCAGGTCCGGGGCAGCACGAGCGCGGTGCCATAGTTCCGCTCGCGCAGCAGCTTTGCGAGGCCGAACTGCCTGGTCACGGCGAGCCGGCTGCGCGGCAGGTCCCACACGATCCCCTGGCGGACGCCCGGCATGTAATCGACCAGCGGAGCGCAAAGCGGGGTGGTCAGGAGGTCGACCGGCCGATTCGGCCAGCGCTCCTTCAGGACCCGCACCACGGTGTGGTTCCGGACAAAATCGCCGATCCACATATAGGGGATGATCAGGATAGGGCGCGTATCCGCCGAATCCGTTAATCCACTAAATTGCGAATCTGTGTTCATTTGTAAATGGGGGCCGAAGCGATATTGACAGGGTCCGTTCGGTAGCCGCTCTGCACAGGCAGGTAAAGGCGGGACAGTTCCGATCCCAAAACCGCTGTCACTTTGGCGGATCATGCGCTACGGCAGGGCTTGCGGCGGGTTCTTGGGCAGTTTCTTGGGCGCTGAATTTGGCAAATCGGGCAGGGACGGTGGAATGTTGCTGGTGACCGGCGGGGCCGGTTTTATCGGGTCGAATGTCGTGGCGGCGCTCAATGATGCGGGCCGCAGCGACGTGGTGGTCTGCGACCTGCTCGGCCACGAGGGCAAATGGCGCAATCTCGCCAAGCGACAGCTTGCCGACATCGTGCCGCCGGCCGAGCTGATCGACTGGCTGAAGGGGCGCAAGCTCGATGCCGTGATTCACCTCGGGGCCATTTCCGAGACCACCGCGACCGACGGCGATCTCGTCGTCGAGACCAATTTCCGCCTCTCGCTGCGCCTGCTGGACTGGTGCACGGCGAACGGCGTGCCGTTCATCTACGCATCGTCGGCCGCCACCTATGGCGGCGGTGAAGAAGGCTTTGGCGACGACGCCTCGCTCGCCGCGCTGAAGACGTTGCGGCCGATGAATCTCTACGGCTGGAGCAAGCATCTGTTCGACCTCGCTGTTGCCGAGCGCGTCGCGCGTGCCGACAAGCTGCCGCCGCAATGGGCGGGGCTCAAATTCTTCAACGTGTTCGGCCCGAACGAGTATCACAAGGGCGCAATGATGAGCGTGCTGGCGAAGCGCTTCGACGACATCAAGGCTGGCCACGTCGTGCAATTGTTCAAGTCGCATCGCGAGGGCATCGCCGACGGCGACCAGCGGCGTGATTTCATCTATGTCGAGGACGTCGTGCGGGTCATCTTGTGGCTGCTGGCGACGCCGTCGGTCTCCGGGCTGTTCAACGTCGGAACCGGCAGGGCGCGCAGCTTCAAGGATCTGATCCTCGCGGCCTACGCCGCGCTCGGCACTAAGCCCAACATCGACTATGTCGACATGCCCGAGGCGATCCGCGGCAGCTACCAGTATTTCACCCAGAGCGAGGTCGATCGCCTGTACCGCGCCGGCTATAACGGCGGCTTCACGGCGCTCGAAGATGCGGTGGCGGCCTATGTCAGGGGCTACCTTGATCGCTCCGACCGTTTCCGCTGAGGCGCTGAGGACCATGCACACGCCCGTCTTCGATTTCGATACGCTCGCGCAGGCCATCGCTGGCCGCACCGTGCTCTGCATCGGCGACCTCATGCTCGACGAGTTCGTCTATGGCGAGGTCTCGCGGATTTCGCCGGAGGCGCCTGCGCCCGTGATCGCCGCGCAGCGCAGCGAGATCCATATCGGCGGTGCCGGCAACGTCGCGCGCAACATAGCGTCCCTCGGCGCGCGCTGCATCTTCGTCGCGCTGGTCGGCGAGGACGATGCGGGGGCGCGGCTCCGGGGTGCGCTGGCGGAGATCGCCGGCATCGAAAGCGTGCTTGTCAGCGACCCCTCGCGCCCTACCACGCGAAAGGTGCGCTTCGTCTCCGAGCACTTTTCCACGCATATGCTGCGCGCCGACTGGGAGCAGGCGGCGCCGGCCTCCACCGAAATCGAGCTGAAGCTGATCGAGACGATCCTGCCGCAGATCCCGCGCGCCGACATCGTGCTGCTCTCCGACTATGCCAAGGGCGTGCTGACCGCGCGCGTGATCCGCAACGTGATCGATGCCGCGCGAAAGCTCGGCAAGCGCGTGATCGTCGACCCCAAGAGCCCCAACTGGGCGATCTATCGCGGCGCCAGCCTGCTCACGCCCAACCGCAAGGAATTTGCCGAGGCGACCCGCAGCCGCGCCGATACCGTCGATGGTATCGCCGAGGCGGCGCAGGACGTGATGCGGCTTGCCGATTGCGAGGCGATCCTGGTGACGCAAAGCGAGCACGGCATGACGCTGTTGCCGCGCGAGGGCGACGTCGTCCACGTTCCGGCCTATCCGGTGAAGGTGCGCGACGTCTCGGGCGCCGGCGACACGGTCTCTGCGGCGCTTGCCGCGACGCTCGCGACTGGCGCCGATTGGGACACTTCGCTGCGCATGGCCAGCGCCGCCGCTGCGGTCGCGGTTGGCAAGCAGGGCACTGCGAGTGTGAGCGCGGCCGAGCTGCGGCGAAAAATCCTGCCGCATGCCTATCTCGCCGCCGAGGAGAAGATCGTGCTCGCGCCCGGCGCGCTTGCCGCGCAGCTTGCGGACTGGCGCAAGCAGGGCCTGCGCGTCGGCTTCACCAATGGCTGCTTCGACATCCTGCATCCCGGTCACGTCAAGGTGCTGACCGCGGCGCGCGCCGCCTGTGATCGCCTTGTCGTCGGCCTGAATAGCGACGCCTCGGTGCGCCGGCTGAAGGGCGAGGACCGGCCGGTGCAGGACGAGCGCGCACGGGCCGAGGTGCTGGCGGCGCTCGAAGCCGTCGACCTCGTCGTCATCTTCGAGGAGGACACGCCGATCAATCTGATTTCCGACATCAAACCAAGCGTGCTGGTGAAGGGCGGCGACTACACCCGCGAGCAGGTGGTCGGTTATGACGTCGTCGAAGCCGCTGGCGGAACGGTAGTGCTGGTCGACATCCTCAGGGGATTTAGCACGACCGCACTCGTCAACCGTGCGCGGGGAGGGATGACGTGACGGCGCTGGCGCGGGAAACTACCGGCGCGATGATGCTCCGCCGCTTGCGCAGCCCCGCCGCATGGGCCGAGAGCGTGGACCTATTCGCGGTCCTGACCGCGGCCTCGCTGCCATGGTCGACGTCGCTGGCCGCGATCTTCAATGCCCTCATGCTCGTCTGCATGGTCCCGTTTCTCGACGTCAGGGATTTCCTGCAATCCTTGAAGCGGCCGATCTGTGCGGCGCCGATCGCGCTGTTCCTGCTCGCGCTCGTGGGAACGCTGTGGTCGGATGCGGCGTGGGGCGCGCGGCTCTATGCCGTGAACCCGACCGTCAAGCTGCTCGTGCTCCCGGTCCTGCTCTATCATTTCGAACGCTCCTCGCGCGGACGGTGGGTGTTCGTTGCCTTCCTGGTCTCCTGCGCGCTGTTGTCGGTGATGTCCTGGCTGGTCGCCTTCAATCCCGCACTCTCGATCAAGCCCGGAGACGTCGAGCGCGGCATCTTCGTCAAGAACTACATCGACCAGAGCCAAGAATTCACGCTGTGCGCGGTCGCGCTCGCCTATCCGGTCGTGATGCTGCTGCGTGAGAAGCGATACGCGCTCGCCGCCGTGCTCACGGCGCTCGCGCTGAGCTTCTTCGCGAACATGGCCTTCGTGATCGTCTCGCGCACCGCGCTCGTCACGGTGCCGATCATGCTCGCGGTGTTCGCGCTGCTTCACTTGCGGTGGCGCAGCATCCTGATCATCTCTGCCGGTCTGCTCGCCTGCGCGCTGCTTGCCTGGCAAATCTCGCCGCAATTGCGCAAGACGACCGACACCTTTTCCCGCGACTATCGGCTCTACACGCAGGAGAAGGTTCCAACCTCTATTGGCGAGCGCCTCGAGTATTGGCAGAAGTCAATTCAGTTCTTTGTACAGGCTCCATTCGTCGGGCACGGTACGGGCTCCACTAAAGGGCTGTTTGACAAGGTCGCCAAGAGCGCCGAATGGGTTCAAGGCGTCAGGGTCTTTCCGAATCCGCATAACCAGACACTGAACGTCGCCGTGCAGTGGGGCGTCATCGGCATCGTCGTTCTCTACGCGATCTGGCTCCAGCATCTCCTCTTGTTTCGCGGCGACGGACTTGCCAACTGGGTCGGCCTCCTCGTCGTGGTGCAGAACATCTTCACGTCGCTCTTCAACTCCCATCTGTTCGACTTCCACGAGGGCTGGATGTACGTCATCGGCGTCGGCGTTGCCGGCGGCATGGTGATCCGCGCGCGACAAGCCGAGCCGAAGGTGGGGGAAGCCGGTTCCTGAGCCGCCGCGCGGCTGGCAAGTCTTGTGCTGGCAAGTCTTGTGCTGGCATGTCTTGCGGAGATGGGCTATCAGCGCGGTCAGGTTGCATCTAACTGGATATTCATCGGTCGGCGGATGACGCGTCTTTCGCATCTTAACTCGCGCAATTTCCTGATCGCGCTCCACGACCTGCTCGCGACCGCGGCGGCGCTGTTTGTCGCGTTCTACCTGCGCTTCGAGGGCGGCGAGCTGTTTTTCGTCCGCCTGCCGCTGCTGCTGAAGATCCTGCCCTGGTTCCTCGCCTTCAGCGTGGTCGTGTTCTTCGTCTTCAACCTGACCACGACGAAATGGCGCTTCATCTCGCTGCCCGATGCGCTGAACATCATCCGCGTCGCGACCGTGCTCACCGTCGCACTGCTCGTGCTCGACTACGTCTTCCTCGCGCCCAACGTCCACGGCACCTTCTTTCTCGGCAAGGTGACCATCATCCTCTACTGGTTCCTGGAGATCTCCTTCCTCAGCGCGCTGCGGTTTGCCTATCGCTATTTCCGCTACACCCGCGTGCGGCGCCACGCCCGGATCGAGGATGCCTCGCCGACGCTGCTGATCGGGCGCGCGGCGGATGCCGAGGTGCTGTTGCGCGGCATCGAGAGCGGGGCGATCACGCGGGTCTGGCCGGTCGGCGTGCTGTCGCCGTCGCGCGCCGATCTCGGACAGCTCATCCGCAACGTGCCGGTGCTCGGCGGCATCGACGACTTCGAGGACGTGATCGGCGATTTCGCCAAGCGCAACAAGCCGATTGCGCGGGTGGTGATGACGCCGTCCGCCTTCGAGCCGGAGTCGCATCCCGAATCGGTGCTGATGCGGGCGCGCCGTCAGGGCCTGATCGTCAGCCGTCTGCCGTCGCTCGAGAGTGGCGATACGCCGCGGCTTACCGCGGTTGCGGTCGAGGATCTCCTGCTGCGGCCGAGCGAGAAGATCGACTATGCGCGCCTGGAAACCCTGATCAGGGGCAAGTCCGTCATCGTCACCGGTGGCGGCGGCTCGATCGGTTCCGAAATCTGCGAGCGTGTCGTCGCATTCGGGGCCGCGCGCCTCCTGATCCTCGAACATTCCGAGCCCGCGCTCTACGCCGTCACCGAAGCGCTCGCCGCGCAAGGCGCCGTTGCGACGATCGAAGGCCGGATCGCCGACATCCGCGACCGCGAACGCGTCATTCGCCTGATGGCCGAGTTCAAGCCGGACATCGTGTTCCATGCCGCCGCGCTCAAGCACGTGCCGATCCTGGAACGCGACTGGAGCGAAGGGGTCAAGACCAACATCTTCGGCTCGATCAACGTGGCGGACGCAGCACTTGCCTCCGGCGCCGAGGCCATGGTGATGATCTCGACCGACAAGGCGATCGAGCCGGTCTCGATGCTCGGCCTGACCAAGCGCTTTGCGGAAATGTACTGCCAGGCGCTCGATCACGATCTGGGCCTGCAGGGCGCAGACAAGTCGCCGATGCGGCTGATCTCGGTCCGCTTCGGCAACGTGCTCGCCTCGAACGGCTCGGTGGTGCCGAAATTCAAGGCCCAGATCGATGCCGGCGGACCGGTCACGGTCACTCATCCCGACATGGTCCGCTACTTCATGACCATCCGCGAGGCCTGCGACCTCGTGATCACGGCTGCGACCCACGCGCTCGGGGCCGAGCGCTCGAACGTCTCGGTCTACGTGCTCAACATGGGCCAGCCGGTCAAGATCGTCGATCTCGCCGAGCGCATGATTCGCCTGTCCGGCCTGCAGCCCGGCTACGACATCGAGATCGTGTTCAGCGGCATGCGGCCCGGCGAACGGTTGAACGAGATCCTGTTCGCGACCGAGGAGCCGAAGGTCGAGATCGGCATTGCCGGCATCATGGCGGCGCGGCCCAACGAGCCGCCGATGCTGACCTTGCGCAAATGGATCTCCGCGCTGGAGCAGGCGATCGCGCGCGACGATCGCGCCACCATCAGGACCATCCTGAAGGACGCGGTTCCGGAATTCGGGTCGACTGCGGCCTGACCATGCAGCCTCAAGGCAAGATCGTCGTCGCGAGCCAGCATTATCCGCCGGATCCCAGCACCACGGCGGCGATCATGGCGGAGATTGCGTGCCGCCTTGCCCTGGGCCATGAGGTCGTCGTGCTGTCCGGCACGCCCGGCGAGTTGCCGGCCTCTCAGATCGGACCGGGCAAGCCGCGCGTCATTGCCGTCAAGAACCGGATGACCGGAAAGGCGGCGCTGGTGCGGCGCGCTCTTGCCGAGATCCTGTTTGCGCTGCGCACCTTCTTCGCGTTGACGAAAGTGTTGAAGCGCGGCGACGTGGTGCTCACCGTGACCGCGCCGTTCATGCTGCCCTATGCGGTTGCGGCGGCCGCAAGGTTGAAGGGCGCGCGCTCGGCGCTGATCATGCACGATCTGTTTCCCGACGTGCTGGTGATGGCGGGCCTGCTCAAGCCCCGCTCGATCGTGACCCGCGTGATCCGTGCCGCGAACGCGTTCATGTTCCGCGCGCTCAATGCCGTCATCACCATCGGCCGCGACGCCGAGGGGTCGCTGCTGCGCTACCGCGGCATGACCGCGAACAAGATCCGCTTCATCCCGAACTGGGCGACGCTCGTTCCCGCGCTGCGTCCGGTGACCGTGGACAATGCTTTCCGCCGCGCGGTGCCGGCCCGCTTCATCGTCGGCCTGTCGGGCAATCTCGGTTTCACCCACGATCCGGAGATCGTGTTCGAGGCCGCGCGCCTGTTGCGGCAGGAGACGGACATCCACTTCCTGCTCTCCGGCTGGGGGATCGGCTTCGAGCGGCTGATGCAGTTGCAGGCGGAATCGAACCTGCCGAACGTCTCCTTCGTGCCGCGTGTCGAGGACGCCGAGCTCGAGGCGTTTCTCGCCGCCGCCGACGTCTGGATCATTCCCTATCGGAAGAACGTCGCAGGTGTATCTGTGCCGAGCCGGTTCTATAATCTCCTCGCCGTCGGTCGTCCGGTGCTGCTGGTCTCGGAGCCGGAGGCGGAGGCCGCATTGACCGTGGTCGAAAACGGGCTGGGCTGGGTGGTGGCGCCGGGCCGGCCCGAGGAGCTGGCGGATGCGATCCGCGCGGCGGCCGGCGCAGATGCCAAGGCCATGGTGGACCGGGCGGTGAAGGCCGCCGCAAAATTTGATCGCGCTACGGCCATGGATGCCTATGCTGGCGTGATCGACGAATTGTTGCGCAATCCGGAACTGGCGGGGCAACGATGAGCGAGCGAAAGCCTGTTGTGCTGGTGACGGGCGCCAGCGGCTTTGTTGGCCGTCACGTCGCCCCCGCCCTTGTGGAGCAGGGATGGTCGGTGCGTCGCGCGGTGCGCAGCCCCGCGCGGCTGGGTGACGAGGTCGTCATCGAATCGATCGGTCCCGAAACCAACTGGCAGGCCGCGCTCGACGGCGTCGATGCCGTCGTCCACCTTGCCGCCCGCGTCCACCACAAGCACGAGGAGCACGCGGTCCAGCTCTATCGCAACGTCAACATCGCCGGCACCCTGCATCTGGCGCGATCAGCGGCCGCGGCCGGCGTGCGCCAGTTCATCTTCATCAGCACCGTGCTCGTGCACGGCCGCAGCAACGAGGGCCGCGCGCCGTTCAGCGAGGACGATGTCCTGACGCCGCGCGGGCTCTATGGCATGTCCAAGGCGGCCGCCGAAGCAGGGCTCAAGACGCTGGCGCGCGACAGCGAGATGAAGATTTCGGTGATCAGGCCGCCGCTGGTCTATGGCGCCGGCGCCAGGGGAAATTTTGCGCTGCTGAGCCGGGCGGTCAATCTCGGATTGCCGCTGCCGTTCGCCGCGATCCGCAATCAGCGCGCTTTCCTTGCCGTGCAAAACCTCTCGTCGTTCATCCGGCGCCGGCTCGCCCATCCCGATCCCGCGAGCAATTTCGAGATCTTCCTGATCGCCGACAGGGAACAGGTCTCGACGCCCGAATTCATCGAGAGGCTGGCCAAGGCCGCGGGCAAGCGGCCCCGGCTGTTCGCGGTCCCGCAGGATCTCCTGGGCTCGGTTCTCGGGGTCGTCGGCCGCCAGGACACCCATGACAGCCTGATCGGCTCGCTCGAGCTGAATGTATCGAAGGCGATCGCGACCGGCTGGCGGCCGGAGGTGTCGCTCGACGAGGGGCTGCGACTGGCATTGTCGGCTCAGGACGCCTGACCAGCCGCCGCCGGCGCGTCAGCCCGTCCGCACCTGAGAAAACCTGCGCAGCACTAAGCCGACCGCGATGGCGCCCGCAAGCAGCGCCAGCGTCGTGACTGTCATCGAAGTCGCCTTGATCGTGATGAGGGCGAGCAGCGCAAGCAGGAGATTGAGTGCGAACACCTCGCTGACCACGCGGGACACGGTGAAGCCGTTGTCGGTGGCGCGCTGATAGAAATGCGAGCGATGCGCCGACCAGAACGGCTCGCGCCGGGCAATGCGCCGGAACAGCGTGACGGTGGAATCCGCGAGATAGTAGGCCGGCAGCAGCAGCGCCGCTGCGATTTGCTGGTGCCAGGCAAGCCCCAGCAGGCACCAGCCGAGCAGGAGCCCTATCGGCAGGCTGCCGACGTCGCCCAAAAATACCTTTGCGACGGGCCGGTTGAACGGAGCAAATCCGACCATGGCGCCGCACAGTCCCGCCGCGACGAGCGAGGCCGGCAACGGCAGCTCGCCGAGCCATCCAAGCAGGGCGAGCGCGGCGGCGACGGGGACCACCTCCGACACCGTCATCAGATCGAGCCCGTCCATGAAATTGACGAGGTTCACGAACCACACGCCTGCGAGCAGGATGAGACCGCGCTCGAGCGCCAGCGGCAGCGCCGGGACGATCCGGAGCGCATCTGATGTCGTGAAAACGACGGCTCCAACGGATGCAGCTTGGAGCACGAGCCGAAGCAGGACGGGGAGGGGTTTGATATCATCGGCAAGGCCGACCAGCGCAATCACCACCGTGGCCGCGATCAAAACCAGCGGAATGGATGCATTCAACCAGGCGGCCCAGAGCGAGGCGACCAGCAGGGTGGCCGCGACGATTGCGATGCCGGCACCCTGCGGCGTCGGAATCCGGTGCGAGGAGCGCGCGTTTGGCCGAGCCAGTGCATAACGTTGCAACAGGGGCATGCTCCGCCAGGTGATGCAGGCCGAGAGCAGCGCGGCCAGGGCGGCAGGTAGGAGGGCGAGCAGAAACATCCCCAGCGCCGTCGCAGGTCCGGAAACGAAGGTGCTCACTCCGGCACCCCTATCGGGGCCGATCCCTGCTGAGCCTTCTCCGCGCTGAAGATCCAGACCAGTCCGCCGAATGCGCCGACGATGAACGACACGGCACCATACAGCAGCGAGACGTTGACGCCCTCATTGGCGGCAAGGCCCGCAAAGCCGAAGGCGAGGCCCATGGTCGCTTCGCGCACGCCCCAGCCGGCAATCGAAATCGGCACCATCGTGATCAGCATCACCGGCGGAATGAGCAGGAAGGTCTCGCCGAAACTAACGGGCGCTGCGATCGATTGCACGACGCACCAGGCGATCACGACCGCCAGCACGTGAACGAGAAGCGACAGGACCGCGACGATCGGCCCGCGCGAACGGTTGAAGATGGCGCGGTTGGCGATCACCGCGCAGGCATGAATGTGGTGGGTGGCCCACCAGCGCTTCAGCCATGGCCAGTTCAGGGCCCCGAGCAGCAGGAAGCCGAGGCCGGCCGCGAGCGCCGCAAAGTCCAGCAGTAACAGCGCCGAGCGTCCCTGCGCATCGTTGATGAGGCGATAGCTCCAGGGCAGGCTGGCGACGATGACGATCGCGAGCGCGATCAGTCCGATTGCGCGATCGACAAAGATCGAATAGGTCGCCGCGCGCCAGCCGGCGCCGGCGCGCGCGACGAGCCAGAGACGGACGGCATCGCCGCCGATCGCCGAGGGCAGGGTCTGGTTGAAGAAGGTTCCGATCACATTGTAGCGCATGGCGCGCTCGAGCTCGAGCGGCGCGCCGCACTCCGCGCTGATCTCGCGCCAGCGCAGCACGCCGACGAAGATCTGGAGGAACGTCACCGCGATCGCGAGGGCGATCCAGTACAGGCTGCTCACGGTGAAACGCGAGAACAGATCGGACGGATTCACCTTGCGCAGCGCCAGATAGAGCAGCGCCCCGGAAACGATGATCTTGGCCGCAGAAAGCAGGATTCGGCGCATCTCGCCCGCGTTTGAACAGGGGGTTTCTTCAGACTTGGCGTAACCCGACGCCCTGCGCCGAATTTGGCCGCTGTGGTATGGTCTTGGCGCCGATCTTGCAATAGCTGTCGTGAGGGGGGCGGTAGCTATTGCCGCCCCCTCGACGCGGCGGCTAAAGAGGGGGCAGCGGACGATTTGGGAACATGATGGCAGATCAGTCAATTTTGGTCACGGGCGCGGCCGGCTTCATCGGCTTTCACGTCGCCCGGCAGCTTCTGGCCGAAGGCCGGCCGGTCGTCGGGCTCGATAATCTCGGCAACTATTACGATCCGGCCTTGAAGCGGGCGCGGCTGGACGTGTTGCGGGACGCCGGCTTTTCCTTCGTCCAAGCCGATCTCGCCGATCGCGACACGATCGCGAAACTGTTTGCGCAGCACCGGTTCGCGACCGTCGTGCATCTCGCAGCCCAGGCCGGCGTGCGCTACTCAATCGAGCATCCGCAGACTTACGTCGATTCCAACCTTCAGGGCTTCCTCAACGTGCTCGAGGGTTGCCGGCACAATGGCTGTCGTCATCTCGTCTATGCATCGTCATCCTCCGTTTACGGCGCCAACACAAAACTGCCATTTGCCATCGAGGACAGAACGGACCATCCCGTCAGCTTCTACGCCGCGACCAAGAAGGCCAATGAGGTGATGGCGCAGTCCTACAGCCATTTGTACCGCCTGCCGGTCACGGGCTTGCGCTTCTTCACCATTTACGGCCCGTGGGGACGGCCCGACATGGCCATATTTCTGTTCGCAAACGCCATCATGGAGGGCAGGCCGATTCGGCTCTTTAACCATGGCAAGATGCGGCGCGACTTCACCTATGTTGACGACGTCACCCGTGTAGTATCCACGCTGATTGATCGGGTGCCTGTGGATAATCCGGCCGCCGCAAATGCGCCGTCTCGGCTCTACAATGTCGGTAACCACCATCCCGAAGAGCTGATGCACGTTGTCGGACTTCTGGAACGTGAGCTGGGCCGGACGGCGGTCAAGGAGCTGTTGCCGATGCAGCCGGGAGACGTGCCGGCGACTTTCGCCGATGTCGGGGATCTGACGCGCGACACCGGGTTCGCACCATCAACTCCGATCGAGATCGGTGTCCGTAACTTCGTGGGCTGGTATCGCGACTACTACAAGGTTTGAGATGACGATGAACAGACGCATTATCCCCCTGATCATGTGCGGCGGCGCTGGCACGCGGTTGTGGCCTGCTTCGCGCGAGGTACGTCCCAAGCAGTTCTTGCCGCTGTTCGGCAAGCGCTCGACGTTCCAGGACACGCTCTTGCGCGTCTCCGACGGCGCGCTGTTCGATCGTCCGATCGTCATCACCAATGCGGCCTATCGCTTCATGGTACTGGAGCAGCTCGTCGAGATCGGCGTCGAGGCCGATGTGTTGCTGGAGCCGATGCGGCGTGACTCAGGCCCGGCGATTGCGGCCGGCGCTGCGTTCGCGCAAAGCCGCGACAACGAGGCGATCGTGCTGGCGCTCGCCGCCGATCACGTGGTGCGCGACAATGCGGCCTTCGTCGCGGCGTGCCGGCAGGGCCTGGTTGCCGCGGGCGAAGGGTGCATCGTCACCTTCGGCGTCAAGCCGGAACGGCCGGCGACCGAATATGGCTACATCAACCCCGGCGACGTGGTTGCGGGCGAGGTGCGCGCGGTCACGAAATTCGTCGAGAAGCCGGACGCAGTGAAGGCGGCCGACTACGTCAATTCGGGCTATCTCTGGAACAGCGGCAACTTCATGTTCCCGGCTACCGTGCTGCTCGACGAATATCGCAAGGTCGATGCGACGAGCGTGCAGGCGGTTTCCGAGGCCGTCAGTAACGCCGGCCGCGATCTGGGCTTCGTCACGCTCGAGCCGAAGGCGTTCGCTTCAGCCAAGGCGATCTCGATCGACTATGCGGTGATGGAAAAGACCGCGCGCGCCGCGGTCGTTCCCGTGTCGTGCGGCTGGTCCGATGTCGGCTCCTGGCTTGCGGTGTGGGAGCTCTCGGAGAAGGACGCGCAGGGCAATGCCGCGCACGGCACTGCCGTGTTCGAGGACTCGCGCAATTGCAACGTCACGACCGATTCTGCGCTGGTTGCGCTCGAAGGCGTCGACGATCTCGTCGTGGTGGCGACCGCCGATGCCGTGCTGGTCTCGCGCCAGAAGGATGCCAATGGCCTCAAGCGCCTCGTGACGAGGCTGAAGACGGTGGCGCCGAAGGTCACTGAGGAGCACCTCAAGGTGCATCGCCCCTGGGGCAGCTATCAGTCGGTCGACAACGGCGAACGCCACCAGGTCAAGCGCATCGTGGTGAAGCCGGGCGGACGGTTGTCGCTCCAGAAACATCATCATCGCGCCGAGCACTGGATCGTGGTCCGCGGCGCGGCCCGCGTCACCGTGAACGAGACCGTCAAGACGGTGCACGAGAACGAGTCGATCTACATCCCGATGGGCGCTGTGCACCGGATGGAGAACCCCGGTAAAATCATGCTGGAACTGATCGAGGTCCAGACCGGCAGCTATCTCGGGGAAGACGATATCATCCGGATTGAAGACGACTATCAAAGGTCGTAACCAGCCCTCCGAATCACGTCACCCGGGCTCGAGGGCCGGCCTCCAACTGAGCTAAGGCCCGGGGAACGTGTAATTTTTTGAATCAAATCGTGTCCGGTCTACTGTCTCGGCATTCGCCACAAATGTGGCGCCCGTGCTAGGAGTGGCGCCGGGGATTTGGGTTGAATCGGGGTTCGATCAGATGAGTTCCAAAGGATCTGCACCGGCAAAGGCCGGCTTGCGCGTCGGCGTCATCGGCGCGGGCGTGATGGGCAGCAACCACGCGCGCGTGCTCGCAGGGCTTCCCGGCGTCAGCCTGGTCGGTGTGGTCGATCCCTCGCCGGCGCACCGCGCGCGTGCGACCGAGCTTGCCAATTGCCAGTGCTTCGAGACGCTCGATCAGCTCGTCGCCGAAGGCGTCGATGCGGTGACCGTCGCGGCGCCGACCCATCTGCATCACGAGATCTCGCTCGCCTGCATCGCCAGGAAAATTCACGTGCTGGTCGAGAAGCCGATCGCATCTTCAGTGGAGGAGGGGCGCGAGATCGTCACTGCTGCGCGCGAGGCCGGCGTGACGCTGATGGTCGGCCATGTCGAGCGCTTCAATCCGGCGGTCGCTGCGGTCAAACAGGCGATCGCGGGCGAGGACATCCTGTCGATCGCGATCACGCGCGTCGGTCCGTTCCCGCCGCGCATGTCGAATGTCGGCGTGGTCATCGACCTCGCGGTGCATGACATCGACCTGATCCGCTGGTTCACCGAGTCCGATATCGTCGAGGTGCAGCCGCAATTGTCGAGCGCGGTCGCCGAGCGCGAGGACATCGCGCTGTTGCAGTTCCGCACTGCCTCCGGCGTGCTCGCCCACATCAACACCAACTGGCTGACGCCGTTCAAGGCGCGCAGCGTCACGGTCGCGACCCGTGGCAAGTACGTCATGGGCGATCTCTTGACGCGCCAGGTCACCGAATGCTTCGGCTTCAAGCCGGACGGCAGCTATTCGATGCGGCATCTGCCGGTCGGTCATGACGAGCCGCTGCGCGCCGAGTTGATCTCGTTCCTCAACGCGGTGCGCCACGGCGAGACGCCGGCGGTGACCGGCGATGAGGGCGTTGCGAGCCTCGAGATCGCCACGCGCTGCCTGGAGGCGCCGAGCCATCCTGCTGCGGCATCCGCGGCCCGCAAGGGGCCGCGCCGCGTCGCCGGCTGATCCTCATTCCATGCCGACCGCCAAGAACCTGCAAGACATTCAGCAAGGCGCCATGAACCAGCATCTGCGTTCCGATCCCATCCCCTTCATCGATGTCGGCGCGCAGCGCCGCAGGCTCGGCGCTTCGCTCGATGCCGCGGTCACGCGCGTGCTCGACCACTGCCAGTTCGTCAACGGCCCCGAGGTGACCGAGCTCGAGAAGCAGCTCGCGACCTATTGCGGCGCCAAGCATGTGGTGGGCTGCGCCAGCGGCACCGATGCGCTGCTGATGGTGCTGATGGCGAAGAACATCGGGCCCGGCGATGCGGTGCTGTGTCCGTCGTTCACCTTCATTGCCACCGCTTCGCCGGCGGCGCGCACCGGCGCTACGCCGGTCTACGTCGATGTGGATGAGGCGACCTTCAACATGAGCGCCGAATCCCTGAAGCGCGGCATTGCGACCGCCCGGAAGGCCGGCTTGAGGCCTGTGGCGGTCATTCCGGTCGACCTGTTCGGACAGGCTGCCGATCACGACGCCATCGCCGCGATCGCGAAGGACGAAGGCCTGTTCGTGCTCGACGACGCAGCGCAAGGTTTCGGCGCGAGCTACAAGGGACGCAAGCTCGGCACGCTGGCGCTGGCGACCACGACCAGCTTCTTCCCGGCAAAGCCGCTCGGCTGCTTCGGCGACGGCGGCGCGATCTTCACTGACGATGACGAGCTCGCGCATACGCTGCGCAGCATTCGCGTCCACGGCCAGGGCGCGGACAAATACGACAACGTGCGTCTCGGCCTGACCGGACGGCTCGACACCATGCAGGCCGCCATCCTGATCGAGAAGCTGAAGATTTTCGACGACGAGATCGCGGCGCGCAACAAGGTGGCCGAGCGTTACGCACGCGGGCTCAGCAATGTGGTCACCGTGCCGCGACTTGCGCCCGGCTGCACCTCGGTCTGGGCGCAGTACACCATCCGCCTGCCCAAGGGAACGGACCGTGACGGCTTTGCCGCCGCACTGAAGGCCCAGGGCGTGCCGACCGCGATCTACTATGCGAAGTCGATGCACCAGCAGACCGCCTACAGGCACTATCCGGTCGCCGACGGCGGCCTGCCGGTCTGCGAAAGCCTGTCGGAGGACGTCATCAGCCTGCCGATGCACGCTTATCTCGACGAGGCGGCCCAGGAGCGAATCATCGCGGCCGTGCGCGGCGCGATTTCAACCTGATTTCGCCGTTTTTACCTCTCCCGCTTGCGGGAGAGGTCGCGCCGAAGGCGCGGGTGAGGGCTGTGTCCTCTTGGGGGTTCTCGATTGCGGAGACACCCTCCCCGCAAGCGGGGGAGGGGGCGAACCTTCGTTGCGGTTTCACCTAGACCTAATCCCGCCATGCTGTAGAGCCCTTATCGATTGACCGATTAGTCTCTAGAACAGGCGCATGCTTGGACGCATCTTCACAGTTGGCGGCTATACGCTGCTCTCGCGGCTGACGGGGTTTGCCCGCGACATCATGCTCGCGGCGATCCTGGGTGCCGGCCCCGTTGCCGACGCCTTCTTCGTGGCGCTACGGCTGCCCAATCACTTCCGCGCGATCTTTGCCGAAGGCGCGTTCAACGCCGCCTGGGTGCCGGCCTATGCCCACGTCCATGGCGAGAAAGGCGAGGCGGCGGCAAAGCTGTTCGCCGACCGCATCTTCACGCTGCTGCTTGCCTCCCAGGTCGTGTTGCTGATCGTCGCCCTGCTGTTCATGCCGCAGGCCATGAGCATTCTGGCGCCGGGATTCGCCGAGGATGCCGAGCAGAGGCACCTCGCGATTGCGCTGACCCGGATTACTTTCCCCTATCTGCTTTTGATCACGCTGGTGACGCTCTACGGCGGCATGCTCAACGTGATGCAGCGCTTTGCAAGCGCCGCGGCCGCGTCGATCTTCCTCAACGTCTCGATGATGATGACGCTGGCGCTCGCCGCCTGGTTTCCCAGCGCGGGGTACGCTGCCGCCTGGGGCGTCCTGATCTCGGGCTTCCTCCAGTATTTCCTGCTCGCCGGTGATCTCGCGCGTCATGGCGGCTTGCCGCGCTTTGCGCCGCTGAGGCTCGACGAAGATGTCCGCGGCTTCTTCAGGGCGCTCGGGCCGGCGACGCTGGGCTCGATGGGCACGCAGGTCGCGCTGTTTGCAGACACCATCATCGCGACCTTCCTGCCCGCAGGCGCGCTGTCGGCGCTCTACTATGCCGACCGTCTCAACCAGCTCCCGATCGGCGTTATCGGCATTGCCATCGGCACGGTGCTGCTGCCGGAGATGTCACGGCGGATCACGGCCCATGACCACGACGGCGCGATGAAGGCGCAGCGCCGCGCGTTCGACTTCACGCTGCTGTTCTCGGTGCCCTTCGTCGCGGCATTCGTCACCGTGCCCGAGGCGATCATGCGTGCGCTGTTCGCACGCGGCGCGTTTTCGAAGGCCGATGCCGCAGCCGCCGGCGCCACGCTCGCGGCCTATGCCATCGGCCTGATCCCCTTCGTGCTGATCCGCAGCGCGGTCGCGACCTTCTACGCGCGCAAGGATACGGCGACGCCGGTTCGGGCATCGCTGACCGGCATCGCGGTCAACGTCGCCCTGAAGGTTGCCTTGATGGGATCGCTCGCCCAGATCGGCCTGGCGCTGGCAACCGCCGTTGGTGTCTGGACCAATCTGCTGCTTGTGCTCTTCTTCGCAGTGCGGCGGGGCTTTCTCGTGCTCGATCGCGCCTGGCTGTTGTCGCTGGTCAAATTCCTCGTGACCGGCATCATCCTGGCCGCCGTCTTCTGGCTGATCGCGCGCTTCAGCGGTTCTTATCTGACCTCGATGCACTTCCACGATGAATTGACGCTAGTCCTGTTGGCCGTCGGGGGCACAATCGTCTACGCGCTCGCGATCCTCGCGCTGTTCGGCCGCAACTGGCTGGTCTCGCTGGTGCGCGGCTAGGCGAATTTCAATAGATCGTCATATCCGTTTTACGGGGGACGAATGCGCCGGTGCGAGGTGCTCGCCTCCAGGGTGCAACGGACTTCCGCACATCTCTTGATTTTGTACCATTGCCGTGGTATTGGCGCCTCATGAACACATCAGTGCGCAACGTCAACTTCCAGGACATGACCCGCTTCGGCTGGGCCGTGGAAGGAGTCGCGCGCTAGGAATTCGACGACGACATCTTTTCACCAGGCCCCGCCGGCATCGGACGGGGCCTTTTGTTTGGCCACGCTCCCTGCCGGCACAACAGCAGGAGCATCCGATGCCACCTCAACAGACGAACATCACATCCGGGACCGAGCGCGATGCCGCAGCGCCCGGCCTCAATGCGTCCATTGCAGTGCCGGACGACACTTTGTCGGAAAAGGATGCTGCTGGACGAGCGGCCGCAGCGACAGGGAGCGTCTTAAGCCTGCTCAAGCGATATTGGCGTGAGTTTCAGGAGCGGCGCCAGCGCCAGAGCTTGCGAGCCACCTTGCAGGACCTGAGTGACAGGGAACTGATGGATATCGGCTTGACCCGCAGTGAGATTGACTTCCTCACACCTGAACGGGCTATCGATACGCTTAGAGATAGCACGAGGTATCTATGGGGCCGTGGTGTGATGTAAGAGATCAACCAACATGTGCGGACATGCGCTTTGCGAACAAGCGGCGGTCAGCACCGCTGCTTGTTTTTAGGAGTGAAAAATTCGGTTGCGTTAAGTCCGCTCGCACGCTCGTCAGATCATTGTGCGGGTAGTCGCGCCGCTTCCGGAGTGTCGGGCAAAGTTGTTCAGTCGAACTACTTGTGGGAAGGCAATAGGCTTCAAATATGGTTCCGTTTCTCGAACGACTAGACGGTGCGAGCAACATGCTCGTCGCGGGCTGCGGCGGAGGATTCGACGTTTTTGCCGGCATGCCGCTCGCACAGCATCTTATGGTCCGGGGCAAGCGCGTCGTCTTCGCAAGCCTGTCATTCACGAACTTGTGGCTGTGCGGCGGCGAGCGGGTCGGGGAGACGACGTGGCGGGTCGATCAGCAAGCGGCCGACATCCCGTACTTTCCGGAAAACTGGCTCGCCGAGTGGCTCTCCCGCCGTGATCAACTCCTGCGGATCTACGCCTTTGCGAAAAGCGGCGTCCGGCCGCTTGCGGCGGCCTACCGAGCGATCATGGATCACCATGACATCGATACGGTGGTCCTGGTCGATGGCGGAACGGACAGCATTCTGTTCGGCGACGAGCCCGGCCTCGGCACCGTCGTCGAAGACGCTGTCTCCATCGTTGCCGCCGATCAGGCTGCGGGCGAACGGGTCCTGCTGGCCGCGATCGGCTTCGGTGTGGACCACTATCACGGCGTTTCGCACCACGCTTTTCTCGAGAACGTCTCGCAGCTGATTCGCGACGGTGGGTTTCTCGGCATGTTCTCGTTGTCGCGGGGCAACGCGGAGGCCGACGCTTTCCTCGATCTCGTGGACTATGCCAACCAGCGCCAGCCGCAGCACCAGAGCATCGTGTGCAATTCGATCGCGAGTGCATTGCGGGGCGAGTTCGGCAACTATCATGCCACCAACCGCACCAGTGGCAACGAGCTCTTCATCAATCCGCTGATGGCGCAATACTGGACCTTCCAGTCCGCAGCCGTGGTCCGGCACATGGCCTATGCCAGCGAGTTGGCGGAGACCGCGCGCGTCGAGGAGGTCCGCAGGATCATCGATCTCCACAGGGAAACGAGTGAACTGCGACCCTTTCGCCCAATTCCGCTATGACGGGCGAGGGGCACTTTTCCCGGCCTGCGGCCATCATGCATGGCTAAAGCCGTTTGCGCTGCCCGCCGATCCGCTGCAATATGCGGCAAAACAACCATGAGGGCATGGAGAGAACATGGCTGCTCCTATCAAATTCGGCGTTGGCCAAAGCGTGCTGCGCAAGGAGGATGACGTACTGATCCGCGGCAAGGGCCGCTACACCGATGACTATGCGCCGAACGCGGCCTTGCGCTGCCTGATGCTGCGCTCGCCGCACGCGCATGCCAAGTATACGATCGATGTGAGCCGCGCCCGCGCGCTGCCGGGCGTCGCGCTGATCCTGACCGCCGACGACGTCGGGGATCTCGGCAATCTGCCATGCCTGTTCAACCTCGAGACCGATCCGTTCACCGGCCCGCCTTACCCGATCCTCGCCAAGGACGAGGTGCGCCATGTCGGCGATTCCATCGCCTTCGTGGTCGCCGAGACCATCGACCAGGCCCGCGATGCGATCGAGGCGATCGAGGTGAAATGGAGCCCGCTGCCGGCGGTGACCGGCGTCGTCAACGCCGTGAAGCAGGGCGCGCCGCAGGTCTGGCCGGACAAGCCTGGCAACGTGCTGTTCGACGTCTCGATCGGTGACAAGGCCGCAACCGAAGCCGTCTTTGCGAAAGCGCATGCGGTTGCCGAGATCTCCATCGTCAATCCGCGCGTGGTCGCGAGCTTCATGGAGACGCGTGCAGCCGTCTGCGAATACGACGCCAAGCGCGACCACCTGACGCTGACGGTCGGCAGCCAGGGCAGCCACCGCCTGCGCGACATCCTCTGCCAGAACGTGCTCAATATCCCGACCGACAAGATGCGGGTGATCTGCCCCGATGTCGGCGGCGGTTTCGGCACGAAGCTGTTTCCCTATCGCGAATACGCACTGATGGCGGTCGCGGCGCGAAAGCTGAAGAAGGCTGTGAAATGGGCGGCCGACCGCTCCGAGCATTTCATGGGCGATGCGCAGGGCCGCGACAACGTCACCACTGCGAAGATGGCGCTTGCCGAGGACGGCAAGTTTCTCGCGATGGATTGCGACCTGATGGGCGACATGGGCGCGTATCTGTCGACCTTCGGGCCCTACATCCCCCATGGCGGTGCCGGCATGCTGCCGGGCCTCTACGACATCCAGGCCTTCCATTGCCGGGTGCGCACCATCTTCACCCACAGTGTGCCGGTCGATGCCTATCGCGGCGCGGGCCGGCCTGAGGCGGCCTATGTCATCGAGCGTCTCGTCGATGCCTGTGCGCGCAAGCTCGACATGACGCCCGACGCCATCCGTCGCAAGAACTTCATCCAGCCGAAGGCGCTGCCCTACAAGACGGCCACGGGCAAGATCTACGATTCCGGCGACTTCGCCGCGCATCTCAAGCGCGCGATGGAAATCGCGGAGTGGAAGGAGTTTCCAAAGCGCGCCAAGGCGGCCAAGAAGCAGGGCCTGGTCCGCGGCATTGGCCTCGCGAGCTATGTCGAGATCTGCGGCGTGATGGGCGAAGAGACCGCCAATGTCAGGCTCGACCCCAATGGCGACGTCACCGTCCTGATCGGTACGCAATCGAGTGGGCAGGGGCACCAGACGGCGTACGCCCAGATCGTTGCCGAGCAGTTCGGCCTGCCGCCGGAGCGCGTGCATATCCGCCAGGGCGACACCGACGAGATCGCGACCGGGCTCGGCACCGGCGGCTCCGCCTCGATTCCCACGGGCGGTGTCTGCGTGGAGCGCGCCTCGGGCGAGCTCGGCAAGAAGCTGAAGGAGATCGCGGCGCAGGCGCTGGAGGCAAGCGCCGGCGACCTCGAGATTTCGGCCGGCGCAATCCGCATCGCCGGCACCGACCGCTCGATCTCCTTTGCCGATCTCGCCAAGCGCCCCGGCGCCGACCCATCGAAGATGAACGGCAGCGCGACCTTTGCCAGCGCCGACGGCACCTACCCGAATGGTACGCATCTGGCGGAGGTCGAGATCGACCCGGCCACCGGCGTGATCAAGATCGTCAACTACGTGATCGTCGACGATTTCGGCAAGACGCTCAATCCGCTGCTGCTCGCCGGCCAGGTGCATGGCGGCGCCATGCAGGGCATCGGCCAGGCGCTGATGGAGCAGGTGGTCTATGGCGCGGGTGACGGCCAGCTCGTCACCGGCACCTATATGGACTACGCGCTGCCGCGCGCGGCCGACGGTCCGGCCTTCGTGTTCGAGACCCACAACGTTCCCTGCAAGACCAATCCGCTGGGGGTGAAGGGCGCGGGCGAGGCCGGCGCGATCGGCTCGTGCCCCGCGGTCGTCAATGCCATCGTCGAGGGCCTCTGGCGCGAATACAAGATCGACCACATCGACATGCCGGCAACGCCGGAGCGGGTGTGGATCGCCATCACCGAGCACCATCGCCGTCACAGCCTCTAATGCGTGATCTCCGCACGCGGGAATAAAAGCCCGCGGCGGGGTTCTATTCAGGGATGGGCCATGCCTCCCGCAATGCGGAGCATGGCCCTCTCTTGAAA
The DNA here is from genome assembly GCF_024199885.1 of Bradyrhizobium sp. CCGUVB23. NCBI lineage: Bacteria > Pseudomonadati > Pseudomonadota > Alphaproteobacteria > Hyphomicrobiales > Nitrobacteraceae > Bradyrhizobium > Bradyrhizobium sp. CCGUVB23. Next base: position 7,157,421 of record NZ_JANADQ010000001.1, read on the forward strand.
CGCCTGCGAGCCCGGAGAAATACCAGATGAAACGGACGATTATTGTCGTGGGCGCCTTGTTGCTGGGTGCCGGCGCCGTGATGGCGCAGCAGGAGATTGCCGTTCAGCAGGACAATCTGATGCGCTCGCAGGCCAAGAGCCTGTATGACGTCATCCAGAAGATGTCGAAAGGCAACATTCCCTACAATCAGAAAGCGGTCGACCAGGCGCTCGCCGACCTGGAACAGAGCGTCGCTAAGATCGCGAAGACGTTCGAAGTCAATCCCAAGGAGGATGTGGTCAACGCCACCTACGGTGCCTCGCAAAAGGTTTGGCAGAACAAGGCCGACTTCGACTCCAAGATCCCGCCGGTGCAGAAGGCGATCGCGGACGCCAAGGGCAAGGTCCACAACGTCGCCACCCTGAAGGCCGCCTACACCAGCATCAACGACCGCTGCAGCGACTGCCACGAGACGTATCGCGTGAAGTTGAAGTAGCCTGTCGGCCCCGTGCGGGCCGATAGAGCTCGTAGCCCGGATGAGCGAAGCGATATCCGGGGCAGGTGTCCCCGCATGTCGCTTTTCTCATGCGGGCTACGCAGATTCCCACGCTCGTCATTGCGAGGAGCAAAGCGACGAAGCAATCCAGAGTCTCTACGCGGAAAACTCTGGATTGCTTCGCTGCGCTCGCAATGACGAGATTGTCGCACACCTCCGCGACACTCTCACTGCCAACGCCCGCGGAGGAAATTCTTTCGAAGGGCCCGGCGAGTCGCTGTCAGCGCGCGAAGTATGCGCTATCCTGAACACCAGCCGCCGCGACGTTGACGATGAGTCGTTGGATGCCGGCGCATCCAATTCCTGACTGCTTTCGATTGCAGGGTTCCAGCGCACGGCGAGGATCCGAATCAAGAACAGCGAGACAGGCCATGGCAAAACCGTTCCCGTCCAAGACCCACATCGGCAACCATATGCTGCATCCGGAAACCCTGATGCTGACCTATGGCTATGATCCGCAACTGTCGGAAGGCGCCATCAAGCCGCCGGTGTTTTTGACCTCGACCTTCGTGTTCAGGACGGCCGAGGACGGGCAGGACTTCTTCGATTTCGTCTCCGGCCGGCGCGAGCCGCCGGAAGGGATGGGGGCAGGCCTCGTCTATTCGCGGTTCAATCATCCCAACAGCGAGATCGTCGAGGACAGGCTCTCTGTCTATGAGCGCACCGAGAGCTGCGCGCTGTTCTCATCCGGCATGGCGGCGATCGCGACCACGATCCTCGCCTTCGTCCGCCCGGGCGACGTCATCCTGCACTCCCAGCCACTCTATGGCGGGACGGAAACCCTGCTGACCAACACGCTCGCACGCCTTTCGATCAGCGCCGTCGGCTTTGCTGATGGCATCGACGAAGGCGCGGTCAGCCAAGCCTCCGAGGAGGCCATCCGAAGGGGCCGCGTTGCGATGATCATCATCGAAACCCCGGCCAATCCGACCAACGGCCTCGTCGATATCGCGATGATCCGCCGCGTTGCCGACGCCATCGGCAAGGCCCAGGGCCACACGCCGATCATCGCGTGCGACAACACGCTGCTCGGCCCTGTATTTCAGCGGCCGATCGAGCACGGCGCGGATATTTCGCTGTACTCGCTGACCAAATATGTCGGCGGTCATTCCGACCTCATCGCCGGCGCCGCGCTCGGCGCCAAGGCCGTCATCAAGGGCGTCAAGGCGCTGCGCGGCGCCATCGGCACGCAGCTCGATCCGCACTCGTGCTGGATGATCAGCCGTTCCCTGGAGACGCTGAGCATCCGCATGGAGAAGGCCGACGGCAATGCGCGGCTCGTGGCCGACTTCCTGCGCGACCACCCCAAGGTGGCGAAGGTCCACTATCTCGGTCACCACGAGGAGACGTCGCCGGCCGGACGCGTGTTCGCAAGGCAGTGCCTCGGCGCGGGATCGACGTTCTCCTTCGACATCGTCGGCGGCAAGGCGGCGGCCGTGAAATTCCTCAACGCGCTGCAAATCCTCAAGCTGGCGGTGAGCCTAGGTGGAACGGAGTCGCTGGCCAGCCTGCCTGCGACCATGACCCATTCCGGCGTTCCCGCGGACATCCGCCAAAAGATCGGCGTTCTCGATTCCACGATCCGGCTCTCGATCGGCATCGAAAACCCCGCGGACCTGATTGCTGATCTCACGCAGGCGTTGAGCGTGGCTTAGGCGCGGTGGAGGTGTCACAGCGGATTCGACGTTGGCGATGCACGGGTCCTCGAGCTGGCAATCTAAAGAGCCTGATGGGCCGACGGTAGCTGTTCGACAAAGCCATGGATCGCGGAGGCGGTGGGCGCCGCGCGCGAGTCTGTTCCGAAATCTGAAAGCTGACGCGAGACGGGTCAAGAAATTGCCATTGGCTGCGACGATATCAGGGCGAGGCGGGGATGAACCTGATCGGGGTGGAACTGAAAGGACTCGCGAATGGCAAAGAACACGATTTGCCTCTGGTACGACAAGGACGCCGAAACTGCTGCCCGCTTTTACGCCGAGACGTTCCCCGACAGCAAAGTGAGCGCCGTCCGCCGTGCGCCCGGTGACTATCCATCCGGCAAGGCGGGCGATGTGCTGACGGTCGAATTCACGGTGGCCGGAATTCCTTGTCTCGGCATCAATGGCGGTCCCATGTTTAGCCATAGCGAAGCCTTCTCGTTCCAGATCGCGACCGACGATCAGGAGGAGACAGACCGCTACTGGAATGCCATCGTCGGCAATGGCGGGCAGGAAAACGCGTGCGGCTGGTGCAAGGACAAATGGGGCATTTCCTGGCAGATCACCCCGCGGGTGCTGATGGAGGCGCTCGCAGCCGGCGGTGGCGAAGCAAAGCGCGCGTTCGACGCGATGATGGGAATGAAGAAGATCGACGTCGCCGCGATCAAGGCGGCCCGGCGCGGCTGATTTGCGCTTGCAGCTCGCAGGACGCGCTGCGAGCTGGTCACCGCTTTCGCTCGCCCCGCATATCATTGCCGTCCTGATGAAGAACCAGATGGGAGATTTGTCCTGTGTCGGTTGCGAAGAATTCCAGCCGGACGTCGACAATCTTCGCGGAGAACATGGTCTGAGACTCGGCAAAGAGCGGCAGCTTGCGCTGATGGGTCGCCTGCGCTGTCAGTTGCCCATCCTCCAGCGTGACGGCGATCGAAAATGTGGGCGTGATCTCATAGACGCCGACATAGGTCGCGAGAATGGCGGGGTCGACCTTGACGCTCGCCCGGACGATCGGATGGAAATCCGGCCAGCCATAGACCGAGGCGATACCGCGCAAGATCTCGTGGGCCAGGAGATGGCCGCCTTGTGCATTGGTCATCACGACCGCGCCGTTGCCGCTGCGCTGATAGGCGGCGAGCACGGCTTCGAAACCTGCGTCGATCCCGCCATGCCAGAAGAAGGGATTTTCGGGCGAGCCCCCGATCTCGAAACCGAGGCCATGCTTGCCAATGCCCGCATCGAGCATTTGCCTGGTCATATCGGTTGAGAGCACGTGGTTGGCATCGCCGCGCAGCGAGCGCTGGACCTCGATTGCGCACCGCGCGAGATCGGTCGGCGTCGTCCACAGCCCGGCGGCGGCCATTTCCGGATAGGTATGGAAGCCGCCTTCTATGGGCGCACCGTCTGCTTTGTAGGGTGTTGCGGCCTGGACGCGGAGCTCCACCGGCAGCGGTTGTTCGTAGGTGCTGTGGGTCATGCCGATGGGCGCCAGCACGGTGTCGCGCAGCAGTTCGGGAAAGGGCTGTTGCGAAACGTCGAGCAGCAATTGCTGCATCACCATGTAGCCGCCGCCCGAGTATTTCCAACGGCTGCCGGGGACGGCCTCGAGGCGGATGGGAGCAGTGTTGGCGGGCGTCACACCATCGAGAATCTGGACGAGCGTGGGAACGGCTGCACCCGCGGCGTAGCCCGGAAATCCGTGCACAGTGAGTCCGGCGGCGTGACTGAGCAGCTCGCGCAGCGTGACCACGGCTCCCGGTGCGGCCGCGCTCGGCGGAATTGTCCAAGAAGTCAGTGCCTGATTGACGTCCGCATCGAGCGAGAGCTTGCCTTGTTCGACAAGATGAAGCGCAGCCATCGCGGCGACGGGCTTGCTGATGCTTCCGGCCTGGAAGAGCGTCTCGGTCGTGACGGGATCGCCTCCTGCCTCGACGACCCCAAATCCCTTCGCCCATTCGATGGCACCCTCATGGATAACGGCAATGCTGACGCCCGGCACATGGTAGGCGGCCATGCGGTCCGCGAGCGCTTGGCAGGCGCGAGGGTCGCCCCGCTCGACCACCTTCGTCATGAGGCGCGCGCAGACTTCGCCGATGCGACGCTGGATGTCGGGCGAGGGCATGGTTTAAGTCGCGATGCTTACGGGGTGAAACGATAGTCCGGCGAGGCACAGCAGTGCTGCCAGCAGGCCGGCTCGCAGCACAATCATGGATTGCTTCCTATGGGCCCGTCAACGTTAGCCGAGCTCGATCATGCAGGCGAGAGAAAAGTGGGCCGTGAGCTGAGTTTAGAATTCGCCTTCGACGACGAGCACATTTCGGCCCGTCCGGCCTGATTGAGCGCTTTGCTCCGCAGCCGTCATGTTGCGGATTCAACGGGTAGCTCGATGACGCACTGCAAGCCGTCAGGCCGCAAATCGAACCGCGTCGTCGCCCCAAGCTGTCCGGGGAGTGCCTGTTCGAGCAGCGTCCGGCCGAACCCGTGTCGATGCGATACGACCAGCTCGGCGAGCTTGCGTCTGCGTTCGCTCCATTCGAGACGCAGGGCGGGCTTGTCGGTGCTCGCCAGCTTCCAGCGGATCTCCAGGGTGCCGCCGGAGCCGTTGAGGACACCGTGCTTGATGGAGTTCGTGCCCAGTTCATGCAGGGCGAGCGAAAGCATCTGCACGGAATCCCGAGGAAGGGCCAGGTTCGGACCTCCAATCGAGACGTCGGAGGAGTCCGTTACGCCCAGCGAATTCATTTCCATGTGCACGAGCTCATCAAGGCCAATCGCTTCCGACTCCTCGCGGGAGAGAAGGCCCTGAACCCGCGAAAGCGCGCCCAGGCGCCCGTTGAAGTCGCCTGCATAATCGTCAAGCGACGTGCTCGTCGCGCGTGTCCGTTCCGAGATTGACCGGACCACAGCGAGCAAGTTGCGACTTCGGTGCTGCAATTCTCGCACCAGAAGCTCCTTGGCTCGCGCGGAGCGCTGTTCCGTCTCGATGCTCCGGAGGGCCGATATTGATCCCGCCAGCTCAGCGGCGACCAGCATCAGGAAATCAAGATATTCTGAATCGAGATGCAGGCGCGAATTGGCGCCGATGAGCAACGCGCCCACCAGGTTGTTACCGGGGCTCTTGCGCAAAAGCGGCAATGCGACGAGTTGCGTCGTCGGTTCAGGCCAGCTGCCGCCCGGCAGCGCGAACCGCGGTTCGGGCGATCGCTCGATGATCCGCAGCGCGCGCGTCTTGAGGACATTGACGATGCCCCATACATCGTCGGGTGATAGGGCCGACAACGAGGACGGAAACAGGGCGCGATCGATCTGGCTTGCAGCGACAAGCCGAGCGTGCCCGCTCTCGTCGGCGATGAACTGAACGGCGAACGGGATGTCGGGATTGTCGGAACAGAGCAGATCCAGGAGATTCTGACAGGTCTCCTCGATCGTCACGTCACCCGTCGTTGCTTCGATCGTCGCCTTTGACAATGCACCCAAGACACGCATCCGGCGCTCGGTCAGGATGCGCGCGGTCGTTTCAACGACGGCCGTGAGGACGCCGACGATCTTGCCGGTGGCATCGATCAGCGGACTGTGTGAGTACGTGAAATAGCATTCCTGCATGTATCCGTGGCGGTCGCTCGCCAGCAGCAGGTCTTCCGACCAGCTCGCAACGCCTTTGAGCGCGCTTTCGAATTGTTGACCGACTATCGGCCAGGTGTCGGGCCATGAGTCCGCGCCTGGTCGGCCGAGGCCATGGCGATGCTTGGTCTCGCCGAGGATGGGCTGCCACGCATCATTGTACAGCATGATGAGCTGCGGCCCCCACCAGACGACCATGGGAAAGCGGGAATTGAGGCAAGTTGCGACTGTTGACTTGAGCGTGTCCGGCCATTGCGCGGGTACACCGAGCGGTGACGTCAACCAGTCGTGCGCGCGCATCAGCGCGCCCATCTTGCCGCCTCCGTTGAGGAAATCGGTCGAGTGCCCGCCCATGACCTGACCTTGTCACGTGCCCGAACGGTCGCTTGGCCCAGCCATTCAAACGGCAATCCGGCGCGAACTCTGCATTGTGTTCGAAAAGTCGGCCGCCTGCACAACGCGTGCGACCAACGACCATAACCCGAAATCACCAGTCAAACCATCGAATTTCGCCAGGCCAAGGCGGACTGCGCATCGGCGTCCGGTGCTGATCAATTTCGATCAAGCAGACGATGCCGGCGCGTGGCACACTGCGCATACTCTATTCGTCGACAGCACATTGGTTCAGCAGCAGCGGTCGAGACTCACATGTTCCGCGTGACGGCAGATACATTGCAGGCCTACCTCGATTTCGATCCAGAGCGAAAGCATGACCTGGTCAACCTTCACAAGCTGATCGTCCAGGCCGCTCCGGCTCTCAAGCGGTTTTTCCATAAGGGAACACAAGCGGGAGAGGCGGGTATGCGGATGAAGATGATCGGCTATGGAAAATTTCGCTATGCGATCAAATCCGGGAAGACCACCGAATGGCCGGTGATCGGTGTTGCTCTTCAGAAGAACTACATCAGCGTCTACGTGGCGGTGACCCGGCAAGGCGCGCCGATCGTACCCGGATATGCGGGACAACTCGGCGAATTGCGAATGGGTGGAAACAACTTCAGTTTCGAGAGGTTCGATGATCTGAAGCAGAAGGCGATGTCGCTGCTCTTCACGGAAGTTGCCGACATCTTCGCGTCGGATCCGGAGAACCCTGTTCGATACATGCAGGGCTCGTGACGTGCCTCGCAGGAGCTAGGGGATGACGGCGAAACACCTTGCTCCGTCATTGCGAGCCAACGGGTCCGCGCAACGCGCGGCCCGATGACAGGCTCCGCGAAGCGATCCAGACTGCTGCCGCGGAAAGATTCCTGGATTGCTTCGCTGCGCTCGCAATGACGACGTTGAAGCAGGTTTGCGCCCGCCTCTTCGGTCGTAGGCCGGAAAAAGACCGGACGCTCCTGCGAACGCCCGGCCTCATTTCGTGGCAAGATAATGCAGCGCTTACTTCGTCACCTGGCCGCGAATCTCGCCGCCCGGGTTCGCTGCGGTGTGGATGTTGACGTAGTATTTGCCGCTGAGCAGATCGGCGGCTTGCGCGTCGGTGAGCGTCGCTTCGCCCTTGACGGGGCTCGACGCAGCATTCGGGATCGCGACTGCGACGCCAGCGTTCTTGCCGGACTCGGCCGGGCCGTGGAAGTGAGCGGCGGTCGCGGGGCCCGAAAGTCCGGAATAGGTGACGGTCCAGGAGAGTTTCTTGCTGGCGGCATCATAATCCAGATCGGCCGTGCCAGTGCCGCTGCTGGTCGTCGCAGGCACCTCGGCCTTGCCGTCCAGTGTCGCCTTCAGTTTCTCCGCGCAGGCGGGTCCGGCAAACGCAAATGCAGCCGTCAGCGCGAGCGTGGCAAAAAGGGGCTTGTTCATGGTTCTCTCCCTGTTGACCTCGAAAGGTGGCAAACCTCCAAACAGTGCGATTTGGAATTTATTCCCGTCGGGCGTTCAAACCATCTAAATTATTCGTGGCTGGAGCGGCCGCGGCCACGCCTTTAAGTTCGCCGGACATCGATGGATCTCACGAATGTTGCGACGAACAATCATTGCTGCGCTGCTTGCCGCCGGTCTCGGCCTCGCGCTCTATTGGTGGCTCACGGCGCCGGTCGCACTGGCGCTGCCGGCGACCTCGCGCGCGCCCGATCTTGTCAACGGCCAGGAGCTCTTCAACGCCGGCGGCTGCGCGGCCTGCCACGCTGTGCCGAACCAGCCCGACCGCCTGCGGCTCGGCGGAGGCCTTGCCATCGGCTCACCGTTCGGCACCTTCTACGCACCGAACATCTCGCAGGACCCAAGCGACGGCATCGGACGCTGGAGCGAGGTCGATTTCGTCAATGCGGTGATGAAGGGTGTTTCGCCTGATGGCTCGCACTACTTTCCGGCGTTTCCCTATACGTCCTACGCGCATGCGAAGGTGGACGATGTCCGCGATCTCTTTGCCTATCTGAAGACGCTGCCCGCCGTGTCGGGCAGGGTGCGCGATCACGACCTGCCGTTTCCGTTCAACATCCGCCGCAATGTCGGGGTCTGGAAATGGCTGTTCATGGACGGCGCGCCGTTCGTGGCGGATGCTGCGCGCTCGCCGCAATGGAATCGCGGCGCCTATCTCGTGAACAGTTTTGGCCACTGCGCCGAGTGCCACAGCCCGCGCAATCTGCTCGGCGGCCTCATCACGTCGCAGCGCTTTGCCGGCGGCCCCAGTCCGGAAGGCGAGGGATGGGTGCCGAACATCACGCAAAAGGGAATCGGCGACTGGAGCGAGAAGGACATCGCCGATTTCCTCGAGACCGGCGACATGCCAGAGGGCGACAGCGCCTCCGGCGCGATGCGGCCCGTGATCAAGAATCTCGCGCAGCTCACGGCCGAGGACCGCGCCGCGATGGCCGAATATCTGAAATCGCTGCCGCCGGTCGAGGGACCCAAGCCGCCGCCGAAGCGGAAGGAGGGCGGCTAGCGGCCGCCAAATGCCTTGAAGGTGATGATGGTGAGGGTGTCCTGGATGCCCGGCAGGATCTGCACCTTCTCATTGATGAAGTGGCCTATGTCGGTGTCCTTGTCGACATAGAACTTCACCAAGAGGTCGTAGTGACCCGCCGTGGAATAGATCTCGGAGGCGATCTCGGCTTCGGCGAGCGCGTTGGCGACCGTGTAGGACTGGCCGAGCTTGCATTTGATCTGGACGAAGAAAGGAACCATCGCGGCTACTCCGAAGGCATGATTTGGCGGCTAATAGGCCAAAATCGGCCGACTTTAGCAAGCGAACTTGCTGCCCCCGGGCGCAAGCCAGCTTGCTGCCCCCGGATCTGCGGGTTAGGACAGAACATGGCCCCGATCCAACGAAAAGGCGCGCCATGACGACGCCCACAGCGCTGACCATCGCCGGCTCCGATTCGAGCGGCGGCGCCGGCATCCAGGCCGACCTGAAGACCTTCGCCGCGCTCGGCGTCTATGGCGCCTCCGCGATCACGGCGCTGACCGCGCAAAATACCAAAGGCGTGACCAGCATTCATGCGGTGCCCGTCGCGTTCGTGACCGCGCAGATCGATGCGGTGTTCTCCGATCTCGATGTCCGCGCGGTCAAGATCGGCATGGTGGCGCAGGCCGTGAGCATCGATGCGATCGCCTCCAGCCTGACGCGATGGTCGCCGCGGCATGTCGTGCTCGATCCCGTGATGGTCGCGACCTCCGGCGACCGGCTGCTGGCGGCAGAAGCCGTCGAAGCGCTGCGCAAGAGACTCATTCCGCTCGCGTCGCTGATCACGCCGAACCTGCCCGAGGCTGCCGCGCTGCTCGACGAGAAGGTGGCGGAGAGCGAGGCCGGGATCGAGAGCCAGGGGCGACGCCTGCTCGCGCTTGGCGCTCGTGCGGTGCTGATCAAGGGCGGGCATGGGACAGGTGCCGAGAGCATCGACTATCTCGTCAGCGCGGATGGCTTGATAGCGCTCGCCGCGCCGCGGGTCTCCACCAAAAATACCCATGGCACTGGCTGCTCGCTGTCGTCTGCCGTCGCAGCAGGTCTCGCCAAGGGCGAAGACCTCGCGACCGCCGTGCGCAATGCCAAGGCCTGGATCAGCGCGGCGATTGCGGCTGCCGACCGCTTCAGCGTCGGTCACGGCCACGGACCGATCCATCATTTCCACAAGCTCTATTGACCTCGGCCGCGATGGCGGCGGCGGCCGCGCGCGGCCCGCTGGCGTTAACCAACAAACCTATCGGTTTCCGGTGTTTTGCGGAGGCGTCTGCGACGCCATGTCGCCTGATTGTCGCATGCGGCTGATATCCGCGGGGAGGGCGAGGCAAAGTTTGATTCGTATCTGAGGGTGCCTCACAGGTTCAATCGGTCATCCCCCTGTCACGGGACATTGTTACAGGCTGATGCATGGGAAGTTACGATATGAGTGACGAGAGTCCCGAACGGCGCTTTCGGACCTTGTTCATCTCCGACGTTCATCTCGGGGCCCGCGGTTCGCAAGCCGATCTTCTGCTCGACTTCCTGCGCTACCACGATGCCGACACCATCTATCTCGTCGGCGACATCGTCGATGGCTGGGCGCTGAAATCAGGCTGGTACTGGCCGCAATCGCATAACGATCTCGTCCAGAAACTGCTGCGCAAGGCGCGCAAGGGCGCCAAGGTCATCTACATCCCCGGCAATCACGACGAGTTTCTGCGGAACTATTACGGCACGCATTTCGGCGGCATCGATGTGGTCGAAAACACCGTCCACACCGGCGCGGACGGCAAGCGTTACCTCGTGATCCACGGCGACATCTTCGACCTCGTGGTGCAGAACGCGCGCTGGCTCGCCCATCTCGGCGACAAGGCCTACGATTTCGCGATCCAGGTGAACCGGCTCGTCAACTTCTTCCGTCGCGCCTTCGGCGTGCCCTATTGGTCGCTGTCGCAATGGGCGAAGCTGAAGGTCAAGAACGCCGTCAACTATATCGGCGCGTTCGAGCAGGCGCTTGCCGCCGAAGCACGGCGCCACGAGGCCGACGGCGTGATCTGTGGCCACATCCACTATGCCGTGATCCGTGACGAGAACGGCATCCGCTACATGAATTGCGGCGACTGGGTGGAGAGCTGCACCGCCTTGGCCGAGCATGACGACGGTCAATTCGAGATCATCACCTGGGCCGACCAGTTGCGAAAGGCCGCGCCGGTCGTGCCGGTGGCCGCAAGAGCTGCGTGATGCGCATCCTGGTCGCGACCGACGCCTGGCACCCGCAAGTCAACGGTGTGGTTCGGACGCTGACCAAGCTCGCCGACGCCGCGAAGGCGCTGGACGTCGAGTTCAGCTCCCTCACCCCGCAATCGTTCCGTACCTTCGCGATGCCGAGCTATCGCGACGTGCGGCTCGCGATGCCGCGGCCAGCGAAGATCGCAAAGCTGATCGAGGAAGCGCGTCCCGACAGTATCCATATCGCGACCGAAGGGCCGATCGGCCTCATGGTCCGCCGCTATTGCCGGCAGCGCAAGCTGCCGTTCACGACGAGCTTCCACACCCGCTTTCCTGAATATGTCCGGGCCAGGGTGCCGGTTCCGGGATCGCTGATCTGGCGGGCGCTGCGCCGCTTCCACGCGCCCAGCCGCGCCGTGATGGCGGCGACCCCGGCACTGGCGCGTGAGCTCAGCGAGCGCGGCTTTGACAATGTCGTGCTGTGGCCGCGCGGCGTCGACAACAAGCTGTTCTATCCCCGCGCCATCGATCTCTGCTTTCCCGCGCCGGTGTTCCTCTGCGTCGGCCGCGTCGCGGTGGAGAAGAATCTGGAAGCATTCCTCGACCTCGATCTGCCCGGCACCAAGGTGATCGTCGGCGACGGCCCGGCGCGCGCTGGCCTGGAGCAGGCCTATCCCCAGGCGATCTTCTTAGGCGAAAAGCACGGCGAGGCGCTGGCCGAAATCTATGCCGCGGCTGACGTGTTCGTGTTTCCGAGCCGGACCGACACCTTTGGCCTCGTGCTCCTCGAAGCGCTGGCGAGCGGCCTGCCGGTCGCGGCCTTCCCGGTGAATGGGCCGCGGGACGTGATCGGCGATGCGCCGGTCGGGGTGCTGGACGAGGATCTGCGCAGCGCCTGCCTCGTCGCACTCGACATTTCCAGGCAGGCCTGCGTCGAATTTGCCGCCAATCATACCTGGGAGGCCTCGGCGCGCGCCTTCGTCGACAGCATCCGGGCCGTCGGCGCCGTGCTGCCGCACGCAGGCGGACGGGAACAGCCGCGCTTCGTCGCCTGATACTCTCACGCGGCGGTGTCTTCCCAGCCGTGGGCGGCCGGGATACAAATTACCCATGACGGAACAGCCCCTCCCGGTCGGACCCGCCGACATCGATGCCGCAGCGCGCGTGATCGCGCCCTTCGCCATCCGCACCCCGCTTTTGTCCTTTCCTGTGCTCAACGAGCTCGTCGGTGCAAAGGTGTTCCTGAAGCCGGAGATGTTGCAGCGGACCGGCTCGTTCAAGTTCCGTGGCGCCTTCAACAAGGTGTCCTCGATCCCGCAGGACAAGCGCAGCGGCGGCGTGGTCGCGTTCTCGTCAGGCAATCACGCCCAGGGTGTGGCGGCCGCGGCAAAGATCCTCGACATGCAGGCGACCATCGTGATGCCGTCGGATGCGCCGCTCTCCAAGCGCGAGCGCACCAAATCCTACGGCGCCGAGGTCGTGCTGTACGATCGCGACCGTGACGATCGCGAAGCGATCGCACGCGGCATTGCCGAGAAGCGCGGCGCGACGCTGGTCAGGCCCTATGACGATCCCTACGTCATCGCAGGGCAGGGTACCGCGGGCCGCGAGATCGCCGAGGACATGGCGGCGCTCGGTATCGCGCCCGATATCGTCGTGGCGCCGGCCTCCGGCGGGGGCCTGATCGCGGGCGTCGCGACCGCCGTGAAAGCCCGCTATCCGCAGGCCCAGCTCGTCGTGGCCGAGCCCGAAGCGTTCGACGATCACAAGCTCTCGCTCGCCGTAGGTCACCGCGAGGCGCATGCGCCCGCAGGACGCACGATCTGCGACGCGCTGATGGCGCTGATCCCGGGCGAGATGACCTTTGCCATCAACGGCAAGCTGTTGTCGCGCGGCGTCACCGCATCGGACGCGGAGGTCGGCGCGGCCGTTGCGTTTGCCTATCGCGAGCTGAAGCTGGTGGTCGAGCCCGGCGGTGCCGTCGGCCTCGCCGCGCTGCTCGCGGGGCGTCTCGATGTTGCCGGCAGGAACATCGTCATCGTGCTCTCGGGCGGCAATGTCGACGCCGATTTGTTCGCCGAGCTCGTGGCCTGATTCTTTGTCGGTTGGTGTGAGTCGAAGAGCTCCGTTTACCTCTCCCCGCTGGGGAGAGGTAAAAACCGAGATCGTACTTAATCACACGCGACCCTGACATGGGAGAGAGGGCGGAGCATCGCTGCTCTGCCCTTCGTCATTGTTGCAGTTCGTGATGATCAGTGCATGAAGCCGACGCGGCGATTCATGCCGGCGTTCGCCGGTGCCTGATTCATCGTCTGGGCATATTGCGGCTTGAAGTTGTTGTTCATCGCGCCGCCGCCCATCCGGTTCGGCATCGTGTTGAGCTGCGGATGGTTGGTCCGCGCCTGGATGTTGTTCGGCGGATTGTTGTTCTGCTTGACGATACCGGTATTGCCGTTGCCGGTCCGGATCGGCTGGTTCTGCCTTTGCACGTTGTTGGTCTTCACGTCGATGTTCTTGATGTCGACGTTCGAACCGCCCTTGCCCGCGGTCGTGATCTTGCCGGTGTTGCTGGCGTTGTTGCCGGCATTCGTGGTGTTGGTTACCGGCAGCGTCACGATCTTGCCGACGGTCCCGTTGTTGGTCGTGCCATTGGTCGGCGCAGGCAGGGTGACGATCTTGCCCGGAAGCTGCGACGGCGTGGTGTTCGGCTGGTTGTTGGAAGGCGGCGTGCCGATCTGGCCGCCATTGCCGAGCTTGCCGATGACGTTGCTGTCGATCGGGATCGGCTTGTTCTGCGCGCCGCCATTGCCCTGCTGCGCGAGTGGGATGTACTTGGTCGGACCGAGATTGCCGAGCTTCAGCGTCGGCGCGATGGTCTGCGGCGCTAGGAAATGCGTCGCCTGCATCAGCGGGATCTTCTTCGGCTCGACCTGGAGCTTCAATGCCGGCGTCGCATAGGGGCTGCTGGCGTAGCTGTCGTGGAAGTTCTTGTAGGCGAGCGGCGAGTTGGCGAGAACGGCCTTGTGCCAGGCTTCCACCATCAAGAGGTTGGCGAGCAGCCAGCGGATGTGGTCGCACAGCGGGTCGTGCGGGTACATCCGGACGAACTCCTGATAGTACTCAGGATTGCCCTCGGAGAGCACGTAATCGTAGGCCTGCCGCGCGGAGCGGCTCGGCAGGTTGGACGCCATCTGCACGACCGGCGACTTCACCGGCGGGCGGTTGGCGGCAACCGCGGTGTCGCCGAAGAAATAGAAGTCGCTCGTCAGCGATGAGCTTTCCCACGGCGTCTGCTGGCCGTCGGTGGTGTGGTTCACCTCCAGCCGCACCCGCTTGAACAGCTGCTCGATCGGCACGTTCGGTTCGCGCGCGACGTTCAGGAAGGCCTGGGTGTAGGGACTGTGACCGCCCCGGCCGTCGAGTGCCTCCGCGCCCGGCGCAGTCGAGTAGCCGACGATCGAGCCGTTCGGCGCGTCGACGATGGCAAGGCCACGACTGGCGTCGGTCAGGTATGGGAACGGATTGTTGCGGCAGGCATCGAGAATGACGATGCGCATGCGGCTCGGGATCGTCTCGAGCGTCGACATCACGTCGACGAGGCGCACCGAGTTGTTGACGAGCTCGGTGGGGCTCGAGACCTTTGCATCGACCGGCACGAGATAGTTCTCGCCGGCAAGCTGCACGCCGTGACCGGCGTAGTAGACCATCGCAACTGTGTTGGGTCCGCGCGCGGCGACCTTCGCGGAAAAGTCCTGCACGACCCTCAGCATGTCATTCTGGGTCAGGTCGGTCGCGGAAATCACCTCGAACCCGGCGGAGTTGAGGAATTGCGCCATCGACTGCGCATCATTGTCAGGGTTCGCGAGCTGCGGCGCGTTCTGGTAGTTCGAATTGCCGATCACCAGCGCGACGCGCTGCTCCGGGCCTTGCAGCGCGGTAGGCGCGGCATTGCCCTGCTCGACGATCGCGGTCTGCGCGGAAACGGGACTGCACGCAAAGCCGAACAGGCTTCCGAGCAGGCCCGCATACATCAGCAACGATTTGAAACGGAACATAAGCGTGCTCCCCTAGGGACTAATCTCGATGTGAGATTGGTTGCGGGGACGCTAGACCGCGTTCAGGGGAGAGGGACGTGATGCCGGTCACCCAGGCGGCGGACGTGATCTGGGTCACACTGGCGCCGGCCGTGGTTAGGGAAAGCTCCTGACGACCTCGATCAGGCCGACAATGGCGGCGTTGAATGCGTCGAGATCTTGTGCAGGGATCCAGTATTCCAGATGGGATCGACCGCCTGCCTCCTGCACGTCGTACCTGTCGATGTAGCTCCGCTTGATCCGGAAGCGCGTCACGAAGCCTGCGCCGCTCGCAGGCACATTCCAGTCGCGCGCGATCTTGATCGCGTAGTCCTCGGTGAGTACCGGATAGAAGATCGGCTGATCCGGCAGGCGCGGTGGGAAAGCGCGCATACCCGCTTGTTGGATCAGCTCAAGCTCCTTCGGTCCGACTGGCCGCCAGAGGGTGAGAGTGTCTTCGTCAGCCGGCATTGTTGGGCCTGTTGGATGAGCTCGGGCTATTGCGGTGACAGTTGTTGTAGCGCGCTGTCTCAAGGCCGTCATTGCGAGCGGAGCGAAGCAATCCAGAATCCCTCCGCGGAAAAGTCTGGATTGCTTCGCTCCGCTCGCAATGACGGAGCAAGATGCGTCAGCGTGATTCTCCGACTCACACGAATGCGCTGCGTTTACGAGAAGAACGCGATCTTCTCGGCCTGGGTCATGCGACGGATCGGCGCCAGCGGATCGTTGGCGGGTGCGCGGGGCTTTTGCAGCATGCCGCTCGCAAGTATCGTCGAGCCGAGCGACGGCTGCTCCGGCAGCGGCGAGGGCATGGGAAGGGGCGAAGTCTGCGAAGCCGCCTGTAGCGTCGCATGTAGAGCTGCCAGGGCCTCTGCTGGCGCCGGGCGCTCCATGATCGCGACCGCGGGCTCGAACGGCGCGACTGGCGCGATCGATTGGGCTGCGATCGACTCGGGCAAAGCTGGCTCTTGCAAGACCGGCTCCGGCAAGACTGGATCGGACAAGTCTGGCCCGGCGGCGACGGGCGCCTCGACAGCGGCTGCGACTTCAACAGGCTCGGCGATCGCCTCGTCGAACTCGGGATCGGGCGCGGCCATCTCCATCGCGATCCGCTCGAGAATGGCTTCGTCTTCCGCCTCGGCTGCGGCATCGAACGGAAGCTCGTCGGCGGCATCCGCGAGGGGGGCAGGCTCGGCAACGCTCTCTTCGATCGCGACGCGGCCTTCGGCGACCTTAGCGATTCCGGTCTCTCCAGCGACGTCCATCGCCTCACTGATGGCCGTCTCATCGGCGACCTCGGCCGCAGCAACTGTGGCCTCAGGCTCGGAAACTGTCGCGACCGCCTGCGGCATCTCCGCTGCGGGCGGCTCGCTTGCCGCCATCGCCACCTCGGCATCCGCCATCGCGAGCATCTCGGGCGCCGGAGCAGGTGGGGGGTGAGTCGCCGCCGCGTCTCCCGTTTCGACCCGCTCGACATGGTCCCTGAGCAGATCGAAGGCGGCCTTGAGGTCGGTGCGGGGGTCGATGGTCGAAGTCTGACCACAGGCGGCCTCGATGGCCGCGAGCTGCGAATCAATCAGGTCGCAGATTCGCCCGTCGGCGCCGATCTCGCGCCAGCGCCAGGAGATCTCCTTGATGATGCGCACACCGCGGTGGATCGGCCCGAGGCTGGTCTCGAGCAGAGCGGGATCGAACGCCGCGATCGCGATCGTCTCGGCCTCGCGGATGGCGCGGCGGATCGCCACGAGCGCCTCGGGCAGCCGGTCCTCGACGACGGGTTGGCGCTGTGCTGCAAGGGTTTCCTCGATCTTTGCGACCGCGTCGAGCACCATGCGCGTGTCGGCGTTGCGGTTGCGCTTGGCGTATTCGCCGAGGAACCAGCGGCCGCGCGCGGTCTCCATGAAGGCTTCGCGGATCGCATCGTAGTCCTGCTCGTTCGGCTCGGCCGCGCGGGCAGACATAGGCGAGAGGGCGAATGCTTCAGTGGCCATGGCAATCTCGTCGCGCAAATCAGTGCGCGTTACAGTAACGATCATCACGATATCGACCGAATCGCAATTGGTTTGATGAAGAGCGAATCACAAATCCCCATCGCAGCGGCGCAAGGCCGGCGATTCGCCGTGTACCTGGCACTGTTCTACAGCGTCTCGTTCGCCGTCCTCGGCACGCATCTGCCCTTCTTCACGGTGTGGCTGAAGGCGGTCGGCATCGAGCCGGCCTGGATCGGAATCATCAGCGCGGTCCCTGCGGTGACGCGCTTCACCACACTGCCCTTCGTGACCGGCTTCGCCGAGCGGCGCCAGGCCGTGCGCGCGGCACTGATCCTGACCGCATTCGCGTCGGCGATCGGCTTCGCGCTGGTCGGCACGCAGCATCAGCCCCTGCCGGTGCTGCTGCTCTACATCGTCACCTGCTGCTTCTGGACGCCGCTGCTGCCGCTGACGGACGCCTATGCGCTGCGCGGCGTCGCCCGCTACAAGCTCGACTACGGGCCGTTGCGGCTATGGGGCTCGGTGGCCTTCATCGCCGGCGCGCTCGCCTGCGGGCTCCTGGTCGATGTGATCGCCGCGCGCGAATTGATCTGGATCATCGTCGCGCTTGCGGCGCTCACTGCCTTCACCGGCCTTTCGCTTCAGCCGCTGGATGAGTCGCGACGAAAGAGCGCAGCCGCGCATGGCGGCAAGCGCCTCCTGCGCGATGCGAGCTTCCTCGCGATCATCGCCTCGGCGGCGCTGATCCAGAGCAGCCATACCGCCTACTACACCTTTGCCTCGATCAACTGGCAGGCTCACGGGCTCGGCGGGCTGACGATCGCCGGCCTGTGGGCGCTCGGCGTGTTCGCGGAGATCATCGTCTTTGCGGTGTCGCCGCGGCTTTCGCTGCATCCCTCTCTGCTGGTGGTGATCGGCGGCCTGAGTGCGGTGGCGCGCTGGTCGATCACAGCGCAGGAGCCTCCAGTCGCAGTGCTTGCGATGGTCCAGCTCGCACACGGGCTGAGCTTTGGCCTCACCCAGGTCGGGGTCATGAACCTGCTGGTGCGTCACGTGCCCGCGCATCAGATGGCGCGCGGGCAGGGCTACTACGCGGCGACCAGCGGGCTGTTGAGCTCGACGACCTCGATCATCTCGGGCGCGATCTACGCGCGCTATGGCGAGGCGCTGTATTACCTGATGGCCGCGATGGCCGGCACGGGCGCAATGCTGATGTGGACTGCGCGGCACCGCCTGTTCGCTCATCCCCAGAGCGATGCCTCCGGCGGATAGACGAGGCTTTCGTCATAGCGCAGGCCGTGATCGCGATCCCTTGCCAGCAGCAGCGGCCCGTCGAGATCGACGAACCGCGCCTGCGGCGTCACCAGCATTGCGGGCGCCATCGACAGCGAGGTCGCGACCATGCAGCCGACCATGATCTCGAATTCCAGCGCTTGCGCAGCATCGGCCATCGCGAGCGCTTCGGTCAGGCCGCCGGTCTTGTCGAGCTTGATGTTGACGGCGTCGTAGCGCTCGCGCAGGGGCGCGAGCGAGGTGCGGTCATGCACACTCTCGTCGGCGCAGACGGCGAGCGGCCGCCTGATGCGCGCCAGCGCCTCGTCCTGGCCGGCCGGCAGCGGCTGCTCCACCAGGGTGACACCGACGTCGGCGCAGGCAGCCAGGTTTTGCTCGAGATTGGCCAGCGTCCAGGCCTCGTTGGCATCGACGATCAGTTCCGATTCGGGGGCGGCCTTCCGCACTGCGGCGATCCTTTCAGGATCGCCTTCCCCGCCGAGCTTGATCTTCAGGAGCGAGCGGTGCGCCGCCTTGGCCGTCGCCTCGGCCATCGCCTCAGGGGTGCCCAGTGAGATCGTGTAGGCGGTGGTGCGCTCCCCCGGAACCGGGCGGTCGAGCAGGTTCCACGCCCGCAGGCCCGCCTCCTTGGCCTCCAGATCGATCAGGGCGCAGTCCAGGGCGTTGCGGGCCGCCCCAGGGCCCATCGCGGCCTGCAGGGCGCGCCGGTCCAGTCCGCCCCGGATCGCCTCCTGCATGGCCTGGAGCGCCCTCAGTGTGGCCTCCGGGGTCTCCCCATAGCGCGCGTAGGGCACGCATTCGCCGCGGCCGGTCAGGTCGCCCCGGCTCACCTCGGCCACGACGGTCACGGCCTCGGTCTTGGCGCCCCGGCTGATTGTGAAGAGGCCGGCGATCGGGAAGCGCTCGATTCGCGCCGCCAACATTGGAAGTTTGCTGGAAGTCATTTAGAACTCTGGCAATTTCTGAACCGGCTGGTTACCTGATGCAACTAACTATGGCTGGTTGGGGATACCTTCTTCAAGGTAAGGGCGCGTGCGCAACCATCTCTTCTCATCCGAACCCTTCGCTAGGGAGCGGACATCTTGAACGGCGATCCAAAGCTGGAGCGGATTGCCAAGGGCAACTCGCTGGCACTTTGCGCCACGGGAGCCTGGACCGCGAGCTTCGCGCCGGCCCTCGAGCGGATGGTGGCTGACGCCGAGAAGCTTGCCGGCAGCCGGCCGAACATCTTCATCGACGTCTCCGAGGTCTCCAAGCTCGACACCTTCGGCGCCTGGCTGATCGAGCGCTTACGCCGTAGCCTGACGCAAGGTGCAGCCGAGGCCCAGATCGCAGGGCTCTCGGCGAACTATTCGAGCCTCGTCGACGAGGTGCGGCGGGTCAAGGCGACGCCGGTCATCGAGACCGGCGCCATTACCATCACCGGCATGCTGGAGCAGATCGGCCGCGGTGTCGCCGGCCTCACCGGGACCGTGACCGATCTCGTCGACATGCTCGGCGCGGTGCTCGCAGCCAGCGGTCGCGTACTGATCCGCCCGCGCTCGTTCCGTCTGACCTCGACGGTGCATCACCTCGAGCAGGTCTGCTGGCGCGCGGTGCCGATCATCGTGCTGATCACCTTCCTGATCGGCTGCATCATCGCGCAGCAGGGCATCTTCCACTTCCGCAGGTTCGGCGCCGACATCTTCGTCGTCGACATGCTGGGCGTGCTGGTGCTGCGCGAGATCGGTGTGCTGCTGGTCGCGATCATGATCGCCGGACGCTCCGGCAGCGCCTACACCGCCGAGCTCGGCTCGATGAAGATGCGCGAGGAGATCGACGCGTTGCGCACCATGGGGTTCGATCCGATCGAGGTCTTGGTGCTGCCGCGCATGCTGGCGCTGGTGCTGGCGCTGCCGATCCTTGCCTTCCTCGGCGCGATGGCCGCGCTCTACGGCGGTGGGCTCGTCGCCTGGCTCTATGGCGGCGTCGATCCCGAAGCCTTCCTGCTGCGCTTGCGCGATGCGATCTCGATCGATCATTTCATCGTCGGCATCGTGAAGGCGCCGGTGATGGCGGCGGTGATCGGCATCGTCGCCTGCGTCGAAGGCCTTGCCGTGCAGGGCAGCGCGGAATCGCTCGGACAGCACACCACCTCGTCGGTCGTGAAGGGCATCTTCTTCGTCATCGTCATGGATGGCGTGTTCGCGATCTTCTTTGCATCGATCGGGATGTGATGATGGCACCCGAAATCCAGGACCCCATCATCCGCGTCCGCGACATCACCGTGCAGTTCGGCGCGACGCGCGTGCTCGACGGGCTGAACCTCGACGTCAAGCGCGGCGAGATCCTCGGTTTCGTCGGCCCGTCCGGCGCCGGCAAGTCGGTGCTGACGCGCACCATCATCGGCCTCGTGTCGAAGGTCGCCGGCCGTATCGAAGTGTTTGGCGTAGATCTGGATTCGTCCAATAGCTCGCAGCGCCGCGGCGTCGAGCGGCGCTGGGGTGTGCTGTTTCAGCAGGGGGCGCTGTTTTCCTCGCTGACCGTGCGGCAGAACATCCAGTTTCCGATGCGCGAATATCTGAAGGTCTCGCAGCGCCTGATGGACGAGATCACCATGGCCAAGCTCGCCATGGTGGGCCTGAAGCCGGAGGTCGCCGAGCGCTTTCCGTCGGAGCTGTCGGGCGGCATGATCAAGCGTGTCGCGCTGGCCCGTGCGCTGGCGCTCGACCCCGAGCTCGTGTTCCTGGACGAGCCGACCTCGGGCCTCGATCCGATCGGTGCCGGCGATTTCGACGAACTGGTCAGGACGCTCCAGCGCACTTTGGGCCTGACCGTTTTCATGGTAACGCACGACCTCGACAGCCTTTACACAGCTTGCGATCGCATCGCCGTTTTAGGGAACGGTAAGATCATTGCGGCAGGGTCGATCGCCGACATGCAGGCCTCGCAGCATCCCTGGTTGAGGCAGTATTTCCATGGCAAGCGCGCCCGCGCGGTCATGAGCTGAATATCCGGAGCACTTCATGGAAACGCGGGCGAATTACGTGCTGATCGGGTCGTTTACGCTGGCGGTGATCGCCGCGGCGATCGGCTTCGTGCTGTGGTTCCAGTCGCTGCACACCACCAAGCAGCGCAGCCCCCTGCGGGTCGTGTTCGAGGGTCCGGCGGCGGGCCTGCGCAACGGCGGCAGCGTCAACTTCAACGGTATCCGGGTGGGGGAGGTGGTCTCGGTGAAGCTGGACAACCCGCGTCGGGTTGTCGCACTCGCCATGGTCGAGAACAACGCCCCGATCCGCAAGGACACCCTGGTCGGCCTCGAATTCCAGGGCCTGACCGGCGTCGCCGCAATCTCGCTGAAGGGCGGCGAGGAGGCGGCCCCGCCGCCGCCGCTCGACGAGGACGGCATCCCGACGCTCACCGCGGACCCCAACAAGCTCCAGGACGTCACCGAGGCGATCCGCGGCACGCTGCAGAACATCAACAAGCTCGTCGCGGACAATCAGGAGTCGGTGAAGAACTCGCTGAAGAATCTCGAGACCTTCACCACCTCGCTGGCGCGCAACTCCGAGCGCATCGATGCCGTCATGGGCAAGGTCGACGGCGTCATGCTCAAGGCCGACAGCCTCATGCTCGGCCTCAACACGCTCGCCGGCGGCAAGGATGGCGGTGAACTCTTCCAGGCCGTGAAGTCGATCCGCGAGCTTGCCGATGATTTCGACAAGCGCTCGGGCGCGCTCATGACCGACGGCCGCCGTACCCTCGGCGACATCAGCCGCGCCGTGAACAATTTTGACCGCAACCCGACCCGCGTCCTGTTCGGCGCCAGCAACAGCAGCGCGCAACAGGCCCCGCCGCCGGCCGAACCGCCGAAGCCGGCGCCTGCACCTGCTAATGCGCGCGCCACAGCGCCAGCTCAGGCTGCGCAGGGGCAGAAGCGGCAGTAGGCTCACCGTTTGCGGAATCGGGTCTTCGAACTGTCCGGAACGTAGATGTTCAAATCGATGGCGATGCGCAAGTCGGCCGCTACCCTCAGGAGTTGAAATTCAAGAGTATCGCCGGCGTGCTCGTCGCAGAACCATCCGACGAAGAGGCTGATCGGGCCCCCAGTTGCGGACAAGGTTCTGAGAGCGCGACGATGCGGTTTGAGCCGCCTAAGTACGGTCCGTATTCGCTTTGCGAGCGGCTCGCGCTTGTCTCTTCCGAAAGGGATCGAGCAATAGGATCCCGTGCCTCGACCGCCAATGCGCGTTCCCTTGGGAGTTTGCCGTTCGTCGCCCGCCGTCCACATGATTGCCGGCGTGAGGCCTAGCCGGCTGCAGATGACGGATAGGTCGCGCGTGCGATGGCTGATGTGTAGTGCAATGTCCATCAGCTGCGGTGACATCACGAATTGCAGTTTCTGTTGCGTGGCTTCGTCAAACGAAAACGGAGGCCGCGAGGCCTCCGCATTCTAGTTCGTTGCTGTCTGCCGCTTACCCCAGCCGTCCCGCCGAGTGAGCGAGCAGCGTGTAGACTAGGCCCGTCTCCGAGGTCAGGTGGCCGCGCAGCTCCTGCGGGCCGCGGCCGTCGCGGGCGACTTCGTCGAGCAGACGCTCGAACTCCGAGATGTAGCGGTCGACCGTGCCCTTGAAGTTGCGGTCGGCGCGATACTTGCGGGCGACCTCGTCAAAAGCCTTCTGGCCGGCGGGCGTGTAGAGGCGCTTGGTGAAGGCCTTGTTCTCGCCGCGCTGGTAGCGGTCCCACATCTCGGCGGCGAGGTTGCGGTCCATCAGCCGGCCGATGTCGAGCGACAGCGACTCCAGCGGATTGCCGTTACCTTGCGGCGCCTGAGGCGGCTGCTGCTGCGGACGGCCGCGTGGTGCCTCACGGCCCGTCGGAGCCGCCGGGCCGGTATCGGCGCGGTTCAACAGATCCGACAGCCAGCCGTCGCGGCTTTGGTCGTTGCCGGCCGGCGCGACCGGCGGGGCTTCAGTGCGGCGAGAGGCGGGCACGCCGAGGTCCGGCGGCGGCAGGGTCGACGCGCTGCCGGTGTCGCGGATGCGCGTTTCGGTGCCGCGGCTGACGGCGGTCGCCAGCATCGGCTCTTCCTGACGCGCAACCGAGGCGCGGCCCGCGGTCGTGACGTCGAGGCCACGGCCGTGCTGGGCGACGATGCGGTTGAGCTCGGCGAGGGCCTCGATCTGGTCAACGATCACCTTGCGCATCTGCGCGGTGCTTTCGGCGGCCTCCTGCGGCATCTCGAGCACGCCGCGGCGCAGCTCGTTGCGCGTGGCCTCGAGCTCGTTGTGCATCTCGAACGCCATCTGCTTCATGCTGGCGACGAGGTTGCCGAACTTCTCGGCCGACTGCTTGAACATCGTGTCCGCCTCGTCGGTGGTCTGGCGGTAGATGTCGTGCATCGCGTCGATGGTCTGGCGGTGCTCCTCTTCGGAAGCCACGCGCACCGCCTCGAACTGGCGGGTGATCGCGGCAGATCCCGCACCGGCGGTCTCCGCTACGACGCGCGCGATGTCGCGGGCACGCTCTTCCGCAGCGGCAAGCGACTCATCGAGCAGGCCGGTGAAGCGCGACAGCCGCTGGTCGAGATCGGCGGTGCGCAGGTCGATCGTGGTGACCAGCGATTCCAGCGCCTGCTTGCGCTCGGCGAGCGAGGCGGTGGTGTTCTTGTTGCTCTGCTCGACGACAGCGGCGGCATCGACCAGCGCCTTGCCGTGCGCGTCGAACTGGGTCGAGAGCTCGCCGAGGTCGACCAGCGCCTTCGTGGTCTTGGTGTTGAAGACGTTGAGCTGCTCTTCGAGGTTCTGCGTCGCCGCGCCGTTGCGCGCGGTGACGTCGTTCATCGCCGAGACGAAGTCGGCGACGCGGGTCACCAGCGCACGCTCGAGCGAGTTGAGGTTGTCGTGCGCACCGGTCAGCACCTCCTGGAGGAGGATGTTGCCTTCGCGCAGGCGCTCGAACAGGGCGACGGTGTCGGTGCGCAGGATCTTGCTGGTCTCCTGCATCTCGGTGACCGCCGCGATCGAGACCTGGCGCGACTGGTCGATCGCCGCGCGCGAGGCCTGCTCGAGGTCCCTGAGCGACTTGTTGACCGCGCCGGTCGCGACTTCGCTCGCCGCGTTGATGGTGCGTGCGACCTCGTTGCCGTTGCCCGACATCGACTGCGAGAACGCCTGGCCGCGCGTCTCGATCGACTTCAGCGCGTCGGAGGTGACGCGGTCGATGTCGAGCGTGAGCTGGCTGGTCTTCGAGCCGATCGCGTCCACCAGCGTGCCGCGCTTGGCGTCGATCAGGTTCGACAGGCGGTCGGCCTGCTGCTGCACATAGGTGACGATCTCGTCGGTCTTGGCCGTCATGGCCTGGCCGAAGGAGCCGCTGGCGGCGAGCACCGAGCGCTCGACGTCGGCCGAGCTCGACTTGACCCGCGCGCTCGCCTCGTTCGAGGCGGTGATCAGCGCATTCTGGGCGTTCAGTGCGCTGGTCTGGATGTCGTTGGTGGCGTTCGAGGTCGCCGTGCCGAGCGCGCGCTCGATGTCGGTCGAGATCGCGCGGATCTGGCTGGCTGTATCCGCCGACGTCGCGGTCAGCGACGACTGCGCCTCGCGTGCGCTGTTGAGGATCGCCGCCGCGGTATCGGCGCCGACCGCGGTGAGCGTGCGTTCGATGTCTGAAGACAGCGACTTGATCTGGCTCGCCGCTTCCGAGGAGGCGGTGACGAGCGTTCCTTGCGCGTCGCGGACGCCGGCCGTGAGCGCCTCGATGGTGGCGCCGCCGGCCATGGCCAGCGAGCGCTGCATCTCGGCGGCGAGCGATTTGACCTGGCCGGTCTGCTCGGCCGAGACCGCGAGCAGGGTGCTCTGCGCGTCACGGGCGCTGGTCGTGATCGTCTCCGCGGTGGACTGGCCTGCCTGCGACAGCGAGCGCTGCACTTCGGCCGCGAGCGACTTGACCTGGCCGGCGGCATCCGAGGACGCGGTAACGAGGGTGTTCTGGGCCTCGCGCGCGCCGGCCGTGATGGTCTCGGCGGTCGAGGTGCCGGCCATCGAGAGCGAGCGCTGCACATCGGAGGACAGCGCCTTGATCTGGTTCGACGTCTCGGTCGAGGCCGCGATCAGCGTGCTCTGTGCGTCGCGTGCCCCGGCGGTGATGGCCTCGGCCGTCGTGCTGCCGGCCAGCGACAGCGAGCGCTGCACGTCGGCCGTGAGCGTCTTGACGTGGTTGGCGGCATCGGAGGAAGCGGTGATGAGGGACGTCTGCACCTCGCGCGCGCCGGCCAGGATCGAGGCAGCGGTGGCCGAACCCGCCGCCGACAGGGTGCGTTCGACGTCGGCCGACAGGGACTTGATCTGGTTGGAGGCTTCGCCCGATGCGGACACCAGGGTCGACTGCGCCTCGCGGGCGCTGGTCAGGATCGAGTTCGCTGCGCCCGTGCCGACGGCAGTCAGCGCGCGCTCGACCTCGGACGAGGTCATCTTGAGCTGTGCGTTGACGTCCGAGGACACCGTCATAAGCGACTGCTGGGCGGTCCGCGCGCCGGTCTGGATGGTCTCGCTGGTGTTGACCACGAGGTTGGTCAGCGAACGCTCGGCGTCCTCGACATGCGAACGGATGGTGGTGGAGATCATCTCCGCGCGCGACATCAGGTCGTCGCTGGCCTGGCGTCCACTGCTCTCGATGCGGCCGGCCACTGCCTCGACCCGCGAGCCGAGCAGGTCCTCGAACTGCGCAACGCGCACGTCGATGTCGTTGGCGACCGAGCCGACCTTGGTCTCGATGGCCTGGTGGATTTCCTGGAAGCGCGCGGCGACCGTGCTGGTGAGAAGCGAGCTGCGGCCGTCGATCGTCTCGGTTACGCCGGTGATGCGGCGGTCGACAGCCTCGATCGCCTGCGCGGTGCCGTCGGACAGGGTGGAGGTCAGCAGCGTAAGCCGCGAGTCGACCGACTGCACCGCCTGCGCCGCCGTGTTGGTCAGCGAGAGCGTGAGCTCGGTGAAGCGCGAATCCATCGACTGCAGCGCCTGCGCCGCGCCGCCCGTCAGCGACGTGGTCAGGTGCGTCAGGCGGGCGTCGATCGACTGGATCGCCTGTGTCGCACCGTCGGTCAGCGACGCCGTGAGGTGGGTGAGGCGCGAGTCGATCGACTGGATCGCCTGCGAGGCACCGTCGGTCAAGGACGTCGAGAGCGCGCCGAGGCGGTTGTCGATCGTCTCGGTGACGGACTTCGCGCGCGTGTCGAACGACTGTTCCAGCGCGACGACCCGGCCGCCGAGTTGATCGTCGAGGGTCTTGAAGTGGCCTTCGATCACACCGTCGAAGTTGGCGAGCTTGCTGCCGAGCGAGCCGTCAAGATTGGTGACGCGTTCGCCGAGCGTGGTTTCGAACTGCACCAGGCGCTGGTCGAGCGCCGCGGTGATCTCGCCGCCGTTCGAGGTGAGGCGGGTGTCGAAATTGTCGACATAGGTCTTCAGCGTCTCGGCGATATCGGTCGTACGCTGGCCCATGCGCTCGACGATCTCGCCGCCGAAGGTCTTCACCGTACGGTCGAACTCGGAGATGTGGCGGGTGATCAGCGCGCCCAGCGTGCCGGAGTCGCGAGCGAACCTCTCCACGAGGTCGGCGCCCTGGTTCTTCACCAGCTCGTCGAACGCGCTCATCTGCAGGGAGAGGGAATCGTGCGCGGTCTCGGTCTGGCTCACGACCTTGGCGACCAGCGTGTTGACGGTGGCGTCGAGCGCCTCGCTCGCCTTGTCGCCGCTCGTCATGATGTGGCCGGCGAGCCGGTTGCCGGCGTCGTCGATCTTGGCGGAGAGGTCGTTGCTGCGCAGCTCGAGCTCGAGCAGGAGCGAGTCCGAGGAATTCTTCAGGGAGTCGTGGACCTGCTCGGTACGCTCCGAGATGCCGTCGACGATCGCCGACGAACGCTGCTCGAACTCGCCGGTGATGCGATCGATGCGCTCGTTCAGCATCTCGTGGACGCGGTCGGCGAGGTCGACGAACTCGTCGTGGACGTGACCGGTCTTGAAGTTGAGGCTGGTGGTCAGCCGCTCGCTGGCGTCGAGGACCGCGCGCGTGGTCTCGTTGCTGGCTTCCTCGAGACGGTCGAGCAGGTCGCCGCCGCGCTCGCCGAGCGCGAGGATCATGTTATCGCCGGCATTGCTCAGCGCCTGCGTGATGTGGGCGCCGCGCTCTTCCAGGGCGCCGGTGATGGATTTTGCGACCTCGTCGACGCGTGAGGCGATCGCGTCCGAGATCAGCGCGATGTCGTGGCGCAGGTCGATCTGCACGCCGGAGATGGCGCTGCGGACCTGCTCGGCCTGGCCGACGAGGTTGTCGCGCTGATGGGCGATGTCCTGGAGCAGGGCGCGGATGCGGACTTCGTTGTCGCTGTAGGCGCGCTCGAGGGCGGCGACTTCGTTCGCGACCAGCGTCTCCAGTTCGCCGGCGCGCGCGATCGCGCGCTCGATGCCGTCGCCCATTGCCGCGACCTCGCGGCGGATGGCCTGGCCGACGGTGACCATGGAATCGGAAGCCGAACCCTCCGGCTCGGAGAAGCGGATCGCGACCTGCGCCATGGCCTGCGCGATCATGCGCATTTCCTGGCCGCGCCAGACGAGGCTCGCGAGGAAGTAGAACAGCATGATGGGCGCGAAGAACATCGCGACGAGGCCGGCGATGACCAGCACGCCGCCGCTCTGGCCCATGGCGGCATGGATCGATGGCAGGAAGCCGACGGTCAGCGCGGCGCAGGCCGCAAGCCAGATCCCGGCGAAGACAGTTGCGAAAGTGTAGACGCTGCGGGCAGGGCGGCCCTTCTGAAGCGCCTGGAGGAGCTGGCCGATGGTCTCGCGGTCGTCATTGGCGGCGCGGCGCGGCGTGCGCGGCTCCTCGATCGGGTCGAACACCGGCCGATCGGTCGCGGCAGGGCGCGCCTCGAAGGTCGGCTCGTCGAACGCGGGAGGCGGCAGCGCCGGAGGCCCATTCTCGGTCCGTACCGCAGAGGCGCGGCTGGTGTCCGCAGCCGTGTCGCTGATGTTCAGGGCTTCCTGGATTGCAGAAAGCGCGACTTCCGTGGGGTCTTTGACCTTCTTGGGAGTATTCGCCATGTTCAGTTTGAGCCCTCGTTACTTGTACACGTCCCCCGCGAGGCCCGCGCATTCCGCAAGCTCACAGACCGGTGCATGCCGCTAACGCGGATCCATTGCCGTCCTCCACCCGAGACGGCTTGTCCGCCAATTTCCGCAACATCCTATTGGCAGAGCGCTGCGAATGAAATGGCCGCGATTAAGACAATCTTAATCATCGTTAACAGGATCGGGCCGTAAGGCCTTAGCAATAAATGAAATTTTCCACGGAACTCTGCGGATTGCGGCAACTTTTCGTCAATATGAGGGCGGAATTGGGTAAAATAGGCATAACGTTCCATTAACCATTTCCGTGGTTGGGTTAGGTCGAAAGCTTCGCCGCCAGACCGGCGCGTTGCCAGCGATGCCGGGGCCCGCGCCATGATGCCTGATCTGCAACGGATGGACTGGATGCCCTCGCCGCCGCTTGCTCCGCTCGACCATCCCCTCGATCTCGACCATCTCGCGCGCATGACCCTCGGGGATGCCGAACTCGAATCCGAGGTGCTCGCGATGTTCGTGGAGCAGTCGAGCCGCCTGATCGCGGCGATGGCGGCGCTCCCCGCAGATGCACCCGCGCTGGCGCACATGCTGAAAGGCTCGGCGCGGGGAATCGGCGCCTTTGCGGTGGCGGACGCAGCCGCTGAACTCGAATGCGCAATCCGGACCGGTGACAATCCGACCCGCGCCTTCGCTGTGCTGAGGGAGGCGGTCACTGAGGCCCGCGAAGCGATCGAGGCGATCCTGCGCCGCGCCTGAGGGCGGTCCCCAAATCCATCGGATTGCCGGAGACTGGCGCACTAGCGCTGCGCCAAGCGACCCGTTATAGGACAGCGCGGACCCTCCCTCATTCCCAAGACTCCGGCAGCACGAGCACACATGGCCAAAATCCACTATGTCGACCACAAGGGCGAAACCCGCACGGTAGAAGTCGAGAACGGCGCGACCGTGATGGAAGGCGCCATCCGCAACGCCATTCCCGGGATCGAGGCCGAATGCGGCGGCGCCTGCGCTTGCGCGACCTGCCACGTTTATGTCGACGAAGCCTGGCGCGAGAAGGTCGGCAGCCCGACTCCGATGGAAGAGGACATGCTCGACTTCGGCTTCGACGTGCGCCCGAACTCGCGCCTGTCCTGCCAGATCAAGGTGTCCGACGAGCTCGACGGGCTCGTGGTGTCGACGCCGGAGCGGCAGGCCTAACTAAAGAATCTAGACCTTCGACGGCGCGACCTCGATGCCGCGCTTGTGCCAGGGCTTGAGCTTCTCGATGACCTCGGCGGTGAGGGGCGTCGGCCGCCGCGAGGCCTCTTCGATGAGGACGCCGACCGAAATCGCGGAGGCAACGCATCTGCCTTCGGAGAACACGACCTGCTCGAAGGTCACCGACGTCCGTCCCAGTTTCACGACGCCGAGCCCAAGCTCGATCGTGCCCGGCCAGCGCAGCTCGGCGCGGAAATGGATGTCGAGCCGCACCATGATCCAGGCGAGCCCCGGCGGCGTCAGCCCGATCTTCGGGTCCTTCATCAGCGTGACGCGGCCGGTCTCGAAATAGGTGGCATAGACGGCGTTGTTGACGTGCTGGTTGGGATCGAGATCGCCGAAGCGCACATTGTCGCTGAGGCGATAGGGGAAATCCGCAAGTCGCGGCGCTGAATCCAGGCGGCTTGGTGCATTCACCGGTTGATCTCCGTCATTTCCTCCGCCGTTACATCCCAGTTATCCTGTCCCGGCAAGTAGCCCTGCCGGCAGGCGGCCAATGCTTTTATGCCTTCCCTGGGCCGTCGGCCTTGGCTAGACAGGAACTGCCCTTTCCGTTGCCTGCCGGGCGCCGTCCAACCGATAACGACCGATAAAGAGACGACATGAGCGACGCGATCAAAACCGATGTGCTGATTATTGGCGCCGGCCCCTGCGGTCTGTTCGCCGCCTTCGAGCTTGGCCTTCTCGACATGAAGGCGCATTTCGTCGACATCCTCGACAAGGTCGGCGGCCAGTGCGCCGAGCTCTATCCGGAGAAGCCGATCTACGACATTCCCGGCATTCCGCATGTCTCGGGGCAGGGCCTCACCGGAGCGCTGATGGAACAGATCAAGCCGTTCCATCCGACCTTCCATCTCGGCGAGATGGTCGAGAAGGTGGAGAAGATCGGCGATCCCGCGTTCCGCGTTACCACCGATGCCGGCAAGGTGTTCGAATGCAAGGTGGTGGTGATCGCCGCCGGCGGCGGCTCGTTCCAGCCCAAGCGCCCGCCGGTGCCGGGAATCGAAGCCTATGAAGGCACCTCGGTGCATTACTCCGTGCGCAAGATGGAGCAGTTTCGCGACAAGGAGATCTTGATCGTCGGCGGCGGCGATTCCGCGCTCGACTGGACGCTCAATCTGCATCCGCTGGCTAAGCGCATCACGCTGCTGCACCGTCGCGATGAATTCCGGGCCGCGCCTCACAGCGTCGAGCAGATGCGCGCGCTGGTGGCCGCAGGCAAGATGGATTTGAAGCTTGGTCAGGTCACTGCATTGTCCGGCTCTGACGGCAAGCTCGCCGGCGCCACGATCAAGGGCAACGACAACAGCGTCACCGAGATCGCCTGTGACACCATGCTGCCGTTCTTCGGGCTCACCATGAAGCTCGGCCCGGTCGCGAACTGGGGCATTGCGCTCGAGAACAATCTGGTGCCGGTCGAGACATCAGCGTTCGAGACCAACGTCCCCGGCATCTTCGCGATCGGCGACATCAACACCTATCCGGGCAAGATCAAGCTGATCCTGTGCGGATTCCACGAGGGCGCGCTCATGGCGCAAAAAGCCCATCGCTACGTCTATCCGGAGAAGCGGCTGGTGTTCCAGTACACGACGTCCTCGTCCAGCCTGCAAAAGAAGCTCGGAGTCAATTGATCCGGGCCGGAACGGGGAGAGCATCTCTCCCATGTTTCTGGTGCTGGAACCCTTCGCGAAATAGCCTTAGTCTGCGGCCATTCCAGTCGTGGGTTAACCAGGTGATCATAATGCGGAATATCTTTTCCAGCTTCCGACTGCTCTCGCTCGTCGCGCTCGGCCTCGCGCTGTCGCTCGCGATGCCGCGGCCCGTCGCAGCGCAGGCCCAGCAGCCCACGGCTGCGGGCCTCTGGCAGAAGATCGAGGACGGCAAGCAGGTCGGGTGGTTTCTCTTCATCGACCACAACGGCATCTTCGAAGGTGTGATCGCAAAGACCTTCCCGCGTCCGGGCGATGATCCGAACGAGGCCTGCACCAAATGCACGGATGATCGCAAGAATGCGCCGGTGCTCGGCCTGTCCTTCGTGCGCGACATGAAGCGTGATGGCCTGAAGTACGAAGGCGGCAACGTGCTCAATCCGCGCGACGGCAACATCTGGAAGGCCAACATGAAGGTCAGCCCGGATGGTCAGACGCTCACCTTGCGCGGCTATCTCGGCATCTCGCTGCTCGGCAAGGACGAGACCTGGACGCGCCTGCCGGATGCCAACATCGCGCAGCTCGATCCTGCCATCGTCGCAAAATATCTCCCCGCGCAAGCCGTCGCCGCAAAGCCGCCAGCGCCCGCCGCGAAGAAGGGCGGCGCGATGATGGCGCCGATGAAGCAGTAGGGCGCGCGCCGCGACACTGGTCGCGCAATCTCTCGCTCAACATACCGCTGCCATGCCCCGCCACCGGGTCTCGCCTTCGGCGAGCCCGTTGACAGGGTCCGGCGGGGCATCCAGTACGCTGCGGCTTATCGATTCATCACGGACATCTCGGAGTGCTGGATCGCCCGATCAAGTCGGGCGATGACACCGAGGGTGTGGCATACACGCGCCCCAATCTCGTCATTGCGAGCCACCGGGTCCGCGCAAAGCGCGGCCCGATGAAAGGATCCGCGAAGCAATCCAGAAATTCCTCCGCGGTAACACTCTGGATTGCTTCGCCGCACTCGCAACGACGCAGGTAGGCGACAGCTCATGGGAATGCAGTCCTGTTTGCATGAGTCCAAAGGCGCATGCCGCCGATGTCCCCAACAGTAGTTCCCCGGAATGTGTTTTGGCGCCCGTTTTGCATAGTGGTCGGGAAAGCTGCTGGGGGAGCGAATCGCTATTTCTCCACGCCTGCCGGTCCGTGGCAGACGAATAGCGGCGCTTGCGCCCCGCGGTGACACCGACCCGCGGAGACGAAGGAATGTTTGCAAGACATTGTGCCGCACTCGTGCTTGGCGTGATCATGCTGGCTACGACCGCGTTCGCGCGCGACGACGGGCGCTATGCCAATTCACCGCTCAAGCCCTGGTTCGAGAGCCTGCACAGCCAATACGGGCAATGCTGCTCGGACGCCGATGGCTACGTCATGGCCGACGTCGATTGGGAGTCCGACAACGGCCATTATCGCGTGCACATCGACGACGAATGGGTCGTGGTGCCTGACGGCGCCGTCATCACCGAGCCGAACAAGATCGGCCGCACCATGGTGTGGAAGCACTATGTCGACGGCCACCCACGCGTCCGCTGCTTCATGCCGGGCAGCATGACGTAAGGCGTTTCAGCCAATGTGCGGTCTGATCTGATCCGCGCGGAACGCGCGCGATTGACGTGTGCACGATCTTTTACGGCGGCTTGCACCCAGGCGTCGCGCGAATGGCTTGCTTGAGCAATTTTTCCTGGGCGCCGGATAACGGGGCCTCGTTGGCACACAAATGCATGGCTTCGCAGGCTGTGCTGGGCGTACCAGGCCACGACGTGCGTCCCGCGATCGCGCTGTCGCAGCGCTTCCATGCGGTGTGGCCGTCCCACGCGATCCGGCTCGGAAAAATCTCTTCCAGGATGAGGGCATAGAAGAGCAGCGGCAGCGGCCACATCATCACAAGGGCTGCGATCACGAACCCGGCGATGCCGGCCGCAATAGCGCGTTTTCTCCTGATCATCCGACCGCTTGCGTTATTTCCGTATACGGCGCGCCATCGAGCGCGCCGCGACCGCCGATTAGCGGGACTCGTTGTCCGAGTTTGCGCTCGCGACTACCCTGACGCGCGGCGAGAGCACTGTGATCTGCGCGGGCGAGGCGGGCATGCCTTCGACGGTCAGCATCGGCGTGGAGGCCTGCTCCTGAACGCCAGTGGCGCCGAGCAACTGGACCTGCGTCGCAGAAATCGGAAATGAGTTCACTTCGTAAGAGGGAAGCTCGCCGGCAAATGCGCCGGCAGTGCTGGCAATCATCGCGCCGGCAATGGCAATCATCGAAAGAATCCGCATTGCAAGTCTCCTTGGGAAGATGAGCACTCGGAGAGTTGGTCGCGATAACGCCTGAACAGGTTCGCAAATCCGCGCAGCGTGAGCGGAGATATTTGGTTGCGAGATGTGAAGCGCGATGAAGCGATCCGGAAACGCCGTGCCGCTGCGTTTCAGGACGGTTTCGCGGAGGTCCGTCGCATGCGACCTGTCGCCAGTCGGCGAGAGTAGTTACGCGCGCCCCAAATGGCCTCATACCTGTGGTACCCCCGCCGCGTCTCGCGCGTTATCGGCAGCCAACTCGGGAGAGCAGAATGGCTGTCGAGACCGAACTGAAGTTCCGCGTACCCGTGCGCCACTTCAAGACGTTGGCGAACGGACGCATGGCGGGCGGCAAGATCGGACCGCGATCCGAGAACGATCTGGTGTCGACCTACTTCGATACCAGAAAATGCAAGCTGAAACGGCACGGCCTCACGCTGCGCGTGCGCGATGACGGCGACAGGCACGTCCAGACGGTCAAATCGGCCAACGGTGCGCAGTTCGGCCGCGGCGAATGGGAGGCGGAGATCAAGAACAGTGCGCCGAACCTCGGCAAGGCGCAGGGCACTCCGCTCGAGCCGTTTGCATCCGGGAAGTTGCGTCGCAAGCTGAAACCCGTGTTCGAGACATCGGTGCACCGCATCACGTTGCCGCTTCGCACCAGGAAAAGTGAGATCGAACTCGCCATCGATCGTGGACGTATCGTCGCCGGGCAACACTCCAGCCCGGTCGAGGAGCTTGAACTGGAACTCAAGAATGGCCTGCTTGTCGATTTGTTCCGCGTCGCGAGGTCGATCGAACGGAAATCGCAAGCCGAGCTCGATCTGAAGTCGGACCGGGGTTATGCTCTTGCGCGCGGCGAGGAGCATCCGGTTCTTTCCGCCGCAAGCATCGCCTTGAACGCCGACTTGAATGCGGGTGATGCCTTCCGGACCATCGGTCGCGCAACGATACGCCATTTCTCGGGTAACGCCGACGCCGTCCGCAATGGCGATCCGGAAGGAATTCACCAGATGCGGGTGGGATTGCGCTGCCTGCGCGCGGCGATCTCGTTATTCTCGAAGGTCCTGTCCGGGGCGAGCACGGACAGGATCAAGCAGGAACTGAAGTGGCTCACCAACGAACTCGCGCCGGAACGTGAGCTCGATGTCTTCGTGACGGAGAATATCGAGCCTGCCACGCGCGACGTGCTGTTGCGCAGGGGCGGCAAGGCGATCAAGAAGGAGTTCTGTGCCAGGCGCGAGCGCGCTTTCGCGCGCGCAAAAGAAGCCGTCAACACGCAGCACTACCGGTCCTTGCTGGTCGATACGCTGCAATGGATCGAGGCCGACCAAACGATTGCGACTGAAGATGCGAAGACGCCGATCCGCAAATTCGCCGGCAGGCTGCTGCATCGCCGCATCAAGAAGCTGCGCAAGCGGGGACGGCATCTCGACGAAATGTCTGCCCAGGAGCGGCACAAGCTGCGCATCAGGGCCAAGAAGATCAGATATGCGATCGAGTTCTTTGAAAGTCTTTTTCAGTCTCGGAGCGAACGGAAGCAGGTGGCAGCGTTGTCCAGGCATCTGAAAAAGATTCAGAACGCGTTTGGCTCGCTCAACGATTTTGTCGCGCATCGCGACATGGCTGTCGACGCAGCGCTCAAGGCGCGGGCGCCACGCCATGAAGGGCGTGCGCGTGCCTTTGCCTCGGGCGTGGTGCTCGGCCGGGAGGACCAGGCGGTCAAGCCGCTGGTGAAGGTTGCAGAAAAGGAGGTGCGGGGTTTGGAGGCGATTTGAAAGGTGCGCCGCATCGCCGGCGTTTTGCCTTTCACTCCGCCGTCATTCCCCGCGACCCGGCTACGCCAAGGCTTCGCCGGGGTTTGCAACGTTGGCTCGCCGAAGCTTTAGCGTAGGCGGCAAGCGGGGAATCCAGTACGCCGCGGCTTCTCCGTATTCGTCACGGTCTCTGGAATACTGGATCGCCCGGTCAAGCCGGGCGATGACGCCTGAGCGTGCTGCCCGCGTCTGAATTCGCGACTTAAGTCACCGGCGCGGGATTGAACAGCGTCAGGTCGTTGTGGATGCCCCAACGGTCCGACCAGGGCTTGGTGCGGCCGCTGGCGACGTCGAGGATCAGGCGGAACAGGTCCCAGCCGGTTTCCTCGATGGTTTTTTCGCCGGTGGCGATGCGGCCGGCATCAAAGTCGATCAGGTCCTTCCAGCGCCGTGCAAGCTCGCTGCGCGTCGCGACCTTGATCACGGGGGCGGCCGCGAGGCCGTAAGGCGTGCCGCGGCCGGTGGTGAACACCTGCAGCGTCATGCCGGAGGCGAGCTGAAGCGTGCCGCAGATGAAATCGGACGCAGGGGTTGCCGCAAACAGCATGCCCTTCTGCGTCGCCTTTTCGCCGGGCGAGAGCACGCCGGTGATGGCGCTCGAGCCGGACTTGACGATCGAGCCGAGCGACTTCTCGACGATGTTGGCAAGCCCGCCCTTCTTGTTGCCGGGCGTGGTGTTGGCGCTGCGGTCGGCGCCGCCGCGCGCGAGGTAAGAGTCGTACCAGGCCATCTCGCGCACCAGCGCGCGGCCGACGTCCTCGTTGATCGCGCGACGGGTGAGCAGCTGGATGGCGTCGCGCACTTCGGTGACTTCCGAGAACATCACGGTGGCGCCGGCGCGCACCAACAGATCCGCGGCGTAGCCGACGGCGGGATTTGCGGTGACGCCGGAGAAGGCGTCACTGCCGCCGCATTGCAGGCCGATGACGAGATCGGAGGCGGGGCAGGTCTCGCGCTTGCGCGCGTTGAGAATTTTCAGGCGCGCCTCGGCCTGGGTCATGATCGCATCGACGATCGCACCAAAGCCGTCGAAGGCTTCGTCCTGCATGCGTACGATGGCGTCATTGACGCCCTCAGGCACGAGCCGCTCGGGCGCGAGCTTCTCGCAGCCCAGGCCAACCACGAGAATCTCGCCGCCGAAGTTCGGGTTCAGCGCGAGGTTTTGCAGCGTGCGGATCGGCACCACCGCGTCGGGCGCGGTGATCGCGACACCGCAGCCATAGGCATGGGTGAGGGGAACGACGTCGTCGACGTTCGGATATTTCGGCAACAGCTCGGCGCGGATGCGCTTGACCGCATATTCCATCGTGCCCTTGACGCATTGCACGGAGGAGGAGATGCCGAGGATGTTTTTGGTGCCGACCGAGCCGTCCGGATTGCGATAGCCCTCGAAGGTGTAGCCTTCGAGCGGGGGCAGCGGGGCGGGGACGGCGGTGGAGATTTCGAGCTTGTCGAGCGCAGGCGCCTCCGGCATGCGGATGCGCGCCTCGTCGACCCATTCGCCGGCCAGGATCGGGGAGAGAGCATAGCCGATCACCTCGCCATAACGGATGATCGGCGCGTCTTGCGCGATATCGACCAGCGCCGTCTTGTGGCCTTGCGGCACGAAGGCACGCAGCGTCAGCCCGCAGGCAAAGCGGGAGCCGGCGGGAAGCCCGAAATCATTGACCACGATCGCGACATTGTCGCGCTCGTTGAGCTTGATGTAGCGGGGCTGCTCTTTCGCTGCGACTGACTGGTCCATCTGCTCTTGCCTCAGAACTTGAAGTCGTAGGGTGGGCAAAGGCGCAACGCGCCGTGCCCACCATGCTTCACACCGAACATAAGCGGTGGGCACGCTTCGCTTTGCCCACCCTATGATATCTACGATCGCATCATCAGCCGGGGAATGTGTAGCCGGTCTTCACCGTGGTGTAGAATTCGCGGGCGTACGAACCCTGCTCGCGGGCGCCGTAGCTCGATCCCTTCCGGCCGCCGAACGGCACGTGATAGTCGACGCCGGCGGTCGGCAGGTTGACCATCACCATGCCGGACTCGCTGTTGCGCTTGTAATGCGTGGCGTATTTCAGGCTGGTGGTGCAGATCCCGGAGGCGAGGCCGAACTCGGTGTCGTTGGAGATCGCCAGCGCTTCCTCGTAGTTCTTGGCGCGGATGACTGCAGCGACGGGACCGAAGATTTCCTCACGCGCGATGCGCATGTTGTTGTTGGCCTCCGTGAACAGCGCCGGCTGGAGATAATGGCCGGGCGTTTCGCGCTTGAGCAGCTCGCCGCCCCAGGCGAGCTTTGCGCCTTCGTCCTGGCCGATCTTGATGTAGCGCAGGTCCTGGTCGAGCTGGCTCTGATCGACGACGGGGCCGATATGGACGCCCGCCTTGAGTGCGTCGTCCACCGACAGGCCTTTCAGGCGCTCGGCCATCGCCGCGACGAAGCGGTCATGGATGCCTTCGGTGACGATCAGGCGCGAGGACGCCGTGCAGCGCTGGCCGGTCGAGAAATAGGCGCCGTTGACGGCGACCTCGACGGCGGTCTTGAGGTCCGCATCGTCGAGCACGACCAGCGGATTCTTGCCGCCCATCTCGAGCTGGAATTTCTTCATGGGGTTCGAGAGCACGCAGGCCTGCGCGATCTTGCGCCCCGTCTGCACCGAGCCGGTGAAGGAAATCGCGGCGACGTCGGGATGGTCGAGCAAGGTCTGGCCGACCACGGAGCCGGAGCCGACGACGAGGTTGAATACGCCGGCCGGAATGCCGGAGCGGGTGATGATTTCGGACAGCGCGTGCCCGGAGCCCGGCACGAGCTCGGCCGGCTTGAACACCACGGTGTTGCCGTAGCAGAGCGCGGGCGCGATCTTCCAGGCGGGGATCGCGATCGGGAAGTTCCAGGGCGTGATCATGCCGATGACGCCGACCGGCTCGCGGGTGATCTCGACCTCGAGGCCGGGACGCACGGAGGCGCCCTTCTCGCCGATCAGGCGGAGCGCTTCGCCGGCGAAGAACGCGAAGATCTGGCCGGCGCGGGCGACCTCGCCAATGCCTTCGGAAAGGGTCTTGCCTTCCTCGCGGGCGAGCAGGCGGCCGAGCTCTTCCTTGCGGGCGAGGATTTCGGTCGAGATCCTGGTCAGCGCGTCAAAGCGCTCCTGCGGCGTCGAGCGCGCCCAGGCCGGGAAAGCGGCCTTGGCAGCCGCGATGGCCTTTTCGGTCTGCGCCTTGTCGGCCTTGGCATATTCGCCGACGACGTCGTTGGTGTTGGAGGGGTTGATGTTCTTGGTGATGCCGGAGCCGTCGACCCATTCACCGCCAATGAAATTCTTCAAGATCGCAGTCATCTTTTTCCTCCAGGGAAGTTTTTAGCGCACGAGGCAAGGACGCTTGTCGTCGAAGGTCCAGCCGGGGATCAGGTACTGCATGGCAATAGCGTCATCCCGGGCACCAAGTCCATGCTGCTTGTAGAGGCCATGCGCGGCTTCGATGGCTGCCCGGTCGATTTCAATGCCCAGGCCCGGTTTGTCGGGGATGGCGATCTTGCCGCCCTTGATCTGGAGCGGCTCCTTGGTGAGCGCCTGGCCGTCCTGCCAGATCCAGTGGGTGTCGATCGCGGTGACGTTGCCGGGGGCGGCGGCGCCGACATGGGTGAACATGGCGAGCGAGATGTCAAAGTGGTTGTTGGAGTGCGAGCCCCAGGTCAGGCCGTTGTCGCGGCAGGTCTGGGCGACGCGCACCGAGCCTTGCATGGTCCAGAAGTGGGGGTCGGCCAGCGGGATATCAACCGCACCGAGACGCAGCGCATGGGAGAGCTGGCGCCAGTCGGTCGCGATCATGTTGGTCGCCGTCGGCAGCCCGGTGGCGCGGCGGAACTCGGCCATGATCTCGCGGCCGGAGAAGCCGGCTTCGGCGCCGCAGGGGTCCTCGGCATAGGCGAGGATGCCATGCATGCCCTTGCAGAGCCGGATTGCCTCATCGAGCGACCAGGCGCCGTTGGGATCGAGCGTCACGCGCGCATTCGGAAAACGCTTGGCGATCGCAGTGACGGCCTCGATCTCCTGCTCGCCGCGCAAGACACCGCCCTTCAGCTTGAAATCGGCAAAGCCATAGTGATCGTGGGTCGCTTCCGCGAGCCGCACGACGGTCTCCGGCGTCATCGCTTCCTGATGGCGGAGATTGAACCAGTCCGGCTTGCCGGTCTCGCCATCGACATAGGCGAGACTCGTCCTGCGGCGGTCGCCGACGAAGAAGAGATAACCGAGCGTCTCGACGCTCTTGCGATGCTGGCCTTCGCCGAGCAGGGCTGCGACGGGCAGGCCCAGATGGTGGCCGAGCAGGTCGAGAAGTGCGGATTCCACCGCGGTCACGGCGTGGATCATCACGCGCAGGTCAAAGGTCTGCTTCCCGCGGCCGCCGGCATCACGGTCGGCAAAGGCGGTGCGGATTTCGGCGAGGATGTTGTTCAGGGCGCCGACGGTCTTACCGATCACGAGATCGCGGGCGTCTTCCAGCGTCTTGCGGATCTTCTCGCCGCCCGGCACCTCGCCGACGCCGGTGTGACCGGAGTTGTCGGTGAGGATGACGATGTTGCGGGTGAAGAACGGCGCATGCGCGCCGCTCAAGTTGAGGAGCATGCCGTCGCGGCCGGCGACCGGGATCACCTGCATCGACGTGACGATTGGTGCGCCGGCGACTGACGCGCTGGAGACTTCGACCATCGGCTGCTCCTCCCTTTTTTCGTTTCGCTATTCTGCCGCCTGTTGTGCCGATTGCGCGGCGGGCAGGTTTTGCACGAGCGCGGTGAGTTCCGCCATCTCCTGCTCGGTGAGATCAGTGAGCGGTGGGCGGACCGGACCGGAGTCGCGGCCGATCACCTTCATGCCGGCCTTGATGATCGAGACCGCATAGCCCTTCTTGCGGTTGCGGATGGCGATCAGCGGCAGGATGAAGTTCTTCAGGCCGGCGTGAATGGCCTCATGATCGCGCTTGCGTACGGCGGCGTAGAACCTGGTCGCAAACTCCGGCACGAAGTTGAACACGGCCGACGAGTAGGTCGTCACGCCCATGTCGAGATAGGGCAGGGCAAACGTCTCGGCCGTGGGCAGGCCGCCGATATAGGTGAGGCGGTCGCCGAGCTTGGTGTAGACGCGGGTCATCAGCTCGATGTCGCCGATGCCGTCCTTGTAGCCGACGAGATTCGGGCAGCGCTCGGCGAGGCGCGCGAGCGTGTCGGGCTGGAGGATTGCATTGTCGCGGTTGTAGACGATGACGCCGATCTTCACGGCGGCGCAGATCGCCTCGACATGGGCGGCGAGGCCCTCCTGCTCGGAATGGGTGAGATAGGGCGGCAGCAGGAGCAGGCCGTCGGCGCCGGCCTTTTCAGCGCCGATCGCGATCTCGCGTGCGGTCGCGGTGCCGTAGCCGGTGCCGGCGAGCACGGGCACGCGGCCCTTGGTCTCGTCGACGGCAACCTTCACCACTTGCGGAACCTCGGTCGGCGTCAGCGAGAAGAACTCGCCGGTGCCGCCGGCAGCGAACAGGCCGGCGACGTCATAGCCGCACAACCAGTCCATGTTGGCGCGGTAGGTCGCCTCGTCGAAGGAGTAATCCGCCTTGAACGGCGTGACGGGGAAGGACAGGAGGCCGGAGCCGATCTTCTGGGCCATCTCCTGCGGGGTCATCTTGCTCATGGGCGCTGCTCCCTTTGGGTTTTGAAGGCGGCGCGCAAACGGGCACGCCGGTTGTTCTGGAAGACGCGCGAACCGCTGCGTCCATGGGCCGTTACTTAAGAGACCGTTCGATGCGCGTCCAAGCCAAAGCCTATATCGAATGATGCATATTCAGCATCAATCTTCGATCGTCTCCGCGGCGACCAATTCGCTCGCGATTTTCACCAGTGCCGACAGCAACGGGTTCTCGTCCTCGCGCCGCCAGACCATGAAGAGCTCGACCGGAACGCGCGTGCGCAGTTTGAGCGGCCGCAGGCGCACGTCGGAGATCTTCAGGCTCGCCGCCGCCGCCGGCACGATGGCAAGCCCGAGCCCGGCCCGCACCATGGCGAGGATCGAGTGGATCTGGCTCAAATGCTGGACATAGCGCGGCAGCACGTCGGCGCGGGTGAAGAGCGCGACCAGCAGGTCGTGGAAGTAGCGGCTCTCATAGGGCGAATACATCACGAAGGGCTGGTCGTCGAAATCCTTGATGGTCACCGACTCAGCGCTCGCCAGCGGATGCTTCTTGGGGATCGCCGCGAGCAGGGGCTCGGCGACGACACGGCGGCTGGCAAGCTCCGGCCGCGCGATCGGCGGCCGCAACAGTCCGGCATCGATCTGGCCGGAGGCGAGCGCCTCGAACTGGTCGCCGGAGACCATCTCCTTCAGCGAGAAATCGACCTCGGGCAGTCTGGCGCGGCAGGCGGCGACGAGCTCGGGCAGGAAGCCGTAAGCGGCCGCGGCCGTGAAACCGATCTTCAGCGAGCCGGTCTTGCCGAGCGCGATGCGGCGGGCGACCTGCGAGGCGCTCTCCGCGAGCTTCAGGATGCGCCGCGCCTCCGGCAGGAAGCTGCGTCCGGCCGGCGTCAGGCGAACCGAGCGGCTGGTGCGCTCCAGCAGCGGCGCGTCGATGATGTGCTCGAGCACCTGGATCTGCCGGGACAGCGGTGGTTGGGTCATGTTGAGTCGCGCGGCGGCGCGGCCGAAATGCAATTCCTCCGCCACGGTGACGAAGCAGCGGAGCTGGTTGAGGTCGAACATCG
Organism: Bradyrhizobium sp. CCGUVB23; assembly: GCF_024199885.1. Taxonomy (NCBI): domain Bacteria; kingdom Pseudomonadati; phylum Pseudomonadota; class Alphaproteobacteria; order Hyphomicrobiales; family Nitrobacteraceae; genus Bradyrhizobium; species Bradyrhizobium sp. CCGUVB23. Next base: position 7,199,640 of record NZ_JANADQ010000001.1, read on the forward strand.
ATACTTGCCTTAGATGGATAAGGCGTTTCCCCGGCACTTCTAGCATCGATAACCTCCGAAACAAAGACGGCGGCTGTGAAGCCGCCGTAAGTTGCCTGGTCCGTTCCGGTTTCGCCGGAGCGCTCAGGAGGAACGCTTAAGCACCACCCGCTGGATCTGGCCGACGACCACGAGATAGGCGAACGCGGCGACCAGCGCGTTGACGCCGACGAAGACGAGGGCGCCGTTGAACGAGCCGGTTGCGGCCACGATGTAGCCGATCACGATCGGGGTGGTGATGGAGGAGAGGTTGCCAAAAGTGTTGAACAGGCCGCCGGAGACGCCGCCGGCTTCCTTGGGCGAGGTGTCGGAGACGACTGCCCAGCCGAGCGCGCCGATGCCCTTGCCGAAGAAGGCGAGCGCCATGAAGCCGATCACCAGCGCCTGGCCGTCGACATAGTTGCAGCCGATGATCACCATCGACAGCAGCATGCCGCCGACGATCGGGATCTTGCGCGCCATGGTCAGCGAGCCGGTCTTGCGCAGGATCGCATCCGAGATGATTCCGCCGAGCACGCCGCCGATGAAGCCGCAGAGCGCCGGCAGCGTCGCCACGAAACCCGCCTGGAGGATCGACAGGCCGCGCTCCTTGACGAGGTACACGGGGAACCAGGTCAGGAAGAAATAGGTCAGGGTGTTGATGCAGTACTGGCCGAGATAGACACCGAGCATCATGCGGTTGGAGAGAAGCTGGCGGATGTGATCCCATTTCGGGCCCGAGTCCGGTGCGTGCTCCTCCTTGGGCGCGTCGAGATCGACCAGCGCGCCGCCTTCCTTGATGTAGTCGAACTCGGCCTCGTTGATGGAGGGATGCTCCTTGGGGCCATAGATGGTCTTGATCCAGACCAGGCCCATGACGACGCCGAGCGCGCCCATCACGAAGAACACGTAGCGCCAGCCGTAGTCATGCGCGATCCAGCCCATCAGCGGCGCGAAGATCACGGTCGCGAAATACTGCCCAGAATTGAAGAAGGCCGATGCCGTGCCGCGCTCATTGCCCGGGAACCAGGCTGCCACGATGCGGGCGTTGGCGGGGAAGGAGGGCGCCTCCGCAATGCCGACTAGGAAGCGCAGGGCGAACAGCATGGCGACCGCGGTGCCCGCGCCGAGGAAGCCGACCCAGCCCTGCATCAGCGTGAACAGCGACCAGACGATGATGCTGAAGGCATAGACGATGCGCGAACCGTAGCGGTCGAGCAGCCAGCCGCCCGGCACCTGCGCGATCACATAGGACCAGCCGAACGCCGAGAAGATGTAGCCCATGGCGACGGGATCGAGATGGAGCTCCTTGGAGAGCGCGGGTCCGGCGATCGACAGCGTGGCGCGGTCGGCATAGTTGACCGTGGTGACCAGGAACAACATGGTCACGATGAAAAGCCTGACGCGGGACCTCTTCACGTCCGCCGCGGACACTACTGCGCTCATGCGCACGCCTCCTCAGAATAAATGCTTCCTCAGGGACGACTCCTAGAGGGGCGCGCAGGAAAGTGTCCAAGTTGAAGGGAGTATCGATTGATACCGTTTTTGGATTGATGGGACGGCAGGGGGAGGAACGGCACTCTCGCGGGCCGAACATCATACCCACACGCATCGCTGTCATTCCCCGCGACCAGGCTACGCCAAGGCTTCGCCGGGGTTGGGGACTTTGGCTCGCCGAAGCTTTAGCGTAGGCGGCAAGCGGGGAATTCAGTGGGCCGCGGCCTCTCCGCATTCGTCACGGCCCCTGGAATACTGGATCGTCCGCTCCAGTACGCAATTGCGCACAAGGCGGACGACGACACCGAGAGTGTGCTTGCAGCGCGGCCTACTGCCGCGCGCCCGGCAGCAGCGGCGCCAGCAGGCCGCGGGTGAAGCCGGGCGGCACGGCGTCGAGGCCAAGTACGGTGCTTGCGGCCGGCAGGGTCGCGTCCGCCATCGCGGCGTGGCCTTCGGCTGAGGGGTGCACGGCGCCGCCATAGACGGCGGAAAGCACGCCCCAGGCGGCGTCGTGAATGTCGTTCGGCTGGCTCGCAGCGGGCAGGCCTTGCGGATAGGTCATCGCGGCGAAATAGCTGTCATTGGCGTCACGGATCCAGCGCGCGCGCGGCAGGTAGGCTCGATATTCGGATGCGCCGCGGCCGCACAGCATCGGCTGGCTCGCGGCGGTGACGATGTCGGGGTTGAAGCTCTGGCCGTTCTCGGCAAAACAGGCGCGGTCGAATTCGGGGTCGGAGCCGGCATGCGCGCAGAAACCGTGGTCGGCGAACAGGCCCTGATGCGTATCGACGAAGGTCATGCGGTCGGATTCCGGATCGCGGCACAGCGCGCCTTGCGTGCAGGTCGCGAGCCCCTTGAGCTGCGGCAGGAATTCGGTGTCGACATAGGTCGAGACCCGGGCAAGCCGCTGCGGATCGGCGTTGAAGGCGGGATGGATGTCGAAGCCGGCGCGGCCGCCGCGACAGGGCACGCCGCCGTCTGCGAGCGCCGGATTGGCGTAGGAGACATAGACGACGTGCGAGAGGTCGCCGTCGACCAGCGGCTTGAGCGCCTCGCGCAGCTTGACGAAATTCCTGGGCAGCTCGCGCGTGAGCGCATCGCGTGAATCGTCGACACCAGCCATCACCCCGGAACGCGTGAACAGCGCGCGTTCGGTCGCGGTGTCCACGATCACGTCGGCGACGAGGCCGGAGAAATAGACGTCGTTGGCGCCGATCGAGAGCAGCACGAGGTCGAGCTTGCGGTCCGGCTGCCGTTTCCTCGCCGCAGTGAGCGCCTCACGCAGCTCGGCCACCTGCGCGTTCACGCTGGTCTGGCAGGTCCCGCTTTTGCCGGGCGGGCATTCGCGCGCACGCTGCGAGCCCAAGAGCCCGTCGCTGATGCTCGCACCGGTGCAGGCGAGCGGCAGATAGGTCACGGCGATGTGGGGGTAGCGGACCGCGAGCGCGAGCGCGGTGCGGCTCTGGTAGCTGTAGAGCGAGCGATGGCAGGGGGCGTTGAACCAGAGCGCGCCGTAGCGCTGCCAGTTGGTAAGGGTGTCGGGCGCCTCGCAGGCGCGCCCGCCCTTGAAGCCGGCGCGGCTCGGCCGGTAGTACTGCCCGCCGGCAGTGCCGAGATAGGATCGGAAGCAGAAACCGTCATCGGCCAGCGCGATCGGCCGGTCCGGATTGCCTTCGCCGGAGGCGATGCTATCGCCCAGGCCTGCAATGAAGACGTCGCGGACCTGGATCTCGGTCTGGATGCGCTGGGTCGGGTCGGAGCCGGAGGAGACGTCGACCGTCGCCACCGTCTGCCTGCCATAGCGCACGCGCAGGTTCACCGGCTCGGCGCAATCGAAGGTGGAGGCCTGCGGCCCGTCTCCATCGTCGAACGACCAGGCGCAGATGGCCCCGACCGGCACGGCACCGGTCAGGCGCACGGTCACGGGGTGGTCGACCGGGGTGATGTAGTTTTCTTTGACGTTGTCGCGGGCGCAGGGCTGGTTGACCCGGCCCTGGAGGTCGATGCAGAGGCGGTTGACCATGTTGCGGGCCCAGCCGCGGCCCTCGCTCTGCATCTCCAGCGACTGCTCGGTGGCGAGGATGCTGCGGTTGCGGGCGTTCTCGACATGGAGCAGGAAGTCGCGCTCCTCGCGGAACAGACGGAAGCGGTTGCGGACTTCCCAGGTGATCTGCAGGTTGCCGTCCTGGGCGGTAGCGCGTTCAGCCGGCAGAGCGCCGAATATCCCGACAAGCAGGGCGCCGGCAAGGAAGGTGCGGAGGTTGGCTCGGATCATGGCCCGCGCTTTCAACGTCAAAGTTGAGGCGGAAATAAGAGAGGCTTCCTCGAGCCGCCTTCGACGTTTGTCTGACCGGTTTATGGGCCGCCGTCCAGCGGCTAAAGCGCGAATGATCATCGCGCCTTAGCTATTGTTTGAGCATGATCTCCGCGACTAGCGCTTGCTGGCCTGCCGCAGCGACCGTTCGCGCTCCATCTGCGTCACCTGCTTGGGCAGGTTGGCCTGCGCGCAGGCCTCCGCCAGCCTCCGCCGTTCCTGCCAGGGCTCCACGACGTTCATCCAGAGCTCGCGCGCTCCCATGATGGAAATGGCGAGGCCGAACGGGATCATGAAATAGAGGATGCGGAAGACCAGGAGGGTGGCCAGGAGCTGCTCGCGGCCGAATTCGGGGAGCGCTAGCAGCATGGCCGCGTCGAATACGCCGATGCTGCCGGGGGCGTGGCTGGCAAACCCCAGCAGCGTCGCCAAGATGAACACCACCGCCAGTGACATGAAATCGATTGGCGGGGTGGACGGCACCAGGAGGTACATCGCCATGGCGCAGAAGCCGAGGTCGACCACGCCGATCAGGATCTGCACGAGCGTCAGCGGCGCGGACGGCAGCACCACCTTCCAGCCCTTCTGGCCGAGCTCGCGGCGCTTCTCGCCCATCGACAGCCAGACCAGATAGGCGGTGATGGAGGCAAGGCCGCCAAGGGCGATCAGGCGGTTGATCGCGGAGGGGAGCTGATCCATCGCAGAGGCGGCATCGGGATGGATCGCCATACCGATAGAGAGCACGAAGATGTTACCGAGCCAGAAGGTGAGGCCGGAGAGGAAGCAGATCTTCGCAACGTCGATCGCGTTCAGCCCGTAGTCCGAGTAGATCCGGAAGCGGATTGCTCCACCGGTGAAGACGGTCGCGCCGATGTTGTGGCCGATCGAATAGGAGGTGAAGCTGGACAACGCTGCGATGCGGTAGGGGACGTGTTTCTTGCCGATCGTTCGCAGTGCGAAGAAGTCGTAGAAGGTCAGCGTACAGAAGGCGAAGAAGACGCAGAGCGCCGCAAGGCCGATATTGCCGCGGGGGATCTCGGTTAACGCGGTCAGGATGACGCCGGTGTCGATGCCCTTGAGGGTGCGCACCAGCGTGGTGATCGCGAAGGCGATGATCATGACGCTCGCGGCAATGCCGAGCCGACGCCAGCCGATCCATCTCTTGAAGCCGCGTTTCAGCGCGGGCAGCACGTCCTGCATTCATCCTCCCGGCGGGGGCAAGCAACTCGTAAAACCCGCCCAATCGAGCGGGTGCCGATTGAACGCGATGGCGCCCAAAGCCTAGCGCCGATCGCAGCCATATATCCTAGTTCCTTAAGGCAAAAACAGCGACTTGTGCAGCCCTTGACAACGGAAGGTTCTGCGTTCCGGCATCCCTTTCGTCATACGTCCTACACATTGCCGCGCATTAAGGATTGCGAGTCGCGGCATTGCCGTTTCATTGCCCGCATTTTGCCAAACCGTAGCGCGGTTCGCCTTGTTCCAGCGCAAGGTTTTCGATCCTTTCGGAACGTCCCTCACGCGTGTCGGTTAGCGGTGCATCAGCAACCGAACACAGCGTGATAGCGGCCTGCATACGCAGGCCGGCGCCGCTCTGTTCCGAAGCGCAAGGACTGGAACGATGGGACTGTTCACCAAGGACATCAAGACCATGAACGACCTGTTCGTGCATCAATTGCAGGACATCTACTACGCCGAGCAGCAGCTCACCAAGGCGCTGCCGAAAATGGCAAATAAGGCGACCGACCCGCAGTTGAAGCAGGGCTTTTTGACGCACCTCGATGAAACCAAACAGCACGTGAAGCGGCTGGAAGAGGTGTTCAAGATGCACGGCGTCGAGGTGAAGGCGATCGATTGCCCGGCGATCGACGGGATCATCGAGGAAGCCAACGACACCGCCGGCGAGGTCGCCGACAACGCGGTGCTCGATGCGGCCCTCATCAACGCCGCGCAGGCCGCCGAGCACTACGAGATCGTCCGCTATGGCAGCCTGATCGCCTGGGCCAAGCAGCTCGGCCGCAACGACTGCGCCGCAGTGCTCGCCAAGACGCTCGAGGAGGAGAAGGCGACCGACAAGAAGCTGACCTCGATCGCCGAGACCAAGGTGAACATGCGCGCGGCGAGCTAGACCCACGTCGCCTAAGGGAACGCCGCGCGCGAGGCGCGGCGTTTTTCGTGACGCAGCGCAGGCATCATTCGTTCATTATCGAAACATGATGTGAGCTGAGGGTGTAATCTTTCGCGTGGTGCTGCAATCGGGATGCCAGCATGCGAACCAACTTCGCCAATACCAATATCGCCTACGAATCCGCGGGGAGCACGCAGCGCTCGCGCCTTGCCACCTCGCTGACGCTTGCTGCGATGAGTCTCGGCTATGGCGTGGTGCAGCTCGATGTCACGATCGTCAACACCGCGCTGCATGCGATGGGCACCGCTCTTGGCGGTGGGGTCGCCGAGCTGCAATGGGTGGTGAGCGCCTATACCATCGCCTTTGCCGCCTTCATCCTGACTGCGGGCGCGCTTGGCGATCGCATCGGCGCCAAGCGCGTCTTCATGGCGGGCTTCGCCATCTTCACTGCGGCCTCGCTCGCCTGCGCGCTGTCGCCGAACGCCACCGTCTTGATCGGCGCGCGGCTGATCCAGGGATTGGCGGCAGCGATCCTGGTGCCGAATTCGCTGGCGCTGCTCAACCATGCTTATCCGGACGAGAAGCAGCGCGGGCGCGCCGTCGCGGTCTGGGCCGCAGGCGCCAGCCTCGCCCTGACGGCGGGCCCGTTCGTCGGCGGAGGCCTGATCACGCTGGTCGGCTGGCGCGCGATCTTCCTGGTCAACCTGCCGATCGGACTTACCGGCCTCTGGCTGACCTGGCGCTTTACCGATGAGACCACGCGCTCACTAGCGCGCGAGATCGATCTGCCCGGCCAGTGCGCGGCGATCGGTGCACTGGGCGCGCTCGCCGCCGCGATCATCGAAGGTGGCGCGATCGGCTGGGCGCATCCCGCCGTGATCGCAGCCTTCATCGCCGCCGCTGTGCTGGCCGCGCTGTTCGTCTGGCGGGAGCAGCGCACCGCGCAGCCGATGCTGCCGCTGTCGCTGTTTGGCAACCGCATGTTCGCGCTGACCTCGCTCGTGGGCCTGCTCGTGAACGTTGCGATCTACGGACTGATCTTCGTGCTCAGCCTCTACTTCCAGGAGGTCAACGGGCTGTCCGCCTGGTGGACCGGGCTCGCCTTCGTCCCGATGATGGGCGCGGTGCTGCCGGTGAATTTGCTGGCGCCGCGCGTTTCCGAGCGGATCGGAGCTTGCAGGACCATGATCGTGGGCGCGTGCGTCTCGGCGCTGGGCTGCCTCTTCATGCTCGGCATGGCTGCTGACACGAGCTACTGGGCGATCGCCGTGCAGATGATCGCGATCAGCGGCGGCCTCGGCCTTTTGGTGCCGCCCCTGACCTCGACGCTGCTCGGCAGCGTCGAGAAGGCCCGCTCGGGCATCGCGGCCGGCGTGCTCAATGCGACCCGGCAGACCGGCAGCGTGCTTGGCGTTGCGCTGTTCGGCTCGCTGGTGGCGGGGAACTTCATGACCGGCCTGCACGCCTCGCTGACCATTGCGGCAGCGGTCCTGCTGCTGGCCGCGACAGCGATCTGGCGCAGCGCGCCAGCCGTTGGTTAACCCGGAGTATGCTGCCTTGCGCTCACAGCTTTGGTTCACCATGAGCCGAACCGGTACGTAGCCGGTTACCGACTGTCCACCTCTCGTCCCTTTAGTGCAGGTACCGAAAATGGACCTGCCATATGTACCAAGTTCTCTATTGTCTGACGGATGAGCATGACTGGGGCCTGGTCGCGCTGGGCGGCGCGGTATGCCTGCTCGCCAGCGCGGCGGCGATCAGCCTGTTTCATCGGGCGCGCGCCACACAGGGCACTGCGCGTCTGGTCTGGCTTTCGCTCGACGCTATCGTCAGCGGTTGCGGCATCTGGGCGACGCATTTCATCGCGATGCTGGCTTACGGGCCGGGCGCCGGCGCGGCCTACAACATTCCGGTGACGGTCCTGTCGCTGATCTTCGCGATCTCCGTGACCTTCGTGGGCCTGAGCATCGCGGTGTCATCCAAGCGCACGCCCTGGGTCCTGCTCGGCGGTGCCATCGTCGGCGGCGGCGTCGCGGCCATGCACTACACCGGCATGGCGGCGCTGGAGATGCCCGCGCGCATCGGCTGGGCGAGCGGCACGGTGACGGCTTCGATCCTGCTCGGAATCGTGTTCGGTGCGGCTGCTATTTATGTCGCAGCACGGCGCGATGACCTTTCGCATGCCGTGAGCGCTACCGGCCTGCTCACGCTCGCCATCGTCTCGCATCATTTCACGGCGATGGGGGCCGTCGAGCTGACGCCGGATCCGACGCTCGCGATCAGCGGGCTGTCGATCGCGCCGGCGACGCTCTCCCTGCTCACCGCGAGCGCCGCGGCCGCCATCATCGCCATCGCACTCGTGGCCGCCATCCTCGACCGCCGCGCCAAGGGCCAATTGGGGCGCCAGCAGGTCGTGCTCGACACCGCGCTCGAGAACATGTCGCAGGGGCTTTGCATGTTCGACAAGGACGGCAGGATACTCCTGTTCAACGAGCGCTACGCCGCGATGTTGCGCCGGACCGACATGCAGCTCACCGGCCGCCTGCTGCTCGAGGTGATGCGCGAAGAGCAGGCGCGGGGACACTGGCAGGGCGATCCGGATCAGTTCTTCGCCCAGCTCGTCGCCGACGCCCGCGACAACCGCACCACGACCACGATCGTCAGCAGGTTCAACCGCTCGATCCGCGTCGTCAACCAGCCGATGCAGGGCGGCGGATGGGTCGCGACCTTCGAAGACATCACCGAATGGCTGGCGGCACAGGAGAAGATCTCCCACATGGCGCGCCACGACGCGCTGACCAATCTGCCGAACCGCGTGCTGTTCCACGAGCAGCTCGAGCAGGGCTTGCGCCACGCCAGGCCAGGCGATCAGCTCGCGGTGCTGTGCCTCGATCTAGATCACTTCAAGGACATCAATGATTCACTCGGGCATCCGATCGGTGACGCGCTGCTCAAGGAGGTCGGCCGCAGGTTGGCTGCCTGTGTCGGCGAGAAAGACACCGTGGCTCGGCTCGGCGGCGACGAATTCGCCGTGGTCCAGCTCGGCAAGGAGGAGGAAGCGGCGGCCACCGCACTCGCCGGACGACTGGTCGAAGTGATTTCCGCGCCCTACGAGATCGCCGACCATCAGATCATCATCGGCGTCTCCATCGGCATCTCACTGTCGCCGCAGGATGGCAGCAATCCGGATGAGCTGTTGAAGAACGCCGACCTCGCGCTGTACCGCGCCAAGGCCGACGGCCGCGGCACCTATCGCTTCTTCGAGACCGGCATGGATGCCCGCGCGCAGGCGCGGCGGCTGCTCGAAATGGATCTGCGGGCGGCGCTGGGCAGGAACGAGTTCGAGGTCCACTACCAGCCGATCCGCGATGTGGCCAAGGATCGCGTCGTCGCCTTCGAGGCGCTGAGCCGTTGGAATCACCCGCAGCGGGGCCTTATCTCGCCGGCCGCCTTCATCCCGCTAGCGGAAGAGACCGGCCTGATCGTGCAGCTCGGCGAGCAGGTGCTGCGTAACGCCTGCGCCGAAGCGGCCACCTGGCCCGAGGAGATCGGCGTTGCCGTCAACCTGTCGCCGGTGCAGTTCAAGAATCCGAACCTGGTCGCCTCGGTGATTGAGGCGCTGGCCTCCTCGGGGCTCGCCGCCGAGCGCCTCGAGCTCGAGATCACTGAATCCGTGCTGCTCCAGAACAGCGAGGCGACGCTTGCGATCCTGCACGAGTTGCGCGCGCAGGGCGTGCGGATCTCGCTCGACGATTTCGGCACCGGCTATTCCTCGCTCAGCTACTTGCGCAGCTTCCCCTTCGACAAGATCAAGATCGACCGCTCCTTCGTGTCCGAGCTATCGACACGCGCAGATTCCATGGCCATCGTCCGCGCCGTCACCGGCCTCGGGCGCAGCCTCGGAATCGCGACCACGGCGGAGGGCGTCGAGAACGATACGCAGCTCGAGCTCTTGCGGCGCGAGGGCTGCACCCAGGCGCAAGGCTATCTGTTCAGCGCGCCGCGACCGGCGTCCGAGGTTGCGATGATGCTGGCGAAGCCCCGCCTGCGCGCGTCTGCCTAAGGCGCGACGAGACTAGGATGAATCGTCATCGCGCTTCAGGCTGTTGTTTAAGCATGATCTCCGCGCAAACGCGTTCCGCGTTTGTCGCGAGGGAAAACCGCTCCACACTTTTCCGGATCATGCTCTGAACGTCAGGCCCTGCGGAGCGCGAAATGCGCACCGCAGAACGCCATCACCGCGCCGAGGCACAGTGCGGCGAGGCCTGCCAGCACACCGGAGATGGTCGGGATCGGGCTTGGTGCGGAGGCCGCCTGTCCGGCGCCGGCGAGCAAGAGCACGCCGACCGCGATCAGGAACTGCCGCATCCTTTGCGGGATTTGGCCCGAGACGGCGCTCTGCATCAACGTTGCAGTGAAGTAGCCGCCCGAAAAGCCGACGGTGGCGATCAGCCACCACGCGATCGCCGCACCCGCCGGCATGAACTCGTGCGTGTCCGAGCGCCAAAGCCCGCCGAGGTCGAGCCCGTAGCGTGCGCCCAGCATGTGCACCGCGAGCGCCAGCAGTATGCCCGCGATCAGCGCGCCGCCGAGAATCAGGTGACGGGGAAAAAAGGTCGTCTCAGCCATGCCTGATTTGTAGGATGGGTGAGGGCGGTCGCGCAAGCCGACCGGGCCGCGCGCGAAGTTGATAAGGATCGAAATGTCCGAGGTTCAGGAGGCCGCCCCGCAAGTCACGAGCGAGCAAGTCACCAGCTACGCCTACAAGGCGTCGCTGATTGGCTCGGCGCATCGTTTCGAGCTGACGGAAGAGGGTCTGTCCTGGCAGATCGCAGGCCGCTCCGGCCTGTGGCGCTATGCCGAGATCTCGGCGATCCGGCTGTCATACCGGCCCGTCTCGATGCAGCAACACCGGTTTCGCGCCGATCTCCGCCATGCCGATGGCGGCCGTCTCGCGATCCTGTCGACGACATGGCAGACCGCGGCGCTGATGGCGGCTCAGGATCACGGCTTTCGCGATTTCATCGTCGCGCTGCATGCGCGCATGGCGAAGGCGGGCAGCCGGGCGAGGCTGACCGCAGGCCTCGGACGCATCGCCTACACGGCAGCGCTCGCGCTGCTCGCGATGCTGGCGGTGGCGATGGCCGGGCTTCTCATCCGCGCGATCACGACCGGCGAATGGACGGGCGCGCTGTTCATCATCGGCTTCGCCGCCCTGTTCACCTGGCAGATCGGCGGTTTCATCCGGCGCAACCAGCCGCGCAACTACAGCTTTGACCGGCTGCCGGAAGCACTGCTGCCGTAGGGGCGGCTGCAATCGCCGGTTATCAAACGTGACTTCGCGGAATCGGGCCTGTGTCGCATCCTCATCGTCATGGACCGCAGCACCCGAATGCCGACGGCGGATGAGATCGCCACAATCAATGCCACGCATCTGATCGAGACGCCGCTTCGGCCGGCCGACCTGTTGTTCCTGTTCGGCACCCGCGAGGACGTCGCACTGCGCGCCGATACCGCAGCCCGGCTTTGGCGGGACGGCTATTTCCGCCGGTCGATTGTCAGCGGCGGAGTGACACCGGGCTCGGAGCAATCCGAGTGCAAGCTCATCAAGGCGGCGATGGTCGAAGCCGGCATCCCGGCAGGCCGCATCCTCGAAGAGCACCGGGCGATGAATACCGGGGAGAACGTCGTCTTCTCGCTGCCGGTCATCGATGCGGCGCTCGGGCTGCAAAATATTCGCAGCGTGATTTGCCTCGGCAATACCTGGACGGCGCGTCGCTACCCGATGACGCTGCACCGGCACTGGCCGGAGGTGACCAAGATGCTTCTGACGGTCGACAGTTTTGCGACGCCGCGCGGGCTCTGGCACACCGATGCCGAGTTGCGCCGCCGCGTCCTGCACGAATGGGAAAAGATCGAGCCGTACAAGGCGAAGGGATTCATCGCGGAGTGGCCGACGGCGTGAGAGGCGGGCGCGCTACTCCGTCGAATCGAAATCCTCTTCCTTCGACCGCAGCATCGCCGATAGCGTACGCAGACCCGCATCGAGCTGTTCGAAGGTCGGTGCGCCGAGCGCAAGGCGGACGGCGTTGGGGGCGTGGCCGTTGGCGATGGCGAACGTTGTGGACGGCGTCAGCGCGATGTCGCGGCGGCCGGCCGCGGCCACCAGCGTCTGCGAGCGCCAATGCGGCGGCAGCGACAGCCAAAGATGATAGGCTTTCGGGTCGGCCTGGATATCGAAGCCGGCAAGCCGCTGCGCCGCCAGATGCTGGCGCTTGCCCGCATCGATGCGCTTGAGGCGCGACAATTCGGCCGCGGTGCCGTCGGCCATCAGCCGCTGCCCGGCCGCGAAGGCATAGCCGGACGCAGTCCAGCCGCCTGAGCGCACCGAAGCCAGCACGCTTTCACGCAAATGGGGCGGGGCGACGATGAAGCCGAGCGCGAGCCCCGGCGCGACCTTCTTCGACAGGCTGTCGAGCACGAGGCAGCGGTCCGGCGCCAGCGCGGCGAGCGGCGCCTCGTCGGCGAGGAAGCCGTAGACGGTGTCCTCGATGATCGGAAGGTCAAGCTTCTCGGCGACGCGCAGCACGTCGTTGCGGCGCCCGAGCGGCATCGTGATGCCGAGCGGGTTCTGCATCGTCGGCTGGAGATAGAGCGCGGCGAGATGCGCCTCGCGATGCGCCTTCTGGATCGCGTCGGGGCGGACGCCGTGCTCGTCCGTCGCGAGCGGCACCAGCGTGATGCCGAAGCGCGCGGCGATGCCCTTGATGAAGGGATAGGTCAGCGCCTCGACGCCGCAGCGTCCGCCCGCAGGCACGAGCGCGGCAAGCGCGGCGGCGATGCATTGCCGTCCGTTCGAGGTGAAGACGAGGTGGTCGGCGGCCGGCGCCCAGCCCTTGCGCGCGAGGAATGATGCGGAAATGCTCCGAGCTGCCTGCGTGCCGGTGCTCGTCGCAGGCCGCAGCGCGACCTCGAGGCCCTCGGGGCGCTCGAGACCGGCGAGGCTCTTTGCGATCATCGCCGATTGCTGCGGCAGGAGCGGATAGTTGAACTCGAAGTCGATGCGCGCGCCACGCGGCTCGGCGGGAGCTGAGACGCCGCGCCGCGCCTCGCCCGAAATGAACGTGCCGCGGCCGACTTCGCCGACCACGAGGCCGCGACGCAGCAGCTCCGTATAAACCCGGCTCGCGGTCGAGACCGCAATGCCACGTTCATAGGCGAAATTGCGCTGCGGCGGCAGGCGGTCGCCCGGCTTTAACGCGCCGTTAGTGATATCGGCGGCAATGGCATCGGCCAGCTTCACGTACTCGAACTTGGACACTATTGCACCGAGAGCAATGTTTTCCTTGCACCGAGCATTGTACTGGAGCATTTAAGTTCCATCAAGTTCCGCGATTGAGCCCCGGCTGCGCGAGCAATCCGAGGGCAATGAAGGAGCAGGCGCCGATCAGCGTCTGTGCCGGCGGCATCGCTTTCGCCGCGCGGGACGATTGCCGGAGAAGAAACATGACCACCATCTCGCAAACTGCCGGGCAGCCTCTCAGCCCACCCTCGTCAGGCGGATTCCTCCGCTCCCTCGTCAACGGCGCCTCGGCGCTGCTCGACTTCCTGGAGCGCCGCACCGCCATCAAGACGCTGAACGAGCTCGACGACCGCGCGTTGCGCGATATCGGGATCACGCGCTCGCAGATCGAGGATGCCGTTTACGGGCAGGTGAAAGCCGGGCTGACGCGGTATCTATAACCACCTGGGGGGATCAAGCGATTGCAGCCTGTCCCCATGCTTCGCCAAAAGCTCGATCGTCATCGGAACGGTCGGGCTTGCGGCGCGGCCTCGTTGAGGCGCCGTGTTCGCGCCGGTGTCGAAGGCCGAGACGTCGCACGTGCATGGCGACGTTGTCGGCGAGTGCCGCGATCCGTGTCGACGCCTGCTTGACGACGAACAGGATTGTCGTGACGCGGCTCAACACGCCAAGCAGGAACAATACCGAGAACACGTCGATATAGGCAAGGAGATCGCCAACCAGCATCAGCTCGGGCGGGATCGGGATCCTGTGGTAGTAGGCCAGGACCAGAATGACGACGGGGATGAAGGCGATCACCTGCCGCAGTGTCAGCCTGTCCAGAGCCGCGGCCAATTGCACGACCAGCACCTCCCATAGCGCATCGCCGATCGCGAGCGGGACCTCGTAACTCCATTTGCGCCACCAGTCCCGCATGCAATTGCTCCGAGGTGTTTATCTGAGCAGAAGCTAGTGCCTGACCACCAGCACCGAGCATTTGGCGTAGCGCACGACGTGGCCGGCATTCGAGCCGAGGAAATAGGTCCGCATTGCCGGGCGATGCGAGGTCATGACGATGAGGTCGGCCTTCATATGCGCCGCTTCCTCCAGGATTTCGTGATAGATGCCGCCCTGCCGCACCACGCTGGAGATACGCGGGGCGTCGATGCCGGACTCTCGCGCGACGATGGCGAGCGCTTCCTCCGAGGTCTGGCGCTGCTGCTCGTCGAAATCGGCCGGCACATATTCGGCCAGCATCACCGGCGTCATCGGCAGCACGTTGAGCAGGCGCACCGTGCCGTTCCAGGTCTGCGACAGCGTCGCCGCCGTCGCGATCGCAGGTTTTGCGAGGTCGGTGTCGGCGAGGTCGATGGGCACGAGAATGGACTTGAACATCTGCGCCTCCCTGTCATTCAACGGCCCAAGATACCGTCCCAAGACGGCGCCCTGTTGCCCCTAAGCCTGCTTCAGCAGCTTGGGGCTGACGAACAGCACCAGCTTGCCGTGGCGGTACGCCACGTCACCCCAATCCTTCACGTCAAAGTCGAAGACCGCAAGCCCTGCCGTGGGCAGGTTGTCGTGGAGAGCCTTGCGGCCGGCGTGGTCGCCGCTGCCTGCGAGCATCAGCGCCAGCTCGTGCATGCCGGGATTGTGGCCGACCAGCATCAATCGCTTCGGGTTCGCGGGGATGGTTGCAGTGCGAATGGTTTCCAGAAGCTGCGCGGGGCCGGCGCCGTAGAGTTCCGGCAGCAATTCGACCTCCGGGGCTTCGACGCGGTCCTTCATCGCGTCCCAGGCGATGTCCCAGGTCTGTCTGGCCCGGACGGCCGGTGAGACCAGCACGGTATCGGGGAACGGCGGATGATGGGCGATCCAGTCGCCCATCTGGGCTGCGTCCCGATGGCCCCGGTCATCGAGACGGCGGTCCTGGTCACGGCCGCTCGGTGCGTCAGTCTCGGTCTTGGCGTGACGCAGCAGCATCAAACGGCGCATGGCATTCTCGAATCATCCCGGTCGTAATTAATGTACAGGCACAGGTTCAGGTTCAGGACAAGGTGACAAGCGCCTGACCGGTGCCTTAAGAAAACGACATGAGCGAGACTTACACAAGCGTGTCCCAGGAAGAAGCCGGCTTTCGCGAGCGCGAGCGGCTGTCGTTCGATCTCGACGCCGACATCTGCGTGATCGGCGCGGGGCTCGCCGGGCTCACGATCGCGCTCGAGGCGGCTCGGCTCGGGGCCAGCGTCGCGGTGCTGGAGGGCCGGCATGTCGGCTGGAACGCCTCCGGCAACCAACTCGGCACCGTGATGCCGGGTTTTGCGCTGCCGCTCGCCGACCTGATCGAGCGCATCGGTTTCGAGGACGCGCGCGAACTCTGGGCGCTGTCGAAGGAGGGCGCCGAATTCGTGCGCGCCAACGCCACGGAGGCGACGATGCCTGGGATCGGCGTGAGCGACGGCGTGCTCGAGGTCTCCAATGTCGATGCCGGCGACCGGCTGATCAGCCGGCTCCAGATGCTGAACGAGGATTTCGATACCGAGGCCGAAGGCTGGCAGGCCGACCGCGTGCGCGCGGTGCTCAAGACCGACCGCTACTTCCACGGTGTCTACTATCCGAGGGCGTTGCAGGTCGACGGCCGGAAATATGTCCACGGGCTCGCGGCCTTGGCTCGGCGGGTCGGCGCGCGCATCTTCGAAGACACCCCGGTCGTCAGCATCGATCATTCCGGCATCCGCAAGCGCATCGTGACTCCGTCGGCGCGCCTGCGCGCAACGCATATCGTGCTCGCCGGCAACATCCATCTCGGCGCGCCGCTGAAGCGCCTGTCGGACACGCTGCTGCCGGTCTGGCGCTATGCCGGAATCACCGCACCGCTCGGCGAACGCCTCTCCGAGATCCTCGCCTTCAAGGGATCGGTGATGGATACCGACGGCATCGACCATTTCAGAATCGTCGATGGCGATCGCTTGATGTGGGAAAGCCCGGAAACCACCTGGGCCGCAAACCCGCAACGTTTCGGCGGCGCGATCAAGCGCCGGATCCGCACGATCTTCCCGGATCTCGGCGAGGTCGAGATCGCCGAAATGTTTGGCGGGGCCACCGGCCATACCGTGCACGGCATGCCGCAGATCGGGCAGCTCCGCAAAGGCCTGTGGGTGGCGAGCGGTTTTGGCCGCCAGGGCATGAACACCTCGGCGATGGCCGGACAGCTCATCGTCCGCAGCATCCTGCGGGGCGACGAGCGCTGGCGCCTGTTCTCGCCGTTCGAGCTGGTCTGGGCGGGCGGGATCACGGGACGGGCCGCCGGCCAGGTGATCGGGCTCTGGGGCAGGGCGAGCTCGGCCGCCGCCGGCTCGCTTGCCCGTTACCGCGAGCGGGCGCGGGTCAAGGAGCGGGAGCGCGACGCGAAACTGGCTGCGGCCAACCGCGCCGCCGGCACGGGTCCGCGGCGCGCGCCGCCTGGCGCGGTTCGCCCGGTTCGGCCGGCGCCGCCGCCGGAACCGGCGCCGCGTGCCGAGGAGGCCGTGTCGGAGGAGCAGGGCGTCTCGCAATAATTTGAGAAAAAACTCCGCCTGACGGTGTAACGTCGCGCGTTGAAGCCCGTATCTCAGCGCGTGGACAGGTGAAAAGTCCCCTCGCACGGAGAAAGAGATGTTTGACCGCCGCATCCTGTTGACGTCCGTCGCCGGCCTGTTCGGCCTGACGGCGTTCCGCTGGCTGAGAGCGACCCCGGCCAAGGCTGGAGAGAAGGCCGCGGAAAAATTCGAGATCGAGAAGACGGAGGCCGAGTGGCGCGCCCAGCTCACGCCTCAGCAGTACGAGATTTTGCGCAACCACGGCACCGAGCGGCCCGGTTCGAGTCCGCTTCTGAAGGAGCATCGCAAGGGCGTCTTCGCCTGCGCCGGCTGCGATCTGCCGCTGTTCGCGTCCGACACCAAGTTCGAGAGCGGCACCGGCTGGCCGAGCTTCTACCAGCCGATCGAGGGCAATGTCGGCAAGACCGAGGACCGCACCTACGGCATGGTCCGCACCGAGGTGCATTGCCGCCGCTGCGGCGGCCATCTCGGCCACGTCTTCGATGATGGTCCAAAGCCCACCGGATTGCGCTACTGCATCGACGGTTTTGGGCTCGTTTTCCACCCCGCGGCAGCGTCCGCGACGTAAGGGGTGTGCCCGGCAATTGTTGCCGGCCCGGCAATTGTGCCCCGGTCCCTCGGCCGGGGCATGTCTATTTAAATATTTGATTTCACTGAAATACCCGCATTGGCATAGGCCTTGCGACGTCTCCTTCGATTGCGGCCAAGAGTCGCGAACGGTCGGCCGGCCGTCGGAATCGAATTTGGAGACAAAGTTATGGGTATCTTCGATGCAATGAACACTTCGGTGGGTGGCCTGCAGGCGCAGTCCTACGCGCTTCAGAACATTTCCGGCAATATCGCGAACTCCTCCACCACCGGTTACAAGGGCATCGGAACCAGCTTCGAGGATCTGATTCCCAACTCCGAGGTGCCCAGCAAGCAGGTCGCCGGCGGCGTCACCGCGCACGCGCAGGCAACGATCACGACCCAAGGCACGATCTCGGCATCCAGCGTCGCCACCAACATGGCGATCACCGGCGACGGCTTCTTCTCGGTGGAGAAGGCTACCGGCGTCGTCGACAACGTGCCGGTGTTCGACGGCGTCACCTATTACACCCGCCGCGGCGACTTCCAGGTCAATGCCAACGGCAATCTCGTCAACGGCGCGGGCTACTATCTGATGGGCGTCTCGGTCGATCCGAAGACTGGCAATCCCACCGGCAGCGTGCCGACAGTGCTGCAATTCCAGAACAACTTCGTCCCGGCGCAGGCCACCACGGCCGTCCAGTATGCCGCGAACCTGCCGACAACGCCGAACACAGTGGCGAGCTCGACGGCGGCGAGCGGTTCGCTCGTGGCCTATGGCGGCCTCAATCCTGCCGACTTCGCGTCGAGCCCGTTGCCGTATCTCGATCAGACGGTCACCGGATCGGCCGTCAACAATAAGGCTTCGACGCCTGTTCCCATCACAGCCGCGACGAAACTGTCGGGTCCCGCGAACAGCGACTCGTTGACGACCAACTTCGCCGCCGGCGATACCATCGTGGTTGACGGCATCACGATCACTATCACCACGGCCGGCACCGGCCTGCAGGACTCGACGCACGTCCGCGCGGACGACACTGTCGGTGATCTGCTCACGGCGATCGGTGGGATCACCGGTGTGGCGCCGACGATCAGCGGCAGCGGCGCCATTACACTCCACACCGGCGCCATGCAGGACCTCAGCATCACGAGTACAGCGTCCGCCTTTTCCCCTTCCGCGCTCGGTTTCACGAGCCCCGTATCGCTGGCACGCGCCGCCAATCCCAGCGGCGGCACCGTGATCGGAAACGACATCGCGACTTTCACCAAAGAATCCATCAGCGGCGGCGCGGTGACGGCTTACAACGCGGCCGGCACGCCGGTGAATCTGCAACTGCGCTGGGCCAAGGTCGACAGCGCGTCGCTTGGCGCCGGGCACGCCGATACCTGGAACCTGTTCTATCAGGCCGATCCCAGTGCCACCAACACGAAGGTCGCATGGGTGAATACCGGCACCAATTTCACCTTCGCAAGCGATGGCTCGCTGGCCTCGCCGACCGGCTCGGGCATCACCATCAATAACGTCACCGTCGGTGGGCAATCGCTGGGCTCGGTAGCATTCAATCTCTCCGCCGGCTCGCTGACGCAATATGCGAGCTCGAGCGGAGCCGTGACCATCAACACCATCACGCAGAACGGCTACGCCGCCGGCCAGCTCCGCTCTGTCGCCGTCAACAATAATGGCCTCGTGGTCGGCACCTTCTCCAACGGCCAGAACCTCGATCTCGCCGCGGTGACGCTCTCGCACTTCAATGGCACCAACTACCTGAAGTCGCTCGACGGCGGCGCCTATGCAGTAACCGACGAGTCCGGCCCGGCGATCGCCGGCGCCTCCGGCACGATCAGCGGCTCGTCGCTCGAGGGATCGAATACCGACATCGCCGACGAGTTCACCAAGCTGATCGTGACCCAGCAGGCCTACTCGGCCAACACCAAGGTGATCACGACGGCGAATTCGATGGTGCAGGATCTTCTGAACGTGTTGCGCTGATCAGCGCTCACGCAGCGTAACCAGAGGCGGCAGTAACATGGGTTTGAGTTCATCCCTCGCCAGCGCAATGAGCGGCCTGCGTGCCAACCAGGCCGCGCTTGCGATCGTCTCCTCGAACGTCGCCAACGCGCAGACGCCGGGCTACGTCGTCCAGACGCCCAATCAGATCGAGGTTACCTCCGGCAGTTTCGGATCGACGGTTCTGACCACCGGCGTCGGCCGCGAGCTCGATCTCTACGTGCAGGGTCAACTGCGCACCGAGACCGGGGGCAGCGGCTATGCCGACCAGATGGCCAGTATCCTGGGCCAGCTGCAGAACGTCTACGGCACCCCAGGCGGCGACGGCACGCTGGAAAGCGCGCTCAACCAGTTCACGACCGCGCTGCAGTCGCTGTCGACGAGCGGAGGTTCGCTGTCGGCGCAATCGGTGGCGGTGACCGCGGCGCAGTCGCTGGCGCAACAGCTCAACGCCACGAGCAACGGCATTCAGACGCTGCGCTCCAATGTCGAGCAGGACATCGGCGCTACGGCGCAGCAGGCCAACACTGCAATGGCGCAGATCGCCGACATCAATACCAAGCTGCAGAGCCTGACTGCGAACGACCCATCGGCTGCGACGCTGATGGATCAGCGGGATGCTGCGATCGATTCGCTGTCGAAGCTCGTCGATGTCCGTGTCGTCACAGACAGCTCTGGCCAGGCCAACGTTTTTACCAGCACCGGTATCCAGCTCGTCGGCGCCGGGCTCGCCTCGCAGTTCACCTTCTCCTCACCAGGCGCACTCACCGCAAACTCGCTGTACGACCCTAACTCGGTCAAATCCGGCGTCGGCACTTTGAGTATCAAGCTGCCGAACGGCTCGGCGACCGACGTTGTCGCCAACAATGTTGTCTCTTCGGGCCGGCTTGCCGCCGACCTCAAGCTGCGCGACCAGACGCTGGTCCAGGCGCAGAACCAGGTCGACCAGCTTGCCGCGACGATGGCGAGCGCGTTGTCCGACAAGACCACTGCAGGCACTGCCGTGGCCGGACCGCCGTCCGGATTCGATCTCGACGTCTCGAACGTGGCGCCGGGCAATACTGTCAACCTGACTTACACGGACACGGCGACCAACACCCAGCAGCAGATATCGATCGTCAACGTGATCGATCCGGCGGCGTTGCCGTTGCAGAATGCCGCGAACGCCAACCCGCTGCGCGTCGGTGTCGATTTCTCCGGCGGCATGGCCTCGATCGTATCGCAGCTCAATTCCGCGCTGGGCGCAAACCATCTCCAATTCTCCAATCCGTCCGGCACGACGTTGCGGGTCGTGGACGACGGAACGGGCTCGGCCACCGTCAACGCCGCCTCGGTGACGAAGACGATCTCGTCGCTGACCTCGGGCAATCCGCAATTGCCGCTGTTCACCGATGGCACCGCGCTCTATACCGGCGCCATCGCCTCGACCGGCCTGCAGATGACCGGTCTTGCCGGGCGTATCGCGGTGAATTCGGCGCTGGTCACCGACCCCACCCGGCTTTCGGTCTATAGCACCTCGCCCGTGACGCCGGCAGGCGACACCACGCGCTCGGATTTCCTCTATTCGCAGCTCACCAATTCGGTGTTCTCCTATTCGCCGCAAACCGGGCTCGGCTCGTCGAGCCAACCCTTCAGCGGCACCGTCCCGAGCTACCTGCAGCAGTTCCTGAGTATCCAGAGCAACGCCGCGACCCAGGCGAAGCAATTGCAGCAGGGCCAGAGCGTCGTAGTCTCGACGCTGCAGGAGAAGTTCAATTCGACCGCGAGCGTCAATATCGACACCGAGATGTCGAACCTGATCCAGCTCCAGAATGCCTACGCCGCCAATGCCCACATCATGTCCGTGGTGCAAAGCATGATGAACACCTTGCTCCAGGCCCAGGGGTGAGAAGCGAAAGCGTGATGCCCGAGTGTAACAAAGCGTAGGGTGCGGAAAACATGTCGATCAGCAGCATTAATTATTCCTCGTCGGTTCTTGGCGCGCAGATCCGCAACATCAACCAGCAACTCACCGACCTCTCGACGCAGCTTTCCTCCGGCAAGCTGTCGCAGACCTATTCGGGCATGGGCAACAATGAGGGCTTTGCGATCGCCGCGCGAACGCAGCTTTCGAACATCTCTGCCTTCACGGACACGATCAGCAACGTCAACATCAACGTCAACCTTGCCAACACCGCACTGCAGTCGCTGGTGTCGATGCGTAACACGACGCAGTCGGCGGCCGCGAGCACCAACCAGGATATCAATTCGGCCGGTCAGACGGTCGCGCAGCTGACGGCGGCGGCGCAGCTCCAGTCCATGGTCGCGGTGCTCAACACGCAATCGGCCAACCACTACCTGTTCTCCGGCACCGCACTGAACACGCCGTCAGTGGCGAGCGCCAGCGACATCATCAACGGGACCACCACTCAGGCCGGCCTGAAGCAGGTGATGGCCGAGCGCCAGCAGGCCGATCTCGGCACCAACGGCATGGGGCGGCTGGTGCTGAGCCAGCCTTCGGCGACGTCGGTGCAGGTCGCGGAGGACGTTGCGGGATCGCCGTTCGGGCTGAAGCTCGCTGCGGTCTCCTCGACGTTCACTGGCGCCACCGTGACGGCTCCGAGCGGCTCGCCGGTCGCGGCCTCCGTCGACCTCGGCGCCAACAATCCCAACAACGGCGAAAACGTGAACTTCCAGTTCACGCTGCCCGACGGCACGAGCGAGCAGATCACGCTGACCGCAACCACCACGACGCCGGTACCGGTGGGCAGCTTTGCCATCGGGGCCACTCCGACTGCAACTGCAACCAATCTCAACAACGCGCTGAATAGCGCGATCAGCACGCTTGCCAACACGTCGCTGGTGGCTGCATCGGCGATAGAGGCCGGCGATAATTTCTTCAACACCGATGGCTCGGCGACGGGCGGCGCCAAGAACAACAAGGCGGCGGCGCCGGCTCCAATCACCGGCGCCACATTGCTGTCGGGCACGGCGCCTTCGGACTCCATCGGAACCAATTTTGCCGTCAATGACACCATCACGGTCAACGGCACGACGCTGACCTTCGTGGCGTCAGGCGCCACCGGCAACCAGCTCAACGTCACCGACAGCATCCAGACCCTGCTCAGCAAGATCGATCAGATCACCGGCACCTCGAAGCCGTCGACCGTCCATGGCGGCGTCATCACCATCAACACCAACGACGCGGCGAGCCTGAACATCACGAGCTCGAACAATGCGGCACTCGGCGCGCTCGGCTTCGGTGCGACGGTGACCGCCGCGACTCCCCCGCTGCGCGTCGGCAGCGTGCCGTTCGGTTCGGCGACGACACTGGTCAACGGCTCGGCCAATACGGTCAAATGGTACACTGGCAACTCCGGACCGGGCCCGGCGCGCTCCACCGCGCAGGCCCGGGTCGACGACTCCGTCACCGTGCAATACGGCGCGCAGGCCAACGAGACCGCGATCCGCTCGGCGCTGCAGGCGGTCGCCGTGTTCTCGACGTTCTCGACCTCGCCAACGGGCATGAATTCGCCCGGACAGATCTCGGCCCTGAGCTCGCGGGTGACGCAGCAATTGCTGCCGCAGCCCGGACAGCAGAAGATCGAGGACATCCAAGCGGATATGGCGATGGCCCAGAGCACGATGAAGGATGCCTCTGCCCGCCAGACCCAGGCTAAAGCAACGCTGCAGACCATCGTCGACCAGACCGAAACGGCCTCGCCCGACCAGGTGGCGAGCGAAATCCTGGCACTGCAGAACGCGCTCCAGGCCTCCTACCAGACCACCGCGAAGCTCGCGGATCTGTCGCTCGTCAAGTTCCTGTAAGGGAGCGTTAAGGCTCCATTAACCATGCCTGTTTACCTCTTGGTGAGGATTTGAGGCGTGGGGCCGTCGATGTCGGACAAGATGCAGCTCGTGGTGGCGCCCCCGTGCCTCGTCGGCCGGGTGTCGAGCATCTGCGCAAGCTCGGTCTTTGCGCAACAGCGACGTCACGTTGCAATTCGCACTGATCGCAGTCGCCGCGGCGTGAGCGGTCCGAGATGAGCGTCGGCGCGTCCCGCTGGCGGACTGAAGATGGTCCGCGCTACGGCCTACGCGACCTCTTTACGCCGCTTGAGGCGCTGCTCGTATCCGGCGGAGATCAGCGGCTGGCGATAGATCCCGTCACCCGCCTGAGCGACTACGGTTGCGCGCCGGAGCCCACGCCCGAGATCTGGAATTTCGCTTCTTCGACAGCATCGTCGATCTCCGAACGCGCCTATCACCGGGCGGCGCTGGCGCGCGAAGAGCTGGTGCACAAAACGTTGTTCGACGAGGTCGAGGTCGCATTCGATGCGCGCAATGAAGACATGCGCGACGAGTTGCGCAGCCATCTGCAGCTCGCCCCGCGCGTCGATATCGTGTTCTCGCCCTCCGGCACCGATTCCCAGCTCCACGCGCTGTTCCTGGCCCGCGCCACGCTCGGCGCGCCGCCGGTGACGATCGTTGTCGGCTCCGATCAGACGGGAAGCGGAACCGTCTATACCGCGCGCGGGCGTCACTTCAGCACCAGAACAGCGAGCGGATTCGCAGTTCGCAAGGATGGTGCGATCGCGGACCTGGGCTGTGACAGCATCGCGCTGCCGCTTCTTGATGCCGCCGCGGATCTCGGACCGCGACCCGACGCGGACTCTGCCGTGCTTCGAGCGATCGAGACCACGATCGGGCAGGGCAAACGCGTGCTGCTGCAGATCATGGATTCTTCGAAGCTCGGCTGGCGCGCGCCGAGCGAAGCCTGTCTCGACGAGATCGCCAGGCGCTGGCCCGGCAAGGTCCAGATCGTCGTTGATGCCTGCCAGATGCGGCTCGGTCTAAAGCGGCTGCGCTCCTACCTCGACCGCGGCTATATGGTGCTGATCACGGGGTCGAAATTCTTCGGCGGTCCCGCCTTCAGCGGCGCGTTGCTGGTCCCGAAGGGATTGTCGCGCAGGGTCGACCGGGGCGTCGACGCGGCGCCCGGCTTCTCCGACTATGCCAGCCGCAGCGATTGGCCGATGGGCTGGGCCGCGCTGCGCTCACGCTTCGACAGCCGGCCGAATTTCGGGCAGTGGCTGCGCTGGGAGGCGGCGCTCGAGGAGATCGGCGGCTACTATGCCGTGCCGAGTCCGTTCCGCGCGAAAGCCCTTGGCGAGCTCAGGGCCGGCATCGAGAGCATGATCGCGTTGACGCCGTCGCTCGGCGCGATCCGATCGGATGCGGGACATGCCGGAGTCGATGACGAGGAGTTCACCCATCCAACGGTGTTTCCCTTCACGCTCAACCGTCACGGCAAGCTGGCCGCGATCGCCGACTACAACGCGCTCTATCGCACGTTGGCGCGCGACATGAACGACGAGATCAAGGGTACCGCGATGGACCGGCAGGTCGCCGCGCAACGCTGCCTCATCGGCCAGCCGGTTCGGCTGGAGCGACCGGACGGCGCAGTCTCCTGCGTGCTCCGCCTGTGCGTCGGCGCGCAACTGGTGACTGAAGCCTGGTCGGCGGACGCTGGAGATGCGCAACGGAATCTGCAGCGCATTCTCGACCGTATCGCCCATGTGCTGGTCAAGATCGAGCTGTTGCTCAACCGCGCCGACACCGCGGCACCTTTCATTCTGTCTGCGTCCGGAGCGTGACATGCAGCATCGTGCGTCTCAACGGATCGGCCTCACCGTGCCGCAATATGCCGACCGTATCGGCTTTGCGCGCTTGACGCATCAGGCCTTCGATGGCGTCGATCTGCGTCCCTTGCGCGACCGGTTCGTCGCCAAGATTGCGGAAGGAACGGTGCAGGCAGGCGAGGTGCTCGATCTGTCGCTGATCACTCAGCTCCTTGGCGACAAGAAGACGGGGCTTGCGATGCAGGCGGAGGTGCTCGCCTTCCATCAGCTGTTTCGCTCGCCCTGCGCCGTTGCAAAGCCCGCGCTACGCGTGCTCGCGCTTGCTGCAGCTATCGACATGGGCGGCAATACCCCGATCGAATTCCTGCTCGAGAGCTCGGACATCGAGCTGTTGACGCTCTACGTCGTCAAGGGCGTCGGCCTGCCGGAGCCGCTGCCGGATCACGACGTCGCCATCGTCGTCGCATCCGATTCCGAGGAGTGCCGCGAGGCGCTCGCGGCGATCGACGATGCTGCATCGCGCTGGCCGCGGCCGCTGCTAAACCGTCCGGACCGCATCGCCAACCTCGATCGCGACAAGCTGCATCGGCTGCTCGCCGGCGCGGCAGGCCTCGACATCCCCGCGACGGTCTGCGCGACGCGCGCGCAATTGTCGGATCTGTCGCAAGCGCGGATCCGGTGCGAGGACATCACGAGCGAGTTGCACTTCCCGATGATCGTGCGGCCGCGCGGCACGCATGCGGGCGTGGGACTCGCGAAGATCGACGATGCCGCGGCGCTGGCGGATTATCTGCCCGGGCGGCAGGAGCAGCAATTCTTCGTCGCGCGCTTCGTCGACTATTCCAGTGCCGACGGATTGTTCCGCAAATATCGTCTCGCCATCGTCGACGGTCGGCCCTACGCATGCCACATGGCGATCGCCGACCGTTGGGACATCTGGTACCTCAACGCCTACATGGCATTCAGCGAAGAGAAGCGCGCGGAGGAAGCCGTCTTCATGCGCGACTTCGATACTGCCTTCGCGAGCCGTCATCGTGTTGCGCTCGACGAGATGATCGCTCGCGTTGGACTCGACTATTTCACAATCGATTGTGCCGAGAACAGACGCGGCGAGCTTCTGATCTTCGAGGCTGACAACACGGCCGTGGTGCACAACATGGATTCGCCGGACTTGTTTCCGTACAAGCAGCCGCAGATGCACAAGATCTTTGCCGCGTTCACGGCGATGCTGTCGCGACATGCGAGGGCGGACGGGAGCGTGGCATGAACGAGATCGTTCGGGGCGATATCCAGAGCGCGCTTGCAGGGACTTCGCTCGATCCGCAGGATTGGAACGCGTTTCGCGCGCTCGCCCACCGCATGCTGGGCGAGACGATCGATTCGATAGCCAATGTGCGCGAGCAGGCGGTGTGGCAGCCTGCGCCGGACAGCGTTCGCGCGCAATTGAAAGCGGATGTGCCGCGCGGGGCAGCCGATCTCGGCGATGTCTATCGCGAGTTCTCCGACGTGATCGCGCCTTACGCGACCGGCAACGTCCATCCCGGTTTCATGGGGTGGGTGCATGGCGGCGGCACCGCGGTGGGCATGCTCGCGGAGATGCTGGCGGCCGGGCTCAACGCCAATCTCGGTGGCCGCGATCACATGCCGATCGAGGTCGAGCGGCAGATCACCGCATGGATGCGCGAGCTGTTCGGCTTCCCGCAAGATGCGAGCGGCATCTTCGTCACGGGAACGTCGATGGCGAACCTGATGGCGGTGCTGGTGGCGCGCACGAACACGCTGGGCACGCTTGCGCGTCAGCACGGCATCGGCAATGACGGTGCGCTGCTCACGGCCTACACGTCGAAGGCGGCACATGGCTGCATCGCGAAGGCGATGGACATCGCGGGGCTCGGCACCGATGCGCTGCGCCAGATCGATGTCGATGCCGAGCATCGCATCGACATCGCTGCACTGCGCGCGCAGATCGCCGTTGATCGCGAGGTTGGCTTCAGGCCGTTCCTCGTCGTTGCGTCGGCCGGCACCGTCGATATCGGCGCCATCGATGATCTCGCCGATCTCGCCCGATTGTGCCGCGAGGAGGGGATCTGGTTTCACGTCGACGGTGCGTTTGGTGCGCTCGCGATTCTTTCACCTGAACTTGCGCCGCGCCTTGCCGGCATCGAGCTTGCGGATTCCATCGCGCTCGATTTCCACAAATGGGGGCAGGTGCCCTATGACGCCGGCTTCCTGATGGTCCGCGACGGTGACAAGCATCGGCAGGCCTTTGCGCAGCCTGCGGCCTACCTGCGGCGCGAGGCGAGGGGGTTGGCGGCGGGCTCGCACTGGCCGTGTGATTTCGGGCCCGATCTGTCGCGCGGCTTCCGCGCGCTGAAGACCTGGTTCACGCTGAAGACCTTCGGCACTGACAGGCTGGGCGCCATGATCGCGCGCACCTGCGCGCTCGCCAAATATCTCGAGACGCGCATTCTCGCCGAGCCGCGGCTCGAACTGCTGGCGCCGGTCAACCTCAACATCGTCTGCTTCCGTTATCGCGCGACCGATGCCGACGAGATCAATCGCGAGATCGTCGCTGATATCCAGGAGTCCGGGATCGCGGTACCGTCGAGCACGACGATCGACGGCAACCTCGCGATCCGTGCGGCGGTCGTCAATCACCGCACGGACACGATGGACATCGATGCGCTGGTCGCCGCGGTGCTGGATTTCGGCGCGCGGCGCTCGGGCGACGGCCTGATCGAGATCGACGCACCGCCGCTTGCGGCGCAGTAATCTCTTGCACGATCTGAAATGAAGTCGGCCCCGGAGACGATCCGGGGCCGATCTCGTTTTGTGCAGAGAGTGCACGCCGATCAGGAGACAAGTGCTCAGGCCGCGGAGCTGACATTGCCGTTGGGGCGCATTGTTTCGTATTGCTTCCGCAGCTTCGCTTCACAGGTGATGCGTTCGTGTGGTGTGAGCTCGACTTTTGAGGGGCGTGCCTGTTCTCCATCAACGCTTCGGTAACGAGCGACTGTCGGGCTCCGCGCGAAGATGGCTGCCCGCTGCGGCATGCGAGCCATTGCTTCTGCAACATGTTCGTTGCTTGTTAACCACGATGACTGGCGCGATCTGCGATCGCCTTCGATCGCAGCAGGTGTTTCCGAGCGATCTTCACCCTTCTTAAAGCATGAGCTTCGAAGCCCGCCGGTATCCGGGGCATCCTACCGGTCAGATTCAGTTTTCGTTGATCAGTTGCTTCGTAGCGTCGGTGTACTCGGCCAAGAAGGCCGAAGTTGCGTAACGCCAGAAAGGTTGTTTCATGTCTCTCTCCAATATCACTCTGTCCGCCGCAGTCCGCCAGAACCTGCTCTCGCTGCAGGGCACCGCTGACCTGCTCGCGACCACGCAGAGCCGCCTTGCCACCGGCAAGAAGGTCAACAGCGCGCTCGACAACCCGACCAACTTCTTCACCGCCGCCGGCCTCGATGCTCGCGCCAGCGACATCAGCAACCTGCTCGACAGCATCGGCAACGGCGTGCAGGTGCTCCAGGCGGCCAACGAAGGCATCACCTCGCTCTCGAAGCTGGTCGATACCGCCAAGTCAATCGCCAACCAGGCGCTTCAGTTGTCCTCGGGCTATACCACGAAAGCTAACGTCTCCATCGCCGCGCCGACGGGCGCCGGCGCGCTGGGCGTCGCGGGTACGGCAACCGATCTGACCAACGCGGGCACCAACTCGCTGGAAGGCAAAACGCTGGTCTTCAAGACGTCTTCGACTGCCTCGACCACGCTGACCATCAGCAGCACGGCCGGTGCCGGCAACGTCAACTCGATCAGCAGCCTCAACTCGGCGCTTTCGGCGGCAGGTATTCAGCTGACCGCTAGCCTTAACACCAACGGCTCGCTGACCTTCACCTCGAGCAACGATGCCGCCTCCCAGACCATCACGGCCACAGGCACCTATGCCGCTCCGTCGGCCGGTTCCTCGAGCTCGGTGGACGTTTCCGGAACGGCGACCTTCGGCTCGGTTACCGCCGCGGTAGCCGATCCGGTGTCGCAGGCCTCGCGCTCGTCGCTGGTCGCGCAGTACAACCAGGTGATTCAGCAGATCACCACCACGGCGCAGGACGCCTCCTTCAACGGCATCAACCTGCTGAACGGCGACTCGCTGAAGTTGGTGTTCGACGAGACCGGCAAGTCGGCGACGACGATCCAGGGCGTGACCTTCAATCCGAACGGTCTCGGCCTGGGTTCGCTCACCTCCGGCACCGACTTCATCGACAACGTCGCCACCAACTCCGTGCTGACTTCGCTCAACACCGCCAGCACCACGCTGCGCTCGCAGGCTTCGGCCTTCGGCGCCAACCTGTCGATCGTGCAGATCCGCCAGGACTTCAACAAGAACATCATCAACGTGCTGCAGACCGGCTCGTCCAGCCTGACGCTCGCCGACGCCAACGAGGAAGCGGCCAACAGCCAGGCGCTGTCGACCCGCCAGTCGATCGCAACGTCGGCGCTGTCGCTCGCCAACCAGTCGCAGCAGAGCGTGCTGCAGCTGCTCCGCTAAGCGCGTCAGAATTCTCGATCCTGGGAGCGGCGGGGCTTCGGCCCCGCCGTTTTCTTTTGTCCGCGTGTTCTTTCGTTCGCGTGTCGTATTTGCATCCGGCCGGTCGCGCTTTAACCTCTGCTTAACTCGCCGGCCCGTCTTGACCGTCTGTTAACCATAATATTTCGAAAGCGCCGGCGCCGTTAACCAAGACCCGGCCGGCTTCATCCTTTGTTGACCATAGGATTCCTAGGGTTCCCGGCATGCGCGGCCAAGAAAGGCCGGCTGTTGATTTAAGCCAGAAAGGTGCCTTCATGTCTCTCTCCAACATCACCCTCACTGCCGCAGTCCGTCAGAACCTGCTCTCGCTGCAGGGCACCGCTGACCTGCTCGCGACCACGCAGGGCCGCCTTGCCAGCGGCAAGAAGGTCAACAGCGCGCTCGACAACCCGACCAACTTCTTCACCGCCGCCGGCCTCGATGCCCGCGCCAGCGACATCAGCAACCTGCTCGACAGCATCGGCAACGGCGTGCAGGTGCTCCAGGCGGCCAACACCGGCATTACCTCGCTGTCGAAGCTGGTCGATACCGCCAAGTCGATCGCCAACCAGGCGCTGCAGCAGCCGTCGGGCTATACCACGAAAGCTAACGTCTCCATCGCCGCGCCGACGGGCGCCGGCGCGCTGGGCGTCGCGGGTACGGCAACCGATCTGACCAACGCGGGCACCAACTCGCTGGAAGGCAAAACGCTGATCTTCAAGACGTCTTCGACTGCCTCGACCACGCTGACCATCAGCAGCACGGCCGGTGCCGGCAACGTCAACTCGATCAGCAGCCTCAACTCGGCGCTTTCGGCGGCAGGTATTCAGCTGACCGCTAGCCTTAACACCAACGGCTCGCTGACCTTCACCTCGAGCAACGATGCCGCCTCCCAGACCATCACGGCCACAGGCACCTATGCCGCTCCGCCGGCCGGTTCCTCGAGCTCGGTGGACGTTTCCGGAACGGCGACCTTCGGCGCGGTTACCGCCGCGGTGGCCGATCCGGTGTCGCAGGCCACGCGCTCGTCGCTCGTCGCACAGTACAACCAAATTCTTCAGCAGATCACCACGACGGCGCAGGACGCCTCCTTCAACGGTGTCAACCTGCTGAATGGCGATTCGCTGAAGATGGTGTTCGACGAGACCGGCAAATCGACGGTGACGATCGCGGGCGTGACCTTCAATCCGACCGGTCTCGGCCTGGGTTCGCTCACCGCCGGCACCGACTTCATCGACAACCTCGCCACCAACTCCGTGCTGACTTCGCTCAACACCGCCAGCATTACGCTGCGGTCGCAGGCCTCGGCCTTCGGCGCCAATTTGTCGATCGTGCAGATCCGCCAGGACTTCAACAAGAACATCATCAACGTGCTGCAGACCGGCTCGTCCAGCCTGACGCTCGCCGACGCCAACGAGGAAGCGGCCAACAGCCAGGCGCTGTCGACCCGCCAGTCGATCGCAACGTCGGCGCTGTCGCTCGCCAATACGTCGCAGCAGGCCGTGTTGCAGCTGCTGCGCTGACCTCGGCAAAATCTCACTACGAAATTGCGGCGGGGCTTCGGCCCCGCCGTCTTGTTTGCGGCGAGAACAAAGAAGAAAGCGACGAGGCCAGGCCCCGCCGCCGCAACTTTCTTGTCAGGAGCGTCGCCGAAACTAGCCGTCAGCGCAGGAGCTGCAGCACACTCTGCTGCGACGTATTTGCGAGTGCCAGCGCCGACACCGCGATCGACTGGCGGGTCGACAGCGCCTGGCTGTTGGCCGCTTCCTCGTTGGAATCCGCGAGCGTCAGATTGGATGAACCGGTCTGCAGCACGTTGATGATCTGCTTCGAGAAGTCCTGGCGAATTTGCACGATCGACAAATTGGCGCCGAACGCAGAGGCTTGCGACCGCAGCGTGATGCTGGCGGTATTGAGAGCGGTCAGCACCTTGCCGGTCAGCACGTTGTCCGTGAAATCAGTGCCGGGGGTGAGGTTGCTCAGGCCGAGACCGTTCGGATTGAAGGTGACGCCTGCGATCGTCAGCGTCGATTTACCGGTCTCGTCGAATATCATCTTCAGCGAATTGCCATCCAGCAGGTTGACGCCGTTGAAGGAGGCGTCCTGCGCGGTGGTGGTGATCTGCTGAAGGATCTGGTTGTACTGGCTGACGAGGGTCGCACGAGCCTGCTGCGACACCGGGTCGGGGACTGCGGCAACGACCGTGCCGCCGGCGCCGCCACCCGCGGCATTGGCGCTGATGTTGATGGCATCGAGCGCAGTGGGAGCCGTGGCGGCGGCCGTACCCGTGATCACCTGTCCCGCGCCGTCATTGGTCGATGTGAAAGTCAAGCTGTCCGGGCCGGTGATCGACGTCGACAGGTTGACGCCCGCATCCGCCAGCGCCTGATTGAGCTGGGCCAGTGACTGAACCTGCGCGGTCAGGGTCACCGGGTTGAAGCTCGACGGCGACGTGCCGATCGTGATCGTGACTGCGGTGCCGACGGAATTCGTGAACGTGTAGAC
This sequence comes from Bradyrhizobium sp. CCGUVB23, assembly GCF_024199885.1. Classification (NCBI taxonomy): domain Bacteria; kingdom Pseudomonadati; phylum Pseudomonadota; class Alphaproteobacteria; order Hyphomicrobiales; family Nitrobacteraceae; genus Bradyrhizobium; species Bradyrhizobium sp. CCGUVB23. Next base: position 7,231,743 of record NZ_JANADQ010000001.1, read on the forward strand.
GCCGCCGTTGAGCTTGCTGGTCGTGAGGTCTGCGGCAGTGGCCCCGCCGGTCGCGGTGGGAACGCCCGTGCCGGTGAACTGGATGTTGGATTTGGTGCTGTAGCCCGTGGGTTGCTGCAGTGACTGATTGGCGATCGACTTCGCAGTATCGACCAGCTTCTGCAGCGAGGTGATGCCGGTGTCGGCCGCCTGCAGGACCTGCACGCCGTTGCCGATGCTGTCGAGCAGGTTGCTGATGTCGCTGGCGCGGGCATCTAGACCGGCGGCGGTGAAGAAGTTGGTCGGATTGTCGAGCGCGCTGTTGACCTTCTTGCCGGTGGCAAGACGGGTCTGCGTGGTCGAGAGCAACTGGGCGGTTCCCTGCAGCGAGAGCAGGTTCTGGCGGACTGCCGCGGTAAGGACGACGTCGGACATTTGAATGGCTTCCCTAGGTGCGCACGCCAGCCTCCTGGTTCGGGCACACGTTTTTTGGTTCCAACCATCGGAGAGTGTGAAGAATAGCCTTTAAAATATGGTTAACTGCTGGTTATGAAACGTGGTTAATGAGACGTTGAAGCATCATCTCGGCCACTTCGTGTGCTTCGCTGGAGTCGGCGGCGGCCTGGTTATTGGCGCAGCGGCGCTGTTCAACCGTAGGGCACCGGGCGGTGTCGGTCTGCTCGGCAGAGTCAGAACGCCGATCAGCGCTGATTCGATCCAAAATGTCGTATTGCGGCGGCGGGCGGTTGTCGCGACTACCACTGCATTATTTTTGCGCGCTGGAGACTTACTTCATACAGCCGCCAGCGGCGATGCGCCTTTTGCTGACGCTAAATCGAGCAGCAAGTAAGTTAATCTTAATTGGCCTTCCTTAGGGATTATCAAGAGGAAATCCGGAAGCTTGTCTGCGGAAAAAAGGGGTTGCTGAGGTGACGAATGTCTAATGCTGCCGCTCAAGCCTATGCGCGCGTCGCGAATACCACTTTGTCTCCGCGGGACACCGAAGCCCAGGCATTGTTGATGGCTGCGAACAAGCTGCAGGCCGTCATGACCAATGCTGATGCGACCTACGCGCAGATGTCGGAAGCGCTGATCTTCAATCGCAAGCTCTGGACGATCTTTCTCAGCGAAGCGCAGCGCGATGAGAACCCGCAGCCGGTGCAGGTGCGGCAGAACATCGCCAATATCAGCGTCTTCGTGCTGTCCCAGACGGCGGCGCTGCAGATCAGCCCTCAGCGCGAGCATCTCAAGCCGTTGATCGAGATCAACCGCAACATTGCAGCCGGATTGAGTGGGCGCGCCTGAGAGGACGTGCCGGCGGGAGTTTTTGAGATGGTGGATTTCTTCAGCATCCTGAGCAGCAGCTACGCGTCGGCGCCAACGCCATCATCGTCCAAGACGAAGTATGTCCCGGTCGATCCCACTCTCTATACCGGGACGTGGACGGGCACATATTCCACCGGCGAGAAGTTCTCGCTTACGATCTCGGAAGTTCAAGGGTTTCGCGCCAAGGTGAAATACCAGAGCGGCACGGGTCCGATTCAATACCAGGATGTGTTGATCAAGGATCATGCCTTCCGGTTCGGCGACACCAAGTTCGCATTGACGAAGACAGGTCACGCCCAGATCGGGACGGTCGTCACTAATCCGGCAACGGGCGCCAGCGTGCTCAACAAGGCCCCCGCGACCCTCCAGTGACCGCGCCGGGTTCGCGTCACGCCGCGCGTCCGGTCCGTTTTTCCGGACCTGGGGAGTTAAGGTCTCGTTAACCAAACGAATTTACGGTTTGGCAACCGAAGCTCGCGCGTTGGGCCGGCTGGCTCCAAGCGAGCCACGGTCGACGAGGCGACATGCCCCGAGATTTGCGCGATTCGTTCGGTTGCAGGATCGGTTCAGTGCTAAAATGCGGGCGGTCGGGGGTGTGGTCGAATCACTCGCTCTTGTTTGAGAGCAGGAGGTAGCAGCGATGGCGCTGAAAGTTGAACTGAAGCCCTTCGAGCGAATTATCATCGGCCAAAGCCTCATCACCAACTCCGACACGCGCACCAAGCTATTGATCTCGGGGGAGGCGCCAATTCTGCGGGAGAAGGACATCCTGACCGCGGAGACCGCCAATACGCCGGTGAAGCGGCTCTATCTCTGCGTCCAGATGATGTACCTGGAGAACGACATCCCGAAATACCAGGACCTCTATGTGGGCTTCGTCAAGGATTTGCTGGAGGCGGTGCCGAGCCACAGAAAGTCGATTGAGACTGCGAGCAAGCTGATCCTGAGCGGCTCTCTCTACAATTCACTGAAAGAAATCCAGAAACTCATCAAACGTGAAGCGGAACTGCTGAATCAGGCCGTCTAGTTCTGCGGCTCATGCCCAAGCGTCGGTGGCCGTGAGGGTTGCGGGCCGCCGCGGCTAGGTCCAACGACTGATCGGTCTCACCTCTTCAGGCGCTGCGGTCTGTGGAGAGGGGATGCACCGCATCGGCCTTGTTGAGGTCGAGCGCGTGGAAATAGGCGCGGCGGCGCAGCATCGCTTCGTCCGGAAATTGCGTCACGACCGCGTCGGTCTCTCGATTGACGACCTGGAAGACGAAGGATGCGGCGGCCTGGTCGAACACGACCTGGCGCGACATGTTTTCATTCTGCTGCAAATCATTGCGTGCGCTCGCGCCAGCGTCGCTTGCGTTGACGGTCTGACGTGCCGGCAAATCGGTCGGCACAGCATCGTTCGCCGCCGGCCTCGACGTCGTTACGGGTAGCACGGGGGCCGGGATCCCCACCGGCCGGATGCTGAAATCTGTACTCATGGCGCCCTCCTGGTGCCTTGCGAGTCAAATCCCACCCCTTCACTCGGCGCAACTATGGAGGCTTACTGTTAAAGGTCCAGTTAGGAAATATGGCTAACGGTGCCGCTGATTCGCGGTGCAGATTTTCCTAGAATTGTGCGAAGTGCTCAGAGCGAGCGGCTGACCGAGAGCGGCGTGATGTGGCGCGGACCTGGTGCGGCGCGCCGGCCGGCGGCGGTGTAGGTGTTCGGCACGTTGCGCTTCTGGATCTCGGCGTTGACGCCGCGGATCACGCTTTCGGACACCGCGTGTGCGGTTGCGAGCACGGTGAGGTTGACCTGGAGCATGGCGCGGAAGGCATCGTGATGGCGATGCAACGTCGAGAGCAGCTCGGGCGCGGATTTCGCAAGCTGGGTCTGGTTCGCCTTGAGCTGGCTCACGGCGCCGACGTAGCGGCGGGACAATTCCTGCTTCTTCGATTCAAATGCCAGCGCTTCGCGCAGGCGGCCGGCACGCACCAGCTCGGTCTCCCGTTCGATCAGCCCGAGCAGCGCGCTCATCGCGTCCATCAGCTCCTCGGCGAGCTTGCGCGCCTCGGCGCTGCCCGGCGCGCTCGCGCTGCCGGGTGCAGCGGCAGCGCGAGGGGCGGGCACCGGCTGACGTGACGCGTTGAAGTGGTTCATGTCGTTTGTACCTTATGCCGTGCGGATGGTTTTCGCCTGCTGCAGGATGAGGGTGCGGTAGACTTCGCTGGCCACGCCGACGCCGCCGGCATTGGCGAAATTCTTCGAGTATTGCTCGGTCAGCATCGAGCGCCACACGCCGGTGCCGACCGTGTCGCCGAACGGGCCCTCGCCCTTCAGGCCCGACGTCATCTGCGAGAACATCGCGTTGAGGAACATGCCCTCGAAGTCGGTCGCGGTCTTCTGGGCCTTGGCCTGCTGCTGCGGCGAGACCTTTTGCAGGGCGCTCGCGAGCTCGAAGTCGGGCCGGCCGTTGCGGCTCTGCACCGCGAATGCGGAGGAGGCGATGGGGGCCGAATTGGTCATGCCGGTCTGCATCACATCACCTCGATATCGGCTTCGATCGCGCCGGCGGCCTTGATCGCCTGGAGAATGCTGATGAGATCGCGCGGGCCGATGCCGAGGCCGTTGAGGCCGTCGACGAGTTGCTGGAGCGAGACGCCGTCCTTGACGACCGCGAACTTCTTGCCGTCCTCGGTGACGCTGACGCCGGTGCGCGGGGTGACCACGGTGCGGCCGCGCGACAGCGGATTGGGCTGGCTCACCTGCAGGCTTTCGGAGATCGTGACGGTGAGATTTCCCTGCGCGACCGCGACGGTGGCGACGCGAACGTCGCGGCCCATCACGATGATGCCGCTTCGTTCGTCGATGATGATTTTTGCGGCGAGATCCGGATCGACCTGGAGCTGCTCGATCTCGGTGAGGAAGGCGACGACGTTGCCCTTGAACTCCGGCGGGATCGAGAGCTGCACGGTGGAGGGATCAATCGGCTCGGCGCTCTTGACGCCGAGATAGTCGTTGATGGCCGCCGCGATGCGCTTTGCCGTGGTGAAGTCGGCGTTGCGCAGTGCCAGCCGCACGTTCGGCAGGCGGTTCAGCGCGAACTCGATCTCGCGCTCGATGATGGCGCCGTTGGCGATGCGCCCCACCGTCGGCACGCCGCGGACGATTTTTGCAGCTTCGCCCTCAGCCTGGAAGCCGGAGATCGCGAGCGAGCCCTGGGCGACTGCATACACGTTGGCGTCGGCACCGAGCAGGGGGGTGACGAGCAGCGTGCCGCCCTGCAAGTTCTTGGCATCGCCGAGCGCGGATACCGTGACGTCCATGCGCGTGCCCTGCGTCGCGAAGGCCGGGAGATTGCCGGTCACCATGACGGCGGCGACGTTGCCGGTGCGGATGGTGGCACCGCGGATGTTGACGCCCATGCGCTCGAGCATCGCCTGCAGCGACTGCTTGGTGAAAGGGATGTTGTTGAGCGTGTCGCCGGTGCCATTGAGGCCAACGACGAGGCCGTAGCCGATGAGCTGGTTCTGCCTGACGCCTTCGATATTGGCGAGGTCCTTGATGCGCGAGGTCGCGCTTGCGGGCGCGGCCGAAAGCGCCAGCGCTGACAGCGCGGCACATGCCACCCCCAATAACCTTGCCCAACGCACGCTTGGCATCCTCTGCTCCCCGAGGCTCCTTTAGATCTCGGACCTTCTCGACACTCCCATGACAAGCTGGCCCGAACCTCTCTATGCGAGCGCTGTGCCAGCATGGTGAGTCAAGCTAGGTGACTGAATAGGTTGATTAAACTGCGCTTCATCAGCGCCAGCCGATGTTCTCCTTACGGAGCGAAACTGCCGCCTGTCGGCAGATTTTGCCGAGCCGTTTACGCCTCATTAACCATAATGCGGCGAAGCTGCCGTCATCGATCACGCGGATTCCTGCGATGCGCATCTACGGACCGAACGGCACCACACTTGGAGCGCCCGCCAGCCAGACCAGGCGGACGGGCTCCGGTACCTTCGTGCTGCCCGACACCTCCTCGACGCAGGAGACCAAGTCCGCATCCGCGCCGAAGGCCGCCGCCAACATCGATGCGCTGCTCGCGCTGCAGGGCATCGAGGAGGACCCGGTCGAGCGGCGCAAGCGCTCGGTCGCCCGCGGCAAGACCGCGCTCGACGTGCTCGACGATCTCAAGATGGGACTGTTGTCGGGCAATCTCGATGCCTCGACGGTCATGCGCTTGCGCGATGCGGCAGCGAACCTCAAATCGTCTTCGGGTGATCCCGGCCTTGATGCCGTGCTCTCCGAGATCGAGTTGCGCGTCGAGGTCGAGCTCGCCAAGGCCGGGCAGGGCTGACACGCGGTTCTCAGCCGCTCTGAAGACTCTCTCCTCGCGTCGTCGCCCGGCTTGACCGGGCGACCCAGTACGCCGCGGCCGTTGTTATGAATCTCGCTGCCCCTGGAATACTGGGTGCCCCGCCTTCGCGGCGCATCCAGTGGAATTTGCGGCGGTTGGTTACACACCTTGAACGGTAGTCACGCTGCTTCCTGTTTCTGCTGCGCGTCGTAGCGGCGCTGTGCGGCGAGGACGTCCTTCAAATTCTGCTCGGCCCAGTCGCGCAAGGGATCGACGGCGGCCGCTAACGTCAGCCCGAGCTGCGTGATCGAATACTCGACCGTCACCGGAACGGTTGCGATGGCGCGGCGCTTGATCAATCCGTCGCGTTCGAGTGACTTGAGAACCTGGCTCAGCATCTTCTGCGAAATGCCTTCAATCGTCCGGCGCAACTGATTGAAACGCATCGCATCCTCGCGCAGCAGCAACAGGATCAGCACCGCCCATTTGTCACCGACGCGATCGAGGATCTGGCGTGTCGGGCAATTGGCTGCGTAGACGTCGGGCTTCATGTCTTCGTTCCTCGCGAACTGTTCCGGTTACTCCTGCGTAAGCAGGTAAGCCAAAAGTGCTCTCTTAACACCAGCATTCTTTGCGATATCTAGTCACTGCTAGTTACCACAGAAGCGAAGGAGCCTTCCATGAAAATCGCAGTCACCGGGGCCTCGGGCCGGGCCGGTTCGGAGATCACCAGGGAACTGTCCCGCCGCGGCCATGCCGTCACCGCCATCGCCCGGAACCCGGAGAAGATCGCTCATCTGTCCAACGTCACCCCGACCAAGGGCGACGTGCTCGACCAGGCCGGGCTCGCCAAGCTGTGGGCCGGGCATGACGTCGCCATCAGTTCCGTTCACTTCCTGGCCAGCGACCCAGACAAGCTGATTGGCGCTGCCAAGGACTCGAAGGTGGGCCGCTACCTCGTGGTCGGCGGTGCCGGCAGCCTCGAGGTTGCTCCCGGCGTGAAACTGGTCACAACCCCCGGTTTTCCCGCCCAATACAAGGCCGAGGCGGAGAAAGGTTCCGAATTCCTCGACCTGCTGCGGCAGGAAAAGGAGCTGAACTGGACCTTCGTCTCGCCCTCGGCCCTGTTCGTGGAGGGTGAGCGGACCGGCAAGTTCCGGCTTGGGACCGATCAGCTTCTCGCAGATGCGAGCGGGAAGAGCTGGATCACCTTCGCCGATTACGCCATTGCGCTCGCCGACGAGATCGAGCGGCCTTCGCATCTGCGGAAGCGTTTCACGGTCGGCTACTGAGTGGATAACCGCCCCCAGGCGCTTGCCGATAAACCTGCCGGTGCAAGGACTTGGGGGCGGTAACGCCAAGATCAGGGAAATATTGTCTGTCACAGGAGGCCGCTATATAAGGCCCGGCTCAACGGACCCTGTTCGTTGCGAGTCGTCGCTTAGAAAGATAGGCCGCCCTTGGAAAAGTTGAAAAATTACCGACCGACCGAAAAAGAGCCTTTCATGAACGACCGGCAGAAGGAGTACTTCCGTTTGAAGCTCCTCGCCTGGAAGGATGAGATCCTCAAAGAGTCCAAGCTCACCCTGCAAGCCCTGCAGGAGGAGAACGTGAACCACCCCGATCTCGCTGATCGGGCTTCGTCCGAAACCGACCGTGCCATCGAACTCCGCGCCCGCGACCGCCAGCGCAAGTTGATCGCCAAGATCGATGCAGCGCTTCAGCGTATCGAGGACAACACCTACGGCTATTGCGAAGAGACCGGCGAGCCGATCTCGTTGAAGCGGCTGGAAGCCCGCCCGATCGCGACGCTGTCGGTGGAAGCGCAGGAGCGCCACGAGAAGCGCGAGAAGGTCTATCGCGACGAATAGACGTTGAGCCGTAAGCAGCGGCTCCGCATGCAAGACGCATCTGGCGCGCAGCGTCGCGCCGTGCTCGATTTTTTTCGTGCCGATATTGCACGCGTCCGGAACCCGGCATGGCGAACGCGAAAAATGAATCGCGATCAAGGGGCTAGACTCAACTCCTTCATGCTTACGTGAGCTCGCATGAGAAAGAGCCTTCACTTCAGGTGAGGATGTTTTTGCGAGTCCGGGCAACGGGATCGACTCGACTTTTAAGGATGCGACCGGCGGGACGAGACATCGTCGTCATCACGCATCCTGCACCTCTGAGCGCAGGTGCGCGCCGCCATAAATCCTGGACCAGCTCAACAACTCCTTAAAGGCCGGCAGCAGGGTTCGGTGGACAAATTTGCCTGCCCGCGAGAGAAGGGTTTGCGACATGAGCACTATTCTGGTCACGGGCGGGTCGGGTTTCGTCGGCATCCATGCCGTCCTGCAACTGCTGGCCGCGGGCCACGAGGTGCGGACCACGGTCCGTCGACCGGACCGGCAGGCCGATGTGCTGGCGATGCTGCGCGAAGGCGGTGTCGATGCGGCCGAGTGGCTCGCTTTCTTTATCGCCGACCTGACCCGGGACGAGGGCTGGCGCGAGGCGGTCGCGGGCTGCGACTATGTCCTGCATGTGGCTTCGCCGCTCTCGACCACAGTCCCGAAGGACGAGAACGAGATGATCATTCCGGCCCGCGACGGCACGCTGCGGGTGCTGCGCGCCGCGCGTGAGGCGGGCGTCAAGCGCGTGGTCGTCACCCCGTCGCTGGGCGCGGTCGGCTACGGCCATCCGCCGCGCGCAACGCCGTTCGACGAGACCGACTGGACCAATCTCGACGGTGCTGACGTGCAGCCTTACGTCAAATCCAAGACGCTGGCCGAGCGGGCGGCCTGGGATTTCGTCGCCCGCGAAGGAGGCGGCCTCGAGCTCGCCGTCGTCAATCCCACCGGCATTTTCGGTCCCGTGCTGGGGCCGGATTTCTCGGGCTCGATCGAGATCGTTAAATTACTGCTCAATGGCGCCATGCCGGCGGTGCCGCGGATCTATTTTGGTCTGGTCGACGTGCGCGACGTCGTCAACCTGCATCTGCGGGCGATGACCGCGCCCGAGGCCAAGGGCGAACGGTTCATCGCGGTCGCTGGGGAGACGCTGTCGCTGCTCGACATCGCCAACGTGCTGAGGCGGGAGCTGGGGCCGGCGGCGCGCCGGGTTCCACGCCTTCAGGCGCCGGATTGGCTGGTGCGCCTCGCCGCGACCGGCGTTCCCATGCTGCGCTATACCTTGCCGATGCTCGGCAAGGTGCGGCGGTCGACCAGCGCCAAGGCGAGGCGGCTCCTCGGCTGGCAAGCGCGCTCCAATGACGAGGCAATTCTGAGCTCGGCCGAGAGCCTGATCCGGCTTGGCCTCGTCAAGGCGTGACGCGCGCCCCTCCCGCAGCGCTTGTCAGGCGGGAGCGGGGATGGTGAAGTGCGGCCTTGAGTTGCGTAGCGTGGGAGTCGGCGCCGATGGACAAAATTCTCGCAGCCGCAAAGGCGATCGCGCTTGCGCGCCGCAACCATGCTCCCCTCGCGCCGCTCGAGGTTCCCCCACGCGATGAGGAGGAGGGTTACAAGATTCAGCGCGCGCTGCACGACCTGCTGCAACCACATGTCGGCTCGCTGGTCGGCTACAAGATCGGCTGCACCAGCCCGGTCATGCAGGACTACATGCAGATTGACCATCCCTGCGCCGGCGGCGTGTTCGAGAAGGTCGTGTATGACAGCCGCGCAAAACTGGCCGTCTCCGACTATGTCCGCGTCGGCGTCGAATGCGAGATCGCCGTGCGGCTGAAGCGCGACCTTGCCCCCGGCGAGGCGCCGTTCACCGCCGAATGGGTGGGAGAGGCGGTCGACGCCTACGCCCCCGCGATCGAGATCGTCGATGACCGTTATGTGAAATGGGAGACGATGGGCGCGCCGACGCTGATCGCGGATGATTTCTTCTCCGCCGGCTGCGTGCTTGGCGCCACGGTCGACCGCGCCAATGTACCCGATCTTCGGGCGGTCGCCGGCCGCGCCCTCGTCAACGGCGAGGAGGCGGGCAAGGGCACCGGCGCCGACGTGCTCGGCCATCCCCATAACGCACTCGCCTGGCTCGCCAATCATCTTGCCGCCGAAGGCAAGGGCCTGCATGCCGGCCAGCTCGTGCTCACCGGCAGCCTCGTGAAAACGCTGTGGCTGAAGGCCGGCGACAAGGTACGGATGGAGCTGGATGGGCTGGGCGTGGTGGAGGCGAAGTTTACGTGAAGGCATAACGTCATTCCCCGCCGTCATTGCGAGGAGCGAAGCGACGAAGCAATCCAGAATCCCTCCGCGGAAAGGCTCTGGAGTGCTTCGCTGCGCTCGCAATGACGGAGTGTGTGTTGGCGGCTGAGCGATTAGCCGTAACTCGCTGCCGCAACCACCAACAGCAATAATCATGCGGCCTCCGGCAGGGGAGCTACCGGAGGCCGCGTAGAACATCGCGTTGTGCCTAGGTTCACAACGAGATGTGGGAGCTCTTGAAGAAACTCTTAGAAGGGCAGCAGCACGTCCATCACTTGCTGGCCGTAGCGCGGCTGCTGCACGTCGGTGATCTGGCCGCGGCCGCCATAGGCGATGCGGGCCTGGGCGATCTTGCTGGAGTCGATGGTGTTGTCGCTCTGGATGTCCTCGGGCCGGACGATGCCGGCGACGACCAGCTCGCGGATCTCGTAGTTGACGCGGATTTCCTGCTTGCCTTCGACGACGAGGTTGCCATTCGGCAGCACCTGGGTGACGACGGCCGCGACGTTGGTCTGCAAGGCTTCCTGGCGCTGGACCGAGCCCTTGCCGTCGGCGGAGGACGTCGAGTCAGTGGTGAGAAGACGGCCGGGCAGGATCTTGAGCGGCTGTGTGATCGTCTGGCTGCCGATAAAATCGGTAATCCCCGAATCTTCCTTGGCGGTCCGGCTGCGCTGGGTCTCGTTGGCGATGTTGGCCTTGTCCGTGAAATTGACCGTCACCGTCAGGAGGTCGCCGACCTGATGGGCGCGCTGGTCCTTGAAGAAGGCGCGGCTGCCGTTGCGCCAGAGCGAGTTCGGATTGTAGGAGGCGACTTCCGGCTTCGGCATCGGCATCTGCACCGGCTTGTAGCCGGGCTGCGTCGTCGGATTGTCGATCGCGGACAGTTTCGGCTGTTCGCCGATCTGCGACAGACGGTCGATCGAGGAACACCCGCTCGCAAAGGCGAAAGTTGCGAGCAGCGTGCCGGAGAGGGCGATACGACGAAAACGGGCCGCGGAACGGAACTTGGACATGACTTACTCTGACTTGGCTTGTGCTTGCGCGATCTGGGTTGGCGAAACGGGGGCCTGGATCAGGCTTTGGGCGAGGGCGGCCGCTGCCGGCGTCTCCTCGCGCTTGAGGGATGACGTCTGCTCGACCGCAGGCGCGGCAGGCGCGGACTGGCTCGCGCCCTGCACAGTGACCTGGCCGCGGCCGGTGACGATGCCCTGGAGCGTGCGCTTGGACTGCATGTTGAGGACGGAGACGGTGTCGCCCTCGGAGCCGCTGTCGACCGCCTTGCCGCGGGTCGTGAGATAGAGGCCCGGCACCTGGTAGATGATGGTGACGTTCTGGTCGCGCTGCACGAGGTCGGGCTTTGCGATGTCGGCGACGCGGATCGGGGTGCCTGCTCGCATCGGATGACGGAGCTGCATGCCGACGGCACGCTCGCGCGAGGCCGCTTCGCCCTGAATGTCCGCCTTCGGGCGGCGCTCCAGCGTGACGTCGGACGACTTCAGCATCTCGGTGCGGTCGATGTCGCGGGTCAGCACGGCAACCTCGACGGTTTCAATCGCGGTGCCGGTCAGGCGCAGCCTGGCCGGCGCGAGGCTGTTCTCGTTGTTGATCTCGAAGCTCAGATCGAAGCGGCCGCTGCGCGCGTCGTAGCGCGTGGCAGTCGCCTGGAGCGCGCCGGTGTTGGAGGCGTCCAGCCGTACGTCGGAAACGCCGCGGTCGAAGGTAACGGTGATGTTGGCGGCATCCCCGAGGCCGAAGCGGCGCTCCAGCGCGGAGGCGACCGCGAGCTCGAGGTCCTTGTTGGCAAGCGTGCGCGAGAGCCGCGTGACCGTGACTTCCTTGAGGTCGCCGGTCATCACGCCGATCACCTGTTTTGCGCGCAGCACGCTCAGGACGTTCGCAACCGGCAGCGCGCCGGTGGTTCCGAGATCGGGTGAGCGATAGACCGGAATCTGCGCGGCCGACCCTGCATTGTCGATGAGGTCGCCGACCCGCACCACGTCGGAGGTGACGGTGATGCTGGCGCGCAGCGTCGGCGGCGCGATGCCGTCGTCGGCGGCGCATGCCGGCGCGGACAGCGCGAGCAGGGCGGCGAGGGTGGTGATGGTCTTGCGTATCATCGTCATTCCCTAGCGGAACAGCGCCGTGGTGGATTGCATCATCTGGTCGGCGGCGCTGATCACCTTGGCGTTCATCTCGTAGGCGCGCTGTGCGGCGATCAGGTCGCTCATCTCCGAGACGACGTCGACATTGGCCTGTTCGAGGCTGCCCTGCGTGATCGTGCCGTAGCCTTCGGAGCTCGCGGTGCCGTCCTGCGGCGCTCCGGAGGAGGGCGTCTCGGTGAACTGGTTGTTGCCGACCGGCTGGAGGCCCGCCTTGTTGATGAAGCGCGTCAGCGCGAGCTGGCCGATGATGGTGGAGGTCGAGGAGCCCGGGAGCGTCACCGAGACCTGGCCCTGCACGTTGACGGTGAGGCCGGAGGCGTTGTTCGGGATCGTGATGGTCGGCTGCACCGGGTTGCCCTGCGCGGTGACGATGCGGCCCTGATTGTCCATTTGGAAGGTGCCGTCGCGGGTGTACTGGTAGGTCCCGTCGGGCATCAGGACCTTGAAGAAACCTTCGCCCGAGACCGCCAGATCGAGATCGTTACCGGTCTGCGACAGCGTGCCCTGCGTCATGCTGCGCGGCGTGCCGACCGTCTTGACGCCGCCGCCGATATCGACGCCGACCGGCAGGATGGTGCCCTGGTCGGACGACTGCGCGCCGACGCGGCGAATGTGCTCGTAGATCAGATCCTGGAACGCCGCGGTCTGCTTCTTGAAGCCGGTGGTGCGCAGGTTCGCGATGTTGTTGGAGATGACCTGCACGTTGAGTTCCTGTGCCGCCATCCCGGTCGCAGCGGTGTGAAGCGCTTGCATGTCAATCGTCTCCTAATGGCGTTACGCTGGAACGTCGGCGAGCTTCTCGATCGCCGATTTGTGCATGTCGCTCTGCTGCTGGAGCAGGTTGGCGACCTGGGTGTACATCCGCATCACCTCGACCATGCGGCTCATCTCGCCGACCGCGTTCACGTTCGACTTCTCGATGTAGCCCTGGCGCACGGTGGACTTGGCGTCTGCCTGCTGGTTCGCCGAACCCTGGGCGTAGAGATTGGCCCCCTGCTTGGCGAGCTTCTGCGGATCGTCGAAGGCGACCATGCGGATCTTGCCGCGGATGGAGTCGACGCGGGCGGTGCCCTCGAGCACCGTCACCGTGCCGTCGGGCGCGACGTTGATGTCGTGGTCGGTCGGCTGGAAGGTGATCGGGCCGGCATTGCCGAGCACGAGATTGCCGTCCGAGGTGACGAGCTGGCCCTGGTTGTTGAGCGAGAACTTGCCGTCGCGGGTGTAGCGCTCGCCGCCGGCGGTCTGCACCGCGAAAAAGGAGTTGCCATCGACCGCGAGGTCGAGCGGGTTCTTGGTCTCCTCCATCGGGCCCTGGCCGACGTCGCGGAAGGTGCCGCGGTCCTGCACATAGGAGACCCGGCGGTCGGAGCCGACGAAATTGTCCTCATGCGCGCGCGAGCTGAGGAATTCCTCAAACAGCGTGCGATCGGCCTTGAAGCCGTTGGTGTTGGCATTGGCGACGTTATTGGCGATGACATCCATCTGCCGTTCCAACGTCATCTGCCGCGATAAACCGACCAGAAGCGCGTTCTGCATCGGATGGTTCTCCCCTGTGGAGGTCCTGCTTCGCCGCTCTCCCAAGCGTCTTGGCCGACCCGTCGATGAGACCTTCGGGCTCTCCCAAACCGTCCGGTCTCGGCCTTTCCTCAGCGAAAGCCGTGCCAACTCAGAAAGTCACGTATTTGCAAGCGCTTAAGTGTTCGGGAGGGGTGGGCGGGGAGCGGCAGAAAGGTTCTGTTGACCATGTTTGCCCGGCAGATTTTTCCTAGCGCGGGGGCAATCGAAAGGTTCTGTTAACCATCATTACCGTAGCGTTTGCAGCTGTGAGGAGCGCGTTGCGCGCTGGGGCATTTGTTTCGCGTCACTGGCCGACCAGAGGTTTCGCTCTCTTAAGACCCTTTATAGTGAGCGAGCGCGGCGACCATGGCAGAGAATGAAGCGGAAGGCGGCGCAGCCACTGACGGCACTGAGGCGGCCCCGCCGAAGAACAAGCTCAAGCTCATCATCATCGCCGTCGCCGCGCTGGCCATTCTCGGCGGCGGTGCGGCGACCTGGTTTCTCTTCCTCCGTCATGGCGATGACGAGCACCATGCCGAGGCTGCGCCGCCGCCGAAGCCGCCGGCCTTCGTCGACGTGCCCGACATGATGGTCAACCTCGCCGGCGCGCCCGGCGAGCGCGTGCAATATCTGCGGCTGAAGATCGTGCTCGAACTGAAGGAAGAGAAGCAGATCGAGGCGATCAAGCCGACGATGCCGCGCGTCACCGATATCTTCCAGACGTATGTGCGGGAACTCCGCCCCTCCGACCTCAACGGCTCCGCCGGCATCTTCCGCCTCAAGGAAGAGCTGACCAAGCGCGTCAACGCGGCGGTCGCGCCGATCCAGGTCAGCGCAGTGCTGTTCAAGGAAGTCGTGGTGCAGTGACGGTGCAAGTGAAGGTAATGGGCTAGCGCCATGGCGGGCAACGATCCAGTCGACCAAGATGCCATAGCCGCCCAATGGGAGGCCTCGCTCGATTCCGAGGATCCCGCGGAGGCCGCGAAGGCTGCTGCCGAGAATGAACTATCCGAGACCATGGCCCTGCAATGGGCGGCCATGGTCGAGGACGGCAGCCGCGATCTCGGCAACGGCAAGAACTCAGGCGAGAGGGTGCTGTCGCAGGAGGAAATCGACAATCTCCTCGGCTTCACCGTCGGCGACGTCACGCTCGACGATCATTCCGGCATTCGCGCGATCATCGATTCGGCGATGGTCTCCTACGAGCGTCTGCCGATGCTCGAAATCGTCTTCGACCGCCTGGTGCGGTTGCTGACGACCTCCTTGCGCAATTTCACCTCGGACAACGTCGAAGTCTCGCTCGACCGCATCACCTCGGTGCGTTTCGGCGACTACATGAACTCGATCCCGCTGCCAGCCGTGCTCTCGGTGTTCAAGGCCGAGGAGTGGGAAAACTTCGGCATGGCGGTGGTCGACTCCAGCCTGATCTATTCGATGATCGACGTGCTGCTCGGCGGTCGGCGGGGCGCGAGCCAGCTCCGCATCGAAGGCCGGCCCTACACCACGATCGAGACCGAGCTGGTCAAGCGGCTGGTCGAGGTAGTGCTGGCCGATGCCGAACAGGCATTCCGGCCGCTGTCTCCGGTGACCTTCACGATCGACCGGCTCGAGACCAATCCGCGTTTCGCAGCGATCAGCCGTCCTGCGAACGCCGCGATCCTGGTGCGACTGCGCATCGACATGGAAGATCGTGGCGGCAACATCGAACTATTGCTGCCTTACGCGACCATCGAGCCGATCCGGGGCGTCCTGCTCCAGATGTTCATGGGCGAAAAGTTCGGCCGTGACACGATCTGGGAAGGCCATTTCGCCACCGAGATCGTCCAGGCCGAGATTGCAGTCGATGCCGTGCTCTACGAGGCCGACATTCCGCTCAAGCAGCTGATGCGGCTGAAGGTCGGCGACACGCTGCCGCTGGACATGCGCGCGGATGCCAACGTGACCGTGCGCTGCGGCAGCGTCACGCTGACCGAAGGGCGGATGGGGCGCGTCGGCGACCGCGTCGCGATCCGCGTGACGAAACCCCTGCGCAAGCCAGTTACGACACTTGCGATGTTCGAGAAGGTCGACGAGCAGAACAAGATGATGGAGGCACCATGAACCACTCCTTAGGCATGGCGATCGAGACGCTGGTCGCAATCCTCCTGATGCTGACGATCGGCTACTGCATCCTGCTCAACAAGCGGCTGACGCGGCTGAAGGCGGACGAGCATTCACTGAAAGCCGTCATCGCCGAGCTGATCACCGCGACCGAGATCGCCGAGCGCGCGATCGGCGGGCTGAAGCTCGCTGTCCGCGACGTCAACGAGAATCTCGGCAGCCAGCTCGCGGCCGCAACGCAGATGTCCGACCAGCTCTACCGCCAGCTCGGCGAGGCCGACAACGTGGTGCGGCGCCTCTCCAAGATCGCCATCGCTGCGCGCCCCGTGACGAATCCGGAAGCTGCCGCAGCCCCGGTCGCCAAGCCCTCTGCGGCGAAGGCGGTGGCGGCGGCTGCCGAAGCGTTCTCCGAGCGCAGAAGGTCCAACGGGCTTGCCGCATAAAGTCGCTGTATGAAATCCTTTCGTAACATCCGCGTCATTCCCGTCGTACTGATCGCAGTTGCCGCCCTTGCCACGCTGAAGGTCGCCGGCCTCGTGATCAACGGCGGCTATGTGTTCGACTACCAGCCGAAGACGACCAAGAAATCCTGGGCACAGGAGAACCTCAACTTCCCGACTGGCCGCGAAGATCCCGACATCACCGGCTCGACGCACGGCGCGCCGAAGGAGGCTTCCAAGGAAGATGCGCCGAAACCGGCCGCGCCCGAGACCAAGCCCGAAGGCCAGGTGATCAAGCCGGAAGAATCCCGCGAGCAGACCTCGCCTGCCGAGCGCGCGATTCTGGAGCGCTTGCAGAACCGCCGCCAGGAGCTCGAAGCGCGCCAGCGCGAGATCGACATTCGCGAGAGCCTGCTCAAGGCGGCCGAGAAGCGCATCGAGTCCAAGGTCGAGGAGATGAAGGCGGTGGAATCCCGCATCTCCACCACCGCGGCCGAGCAGAAGGCGGCGGAAGCTCAGCGCCTCAAGGGCCTCGTCACCACGTATGAGAGCATGAAGCCCAAGGACGCCGCGCGGGTGTTCGATCGGCTGGAGATGGGCGTGCTGATCGAGATCGCCACGCAGATCGCGCCGCGCAAGATGTCCGACATCATGGGGCTGATGTCGCCCGAGGCCGCCGAGCGGCTGACGGTCGAGATGGCCCGCCGCGCCGGTGGCGGAGGAGACCGTTCTGCCGATGCGGCCGATCTGCCCAAGATCGAGGGTCGCCCGACGCAAAAGCCGAATTGACCCCGGAGGAGCTTGCCGCTCCACCGCGATGGGGCTGGGGGCTGAGGTTCGCGGTGGAGCGGAGCCGGAGAACCCCAATACTCAAGCGAAGCACCCCGGCGAGGACCATCTGCGCCTGTGATTCGGGCGTGTTGGCGGCCAATCCGAGGCGTTGTTGGTTCGCGCATAGCCGCTCGTTCAGCGCACCACTTCCCCCCGCGATGCCTTCTCTGCAATGCAGCATCGGTCGCTGCGAGAATGGATTAAGACGCCATTAGCTTCTGCGGATCATGCTTCTCAGCATGAGAGTTGCAATGGCTGCACTTGTTGCTCTCCTCGCCCTTCATTACGTGGATGAGCAACTATTCGGCGCCCGGTATACCCGAGGCGCTACCGCGATGCTGTCTCAGATCATGAGGTCGTTCGGCTAGGGCGCGTTCAGACCGGTTGTCTAGTTCGCGACCCGCTGGTGAACCCTGCGATCTCCGATATCGGCAGTCGTCGCATCGAACCACTTCCCGGCGGGAAGCGGGGTGCCGCATCGTTGCTTGATCAGATCCGCCTTCGTGACCCGCGTCACCAGATGCAGAGTGCTATGGCAACAGGCGCACTCGTAGACCTTCAGTGCATATCCTCTGGCGACTGGAACGAGAGCTATGAGTGCTCTTGCCCTGCTGCATATGATGCAATTGGCTTCCCCGCGCATCGATCGAGCCCCCGCCTGATCAATCGAAATCGGATCGTCACGATGCTATCTCATTCTGAGTCGCTCATCGGTTGCAACGTCTCAACGGTTGAGCGGGCGCGCTCGCAAAACCTCACCGCGCAGCCCGTCCTCACTCATGAAGTGAGCGACGAAGAGCCGCATCGCGTTGCAGATGCAATCAGATGGCGCTTCACGTTCTGAACGTGCGATGAGTTGACGCGCGCAAAATGTGAGATGGACGACAGTCGCGCAGCGCAGACTGGGACTAAGCTAGGGCCGTTCGCAAATCAGTGGCGCGGAGAGAGCGATGAACTACTGCTCATCCATAGCGGAACGCGCAATTGAGGCCATCAATCGTTTACTGATCGTGGCGATGACGTCCGCCTGGACATCGACCTTGGATCATCAGCACGCATTGCCGTCCTCTGAGGAAGACGACAGTGACGGTGACGTTTGTTCCCGGCAGCAGAGCTCCTCGGCGCCGGATTGGATCGGCAGGCCACATTGAAGGAGCCTCGCGGCATAGCCGCAGGTTGCGCTTAACACGCGACGTTGTGAGGCGTTGAACGATGCAGTGCCCGGCCTGATTGGGTCAGCGATTTCCGATCCGGGCGCGCCAACGTGCTTCGAAAGTGTCGTAGTCCACGGCCCACGCTTGCGAGTTCAAGGGATTGGCCGGGCTTGCTGCCGCCGCGCCTCTCACGTCCGCTTCCAAAACTGGTCGTGCCGAATTCTGCTTCGACCACTCCAGCTCCGATTTGGGGAGCATAGGCTTACCCTCGTACCAGCATTTCCTTCCATCGATGATGCGATAGGACCACCAGCGGCCCTGCGTCGACGAGGGCATCGCGCTGCTGCATTGTTGCTTCGCCACTGCATCGGGTATCCCGGCTGGCAAAAGCCAGGCCGCGCACGCGGTAAGGGCGATCGATCGGAGCCGGTTCCTCATTGGTCCGCAAAGGAACTGCTTCGCTGCTGTAAACGACTTACAGCGACGACCAGCTCGGGACGTTCGAGAACTTCGATCAGCTTGTCGAGAACACGCTCTGTGCTCTGAGGTCGCGGCTGGAGGTATTCTTCGAGGATCGATTGCGCTTCGCTAATCGCATCAAGTGCCAATTGTTGATCGGTCATCACTTCTTACCCATCCACAAATTCGCCAAGAATAGAGGTGAAAAAGATCAAGTCACTTTTGGGGAATATTCACGTTTTCCTTAGGCCTATGATCAAATTTTGTTTCGATCGGAACCTGAGCCATAGAGCCTACCGGTCGAAATTCTTCACACCATCAGCTCGTGGTGGAAGGCGGTCTGAGCGCTTGCCTCATGAACGGCCGGATTCAGCAGGTCAGCGGAGTCGTGCACGGGTGCAAGCGGTTCAACTGCTTGCACTCTGAGAAGTCCCGTGGGTGCGGTGTTTGCATCGACCGACGAAGGGGTAGGGAGCAGCTCCGTGAGCGCAACAGCGCCCGAGCCTTTGGCATCGGCAATTTCGTCCCTGAAGCGAAAGACCACTTCGGCGCTGAGCGCCGTGAGAAGATGTGAGTCCACGAGCGAGGGGGCAGGATCGGACAATTCGGAATGATCCGCGGCGGACTGAATGGGTGCGATGCCTTGCTCGCTTCTTGCGCCGGAGACCGGATTGGCCACGAACGAAAAAACAAAATGGTCGCTGTTGGCGAGATCGTTGGCATCGAGCGCGCTGATCGTCTCAGGCTTCGATTCAGCCTGACCGGTGTCGTCCGCACTCTTGGCGGCCGTCGTCGGGCTGCTGGAACCGGCCGCGACCACGTCGGTTTGGCTGGCGTCGTGCGTTGAGTCTGGACTGGCTGCCGAGTGGAGTGCCTGGCTGGCGTCGCTTGCGCTCGCCGTGCCGTCTTGTTTCGATGCGCCATCGGTTGGTGGCGGATCCGCTTGCGTTGCGGTGGCCGAGCTGTCGAGGTTCCGGAAGCCTGCGCCGTGGATGGTAATCGTCACCACCTGCGGGGTCCCGTCGATCGTGGTCACCGTGAAAGTATCGGTCAGCGTGTCGCACGCCTTGAGCGCCCGGACCGCGCAGTTGTCCTCGTCGAGCGTGTAGGTCCAAACGCCCGCCGCCGTCATCGTGAAGGTGCCATAGCCGTGCGTGGTGCACTTTGGCGCGCAAACCGCGGTGAACATGTTGGACGGATTGTCGACATCGGTGTCGGTGAGCGTGCCGGTGGCCTTCGGTGCCTCCGGCGTCTTGCAGACGGGTTCGGTTACCGAGCCCGTCGTGGTACCGGAGATGATGGCGGGGTCGTTGGCGCCCTGGATGGTGATCGTCACCACCTGCGGCGTGCCGTCGATCGTGGTCACTGTGAAGGTGTCGGTGAGCTTGTCGCAGACATTGAGCGCCTGCACCGCACTGTTGCTGTTGTCGAGCGTGTAGGTCCAGACGCCCGCTGCCGTCATTGTGAAAGTGCCGTAGCCGCCTGAGCTGGCCTTGGGTGAGCACACTGCGGTGAACGTGTTGGGCGGATTGTCGACGTCAGTATCGGTCAGCGTGCCGGTCGCAGTCGGCATACCCGGCTTGCAGCCGGCGGCCTCGACCACGCATCCGGTTGTCTTGCCGCAGATGATGGCGGGATCGTTGGCGCCATGGATGGTGACCGTCACCACCTGTGGCGTGCCGTCGATCGTGGTCACGGTGAACTTGTCGGTCAAGGTGTCGCCGACATTGAGCGCCTGCACTGCGCACTTGCTGTTGTCGAGCGTGTAGGTCCAGACGCCGGCCGCCGTCATCGTGAAGGTGCCGTAGCTGCCCGCTTCGGGACAGCCGATCGCCACGAAGGTGTTGGGCGTATTGTCGACGTCGGTGTCGGTCAGCGTACCGGTCGCGGTCGGAATTCCCGGCTTGCAGCCGGCTGCCTCGGTCACTGAGCCGGTCGTGTCGCCCGAGATGATCGCGGCATCGTTGGCGCCGTGGATGGTGATCGTCACCATCTGCGGCGTACCGTCGATGGTCGTCACGGTGAAGGTGTCGGTCAATGTGTCGCCGACATTGAGCGCCTGGACCTTGCTGTTGGCGTTGTCGACTGTGTAGGTCCAGAGGCCCGCCGCGGTCACGCTAAACGTGCCGTAGCCCCCCGTGCTGGCCTTCGAACTCACGACCGTGAAGGTGTTGGGCGTATTGTCGACGTCTTTATCGGTCATCGTGCCGGTTGCGGATATGCCAGGCGCCGTATTGGCGACGCCGCCCGCTTCGGTTGACGAGCCGGTCGTGACGCCGGAAATGACGGCGGCGTCATTGACGCCATCGATGTTGATTGTGAAGGTCTGAGCAGTGGTAAGGTTGCCGTCCGACACTGTAATGACGAAATCGTCGGTCGTTGGCGCCGTCAGCGCGTTGATGGCGTCACTGTTCGGTACGAAGGTATAGGCGCCGCTGGCGCTGTTCACATAGAGCGTGCCATAGGGGCTGCCTTTCGACACATCATACGTCACTCCACCCACGACCGTATCGCCGGCGGTCCCGCCGCTGATGCCGAAAAAAAGTGGCGCGTCACTGGTGCTGCTGGCGCTGAACGTTCCGCTGGTCGCAGTGAAGGTGTCAAACACAACCGTATCGAGTTCGACCGGTCCCGACTGAATATTGAACGTCGGCGGCGAATGAAGGATGATGGGATTGTCGGGAACGACGACGGTGCTGGGCAGCACGATCGGAAGCGAATGTAGCTGCGCAGGGCCATCAGACTCGATGAAATTGATTGGCTCCAGCGGCAGCGTCTCCGGGAAGGGAGTCGTGCCCGAGCCCTTTGCCTCGATCTCCTTCGAGAGATTGGCCCACACGTCATGCTCCGCCGCCTGGAGCTCCTCCATGCGAGCCGGAGTATTGACGACCTGGTTGATGCTGACTGAAGACCCGATCTTGTTGAGCACGACCGTCTCGCCGGGATCCTCCACGATGATGTGTCGTGGGATCGCCTCCTTTGTCACAAGCTCGAACGCGCCGTGCTCGACGTCCTTGTACGTGATGCTGTCATTGTCCAGGAACGTGATGTTCGCGTCTGCGGCCTCGGCGCTCTTCAACATCGAGAATATCAATGTTCCGAGCGTCAGCATTCCGAGCCCGCCCGTATGGATCCGACCGCGAATGCTCCCAACTGGGGTGTCGACCGTCAGGGCACCGTTCTTTGCCGACTGGCCGGCAACGAAAGCAAAGGTGCCGTTGGATATCCTGAAATGGGCGGAACCGGAGGTGCCGTCGAGATCGCAGCCGAATTCGCTCACCTCCATGCGAGCGCCGCTGGAGAGGTTGAAGAGGGTGTCGTCAATGAAGCGGATGCCGATCTGCCCGTCGTCGGCAGTCTCGATCACGTCACCAAGGCAGAGTGGATCGCCAACCATGACTTCGGTGGCGACACCGCTCGCGCGCCTGAGGGTGCCGCAACCGATTGCCGTGTGAACGGTGCCGATTATCTTCGGAGGCGGGACCACGGAGGTCACGTCTCCGGCCTCAACGCCGGACGCAACTAACATAGCCTTCGACCTCGTCAGTCGAGGAATTCAGGCTCAGCGCGGCGCCGTTTTTCTTTCGCTCTGGTCTGCCCTCGCCACGAGGTCAACAAATCATGGCGCCGGCAGCCCGAGGCTCGCCCGCCGAAATCCTGATCGAGATGACCCAAGTCGATTCAAGAAAGAGACGCGTTCAGCGCGAGGCCGCCGTGAACTACTTTCGTACCGCTGAGTATCCGGCCCCTTCCATCGAAGCGATCTGCTCTTCCAAATAAGAGGTATTGCAATTTCGCGGTATTCCGAACCTGCGGAACAAAAATATGCCGCCGGGGTGGATTTAACAACAATTAAATTATACTATTTGCCGTCCTACTCGCGAATTTTGAAAGATCGTAGAGGACTGGGGCGAAGATCTTCTCGACGAAGGGGGAGGTCATGCGTGCATATTCGATATTCGGATTGGTGGCCGCCTTTGTTCTGACGCTCGCCGGTTTCTTGCCCGATGCTGCGCGCGCGCAAGTCGATTCCGCCAAGCCCGTCCTTCAGAACTTTTCATCGAAGCCAATTGGCAAGGTCGTAACCGCCGCGGGCTCGGTCACGATCGAGCACGCGAACGCGGTCGTCGTTCAGGCCAACGTGCCCCCCCAAGCCAATCAGACGAAAGCCGGCGATCTCGTCTATCTGGGGGACGTGGTACAGACGGGGGATGACGGTCGGGTTGGCATCAACTTTACCGATGGCAGCTCGTTCAATCTGTCGAGCAACGCGCACATGACCTTGGACGAGTACGTCTACGACCCGAACGGAAAGTCCAATTCGACTTTCTTCAGCCTCGCCAAAGGGACGTTCACCTTCGTTGCCGGCAAAGTCGCGAAAACTGGTGACATGAAGGTCGACACCCCGGCCGCAACAATGGGCATCCGAGGCACCACGCCGCATGTCGAGATATCCGACAACGGGTCGGTGAAATTCTCTACCCTCATCGAAGAGGGCAAGAGCAAGAGCAAGGTGACAAAGAAATCCGCCGCGTCCACCGGGCCATCCGAACAGAAAGCCGACCGCAAGCTCAACTTGAACATCTGCCGACGGTGCTAGAAGCCTTTCACCAGGGATGGAAGTTTCCTCAGTCCGTGATCGGGATTCCCGATATGAAGCCGAGTGCGACAGGAACCATCACCGGCGGCGTGGCGTCCGGTCTCATCCTGCTATTGCTCGAGCTGCCGGCGGTGGCGCAGGCGCCGAAGCAGGAAGGGGGTTATCTCAAGACGATCGAGCTGTGCAACAGCGTCGGGCGCGCCTCGCTCGAAGCGCGAATTGATGGTTGCACCGCGTTCATCGACGCGCACCCAGGCGCGACGAAGGCCTTGGCCATCGCACATAATAACCGTGGCAACGCTTATGCCGAAACGGGACACTATGACCGAGCCATCCACGATTTCGATCAATCGATCGAGCTCAACCCGGGCTATACCAAGGCCTTCAACAACCGCGGTGTGGCCCAACTGATGAAAGGCGAATACGACCTCGCGATCGCGTCATTGGATGAGGCCATCAAGCTCAATCCCAACTACGGCGAGGCCTTCGCGAACCGTGCAGAGGCCAACCTGCGAAAGAACGCGTACGATCGTGCGGCGCAAGATTACGACGCGGCCATTCGCTTGCGGCCAGATATGGCTGGCGCGTGGAGCGGACGCTGTTGGGCCCACACAATGCAGGGCGCTCTACAGGCTGCGCTCGAAGACTGTAACAAGGCGCTGCAATCGGGATCGGGCAATGCGGCAACGTACGATTCACGTGCTCTGGTCCTCCTGAAAATGGGCCAGCTCGCCGCCTCCATCGATGACTACAACTCGGTGCTGCGGCTCGAGCCGAAGCTTGCGAGCGCGCTTTATGGGCGCGGGCTCGCCCGGCTCAAACAAGGCGACAAGGCTGGCGGTGACGCCGATATCGTGGCGGCACAGACAATTCAGCCCAGGATCGGCGACGATTTCGTGCGCTACGGGCTGCGGTAGTTGCTGAGGCCCGCATTCGCAAACATGGACTGCGACTGTCGAGGTATCAAAATCCGGTATTCAGGCGGGTTCGGTGGTGCTTAGATTTCACCTACGTCATGACGTGACGGGCGCTGGCTTACGGACTCCGCCCGCCGCTTTGGAATAGCAATGCCCTTGAGGCCCGCCTCCAACTCTTGAAGCCTTCCGTTCTTCCCCACACTCGGGGGCGGGCCTTTGTCTTTCAGCAGGCCGTGGGTCGCGAACCATGACCCGAACATACGGAAGTCATCGTCCGGTTCAGTTCAGGCGAATGGCGGACTTCACTGGGCCTGGTCCTCACGGACCGCCCGGTTGCCGGCGGATGTCTTCCAGCAGGCGGCGCATCGCCTCGATCTGTTTGCCGAAGCCTGCCCAATCGCCGGATTTCAACCGCTCCATTGCCTGATCGTAGTGCGCGAGCGCCTCCTGCGCTCGTGCCGCCGTTGCTCCTTCACTGGGCAACTCCGCGGTCCCACCCGGCGCTGTCGTTGCGGGCCCGCCGTTCGCGAAGAGCGCCGACAAAGCTTCCTCAAGCGTTTCCTTCATGACGACGTGCTCGCCATAGGCGGCAATCACCCGTTTCAGTTCCGGCAAATGCCCTTGCTCGGCCCGCAGATAGAGTGGCGACACGTAGAGGATTGAATTCTCGATTGGGATCACGAGCAGGTTTCCCCTGATTACCCGCGATCCCATCTGGTTCCATAGCGAGATCTGCTGGGAGATCTCCGTGTTCTGATGAATGCGCGCCTCGATCTGGAACGGTCCGTAGACCAGCTTCTCC
Source organism: Bradyrhizobium sp. CCGUVB23 (assembly GCF_024199885.1). Taxonomy (NCBI): domain Bacteria; kingdom Pseudomonadati; phylum Pseudomonadota; class Alphaproteobacteria; order Hyphomicrobiales; family Nitrobacteraceae; genus Bradyrhizobium; species Bradyrhizobium sp. CCGUVB23. The sequence continues at coordinate 7,256,588 of NZ_JANADQ010000001.1, forward strand.
TTGGGAAATTCGTACACGATCAGCTTGCCATAGCCGGGCTCGTCGCAGCGCGCAGCCAGCCATGCGATCATGTTGTCGCGGCGGCTCGGTACCATCGGGATCATCAGAAAGAACTCGGCTTGAGCTTCGCCGGGCAGCCGCATGATGATGTAGTAGGGCGCCATCGCCGTCGTGCCGTCCATCGAAGAGATGCCGTCGCCGGCCGGCTGGCGCGGGAATTGCCAGAGGTCCTCGCGGTTGTAGAAAACATCGGCAGATTCCATGTGATAGGTTTGGAAAAGCCGAGCCTGGATGAGGAAGAGGTCCTCGGGATAGCGAATGTGCCTTTGCAGATCGGGAGGCATCGCCGTGAACGGCTTGAAGAGAGCCGGGAAAATTCGACGATAGGTCGCGGCGATCGGGTCCGCCTGGTCCATCAGATAGAAGTCGACAGTGCCGTTATAGGCATCGATGATTACCTTCACTGAATTTCTGATGTAGTTGAGATTGAGGCCGGACGCGCGCTGCGCATAGGGAAAATATTCGCTGGTCGTGTAGGCGTCCTGAATCCAGAACATCCGGCCCTCGCTGACGACGAGGTAGGGATCGCGATCCAGAACCAGGAACGGGGCGATCGTGCCGACTCGCTCCTGGATCTTGCGCCGGATCATGATCCGGCTGCCGTTGCCGATGTAGTCAGAAAGAAACAGGTTCACGTCATTGAAATAGTGAGCGAAGATCAGTCGCCGCACCATGCTCGACAGCGGGACGCCGCCGGCGCCGTCATAGGACGCGTAGACGTTGTCCTTTCCCTTGGGATAATCGAACTCCGGCACGGTCGCCTTGACGATGACGTAGTCCTCGGTCTGCTGCCCGTAGTAGATGCGCGGCTCGCGAATGTCGGGACCTCCCTGAGCAACCGGAGGAACATCGTGCAGGTAGAGGAGCGGAAGCCCTTCGCTGCTCTTCTGGGTGACCGGGCTCAGCACCGCACCATTGCCATGGGTGAACAGGATGTGGCGGTTGACCCAGGTCTGCGCGTTGGGCGGCAGCAACTCGGAATTCAGCTCGCGGGCCGAGAGGATCACGCTCTGGTAGGTGCCGCCGAGCCAGTAGCGGTCGACATCGAGGTTGCGCAGCTTGTAGTAGGTGCGGATCTCCTGCAATTGCGCGTAAGTGTCGGCCAATGGTTGCCAGTCCCACAGCCTTATATTCGCGATCGTGGCCTTGTTGGCCTCGAGCGTGTTGAAGGTCAGCGTCTGTTCCGCAGGGAACGGCTTCGGTGAGATCCGATTGAGATTGTAGGCCTCCCGGGTCAGCGTGATGTTGCGTTCGATATAGGGACGCTCCCAGTCCAGCTCGTTTGGCCTGACGTAGAAGCGCTGAAAGACTGCCGGGATGATGCCCGATAGCAGGAATGCGGCGCTGAAGAGCAGCGCAATCGCGGCGGTGGGGAGGCGGTAGGTGCGCACCCACAGGTTCGCCCATGCGGCCAAGGCGGCGACGATCGACAGCGCGATCAGGATCCAAAGCACCGGCAATTCGACGTTGACGTCGGTATAGCCTGCGCCGACCACCACGCCGTTGTCGCCGAACAGCAGGTGGTAGCGGTCGAGCCCGTAGGACCACGCCTTCACGGCGAAGAAAAGCCCAAGCAGTGCCGAACCGTGGGAGATCGCCGCCGGCGACATTCGCTGAGCCCGGTCCTCGATGTCGCCATGCACCCAATAGACAAACCCGGCAAACAGCGCGCTCATGACGAGCGTCAGCATTGCCCAGTTCTTGACGGCGACAAAGGCGGGCAGGGAGAAGAGGTAGAAACCGATGTCCTTGCCGTACAAGGGATCGTTGCTGCCGTACGGCACTTGATAGATGAACCGGAGCAGCGTGCTCCAGTTGCCGACCTCGCCCCAGGCGACAAGCAAGGCGACGAGGCAGCTACTGGCGGCGATCACGCCACGCCACGGCAGTCGCTCGCGCAGGAATTCAAGCGGATCGGGCTGAGCCGCAGCGGCTCCAACTGTTGGGACAAAGGCCGCTGGCAACCGGGTTCGCCGCCCGGCGAGACCAAGAGCAATCCGCGCGTTCACCCACAATACGGTGGCAGTCGCTGCGAAAACGACGAGGAAGCCAGCAGTTTTGGCGCCGATCGTGATCCAGAAGACCTGCCTGTAGCCGATCGAGGCGAACCACATCCAGTCGACCAGGACGTCGCTTACGAGAGCGAGCAGGATCAGACCAATGACGATGGCGATGGCCGCGATAATGAACCCTGCCGCAGCACTGCGCCGCGGCGCCTTCTGGCCGGGTCCGGCGATCCCGATCGTCATGTCCGCACTATAGCAGAACGGCAGCCGGGGCGGCGCTCCGTGGACGTGCGACCGATGGCGCTACTTCCCACCGCCGGGGGCCCTCGACTGGCCGTTTCGGGAACGCTGGTGCGGCGCAGCGAGCGCCGGTCAAATCAATCCGACAGCATTAACAAGTCCTTAATTGGCGAAACCTTACAGTCGAGGGCACAGGCCGGCCCCATTGCCGGCATGAATCGTCGGACCGGATGAAATGCCGCCAATGGCGCGACAGGCTGCCGCTGGATTTTGGTCGCGAGCCCGCGCCTTGGTGTTGACCTCGGCGCCGGGCGTGCAGCGTCATGTCCGCGTGCTGTCCGTACTGGCCGCCTGCCTATTGGTGGGCCTGGCCTTGCCCGCGCGCGCCGAGCCGGTGCGGGGCGAGGCGACCTTCTCGGCCGGCGGCGGTTTTGCGCGCCTCGTCATCAAGCTCGGCGAGGACGTTTCGTCCGAGGTGACGACCGCGGGATCGATCCTGATCATCCGCTTCGAGCGACCGGTCGATGTACCGGTCGACCGCATCCCGGAGGGTGCCCCCGACTACGTCAACTCCGCTCGCCGCGATCCCGACGGCGGGGCGATCCGGCTGTCGCTCGCGCGCCGCGTCACCGTCAACACCATGAATGCCGGCGAGCGGACCTTCGTCGACCTTCTGCCCGAGGGCTGGAAGGGCGCGCCGCCGAGCCTGCCGATGGACGTGGTGAAGGAACTCTCCGATCGTGCGCGCGCCGCGGAGCGCGCGCTGCGCGCCCAGCGCGTGGCCGCCGAGACCAAGAAGCGCCCGCCGATCCGCGTCCGCGCCTCGGTGCAGCCGACCTTCGTGCGCTTCGTCTTCGAGATGCCCGACGGCGTCGGCGTCTCCTCGGTGCTCAACGAGCAGAAGCTGACGCTCGCCTTCAACGCCAATCTCAACTTCGATCTCGCCGACGCGGTCGTGGCGGCGCCCCCGAACGTGGCCTCGATCAAGCAGAAGGCGGACATCGACCAGACCAATGTCGAGATCGCGCTGATCGGCGAGGCCGACGTGCACTCTTTCCGCGACGACAAGAACTATGTCGTCGACGTCGCCTTCCAGCCGGACAAGAACAAGGCCGCGACGACGGCCGAGCAGGTCCTGGCGCCAGCAAAGCCGGTCGCGACGCAGGGACCGCACGCGGCGGTGGAGAAGAAGGAGATGCCGCGCGAGATCGCGCCGCCGACCTCCGAGACCATCGCGCGCGAGGCCAAGATCGAGGTGAAGCCTGAGGTCGCGGGCGCGGCGCCGGCTGCCGAGGCGCCGAAGCCCGCGCCGGTGCTGGCCGCGCCCGAGCCTGTCACGGCTCAAGCTGCGCATTCGGCCGAGGCGCCGAAACTCGCGCCGGCGGCTGCAGAGGCCGCAGCGCCGGCTGCTGCGCCAAAACCGTTAGCACCGATGGCCGCCGAAGCGCCGAAGGAGCCGGTCAAGGACGCGCCGAAGGACATGGCGAAAGCCGCACCAGTCGAGGCGCCGGCTCCGGCCGTCGCGCAAGACACCGCGCCGAGCGTCGATGCCCGCCGCGACAGCGACGGCCTGCGCGTGACGTTCCCGCTCTCGGTCGCAACGCCCGCCGCCGCATTCCGGCGCGGCGACACCGTCTGGCTGGTGTTCGACACCCAGAAAGCCATCGACGTCGAGCCGATCCGCGCCAAGGGCGGCGCGATGATCGGCGAGGTCAGCCGCACGCCGCTCGACAAGGGCCAGGCCATCCGCATCCGCCTCAATCGGCCGCTGGTCTATTCGCTGTCGAGTGAGGAGAACGGCAAGGAGACCAACTGGCTCCTGACGCTCGCCGACAAGATCCAGGCAACGCCGCTGCCGCTAATGATGATGCGCAACATCACTGACCCGGCGCTCGCCAATATCGCTATCCCCTTCGCCAATCCGGGCATGCTGCACAAGCTGACCGATCCCGACGCCGGCGACACGCTCTACGTCGTCACCGCGCCGCGGCCGGTCCGCGGCTTCATCAAGCGGCAGGACCTGGTCGATCTCTCGCTGCTCGAATCCGCGCACGGCATCGCCATTCGTCCGAACTCCGACGAGGTCGGCGTCGAGGTCGGCTCCGACAAGGTGATCCTGGGCAAGAAGGGCGGGCTGACGCTGTCGCCGGTCGACGTCTCCGCCGAGCGCGCGCCGACCGCGGTGCGGCCGGTCTTCAACATCGAGGAATGGCGCAAGGGACAGTCCGAGCTGTTCATGAACCGCCAGAGCGCGCTGGTCGCCGCGATCGCGGCGGTCGAGCCGGCGCAGCGCTCGATCCCGCGGCTTGACCTCGCGCATTTCTACATGTCGCGCGGCATGTATCACGAAGCCAAGGCGATGACCGACGTCATGCTGGCCGATCCCCTCAACAAGGAGGAGTCCTCGGCGCTGATCATGCACGCGATCGCGAGCATCCTCATTGGCCGGCCTGGGCAGGGGCTGAAGGATCTCGCCAATCCCGTGATCGGCAACAGTCACGACTCGCAGCTCTGGAAGGCGCTCGCCTATGCGCGGCAAGGGAAGTGGGCCGATGCGCGCGAAAAGTTCAAGAACGTCGAGTTCGCCATCGCCTCGCTGCCGCTCGACGTCCAGCGCATCGTGACGATGGATGCGATGCGGGCCTCGCTCGAGGTGAAGGACTATGCCGGCGCCTCCAAGCGGCGCAGCGAGCTCGAGGTCGTCGGCGTGCCGCCGGACATGGCGCCGTCCTTCGCGGTGCTGCGCGGCAGGCTCGCCGAAGCGCTCGGCCACGACAAGGACGCGCTCGACGACTACAAGTTCGCTGTCGGCTCGGACGACCGGCCGGCCGCCGCCGAAGCCAAGCAGCTCGAGGTCGCGCTGCGGCAGAAGCGCGACGAGATCACCAAGGATGACGCGCTGCGTGAGCTCGAGACGCTGGCGATGACCTGGCGCGGCGACGCCATCGAGGTGAAGACGCTGCAGTTGCTGGCGCGGATGTATGCCGACATGGGCCGCTACCGGGATGCGCTCGCCGCGGCCCGTACCGCGACGATACTCCAACCGAATGCGGAAGCCTCGCGCCAGGCGCAGGACCTTGCGCAGGAGCTGTTCTCGCAGATCTTCTTGAGCTCCAAGGGCGACGATCTTCCGCCGATCGAGGCGCTCGGGATGTTCTACGAGTTCCGCGAGCTGACGCCGATCGGCCGGCGCGGCGACGAGCTGATCCGCAAGCTCGCCGATCGCCTGGCGTCTATCGACCTGCTCGACCAGGCCGCCGAGCTCCTGCAATACCAGGTCGACCACCGCCTCGAAGGCGCGGCGCGCGCGCAGGTCGCGGCCCGCCTCGCCATGGTCTATCTCGCCAACCGCAAGCCCGACATGGCCATCTCGGCGCTGCGGGCGAGCCGCATCAGCGATCTGTCCGGCGAATTGCGCCAGCAGCGCCTGCTGCTGGAGGCGCGCGCGCAGAGCGACGTCGGCCGCCACGACCTCGCGCTCGACATCGTCTCCAACGTCGCGGGCCGCGAGGCCATCCGCCTGCGCTCCGACATCTTCTGGGCGGCGCGGCGCTGGCGCGAATCCGCCGAGCAGATCGAGCTCTACTACGGCGAGCGTTTTCGCGACTTCAAGCCGCTCAACGCGGTCGAGAAGAGCGACGTGATCCGCGCCGCCGTCGGCTACGCGCTCGCCGACGATGCGATCGGGCTGTCGCGCTTCCGCGAGAAATACGCGCCGTTGATGAGCGAGAGCTCCGACCGGCTCGCCTTCGACATCGCAAGCAAGCCGGCGGCCGCCTCCAGCGCCGAATTCGCGGAGATTGCCAAGCTCGCGGCCAGCGTCGACACGCTCGACGGCTTCCTGCGCGAGATGAAGCAGCGCTTCCCCGACGCCACCGCCCGCGCGCCCATGCCGCCGCAGGCCAAGGACGAGACCGAGCACACCGGCTCGCTGCCCGCGATCCCGCCCGTGAGGCAGATCAAGATGACCCGCTAGGTCCTCCTACCTTCGGCCTCTCGACAGCCGCCCTCTGACGCGGCAATTTCCCGTTCAAGGCGCGGTCTCGACACGCGCCGATGCCGGGAGAAGCGTGGACATGAGCAAGCCCGTCAAGACCGAAGCCGAACTGATCGCCATGGCGAAAGCCGAATTGAAGGTCCATGCCGATTGTTCGGACGGCATGAAGATCATCGTTCTCCGCGATGGCGACAGCTGGGAGTTCCGCGACGAGTCCGACCAGGCCACCATCGACAAGCCCGGCTACCCCGAATGCGTCGCCATGCTCGTGCAGATCGGCGATCACCTCAGCAAGCAATATGACGTGAAGGGGTAGGGTGGGCAGCCGCAGCGCTGGCCGGCAATTGTTGTCGCAAGCTGCCGCCACATCCTCCGCAATGACGGGGAGGGGCCTGAGGTTCTCGACGAAAGCAGGAGACGTTTGCCCCGTGGCCGTCCGCCCGCTACCCCCCGTAACTCTGCACCAGGCTTCCCGCCACCAGCGACCAGCCGTCGACCAGCACGAAGAAGATCAACTTGAACGGCAGCGACACCACCGCTGGCGGCAGCATCATCATGCCCATCGACATCAGGACGGAGGCGACGACGAGATCGATAATCAGGAAGGGGAGGAACAGGAGGAAGCCGATCTCGAAGGCGCGCTTCAGCTCGGAGATCATGAACGAGGGGATGAGGATGCGGAGCGCGAGCTCGTCGGGGGTTGCCGGCGGCGGCTCGCCGGAGAGGTCCATGAAGAGTTTCAGATCCTTCTCGCGCACGTTCTTCTGCATGAAGCCACGCAGGGGGACTGAGGCACGCTGGAGCGCGTCCTCGACGCCGATCTGGTTGGCGACCAGCGGCTTGATGCCCTCGTCATAGGATTTCTGCAGGACCGGTCCCATCACGAAGAAGGTGAGGAACATCGCGAGCGCGATGATCACGGAGTTCGGCGGCGCGGTCGCGGTGCCCATGGCGGTGCGAAGCAGCGACAGCACGACCACGATGCGCGTGAACGACGTCATCATGACCAGGATCGACGGCGCGATCGACAGCACCGTGAGCAGCGCGATGAGCTGGATCGCGCGCTCGGTGACGCCGCCGCCCCCCTGGCCGCCGAGATTGATGCTGATGTCCTGCGCATGCGCAGGCGCCGCCAGGAGAGCGGCGCCGATCAGGACAGGAAGGAAAAAAACTCTACGCGGGAAAGCCGAGTGCCTCACGAAGATGGCTTCGGGCGGCCGAGCAGGGAGGCCATCTCGTCTTCGAGATTTTCAAAGCTCGTCTTTGCGGGTGCGGCCGGGGCAGGCGCCTCGTTGCGTGACGGGCGCACCGCGGGTGCGGGCGGCTCGGGCGCAACGGGAGGCGCGACCGTCTCGCCGGCGGGCCGGCGCAGGGCGGCCTCGAGCCGCTGCGCCATCTCGGCGAGATTCTGCTCGGCGCTCGAGGGCACGGCCGGCGAGGGAGGCGCCGGCGGGGCGGGAGGCGCCGGGGGAGGCGGTGGCGGCGCGGCGGCGCGCACCGGCGGGACCTTGGGCGGCTCGCTCTGGCGCGGCGGGCGCGGCATCATCGGCTCGCCGCGCGGGACACGCGGCGGCATCGGCTCGGGCCTGACCTGTGGCTCGCGCTCGGGGCGCGGCGTGACCGGCTCGGCGGTGAAGCCGGCGAACGGATCACTGCGACGCTCGGCGAGCGCAGGCGCAGGCGCAGGCCGGCGCACTTCGTCGGCGAAGGAGGGACGCGCAGGCCGCGGCGACGGCTCGGGCATCTGCGGCTCGGGTTGGTCGAGAAGCTCGGGGCGCGGCGAAGGCTCATCCCAAGCGGCGGGTTCCGGCAATGGAGCGAGGCGCGGCGGCGGCTCGGCGTTCCCGGCCCGTTGCGGCAACTGATCGCGGCTCGGGGCTGCACGCACGATGTTGGGCTCGACGACGATGTCGGTCGGGCCGCCGATCATCAGGAGATGCTCGACATTGTCGCGCCGGACCAGCACCAGGCGGCGACGGCCATCGACGGCGGCGGCATCGATCACGGCAAGCCGGGGCATCCGGCCGCGCTGGGTGTTGGCGCCCAGCCGGTTCGTCGCGAATCGGCGAACCAGCCACGCGGCCAGGCCGATCAGCGCCAGAACGACGATGAACGCTAAGATAAAGGTCAAAGGGCCTTGCATGCTTGTCCCCGGCAAATGGCGCTTGTCTCATGCGGCCAATGGTCGAAATCCATCCCGACCACAAGCCCGCGACGCCCCAGAAGTTCGATCCCTTAACACCTCACGGCAAGTTCTGCCGTCCCCAGTTCTTAATAACCCATGAATCGCCCGATCCAAAACGACTTCTTGGGGATTGTTCCGGAGCCAAGCGATTGGGTTAACGAGCGTTTTGGAAGCGTAGAATCACGGGGCGAAACCTTGGCGTCTCAAGGAGGGATATCTGCCGCCAACCTCTTAACCAGCCATTAACCATACACGCGGCAAATTCTGCCTAGCTCCGGGCCTGATCCGGGGCAAGGAGCCGCAAGCCATGTCCATCAACGACCTTCCGGTGCTCTCGGCGCTTCGCACCAAGATGCAGTGGCACCAGGAACGCCAGCGCGTCCTGTCCGAGAACGTCTCCAATTCCGACACGCCCAACTTCCGGCCGCGCGACCTGGTCGATCCCAAGTTCGACAAGGCCGGCGCGGTCACCGGCTCCATGGGGCCGCTCGCGATGGCCCGCACCAGCGCCTCGCACATGACGCCGTCGGGCGCGCCGTCGAGCTTCGACCAGAACAAGAATGCGGGCTTCGAGACACGTCCTGCGGGCAATGCCGTCAATCTCGAGGAGGAAATGATGAAGTCCGCCTCGAACCAGATGGATTACGCGGCCGCGACCTCGCTCTACTCCAAAAGCCTGCACCTTCTGAAGACCGCGATCGGTAAAGGTTAGAGCTAGCGGAAGCGCATCATGGCGAATGACAGCAGCGACTTTGCCCGCTCGATGGCGATTGCGACCTCCGGCCTGCGCGCGCAGGCCGGGCGCATGCGGGTGATCTCGGAGAACATCGCGAACGCGGACTCCACTGCTCAGACCGCCGGCGGCGATCCCTACCGGCGCAAGGTGCCGACCTTCTCCTCCGCGCTCGACCGCACGCTGGACGCGCAAGTCGTCACCCTCGGCAAGATCAAGCCCGACCAGTCCAACTTCCGCGTCAAATACGAGCCGAACAATCCAGCCGCCGACGCGAGCGGCAACGTCAAATATCCGAACGTGAACTCGGTGGTCGAAATGACCGACATGCGCGACGCGCAGCGGTCCTATGAAGCCAATCTCAACATCATCAGTGCAACGCGCCGGATGATCCAGCGCACGCTCGACATCCTCAAGGCCTGAACAGGAGGCTCAAAGCCATGGCTTCACCGACGATTGCCGCGAACGCCTACGCCAACCTCGCGCGCGTGCTGGAGAACAGCGCCGCAGGCAAGGGATCGGAGACGAATGGCCCGTCCTTCGCCGCGCTGCTCAAGGACTCCATCGGCAGCGTCATGGACTCCGGCCGCAAGTCCGATGCGCAGACCGTGGCCATGGCGAGCGGCAAGGCCAACGTCATGGATGTGGTGACGGCGGTGGCCGAAACCGATGTCGCCGTCTCGACCCTGGTGTCGGTTCGCGACCGGGTGATCCAGTCCTATGAAGACATCATGAAGATGGCGATCTGAGTTTCTCACACTCGTCATTGCGAGCGCAGCCAAGCAATCCAGAATCTTTCCGCGGATGCCTCTCTGGATTGCTTCGCTGCGCTCGCAATGACGGGAGAGGGCGTGGCTCCCTCGCGACAGCGGTGGGAAGGCGAGTGTTGAATAGAGGATTTTGCAATGACCGGACCTGAAACGCTTGACGTGGCGCGGGATGCGATCTGGACGATCGTGATCGTGTCGTCGCCGCTGATGGTGGTGGGGCTCGTGGTTGGTGTCGTGGTGTCGCTATTCCAGGCGCTCACGCAGATCCAGGAGCAGACCCTGATCTACGTGCCGAAAATCCTCGCGATCTTCGCGACCATGCTGCTGGCGCTGCCGTTCATGGCCGACGCGCTCCACTCCCACATGCTGCGGATATCGTCGCGAATCATCGGCGGCTGAGGCACAATGCGTGTGTCATGCGCATCGACATCTCGCTGCTGCCGGCGCTCGCCGCAGCCTTCATGCTCGCCTTCGCCCGGGTCGGCGCGATGGTGATGCTGCTGCCGGGGCTGGGCGAGACCAACATTCCAACGCGCATCAAGCTGTCGATCGCGCTGCTGCTCACCCTGATCATCCTGCCGCTGCATCGCAACGCCTATCATGTCGACATGGGCTCGATCTCCTCGCTCCTGGTGCTGATGCTGCATGAGATCGCGATCGGCATCGTGCTGGGCGCGACCGCGCGCGTGACGCTTGCCGCCCTCCAGGTCGCCGGCGCCGTGATCGCGCAGCAGATGGGACTCGGCTTCGTCACCTCGGTCGATCCGACGCAGGGCCAGCAGGGCGTGCTGGTCGGCAACTTCCTGACCATGCTGGGCGTGACGCTGCTGTTCGCGACCGACAGCCATCATCTCGTGATCGCCGCGCTCAACGACAGCTATGCGATCTTCGCGCCGGGCGAGACGATGGCAAGCGGCGATGTCGCTTCGCTGGCGACGCGCGCCTTCGCCGCCGCCTTCCGCCTGGGCTTGCAGCTCTCCGGACCGTTCCTGGTGTTCGGCCTCGTCTTCAATATCGGGCTTGGCGTGCTGGCGCGGCTGATGCCGCAGATGCAGGTCTATTTCGTCGGCGTGCCGCTCTCGATCTTCGCCGGCTTTTTGGTGCTCGCCGTGGTGCTCGCGGCGATGATGGGTACCTTCCTCGACTATTTCATCGGTGTGATGCACCAGATGATGCCGCTGAAATAAGAGGGATCGCTAGTGCCGCCGATTTGAAGTTCCTCCAGTGTTTGCCGCGAGTTCTGTGAGGAACTTCAAATCGATGAGCGGCACTAGCCAAACTAAAGTCTTGTAGCGCCCTTCTGCTTTCCGAAGTTCGTGCACGGGGGCCGCGAAAGTGACGAACTTCGGAAAGCGGGCGCTACGTGGCTGAAGACAACGATCCCGAGAGTCAAACAGAAGACCCGACACAAAAACGTCTCGAGGAGGCGCTCGAGCGCGGCGACGTCGCCAAGAGCCAGGAGATCAACACCTGGTTCATGATCGCGGGCGGCACGCTCGTGGTCTCGACCTTCTCGGGCTCGGTCGGCAGCGGGCTGGTGACGCCGATGCGCAACCTGCTCGCCAATTCCTGGATGATCAAGACCGACGGCGGGAACCTGCTCGCGCTGATGCAGCAGATCGAAGTCGCGGTGGTCGCCGCGGTCGGCGTGCCATTGCTGATGCTGGTGTTGGCGGCCATCGCCGGCAACATGCTCCAGCACCGCCTGGTGTGGTCTGCCGAATCCCTGAAGCCCAAATTCAGCAAGCTCTCGCCCGCCGCCGGCATGAAGCGCATTTTCGGCAAGCAGGCGGCGGCGAACTTCCTCAAAGGCATCGGCAAGCTGATCGTGCTCGGCGCGGTCATGACCATGATCCTGTGGCCGGAGCGGCACCGCATGGAGGCGATGGTCAAGCTCGACCCGGTCGCCATGCTGGGCGCCACCACCAACATGACCATCCATCTGCTCGGCGCAGTGGTCGCGGCGCTCGCGATCATCGCGATCGCCGACTATTTCTTCCAGTATCGCAGCTGGTTCCAGCGCCAAAAGATGTCGCTCCAGGAGATCAAGGAGGAGTTCAAGCAGTCCGAAGGCGACCCGCACATCAAGGGCAAGATCAGGCAGCTCCGGCAGCAGCGTGCCAAGAAGCGCATGATGGCGGCGGTTCCGAAGGCCTCCGTGATCATCACCAACCCGACCCACTATTCGGTGGCGCTCTCCTACGAACGCGGCATGCAGGCGCCGATCTGCGTCGCCAAGGGCGTCGACAATCTCGCCTTCAAGATCAGGGAGGTCGCCCGCGAGCACGACATTCCGATCGTCGAGAACGTGCCGCTGGCGCGCGCGCTCTATGCCACCGTCGAGATCGACCAGGAAATCCCGGTCGAGCACTACCATGCTGTTGCCGAGGTCATCGGCTACGTCATGCGGCTGAAGCGCGGATTCGGCGCCGGACGGCAATAAGGCACCCGAAAAGTACCGGAAATGGCCGTAAACTGGGAATCAGCGTACGTTTCGCCCTTGCCGCCCTTGCGCCTGCGGGTCCGATTCAGGCAGGGAGGGCCCGTTGCGCGCGGTTCGCGCATTCTTTTCCTGCCGACAGGCTGCGCTGACCTGGGATGACCGCCGAAACCGACCACAACGTGTCACGCGAGCCTGTTGCGGTGCATGAGCCGCCGCAGCGCTCGGGCAGCATCGCGCTGGTGTTCCTGGTGGCGGCGACGCTCGTGGCAGTCGCCGTCGGGCTGATGACGCTCGGCCGGACGCAGGCGCAGCCCTATATCCTCGGCATCCTCGCCGTGCTGGCGATGGTCGGTCTGTTCAACCTGTTCGCCTTTGCGGCCGGCATCGTTCGTTTCGCCGACCGCAATCTCGACGATCCCATCATTGCTCGCATTTCCGATCATGCCTTCGACGGGCTCGCGGTAACCGATCCGCGCGGCCATGTCGTCTATTCCAATGCGGCCTATCTGACCATGACCGGCGCTTCCGGCCCGCAGGACGTGCGGCCCGTCGAGCGCGTCTTCATCGGCAACCCTGATGTGTCGGAGGCCGTGTTCCGCCTGCTGAAGGCCGCGCGCGAAGGCAAGCGGCAGCAGGAAGAGGTGCGGATCTCCGGCCATGACGGCAGCCAGGGGCGCTGGCTGCGCATGCGGGTGCGTCCGCTCGGCACGGGCAAGCGCGAGGCCAGATATGCGGTGTGGTCGATCGCCGATATTACCCGCGACCGCGAGCGCCAGGAGGACGTGTTCCAGGAGCTCCAGCACGCGATCGAATATCTCGATCACGCGCCGTGCGGCTTCTTCTCCGTCAATCCGGCCGGCGAGCTCGCTTACGTCAACGCGACGCTCGCCAACTGGCTCGACTATGATCTCGCCGAGATCGGCTCGGGCGGCCTCAAGCTCACCGACATCGTTTCCGGTGATGGCGCCTCGCTGCTGACCTCGATCGTGGCGGTGCCGGGTGAGGTGAAGACGGAAGTCTTCGACATCGACCTGCGCATGCGAACCGGCAAGACCATGCCGGTGCGGCTCTACCACAAGCTGGCCTTCGGAGCCGACGGCACGCCTGGCCCGTCGCGTACCCTCGTGATCAGCCGCGCCCGCGACGAGCGCAGCGATCCCGACCGCGCCGCCGAGGTGCGCTTCATGCGCTTCTTCGACCACACGCCGATGGCGATCGCCACCGTCGATCGCGGCGGCAACGTCGTGCGGGCGAACGCGCGTTACGCCAAGCTGGCGCAGGGCCTTGGCCTCGACAGCGCCGGCAGGTCGATCTTCCGCGCGATCAATTCGCGCGATCGGAACCTGCTGATCGCGGCGATCAACCAGGCCGCCGAAGGGAAGGGCGACATCGCGCCGGTCGAGGTTGCGCTGGAGGGAACGAAGGAGCGCTGGGGACAGTTCTTCGTCACGCCGGTCGACGAGGGCGAGAACGACGCCGAGGCCGCGATTGTGCACATGCTCGAGACCACCGAGCGGCGTGCGCTGGAGAACCAGATCAACCAGTCGCAGAAGATGGAGACGGTCGGCCAACTCGCCGGCGGCATCGCCCACGACTTCAACAACGTGCTGTCCGCCATCATGATGGCGAACGACTTCCTGCTCAACGCGCACAAGCCGACCGATCCGTCGTTCCAGGACATCATGCAGATCAAGCAGAACGCGACGCGGGCTGCGACCCTGGTGCGGCAGCTGCTGGCGTTCTCGCGCCGGCAGACGCTGCGGCCGCAGGTGCTCGATCTCGGCGATGCGCTCTCCGATCTCACCATGCTGCTCCGCCGGCTGATCGGCGAGAAGGTGAAGCTCGATCTCGTCCACGGCCGCGACCTCTGGCCGGTCAAGGTCGACGTCTCCCAGTTCGAGCAGGTCATCGTCAATCTCGCCGTCAACGCGCGCGATGCGATGCCCGACGGCGGCAAGCTGATCATCCGCACCGCCAACGTCGCCACGGACGAAGCGGGCAAGCTCGCCTATAAGGGCATGCCGGCGGCCGATTATGTGCGGATCGAGGTCGCCGACACCGGCACCGGCATCCCCGCCGACATCCGCGACAAGATCTTTGAGCCGTTCTTCTCAACCAAGGAGGTCGGCAAGGGCACGGGGCTCGGGCTGTCCACCGTCTACGGCATCGTCAAGCAGACCGGCGGCTTCATCTACGTCGATTCCGAGCCGGGCAAAGGTACCTCGTTCCACATCTTCCTGCCGCGGCACCATGCCGAACCCGAAGCGCAGGTCGAGACGCCGGTGACCGGCACGGCCGCGGTCGCCGCGACCGACGGCGCGGCCAAAGAAGCGCCCGCGGCCGAAGCCAAGCCGCGCACCGACCTCACGGGGCAGGGCACCATCCTGCTCGTCGAGGACGAGGAGGGCCTGCGCGCACTCAACGCGCGCGGCCTGCGCTCACGCGGCTACACCGTGGTCGAGGCCGAGAACGGCGTCGAGGCCATGGAGGTGCTGGACGAGCAGAGCGGAGCGATCGATCTCGTCGTCTCCGACGTCGTGATGCCGGAGATGGATGGTCCGACGCTTCTGAAGGCGATGCGGGAGAAGAACCCCGACATCAAGTTCATCTTCGTCTCCGGCTACGCCGAGGACGCCTTCGAGAAGAGCCTGCCCGAAGGCCAGCAGTTCGACTTCCTGCCAAAACCGTTCACGCTGAGCCAGCTCGTCGCCGCCGTGAAGGAGACGATGAAGGCGGGGTGAGGTTCTGTTTACCCAATCTCCCGTCATTGCGAGCCACCGGGTCCGCGCGTAGCGCGGCCCGATGACAGGCTCCGCGAAGCAATCCAGAGGCATTCCGCGGCGGGATTCTGGATTGCTTCGTCGCTTCGCTCCTCGCAATGACGCGCGGAGGGGCGCAGCCGTTATTGCGGGGGGTAATTCCGCACCACCCGCGACTGAGGGCCGCAGCCGCGGTTTCCGAAACCGGCTTCACTTTTGTGTTCCACTGCCCATCTTAGGGGCACTTCCCCATGTCGGGGATTTGGGAAACGCACATGAATTTCTCGTTACGCAGCCGCAGTCTCGTGAAGGCGATGGCCGTCGCGCTGGCGCTGGCGCTGCCGACCGCGCTCGCGATCACATCCGCCGATGCACGCGTCGGTGGCGGCTTCTCGTCCGGCTCGCGCGGTTCGCGAACCTTCTCCGCGCCGCCGTCGACCTCGACGGCGCCGGGCACGGCCACACCCTTCAACCGCACCTATAGCCAGCCGGGCGCGAACTCGACCGCCCCGATGGGCGGCGGCATGTTCAACCGTCCGGGCGGCAGCATGCTGCGCGGGCTCGCGGCGGGCTTCATCGGCGCCGGCCTGTTCGGCCTGTTGTTCGGCGGCGGCCTGTTCGGTGGGCTGGGCGGCCTGTCGTCGATCCTCGGGCTGATTCTCCAGATCGTGCTGGTGGTGTTCCTGGTGCGGATGGCGATGTCCTGGTGGCAGCGCCGTCACACGCCGCAGACGGCCTATGCTGGCGCGGGCGCAGGCAGCGGACCGCAGCCGAGCTACCGCAGCGGACTTGGTTTCGGGCTCGGCGCCAACAACGCGCCGCTGGAGATCCAGCCGGCCGATTATGAGGCCTTCGAGCGCCTGCTCGGGGATATCCAGGCCGCCTGGTCGAACGAGGATGTCGCAAAACTGCATACGCTCGCGACGCCGGAAATGGTTGCCTATTTCGAGAAGGATCTGGCCGAGAACCGCGCCCGCAACGTCGTCAACAAGACTTCCAACGTAAAACTGTTGCAGGGCGACCTGGCGGAAGCCTGGCGCGAGGACGTGACCGACTATGCCACCGTCGCGATGCGCTTCGCGCTGACCGACAAGACGGTCGACCGCAACACCGGCGCGATCGTCGCCGGCAGCGAGCAGCCGAGCGAAGTCACCGAGGTCTGGACCTTCGCGCGCCGGCCCGGCAGCAACTGGGAACTTTCGGCGATCCAGCAGACCAACTGATCGCTCGCAAATCAACGAACAAGGGCGTCGTGCTCCGGCACGGCGCCTTTTTTGTTGTGCCCGCTTGGCGCCGCGGCGGCGGAATAATCTCGCGCGCGGCGGGTTCGACTAGGGCGGCGGCCAAAGAAACACAACTGGAGGAAGAGATGACCCGTTTGATGAAACGTGCGAACCCGTTACGCCCCGCACTCGCTGTGGCCGCGCTTGCCTTGGTCGCGGCGCCGCCGGCACTGGCGCAATCGGCCGGCATAACCTTCTTCGTTACCTCCAGCGGGCCCGGCAAGGGCGCCGATCTCGGCGGTCTCGATGGTGCCGACGCGCAATGCCAGAAGCTCGCGCAATCCGCCGGCGCCGGCACCAAGACCTGGCATGCGTACCTTTCGACACAAGCCGCAGACGGCAAGCCGGCCGTCAACGCGCGCGACCGCATCGGCAAGGGACCGTGGCAGAATGCGAAGGGGGTCGTGATCGCCAAGGACGTTGCCGATCTGCACAGCCCGGCCAATAACCTCACCAAGCAGACCGCGCTGAGCGAGAAGGGCGAGGGGATCAATGGTGTTGGCGACCAGCCGAACCGGCACGACGTCCTCACGGGCTCGCAATCCGACGGCACTGCGTTTGCCGGTCCGGATGATCGCACCTGCAAGAACTGGACGTCGAGCACGCAAGGCGCCGCGATGGTCGGCCATCTCGATCGCCGGGGCCTGCGCGACGACGAGCCCTCGAAATCCTGGAACAGCTCGCATCCCTCGCGCGGACCGGAAGGCGGCTGCTCGCAGGCCGACCTGAAGAGCACCGGCGGCGACGGGCTGCTCTACTGCTTCGCGGCGAATTGACCGAAGGTCATTCCGGGGCGATGCGAAGCATCGAACCCGGAATCTCGAGATTCCGGGTTCGGTCCTTTCGGACCGCCCCGGAATGACGGTGTTTGGGTCGCGTGCTACGCTCGCATCGGCCCAATCACAGGACTGCCCCTCATGAAATACGAGCTTTATTACTGGCCCGAGATCCAGGGCCGCGGCGAATATGTGCGGCTGGCGCTGGAGGAGGCGGGGGCGGCCTATGTCGACGTGGCGCGCGGGCCGCGCGGCACGGCTGCGATGATGAAGATGATGGATGCGCAAGGAGGGACGCCGCCCTTTGCGCCGCCGTTCCTGAAAGCCGGCAAGCTCGTCATCGGCCAGACCGCCAACATCCTGCTTTATTTGGGCAGCCGCCATGGCCTCGCGCCAAAGACCAAGGCCGGCAAATTGTGGCTGCATCAGCTCCAGCTCACGATCGCCGATTTCGTGCTGGAGATCCACGACACCCATCATCCGCTCGGGCCGTCGCTCTACTACGAGGACGCGCGGCCGGCTGCGAAGAAGCGCACGGCCGAATTCTGGAAGGAGCGCGTGCCAAAGTATCTCGGCTATTTCGAGGAGCTTCTCGATACCAATGGCGGTGTCTACGTCACCGGCCGCAAGCTCACCTACGCCGATCTCTCGCTGTTCCAGATCGTCGACGGCCTGCGCTACGCGTTTCCAAAACGCATGCGCGCCTTCGAGAAGGAGATCCCCGGCCTCGTCGCGCTGCGCGAGCGCGTCGCGGCGCGGCCGAACATCAAGGCCTACCTCGCAAGCGGGCGCCGCATTCCCTTCAATGAGCAGGGCATCTTCCGCCGCTACAAGGAGCTCGACGCGTAAGCGGATCATCATCGTGCCAGGTTTATTGTATTGAGCATGATCTCCGCGCAAACGCGTTCCGCGTTTGTCGCGAGGGAAAACCGCTGCACACTTTTTCCGGATCATGCTCACCAGACGCCCGGCAGCAGCCGATGGCGCACGCGCAGCGCATAGTCGGCATAGCCGGGCAGGCCCTGGATCAGGGTGCGCTCCTCGATGCGGATGCGGATCGCAAACAAGACGAGGAACAGCGGCAGCATCGCGACGCCCCACCATGAGCCGACCAGCAGCGGCACGCCGAGGAAGAACAGCACCATGCCGCTGTACATGGGATGCCGCACATAGGCATAGGGTCCGCTCGAGACCACGTGCTGCGCGCGCTCGGTTTGCAGCTTCACCACGGGTGCGGCGAACGAGTTCTCGCGAAACACCCAAAGAATGCAGGCCGTCGAGAGCAGGCTCAGCACGAAGCCCAGCACCTGCAACGCGACCGGCATGTCGGAGGCGCGATAGCGCCGCTCCAGCCCCATCGTGACAAGCCAGGCCACCATCGCCAGGATGAACACGGCCATGAAGACCTTGTCGGCGGCCGGCTGGTCTTTCTGGATGACCGGGCGGAGGCGTTCGGCGAGGAGTGCCGGATCGAGCCGGTACAGCCACCAGCCGCAGACCGGGCCGAGCAGTGCAGAGGTGATCAGCCACACCCACAGGGAGGGCCAGTCCAGCGTGCCGGCGGACGCGAACAGTAGCGCGCCCATTGCGACAACGACGATCGAGTTCTGCAAGAGCAGTCTTGCGATCATGCGCGGTTCCCTGCAATTCGCACATGATGCTAGCGCCGCTATCTGGCAAAGATGCGGCTTGAAGGCGGGCGAGAGCCGAGGTTAGGCGTACTGATCGATCCGCGTGCCCTGGCCCGGCGGCAGCGGCGGCGCCGGCGGCGGCTGATAGCTGGAATCGGAATCGTTGGCCTTGGTCTGGTCGTCCTGCTGCTGGGTCGTGTCGTAGTTCGGCGCCACGATCGCGATCGGCGGCGGCGTAACGCTGGAAACACTCATCACGCAAATCCTCACAGATAGAAACACGCGAACATGACCCGCGGGAGCCGAACCTTCCGTGAAGCAGATCGTTAAAATGCGAGGGATTTTTCTGCGTCAGCCGCAGGACGGCAGCCTTTATCACCGCAATCAAGAGCGCCTCAGCAAGAGCACCGCTCTTTCCCCGTCATTGCGCAATGACGGAGTTTGTGGACCCGACGTCGCGACGGTGCCCGATCGTGAGGAGAGGGACTCCGTCTACTCGTCCTTCGGCCGCGTGATTGCGATCGAGGCTTCGGTCTTGGTGCGTGTGCACTCCATGTTCAGCCGCTTGTAGCGCATCGACACCTTGTCGCCGCGCAAGATGCCCATGCGCTTCAGGCAGCGCGTCGCACCGGTCGTGGTGTCGTCCTTCGGCAGCGTGAAGATGATTGCCGCCGCCGAGGCGACCAGATCATAGAACTGCGACGTCGGCCGCCGGTCGCCCTTGGCATAGAGCTCGTTGGAGTAGGTCTGCCCTTGCGCGCGACAGCCGAGCGACAATTCCTTCGCCGCAGGGTGAGTGAGGTAGATGATGTTGGCGGCCTTGAAGTTGACCTTCAGCCCGTCGATGGCATTGCCGAGCTGCTTTGCGATGTCATCGCACTGGTCCGCGCGCGCAGGCGAGGCGAGGGTGACAAGGCCGGTGATTGCAGCGGCGGCCAGAATCGCGCCGCGAACGTCGAATTTGAAAATCATGATGAAAAGCCCCTTCGGCGCTATAAAAGCGTTGGAGCGCCCGAAGCGCAAGTGTCGCGTTGTCGGTTATGCGGGCCCAATGCGCCGGTTTTTCAGAACCCATAGATCGCCACGCCCACCGCAAAGGCAACCAACATCATCATGTTGAACAGCGTCGGTACGCTGACGAGCAGCGTGGCGAGAGCGAGGCGCTGATTGCGGAGCGCGCAGGCGATGGCGCAGGCGGCCATCAGCGGGAAGGCGATGATTTCGGCCGGGGTCTGGAAGGCGCCGATGCCGGCGACGTCGAAGCCGTGCAGAACCACCGAAGGCATGTGGTTCAGCCAGGTCATCATGATGATGGCGGCAAGTGCGAGGATTGCGCAACGCAGGTGTCCCATGGCCGCGCAGGCGAGCGCCGCCAGCGCCAGCACGGGATGCGTGGCGATATGTGCCTTGATCAGGAATCCACCGAGACCGGGGCCAGGGATCTCCGACATGTCGCCAAACAGCGTCGAAACGCTGGACAAGCCGTCAAAAGCCTCCAGCGCCGCGACGGCGAAGAGGACCATCAAGAGGCCGAACGGGCGGCGTATCGGCAGGGTCGGGACCGGGATGGTGTCAGGTGTAATCGCAGGGGCAGGCATTCGTCATTTCGATTGCTGGAGGGCGTCCGAAAACCTTCCCTTTGTGGGAAAAGTGCTTAGAAGGGTTCAAACCTTGGCGCCTTTTGTCGCGCCCAGCCGACCTAACCCCGAGACCAGACCATGAACGCTCCCACCGCCTTTCCCGACCAGTCCCAGCCCGTTCCGCCCTACAAGCACACCCCGCTGTTTCCGCTCGGCAAGGACGAGACGCCCTACAAGAAGATTTCGACCGAGGGCGTGCGGGTCGAGAAAGTGCTGGGCAAGGACATGCTGGTGGTGTCGCGCGAGGCGCTGCGGGCGCTGTCGGAGGCGGCCTTTGGCGAGATCAACCACTATTTGCGCCCAGGGCATCTGAAGCAGCTCCGCGCGATCCTGGAGGACGGCGAAGCCAGCCCGAACGACAAGTTCGTCGCGCTCGACTTCCTGAAGAACGCCAACATCGCCGCCGGCGGCGTCCTGCCGATGTGCCAGGACACCGGCACCGCGATCATCATGGGCAAGAAGGGCTGCAACGTCATCACCGACGGCGAGGACGAGGCGGCGCTGTCGGAAGGCGCGCGCGACGCTTACTTGCGCCGCAACCTGCGCTACTCGCAGGTCGCTCCGCTGTCGATGTATGAGGAGAAGAACACCGCAAACAACATGCCGGCGCAGTGCGAGATCTACGCCGAGGGCGATGACGCCTACAAGTTCATGTTCATGGCCAAGGGCGGCGGCTCGGCCAACAAGAGTTTCCTGTTCCAGGCAACGCCCTCGGTGCTGACCAAGGACCGGCTGCTCGCCTTCCTCAAGGAGAAGGTGCTGACGCTCGGCACAGCGGCGTGCCCGCCCTATCACCTCGCGATCGTGATCGGCGGCACCTCGGCCGAGCTCTGCATGAAGACGGTGAAGCTCGCCTCCGCACGCTATCTCGATGCGCTGCCGACCCACGGCTCGCCTGATGGCAACGCCTTCCGCGACGTCGAGATGGAGCAGGAAATCCACAAGATGACGCAGTCGCTCGGCGTCGGCGCGCAGTTCGGCGGCAAGTATTTCTGCCACGACGTGCGCGTGATCCGCATGCCGCGCCATGGCGCCTCGCTGCCGATCGGGCTCGGCGTGTCCTGTTCGGCCGACCGCCAGGTGCTCGGCAAGATCACGAAGGACGGCATCTATATCGAGGAGCTCGAGCACAATCCGGCGCAGTATCTGCCGCAGGTCGAAGAAACGCTCGGCGGCGAGGTCGTCAAGATCGACCTCAACCAGCCGATGAAGGACATTCTGGCGACGTTCGCGAAATATCCGATCAAGACGCGGGTCTCGATGACCGGCACCATGATCGTCGCGCGCGACTCCGCACACGCGAAGCTGCGCGAGCGGCTGGAAAAGGGCGAGCCGCTGCCGGATTACTTCAAGAACCATCCGGTCTACTACGCGGGTCCTGCGAAAACGCCCGAGGGCTACGCTTCCGGCGCGTTCGGTCCGACCACGGCGGGCCGCATGGATTCCTTCGTCGACCAGTTCCAGGCCGCCGGCGGTTCGATGGTGATGGTGGCGAAGGGCAACCGTGCGCCGGCCGTGCGCGAGGCCTGCAAGAAGTACGGCGGCTTCTATCTCGGCTCGATCGGCGGCGCCGCGGCGAACCTGGCCGAGCACTGCATCAAGAAGGTCGAGGTGCTCGAATATCCTGAGCTCGGGATGGAAGCGATCTGGCGCATCGAAGTGGTCGATTTCCCGGCGTTCATCATCATCGACGACAAGGGCAATGACTTCTTCAAGGAGTTGAACCTGGGCTAGCACGCGTCCTCGCAGGAGTTCGCAAAGCATCCTGATCAAGTCGCCACGCGTGCGGCCGCGCGCGTGGCTTCTATTCGTTCGGCCGGACCATCTCTGCCTGAACCAACCAAGCTCCGCCTGAACCAAACAAGGCTATTCATCTCGTGTCATTCCCGACCACAAGTCCGCCGCTCGCTCGCGCTCTCGCCGACCGCAACTACGACCGGCCGACCCCTGTTCAGATCGCCGTACTTGCGGACGAAGCCGTTGACCGCGACCTGCTCGTTTCGGCCCAGACCGGCTCGGGCAAGACCATCGCCTACGGGCTCGCCATTGCGAAGAATCTGCTCGGCAGCCTGGAGCGCTTCGAGCGGGCTGCCGCACCGCTTGCCTTGATCGTCGCGCCCACCCGTGAGCTCGCCTTGCAGGTCCATCGCGAGCTCGCATGGCTCTATCAACATGCGGAAGGGCGCGTCGTCTCCTGCGTCGGCGGCATGGATCCGCGCCGCGAACAGCGCGAGCTTGCCGCGGGCGCTCACATCGTGGTCGGGACGCCCGGCCGATTGAGCGATCACTTGCGGCGCGGCCATCTCGACATCTCGGAATTGAGGACCGTCGTTCTCGACGAGGCCGACGAGATGCTCAATCTTGGTTTTCGCGAGGATATGGAATTCATCCTCGAGACCACGCCGGACACGCGCCGCACGTTGTTGTTCTCGGCGACCTTTCCGCGCGGCATCGTCGCGCTGGCCAAGCAATATCAGCAACAGGCGTTCCGGATCGAGGTCGCCGGCGACGAAGGCGGTCATGCCGATATCGAGTACCGTGCCATCCGGATCGCTCCCGGTGACGTCGAGCACGCGGTGGTCAACGTCCTGCGTTTCTTCGAGTCGCCGAGCGCGCTGGTGTTTTGCAACACGAGAGATGCTGTCAGGCATTTGCAGGCGGCACTGCTCGAGCGCGGTTTTTCCGTGGTCGCGCTCTCCGGCGAGTTGACGCAGAACGAACGAACCCAGGCGCTGCAGGCGTTGCGGGATGGACGTTCTCGCGTCTGCGTGGCGACCGACGTGGCGGCGCGCGGCATCGATCTGCCGAGCCTCGACCTCGTCGTTCATGCGGATCTGCCGAACGATGCGGAGGTCATGCAGCATCGCTCGGGCCGCACCGGCCGTGCAGGCCGGAAGGGTGTCAGCGTCCTGCTGGTGCCGCCCGCACGACGACGGCGTGCGGAACTGCTGCTGAACCTGTCCGGCACTGACGCCGTCTGGGGCACCGCTCCGCAGGCGGATGAAATCCGCAAGCTCGATCACGAACGCATGCTGAAGGATGCGGTGTTCACCGAGGAGACGACCTCCGACGATCTGGCAATGGCGCAAGCCTTGCTCGCCGAGCGGTCGCCAGAGGATATCGCCGCCGCGCTCGCGCGTCTCTATCGCGCGCGGCTTCCTTCGCCCGAAGACATTCTCGATCCCGGTGAGGGGAGCGGTCGGCCGCGCGACGGGCGAGGTCGAGAGAATGCTCGCACATCGCGCGGCGATGACCGTCCTGCCACGCCCCGATCGAAGACGGGAAAATCATCGTCGCGTCACGGCATGGCGGAGGCCAGCGTATGGTTCCGCGCCGCCATTGGACGAAGAAAGAATGCGGAGGCGCGCTGGCTCTTGCCGATGATTTGCCGCCGCGGCGGCATCGACAAGCGCGACATCGGCGCCATCCGGATTATGGACACCACCACCGAGTTCGAGATTTCCGAGCGGGTCGCGGAATCCTTCGCCATCAAGATCCGGCGTCCGGACAAGGAAGACAGCATACGCATCGAGCCGATGGCAGATGCTCCCCGAGGCGAGGCGTCTTCGGAAAAGCGCCCACACGCGCCGCGGCGCGACGCCGGCGACACCGATCACCATGCTCGTCGCAACGACAAGTCTCGTGACGCGACAGGACCGAAGCAACGCGGCAAGCCGCACGGCGACAGCGGGTCGAAATTCGCCAGCGAGCCGGAATTCGGGAAGAAAAAGAAACACCGGGACAAGCCCGGCCACGCCGGTCAATCGCGGCCAGTAAGCGCTTGGCCCGCAAAAGGTGCCCCTGGAAAGAAGGCAAAGAAAAATCGTCGCGGCTAATCCGTCGCCGCACAGAGCAACCGCTCGAGGTCTATCGGGTGCTGCGAGACGCTCAATCCTTCAAGTGTGAGCGGCGTTCCTGGGCACCACGGTGAGTCTTCGGTGATCAACGTCGGACGGTCGCCACAATTCCACAAAACCACCCGATGAGCCATCGCCCCTTGTGGATATCGAACTTCACCAAGCCCTCGTCTCGCATCTTCAACAGGAGGGTCGTGTACAGGGCTGCGCCGGTCGACCGCGTTCTTACGCAGCCAAGATCCAAAGCGGACATCGGCAAGCCGGATGCCGCAGACCTTGACGTCGTTCCAATTCATGTTCTATATCGGGCCCAATCGACAGATGGCCGACGACCTGGGTCGCTTCGCCTCGTTGCTGACGGCGCGCACGTTTCAGACCCCTTCTCCAAAAAATAGATCAACCGACGAAGGGTGCCGATCCCTCGGCGCCTGGGTCTTACGTGTACGGTGTCAAGGATATTCTCTGCGAGCTGCGAGGCTGAAAAGTCAGTCCACCCAGGGCGCGATAGGTAGGCCTCGGATATCATCGTGAGCATTAAACATAACTCAGGTCTGGCGACTCCCGACACCCGGCGTTGGACGCGCATTCTGGGCGGCTATCGGACGCCAAATCACGTGCGCAGCATTGCTGAGTTGGCGATCACGGCTTTGCCGCTCGTGACGTTATGGACGGCAGCTTGGTTCACATTCTCCCTTGGCCACGCCTGGGCTTCATTGCTTATCGCGATTCCTGCTGCTGGCTTTCTCTTGCGCCTGTTCATGATCCAGCACGACTGCGGCCATGGCACCTTTTTCGCCAATCGTCTGGTGAACGACTGGGTCGGCCGCGTCATTGGGGTGCTCACGCTGACGCCTTACGACTGGTGGCGCCGCGCCCACGCGATCCATCACGCCACCACCGGCAACCTCGACCGGCGCGGTATCGGCGATATCGATACCCTGACAGTGCGCGAATACCAGGCCCGTTCGCGGTGGGGCCGTCTGAAATACCGACTCTACCGCCACCCGCTGGTCATGTTCGTGCTCGGACCAGCCTATCTGTTTCTCCTGCAACACCGTCTCCCGGTCGGCCTCATGCGTGACGGTTGGCAGCCTTGGGCCAGCACAATGGCAACCAATCTCGGTGTTGCCCTGATCGCCGCCGCCCTCACATGGTTCATCGGTATCAAGGCGTTCCTGCTCGTACATCTCCCGATCATGCTGCTCGCCGCCACGGCCGGCGTATGGCTGTTCTATGTTCAGCATCAGTTTGAGCAAACCGCGTGGGAGCGCGACGAGCGCTGGAATCTGCATCAGGCCGCCCTGTACGGCAGCTCACATTACGATCTTCCGATATTGTTGCGCTGGTTCACAGCCAACATCGGCATCCACCACGTGCACCATCTCTGCAGTCGTATCCCTTTTTACCGGCTGCCACACGTGCTACGCGACCACCCGGAACTGCGCGAGGTCGGTCATATAACGCTCCTGCAGAGCTTTCGGTGCGTAAGGCTTGTGCTGTGGGACGAGGCGCAACGCCGCTTGGTGTCGTTCCGTGAAATCAGAGCTCGAGAGTTTCAGGACACGGCGCCAAAGCTCGCTGTACCATAGCCGATCTTGATAGTGCCACGGTTGGCACATTGCCTAGGTCAGGGGCTCGAGGCATCAACGTCGCCTGTTGGCCCTCAGTGACATGACCTTGCTGTCGGATCGATTGCGACTGAAATCTTGAGTTGTGCGCGCGATGTTGCTCCCGGTACTGGCCGGGGTCAACGGCGGGAGCGCATCGGCCCCGTGGCCGATGACCGCAGACGCGTCCGCGATCAGCTACAATTCGTAACTTGGTTGGAGCAAAGTGAGCGCCACCAGCCGCGTACGCCGTCGTGACTCTCGACGAGGCCCCAATGCCCGCTACAGGCGAGAATGCGCTTGGGGCCACCATCGGTATCCAGCGCACCGCCGAGCGCGCGCTTCGCCGGCGTCCATTTGGCGTCGACGAACGGGGCCTGGAATAATCCGCCCATGCGCGTGCTGCCGTTCGCGAAGGCCGCCCCAACCTTGTTGGCCGCGACCCAGCCGCGCCCGGCATAGGGTTTTGGCGCGTTGCGCGGATATTTCCTGTCGTCTTCATAGTCCCTGCCGGGCGGCTTCGCGCCCTCGATCAGAAACCAGCCGTCCTTGAAGCCGATGATGCGGAATTCGGTGAGCCAACCGCCGTCAGGCGTGTTCTCGCTGCCGCCCATCTTGAGCCGATAGGGCGCGGGCAGCGTGCCGAGCACGCGCGCCTTTACCGTCGGCTCGGCGCGCACGTTGAGGCCTTTCGGGTCCTTGTCCTCGGACCATCCGCCGAGATCGCAAGGCTCGGTGCCATCGGGAAGCGCGTCACGTTTCGTTGCAAGCTCGGCCTGGAGCTTGTCGTACTCGCTCTCTTCGCTGTCGGGGTCGCTCATCGTGGTGTCGCGGTTGCTGCGTGCCGGATCGGTGCGCGGCTGCAACTCCGCCGACACCGCGCGCGTCGCATCTGGCGTGAGCTTGACGACAAGCACCTGGCGCGGTGCGAACACGCTCGCCGGTGTCTTCGGATCGTTTGAATTGGCACGATCGACCGCGAGGTAGCCGGTGAGGCCTGCAGGATCGGTGCGATAAGCCTCGCCCGCGACATATCCCGCAGGCACATGGACGAGCGCGCTTGCGCGCCACGCCGGTTCGTTGTCGTCCGCGCGAGCTGCCGCCGCTGTTGCGACGGACAGGACCGTCGCAGCGATGAGGCGGAGAGCACGCATGGGTGAAGAGGGCTAGGCCCGTGTGCCCGTGAACGGGAAGCTGCCCATCGGGCCGATGCCCATCTCACCGCTCATGCTGTCGCCGGAGACCGTTCCGACGAATTCGAGCGTCAGCGGCATCGGATTGGTGATCGAGACCTTCCAGTTGACGGCATCGCCGCTGACCGCACCGTCGAAGATCTCGGCGGTGTTGCCTTCCGCGCCCTGCGTGCCGGTGAGCGTGCCGCCCGAGCTCGTCAGGCTCAGCGTCGCCTGGCGCTCACCCATCGGCGTCGTCATGGTCAGATTCCAGTTGCCGTCCACAGCCATTCCCGTCTCCCTAAACTGTCGTGGTGAGCCCGCGTTACGCGGTCCGTCCAGAGTTGAGCGTATAGCGCAACTCAAAGCCGCTGCCTAACGCTCTCTTCGCCGCAGTCAGGCGCGGGCGGCGGCGCGCAGGCGGCTGGTGATGATGATGCGGAAGATCACGTATTGGATGGCGAAGGCCGCGATCTTCGCGCTGACGAGAACGACCGAGACGTAGAACGCCCACAATTTGAGATCGCCGGTCCAGGCGACCGCGATGGTGCCGGCGCCGAGTACGAACATCAGCACGGCCCAGGCATAGCCTGCGGCGGTGACATGTTCCGGAATGACGTCGGTCACCCGCGCCGGCATGTAGCGCAGCATCCAGCCGGGCTTGAGCATGATCGCGCCGATCGCGAAATGTGCGATCGAGGGCTTTGCCAGCACGAAGCGCGGATCCTGCGTGAGGATGGTGACGGTGCCGAGCACAATGACCAGCGCGAGCGAGGCATAGGTCATGTAGCCGAGCGAGATGCCCTTGACGCGGGCATAGATCACCTGCGCGATCGCTCCCGCAATCGCCACCGACGTTGCCAGGATGATGTTGTCGGTGGCGAGATAGATGACGAGGAAGACGATGGTCGAGAGGAAGTCGGAGGCGAGGCGGGCGAATACGTCCTTCATCGTCGGTCCTGTCAGTTAGGAGGAGGGCAGTGCGCTCGCGGGCGTACCGTACTTGATCTTACGGTACTCCGGATACCATTTCGTGAAATACATCGCGCTGTTGCGGGCGGCGAAGGCCACCGCGAGGCCCGACCAGATCGGCAGGCCGGGCACGTAGAGCAGCACGGCGTTGGAGGCCATCATCAACAGCGCTGCCGCGGTCCATGCGGCGGTAATGATGTAGTTGGCACGCAGGAAGCCGGGCATTGCCGCCGTCTCGGCGGGGACCTCTTCGAGGGCGTATTGCAGCGTGAACGGGTGTCGGGCCAGCATCGAGCCGAGCGAGATCACGAAGATGCCCGCATCGAGCGAGAATTTCACCGCGAGCGCGCTCAGCATGGGATTGAGCAGCGAGAGATAGATACCGATGCCGGCGAACAGAACCGCCGATCCGGCGGCGAGGATCTTCACCGAGCGGCCGCGCGCAACGTCGATCGCGATGGTGACGAGGCAGATCGCGGAGGCCGTGAACACGCTGGCGGTGGCCGATGTCATGAACATCAGGAAGCCAAAGGCGCCATAGGGGGCAAGGATCAGGAAGATGGTCATGAGCCGCCTCGATCAGGCCAATCTTTACAACGTAAAGATCAATAGTTCAGACCAGGGCAAGGGTCAAGCGAAATCTTTACAGTGTCAAAATGATGTGAATGACCTGTAAAAAGTGAATTACTGCAATGGCTTGGGTCGACACTTCGTCGGCGAAATCGCTCCAGGGCAGCCGCGACAGGATCGTCAAGGCACACGTGATCAACAGGCTGATGGTGATGAAAATGCCGCCGACGCGGCCGATCTGAAACCGCAGCGAGTTCGGCGCGGCGGACAGGCCGAAGGGATGGATCAGCCGCGACACCAACAGGGCGCCCATCAGGAGGTGAACGCGCAGTGTGGAGGCGCCGGACATTTCGATCATGGCGACCATCAGCGTGATGATCGGCACGTACTCCATGAAATTGGCGTGGGCGCGGATCGCATTGCGCAAGCTCGTGTTGCCGCCGTCGCTGAAGGCGGCCTTGTTGCTCCGTCGCAGCCGGATCACCTGAAGCGCGAGGACGGCATAGAGCAGGGCGAGGATCGCGAGATAGAACGCAGTGATGGCTGGCATGTGCATGTGGGGCTCCCTTGAGCTGCGGCATGCTTTTTCCACGGTGTCATTCCGGGGCGCGCCACTTGGCGCGAGCCCGGAATCCATCGTGCCTCATCATGCGCGGCGAAATGGAGTCCGGGCTCGTCGCTTCGCTCCGCTCCGGAATGACGGATGAGCGACTACGCCGCTCCCACCCAGTTGCCGTGAAAACCGTCGGGCACGCGATGGCCGAGCTGCACGAGCGCGACGGGGCCGGCCTCGACATCGGTGGCGTTGAACACGGCGAGATCGCTGCGGTTCTCGCGGGCGCGCCAGATTACCGCGAGCAGCCAGCCATCGCCTTCCGCAGCGTCCTTGCTCCGCTCGACGAACACCGGCTCCGAAATGCTGTCAC
Organism: Bradyrhizobium sp. CCGUVB23; assembly: GCF_024199885.1. Taxonomy (NCBI): domain Bacteria; kingdom Pseudomonadati; phylum Pseudomonadota; class Alphaproteobacteria; order Hyphomicrobiales; family Nitrobacteraceae; genus Bradyrhizobium; species Bradyrhizobium sp. CCGUVB23. The sequence continues at coordinate 7,286,215 of NZ_JANADQ010000001.1, forward strand.
CGGCCGGCAGCAGATAATGGCCGAGGCGTTTTCCCGCACCATCGACATGCACGATGCCGGACAACGCGGCGAACATCGGCAGCCTTGGATTGGCGCAGGCGTACCAGCCGTGGTTGGTCTTCAATCCTGCGCGACGATCATCGACGCGCGGGAATTCGCCGGTGAGATCGTCGAGATAGGTCTGCTGGAAGCGGTCGGTATTCCCGGTGAGATCGAAGGTCCAGCGGCAATGGCGCGCGAATGATTTGTCGGGATTGGTCGGCCTGCCGTCGGGATGCGGAAACAGCGGCGCCTCCTCGAACTGCATGACATCGGCGATGATGCGGTTGCCGTCCTCCCAGGCGTTCATGACGTGGAAGACGTAGCAGGCTTCGGCGCGGAACCAGACGATGTCCTCAGGCTTGCCGTTGCGCTTCATCACGCCGACATAGGCGCCTTTCTCCGGCTCCCAGGCATAAGGCGGCCGGCCCTTCATCGCGCGCTCCATGCTGCCGGTGATGGGCAGGATCGGAAACAGCACGTGGTTCTCCGTCACGATGAAGTCGTGCACCATGCTGGCATAGGGCGCCTCGAAACGCGCAAAACGCGTCGCCTTGCCGCTGGCGTCGATCGCGCCGTAGGAGAGGGTGGGCGTGAGCGGGCCGCTCGCATTGTAGCCGAAGAACACCATCTCGCCGGTTAGGGGATCGATCTTCGGATGTGCGGTGAAGGGGCCGGCGACGCGGCCCTGGTAGTTGCAATAGCCGCGAGTGGCGAGCGTGCCGGGCTCGATTTCGGTCGGCAGATGACCTTCCTCGAGCGCGAGCAGCTTGCCAGCGTGGAAGATGATGTTGGTGTTGGCGACGCCGCCGTCGGTCAGGTGCGCAGGCGCATCCGGCAATTTGCTGCCGAAGCCCTTGCCGAAGAATGCGCGGCCGGCATCATGCTCAGCCTGCCATTTGGGCGTGCGGACCCAGCGATTGCGATAGCTCGCGCGGCCGTTTTCGAGATGGAATGCGTGCAGCATGCCGTCGCCGACGAACCAGTGCGCGCCCGCCACCTCGAACTGCGGATTGGGGCCGTTGCGATAGAGCGTGCCGTTCAATTCGCGCGGCAACTCGCCGACGACCTTCAGGAACGGCGCGTCGGCCTCGAACGGGATCGGCGCGCGATTGGCCGGCACCTGGCTGAACACATCCTGCTGCATGGCGCATCCTTCTGTATCTTTACACCGTAAAGATACGCTAGTGCCGCTTCAAGCTTCGGTCAAGCGAAATCTTTACACTGTCAAAATGACGTCATATAACGCTGGTCATGGCCAAGACCGAAACCATCCGTCGCGCTCGCCCCAGAAAATCGCCGTCATCCGCGGCCAAGGAGCGGCCGCGCCGCGCCGCGAGCGCGAAGGCCGAGACGCCCTATCATCACGGTGCGCTGCGCGAGGCTCTGCTCAAGGCGGCAGAACGCGTGCTGGAGCGCGACGGGCTCGCCGGCCTGACGCTGCGTGCCGTGGCGCGCGAGGCGGGGGTGTCGCATGCCGCGCCGACCCATCATTTCGGCGATCTCACCGGCCTCGTCAGCGAGCTCGCCGCGGTCGGCTTCCGCAGGTTCAATGCCGCCATGATTGCCGCCCGCGCCAGCGAGACGCATCCGCTGATGCGGGGGATGGCGAATGCAAAGGCTTATGTTGCCTATGCGCAGATGCATCCCGGCATGTACAGCCTGATGTTCCGCAGCGAGCGGCTCGACTATTCCCGGCCGTCGTTGCACGAGGCCGCCACGGCGTCGTTCCAGGGATTGGCGAGCTCCGTCGGCATTTTCAGCCCGGAGCAGCTCACTGAGTCCGCGCTGGACGCTTTGTCGCTCGACCATGCCGCGGTCATCGCGCGCAACTGGTCGCTGGTGCACGGCTTCACCATGCTGATGCTCGACGGGCGGCTCAAGGACATCCTGCACCGGTTGCCGGAAGGCACCACGCCCGAGCAGCTTCTGGTCGCGATCCTGAAATCGACGGTGGCGAGGCGCCGGGCTGCTGACCGGTAGCTAGCGCGCCACGAGCTCGACTGCGCGGCCGCTCGCGCCCATGATCTTCACCTCGTCCTTGCCGCAACCGATGCTGCGGGCGAGATCGTCGGCGGCCTGGCGCGCCAGCTCGTTGGCGTTCGCGTTCGCCTTCACGTCGACATAGGCGACATGGCAGACCGCGCCCGGCGGCAGCCGCGTCACGACCAGCATCGCCTTGGTCTTCGGCCGTCCCTGTTTGTCGAGGTCGTTGCCATCGGCGATGTGCCAGCGCTGGATGATGGCGAACGGTTTTCCGTTCGCCGCCCGCCACTCGACCGTGTGCTCGGACGAGTTGAACGGGCCGAACCAGTCCTCGGCCGCGGGCTCCTTGGCGGCAGTCGCGCGGTTCTTTCCGACTGAGACGACCTCGCGCAGGTCATCCTCGGAAATGAGGACGACGAGGCCCGCCTTGCCGGGGCAGACGCGGATTGTGCTGTCGTCGACACCATTGCCGGCGCTCCTCACGCGGCAGTCCTTCGGCGCGGTCGAGGTGTAGCTGCTGGCGAAAGATTGGGCGCTGGCCTGGTCATAACAGCCGCAGGCGAGCAGCGCGATCAGGCAGCCAAATGTGGCATGCTTCATGATGAGCCCTTTTTGGGCGCGGAACTCTCTCCATCAGACGTGTTCATTGTGGGGAAGGTTCAAACGGGGCCTTGAGACACCTGACATGGCCGCGGAATCGTTCTAGAAGAGCGCCTTCGCCTCGTCCCGCGTTGTCACTTATCTCGATCATGCCAGCCATCTCGTCGAACAAACCCTATCGCGTCGGCCGCTCCAAGACCGGACTTGGCCTCTTCGCCACCAAACCGATCAAGAAGGGTACCCGGATCATCCGCTATTTCGGGCCGATCCTGGACTGTCGGATCCCGGAACAGGACGACATCGAGAACAAATACCTGTTCGAGCTCAACGGCCGCTGGACCATCGACGGCTCGGTCCGCAAGAACGTCGCGCGCTACATCAACCATTCCTGCCGGCCCAATGCGGAATCCGACGTGCGGCCGCGCGAGCGCAAGGTCTTCATCCGCGCCATCAAGAACATCGAGGCGGGCGACGAGATCAACTACGACTACGGCACCGACTATTTCAAAGCCTATCTCAAGCCGATCGGCTGCAAGTGCGCCTCCTGCGAAAAGAAGCGCAAGAAGCTCCGCGCCGAGGCGCGGGCCGAGCGGGCCAAGGTGAAGGTGCGCGCCGAGCGCAAGGCACAGAAGGCGGGCGCGGCTCCGAAAAAGAAGGAGCTCAACGGCAAGCACGCCAACGGCAAGACCAACGGCCGCGCGCGGGCGTAATCATTTATTTCTGCTGTCATGCCCCGGCTTGATGGATAGACCGGGGCATCCAGTGCGCCGCGTCTTATCCACATACGTTTGTCGTCTCTGGAATTCTGGGTCGCCCGGTCGAACCGGGCGACGACTTCTTTGCGTGGTAACGGCGTTGGTCAAGCCGTCACAGCGCTTCCGCTCCTTCGCAACCCAACATACTGCAATTCCGCGAACACGCCGGTCGCGATCGCCTGCGCGACGATCATGAGCTCGCCGGCAAGGTTTGGCGACACGGCGCCGGAGAACAGCAGCGCGATGCTTGCGACTGTCCAGGCGGCGTTGCCGACCACGACGAGGATGACGAGCGCCCTCGGCACCGAGCTGCGCGAAGCCAGCCAGCCGACGAGTGCGGCATAGGCGATCAGGAACAAGCCGGTCTCGCGCAGCAGCGCCTCGGGCAGATTGAAGAGCGAGGCGAAGGCGCTCGCGGCGAAGGTCAGGCCGATGGCCGAGACGCCGCTGAAGATTGCGTCGGCGAAGAGGGCGCGGCGCAGGAAAGTCGATGCAAAGATCATGGTCGTTCTCCTTGTATGGGCTTGGGGGTGAAGATCAGTGCAGGCCGCGCCAGAAGGCGCGAATGACGCGTGCGAGGCGGAACGGGCAGAGGCTTTTTCCCACGCTGTGCTCGAAGGCCAGCACCTGTGCGACGACGAAGTCGCCGGTCGAATGCACCAGCGGTTCCGGCATGTTGAGGCTGCGCGCGAGCATGCGGGTCGCAAACTTCACCGCCCAGGGCAGCAGGGTGTCGGCGACGGTCCGATAGAGAAGCAGCGCGATCATGGTCATCTCCTGTTGCCCGAGAAGATGCGCCATGGCCCTGCGCAATTCGATTACCTCAGGAGTAATGGAAGGGCCGAAATCCACATGCTAGGTTTTTGACCATGAACGCACATGCATCCGCGGCGCAGGCCGAGCGCGCCCAGTCCATCCATATCGGCGATTACCTGCGCGAATGGCGGCAGCGCCGTCGCATGAGCCAGCTCGATCTCGCGGGCGAAGCGGAGATCTCGGCGCGGCATTTGAGCTTCGTCGAGACCGGCCGCGCGACGCCCTCGCGCGAGATGGTGTTGAAGCTCGCCGAGCGGCTCGATGTTCCCTTGCGCGAACGCAACGTGCTGCTGGTCTCGGCCGGCTACGCGCCGGCGTTTCCGCAGCGCCCGCTGGAGGATCCCGCCTTGAAGTCAGCCCGCCAGGCGATCGACCTCGTGCTCAGGGCGCATGAGCCAAATCCGGCGCTGGCCTATGACCGGCACTGGAATCTGGTCTCCGCCAACCGCATGGTGGCGCCGCTTCTGGAGGGCGTCCCGCAGCGGCTGCTCGGCCAGCCCCTCAACGTGCTGCGGCTCGCCTTCCATCCCGAGGCGCTCGCCCCGCGCACCGTCAATCTCGCCGAATGGTGCGGGCATCTGCTGGAGCGGCTGCACCGGCAATGCGAAGCAACCGCCGACCCTGAATTGATCAAGCTCTACAATGATCTGAAGACCTATCCGATTCCGGCGCGCTCCGCGCCGCTCTCGCACGACAATGTCGCGATTCCGTTCAAGCTGCGGCACGAGGGCGAGATACTAAGTTTCTTCTCCACCACCATGGTGTTCGGCACGCCCGTCGACATCACGCTGTCGGAATTGGCGCTGGAGACGTTTTTCCCGGCGGATGAGCTCACGGCAGAGCGGCTGAAGCAGATGGCGGCAAATATTGGCTAGCCCTTGCCTCGGGGCGCGTTCGGCTTATCTTCCGACGGAACCGATGGTCCGCCCGAAGGAGCCTCAGATGAGCACGCTCAAACCGCTTCAGATCGACGTCGTCTCCGACGTGGTGTGCCCCTGGTGCTATATCGGCAAGCGCCGGATCGAGAATGCGCTCGCGCTGGTGCCGGACGTGCCGGTCGAGCTCAACTTCCGCCCGTTCTTCCTCAATCCCTGGGTGCCGCGCGAGGGTATCAGTCGCGAGGATTATCTGACCAAGAAGTTCGGCTCGGTCGAGGCCTATAAGGGCATCGCCGGTCGCGTGGTCGCAGCCGCGGGCGAGGAGGGGCTGACCTATCGGCCCGATCTCGTGCAGCGCCAGCCCAACACCATCGACTGCCACCGTCTGATCCACTGGGCCGAGGCAGCCGGCAAGGCGCCCGAGATGAAGCAGCGGCTGATGGAGCTCTATTTCCGCGACGGCGGCGATCTCACCGACGTCAACGTGCTGGTGCAGGCGGCGGCAGATGTCGGGCTCGATGCCGACGACGTACGCCGGCGGCTTGCCACCGACGAGGACGTCGCTCTGATCTCGGCGCAGGCGCAGGACGCCGCCGAGAAGGGCATCTCGGGCGTGCCGACCTACGTGTTCGCGCAGAAATACGCCGTCTCCGGCGCGCAGGATCCGAACCTGCTCGCCCGCGCCATCCGTCAGGTGTCGGAGGAGATCAACGCGCAGGCGGCGGAGTAGGCGCTCTACCTGCGGAGCAGGCGAACGGCTTGCCGCGCGGTGTCCAGCGCAGCATTGCGCGCAACCAGCGCCGCATGGATCAGCGTCACCGTCGGATCGTTCCGCCGCAGCGGAATCAGCACGTCGCCGATTGCGAAGCGGCCGCGCCAGATCGGGTTGATCATGGGGTGATCGGCGCTTGCGGTGGAATCGGCGCTGGCGATCGCCGGATCGGCGCAGAGGTGGCGCGTCAGCTCGAGCGTGAGCTGCACGCCCGGTGAATATTTTGCAAAGCGCTCGTCGATGCCGAGCTTGAAGAAGAAGGCGCGGTCTAGATGCCGCAGCACGATGCCGGCGGCGACCGGCGTTGGCCCAGTGCGCAGGCTGATGAGCTCGCACTGGCCGGCTTCGGCGAGCGCGGGCACGGCGCGGCGAATGAAGGTGGCATCGCCCGCGTGCTGGATCAGCGCGGTGCCGCGCTTGCCTTTCCAGCCGCTCGCCTCGAGCTGCAAGAAGGTTTCGAGCGCCGTTTTGACCTCGTTAGGCGCACGTGCGACGTCGAACGCGATCGGGCCATGCTCTTCGAGCCGGTGCCGTTGGCGCCGAAGCTCCTTGAGCTTTTTCGCCCCAACTGCCTCGCGCAGCAGCACTTCGCCATCCTGCGTCGCATCAAGGCTGGCGCGGATGTACGAGCCCAGCACGCGCGGCTTCAGAGCGCCGCTGGTCAAGGTTGCAGTCAGCGACTTCATCGCTGCGCCTTCGAGCGCGACGTCTCGCAGGATCAGCGCGTGGGCGCCGGCATCGCGTGCCTGATCGAGCAGGCGCGCGGCGGCTGAGCTCGCGGTGTCACGATCGAGCAGCGGGCTGCACAGCGTGCCGTAGGGATGCGCGCTCACCAGCGCGGGCAGGGGGATTTTCCAGGCGCGCCATAGCGAGACGACCGGCATCAGCCCGATCAGTTGCGTCGACGCATCCACCGCGCACAGCGCCATTGCGCCGGTGCGGCCGCGGGCCGTCGCGCTGGCGGCGAGCGCCCAGGGCGGCAGGTAGTAGCCGTTCGGCTCGATCGCCTGCGCGCCGAGCGCCTGCCATTGCCCCAAATCGACTGACGCCAGCGGAACGAGCGGTGCGGCATCGGAGAGATTGCGGGCGCGCGGAGCCGTGGCATCACTTGCCGATGCGCCGTTGATCGCAGCTCGATGTGCGATATCGACCACGTCCCGTCGTTCCCTGCTCACGCCGGCCGGGCCTACGCCCGAACCGCGTCACGGGCTCATGCTTAGCGCAAAGATTGGAAGATACCGTTGGCGCGAGCCGTCAATTCGAACGGTAGTGTTAACGTCCCGTTGACCATCCGGCGGCGATCCGCCAGATGCCGCGCTGTTATTGGTCGGCCGGCACGAAATGGTCGCGCGTGCTAGCGCTTTCACCGCTGGCGCGATCCGTGATCCTGATCTCGATGTCCACCGGCGCCTGCGGAACGTGGGCGGGATCGACCTGCACCGACATCCTGACTTCGCGGGTCTGGTCCTGCCCGACCTGCACAGTCAGCTTGCCATCCGGCTTGGGCTCGACGCCGGCAATCCGGATCGTTGACCCCGGCAGCCCAAGGACTTCCAGACCAAACGATCGCTCCGGGCCCTTGTTGAGCAGGCGGACCGTGTAGTCGTTGCGGATGCCGCCATCCGAGAGCTGCACGAACAGGGGATTGCGTTCGTGCAGCACGTTGACGTCCATCGTGCTGCGGGTTGCGAGCGTGTAGAGCATGATGCTGCCGACCAGCCCGATCGCCGCCGCATAGATCAGCGTGCGCGGCCGGACGATGCGATAGATCGGCGCCTTGCCCTCGCGCCGCCGCTGCATGTTGATGTCGGTATCGTAGCCGATCAGCCCGGGCGGCCGGCCGATCTCCTTCATGATGTTGTCGCAGGCGTCGATGCACAGGCCGCACTGGATGCAGCCGAGCTGGATGCCGTGGCGGATGTCGACGCCGGTCGGACAGACATTGATGCATTGGTGGCAGTCGACGCAGTCGCCGGCGACGTCGCCGAGCGCGCGTGCGGCTTCCGCCTTTTTCACCGACATGCGCGGCTCGCCGCGATCGCGGCGGTAGGTGACGTTGAGCGCCCATTCGTCAGTCAGCGCCGCCTGGATGCGCGGCCACGGGCACATGTAGATGCAGGTCTGCTCGCGGGCGTGTCCTGCGAACAGGTACGTGGTGGCGGTGAGAATGCCGATCCAGAGATAGGCGATGAAAGGCGCCTGGAAGGTGGTGAGATCCTTCACCAGCGTCGGCGCATCAGCGAAATAGAGCACCCAGGCGCCGCCGGTCCACCAGGCGATCATGATCCAGAGAAAATGCTTGAGCGCCACTTTGCGGACGTGATCGAACGTCCAGTAGCGCTTGTCGCCCTGCATGCGCTCGCGCCGGTCGCCCTCGACCCAGCGCTCGACGGCGTAGAATAAGTCGGTCCATACCGTCTGCGGGCACAGGTAGCCGCACCAGAGGCGCCCCGCTACCGCATTCATCAGGAACAGCGCCATCGCCGCGATGATCAACAGGCCCGTGAAGTAGTAGACCTCCTGTGGCCACAGCTCGATGAAGAAGAAGTAGAAGCGGCGATGCGGCAAGTCGACGAGCACGGCCTGGCTGGGCAGGCCGGGCCCGCGGTGCCAGCGCACGAACGGCAGCAGGTAGTAGATGCCGAGCGTGATGCAGAGGATCGCCCATTTGATGCGGCGGAATCTCCCGTGGACCGACTGCGGGTAGACCTTTCTGCGCCTCTCGTAGAGCGGTCCTTCGATGAAGGTGTCGTCGGTCATCATGCGCTCCTCGTCGTCGCGCGGACAGCGATCCCTGTGCCGGAGCGCAGAACGGGCGGTACAGCGCCTCCAGCACGGAGCGGACCTCAGGGCTCGCGAGGCTGCAGTATATCGTCTGGCCGTCGCGCCAGTTCTTGACCAGGCTCAATGCGCGCATCTTGCCGAGGTGCTGGGATCAGGCGGGCGGTTGAAGACGAGGCCAGCCATCTCGGCCAGTTCCCCAACGGACACGTCTGGAATGACGCTGGCAGGCGGCAGATCGGCTTGAAACCTGAACAATATGCCGCATCGCAACCGTAGGGAGTAAGTCATGGACAAGAACTATCCCGAGATCGTCAGGCAAATTTCCGCAAACATGCGCAAGCTGCGCAACGACATTCCCGACACTATGAAGGGCTTCGCCGCGCTCGCGCAGGCCGCGACGCGGGATGGGGCGCTCGACAAGAAGACCAAGGAGCTGATCGCGCTCGCGCTTGGCGTTGCCGCGCATTGCGACGGCTGCATCGGCTTTCACACCGAGGCGCTCGTCAGGCTCGGCGCCTCGCGCCAGGAAATCGAGGAGACCCTCGGTATGGCCGTCTATATGGGCGGCGGTCCTTCGCTGATGTATGCGGCGGACGCAATCGCCGCCTACGAGCAGTTCCAGCAGCAATCGGTGGCCGCCTGACTGGCGCGACCATCAGCCAATGAATCGAAAAACGACCGGGCGGCAGCGCCGTCCGGTCGTTTCCGATTCCACGCGATGGAACTAGTAGCGATCCTCGCCGATACCCACGCTGACGCCGGGCGCGTAAATGCCGACGCCCGCGCGCGGTCTGTCGTAGTCGCGATAGGTGCGGCGCTCGTAATAGCGCTCGCGCGGCATGTAGTTGTAGGAATCGCGATCGCGGATGATCACCCGCCCGCCGTCGTGGGTACGATAGCAGCGACCGGTGTCATCGCAGACGAGTCGCACCTGCTGCACCAGGTCGGGGTTGGTGTATTCGCTGGTCGTGTAGATGTCGGCAGCCTTCGCGACTCCTGTCGCGGCCAGGGCCCCGACGCCTGCCAGCAACGCAATCATCGTTGTCCTCATCAGTCTTCTCCGTGGCAACTGCCCTCGGGGTGACAAGAATGGCCGCGCGCATTCGTTCCGGATGCTTTTGCGGGTTTTTCCCGGAACACGTGTGACGTTCCGGGGAACAAGACGAGCGGAAGAGGATGCTGTTCCCTAGATCGGCTCGTAGGTTTCGGATCCGCAGATGTCGTCAACCTCTGCGCGCCGCCGGTCGACGACCTTGCCGCCGCTGATGGTCACGACGTAGGTCTGGGTGCCGAGCCCGGTGCCGGTCGCCGACGTGAGTTGCGCGCGGACGCAGGACGTCCAGCCCAGCCCGCGGACCTCGTGATGAGGCGGGGCGACCTGCACCTCGCGCGGATATGACGCCGCCATGAAGACGACGTCGAGCTGCTCGCGAACGATTTTCTTGACGTCGGGTGGCGGTTCGGGAGGCGGCTGCTCGGCGTCTTTCATGCGCATGAACTCCGGCACCGGCGCGCGGCTGTCGGCAAAACCGCACGCGCCGAGCGCCAGCGCGCCGGCAAGCAGTGCCGCATGAGCAACGATTCGTAACATCCGTGAAGATCCCCTGCGTCCCGACAAATGGGTACGAAGACGGCCGATCGAAGTCTCCCTCGATCAACAATTGCTGAGCGGGACTAAAGGGCCAGCGGGATTTGCCAATAGGGCAATGCAGGCTAGGCTGATACGCCAGATGGGAGGGATTGACGCATGAGGTTTCTTGTCGTCGCGGTGACCGTGCTCGCATTCGTTGCCGCGCCCGCGCAGGCCCAGATGGGCGGCCGGCGCCACGGCAGTGACGGTCCCAAGACCGAGAAGAAGACTCCCGAGGTCGATGAGAAGGCGTACAAGGCAGCCCTCGAGCGCATTCCCGATCCCAAGGAGAAATACGACCCATGGGGCGGGGCGCGCCAGACCGAGCCCGCCAAGAAGCCGAAATAGCGCCGGGCGAGCCCCATGATCCACCTGCGCCATCTGGCAGGTCTGTTCGCGGTCCTGATGCTTGGGCTGGGTCCGGCCTCCGGCTGGGAGTTTTGGGGCGGCGATGCCGGCGGTCAAAAATATTCAGCGCTGAAGGAGATCACGCCCGACAATGTCGGCAATCTCGTTCGCGCCTTCGAATATCACACCGGCGATCTCGTGACGCGTCCGAGCGAGGTGATGAAGCGGACGAAGTTCGAGGCGACGCCGCTGTTCGTCGAGGACAGCCTGATCTTCTGCTCGCCTTTCAACGAGGTGATCGCGCTCGATCCCGGCACGGGCGCCGAGAAGTGGCGCTACGATCCGAAGATCAGCACCGATTATCGCCCCGCAAACCGCTTCGTCTGTCGCGGCGTCACCTATTGGGTCGATGACCAGGCGCCGGCGGATGCCGCGTGTCGCGCCCGCATCTTCATGGGCACCAACGACGTCCGCCTGATCGCACTCGATGCGAAGAGCGGAATTCCCTGTGCCGGTTTCGGCAACAACGGCGAGGTCAGGATCGACGTCGGCATGAAGCTGGAATGGCCCGGCGAATTCCAGATCACCTCGCCGCCCGCGGTCGGGCGCGGCGTCGTCGTGGTTGGCTCTGCGATCGGCGACAACCGGCGCGTCAACGCGCCGGCGGGCACGGTGCGCGCGTTCGACGCGCGCAGCGGCCAGCCGCGCTGGAGCTTTGACCCTCTGAATCGCGACGGCATCGAGGCCGGTCACGCCAATGTCTGGGCGCCGATGTCGGTGGACGAGGCGCGCGGACTGGTTGTCCTGCCGACCTCCTCGCCGTCGCCGGATTTCTGGGGCGGCAGGCGCCCCGGCAACAATGAGCACGCCAATTCGGTCGTCGCCCTGCGCATCGAGACCGGCGAGCTCGCGTGGTCGTTCCAGATCGTGCATCACGATCTCTGGGATTACGATCTGCCGGCGCAGCCGACGCTCGCGCGTATCGATACCGGCGCGGGTCAGCGCGACGTCGTGATCCAGCCGACCAAGCATGGCTTCGTCTTCGTGTTCGACCGCGACAGCGGCAAGCCGGTGTGGCCGGTCGAGGAACGCAACGTTCCGCAAAGCGCGGCCGAGGGCGAAAAACTGTCGCCGACGCAGCCGTTCCCGACCCATGTGCCGGCGCTGACGCAGCAGACGATCTCGGCGGACGATATTTTCTCGCTGATCCCCGGCATGGGCGCCGCCTGCAAACGACAGTTCGCGGCGGCACGCAACGAGGGCCTGTTCACGCCGCCCTCGACGCAGGGCACGCTGGAGTTTCCCTTCACCGGCGGCGGCGTGAACTGGGGCAGCGCGGCGTTCGACCCCGTCAACCAGATCCTCTATGCCAACACCAGCCGGGTTGCGCATCTCATCAAGCTGATCCCGCGTGCGGACGCGGCCGGCTTCAATCCGCCGCCGGGCCACGATTTCGGTCAGCAGCAGGGCGCGCCGTTTGCGATGTCGCGTTCGGTGGTGATGTCGCCAATGGGGCTGATCTGCGTCAAGCCGCCATGGGGCGAGATGGTCGCGGTCGACCTCAAGGCCGGCAAGATCCTCTGGCGCTCCACGGTTGGCACCACCGAGGATCTCGCGCCGCTCGACCTGCCGTTTGCGTGGGGAACGCCGCTCGTCAGCGGAGTCGCGATCACGGCGGGCGGTCTCGTCTTTACCGGCGCGATGGACGCATACTTGCGCGCCTTCGATGCACACAGCGGACGCGAGCTGTGGCAGGGCCGGCTGCCCGTACCCGGCGTTGCCAATCCCATGACCTATCTCTGGAAGGGCGAGCAATATGTCGCGATCGGCGCCGGCGGCCATTCGGAAGGCGGCACGTCGATCGGCGACAGCGTGGTCGCGTTTCGCCTGGCGCGGGAAGGGGAGTCGCCCTCGCTATTGTCGCGCACGCTCGATCGTCCCGGCGGCCGGTTCTGGGCAGCGGTCGCCGTGCTGGTGCTCGTGGTGATCGCGCTCGTCATCGCCGGCTTTCGCCGGCGCGTGAGTCGCCGCAGGACGGTCTAGTCCCAGGCGCGAAGACGCGTTTTGCGAACCGCGGTTCACAGCCTCGCGCGTCACTGTTCGAAGGCGAGACCGAGACGTTTGTCGTTGCGCCACACGGTGCGGCACTTGCGCACGAACTGATCGCTGGAGATCGACAGAGTAAACGACGGCGGCAGCAAAATGCGGCCGTCGAGGTCGATTGCAGCGCCTCCGCTCGATAAATTCCGCACCGTGCACGCAACGCCGCGGCTTTCGAAGGTGATCGTCGCGCCTTTGAAAACCCGATGTCGCTGCGCTGCACGCTTCTCGAACATGTCGGTTAATCCAAACTGAGAGAGTGTAAATTACGGCATGAAAATTACATCGAACTAAATTCAATGTACGTCGTACTTGCCCGGCGCTTCATACTTCGTTTACGACAATGCGCGGCGGGCGCGGGCGTTGTGCTCGCGTCCCGCAGCCTCGCAAAAGAGGCTGATCAATTGCGGCGTCCCTCGCCAATGGAGATATTGATGAAGACCACGATTTCGATTTTGTTCGCTGCCGCCGTCGCGCTGTCATCGGCTCCCGCCAACGCCACCAAGCTCGATCTGTCGACCATGAGCTGCAAGCAGTTTCTCGAGAGCGGCGACGACACCATCAAGCTGGTGCTGACCTGGATGGACGGCTGGTACAAGGGTGACGAGGACAACGCGATCATCGACACCGACGTGTTCGTGGAGAACGCCAAGAAGTTCGGCACCTATTGCGGACAGAATCCGACGGTCAGCATCGTCACCGCCGCCGACGAAGTGCTGGGCAAGTAAATTAGCCCGGCAGCATCGCAAACGCGCTCGAGACCATCGCCACCGGCTTGTTGTCGGTGGCGGACAACAGCGTGACGCGACCGAAGCTCATGGTGCGTCCGAGCCGCACCACCTTCGCATCCGCCAGGACGTCCGACGACGAGACCGCGCGCATGAAGTGCGTGGTCTGGTCGACGGTCGTCATCGGTCGGTAGCCGCGGTTGGCGGCGAGGATCGCGATCACCATGGAGGTGTCGGCGAGCGCCATCAGGGCCTGGCCGCAGACCACGCCGCCGCTGCGGCACAGCCGCTCCGAGAACGCCATGCGCAGCACCGCACCTGGCTGCCAGTCCGTGTCGTTCGGCGGCGGTTCGTGGTCGATGCGCTCGACCGACAGGCCGAGATCCTGAACCCATGGCGCGAACACGTCGGCCAGCACGCGTCTTGCCACCTCGATGCCGAATTCGGTTGTTGGCTGCACTGGCATGAATTCCGTTTCCCCCTGTTGCCCGATGTTTCGGCCATTCTGCCCGGTATGGCACGGCAAAGTCACCTCGTTCCGGGCTTTTGCCTTGGCTTGAAAATGCCCGACTTCGCCCCCTATGATGCCGGGCCTGGGAACAGGGTGGATGATGTTGCGGCGATTTGTCCTGGTGTTTTGCTTGGGCCTGGTCGGCCTTGCGCTGGGCGGGTGCACCAAATGCGGCCCGATCTGGGACGATTGGCTGCAATCGCCGAAATCCTGCAAATCGGACCGTTTCTAGCGGATCGCAGGGCATGCGGCGTCACGGCTGACGACGCGCCCGATCGACCATCGATAATCAAGGAGTGACGTGATGAAGGTTTTCCGTATGGCGGCGCTGCTGGCTGTGATCGCCGGGCCGGCCTACGCGCAGAATGCGATGCCCCACATCAACATGATGCAGGACGCGCCAAGCAAGACCGACGAGGAGAAGGCGGCCGATGCCGAGCGCGACCAGCGCTACAAGGAGACGATAAAGAAGATTCCGGACGCCAAGGCCTCCAGCGATCCCTGGGGCGGGATGCGTTCCGATCCCCCCAAGGCTGCTGCGCCGAAGGCCTCTGCCGCGGCCAAGAAGACCAAGACCGCTCCGACCGCGAACTGACCGCCACAGCCAGCCGGACTCCTCTTCGCGCTCCGGTCTCCCTATATTCGGAGGGGGCAGGGTGAAGGAGTTGCGGCATGGTGTTTCGCCCGCGGGATCTTGCCGACCGGATGGCGCGCCGGCGCAAGGCGGGCGACGGCTATTTGCGCGAGACCTTCACATTGCCGCGCGAGGCGGCGAGGGCGAAGGCGCAGGCCTTCTTCGCCCGCTATCCCAAGGCCGGCTATATGAGTGAGGTCGAAAGTTGGCGCGAGCTGCCTGGCGGCGACATCGAGTTCACGATGCGTCGCCTGCCGAGTGCCGACTAGTTGTGAGTGTGAGGCGGTTTTGCTTCGCGATAAACGCGGAATGCATTCGCGCAGAGATCATTTAGGGTCGCCTAGAACCGGCCTACAGTTTGCAGCCACTTTTAGTCTTTTCTGGAAACCCGTTCAAAGACTTTGCGGTTTAGGGTCTCTTCTTCCAGGGGAGAGCGATGGTCCGGCACCGCAAAGATCTAGGCGCCCGCCGACATGTGCGGGTCGATCTCTATAGGCCCGGATTTCTGATTCCGGCGCCCGATGCGCCATGGATCGAATGCACGATCGTCGATGTCTCCGATGACGGCGTGTCTATCGACGTCGGTGCGCTGCCGGTGCCGAAAGTGTTCGGCCTGTCGTTCACGACCGGCGGCGAGGTGATCCGGATCTGCATCCTGACCTGGCGCAATGGCGAGCGCGTCGGTGCGCGCTTCGTTCGTGCCAGGGATTTGCGGCGGAAGCGTCAGCGCGAGGCGGCCAGGGAGCCGGAGGGCAGGGCGGCCGGGCGTGGCTATCCGTGATCAAAGGATTCCGCGACAATTCGAATCCGGAAGACCGGTTGCTTGGCCTCGTCCAGGAGCTCCATGTGCCATTCGGAGTTCTCCTGCAATTTGCGGGCGATGCCGGCGGCCATGTCAGCGCAGACATGGGTCATTTCCTTCCAGGCAGCATCGCGGTCGGGAAATTCACTGGCCTGCTCCGATGAGCCTGAATAGCGCCCGTTCCGGATCCGGAAGAAATAGAGCGGCATGGCTGGCACCGATCGCATGATGGCCGCGCCCCGAGGCCATGAGGCGCGCAGTGCAATCCCAAACCGCAGGCAGATCAACTCCGGAACTCTACGGGATTCATGAGCAGCTAAGCTGTGCGGGCAATGCACATCACTGCGCACCCAAGGGTGCACGGCACGGTCTCGCCGACGATGTCCTCGCGACCCGCTCAGGCCATCTTGCGATCGATGGCCTTCAGTTCGCGGTCGATACGCAGTTGCACGCGACGGATGGCAAGGAGATCGATCTTGGTCTCGGTCTTGCCGGTCTTGACCGTTTCACCGATGCGGAATTGCCACTGCCAGACGCCTTGTATCGCTGTCTTGGCCACGCTGAACTCGATGCCCCTGTGATTCATGGCCTACCTCCACGATTCACCCATGGTTAACGTAACATGTTGGACGTCATAATATTCCCGCCGTCCATTAAATCTGCCGCTAAGCCGTGGATAATGCAAGGAAATCCTTGATCCGCGCGTGGCACGAAACAAACAAGGGCGCCCGCGAAAGATGCTTTCCGTAAATGGTGCGGCGCAAATATCGGCGGGGCCAAAGGGAACCGGTCGGCTGGCCGCGCATTGGCTCGGCAAGGATTCATCCAGGGCCATTCGACTCAAACCCGGCGCGTTCGGATTCCATGAAGCTGATCGTCGACCTCTTCAAGCGGGTCTGGCAGCGCGGCCGGGTCGAGACAGACGGCTACAACTTGCGCGCAAGCGAGGGTGACGACCGTTCGAGCATGGCAGATTTCGTCCGCATCCTTCAGATGCACGACCGGGAGGGCGAGCGAACCAAGTATCCGAATTGATCGGGTGCTACCACTGGTCGCGGCGGGGCAGGAACTTTGTTCATGGCCGGAGAACCACGGGTTCCAGAAGCGACATCTCCGCGGACAATCGCGACATGCAGCGTGAAGCGCGCTGCGGCTGTCTTGCGAAAGGCCGCGCAGTTGGGATGGAACCGACTCGATTCAGATTGGCCTTGTGTTGCAATGTTTGATCGCACATGACAACGAGAGGTTTCATTCTATGGTACTTGCTAACTTGACCTCGTAAGAAACTCGACCTCGTAAAAGAGGATGGCGTGGGCTGGCTTCGTAATCTCGTGTTGCGCTGGGGTGCGCGAAACTTTTCGCTGGTCTGTCCGCATTGCAGGCAGCCGGCATCGCCTGCGGTCTTCAGGCGCGGACGCTACAGCCTCGGTGAGGAGATGCTCGCCTGCGAGCGATGCGGCGAGACGAGCGTGATCACCTTCTGGCGCTTCGAGGGACTGTCGAAACAGCCGCCTGGCTGCGGCGGCGACCCATCTGCCGGGAAGCCGCTAGCGCCCGGGTCGCATCGTGCGATGAGATGAGGCCGCGGCACATGCCTTGCTTCGCCCGTGGCGGGTCGAACGACAAAGGCGTCTCATGCTCGGCATTCCCCGTCGCTACAGCCATTTCGTGTTCGGCGCGATCCAGTCCGGCCTGACCTGCCTGGTCGCCGCCGCCATTGCGAGCCTGCCCGCGACCGCAGCACCCGACTTCCTAGAACACTGGCTCGCGTCCTGGCTGATCTCCTGGGTCGCGATGCTGCCGGTCGTCCTCCTCGCCGCGCCTGCGATCAGAAGCTTCTCGCTGCGGCTCACGCGCGAACCGTAGAGCATGATCCGGAAAAGTGTGAAGCGGTTTTCCCTCGCGACAAACGCGGTACGCGTTTGCGCGGAGCTCAAACAACAACCTAACGCGCGATGATGATTCATCCCAATCTCATCGCGCCTTGGGGGTTGCGGGACAGCGAACAAAAAAAGCCCCACCAGGGGAGAGCCGGGCGGGGCAGAAGGTTATTGGAGGCTGAGGTGCTGGGCTGCAACACCGTAGCCAAGCGAAGTTAACCCGCGCAGCTTACAGGGAGCTTACAAGCGGGAGCGGGCGATTGGCTGTTCAAGGCCAGATTGCGGATAGGTCGCTCTGCCATCTCAAGGACGAATCCCGTCCCAATTCCGACACCCACTCGCAGAAATTACGACACAGCGATTGAAGAGACTCAGCGTTGCTCGGCGACGCCATGGGGGAACGTGGCCCGCCGATCAGGGGTGGCATATGGATAATGTAGAGCGATCATTCGCCGCAGCGACGGCGATGGGTTTTGTCGTGCTGGTCGTGGGGCTCATTCTGTTGGCTGTGTTGTAGGCCGGCACGCGGGACGAGAAGGGGCCGCTGGGCAGGCGGCCTTGCTCGTGTCATGGGCCAAAACTGCGGACGGCGGCGATGAGAAACGCCGCAGCGACCGTGAGCGATATTGCGGCGGCTATGCCCTTTGCCAGCGCCTTCAGTCCCGGCCTTGGCAGCACGAGACCAGTGGCCAAGATCGAAAGTCCGGCAGCGACAGCGGCAATCTTGAAGACAACCGAAGGCATCTTTTCCACCGTTCTTCGATCGGCGCTCGCCTGATCGTAGCCGGTCTGGGGCGCTGTCAAAATCAACTCGATGACATCGAATCCGGCCCGATCCGCCGGCTACTTTGCATGGGGTTGTTTTCAGGGATTTTGGTGAAAGCCCGAAAGGCCGCAACCGAGGCGGCCTGATCCTTGAATTTAAACGGCCCCAAACGGGGGGCCGCCAACCCACTGATGGGGTTTTCCTCCAGCAGTCTGGGGGGCACCTTTCTGGCTGGGGGCCCCAAATCGACGCGCTACCAGGCGGATTGTTCCCTATGCCAAATAGTCTACCCAATTCAGACTAGGCGGGAGCGCCTAGTTCGTCCGAGGCATGAACAGAACTTGGCCAAATGCTGGCAACCGTGAACAGCGGTCATGAACAGAGTTTGACGCGTCCTTGGCAGTCTGCGAACAAATTAGGACACCTCGAAATTCATCTTGGGACACTTGGGGTTAGCTACGGACAGTGCCCCGAAGCGGGTCTTGGCCGAAACCGGCCAGCGCGCCGAAATCGAAAAGAACATATTGCGAACTTGGAACAAACGGTGTACGGTACTTTTATCGCCGACCCGCTTCGCCAATCGTTTGTCGCAACGCCGAATCCCCGCCATAAGGAGTACGACCAGATGTCCGCCACTGCCCTGCGTATCGTCGAAGGATCTTCCATGGACAAGAGTAAAGCCCTGGCTGCCGCGCTCTCTCAGATCGAGCGCCAGTTCGGTAAGGGTTCGGTGATGAAGCTCGGCAAGAGCGACCGTTCGATGGACATCGAGGCGGTGTCCTCCGGCTCGCTCGGGCTCGATATTGCACTCGGCATCGGCGGCCTGCCCAAGGGGCGCATCGTCGAGATCTACGGGCCGGAATCCTCGGGCAAGACCACGCTGGCGCTGCACACGGTGGCGGAAGCGCAGAAGAAGGGCGGCATCTGCGCCTTCATCGACGCCGAGCACGCGCTAGATCCGGTCTATGCGCGCAAGTTAGGGGTCAACATCGACGACCTCCTGATCTCGCAGCCGGACACCGGCGAGCAGGCACTGGAGATCTGCGACACGCTGGTGCGCTCGGGCGCGGTGGACGTGATGGTGATCGATTCGGTCGCCGCGCTCGTGCCGAAGGCCGAGCTCGAGGGCGAGATGGGGGAATCGCTGCCCGGTCTTCAGGCGCGGTTGATGAGCCAGGCGCTGCGCAAGCTGACGGCCTCGATCAACAAGTCCAACACCATGGTTATCTTCATCAACCAGATCCGCATGAAGATCGGTGTGATGTACGGCTCGCCGGAAACCACGACCGGCGGCAACGCGCTGAAGTTCTACGCCTCGGTCCGCCTCGACATCCGCCGCATCGGCGCGATCAAGGAGCGCGACGAGGTCGTCGGCAACACCACGCGCGTGAAGGTGGTGAAGAACAAGCTGGCGCCGCCCTTCAAGCAGGTCGAGTTCGACATCATGTACGGCGAGGGCGTTTCCAAGATGGGCGAGATCCTCGATCTCGGCGTCAAGGCCGGCATCGTCGAGAAGTCCGGCGCCTGGTTCTCCTATGACAGCCAGCGCCTCGGCCAGGGCCGCGAGAATTCCAAAGCGTTCTTGAAGGCCAACCCCGACGTCACCGCCAAGATCGAGACCGCGATCCGCCAGAACTCCGGCCTGATCGCCGAGCAGATTTTGGCCGGCAATCCCGAGCGCGACGCCGACGGCGAGGAGCCGACGGAGGAGTAGGACCTAGCTAGATAATTTTCGCGAGGAGCGGGCGCTGAGGACGTTGAGTTGCCGACGTCTTCGGCGCCCGTTTCGTTTGGGCGCTGAGTGGGGCACGAAGCGGCTGATTTTGACCAACAATTGGCTCTGGCGTTTTCGGCCCTGTTTTAAGCAAGCCTTGAGGCCACGAAGCCATGACACGGCTTATTCTGACAACAGACTCGTCCGCTGCCGGTGCTCTCGAACGCCGTGGCCTTGACGATCTCGTGATCGCGATTGGGCGTCGGCTTGTCTGGGGACCGTTGCCATCCGGCGCGGAGTTCGAAGCATTCTTTGCGCCGCGTAAGTCGCAGCCACGCGGTCTTCATTGGCTCGATGATACGCCACCCTGGCGCCCCGAGAAATCGGGTGCGAAGGATCGTGGATTGATCGAACTGCTTGCGGAAAGTGATTCCGTCGAATTGTGGATAGGCCCAGAGCCGAATGCGCAATTGATTCTGCTCTGGCTGCTCGAGCATTGGGGCAGTGGGAGCGTGGCGGGTTCCAAAATCGTGATGCGCCACTTGGACATCGCCGTCGGTGGCATCGATCCACAGCAGCTTGCGAAGCTTAACCCGCCGGCTGTTCAGATCACACACGATCACCTCGAACTGGCCGGTCGTGCGTGGCGGGCCTACCGAGCGTCGACCCCCAAGGGCTGGATCGAGCTCATCAAAGCGGATTTGAGCCTGCCGCAGCTTGGTCCATGCGCGTGGGACCTCCTCGAAGAGCTTCCGAGTGTCGCTACCGGTCTTGGGGCCACGGAAACGCGGATGCTGGAGTTAATCGCACCAGGCGAGGTGCAGCCCTTCGATGTCTTCCCAGGGCATCAGAAGCGCAACGAGCGGCGTGTTTTCGATTACTGGGAAGTCGGGGCCCTGCTTGACGGACTTGCGCGGTGTCCATGGCCGGCGGTGTCGGGACTGGATGAGGGGCCCTTTTCGCTGGCCATGCACGAGGACGCAGGTCGTCATGAACTGTACAAGCGGTCGCGATTACGGCTCACCGAACTCGGAACAGCGGTGCTGGCAGGAGAGGAGGACTTCCGCCGCCATAACCCGATCCAGCGATGGTGGGGCGGCACTGAATTGAACGGCGATCGACTGTGGCGCTGGGACGCAGAAGGCCGCTCGTTGATCGCGCCTGCCTGATGTGCGCGTGCTGCTTGGGGCGTAAGCATTTTTTGTATCAATTTTGATCGAGAGGCGACCGTGTCACATTTGATCCTTGCTACGAATGGCCTGGCGGCAGGCACCCTGCGCCAGGCTGGAATGATGAACGTTGTCCTCGGCTTTTGCCTTCGCTTCGTCTGGGGCCGGTTGCCGTCCGAGGAGCAGCTTGTGATGGGGCTGGAGCCGCGTTCAGCGAAGCACTGCAACATCGGCGATCACTGGCTCGATGACGTACAGAAGTGCCAGCTGAAAGGTTTCGGCACGCGAGATATCGGCTTTTTCGAGCTCTGCGAGAAATTCGATTCGATCGAAGTGTGGGTTGATCCGCAGCCAAACGATCAACTCGTGCTGGTCTGGCTGCTCAACCTTCTTCGCCCATACAAGGAGATCACGACCAAGCTGAGCCTGGTGCACACGGACGACGCCGTCGCGGGGTATCAGCCGGAATCAGTGGCGGAATGGAAGTTGCCGGCGTTCAAAGTTGCGGATAGTCACCTGACACTTGCGAGCCGTGCATGGCGCGCTTGGCGAGCGCCGACGCCCGAACCGTGGTTCGATCTACTCGCGAAGGATCTGACCATCCTTCCTCGATTGCGATCGGCCGTCATCACCATGCTCGCAGAGTTGCCTGATGTACAATCCGGACTCGGCGAAAACGAAATGGGCATGCTGGGGTGGATTGAAGACGAAGGTACCGAGCCACGAGAGGTGCTCCGTGCGGTTGAGTACCGCGAGGTGTTCGACGAGCTGGAAGCCGGTGAACTGCTCCGGGCGCTGGCGCAGGGTCCGGCACCCGCAATCATTGAACTTGGCGAGGTGCCGCTGGATACGAGTGAGGAGGCCCGTCCCTATCCATTTAGGGGAGGCCGGATCGCGCTTACTGAACTTGGGCGCGCCATTATGGCAGGCGAGGAAGACTTCTCCCGCCATAGCTCGATCCATCGTTGGTGGGGCGGTACTGAACTGACCAACGAACGGCTCTGGCGTTGGGACCCAAAAAGCCGTTCGCTGGTGGCACCCTGAAGTCCTACTCCGCCGCCTGCGCGTAGTCGCTCACCGGCGGGCAGGAGCACACGAGGTTGCGGTCGCCATAGACGTTGTCGACGCGGCCGACCGGGCTCCAATATTTGTCGGTGCGCGAGACGCCATCGGGGAAGCAGCCCTCAGTGCGGGTGTAGGCACGGGTCCAGTTGTCATCCGCGATGTCGTGCACGGTGTGCGGGGCGTTGCGCAGCGGTGACGCTTCGATCTTGAAGCGGCCGGCCTCGACTTCGGCGATTTCTTTGCGGATCGCGATCATGGCGTCGCAGAAGCGATCGAGCTCGGCTTTCGATTCCGACTCGGTCGGCTCGATCATCAGCGTGCCCGGGACCGGGAAACTCATGGTCGGGGCGTGGAAGCCGTAGTCGATCAGCCGCTTGGCGATGTCGTCGACGGTGACGCCGCTGGTCGTCTTCAACGGGCGCGGATCGATGATGCATTCGTGCGCAACGCGACCCTTCGCGTTCTTGTAGAGCACCGGGAAATGCGCATCCAAACGTGCCGCGACATAGTTGGCGTTGAGGATCGCGATCTCGGTCGCACGCTTCAACCCTTCGCCGCCCATCATCAGGATGTAGATGTAGGAGATGGTCAGGATCGAGGCCGAGCCGAACGGCGCGGCTGAGACCGGACCGACCGTCGCATTCGGATTGGTTGAGGGATGGCCGGGCAGGAACGGCGCAAGATGCGCCTTGACGCCGATCGGGCCCATGCCCGGGCCGCCGCCGCCATGCGGGATGCAGAAGGTCTTGTGCAAATTGAGATGGCTGACGTCGGCGCCGTAGTCGCCGGGCCGTGACAGGCCGACCTGCGCATTCAAATTGGCGCCATCGAGATAGACTTGGCCGCCATGACGGTGCACGATGTCGCAGATCTCCCTTATGTGCTCCTCGAACACGCCGTGCGTCGAGGGATAGGTGATCATCACAGCGGCGAGATCGTTCGAATGCTTCTCGGCCTTGGCGCGGAGATCGTTGACGTCGACGTCGCCGTTCTTCTCGCAGGCGACAACCACCACCTCCATGCCGACCATCGCGGCCGAGGCCGGATTGGTTCCGTGGGCGGAGGAGGGGATCAGGCACACCTTGCGATGCGCCTCGCCGCGCGCGGCATGATAGTCACGGATGGCCAAGAGCCCGGCATATTCGCCCTGCGCGCCGGAATTCGGCTGGAGCGAGATCGCGTCATAGCCGGTGATGTCGCACAGCCATTTTTCCAGCCGCGCAAACAGCGCGTGATAGCCGCGTGCCTGCTCGCTTGGCGCGAACGGATGCAAGCTGCCGAACTCCGGCCAGGTCAGCGGCATCATCTCGGTGGTTGCGTTCAGCTTCATGGTGCACGAGCCCAGCGGGATCATGGCGCGGTCGAGCGCGAGATCGCGGTCGCTGAGCTTGCGCATGTAGCGCAGCATCTCGGTTTCGGAACGATGCGCATGGAACACCGGATGGGTCAGGAAGGGCGTCGTCCGCTTCAATGCGTCCGGCAGCGTCTCGCGCGTGGTCGCGTCGATCTCGGCATAGGAGAGGTTGCCGCCGAACGCACGCCAGACCGCCTCAACGGTCGCCGGCGTCGTGGTCTCGTCGAGCGCAATGCGCAGGGCGCCATCACCGAGGCCGAGATTGATCGTCTCGGAAGCCGCGCGCGCGACGATCTCGTCGCGCTTCGCGCCGACGTCCACGCTGACCGTGTCGAAAAAGTTTTCGGAGCGCGGCGCGAAGCCGAGCTTGCGCAAGCCCGCGGCCAGCACCGCGGTGCGGCGATGCACGATGCGCGCGATCTGCGAGAGACCTTCGGGGCCGTGATATACGGCGTACATCGAGGCGATCACCGCAAGCAGAACCTGCGCTGTGCAGATGTTGGAGGTCGCCTTCTCGCGGCGGATATGCTGCTCGCGGGTCTGAAGCGCGAGGCGATAGGCGGGTGCGCCACGCGAGTCCACGGAGAGGCCGACGATGCGGCCGGGCAGCGAGCGCTTCAGCGCATCGCGCACCGCCATGTAGGCCGCGTGCGGGCCGCCATAACCCATCGGCACGCCAAAGCGCTGCGCCGAGCCGATCGCGATATCCGCCCCTAACTCGCCGGGCGAAGCGAGCAGCGTCAGCGCCAGCAGATCGGCGGCAACGATCGCAAGCGCGCCCTTGGCGCGAAGCGTCGCAATGGCCGGCCGCAGGTCGCGCACCGCACCCGAGCTGCCGGGATATTGCAGCAGCGCACCAAGCACGTCTGTGTTGTCGAGATCGGTGAGGGGATCGCCGACGATCAGGTTCCAGCCCAGGGGTTCGGCGCGGGTGCGCATCACCGCGAGCGTCTGCGGATGCACGTCCTTGTCGACGAAGAAGGCTTGCGCCTTCACCTGTGAGTGCCGCTCCGCGAGCGCCATGGCCTCCGCCGCGGCCGTCGCCTCATCGAGCAGCGAGGCGTTGGCAACATCGAGCCCGGTGAGATCGCAGATCATGGTCTGGAAGTTGAACAGCGCTTCCAGCCGGCCCTGGCTGATCTCGGGCTGGTAAGGGGTATAGGCCGTGTACCAGGCGGGGTTTTCCAGAATGTTGCGCTGGATGACCGCGGGCAAAATGGTGCCGGAATAGCCCTGGCCGATCAGCGAGGTGAAGACCTGGTTTTGCGCCGCGAGCTCGCCCATATGCGCGATCGCTTCCGTCTCGCTCAGGGGCTTGCCGAGATCGAGGGGGGCCGCCTGCCGGATCGAGGCGGGCAGCGTCTCCGCCATCAGCGCGTCCACGCTTTTCGCGCCGACGGTGTCCAGCATCGCCGCGACATCGCGCGCGGAGGGGCCGATATGGCGGCGTACGAAAGAGGCGGCGGTATCGCCGTTGGATTTGCGGTGCGCGGTCATCATCGGTCCTCGCTTTACGCCGTGTGCGCCTTGTAGGCGGCTTCATCCATGAGGCCGCCGAGCTCGCTCTTGTCGGCAATCTTGATCTTGAAGAACCACGCCTTGCCTGCGGCGTCCGAATTGACCAGCGCCGGCTCATCGACGACCGCCTGGTTGACCTCGAGCACTTCGCCCGAGATCGGCGCATAGACGTCGGACGCCGCCTTCACGGACTCGACCACGGCCGCAGCTTCCGTCTTCTTCAGGGCGCGGCCGACCTTGGGCAGCTCGACGAACACGACGTCGCCGAGCTGCTGCTGGGCGTAATCGGTGATGCCGACGGTTGCGACATCGCCCTCGATGCTCAGCCATTCATGGTCGGAGGTGTACAGCGTCGTGGTCATTCTCGGTCCTCAGCGTTTGTAGGTGTTTTTCACGAATGGCATGGCGGCGACGGTGAGCGGCAGCCGCTGGCCGCGCACTTCGGCAAAGAGCTTTGTGCCGAGCGCGCTTTTCGCGGTGGGCACATAGCCCATCGCCACCGGTGCATTCAGGCTCGGGCCAAAACCGCCGGAGGTGACGGTGCCGATCGCTTCGCTCGACGTCGCATCCGCAAACAGCAGCGCGCCTTCGCGCACCGGCGCGCGGCCCTCGGCCCGCAGACCGACGCGGCGGCGGTTCGCGCCCTGGTCGAAATGGGCGAGGATCTTTTGAGCGCCCGGAAAACCGCCGGCGCGGGCGCCACCGGTGCGGCGGCTCTTCTGCACCGACCATTCCAGCGCGGCCTCGACCGGCGTGGTCGCGGTGTCGATGTCGTGGCCGTAGAGGCAGAGCCCGGCCTCGAGCCGCAGGCTGTCACGGGCCCCTAGCCCGATCGGCAACACATCGGAATTTGCGAGCAGCGCCTTGGCGAGGCGTTCGGCATCGCCTGCGGGAACCGAGATCTCGAACCCGTCTTCGCCGGTATAGCCCGAGCGCGACACGAAGCAGTCGATGCCGTCGACCTTGCGCGGGCCCGCGTCCATGAATTTCATGGACGGCGCCTCTGCACAAAGTTTCGCCAGCGCGGCTTCGGCCTTCGGACCCTGAAGTGCGATCAGTGCGCGGTCGTTCAGCGAATCGATGATGCAGTCATCGGCGAGGTGCGCGCGCAGATGCGCCTCGTCCTCGGCCTTGCAGGCAGCATTGACGACCAGGAACAGGTGATCGCCGAAATTGGCGACCATCAAATCGTCGAGGATGCCGCCGTCGGGATTGGTGAACTGGGCATAGCGCTGCCGCCCCGGTGCAAGCGCCACGATGTCCTGCGGCACCAGACGCTCCAGTGCTCTTGCCGCGTCCTCGACCTTGCCGGACTTCGGCCGGAGCGCGATCTGGCCCATATGGGACACGTCGAACAGGCCGGCGGAACTGCGGGTATGCAGGTGCTCTTTCAGGACGCCCGCCGGGTACTGCACAGGCATTTCGTAGCCCGCGAACGGCACCATCTTGCCGCCAAGGGACACGTGCAGCCCGTAGAGGGGGGTACGTCTGAGGGAATTTTGGTCGTCGCACGCAAGCATCACAGGGGCCCTCGCGGTTCCCGGGGAGGATTCCCCGAAAAACCAGTCGAAGCCCCATCTGTCGCTGTGCCTGAGAGTATTATCCCGTCGGCGGGTGCCACCCGGGCTTCGATGCCCGTCGGCGCCTCTTTCCAGATGCTGTCAAAGCCACGCGGTCCTTTTGCCTGAGAGTTTCCGGGGCGGTTGCTCCTTCGGCGCCGGCACCAAAGCCGGTCTCTCCCGACGTGGCCGTACGATACAGGTAGGTACAGAACACAGGCCAGCCAAGGCTGTCAACGCACCTGCAGCAGCTATCAACGAGGATTGCGCGCCTGCGGCAACCCTCTGATCTCTCTGCACAGTTTCTGGACAGGGCAGCTCACCTTGTCTAAAAGCGCTATCGCCCGCAGATATCAGCCTTGATGTCGAGTTTGGATGGCTCTGGCGGGTCCTATCACCCGATTGGATGAACATGAGCGGCGTCAACGAGATCAGGTCGACCTTTCTGAACTTCTTTGCCAAGAACGGCCACGAGATCGTGCCGTCCTCGCCATTGGTGCCGCGCAACGATCCGACGTTGATGTTCACCAATGCCGGCATGGTGCAGTTCAAGAACGTCTTCACGGGCGTCGAGAAGCGCCCCTATCAGCGCGCCACCACTTCGCAGAAATGCGTGCGCGCCGGCGGCAAGCACAACGACCTCGACAATGTCGGCTATACCGCGCGCCATCTCACCTTTTTCGAGATGCTCGGCAACTTCTCCTTCGGCGACTACTTCAAGGAGCGCGCGATCGAGCTCGCCTGGAATCTGATCACCAAGGATTTCGGGCTGAAGAAGGACAAGCTGCTCGTCACCGTCTATCACACCGACGACGAGGCGGCCGGCTTGTGGAAGAAGATTGCTGGCTTCTCCGACGATCGCATCATCCGCATTCCGACCTCGGACAATTTCTGGGCGATGGGCGATACCGGCCCGTGCGGGCCGTGCTCGGAGATCTTCATCGATCGCGGCGAGCACATCTGGGGCGGGCCTCCGGGCAGCCCGGAAGAGGACGGCGATCGCTTCCTCGAATTCTGGAATCTCGTGTTCATGCAGTTCGAGCAGGTGACGAAGGAGGAGCGCCAGCCGTTGCCGCGCCCCTCGATCGACACCGGCATGGGGCTGGAGCGCATGGCGTGCATTCTGCAGGGTGTCGACAGCGTCTTCGAGACCGATCTCTTCCGTCAGCTGATCGATGCGACCGCGTCCGCGCTCGGCAGCGGACCGAATGAGCAGACCGTCGCCTCGTTCAGGGTCATCGCCGATCATCTGCGCTCCTCGGCCTTCCTCGTCTCCGACGGCGTGCTGCCCTCGAACGAGGGCCGCGGCTACGTGCTGCGCCGGATCATGCGCCGCGCGATGCGCCATGCGCAGCTCCTGGGCGCGAAAGAGCCGCTGATGCATCGCCTTGTCTGGGCGCTGGTCCGCGAGATGGGCCAGGCCTATCCGGAGTTGGTGCGCGCGGAAAAGCTGATCGAGGAAACGCTGCGGCTGGAAGAGACCCGCTTCCGCAAGACGCTGGTTCGCGGCCTTGCGATCCTCGACGAGAAGAGTTCCGGCTTGAAGAAGGGCGACATGTTCGACGGTGACGTCGCCTTCACGCTCTACGACACCTACGGCTTCCCGCTGGATCTCACGCAGGACGCGCTGAAGTCGCGCGGCATCAGCGTCGACCAGTCCGCCTTCACCGACGCGATGGAACGCCAGCGCGAGAAGGCGCGTGCCTCCTGGGCGGGCTCGGGCGAGGCGGCGAGCGAGGCGATCTGGTTCCCGTTGCGCGAGAAGCTCGGGGCCACCGAATTTTTGGGCTATGAGACCGAGAGCGCCGAAGGCGTCGTTGCTGCACTGGTCAAGGACGGCAAGGAAACCGACAGCCTCAAGGCCGGCGAGACCGGTGCGCTCGTGCTGAACCAGACGCCGTTCTATGCGGAGTCCGGCGGCCAGGTCGGCGACACCGGCGTGATGGTCGGCGAGGGCGGAATCAAATTCCGCGTCACCGACACGCAGAAGAAGCTCAGCGATCTCTTCGTGCATATCGGCACGGTGGAGCAGGGCACGCTGAAGGCCGGCACCGCGCTCCAGCTCGAGGTGGACCACGCGCGCCGTTCCTCGATCCGCGCCCATCACTCGGCGACGCATCTGCTCCACGAGGCGCTGCGTCAGGTGCTTGGCGATCACATCGCGCAGCGCGGCTCGCTGGTCGCGCCCGATCGCCTGCGCTTCGACTTCGTGCATCCCAAGCCGATCACGCCGGAGGAGCTCGCCCGCGTCGAGGACATCGCCAACGACGTGGTGCTGGAGAATGACGAGGTTACCACCCGCGTCATGGGTGTGGACGAGGCCCGCGAGGCCGGTGCGCGTGCGCTGTTCGGCGAGAAATATGGCGACGAGGTTCGTGTCGTCTCCATGGGCAAGACCGCGCGCGAGCACGGCGCCAACGCGCTCGGCTGGTCGGTCGAGCTCTGCGGTGGCACCCATGTCAAGCGCACCGGCGATATCGGCCTGATCACGCTGACGAGCGAGAGTGCGGTCGCCTCCGGTGTTCGCCGCATCGAGGCGCTGACCGGACGCCATGCGCGCAAGCATGCCAACGACACCATGGCGCTGGCGAAGACCGCAGCGGCCGAGCTGCGCACCTCGCTCGAGGATGTGCCGGCGCGCATCACCGCGCTGATGGACGAGCGCAAGAAGCTCGAGCGCGAATTGTCCGACGCCCGCAAGAAGCTTGCGATGGGCGGCGGTGCATCGTCCGGCAATGGCGCTGCCGCTGGCGTGCGCGAGGTCGGCGACGTCAAGCTGATGGCGCGTGCGGTCGAAGGCATCGAGATGAAGGATCTCAAGAGCCTTGCCGACGACGGCAAGAAGCAGATCGGCTCCGGCGTCGTCGCGATCGTCGGCGTCACCGAGGACGGCAAGGCCGGCGTCGTGGTTGGTGTCACCGCCGACCTCACCTCGCGTTTCAACGCCGTCAACCTGGTTCGCGTCGCCTCCGAAGCGCTCGGCGGCAAGGGTGGCGGCGGCCGGCCTGACATGGCGCAGGCTGGCGGGCCCGACGGCGCCAATGCGGCGGCGGCGCTCTCGGCGATCGAAAAAGCCATGGTCGGCGCGTAAACACCGTGCGCCTCGTTCCGCGAGGACGTGGGCTTCGCGATCCCAATTTGAGGGATCGCCTCTACGAGCTCCTGGAGCACGATCCGCTGGCCTATTCCGCCGGGTCGCGCTTCATCCAGGTGATCATTGCCGTGATCGTGCTCGACGTCGTGGCAATGACGCTTGCCTCGGTGCCGGACCTGGACGCGCAATTCGACGCGCTGTTCTCGGCGATCACCATTCTGTCCGTGATCGTGTTCGCGTTGGAATATGTGGCGCGGCTGTGGACGGTCGCGGGCCATACGCAGCGCAAGGGGTCGGCGCTTGCCGACCGGCTCTCCTACGTCTTCTCCGCGCTCGGCATCATCGATCTCATGGCGTTCCTCCCCGCCGCGATCGTGCTTGCCACCGGCCGGCACGCGACGCTGGCTGCGCTCGGCGTGCTGCCGTTCTTCAAGTTGATCCGCTATTCGCCGGCGATGCGCTCGCTGTTTGCAGCCGTCCATGCCGAACGGCGCGCTTTGATCGGATGCATCGTCATCCTGATCGGCGTGGTGCTCACCTTCGCCTCGCTCCTCTATGCCATCGAGCGCGAGGTGCAGCCGGAAAAGCTCGGCACCATTCCGCAGGCGATGTGGTGGGCGATCGTGACGCTCGGCACGGTCGGCTATGGCGACGTCGTGCCCGTGACGCCGCTTGGCAAATTCGTGTCCGTGTTCGCCATCATCAGCGGCTTTGCGATGATCGCGCTGCCGGTCGCGATCATCTCCTCGGCATTTGCCGAGGAGGTGAGGCGCCGCGACTTCGTCGTCACCTGGGGCATGCTGGCGCGGGTGCCGCTGTTCTCGAACCTCTCGGCATTGGAGATCGCCGACATCATGCGGCTGCTGCGGGCACGCACCATCGAGCAGGGTGAGATCCTGGTTCGCCGTGGCGATGCTGCCTCGTCGATGTATTTCATTACGGCCGGCGAGGTCGAGATTTCACTCCCGAGCCAGCGTGTGCGGCTTGCCGACGGCACTTTCTTCGGCGAGATCGCACTGCTGCACAAAACCAAACGCAGCGGCACGGTGACCGCCACGCGCAAGACCCGCCTTCTGGTGCTCGACGCCCAACATTTTCATGCCCTGATCGAACGCATGCCGACGCTCGCCGCGCATGTGCACAACACGGCTAAGGCGCGGCTCGAAGAGACTGGCGACCTCGCGGCGACCGAGCTCGCGCAGGCGGAGCGCGAGGGCACCGACCGCTGAGCGATCAGCCCTTGCGCAGGAAGACGTAATCGGCCGAGTAGGGCGCGCTCTTGAACTCGCCGGCCTTTTCGCAAGGGCCCTCGAGCTTGCCGCCATGGGTGTTGATGCGCTGGACGGTGGTGACGGGCGCCAGAACGCCGCTGCCCCGGCGCGAGGCGACCTCGAGCTTCAGCCAGGGGATGTCACCTGCGGTTGCGCCCGGCGCGTTACCGATGGCCTTGCCGACCACGGCGCTGCCGTCGGCGTGCTCCCAATTGGGGCCTGCATAGTGGCGGCCGATCGTCTTGCCTTCGGAAAGCAGCGTCGCGATCGGCTCGCGGAAGGCCCAGCCGAGCTTGCCGTCGGTCCCTGCCTTGCACTCATAGACCTGCGCGCCCTCGGCGTGGACGCTTAGCACGATGCTCTCGCCGGGCGCGGCGATCGCCTCGGGCAGCGCCTGCTCCGCGGCTGCGGCCGATCCGATCAGGGCCGAGAGCAGCAAAGTGGGGACGGCGAGCTTGATGGACATGGTCGATCTCCGCGCAATGGGCGTCAAAATGGAAGGGCCGCGCTGAGGCGCGGCCCGTGATGATGTCTAACCGTACTCCGGCGAAAATGCGAGACGCCGGCTTACGCCGCCAGCGCCTTCGCGAGGTTCTCGGCGACCTTGTCGAGGAAGCCGGTGGTAGACAGCCAGCGCTGGTCGGCGCCGACGAGGAGCGCGAGATCCTTGGTCATGTAGCCGTCTTCGACGGTGTCGACGCAGACCTTCTCAAGGGTGGTCGCAAACTTCGCCAGCTCCGGATTGTTGTCGAGCTTGGCGCGGTGGGCGAGGCCACGGGTCCAGGCGAAGATCGACGCGATCGAGTTGGTCGAGGTCTCCTTGCCCTTCTGGTGCTCGCGGTAGTGGCGGGTCACCGTGCCGTGCGCGGCTTCAGCTTCCACCGTCTTGCCGTCGGGCGTGAGCAGGACCGAGGTCATCAGGCCGAGCGAGCCGTAGCCCTGCGCGACCGTGTCGGACTGCACGTCGCCGTCGTAGTTCTTACAGGCCCAGACATAGCCGCCGGACCACTTCAGCGCCGAGGCCACCATGTCGTCGATCAGGCGATGCTCGTAGGTCAGGCCCTTGGCGTCGAATTCCTTCTTGAACTCGCGGTCGAAGACGTCCTGGAAGATGTCCTTGAAGCGGCCGTCATAGACCTTCAGAATCGTGTTCTTGGTCGAGAGATAGACCGGGTAGTTGCGCATCAGGCCGAAGTTGAAGGACGCGCGGGCGAAGTCGATGATGGAGTCGTCGAGATTGTACATCTCCATGGCGACGCCGGCGCCGGGCGCCTTGAAGACTTCCTTCTCGATCACGGTGCCGTCCTCGCCGACGAACTTCAGCGACAGCGTGCCCTTGCCGGGAAACTTGATGTCGGTGGCGCGGTACTGGTCGCCATAGGCGTGGCGGCCGATGATGATCGGCTTGGTCCAGCCGGGAACGAGGCGCGGCACGTTCTTGCAGATGATCGGCTCGCGGAAGATCACGCCGCCGAGAATGTTGCGGATGGTGCCGTTCGGCGACTTCCACATCTGCTTGAGGTTGAACTCCTTCACCCGGGCCTCGTCCGGGGTGATGGTGGCGCACTTGACGCCGACGCCGACCTTCTTGATCGCCTCGGCGGCGTCGATCGTCACCTGATCGTTGGTCTGGTCGCGGTACTCCATCCCCAGGTCGAAATAGAGCAGCTGGACGTCGAGGAACGGGTTGATCAGCTTGTCCTTGATGTACTGCCAGATGATCCGGGTCATCTCGTCGCCATCGAGTTCGACGACGGGGTTGGTCACCTTGATTTTTGCCATGGGGAAAAGGGCCTCTTCGAGATCAGCAGCTGTTGGAACAGGTTTGATGAAGCGGGCCTATAGCATCCGCGGGCACCGACCGGAAGGGAGCTGGAGCGGTTAGGTCCTATCCCTCAACGCGGGCCAGTATCGCCGCTCCAGGCGGCGGCGTGCCTTGCCTTCAGGCATGGCCCGAATGATCGAACCGCCTGCACCGGGATGCTGTTCCTCCACGGCCTCTGCGACGTGGCGCCAGAGCCGCGCGGCGCGCCAGCAGCGGTCCGGGTGGCACAGGGCCCGAATGCGGTCCCAGATCGGCCGGGCGAAGGCCGGATCGACCGCATGGCAGGCGGTCCAGAGCACTTCGAGAGCATAGGCCCGGGAATTGTGCGGTTGGACAGTTGGGGCGAGGTCGAGGCAACGCGCGCGCTCCCGCTCGGCAAAGGCCCGAGTGTCTCGTCGCACGGCGACGGCGATCGGCCATGCCATCACCGCGACGGTGCCATAGGCATCGTGGCAGCGGGCGGATTCTTTCGCCGCTTCCTCAAGCACCGAAAGCAGCGTCCGCTCGTCCGGCGCGGCTTCTGCGACATAAGCGAGGGCCTGCACGCGGTACCATGCGTCGGGACATCCGCGAGCAGCTTCCAAAGCCTGACGGATATTGCTGCGAGCTAGCTCTCCGGCTCGCATCCGGCCCATCACGGAGGCATGCGAGGGCGCTGGGGCATGAGAATATCGTGGCGGGAAGGACATGATCGTGCTTTGTCGCGGCAACACGAGAGCCAGTTCGATTTCGGTGGTGCCGGAAAATTCGCTGCTAACCTCATATTTTGCTTGAGAAATCCGGCCCTCGGGGGCAATCGGGGACTTGAATCTGTTTCTCAAGAAGCGCCACGCAACGCCCTGATCTGGAATCGGAAGGACGATGTCGGGTACCGACAAGACCAAGACGGGCTTCGACCTCGAAGGCCCCGCGATCATTCTGGTCGAGCCGCAGCTCGGCGAGAACATCGGCATGGCGGCTCGTGCCATGGGCAACTTCGCCCTCAGCCGCTTGCGCATCGTCAACCCGCGCGATGGCTGGCCCAACATCGCCGCCCAGCGCGCGGCGGCCGGTGCCGACCATATCCTGGAGCGGGTCGAACTGTTCGACACCGTCGAGCAGGCCGTCTCCGATCTCGACCTGTTGTTTGCCACCAGCGCCCGGGCCCATGACCAGGCCAAGCCGGTGGTCGGCCCGGAAGCGGCGACGACCGAGATCGCCGGCCACATTTCCACCGGCGGAAGGGCCGGCATCCTCTTTGGCCGCGAGCGCTGGGGGCTGACCAATGAGGAGGTCGCGCTCGCCAACCGGGTCATCACCTTCCCGGTCAACCCCGGCTTCGCCTCGCTGAACCTCGCGCAGGCGGTGCTGCTGGTTGGCTACGAATGGTTCAAGCGGGCGACGGAGGGCGCGCTGCCGCACGGCATGCCGGAGCGTTCCGAGCGCGCCTCGCAGCACCAGATCCTGGCCTTCTTCGAGAATCTCGTGCGCGAGCTCGACCGGGTTGAATTCCTCCGCCCGGCCGAGAAGCGCGACACCATGCTGGTGAACCTGCGCAACATTTTCACCCGCATGGAGCCGACCAAGCAGGACATGCACACCTTGCACGGGGTGGTGATGGCAATCGCGGAAGGGCGGAAAGGGCCGGCCAAGGGCGGCGTGCTCGACGGCGAGCAGGCAACGCGCCTGCGCGCGCTGCTGGCCGAGCACGGGCAGGGCGGCGGGGTGCCCGACAGCGGCAGCACCGTGCGCGGGCTCGCGCGCCTGCTTCGCCGTAACCCGACCGATGCCGAGCGCCTGCTCTGGCAGGCCCTGACCCGCGACCGCCGCTTCGCCGGCCAGTTCAAGCGCCAGACCCCGGTCGGCCGGCATATCCCGGACTTCGTCTCGTTTCCGCACCGGCTCGCGATCGAGCTGGTTAATCCAGGCGAGGGCGAGACGATCGTCGCCGACCGCGCCGCGCGGCGGGCCTGGCTGGAGGCGCGGGATTATCGCGTGGTCGAGATCAAGGCGGCGGACGTGGAGCGGGATATCGAGCCGCAGCTTGCGGCGTTGCAGGCGATGATCGTCGAGGCTTGAACCGCTGCGGACATGGTTTCCAACGCAGAGGTGAAGGGAAATCTGGCAGTCTTTGCCGACTCGCGGGTGGCTGCGAAGTAGAACGCGGCCCGCTCAAACCGCGGTGTTGCCGCAGATCTCGCGCGAGCGCTCGGCGTGAATCCCTGACGGCCTTGCTGGCACGTTTCGTGCAATCCAAAACGTCACGAAGCGACGTTGCAGCTATCCTCTCTGCCGGAAGGCAAGCGATGGCGCGACACAACGGCCAAGGGAGACCCCGACATGAAACGTTCCGACCTCACCGAAAAGCTGCTCGACATCAAGCGCGAGAAGGGCTGGAGCTGGAAATACATCTGCGAGAAGATCGGCGGCTATTCGGAGGTGCTGATCGTCGGCGCGATCATGGGCCAAATGAAATTGACCAAGCCGCAGGCCGCCAATGCCGGCGAGCTGTTCGGCCTGTCGAAGGCGGAGACTGCGATGCTCAACGAGGTGCCGATGCGCGGCACCGGCACGCCGATGCCGCCGACCGATCCCCTGATCTACCGCTTCTACGAGATGGTGATGGTCAACGGCCCGGCCTGGAAGGCGCTGATCGAGGAGGAGTTCGGCGACGGCATCATGTCGGCGATCGACTTCGACATGGCGATCGAGCGCGTCGCCAACCCGAAGGGCGACCGCGTCAAGATCACCATGAGCGGAAAATTTCTGCCCTACAAATATTACGGCGCGAGCGGCAATGTGCCGGACTACGGTTTCAAGGAGGAGTGACCGCGGCGAAGGCGTCGCGAAGCTCCTTGATCGGCGCCATCTCGCGGACGTAGGTGAAGGCTCCCTTCTCCTTCATCTCGCGCGCGCTGCGCAGGAAGGCTGCGAGCGCAAATCGCGACATGGCGCCCCCGACGCTGATGCGCTTGACGCCGGCCTCCGACAATTGCGCGAGCGTCAGCGTCGGATCGGCAAAGCCCATCACCAGGTTGAAGGGCTTTGTCACCGACGAGACGACCGTCTTGATCGTCGCGAGGTCGTAAACACCGGGTGCATAGAGCACGTCGGCGCCTGCGGCCTCGAACGCCCTAAGGCGCTTGATGGTGTCGTCGAGATCATTGCGCCCGTGCAGCAGGTTTTCGGCACGCGCGGTCAGTGTGAACGGGATCGACAGCGAGCGGGCCGTCTCCACCGCGGCCTGGACACGCTCGAGCGCGAGAGAGAAATCATAGATCGGCCGCGCCCGATCGCCCGTGAAATCCTCGATTGAGCCGCCGACCGCGCCGGCCTCGGCCGCGCGCCGGATCGCCTCGGCCGCGCGTTTCGGCTCATGCGCGCCGCAGTTCTCGAGATCGACGCTGACCGGCAGGTCGGTCGCCGCGGCAATCGCGCGGCAATTGTCGAGGATGCCATCCAGGCTGACGGTCGAGCTGCCGAGCATGTTGGCAAGCCCGAGGCTGGTGGTTGCGAGCGCCTCGAATCCCATGGCTGCGAGCAGTTTTGCGGTACCGGCATCCCAAGGGTTTGGAATGATGAAGGCGCCGGGCCGCTCGTGCAGGGCTCGAAATGTCTTTGCCTTCTCCAATTGGCTCGTCATGGCTCGCTTCCCGTGTCGTGGTGTCTGTTCGGACACCAGCGATAGGAGTATTTCCGCCATTCGCCAAATTTGTTATTTCTCTTAACATCATCAGCTTTTTGCATGAGGTATCCGTGATGGACAGCGATGCCCTCGATACGTTCCTGACCGTTCACCGCAGGGGAGGGATCTCGAATGCGGCCAAGGTGCTGCATCGCTCGCAGCCGGCGATTTCGCGCCGCATTGCTCTGCTGGAGCGGGAGCTCGGCGTGCCCCTGTTCGAGCGGATCGCGGGTCGGACGCTGCTGAGCGATGCCGGGCGCGTGCTGGTCCCCTATGCCGAGCGCGCCGTCGCGGCCGCGCAGGATGCGGAACAGGCGATACGCGCGCTCACGAAACAGAATTCAGGACCCGTCTCGCTCGCCGTGACCGGCACGCTCGCCGACAGCCGCCTCTCGGAGATCATGAAGGGATTTGCGAGAGCGCAGCCGGACGTCGCGCTCACGCTTCGCACCGCCACCAGCACTGAGGTCAGCGATCTCATCCGCCGCGGCGAGGCGACGATCGGGCTGCGCTACAATGTCGATCGGTCGGCGGACCTTGCTTGCGAGCCGATCCTGACCGAGCGGCTGCAAGTCGTGTGCGCGCCCGATCATCCGCTCGCCGGCGAGCGGGTCAGACGTCTCGCCGAGCTTCGCGAGCAACGCTGGATCGCGTTTCCCGAGATACCCGGGCGCCGCGAGATTGCGGCCTCCCACGTCTTTGCGTTGTTTCTCACGCAAGGATTGGGCGAGGTGGAATGGACGCCAGTCGACAGCCTCACGGCGCAGAAGCGCCTCGTCGAATCGGGCTTCGGTCTTGCACTGCTCGCGCAAAGCCATGTGGCCGAGGAGATGGTCTCGGGCACCATGTCGACGATTGCCGTCGGCGATCTCTCGGCAAGCCACGATGTGGTTGTCGTTACCCGGCGCGGCGGATTTTTGAGCATGGCCGCGCGGCAATTGCTGGAGGCGATCCGGCGTGACTACAGCGCTGTCGGTGCCGTGGTGGCCGGGCGTCCGCGGAAACGTCGCACGGCGCGCAAAACGCGTGCGCGCCGGCGCGCTGCATAGACGGCGTTCGCTTATTTCCCGGCCTTGACCTCGGTTGCCGCCGCGGCCAGCAGCTCGGTCATTTTGGCGCGAATCGCTTGCTCGGTGGTCGCGACGCCCTTGGAGGTCAAGTCGCCCAAAACCTTGCGTAGGACGTCACCGTCGCCGGCTTCCTCGAAATCGGCTGCGACCACCTCCTTGGCATAAGCCGTGGCGGCATCGCCCGTGATGCCGAGCTTCTCGGCGGCCCACAGGCCGAGCATCCGGTTGCGGCGGGCCTCGGCCTTGAATTTCTGCTCCTCGTCGAGGGCGAATTTCTTCTCGAATCCTTCCTCGCGCTTGTCGAAAGTGGTCATGCTTTTCCGTTCCAATTCCCTGGCTGAATCCGGCCGTGACGCCGCGTTGCGGTGACCCCGGCCGATGCCTACATAAGGGGCACGAATCGGCAGACCAATGAGCCGTTAAGCCGCAGGCAAGACGGTATAAGTTGGTGCCGGAAGAGCCGGATCGATTGTGCTGGGACAGCCAATCGGATAGGTTGCCTAAAGGTTTGGTTCCTGTTCTGTTTCTATGGGTTCCGGGCCGTTCACGGCAGCTCCGCTGTGGGTCCTAATACTTGTCAACCGGAGCACACCAAATTCATGGATTTTAACAAAACACGGTACATCCCCATGAGCCGTCGGCGTCGCATTTATGAAGGCAAGGCAAAGGTTCTTTACGAAGGTCCCGAGCCCGGCACCCTGATCCAGCACTTCAAGGACGACGCCACCGCGTTCAATGCGAAGAAGCACCAGGTGATCGAGGGCAAGGGTGTCCTCAACAACCGGATCTCGGAGTACCTGTTTCAGCACCTCAACGACATCGGGGTGCCGACCCATTTCATCCGCCGCCTCAACATGCGCGAGCAGTTGATCCGTGAGGTCGAGATCGTGCCGCTCGAGGTGGTGGTGCGGAACGTCGCCGCTGGCTCGCTGTCGCAGCGGCTCGGCATCGAGGAGGGCACGCAGCTGCCGCGCTCGATCATCGAATTCTACTACAAGAACG
The DNA here is from genome assembly GCF_024199885.1 of Bradyrhizobium sp. CCGUVB23. Taxonomy (NCBI): domain Bacteria; kingdom Pseudomonadati; phylum Pseudomonadota; class Alphaproteobacteria; order Hyphomicrobiales; family Nitrobacteraceae; genus Bradyrhizobium; species Bradyrhizobium sp. CCGUVB23. Next base: position 7,324,549 of record NZ_JANADQ010000001.1, read on the forward strand.
ACCAGCTCAACGACCCGATGGTGTCGGAAGAGCACATCACCGCCTTCGGCTGGGCGACGCCGCAGGAGATCGACGACATCATGGCGCTCGCCATCCGCGTCAACGACTTCCTGACCGGCCTCTTCCTCGGCATCGGCATCCGCCTCGTCGACTTCAAGATGGAATGCGGCCGCCTGTTCGAGAACGAGATGATGCGCATCATCGTCGCTGACGAGATTTCGCCGGACTCCTGCCGGCTCTGGGACATCAAGTCGAACGAGAAGCTCGACAAGGACCGCTTCCGCAGGGACCTCGGCGGCCTGCTCGAGGCCTATACCGAAGTTGCAAAGCGCCTCGGCATCCTCATGGAGAACGAGCGTCCGGCGGGCTCGGGCCCGGTGCTGGTGAAGAGCTAAGAGGGATTATCGACGTGAAGGCACGTGTCACCGTTACCCTGAAGACGGGCATTCTGGATCCGCAGGGCAAGGCCATCGAAGGCGCGCTGAAATCGCTCGGCGTCGACGGCGTTGCCAGCGTCCGTCAGGGCAAGGTGTTCGACATCGAGCTCGCCGGCGCGGACAAGGCCAAGGCCGAAGCCACGCTGAAGGAGGCTGCCGACAAGCTTCTGGCGAACACCGTGATCGAGAATTATCGCGTCGAGATTGTGTGAGTCTGCCCTGTAGACCCTCATGGTGAGGAGGCGCGCACGCGCCGTCTAGCGGACGATGCTCCGCATCGCCGCGAGAACCATGCAGGCCCGGCTCTCACGCCTCGGCCTTCATCCTTCGAGACGCGCGCGAAGGGCGCGCGAGGGGTCGCACTTTGTGGGCTGAGAGCTTTCGCCTAGAGCCACCCGGCGCGGCGGAAGCGCCAGTAGAGCGCGCTGCATGAAATCAGCATCACGCTGAGCAGGGCGTAATAGCCGTACTCCCATTGCAGCTCCGGCATGTTCTTGAAGTTCATGCCGTAGATGCCGGCAAGCGCGGTGGGGATGGCGAGGATCGCGAGCCACGAGGCGAGCTTCTTGGAAACCGCCGTCTCCTGCGCCTGGCCGACCAAGAGGCTTGCTTCAAACGCGAAGGCGAGCACCTCGCGCATGGAATCGATGCGCTCCTGGATATTCCTGACGTGGTCGGTGACGTCGCGGAACAGCGGCTGCATGGTCGGGCGGACCATCGACAACTCGTCGTGCTCCAGCCGGCGGCAGACTTCCACCAGAGGGCCGATAGCATTGCGCAGCCGCAGCAGGTCGCGGCGCAGCATGTAGAGCCGCTCGATCTGCGGCTTGCTGATCGGCTTCGAGAGCACGTCGTCCTCGATCCCCTCGACCTCATCGTGAATGCTTTCGAGCACGGGGGAGTAGTTGTCGACGATGAAATCGAGGATGGCATAGAGGATGTAGTCCTCGCCGCGCGCCAGCGCCCGTGGGCAGCTCTCGCAACGTTCGCGCACCGCCGTATAGGAGGTCGAAGCGCCGTGACGGACGGTCACGAGATAGCCGTCGCCGACGAAGATGTGCGTCTCGCCGAACACGATCCGGCCCTCGAAGAGTTGCGCCGTCCGCGCCACGATGAACAGGGCCTCGCCATATTGCTCGATCTTCGGCCGCTGATGGGCGTGGTTGGCATCCTCGATCGCGAGCTCGTGCAGGTCGAATTGCTTCTGTACCGCGCTGAGCAGCGCCATGCCCGGCTCATGCAGCCCGATCCAGACGACGTGGTCTGGCTTTGCCCGCCAGCTCGAGGCTTCGCTGATCGCGATGTTGGCGACGCGCCGGCCGTCGACATAGGCGCCGGCCGCAACGACGCCCTCGGTGGAGACCGGTTCGGCTGGGGAGGTGGGCGACGACGGGACGTTCATGGCTTCAATCCCGGGCAAAATCGTTCGGCCAAAGGGCGGGCTATGGCCTGTGCACAAAGCGGCCAAGTGAGGCTAGCACTGGTAAAATCCGCGTCAAATGGTTATGTCTCCTCACGATTTGGCCATTGGCCAGCCCGATTCCATTCCTCGCTTCGGAACTCAAAGCCATGAAAGCCGCCATCCTCGTCTTTCCCGGAATCAATCGCGAGCGCGACATGGCGCGTGCGCTGAAGCTGATCTCGGGACACGAGCCGGCGATGGTCTGGCACGCCGAGACGTCGCTTCCGGCAGGAACTGATCTGGTCGTGGTGCCCGGCGGCTTTTCCTATGGCGACTACCTGCGCTGTGGCGCCATCGCGGCGCGCGCGCCGGTGATGGATGCGGTGCGCAACTATGCGGCCAAGGGTGGCCTCGTGCTCGGCGTCTGCAACGGTTTCCAGATCCTCTGCGAGTCCGGCCTCTTGCCGGGCGTGCTGATGCGCAATGCGCGGCTCAAGTTCATCTGTCACGACGTGCATCTGCGCGTCGAACGCTCCGATACGCCGTTCACCCGCGGCTACAATGCCGGCCAGGTGATCCGCGTGCCGGTCGCCCATGGCGAGGGCAATTACGAGGCGGATGAGGAAACCATCAAGCGGCTCGAAGGCGAGGGGCGGGTGCTCTATCGCTACTGCTCGGCCGAAGGTGTCGTCGACGAGGCCCACAACATCAACGGCGCGGCGCATTCCATCGCCGGCATCGTCAACGACAAGGGCAACGTGCTCGGCATGATGCCGCATCCGGAAAACCACGTCGAAGACATCATGGGCTGCACCGACGGGCGCGGCCTGTTCGCCGGCCTCGTCGCGCATCTCGACCGCGCGGCGTGAACCTCATCACGCGACATCGCGACTGACGGAGGATTGTTCGAATGCGCGCGAAGACCCGCGCGCTCCGAACAACTTTGGATTGTCTCATCGCGTTGGCATGCTATCAAGGGTGTCAGCGCCATTGATACGCACGTCGGATTTCGCATGCCTGTTGCCCTGATCGTCCTGTTGTTCGAGATCACGCTCATCTGGCACGCGGCGCGCACCGGGCGGTTGCGGCCTTGGGCGTTCATCATCCTGATGGTGCCGCTGGTCGGCTCGCTGGCCTACATCATCGTCGAGCTCATTCCCGAATGGTTCTCGAGCCCGCAGGCGCGACAGGCCCGCCAACGCTTCGCCAACCGGCTCGATCCGGAAAAGCGCTATCGCGAATTGCAGGATCGCCTCGCCGCGACCGACACCATCGCCAATCGCGCCGCGCTTGCCGAGGAATGCGTGAAGATCGCGCGGTTCGGCGAGGCCGAACGGCACTACGATCACATCCTGAAGCTGCCGATGGGCAACGACCCTGTTTATGCGCTCGGCAAGGCGCAGGCAGAATTTTCAGGCAATCGTCCGGCCGATGCGCTGGCAACGCTCGACAATCTGCAGAAGCAGTGGCCTGAGTTCGATTCGGCCGAAGCGCATCTGCTGTACGCTCGCGCGCTCGCGGAGGTCGGACGCCTTGACGAGGCGCTCGAGGAATATCACGCCGTGTCGTCTTACTTCCCTGGTGCCGAGGCGCGGGTGCGCTACGGCATGCTGCTGCAAATGGTCGGCCGCACCGCGGAAGCGCGGGTGATCTTCAACGAGCTCCTGATTCAGATGCGCCGCGCACTAAAATATCTGCGCAATGCGCAGGCCGAGTGGCTCTCGATCGCCGAGAAGCAGCTCTCGACCTAAGCGCCGGTCGGCGGTGGCGCCTTCCGCTTCACCCGCTTGATCGTGCCGGAGAAGGTGAACAGCCTGCGCTCGCCGGCCATCATCTCCCCGCGCAGGAAGATCAGGGAGCCGCCGGCCCGGGTGACCTCGCCGGTGCATTCGATCAGCTCGCCCTCGTGCCCCGCATCGAGGAATTCGCAGCCAAAATTGACGGTCACGCCCCGCCCCTGCAGCGCATGGCGGCCGATCGCGAACAGGCAGTAATCGGCGAACGCCATGAAGCAGCCGCCATGGACGTTCTGGGACCCGTTGAGGTGCTTTTTCTCGACCCGAAAGGCGCAGCGGACGCGGCCGTCCTCCTCGAAACGGTGCCAGAAGGGGCCGATATGGTTCTCAAAACTGTCGCGAATCCAGGTCTGCCAGCCCTTGAATTCCCCCTCGGTCGCGACATGCAGGTCGGGGCGGTGGGGAGAGGTCGTTTTGGTCGGCTCGTGCAAGGAATGGGGCCTTCAAATGAGGGGTTTTTGCCCTTAAATCCGATCCGTCCGCGCTGTGCAATTCCTGTTCCCGCGGGCCCCTTCTGCAAAACTATGGACAGTGGGAAAATGCGCCTTAAAGGGCTTTTCCCAGGCCGTGGATGTTCCTAAGAACGGCCAGACCCCGCCGAAAGCGCCGAATCCATGCTCAAGAACGAACCGAAGATCACCCCCGAACTCGTTGCCGCCCACGGGCTCAAGCCCGACGAGTATGAGCGCATCCTGAAGCTGATCGGGCGGGAGCCGACCTTCACCGAGCTCGGCATCTTCTCGGCGATGTGGAACGAGCACTGCTCGTACAAGTCCTCGCGCATCCATCTGCGCGGCCTGCCGACGAAGGCGCCCTGGGTGATCCAGGGCCCCGGCGAGAACGCCGGCGTGATCGACATCGGCGACGGGCAGGCTGTCGTCTTCAAGATGGAGAGCCACAACCACCCGAGCTACATCGAGCCCTATCAGGGTGCGACCACCGGCGTCGGCGGCATCTTGCGCGACGTCTTCACCATGGGCGCGCGCCCCATCGCCTGCCTGAACGCGCTGAGCTTCGGCGCACCCGAGCATCCCAAGACGCGGCACCTCGTCTCCGGCGTCGTCGCCGGCGTCGGCGGCTACGGCAATTCCTTCGGCGTGCCGACGGTCGGCGGGCAGGTGCGCTTCCACACCCGCTATGACGGCAACATCCTCGTCAACGCCATGGCTGTCGGCCTCGCCGATGCCGACAAGATCTTCTATGCGGCCGCCTCCGGCGTGAACATGCCGATCGTCTATTTGGGCTCCAAGACGGGGCGCGACGGCATTCACGGCGCCTCGATGGCGTCGGCCGAGTTCGACGACAAGTCAGAGGAGAAGCGTCCCACCGTGCAGGTCGGCGATCCCTTTGCCGAGAAGCTGCTGCTCGAGGCCTGTCTCGAGATCATGGAAAAGGGCTGCGTCATCGCGATCCAGGACATGGGCGCGGCGGGGCTCACATGCTCGGCAGTCGAGATGGGCGCCAAGGGCGACCTCGGCGTCGATCTCGATCTCGACGCGGTGCCGACGCGCGAGACCGGCATGAGCGCCTACGAGATGATGCTCTCGGAGAGCCAGGAGCGCATGCTCATGGTGCTCAAGCCCGAGAAGGAGAAAGAGGCCGAGGCGATCTTCAAGAAGTGGGGGCTGGATTTCGCCGTGGTCGGCTACACCACGCCCACCAAGCGCTTCGTGGTCAAGCATGGCGGCGACGTCATGGCCGACCTGCCGATCAAGGAGCTCGGCGACGAGGCGCCGGTCTATGACCGGCCGCATGTCCCCTCCGTCGCGCTGCCGGTCGTGCATGCCCGCGAGGTCGCGGCGCCGATGGGCATTGGTGCTGCGCTCGAAAAGCTGATCGGCACGCCCGAGCTGTGCAGCAAGCGCTGGGTCTGGGAGCAGTACGACCACGTCATCCTCGGCAACACGTTGCAGCGCCCCGGCGGTGATGCTGCCGTCGTGCGCGTACAGGACGGGCCGAAGGGGCTCGCGATGACGGTGGATGTGACGCCGCGCTATTGCGAGGCTGATCCATTCGAGGGTGGTAAGCAGGCGGTGGCCGAAGCCTGGCGCAACATTACCGCGGTCGGCGGCAAGCCGCTCGCGATCACCGACAATCTCAATTTCGGCAATCCGGAGCGGCCCGAGATCATGGGCCAGTTCGTCGGCTGCCTGAAGGGCATTTCGGAAGCCTGCCGCGCGCTGGATTTCCCGGTCGTGTCCGGCAACGTCTCGCTCTACAACGAGACCAATGGCCGCGCGATCCTGCCGACGCCCTCGATCGGCGGCGTCGGCGTGCTCGATGATTTCACCAAGTCCGCTTCGCTCGCCTTCAAGGCCGAGGGTGAGGCGATCCTCCTGATCGGCGAGACCCATGGCTGGCTCGGCCAGTCGGTCTACTTACGCGACATCTGCGGTCGCGAGGAGGGCGCGCCGCCGCCGGTCGATCTTGCCGCCGAAAAGCGCAATGGCGACGTCGTGCGCGGCATGATCCATGCGGGCACCGCGACCGCGGCTCATGACCTCTCTGATGGCGGTCTTCTGGTGGCGCTGGCCGAGATGGCGATGGCGAGCGGCATCGGCGCGCGCCTGCTAGCTGCGCCGACAGCGCTCGTGCCGCACGCCTATTGGTTCGGCGAGGACCAGGCGCGCTACATCGTGACGGTGCCCGAGACGCAGGCCGGCCTCGTGCTTGCAAAGATGCGCGGCTGTGAGGTGCCCTGCGTGCGCATCGGCACCACCGGCGGCGACGCAATCGCGATTGTCGGCGAGGCGCCGGTCAAGATCGAGACGCTGCGCACCGCGTTCGAGCGCTGGCTGCCGGAATACATGGGCGCGAAGGTGGCGTAAGTCGCCACTTTCTCCGTCATTGCGAGCGCAGCGAAGCAATCCAGAATCCCTCCGCGGAGATAGTCTGGATTGCTTCGTCGCTTCGCTCCTCGCAATGACGAGCGATAGTTTGCTCTATAGGACCCTTGTCGCGCCGGGAATTTTCCGCAGCGCTGCCGTGGCGGCCCAGCTCAGGATTACCGTGAGCACGAACGCGATCGCCGCCTTGACGATCGCCGGCACGCTGACGTCGAACAGATAATACTGGATCCAAAGCACGATCGGGTAGTGCACCAGGAACATGCCGTAGGCTTCGCCCTGCATGCGGTCGAGCAAGGTCGGTCCCGGTGCTTTCGAATGCAGGAAGAAGGCGAGGATCGTCAGCAGGATCGATGCCGAGAACAGCACGAAGAACGTGCCGTAGATCGAATGGTACCACCACGGCAGATGAGGCGGATTGCCCAGGATCTCGCGCTTGACGAAGATCATGCACCACATGCCCGCGTAGGGGAGCAGGGTGACGAACAGCCAGCTCCATCGGCTTTTCGGTAACTGGCCGTCCGGACCCAGCACGCCGGTGGCCATGCCGGCGCAGCCGACACCGGCGCCGATGAAGAAGTAGGACGCATAGAGCAGGACGCGGCTCGCCTGCACCGAGAACGGCCCAAACTCGAACCAGTGATTGACGCCGTAATAGATCAGCATCGGGATGTAGGCGATCTCGGTGACGATCCAGAGCAGCAGCCAGAACCGCCACGGCTCCTTGAAGCCCGATTGCGAGACCCGGTTGATCGGAAACACCAGCGTCGACGAGACCCGGTAGAGCAGGCACGCGGTGACGTCGAAGGCGAGCAGCACCCAGACGAACCAGATCGGACCGCTTGGCCACGGGCCGACCGTCACCGTCTTCCACCAGAACGCCGGGAAGGTGAGATCGGAGCCGCCCTGCAATGCCAGCGCGTAATAGGCGAGCGGGATCAGCGTCAGCGCACAGATCGCAAACGGCAGGCCGAGCCGCAGCAGGCGGTCGCGGATGAAGGCCAGCGGCGCCTTGTGGCCGAGGCCGGGCCATACGAACAGCCCCGACAGGAAGAAGAACATCGCCATGAAGAACGAGTCATTGGCGAGCACGATCAAATCGAACCCGATCCACTCGGTCGGATCGGTGTGACCAAAATAGGTGTAGGGGATGACGGCGTGGTGCAACAGCACCACCAGGGTCAGGAACGTACGCGCCCGATCCAGCGACAGGTTTCGCGTCTTGCTCTTGGGAGCTGCGCTGACGTCCGCACCAGCCGTCGCCGTAGGTGAGATCGTTGTCATGGTCGCCCCGGTCGCGTCTTTCCCAGAACCGGATGTTGCCGCCGGGAACCTGATTCAGCAAGGCCTGTTTGGCAGCGCGGTCTCGGCCAGCGCACCGCACCAATCACGGAGGAACCGGCCGTTCTCCTATAGGTTTAGACCTCGCAACGTTTTCAACCGCCGCCTTCCCGGCGGCGCGGAGGTTTCGCGGAGCGGACGATGACGATTTTGAAGTGGGCTCTGATCTTCCTCCTGATCTCGATCGTGGCCGGCGTGCTCGGCTTTACCGGCATTTCGGCCGCGTCCGCCGACGTCGCGCGCTTCCTGTTCTACGTCTTCGTCGTGATCTTCCTGGTGCTCCTGGTGTTGGGGCTCACGATATTCAGGGCGTAGCTGAGTTCGTCATTTCGGAATGGTGCGTTAGCACCAGCTCGATGCTTCGTATCGCCCCGGAATGACGAGACTACCCGACTTCCTCGATTTTCACCTTGTCCGGATAGAAGGCGAGATGGCCGGAGATCTCCGTCATGGCGGGGAACGGCGTCTCGTAGGTCCAGATCGCGTTGTCCAGCGTCTTGCCGTTGGCCTTGACGCTGAAATAGCTGGCGTCCCCCTTGTAGGGACAATGGGTGACGCGGTCGGTCCGCTCGAGCAAGGCCATGTTGGTATCCTCCCGCGGCACGTATTGGACGGCCGGATACCGACCCTCCTTCAGGGTCAGCGCCTTCGCGGTGTCGGCGATCACGACGTCGCCCGCCGTCACGCGGACGCGCCTAGGGTTGTGAGTGATGGTGATGGGGTGGTCGGGGCCCGGAAGCTTCATGAGTTCACGCCTTTTTGGTCGATTGGCCGCGCGCGGCACTTTGTCGTGCCTTTATCCCGCTTGAGGGGGAAATATAGTGGCTGGAAGCGTGACCCAGAAGGCCGTTCACGCTAAGTTTGGGCCTGCCGGTCCCGGGGACCCCGGCAAGTGATTCGAAGGCCTGAATTGCGAAGACAGGAGCGAGAGCAGAATGCCAATGGACGCCCACGATATCGAGGCGATGATCAAGGCAGCGATCCCCGATGCCGAGGTGACGATCCGGGACCTCGCCGGTGACGGCGACCATTATGCCGCGACCGTGATCTCGGAATCTTTCCGTGGCAAGTCCCGCGTCCAGCAGCACCAGATCGTCTATCAGTCGCTGCGCGGCCAGATGGGCGGCGTGCTTCACGCGCTGGCGCTGCAGACCGGCGTGCCGGGAAGCTGATGTCGAATTGATCTTTTTGCCGGCGGGGTAGGCGATGGCTGCGGACAATCCACGCGGCGCGATGTTTCGTGTCATCGTGCCGGACCAGCCGAGCCGCGTGACTTATGTCGAGCTGTTCTTCGATCTCGTCTTCGTCTACGCCGTCACGCAGATTTCGCACACACTGCTCGGCCGTTTCACGCCGCTCGGCGCGGTCCAGGTCACGCTGCTGTTCCTCGCGGTGTGGTGGGTCTGGGTCTACACCGCGTGGGTCACCAACTGGCTGAACCCCGAGCTGACGCCGGTCCGCGTCCTGCTCTTCCTGATGATGCTGGGCGGCCTCGTGCTGTCGATCTCGATCCCGACGGCATTCGAGGGGCGTGGGCTGTGGTTTGCGATCGCGTATGCCTCCATGCAGGTCGGGCGGACAGCCTTCTGGCTGTTCGCAACGCCGCCGCACCGGATTTTGGTGCGGCATAATGCGATCCGCATCCTGGCCTGGCTTTCCGTCTCTGCCGTGCTGTGGATCGCAGGCGGGTTAGCGGAGGGAGAGGCGCGGCTGTGGTTCTGGCTCGCGGCCGTCGCCTTCGAATACATCTCGCCGGCCGCGCGCTTCTGGGTCCCGAAGCTGGGATTTTCCTCGATGGAGGCCTGGAGCGTCGAGGGCGGCCACATGGCCGAGCGCTGCGCCGGCTTCATCATCATCGCGCTCGGCGAGGCGATCGTCGTCAACGGCGCGACCTTTGGCGAACTGAGCTGGACCGGTGAAAATATCTCCGCCTTTCTTGCAGCTCTCCTCGGCAGCATCGCGATGTGGTGGATCTATTTCCACAAAGGTGCGGAAGCGGGCTCGGAGCTGATCTCGAAATCAGCCGAGTCCGGCCGGCTGGCGCGGCTCGCCTACACCTACCTGCACATGCCGATCATCGCCGGCATCATCCTGACCGCCGTGTCGGATGAGCTCGTGCTGAAGCACCCAACCGGACATTCCGATCTCAGAACGGTCTTGAGCACGGTCGGCGGTCCCCTAGTGTTTTTGGTCGGCACCATCCTGTTCAAGCACACCATCCGCGGCTTCCTCCAGCTCTCGCATGGCGTCGGCATCCTCGCGCTGCTTGGTCTCGGCTGGTTCGGCGGCGAGCTGTCGCCGCTCTGGCTCTCGATTGCGACGACGGCGATCCTGATCGTGGTGGCGGTGTGGGAGTCGGTGTCGTTGCGCGCGAAGGCCGAAGAGGCTGATTGAACCGCGGGTGCCGATCGGACGTCTAACCACGAGCCGTTCTTCGCCAGGGGATATCATTTATGCCCGACGTCTCGCGCCGTGCCGGCCTTGCTGGGGCGTTTTGCGCCTGCATTGCCGCGACGCTGCTTCCGGCGGCCCCGTCCCTCGCGCATGCAGGCGAGGCGACACCGACCGACATGTTGACGGGCATCTATCGCGAGGCCGTCAAAGGCGAGTACCCCGATTGGCTGAAGCCGCAGCAGCGGACCAAATTCCTCTCGAAGTCGCTGCTGGCGCTCTGGGCCAGGTGCGACGCCAGGAAGGCGCCCGATGACGACACAGGTCCGATCGATTTCGATCCGACCACCGACACCAATGGACTCGAGCTCGAGAGTTTCACGATCACGCGCCAGAACGCGACCGCCAATGCGGCGGTGCTCGCGGTGAAGCTGAACTACCGCAAGCCCTATTACCGGCCCGGCCCGCCGGCGGTCGTAACCTATGATTTCGTCCAGGAGGAGGGCCACTGGCGCATCGACAACTTCCACACCACGAAATGGTCGATCCGGGAGATGCTGACGCAATGGCTGAAGAAGCAGTGAGCGGGCCAGCGCATCGCTCGTAACCGAATTTGTGATGTCCCTCGTCAAGGCTCCGACAGACATGGACCTTCCCGTCTTCCGATATCATCCCGATCCGATTGCAAGCGGCAGCATCGTTGCTTCCGAGGCGCAATGCGTTTGCTGCGATCAGCGGCGTGGCTTCATCTATATGGGACCAAGCTATTGCGAGGCGGAGCTCGACGAGGCGCTCTGTCCGTGGTGCATCGCCGACGGCTCGGCGCATGAGACATTCGACGCGAGCTTCGTCGACGAAGCGCTCTTCCCGGACGAGATTCCCCGCGAGGTCGTCGAGGAGATCGCCTTGCGCACCCCGGGCTTCTCCGGCTGGCAGCAGGAGCAGTGGATGGCCTGTTGCGGTGACGCGGCCGCCTTCATCGAGCCTGCAGGCCATGCCGAGATCCGCGCACGCCATCCGCAGCTCGAGGGCACGTTGATGATGCAGATCGTGCACGATCGCGGCGTGTCCGGCGACGCCGCGACGCGATTCCTCACCTCGCTCAACCGCGACCGCGGGCCGACAGCCTACGTCTTCCGCTGTCGCCACTGCGACAGCAAGCTCGCTTACATCGACTGTCATTAGCCGGGCACGCGGAGCCGACATGAGCCACGCCTTCTGGAGCTGCTTGACCTGCCTTGCGATCATGACGTTCTCGTCGACCTCCGGCTTGGCCGACGAGACGGTCCTGCTGGAGGTCGAGCTCAAGCTGACGGATCGGGACTACAAGCCGCTCGCCGGCGTGCCGGTTCGCCTGGTATTCGGCACCGGGGATTGGCAGGCGCCCAATGCCGGCACGCGTGTCCTCTCGGCGGACGATGGCACCGCGCGATTTACGGCGCAGGCCGTCATCGACCGACGCTGGAATTTCAGCAATATCGGCTTCACACCATTCAGCATGCCGTTTCGTGCCGACCATCTTTTTCTTGCGGCCGAGCTCGAATTCGTAATTCCGAGACGGGACGGCGGGGATGCCGTTCATCAGTTTCTCTACACCGCCGATATCGATCGGATGCCGGACGGGGATTGCAGCACGTTGGATCTCGACAAGGTCTATGAAGCGGGGCCGGACGGCCGATTCACCCGGCTCGTCGGCTCCAACGCCGCCGGCCCGAATTTCGACGGCATGATCGAGGGTTGGAAGCTCGACAGCGCCGGATACAGGATGTGGGACTCCATGCTGACGCCGGTCAAGGATGTCCTGACCGGCACGCGCAAATGGCACCTGAAGCTCGGCTTGATGCGCCGGCCGAAGCCCGTTCTGGTGCAATAGGCTGGTCTGCTCTACTCCGACGTGACCAGCGCATGCACGGAGAACATTCGTGCCGCGTCGGTCCACGTCTCCCGCACGCGCCAGCCGGCACCGCGCGCCAGCGCTGCAAACCGCTCCAGGCTGTATTTGTAGCTGTTTTCGGTATGGATGCTCTCGCCGGGCCGGAATGAGAAGCTCGTGCCCAGCATGCGCACGGTCTGGCTCTTCCTGCTGATCAGGTGCATCTCGATGCGGTGCTGCTCGCGATTGTAGATCGCGCGATGGGTGAAGGCGGAGAGGTCGAAATTGCCGCCGAGCTCGCGATTGATGCGGACGAGCACGTTGAGATTGAAGCGGGCGGTGACACCGGCTGCGTCGTTATAGGCTTCGTGGAGCACCCGCTCGTCCTTCTCCAGGTCGGCACCGATAATCATCAACGCGCCCTGGCCCAGAATCTTCCGCGCGCTCTTCAGGAATGCCTTGGCTTCATGCGGCTCGAAATTACCGATGGTCGAGCCCGGGAAGAAGCCGACCTTCGGCAGCGAGGCGACTGCTGGCGGCAGCTCAAACGGCGTGGTGAAGTCTGCGGCCACCGGATGGATGCCGAGCGAGGGAAAATCATGCCGCAGGCCGTTCGCCTGCCCGTGAAGGAAATCGCCGGAGATGTCGACGGGCACGTAGGCGGCGAACCTGCAATGCTTCAGGAGCAGGCGGACCTTGGTGGTCGCGCCGGCGCCGAACTCGACCAGTGCCGCATGCTCCGGGATGATCTTCGCGATCTCACTGCCGCGCTCGCGCAGGATCGAGAGCTCGGTGCGCGTCGGATAATATTCCGGCAGGCGCGTGATCGCTTCGAACAGCTCTGATCCCGTCGCGTCGTAGAAATATTTCGGAGACAGCTTTTTCGGCTGCTGCGACAGATCTCCGATGGCGTCGCGGGCAAAGGCGGTGGTCTGTTCGTCAGGAAGATGGGCTTCGGCCAAAGCGCTGGCGTGCACATTCATGATACTCTCCTGAACGCGCTGTCCGGCGCGCGGTTGTCGTCGGATGAGAACTCAGTCGTAGTCGGCGAGGCGTAATCCCGTGAATTGCCAACGGTGGTGCGGGTAGAAGAAGTTGCGATAGGTGATACGGCTGTGCCCGCCTGGAGTTGCAAGCGAGGACCCGCGCAGCACCAGCTGATTGACCATGAACTTGCCGTTGTACTCGCCGAGCGCACCTTCCACGGCCCGGTAACCCGGGTAGGGCGAATATGAGCTGCGGGTCCATTGCCAGACGATGCCGAAGGCATCGTTGAGCTGGCCGGCGCGGGCCGCGACCTCCCATTCCATCTCGGTCGGCAGGTGTTTTCCGGCCCAGCGCGCGAACGCATCGGCCTCGTAATAGCTGACGTGGCACACGGGCGCGTTCGGATCGACCGGCTTGAGGCCGGCGAGCGTCGTCATGTGCCAGCCACCATTGATCTCGCGCCAGTGGCCCGGCGCCTGCCAGCCCTCGTTGCTGACCGCGGCAAAGCCGTCCATCAGCCATAGCGGCGCGGTTCGGTAACCGCCGTCCCGCATGAAGGCGAGCCACTCGGCATTGGTGACGAGATTGCGTGCGACCCTGACCGGACCGACGAGCGCGCGATGCGCCGGCTTCTCATTGTCGAAATGAAAGCTGTCGTCGGCGTGTCCGATGCTGTGGATGCCTTCGTTCAGGGATAGCCATTCCGGGCCCGTCTTGTTCGAGGCCGGGAAGCGCCACTCGGGGTCGTAAGCGGGCAGGACCGGATTCTGCGCAAAGGCGTGCAGGATATCCGTGAACATCAGCTCCTGGTGCTGCTGCTCATGATTGAGGCCGACGTCGACCAGCGGCCTGATGGCGCGAAGCTTGGCCTCATCCGCCTCGCGGAAGAATCTTACGACGGCGGCATCGACGTGTCTCCGATAGGCGGTGACCTGATCGGTGCTCGGCCGTGTGATGTCGCCGCGGCGATGCCGGGCATGGCGTGGACCGGCACTGACATAATAGGAATTGAACAGGAATGCGAAGTCGGGATGAAAGGGCTTATAGCCCGGACAGTGCTCGCCGAGCAGAAACTGCTCGAAGAACCAGGTCGTATGCGCGCGGTGCCATTTCGCAGGACTCGCATCCGGCATGGACTGGATCTGCTGGTCTTCCGCGCTAAGCGGCGCGGCGCGGCGCTCGGTCTCGTTGCGAACCGCCACAAAGGCATCCACCAGCGCTTCGGCCGAGCTGCCGGAGAAAGGTGACGCAGGGAGCGAGCTGGCCGTTACGGAGGCTTGTTTCGTCACGGTTTTCTCCAGGTGGACAAGAGAACGTTGCAGGCGTAGCTCGGTTCCAAGAGACAGGTTCGTCCTAGATAGGGCCTCCGTTACGGGATAAAAGTCCTCCTCGGTGATGATATTAGAGCCATCAGGCTATAGTCCCGCCGCCCCCGAACTGGCAGATTTGGCCGCATGGCAGGGCTTCGTCGCCGCCATTTTACTTTGGATGTCCAATAGTTTGCGCTACATATTGGGGCAGGTATCGGGTTAGATGGCTGAGCCGGCCCGAAGCGATGAGGGCTCCGCCCCGGAAGGACATGGATATGAGCATCGAGGAATTCATCGACAGCGAAGTGAAGTCGAACGACGTGGTTCTGTTCATGAAGGGCACGCCGCAATTTCCGCAGTGCGGTTTCTCCGGCCAGGTCGTGCAGATCCTCGACCATCTTGGGGTCGGCTATAAGGGCCTGAACGTTCTCGAATCCGCCGAGCTGCGCAATGGCATCAAGGTCTATTCGAATTGGCCGACCATCCCGCAACTTTATGTGAAGGGCGAGTTCGTCGGCGGCTGTGACATCGTGCGCGAGATGTTCCAGGCCGGCGAATTGCAGCAGCTCTTCGCCGACAAGGGCGTTGCGGTCAACGCAGCGGCCTGATCCGTGGCGATGCTGACGCGCCGGATCGGTGGCGCGCAGTTAGAAGTCATTGTTGCCAACATCACGACCTTGAGCGTTGACGCCATCGTCAACGCCGCCAACACGTCGCTCCTCGGCGGGGGCGGCGTCGATGGCGCGATTCACCGGGCCGCCGGTCCGGACCTTGTCGCCGAGTGCCGCATGCTCCACGGCTGCAAGACGGGTGATGCCAAAATCACGCGGGGCTACCGGCTGAAGGCCGCTCATGTGATCCACACCGTCGGACCGGTGTGGAATGGTGGCACTCTCGGCGAAGACGATCTGCTCGCCTCCTGCTATCGCCGTTCGATGGAGCTCTGCCGCAAGCACGAGCTCACTTCCGTGGCATTCCCGGCGATTTCGACCGGCATCTACCGTTTCCCGGCGGACCGCGCCGCGAAGATTGCAGTCGCGACCACGGTCGAAGCTCTGGCCACGACCCCTTGCGTCACGCAGGTCATCTTCTGCTGTTTCTCCGAGCCAAGCGCCGTCTTGCATCGTGAGGCGCTGTTGGCGCACGGCACCGGCGACTGACGATGAGGCTGCCGGACGGTCGTTCCGCTGAAGGACGTCTGGCCCTCCTGCGTTGGCTGCTTGTCTGCGCCGGGCTATTGGCATTCGCCGCGGCTGCAGCGGCAGAAGACCTGCTTGCCGGACGTGAGCTCGATGCGCCACAGCTCGCGCGCGTAAGTGAATATCTTCGTGGCGAGGTCGCGGCCGGCAAGATTCCTGGCGCGATCCTGCTGATCCAGCAGCACGGCAGGCCCGTCGTCTACGAGAAATTCGGCCTGCGCAACGTCAAGACGGCAGAGCCGATGACGGACGACACCATCTTCCGTCTCTATTCGATGTCGAAGCCGGTGACCTCGGTCGCAGCGATGATGCTGGTCGACGACGGCAGGCTTGGTCTCGACGACGCTCTTTCGAAACACATTCAGGCCTTCGCCGATGTGAAGGTTGGCGTCGCGCAGCCGGACGGCAGCTTGCAGCTCGTGCCGCCGGCGCGGCCGATCACCATCCGCGACCTCCTGCGTCACACCTCTGGCGTCACCTACGGCTTCTATGGCGACAGCCCGGTGCGCAGGCTCTATGCGCAGGCCGGCCTGCTTGACGGGGATCCCGACAATGCCGAGTTCGTCGAGCGTCTGGCGCGATTGCCGCTGGCCGAGCAGCCGGCGACGCTATGGGACTACGGCCATTCAACCGATGTGCTGGGGCGGGTGATCGAAATTGTTTCGGGGCAATCGCTCTATCAGTTCGAGAAGGAGCGGCTGCTCGATCCGCTGGGGATGCGCGATACCGCTTTTTTCGTCGCCGACGATGCGAAGCGATCAATGATCGCAGAGCCCTTGCCGAACGACTGGTTCGACCGACCGGTCGCTGGCATCAAGGAGGCGACCGCGCCGCGGCGCTGGGAATCAGGCGGAGCCGGCATGGTCGGCGCCATCAGCGACTATGCGCGCTTTGCGCAGATGCTGCTCAATGGCGGCGAGCTCGACGGAAGGCGCTATCTCGGGCGCGAGACGGTCGCGCTGATGACCTCGGACCAGATCGGCGAGGGGACTGGGATCGGGAAGGATCCCGAATTCTATTTTCCTGGCCCGGACAGCGGCTTCGGCCTCGGCTTTGCGGTGCGGACGGAAGCGAACGCGGCGCTGCCGGCCGGCGAATATCGCTGGGACGGCGTCGGCGGCACCTTCTTCTTCATCGATCCCGCGGACGACATGTTCGTCATCTGCATGATGCAGTCGCCGTCGCAGCGTGGGCCGATCCAGACCGAATTGAGGCGGCTGGTCTACGAGGCGATGGGGCGCTGATCACGCCCCGCGCACGATCTCGCGCACCTGGCCGATCGTTTCCTCGATCATCGCAGCCGTCACGTCCAGATGGGTGCAGGCGCGGATGCGTCCGTCCATCATGGCAAGCATCACGCCGCGCTTGCGCAAGGCGCCGACCATCTTGTCGCCGGGAACGCCGGCGCCGTCGGGCTTGAAGAACACGAGGTTGGTCTCGGGCTCCTGCACCTCGATCCCTGCGATCTGCGACAGCCCGCGCGCCAGCGCGCGTGCATTGGCGTGGTCATCCGCAAGGCGACCGACGTGGTGGTCGAGCGCATAGATGCAGGCGGCTGCGCAGACGCCGGACTGCCGCATCGAGCCGCCGAGACGCTGCTTCCACTGCCAGACCGCGTCGATGAAAACGCGGGAGCCGGCGAGCACGCCGCCGATCGGTGCGCCCAGGCCTTTCGAGAAGTCGATCCAGGCCGAATCCCAGCCTGCCGTCATGTCGCGCGCGGCGATGCCGGTGGCGACAGTGGCGTTGAGCAGGCGCGCGCCGTCCATGTGGGTGGCAAGTCCATTCTGCTTCGCGATCGCGACGATCTCGTCAAGCGCCGCCTTCTTCCAGATCGTGCCGCCGCCGATATTGGCGGTCTGCTCGACGCTGACCACCCTCTGTGTCGGCTGGTAGCGCGTGCGCGGATGAAGCGCCTTACGGAACGTCTCAGGTGTGAACTGTCCGTCGGGGCCCTGGAGCTGCGTGATCTGGAAACCGCCGAGCGCTGCATGCGCGCCGCCTTCGCGCGCGATGATGTGCGCGGTTTCGTGCGCGAGGATCTCGTCGCCGGGACGGCAGTGCACCAGCGTCGCGGTGACGTTGCACATCGTGCCCGAGGGCATGAACACCGCAGCTTCCTTGCCGAGCAGATCCGCAACGCGATCGCAGAGCGCATTCGTGGTCGGGTCGTCGCCGACCTGCTCGTCGCCGACTTCCGCGCGCGCCATCGACTCGCGCATCGCAGGCGTCGGCCGCGTCTGCGTGTCCGAAAGCAGGTTGATGCGCACCGGCGGTGCCTTGGGATCGACGGGGGGAGGGGTGTAGAGCATGCGACGCCTCTTGGATTGGGACGGCCCTTGCCGGGTCTCTTAAACAAAAAGGCCCCGGTTTTGCCGGGGCCTTTCGAACTTCGTTATCAGCGCGAATAGAATTCGACGACCAGGTGCGGCTCCATCTGCACCGGGAACGGCACGTCGGAGAGGCCGGGGATGCGCGCGTATTTCGCGGTCATCTTGCCGTGGTCGACTTCGAGATAGTCGGGGACGTCGCGCTCGGGGAGCTGGCTCGCTTCGAGAACGTGGGCGAGCTGCTTGGAGGCTTCCTTGACCTCGATCACGTCGCCGACCTTGAGCTGGTAGCTCGAGATGTTGACCTTGCGGCCGTTCACCTTGATGTGGCCGTGGTTGATGAACTGGCGCGCGGCGAAGATCGTCGACACGAACTTGGCGCGATAGACTACCGCGTCGAGACGGCGCTCCAGCAGGCCGATCAGGTTCTCGCCGGTGTCGCCCTTCAGGCGGCTCGCCTCGACATAGATGCCGTGGAACTGGCGCTCGCTGATGTTGGCGTAGTAGCCCTTGAGCTTCTGCTTGGCGCGGAGCTGCACGCCGAAGTCGGAGAGCTTGCCCTTGCGGCGCTGGCCGTGCTGGCCGGGGCCGTACTCACGGCGGTTCACGGGGCTCTTCGGGCGGCCCCAGATGTTCTGGCCCATACGGCGATCGATCTTGTACTTCGCCTCACTGCGCTTAGTCATCGCGTCCTCTTGATAGAGTTAGGTTGGTTTGAGGAAACGCGCCCTCCTGTGTGACCGGGAAACCCGGCACCGACAGGCCCCATCCCCAAAGCTTCAAGGGACAAGGCCACGGGTCGCGAAACGCTTCGCGGGCCGAAACCGGCCCGCGAGCAGGCGGCTTTTAGGTGAAATCGGGCCGTCCTGTCAATCCTTTACGTCGCCACAGCTCGGATCGGCTTGGGCTCCGCAGCCTGCCGGCTGCCGCGCAATTCGGCAGCGATTTCAGTGTTCAGGACCTGTTCCAGCCGGGTCAGGACCCGGGCAATCGGGGCGGCATCGGTAATCCGGTGATCCCAGCGCAGGACGACATTGATGGTCTGGTCCGACTCGGCCACCCCATAGCTCAGGATGAACGGCCCTGGCGTGATGGCGTGGAGTTCGCCCCCGCCATAGGCCGCGACCGAGGTAACCGAATAGCTGCCGAAAAAGCTGGCGCGCTGGCGGCCGAAATTGAGCCCGATCAGCCAGGCCAGCCGGCGCAGCGGCAGCGGCAGGTGCATCGCCAGCATCATCTTGCGAACCATCGGCACGTCCCGGAGCGGGGCCTCCTTGGCATGCCGGATCAGGACGTCGATCTCGGTCAGCGCCAAGGCGTCCGGGCCGGCGATCCGCTGCGCCACCACGCATTCCTCGCCGTCCACGACGCGAGCGACAGCCACCATCGCTACGCTCTTGGGCAGCTCATAGAAGGTCGGCCACGGCCATTTGGCGTAGAGGGTGCGCAGGATCGGCTCGTCCCTGGCGACGAGCGCGAAGGCCTTGACGAAGATCGCGGCCCAGCCAGCCGGCACCTTTGCACTGGCGCGCGCCTCGAGCAGGGGGCGGATCTGGAGCGGCCGCGACAGCGAGACGAAGGGCACGCCCATCGAGGCGTGCATGAGGTCGAAGACCATGCGCCGCAGCAGCGAGATTTTCTTGGGTGTACCGCGCATCGTCCTCGGGTTTCCGCGGGCTCAAACAGGTGTGGCGAGTCGGGTCTTCGGCCCGCTGCCCTGATCTAGCATGAACCAGCCGGGTTGGAGCCAGCGGGTTCGTGAATCATCGCCTTCTCAGGCTCAGAAGAAGGTTCGCAAATTTCGGTAAAATCATGTCAATTCAATGCCTTAAATGGCTAATTTGATGTAGTCTGCAACCGGCTTTGAGAAGCGCTCGAAGACCGGCCTACCGCCTGATTCCCTCGAACGCCGCCATGATGCCGCGCTGGAACAGCGACCAGTCGAAGCCGAGCGCGATGGCGCGGTAGCCGCGGTCGATCAGGCGATTGGCCTGCTCGGCGGTGCGTGCTGCCCCGCCGATCGGCACACCGCTTTTGAGGATGCCGGCCTCGGCCCGGGCGATCAGTTCCAACAGCTCGGGGTCGTCCATCTGGCCGCGCTTGTTGATTGAGGTCGCGAGATCGCCGGGACCGATCACCGCGATGTCGATGCCGGGCGTCGCCATGATCTCGTCGATGCGGTTGACGGCGTCGACATGCTCGATGGTGATCATGCAGAGCATCTCGTCGTCGGCTGAGGCCATGTAGTCGGGCATCGACTGGCCCCAGCGGAACGGCGCATGGAAGGGACCCCAGAGACGATCGCCACGCGGCGGATAGTGCACGCTGCGCACCGCCTTCTCGGCTTCCTCGCGGCTGGTGATCATCGGGAAATTGATGCCGAAGGCGCCGATGTCCATCGGGGCCTTGGCAAGCCAGGGCTCGTTGGCGGCGATGCGCACCAGCGGCGTGCATGGCGTGCCGGTCGTGGCGGCGATCATCGCATGCGCCTCGGTCAGCCCGATCGGCCCGTGCTCGAGATCGACGATGATCCAATCGAGCGAGCGCGCCATGATCTGCACGGTTTGCACGCTCGGAATGGTCGCGATTGCTCCGAAGGCGGGACGGCCTTCACGCCAGAGCTGGCGGAGACGGTTGAGTGGCGTTGATGTGGCTGACATGGCGCAGAACCTGCGGGATAGAGGCGGCGCAACCTAGCAGCGTGCCAGCGACGCGAAAAGTCAGGCCGGGACGCGCCCGCCGAAGAATGGTGTCAACGCGGGCCCCAAGGTATGGGTGCGCTTGGACGTGAAAACGATTTCGGCGCCGGACTGGACGAGATCGGTGGCGCACGGGCCGAGCAGGTCCGAAACGCGGCGGGCGATCGCCGGGGCCGGATCGATCCAATTCACGGGCCAAGGTGCGAGCTTGATCAACCGGTCAAGCAGCAGCGGATAATGCGTGCAGGCGAGCACGATCGTGTCGGTGCGCGCAGTCGCATCCTCGGGGTTTCCGACGAAGCAAGGCTTCAGTTCGGCGAAGATATCGCCGTCGCTGATCGCGTTTCCGCTGAGCGCTGCCTCCGCAAGAGAAGCGAGCTCGGGCGAGCCGACCAGCGTCACCTCGCAGCCCTGGCCGTGATCCCGGATCAGCGCCTGGGTGTACTCGCGTTTGACGGTGGCCTTGGTGCCGAGCACCGAGACGCGCCGTGTCTGCGACTGCGCACAGGCAGGCTTGATCGCCGGCACCGTGCCCACGAATGGCACGCGATAGGCAGCACGCAAGTGGCTCATGACCGAAACGGACATGGTGTTGCAGGCGATCACCATCAGGTCAGGCTTGTGTGCTGCGATCAGATCGCCGACCAGAGGCACCACGCGGGCGATGATCTCGTCCTCGCTGTGATGGCCGTAGGGGAAGAAGGCGTCGTCGGCGACGTAGACGTAATGCGCGTCGGGGCGCGCCGCGACGACCTCGCGCAGCACGGTGAGCCCGCCAAGGCCGGAATCGAACACCAATATGGTCGGGGAGTCTGTCACGCGGTTACCCTAGCCGTGCCATGGTTACCATTCGGTTTTTGGGTCGGCTTTTGGGGCGCTTTTGCGGCGAACGCGGGTGCAGCCCAATTTTGAACGATTCAAATCGCCTCGATGGCGCTCGCCCGCTATCAGATCGCGCCATGCTGCGCCGCAGTTGGGGACATCCGCAGAATTCGGGGGCCGACATGATCAGAAACACCAATGCCGGCTGGGGCAGTATCTCCCGCTGGTTTCACTGGATCTTGGCGATCGCGATCATCGGCATGATCGGCTTCGGCTGGTGGGTCAACCACGTGCCGGAGAGGCCCGATCGCTTCTTCTACCGCTCGATCCACGCTGATATCGGCTACATGGTTCTGCTGCTCACCGTCATTCGCCTGGCTTGGCGCATCGGCAACCCGACGCCGTCGCTGCCGGGCGACAGCCGTCCCTG
This sequence comes from Bradyrhizobium sp. CCGUVB23, assembly GCF_024199885.1. Lineage (NCBI taxonomy): Bacteria > Pseudomonadati > Pseudomonadota > Alphaproteobacteria > Hyphomicrobiales > Nitrobacteraceae > Bradyrhizobium > Bradyrhizobium sp. CCGUVB23. Next base: position 7,346,412 of record NZ_JANADQ010000001.1, read on the forward strand.
GCAGAAGTTCGCCGCGCGCATCAGCCACGCCGCGCTCTATCTCATCGTCATCCTGGTCGCGATGCTCGGCTGGGCACATTCCGGCGCGCATGCGCCCGACTACTCCAGCTTCTTCGGCCTGTTTCACGTGCCGCAATTCACCTCGCCCGACCGCGAGGCAGCGCGCGCCTACGAAGACCGCCACATCCTCTTTGCCTATGTGCTCTTGGCACTGATCGTGGTTCACGTCGCCGCCACCGCCTGGCATCACTACATCCGCCGCGACCGCGTCGCGGTGCGGATGCTGACGGAGGAAGCGAAGGCGGGGTAGGGAGGCAGCTCTGTTGCGTGCTGCTCGCCTCAATGTCACGCGGGGCATGACGATCGCGAGCGTTGCTTTCTCGTCTATCCCCACTGTCATTGCGAGCGCAGCGAAGCAATCCAGAATACCTCAGCGGAAAGACTCTGGATTGCTTCGCTTCGCTCGCAATGACGAAGCAAGGTGCGAGAGCCCCGCTCGGGAGCGGGGCTCGGTTTTGTTATTCTATTCTTTTTCATTGCCCGGAGACTGGTTGGGGCTCCGAGCCGGCGCCTGCGCGCCTTGACCTTGGCCCGTCGTCGATGATGACGACCCGCTGTTCGGATTGGCGTTCGGCTGATCGCCGCCTTGGTCCACGGTGGACCGGTTCTGCGAAGGGGCAGCCTGTCCGGTCGTGCTCTGTTGTGCAGATGGCTGTTGCGTTCCAGCCTGACCGGTCGTCGTCGATTGGTTCTGCGGCGCCGGTGCGTTCGCCCGGCCGGTCGTCTGTCCAGGCGTGCCCTGCTGCGGGGAAGGCTGCTGGGTGCCGGCTTCACCTTGGGTTTGGCCTTGTGTTTGGCCCTGACCGACTGTCGAGGACTGGCTTGCACCCTGGATCCTGTTCGACAGGCCAAGCGCTGCGACCGTTCGCGTGTCGATGCTGCCGCTCGTCTCGATGCCCTGCTGCCGCTGGAACGTGATCAGGGCCTCACGTGTCCGAGACCCAAGCACGCCATCTGCCTCTCCGACGAGCAAGCCCCTATCGATCAGGACGTGTTGCACCTCGCGGATCTCCGCTGAACTCAGATTGAGCGCTGCGACGCTGCCGCTGCTGCTTGCGTGGCTGTAACGGACCCGCGGCCCGACCGGGACGACGTCGACCACCCGGCGCTCCCGATCGAGGAACACGACTTCATCCTCGACGACGAAGAAGCTGTCATCGCGATAGTACGGGAACACATCGATGAGGGCAGGGAACGCCGCGACTGAGGCGACCGTGAAGCTCGCGGGCACCACCACGCCCCGATTGACCGCGAAGTCGACCGCGTTCGCGTTCACGCGCGGAGCGTTGCTGGCGGACAGTACCGACTGCTGCACCGTGGTTTGCTGTTGCGCCGTGACTGGGCGACCCGCGAGACTTTCAGTGCCTTGCGCAGCAACGTTGGCCTGGCCCTGAGTCTGGGCGGGAGCGGTGGCTTGGCCCCGGGTCTGGCCCTGATTGGCAGTGTCAGTCTGGCCTTGGGGTGTCGTGCCCGTCTGCCGCAGTGGTGCCGCGCCGGTCGTGTTCTGGCCCGCTTTGCTCTGGCCTGTTGTCGTTGTGCTCTGTCCCTGTGTCACACCGGTCCGGTTTTGCTGCTGCTGGCTCTGGCGCGTTTCAGCTCCGGTTGCACGCTGGCCTGTTTCGGATCGACGAATCTGCTCCTTGTCGCGTTTTCCCTGACCGATGGCCTGACTTCCCTGAGTCTGCCCGCGCTGGGTTTGCTCTCGTCCGAGTTGCCGCTCGTTCCTCTCTGCCGCGCGACCGCCTTCTCTCGAGGATTGCCCTGTGGTCTGGTGCTGCATTTGCTCGCCACGCTGAGCCGGACCCTGGCCGATGTGCCCCTCGCTCGGACCGTCCGCCCGTCCACGGCCCTGCGCCAACCCTTCGCCGCGCGATGGGCGGGCAGAGCCTCGATGCATTTCACCGCCCGACTGGCTTGCGGATGAGCCGGCAGACATTCCGTGTTCTCCGGCGCCAACCGTCCCGCCACCCATGCTGCCGCCTTCCCGCATGCCTTGTGCTGACGCCAGACTGACGCTTGCCAAGAGCATAGCCGTGGTCAGCAGAAATTTGTTCTTTGCGATTCTACGTTCCATCATCTCCTCCGATTTCATTCGCCTTCGATTTCTCCTGGCGATTGTCTCTTTTGCTATTTTCTTCTTGCGATCTGGCTCAGTGCGTTCGATCCGTTGTCGGACGGTGCGCTGTTCAGCTTGCTTGAGCCGCTGATCGCGATCGCATTCAGGAAACACCACACCCTGGCGCATCAGAGGAAGGAAGTTCCCGAGACTTCGCACCGCTCTGACAACGCCCAACAGCCCCGCCGGGCCGCTGTTCCTGTCGAGCCTGGCTTGCGACATTTCGGCCTACGGCCTGTCGCCCAGGCCTTCTGGTTCCGGGGGACTGTGCGGCAGCATCATCGGCCCGCAGCGCGCTTTTACGCGATCCTGTTCGTGGTCGTCGCCCGTTCGGCCTTGAGCTGCTCCTGCAAGCGCGAGATGTTCTCGAGCAGGCGCTGGCTGGCGAGGACCAGGAAGTAGTAGCCGAACTGCGGATCCTGGAAGTAGATCTCGAGCAGCCGTTCATAGGTGATGGTCAGCACCTGGCCGTCCTCGATGCACTCCACCGTTCCGGTGCGCTGGTTGTTCGGCGTCAGGAAGCCGAGCTCGCCCATCAGGCGGCCAGGCGGGATCTCGATGTTGAGCTCCTTGACCAGAAACTTGCCGGTCACCGTCAGGAACATCTCGTTGGCGGGGTCGTGTAGCTTGAAGAGGGTGTCACCACGGCGGTATTTGCGCTCGGTCATGAAGGGCTTCAGCCATTCCATTGACATGTCGCCCTGCGTCGCGTGGCGCGCCTTCTTCACGAGCTTGAGCATTTGGCGGAGGCGAATGCCGTTGATGGGGACGAGCAAAAGATACAGCAGGAAAGTCGAGGCGTTTCCGGAGAGCAAGCCATAGGCAGCGAAGAACGCGCAACCGATCATGTTGGCGACCCGCAGCGGCACCATGGTCTGCATCAGAAGCGTTGCGACAAGGAACGTCGCGCCGACGACGGCGAACAGATTGGCCAGCGTGATATTGGCCAGGAAGATTTCCAGCAGGCGGTTGAACAGGGCGTCGTAGGTGATGTTGTTGGGATCGAGGCCCATCTGCATCAGGATCTTCGCGACCCTGAGATTGTCCGCAGCCGTATCGAGAATGCGGTTCAAAATCGACGAGATATCTGCGTTGGACGTCATCATATTTCCCCACGCCTCAAGCCGTCGGTGCTTTTCGGATACAGATAATCGAAATCGATCGTTTGAGTAAGATGACCGGCGGATTCGATGCAAGCGGCCAATTCTAGCCCGCGCGGCGGTTTCGGCAATTGTCCACTCGTCGGGCCCGAAAAACCGGTCCGACCGGGAGGGCGGAACGGGCTCCGTTCGAGGCCATTAGCACTGAAAGCAATGTCCGGTGAGCAGTCATGTCCGATTCTTGCGACTATTTTCGTGAGCACGCGATCGTGGCCACCCGCAAGGCGCGTGCCTTGCCGGCGGGACCGGCAAAGCGCAAGCAGCGAACCGTCGCGCGCGTCTATCATCTCTTGTCCAGGGAGGCGGCGTTCGCGCCCAATATCCATCATCTGGATGAATTTCGCGCGGCGCGGCGCCTGGAGCGGCAGATCACGGGGACCGGTTGATCGTTGGGAGACTTGTGATGCCTTACCCGACTGACGAGCAGATTCGCGCACGTACCCACAGCTCTGGGAAGAAGCCGAGCGGCCGAAGGGCCGGCACCGAGCTGAGCACGCGCTCACCGACGCCGAACGACGGTCCGCAGGCAATGACCGAGCCTACGCCCACCAACCTGCTGGCTGAGCGGGCTTTGACGACGTGGAATGGTCGTCAGCGCCGTCTGCTACAATTCTGTGCAGCGGTTCGATGACAGCTTGACGAAAGCGACAGCAAATTTTGCAGTCTGGAAATCCCTGTCCCGACCACTATGCTCGTTGGTGCGGTCGGCTTGCTGCATCGCCGCGCCGCGAGGGAGATGGTATGCGCACAACATCGGTCGGCGTCGTTCGAATTGCCACCAAAGGGCCGGGCGACGTGGCAGGCCTTTTGGGGTTGATCGAGCAGGGCGAGATCGATCCGAACGCGATCCTCGCGGTCCTGGGCAAGACCGAGGGCAATGGCGGCGTCAACGATTTTACGCGCGAGTATGCCGTGGCGGCGCTCTGCGCGGCGCTCGCGCCGCATATCGGGCTCGAGCCTCATCAGGTCGAGCAGCGCATCGCCTTCGTGATGTCAGGCGGCACCGAAGGCGTGCTGAGCCCGCACATCACCGTGTTCACGCGCCAAATCATCGCGCAACCGTCCGCCGGCCTTGCCGGAAAGCGGCTCAGCATCGGCATGGCACAGACCCGGGATTTCCTCCCCGAGGAGCTCGGCCGCAGCGCGCAGATCGGGGAAACGGCGAAAGCGGTGGCATCAGCCATGGCGGATGCCGGCATCACCGAGCCGAAAGACGTGCATTTCGTCCAGATCAAATGCCCGCTTCTGACCAGCGACCGTGTCGAGGCGGCCTCCGCGCGCGGCAACACAACCGTGACGACAAGTGCCTACACCTCGATGGCCTATTCGCGCGGCGCCTCTGCGCTCGGGGTTGCGGTAGCGCTCGGCGAGATCGATGGCGGGATCCGCGACGAGGACGTGCTGCGGCGGTTCGAGCTGTTTTCGTCGGTGGCCTCGACATCGGCGGGGATCGAATTGATGCACAACGTCGTCATCGTACTCGGCAACTCGGCGTCTTCGGCGAGCACGTTCGAGATCGGCCATGCCGTCATGCATGACGCTATTGATGCCACTGCCGTGATCGAGGCGCTCGCAAGCGTGGGGTTAAAGGCCGGATCGACGGCGGATACGGGCCGCGAGCTCGTCAATATCTTCGCCAAGGCGGAGGCCTCGCCGAACGGCAGCGTACGCGGCTTTCGCCACACGATGCTGGAGGATACCGACATCAGCGCGACACGGCATGCCCGCGCCGCAGTTGGCGGCCTGATCGGCGGTCTTGCAGGAACCGGCGCCGTCTACGTCTCCGGCGGGGCCGAGCACCAGGGGCCTCCGGGCGGCGGCCCTGTTGCCGCCATCGTGCGGGTCGCCGATGATTCCGGTTGAGCGCGGTGGAGGGAGTATCCCCGTGCTCATCGGCGTTCGGCCGGCTGACGTCGGCCAATGTAACGCGTTTACTTCGCGGCGCTGTTCACGCTGCGATGATGGATCGACACGGCGGCCGAATTGAGCGTCGGACCGGAGGCGCTCACGAGGTCACTGCGCAGCGATGGCGAAGCGGCTTGAAGTGCGAAGATGATGGCTATTTGGGTCCGGTTCTGAAGGCGGTATTTGCGCATGATGTTGCCGATATGCGCGCGAACCGTATTTTCGGAGATCTTGAGCTCGTAGGCGATGTTCTTGTTCTGCATGCCACGGGCAATCAGCATCATGAGCTCGCGCTCACGCGGCGTCGGTGTGATTGGTACGCTTGTATTCATGACCAATTCCTCCCTGGCATGAAGGTTGATGTGACCATCCCAGCATTTTTTCTCACTCCACCTTAAGCGCTTCGATCGGACTGAGCTTGGAAGCCATGTGGGCGGGATAGAACCCGAAGATCACACCGGTCACGGCTGAAAATCCAACGGCGAGGCCGATCGACTGCATATCGATCGCGGTGACCCAGCCAGCTACTCGCGCCACCGTCATCGACATCGTGACGCCGCCGACGACGCCGATGGCGCCGCCAAGAAGACAAAGGACGAGAGCTTCACAAAGGAATTGCAAACGAATATCGCGCATCCGGCCGCCAAGCGCGCGGCGAATTCCGATCTCGCGGGTGCGCTCGGTGACGGAAACGATCATGACATTCATGATGCTGATGCCGCCGACGAGGAGCGAGACCGAGGCGATCGCGAACAGCAGCAGCGCCACGGTGCGGATGGCACCCTGTTGCGCCTCCATGGCAGCCGCGGGATCCAGCACCTTGAAATCGTCGGCCTGACCGGCGGGAATCCTGTGTCGTTGCCGCAGCAGGCCTTCGATCTCGCTGGTCGCACCTGCCATCTGGGTATCGGAGGCGACCTTGACGAGGATATAGGCGATGGCGTCGCGGTTGATACCGCTCGCGCTGCCGAGAAAGCGCAGCTTGGCGGTGGTCAATGGAACGAAGGCGACATCGTCCTGCGCCGGACCTTTGCGATCGAGCACGCCGATGACTTCGAGCGGGACCTGCATGATCCTGACTTGCGCGCCGATCGGATCGTCGCCCGGCGCGAACAGCTCTTTGGCGGCGGCACTGCCCAGAATGACGACCTTCGCGGCGCTCGCTTCGTCGGCCGCGGAGAAGTATCGGCCGGATGACAATTGCCAGTCGCGCACCATGAAGTGCGAAGTGGTCGTGCCGTTGATCGTGGTGTTCCAGTTCTTGGCTTCCCGGATGACTTGCGCGGTGCCCGCAACCGAACCCGCCGCGGTCTGGATCTCCGGAATCTGATCGAGGATCGCCTGCACGTCGCCCTCGGTCATCGTCAGCTTGGTGCCGGCCTTCATGCGAACGGCACCCTGTTGAACCGCGCCAGGCTCGATCATCAGCACGTTGGAGCCGATCGAGCGGATCTGCTCCTCGACACGAAGCTGCGCGCCCTTGCCGATGGCGAAAACGGTGACGATCGAGGCCACGCCGATCACGATACCCAGGATGGTCAGGATGCTGCGCAGTGGATTGAGGCGCAGCGCGTGAAGGGCGGTCTGAAGGGCCTGATATGCCGTCATGATGCCCAGACCTTGTTTGGCAATGGGTCACGCATCTCATCTGCGACGACCTCGCCGTCATGCAGGCGAATGGTTCGTTCGCAGCGCGCGGCCACGCTGGAATCGTGGGTGATCATCACGATGGTCTGGCCGCCGTCATGGAGTGCGTCGAACAGAGCCAGAATCTCGGCGCCGGTCCGGCTGTCCAGTGCGCCGGTCGGCTCGTCCGCGAGCACGATCGCCGGCGAGGCGACGAGGGCGCGCGCGATCGCAACGCGTTGCTGCTCGCCGCCGGACAGTTGCCTCGGAAAATGCCGCGCCCGGTGCAGCATGCCGACCGCCTCGAGGCACTGTTCGGCACGCAGCATCCGCTGCTTGTGACGGATGCCACCATAGACGAGCGGCAGCGCCACGTTCTCGACCGCATTGTGCCGCGCGAGTAGATTGTAGGATTGGAACACGAAGCCGATGGCGTGCGCGCGCAGTTCGGACCTGCGGTCATCAGCCAGATCGGCGACGTCGCCACCTTCCAGGAGGATCGCGCCCTCGCTCGGCCGATCAAGCAATCCGATCATGTTCATCAGGGTCGATTTGCCGGACCCCGACGGGCCCATGATGGCAAGACTTTCACCGCGCCGGATGTCGAAGCTGACGTCGCGCACCGCGGTCACCGCGACGCCCTCGGTCCGGTAGGTGCGACAGACTGATCTGACGCTGACGAGTGCGGGCAGGGCGGTCATGATCCGAACCTTATTCCGAGGAGCTCCATGCCCGCAGGCCGGATCGCCTGTCCGACCGCGACCTGGCTGCCTTCCGTCAAGTCGCCGCTCTTGAGCGCGACCTGCTCGGCACCGTCGGTGCCGACTGTGACCGCGATGCGCTTGAGCGAACCCGAGGGCATACGCAGCCATACGCCGTCACGGCTTTGGGGCGTCGAAGGCTGCGTGCCGCTCGGCTGGAAGCGCAGCGCTGCGACCGGTACCTTCAGAACGTCGTCCTGGCGGTCGACCACGATCTTGACGAGGGCGGTCATGCCGGGAAGCAGTGCGCCGTCGAGATTGGAGGTCGACAGCACGACGGTATAGGTGACCACGTGCTGCTGGGTCTGCGGCGCCTTGCGGACCTGTCGCACGATCGCTTCGAAGCGGCGGTCGGGATAGGAATCGACCGTGAAGTGTGCCCGCTGGCCGGCGGCAATGCGTCCGATATCCGCCTCATCGACCTGGGCGTGGATCTCCATGTCCTCGAGCCGGTGCGCCACGAGGAAGGCGGTTCTCGCCTCGAGGCCGACCGCGAGCGTCTGGCCCTCGTTGATGAACCGGCCGACGACCACACCGTCGATCGGCGAGCGGATGATGGTGCGGTCGAGATCGGCCTCGGCGGCGCGGAGGATGGCCTCCTTCTCCGGCACCGCCGTCCTCGCCTGCTGGAGTTCGGCCTCGATCCGGCGCACATCGGCGGTGGCGCCTTCGACGGCGTAGGCGTTCAGCGTCACGAGGACCTCCGCCTCGCGCTCCTGTGCGAGACGCGCGGTGAAATCGGTCTGCGCATCCTCGACCGTCGTGGTTGCCACCACGTTCTGCGACTGCAACGCCAATTTCCGCTGGAGGGTCCGCTGCGCCGACGCCTTCACGGCCTGGGCACTGTCGAGCTTGGCCGACAGCACCGCCCTTGTACCCTTCGCATTCTCCAGGTCGATCTTGCCGCGGTCGAGCTTGGCCTGTTCCAGCTCGACATTGGCGCGCGCCATCTCGATCGCCGCCTTGGCTTCGTCGACCTTGGCCGCAAAGCTCCGCGGGTCGATCTGCGCCAGCGGCTGGTCCTTCCGCACATTGTCGTTGAAGTCGACGTAGACCTTCGAGATCTGCCCCGACAGTTGCGAGCCCACCTCGATCGTCTTCACCGGCTGAAGCGCGCCGGTCACCGTGATCGTCTGCTCGATGCTGCCGCGCTGGATCGAGGCGTAGCGGAACATCAGCGGGTCGGAGCCGAAGGTCGGCGTTTCGTGTAGGGCGGGCAGGATGGCCTGTGTGGTTGCGCGATAGGCGTGTCCGGCTTCGTTTGCGATCCAGGTCGTCGAAGAGCGCACACCGGCGGGGTCGATGGCAAAAGCCGCCGCAAGTGCGGACACGCCACCCAACGCAACGAGGATTGGCACAAAACGCATATTGAAACCCCGGCCTTATCAAAAAGAAGACCGTCAGGCACAATTCGCACCCTCACGCACAGGTAGCAATTTCTGCGCTCTCGCTTGACGGTCCAGCAATATGTCGTCGGTTCTAGGCCCCTGGACGTGTGCGCTCCATGAAACAAACGTCAAGTTGTGAGCCGCCGATCCGCCACTTTTGGGATGTTGGATATACTTCGGGATACGACGCAGCTTCAGAATCGATCTTTTTCAATCACTAATTGTAAGATGTGCTATGGTGGAGAGGGGATATGCGCTGGTGGGAGCGTACTGATTTCTGCTCGTGTATGAGAGCGCACCATGAGTACATGTGCGACACGGCGGCGGCTTCAGCACATTCGTTGCACGAAAGCGCGGCCTTCCGCATCCGCAACGCTGCGTCATGTCGTCGGCGATGCCGTGATCTCACGCAAGACCAAGCTTAATGATCATCGTCGAATGCGACGCAGTGTTTCGACGCCTGCGCATGCGGCGCGTTGTCATCGATCTGTCGCATCGCGGGGAAGGAGCGCAGAAGTGTGAACTGGCCCACAGCGCAGGAAGTGTGAACTGGCCCACAGCAATGTCACGCCGCTGCACTAGGATGGTTGGTTGATTGCGTGTGAGGGAACCCAGCGGCGATCGGTTCTCACGACAAAAAGTTATAGGACAAGGAGACTTTGAGTCATGGGTAGCCCGGCAACGATTTACGTGATTGACGATGACGAGCAAATAAGGAGTGCCCTTGCAGATCTCTGCCATGACGCCGGGCTCGAGGTGAAGCTGTTCGGCTCGACTGACGAATTCTTGGTGGAGCAACTCTCCGATGGCCCGTCGTGCCTGGTGCTCGACGTTCGCTTTCCCGGCACCTCGCCAACCGGGCTCGATTTGCAGCGGATGCTGGCCGATTCGGGGGTCTCGGTTCCGATCGTGTTCATCAGCGGCCATTCGGACATCCGCATCTCGGTGGAAGCGATGAAGCGTGGTGCGGTGGAATTTTTGCCCAAGCCATTTCGCGAGCAGGAGATTCTCGATGCGGTGCGGCTCGGCGTGGAGCGTGACCGCAGGCGGCTCGAGCGCGAGCTCGTCGTGCGCCATGCCCGGCAGCGCTTCGAGGAGCTGACGGGGCGCGAGCGCGACATATTGCTGCTGATGGCGGAGGGACTCGTCGCCAAGCAGATCGCGGCCAGGCTGAATGTCAGCGAGGTGACGGTGAAGGTGCACCGCGCCCGCATGATGCGGAAGCTGCAGCTGCGTTCACCCATCGAGGTGGTGAGGCTCGTCGACAGCATCAGGCCGAACGTTGCGACGACACGTCACGGCGCCGTCGCATTGAATGGAGCCGAATTCGCACGCGGCATCTAGTCCGTCCGGACTAGCATGAACCTCAGTCTATCAGGCGCCGCCTCGACGGTTCAGAGTATCCCGCATGATGTCGCAGAGTTTTGCATACGACATCGCTCACCGCTAACCTTGGCACGAAAGGGATACTCCATGCGTAAGTTGATTCTCGCTTCCGTCGCGCTCTTCGCTCTCACCGCCGGCGCCCGCGCCGACAATACGGCGACCACCTTCCAGTTTGGCGCCGTGAACGGCTCCTCCGTGAACCAGCAGGGCCACGTGAACGACAGCTCGACGACCACTCAGGTCGGCATCGTGAACGGCGCGCTTACCCTGCAGGGCACGACCACGCCTTCGCTCAACAACACCAGCTCGGTGACCCAGGTCGGCGCCGCGAACGCCGCTGTCACCGGACAGGTTGCGACCGGCAACAACACCAGCGGAATCAGCCAGTCCTCGATCGGTGGCCTTCCGAACAACTTCGCTGCCGTTGGGCAGATCGGCCTCGGCGTGAACTCCAGCACCATTACGCAGCACTAAGCCAGCCCCGGACCTACCTGGGCGCGTCACAGCGCGGCGCGCCCGGGCCATATTCCAAATTATTGCGATCAGGCTCGTTGATGCAACGAGCGGATCGGCCAGCTACTATTGACGGAGGAAGTCACATGCGGATCAATTATCTAGTCGCAACGGCCATCATGGTCGTCGCGTTGACCTCTATCGAGGCCAAAGCTGACAACACGGTCCAAGTGTTGCAGTTCGGTACCACGAATACCTCGTCTACGACGCAGAGCGGCCCGGTGAACAACACTGCAACGACGCTGCAATTCGGTGCGACCAACCAGGCGACGAGCGTGCAGTTGGGATCGCTGTCCTCGGTCAACTCGGCGACGATCGGACAGGGTGGCACGACGCCCACCGCGACCAACAATGCCGCGGTCGGTCAGGTCGGCGGCTCCAACACGAGCCTGATCGGTCAGATCGGCTTGAACAACGCGGCCGCCGTGGGCCAGATCGGGATTGTGAACGGCTCCACCATCCTTCAGGCAGCTCCGTGAGCTGAGGTCGCGCCGAGATCTCGGCACTAATGTGGAGGCATGTGATGAACAAGCATCTTGTGGTCGCTGCGATGGCAGCTCTCGTCTCCTGTTGCATGGCGAGCGGCCCGGCACGGGCGCAAAGCGCCGACATCAAGACGATCGTCTCGGTCAACGGGCCGCCGGTCGTCCTCAACCAGAGCAGTTCGACCAACATGGCCGGCATATTCATGGTCGGCGGCACGACCAGCGCGACCGTCACCCAGACCGGCAGCAACAACGCCACCGGCATCCTGCAATTTGGCGGGACGAATAGCGCGTCGCTCTCCCAATTCGGGAGCTTGAATTCCGGGTTCGTTGGCCAAGTCGGCCTGAACAACACGTCGCACGTCACCCAGACCAGTCCGTGAGATCCGAACCCCCGTTCGGAACTGCCGGGAGAAAGATCTCATGAGATTGCGCAGTCACATTTGGGCGGCGACCGCGATCGCCGCCGCAGTCGCGGCGAGTACCGCAGCATCCGCCGGCACAATCAAGACCGGCTTGTCCGCCGGCAAGATCAGCGTCGAGACGGTCTTCGGGTTCGGCAATGATCAGCAGCCGGCCCTGGTCGAGGAAAACAGGCAGTTCAATTTCGCGCGGGTCATCCAACTCGGCGGCACGGGTCCGGTCGATGCCACTATCATCCAGACCGGAGCAACCAATTATGCTAACGTCATGCAGACCGGTGGAACGACGAGTGCGGCGATCGGTCAGCTGGGCGTGAACAACACGGCGAACGTCATGCAGATGGGTAATGCCACGAACACACTGCTTGTGCAGGTTGGCGACATGAATACCGGCGCCGTCAGTCAGTTCGGTCGCTTCAACTGGGCCGCCATCTTCCAGTTCGGGCGGTGATCGCAAGAGGCACGCGCATGAAGCTCGTTCTGTTTGCAGCAGGAGTGGTGATGATGGTGTCGAGCGGAACGGGGCCGGCGTCGGCGGGCAGCGATGGAGACGGCCATACGACGATCGTGCAGGATGCCAACGGCCAGATGGTGATCACCCAAAGCGGCGATCCCGCGCAAGCCGAAGTGCGGATCGAGAAAGAGCCCGGGCGCACCACCGTCTACCGCAAGAGCGGCGGAAACACCGCGGTCGTGACCCAGAGTACGAATCCGGCGGACCTCCCACCCGCCTTGCGCGAATGGTTGCGGAGCCACTCCGGGCAATGAAGACCGAGACGCCGCTTTAGCGGCTCGCGCCGCTTGGCTCCACGACCCGCTGCTCGACCAGCGTCAGACGTCCGGGAAGTGCCGCGGCGACCAGCTTGCTGGCGACGCTGCTGGCCTCTTGAACGGTGAAGTTTCCTGAAATCTTCCCCTGTCCACCGGTGATCGGCTCACGGATGATGGGGGCCGAGAGCACCTTGTCGTCGAGCACGATGGCAAACGGCTTCCCGACATTGTCCTCGGTGGCATGGGCGAAGCGCCGCTGGCCGCGGGCGTTGAAGCGGAAGTTCACGATCGGGTCGTGGGTCCTGGAGTCGTAGCCGGGCGCGGCATCGCTGAGGTCGTCGCCTTCGAGCAGGCTCTCCTTCAGCACGAGCCAAGGCGTGTTGTCCTTGAAGCCGTAGAGGACTTCGGAGCCTGCGGGCAGGGAATCCTTCAGGGCGTCCTGGGAAGACGTCGAAATATCCACCATGCGGAAGCTGACCCGCACCTTCTTTGCGAACAGCGCAGCGACGCGATCGGGATCGGCGACGCCCGGCAGCACCAGGCGAATGCGGTCGGTCCCATCAGGCAGCACGCCGGCCGGCTTGATGTCGATGTCGTACAGGCGCTGATCGATCATGGTCATGGACCGGTCGACCAGGTCGCGCAGATAGGCAGCGAAGGCGGCGTCCGTCGGCGTGAGCCTGATCTGTCCGTTGCCGGCGTCGGCAACGGTCACCGGGCTGCCGGGGATCGGCGGGTAGTCCTTGGCGGCGGTCAGCTTGGCGAGCACGCGGTCGCGGTCCTTCGGCTCGGCGATCTTGACCTCGACGCCGCCGTCGCGGATCGCAAGGCCGGAGAAGGGGACCCGGCCGTCGTGCACGATGCGATAGACGTCGTCGCGCAGATCGTTCACCGTCCGCTCGCGCAAGGCGCCGGCGTCGACCTTGAACACCATGCGCGAGCCGCCCTGTTGCGCGATCGCCTTTTCGGCGAAGGCTCCGATCTTGGCGCGCATCTTGTCGACCGGTGGTGCATCCTCGGCGAGCGCCGCGCGCAGGGGGGCGGCAACTGCGGCGGCGACGACGAGAGCCGCGATCAGCCCGGTCGACCCGGCGCTCGTCCTGCGTCCAAAAGCACTCACGTCGATGGTCATGGCGTTCTCTCTTCCGGCAGACGGCGTCTGCCACGAAACTTCAGTCGTAACCTCAGTCCCTTGGTCCCCCTGCCGGCAAAGGAGGTTCAATCGCCAAATCACCCCTCGCCCGGTGAAGGCCGCCACGTTTCGACGAGTGGGTATAGGCACGTCCGGAACCCGGCTGTCGCTGGTGGACATGACGCCGGAAGGCCGCGGCGATTTCTTTCCCAAGGCGAACTGCGATTGGCCGTCGCACGCGTCCGGACTACCACAGCGGAGCGACTTCCGGTGGCTGAGAGCCTCTGTCTCGTCGCCAGCGAGCGATCGGGGCATGGACGGCGGCCAAATCATCGATCATTCTGTCAGCTCCTGATCCGCGCGGGCGGATCGGGCCCCGCCTGAAAGCAAACTCAAACAAGCCAGGCGGGCACTGGACATGAGGGAGGACGGACGGAATGGCGGGCATTCACGCGCTCGATCGGATCATCGGCGAGGACTATCCGGAATTGGCCACGGACGAGCAGGTCCGTGCCCTGGAGCGGGTGCCTTACGCGGAGCGCATCGCGGCCGAAAGCACCTATGATGCGATCAGGCTCGGGGCGGCCCGGAATCCCGATGCGCCGGCGATCCAGTTCCTGCCCAATGCCGATCCCGCCGATGCGCCGCTGATCATCTCGCACGGGGATTTCGTCGCGCGCGTCACGCAGGCCGCCAACATGTTTCACGCGCTGGGTGCGGGCAAAGACGACGTCATCAGCTTCATGCTGCCGCTGCTGCCGGACGCTTTCGTGACGCTGTTCGCGGCGGAGGCCACCGGCATCGCCAATCCCGTCAATCCGCTGCTGGAGCCACATCAGATCGCGGAGATCCTGGAGGCTGCCAACACCACGATCCTGGTGGCGCTCGGCCCCGTGCCCGGTACCGACATCTGGCAGAAGGTCGAGCAGATCCGTCCGTCCTTGAAGCGCCTCAAGGCGATCGTGCAGGTGGGTGGCGGCGGCGATCCCGCGAACGGCATCTTCGCCTTCAACGATCTCATCAAGCAGCAGCCGGCGGACCAGCTCGTTGGTGGCCGCAAGATTCTGGGCGGCGACATCGCGGCCTATTTCCACACCGGCGGCACCACCGGCACGCCAAAGCTCGTACGCCACACCCATGCCAACCAAGTCTATCAGGCGTGGGGGCTCAACCTGCTGCTGAAGTCGAAGCCGGGCGGCAACCTGCTGTTCGGCATGCCGCTGTTTCACGTCGGAGGCTCGCTGACGCAGGTGCTGACGACGCTCGCGGGCAGCGGGTGCCTCGTGGTGCTGTCACCGTCTGGCTGGCGCAATCCCAATGCGGTGAAGAACATCTGGCAGCTCGTCGAACGCTTCAAGCCGGAGGCGCTGTCGAGCGTGCCGACCGTGCTTGCGGCAACGCTTGCCGTACCGCCGGCTGGCGCCGACATTTCGAGCCTGAAATTTGCCGCGGGTGGCGGCTCGGCGATTCCGGTCGCGGTCGGCTCCGCGATCCAGGACAAGCTGAGGCTCCCGGTGGTCGAGGTCTACGGCATGACCGAGACCTCGAGCGTGCACACCATGGCCTATCCGGACCGCCCCATCCGCCTCGGCTCGGTGGGCCTGCCGATGCCTTACTCCCGCGTGCGCATCGTCAGGCTCGACGCCGGGGGACGACTCGAGCGCGACTGCGCCGTGGACGAGATCGGCGTCGTGATCATGGCCGGGCCCGGCGTGTTCGGCGGCTATCTCAACGATGCCCACAACACGGGCGCGTTCGTCGACGAGGTCTGGGTCAATTCCGGCGATCTCGGCCGGCTCGATGCGGACGGCCATCTCTGGATCACCGGCCGCGCCAAGGACCTCGTGATCCGCGGCGGTCACAACATCGATCCGGCACCGATCGAGGAGATCATGTTCCAGCATCCGGCCGTCGGCTTTGCCGCCGTGGTCGGCCAGCCCGACGCCTATGCCGGCGAGCTCCCCGTCGGTTACGTGCAGCTCAAGCCGGGCGCGAAGGTCGAGCCGGGCGAGCTGGAGAGCTGGGTGCGCGAGCGCACGCCCGAACGCGCCGCCGTGCCCGTGCAGATCATTCCGATCGATCCGATGCCCGTCACCGGCGTCGGCAAGGTATTCAAGCCGCAACTGCGCTGGGACGCAGCCCAGCGCGTGTTTGCCAAGGTGCTCACCCCGCTCACCGAGAAGGGCCTCGACTGCAGGGTAAAGGTCGGCGCCCATGGCAGCCACGGCTCGATCGCGACTGTGACGATCGCGAATGTGCCGGAAGGCAAGCGGGAGGCGGCGGCAAGCGAGGTGCACAAGCTGCTCGATCCGTTCGTGATGCGGCATGAGGTGGTGTACGCTTAGTCTTCTATGAGCTGAGATTCCGGGGGCTTGCGAGCTCCGGAATCGACGCGATTATCCGAACCTCAGGGAGAGATCGAGCGACGAAACCCTGTCGGGCGATAGTGGCCCGGCACCTTCTGCCTGCGCGCAGCGGTTTGGCCTCGAGGATGAACGGATGTCGCCGCTGAAATACCACCGCGATCTGACGCACTGGACCGAGTTCGTGCGCCTTGCGCAGGCGCGCGTTTATGGAAATTGGATGCGGCTCGCGCTCCTGGCGGCCGGTGCCTTGCCGATGCTGCTCGGCATCATCGCCTCGGGGTTGTGGCCGGGATCGGTCGACACGACCTCCGTGCTGTTCGGCATCCTGAGCACGCTCGTGGTCATCGGCGTGCTGTCGCGGTTGGGACTTCGCCGCCACGTCAAGGACGCCGGCTGGGTTCTCGGCAGTCGCGAGATCACAGTGACGGAGCAGGGCTTCGTCGACGCCGGCAACGGCACCGTGCTCAGCGTCGACTGGCCTGCCATCGAAGGGGTGAGCGTGGCCAGGAACATCATCGTTCTCTGGATGGACCGCGCCGCGGGGGTCTTCATCCCCCGTATCGCCTTCCACTCCGACGACGACGAGCGCAGCTTCGTCGAGTTTGCCGGCAAGCGCGCCGGTGCCGCCGCGTAACGGGTAGAATTGCCTAGCCCGCCGGCATCGTCTTCTCGATCAGGCGCACCCAATAGGAGGCGCCGTGACCGAGGATGTTGTCGTTGAAGACGTAAGCGGGGTGGTGGCACTCGTTGCCGTCGCCCATGCCGACCAGGATCATCGCGCCGGGACGCGCTTCCAGCATGAAGGAGAAGTCCTCGGCGCCCATCATCGGAATGAATTTTTCGTTGACGCGATCGGCGCCGGCAATATCGCGGGCGACCTCGGCGGCAACGCCGGCCTCGCGCGCGTGGTTCATCGTCACGGGATACATGCGGCTGTATTTCGTCTCGGCCGATCCGCCATAGGCGCGCGCCACGCTGTCGGCGACCTCGCCGATGCGGCGCTCGACGAGATCGCGCACTTCGGGGTCGAGCGTGCGCACGGTGCCGCAGAGCTCGGCGGTCTCGGGGATGATGTTGAAGGCCGTGCCGGCATTGAACATGGTGATCGAGACGACGGCCGATTTCAGCGGATCGACGTTGCGCGCGACGATCGACTGCAGCGCGTTGACGATCTGCGCGCCGATCAACACGCTGTCGACTGCCTTGTGCGGGCCCGCGCCGGCGTGTCCGCCCTTGCCGGTGACGGTGATCTTCACGTTGTCTGATGAGGCGAGCATCGCGCCGGGCGTCGTTGCGAAATGGCCTTCGGGCAGGCCCGGCATGTTGTGCATGCCGTAGACCTCCTGAATGCCCCAGCGGGTCATCAGGCCGTCGTCGACCATCGCCTTGCCGCCGCCGCCGCCTTCTTCCGCGGGCTGGAAGATCAAGACGGCTGTGCCGTCGAAATTGCGCGTCTCGGCGAGATACTTTGCGGCGCCCAACAGCATCGCGGTGTGGCCGTCATGGCCGCAGGCGTGCATCTTGCCGGGGACTTTCGAGGCATAGGGCACGCCTGACGTCTCCATGATCGGCAGCGCGTCCATGTCGGCGCGCAGGCCGATCGTCCGGCCGGACGTAGCCTTGCGGCCGCGGATCACGCCGACCACGCCGGTGCGGCCGATGCCCGTCACCACCTCGTCGCAGCCGAACGCGCGCAGCTTGTCGGCGACGATGCCGGCGGTGCGGTGCACTTCGTAGAGCAACTCGGGGTTCTCGTGGAAGTCATGGCGCCAGGCGGCCATTTCATCGGACAGGGCGGCAACGCGATTGATGACGGGCATGGGGGATTTCCGTTTCTTGTTGGATTGCCGAGAATAGCGTCATTCCGAGGCGATGCGAAGCATCGAACTCGGAATCTAGAAGTTGCGGCGCGAGATTCCGGTTCACGCGCGATGCGCGTGCCCGGGAATGACGGGGAAATCAGCTCTCCCCGAACACGCGCTTGAAGATCGTGTCGACATGCTTGAGGTGATAGCCGAGGTCGAACTGCTCCTCGATCTCGGCGTCCGACAGATACTTCTTCACCTCGGCGTCCTTCTTCAGGAGCTGCAGGAAGTCGCCTTCACCGCGCCAGACCGGCATGGCGTTGCGCTGCACGAGCTTGTAGGCGTCCTCGCGGCTCGCGCCCTTCTGCGTCAGCGCCAGCAGCACGCGCTGCGAATGCACGAGGCCGCCGAGGCGGTCGAGGTTCTTCTGCATGTTGGCGGGATAGACAAGCAGCTTGTCGATCAGGCCGGCCAGGCGCACCAGCGCGAAGTCGAGCGTGACCGTCGCATCAGGGCCCATCATGCGCTCGGCCGAGGAGTGCGAGATGTCGCGCTCGTGCCAGAGCACGACGTTTTCCAGCGCCGGCGTCACATAGGCACGCACCATGCGCGACAGGCCGGTGAGGTTTTCCGACAGCACCGGGTTGCGCTTGTGCGGCATCGCGGAGGAGCCCTTCTGTCCCTCGGAGAAGAACTCTTCGGCTTCCAGCACTTCGGTGCGCTGGAGGTGGCGGATTTCCACAGCGAGGCGCTCCACGGAGGAGGCGATCACGCCGAGGGTTGCAAAATACATCGCGTGGCGGTCGCGCGGAATCACTTGCGTGGAGATCGGCTCCGGCGTCAGCCCCATCGCTTTCGCAACATGCTCTTCGACGCGCGGATCGATCTGCGCGAAGGTGCCGACGGCACCCGAGATGGCGCAGGTCGCGACTTCCTTCCGCGCCGCGATCAGGCGCTCCTTGGCGCGCGAGAATTCGGCATAGGCAAAGGCGAGCTTGAGGCCGAACGTCACCGGCTCGGCGTGGATGCCGTGGGACCGGCCGATGGTCGGCGTCGTCTTGTGCTCGAAGGCGCGCTTCTTCAGCGCTGCCAGCACCTTGTCGAGATCGGCGAGCAGAAGGTCAGCGGCGCGGGTAAGCTGGACGTTGAGGCAGGTGTCGAGCACGTCGGAGGAGGTCATGCCCTGGTGCACGAAGCGCGCTTCGGGGCCGACGATCTCGGCGAGGTGGGTCAGGAAGGCGATGACGTCGTGCTTGGTCTCCCGCTCGATCTCGTCGATGCGGGCGACGTCGAAGGTGGCGTTCTTCGCCTTGTCCCAGACCGTCTTGGCGGCCTGTTTCGGGATCGTCCCGAGCTCGGCGAGGGCGTCCGCCGCATGCGCCTCGATCTCGAACCAGATCTTGAACCGCGTCTGCGGCTCCCAGATCGAGGCCATTTCCGGGCGGGTATAACGGGGGATCATCGCGGACGCTCCAAGTGGGGCGGGCGCGCCTGGGGGCGCGGACACCGGCCAAAATGCTTTTTACGCCGCGATTTAGCAGAGCGGGGAGGGCGAAACAAACGGCTTGGTCCGGCAAACGGGGGATAGTGAGGGGGTTTTCGAGGTGGACTGTCAATCACAAAAAGCTGACTGACAGATATTGAAATCTGTTATCGCTACGTGTATATCCATCTTCGGACGCTCCGATTGGGCGTCCCGCGGCTCCATCCCGGAGGCCTCAGGTCCGAAACAAAAGGGACCCCCGGGTCGTAATCGTAATGAAGAGGGTGGGTCGTGGACGAAGTGGAGACTTACGACAATGACGACCGAAATCATCAACATCGCCGGGCAGATTGGGCACTGGCTCAATGTACTGGTGGCGCGCCAGATCGCGGCGCAGGCTGCAAAACTGCCGCATTAAGGCAAGAGCTTTCCGAACGACCGGCACGGCCGCTTCGGAACGCGGTCTGATCGCCGGGTGAATGACCCCTCTCACGGGAACATGGTGCTGGCATGAACGAAACCGTTGTCTTGACGCCGGAGCGCATCCTCGAAGTCACGGAGGACGTGCTCAGGCGTTATGGACTTGCCAAGGCCACCGTGGTCGACGTTGCCCGTGCGCTCGATGTGAGCCATGGCAGCGTCTATCGCCATTTTCCGAGCAAGGCCTCGCTGCGCGAGGCCGTGGCCAAGCGCTGGCTCGAGCGCATGGATGCGCCGCTGCGCAAGATCGCCCAGGATACGGGGCCCGCACCGGCGCGGCTCGAGACCTGGCTGCGGACGCTGTTCGCCGCCAAGCGCGAGCGCGTTTGCGACGATCCCGAGATGTTTCAGACCTATCTGACGCTCGCGCGCGAAGCCTGCGCGGCGGTGAAATGCCACAAGGACGGCCTCGTCGAGCAGATGTCGGCGATCCTGTCCGACGGCGTGAAGCAGCGCGTGTTCGACGTCGCCGACACCAAGGCTACCGCGCGCGCAATCTTCGATGCGACCAGCCGCTACCACCATCCGGCCCACGCCGACGAGTGGAAGGACGCCGATCTGCCCGCCCGCGTCGATGCGACGCTCGCGCTGCTGCTGCGCGGATTGAAGGCGTAAGGCCGAGGCTCCATCATCTCGTTCTGCCGCCCCGGAGATCAGATCTGCCGGTGGCCTCTCACCCTCTGGCCTTGTGGGCGAGGGGACCGTCGCGAAGCGAAAGCGGACGAGGGGGTTTTCTCCGCGCGTGGATGGTGGCGTCGGCCGACGGCACGACCGGCGGGCTTTCCGGATATGGATTGATCTCGATTTCGACGACGTCCCTTGACCGCCTTCGAAGGCGGTAGAAGGTTAGCTCCTGTTCGAGCATGGGGCAGCGGAAGCCGACGGCAGCCGTATCCGGCAGGCGGCAGAGTTCATCGATGAGTTCACCTACGGTGATGATCGGGGGATGGGCTGTCTTATGATTAGCCTTACTCATGGCGTTACTCCTCCACTCTGGGACTAACCAGAGTTCGACGGTCTCAGTTCCACGGCGATAGGGTGGAACAAGAGTACTCAAAGGCACCCCGCTTTGGAGTGACGGTCTCTGTGACCATCCTCCCCTGGGTGGCCCAGTGGAGGGCGAGCTGCGCGCCGGTGCGTGCGTTAAAGAGCCGATCCCAACCGAATGCTGCGCAACCGCAATATGCCGAACGGGTCCTCGTGCGCGGCCAGTCTGCGATAGGTGGCAAGGTCGTCGAGCGTCGGACCTTCCCCGCGTCTGACATTCGCGCCTGCAGTCGTTCCGACCGGGATCGACGTGCCGAGGCCGGCATAGAGATAATTGTCGCCGAATGCCTTCTTGAGCGCGGCAAAGGTCGGCTCACCGGTGCAATGTCCCGGTGCAATGCTGTCGATCTTGAACCTGTCCTTCAGCGCGGTGACGACCTTCGCGATTGCCGCGTCAGGAGCGACGACAAGATGAAATCCGCCTGCGACGAGGTGAATCCTGGGATTGATAGCGCTCGCCGCCTCGACGATGCGCTCGATCCCGGGATGCGAACAACCGACCAGAAGGACTATTCCGTCTGCGGTGTTGACGGCCAAAGATAGCTCCTTGAGTTCTTTGGTCCCGGGGGCATCGGAGATCAGCGAGATAAGTGTGATACCAGGGGCAATCTCGGTCGTCTGATCGATCAGTTCGAAATTTGCGCTGGCCCATGCCGAGCCGAACTTCATCACCTCGGGGGGCCTGCCTCCGTAGTACCGCATCTCCGGTGGCAAGGCCTCGTCCTTCCGATAGAAGCTGGAAGGCAGCGACGAGCCGTAGATGCCAAATCCCTCCTTCGGTGCATAGATCTTGACTGTCGGGTTGACGCTTAGGACGTAGGACAGACCCGCCATGTGATCCGAGTGGCGGTGCGAAAGAACGACAAAGTCGAGGTCGGAGAGATTGACACCCTTGGCCTTCACGTTCGCCGCGAAGATATCAGGGTTGTCACCCGTATCGAACAAGATGCGCTTTCCCGCGATTTCGACGAGAGCTGAAAAGCCCCAGTCTTTCGTCATCGTCGCGTCTGTGCCGAAGGCGTCATAAAGGATGGTGATCTGATTTTTTGCCTCGGTCGCTGCACTTTCGGCTGTTGCGACCATCGTGAAAATGCCCGAGGCGATCAGTGCTGCAAAAAGACTTTCCCTGATGTTCATGAAAGCGTCTCCTGTTGTCGTGCAAGACTTGCGACGCGAACGAGGGCGGCTTCTGAAGAGCCGTTCAAAAGTGGTTCGCGTTGTAAAAATTGGAGCCTGACAGACGGTCGCTGGCCTTCCGCCAGATGTCGTGCCTGCGAACCAACTTAGCACGATCTGAGAGATGCTGGATGGCCTTCGTTGGCCTGGCCGGTCAGCAAGCCAGGTAGTTCGGCGGGATGGCTTGAACCGTTCTGGCGGTTCTCAGACCTCGGTGCCCTAAAAGAACGGTAGCATATGGCCGGGTCGAGAAATGATGAGGTGCTTTGGGGACATTATCCAAGATGGACAAGCCGCCGAGCTCTAAAGCTTCGTCAGTCCGCAGCTCGCCGCAAGCCGCACGAGCTGCGCGTCCGTGCGCGCGCCGGTCTTCGTCTTGATCAGATAGTGGTAGTTCTGCACGGTCTTCACACT
The DNA here is from genome assembly GCF_024199885.1 of Bradyrhizobium sp. CCGUVB23. Classification (NCBI taxonomy): domain Bacteria; kingdom Pseudomonadati; phylum Pseudomonadota; class Alphaproteobacteria; order Hyphomicrobiales; family Nitrobacteraceae; genus Bradyrhizobium; species Bradyrhizobium sp. CCGUVB23. The sequence goes on from NZ_JANADQ010000001.1 coordinate 7,368,908, forward strand.
GAGATTGAGATGCGAGGCGATCTGCTCGGTGGTGGCGCCGCTGACGAACTGCCGCAAAATTTCGATCTCGCGCTCGCCCAGCCGATCGAGCACCGAGCCTGCCGGTGACAGGCTTTCCTCGGCCAAAGCATGGGCGATGTCGTCGCTCATGGCGCGCTCGCCGCGCGCAACCGCGCGGACGGCTGCGACCACCGCCGAGGGCTCGCTGCTCTTGGTGACGAAACCGCTGGCGCCGGCGCCAAAGGCAGCTTTCACCAGCACGGCCTCGTTGTGCATGGTGAAGACGAGAATGCGCGCACGGGGATCGCGGGCGCGGATGTTGCGGATGGCTTCGAGGCCGCTCGCGCCGGGCATCGAGATGTCGAGCACGATGACATCAGGATCGTGCGTCTTGAAGGCGCCGTAGGCGTCCGCGGCATTGTCGGCTTCGGCGACGACATGCAGATCGCCCTGGCTTTCCAGGACGCGCCGGTAGCCTTGCCGGACGATCGGATGATCGTCGACCAGCAGCACCGAGATGCCCTTTGCCGCCACCTCTGTCATGTCAGCCTCATGCGGCCAGCGGAATGGTTGCCGCCACGCTCAGCCCACGATTGGCGTGCGCGATCGACAGCGATCCGCCGGCGGCCGCGACGCGCTCGCGGATGCCGGTGAGCCCGAAGCCGGCCGACTGTGACACCCGCTCTGCATCGCCGCCGCCGTCGTCCTCGACGCGGATCAGGAGGGCATCGTCCTCGCCGGCGCGCCGCTCGATCCGCAAGTTGATCTCGCGTGCCGCGCTGTGGCGCAGCGCATTGGTCAGGCATTCCTGGGCGACGCGGTAGGCGGTGGTGGCAGCCTGGCCGCCGATGTCCGCGAGGTTGCCCTTGAGGTCGAGCTGGATCGTCGGCTGGGTCGCGCTCTGCGAGCGCCAGCTGTCGACGAGATTGACGAGGCTCGCCTCGAGCCCCAGCTCCTCCGGCAAGGGATTGCGCAGCCGCTTCAGCGTGTCGCGGAGCGACGCCATGATGCGATGCGTAGCCTGCGAGATCATACGTGCATCCTGTGCGATCCCGCTTGCATTCGCCTGCTTCGCGCCCGCCGTTTCGATGGTGCTGGCGAAGGCAAGGATGGCGGACAGATTCTGCCCGAACTCGTCATGCAGCTCGCGGGCGAGCGCGCGCCGCTCGTCGTCGCGGATCTCGAGCAGGCGCCTCGTCAGCGCCGCGCGCTGCTCGGTCGCTTCCTCGAGCCGCCCGCTGAGATCGCCGACGGCCTTGCCGATCATCGCAAGCTCCATGGAGCGGAAGCGCGGCAGCGGCGTGCGGTATTGCCCGCGCGCCATCCGCTGCAGGGCGGTCACGATCGAGCGGGCAGGCGCGAGCGTATGCGCGATCGCGAGCGAGGCCAGCAGCGCAATCGCTGCCGACATCAAGAGCGCGACGTCGATCACGTTGAGAATGTACTCCCAGGCGAGCGAGATCGCCGCAGCCTGATCGGGCGTCGCCACGACCGTGCCGGCCGCGGCCGCGCGCGGGCTCACCGGCCGCACCACCTCGGCATGGCTGCCGAGAAAGGCCGGGATCAGGGACGCAAACCAGCGCGGCGGGGTCTGGCCGATCCCCTGGCTCTGGCCGCATAGCGGCTTCTCGAATGCGGCCGCCGGCTGGAACTGCACGCAGACTCCCGGCGCAATCAGCTTCATCGTATCGGTCGTGCGCCAGTCCGGAACAGGTACGAGGTGCTCGCGCATCCTGTTGCTGCGCAGCAAGAGCTCGCGCCAGTACAGCGCCTCCAGCGCATGCGCGACGCGCTGGGCGGAGGCGGCAGTGGCGCGATCGACGCTGCGATAGGCATCAAAAGTCGCCCAGACCGTCGCGGCGGTCAGGCACAGCGCGACGATCACGAGCAAACGGGCGACGAGTTGAAGCACGAGGCGCATGCGATCACCCCCAACGTTTGGTAAGGTCACGATAACAACGCCGCCGCATCTTGCCAATCGCGGCAGCTGATGGGCCATGCTGCTCGGGAAAATTTCCCAAGCCGATTTGGGCATGGCTCTTTGGACTGCGCGCGACGGCTTTGATCTAATCGGCGACGGGTCGTTTTTGGACCGGGGAGCGAGGCAGCATGAGTTCGATCACCATCGGCAAGAGCGCGCCGCCTGCGGCCGACCCGTCGGAGCGGAGCGCGCTCCTGCTCTGGATGATCTTCACGGGTCTGTCGGTCTTCGCCGTCGTGCTGCTGTGGCGCTTCGGCCTGATCCATCTGATGGTGGTCTCCGACCGCACCTACATTTCCAGCCTGATCGCAGTGCTCTATGTCGTCACCTGCGGCCATTGCTTCTGGCGGACCCGCGCGATCGCGCGGGAAGGGACGGCGGCGCGCCGCTGCCGTGCGGTGCTGTCGGCCAAGGACGGCAGCAAGGCGCTCGATGCTGCCGGCACATCGCTGCCGCATGGCCTCGTCAGGAATCACATCGAGAGCCTGGTGACGAAAGCCGCGGCGCAGGACTATAGGCCCGTCGACCAGACGCTCCTGCTGCGAAATCTCGCCGACCGCCTGCGCGGCTCCAACGGCTTCGGCGCCTTCGTCTCCGATACGCTGATGAAGCTCGGCCTGCTCGGCACCATCATCGGCTTCATCATCATGCTGGCGCCGATCGCGGGACTGGACGCGGCCGACAAGGTCGCGATGCGGTCTTCGATGGGGTTGATGAGCGACGGCATGGCGGTCGCGATGTACACGACGCTTGCGGGCCTGGTCGGCTCGATCCTGGTCCGCATCCAGTATTACATGCTCGATGCCGCGACCCAGCGGGTGTTCTCCGACGCCGTCGTGCTGACCGAGACCTACGTCACGCCGGCTCTGGAACGCAAGCGGCCGGGAACGCCGCCATGATGGATGAATTCGGGCTCTATCCGCGCGAGGAGGCGTTCGATCCGCTCGGCGTGATGCTGTTCAAGGCGCTCCAGGTGGTGGCCTTCCTGTTCTTCCTCGCGCTTCTCGCGGTCTCCCCGGATTCCAAGGACGGCAAGATCGACTCCAAGGCCGAGTTCATGATCACGCTGGACTGGCCGGACAATCATCCTGATGATCTCGACCTCTTCGTGCAGGATCCCGCCGGCAACATCGCCTGGTACCGGCACCGCGAGGCCGGTTTCCTCACCCTCGACCGCGACGACCGCGGCGGGGCCAACGACTTCATCGTGGTCAACGGCAAGAAGATCGCATCCCCGATCCGCGAGGAGATCGTCACCGTGCGCGGCATCGTCGCCGGCGAATACACGGTCAACGTCTCGCATTTCCAGGCCACCACCGGCGAGCCCGTCTCGGCAAACATCAAGGTGCAGAAGCTCAATCCGATCGCGCAGGTGATCTTCGACAACAAGCTGACGCTCAACCATACCGGCGACGAGAAGACTGCAGTTCGATTTCGGCTCGATGCAGAGGGCAAGGTTGTCAACGTCGACCAGCGGCCGAAATCGCTGCTGGAGACGTTCCGCAGCAGTTGGCGCAACGGCGCGGATATCGATCCGAAGACCGGCGTGAGGATGCGCCGTGAGTAGCCTGCAACTGGTCATAGTCACGATTTCGGTCGCTTACGCCGTGATCGGCGCGCTGCTCCTGGTCGTCCTGGTCTATGGCCGCCTGCACTGGTCGCTGAAGGCCATGGCGGTCATTGTGACCAGCGTCTTCTATCTCGTCAGCTTCGGCGCGATGCGCGGGCTGCTCGGCTGGGCCAGCAACGACCGGCTGCCCGTGTCATTCAAGCTGTTGGCGGCGCGCATCGTCGAGCCGCATTCGCTGGAGGGTGACCCCGGCTCGATCTATCTGTGGGTCGAGGAGCTGGACGATGACCACCGGCCGAGCGGCATCCCGAGGGCGTTCCGCGTTCCCTATAATGACGCGCTGGCGGAAAAGACCCATGCTGCGGAGAACGAGATCGCGGCGGGACACCCGCAGGGCGGGCGCGCCGCAGATTTTGGCGGCGGTGACGGCACCATCATCGACATGGTCCGGGAATATGTGACGCCCAAGGCCGTGATCGAGACGGCCGGCGGCGATTCATCGACCGGTGAGTTCAATGCCCCACCGGCCGGCGCGCAAGGCGCCGTGTTCACGCCGCTGCCGCCGCCCAGAATGCCCCCCAAGGACGAGCAATAGATCCTGCCACCACCTGAGCGGCGCCGGCTGGTCAACAGCCGTGCGCTGTCGCATCTTGTTGACGTCGCTCAAATTGGCTTTATCGGCGTACGAATAGGATTTTAGGGTGGAGGACGCGTGCGACTGGCCGTCTTTTCGGATATCCATGGCAACCGGCAGGCCTTTGACGCGTGCCTGAAGGCGGCGCGCGAGCGCGGCGCCGAGCGCTTCATCCTGCTCGGCGATTTCGTCGGCTATGGCGCCGATCCGGAATGGGTGGTCGATACCGCAATGGAACTGGTGGCTCACGGCGCCGTCGCTGTACGCGGCAATCACGACCAGGCGGTCCAATCGTCGGCCGAGACCATGAACGCCGAGGCACAGATCGCGATCGAATGGACCCGCGGCCGGCTCGATGCAGCGCAGCGGCGCTTTCTCGCGGAGCTGCCGATGTCCATCGAGGATGACGGCCGCCTCTACGTGCATTCGGAAGCTTCGCACCCGACGCGCTGGACTTATGTCCGCTCGACGACGGACGCCGCAAAAAGCCTGATCGCGACGCCGTGCCACGTCACATTCTGCGGCCACATCCATCGTCCGGCGCTTTATTCGATGTCAGTGACCGCGAAGATGACGAGCTTCGTACCCAAGACCGACGTTCCCGTGCAGCTCCTGCGCGGCCGGCAATGGCTCGCTGTGATGGGCTCGGTCGGCCAGCCGCGCGACGGCGATCCCTCCGCCTGCTTTACGCTGTTCGAGACTGAGAGCTGTCAGATCATCTATTGCCGTGTACCCTATGACATCGAGGCGGCGGCGAGCCGGATCCGGGAGAACGGCCTGCCGCATTGGCTGGCCGACCGGCTGTCGCAGGGGCGCTGAGCGATGCCGAAATCCCTGGTCCAGGTCGGAGCTGAGATCGACGGCTTCATCGTCGGTGAATGCGTCCATGCCGGCGGCATGGCGACGCTGTGGACGGTCACTCATCCCGGCATCGACGCGCCGCTTCTGATGAAGGTCCCGCGGGTGTCCGAGGGCGAGGACCCCGCCGCCATCGTCTCCTTCGAGATGGAGCAGATGATCTTGCCGCGGCTCGCCGGCCCGCACGTGCCGCACTGCTTCGGCACCGGCGATTTCGCGCGCCAGGCCTATGTCGTGATCGAGCAGCTTCCCGGCACCACGCTCTATCCGCGGCTGCCAGACCTGCCGCTTCCTTACGAGGAGGCGCGCGTGCTGGTCGCGAAGATCGCGACAGCCCTTGCCGATCTGCACCGGCAGAACGTGATCCACCACGATATCAAGCCGAGCAGCATCATGTTCCGGGCAAGCGGCGAGGCGGTGCTGATCGACTTTGGGCTGTCGCACCACGACCATCTGCCGGATTTGTTGCAGGAGGAGTTCCGGCTGCCCTACGGCACTGCGCCCTATATGGCGCCGGAGCGGCTGTTGGGCGTGCGCGACGATCCACGCAGCGACCTGTTTTCGCTGGGCGTACTGCTCTATTTCTTCACCACGGGCGAGCGTCCGTTCGGCGAGGGCGAGACACTGCGCGCGATGCGACGCCGGCTGTGGCGCGATCCGCATCCGCCGTGCAAATTGCGTCCCGACTATCCGCCCTGGCTTCAGGAGATCGTGCTTCGGTGCCTGGAGATCGAGCCGGTCCGGCGCTATCCGACCGCCTCGCAGCTTGCCTTCGATCTCACCCATCCCGACAAGGTCAGGCTCACCGCGCGCTCGGAGCGGCTCAAGCGCGATCCGCTCTCGATCGCGTGGCGGCGGCGCTTCAATCACGAGGCGACGCAGCCGCGGCCGAAATCGGATGTTGCCGCGCAGATCGCTTCGAGCCCGATCCTTGCGGTCGCGCTCGACACCGCCGAGGGTGCGGCTGAATTGAACGAGGCGCTACGCGTCACCACCGAGCGGATCCTGGCTACGCTGCCTTCGGCGCGGCTCGCCTGCGTCAACGTACTGAAACTGAACCGTCTCGTGATCGACCGGACGCTCGACGAAGACGGATCCAACAAGCATATCGACCGGATGGTGGCGCTCAGGCATTGGGCGACGCCGCTCAAGCTCGACGAGAGCCGGCTCACGGTTCATGTGCTGGAGGCGATTGATCCGGCCGCCGCGATCCTGGAATTTGCCGAGATGAACCAGGTCGACCACGTCATCATCGGCGCACGGCAGAGCTCGTTCAGGCGCACGCTGCTGGGCAGCGTTTCATCGAAGGTTGCGTCGGAAGCAACCTGCACCGTCACCGTGGTGCGGCCGCCAAGGATGGCTGCGGATTCGGAGGAGGTGAGGGCAGACGAAGCCGCAGGCTAGCGTGCGGATCAGGCTGCGTGGAGGCCGTGACCGTCGCGCTTGCGGCGGACGGGCAACCAGAAATCGGGCTCGGCGTCGCTCCGGTCAGGACCGACGCCGAAGAACTGGATGATCTCGCGGCAGGGCTCACAATTAAACAGATTGCCGGAGGTGGCTGCCTTCGACATCTCATTCAGGCAGTTGGGGCAAAGCGGTTTCATCAGGCTATTCCAAAAAAGGATCTCAGTGCGGACGCGGTGACTGGAACTTGTCCAGGTCCACAATCTCGGGCCCGGTGTCGTCGCTGGTCTCGCACGCGATACGCTCAAAACGATCGAAGAAATAATCGAGGTCCGGATGCGGGCGCCGCGGGATGCGGCACCTGCGCTTCGGCTGACGTTTCACGATCGCGACCTGCACGGGCGTTCAGCCCCGGTGGCGATCAAGATGGATGATGCGGGCGGAACGAGATGCGACCTTCACCGGTCGTGCGACATAGATGCAGCGCGCCGCAAGCGCTGCATTCAAGCCAAGCCACAACGCCACGCCAGTCCAGACCAGGGTCGTCGTCATGATGTGCTCCCGTCAAAAAGGGGGAGCGCTCTTGTGCATCGATTTGTGCGAACCGGGAAAGCTGGGATGATTACGGGGTGCGACACAATCTTTAAGTTTGTCGCGCTGCAACACCCGTAGAAACCCGCAATATATTTCGTGCGCGCCGGCTCAGATCGCTTCGCCGCGCGCGTTGGCGGCTGCGTTGCGGATCGCATCGATGTTGGTCTTGTAGGCCTCTTGCGTGCCGCCGCGGAACACCGCGGTGCCGGCGACGAAGGCGTTCGCGCCGGCTGCTGCAAGCGCGCCGGCGACATCGGGCCCGACGCCGCCATCGACCTCGATGTCGATCGGCCTGCCTGCGGTCATCGCGCGGATGTCGCGGATCTTGCCGAGCGCAGAGGGAATGAAGGTCTGTCCGCCGAAGCCGGGATTGACCGACATCACCAGCACGAGATCGATCAGGTCGACGACGTATTCGATCGCGCTGATCGGCGTGCCCGGATTGAGCGAGACGCCGGCCTTCTTGCCGAGCGCGCGGATCGCCTGGAGCGAGCGGTGCAGGTGGGGACCTGCCTCCGCATGCACGGTGATGTGGTCGCAGCCGGCCTTGGCGAACGCCTCCAGATAGGGATCGCAAGGCGAGATCATCAGATGCGCGTCGAAGATCTTCTTGGTGTGCGGACGCATCGCCTTGATGACGTCGGGGCCGTAGGAGATGTTCGGAACAAAATGCCCGTCCATGACGTCGAGATGCATCCAGTCGGCGCCCGCGGCGTCGACGGCGCGCACCTCTTCGCCGAGCCTGGAAAAATCCGACGCCAGGATCGACGGCGCGATCACCAGGGGGCGGAGTGCGAGGGCTTGGGTCATTGGCACAGTTTCCCGAAAAAGCCGTTGGCCGTGTGACGATGGGCCTCGCCTAACATGGGCGGTGCGGGGGAGCAATGCAGGGGCAGGCGCTTCCTGTGGGCGGAAAATTCTGCCGCAACCGGCACGAATTGCCGGTGCTCCCCGACGGCGCAAGGCGCGGGAAAGTCGGATTTGATTGAGGTTTTTGCGCTGGCACGACGCTTGCTGACCGGATTGGAGCATTGGCCGCGGCTTGCCGCATCGTCTGGAGTTGTCGAATGTTGTTCGCCCTTGGTGCCATATCGGGTGCGCTCGACGCGTTGCAGTCGCTGACGTCCTCCAAGACGTCCTCGACGCAGCAGACAGGTTTCACGCAAGGGACGACGAACCCGTTCTCGATCGACAGCGGCAGCAGCACGACAAGCGGCGCGAGCTCGTCGGTCAACTCCGGCAACTGTCCGCAGATATCGCCTGAGACGATGAGCGCGCTGATTGCGGCGCAAAGCCAGTCGTCGACAAGCACGAGCAGCTCTTCCAGCGCGACCTCGTCGAGCTCCTCAACGAGCTCATCGTCGACGTCGATGAGCCCGCAGGATGCCCTGAAGGATCTGTTCTCGCAGATCGATGCCGATGGCGACGGCAAGATCACCAAATCGGAATTCGAAAACGCGCTGGGCGCGGGCGGCACCAATGTGGCGCAGGCCGACGACGTCTTCTCCAAGCTCGACACCAATGGCGACGGCAGCGTCAGCCTCGACGAGATGTCGAAGGCGCTGCAGGGTGGGCATCACGGTCACCATCACGCGGAAAGCGCCGCCAGCACCAGCGGTTCCGGGGACGCCAGCGGCAGCGGCTCGGACGGCAGCTCCGATCCGTTGACCGGGGCGACCTCGACGTCCGTGACCAACAGCGACGGCTCGACCACGACCACCGTCACCTATGCCGACGGCTCGAAGGTTTCGATGACGACGCCGGCTGCGTCGAGCTCATCGAGCTCGGGCTCCAACTCCAGCGGCTCGAACTCGGCGACATCGTCCTACAACTGGATCGAACGGATGATCCAGCGCGAGGCGCAGCAATTGTCGGCCACTGCGGCCTCATCGCTGTCGGTGAGCGTGTAAGCGGGGCGCGCTGCTCTCGCCCAATCTCCGGTGTCATGCCCCGGCTTGACCGGGGCATCCAGTACGCCGCGGCATCTCCGTATTCGTCACCGTCTCTGGAATACTGGACCGCCCGGTCCCGTCTCCGCCAAGGCTTCGACGAGGCTTGCGAACTCGGCTCGCCGGAGCTTCAGCGAAGGCGGCAAGCCGGGCGGTGACCGGGTGGAGGGAGCGGCGGTCCAACTAAGAGCCGAACCGATCCTTCCACGATGCAAGCGCGCCGGCGAACGGCAACGCCGTGGCGCCGTACACGCCGCGCGCAATCGCGCGCGCCACGACATTGGCTGCGACCATGCCGACCTCGGTGAGGTCGACGATCGGATCGATCGCCTTCTCGCAGGTCGCAGCGGCAAACAGCACGTCGCCGTCGGTCGGCGCATGCACGGGATAGATCGCGCGGGCAAAGCCGGTCTGCCCGATCATGGCGAGGCGCTTGGCTTGCGCCTTGGTCAGCGTCGCGTCGGTGACGACGAGGCCGATCGTCGTGTTCTCGCGCGAACTCGCGGCCGGCCCGCCCTTGATGCGCATCTTGAGCATGTCATCCGTGAAGATGTCCGGCAGGCCGCGTCCGCCGAACTCGCCGCCCACCTCGAACGGGGCGGCCCAGAACCAGGGGCCGTCGCCCACGGTGACGCTGCCGACCGCGTTGACGGCGGCGATCGCCGCGACCTTGATGCCGTTGCTGGTCACGGCGGAAGCCGAGCCGAGCCCGCCCTTGAAATTCGCCGTCGTGGCGCCGAGGCCAGCGCCGACGCTGCCGAGCGCGAAGTCCACGCCGGCTGATGCTGCCGCGGCATAGCCGAGATCGCGATAGGGCGGGAAGCGGCCCCAGGCCTTGTCGCCGCCATTGAGGAGATCGAACAGGATCGCGCCCGGCACGATCGGGATCAGCGCCTCGCGGACCCGGAATCCACGCCCCTGCTCGGCGAGCCAGGCCTGTACGCCGCCGCCGGTCTCGAGCCCGAAGGCGGAGCCGCCCGACAGCGCGATCGCATCGACGCGCTCGACCGTGTTGGCAAGATCGAGCAGCGCGTCCTCGCGCGTCCCGGGCCCGCCGCCGCGCACGTCGATCGCCGCCACGGCCGGCTGGTCGAAGACAATCGCCGTCGCACCCGAGGCGAGCTTTTCGTCGTGGGCGTGCCCGACGCGGACACCGGCGATGTCGGTGAGGAGGTTTTTCACGGCGGCACTCCCGGCGCTGCAAGCGGTCGTGCTTCAGCGATAGCGCAGGAGCAAGCCGCGCTCAACTGGCGAGCGCGGTGCGGAGCATCCTGGCGAGCTCGGACTTGCGGTAGGGTTTTGCGAGCAGCAGCACGCCGGAGTCGAGCCGGCCGTGATGGACGATGGCGTTCTCGGTATAGCCGGACGTGAACAGCGTCTTCAGCGCCGGGCGGCGCCTGGCCGCTTCGTCGGCGAGCTGGCGGCCGTTCATGGCGCCGGGCATGATCACGTCGGTGAAGAGCAGGTCGATGTCGGCATTGCCGTCGATCAGCGTCAAAGCTTCCGCCGCATTCGCCGCTTCCAGCGCGTTGTAGCCGAGGCTCCTGATCTGGGTCACGACATATTGGCGTACCAGCGCGTCGTCCTCGACGATCAGGATCTTTTCGTCGCCGCCCTCGATCGGGACGTTGCGCATCGCCTCGAGCGCGGTCTCCTGCACGCCGGTCGAACGCGGCAGATAGATCTTCACGCTCGTGCCGTGACCTTCCTCGCTGTAGATCTTGACGTGCCCGCCGGTCTGCTTGACGAAGCCGAACACCATGCTCAGCCCAAGTCCGGTACCCTTGCCGACCTCTTTCGTTGTGAAGAAGGGGTCGAACACCCGCTCGATCAGCTCGGCCGGAATGCCGGTGCCGGTGTCGCTCACCGCGATCATCACGTAATTGCCGGCGATGATGTCGGGGTTCATGCTCGCATAGCCTTCGTCGAGGAAGACGTTGCGGGTCTCCAGGACCAGCGTGCCGCCGTCGGGCATGGCGTCGCGCGCGTTCAGAGCGAGGTTCAGGATCGCGGTGGTGAGCTGGCTCGGATCGACCAGCGCCGGCCAGGCGTCCTCGGTCAGTTGCGGCGTGATGGTGATCTGCTCGCCGAGCGTCGGATGCAGCAGCTTGGCGGCTTCCACGACCAGCGCGTTGGGGTCGACCTCGCGCGGCTGCAGCGGCTGCTTGCGGGCAAAGGCGAGGAGGTGCCTGGTCAATTGCGCGCCGCGTTCGGCCGCATCGTCGATCAGCCTGGTGATCGCTGCAAGATCGGGCCGGTCGGCGACGGCCTCGGACAGGATCCCGATCGTGCCCGTGATGACTGTGAGCACGTTGTTGAAATCATGCGCGACGCCGCCGGTGAGCTGGCCGACGGCGTCCATCTTCTGCGCCTGCCTGAACTGCGCTTCAGCCGCCTGTTTTTCGGTGAGGTCGCGTCCGATGAAGAAATGGCGCTTCACCGGCTCCGACCAGCTGCCCATCCAGTTCAGCGTGACGTCGTGCCCGTCCCTGTGGGGGTAGCGCGCCTCGAAGCTGCGCTTGGTCAGGCCGCGTCGCGCGGCGCGCATTTCCTCGCGCGTCCTCTCGAGATCATCGGGATGGATGAACTCCGTCGCGTTGTGTCCGATCATGTCCTCCGGCCTGAAGCCGAGGATATCCCTCACGCTCGGGCTGACCTGGACGAAATTGCCGTAGCCGTCGGTGACCAGGATCAGGTCCTGTGACGTCTCGAAGATGCGCTGACGCTCCTCGACCTCGCGATTGAGCGCGGCCTGCGTTCGCTTCCGCTCGGTGATGTCGCGGGCGATCTTGGAGGCGCCGATGATCTTGCCGTCTGACGACCACAGCGGGAACAGGCTGAGCACGACGTCGAGCGGCTGCCCGCTCTTGTTCACGCGCACGGTTTCGTGCTGCTCGATGACCTCGCCATTGCGGGTGCGGGCGAGGATCTCCTCCGTCTCCTCCCGACGACCTTCCGGCATGATGATGTCGATCGGCTGGCCGACGGCTTCCGCCGCGGAGAAGCCGAACAAGCGCTCGGCGGCGCGATTCCACGCGGTGATGGTGCCATCGAGCGCCTTGGTGATGATGGCATCGTTGGAGGATTCCACGACTGCGCTGAACAGCCGTTCGCGCTCGCCGAAGCGATCGCGCTCCGATGCCGATTGCTGTCGCAGCATGCCGAGCAGATCTATCGTCCGCGCCTGGAGGCGGACATTCTCGATCGACAGCACCGCGAGCACGAAGCTCGCGGCCAAAAGACCGTAGACGCGGCCCGCGTAAAAACCGAGATCGAAACGCGCGCCATTGAGGATTCCCGACAGGGCGATATCGAACAGCCAGGCGCACATGACGACCATGAGCCAGACGTCGATCACGGAATGCGGCCGCCGAAACCACAGCGTGACCAGGGCGGCGGCGCTCAAGGACCATACGAACGAGATCACACCGATCTGCGTGGGCGTAAAGTGGCCGTCGCGCAAAAGGTCCGGCAGCAGGTCGTGCTTGGCTGTGACGATCCAAACGAAGGCGATGACCGCCACGGCCGACCCCAATATGCTGCAGAGGATCGCGCGGCGCACCGTCCCCCTTATTTTGACGCCGCCGCCAGCGTCCTTCAGCCCGGCATAGGCGAGCACGAACAGCGGAAAGCCGCCGTGCCAGATCATGTAGAGCCAGGCGGTGGTCTGTGGACCCGCGCCCAGCAGTCCTGTTGGTGCAAACAGCTCGGGGAAGGTCAGGGCGTGGGCAATCGCTGTGGCCGCGGTGAAGAGGTAGCCGGTCGAGAGCATCAACAGCGCGCGGGTCCGCAAGACCGCAAATTGCGACAGCAGCAGTGCGGCAGTGACGATGTCGCTGACGGCGAGCGCGGACTGGTAACTCGCGACGAACGCCGGAATGCGCGCAAGCGGCACGCGGGCGAAGGGAACGGCAAGTGCGAACAGAATCGACGAGACGCCGACGATCGCCAATGCTGCAGTGCGATCGCTCCGAGCGGCCGGCAACGTCGAAAGGAAGGTGCTTCGGTCGTTCGGTGCCAGCACGTTCACCTCTTGCGGACCACCATTTGACGCTTCCAGTAAGACACTCCCTCGGAAGCATCTTAGCCCGCTACCTCTCTGCGCGGTAGCGGGGTCTGGGCACGCGCTCTGATGGGAAGATACGCGACTCAACCGAGGGTAAGAGCTTACTTAATTTTTCTGAGAACGAGGAGCCGAGGCCGGGTAAGCTGGCCTTTACCGATCGGGGAAATAATACCTCTCCCGCTGTGGCGGGATTCCGTTCCGGGAGGCAGATTCCCGGATCGATACCAATTTCATGATGCCGGGAGTTGTTCCCATGCCCCGTATCCTCGTGATCGACGACCAGAAGGAGGTCCGGGCGATGGTGTCCATCGTGCTCCGGGTCAATCGTTTCGAGGTCGTGGAGGCGGAGAGCGGTGCGGCCGGCCTGAAGGCATTTGGCGAATCGGCGTTCGATGCGGCGATCGTGGACATTTTTCTGGCCGACACCAGCGGCCTCGAGGTCATGACGGCGATCCGCGAGAGCTCGCCAAATTTCCCGATCGTCGCCGTCTCCGGCATGACCGCCCTCGACTTCATGGAGGAGGCGCCCGGCCTCGCCAACGTCGTCTGCCTGCAGAAGCCGTTCCGGCCCAACGATCTCCTCCAGGCGCTCAAGACGGCGCAATCGGGCAAGCTCAAGGCGGCGGTCTGACCGGCAGATGCGAAAACGCCCCGGCGCGCCGGGGCGTTTGTGATGATGGCCTCAAGGCCGAGGCATTGCGAACTCTCGTCAGGAGCCCTTGGCGCCGAGTTCGGCGTAGTTGCCCTTTGCGTCCCACTTGTAGACGACATAGTCGATCTGCTTGATGTCGCCCTTGGCGTCATACTCGATCGGGCCGAGCACGGTGTCCCACTTGCCGGCCTTGATGGTCTCCATCACCTTCTTCGGATCGGTCGTGCCGGCCTTCTTGACCGCCTGCGTCCAGACCTGCAGCGCGGCGTAGGTGTAGAGCGTATAGCCTTCCGGATCGATGCCCTTGGCCTTGAAGGCTTCGACGATCTTCTTCGCGGACGGCTTGTTGCGCGGGTCGGGGCCGAAGGTGAACAGCGTGCCTTCGCCCGCCGGGCCGGTGATGGAGGCGTACTCCTTGTCGGCCAGCGCGTCGCCCGACATCAGCACCGTCTTCAGGCCCTGGTCGCGCATCTGGCGCAGGATGAGGCCGGCTTCCTGATGGTAGCCGCCGACATAGACGAGGTCGACGTTCTCCTTCTTCAGACGCGAGACGATCGCGTTGAAGTCCTTGTCGCCCTTGTTGTAGGACTCGTAGAGTTTCTCGGTGATGCCGGCCTTGTTGAGCGCCTTCTTGGTCTCGTCGGCAAGACCTTTGCCGTAGGTGGTCTTGTCGTTGAGGATCGCGATGTTCTTGCCCTTGTAGTTCTTGGCAATGAACTGCGCGGCGATCAGGCCTTGCTGGTCGTCGCGGCCGCAGACACGCGCCACGTTCCACAGCTTGCGCTCGGTAAAGAGCGGGTTGGTCGAAGCCGGAGTGATCTGCAGGACGTTGCCGTCCGCATAGGCTTCAGAGGCCGGAATCGAGGACGACGAGCAGAAATGCCCGGCGACGAACGGGATCTTAGCGCCGGCGATCTTTTCCGCCACCGAGCGGGCCTGCTTCGGATCGCAGGCGTCGTCTTCGGCGTTGAGCGCGAGCTTCTTGCCGTTGACGCCGCCGGCGGCGTTGATGTCCGCCACCGCCAGGTCGGCGCCGTTCTTCATCTGCCGGCCGAATGCGGACTCGGTGCCAGTCATCGGGCCCGCAACTGCGATGGTGATATCCTGCGCGAACGCTGCCGTCGACAGCGCTACGGACGCGCCAAATGCCAGACCGATGAGCTTCAGTGATTTCATGAGATACCTCGCGGGTGGTCGTCTGTTGGGAGTTGCCGGGTTGGCCCGGTTCAAACCGGCGCCATTCTTGAATGAATTTACGGAGAAGTCACCGGCAAAATACGGGCATTAGCAAAGATATCTAGGCCCATTCTCGCGCAGGGCGGGGCCGGTCAGGCGTGCCGGCCACCTTCCAGATAGGCGGCGCGGATTTCGGGGCGCTGCAGCAATTCGGCGCCGCTGCCCGCCAGCGTGATCAAGCCGTTGACCATGACGTAGCCGCGATGGGCGAGCTTCAGGGCATGGTTGGCGTTCTGCTCGACGATCAGCACGGTCAGGCCGTCCTGCCGGTTCAGGGTGCGGATCGCGTCGAAAATCTGCCGCGCGATGAGCGGGGCGAGCCCCAGCGAGGGTTCATCGAGCATGAGCAGGCGAGGGCGGCTCATCAAGGCGCGGCCGATCGCCAGCATCTGCTGCTCGCCGCCGGACAGGGTTCCGCCGCGCTGGGCGAAACGTTCCTTCAGGCGGGGAAACAGGGCGAACACGCGCTCGAGCGTGCTCTCCCGTTCCGCTGGCGTGCTGTCGGTGACGTCGGCCCCCATCTGGAGGTTCTCGGCGACGCTCATCCGCGGGAAGATGCGGCGGCCTTCCGGCGATTGCGCGATGCGCAAATGGGCGATCTCGTGGGTCGGGACGGCGGTGATGTCCTTGCCCTCGTAGAGGATCTGCCCGGCGCGGGCGCGCGGCTTGCCGAAGATCGTCATCATCAGCGTCGACTTGCCGGCGCCGTTGGCGCCGATCAGCGCGACGATCTCGCCGGAATTGATCTCGACGTCGACGCCCTTCAGCGCCTCGATCTTGCCGTAGGCCGCACGCAGGCCCCGGATCGCGAGCAGGGGGGATGCCGCCGTCACGACCCGCTCTCCATGACCGCCATCGCCTCTTCCTCGTCGGCGCCGAGGTAGGCGGCGATCACCTTGGGATCGTCGCGCACCTCGCGCGGCGTGCCTTGCGCGATCTTCACGCCGTGGTCCATCACCACGATGTGGTCGGAGATCTCCATCACGACCGACATGTCGTGCTCGATCAGGAGGATCGAGGTTCCCAGGTCGTTGCGGATCGAAAGCAGGAGCTCGCTCAAGGCGGCGCTCTCGCGCGCGTTGAGGCCGGCAGCCGGCTCGTCGAGGCACAATAGTGCAGGCTCCGTGCACATCGCGCGCGCGATCTCGAGGCGGCGCTGGTCGCCATAGGCGAGGTTGCCGGCCGCATCGTCGGCGCGATCCAACAGGCTAACCCGCTTCAGCCAATCGGTGGCGAGACCGATCGCATGCGCTTCCGCATTGCGGTAGTTCGGCGCGCCGACCAGGCCGAGAAAGGTGAAACCGGAGGCGCGCATCAACATGTTGTGCTGCGCCACCATCAGGTTTTCCAGCACGGTCATCCCGGGAAACAGGCGGATGTTCTGGAAGGTGCGTGCGACCTTGGCCTGTTTGGCGATGCGGAAGTCGTTGAGCCGCTCGAGCGCGATTTCCTTGCCGTCATCGTGGGTGAGGCGGATGGCGCCGCCGGTCGGCTTGTAGAAGCCGGTAATGCAGTTGAACACCGTGGTCTTGCCGGCGCCGTTCGGTCCGATCAGCGCCGTGATCTTGCGCCGGTCCGCCGAGAACGACAGATCCTGCACGGCGACGATGCCGCCAAAGCGCATGGTGAGCTGATCGACGTTGAGGATACGCTCGCCGCTCATCCGTGGCCTTCCTTGACGAGGTCGGAGGAGATGGCCTGCGCTTTCTTCAGATACACGGTCGGCGCGCGATGGCCGATCAGGCCGCGCGGCCGCCAGATCATGATCAGCACCATCGCCCAGCCGAACACCAGCATGCGGTAGATCTCAAGCCCGCGGAACAGCTCGAAGCCGCCGATCATGGCGAGAGCGGCGAGCGCCACGCCAAGCTGCGAACCCATGCCGCCGAGCACCACGATGGCAAGCACAAGTGCGGATTCCTGGAAGGTGAAGGATTCCGGGCTGATGAAACCCTGGCGCGTGGCGAAGAAGGCGCCGGCGAAGCCGCCGAACAGCGCACCCGTCGCGAACGCCGTCAGTTTCGTGGTCGTGGTGTTGATGCCGAGCGCGCGGCAGGCGACCTCGTCCTCGCGCAACGCTTCCCAGGCGCGGCCGATCGGCAGGCGCCGCAGGCGGATCGTCACCCAGTTGGTGAGCAGCGCCAGCGCCAGGATCAGGTAGAACAGGAAGACGATGCGGTGCGTCGGCGAGTACTCGATGCCGAGCTTTGCGGCGAGCCCGTCGTCGCTGTTGTCGAGCGGGATGCCGAACAGGGTGGGGCGCGGAATACCGGTGACGCCGTTCGGGCCGCCGGTCAGGCTTTGCCAGTTGATGATGACGAGCCGGATGATCTCGCCGAAAGCGAGCGTGACGATCGCGAGATAGTCGCCGCGCAGCCGTAGCACCGGGAAGCCGAGCATAACGCCCCACATGGCTGCGAGGATACCGGCGAGCGGCAGGCAGATCCAGAACGACCAGCCGAAATTGGTGGCGAGCAGCGCGTAGGAATAGGCCCCGACCGCATAGAAAGCGACGTAGCCGAGATCGAGCAGGCCGGCGAGCCCGACCACCACGTTGAGGCCCCATCCCAGCATCACATAGGTGAGCACGAGGATCGCGAGGTCGAGGATGTAGCGCTGGTTATAGAAGATGACCGGCACGAGGAGGGTGAAGATCAGAAGCGCCGGCGCCAGGTAGTGGCCAAGGATCGACATGCCGCGATGCACGGCGGGCGGTACCAGCTTCTCGGCGCCGATAGGGCCGATCCATTGCCGCGCCAATTCGATGAGGATCGATCCTCCGAACACGATGCCGACGATGGAGGCGAGTTCGCCGAACCGCGTCCAGTAGGTCAGCTGCCCATCGGGACCGGCCTCGGTGCGGATGCCGATCATCAGCGAAAACAGCACCAGCGCGACGAGAGCGCTCAGGAAGGCCTTTTTCAGGATGAAGGGGATGCCCGCTGCGGTGCGGGTTGCGGATACCGTTTCTTGCGAAAGAGCTGTCACACTGGCGACCCGTCAGACTTTTTCGACTTCGGGACGGCCGAGCAGGCCGGTCGGCATGAAGATCAGCACGATGATCAAGATCGAGAACGCGGCGACGTCCTTGTACTCGACCGAGAAATAGGCCGACCAGAACGTCTCGATCAGGCCGATCGCAAGCCCGCCCAGCACCGCGCCGGGCAGCGAGCCGATGCCGCCAAGCACGGCGGCCGTGAAGGCCTTGATGCCAGCGACGAAGCCCATGTTGAAATCGACCTGGCCATAGTAGAGCAGGTACATCAAGCCCGCCACCGCCGCGAGCGCCGCGCCGATCACGAAGGTCATGGAGATGGTGCGGTCGACGTTGACGCCGAGCAGCGCCGCCATGGTCTGGTCCTGCTCGCAGGCGCGCATGTCGCGCCCGAGCCGCGTCCGCAAGACGAGCCGGTTGAAGATCAACAGCAGCACGATCGTGGTGATGACCACCAGGATCTGGATGTTGGAGAGCTGGATCACGAAACCGTCCGCGCTCTCGTGCAGCGTGTAGCCGCCGGTGATCAACGGCGGGATCGGCTTGACCCGGGCGCCCTGCGCCACCTGCGAGTAGTTCGTGAGCACGAAGGACATGCCGATCGCCGACAGCATCGGGGCGAGGCGGAAGGAGTGGCGCAGTGGGCGGTAGGCGATGCGTTCGACGGTCCAGCCATAGAGCGCGGTGATCGCCATCGCCACCAGCAGCACGACCAGGAGGATGAGGGGAACCGCGGTCACGCCGATCGAGATCAGGATCAGGAAGGTGATCAGGGCGATGAAGCCGCCGATCATGAAGATGTCGCCATGGGCGAAATTGATCATGCCGACGATGCCGTAGACCATCGTGTAGCCGATGGCGATCAGGCCGTAGATCGAACCGAGGACGAGACCGTTGATGAGCTGCTGGGTGAAATAGTCCATGGGCTGCCGTTGTCTCAACTTGACGCCGCTCAAAGGGAGCTCTTGAGAGAGTTCTTGGGCCCCGGCAGCCCTTGAGCATTTCATTTGTTGTAACAGGAGGGAACTGACCGCCGCAACTGGGCTGGCCTTGGCATAAAGGCTTGTACAGAGTTCATTTCGCATCCTGGTTCCCGCCTCGGGGTAGGGAACCCGGTTCCGGGCAACTAAAATAGGTGTGGGCCGTTATCTCACGTTGTGACGCCCAACAAGGGAGTTTCCCGCGATGACGAAGCAGCAGAACCAGAATCCGGGCCAGCAGAATCAGAAGCCCGGCCAGCGCCCCGATCAGCAGCAGCAGGGTGGCGGCCAAAAACCCGGACAGCAGCAGCAGGATCCGATGCGCCAGGGCGACAAGCCGGGCCAGCATGGTCAGGACCAGCGTTGATCTCGAAGCACCTTGGAATTGTGACAGTCCCGCCGAAAGGCGGGACTTTTCCTTTTGTCCCGCCGCGGCTTGTCCACAGCAGTTAAGGTAAACAAAGGGTTTAAATTGCCGCCTCGAGTCGAGGGGGGTTAGCTGCTGAAAAAGGCCCGACCGGCTCGGGCCGACGGAAATCATGCGGGAAGCGGCAATGCTGAAAAACTGGCGGATCGGCTCAATCAATGGCGTGGTGTTGGCCGCCTATTTCATCCCGGCCTGGACGTTGATTGCCGTCAACATCATGGTCGCCCCCGTGCACGGCCTCTTTGAGCGGCCGAGCGTCGCGGTGGCGCTGTTCATCAGCGACCAGTTCCAGATATCGGGCATGAACACGGTCCGCGCGGCGTGGCTGCTGGCGCTCGGCCGCCTCACCGTGGTGGCGTTCTTTGCCATTTTTCTGGCGCTGCTCTCGATCCCCCGGGTCCGCAGGGCGGGCGGCCCCGACGAGGCGCTCGGGATTGCGCTCTTCATTGGCAGCCTGATCTCGTTCGCAAGCATGGTGATGGCCTCGAAGGTCGGCGAGATGGCCGCCCTCAGGCTGCATGCGACCGAGCTCCTGCTGCTGCTCGGCGCCGCCATCGTGCTGCTGATCGAACGGCCGGCCCGGCGACCTGTTGAAGCCAGGGTTCTGGAAGCCAACGTTCTGGAAAAGGCTCCGCTAGCTTTTGAGCAGGCCGAGCTCCTGCACAATCGCTGAGGCTTCCTTGACGGCGTGGTTGGCCGCCGGCACGCCGCAATAGATCGCCTGCTGAAGAAGGATTTCCTTGATATCGTCGGGGGTGAAGCCGCCCTCGGCGAGGGCTGCGCGCACGTGCAGACGGAATTCGTCCCATTGCCCGAGCGCGACCATGGTGCCGATGACGAGCACGCGCCGCGTCCGCTCGTCGAAATGCTGCCGCGTCCAGATCTCGCCCCAGGCGTAGCGGGTAATCAGGTCCTGGAAATCGGTGTTGAACGCATTGCGGTTGGTGATCGACTTGTCGACCCAGGCGTTGCCGAGCACCTTGCGGCGCACCTTCATGCCGGCATCGCGACGCTTCTCGTCGTCCATTTGTGTCCTCCAGAATTGAGTCATTCCGGGGCGATGCGAAGCATCGACCCCGGAATCTCGAGATTCCGGGTTCGCCTCTTCGAGGCGCCCGGGAATGACAATCAACAACTACCGCTGCGTCAAGAAGCCGACTACCGCGTCGGTGAAGGCGTGCGGCTGCTCGACATTGGAGATGTGGGCGGCATCGATGATGGTCATGCTGGCGCCTGGAATTTGGCTGCGGATCAGTTCGCCCGCCGAGATCGGGGTTGCCGTGTCGTGGCGGCCGGCGATCACCAGCGTCGGGCTCTTGATCTTCGGCAGCAGCGCGCGCTGGTCGAGGGTCGACAGCGCCTCGCAGCAGGCGAGATAGCCTTCGACCGGTGAGGCCACCAGCATCGCCTTCATCTTCGCGGCGATCTGCGGCTCGCGCTCGCGGAAGTCGGCCGTCAGCCAGCCGGCGATCACGGTGTCGGCCACCGCTGCGATGCCGCCTTCCTTCACCGCCTTGATGCGGTTGTGCCAGTTGGTCGGATCGGGGTAGTAGCAGCTCGTGTTGGCGAGGACGATCTTGCCGAGCCGCTCCGGCGCATTGGCGCCCAGCCACTGCCCGACCATGCCACCCATCGACAGGCCGCACCAATGCACCTTCTCGATATTGAGGTCGTCAAGGATCGCTAGCACGTCGCGGCCGAAGCGCTCCATCGAATAGGGGCCGGGGGCTACGGTGGACTTGCCGTGGCCGCGGCGGTCGTAGCGGATGACGCGGAATACCTGCGTCAGGGCCTTCATCTGCGGCTCCCACATCTGCAGCGTGCAGCCGAGCGAGTTGGAGAGCATCAGGGTCGGGCCGCCGTCGCGGCCCTCGACGGAGACGTTGAGCAGGCACCCGTCGGCATCGATCATGGGCATGGCGGGGTCTCCGTTCTATTCGCGGTCGAGGCTGTCGAGCAGCCGGTCGATCAGGGCCTGGGAAGCGCCTTGATAGGCCATCGGCTCGAACAATGCCGCAATTTTCTCCGGGGCAAGATGCGCGGTGACCTTCGAATCAGCCGCGAGCACGTCGCGCAAATGCTTCCTCTCGGCAACCGCCTTTTTGCTGGCAGCCTCGACCAGGTGATGTGCGTCGCTCTTGCCGATCGTCTCGGCGAGCGCGAAGGTGACGGCCTCCGCCATGATCAGGCCATGCGTCGTGTCGAGATTGGCGCGCATGCGCGCCGCGTCGACGTCGAGGCCTTCGGCGATATCGACGATGGCAGCAAGCGCGCCTGAGGCGACCAGCATCAATTGCGGCAGTGTCGGCCATTCCGCGTGCCACGGGCCGGCGCTGCGCTCGTGATCCTGGACCTGGGCCGCGAAGATCGTTGCGGCCAGCTGCGGCGCCATCGTGGCCGCCCCAAGCGCGCTTACCGCTGCGACCGGATTGCGCTTGTGCGGCATAGTCGAGGAGCCGCCGCGGCCTTCCCCGGCGGGCTCAAAGGCTTCGGCGACGTCAGTCTGCATCATCAGCGAGACGTCGCGGGCGATCTTGCCGCAGCTGCCGGCAAGAATGGCAAGGCTTGATGCAGCCTCGGCGATTCGGTCGCGATGGGTGTGCCACGGCGCCTCGGGCAATGGCAGGTTCAACTCCTGTGCAAGCCGCTCGGCGACGACGAGCCCCTTGTCGCCGAGCGCTGCGAGCGTGCCGGCGGCGCCGCCGAATTGCAGCGCGAGGCCTTCGCGGCGCAGCCGCCGCAGCCGGCAGCGTGCGCGGGCAAGGCTTGCGGCATATTCGGCAGCCTTCAATCCGAACGGCATCGGCAGCGCGTGCTGGAGCCAGGTGCGCGCGACCATGGCGGTGTTGCGGTGGGTGCGCGCCAGTGCGGCGAGCCCTTTGATGGCGCGGCTGAGATCGGCATCCAGCGCATCGATCCCGGCGCGAAGCATGAGCATGGTCGCAGTGTCGATGACGTCCTGGCTGGTCGCGCCCCAATGCACGTAGCGCGCGGCCTCCGCATCGGCCTTGGCGACGCTGGCGGTCAGCGCCTTGACGAGGGGGATCGCCAGATTGCCCGACCTGGTCGCGGCCTCCGCAAGCGCGCCAAGGTCGAACGCGGCCACCTGACAGCCGGCTTCGATTGGGCCGACCGCGCTTGCGGGAATCACGCCGGTAGCAGCTTCCGAGCGGGCCAGCGCTGCCTCAAATTCGAGCATGTTTTGCAGGTAAGCCCGATCATCGCAGATCGCGCGCATGGCTGCGCTCGACAGCATCGGCGCAAGCAGGGGGGAGAGGGATGTGCTCATGTTGCGCGGGACCTAACCACCAAGGGCAGCGTCTGCCAATCCCAAACCGCTGGCGCAAGCTTTTTGCAGTTGCGAATATGCATTGCATGTGATCGCCGGCTGCCCTTTCCTTTGCGGCGGCCCTGCGTTACTTGAGCAGCGTTGCGTCAGTGATCCCGGGAGGCAGCCCATGGCCATGACAATGAACGGCGAAGTTCAGCTTGCGGCGTCGCGCGAATCCGTGTGGGCCAAGCTCAACGATCCCGAGGTGCTGAAGGCCTGCATCCCCGGCTGCGAGGAACTGGAGAAGACCGACGACGGCGGATTTCGCGCGGTCGCCAAGATGAAGGTCGGCCCGGTGTCGGCGCGCTTCAAGGGCAAGGTGATGCTCAGCGATCTCGACCCGCCGAACGGCTACAAGATCTCCGGCGAAGGCGAGGGCGGGGTGGCCGGCTTTGCCAAGGGCGGCGCGTCGGTGAAGCTGTCGGAGAAGGACGGCGGCACGCTGCTCTCCTATGATGTCGAGGCGCAGATCGGCGGCAAGTTGGCGCAGCTCGGCCAGCGCCTGATCAACGGCGCCGCCAAAAAGCTCGCCGACGAATTTTTTGCGAATTTCGCCAAGGCGGTACAGGGTTAGCCCTGCGCCTTAAGGCATAACTGCCTGCATTTCGGGCGATGTTGCCCGAAGGTGCAATGGCCCATATGATGGGCTGGAATAACTATAAGAACCGCTTCGCCGGGACCCGGCGGGGTGCTGACCAGAGAGTCCTGATGGCCAAAATCTCCCTTATCGTGAACGGCAATCCCGTCAACGCCAACGTCGACCCCCGCACCCTGCTGGTGCAGTTCCTGCGCGAGCATCTGCGGCTGACCGGGACCCATGTCGGCTGCGACACCTCGCAGTGCGGCGCCTGCGTCGTGCATCTCGACGGCAAGGCCGTGAAGTCCTGCACCACGCTTGCGGTGATGGCCGACGGCCACGAGGTCAAGACCATCGAGGGGCTGGCCGCCGATGGTGCGCCGCTGCATCCGATGCAGGAGGCCTTCCGCGAGCATCACGGCTTGCAGTGCGGCTTCTGCACGCCCGGCATGATCATGACCGCGATCGACATCGTCCATCGCAAGGGCCACGAGCTCGACGACCATACGATTCGCGAAGAGCTCGAGGGCAATCTCTGCCGCTGCACCGGCTATCAGAACATCGTCGCCTCGATCGCCGCCGGCGCGAAGGCGATGGCGAAATCCGATCTCGCGTAAACCGACACTCGCGCGCCTCTCGCGATCAGGAAGTCCATTATGTACGAATTCAAATATCATCGCCCTGGGACCGTGCGGCAGGCGGCCAATCTGCTGGTGAAGAACGAGGATGCCAAGGTGATCGCCGGTGGTCACACGCTGATTCCCGTGATGAAGCAGCGCCTCGCAAGCCCGCCGCATCTCGTCGACCTCTCGCATATCGAAGGTCTCGATACGATCGAGATGAAGGGCCGCTCGCTGGTGATCGGCGCCACGGCCAAGCACGCCGATGTCGCGACGTCGGCCATCGTCGGCGAAGCGATCCCGTCGCTCGCGAGCCTTGCCGGCGGCATCGGCGATCCGGCCGTCCGTCACAAGGGTACGATCGGCGGCTCGCTCGCCAACAACGATCCGACCGCGGACTATCCGGCCGCGGTGCTCGCGCTCGGCGCCACCATCGTCACCAACAAGCGCCGCCTGAAGGCGGAAGAGTACTTCCAGGGCCTGTTCTCGACCGCGCTTGAGGCCGACGAGATCATCACCAAGGTGATGTTCCCGCTGCCGAAGAAGGCGGCCTACGTCAAATTCCGCAACCAGGCCTCGCGCTATGCGCTGGTCGGCGTATTCGTGGCGCGGCGTCCTTCGGATGTGCGCGTCGCCGTCACCGGCGCCGGTTCGGACGGTGTGTTCCGCGTCACCGCGTTCGAGGAAGCCTTGAAGAAGCGCTTCTCCTCGAAGGTGCTCGACGGCATCGACGTGCCGGCGGAAGGCCTCAACAGCGATATCCACGGCAGCGCCGAGTATCGTGCGCACCTGATCGGGGTGCTGACGCGGCGCGCCGTCGACGCTGCCAACGCCAAAGAGTGATGGGCCCGGACAGGGCGTAGCGAGACTGGCTCTTTCATGACTGCAGCGGCACTGCCGGCATCGGTCGATGCGATGCTCGAACTCCTCACTTCGCGCGGCTATCTCGCGGAGCGGTCGCTGGCGACGGTGACATATCTGTCGCTGCGCATGGGGCGGCCGCTGTTCCTGGAAGGCGAGGCCGGCGTCGGCAAGACCGAGATCGCAAAGGTGCTGTCGGCTGCGCTGGGACGGAAGCTGATCCGCCTGCAATGCTATGAGGGCCTCGACGTCTCCTCGGCGGTCTATGAGTGGAACAGCGCCGCCCAGATGATCGCGATCCGGATCACCGAGGCTGCCGGCGACACCGATCGCGAGCAGCTTTCGTCCGACATTTTCGCCGATCGCTATCTGATCAAGCGGCCGTTGCTCCAGGCCCTGGAGCCGGACGTTGCCGGCCCGCCAGTGCTCTTAATCGACGAGCTCGATCGCGCCGACGAGGCGTTCGAGGCGTATCTGCTCGAAATCCTCAGCGACTTCCAGGTGACCATCCCCGAGTTCGGCACCGTGAAGGCGCCGCATCCGCCGATCGTCATCATCACCTCCAACCGCACCCGCGAGATCCACGACGCGCTGAAGCGGCGCTGTCTCTATCACTGGGTCGACTATCCCTCCGCCGAGCGCGAGCTTGCGATCATCAAGACGCGCGTGCCCGGCATCTCCGCAAAGCTGTCGCAGCAGGTCGTGCGCTTCGTGCAAGCGCTGCGCAACCAGGATTTCTACAAGTCCCCGGGCGTCGCCGAGACCATCGACTGGGCCACCGCGCTCTCCGAGCTCGACGCCCGCTCGCTGACGGCGCAGGTCGTCGGCGACACGCTGGGCGCGCTGCTCAAGTATCAGGACGACATCGTCCGCATGCAGGGCGATGCCTTGCAGAAGGTGCTGAAGGACGCGACGAGCGAATAGCCGTCATTCCGGGGCACGCGGAGCGTGAACCCGGAATCTCGCGCCGCAACTTCTGGATTCCGGGTTCGCGACTTCGTCGCGCCCCGGTATGACGTGAGGGTAGGTTACGACCATGGCCATCAATCACCTTGCGCCTGAGAAGACCGAGCAGTTCGCCGACAACATCATCGGCTTCGCCCGCGCGCTTCGTGCCGCCGGTCTTCCCGTCGGCCCCGGCGCGGTGATCGACGCCGTCAACGCGCTCCAGGTGATCGACATCGGCAGCCGCGCCGACGTCTTCACCACGCTGGAGGCGATCTTCGTCAAGCGCCATGAGCATGCGCTGATCTTCAGGCAGGCCTTCAACCTGTTCTTCCGCGCCTCGGAGGAGTGG
Source organism: Bradyrhizobium sp. CCGUVB23 (assembly GCF_024199885.1). Taxonomy (NCBI): domain Bacteria; kingdom Pseudomonadati; phylum Pseudomonadota; class Alphaproteobacteria; order Hyphomicrobiales; family Nitrobacteraceae; genus Bradyrhizobium; species Bradyrhizobium sp. CCGUVB23. Next base: position 7,394,940 of record NZ_JANADQ010000001.1, read on the forward strand.
AAGCACATGCTGGATTCGGTGCCGTTGCCCGATCACGCCAAGAAGAAGCCGCCGCCGGCCTCGCGCCGCGTCCAGGAGGCGCTGTCGCAGCCGCAGATGACGGAGACGCCGCAGCGCCAGGAGCAGGATCTGCGCCTGTCGGTCTCCGACAAGGAAATCCTGCAGAAGAAAGACTTTGCGCAGATGAGCGCGGCCGAGATCAGCGAAGCGCTGCGCGCGATCGAAAAGATGAAGCTGCCACAGGCCGAGCTCTTGACGCGGCGGCACCGGCCCGACCGGCGCGGGCTGCGCCTCGACCTGCGCCGAACCTTGCGCGCTTCGCTGCACACCGGCGGCGACATCATCGACATCCACCGGCTCGGGCGGATCGAGAAACCGGCGCCGATCGTGGCGCTCTTGGATATTTCGGGATCGATGAGCGAATACACCCGCCTGTTCCTGCACTTCCTGCACGCCATCACTGATGCGAGGAAGCGCGTCTCCGTGTTCCTGTTCGGCACCCGTCTCACCAACGTCACCCGTGCGCTCCGCCAGCGCGATCCGGACGAGGCGCTGGCAAGCTGCTCGGCGGCGGTGGAGGACTGGGCCGGCGGCACGCGCATTGCGACCTCGCTGCACAACTTCAACAAATTGTGGGCGCGGCGCGTGCTGAGCCAGGGCGCCATCGTGCTGCTGATCTCCGACGGGCTGGAGCGCGAGGCCGACTCCAAGCTCGCCTTCGAGATGGACCGGCTCCACCGTTCCTGCCGCCGGCTGATCTGGCTGAACCCGCTGCTGCGGTTCGGCGGCTTCGAGGCCAAGGCGCAGGGCATCAAAATGATGCTGCCCCACGTTGACGAATTCCGCCCCGTGCATAATTTGAGTTCGATCCAGGAGCTGATCAAGACGCTCTCCCAGCCGCTGCCGCCGCATCACCGCAGCCTGATCCGTTCCGCAGCTTGAGAGGTAGGCCATGCTCGATCGCGACGAGGATATCCTGAAGGCGGCGGAGGACTGGCAGAAGGCCGGCCATGGCGTTGCCCTCGCAACGGTGGTGGAGACCTGGGGCTCGGCGCCGCGGCCGGCGGGCTCGAGCCTCGTGATCAACGACGACGGCACGTTTCTGGGCTCAGTCTCGGGCGGCTGCGTCGAAGGCGCCGTGGTCACCGAGGCCATGGATGTGATTGAGACGGGCAAGCCAAAAATGCTGGAGTTCGGCGTTGCCGACGAGACCGCCTGGAACGTCGGGCTGTCCTGCGGCGGCACTATCCGCGTCTTCGTCGAGAAGGTCGGCTAGCCGTGAAGCTGGAAACCCTGCACGAACTCAATGCCGAGCGCGCCGCGCGGCGGCCGGTCATCCTCGTCACCGATACGGAGAGCGGTGAGCAGCGCCTGGTGAAAGCCAGGGACTTTGCGAAAGATCCGCTGCGCGCCGAGCTGGAAAAACAGCTCCGCACGGGCAAGAGCGGCAACGTCGAGGCCGGCGGCAAGAAGCTGTTCCTCAATGTCTACGCGCCGACCGCGAAGATGGTGATCGTCGGTGCCGTCCATATCAGCCAGGCGCTGGCGCCGATGGCGCGCTCGCTCGGCTACGACGTCACGGTGGTCGATCCCCGCACGGCCTTTGCGAGCCCCGAGCGGTTTCCGGATGTGCCGCTGATCGCGGAATGGCCCGACGTCGCGCTGCCGCCGCTCAACATCGACCACTACACTGCCTTCGTCGCGCTGACCCACGATCCCAAGATCGACGACCCCGCGCTGCTGCACGCCTTCGAGCGCGACTGCTTCTATATCGGGGCGCTCGGCTCGCGGAAGACGCATGCCAAGCGCGGGGACCGGCTGCGGGCGCAGGGCGCGAAGGACTCTGATATCGCCCGCATCCACGCGCCGATCGGGCTTGCAATCGGCGCGGTCTCGCCGTCCGAGATCGCGGTGTCGATCATGGCAGAGATCACGGCGGTGCTTCGGCTACCTCCAAAAGAAAAAGAAGAAGCGGCATGAAGTTCGGCCCGGCGAGCCCCAAGGATGCGATCGGCGGGGTGACCGTCCACACCCTGCGCCAGGGTCCGCTGGTGCTGAAGAAGGGCACGACGATCGGGCCTGCCGAGGTCGAGGCGCTGACGCGCGCCGGCATCAAGGACATCGTCGTGGTGCGCATGGAGCAGGGCGACGTTTCCGAGGACGTCGCAGCCGCCAGCATTGCGGAGGCCGTCGGCGGCGAGGGCATTCATGTCGAGCGCGCCTTCACCGGTCGCGCCAATCTGTTCGCGGCGCGCCCGGGCGTTCTGGTGATCGACCGCGCTGCGGTCGACCGCATCAACAATGTCGACGAAGCCATTACCTTTGCGACGCTCTCCGCCTTCAAGCCGGTGGTCGAGGGCGAGATGGTCGGCACGGTCAAGATCATTCCGTTCGGCGTCGAAGGGAGTTTGCGCGATGCCGCGGTGAAGGCGGCGGGCCGCGACGTGCTGCGCGTTGCGCCTTACGTGATCAAGCGTGTCGGCGTCGTCTCGACGCTGCTGCCCGGACTGTCCTCCAAGGTCGTCGACAAGACGCTCCGCGTCACCGCCGAGCGGCTCGCGCCCGCGGGTGCGACCATTATCGCCGAGCGGCGGGTGCCGCATGAGGAGACGGCGCTGTCGGCTGCGATCAAGGAGCTGCTCGGACTCGGCGCCGAGCTCGTCATCGTGTTCGGAGCCTCCGCGATCGCCGATCGTCGCGACGTGATCCCGGCGGCAATCACCGAGATCGGCGGCGCGATCGAGCATTTCGGCATGCCCGTCGATCCCGGCAATCTGCTGCTGATCGGCCGCGCCGGCGCAGTGCCGGTGCTGGGCGCGCCGGGCTGTGCACGCTCGCCGGTTGAGAACGGCTTTGACTGGGTGCTGATGCGGTTACTCGCCGGCATCAAGGTCACGCGCGCCGAGCTGATGGGCATGGGCGTCGGCGGCCTCCTGATGGAGATCGTCACGCGGCCGCAGCCGCGTGCAAAACCCGAGACCGAAGGCAACAGCCGGGTCGCGGCGATCGTGCTCGCCGCCGGGCGCTCGACCCGGATGGGCGGGCCGAACAAGTTGCTCGCCGAGCTGGAGGGCAAGAAGCTGGTGCGGATCGCGACCGAACAGGTGCTGGCCTCGAAAGCGTCGGAGGTCATCGTCGTCACCGGCCATCAGGCCGAGCTGGTCGAGCAGGCACTCAGCGGCTTGAAGGTGAAGTTCGTTCGCAATCCGGATTTTGCCGGCGGCATCGCAAGTTCGGTCAAGGCCGGCATCGCGGTCGTGCCGGAGACCTGCGATGGCGTGCTGGTCTGCCTCGGCGACATGCCGCTGATCGATGCCGGTCTGATTGACCGCCTCATCGACAGCTTTGCGCCCGACCGCGGCAACCTGATCGCCGTGCCCGTGAGCGAAGGCCGCCGCGGCAATCCCGTGCTGTGGTCGCGCCGCTTCTTCAGCGAGTTGATGACGCTCGACGGCGACATCGGCGCACGGCACTTGATCGCCAAGCATGCGGAGGTGGTTGCCGAAGTGCCGGTCGACGGCGAGAGCGCCTTCCTCGACATCGACACGCCGCAGGCGCTGGAAGCGGCGAGACGCGTGTGACGCTGCCGTAGGGTGGGTTAGCCGAAGGCGTAACCCACCACTTCTCTCCACGCGGATCGCAAAGAGGTGGGTTACGCTTCTACGAAGTGGCGATTTCAACCACTCGTTCACCATCTGGAAACGACCGGCCGATAGAGTCTCCTCCGCCTGCCTCGGGGGAGGGGAATTTCCATGGCTTCGAACGTCGTCGCGCGCCGTTGCGCGATGTTTTTCTTTGGGCTGAGCGTTGCTGTGGCTGGGGCCCGCTACGTCACGGACGCGCACGCTGCCGGGGCCTTCGCGGTCGGCAGATGCGGCGCTTACGGCCATGCATATGACTTCCCCGGCGAAGCTGCGGCGCGCGCCGCGGCACAAAAGCAGTGCAAGGGCGACTGCACGACCGTGACCATGAAGCGCGCCTGCGCCGCCATGTCCGTCGATCTCGCCAACCCCTGCGGCGCTTATGGCTATGCCGTGAAGCCGAAGATCTCGACCACGCTCAACGCCGCCACGCGCGAATGCTACAAATATGGTGGCAAGGAATGCGTGATCCGCGCCTGGGCCTGCGACGCCAAGGGCTGAAGCCTGCATCGTCCGCAGTGGCTTGCGGTGGCTTGGCCGATCAGGCCTCCGCCTCGATCGACCAGGGCACCTTCGCCTTCACGAAATCCGACCACACCTTCTTCAGGCGCGGTTCGCTGCCGACCATCGCGTGCGCCTGCCAGCCGGCGATCGCGGCTGCCGCGATGCCGCTGTCTGAGGACTCCGTGCCGATATCCGTGAGCAGCGATGCCGTGACCGCCATGTCATTATAGGTGCCGAGCTCGTTCTGCAAATCGACCAGCCTGGCAGAAAAGCGTTTCGCCGATTTCCGCTGTCCGTAGAGCGGCAACAGGAAATCAGCGACATAGCGCAGCCTCTTCACCGAGAGCCGCAAGCGATGTAGTTCTTCCGCCGTGAGCGACTTGAAGCGGCGGCCGCGCTTGAGCACCTTTGCATGCTGGGTGGACAGGATGCGCCGCGCGAAGTTCATGGCGGGCTCGGCCAGTTGTGCCAGATATTCGGGCGCGACGTCGCTGCGCCAGCCGCGCGCCTCGATCCAGCCGCCAAGCCCGATCACGAGATACGAGGCCCGGCGGTCGGCGAGCGCCAGGTGTGCCTTGTCGTAGGACGCCGTCCGCCGCTGCTTTGCAGCCTGGTCCAGCGCCTCGAAGCCTGCGATCGAGGGGCAGCCTTGCGCGACGGTAGCCAGGGTCTCCCGCTGGAAGACGTCCCAATCGCGCGCGGCAGAGAGATTTTGCGCCAGCCATTTGGCCTCCGAGCGCAGCAGCTCGAGCTTGCTCACGGATACGACCGATTGCATCAGGTGCATGGCGGATCGCAGTCGCCGCAGCGCGACGCGAAGCTGATGAATCCCCTCGGGATCGCGTCCATCCTCGGCAGCGGGAAGCGACTGGAGGAGATGAAGGAGACAGGCGCGCAGGATCGCGGCAAAGGTCTCATCGAGTGAGGCCGACGGGTCGAGGCGCAGCTTGCGCGGCCTTCTTGCGGCCGGCGGGGTGTCGGCGGCGAGGTCAAATCCGCGTGCCGATTTGCTGCGGATGGATGGTCTCACCGGCCCATGCTCGGCGAGCCGCAGCGCAAGCTCGAAGATCGCAGACGGGCTGCCGGACTTGAGCTCCAACTCGATCTCGCTGACCGGCATCGTACGATCGCCGGATTTCAGGACGCCCTGGTCGAATGCAATCTCGACCGTGCCGGATGGCAGGTCGACGATGCGCTGATGCCGGTGAATGTCGGTGGTGAAGACCGCCTCGAGCGGATGACGTTCGAGATCGGCCGGCAGCTTGTCAGGAATGAAGGGCAGCGCCAGCGCGATGTCGGGAGCCGTGGAGGGCACGCTCGCTTCCCATTCGCCGCGCCGGAGCGGATCGTCTCCAGACTCGGCCTTCACGGTCTGCGTGAAACGTGCGCCGCTCTGGCGGACCCTGAAGCTCAATCCGTTGCGTTGAAGCGCACGCTTGGGTGTATCGTAGTAGACGGCCTTGAGGTGCTTTCGCGTGCCCTTGTTGCGTGCGTTCGCCGCGATGATCGGGGCAGCGTTGAAATCGGCGAGGCGATCGGCATCGACGAGCAGCTTGAGTTCGAATTCTGCGGCGCCTGGAGCAGCGTCGCGAGACGGGGAGATGTCTGGTGCAGGCTTCTCACCGTGGGGCGGTGCCTCATCGAGGCCAACGCCCTCGGCGCGAGAGAGGTCGTTGAGTGCGCGCGCATTGTCAACGAGCTCTTGCGAGCCATGCTCTCGGTCCATGCTGGAAGCGAGAGAGTCTTTGGTTCTTGCGTCGTGATGGACAACACGGCCATTGGGCCGAGGCACATTACGCGCGGATTCGAAGGCCGGCTTAATGGTGCCAGTTTCGGACATAGGAATGATGTGACAGTTTGATGACAGTGCAGTGACGTATATACCCGACTCGATTCGGGCGGGGAAGCGGTCCCCGGTTGCATCCAGGTCGAAACTTTCGAATTGTGATCGATAGGTCAATCCGCGTTACATTCGCACTCGACCAATGTTCGCGTGAGGAACCGTATTTTGCAATATGCGGAATGCGTGGGAGAAATCATGCAGTTCGATACCAAGATCGCCGTCGTCATCCGCACTGATCTTCAGGCCTGGCAGAAGCTCAACGTCGCATCCTTCCTGACCAGCGGCATTGCCGCAGCCTTTCCCGAATGTATCGGCGATCCCTACGAGGATGCGTCCGCGACGAAATATCTCCCGCTGATCGGCCAGCCGATCCTGATCTACGGCGCCGACGGTGCTGCATTGTCCCGCGCGCTCGATCGCGCGCTGTCGCGCAACGTCACGCCCGCGCTCTATACCGAGGATATGTTCGGGACCACGCATGATGCTGCCAATCGCGCGGCGGTGAAGGCGGTTGGGCGCGCCGATCTCAATCTTGTCGGCATCGCGATGCGCGCCGAACGCAAGGTGATCGATAAAATTGTCGATGGATTGAAGTTCCACAGCTGACGCTGCGAGCTCGCGCGAAGTCGTTGTCACCACGTTGTGATACCGGTGGTTCGCCATGCGCAAAGATTGTGCTGTTTGACGCCAATCAAGGGCGTGCCGCGCGCGGTCGCTAGTCTGCCTTTGCGCAAATGCAAAGGACTTTGCGCAAATGCAAAGGAGCAGACCGATGCCGACCATGAAAGCCGCTGTAGTCACCAGCTTTGGCAAGCCGCTCGAGATCAAGGATGTGCCGGTGCCGCAGCCGGGTCCGGGCGAGGTCCTGGTCAAGGTGAAGGCTTGTGGGGTCTGCCACACCGATCTGCACGCCGCGTCCGGAGACTGGCCGGTGAGGCCGGTTCCGCCCTTCATCCCCGGCCACGAGGTCGCCGGCACCGTTGCCGCACTGGGAACCGGCGTCACCAATCTCAGGGTCGGTGATGCCGTCGGCGTCGCATGGCTGCACGATTCGTGCATGGCTTGCGAATATTGCGAGACCGGCTGGGAAACGCTGTGCGAGCACCAGCACAATACCGGCTACAGCGTGAATGGCGGCTTTGCCGAATACGTCGTCGCCTCTGGCGCGTTCGCGGCGAAGCTGCCGGCAAATATCGATTTTGCCGGCGTGGCGCCAATCCTTTGCGCCGGCGTAACGACCTACAAGGGACTGAAGGAGACCGAGGCGCGGCCCGGCGAGTGGGTGGTGATCTCGGGCGTTGGCGGTCTCGGCCATGTCGCGATCCAATACGCCAAGGCGATGGGGCTCAAGGTTGCCGCCATCGACATCGCCGAGGACAAGCTCGCGCTGGCGCGCACGACCGGCGCCGATCTCGCAGTCAACGCGCTGAATGCGGATGCCGTCGACAAGGTGCTGGCCGCGACCGGAGGAGGGGCGCATGGCGTGCTGGTGACGGCCGTCTCGACGGCCGCCTTCGCGCAGGCGCTGAAGATGGTGCGCCGGAAGGGCACCGTCAGCCTCGTCGGTCTGCCGCCCGGCGAATTCCCGACCCCGATCTTCGACGTCGTGCTCAAGCGCATCACGGTGCGCGGCTCGATCGTCGGCACCCGCAGGGATCTCGACGAGGCCATCGCCTTCGCGACCGACGGGAAGGTCCACGCCGAGGTCACCAAGGTGCCGCTCGCTGAGATCAACACGGTGTTCGACAAGATGAAGGCCGGCAAGATCGACGGCCGCATGGTGCTCGATTTTGGCTAGCGCCGGCGTCTCACGCCGGCGGCATGGTTTCGAACTTCGGCAAGTTGGGGTCGAGGCGATCCCAGTCATGTCCGCGCGCTGCGTAAGTGACCACCTGCGGCTTGTAGCGGGCAGGCTCGTCGAGGCTCGTGGCGCGGATGGTGAAAATTTCGGGCATTGCGGCGAAGGTCATGTAGACCGGCAAGCCGCAGACGGAGCAGAAGGCGCGCGTCTTCACGTTGCCGCTGTCGCCGACCATGTCCCATTGCTTGGCCCCGCCCGTCACCGTGACGCCGGCGCGCGCGAAGGTGAGGTATGAGCCGTGGCCGGTGCCGCTTTCACGTTGACAGTCCCGGCACTGGCAGTGGTTGGCGAAGAGGGGCTCGCCGGCAATCGAATAGCGGATCGCGCCGCAGGCGCAGCCGCCGGTATAGGGCTTGGTCATCGCGATATCTCCTGCTCACTCTTCGCCGCTGATCTCGCCGAGCTGGCGGACAACCTTCTTCCAGCCACCGCTCATGACGTTGTAGGCGGAGTCGTTCCTGGGCATGACGAAGCCCGCATGGACCAGGCGGATCCGTGTGCCTGCTTCGATGGGGGTGAGGGACCAGGTGACGACGGTATCGAGCGGCGCACCGTAGCCGGTGTTGCGTTCGTTGCCGCCCTTCCAGGCGTAGACGAGACGCCGGTTCGGCACGACCTCCAGAACCCGGCAATGGATCACGCCATCCCAGGCGCCGCCCGGGTTAGTCTGGAATGTGAAGGTCTTGCCTTCGATCGCTTCGAAGCCGGTCGGCGGCATCAGCCAGCGCGCGATCAACTGAGCGCTGGTCAGCGCCTTCCAGACCGTAGCGGTCGCGTGAGGGAAGACCTCGTCGATGACGATGTCCTGGGTTTGAACGTTGGAAGCGACAGCACTCACGGATCGATCTCCTTCAACAGGGTACGCAGGTTCTGGAAGCGCTCGCGCCAGAAGACGCCGTAGTGATCCATCCATTCGACCAGAGGCTCGAGCCCCTGCGGCGCGGCGCGGTAATAGACGTTGCGGCCCTCCGCGCGCTCGGCGACGAGGCCAGCTTGCTTTAGGGACTTCAGGTGTTGCGAGATCGCGCCCTGAGTCACGCCGCTGCCGCGCGTCAGCTCCGCGACGCTGATCTCGTTGTTCTCGAAGACGCGCTCGAACACGGCGCGGCGAGTCGGATCAGCGAGAGCGCGCATGACGGTGGTGACGGGGTTTGAGACGGCTTCGAGCATGGTCATTCAATTAGCAATGGCTAATGCATTAGTCAACGCTAATTTGTTTCGATATCTCAAGCGCGGATTGATCGCTTGACTTTGACTGACCGGTCAGTCATATATTGCATATGACAAAGAAGCCAAGCAAACCCGCCATGCCATCCGCAGTCCGCGCCAAAGGCCGTGCGCTCGAAGCCAGCGAAGAAGTTGCCGCTCCCGGATCAAGTCGCGCCGCGCGCGCGGCGGAGCGGCGTGCGGCGATCGTGGAGGCGGCTCTGGAAGAGTTCATCGCGCGCGGTTTTGCGGCGACGCGGCTCGACGACATCGCCAAGCGCGCAGGTGTGGCCAAGGGCACGATCTATCTGCATTTCAAGGACAAGGAATCCATGTTCGAGGAACTGGTGCGCATCGTGATCGTGCCGGTGGTCGAGCGGCTCACCACGCTGCCGCCGCCGACCGGCTCGGTGCGCGACCTCGTCGAGGCCTTTGCCTCCAATTTCCTGAAGGAGGTTGCGAACACCAGGCGTGGCGATCTCGTGCGCCTGATCGTGGCGGAGGGGCCGCGTTTTCCGGCCGTGGCCGACTTCTACTACCGCGAGGTCGTCTCTCGCGGGATGGCCGGCATGCGCGCGCTGATCGAGCTCGGCATCGCCCGCGGCGAGATTCAGCAAAAGAACCTGGCGCGTTTTCCGCAGATCCTGGTCGCGCCCGCCCTGATCGCGGTGATCTGGCAGAGCCTGTTTGCGCGGCACTTCCCGCTCGACGCGCAGGAGATGCTGCGTGTCCATCTTGATTTGATTTTTGGCGAACGGAGGACGACATGAGGTCGTCGCAAGTCATTTTCCGCGCGGCATTGGCCGTTGCTCTCACCATTGGGCTGGCCGCCTGCAAGGACAACCGCGATCCCGGCTTCCAGGGTTGGGTCGAGGCCGACATGATCTTCGTCAGCCCCGATGAGGCCGGCCGCGTCACCAAGCTCAACGTCCGCGAGGGCGACGAGGTGAAGGTCGGCGATGCCCTTTACTCGGTCGACGACGATCTCCAGCTTGCCGACCTCAATCAAACCAAGGCGACGCTGGCGAACGCGCAGCAGACCCATGATCGTGCGGAGTCACTTAGAAAGACCGGCTCCGGGACGCAGGCGACGCTCGATTCTGCCGTCTCGGACCTGCGGGTCGCCCAGGCGCGCGTGGCAACCTCGGAGACGCGGCTTGCGCGGCGGAAAGGTTTTGCCCCGGTCGCCGGCACGATCCAGCAGATCTATTTCCGCGAGGGCGAGATGGTGGCGGCGCAGCGGCCGGTGCTCTCGATCATGCCGCCCGGCAACATGAAGCTGCGCTTCTTCGTGCCGGAGACCGAACTGCCAAAGCTTGCGATCGGCGATCAGGTGCGGGTCGTCTGCGACAATTGCGCGGCCGACCTTACCGCGAAGATCTATTTCATCGCGACCACGGCCGAATACACACCGCCGGTGATCTACAGCCTCGATGAGCGCAACAAGCTCGTCTATCTGATCCAGGCGCGGCCCTCGCGGCCCGATGCGCTGCGGGTGGGCCAGCCGATCGACGTCTATCTCAATCCCAAGACTTCTGAAATCAAGACTCCAGTAGCGGACAAGCGATGAACGGGACAGCCGGCAACGGTATCGCGATCGACGTCAAAGGGCTGACAAAGTCCTTTGGCGGCCGCGAGGTCGTGCATGACCTGTCGATGCAGGTGAAGCGCGGCTCGATCTACGGGTTTCTCGGTCCCAACGGCTCCGGCAAGACCACGACCATCCGCATGCTCTGCGGGCTCTTGACGCCCGACAGCGGCGAGGGCACTTGCCTGGGCTACGACATCAGGCGCGACGCCGAGCGCATCAAGCGCCAGGTCGGCTACATGACCCAGCGCTTCAGCCTGTATCAGGATCTTTCGGTGCGCGAGAACCTGGAATTCGTCGCGCGGCTCTACGGCATGCGCGATGCGCGCGGCGCGGCAGCCGAGATGATCAAGCGGCTCGGTCTCTCCGGCCGCGAGGAGCAGCTTGCGGGCGAGCTCTCCGGCGGCTGGAAGCAGCGGCTGGCGTTAGGGGCCTGCACGCTGCCCAATCCGCAGCTCCTGCTGCTGGACGAGCCGACTGCCGGCGTCGATCCGAAGGCGCGGCGCGACTTCTGGAACGAGATTCATGCGCTAGCCGCCGAAGGTCTCACCGTTCTGGTTTCCACCCACTACATGGACGAGGCCGAGCGCTGCCACGAGATCGCGTATATCGCCTATGGGCATCTCCTGACGCACGGTACCGTGGACGAGGTGATCGCGAAATCGGCGCTCACCACCTACACCGTCACAGGCGATGATTTGAACGGCCTCGCCGCCGAGCTCACCGGCAAGCCCGGCGTCGACATGGTCGCGCCGTTCGGCACCTCGCTGCATGTCTCGGGCCGCGATGTCACCGCGCTCGAGACCAGCATCGCGCCTTGGCGCGACAAGGGCGGCCTGCACTGGCAGAAGTCGCATCCCTCGCTCGAAGACGTCTTCATCGAACTCATGAACCGCTCGAAGGACAATTTCCAATGAGCGCTACAGACATATCAGATCACGGTCACGACATCCGCGAGCGCTTCGGCTTCTGGCGACGCTCCTATGCGATGGTCGTGAAGGAGTTCATCCAGCTCCGGCGCGACCGCGTCTCTTTCGCGATGATCGTGATGATCCCGGTGATGCAGCTCCTGTTGTTCGGCTTCGCCATCAACACAACGCCGCACAATCTGCCGAGCGCCGTCCTACTCCAGGAGGACAGCGATCTTGCCCGCTCGGTGCTGAAGGCGCTGGAGAACACCGCCTATTTCCGCTTCACCCGCGAGGTGCACGACGTCGACGAGTTCGACAATCTCCTGAAGTCCGGCAAGGTGCTGTTCGGCGTCGAGATCCCCCGCGGTTTTGAGCGGGCAGTGCGGCGTGGCGACAAGCCGGCGCTGCTGGTCGCAGCCGACGCGACCGATCCGGTCGCGGCAAGCGCCGCGCTCGGCTCGCTCGGCATGGTCGTGCAGACAGCGCTCCAGCACGATCTCTATATCGGCGATCCCCCGGAAATGCCGTTCGAGATCCGCGCGCACGCCCGCTACAATCCGGCCGCGTCCTCGCGGCTCAACATCGTGCCGGGGCTGGTCGGCACCATCCTGACCATGACCATGCTGATCTTCACTGCGCTGTCGGTGACGCGCGAGATCGAGCGCGGCACCATGGAGAGTCTCTTGTCGATGCCGATCAAGCCGGTCGAGGTGATGTTCGGCAAGATCGTCCCCTACGTGCTGGTCGGCTTCATCCAGGCCTTCCTGATTCTTTCGATCGGCGTGTTGCTGTTCGGCGTGCCCGTGCTCGGCAGCCTCACCCTGTTGGCGCTGCTCTCGACACTGTTCATCACCACCAATCTCGCGATCGGCTACACTTTCTCCACCATCGCGCAGAATCAACTGCAAGCAATGCAGATGTCGCTGATGTTCTTCCTGCCGAGCATTTTGCTGTCCGGCTTCATGTTCCCGTTCGCGGGCATGCCGGTCTGGGCGCAATATCTCGGCGAGGGCCTGCCGCTAACGCATTATGTGCGTATCGTCCGCGCCATCATGCTCAAGGGCGCGACTGTCCAGAACCTGCAATATGACACGTTGGCGCTGGCGGCCCTCATGCTGGTCGCCATGATCATCGCCGTGACGCGCTTCCGCCGCACGCTCGATTGAGGCAAAATGCCCCGCAACGACGAGGGGCGAGATGGTCAGTTTTGCAAGCAGGGCAGCCGGGCAGAAAGCCGCGATATCGGCGGATTTCGAGCACGAGCTGGCACGCGAGGTGCTGCGGACCGAGCTGTTGCGCGTCAAGGCGCTGATCGTGACGGGATGCGTCATGATCCTGTTCATCACTGCGATGTACCTGGTCGCCCCCAGCGTCGTGGACCGGGTCTGGCACGGGACGTTCGGGCTGATCGAGGTCTACGGCCTCCTGATCGGGTTTGTCCTGTTCGAGCTCTGGGTTCAGTCCCAGATCAGTCGAAATCTCAGGCTCGATCGGGACGTGCCGGTGGTCAGGCGGTACATCGGGGCGCTGATCGAGACCTCGCTGCCGACGGTCATCCTGGTCCTGGAGATCCGGAGCATGGGGGCGATCCCGGCACTCGGCTTTGCCGTGCCGCTGGTCTACTTCATCTTCATCATTCTCTCGACGCTGCGCCTCGATTTCCGGTTGTCGGCCTTCACGGGTTTCGTGGCGGCGGCCCAGCTTCTCGCAGTCGCACTCTATTTTGATCCCGTCAGCGGCGCCGGCGAGCCTCAGGCTTACTTCCACGCAGTGCGCAGCTGCATCATCCTGATCTGCGGCGTGCTGGCAGGCTCGGTCGGCGCGCAATTGCGTCGGCAGTTTGCCGCGAGCATTGCTGCCGCCACCGCGCGCGATAGGGTGACGAACCTGTTCGGCCAGCACGTCTCGCCGCAGGTCGTCGAGCGGCTGATGGCGGAGGGCACCAGCGCCGGCGGCGACATCAGGCGCGTCGCGGTGATGTTCGTCGATTTCCGCGGCTTCACTGCCGGCGCACGCTCGCGCTCGCCGCAGGACGTGGTCGACCGGCTCGACGGCGCCTTCGCCGTGCTGGTCGACATCCTCGACCGCCACGGCGGCATCGTGAACAAGTTTCTGGGTGACGGCTTTCTCGCACTGTTCGGCGCGCCGCTGGCGGCGGCCGACGCTGCGCACCGGGCGGTGGCCGCCGGCCGCGAGATGCTCGCCGCGATGGACCGCATCAACGCACAATCGAGCTGGCCGCTGCGGATCGGCATCGGCATCCATTTCGGCGAGGTCGTCGCCGGCAATATCGGCTCGCCCCGGCGCAAGGAGTACACGGTGATCGGAGACACCGTGAACTTCGCTTCAAGGCTGGAGGCTCTGAACAAGGATTTTGGATCGCAGCTCCTGATTTCGGAGTCTGTGCGCGAAGCCTTGGGTGACGATGGTGAGGACGCGGTTGCGCTCGGCGAGGTCGAGGTGCGCGGCTATGAGCGGCCGATGGCGGTGTTTCAACTGGGGTAGGGCGCTCCGCTGATGATGCCGTCATTCCGGGGCGCCCGAAGGGCGAACCCGGAATCTCGAGATTCCGGGTTCGGCTCTTCGAGCCGCCCCGGAATGACGGAATGTTTGGTTTGGTCGACGGAGGTATCATAGTAGCGCTTGACTCTCATTTCATCTAGTCATATATATGACTATATGAATTCAACCCCGCTCGACGACCGCCTGCCTCGCTATCAGCGCCTGCGCGACGATCTCGCCGCGCGGATCAATCGCAATGAATGGCGGCCGGGCGAGCCGATCCCGTCCGAAGCCGAGCTCGCCGCGCACTACAGCGTCGCGATCGGCACGGTGCGCAAGGCGATCGATCAGCTGGTCAGCGACACCGTGCTGGAGCGCCAGCAGGGCCGCGGCACTTTCGTTCGCCGCGCGCGCTTCAACTCCTCGCTGTTCCGCTTCTTCCGCTTCCAGTCCGAGAGCGGCGAGCGCCGCGTGCCGCAGAGCCGCATCCTCAGGCGGAAATGCGTGCCGGCGACCTCCGCCGTTGCATCCGCGCTGCGCATCCCCGTCGGCGAGCCCGTGATCAGTCTGTCGCGCCTGCGTCTGATCGACGACGTGCCGCTGCTCGCCGAAGAAATCTGGCTGCAACGATCGCGCTTCGCGGCGATCCTCGACATTGATCCGTCCGAGTTCGGCGACCTGCTTTATCCGCTCTATGAGGAGCGCTGCGGCGAGGTGGTGGTGTCGGCGGAGGAAATCCTCACCGTCGAGACCGCGAGCGAGATGCAGGCCCGCCTGCTGCGGCTCGAGGCCCACGCGCCGCTTATCGTCATCGAGCGTCTCGCGCTCGATCTCGAACGGCGTCCGATCGAATGGCGCCGCTCGCGTGGGCCGGCCAATCGCTTCCGCTACCACGCCGAGATCCGGTGAGCGCGGGCGTCACATACATCAAGCAATCAAAGAATTCAGGGGAGAGACGATGGCAAACTGGTACAGCGAAAGCTCGCCGCTGGAGCGGCGCACCTTCTGGGCAAGCTTCGGCGGCTGGGCGCTCGATGCGCTCGACGTCCAGATGTTCGGCCTTGCGATCCCTGCGCTGATCGCAGCCTTCGGAATCAGCAAGGCCGACGCCGGCCTGCTCGGCTCGATCACGCTGTTCTTCGGTGCGTTCGGCGGCTGGATCGGCGGCGCGCTCGGCGACCGCTTCGGGCGCGTGAAGGCGCTCCAGATCACGGTCGCGACCTTCGCGCTTGCGACCTTCGCCTGCGCTTTCGCGATGAGCTTTACCCAGCTCCTGGTGCTCAAGGCCATTCAGGGCCTCGGCTTCGGAGCCGAATGGGCCTGCGGCGCGGTGCTGATGGCCGAGATCATCCGCCCCGAGCACCGCGGCAAGGCGCTCGGCTCGGTGCAGAGCGCCTGGGCGGTGGGCTGGGGCGCAGCCGTGCTGCTGTCGGCGCTGGTCTTCACCTATGCGCCGGCGGATATCGCCTGGCGGATCCTGTTCGCGATCGGACTGTTACCCGCGCTCCTGATCATCTTCATCCGCCGCGGCCTGAAGGAGCCGCAGCGCGCGGCACCGAGTGCAGCCCAGCCGCCGTTCTTCGCCACGCTCGGCGGCATCTTCCATCGCGACGTGCTGCGCGCGACGCTGATCGGTGGTCTCTTCGGCACCGGCGCGCATGGCGGCTACGCCGCGCTGACGACGTTCCTGCCGACCTATCTTCGCGAGGTGCGGCATTTGTCGGTGCTGGGTTCGAGCGGCTATCTTGCCGTCATCATCATCGCTTTCTTCTGCGGCTGCGTGATGAGCGGCATCATCAGCGACCGCATCGGGCGACGCGCGAATGTTGCATTCTTCGCCACCGCCTGCATTGTCACCGTGCTGATCTACATCTTTGCGCCGCTCTCCAATTCGCAGATGCTGGTGCTGGGCTTTCCCCTCGGCTTCTTCTCCGCGGGCATTCCGGCGAGCATGGCCGCGCTGTTCAGCGAGCTCTATCCCGCGGGCGTGCGCGGCACCGGCGTCGGCTTCTGCTACAATTTCGGCCGCGTCGTTTCCGCCGCGTTCCCGTTCCTCGTCGGGTATCTCAGTGACCACATCGGCCTCGGGCCGGCGATCGGCATCGATGCGGCCTTTGCCTATTCGCTGGTGTTGATCGCGGTGCTGCTGCTGCCAGAAACCCGCGGCAAGGTTTTTGAGCAGGCCGTAGCCGGCACGCGCGCCTGACCTGCGAATGTGGAGTAACGAACATGATGACAAGCGAACGCGGCCTTACGCGCCGTCAATTCGGCGTGGGCGCTGCTGCCCTTGTGGCGGTGACCGCCGCTGCGGGCAGGGCGGTAGGTGAGGTGACCATGCCTACGATCGATACCCACGCCCACGTCTTTCACCGTGGCCTCAAGCTCGCGCCAGGCCGGCGTTACGCGCCGGACTATGACGCGCCGCTCGATCTCTATCTGCAACAGCTCGATCGCAACGGCATGACCAACGGCGTGCTGGTGCAACCAAGCTTTCTCGGCACTGACAATTCCTATCTCGTCGAATGCCTGAAGGCGACCGGCGGCCGGCTGCGTGGCATCGCCGTCGTCGATCCCGCGGTTCCTGCCGAGGAGCTTGCCACGCTCGACCGCGCCGGCGTCGTCGGCATCCGTCTCAACCTCGTCGGCCAGCCCTTGCCGGATCTCGCTGCGCCAGAATGGAAGGCGCTGCTCGCATCGGTCAAATCGCTGGGCTGGCAGGTCGAGATCCAGCGCAACGCTTCCGATCTCGCAGCGCTCGCGCCGCAGCTTCTCGATCGCGGCATCACCGTCGTGCTCGATCACTTCACGCTGCCCGATCCAAAACTCGGCGTCGCCGATCCCGGCTTCCAGTCGGTGCTGAAGCTGGGTGCGACCAGAAACGTCTGGGTCAAGATCTCCGCGCCGTACCGCAACGGTGCGGCCGGCGAGAGTTTTGCGAAGGAAGCGTACCCGCCGCTGCGCACAGCTTACGGTCTCGACCGTCTGTTGTGGGGCAGCGACTGGCCGCACACACAGTTCGAGGCGACGCAGGTCTACGAGAAGAACCGCCGCTTCCTCGACGAGCTCGTCACGGATAAGGACGAGCGCGCGCAGGTGCTTGCCTCGCCGCGACCACTCTTCCGCTTCTAGAGCATGATCCGGAAAAGTGTGAAGCGGTTTTCCGAAGAGATCATGCTCAAACAAGAATCTCGCGCGATTGCACCGAGTGCTCCGAGTTTTGGGGCATGACGGCTGCTGGCGTCGGCCTGTAACATGCAGGCCGATGCAGCCGGTTGAGGCTGCACTTTGCGTGAGGGAAGAAAGATGCAACGCCGCTACATCACCGTCGACGTGTTCACCAACCGCGCCTTCGGCGGCAACCAGCTTGCCGTCGTGCTCGATGCCGGCGGGCTGTCGACGCAGCAGATGCAGGCGATCGCGACCGAGTTCAACTATTCCGAGACCACCTTCGTGCTGCCGCCGCGCGACAAGGCCAATGATGCGGAGGTGCGCATCTTCACGCCGGTGAGGGAAATTCCCTTCGCCGGTCATCCCAATGTCGGCACTTCCTTCGTGCTAGCGAGCCTCGCGAAGGAGCCGAAGTCGCGCCTGCTATTCGAAGAGAAGGCAGGGCTCGTGGCGGTCGACATTTTTAGGGAGCAGGGCCGCGTGGTTAGCACCGAGCTCACCGCGCCGCAGCCGCTGTCGCGCTTCGCGCAGCTTTCGGCCGAGGACGTCGCGGCCTGCATCTCATTGACTGCGAATGACATTAAGATCGATCGCCATGCGCCGCAGGTCGTCGGCGTCGGAACGCCGTTCGTGGTGGCGGAAGTGCGCTCGCGCGATGCAGTACGACGGGCGAAGCCCGACGCTGCCGCGTTTGGCCGGGTGTTGCCGCGCGACGGCGCCTTCGCGGTTTATTTCTACACGCGCGACGTGCCAGCGGCGGAGAAACCTTGTGATCTCCAGGCGCGGATGTTCTTCCCCGGCGCCAGCGGCCTGATCGAGGACCCCGCAACCGGCAGTGCCACGGTCGCCGCGGCCGCCTTGTTTGCCGATCTCGATCCCCAGCGCGACGGTGAGCTGAAACTCACGATCGGCCAGGGCTTTGACATGGGCAGGCCGAGCATCCTGCTGACGCGCGTGGTGAAACAGAACGGCGCGCTGCTGTCCTCTCACGTCGGCGGCCAGTGCGTGCAGATGATGGAAGGAACGTTCCGCTTGGCGGCGGAGGGCTAAGCTCTCTCAACTCGTCATTCCGGGGCAGCGCGAAGCGCTGAGCCTGGAATCCATCGGGCCGCAGAGTTCGCGGATGAATGGATTCCGGGCTCGCGACTTCGTCGCGCCCCGGAATGACAGCCAGAGTGGAATGGCGGTCAAATCTGCCGTCCCACCAAATTCTCCACCTTCACCCCGTCGCGCTCCTCGATGATCTCGGCGATCATCTGGCGATGGCAGTGAGTGTGGTCGCGCTCGTAGCAGAGCAGGCAGACTGGACCCGCTTTCTTCACCAGCGCAGACAATTCGTCGAGCTCTTCCTTGGCCTGCGGCGTCTTCAGGTGCTTTGAGTAGATCTTCTCGAGCACCGCATACTCGCCGCTGCGCGCGGCGAGCCGCCCTTCTTTGGGCGTGCCGAGGGCCGCGAGGTGGACATAGGCGATGCCGCGCTCGTCGAGCCCCGCCGCGAGCTGCTTCTTGGAAAAGCCCGGCCGGCGCGACGACGTCACCGCGCGCACGTCGACCAGCAGCTTGACGCCGGCATGCTCGAGCTCGTCCAGCACCGCCTTGGGCGGTGTCTGCTCATAGCCGATGGTGAAGAGCTTTTTCGCTTTGGCCATGCCAAAACCTCAGGCGACCCGCGCGATCAGTTCCATGGCGCCGGCCGGCGCGCGCACCTTGCCCTCGTGGATGACATAGGCGAACACGTCGCGCGGCTCCTTCTTGGGCTTTGCCTTGTCAACTTTCGGCAGGTCATCCGGTTCACTACCCGAGGCCCAGGCCTGAAACCGCTTGCCCCAGGCATCGAGATCCCTGGGCGGATAGCAGGTCTTCAGCTCGTCATTGCCCTTCTGAAGCCGCGCATAGACGAAATCGCTGACGACGTCCGCAATCGCCGGATATTTGCCGTGCTCGGCGAATACCACGGGCGTCTCAAACTCGCGCAGCAGCGCGACGAAGTCGGGCGTGCAGAAGCTGTCGTGCCGGACTTCGACCACATGGCGCAGCGCGCGGCCATCGAGCTTGCGCGGCAACAGCTCCAGGAACTTGCCGAAATCGGCGCCGTCGAACTTCTTGGTCGGCGCGAACTGCCACAGCACGGGGCCAAGGCGGTCGCGCAGCTCCAGCACGCCGGAATCGTAGAAGCGTTTGATGGAGTCGCCGGCCTCCGCCAGCACCCTCCGGTTGGTGGCAAAGCGCGGTCCCTTGACCGAGAAGACGAAGCCGTCGGGCACTTCGGAGGCCCATTTGCGAAAGCTCTCCGGCTTCTGCGAGCCGTAATAGGTGCCGTTGATCTCGATCGAGGTCAGCTTCGATGCGGCATAGGACAGCTCCTTCGCCTGCGTGAGCTTCTCCGGATAGAATACGCCGCGCCAGGGCTCGAAAGTCCAGCCGCCGATGCCGATGAAGATGTTGCCCGATTTTTGCGACGCGGTTTTTGCTTTGGCCACCGGAGGATCTCGCGCGAATGAGGGGATGGCCTTCATCCTAATCAAACCAGATCTGATTGGCCAGTTGCGGCGCCCCGTCTAAGCTCGTCATCGGGATCTGCGATTATCGAGAGACAATATAGTTTTGAATAGTTTTGACAGTGACATAAACTCCTTTCTTCTGCATATAGTTTTACATCGAGCTAAGCTGCTGGATAATCAGCAATTTTTGATGAGCCGCAGCGCTTTGGCTCTCAGGCTCGTTCACATGAGACGACCTCGGCGAGACCGCTTCGTCTCCATGTTGCGGACGGCTATGGCCGATCGCTACATGGGCCATGATGCGCGCTGCACACACGGAGGCCTCGCCCGTACGTTAAATATGAATTGCGTGCCCCAGCGATTTCAGCGCGGCCTCGTGGAAGCCCTCGCTTTGGGTCGGGTGCGCATGGATCGTCCCCGCGATATCCTCGAGGCGCGCGCCCATCTCCAGCGCAAGGCTGAAGGCTGCTGAAAGCTCGGCAATGCCCGCACCGACGCCCTGGATGCCGAGCAGGACATGGTTGTCGGCGCGTGCCACGGTCCGGATGAAGCCATCCTCACGATCCAGGGTCAGGGCACGGCCATTGGCCTTGAACGGAAACAGGTCGGTCTTGATGTCGAAACCGGTCTGGCCCGCCTCGCTTGGTGACAGGCCGACGGTGACGATCTCGGGGTCGGTGAAGCAGATCGCCGGAATCGAAATCCGGTCCCAGGCGCGGCGGTGGCCGGCGACGATCTCAGCCACCATCTCACCTTGCGCCATCGCACGATGCGCGAGCATTGGGTCTCCCGTGACGTCGCCGATTGCCGAGATGCCGCGCATCGAGGTGCGGCATTTGTCGTCGATCCGGATGAAGGGGGCATCCATGTCGAGATCAAGAAGTTCAAGGCCAAAGCCGGAGGTCGCGGGCCTGCGGCCGACCGTGACAAGAATCTTGTCGACATCAAGCGTTTTCCGCTCGCCGCCGGCGGTTTCGATTTCAAGCGCCGTGCCATCAGCGACGAGTGCTTTTGCCTTCGCGCCTGTCAGAACCGAGACGCCGAGCGCTCGTAAGCGCCTGGCGACCGGATCGCTCAGGTCGCCGTCATATTGGGGCAGAATACGCGGTGCGGCCTCGACCACGGTAACGGCCGCGCCCAGCTTGGCGAATGCCGTGCCGAGCTCAAGGCCGATATAGCCGCCGCCAACAACAACAAGCTTCTTTGGGATTTCGGTGAGCGCCAACGCCTCGGTCGACGAGATCACGCGGGCGCCGAAGGGAAGAAACGGCAGCGCAACCGGTTCGGAACCTGTCGCGATCACCACCGTTTCGGCACGGATCATTTGCGGACCAGATTGGGTTTCGACTTCGACGGTCTTGCCGTCCCGGAAACGGGCATATCCGGCCACGAGCCTGACGCCTGCTCGCCTCAAGAGACCGGCCACGCCCCCGTTCAGGCGCCGGCCGATATTGTCCTTCCAGGCGATGGTCTTGGCGAAGTCGAGCGACGGCTTCGCCGTGGAAATGCCGAGTACGCTGTTTCTATCCGCGGCCTGCGCAACGGTTTCATACTCGGCGGCCGCGTGGATTAACGCCTTCGAGGGAATGCAGCCGACGTTAAGACAGGTGCCACCCGGCTTTTCAGCTTCGACAATGATCGTGTCGATGCCGAGCTGGCCGGCACGGATCGCGCAGGTGTAGCCGCCGGGGCCCGCGCCGATGACAAGGAGCTTGCAGGTGATCTCGTTCATCGCTCTATGCGTCAATGAAGATCATGGCGGGCGTCTCGAGCTGCGTCTTGATTCGCTGCACGAACTGCGCGGCATCAAAACCGTCGATCACGCGATGATCGAAGCTGGACGACAGGTTCATCATCTGGCGCGGTACGAAGGCCGCGCCGTCCCAATGTGGACGGACGGCGATGCGGTTGACGCCGATGATCGCGACCTCGGGATGATTGATGATGGGGGTGGTCGCAAGCCCGCCCATGGCCCCGAGGGACGTGATCGTGATGGTCGAGCCGCTGAGTTCGTCGCGCGAGGCGCTGCCTTTCCGAGCCGCTTCGGCGAGCCGAGCGACCTCCGCGGCACAACTCCAGATGTCGCGCGATTCAGCATGTCGAACCACCGGCACCACCAGGCCATTTTGTGTCTGCGTGGCGATCCCGATGTGGACGCCGTCATGTCGGTGCACGATGCCGGCCTCGTCGTCGAAATGGGCATTCAGCATCGGCTGTTGGGCGATCGCGCGGACCATCGCGCGCATGAGGAATGGAAGCAAGGTCAGCTTCGGCTTGCCGGGCCGTTGCTGGCCATTAAGCTTGCCACGTAGATCCTCAAGTGCGGTGACGTCGATCTCCTCGACATAGGTGATGTGGGGGATGCGCGAGTTCGCGATCGACATCTTCTCCGCGATCTTGCGGCGGAGACCGGCGATCTTGATGTCTTCGACGCTGGACTTCGTCAGGTATGTGGTCGCCGCGGCACCGACGGAACTGTGCGCAAGATGGGCGTCGAGATCGGCATAGGTGATGCGCCCGGCAGGACCCGTGCCCTGTATCTGGCGCAGGTCGAGGCCTGCTTCACGCGCGCGCAAGCGGACCGCTGGGGAAGCCAGCGGCTTGGTTTGCTCGCCGGGAGGTTCCGCAACCGCTGGCCGAAGCGGTGTCGCGGCCACAGGTTGAGCGACTGTTTTGGTCGTCTTCATCTCGGCCGGTGGCTCGGCCTTGCCTTCAACTTCCAGCCGAACGAAGTCCGAACCAATGGCGAGCACATCGCCCACATGCCCGGCGAGCCAGATGACGCGGCCTTCGGCGGGCGAGGGGATTTCCACCGTCGCCTTGTCGGTCATGACTGCACCGAGCACGGCGTCCTCGCGCACGATGTCGCCGACCTTCACGTGCCATTCCACGAGTTCGGCTTCCGCGATGCCTTCGCCGACGTCGGGCAGCTTGACGGCGCGTTCCGCCATCTCACGCCTCCAGCGTTTCGATCAGCGCACGGCCGATCCGCGCGGGTCCGGGGAAGTAGTCCCATTCCTGCGCGTGCGGGTAGGGCGTGTCCCAGCCGGCGACACGCGCGATCGGCGCTTCCAGATGATAGAAGCATCGCGTCTGAACGAGTGCGCAGAGCTCGGCACCGAAACCTGAGGTCAGTGTCGCCTCGTGCACGATAACGCAACGTCCGGTCTTCTTGACGGAGCTTTCGATGGTATCGAGATCGAGCGGCAGCAGTGTGCGAAGATCGATGATCTCGGCGTCGACACCGGTTTCGGTTGCCGCAGTCTCGGCGACGTGCACCATCGTCCCATAGGCGAGAATGGTGACGGCTTTGCCCGGCCGGCGGATCGCGGCGCTGCCGAGCGGAATGGCAAAATGTCCGTCGTCGACCTCGCCGAGATCGTGCTTCGACCATGGCGTGACCGGCCGATCATGATGGCCGTCGAATGGGCCGTTATAGAGCCGCTTCGGCTCGAGGAAGATCACGGGATCGGGGTCCTCGATAGCCGAGATCAGGAGACCCTTGGCGTCGCGGGGATTCGAGGGCACCACCGTCTTGATACCGCAGACATGGGTGAACAACGCTTCCGGGCTCTGGCTATGCGTCTGGCCGCCGAAAATGCCGCCACCGGTTGGCATCCGCACCACGAGAGGGCAGGTGAACTGGCCGTTGGAGCGATAGCGCAGCCGCGCCGCCTCGGAGACGATCTGGTCGTAGGCCGGATACATGTAATCCGCGAACTGGATTTCGACACAGGGTTTCAGGCCGTAAGCGGCCATGCCGACGGCGATACCGACGATGCCGAGCTCGCTGATCGGCGTATCGAAACAACGGCTCGTACCATATTTCGCCTGCAGGCCCTGGCTTGCCCGGAATACCCCGCCGAAATAGCCGACGTCCTCGCCGAACACGACGACATCGTCATCGCGCGACATCATCACGTCCATGGCGTCCCGGATCGCTTCGATCATTGTCCGCCGTGGCACGTTTCAGACTCCCGCTTCCTGGCGCTGGCGGCGCAGATGCGGCGGCATCGCCGCGAATACGCCCTCGAACATGTCGCGCGCGGATGGACGTTGCTCGGAATGAAGCGTGCCGTAGCTTTCGGCCTCCTTCTGTGCCGAGGTCACGGTGTCGAGGATCTCGGCCTCCGTCTGCTTATGCCGTTCCTCCGACCAGACACCGCGAACGATCAAATGGTTCTTGAGCCGGATCACGGGATCGCCCAACGGCCATGCCTCGGATTCCGTCTTCGGCCGATAGCCCGCGGGATCGTCGGAGGTGGAATGCGCGCCGACGCGATAGGTCACGTGTTCGATCAGGGTCGGGCCGAGATTGCGGCGTGCACGCTCGCAGGCCCATTTCGCGACGGCATGGACCGCAAGGTAATCGTTGCCGTCGACGCGCAGCGCCGGAATGCCGAAGCCAAGACCGCGTGCCGCGAACGTGCCGGAGCCGCCGCGTGCGATGCCCTGGAAGGTCGAGATGGCCCACTGATTGTTGACGATGTTGAGCACGACCGGCGCGCGATAGGTCGAAGCGAACACCAGCGCCGCGTGGAAGTCGGACTCGGCGGTTGCGCCGTCGCCGATCCACGCAACGGCGATCTTGGTATCGTTCTTGATCGCAGATGCCATCGCCCAGCCGACCGCCTGGATGTACTGGGTAGCGAGATTGCCGGAGATCGAGAAGAAGCCGTGCTCCCGCGAGGAATACATCACGGGCAGCTGACGTCCCTTCAGGGGATCGTGCGTGTTCGAGTAGATCTGGTTGGCCATGTCGACCAGCGAGTAGCCACCGGCGATCAGAAGTCCCGCCTGGCGGTAGGTCGGAAAATTCATGTCGCCCGGCAGGAGCGCCCTGCGGAAGGCGCAGCTCACGGCCTCTTCGCCCATATGCTGCATGTAGAAAGACGTCTTGCCCTGGCGCTGCGCCATCTGCATGCGCGCATCGAACGCGCGCAAAGTCATCATGTGCCGAAGGCCCTCGAGCAATTCGCTGTCAGAGAGCGTGCCCGCCCATGGACCGACGGCTTTGCCCTCGCGGTTGAGCACGCGGATGACAGAGAAGGCGAGGTCGCGGATCGCCTCGGCGTCCACGTCGATTTCGGGACGGTCGACCTGGCCTGCGCGGGGAATCCGGATGTTCGAGAAATCGGGCGTGCCGCCTGGGCGCACCGCGGGCTCCGGCACGTGCAGTTTCAGGGGCGCATGCTCCGCGGATTGAACCGCCTCGCCCCGCGGGATCATGGCGTCACGCATGAGGTTGGGTTCGGGCATTGGCATTCACCTCTCACCTCAATTGCATCGATGCAGAACAATGCGTCGACGCGGCGAGCGAGCCGGTCGATGACGTCGCGATCATCAATGTCTATGGAAGCCGAGATACGGCATTCGTTCGCTTCGGCCCGAGCGCTGACGGCAACGAGCCGAAGTCCCGCGACGCGCGTCTGGTCGAGCAGGCGGCCGAGTGCGGCGTGCATATCGCTGGTCTGGAGCTCTAGAAAATACACCGCATGTGTCTCGTTTTGTTAGTATATCGTACTGGCAAAGTTCGGGATTGTTGTTCTTTTGATCTGGGTATCCTGCGAAGATGTGATATATGTTTTCTGCACATTGGCCATAGGCTCAGAATGGAGTTCTTGGTATGGCGCCAGTCCGACATGCCACAGGGCCAGTCAAGGCTCCGCGCAAGGATGCGCTTCGGCTCGACGAGATCGATCGCAAGATCCTGCGCGCCTTGCAGCAGGATGCGCGCCTGACCACGGCGCAACTCGCCGACCGGATTGGCCTCTCCACCACACCATGCTGGAATAGACTGAAGCGCCTCGAGACGCAGGGCTATATCGATGGCTACGTCGCGCTGCTCAATCAGGACAAGCTCGGCCTGCCTGAAACGGTCATCATAGAGGTGACGCTCGATCGCCACGACGAGGAGGCGCTCGAACGTTTCGGTCAACTGCTCACGAGTTTGCCGGAAGTGATCGAAGCCTATCTCACCACCGGCGATTACGATTACGTCGTGAAGGTCGCCGTTGAAAGCACCGCCGGCTACGAGCGGTTTCTGCGCGAAAAGCTCTATCGCATCCCAGGCATCCGCCACAGCCGGTCGTCGTTTGCGCTACGCTGCCTGAAGAAACTGACCTCGGTGCAGGTCTAGTCAAATGCGCCGCGGCGATGAGAAGACGTCACACAATGTGACGTCTGCTCCTTGCGTTCCAGTTGAGAGAGTGGGGTTCGTCAGAAAGCGGTCTTCTTGCCGGTGATGCCGACATAGCTTGATCGCACCAGCGCTCACCAGCACCCATCCTTCTTGACGATCACATAGAAGGAATCGGCCGACAATATCGGCTTGTCGTCGGCGTCATAGCGCGTAAACCTCGTGACAAGCTAGCTCTTCGTCTTATTGGTTTACCCTCAATCCAGCGTCGATCAGTCCCTTGCGAAGAGCGCGCATCTGTGGATCGAAGGGGAGGGCAATGGGAAAGCACCTGCGCGGGGGAGTGCTGAATGCAGAAGCAATTCCGTCGGAGTGCTGGCCACAAAATGATGACGCCATCTGCGGAAAAACATTTCGCCGCAAGGGGTCGCACAATCCAGCTGACAGTAAAAACTCAGGGCGAACCGGTCTTCGATTGACATCGAAATGACTTGTCCTTTTGCAAAATCTGCAAAGACTCTATTGTCATTCGACCGCGATAACAGGAGAACAAGATGCGGATGCTGATCGCACTGGCGCTGGTCATGATGACGTCTGCTGCCGTTGCCGATGACGATGATGCTGGAGGGGCGCACAAGCTGGCGATCCAGGGCCGCGACGACTACTGGCACTGCCTGGCGCGGGAATATTCACGCGACAGCAATCAGGGCCTCTCGGAACAGGATTTTTCCCGCTCGGTCGCCGGCGCCTGTCCCTCAGAGCGGCAGTATTACCGGGTGGCGTTGCTCGACTATCTGACGATGCAATATCCCAACATCGATGCTGGCGCTCATCTCGCGACCGCGAACAGGGCGGTAGAATCGGCGCAGAAGGACATCGTGACGGCCTTCGCCAAGCACAGGACACCTCAGCGCTAGCTGGCTGCGAATTAACCGTCGGAACCTGCGGCCCTTCCGGCTGGCTGCGCTTCCGTGATATCAGAAGGGCTCACCGGAGCGGGAACGGGCAGGATGACGTCTGAGTCGGTCGGAGGCATTTTTGGCGCGATCGTCGCAGCTATCGTGCTGGCGGTTGCCGTCGTGTTCGGGCCCATCGGCCAATACGGCAAGCCGCCGAAGCCGAAGGCGGCGGCCCAGCCTGCGGCCGCGGCACCCGCGGCCCCGGCCGCGCCTGCTCCGCGCGGACCGGTCATCCGCGAAGTGCCAAACCAATAAGCCGGCCCTCTTGCGGAGGGCCAGTGACGTTCCTATCTAGCTGATAACGGCGACGTTGCAGCTCACCGCTCCGGCGCCGGGACGACCTTGGAATAGCTTGGGCTGCGCCGGATGTACGCGCGGCTCGTTATTCTGGGGTCGTTGGCATTTTTGTACCCCTTTTTTGGGTGCGCTCCCCTCAAAACCCCGGCTTGGCATCGCAGGACGCGGCGGATATACGCTCACCGTCATGAACGAAGCGATCAGACCAGCCCCCGAGACCCTGCCCCAGGCCCCGCAATCGGGTCCGCGGTCGCCAGAGCTGTCCGTCGTCGTCCCCACCTTCAACGAGCGTGACAACGTCACGGTCCTGTACCGGCGGCTAGAGGCGACGCTGGCCGGCATCGCCTGGGAGGTGGTGTTCGTCGACGACAATTCGCCCGACGGAACCTGGGACGTGGTGCGCGCGCTCGCCAGGCGCGACAGCCGCGTGCGCTGCATCCGCCGCATCGGCCGCCGCGGCCTGTCGGGCGCCTGCATCGAAGGCATTCTGGCCTCAAGCGCGCCCTATGCGGCCGTGATCGACGCCGATCTCCAGCATGACGAGACGCAACTGCCGAAGATGCTCTCGCTGCTCGCGAGCGGGCAGGCCGAGCTCGTCGTCGGCAGCCGCTACATCGAGGGCTACAAGAGCGAAGGCTTCAACAAGCAGCGCGCCGGCGCCAGCGCGCTTGCGACCGAAGTCGCCAGGCAGGTGCTGCAGGTCGAGATCGCCGACCCCATGAGCGGCTTCTTCATGATCCGCACCGACCGCTTCGAGCAACTGGCGCCAAAACTCTCGGTGCATGGCTTCAAGATCCTGCTCGATGTCGTCGCGTCCGCGCGCGGCGGCTTGCGCACCGTCGAGATTCCCTACACCTTCGGCGCGCGCCAGCATGGCGAGAGCAAGCTCGATTCCATGGTCGCGCTCGATTTCCTGGGCCTCGTGCTGGCGAAGCTGACCAACGACGCGGTGTCGCTGCGCTTCCTTCTGTTCGCGATGGTCGGCGGCATCGGCCTCGTCGTGCATCTCACGACGCTTTTCATCGCCCTCGAGATCTTCAAGGCGCCGTTCGCGGAGGCGCAGGCCTCCGGCGCGCTCGTCGCCATGACCAGCAACTTCATCCTCAACAACTTCCTCACCTATCGCGACCAGCGGCTGAAAGGCTTTGCGATCGTGCGCGGCCTGATCGCCTTCTACATCGTCTGTAGCGTCGGCCTGTTCGCCAATGTCGGCGTCGCCTTTTCGGTCTACGACCAGGAGCCGATCTGGTGGCTTGCCGGCATGGCCGGCGCGCTGATGGGCGTGGTGTGGAACTACGCGATGTCCGGACTGTTCGTCTGGCGCAAGAAATAGCGCATCATGGGCGGGGCCGACGCGCGGATCGTCCGTAACACCGCGCTGATGATCATCGCGCTCGTCGTGCTGCGGCTGGTCGCTGCCGCCTTAACGCCGATCACCTTCGACGAAGCCTATTACTGGATGTGGTCGAAGAGCCTGGCGGGCGGCTACTACGACCACCCGCCGATGGTCGCCTACGTCATCCGCGCCGGCACCATGATCGCGGGGGACACCGAGCTCGGCGTGCGGCTGGTCTCGGTCCTGCTCGCGCTGCCGATGAGCTATGCGGTCTACCGCGCCGCCGCGATCCTGTTCGGCGGCGCGCGCGTGGCCGCAACCAGCGCCATTCTGCTCAACGTGACCATGATGGCTTCCATCGGTACGCTGATCGTGACACCGGATGCGCCGCTGCTGGTTGCTTCCAGCTTCGTGCTGTTCTTCCTGGCCAAGGTTCTGGAGACCGGCCGCGGCGCATGGTGGCTTGCGGTTGGAGCGGCCGTCGGTGCGGCGCTGCTGTCAAAGTACACCGCGATGTTCTTTGGCGCCGCGATCCTGATCTGGCTCGCGGCGGTGCCGAAGCTGCGGCGCTGGTTCCTGTCGCCCTGGCCCTATCTCGGCGGCCTCGTTGCGCTCGCGCTGTTCTCGCCGGTGATCCTCTGGAATGCGGATCATCACTGGGTCTCGTTCGCAAAGCAGCTCGGGCGCGCGAGGATCGAGGACTTCCGTCCGGTCTTCATCGCCGAGCTGATCCCGACTCAGATCGCGTTCGCAACACCCCTGGTCTTCATCCTCGGTGCGATGGGCCTGCACGCGCTGACCTGGCGACGGGCCGGCGCGCTGGCCTCGCGCGTGCTGATCGAGGCGATGTTCTGGACCATCGTCGCCTATTTCGTCTGGCATTCGCTGCATGCCCGCGTCGAGGCGAACTGGTTCGCGCCGGTCTACCCTGCCTTCGCGGTCGCGGCCGCGGTCGCCGCCCACATCGCGCGATGGAAGCCGCGACAGCAGGACCTTGTCGCATTCTGTCTGAAATGGACGGCCCCCGCCGGCATCGCGATGTTTGCGGCCCTCATCGTGCAGGCCAATACCGGTTGGCTGTCCGGCTATCGCCGCGACGCCACCGTGCGCAGCGTCGGCGTCGGCTGGCGCGCGCTCGCATCCGAGATCGAGGCGGTCCGCGCGAAGACCGGCGCAACCTGCATCCTGGCGCCGGACTACGGCACCACGGCCTGGCTCGCCTTCTATCTGCCGCGCGGCACCTGCGTGGTCCAACGGGACCAGCGTATCCGCTGGGTCAACATGGGCGAGCCCGATCCGAAACTCTTGGCCGGCAAGCTGCTCTATGTCGACGAACTCCGCGCCGGCGGTCACCCCTTCTTCAACGAGATCTTCGCGCAGGTGACGCGCGTTGCGGAATTGCAGCGCAAGCGGGGGCCGTTTGTCGTCGAGACCTACGGGATCGATTTGCTGGAGGGCGCCAGAGGCGATGTTCTCGACCGTTCGCCGCCGCCGGAAGCCCGGTAACGGGTTTCGAGCTCGCAGCCCGCAGCGTCGGCCTCAGTCGCGGTCTGTCCCGGCTGCTGCTCTTCGTGCCAGAACCAGACGGTGACCGCACTGGCGCGGCCACGAACCTTCGTCTGCAACGGTCCCGTCAGAATGCCGTGGGGATCACCGTGGAAGTCGGCCGCGTCCAGCAGGGTATCGCTGAACGCGAGCCGCGCATCGTGCTGGGCGGCGACCTCCATCAACCGGTTCGCCACGTTGACGTTGTCGCCTGTCGCGGTGATGTGCTGGTGGCTTCCGCCGAGGCGCGAGGCGACGATCGGACCAAAATGCGCGCCGATCTTGAAGCCGAGCTGATCCCTGTATGGTGCTGGCAGCGATGCCATCCAGTCTTTCACAACGCGGTGCAGCTCGAGCGAGCATTTGACGGCACGCGCAGCGTCGTCAGGCGTTGGGCGCGGCAGGCCGAACAGGATCATGGCGCCGTCGCCGAGGAAGCCGGTGATCATTCCACCGGACGAGACCGCCGTCTTGTCGACCAGCGCATGAAACGCCTTGAGCAGCTCGCGAAGCGTGTCCGGATCAAGACGTTCGCTGAGCGCAGTGAAGCCGGAGAGGTCGATGAAGACGATGGCGGCATTCTGGCGAACCGGCTCGCTGAGGAAATCGGGATCGCGCGCCAGCCACTCCTGTACGGCGAGTGCCTGGAATTGCGCCAGCGACCTGCTCTTTGCTGTCAGGTACTGCGTCCTGCGGCTGTCCGCCCACAATTGCACGCCGGTAAAGATCGCAACCGGCGGCACCGCGGCCGCGAGCGTGGTTGCGGCGTTGAGCCAGACACCGTGCGTGAACGCGAACAGGTTGAGAGCGGCCCACGCCATCACCACCACCACGGCAGCAATGAGGCCGATCGCGCTGCGCCGCCAGGCAAGCAGGCCCACCAGGACCATTGGCAGCAGGATCGCGGCGAATGCGTCCGCGACATGAACCTTGCGGTCGCGCACGATGCCGTCGCCGGCGACGAGGTGCGTGATCGCGGTCGAGACGACCTCGACGCCGGGCATCAGGGTGTCGAACGGCGTCGGGAAGAAATCGCCGCCGCCGGACACCGATGCGCCGATCACGACGATCCGGTTCTCGATTGTCCCGCGATCGAGCGTGCCGTCGAACACGTTCTGCGCGCTCAACGTGCGGATCGTGCGGCGCGGGCCGTAATATGTAATCGGTAGCGAAAAGTCGGTGTCGGTCGAAACCGTGCGATCGCCGAGCATCAGGTGATCGGGCGCAATCGTCAGCGGCTGGCCGAGCGCGCGGCTCGCAACACGCAGCGGAAACGACAGCTCAACCTTGTCGCCGGTCCGGAACAGCATCGGGACCGAGAGCGGGGAGCCGGACTGCCCCGTCGCAACATTGACGATGCCGACCTCGGCGTGATCGGCGAAGGCCGGCAGCGGCAGCAGGAAACGCTCGGCCTGGGGCAGGGCGGCGAGCGGCCCTTCGCTGCTCCTTGCCACGGTATCGCTGGTGGTTGGAAAGATCGCCGCGGCGGCAAGCACCGTTGGGCCGGCAGCGAGCGAACGCGCCAGCATGGCATCGCCGAGTCTGGCGCCTGGATCGACCAGCAGGAGGTCGACGGCAATTACCTTCGGCTTGAATTGCGCGACGGCATCGACGACGCGCGCGAGGTCGGCGCGAGGGAGCGGATAACGGCCGCCGCGCTTCACGACGGTGTCGTCGATCGCAACGATGGTGACGAGATCGGGGGGAGGCTGCGCGCCGCGCGCCAAGGTTCGCAAGTCCGTCAGCGTCGCCTCGAGACGATCGAGAAACCGCAGACGGCCGTTCGCGTGAGCGACGTAAATGGCGGCGCCCCACAGCGCAGTGAGGACGAGCGCAACCAGGATCTGAACACGTCGGCTACTCATACCCTTCGTTCTGCCGTCACCTATTGTCCGAACCTCTATTGTCCGAGTCTTATTGTCCGAGTCTTGCCATCAAGGCGTCGATGCGTGGCTGGCCCCAGCGCTTGACCTCCGCCATGCTGGTCGCCTCGACGTCGATGCCTTCGCCCGGTCCGAGCACGACGGCCCGTCCGCGAGCCCTGCGGCTGACGCCGACACGTCCGTCGGCGACGAATACGGACGTCTTGCTGCCGTCGGCGGCATCGACGGCCCATCTCGTGCCGCGCACCGCGGCGATCGCCTGCGGCGTCAGCACCTTGAAGGGATTGCCGCGGGGCTTCTTGGGAACTTCGACCAGCAGTGCCTTGCTGCTCAACTCGACCGAGTCGATATGTCCGTCGCGGTTGGCGTCCTTAAGTTCAAATCTGGCGCCATTTTCCGCAACGATCGTGATGCCGTTGTCGCAGCGCCAAGTCTGCGTATGAGCGGTCTGCGTTCCCGCGGCCGACGGCGATGACGTGCAACCCGCGCCGGCAGGCTGCGCGACAGCCTGTCCGATCAACAAGAACGACGACGCCAGAGACCAAAATCCGGCGTGTGCGACCCTTCTCATGCCAGCCTCCATTGGCGTGCTCGGCACATTTCAAGGCGATCTTGATACGGTACCGTATCACGCGCAGAGGCTGCCGAAAAGTGCCGAGATGGGACCTATTTTGTCGCTGGGCTCTTTTCCAGATCGTGAGCAATCAACTCTGGGTCAGCGCGCCGTGTAGCGTGGGCGTTCGGCGCGCGATGAGACCGATGTCAGCCGGCGCATCGCGTGTCGCATCAGAGGAGTCCGCCAGCCTCGCGCAACGCTCCGTCGCTATGATCCGGCGGCGTTCAAGATCACGAAAAGGCCGTGGTTGGATGCGTCATGAGATGTGACCGGAGGGGGCAGATCATCGCGCCAAACCGGTCGAGAAATATGGTTAACAACTTCGTCTAAGTCCGTAATTCTGCGGACTTTTTCCCGAAATGGGACAGCCTTTGCGGGATGCCCCATATCCGCCCGAACTTAATCCGCATTTAACTAAAAGTCGCCTTAATGACGCTCCGACCCTCTGCGAGATGCAGCTCTCGGACCGTGACCAGCAGCGGCACTTCGAAGGGGGACTGAGTGACACCGTCCTGGACGCAAGGCGAATGAGTACGAGTATCGCTGCGCAAAGTAACGCGGCACGGAAGTCCAAGAAGAATTCTCGGAAGTCTTCCCGGAAAGTGACCACCCAGACCATCGTCGGCGCCGCCGCGATCGGCTGCCTCGTGCTGGGCGCCGGCTGGACCGTCTACAACAACGTCTTCGGCGCGAACGTCTATCCGACCGTTGGCACCGCCGGCTACGACGAGCCCGTGATCAAGCGTGCGCCGAAGGTCGCGCTGCGCGAGGCCGGCGAAGCGGTCAGGGAAGTTTTTGCGATGCTGCCCGATCGCGGGCGGGTGGTCACGCCGATGACCCGCGAAATGTTCAACGAGCGTTTTGCCGCCGCAGCCCCGCAGAGCGTGGCGTCCAACGCGGCGAGCGCGGCGCCGCAGGCGCCCGCCACGAACGTTGCCGACGCCAAGGAGACCGCGAAGCCCGCCGCGCCTGTGAAGGTCGCGGAAGCGCCGAAGGCGCAAGGCCCCGCCAAGATCGCAGACGCCGCAAAGGCCAAGCGCGGCGCAGATGCGCCGGTGCAGCTTGCCTCGGCCGAGCCGGCCGAGACCGCGCGCGTGCCAGAGGCGAAGCCCAAGTCTTTCGCCGATCGCGCGAAGGCGGCGGTGATGGCGATCACCGGGCCGCGGCAGTCGATGGTCGAGAAGCTCTGGGGCAAGCGCGAGCCGTCAGGCGGCCTGCTTGCTTACGCTTCAGCCGATGCGAGTGTGACCGCGAGCATCGCGCCGAAGGAGCAGAACCCGATGCTCGGCGGTGCGCCGCCCTATGACCGCGACACGGCGGTCTACGACATCACCGCCAAGACGGTGTATCTGCCCGACGGCACGAAGCTCGAGGCGCATTCCGGCCTCGGCTCGAATCTCGACGATCCGCACTCCTCGCGTGTCCGCATGCGCGGCGTGACGCCGCCGCACATCTATACGCTGAAGCCGCGCGAGGCGCTGTTCCACGGCGTACCGGCGTTGCGGCTGACGCCGATCGGCGGCGAGAACGCGATCTACGGCCGCGACGGCCTGCTCGCGCACACCTTCATGCTCGGACCCAACGGCGATTCCAACGGCTGCGTGTCGTTCCGCGACTACTCGGCCTTCCTTGATGCCTACCGCAACAGGGGCATCCGCAAGCTCGCCGTGCTCGCGCGGGTGGAGTGAGACCTTAAGCCGTCACTGTCTTGCGCAGCGCCATTTCGGTCGCAATCGCGTCCCGCACCGCGGGCCGCGCCTGCATGCGGGCGAGATAGCTGACCAGCGACGGCCATTGCGCAATGTCGACGCCTGCGGGACGGAGCAGCAGCAAGGCCCAGGTGAGATGCGCATCCGCAACGGTGAAGCGGTCGCTGACCAGGAATTCGCGCTCGGCGAGATGCGTGGCGGGCATCGATAGTGTCTGTCCGATTCTTGCACGCGGCTTCGCAAGCGACGCCTCGTCCTTGTACCAGAAGCTCGGAAACAGGAACGCCTTGTGGATCTCGGCGCCGATGAAGCTGAGCCACTCCTGCAGGCGATAGCGATCGGGATCGCCGGGCCGCGGCGCGAGACCGAGCTCAGGCTTCAAGTCGGCGATATATTGCAGCACCGCTGCGCTCTCGGTCAGCCGTTCGCCATTCTCCAGGACCAGCACCGGCACGGCGCCTTTTGGCGAAACGCTACGGAAGTCGCTGCCGTCGTCCACGACCTTCTTGGTCCAGAGATCGACGAGGTGATAGCGCGCCTCGATGCCAGCCTCCATCAACGCAATACGGCTTGCGAGCGAGCAGGCCATTGGCCGGAAGAAGAGCTGCAGCATGTGTTGATATGCTCCGTGTTCGGATTTGATCAGATCAACGCATCGCTGCGCGCGATGATGGCAAAGCGGTCAGACAGTTCGGCGAGTGCAACGTCATGAACGGTTCTGGCTGCGATCGTGCCGCCGCGGCCGTCAGGCAGGTCGCGCGTCGCGCAGGCATCCGAGGCAATCGTGGTGCGCAGACCGAGATCGAGCGCGGCGCGCGCGCTCGAGCTGACGCACATGTGGGTCATGAAACCCGCGATGACGATGTTCTTGCGCCCGGTCGCGGCAAGCCGTGCTTGCAGGTCAGTGCCGGCAAACGCATTCGGCAGCGCCTTTTCGATCACCGGCTCGGTTGCGAGCGGCGCCAGGCTCGCAATGATCGCGCCGCGCTCCGCCTCGCGGTCGAACAGGCCGCCCGATCGGCCCTTGTGCGCGATATGGAGGATCGCCGCACCGCTCTGCCGCGCGCGGGCCAACAGTTGCGCCGCGCGCGCGATGGCCGCCTCCGCATCGGGCAGCGCCAGCGGGCCTGCGCGATATTCGTTCTGGAGATCGATCAGGACGAGACAGCTCTCGCCGAGCCGGGGCAGGCTCAAATCAGCGCCGGCGAGTTCGAGCAGGGTCTTGGGAGCGGTCATGGTGAGGCTGCCTTTCGGTGACGTCAGATCGACAAAACCTAGCGCAGCTCCCGCCTGCTATTGTGCAGGAATATTGCAGCATATGGCTGCGAATTTGCAGGCGTGGCGCCGTGCGTGCTAAATGGCTGCATGAACTGGGACGATCTCCGCATCATCGCGGCCGTGCGGGAGGAGGGCACCTATGCCGGTGCCAGCGCACGGCTGCGCATCGATGAGACCACGGTCGGGCGCAGGCTCGCCCGGATCCAGCGCGACCTCGGCGTGCCCCTGTTCGAGGCGGTCGACGGATTGCGCCGGCCGACCCGCCATTGCGAAGCGGTGCTCGAGCACGTCAAGGCCATGGCGGCGCATATCGCCGCGATCGATCGCATCGGCGAGAGCGAGCCCGGTGCAGTCGGCCGCTTGCGTATCGCTTCCACCAATACGGTCGCCGAGGAGCTGCTGGCGCCGCGCGCGCAAGCTTTTCTGCGCGACAATCCCGGGCTGACGCTGCAATTCCTCACCTCGAGCGAGAATGTGAAATTCTCGCGCTGGCAGGCCGATCTGGCCATTCGCCTGCGCAAGCCCGATAAGGGCGATTTCACGATTTCGAAGCTCGCCGACGTGCGCCTGTATTTCTTCGAGCCGGCGGATCGGAGCGACATCGACCCGATCGTGTGCGGCTATCCGGACGAGCTCGACGCGATCCCCGAGGCGCAATTCTTGCGCGCGAAGCGGCTGAAGAATGCGCGCTGCGTCACCGACAACATCCGCGTCATGCGCACCCTGATCCAGTCGCATCAGGTGATCGGCGTGCTGCCCGAATACAGCTGCGAGGCGTTGCTCGCCGATCGCAGCCTGCGCGCCACCTTGCTTCCCCGGCGCCGCGACGTCTGGCTGCTGGTGCAAAACCACCTCAAGCGCGATCCCGCAACGCGTCTGACGATCGAGTGGGTGCGCTCCTGCTTCAAGGATTTCGCGAAAAGCTAACTGCTTCCGGCGACCAATCTCGCGGCTTCGCGCGCCGAATTCAAATTGTCGCAAGAATCACGCTTGCAATCGAGCTCGGCTTGCCTTATGAGCGCGCTCCTTCGCGTTGGCCATGTGTTCGGGCTCTCTGAGACCCGACTGGCGCGGGCCGGTCTCCGGTTTCGTGTTCCGCCGAACGAAGATGCAGGATGTAGCTCATGGAGAGCGTCGGGGTAAAATCCGAAGGCATCGGTTCGATTCCGATTTCTTGTACCAACCAAAGGATAGCTCAGTGGTAGAGCAGATGACGTTTAATCATCGTGACGCGGGTTCGAATCCCGCTCCAGCGCTCCGTTTCAGCCTAGAAAGCTGATTCCTCTGAAGGGGACCGGACGCGCGCTTCAGTCGCAGTCCGGCCGTTTTGCCGAAAGGCTTTCCGTCCGCACAACGACACTGTGAGACCGGCTTTGCGCCGCGGGTAGATACCGCTTGCGCCGATGCCGGGTGGCTCCGTGCGACCGCTCGACACACGTCGGGCGATTGCGCGCGTGCGCCCGTCATCACGCAAGCTCAAGCCCCGGCCCGCCGATTTCTCAGGAAGCGTCGTCCGCGTCCTCACGTCCTTTGCAAACGAAACCCGCCGTCCGGCCGCGTCTGGCCGGAGGGCAACATGATGGAGGCGTGCCATGAGCTGGCATTTGCTGATGCTGAACGTGACGGTGAAGGATGGCGAGCGTGCGTTGCTCACGCGCAACGGGCAGCTCGTGCGCGTGCTTGCGCCCGGTCGGCATCGCCTGTTCGATCCCCTGCACGAGCTCAGGGCCGAGCTGTTCGACGTCGTGCGCGCGGAATTCTCCGCGGATCGCTACGCGGTGCTGAAGGCCGCACGGCCTGATCTTGCCGCCGAGCTGTTCGAGGCGGTCGAGACCAAGGCGGACGAGATCGCCATCGTCAGCCTTGACGGGCGGCCCGTGCACCTGATGACGCCCTGGCAGGTGCGCGTCTACTGGAAGGTCGCAACCCGCATCGATGTCGAGCGCATCGATGTGTCGCGCGATCCCCAGGTCGATGCGCGGCACCTGACCATGATCGAGCGCAATCGTTCGACCGTCGTGAGCGAGACGGTGGTCGAGAACCACGAGGCGGGCCTGCTCTATGTCGAGGGCCGGCTCGTGGAGCGGCTTGCGCCCGGCCGGCACGCCTTCTGGACCGTCGGCCGCAAGATCGAGGTGAAGCGCCTCGACCTGCGGCCCCAGGCGGTCGAGATCACCGCGCAGGAGATGCTGACCAAGGATCGCATCGCGCTGCGGGTGACGCTGACGGCGTTCCGCAGGATCGTCGATCCCGAGCGGACGGTTGCGACCGTGCCCGACGTGGATGCGTGGCTGTACCGCCTGGTGCAGTTCGCGATCCGCGAGGCGGTGGCGGGCCGAACGCTGGACGAGGTGCTGTCGGCGAAGGCGGCGCTGGATGCGGAGCTGCGCGACTATGTGCGCGCACGCGTCGCGGTATCCGGCGTCGAGGTCACCGAGCTCGGCGTCAAGGATGTGATCCTGCCCGGCGAAATCCGGGAGCTGGTGAACAAGGTGGTGGAGGCGGAGCGGGTCGCGAAGGCGAACCTGATCCGCCGGCAGGAAGAGACCGCGGCGACGCGTTCGCTTCTGAACACCGCCCGCCTGATGGAGGAGAACCCCCTGCTGCTGCGGCTCAAGGAGCTGGAGTCGCTGGAGCGGCTGGTCGAGAAGGTCGGCCGCATCGACCTCCATGCCGGTGACGGCGAGGGCCTCGATGCCCTGCTCACCCGGCTGGTGCGCCTGAAGGCGCCCGAGAGCGCGTGACGTCAGAAAGGCCGCCCACGGGCGGCCTTTCGTTTATCCGGTGAACGAAGTGCAGGGACACTGCGACCAAGGTGAGGCGAGTATTGCGTGCGCCGAGCCGCGCGACAGTCTCGACGCGTTCGAAGGTATCGCGGGCAGGATTATGACCACTCTTCAAGAATCCGTTCGTCCGAAGCCGCGATCCAGTGAATGGAAGGCGGTTCTGATCCTGATTCTGTTGATCCCGGTGCTGTGGTCGCCGCCGCTCGTGTTTCGCTTCTTCCTGTTCGAGCCGTTCAGCATCCCCTCCGGCTCGATGGCGCCGGCGCTGCTAACGGGCGATTACGTCCTCGCCAGCAAGTATGCCTATGGCTACGGCCGCTACTCCTTTCCCTATGCACTACCCTTGTTCTCGGGGCGCATCTCCGCATCCGATCCCGTGCGCGGCGACATCGTGGTGTTTTGCTCAGGGATGGATTCGAACGTCGACTACATCAAGCGCGTGGTGGGGCTGCCCGGCGACCGCATCCAGATGCAGGAGGGCGAGCTCGTCATCAACGACCGCCCGGTTGCGCGCGAGCGGTTGAAGGATTCCCCCAGCACCAACGTGTGCGGCCTCGATCGCGCAAGAGTGAAGCGCTGGCGCGAGACGCTGCCGAACGGCGTGAGCTACGAGACCTATGACTGCATCGACAACGGCCT
Organism: Bradyrhizobium sp. CCGUVB23; assembly: GCF_024199885.1. NCBI lineage: Bacteria > Pseudomonadati > Pseudomonadota > Alphaproteobacteria > Hyphomicrobiales > Nitrobacteraceae > Bradyrhizobium > Bradyrhizobium sp. CCGUVB23. Next base: position 7,433,852 of record NZ_JANADQ010000001.1, read on the forward strand.
CTACGACAACACGCTCGTCTTCACCGTGCCGGCCGGCCACGTCTTCGTGCTCGGCGACAACAGGGACAGCTCGACCGACAGCCGCGTGATGACCTCGATCGGCTACGTGCCGATGGACAATCTCGTCGGCCGCGTCAGCCGCATCTTCTGGTCGATGGACGAGGACGGCGACCCGCGCATGGAGCGGTTCTGGAAGGTGGTGAGGTGAGGGGGCTGCAGCTCTCTCAGCTGTCATTCCGGGGCGCGCGAAGCGCGAGCTATGATGCGCAATTGCGCATCTGAGAATCCATAACCCCAGGCGCTTGCAATGGCCTACTACGTCTACATCCTCGCGAGCAAGAAGCACGGCACGCTCAACATCGACGTGACCAACGACCTCGTACGCTGCGTTTGCGAGCACAAAACGAAAGCCGTTCCCGGCTTCACGACAAAGTACGGCGTCGACAAGCTCGTGCTGTTTGAGGTCTACGATGACGCAGCGATGCCATCGCGCGCGAGAAGGAGCTCAAGAAGTGGCGGCGCGATTGGAAGACGCGGCTGATCGAGGAGCAGAACCCGAACTGGGACGATCTCTATTCCGGGATAACCAACTGACGTTCGTGGTTATGGATTCTCAGATGCGCAATTGCGCATCATAGCTCGCGCTTCGCGCGCCCCGGAATGACGGGCGGAGAAAGTGCGCATAAAAACAAAAACCCCGGCATCGCTGCCGGGGTTTCGCATTTCTTGAGTTTGCCAGAACGGCTGGATCAGAAGTCCATGCCGCCCATGCCGCCGCCCGGGGGCATGGCGGGGCCGGCAGCGGCCTTCTTCGGCAGCTCGGCGACCATGGCCTCGGTGGTGATCAGCAGCGCCGCCACGGAGGAGGCGTTCTGGACTGCAGTTCGCACGACCTTGGTCGGGTCGATGATGCCCTTGGTGACGAGGTTGCCGTACTCGCCGGTCTGCGAGTCGAAGCCGTAGGCGTACTGATCCTTCTCGAGGATCTTGCCGACGATCACCGAACCGTCTTCGCCGGCGTTGATCGCGATCTGGCGAGCGGGCCAGGACAGCGCCTTGCGCACGATCTCGACGCCGGTCTTCTGGTCGTCGTTCTTGGTGCGGATGCCCTTGAGCTGCTCGGAAGCACGGAGCAGGGCGACGCCGCCGCCCGGGACAATGCCTTCCTCGACCGCGGCGCGGGTCGCGTGCATCGCGTCATCAACGCGATCCTTGCGCTCCTTGACCTCGACCTCGGTCGCGCCGCCGACGCGGATCACCGCGACGCCGCCCGCGAGCTTGGCGAGACGCTCCTGGAGCTTCTCACGGTCGTAGTCCGAGGTGGTCTCCTCGATCTGCGCCTTGATCTGGGCCACGCGCGCCTCGATGTCGGCCTTCTTGCCGGCGCCGTTGACGATCGTGGTGTTCTCCTTGTCGATCATCACCTTCTTGGCGCGACCGAGCATGTTGAGCGTGACGTTCTCGAGCTTGATGCCGAGATCTTCCGAGATCGCCTGGCCGCCGGTCAGGATCGCGATGTCCTGCAGCATGGCCTTGCGCCGATCGCCGAAGCCCGGAGCCTTCACGGCTGCGACCTTCAGGCCGCCGCGCAGACGGTTGACGACCAGGGTCGCGAGCGCCTCGCCTTCGACGTCCTCGGCGACGATGATCAGCGGCTTGCCGGTCTGCACCACGGCCTCGAGCAGCGGCAGCAGCTCGTTCAGCGAGGAGAGCTTCTTCTCGTTGATGAGGATGTAGGCGTCGTCCATTTCAACGCGCATCTTGTCGGCGTTGGTGACGAAGTAGGGCGAGATGTAGCCGCGGTCGAACTGCATGCCCTCGACGACGTCGAGCTCGGTCTCGAGCGACTTGGCTTCCTCGACGGTGATGACACCCTCGTTGCCGACCTTCTTCATGGCGTCGGAGAGGAACTTGCCGATCTCCTGGTCGCCATTGGCCGAGATGGTGCCGACCTGGGCGATCTCTTCGTTCGAGGTGACCTTCTTGGAGTTCTTCTGGAGGTCCGCGACGACGGCGTCGACGGCGAGGTCGATACCGCGCTTGAGGTCCATCGGGTTCATGCCGGCGGCAACCGCCTTGGCGCCTTCACGGACGATCGCAGCCGCGAGCACCGTCGCGGTGGTGGTGCCGTCGCCGGCCGCGTCAGCGGACTTGGAGGCGACTTCGCGCACCATCTGGGCGCCCATGTTCTCGAACTTGTCGTCGAGCTCGATCTCCTTGGCGACGGTGACGCCGTCCTTGGTGATGCGGGGAGCGCCGAACGACTTGTCGAGGACGACGTTGCGGCCCTTCGGACCGAGCGTGACCTTCACGGCGTTGGAGAGGATCTCGACGCCGCGCAGCATGCGGTCGCGGGCGTCGACGCCGAATTTCACTTCTTTGGCTGACATATTGGTTTCCCTGAGTTGTCTTGGTCTCATCTCACCCTTGGCGAGGCGCCCGGCAGGCGCTCCTCAGGGGTGAGCGGTGCGAGCGGTTGAATTAGGCGGCCTTCTTCTTCGAAGCGGGAGCTTCGAGCACGCCCATGATGTCGCTTTCCTTCATGATCAACAGGTCCTGGCCGTCGATCTTGACCTCGGTGCCCGACCATTTGCCGAACAGCACGCGGTCGCCGACCTGGACGTCGATCGGGATCAGCTTGCCGCTCTCGTCGCGGCCGCCGGGGCCAACGGCGATCACTTCGCCCTGCGAGGGCTTTTCCTTGGCCGTATCGGGAATGATGATGCCGCCAGCGGTCTTCTCTTCTGCGTCGATGCGCTTGACCACGACGCGGTCGTGAAGCGGACGGAATTTCATGCAGTCCTCCTAAGCATTTGCACGAGATGGAGATTTTTGGGTTGTTAGCAGTCGATGCCCGCGAGTGCTACGCAGGCAAAATGGAGATAGGACAGGTTTTTTACGGGAGCAAGGGCTTCTAGCAGAAAAATCAGCACTCAGAAGGCCTGTCTGCCAAAAACATTTACCATCGTTAACCGGGCCTCGCCGGCTATTAGCAGGCGCCGCGATCTGCTGCTAAAGCATTGAATTTCAACAACTTGTTAAACTTTTGGGCTTGAGATGGGGTGGCAGTGTGCGTCACATTTCTCTCATGTGAGCGCATCGTTTCCGGGTGGCTCTTTAGGGCAGTCCGAGTAAGCCACCCCTTGAATATGCGCTCCTGAAAAGGAGGCTGGCATGGGCTTGCGGGTTGGGGGCGTTTCCGACGACCTCCGGAAACAGTTGCTGGGTTACGGGCTGACGACGGCGCAAATTCTTTATCGGATGCCGGATCATCCTTCGCTGCTCCAGACCTACATCTGGCAGAACTACGATCTGTTTCCGAAATTTCCGGCGCTGACGGATTTCCTCGCCTTCTGGGAGGAGAAGCTCGACGGCCCCCTCTATTCGGTGACGGTGGCGCATTCCAAGCTGATCAAGCCGGCCGAACTGCGCGCGGTCGACGGCGTGTTCAGGCTGCATTGACGGCTTGGACGGATCTGTAGGGTGGGCAAAGCGAAGCGTGCCCACCTCTTTGGTCGCCACGGCGCAGAAGTGGTGGGCACGTCGCTTGCGCTTCTTTGCCCACCCTACGGTTTTGAGAATTCGTGCTAGCCTTTGCCTCCAGAACAAGAATGGGAGGAGGCCATGGCCAAGCGGAAGGTGACCTCGCGCAGCGCGGCGCAATCGGCGGTGAAGAAGAAGTGGCACGGCAACAAGGTCGCTACGCGATCTTCAGCCCGCAAGGCGGTGAAGGCAAAAGCTCGCACCACACCTGCGAAAACACGCGCCCGGCCCAAGCAACGCATCGCCGTCAGCCATCACCGTGAGGAGGATTTCAAAGCCGACGGCCTGCGCACCTACGCGCATTATCGCGATCTCGGCATTGCCGCGGCAACGCACGGTCTCGCGCAGGCCCACGTCATCCGCCTGCTGCCGCCCTGCAATCCGGCCGAGGTGTCAAAGCTCCACTATCACGACGTCGAATTCCAGATGGTCTACGTGCTCAAGGGCTGGGTGAAGACCTACATGGACGGCCAGGGCGAAACGCTGATGAAAGCCGGCAGTGCCTGGACGCAGCCGCCGAAGATCAAGCACATGATCCTCGACTATTCCGACGACGTGGAATTGCTGGAGATCATCCTGCCGGCCGAGTTCAAGACGGTGGAGATCACGGCGTAAGCGCGCCAGGAATTCCGCCGTCATTGCGAGCGAAGCGAAGCAATCCAGAAATGTATCCGCGGATGCACTCTGGATTGCTTCGTCGCTTCGCTCCTCGCAATGACGGGCGGAGAGAGCCTAATTCAGCACCCCCACGATCGCGCCCATCAGGCACGTCGTCAGTGTGCCCGACACGATTGACTTCAGCCCAAGCGCGTTGATCTCATCACGGCGCTCCGGAGCCATGACGCCGAGGCCGCCGATCATGATGCCGAGGCTCGCGAAATTGGCGAAGCCGCACATCGCATAGAGCATGATCAGGCGCGAGCGCGCATCGAGCGCGTCGGGGGCGAGTTTTGACAGATCGACATAGGCGATCAGCTCGTTGAGCACCGTCTTGGTGCCCATCAGGCTGCCGGCGGTGACGGCCTGGTCCCATGGCAGCCCCATCAGCCAGCACACCGGCGCCATCACGAGCCCCAGCACCCGCTGCAGCGAGATCGCGGTGCCGCCGACATTGGGCAACAGGCCGAGCACCGCATTGGCAAGATAGACCAGCGCCACCAGCACGATCAGCATGGCGACGATGTTGAGCAGCAGCTCGAGCCCCGCGGAGGTGCCCTTGACGATCGCATCCATCGTACCGGAGGCGTGCATGTCAGGGTCTTCGAGCGAGCCGCCGGTGAGCCGGTCACCGGTCTCCGGCACCATGATCAGGCTGATCAGGATTGCGCCCGGCGCGCCGAGCACGGAGGCGATGACGAAATGCGCGGCCGCATCCGGGATCAGCGGCGCAAGCAGCGTCGCATAGAGCACCAGCACGGTGCCGGCGATGCCGGCCATGCCGCCGGTCATCACCAGGAACAATTCGCTGCGCGTCATCTGCGCCAGATACGGACGCACGAACAGCGGCGCTTCCACCATGCCGAGGAAGATGTTCGCCGCGGTCGACAGCCCGACTGCGCCGCCGACCCCCAGCGTGCGCTCGAGCAGCCACGCCATGCCGCGCACGATCGGGGGCAGCACGCGCCAATAGAACAACAGCGTCGTCAGCACGCTCATGACGAGCACGATCGGCAGCGCCTGGAAGGCGAGGATGAAGTCGGCGCCGGGTGCCTTGAGGTCGAAGGGCAGGGGGCCGCCGCCGACATAGCCGAACACGAACGACGTGCCGGCGCGCGAGGCCGCCGAGATCGCCCCGACCGCGTCGTTGATGGCGCCGAAAGCATGCGCGACGAATGGCAGCTTGAGCAGGACGATCGCGGTGAGGAAGGTCACGACGAGGCCGATTCCCGCCTGGCGCAGCGATACCGCGCGACGGTTCTCCGCCAGCGCGAAGGCGATCAACAGCAATGCGAAAACGCCGAGTGCCGATTGCAGTCGCAGCATGATGTCCCCAATCCCGCAATGATTATGGCAGCCGGGCCGTCGTAAAGGCAATGCCGGGCGCGCCGGAGCCGACCGGTTGTTGACAAGACCTCCGGCCTCAGTCACGCGTCAACGTCAACACCAGCCGCGCGGGGCGCCACGGGCCTCGCTCAAGAGCAGCCAATGTCCGCGAACCCGCCGGTCAGAGCCGGCGAACTCATCAAGCACCCGCCATTCCTCTTCTTCCTGCTCTCGCGCAGTCTGTCGCGTTTTTCCAGCCAGATCGCGGCGGTTGCGATCGGCTGGCAGATCTACGATCTCACGGGTTCGGCCTTTGCGCTGGGCCTGGTCGGGCTGGTGCAGTTCCTCCCCACAGCGCTGTTGGTGTTCGTCGCCGGCCACGCCGCCGACCGCTTCGAGCGCAAGCGCGTCGTCCAGCTCTGCCAGCTCGCGGAAGCCGCCACCGCGCTCTATCTCGCCGCGAGCACATATCTCGGCGCGATCGGCGAGGTGCAGATCTTCGTCGCGACCTTCGCGCTCGGCATCGCCGGCGCGTTCGAAAGCCCGACCACCGCGGCACTGCTGCCGCTGATCGCGCCGCAGGGCTCGCTCCAGCGGGCGACTGCGATTGCCAGCGGCGCGGGGCAGGTCGCGACCATCACCGGACCGGCGCTCGGCGGCTTCGCCTATGCGGTCGCGCCGCACTTCGCCTATGCCGTGATGGTGCTGTTCTGGATTCTGGGCATGATCCTGACCGGTTTCATCCAGCCGGGCCCGCAGGCGACCGCCAGGGGCGCGGCGGACGATGACATCTTTGCCGGCGTGCGTTTCATCCGCTCCAATCCGGCGATCCTCGGCACCATCTCGCTCGATCTGTTCGCGGTGCTGTTTGGCGGCGTCACCGCGCTGTTGCCGATCTATGCCCGCGATATACTCCAGGCCGGCCCTCTCGGTCTGGGCGTCCTGCGCGCCGCGCCTGCGGTCGGCGCCCTGATGATGACCATGGTGCTGGCACGTCACGCCATTGCTCGTCACGTCGGCATCAGGATGTTTCAGGCGGTGATCGTGTTCGGCATCGGTACCGTCGTGTTCGCGCTGTCGCAGTGGATGTGGCTCTCGGTGCTGGCGCTCGCGGTGCTGGGCGCGGCCGATACGATCAGCGTCGTGATCCGTTTTTCACTGGTGCAGCTCGCAACGCCCGACGAGATGCGCGGCCGCGTCGGCGCGGTCAACTTCCTCTTCATCAACGCCTCGAACCAACTCGGCCAGTTCGAGAGCGGGCTCACCGCCGCGCTGTTCGGCGCGATGCCCGCCGCCGTGCTCGGCGGCATCGGCACCATCGCGGTCGCGCTGCTATGGATGAAGCTGTTCCCGAGCCTGCGGAAAGTGGAGCGGCTGGAGTAAAATGATACCGTCGGCGCCGCTGCGCCTACTGTGCATGGGGTTGTTTTCGGTTTTTTGAGAGCAGGGGCGACGCTCTCCCCGCAATGCGGGGAGAGCGAGAGACAGAGTTAGCCGCGTCCCACGAACGGCATCTTGGTCGCCATGACCGTCATGAACAGCACGTTGGCGTCTAACGGCAGGCCGGCCATGTAGGCGACGGCATCGCCGACCGCATTCGCGTCCATGCGCGGCTCGTGCTTCGTCGTGCCATCGGGCTGCAACACGCCGGGACCGTTGACCATGCGGTCGGTCATGGGGGTGGCGGCATTGCCGATGTCGACCTGGCCGACCGCGATGTCATAGGCGCGGCCGTCGAGGTTGGAAGCCCTGGTAAGGCCCGTGATCGCGTGCTTGGTCGAGGTATAGGCGGCCGAGAACGGCCGCGGCGCGTGCGCGGAGATCGAGCCGTTGTTGATGATGCGGCCGCCGCGCGGGTTCTGGTCCTTCATGATGCGGAAGGCGTGCTGGGTGCAGAGGAAGGGGCCGGTGAGGTTGGTGTTCACCACCGCCTGCCACTGCTCGAGGCTGAGATCCTCGAAGTTCACGGGAGGCGCGCCCATGCCGGCATTGTTGAAGAGCACGTCGAGCCGGCCATAGGTGTCCTTGACCTTGGTGAACAGCGCGGCGATCGAGCCGGGGTTGGTCATGTCGGCGGAGACGCAGAGGCTCTTGCCTGCGGGGCCGAGCTTTGCGGTCTCCTCGAGCATCTCGAGCCGGCGTCCGGTCAGCACCACGGTGAAGCCGGCGTTCATCAGCGCCAGTGCGGCTGCGCGTCCGACACCGGTGCCGGCGCCGGTCACCACTGCGATCTTTTTCGCTTCACTCATCGTTTCCTGCCTTTTCTTCTCTGTCAGGTTTTGGGTTCTTTGTCGTTCTTGTAGGGCGGCCGCGGAATGTTCTGATGCGCGGCGCGCAAGGCCGCCGACCAGCGCGAGCGCAGGTCGTGGAAATAGGGCTCGCCGGCCTCGATGCGGTGGTTGAGGTCGGCGTCGCAGGCATCGGTGCGAGCCACCAGCACGTCGATCGGAAGGCCCACGCCGAGATTGGAGCGCATGGTCGAATCCATCGAGATCAGGCCGGTCTTCAGCGCCTCATAGAGCTCGATATCGTAATGCATCGCGCGGTCGAGCACCGGCTTGCCGTATTTATGCTCGCCGATCTGAAGGTACGGCGTGTCGGTGGTGCACTCGATGAAGTTGCCAGCCGGATAGACCATGAACAATCGCATCCGCGAGCCCTTGATCTGGCCGCCGAACAGGAACGAGACGTCGAAATTGATGTCCTCGGCCTTGAGCGGCGCAGCCTCGGTGGCGTGCACGGCGCGGATCGCACGGCCGATGCGCTGTGCCGCCTGGAACATGGTCGGCGCGTTCATCAGCGTCTCGATGTCGCCCGTGTCGGGATCCTCCATACCCTCGGTCAGCGTCGACAGCACGGACTGGCTGATCGCGAGATTTCCGGCGCTGGCGACCGCCATGATGCGATCGCCGGGCTTGGAGAAGATGTGCAGCTTGCGGAAGGTCGAGACGTTGTCCAGCCCCGCATTGGTCCGGGTGTCGGCGATCATGACCAGACCTTCCCGAACCAGGATTCCGCAGCAATAGGTCATTTCTGTCCCCGAACGCGAACAAGTTGCGCAAGACTAGTAGCCAATTTCGCGTGGCCCTCCAACCAATTTCCCCGCCCGCGGCCCCGTGAAACCTTTCCTTGGCGCGCGCCGTAGCAACCCGCTAGAAGGCAGGTGAGGGACGAGGGAGCGGGCGATGAGAAAGCTGGTGATCGGCAGCCTGATTGCGGCTGTGCTGGGCATGACGGGCTCTGCGGCCATGGCCGGCCCGTGGGAGGACGGCATGGCCGCCTACAACCGCGGCGATTATGTGCCGGCGATCCACGTGTTCCGCGGCATGGCGAAGGCCGGCAATGCAAAGGCACAAGCGATGCTGGGCGCGATGTATCAGCGCGGGCAGGGTGTGACGAAAAGCTCGGCGCACGCCTTCATGTGGCTGAGCCTGGCTGCTTCCCGCGGTGATGCCACGGCCAAGGCGGAGCTCAGGACCGTCTCCGCGACGATGACGCCGGAAGACACGGCGCGCGCGAAAGAGATGATGCAGGCCTGCGAGACGTCCGACTACAGGAATTGCGAGTACTGATTTCCAGCGCCGTCATTCCGGGGCGATGCGAAGCATCGAACCCGGAATCCCGAGATTGGGGCGCGAGATTCCGGGCTCGCGCCAAGAGGCGCGCCCCGGAATGACGAGCTAGACAACTATCCCTGCCACTGCGATTGCGACTGTCCGGAACGTCCGGCCTGATCCACCTTCACCGCGACCGTCAGCGTCTCCGCGCCGCCGCCATAGCGGGTACCGCGCACCGGCGCGGCGCCGAGATAGTCGAGCCCGATCGCGACGCGGACATGGGCATCGGTCGAGCAGATGCAGTTGGCGGGATCGAAGCCGACCCAACCCAAATCAGGCACGAAGGCTTCCGCCCAGGCATGGCCGGCGTCCTGGTGGACGGTGCCGTCCGAGCGCAGGAAATGGCCGGAGACGAAGCGCGCCGGCACGCCGGCTGTGCGGGCGCAGGCGATGAAGATGTGCGCGTAGTCCTGGCAGACGCCGCGCTTGAGCGTGAACGCCTCGACCGCCGAGGTGCCGCTGTTGGTCGGGTCCTCGTCGAACGTCATGTGCTCGCTGACCTCCGACATCAGCGCGTGCAGGAAGCCGAGCGTGTCGCTCTCGGCTTCGCTGCGCAATTGGCGCGCGAAGCTCGCCATCGCCGGATTGACCGCGGTGAGCTCGGTCGAGCGCAGGAACAGCCCCGACGGAAAGCGCTCGTCGGCGCCGCGCAGCACGCCGCCGGTGTCGTGGGTCTCGATCAGGCCTTCGGCGCTGATCTTGATGTCGGCGACGGGGCCACAGGACAGTACATGGGTGACGTTGCCGAAGGCGTCCTCGTGCATGTCGAGCTTGGTGTCGGTGGAGACGTCGATCTGCCATTCCGCCACATATTGCCCGTCATGGCTGCCGGGCGTCATGCGCAGGATCTGGATCACGCTCGTTGCCGCCGGCTCGTAGCGATAGGTCGTGGTGTGTTGGATTCGCAGGCGCATGGTGTTTTGATTCCGTCATTCCGGGGCGGTCCGCAGGACCGAGCTATGGTGCGCAATTGCGCCCCAGAGAATCTCGAGATTCCGGGTTCGCGCTGCGCGCGCCCCGGAATGACGAGGGCTGAGGTGGGTCCCTGTTCGGCTAAATCAAATACTGCTTCGTGACGATTTCGCCCAGCCTTGAATTGTCGGCGATGAATTCCTGAATGAATTCATGCACGCCGTGCTGGAAAATGTCGTTCATGTTGGAGTGTTCCAGCCGGTTGCGGATGCCACGGGCGTGGCGCTGGGCTGGGCCCTGGCGGCCATAGGCGACGCCGATCTGGTCGAGATTGCGCACGAGATTGCCGTAGCAGCTCGCCAGCGACCGCGGCAGCGTGTCGTTGAGGATCAAGAGGTCCGCGATCAGCCAGGGTTTCAACGTTTCGCGATAGACCCAGTGATAGGCGGTGAGTGCCGAGACCGAACGCAGGATCGAGCTCCACTGATAGAAGTCGAGCGGGCCGCCGACGTGTTCCTCCTCCGGCAGCAGCACGTGGTACTTCACGTCCAGAATGCGCGCGGTGTTGTCAGCGCGTTCCAGATGCAGGCCAAGCCGCGAGAACCAGTAGGCGTCGTTGCGCAGCATGGTCCGGTAGGCCGAGCCGTCGAACCGCAGCGATGTCTCCTGCACGAAGCGCAGGAATTTTGCCAGGTCCTCGCGTGTCGAGGCGCCCTTGCTCCAGACCGCTTGGAGCTCGATCCAGGCCGAGTTGATGGTGTCCCACATCTCGCTGGTCAGCGCAGTGCGCACCGAGCGCGAGTTCAGCCGCGCCGCTTCGATGCAGTTCCTGATCGAGGACGGGTTGGTCGAAGAGAACGAGAGATAGTCGATGACGTTGTGCTCGTTGGCTTCCTCATAGTTCTGATAGAAGCTTGCCGCGACGCCGGCGGTGAGCAGCGCCGAGTCCCATTCGTTAGTCTTGCCGACATAGGTTGCCGGCAGAGCGGTGACACGCAGCGTCGCATCGATGGTGCGCGCGAGATATTCGGCGCGCTCGACATAACGGGCGAGCCAGTAGAGGTTTTCGGCGGTACGCGACAGCATTCTCTCTACTCGTCCAGTATCCAGGTGTCCTTGGTGCCGCCGCCCTGGCTCGAATTCACGACCAGGGAGCCTTCCTTCAGCGCCACGCGGGTGAGCCCGCCCGGCACGATGGTGGTGCGCTTGCTGCCCGTCAGCACGAAGGGCCGCAAATCCACATGGCGCGGCGCGAGGCCGCTTGCGGTGCAGGTCGGGCAGGTCGACAGCGCCAGTGTCGGCTGCGCGATGAAACCTTCGGGCTCGCGCTTGAGCTTCTCGCGGAAGGCTTCGATGGTCGCTTTCGTCGCGGCGGGGCCGATCAGCATGCCGTAGCCGCCGGAGCCGTGCACCTCCTTGACGACGAGCTCGCTTAAGTTGTCGAGCACATAGGCGAGGTCCTTCGGCTCGCGGCAGCGCCAGGTCGGCACGTTCTTCAGGATCGGCTCCTCGCCGAGGTAGAATTTCACGATGTCCGGCATGTAGGAGTAGATCGCCTTGTCGTCGGCAATCCCGGTGCCGACGGCGTTGGCGAGCGTGATGTTGCCGGCCGCATAGGCCGACATCAGCCCAGGCACGCCGAGCACGGAGTCGGGGCGGAAGGTGAGTGGATCGAGGAAGTCGTCGTCGACGCGGCGATAGATCACGTCGACCCGCTTCAACCCCTCCGTCGTGCGCATGAACACTTCGTTGTTCTTGACGATGAGATCTCTGCCCTCGACGAGCTCGATGCCGAGCTTGTCGGCGAGGAAAGAGTGCTCGTAATAGGCGGAGTTGTAGACGCCGGGCGTGAGCAGGGCGACCGTCGGCTCGGCCGAGGCACTGAGCGGCGCGACGGAGCGCAAGGCGGCCAGCAGCTCATCCGGATAGCGCTCGACCGGCGCCACCCTGTGGCGGGCGAACAGGTCTGGAAACAGCCGCATCATGATCTCGCGGTTTTCCAGCATGTAGGACACGCCGGACGGCGTGCGCGCATTGTCCTCCAGCACGATGAAATCGTTGGCGTCGACCCGGACGATGTCGATGCCGGCGATGTGCACGTAGACGTCGTGCGGCACCTGCTGGCCGTTCATCTCGGGCCGGAACACCGGGTTGTGGAAGATCAGGTCGTCGGGCACGACCTCGGCGCGCAGGATATCGCGACCATGATAGATGTCGCGCAGGAACATGTTCAGCGCGCGCACGCGCTGCTTGAGGCCCTTCTCCAGGAGCGCCCATTCCTTGCCCGACATGATCCTGGGAATCACGTCGAACGGGATCAGCCGCTCCGTGGACTCGGAATCCCCATAGACCGCGAAGGTGATGCCGATCCGGCGGAACAGGAGCTCCGCTTCCTGGCGGCGATATTCGAGCGCCTCGGGAGGCGTCTCCTCGAGCCAGCGTGCCAGCTCCTGATAGGCGGGGCGCAGGTCCCCGCCGGGAATGTTCATTTCGTCAAACGCGACTGCCATAGATCCCGACTGTTCTCCCCAGGCGTTGCGCCACTGGTTAGGTCGTCTAGGTCTTGGTGAAGACCGCAACGTCCTGTGGCCATGCATGCGAGAGTGCATGACTTACCCCGGTAGTAGCAAGGGCCGGGCCAGCGCGATAAGCATGGACTGTGGGCATTTGCCTGACATGGCCGGAAAGGTGCCTGAAAAAATGGCTGAGGACTGCTTATTTCGGCAGCAAAACCGCGTGACTTCAACGCGTTACCTCGGCAAAGTCGACGTTACAGGTGAGGGACAAATTTATGAGCGAGATCGTCACGGCGGGCATTCTGGTCATTGGGGATGAGATCCTGTCCGGCCGGACCAAGGACAAGAATATCGGCTTCATCGCCGAATACCTGACCAATATCGGCATCGACCTGAAGGAGGTCCGGGTCGTCTCCGATGACGAGCCCGACATCATCGCGGCGTTGGATGCGCTGCGGCATCGCTACACCTATGTCTTCACCACCGGCGGCATCGGGCCGACCCATGACGACATCACCGCCGACAGCGTCGCAAAGGCCTTCGGCGTCGGTATCGATCATCACCCCGAGGTGGTCGCCCGCTTCCGCGAGCGCTGGAGCGAGCAGGATTTGAACGAAGCCCGCCTGCGCATGGCCCGCATCCCCGACGGCGCCGAGCTGATCCAGAGCGCGACCATTCTTGCCCCCGGCTTCAAGATCGGCAATGTCGTCGTGATGGCCGGCGTGCCGTCGATCATGCAGGCGATGATGGATATCGTCTCGCCCAAGCTGAAATCCGGCGTGCGCATGCTCTCTGAATCGGTCCGTGCCAATGCGCGGGAGGGCGACATCGGCGGCCCCTTGCGTGCAATCGCCGGCGCCCATCCCGACACCATCATCGGCAGCTATCCCTTCATGGACGAGGAGCAGAAGCCGAACACCAATCTGGTGGTACGCTCGCGCGATCCGGAGAAGTTGGCAGCAGCAATGGCAGCGGTGAAGGAAATGCTGGCGGGATTGAGCATCACCCGCTAGCAGAAGACGATTGCGAGGAATGGAGACGACGATGGGTGAGGCACCGGAACTGAGTGCGCAGGAGCGGGCCGGCAAGGCCTTTCCGGTCTCGTGGGACCAGTTTCACCGGGACTGTCGGGCACTGACCTGGCGCCTCAACGAGGTCGGCCCGTTCCACGCGGTCATCGCGATTACCCGCGGCGGCCTGGTGCCGGCCGCGATCGTGGCGCGCGAGCTCGGTGTGCGCGTGATCGATACCGTCTGCATCGCCAGCTACGACCACACCAAGCAGGGCGACCTTCAGGTGCTCAAGGGCATTTCCGACGCGGCCATGAAGCTCGGCGGCGGCACCGGCAAGGGGCTTCTGATCGTCGACGACCTCGTCGACACTGGCAAGACCGGCAAGCTGGTCCGCGAGATGTTGCCGGAGGCGCATTTCGCCACCGTCTACGCCAAGCCCAAGGGCCGCCCGCTGGTCGACACCTTTATTACGGAAGTCTCGCAGGACACCTGGATCTTCTTCCCCTGGGACACCGCGCTGTCCTATCACCCGCCGCTCCGCGACGGTGCGGCGTAAGCCACGGGAGCTGATCACGATGGCCGGACGCGCGCGGTTGGCATGGTTCGGCGTCGTCGTCGCGTTCGCAGGGACACTGCTTGCGGCTGAGGCCCGATGCCAGGATCGCCAGGCCTCGGCTCTCGACCCTGCCGTGATCGAGGACATCGTGGTCGGCAGCCGCGTTCTCGCCGACCTCGGCGTGCTCGACGGCTTTGGCCATGTCAGCGCCCGTGATCCCAAAAATCCCGATCACTTCCTGATGTCGCGCTCGCTGGCGCCGGCGCTCGTCAGCGCCGACGACATCATGGAGTTCGATCTCGACGGCAATGCCGTGGATGCCAAGGGGCGTAGCGTCTTCCTGGAGCGCTTCATTCACAGCGAGATCTACAAGGCCCGTCCCGATGTGATGGCGGTCGTGCACACGCACTCGCCTGGCGTGATCCCGTTCACGATCAGCCAGGTTGCGCTGCGCCCGGTCTTCCACAACGCGGCGTTCCTCGCCGCGGGTGCGCCGGTCTGGGACATCCGCAAAGACTTCGGCGAGACCAACATGCTGGTCAGCAATTCGGCTATCGGCAAGGGACTGGCGCTCGCGCTCGCCGACAAGTCGGTGGTGCTGATGCGCGGCCATGGTGATGTCACCGTCGGCCCGTCCGCGAGAGTCGCGGTCTTCCGCGCCTACTACACCGACGTCAACGCGCGGCTGCAGTCGCAGGCGATCGCGCTTGGCGGCGAGGTGAACTATCTGACGACAGCGGAGGGCGCCAAGGCCGATGCGATCAATCTGCAGGTTCTCGACCGTGTCTGGAACCTGTGGAAAATGCGCGTCACCGCGGCGCCACCAAAATAGTGCCGCTGCAAAACCGCGTCATGCCGACGGGCGAAATCATCGCCGCCCCACATCGCGGCATGTTCACGGGCAACCGCGGCATCATCCATGATCCCGCGACGAAGACGCTGCTCAAAAAGCGCTGGTCGACGCCGGCCTGGTTGACCTGCACGTGCGAATTCCGCGGCCGTCGCCGCGAGGTGATGGCGACGCAGAGCTGGACCGAGCTGTTCTTCCTGGACGAGGCCACCGCGCTTGCTGCCGGACATCGTCCCTGTTTCTATTGCCGCCGCGACGATGCCAATCGCTTCCGGGCCGCATGGGAGAAAGGCAATCGCGTGCATGATGTGCGCATGCACGACATCGACACGGTGCTGCACCACGAGCGACTCGATCACGGTCAGAAACGACTGCATGCGCTGCTGATGCCGCTCGACCAGCTTCCGGTCGGCGCAATGGTGAGCCAAGGCGAGGAAAGCTTTCTGGTCACGCAGGGCAGGGTGCTGTTGTGGTCGCCGGCGGGCTATGTGGAAGCGAAGCGTGAGCTCGACGAAGCAATGCTGCTGACACCGCCGTCGACGCTGCGCGCACTGCACGCCGGTTACGAGGCTACACTGCATCCCAGCGCAAGGACCGTTCCCTCCCCCCTTGCGGGGGAGGGCTAGGGAGGGGGGTAGCCCCGGGTGAGGTCAGCGCTTGTGGCACCCCTTCCCCAACCCTTCCCCGCAAGGGGGAAGGGAACGCAGTGTGCTTGTGACTCCAGCGCAGCGGCCGTCCCTGTTCGTCCACTGTCATCCGCGCATCGCGCAGGGCCCATTCGCGGATCACCTGGCGGCAGCGGGCGAACTCCGCATCGCTTGCCGTGCCGGTATCCTTCGCGGCGCGCTCCACCATCGCCTTGCAATTGACGAGCACGGAACGATCCTCGGCGTGCGCCGGAAGCGCGAGGGCTGCCAGCAACGCGGTGCTGCACGCAAGCCGCATCAACTCAGCCTCTCGCGCGCGAGCGCAGCGCCGGCGCAGAGCGCCATCAGCTTGGCTTCCGCGATCTCCCGCCGCATCGGCGCCATGCCGCAATTGGTCGTCGCGATGATGTTGCTCTTGGGCACGAATTTCGACACCGCGTCGATCACCTGAACGACGTCGTCCGCCGTCTCCACCGTGTCGCTGGCGACATCGATTACGCCGGCCTGAACGATCTTGCCCTTCAACAGCGCGAGCAGATCGAGCGGCACCTTGGAATTGCGGCATTCGATCGCAACCTGCTGGATCGAGCTCGCGTCGATCGCGGGGAAGATCTGCTCATACTGCCGCCATTGGCTCCCGAGCGTTTCCTTCCAGTCGGTATTGGCCTTGATGCCGTAGCCGTAGCAGATGTGCACGGCGGTCGTGCAGGTGAGGCCCTCGGCAGCGCGCTCCAGCGCCTTGATGCCCCAGTCGTTGACCTCGTCCATGTAGACGTTGAAGGCGGGCTCATCGAACTGGATGAGATCGACGCCGTCGGCCTGCAGTGCCTTGGCCTCCGCGTTCAGGAGGTCGGCGAAGGCAAAGGCCATCTTGACCCGATCGCCGTAGTAGCGATCGGCAATCGTGTCGATGATGGTCATCGGGCCGGGCAGGGTGAATTTCAGCTTCTTCTTGGTGTGCGTCCGCGCCACGCGCGCCTCGAAGGCGTGGACGCGATCCCTGAGCTGCAACGGCGCGACCACCTGCGGCACCATCGCCTTGTAGCGATCCTTGCGGATTCCCATCTCGACCTTGTGCGCGAAGTCGATGCCCTCGATCTTCTCGAGAAAACCGTGCACGAAATGCTGCCGCGCCTGCTCGCCCGTCGGTGACGATGTCGATGCCGGCGTCTTCCTGGATCTTCAGCCAGATCAGCGTCGCGTCGCGCTTGGCGCGCAGGAGCTCGTTCCCCTTCGACTTCCAGGGCGCCCAGAGCATGTTCGGCTCGGCGAGCCATTCCGGTTTCGGCAAGGAGCCGGCGATGGTGGTCGGAAACAGCATGGCGCCCTCCGTATCTGATATCATTGCGCACCTTCCTGCCATGTCTTAACGTCGAGGTACAGAACAACAAAAGTCGGCTCATATTCCGGCGGTCTCGACAGGGAACAAATGGAGACAAAGGAAACCCCATGATCGAGTTCTTCTTCGACTGCTCCAGCCCCTGGACCTATCTCGCCTTCCACAACATCCAGCCGCTGGCAAAGGAGCTCGGCGTCGAGATTTCCTGGCGGCCGATCCTGGTCGGCGGCGTCTTCAACAGCGTCAATCCGAGCGTCTATGCGCAGCGTGAAATGCCGGTGCCGCTGAAGGCGCGCTACATGCTGAAGGACCTCGGCGACTGGGCGCGCTCGGCGGGCCTGTCGATCAAGATGCCGCCGACGGTTTTCCCGGTGAACAGCGTGAAGGCGATGCGCGGCTGCATCTGGCTCGGCAAAGACATGATGCCGTTCGCGACCGCGGTGTTCGAGGCCTATTGGGGCGGGGACAAGGATATATCGCAGGACGCGGTGCTCGCGGACATCTGCAGGACGGTCGGCGTCGACACGCAACAACTCTTCGCCGGCATTTCCGAGCAGGCGATCAAGGATCAGCTCAAGGCCAACACGGAAGAGGTTGTCGCGCGCGGTGGCTTCGGCTCGCCGACGATCTTTCTCGACAAGACCGACATGTATTTCGGCAATGACCGGCTGCCTTTGATCCGCGAAGCGCTGCTTCGCCGCAAGGCGAGTGCGGCCTGATGGTGCGGGCTGTCGTTTGCCGCGAGCTCGGACCGCCCGAAAGCTTGCGGCTCGAAACCTTCCCGTCGCGGCCGCTTGGGGAGGGCGAGGTGCGGGTTGCGATCCGCGCCGCCGGGCTCAATTTTCCGGATATTCTGATGGCGGCCGGCGAATATCAGCTCAAGCCCGAGCTGCCGTTCACGCCGGGTGTGGAAGCCGCAGGCGATGTGACCGAGGTCGATGCTGCGGCGCGCGGCATCGCCGTCGGCGACAAGGTCATCGTGAAGATGCGCTACGGCGCGTATGCCGACGAGGCCGCCGTGGCGAGCTCGCAATTGGTACCGATGCCGTCGACATTCGACTACGCGGAAGGCGCGACCTTCCTCGCCGGCCACGGCACCGCCTATCACGCGCTGATCGATCGCGGCGGACTCCAAGCTGGTGAGGTGTTGCTGGTGCACGGCGCCGGTGGCGGTGTTGGGCTTGCAGCGGTTGAAATGGGCAAGCTGCTGTGCGCCACCGTGATTGCCTGTGCCTCCTCGGAGGAAAAGCTTGAAATCGCGAAAGCAAAGGGTGCCGATCACCTGGTGCTCTATTCGCGTGAACCGTTTCGCGACGCCGTAAAACGTATCACGGACGGCAGAGGCGCCGACGTGGTTTTCGATCCTGTCGGCGGCGAAGTCTTCGAAAGCAGCCTACGCTGCATCGCCTGGGGCGCGCGCGTGCTGGTGATCGGCTTCACTGGCGGTATTGGACTTGCGCGCACCAATCTTCTGTTGATCAAGGGCGCGAGCGTGCTGGGTGTGCGTGCCGGCGAAGCCGTGCGAAGAAATCCGGCGCTCGGACAGGTCCGTTTGGCGGCGTTGTTGCAATGGGCCGAGGATGGGCTGCGCCCTAACGTCTCGCATCGCCTGCCGTTGGAGGACTATGCGAAGGCGATGCGATTGCTGATCGATCGCAAGGCGATCGGGCGCGTGGCGCTGGTAATGGATTGATGCTGCGTAGGGTGGGTTTAGCGAAGCTAAATATTTTTTGAGATACGCGGTGTGACGGCCTGATACGGTGTGGGACACGTAAACCCTTACGGTTACAGGCTTTCTGGCGTATCTCGCCTCTATCTTGCCGTCTCTCAGCGTACCCTACTGTATCGCCGTTTTTGTTAGCGCAAGCTGACACGCAACCCTGAGAGACTGCATCATGAAAGCGAAGCTCACCGACACGGGCATACGCTGCTGCTCGTCGCCGAAGGTGACGGCGAAAATCCAGAGTTTGCGTTCGCGCCTGAAGGTGCGCCGCCAAGGCTGCGCTTTGGGGAGACCTACTTAATCCCGGATGCAGAAGGAAAGGAAATCCCGGCTCGACAAATCTACCCCCCGTGAAAAGTTGCTTGAGTGGATGAAAGACGCCGATGACATCGAGTATCTCAAGACACTTTCACAAGCAGACCTTGCAATCCTGTATTGCGAGCGCCTTGGTTGGGGAGGGGCAAACAAAGCGTAGCATATCGAGAGAATTTCATTCTAGGATTAAATTCCGTAACTTACGGGGACTAAGGTGCGACCGCCGCCGCGTTCGGAACCCTCCGGGGGTTCTACTTTTCAGACCCCGCCCCGGCCCCTTTTAACGATGTCCGCTATGCCCTCAACAGCGGCAAAGCGGACGTCGCACGAGGTCGCAGATGGGCCAACACGTGACATTCGCCGAATTAAAGAGGCCGCCGCCTTACTTTCGGACTATGCGGCTTTGTTCGCGCAGGACCGCGTTGTATCGGTCGATCTGGCCCGCAAGTCTTGACCAGCTTTGAGCAATATTCCTCAGAATCATAGCCTCTTCGTCGCACTTCGACTTTTTGGTCATGCGAAGGCATTCCGCCGCCTTATCTTGGCAGTGCTTCGCGCTGTCCATTGCCATTTCTCGCGCCGGATTCTGCCTTTGGTTTAGTACCCGTGAGTTGCCAGCCATTTCCAGCAAATGTTGTACGGAGGCGGGGATATTCTCCCCTTCGTCTCTGCGCTGCTTCAACTCGGCAGCGATTTCGGTCGTGATATTGCGCGACCATCCGTCGGCGGTGTTGAAGGCGACGATGCGCACCGGATGACTGTACGCGCCGTCCAAGAGGTCGCGGATTAGCATCTCGCGATACGTACCCTCATCATCATCGGTCTCGCCCCAGGCGCGGCCTACCCATGTCCCAAAGGCGTCCAGTAGTACAAGATACATGTCATGGTCCGCATCCTGCGGCATGATCGATGATGGTGAGCTCTGCGGCGACGCAGCTTCGAAGCGGGCTTTCTCCGCGTTCGGATTCTCTTCAAATGTATGGGGCTGTGAGCGTCGTCGCATGGCGCACTCTTTCCAAGGCTAGAGTGAGGCGGGAGCGCCTGACGGGCGATCTCATCACCAATACTGACAGGGGTCCGCGCGGTGATGGCACCTAACGCCTGTCCGGATTGCAGGTTGCTATTCGATCGAGAGCATTGATCAAGCCGCCTAGGTAGTCCCGAGAACGCTAAGCCATCGTGTGTTCTCGGTTAATTGAAAGTAATGTCCGTTGAGGGGCATAGGCCGTAATACCAAGGTCGAGCACAAGATTTCCGCTCCACCCTCGAAAGCGGACATGCCGTCAGTTCACTGCTCGCATCGACGGCACGTCGATCACCTCGTCGCGTGTGCGTCGTGGCGCGATCTCGTCGAGCTTCTTCTCTTGTGGACGTTCATCTGGTCTCTCCTTGGAACACTGAAGCTTCGCAACCTCAGCTTCCTCGGTTCAGACCAGATGGACAACCTCCTGAGAGACCAAAGCTAGTCTAACCCAGCCTACGATCACGAATCCGTCGGGAAACATCCGTTCTGCAGGAAGGCGATGGTCGCGGCGATCGCCTCGTCATTTCGCATCAGCCACGGATGCGACGCGTGTACAACGATATGGTCGGCCATGCCGTCGACCGTGGTGTTCGAGACCGAGACCCGCCCGTCATGGGGGCGCGGCAGCAAGGCGCCCGCCACCGGATAGATCGAGCGGTCGCCGGCGATAATGCCGAGGGGATAGCTGATTGGCGGCAGCAGCGCCGTGGTTGCGGCGTCGCGATAGGTGCCGAGTTGCTGTCCGGCCGGGCCGAAGAAGGCACGGTAGGGGAAAGAGCCCATCAGTCGGTCGGCGATCTCGCTGCCGCCGTTGGGCGTCCCCAGCATCACGACGCGCCCGAGGTTTTGCGTCCGGTGCCGCGCGAGATAGACGCGTGCCAGGAGGCCGCCCATGGAGTGGCAGACGAAATGCACGGAGCCGTTTACTGAGCCGGCAAATGATTCGATCGCGGGATGAATGTCATCCGCGAGCTCTTGAAGCGCCTTGCGACGGCTGGCGTAGTCGAGGTTGAGCGTTGCGTAGCCGGCGCGCTCGATCGCAATCTCCATCTTGCGAAACGAGCGCGCCGTCCGGCTGATTCCGTGCAGGAGGACGACGCCGTCTTGCGGCTTCGTCGGCTCCAGGCTCACTTGTACTCCCGCTCCGTCCACCACGGAAAATAGTCCGGCATGTCGCTCGACACCTTGTTCTTGAACTGCGCGGGGCGCTTCTCCAGGAACGACGTCACGCCTTCCTTGACATCGTCCGAGCGGCCGCGGGCATAGATGCCGCGGCTGTCGACTTTGTGCGCTTCCATCGGATCGTCGGCGCCCATCATGCGCCACATCATCTGGCGGATCAGCGCGATCGACACGGGCGCGGTCTTGGCTGCAATCTCCTTGGCGAGCGCGCGCGCGGTCGGCAGGAGGTCATCCGGCGGCAGCACCTTGCTCACCAGCCGCCCGGCGAGGGCTTCCTGCGCCGGGAAAACGCGGCCGGTGTAGCACCATTCCAGCGCCTGCGAGATGCCGACGAGGCGCGGCAGGAACCAGCTCGACGCTGCCTCCGGCACGATGCCGCGCTGGGAGAACACGAAGCCGAAGCGCGCCGCCTCCGAGGCAATGCGGATGTCCATCGCAAGCTGCATGGTGACGCCGATGCCGACCGCAGGCCCGTTCACCGCGGCGATCACGGGTTTCAGGCTCTTGAAGATGCGCAGCGTGACCTGGCCGCCGCCATCGCGCACCTGCGGATCGCTGTAATCGACCTGGCCGCTCGCAAGCCGCTTCACCGGTCCCCGCCGCGCGTCGCGGTCAAAGGTGTCGGCGCCGGAGGAGAGATCGGCGCCGGCACAGAAGGCGCGGCCTTCGCCGGTGACGATGATGGCGCGGATGTTGTCGTCCTTGTCGGCGGCGTCGAACGCCTCGATCAGCTCCGCCTGCATCTTGGCGTTGAAGGCGTTGAGCTTGTCCGGACGGTTCAGCGTGATGGTGAGGATCTCGTCGGCGACCTCGTATTTGATCGTCTCATACGCCATGGTGGTTTCCTTCCCTCGTTTCTTGTCTTGATACCTAGCACGTCATTCCGGGGCGATGCGAAGCATCGAACCCGGAATCTGGAGATGTGGCGCGAGATTCCGGGTTCGCGCTGGCGCGCGCCCCGGAATGACGGAAGGGTTATTTCTTCGGCGGCTTCGGCCAGGGCCGCTGCGCACCGCGCAGTCCCTCGAACGCCTTGGCCATGCCGAGCACGCCGATGTCGTCGAAGCGGCGGCCGACGACCTGCACGCCGATCGGAAAGCCCTTGGCGTCGAAGCCGCCATTGACTGAGATCGCCGGGTTCTCCGACATATTCCACGGCACGGTATAGCAGATGTGCTCGAACGGCTTCATCGGATCGTTGGTAGGCGAGGCGAGCTCCGCCGGGAAGTTGACGTTCGGCGCCGTCGGCGAGATCACGTAGTCGAGCTCGCAGAACAGCTTTGCCGCGGCGGCGCGGATCGCCATGGTCTGGTTGAAGCCGCGGATCACATCGACGCCGGAGAGCTTTGCGCCGGACTCGCCCCATTTGAAAATGTAGGGCAGCACTTTGGCCTGGTCTTCGGTCGAGAGTTTCGCGAGATCGTCCCACATCCGCGCGCGCCAGAAATTGTCGAGGCCATCGAGCATCTCGCGCGTCAAGATGCCGTCGACCTCGGTGACGACAGTGCCGGCGGACTCGAACGCCTTCGCGGCTTTCACCGCGACGTCACGCACCGGCTTCTCCAGCGGGAGGCCAACGCCGAGATCGAGCATCAGGCCGATGCGCAACTTGCGCGGCGACTTCTCCAGCGTCTTCCAGTTGATGGTGTCGGCCGGCAGGCTCATGCCGTCGCGCCGGTCGGGCTTTGCGATCACGCTCATCATCAGCGCGCAATCGTCGACCGTGCGGGTCATGGGACCTGCGACACGGCCGACATAGGTCGGATCGATCGGCACGCGGCCAAAGCTCGGCTTCAAGCCGACGAGGCCACACCAGCCGGCCGGCAGCCGCACCGAGCCGCCGATATCGGTGCCGAGATGCAGGGGGCCGTAACCGGCGGCCGCTGCGGCGCCGGCACCCGCGCTCGAGCCGCCGGGATTTTTCGAGAGGTCCCAAGGGTTGCGCGCCAGCGCATGGAAGCTGGAAAGACCCGACGACAGCATGCCGTAATCGGGCATGGTGGTCTTGGCGAAGATGATCGCGCCGGCTTCGCGTAGGCGCGCGGCCGGCGGCGCGTCCTTCGCCGCCGGCACGAGCTTCACGCTCGCCGCGCCCAGCGGCACGGACACGCCCTTGGTCGCGATGTTGTCCTTCACCGTGACCGGCACGCCATCGAGCGGACCGGACGGCTCGCCGCCGGACCAGCGCGCGGTCGAGGCCTTTGCGGCCTCGCGCGCGCCGTCGGGATCGTAGGCGTAGAGCGCCTTGAGATGCGGCTCCCACGCCGCGACATGCGCGATCACGTCCTCCAGCACCTCGCTCGGCGAGAACTGCCTGGCCTTGTAGCCCGCGATCAGATCGACCGCGGACAGATCGTGCAGCGAGGTGACGTTCTCGTCGGCGCGCGGTTTATGCATGGCCACCGACCGGCATGCGGGATTCGACGATGCGGGCGAACATGCTGGCGCCGATCGGCAAAATCTTGTCGTCGAGCACGTAGCCGGGATTGTGCACGGGCACCGAGCCGTCATGCCCGACCCAGAAATAGGCGCCGGGAATGGTTTGCAGCATGTCGGCAAAATCCTCGCTGCCCATCTTCGGCTGGGTGCGGGTGATGACCTTGGCGGGATCGACGACGGTGCGCGCGACCTCTTCGACCACCTTGGACTGCTCGACCTGGTTCACCAGCACGCCAAAGGCGTCGCGGATGTCGGCCTCGATCTCGACCTGGAAGGCGCTGGCGACGCCGGCGCAGATCGTGCGCATGCGCTCGCGGATCAGGGCGCGCACTTCATCGGAGAAGGCGCGGACGGTGCCGCAGAGATGGGCTTCGCCGGGGATGACGTTGTAGGCGGAGCCGGCATGGATCTGGGTGATCGAGACGACGGCGGCCTGGAGCGGCTCGACGTTGCGGCTGACGATGGTCTGAATGGCCTGCGCCAGCGTGGTTGCGATCACCACGGCGTCCTTCGAGCGCTCCGGCATCGCGCCATGCGCGCCATAGCCGTTGATGCGGAGGTCGAAGAAGTCGGCGCCGGCCATTGCGGGTCCCGGCAGGATCGCGACCTCGCCGAGATTGAGGTCGGGCGCGTTGTGCAGGCCGTAGAGTTCGTCACAGGGAAACTTTTCGAACAGCCCGTCCTTGATCATGGCGCGCGCGCCGCCGAGGCCTTCCTCGGCCGGCTGGAAGATCAGATGCACCGTGCCGTCGAAATTCTTCGTCTCGGCGAGATAGCGCGCGGTGCCGAGCAGCATGGTGGTGTGGCCGTCATGGCCGCAGCCGTGGAAGCGGCCAGGAATGGTGGAGCGCCATTTCAGATTGGTGTTCTCCTCCATCGGCAGCGCGTCCATGTCGGCGCGCAGGCCGATGCGCTTTCCGCCCGAGCCCTTGCCCTTGATGACGCCGATCACGCCGGTGCCCCCCAAGCCGCGATGCACCTCGATGCCCCAGCTCTTCAGCTTGTCGGCGACGATGCCGGAGGTGCGGACCTCCTCGAAGCCGATCTCGGGATGGGCGTGCAGGTCGCGGCGGATGGCGGTGAGTTCGTCGGCATAGCCGTCGATGCGGTCGATGGTGGGCATCTTGTCCTTGATCCCTTAGCGTGATGGAGGAATGAAAACGGGGCCGTTCGGCTTGATGCGGATTCCCGGGCGCAGGCGTGTCCAGGGCAGCGAGGCGGTATCCGCCGGCATCGCGCCGGGCGCGGCGCAGATCAGCAGCTTTGCGGCGATCGGCTCGAAGTCGGCGCGGAAATGCACCGAGCTCTTGTTGACGAGGATCTGTTGCTCGGTCGGCTCGATGCCGACATAGCGGTACATCGCCTGATCCGCGAGCTGCGCCTTGTGCGAGCTCACGACCACGCGGACTTCGCCGATGCGAAGGCAGGCGGAGGGACCCATCTCCATCTCGCGGCCGCCGTAATAGGGGCCCGGCGCGATGAAGCGTCCGTCGGACAGCTTTTCGACGACGAACGTCTCCTGATAGGGCTCATCGCCGGGAATGCCGGACTTGCCGCCGAGCGACAGTGCCACGGTCGCGCCGACGCCGGCCGCATGCGCGGCCGTGGCGGAGACCGGATCATAGATCACGCCGGTCGCCGCGCTCGCTTTGTTGCGCACCAGTGCGCGCAGCATGCCCGTGGTGTCCGAATCGCCGCCGGCGCCGGGATTGTCCTGGGTGTCGGCGATGATGATCGGCTTGCTCGCGCACTTCGCAAGCTCCATCGCATGGCGCACGCCTTCGTCCGGCAAAAAGATCTTGCCGTCGAAATCGTCCTCATGGCTTTCGATCAGTTTGACGATTGCCTCCGCTGCGCGGTCGGCATCTCCTTGCGTCTTGCCGTAGGCGAACACGCTCGGCCCGCAGTCGCGGAAATCCGCGGCGGGGAAGCCGGGCGCAAAGGACAGCGTCGGCACCGCTTCGCTCTCGAGCGCGGCGAGCTTTTCGTAGATGCTCTTGGTGGGCTGGTCGTTGGTGCACTGCCAGCTGATCGGGATCAGGAACGGCAGCTGGCGGAACGCCTTGGCGAGGCATTGCTTGGTCTTCAGGAGCAGCGCGAGGTGTCTGGCGCAGGCGCGGCCCGTGTCGGCCATGTCGACATGCGGATAGGTGCGGTAGGCGATCAGCGCATCAGCGTGCGCGACCATCTCCGGCGTGACATTGGCGTGCAGGTCGAGGCTGGTGACGAGAGGAACATGCGGACCGATGACGCGGCGCACGCGTGCGAGAATCTCGCCTTCGCCGTCGTCGAGATGCTCGGTGACCATCGCGCCGTGCAGGTCGAGATAGACCGCATCGAGCGGGCCGGCCGCTTTGATGCCGTCGACCATCACCTTCACGATCCGCTCGAAGGCATCCCTGGTGACATGCGCCGAGGGGCTCGCGCCGCAGGCGATGATGGGAACGAGTTCCCAGCCAGTGGTCTCGGCCGCCTCGACGAAACCGGCGAGACCCACATTGATGCGGCGCATCACCTTGAGCACATCGGCGCCTTGCGTCATCGCCGGCCAGCCGCCGCCGTGCTGGAAGTCCGCGAACGTCGCCTTCGTCGGAGCGAAGGTGTTGGTCTCGTGCAGGAAGCCGCCGACGGCGATACGGGTCATTCAATTCTGGTCCAACGCAAATGATGCGCGACGTTACCCGCCTTTGCGGCAAGAGCAAGCAAGGCAGACAATCGCGCCGCGCATGGCCTCAAGCCGTTTTGGGAATGGTGCGGATACCGCGTTTGGATAGCGCAGCCGAATGCCTCCGTTGTCATTCCGGGGCGCGCCCCCTTGGGCGCGGAATCCATACTCACGATGGTGGTTATGGATTCCGGGCTCATCGCTTCGCGATGCCCCGGAATGACGAAAGGAGTGTGCGGCCTACGCGCTCGCCGCCGCGCCTTCCACCGGCCGGAAATTGGCAAAATCCCAGCCGCGGCCCGGTGCCGCATCGAGCAGGGACTTGGTGTAGGCTTCCTTCGGGTGCGTCAGCACCTCCGCCGCCGGGCCCTGTTCGACGACGCGGCCGTGCTGCATCACGACGACCTCGTCGCAGATCTGCGCGGCGACGCGTAAGTCGTGGGTGATGAACAGGATGGCGATGCCGAGCCGCTTCTGGATCTCATCCAGAAGTTCCAGCACCTGTGCCTGCACGGAGACGTCGAGTGCGGAGACCGCTTCATCTGCAACCAGCACATCGGGATCGAGCGCGAGCGCGCGCGCAATCGCGATGCGCTGGCGCTGGCCGCCCGAAAACTGGTGCGGATAGCGCGACACCGCATCCGCCGGCAGGCCGACCAGTTCCAGAAGCTCGCGTGCGCGCTTCAGCGCATCGGCGCGCGAGACGCCGTAGTTGATCGGGCCTTCCGCGATGCTCTCGCCGACGCTGACGCGCGGATTGAGGGAGCGGTAGGGATCCTGGAACACGATCTGGATCTTCTGGCGATGCGGCTGGAGCAGCCGCCGCGACAGGTCGGAGATTTCGCGGCCGGCGAGGCGCACGCCGCCGGAGGTCGGGTCGATCAGGCGGACGATGCAGCGCGCCACCGTCGACTTGCCCGAGCCGCTTTCGCCGACGATGCCGAGCGTGCGACCCTTGTGCAAGGTGAGGGTGACCTTGTCGGCGGCGACCACCTCGCGGCCTTTGCCGAAGAAGGTGCGCTCGCGATAGACTTTTCCGAGGTCGTTGGCCTCCAGCACCACCGGTTCCTTGGTCTCAGGCCGTGCCGCGCGCGGCACCAGGCTCGGCACCGAGGCGAGCAGGTTGCGGGTGTATTCCATGGTTGGATTGCGCAGCACGGCATCAAGCGTGCCGGTCTCGACCAGGCGGCCCTGCCGCATCACTGCGACGCGGTCGGCGATCTCGGCCACCACGCCCATGTCGTGGGTGATGAAAAGCACGGCGGTGCCGTGATCGCGCTGGAGGTCGCGGATCAAGGTGAGGATCTGTTTCTGCGTGGTGACGTCGAGCGCGGTGGTCGGCTCGTCTGCGATCAGCAGTTTCGGCTCCAGCACCAGCGCCATCGCGATCATGATGCGCTGGCGCTGGCCTCCGGAGAGGCGGTGCGGGTAGGAGGCGAAGATGCGCTCGACCTGCGGCAGCCGCACCTGCTCCATCATCTCGAGGATGCGCTTGCGCCGCGCCTTGGCGTCGAGATTGGTGTGGGCGCGCAGGACCTCGTCGATCTGGCGGCCGACATGAACGACCGGGTTGAGCGCGGTCATCGGCTCCTGGAAGATCATCGCCATTTGCGTCGCGCGCAACTGCCGCAGGCGGCGGTCGGTCGCGGTGAGGAGTTCCTCGCCGACGAGCTTGACGCTGCCGCCGGTCGGCGTCAGCGCGCCCTTCTGCAACAGCCCCATCACGGTGAGCGAGGTCACCGATTTGCCCGAGCCGCTCTCGCCGACGAGGCACAACGTCTCGCGCTCGCGGACCCGGATGGAGATGCCGTCGATGATCTTCGGGCCATTCGGCGTCTTGCCGATGGAGACGGTGAGGTTGTTGATGTCGAGGACGGTATTGGTCATCAAATTACTCCGTCGTCATTGCGAGGAGCGAAGCGACGAAGCAATCCAGAATCTTCCCGCGGATGCAGTCTGGATTGCTTCGCTTCGCTTGCAATGACGGAACAAGGGACGTGGCCGGCGGGACAATCACTTGCCCTCCCGCTGCTTCATGCGGGGGTCGAGCGCGTCGCGGGCGGCGTCGCCGATCAGGTTGATGCTGAGGATCGCGAGCGAGAGCAAGAGGCCCGGCCAGAAGATCAGCGAGGGCTTGATCTGGAAGAACTGGCGCCCCTCGGCCATGATGTTGCCCCAGGTCGGCGTCTCCGGCGAGATGCCGGCACCGAGGAAGGAGAGGATGGCTTCGGTGAGGATCGCGGATGCGCAGACATAGGTGCCTTGCACGATCAGAGGCGCGATCGTGTTTGGCATCAGGTGGCGCCACATGATCTTCGGCAGTGACGAGCCGACCGAGATTGCCGCCTCCACATAAGGCTCCTCGCGCGCCGACAGGACGACCGAACGCACGAGGCGTGCCACGCGCGGAATCTCGGGAATGGTGATCGCGACCAGCACGGTCCAGATGCTGGCGCCCGACAGCGAGACGACGGCGATCGCGAGCAGGATGCTCGGCATCGCCATCAAGCCGTCCATGACGCGCATCATGATCGAATCGACTAGCTTGAAGAAGCCGGCGACGAGGCCGATCGCCAGCCCAATGGCGATCGAGAGGATCGCCGAGCCGATCCCGATCAGCAGCGAGACGCGGCCGCCATAGATCACACGCGACAACAGATCGCGGCCGAAGGCGTCGGTGCCGAGCAGGAACTGCGCGGAGGAGGGCTTCAGCCGCTGCGAGGGCGCGAGCAGAACCGGATCATGCGGCGCGATCAGCGGCGCGAGGATCGAGATCAGCGCGATCAGCGCGAGGCAGATCGTCGCGGCCGCGATGATCGGCGTCGACGTGAGGAATCCGAACTTTGGCCGCAGCGGCGAGGTGATCGGGATGGATGATTGGGGAAGAGTATCGACCGACATGCTTGATCCTCAGTACCTGATCCGCGGATCAAGGAGCGTGTAGGCGACGTCGATCAGAAGATTGACGACGACGTAGATCAGTGACGTGAGCAGGATCATCGCCTGGATCACCGGATAGTCGCGCGCCAGCACCGCATCCACCGTGAGGCGGCCGATGCCGGGAATGTTGAACACGCTTTCGGTGACGACGACGCCTGAGATCAGAAGCGCAAAGCCGGTGCCGATCACGGTGATCACGGGAACGGCGGCATTGCGCAGCGCATGCCGCATCATGACCGCGACCTCGCTGATGCCCTTGGCGCGCGCGGTGCGCACATAGTCTTCGCCGAGTACGTCGAGCATTGCCGCCCGCGTCATGCGCGCGATCAGCGCGATATAGATGAAGGAGAGCGCGCAGGTCGGAAGGATGATGCGCTCGAAGAACGGTCCGAAACCGGCCGTGATGCTCTTGAAGCCCTGCACCGGCACCCAGCGCAGGTCGATCGCGAAGATCTCGATCAGGACGTAGCCGACCACGAACACCGGCACGGAGAAGCCGAGCACCGACAGGCCCATCACGAAGCGGTCGATCCAGGTGCCGTGCTTCCACGCCGCGATCACGCCGAGCGGCACCGCGACGACGACGGCGAGGATGATGGTGGAGAGTGCGATCGAGATCGACGGCTCGACGCGCTGGCCGATCATCTTCAGCACCGGCAGGTTCGAAATCAGCGACGTCCCGAGATCGCCGTGCAGGAGCTTGTTGATCCAGGTGATGAATTGCACGATCAACGGCTCGTTGAGGCCGAGCGAGGCGCGGATGCGCTCGAGCCGCTCTGGCGTCGCGTTGTCGCCGGCGAGAATCGCGGCGGGATCGCCCGGGGTAAGCCGGAGCAGGAGGAAGACGAAGAGCGCGACCACGCCCATCACGGGAACGGCGGCGAGGATGCGGCGAACGAGATATCCGAGCAAGTTGGATCCGTCAGATTAGAGTCAACCGGCAGCACGCACCATCATGGCATGGTTCTGCCGTAAGCCCAAGAATTCAGCAATTCCCGTGCCATCCGGACCGCGCTTTTTGCGATGCAGCCAACGCGTTTTGCGAGACGCTTACACTGTCATTCCGGGGCGATGCGAAGCATCGAGCCCGGAATCTCGAGATTCCGGGTTCGCGTCCTCGACGCGCCCCGGAATGACACTGTTCAATTCATTCCAGCGTGGCCAATAGCCCAGCCATCAACCGCCCGCGCTCGGCGAGGCTATCGACCTCGATGTGCTCGTCGAGCGTGTGGGCATTGGCGCCGCGCACGCCCAGGCCGTCAAGGGTCGGAATCCCCATCGCTCCGGTGAAGTTGCCATCGGAGCCGCCACCGGCGCTGGCATGCGGCAGCTCCGCGCCGAGCTCGCGGGCAATCCCGCGCGCCTTCTCGTACAGCGCCATGGTCCCGGTATCGGGTTCCCAGACCGGCCGCGTGACGCCGCGCGTCACCTTGAAGCCGACATCATTGGTTGTGCCGGACAGCGCCAGCATCTTCTCGACGCCGCGGTCGAGGTCGGCCTGGCGCTTGGCCATGGAGAGCGCCTCGCCGGTGCAGGTGGTGGCGACGCAATTGACCCATTGTCCGCCATGCACGATGCCGACCGAGAAGGTGCAATCCTCCGTGGTCATCGCGTCGATCGCAAGGATCTGCCGCGCCATTTCCCGTATCGCGGAACGGCCCGAGGAGAGCGTGGCGCCGGCATGGCTTGGCCGCCCCGTCGCTTCGAGGTTGAAGCGCGCGATCGCGTAGCGCCCGGTGACGACGCCGTTGTCGGGCCGGCCGGGCTCGGGCACCAGCACATATTTGTTGCGCGCCGCCTCCGCCTCGATGATGTCGCGGGTCGACGGCGTGCCGACTTCTTCATCCGGCGTGAACAGCACCGTGATCGGCAGCGGCGTCGCGAACGAGGCGCGGGCCAGCTGCCTGATAGCCTCGAGCGAGAGGTAGTTGCCGCCCTTCATGTCGAAGATGCCGGGGCCGTAGCATTTGTTGCCCTCGCGCCGCCATCTCAGCTTCTCGATGGTGCCGACGGGATGCACGGTGTCCATGTGCCCGGCGATCAGGATGCCGGGCTCGCCTTGCTTTGGATGCGGAAAGCGCGCGCGTACGACGCCGCCAAAACCCTGCCGTCCAGCGATGCGCTCGATCGTCGCGCCCATGATCGCCATGTCGCGCGCGGCGAGGTCGAGCATGCGGTTTACGGCAACCGCGTCCCAGGTCGGGCTCTCGCATTCAACCCATGCGCGCAGGCCCTGCAGCATGGCCTCGGAATCAAAGGGGAGATTGGCTGGATTCATGGGCGGTCTCTTCAGGCTTCGCAACGCGTGGGGCGCGCATCGCTGCGCGTCGGGAAACGATCGGCGTGACGCGTTGTAGAACCAAACGCGCAAGGGCGGAGCCCGTGCGCGCGCCGGCATGGGCATGCAGCGAAAGCGGATTGACGCTTTCGATGCTCTCTGCAAGTCTCGAAAAGATAAAGGCATTGCATGAGGTTGGTTCGCCTAAGGAACGATCCGAATGCTCAACCAATAACCTGCCTTTGACCAGTTTCACGTCAGGAGAAACTTCGATGTTCCACTTCATGCGCCGGGGACGCCGCGCAATCGTCTCCAAACTTGCGCTGTCGGCTGTCGCGCTCACGGCACTGGCCCCGCCGGTGCTTGCCGCCGGCAAGACCATCACGGCGGTGATGCACTCCGACCTCAGGATCATCGATCCGATCTTCACCACCGCCTACATCACGCGCGACCATGGCTACATGGTTTACGACACGTTGATCGCGACCGATTCGAATTTCAAGATCCAGCCGCAGATGGCGGACTGGAAGATCTCCGACGACAAGCTCACCTATACCTTCACGCTGCGCGACGGCTTGAAGTGGCATGACGGCACGCCCGTGACCGCCGAAGACTGCGTCGCCTCGCTGCAACGCTGGGCCAAGGTCGACGGCATGGGCCAGAAGCTGATGGACTTCACAGCCAGCCTGGAGGCGACCGACGCCAAGACCATCACGCTGAAGCTCAAGGAACCGTACGGCCTCGTGCTCGACTCCATCGGCAAGCCGTCTTCGCGCGTCGCCTTCATGATGCCAAAGCGCCTCGCCGAGACACCAGCCGACAAGCAGATCCCCGAGCAGATCGGCTCGGGCCCCTTCAAATTCGTGCAGGCTGAATTTCAGCCGGGTGTGAAGGCGGTCTACGAGAAGAACAAGGACTATGTGCCGCGCAAGGAGCCGTCGAGCTGGACGGCCGGCGGCAAGGTGGTGAAGGTCGACCGCGTCGAGTGGGTCACGATGCCGGACTCGCAGACTGCGGTGAACGCGCTGCAATCGGGCGACATCGACTTCATGGAAAACATTCCGTGGGACATGCTGCCGGTGCTCGAGGCCAACAGCGATTTGAAGATCGAGGTGCTGAACAAGTTCGGCTACCAGACGCTCGGCCGCATGAACTTTCTCTATCCGCCCTTCGACAATCCGAAGGTGCGGCGCGCAGCGCTGCTGGCGATGAGCCAGAAGGACGTGCTGGACGCGCTGGTCGGCAATCCCAAATACTACAAGGTGTGCGGCGCCTTCTTCATCTGCGACACGCCGTTCGCAACCGACGTCGGCTCCGAGACGCTGGTCAAGGGCGGTGGCCTGGCGGAAGCCAAGAAGGCGCTCGCCGAATCCGGCTATGACGGCACGCCTGTCGTGATCATGGCGCCCGGCGACGTGATCACGCTGAAGGCGCAGCCGATCGTGGCGGCGCAGCAGCTCCGCGAGGCCGGCTTCAAGGTCGACCTCCAGGCGACCGACTGGCAGACCGTGGTGAGCCGCCGCGCCAGCCAGAAGCCGCCGAAGGAGGGCGGCTGGAACATGTTCTTCACCAACTGGGTGTCTGCCGACGTCTCCAACCCGATCGCCAATCTCTCGATCGGCGGCCTGGGCAAGAAGGGCTGGTTCGGCTGGGCGGAAGACGCCAAGATCGAGCAACTCAAGGACGCTTTCGTGCGCGCCCCCTCGCTCGACGAGCAGAAGAAGATCGCCACTGAGATCCAGAAGGAAGCCTACGATCAGGTGATTTACGTCCCGCTCGGGCAGTATCTGGCGCCGAGCTCCTGGCGCAAGTCGCTCACCGGCGTGCTCGATGGCCCGGCGACGCCAGTGTGGTGGAACGTGGACAAGTCCGAATAGGCGGCAGGCCGCCTGACGATTTGACGATGATGGCCGGGTACTTTGTACCCGGCCATTTTCGTCGTGATCCGCGTATTGGGCCAGGCAACCGCCTTTAACTTTTCCAGTCTTCGATTGTTGCCATTTGTTTCGAGGGCTGAAATAGATGGCGCCGCTCTTCCGCCTCTTTTCCCCTCCGTCGATTTGAATGACGTGCCGATAGATTTTGCATTCCAGGCGATGGCCGAACGCTCGGACCACGCGCCTGCGCGCTGGCGCCGTCCCTTCCTGCGCTGGCTCGATGGTGTGGAGACCGGCTGGGCCGTGCCGCTGCTGCTCACCGCCTTCACCGCAGTCTGGACGCTCTATCTCGTGATCGCCTATCTCGGCGCCGGCCTGCATCCAGACACGCTCGAGGCCTGGACGCTGGGTCGGCATTTTGCCTGGGGTTATCCAAAACATCCGCCGCTGATGGGGTGGGTGGCGGCCGCCTGGACCGCGATCTTCGCGTTGAGCGACTGGTCGATGCAGTTGATGGCGATGGCCAACGCCGCGCTGGCGCTGTGGTTCGTCGACCTGATTTCGCGCCGCTTCGTGAGCCGGCACAAGCGGCTTCTGGTGCTGCTGTTATTGATGCTGACGCCGGCCTACCAATTTCACGCCCAGCGCTTCAACGCCAATAGCGTGCTGCTGGCGACCTGGCCGCTCGCGACCTTCTGCTTCCTGCGCGCCTTCGAGACGCGTGCGGTGCGGTGGGCCATTGCAGCGGGTCTTGCGACGGCGCTGGCGATGGTCGGGAAATACTATTCGGTCTTCCTGGTCGCGAGCTTCGTGCTCGCCGCGGCGATGCATCCGGCGTGCCGCGCTTATTTCATGTCGGCCTCGCCCTGGATCTCTTCCGTCACGGGGCTTCTGGCTCTGTCGCCGCATCTCCACTGGCTCGCGACTACGGGGGCCCCGACCTTCTCCTACGCCCTGACGCATGCCAATGCCGACCTCGTCACGGCAATCGGCGAGGTGAAGTCATTTGCGCTCGGCCTCGTTGCGGCGATGAGCGCGGCAGCAGTCACCTGGGTAATGATTGCAGGTCACCGGCTGAAACGCCTGCCGGCGGACTTTGTCGCGATGGATTCAGGATTGAAGCTGCTGTTCTACGTCGCGCTCGGTACGTTGCTCCTGCCGATGTTGACCTCGCTCGCCGTGGGCACAGACCTGCCGTCGCTATGGGCGTTGCAGGGCCTGTTCCTGTTCGTCGTGCTGATCGTGTGCGGCACGCGCTATCCGATCGAGCGCTTCTATGCCGTCAATGCCACGGTGCTGGTTGCCGGCGTCAGCCTCGTCGCGCTCGTGGTCGTGGGGCCCATCCATGCCGCCTACCGCAACGCGCACGGCTACGAAGAGGGCAGGGAGTTTTATCACGAGGCGGCCGCCGAGCTCACGCGGCAGTGGCGCGATCTCACCGGCGTGCCACTCTCGGCCGTCAGCGGCGACGATGCGCTGGCCTTTGCCACCGCCTTCTACAGCCCCGATCATCCGCATTATTCGCGGCCGTTCGCCTACCAATATACGTGGGGCTTGCCGCGCAAGAGCACGCTCGAGCGCGGCTGGGCGGCGCTGTGCTTCCACGACCAGCCCGATTGCCTCGGCTGGATGGAGCAGACCTCGGCACGTGCCGGCGATTTCGTCAGGCGTGAATTCAGTCTTCAGGCGGCGCTGCTCGGCCGGGGCGGCGTCTCGCGCAAGCTCGTCGTGCTACTCGTGCCGCCGCATGATGACGGGCACAATCCGCCCGCCAGCAACGCGGATGATTTCAGCGCGAGCAGGCGCGCGCCGCGAGAGTAAGCTCCATCAACAGTGGGTGTCGCGCACCTGCTCGAGGCCTTCGCTCGCGAAGGGCAGGGTGGGCTCCTCTCGTTCCGAGACGTCCTGCTCGACCTCGTCAACGTCGTGCGCGCGTTGATCCTTGCGCTCTGGTTCCATGTCGTAACTCCATTGCTGCAGGACAACATGGAGGGGAGAGGGAAGTTCCTGCGCGCGACTTAAGCGCCCGCGCGATGGTGCGGCTGGAACAGCCGGCCCTTCTCCACCACGGCGACGACCGCGAGCGCGGCCAGCGTGCACAGGAAGAAACCGGTCGAGAACGGCAGCAATGTTCCGTCAAAACTCTGGCCGATCGTCATGCCGACGACGATGCCGAACAGCGTCGTGATCGAGCCGTAGAGCGAGGACGCTGTGCCGGCGATGTGGCCCTGCGGCTCCATCGCGAGCGCGGTGAAGTTGGCGATCATCATGCCGAACGAGAACATCATCAGCGCCGAAAGCACCATGAACAGCCACAGCGGCAGCACGTGCAGGATCGCGGTGAGCAGCATGAGGCCGGCAACGAGGGCATAGCCGACCAGCGCGCCATGCGAGATCACGCGCATGCCGAGGCGGCCGACCAGCCGCGCATTGGCAAAGCCCGCAATGGCGGTGCCGGCCGCGATCGCCGCGAAGGCGAGCGGAAAATAATGGCCGAGATGGTAGATGCCGGTGAACACCTGCTGCGCGCAGAACACGAAGGCGAACAGCGAGCCGATGACGAAGCCCGCGGCAACCGCGTAGCCGAGCGTTTGCCGGTTGGTCAGGGTCTGGCGGAAGGCGTCGAGCACGTCGCGCGGCGCCAAGGACTTGCGCTCGCTCTCGGGCAAGGTCTCCGGCAGCCGCAGCACGGTCCAGCCGAGCGCCAGGAGGCCGTAGGCCATCAGCACGATGAAGATGCCGCGCCAATGCGTCACCAGCAGCACCGCTTGTCCAAATGACGGCGCGATCACGGGCACGGCGATGAATACCATCATTGCCAGCGACATCACGCTCGCCATGCGCCGGCCGACATAGCAATCGCGCACGATCGAGGTCGCGATCACCCGCGTTGCCGAGGTGCCGAGCCCTTGCAGCGCGCGCGCCAGCAGCAGCGTCTCGAACGAGGGCGCCGCGACCGCGAGCACGCTGGCGATCGCATAGACCGTCATGCCGCCGAGCAGCACCGGCCGCCGGCCGAACCGGTCCGACAACGGCCCCATCACGAACTGTCCCGCGCCGAACCCGATCAGGAACGTCGACAGCACGAGCTGGAGATGATTGGCGACGGGAATGTGGAAAGCCGCCCCGATGTTCGGCAGGGCGGGCAGCATCATGTCCATCGCGAGCGGATTCAGCGCCATGATGGCGGCGATCACGATCACGAATTCCGGAAACCCCATCGGGCGGTGTCCCGAGGACACCCAACTGTCGGCATTGACGTCGGACAAGGAAGCTACCTCTACATTTGCAGAGGCTGTCTTAGTAGGCATGCTGCGTTGCACAACCCACATTTGGGGATGGCAGGTAGGCGGGCAGGAATCCGGCAAGAATTGGCGCCGCTTGGAGATGGTGAATTGGGCCGGGCGACCTAGGCTGCCAATGGTGCCGCGCTATGGGCGCTAACGCCTTATCAGGAAGAGACCCACAGTTTTCGGTCCCGTTCTCTGCTCTCCCAGCGCTCCAGCATTTGTCCGAAATCGCCGAGCTCGTAGCTTCCGTGCGAGCTGCAGCTTCATTCGAGTTGGCCGGCCGCACCCATTCGG
Organism: Bradyrhizobium sp. CCGUVB23; assembly: GCF_024199885.1. NCBI lineage: Bacteria > Pseudomonadati > Pseudomonadota > Alphaproteobacteria > Hyphomicrobiales > Nitrobacteraceae > Bradyrhizobium > Bradyrhizobium sp. CCGUVB23. Next base: position 7,470,855 of record NZ_JANADQ010000001.1, read on the forward strand.
GCTCCACATAGCCCTTCCAGCTGCGCGCCTGTTCGCGTCGTTCGCGAGAAAGATGATCGCATGTGACGCACTTCACACCTGAGCCATCACGGTCTCGTCACGCGAGTGGCGTGTGGCAGTTGTGAAATAGTAAATATACAACCTAGCTACAGTTCCATTTGCTCAATCCTTCATCGGCAAACACCGCAAAGGTCGCGCGCGCGATCACGTGTTGCATCAAATCGACGCGTCACGTGCGCCGCGTTGAACCGGACGGATGGCTAAAAGACCAATTTGCAACTGGAGGGCGATCTGCCGCCAGCCGCTGCGCAATGGATTTATGGGGGCGTGGCGCGACGATAACGCGAATTGATTCAAAACAGCCATTTTGAAGGAGCGTTGAAATGTCGGACATGAAAATGAAAAGCGACCAGTTGCAGGGCGGACATGGCGGGCAGGGTTCCGATGAAGCGAGCTTCATGCGCCTGTTGAAGCGCGACACGTATCAATCGTTGCAGCTCTCCGATCCCGACACGATCGTGAGCATCATCGCCAAGGCGATCGACCAGGGCCTCGACGATGCCTCCGATACGCCGGACGACGAGGAAAATCCCTTCGTGCCCGCGGCCTACACCTATCTCGGCCAGTTCATCGACCATGACCTGACCTTCGACACGCGCTCGACGCTCGCAACTCTCCCGCCAGGCCTGTCGAGCTTCCCCAACGACGTGCGCACGCCGCGGCTCGACATGGATTGCCTCTACGGCCTCGGGCCGTCCGCATCGCCCTTCATGTATGACGAGGACGGGCGGCTCGCGACCAACATGGATCGGCCTTACGACCTGCCGCGTTCGACGATCTACTATAAGCCTGATGATGCCGGCAGCCATCGCGCCATCATCGGCGATCCCCGCAATGACGAGAACTCCATCGTCTGCCAGCTTCAGCTCGCCTTCATCCACTTCCACAATGCGATGATCGCGTTCTTCAAGTCGCAGGGCCTGACCGGACAAACGCTGTTCCAGACGGCGCAGCAGGAGGTCCGCTTCACCTACCAGACGATCATCGTCACCGACCTCCTCAAGCGCATCGTGCAGAAGCCGGTCTATGACAGCTTCGTCCAGGACCGGGCAGCCAACGGCGATGAGGCCTACAAGCTCTACAAGAAGGGCGATCGCACCGCGCTGCCGCTGGAATTCACGGGGGCTGCCTATCGCTACGGCCATTCGGCCATCCGCAACGCCTACCGGCTCAACGAGAATTTCCAGCGCCGCATCTTCGATGGCGCCGACAACGCCGCCGAAAGCCTGGTCGGCTTCGGCGACCTGCCGGAGAGTCACCGCATCGACTGGTCGCTGTTCGTCACTGATCAGCTCGCGCCGGGTACCAAGGGCGACAACCCCTCACAGGTCGGCGGCGTGGGCGTCGGGCCCGACAAACACCGCCTGCAATACAGCTACAAGATCGACACCAGCCTTGTGAATCCGCTCCTGGTGTTGCCGCCGCGGATCGGTGGACAGGACATGCTGTTCCGCTCGCTCGCGGCGCGCAACCTCAAGCGCGGCTATAATTTCTCGCTGCCCTCGGGCCAGGATGTCGCCGCAGTGCTCGGCGTGAGCAGCCAGCCGCCTCTGGTATTCGGCGAGCGCCTCTTGTCGTTCAAGGACATGCCAGAAATGCCAAGTGCGGACGCAAGCAAGCTAGAAGACAGCACACCGCTCTGGCTCTACGTGCTGGCCGAAGCCCAGGCCTGCCTCGCCAAGGCCGACGGCACGTTCGACATGAAGATCGAGGACGGCGTCAAGGTCGCCGACAAGGATTCCAACGCCGGCACCCAGCTCGGCCCGGTCGGCGGCCGCATCGTGCTCGAAGTCTTCTTCGGCATCCTCGACGACGACCAGAGCTCTGTCGCCAATGCCAGCGGCTGGACCTCCGTCGTCAAGCCCAACGCGCCCACCATCACGCTGTGGGACATGCTGCGGTATATCGGCGAGGTCTGAGGACGGCGCGCCTGACGAGAACGCGAGAGACAAGGGCCTGGTGCGCCGCGCCGGGCCTTTGGCATCGGAAGTGCGCCTGTGATGGTGCGGGCAGCCGGGGTCGAACCGGCACAGCGCTTGCGCACCGAGGGATTTTAAGTCCCTTGCGTCTACCAATTCCGCCATGCCCGCTTGATCCAACGGGATCAAACACTTAAAGCCCTTGCTGGCCGCCTGGCTTGGGACCCGGACGGGGCGAGGGGTGCCCTTCCTTAAGCGAGCCGGCCGCACAAGGCAAAGCCTCAATCCGCTCAAGCCTCAATCCGGGATATGAGGCCAAGCCTCAATCCGGACATCTCTGGCTGCTTTAGGCAATGTCAATCTACGGGGACTACCAATCCGGCATGTCTGTTTCGATTCTGAACCGCCGCCGTCGCGCGCTTGCGCTGGTCGCGCTGCTGTCGCTGGGCGCTGTGCTCTCCGGCTGTGCCGGCGTGAGCGACGCCATCAGCCCGGCCTTCGTCGATCCCGGCAAATACGAGCTCTGGGACTGCAAGCAGCTCGGCCCCGAGCGCAAGAGCCTCGCCAAGCGCGTCGAGGACCTGGAGAAGCTGATGGCGAAGGCGGAGACGGGCACCGGCGGCGCGGTGGTCTCGGAGTTGGCCTACCGCAACGACTATATCTCCCTGCGCGGGCAGCAGAAGCTTGTGGAAGAGAACTGGCGCCGCAACAAGTGCCGCGACAGCGACATGGAGCCGACGCCCCCGCCAGCGCCGCCCGTAGCCCCGACCGCCGCCAAGCCTGGGGCAAAGCCGGCACCTGGCTCGAAGTCCGGCAGCGCCGTTCACTGAAGTCAGCGTCGCGTTTTCACGCGCGCCAGCGATAGATCCAGTCCTGCCGCGCCAGCATGCGCTCCGGCCCGAGCGTGCGGATCGCAAGATCGCGCGCCAGCGCGAGAGGGCCTGCGAGGTGGTAGATGCGGCCCTGCTGCCGCGCGGTCCGCTGCACGCGCTTCACGCGGTTCTCGCGCGCCCGGCCATAACGCGCCAGCGCGGCGGCGATACTGGCTGCGCTCTCGGTGGCGTTGCCGCTCAGGTGCTCGGCGAGCACGGCCGCGTCCTCGATCGCCATTCCTGCTCCCTGCGCGGCGAAGGGCAGCATCGCATGCACGGCGTCGCCGACCAGCGCAATCGCGCCTTTGCTCCACGCGACGCCCTCGGGCAGCGTGAACAGCGCCCATTTGCGCCAGCTGTCGACCGCGGTGAGCATCATCCGCGCCGGGCCTGGCCAGCGTGGCGCCGCGAAGGCGTCCATCACCTCGCGGTGATCGCCGGGCGTGCTCCAGCCCGGTCTGTTCCAGGTGCCGGGCACGACCGCCACGACGTTGATCTGGTGTCCGCCTGTGATCGGATAGGCGACGAGATGGGCGTTCGGCCCCATCCAGAGCTGCACGCGGCGCGAGGCATACTCCTTCGGCAGCTGCGTCGCCTCGAACGTGCCGCGCCAGGCGATCAGGCCGGAGAAGCGAGGTGCTACGTCCGGAAACAGATGCTGGCGTACTGTGGACCAGACGCCGTCGGCGCCGATCAGCGCGCTTGCCACTTCGCTCCGGCGCAACGTGCCGCTGCGATAGACGACGGAGAGTCCCTTGGCGTGCGCGGCGACGTCCTCGAAAGTCCCACCCAGCCGCAAATCGATATCAGGATGGTCAGCGACCGCGGCGGCGAGTGCTGCCTGCAGATCGGCCCGGTGCACCACCCAATAGGGAGCGCCGGCGCGCTCGGCGGCCGCCGCACCCAGCGGCAGGCGCATCAGCTCGCCGCCGGCGCGCGTGCTCATGATGCTGACCGCCTCCGGCGTCACCGCGCGCGAGCCGAGCCGGTCCTGCAGCCCGAGGTCGACCAGGATGCGGCTCGCATTGGGCGACAATTGCAGGCCGGCGCCGACTTCCTCCAGCCGCTCGGTCTTCTCCAGCACGACGACGCGAAAGCCCTTGGCGGCAAGCGCGAGCGCGGCCGTCAATCCTCCGATTCCGGCACCGGCAATGATGATCGTTCGGGAGACGGCCACCCCTTAGCGGATGCCGCCGGTCAGGCCACCTTGTCCTTCAGCACGCATTCGGGCGGGCGCGCCTCGCCGGCCTTCAGGTCGGTCGCGAGGCGGTACAGCGTGGAGCAATAGGGGCAGATGATCTCGTTGTCGTTGCCGAGATCAAGGAAGACGTGCGGATGGTCGAACGGAGGGTTGGCGCCGACGCACATGAACTCCTGCGAGCCGATTTCGATGACGGGGACACCGGCATCGTTGTGGAAGTGCGGGACGACATGGTCGGACATCGGAACTCATCCTGGAGTGGCAATGGCGGCAGACACAATCAAAACTGACGCGGCATCTTTGAACGCCGCGGACCATACTGGTGGGTGCAGATGATTGCTAGCCCAGTGGAACCAAAAGGTTGCAACTGCCCCATGCTCATTTGCTCATGCAAATTCGACACAATCTTGTCGCTTCAGAGAAGCCCTTCTTTCGTCGGGGCCGTTGTGTCGCAAATCTGGCATACTATGTCTGTGGACGAACGAAAATCCGGGCGGCAGGCGAATTCCCAAACGAATTTCCAGGCAGGCATCCAGGCTTGAGCATGAAGTGGCTGCGAATCAGCACCGCGTTGACCACCCTCGTGGCATGCAGCGTTGTACTCGTGCAGGTCGTGCCACATGCGCGCGAGGCGGGTGCTGTTCTGGCGGCGAAAGACGATCCGGCCGTGCTGTCGGAGCTGAAGCTTGATTCCCTTCTGGGCAAGAATACACCGGGCGAGAACGCCGCGCTTGTTCAGGACAATATCGAAGCGGCGCTCGCAGCCCGCGACGCCGATCTTGCGAACAGCTTCGTCGAGCTCGCGCGCGATCGCAGCATCGCGCTGCCTGACGACCTCTTGAGCCGGGTCAACGACGCCGTGCGGGAGGAAAACTCCACCTCGCATTTCGCCAAACGTTTTGCCACCGGTCTCGTCACCGGCAATGCCGACGACGTCGCGAGCCTTTCCGGGACGGTGGCCGGCGATCTCTTCGTGATCGGTGATGTCAGGGACATCGTGCGCGAGGGCAAGCATCTGGCCATGGGCGAGGAGACCGACCGCCTCGTACTCGGGCTCGCCGCGGCAGGACTTGCGGTGACGGCGGCGACCTATGTCTCGGTCGGCGGTGCGGCGCCGGTGCGCGCCGGCCTGTCGCTGGTGAAGGACGCCCGCAAGGTCGGGCGGCTCGGCGAGGGGCTCGCGGCATGGGCCGGCCGCTCCGCGCGCGAGGTGGTGGACATGCCGATGCTCCAGAACGCGGTCGCCACCGGTTCGGTGCTGCGGCCGGGCGAAACCGCGAGCGCGATCAAGGCCGCTTTCCGGGTCGAAAAGGCTGGCGCACTGGTCAGGCTCGGCAAGGACGTTGCCCGCGTTACCGAAAAGGCGGGCACCCGCGGCGCGCTCGATACGCTGCGCGTCGCCGAGGGGCCGAAGGACGTTGCGCGTGCGGCGCGGCTCGCCGAGGCCCAAGGCGGCAAGACCCGCGCGATCATGAAGCTGCTCGGCCGCGGTGCGCTGCTACTTGCGACCGGTGCGTTCGATCTTGCACTGTGGCTGTTCGGCGCGCTGGTGACACTGTTCGGCGTCCTGTCCTCGATCAAGGCCACCACCGAGCGGCTGACGCAGGCCTGGTGTGACCGCAGGCGGGCGCGGCGGCTGCGCCGGGCGCAACTTGCGCTGGCGGGCGGCGAAGCCGCGGCCTAATATCACCCTCTCCCCAACAGACGCGGACTTATGTTGATGCCGAGCTTTCACAACGGCGCAGTCGAAATTGCCTATCTCGACGAAGGCGAGGGTGACCCGATCATCCTGGTGCACGGCTTTGCCTCGAGCAAGAACGTGAACTGGGTCTATCCGACCTGGGTCTCGGAATTGCGCAAGAACGGCCGCCGCGTGCTTGCGCTGGACAATCGTGGCCATGGCGAGAGCGCAAAACTCTACGATCCCGCGCAATATTCCATTCCGGTCATGGCCGGCGATGTACTTGCGCTGATGGACCATCTCGGCATCCCGCAGGCCGACATGATGGGATATTCGATGGGCGGGCGGATGACCGCCTGGCTCGGTCTCAACGAGCCGCAGCGCCTGCGCTCGGCGATCCTCGGCGGCATCGGCATCGGCGGCCTGATCGAGGGCACCGGGCCCGGCGAGAACGTGGCCGAGGCGCTGGAAGCACCCTCGCTCGACGACGTCACCGATCCCGTCGGACGCACCTTTCGCGCGTTCGCCGATCAAACCCGCTCAGACCGCCAGGCGCTCGCGGCGTGCCTGCGCGGCACCCGCGATCTGATGAAGAGGGAGGAAGCCGCATGCATCGACGTGCCGGTCCTGATCGCCGTCGGCACTACCGATGATGTCGCGGGCTCAGCCTCAGAGTTGGGAAAGATCATTCCCGGTTCGGAAGTGCTTGATATCCCGAACCGCGATCACATGCGCGCGGTCGGTGACAAGGTCTACAAGACCGGCGTGATCGACTTCCTGTCACGCCGCGGCTAAGGCGTCGTCTGCCGGCTCGTCCCTGCCGAAGGCGCGCGCCAGCGCCGTCAGCACGACGAAGGTCGCAAGCCACACCATCCGTGCGCCGTAGCGGTCGTGGGGGCCGGAGATGACGGCGCAGATCAAGGCGTTGCCGAGCAGTGCCAGCGTCACGGTCGTTGCGAGCAGCGTCAGATCATCGAGCCGTCGGCTTGCCAGCGCATGGCCGAGCAGGGTGAGGAGTGCCAGCATCGAGGCGAGCGCGACCGGCACGTGCAGCCAGTTGACGTAATCGAAATCAAGATTCCAGTTCTGCTGCCGCGCCGCGCGCATCGGGACGATCTGCGAGGGGATGTAGCGCTCGATGATGCCGTAGGTGTGGGGGATCCAGCCATTGGTGCCTTCGCCGGTCGCGACATGCAGCAATTGCTGGCCCATCGCACGGAGCGCTGCGCCCGCGTGCCAGGCCGGATAGTCGGCGAGCGAATGCACGACGATGTAGCTCATCTCGTCGTTCATCCCCTCGAAGCGGCCCAGCGTGTTGAACATGCTTTTGCCCCACAGAAACTCGTCCGCGGTCGCCGGCAATTCGTTGCGGTAGGGGCAGAGCTTGAAACTCTCGCGCGGGCAGTGATCGCCCAGAAACCTCGCCACGATGCCGTCCTGCATCATGCGGCCGAAAGCGACGCCATAGCCGCCCGGCGTCCAGGCCCATTGGCCCGACAGCGCGTGGTTCGCCATGATCAGCATGGCCCCGCCGGCGACGATGGTCAGGCTGCCTTGCGCAAGCCCTGCAAGGGGAAGGCGCTTGCCGAGCAGCGGCCGCACCAACCAGCCGGCGGCGCAAAGCCCGAACAGGACGCCGAGCGTCGCGCTGTGGGTCGCTGCGGCAAAGGCGGTGAAGGCGAACAGCGAGATTTTTTCAATGCCGGAGATCCGGTTGCCCGCGACCACCAGGATGAACAGCGACAGCACCGAAAGCCCGGCGAAGATGTCGGTGAGCAGCATGCTGGCAAGCCACGGCAGCGCGGTCGACAGGATCAGGACCAGGCTGATCGCGACGAAGCGGGAGGTCTGCATCAGGCCGAGCACGCGGAGCGTCAGTTGCAGCAGCCACAGCGTTGCCAGCGACTGGACGGCGAGGTTGAGCCAGAAGCTCGAGCTCTCGCCCAAATGCAGATAGAGCCCGAACACCGTCGAGCGGCTCGGGACCAGATAGCCCTCATACCAGCGCGCCAGATAGCCGCCAGTGTCCCACTGAAGCAGGGGGTATCCGTTCCAGAACGCCGGCGCGATCAGGAGGAGGGGCAGGGCGACGGCGACGAGCCGCAGCCACAAGGACCCCGCGGCGCGGGCGCGCAGAATGTCGGTCGTAATGCTCAAATCGTCTCCGTCGTCTCTCGACCATGCCCGCAATAACCGTTGAGACAGAATTCACCAATAGTTTGACGCTGCCCGGCTTGAATTTGGCAGAACTCTGACCACTTTGAGCCGACCTCGTCGTGTGGGACGTCAGAAGAAATCCTTTTGATTCAAGGCTTTGAGGGGGTGTCGTGGGTAACTCCGTGTTCGCTCTCAGGCAAGCCTGCAAGGACAGGGCACGCTAGACTGTGCTATAGGTCAAACGAAACGAGCGAATTTCGAGAGCACGCCATGGCAATGCATCAGGTCAATCCGGCAGGAAAGCTCGCAGCGCTCGATCCGATCTGGGATCGGATCCGGGGCGAGGCCGAAGACATCGTCCAGCGCGAGCCCGAGCTTGCGACCTTCATCTATTCGACTGTGCTGCATCACAGTCGGTTGGAAGATTCGGTCGTGCACCGGTTGGCCGATCGGCTCGATCATGCCTCGCTGTCGGGCGATCTCGTGCGCCAGACCTATAACGAGGCGCTGCGCGACGAGCCCGATCTCGGCAACGCCTTCCGCGCTGATCTCGTCGCGGTCTACGACCGCGACCCTGCGACCTCCCGCTTCATCGATCCCTTGCTCTACTTCAAGGGCTTTCACGCGATCCAGACCCATCGTCTCGCGCACTGGCTCTATAAGAAGGGCCGCAAGGACTTTGCGTATTATCTCCAGAGCCGCGCCTCCGCCGTCTTCCAGACCGACATCAATCCCGCCGCGCGCATCGGCCGCGGCATCTTCCTCGACCACGCCACCGGCTTCGTCTGCGGCGAGACCGCGCTCATCGAGGACGACGTCTCGATCCTGCATGGCGTCACGCTCGGCGGCACCGGCAAGGAGAACGAGGACCGCCATCCGAAAATCCGTCACGGCGTCATGATCGGTGCCGGCGCAAAGATCCTCGGCAATATCGAGGTGGGCCATTGCGCGCGCATCGCGGCCGGCTCGGTCGTGGTCAAGCCCGTGCCGCACAACGTCACCGTTGCCGGCGTTCCCGCCAAGATCGTCGGCGAGGCCGGTTGCGCCGAGCCGTCGCGCACCATGGACCAGATGATCAACGCCATGGGACTTTGATCCTGGTTCGATTTGAATCGGGGCCTTGCCTTCCGGCCCCGATCGTCCCCAGAATTCTTTGGGAATTCATGCTGGCGGTTCGTCGCGTCTCGTCCTAAAACCCCGCCACGTTAGATTTCGATTGGAGACTTGCCGTGGACGTCAAAGAAGTGAGGAAGCTCGACGCGTATCTGAAGCGCGTGTTCGGCAATCCCAAGATTCGTGTCGTGCCGCGGCCGAAGAAGGACGATTCCGCCGAAGTCTATATCGGCGAGGAGTTCATCGGCGTGCTGTTCGTCGATGACGAGGACGATGATCGCTCGTTCCAGTTCCAGATGGCGATCCTCGAGGACGATCTCGTCGATCAGGAGTAGGCGCCGCCCCGCTCTGGGGCCTGCGGCCCGTTCGGGGTCACGCATCCATCGCGGCAAGCATGTCCGGGATCGTGACGAATTTCTCCCGGGGCTTGCCGAGCAGGGCTCCCCAGCGTTTCTCGGCCGCGTCGACCGTGGTCCAATCCGGATAGCTCACGATGCGCGCGACGCGGCTGGAGAGCCGCGCAAGCAGCGCATCGGGACTATCCGAGCGCGGCCGTCGATGGGCTAGATCCGCAAGAACGGCCTCAGCCGTCGCAATCCCGCAGCCGCGATTGGTGCCGATCGTGCCACTCGGTCCGCGCTTGCTCCATCCGCAGGCATAGAGACCCTCGAGCAGGGAATCACCGATCGCGACGCGTCCGTCGATGTTCGCATGGACTCCGCGATGCGCGTCATAGGGAACACCGGCGACAGGCGCCGTCCTGCGGCCGACGCTGCTGAACGAGAGGCCGCACGCGATGTTCTCCACAGTGCCCGACCGGTCCCTGAACGAGATCGTCTCCAGGCGACCGCGTCCGTTGATTGCGACGGGCGACAGGCCAAATCGAAAAACACAGCGCCGCGGCTTCGTGGTTGCCGCCTGCGAGAACGTGCGCAGCAGTGACAGCTTTTCGGCCAGCTCTGGATCATCGGGACGTCGCGGCTCGAATTCATCTGCTGCAACGTCGCGCCCCTCGACCGACGGGTCGCATGCACTCAATTCGAGAAAGTCGCGCAATTCCTTCGCAGTGAATTTGGCCTGCGCCGGCCCGCCGCGGCCGACGACGTAGACGGTGCGAATCCGGCTTTCCGCCAAAGCCTCGAGCGCATGGCGCGTGATATCGGTCTGGCGCAGCTCGTCAGCGGTCTTGGCAAGAATGCGCGCAACGTCGAGCGCGACGTTGCCATGGCCGATCACGATCGCCGCCTCATGGTCAAAATCGAGCTGGCGATCGCGGAAATCGGGATGCCCGTTGTACCACGCGACGAAATCGCCGGCACTGTGGCTGCCCGGCAGTGCCTCGCCGGGGATGTCGAGCGCCCGGCTCAGTTCGGCGCCCGTCGCGAGCACGACAGCGTCATAGGCCTCGCGCAGCTCGTCGACCGTGACGTCGTCTCCGACCGCAACGCCGCCGATGAAGCGAAAGCCTGGCATGGCGGCGATGCGGTCGAAGGCCGTCGTGACCTGCTTGAGCTTGGGATGGTCGGGCGCAACGCCGAACCGCACCAGCCCATACGGCACCGGAAGCCGTTCGAACATATCGACGGCGACCGCTGTGCCCGAGCGCAACAACGCCTCAGTTGTATAGAAGCCGCTCGGTCCGCTGCCGACGATGGCGACGCGGCGTGCGCTTTCAGCCGGGGCCGTCATCGGCCCAGCGCCTGCCTGCGTTCATCGGCGCCTGGCAAAGGGGGCAGGCGCGCGCTGAGGACAGGGGTTTCGGCGGCGCGTTTGCGGTTGACGTCGATCCAGAACTTCTTGTCCGCAGGCAAGCGATAGTCGGGCTCGATCGCGCCGACCGGGCAGGCCGGCGCGCAGCCGCCGCAGTCGATGCAATTCTCCGGGTCGATATAGGTCATGGCGTCGTCGACATGGAAACACTCCACGGGGCAGACGGTGACGCATTCCGTGTACCGGCATCCGCGGCAATTGTCGGTGACCACATACGTCATCGTCAGGCTCCGCTGACCTGAACGAGGATGTCGGAGAAGGTCGGGGCCCGGCCGAGATCGGCGAACGCGGGCGGCGTCAGCGCGTGCACCGTCGCGCCCTTGCGATTGGAGCGCTGCCAGTAGCCGGACGGAGCCACCACGACGCCCGGCATGATGTCGGATGAAACGGTCGCAAAAGCCTCGAACGCGCCGCGATCGTTGAACACGCGAATCGGCGCACCCGCGACGATCCCGCGTTGTGCCGCATCGTCCGGATTGAGAAGCACCGCTTGTTCCTCGCCGGCCTGGGCCGTCTGGGCCGGCAGGTTGCCGTAGTTCGAATTCAGGAAGGCGTGGCTCTTCGGCGAGATCAGGCTGAGCGGGTAGCGCGTTGCGAGCGCGGGTGCCGTGCGCGCGTTCTCGTTCGGCGGGATGTAGTGGGGCAGGGGATCAACCAGCGCGCCGTCCTGGTCGCCATTGTAGCCTTGGCGGAACAGCGGCACCACGAAGTTGCCGCCGCCGGCGATCGTCGACTTGAATTCGCACTTGCCCGACGCGGTCGGAAAATTGCCATCGCGATGCGGCGCCCAGTCCGCAGGTGCCGGCATGTTGAGGCGCGCATAGCCTTTGGCCTTGACGTCATCGAGCGTGATGCCCTCGAGGACCGGACTGCTCCAGTCCAGCGAGCCTTCGATGATCTCGTCGTCGGTCCGGAAGAAGGCCGGGTCGGTGATGCCCATCGCGCGCGCGAGCCGGCGGAACAGCTCGGTGTTGGGAACGGCTTCGCCGAGCGGCTCGATCGCCTGATTGTTGTAGGACAAATAGAGATGTCCCCAGGAGAACATGATGTCCTTCTGCTCGAGCTGGGTGGTCGCGGGCAGAACGATGTCGGCATATTTTGCGGTGTCGGTCAGGAAGTGTTCGCTGACGATGGTGAAGAGATCCTCGCGTTCCAACCCCTTTTCGAGCTTGCCCTGTTCGGTCACCATCGCCATCGGATTGGCGTTGTAGACGAGCAGCGACTTGATCGGCGGGTCGAAGCCGAGTTCGCCGGTCAACGCCGCTCCGAGGCGCCAGGAATTGAGCACGCGCATCTTCTCGGGCTGCAGATCGGGGCGCATCAGCACGTCCCATCTGACCGGGAATGCCCAGATCGGAAGCTGGAGCAGGCCGCCACCGACATGCTTCCACGCGCCGATCAATCCCGGAAGGCAGGCGATCGCGCGCACGGTCTGGCCGCCGCCGGCATGCCGCTCGACTGCGACGCCGATGCGCACGACGGCCGGCGGCGTGGTCGCAAATTCCCTGGCCAGCTTGACGATGTCGTCAACGGGAATGCCGGTTTCCTGCGACGCGAATTCGGGGGTGTAGCTCGACACCCGCTCCGCCAGCTCATCATATCCGACGGTGTGCTTGTCGACGTAATCGCGATCGACGAGATTCTCCTTGATGATGACGTGGATCATCGCGAGTGCGAGCGCAGCGTCGGTGCCGGGCCGGATCGGGATATGCCAGTCGGCGAGGCGCGCCGTGCGGGTCCGCACGGGATCGATCACCACGAGCTTGGCGCCGGCCTTCTTCGCCTGCTCGATGAACGGCCAGTGATGCGAGTTCGTGCTCAGTGTGTTGCAGGCCCACAGGATGATGTATTTCGAGTGCACGAAGCTTTCGGGATCGACGCCCGGCGTGTGCCCGATCGTCATCATGTACGCCGTGCATGACGCGGAATCGCAGAACGTGCGTTCCAGAACCGTCGCCCCTAACTTGTTGAAGAGCGGATCGCCGACGTTCAGCCCGTTGATGATGCCCTGCGTGCCCAGATAGCTGTAGGGCAGGATCGCCTGCGCGCCGTGCTCGGCAATGATCGACTTCCAGCGCGATGCGATGGTCTCGATCGCCTCGTCCCAGGAGATCCGTTGAAACTGCCTGGAGCCTTTCGGGCCGACCCGCTTCAGGGGATGGAGGATGCGCTTGTCGCTGTAGACGCGTTCCTCATAGTTGTTGACCTTCACGCAGAGCCGTCCGCGCGTGAACGGATGATCGGGATTGCCGCGGACGGCGATGGCCTTGCCATCCTCGACCGTGGTCAGGATGGAGCAGGTGTCCGGGCAATCGTGGGGGCACGCGCCAATTACCGTGGTCCGGACCATGGGTCTCTCCGTTTCCCGATTCAAGACGGTGAAGGATGCGGCGGCCGGGCGCGGCCTGGCTTTTCAAAACGTGCGGTGTTGTTGTCCCGGACTGCTCTGGGTTGATGGACGGCCTGCCGGATCTCTGGCATGGTAATTGCTGGACCCCAGCAATACCTTTTTACCCACATCGCGTTATCTGGCGGAGATTCCCGATGGGTATGCTTGGCAATTCTGTCGATAAATATGTTACCGGCAGAATGCTTCAGACGTCCAACGACCGGCGATGGGGGCATCTCCTCGCCGAGCGATGGAGTCATGAGCCGGGCGATCTGCCGCCGCAACTGCCGCGCGACACCGAGATCGCAATCCTGCTGCGTGGCAACTCGGTCGTCGATCGCGAAGGCGCGGGCATGCGGCAGCGGACCTTCGGCAGAAAGGGCACCGTGTGGCTCTGTCCGGCCGGCATTCGCGAAGATTTCATCCGCGTCGAGAACCAGATGCAGGAATGCCTGCATCTCTTTCTTCCCGGCCAGCCGTTCGACGACACCATGCTCCGGGATCTCGACATTGACCCCTCGGGAATCTCGATCCGCTACGAGAGCATCGATCAGGACATGTTCATCGAGCACGTCGCGGATCGGATTTTGAAGGAGCTCGAACAGGAGACCTCCACCGGCCGGCTCCTGATCGAAAGCCTCGGGCGTGCGTTGTCCGCCCATCTTGTGCATGCCTACTCGGCCACGGCGGTCAGGCTGCGGCGATTGAATGCCGGTCAAAGGCCGCTCGACGCCAAGCGGCTGTCGCGCGTGACGGAGTTCATCGACGCATCCGTCGAGCGCGATTTCACGGTCAAGGATCTGGCGTCGGTGGCCTGCATGAGCCCCGCGCATTTCTCCCGCAGCTTCAAGGCGGCGACCGGTGCGGCGCCGCATGAATATGTCAGCCGTCAGCGTCTCGATCTAGCCAAGCGGCTGCTGGCCACCAGCGATCGCCCGCTGGTCGATATCGCCTATGCCACGGGATTTTCGTCGCAGGCCAATTTCAACCGCGCTTTCCGCAAGGCCGTCGGCACGACGCCGAGCCTCTATCGCGCGCAGAAGGTTCGCGACTGACGCGGCGGGCTGCCCTCGGCCCCGCGCGACTCATAGGATGGGAGGAACGCAAGGTTGGCGCTTGGTAGTCTTGAGAGGGCGACCGGTCAGTCGCCAAGCGGCTGCTGTCCGGATTAGCGCGCTGACCATGGCCATGCCAATAATGGTTGCGGTTTCTTGGCTTGCGACCGCTCCGCGGTTTGCGCCGGCTTTTGCGTCTGGGCGACACTGGCCGCCTGCCGCGGACGCGGCAGTGGTATTGCGGGCATTACCTTTGGCTCTTCGGGGCTCACCTTTGGTGGCGTGTCGGGCGTCGCCTTTGGCTCGGAAGTGTTGGCGACGACCTGGGCGAGTTGTTCCTGGCTCGCGTTGAACCGTTCGGCAAGCATCTGGCTTTCGTGCGCCATCTCGGTCTGGTCCGCCTTGATCTGGTCGATGATACTCTTGTTGCGCGCACTTTCATCCCGGCTCGCCTTGAGCTGGGTCGCGAGATTTTCATTGTCGCTGACCAATTGGTCTTGCCTCGCTTTGAGCTGTTCGACCATTTGGCTCAAGGCAGCGACGTCGCGTGCGATCGGTTGCAGCTGCTGCGCCAACTCGGAATGCAGGTCCACGACAGTTGGCGCGACGTCTTTCGGCGCGGCGATGTCTGGCGTGGCGTGTGTCAGACGTGCGGTGTCTGCGGGGGGCATTATCGCGGTATCAACGGAGGATGACGACCACGAGGCAGCGATACCAATGGAAGCCGCCAACAGAGAACCGGCGAGAGCCGCATAGCGCCAATCTGCCAATCGATGAATCGCTGCCAGGGGGGCGCGAGACGTCTTCGTGTTAGCCAGCGGGATGCTGGTCGGCGGGTCCGTGGCACTGACCCCCGCTTCGCGTGCCAAATTCGAAAGCTGTTCCTCCAGGCTCGCGATCTGTCCTTCCGCGAGATTGTCGTCCAGCGTGGAATTCATTGGCTGCTCCGTATCAAATGCATTGGCATCCGCCTGAGAGCGGTCCACGCATCTGCGCTGCGGCGAAGCTATGTTCAACGGAACGCAGATGGTTCTTGAGTCTGCGACGCTTTCCAGGGCTCGGTTTAACGCAGCCGAGAAGGCGGAACTATGTTCACGGCCGGAGAACTACGGAAGGAACCCTGACCCGTCGGGAGAAAAAAACTCGTCGCCCGTTTCATGGCTCTCTGCTCTGATGCACGGGAGACGACTCCAACGCGGCTTGTAGGACGCGTATCGCTGCGCTCCACCATCCTACGGGCTAGCGTGCCAGGCGCCTCTCATACGCAAGAAGGCGATCGGTCAGTCCTTTCGGATTCGACAAGGCGACGAGATGGCCACCGGGAATTTCCTCTAGTTCCTTTCCAAGCCTTTCACGCGCGACACGCCGTTGAAACTCGACCGGGAAGAAACGATCGTCCTTTGCCGCAAGAACATGAATGGGGATGTCGGGCCAGCGCTCGAAGCGACAGGGCTCGCCGAAAACGGCATCGGCTTCCTCGCGTGGGTGTTCCGGGCCGGTGCGCAGCACGTCCTGCGGCACGTCGTGCAGAAAATAGGTTGCGACATCGAATTCCGTCGCATAGCCGCGGCGCGTCGCAGCTTTTTCCCGCGCTTCGACCGCTCCCGTGGCGCCCCACCATGCGCCGGCGGTCTCCCCGGGTTCGGGGATCATCGCGTTGACGAGCACGGCCATCCGCACGGGCGCACGCTTGCAAACGAGGGGAGCCGTGAAGCCCGCGAGCGACTGGGCGACAAGTATCACGTCGCTTCGTTTCGCGATCGCGCGGATGACGATGTCAGCATACGCCGCGAGACCGGAGTTTCTGTCGTCGCCAGGCAGATCGACCGCGATGGCTTCGTGCCCCGCCGCGCGAATGAGCGGGGCCACGCGGTGCCAATACCAAGCCATGCCGCCTGCCCCGGGGACAAGGACGAATGTTCCCATATGAGTTCTCCTCCGTTGCTGCCGGAATAGTTGCTCAACGAGCTTGCCCCGCTTGATCGGGATTGATCTCACTATGATGTGAGGCCGGGCTGGTTGGAGTCACGAGCTGCACAGAGGAAGTCGATTCACTCCCGACAAGGGAGTGGCAGCGACCTTGTCTCTTTCTCCGTCCCTGAACAGTTGATGTTCGAAATCAAAGGAGGTCGCCATTGAGACGATCCGCTATGCTCCTCTTGCGGCGAGGACTTGATTTCGACCTGGACCAATGCAGCGCGGAGGCGTCATGAGATATTTGACCGCGAGCGTCGTCGCGATTGGGCTGGTGAATTGTCCTGCCATCGCGATCGCGCAGAGGGACTGCAGCACGATACCTCGCGGACCGGCGCGCACCGATTGCTACCTCGCCCTAAGCCAGTTCTATCAGGGACAATCGGAGCTCGCCGCTGCCAGAGCACAGGCGCAATCAGACGCCGCGTGGTATCGGGCAATTACGGGGACGGACCCTCCGAAATACAAGCCGCATCGTCGCAAATAGAGGTTACGCACGCCGCGCCGACCTTGCGACGCTCTGGCCTGCCACCATTCGCTTTTCACCTGGCGCTCGACAAGATCATCTGGCAGTTCGAAGCGCATAAGGCGTAGGCGGTCGATCGCCGGCATTCATAATGCTGGCTTCTCGCTCACCCGTTATTTCATGGCCTGTTTGCTCGGGTCGTCGGCCGGATTGACGTAGTTGATAGCGAACGGCCCGGGTCCGGCGATCTGAACCACGGTCTCTTCCGTGGTCCAGGCATAGTGGTTCATGCCTGCTGGCATTTCGCCAAAAGCTCCGGCTTTCAGGGACTGCCCCTTGTCCATATCGAGCTTGTCGCCGAGACCGACACGGAAATCACCGGAGATCACTGTCACGAATTCGTCGGTGGGATGGTTATGGGCCGGAACTTTGTAGTTGGCCGGCATCTTCAACCGCATTGTGAACAGCCCCTCCTTGCTGGGGTCACCAGCTACGACGGCGAGCTGCGCGCCGGGCGGGATGGTCGGTGGAGCGGGACCCCACTTAATGTCTTCCACATTGACTGGAGGCTTCATTTGCATCTCGGCGGCCTGCGGTGCCGCCTTCGGCAGGATGATCTGTGCTGCTGCTACGACAGCAAGGCCAGAAGCAACGGCAAGTGATAGGGTTGGTCGCTTCATTTCCTTTCCTCCTTGGCTTACTTCTCACTTCACTCACCACAAGCTAGAGGGTTGGGCATCCCCCCTCGTAGCGCTCAGATACGGTGGCTTGTTTCTGTTCGACGCCAATGATCCGGAAATCGGCATACTTGCCTTTCGGACTTGCAACCATCTTACTATGCCCGTCCTTCACGGTCACGCTGTAACCGTAGGGCCGCTGCAAGCTGGCGATAAGCTCACGGTGGCGAATGATACACCTGCGAAGCAGAAGCAGTTCTGGTCGCTGACGACGTGTACGACCCAGCGCGGCCTGTCACTTTTCGACCGCTTTAGAGCTCTCGCTCCATCGCCGGATGCTGCCGGTTCTTCACCTTGACCCGATGCTTCTGCCGCTGGCCTCGGTAAGGTCGATCGCGGTGCTTGGAGAAAAGGCCCTCGCGCCCCATGCTGCGCGCCGCGCGGAAACGCTCGGGACCGACCGAGCCACCTAGGACGAACCGTTGCGCGCTGCCTCACCCCTTAGCGGGGGCGTTTTGAGCGGCGGGCAGCTCCAAGGTGTTTCTGCTCTGTGGGGATGGCCATTTGCAACAAATATTGCAGAAAGGCTGGGATATTTTCCCCTTCGGCCGAACGCCGCTGCAGCTTAGCGGCGATGTCTGTCGTTACAACGCGCGACCAGCCCTCGGTGGTGTTAAAACAGACGATGCGCAGGGGAGGGGTATAGCGGCCCTCCAATAAGTCGCAGATCAGTCTTTCATGGTTATCCTCACCGTACCACCAGGTGCGCCCTACCCAAGTTCCGGAGGCGTCCAGCACGATGTAGGTGTCGTCGTTTAAATCTTTCGGCACGATGGGTGGCGAGCGAGACATAACAAACACTCCCGCCCCGGAAGTGGAAGGCTGTGACGATGAACACCGCCCAAGCGGGCTTATGCCACGGGCGGCTTGCAAATGCGGATTACCTCAATCGGGTATGCGGTAAGATTTTGAACGTCAGCCCACCGCTTTCGCCAATGTCGCTTACCGAACTGACAATTCGAAACGCATCAGCCATACTGACAGGATCCGGGATTTTGCAGCACCCTTCCCGGGGCTGGACAGCGCCGCCTGCATTTATTTCGAGCGGGCGGCGTTGTGTTTCACTCAGGGAAAAGGCAGTCGCGCAACGGGCGCGGGGCTTCGGTCCCGCCTTTCCCTGATCAGGACAATGTCATGGTTGTCGTTCATCGGGCAGACACCTAATCGCTGCGCGCCCATGTCGCATGCTTCCGCGCCGTCCAATCTAGCTGTTCCCGCCACGCCTCAAAGTCGGCTTCGGTCCGCTTGAACAAGAGCATCGCCCACGCCGCCGAGAAAGCTGCGCGTGCGCTCTCGACGCTCACGGCGGTGCCGGAGGTGCATTCGTTGGGACGTGATCCGGGATAGAAGCCGCAGCGCCATTGCCACTTGGTCGGGTTATCCGAGGGAGGCCGATGCCGCCGGACTACTGAGCGTCGTGGGTGTGGATAGGTCTGCTGTTAGCAGTACACCGGACGCTGATCCATGCTCGCATGCACCGCTGCTTTTGACCGGGAGCGGACCTCGGCTGCTCACTGCAACTAAATCTGCCGAAAGCGCATAGTTTCCCATACTAACTTTGGTTCATGGTCAGAGAGATGGCGCGAACCGTCGTGTGTTTTGGGGCGCTCAGTTGTGTACGCGCGTGAGTGCGGTGCGCTGAAAAGTATGAACGTAAAGGAGGATCCTATGAGTGATCTCGTCGTAATCGCATTTCCGACTGAGACGAAGGCAGAAGAAGTCCGTCAGAAACTGTTGGCCATGCAAAAGGAATATTTGCTCGAATTGGGCGATGCCGTGGTCGCGGTGAAGGACGACAAGGGCAATATCAAGCTGAATCAGATGATCAACACGACTGCAGCTGGCGCTGTCGGTGGTGCATTCTGGGGTACACTGATCGGCTTGATATTTTTGATGCCGCTTGCAGGTGCCGCCTTGGGCGCCGCCGGCGGTGCCGTCGGCGGCGCTTTAACGGATGTTGGTATCAACGACAAGTTCATGAAGGACACGGCGGCTGCGATCAAGCCGGGGACAGCGGCGCTGTTCGTCCTCGTGCGGAAGCTAACCGCAGACAAGGTGCTGGAAGGTCTCAAGGGGGAAGGCGGCACAGTGCTGAAAACCTCGCTCGATCACACGAAGGAAGCAGCGCTTCAGGCGGCTTTAGCCGGCGTCAAGGCGGCCATGCCCGCTGCGGCCGCCTGACTGGCCTTCGCGAACTCGACGGCGAGGCTGGAAGCGAGCGTCGCCGTCCGGCGGTAACGGACATTGAGAGGCCATGCCATGTCATTCGGACCAAGCCGACTTCGCGTCGGAGAAGTTGCACGATCGCGTTCGCTGATCGTGATTTTAGAGCACGGCTTTCGACGTGTCACCTCGGTGTTTGTGCTCTTGATGCTTCTCTGCTGGGGTGCGCAAAACAGCTATGGCGCCGAAAATCTGGAATGTCCGGAAATCAGCGCTGCGTCCGTTTCTGATCTCATGGGCGACGCTTCCGGCGGCGGGCTGTTCGTCAGTGAAAACCGCGTCGATCTCGCTAACGAAATCAACGAGGCGATCAATCGGCTGCAACTCGCCAATCCGAATGTCTCGTGGAGCGAGGTGCAGAATGTGCTGATTGCAGCGTATTGTCGTGTCGTCGCCCGCAAAGCGGGGTTCACCGCCGCCGAGCGATGGAGCCGCATGCGCCGGTTCAGCAGCGTTGTGGAACAGCAGATCGCGGCGAACTTGATGGCGCCAGGGGAGCTGATCGTCGCCAACGTTCCGCTTCTTCCCGGCGTCTTTCGGGAGCTCAGGAGCCAAGCCGCAGCCTCGGGTCAGACAACGAGCCAATTGATGGCCGCCATCCTGACGCGCGCCGCAGGGCGATAACGAGGTGGGCAAGCATGGCTGGGAGAGGCTAACGGACGGGGGCATCGACTAGAGGAAGGAGCTGCTCATGGCGCGCGCAGAGGCCGACCGAACACTGAGTCATCTGGATCACGAGATTGTCGCGGCGCTGACCGACTTCCGCGATCCGAACCAAGAGTGGCGCCGTCTCTTCTCCGAGCTGCTCGGAACGTTCGGGACGCCAAGCGATCAAGGCCGGACCATGAGGTCTGGGTTCTGAGATGCGATAACGCGACCTACAGGATCGCCCGCTATCCCGACATGGCAGCCAAGGTAGAGCAATTGCGGTAGCGCCATCTGCGTCGGGGCGCAGGTGCAGCAACAAGGGAGATGGTTATGAAAATATCCGTACTGTTACTCTCCGCCGCTGCATTGACCGTGCTCTCCTCTGTGCAGGCGCCGGGACAACAGACCACCGGCACGCCGGGCTCACCCGGTGCCACGACGACGATTGATGGAAAATATCTTCCGCCGCCGCCGCCAAGGTTTGGCGGGGAAATTGGCCTGCAAGCCAGCCAGTCAAAGCCATATTGGCCCGCCCGTGTGGTGCCACCGCAGGGTGCACCCAACATTCTCCTGATCATGACCGACGACCAAGGCTATGGCGTCTCGGGCACGTTCGGCGGTGTTGTTCCGACACCAGCAATGGATCGCATCGCGCAGATGGGACTGCGCTACACGCAGTTCCATTCCACCGCGCTCTGCTCGCCGACCCGGGCAGCGCTCATCACCGGCCGCAACCACCACTCGGTGGGGTTCGGCACTATCTCCGAACAGTCCACCGGCTATCCCGGATACGACAGCATCATCGGACCGGAAAGCGCCACCATCGGCACGATCCTGAAGCAAAATGGCTACGCCACGTCGTGGTTCGGCAAGAACCACAACACGCCAAGCTATCAGTACGGCGCGGCGGGACCGTTCGATCAGTGGCCAACCGGGATGGGCTTCGACTACTTCTATGGCTTTATGGGCGGCGAAACAGACCAGTGGACGCCCTACCTGTTCCAGAACACCACGCAGATTTCCCCGTGGGTCGGAAAGCAGAACTACAACCTGACGACTGATATGGCGGATGAGGCTATCGCCCATATGCGACGGCTCAATGCTGCCGCGCCCGACCAGCCGTTCTTCGTCTACTACGTGCCCGGCGGCACCCATTCGCCGCACCAGCCGACCAAGGAGTGGGTCGACAAGATCCACGACATGCACCTATTTGACGACGGCTGGAACGCCCTGCGCGAGAAAATCTTCGCCAATCAGAAGCGGCTCGGCGTGATCCCCGCGAACACCCAACTTACCCCTTGGCCAGACGACCTGCAAAAATGGGATGCGCTAACGGCTGATGAGAAGAAGCTGTTCGCGCGCCAAGCGGAAGTGTTCGGCGCTTATGCCGCTTACACCGACCACGAGATCGGTCGCGTGATCCAAGAGGTTCAGGACGAAGGCAAGCTCGACAACACCCTGATCATCTATATCTGCGGCGATAACGGCACCAGCCCGGAAGGCACCACGCGCGGCACGCCGAACCAATACACTGCTTATAACGGCATTCTGGATTTGCCCATCGCTGAACAGTTGAAGGCCTACGATGTTTGGGGGTCAGCCGCGACCTATCCGCATATGGCGGTGGCGTGGTCGTGGGCGTTTGACACTCCGTTCAAGTGGACGAAGGAGGTGGCGTCGCACTTCGGTGGCACTCGGCAGGGCATGGCAATCGCTTGGCCCAACCGTATCAAGGATGCCGGTGGTATTCGCACCCAGTTCCACCACATGATCGACATTGTGCCGACCATCCTTGAAGCAATCGGCATTCCGGCGCCGGTGATGGTCAACGGGATCGCGCAGAAACCGATTGAAGGCGTCAGCATGGCGTACACTTTCGACAAGGCGAACGCCAACGCGCCGTCCACGCGCACCGCGCAGTATTTTGAGATGTGGGGCAACCGCGCAATCTATCACGACGGCTGGTTGGCTGCGACAACGCCACCTGCGCCGCCGTGGCTTCTTGGTACAGCCAAGCTGCCTACGGACCTTGTGAATGGGTACAAGTGGGAGCTCTACAACATCGCGGAGGATTATTCGGAGAATAACGACCTCGCGGCCAAGATGCCGGACAAGCTGCGAGAGATGCAGGAACTGTTCATGGTGGAAGCGGCGAAGTACAACGTCTTTCCGCTGGACAACTCGGTCCTTCAGCGCATCATCGCGCCACGGCCAAGCGCGACCGCAGGGCGGGACACTTTCACGTACTCGGGCGAGATGTCAGGTCTGCCCGAGAGCGATGCGCCCAGCATCCTGAACAGGTCCTATACGATCACTGCCGAGGTGGACATTCCAGGCAGTGCCTCCACCGTTGGCCGCGCGGGCACGCAGGACGGCAACGAAGGGATGATCGTCACCCTCGGTGGCCGTTTCGGCGGCTACGGCCTGTATTTGCTCAAAGGCAAGCCCGTGTTTCTCTATAACCTCGTTGACCTCGAACGCTTCCGTTGGGAAGGCAAGGACGCGCTCGCGCCGGGCAAGCACACTATCGTGTTTGACTTCAAATATGATGGAGCCGGCTTCGGCAAGGGTGGCACGGGCGTCCTGAAGGTGGACGACAAGGAAGTTGCGACCAGCAAGGTCCCGCACACCACCCCATTCCTCATGACCATTGACGAAACCTTCGACGTGGGTGTCGATACCCGCACCCCTGTTGAAGACAAGGATTATCAAGTCCCGTTCCGCTTCTCCGGGAAGATTGACAAGGTCACCGTCAAGCTCGGGCCGGTGCAGCTAACCAGTGATGAACATCGGGTCATTCGGCACGCCCGCGCTGATGCGAATAACTAACTTTCGGCGGAGCCCCGAAGTCCACGGACCGCGGGGCTCTCGACGATGTTTTGCACGTTGGTGAGCTGGTAGGATGGGTGGAGCGCAGCGATACCCATCATCTCGCCATCCGCTCCGGCAGAACGTTCATCGAATGCATCGTCGAGACCGAAGCAGTCGCCGGCCCGGTCTTCGGGATGGACTCCGAGTCTGACGAGATCAGCACAGCGTGGCGTGATGGGTATCGCTGCGCTCCACCCATCCTACCGGGCTCTACTCCAACGCGACTCGTAGGATGGGTGGAGCGGCAGCGATACCCATCATCTCGCCCGCGGCTCCGGCGCTCGTTCGCCGAACGCATCGTCGTGACCTGAGGCGTTGCCGGCCCAATCCTCGGGATAGATTCCGAGCTTCACCATGCGATGAAAGGATGAATACGGCCAATCCCGCACCCGTGTCACCAGCCCATGCTTGACCGGATTGATGTGGACGTAATCGACGTGACTCGAGAAATCGTTTTCGTCCTGAATCGTGTGCTCCCAATAGCGCCGCTGCCAGATGCCGCGTTCGCCTTTGCTCGCGCGGCCACCCGAGATTCGTTCTCCGTTGGGCAGGCGCCGCGAAAAGCCGGTTTTGATCAAGCGCCAGCGCGTGGCGAAATCGGCATCGCCCTCGGGCATTGTCCAGACGGAGTGGAGGTGATCGGGCAGGACGACCATCGCCTCGATCGTGAATGGATGGTTTTGACGCGTCTCCCTGAACGCGATCCGCAATACCTCAATGTGCTCCGTCAACAGCCGCAGGCGGCGCTCCGCCAGGTTGACGGTGAAGAAGAAGTTGCCTCCGGCGACGAAGTTGCGGCGGTAGTCGGTCATGGCGGGAGGTTAGCATAACCTGGCTTGATGGGTATCGCTGCGCTCCACCCATCCTACCGGACTCCCGCCCCAGCAACTGGGCGCCGGGTGGGAGATGTGTTGCCGCATCATTCAAATCGATCACCGCGATGATGCCAACTTGCACCTGATTTGCCCGACGCGTCAAGTGTTATTCGCATAATACGAAATTCGGTATCGCGGCTCCGGCTACTTTGCATGGGGTTGTTTTCGACGTTTTTAGAGGGAGGCTCCCCGCCAGGGCAGTGCGGCCGCGCTCAGCCCTTTGGCCCGCGCAGCTGCGCCGCCAGCCTCTCCATCGCTTCCGCCACGTCGCGCCACTGCGACAGCCAGCTTCGGGGAAATCGGAAGGTGAGGTCGGCGCCGTCGACGCGGCGCTCCGAAAGGCACATGCCGGGGGTGGCCGCATCGCGCGTGCAGCGCGCGGTCAGCGCGGGGCTCGTTGCGGAGAACAGGTCCTCGCTGCCGTAGGGCGTCTCGGTGCGGAACATCCGCATCGTCAGCCCGTCCTCCGGCGAGGTCGCGGCCTGATCGAGATAGCGCGGATAGATGGTGCTGACCCGCAGCTCCGGCGCGAGCGCGTCGTGATGGGCCGCGATCGACAGGAAGATGCGGTCGATCGGCTGCAGCGTCGCGTCCTCCACCGCATCGGCGGTGACATGCTTTGGGGCGCCCGGCACTTCGAGCGAGGGGAAGAGGAAATCGATGTCGATGCGCTCCTGCGGTCCGGAGTGCCGCTGGATCTTCATCCGGATCGCCGCCGTCGGCACGTTGAACAGCGTGCCGCCGACGCTGACCGGCAACCTGTCCGGCGCGCTCGCGCCGACCACCGGCCCCCAGGTCGGCCACAGGAGATAGGCGACCACCGCCACAGCGCCGGCCGCGAACACGCCGCCGAGCACGAGCGGGGCGAGGTGCGCCCTGGTCCGGCCCTGACGGCCGCGGGAAGAGGTTGCCGAGAACACGCTCATTAATGGGTCGCCACAAAGTCGGCCGCTGGCCGACGAATCAACGGCGAATATGCCACGCGGCGGCGGTTCCGCGCATCCGGCCGCTCCCCATGGGGGGATGACTCAGGCGGGGCGCTCCGTTAACCTTTTCTTAAGGCTAATGTAGCGTTAAGCGGCACTTTTTGTCAGAGGAAGGGGCCAGCGTGCGTATGGACGGAACTTCCGATGACTCCTGAGACCTTGAATTCCTTCTTCTCCATCTGCATCGGCTTCGCGCTCGCGGGCGCGCTGGTGAATGGGTACCAGGCCCTTTCGCAGCGGCCCGCCGGCTTCGGGCTGTTGCAGGAGGGTGTGGCGCCGAAGGCCTTTGCGGCCGTGCCATTCCTGGTGTTCGCGGCGCCCTTCATCATCATGCGCAACACGCTGCGCGGAGCACGGCTGGAAAGCCGCCGCATGGAATTCGTGATGATGGCAACCATCATCGCGGGCTTCTGGAGCATGATGAGCGGCACGTTCTTCCTGATGACGTTGCGCGCCGCCGGCGTGCTGGCCTGAGCGCGCGCCTCGCGCCCTTTGCCTGAACGTCGCAGCTCCGCTATGCCAAGGTTTCCTGACAGGAGACCTTCATGGCGATCTACGAGCTTGACGGGCAGGCGCCCGACCTTCCCGCCGACGGAAACTACTTCATCGCCGACACCGCAACCGTGATCGGTCGCGTGCGCCTCAAGCCCGGTGCCAGCGTCTGGTTCGGCGCGGTGCTGCGCGGCGACAACGAGTGGATCGAGATCGGCGAGGGCTCCAACGTGCAGGATGGCTCGACCTGTCACACCGATCTCGGCTTTCCGCTTCAGATCGGCAGGAACTGCACCGTCGGCCACAACGTGATCCTGCACGGCTGCACCGTCGAGGACGGCGCGCTCGTCGGCATGGGCGCGATCGTGATGAATGGCGCGAAGATCGGCCGCAACAGCATCGTCGGCGCGGGCTCCGTCATCACCGAGGGCAAGGAATTTCCCGAGCGCTCGCTGATCATCGGCTCGCCGGCGCGCGTCATCCGCACGCTCGACGATGCGCAAGTCTCAAGGATGGGCAGCGCGGCGAAGTTCTACGTCGCCAACGGCCCGCGCTTCAAGAAAGGCTTGAAGCGGATCGGCTGACGTCGCTCGTCAGCTTCCTTCGGATTCCCGGGCCTCGCGGGATCCGGCGATCTTCTCATGACCCGCGGCCCACAGTGCGTGTTCATCGCTGCCGTCCTGATAGGGATTGGCCTCTGCCGGGATGTTCTCGCGCGCGGCGCGCTCGCCTTCGGCGAAGGGATCAGGATCCGTCGTCATCATTTTGCCTTTCCGGCTCTTGAACGCGCGGTCCGCTGGGCGTTTGCCTGATCGAGCTTGGCACTCTTGCGCAGTGCGTCCTTCAGGTCGGCCGGTATGCCGTGCTTTTCCAGGAGGTCTGCGAAGGCCTCGTCTGCCAGATCCTGAAGGGTCTCCATGCGATCGCGCGCAAGCTGCTTGAGCTTGCCGAACGTGTCCTCGTCGAATGCGATCAGCTTGCGCATGATCGTCGCTGCCTCCCTTTTCAAATCGTACGTGACGGAATTTGTTCCGGAACGCGCCTGTGCGCCCATCGTTGGTGGCGAAAGGGAGAGTTTCCGATGATGAGATTGCCTGCAACAGTTTCGGCATCGATAGCTGCATCGGTCCTTGGTCTGGCGGTCCTTGCGATGTCGACGACGTCATTCGCGCAAACGAGTGGAGGCGGCACGGGCGGAAGCAGCAGCAGCAGCGCAACGTCCGGTGCGACGGGGAGTGGCTCCGTGACTTCAGGTACGGCGGCGGGAACGTCCGCTACCGGTCCCGGCAGCGCCGGGTCGACGGGGCAGGCCACTCTGCCGCGGGGGACGAACAGCCTGGGCACCGCACAGTCCTCCGGCGGGACCGTCGGTATGGGATCCGGTGGAGACAAGTCAGTCGACTCGGCGGTCGATGCGGAGAACAAGCAGATGGACAAGACGGTGAAGAGCATCTGCCGCGGCTGCTGAGCCGGGAGGGAGGCCGATCCCTTAAGTGCTTGAAAAGCAGCCGCAAAAAACAAGGCCGTTGACGCAATATACCGCCAACGACCTTGCCAGCCCCGGATATTGAAATTGGCTCACGCCATCCGGTAACCGGGAGCATGGCGCGGAATCATACGGGGGAATGTGATCTAGTTCACATGCCACAAAATTTTGGCGCGTCAGGCGGGAACGAATCGCTGCCGGCCGGATCAGCTTCGCGATTTGCTTCGCCTGCGCAGGCTGGCGTGGCGGCGGGCCGGCTTCCGGCGGGTAACCGACGGCGTCTCGGTCTCCGCGGCCTGCGCGCTGGCGTAGGACTGTTTGAGCCCGTCGATGGATTCGGTCAGGGTCGCGACCTGCTCCGACAGGCGCTTGGTGTCGGCCTGCTGCGAGGCGAGCAGGCGTTTGACCGTCGAAAGCTGGTCCTGCACCACCTGGAGCTGGTCGATCGATTCCTGCTGGGTGGCTTCCAGCCCCTTGGTTTTCTCCACGAGCTGCTCGGAGGCCTGCGCGGTGCGGGCCTGCAGCAGCCGGGCGGTGACCACCCGGTCGGACTCCGGGGCTGTGCCGGTATAGACGCGCCAGATCGCGATCGAGGTGACCCCGGTGATGAGCAGGAGCAAGGTCGCAGCCGCGAGCGCGATCGGCTGGCTGCCGAGGCGGGTGAAGGCGCTGGTTCGCGTATCGCGCGGTGCGAGATCGATCATCGCTGACAAAGCCCAAAAAATGAACTGAAGTGGCGAAGACCAGCGGCAACGGCCGCCGGGGCGTCCCGAAAACGTTACGTTTCGGCAGGAAATGGGACCAAAAAGAGGCTGAGGGCTGAAAAAGGGCCGTTGCGGCCGCAGAAGGCCGCTTGGGCAACGGGATTCAGGGCTGAAAGCCGCCAAATGGCCCCGAATACGTCTTCGCCCGCGGCGCCGCATAGGGCCCGAGTCGCGACGTCGTCAGCCCGAGTCGCACCAGAGCCTCGGCGAGTGGCACTGCGGCGGCGACGCCGTCGACGACGGGGAGGCCATGCTTGGTCGCGAGCTCGCCGGCGAGGTCGGCCATGCCCGCGCAGCCGAGCACGATGGCTTCCGTGCGGTCCTCGCGGATCGCGGCCGTGATCTCGCTGGAGATCTTGCCGAGCGCATCGGCATTGCGCTCCTCGAGCGCGAGCACGGGGACCTCGGCGGCGCGGACGCGCGCGCAGCGCTCGGCGAGGCCGTATTTCCGCAAATTATGCTCGATCGGCACGATGGAGACACCGAGTGTCGTCACCACCGAGAAGCGCACCGCAATCAGGCTCGCCATATGGAAGGCGGCTTCGCCGATGCCGATCACCGGTGCCTTTGCGATCGCACGCGCCGCATCGAGGCCGGTGTCGTCGAAACAGGCGATGATGTGGGCGTCCGCGCCATCGCGGTCGGCGTCGCGGATGCAGCCGAGCATGCCGGGCACCGCAAAGGCCTCGTCGTAGAAGCCCTCAATCGAGACCGGGCCCATCGTGGGCTGGCGGGCATCGATCAATGTGTCCGGCAAGGCGACGGCACGCGCTGCCGCGGCGATCTTCGCCGTCATCGCAGCCGTGGTGTTGGGATTGACGATGTGGAGCCGCATCAGGTCACACCAGCCCTTTGCCGGCATCCGAGCCCTTTGCGGCCTGCCGCTTGTTCAGCACGTGGATGGCACCGAGCGAAAGGGTGATCACCGCGAAGGATACAGCGGAGATGATGGTGCCGAGCGCGTAGATGTCGGGCTTGGTCACCGTGGTGGTGAGGCCCTGGAGATCCAGCGGCAGCGTGTTCACCGAACCGATCGCCTGGCTTGAGCGGGCGAGCTCGTCCCAGGACAGCGTGAAGCCGAACAGCCCGATGCCGATCACCGAGGGCAGGATGATCGGCAGCACGACGTGACGGAAGGTCTGCCAGGGCGTTGCCCCGAGATCGCGCGCGGCTTCCTCGAGCCTGGGGTCGAAGCGGTTGAAGATCGCGAACATGATGAGCAGGCCGAACGGCAGCGTCCAGGTCAGATGCGCGCCTAAGCCCGAGGTGAGCAGGCCCATCGAGGTCTCGAAATTCTCGTTCCAGTGCGCCTTAATGAGGTCGTCGATGATGCGGAATTCCAGGGAGATGCCGAGCGAGGTGATGATGGAGGGAACGATGAGGCTCGCGATCGCCGAATAGAACAGGATGCTCTGCGCCTTGAACTTGCGGCGGAAGGCCATCCCGGCGGCAACCGACAGCACGACGGTGATCGCCATCACGACGAGCCCGAGCAGCAGCGAGCGGCGGAAGGCGGCACCGAGATCGACGATGCCGGTGCCCTGGAACAGCTTCGACAGCCAGTAGGTCGAGACCCCGTTCATCGGGAAGGTGAGGCCGCCCTGCGGCCCCTGGAACGACAGGATGTAGATCGCGATCATCGGGCCGTAGAGGAACAGCACATAGGCCGCGAAGAACACGGCGAGCACATAGAAGCTGCGCGGGCGTCCATCTCGCATCACAGCTCCTTCCTGATGTCGACGATGCGCGACATCATGGTGATGATCAGGAAGGTGATCGCGAGCAGGATCACGGCGTTCGCCGCGGCCGCCGGGAATTGCAGCGCGTTGAGCCGGGTCTCGATGATCTTGCCGGCGGCGGCGATCTGCTGGCCGCCCATCACGCCGATGGTGATGAAATCGCCCATCACGATGGTGATGACGAAGATCGAGCCGATCACGATGCCGGGCTTTGCCAGGGGAATGATGACGTTGACGAGGGTCTGGAACCCGGTGGCGCCGGCGTCATAGGCGGCCTCGATCAGCGACTTGTCGATGCGCACCATCGAGTTGAAGATCGGCACCACCATGAAGAACGTAAAGAGGTGCACCAGCGCCAGCACCACGGAGAATTCGGAATAAAGCAGCCATTCGACCGGCTGGTCGATCACGCCGATCTTGAGCAGCCCCGAATTGACGAGGCCGTTGCGGCCGAGCAGCGGAATCCAGGCGATCATGCGGATCACGTTCGAAGTCCAGAACGGTATCGTGCAGAGCAGCGACAGGCCCATCTGCCAGGTTTTGGATCTGATGTGGAAGGCGAGGAAGTAGGCGACCCAGAAGCCGATGAACAGGGTGATCGCCCAGACCATGAAGCACAGCTTCAAAGTCTTCACATAGGTCTTGCCGATCGTGCAGAGATCGGGGAGCTGCGCGATGCAGCCTTCGAACGTGTCGGTGTAGCCGCGCCCGGAGAAGGTCGGCAGCAACTGGTATTCGTTGTAATCCCAGAACGAGACGATGACCACGAACACCAGCGGGATCAGGAAGAAGGCGAGAAAGACGAGCATCATCGGCCCGGCCTGGAGCCAGGAGATGAAGGAGGGCGACAGACGCGCCGCGTTCTGGCGCGTCAGTCCCAATCCCCGGGCGAGGCCCGGGGATGCCTGTTGCAGGAGCTCGTCGGACGTGTCCATCACGCTGCGATGAACTCGTTCCACTTGCGGACCATGTAGTCGTTCTCGTCCATGACCGCGTTCCAGCAGGCGACGCCGCCCATGCGGTCCTCGTACGAGCCGCCGTCGCGCACTGCACCGGCCTTCTCGAGCAGCGAGCCGTCGGGCGCCTTGATGTCCTTCTCGGCGGGCTTGCCTTCCATCCAGTAGGCCCACTCGTAAGGCTCCATGTGCGCCTTCGCGGTCGAGAGCACCGCCGAGTAGTAGCCCTGGCGGTTGAGGTACGCGCCGGCGTAGCCGGACAGGAACCAGTTGACGAACTCGTAGGCCCAATCGAGCTTCGCACCCGACACGCCCTTGGAGACGCAGAAGCCCGAGGCCCAGGAGCGGTAGCCTTCCTTCAGCGGCTGGAAGGTGCAGGGGATACCCATCGAGCGCACCTTGGTGACCGCCGGCGACCACATCGACTGGATGACGGTTTCGCCCGAGGCCATCAGGTTGACGCTCTCGTTGAAGTCCTTCCAGAAGGCGCGGAACTGACCGGCCTTCTTGGCTTCGGTCATCACCTTCATGGTGAGATCGATCTCTTCCTTGGTCATGTTGCCCTTGTCGGCATATTTGTACTTGCCGGTGGCTTCCACGACCATCGCCGCATCCATGATGCCGATCGAGGGAATGTTGAGGATCGAGGCCTTGCCCTTGAACTCGGGATTGAGCAGCTCGGCCCAGGAGCTGATCGGCCGCTTGATGAGATCGGGGCGGATGCCGAGCGTGTCGGCATTGTAGACGGTCGGGATCAGCGTCACGAATTCGGTCGCCGACTTGGCGAAGGTCTTGGAGTCCTTGCCTTCGAGATAGAGCACCTTCCAGGGTGCGGTGCCCTGATTGCCGATCTTCTTGCCGCCGGGCGTCTCGCCCTTGGTGAAGACGGGCGTGATGTTGTCGAATTCCTTGATCTTCTTGGCGTCGAGGGCAAGGATGTTGCCGGACGGCACGAGCTTCTTCAGCGAGAAATACTCGGTGTCGAGCACGTCGAAGGAGTTCGGCTGGGTCATCACGCGCTTGGTGACGTCGTCGGTCGTCGCGGTGATGTATTCGATCTTGATGCCGGTGTCCTTCAGGCACTGCTTCGAGATGTCATCGCCCTCGTTCACGGCGGTGCCGAGATAGCGCAGCACTTTCGGCTCGGCCGACATCACGTAGGGAAAGCCGGTGATGGCGCCGGAGCCGGCGGCGAAACCGGCGAGGCCCGCGGTCCCCTTCAACAATGTGCGGCGGCTGACGCCGGTCTTCCTCGTCGTCTCTGTCATATCAGTCACTCCTCTGTGTTGCGCATTTTCTGGACTGGATGGCGCTATTGCAGACGCTGCGCCTTGGCGGGATCCCAGGTGGCCAGCACGCGATCACCCGGACGGAAGGGGTGGGCGTCGAAGGTGGCCTCGGGAACGTGGGAGAACAGGGCGGTCCCGTCGTCGAGCGTGAGCGAGACGGCGACATAGGAGCCCTGGTACTCGGTTTCCGTCAAAAACGCCGGCGCGCCGAAGGCGCCATCCGCGATCGGCTTGATGCAAAGCTGATCGGCGCGCACCGCGATCATCTGGCCGGCATCGGAGAGCACGTTGTGTCCGCCGATGAAGCGCGCGACGAACTCGGTGCGCGGATGATGGAAGATGTCGCGGGCGCTGCCCTGCTGCTCGATGCGTCCCTGGTTCATCACCACGATGTGGTCGGCGAGCGCCATCGCTTCCTCCTGGCCGTGCGTGACCTGGATGAAGCTGATGCCGAGCTCGCGCTGCAGCCGCTTCAACTCCCCGCGCATCCTGACCCGCAGGAACGGGTCGAGCGCGGAGAGCGGCTCGTCGAGCAGCAGGATTTGCGGCTCGGTGATCAGAGCGCGAGCCAGCGCCACGCGCTGCTGCTGGCCGCCGGAGAGCTGCGCCGGCAGGCGCCCGGCATAGGGCGTCATTGCCACCAGTTCGAGCAGCTCGCCGGCGCGCTTGTAGCGCGTCGCCCGATCGATGCCTCGCATCTTCAGCGCGAAGGCGACGTTGTCGATCACGGTGAGGTGCGGAAACAGCGCGTAGGACTGGAACATCATCGCGGTGCCGCGCTTGGCTGGCGGCAGGCCGGTGACGTTGTGGGGGCCGAGGATGATGTCGCCCGCGCTGACCGCCTCGTGCCCGGCGATCATGCGCAGCGTCGAGGTCTTGCCGCAGCCGGAGGGGCCGAGCAGGCAGCAATAGGTGCCGGCCGGGATCTTGAGATTGACGCTGTCGACCGCCAGCGTCGTGTCATAGCGCTTGGTGACCGAGACCAGTTCGAGGGCGGCGGGAAGGGCCATGGGGCTCCCAGGGAAAGAGCGATTTACCGCTTTCCTCGGCAAGGCCCGTGCCAAGCGGAAGTCCGCGGCATTTTTTCGGAACTGCGTAGCAATGTCAGATCGTTAGCCCGGAGACGGCAAATCCGGGCGTCGCGGCGGTGGCCGCCATGGAGCATTATGCACACAAAATGGTCAGGGATTGTATAAAGTTTCGCCTGTTATTGGATACGGCTGGTCGACTAACCTTTGGAGCCTGCTTTGACGATCGAGCCCCAAATCAACGAGCCCACATCCAACGAGCCAAAGTCCATGGCCGCCAAAGCGCAACCGAAGTCTGACACGTCGCTCGCTGCCGACAATGGCAGCGACCGCGTCAGCCGTATCCGGGAGGGTGTGACGACTGCGATTCTCGAGCACCGGCTGCTGCCGGGGACGAAGCTCGGCGAGGACGAAATCGGTGAGATCTACGGCGCGAGCCGCACCCTGGTCCGCACCGCACTCCACCAGCTCGCGCATGAGGGGATCGTCAGCATCGAGAAGAATCGCGGCGCTTTCGTTGCGCGGCCGACGCCGGCCGATGCGCGCGAGGTGTTCGAGGCGCGGCGGCTGATCGAGCCGTCGATCGTCGATCACGCCATCGACGCAGTGTCGCCGGATTGGCTCGAGCGCCTGCAGCAACATCTCGCCGAAGAGCATGCGGCAGAGACCCGCGGCGACGCCAGGGCCTCGATCCGGCTGTCCGGCGAGTTTCACCGGCTGGTCGCCGAGATGTCGGGTCACAGCATCTTTGCCGGCTTTCTCAAGGAGCTGATCGCGCGCTCCTCGCTGATCATCCTGCTCTATCGCCGCCACGACACACCCGCCTGCGGCACCAGCCATCATGCCGAGATCGTCACTGCGATCCGCAGGCAGGACAAGTCGCGGGCACGCGAGCTGATGCTCTCACATCTCACGGAAATCGAGGCCGAGCTGTTTCTGAAAGAGCCGGCGGCTGACGAGCCGCGGCTCTCCGACGTGCTTGGCGCCTGAGGCGCGGATCGCAGCCTCCGCCGGACGGGTAGGACTGGCCTGGGGCTCGCGCGTCAATGCAAGCTTTCACTTTCGACGGCGAGCTGTCCGTCTTGTGTGATCTCGTATTCGTCGTCTCGCTTCCTCATCCACCCGGACCTGACCATCTCCCGCGCGGTCTGAACGGAGCAAATCGGATGGTTGCCTCCGGGGTGATACAGCCTGTCATTTCGGACGATCAGATGCCCGTAGAGCTGAGCCTGACGCAGTGCCCTGCGCATTCCGGGCGAAGGATTCTTCATATCGCCTCAAGCTCGTGCGCGATTTGCGTGGGCTCAAAGCGAGCGACGCGTCGAAAACCCTGCCAAAGCTCTATCACCTCGTGATCTGCCAATAGCTCCGCTCTCAATTTCGCGGTTGCGTCATCTGCGCATGTGAGATCGATGCGGCCGGCGATATGTTCGCCAGGCTCCATCACATAGGCACGATAGTCGATCCACCCCCATGTCCTCGGCACTTTGTGCTTCAGGAGGTCCAACGAGATGCGCAACTGCTTGAGCGACAGGGCGATGTGCTCGTCCACGATGCGGCTGCGAGGCTCAGTCGGACTGCGAGGCGGCACGCAATCGATTACGCGCATGGTGGAGATCCTCCAGCCGCAATTGAACGATCTCGGAGGTCGGCTGTTCCATTCTTCGGAACAGTTTTCGAACTGGCGTCAAATGATGCCAAACAGGATGAAAAAGCCGACCTCGACCAAGAAAACGAGACCGGTGATCATCGACATCAGAAACACGTCACCCGGCGACAGGAACTGCATGGCTCGCCCTCACACCACTCGCGAGCCCCCATTGGCAATTCACCTATGTTAAAAAAGTTTCGGTTCCAAGGTGCATAACGAACGCGAAAGCGCGGCGACCTTTCGCCGCCGTCCGCGCCCTAGGTCTCTACCCGAATAAGGGAAGCCACTTCCCGATCCCGCGGATTTTCGCTTGCTGCAAGGCCGGCAGCAACGCCGGTGCGGTCGGCGGCGGGACGGTTCTGGCTCATCTTGCGTTTGCCTTCGAACCGGCTGACGGGAATGCGCACACCGACGATCCCGCGCAGCTGCGCGGCGATGAAATCGGCAGGCGCCTCGCCGACAGCCCAGGGATTGGTACGCGGCGCCTCGTGCAGGTTCGTCAGCCGCGTGACCACCTCGAGCAGACGTTCGCTCTCCTCGAAGAACTCAACCGGGCCATAGGCGTGGACTGCGATGTAATTCCACGTCGGCACCACCTTTCCGGTTTCCTGCTTGGTGGCGTACCAGGAGGGCGTCACATAGGCTTGCGGGCCCATGAAAATCGCGAGAGCTGCGCCGATGGGCGCGGCACACCATTGCGGATTGGCCCTCGCCAAGTGCCCGTACAGCACGCCGCGCTCGCCTTCGGTCTCATCCAGGAAGAGCGGCAGCGGTGTCGCGACCGGCCCCTCCGCAGTGGCCGTCACCAGATTGGCGAGGCGGGCGGAGCGGATAGTGGCGCGGATGCTCTCGATATCGTCGTCCCTGAAGGCAGGGGGCACATACATGGCGTTTCTCCGTTGTCGGCCGAGAGATGCCCCCAAACTGGTAGGCTGGAAACTGCCAGTTATCGAAGATTTTGGTGGTCCAGTTGCCGCGACCTGCGCCGATTTGCGGCGCGCATCGAGCGCAGCTGATCCACCACTTGGGCCAGGAGCTCACAGCCCCGCTCGATCTGGCGGGCCTCCAGCGCGGCGTAGCCCATGACGAGGCCGACGACATCCGGCCGATGCTGGCGAGCCTGGCGCCGCTGATCGAACAGGGACGAAACGGGGTAGATGCCGACGCCTTTGGCGAGGGCAGCATCGATCAATGTCGCTTCCGACGTTGCGGGCAGATCACGAAACCAGACCACGACATGCAAGCCGGCCGCGGCGCCATCGATCCGGATCCGGTCGCCAAATCGGCGGTGCAAGGCATCGAGCAGAGCCTGCCTGCGCTCGCCGTTGCGCCGTCGGACGCGTCTGACGTGGCTGTCATAGACGCCGGTCTCGATCATCGTTGCGAGCGCGTCCTGCTCGGCCAGCGGCGTGTGCCTGTCCATGATCTGCTTGGCTGCGGCGAATACCGACTGAAGCTCTGGAGGTACGACAAGATAGCCGATCCGCAGCGTGGGCGAGAGCGTCTTGGATACCGTCCCGAGATAGATGACGTTCTCGCTGCCTTCGAGAGCGTGCAGTGGGGGAACAGGCTTGATGTCATAACGGTGCTCGCTGTCGTAATCGTCCTCGATCACGTAGGCGTCGAACTTTCGCGCCCAGGTGAGCAATTGGTGCCGACGCCCGATCGGCATGACGCCGCCGAGCGGATACTGATGCGATGGCGTCACGTAAGCGAGTCGTGCTTCGGAATTTGCAAGCTGCCCGGTATCCAGTCCGTCCACGTCGACTGGAATTGGGATCGCGAGCGCCCCCGTGGCCGAGAAGACGTGACGCGCCATCAGGTAGCCGGGATCTTCAATCACGAACCGATCGCCGCGGTCGAGCAGGAGGCGCGCGCACAGATCGAGCCCTTGCTGCGAACCGTTCACGACGATGATTTGATCGACCTCGCAGCGGACGGTCCGCGTGCGCCAGAGATAGGCTTGCAGTGCCGTCCGCAGCCGCCGTGAGCCGGATGGATCATCGTAGCTCAGTTTTGTAGGCCTCCGCGTCATCGCGGCGACCACCGCTCTTTTCCACGCGAGCACGGGAAAGTCCGCTGGCGAGAGATCACCGTAGCGAAAGTTTGCAATGAGGTTGCGAGATTGTTCGCGCGGACGCGGCGCGACTTGGCTCAATCGCTGACCGTACGCCGACAGGCGTGCCTTCCGCGACGACGGGCGTGACTTGGTGTCGGGGGCCGGCGCTTCGGCAACAGCCTTTGCGACGCGTGGCCTTGCCCCATGTCGAACGTCGATGAAGCCTTCCGCAGCGAGTTGCTCGTAAGCGACGGTCACTGTCGAACGCGATACGCCGAGTTCGCCGGCGAGCGCGCGCGAGGACGGTAGCAGACCATCGGTGCCATACACGCGTTTCAGGATCTGGTCCCTGAGCGTTTCGTAGATCTGCCGAGCGCCCATTTTCCGGCCCCGCTTCTGAGAAGACGCCTTGATCTGGACCATTGAAAATTCACAAAACCGGCTATTTGGCGATGCCAGTCTGCGGCCATCCGATCCCAATGCCAAGCGGTTCCGATGCACGACGGAGCTGCGGGAGCTCTCATCGCTTCCGGGGGCCCCAAAAAAGATTGCGGCCAGCCATTGGGGGATGGCTGGCCGCGCGCGAACCGGTCTGGGACGGGGAGGGGTGGGGATGTGACCGGGTCGCGTAACTCGTTCCTTGCTAACTACTGATCCTTGGCGCTGGCGGTGGAGACCGCCGGCTTGGTATCGCCGAGCGAGACCCAGACGTTGGGATCGCTCTGCGACTGGCGCTTGACGAAGCGGTAGCCGGTCTCGGTCCAGGCGACGACATTCTCGTTCTGATTGTCGAGAATGAACTCGCCCTTGTCGGTCTTGACCGTCAGCACCGCGTGTCCTTCACCCTTCTTGTCACGCACGACGGTGATCAGCAGGGCCTCGCGGGGCCATCCGGCATCGATCAGCATCTTGCGCTTCAACAGCACATAGTCCTCGCAGTCGCCGTAGCCGTCGGTCGGCAACGACCACTTCTCGATCACGCCCCAGTGCTCCATGTCGGTCAAAGGCTTGACGGTCTCGTTGACCCAGCGATTGACCTTGAGCAGATCGCGCCATGCCGTCTGCGACATCACGATGTCGCGCGGCTGCGACGGACCGCCCTGGCATTGGGCAGCATTGTCGGCACAGAACTCGACCCAGCCGATCGGCGCACGCGTGTTGTCGCCGAGGCTCGCGTAGAGCAGGCGGCCTTCGCCGGCCTGCACCGTCGCACTGATCCCGAAGAGCATGGCGGCAATCGCCAGCCCTTTCCCCTGTCCCCTGAAGTCGAACATCGCGGCCCCCGTTTCTTGTTGGGACCACAATTCGCACGAAGCTTTTGCGTTGCCGCTAAGTGAGCCAAGTCAAGTCGAGACGAATACAAGTAAAACGAGCGCTGAATTCGATTTATACTTGAGTAGAGTTCGACTAAAATTTGAGAATACTGCAATTGAATAAAATTGTAGGCATTAACGCGCGAGCCTCGGGGAACTCAGCGTTTTCGCGCCGCGCGGCGGCCCGCGTTAACCGGCAGGCGCTTGCGCGCGAGATACGAAAAAGGCGGCGTCCGCGTTGCGGAGGCCGCCTTTTCGGCTCAATTGCTGGATTTTTCAGGCGGTTGCGCTTTACCGCGCGGTAACGCTCTCTTCGAGAGTCTCGACCGGCTGCTCGTGGACGAACTCGAGCGCGAAGCCGTCTTCGAGATTTCTGACCACGCGGCCCTGGACGCGGCCGAGCATGACCTGCGATTTCAGCGGCGGCCGGTTCTCTGCGGCAATGGCGGCGCCGGACAGCGACAGGTCGATGATCCGGCAGGTCATCTTGGTGCCGTCCTCGAGCGTGAGCACGGCGATCGGGTTGCGCGGCACGATACGGTCGTGGCGGCGATCCTCCGGCAGATTGAGGATGTCGCGGTTGGCGAGCCAGGTGAGCTGGGCGGCCAGCTTGTCGCGCTTGCGCGGCGTTGCCCCGATCGTCATGGCGAAGCCGTTGTCGATGATCCGGGTGATCTTGCCCTCGACGCGGCCGATATGGTCGAGATAGGCGACCACGCGGTCGCCGACATTGCCGATGCCGGGGGCGAGCAAAGCGAGGCCGCCCGGCGACATGTTGATCACCTGGCAGGGGAATTCACGGCGGTCCGGCAGCATATAGCGGCCGAGCAGATGTACTTTCACCCGCTGGAAACGCCGACGTTCCTCGGCGGCAGGAAGAAATTTTTTGTTCGCCAACGCCATTTTCACTACCCGACCCCCGGGCGGAGTCCCAGCGACCCTAAGGCGCACAGGGTTAACGCGCCGTTAGCGGGACGTGCGAGAGTTACGGATAGGTCAGGCGGGTTGTGGGCGGTTTTCTGCAATGCGCTCAAACAGCCACACCAGCAGCGGGCAGACGAGGACCACGAGCGCGCCGAGATCGAGCGCTGCGGCCGCACTTCCGGTCCAGCTCGCAAGGCGCCCCGCGATCACCGGTCCGAGCATCATGGCGGCATAGAACACGGTGAGGAAGATCCCCATGCCGATCGCGCGCGTTTGCGGTGCCAGCACCCGCGCCGGCAGGCTCATGATCGGGCCGGCCGGCTGGCCGGAGACGAGCCCAAGGGAAACGACGATCGTGATCACGGCGCTGGACCGCGTCAGCAGCGCCAGCAGCAAGGCGAGGAGGAAGCTGCCGACGACGACAAGGGTGAGCGGTCGCCGGGTTCGATCGGCGAGCACGCCGCCGAGTGGGACAGAGACCGCCGAGATCCACAGCGCGAGGCTGATCGCGGAGCCCGCCGCTGCCACGGTCCATCCGCGCTCGACCAGCAGCGACGGCCCGAACGACAGGATCATGGCAAAGCCTACGTTGAACAGGCCCCAGATCGCACCAGCGATCATCACCGCTGTCACCGTCTGCCGATCGAGGCGAGCGGACGCCGACGCCACTGTTCCGCTCGCTGGGGGCGGCCGGTAAAGGAACATCAGCACGATGCCGGCGGCGACGACCGCGCAGACGGCGAAGAACACGGCAGGCGCACCGCCCGCCGTGCCGATCGCAGGCAATGTCAACAGCGAGAGCGCGATCCCGGCCGGCCAGGAGTTGATGACGATGCCCATGGCGGTTGCGATTTCCTTGCCGGCGAACCAGTCCGTCGTCATCTTGGTGAGCTGCACGCTCAACAGCACGCCGCCGATCCCGGCAACAAGCCGTCCGGCGATCTGAGAGCTCCACCCATCCGTGAGCGCCATCGTCATGCTGCCGCTCATCATCAAGGCGAGCGCAGCGAGTGCCGTGGCCTTGTCGCCGAATCGCGCGCCGATCGCGCCGCCCGGCAGCGCCAGAAACACGCCCGGCGTGAAGTAGAGGCCGATCAGGAGTCCTATGTCCGCAAGGCCCACACCAAACGTCTTTTCCAGGAGGGGCGCGACCGCCGCCACGCTCTGAAACTGGAACGCCATGGTGAGGCGCACGAAAAACAGGATCGCAAGAACGCCCCAGCGATTGCGCAAGGTCTCACCTCCCGGTCTTGCCGAGCGTGCGGTGGCGAGACGTCAGTGTCAACCGACGGCTTCTGCGGCCAGCTATGCCTTCTTCGTCGTGCGGTGATGCAACAGGAGCAGCAGCGCGGCCAGGACAGCGGCCGAGAGGCCGAGCGACCAGTGGATGCCGATCGCGGCGCCGAACAGGCCGACGGTGATGCCGCTGAAGGCCC
Organism: Bradyrhizobium sp. CCGUVB23; assembly: GCF_024199885.1. Lineage (NCBI taxonomy): Bacteria > Pseudomonadati > Pseudomonadota > Alphaproteobacteria > Hyphomicrobiales > Nitrobacteraceae > Bradyrhizobium > Bradyrhizobium sp. CCGUVB23. The sequence continues at coordinate 7,510,989 of NZ_JANADQ010000001.1, forward strand.
GCATCCCGAGCCCGGCCATGTTGAAGAGGCCGACGACGCGGCCGCGGATGTCGGCCGGCGCGTTGAGCTGCACCAGCGCCTGCGCCATGGTGTTGAACGACAGTTCGAAGAAGCCCGCGGCAAACAGCAGCACGATCGCCAGGGGATAGATCCGCACCGATGCGAAGGCGAGCAGCGAGACGCTCCACAGCATGGCCAGCGTGATCGCGGTCCGCGGTGTGCCCTTGAGCCGTCCCCACGATTCAAGCGCGATACCGGCGAGCAGCGCGCCAGCGGCGTCGGCCGCCAGAAGGACGCTGTAGGACACGCCGGGATCGCCATGGCAGAGATCGCCGGCAAAGCCCGGCATCTGCGCGTGGTAGGCGTTGCCGATCATGAAGGAGGTGAGCCCGGCCAGCCACGTCATCGCAGTCAGCACCGGCTGCGTACCGATGGAGCGGATCGTCAGCACGATATCGGCAAGGCCGCGGACGGCGAAGCGTCGCGCGGCGACGCTTTTGTCCCGCGCCGGCGCCCGGAACAGCCAGAGCAGCATGGGCAGGTAGAACAGCGTGTTGAAGATGATGCCGTGCGAGGTGCCCAGCGTCAGCATGATGACGCCGCCCACGGCAGGGCCGACCAGGATGCCGAGATAGCGCGCCATCGCGTTCAGCCGCACCGCGCTCGGCAGATCGGCAGGTCCGACGAGGTCGTAGAGCAGGAGCTGGTTCGGCGTCTGCCATAGGACGCCCGCGCAGCCATGGATGACCAGCAGCAGCATCGCGTGCCACATCTGGATCGTATCGGTGATGAAGAAGATACCCCAGCCGGTGGAGGCGACGATGAACAGCAGCATCCCGCACTGGATGATGCGCCGCGGATCGACGCGGTCGGCGAGGCTGCCGACCGCGACGGAGAACAGCAGGAACGGCAGCCAGTGCGACAGCACCGCAAAGCCCGCGAGCGCCGGCGAGTGGAATTTCTGGAACACCACCCAATAGCTGATCACGTGCTCGATATTGTCGGCCATCATGGCCAGTACGTAGGCCGCGAACTGCGCGCGATAGGGTCGCGACTGCATCGCTGCGAACGAGCTCGGTGCGGCCGCCGGTTTCGTCGACGTGTGGATGTTCAATCGATGACCTGGGTAAGAACTCGGCCGGCTCGGGGTTACGCCCTGACGTCGTTCGTGGTTGGCATCACGCCCGACCTCACATAGGCTCGGCCGCAGCCCGCGACATTCAACACAAGACGGGCAGTGAGGAAATAGCCATGGAGTCAATCCGCGTATGCACACACGCTGGGCCGGGCGCTGAACCCGTCATCCGCACAGTGCCGTGGCCGATGGTCGGGAGGAAGGCGGCGCTGATCAAGGTCGGCGCCTGCGGCGTCTGCGGCACCGACCTCCACATTCTCAGGGGACATTGGCCGAAACCGCTGCCCTGGCCATTCACGCTCGGACACGAGCTCGGCGGCGTCATCGTCGAATGCGGTGACGAGTTCACCGAAGATTTCATGAGCAAGCCGCTTCACGTCGGATCGAAGGTGATGATCCCGCCGCTGATGCCCTGCGGCCGCTGCTACTACTGCATCCATTATCCGGCAACGGCCAACAAGTGCCTGACGCCGGTCTATTACGGCCGCTATCTCGGTTTCGACAAGGCGCCTCATCTGTGGGGCGGCTGGGCCGAATATGTCTATGTCGATCTCGACATGCTGCCGGGCACCAAGATCTACAAGCTGCCCGACGAAATGTCGCTGCGGCTGGGCGCGCTGTCCGAGCCGCTGACGTCCTGCATCCGCGCCTTCAACCGCGCGAGTCGCGCCGGCGGCTTCACCTGGGGCGACACGGTCGTGATCCAGGGTTCGGGTCCGATCGGCATTCTTGCGGTCGCGGCTGCACGGGAGATGGGGGCGGGGCGCGTGATCTGCGTCGGCGCGCCGGAAGAGCCGCGGCTGAAGCTCGCGCGTGAGTTCGGTGCGGAGGCGACGGTCAATATCGAGGCGCTGAAGATGCCGCAGGATCGCATCAAGGCCGTGCGCGACATCGTCGGCGGTTTCGGCGCCGATCTCGTGATGGACTGCTCGGGCCATCCCTCCGCCGGCCCCGAAGGCATCGAGATGCTGCGCGACGGTGGCACCTATGTCGAGATGGGCCAGTTCACCGATGCCGGATCGATCGAGACCTCATGGCACCGCATCTGCACCAAGGATCTCAACGTGCTCGGCTCCTGGGGATTTACCGGCAACGATCTGCCGCTCGGCGTCGACATGCTCTACCGCACGGCCGGCAAATATCCGTGGCTGAAGATGCAGACGATCTATCCGTTCACGGAACAGGGCGTCGCGCAGGCGGTGGCGGATGCGATGGCGATGAAGACGGTGAAGTCGACCATCGTGCCGTGGCCGGAATTGGTAGAGTAGGGCAGGAGCGACCTGTCGCCCAAAAAGTTCCATCAGGAATCCGCGAGATATCCACGCTGAGGTGAAACTTAGGTCCAAGTTCCGGCTTTAACTTTGCGGGAGATGACTGTGAAGCGAATCCTGGAACCCGTTACTTACATCCTGGCCGCCGTCTACTTCCTGGTGGACGCGGTTTTCATGGCCGTGGCGAGGCCCATATCGCGCTGGCTGGGCCGGCATCTGGAATTCAAGCGGTTGCGCGCCTGGATCAGATCGCTGCCGCCTTATCCTTCGCTCGCCCTGTTTTCCGTGCCCGTGATCATCCTGGAGCCAGTCAAGCCCATCGCAGCCTACCTCGCCGCAACGGGCCAGATTGTCAGCGGCGCGGTGGCTTTCATCATCGGCGAACTGCTCAAGCTCGTGCTGGTCGAGCGTCTGTTCCATCTTACGCGTGACAAGCTGATGAGGATTCCGGCTTTCGCCTGGGCTTATGGGAAGTTCGCCGAGGTGAGGGCATGGCTGCAAGCAACCGAGGCGTGGCGGGTCGTCCGCGCATTGAGCCGCGCGGCGCGGGACTATGTCGCGCAGGCCAAAGCAAGGCTGGTCGGCAGCTTCAGCAAGCTGGCGACCTTTCGGGATTAGCGTCAGATAGAACAATCTGCCGTTCAGGCGAGCTTGCGCGGGGCCGCGGTCGCCTTGTCACCGGTGTTCGGCGTGCCGGTCGGTTCCATCAGCAGAAGATGCACCTCTTCGCGCGCCACGGGCCGATGTTCGACGCCCTTGGGGACGATGTAGAGCTCGCCCGGCTTGAGCGTCACCGTGCGATCGCGCAATTCGATGTCGAGGCTGCCTTTCAGGACGAGAAAGAAATCATCGGTGTCATCGTGCTTGTGCCAGGTGAACTCTCCCTTCACCTTCACCACCATCACGTCGCAGTCATTGAAGGTGGCGACAGTGCGCGGAGACCAGAATTCCTGGAATGTCGCGAGCTTGTCGGCAAGGGATATCTTGTCGGCCATAGGTCACCCGTGTTGCGTTGATTTCTTGCAGCCCAACAGGTTCGTTGACCTAGGTCAACATTCTCAGAACCGGAAGCATCCCAATCTGCCCCACCATAATCTTGCCAGCGGATCGGCATCACATTCGTCGAGCGAGCAACATGAGACTTCCGGCAGGGGTCGTCGCGGGAATGCTCTTACTCACTGGCACGGGGACGAGCCATGCCGTGGTTCGCATTACGAATGATCGAGGCGGGCAGATTGGCTACTATATCGAACGATACGAGAAATTGCGCGCCTCGCGTCAATCGGTCGTCATCGACGGCCTTTGCGCTTCCGCCTGCACGATCGTCCTTGCAACCATTGCTCCGGATAACATCTGCGTAACCTCCAGAGCGAGACTTGCCTTTCATGCTGCATGGGACTTCGGCAGGAACGGGCGCACATTCACAGATCGTGGGGCGACCCGGATGCTTTATTCGATGTATCCCTCGCCAATTCAACAGTGGCTCGATAGTCGCGGAGGTCTAACTCCCCGCACAGTTTTCCTCGAAGGCAAACGGCTGCATGGGATGTATCGGGGGTGCGATCTTGGTTCCCGGCCATCCGCCACACGATGAGCGACGCGATTCCCTCTGTATCCTCTCCCTGTACCAAAGGCCGATGGCACAAAGTACACTTGCCGCACGTGGGGGTTGTGTTCTGAAATGACGACTCAATACCGGCAGGATTGAGTGATGGTGGAGAAGACACAGGATTTGCCCCCCGACATCGCAGAATTGTTTGCGGCTGCAGAAAAGCTGCCGTTGGGCAAAGAACGCGACAGCTTGCTTTGGAAGGCGCTGGAACTGGAAGCCAGATTGAACGTCGAGCGCTGGGTCGGTGCGCCCGGGCTGCGGTCGCCGCGCGGAACGGCAGGCAAGGACTGATTGGCTGCATTGCCATGTCCCTGCAGTTCCACCGTGCCGTCGAGCACATCGAAATATGGAGCGCAAGCAGCGACGGCTTTTCGTTCGTCATCAGCTTCGAAAGTCGCAATGGGACCGGCTTTCACGGAAGGCCCGGCTATGTCGCGTCATGGCGTCCAGTTTACCAGAATCGTGGCGCGATCAGGATTTTCGGCTCGCCGTTCCAGACATTCAATGAGGCCGAGGCTGCCTGCGATGCCATGCTGGACCAACTGACGAATGAAAATTGAGCGCCTTTTGGGGCCGCCGACCAAGACGCGCGGGATTGCTCCACCTCATCCGGGCACAGGCGGCTATGTCGGCGCGAATTCTCACCAACCGGGTTTCACAACAATGACGCGCCGTTGCCGCATCCTGCACAAGATCAAATGCGGTCATTGCCAGGTCTAGGATCGTAGCGAGGGCTGGCGGATGTACCCAACCTCACAGGTCCGAAACGCCCCCGGAGTTCCAACTCCGGGGGCTTTTTCCTGGTCGGCCGGCTCGCCCAGTTGGAGCGTAGAGCAACAGTTGGTTCCTTGTCAGGAACAGAGCCAAATAATGACCAAAGCCATCGGCAGACCCACACCCAAGGCTCCGACAATCATCAGCGCAAAAGCCGAAAGCAGGTTGGCCTCGGGCTGCATCTCACGCCCGCGCATTTCGTCTCCTCCATCGAGCCCCGCCCAAAAGGATGAACGATCCCCACCAGGGACAAGGCTGGACGCGCATGGTTAAGAAAAAGTTAACACGCTCCCACAATGCACAACGGCGCTCCGTGCGGCAGCGTCTAAGCGCCGAATAAGACAGCTTCGCAAACACGTGGAGGCGGTGAGCCCTCTGGCGCCACCGCCGTCAACACGGGCATCTCACCAACAAACGTTCACCGGGACGACGCGCCATCCCCAGCCCGTCCAGACCCGACGCCATCTCGTACAGCTATCCCATCCGGCATAGCCCCAACCCGGAGCACCCCAGCCAGGCCCCCAGGCCGCCGCACTGGCGAGCCCTAAGCCGATGCCCAAGCCCACAGCCGGTCCGCGCCAGCCCCAGCCGCCTCCACGCCACCCACCGCCCCAGCCGCCGCCGTGCCATCCTCCCCCTGCAAACCCGCCATGAAAGCCGCGTTGTGCGGAAGCTGTGCCCGGTGCGAGAGCAAGGATCGCAGCAACACCGAGCGCAAAAAGCGCCTTCTTGACCATGAGAACCTCCGTAGGTCGAGGAATTGCGCGAAGTAAACGGCTTACCGTCTCGTTGGTTGCAGTCCTGCCGCCAGTCCCGCGCTGGACCACGCGTATGGCGACCCGCGGCGTGCGCTACATTCCCGCGATCCCACGGCCAACAAGCTGCTGCTCGCTGCGGCCTGGCCGCGCGGCACCAGCGACCCCGTTGCGACGAGATGCTGGCGATGATCAGGGCAGGGCTTGCGGCTTACGTGAATGAAGCGCGAGCTTGCGTCTGCGAAATTGATAGTATCGAAAGGCCTGCGTTGCGGTGACAGATTTGGACTGCACCCCTTAAGTGAGACACGATAATTCCTGTGACAGGCATTTTGAGGATGACCTGTGGCAGGAAGAGGAAAGAACCGTCAGTTTCCGACGGCCTACAAATTGAAGGCGATCAGGCGGGTTGAGCGGGGCGAAGGCGTTCTGCCTGTGGCTCGCGAACTTGGGATATCACGCAAGATTCTGCACGACTGGATCAAGGCGTGGAAAGCGCATGGGCCGGAGGGACTAAACCGCAAGCCCGGACCCAAGCCTGGTCCCCGGAAGCTCAAGCCTGTACCGACGTATGACGACAAGCGTTCTGCGCTCACGCGTGCGAATGCCCGCATCGCCGAGCTCGAGCGGCTGGTGGGCCGCCAGCAGATGGATATCGATTTTTTTCGGAAAGCCTTGCGCGCATTGGAGCGGCCGGCAGCGCAAGGCAAACCCGCATCCGCATCGTCGAAGTCATCCAAGCCATGACGTCGGAGACGACCAATTCTCACGCCGACGTGCAGCGCCTCTGCTATCTGGCGGGCCTGCCGCGCGCGACGTACTACCGGCATCTCAACAGGCGCAATCGTGCGACGGCCGAGTGCGAGCTGCGCGACCAGCTCCAGCGTATTTGCCTCAAGCATCCTTTCTACGGCTATCGACGCGTGGCAGCCACCCTCCGGCGCCAAGGCATGGTCGTAAATGCCAAGAAGGTTCTGAGGCTTATGCGCGAGGACAATCTTCTCGCGCAGCGCAAGGCGCCGTTCCTGAAGCCACCTGCGGAGCGACCAGGGCGCGTTCTCGTCGTCCCCAATCTGGTGCGGGGCCTGGTGCCGTCCGCGCCCGATCAAATCTGGGTCGCCGACATCACCTATGTGCATCTCGCCAGAACCTTCGCCTATCTCGCTGTCATCCTCGACGCCTTCTCGCGCAAGGCCGTCGGCTGGGCTTTCGAGAACACACTCGATGCCTCGCTCGCGATCGCCGCGCTCGATATCGCTCTCCAGGCCCGTAAGCCGCAACCCGGCAGCCTGATCCACCACTCCGATCGCGGCGTGCAATACGCCTCCATCGCCTATCGCCAGCGATTGGCCGATCGCGACATCACCATCAGCATGAGCAGGCCCGGCAATCCCTTCGACAACGCCAAGGCCGAAAGCTTCATGAAGACGCTCAAGGCCGAAGAGGTCAACGGAAAGGCATTTGCCGACCTCGGCGACGCCCGCCGCCGGATCGATAGCTTCATCGCAGATGTCTACAACAAGGAGCGCTTGCACTCGGCGCTTGGATACCAATCGCCTCTTGAGTTCGAAACCGCGTTCGCGCAAAACAAGATACGATAACGTCGTGGCAACCGCACTGTCACAGGAATTATCGTGTCTCACTTAAGGGGTGCAGTCCAGATTCGTGGATCAATTCGCAGCTGAGGGGTGGAACGAATTGATCTCGCATCCGGATACTCTGAGCGATCTCGCCGCCTTCCTCGTCGAGGCCAAGCGGCGCACCTATGCCGGTCTCGATGACGACGCGACCATCGCGGCGCCTCTGCTCGCCGGCTCGAAGCAACTCGAGCATCGCGCACCGCCCTACGCCTATCGCGACATCTATTTCGGCATGGAGTTCTTCGTTGGCCAGGAGACCGTGTCGCGGGACGACAAGATCATCTGGTCGATGTGCTACAGCGGGGGTGCGCGCAGCGATGTCCGTGATCACGACACGCTGCTCCGGATCTACAAATTCCTGCGACAGGCGCTGCTTGGCGTTAGCGTCGAGTTGCCCTATCGGGGACCAACTGCATTCGCCGCTGACGGCATGACCTATCGTAACGAAGCCACGGGTTCGCTCGACCGCTTCCACGGCGTCGAGGTGATCGCGCAGGGTGGCGGAATCCTGTACGAGCTGCGCTACAGTGGCGGGTTGGTGAGATAATGTAGATAACGTAGGCCGGATGAGCGGAGCGACATCCGGGTACTCTTGGTTGAAGCTTTCCCGCATGTCGCTGCGCTCGTGCGGGAAACAGGAATAGCTTCAGTGAGCGAACAGACACCTCTACACCGCACGACATCGCCCTTCAGTGCCATCCGCGCGATTGACTACACCGTCATCTTCGTGCGCGACATGGTCGCCATGCGTCGCTTCTACCAGGATCTCCTCGGCTTTTCGTTGTTGCGCGAGCTCTCTCCCAACTGGATCGAGTATCGGGTCGGCGGCAACACGCTGGCCCTGGCGCGGCCAAGCCGAACCGCAGGCGATACGCCGACGCCGAGCGGCAGCGCATCGCTTCAATTGGCTTTTAAAGTGTCCGCGCCCGAGGTCGATCTGTGCGCCGATGAGCTTGTGAGACAAGGAGTCGCGCTGCTCTCGCCGCCGACGGACCAGCCCTTTGGGCATCGCACGCTGTTCTTCCGTGACCCCGATGGTAATTTGCTCGAGGTGTTCGCGGAAATCTAGAAGTGCACCGGTACCCGTCTGGCTTGTCGCCGCTACGTGCGTCCGAGGTCAGTCTCCTTCGCCACCGTCGCGCCCACCACCTTGGTGCCGTCGAGTTTCCGCACGATCCGTTCGTCCGGACCGACGATACCCAGATCGAAACTCCCGATCCGGCGTAACGAGAATCATCCGCTGGCCGACGATCACGACCACCGTCATGTCGTTCGTCTCACCCGCGACCGCCCATTCACGGATTTCGGCGGCGTAGGGCTGCTTGCGCCAGGCGTTGGGAAAGCCCGGATCGCACCTGACCTCGAGGCCGTCTTCCGACGTTGTCAGGACGAGCTTTGACCTGCTCGGCTTCCATTGCTCGTCGAGGAGGTCATTGACGAGCCAGAGGCAGCTGAAGCTTTCGCATTCGGGCGGCCGTTCAGCGTAGATTGCGCAGCCGCGGCCGGGCCGGCAATGTGCGCACCATACATTCACGGGTTTGGACAGCGCCTCTATCGCCATCACCTTGCAGCAGAGCGTGCAGTCGCCGCACTGCCGTTTGATGGAGGAGGTCACGCGCGCGTTCCTGCAATATCCGGTTGCGCACAGCTTACAGGAGGGGACGATGAAAAGCTTCCACCTTGTCATGACCGAAAGTAAGCCTCCGCCGGAGCACACCGGCGGCGTCGTGTTCGGTCACGTCAGGTGAACTCAGCGGCCGCCACCACCGCCACCACCACCGCCGCCACCTCCGCCTCCGCCGCCGCCACCACCTCCGGCATTATTCATCGCGGAGTTGTAGCGGGAATCGGACTGCTTCATGTAGGTCGGGGACGTGTCGCGAGGAGGCGTCGGCAGACGAACGATGCGACGGCCTTCCGGGGTGACGGTCGGAAGAATTTCGCCACACCCCGCAAGGAAGAAGACGTCGCAGGTCGTAACGCGCTGGTGGAATGCGTTGGCGTTGGTCGTGGCCATCGCGGTCGTCACAGCGAAACTGATCAATGCAATTGCTGTCAATCTGGATTTCGTAAACATAAGAATTCTCCAGTCTTCGGTTCAGCGAAGCCCGGAACGGCCCGCTCAGCCGTTGGACGGGAGCTGATGAAGACCGGTTCGAGAGGCTACACGGCAACGTGAACGATCCGCGGCGGCAGCAGACCTGCACGCTGCGCCGCACTAGGCGCCGTTCAACCGCGCTGATCGAGATCGCGGATCATGTATCTCGCGCCTTCGCCATAGGACGCCAGCTTGATGCGCGACGCCGCGTCGGGCGCGATCACGCGAAAACCATGGCGCGCCCAGAACGGAGAGGTGTCGTAGACGGAGACGAGCGCGAGATGTTCGATTCCGTTCGCGCGCGCCAGGCGTACGAGCATCTCGATGTACGATGTCGCGACGCGACTGCCGCGTGAGGCAGGCATCACCGCGACGTCATGCACGTAGAGGCAGTCCGGCGCGAGCGGCAGTCTTTGCAGGAAGTCGTCGAGCGGCGGAATCCGGTGGAGCGTCCAGGGATGAGCAATGCCGTAGCCAAAGACATCGTCGCCCGCGATGAGCACCCCGCAACCTTCCGAAAACAAGCTCATCTTCTCCGCAAGGACGTCGGCGCGCTCCGGCAGATCGGGATGGATGGCCGTCGCGATCGCGATGATCGCCGGCAGATCGGAGGGCTTGGCGCGGCGCCAATGTGATTGCACGTTGTTTCCCGCGCGCCCGAAGCGGGCGTCTATCTCAGCCCCTCATATACCATCAATCCGCGCGCGATCTGCAGCTTGCGGATGGCGCGAGGCAACAGCTTCTCCGGCTGGTGCAGATAGCGCCAGGAGGTGAGGGCGAATTCGCCGAGCGCGCCATATTCGTCGTCGAACGGGGCGAGCACACCGGTGACGCTGACCGGCGTATGCGGGCGCGCGTTGAAGGGCAGCAGCAAGAGCTCGAGATGGGCGCGCGTTCCGTCCTGCCGCGTCGCGGTGAGGCCGGCGATGGCGCCGAGCGTCTCCTCGGCGACGATGGCAGTGATCTCCTCGATCTCGGTGCGGCTTTCGCGCGTAAAGAGCGCGGCAAAGCTCTGGTCCTTGAGGTCACGTCCGGCGAGTGCGCAGACGCGCGTGCCGGCGACGCGGAAGGGGAAGCCGAGCGTCGGCTCGCAGGACAGGACAAAGATGTCGCCGAGCAGCCCGCGGACGGCGGCCGGATCGATATCGGCACGGTCAGGCGCCCGCGCGGTGCCGCGCTTGTCGTCCCAGTAGGCGAAGAATTCGCGGCTTGACGGATGTTTCATGACTCTACGCTCGCCCCTCGGCTGCACGTCGTGGGACAGACTTGTCCCGCTTCAGTGCACCTCGGGTCCCCTTCTTTGTTGTGCAGGAGCGGATCTGCAGCGTCCATGCCGCAGGCGCGTTTTTGGCCCCCAGGGACGGGCCTTTGCGTCGTTAACGTTAAATTAACGATGGGCTTTAACCCGTTCGCGCGGCTGCTATGGTCGCCGTGGTCGCAAGCCTCGCTGCTTTACTCCAGGTTCTCGGCGGGGCCTGTACACAAGGCGTCAAACAGTTTGGTCACGGGCCGTGGGGAGGGGTGGGGATACACCTTTTTCCTCCAAGTCCCGGAAGGCCGACACGGACAGGGAGGGCTTTCCCAGGGCCCTCCCTTTTCCTTTTGTGCACTTGCACGGGGTGGGCAAAGGCGACTATCTCCACGCTTGTCGCACTGTTCGCGCTTTGAAAGCCAAAAATCCCTTGGACGCCCCGCCAAATTCTCCGCCGGATGAACCGGCCGCACTTCAGGACGCGCGGCGCGAGCCGGTTTTGACGCTGCCGGGCGCGCTGACGGCCTACATCGCGCTGCTGGCGGTGATCCATCTGCGGGTGCTGCTGCCGCCTGAGCTCGAAAACTGGACCATCGACGTCTTCGGCTTCATCCCGAAGCGCTACGATTCTTCGCTGCTCAACCTGGCGATCCCCGGCGGCGCCGGTGCGAAGGTATGGACCTTCGTCACCTATTCGCTGCTCCACGCCAATCTCACCCATCTCGGCTTCAACGTGCTGTGGCTGTTGCCGTTCGGCAGCGCGCTGGCGCGGCGCTTCGGGCCGGTGCGCTTCTACCTGTTCCTGGCGGTGACGGCGGCGGCCGGCGCGCTTGCCCATCTGCTCACCCATGAGCATGCGGTGGCGCCGATGATCGGGGCGTCGGCGTCGGTATCCGGCGCCATGGCGGCCGCGATCCGCTTTGCGTTCGTGCGCGGCAGCTTCCTGTCCTTCAGCCGCAGCGATGCCGACACAGCGGCAAAAGTGCCGGCGCTGCCGCTGTCGCGGGCGCTGCGGGACGGGCGGGTGATGGGTTTTCTCGCGGTGTGGTTCGGCGTCAACATCATCTTCGGCATCGGGGCCATCGGGGTCGACACCGAGGGCGCAACCGTCGCCTGGCAGGCGCATATCGGCGGCTTCTTCGCAGGCCTTCTGCTGTTCTCGCTTTTCGATCCCGTGCCGCGCGCGCGCCCCAATGCTGCAGATGCGTCATCACAGGACATTTCAGACCGCGTTTGAAGCGACGCTTGCGGGATGGGGCGATTTCATCCATCATCGCATGCGAAGAATGTCGTGATGCGACAAGCCGGTAGCGGCCCTGCTTCGCGCAGCGCCTGAGAATGAAACCGGCATTGAGACTGTTAGTTGAAGACTCGCGAACAAGTCCGGCCCAAGCTTAGAGGGCCGGGTAGGATTCAGGGAGGCGGCAATGACGGTACGTTCTATCCTCGACACCAAGGGCCACCAGATCATGACCGTCGAGCCCGACGCAAAGATGTCGGCCGCAATCAAGCTGCTCGGGGAGAAGAAGATCGGCGCGGTGCTGGTGATGAATCAGAGCCGGCTCGAAGGCATCCTGTCGGAACGCGACATCGTGCGCGTGCTGGGCGAGCGGGGCGCCGGCGTGCTGGAGGAGCCGGTCTCGAGCGTCATGACCCGGAAGGTCGTGACCTGCAAGGACACCGACACGGTCTCCGCGATCATGGAGATGATGACCACTGGCAAGTTCCGACATCTGCCGGTCATCGATAATGGCAAGGTGGTTGGCCTGATCTCGATCGGCGACATCGTCAAATGGCGCGTGCGCGAATACGAGACCGAGCAGGAAGCCCTGCGCGACTACATCAAGACGGCCTAAGCCTCATTCGCTGACTTTCTCGGCCTTGTTTTGATCAGTCTTGTTCTGGTCAGTCTTGGGCGCGGTGCCTTCCGGCGCCGGCGCCAGCACGTGGATCGCCTCCTGGATGGAGTCGATCGCGCGCTCGGCGGCGCGGGTGCCGAAGGCGATCAGATCGTCGGCGCGGTGGAAGTCGAACCAGCCGATCTGGCCGACCCGCGGCGTGATCAGCATGTCCGGCGGATCGCCCGCAAGGCGCGCGCGGGTGATGCGGTCCTGCATGATGTTGAAGGCATCCACCATTACCGAGGAGATGCCGGGCCGTCCGCCGCCGCCGAAGAACTCGCGCTTCACGGTGCGCTCGGGCGAGAAAAATCTCGGGAAGCGCCGCTTGGCGGTATCCTTGGCGCCGTCCTTGGCCGCCGCGTCCTCGGTTGCTGCCGGCTCGACCGGGGCGGCCATCGCGCCGTGTGAATAGATGGTCGTGGAATGGGTGAAGATGTCGCTGGAAAGATTTGCGGCGATGACGATTTCCGCGCCCAGCGCCCGCGCCGCGGAGACCGGCACCGGGTTAACCAGCGCGCCGTCGACCAACCAGCGGTCGCCGATCAGCACCGGCGCGAAGATGCCCGGCAGCGCGTACGAAGCGCGCATCGCCTCGACCATGCGGCCGCGAGTCAGCCAGATCTCGTGGCCGGTGCGGACTTCGGTGGCGACCGTGGCGAACTTGATCGACAGATCCTCGATCAGGGTCTGGCCGATCGCTGCCTCCAGTCGGGTTGCGAGCTTCTCACCGCCGATCAGGCCGGAGCCATTGAGGCGAATGTCGAGATAGGAGAGGATGTTGCGCACGCCCTGGAAGCTGCGGGCCCAGTCCTCGAGCGTGTCGAGATGACCTGAGGCATAAGCGCCGCCGACTACCGCGCCGATCGAAGTGCCGACCACGACGTTCGGCACTATTCCGTTGGCGAGCAGCGTTCTCAAAATACCGATATGGGCAAAGCCACGCGCCGCACCGCCGCCGAGCGCAAGGCCGATGACCGGACGACGAATGCTGCCGAGCCCCACCTTTTCGCTGTTCGCACCGTTGGAGCCGTTCGCGCCGCGACCCTTCAACATATCCAGCACCGAAGATCTCCTACGACCCGACTGACGCTAACCAGACTAGGCACCGCGATCCAGCCCCGCCAGAAACACAGCGAAGCATGGTTTATGCCGCTTTGGGGAGGGCACTGGGCAGGAGTATGGCGATGGCTGGTTGCCGCAAGACTAACCATTTGAGGTTCCGCCCGTTCCAGAAACAGGTGTTTCCCGGGGTTCCGGTGGCTTGAATTTGCCGCGTTTTCGGTGAAAAGCACGTACATGATTTTCGGGGGTGACGGCATCAGACGGTGGCGGCGCGGCGGATGGCTGCTGCCGGCCGTTTTGCTTGCCTGCTTCCTCGGCGATGGCGCCGCTCACGCGCAATTGTTCTCCGACCGCCCGCCGCCGGTGCCACCGGCCGCCGTGCCCGATCCCGGTGCGGCCGTCAGCCTCGCGCCGCCCTCGGGCCCGGGCGCGGCGCCGCCGAGCCTGCCGCCGACGCTGACGCAGCCGGCATCTCCCACCATCCCGCCCTCGGTCGCGACCGTCCCGCCGGCCGCGCCCATGGGAGCTGCTGCGCCCGGCCAGGCCGTGCTGTCGCTGACCGCTAAATACGGCAAGGATCTGCCGCCGATCACCAGCGGGCTGGTGTGGCGGGTGTTTGCCGACCGCCCCGACGAGAACGGCACGTTCAAGCTGATCCGTGAGGATCGCAACGCCACGCCCAACATCGTGCTGCCGCCCGGCAATTACGTCGTGCACGTGGCCTTCGGTCTCGTCAGCGCCGTGCGCACGGTGAGCCTGAAAGCCGAGACCGACCGCGAGGCCTTCGTGCTGCCGGCGGGAGGCCTGCGCATCGAGGGCCGCGTCGGCACCAGTCGCATTCCGCAGAACCAGATCTCGTTCGCGATCTACAAGGGCAGCCAGTTCGAAGGCGGCGAGCGCTCCTCGTTGGTGCCGAACGTTGCCGCCGGCGACGTCGTGCTGCTGCCGGAGGGCACCTACTACATCATCTCCAACTACGGCGACGCCAACTCGGTGGTGCGCTCCGACATCCGCGTGCAGGCCGGCAAGCTCACCGACGTGACCATCACCCACCGCGCCGCCGTGATCACGCTGAAGCTCGTCAGCGACAAGGGCGGCGAGGCGCTCGCCAACACCGCCTGGTCGGTGCTCACCCCCGGCGGCGACGTGATCAAGGAATCGATCGGCGCCTTCCCGAAGGTCGTGCTCTCCGAAGGCGAATACCGCGCCATCGCCAAGAACGAGGGCAAGGTCTATGAGCGCGGCTTCAACGTCGTCAACGGCGTCGACGGCGAAGTCGAAGTCGTCGCGCGCTGACGCGTTCAGTCTGAACGGGACAGCGAAGCCTTCTTACCTCGCCCGCTTCTCATCCAGCGCACGAAATGCCGGCCAGGCGCTCGTCGACCGCTCGGCGCGATCGCGAAAGCTATACCGTCTCGAAGCGAGGGCAATCGTTATCCCGCGCATTTGCAGGCGCGAGTCGGCGGCTGAGATTTTGGCCTGGATGACCGGTGAGTCTCTCCTCACCGCACCTCCAGGCGTGAGTTCCGATTTGCATGCGCGTGCGAAAGCGCTACCAAAATCGTCTTCAGGCGCAAGGCCTGGGGAAACACCGCACCAGCAACGCAATTCCGATAATCAATTTTGTTCTCTTTCGCTCCTGCTGCGTTATATCTCTGGCATCCGTCCAAGGGGGCCGGATGCGCGGGTCGTCTGTCTTCGCCTCGCGTGGCCGGCAACGAGCAGGGGGCGCAACCCATCGGCATGTTCGAAGTGGTCCTAACGAGACGCAAGCGATTTGGCTGGCGGTGGCAGGTTTGCGACCAGTCAGGCAAGCTGTTTGCCGATGGCTTCGAGCGCACCCGTCCGGCGGCCAAGTATCAGGGTGAACGCGCGCTGTTCTTCCTGCTGTCCCAGGCCTATCTGAACAACCGGTCGGCAGCCTCGAGCGAGGACTAGCGGGCGGCAGCCTACCCGGCCTCGGAAGGGCGCGGGACCATGAAGCGCGACGAGATTGTCATCTCGCCGGCTCAGGGCCCGACGATTAGCGTGCCCTTTGCATCGCGGTCGCGGATCAGCGCGTAGGCGTCCGCGACGGTCTGAAGCGTGAAGCGGCGGGCATCGAGCAGCGACACGAGCTTGCCCGCTTCGGCAAGGCGGGTCGCTTCCGCCAGGATCTCGCCGTGATGCGCGCGGCCCTCGCCGCTGAGCAGAGGCAGCAGCGTGAACACGCCGGAATAGGTTGCGGCACGGAACGACAGCGGCGCGAGCGCATGCGTGCCCCAGCCGAGCGCGCTCACTTCATGGCCGAAGCGGCGCACGGCAGTGAACGAGGTGTCGAGCACGGTTCCGCCGACGGTGTCGTAGACGAGATCGAAACCGCGCCCTGCCGTGTGCCGCGCAACGTAAGCCTCCACAATATCGTCGCGGTCGATGAAGGTTGCGCCGACACTTTCGATGTACGTTTGCTGCGCCTTGGAGCCGGTGGCATACACCTCAGCACCGGACGCACGTGCGAGCTGGATCGCGATATGACCGACGCCGCCGGCACCGCCGTGGATCAGGACCTTGCTGCCGGGTGAAATTCTGGCCCGGTCGGCCAGGCCTCCCAGGCGGTGATGAAGATGAGGGCAGGGCGGCCGTCTCCCGCATACTGAGATTGGCAGGCTTCAGCGCCAGCAGGTCTGCATCCACTGCGGTGAATTCGGCAAGCGATCCCTGGACGCCACCAACGCCACCCGTCATCCCGTACACTTCATCGCCCGGACTGAAGCGCGTACGAACTGTCACAGTCGCTAATGCGCACTAACCATCGCCTGACTTAAAACTGTCATAATCGCCCCTCGAGCGCCGCAGGCAAAAACCTTTTACACGCCATTAAGTGCGCCTGCCTTGGATGCGTTGGGATAGCGTTGGGGACTGCAATGAGTGCCGCGAAGAAGATGCCGGGCAAACCGGCCACCGACATGTTTGACGACATCCCGGTGCTTCAGCGCAAATGGCACGCTGCGTTACGGCCGGGCGAACGGTTGCCGCGCTACGAGGATGTGATGCTCGGCAGCCTCGGGCGGCTCGCCGACCACATGGCGCTGCTTCGGGCCGACGGTGCGCTCGAACTGTCGCGCAGTGGACGCTACGTGCAGACATGGCTCGGCGACGAGCGCTGGGACGTTCCGGTGGCAGCCTTGGCGCCCGATTGCGCAACTGCGCTTACGGAAGTCGCGGCGAACGCGCTGCGGAACGGCCGCCCGCATCATGCGCGCGCACATTGCGTGCGCGACGGCATGGTCAGGACCTACGATGTGCTGGCGCTGCCGACCGCCTCGCGCTGGGGCGCCATGCTGATCGGGACTTACGTCAACGAGCGCGGCGCGCAATATAATCTCCTCGATGCGATCTTCTCTGCGACCGACGATGCGGTGGTGTCGCTGGCCGCGCTGCGCGATGCCGATGCGAGGGCCTTCGACTTCCAGATCGTGCATCACAACAGAAGCGCGGAGGTGCTGCTGAAGGCAGCGAGCGGAAGCCTGTTATGGCGCCGGCTCGGAGAGGGCGGCACGATCCTTGGAACACCCGGCGTCGTGGAGCTTCTGCATGCAGCCATCTCGGGCGGCCGCAGCGAGCAGCGCGAGATCGAGCACGATGGACGCCATCTCCGGCTCTGCGCCACCGCCTTTGCCGACGTCGTGTCGCTCACGATCTCCGATGTCACCGCGCTGAAGCAGCGCGACGCATCGTTCCGGCTGCTGTTCGACAACAACCCGATGCCGATGTGGGTGTTCGACGCCGAGACGAAGCGCTTCCTGGGCGTCAATGACGCCGCGGTCCAGCACTATGGCTACGACCGGGACGCCTTCCTGCGCATGAGCCTGCTGGAGATCTGGCCGCACGACGAATGGGACAGCCACTCCGAGGCGCTGCAGCGCCTTGGCGACACCTATCACTCCTCGCGCAACTGGCGGCACCTGCGCGCCGACGGCAGTGAGATCGAGGTCCTGACCTTCGGCCGCCGCGTCACGTTCGAAGGCCGCGACGGTTATCTGGTCGCTGTGGTTGACATCACCGAACGGCGCAAGGCCGAGGCGCGCATCGCCTACATGGCCCATCATGACGGGCTTACCAATCTGGCGAACCGGGAGCATTTCCAGGAACGCCTGAAGCTGGCGCTCGATCAGGCCGGGGGCAAAAGGGTCGGCGTGCTCTGCATCGATCTCGACCTGTTCAAGACCATCAACGATTCCTTCGGCCATCCCATCGGCGACCGTCTACTGAAACACGTCGCCGAGCGCCTGGCGATCGCGATCCGCGGCGCCAACCTTGCCGCTCGCGTCGGCGGCGACGAGTTCGCCGTAATCCTCGCAGCCGACGTGTCGCCGAACGAGGCCAGCGCTTGCGCCAGCCTCCTGATCGAGATGCTGAGCGCCCCCTACGAGATCGACGGCCTGGAGCTGGTGATCGGCGCCAGCATCGGCATCGCGCTGTCGCCCGGCGACGGCGTGACATCGGAGGAATTGATGCGCAATGCCGACATGGCACTCTACCGTGCCAAGTCCGACGGCGGCGGCGTGCATCATTTCTTCGAGAAGGAGATGGATCTGCAGGCGCAGCGGCGGCGCGACATGGAGCTCGACCTGCGGCGTGCGTTCGCCAATGGCGAATTCGAGCTGCACTACCAGCCGCTGGTCTCGATCGCTTCCGACCGCATCTCGGGTTTCGAATCGCTGTTGCGCTGGCGTCATCCGGACAAGGGCATGATCTCGCCGGCCGAGTTCGTCCCGGTGGCCGAGGATATCGGCCTGATCACCCAGCTCGGGGAATGGGTGCTTCGCGAGGCCTGCAGCGAGGCGGTGAAATGGCCGCGCGAGATCAAGGTCGCGGTCAACCTCTCGCCGGCGCAATTCCGCAGCCGCAACCTGGTCCAGGTCGTGATCTCGGCGCTGGCACGATCGGGCCTGGCGCCGAAGCGGCTCGAGCTCGAGATCACGGAGTCGATCTTCCTGGCCGAGACCGATGCCAACCTCGCCACTCTGCACCAGCTCCGCGAGCTCGGTGTCGGCATCTCCATGGACGATTTCGGCACCGGCTATTCCAGTCTCAGTTATTTGCGCAGCTTTCCCTTCGACAAGATCAAGATCGATCGCTCCTTCGTGAAGGATCTCGCGGAGCGCCCCGACTGCGTCGCCATCGTTCGCGCGATCTCGGGGCTCGGCCGCAGCCTCAACATCACGACGACGGCGGAAGGCGTCGAGACCGAGGACCAGCTCGACTGGCTGCGCGCGGAAGGCTGCAACGAGGTTCAGGGATTCCTGTTCAGCGCGGCGCGCCCCGCGGGCGAGATCAAAGAGTTGCTGACGACGATCGGACAGCGCGCCTCACGGGCGGCGTAGCCCGGGAGGGTAGGCGTCGTAGACGAGGGCCTTGAAGGCAGGCGTGATGCGGCCGCGCTCGTTCTGGGTCTGTTGCATCATGACGTAGACCATGTCGAGCTTGGGATCGACGCCGAAATAGGTGCCGCTGCCGGAATCCCACTTCAATTCGCCGATCGAGCCCGGCGGCGGTGGTTTGGCATTGCCGGGATCGGTGCGCACCGCAAGGCCGTAGCCATAGCCGAAGCCGTCACCCGGGAAATAAAAGTAGTCGCGATCGACGCCCGAGCCTGGCCCGATGTGATCCGTCGTCATGTCCTTGAAGGCGGCGGGGCTGAGATAGCGCTTGCCGTCGAGCTCGCCGCCGTTGAGCAGCATCTGCGCAAAGCGCCCGTAGTCGGTGATGGTCGAGAGCAGGCCGCCGCCGCCGGATTCCCATTCGGGATGGGCGAGACGGTCGCGCTCGGCGTCGAGCAGAATCGTGTCGTTCGGCAGCGGCCGCGCCATCCGCTTGAACTCGTCGGGCGTCGTCAGCACGAACTTGGTGCTGGTCATGCCGAGCGGATCGAGCACGTTCTGCTTGAGGAACTGGTAGAGCGTCTGCCCCGAAACGACCTCGATGACGCGGCCGAGCACGTCGGTCGAGTGGCCGTAGCGCCACAGCGTGCCGGGCTGGCGCGCCAGCGGCAGTCTTGCGATGCGCTCGGCGAACTCCCTGTTGTCAAAATGGCCTTCGAAGATGTTCGCGGCCATATAGGCCTCTTCGATCAGCTCGCCGCCGATATATCCGTAGGTGATCCCGGAGGTATGCCGCATGAGGTCCTGAATGGTGACCGGCCGGATCGGGGCCACGATCTTGAGCACATGCAATCGCTCGGCGGCCGGCGTGTCGAGCCCGACTTTCACGCTGGCGAAGGCCGGGATGTATTTGGAGACGGCATCGGACAGCGACAGCTTGCCGGCGTCGATCAGCATCATCGCCCCTAAGCTCGTGATCGGCTTGGTCATGGAATGGATGGAGAAGATCGTGTCCGGCGTCATGGAAAGGCCGGTCCGGACGTCGCGCACGCCGATGGTCTTCAGATACAGCGGCTTGCCGTGCTGCTGAACCAGGATGATCGCACCCGGCAGCCGGTGGGCCGAGACCTCGTTGTCGAAGAATGCCGTGATACGCTCAAGCTGGTCGGGCGAGGGCGCAGGGATGTCTTTCGCGCGGCTGCGCATGGCGGTGCCGGCGAGCAGCGCTGCGCCGGCGAGGAATGTTCGTCGCGTGGTGATCATGGCATGAGCCCGCGCAGCGTCAGGCGGCGGCACGGGCGTGAGCAAGCGTCACTTCGGTATCCTGCCCGGTCGACGCAACGGGATCAAAGCCGGAAGATGAGCGGTCCGTCAACTGGGTGAAGTCGACTAAAACCGCGTCACGATCTCCGAGAGTGCCGGGCGAGGGCGGTCTTCGCTTGGCTTGGTCGGCCTGCCGATGTGCACGAGGCCGGCGAGCTTCTCATCCGGCTTCAGCCCGAGCCCTTCCAGCACGTCGCGGTCGAAAGCAAACCAGCCGGTCAGCCAGCACGCGCCATAGCCGAGCGCGGTCGCGGCCGTGACGATGTTCATGGCGCTGGCGCCGGCCGACAATTCCTGCTCCCAGGCCGGCACCTTCGGATGCGGCTTGGTGAAGCTGACGATCCCGATGACGAGCGGCGCGTCAGTGAGCCGCTTCCTCTCGACCTCGATCTCGGCCGCCGGCGCGCCCGGATTCTTGCGCGCGAACACGCGCGCGATCACTTCGCCGGCGCGCATCCGGGCTTCGCCCTCGAAGACGATGAAGCGCCAGGGCGCGAGCTTGCCGTGATCCGGCACCCGCGCGCCGATGGTCAGGATCGTCTCGAGCTCGGACGGCGAGGGGCCGGGCCCAGCCATCTCGCGCGGCTTGACGGAGCGGCGGGTCTTTAACAATTCGATGGCGTCGGGCACGGGTATCTCTTTCATGGGGCCAATTTTGGCCATCGCATTAGCACGCGATCCTGCTGGCCACGAGACCGTAGACCCCCCATCTAGACGGATTGTGATCTGCGCCCGTTGCAGTTCACCAAGCGTAGCGCACCGCACCCTTGCCGGCATAGGAGCGCGTGACGGCGGAGAGCTCACCTTCGAATGTCGCGGCGGCCGACCAGCCGTTGGACCATTTCAGTTCGGCCGACGTCGTCGTGAGCGCGGCGTTGCGCGCCTGTGCCGCGCCGTTGACTACAAAGCTTGCGCCCGGCAGCGACTGGAAGGTCGCCGCGACCGAGCGATCCGGGTTGAAGTCGTACATCCAGGCGAGGCGGCCGCGCAATGTCAGGATGCCGTCAGGCAGGGCGACGGACTTGTCGGTTCGAAGGCCGAGCTCGCTGCGGGCGTCGGTCACGTTCTTGCTGGCGTAGCTCAACGCAAAGGTCGACGCGCCAGAGACGACCTGTTCGGCGTAAGCCGGCAGATTGAAGGTGGTCGCCTGGGCTGCTGCGTAGGGCGTGAGGCCAATACCGGTGCCCACAGGTGCGACAAACCGGTAGCCGCCTTCGACGCGGCCCGAATAGGCATTGGCGTTGAACTCGGCGCGCAGACGGTCGACGCCGACGCTGCGGTCGGTGGTGATGTCCTGCCATCCATAGGCGAGGGCGGCAGAGATATACGCCGGTCCCTCGATGTGGCGCAGGTAGGCGCCGGCCTGGAACAGGTCGGAGCGACCCGAACCGAGACCGGTCACGCCAAAATTGGTGCCGCCGCCTGCCAGCGCAAAGCCGGCCAGCGTTTGCGGCGAGAAGCGATAGTCGGCGCCGACCGCGGTGCCCAAGATGCGGCTTGTCGTGTCGTTCGAGCCCAGGGCTGCGTTGCCGCTGGTCGATTGCGAGCCGCCAAAACCGCTCGCCCACGCGTTCCAGCGCTGGGCGAAGGTGTCTTCGCGCGGGTGGGGCAGCATTGCGAAGGCGTCGGTTGGCTTGCGATTGGCGCGCGTGGTCGCGGAATCGTCCGCCGCAAAGCCGCTCGTGCCGTTCGATCCGCCCGGCCTGTCGATCCATTGCATGGAGGGATCCATGAGCAAGCCGATGAATCCATTCATCGCGTTGAACGTGGTCTGCTGCGAACCAGTCCCGAGTTCGCCGGACGCCTGCGTCAGGCCCGCCGGCGTCATCGCGCCATAGACCAGCGGAATGCCGCCGTTCGCATTGAAGAAGTTGGTCAGTGCGTTGCCGACCGCCTGCTGATTGCGGTTGAGGCCGCTCGGAATGGTGTAACTCAGGGTCAGGTCGAGGAAGACGTCGTTGGCGTCATAGCTCAGGCTGGCCGCGAAATTCGCAGGCAGATTGGTGTTCACTAGCGAACTGAAGGTGCCGGAGATGCCGGCATCTGCGGTGAGGATGGTATAGGTCTTGCTGACATAGCTGCCATTGGCGAAGACCGCTTTCACGGTTGCGCCGCCGAGTGTCGCGCCACTGGTTACGTTCGTGGACGATGCCGCCGCCGGATCGAGCTGCACCAGATAGATCGCGCCGGATTGCAAGGCGAGGTTGCCGATGATCGTGAACGACGAGCCCGACGTACCATTGCCCGGCGCGAGTAGGCCGCCGGCATTGACCGTCAGAGTCTGCGGCGCGAGGGTGCCGGCGCCGGTCAGGGCGCCCCCGGCGTTGACGGTCGCCGCCGAGGTGGTGATCGTGCCCTCGACGTCGAGCACGCCGGCATTGACTGTCGTCGCGCCGGAATAGGAACTGATGCCGGCCAGCACGAGCGTCCCGCTGCCGATCTTGGTTAGACCTCCGGCGCCGCCGATTGGGCCATCAAGCGTCGCGTTGAAGCCGTTGGTGTCGAACGTGCCGCCGCCCGCATTCAGCGTCACCGTTCGAGCGGTGGAAAATCCAGCCAGGAATTGCAGCGTGCCGCCGTCGAGGGAGAGGCCGCCCGACGCCGCGCCGAGGCTCGAGTCGGAAGCAACGGCGAGAGTGCCGCCGTTGACGGCCGTCCCGCCGGAGTAGGAGTTGACGCCGGTCAGCGCGAGAGTTCCGTTGCCGATCTTGGTGAGGCCGCCGGTGCCGCCGATGGCGCCATCGAGTGCCGCGTCGTAGCCGTTGGTGTCGATCGTGCCGCCGCCCGCATTCAGCGTCACCGTTCGACTGCTGGAAAATCCCGCTAGAAATTGCAACGTGCCGCCACCGAAGGCGAGCCCGCCGGATGCCGCGCCGAGGTTGTCGTCGGAGCTGACCGCAAGCGTGCCCTGATTGATGCTCCACGGCGTCGTCGCCGTCGTCGTGCCTGTCAGGGTCCAGGTGCTGCCGCCGGTCTTCACGAAGCTCGAAAAGGCTTGATACTGCGCAGTCGAGCCGATGCCGGAGACGTCGAAGGTGCTGTCGGTCGAGCCGCCGAGCCGGAACGTATCGGTGCCCGTGCCGACGACGTTACCGTTGATGACCGAGCCGGCCCAGAGTTCGAGGATGTTGCTGCCCCCGGTGAACGTGATGGCGTTGGCGTCGACCGCCGCGCCGAGGTTCACGCCGGCCGAGATCGTGCCGCTGTTGATGATCGTGAGATTGGCGCCGACGACGCCGTCGCCGGCCGAGCCAGCCTCCCCGTCACTCTTCACGCCATTGGGTAAGCTTGAGGAGGAGCCGGCACCAGGCGCGCCGGACGTGCCGCCGGTGATTGTGCCCGAATTGATCAGCGTGCCGCCGCTGGCGAAAGTGACGGCGGTGCCGCCGTTGCCGCCGTCGCCGCCGGCCGAGTTCTGGGTGCTGGAGGTTGCGTTTCCGCCGCCGCCCCCGTTTCCGCCCGCGATGGTCCCGGAATTGCTGAGGATGCTGCTGCCGGTCAGGTAGACACCGTATCCGCCGTCGCCTCCGTTGCCGCCAAAGCCGTTGCCAGTGGTATTGGCGCCGCCGTTTCCGCCGTTACCGCCGCCGATGGTGCCGTTGTTGGAGTAGGTGAGGACGCTGCCATCGACCACGACGCCATAGCCGCCGGCGCCTCCGCCGCCCCCGCTCGCGGTGCCCGTGCTCGAACCGCCATGACCGCCCGCGCCGCCCGTTGTCGTTGCGGCGTTGACGGTGTCGACGGTCACGACGTCGCCATGCGCGCCGCCGCCACCTCCGCCGCCGCTATTGCCACTGCTGCCATTGCCGCCGCCGCCCCCGCTAAGCCCCGCACCGATGCCACCATTGCCGCCGACCGCGCCGCCGGAGCCCGATCCGCCGCCGCCGCCCGACGCCCCGGCGCCGCCGCCGCCACCGCCGCGGATGACCGCCGGCGAGTCGCCGCCGTAGCCGCCCTGGCTGGTTGCCGAGCTCGTGCCGCCATTCGAAAAGGCAGAGCTGCTGCCGCCCGCGCCGCCTTCGGTCGCCTGCGCGAAGGCAGGGCTCGCTGCAGCCAGTGACAGCGCCGTCGCCAGCCAAAGCTGCTTCGTCGCGACCAGCACTTCACCCCCATTGCATCAAGACGCATCCGGTGAATCCGACCTGCGACCAAGGACGGGTAGCCACCAAGAGGGCTTGCGAGAACTGCGACTTTTTGGGTGGATTCCGCAGATCGTTATCGTTCCAGCGCGCCGTGGCTTGCGTGCAACACCGGCGATGCCGCCTCTGCATTGCCGCCGTCATCAAGAGCGGTGGCAATTGTAAGAGTGTGCGTGAATTGCTAGTTGCCAAAGCGCGGCAGGAAGATCCGCATGTGATGTGAACCGGGAATGTCGGACGCCGCGTTAACTCCTTCTCCCGATGCCGTTGCCGCCTTGCGCGGTCATCCCGCCTTCGCCGCTGCCATCCGGGCTTGTGCGCAAAGTTCGGTCTCGCTCTACCGGGGCGACCGCATCCTGAATGCGCTGCTCAACGACCGCGCCCGCGCTGTGCTTCCGCACGTTGCCCTCTATCTTCATTACAGCCGACGGCGCGCCACAGAGCCGGGGCTGACCGTCGGTGCCATGAAGGACCTGTGCGTCCGCCTAGGCCTGTGCAGCCGCGGACGCTGCGAGGCCATGCTGGCGTTGATGCGTGCGGCCGGGTTGCTTTCGGCCGCGCCGGACCGTGACCGGCGCCGGCGGCCGCTGGTGCCGACCGAGAAGCTGTTGACACTGCACCGGGTCCGATGGAGCGCCCATTTTGATGCCATTGGCATGGTGATCCCGCAGGCGAGGGCCTATCGGGCCGCCGTCGATGATCCCGCTTTCGTGGGTGCATTTGCGATCGAGCTCGGCCGCCGCTTTGTCGCGGGCTTGCGCGTGCTCGATAACGCCCCCGAACTCGAACTCTTTGCCGAGCGCAGCGCCGGAATGATGGTCTTGTTCAGCCTGGCGCTGGCGGGTCCGGCGGACGAGTCGTTTCCGCCGGTCAAGCCCGTGCCCTTGTCCATGAAGGCATTGGCGACACGGTTCTCGGTGTCCCGCAAACACGTGTTCACGCTGTTGCGGGACGCCGAAGCGCAGGGATTGCTGCGGCGGGGCGGGGCCGCCAATGATGAAATCACCATCCTGCCGCGCGGGCGCGTGGCCATGGAAGGGCTGCTCGCCACCATGTTCCTCTATCTGGCCGAATGCGCTGAAGTAGCCTTGCCGGGAAGTGCCGCCGCCGGACGCCCGGTCGCGACGGCGGCACCGGTGGTTTAGGCAGCGCCGCGTGCCCGCTTGACGTCAGGCGGGCTCGCCTCGTCGACCAGCGCGGCGATCGCCTCGTCGGTCGGCATCACCTTCTGGCCGTCGCTGCCGAGCCGGCGGACGGAGACCGAGTGCGTCTCGGCCTCCTTCTTGCCGACCACGAGCAGCGCCGGGATCTTGGCCAGCGAGTGCTCGCGGACCTTGTAGTTGATCTTCTCGTTGCGCAGGTCGATCTCGACCCGCAGGCCGGCGCGGCGTGCCTGCTCCACCACCTGCTTGGCGTATTCGTCGGCTTCCGAGGTGATGGTCGTGACCACCACCTGCACCGGCGAGAGCCAGAGCGGGAAGTTGCCGGCATAGTGCTCGATCAGGATGCCGATGTAGCGCTCCATCGAGCCGCAGATCGCGCGGTGCACCATCACCGGCGGTTTCTTGCCGCCGTCATGGTCGATATAGAACGCGCCGAACCGCTCCGGCAGGTTGAAGTCGACCTGCGTGGTGCCGCACTGCCAGTCGCGGCCGATGGCATCGCGCAGCACGTATTCGAACTTCGGCCCGTAGAAGGCGCCTTCGCCCGGATTGATCTCGGTCTTGATGTGATTGTTCTGCGACTGGATCTCGCGCAACACCGTCGCCATCACGCGCTCGGCATGATCCCACATCGCATCGGTGCCGACGCGCTTGTCGGGGCGGGTCGACAGCTTGACGGTGAGGTCGCCGGTGAAGCCGAAATCGGCATAGGTCGACAGGATCAGGTCGTTGATCTTCAGGCACTCGTCGGCAAGCTGCTCCTCGGTGCAGAAGATATGCGCATCGTCCTGGGTGAAGCCGCGCACGCGCATCAATCCGTGCATGGCGCCAGATGGCTCGTAGCGATGCACCACGCCGAACTCGGCGAGCCGCATCGGCAGGTCGCGGTAGCTCTTCAGGCCGTGCTTGAAGATCTGCACGTGGCCGGGGCAGTTCATCGGCTTGAGCGCAAACCAGCGCTTGTCCTCGGCCTCGTCTCCGGCCGACTGCGCCGCGAACATGTTCTCGCGGTACCAGCCCCAATGGCCGGAGGTCTCCCACAGCACCTTGTCGAGGATCTGCGGCGCGTTGACCTCGCTGTAGTCGCCGGTCAGGCGCCGCCGCATATAGGCGATGAGCTGCTGGAAGATGGTCCAGCCCTTGGGGTGCCAGAACACCACGCCCGGACCTTCCTCCTGGAAGTGGAAGAGGTCGAGCTCTCGCCCGAGCTTGCGATGGTCGCGCTTCTCGGCTTCCTCGATCTGCTTGAGGTAGGCGTCGAGGTCCTCCTGCTTGGCGAAGGCGGTGCCATAGATGCGGGTCAGCATCGGGTTGTTGGAATCGCCGCGCCAATAGGCGCCCGCCACCTTCATCAATTTGAAGGCGTTGCCGATCTTGCCGGTCGAGGTCATGTGCGGGCCGCGGCACAGATCGAACCAGTCGCCCTGGAAATAGATCTTGATCGGCTCATTGCCGGGAATGGTGTCGACCAGCTCGACCTTGAAGGCCTCGCCCTTGTCGCGGAACACCTGCTTGGTCTTCTCGCGATCCCAGACTTCCTTGGTGAAGGGTTTGTCGCGCGCGATGATCTCGCGCATCTTCTTCTCGATCGCGGCAAAATCTTCCGGGGTGAACGGCTCGTTGCGGAAGAAGTCGTAATAGAAGCCGTTCTCGATCACCGGGCCGATGGTGACCTGAGTCCCCGGCCACAGCGCTTGCACGGCCTCGGCGAGCACATGCGCGGCGTCATGCCGTATCAATTCCAGCGCGCGGGGATCGTCGCGGCCAACGAACTCGATCTTGGCATCGGACTCGATGGGATCATTGAGATCGGCGAGCGCGCCGTCGAGCGCCATCGCCACCGTGCGCTTGGCGAGCGACGGCGAGATGCCCTTGGCGATGTCGAGGCCGGTAATGCTCTTGTCGAATTGGCGCTTGGCGCCGTCGGGGAAGGTGAGGGTAACCTTGGCGGCCGGGGTCACGGGCTTCAAATTGCTGAGGCTGTACTGGAAACCGGATTCGGACTTGTGGTCGTCGGACATGGCATTTCTCCTGAAGCTCACTCCTGCGAACGAGCGCAGGTAAGCGGGAACGAGCGGTATATCAGGCGATTCGGCCTGCGCAATCGGGCAAAACGAGGAAATTGCCTGCAAACATCCCGTTTCCGAGCCGGACGCCAGACGCACCTTGACGTTGCATGCGTCCACAGGTTGTTGTTTCATGAGACTTGTCGGGAATGGGCTGCGGTTTTGGGGTTAGTTGCTTCGTGACGTTCGTTGGATCGACTTGCCTCAGGGGCGGCGCCGGCATTGTCCTCGTCACATTTCTGACATTGGTCGGCGGGCCGACGTTGGGTCCTGCCTGGGCCGCACCGGCCGCGAGCCGCGTCTCGCAGGCCCCTCTGACGCCGCAGCCAAGTCAGCCGTTGCCGGGACGCCCGCTGCCACAAATGCGGCCAAAGACGCCGCCGACCTCGCAGCGGCCAATCACGTTCTATGTCGTCAAAGGAGGGCCCGATGCCTGCGGCCGCGGCTGCGACCGCTGGATCGCTGCAGAAGGCACTATCGACGCCGGAGCCGCGCCGCGGTTTCGCAAATTCCTGCAAAAGGTTCCCGATCGCCGCCTGCCGATCTATTTCGCCTCACCCGGCGGCAATCTGGATCAGGCCGTGGTGATGGGCGCCATGCTACGGGAGCGGGCCGCGGTGGCGCGGGTCGGGCGGACGATGGCGGAAGAGTGTGGCTTCGAGGCCCAGGACAGTGACGTATGTCTGAAGGTGAAGGCCTCGGGGCGCGAATTGCATGGTGACCTCTCCACCCGCGGGGCAGTCTGCGCCTCGGCCTGTCCTTATGTGATGCTGGGAGCTGCGACACGGGAGATTGCACCCGATGCCGTGCTCGGGGTGCACTCGCCGAAGGTCGTGACGCACTTCCGGGTCGAGGCGCCGACAGCGGAGATGCGCGCGGCAGCCACCAGGCGCGGCCTCGATCGGGCCGAGCAGTTGCTGACGAGTTACATCACAAAAATGGGCGTCGACCTCGCCCTGCTCAGGCTTGCCGACACCGTGAGATATGAGGACATGCACATGCTCACGCGCGATGAGATCGTGCGGTTCGGCATCGACCGGCGCGAGCACGTGGAAACGCCGTGGCTGTTCGAATTCGGCATGCGCAGCATGGTCCAGAAGGTTGTCGCCGAGCGGAATGACACCGACAAATCCTTTCGCCTGATTGCCTGGCGCCTCACATGCTTCGACCTCGATCGCTTCGCGCTCGAGTTCCGGCGTCCTGCGGCGTCCGCGGCCAGCCCTGCCTCGGTTCGCGTGGCGCTGGGAAGCGCAAACTCGCTGGCGCTCATCTCGATTCCAGTCAAGCTGCAGGGATTTGAGTTCTGGGGCACGCAATTCAGGAAGGCCACGCTGCTTTCGCTGTCGGATGCGCCACACTTCGATTTCACGGAGGCGGCGCAGGGGCCGGACGGCGCCGGGCCATCCCGCACCAGCCGGCTCTCGAACGAAGGGCTCACGGTGGCACTCGACCGGCTGCTCGCTACCTGCGCGCCGGCGAAGGTGAACACGGCTGGTGCGCGCAGCGACATCGTGGATCCGGCGAAATAGACATGGTCGGACCTTCCGCGCCGTGCCGATGCTACCTACATGCACCTGCATGAAATCCGATCCCGCTTCCCGCCGCTTCGCGCCAACCGCCCTGATGCTTGGAAATGTCGTCACCGGCTGCGCGGTGCTCGCGCCGGCCGGGATGCTCCCTGAATTGTCGTCGGAGCTCGACATCAGCATCCGCACAGCGGGCCTTCTGATCACCTTCGGCGCCATCACGCTCTGCATCGGCTCGCCCCTGACGGCGTGGCTGACCAGCCGGATCGAGCGGCGCATGCTGCTCACCGCAACGCTGGCGTTGCTTGCCGTCGGCAATATCGGCTCGGCCCTCGCACCCGACTATACGAGCCTGCTCGCCATTCGCCTGTTGATGCTCGCGATCGGCGCGCTCTATACCCCGCAGGCCGCAGGCACTGCGGCGATCATCGTGCCGGTCGAAAAGCGTGGCAGCACGATCGCCTATGTGTTTCTTGGATGGTCGATTGCCGCGGCCGTCGGGCTGCCGCTGATCACCTTCATCGCCAGCCGTTACGGTTGGCGGGCATCCTACGGCGCGATTGGCGCGCTCGGCTGCCTCAGCTTCCTGCTGTTGCTGTGGCGGCTGCCGGAGGGGTTGAAGGGCACGCCGGTCGATCTGAAGACCTGGGGCGAAGTCGAGCGCAATCGCACCATCGTGCTGCTGCTTGCGATCACCATGCTGCAGATGTCCGGGCAGTTCGTGATCTTCACCTTCATGGGGCCGCTCCTGAACAAGCTGACGGATGCCAGTCCCGATGCGGTCGGTCTGGCCTTCGGCGTCTACGGTATCTGCGGCTTCCTCGGCCTCCTCATTGCCACGCGGATCGTCGATACCTGGGGGCCCTACAGGACCTCGGTTCTGTTCACGAGCCTGTTGCTCGCGGGTATCGCCGGATGGGCGCTCGGCGCCGGCAGTTTGGCACTGATGATCCTCTCGGTCGCGATCTGGGGGCTGGGCTTTGCCTCGACCAACTCGATGCAGCAGGTGCGCCTGGTCGCGGCAGCGCCGTCGCTGGCGCCGGCCACCGTCTCGCTCAATACGTCCGTGCTCTATGTCGGGCAGGCCGTGGGCTCCGCAGCGGGCGGGGCCTTGTTCGCGCGCGATCTCTTGCACACCATCGGCTTCGTGGCGGCCGGCTTCGTCGTTCTCGCGCTTGCCGTTGTCGGGTTGACCCGGCCCCGGCAGGCCGTGGCGACGGCCGCGGCATAGTGCAAAGCCCGTCACATCCGGCTTTTCTCCTCAGCGGACGCTTGGCAAACCGCGCAGGAGGGCGCTAGAAGGCGAGGGTTGGGGACCAACGAGAGCTGACTGACATGAGGATGATTCTGGCGCTTGTCGCGGTGCTGTATTCGGCCGCCGCTTTTGCGCAAACCGACACGCCGATGGTTGGCGACAAGCCGCTGGTGCAGGTCAAGCCCAAGGGGGCCAGCAAGGGTACCATGGAGGCGGCGGCCAAGGGCAAACCGGAGGCGGCCGCGCCCAAGGGCAAGCCGCAGTCCACCGCGGTCAGGCTGCAGGCCTGTCTCGATCTCGACGACGGCACCAAGGACCGGCTCAACTGCTACGACGGGGTGATCCCGCCCCAGCCGAAGCCGAAGCCCGCAAAGGCGAAGGGCGTCGCCGACTGCCGCTTCTTCAAGGAAGAGGACGAGCGCTTGGCCTGCTTCAACGGCTTTGCGGAAAGCATCCCGAAGCTCCCCAAGAACTGATTGGTGCCTGATCAGAGAAGCGTGCTGACCCGCGGCTAGTCGCTGATCCGGGTCAGCACGGCCCGGAATGCGACGCCGGGAAGCTGCAGAGCGCTGCCCTCGAATTCCGCCATCTCGCCGTCTTCCCGGCCGCTGAGCGTGAGGGTGATCCTGTCCGTTCCGAACAGCGGGCGGAAGGTCGGGTCGTCGTTGTAGCGCTCAGTCGAGATCTTGACCTTGATGCTCTCGCCTTCGCCCGTATACGTGCCGATGAAGGCGAAAGCGGAATTGCCGCCGCGGAGCTTGCCGTCCGTCACACAGAGCACGCCGCACCCGGTGCCGTGCACGGTGTGAAAGTTGGCCTTATAGAGTCCCTCACGCAACTTCAGGCCCTCACCGAATCCCCAGCCCACGTTATGGGCATCGTCAGGGGAAACAATCCCGGACATTCCGGGGGCTCGGGCCATCAACATCACATTTTGATCAGCAGGCGGCACCTTGGATACAGCGCGGGCGTGTGGCGGCGCGCGCAGCGATCGCCGGTGCTAGCGGCTCGATAAGGATTGCGCACTCGCGGCCACGCGTGTCAGCGCCAGCGACGGTGTCGCCGACATCTTGACGAGCACGTCCTTCAGGGGATTCTGCGTCCAGGCGCGGGTCACGTAGTCGCGATGCCTGATGCCGTCGCCGGTCTCGACGAACACCACGCTGCCGGGACGCAAGGGGCCGTCCATGTCCTCCGAGACGCTGATGCCCTTTTGTCGGAGCATGCTCATCAGCTCGCGATCGCGCCGCGCGGTGTAGTGGGTGTACGAGCTGACGAAGAAGCCGGAGCGGTGGCTCTCGATCCAGGAGGCGAACTTGTCGAGCTCGCCATAGACCGCGTCGAGCAGCACGACGCCGCGAACGCGGTCGCTGATGCCGCCGACATCGAGGCTCCAGGCGGTCGGCAGGAAGCCGCCGCTGTAGCCGACGATGACGATCGGCATGTTGGCGAAGGCGCGCGCGCTGTTCGGATCGCCATAGAGGCGGGCGAGATGCTGGCTCGACTCCTCCATGAAGCGCTTGAGCCCGCCGGGCTGCCAGAACTTGCCGGCGCTGGAATCGGCGGCGTCGACCGCCATCTGCGGTGCAAGCAGCACGGCGTTGGCGCCGGACTCGGAGATTTGCTGCGGCACCAATTGCCGGTCGCGCACGTCGCGCTCGAGCGTCGCGCCGTTGCCGTGGAAGAACACAACGATCACGCCAGGCTTGCGCACGTCGAAATGCTCGGGAACGTGCACGAGCACGCGGTTGTCATTGTAGGTTTCGTCCTGCCAGAACACCCGTCCCGAATAGCTGCGATGGCCGCGGCGATCGCCCTTGGAGATGTTGAGGAAGGGCGCGTCGGAGGCGGGATTGTTGCCGAAATACGGGAAGGCGGACGATTTCATGCTGACGAGCGTCGTCAGGTCGTCGCGTTGCGGACGTTGATAGGGCACCTGCGGCTCGAGCGAGGCGACCTTGTAGCGGGCGGGCGCCGGCTCCTGCACCGCGCGCTTCGGCGAGAAGTCCGACATCTGCCGTTGCAGAAAGCTTTCGCTTGCCGAGGGGAAGCGCTCCTTGAACTGCGGGGCCGGGAAGCGATCCTCGAACGTGTCGCCGCTTGCGACTTGCGTGCTGGTCTTGGCGACGATCTGGGTATTGGCCTCGGAGGTTGCCTGGGAGTTCGCCGCCAGCATCGCCGGGTTGGGCGCCTTGCCGCATTGAACCAGCGTCAGCGAGAGCGGCACCAGGACTGAGGCGAGGCCGATCCGGCAGGCAAATCGAAACGCACGACGATGCATGCCGGGCGATCTCGCCCGGTCAGCACTCATGGCTGTTTCGACTCTCGGATCGGCCCCGACCATCCACCCACTAACCCCAAGGCAATCGGCTATCTTGAGCTAGTTGAGCCGACTGGCGTTTAGGCGACGTTAAGCTTAAGCTTCCGGAGAAAACTCCCCACATCCGGAACGCTTGAAATGACCACGCAATCGTGTCGCGATTGTGGGGAGGGGGAGCCGGCCTTCGCAGCTCCGCAGCAGATTTATTGCATGGCAAGGTACATGTGTGGTGCTGAGATACCGCGTTCGATTGCCTCATTTAGCCCTTGTTAACCCTGCTTGAATTGACTGGACCAATCTGCACGATGCTTGGGAGAGGCGCGAGGCCTCAGCTAAGGACGGCGATGACGGCATCAGATGCGGGAAGCGCGGCGTGGACGGGCCGGCGTCTCGGAAGCGGGGCCGGCGTTTCCGTCCTCGTGGCGACTGCGATTGTCGTCGCCGACATGGTCGGCGTCGGGGTGTTCACGAGCCTCGGCTTCCAGGTCAAGGACATCCCGTCCGGCTTCTCGATCCTGCTGCTGTGGACGGTCGGCGGCATTGTCGCGCTATGCGGTGTGTTCTCCTACAGCGAACTCGGCGCGATGTTTCCGCGCTCGAGCGGCGAGTACAATTTTCTCGGCCGCGCCTATCATCCCGCATTCGGTTTTCTCGCCGGCTGGGTCTCGGCGACCGTCGGCTTTGCCGCACCGGTCGCGCTCGCGGCGATGGCGTTCGGCCAATATGCGAAGTCCGTCATTCCGGCCTTGCCGCCGATTCCGCTGGCCATCGGCGTGGTGTGGCTGGTGTCGATCGTGCAGCTCACCGGCGTCAAACACTCATCGACCTTTCAGCTCGTCTCGACGATTCTGAAAGTCATTCTGATCGTGGCTTTCCTGGTCGCGGGCTTTGCGATCGGGGTGCGGCAGCCGGTATCGTTCGTGCCGGCGGCGGGCGACTTCGGCCACATCACCAGTGCGCCTTTCGCGATCGGGCTCGTCTTCGTGATGTACTCCTTCTCCGGCTGGAACGCGGCGACCTACATCATCGGCGAGCTGCACATGCCGCAGCAGAGCCTTCCGCGCGCGCTGCTAGCGGGCACGCTGATCGTGATGGTGCTCTATGTGGCGCTGAACGCGGTCTTTCTCTACGCAACCCCGATCGACAAGCTCGCCGGCCAGCTCGAGGTCGCGAGCATCAGCGGCGCTGCCATCTTCGGCGACCTCGGCGGCCGCATCGTCGCCACCATGATCTGCATCGGCCTGATCTCCTCCATCAGCGCGATGATGTGGATCGGTCCGCGCGTCATGATGACGATGGGCGAGGACATTCCTGCGCTCCGCGTGTTCTCCCGGAAATCGGCGAGCGGCGCGCCGGCCTATGCCATCCTGTTTCAGCTCGCGGTCGCCAACCTCCTGCTCTTCACGCGCAGCTTCGAGGCGGTGCTCGACTTCATCCAGTTCGCGCTGTTGTTCTGCTCGTTCTTCACCGTGCTCGGGGTGATCAAGCTGCGCTTTACGGATCCCGCCTTGCCGCGGCCCTACCGCGCCTGGGGGTACCCGGTCACGCCGGTGGTTTTCCTGCTCGTGACCGCCTTCATGATGTACTATCTGCTGACCGAGCGGCCGGTTCAGTCGCTGTCGAGCATGCTGATCATGCTCTCGGGCCTGTTGATCTACGCCATATTCCGCAGGCGGCCGGACGCCGCTGCAACCTCACACAATCGCGAATAGACATGTTTCGACCCATGAAGATCGCGGCTGTCGCCTTCACCTTGTTGTTCGCGGTCGTAACCCCCGCACGTGCGGCCGGCACCGTCACGGCCGACGACACGGCGCGCTTCCTCGCGGGCATGCAGCCATCCGCGGAGTCTCCGCTTGTGGCGCTGACCAGGGATCCATCCTGGCAGCGTCACGCCAAGTTCTTCGACGGCGCCTTCGCCCAGCTCGAGCAGCGCCAGCTTTCGAAGATCCGCGCCTGGTCCGACGTCAATCTGGCCGCGCCCAGGCCGACCATGTTCTACATGTTCTCGGGGCCGGATTTCCTCTACGCCGACGCATTCTATTCCAAGGCGAGCACCTACGTGCTTGGCGCGCTCGAGCCGGTCGGCAACGTTCCCGACCTGACGCATGTGCCGCGGGGCGCGATCGCGCCCGCGCTCTACAATGTCGAGCGCTCGCTTGGCTCGATCCTCAGCTTCAGCTTCTTCATCACCAAGCACATGAAGGTCGACTTGCACGCCAACGAGGTCAACGGCACCTTGCCGATCCTCTACGTTTTCCTGGCGCGTTCGGGGAAGACGATCCGCAACGTCGAGATGATCTCGATCGACGACAAGGGCGGCCTGCATGTCGCAGGCGAAAACGTAGGTCCGAACGCCACCCACGGCGTGCGCATCACCTTCGCCGGCAGCGATGGCGAGGCGCGGACGCTGTATTACTTCTCGACGGATCTCTCCAATTCCGGCGCGCGCGCGGCCGGCTTCCTGAAATTCTGCGAGACGCTCGGACCCGGCAACAGCCTGCTCAAGAGCGCGTCGTATCTCCTGCATGCCGGGAACTTCACGACCGTGCGCGACTGGCTGCTTGCCAACAGCGCCACCATCATCCAGGACGATTCCGGCGTTCCGCTCGCGAACTACAATGCGCGGCAATGGCGGTTCTTCCCGTTCGGGCGCTATCTCGGCCCGATTGCGGAATTTCCAGGCCGCTATCAGGAACGCTATGCCGAGCTCTTCACGCGTGCCCAGCCGATCGATTTCGGCATCGGCTATCGCTGGCGCATGAACGAATCGAACCTGCTGCTGTCGGTGAAGGTGCCGGGAAGCGAGGCCGTGCCGGCCGAGACCACCTCGTGGGCTGAACCGCCGCCAAAGCCGGTCCGTCCGAAGCGGCCGCGTCCGCCCGAGCCGATCCCGCCGCCGCCCGGACGCTTCTTCTGGTTTCGCTAAAGCGCGATGAGATCGCGCTCCAGGTTATTTGTTTGAGCATGATCTCCGCGCAAACGCGTTCCGCGTTTGTCGCGAGGAAACCGCTTCACACTTTCCGGATCATGCTTCTAGCTACCAGTGAACGCTCTGGCTCGGAACGATGAAGGCCGTCGTGCTTGGCGGGGTTGCGAGGCTCGTTGCCAGGTACCAGCCGGAGCCGAGGACGAGGGTGAGCAGCGCGATGATGGCGAGCAGGTCGATGGTCCTGCTGTCGTGACCATGGGGGCTGATTTTCCAGCGCATTGTTGTTTCCTCCCGATTGGGAGCATCACAACAACGCGATCGTAGCATCCGCGGTTCCCTGCACGTCAGAGATGCAGGGCACGCTTGGAAGCGGTGCGACGAAATCAGGGAGCGTTGACGCCGCGCCAGCGTCCATAGCGCCAGGGCAGATACCAGCGTGCGCCTTGCGGGGCTGTCAGCGGCACGTTGTCGATGCCTGACGTTCCGAACGGGTGGCAGCGCAACAGCCGCGCGAGCGTCATCCAGCCACCGGCCCAGAGTCCGAAACGTTCGATCGCCTCATCGCCATAGGCCGAGCAGGTCGGCAGGTGGCGGCAGTTGTAGCCGACGAGCGGGGACAGCGTGTGTCGGTACAGCCAGATCAGCCCGCGTCCGACAATGCGCGGCAGCCGCAGCAGCGATGCGACGATGGTGCGATCCGGTTCTGACGCTGAACGCTTCATGTGCGCCTTGCTGCGAAGCTGTGCGAGGTGTTGCGCGGTTCCAGCGCAGGGAACAGCAAGCCGTTGCGCGGACGCCATATTTTGCATGCTTTTAGGGGGCAGTGCAGCAAGTACCTATGGACGATCTGTATTCCCCCGGATACATTTTTTGTGACGGCCGTGTGATACAGAGTCGGACGTTGCATGGGGCTTGCCTGATCGCTTTTGAGGCTTGGGGAAGGAACCACGTTGAGACTTCTGAAGTCGCTTGATCTTCGCGGCTGGTTGCTTGTGGGAACCGCTGCTTGTTGCGTCGCGCTGACGGGCGCGGTCGCGACCTTCAGCTCTTCCGCGCATGCCGGCGGTACGCTCGAAGAGCGCAAGCTGCCCATGAAATTCAATTGGATTGCATGCGAGCCGAACTGCCGCGGCTGGGTCAGCGCCGTCGGCATCATCACAGCCGATACGCCGAAGGATTTTGAGGATTTTGCCCGCGGGCGCCAGCTTGGCGGCGCGACCGTGGTGCTCGACTCCAGCGGTGGTTCCGTCAACGACGCGATCACGCTTGGGCGGCGCTTCCGTAACCTCGGCCTTTTGACCACCGTCGGCATCAGCGTGCAGAACCGCGGCGGGCAGGGCGCGCGTCCAGTAGTCGCGCCCGAGGCGTATTGCGAGTCCATGTGCGTGTTCCTGCTGCTGGCCGGCAAGACGCGTTTCGTGCCGGAAGCGGCCCATGTCCGCGTGCATCAGATCTGGATGGGCGACCGCGCCGACGACGCGCGGGCCGCAAGCTACAGCGCGCAGGACTTGATGATCGTCGAGCGCGACATCGGCCGGCTCGCCAAGTACACCTTCGATATGGGCGGCGCCGGCGACTTGCTGTCGCTCGCATTGAATGTGCCGCCGTGGGAAGATCTGCACGAATTGGATGCGGCCGAGCTCAAGCTCACCAATGTAGTAACGACGGATGCCGCTTCTGACGTGCTGCCGCATGTCGGCGTCTCGGCCCCTGCGATGGCGGACGCTGCGCCGAAGGCGCAGGATCGCTTTGCGGCGGAACCGGAGCAGCAGGTCAGGTCGACCAAGACGGCGGAAGCAATGGTGGCGACAGGCGGTGCGTCGGCGCCTGGCCCGGCGTCACAGAAGTAGTCTCATCTCTCAATGTCATTCCGGGGCGTCGCACAGCGACGAACCCGGAATCTCGCGCCCGAACCTCTGGATTCCGGGTTCGCGCTGGCGCGTGCCCCGGAATGACGTCGTTGGGGGAGGCTCAGTCCTGCGCCGCGGCCGGCTGTTTCGTCTTCGCTTCGATCTGGCCGATGGCGTCGACGACGGCATCGAAGGTCAGCAGTGTCGAAGCGTGGCGTGCCTTGTAGTCGCGGACCGGCTCGAGGAACTTGATCTCGGTCCATTTTCCGTCCGGCGGGGTGCCATTTTCCTTCAGCATCTTGCGAACGGCTTCGCGTAACTCACGGAGTTCGCTCGCAGTCGAGCCGACCACGTGACTTGCCATGATGGATGAAGACGCCTGTCCGAGCGCGCAGGCCTTCACGTCGTGGGCGAAGTCGGTGACGGTGTCGCCGCTCATCTTGAGATCGACCTTCACGGTCGAGCCGCACAGCTTGGAGTGAGCGGTGGCGCTGGCGTCGGGATCGGAGAGGCGACCCAGACGCGGGATATTCCCGGCCAGTTCGATGATCCGCTTGTTATAGATGTCGTTCAGCATGTGATGGAGTCCGAGACCTTCCGGGCGGCTTCCGGCGGGATCGGCCTTGGCGGCCGCCGTCCTCGGTCTTATATAGGGTTGGAACTGGCGGAAAAACAGCCCGGTGGCCTTGTCGGCGGTGGTCGAGCACCCCGCATCCGACGTAGAGGCGAGGGCGGTTGATCGCCTCAATTTGGTTGTTCTCTCAGGCGTCCGGCGGCTTGACCGCCCCGTCTGCCGGTGACACTCCGGCCGCAAGGCCGTCGAACGGAGTTGACATGGACGCGTTGATCAAACCCATCCGCCCGAGCAAGCCTTCCGACAAGCAGGTCGATCGACCCGCTGAGCTTGATCCTGCAGAATTTCTCGCGGCCGCCGTCCGTGCCGACCAGCCGCGCCCAGCGCGCGCCGAGGCCGAGCAGGCGGTGAAGACGCTGCTCGCCTATATCGGCGAGAACACCGACCGCGAGGGTCTGCTCGACACGCCGCGCCGCGTGGTCGAGGCCTTCGACGAGCTCTATCAGGGCTACCACCAGTGCCCGGCCGAAGTGCTGGACCGCACCTTCGGCGAGACCGCCGGCTATGACGACTTCGTGCTGGTGCGTGACATCGAGTTCACCTCGCAGTGCGAGCATCACATGATGCCGTTCTACGGCAAGGCACACATCGCCTACACGCCGGTCGAGCGCGTCGTGGGCCTGTCCAAGCTCGCGCGGCTGACCGACATTTTCGCCCGCAGGCTCCAGACCCAGGAGCATCTGACCGCGCAGATCGCGGCCGCGATCGACGAGATCCTGAAGCCCCGCGGCGTTGCGGTGCTGGTCGAGGCCGAGCATACCTGCATGTCGGTGCGCGGCGTCGCCAAGCATGGCGCGATGACGTTCACCAGCCGCTTCACCGGCATGTTCCGCGACAATCCGGCGGAGCAGGCCCGCTTCCTGTCCCTGGTGCGAGGCTCACAGCGCTGACCCTCGCCATGAATTTGCGAGAGGTCTCGTGTCCACGCACTCCCACGACATCGAGGAAGGGCTGAGCTTCCAGCCCAAATTCGACGCGGCCGGTCTCGTCACCTGCGTGGCAACGGATGCCGCGACCGGCGACGTGCTGATGGTCGCCCACATGAACGACGAGGCGCTGCGCAAGACGATTGCGACCGGCGAGGCCTGGTACTTCAGCCGCTCGCGTAACGCCTTGTGGCGAAAAGGTGAGACGTCAGGTCAAACCCAGCGAGTCGTCGAGATACGCACCGATTGCGACCAGGACGCGGTCTGGATCCGGGTCGAGCAGGTTGGCGCGGCCTGCCACACCGGCCGCCGGTCGTGCTTCTACCGCAAGGTGGAGGCCGATGGCGGAAGCGCGAAGCTCGTCTTCGTCGAGGCCGAGCGGCTGTTCGATCCGGGCGCGGTCTATAAGAAATAACCTCCGTCATTCCGGGTCCATCGCCGGGTGATGCCCCGGAATGACGGGGGATGAGAAATTAACTCCGCATTAACCATACCTGTCCCACCGTGAGACGACATGACGCCGAATTGCCGGCGTCATCAACGCCGCGCGGAGCGGGGCTGCGCAACATGTCGGTCGACAATTCTAGTGCCACGACGACGGCGGGGATCGATCCGTCGCGGGCGCGTGTGACCGGCGCGATCAAACAGGCCTCCAATCTCACCGGTGTCAGCTTCGAATACATGCTGACCACCGCCAAAATGGAATCGGATTTCAATCCGACCGCGGGTGCGTCGACCTCGTCCGCGCACGGGCTCTATCAGTTCATCGACCAGACCTGGCTCGGCACCGTGAAGGAGGCCGGCACCCAGCTCGGCTACGGCAGCTATGCCGATGCCATCACCAGGACTTCCTCCGGCAGCTACACTGTCACCGACCCGACCATGCGGAGCTCGATCATGAAGCTGCGCGATGATCCGCAGGCCGCATCGAGCATGGCCGCCGTGCTGACGCAGTCGAACAGCTTCAAGCTCACGGGCCTGCTCGGCCGCCGTCCGAGCGACAGCGAGCTCTATATGGCGCACTTCATGGGCGTCGGCGGCGCGGCCAAGCTGATTGCCAACGCCGAGGACAATCCGCAAGCCGTGGGCGCGCGGCTGTTTCCCAATGCGGCCGCGGCCAACCGTTCGATCTTCTACGCCAGGGACGGCCGCGCGCGCAGCGTCTCCGAAGTCTATTCGGTGCTGGATTCACGCTATGCCAGCGCAGCGAATTCGAAATCGACGCGGAGCGCAATGGCGATGTACGGCGACACGCGGTCGACGACGCAGGTCGCGAGCGCAAACGGCGTGCAGCCCACGCCGCTGATCGACAACGCCGCCTATCTCCAGACCTTCCCGGACACGCGCGTGGCCACACCCGGCAGCGCGACCTCGGCAACAACGGTGGCGGACAATTCGCCGGGCACACCGGTGTTTCGCTCGATCTATCAGCCCGGCGACAGCACGCAGCCCGTCTCGGCCACGGTGCAGAAATTGTGGGGCAATAACGCCTCGCTCACGTCAGTTACGAATACGACGCCCGACGTTCGCGCGCCGCAGCCGCTCGACCTCTTTAGCGATCGCAGCGGCACCTTCTCGAGCTAGTCTCGCGCTGCAAAATTTGCAGCCCTTAACAAAACGTCAATAAAACCAGTCGGTTATGGTGAACGCTTTGTTAAGCGTCGTGGTTTATTTTGTCTTGCAGGTGACGGGGCGCCGTCGCGTTTGGTTGCGTAGGCCGGGGCACAATGATCGTTCGGCAGTTTATCAATTGGATCAGAACCGCGTCCGCCGGTGAGCGGGCAGAGGCAACACGGGCTTTGGCCCGTGCCTGGTTGATTTCAGATCTTTCCCACGACGATCGCGTCGCCGCCGAAGGCGCGCTGTTGATGCTGCTCGACGATCCGTCGCCGCTGGTGCGCCAGGCCATGGCGGAGGCGTTTGCACGCTCGACGGAGGCGCCAGCGGCCATCGTCCAGGCGCTGTCGACCGACCAGCCCTCGGTCGCGCTTCCCGTGCTCGAACATTCGCCGCTCCTGATCGATGCCGACCTCGTCGACATCGCCGCGACCGGAAATTGCGAGGTGCAATGCGCCATCGCCCGCCGCATCGCGCTGCCGGCGTCGGTCTGTGCCGCGATCGCCGAGGTCGGCTGCGCGGCGGCCGCGCTCGAGCTGATCGAAAATCCCTATGCCGAGCTCGCGCCGTTCTCTTGGGATCGCATCGTCGAGCGTCACGGCCATCTCGCCGCGATCCGCGAGGCGCTGCTGGTGCTCGAGGATCTGCCCGCGGCCACGCGCGCGGCGCTGGTCGCAAAGCTCTCCGAAACGCTTGCGCAGTTCGTGATCGCCCGCAACTGGCTGAGTGCCGATCGCGCCGAGCGCATCGCGACCGAGGCCCGCGACCGCTCCACCGTCAACATCGCGGCGCGCTCGCGCGGCGAAGATATGCAAGGCCTCGTACGCCACCTGCGCGCGACGTCGCAGCTCACGGCCGGCCTGATCCTGCGCGCGCTATTGTCGGGCAATCTCGAATTGTTCAATGCGGCGCTTGCGGAATTGTCGGAGCTGCCGCCGGCGCGCGTGGCAGCGCTGCTGCATGATCGCGGCGGAGCCAGCCTGCATGCGCTGCTGCGCCGCGCGGGCTTCCCGGAATCGACCTTCGCGGCGTTCCAGGTCGCGCTCGAGGCCTGCCACGAGAACGGTTTTGTCGACAGCCACGATGGCGCTACGCGGCTGCGCAGGCGCATGGTCGAGCGCGTGCTCACCCATTGCGAGACCGATCGCGGCGCGATCGAGCCGCTGCTGATCCTGCTGCGCCGCTTCGCGACCGAGTCGGCGCGCGAGGAAGCGCGCCTGTTCTGCGACGAGCTCGTCGCGGAGGAGGCGATCGCGCCGCTGTATGATGATTTGATCGCGGCGTAGCGATAGCCGTTGCCAAGGCGAACAAGCAACAAAATTCCGTCATTGCGAGGAGCGTAGCCACGAAGCAATCCAGGCTGTTTGCGAGGAGGGATTCTGGATTGCTTCGCGGAGCCTGTCATCGGGCCGCGCTACGCGCGGACCCGGCGGCTCGCAATGACGGGGAGTGGCCGGAACGTTATTCTCCCGGCACGATGCTCGGCGCCAGAATCGCTTCGAGATGCTCGGGGCGGTCGCGGTTGACGTGGGCGAGATAGTCGTCGGCAACGCTGCGCAGGCGGCGGCTGAGCTCGCTCGAGACGCTCAGGCTGTCGAGCTTGGTGTTCTCGTGCACGATGGCCTGAATGGCGTTGATGTGGTGCGAGAATAGCTCGCTCGGCACCCTGGCGAGATCCGGCGCATGCTCGATGACGCGGCACAGGCTTTCGGCGATGACCGCGGCGGACGGATAACCGAACGTCGCGGCATCGCCCTTGATGTCGTGGGCTGCACGAAACAGCTCGTCGCGCGCCTCCCTGGTGAAGCCGTCCGTCTGCACGGCCGCGTAGGCCGCAGCCAGCCGTCCGGCTTCGACCGCCATCCAGTCCTTGAACTCCCCGGAGAGTCCGGCGAGCGCCTGCTCGGCGCGACCGACCGGATCGTCCATGTCCTTCTCTCCGACCCGGCGCAGCACCTTGCGCAGCGGATTGGGCTGCGTGATCAATTGGTGGGTGGCGAAGGCCTTGACCTCGATGTCTCTGGGGCTGTTCTTGGCCATGATGCCTGCCTCGATGGTTGAGAACGCTCGCTAGATGGAGGACCGTGCTTTGTCGAGCAGCGAAGGCTGCTGCAGCACCTCGTGCTTTTCGCCGACGCGGCGCTCGGGGCCCATATAGGCGGAGCTGGTGTTGCGGCGGCGATCGGGCCCGAAATAGGTCTTGGTCTTGATGAAGGGCCGGGGATTGGCGACCACGTTCAGGATGCGCTGGTAGAGGCCCTTGGCGGAGATCGGCTTGGCCAGGAATTCGGTGACGCCGGCATCGCGCGCCACGGTGACGCGGCGTTTTTCGGAGTGACCTGTCAGCATGATGATCGGCGCGTAGGGGTTACCCTTGGATTCCGGCTGCCGGATCATCTGCGCCAGCTCGAGCCCGTCGAAGATCGGCATCGCCCAGTCCGTGATGACGATGTCGGGCACGTAGTGGCTGTACATTTCGAGCGCGGTCGCGCCGTCTTCGGCCTCATAGACCTCGCGTGCGCCGAAGGAGTGCAACAGCGTCCGCAGGATGCGGCGCATGTGCGGATTGTCGTCGCAGACGAGGAAGCGCAGCTTGTTGAAATCGATGCGGAACATGACGCCCAGGCCGAAGCGGTCAAACTTCGTTAACCATATCGCGTCCGAGGTTAATGAAGCGTTGCCTCCCGCCTGCCGAGGCTGGTGCTAGTAGCCGAACTGCTCGCGCAGGATCCGCTCTTCCAGGCTGTGGCCGGGGTCGAACAGCATCCGCATCGAGATGGTCTTGTCGGACAGCACCTCGACGCGGCGCACGTCGCGCACCTCGTCATGGTCGGCGACCGCCGCCACGGGGCGCTTCTCGCAATCGAGCACCTCGAACACGACATAGGCCGTGTTGGGAAGAAGGGCGCCGCGCCAGCGGCGCGGACGGAAGGGGCTGATCGGCGTGAGGGCGAGCAGGGCGGCGTTGATCGGCAGGATCGGCCCCTGCGCTGAGAGATTGTATGCGGTCG
This sequence comes from Bradyrhizobium sp. CCGUVB23, assembly GCF_024199885.1. Lineage (NCBI taxonomy): Bacteria > Pseudomonadati > Pseudomonadota > Alphaproteobacteria > Hyphomicrobiales > Nitrobacteraceae > Bradyrhizobium > Bradyrhizobium sp. CCGUVB23. Next base: position 7,554,614 of record NZ_JANADQ010000001.1, read on the forward strand.
AGCCAGCAGGTGTCGCCACCATGATGCCGTCGGCCATCAGTTCGGACATGCGCTCATGCTCGTCGACCAGGATCTTCAGCCGCGCCACCTGATAGGTCTGACGAAACAGGGCGACCTCGTTGATGGCGTGATGAATGTGAACCGCGCCCTGCACGTCGGTGGCGCGCATCAGCAGCGGATGGATCACGGACACATGTGCGGCCTCGAGCCGCACGCGCAGGTCGACCGTCGAGAATTCGTTCATCAGGAAGCCGACAGTGCCGCGGTGCATGCCGTAGATCGGCTTTCCCGTGCGCATGTTCTGGTGCAGCGTTTGCAGCATGAGCCCGTCGCCGCCGAGCGCCACGACGACGTCGGCTTCATCGGGTGCGCAATTGCCGTACAACCCGGTCAGTTGCGTATAGGCTTCCTGGGCCTCGGTGCCCGCGCTGGCGACGAAGGCGATCCGATCATATCGCTTGGGCTTTGTCATGTAATCGCGGGGCTCGAAAGGGTCAGGCCGGCTCGAAAAGGTGTGCCGAGTCGTCCTATACGACCTCGGCCGTTCTTGTCGAGCGTGACCCCGCGCCATGGCAAACGGTCAATACGCCGTGATGCCGCGCGTTTGTCGTAATCTTGTGCTACAGCCTGTAGCGGACAACAGGGAGTGAGCAACGTGACCATCACATCGCCGGCGCTTCGCCGCGGGGGGCTTTTGCTGGCGCTCCTCGCCTTTGCCACGCTCGGCCCGGCCCGAGCGGACGATCCGCCCCGTCCCGAGGCGACGGCGCCGGCTGGCCAGAAGGGCGGCGGGCGCGGCGGCAACGTGCAAAATGCGCAGCAAAATCCTCCTGTAACGGCCGAGCAGCATCGCTTGCCGCCGGACTCCACCACCCGGCAGACGCTCGAGCTGCCTGGGCGAACGCTGGCCTTCGCCGCGACCGCAGGCTCGATCCGCCTGTTCGACGACAAGGGCGAGCCGCAGGCCGAGATCGCCTACACCTCTTACCAGCTCGACGGCACCGACCGCGCCATGCGCCCGGTGACGTTCTTCTTCAACGGCGGACCCGGCGCATCGTCGGCCTGGCTACAGCTCGGCAATGCCGGTCCCTGGCGGCTGCCGATCAATGCCGACGAGGTCACGCCGTCGACCTCTCCGGAGGTGAAGCCAAATGCGGAGACCTGGCTCGATTTCACCGACCTCGTCTTCATCGATCCGGTCGGGACCGGCTATAGCCGCTTCGTGGCGACCGGTGAGGATGTCCGCAGGCGGTTCTATTCCGTCGACGGCGATGTCAGCGCGCTCGCGCTGGTGATCCGCCGCTGGCTCGAGAAGCACGACCGGCTGCTGTCGCCGAAATATGTCGCGGGCGAAAGCTATGGCGGCATTCGCGGGCCGAAGGTCGTACGCCAGTTGCAGATGCAGCAGGGCGTCGGCGTCAAGGGCCTGATCATGGTCTCGCCGCTGTTCGACTTCCGCGAGTTCACCGGCACCAGCCTTCTGCAATACGTCGCAACGCTGCCCAGCTATGCCGCGACCGTGCGCGAAGCCAAGGGGCCGGTGAAGCGAGCCGATCTCGCCGACGTGGAAGCCTACGCGCGCGGCGAGTTCTTGGCCGACCTCGTCAAAGGCGAGGCGGACAGGGAGGCGGCCACGCGTCTGGCCGACAAGGTCGCCGCGCTGACCGGAATCGACCAGGCGGTGAGCCGCAGGCTCGCGGGCCGCTTTGACGTCGGCGAATTCCGCCGCGAGCTCGACCGCAAGAACGGTAAGGTAACCGGCCGCTACGATGCCTCCGTGCGTGGCTTCGATCCCTATCCGGATTCCAGCAGCTTCCGCTTCGGCGATCCCTCGGGCGACGCGCTTCAGGCGCCACTGACCAGTGCGGCCGTCGACCTCCTCACGCGCAAGCTGAACTGGCGGCCGGACGGCTCCTATGAGGTGCTCAACGGCGCAGTCGAACGGGCCTGGGATTTCGGCCACGGCATCAATCCCGCGCAGTCGGTGTCGGAGCTGCGCCAGATCCTCGCAACGGACTCGAAGATGACGGTGTTGGTCGGACACGGCCTGTTCGACCTCGCCACGCCCTATTTCGGCTCGCAGATCGTGCTCGACCAGTTGCCTGCCTTTGCGTCGGCGCCACGGGTAAAACTCGTGGTCTATCCTGGCGGTCACATGTTCTACTCGCGCGATGCGTCGCGGCAGGCATTTCGCGCCGAGGTCGAGGCGATAATCAAACAGTAGGCCGGCGTTTCCGCGGCGTATATTTGTGCGCGATCTCGCGGGCGATGACGCTCTCCGGCTTGACGTTGATGCCGGCGAGCCAGATGTCGCGGATCTTGCCGCGCTTGTCGCGGATACGGCGCACCGGCTCACCATGGCTGGCGTAGCCCGTGGCTGCGGCGAAGGTGCCGGAATCGCGGCCGGTGACTTCGATCTCGGCCGCATCCATGAACGGATTGTTGAAGTGCGGATTGGCGACCACGACGCGGTTGCCCATCGGCACGAGATCGACCGCGCCCCAGATCGTCCACCAGCGGCCCGTCCAGTCGCGTGACCGCCGGTCAGGCGTCCAGCGGCTCTGGAATGCACGCAGGATCTGCATCGCGCCGTCCATCCAAATCGGCGCCGCGCCGTCGATGCAGTTGCTGAGCATGGTGATAGCGAGCTCGCAGGCCGGAATGGAGCACGTCCTTGAGACGTAGCCCTGGAAGCCGCCGCTATGACCGAACCAGTCCCAGCCGTCGTCCCTGCTGGCGTTGACGCCGAGGCCATAATAGCACTCGAAGCTCTGGGGAATGCGCCAATGGTGCCGCGTCATTTCGCGGCGGCTCGCGACCGATAGCACGCTCTTCCTTGCGTTGGGCGCGAGCTGCGCGAAGAAGCGGGCAGTGTCGGCGGCGGTTGCAACGAAGCCGGCGGCGGACGTCATCGCGTGGGTGGGGTTGTCGCCGGGAATAACGCAGCGCTCGCCGAGCGGTAGCTTGCGCGTATGGCCGCGGGCGAACGGCGCGCCCTTGGCAAGCGGCGCGCTCGGCTCGGTCTCGCGCAGGCCGGCAGCCGCGATGATCTCGCGCTTGATCCAGGCAGGGTAAGGCTCTTTCGTGACGGCTTCGATCACAAGACCGATCAGGCCAAAGCCGTGATTAGAGTACTTGAAGCGTGTGCCGGGATCGATCGCCGTGGGCGTTCGCAGCTCGGCCAATAATTCCTTCTCGTTGAGGTAGGGACGGCTGTCGATGAACTGGCCGGAGTCGGCGCCGTCGCGCGTGAGGCCTGCGCTATGGGAGAGCAGCTGTGCGATCGTCGTCTCGGCAACACGCGGATGCAAGCCGCCGACATATTGGCCCACGGTGTCGTCGAGCCGCAGCTTGCGCTGCTCGCGCAGTTTCAGGATGCCGGCGGCGGTGAAGCTCTTGGAATGCGAGGCGATGCGAAAGCGGTGCCGCGGCGTCAGCTTTTCGCCGGTGTCGAGATCGGCAAGGCCGAAGGCATGCTCGGCGACGACTTCGCCGCGATGGGTGATCGCGATGATGAGGCCCGGCTGTTGCGATCCGACCAGCTGAAACTCGATCCATGAGCCGATGTAGTCGATCGCGGCTCGTAACCACGCATCCATTGCACACCATACGCGAAGGAGAGGTTCTTCGCGAAAGCTAGCCGACAAGACAGAACCGGCGCAACCCCCGAGAGTTGCGCCGGTTCATTCATCCCTGGAGTGGAGCGGTCGTCAGTACACGAGCGTCGCGCCCGTCGGCTTGTCGAGCGCAGCCGCAAGCGAGCGATATTCGTCGCTGCCGGTGCCGGCGAGCGAGGCGATCTTGTTCAGATGATACTGCGCCTGTTCGCGATTGCCCTGCTCGAGCTGCCATAGCCCGTAATACTGCCAGGTGCGCACGTGGTTCGGGTCGTCCTTGAGCGCCAGCTCGTAATAGGTCTGCGACTGCTTGTAGTCGCCGAGCTTGCGGTAGGAGTAGCCGATCAGGTTGGCGACATCGGCGACGTCGTCGCGCTTGAGCGTCTTGAGCTGGTCGATTGCGCTCGCATAGTCGTGGCGATCGTAGATCGTTGTGTAGGCCGTGCGATAGGCGGCGAGGAATTTGGGGTCGCTGACGGAGGAGCTCTTCTTCTTTTTCTTGGTCGACGTCGTATCTGATGACCCCGAGCCGGAGGGGGTATCGCTGCCATTGGCATAGGCGCTCTGGATTGCCGGCACGGCGACCAGCGTCATGCAGACGAGTGCCGGAACCAGAAGCTTTGCAACTTTGCTCATCTAAGTCTCCCGTATGGAATGCGGCGATCCTACACGATTGCCTCAAGACGGGAACACCCGCGCCGCAAAAACATTCCCGGCCGCACGGCTTATTCCCAGGACACCATGGTCAGGCCCTCGGCCGAAACATGACAAAGATGTCATCGAGATGAACGGAGGCGAACATTGCGCTTCAGAATGGGTTCAGCGCGCCCCGCCTAACGTCTGCTCCATGATCGAAGGGTCGGCGAGAGGGCGCCGCCTCAAGATCCTTCAAAGAGGAGACAACACCATGTTGAAGACCATTTCCGCAGCCTTCCTTGCCGCTTCCGTCATCGCCGCTCCGGCCTTCGCCGCAGAGTCCGGCAAGACCACGACGCCGGCCCCGGTGATCAAGTCGGAGCAGACGCAGACCAAGGCGTCGAACACCGGCACCAAGGCTGACGTCAAGGCGGACGCCAAGACCAACGTCAAGACCGATGCCAAGGCGGGCGCCAAGCTCGATACCAAGACGAAAGCGATGAACGCCAACGCCGCGATCGCACCGAGCGAGCACAAGTCGCTCCACAAGCATCGTCATCACCACAAGATGCTTTCGGCCAAGAAGCAGCCGAAGGCCCAGCCCGACGTCACCAAGCCCAGCGCGCCGGTGACGACCGAGAAGCGCAGCTAGCAACGTAACTGATCCCGCGCGGTGGCGACCCACATTGCCCCGCCATCGCGCGCAGGGTTCAGGCCCGGCCCGACTGCCATCGCCTCGCGAAAGCGTGAGCGATGGCGGCGGGCCGGTTAAGCCCATTTCAGGAGCGAGAAGCGAATTCCCTCGGCCCGACCTTGCGGCTAGAACGGCTTAGCGTCCGGTCGAGAGAGGGGAGTCGTGGGGGAATTGGCAAAACGCGCGAGCGTCCTGGTGCTGCCGCTGATGCTTGCGGCCTGCTTCGGCAGCGATGGCGGCCGGCCGTCACTGGTGGACGACGCGGGAAATCCAGCGCAGCAGCCGTTTCCGGACAGTTTCCGCAGCGAGGCGCTCGCCATCATGCACAGCTATCTGAACGATCCGCTCGGCGTACGCGATGCCGCCATGGCGGATCCGGTGCTGCGCACGGTCGGGGGCCGGCCGTTCTATGTGAGCTGCCTGCACTTCACCCCACGCGAGGGTGATGGCAGTTACAGGGGAATGCGCGAGCGGGCGATCATCTACGTCAATGGACGCGCCGACCGGGTCACTGACCGGGCTGGCGAGCTGTGCGCGGGAGCGGTTTACGCACCCTTTCCAGAACTGGAAAAGATGACGCGGTAGCGCAAAGCGCGTCTTCACCGGCGCCTGCTAGGACAGGAGCGACTGGAATCCGCTGATCACATTTCGGGGAGCTTTGAACGGGGGCGTTTTTCCTTGCGACAAATCATCACGGCAGTGTGCGCGCGAGCGAAAAAATCTGTCGTGATGAGGGAACGCCGGGGAACAAAAAACCGTTGATGCGGCCTCGTCACTGCACCGAACGATCAAGGCTCCGGCATCGCCGCGAAGCAACCAAATTCAGGCCACGTTGTTTGCTGAGGGTGAATTCGAGATAACGGGGATCATCCATGAAGACGTTCTTGCTTGGCGCAGCCGCAGTGCTTGCGCTGGCAGCGCCAGCCGCCGCAGCCGACATGCCGGCGCGTCCCTACACGAAGGCTCCGGCCTATACGCCGCCGCAGGTCATCTATAACTGGACCGGCTTCTACATCGGCGGCCATGTCGGCGGTGCGTTCGCCGGCGACAACACCTTCCAGTCGAGCGACGCCCGCTTTCTCGGCGGCGTGCAGGGCGGCTTCGACTACCAGTTCGCGCCCAACTGGGTGATGGGTATCGAGGCCCAGTACTCCTGGCTGCCGTCCAACAACCACGGCGCGGTGTTTCCGGCCGGCACACTGGTTACCTCCAACACCGATCAGCTCGGCTCGGTGACGGGCCGCTTCGGCTACACTTGGGGCCCGGCGCTGGTCTACGCCAAGGGCGGCTACGCCTGGCGCAACGACAATTTCGGCGCCAGCGTCGGCGGCGTGCCCACCGCGGTCACCACCACCGGCAACAACAAGGACGGTTACACCTTGGGTGCAGGCCTCGAATACATGTTCGCGCCGAACTGGTCGGCCAAGGCCGAGTACCAGTATTATAATTTCGGCAACACCACCGTCACCGCAGGCCCGGCCGACGTCGTCGGCGTCCGCGGCCGGGAGGACGAGCATACCGTCAAGGTCGGCGTGAACTATCGTTTCGGCTGGGGCGGCCCGGCCGCCTCGCGTTACTGATCCTCGGGCAGCAAACGACAGACTGCAAAGGCCGGTTTTGCCGGCCTTTGTTTTTTAGGAAGCTGGTCTCACCAGCGTGGTCTCACCAGCGTGGTCTCACCAGCGTCATGGGCCTGCGGTAAAGCAAAAATAATTTTTGCCACTTACGGAACACGCGCGCCGGAACGCGTTATTATGTGATTGCCGGGCTGGGTGAGATGACGAACATGCGTATCTTGGCGTCGGTGGTGATCTCGTTATTCGTCACGCTGCCGTGCTCGGCACAGACGATCCTCAAATCCGAACCGCTGGTATTGGCGCCCTATGAGGTGGCCTTCGTGCAGGATTTCGCCTGCGGACCGGGCCGGGTGCTGAAGGTCACGGGCGCGATCCGCGGCCTGCATCGGCGCAAGGCCTGCGTGGTGTTGTCGGGCGAGCAGGCATCGCTGGCGATCGCAACGCCCTGAAGCGCGTCTTCACGAATTGAACTGCAGCTCCATCCTGGATTGTCGCTCCGCGTCTGCCTTGTTCTTGGCAGGATCCTCGCCGGGATCAGTGCGGCACGGCTTGATCTCATAATCATTGTCCAGGACGCGGCGCGGCCCCGGCCTGTCCTGGTCAGTGGCGACATCCACCACCAGGCCGCTCTCCTGCGCAATTTTCCAGACGTCGGCCTCGCTTGGGTAGGCCTTGCTGAGTTGCGCGTCGTTGCAAAACAGTGCGTAGGGCATCAGTCCTGCCTCCGGAACGGCCTTAACGCTCGAGCGGATTGAGGGTTTCAGCCTGGCTTGACCGGATGGCGCGTGATCACGGATCCGTGAACATTTCGACCGGGCCTTGAGTCGTAAACGAGTCCTGAATCCCAAAAAAAAGAATCCCTGGGACTCCCAGGCTGGAATCAGCGGATGTTTCTGGCCATGACGACTGGCCTGAAAACCTCCTGCGAGCACATGCTCCTGCCGCTTACGCTGGCGCTGATCGGCGCCTGCGCGGCCAATCTGCTGCTGGTCTGGTCCTGGCTCTAATGGCCTGAGCTTCCGGCTGGCGGCCGGGGCGGGGGATTGTGGATGGCGTCCCTGACCTTGGCGAGGGTCGACTGGCAAAACTCCTCGCGCTCGCGCTCGAAACGCTCCTGATGCTTGCGGAAGTTGGCAACCCTGGCCTGCACTTCGCTGCGGAAATCGCCCGATCCTCTGGGCGGCGGGATCTGGAAGGGCTGGGGCGTGGGTGCCGCCTGCGGCGGCTGGTCGGCCTCGCGGACCTCTTCGATCACCACCACGGGGGTGACCTCCACGGCTAGCGGAGGGGGCACGGCAGCAGGCTCCGTCGGAAGCTGCTCCTCCTTCCGCCCGGTCACGGATTGAACAAAGGCCAATGTCTGCGCGATCAGCGCATCGCGTTCCCTGATCCACTTCATGGTCCACCTCTGCGCACAGCCCATTCCAGCAAACCGGCTGCTCCGAATCAAGGCATGCCTGCTTGCAGGGGATTGCATATTTTTCCCGGTCGCCCGAAACTGCGGCAATGAAACCAAAGGACGAACGGTCGGAAGAGGCCGAGGGCCTGTGTCTAGTGCGCGCCTTTCTGCTGCTGCCGCCCGACAAGCGGCGGCTCGTGCTCAAATTCGCCGATGAGCTTGCGCGCGCGCAGGACCGCCACGAGGAGGGGACGGAAGCATCCCCGACCTGAGCACGGCACCCTCGCTCAGGCTGTAGCTGTGTCCGCGCACAGCTTGCGCGTTCGTACGGCCTCGGCTCTTATCGGCGCCATGACCGAGTTGGAAATTGCCGAGATAGAGACCTACATCGTCAACCCCGACACGCCCGAGATCGACATCTGCGCGCGCTGGCGCGCGGAGACGTTTTCGGTGCTCGAGGCGAGTGTCGAGCAAGAGCGACGCGCGCTCAATCGCTTCGCGGCGGACCAGACGCGGCAGGTGGCGCTGATTGCCAAGCGTGGCACGGTGCCGGTCGGCACCTGCCTGCTGGTGCCCTCCGAGATCGCGCCCAATCACCAGGTGTCGCCGTGGCTGGCAGGATTGTTCGTGGCGCCCGAGCATCGGCGGCATGGGGCCGGCGCCGTTCTGGTGCGCGCGATCGAGGCGCAGGCCCACCTGCGCGGCTTTGCGCGGATCTTCCTCTACACGATCAGCGCTGCCGGGTTCTATCAGCGGCTCGGCTGGGATCTCGTCGAGCACACCGACTGGAAGGGTTTTGGACGAACCGCCTTCATGTCGCGCACGATCCGGTCGATGTCGCCGCAGCCATAGAAAGCTTACACGAAGCTTACGAAGCTTGGGCCAAATGCTATTTTCCCGTAATTTTACGCGCGGCATATTGTATCAAATTTTAACGTCCGTTGGGTTCCATTGGTCGGGTTCCCTGCCGGGTTCCACGCCGTTGGCTCTAACCGGACAAGTTGCGATGAGCTTTTTGAATAATCTGAAGATTGTCTTCAAGGTCGGCCTGATCGTTACCGCGCTGGGCTGTGCGCTCCTGGGCGTAGCGGCATTCAGTGCCGTCCAGCTTTCCTCGACGGTGGAGGGCTATGCAGAGTTGTCGGACGCACAGTCGGCGGCGCTCAACCTCACGCGCGCGCAACGCCGGATGGAGACCTATCACGCGGCGCTTTACGCGACGCTGACGGAGACGACCGAGGAGGGCAATGCAAGGCGTTTGAAGACGGCGCGCGAGAACCGCGATCCGATCGCAGGCTTTCTCGACGCAGCGATCAAGGAAGATGTGGGCCACGCCGGAGAACTTCGCGCTATCGGCGACAAGTTGAAGGGCGTCTTTGCCGTGTGCGACCCGGTGCTCGAAGCCGGTGCCAGGGCGAGCACGTCGGAGGAGAATGCCAAGGCTGCCGACCGCGCGCACAAGGAGTGCGATCCTCTGATGGATACAGCGCTCGCCGACATCGCGAGATTCGTAGCTCAGAACGGCGCGCTCGTCACCAAGCGCAAGGAGGAGATCGGCCTTGGGGCACATGCCTCGATCAGGACCGTGATCGGCGTCAGCGCCGCCGGTCTGCTGCTCGGCGTCGTCATCGCGCTCTTCATCGGCCTCAAGGCGATGTCGCAGCCGATTGCCCGGCTCAAGCTCGCGATGGAGGGATTGGCCCGGAACGATCTTTCGACCGAGGTGACCGAGAAGGATCGCCGCGACGAGATCGGCGAGATGGCGAAGACGGTCGAGATCTTCAAGACCAATGCGCTCGAGGTCGAGCGGCTCAAGAAGGCGCAGGAGGACGCCGAGCGGCAGGCCGCCGCGCAGCGCCGCCAGGACATGTTCAACCTTGCTGACGGTTTCGAGCGCGCGGTCGGCGAGATCATCGACACCGTCGGCTCCGCCTCCACCGAGCTCGAAGCGTCCTCCTCCACGCTCGCGACCACGGCGCAGCGCGCGCAGCAGCTGACGTCGGTCGTCGTGGCGGCCTCGGGTGAAGCCACCGGCAACGTCCAGTCGGTCGCCACCGCGACCGAGGAGCTGTCGTCCTCGGTCAACGAGATCAGCCGCCAGGTGCAGGAATCCGCGCGGATGGCGATCGATGCGGTGGGCCAGGCGCGCTCGACAACCGAGCGGGTCAGCCAGCTCTCGACCGCGGCGACGCGGATCGGCGACGTCGTCGAGCTTATCAACACGATTGCCGGCCAGACCAATCTGCTCGCGCTGAACGCCACCATCGAGGCCGCGCGCGCAGGCGAGGCCGGCCGCGGCTTTGCGGTCGTCGCCTCTGAGGTCAAGTCGCTGGCCGAGCAGACCGCGAAGGCGACCGGCGAGATCAGCCAGCAGATTTCCGGCATCCAGACCGCCACCCAGGATTCGGTGACGGCGATCCGTGAGATCTCCGCGACCATCGAGCGGCTGTCGGAAGTCTCCTCGACGATAGCCGCGGCGGTGGAAGAGCAGGGCGCCGCGACGCAGGAGATCGCACGCAACGTTCAGCAGGCCGCCCACGGCACCCAGCAGGTTTCCACGAACATCAGCGACGTGCAGCGCGGCGCTGCTGAGACCGGCTCGGCCTCCTCGCAGGTGCTCTCGACCGCGAAGATGCTGGCCACCGACAGCAACCGGCTGAAGCTCGAAGTCGGCAAATTCCTGTCGACGGTGCGCGCCGGTTAGTCGGGCTCTTGTGATCCGGCGGCCTTGCGCCGCCGGCGCCGCAGACCTTATGGCGCAATCAGCAGAGCCAACACGACCACGAACAGCATGCCCGTCGCGACGACGGCCGCGACCGCACCAGCGGTGATCTTGGCTCTCTCCTGGTTGGAATAGGGGCGCATGCGGTGCGCATGTTAGCTCATGTTGAACTTCGATCCAACGTGTGGTTAATGGCCGCTCCGCGAAGCTCGCGCGCGCCAGAGAGTTGGACCCTCATGGCGATTATCGGCTCGGCCGCGCCGAAACGATGGATGTCGATGCGTCCTTCGATCTGGTGTTCAGCTATCTCAGCCTGATCGATATACCGGATCTCGGCAGGGGAATCGCGAAGATGGTGGCGGCGCTGCGGCCGGGCGGCACGCTCCTGATTGCCAATTTGACGAGCTTCAACACCGCCGGCCAGCCGGATGGATGGATCAGCGACGGCGAGGGCACCTTGCGCTTCTCGATCGATCACTACATGGACGAGCGGGCGATCTCGGTCGCCTGGCGCGGCATCCGGATCCAGAACTGGCACCGTCCACTGAGCACATACATGACGCTGCTGCTCGATCATAGCCTCCAGTTGCGCCTGTTCAGCGAGCCTCAGCCCATGGGTGGGGATCCCGAAAGGAACGCGATGCATCGCCGCGTGCCGTATTTCCACATCATGGAGTGGCAGAAGCCGGCTTGATCGCGCTGTGTCATCTAGCTGGCGAGCCGCGCCTGAAAGAACCTGCTGACGCGGTCGATCGCATCGGTGGTCATCGGATCGGTGTCGGAGAAGTCGAAGCCGTGCGGCTTGCCGGGATAGGGTACGAACTCGGTCTCCGCACCGACGGACTTCGCAAGCTCGATCAATTTCCGTCCGTTGGCGATCGAAACGTTCTGGTCGGCTTCGCCGTGCAATTCGATCGTCGGCGGCAGGTGCTTGACTTTGCCGGCCATCGCATCGGGCATGCCGCCATAGAGCACGGCGAGCGCGGCGATGCGCTCGTCGCGCGCGGCTGTGTTGGCGGCGATGAAGCCGCCGAGCGAAAAGCCGAGCAGGCCGATACGCGCCGAGCTGTCGGGCTGCCCCAGGATGGCTGTCACGGTGGCGGAGACCGTGTCCGACCAGCCGTCGAACCGCTTCGTCTCGAAAGTCTCGCGGCTCGCCTTCGTGCTGGTCTTGGACGTGAGCGTCGCCGTGTCGTGCTCAGTCATGTAGCGGAGCAAATAGGCATCGATGCCCTTGGCCGAAAGCGCATCGGCATATCGCTCATAGGCGCGCCGCCTGAGCTCGATGCCACGCGAGCCGTGCAGCAGGATCACTGCGGGGCGTTTTCCGGAAACCTCCGCGGCATAACGCGTCATGGCGTCGTTGCCGGGCTCGGCGCGCGCCGCTGGCGACAGCGAGAGCAAGGCCAGGCCTGCAAGGGTGGTTCGTCGCGTGATCATCACTCAGCTCTCTTCAAGCGGGATTCCGATCGGGAAGCGCCGCCTGTATAGTGCACCCGCGACGGAAATTTGACCGTACATTTTTCTCGAGGTCTTGCCGATGATCCCCGATCGTCCGCCCGTGCTTGCTCACCAGCGCTTCCTCGCCGACCGCGAGAATTTTGCCGGTCTCGATCTTGCCGGACGGTTCGAGCGCATCGTCCGCACCAATCTGTGGGGCGCTTCGACCTCGGTGTCGGGGCTCGGCTCCGAAGACCCGGCCACCGCCGCGATCAAGGTAGCGCTGCCGCCTTTGCTCCGACGCCTCGGCGTGCGTTCGCTGCTCGATGCGCCCTGCGGGGATGCCGGCTGGATCGGCAAATGCGGGCTCGAAGTCGACTATATCGGCGTCGATATCGTGCCGTCTCTGATCGAAGGCAACCGCCGGCGGGTGGAGCAGGGCGAGCTGCTGGGCCGTTTCATCAGCGCTGACATTACGCGAGATGAGCTGCCGCAGGCCGACATCATTCTGTGCAGGGATTGCCTGGTGCATCTGAGCTTTCAGAACATCTCCCGCGCCCTGGGACGTTTCCGCGCCAGCGGTGCACGTTTCCTGCTGGCCACCACGTTTCCGGAATGGCAGGACAACCTCGACTGCGAGGATGGCGACTGGCGCGCATTGAATCTCCAGCGGGCGCCGTTCGCCTGGCCGGCGCCGCTGGAGCTGATCAACGAGCGTTGCGAGGAGAGCGGAGGCGGCTGGCGGGACAAGAGCCTCGGGCTGTGGCGGCTTGCCGATCTGTCCGGTGAGGCAGGAGACATTGCGAAGGCTGTGTGACGCGCCTCGCCGCAACGTCGGTTGCATCCTCCACCGGCTTCGCACTACACTTCGTCTTGCGTGACGGGATTTCGCTTCGCTGCTCTTGCCGGGGGGAACGATGAAGCTGAACGCGATCGTGGCCTTGTTGCTGATCTCTTGCGGCGCCCCTGCGATCGCGCAGCAGGATGGCGCCGCGCTCTATGCCGCACATTGCGCGCAATGCCACGATAGCAGCGAAGCGCAGAGCCGGGTGCCGCCTCGCAGCGCGATGCAGGCGATGTCGTTCGAGCAGGTGCTGGCGGCGCTCAGCACCGGCAGCATGGCGGCGATGATGCGGGGGCGCAACGATGACGAGCGCAAGGCGATCGCATCCTTCGTCACCGGCAAAGCGGCCGTGAGCAGCGCGGCTGCGGCCGCCGACGCGTCGGGCCACTGCACGCAAGCCTTCACCGCCTTTCCGAAAAGCATCGACGGGCCGCGCTGGAATGGTTGGGGCGCCGATCTCAACAACAGCCGCTTCCAGCCGGCCGGGATGGCCGGGTTGACGGCAGAACAGGTGCCGCACCTGACGTTGAAATGGGCGTATGCATTTCCCGGCGCGACGCTCTCCTTTGCGCAGCCGACGGTCGTCGGCGGGCTGTTGTTCGTCGGTGGCCCCGATCGAAAGGTGCGGGCACTCGATGCGAAGAGCGGCTGCACGCTGTGGACGTTTGCGAGCGACCTTGCGGTTCGCGGGTCGATCAGCTTCGGACAGGTCCCGGGCACGGATCAGTTCGCCGTCTTCTTCGGCGATGGCCGCGCCAATGCCTATGCCGTCAACGCGTTGACCGGCGCGCTGATCTGGAAGGTGAACGTGGAGGAGCATCCAGCCGCGCGGATCACCGGCGGGGTGGTGTTCCATTCCGGCGTGCTCTATGTGCCGGTCTCCTCGCTGGAGGAGGTGGCCGGATCGGAGCCGAGCTATGAATGCTGCACCTTCCGCGGCAGCCTCGTCGCGCTGGAGGCTGCGACGGGCAAGCTGATCTGGAAGGCCAACACGATCCCCGAGGTGCCGCATCCAACGACGAGGAACGCGCGCGGCACGCAGCTCTATGGCCCATCGGGGGCCGCCATCTGGTCGGCGCCGACGATCGACACGCAGCGCAACGCGATCTATGTCGCGACAGGCAATTCCTATTCGAACCCGCCAGCCGCGACCGCCGATGCGGTGCTTGCGTTCGAGCTTGCGACGGGACGGCTGCTCTGGAAGCAGCAGGCGTCGCCGAAGGACGCCTTCGTCGTGGCCTGCTTCGGTGCCAACCAGACCAATTGTCCCGATGATCACGGGCCGGATCATGATTTCGGCCAGTCGCCGATCCTGGTGACCTTGCACGACGGGAAGCGCGTCATCGTCATCGGCCAAAAGTCCGGCGTCGTGCATGCGCTCGATCCGGATAACGAGGGCAAGATCCTCTGGCAGACGCGGATCGGCAAGGGCGGCCCGCTCGGCGGCACCGAATGGGGCTCGGCTGCAGACCAGGACCGCATCTATGTCGCGCTCTCCGACGTGCGCTTCCTGCGCGACGGCACGCGGCGGCTGGACTCCACGCAAGGCGGCGGCCTGTTCGCGCTCGATCTCGCGAGCGGCAAGGTCTTGACGGAGGTGGCGCCGGTGCCTTGCGGCGAGCGCCCGCAATGCAGCCCCGCGCTGTCGGCGGCAATCAGCGTCATTCCCGGCGTCGTGTTTTCCGGCGGTGTCAGCGGTTACTTGCGCGCCTATGCGACGGCGGATGCAAAGCTGCTCTGGGAGTTCGACACCTCGCGGGACTACAAGGCCGTCAATGGCGTTCCGGCGTTCGGAGGTGCGATCGATGGCCCGGGCCCGGTGATCGTCGACGGCATGCTCTACACCAACTCTGGTTACGGCCAATGGAGCGGCACCGCCGGTAACGTGCTGCTGGCGTTTGAGGTGGGGAAGTGAAGTTGGGCGCCTGTGGCTCATGAGCGGGGCGCAACCGGATTCACATAAGCAAGTGCGGGAACCCGCGAAGCAGAGCAGCTTGCCGGCGTGCCGTTTTGACACCGGCGCGGACGTGCGGCCTCAGCATTAAGCCTCCACCAGGGCCCCCAGATGCTGAGGCCGTTTTTTTTGATCGTCTCGAGACTGTCCTGCTGCGGGACGAACGCCAGTCGACATTATTTACGAGCTGTGAACCATGAAAAATGATCGGAAAATTCTAGCGAAACGATCTGCGGGCCCTTCGCGTCAGTCTGCTGGGAGGGTGCAGCGATGGTCACAGATGCAGGTTTCGACGAGCGTGAAAGCGAGATCGCCCGCTACAGGATTTTGGCGCAGGAGGTGACGGACCCGCTTGCCGCGCGTCTGTTGCAACACATCGTCCTCGATCTCGAAGCCGACCTGCTGCGCGATCGCGCCGCCAGTACAGTCAAGCCGGATGGATGAGGCGAGCAGGCCAGTATTCGGCCGGGAAGCTGCTGCCGGCTGAGTGGGATTGAACCCGCGGTCCGCACGGAGCGTTCCTCGATGGCGGTCGGACAAAGGCTGCCGATGGTTCTCACCAATTGCTGCAGCTCCTCATGGTCCTTTGCATCGGGGCGCCCCGCGAGTTCGATCAATTTGGCTCCAACATTTTCAGAAACACTCGTGTGTCCCGTCTCACGTAATTGGATGGACAGGCTAATCGCCGCCTCAATCGCGACATCCTCTTCAAGATCAAAGATCGCTCGCTGCAAGAGAGGTATGCATCCCGCGGGTGGCCCATAATGGAGTACATAAGCACAGTCTCGCCGCCAATCCGCTGGTCGTTCTGACCAAGCTAGATCGAGCGCCACCCAGTCATCGGCGTCCAACATGAAGATCAGATCGAAAGCCTCGTCAGGCGCATCGACTTTCGCGTGAAAAAACTCGTCGAGCCGAGAGAAATCTTCTGACATGAGGCCGTCGCGACTGAAACCTTTGCCGAGCCAAGGTATAATTTTTTGTTGGGCGAAGTGGTGCCGGCTGAGGGGATTGAACCCCCGACCTTCGGTTTACAAAACCGCTGCTCTACCGCTGAGCTAAGCCGGCGACTTGACCACGAAAAGCCGCCGGTTTGGTGCCGGCGGATCCGCTGGTGTGCGGTCGCCTTACCAGACTTGTCCGAAAAGTGCCAGAACCCGCCGGCGCTGTTTCAAGGGAGTCGCGCAAGCATTGAAAAACAGGCGGCCCGAGGGCCGCCTGAACCATTCAGCTGAAAGCGAACCTCCTACTGGCAGAGGTGCCGTCGGCCGTCGTCACCTTTGATCCAGGTGCCGGGCCTGCAAACGATGCCGTTGCGGGCGGCGTAGCTGTTCCAGTCGCCGTGCCAGGCGGGGCCGCCCTGGTCATAATAGGCGTAGGAGTTGTTCCAGCCTCCGAACGGCGCTGTTGCGATAGCGCCCGCAGTGCCAACGGCAGCACCCGTCACGGCGGCCGCGGTGCCGACGGCGGCGCCGGCGACAGCGCCAGCCGCATCGGCCGGCCAGAAGCCGGTCTGATCATTCGGATTCGCCTGCCGATAGGCGGCGTGGCGGTGACGATAGCGCCGATCGGCGGCCGTGCCGGGAGTCATGTACTGGCAGCCGGGGTCCTGGAAGAGACCCGTGCAGCGGGGGTTGTCGGTCATGGTTTGCGCGAAGGCAGGTGTCGCCAGCGCGGACGCGAAAAGGGCCGCCGCGCCAAGAAGTTTGGGGCTCGTCATGGCATTTGCTCCATGTGGTTGAGACCTTGGGTAAGTACGACGTGGAGCAGTGGTTCCGCGGTTTGTCGCCCGCAGGGTCACATCGACGTGAACCCGTGCAGGATGTTTGTTTGCTGCCACGCAACCGCGCAGCAAGGCGTCATGCGATGGGCGACGCGCGGTTGCCGTTAACGCTTCGATAGCGCCGCCGAGCGCATTTGAGCGCCCGCCGATCCTTACGCGTTAGGCTTACCGGAATTTCAGCGGCCTGCCTTAACACTCTGACTGTGGTGATCGGATAGGTTCTCGGCCGATCAACCCGGGACCCTCTTATGCGCGCTGTCGCGCTGCTTGCGCTTTTGGTCGGACTGCCCGCGACGGCGCTTGCCAGCGAGGGCTTCGACATCGTGATTCCAGGCCGTCCCGGCGTGCCCGTCATCATCAACGGCATCGATGCCTCCTACACCGTCGTCGTAGGCGAATGGGGGTTGGCGAAGAACGTGCAGGTGCAGCCCACGATCTATGGTGGGCGCTACATCGGCGAACGGCAGCCGAGCGATGTCGGCCATTACTATCCGAGCATGGGCTTGCGGCCCGGCTACGGCCGCCTCGAGGTCGAGCCGCCGGCGAACCGCAAGGTGCCGCAGCCGGCCGAGAGCTACTACCGGAGCTGGGGCGTGCAATCGGCGCCGCTGCCGCCGCAGGTGGATGTGCCGGCCGATCCGCCGCCGGTGATCCTTGCACCGCAGATCGACGTCGATCCGCATCGTCGTGTCCACCCGTCGCCTCACGCGGGGGCGCCCGGCAATCATGAGCTGCACAGGTAAGTCCAGGCAGATCAATACCCAAGCAAAATCCAACAAACGGAAATCTACAGGAGAGAGTAATGCGTCAGATGATTTCAGGATTGGTCGCGGCGGCAGCCGTGATGGTGGTGGGGGCAGCGCCTGCCATGGCTTGCGGCTGGAGCCCCTGTGTGGCGCCGGTTGCACCGGTCTATTCGGGCTGCAACACCGGCTGCGGCGGCTGGGGCTTTGACCGCCTCGCCGAGCCGAGCACTCAGTATTACTACGTCAACCAGGGTCCGACCTACACCGGCCCCGGCGCGTTTGCCCCGTATCCGACCTACCAGGAAGACGCTGTCGTGAACTATGCCCCGCGGCCCTACAGCTATGGCGCGGCCGTCGCAGCGCCCGCCTATCCCTACTACCGTCCGTATCGCTACGGCTACGGCCCGCGCTACGGCTATCTGCCGCGCGTGCACTATGGCTACGGCCCGCGCTATGGCTATCGTTACGCGCCGTACCGTTACCACGGCCATCGCGTGCTGCGCCGCTATTACTGATTGCCTGATCGGTTGAGTTGAATCACGAAACGCCCGTTCGCATCACGCGGACGGGCGTTTTGCTTGTCTCGAATTCAGCGCTTCATCAGCCCGAGCCGGCTCGCGCCGACGTACAACGACAGCACGGCGGCGTTGGAGACGTTGAGGCTCTTGATCTCGCCGGGCATGTCGAGCCTCGCCACCACGCTGCATGTCTCGCGCGTCAATTGCCTGAGGCCCTTGCCTTCGGCGCCGAGCACCAGCGCGAGCGGCTCGCGCAAAGCGACCTCGGAGAGATCCTCGCTGCCTTGGCTGTCGAGCCCGACGGTCTGGAAGCCGCGCTCGTTGAGCGCGGTCAGCGCGCGGGCGAGATTTTGCACGGTCACGATCGGCACGAGCTCGAGCGCGCCGGAAGCGGCTTTCGCCAGCACGCCAGTCGCCTCGGGGCTGTGGCGCGCGGTGGTGACGATCGCCTTCACGGCGAAGGCCGCGGCGGAGCGCAGGATCGCGCCGACATTGTGCGGGTCAGTGATCTGGTCGAGCACCAGCACCATGCCTTCCTGCTCCAGGGTCTCGATGTCAGGCGAGGGCAGGGGATCGGCCTCCGCCAGCAGGCCCTGGTGCACGGCATCGGGCGAGAGCAGCCGGTCGATCTCCTGGGGGCGGACGATCTCGGGGGCGATACGGGTCTCGATGTTCTCCTCGGCGAGGCGGCGGGCCGCATTCTCGGTCAGCGTCAGCTTTCGGATCCGCCGTTCGGGGTTTTGCAGCGCCATCGTGACGGTGTGCCAGCCATAGAGGATGACCGGCCCGTCAGAGTGCGAATCACGGTCGCGCCAGGCCGGCCGGGACGCGGATTTTGCGCCTTTGTTGAAGGGCTTAGCCCCGCCGCGCCGGGTTTTCTGGGCAAATTTGCGATCGTTCATGGGCTCGCTTGTCTCACGGGTTCCGAAAGTTGGCAATTTGGGTGTCCAAAGAGGTGATTTTAGCTGCTTAGCTCGGTTGACTTTGCCCCGCCGCTTCGCCCATAAACGCGCCCGGCCGCGCCCCGTGTCCCTTCGGGCAGTCGCGGTCTTCACGTCTCCATGGCCGTTTCGGTCCGCCGGCAAGGTCCGGTCCGATTGTGCTGCCGTCGAGCGGGGGAGTGTCCCGAGTGGCAAAGGGAGCTGACTGTAAATCAGCCGCCTCATGGCTTCGCAGGTTCGAGTCCTGCCTCCCCCACCATCTTGATTTTACTTGTAAAAGTCTTCTTTTCGTAACCTTATGGAAGTGACCAAACAGGTGATCTCGGGCTGTGGGTCACCGGCGGGTCACTTTTTGCGAGGGAAAGCTAGTCACTACTGGCCTCCGCCTGGGCGGTGTCGCTAGAGCATGTTGTTTTTTGCCGGAATCGGGATTCCCAGAGGGGACAATTTCTGATTCAAACTCTATGCTGGGGAACGGGGGCCAGCATGGATGACGCGACCCTATTCGGAAGACCTTCGAGAACTCGCGCTGGCGAGGGCTGATGCGGGCGAGACGGTTCGTTCGATTGCAGAAGCGCTTCAGATCAGTCCTTCCTGTGTGACGAAGTGGAAGAATCTGCGGCGGGAGACCGGAGGCGTTTCGCCCGGCAAGATCGGTGGTCACAAGAAGCCGGTTCTGTCCGGCACCAACGCCGACTGGCTACGCAAACGCATTCGCTCCGGACCATTCACTTTGCGGAAGCTGACGCAGGAACTGGCTGCGCGGGGGATCAAGACAGACGTGCGGGCGGTGTGGACGTTCGTCCATGCCGAAGGGCTGAGCTTCAAAAAAAACGATCCTGCCGGCCGAACAAGATCGTCCCGATATCGCCCGTAAACGGACGCGCTGGAAGACCCATCAGGGCAGGATCGACGCTTCGCGCCTGGTCTTTATCGACGAGACCTGGATCAAAACCAACATGGCGCCGCTGCGAGGCTGGGGGCCGAGCGGGCAACGTCTCCAGGCGTCTGCGCCTTTCGGCCACTGGAAGACCATGACTTTCATCGCGGCGCTCCGCCACGACCGGATCAGCGCCCCATGGGTCATCGACGGTCCCATCAACGGCGAGCTCTTCACCCTTTATATCGAGCAGGTACTGGCGCCGACCCTTGCAAAAGGTGAACTCGTCATCCTTGACAATCTCGGCAGTCACAAGGGCAAGGCGGCGCGCAACGCCATCCGCGCCACAGGAGCCCATCTGCTCTTCCTGCCGCCCTACAGCCCCGACCTCAATCCGATCGAGCAGGTCTTCGCCAAGCTCAAACACCTGATGCGGGCCGCGCAGACGCGTGACGTCGAAGCCACTTGGCGCAAGGTCGGCGAACTCCTCGACGTCTTCTCCAAGGAGGAATGCGCCAACTATCTCAAAAATTCAGGATACGTTTCCGTATAAAAACATCACGCTCTAACGCGCGCCACGACTGACCCCGCTGGCGTCATTGCAGCCGGTCGAATCTCGCCTTCGGACGAGCGCTTAGCTGATGCATGTTGGCCACGAGGCGGGCATCCAGTGGTGAGGGTCTGGAGGTTCAGAACGTACCGGGATAGGCGCCGCTATCGATAAGAATGTTTTGTCCGGTGATGTACCCGGCGTGAGTCGAACACAGGAAAGCGCATGTATGACGAGTTCGACGCCCTCGCGCGCCAACGTCATGGCACTCGCTTTGCCAAGGCCCTGGCTTGCCGCACAGGCCTTGCGGCCCTGCAATCTCAGATCCATGTGTCCTCGTCGGGTGAGCGCACGCTTTCGGCGGCGGAGCAACTGTTACTTGTTGGGCAGGGTCATTCCGGCGGGTTTGGAGCCCCACATGATCACTCGTAGGAAGGGTGGCTCTTGAAGAGGAGGGAGCTGCCTGGCGCGAGCGGCAGAATTGCCGCGTCCCCTTCAATTCCGACATTCTTGCGATTTGAGCTCGCTTGGACGCATTCTACGACATGCGCCCGATCTTTGAGTGAGCTTCAAGCGTCTGACTAGACTGTCGCAATCTTCATCGCGCGCGGCGTAGCGTCGGATCGAAGGGGATTGAGCTTGGCGCCAATCTGCCGCGCTTCGTTCAGCAGCATTTCGGCGATCATGGCGTTGCGCTCGGAAGATAGTAGACGCCGGCGAAGCCGCCACAATTGTCGGAGGTGCAACGCATCAGCCGTCGTCGCACATTGCCTGATCCAGTGTATCAACGAGCAAATCCGCGTGTTCGGTCCCGAACACCAGCGGAGGGCGGATCTTAAGCACGTTGCCATGCGGACCTGCGGCGCTGATCAGCACGCGTCGCTCGCGCAGCGTGTTGACCAGTTGCGTGGTCTCTCTCGTGGCCGGCGTATCATCATGACGCAACTCCACGCCAATAAAGAGGCCGGAACCACGGACATCAGCAATCAGGCTGTGTCTGGATCGCAGCGCGGAAAGCCGCGCGCGCAAATAGGTGCCTGTGCGCTTTGCATGCCCGATCAGACCTTCCTGCGCAATCACGTCGAGCACGGCGATCCCCGCGGCGGCAGAGACCGGATTGCCGCCAAAGGTGTTGAAGTAGCGCGAGCGCGCACCGAATTCCTTCAGCAGCGCCGGACGCGCGGCCATCGCGGCGACCGGGTGGCCGTTGCCCATTGGCTTGCCCATGGTGACCATGTCGGGGACGAGGTTGTGACGCGCGAAGCCCCATAGGCCCTCGCCGCAGCGGCCGAAGCCGGGTTGCACCTCATCGGCGATGAACAGCGCGCCGGCTGCACGCGCGGTATCGACCGCGGCGGCGAGAAAGCCCGGCGGGTCGGCGAATACGCCGTCGCTGGAGAAAATCGTGTCGACCAGGAGTGCTGCGGGCCGGATGCCGCTTCGTGCCATATCCTCGAACGCGGCGCGGATATGGCCGGCGAAGATCTCGCCTGTCTTGTCGCCGGCCGGTCGTGGCGCAGGCACCAGCCGCACATGCGGCGCGGTCGGATCAGGCAGACCGAGCGAGGGTGACAATTCGGCGAGCGCTATGGTCACGCCGTGATAGGCGGTCTCGGTGACGACAACGCCTGTCCCGCCGGTACAAGTGCGCGCCACCCGCAATGCCAGATCGTTAGCCTCGCTGCCGGTGCAGGTGAACATGACGTGTCCGATCTCGGCCGGGAAGGTTGCAAGCAGCCGTTCGGCATAGTCGAGAATGGTCTCGTGCAGATAGCGGGTGTGGGTGTTGAGCACTGCAGCCTGCCGCGCGATCGCCTCGACCACGTGCGGATGGCTGTGACCGACGCAGGCGACATTATTGTAGGCATCGAGGTAGCGGTCGCCCGCGGAATCGAACAGCCAGACACCTTCGCCGAGGACGAACTGCACGGGCTCTTCGTAGAACAGCCGGTAGGCCGGTCCGAGCAGTCGGTCGCGCCGCGCCATCATTGCTTGCGTTGCTGGGTTCTGCACAGGCATCACTCTCCTTGGCACGCGCGTTCGATCCGGGCTCGAGCCTGTTGCCGCGAGAGCGTCGCGAGTCGGGACAGCCGCGCGGACGCCTGCTTGTTGTTGCGCAGAATATACGCGCTGTTGCCGGGATGGCGAGCGGCTCTGATGTTGCTGATCACCATGGTCATGACCATGCGGGTCGCGATCAGATCGAACAGGATATCGCGCTCGCGCGTCTCGAGCGGGGACACCGCGTGGTAGGCCGCGACCAGCTCGAGCGCTGGCGCCAGCGGATCGTTGCTGTCTTCGACCTGATAGGCGCATGCGATCGCGAGGTCGTTGACACGGGCAGTGGCGGTCAGGTCGCCGAAGTCGATGATACCCGAGACGCGCTCATGATTGATGGGATCGATGACGACATTGTGTGGGTTGAGATCGTTGTGCAGGGGCTGTTTGGGAAGCTCTTCCAGCACGGGCACCGCATGGGCCTCGAAGTCGTCAAGGAAATGTTCCACCAGATCGCGCTGGCCGGCGGGCACAGTGCCGATCAGCGGCCGCAGTTCGGCGGCGTGCTGGACATCCCAGAGCAGCTTGTGATTGGCGCCGGGATGATGGAAATCGCGCAAGGCCCGGGCGAGCCGCGCAGCGCATCGGCCTAGATCGCGCCGCAGTGCCGCCGACGGCGGAACCTGATGCATCGGCGTTCCCTCGACGAAGGATAGCAGCCGCACGATGCGGACCGAACCATCGTCGAACTTGATCTCGAGCTCCAGGGCGCCGTTCAGGGCCGGGAAGATACGCGGGACCGGCAGGGTAGGATCCTTCGAGGCGAGATGGCGCAGTGCCTCACTCTGCAGATTGGTGACTGCGCGGTCCTCCGCGGGATTGGCGATCTTCAGCACATATCTGCGGTCATCGGCTGTGTGCAGCCGAAAATTCTGGTCGCGCTCACTGTCGAGCCGGCGCGCCAATGCCGGCACACCGTAGTGCTCAGTAGCCAGCGCCTGGGCGTGCTCTTCCGGAATCGGAGATGCCGCGCGCAGCCCGTCGATCAGGTCGCCCGTAGCGGGGTCGTGGTCTTGCACTGGAAGGTCCTTGCAAGTTTCAATAACCGCGCGCGCGGTCGATCGCATGCGGCGGACGCCGCCCGGCGCAAATCGCATCGGCCGTCGCGGCCAGCGTGGTCACGACCGCGCTGATGCTGACGTCGCTGGCGTCATGCGGCGTGATGGCGATTTTCGGATGATCCCAGAACGGGTGCGAGTGTGGCAGCGGCTCGGTGGCGAAGACGTCGAGCGCTGCGCCGGAGAGCTTGCCGCTGTCGAGTGCCGCGAGCAAATCCGGCTCCACCAGATGTTCGCCGCGGCCGACCTGGATCAGATAGCCGCCGCGGCGCATCTTGCCGAACAGCGTTCCGTTGAGCAGGCCGCGCGTCTCCGAGGTCAGCGGCAGCAAATTCACCAGCACCTCGGTCTCGTCGAGCATGGCGGACAAGCCAGCCGGGCCATCGAAGCCGCGCACGCCCGAAGGCACAGGCTTTGCGCTGCGGCTCCAGGACATCACGGGGAAGCCGAGAAAGGCGAGGTCTTGGGCGACGCGCTGGCCGATCGCGCCGCTGCCCAAAACGCCGACCGGCACCTCTTGGGCGCGCCGCTGGTCGCGGCGCTGCCAGACACGATCGCGCTGCTGCGCGCGAAAACCCGCAAAGCCGCGCTGATGGCCGATCACATGCCAGGCGACGAAGCCGAACATCAGCTGCGCCTGTCCGGGATCGACCACGCGCACCACGTCGATGCCGGGCTTCAGGCTCGGGCAGGCGATGATGTTGTCGACGCCGGCGGCGATCGAGCAGACCGCCTGCAGGTTGGGATAGCGCTCGAACGCATCGTCGGGCGGATGCCAGGCCAGCGCGACACGGACGTCGTTGGCTGGGGCGCCGGCCGCGTGATCGACGACCTCGAGATGCGGCGCGGTGCGCGCGAGCTCGGCGCCATAGTAGCGGCGCAGATCGAGGCGCTTGCTGACGAGAACGCAACGCATCGTTCAGGCCGCCTGCGAGGAGGAGATCTGGCCGGGCACGGCGGCGAGCAGCTCGCGTGTGTAGGGATGCTCGGGCGCTGAGAACAGCGCGGCCGTTGACTTCAGCTCGACGATGGCGCCGCGCTGCATCACCGCGATGCGGTCGCAGATCTGAGCGGCAACGCGCAGATCGTGCGTGATGAACAGCATCGACAAGCCGAGCCGCGCCTTCAGGTCCTCCAGCAAATTGAGCACCTGCGCCTGCACGGACACGTCGAGCGCGGACACGGCTTCGTCCGCGACGATGATCTCGGGCTCTAGCGCCAGCGCCCGCGCGATGCCGATGCGCTGGCGCTGGCCGCCGGAGAATTCGTGCGGGTAGCGTTCCAGCGCGCTGGCATTGAGCCCGACGAGACCGAGCAGCTCACCGGCGCGCTTGTGGGCCACCGCGGGCGCGGTGCCATGCGCGATTGGTCCATCGGCGATGATGTTACCCACCTTGCGGCGCGGGTTGAGCGAGGCGAACGGATCCTGGAAGATCATTTGGATGCGGCTGCGCTCCTTGCGTAGCTCCCGGCCGGCGATACGGGAAAAGTGAACCTCACCCAGACGGACCGTGCCCTGGTCAGGCTCGATCAGTCGCATCACCAGCCGTGCCACCGACGATTTTCCTGAGCCGGACTCGCCGACCAGACCGAGCGTCTCGCCCTTGAGGATGTCGAAATTGACCTCATTGGCGGCGCGGACGCGGCGCTCCGGCTGGAACCAGCCGCCGCCGCTGACATAGGTCTTGTTGAGACCGACGACCTCGACCGCCTTGGCGCGATCAGCGAGCGGCGCGCGCTGTGGCGGCTGCATCGAGGGGACGGCGGCGAGCAGGGCGCGGGTATAGGCATGCTGGGGACGCAGCAGCACATCATCGGCTGCGCCTTGTTCGACCACCTTGCCGTGCTGGAGCACGATGACGCCGTCGGCAATATCTGCGACGACGCCGAAATCATGGGTGATGAACATCACGGCCATGTTGCGACTGCGCTGCAAATCGCGGATCAATTTCAGGATCTGTGCCTGCGTGGTGACGTCGAGCGCGGTCGTCGGCTCGTCCGCGACCAGCACGGCCGGCTCAAGCGCCAGCGCCATCGCGATCATCGCGCGCTGACGCTGGCCGCCTGAGAGCTGATGCGGATAGGCGCGCATCGATCTTTCGGGATCTGGCAGGCCGACCTCGCGCAGCAACTGCAGCGCCTTCTGCTTGCGCTCCTTCGGCGTCAACAGATTGTGTGCCTCGTACATCTCGGCGATCTGATCGCCGATCCGCATCAGCGGGTTGAGCGCGGTCATCGGCTCCTGGAACACCATCGCGATATGGCGGCCGCGCAGCGCCAGCCAGCCGGTCTCGTCGAGGGTGAGCAGGTTCTGGCCGTCATAGACGATCTCGCCGGCCTCGCGGCCGATCGTATTGGGCAAAAGGCCCATCAGCGCATGCGCGCACATCGATTTGCCGGAGCCGGATTCGCCGACCACGCAGAGGATTTTTCCGGGCGCCAGATCGAACGAGACATCGTCGACGGCGTAGGGGCGGTCGGCGCCCGGCGGCAGCGCCAGCTTGAGGTTCTTGATCGAAACGGCTGGGCTCGCCATGTCAGCGCCCCTCCTTGCTGAGGCGCGGATTGAGCGCGTCGTTGAGGCCTTCGCCGATCAGGTTCAGCGCCAGCACCGAGAGCAGGATCGCAATGCCGGGAAAAAGCGTGATCCACCAGGCCTGCCGGATCACGGTGCGGCCGGCGCCGACCATGTAGCCCCAGGACATCAGATTGGGATCGCCGAGGCCGAGGAACGAGAGCGAGGATTCCAGAAGGATCGCGGTCGCGACCATCAGCGAGGCCAGCACGATCACCGGCGACAATGCGTTGGGCAAAATCTCGCGCCAGATGATCCAGCTGTGGCTCTGTCCGGTGACGATTGCCGCCTGGACATATTCGCGGGTGCGCAGCGACAGCACCTCGCCGCGGACGAGCCGCGCCACCGGAGGCCAGCTCACGATCGCAATCGCCAGTACGATGGAAACGATCGATGGCTGCAGGATCGCGACAAGCACGATCGCGAGCGCGAAGCTCGGCACGGTCTGGAAAAATTCCGTGAAGCGCATCAACGCGTCACCGATCTTGCCGCCGAAATAGCCGGCGACCGCGCCGACGGGAATCCCGACCGCAAGCGCCGCCATGGTCGAGACCAGGCCGACCAGCAGCGAGACGCGGGCGCCATGGATGATGCCGGCGAGCACGTCGCGGCCGAGCGCATCGGTGCCGAGCGGCAGGCCGGAGACCGTGAACGGCGGCATGAACGGCCGCTGGACCATGCGCCAGGGCGAAGTCGGGAACAGCAGCGGGCCGAAGACCGCGATTGCGATCGCGATGACGAGGATGACGAGACCGATCACGCCGCCGGGATTTCGCAGCATGGTGCGCCAGAACTTGCTCATGACGCGAACTCGATGCGCGGATCGACCGAGCGGTAGATCAGGTCGGTGATCAGGTTGAAGGCCAGCACCATCGCCGAACAGACGACGAAGACGCCGAGCAGGAGATTGTAGTCGCGCTGCAGAAGCGCCTCATACATCAGCCGGCCGATGCCGGGCCAGGCGAACACGGTTTCAGTGAGCACGGCGCCGCCGACCAGCGTGCCGGCCTGCAGGCCCGCCAGCGTCACCACCGGCAAGAGCGCGTTGCGCAGCACGTGCCGGCGCTGGATCACGGCATCGCGCAGGCCCTTGGCGCGCGCGGTCTTGACGAAATCATGCCGCTTCACCTCGAGCATCGAGGCGCGGGTCATGCGAGCATAGGTCGCCATGAAGAAGAGACCGATCGTCGTCGCTGGCAGGATCAGATGCGCGCCGACGTCCAGCACATGCGCAAGGCCGGTGTAGTTGGCGCCGACGGTCTCGTAGCCAAAGCTCGGCAGCCAATCCATCGCGACGGAGAACAAGAGGATCGCCATCAACGCCACCCAGAACAGTGGTGTCGCATAGAAGATCAGCGCCAATATCGTGATCGCGGTGTCGGCCCAGGTGCCGGCAAAGCGCGCGGCGAGCGTGCCGAAGATCACGCCGAACAGAAGTGAGATCACGAACGCGGTGCCGGTCAGCAGTAGCGTTGCCGGCAGCCGCTCACCGATCAGCTTGGCCACCGGCATCTGCTGGCGGAACGAGAAGCCCAGATCGAGCGTCACGATGCCCTTGACGTAGCGATAGAGCTGCACCGGCAGTGGCTGGTCGAGGCCGAACTTTTCGCGCAGCTGCTCGACGAAGATCTTGTCGCTGGCGCCGGCCTCGCCCGCCATCACCACTGCCGGATCGCCCGGCGCCATCCGGATCAGCATGAAGTTGAGCACGACGATCGCGAGCAGGACGACGACGGCCTTTGCAAGTCTCTGGGCAATGAATACGAGCATCGGTGATTTCGGCGTTCGAGAACAAACAGGACGCCGCCGCGGCGCTCGCGCGCCGCGGCGTCGTGATGAGGTTTACTTGTCGAGCCAGGCGTCGCGGAAGCCGTCGTTGACGCCGATCGCCGTGGTGATGAGGTTTTTGACGTTGCAATGCGTGATCGTCGGGAACTGCAGCTCAAGTTGCCAGGCCACTGGCACGTCGTCGGTCAGGATCTTCTGTGCCTTGGCGTAGTAGTCCTCGCGCTTGGCTTCGGGGAACGCGGTGGCGCCTTCGGCGAACAATTGGTCGATCTCGGGGTTGGAATAGCCCTCGACATTGTTGAACTGAAAGCCCTTGACGATCTGGCTGGAAACGTAGTTGCGGCCGACGCCGAGCGCGGGATCGCCATATTGATAGAGATAGGTGAAGGCGATATCGTAGTCCCAGTCGGCGACCTTCTGATTCCAGCCGGATACGTCGGTTGCGATCATCTCGACATTGACGCCGACGTCCTGCAGGTTCTGCTTCACCGCTTCCGCCCAGCGCTGCCAGGTTTCGCCGTAAGGCAGCGGCAGCAGGCGAACCTTCTCGCCGTTGTAGCCGGCTTCCTTCAGGAGCGCCTTGGCCTTGGCGGGGTCGTAATCGTACTTGGTCACCTTGTCGGTGTAATACTTGATCGAGGAGGCGGACGGGCCGGTCGCCACCTTGCTGAGGCCATTCCAGATCACGTCCTTCGCAAAGTTGCGGTCGATCGCGTACATCAGCGCCTGGCGGAACTTCTTGTTCGCGGTCGGGCCCTGACGGTTGTTCAGCCACAGCCAGGAATGCGGGCTGAAGAATTCCCAGCCGGCGCCGGTGACGCAGACGTTTTTGAGTTTCGATAGGCGTGGCACATCGAAGTTCTCAACCGAGCCACCCGGCAGCACGTCGACCTTGCCGGTCTCGAACGCGACTGCGCGCGCGGCTGCGTCGGGAATCACGTGCCAATAGATCTCGTCGATATTGGGTTTGCCTTTGATGTAATAGTTCGGGTTCTTGACCAGGCGGATGAACGAGCCCTTCTGCCATTCCTTGAACATGAAGGGGCCGGTGCCGATGGGCGTGTTGTTGGCCGGGTTGGTCTTGAAGTCGGTGCCTTCATAGATATGTTTGGGGATCATCGGCAGCGAGCCGACTTCGAAGATGCCGAGGAACGGGCCGAACGGCTGCTTCAGCGTGAACACCACCGTGGAGTCGTCCGGCGTCTCGACCTTGTCGAGCTGGGCGAGATTGCTGCGGGCGCGGGCGTGGGTCTGCTTCAGGAACTCGATCGAGAAGGCGACGTCGGCCGATGTGAACGGCTTGCCGTCATGCCAGGTGACGCCCTTGCGAAGCTTGAAGGTGTAGGTCTTGCCGTCCTCGCTTGTGCTCCAGCTTTCGGCCAGTGCCGGCAGCGGCTCGAGCTTGGGGCTATAGCGCAACAGGCCTTCATAGATGTTGCCGGCGACCATCTGGGTTGGGCCGTTCTGCACCAGGCCAACCATCAGGCCCGGCGGCTCCGGCTGGATCACGGCGTTGATGACGCCGCCGGCTTTGGGTTCTTGCGCAAATGCCGCCGTGCTCAACGCACTCGCCATCAGCAGACCCAGCATTACTCGCTTCAACATGTTGAATCTCTCTTCTGGTTGGATTCACCCGGGCTGCGGCTCCGGGACAATGAACGGACGACTAGTTGGCGAAATCCGGATCGGTGCGCGCGAGCATGCGTTTGAAGGCGGCCCATTCGGCGTCGGGCACGCCGTTGGTTTCGATGGCGGTGTAGGCGGTTTCGTATTGGCCGGCGGTCTTGCGCGCGACCGCGTCGGAGAGCGGCGCGACCTCGGCGCCGGCGGCCTGGATCGCAAGCTGCGCGCGGCAAGAGCGCTCCAGATTGTGCATCAGCTTGAACGCCTCGGACACCGAGCGTCCGCAGGTCAGCATGCCGTGATTGCGCAGGATCATCGTGTACTTGTCGCCGAGATCGGCGACCAGGCGTTCCCGCTCGTCGAGGTCCAGCGCGATGCCTTCATAGTCGTGATAGGCAAGGCAGCCGGTGAACTGCATCGACCATTGATTGAGCGGTAGCAGGCCCTGTTTCTGACAGGACACTGCGACACCGGCAACCGTATGGGTATGCAGCACGCAGACGACGTCCGGGCGGGCTGCATGCACCGCGCTGTGGATGGTGAAGCCGGCCGGGTTGATACCGAGCCCGAGCGGATCGTCGATGATGTTGCCGTCGAGATCGACGGTAACAAGGTTCGACGCCGTCACCTCCTCGAAGCGCATGCCGTAGGGGTTGATCAGGAAACGGTCATGACGGCCGGGCAGCCGCACCGAGATGTGGGTGTAGATGCTGTCATCGAGTCCGAGCCGGTGGATCAGCCGGTAGGCCGCGGCGAGGTCGATGCGGAAAGGTTCGTTCTGGTCCTTCACGGCCTCCGGCCGCACATGCGTCGTCATCGTTGCTGCTAGTCCCTGTCAGTGGGGTGTCCTCTTAGCAATACCCGCGCCATGAAACTGTCGACAATCGACGAATTGATCAAGTCTAAACTGTCGACAATCGGCGATTAATTAATATACAAGGGCTGAAACGGACCCTTTTGATGCGCACAATGTCCCCTCCGGTCGGATTGCCAGCCCTCGCCGAGACGGATCTGGTCGGCCAGGTCGCCCGTCTCTTGACCCAAGCCATTGTTCAGGGGCGCCTTCCGCCGGGTTCCAAGCTCGTCGAAGCGGGTGTTGCGCGGGAGCTCGGGGTCAGCCGGGCGCCGGTCCGCGAGGCGGCGCGGCTATTGGAACGGCAGGGCCTATTGGTGGCCAATCCGCGCCGCGGCTTCTTTGTTCGGCAATTCGCGCTCGACGACATCGACGAGATCTATGACCTTCGGCTGTGCGTCGAGCGCCACGCCGCGGTCCTCGCGGCGCGCAATCTCACGCCCGAAACGCGTGACGCGCTGCGGCGGCAGATCGATGTGCTGCATGAGATGGCCGATCTCGATGATCAAGCGCGGCAAGTCGAGGAGGACTACCGCTTTCACCGCCTGATCTGCGAGATTGCCGGCAACACGCGCGTGCTGCGGCTGTTCGACGACCTCGCCTCGGAACTGCGCATGGTGATCGGGTTGATCGGCCGACTGTACGATGATCCACACGAGATCGCGCGCACGCATGAGCCGATACTGGCCGCAATCGAAGCTGGCGACCCCGAGCGCATCATCGCGCATATCGACCACCACATCGGGCATGCCTGGCGCGAAGTCGGCAAGCTGTTGCGCGACATTCCGCACTCGCCGGTCGGAGCGAAGTAACAATGCGAGCTCTCTAGCGCCGGCGCCCGGCGCGATTGTTTCACCTATTCAACGAAGGGAATATTCAGTGAAGGCCGTTCACACCGAACTGCATCGGAGCCACGATCCGCAATTCTTTCTGGTGCGCGGGGTAGCCAAGCGTACGACCGAGCAGCCCGAGCGGGCCGACCGGCTGCTCGCCGGCCTGAGGGCGGGCAAGCACACGCTGGTTGAGCCGACCGTGTTCGGACAGGGGCCCCGCACGCGCGTCCACAGCCCTGAATATCTCAGCTTCCTGGCAGAAGCCTGGGAAGCGTGGTCCGCGCTCGGCGACGCCGGCCCGGAGATGATCGCGAATATGCACCCCGTGCGCAACGCCGGGACCTATCCGACCCACATCGTCGGCAAGCTGGGCTGGCACACGATCGACACCTCCTGTCCGATCGGTCCCGGCACTTGGGCGGCCGCTTGTGCCGCGACCGACGTCGCAACCACCGCGGCGCAGATGGTGTTGGATGGTGAGGACGCGGCTTACGCGCTGTGCCGTCCGCCGGGGCATCACGCCTATCGCGATCTCGCGAGCGGCTTCTGCTTCCTGAACAACAGCGCGATCGCGGCTGCCCATCTCCGCCAGAAGCATGAGCGCGTCGCGATCCTTGATGTCGACGTGCATCACGGCAACGGCACGCAAGGCATCTTCTATGAACGACCTGATGTTCTTACGGTTTCGATCCATGCCGATCCGACCTTCTTCAATCCTTTCGTCTGGGGATACGCCCATGAGCGCGGTGCTGGCCCGGGGCTCGGCGCCAACCTCAACATTCCCTTGCCGAAGGCGACGGGTGACGATGGCTACCTGCAGGCGCTCGCGATTGCAGAAAAAACCATTCGCGCGTTCGCGCCGGGTGCGCTCGTGGTTGCACTTGGACTGGATGCGTCGGAACACGATCCGCTCGCCGGCCTTGCCGTAACGACCGATGGCTTTCGTCGCATCGGTGGGGCAATCGCACGGCTCGCCCTGCCAACTGTCTTCGTGCAGGAAGGCGGATACCTCTCCGATATCCTCGGCGCCAATCTGACGGCCGTGCTCGGCGGGTTCGAAGCCGCGCGCAACTAGCCGCCATCTACCAAGTTTACGCTTGTGCTTGTTCTGGAGAGGATGCAGCTTTTGAACGAAAATCTAAAACAGTCAGATGCCTTCGTTCAAGCCGGTCACGTGCAATTCGGCGCGAGCTTTCCCGACCTCAACATTCTGCCCGCGGTTTCCGTTG
Organism: Bradyrhizobium sp. CCGUVB23; assembly: GCF_024199885.1. Lineage (NCBI taxonomy): Bacteria > Pseudomonadati > Pseudomonadota > Alphaproteobacteria > Hyphomicrobiales > Nitrobacteraceae > Bradyrhizobium > Bradyrhizobium sp. CCGUVB23. The sequence goes on from NZ_JANADQ010000001.1 coordinate 7,586,932, forward strand.
GGTCGGCACGATCCGAAGGCTTGCACCGGGAGATCAGGAAAAGTCTATGGTCAGCAAGCGTGGGCGGTCGATCTGCTGAGCGATCCAGGTGGTTAGGGCAGGGGAGTTGTGCGCGACTTAAGGCAGCAATGCTCGTCGCGATCCCAGATCTCCGTCGATGTCACTGCACTAGCAGTGAGGACGGAAAATGGCGTCGGGAGTGATGCGCTTCCCGCTACCGCAGGTGTGAGTTTGTGCGCCGGACTACGATGTTCTGCGATCCGACGCGGTTGACATCGGCCTTCGCATTTCAAGCTCGCAGAGCCACGCCTTCTTCAACAGGGACGACAAACGCGCAGCTATTTGATTGCCAATGCTCGCGACAAGGTCGGCCCATTGCTCAATGCCGAAGGCGGCGTTCGATTGTGTTAGCCAGCGCAGTCAACGAATAGCAGATCACAAAGAACACGCCCAGTACGCCCAGGTAGATTTCGATGGCGTGTGACACTCCGCCCCCAACATACGCAAGTCTTTCGATCATTTGACGCGCCGATCCCAGGAGGTCGGAGACGCCGACAACGGAAGTCAGCGCGCTCGCTTGGACGAGAACGGTGAGCTGCCCGACATAGGGCGGTAATGCGCGCCGAAACGCTTGCGGCAGAATAACGAACACGAGAGCTTCCGTTGCGGTCAAGCCAAGCGCTCGAGCGCCCTGCTCTTGGCGGTGTGGAATGGAACTCAAGGCGCCACGAAAAACCTCACCGATGTTCGATCCGCCCCAAAGTCCCAGCCCAATGACGGCGGCCGTGAGTGGCCCCGTCCGAAGGCCGATTTGTGGGAGCGCGAAGAAAACGAAGAGGAGGATCATCAGTGACGGAACGCCGCGGAACACATCGACGTAAATTCGTCCGATCAGGCGCGCGATAGTGAGCGTGCTCTGCGACAGAGCCGCGATCAAAAGGCCAAGAATCGTCGCCAACACGACCGTGAGCAGCGAGATCCACAACGTGATGAGAAGACCCTGACCAAGATAGGCAGCGACGGGCCAAACCCAATTGTTCATTTAACAACTCCCAGTCCAGGAATCGCTAGCTTGCGTTCGAACGCGCGCGATGCCGCACTGAGGATGCTGCACACGAGCAGATACATGAGACAAGCGATGCCGAACGTCTCGAACACCTTGAAGGTATCGGACACGATCCGGTTGGCGACATAGGTCAATTCCTGGTAGCCGACGACAATCATGAAGGATGACGACCTGAACTGCGTAATCGCCGTGGTCGTTGCTCCCGTGATTGCGATGCGCAGCGCGAGCGGCAGCGTAACGTCAAGAAAGGCTTGGAACGCCGGCAGACCGAGAGCGCGGGCCGCTGTCACTTCGCCTTTCGGCACAGCGTCGAAGGCTGCTCGGAAAACTTCCGTTTGATAAGCGCCGCCCCACAATCCAAGCGCGAGCCAGGAGGTCTGGAATGGCGTCAGACTGATGCCGATATCTGGTAGCGCGTAGAACAAGAGAAAGATCTGCACAAGGAGCGGCGTGCAGCGGAATGCATTCACGAATCCCACGATCACCAGGCTGACCACGGGGATTCGTGCATAGCGTATTGCCCCCAGCACGACTCCTATGCCGATACCGAGCGCTATGCCGATCGCGCTGATGAGGAGGCTGTTGCCGAGCCCTATCAGTAGCGCCGTCACCTCTGTCGTGAGATCGCCTTGCATGATAGCCGTCTCCGCACAATCGCGTGGGGCGCCATAGCGCCCCACGCGCCACCATCAGGACTTGCACTCGAGGGGATCGACGCCGGCATAGTCGAGCTTGACTTTCGGTCCCGGGACGACATTGCGATACTTCGCGACCATGGTCGGATCATTCACTTCGGCGGCGAAGGCCTTGTAGAAGGCGTCCTCTTCGCGCATCTTGGCGATCACGGCATTGATCCAGGCAAGCATCGCCGCATTGCCCTTCTTCACCCCGATACCCTGGATCGCGGGCGAAGCGAGCTCGCCAACGACTTTGAAGTTCTTGTTGTTCTGCACAAAATTGTAGTCGTAAACGTCGATGTAAGCGAAGGCGTCACTTCGCCCCTGCACCAACATCGTTGAGGCGTCGGCCGGGCTTTGCGCAGTAATTAGGTTCGCCTTTGGTTGGCACTTCTGGAGCCAGGTCTGATAGGTGCTTCCCGTCACTGTTACGACCGTGTGCCCAGTGAGGTCGGCATAGTTGTTGATCGGAGAATCCTTCTTCACGACGAGCTGAAGATTGCTCAACCAGATCGGATCCGAGAAGTCGACCTGCTCGGCGCGCGCCGGCGTTCGGGCGAGCGAGGCCAGCACGAGGTCGACCTTGCCGGATTGCAGAAATGGAATGCGGTTGCTGTCGTTCACGCATTGTGTCTGGAGACCGGCTTCAGTGCCAAAGGCAAATGCGGCGATGCGCTTGACAAGCCCATACTCAAAACCGGCTGGCTTTCCATCGAGGCCGACATAGCCCGCAGGCGGATACTGGCAATTGATGCCGATCGTCAGGACCTTTGGCGTGGCAAGGTCTGCTGGCAGCGGCACGTCGACCTTCGACTGCGCCATGGCCGGTAAGCCAAGTACGGAAAATAACAGGCCCGCGATCGCAGCCAAACATTTCAGCATCTTCATGTTTCCCTCTCTCTTTGGTCCCTTTGAGTTGCGCGAAAAACGGGTCAGGTGTCGGTATGCGACAGGAACTGGCGCGTGCGGTCGTGACTTGGTCGATCGAGGACGTCGGCCGGGTGTCCCTTCTCGACAACCACGCCATCAGCCATGAACACCAGCGTGTCACCAACTTCGCGCGCAAAGTTCATTTCGTGCGTCACAACAAGCATGGTCATGCCGGAACGAGCGAGGTCCTTCATGACGTTCAAGACCTCGCGCACGAGCTGAGGGTCGAGAGCCGATGTGACCTCGTCGAACAGCATCACGTGGGGACGCATCATCAGGGCCCGAGCGATCGCGACGCGCTGCTGCTGGCCGCCTGAAAGCTGGTCCGGATAGCTGCCGGCCTTGTCCGCCAGGTCGACCTTCGCGAGCAGGTCCCGGGCTCGCGCTTCCGATTCCGCAATCGGCTCCTTTAAGACGCGTCGCGGGACCAAGGTGAGGTTTTTCAGGACGGTGAGGTGCGGAAACAGGTTGTAGTGCTGGAACACCATCCCGACGCGCTGGCGGACCTTGTTCACGTCCTGCTTGCCAGAGAGCAGGTTCTCGCCCTCCAGCACGATCTCTCCGCCAGCAACCGACTGAAGCATGTTGACCGTCCGCAGCAGCGAGCTCTTGCCGCTGCCGCTCGGGCCGATGATGACGACGACTTCACCTTGCCGGACGGACAGGTCGACACCCTTCAGGACTTCATTTGACCCGTACGAAACTCGAATGCCGCGCAAATCGAGGAAGGGTAAGGTTGGTCCAGTTGACATTGCGTGCCCTTCTCGGCTGTCAGCGAAACGCTGGCCGAACGATCGCCGAGATCAGATCGGCCATCGCGACATGCGTCTGGAGAGGAATCCCATCAACGTCAGCGTCGACGACGTTGCCGACCGAGTTGATCAAGCCGATATCGACACCGCGGCGCAGCAACTGCTCTTCCATTTTGGGTGCATGGAGAAGATCGGGCCGCTTCAGGCGTGCCGCGAGGGCCCCCAGGATGGCGTAGCAGCCCCAGTTCGAGCAGGCGGCGGTGACGAGCACATCGGTACCGGTCACGGCTCCGATGCCGGCGCCGCCTTCGGGCCGCGTGTCGCCGAACTTCACGTGGCGCCGCACCGCGTCAGCGACCACACCCATGCCGATCTCGTTGCCCCCGTCACCCACGCAGACGCTCGGAATCCCGCGCGCAAGCGCTTCATCGAACAGGTAGTCGATCCGCGCACGCCCCATGCCGTAGTCGATGCCGCGCATCGAACAGTAGATGCCGTCGGCGTTACGGCCGACCCGCTCCGTCGAGAAAACCAGGGCAGGCTTCAGCTCGTCGAGCAAGACGGCGGAGGCAGTCTTCGCCTCGGCGTCCGTCACCGGAAAGGAGCGCGTGCTGGCGACGGCGAGGCTTCCATCGTCGCTCGCGATCCGCGCCTGATCGTAGGGCAACACCGAAAGGCCGGCGCTGGTCAGGATCTTGGCAGTGCCATCGAGCAAGGTCTCCTCCGCGAGGACGACGCAAGTCACACGCTTGGATAAGGCAAGAGCCCTCACGATGGCGGCTGCGCCGGCCGGACCATCGTTCTCACCGATGGTCGGCGAGATCCAGGCACGCGAAACGGAGCCCGTGGTCACCAGCACGGTCGCACCCGCAGGAATCGCAGCGAGCGCCTCGGCGGCGCCGCCGCACAGGGAACCGCCTTGGCGTGCGCGCGCTGCCGCGTAAAGATGCTCGACACCTCGACCGCCGAGATCGAGATTAACCAGCCGGTCGAGCCGGTCATCCATGCCTGCGAAGGTCGTGTTGACGGCGCTCATGCCTGATCTCCCAGAATGAGCCGCGAGATCGTGGTAACTTCGTCGATCCGTGCGGCCAGGTGATTGAGTGCAGCGTCGACGGCGGCGACGACGGCGTCCTGGCCTCCAACTCGCTCGATCGCATCGAGCGTCGGTTTCAGGCGCAGTGACACGCGTGCCCCGGGCTGGCCATGGGTGTTGACTGTGAGGATCCCAGCGTCGCGCAAGAGGACCATTCCGAGCGCAGAGGAGACCTCGCAGGGGACGAGCCCAAAGTGTTCTGCGGAACGGCCGGCGCGCCGCAGGACAAGGGCGAGCAGGTCCTGCTCGTCGACCATGGGTCCGAGATCGCTGACCGACACGATGTCGCGGCCGAGCTTCTCGGCAAGCGCGACCGCGAGTGCCTGTCCGGACCGTGCTTCCTCCCGCAGATCCTCAGGTCGAAAGCTCTGGAGGGACCGCATGGCGCCAGCGGCGATCGGCGCGCGGGCCTCCATCCCGAATTCAGCACCTTTCGCCGACGCAGCCGTGACGAGATTGGCGCGGCCGGCAAGCACGCCCGCGCGCGGTCCGGCGAGACCCGCCTTGTCGCAGTTGGTGATCGCGAGGTCGGCGCCGAGGGCGAGGCCGGGCTTGCCGCCGTGGAGCACGGGACGCAGTCGGGCGCCATAGGCATCGTCCACGAGCACGATGGCGCCGGCCGCGTGGGTGGCCTCGACGACGGCGGAAGTTATGGCATCATCGAGCAGTTCGAGAGCGCTTGTCACGGTGGTGACGACAACGAGCTGGGGCATCGCCTTGGCCAGAGCTGCCCGCCAGTCGCGGTCGCCTCCGATTTCGACCAGTTCCACCCGAGCGATGGCGCAGCCTCGGATCACCGACGCGTGCGACCGCCCGCCAGGGGGGACGACTGAAATGACCGGGCTGCCACCAGCAAGAGCGGCGATGGTGGCAATGATTCCCGCGCTGGTGCGGTTGAATACGGCGACACCATCCTCGCTCTTGCCTCCAAGGTGGGCAATCGCGACTTCGCGGAGATCATTGGCGAAGAGTCCCGGGCCGACCCATTCCTCGCACAGTGTTGCGAGATCCGCAGGCTTGAGCGGAAAGTCTCGCTGATTTCCGGTGAACACACCGATGGAACGCGGGCCGAGCTTGCGGACACGATCCGCCGCTACAGCTTGGCCCTGACGAAGGCGGCGCGCTTCGTCGATACTGGATCGGATGATGGTGCCGCGCGCAAAGCCGACGACCGGGTCGATAATGTTGCCAAAACGGTCTGTGGGCTTCGGGGACTTCGATTTCGACTCGGTGGCGGCTGTCATGAGCTTCTCCTAGAACCAGCGTGACTTGGCGGCGCAGACAACCAGGAAGCCGAGGCGACAGGCGACGCGGGATGAAATCGGCATTCGTGTCAACGTTCGGCAAAAGCTCCTCGCCGCGCGAATACGCCAGGCGAGGCACTCTCGGTGCTTGCCGCCCGGGACAAGACCAATGAAGTCGGGTCCGACTGCTGGGTCGTAGCTCGGCGTCACGGCTTCATCTCCCGAGACAGCAGACGCGACGATGAGGCGCGGTCATGTTCGGTCATTGAGCTTCCGACGATGCCTTCGAGCAGGCTGACAAAGCCCCGATGACCGCTCTCAGGGACACCATCGACGCGGAGTTCGGCACTTGCCGTCGCGCCATCACGGGCGCCTGCGCCAACACAGGCTTTGATCAACTTCCCTTCGAGAGTATCGCCGTGAAGCAGATCAGGACTGCCAAGACCGACGGCGAGTCCAGCGCAAACGGCGTAGGCGCCCCAGTTCGAAATTGCCGCGCTGACAATGATGTCAGTCTCAGCAGTCGTGACTACGAAACCGTTGGGATGGAACGCGGCAAGCGCTGTCCGCACCGCGCCGAAGCCCACTTCGTTTCCGCCGTCGCCAATCCCTATGGTCAAACGCTTCGCCGCGCGGCCAGCTTCTGCGAGCAGATGGAGATGCGCCATCGTGCCGGCGGGGCGGCGATCGCCCCGGACGCCGTGGAAATGGCCATCCGGGTTGGGGCCGTCGAGTTCGACGAAGACAATCGCCGACGGTTGGTACCGCGCGAGCAGCGCTTCGACAGCTTTGGGTCCATGCTTGGGATGAGGCGGGATTGTCTCCACATTGATCGGCCTTGCCGTTGAGGATCCAACAAGCGCGGCGCAGGCTTCCACCGGCTTGGAATGTGCCTCTTCCGAGACGATCGTGACCTGGGCACCAAGACCGAGGGCCATAGCCCGGGCAAGGACAGCGGCGCCTGGCGGTCCGTCGGTCTCGCCCTGCGGCAGTTTAGGTGGAACGCCGGCACCGGTCGCGACGATGACGTGGTCTCCGTAAGCGACGCGCGACATGAGAGTCCTGGCGGCCAACGTGGACAACGGCTCGCCATGATGGCGACGGCAGATCTCGTACATCGGAACGACGAGACCTGGTGGAAGCCCGCCCGAGAGGGGACGGGCTTCGATCGTCATCAGCCGATCGAACCGCTCACCCGCCATGGCCAAAAGAGGGTCCGGACCTGCGGAGTCTTCGGTTAGGAGCATGGCCATGGTGACCTCGTGGTTTATCTCGCGGCTCACACCGTGACGGTCACGCTCTTGCGATAGGTGTAGCACGCAAGAAGAAATGACAGCGAACGATTGGGAGAGTTCGTCGCCAATAATCGGGTCAATCGAGAAGTTGGCTTCAAGGGCCGTCGCGACGGCCTGCTTGGCCGCGCGGACAGCATCCTCATTGGTTCTCAGCGGTTCGGTGAGTGGATCAATCGGCATTTCGTTCTCCTCTGTGCTGGAGAACTTTTCTCATGGTCGAGATGAAATGTCAGTTGATCTGACAAATTAAGCTTAATAGAGTCTTGAGGACATGATCTCGGTAGAACAGATTCGCGCAGCCCGCAGCTGGTTAGGGATTTCGCAGCAGGAGCTTGCGGACGCTGCCGGCGTGGAGGTGAAGACCATTCACCGGATTGAGACGGGCTTTCGCGGAGCTACGGATCGAACTCTGGAAAAGATTCGACGGGCCTTCGAGGGGAAAGGCATCGAGTTCATTTTCGATGGAAGCAAACCCGTTGGCCTCCGAACGCGGAGCGCGCGCTAGAGCATGATGTTTTTATACGGAAACATATCCTGAATTTTTGAGATAGTTGGCGCACTCCTCCTTGGAGAAGACGTCGAGGAGTTCGCCGACCTTGCGCCAAGTCGCTTCGACGTCACGCGTCTGCGCGGCTCGCATCAGGTGTTTGAGCTTGGCGAAAACCTGCTCGATCGGATTGAGGTCGGGGCTGTAGGGCGGCAGGAAGAGCAGATGGGCTCCTGTGGCGCGGATGGCGTTGCGCGCCGCCTTGCCCTTGTGACTGCCGAGATTGTCAAGGATGACGAGTTCACCTTTTGCAAGGGTCGGCGCCAGTACCTGCTCGATATAAAGGGTGAAGAGCTCGCCGTTGATGGGACCGTCGATGACCCATGGGGCGCTGATCCGGTCGTGGCGGAGCGCCGCGATGAAAGTCATGGTCTTCCAGTGGCCGAAAGGCGCAGACGCCTGGAGACGTTGCCCGCTCGGCCCCCAGCCTCGCAGCGGCGCCATGTTGGTTTTGATCCAGGTCTCGTCGATAAAGACCAGGCGCGAAGCGTCGATCCTGCCCTGATGGGTCTTCCAGCGCGTCCGTTTACGGGCGATATCGGGACGATCTTGTTCGGCCGGCAGGATCGTTTTTTTTGAAGCTCAGCCCTTCGGCATGGACGAACGTCCACACCGCCCGCACGTCTGTCTTGATCCCCCGCGCAGCCAGTTCCTGCGTCAGCTTCCGCAAAGTGAATGGTCCGGAGCGAATGCGTTTGCGTAGCCAGTCGGCGTTGGTGCCGGACAGAACCGGCTTCTTGTGACCACCGATCTTGCCGGGCGAAACGCCTCCGGTCTCCCGCCGCAGATTCTTCCACTTCGTCACACAGGAAGGACTGATCTGAAGCGCTTCTGCAATCGAACGAACCGTCTCGCCCGCATCAGCCCTCGCCAGCGCGAGTTCTCGAAGGTCTTCCGAATAGGGTCGCGTCATCCATGCTGGCCCCCGTTCCCAGCATAGAGTTTGAATCAGAAATTGTCCCCTCTGGGAATCCCGATTCCGGCAAAAAACAACATGCTCTAGCACACACCTCGACGGACCCCGCTAGCGTTATTGCAGCCGGTCGGGTCTCGCCTTCGGACCAGCACTTAGCTGATGCATGTTGGCCACGAGGCGGGCATCCAGTGGTGAGGGCCTGAAGGTTCAGAACGTGCCGGGATAGGCGCCGCCATCGATAAGGATGTTTTGTCCGGTGATGTACCCGGCGTGGGTCGAACACAGAAAAGCGCATGTCGCGCCGAACTCGTCCGGATGGCCGAATCGCCTGCTCGGATTGCTGGCCCTGACCTCTTCGGTAACCTCCGCCACACTGCGCGATGAGTTCCGGGCAAGTGCAGCGAGGTTCGATTTCAGCCTGTCGGTATCGAACGTGCCGGGCAACAGGTTGTTGACCGTGACATTGTGCTCGGAGACGGAGCGCGCCAGACCCGCAACGAAGCCTGTTAGTCCGGTTCGCGCACCATTCGACAGCGCGAGCATTGCGACGGGCGCCTTCACCGCGTGCGAGGTGATGTTGACGATGCGACCGAACTTGCGGGCGATCATGCCATCAATCGTCGCCTTGATCAGCGCGATCGGCGCCAGCATGTTGCCATCGAGCGCCTTGATCCAATCGTCGCGACCGAAATTCCTGAAATCGCCGGGCGGTGGTCCGCCGGCATTGTTAATGAGAATATCCGGATCGGCGCAGGCGGCCAGGATGGCCTCTCGTCCCTCCTGGCTCGTGACATCGGCCGCGACCGTGTGAGGTCGGTTGGCCGTCGCTGACTCAATCTCATCGGCTGCGCTGTCAAGTACGTCGCGCCGTCGTGCCACAATGACGAGTTCGACGCCCTCGCGCGCCAACGTCATGGCACTCGCTTTGCCAAGGCCCTGGCTTGCCGCACAGACAATGGCCTTGCGGCCCCGCAATCTCAGATCCATGTGTCCTCGTCGGGTGAGCCCACGCTTTCGGCGGCGGAGCAACTGTTACTTGTTGGGCAGGGTCATTCCGGCAGGTTTGGAGCCCCACATGCAGAAGCTCGTCGGTTCAAAGCCGAATTGCCGCGGCCGGTGCGTGACCTCGTCCTCGATCTCGTCTACCCCCACGGAATATTCGAAGATCATGTCGTCCGGTCCCTTGAAGTAGAGGAAGCGGGCGCCGGACGTCGGATGGCGACCCGGGCCGAAAACGATCGGGACGCGCTTGTCGTTCAGGAAATAGTAGGAACGCAGCACGTCATCGTTGCTTTCGACCTGGTGGTTGATGTGCTGGATGCCGGCTTGTGGCGCACGCACCAGCGCGATCGTGTGATGAATGGCGTTGACCCGCATCAGGGGGATGTCGCCGATGCGGTCGCTGACGCGCGCGTTGCAGACTTGGGTCCAGAAGCGTTCATCGCGCGCCGGGTCTGTAGAGTTCAACCCGATGTGGCTGAAGCCGGTGATGCCGGCGTCGCGGCTGGCAAAATATCGCCGCCCGCTTCGCTCCGGGCGCACGACGAGCTCGATATGGTTGCCCGTCGGATCACGAAAGCCGATGAAAGCTTTCACCTTGCGCTGCTCCGCTTCCTGCGCAGTGCCCGCGTGGACGGCATGACCGAGCGACTCCAGCGTCGCAGCGGCGTCTTGCAGACTGGCCTCATCATCGACTTCGAAACCGACAGTCTGGTCGCGAGGATCGCCTTCCGAATAGCACAGCGTGTGCGCGCGCTCGTCGGACCGGAGATACAGAGAGTTGCTTCCGCGTTCGGCGATCTGCAATCCAAGGCAAGAGGTCGCGAACATTTCTGCCTGCTCAAGATCGGGTGAACCGAGACGGACGTAGCTCACATCCCTTAACTGGATCATGCATGCCTCCTGTTCGTCTGGACGTGTGTGCTCAGTTCCGGCACGCTCTTGCTTTCGCTGCCCCAATTGCAGAGTGACACCGCGTTGAGGGAGAATTGTCGGGCCGGCCGCGGCTTGTCGCCGATGTCGGCGGTGCCGTGCACGTAGGAAAGGATCAGCCCGTCGGGGCCCTCGACATGCAGGAAGATCTGGCCAGACGCGGATTGGCGTCCTGGCCCCTGAACGATCTTCACCTGGTTCTCCTGCATGAAGTAGCTGTTCTGCATGATCTGATCGAGCGCCTCGACTTCGAAGGCCGCGTAGAGCAGGCCGTTCCGTCGCGACGGATAGAGTGCGATGCGATGGTGCAGGTGGTCGATGCGCAGGTAAGCGATGTCGCCGACCCAGTCGGTCACTTCAGCGCCGAGGAGACGCCAGAAGGCAAGATCGCGGACATGTTCGGTGCTGCGCAGCCCAATGCCCTGGAATTGCACGATGCCGGCGTCGCGCGGCGGAAAGTAGCGCCGGCCGCTGCGGGTGGGGCGAGTCACGAGATCGATGCGATTTCCAGAGGCATCCTCGGCAAGGAGGGCGGATTGCACATATCTGCGCAGGCATTCCTCGGGGCTTGCGGACCGCACCGCAAAGCCGTGCTCGCGCAACCGGTCGCCGATCTGTTGCAGCGTGGCATCGTCCCAAACTTCAATGCCGACGCTGGTGCCGTCGTCTGGATCGCAACTGATGCTCACGGTCCGGTAGCGCTCGTCCGAGCGGAAAGCCAATTCGCCGTTCTTGTCGGAGACCCGCTGCAGTCCGAAGATATCAGAGATGAAGCGGGCGCAAGCCTGCGGCTCGCTGACCGCGTGGCGAACGTAGCAGACCGACGCGATGAATGGTGTGGTTTGACCGTTGATGCCCTCACTCATTGCGCCGCCCCCGCCTTGGTTGCGCTTCAAGAAAGGCTTTGATCATCTGTCGCCAGAGCGCGAAGAGCTGATCAAACCATTCGGGATCGTTGTCCCAGAGTGTGCGCAGCGCCATGCCGCGGACGACGCCGAGGGTGAGTGCCACGATATCGGCCGCAACCGAGGGGGGGACGCCGCTTGCGGCCAGTGCCTCGGCCCAAGCCGCCTCGACCGGCCGACGCGCCTTGCGAGAGATGTCGAGGATCTGCTTGCGTACAGCCTGATCGGTCGACGTCGAGAGCACGATGTCGATCGCCACCATGAAGTGTTCGCTGAAGAAGAACTCCTTGGCGTCCTCGATCACCGTTTCGATGAGGTCTCGAGGACGGTTTGCGGCGGCTGCACGACGACGGCTGAGCATCTGTGCCTGCTCGAACACGTATTCGAGCGTGGCGACGACGAGCGAATCCTTGGTCGGAAAATGATGCAGTTGGGCGCCGCGGGATACGCCCGCCTCGGCGGCGACCTCGGCAGTGCGAAATCTCGCATAGCCGCGGCGCCGGATCAGCTTGGCCGCCGCCTTCAGGATGCGCAGCCTAGTTTCTGCGGTCCGCTCGGCCTGGGTGCGACGCCGCGGCGGCGCCAGCGATCGTCGAGCGGATTTGAGCGGAGCGGGAGCGCGATCGGGGCGGGCGGGCATGTCAAACCTCAATCTGAACCTTCCCGTCGACAACCGCGACGGGATACGTCTTCAAGGGGATCTCGCAGGGCATGCCGGTGGGTTCGCCGGTCGTGACGTCGAAGGTCCCGAAGTGGAAGGTGCACTCGACGATCTTACCGTTGATGAGGCCTTCTTCCGACAGCGACGCTTCACCGTGGGTGCACATATCGGCCGTGGCGTAGATCCTGCCGGCCACGCGATACAGGGCGACATTGGTGCCGTCGGGGAGGGCGGCCTGCTTGATCTCACCCTCGACGACCTCATCCGAGCTGCAAAGAATGACTGTTTCTGCCATGGCGAAGACCTAGAGCATGGTGCTGCCGCCATTGACGCTGATGACCTGGCCGGTCACGAACGATGCTTCGGCGGATGCAAGATATGAGACCATGGACGCGACTTCCTCCATCTCCGCCGGGCGGCCCATGGGGATGACGCTAACGAATTTGGCGGCAAGCGCCGGATTGCTCTTGGTGATGGCGACCATCTGTGGCGTGTTCACTGCGCATGGCGCCACCGTGTTGACGGTGATGCCGTCCTTTGCGAACTCCCGTGCCATGCCAGTCGTAAGCCCGTGGACGCCGCCTTTGGCCGCATTGTAAGCCGCGTGGTCCCAGAGCCCGTTGCGGACGGAATCGGCGCCGAGATTGATGATGCGGCCATAGCCTTGCTTCCGCATTGTGGGCACCGCGTACCAGGAGCACCAGAGCACGGTCCACAGGTTGCGGTCGATCGTGGTCTTGATCGTCTCCGGCGTGTGCTCGGCAAAGGGCCGGATGATCCCGCCGCCGGCGTTGTTGACGAGGATATCGAGGCGGCCAAAGCGGTCCGAGGCCAGCCTGATCGTTGTCTCGGCTACGGCCTGATCGGACAAATCGCCGGCCTGGCTCGCGATCTCGGCGCCGTATTTGCTCGCGAGGTGCGTGGAAGCGTCCTTCAGACCGGCCCCATCGAGGTCGGCGAGAACCAGCTTGGCGCCGTCCTTAGCGAGCCACTCCGCAATCGCAAAACCGATGCCCTTTGCGGCACCGGTCACCACGGCCACGTTGTTCTTGAATTTTTGATCCACTGCGGGCTCTTCTCACAGAATGATGCTGACACGCCCTTGTGTGCGCAGTCCTTCGCTGTCGAGCAGGCAGCGCTTCTCTTTGATGCGCAGACGCCCGTTCTCGGTGACAAGCCGATAGCGGTTGCTTCCGAAATAGGTATCGGTCACGCCGTCTTTCGTACGATAGGTGATGAAGGCGGCGGCGACCTCCATTTCATCGTCGCTGCGGTTGCGGATGCGGACATTGCTGACGAGATGCCGCGTCCGGGAATGAGGAAATTCGGCATGGGCTGTGCGCTTCATCAGACGCTTGACGCGTTCGCTGAGCCGGAAGCGGTCGTCGGCAACGTAGAAGAGGTTCTTATCGGGAGACGAGTCCGCGGGAACATCCGTGGACGGCACGTAGTAGATTGCATCTTCGGTGAAGAGCTCGAGCCATTCCGGCAACCGCCACTCGTCGAGCAACTCGGCTTCAGCGAACAGGAAATCCTCGACGTCAGCTCGTGAAACATTCTGCATCTGGCTCTCCTTCAGACCGACGTCGCGAAGACGCGCTTGTTCCAGTTCGACCAGAACGCCCGCATTTGCAGCTCATCGTCATAGGCGGGTGTTTCCTTGCCCATGCCCTTGGAAATGTCATTCCATTGCGCCTCGCTGGAGTTGCGGAAGCCGCGCTGGCACTGCTCGAGTGCTTCAACGTCGTCCGGGGTAGCAAAACCGCCCGGACCCAGGAACTCCAGGAAGTTGAACAGGCGGTACTTTCGCGCCCAATCCGTCTCTTCCTTGGGTGCCAGGGCCCATGCGCTCACCGTCATGAAGTCAGGGGCCTGCGGGTAGTAGGTCCGGATCGTCACCGCCATGATGTCGTTGACGACCAGATTGGGAAATACGAAGAGGTTGCGATTGTAGAGTGCGATCCGCTTGGCGCGCTCTTCGCCGAAACGCTTGACGAGCCCCTGAACGAGCCGGTCGATTTCGCGTTTGCCCTCCTCACCCCACATCGGGATCCACTGTCCGACCGGACGCCCCCATGGCGCCTTGTACTCCAGCACGGCGTGTCCGTTGCCGAGGTCGCGCGCTGCGCCTTCCAGCGGCACCGGCGCCAGCCCGCCATTGGTCGCTTTCAGGTAATCGAAATAGGTCGCATGCGTCGTGAGCGCGTGATAGCCGTCAATCGAGTTCTCCGTCAGCAGCTTCCAGTTGGCCCGCATGGAGTATTCCTGCGTGCCACCGACGATCGTCATGCCGGTCTCGGCCTGGTCCGCGATGACGTCGAGATATTCCTTCACAGGCCCGAGATAGCTGTCGAGCGTTTCGGCATTCCGGTCGAAGCAGACGAAGCAGAAGTCGCGGTAGGTCTCGAACCGGGGCACCTGCTGCATGTTGGATGTGTTGCGCTCCTTGAAATCGGAAGCGTAGGAAGCTTCGCCGGGCTGGCTGCGCAGTGCGCCATCCAGGCCGAATACCCAGCCGTGATAGAAGCACTGAAAGGATTTTGCGTTGCCGTGCTTTTCACGGCAGACCTGCGCGCCGCGGTGCGGACAGGTGTTGAACATGGCGCGCAGAGTGCCCTTGGCATCGCGTGCGAACAGGATGCTGCGTCCACCGACGTGACGTGTGACGAAGTCGCCCGGCTTTGAAATCTCCGAGGCGTGTCCGAGATAGAGCCAGCATTTGTCGAAGATCCGCGCGCGTTCGGCTTCGAGAATATCCGGATCGACAAAGGTCTGGCGCGATACCTTGAAGATCTGCTTGGCCTCGTCGACCATGAGTGCGGTATTCATTCGCTGGAACGCATTCATTGCAGTCCCTCCCTCAAGGCAGTCTCATCCTCATTGTGATTTCAACGCGGCCCGCAGATCGTAGCTGGGCGACTCCAGATCGGCGCGCGACGGCCTTGCGTTCATTGCGATGATCCGTCGGAACATCGCCATGTCCTTGGCGGCGTTCACCGACAGAGCGCCGACCACTTCGCTTCCGTGCATGGCCACGATCGAAAACTTGGCGCGGCTCGGATCGCCGCGTACGATCTGTTCAGCATCGCACATGTCCCCGGCGACCTGGATGTTCAGGTCATACTGATCGGTCCAGAACCAGGGCGCGTCGTTGTATTCCTTCACCTCGCCGATCATGTTGGCTGCCACCGCGATCGCCTGGTTCTGCGCATTGGCCCAGGTTTCGACGCGGATGGCGCGGCCATGGCAGCGGCTCCACTGCAAGGCAGCATCGCCGGCACAGAAGATATCGGGTGCGGCCGTGCGTCCGCAGGCGTCCACTGCGATGCCTCCCGTGGTGGGGAGCTTGATCCGTTCGGCAAGGCCGGTCGATGGAGCTACGCCAATGCCGACGAGAACCAGATCGGCCGCGATTGCCTCGCCATTGCTCAGTCGAACGGAGCCCGATCCGCCGCCGGACACCGTCGTGCCGAAGATGAATTCCACGCCGTGATTACGGTGCCTCTCGGCCACGAGATCGCTGATCAGACCTGGGAACGCGCGTGCGAGAAGCCGTGCTTCGCTTTCGATGACCGTGACACGGCAGCCGCTCTTGGCGGCTGCGCATGCCGCTTCGAGGCCGATGACACCGCCTCCAATGATCACGATACGGGATCGCGCCCCGATATGGCGACGAAACCGGAATGCATCCTCGACGTTGCGCAGGTACTGCACTTCGAGCGGTGCGTCGTCGAGCGCCGCGAGCCGGCGCGGCCGTGTACCGGTCGCCAGCAGCAGGCGATCGAACGGAAAGGCGCCACCGTCGGCCGTCGTTAGAATGCGGCGATCCGCATCGCAGTCGACCGCCGCAGCGCCGGTCACGAGACGGACGCCGAGTGCTTCATCCCAGTCGCGGGCCGGCTTGATGTAGGCGATCGGCGTCTCCGGCGACTGCAGTAAGGCCTTCGAAAGTTGCGGCCGCTCGTAGGGAGGGTGCGGCTCATCTCCAATCATTGTGACGGAGCCCCTGAATCCGCGTGCGCGGAGCGCTTCTGCGGCGCGGCCGCCGGCCTGGCCGGCCCCCGCGATGACGACGCTTTCGATCGTATGCGCCACGCCCGCTTCGCTCCCTGATGCGATTTTGCCGATCGCTGTTATAGATAGTGCACTAGCATACGAATATATCATTGCATAGAAAATAAAAACAGTCCAACCTGCTTGTAAATGGCGCGCCCGGCAGGCACGGAGTGCGGCGCACAAAGGGTAGGGAGGATGTCTTGGTCGAGGCGATCGATGCCCATACGCATTTCGTTCCGCGACATATTCCGGCGGAACCGACCGGCAATCCGCTCTGGCCTTCCGTCGAAACCAGGGGTGAAACGGCCGCCGTCATGGTCGGAGGCAAGGTTTTTCGCGTCATCGATTCCCGAAGCTGGGACGCGGCGCGCCGTATCGACGACATGGCGGAGGACGACGTCAACGTCCAGGTCGTCTCGCCGATGCCGGAGCTGCTGTCGCACTGGTTTCCGCCTTCCGATGCGGATGCGCTGTGCCGCCACGTGAACGAGGGGATCGCGGCGCTATGTGCCGGTCATCCTGAAAAGTTCATCGGAATCGGCATGGTTCCAATGCAGGATGTCGCGCTCGCGGTGCGACGCGTGCAGGAGATCAGATCGCTCGGCCTACGTGGCATCGAGATCGGGACGCATATCAACGGCGTCGCGCTTGGCGAGTCGCGCTTGAACGAGATTTATGCAGCCGTAGAACAAGCCGGATTGATGGTGATGGTGCATCCATTGCATCCGCTCGGACTTGATCGGATTGCCGGCCGCAGCGAGCTCGCGGCGGTGGCCGCATTCCCGTTGGAGACGGCCTTTGCGGCGGTGTCACTGATGACGCACGGTGTGCTTGAGCGTTTTCCGAACCTGCGAATATTGCTCAGCCACGGCGGCGGTGCGCTCTCGTGGATCCTGCCTCGCCTCCAGCACGCCTTTGGACTTGGTGCGCCGCTAAGTGAGCTTTTTGCGAGAGATCCGCAGGAGATCGCTCGCCGGTTCTGCTACGACACGGTTCTCTATGACCCATCTGCGCTGCAATACCTCGTCAGCAAGGTCGGAACGGATCGGCTTGTCGTCGGATCCGACTATCCCTTTACGATCAAGCAGGGCCGGCCTGCGCAATTCGCCGAACGGGCCTTGCCCATCGCGCGCGAGGTTCTCACCGCCAACGCAAGACGGCTCTTTGGTTTCCAATAGGGCAGGAGGAGGGCACGTTGGGAAGCTGCTATTCCTACCGACAGTTCTGTTCGCTCGGGCCCTTGCCGCCGCGAACGCCTGTTAGATCGGACCCTCAGGTGCCAAAGGACTACGGGCTCGGTCGATGCATGCATGGAAAGATCGGCGCGTTCTATTTCTATGCCGAGGGCTCCAGCGATGATCCGGCCTTTGGGTTTTGCGAGATCGAGCTGTCCGTTCAGCAGTTGGCCGGTAACACGGCGCGGCTCGAGCTCTACTGCATCGCCGATGGCTATCAGAGTGCGCGTGGCGTCGGAGCTAGGTACCCGCTCGAGGTCGCCGTGCTTGCTGGGGAGAAAGTGCTGGGACGAGCGAGCTGGCATTTCCCCGATGTTATCTGCGGTCACGCCGATCCCATGCACTTCGCAGTGGATATCGAGATCAGCGACGGCCTCTTTGCGCGCATTGATCGCGTTGAGCTGGCAGCGGCGCGCGGCGAGGCGGTGCCGTGCCGATAGACGAGGCAGGTCCCGGCCGATCACGGTACGAGAGGCCCGGAAAAACAGACACTTAGTCTGTAAACGTTCTCCTAGATAGTAAAGTAGAGTACTATTAGAACGAATGGGGACTGTGGTGCGGTGAGGCGAACCGGCTCGGGTCTTGAGGAGAAATCGATGCGATTTCGTGTTGCAATCGTGCTGTGTGTTGCGGTCGCGTTGGCCGGTGCGATGGGCTGGCGGCAAGCTTCGGCCGAAGCCTATCCGTCGCGGCGCATCAATCTCATCGTGCCGTTTCCGGCGGGCAGTGCGACCGACGCAGTAACGAGGCGTCTGGCCGAGAGCATGCGAGTCGATACAGGCGTAACGGTGCTGGTCGAGAACAAGCCCGGCGCCGACGGCAATCTTGCCGCACTCTCCGTTCTGAAGGCAGAAGCGGACGGTTATACCGTGTTCGTCACGACGAACTCAACGCAGGCGGCCAATGTCAGCCTGTTCAACGAAATGCCCTATGATCCCAAGGCGGATTTCGCGCCTGTGGCGGGGATCATGACCATTCCAATGATGCTTGCGGTGAAGCCCGAGTTCGCGGCCAAGACCGTCGCCGAGTTCATCGCCTTTGCCAAGTCGCGTCCGAAGCCGCTCTCTTTCGGCAGCGGCAACACGTCGAGCCGTGGCGCAGCCGAGCTATTCCGCTACAGGGCCGGAATCGAAATGCAGCACGTTCCATATCGGGGAATGCCGCAGGCCTTGACTGACGTTCTGAGCGGAGAGATCGATTGTGTTTTCGCCGATCCCGCCAGCGCGCAGGGCCTGATCCAGGATGGCCGATTGCGCGTGCTGGCGGTGACGAGTGCCGAGCGGTTGGAGAGCATGCCTGAGGTCCCGACGCTGGCGCAGGCCGGATTGTCCGGGGCCGAGCTCACGGCCTGGGTCGGGGTTTTCGTGCGGACCGGCACTCCTCCGGATATCGTCGCAAAGCTCGGCCAAGTCGTGCTCGGCTTCGTTAAGAGCAAGGACACGGGGGCTTATCTTCAATCCGTCGGGGCCAAGCCGTTTCCAGCCGGTCCGGACGAATTGAAGGCGTTCGAGGAGGCCGACACTCGCCGCTGGGCCGAAATCGTCGACGTCGCGAAGATTGAAAAGAAGTAGCTCAATTCCGCAGAGCCACCATTCCGCGGTCCAGCACGACGACGTCCCGCTCGATCGCTCGCGAGCGGAAGCGGATTTGACCGACCGTGTTGAAGAATTCCGTACGGATCGTCTCGCCGGGAAACACCGGTCGGCTGAAGCGCGCTGACAGCAACTTGAGACGATCAGGCTCCCCGTCTGCAAGGCTTGCAAGGACAGCGCGGGTTGCTATTCCCAATGTGCACAGGCCATGCAGGATCGGGCGCTCGAACCCCGCCCTTGTGGCGGCCGCGGGATCTGCGTGGATCGGATTGTAGTCGCCGCTCAACCGGTAGATCAGGGCGCCTTGCGGCAGCGTGGCGATGTCCTGGATCTCCGAGGGAGGCTGTTCGGAAAGAGGACTGGCTTCGCTCGGGACGATGCCGAAGCTGCCACAGCCGCCGTCGCCACGCAGGAACAGCACGCTCCGGACCGTCGCCAGCTTCTTTCCGCCCGCGTCGTTCAGCGTCTTGACCAGGTGCAGAACGGCACCTTTGCCGGTGCCCTTGTCGGCAACCGCCGAGATCTCGTAGCCGGCATTGACCGTGCCTTCCGGTGGAACAGGACAGTGGATCTCAAAGCTCTGCTCGCCGTGGAGCAGTCTGACCCAATCGATCTCAAGTTCTGGCCGTTTCGCCCAGAAGCCCGGATGGGCGAGCACGCAGCAGATGGAGGGCACGGCGCGAAGATCGGCTTCGTACACGAAATTGAGCTGCGAGGTGTCGAGAGGATCGGAACCGTAACCAAGGCCGAGTGCGTAGAGCATGGTGTCCCGGCGCGTGTAGGTGTGCGAGACCGGTTCAAAGCGGAAGTTTCGGACGGCTTTGAGGTTCAAGATATCCTCCATGCGCTAGAGACTGGATGCGACACCCGACGGTGAGATTGTTCGCTACCGCTGAAAAGCAGTTGCAATGGTGTCATATCATATAGTACACAAGTGTACTAATTAACAATTTGCTGGCGCGGGATGTGCCGGGCAGGGAGTGACGCAGTGATCTGGAGCGCTGGGCGGTCGAACCGTTGGGGCCGCGTCGAGAGACGGTCCAGATGGGCTGTGCCGCGAGAGGGTGGCTGCGGAGCTGCAAGAGCCGTGCTGCTGATCCTGGCCGGCATGCTCGCCAGTCAGGCAATTGCCGGTGAGAAGATATATGGCCCCGGCGTCAGCGACACCGAGATTAGGATTGGCAACACGTCTCCCTATAGCGGTCCCGCGTCAGCCTTCAGCATGGTCGCGAAGACCGAGGAGGCGTACTTCCGCAAGGTCAATGCGGAGGGGGGTATCAACGGGCGCCGCATCGTTTTCCTGTCCTATGATGACGCCTATTCACCACCGAAGACGGTCGAACAGACGAGGCGCCTAGTCGAGAGCGACGAGGTTCTGCTGGTCTTCAATGCGCTCGGCACTGCGGCGAACTCGGCCGTACAAAAATACCTGAATGCCAGGAAGGTGCCTCAGCTCTTTGTGTCGAGCGGCGCCGCCAAGTGGAACGATCCGAAGAACTTCCCATGGACGATGGGTTTCACCCCAAGCTACGAGACGGAAGGCTACATCTACGCGAAATATGTGCTGCAAAAGCAGCCCGCTGCCAAGGTGGCGATCCTCTTCCAGAACGATGACTTCGGGAAGGACTATCTCAAGGGGATAAAGCAGGGCCTTGGCGACAGGGCTGCTTCCATGATCGTCGCGGAAGAGGCTTTCGACGTGTCGGAGCCGACCATCGATTCCCATCTCGTCAAGCTGAGATCGACCGGCGCCGACGTGCTGTTCGACATTGCGACCCCAAAATTTGCGGCGCAGGCGATCAAGAAGGTATCGGAACTCGGCTGGAAGCCGCTGCACCTTCTCAGCTATGTGTCGGCGTCGATCGGCAGCGTGATCAAGCCGGCAGGTTTCGAGAATGCGCAAGGGCTGATCTCGGCGGCGTATTTCAAGGATCCGAATGATCCTGCCTGGAAGGACGACGCCGGCCTCAAGGAGCTCAACGAATTTCTCGATGGCTATTTTCCAGGCGCCGACCGCAGCGATACGTTGATCGTGAATGGCTACAACACGGCGCAGGCGCTCGTTTACCTGCTGAAGCAATGCGGAGACGATCTCACACGCGAGAACGTCATGCGGCTTGCCTCCAATCTGAAGCAGGTCGAACTGGGAATGTTGCTGCCCGGGATCCGCTTGAACACCTCGCCGGTCGATTTTGCGCCGGTCAAGCAATGGCAGTTGATGCGCTTCGAGGGGACGAACTGGCATCTGTTTGGCGACGTCATGAGCGGCGCTGCCGGAAACTAGAGGGAGGCGACGAATGGGACAGCTATGCGCCGGACGGGTTGCGATTGTGACGGGGGGCGGCCGCGGGCTTGGACGCGAATACGCGCTGATGCTGGCGGAGCAGGGCGCCAAAGTGGTCGTCAACGATCTCGGCAGCACCGCGGCGGGCGAGGGTGCCGACCTTTCGCCCGCTCAAGAGGTTGTCGATGAGATCAAGCGCGGTGGCGGCGAGGCAATCGTGAATGGCAATGACGTTAGCGATTGGGCCGGCGCCAAGGCGCTCATCGACGATGCCATCAACACGTTCGGCCGGCTCGACGTTCTCGTCAACAATGCCGGAATCCTGCGCGACCGCATGATGGTCAACATGACCGAGGCGGAATGGGACGCCGTGATCAAGGTGCACCTCAAGGGCACCTTCGCGCCGTGTCACCATGCAGCGCAATACTGGCGACAGGAGACCAAAAAACGCGGCGCACCGGTCAACGCTCGCTTGATCAACACTTCGTCCGCATCCGGACTGTTCGGCAATGTCGGCCAGAGCAACTACGGAGCCGCTAAGGCGGGAATAGCGGCTTTTACCATTGTCAGTGCGATGGAGCTTCGGCAGTACGGCATCACGGTGAACGCGATCGCACCTCGAGCGCAGACCCGCATGACCGAGGGCTTGCGAGAGCGCACCGAGGAGGAGATCAAGCGCCGGAACCCGCGTTGGGTCGCGCCAATCGTGGTCTGGCTCGCGAGCGAGGAGTCCGCTGAGGTGACCGGTCGCGTGTTCGAGGCGGGCGATGGAATTCTCAAAGTCGCTGAAGGCTGGCACGCCGGTCCTGGAATCGATCCGGTCGACGATCCGAACGAACTCGGCCCTCAAGTCATGGAGCTGATGCGGAAAGCGCGCCCCAATGCCGATATCTGGGGACGCGACATCGTCTCATGACTTTCTTGGACTCCTCCCGGAGTGCACCTCAGGTGGGTGGCAGGCCTCAAGCGGCCACCCGCCGCTTTTTGCGGGGTTTCGAGCGCTGCACTTCTTCTTCCTCGTCCTCGACGGTGCCGGTCTGTGTGCCGTCCGACATGGCGAGGAGGTTGTGTTTCATGGCGAGCAGCGCCTCCGAGGCGGCTTCCAGCTGCTTGCGGTCGATTCCGTGGACAATCTGGGCGTTGAACTTGTCGGTTTCCTTCCTGAGCTTCTCCAGAAAGCCGCGCGCCTGTTTGGTCACGTAGACCCGCTTGACCCGCCTGTCGACCGGATCGGCCTGGCGTATCACGAAGCCGGAGGATTCCAGGCGATCGATCAGAGCACCCACGGCGACCTTGCCGACGTCGAGCTCATTCGCCAACTGCGTCTGCGGCAGGCCGTCCTTGCGCGAGATGAATGCGAGCACCCACCACTGGGAGCGGGTGATCCCGAGCGGCGCCAGTGCGCGATCGAACATCATTCTCCGGAGCCGCGACACGTCGTGGATGAGATAGCCTAGCCGTAGATCCCAATCGGTCTGATCAACCATCGATATTTTCCTTGAAGGCCGAGTCGGGGCCAAGGTTAAAGTAATACCATACACCAGCGTATTTTAAAGGGAAGAGCGCCAATACCGTCCTTGTCGGACCTGCCGATCGATTTACAAAACAAGTACGCTAGTGTATTACTTGCTCAGAACTATCCGGTCCGGGGGCGGCTCGCCGCAATTGCAACCGGCCGCAGGGAGGACGTTGCTCATGTTCGATGCCGCAGTGCTCAAAGGAAAGCGCATCCTCATCACCGGCGGGGGGACCGGGCTTGGCAAGGAGATGGCGATCGGTTTCGCCGCCCATGGTGCGCATGTGTACATTTGCGGGCGACGCAAGGAGGTCCTGGATCAGGCCACGCAGGAAATCCAGGCGAGATCGGGAGGGCAGGCGACGGCGCTGCTCGCCAATGTCCGCGATCCCGACAGTGTCGAAGCGTTGGCGGCCAGCATCTGGGAGCACGGACCGCTTACCGGCCTCGTCAACAACGCTGCAGCCAACTTCCTGGCGCCGACCGAAAGCCTGTCGCCGCGTGGCTATGAGGCTGTTCGTTCAACCGTCATGGACGGCTCGTTCTATGCCTCGCTTGCCTGCGGCAAGCGGTGGATCGCCGCGGGTCTGCCGGGCGTGATCATCAGCAATCTCGTGACCTGGGTATGGACCGGGTCGGCCTATGTGGTGCCGTCGGCGATGGCAAAGGCGGCGGTGCATGCGATGACCATGTCGCTCGCGGTGGAGTGGGGACCAAAAGGCATTCGTGTCAATGCGATCGCGCCCGGGCCGTTCCCGACCGAAGGCGCGTGGGACAAGCTCAATCCATTGGCGGAGACTGGCGTCGGCGCCACGCAAGCGGACGAGGTGCCGTTGCGTCGCTTTGGCAAGATGGACGAGTTGCGCAATCTCCTGATCTTCCTGATGTCGGACGGCTGCAGCTACATCACGGGCGACACGATCGCCATCGACGGCGGTCATCATCTGGCGGCGCCTAGCACCTTTGCGGGCCTCTCGAAATTGTCGCCGGCCGATTGGCAGCGCGCCCGGGAAGCCATTCAGGCGTCGGTGCAGAAGGAAAAGCAGGCGCGATCGATTTGATCCGTATAAGCGCAGCTTGCGGTGACGAAGGGAGAGACGCCGATGGGACTGGCCGTATCAACAAAGACCTTCGAATGCACCATCGACGATGGTCTCGCTCACATCGTCCTAGACCAGCCGGAGCGCGGCAACCCGATTGACGGGGAATTCTGTCGCGAGTTCGGCCTGTGCATCGCGGAGTTGAGCGAGCGCGACGATGTGCGGGCGGTGCTGCTCTCGGCGCGCGGACGATTGTTCAGCGTCGGCGGCGACCTGATGTCGCTCGTCAAGCAGGGGGACGCACTGCCAAGGACGATCAAGGCGTGGACGGCCGACTTGCACGCGGCGATCGCGAGAATGGTTCGCATGCGGGCGCCCGTCGTTGCCGCGGTTCACGGCAATGTCGCCGGCGGGAGCGTGTCCCTCGTGGCGGCCGCCGACCTCGTCGTGGTGGCGGAATCGGCGCGGATTTCGGCGGCATTTTCCAAGATCGGATTTAGCCCCGACAGCGGTTCGACCACGACCGTCACGCGCCGGATCGGCGTTGCGCGTGCGAGGCGTTTTTTCCTGCTCGGCGAGACGCTCGACGCAAAAGCTGCGTTGTCGCTGGGCTTGGTCGATTTCGTGGTTTCGGACAGCGCCGTCCAGTCCGAGGCGGCACGAATAGCGAAGGAGCTTGCCAGCGGTCCCACGGAGGCATTTGGTGCGATCAAGCGCCTGTTTTGCCAGACATCCGATCGATCGTTCGAAAGCCAGCTCGAGGAAGAAGCACAGACGCTCGCGGCAATCTCACGAACGGTCGATGCCAGGGAAGGCGTCAAGGCCTTCGTCGAAAAACGAAAGCCGGTATTCGTCGGAAAATGATCAGCGGGGCGACAATCTGGATCATCGCCGATAAATCATACTCTGCAATAAGATACACACATAAACGAAAATGATCCGACGGCGAGGTCGGACGCGAGCACAGCAGTGGAGGGATTCATGACTGTGGCAACCACCAGGCAAGCCAGCTTTCGCGAAGCCGGCTATTGGTTGGACAAGACCGTCGATCTGCTTTTGGCCGAGGCCGCGGCGAAGACGCCCGACAAGGTCGCCATCGTCGCCGACCGGGCGGATCGCGAGCAGGCACCTCGCTTCACTTACAGGCAATTGGAGGATCTTGCCAATCGCGCCGCGAGCTCGTTGCTGCGGCTCGGGGTCGGACCCGGCGACGTCATTACCGTTCAACTTCCCAATTGGTGGGAGTTCGTCGTCACGGCGTTCGCCTGCAGCAAGATCGGCGCGGTGATGAATCCGGTGATGCCGATCCTGAGGGAGCGCGAGCTGCTCTACATCCTGAATTTCTGCCAGGCGAAGGTGTTCATCGTTCCCAAGAGCTACCGCGGGTTCGATTACGCCGCGATGGCGCGGGGCATGCGCGCCGATCTTCCCCACCTCAAGCACGTGATCGTGGTTGACGGCGAGGGCGAGACCAGCTTCGACAGGGTGCTGTTGTCGTCCGAGCCAGACAAGCTTCCGCGCGGTCTTCGCCCAGATGACATGTCCGTACTGATGTTCACCTCAGGCACGACGGGTGAACCCAAGGGGGTCATGCATACCTCGAACTCGCTGATTGCCTGCTGCAAGGCGCTGTCGGGAAGGTTCGGGCTTCATTCAACCGATGTCCTGCTGGTGGCTTCGCCCGTCGGTCACATGACCGGTTACGCGGCGATCGTGCTGCTTTCGGTTTATCTCCAGGGAACAATGATCCTGCAGGATATCTGGGAGGCCAAGCGCGGCGTCGGTTTGATGGCCCGCGAAGACGTGACGTATACGGCAGCATCGACGCCGTTCCTCAGCGATATCTGCGACGCGGTGAAGGCGGGGGCACCGCAGCCGAAGAGCCTTCGTTCTTTCCTGTGCGGCGGCGCGCCAATTCCTTCCGTCCTGATCGAGCGGGCGGCGAGCGAATTGGGTCTCAAAGTCTGCTCGCTCTGGGGCATGACCGAGGTGCTCTCGGGCTCGCTGACCGAGCCAGCGCGTGCCGCGGAAAAGTCAGCAAGCACGGATGGCCGGTCGCTCGAGGGAATGGAAGTCAAGATCGTTGACGACGAGAGCAGGCCGGTGCCTGCGGGGCAATCGGGACGATTGCTGGTTCGCGGTGCGCAGATGTTCAAGGGCTACTACAAGCGTCCGGAACTGCCGACCTTCGATTGCGAAGGATGGTTCGATTCCGGCGATCTCGCCTACATGGATAGGGATGGCTACATCCGGATCTCGGGACGGGTGAAAGACATCCTGATCAGGGGCGGAGAGAACGTTCCGGTCGTTGAGATCGAAAATCTGCTCTACAAGCATCCGGCGGTTGCCGCGGTCGCCATCGTCGGTTTTCCGGATGCGCGGCTCGGCGAACGCGGCTGTGCGTTCATCGTTCCCCGCACAGGAGGCACGATCGATCTGGCGGCGGTGCAGGCCTATCTTGGTGACGCCAAGATGGCGAAGCAGTTCTGGCCCGAACGCGTCGAGATCGTGGCCGAGCTTCCGCGCACCGCCAGCGGGAAGATCCAAAAATTCAAGCTCAGACAGGCCGCCGCCGCATTTGCTGGCGCGAAGTAGGTCATTGATCGGAATAGGTCGGATCCCGTCGCTCGCGAAACGCGGCGACGGCTTCCCTGTGATCATGCGTCTCCAGAAGGATGACTTGCTGGCGATCTTCCATCATGAGGGCCGCGTCGAGGCTTGGGGCGTCGATCAGCATGTTGAGCGCCTGCTTGGTCAACCGTAGTCCCATTGGAGACGTGCGCAACATCTCGGAGGCAAATTCCATTCCCCGTGTGAGCAGGTCGTCGGCTGGAACCACGTCGCTGATGAGACCGATGGTCTTGGCGCGCTCAGCTTTGAGAAAACGACCCGTAAGCAAGAATTCGGAGGCGACCGATAGACCGACCAGCCTCGGAAGCAGGTAACCTGACCCCATGTCGCAACCGCCGACGCCGACGCGAATGTAGGCAGCATTCATGCGTGCGTCGGGTGCCGCGAAGCGGACATCACAAGCGAGCAGGAAGGAAAAGCCGGCCCCGCATGCTGCGCCATGGACAAGGCCGATGATCGGCTGCGGGCATGAGCGCATCAGACGGATGACGCCTGAATAATTCTGCTGCATCTTGAGCTGGCGCTGCGGCCGGCCGTTGCCGGGTGCGGCAAACGCGTCCGATCCGAGTTCGGCGCCGGCAGAGAACGCGGGCCCGTTGCCGCGCAGGATCACGACCCGTGTTGTCGGCCGGTCGTGGAGCCCGGAGAAATACTCCGTCAACTCCGAGATCATATCGGGGGACACCGCGTTGAGCTGGGCGGGGCGGTCTAAGGTCAGGATGTCGATCGCACCTTGGGTCTCGACGGTGATGGTGCTCGGTTGCCGCATGGTTGCTCCTCCCATCGCTCAATGTCTTTTGGTGACAATAGTAATATAGCGTACTATTATTCGACGCAATGCGCATCGCAGCCTCCATCTCGTTGAGATAGGCTGCATCGCCTTGCGACAAGATCTTCAGGGAGCCACGAAATGCCATATCAGTCCGTGTTCAGGCCGGATCTGTTCAGGGGGCAGACGATCATCGTAACCGGAGGTGGCAGCGGCATCGGACGGTGCACCGCACACGAGCTGGCCGCTCTCGGTGCGAACGTCGCAATCCTTGGCAGGACGATGGAGAAGCTGGTCGAGGTGCAGCACGAGATCGAGGAGGATGGCGGGCGGGCAATGAGCCATGCCTGCGACATCCGCGATGAAGCGATGGTGATCGGCGCCGTCGATGCGGTGCTCGCGCGCTACGGCCGAATCGACGGCCTGGTCAACAATGCAGGCGGTCAGTTTCGAGCACCCTTGAAGACGATCTCGACCAAGGGCTTTGAGGCGGTCGTGCGCAACAATCTGACCGGCGGCTTCATCTTCATGCGCGAGGTCTATAACCGCTGTATGGAGGCCAACGGCGGGGCGATCGTGAACATTATCGCCGACATCTGGCATGGCTGGCCCGAATTCGGTCACTCGGCCGCGGCACGGGGCGGCATGTTGACCTTGACGGAGACGGCTGCCTGCGAATGGTCCTCAGCGGGCGTGCGCGTAAATGCGGTGGCGCCTGGCGGCATCGTCTCGAGCGGCTTCGATACCTATTCGCCGGAAATGCAGAAAAAGCTTCACGACTTCACCGAACGTGTGCCGCTCCAGCGTTTCGGGACCGAAGCAGAAATATCGGCTGCCATCACCTATCTGCTGTCACCGGCGGCTGCCTACATCACCGGCTCCTGTATTCGCGTCGACGGCGGAACGCCCAATGCGCGTACCACCTGGAAGCTCGAGCCACATAACCGCAGCGTTCCCTTCGAAGGCTTCCATCGCGCGAAACTGCCTGAGGTGATGAAGGGCAAGGCCGGCGCGTAATGGGGGGCCGCTCAGTCGACCGCGATGATCAGCTTTCCGTGGTTCTCCCCCCGGTAAAGCCGGGCAATCGCGCCGGGCGCGTGCTCCAGGCCCGGTAGGATTTCCTCATCGTGAACGATCTTGCCGGCAAGCGCGAACTCGGCGAGGTGTGCCGCAGCCGTTTCGAACTCGGCAACATGATCGAAGATGATGAAGCCGGACCAGCGTAGCCGTCGCGTCAGGATTTCGCGTTCGGGCCGCGGACCGGTCGGGACGGGGGTCCAGGACGCGTTCGCGGCCGTGCCGCACTGAATGACGCGGCCATGCAGCCGCATCGTGCGGATGGCGGCGTCGGCGATCGGGCCGCCGGTGTTATCGAAGAAGATATCGTTGCCGTCCGGGCAGGCCGCGCGGATTGCCGCGCCGAGGTCGGCGGCCTCACGGTAGTTGATCATGTCCTGATAGCCGTAGCGGCCCTTGGCTTGCGCCATCTTGTCGGCGGAACTGGTGAGCCCGACGGCGCGGCAACCGGCGATCTGCGCCAATTGGCCAACAAAGCTTCCCACGCTGCCGGCGGCCGTCGAGACGAGGACATGCTCGCCGGGTTTGGGATTGCCCAGGCCGTGGAACGCAAGATAGGCGGTGAGACCGTTCATGCCGAGGACACTCAGATTGGCACTGAGGGGGAGTGCGGATGGAACAACGCGACGCATCACGGCATCTGGTGTGGTGACGCAATAGCGCTGCCAGCCAAACCACCCGTAGACGAATTCGCCGGCCCGGAAGTCCGGCGCATTGCTCTCCAGGATTTCGCCGACAGCGAGGGCGCGCATCGGCGTGTTCAGCGGCACCGGCGCACTGTAGTTCCCCTCGTCATTGGCCCATCCGCGCTGCGCGGGATCGACGGAGAGAAAGCGATTTTCGATCAGGATCTCGCCCTTGCCGGGAGTGGCGACCGGCTCCGTCACCAGCAAAAAGTGCTCGGGTTGCGGTATCCCACGCGGCCGCGCCGCGAGCAGGACCTGTCGGTTTTCACGAGCGGCCATGAGCGATCCTCATAATTAGTACACTTGTGTACGATATAACTATACGGTAGAAAATGGGCGGGAGACAAGAACGCGTCAAGGAAGTTTCGGCGACCCAGGCTGCCGGACCCCTGCAACATCCAACAAGAGGCAAGCACATGACGGGGCTCTACTTCGAGCAATTTTCGGTCGGGCAGACGTTTGTCCACGAGATCCGTCGCACCGTGACGGACATGGACAACATCCTGTTCTCGTCGCTGACCTACAATCCGGCAGCAATCCATATCGATCACGACTATGCCAAGAGTACCGAGTTTGGAAAGCCCTTGATGAACTCGATTTTCACATTGGGTCTTATCATCGGCTTGTCGGTCCAGGATACGACGCTCGGGACCACTGTCGGCAATCTGGGCATGGAGGACACAAAGTTTCCGCGTCCGGTGTTCGGCGGCGACACGCTGCGCGCCGAGACCAAGGTCATCGCCGTCCGCGAGAGCAAGTCGCGCCCTACGCAGGGTATCGTGACGTTCGAGCATCGCGGATTCAATCAGCGCGATGAAGAGGTGGTTTACTGCCGCAGGAACGCATTGATGATGAGGAGGCCGGCATGAGATTGCGCTCGCTGCTCTTTGTACCGGCTGACAGCGAACGCAAGTTCGCCAAGGCAAGCAGCGTCGGGGCGGATGCGCTGATCCTTGATCTCGAGGACTCGGTTGCGCCTGGCCGCAAGGCGTTCGCCCGGGATGCGGTCAAGGACATGCTGGGGGGGCGAACCGGAGACTGGTCGTTCCTGGTTCGGATCAATCCGTTCGGCACCAATCTCACCCTGGAGGATCTGGCGGCGGTGGTTCGTCCCGGCCTCGACGGCATTCTGATCCCCAAGGTCAACGGTATCGAAGACGTCGAGCTTGTGTCGCATTATGTCGACGTGCTCGAGGTCGCGGCTGGCGTTGCGCCCGGCCACGTCAAGCTTCTGGTGGTGGCGACCGAAACGCCAGCCGCCATGATCGGCTTCAACGGCTATGCTCGGAAGAACAAGCGTCTGGTCGCGATGACCTGGGGCGGAGAAGATTTGAGCGCGGCGCTCGGCGCTCTCACGCCTCGGGAGACGGATGGCAGCTGGACGTTTCCCTACCAGGTGGCACGTGCGCAGTGCCTGTTCGCTGCCGGCGCCGCGGGGGCGGCGGCGCTCGAAACCCTGTATGTCGACTTCCGAGATCAGAAGGGATTGGCCGAAAACTGCAAGATCGCGCGTCGGGACGGATTCGTCGGTCGGATCGCCATTCATCCGGATCAGGTCGCTACCATCAATGCCTGCTTCACCCCGTCAGAGGACGATCTTGCGCATGCACGGCGGGTCGTCGCCGCGTTCGCTGCGGCGCCTGACGTTGGAACTGTAGGGATCGACGGGAAGATGTACGACATTCCGCATCTGGTCGCGGCACGAAGGACACTGGCATCGGTCGGGGAGGGCAACTCGAATGGATAGATCGTTCGCAAATCAGCTCGACGTGCCCGAGGATCACGCAGCAATCCGTGAAGGCGTGCGCGCCGTCGTCACGCGCTTCGATGACGAATACTGGCTGGCGCGCGACGACGACGGCAAGTTTCCGCATGAGTTCCACCGCGCCATGGCGGAGGCCGGCTGGCTCGGCATCACCATGCCCGAGGAGTATGGCGGCGCCGGCCTTGGCGTCTCCGAAGCTGCGATCATGATGCATGAGGTGGCGAGCCACGGTGGCGGCATGACCTCGGCATCGGCGGTCCACATCAACCTGTTCGGGCCACACCCCATCGTGGTGAAGGGGACCGATGAACAGAAGCGGCGCTGGGTGCCTCGACTGGTGTCGGGCGGGGATCAATGCTGCTTCGGCTTCACTGAGCCGGATGCGGGGCTGAACACCACACGCATCAAGACCTTTGCCGAGAAGGTCCCGGGCGGCTATCGCGTGAACGGACAGAAGGTCTGGACCTCGACCGCGCAGGTCGCGAACAAGATCATGCTGTTGACGCGGACCACGAAGTTCGAGGACTGCAAGCGACCGACCGACGGCATCACCATCTTCTATACCGACCTCGATCGTTCGAAGATCGAGGTGCGCCGAATCCCGAAGATGGGCCGCAAGGCCGTGGATTCCAACGCGATCTTCATCGACGGTCTCTTCATCCCGGAAGAGGATCGGATCGGCGAGGAAGGGAAGGGCTTTTCCTACATCCTGCACAGCCTCAATCCCGAGCGCATCCTGATTGCGGTCGAAGCCATCGGTATTGGACAGGACGCGCTACGCCGCGCGACACAGTACGCCAGGGAGCGCGTGGTGTTCGATCGTCCGATCGGCCAGAACCAGGGAATCCAGCACCCGTTGGCGGAGAAATGGATGTACCTCGAGTCGGCCTGGCTGATGGCCATGCGTGCGGCCTGGCTCTACGATACCGGCAAGCCCTGTGGCGCCGAGGCCAATAGTGCGAAATTCCTTGGCGCGCGCGCCGGTCATGATGCCGCCTGGCAGGCGATCATGACCCACGGCGGCTTCGGCTATGCCAAGGAATATCACGTCGAAAGGTTGTTCCGAGAAGTCTCGATTACGCGGCTTGCGCCGATCACCGAGCAGCTCATGCTGAGCTTCATCGCCGAGAAGGTGCTCGATCTGCCGAAGAGCTACTGACCCGCGCCGAAAGCGCGGGCCACAGCGAGCGTCAGAGATTTCGCGAGATCAGCTCCCGCATGATCTCGGACGTTCCGCCATAAATGCGGAGCACCCGCGCGTCCGCAAACAGTCGGCAAATCTCGTATTCGCGCATGAAGCCATAGCCGCCGAAGAATTGCAGGCACTGATCGACCAGCCGTCCGTGCATCTCCGTGACCCAAAGCTTCGCGGTGGATGCGGCATAGGTGGTCAGCTCACCGCGGACGTGCTGGCTGAGGCATTGATCGACGTAGGCCCAGCCGACGGCAAGATCAGACTTGAGATCGGCCAGCTTGAACCGCGTGTTCTGAAACGTGCCAACCGCCTGTCCAAACGCTTTGCGCTCCTGCACATATGCTTTGGTGATGTCGAAGGCCTTTTGCGCAGATGCGATCGAGTGGAGTGCGATTGTCAGGCGCTCCTGCGGCAGTTCGCTCATCAGCGCTGCCATGGCGCCGCCTTCCGAGCCCAGCAGGTTCGTGACGGGAACGCGGACTTGATCGAAGAACAGCTCCGACGTGTCGGACGAGAGGTGGCCGAGCTTGTCGAGATTGCGGCCGTGCCGGAAGCCGGGGCGGTCGGTCTCGACGAGGATCAGGCTCATGCCGCGCGATCCGCCGTCCGGATTGGTGCGGGCCACCGCGATGACAAGATCGCACATCTGGCCGTTCGAGATGAAAGTCTTCTGGCCCGAGATGACGTATTCGTCGCCTTCGTGGATCGCGCGGGTGCGGATACCCTGGAGGTCGCTGCCGGTTCCGGGCTCGGTCATGGCGATCGCGCACACGGTCTCGCCCGAGACCATGCGCGGCAGCCATTTCTTCTTTTGCTCCTCCGTGCCGTAGCTCAGGAGATAGCCGCAGCAAACATCGTTGTGCACCGAGAAGTCCGTCGCCGGCCCCGCAAAGCCCGAATAGGCGAGCTCTTCGATCACCACGGCGTTGTGGCGGAAGTCGCCGCCGATGCCGCCATATTGCTCCGGTACCTGGGGGCAGAGCAGGCCAGCTTCGCCGGCTGCCGGCCAGAGAGCACGATCGATGATTCCGGCCTTCTCCCATTCCTGGAAGCGCGGTTCGATCTTTGCCGCGCAGAAGCGGCGGACGCTTTCGCGCAAGAGGGCATGCTCTTCGTCGAAGACCGGGCGATTTTGCAGCATATTGGTCAAGCCGTTGGTTGAACCTCAAAAAGCGACTTTATCGCCGCCTTTGAGCTGGAGGATTTCACGTGCCTCATCGGGACTTGCGATTTCGAGTTCGAGGCCTTCGATGATCTTGCGGACCTGGGTCACTTGGGCCGCATTGGTTTCGGCGAGGCGGCCGGAGCCGATCCAAAGGCTGTCTTCGAGCCCCACGCGAACGTTGCCGCCCATCGACGCCGCCATCGCGGCAACCGGCATCTGGGCGCGACCGGCGCCGAGCACGGACCAGCGATAGTTGTCGCCGAACAGCCGATCGGCCGTTCGCTTCATGTGCATGACGTCGTCCGGATGCGAGCCAATGCCACCAAGCAATCCGAAGCAAGTCTGGATGAAGAGCGGGGCCTTCAACAACCCCTCGGTCCAGAAATAGTGCAGATTGTAGAGGTGGCTGGTGTCATAGCATTCGAATTCGTAGCGCGCACCGGAGCTGTTCAACGTCTCCAGCGCGTAGCGGATGTCCTTGAAGGAGTTGCGGAAGACGAGGTCGTGCGAGCCCTCCAGCATCTGCGGCTCCCAGTCGTGCTTGAACGACTTATAGCGCTTCAGCATCGGGAACAGGCCGAAGTTCATCGACCCCATGTTCAGGCTCGCAACCTCTGGCTTCCATGTCGCTGCAGGACGGACGCGCTCCTCCACCGTCATGTAAGGTGATCCGCCGGTTGTCAGGTTCACGACGACGTTGGAGCTTTGCTTGATCACTCGCAGGAAGGGTTCGAAGGCTTCCGGCGATTGATCTGGTCGTCCGTCGACCGGGTTGCGCGCGTGCAGATGCACGATCGCAGCCCCGGCCGCCGCTGCGCCGAGCGCGGACTCGGCGATCTCCGCGGGCGTCACCGGCAAATGCGGTGACATCGAGGGCGTGTGGATCGATCCCGTGACCGCGCAGGAGATGATGATCTTGTTGGACGCCATGGAAGGCTGCTCAGCGCGCGAACTTGTGGAAATCCGGATCGCGTTTCTCGTTGAATGCGGCGACGCCCTCCTTCGACTCCGCGGTGTCGTAGAACAATTTGACGGCGTGGAGCGCGAAGTTGCTGATGCCGCGGATGTTGTCGGAGTCGGCATTGAATGAGCGTTTCGCGAGGGCAAGCGCAGTCGGCGAGCGCTGCGCGAGCTTGTCGGTCCAATCCTTCACAGCGGCATCGAGCTGCGCCATGGGCACAACCTTGTTGACGAGCCCCATTTCGCGGGCCTGTTCGGCCGTGTAGCGCTCATTGAGATACCAGATCTCCCGAGCCTTCTTGTCGCCGACGTGCCGTGCCAGAAAGGCGGTGCCCCAACCGGCATCCACCGACCCGACCTTGGGGCCAACCTGGCCGAACTGAGCGTGATCCGCCGCAATGGTCAGGTCGCACAGCGTGGCAAGCACATTGCCGCCGCCGATCGCAAAGCCGTTGACCCGGGCGATCACCGGCTTTGGCACGTCGCGGATCAGACCCTGGATCTCGTCGATGGGCAACCCGACGACGCCGCGGCCGTCATATTGGCCCTCGTGTGCGGATTGATCACCACCCGTGCAGAACGCCTTCTCTCCAGCGCCCGTGAGCACGATGCTTGCAACGTTGCGGTCATTGCCGGCAAGCTGGAAGGCCTGGATGAGCTCGTCCAGCGTGCGCGCGCGGAACGCGTTGTAGACCTTCGGCCGGTTGATGATGATCCATGCGGCGCGGTCGCGGATTTCATAGATGACGTCAGTGAATTGCTTGGGATCGGTCATGGCATGTCCTCGCGCAAGTTAGATCATGTTCATTCCGCCGGAGACGGAAATGGTCTGTCCGGTGATGAATTTGCCGTCGTCGGAGGCCAGCATCGCGACGATCCCACCGTAGTCTTCGGGCTCACCCATTCGCTTGAGCGGGATGCCTCTGACCATGGCATCCTTCCACTTGACCGCGTGCTCGCCTTCGCCAAGCACCGCCGCCATCATCGGCGTGTTCGTCGGGCCCGGGCAGACGGCGTTGAGGAGAACGTTCTTGCGCGCCAGCTCGCGCGCCAGCGATTTGGTGAAGGAGATCAGTCCGCCCTTGCAGGCAGAGTAGACGGCCTCATCGCTGGTTCCGACGCGCGCCGCATCGGAAGCGATATTGACGATCCGTCCGCCGCCGCGTTCGGCCATCAGCGGCGCAACCGCCTTGTGGGTATTCAGCGGCCCATAGAGGTTGATGCGGATGATCTTGTCCCAGAGCTCCTTCTCGGTCTTCAGGAACGGCATGGGGCGATCCCAACCGGCATTGTTGACCAGAAGCCAGATCGGGCCGAGCTCGGCTTCGACCTTGGCGACCGCATCGTTGACGGAAGCCGCATCTCCCACATCGACGGTGTAGGTCTTGATCACAGCTTGCGGTGCCAGCTTTGCGGTCTCTTCGCCGGCTTGCGGATTGATGTCGAAGATGGCGATCTTGCAGCCTTCTTCAGCCAGCCGCAGCGTCAATCCTCGTCCGATGCCTTGTCCGCCCCCGGTCACAACGGCAACTTTTCCCGATAGACCCTTCAACGCTCATCTCCCTTGTTTGTCGTTCCGATGTTCGGCGGCAGCCTTGCGGTGTCGCCGAAGGAGCACGGTGGCCTATGAGCCCGACCCGTTCTTCTGAATGTCATGCCCGCGCTGCGAGTACATCTGGCGCGCAATGATCGTCTTCATGATCTCGATCGAGCCGCCGGCGATCTTGACGATCCGCGCGTCCGCATAGGCCCGCGCGATTGGGTATTCCCACATGTAGCCCCAGCCGCCGAACAATTGCAGGCATTCGTCGACCGTTTCGCAGTGCAGCTCGGAAGTGAACATCTTGGCCATTGCCGCATCGACGGGATCGAGCTTGCCCTCCATGAATAGCGAGATGCACTTGTCGGTAAAGACACGGGCGACGGCCGCTTTGGTCTTGAGCTCGGCCAGCTTGAACTGGGTGTTCTGGAAATCGGCAAGTTTCTGGCCGAACGCGCTGCGCTCGGACGTATATTGCAACGTCCAGTCGATGACTGTCTCGGTGACCGTCGCCGAGCGGATGGCCTGCGCCAGCCGCTCCTGGGACAACTTGGTCATCATCTGGGCAAAACCTTTGCCCTCCTTGCCCAGCAAATTGCTGGCGGGAATGCGGACATTGTCGAAGAACAGCTCCGAAGTATCCTGCGCCTTCATGCCGAGCTTTTCCAGATTCCGGCCGCGCTTGAAGCCCGGCCGATCGCTTTCGACGATGAACAGGGTCACGCCTTTGGCGCCGGCTTGGCTGTCGGTCTTGGTCGCCAGCACGATGAAGTCGCAGAGCTGGCCGTTGGAGATGAAAACCTTCTGGCCGTTGATGACGAAGTCGTCGCCGTCACGCACGGCGCGCGTCCGGATCGCCTTGAGGTCGCTGCCGGCATGCGGTTCGGTCATGCCGAGCGAGCCGATCGCTTCGCCTGAGACCATCTTTGGCAGCCATCTGCGCTTCTGCGCCTCGGTTCCGAAGGACAGGATATAGGTCGCAACCAGGTCGGTATGGATCAGAAAGCCCGGTCCGCTGGCGCCCGACCGCCAGAGCTCCTCGAAGACAACGACGTCGAACAGATAATCGAGCCCCATGCCGCCATACTCCTCGGGCACGGTACAGCAGAGGAGGCCGGCGGCACCCGCCTTCAGCCACAGGTCTCGCGGGACAATGCCGTCCTCCTCCCATTTGGCGTGAAAGGGCACGATTTCGCGCTCGACGAAGCGACGGACCGTCTGGCGGAAAATCTCATGTTCTTCGCGAAATATCGTGCGCTCGATCATTGTCAAAACGCGTCCTGTCTGATTTAGTTTGCTAGTGTACAGTATTTGGTTTGGGTATACAACCCGAAACGGCGCCAAGGCAAGTACGATCGTACACCAATGAACGGTAACGGGAAGGGAGAGGGAACGATGACAATCGGGCCGGAGCTGAAGCAGTTTCGCATCGAGTTATCGAGAAACGGCGTCCTGCACCTTATCTTCGACATGCCCGGCCGTTCGATGAACGTGTTCTCGAATGCAGCGATCGAGGAGCTGGGTCTCTTCGCGGATTACCTCAGGCAGAGCGACGCAGTAGGCGTTGTCATTCGGTCCGGCAAGTCGTCGGCGTTCTGCGCGGGCGCGGATCTGGCCGAGCTCGAGACGGCCTATGACATGATCATGGCGGCGCCTCCCGGCGAGCGCGATCGCATCGCTTTCGATCACTTTTTTCGGCTGAGCCATGCCCTGCGTAGGCTTGAGACGACTGGCAAGCCGGTTGCAGTGGCGATCGCCGGCCTCGCGCTGGGCGGCGGCTGCGAGTTCGCGCTCGCGGCGCATCACAGGGTCGTTGCCGATCACGCGCAGGCGACGTTCGGCTTGCCGGAGTCACTTGTCGGGCTGCTGCCGGGCGGCGGTGGAACCCAGCGCCTTCCGCGCATGATCGGGATCGAAGCGGCGCTGCCCGTGCTGCTCGAAGGTGCGAGGCTTGGCGGGGCAGCCTCCGTTGCTGCCGGCCTTGCGGATCAGGTGGTGCCGCTCGGCGAGGAAGTGGCCGCCGCGGAGCGCTGGGTGTTGTCGCGTCCTCCGGCCACTCAACCTTGGGACCGGCCGGGCTGGCGCGCCGAGGATGCGCCGCGGCTGTCTGCGATTGTCGGTGAGAGCCGCAGGAAGATCCTCTTCGAGACGCTCGGGCACTATCCGGCGCCACTCGCCATCCTCGACTGTGTCGAGCAGGGCTTCCCGTTGCCCTTTGATGCCGCCATCCGAACCGAGATGGAGATCTTTGCAAAGCTGATCCAGAGGCGGGAGCCCCGTAACATGATCAGGACGCTGTTTCTTGGCAGGCTTGACTATGAGCGGCTGAAAAAGAAGGGCTTGAATCCCAAGATCGCAGACGCCGTCGCCGCGATTTCAAACATACTTGGTGTCCATTCGGAGCGCGGCCAAGAGCTCTCCGAGGCGTTCGCTCGGGCAGGTTTCCGCGTCGATCGGTCTCACAACGCCGAATTCGACGGTCGCATCGCAGGCGCTGTCTACTGGCATGACGATGAGCCGAGGACCTGGGGCAAAGAGTTGTTGCGCGCGCGTCTGACAGATGCCGAGGCCGCGGCGGCAGGCTGGCGCTCTCAGCTTGACGAGTCGGAACGCCGGGCTGCGGACTACGTCCTGGTCACGCAGGCGGGGTTTCCCGCCTATCTCGGCGGTCTGCTGGCGGCCGGCCTGAATTAGTCGGTGAGGAGGGAAGCCGTGTCAAAACCTCTGGATGGTATCAAGGTTCTCGATCTTTCGAAGGTGCTCGCAGGTCCGCTCTGCGCTCAGTATCTAGGCGATCTCGGCGCCGAGGTCATCAAGGTCGAAGCAGTGGGGCAGGGCGATGAGACACGGGGATGGCCACCGTTTCCCGCGCCGGGACTTGGCACGGTCTTTCTGAGCGCCAATCGCAACAAGCGTAGCATTGCGATCAACATGAAGTCCGATCGGGGACGAAAGCTCGTGCACGAGCTCGCGAAATCTGCCGACGTCGCCATTGAGAGTTTTGGAACGGGGGTTGCCGAACGGCTGGGTATCGATGCGACAAGCCTTTGCGCGCTCAATGACCGGCTGGTGCATTGCAGCATCTCGGGTTTTGGTCGGACGGGACCGCTCAAGAACTCGCCGGGCTATGACCTGATCTTGCAGGCGTTCAGCGGCATCATGTCCATGACGGGTGACGAGGGCGGTGGGTATATCCGCAGCCCCATTTCTCCGATCGACCAGATGACGGGAGTGCACGCTTTCAGCGGCATATTGGCCAGCCTGTTTGCACGCGAGAAGACGGGCAGGGGCGCCTCGATCCAGGTGTCGCTGTTCGACACGGCGCTCGGACTTCTCGGCTACAATCTTCAGACGTTCTGGGAGCGGGGGACGCAGCCTGCCAAATGCGGCTCCAGTCACGAATCGCTATGCCCGTACCAGGCTTTCGAGGCGGCGGACGGACCCATCATGATCGGAGTGGCCAACGACAATCTCTGGCGTAAGTTCTGCGGCGTCGCCGGCCTGAATGCGATCGTGGACGCTCCGAAATTCAGGACCAATGCGGATCGGGTCAAGCATCGCGCCGAAACGCTTCAGTACGTGCAATCAGTGATCGCCACCAAGACCGTTGCACATTGGAATGCGGTCCTCAGCGAGGTCGGCATTCCCTGTTCACCAATCAACACGCTCGCTCAGCTCCTGGAACATCCGCACACCAAGGCGGATACGCTCATCATGCAATACGATCATCCGGCAGCGGGCCGTCTGAATTGCGTCGGCCATCCCGTCACCTTCGTCGGAAACGAGCGCAGCCCAGGTCTGCCGCCGCCCATGCTTGGGCAGCATACCGATGAGGTCCTGAAGGAACTGGGCCTCTCCGCTGCGAGCATCGCCGAACTACGCCGCGACGATGTCATCAGTTGATGGTGTTCCCGCCGCCACGGGCTGCAATAGTGTTCCTGCGCGTCAGGTCGTGGTGAAGAACGGCAGCGGTGCGCCGTCGGTGGGCTTGAATACCACCTTCACCTTCTGGCCGATCTTCAGACCCGTCAGATCGCAGTCGACGAAGTTCGTCTGCAGCGACGGCCCCTCCTTCAGTGTGACATAGCCGATCGCGTATGGACCGGTCGGCGATTTCCGCATCAGGCTGTAGGTGTAGATCGTCGCCTCGCCCGAACTTTCCTCCCACTCCGTCTTGTCGGAGAAGCAGAACGGGCAGATCGAGCGCGGGAAGTAATGCGCTTCGCCGCAGGTGGTGCAGCGCTTGATCATGAGCTTGCCGGTCTTGGCGGCTTCCCAGAACGGCACAGTCTCGGGATTGGTCACCGGGGCGGGATGCTTCTTTGCTTCGCTCATCACACGCGCTCCAAAATTGCAGTCGAGGCGGCATGGCGCACGCCCAAAAGTCCGCCGGTGCCGTGGGCGATGGCGAGATCGCAATTCGGCACCTGCACTTTCGGATGCGCCTCGCCGCGCAGCTGCCTGACGGCTTCGATGATCTTGGTCATGCCGCCGCGGTTGACGGGGTGGTTGCTGCACAGGCCGCCGCCGTCGGTGTTGAACGGCAGCTTGCCGACTCCGGAGATCAAATTGCCGTCAGCGACGAACTTGCCGCCATCGCCCTTCTTGCAGAAGCCGAGGTCCTCGAGCTGCATCAGCACCGTGATGGTGAAGCTGTCGTAGATTGAGGCGTATTTGATGTCCTTCGGCGTGACGCCGGCCTCATCAAACGCACGCGGGCCGGACCACACACCGGCCGAATAAGTAAGATCGAGATCCTTGCCGCCGCGCGGGCCTTTCATCGCCTCGCCATGGCCGATGAGGCGCACGAGCGGCTTCTTCAGGCTCTTGGCGATTTCCGGCGTGGTGACTATCAGCGCGCCACCACCGTCAGTAACGACGCAGCAGTCGAGCCTGTGCAGCGGGTCGGAAATCATCGGCGAGCTTACGACGTCCTCGACGGTGACGACATCCTTGAGCATCGCGTGGGGATTGTACTGCGCGTGATGGGAGGCCGCGACCTTGATCCAAGCGAGTTGTTCCGACGTCGTGCCGTAGTCGTGCATATGACGCATGGCGCACATGCCATAGGCGTTGTGCGTCGTCGCGCCATAGGCGGACTCGAAATCGGCCTCGGCGCCAGGCGCTCGCGGCGGCGTCGGGCCCGTGCGTGGCTTGCCGGCCAGAGTGATCAAAGCGATCGAGCATTTGCCTGCGGCGATCGCCTCGGCGGCATGGCCGAGATGGATGATATAGGAGCAGCCGCCGGTATCGGTGCTGTCGATATGACGCACTTTCAGGCCGAGATAGTCGACCATCGGCCAGGCCCCGCCCGGCGCGTCGCCCGAAAGGAAATAGCCGTCAATGTCGGCCATCGTGAGCCCGGCATCCTCGATCGCCCCCTTGGCGACCTCGGCGTGGAGCTGGGCGGTGGATTTGTCCGGCGCGTGCCGGGTCGGGTGTTCGTAAATCCCGGCAATGTAGGCCTTACCCTTGATGGTCAACTCAAGTCTCCGCAGTGGCTCTTGGGGGGAGGGCCTGCAGCGGTCATACGCGACAGGCTCGAAAGGAAGTCCACATCATTCGTCGAGCAGCTTCCAGGAGGTCTTCTCGAACACCGCCATGCGCAAGCTACGGTAGGGGGCGTAGTTGTCCTTGGAGTTGGTGAGCTCGATTCCCGGGAGCAGCATGCCGACGCGCTCTTTGTTGAAGCCCGTCGCCTGGGCAAGCAGGTTCTCGCGCGTCAGGTTGTTGCCACATCGCTGCAAGCCCTTCGCGATGGCTTGCGCATTGATGTAGCCGGACAGCGCGATGAAGTCGTTCGGGCTGTCGTTCGGCGCCCACTTCTTCATGAAGGCGACGTAGTCTTTCACTTCCGCATCTTCCGCCCAGGCCGGATCGCTGGCCTGCTTGGCGAACTGGGTCGTATAGGCGCCCTGGACGTTTTCGAGCCCGGCTGGCGTCAGCACCCCCTGGATCGAATTAACCGGGCTTGCCAGAATTTGCACCGGCTTCCAGTTGAGCTCGTTGGCCTTCTTGATCCCCTGGGCTGCAAATTTGGGCGTGGTGAAATAGATCAACGTATCGGCGCCCGACGCCTTGAGCTTGAGGATCTCAGAGTCGACCGTCGGGTAGCTGAGCTCGTAGGGCGCCTCCGCTACGATCTTTGCTGTAGCGTCGGCCCCCAATCCTGCCTTGAGGCCGGTGAGGTAGTCCTTGCCGTAGTCGTCGTTCTGGTAGAGCACGGCGATCTTGGCACTCGGCATCTTCTTGAGAATGAACGTCCCGAAGGTGGCGCCCTCCATCTCGAATGGCGGAAGGGGACGGTCCAGGGAAAGTTCCGCGGGTCATTGAAGCGACGGCCGCCGGCCGAGATGAAGACCTGGGGCACCTTGTTCTGATTGAGATACTTCTGAACGGCGACATTGGGCACGGTGCCGACCGTCCCGACCTCGGCAAGAACGCCGTCATCGTCGACCAGCTTGCGGGTCTGCTCGATCGCCTTTGGCGGGCTGAATGCGTTGTCGAGCGAGATCAGGTTCACCTTCCTGCCGTTGATTCCGCCTTTTTTGTTCAGCATCTGGAAATAGCCGCTCATGACCCGGCCATAGCTCGAGAAAGCGGACGCCGGCCCGCTGTAGGGGACGGTCTGGCCGATCTTGATTTCGGTGTCCGTGACGCCCGGTCCGTACTGTTTTTCGGCGGCGTCCACCCCGGAAGCGGCGCTGTTGAGGAAAAGCGCAGAAATAGCGATCAGAATCGAGATCCTCATGGCTCCTCCCATGTCGTGTCTTGCAAGTGTTGATGGCAAGATGCGTCATCATGTAGTACACAAGTATACGATATTGTAGAAAACGAAAATAGGCGATTTGCTGTTCCGATCGGTTTGGCCTTTTCTCGCGTTGCGCTGCGGGAAGCTAACCGAAGGCGCGTCCTTGTGATGCTGCTTTGCCTTGACCATCATTCGGATCGTGATAAAGATCGTACGTAAGTGTACGAATTGGCCGCGGCGGTGCGTGTGATCGCCGCAGGCATAGGGAGGGACCATGGCTGCCTCGGGCGCAACAGCACTGGCCGCGCTGAAGATCGGTGGGCGCGTCGCCTTCGAGCGTCTGGTCCGACCGAAGGCGCGGCGGGCGGAGGATGTTCCATGCTCGCCCGACGCCATCACGCCCGAATGGCTGACGGCCGTACTCTGTCAGAAGGTTCCCGATGCCGTTGTGACCGGGGTCGTTGTGAAGCCGGCGAGCGCGGGGACGCACGAGCGCCATCAGCTGATCGTCACGTATAACGAGGCC
Source organism: Bradyrhizobium sp. CCGUVB23 (assembly GCF_024199885.1). NCBI lineage: Bacteria > Pseudomonadati > Pseudomonadota > Alphaproteobacteria > Hyphomicrobiales > Nitrobacteraceae > Bradyrhizobium > Bradyrhizobium sp. CCGUVB23. The sequence goes on from NZ_JANADQ010000001.1 coordinate 7,629,741, forward strand.
GGCCGGCGCGCGGGGCTGCCGGCGTCGATCTTTACCAAGTCGCTGCCCAGCGTCGTCACACGGATGATCGGCGGATTCAACGGTACGGCACGGGTCGAGGGTCGCTTCTACACGCAACTTCGGCCGCAGCTCGAGATCGAGGCGCCGATCGGGTATCACGCTGCGTCGGACCGAAAAACGTTTGCCTCGATCCTTCTTCTGGAAGATATGGTCGCAACGAAGTCGGCGACGTTCTGCAACTACCGAACCTACGTTTCCCGCGAGATGGCCGAGGATATGATCGATCTCCTCGCGTCCCTTCATGCCCGCTTTCACGGCGATGCAGAACTTCCGAAGCGCTATCCCTGGGTCGCCAGCTATCCGCGATGGTTTACCATCGGCTCGGAGAAGATGAGCCTGGAACACTATACGCGAAAGGCGTTCGATGCCGCCTCTCACGTCATACCCGCGAGCATGCTGGCACAGCGAGATACGGTCTGGGCTGCGGCCATTCGGGCCCTTGCCGTCCACGACAACGAGCCGCAAGGGCTGATGCACTCCGATGTGCATGTCGGCAATTGGTACCGCACGGGCGCGGGCAAGATGGGCCTGTGCGATTGGCAGTGTCTGGCTCGTGGACATTGGACACGAGATTTCTCCTATGCGGTGACGGCGGCACTCACGCCCGACGACCGCCGCAAATGGGAGAAGGATCTGCTTCAGCGCTATCTCGATCGGTTTGCCGTGCTCACGGGCACCCGGCCGGATTTCGACACCAGCTTTCTGCGTTACCGGCAGCAGATGGTGCATGCGCTCCTGATGTGGACAATTACCTTGTGCCACTCGCCGCTGTTGCCGGACATGCAGTCCGAGGAGACCACCGTGGCCATGATCGAGCGCATCTCGACGGCGATGGCCGATCTGGACGCGCTTCGCTGTTGAGACGCACGGCCATCGGACTTTGCCAGCAAAAAATCGTCAGCGGGCAGCCAGTTGGCATTCTCCGCGATCCAGCACCATGACCTGCCGTTCGATGGCCCATGCCCTGAAGCGGACGGCGTCGCTTTCCTCGAACATCTCGATCCGGATCGTGTCGCCCGGGAAGGCCGGCGCGACAAATCGCACGGCCATCGCCTGCAGGCGCTCGGGATGGCTAGTTGCGTAACATTTGAGGACCGCGCGGCACGCCAGGCCTAGCGTGTTCAGACCGTGCGAGATCGGTCGATCGAAGCCGGCGTCGCGAGCGACCACCGGGTCGGCGTGGATCGGCATGTAGTCGCGGCTGACGAGGCGATACAGCAAGGCCGCCTGATGCGGCGTCCGGTACGTAACGCTGGCGCTGGGTTTTGCGTCGCCATCAATCGGTGTGATCGCGACGGGCGGCAAACCGTAGTTGCCGCAGCCGCCGTCGCCGCGCAGGAATTCCGTCGCGCACAGGGTGGCCAGTCGCTCGCCGCTGGCGGTGTCGAACAGCTCGGTATCGAAGTAGAGCAGGGCGCCGCGCATCGCTCCCTTGTCCTCGACGGCGCTGATGTGATGGTCGGCACGAATGGATCCGCTGACGGGCAGTGGGCGGTGCAGCGTGAGGCGTTGCTCGCCGTGCAGGGCCTTGGTCCAGGCAATTCCGGTTTCAGGCTCGGCGATCCACAGCGGCGGCCAGCCGAGCGTCACGCCCATGCTGGGTACGGCGCGTTGATCGCGGCCCTCGTAGACGTAGGGCAATTCGTCCTCGTCCAGGGGATCGTCGCCCATGCCCAGGCCGAGCGCGTAGAGCGCGCAATCGCGCCAATCGTAGGATTGATGGATCGGCGCGAAGCGCCGCGCGACAACATGATCAAGGTTCATCGGGTCTCCTGGCAATACATGCTGGATGCAGCGGTCACGACACAAACTTAAAAACCGTTGTGCTGCGTACGAATGTTGGCAAACGCTCCTCGAACAAGACGCCGCTCTGCACGAGATGCCGCAGCGCACGGTCCCGATTTGGATTTGCCGTGGATACCAGTATATGATAAGCCAGTGTACTAATCGAGCGTCGAACTCGAGATTGTCCGACAGGACGGGGAAATGCTGAAGGCCGGCACGGAGCGCGATCGAACATCCGCTATGGATGCCGAGCGGTGGCAGGAGGGCCCTTTGCGAGGTCAAGCGCGCAGGCTGGCGGTGCATAGGACGGGCGGGTTCGGCTCGGCGATGCATCGTGACAAGGTAATACCGTCGTGATCGCGCTTCTGGTCGCGAATTCGCTGGCGCTCGCCTCGCTGCTGATCATGCTGTCGAGCGGGCTTGCCCTGATCTACGGCCTGCGCGACGTCATCAATTTCGGCCACGGCGCGATCTACATGCTCGGTGCCTATCTAGGCTACACGATCGCTCTCGTCGGCGGCTTCTGGCTGGCGCTGTTGCTGGTTCCGATCCTGCTGGCGCTGCTCGGGATCGCATTCGAGTATCTGGCACTGCGACCGCTGCAGCGACGCTCGCATATCGAAGTGGCGTTGGTCACGCTGGGCCTCGGCATCATCGTCGGTCAGATCATCATCTACATCTATGGCGGGGAAGCACGCAGCGTCGATGCGCCGAAAGTCCTGTCGGGATCGGTGACCATCCTGAACCTTTCCTATCCGGTCTATCGGCTCTTTCTGATCGTGATGGGCCTCGGCTCCTGTGCGCTGCTGGCGCTATGGCTCCGGTTTACGTCGTCGGGGCTCTACGTGCGCGCCGTCAGCCAGGATCCCTCGGTCGCGCGCATGATGGGCATCAATGCAGACCGTCTGAGTTTGCTCGTGACCAGCCTCAGCACGGCCTTCGCCGGCATCGCCGGCGTGCTGGCCGGACCGTATTTGTCGGTCGATCCCGGAATGGACGTGGTGATGATTGTGAACTGCCTGATCATCGTGGTGATCGGCGGCACGGGCAGCATCGGCGGCGCAATCATTGCGGCTCTGCTGTTCGGCTTCGTTCAGGTCGCGGGATCGGTGTTCCTGCCCAATCTTGCAGCGCTCGTGCCCTACATCCTGCTGATGGTCGTGCTGTTGATCGCGCCCGGCGGCATCGGACGCGGGAGGGTGCTGAGTTGAGCAACGGCACGATGACCGACGACTTGCGTGCACCTGCAACGACAACGTTCGGCGGCCCGCTCCCGCGGCGGTCGCTCGCCATCGTCGTCGGACTGATCGGGCTCGGTGCCGGCGCTGTCGTTCCGACCTGGCTCGCCAGCGATTTCGTGCTCCGCCTCGGCAGCGAAGGCCTGCTGCTGGGCCTGCTCGCACTTAGCGTCGCCTTCCTGATGAACCAGGCCGGACTGGTCGCGCTCGGCGCGGCCAGCATCTATGGCGGCGCCGGATATCTGTTCGCGATCGGCATGAGTGAGTGGGGCCTGACGCCGACGGCAGCGTTAGGCGTCGCGCTCCTGACCCTTCTCGCCTACGCCGCCATGCTCGGTGCGTTGATCGTCCGGACGAATCCGCTCGCCTTCATGATGCTGACGCTCGCCGCCGGCGAGATGATCAGCCACGCCGTGCTGCTCGAGGGATTGCGCGACTATACCGGAGGCGCGGATGGACTGGTCGTGAGGATCAACGGATCGATCTTCGGCATCGACGCCGCTCACTTTGCCGATCCCGCACAATTCTGGTCACTCGCCTGGATCGTGACCGTCCTAGTCGGGCTGGCGTTCTGGGGCATCGCACGTTCCCGCCTCGGTGCCGTGCTCCGCGCCATCAGGGAGAACGAGGAGCGCATGCGCTTCTCGGGTTTCAATACCTTTCTGCCGCGGCTGATCGGATATGTCCTCGTCAATGTCGTGGCGGCGATCGCCGGCTTCCTCCATGTGCTCAATGCCGGCTTCGTGTCGCCGGAGAGCCTGGGATTATCAGTCAGCACCAATACGCTGGTGGCCGCGCTGATCGGTGGCATCTCCGGCTCGCTTGGGCCGATCCTCGGCGGGCTGCTCTTCTCCTTTGCGCAGGACGAGTTCGGTGCGCGCGGGCTCACGCAGCTTCTGACCGGTATCGCCATCGTCGTGTTCATCGTCGTATTCCCGCGGGGTGTTGTCGGCGGGCTGTCTGGCCTGTCGAAGCGGCTCGGCTGGCGAAGGGAGGCGTCCTGACATGCTCGCGATCGAGAAGCTTTCGGTGACTTACGGCTCGGTGCGGGCGCTGACGGACGTCGATCTCGAGGTACGCGGCGATGGCCTGCTCCACGGGATCATCGGCCCGAATGGCGCCGGCAAATCCACATTGCTCGATGCGATCTGCGGCCGGCGGCGTCCGACCTCGGGACGTGTTCGATACTGCGGCGAGGATATCACGCGACGATCGATCAGCTGGCGTCGTCGGCAAGGCATGGCGCGGTCGTTCCAGCGCACCAGCATCTTCCAGGACTTGACCGTGCACGAGCAGCTCAAGCTCGTCGCGCAGCATCTCGGCGATGACCATCTCGGTGACGTCATCGAGGTCATGGATCTCGGCGGTTATCTCGATCAGAAGGCGGGGCGCATCGCCTACGGTGTGCAGCGCCGGGTCGACGTCGCACTGGCCCTGATCGGCCGTCCTCGTCTCCTGCTGATGGATGAGCCGGGAGCCGGTCTGTCGGCCACGGAGACGCTCCGCCTGTTCGAGCATGTGCGCGACCTCGTCCGCGAGCGCAGGATCGCCGCGGTGGTGGTTGAGCACGATGTCGATGCCGTGTTCGCCTGCTGCAACATGGTCACCGTGCTCGATCTCGGACGGCATCTTGCCACGGGGACGCCCGAAGCCATCCGCGCCGACCATCGCGTCATCGCTGCGTATCTGGGGACCGCGGCATGAGCGCGCTACGGATTCAGTCGTTGTTTGCCGGCTATGGCGCCTCGACCGTGCTGCGCGGCATCGACCTGACGGTCGAAGAAGGTGAGTCGGTCGCGCTGGTCGGCCGCAACGGCGCTGGCAAGTCGACGCTGCTGCTCTCCGTGTTCCGCGAGACCAACATCCTGTCGGGCGAAATCTGGGTTCGCGACCGTCGGATCGACGGCCTGCCGGGCTACACGGCTGCCAAGCTCGGTGTGTCGATCGCACCGCAGGGACGACGCATTCTGCCGAACCTCACGGTCAAGGAGAACCTGTTGCTGGGCCGCTCGACCGGCAGGGCAGGGCACTGGACCTTGAAGACCATCAATGAGCTGTTTCCGGTGCTTGAGGAGCGCGCCGATCGGTTGGGCACGATGCTGAGCGGCGGCCAGCAGCAGATGCTGGCGATCGGCCGCGCCTTGATGGCCAATCCAAGCCTCATCCTTCTTGATGAGCCCTCGGAAGGTCTTTCACCGGTGCTGATCGACGGCCTGGTCGACACGCTCAACAAGATCCGCAGCGCCGGAACCGGTGTGCTCGTGGTTGAGCAGCATCTGAACCTCGTCAAGCGCGCCACCGATCGGTTTGTTATTCTGGCAAAGGGCGAAGTTGTTGGCGCAGGCGCGATCGCGGCCATCAGCGCACCGGAAAACCAAGCGCTCATGGCGCTCTAGAAAAAGGCAAACGGAGGAGGGAGGAATGAAGACATCATCCATGGGTCCAGCTTTCGGTGCGCTGCGCGCGGCGACCATCGGTGCGGCGATGGCTCTTGCCGTCAGCACCGCGGCCCTGGCCGAGGATACGGTCAAGATCGGCGTTCTCCTGATCGACAGCGGACCGCTCGCCGGCCTGAAGGATACCCAGGTCAAGGCCGTCAACCTTGCGATCGAGCAGATCAACGCCGCCGGGGGCGCAGGGGGCAAGAAGCTGGAAGCGACCTTCATCTCCTATCCCGGCACGCCCGATACGGCGGTGGACGGCGCCACCCGCGCGGTCCAGAAGGACGGCGCGATGTTCATCACCGGCATGGACACATCAGCGGTGACACCAGCGCTACAGGCCAAGCTGCCGGCGCTGAAGGTCCTGATGCTGGAAGTGATGGCCAATGCCGACGGCCTCACCGGAAAGAACTGCACGCCGAACTATTTCCGGGTCAATGCAAACGACTCCATGATCATGGGGACCTTCAGGGAATTCTTGAAGGATCAAGGCATCAAGAAGTGGGACATCATCGCGGTCGACTATGCTGCGGGGCGTGACTCCGCGGACAAGTTCAAGGCGCTGGTGACCTCGCAGGGCGGAACTATCGGCAAGACCTTGTTCTCGCCGAACGGCACTCCGGATTTCGGCGCCAAGATCTCGGAGCTTGGGGCCGATCCGGCCGACGGCCTGTTCGTCACGATTTTCGGCAGCGACGCGATCAATCTTGCCAAGCAGCAGCAACAGTTCGGCCTGTTCAAGAAGTACAAGATGGTGCTGGGCAATTCCTTCGTGATCCCGCAGACGCTGCCGGCGCAGGGCGAGACCGTGCTCGGTGTCTACCAGAACATCGGCTTCGTGGCCGGCTTCCCCGGTGCGCAGGCCGAAGCCTTCGTGAAGGCCTACAAGGACAAGTATAACGGCGAGCTTCCGCCCTACACCAGCGCCGACCAGTATGCCGCAATCCAGCTGATGGCCGCAGCGCTGCAGAAAGCGAACTCGACCGACATCAACGCGGTGCGCGCGGCGCTGTCCGGCCTCAAGACCGAGACGGTGCTGGGTGATGTGGAGGTCCGCGCGGGCGATCATCAGACGGCACGGCGGATGGCGATCAGCCAGATCGTGATGGGTCCGGAGGGCAAGCCGGCCTACCAGATCAAGAAGATCGAGCCGGGACCGGATATCATTCCGCCGGTCGATCCCGCCTGCAAGATGTGACGCTGACCCAGTCTCGCTCGTAGTTACACCACGAGCGAGACCTTGCCGAACTGTGCCCCGGATGAGAGGCGCGCGAGGGCCGAAGGAGCGTCCGCCATCTTGAAGGAGGAATCGATCACCGGCCTGACCAGGCCGCGATTGAACACATCGAGCAGTTGTCGGAATTCACCGACGCTGCCGCCGGTCGAGCCATAGATCTCGAGCTGGCGGATGAAGACACGTTGCAGATCGGCCGGTGGATTGGAGCCTGTGGTGGCACCACAGGTCACCAGGCGGCCGCCGCGGCGCAGGGAACGCAGCGATTCACCCCAGCTGGCTTCGCCGACGCTGTCGATCACCATGTCGACACCCCCGCCGCTCATCTGCTGGATGGCGGCCGACACCTTGTCGCGCCAATAGTTGATGCCGCCATCCGCGCCCAGCGCAATGGCCTTCGCGATCTTCTGGTCGCTGGAGGAGGTGACGAAGACGCGGGCGCCCGCGAGTTTTGCGAGTTGCAGGCAGGCGACCGCGACGCCACCACCGATGCCGACGATCATGACGCTTTCGCCGGGTTGCAGCGCGCGCTTGCCGAACAGCATCCGCCAGGCGGTGAGATGGCCGGTCATCAGGGCGCCCGCGGCGACCAGATCCGCATCGTCGGGGAGAGGGAAGAAGCACGTGCTGGGCATCGCGATGTAGTCGGCAAAACCGCCATCGCGATGCTCGCCCATGATCTTGACGTTTTCGCAGAGCGGCTGGTCGCCGGCCAGGCAGTAGCGACACCTGCCGCAAAACGCTTCGGAGAACAGCACTGCCTTCATGCCCGGCTTCAGTCCGCTGCCGGGTGCGGCCTCGACAACCTCGCCGGCGGCCTCGACGCCCATCACTTGCGGCAAAGTGTGGGTGATGCCGCTGCCATTGTCGCGCATATAGAGATCGACGCGGTTGACCGACGCTGCCGCGACCTTCAGCACGGATTCGCCGGCGGCCGGCACCGGATCGGGGAAATCGCGCCAGACCACGCCGTCCACGCCGCGTCGTTCCAGGACTGCTGCTTTCATGATTGCCTCCTTGCTTTCCTGCCGCGCCGCAAGGCCGCACAGGAAGTAATGCACTAGATCACGAAACGTCGAATGCGGCGCGTCTCCGATCGCGAATACCGCCCATTTTAGGGTTGCAGTTGATTTTGAATATAATACACTAGCGAACTAATATGCCGTCAAGTGCATCGATCAATCGTCATGGAGGCTACGTCATGAGCGAGCATCGTTTCGATCCCGTGGCGCATGCGCGTGCGATGCGCGCCAGCGGTTTCTGGGTCGACAAGAGTTTCGACGAGTTCCTGCAGCAGACGATCGCTGCCACGCCCGACAAGCTCGCCTTGATGGCCGATCGTGCCGATCGCGATACGCCAAAGCGCTTGAGCTATACGGAACTCGGCGATCTGATCTCGCGCGCTGCCGCATCCCTGCGTCGTCTCAGCGTCGGTCCCGGCGATGTCGTCTCGGTGCAGTTGCCGAACTGGTGGGAATTCGCGGTCATTGCGCTCGCGGCGTTCCGGGTCGGCGCGGTGGTCAATCCCCTGATGCCGATCTTCCGTGAGCATGAGCTGAGCTACATGCTCGGCTTTGCCGAGACCAGGTTGCTGGTGGTGCCCAAACTGTTCCGCGGTTTCGATCACGAGGTCATGGCGCGTTCGCTGCAGCCGAATCTGCCGAAACTCGCCCATGTCATCGTCGTCGACGGCGAGGGGGCAAGCGGCTTCGATCAGGTATTGCTGTCGGGCAGCGAGCGGCTCGGCCCGCCGCCGGCCGGCGAAATCGGCGCGCTGCCGGCGGATCGGATGGCCGTGCTGATGTTCACCTCGGGAACCACCGGTTCGCCGAAGGGCGTCATGCATTGCCTCAACACGCTGATGGGCTGCTGCATCGGACTTGGCGGCCGCTTCCGCCTCGATGCCGCCGACACGATGCTGGTCTGCTCGCCACTCGGCCACATGACCGGCTTTGCCGCGGGCATGCTGCTCGGCCTGAAGATCGGCGCCACCGTGATTTTCCAGGACATCTGGGAGCCCAAGCGCGGCGTCTCGATCATGGCCAAGGAGGGCGTCACCTATTCGGCCGGCGCCGCGACGTTCCTGGCCGATATGTGTGAGGCCGTCGCGGCGGGCGCGGCGAAACCGGCCGAGCTGCGCAAGTTTCTCTGCGCGGGTGCCCCGATCCCGCCGGCATTGATCGATCGCGCCTATCGGGAGCTGGATCTCAAGGTGTGCTCGCTGTGGGGCATGACGGAGTCGCTCGCGAGCACGCTGACCGAGCCCGAGCGCGCACTGGAAAAATCTTCGAAGACCGACGGGCGTCCGGTCGAAGGCGTCGCGGTCAAGGTGTTGCGCATGGATGGCTCTCCGGCTGTGGTCGGAGAGCGCGGGCTGCTCAAGGTCCGCGGTGCGCAGATGTTCCTCGGCTACTACAAGCGGGAGGACATGGAGCCGTTCGACGCCGACGGTTGGTTCGATACCGGCGACATGGCTTACATGGACGACGAGGGCTACATCCGGATCGACGGCCGTATCAAGGATATCATCATTCGCGGCGGGGAAAACGTTCCCGTCTTCGATATCGAAAACCTGATGTTCAAGCTGCCTTCCGTGCTCTCCGTCGCCATTGTCGGCTATCCGGATCCGCGGCTCGGGGAGCGGGCCTGCGCATTCGTGGTGCTGCGTCCGGGCATGACGCTCGATCTCGCTACCGTGCAGGCGCACATGGCCGAGCACAAGGTCGCCAAGCAGTATTGGCCGGAGCGCATTGAAATCGTCGCCGACCTGCCGAAGACGCCGGCCGGCAAGGTGCAGAAGTATCAGCTTCGCGAGATCGCCAAGGCGTTCGCCGTGCCGCCTCACAAGGCCAGCGCATGAACCCGCGTCTAAAGGACCGCGTCTGCGTCGTCACGGGCGCAGCGCGTGGCATCGGCTTCGCCATCGCCGAGCGGTTCGGCCAGGAGGGCGGGCGCCTTGCTTGTGTCGATATCAGCGCGCGCCGCCTGGAGCCTGCGGTCGACCGACTGAAAGACATGGGGTTCGATGCGAGAGGTTACGAAGTTGATATCGGGCACCGCGAGGCCGTTCATGCGCTGTTTGCCTGCGTCGAGCGCGAGTTCGATGCGTCGGTGGCCGTGCTCGTCAACAATGCTGTGTTTGCGCGCTTCGAGCCGCTGACGGAGATCACGGTCGACACCGTGGAGCGGATGTTCGCCGTCGGTGTGCATGGCCTGATTTGGGCGACTCGGGCCGTCGTGCCGCAGATGGAGCGGCGCGGCGGCGGCTCGATCGTCAATCTAAGCTCGGTGTCGGCGTTTCATCCGGCCAAGGATTCCATCGCCTATTCAGCGCTGAAAGCCGGCGTGGTTGGACTGTCGCGTGCCTCGGCCATCGAGCTGGCCGCCAAGAAGATCCGCGTCAACGTGATCGCGCCGGGCATGATCGGGACGCCAGCCTCGATCGCGCAGTTCGACCAGGCGACGATCGCGACGCGTCAGGCCGAGATGCCGGCCGGGCGCTTCGGTGCGCCCGAGGAGATCGCGGCGCTCGCGGCGTTCCTCGCGAGCGACGACGCAAGCTACATCCAGGGCGCGGTCATCACCGCCGATGGTGGTTGGACCGTTCCTGCAAAATAGGAGAAGACGCATGAAGCGGCTCGAAGGCAAGCGCGCGGTCGTTACCGGCGGCGGAAGCGGAATCGGCCGCGCCAGCGCCATTCGCTTTGCGCGCGAAGGCGCCTCCGTCCTAGTGGTCGGCCGCGCCGGCAATGCCGAGGAAGCGGCTGCGGAGATCCGGGCCGAGGGCGGAGTCGCGTCCGCCATGATCACGGACGCCGCGGTCGAGGAGAACGTGGCTGCGGTCGTAGCGCGTTGCGTCGCTGAGTTCGGTGGGCTGGAAGTCTTCTTCGCCAATATCGGCGTCACCGGGACCAATACGCCGCTGCTCGAGCAGACGGTGGAGGAATGGTCCGAGGTCTATCGCATCAACACGATCAGTTGCTTCCTCGCCATTAAATACGCCGGCCGTCACATGACTGCGCAGGGATATGGCTCAATCATCCTGACATCATCCGCTGCGTCGCTCCGCGCCAATGCGGGCGCGATCTCCTACAGCGCAAGCAAAGCCGCGGTGAACAATCTGGCGCAGACGGCGGCCAACGCCTTTGCCGGCACCGGCGTCCGCGTCAACGCGGTGCTGCCCGGGCTCGTCGAGACGCAACTGACGCGCAAGGTGTTCGAGGACGCGCGTGCGCGCGGAGTCGAATCCAAGCTCGGTCACGTCACGCCGCTCAAGCGCCCGGGGCGCTCTGAGGAAATCGCGGCGGCAGCGGCATTCCTGGCGAGCGACGATTCATCCTATGTGGACGGTCAGCTGCTGTCCGTCGATGGCGGTGTCAGCAGCACCCATCCCTATGGCCGGATCGCGCTCTAGCAGGGCGGACGGCTCAACAAGAACAAAGACAGGAGAGGCGCCGTGGATTTCGAACTCCCGCAGGAGATCACCGACAAGCTCGCCGAACTCGACGCCTTCATCGAGGCGGAGATCAAGCCGCTCGAACGCGACAACATCAAGTTTTTCGACCACCGTCGCGAGAACGCCCGCACCGATTGGGACAATGACGGCCGTCCCCGCGATGAATGGCGTGCGCTCATCAGCGAGATGGAGCGCCGCGCCGACAAAGCCGGGCATCTGCGCTATGGCCTGCCGAAATCGTGTGGCGGGCAGGCTGCGTCGAATCTCGCGATTGCCGCGATCCGCGAGCATCTCGCTGCCAAGGGATTGGGGCTGCACAACGACCTGCAGGATGAATCGTCGATTGTTGGCAATTTTCCGATCATCCCGGCGCTGGCCGATTACGGGACCGAGGAGCAGAAGACCTATATCGAAGGCATCATCACGGGGAAGAAGCATCTCTCCTTTGGCCTGACCGAGCCCGGCCATGGCAGCGACGCGACCTGGCTCGAGACCACCGGCGAGCGCAACGGAAATCACTGGGTCATCAACGGCCGCAAGCGCTGGAACAGCCAGGTCGCGCGCGCACACGCCAATCTGGTGTTCGCCCGCACCTCAGGCAAGCCGGGCGAGGCCAAGGGCATTACCGCCTTCATCGTGCCGACCGATACGTCCGGCCACAACGTGCTCTACAATCACTGGACTTTCAACATGCCGAGCGATCACGCGGAGACGGAGCTCGTCAACGTGCGCGTGCCCGACAGCGCGATCCTGCACAGGGAAGGTGAGGGGTTCGTCGTCGCCCAGCGCTTCGTGCATGAGAACCGCATCCGCCAGGCGGCGGCCAGCGCCGGTGCCGCGCGCTACTGCATCCAGGAAGCGGTCAAATACGCGAAATCGCGCGTCGCGTTCGGCGAGCCGCTCGCCAAAAAGCAGGCCGTACAGTTCCCGCTCGTCGAGCTCTGGGCCGACTACCAGATGCTGCGCAACTTCATCTTCCGCACCGCATGGCAGATGGATCGCCAGAACCCGCTGACGATCAGCGACATGGTGTCGATCTGTAACTTCCGCGCCAACCGTTTGTGCTGCGAGGCCGCGGACCGTGCCATGCAGGTGCATGGCGGCATGGGCTATAGCCGCGCCATGCCGTTCGAGCACATCTACCGCCATCACCGCCGCTATCGCATTACGGAGGGAACCGAAGAGGTGCAGATGCGCCGCGTGGCACAATATCTGTTCGGCTTCAGCGGCAAAAGCGCGAGCTGATTGCGATGAACGGACAGGCGGGCGACGCGGCTGTGGATTTCGATCTTCGTCGGCTCGACGCATATCTGAGAGACTGGCTCGGCGGAAGCTCCGAGACGCTCGTAACGCGCACCAGCGGAGGAATGTCGAACCCGACCTATTTCGTGACCTGCGGCGATTGGCAGGCGGTTCTGCGCAAGCAGCCGAACAACGTGCTGATGCCGTCGGCTCACGCGATCGACCGCGAGTATCGAGTCCTCACGGCCTTGCAAAACAGCGCTGTGCCGACGCCGAAACCCTACCGCTACTGCGAGGATCGCGAGGTGCTGGGCACGCCGTTCTATCTCATGGAATGGCTGAAAGGGCGGGTTATCTACGACTACGCGCTACCCGGGCTCGCGCCGGAAGAGCGCGCGGCCTGCTATCGGTCAATGGGTGAAACGTTGGCTGCGCTGCACCGGTTGGACTACAGCGCGGTCGGGCTCGGTGATTTCGGCAAGCCCGGAAACTATTTTGCCCGCCAGCTCAATCGCTGGTCAAAGTTGTGGGGCGAGTACCGCCGCGGTGATGACGACAATCCGGCACTCGACCGGATGGTGCGCTGGCTGTCAGAGCGTGTGCCCGAAAGCGACAGCCTTGCGCTTTGCCATGGTGACTTCCGGATGGCGAATCTTGTGTTTCATCCGACCGAACCGCACGTGATTGGTGTGCTCGATTGGGAGCTGTCGACCCTCGGCCACCCGCTGGTCGATCTCGCGTTCAACACGCAGGCGTGGCGCATGGCACCTGACGAGAACGGAGGCTTGCTCGGTCTGCCGCTCGATCGGATGGGGATACCGAGCGAGCAAGGCTATCTCGTCCGCTACTACGACGACGCGGCAGCGACCGAACGGCTGACGGCGTTTCACCAGGTCTTCGCGATGTTCCGCGGTGCGGTCGGTAGCGCCGGCGTCGCGGCTCGCGGCGAACTCGGCAACAACACGCTACCTGATGCCGCGAATGTGGGGCGCCGGCTCGCGCGTGCCTATGCGACGCGGGGAATGGCCTTGATCGAGGGCGAGCCATGAGCATGCCGGAACGACCGTCGATGAGCGTCGATGAAGCGATCCGCCGGCGTCGATCCGTGCGCGGTTTCCTTCCGTGCGAGGTGCCCGATGCGATCCTTCGCGAGGTCTTCAAGTTGGCACAGTGCGCGCCCTCGAATTGCAATGTACAGCCCTGGATGCCGCATGTGGTGTCGGGGGAGAAGCTCAGGCGCCTTCGCGAGGCGCTTGTCGCGGCAGGGATGCGCGACGAGCCGATCAAGCCGGATTGGCCAGCCGACGGCAAGTTCACCGGAATCTATCGGGAACGGCAGGTCGGTGCGGCGCAGGCTCTCTATGGCGCGATGGGCGTTGCGCGGAGCGATACGGTGGGGCGCAAGTTCGCGTATATCCGCAACCATGCGTTCTTCGACGAGCCTCATGCCGTGTTCATTTTCATGCCGGAGCCGTTCGATACACGCGAGGCGACCGACATCGGCATGTATGCGCAAACCCTCATGCTGGCGCTGACCGCGCGTGGGATCGCCTCCTGCGCGCAGGGCGCGCTCGGTCTGTTTCCTGACATTGTTCGCGAACAGCTCGGCATTTCTCCCAGTTACAGGCTGCTGTTCGGTATCTCGTTTGGCTATGAGGATCATGGCGTCAAGGCCAACTCTGCGCGGGTCGATCGGGCTGCGATCGATGACGTCGTGCGCTTTCACCGCTGAGGCCGAGTGGCCGATACCCGAAGAGGAGAGTTCGTCTTGACTGGACCTTTGGAGGGCTTTCGTGTGATCGAGATGGGCGGTATCGGGCCGGCACCTTTTGCAGGCGCGCTGCTCGGCGACCTCGGAGCGGACGTTGTGCGCATCGATCGGATCGCAAAGCCGGGCGCCGAGCCGGATCTGCCGGCCCAGTTTGACTTCTACAATCGGAACAAGCGCTCGGTCGCACTCGATCTCAAGCAGCCGCTCGCCATCGCGGCGGTTCTGAAACTCGCCGCGCAGGCAGATGCGCTGATCGAGGGGTTCCGTCCGACGGTGATGGAACGGCTGGGGCTCGGACCCGAGGTCTGCCGCGTCGCCAATCCGCGTCTGGTCTATGCACGCATGACGGGGTGGGGGCAGGAGGGCCCGCTCGCGCAGGAAGCGGGGCACGACATCAACTATCTCGCGCTGACCGGGGCGCTGCATTGCCTCGGTGAGGCCGATCGACCGCCTCCGCCTCCGCTCAATCTCGTCGCTGACCTCGGTGGGGGAGCACTCTATCTCGTCGTGGGGTTGCTCTCGGCAGCCATGGAGGCGCGGCGATCGGGGCAGGGGCAGAACGTGGATGTCGCCATGATCGATGGCGTGACGCATCTGATGTCGGCGTTTCAAGCCTTTCGTCAGCAGGGAAGCTGGACCCGGCGGCGGGCGGACAACATCGTCGATGGCGGTGCGCCATTCTACCGCACGTATGCGACCAAGGACGGCAAGTTCGTCGCGGTGGGGGCGATCGAACCGCAGTTCTACGCCAATTTGCTAAAGGTGGTTGGGCTTAACGGGAGCGAGCTCCCGGGTCAGAACGATCGCTCGTCATGGCCGGCGATGCGCGAACGCTTCGCGAAGATATTCACCGAACGAACCCGAGACGAATGGGTTGCCCTCGCCATGGGGCGAGACGCCTGTCTCGCGCCGGTCTTGACGATCGACGAAGCGCCATCGCATCCGCAGATGAAGGCGCGGAACGTCTATGAGGCGTTCGACGGCGTGCGCCATCCGAGCCCGGCGCCGCGCTTTTCCCGCACGCCATCCGACCTCCACCGGGCGCCACCTGCGCCGGGGCGCGATAGTCGGGGCGCACTCGCCGATTGGGGCTTTCCGCCGGACGAGATTGATGCGCTCCAGGCAATGGGTGCGATGGCGAACGCCTGACGGCGGTCGCCATCACCGCTTCGTGCTACTCAGCCGAGATGGGATCGCCGGACAGTGCCCAGCTCGTTCCGTCGAACTTGGCGATGCGGAGGATCTTGAACGGCGTGTAGTCGCCAGGCGCCGTGCTGATCGAGACCCCGGGGAGCATCAGGGGCATCCGCGCGCCCTGGAGCGACGTCGCTTGGCGGACTAAGTTTTCCCGGGTCAGCTCGTCTCCACATTTCCTCAGCACTGCGGTGAGGGCGTTGACGTTCATGTAGGCGACCAGCACGGAGTAGTCGTCGGGATTGGCTGAAGAGGCATACTTCTTCAGAAATCCTTTGTAGGTCTTCATCTCCTCGTCGTCCGCCCAGGCGGGATCGCCCGGCTGCTTGAGGAATTGCGTGGTGACCAATCCCTTTGATGCATCAAGGCCGGCCGGCTTCAGGACGGTCTCGACCGACGCCGTTGAGCCGCCGATGACGTGGAGCGGGTTCCAGTTGAGCTCATGCACCTTGCGGATGGATTGAGCCGCAGCCTTGGCCGAGGACTGTTCGATCAGCGTGTCGATGCCGGCCGCCTTGAGCTGGACGATCTGGGAATCGATCGTTGGATCCGCCAGTTCATAAGAAGCTTCGATGACGATCTGCGACGCTTTCGGCCCGAGGCCGGCGCGCAGCCCTTTGACATAGTCCCGCCCGAAGTCGTCATTCTGGAACAGGACACCGATCTTTGCGTCCGGCTTGGCATTGAGAATGTACTTTGCGATGACGCGGCCTTCGGTCTCGAAGTCCGGATAGAGCGGCACGGTCCACGGGAATGCCTTCGGATCGTTGAAGCGACGTCCGCCGGCGGTGATGAAGAGCTGCGGCACCTGCTTCGAGTTCAGATATTTCTGGATGGCGACATTCGGAACCGTGCCGATGGTGCCGACCTCGGCGAGAACGCCGACGTCCTCGATGAGCTTGCGCGACTGCTCGACCGCCTTTGGCGCGCTGTAGGCATTGTCCAGCTGGGTGAAGTTGATCTTGCGCCCGTTGATGCCGCCCTGTTCGTTGATCATCTCGAAATAGCCGACGACCGCGCGTCCTGCGCCGGCGCCGAAAGCCGACGCCGGACCGCTGAGCGGGGTCGACTGCCCGAGCTTGATTTCGGTATCGCTGGCTCCGGGTCCATAGGCCTTCTGCGCATGGACGGGCGCAGAAGCAAGGGCCGCTGCTGCAGCAATTATGCATAGAATTCGGTCGGTGCTACCGTTCAAAACGTTCCTCCAATGTTACTTGTTGTCGTTGCTATCGCAGAAGCTCGCGGGCAATGACCATCCTCTGGATCTGGTTGGTGCCCTCGAAGATCTGCGTCAGCTTGGCGTCGCGCATCATGCGTTCGACCGGATAGTCCATCGTGTAGCCATAGCCGCCAAAGATCTGCACGGCGTCGGTCGTGACCTTCATGGCCATGTCGCTGCCGATGCACTTGGCCATGCTGGCAAGGACGTTTAGGCGCTTCCAGTCGCCGGCGTCACCGGCGCGCGCGCATTCATAGACGAGTGCACGTGCGGCCTCGATCTGCATCGCCATGTCGGCCAGCATGAACTGCACGCCCTGAAACTCGGAGATCGACTTCTTGAACTGCTTGCGTTCCTTCGCGTAAGCAACGCATACGTCGAGCGCACCTTGAGCCAGTCCGACCGACTGAGCACCTATGGTGGGACGGTTGAGGTCGAGGGCGCGCATCGACGCGCGAAAACCCTTGCCTTCCTCACCGACGAGATTTTCGAGCGGCACCCGGACGTTGTCGAAGAAGATCGGCGTGTTCGGTGCACCGCGAAAGCCCATCTTGCGCTCGTGCCGGCCGAAGGTGATTCCCTCCATGTTCTTCGGTTCGACGATGAAGGCGCTGATGCCGTCCGCACCGGGACTGTCGCTCGTTCGCGCCATCACGACGATGTAGTCGGCTGCCACTCCGTAGCTGCACCATTGCTTCCGGCCGTTCAGGACATAGCAATCGCCGTCCTTCCTCGCGCGCGTGTTGATCGCCGTCACGTCGGAGCCGGCTTGCGGCTCGGAAATCGCGATCGCGGTCACGATGCCGCCTTTCGCAATGATGGGCAGGTATTTCTTCCGCTGCTCTTCGGAGCCGAAGTGGAGCAACGGCATGATGAACATCGTGTTCAGCGCCGCGATAGACGCGCAAGCGGGGGAGAATCTCGATATTTCCTCCCGCGCAATGCAAGCCATGGTCAGATTGCCGTTCGGTCCGCCATATTGTTCGGGGACCCAGAGCTGCATCAGCCCCATCTCGCCGAAGAGCTTTACGAGCTCCAGCGGAAAGCGATCGGTCTCGTCGATCTCGGCTGCGATCGGCGCCACATGCTTGGTGGCCATTTTTCGAATGTTGTCGCGAAAGGCGATCTGCTCCTCAGTGAAGCTCATGGACGTCTCCGATATTTTTTCATTGGGAAGCCAAAAAGGTCTTCCATTTAATGGGTGATCCATTTAATAATTCACTGCATGTCACCCAAGTCAAGCCCCCATGCGCCCGTCAGCCCCCGTCGCCCTTCGCTCAAGCGGCGGGAGCGGACGTCCGATCTCCGTGCCGCCGGCGCGTCCGCGCCATTGATGTTTCGGCCCATTCACACCCGTCGTGCATTTGAGGAGATCTGCGAGCGCATTCGCGAGCAGCTGGCGCTAGGCGTGCTCAAGCCCGGCGACAAGCTGCCGCCCGAGCGGGATCTCGCGCAGCAGCTCGGGGTCAGCCGCAACGTCCTCCGGGAGGCCTTGCGCAGCCTGGAGATGGCGGGCGTGCTTCGGCTCCAGAAGGGCGTCAAGGGAGGTGCTTTCGTTCAGGCCGGCGACACCAGCCGCATGAACGTCGTGATGCAGGACATGCTGAGCCTCGGCACGATCTCGGTGCGTGAATTGTCGGAAGCGCGTATCCACGTTCTGGATCTCGTCGTGCGGCTTGCATGCGCGAACGCGCGACAGGCCGATTTCGCGGCGCTTGAAGCCAACATTGACCGCACCGATATCGCGACCCGGGAGGGTCGCTTGCTGGACCGTGTCGAATGTTCGCGCGAGTTTTACAAAATCCTTGCTGCGGCGACGGGGAACAGGGTGATCTCTATGATCGTGGATTCCGTCACGGAAATTCATATGCGTTTCGTCTACGCAAAGGTCGCATCGAGCGGCGTTGCAATGGCGCGGCTTTCCGAGCGGCGCCGGCAATTTCTCGCGGCGCTGCGCGAGCGGAATGTTGCGTCCGCGATCAGGGTGATGCGCAGCCATCTGGAAGCGGTGCAACGGATGCTGGAGCAGGATCCGGGAGCGATGTCGCTTCAGGTGGCGCTGGCGGAGATGCAGCCAGGTATGAGGCGGTAGCCGATCTGGTGTGTCGCTGGTCACGCGGGGGCACTGCCAAAGCAAGAAAATGAATGGAGGAAAACATGTCCCGATACGCCAGGTATGAGTGCTTGACCGTCGATGTCGCCGACAAGGTCGCGACTGTAACCCTGAACCGGCCCCAGGCGCGCAACGCGATCAATCAGAAACTGATCCGTGAGCTTCGCACGATCTGGGACGATCTCGCCGACGATCATGCCGTCAACGTCGTCGTGCTGACCGGCGCCGGCGAGTTCTTCAGCGTCGGCGGCGACGTCAAGGCGATGTCCGAGCGGCCGGGCGGCGATGTGCTGGAGGAGGGCGAGGTCCACGACCCCATGATCAGCCGCCGCGGGGTGACGCGCCAGCTCGAGCTCGACAAGCCAATCATCGCGGCCATCAACGGCGATGCCATCGGCCTTGCCGCGACGCATGCACTGCTCTGCGATATCACCGTCATGGCGGAAGATGCGCGCATCGGCGACACGCATGTCTCGCGGGTCGGCCTGGTGGCTGGAGACGGTGGCACTGTTATCTGGCCGTTGCTTGTCGGCATCAACAAGGCCAAGGAATTCCTCATTCGCGGGACCCTGTTGAGGGGCAAGGAAGCGGAGCGGATCGGCCTCGTCAATCATGTCGCACCCCGGGCAGAGGTTCTGGCGAAGGCCCGGGAAATCGCGATCGAGCTCGCAAACGGTCCCACCTGGGCCATTCGCTGGACCAAGCTGTCGATCAATCAGATCGTCAAGGACCGGGTGAATATGCTGCTCGAGGCCTCGATGGCGCTCGAGCAGGTGACATTCGAAACCTCCGACCACAAGGAGGCGACGATGTCGTTCAAGGAGAAGCGCAAGCCCAGGTTTGGCCAAGAGTCCGGCCACGGCTAGTCCGTCATGGACGCGGCCGAGCTCCCGAACGAAGAGATCAGGCAGATGCTCCGGGATTCCCTTCGCGGGTTTCTCGGCGAGCAGTGGAATGCCGACTGCGTCAGGCATGGCCCTTCGCCGCAGGACGTTGCGGCGATATGGACCAGACTGGTCGGGCAGGGCGTCGGCAGTCTCGGCTCTGACCCACAGGAAGGGGGCCTGCGCGAGGTTGCGGTGGTGCTCGCCGAACTCGGGCGCGCGGCGTGCCCGGCTCCGATGTGGTCGGCTGCGCTCGCCAATTTCGCGCTCTCAACCGCGAAGTCCGAGGTAGCAATTGATTGTCTGAGCAGACTGCACGCGGGTTCGGCCCGGCTCGCCGTTTCGTTCGGGGTGCTCGATCCAGACCCGGGCGCGGGCGCGATGCGGGTTCGGGATGGCCGTGCGGACGGATTACTTCGTCTCGTGGAGGCCGCGGAAAGCTGCACGCATCTGCTTGTCGCCATCGACCGGTCGGTTCTTGGCCTTGTGGCGGTGGATGCTGCGGGCGTGGCCGTCGTCCCGACGCGTGCCATGGGCGCCTGGGGTTTTTGTGAAGTCCGCCTCAGTTCGGCGCCAGTCACCCTCATCGCACTGGAGGGTGGCGTTCTCGACGATCTCCTGCTCAGGGGAAAGCTGGCGCTGATGGCGCGGGCGCTTGGTGCCGCCCGGCGCGCGTTTGAGTTGGCGACGGACTACGCCAAGGAGCGGCATCAGTTTGGCCAGCCGATCGGAAGGTTCCAGGCCATCCAGCATAAGCTCGCCAATGGCTTCATCGCCCTCGAAGGGGTGCGGCTGATCGTCGACCATGCGGCAAGGCTCCACGATATCGACGACCGCGATTGGCGCTACTTCGCCAACTCTGCCGTCGCCTTCGCAAGCGATGCCTTGCGGCGGGTCTCGCTCGAGACGCATCACGCATTCGGAGCGATCGGTTATGCCGACGAGCACGAGGCGCCGTTGCACTTCAAACGGGTGCATCTCGACACGATCATGCTGGGTGGAGCGTCGCCTGCGAAGCGGTCGCTGGCGTCCTCCTTGCTGGATCCCGGCAGTTCGGGCCTGCCTGAATACGATCTCGGCGCCGCCGGCAACGCGCTGCGCGAGCAGGTGAGGGGATGGCTTGGTCGGCATTGGTCGGGGGACCGGAAAGCGGAATTCGATCGCAAGCCTTTCGCCAAACGGGAGTTCGACGCCGACTTCGCGCGCCATATCGGCAAGACGGGCTGGATCGGTCTCGGCTGGCCCCGGGAGTTCGGCGGCCAGGCACGCTCGCCGCTCGAGCAGATCGCTCTCATGGAGACGATGGAGCGGGGCGAAGCGCCGCGCATCGGTGCTGCGATCCAGGCCAATGCCCTGATGATGTTCGGGACGCCCGAACAGCAGCGGCGATATCTGCCCGAAATTCTTCGCGGCGAAGCCATGCACGGGATGGGGTACAGCGAACCGCAAGCGGGCTCGGACCTCGCGGCGCTGCGCACCAGCGCGGTGCGCGACGGCGATTACTGGGTGATCAACGGTCAGAAGATCTGGACCACGACGTGGTGGGGCAAGTACATGTTCCTCGCCGCCCGCACGGACAAGGACGCCAAGACGCCGCACGCCGGCATCAGCATGTTCATCGTGCCCATGAACGCCGAGGGAGTGACGATCCGGCCGGCGATCACGATGTATGACGGCTCCTTCGCCAATATCTTCTACGATAACGTCCGCATTCCCCTGGAGAACATTGTCGGCGAGGTCAATGGCGGCTGGAAAGTCCTGACCGGCGCGCTCGCGTTCGAGCGCGGTCTGGTCGGCGGAGGCATCGTCCTGAAAGTTGCTCATGCGTTCGAGCAGTTGCGCCGGCACGTCATGGAGAGGGACGGTGCGGGATCAGCGCTGTGCGACGATCCCATTGTCCGCGACAGGATGGCGACACTTGCGGCCGAGATCGAGATCGGGCGTCAACTGATGATGCACTGCGCCGAGCTTGCGGCAGACGGCGTGACGCCGCCGGAATACGGCGCGATCAGCAAGGTATTTTCGGGAGAATTGATGGAGCGCTTCGGCGAAGCGGCGCTCGACATTCTCGGCATGCGCGCGGCCCTGTCGGAGCAGATGCCCGGTGCGATCGATAGCGGCCGCTTCGAGCAGAACCTGCGTCACTCGCTGATGTGGGTCATCAGTATCGGCACCAACGAAATCCAGCGCAGTCTCATTGCGCAACGGGCACTCGGGCTGCCCAGATAGGAGTGACCGCATGCACGGGCAGAACACGGCGAGCCTGCCACTCGAGGGCGTGCGCGTGCTTGACTTTTCGATCATGCTGGCGGGACCCTATTGCGCGCGGCTGCTCGCCGATGTCGGTGCGGAGGTCATCAAGATCGAGCCGCCCGAAGGCGACGACATGCGTCTGCGGACGCCGCTGCGCGAAGGCCACAGCGCCTATTTTGGCCAGCTCAATGCGGGAAAGCGCAGCCTTGCCCTCGATCTGAAGAGCGTCGAGGCGATCAAGCTGGTGCACCAAATGGTCAAGGAAACCGACATTCTCGTCGAGAATTTCCGGCCGGGTGTGATGGACCGTCTTGGCCTCGGCTACGAGGCGCTGCGTGCGATCAATCCGCGCCTGATCTACTGTTCGATATCCGGCTACGGACAGTCGGGTCCCGCGGCGGAGCGTGCGGCCTATGCCATGATCGTCCATGCCGAGAGCGGCTTCGACAGGTCCTTGATGCGATATGCCGGCGATCGGGACCGGCCGGCGGCCGGCGCCATTTTCGTCGCGGATGTTCTCGGCGGCATCTTCGGCTATTCGGCGATTCAGACGGCGCTGGTCCAGCGGGCACGGACCGGAGCCGGGCAGCGGATCGACGTCGCCTTGATGGACTGCATGCTCAATCTGCTCGTCTACGAATTGCAGGAGGCGCAGTTCCCGATCACCTCGTCGCGCGCCACCTATGGTCCGGTGCGCGCCCTTGATGGCGACATCCTCATTGCGCCGATCACGCCGCGAAATTTCGCGGCGCTTTGCGAGGTGACGGGGCAGAGCGAGCTTGCCAGTGACCCGCGTTTCAGGACTGTGCCGGGACGCGGCGCGAACTGGACTGCGATGATGCAGGTCATCGAGAAGTGGACCGAGCGTCACACGGTGCGCGAATGCATGGCGGCGCTCGACAAGGCGGGCGTTCCAAGCGCCGAATATCGCGATCCCGGCGCGACCTTGACCGATCCGCATCTCCTGGAGCGCGGTGCGTTCGCCAAGATCGCGGACGGGGCCGGCGAATTCATGGGCGTCAACGCGCCCTGGAAAATGTCGGGCGCACCAATCTCGATGCAGCGCGACATTCCCGCGATCGGCGCGCATCGCGATGATGTGCTGGCGCGGGTTCTGGGTCTGTCCGGCGAGACGATCTCGCGCCTTGCGGAGGCGGGCGTGTTCGGAAACCAGGCCGGGAAAGGTGATTGACCCGCCATGCCCGGGCCAGAAACCATTCGCACTACCAATGTCGTGGCCGCCATCGCAAATGGCCCGAAAGATCCATTTGAGATCGCGACCTGTACGCTCAGGGCTCCGCAGGCCGGCGAGGTTCGGGTCCGGGTGCATGCTTGCGGAATCTGCCACACCGATCTGGCGGTGAAGATTCAGCATATTCCGATTCCGATGCCGAAGGTCTTGGGGCACGAAGGGGCGGGCGTCGTCGAAGAGATCGGCCCCGGGGTAACGCACATTCGGCCGGGAGACCATGTGCTGATGAGCTTCGGCTCCTGCGGAGAATGTGGAAACTGCCGTGACGGAGCGCTCGGCTATTGCGACCATTTCCGTGCCATTAACCTCTTCGGAGACAGAGCCGGTGGATCGGCATTGGCGCGTGACGGAAAGGAGCTTGGCGGGCACTTCTTCGCCCAATCCGCCTTCGCAACCCATGCCGTCGCGACCGCCAGGAACATCGTCAAGGTCGATCACGGCCTGCCGCTGGAACTGCTCGCCCCGCTGGGATGCGGAATCCAGACCGGCATGGGTTCGGTGATGAATGTGCTGCGGCCGCAGGCCGGCACATCGATCGCCGTATTCGGCGTCGGAGCTGTCGGCCTCTCCGCGATCATCGCCGCAAAGATCGTCGGCTGCTCGACCATCATTGCGGTCGATGTCGTCCCGGAGCGGTTGCGTGTCGCGCAGGAGCTGGGGGCGACGCACGTAGTGTCCGGCCGCGCCGAGAATCCGGTCGTGGAAATTGTCGATCTGACGCGAGGCGGTGCGCATTTCTCGCTGGACACGACAGGATCGCCGGCGGCCGTGGCAAATTCGATCAATTGCCTTCGAGCTCGCGGTGTCAGCGCGCAGGTGGCGGCGCCGCCTCGCGGGACTCTTTACTCGGCCGAAGCCAGCGTCGTGGTCGGTCGCGGAATTACCATTCGCGGGATCGTCGAGGGAGACGCCAACCCTCAGCTGTTCATCCCGCGAATGGTCGAGTTCTTCCGCCAAGGTCGGTTGCCGCTCGACAAATTCGTCAAGACCTATCCCCTCGAGAAGATCAACGAAGCCGTTGACGATCTCGAGCACGGCCGTGTGGTCAAGCCCGTGCTGACCATGCGGGAGATTGGGAGTGTTGCCTAAGACATAATAATCCGGGAGGAGCGAGATGCTCGATATCGCGTTGGACAATGCGCTTGCCGATCACAAGACATATGGGAATATCGACCTTCAGCACCGTCTCTTCGCCCAATTGCGGCGTGATGATCCCGTCCATTGGACGCAGCCTGACGGCTACCGCCCGTTCTGGATCATCTCCAAATACGCCGACATTATCGAGATCGAGCGTCAAGCCGATCGTTTCATCAATGCACCCAGAACAAAGCTCCTGAGCATCGAGTTCGAGAGCAAGGTCAGGGAAGCGATGAACGGCAGACCCATGCTGGTCCGGGCTCTGCCGCAAATGGATAATCCGGACCATGCCAAGTACCAGAAGCTGACCCACGCATGGTTTCAGCCGCGCCACATCCGAACGCTTTCGGAGCGTATGACCGCCTTGGCAAAGGAGAGCGTCGATCGGCTTTTTGCCATGGGTGACCGATGCGACTTTTATGGCGAGATCGCGATCTACTATCCGTTGCGGGTCCTGATGACAATTCTCGGATTGCCGCAGGAAGACGAAGCGCGCCTCTTGAAGATCACGCAGGCCTATTTCGGTGGAGGCGACCCTGACATGCAGAAGGGCTCGGATCTGATCGATGCCACCATCGCCTATGTCGATTACTTCAAGGACGTCGCGAAGGAGAGGCGGCAACATCCGAAGGACGATGTGGCAACGGTCATCGCGACGTCCGAGATCGACGGGCGGCCAATCGAGGATTTTGAAGCTTATTCATACTATGTTGCTCTTGCGAGCGCCGGCCACGATACGACGAGCGCCACAATCGCCGGCGGCGTGCTCGCCTTGATCGAGAATCCAGATGCCATGGCCCGTCTGCGGCGCGAGCCCAACCTGCTGACGGACGCCGCAGAGGAAATGGTGCGCTTTGTGTCTCCCGTCAAACATTTCTTCCGCACCGCAGCCGTCGATTACGAGATGCGCGGCAAGACAATTAGGGCAGGGGACAGCATCCTCCTCAGCTATCCCTCGGGAAACCGCGACGAAGAGGCCTTCGATCGCCCCTTCGCGTTCATTCCGGATCGTTCGCCCAACCGGCATCTCGGCTATGGTTTTGGTATTCACGCCTGTATCGGCCGGCACCTTGCCAAGGCGGAGATCGTTGCCTTTTTCCGCGAGCTCCTCAGTCGGGTCGATCGGATCGAACTTGCGGGCAAGCCGGCCTGGACCGAGACGTCCTTCCTGGGCGGATTGAAGCGCCTGCCTGTGAGCTATTCGGGACGATAGGACGCGCCTTAGCGCGAATGTACGGGGGCGTACGTCAGCCGTCTGAGGGTGCGACGTCCGCGGACGCGGCCTTCGCGATCGCCAGCATGCACTTGAGAAAGTGCGCGCGATCTTCCTTGCTCAGGGGCGCGAGCAAGGCGTTCTGAAGTTCGGCCGCGGCTGGCACGACGCCCAGAAGCGCCTCTTCGCCCTTGGCGGCGATCTGAACCTGGATCGACCGGCGGTCTTTCGAGTTGTTCCGTTTGGAGATCAGCTTGCGCGCCGTCATTCTCTTGAGCATCTCGCTCAATGTATTCCGATCGCTGCTGATGCGATCGGCGAGTGCGGACGGGGTGAGC
Organism: Bradyrhizobium sp. CCGUVB23; assembly: GCF_024199885.1. NCBI lineage: Bacteria > Pseudomonadati > Pseudomonadota > Alphaproteobacteria > Hyphomicrobiales > Nitrobacteraceae > Bradyrhizobium > Bradyrhizobium sp. CCGUVB23. The sequence goes on from NZ_JANADQ010000001.1 coordinate 7,655,571, forward strand.
GGGCCGTCCTGGTAGAGCGCGATCAGCACGCCGAATTGCCGCGGCGTGATGTCGCTCTGACCGGTGAGGTCCTGGTAGAGCACATCGTAGCGGGCTTCGAGCAAGCGGAGGAGAAACCCGATACCTCCTTCCAGTCGCCAGTTGCGCGCCATTTCCGCGGCGCTCGCCTTCGTTCCCTTGTGGGCTGCCATGCCGCGCTTGACCTTAAAATCGTTGCTTCGAGACACCTCGTAGCCGTTAGCAGCTTGATCAGGGGCTCTCAACCCCGTGCCGGATCGTCGGCTCAGCCGTCCCTTCGAATTTTGCAGAGCCGGTCCCTTGGTTTGGACCATTGCAAGACGCGCAGCAATATAATACGTATACGTATTAAGAACTGGCGTCAGGGAAATGATGCCACAGGGAGGGTTGCTTGGATCTGCGCGACTTCTTGTCGATTCCCTACCTTCTTGAAGCCGAGGCGGTCGAGACCGAGCCCGGCAAATGGCTTGTGCGGCTTGCTTACCCCGAACTGCCGGGTTGCAGCGCGGAAGGAGCCGTCGTCGAGGATACCCTGAAGGAGCTGGAGCGGCGCAGGATCGAAATGATCGTGGATCTCGTGGAGGCGGGCACAGCGCCTCCCGTGCCGCGCAAGCCGCTCGCTGCGGCTGATCCACTCTGGACCGCACGTGATTTGGGATTGTCGGGTCGTGTTGCCGCGCTCCTGGCCGGGGCGCCGAGATAGGCGTTTGCCTGCACGCAATGTAATGGAGGAAAGCTCATGCTCTCGCACGAAGACAACGAACGGCTGGTGAGGGTTGGAAAGGGCACACCGCTCGGAGCGCTGTTCCGCCTCTACTGGATTCCCTTCCTGCCGTCGGCGGATCTGACCACGAATGGCCAACCGAAACGCATCCGGCTGTTGGGCGAGGATCTCGTTGCCTTCAGGGATTCGGAAGGCCGCGTCGGGCTGGTCGATCAGGCCTGTCCGCATCGCGGCGCGCCGCTGATCTTCGGACGCAACGAGGATTGCGGACTGCGCTGCGTCTACCATGGCTGGAAATTCGACGTGACAGGCGCTGTGACGGATATGCCGGCGGAGCCCGTTCGCAGCCGCCTGAAAGAGCGCGTGCGGATCATGGCGTATCCCTGCAAGGAGCGGAACGGGATGATCTGGACCTATATGGGACCGGACCAGGCCGAGCTTCCGCCGCTCCCCAATGTCGAATGGAATCTGGTCCCTCAGGACCAGGTGCATATCTCCGTGCGCGTGCAGGAGTGCAATTGGCTTCAGGCCGTCGAAGGCGAGATCGATTCCGCCCACGCGCCGCTGCTTCACGGCCGACTGGATTCGCAGGGTACGACGAGTGCGTGGATCCAGAAGCGCGACCTGCGCCCGACCTTCGAATGCGTCAAGCAGGACTTCGGCATGAGCATCGCCGCGCGACGCAACTACGATGCCAATACATTGTACTGGCGCGTCAACCAGTTCATGCTGCCGTTCTACACTCTCGTTCCGCCGCTGTCGCCGTTCCCGGATCTGAGCGGACATGCCTGGGTGCCAATCGACGACGAGAACACGCTGTGCATCATGTTCTCCTATCATCCGTCGGAGCCGCTGCTGCCGAAGACGCGGCAGATCTTCGCGGAGGGGCACAATGGCCGCGAGAGCGGACATGCCAGCCGCAATGCGCTCGTCCAGCATCCGGTGACGGTCCCGTATGCCGGCTATTGGACCAAATACAATCCGCAGAGCGGCTTCCAATTCGACTATCGGGCGCAGGAGACGACCTGGTTCTCCGGCCTGCCGGGACTGTGGGTGCAGGACGGTGCCTGCCAGAGCGGAGTGTCCCCGATCTTCGATCGGACAAAAGAAAATCTCTGCTCGAGCGATACCGGCATCGCGATGACGCGGCGCTTCATCCTGGAGGCAGTGGGCGCCTACCGCGATCACGGAACGAAGCCGAAAGGCGTGGCGGATCCCGACGTGTTCATGGTGCGGGCGGTGTCGCTGCGGCTGCCGCCGGAAGAATCCTGGGTCGATGCCGGAGCGCCCTTCATGCAGGCCAGACTGGGCGCCGATTTCGGATACGAGCTGTGAGCATGTGGTGCGGTCAACGACGTGCCGATCGTGATCCATGGCGGGAGGCGCGCCATGGCTGACAGCACCGTCGCGCTCCGCGTCAAGCGGATCTGCTTTGAGGCCGAGCGCATCAATTCCTACGAACTGGTGTCTCTGACAGGCGGCGATCTCGCACCCTTTACGGCGGGCGGTCATGTCGACCTGCATCTGCCGAACGGCACGATCCGTTGCTATTCGCTGGTCAATGACCAGCGTGAGCGGCATCGCTACGTTATCGCGGTCAACAAGGACCCGGCCGGCCGCGGCGGCTCGAGCTTCGTTCATGATAACCTCAAGGCCGGTGACATCGTCACGGTGTCTTTGCCGCGAAACAACTTCGCGCTTTGTGAAGAGGCTGGCCACTCGGTCCTGATCGCCGGCGGGATCGGGATTACGCCGCTGCTATCGATGATCCGCCGTCTTCAAGCGCTCGGGCGTCCCGCGGAGCTGTTCTATGCGGCGCGAACACGGCCTGCCGCAGCCTTCCTCGACGAGCTTGATGCACTCCGATCGAACGGAGGCCTCACTGTGCATCTCGATTTTGACGACGAGCGATCCGGTCGTCTGTGTGACCTTCCGGCCATCGTCGGTCGAGCTCCGGCGCAGGCGCACCTCTATTGCTGCGGCCCGGTGCCGATGCTTCAGGCGTTCGAGGCGGCGACCGCCGATCGTCCGGCTGACCACGTGCACGTGGAATATTTCCAGGCGGCGGAGGCGCCGGCAACCGATGGCGGTTTCGAGGTCAGGCTGGCAAGGAGCAACCGCACCATCGCGGTCGCGCCCGGCAAGACCATTCTGGACGCGCTACTGGATGCGGGAATAGCCGCGAACTACGCCTGCACCGAGGGTGTGTGCGGCACCTGTGAAACGCGCGTCATCGAGGGGACTCCCGACCATCGCGACCAGTTCTTGAGCCGGGAAGAGCAGTCCGCGAACAAGTCCATCATGATCTGCTGCTCGGGTTCGAAATCCCGCACACTGGTCCTGGACATCTGAACAAACAAAAGCATCATCGCCAATGGGTGGAAAACATGAAACCTCTACAATCGGTTCTTGGAGCCTCTTTTCTCGCCATCATCGTCTGCTCGACTGCGTTGGCAGATCCGCCACGCACGATGAAGATCGGCGTTCTCAACGACGCCTCAGGCCCGTATTCGGACAATGCCGATGAGGGTTCGGTCACCGCGGCCAGGATGGCGGCGGAAGACTTCACGCAGCTGCATCCCGATTTCAAGGTCGAGATCGTTTCGGCTGATCATCAGAACAAGGCGGATGTCGGGGCGGCCATCGCGCGCCGCTGGGTCGACCAGGAGAAGGTCGATGCAGTCGCGGACGTGCCGAATTCGGCGGTCGGCCTTGCCGTCAACGAGGTCGTGCGCGGCAGCAAGGCGGCGCTAATCGCCTCCAGCGCAGCGTCGTCCGATCTGACCGGAAAATACTGTTCGCCGAACACGATCCAGTGGACCTTCGACACCTGGGCGGCTTCGCACACGATCGGCAGCTACCTCGTCCATCACGGCGGCAAGAAGTGGTATTTCATCGCGACCGACAATGCGCTCGGAAAGTCCATGGTTCGCGACGGAACGTCGGTGATCGGCGCGGGTGGCGGGGCTGCCCTCGGCTCGGTCAACGTGCCGATCAATAATGCCGACTACGCGTCGTTTATCCTGCAGGCCAATGCTTCCGGCGCCGACGTGATCGCGTTTGCGACAGCCGGCGGCGATACCGTCAATCTGATCAAGCAGTCCTCCGAATTCGGGCTGAAGCAGAGTGGCAAGACCTTCGCCGCACTTCTGACCACGACCAATGATGTCGAGGCAAGCGGATTGGCCGTCGCGCAGGGCCTCATCATCACCCAGCCGTTCTACTGGGACTTGAACGACGCGAGCAGGGCCTGGTCGGCGAAGTTCAGTGCGCGTCAACATGGACAGTCGCCAACGGCCTTCCACGCCGGGGTCTATTCGTCGGTTCTGGCTTATTTGAACGCGGCATTGGCCGCGGGGACCAACGATGCCCAGGCCGTGATCCGGAAGCTGAAGGAGAAACCGATCGATGATGCGCTGTTCGGACCGGTCGCCGTGCGCGCGGACGGTCGCGCCATCCACAACATGTACATCCTGAAAGTGAAGGATCCGAAGGCGTCGAAGAGCAAGTGGGACCTTCTGGAGAATGTCGGCGTCCTCAGCGGTCCGGAAGCGTTCCGGCCGATCGAGCAGGGCGGATGCGCGATGGTCGAACAGGCCAAGGGCAATTGACGCGCGCTTCGGCTCCAGTCGTATCACGATCGAACGAAAAAAATGGACGCAACCATGTTGGACAAGATCGAAGCGGACTTTCCTGAGCATACGCCGCGGCCGGCTCATGCGCCCAAGGCGCTCGAGGGAATAAGAGTCGTCGATTTCTCGCACTTCATCGCGGGACCATTCGCGACGATGATCCTCGCGGATATGGGCGCCGAAATCATCAAGATCGAGGCGCCGGGCCGGGGCGACGACCTTCGCCGTTATCCGCCGGTACATCCCGAGCTCGGGCATGGCGCACCGTTCCTCTGGACCAACCGCAACAAGCAGAGCGTCGCGCTCGATCTCAAGTCGCAGGAAGGCGTCGATGTCGCCCGCGAGCTCATCGCGACGGCGGACGTTGTCGTCGAGAATTTTTCGACCGGCGTGATGGAGCGCTTCGGGCTCGATTACGAGTCCTGCCGCAAGATCAGGCCCGAGATCATCTACTGCTCGGTGTCGGCCTATGGACGCGAGGGCAATTTTGCCGACCGGCTCGGTTTCGATCCGATCGCACAGGTCGAGAGCGGCTTCGTGTCGATGAATGGCTATGCCGACCGTGAGGGCGTTCGCGCCCTGTCGCCCGTGATGGACATCAGCACGGCGATGATGGCCTGCAACGCCATCCTCGGTGCGCTCGTTGCCCGCGAGCGCAGCGGCCTCGGCCAGGCCGTCGAGGTGTCGCTGTTCGACAACGCCGTGCTGATGACGGGATACGCGACCATGCAGCATCTGTTCAGCGGCGCGACCCCTCAGCGGCACGGAAACACCAGCCCGGACACGTGCCCGTCGGGAGTGTTTCAGGCGAAGAATTGCGCCTTCTACATCAACTGCGGCAATGACAAGATCTTTCAGCGATTGATGTCGCAAGTGATCGATCGCGCCGATCTGGCGTCGGCCGAGATCTACGCGACCGGGACCGATCGCATCCGGCGACGCGACGAGCTGTTCGCGATCCTTGGTGAAGCATTTGCGCGACAGCCTTGGTCGCACTGGCAGTCCCGCATGCGGGCAGCAGGCGTTCCCTGCGGACAGGTGCGGACCGTCGGGGAGGCGATCCGGTCGCCCGAAGCGATGGAACGCGGGCTGGTCACCCGCATCCCGCACGACAAGTTGGGCTGGATTCCGAACGTCAGCCTGCCGATCCGCTATTCGCATACGCCCATCGTGGACCCCGTGGCGGCACCTGCTGTTGGACAGCACACCGGGACCGTATTGCGGGAGCTGCTCGGCTACGACCATGCCCGTCTTGCGCGGCTCGCGGAGGCGGGTGCATTCGGCGCCAACGTGGCGAGACCGGCGGAAGAGGCGGAGACATGAGCGCGGCAGCGCGGGCCGAACGCACGCTCAGAGGCCGCGTCGCTGTTGTCGGTATCGGCGAGACGGATTACTACCGGCATGGCGCATCGCCTGATCCGGAGTTCAAGCTGGCGCTGAAGGCAATTCTGGCGGCATGCAGCGATGCGGGGATCGATCCGCGCGACATCGATGGTTTCGCCTCCTATAGCGAGGAGCGGAGCGACGCATCCCGATTGGCCGCCGCACTGGGTACGCACAGGCTGCGCGCGGCTACCATGCAGTGGGGGGGAGGCGGGGGTGGGTGTTGTGCGGCGGTCGCTAATGCGGCAGCCTCTATCGTCGCGGGCCTTGCAGATTGCGTGGTCGTGTTCCGCTCGTTGGCTCAAGGCCAATATGGTCGCTTCGGGCAGGCCTCTGGCGTCGAGACGATCTCGGGGGAGAAAGCCTACCTGATGCCCTACGGCGTGCTGGCCCCGCCGCAGCGCTTTGCCATGCGGGTGCGTCGCTACATGTATGAGCACGGCGTGCGGCAAGAGGCACTCCGCGCGATTGCGCTCGCGTCCTACCATCATGCGCAGTCCAATCCTCGCGCCGTTATGCATGGCAAGACGCTCGATGCGGACAAGTACGATGCATCGCGCTGGATTGCGGAGCCGTTTCATCTCTACGATTGTTGCATGGAAAATGACGGTGCCGCCGCGCTCGTGCTCGTACCTGCCGAACGCGCCACGGAATTCCGCAACAAACCGGTCTATATTCTCGGCGCGGCCTCCGGTTCGGGATATCGCACGGGGGCCATCCCGCACAACTCGCCACACTATGCCAGCGCCAGCTTCGATACGGTTGCCCCTGACCTTTACCGGATGGCGGGCCTCGGCCCTCGCGATGTCGGCGTGGTTCAATGTTACGAGAACTTCACCGGCGGCGTCGTGATGGCTCTGGCGGAGCACGGCTTCTTCCCGCCAGAAGAGGCCAATGACTTTTTGACTGTTGAAAACCTGACCGCGCCATCCGGACGGCTTCCGCTCAACACCAGCGGCGGAAACTTGGCCGAATGCTACATGCATGGCTTTGAGCTCGTGCTAGAGGCCGTGCGCCAGGTGCGCGGTACGTCCACGAGCCAGGTGCAAAAGAACGATGCTGCTATGGTCATCGGCGGTCCAATGGTCACGCCAGCGAGCAATCTTCTACTCGGCTCGGAGGCGATCCTATGACCGGCAAGACACACTCGACCTATCTTCCGTCTGGCCTGCCAATTCCGGTAGCCGAGGCAGACGGCTTGTCAGCGCCATATTGGGAGGGATTACGCCAAAACCGCCTCTTGGTGCAGCGTTGCAGCAATTGCAACACTTGGCAGTTTGGGCCGGAATGGATCTGCCATCGTTGTCATGCCCTTGATCCCGAATGGACCGAGATCGAGCCGCGAGGTCGAATTTTCAGCTGGGAGCGCGCCTGGCACCCCTCCCACGCGGCGTTGAGGCAGCAGGGACCGTATCTCGCGGTGCTCGTGGAGATCCCGCATGCCGGCGGCGTGAGGATGGTGGGTAATCTGCTAGGCGACCCAATGCAGCCAATCATGATCGGAGCAGAAGTCGACGGTGTATTTGAACAACACTCTGATGCAGTTCCTCCGTACTCTTTGCTACATTGGCAACTTGGCTAACGGTTCGGCTATTTATGGCCGTCCGACGCACCCTGACGCGTGTTTGCTCCGAGCGGTAGGCTAAGGCGGAAACGGCCCGGAGATAGGCCGACATTGCGGGCGAAAAACCGATTGAAATAGGCCGGATCGCTATAACCGAGCGCGGCGCCAATCTCGTTCACGGTCATGTCGGAATACAACAGATTGCGTTTGGCCTCGGTGATCAGCCGTTCATTGATCAACGCTAAAGACGACTTGCCGGTGGTAACACGGCTGCTGGCATTAAGCCGCGCGGTCGTAACGCCGAGCTTGCGCGCGTAAAAATCTAGCGGTGGGTGGCTACGATAGTGTTTTTCGACCATTTCGCGAAATCGCATCACAGTGTCCGCATCGCGAGTTGTCGAGATCGGGCGTGCGCGCTCCTGGTCGAGCAGTCGCCGGACGGCTACCGCGAGGAGCTGGAGATAGGCTTTAATTGCGGTGCGGCGGCCGGGCGCTGACCACACGAATTCGTGCTCGAGGGATGCGAACAGCGCAGTCAGATCGATGTCGTCGCCAATCTGCTTCGACAGAAAGCGGGTCGGAATGCGAAAGCTGTCCACAAGGTCTGGATCGTCATCAAGCGCGGATTGGAGGAACGGCGGCGCTATGGTGATGACATAGCCATCGGTGCCAGGCCTGAAGCGAATGGCGTGAATGGTTAGTGCCGGAATGATTACCAAAGCAGGCGGCGACACTTCCCAAGTCACGCCCTCGATATCGATCGCACCTCCGCCTTTGCTGATCACCAAGATCTGGTGATGATCCGGGTGAGTGTGGGTTCGGATTGTCCAATTGTGTCGACCACTACGGATGGGTATCGGCTCGATATGAAGGAACGAAGGTTCAACTCTTTGAGCCTTCTCTTCGTATAAAAAATAGTGCGGAATCACGGCTGTCGCTCCCTGGCTTCGTCTGCAGCCATCGGCGTCTGCTGCGTTGCGGTTATGAAAAGTACAATACAAAGGGTCTTTCGTCCATTGGCGGCTGGCGCGACTGCGCCTATCGGGAGACAAGCGCCTTGACGCGCTAACAAAGCAACAGCGCGACAAGGCTGTGGAGGGAACGAGAATGCCAGGACACGAGCGTGATCTGTCGTGCGATGTGCTGGTCGTAGGCTCGGGCGCCGGCGGATTGTCCACCGCGATCACCGCCCGGAAATCCGGGCTCGACGTGATCATCATCGAAAAAGATCAGTATTTCGGGGGTACCACCGCTTTCTCTGGCGGCGTGCTTTGGGTTCCCGGCAACAGACACGCGCGCGACGCGGGTGTTGCGGACAGCCGCGAGGCGGCGCGCACGTATCTCAAGCACGAGACCGGCAATCACTTCGACGATGCGGCGATCGATGCCTTTCTCGATGTCGGCCCGCGCATGCTCGATTTCTTCGAGAAGGAGACCGAGGCGAAATTCGTTCTCTCCGCCTATCCCGACTATCATCCCGGGGTCGAGGGTGGCGCGAGGACAGGGCGCTCGGTCACTGCGGCCCCATACGACGCCCGCGCGCTGGGTGAGCAAATCCGGCGCCTTCGGCCGCCGCTTGAGACCATCACATTCATCGGCATGATGTTCAACTCGTCCAATGACGAATTGAAGCACTTCTTCCGCGTGACTAGCTCGATCACCTCGGCGATCTATGTCGCCAAGCGGCTCGCCAACCATCTCAAGGATCTCGCGCTTTACCGGCGCGGCGTCAAGATCACGAGCGGCAACGCGCTCGCAGCGCGGCTTGCAAAGACCGTCTTCGACCTCGGGATTCCCCTGCTCACGGGAACACCCGCGCAACGGCTGATCAGCGAGAACGGTGCCATCGCGGGCGCGGTTGTGCGCGACGATAATGGCGAGTACCGGATCACGGCGCGCCGCGCTGTCGTTCTGGCAAGCGGTGGATTCCCGCATGACAAGGCGCGCGTCGCCCGTGCCTATCCGCATCTTGCGCGGGGTGGCGAGCACCTATCGCCGACGCCCGTGGCGAATACGGGCGATGGCATTCGCATGGCGGAAGAACTCGGCGGAAGCTGCGATATCCGCTTTGCCAGCGCGGCGGCGTGGATGCCCGTCTCGCGCGTCCCCCTGGGCAATCGCACCGGCGTATTTCCCCATCTCGTCGACCGCTACAAGCCTGGCGTGATCGCGGTCAACCGGCAGGGGCACCGCTTCACCAACGAATCGAACTCTTATCACGATGTCGGCGCTGCGATGATCGCCGAAGGTGCTGCCAGCAAGGAGACTGCGGCCTGGCTGATCTGCGATCATGCGACGATCCGCAAATACGGTCTCGGCTATGCCAAGCCGGCGCCGGTCCCGGTCGGGATCTTCGTTCGAAACGGCTATCTGCAACGTGGCGCAACCTTGCGCGAGCTTGCGGGAGCGACGGGGATCGATGCCGATGGCCTGGAAAGAGCGGTGAATGAATACAATGAAGGCGCCGTTCGCGGCGTCGATCGGGAATTCGGACGCGGTACAACAGCCTTCAACCGCTATCTGGGCGATGCCGAGCACAAGCCCAATCCAAACGTCGCTCCGATTGGGAGCGGGCCGTACTACGCGCTCAAGATCATCATGGGCGACCTCGGCACATTCGACGGATTGAGCACCGACGTGGTCGGTCGGGTGGTGCGTCGCGACGGCAATGCCATCATCGGGCTCTATGCCGTCGGCAATGATCGGGCCTCGATCATGGGCGGCAACTATCCAGGCGCCGGTATAACGCTCGGGCCGATCATGACCTTCGGCTACATCACCGGCCGTCACCTGGCCGGCCAACAGGCCTGACCCACATCGTCCAAACGCATCAAGAACAGCCCGCACCCGGCAAGGTGGGGCAGGTGAGGGAGAACCCACATGAACATCACACGCCGCGGCTTCGTCGGTGCCGGTCTCGCAGCCACGCTGGCGCCGCGCCTGGCATGGGCGCAGCCTGACAGCACCATCCGCATCGGCGTCATCACCGATATGTCCGGCATCTATCGCGACGTGTCGGGTCCAACCACGGTGGCGTGTGCGCAGCAAGCAGCCGCCGAATTCATGGCCGCAAATCCCTCTATCAAGGTGGAGATTCTGGTCGCCGACCACCAGAACAAGGCAGACGTCGGCCTTGCGATCATCCGCAAATGGTTCGACCAGGACGGTGTCGACGTGATCGAGAACGTCGGCAACAGCTCGATCGCCCTCGGCGCCAAATACCTGATCGAGGACAAGAACAAGGTTGCGCTGATCACCACGGCCGGATCGTCCGACCTGACCGGCAAGAGCTGCAGCGCGAACCTCGTGCACTGGTCCTGGGATTCCTGGTGCCTTGCCCATTCGACGGCAACCTCGCTGGTGCGCACCGGCGGCTCGAAATGGTTCTTCCTGACGGCTGACTATGCCTTCGGCCACGCCGCCGAGGCCGACGCGGCGAAATTCGTCAAGGCGGCCGGGGGCACCGTGCTGGGCTCCGTGCGCTATCCCTTCGGCTCGACCTCGGACTTCTCGTCCTTCCTGCTCCAGGCCCAGTCCAGTGGAGCGAACGTGATCGCCTTCGCCAATTCGGGTAACGAGCTGATCAACTGCCTGAAGCAGGCCCAGGAGTTCGGTCTGGACCACGGCGGCACGCGGATGGCGGCCCTGGTCGGCTACGTGACCGACGTCGCTGGCATGGGCCTGTCGACGGCCAAGGGCTTGTCACTCACCGAGACCTTCTACTGGGATCTCAATGACCGCACGCGGGCCTTCATGAGCCGTGTGAAGCCGCGTCTTGCCGCCAATGTCTATCCCAACATGAGCCAGGCCGGGGACTATGCCAGCGTGCTGCACTACCTCAAGGCGGTGAAGGAGCTTGGGGTGGAGCGCGCCAAGCGCAGCGGCCGCGATGTGGTCGACTTGATGAAGAAGATGCCGACCGACGACGATTGCTTCGGTCAGGGGTCGATCCGTGCTGACGGCCGCAAGATCCATCCCGCCTATCTGTTCGAGGTGAAGAAACCGGAGGAGAGCAAGTCGCCCGGCGATGTCTACAAGCTGGTCTCGACGTTGAGCGCAGCCGAATCGTTCCGGCCTCTTGAGGAGGGCAATTGCGCTCTCGTGCGGAGCTAACGGTGACTGCTGAGTGAGGACCACTTGATGAGCGAGCATGCAATCGTCGACTTGCGCGTCTACACTATTCGCCTACGAAAGATGGCGGAGTTCATCGGGGTGTTCGATCGGCTGGCGATGCCGGTCCAGCTCAAATATCTCGGTCGACCGCTGGGCATGTTCACGAGCGCGGTCGGGCCGCTGAACCAGCTCGTGCACCTCTGGGGCTTCCCCGACATGGGCGAGTTCGAGCGCCGGCACGCCGCGCGGGACCGGGATCCGGACTGGCCAGCATATTTGAAGGCCTCCGAACATCTCATTGCGGCCCAGGAAAATCGCTTGATCCGCAGGGTTGAGCTGCCGTCGCTCGCGGGCCTTGCGACTTGACGCGTTCGTCATTCCTATCTCGGCCCTCGGAGGCCAACATGGCGTGGATCGATCTTTCGGCGAAGGTCGCCGTGGTCACAGGCGGCGGCGCAGGTATCGGGCGTGCCATCGCGTTCGCTCTTGCGGCGGTCGGAGCCGATGTGGTCGTGCTCGATCGCAACGAGGCCGGCTCGGCTGTCGCGGCGGAGATTCGCGAACAGGGCGGTCGGGCGAAGTTCTTCGTCTGCGACGTCACCAGCGATGAGAGCGTTGCGCGGGTCGCCGGACAAGTGACGGCGGAGGTTGGATCTCCCGCGATCCTCGTCAATAACGCTGGCACGATGCTACCGGGTGGCCTCGATGCGACGAGCCTTTCGGACTGGGACAAGATCCTGTCGCTCAATCTCACTGCCTATCTGCGGTGCGCGCGCGTGTTCGGTGCACCAATGCTCGAGCAGCGAGCCGGCGCCATCGTCCATGTCGCTTCGATCGCGGCATCGTTTCCGCAGAGCTACAGCGGCGCCTACAGCGTGAGCAAGGCGGGCATCGTCATGCTGTCCCGTCAGCTCGCCGTGGAGTGGGGGCCGCGCGGCGTGCGTAGCAACGTGGTCAGCCCGGGTATGATCCGGACGCCGTTGACGGAAGGCATCTATCAGGCACCGGGTGTTCACGAGGCGCGGCGCGCATTGGTGCCGGCGCAGCGGATCGGGCGGCCAGAGGATATCGCCGATGCGGTGGTGTTCCTTGCTAGCGAACGCACGAGCTATATCACTGGTGAGGAGATCGTCGTCGATGGCGGCTTTACCCGAACCATTATGGGCGTCATCCCGCGCCCGGGCTTCGAGAAGAGCTGAGCGCTGAGGCAACAGGCACAACACGGGGTTGGGAGCGGGTCGATGCTGCTGAAGGGAAAGGTCGCCGTCGTCACGGGGGCGGGCTCGGGGATCGGTGAGGCGATTGCGCGCCTCTTCGCCAGCGAGGGCGCGAAAATTGTGCTCGGCGATCTTGCCCAGAGTGCCGGTGTACTTGCCGAGGAACTCGCCGCGGCCGGCTCTACCGCGGTATTCCAGCGAGCGGATGTGGTCGACGAGGTCAGCGTTGCGGCGCTGATGGAGGCGGCCGTGAGGCGTTTTGGCCGGCTCGACATCCTGGTCGCCAATGCCGGCATCCCCGAGCGTAAGTCGCCGATCCATGAGCTCGATCTCGCCGAATGGCGGCGGGTGATTGACGTCGATCTTACCGGCGTTGCGATCTGTAACAAATTTGCCGCCGGCGCGATGCTGAAGACGGGCGGTGGAGCGATCGTCAACATGGCGTCGATTCTCGCCCACGTCGGTCAAGAGAACAGCAACGCCTACTCCGCCGCAAAGGCCGCGGTGGTCAATCTCACGCGCTCGGTTGCGCTGACCTACGCGCGGCAAGGCATTCGGGCGAACTGTGTTTCGCCGGGCTACGTCGACACGCCGCTGTTGGCGAAGCTTCCCGAGGCAACCCGGCAGATGATGCTGGTACGCCAGCCGATCGGACGACTGGCCCGGCCCGAAGAGATCGCAGAGGTGGTGGCCTTTCTCGCCAGCGACCGAGCGTCGATCATCACCGGCGCCTGCATCAACGCTGACGGAGGCTATACCGCAATCTAGCCTTCAATCCCGGCATAGGTGAACGCCTCTGCCAGCCTCGACGCACGACAGGTCTTAGAGTGTTGCGATCTCAACATAGCAGCCTTCCATTGAATTTTGCGCATGATCGTCATCTCGTTTTTTATGTTGCGATCTCAACATACGCTGTATATATGCGCTTACAAGCGGTGAGGGCCGAGCAGAGAAGCTAACGGAGGATTACCCGAAATGACTGTCGGAGTTGACGTGATCGTGGTGGGGGCTGGATTTGGTGGCCTGTATGCGCTGCACCGGCTGCGTCAGGACGGCTATTCGGTCAAAGTGCTCGAGGCCGCCGACTCGATCGGAGGGACCTGGTACTGGAATCGCTACCCGGGCGCGCGGTGCGATGTCGAAAGCATGCAGTACTCCTATTCCTTCTCGAATGAGATACAGCAGGAATGGAAGTGGTCCGAAGTGTACGCGCCGCAGCCGGAGATTCTCGCCTATATCAATTTCGTTGCCGACCGCCTCGACCTGAAGCGCGACGTGCAACTCAATACGCGGGTCGTATCGGCGCGTTTCGACGAGAATAGCTGCGCCTGGGAAGTCAGGACCGAAGCCGGCGAAGTCTTCGTTGCTCCTTACTGCATCATGGCTACCGGATGCCTGTCGATTCCGATGGTGCCGGATTTCGCAGGTCTCAAGGACTTCAATGGGCCGATCTACCGGACCTCGGACTGGCCACATGAGGGTGTGGACCTCAGGGGCAAGCGGGTCGGTTTGATCGGCACCGGCTCTTCAGGCATCCAGGCGACGCCGAAGTTGGCCGAGCAGGCAGCGCATCTCCATGTCTTCCAGCGCACGCCGAACTATTCGATTCCGGCGTTGAACGGGCCGATGAGTGCGGAGTATGAGCGTTCCTGGAAGGACAACTACCCCGAGCGCCGCGTTGCCGCGCGAAAGACGCGCAACAATACGCTCAACATGGCCGGCACCAAGCCGGGGCGCGACGTCAGTAGGGAAGAGCGCGAGGCCGAGTTTGAGCGGCGCTGGACCCAGCTCGGCGGGATCAGTTTCATGTATGCCTATCCGGACATGACCAGTGACCCCGAGGTCAACGCTCATGCGTCCGAATTCGTGCGAGGCAAGATCGGTGCGCTGGTGCATGACTCGGAGGTGGCCAAGAAATTGATGCCAACGGACTACGGCATCGGTGGCAAGCGGATCTGCGTCGATACTGCGTATTTCGAGACGTTCAACCGCAGCAACGTGACGCTGGTCGACGTGCGGTCCGATCCGATCGAGCGTCTGACGTCGACAGGTCTGAACACAAAGTCTCAGTCGTTCGACTTGGATGTCGTCATCATGGCCACAGGGTTCGATGCCATGACCGGCGCGCTCAAGCGAATTGACATTGCTGGGCGGGGCGGCGTGAGGCTGGCGGATCGCTGGGCAGAAGGGCCCAAGACCTACATTGGCATGACTGTTGCTGGCTTCCCGAACATGTTCCTGATCACCGGGCCGCAGAGTCCATCCGTGTTCACCAACATGGTGACTTCCGTCGAGCAGCACGTCGACTGGATCGCGGATTGTATCGCGCATCTGAAGAAGGCCGGACGAAGGGCGATCGAGGCGACCGCCGAAGCGGAAGCAAGGTGGGTCGCGCACTCCAACGATCTCGCCAGTAAAACGATGATGCCCAACGCCAACTCCTGGTATGTCGGCGCGAACATTCCGGGCAAGCCGCGGATTTTTATGCCGTATCTCGGTGGTGCGGCAGTTTATCTCGAGTATATCGCGGACGTGGCGCGGAAGAACTATGAAGGGTTCGGTCTCGCGTAGCGTCGTTGCGCGATAACGTACGCTTGGCGACTGTTCGCTGGGAGAGTTGGGTCCGGTCGAGCTGTGCGGATCGTGATTTTAAGTGAACGTAAAATGAGGTTTGAAGTCGACGCGGCGTCGTGACGCGGCGAGGGCGCCATGCACAGGCCAGTGCAATGTTGCGATCTCAACAATATCGAATAACAGGCGTAACTGAGTGGGAGGAGATTGATCGATGCGCGTGACTTGCGTCGCTTTTGCTGGCGTCGCTTCCTCATGACCGTGTGGGGGCGAGATCCGTTGGGACCGGTGACGGGTGTCTTCGACGCTCCGACGTATCGTCGCACCGCAGTACCCGCAGCGTTTGCGAGGGGGCGGTCGCATAGGGCCCCGGCAGGATGTCGCGGCAATGCTTGAAGCACTCGTTTCGCAGCTCGCCAACGGTCTCGTGCTCGGGGTCCTCTACATCCTGATTGCGATTGGACTTTCGATCATCTTCGGCTTGCTCGGCATCATCAATTTTGCCCACGGCGCGTTCTTCGCGCTCGGTGCTTACATTGCGGTGATGATCATCGGAATGGTCGGGTGGCCCGGTGTCATTCTTGCACCTTTTGGTGTCGCGATCGTTGGCGTGCTCTGCGAGAAGCTCGTCGTCAGGCGTCTCTACAGCGAGGGTCCGCTGCTGAGCCTCGTCGTGACGTTTGCGCTCGCGCTGTTCGTCGAGGCAATAATCCGCTCGGTGTGGGGAACGATAGCGCTGCCGATGAGCCCGCCGTCCTCGCTTGCGGGCATCGTCGAGATCGGGCCGATTCTGCTAACGACTTACCGCTTGGCCGTGCTCGCCGTTACGGTCGTCATTCTCTGCCTCCTTTGGGCGTTTTTCGCGTTGACGCCCTACGGCAGGATTTTGCGCGCGGGCAGCCGCGATCCCGAAATGCTCGGCTGGATAGGAATCGACTTCCCGAGAGTGCGCACCGGTGCGTTCGCATTGGGTTGCTTCCTCGCAGGTGCGGGCGGCGTGCTCGCCGGGCCGCTTTGGACCGTGACGCCGGCGATGTCGTCGGCTGCAAGCATGCCCGCTTTCGTGATCGTGACCATCGGTGGGCTCGGATCGTATCCAGGTGCGATCGTGGCTGGGCTCCTAGTCGGCATCGTGACAGCCCTTTCGGTGCAGTTCGCGCCGGAACTGTCTGGCATTGCAATGTACATCCTGATGGCCGTCGTGCTGCTGCTGCGGCCGCGCGGATTGTTTGGAACGGCGTGGGAGCGTTTCGAATGATCCGGGCCGTCCTCAAGAACCCGATTTTCGCGCTGCTGGTCGTATTGGGCGGGCTGACCGCCTACGCGTTCGTCACGAATGCCCATCTATCGATCGTCACCGAGATCGTGATCTACGTCCTCTACGCAGCCGGCCTCAACATCATGTTGGGTTACACCGGTCTCGTGCCCTTCGGTGCATCGGTCTTCTTTGGCGTCGCGACCTACGTCGCGGCGATCGCAGCGCTGCGGTATGTCGGCAATGAACTCCAGGCGCTCGCGCTTGCCGTGGTGCTCACGGCGTTTGTCGCAATTGTTCTGGGCGCCTTGGTGCTCCTGAGGCGGGGCCTGTATTTCTCGCTCCTGACGTTGGCCTGCTCCCAGATTGCGTTCGAGATCGCCTTTAAATGGACTGAGGTCACCGGTGGCGAGAACGGACTCCAGGACGTTCCGCGTGTCCTGATCAAGGACCCGAAGGCCTTTCATTTGTTGTGCCTGGGCATCGCGGTGTGCGTGCTCTGGGGAATCTGGCGGTTCGGCCATTCGCCGCTTGGTCGTACATTCCAGGCGCTCCGGGAGAACGAGAACCGTGCGAGGAGCCTCGGTTACAACGTGTATGGCCTCAAGCTCTGTTCCTTTGTCATGTCGGGCGCTGTGATCGGGCTGGCGGGGGGGGCTGCTCGCGTTCCTGGTCCAGGGGGCGTATGCCAATAATCTGAACTGGCAGCATGCCGGCGACGCGTTGCTTGCGAATGTGCTGGGCGGCGTTCATCATTTCCTGGGGCCGTTGTGGGGCGTCATCACGTTCCTGTTGCTGCAGGATGTGTTGAGCTCGTTCATCGAGAACTGGTGGCTGTTCTTCGCGCCGATCGTGATGGTGCTGGCGCTGTTCTCGCCGCATGGGTTGCACGGGCTCTATCAGCGGTTTTTCCGTCGACCGCGGTATACGCTGGTGAGCGACGGCATTCCGTCGCGGCCCACGTCGATCAGGCGCTACGATCCAGGTAGTTTCGATAAAGTGAAGATCGGGCCCATCCTCGAGGTGAGGAAGCTGTCGCGGAATTTCGGAGCGGTGGTGACCGCCAACGAGATCGATCTGCAGATAAATTCGCGTGGCCTGCACAGCCTCATCGGTCCCAATGGTGCAGGCAAGACGACGTTCTTTAACATGCTTTCCGGCGTGCTCTCGCCGAGCGCGGGCCGCGTATATTTCGAGGGACGCGACATCACGCGGACCTCGGTTCATCAACGAGCCCGAATGGGAATCGGACGATCATTCCAGATCGTTCGCATATTCCCCCGCTTGTCGGCGTTCGAAAACGTGAGGATTGCGGTACAGGTGGGTACGTCCGGCAGGTTCGTCTTCTGGAAGGATGCCTACGGGATCGAAGAGCTCAATCAGCGCACATGGACGCTGCTTGATACGGTCGGGCTGGCAGACCGGGCCGAGACGCTGTGCGAGAACCTCGCCCACGGTGAGCAGCGTCTGCTCGAAATCGCGGTGACGCTGGCGATCAAATCCAAGGTGCTGTTGCTGGATGAACCGCTTGCAGGCCTCGCCGAGCACGACCGTCAGATCATCACGGATCTGATCGTACGCCTCAGCAAGGAGCATGCAGTGTTCCTTGTCGAGCACGACATCGACCGTGTCTTGGCGATTTCCGATCGGATCACGGTTCTGCACAATGGCCGTCTCATTGCTGACGGCGCGCCGGCGGAAATAGCGCGGAATCCCGAAGTGATCGCGGCGTATCTGGGCAAGCAGCACAGTTTTGGCCGTCCGGGCGCAGCCGCAGGTCGAGTCGCCGCGGAGGAGGCCGGTGCGTCTTCAGCGCCGCTTCTCGACTTGTCCGGGCTGAGCGGCGGTTACGCGGGCAGCCGGATTCTCAACGGTATCAATCTGGAGGTAAGGGCGGGCGAGGTCGTCGCGATCCTCGGACGCAACGGTGTCGGCAAGACGACGACGCTACGCGCCATTCTCGGGTCCTGCGATGTAAGCTCCGGGGACATCCGTTTCGACGGGCAGTCGCTGGTTGGCATGCCGTCCCACGAGATAAATCGCAAGGGTGTTTCGATTGTCCCGGAGGGGCGCCGGCTGTTTCCGAATCTCACGGTCGCAGAAAATCTCCGGCTCGCTATGCGTCCGGGAGGGGAGCCGGTCGAAGAGGTCTACAAGCTATTCCCGAAGCTGCGCGAGCGGCGCGACGTGAAGGCGCAGTACCTGTCCGGCGGCGAGCGGCAGATGGTTGCGATCGGACGGGTGCTCATGGCTCCGAGCCGGCTCATCCTGCTCGACGAACCCTTCGAGGGACTGGCTCCCGCCGTGGTTGACGACATCATGGCGGCGATCATCAAACTCCGCTCGCGAGCCAGCCTCGTGCTCGTCGAGCATGATGCGTCGGCGATCCTCGACGTGGCGGATCGCGCCTACGTCCTGGTCAACGGCGGCGTCGTGTTCCAGGGCGCGGCCGCCGTGCTGGCCGCCGACCAAGCGTTGCAGGCCAAGTATCTCGGAATTGCGCATGAGGAGGTCGAACCAGCTCAAGGCCGGGTTCGCAAATTGTAACAACACAAGCAGAGGAAACGACATGGAAGATCAGGGGCGGAAATCAACACTGAATGGTGGCCGAATCTCACGCCGCACCTTGCTCGGAGCAGCGGCCGCGTCGGGCGGCGCCCTGACGTTTGGAGCACCATTCATCAGCAGGGCGCTCGCCGAGGAACCCGTGCGGATAGGCGTTGTCATCGCAAAGCAGGGCGCGTTCGTGCAGCAGGGCGCGGATCTCGCGGCCGGCCTCCAGCTGGCGTTGAGGGACTCGAACAACACCGTCATGGGCCGGAACATCGAGCTGACCTGGCTCGACGAGTCCGACCCGCAGAGCGCGACGCAGAACATCACCAAATTGATTCAGGACACCAAGGTCTCGATCGTGCTGGGTGGGACATCGAGCGCGAACACGCTCGCGATGGGTGCCGTCGCAAAACGAAGCCGCGTCCCGTTTATCGGGCTGAACGCGGCGGCGCGGGAAGTTACCGGCAAGGCATGTAACCGATTTATGTTCCGCGCTCCGGCATCAGTGCCGGTCTACGCGCGCGCGATGGCGCCGGAACTTCTTGCGGTCGGCAAGAAGTGGTATTTCCTGATCGCAAATTTCGCGTTCGGCGACGACGTGTTGTCGACCTACGGCGATATTCTGAAAGCGGCCGGCGGAACGATCGCGGGCGTCGACCGGGTGCCCGTCGAGACTACCGACATCAGCTCGTTCATCCTCAAGGTGAGGCAGGCCAAGCCCGACGTCCTCGTCAGCGGCCTTGCAAATGTCGGCCCGATCCTGAAGCAGCTGAAAGAATTCAACATGACTGGACAGGTAGCCGTTGCGGGCCCCGCCGTGAGCGACACCGATCTCTGGAGCGTGCCGCGCGAGGCGTTGACGGGTATCTATGGCAAGACCTGGTATTTCAACGATCCGTCGAATCCGCCCGAAGACAACCAGCTGGTCGAGTCCTACCGCAAGGTCAACAACAAGCCACCGACGGATCGTGTCTGGCTCGGCTGGTTCATGACCCGCTTTGCCTTGGCGGCAATGGAGCAGGCGAAGTCGACCGATGCCAACAAGCTCGTCGAGTCGCTCGAGAGCCTGAAGTTCAAGGTTGGGTCTTCGACGGTCTCGTTCAGGGAGTGGGATCACCAACTGATCCGCCGGCCCGTGATCGGTACCGCCCAGGCTAATCCCTCCGACCAGTGGGATACGCTCAAGATGAAGACACAGGCCGTCGTCAGCGCAGCCGAGCTGGATCAGCTGTTCGGTCCGAAGGACGAGATCGGCTGCGCAATGGAGACTCTCTGAGCTGGCGGACGGCCCCCGCAGGTCATCTGCGGGGCCGTTCTGACGGGAGATTGCCGAATGGGCCGCTTCGACAACAAGATAGTGCTGATCACCGGCGCTGCGCGCGGGCAGGGTGCCGAGGAGGCGCGCCTGCTCGTCGCGGAGGGAGCGCAGGTGGTGCTGGCCGACGTGCGTGAAGAGGAGGGGAGTGGCCTTGCTGCGAGTCTCGGATCACGTGCGGTGTTTCAACGTCTGGACGTGTCCGACGAGGCGAGCTGGCAGTCAGCGATCGATCGTTGCGAGAAATTGGGAGGTCTCAATGGTCTCGTCAACAATGCCGGCATTTACCGACCGGCCACGATCCAGGAGACAGGCGCCGCATTGATGCAGGCGCATTTCCGAGTGAACCAGCTCGGGGTCTTCCTTGGCATGAAGGCGGCGGCGTCGCTTTTGAAACGCTGCAACGGCGGATCGATCGTCAACATCTCATCGACGGCGGGACTGCAGGGAATCCCTAACGCCATTGCCTATGTCGGCACGAAGTGGGCCGTGCGACGGATGACAAAGGCCGCCGCGATTGAGCTCGCATCGTCCGACATCCGGGTTAACTCCGTACATCCCGGCCTGATCGATACCGAGATGCTGGGCGCACGGTCTCGCGAGGATCTGGAACGGAGGGCCGGGCTCATTCCGTTGAATAGAATGGGGACGGCAGCGGATGTCGCGCATCTCGTGCTGTTTCTGCTTTCCGATGAGAGCGCCTACATGTCTGGCGCCGAAATCTCGATGGACGGTGCGCTATCTCTCTAGGGCGGACCAACACTCAGGCGCGGGCGCACGGGGAGTCGACTTCAGTACTTGGTGGCGTCGATCGCTTCGACAGCCGGAAGATTGCGCAGCAGGACATTGAGGTATGCGACGAGGTCATCGACTTGGCTCTTGCTCAACCCTGTCAGCAGCGCGTCCTGTCGGGCGAGCGCCAGGCGAACGATCCGATCGTGCATGGCCATGCCCCTCGCCGTCAGCATGAACTCGAGATTTCGTCCGACTCCTTGCTGGCTCTTGATCAGTTTCTTGTCTTGAAGAACAGCCGCGCCCCGGCTGACACCAGCCTTGTCGGATCCCATCAACTGGCTCATCTGCGCGCCCGTTCCAGTCTCGTAAACAGCAAGGTAGGACAGTATCCGCCATTCGACGATATTGATGCCGAACTGTTTCCGATAAACTTGGGAGGCACTCCCCGCCAATTTATTCGAAAGCCAGAGCAACAAGCCAGGCACGTACTTCTCGAGATAGAGATGGTTATGCTTGCTGCTTGTCGTCCTGGTGGTCATGCACAGAGGTCTCTGGTTGCCAACGATCGGGTTGTCGATTTGAGCAACTATTGGCCGGTTAATTCGTCGACGGCAAGTGATCATTGGACGGTCGGCGAGCAAGTCGCGTCGATAGTCATCCAGGCGTGGACGAGCGAAGCAGCAGAAGCCGACAAACGGGCCACCGATGATGTGCTTCTTGAATCAGGAAGGGCGTGAAATCGGATTGTTCATCAAGATCTGCAACAGTGAATCCCAAGAGGAATAGAAGCCATGTCGTTCGACCCGGATTGTGCCGCGCTCGTCGCGCGTCTCCGCGAACTAAATCTCCCGCGTTACGAAACGATGACCCCGGTGCAGGCTCGCGAGGCAATGGCGGCAACGAGGAGGGCGGCTGCAATAGTCCCGCCAGCAATCGCGGAGGCCCGTGACATCGTTGCAGAGACGTCGGAAGGAAGCATACGCGCGCGACTGTATCGCCCGGGCAGCGACGCGGAACCGCGGCCCACACTGGTGTTTTTTCACGGCGGAGGATGGGTATTAGGCGATCTGGATTCACACGATATCTTGTGCCGTAAGCTATCGATCGCAGGCAAGGCCAACGTTATCGCATTTGATTATCGGCTTGCACCTGAGAGCCGGTTTCCAGCAGCCGTCAATGACGCAATTGCGGCGACAAAATGGGTGTTTGAAAATGCGTCAGCCCTGCGGCTTGATCTTCGCAGAATCGGAATCGGGGGCGACAGCGCGGGAGCTAACCTTGCGGCTACTACCGCTCATCAGCGTCGAGATGAAGGATTTCGGGACATTGCGTTCCAGTTGCTAATCTACCCGGCTGTCGAAATGAGCTTCAGCTTTCCATCGCATGGGCTGAATGCGCCCGGGCTTCCTGTACTGGGAAGCACAATGTTATGGTTTCGAGACTTCTATCTTAGTTCCGCGGAGGAGCAGAAGGACTGGCGCGCATCGCCTTTGCTTGCGAAGAGCTTTGTCGGTCTTCCCCCATCCTATGTAGTGACGGCAGGATTTGATCCGTTGGGAGACGAGGGGGCGGCCTATGTGACAAAGCTTTCCGATTCAGCTGTGCCCGTGTTTCATCGTCATTTTCCAGGACAGATCCATGGATTTATGACCATGGGCCCTCAGTTTCCCACGACCGAGGGCGCGCTCTTCGACATCGGAAGGTGGCTCCAGAGCTTTTAGTACCGCTCAAGTTCTTGAGGTCAACGTCGATGCCGGGTTTTACCCGTCGCGTGAGCCCGCTGGTCGGCACATTGCGGCCAAGGCGCCTGGGTCATTTCTGTTGGTCACATCACTTCACGCAGGCACGCCGCGCGATCTGCCGCATGATCCTCGCGACCGCTTTTCGACCGAAGCCCCTCGAAGTGCGGCAGGGTCAGACAACAGCCCGTCTTTGCGTATTGCCTCCGAGCACCAATGCTCGAGCCAGGCAGTCCAACGGTTCATCATCTCACGCTTCCGCGCGATTGCAGGATCGTTGCAGTAGAAATGGCCGGTCACATCATCCGGTTCTAGTCCTTCCGAATGATCAAGGATAAGTCGTGCTTCTGACCGCGCGAAACTTAGATCGCGCGGTCCGTACGTCGCGAAGGCGTAACGCCCGCCATGGGTGGAGCACGAAATGCCCGGCAACCGTTCGATCCAGCGATTTAGCAAGTTAACGCCGGCGGGAGCGTCGATCGTTCGATCTCGGTGGGGCAGGAGCCACGGCCGTCCGTCGGCCTTGGCCAACTCCGCAAGCCGATCGTGGGCTATCGCGCCGAACCCCACGAGAGGCACTAAGTGGCTTCGCGATCCCTTTTTGCGAGTTTTTCTGAAGAACGGCGGCACGAACCAGGCCCGTTCGTCCGGGGCCTCTTCAAACGTAAAGATGCGGCGGCGATCTGCCCCGATGGTCTGACGCCGACGCTGCACGGATGCGAGCAGCAGCTGAAATCCCAGGCTGACGGGCTCAGGCAAGACGCCTGACCTGGATATCGCCAAGAGCCGACCGATTTCGATTTCCGGCGGGGCCTTTCCGCGGAGCTCGCTTTGGGGGTCGAAGGCTATCCCCGGAGCACCGAATTCGGAGCGCGGGCGGGGAGGGGGTCTGAGGTCCGCGATTGACACGGTAACGCCCGTCTCTCGGACCCGGGCTGGGTCCCTCAACCATCCGTAAAATGACTTGAGCGAGCGCAGGCTGCCACAGCCCATGTCATAGGCTCGTTTGCAGGTCGTGTTGACGGCTTCCGCTATTTCCTCTCGTGTGATCGCCGCGACCGGCCGGCCACGGAAGCGGTTCAATTCGAGCGTCTGGAGTTTGGAGGCATAGTCCTTTCTGGTGGCCGGCCGATGGGTCGCCGCTTCGGGCTTTTTGGGATCGTAGAGGACGTCCAAGAAGCTCGCCACCGCGGCCTCCCACCTCATCTCGGGTCGTCGGGGCCGGGCCGACGAAGCCGAAGGCGCGGTCCGTCCTGTGAGACGGTCCAGGAAGGGCTCAGGGAATATGCCTCTCCGGGCTTGCTCCTTCGCCTCCAACGCCCAGTTTCTGGCGGTCTGAAGGACAATTCCCTCGTGGTCGCGTTCGGCCACGGCACCCAGATCCCAGCGGCGTTGCTGGTTTCCCCAACGCAGCCTCAAGGACCATCGGCAGCCCGATTTTCCTACCCGAAGTGCCAGCCCGCGCACCGCGGCATCGAGCAGATCGTATCTGCTTTTGCCAGCACGGTGATCACGCAGCGCCTTGCGGACGTGCTCGACGGTTAGAACAACGGCCATCACCAAAATCTCCGTGGGTCACTTCGGCATTCTGTGGGTCACTTTGGGTCACTTGAAGCGGAACGCGCTCACGTTCGGATTTCCAGAGTGGAATCCGCTGCTTGTAGCTCTTCGTTTCCTGGAACGCAAATCCGGGAGGGCAGTGAATCGGAATTAACTGCTCTATTTTGTTAATGAATTGGCTGCTGTGAGTGCTATTAAAGAGGTCTGGGGAGCGTCCGGATGCCCGCCAGCAGTGCCTCGCTTGCCCGCGTCATCAAGGCCTCTCCGGTACAAAGGGAGCTGACTGTAAATCAGCCGCCTCATGGCTTCGCAGGTTCGAGTCCTGCCTCCCCCACCATCTTGATTTTGCTAAAGCGGGATGGGGTTAGGTTGAATCGATTTGGGATTCCCAAATCAGGCTGTTTCTGATTCACCATGCTGGCTGGGCGGAGGCCAGCATGGATGGGCAAGCCTTATTCTCTGGATCTTCGCAAGCGTGTCGTGGCCGCGATCGAGGGCGGGATGTCCCGCAATCAGGCAGCCAAGCAGTTTGGGGTCGCGATCAGCACGGCAATTGGCTGGATGAAGCGGGTCGATGAGACCGGCAGCGTTGCTCCGGGCCAGATGGGCGGTCACAAGCCGAAGGCGGTTTCGGGAGACCACGCGGTCTGGCTGTCGCAACGGATCAAGGACGGCGATTTCACCATACGCGGGCTCGTTGCCGAGCTTGCCGGACGCGGTCTGAAGATCGACTACCACTCGGTGTGGGACTTCGTGCATGCCGAGAAGCTCAGCTTCAAAAAAAAGCGTGGCGGCTGGCGAACGCGATCGTCCCGAGGTCGCGCGGCGGCGAGCCCAGTGGGCAAAGTATCAAGGTCGCGTCGAAGCTGAGCGGCTGGTCTTTATCGACGAGACCTGGACCAGGACCGACATGGCTCCGCTGCGGGGATGGGCCCCACGCGGGCACAGACTTCCGGCCAAGGTTCCTCACGGACGCTGGAAGACCATGACCTTCCTGGCCGCCTTGCGCCATGACCGGATCGATGCGCCATGGTTCATCGAGGGACCAATCGATGGCGTAAGCTTTCGGACTTATGTCGAGAAGGTTCTTCTGCCGACCCTTCGCCCTGGCGATATCGTGGTCATGGACAATCTCGGCAGCCACAAAAGCAAGCTCGTGCGCCAGCTCATTCGTAAGCGTCGTTCTCAGGCCACGGCTTTGAGGGCTTGAGCGCGGTAGGCCCAGGGCAGTAGCTGGTCGATGTCGCGGTTTGGATGCCCGTTGACGATCCTGGTCAGGACATCGGTGAGATAGGCGAGCGGATCGACGTCGTTGATCTTGCAGGTCTCGACCAGGGACGCGACGACAGCCCAGTGCTCGGCACCACCGTCGGATCCAGCAAATAGTGCGTTTTTGCGACTGAGCTTGATGCCACGGATTGATCGTTCGACGGTATTGTTGTCGAGTTCGATGCGGCCGTCATCGATGAAGCGAGTTAAGCCTTGCCAGCGCGAGAGGGCGTAGCGGATGGCGTCGGCGAGCTTGATCTTCTGGCTGATGAGAGCCAGCTTGGCGCGCAGCCATACCTCGAAGGCATCAGCCAGTGGTCGGCTCTTCTGCTGCCGCACGAGGCGACGTTCCTCCGCGCTGCGGCCGCGGATCTCCTTCTCGATCCCATAGAATGCGGCGATGTGCTTCAGCGCGTCGCTCGCGATCGGAGCGGGGCCGGCTGTCGCGAGTTCGTAGAAGTTGCGCCGCATGTGCGCCCAGCAGAAGGCGAGCTCGACCTCGCCACGTTCGGCAAGCTTTGGGTAGGCGTTGTAGCCATCGACCTGCAGGACGCCCTTGAAGCCGGCAAGATGGCTGAACAGCCGCTCGGCTTTGCGGTCGGGTGCATAGACATAGGCGATGCCTGGCGGATCGAGACCGCCCCAGGGCCTGTCGTCGGCGGCATAGGCCCAGAGCTGGCCGGTTTTGGTGCGGCCCCGGCCTGGATCGAGCACCGGCACCGTCGTCTCGTCGGCGAACAGCTTGGACCTCGCGCGAAGCACCGTGAGAAGGCGCTCATGCAGCGGGCGCAGATGGAAGGCGGCATGCCCCACCCAGTCCGCCAGTGTCGATCGATCGAGAGCGATGCCCTGGCGGGCATAGATCTGGGCCTGCCGGTAGAGCGGCAGATGATCGGCATATTTGGACACCAGAACCTGGGCGACGGTTGCCTCCGTCGGCAGTCCGCCCTCGATCAAGCGGGCCGGAGCCTCGGCCTGCATGACGCCATCTTCGCAGGCTCGGCAGGCGTATTTGGGACGTCGGGTGACGACAACGCGGAACTGCGCCGGCACCATGTCCAGCCGCTCGCTCTTGTCTTCGCCGATCTGGTGCAGGTCGCCCTTGCAGCAGGGGCAGGTCTTGGCGTCGAGGTCGACCACGACCTCGATCCGCGGCAGATGCGCCGGTAGTGCTCCGCGATTGTTGCGGCGCTTGCGTGCGCGCTCCGCTCGCCCTTCCGGTGCTGTCTCGTCCTGGCTGGCTTCCGTATAGGCCGCAACCTGTTGGACGTCCTCGAGACCGAGCAGCATCTGCTCCTCGGGAAGCGACTCTGCCTTCCGGCCAAAGCGATGACGCTGCAGCTCTTTGATGATCTGGCGCAGCCGCTCGCTCTCGTGCCGCTCGGCCAGCAGCATCGCCTTCAGCGTCTCGGGATCATCAGGAAGGTTATCGCTCACAGGCAAATCAGAGCATATTCGCGCTCGCCTGACGACGTGCTCGATGCCCCTGATTCACTTCGCCGCAGCGCGGCCCACAACTATCCGGCTTGCGTCGGGACGACCGTCTCCCGTGCCGCGTGGACACGCCGCCAATCGAGCCCTTCGAGCAGCGCCGACAATTCCACCGCCGACAAACGCATCACGCCATCCTCGATCTTCGGCCAGCGGAAGACGCCTTCCTCGAGCCGCTTGGCGAACAGGCACAAACCCGTACCGTCCCAGAAGATCAGCTTGATCCGGTCCGCCCGCTTGGCACGGAACACATAAACAGCACCCGAGAACGGATCGGCCTTCATGTGCTCGCGTACAAGCATCGCAAGCCCCTCCATTCCCTTGCGGAAGTCGACCGGCTTGGTTGCCACCATTACCCGGACAGTTCCGGACGGGCCGATCACCGGCTTGCCTTCAGCGCATGGACGATGGCCGCAATCATCGCCACGTCCGCACCGCGGCCGACCCGGATAGTGACGCCTTCGGCTTCGATCTCGATGCCCCCGGCATCGCAAGGGCGAGCCCGGACATCCGGCTTGGCCTTGCGTCGCGCTGTCTTGCGCTCATGGCCAACAGCCACGGCCGGTACCATGGCGTCTACCACCGCCGGTACAAACGGCGGATCGTCAGCCATCGGCGTCGGCAACCGGCGTGCTTGCCGGCGCCAGGTGAACACTTGTTGTGGGGTCAGCCCGTGTCGTCGGGCAATCTCGGAAACGACCGCGCCTGGTACCAGCGTCTCCTCGACGATCCGGGCCTTGTCGTCCTTCGAGAACCAACGACGGCGTCCCGTCTCCGTGATCACTTCCAGCCGGCGCGCCGTCACGTCCGACTTAAGCGTATGGTCAAGCATAGACACAGGCCGATCCCTTTAAAGAGATCGTGAAACTCGCCTATCCCATGTGCCGCGAGAAGGTGGGAGCGGAACGACGCTTACGCTCATTCGCTCATTCGCTCCGCCGGCGCCAAACTGTTCTTCCTGCCAAAATACTCGCCCGACCTGAACCCGATCGAACAGGTCTTTGCCAAGCTCAAACATCTGCTCCGAAAGGCCGCCGCCCGAACCGTCGATACGGTCTGCGCCGCCATCGGTGAAGTTCTGACGGCATTCACCCCTGGAGAATGCGCGAACTACCTCGAAAATTCAGGCTATCGAACCTAATGCCATCACGCTTTAGTAAATTTGCGAATCAAACGAGCTTCGGCGAGCGACCACCCTCCGATCAGGTGTAACGCTGGTGGTAACAGTCCCCGTTCGTACGGTTGAAACCATCGCCGTGGTCCGCGAGGTATCGTGGCGTCATGCCGCCTCCAAACGCTGCAATGGACGCTATTTCATCGTCGCGTGCACAGTGATTACCGACGTGCCAGAAGCCGTCGGCCCCTGACCCGTTGCTTTGATGGCAAAACTATCGCTCCCCTTATATTTGGCCTTCGCCTTGTATTCGAACGTAGACGGGTTGAGCCTTTTCAGCTTGCCGTGTGACGGCTTTTGAGAGATGTCCGAGCCACTTACCGTGCCGCGCATTCTGATTGGAAATTGGCAACTTCCCCCGGACGTGAGGTCAATGTCGGCGGTCGAATTCTCGCCCCAATCCGTCAGTGTCCCGGAAACTGAACATTCAGGAGCGGCCTGCGCCGAAGACACGGACAGTATGCTTAGACAGTCAACGATAAGCGCTAAAGCGGCGACCTTAGACAACTGCATGGTAGGCTTCTCCGCAGCGTTGTCAGATTACGGGCGTCACCCCTCCGGTATCCCGGCTAGGCGCATACCCTCACAGATGCGCTCCCGCCCAGTAAGGTAAGTTGGATTGTCGCTTAGCCGGGTTGCAGTGATGCGCCGAATAGTAAAGTCTGGGTCGAGCGCAAGTCCTGCTCTCACGGCGGCTCGCGCTTCATCGAGGGCACCAAGCAAGCTTAGCGTAGCAGCGAGCAAAAAATGCCCGAAAGCAAAATTGCGATTGGCTTCAACGGTTCGTCGTAGCCAGACTGCGGCTTCGGCGTCTAGACCGAGTTGTAACTTGGCTATCGCCACAGAACTCGTCCACAAGTAGACAGTTTTGTCGCGGGGAGATAGGCGGAGGGCTTCAAGCATATGGCCTTCTGTCTCGGCGGCCCGACCCATATAGTATTTGGCCAAACCAATAAAACCATGAGCACAGGCGGCGTTGTGATCGAGCCGCAACGCCTCTTCGCATTCGGAAACCCCTTGCGTAACACGGTCCGTATAGATGTAGACGCCACCCAGCACCCAATGAGCCGTTGCATGGTTAGGATAAATCGACAAGGCGTCGTTCGCCATTTCTTCGGCGGCTAAGAACCGTGCGATCCGGTCCTCGCTCAGCAAGCCAGCCGCAGTTAGAAGATCGACCATTGCCATTCCGACCAGCGCCGAGACACTTCGGGTATCGACTGCCAAAGCACGTTTGAAAAAGTGGCGCGCTGTGCTCATGTTCTTGGCGGTAATCCCCTTGTAAATGTAGGCTTGGCCTTGAAAATTCAGGTCCATTGCATCGGGGTGTATCGAGCGCTGTGACCTCCGCGCCTCTACCGCAATTAGTTCGCCTTTCAGTGTGTTCGCAAGCCGCGATACAATCTCGTCCTGCATGTCGAATAGATCGCCAATAGGTTTGTCAAAACGATCGGCCCAAAGATGCGTGCCCGTTTCCGTGTCTACCAACTGGACATTTACGCGCAGTCGACTGTCGCCACGCTGCACAGAGCCTTCTAGAGCGTAGCGGACATTCAATTCGTGACCGATCTGTTTAAGATCAACCGATTTGCCCTTGTATGTAAAAGCGGTGTGTCGACCGATCACAAATGAGCGTGCGATGCGTGACAGGTCCGTAGTAAGGCTCTCCGTCACACCATCGACGAAGTAGTCTTGCTCGGGATCGCCACTGACGTTGGCGAAGGGCAGCACAACAATTGAAAGACGAGGTGGCGGAAGCGGGCCCGGCCTGATGCCGTCAACCTGTGTCGTCGGGCTGCGCCCATCCAGGACCGCTGCATAGGCGCGGATCGGGCGGGTTATATTTTTGAGATTCTGCTCACCCAGATCAACAAACTCAGCGCTGATCTTGCCTCGGATATGGTCGTAAGCAGAGGACGAGATGCAAATGCCTCCGGGTTCTGCGATGCTTTCAAGCCGCGCCGCAATATTTACATCGTCGCCAAAAACGTCGTGCGGCTCGATAATCACGTCGCCAACATTGATGCCGACACGGAAAGCTATCCGCCTGTCTTCCGCATCGGCGGTTGTAAGTTCTCCGATGCGGCTTTGGAATTGGACAGCGGCGCGAACGGCCTCGACCGCGCTTGGAAACTCCGCCAAGAACCCGTCACCCGTATTCTTCACGATGCGACCGCCGTGTGCGGAGATTGCGGGTATGACACCGTCCGCGAGGAGCGTTGTCAGTTTGGCATGCGTGGCTTCTTCGTCATGATGCATTAGCCGCGAATAGCCCGCCACGTCAGCGGCCAATATCGCCGCCAACCGACGTTCAACTCGGATGGGCGGCTCTTGCACCATGGCATGCAATCCAACCCAGGGCTCACTCTACGGCGGATCAGAGGGGAGTGCCAAACTTGCCACTCGCGCAGCCATCATGCCGATCCGTAGGAAGAGGTCAAAAAAATATTGGTCTCAAATCGAAATTTTTTCCCCGTCAAGATCAGAGTCCGGCGGCGGTCGTCCTGGCAATATCCTGTTCCGGGTGTCCAGCCGGGGCGCGGACGCAATTGCTTGCGGACGCGGCCGGCACAACAAAGCCGATCCCGCATGAGATCGCCAAGTTGACCTCAAGCCAGGTGGGGACGCACAGGGGCGGCTATTTCAGCTTCCAGCCGCTCTGGGACTGGATCACCGAAGCGGAGCCGGATCTGTTCAACTGACACCTGTTCCCTCCGCGCGTCGGTCCAGATGCGCGGCCAGCTCCGCGCACTGGGATGTCGGTCGCAGACCCTGTCGGGCGTCCGAGCGCGACGCCATCATACGACGCAATCATGGATGGCGCGGGCCGAGGGTCATCCTCGCGGAGTAGCGGCCGGAGCGTACGCCTCGGCGAGGAACTGACTGACGGCATCGAAGGCCTGCAGGCGGTTCTTTTCGAGGAGCACCATGTGCGTGCCTTCGCCGATTTCCACCCATCGCCGATATGGCGCCCGCTTGAGCGAGAGGAAGAAGTCCTGGGTTGAAGCCATGGTCACGTCCCGGTCCCATTCCGCGTGGACGAGGAGCACTGGGACGCGAATATCGCTCGCGTCATAGAACGCTTTGCCGGCAGCCCAGTAGTCGCGGATATCCTGGATGGGACCGTTCACCGCGCGCATCACGCGGGGGCGTTCGGCATTACCCTGCGCATCCGTTGCGAGTGAGGCCTCCGCCCAGCGCTCGAACCAGCCTTCCGGGACAAGGCTCTCACGCGCGGCCTCCGGCGCAGCCGCAAGCCAGCGCTCCCTGAAATCCAGCACAGGGACCTTGCGATAGGCGCCGAGGGCACCTCCAGAATCGATCGGAGCAGGGGTTTTCAGCAGCCACAGCGGCGCAATCAGCGCGAGCTTCAGGACCTTGCCGTTGTTGCTAGCGGTGTAGGCACCGGCCACCGAGCCGCCCCAGGACATGGCGACGAGATTGAGGCGCGGGATGCCGCGGCGCTTGAGGATGTGCTCGACCGCACTGGTGAGGTCGCGCACGGCGACATCGGTGCGAACAAGGGGCTCGGAGTCCTGCGCCGGTGCGTTCATCTCCGGCGGCCGGGTCGATCCGCCATAACCGCGTACGTCGAGTGCAAAGACGTCGTAGCCCTGCACGGCGAGATGATCCATGAAGGAGCGGCCGCCAAGCGAAAGGCCGTCCCCAGCCCTTGCTTATTCTTCAGCGCCAGGGATGCTTTCTTGTCCACAGTGTGAATTGCGACACAGCGCATCATTGGGAATCGCCGTACGCTTTGGGTGCGCCTTCATGGCGTCTTACTCTCCCTTAGCCTTGAGCCCGTCGCCAATGGCGGGCTTTCTTTAGTGCCAGTGTCCGATTGGAATGCATGGGGCTTGCAAAGCTCGCTTAGCAGGGGGATAGAAAATGTCGGGCCTAAGCACGGATGTGCAATGACCCATTACCGTCTCCACATTCTGGATGAACGCGGCAACCTGGTCGGTGCGGTAGAGTTTGAATGCGCCAACGACGCTACGGCAAAACGGAAGGCCCAAACGGTGTCGGCTGGCACCCCGTGGGAGCTTTGGCGGCGCATTAACGGCGGTCTAGAGACTAAAACTGGAGCGGGCACACATAGCGCTAACGACTAACGAAGAGGCGATCGGATCTATTTGACACGATGATGGCTTGCGGCCCAAGGCCGGCGGCTAGCGACCGCTGGACGCGCTCGGCCTGGTCTTTCGTCAGATTGACCGCTGGAGCTAGATTAGCCCCGACTAATGCGGGCCCTTTACGTTGTCGATCGTAGACCATCCAGCCCTGAGAGGCCTGCCGCACCATAAATCTCGGCGCAGACGGTAGGTTATCGCTCATGTTCTTGCCCTTTTGTTCTTACCTTGCGCATGTGTGCGTGCGCCATGGAGCAACAAGAAATCAGGCTGCCGGGCTCGAAATGCCACGGGTCCCCGCAGCGATCTAATCTCCAACTGGGCACTGAAATCCCAGTTGGGTTTAATATGCAACGGTCATGCCACGGTCTTGTGACAGTGTCGGGAGTTGCGAAGGCCCGCCGGTTCACGCTGGCGGGCCTGATTTCCGTTCTTTCAGCTGAGGCTTACAGGTCAGAACCCACAGGCTGCATATTGGGTTCTGACCAGCCGAAAGTGTGAGCCAACTTGTACGAAGTCCACATCGAGACACTGATTGCCTCGTCGGAAGCCATCACGGAGACCGTCGCACCGAAGGTATTCAAGATTGATGCGCCAGCGGTGTTCGCTCGGTAGGTAGGTCGCGAAGTCGTGCTGGGCTTGAGGCGGCCCGTTGCAGATCTCTGCGATGTATTGGCGAACGTCGGCAGGCAAGACGTCTATGTGCTCGTGATTCCAAGGAGGGTCTGAATTAGAGCCACTTCCTTTGGCAAGCGCCGGGCAGGCGCTCAACGGCAAAATGCAAAGAGCCATTAACAGGGGTCTGACTGCCATCCGACCCTCCGGCTAAGGAAGCGGGTGATCTTATGGTGACAAACTGACGTGGGCCTTACGGAGCCGGGGGCTTCGGGGGTATCCGGATCCGAAAAAGGCCCGCCTTTTCTTTCGCATCCTCCGGCCAAAGCCTTCCATCATTGATATGCAGGTGCGCTTCAGCGACGATGAGGTCGAGCTACTTCGCGCCGTTCAGACGGTCATTCTCCGCTCTTCGGTTCGGACTTGTCGAGAAAATGCAAGGCAGTATTGATCTGCTCAAGCTGACCTTCGATTTTTTCTCGCTCGTCAACGGCGCTAGTCTTTCCAAGCTGATCAACAAGCGCCTGCTTCCGTGAAAGCAAATTCTTTATGACTGTTGTCACCATTCCCCGCTTTCATGAATGTAGTTGAAAAGGCCGCAGGCCTACCCCTTCCTGCGGCCATCCGGGAAAATTGACCGTCGATAAATTGCGACTTCCAGCCCCGGCTAACGAGGATGATTCCAGAAGTCGGCGGTGTCGTTGAGTCTGGAAAGTCTGTTCCCGGGCGGAACATCGTGAGTGTGGCGTCGACGCGACAGCGCAAAGCGGGAAGTCATTGGAACCGGGAAAGCTAGGGCGGCCAATATCCGCCTCGAGTCCAAAATAAAAGGACCCTTTAGCTCCGAGTGGGTCTCAAGATCGACTTAAGGATTTTCAGAGATACCAGCCAGCCGGGCAAGATTTGTTTGCGGGGGACTCGGGGTGGTCATCGAATTGAGACAACTGCTGTTGCGCGGAGCAATTAGCCTCACGGTATGCGTGTTGGTCGCGGCCTTCGTTGCTGGCTTGTTGTCAGTGCTGGCCGACTATCTCGGGCCGAGTGCACAAGCCACCGAGGCATGCAAGCCGAGCCATTGCGTACCGAAGGCTAAGGGTGGTGCTCCGAACCTAACCCCATCGAGATCGCGGACGACCCATTAGACCAGCTGACAGATCATAGCGGCCATGGAGCGCACTCAAATACCTGCACTGACTGCAATCGCGCAATCAAGTACGCATCGCGTCAATCACGTGGGCAACGAGAACCGCCACGCTTAAGGCAACGACAAGAGCGAAGATCCAGGCGAGCAAAACATCCACCTCCTCACGGGAGTGAACGCGCTCATTCCTGCACAGTCAAAAACATCCTCAAGGAACCGTCGTTTCCGCGTTCGGTTGAGGACTAGTGGCAACAAATGTGTCCGCTGTCGGCCTTATCGGCAGAATGCCAAAAAGAGAAGCATAGCGACCAGGCAGGCGGCGAGGGATAACAAATAAACGCCCACAGCTAACCCCCGACTCATCATGCAGAGATTAGATGGCATTTTTGGCTTTCAAATGCCTTTTGCCAGTTTTTCCCAGGGAATGCGGCAATGGCTGGGAACACCGCGTCCGCGTCAGCCAATCGCTTGTCCCTTCGGGCATTCAATGGAGTGGCAGTAGAGAGGGAACGGCCCCAGCGCGCGAGGCGAAGCTTTTTCGCAGGGCGAAGGCGGGCGCAGGCCAAGCCATCTCGCGCTCACTCATCCCTCCATCTCCTCCAGCGCGCGCCGCAGGACCTCGACCAGATCGAGCGCCACCGGCGAGGGGCTGCGCTGGGCAGGAAAGACGGCGGAGAATTCGAAGTCGATGCGTGGCAGGAAGCGGCGCACGATGACGCCGCGGGTCGAGAACTCCTGCGCCGTGAAGGGATCGCAGATCGCAACTCCAAGTCCCGACGACACCATTCCGCACATGATCTCCGAAAGCGTGGTCTCGACGCGCAGCACGCGGCGGACGTCGTTGCGGTGGAAGACCTGGTCGACGAGATGCCGGCTCGCAGATCCCGCCGAGAGCGATATGAACGTCTCGCCCTCGAAATCGCGCGGCTCCAGCACTTCCTTTTCTGCGAGACGATGCCCGGCCGGCAGCACCGCGACGCGCGCCAGCGGCGGCAGCCGCAGACTTGGCAGGCCGGAATGGGCAATCGGCACCTCGGCAAAACCGATGTCGCACTGATTGTTCAGCACCCAGTCGACCACGATCGGCGAGATCACGCCGAAGAAGGCGAGGTTGAGGTTGGGCCGCTCTTTCAGGAAATGCCCGGCGAGCCGCGGCAGGTAACCGTTCGCGAGCGCCGGCAACGCGGCAATCCGCAATGAGCCGGTGCGGCGGCCGCGGATTTCCTCGGCGGAGGCAGTGATACGTTCGAGGCCGACGAAGGACCGCTCCACTTCGGTATAGAGCGCCGTTGCGGCTGCGGTCGGCACGAGCCCCGTGCCGCGCCGCTCGAACAGCTCCATCTTCAAGAGCGCCTGGAAGTCGCGGAGTAGCCGGCTGACCGCCGGCTGCGTCACGACCATCAACTTCGCGGCCTCGGTCACGCTGCCGGTCAGCATCATCGCGCGGAAGGCTTCCACCTGCCGCGAATTGATCCGCGCCATTCCGTATGCTCTTCATAACATTTCGGCATGCAGAGGGTGCCATTATTCATTGGACGATGGAAGTATAGCTCTGCGATCTTTTTCATCAGCGCTGGAGACAGCCCGCTTTTTCGGCAGATCGGGGCCTAAAAGCCTGCCGATCGCATCAAAACCCGTGAGCAGGGGCCGGAGCCCTGGTCGGAGCGGGATTTGCGCCGAGGGGAACGCGGGTGCGCTTCGGCCGTCTGATCGTCGACACGTCACCTCATCCCGGTATTGGAGATTGGTCCTTATGAAGACTCTCAGCCTTCTGACAGCGGTCAGCATCGCGGCGCTCGCCGCGGCTCCGTCGGTCGTCTCGGCACAGCAGAAGACGCTTTATGTCGCCGGCTATGGCGGCTCGTTCGAGAAGACGATCCGCGACGAGGTGATCCCGAATTTCGAGAAGGAGAACGGCGTCAAGGTCGAATACGTCGCCGGCAACTCGACCGATACACTGGCAAAACTCCAGGCGCAGAAGGGCAATCAGCAGATCGACGTCGCGATCGTCGACGACGGCCCGATGTATCAGGCGATCCAGCTCGGCTTCTGCGGCAAGCTCGACGGCTTGCCCGCCGACCTCTACGACGCAGCGCGCTTCAAGGACGATCGTGCTGTCGCGATCGGTCTGGTCGCGACGGGGTTGATGTACAACACCAAGGTGTTCGCCGAGAAAGGCTGGGCGCCGCCGACCTCGTGGAACGATCTGAAGGATCCGAAATACGCAAAGCAGCTCGTGATCCCGCCGATCAACAACACCTACGGCCTGGAGGCGCTGGTGATGCTCGCCAAGATGAACGGCGGCGGCGAGGCCAATGTCGATGTGGGTTTCAAGATCTTCAAGAACGACATCAATCCGAACGTGCTCGCCTATGAGCCGTCGCCGGGCAAGATGACCGAGCTGTTCCAGTCCGGCCAGGCCGTCATCGCGGTGTGGGGCACGGGGCGCGTGCAGAGCTTTGCCAACACCGGCTTCCCCGTCGACTTCGTCTATCCGAAGGAAGGCGCGGCGACCCTTCTGACCACCGCCTGTCCGATCGCCAAGTCCACTGCTTCGCCGCTCGCGGCGAGCTTCATCAAGATGCTGCTCGATCCAAAAATCCAGCTCGTGATGCTGAAGGATTATGGCTACGGTCCGGTGCTGAAATCGCTCGTCGTGCCGCCGGAGCTCGGCAAGATGGCGCCGATCGGCGAGCGTGCGGCAAAACTCTATAACCCCGACTGGACCGTCATCAACGAGAAGCGCGAGGAGTGGACCAAGCGGTGGAACCGCGAAGTCGAGCGCTAGAGCGATGGCCTTCCTCGAGCTCGATCGCGTCGGCAAGCAGTTCGGCTCGCAAACCGTCGTCGAGGATTTCAGCCTCGCGGTGGAGAGGGGCGAGTTCATCTCGTTCCTCGGTCCCTCCGGCTGCGGCAAGACCACGACGCTCCAGATGATCGCGGGATTCCTCGAGCCGTCGCGCGGCGCGATCCGGCTCGATGGGCGCGACCTGACCAAGGTGCATCCGGCAAAGCGCGGCCTCGGCATCGTGTTCCA
Source organism: Bradyrhizobium sp. CCGUVB23 (assembly GCF_024199885.1). Taxonomy (NCBI): domain Bacteria; kingdom Pseudomonadati; phylum Pseudomonadota; class Alphaproteobacteria; order Hyphomicrobiales; family Nitrobacteraceae; genus Bradyrhizobium; species Bradyrhizobium sp. CCGUVB23. Next base: position 7,692,807 of record NZ_JANADQ010000001.1, read on the forward strand.
GAGCTACGCGCTGTTTCCGCACATGACCGCTGCCGAAAACGTCGCCTTCGGTCTGGAGATGCGCGGCGTGAAGCGGGAAGACCGTGCCAAGCGCGTGAGCGCGGCACTCGTGATGGTCGGGCTTGCGGGTTTTGAGGAGCGTTATCCGCGGCGCATGTCGGGCGGCCAGCAGCAGCGCGTGGCGCTGGCGCGGGCGCTGGTAATCCAGCCGAGCGTCCTGCTGCTCGACGAGCCCTTGTCGAATCTCGATGCCAAGCTGCGCGAGGACATGCAGATCGAGCTGCGCCAGATCCAGCGCACCATCGGGACCACCACGATCCTCGTCACCCACGACCAGAACGAGGCGATGTCGCTGTCCGACCGCATCGTGGTGATGAGCCAGGGCAAGATCGAGCAGATCGGCACGCCGCAGCAGACCTATGAGCGGCCGGCTTCCGCCTTCGTCTCGCAGTTCCTCGGCAAAACCAACGATTTCGCCGCGACCATCGATCGGACGGCTCAGCCGGCCCGGCTGGTCGCGGGCTCCTGGCACGCGCCCGCGCCGGCGGGCGTGAGCGGTGCGGTGACGATCAGCCTCCGCCCGGAGCGGATCAGCTTCGCCGACGCTGGGCTTGCCGCGAAAATCATTACGCGAATTTTCCAGGGCAATCACTGGTTGTTCCAGTGCGAGACCGAATGCGGGCCGGCGATCGTGATCCGGCAGAATGACGGCACGCCGCAGCCGGCTGAAGGCGAGGCGGTCCGTCTCGCCTGGCGCGTGGAGGACATGAGCCTGCGCACGAGCGGAGGCGCCGCATGACCGCCGCCACCGACGCCTCGACGCAAGCCGCGTCCTCCGAGACGCGTGCGCCCTGGGCGCTGACGCTGCCCGCGCTGATGCTGTTCGTCGGCGTGCTGGTGATCCCGCTTCTCATGACTGTGATGCTCTCGTTCCACGACTGGGGCCAGTACAAGGGCATCGAGCCGGTCTTCATCCTCAAGAACTGGCAGGAGATCGCGAGCGATCCCTACTACGCCGAGATGTTCTGGCGGACCTTCCGAATAGCGCTCCTTGCGACCTTGATTACCGCTGTGCTCGGTGCGCCCGAGGCCTACATCCTCAACCGCATGAGCGGACGCTGGAAGGGCATCTTCCTGCTCCTGATTTTAGGTCCGCTCCTGATCTCGGTGGTGGCGCGCACGCTCGGCTGGGCGCTGCTGTTCGGCGGCAACAACGGTCTCGTCAACAAGCTGTTCATGTCGCTCGGCCTGATCCGCGCGCCCTTGCCCTTCATGTTCACCGAGACCGGCATGGTCGTTGCGCTCGCGCATGTGATGATGCCGTTCATGGTGTTGTCGGTCTGGGCCGCGCTGCAGCGCGTCGATCCCCAGATCGAGAATGCCGCGATGTCGCTTGGCGCCGGCGCCTTCACCATCATTCGCCGCATCATCCTGCCGCAGATTATACCCGGAGTGCTCTCGGGCGCGATCATCGTGTTCTCGCTGTCGGCGAGCGCATTTGCGACGCCGGCGATCATCGGCGGCCGCAGGCTCAAGGTCGCGGCGACGCTCGCCTATGACGAGTTTCTCAACACGCTGAACTGGCCGCTGGGTGCAGCCGTCGCGGTGCTGCTGCTGCTCGCGCTGGTGCTGATCGTCGTCGGCAGCAACGCGCTGATCGAGCGCCGCTATGCCGAGGTGTTCCGATGAGGACGAACGGCCCGCTCGCGCTCATTTTCCACGCGCTCTTCGTCGTCTTCATGCTGGCGCCGATCGTGGTGGTTTGCCTCGTCGCCTTTACGCCCGAGGGCTTTCTTTCGCTGCCGGTCAACGGCTTCTCGCTGCGCTGGTTCAGGACGATCGCGAGCTATCCGGAGTTCGTGCACGCGTTCTGGGTCAGCCTCGGGCTCGGCATGGTGTCCTCCTTCGTCGCATTGCTGTTTGCCGTGCCGGCGGCGCTTGCGATTGCGCGCTACAGATTTCCAGGCCGCGATGCGCTGGCAGCGCTGTTCCTGTCGCCGCTGATGATCCCGCATGTCGTGCTCGGCATCGCCTTCCTGCGCTTTTTCACCTCACTCGGGCTCGGCGGCACGTTTGCGGCGCTGCTGATCGCCCATGTCATCGTCGTGTTTCCCTTTGCGCTGCGCCTGACGCTGGCGGCCGCGACCGGCATGGACCGCTCGGTCGAGATGGCCGCGGTCTCGCTCGGCGCCGGCGGCTTCACGCTGTTTCGCCGCGTGACCCTGCCGCTGATCCTGCCCGGCGTGATCAGCGGCTGGGCGCTCGCCTTCATCCAGTCCTTCGACGATTTGACGATGACCGTCTTCCTGGCCGCACCCGGCACCGAAACGTTGCCGGTCAGGATGTTCCTCTATATCCAGGACAACATCGACCCGCTCGTGACATCCGTCTCGGCGAGCGTCATCGCAATCACCATGACTGCCCTCATCCTGCTCGACCGCTTCTACGGGCTCGACCGCGTGCTCGCGGGCAAGAGCGATCCCGGGCGATAGGAGAACGCATGCACAGGGACTATGACGTCGCCGTCGTCGGCGGCGGACTGCTCGGCTCCGCCATTGCCTGGGGGCTCGGACGGCTCGGCAAGAGCGTTGCCGTGCTCGACGAGGGCGACATCGCCAAGCGCGCCTCGCGCGCGAACTTTGCGCTGGTGTGGGTGCAGAGCAAGGGGCTCGGCATGCCGGCCTACACGGGCTGGACGGTGCGGGCATCGCAGGCCTGGCCAAGCCTCGCCGCCGAACTGAAGGACCAGACCGGCCTCGACGTCTGCCTCCAGCAGAACGGCGGCTTTCACCTCACGCTCGGCGAGGACGAGTACGAGCAGCGCACCCAGCTCGTCACGCGCATGCATAACCAGGTTGGCGCGGCCGACTACAGGATGGAGATGCTGAGTGCATCCGAGGTGAAGAAGATGCTGCCGCTGATCGGCCCGGAGGTGTCCGGCGGCAGCTTCTGTCCGTTCGACGGCCACGTCAATTCGCTGCGCACTTTTCGCGCGTTTCATACCGGCTTCAAGGCATTCGGCGTCGACTATTTCCCGGAGCGGCCGGTCTCGGCGATCACGAAGAGCAGCGGCGAATTCAGCCTGACGACGCCGCAGGGCGAAATCCGTGCCCACAAGATCGTGCTTGCCGCAGGCAATGCCAACCAGACGCTCGCGCCGATGGTCGGCCTCTTTGCGCCCATGGGGCCGACCCGTGGCCAGATCGTGGTGACTGAACGCACCATGCCATTCCTGCCGCATCCGCTGACCACGATCCGCCAGACCGACGAGGGCACGGTGATGATCGGCGACAGCAAGGAGGACGAGCTCGACGATCGCGCGCTGAAGCATTCGATCAGCGCCGTGATGGCGGATCGCGCGCAGCGCATGTTTCCGCATCTGTCGCGGCTCAACGTGGTCAGGAGCTGGGCCGGCATCCGCGTCATGCCGCAGGACGGCTTTCCGATCTATGACCAGTCGGAGACGCATCCCGGCGCCTTCGTCGCCTGCTGCCATTCCGGCGTGACGCTCGCCTCCAATCACGCCTTCGAGATTGCGCGCATGGTCACTGCCGGCGCGCTCGAGCCGGAGCTGGTCGGCGCGTTCTCGGCGCGCCGCTTCGGCGGCGAGGGCGCAGCGAACAACAGCGGCTACTAGCGACACCAGAGAAGGGGCCAAGAGGCATCCAATGTTCAGACGATCCGACCAGGACAGGCGTCCATCGTTGCAGATCTTCGTCGATGGCGTTGCCGTCGAGGCGCGCGAAGGCGACACCGTATCCGCCGCGCTGCTTGCCTCGGGGCGCGACGTGCGACGCGAGACCGCAGTGAGCGGCGCGCCGCGGCTGCCCTATTGCATGATGGGTGTGTGCTTCGACTGCCTCGTCACCATCGATGGTGTCGGCAATCGCCAGGGCTGCCTGGTGCCGGTTGCTGCGGGCATGCAGATCGAAATCCAGAAAGGCAAGAGGGAGATCGGCCGATGAACGCGGCTCCTCAGCGTGACGCCTACGACGTCGTCGTGATCGGGGCCGGGCCCGCGGGTCTTGCCGCAACGGCCACCGCGTCAGCAGCCGGCCTGTCGACCCTGCTGCTCGACGAGAACCCGGGCCCCGGCGGCCAGGTCTGGCGCGCGATCGCATCGACGCCCGTGACGGCGCGCGACCAGCTCGGCGCCGACTATTGGGCGGGCGCCGAGCTCGTCGGCGAGGTGCGCTCGAGCAAGGCCGAGATCATCCATCGCGCGACCGTCTGGAGTCTCGATCGTCATCTCGAGATCGGGATTTCCGTCGGCGGGGCATCCGCGTTCGTCAAGGCGCGGCGCGTGATCCTTGCGACCGGCGCGCTGGAGCGGCCGTTCCCGATTCCCGGCTGGACGCTGCCGGGCGTGATGACCGCGGGCGCCGCGCAGACCATGCTGAAATCATCGGCGCTGGTGCCTGACAGCCGCACGGTGATTGCCGGCCAGGGACCTCTGCTGTGGCTGCTCGCGGCGCAGATCCTGCGCCTCGGCGGCCGGATCGATCGCATTCTCGATACGACCGAACGCAAAAACTATCTTGCCGCACTGCCTCATGCCTTCGCCTTCGTGACGTCGGCTTACTTTACGAAGGGCCTTGCGATGATGCGCGAGGTAAAGGCCAAGGTGGAGGTGACGACCGGCGTCACCGAGCTTGCTGCGGCCGGCGAGGGGCGGCTCGCCAGCGTGAGCTATGTCGCGGGCAACCATCGCGAGACGATCCCTGCCGACCTTCTTCTCTTGCACCAGGGCGTCGTGCCCAACGTCAATCTCGCGATGGCGGCGGGCGTCGAGCATCGCTGGGATAACCTGCAACTCTGCTGGTCGCCGGTACTCGATGGCAATGGCGGCACGTCGGTTGAAGGAATTGCTATCGCAGGTGACGGCGCCGGCATCAGTGGCGCGAACGCCGCGGTGGTTCGCGGCCGCATTGCGGCGCGAGGCGCGGTCGAGGCGCTTGCGCCCGCGGCTGCCGCGAAGCTCTCGCCGATGGCGGCGCTGCATGCCGATCTCGCCAAGGCGGAGCGCGGCCGAGCCTTCCTCGATACGCTGTTCCGCCCTGCGCGCCAGTTTCGCATTCCCGCAGGCGACACCATCGTCTGCCGCTGCGAGGAGGTGACGGCCAGGGACATCGTCGATGCCGTCGCGATCGGCGCGACGGGGCCGAACCAGCTCAAGGCCTATCGCCGCACCGGCATGGGCCCGTGCCAGGGGCGTCTGTGCGGCCTCACCGTCACCGAGCTGATGGCCGAGGCGCGCGGCAAGACGGCGCAGGAGATCGGCTACTACCGGCTGCGCGCACCGGTGAAGCCGATCACGCTTGCCGAGCTCGCGGCGATGCCGAAGACGGAAGATGACATCAAGGCGGTGGTGAGGGGATGACCAAGCTTGCGGATGCCATCATCGTGGGTGGTGGCATCCACGGATGCTCGACGGCGCTGCACCTGACGCTCGCTGGCATGAAGCCGGTGCTGATCGAGAAGGACTACGCTGGCCGCCACGCCTCCGGCGTCAATGCCGGCGGCGTGCGCCAGCTCGCGCGGCACGTCGCCGAAATCCCGCTCTCGATCCGCTCGATGGGAATCTGGGAGCGGATAAACGAGCTGCTCGACGATGATTGCAGCTTTGAGAGTCACGGCCAGGTTCTGGTCGCGGAGAACGAGTCCGAGCTTGCGGCATGCCGCGCGCGCGTCGCCGAGCTGAACGCGCTCGGCTTCACCCATGAGGAGCTGATCGACGGAGCCGAGCTGCGGCGGCTGGTGCCTGCGGTCGCCGACACCTGTCCCGGCGGCGTGGTTTCGCGGCGTGATGGCGCGGCCAATCCTGCGCAGACGACGACGGCATTTCGCCGCAAGGCGGAGCAGCTCGGCGCCACCGTGCGCGAGGGCGTGGCCGCAAGCAATGTCCGCCGCGAGGAAGGGCTCTGGCGCGTCGATGTCGGCAGTGAGACCTATGCCGCACCCGTGCTGGTCAACGCCGCCGGCGCCTGGGCAGGGCGCATCGCCGCCGCGCTCGGCGAGCCGGTGCCGGTCGAGACCGTGGCGCCGATGCTGATGATCACCTCGCGCGTGCCGCATTTCATCGACCCCGTGGTGATCCTGCGTGGCCGCAAGCTGTCCTTCAAGCAGTTCAAGAACGGCACCGTGTTGATCGGCGGCGGCCATCTGGCGACGCCGGACCAGGACCGCAACGAGACGGTGCTGGACTGGCCGAGCCTCGCCATCAGCGCCCGCACCGTGTTCGAGCTGTTTCCGGTGATGCACGATGCCACCATCTTGCGCGCCTGGGCCGGCATCGAGGCGAAGACAAAGGACGATCTGCCCGTGCTGGGCCCGAGCGCGCACCACGCCGGGCTCTACCATCAGTTCGGCTTCTCGCTGCACGGCTTCCAGCTCGGCCCCGGCGCCGGCGCCGTCATGGCGGAGTTGATCGTGAACGGCGGCACCCAGACCCGGATCGGCGATCTCAGCATCGACCGCTTTCGTCCATCCAACTCCTGAGCAACACAAGAAGAGGATTTCATGACCATCATCCGCAGCATCCGCACGCCGATCATGCACCGCACCGTCGAGGCCAATGGCTTCGTCTTCGTCGGCGGCACGATCGCAGACGACACCAGCGTGTCGATGGGCGAGCAAACCCGCAACATCCTCGGCAAGATCGCCGGCTATCTGAAGGAAGCGGGCAGCGATGCCTCGCGCATCGTCAGCGCCTCGATCTTCGTGACCGACCTGTCGAAGAAGAAGGAGATGGACGCTGTCTGGACCGAGTTCTTCGGCGACAATCTGCCGGCGCGCGCGACCGTCGGCGTCGCCGATCTCGGCGGCAGCGCCCTCATCGAGGTCGTTGTCACCGCGCTCAAGGGCTGAGACTAAACCTCAGCCCATCATCTCCTTGACCATCGGGATCACCTTGCCGCCATAGAGTTCGATGCTGCGCATCAGCTTCTCATGGGGCAGGGGCCCGGCGGAGTATTTGAGCTGGAAGCGCGAGATGTCGAGCGCCTTCGCGGTCGCGGCGATCTTGCGCGCGACCGTCTCGGGCGAGCCGACATAGAGCGAGCCGTGATCGGCCTCCTGCACGAACTCGTCGCGGCCCATCGGCGGCCAGCCGCGCTCCTTGCCGATGCGGTCGCGCATGGTCTTGTAGTCGGCCCAGAGCTCCTCGCGCGCCTGCGCGTCGGTCTCGGCGACATAGCCGGGCGAGTGCACGCCGATCGGCTTCACCGCGCGGCCGAATTCCTTGTAGGCGCGGTGATAGAGCTCGACATAGGGTGCAAAGCGCTTGGGATCGCCGCCGATGATAGCGAGCATCAAGGGCAGATCGTAATGCGCGGCGCGCACCACCGATTCCGGGCTGCCGCCGACGCCGATCCAGGTCTTGAGCTGGCCGTGCTCGACCGACGGATAGACGAGCTGGTTCTTCAGCGGCGGACGCAGCTTGCCGTCCCAGGTCACCGGCTTCTGGGACAGAAGTGCGGCGAACAGGTCGAGTTTTTCCTCGAACAGTTCCTCGTAACGGCGCAGGTCGAAGCCGAACAGCGGGAAAGATTCCGTGAACGAGCCGCGCCCCAGGATCACCTCGGCGCGTCCGTTCGAGAGCGCATCCAGCGTCGCAAACCGCTGAAACACACGGATGGGGTCGTCCGAGGAGAGCACCGTCACGGCAGAGCCGAGATGGATGCGTTTGGTGCGGGCCGCGATCGCGGCGAGCACGATTTCCGGCGAGGAGATCGCAAAATCAGCCCGATGATGCTCGCCAAGGCCGATGAAGTCGATGCCGAGCTCATCCGCCAGCACCGCTTCCTCGACGACGTTCCGGATCACCTGCGCATGCGGCAGCGGCGTGCCGGAGGCGTCCTTGGTGACGTCGCCAAAGGTATCCAGTCCGAATTCGAGCGGTGCGGTCATTGATCAGGTCTCTGGGGAAGGCATCGCTGATTTAGACGGTGGTCCACGCTTCACAAGCTGCCTTTGGGAAAAGCTCGGTTTCCATTCTTGCATCCGAACGGCCGCCGAGGCTTTGCCTCACTCCGACTTCGCGAACATCCCGACCAGGGTCTCGCGCAGCCAGCGCTGCGCGGGCACGGTGTCGTTGCGCTGGTGCCAGAACAGGCTGACGATGCGCGGCGGCGCCTGGAGCGGAAGCGGTACGGCGTGCAGGAACGGCGCGTGCCGCGACTGTGAGCGCAGATCGCTCGGCAGCACGGCGATCAGGTTGGATTGGCGCACGATCTCGTAGGCGGCGCTGTAGTGATTGACGGTCGCAACCAGGTTGCGCGACAGGCCACGCGAGGCGAGGAAGAAATCGTAGGACGGCAGGGTCTTGCCGGCCAAACTCACATCGACATGCCCCGCGTTCAGGAAAGTGCGGGTGCTCAGCCGCTTCATGGCCGCAAGCGGATGACCGCGCCGCATGAAGCAGGCGTAGTCGACGGTCCACAGCGAGCGCGAGCGAATGGCGGCCGGCTGCTGCGCTTCGTTGACGTAGACGCTCAGCACGCAATCGACCCGGTTGTCCTCGAGTTGATCGGCGATCTCCAGGACGGTGTTGGGGACGGTGTGGACGCGCGCCTTGGGCGCGACCTCGCCGAGATGGTTCAAGAGGTTCGGCATGACGAGGGACGCGACGTAGTCCGACATCGACAGGGTGAACTCGGTCTGCGCGCGGCGCGGATCGAACACCTGCTCGTCGAGCGCGCCGCGCACGCTTTCCAGGGCTTCGCCGATCGGCTCCCACAGCACCACCGCGCGCTGGGTGGGACGGATGCCAGTGCCTGACCTCACGAACAGGGGATCGCCAAGTGCATCGCGCAGGCGCGCAAGCGCATTGCTCACCGCCGGCTGCGTCATCGTCAGCGCGTTCGCGGCGCGCGTGACGCTGCCCTCGGTCATCAAGGCCTCGAAGACTTTCAGGAGGTTGAGGTCGAGCGCGCGAAACGACACGGGAATACATTCACGATGGTGATATATCAGATCATGATTATAAATTATGACGATAATATCTCTTTGTCTATGATTTCTCCCAAGGGATAGGCGGAGCGCCGGGCCGCCCGACAGAGGGGGACTTTCATGTCAATGATATCGGCACGCATCGAGCGCCTTCCGTTCGCGCGCTTCCACACGCATCTCCTGCTGATGGGCGGGCTCGGCTACATGTTCGACGCGATGGACGCAGCCGTGCTGGCCTTCATCCTGCCGGTGCTGCGCACGGCCTGGAATCTGTCGAGCGTCGAGATCGGCGTGCTCGGCAGCAGCACCTATATCGGCTTCCTGTTCGGTGCCCTCTGTGCCGGCACGCTGGGCGACCTGATCGGCCGCCGCGCCGTGATGATGTCGGCGTTGGCGCTCTACTGTGCCGCATCGCTCGTCAGTGCGGCGGTGGATAGCTGGCCGTCCTTCTTCGCCGCCCGCATCGTTGCGGGCATGGGCACCGGTGCGGAGAGCGCGATCATCGCGCCTTACCTCGCCGAGTTCGTGGCGCGGCGCTTTCGCGGCAGCTTTACCGGCTCGCTGGCCGGCTTCTTCTCCTTCGGCTTCGTGGCGGCAGCCTTGCTCGGCTACTTCATCGTTCCGTCCTACGACAATGGCTGGCGCATCGTGCTTGTCATTACGGCCCTGCCGGTCGTCATGCTCTTGTGGTGGCGCCGGGCGCTGCCGGAATCGCCGCGCTGGCTCGAAAGCCAGGGCTGGGAGAAGGAAGCCGAAGCTGTCCTCGACAGGATCGAGGCTAGTTTCGTGCGCGAGGGCTACGTCCTGCCGCAGCCGGTGGTCGAAGCCGCCGCACCCGCGATAACGACGGGGACGCTGCTCGCCAATTTCGCAGCTCTGCTCGCAGGCCGCCAGGCGCGCATCACCATCATGACCTGGATCATGTGGCTCGCGATCACCTTCAGCTATTACTCATTCTTCGTCTGGATTCCGGGCCTCCTGGTCCAGAACGGCATGAGCATCACCAAGAGCTTCTCCTACTCGCTGGCGATCTATTGCGCGCAGGTGCCCGGCTATTTCAGCGCCGCCTGGTTCAACGAGCGGATCGGCCGGCAGGCGACGATCGCGTCTTACATGCTGCTTGGCGGCGCCAGCGCGCTCGGGCTCGCCTTCGCGCAGAGCGAGCAGCAGATCATGCTCGCCGGCATCTTCCTGTCCTTCTTCATGAACGGAACCTATGCCGGCGTCTATGCCTATACGGCCGAGGTGTTCCCGACGCCGGTCAGGACCACGGGCGCCGGGCTTGCCTCCGCGATCGGCCGCATCGGCGCGATCATCTCGCCGATTCTGGTCGGCTATCTCTATCCCAATTTCGGTTTCGCCGGCGTGTTCGGCATCACCACCATCGTGCTGCTGATCGGTGCCGTCACGGTCGTGCTGATGGGCGTGCCGACGCGCGGCCGTTCGCTGGAAGACATTGCGACGGGTGAAGTCGCATGACGCGGACCAAACGCCGTGCCGATCCGCTGCTCTGCACTGTCGCGGCTGCGCAGGGCAGGGCGGATCAGCCGGATGCACTGTTCGTGGCGTTGGACGGAGCCCTGAAGTCGGCGATCGGGCACAAGCTGTTCACGATCCTGACCTATGACGACGACACCGGGGAAGCGGCGCGGGTTTATTCCAATCTGCCGGGCCCATACCCCACGGGCGGACGCAAGCGCCTCGCGCCGGGGCCGTGGACTGAGGCGGTGCTCGACCGCGGCGAGGCCTATATCGGCCGCACCCAGGACGATCTGCGCACCGTGTTCTCCGACCATGAGCTGATTGCTTCGCTCGGCTGCGCGAGCGTGCTCAACATGCCCGTGCGCTGGCGCGGGCGCACGCTCGGCTCGCTCAACCTGCTGCACAAGGCGTGCTGGTACGGCGAGGACGACGTGGACGCCTGTCTCCCGTTTGCCCAGCTCGCATTGCCCGCGTTGCTCACACCGTCCTGACCAGACAGGAAATCGACATGTTCAGCATCCTCCTCAAGAACGCCGCTCTGCTCGATCCGCTCAAGCCGGACTTGCTGGAGGGGTATCACGTGCTGGTCGAGGACAGCCTGATCAAGGAGGTCTCGGACCGGCCGCTATCGGCCTCCGCGGACCGGACCATCGATCTGAAGGGCAAGACGCTGATGCCCGGCCTCATCGACCTGCACGTGCACGCGATCGCCGTCGAGCTCAACCTGGCGCAGCAGGTCCACATGCCGAACGTGCTGGTGACGCTGCGCTCGACGCTGCTGCTGCGCGGCATGCTGCGGCGGGGCTTTACGACGGTGCGCGATGCCGGCGGCGCCGGCCACGCGCTGAAGCAGGCGATCGAGACTGGGCTAACCGACGGACCGCGTCTGTTCGTCTCCGGCCGCGCCCTCAGCCAGACCGGCGGGCACGGGGACATGCGGGCGCGCTCGGATTATCTCGCCAGTGACGCACCCTGTCCCTGCTGCGTGCGCGTCGGCGCGCTGGCACGTGTCGCCGATGGTGTCGACGGCGTGCGCAAGGCGGCGCGCGAGGAGCTCCAGATGGGTGCCGACCAGATCAAGATCATGGCGTCCGGCGGCGTGGCCTCGCCGACCGATCCGGTCGGCGCCTTCGGCTATTCCGAGGACGAGATCCGCGCCATCGTCGAGGAGGCGCGGGGGAGGCAGACCTATGTGCTCGCGCACGCCTATACTGCCGCGGCAATCGAGCGGGCCGTTCGTTGCGGTGTGCGCACCATCGAGCACGGCAATCTCGTGGATGAGCCGACCGCGCGACTGATGGCCGAGAAGGGCGCCTATGTCGTTCCGACGCTCGTCACCTACGAGGCGCTGGCGAATGAGGGGGCGCAGTATGGCCTCCCGGCCGAGAGCGTCGCCAAGATCGCCGACGTGCGCGATGCCGGTCTGCGTTCGCTCGAGATCTATCGCAAGGCCGGTGTGAAGATGGGCTTTGGCAGCGATCTGCTTGGACCGTCGCAGCGCCTCCAGAGCGACGAATTCCGCATCCGAGCCGAAATTCTCGGCCCGCGCGAGGTGATCGCCAGCGCGACCGTGATCGGCGCCGAGGTGCTCGGCATGGAGGGCAAGCTCGGCCGGGTCACGCCTGAGGCTTTCGCGGACCTGCTGGTGGTCGAGGGCAATCCCTTGCGCGATGTTGCCTGCCTGCTCGGCCAGGGCGAGCACATTCCGCTGGTGATGAAGGCGGGCAAGATCCAGATCGACAGGCTGGGCGCGTAGCTGCGGCTAGCGCCGCTGTCGCTCGCATCAAGGCACGAATTTTTCTGCCATCGCCTCGGGGGCGCGCGCCTGGAGAACGCGGCGCTTCAACTGCTTGAGCTCCTTGATTTCGGCGACGATGGCCTCGACCGCGCGTTTCTGTTGCTGGCGCAGGGTGCGCTGGTCCTTGACGGGGAGGGGCCTCTTGCCCTTCGACGTCTGGATCACCTCGCGTGCGAGCTTCCGCAGCGTGTCGAGCTCCGCCTTGATCGCGTTCTTTCCTGCTATCGTCATCTCCATGCTCCCTTGGAATTCGTGAGGCGTCGTGCGCGCGGCCGGCGCTAGCGCCACATGCCCCGCATCCTGGCTCCGATATCGATCTTCGGCCCCTGCGCCGCGGTCCGCGCCGTGCCGGCTTGCGCCTTCGGCCAGGTCGTCCGCTCGAACAGCGGCACCAGTGCTTCCGGAATGAAGCGGGTGCGCGAGGCGTAGACGTGGCGATCGCCCGAGGCGGCCTGACCGTGGGTGAAGAAACGCTGCGGCACGATCAAATGCAAGTCGTCCTTGGCACGGGTCATCGCGACGTAGAGCAGGCGGCGCTCCTCCTCCAGCTCGGCACTGGTGCCGGCGCCGAGATCGGACGGCATGCAGCCGTCGACGACGTTGAGCAGGAACACCGACTTCCACTCCTGGCCCTTGGCGGAGTGGATGGTGGAAAGGATCAGATAGTCCTCGTCGAGCAGGGGAACGCCAGCCTGATCGGACGTCGCGTCGGGGGGATCGAGCGTGATCTCGGTGAGGAATTTTTCGCGCGAGATATAGCCGCTCGCGATCTGCTCGAGCTGCATCAGATCGGCGCGGCGCGTCTCGGCGTCTTGATGGATGCGGTCGAGATGCGGCTCGTACCAGAGGCGCGCGCGCTCGAGATCGGCCGGCCATTCGGAATAGCTGAGATTCTCGACCGTGCGGATGAAGGCGGCCCAGTCGTCGCCGGTGCGCGGCGGTGCCGGAAGTTTGCAGAGCGCGGCAAGCGGCGAGGGGCTCTCTGCCATGTGGTCGAGCACCCGCTGCGCGGTTGCAGGTCCGACACCCGGCAGCAGATGCAGGATGCGAAAGCCAGCGACGCGGTCGCGCGGGTTCTCGATGAAGCGCAGCAGCGCCAGCATGTCCTTGACATGCGCGGCGTCGAGGAATTTCAGACCACCGAACTTGACAAAGGGGATGTTGCGGCGGGTCAACTCGATTTCCAGCGGGCCCGCGTGTGAGGAGGTGCGGAACAGCACCGCCTGGTGCTTGAGCAGCGAGCCCTGCTCGCGATTGGCCAGGACCTGCTCGACGATGTAGCGCGCCTGTTCGGCCTCGTCGCGCACGGCTACCAGCTGCGGCTTGTGCGAGGAGGTGCGGTCGGTCCAGAGATTCTTTGTGAAGCGCTCGCGTGCGAGGCCGATCACGCCATTGGCGGCCGCCAGCACTGCTTGCGTCGAGCGGTAGTTGCGGTCGAGCGTAATGATCTCGGCCCGCGGCGAAAAGCTTTGCGGGAACTCGAGGATGTTGCGCACGGTGGCGGCGCGGAACGAATAGATCGACTGCGCATCGTCGCCGACCACGGTGAGGCCGCGGCCCTCCGGCTTCAGCGCCAGCAGGATGGTGGATTGCAACCGGTTGGTGTCCTGATATTCGTCGACCAGCACGTGATCGAAGCGGCCGCCGATCTCCCCGGCGATGCCCGCGTCGCTCATCATCTGCGCCCAGTAGAGCAGGAGGTCGTCATAGTCGAGCACGTGCTGCGCCTGTTTGGCCTCGACGTAGGCCGCAAACAGCCGCTTCAGCTCCGAAGCCCAGCCCGCGCACCACGGATAATGCTGGCCGAGCACCTTCTCGATCTCCATCTCCGCGTTCACACAGCGGGAGTAGATCGACAGGCAGGTACCCTTGGCTGGAAAGCGGCTTTCGGTCCGCGACAATCCGCAGTCGTGCCGCACGAGGTTCATCAGGTCGGCGGAATCCTCGCGGTCGTGGATGGTGAAGGCGGGATCGACGCCGATCCGCTCGGCATATTCGCGCAGGAGCCGCGCGCCGATGCCGTGGAAGGTGCCGGCCCAGGTGAGAGCGTCGCGCATGATCGCGGCGTTGTTCTCGCCCAGCACTTTTCTGGCGATCCGCTCCACGCGGGCCCCCATCTCGGCGGCCGCGCGGCGCGAAAAGGTCATCAGCAGGATCCGGCGCGGGTCGGCGCCGGCGACGATCAAATGCGCGACCCGGTGGGCAAGCGTGTTGGTCTTGCCGGAACCGGCTCCGGCAATGACGAGGAGGGGACCGCCGACAGTGCTGCCGTTAGCCACGCCATGCTCGACGGCGCGGCGCTGCTCGGCATTCAGCGTGTCCAGATATGTCGCAGCCGCCACGAATCGCCCCGATGAAAGCTGCAGATTCCGCGATCCCGCCGCGATCCGCAATGCGGCTGGACGGGACACGCTTTAGGATTTAGGGGACAGGACGGGGCTTAAGGTTCCAGCCCCGAGAGGGTGCGCAGATGACCGACGTCACGACCGACCTCGAGAACGACCTGTTCGAGATGCGCCGGCTGGAATCGCTCAGCAACACCATTTTCGGTGTGGCCATGACCTTGCTCGCCTATAGCCTGCCCAAGGCCGACGAGCTTAAGACGGCGCCGACCTGGAGCGATCTCGACCATCTCTATTCCGGACGCGTGGCGGGCCTGATCCTGACCTTCGTCGTCGCCGGCGTGTTCTGGATCAGTCATCATCGGCGGCTTGCGCGCCAGCCCGAGGCTGGCCGAGGCGTGGTGCTGCTCAATCTGTTTTTCCTGCTCTCGATCATCCTGCTGCCAGTCACCAACGGACTCTATGGCAGTTACCGGCTAAGCAGTGCCGTCGCGGTGCTCTATGGCCTGCATCTGACCGCGATTGCGGGCCTCAATGCCTGGCTCTGGTGGCTCGCGGCCCGTGCCAGCCGTCTTCACGAGATCCTTCCTGCGATCTTTCCAGTGCTGGTGTTCTTGCCGGGCACGCTGGTGGCCGCGGTTGCGCCGGAATATGCGCAATTCGTCTGGTTTCTCGCCTTCGGCGCGTTGTTGATGCACCGGTTCGTCAAGGGGAATCCGGCCAGAGACACCTGAGGGTCATCTCACGTCTGCTGTCGCGCCAAACCCATCGGCCGGCAGGAAGAGCTTGATCGGGCGGATTTCGTAGACCGCGCCCGGATTGGCCTTGCGTAGCTCCCGCGCGGCGGCGACCGCGCCGGCCTCGTCCGAAAACTCCATGATGTAGAAGCCGAGAAGCTGCTCCTTGGTTTCGGCAAAGGGCCCATCGAGCACCATGCCGGCGCCGGGACCGCGCAGCGTGCGCGCCCTCCTGGTCTCGTCGAGCCGCGCTGCCGGCCCGAAATGTCCCTTGGCTTTCAAGGGTTCTTGGACCTTGCGAAGGCCTGTCATGACGGCGGCGTCCTCCTCCTTCGTCCAGGACATGACCTCGCTTTCCACGTGATAGGCCAGGATGGCGTAGAGCATCGTCACCTCGCTACTTTTGCACCTTTGCAAGGACGTATGACGGCCGACGAGTCCGACAATCACCGGTCAGGAAATATTGCGTGATCGCGCGGGCAACGAAACCGTCCTGAAACCCGATTGTCCGGCTTCGTCTTGAACGCGGGTTCCCGCGATCGCGACTGATGGCGGCGAAGAACACGACAGGCAGCGGCGGAGGCTTCAATGTCAGCTCGGACCATCAAGATCATCAGCGATGCGCGGCGCGCGACGCCATCAGAACCGGCCGATCTTCACGACGGTGCCGGCCACCATCGCTACTACGGCAGCTCGATCCTGAACGGCGGTGAGCCGATCGTCGAAAGCCGCCGGGGAAAACGGCCGCGCAATGTCTGCGGATTCTAGGGAGTGCGGCCCGTGAGCATGTCCGTGCACGAACGGCATCGCGTGCTCTGATCGGCCAGACGGTCAGGACTCGTTCAGCACCTGCCTGACGAGCTGCTCGCGCAATCTGGCGAGCTCGCCGCTTGCGGTCATCTCCTCGATCACTTTTCCGACCTTCGGCACGAGGTCGCGGTGGCGCTCGTGCAGATAGTGGTAGATGTCGATACGCTCGAGCGGCGGCGAGAGCGGATAGATCCGTGCCTGGAGGTTGAGCTTGCGAACCGCGACGAGGCCGCTGAAGAGGTCGGTGACCATCAGGTCGAAACGGTCGGCGTCCAGCATCTGGATCAGGCTCTCAAGGTTCGTGGTCGCCGTGACGCGGCTCATTCCGCGCGTTCCGTTTTCCGAGGAGCCGACGCCGCGCACGATCCCGATGCTGTAGTCCTTGATCGAGTCCCAGCCGGCGACGTCAAAACGAAGCTTCGTCGCGAAGGCAGAAGGCTGGATATAGTTGATCGCGGGCGTGACCCGGACCAGCGTCGGGTAGTCCTTGGACAGCGTGCCGATCCGCTGGATCTCGCCGTCGAGCTCGCCTGCACTCGAAAGCGCGAGCGCACGCTTGCCAGGCACATCCTCGAATTCGAGCTTGATGTTCAGCTGCGCATAGACCACGCGCAGCATCTCGCCGCCGACATACTGGTCGGGGATGTTGGCGATCCGCGCCAGCCGGATGACCGACTGTGCCTGTGAGGGGTGGGCGAACAGCAGCAACGCGCCGAAAAGACATATCCGCCACATCACCCGTCTCCCACTCGTCCTTGCTACCACTGGATTGATGATTCGGTGGGATCTACCGCGGATGGTGATTGGCCCCGCGAATCACAGCGACCATCCGCCACCCGCGATGCGGGGTCTACTCCGCACTTTCACCGATGACATTTTAGCACGCATGGTGCTAGTTTGCGCAGGCTTCCTGCGGCTGGGCGCAAAGATTGCCCCCCAACAGACGAATATTCGTCCAGGATCTAGCAGGGAGGCTGCCCGAACGGGTCGGGTCTTCCAGGGGAGCCGAACTGTCGAACCGCGGCAGGCCGTAACGGGCCGACGCAGGATCGTCGCCATCTCGGGGGAGTGGTGCATGGGCAACGCAGGTGAGCACGATCCCAATCGCGGCCGCGCCATCGCGCCGGCGGCCGCGAATGAGGATCTGGCCCGAATCGGGGGCCCGATCGGTTCCCTGCTGCCGCGCGTGTTCGCCTGGTTTCGCAGCGGCATCGGCCTGCGCCTGCTCGCCGCCGTGCTTCTCTTCTCCTCGATCGTGACGCTGACGCTGACCGCGCTTCAGCTCTATCTGGAATATCAGCGCGAGGTCGGCATCATCGAGACGCGGCTCGACGAGATCGGCCGGAGCTATCTCGGCAGCCTCGGCGAAAGCCTGTGGAGTCTCGACAGGAACCAGCTCGAGCTCCAGCTCAACGGCATCCTTCGGCTGCCGGACATTCAGGCGGTCGAGATTCGCGAATTCGCCGATCGTCCCAACCCGATTCGGGTGGCGGTCGGCGACAGGGGTGGCCGCTCGGTGGTGGTCCGCGACTATCCGATCGACTACGTCACACAAGGCGAGAAGCACAGGATCGGCACGCTGCATGTCGAGGCGACGCTGACCGACGTCTACAGGCAATTGCTGAATCGAGCCCTGATCATCCTGGCGAGCCAGGCGGCCAAGACGTTCCTCGTCTCGCTCTTCATCATCTACATGTTCCATCTGCTGGTGACCCGGCACCTCGTCGCCATCGCCGAGTTCGTCAGCAAATACACGCTGACGCGACCGCAGCCGCCGCTGCACCTGGAGCGCGGGCCGTCGCACGAGACCGACGAGCTAGACAAGGTGATCGACGCATTCAACGCCATGTGCGCGAGCCTGCAGCGCGCCTACGGCGATCTGCGGCTCGCCAACACCAATCTGGAGCGCGATCTCCAGGTCCGGCGGCGTGCCGAGGGTGATGCGCGCCGCAGCGAGCAGCGCTTCCGCGACTACGCGGAAACCGCGTCCGACTGGTTCTGGGAGACCGGCCCGGATCACGTGTTCACTTACATCTCGGATCGCGCGGGTTCCTTCGGGATGATGCGCAATCGCGTGGTCGGCAGGCGGCGTCCCGACGGCGCAATCGATCTGGAAACCGAGCCGCAGAAATGGCGCGACCACATGGCGGCGCTGGAGCGCCACGAGCCGTTCCGCAAGTTCGAGTATCGCGGCCGCGATGCGGCCGGACGCATCAGGCATTTCAGCGTCAACGGCCGGCCGGTGTTCGATGCCGACGGCCGCTTCCTGGGCTATCGCGGCTCGACCACCGACCTCACCGACCAGCACGAGACCGAGGAGCGGCTGCGGCAATCGCAGAAGATGGATGCGATCGGCCAGCTCACCGGCGGCGTCGCCCATGATTTCAACAACGTGCTGACGGTGATCACCGGGACCATCGAGATCCTTCAGGAGGGTCTTGCGGACAAGCCGCAGCTTGCAGCGATCGCGCAGTTGATCGACGACGCGGCGACGCGCGGCGCCGAGATCACCTCTCAACTTCTTACCTTCGCGCGGCGGCAGCCGCTCGATTCGCGGGAGATCGACGTCAACTGCCTCGTGGTCGAGACCGCGCGGCTGCTCAAGCCGATCCTCGGCGAGCACATCGAGATCGACGCCCAGCTCGCCGAAGATGCGTGGTTCGCGATGGCCGATCCGTCACAGCTTTCCTCGGCGATCGTCAATCTCGCCGTCAACGCGCGCGACGCCATGCCGGGCGGCGGCAAGCTCACACTTCAGACGGCCAATCGCGTGCTCGACGGCGCGGGCGAGCCCGGCGATCGCGAGATGGAGCCGGGTGAGTTCGTGATGATCGCGGTCTCTGATACCGGCCATGGCATCCCTGCCGACATCCGCGACCGCGTGTTCGAGCCGTTCTTCACCACCAAGGGCATCGGCCGCGGCACCGGGCTCGGGCTCAGCATGGTCTACGGCTTCGCCAAGCAGACCGGCGGCACGGTCGCGATCGACAGCGAGGAAGGCCGCGGCACGGTGGTGAAGCTGTTTCTGCCGCGCTCTATCGGCCGGATGGCGAGCCAGGCCGGGCCCGTGGCCGCGCCCAGCGTGCCACGCGGGCACGAGACGATCCTGGTGGTCGAGGACGATCCGCTGGTGCAGGGCTATGTGATCGCCCAGCTCGGCAGTCTCGGCTACCGGACGCTGGTTGCCGGCGATGGCGCGGCCGCGCTCGCGCTGGTGGGGCAGGGCATCAAGTTCGATCTCCTGTTCACCGACATCATCATGCCCGGCGGCATGAACGGACGGGAATTGGCCGAAGCGATCCGAGAGCGCCGTCCCGATGTGAGGGTGCTCTACACGTCAGGCTATACCGACGACGCCATCGTGCATGAGGGCCACCTCGATCCCGGTATCGCGCTGCTGAGAAAACCGTACCGGAAGTCGGAGCTGTCGCAGAAGATCCGCGAAGTGCTGACTGGCAGCTTGCCGTATTGATCCTGCGGGTAGCGCGAAAAAAGACCAGCATGTGCGCGAAAAAGAAAAGGCGCGGCGGGGAAGACCCCGTCGCGCCCGATTTGTTGTCTCGCTGGTCCAGGGCTGAGAGCGCCCCGCTGCCAGGCTTCACGTCGAGCCTAGCGGGCGATCCCAGCGAGGTGACAGCGCTTGAGATAAGACACTGGATCACCTCCTTTCGTTGGTTTCGGGACACTCAATATAGGTCGAGATCGCGCGGAAGTTAAGGGGCGGAATTGTTGCCGCCGGGCTGGAATAAATCTCCGCCTCTTGTGATTTCGTCGAGCGCGTTCAGTTGTCGCCGTCATCCACGGCAGCGAGAGCCGCGCCGTCCGTCTCGGCAAATCCGGCCTGCAAAACCTCCTCGCGCTTGTGGCGCAGATGAGCGCGCAGGATGTGGGAAAGGCCTGTGCCGTCGCGTCGTTGCAAGGCATTGAGGATCGCTTCGTGTTCCCTGACGGCGAGCGCCCAGCGCTGCTGCGTCATCGGCGTGACGTAGCGTGCGCGGCGAATGCGCGCCGTCACCGAATTGTAGAGGCTTGCGAGCACGGGATTGCCGGCGGCGGTAACGATCGCTTCGTGGATGGCGCGATTGCAGCGGTAATACTGGATCAGATCGCCATCGCGGTAATGCTGCGCCATCGCCGTTTGCGCGGCGGCAATCTCGTCGATCTCGTCCTCCGTGATGCGCTCGCAGGCGAGCTCGCCGGCGAGCGCCTCGAGGCCCTGGCAGACCTCGAAGAGATCGCGCATGTCCTTGTCGGTCAGCTTTGCCGCGCGCGAGCCGCGATGGGGCAACAATTGCACGAGGCCCTCGGCGGCGAGCACCTTGAGCGCCTCGCGCAGCGGCGTGCGCGAGATCTGGAGCCGCTCGCACAGCTCGCGCTCGGGAATCCGCGCGCCCGGCGGGATTTCGCCGTCGAGCAGGATGTCGCGGATGCGGCTGACGACGTCCTCATGAAGCATCGGACAAATTTCTATTTTGCATGCAAAAATGAGTTTATCGACGAAAGTTTAGAAGTTCCAGCTTGAAAATTCAGAATTTTGCATTCAAAACTGCAAAAAACAAGACGGATACGGGGAAATGGACCTGGCAGTCGCGGAGGCGGAAAACCTCGTTTTCGAGCGTGAGGACGGCATCGGGCGGATTACTTTCAACCGCCCGCAGGCCCGCAACGCCTTGACCTTCGGCATGTATGAGCGGCTCGCCGCGATTTGCGAAGAGGCGAGCAGCGATCATTCCATCAAGGTGCTGGTGCTGCGCGGTGCAGGCGAAAAGGCCTTTGCCTCGGGCACGGACATCAATCAATTCCGTGAATTCAGGACGCCACAGGACGCGCTCGACTACGAGAACCGGATCGACCGCGTGCTCACCACGCTCGAGCAATGCCGGGTGCCGACGATTGCCGCGATCAACGGCTTCTGCACCGGCGGAGGGGCGGGGATCGCAGCGGCCTGCGATCTGCGCATCGGCACGAAGAGTGCGCGTATCGGATTCCCCATCGCGCGAACGCTCGGCAATTGCCTGTCGATGTCCAATGTCAGCCGTCTCACCGCGCTCATAGGGGCTGCACGCGTCAAGGATCTGATCTTCACTGCGCGTCTTGTTGATGCCACGGAAGCCGCAAGCGTCGGCCTGCTCAGCGAAATCGTCGAGGATGGCGCGGCACTCGACAAGCGTGCCGACGAGGTCGCTCGCCTCGTCGCGAGCCACGCGCCGCTGACGCTGAATGCGACCAAGCAGGCGGTGGCCCGCTTGCAAAAGCGGCTGACGCGGGAGGAGGGCGAAGACCTCATCCTGATGTGCTACACGAGCCAGGATTTTCGCGAAGGGCTCGATGCGTTCCTCAACAAGCGCGCCCCGCAATGGCGCGGCCAATAGGACGAGCCGATGAAAAAGGATCAATCGCACGCCACCGCTCGCCCCACGGGACCGCTGGCCGGCCTCAAGGTCATCGATCTCACCCATGTCATGGCCGGGCCGACCTGCACCTTGATGCTCGCCGACATGGGCGCCGACGTCATCAAGATCGAGAAATGGCCGAACGGCGATGACACCCGCCATTCGGTGCCGCCGAAGATTGGCGACGAGGCCGCCTCCTTCCTGATGATGAACCGTAACAAGCGCGGCATCGTGCTGGATCTGAAGACCTCCGGCGGCAAGGAGGTGCTGCGGAGGCTGATAGCGAGTGCCGACGTGCTGGTCGAGAATTTTGCCCCGGGCGCCATGGAGCGCCTCGGCTTCGGCTACGAGGACCTGCACAGGGAGTTTCCGTCGCTGATCTATTGCTCGCTGTCGGGCTTTGGCCGCACCGGTCCCTACAAGCACCGTCGTGGCTTCGATCTCGTCGCGCAGGCGATGAGCGGCATCATGAGTTTTACCGGCGAGCGCCCCGATGGTCCGCCGGTGAAATGCGGCCCGCCGCTGTCCGATATCACCGCCGGCCTGCTCGCGAGCATGGGCATCCTCGCGGCCTACACGCATCGCCTGAAGACCGGCGAAGGGCAGTGGGTCGAGACTTCGCTCTATGAAGCAGCCCTGGTGCAGACCTATTGGCAATCGACGATTGCGCTGGCCGCGGGCACCGCGCCGCGCGCAATGGGGTCGGCGCATCCGCTCAATGCGCCGTATCAGGCCTTTGAAGCCTCCGACGGCTGGCTGGTGGTGGGCGGCGCCAACAAGAAGCATTGGCTGTTGATGCTGGAAGCGCTCGGCGCGAGCGAGCTCGCCGCCGATCCGCGCTTCGCCACCGGTGCCGACCGCATGGCGCATCTGAAGGAGCTCGAGAAGGTTTTGAGCGAGCGCTTCCGCACCAGGACGCGGGCGCATTGGCTCGCGGCGCTGGATGAGAAGGGCGTGCCGTGCGGACCCGTGCACGACATGCTGGAAGCCTTGAGTGATCCGCAGACGCTGGCGCGCGAGATGGTCGTCGAGGTCGAGCATTCGAGGCTCGGTCCGGTGAAGACCATCGGGCTTCCCGTCAAATTCTCGGAGACGCCTGGCAAGGTCCGTTCCGGTGCCCCCGTCTATGGCGAGCATACGCACGAGGTGCTGGCGGAATACGGGTTCGATGAGGAGCAGATCGAAGCGCTCGAAAAACAGGGCGCAATCGTTTCGGCGTCCACACAGCGCGAGGAACGAGTCGCCTGACCGGACGTCGATACGACGGACCAGAACAACCGATAAAAACAAAAGATCAGCCGGAGGAAACCATGCGTAGCACGTCAGCACTTCTGCTTTCCGCAGCCGCGGTCGTCCTCGCCGGCACGATGCCGGCGTCTGCGGCCTGGCAACCGCAGAAGCCGATCGAGTTCGTTGCCACGGCTGGGCCGGGTGGCGGCACCGACAACCTTGCGCGCGCGGTGCAGAACATCATCACCAAGTACAAGCTGACCGAGCAGCCGATCATCGTCGTCAACAAGGGCGGTGGCAGCGGTGCCGAAGGCTATGTCTACGGCAAGGTCTCTGCGGGCGATCCCTACAAGGTGATCTTCGGCACGTCGAATGCATGGCAGCAGGCGCTCGTCTCCAAGGTCGCCTTCAACTACACCGACCTCACCCCGATCGCAGCGATGGCGCAGGACGAGTTCTTGCTCTGGGTCAAGCAGGACGCGCCCTACAAGACCGCGGGCGACTATCTGAAGGCGGCGGCATCGAGCGAATTCAAGATGGGCGGCGCGCAGTCAAAGGACACCGACGAGGTGCTGACCCGCATGATCGAGAAGACCGGTCATGTCAAACTGACCTACATCCCCTTCAAAAGCGGCGCCGAGGCCGCCGTGCAACTCGCCGGCGGGCACATCGATTCCCACGTCAACAATCCGAGCGAAAGCCTGGGACAATGGCGCGGCGGAACGCAGCGTCCGCTCTGCGCCTTCAGCCCGAAGCGGCTGCCGCCGGGGCCGAAGATCACCGCGACGGAAGGCTGGAGCGACGTTCCGACCTGCGTCGAGCAGGGCCTCGACATCAAGCAGTACGAGCAGCCGCGCACGGTGTGGCTGCCTGGCAAGGTCACGCCGGACCAGGCCGCGTTCTATGTCGACCTCATGAAGAAGGTGCAGGCGACGCCGGAATGGAAGGACTACATCGAGAAGACCTCCCAGGTCGACACGTTCCTGACCGGCGGCGACTTCGACAAGTTCATCAAGGAGGATCTCGAGCACCTCAAGCAGGTGGCGAGCGAGCAGGGCTGGCTCATCAAGTGAAATGGCGAGGCACCGCGCCATGATGTCCTGTTGTCAGTCGCCCTCCAGGAGCCCTCGATGATATCGCGCCGCGCTCTTGAACTGTCGACCGCCATCCTCACCGGCAGCTTCGGCGCCGCGGTGGTCGTCTCCAGCCTCGACAACGGGATCGGGTGGTCGAGCGCGGGCGTGGACGCCGGCACATTCCCGTTCCTGACCGGCGTCATCATCGTTCTCGGCAGCCTGTACAATCTCGGGCGCGGCGCATTGCCGGCCGCGACGCTCGCGAGCGTTCCCGTGGCGATCACGCCGACCGAGCTGCGCCGGCTCGCAAGCCTGTTCGTGCCGGCCGCAATTTTCGTTGCGGCGATTCCGCTGCTCGGGATGTATCTCGCCTCGGCCATCTATATCTTCGCGGTGCTCGCGATCCCCAGACATCAGTCCATGCCGCGCGCGCTCGCCATGGCGGCGGCGACAGCGCTCGCGCTCTACGTCGTGTTCGAGCGCATGTTCCAGGTGACGCTGCCACACGGCGCGCTTGCCGCCGCGTTCGGGTTCTGACGGAGACGTCGATGGATAATCTCCAGGAACTCCTGCACGGCTTCACGATCGCGGTCACGGTGCCGCATCTGGTGCTGATGGTGATCGGAGTGCTGCTCGGCATTCTCGTCGGCGTGCTGCCGGGGCTCGGCGCGCCGAACGGCGTGTCGCTGCTGCTGCCGCTGACCTTCGGCATGCAGCCGGTATCGGCGATCATCCTGCTCTCCAGCATGTATTGGGGTGCGCTGTTCGGCGGCTCCGTCACTTCGATCCTGTTCAACATTCCCGGCGAGCCATCGTCGGTGGCGACCACCTTCGACGGCTATCCGATGGCGCGCGACGGCCGGCCCACGACCGCGCTCGCTACCGCCTTCGGCTCGGCTGCGTTCGGCGCGCTGGTCGGCGTCATCCTGATCACCTTCCTGGCGTCATGGGTGGCGCAGGTCGCGCTCGCTTTCGGGCCGCCGGAATATTTTGCGGTCTATTTCCTTGCCTTTGCGAGCTTCGTCGGTATGGGCGGCGCGGCGCCGATCAAGACCGTCGTGGCGCTCGCGATCGGTTTTGCGATCGCTGCGATCGGCATCGACACGGTCTCCGGGAGCGTCCGCCTCACGATGGGCGTCGACGAGCTCGTGAAGGGCGTGAGCTTCGTCGTCGCGGTGATGGGCCTGTTCGGTATCGGCGAGCTCCTGGTCGCTGTCGAGGAGGAGGTTCACGCCCGCGCGGTCTCCTCGAAGATCGACTGGGGCGAGGTGTTTCGCGCGGTGGCGCGCCTGCCGCGGCATGGCGTTGCGCTGCTGCGCAGTGCGGCGATCGGATGCTGGATGGGAATCACGCCGGGCGGTCCGACCGCGGCGTCCTTCATGAGCTACGGCATCGCCCGGCGCTTCTCGCGCCGTGGCCGCCACTTCGGCACCGGCGAGGTCGAAGGCATCATCTCGCCGGAGACGGCCGATCATGCCGCCGGCACCAGCGCGCTGTTGCCGATGCTCTCGCTCGGCATTCCCGGCTCGGCCACCGCGGCCGTGATGATGGGCGGGCTGATGATCTGGGGGCTCAATCCCGGGCCGATGCTATTCGTCGACCAGAAGGACTTTGTGTGGGGTCTGATCGCCTCGATGTATGTTGGCAACATCGTCGCCGTCGCGCTGGTGCTGCTCACGGTACCGGTGTTTGCCGCCCTGATGCGGATTCCCTTCGTGATTATCGCGCCGCTGATCGTGATTATCTGCGTCGTCGGCGCCTATTCGGTGTCGAATTCCTATCTCGACGTGGTCATGATGCTCGGCTTCGGGATCGTCGGCTATCTCTTCAAGAAGCTGTTCTATCCGCTGGCGCCGCTGGTGCTCGCGATCGTCATCGGCGACAAGGCGGAGGACGCGTTCCGGCAGTCGATGCTGATGTCCAAGGGCTCGCTCGGAATCTTCTTTGCCAACCGGCTGGTGACCTGCCTGGTGGTCGCCGGCATCGCGCTGTTGTTGCTTCCGCTGGTGTTGCAGCTCACGCGCATCTGGCGCAAGCCAACGTCGCCCGCACACGAGACGACAAGCCAGGAGAAGGTGATCATATGACCGCAAAGCCGCTCGTTGCTCTCGCAATGGGAGACCCCGCCGGCATCAGCCCGGAGCTGACGGCGAAGCTCGTGGCGCTCGACGACATCCGCGCCCGTGCCCGACTGGTCGTGATCGGTGACCGCCGTATCTTCGATGAAGGCGCGCGCGTTGCCGGCGTTACGCCGGAGCTGAAGACGGTGGAGCAGGGCGCCGATCTCCGCGCGGCGGAGGGCGACGCGTTGTTCGTCGATCTTGGCCATCTCGATCCGGCGGAGGTCGAACGCGGCGTTGCGAGCCTTGCCGGCGGCGGGTTCGCGCTGGCCAATTACCGGCACGCGCTCGAGCTTGGCCGCGACGGCCGCGTCGATGCGGTCTGCTTCACCCCCTTCAACAAGCAAGCGATGCGGCTTACCCGCGCCGACTATGACGACGAGATCGCGTTCTCGGCGGAAATCGCCGGGCTCAAGACCGCGGCGAGCGAGTTCAACCTGCTGGGCGAACTCTGGAACGCGCGGGTCACCTCGCACATCCCGCTGAAGGACGTCGCTGCGCGATTGTCCGCTGAGCGCATCCATCGCGCGCTGAAGCTGACCGACAGCTGCATGCGCAAGGCCGGCTTTGCGCGGCCGCGCATTGCAGTCGCCGGGCTCAATCCGCACGCCGGCGACGGCGGCAATTTCGGCCGCGAGGAGATCGACATCATCGCCCCCGCGGTCGAAGCCGGCCAGCGCGATGGCATTGTCGCTGAGGGACCGTTCCCGGCCGACACGGTGTTTCTGCGCGCGAAGAACGGCGCCTTCGATGCGGTGCTGACGATGTATCACGACCAGGGACAGATCGCGATGAAGCTGATGGGCTTCGATCGCGGCGTGACTCTGCTCGGCGGCTTTCCGTTTCCGATCTGCACGCCCGCGCACGGCACCGCCTACGACATCGCAGGCAAGGGGATAGCATCCACCGGCGCTAGCCGTGCCGCGCTCCTGCTCGCTGCCGAGATGGCCGACCGTCGCGAAGGAGGTGCGGGCCGCGGCGTCCTGAGCCTGTTCGCAACGCCCAAAAGGCGGGGTCTGGACGGTTGAGGCGCCCGGCGCGCCGTGTTAGGGGATGCCCAGATGCGGGTGTAGCTCAATGGTAGAGCAGCAGCCTTCCAAGCTGAATACGAGGGTTCGATTCCCTTCACCCGCTCCATCCCCCTAAGATTATCCCCAGCAAACGCAGCTATTTATTGAAATTTCGGGCGAAATCCGTATTTTCGCCTGAAAGAACGTCCAACATTTCGTCCAACAAAACGTCCAACACGCCCGCGCTCCTATGCCCGACTTTTTGACGAGACGAAACGGCACCTGGCATTTCGCGCGTCGCGTCCCGACCGAGTTTGCGCATCTCGACCGTCGCGGCGTTGTGAGGCATTCAACCAAGATTCGAATTGCTTCAGACCGCGCCGCGGTTCGTGCATCACGGGTGGCTGAAAAGTTCAACAGCAGCCTCGAGCAACACTGGCGGGCGCTCGCGGACAGCGACTCAAAAGAGAGCGTGGATAGTTACAACGCAGCGAGAGGGCGAGCGCGCCAACTCGGCTTCGATTACATCGAGAACGCGCAACTCGTCGCCGCACCAGCAGCCGAACGGTTAGAGCGTCTTGATACGCTCGTCGCCAAGGATCTCGTGAATGACGGGGGCGCCAGAGAGGCAGTTCTCGGCTTGAAAAAGAAGCCAGTGTTTAAAGTCTCGAAGATCTTCGAAGAGTATGAGGCGGAGACCAGAGACCAGGTTCTAGATCTCTCGCCCGATCAACTCAGGATTTGGGGCAACGCCCGAAAACGAGTGGTCAAGAGCTTCGAGAGTGTCGTTGGGGACAAGCTCATAACGGAGCTTACAGTTGATGACGCTATCGACTTCCGCAACTTTTGGCGGGATCGCGTCGTGCAGGAAGGAGTAGCTGCAAAAAGCGCCAATCGAGAGATTGGGCAACTGAGTGGCATGATCAAGGAATTGAATATTCTGCGCCGCTTAGGCCTACCTGATCTGTTCAAAGGCCTGCGCCTGAAGGGTGAGGTCAACAAGGAGCCGACTCCTTACGAGACCAAATTCATCCAAAATCGTCTTTTGGCCGACGGCGCGCTGGATGGGCTGAACGAGGACGCGCGCTACATCATTTATGTTATCGCGGATACGGGGCTCCGGCCGTCCGAGGTTGTGAACCTCAACAGCAAGACGATCAACCTAAAGGCTACGATCCCATACGTGAGCGTGCTCCCTGATGGTCGACGACTTAAGACAGACGACAGCTTGCGCGAAGTTCCGCTCGTTGGTGCGGCGCTGGCGGCCCTGAAAGCGAAGCCAGAGGGCTTCCCCCGATATCGTGATAATTCCTCTACGTTCTCTGCGACTGCCAACAAATTTCTGCTCGAAAACGGATTGCGTCCAACGGAGGACCATACCGTCTACTCGCTCAGGCACAGCTTCAAGGACCGGCTTATTGCAGCCGAAGCCCAGGACAGTTTAATCGATAGTCTGATGGGGCACGACACTCACAAGCCGAAATACGGCAAGGGACCTTCTCTCGAGTTGAAGCGTAAGTACCTTCAGCGAATTGCTTTCAAGCCACCACCTTCGTTGAGGTAGCACTCCAAACGCTTCCGCGCCCGACATTTGATAGCTTCTTTTGTTTTCAATTCGGCGAGTTCGGCCTCGAATTTCACGTACATCGGCACGTGCACGTCGCCATCCAGCTCGATGAAATAAGCAAGTAGCACAAGCGCTCTTTCCAGCCGCTCGATTGTGACCGGGAGCCGGTCCGCCGGGTTCGCCATCGCCGCTGCAGTTTTGTGGTCAAATCTAAGACCGCCAAACAATCCGTTCGGGCGATGAAGTTCATTTTCGTTGCGAGTTGAAGGTCTCAAAAGATGACGTCGAAGAATTGGATAGAATGTCGCAAGCTGGACATATTATTGCCGTGTCCAGCCAGCAGAGCGGCCAGCTCCAACTGTAATGATCGACTGCCAGCAGACAGTTCGGGCCCCGCAAAACTCGAACCTGCAACCAAACCGTTATGAGCGGCAGACTCGCGCTCGTTGCGGTTCGTTCACGCTGTTACTGGTGCGGTTATAGGCTGCTATCTCCGAAATATTTTCAGGATGATCATCGAGCGGATCGACTTGGCCCTCTCAAGGCTGAAACAGGGGTTCGATTCCCCTAGGGAGCGCCAGCGATTTCAACAGGTTAGATCATTTTCAGACTTATTCTCTCAGCCCTTCTCCAACTTTTCTCCAACGGCGTTTTCACCAATCGAGATCCGACCTCGCAAAGCGCGAGTTAGTGGCTTGGTCCAATTCTTCCAACGCACGCAGTGCAGCCCTCGTCGAAGAGCAACAAGGCGTTGCGCCGTGTGCGCCGCGCCTTGCATGCACGCAGCGCAGTTCTGGAGCGAGCGTGTCGAGATGATGCAGGCTTGGGCCGACTACCTCGATCAGCTTCGGTACGGTTCGCCAGTCGAAGGGCGCATCAAGCCGTTCGTGGTCTCTCAAGGCTAGCCTCGCTCGCCTCGAGGCCAGCACTTCGCGCGCCTGGGCACAGGGGGCTTTTTTGTCGGAGGCCCAGCGGACCGGCCCACCTCGCTGAACGCCCCAGGTAGATGGGGGGACCCCTTTTCTAATCTGAAAGCATGCTTTTGCACGGGTGGCGCTGTCGCGGGAATTGTAGAAATCGAAAGACAGGGGCTGGTTATAGAAAAAATCGAGCCATGCTCCGCCTTGGCCTGCTTGTGCTTCGAAAGCCAATTACAGCGGCATTCGCGTCCGAAGGACTTGCGTCATCGTGCCCGCAAAGGAGGCGAGGGCGGCAACTATCAGAATTTCGTATCCGCATTTTTGTTTCTAGCGCGCGGAAGCGATCCGAATTCGAGCGCCGCGCGGCTGTTTTTTTCGACCCCGCGGGAGGCGGTGGTTCGGCGTACGCTTACACGAAACTTACAAGCTTGTAAGTTTGGTCATTGCGTGTAGCGGGATTGGCGCAGGGGCAGCACAGCCTTTGACGTAGATCAACAAATGGCAATTCTCTTTATCTACTTGGACTCCGTCGAGGACATAACGACGTAATGCAGATGCATTCGTTCCCGGGAACCGGGAGAGTCCCTTTGGGTGAGCCCACATCCATTTTGCGGGCTTTGGAATCCGCTCGATCCGTGCAGAGCATTAAGGCTCGACATGTCCACGGTCGATCCGTCCATTCACCCGATGCTGCACGGAGGAAAAATCATGAGAATATTGGCACTGATGCTCTCCGCTGTCATGTCGGCCATGCTCACGATTGCGCCGACGTTGGCGCAACAAACCACCGGCACGCCGGGCTCGCCCGATGCAACGACGACGATTGATGGCAAGTACCTTCCACCGCCGCCGCAGAAGTTTGGCGGGCAAATCGGCCTGCAGGCCAGCCAGTCAAAGCCATATTGGCCCGCGCGCGTTGTTCCACCGCAAGGCGCACCCAACATTCTGCTGATCATGACCGACGATCAGGGCTATGGGGTCTCGGGCACATTCAAGCTCGCGCCGGTGCAGCTCAACATCGGGTCATCCGGCACGCCCGGGCCGACGCGAATAACTAACTCTCAAAAGAGCCCCGCAGACCCACGGCTTCGGGGCTCTCGCAACCGCGATGAGGACCAGAATGATGGTTCAATGACGCGCGGACGGTGGAGCAACGCACAGTAAGCACAGGAGGACGTAATGCCCAGCCGTCAGCCTTTGCTGCGAAAGACCCATATCACGACTGAGCGCCCGCCGTTCGAGCGGATCGCATTGGTGCTGCAAGGCGGCGGTGCCCTTGGGGCCTATCAGGGCGGCGTTTATCAGGCCCTGGCGGAGGCCAATCTGCATCCGGACTGGGTAGCGGGCATTTCGATCGGAGCTATTAACTCGGCGCTTATTGCCGGCAATCCGCCGGAGAAGCGTGTCGAGAGGTTACGGGAATTCTGGGAGACCGTCAGCAACTCTCCTGTGGGAATACCTTATTTGCATGAGCTTAAGCTCGAAGACGAGTTCGCCCACAGAATCGTCAACCAGCTCCGCTCATTCTCCATCCTGCTCTTCGGCGCGCCCGGTTTCTTCAAACTCCGTCAGCCGCCGCCCTACGTTTATCCGTCCATGAGCCCCGCGGCTATGAGCTATTACGATATTGCTCCACTCAAAGCTACGCTCGAGCGCCTGGTGGATTTCGACCTGATAAATGCCGGAGCAACTCGCTTCAGTGTAGGCACTGTGAACGTCCGCAACGGCAACTTCGTCTACTTCGATAACGCCACCGA
Source organism: Bradyrhizobium sp. CCGUVB23 (assembly GCF_024199885.1). Lineage (NCBI taxonomy): Bacteria > Pseudomonadati > Pseudomonadota > Alphaproteobacteria > Hyphomicrobiales > Nitrobacteraceae > Bradyrhizobium > Bradyrhizobium sp. CCGUVB23. Next base: position 7,723,998 of record NZ_JANADQ010000001.1, read on the forward strand.
CCAGATTGGCCCACAACATGTGATGGCCAGCGGCTCTTTGCCTGCCGGCTTTCCGGCCACGGAAATCGAGGGAGAATTCTACTGGGACGGCGGCCTCGTCTCAAACACGCCGTTGCAATGGTTGCTCGACAGCAACCCCAGGCAAGACACCCTCGTTTTTCAGCTCGATCTGTGGAGCGCGCGCGGCGAACTACCGCGCAACTTGACCGAGGTTGAATTGCGTCAGAAGGACATCCGCTTCTCCAGCCGCACACGCAGCGCGACCGATCAATTCAAGAAAATGCAGATGGCTCGCCGGACAGCCGCAAAACTGCTCAAGAAGCTACCCAAGGACCTGCTGCAGTCGCCGGAGGCCGAAAGGCTGGCGGAGCTTGCAGATGAGAAAGTCTACAATCTTATACAGCTGATCTACCGCGCCAAGAATTATGAAGGTAGCTCCAAGGATTATGAGTTCTCCCGCCGCACGATGGAGGAACACTGGAAGACCGGCTACAACGATGCGGTTCGGACGCTACGTCATCCTGAGGTGTTGCAACGCCCAGACGACGCGGATGGCGTGTTTACCTTCGATCTCGCCAAACAAGGTCGCGGAGCGGTTGGATGATTGGATCCAACACATTTCGGCAACAGTCAGGAGTCCGATTTATGAAGCTCGCCGATGTTCGTGCCAAGGCTTTCGCCATGCCACTCAACGACCCCGCCTATCCCAAGGGGCCGTACAAATTCTACAATCGCGAATTTGTTGTCATCAGCTACCGTACCGATGTGGATGCGCTGCGGGAAGTCGTGCCGGAACCACTGGAAGTGACCAGTGACACGGTCTCATACGAGTTCATCCGCATGCCGGACTCCACCGGTTTTGGCGACTACACTGAAACCGGTCAAGTCATTCCTGTGCGGTTTCGTGCCGCTGACGGGGTGGTGCAGGAGGGCGGCTATGTGCACGCCATGTATCTCGACGATCATGCGCCGATCGCCGGCGGACGCGAGATCTGGGGTTTCCCAAAAAAGCTTGCTGCTCCGAAAATCACGCATGAGAGCGAAACTCTGGTGTGCACCCTGCACTATGGCTCAGTGCTCTGCGTCTCCGCCACCATGGGCTACAAGCATCATGAGCTCGATCCAGAGCCTTTGCTGAGAAACCTCGCTCGGCCCAATTTCATGATCAAGATCATCCCGCACGTGGATTGCACGCCGCGGATCTGCGAGCTTGTGCGCTATTACTGCGAGGACGTCACGCTGAAGGGCGCCTGGTCTGGCCCTGCCGCTATTGAGCTTTTCGAGCATGTATCGTGCGACGTTTCCCGTTTGCCGGTGCGCGGCGTCGTTTCCGGCAGCCATTACATCACTGATCTGACGCTGGGGTTGGGACAGGTCGTGTTCGACTATTTGGCCTGATTATAAACGAGGGAAGAAAGGAGCCAACATGGGCTTGACGGACAAAGTTGCCGTACCGGCTGCACTAGGCACCGCTCGCTTCGCCATCGGAAGTGTCGCAACGGCCAGACGAAGTGAATGGCGTGTTTACCTTCGATCTCGCCAAACAAGATCGCGGAGCGGTTGGATGATTGGATCCAACACATTTCGGCTGGAGCGGTCAGGAGTCCGAAAGGAAGCGAAACCAAGGATCTCATCGGCTCGAACGCGCGTACCAAGGTTTTCTGCGCGAAAGGAGTTTCCACATGAACAAGGCGATGAAGATTGGTCTCGGAACCATAGCCGTCGTCGGTGTTGCGGTCGCAGGCACGATCTATATGTATTGGAACGCGTTCGTTCCAATCGCCGCCATGGGGATCAATTATGTGCGCTATCTCAACGCGCCCAAAGGCGAACTGACGGTCGAGACCGCGCCAGGTTTCGATGGCGCGCCGGCGGCAAGCGCCTCACGATCAGCGACCAAGGATGCAGGCGACTGGCCGAGCTACAACAAAACGCTCACTTCCGACCGCTTCTCGGCTTTAGACGAAATCAACCGGGAGAACGCGGATCGGCTCAAGGTGCTCTGCAGCTACGATACAGGCATTTATACCGGCTTTAACACGGGGATCCTCGCCGTAAACGGTGCGCTGCTGTTCTCGACACAATACGACACTTTCTCCATCGACCCGGCCACTTGCCGCGAGAACTGGCGCAAGCATGAGAGCTACACGCCAGCGACGCCGCAGGCCGTCAACCGCGGCGTCGCTTATCTCGACGGCCGGATCTTCCGCGGGACACAGGATGGCCGCGTGCTCGCGTATGACTTCAAGACCGGTGATCGCCTGTGGGAGACCGCAATCGCTGATCCGAAGAAAAGTGAGAGCGCGCCTGCGGCCCCGATTGCCTGGAACGGATTGGTTTTCATCGGCAATGCTGGCGGCGATTTCAAGGGCGTGAAGGGGCGCATGTATGCGCTCGACGCCCAGACCGGACGGATCGTTTGGGAATTCTATCTCGTGCCGAAGCAGCCGGGCGATCCTACCCGAGGCCCAGAAGGTGCTTCGCCACTCAACACGTCAAGTTGGGACATGGCGCGCGGCCAGCCGATCTCGGGGGGCGCTACTTGGACCTCCTATTCGCTCGATCCCGATACGGGACTGCTCTATGTCCCGGGTGGCAATCCATCGCCCGACTTCGCCGCCCCGGTACGGGCCGGCGGCAATCTCTACACCGACTCAGTCATTGTCCTCGATGCGCGCACCGGCGCTTACAAGGAGCATTTCAAGATCGTTCCCAAGGATTGGCACGATTGGGACGTATCCGGTGCGCCCGCAATTGTGACGACCGCCGCCGGCAAGCGGGTTATGCTTGTTGCACCCAAGGACGGCCATCTCTACGGCTTCGACCTTGACACGAAGGAGATGCTCTATCGGCTTCCGGTCACGGCGATCGAGAACGTCGACGTACCTTTCTCGCCACAAAAGAGCGTGCATTTCTGCCCCGGCTCTATCGGCGGTGCCGAATGGAACGGGCCGGCATACAACCCGCAGAACAATCTCGTCATGATCGGTGAGGTTCAATGGTGCACAACCGTCAGGGTCGATCCCGTCAAGGTAGCCGAACAAACGCCGAAATACACGCCTTGGTCGGCGGAGGATTCAATCAATCCGTATAACATGTGGGGTAAGGCGGATCCCGCGTTCGATTGGGCGGGATGGCTCTACGCCGTCAACGCGGACAGCGGAAAATGGCGTTGGCGCGCGAAGACCAATTATCCCGTTCAGAGCGGCGTTGTACCTACAGCCGGCGGCGTTGTCTTCTTTGGCGATATGGGCGGCAATTTCTATGCGCTCGACGCAGATACGGGCCGCAAGCTCTGGGGCAATAAGATCGGTGGCGCGGTCGGCGGCGGAGTTATCACCTTTCAGACCCCGCAGGGCCAGCGCGTCGCTACCGCGACCGGGCTGACGGAGGTGCTTTGGCCAACGGAGATCACAACCGCCAAGGTATCAATACTTGGATTGAAGTAGGCGGTCGCCAATCGCCTCACCGCCCGATCCGTGATGCCATCTTCGACCAGGGCATAGAGGCGCCGGAGCTTTTCCTCAGCGGCCGTTGCCTGCCGTGACAGTTGGTCGATGCGGTAAGCTATCTTTTGTTGCTTTCGTTTGTCGGCCGTTCCCAATTTCCTTCCAGCTTCTGCTCAAAAACTTAAGCAGCGACCCCGTGTCGAGCGCTTGCAAAGTTATCGAGCGACAACGAAGCAATGAAGGTAACGACATTGGAATTGACCATTTCAAGAGAAAGCATTTTGCCGGTGTCGAGCTCGCGTAGGAATGTCGGTTCGGGAACGGTTGCCGCCACACATCCGTTCGCCAAGCAAATCGTGTAAGGAACGAGCATCGAGGCGCCCTTGTCTACAGTGAGCTGCCGGTCACGTCGGGATCACTTCTGACAGCCGACATCGAGCAAGTTTCGTGGGCGGTCGAGAAGGGCCAAACGCGCAAATAGCCAACTGAAGCGTGCCTTGACCAAATTAGTGGCTATGAGTGAGATTATCGAAGACGCGGGTACCGGATTGGAGCGATGTCATGGTGCGGGCAACTCGATTGGCTGTGGGTAGCAGCTTAATCTTGCTGACAACGATGGTGAGGCCCAGCGGTGCAGCAGAGCAACAGTTCTCTTGCAAAGGGCAGGTCGTTCAAGAAATGACTAATCCGGCCGTTCGACCAAAACCAATCGATCTGAATGTGACGTTGGGCGACAAGAACAAGCTGTCCATAACGAGCGGCAACGGGAAAATGCTTACTCCCCGCGTTACCAGCAACAACAAGGTCCAACTCAAGTTTGTGACGAAGGAGTTTGTTGGAGAATATTTCCACTATACCGGCGATCTATTTCTTATCTACAACTCCGGGCCACTCGCGCGGCTCAATTGCTCGCGCTCCTGACCCAATCGATGGGCCATATGAACGAATGTCCGCGATTGCGCATTGACGGCTTCCGGGATGGTCCGGTCGTGCTCCGGCCCTGCCAGCACGAGAAACTGGCAAGGGGTGCTCAAGACAAGGAGCGCGCCATGTCTCCGCCGTCGAGTTTTGATCTGTCTCAAGTCCGGAAGGTCCAATGATGTACGCTTTGACCACGACCACGAAATTCACTTCCGTGGCGATCTTCGCGACGATGCTGCCGTTGTCGGCCGCGTTGGCTCAGTAGGCGACGGAAATCCAAATCAGCTACTCAAACGGACAGTTTCAGCCGAACGCCGGGGGGACAAGCCGATTGTCTTCCGGATCAGGAATCTCGATGGCAAAGCTATGGAGTTCGAAAGTACCACGCTCAGAGTGGAAAAGGTCGTCGCTGCCAAGGGTGAATTAAAGTTGGACGGCCTCCCTTAAGGCCGCTGAAAGCGGTTCTTGACGGCGGCAACAAATCCGCGCCCTTCCGCGACCCAATCGCAAAGGCGAAAGTCGTTAAGGCGCATCGTGTAGATGTCGTAAGTGTCGAAGACGCCAGCGGTCCTGTCATTATAGACGAAGCACCAATAGCCGCCGGCATCGATGAGCTGCAGATGCGGCTCGCCGATGGCTTTGAGGACTTGTTTGGTTGTGAAGCGCTTCAACGAATGGAACTACCGCCGACGTCGCATCTTCGGTCAGCTAATGTCGCTGCCGAGCGTCCGCACTTGTTACGCACACGGAACATTTTCGGCTTGTTTGAATAGGCCATTTTTTTGTGCTTTGCCGCCTCGCTGCCCCAACTCAGCCAGGCGTCTGTACGCGATGCGGATTGGAGGGACTGCGGGTTCAACATCGATCATCGGATGCAATGGTAGGAGCATATCAACATACAAGGCAGGGTTGCCGTTTCTACAGCAAGCCACGCTGGTGCAAGGTGATGATGATGACGCGGATGATGCAGTCCGAGATTGACTCGCCGTGCAGCCGCACCTTCTGCAGCCGCCTCCACGTTTCCGCATCTACCGGCATCTGCCAGTTGCCGTTTGGCAAGCGCCGCCCGATCTGCTCGAAAGGGAATTCGGCTGCAATTAAGGCGCGGCACTCCTCGGTGATTTCTATATCCGTCATCACTTTCTGTGGAAGTCGTCGCGGCTGGTGTTTGCCGCGCGCAGCCATCGCGCGCCGCGTGCAGCTATCGCCTGATCCGGCACAATCAGCCAGTTAAATCGCCGTAATCTCATTCGAGGTGGTGACAACGAAACCCGCCCCGCAGCGCGGCGGCAGTTTCCGTAAATGCATGGGCGACGATCGGGTAGGACGCCACATTGCGCAACAAGGCCAACAGTGGGCATCGATCTTCGCGAGGTGGATCACGCTTCTGTTCTTTGCTGATGCGCAGATCGGCGCGGTCTCCCCGTCAGCGCCAGCACGGCTCCGCCGCTGGTGCAGGCAAAGGCGACCACGTGCGGCCGCAGCGTCGCAAGGTCGGTGACCGCGATCGGTACATGATCGTAGATCATGCGCCGTTCAGCTTCGGGCTGTGGTCTCGGCGAGGTAAATACGGGCTGCATGAACGGTTACGCCGGCCGGCAGCGCGCGCACGAAGTCAGTCTCGACAGCGCTGTTTGATGACGGAACGATTGGCCAGACGCAACGCCAATTCGTCCGATCGTCGCCCATCTGCCCTCCACAGAAAAGAACGGTGATGCCAGAAAATCACTAGGCCCAGAAGGCCACATTGGCGGTGCCGGCGACAACAAAGCAACCAAACGAAGGCACTTCAGACGGCGAAAGCGTCATAACCCATTTTAGAAAGCCTTAAGGGCTCTCGTTCATATCGCGGGCTCGATGGTGCCGTCGGCACGACGATGCCCGGTACCGTCTGGATGCTATCCAACGCTCTCGAATGGAGCACCTCTAACAAAGCCAGCGCGACTAACTGAAGACCTTTCGGGGGCTTGCCTCATGGGGCGAAGACGCGCGTCGACTTACCAAATCCAACGCCAACTGCTGATTACTCGCGAATGGCGTCGCTGGCTTCAATCTCATTCGATCGATCGCGGGGCAGCCTCCGCCCGCGATTACGTTGAGGTTCCTTTGCGAATTAGAAGATAAGCGCTCGCCGCTCCCGAAATTCCACGCAAGGGGGCGAGACAAGTGGGAAATCGTCAACGGTTGGTTGCTGGCTTGCGACCAGCACGGGGACGGAAAATGCCCGCGGAGACATTGATCACAAGCGTTACGGCGATCCAAAGCTCCAGGCTGACAATCGCGCGCAAACGAGGGAGCGCGACATCTCGACGCGGGCACTGTGGGATGAAGCGAAGCGGAGGCTGCCAGATGACGCTGATGATCGTGATGCGCGGGGCAGACAAAGAAGATCAGTCAGTGACTTAGCCTCTTGCCCTGATCGTCGCGATGCGACGGAGCCTCGACTCCGCCGAGGCTCAGACATTACCGATACTTCACAACGTTGACGCGATTTAACAAGGCTTCAGCCGTCAGCGCGGATAAATCGCGTGCGTCATCCAAGTCGAGATGACGCCATGAAGTTTGACGAGCGGGAACGTACTGCGCTGACGGATGCAGGCTTCGCCGTGGCCGACGATAACAAGGCAGCCTACGTCGAAGCTCTCGTCGCGATCGCCGCACACGATGACGAAACCCGTTGGCTGACGTTCCCCTTGCCGAATGATACGCGGATCGTGTGCGTCACTTCGCGCGACCAGATCGCCTCCGCAATTATGGATGGCTACGCGGCGAAAAGGAGCCAACTTCAGTGAAGCTGATGTTTCCTTACACGAGACTGAAGGCACTGTGGAACGAAGCCGTGCAGCAATGGCCGGTTTCGGTGCGCACCATGAACGGTCAGAGCTTGCCCGGTTTCTGGCTTGTCGGTGGCCAGGGCATCTATCTCAAGCATAACGGCGCGAGGCCCAAGGGCAGTGCTACCGTGGCCTATGCGAACGAGTGCGACCCGCTTAAGGATCCATTCGAGAATTGGTTGGTCGTCAAACGGGCTATATTCGGCGACAGCGACGGCATGGAATTCGTCGAGGCGGTAATGATCGGCACTGCCGTCGATGGTGGCTGCGACATCGAGGTTATGTTCGACCACGACACGATGACGGTGACGGTCGTAGAAAAAGGGAAGGCTAGCCTGCGATGGCAATCGTTGCGAACTCGGCACGCACAAGAGCGATACGATTGAAGAAACGAGATACGAATGGCTGAGTGCAGCAAGAGCCGGCATCTGCGCGCCAAGTGAGTACGCCCTGAAAGCAACGACCCCGACGCCTATCAGACGCCGAGGCGCCCGTTAGGCTGCCTACGTCCTTGATCGTGCTCGGCTGTCGCCAGCGCATCACGAGAGCGCATCCATAATTCGGTAAATGGCTGGATGCTTCCGGTTCTTCACCTTGATCCAATGCTTTGATCGCCCCGCCTGGTAAGGTCGGTCGCGATGCTTCGAGACAAGGCCCTCCAGCCCCATGCCGGAGGCGGCGCGGAACAACTTGCCAGCAACGGCAGCGATAATGCGTGCGAGCGTAGAAATTCAAGGATCGTCATTGGCGTGCCACCGTATGAGCCGAAAAATGAACCCTTTCGGCAGATCTGACACAAAGCCAAATCGACAACCCGGTGAAACCGCCTTGCTCGAACTCGCCAAGCTCAAATGCCAAGGGAGATGAACCCGGCGCGTTACTGTCCAACCAGCGGCTACTTTCCTGCTGCACGTGTCAGGATGGCCGTCATCAATTGGGCCGTCGTCTGCCTGGAGCCAACAGCCTGTCTCTTGAGCTCCCGATAGACGTCGGGAGGGAGAGGAACATTGGCAATGATCAGCGTTCCTGCCGGCATCATGTTCGCGGCGATCTGCCGTTCGAGAACATCGTCGAACTGGCGCATGCGGCTCCATTTCTCGGCGTCGGCGAGTCCGGGCTTGCGGGAGACGACACGACAATAGGCAGCGACCAGGACGTTCTGCGCATCGCTCCATGAGATATTGGGGTCAGCGATTTGGAGTTTATTGATTGACTCATTGATCTCGTTGGCGAGGTCAACCCGGTTCTCGGTTGTGAACAAGCCGCCACCTGAAGCGTCGCCGCTGAGATCGGGAACCGACCCCGAGGCGATTTCGGGACATTCGAGAGTATCGGCGCCGTAGCTTTGCCCAGTCGCGCAACAGAGGAGCATGAAAAGCACGAGTAAACATCCGATGCGCCGGAACTTCGATAAAGCTGCAGTAAGCAAATGGGGCTTTGCGATTGCTTCCACGGTCGACTCCTATTTGCTGGACGGTGTCAGGCCGCGCGGCCGGCCATTGCCCGCGGACCGGGTGTGTGGTCGACGCAGCCACAGGCAATCGCGGTCATCACCAGCGCCGGGCCGGCCAGGAACAGATTGATGCCAACGAGCAGGCCGAGCGCCGAGGCCACACTACCCGGCCAGCCGCCTATGATGATCACGGCGAACATCCCATCGGCGACGCCGCTCGCCAGCGTCCACGGCCACGCCTGCGGGAACAACGCCCGATGCACGATCGCTTGCGCCGGCACGCCTGCGCTCGCCCGGTCCCTGTTCGCCTCGGTAATCCAACCATGAGCCATTTCAGTGCTGCCCGCGACCGGCCTGCTCGGTTACACTTTCCCGAATGCAGCGGAGCGCTCCAGCCGATTGGGTTCAGCGTCTTTCAGTTTATCGTCGGTGGCCCACATGACTATACGAATTCGGCCGATAGCAACTTCCTGAGTGATGCGCCGGCTAAATCGGCCGAGCCTTGGTCGCCGCCAGAAATCGCATCTGCTGAACCCGACGTCCGGTTCTGTGCTCCGGCTGTGTGACCCTTCGATAATCTCGGCTTCAGAGACAGAGCCGACTAGATTTGCTCACCGCAAGTATTGCGGCTCGTGACCCCATTTGAGACATGGAAGCTCTTAGATTTCTGCCGTGAAACTTAACCTCTGAGACCCATTCCGCCGGCCACAAATTCCTGCTGTAATCTTGTAGGGCGACGTTCGCCGCTGCCAATAGCCTTTGGGGGAGGGCCCCGCGACGGAGGTGATAAGACCGCGTCGCGTTTCACGAAGGGGAGTGAGCTATGTCTAAGTCAACAACGGCAATTGTCGCGCTGGCTGCAATTACAGTTTCGTCTTTCGCACCAATCCAATCGGCAGAGGCGCGTCGTCATAGCGCGTATTGCGGGTATTATGGATACCTACCGCCGTACCCTTTGGGTGGCAACCATAGTCCTCGTGTCAATTTTGTTCCCGTCGTAGCTTACTGTACTGCTCACCCTTACGTCGTCTGGAAACACTGCAACGTTGATCGCTGCTGGTAAATCCTACAACGATGGAGCTCTACCGCTCGGTGATCTAGGCGCGCGACAAGAATGTTTTTGGTCCTTTCATAAATTGTACCAGATCAGTGCAGATGAGGACCTGACGCCTCCGCGACCTGCAATTCAAGATACGCATCCGCAACAAACGGCAGCGCGAGAAATACGCTACCGACAAGAGGAAGAAGCGCGCCACGATTGATGGAGGTCGAGCTTCATGCTGACAAACTAATGCCGCATCTCGTTGGTTGCCTGGCTGTGCCAGGAAGTAGCGCTGCAGCTTGCCTACCGCTGGTTCTGCAAGCTGAATCTCGACGACAGGTTCCGCACCATTGGACGTTCTCGGCGAACAGGGAAGGGCGCCAGAGCGAGATCCTGCGCCACATTTTCCAACGCGTGGTTGCAGCCTGCATGGCAGCAGGCCTTGTCAAGGGCGAGGGGGGCGCGGTGGTACAGGCGGCAAGAGCGCCCCACATTGTTCTGAACAAGCTCATGGTTTCCTGCCGAGGTTCGGGCCGCAGCCTTCGCCCAACTCCACCCACCAAGCGATTTTGCCTATCCAGGCAGGATCATGTTTCTCGGCAGAAGTTGGTCGAAACGCTCTAGACGCGCTATGCAGTTCCGGCGGATCGTACTTTTACCGATCGCTTTCCAGCGTAACGGAAGGTGACTCACCAAAGGTGGTGCGATACGTCACCGCAAAGCGACCGAGCTCCAGAAATTGGTGATTTCGGGCGACCTCCGCGACGGTAACGATCGAGGGATCGGCACGCTGGAGCGCAGCACGAACTTTGTTCAATCGTCGCAACGTGACGTAACGTGTGGGGCTTACGCCGAGAAATTCGGCGCAGCACAGCCGCAGCGTTCGCTCGGGTACACCGATCTCTGTACAGAGCCTAGGCATGTTGAGCTTTTGATCAATACGTTTGCTTAGTGCTTCTTCGAAACGCACCATGACAGCGGCATGATGGTGTCTCGCCCTGGCATGGTCGTCTGCCTCGTTGACGGCCAGGCAATGGATGATGGCGTGAAGCAATTCCTGCTCCAGTGCTCTAGCAATCTCGGGGCGATGGATCAATTTTCTCTTTGCTTCCGTAACGTGGCAGGCCTGCCTCAAAAGGCCGCGCAATCTCGATGATTCCTCGCGCGCAGGGCGGAGCATTCTGCTTGAGTGCGGCAAGGGGATTTCACGTCCGGTCAATGCCTTGGCGCAACTCGCAAGTTCCCCGACCGATAACGATATCAACCCCCATTGGCAGGCACCGTTGGATTGTTGATGCATGCGTTGCTCACGACCGTGCAAAACGAAGTCGCGGTGCTGCAAAGCAATTCCCTCGCAATTGAGAGATGCCGTACCAACTGCAAAAGACAGAAACACCCGTTCGGGGGGCAGGACGATGTAGGCGATACGCGGCAGGTCCTCCCAGCACCAATAAAGTTCAAGTGTTTTCAAGCTCAGACGTATCAGTCGTGCCTTGAAATCTCCGGCACCTGTTATCGTGAGGTTGACACGTATGTCGCCAAATGCGGCTGCGTAAGCATCCGGATCACTGAAAGTGAGTGTGCCGCCTTCTGTCATTTTGCGATGCCCCGTCGAACCGGCGGAACAGCTCCTGCCAGCACTTGAAGCTTCTGGACCTCACCGAAGATGGCAGGATCAAGTGATTAGTCGCTGTCGACTATGCGATTTCGGAACATTGCAGGTAAATTATCAGGTCCGATGCCTATGCGTGTCCGGCAGACGGGGAGGACGATCTCGTCGTGCTGCGATCAATTGAAAAACCGCGGGAGGCGATCTTTCAACACAGCAGACGACCGGCATTTAGGGCCGAATACCCATTTTGTAACAGCAGGAACGATAGGCGCCCATGCCAGCAGCATTCCTCATGGCAGTAGCACCGGAACTCATATCACCGGCGGCGGTTGCCGCTTGGTTCGACTTGGCCGCTTGTACCGATAGCGAAGTTGAAGGAGCGCAACGACTAACGCGCCAGCAGCAACAGGACGATTGTGGTCGCAACCGCGAAAGTCGCAATCCAGAAAATGATCGGCCGGGTGGTACTCATGCGAATGACGCGGACGTTGGAGATCATGATAGCAAGTCAATTCTCGAGCAATCCCGCGGGGGAAAGACCATGCTCACCCCGAGTGGGCTGCCGCAATGTCTCCGATGGAGACTCTCCAAACAGCGCGCGGTACGCAACTGAGAAGCGCCCGAGCTCCCAAAAGCCATGGTCGGTGACTATCTGGGTGACGGTTGCCTTGGACCGATCCGAATGCAGGAGCGCCCGCCGCACCAGGTGCATTCGACGCAATGTGAGATAGCGGATCGGCCCCATGCCGAGATGCTCTTCGCAGCAGGAGCGAATTGTTCGCTCTGCGACGCCGATGGCGGCGCAAATTTCGCATAGATAGATTGGCCGGTCGGGATTTGCCTCCAGGAATTCTACGAACCGGCTTACCAGGGTGTCGTGACGGCGGCCGACTACGGTTTGCTCTAGGGAGTGGCCTTCGGCGAGGCATCTTACTAGGGCGTGAGTAAGCCCAGTCTCTAGCGCTCGGGTCACTTCTGGATGCTCCAGAATGTCCGGCACGTCATGAGCTAGTTGCCCGATGATCTTGTGCAAGTTCAGCAGTCGGCACATCAATGTAGAAGGTGGGCGGGTAATGCAGTTGTAAGATGTTGCCGGCAACTCACGACCGACGATCGCCTCGGCGGCAGCGGCTAGAACATCAGATGGGAGCGACACCGCGCCATAGTGAAAGTCCGCGTCAGATCGTTGATGTACGACGTCAGATCTGTTCATTACGATGTCGCCGGGCTGAACTTCCAGGCCGCAGTTGGTAAACGATGATGAATTGCATTCGGTGAGAAAGCCAATTGAGGTGCGGCCAGGCTTGACTGCAACGGTATTGATCTCAGGCAGCGAAATGTGGATCCGATGGATCCAAATAGCATTCATGGCGACTTGCGCGATGCCAGCATGGAATTTCCCCTTCGCTGAGGGAAACAGCTCGACATCGGCGGTAGGAAAAGCCGCCCGACAAGCTGACGGATCGTGAAGACTGAAAACTCTACTGGATGCCATTCTGTTCTCCTCCCGAAAACAGAAAGCAATGACTGGGGCTCGTTCCAAAAAGAAACGACGACCGTCAGGAGGACCTTGCTTCGCAAAAGCCCAATGCGATTTTGGCGACCTTCATTTCGCGGCATATCCTAGCTGCGCCGTAACGTCTGATCAACGTCGGCTTGTTTGACTTAAATCAATGTACGGATTGTGACACGGCAAATGGCTGCGGAGCCCACGTGTTGCGCGTCCGTCTGCGTAACGCGCAACAAGCTCGGCATGCGCGTGATGAACTCAGGAGCGCAGTTGGTTTCAGCGTCGCAGATGGAATCGAAAATAGGCTGAAACAGGCAGGGGCGATCAGCGATGCCGAATTTGCAAGACTGCGCGCTCGGCTTGTGCAGTAGTTCCGCTCGCTGAAACCCTTGCTGTGTTACGCATTCAGGCTATGCGGCATGCGAAGCCGAAGCTGATAAGGGAGATGGGGATGACGGCACATCAATGTGCCGTCGGTAGACATGCGCGTGCGCTGAAAAGACATTCCGGTGCGACGCCAAAAGCTCAGTGTTGACAGCGAGTCTAGGGATCCGAACTCACCACCATCGTCAGCTCTGAGGGCTAGCTCGCTCAGTCGGACGGCGGCTGTTCAATCCAATGGCGCGCGACCCTCTTGATGGGGCCCCTTAGAACAACGTACGGAACGAAAGCGAGAAAAATTGCGATCACCGCGGCCTCGGCTGGATGGAACGTATCGAAAAAAAACCACTGATATGCGACGTCCATCACAACGCCGAGGATCAGGATCCTGGCGGTCGATACGATGCCTTCCCAAAGCAGACTGCCTCGCTCCCGGGAGTCGCGAATGATCGTGGCGGCATAGGGCAATCGCCCGAGGCGCGCGTCGCCGATGCCGTCGCGCAGGGCCACGATGGCGGCCATTGTTGGCTGCAGCATGAACCGGAAGGTCATCGGGCCGCCCGGCCGCGCGATGATGTTTCGCCAGAGGCGAGCCAGCTCTTCAGCAGAGATCCCGTACCAGGCGATGCCTGCGACGACGAGCCCGAACAGCAACGTGACGGCTACTCGCGCCAACTGCGATGGCCAGTCGGTCATTTCCCACTCGGAGCGGCTCGGCGCAACTAAATCAGTTCCAGCAAAGCCATTAGTCCTAAGGCGCTCCGCCTTTCGCACTTGGACCAAGCTGGCGGACAGCATCTTCAACGGATTTGAATATGCATCCAGGTTCGAGGATTGCGAGCAAGCCCGTCTGCTCTGCTTCGACCGTGGCTCGTTCGTCAGCCAAGCGGGCGATCGCGACGTCGATAGAGTCGGATTTGAGCCGAGCAATAGTCTGCTGCAGAATTTGCGAGCCGGTATAGTCGATGGCGATCATGCCGCTGGCCTCGATCACCAAGAGCCTTGGCGGTGCCGGCGACCGTGCAAGCGCGGCCATGATCTGGTCGCTGATGTATTGCGCGTTGGTGAAAGTGAGCGGTGCCCCAGCCGCGAAAACGACGACGCCAGGTTCGTGCTCGCTCTGCTCGCCCCGCCCGGGCGGCCACCAAACCGTGCTCCCTGGAACCCGCGATAGTTCCGCGCAATAGGGTCGGGCAACCGCGTAAAGGCTGCTGACGAAGGACAGCGCAATAGCGAGCAGCATGCCGGTTTCGATCGGCAGCGCTACGACCAGCGCGGCGCTCGCGGCGACCACCAGAATTTCCCACCCGCCCTGGCGGTAGATCCGGATCATCTCGCCGAGGCGGAAAATCTTGAGCGCGATATAGACAAGAATACCGGAGAGCGCGGCATGAGGTAGAAAGGCCGTCAGCCTTGCCGCTAAGACGACGAGCGCGATCATAAGCGCGACAGCCGTCATCGAGGCGATTTGCGAACGTCCGCCGGATTCGACGACAATGGCCGTGCTCGGCGGACTCGCATCGACGGCGAACGATCCGATCAGCCCGGTCATGATGCTACCGGCGCCGACGCCGGCAAAATCTCGGCTGACATCGTCCGGCCTGCCTTTTTCGGATGGAAAGGTGCTTGCCACTGCCGAGGTCTGCATAATGCAAACCATGGCGACCACGAGTGCGAGCGGTACAAGATGGCCGATTTCGTTGCTGTCAGGCATAGGTGGAAGTGCTAGGTGCGGAAGCGCGACCGACAATGGCCCCAAGACGCTGACACCTCGGCTCTGGAGGTTGAACAGCGCCACTGCGACCCCGGCGCCGAGCAAGCCGAAAAACGCGCCTGGAATTTTAGAACTGATGCTCGCGGCGCCGAGAGTCACAATCAGGACACCAGCCCCCAGCGCGAGCGCATAGAGATTGGCGTCGCCCAGATGGCCCAGGATGTGAATCAAGCGCGAGAGAATATGGCCCCCTGGCGCGGGGATACCGAGTAACGTCGGCAACTCTCCTATGATTATGTGGATGGAAATGCCCGCCAGGAAACCTGTCGTCACCGGGGTGGACAATAGCGTCGCGAGCCAGCCAGCCCGGAACAGGCCGATCGCGAGCAATATGGCGCCGACCATCAGGGCGAGTAGCGGCGCCAATTCGAAATAGCGTTCAGTGCCGGAGGCAGTCAGGGATGCCAACCCACCGGCGAAAATTGGAGCAATGGTAGAATCGGCGGCGACCGACATGAAGCGGTTCGCCCCAAAGGCGGCAAAAGCAAGCGATCCGGCGGCAAAAGCGTAAAGACCAGTCTCGGGCGGCATTCCCGCCAGCCGCGCGGTCGCTAACTGTCCCGGAATGGCGATGGCAGCCAACATAAGGCCCGCGATCAGGTCGCGCGGCAGCCACGCGATCCGATAGCCTTGCAGAGACACGAAGAACCATGCGGGCATGGACCTGGTCCTGCTGGTAATCGACTTCTTTTTCGACCGGTGTTGGGCCTATAGTTTGCCTGCTGGCGGATCCCGTTGCTATGTGATTCCGGCAGGCGAGGGCCCCGACCAGGTGTCGCGATCAACAAGGTTGCCTCCTCGTACCGATTGTGACCCCAGGAGATTGCGCTGCTCCAACATGTCAGAGCCAAACGGACTCGCGGCGCGTCGCCTTGGAGTTCCGCTGTTGGACCCGCAGCCGATATGGGTCGGAGCGACACGGATAGAATCCTGCGCCGTGAATTTATTAATGCAGCACCACCCGTGAAACGCGTTTAGGTCCGCCGAAAGTGCATAGCGCATCCGGGACCGTCCGCCTAAACCTCCCTCCACGAATGGCGTTCTGCCTGACCCCGGGTCACCGGCCTTTTCGCTCTACATCCGCGCCAACTAGGCGGACGAGACGGTGCTCGATAGGCAGTGGAAGCCGCCCGTCGTTGCGCGTCTGCAGTGACGCAGCTTTAGCGCGCGTGATGATCGGGCGGAAACCGTCGGAGGGTCGTCATGGAAGCGTTGCTGGGGTTTCACATCGGCTTCTGGGACTACATTACTTTTCTAGCGATCTTGGTCATTCTCATCGCTCTTCGTGCCGCTATCATCATCATTCTGGGCCTTCCGGGCCGCATCGCCGTCGCACACAATCACCCGCAAGCAGATGCAGTCACTGCATTGGGTTGGCTCGGCTTCTTGGGAGTCGTGCCCTGGGTCTATGCGCTGATCTGGGCACTTAAGCCCACCGATGTGATCGACATCCGCTACATGCCCGAGGAAGAACGACGTGCGACGGATGCAATGATCGCACGCTTGGCCGGCAAGGAGCCATCCCCACCAGCGCCACCCAGGGAGCCCCCTGATAGGGGCGCAGCGCCATGACCGCGGCAATTCTAGTCCTCGTTGCCGAAGCTACGGTGTTTTGGCTGGTCTTCTTCAGGCTCAAGCTACTACGGCTCACCCCCACCTGGGTTGTCATCTTCATCTTCATCATGGCTCCCGTCTTTGTGGTGTTCCTCATCGGCCTGCGATTCGTTACGCCCGTTTCTGCGAATGCCACGATCGTTCAGCACACCATCCAGCTCATTCCGAGGTTGCCTGATCCGACTCCCGTCACAGCTGTGCTGGTCGAAGAAAATACCTGGTGAAAAAGGATCAGCCGCTATTCCAGTTCGACCGCCGTCCATACGAATACCAGGTCCGGCAGACCGAAGCGCAGCTCGCCGCGGCCAAGCAAAACGTCAAGGTGTTGCGGAACAACGTAGAAATCTCGACCAAAAATGCGCTCAAAGCGAAACTCGAGCACGATTTCATCGCTTATCAGAAGGGCCTATTCGACAAACTTGCACAGGAGGGTGCGCACGCGAGGAGGACGTCATACAGTGGCAGACGCGCGCGGCCACCGCGGAAGCAACCATGGACGAGATGGCGGGAGAGCTCGAGCGCGCCCGGCTCCAGTATCAATCCGAAATTGATGGCGTCAACACGTCAGTCGCCAATTTGGAGGCGCAACTCCAGCAAGCGCTGTACTACTTGGACAACACGACGCTTACCGCTCCGGAGGATGGCCGCATCGTAAACCTGCAGGTTCGCTCTGGCATGGTATCCGGCACCCGGCGCGCCGGAGGAATCGCGGCCCTGATTGCAGAAGCCGACCGTTATTTGCTGGCGACCTTCTACCAGGAGAATCTGAAATACGTGCAGCCAGGTCAATCCGTCGAGGTCGCGCTTGACCTCTATCCTGGTCAGATATTCGCCGGAAAAGTCCACAGCATCTGGCGCGCCAACGGCGTGGGACAATATTTGCCGAGCGACGAGATTCCTAAATTCGGGCCATCGCCTGCAAATGCCCCGCAAGGGCAGTACGCTGTAAAGATCCTGTTGGACGATTCCGACCAGTCCAAGTTTCCCATCGGGGCGCAAGGCAGCGCAGCGATCTACACAAGCGGTGAACATGGCGCGTGGGCCGCGCTGCGTAAGATCTCGATCCGCGCGCACTCCTGGTTCAACTGGCTCTATCCGATCAACTTCTGATCAGTTCCGGAGGCTCCAGCCGCGCATTCTTTTTGCTGCGATTGCTCACAGCCGGTTATGGCCCGTCACGACAACCTAGCAGGTCTCGCTGACGTCTCCTTTCGGAGGCAGAGGAGCTGGCCTAAATGCTCACCGCAATTATCACGCCTCGTGACCCAAGTCGGAAGTTAAACCCATTCCAACCGCTGCCCGATATGCTTTGATGCAGGCGGTTTGCACTATCAATGTGGCGCATTCTTTGAGCGGCGAGTCGCCAGTGCCGACGAGGTGGACGGAATGAAGCCAGCTCCGAGCGACCCATCACTCTCCGATCTTCTGGGTCGGCATCGCGTTGTGTTTAGCGGCGATCGCGATCTACATTTGGTCCGACGACCTTTCGTGGCGGCCGACCTCAAGCTCCAGACAAAGCGGAATCAACTGAGACTACGACGGGCTGCTCCCACTTGCTTTCTAGCTTCTGCTCGAAAAATTGAGCAGGGCGCCCTAGTTGGCTTTGGCGCGTTGTCGAGGGGTAGCGAAGCCGCGTTCAGTGCCCACGCCTTTGAGTGGTGAAGCAGGCGGCAGGTTACCGCCTGCCGCCCGAAGCATTACCACTCAGCTGTCGCCGGCTGCTCCTGATAGGGATGACCAGAGCAATGTCTACGACGGCGAGCAGTTCATCGTTGATGCCGTCGAGTGATACGGCAGTGAAATCTTCTCAGTCCCTAGCTGGTACGAGCCTCTTTTGCGTTTTGAGTTTCCTCGCTTGTACGATTGAGCATCGCTATGAGTTCTTCTTCGAGCGACCGCGGCGAAATTCCGAGTTGGCCAAATCCAGGCCGGCTCTCCGAGGCCGTCGTGTCGATCTGCATAAGCTCAACCTGATTGCGCGTGAGCGGCGGGTGCGGCAGGAACTCGGCGAAGCCGGCGACGGCGTCCCAGAGAGCAAAGGGTATTCGCACTAGTACCGGCCGCAATCCTGCGGTTCGCGCAATGGTCCGCAACAATTCCTCGTATGAGTAAACGCGCGGACCGGCCAGTTCGTAGATGGGATACGGCCTTTGTGTTTGCCGCAGGACTTGTGCGATCGCCGCGGCGACATCGCCCACGTACACCGGCTGAAGCCTTGTCCTGCCGTCGCCGAATAGCGGATAAGCCGGCAGGGTCCGAAGCAGTCGAAGAAGTGTCGTGAGAAAGGCGTCGTCGGCACCGAACATTACCGCCGGGCGGATAACAACTGCGCCAGGGAATGCGGCTTGCACGGCCGCCTCGCCTTCACCGCGATTGCGAATATAGGGTGAAGGCGAGGCGGCGGCAGCGCCTATTCCTGATAGGTGCACGAACCGTTTGGTCCCGGCCCGTCGCGCCACTCTAGCGATCCTTGCGGCCGCTTCGACGTGCACCGAATGAAATGTGTCGCCTCCATGCTCGACGTATAGGCTAATTGCGTTGACGACACCGTCGGCACCCACAACGGCGGCTTCCACGGCGCGCTCGTCATGTGCATCGGCGACGATCTGTTCCACGTTGTCGCCAACGGCCCGCGCAGGGTGCCGTGAAGCTATGCGTACCGTAGCGCCGGAGTCGCTCAAATAGCGCACGACGCGACGACCAATAAAACCAGTCCCCCCAAACACGGTGACGTGGTTCATTCCCTGGTTCATCCCGCGATCCTGTACGACGTTGTTTATTGACCCGCCGAGCGTCGCGCGCACTGCCTCGGCGGCCTCCGCCGGCGAACGGCCTTGGTTGAGATGATGTGACATCACATCAATCAAGATTTGCACTACTGGTCCGACGGTTTGCCACTCTTTCCTGGCTTGATCGATCAGTGGCTCCGCTTCAGCATTGAGCGTTTGCGCCTGTTCGATGATCGGATGAGCCTTAACGAGAAGATCGATCAGCGCCTTGGTCGCCGGCAATGACTGCTCAATTTGTTCCAGTTGCGTATTGCTGAGACCGGAAACGTGACCGATGACTTCATTGAGCAAGTGTTTCAGCATAGCGCAACCTTGCTGGCAGCGACGCACTAACTCGGGCAACCAACCCAAAGTGAGGCATGGGCGCCGTCAAGTCGATGCCATCTCCCTGGCCGCGATGTCATCGCGAGCCGCCTGTATCGAACACGATCTGATCGTAATCCCATAGCCGCTCGATGAACCTGCGAGCTCGCTCGGTTCCATCCGATCCCGCAGCGCTCCATAGTATCTCCTCTATGGTGCGCTTGCCGTCGATGGCGGCGAAGATGCGCGCTTCGGCCGAATTGATCGGGAGTGCGAGGTCGGGATAGGCATGCGCCCGATTGATCAGAACGGCGGCGGCGCCGGCGGGTAGCCGCTCACGGATGCATAGCGTCCACGGTAGGCACAAGGGAACGTAGGCTCGCCAAGCCTCGCCATCGAACGCAACCGGGTGGCTCTCGCCGGCTCGATCGTCGCGATAGGCGATGAAGTTGTGCCAGATCATGGTCCCGCGCAAAAGTTCCACCGCGGCGTGCTGGGACGGCGGCGGCAGCGAGAGGAGACGCGCGGCGTGCGGCATGCCCGCGATCGCCCCGCATTGCGGCAAATAGGGCGCCTGCTCGTACCACCGCCCGAACTTGAGCCCGCATCTCTCGAGCCAGGCGTAGAGCTGCGGTACCGTATAGGCGCGATCAAGTGGGTGCAACAGCGCGTCGGCGAGCGCGTTCGCCCGTCGGAAATCCTTCGCCCGCCTCGCTACTTCAGCGATCGGGTGATCGTCGGAGAGTGCGCCGATCAGGTCGCCGAGGCTTCGCAGCTCCTCGTCCGTAGCGAGGACCCCGAGCAGGCGACAATAGTCCTGCATCATATAGATTCCCGCGCGCCCGTAGGTCGCGTAGACCATCACATGCAGAGCGCCGCCGAGTGCAAGGACGCCGCGCAGCGCGCGAAGGCCGACATCGGGGTCGGACAGGTGGTGAAGCACGCCCGTGCAGACGACCTCGTCGAACGCCTGGCCCAGTTCACCAACGTCTTCGACGGCGAGTCGATGGAGATCGAGGTTTCGGAGGTCGTATTTTCGCTGAAGGTCGCGCGTGTGGCGGAGGCTCGCCTCGCTGATGTCGATGCCTGTTACGTGCGCATCGGGTTCGCGCATCGCGTAGGCTGCGGCCTGCGAGGTCCCACAACCGGCGACCAGAATTTCCCGCCTTGTTCGCTGAGCTTGCGTCGGCCACAGCAGAAAAGAGAGCGCGCGCCGTCGGTCCGGGTTCCGATAGAGCTCGCGATGCTTGTCGAGGCTGCGGAGCGGCGCCGGATACGGATGGCTCTCGTAGAACGCGCGCACTTCCTCGGCGCGATCGGGGGCCGCCGAATTTGTCACATCTTCGAGATCCATAAGAGGCGCTCTTTTGTTGCGATGGCTCGGCCCTGCGCGTCAGGCGGGGCGCAGCATACGGCTAAAAAGACGGACAGGCCGAATATGGGAAGTGCCTCCGATCGCAAGAACCGGCGAAATTCATCGGCTTCTCTGATCGTGGTTGTCGCATGCGTTAGCGCAGCATGCCTACCGCTCCACCCCGTTTCTGTGCCCACGCCTTCGGCTGATCTTGGTGAGGTGGGCGGCGAGCCCGAGCTCGCCGCCTGTCGCAAAGATATCGGCGCTAGTGCATACCGGATGCTGCTTCGTGCATCTTCTTCAGCGCCTCATCGAGCGTGAAGGTGTTGGGCGCCTGGATGGGCGGGAAGTCCTTGAAGGTCGCCGCCCACTGCGCCGCGAGCGCCTGTGCGCCGTACAGAATGTAGATGTGGTCGATGAACCATTCGTAGTAGCTGTTGGATGTCTGGTCGGCGCGCTCATATGGGTCGGTGCGAAGATTGAAGAATTTTGGCACCCTGAGCCGGGTGAACGGCTCCGCCCAAACCTGCAGCGTGCCATGGCAGCGCTGCTCCATGAACACGACCTTCCAATTGTCGTAGCGCATGCCCAACACGTCCCCGTCGTCGCTCAGATACATAAAGAACTTGCGCGGACTCTCTTTGGCTTGACCGGTCAGGTAGGGCACGAGATTGTAGCCGTCGATGTGGTTCTTGTAAGTGCGGCCGATCGCCTTATAGCCGGTCTTGAGCTTGTCGACGACGTCGGGATCGCCAGCCATCGCGAGGAAGGTCGGGAACCAGTCGTGGTGCTGCACGATCTCGTTCGAGATCTGGCCCGGGGCGATCTTGCCAGGCCAGCGCGCAACTAGCGGCACGCGGAACGCGCCTTCCCAGTTGGTGTTCTTCTCGCTGCGGAACGGTGTCATGGCGCCGTCCGGCCACGAGTTCATATGCGGGCCGTTGTCGGTCGAATACATGACGAAGGTATTGTCGGCGATCCCGAGCTCATCGAGATAGTCGAGCGCCTGGCCAACATTCTTGTCGTGATCGATCATGGTGTCGTGGTAGGGCGACTGCCAGCGTCCCGCCTGTCCAACGCTCTCGGGCTTGGGGTGGGTCTTGAGATGCATATGAGTGAAGTTGAGCCAGACGAAAAACGGCTTGCCTGCGTCGTTGGCCTTCTTCATGAACTCCTTGGCCGCCGCCACGAATTCATCGTCGCACGTCTCCATCCGCTTCTTGGTAAGCGGACCAGTGTCGGTCACCTTCTGCTTGCCGACCTTGCCCCAACGCGTCTCCTCGGTCGGGTCGTCCCGGTCGGTCGCCCAGGAGTGCATTACCCCGCGCGGCCCGAATCGTTTGCGGAAGTTCGGGAAGTCCGTTTCGCTCGGGTAGTCGGGCAGCTCCGGCTCTTCCTCGGCGTTGAGGTGATAGAGATTGCCGAAGAACTCATCGAAGCCGTGGTTGGTCGGCAGCATGCGGTTCAAGTCGCCGAGATGGTTCTTGCCGAACTGTCCGGTCGCATAGCCCTGGTTCTTGAGGGCCGCGGCGACGGTGACGATGTGCTCCTCCATTCCGATCGGCGCGCCGGGGATGCCAACCTTGGACAGGCCGGTGCGATAGACGCTCTGTCCTGTGATAAAGGACGAGCGCCCCGCCGTGCAGGACTGTTCGCCGTAAGAGTCGGTGAACATCATGCCTTCCTTGGCGATGCGGTCGATGTTGGGCGTCTTGTAGCCCATAACTCCATGCGAATAGCAGCTTAGGTTCGAGATGCCGATATCGTCGCCCCAGATGACAAGGATGTTCGGCTTGCCTGGTTTAGCCATATTCGTCTCCTTTCACTAATCTGGTGTTTTTCAGTCACCCGCGAACTTGAGCTTCTCTGACTACGTGAGACGCAGGAGTACGGCGAAGAAGGCGAATACGCCTACGCAGATGAGAACGATTGCGATCGCCAGGACGGGTGAGTGTTTCCCCTCCTTCCCCTCCCTTGTCATTCCGGCAATCGGCTCGAACATGCCGCTCCACAGATAACGAACCGTGAACTCGTACTGCCAAATAGCGACGACAAGGGCGCCGACGCCGCATGAAATCAGGCCAAGCCCCAGGTACTCCGGCGCGGTCGGCAGGTACGCGGGACGGGCCCCAGGTAGCTGTTGCAAATGATTGAAGTACTGAACGATTGCGAAGCCGAAGCCGATCAAAGCAGTCGCCGTGCGTAGCCACGACATCATAGTTCGTTCAACGCTCAATCGGGTGCGGAGCCAGCCGAAATGGCTGTCAGATGTCACCTTGACGGTGAACCGATCTGCATCGGCAGTGGGGACTGTATCGGCCATGCTCCGACATCCTTCTATCAATGGTTTGTGCGACGCCACTTACCTGGACGGTTGACCACGCAAGATGCGTGCAGTCACACCGCGGATGATCAAATAAGGTACAAACGCCAGCACCAACGCCACGACGAGGGCCTGATCCGGATAGAACGTCTTGAACACGATGGCCTGATAGATCACGTCCATTACGAGCCCAAGAGCGATGATCCTGGCGGTCGCGTTCATTCCCTCCCGCAACCGTCCAATGCGCTGCTGCGGATCACCCAGCACGGTTGCGAAATATGGCGAGCGACCGGATCGAGCGTCCTCAAGACCGTCGCGGATCGCGACGATCGTGGCCATCAGTGGCTGCAGGACAAAACGAAATCGCATCGGTCCGTCCGGCCGCTCGACCAGGTCGTGCCAAAACTGTTCAAGGGCTTTGAATGTGAGGCCATGCCACAACACGCCCGAGACGAATAGCACGACGGCAACCACGATCACCGCTTTGGCCAGCAGCCCCAGTTCCTCGTGATCGGCAGCGGTCATCGCCTGCACTCACACTGCCCTTCCAATCCGTTGGCGACTGCGTGCGGACACCGTCCTACACGAACCAGTTCCGATGGACTTTGCGAGCTCGCCCAGGACCCTGTCAGAGTCGCATTTGTTGGTCGGGCGGACTATGCGAATTCGGCGCGTCGGCAAACCGCGTCGCGGCTTCCCGTGATCGATTGGGATCCCGCTCTGAAAATTTTGGGAGCTCTGAGTTCAAAGTGGTGTCTCGGTAGCGCCCGACGACAAGTTTGTAGTGAAAGCGACAATTGGTTGAAGGAGTTTTGCGGGTTCCGCCGTCCGGACCGCGGTTTCGAGCCCTGTATAAGCGTCGGAGGCCACTCCACAGAGGCCACCGATTTTGGAAATTAGCCGAACTTGCATAGCGCCGATTGGATGCTTCTTCGATGCTGGGGTGCATCGTGAGGCGAGGGGTGAATCAGGCCTTCGGCTTGGTGAAAAGAGCCGAACTGAGATTGGAGGATAGACGCGACGAAGCTGCGCACGAACGGCAAAAAATTGTGCAGTGGAGTGATGCACCCGGCCTAGCGGTCGAGGATTGTGATTCAAGATCGTACCAGGCCGCCTCGATAGCGTCTCCGTGAGACGAGGAGCCTAGTCATGGAGCTTGATCCGGTTCTGCTGTCGCGGCTGCAGTTCGCGTTTGTCATCAGCTTCCATATCATTTTTCCGGCCTTCACCATTGGGCTCGCCGCTTGGCTCACAACCCTCGAAGGCGTGCGGCTGCTGACTGGCAATCACCTCTACCGGCGCATCTTCGACTTCTGGCTCAAGATATTTGCCTTATCGTTCGGCATGGGCGTGGTCAGCGGCATTGTCATGGCTTTCCAGTTCGGCACGAACTGGAGCGTATTGGCGGAGCGCACCGGATCGATCCAGGGGCCGTTGCTCGGCTACGAGGCCTTCACCGCTTTTCTGCTCGAAGCAACATTTTTTGGCGTCGTGCTCCTCGGCCGAGACAGTGTGCCGGCCTGGTTCTATTTTCTCTCCTGTTGCATGGTCTCCCTCGGGACGATGCTGTCTTCGTTCTGGATACTGGCCAACAACAGTTGGATGCAGGTTCCTCTGGGCCATATCATTGTCGACGGCAGAATTGTGCCGGGCGACTGGTGGGCGATCATTACAGGGCCCATCATGCGGATTCGATGGCCGCACATGCTGCTGGCTGCGTTTCTGACGACCGGCATGTGCGTGGCGGCCACAGGCGCCTGGTACCTTCTACGCGGAAAGGATGTGCAGGAAGCGGGCGCCATGCTGCGCTGGGGGCTCGGGTTCGTTGCAGTCGTAATCCCCGTCCAAATGGTGTTCGGTCATCTGACAGGCATCTACGTTCTCAACTATCAACCGGCCAAGTTCGCCGCGATTGAAGCGCGTTGGAAAACTCAGCAGCCGGCAAGCGAGGTGCTGATCGCTATTCCCGATCCACGCCAGGAGCGCAATCTCTTTGCGCTCGAGATACCTAAACTTGGCAGCTTCATCGCCTCCGGCAACTGGGATGCCCGCGAGGGGGGGCTCGATGCGTTCCCACCGGAAGACCGTCCGCCGGTAATCATTCCTTTCTTCGCGTTTCGCGTCATGGTCGGCATGGGCCTGATCATGGTGGCAGTGTCCTGGTTCGGAGCCTTTCTCCGCTGGCGCGGCACATTGGAGAGCTCGCGTTGGTTCTTGTGGGCGACGTTCCTGTCCTTCCCTAGCGGCTTCATCGCGGTGCTGGCCGGGTGGTTTACTGCCGAAGTCGGTCGTCAACCCTGGGTGGTTTACGGCCTTCTGCGTACGAAGGATGCTGTGACGCCGTCTCTAAAGACGGGCGATGTGCTTCTGTCGCTCGCATGCTACGTCGTAGTCTACTCCATCATTTATGCTTTTGGGTTGTACTACATCTATCGCCTCTTGCGCGACGGTCCTGCGCAAGATGTGTCCGATCGGACGAAAATGAGTCCGGCTCGGCCGCTGGCCGTTGCGGTGCAAGCCACGAAAGAAGCGCCTCAATGAGTGCTGTGGAGCCCTCAGAATTGGCCCTGTTCTGGGTAGCTGTGATCGGCGTGGCGATTCTTGCCTACGTTATCCTGGATGGCTTCGATCTGGGCGTCGGCATCCTTTTTGGCGCCACAAACGACGCAAGATTGCGAAGCGAAATGATCGCTTCAATTTCTCCATTTTGGGATGGCAACGAGACTTGGCTGATCGTGGTAGGCGCGTCGCTGTTCGCCGCAT
This sequence comes from Bradyrhizobium sp. CCGUVB23, assembly GCF_024199885.1. Taxonomy (NCBI): domain Bacteria; kingdom Pseudomonadati; phylum Pseudomonadota; class Alphaproteobacteria; order Hyphomicrobiales; family Nitrobacteraceae; genus Bradyrhizobium; species Bradyrhizobium sp. CCGUVB23. Next base: position 7,750,120 of record NZ_JANADQ010000001.1, read on the forward strand.
TCCCGGTGGTCTACGCAGTGTTTTTGGCAGCCTTCTACATCCCTGTGCTGCTGCTTCTGCTGGCATTGATATTCCGGGGCGTCGCGTTCGAGTTCCGCGCTCGTGCCGCTCGCGGGCTGTGGGATCGAGGCTTCGTTCTCGGTTCTGTCGTGGCCGCCTTTGTCCAGGGCGCTGCCGTCGGGGCTATGATCCGCGGGATACCTGTCGTGAACGGCCAATATGCCGGAGGCACCTTCGACTGGGTTGCAGCGCTTTCGATCGTTTGTGGAATCGGTCTCGTGCTCGGCTATGCGCTGCTGGGCGCCGGCTGGCTGGTCCTCAAATCCGAGGACGTGCAGCTGCGCGACTGGGCACGCAACCGCATACCGCTGCTGGCCACTTCGGTCGTCGGGATCTTGGTCTTTGCAGCTGTCACTGCGTTCGTTGATCGGGCCCGCATGACCGGAAGCCTTTTCATGCACCGCCCCTGGGGCTTTGTCTTTCCGCTGATCGGCCTCGTCGCGATCGTTGGAATTTTTGTTGGAGCGCGTCGGCGCCTCGACTCATGGCCGTTCACGATGACGGTCGTGCTCTTTGTGGCCGCGTTTCTCTCGCTAGCGACGATGTTCTGGCCTTACATGATACCTTACAGCGTGACTGTGGCCTCGGCGGCGGCGCCCCAGGCTTCGCTTTCGTTTCTGTTTTGGGGCGCCGGCCTATTCGTGTTGCCGGTGATAGGTCTCTACACGTTTGTCGTTTACTGGATGTTTCGGGGCAGACAGCGTGCAGGCTACGCCGCGACAAGCGGACCGTCATCTGCAGCGAAGGGAGAACCCAAAGTTTAGCAATGCTGGCCGCTGAATATTCCCTGCCCGGGGCAGCGCGGATGTGAGGTAAATCGACACGAAGACAAGGAGACGAAGATGAATCGCAGACTCGGACTCGTCAGCATCGTGTTCTTTGCAGTAGTCGTGGACGGAGGGATCACCTCCTCGCTTGCGGACGTGGCCGGACTCGAGGTGGGCGTCGGCGAGTTGCGCGGAGAAATTCTGTCGCTCTTAGCGCCTAGGGGCGCCGTCGCGACGGAAACGAACGCAAATTACAAGAGCGCTCCGGCGCCCGCGCCTGCGGCTCCTCCGTCGCCTGCCGCCGCGGACTGGCCGAGCTACAACAAAACGCTGACTTCCGAGCGCTTCTCCGACCTCAGCCAGATCAACACGAAGAACGTCGCCAAGCTCAAGGTCTTATGTACCTACGACACCTGGCGATTGACGAGCTTCGAGACGGGCCTGATCATGGTGGAGGGCGCGCTCATCGGTACCACCGAATTCGATATTTTCTCGATCGACCCCTCGACCTGCGCCGAGAACTGGCGCACGCATGAGGAATATCCCGCCTACATTCTGCCGACGAATCGAGGTGCGGCCTACCTCGACGGCAGGTTGTTCCGTGGCACCCAGGATGGGCGCGTGCTGGCCTATGAATTCAAAACCGGCAAGCGGCTCTGGGAGGCGACGATCGGGGACTCGAAAAAGGGCGAAGACGTGCCGGCGGCACCGATCGCCTGGGAAGGCCTCGTCTTCGTCGGCAACGCCGGCGGAGACTTCAAGGGCGGCAAAGGTCACATGTACGCGCTCGACGCCAAGACCGGCAAGATTGTGTGGCAATTCTTCCTCGTGCCCAAGACCGAGGGCGATACTGTTCGCGGGCCCGAGGGCACCTCGCCGCTCGACACTTCGACCTGGAAGAACATCCCGGGTGCTCCGATCAGCGGTGGCGGAGCCTGGACTTCTACGACCTTGGACCCGGCTTCTGGGCGCTTGTATGTGCCCGTTGGCAATCCTGCGCCCGACTACGCTAATGGCGTCCGCCAGGGGGACAATCTCTTCACCGGCTCCGTCGTTGTCCTCGACGCCAAGACCGGCGCTTACAAGAACCATTTCCAGCTTGTGCCCAGGGATTGGCACGACTGGGACGTCTCCAACCCGCCGGCTGTGATCAAGACGATGGGCGGCAAGAGGCTCATGGCAGTGGCGCCGAAGGACGGACACCTTTACGGCTTTGATCTTGCCGACAACAAGCTCTTGTACCGGACGCCGGTGACGAGGATCGAGAATGTGGAAGAGCCCTTCGCTGTCGACAAAGACGTCCATTTTTGTCCGGGCGCCGCGGGCGGGGAGGAATGGAACAGCCCGGCCTACGACTCTCTGACCAATCTCATCCTCACCGGCGAGGTCGAGTGGTGTACGACGGTGAGGATGCAGACCGGGGAAGAAATTGCGGCTGCCCCGCTCGGGCAGCCGTGGACGGGAGAGAAGTCCCTCAATCCGTTCAACGAGTTCGGAAGGTTCTCGCGCTCCGACGGCGTCTGGGCGGGATGGCTTCACGCCACCGACGCCGACACAGGGGTGTGGAAGTGGAGGCTGAAGTCCAATTATCCGATCATGGGCGCCGTGACGCCGACCGCCGGGGGCCTTGTGTTCTTCGGCGACATGGGCGGCAATTTCTATGCGCTTGACGCGGCGACCGGGCAGAAGCTGTGGGGCCAGAAGATCGGCGGCGCGATCGGCGGCGGGGTGATCACATACGCGGTGAACGGCAGCCAAAAAGTCGCGGTGGCGACCGGTTACGTATCTCCCGCCTTTCCTGGCGAAATCAGGAGAGCGAAGATCTCGATCCTGGGCGTCGAAGGCGACGGCAATCGCCAATGACCGACAGTTGTTCGAAGCAGGCCGACAGGCTTCCAACCGCCACATGGCGCGCCGGGGTCGACTGCAGTCTCGCGATGGCGACGTTCCGTGCTTGTGCCTTGAGATGTGACCCGTCGCAAATTCCCAACTCTGGCTTCTCCCAATTTGGAATCCAATTTGGCCTCTGACGAGAAACCTGTAAGCGATCAAGACGGCGAGCATGGCAGCCTCCTCATGCTCGCCATGTTGGCACTCATCGTCGGCGCGGCTTCAGGGTTCGTCGGCGCGCTCTTCCTGCTCTCGCTTGAGTGGGCGGACAGATTTCGCGATGTCATCATAGGCTGGTCGCATTCGAAATCTTTCGCGGGATTATTGGTTGTCGGCATCGTTTGTGCCGCCGCAGCGGCGATAGCGGTCTGGCTGGTAGGCCGCTTTGCGCCCCACGCATCAGGGAGTGGCATCCCCCACGTCGAGGCGGTCCTGAACGGGCAACTGCCGCAAGCACCGTTTCGAATCATACCAGTGAAGTTTGTTGGTGGCCTTCTGGCGATCGGCGCAGGACTGGCGCTAGGCCGCGAGGGCCCAACCGTTCAGATGGCGGCGACGATCGGGCATCTGGTCGGCAAGGTATTTCGATGCAACTGGCCCGACTGTCGGGTGCTGCTTGCCGCCGGTGCAGGGGCAGGCCTCGCTACTGCGTTCAACGCGCCGATCGCAGGTGCCATTTTCGTCCTGGAGGAATTGGTGCGCCGATTCGAGCTACGCGTTGCAATTGCGGCGCTAGGTGCGTCGGCGACCGCCATCTCGATCTCCCGTTTGCTTCTTGGTGATGCGGCAGACTTTCATGTTGAGGAGTTGACCTATGCGGGCGCGGCGACACGCCCGCTCTACTTTATCCTGGGAGCGGCCGCTGGCTTTGCAGCGATTGTCTACAATCGCTTGCTGCTCGGAACGATTGCCGCGATTGGTCGACTCAACCGGTGGCTGGGCGGGCTGCGCGCGGCGCTTATTGGAGCAGCGGTCGGAGTGCTGGCTTGGTTCGTGCCCGACCTTGTAAGCGGAGGCGATGCGATTACGCAACGCGTTCTAGCGGGGAGAGAAATCTTTGCCCTACTTCCAATTGTTTTCCTATTCCGACTTGGCCTCGGCGCCATATCATATGCGGCCGGAACGCCCGGGGGGCTGTTTGCACCGATGCTTGTACTGGGGGCACAACTCGGACTGTTCCTTGGACGGCTCTGCCAACTGGTGTTTCCCGATCTGAACATTCAACCCGAAGGATTCGCTGTTGTCGGGATGGCGGCCTTTTTTGTCGGCGTTGTACGCGCGCCGCTAACAGGCATCGTCCTGGTCGTCGAGATGACGGCAAACGTCACAATGCTGTTGCCGATGCTCGGGGCCTGCTTTACGGCCATGTTGATACCAACGCTGATGCGCGATCCGCCAATCTACGATTCATTGCGGGAGCAAACTCTGGAGCGTGAACGGATGCGCCCCGGGCAGCGGGAACACGCTTGACCCACGGGCAAGCTGATATAGGTCAATCGACTTCGAGCGACCTTGCTTAGCTACGCTGCGGTTGCGCGATAAAGTGCGTCTCTTCGGGAAGCGTTTTCGCGACTGTTCGTGGCAGGCCTAAATTGGTAGCCAACACATCGGGCGGATTCGAGGCTAGCCATGCGTTGAGGTCGTGGGCATGATAGTGCCCGTTGTTGAATCCGAGCAGCAAGCGCAGGATTCCGCTACCGGTGTTGCGGATGTAGTGCCCGGCCCCCATCGGCACGTAACCGACGTCACCCGTCTCGAATTGTTCGGTTACCGTGTGAGCCCTCCCCAAATAAACAGCCATCTCAGCCGCACCCTCAAGATAGTATTGCCACTCGTCGGCGTGGGGGTGCCAGTGAAGCTCACGCATGGCTCCCGGCTCGAGCTCCAGCACGGCGGCGGACAATGTGGTCGAGATCGGAAACTCATTCGCGGTAACCGTCCACTGCGCGCCGCCGCCCGGCGCGCGCCGCGGCTGCTGGGCGCCCAATGGATAGCGATGCGTTGTCAAAGGTGCCGGCTTCGCCTGCGGCGCAGCACGTGCGATGGTGTCATCAGGAACGGGCCCCGCTGCGAAGTAAGCCTCTCCCTTCGGAAGCTTTGCCACCCACTCCAAACCGAGGCCAAGGCTCTGTGAGATGACTGCAGGCGACGTATGCGCCAACCAGTCGGTGATACTCAGTGTATGCTCCTCGGCAAAGGCGCCGTTGTCGAATATCAGAATGAAATGACACTCGCCTGGCCCGATCCCCAGTATCGAATGACCCCAGCCGCGGGGGAAATACCAAACGTCGCCCGGTCCGAATGTATCGGTCGCCGCTCCGTCGGGGCTCAATACTGTGGTGCGGCAATTGCCAGACACAACGTAACCCAATTCGGCAGCATTCGTGTGCCAATGGAGTTCGCGCAGACAACCGGGTTGTAGGCGCATAGAAGCACCAGCAATGCCCTGGCTAACTGGGAACTGCCGAACAGATGCACACCGTACAAGTCCGCCACAGTCAGTACGCGGCGGTTGCTGTCCCAAGCGGTAGCGGAACGACGGCAGAGTTGGGTCGCTCATTTCTGACCTCCTGGCCGTTACATTGGTAGTCGCTGGAGTTCGCGCAGTTGAAGCGCCTGATTGGCGAGAATGTCATTTCAATGGTCGGAGCGCGAGCCGCCGATATTCTTCTACGTTCCCTTCTGGTCATCGGAGTCGCTGGCAAGCACCGTCGGTGCTTGGTCTCTTTCCGGCCATCGATGTGTACCCGACTGCTCGATTCCCGTAGTTTGGGATACTTAATTTATCTTGCCAATCCTTGCTGCTCGAGACTTTCTCCGTGGCGAACGATGCACCGAAACCCGACATGGCTCATTGACGTGTCGATCGGTTGCGCATGGCGAGCTGCCGGACGATAGCGACGGCAATAGTTCGGTGCGCACAGATGAGAGCCGCCCTTCACAACCTTGCGCGGAATGTTGATTTGTGGCTGACACGGATCGTAGCTTGCAGTCTCGCTTCCCCCGCGGGGATTTTCCGGAATACAGCAGGATTTTAGCGCATCGGCCTGATGCTTCGGCGAGTACCAGTCGGCGGTCCATTCCCAGACGTTGCCGATCATGTCATGGACCCCGTAGCCGTTGGGTGGAAAGGCGGTTACTGGCGATGTGCGTTCAAAGCCGTCCTCAGCGGAATTCTGCCGGGGAAATTGCCCCTGCCAGGTGTTGGCCATATGCCGCCCACGGGGGGTAAATTCATCGCCCCAGGCGAACTCAGCCCCGTCGAGACCGCCGCGAGCAGCAAACTCCCACTCCGCTTCCGTCGGCAGTTCTTTGCCCGCCCAGGCGGCATACGCTTCCGCATCACGATAAGCGACGTGAACGACAGGGTGATCATCGAGACCGCTGATCGAGCTGCGCGGACCGTACGGTCGGCGCCAGTTGGCGCCGAACTTGAACCTCCACCACTGGCTCCAGTCCCGGAGATCGACTTGATGTTTCGGCGGCGTGAACACGAGCGAAGCGGCCTTCAGCATGTGCGGCAGCGCACCAGGATAGTCGCTCGGGTCAGGTCTGATCTCGGCGCAGGTGATGTAGCCGGTCGCTTGCACGAACTTACGGAAGGCGCGGTTGGTGACGGGAGTTGCATCGATCCAAAAGCCAGCCACGGTCACACGATGGACCGGTGACTCCTCCGGATAGTGGTTATCGGAACCCATACGAAAGATCCCGCCCGGTATACGAACCATGCCGCGAAGCACATCAGATACTGAGGCTTGTGGTCGTCGACCAGTTTGGTCCAACATCGCGGGTACTCCTCGTGATGGGCACCGCCATGACATCCGCTGAACGTCCTGCCAGAAGGTTGAGCTTTGGATGGTTGGCGCGCTATGCACTTTCGGCACAGGCGTTGCGGTGCGATGGTCCTGGCAGGCCAGAAACTCGGTATGGTCGATCCGCGTCTTGTGGCGCGGAGTAAGGTGCTTGGTGTTGGCCGTTACATATACATGGCACATTAGGCTCACCGCTCGGCCCGCACTTGCGAAGGCGCGCGGCTGCTGATTGGCAACTACCTCTTCGCAGGGTTCGTTACCCAAAATCGCCTCTGTCGAGTTGGCGAGTCAATCAGGCGGCGCTCAAGCTGGGCTCAAAGCGCGACCTCACGGGGAGGGCGGCTGTTGGCGCGAAGCGGACATTCGTTCCCTTCGTTGGGTGCAGGAGGCGCCACGTGAATGGCTGAAGGCCCAAGCGTAACGCGATCGGAAAAATGAACCAGGATGATTGTGGTTTTAGCTTTCGGCAATGCGCCATAGACCCCGCGGATCGAGCAGAACGGCTGATCCGTAAGTGCGCCTGATCAAACCCTCGCGTTCGAATTCGGCCAAGTAGCCGTTCACGGTCTTCCGAGTTAGGCCCACCATTTCGGCGAGCGCCTCCTGGCTGAGCGATAGCACGTATTTTCCGGCTTGCTCCTCTGCCTGCGCGAGGCGCGTGATCCGGGCGGCGAGCCGCTGGCGCGGGGGCAACGCAATCACCTCTGCAGCGAGCTGGAGCAGATCGCGCACCTGCAAATAAAGCAGCGCCGCGACAGCTTGCCAAATTTGCGGCCGTTTCATCGCGATCTGAGTCAGGGCACGGTCGGACGCGAGCAGGATCAGACTGTCATTCATGCATTGGACCGTAACCAATCGCGGGCCTCCGCCAAACCGCGTCGTCTGACCAATCGCGCCTGTCCCTGTCGGAAACCCTAATCGAGCTGGTACGTGAGGTCGAATCGCGCAATGCTTTTGTCTCATGAGAGAAGCATACAGCCTGGTCTGGTCGGTGCTGGTCCTATTGTTCCGGTCGCGGGTCTCGTTGGAAGCTGAGATCCTGATCCTTCGTCATCAACTTAACATCCAGCGACGGCATGTGCCGAAGAGGGTGCCCTTCAGTGCCATGGATCGCCTGATCTTTGTTGGTCTGTATCGTTTGGTGCCAAATACCATCAAGGCGTTCACGATTGTGACGCCGGATACCGTCATCCGTTGGCACCGTGCCGGTTTCAGATCGTATTGGCGCTGGAAATCGCGGCACCGCTGCGGCCGACCAACTGTACCGTTGGAAATTCGCCGGCTGATCCGCGAGATGAGCATCGCCAACCCATTGTGGGGAGCGCCGAGAATCCATGGAGAGCTTCTCAAGCTCGGCATCGAGATCGGACAGACCAGCGTCGCCAAGTATATGGCACGGAGGAGGGGCCCTCCCTCGCAGGGATGGAAGACGCTCCTTCGCAACCATGCGGATGGCATTGTCGCAATGGACCTCTTCGTCGTGCCGAAGATCTCGTTCCGACTGCTCTATGGTTTGCTGATCATAGGCCATGGCCGGCGGCAGATCCTGTGGTTTGGGGTGACCGCGCACCCGACGGCCGAATGGCTCGCCAATCAGCTCACTGAAGCCTGTGGCTGGGAGCAAATCCCTCGTTACTTAATCAGGGACCGCGATCGAGTTTATGGCGAGATCTTTGTCCGCAGGGTTCGTCGATCGGCATTCGAGACCGCCCGACGTCTTTCCGCTCACCCTGGCAAAACGCCTACGCAGAACGGTTGATCGGTTCAATCCGGAGGGAATGCATTGATCATGTCGTAGTCTTCGGCGAACGACATCTGCGCCACGTTCTGCTATCGTACAAAGATTACTACAACGCCACGCGCACTCATTTGTCATTGAACAAGGATGCCCCGGTTCCTCGCGGTGTTGAGCGAGTCGGGAATATCGTATGCCGACCGATCCTAGGCGGACTGCACCATCAATATGGCCGGATGTGATTTACGGTAGGCACAGGCGATGAATTAGATCGACGGTCATAGCTCACGCTCCATCGCTGGATGGCCGCGGTTCTTCACCTTGTATGGGGCTTTCCTTGTCAAGGGTAAACTTCCTCACACGCTGCTCTCTATCCACTTGTCGAGTCCCTCCGGTTGCTTGGGTGTCAGCAAGGCGCTTCCTTCCATTCTCGGCATGAAGGGCCCCCCTTTGCTTGGCCGCGCTGAGCGGTCAATCCCCGCAGCCCGCAAGGGGCACGCCTTTTGGCGCGCGGGATTGACGGCGAAAGCGCGTGCCGAGCGATAATGCGCCATTCCAAGAATGGCCTGGCGGCGAAGTTCACGATCTTCATCTTCACACGCCGTTGGCGTCGTCTTACCCGTAAGCATGACGTCACGTGTACAGCGGCATTGGCACCGGCGACAAAATCCGAGGCGAGCTCGTTATCAGGCGCTGATCGCGCCGCAGCCTTGTATTCGGTCGACCCTTCGAGGATCGCACCATGATGCAATCATGCGCATCGGCGGCGAGCTCCGGGGCGGCGGGTCCATCCTTGATCGCGGCTTGAAAGCCATTGTGAAAAGCGAATCACCACCGCCTCGGATCGTCATCGGCAGACCACACCTCCACGGCCCGCCAAAACTGTCGTGCTGTTATCTGATCTCCTTTCCCCTTCGAAGTTATCGGTTATGACGCAGGACGCAGGACAATGCCGTCCGACATTTCGCCTGTTGTAACGAGACGCCAGAGTGCAATGAGCAGCTTGCGCGCCAACGCAACGATCATGGTCTTGCGCGTGTTACCGCGCCCGTCGGCCGTTCGGGTTTGAAACCATTGAGCCAGGGCGCTGCCCTCTTGGAACCTCAGACAACGCCACGCCAATCGAATCATACCGGTGCGGACGCGAGCGTTACCGGCGCGGGCAAGACCCTTCTCACGCCGGCGTTTGCCGCTCTCGTCCGGGGAGCCGGTAAGACCGGCGTAGCGAGCGACCGCCTTACGGTCGCGGAACTGGCGCGAGAAGACCTCGTTAACCAGCATGTCTGCGGTCTCAACGCCGATGCCGACGACCCGTGCGATAAGATGGACCATTGCGTGTGGGCTTTTCTTTTTATCGCGGTCAGCTTCGAGCTTCTGCAGGCGTGCTTTCTCGATCGCTCGGATTTGCTCACGCACCATGTGCAGACGTGCGAGGTGACGAAACAGCTCTGCACGGGTGTTTTCCGGCAAAAGTGATCCTTCCGCCGAGTGCAGCTCTTTGAGTTGTTGCTCGGCTTTGCGCAATTTCAGCCGAAACCTACGAATGCCAAAGCGGGTGAGGATCGCCTTGATTTGGTTTCCGATCCGCGTCTGCTCAGTGACGAGGCTGTCTCGCTCACGGTTCGGCCGTTTGGCATCCTCCTCTTCGATCGTTGGGATCGCGACCATGCTGCAGTGACGCTTCTCTCCGCGCAGCCATCCAAGTAAGGCGCGCAGCAGCAGTTCCGTATCGAGGCGATCTGTCTTTGCGCGTCGATGTTCGCGTGGCACCGCAATGTGATCTTCCCCCGAAAAAATGGACAGGGTTAAGCTGCTTTTAGCTCCATCTCGATCGGGCTGAGATATCCGATGGCCGAGTGGCGACGTGTTCGATTGTAGAAGCCCTCGATGTAAGCAAAGATATCACGTGTGGCTTCCTCACGTGTTGCATAATGCTGGTGATGGACGAGTTCGGTTTTGAGCGTGTGGAAGAAACTCTCCATCGGAGCGTTGTCATAGCAATCGGCCCTGCGGCTCATCGAGGCTCGGAAGCCGGCGGACTGCATCATCTTGCGATACTCCGCGGAGGCGTATTGAACGCCGCGATCTGAATGGTGGATCAGGCCGGCGCCAGGCCGCTGTGTCGCAATGGCCATCGCTAAGGCCGCCAATGGCAGTTCGGCGCGCAAATGATCCGCCATCGCCCAGCCGACGATCTTGCGGCTGTAGAGGTCCATGACCGTGGCCAGATAAAGCCAGCCCTGATCAGTCTCGACGTACGTGATGTCGGCGAGCCAGATCCGGTTCGGCGCTGCGGCGATGAAGTTGCGCTCGAGCAGATTCGCGGCGATCGGGAAGTCGTGACGGCTGTCGGTGGTGCGCACCCGTCGTGGCCGCGCCATGATGGCCCTGATACCGTGGCGGCGCATCAATCGCTCGATGCGACCGCGGCTCGCCCCGCGGCCCTGAGCCCTCAACTCGGCATGGATGCGCGGGCTGCCATAGCGGCCATTGGTGTCGCGGTGAACCCGCTTGATATCGCCGACGAGCTCACGATTGGCGGCGGCTCGCGCGCTCTCCGGGCGCGCCCGCCAGGCATAATAGCCAGCAGGCGAGACGCCGAGCACGTCGCACATGATCATCACCGGATAGTCGGCACGGCGATCTTCAATGAAGCGGAATCTCATTTCTGAACTCCAGCAAAGATCGCGATCGATTTTTTTAAAATGTCGCGCTCCATGCGCAGCCGCTCGTTCTCTCGCTGCAAACGGGCGATCTCCGCCGCGTGGTCCGCCGACGGCAGCGCCGCCTGCGTCGTGGGGCGCCGCGACGCCGCCGTCGGCTCCCGCCTGGCCCCACGTTGCTCTACCCACCGCCGCAACACGGAATCGCGCAGGCCAAGTTCCTTGGCCACCGATCCGATCGAGCGGCCACTCGATGCGACCAGATCAATCGCTTGCCGCTTGTAGTCGTCCGTAAACGACCGACGTTGACGTCCTTCCATCCGACACCTCCTGGCTCTTCGAGCCTACTACAGGTGTCCATCAGTTCGGAGGAGGTTCAATGCTATTAGGGTGGATCACATGAGCCTCAACACTGCGGATGCGCAGCCAGCGGGCCAGCCAAAAGCCATCGCGTCCGGCCTCATAGGCGACAACGACGCGCCTTATCGGATGCCCGGCCTGGTCAGCCTCCTTGCGCCAACGATGCAAGAGCTTCAACAGCGACTCCGCATCCGCATCGAGCCTTTTGAGCGGCTGGCGTTTGATGCCAGGAACAACCGCGGCTGCCAACCACTTCGATTGAGCCATCTCGATTACGGCGATGATCGTGCTATCCTGCTCGAGGGCGGTGAGGGATCTGCTCGCCTCAAAAGGTTGCGACATGTGGCGCTCCTTTGGTGTCTTTGGACAGAGCGCCGAGCGTGCCACAAACCCTCGCCGTCCGCCCCGCCCCATAGCATCTTGATCCAAAACTTTTGGCGTCCTCCGCGGTACGGCCGATCGCGGTGCTTCGAGACGAGACCCTCAAGGCCCATGCGGCAGGCTGCCCGGAAGAGATCCGGCCCGATCTCCCCGCGCTCGAAAGGCGCCACGGTGATGCCGTCGGGCCGGCGCGCCAATAGTCGCTCCAGGTTCGTCTTGCGCAAACGAAGCGGCAGATCCCGCAAATCGTCTCCAAACGGTCAGAGCCAGCGCGCCTGCGAGGCGGATGTGAAGACTTTGAGGAGGATCCAAGGCGTGAGCAGAAAAAAAAGGAGCATCGCGCTACCTCGCTTTACCGGCCATGTTCATCACCCATACCTGAGTCGCGAGGTTAGAAGGGACGAGGCCAAAAAAGAGAGGCAAGTGGTGCCCGAAAGGCACAATTTTTCCGCAAGGCAGGGTCGCCCAGCTCGATCAATTCAAGGCCAAGGGATCATAGAAGCAATCGCTGGCGGCGCATGCAATGATCACCCCCAAGGATACATTTGCAGAGACGCATCGCCCTTCTCCCTTGAGACAAGGCTAGGCACCCCTTCAGGTTTCGACCCGGCAAGTTTGCAAGCCAAGGGAGTTTCTCACAAACAGGCAGGCGTGCGGCAATAGAGCCGAATTGCGGGTCTCAGAACTCCCGCAGCGGCAGCAACAATTGCACGCCAATCGGCCGGCCGGTGAAGCGCTCGATGAACTCCCGCACCGGATCGGTGACCTCGTGCCCTTCGGCGACCCACCGCTCCAGCTCCCGGGCTACATCCTCGGTGGCATCGCGCGACCAGCCCTCCAGCGGATTGAAGGCGACGACACGTAAGGGGTGGTCATACTGGCCATTAAGGAGGTCATTGATCAGGATCAGGTAGTCGGTCCGGTCTTCGTCCGTCTCCCGCCACGCTGGGCCGCCGCTGAAATCCTCCAGCACCAGGTACATGTCCCGGTCGAGCCGATCGGTTGGGATGATCGAGGGAGCCTTACGCATACGCCACTCCACTGCCGTTGAGAGCTCATCGTGGGTTTACTTCCGCCTCTAAGAATGACCCCCGGCATTGCCGACGGCTGAAGCGGTAACAACAAAGGCCCTCCGGTCACGCTGGCGGGCCTTCATTACGGCAGTTGCGGTTGCCGTCCGCGCCGAAGCGTCGAGTCGAGCACGCATTCCGCCATTTTGATCCTTTCACTGTGGGCCTGTCGGCATTCTTCCCGAATTTGTTTGATCTGGTTGTGGTCGTGGCGCAAATCAACGGCCGCGTAGACAACCACGAGACAAAGAACCACGAATGCCGCGATAGCAATCTTCCTCATGGCAGGCCCTCACTCCAGAACCTCATACTCGAACGCTACACCTTCAGGGTCGTTCTCCTCGAACCATTTTTCTGCGGCGTCGATGTTGGCGAAGACCTTGATGTGGTCGGCATCGCCTACCGCTTGGCCGTGTTGACATAGATGAAGACGGTCATTGATCCCTCTTCAGTTTGCGCCGGCCCCAATGCGGTTCTTTTCTCTTCGGATTGAACGCGTAATGCCGGTTCAAGGCGCGCATGATGCCGATCCGGGCGAGCATCGTCGGGCCGCCTTGCTCTGCCACCAGGATCAGCGCTTCCATGGCAGCCTGCCACGCCGGCGCGTCGTGCACGGCCTTGGGCAGCGCGGCGAAGTACTTGCCGGCATCGCGCAGCGTGACCAGCTTGCGCCTGCCAACTTCTATCGGATCATCGAAAGGCCGCCCCCAGCCTCGATCGGTCATTGGCTATGCTTCATTGGCCGCCTTCCTTCAGCAGCCGCACATAGGTGCCGTTCTCGTGCAGCTTGTTTCCAACCTCAGTGTCAGAATCTGTCGCCTTTGTCATGCGAACGCCCCGGATGATCTAGGCCCCCCGAGTGTTGGTGTTTCTTGCAAGGCAAGCCGAGCAAGAACGAAGAACCAGGAGATCACAAATGATCAGGCCCGTGATCAATTTCGTGGTGCTAGGCGTGTTTCTAACGGCGCTGCTGCTCATTCTGCTCGTACTCGCTCAGGTCTTTGCCCAGGGCATGGGTGGTGGAGGCATGGGTGGTGGTGCGGGAACTGGTGCCGGCAGTGCTGGTGGTGGCATCGGTGGCGGTGCAGGTTCGGGTGGCGGCTTTGGCGGGGGATATTATGATTCGCCTGGTCCAGGCGGTACAGGAGCTATCGCTGGTCATCGTTCGGGCTGGGGTTTTTCAAACCAACAGCCAGGCTCGTCTTACGCGAGGAGCTTGGGTGCGAAAGCGACCAAAAAGCACAGGAAGGCTATGTAACTCTACTCGGCCGTCCGGCAATTCTATCGGATCGTCAAACTTGCCGCGCCAGCCGGTTTCGCGCTTTGCCATTTCCGCCGCCCCAGAGCATCGAATGCGGCGGACCACCCCATCAGCGCGACAGCAGGGCTTCGCCGCCCTTGAGGAGCCTCACATATGTCCCGGATTCATGCAGCTCGAGCCAGCCACGCTCGACCGCTAGCTTGATGCCGGCGCCGAACTCCTCGCCGCTGGCCTTCAGGCTGTAGAGAAATGGCGCGTTGATCTTCTCGATATGGATACGGCCGTCCTGGACGGCTTCGATGCTGGAGGCGAGCTCGACCAGCTTGCGCGCTGCGATATCGGGATTGGAGAAGGGTCGGGCCGGGACGAATTTCATTTTGAAGTTGTCCCCTTTTCCGGAAGCCAAAGATGCAAAGCCAGCGATGCTAGACCGCCGACCAGTCCTCCAAGGATCGGCCACGGAAAGGAGTCCACTGGATAAGTGATCCAGTAGTAAAAACCCAGGCTCACGCCAACAAGGCCCGAGTGCAGAAAACCGAACACTAGACCTATTACCGCCCCCAACAAGGTTGTCACGACGATCGCCATTAGTCGTTTCAGGCTCATCGCTGTTCCTCAACCTCCATGTGCGCCGCCAGCACGTGCCGCTCCGGCGCGGACAGAGCCTCATCGGTAACCCATCGCAGAGATCGTTGGCTTGTTCCAATTGAAAGTCCGGGCGGATGTCCGCACCGCGGCGCCCGCAGACGCTGCAGGTAAAGCGCGGTTCGACATCGGACAGGCGCACCTCGTCGGGCCAGCGATCGGCGCTCAAGGCCACGTTGTGGCTGCAACGATAGTCGGCGCAATAAACCAGGACGCCGCGCACGCCCATGTCGCGCATGTCGCCGAAGGTAATCTTGATCGGGCGGTGACCGGGCGGTGTGCAGTTCTCACGTCGGACAGGCTTGCGCATTCCGCCATCAAAACGCCGACGTAAGCACCTCGCAAATTATCGATTCCTCTTGGCTCAGATCGGCCGCGAGCTACTGCACATCGTGGCCCTTGCCGGCTCTGTCTGGGTCGCCTTGGCGAGAGGTACCAGACCTAGCACAGCGAAACGGACTTGTCGGCGATCCCGGCAGGAAAGTAGGACTCCTACCCATCAACGGCTCGCAGTCCCAAAAAGGAAACCTTCCCGCCCGCCCGGAAGCATTCCCGGCCCGCCCCCTGAAGGCTCAAAAAAAGCAAATCATTGGCAGACAACAACAAGACTTTCTGCCTAGTGCCTCCTTAAGTTGCAATGTTGGCCCGCAACCGGGTGATGGTGTTGGGATCTTGCATCTCGCGCGCAAATCAAACGAATAGCTTTTGTCACCGACCCGCGCTGCAGTTCACGTGCTTGGACACAGCCAACGAAGCGGCGCAACTGGTCCGGGGTCGCGTTGCCCACTACGTCGATTGGTTTCCCGCGCGCGCGAAGTTTCAGGACTCGTAACTCAAACATAAACAGGAAAATGGCTAACTCTGTAAAGTTCATTCGCCGCCTGGCGAAGAATATCGACAGGACTCCCAAGGACAAAGGGCTAGAACTGACGATCAAGGTTGTGATGTATGACAACGGCATGGTTTCGGTGAATGGCGCGGGCTTCCGCGATGGAAGGCTCTACGTCAACCCCATGCTTGGAGCGAGTCGCCAGATTTTGCAGTTGCTCGAAGAGCTCGCGCTGCAGGCTGCAAAGCGCACCGGCAAACGCGCCGCTATCACACGCCGACGCAATCGAAACTATCCGGCTAACAGCCGACGCGCTAGCAAAGCGGCACGGACTCGTGCCACCGCGTGAAGTGGCAGGACTCATAACATGAAGAGTGGACATATCGGTGGACTGTGTGTGCTTGGCCTGTTGGCCTACGGCGGATTTAAAGACGGCGGGCACACCATACCAACACCAAAGCAAATCAGCACTGCGGCCACGCCTGATTGGCGAGCTGATCATTGGCGAGTCGATGCCGAGAAGGCAGAACGCGAAGCCAAGGAGGGCGAAGCTATTGGCATCAAGAGGCCCGATGAAGCCGGTCGAGAAGCCCGCCACTCCAGAGCCGACGTGCAAGCGCGGCAATTGGCGCGCATGCGAAGACAACGCCGCCGTGATTGCGTCATGGAAGGGCGACGATCTCGGCAACGGTTGTCGCGCTGCCTATGAGGCGCAACCCGCGACGTTCTCAATCCTTGGCCGATGGCAGCGCGTGCCGTTCCCCATCTTCGGGCACGAAACGACCACGGCTTTGCACTCGGCACCGACCGGCGTCATCGTCACAGACTACTTTGCCGACTACTCGTCGAAGATGGCACCCATTGGCGTCGATTTCGAAGTCGACACCACCATGCACATCATCTGCACTTACGATCTCGAAAAGGATCGAGTTGCGGATTTAAAAGTCACCGTTAGCAAGCGGTGACATCGGTTGAAGCTGTCAACCGTGTGGCGCATGTGGCCACACAATGAAGTCTCAAGGGGCACAACAGGGAACTAAATTGAAAAAGCTACTTACAATCGCTGGCCTCGTGCTCGCAATGACGGCGTCGGCTCATGCCGATCCACTTGACTTCCACGATAACCGACTCGCTCCGGGCAAGTGGCTCACGATTCATACCCGAACCAATCCGGACAACCGTGATCTTTATGGCTGCTACGAATGTAAGAACGCGGTCGAGGCCGAGAGCCTTCGCGGGTACAACTATTGGGATGGCAGAGACGAAGTTGCCGAGTACGTTCGGCAGCACGATCTCGACCATACCATCCATGATGATCGGGATTACTGGAAGGATACCTGCATGAGTCTTGCTTCATACCCTGTTGGCGGTGACATAAAATACAAAATCGCCGACGTTAAATTCTATCGCAACATCCAGTTCATCTGCCTTGAGCCTGAGATCCACAACATTGACGTTGGAAGTCCCAACGACAAAAGACGAGAGCCCGAGAAGAACGCCAGCCCTGATCGGCCAATCTGCTTCTGGACGACTTAATGAGCATTCAAATGAAAAATTGTGTGACGGTGAACGCATACGGAAGGCAACTAGATCAGCTACGCGGAGAGGCATCCCGCATTTCAAGAGGTAACAAGGCGGACTGGTGGATCGAGCGTGGTGACAAAGGAACGCATTTTTGCTTCGAGGACGCCGAGACAACAAAGGTGTTCGCCTCGATCTGCGAAAACCTCGCTATTCCGTATAGGGAAGCCTGATGGTCCGCTGTCACAGTTCGGGGCTCTTTGATCCAACCGCGCGAGGACACTGCCACCGCGGCCGAGTATGGTCCTGGGTGTGAAAAGCGTTGCGAGGTTGCGCTGCGTCGGCTGCGGTCAGCGGCTCTAGTAAGCGCGCGGAATGAAAGAGGCCGCCAACTGAGGCGACCTTTCTTATTCAGCGAGCGTCACAAAAAGCAGCCAGCCGATCACCACCATCATCCACGCTAGCGCAAAGATAAAATAGAAGCTATCGCGCCTCACGGTCGTGCCCGCCAGCCAGCTACACACCAAGTTCTTCTGGAGGGTAGGGCGTCACGCTGACGCTGTCCTGACAACCGCTGATCAATCTCAAGTGAACCGGACGGACAATGAACAAGCGAATTAGGACACTGCCGGATTCAACTTAGGCCACTAGGGGTTAAAACAGGCCAGTGTCCTGTGAGGGTGCCGCCGGAATCCCCCGGCGGCTCATTGCTCGTTGTCATCCTCCCGACCGCGGCGCCAACCATGGTCCCAACGTGGACCGCAATAGCCATAGCTATGGCGGTACCGATAACGCTCTCGCCACTCGTCGCCATCATCATAGCGTCAGGGCGGTGAAAGGGGGGGGAACGCAAAATCCCTGCCTTGATGGCCAGATTGGCCAAAAAAGGTTAGATATCATGGGATTAGACCTGCGCGCAAACGAGCCGATTCGCTTCAAAAGCCGCGATTGAGAGCGGTGCGCTGAGCGTGTCGCCAAAACGACAAAGGCCCGCCGGTGCGGGCCTTTCGGGGCACCGAAGAGCACCAAGCTTACTCAACTGGAAACGGGCGCCCACGACGACTTTGTCGGTCTTCTGAGCAATCATTTCATTAATCCGAATTACTGAAAATCGTTGGTTCCAAAAGCCAGCGGATAATACCTTCAATCGTAATCATCCGCAACTTACGGTGCATATGACCGAAAATGCGCGCGTTCCGAGAATGGAACTCGCCGAACGTCTGCGCTTCCAAAGCGTTTTAGGGTGGAGCGAATTTCATGACGGGAGGAGATCGTGAAACGCCTTCGGTTCAAACCGGACAAAGCGCTGGGAGAACGTCTGATCAAGGAAGCCCGGCTAGCAAGAGAAAAGGCAAAGCAACTACCACCGGGCAAGGAACGTGAAGGCCTATTGAGGAAAGCCCACGAGGCCGACATCGTCGCCCGTATTGATGAATGGTTAAATTCGCCAGGTCTTAAACCACCCATCTAGAGATCGAGGCCCGCCGGTTCACACTGGCGGGCCTTCATTCTTGCCGGAGTGCCGCGGCGCGGCTCTTGAAGTATTCGAGGACGAAGATGCGTATCGCGGACGATAGATTATCTTGCCGGCGGTTGCGGTCGATCTCAGCAACCAGATCCGACAGCGTCATGTCGCGCCGGCTGGCGATCTCCTTTAGGCTCGTCCAGAATGCCTCTTCCAGGCTGACACTGGTCTTGTGGCCGCCGATGACAATGGATCGCTTCACGACGGGGGATTTCACGCTTCCTCGCGACCTATGGGTACTCCCGCCCGGGTCAGTCCGATCCTGCAAACGAGAACGGCTCCGGCGCGCGAGGCTGGAGACACACCAGAGCCGTCCCTCCCTATGCGCACCGCCGCGCGCAAATCCATCGTACCGTCAAAGAGCGGCAAAGGGATGCGCGCACTCGGAGTAGCCCAGAAGCTCCGTCGGTACTTGACGCCGAGACTCGCTGGCGGCCCTATCTCACGAGCCTGTACCTCCTCGCCGGCTTCCGTCGCGGTCCCGTGCCGGACTGGGCCGGCCTCGGTTCAAGGCTCGCATAATGCCAATGCGAGCGAGCATCGACGGTCCACCTTTCTCCGCTACCAGGATCAGCGCTTCCGTCGCGGCTTGCCACTCCGGCGCGTCGTGCACGGCCTTGGGGAGCTTCGCGATGTACTGACCGGCATCGCGCGGGGTGACCAGCTTGCGGCCGTCCACCTTGATTGGGTCGTCGAAAGGCCGTCCCCAGCTTCGATCGGTCATTTCAGCCCAGCCCCCAGAGTTGTCACCTGAGCGTAGAATTCACCTAGTTGAATGCGCCCCCGGCTCGCTTAGGACATTATTCCCCCATGCAAGCCGTAGAGATGCGAGCGAGAGCCATAAAGTGCGCGGAACTGGCCAAGAAGGCCAACCCGATCACTCGGTACTTCTACATCCAAGCCGCTCAGCAATGGCACCACATGGCCGCGCAACTGGAACTGTTGGAGCGCGAGCGGGTGTATCGGATCATTCGGGACCGTCCGGAATAATTTAGCAGTCTCCATTCGAGGAACCAGAATTTTGAACGTGCATTAATTGCTCGTCGGACGCGGGATAAGCCCATGACTGACAGGCAAAAAGAACGGATTGAACACCAGGTCGGCTCGATGCTTGAACGGCTGTCTCGGGGGAACGATTACACGCGTGAACTGGTGGAGCACTCAAAGGAACAAATCAGGCGCTCCCTGAAACTTCTCAAGCGCTCCGAGGACCCCAAAGACGAGTAGGGCCGCCTTCCGCGCTCCATTGGTCGAAAGCGGTCCGCGCCGTGCCAGACACTGCGCAACTTCACGAGACGGTCTATGATCGGCTCGCGATGAAATCGGTGCGCAACTACACGAGTTTCGGTCCGTACAGGCCCGCCGCTTTGCCAAATCATCGAAAGGCGAAAGCGTTCTTCGAACCGTTCTCGACGGAGAAGGGTCCCCGCACCGGCGAAAGCTCTCAAGATCAAACGCAAACGTCTGGGCCAACTGCGACTTGAGCAAACAACAGCTAGGCCCAGGTGCCCGAGTCGGTGAATCACGAGTTAATTTTCCGGCAAATTTCGGCGCTTGCCGATCCCCCGACTCAGTCTATGACGCCTTCGTCGCACGAAAAAAGCGGGTGCACAGATGCAAAATTCGAACGACGTCGCGAGCAACGGGATACTTCGGGAGCCAGGCGGACGACCGCCGCCGCTCGATTTCGCCGGATCAGGCGGGTCAACTCGGCTCAGTTCGATTTTCACTCGGCGGGTAGAAGCAAAGTCGGCTCTTGCTTTGGCCACCATGCGGAAACCAGCCCCTCCAGCTCGAGGCGAACGCGAGCCACGACGCTGGCCCAGTCGCCTCTCTTTGGCTGCCTGAAGAGCCTCATTGACTGATACCACGGGCTGTCGTCGCGGTTGAGCATCCAGCGCCAATCCGGGCTGAATGGCACCATCGTCCAGACGGGAATGCCCAGCGCGCCGGTGAGGTGAATGACGCTGGTGTCGACCGAGATCACCAGATCGAGACAGGAAACCAGCGCCGCTGTGTCGGTGAAATCCTTGATCTGGTCCGTCAGGTCGATGATGTCAGGACGTTCGCTTAGGAAGGCCCGGTCCTGATCCCGGATGCCTTTTTGCAGGCTGACGAACTGGACGTCGCAATCCAGCAGAGGAGCAAGCGTGCGCAGTGCCATCGATCGGTTGTGATCGTTCTTGTGATCCGGATTCCCTGACCAGACAAGACCGACGCGGAAGCGATTGCGGGGGCCAAGTCGGTCTTCAAGTCGGTCTTCCCACGTCTTGACGCGCGCCGCTGGGGACGCAGGAAGGTACCGCTCCGCGAACGGGATCGTATCGAGCCGCGTCCTGAACGCCAGCGGCAGGCTTCCAAGAGCACAGTGCAGGTCGAACTCAAGCCACGTTCCGGACAGGTCGGCGACACAGGTTGCGATTCCGGGGATACCACTCAAGAGCTTCTGGATTGGAGGCTGGA
Source organism: Bradyrhizobium sp. CCGUVB23 (assembly GCF_024199885.1). Taxonomy (NCBI): domain Bacteria; kingdom Pseudomonadati; phylum Pseudomonadota; class Alphaproteobacteria; order Hyphomicrobiales; family Nitrobacteraceae; genus Bradyrhizobium; species Bradyrhizobium sp. CCGUVB23. The sequence continues at coordinate 7,771,102 of NZ_JANADQ010000001.1, forward strand.
CCGCCAGGATGACTCGAGCCCCGAGCGCGGCCACCATGGGCACATAGCGCGCGAACTGGATTGAGTCGCCCAATCCCTCGTCGCAATAAAGTAGTATACTCTTGCCTTCGATCGGCTGGTCACCAAGCCAGGCGGGGCTGGAAAAACCGCGCGTGATGGCGCCAAGAGACGCACGGGCCTCGCGTCCCGGCCAGCCCCGCTCCAAATCTCCGGTCAGCAGCTGAAGCAGCGCGAAATTGAAAATCGTCAGCGCACGGTCTGGTTCGATCGCCAGGGATCTGTCGAGGGTCGCGAAGGCTTCATCCAGCAATTGCAGTTCCAACAATATCCATGCCTTGTTGGAAAGCGCTTCGGTAAAATCCGGCCGAAGTTCGAGCGCGCGATCGATGCTCGCTAGTGCCTGCTCCGTCCGGCCCAATTTCGACTGGAGTGTGCCAAGGTTGCTGTGCGTTTCCGCCAGGCCGGGGTCGAGCGCAATGGACTTCTTGTAGTCGGCCTCCGCTTCCTCGAGCCGGTTCGCCTCCTGGAGGCACATGCCGCGTGTTTGATACAGAGCCGCGGAATTTGGATTCAGTTTCTCGGCCGCGTTGAAGCATTCCAGGGCTTCCACATACCGGCCGAGTTCGAGCAGCAGCCTGCCGCAGTTAATCGCTGCCTCCAGATATTGCGGATAGAGCTTCAGCGCCCGCTGGAAATGCAGCACAGCCTCGTCCATGCGCCCGAGTTGCCAGTGCTGATAGCCGAGGGAATTCGAGAGGAGCGCGTCCTGTGGTATGGAGGACAACGCCTTGCTCTGGTGCTGCCGTGCGTCCGGCCGCCATGCGGAAACCAGTTCCTCCAGTTCGCGGCGAACGCAGTCCACGACGCTGGCCCAGTCGCCTCGCTTTGGCTGCCTGAAGAGCCTCATTGATCGATACCACGGACTGTCGTCGCGGTTGAGCAGCCAGCGCCAATCCGGGTTGAAAGGCAACATCGTCCAGACAGGAGCGCCCATCGCGCCGGCAAGGTGAACGACGCTGGTGTCGACCGAGATCACCAGATCGAGGCAGCAAACCAGCGCCGCCGTATCGCTGAAATCCGCGAGCTGTTCCGTCAGGTCGACGATATCAGGACGTTCGCCGAGGAAGGCCCGGTCCTGATCCCGAACGCCTTTTTGCAGGCTGACGAACTGGACGTCGCAATCCAGCAGAGGAGCAAGCGCGTGCAGTGCCATCGATCGATTGTGATCGTTCTTGTGATCCGGATTCCCCGACCAGACGAGACCGACGCGGAAGCGATTGCGGGGGCCAAGCCGGTCTTCAAGCCGGTCTTCCCACGTCTTGACGCACCCCGCCGGAGGCGCAGGAAGGTACGGCTCAGCGAATGGGATCGTATCGAGCCGCGTCCCGAACGCCAGCGGCAGGCTTCCAAGAGGACAGTGCAGGTCGAACGCCAGCGACGTTGTAGACGATCGGACGGTACACGTTGCGACGCCGGGCACCCCAGCCAGGAGCCGCTGGATCGGAGGCTGGACCTCCAGGATGACTTGAGCCCCGAGCGCGGCCACCATGGGCACGTAGCGCGCAAACTGAACCGAGTCGCCCAATCCCTCGTCAGCATGAAGCAATATGGTCTTGCCTTCGATCGGCTGGTCACCAAGCCAAAGGGGGCGGGAAAAACTGTGACCGGCGAGGCCCAGAGACGACGCTTTCCAACGAGCTTCGCGTCCCAACCAGCCCCGCTCAAAGTCTCCGGTCAGCAGCTGAAGCAGCGCGAAATTGAAAATCGTCGGCGCACGGTCTGGTTCGATCGTCAGGGATCTGTGAAACGTCGCGAAGGCTTCATCCAGCAATTGCAGATCCAGCAATATCCATGCCTTGTTGGAAAGCGCTGCGGCAAAATCCGGACGAAGTTCGAGCGCGCGATCGATGCTCGCCAGTGCCTGCTCCGTCCGGCCAAGTCTCGAGTGAAGCAAGCCGAGGTTGTTGTGCGTTTCCGCCAGGCTGGAGTCCAGTGCGATGGACTTCTCGTAGTCGGCCTGCGCTTCCTCGATCCGGTTCGCGTCCTGGAGGCAAACGCCGCGCATTTGATACAGAACTGCGGAATTTGGATTCAGTTTCTCGGCTGCGTTGAAGCATTCCAGGGCTTCCGCATGCCGGCCGAGATCAAGCAGCAGCTTGCCGCAATTGTTCGCTGCCTCCAGAGATTGCGGATAGAGTTTCAGCGCCCGCTGGAAATGCAGCACAGCCTCGTCCATGCGCCCGAGTTGCCGGTGTTGATAGCCGAGGGCATTCGAGAGGACCGCATCCTCTGGTTTGGGCGACAACGCCTTGCTCTGGTGTTGCCGTGCTTCCGACCGCCGTGCGGAAACCAGGCCCTCCAGCTCAAGGCGACCGCGATCCACGACGCTGGCCCAGTCACCTCTCTTTGGTTGCCTGAACAGCTTCATGGACGAATACCACGGACTGTCGTCGCGGTTGAGCAGCCAGCGCCAATCCGGGTTGAAAGGCAACATCGTCCAGACGGGGACGCCCAGCGCGCCGGCAAGGTGAACGACGCTGGTGTCGACCGAGATCACCAGATCGAGACAGGAAACCAGCGCCGCTGTGTCGGTGAAATCCTTGATCTGGTCCGTCAGGTCGACGATGTCAGGACGTTCGCCGAGGACGGCCTGATCCTGATCCCGGACGCCTTTTTGCAGGCTGACGAACTGGACGTCGCAATCCAGGAGAGGCGCAAGCGTGCGCAGTGCCATCGATCGATTGTGATCGTTCTTGTGATCCGGATTCCCCGACCAGACGAGACCGACGCGGAAGCGATTGCGGGGGCCAAGCCGGTCTTCCCAGGCCTTCACGCGCGCCGCCGGAGGCGCAGGAAGGTACGGATCCGCGAACGGGATTGTATCGAGCCGCGTCCCGAACGCCAGCGGCAGGCTTCCAAGAGGACAGTGCAGGTCGAACGACAGCGACGTCGAAGACGTTCGGTCGATACATGTTGCGACTCCAGTGATGCCACCCAAGAGCTTCTGGATCGGAGGCTGGACCTCCAGGATGACTTGAGCCCCGAGCGCGGCCACGATGGGCACATAGCGCGCAAACTGGATTGCATCGCCCAATCCCTCGTCGGCATGAAGCAATATGGTCTTGCCTTCGAGCGGCTGATCACGAAGCCAAAGGGGTTGGGGAAAGCCGCGACCGGCGAGGCCGAGAGACGATGCTTTCCAACGGGCCTCGCGTCCCAACCAGCCCCGCTCAAAGTCTCCGGTCAGCAGCTGAAGCAGCGCGAGATTCCAGATCGTGTCCGCATTGTGCGGGTCGACCGCCAGCGATTTGCGAAAGGCTGCAAAAGCTTCATCCAGCAATTGCAGGCTCCACAACGCCCGTGCCTTTTCGTTCAGCGCTGCGGAAAAATTCGGACGAAGTTCGAGCGCGCGATCGATGCTCGCTAATGCCTGCTCCATCCGGCCAAATCTCGAATGAAGCGTGCTGAGGTTCTTGTGGGTCTCAGCCTCGCAAGGGTTCAGCGCAATGGACCTCTCGAAGTCGGCCTGCGCTTCCTCGAACCGGCCCAACCGTTGGAGGCAAAGGCCGCGCGTTTGATACAGAGGTGCGATATTTGGATTGAGCCTATCGAATTCGTTGAAGCATTCCAGGGCTTCGGCATACCGGCCGAGATCAAACAGCAATTTGCCCTGTTTCGCGGCCTCCAAACTTCGTTTCGCGGCCTCCAAATTTTGCGGAGCGACCTTTTGGGATTGTTTGGCCGTGGCCCGGCGCTCTTGACGATTCATAAGCTTACCTGAAAAAGGTGGACAACGTCAGATTGCTCGCCGACTCTCTGTCATGCGGGAAGGGGGCGTCCGTCGCACTTGCCTTCTCGTTTCGTCAGTTCGCGTTCAGCTAATGCTGGTGGAGTCCACCGAGCGCGACCGTAGCATCCCATCGAGATCGTTTATGGTGCGAAGCTGGCGCGAAGCTGGCGCGGCCCGCCGCGCTTCTGGCGGGAGATGAAGACGGGCCGCGGGTCGTCCTATCAATGGGCTCCAGCTGATCGAGCTATGCGTTGCTGCTCCTCGAACAATGCCCGTGGCCGCATGCGATGGTCCTCTATGGATTGCGATGATGCGCGATTTGAACTGTTACCGTGTTCGGAAGTTCAATCCTTCGAATGAGCACCACTGGAAGCGGAGGAAGCTCAAGAGGGGAACCTGAGCCCAGTTGAGAAGGACGGGTTTCATGACCCATATTCAAACAGGCAATCAGATCGTTACCCAGATCACCGTAGTCGAAGCCGATCCGGGAAAGCAGGATGAGGCACTCTCGCTGATGACCGATCGAGCACGATTCATGGCGCGCCAGCCGGGCTTTGTCTCAATCAGCTTACATCGAAGCCTCGACGGCCGGCGCATCGTCAACTACATCCAATGGCAAAACCGCCAACTCCTGCAGTCCGCACACCAATCACCGGACTTTCGCAAGGCGTGGGGTAAGTTTGATGACCTGACCGACGAAATCGATCCCCATCTGTATGAAGTCGTTCAAGTTCTGGATGCCCGCTGAGTTTTTTGCATTGGCATCGAGATCCTGCATGGAAGCTTGACGATTGCTTTCGAGCGTAGGGACGGTTCACAGGCCCAAGTTTGCACCCTAGGCAAATCGGCATTTGTTGAAGTAGTGCGGGCAGCGGTTTGACCCGACGCTGAGACGAAGCCTCGTCATCGGCGTGCTCTTTCACGTTCTGCCTTGGAAGCGTATCGTTGCGATCGAGCGAGGTCGCCTTGAGCGGCCCCGTGGTTCAGAAGTTTCTCTTCGATCTCAGAAACTCTCGAAAAGAACCGGGAGGACCCCTCATGGATGACGCAAGGCTGAAATATTACGGGTGGGGCCGCGAAGGAGAAGGCATGAGCGCAGAGGAGCGAAAGTTTGTTCTCGGCCGCTATCATGCGAAGTTTGGAACTGGCGAGTTCGATACGATCGCAGTCCCGCGCCTTGAAGACCTCTCCCTGCGGGAGCCGCGCGTGCTGCCGCCTGCTTCGCTGTCCCCCTTCTGCACGGCGGAACGCTACGATCGCGCCGCGCACACCTATGGCAAGTCATATCCGGATTATGTCAGAGCGATGCTCGGCAACTACGATTGTGCGCCCGACGTCGTGGCCTATCCACGTAATGAGGCGGAGATTGCGGCCGTGATGGACTGGGCAGGTTCTGTCGGCGCTTCGCTGACGCCTTTCGGGGGCGGATCCAGTGTCTGCGGCGGAGTCGAGCCGCGCGTTGACGGCATCAAGCATAAAGCTGCCGTTACCCTCGACCTGCGCAATCTCGCTAAAGTCGTCGAAGTGGATCCGGTATCTCGCGCGGCATTGATTGAAGCCGGCACCTATGGCCCATCTTTGGAAAAGCAGCTCAAGCCCAACGGCTTCACGTTGCGGCACTTCCCGCAAAGCTTTGAATATTCGACTCTCGGCGGCTGGATTGCGACACGATCGGGCGGCCATTTCGCCAGCCTTCACACTCACATCGACGATTTCGTCGAAAGCCTGCGCGTCGTGACGCCAGCTGGTGTGGTCGAAACGCGCCGGCTTCCCGGGTCGGGTGCGGGTCCCAGTCCCGACCGCATGTTCATTGGCTCGGAAGGAATTTTGGGTGTGATTTCGCGCGCCTGGATGCGATTGCAGCCCCGTCCCAAATTCCGCGCCGGCGCATCCGTTCGTTTTCCGTCGTTCTTCGATGCCGCGCGCGCCGTGCGTGCAGTCGCGCAAGCGGGCCTCTATCCATCAAATTGCCGGATCCTGGACCCGCAGGAGGCCTTCAACACCGGTGCAGCCGATGGGAGCGTTGCCATCATGGTGCTCGCGTTCGAATCGGGCGATCATCCGATGGACGCCTGGATGGCGCGCGCACTGGAATGCTGCACCGACCATCGGGGAACGCCGGAGCCGGCAAAGGCGAGCGGCGCGCATCTGGAAGGTGCGGCGGGCATCTGGCGCAACGCGTTCATTCGGATGCCCTATGCGCGCGAATTTCTAGCGCCCGCAGGCCTTATCAACGATACGTTCGAGACTGCCATCACCTGGGATCAGTTCGAAGGCTTTCACGACAACGTCAAAGGGGCGACCGAGCGCGCCATTCTTGAAGCAACTGGCGTCAAGGGTGAAGTCACTTGCCGTTTCACCCACCTCTACCCGGACGGGCCTGCACCCTATTTCACTTTCCATGCTCTTGGTCGCCACGGCGGACTTCTCGAGCAGTGGCAGGCCATCAAGAACGCGGCAAGCGACGCGCTGATCGCGGCAGGTGGCACAATCACCCATCATCATGCCGTCGGCCGCGATCACAGGCCGTGGTACGACCGGCAACGGCCGGAACTTTTCGCAGCCGCATTGCGGGCAGCCAAGCGGGAACTGGATCCGCAGTGCATACTCAACCCGGGCGTCCTGATTGATCCGTAGTCGCTATTGGCGGAAGCACAAAGTCGGCGGCCCATCGAACCACCGCGAGAGCTCATGACGTTCCCTTTGATTGGCACGTCTTGTGCTGCGGCACGGCGTCGCAATGAGAGCGACAGGAGCGAAATGGTGACGCGCAACGGTCAGTCCATGACGAGATCCAGAGCGTTGCTGCGTCTAGGAAAGCATGGCCGCTGACGCGAGTCGACCTTCCAAAGTTTCAACAACGCTGATTTGGAATCTTCCAAAGCAGCTTTGGAAGTTTTCCAAACATGGTGACGACTCGAGTCGTCGATGATCGAGACATTCTAAGTCGCTGCGCGCGCATTTGCGTTGCGGTCACGATAACGTCTCTCTAAAGAGGCGATGCAGACGCAGCAATCGGACGTTGCAGATCGATGGAAGGCAACCAAGTCCGGAGTTCGAGTCTGCGGATGAGTTGATTCACGAGCTACATGTATCGGCCGGGCACGGACGCGGAGAGCGGATCTTCGGTCCATGGTCGGTGCTGGCCGAGCGCGGCGTCAGCTCGCGTGGCGACGTGCTGCTAATGAGGGACTTTCTGGAAATGCGACGTGCAGGTGAAGTTCGGGTGGCAGTTCGCTTCGGTGCGAAACTGCTAAGTGGGGTGGCGTTGCTAGGCTGGTTGGAATCGCCCGCTCGATCTCAAACAGCGCAGGACGCCAACTCCCTTCCACCCGTTACGGTCGACGCTCCGACGCAGCAGTCGGTCCGTCGCGCACCAGCCAAGCGAAGTGCTGTCCGGGTCCAGTCAACGTCACGCCGCGCTGCGGTGGCTGGTGCTCCGCACCCCGAGGGGCAACCGAAGCCATCGCAATCCGGTGTGGTGCCCGCCTTTGCAGGCGGCCAGGTCGCTCAAGGCGGGCGGCTCGGACTGCTCGGCAACACCGACACGATGAAGGCGCCGTTCAACGTGACGAGCTACACGGACAAGTTCATCCGTGATCAACAGGCAACGACGGCTGCGGGTGCCTTGATCCTGGATCCTTCCGTGCGAAGTACCCATCCAACAGGTGGCCTGCTCGATTCCTTCTACATTCGTGGCTTCCCGGTCAACGAAGGCAACAACGGTGAGTTCGCCTTCGAGGGGCTCTACGGGATCGCGCCGAGCTACCGCATCTTCACGGACTACGTCGAGCGCATTGAGGTGCTCAAGGGTCCCTCAGCCGCGCTGTCGGGCATTGCGCCCAATGGCGGCGTCGGCGGCGTCATCAACGTTGTGCCAAAGCGCGCAGGAGAGGATTTGACTCGCTTCGCCGTGGACTATGGCTCGGCCTCACGGTTCGGTGGTCACTGGGATGTTGCCAGGCGATACGGCGACAGCAAGGAATGGGGCGTGCGGGCCAGCGGCAGCCTGCGCGACGGCGATACGCCCATTGATCGGCAATCTGAAGCGACGGGCGTCGGATCGCTGGCCCTCGACTATAAGGGCGAACGGTTCAGATCTTGGCTCTACCTCATCGCCCAGACCGATCGCTTCGACGCTCCGTCACGTCCCTTTCTCATGGCTTCCGGCCTGCAAGTGCCAAAGGCGCCGGATGGTCGACTGAACGTGACGCAGCCCTGGGAATGGTCGCGCATCAACGATCAATCTGCCCTGCTGCGAAACGAATACGATCTAAGCGATCAAGTGACGCTGTTCGCCGACGTCGGCGGATCGCGAACCAACGTCGAGCGATTCTTTGGTCTCCCGACGATCGTCAACACGAGCGGTGACACGACCTCGATGCCCCAATTCTTCGGTCTCAGCATTGATCGAACCACATATGACGGCGGCGTCCGCGCCCGCTTCGATACCGGCTTCATCCATCATGCCGTCGCCTTCCAGGCCTCGGTCTATCATGATGCACTGTACCGGCGGTTGACCAATGGCACTCTGGTCGCCTCGAATATCTATAATCCGACAGTGGCGCCTACTCAGTTCGCAAACGAGGTCAGCGGGCGCCCTCGGCTTTCGGACAGTGAACTCACGGGGCTCTCGATTGCTGACACCCTGTCCGTGCTCGATGAACGCGTCCTGTTGACTTTGGGTGTGCGGCGCCAGGGCATCGAGGCGAACAACTATCTCTCCAATGTCGGAACTCTCACGTCGTCGTACGACAAGAGCGCGACCACGCCTGTGGTCGGTCTCGTCATCCGGCCGCGGGACAACGTCTCTCTGTACGCGAACTACATTGAAGGTCTAAGTCGGGGTGACGTTGCGCCCCAGACCGCTTCCAATTTCGGCGAAGTGCTTGCACCGTACATCGCCAAGCAGTACGAGGCCGGCATCAAGGTGGACTTCGGCCGGTTCGCAACCACCTTCAGCGCATTCGAGATATCGAAGGCGAGCGGTGAGTTGTCCGCCGGGCGTTTCGCGGCGACCGCCGAACAGCAAGTCCGAGGGCTCGAGTTCAACGTATATGGCGAACTCATGCCTGATGTTCGGCTCCTCGGGGGCGTTTCGTTGCTGGATGGCACCCTTACGAAGACAGCCGTTGCGGCAAATGTTGGCAACACGCCAATCGGGGTTCCCAACGTACAGGCCAATGTTGGAGCCGAATGGGATCTCCCGTGGATGAGGGGGCTCACTTTGAATGGCGCAGTCATTTACACGGGCAAGCAGTTCATCGATAGCGCGAACAAGCAGTCGATCCCGGATTGGACGCGGCTCGATCTCGGCGCCCGCTACACGACGGCGATCAACGGCAGGAAGACGGTTTTCCGCGCGAACGTTCAGAATGTGACCGGCGCGACCTATTGGTCCGGCGTGGCTTCATTCGGAACATTTTTCCTGGGAGCACCGCGCACGTATCTCCTCTCAATGACCGTCGACATGTAATCGCCGCTCCTGCCGCTGGGTAGGGCGCTTTATGAACCGATCCTGCTGACAAGGATCAGGCTGGTCGATATGCAAGTTTGCCTCCTTTCGCCAACATGCTTAATCCCGACCGAAGAGGTCGATCTCGACAGAGTAGCGGAGCTGCAGGCGCAGATCCTCAGCGCAGGTTGCTGGACTGTTCCGATCACGGCGGAAAGGGATGTCCTCTGCGTGATGGACGGTCATCACCGGCTAACGGTCGCGCACCGTCTGCAGCTGCCGTTCGTGCCGGTGGTTCTCTTGGGTTACGGCGCAGTACGAGTCGAGAGCTGGCGGCCGGGGCTGACGATCACGCCAGCGAGCATCCTCGCAATGGCGCGCAGTGGTCGAAAATTTCCCTGCAAGACGACGCGACATATTTTTGATCAGAGCCTTCCGAGCTGCAACCTGTCGTTGGAGAGCTTGCGCCACCTGGCTCCGACAGAACGCGTTGTCGCCCATGCCGAAAGGGCGAGGTCGTGACCTTGCATGGCCATAAGCCCGGTGGGGGCCTCTTGCCGATTCTACGGCCAGGCACGGCGGAGCTCTTGGTGGGCAACGGCCCGCTGCTGATCGATTGGGTTACCCGACATGGGTCTCCGGTCAATCTGATTTGGCCCGATGAGCTGCGGACGAATCTCGCAGCACTCAAAAATGTCTTGCGCGAGAGCGGTGTCGCACACGCGATCTATTACGGAGCGAAAGTCAACAAATCTCCCAGGCTGTTGTCTGCAGCGTTGCGCGCAGGGGCGGGCATCGACGTCTCAAGCCTTTATGAGTTTCGAGATGCCAGGCAGCTTGGTGCCGACGGCACACAACTTGTGGCGACTGGCCCGGCGAAGACGGCTCTGTTCCACAAAGAGCTTATTGACTGCAATGCTCTCATATCGGTGGATTCACCGGAAGAGCTCGAGGATCTGATCCGCTGCCTTCCGTTAGCGGGCCCGGTTCAGGCGGTGCTGCTGCGATTGCGTCCCACCAACCATGCGCAGAACCGGTTTGGCATGCCGGCGGCGGCCATCCAGCAGTGTCTGGCGCGCATTGCTGGTGAAAACCGGTTGCGCTTTGACGGGCTGCACTTCCATCTGAGTGGCTATGGCTGGGAATCTCGTGCGCAAGCGATTGGAGAAGCAGCCGGCCTGATCGACGAATCCCGCGCACAAGGTTTTGCGCCGCGCATGATCGACATTGGCGGCGGACTGCCGATCCAATATGTCGATCGATGTGCCTATCAAGCGCATCTTGAGTCGCAGATGCCTGAGGACTACCGCACGGGGAAGGTGCCGGGCTCCTTCTATCCTTACGGTGGAGCGCTTTCTGCAGCCGACTGGCTACGGAGCCTACTGCGCGCACCGATGGCCGATGGCCGCAGCATCGCGAATTATCTCGTTCAAGAGGGGCTGGTACTGGGGATGGAGCCCGGTCGAGCACTGGCCGACCAGGCCGCGATCTCCGTCTTCCGGGTGTTGCGCGTGAAAGCGATTGGCTGTGATGCTCACGTCATCTTCGTCGAAGGCAGCAGCTTCAGCGCTTGCGAAACCTGGTTCGGCTCCGAATTCCTCGTCGACCCAATCCTGGTGCCAGCCATAACGCCGCCGGTCGCCACAAAACCGATCCGAGGTTATCTGGCGGGCCATAGCTGCCTGGACGAGGACGTCCTTAGCAATCGATGGCTCACCTTTCCGATCGCTCCGCGAGCGGGAGATCTTCTGGTTTATGCCAACACCGGCGGTTACCAGATGGACCTGCTTGAGAACGAATTCCACCGCCACCCGATGCCGAGCCGTCTTTGCGTGGTTCAGGACACAGAAGGGCAGCTAACGCTCGTTCCCGACACGATAGGAGAGGCACAATGCTTTGCACGACCGTAAGCCAGTTTATCGGCCAGACGCCGGTGATGCCGATTGCCGTACCCAACAGCGGCGCCACGCTTGTGCTGAAGCTTGAAAAGAACAATCCGGGCGGCTCCATGAAAGACCGCATGGCGCGCAGCATGGTGCTTGCGGCACTCGAGGACGGACGGCTCGTACCGGGTGGTACGATCGTCGAATCGTCGTCTGGCAACACCGGGATCGGACTGGCGATAGCCGCCTTGGAATTGGGCCTGCGCTTCATTGCCGTTGTCGATCATCACGCCGCGCCGGACAAGATCCGCACGATGCGTGCGCTGGGTGCGGAAATTCGTTACGTCGAAGGCGACTATCGAGAGGACGAGGTTGCGGTGGTGGAGCGGCAACGGCTGGCCGCCCAACTCGGTGCTCAGCTTCCCGATGCGTTGTTCATGAACCAGTCCGACAATCCGGCAAACCCGGACGGCTACGCCGGTTTCGTCGACGAACTCCTGACACAGCTTCCAGACGGCATCGACGCCTTTGTCGGCTGTGTCGGCACTGGCGGTTCAATGACCGGTATCGCCCAGCGTCTGAAGCGGGCTAACCCTGCTGTCCGGACCATCGCTGTGGAGCCAGCCGGCTCGATCGTGTTCGGCAAACCCGGCCATCCCTACTATCAGTCGGGCACAGGAACGCCCGCCGGCGATGAAGTCGGCAAGGTGCTCGACTATGGATGCATCGATGAAGGGGTGCAGGTCACCGACACCCAAGCCTTCGAAACGGCACGTTTTATCGCGCGGCGCCACGGGCTTCTGGTCGGGGGCTCGACCGGGGGCACCATCTACAAGGCGCTGGAATTCATTGCGGCCGGCAAACTGTCCGGCACGGTCGTCACGCCCGTTGCCGATGGCGGCGAGAAATATCTCGGTTCGGTTTTCGACGATGAATGGATGGCCAAGCGCGGCTTGTTGGATCCGACAATCGGCACACAACTCGATGCCTGGCTGACGGGAAGGGCGCGCGCAGCATGAAGGTGACGATCTGCGGTGCAGGGCGCACGGGGCATTTGAATGCCGTGCTCTTCAAGCAGCGTCCAGGCATCACCGTCTCTGTGCTGACGGGAGCGGCTGCCGTTGCCGAACGGTGGACGAGCGGAGACGGCGTTTGGCAGGCCCAGGCGCCGGACGGCCACGTCTTGAGCGGGCGGCCCGACTTTGTCGGCACCGATCCGAGCGAGGCACTCATCAACACGGACATGGTGATCATAACGCAGCCGGCTCAAGCGCGGCCTGCGCTTCTACACTCCTTCGCGGGGCATCTCCCCCGGGACAAGCGTGTCTATGTCGGCGCAATTCCCGGCTTTTGCGGCTTCAACTGGCTCGCAGCCAAAATCCTTTCCGGTGCGGACAATGTGGTGATCTGGGGCATGAAGGACGTGCCCCATACCGCCTTTGACCTGGTCCCGGGCGAGCGGGTGCGCACGGGAGGCGCCAAGGCCCAGCTCTTCGCGGCGCTTCATCGCCGCGAGACTTCAGCGAGCCGTACCAAGCTGCAGGCGATGCTGAATCGCCTTTATGAAGCCCCCGTCACCCTGCTGCAGGACTTTCTGGAAATCACGCTGACGCCGGGCAATGCATTGATGCATCCCGCGGTGCTCTATGCCTTGATCGGCCCCGGCGCTCCCTGGGAAAACAAGCCCTTTGATCGTCCCCTTTGCTGGTGGAGCGATTGCCCGCGCGCCGGTGCCGAACTGCTGGAGGCCTGCGATGCGGAAAACCAGGCAATCCGGCATGCGGTCGAGTCACGCCTGGACATTGATCTCAGTTCGGTGAAGCCGCTCCGACAGGAATTGATCGAGGCGTACGGTAGCCAGATCGGGGACAACCGGACTATGCACACGCTGTTGCGAACCAACCGTGCTTATGCGGGCATTCACGCTCCACTCGTTACAAACCCGGAGGGGCCCGGCCTTGTCATCGATCGCGCAAGCCGCGCTTTCCACGAAGACATTGCCTTCGGGCAGGCTCTGCTCGTGGAACTGGCCGCGCGGCTTGAAGTGCCAACTCCCGCTATCACGAAAACCTACAACTGGGCGCTCAACTACCACGGCGGGTTCACCGAAGGCGCACCGGCCTGTTTGCCTGCCAATTGGCCGGAGGAAGCGTAATGGCCCAGAGGATGTCTTCTTCCGCAGATGCGGAAGCTCAGGCGCGTGCTGCGCAGCTTTGGCTGGCGGCATCGCGCAATGCGCTCAACCGGTTGGTCCGCTGCCTGTTCGCCGAGCGTCTTCTTGTACCGGACGCATTATTGTGGTCGCGCGACGGCAACCAGGCATGGCTCCCGCTTTGGCAGTCACGGCGGGTCCTGCATTTCGCCGATCTGCGTCGTGCGCCTGCCGGAACATTGCAAAATCGTGGTTCTGTCGAAGTACTGGACGAGACCGGCGCTCGATTCCGGATCGATGATCCCGCCGATCTCATCCGGGAGGTCGCGCCCGCCTTGGCGATCCCGCCTGCGTCGGACGGCGTCCAGCACCTGATACGCGACGTCGAGGACAGCATGCGCAACGACGTTCTGGCGCGTCGTCACCGGGAGCAATGGAGCGAGGAACTGCGAGGGAAGGTCGTCGCGGCAGGCGCGCGAGGATTCCTCGCATATCTGGCAAAGAGCCTGCCGCCGCATCTGGCGGCCATGACTCTCGATCAATGGGGCGCGTTGGAAGGTCACCCCTTCTATCCGACGTGGAAGGCCAAACCCGACCTGTCGCCTGAGGACGTCACGGCCTTGTCGCCTGAGTTCGGTGCTCGCGTGCGCGTTCGAATCGCAGCGCTACGCAGAGAATGGTCCTATGTGGAGAAGATGCCGCATGTTGGCAGCTATTCGGAATGGTTCGCTCAAAATTTCCCCGAGTTCTGGCGCGACTGGGCCGAAGGATTGAACAAACGTGGAAAGTCTCCCGAGGACTGGCTGCCCCTGCCTGTCCATATCTGGCACCTCGACAATTTCCTGCGCCGTGAATTCGCGGCTGAAATTTCTTCCGGAGTTTTCGACCCTGATGGCCCAGAGGTCGTGACGCTGCCGTCAATGTCGTTCCGCACAATGCTGCCGGATACACAGGAACCGAGACCCTTTATCAAACTGCCGGTGGCGATCTGGATGACCAGTGAACAGCGCACGCTGCAGGCCAAATCGATTCACATGGGGCCGCGTCTCAGCACCCTGATCTCCGATATTCTGTCGAAAGAGAGAGATATTTCTGACAGGTTGGAGATCTTTACCGAAGAGCTGGGTGCAATCCTGCACCATCCCGTAACGGGCGACGAGCATCCGGGCCGCTTTCTTTCGGTCGTCTACCGCAACTCGGACGCTCTCGCGCGAAATGATGGGCTGTTGCCGGTCACCGTCGCGTCACTCTTGACGGCAAGCCCCATCGACGGCCGCCCGCTCATTTGCGAATTGATCGCGCGAGGCGGCGATGAAAGCGAAGCAGCGGTATCTGCGTTCTTCCGTGCCTATGTGGCGACTGTCCTCCGGCCGACGCTCGCCATGTATCTGCTTTATGGAATTGCCTTTGAGGCGCATCAGCAAAACAGCACGATCCTGTTCGATGAAACCGGCTGCCCGCGAAAGCTGCTGATCCGCGATTTCGGCGATGGCCGCAGTTTTACGCCGCTGCTCAGGGAGCGAGGGCATCACCTCAAGCCCTTCACTCGCACGGGGATCTTACCGACCACATTTGATGACGATATCAGTCTCGTGCGTTCGTTCGTCATCGACGCCTGCTTCGTTTGCCATCTTCATGAAGTCGCACTGTGCCTCGACGAACATTATGCACTGCCGGGCACAAACCTTTGGCGCATCTTGCGGGAGGAGACCGAGGTGGTTTTCGATGCACTCAGGTCGCGCACGTTGTCGGACGCGTTCTGGCAGGCGGAACGCAAGGCCTTTCTCGAGAGACCCTGGCCGAGCCGCTCGGTGCTACGGATGCATCTGGAGCGCTATCGCGACTATCGCGTCGAGCACGAGCTGCCCAATCCAATGGCGGGAGCGGAATGACCAATGTTTCCGTCGCGGTTCGCGGTTTCGGACCCGTTTTTGTTTTGCTGTTCGGCCTGCAATTCATATCCATGGGGGCAATGGAAATGAGTGGCCCGTTCTGGCCGATCCAAATCAAAGTGTTGAGCTCCTCCGATAACGTCTTCGGATTGGCAAGCGTTGGTGTCTATGTTGGCCCGATGATCGGCATGTCACTGACCAGCGCCCTTTGGGGGAAAATCGGCGATCGTTACGGCAATCGGCTCATGATGGTTCGCGCTCTTGGCGGTCTGGCGGTCACGCAACTGCTTGTTGCTGCTGCGCAGGATGTCTGGACGATCGTGGCGCTACGTTTTTTGCAGGGCGCCTGCGCCGGCTATATCGCCCCGGCACAGGCCTATGGCGTGCAGATCACCGGCGGGAAGGATCGCGCGAGCCTCTTCGCCTGGCTTCAGATTGCCACCAATGTGGGCTCGCTGGGCGGAGCTTTCCTGGGCGGGCTCATTCTCGACCGTTTTCCCTTTGCCGCGGTAAATCTGACGGCCGGCGCAGTTTGTGCGCTGTGCGCTGTCGTTGCCTGGTCGAGCTTGCCTGTACCGGCGCTGGGAACTGTTGCCAGCAATCCCGGCGGCGCAGCTATCGCAAAACCTGCAGCGTCGACCCGTGTTCCGATCGCAGCTCTTCTTGGCTTAATGGGGATGCTCCTCGCGAGCCGCATGGTTCTGCAGGTTCCTTTCTCACTGTACATGACCGAGGCATTTGGCGCCCGGCATTGGGTCGCCGGCCTCACTTATGGGCTGCTGGCATGCGGCTTTGTCGTGGCCGCGCCCTTATGGGCGCGACTCTTCGAGAATCGCGCGCCATCCTATGTGCTGGGTGGGAACGTGCTCATTTCGGCCGCGTGTGCTTTGGTTACGCAACTGGCAGGCAGCACGGGCTCCGCTGCCGTATTCGCACTCCTGTATTTTATCTGGGGCGCGCTTCTTGGGGGAACGACGCCGGTCCTTCTCGCGCTCATTTCGGTAGCCGTGTCGAATGATCGGCAAGGTTCGGTTCTGGGCCTGGCGCAAGCTTCCCAGCAGATTGCTTCTGTGAGCGGCATCATCGCCGGCGTCGGCGTCACGCAGCTCTTTGGTCTTGAAGCCGCGTTCCCGCTCGTCGCCACGCTTTACGCCTTGTCGTTCTTGTCGGCTCTCGGCATCTGGCTCAACACTGCGAACGCCGAAGGAAGCCGACCATGACGGAACATCGATCGCTGCTTCAAGCCGCGGCAAGGGTTCTTGTCCTGCTTGCTTTGCTTCCAACGGTGGCATTTGCCGGCGAGCCTGGTCAGACGCAGACACAGGCGCCGCTTACCCTGACTGATATCGCGGGCCGAGAGGTAACGATCAACGCGCCGGTCAAGCGCATGCTTCTGGGCGAAGGCCGGCAGCTTTATCTCATCGCCTCGCTGGAGCCGAACAATCCCTTGGCTCACGTGATTGCCTGGCGCAGCGATCTGATTGCGGCCGATCCGGCCACTTACGCGCAGTATCTCGAAGTGTTTCCCGAGTTGGCGAAGCTACCTTCCTTCAAGGGGCAGGAGGACAGCCTGATCGACATCGAAGCGGCGATCATTCAGAAGCCTGATGTCGTGCTGCTTAACCTTGAAGCCATGGAGGCCAACAAGGACGCCAACTACATCGAGAAGCTCGCGGCCTTGAACATACCGGTCCTTTATATCGATTTTCGCCATCGTCCCCTGGAAAATACCGAGCCGACCATTCGGCTCCTGGGCAGAATCATGGGGCGCGAGGCGCGTGCGGAGGAGATCATCGCGTTCCGCCACCAGGCCATGGCCGCGGTTGCCAACGTCCTCGCCATCAAACAACCGAAACGCCCCAATGTGTTCGTCGAACGGATCGGTGGCTACTCGCAGGATTGCTGCCTGTCTTTCGGCGCGGAGAATTTCGGCAAATATGTCGAACTCGCCGGCGCCCACAATATCGGCAGCGATATCATTCCGTCGACCTTCGGGCAGATCAGTCCCGAACAGGTCATCGTCGCAGATCCCGAACATGTGGTGGTTACCAGTGCCGACTGGAAAGCCTATGTGCCCGGCGGCCACTGGATTCCGTTGGGACCAGGGGCAGATCCTCGCGTAATCCGCAAGAAGCTCGAATGGTTCGTTGCTCGCGACGCCTATACCGGTATCGCGGCGAAGAAGACGCGAAATTTTCACGGCATTTGGCACCAGTTCTACAATAGCCCATATGAATTTGTCGCCGTCCAACAATTGGCGAAGTGGTTCCACCCCGACCTGTTTGCCGATCTGGACCCCAATACGACATTTGCTGAATACCATCGCCGCTTCCTGCCCATAGGCTTCCGCCCCGGCTATAGCGTCAGCCTTTCGGACAGCCAGTGATGACAGATGTCCACACCGAAGCCCCGTCTTTAGCCGGACGCGACGCCTATCAAGCGCTCGGCGCCAGACGGTGGATCGTTCTCCTCATGCTGGTGGCCGGGGTTTGCATCGCATTGGTCGGCGACCTCTCGACGGGACCTGCAAGCTATGGGCTTGGAGAGGTTGTGCGTGCCCTCGTTCTGCCAGCAGAGGCGGATGCGCAGACGCGCGTCATTGTTTGGTCGATCCGCATGCCGGCGGCCCTCATGGGCGTCGTGGTCGGCGTGGCGCTTGCCATCGGCGGCGCTCAGATGCAGACCATCCTGAACAATCCGCTGGCGAGCCCATTCACGCTGGGCATTTCCGCCGGTGCAAGCTTCGGCGCTGCCCTGGCGCTTGCCTTCGGCGTCGCGCTGGTTCCTATGGCGGGCGACTACATCGTTGCGGCCAATGCTTTCGTCGTGGCCATGGCAACCGCCTTCCTGATCCATCTGGCCAGCCTGCGGCGTGGAGCCTCGATCCAGATGATCGTGCTTTTGGGCATAGCGCTGGTTTTCAGTTTCAATACGGCGCTCGCTATCACCCAGTATTTCGCGGCCGAGCAGGCAGTCGGGGCCATCGTCTTCTGGACCATGGGCAGCCTCACCAAGGCGACATGGCCCAAGCTTGTCATCACCGCGCTCGTCGTGGGTCTGACCTTGCCGGTCTTTCTTCGCCGCAGGTGGCAATTGACCGCCTTGCGTCTTGGCGAGGCGCGCGCGGCGAGCTTCGGCATTCCGGTGCGGCGACTTCGGCTCGAAACTCTGATCCTTGTTTCCCTCTTGTCGGCAATCCCCGTCGCGTTTGTCGGCACGATCGGTTTTATCGGTCTCGTAGGTCCGCACATCGCCCGCATGATGGTCGGTGAAGACCAGCGCTTCCTGCTGCCCGCGAGCGCACTGACTGGCGCGCTGATCATGTCGGTCAGCTCCATCCTGGCCAAGATCGCGGTGCCCGGCGCCGTCCTGCCGATCGGCATCGTCACCTCAGCGATCGGGTTGCCAATCTTCCTCTATCTGATCCTGAAAAGCGGAAAAGACATATGGTAGTGCTGAGCACGCACCGCCTCGGCGCACGCTTCGGATCACGCCAGGTCCTGCGTGATGTGACGCTTCCACCCTGCTACGGCGGCGAGGTGGTAGCCGTCATCGGACCGAATGCTGCGGGCAAGTCGACGCTGTTCCGGCGCCTGGCAACCATTCTTCCGGGGCCCGGCGAGTGCCGGTTGGAAGGCGTGCGCGATGCAGATCGCGCCATCGCCTACATGCCTCAGGATCAATCGGCGAGCGCAGTGCTGACTGTATTCGAATCCGTCCTTCTTGCGCGCAAGCAGGTTAGCGGCTGGCGTCTGGAGAGGTCTGATCTGGCGGCGGTGGACCAGGCGCTGGCAGCACTCGATATCGGCGATCTTGCCAATGAGATCCTTTCCGAGCTGAGCGGTGGACAGCGCCAGCTCGTCGGGCTTGCCCAATGTCTCGTGCGCGAACCGCAGGTGCTGCTCTTGGACGAGCCGACCAGCGCACTGGACATGCACCGCCAGCTGGAAGCGATGCGGCAGGTGCGCAGCCTTGCGCATGACGGCGGTATGCTCGTGCTGATCGCGCTGCACCATCTCGACCTGGCACTGAAATTCGCCGACAAGGTCGCTATCCTCTCTGATGGAACGTTGCACGATTTCGGCACGGCGGCCGGCGTCCTGACGCCGGAAAACCTTGCCGCAACCTTTCGCATTAGGGCCCGTGTCGAATCCTGCTCGCAGGGCAAGCCACATTTGATCGTCGACGACGCGATCTGACGCTCCGCGTGTCAGGGGCCGGCCAGGAGTCCATCTTTGCCAAGCTAGCGAAAGGCGCTTGGGCGGGCGGCACTGGCTTCGAAGTTTACTCGGACGACCTCTGCTTGGCTCCAGCTAGCTCAAACTGGCCCATGATGGATTGAACCGGGATATCTCGAAAAGGCAGCCGTAGCACTAGTGATGCGACGCTGAATGTCCCTTCCCAACACATAGGTTGTCCCGTGTCGGCCTCAGGCCGCAAACACAACGACCATGACCGAGCCCCACGTCGTGAGCAGGATGTTCGCGATAGGATAGGCCGGCGTATAGCCGAGTACGGGCACCGGGCTTCCCGATCGCTCCTGGAGGGCGGCCATTGCCGCCGTTACCGTTTGCGCCCCGGTCAACCCGCCGAGCAGAAGGATTGGGTTCATGCGCAAGACGAAATGACCGAAGCAGAATCCGACGATCTGCGGCAGCAGGGTCACGACCATGCCGCCGAGCAGCAGGCCGATGCCCGATTCCCGCAAGGCGGAGAGGAAGATCGGCCCCGCATGGATCCCCGTGAGCCCGACAAACGCGGCCAGTCCGAGTGACGTCATCAGACTGATGGCGCCGTCCGGAATCCGGCCGAAGCGCGGATTGAGCGTGCGGAGGTAGCCGACCAGAAGCCCGGCAAGCAGCGTTCCGACGCTCGTGCTCAGCGCGATCTTGATGCTGCCGACAGGAAAACTCACGAGAACGCCAAAGATGCCGCCGAAGAAGATAGCGAGCCCTAGCACCACGAAATCGATGCTTGTGCTGGGGGCTACGATGACGCCGATATTCTTCGCCGCGTTCTCCACGACTGGCTCGGGGCCGACGATGCGCAGCAGGTCGCCACGCTGCAGGATGATGCCGGAAGCAATCGGAAGCTCCTGGCCGCCCCGGCTCAACGAGCGCAAATAGAGGCCGCGAGTCCAGTCCTGCTGCGAGGCCTCCTGCAGGTTCATGCCCGCGAGCTTGGCATCGATCAGGAAGGCGTCAGCGGAGATCAAGGGAATGTCGAGCAGCCCTCTGTCCTCGACCTCCTCGGCGCGGGAGCCGATCAGTTCCACGATGATCTGGCGCGGCGCCGATATCGTGATGACGTCGCCTGGCGCGAGGATGGTGCCGGGCTCCGCCTGGAGAATGCGTTCTCCACGGCGGATCCGATGGATGAACGCGCGGTACTCGGGCAGGCGGGCTTCGGCGGCCGCGACGGTCAATCCGGCGAGGGGAGAGTGCTCGTCCAGCCGATAGGCACGCAGCTCGAATTTTCGCCACGCGGATGCCAGACCCGGCTTGGTGCGGGTCATTCCCAGCGACTGCTCGAGCTTGAGCGCCTCTTTCCGCAGGTCGATCTTCAGGAGCGCCGGCGCGATCACCGTGCAGAACGTGATCACGCCCGCATAGCCGAAGATGTAGCAGACCGCGTCAGCGACCGCGATGTGCGAGACATACAGGGCCCGCTGCGCCTCCGGCGCCGAAAGTCCGTTGACCGCGTCGGTCGCCGTTCCCATCGCAGCGCTTTGACTGAGCGCCCCCGACATCAGCCCTGCCGCAAGGCCGGGATCGAGCCCGAGTATCCTCCCCACGACAATTGCGGCCGCAAGGCCGGTGAGACACACGACGACGGCGAGCAGCATCGGCTTCAGCCCGTCGCGCTTCATCGCCTGCACGAATTGCGGACCGACGGAATAGCCGACCCCGAACAGAAACAGCAGAAACAGGAAGGATTTGGTCATGCTGGAAACGGGCACATGCGCGAAGTCGCCGACCACCAGGCCGGCGAACAACGAACCCGTGACCGGGCCGAGACTGAAGGCGCCGATCTTGAAGCTTCCGATCCAGTAGCCTGCGGCGATCACCAGGAACAGCGCGAGCTCCGGATAACGGACGAGAAACTGCTCCAGCCAGGTCAGCATCTCCAGCAGCCGATTTCTAGGTCATCAGCATGACGAGCACCATGCCCCAGATCGTCAGCAGCGTGTTTCCAACCGCGTACGTGACGGTATAGCCAAGACCCGGAATCTGGCTTTTGGCGCGATCATTGACCATGCCGAGCGAGGCAGTCGTGGTCCGCGCGCCGGAACAGCATCCGAGCACGATGGCGTCATGGAATTTGAACAGGTATTTGCCGACATACATTGCGAGGATCAGCGGCACGGTCGTTACCACGACGCCCCAGAGGAACAGGCCGATGCCAAGCGCCTTCAGGCCGGCTACGAAGCCCGGTCCCGACGAGATACCGACTATGGCAATGAAAACGTTCAGGCCGACGGAGTTCATGAACCAGACGGTAGGTGAGGGGATTCGGCCAAAGGTCGGCCGCACGGAACGCAGCCAGCCGAAGAACAGGCCTGAGATCAGCGCTCCGCCGGAGGTGGACAGCGTGAGGGGCACGCTGCCAATCTTGTAGACGATCGCGCCAACCAGCGCGCCGATGGCAATGGCGGCGCCGATGAAGGCAACGTCGGCAACGTCGGTTGCCCGATCCGGCCGGCCAAGCATCTTTGTCGCGGCCGCGACATCGGGCGTGCGTCCAACGATGGTGACGATGTCGCCCCGGTTCAGCTTGGTGTTGGGAAGAATGGGGATCTCGACCGCGATCGCGCCCCTCGTGATCTTGCGCAGGAATACGCCGCGCGATGCCGGGCGCTTCGCCAGTTCCTCCAGGGTCTTGCCGTCGACGTCCTTGCTGGTCACGTAGACATCGACACCTTCGATCGGCATCGCCAGCAGCTCGCGATCGTCGACTTCCTCCGCCTGTTCGCCGATCAGCTGGACGAGCACGTCGCGCCGGCCTGCCACGGCCACGACATCTCCCGCATGAATCACGGCATCGGCCATGGCATCGATGATCTTCCCGTCCTGCCGCAGCCGCAGAATGAACACCCGCTGATCGGGGACCAGCGCTTCGGCCTCCTGCACCGTCTTTCCGACCGCCGGGCCGCGCTCGCGAACGCGGAATGCACGGACCTCGAACTGGTGCCACGCGGTGCCGGGGCCGCCCAACTGCTTCTTGCCGCCGTGCTCCTCCTCATACTTCTTGCACGCCGCTTCGAGATCGATTCCGAGCAGGGCCGGGCCAAGCAGAGCGAGGACGATCGCGGATCCGACAGTGCCGAAGATGTAGGTGACTGCATAGGCGACAGGCATGCCGTCGAGGATCTTCTTGGTTTCTTCCGGCGACAGCCCGAGCCGGTTGATGGCATCGGTCGCCAGGCCCATGGACGCCGAGATCGTCTGCGAACCGGCGTAAAGTCCGGCGGACGAACCGACATCGTAGCCGGCAATCTTCGCCCCAACATACGCGGCGAGAAGGCAGAACACGCACACGACGGCGGCGAAAATCGCTTGGGGAACACCATCCTGCGCGATGCCGCGCACGAATTGCGGCCCGACGCCGTAGCCGATGGCAAACAGGAACATCAGGAAGAAAAACGGCTTGAGCGGGCCTGTAATCGTGATCCCGATCTGGCCGATGATAACAGCGGCAATCAGTGTCGCGGTGACAGCCCCCAGTCCCAGGCCCTTGTAGGTGAAGGAGCCAAAATAGTAGCCCAGGGCCAGGGACAGGAAGATCGCGATTTCCGGATAGGTCTTGAGCGTCTGAAAGAACCAGTCGATCATGATGTCACCCCGTTCATGCCGTCGGCGTGCGCCCCCTTTGCTCCCGCTCCACTTCGTGAATCGAAGATCCGACGACGAGAGCTGAAGCCGTATCGATCAACAAGAAGAGACGGTTCGAAGAGGGAACGTTGATTTATGTCAATGGCAATTGCCGAGCCTCGCGGCATCTGCGAACCCGCCGACGAAATCGTTTCCTGCATTGCAGCAATTGCGTCGATCCGGAGCGTTATCGCCGCCTGGGCCTTGAGGTAGATCAAGGGACGTCACTGACCGCTCATCATCCTGAGCGCGATTGCGCAGGCGAAGTTGCACAGCTCGACAGCTCGGGAGTGTCACATGGCCGATATCTTGACCCTGAAAAAATTCGAGGCGCTGAGCCCGTTCGAGATCAAGGACGAGCTGATCAATCTCGCCAAGGCGACGTCAAAGCGGACGCAATCCGCGTTTCTGAATGCCGGCCGCGGCAATCCGAACTGGGTGGCCACCACGCCGCGCGAAGGTTTCTTCCTGCTGGGGCAGTTCGCGATCACCGAAAGCAAGCGAACTATGGAGCACCCGGCGGGGATTGGCGGCATGCCTCAGGCGAAAGGCATTGCCCCACGGTTTGAAGCTTGGCTCGCCAAGCATTCCGACATGCCGGGCGCGAGCTTCCTTTCGGAGATGCTGCCTTTTGCGGTCAAGAAATTCGGCTTCGACCCCGACGCCTTCGTCCATGAGCTCGTCGATTCCATCATCGGCGACAATTATCCGGTGCCGGACCGCATGCTGGTGCACAACGAAAAGATCGTGCACGAATATCTGATGTGGTCCGTTTGCGGTGAGCCGCGGCCGGCCGGCAAGTTCGACATCTATGCGGTCGAGGGCGGCACGGCGGCGATGTGCTACCTCTTCAAGTCGCTGAAGGCCAATCGCCTTTTGCTTCCCGGCGACACCATCGCGCTGGGAACGCCGATCTTCACACCCTACATCGAGATGACGCATCTGGAGGATTATGACCTCAAGGTCGTCCAGATCAGGGCGCCGCAGGAAAACAAATTCCAGTTCACCGACGATGAAATCAAGAAGCTGGAGGATCCGAAGATCAAGGCCTTCTTCATCGTCAATCCCGCCAATCCCTCTGGCATGGGGGTGAGCCCGGAGACGATCGCCAAGCTGGGCAACCTGGTCAAGACCAAGCGCCCCGACCTCATGCTGCTCACCGACGACGTCTATGGCACCTTCGTCCACAGTTTCCGCTCGCTGCTGGGTGAGCTCCCGCACAACACCATCGGCGTCTATTCCTATTCGAAATACTTCGGCTGCACGGGATGGCGGCTCGGCGCCATCGCCATTCACGAAGACAACATCTTCGACAAGATGATCGCGAAGCTGCCCGACGACGCCGTGAAGGCGCTCGACAAGCGCTACGGGCCGCTGACGCTGGAGCCGCGCAAGCTGAAATTCATCGATCGCATCGTTGCCGACAGTCGCGACGTCGCGCTCAATCACACTGCCGGCCTGTCGCTGCCGCAGCAGGTAATGATGAGCCTTTTCTCGCTCGCGGAAATGATGGACGCGAAGAAGGCCTACCAGGCTGCCTGCATGGAAATCGTCAACAAGCGGCTGTGGGCGATGCTCGATGGCCTTGGACTCGCCGACAAGCTGTCGCCCAATCCAAACTACGACGCCTATTATGCCCTGATCGATTTCGAGTTCTGGGCCCGGAAGAACATCGGGGATGAAGCCGTTGACTATCTGAAGAAGCACATTCATCCGCTCGACCTTGCATTCCGCTTGGCGGAAGCCCACGGGATCGTGCTGCTGAACGGTGGCGGCTTCGATGCTCCCGAATGGTCGCTCCGTGTCTCCCTGGCGAACCTGCCGGACGACGTCTACGACGATATCGGACGGGGCGTTCGAACGATTGCCAGGGGATACCGGGACACATACGAAGCGGCTAAGCGAGGCTAACGGAAACGCGGCTACGGCGACGCCCTGATAGGGCGTCGCCCGTGGATCAAGATCCTCGACCAATAGCAATCATAGGAGTGCGATTATGCCAATCCAGCTCGTGATGGACCGCAACGGGGATAGCCGTTATTCCTTCAACTCCGGCGACGCAGAGGAACTGGCCGAGGCGGAACAGCGCTTTTACGAATTGACCAGGATTGGCTTTACCGCGGCGGTCCGGACCAGTCCAGATCAGGTATCGAAAGTCTGGTCGTTCGACCCCTCGGCGGAAGAAACACTCTTCTTTCCGAGATTAGTTGGTGGGTAGTCACCTAGTCATGTTCGGGGTTCGATCAATTCTCTTGAGTCGTCGCATGAGAGCGACGAGAGCCCTCTTCATAAGGCACGGCGCCGAGGCCACGCCCGAGGGACGGTCGCTGCGGATGCTGCGAGAATGGCTATCGCAGGCGCAGCGAGAGCAGTTCGCAAGCAAGGGCTACTTCGACGTCGTTGGAGGAAACACCGGAAATCAGTACAGGATCTATACTGGCACCTCGGTCAATGTATGCGAGATTGACAAAACAGGTCGCCTCCGCGAGGGGCTATGTTTCGTGCCGGTTGGTGATCTGCCAATCGGTGATGTGATGCTTGCCCAGAAGATCGCACTGGAAACATGCGAAGACGAGGTGCGCGCCCTAGCCAGGTGGTTCACTCCCCAAACTCACTATTTTCGGCAAATCCAACTTCGTAGCTAACCGCGCAAATCGTTGTTGTCTCCCGCCGGTCCGACGTCCATTGATGTCGTCTCCGAGGGCCGTCGACAAATCGCAAGCCGCGCAGTCTCATTCTGACAAATTTTCGTTTGGCTTTGGCTTGCGACGTGCGACCCTGTCCGAAGACAAAGGACCAGGCCGTCGCGATTCGGATTCATTCGCTAGTGATGCGAGGCAAGCGCCATGGCTGAGCACATCATCGTCACCGACGACGGCGCCACGCGCACGATCACGATGCGCCGTCCCGAGAAGAAGAACACGCTCACGCAGGACATGTACCTGGCGATGAGCGATGCCATCAACGCCGCGCAATCCAATCCAGCGATCCGCTGCCTGATCCTGACGGGGCGTTCGGGTGTCTTCACTGCCGGCAACGACATCGGCGATTTCCTCAAGGCCGCGACCGCGGCCGACGATGGCGCGCGGCCGCGCAATTCCGTGATTTTCCTGCAGGCGCTGGTCAACAACACCAAGCCGATCATCGCTGCGGTCGACGGCATCGCGATTGGCATCGGCATGACGATGGTCGTGCACTGCGACTACGTGATCGCGAGCACGACCACGACGTTCTCTTCGCCCTATATCCACTACGGCCTCGTGCCCGATGGCGCCACCAGCCTGCTCGTGCCGCAGATGGTCGGGCATCAGCGCGCGTTTGCGACGCTGGTCATGGGCCGCGAGATGAGCGCGGAGGATGCGAGGGAGGCCGGCCTCGTCAACCAGATCGTGGCGCCCGGGCACGCCGTGGTCGAGGCCCAGAAGGTGGCGCGCGAGATCTGTGCGCTGCCGGCCGACGCCGTCGCGATCGCGCGCAAGCTCCTGAAGCTCCCGACGGAAGAGATCGAGCGGCGGATCGGACAGGAGAACCATTTCTTCGCAGAGCGCATGCGCTCGCCCGAGGCGCTCGCTGCGTTCCAGAACTTCTTTGCGCGCAAGGCCAGGTAGGCCGGCGCAAGTGATCCATCCAGATGCTGCGATGATGGCATCATGCCGGTGATTTGCCCGAAGTGTCAAGCAAGTTCGCAAAATCCGTATTTCGCCTAAGTTCGGGATTGCTTGCTACTTTGCATGGGGTTGTTTTCGATATTTTTGCGGAGGCCTCTTCACCGCCGTGCTCGGCCGGCGATCTGCAAAGAGAGCAACTCGGGCCGCGCGGAATTCCCGGCGGGTCGGATCCCGCGCGGATGACGCCCCAGCGTGACAGGCTGAGTTCGACGGCCATACCGCTTGACCAGGAAGCAGCCTCCGGTGACGGCTGTGGAACTGGCGGGATTCTGGCGGGAACAGCTAAAATCGCAGCGCCGCAACTCCTTGCGGCTCGGCCTTGGTGCACCTCTGCGGACATAAGTAGCAGCGGTCGATTCACATATCCTAATGCGCAACACCTCCCAGCCCATCAGACTGATCGGGCTGGAAAGGGGCTGCCATGGCGATGGATCGCGTGGAACAGGCCTTTGTCGCAACCGCCATTACGGGTTTTCTCGTGATGACGGGCGCAATTGTCTGGATGATGCTGAGCTGACGGGGCGGGAGGTCATCTTGCGCGTTGCGCTGCCTTATTTCGCCGCTGCGTTGTGCTTGGCGGTGACCGCCTGGCTGGCCCTCGCGCATCTGTTCTAGCCGTCAACTTGCCGTGAGCGGGACGCTAGTTACGCCCGGCCGCTGACGTTCACTGCGCGGCAGTTCTTGACGTCCCAGCTCCTCACGCAGGCGCAGCGCACTGACGAGATGATCGCTGCCGCGCAGCAGCGCGAGCGCCTCGCGAACCAGCTCGCGCGAATTCGCCAGGACTTTTGTATCCAGCGCGGGATTGGGTGTGTAGATCATCGCGTGTCCCTCTATCTTTGCGATGAGCGGCGCGAGCACCACGCGCCGTTGTGTGTCAGATCCCTGGAGCGTCGATGAGCCTCGTCAGCTTCCGGGCCATCGCTGCGAGATCGAGCGGCTTTTCAAGGAGCACGATGTCCTGGAACTCGGGAATGATGGTGATTTTGTCGTAACCAGTCGTGAACACGAAGGGCACGTGGCGCGCCCTGAGCTCGCGGGCTACGGGGAAGATCATGTCGCTGCGAATGTTCACGTCGAGCACTGCGGCGTTCAGGACGCCGCCATCGTGCAGAATCTCGACCGCGTCCTCGATGTGACCGGCCGGTCCGGCGATCTCGGCGCCGAGCGCGCGAAGTGTCCTGCCGATGTCATCAGCGAGGAAATATTCGTCCTCGACCACCAGAATGCGCCGGCCCGCCAGCGGCATGCGTTGACGGGACAATGTGGGCGATGCCGACATGGTGCCTCCAAGGATCAAGCAAGTCTCCTCCAAGTCTTTAGGAACATAAGACCGGAAGCCGCCTTGGTCCAAACGATGCAATCGAAGGCCGGTTCCATGAGCAACCGCGACATCATCGTCATCGGGGGCTCGGCGGGGGCGACGGCACCCTTGAAGCAGATTTTGGGCCGCCTCCCGGCAGACCTGCCGGCGGCCGTATTCATCGTGTTGCACATACCGGCGCAAGGCATTGGCATTCTCTCCACGGTCGCAAGCAGCGCCGGCAAGCTGCCGGTCCGGCAGGCCGAAAACGGCATGAAAATCGAACCCGGCCGCGTCTATCTGGCCGCACCCGATCACCATTTGCTGCTGTCCGAGGACCGTGTGCTGCTCGGCCGCGGTCCGCGCGAGAACATGGTGCGGCCGGCGATCGATGCGCTGTTTCGCTCGGCCGCGCTGCATCACGGTTCGCGCGTGATCGGCGTTCTCCTGAGCGGGCTGTTGTCCGATGGCGCGGCCGGTCTCAACGCCATCAAGCGTTGCGGCGGGACGACGGTGGTGCAGGATCCGTCCGATGCCATCGCCGACGAAATGCCAAGGCGCGCTATCGAGGCGACCACCATCGATCTCTGTGTGCCCGGCGCCAGTATGGGCGACGTCCTGTCCGAGCTCGTCAGAGAGCCTCCAGGGGCGGTGTTGCCGATTCCGCCGGAGATCAGGCTCGAAGTCGAGATTGCGGCTGGTGACCGCATCGGCAGTGACATCCTCACTTCGCTTGCCGATCCCGTCGCGCTGACCTGTCCGGCCTGTGGCGGCGTGCTCTCCGAGGTCAAAGAATCGCGCCCGATGCGTTTCCGCTGTCAGGTCGGTCACGCCTACACGGCCGATGCGCTGGCCAAGGAGCAGGAGGGACGCGTCGATGAAGCCTTGCGCGTCGCACTGCGCATCATCGAGGAGCGGGCGGAACTGGTGCAACGTATGGCTTCCGACGGCCGGCGCAGCGGCCGGCCCGCGGTCGCCGAAATGTACGCCTCGCGGGCTGCCGAATACCGCGAATATGCCGACATGATCCGGCGGGTCGTGCTACACTCGCTTGATCCCCGGGTTCGCAAGCAGGAAGCTTGAGGCACTGCCATGGCCCATTCCCTCGCCGAGCGTACCGAGGAGCTCCATTCCGAGCAGCGGCTTCTCGTCAAGGCCGATCAGGATATCGAGCAAGGCTGGCAGCGGATCCGCGACCAGGAAGATCGGGTGCGCGACCTCATGGCCGGCGGCCATGATACGCGCCAGGCCGAACGGCTCGTCGATCTCCTCAAGCAGACCCTGATCGAGTGGGAGCGCCATCGCACGTTGATCGAGCAGCGGGTGATCTATCTTCAGAGGCAGGTTGATCCAGGAGCGTAGGGGCCGACCGACGGACGGCCTTCTGAATTCCGTGCCGAGCTCGAATATTTAGTCGAACGCTGCGGCGCCCCCGGCACGCCGGATCAGGGCCACTCTTCGGATATTTGCATCGTGGGTTCCAGCGCCACCGGGCGGGTATGACCCGCCTCATGGCGCCTGACAACGCTTGCGCTGCGGGATCGAACGGCGCAGACGGCGTTTCTGCCTTTGAGCTGTTGGGGTAAGATCGATTTCTGCTAATTGCAGGGGCCGGACGCCCGTTGCTCCCGGCCAGCCAAAGAGAGCTACCAGAGCCATGAAAGAAGTCGGCGACCAGCCGGTCGAGGGAGAGCGTCAGGTCAAGGCCCCGCTGATCATCGGCGTGGGCGCATCGCCCGGCGCCCTGGAGAGCATCCAGCGTTTCTTTGCCAAGCTGACCGTGGCGGACGACCAGGCCATCGTGCTGGCGCTTCAGCATCACGAGGCCTTCGACGAGGACCGGCTGCGCGAGGCCATGCGCGGCTCCAACGGCGCCAAGGTCGCCGACATCGGTGACGCCGGGACGATCGAGGGAGGTACGATCTACCTGTGCCCGCCGGCGATGATCACCACCATCCAGGGCGACCGTTTCGCGATCCGCAAGGCCGAGCAGGCACCGGGCGAGCGCGCCACGATCGACAGTTTCCTGGTGTCGCTCGCCGAAGAGCGCGCCGAGCAGTCGATCGGCGTGATTCTTGCCGGCACCGGCGGTGACGGCACGCTCGGCACCGCCACGCTCAAGGACCACGGCGGTCTGGCCATTGCGGAAAAGATAGCGAGCCCCGAATCCGAGCATCTGCTCGACGGCAACACGCCCGCGGCCATCGCCGACTACGTGCTGCCGCCGGAGGATATCCCCGAGCACATCCAGGTCTATGCCCGGCACCTGCGGCGCCTCGAGGAGAAGCAGGGCTTCGACGAAGTGCTGGCGGCAGCCGCGACCTCGCTCTCGCGCATCGCCGACATCCTGCGCAACAAGACCGGCAATGATTTCCACGGCTACAAGCAGAACACCTTCCTTCGTCGCGTGCAGCGGCGCATGCAGGTGGTCCAGATCGACGAGATTCCGGGCTACGTCGATTTCCTGCGAAACGACAAGGACGAGGCGCAGCACCTCTTCAACGATCTTCTGATCGGCGTCACCGAGTTCTTCCGCGACAAGCGCGAATTCGAGGTGCTGGAGACGCAGATCGTGCCAAAGATCTTCGAAGGCAAGGGCGCGGGCCAGCAGGTTCGGATCTGGGTGCTCGGCTGCGCCACCGGCGAGGAGGCCTATTCGATCGGCATCCTCCTGCGCGAGCACATGGCGCGGCTCGATTCCGCACCGCAGGTCCAGATCTTCGCAACCGACATCGACGGGCGGGCGCTCGCCACCGCGCGGGTCGGCCGCTACCGCACCAGTATCGAGGCGGATATGACCAACGAACGCCTCGCGCGCTGGTTCGTGCGCGAAGGCGATACCTATTGTGTGGTGAAGGAATTGCGCGAGATGTGCATCTTCTCGCAGCACAACGTCATCAAGGACGCCCCGTTCTCCAAGCTTGATCTCGTCTCCTGCCGCAACCTCCTCATCTATCTCAATGCCGAACTGCAGAACCGGGTGATCCCGCTGTTCCATTTCGCGCTGTTGCCGGACCGCTACCTCTTTCTCGGTAATTCCGAGAACGTGACGCGGCATCCCAAGCTGTTCGCGCCGGTCGACCGCCGCGCCCGCATCTTCAAGAAGCTCGAGACCGGAACGCGGCTGCCGCCGGAATTTCCGATCACGACGACGGCGGGCAGGGCGCCGGTCGAGGTGCCGCCGGTGCGTTCGTTCGGCCCGGATGTGGGTCTGGAGCGCCGCGCACAGCGGATCGCCGAGCGCTACGCGCCGGCCTATGTCATCACCGACGACAATTTCCAGATCCTGCACTTCTCGGGGCGCACCGGCCGCTACATCGAGCCGACCGCGGGCGCCGCCACGCTCGACCTGCTGCAACTCGTGCATCGCGATCTCAGGCTCGAACTGCGCACAGCGCTCGGCCGCGCGGCGGAGACCAACGAGCCCGCCCATGCCGAGCAGGTGCTACTCGGGCTGAACGGCCACCGCGTTCTGGTCGACATCACGGTCGAGCCGATCCAGGAGGGCACCGGCGGTCACCGCAATTTCGTGGTGCTGTTCAAAGACGGTCCTGTCCGCGCGATCGAGGCCGACCAGGGCAATCCCAATGCGCTGGTGCGCACGGAGCACGTCGAGCGGCTGGAAAGCGAGCTGCGGGCGACGCGGGAGCGACTGCAGGCGACCATCGAGGAGCTCGAGAGCACCAACGAGGAGCTGAAATCCTCCAACGAGGAATACCAGTCTCTGAACGAAGAGCTGCAATCGGCCAATGAAGAGCTCGAGACCTCGCGCGAGGAATTGCAGTCGGTCAACGAGGAGCTGACCACGGTCAATGGCGAGCTGGCGCACCGCGTGCAGGAACTGACGCGCGCCACCAGCGATCTGAAGAATTTCCTCGAGAGCACGCAGATCGCAACCGTGTTCCTCGACAATGATTTGCGGGTGATGAATTTCACGCCCGCGATTACGCAGGTCCTGCACCTGGTGGAAACCGACGTCGGCCGCCCGATCGCCCACATCAAGGCGCGCATCCCCATCGAGGAGCTCTATGATGACGTCCGCCGCGTGCTGCGGACGCTGGCGAGCGCCGAGCGCGAGCTGACCGCGCCGGACAGCGGTACCCGCTATATCGTGCGCATCCTGCCTTATCGCAGCATCGACAATTTCATCGCCGGCGTCGTCATCACCTTCATCGATGTCACCGCGATCACTCGCGCCGAGGAGCGGCAGCGCCTGCTGCTCGCCGAGCTCCAGCATCGTGTCCGCAACACGCTCGGCGTCGTGCGCTCGATCGCCCGCCGCTCCGCGGAATCGAGCTCTACGGTAGAGGAATACGCCTCCCATCTCGACGGCCGCTTGAACGCCTTCGCGCGCACCCAGGCGCTGGTGACCCGCGATCCCGAGGGCGGCGTCGATCTCGAATATCTCGTCGTCGAGGAGCTCCTGGCCTATAATGCTCGCGAGGGTGAGCAGGTGCGGGTTTCCGGCCCCAAGGTACGTCTCCAGCCTAAGGCCGCGGAGACTTTCGCGCTCGCCATCCACGAGCTCGCGACCAACGCGCTGAAATATGGCGCCTTGAGCCGGCCCACGGGGCGGATCGAAATCTCCTGGCGCTTCGATGAGGCCACCGATCCGCCGGAACTGGTCTTCGAATGGCGCGAGCGGGGCGGACCACAGGTTACACCGCCGCCGCGAAAGGGTTTTGGCACCGAACTTCTGGAGCGCACGCTGGCGTTCGAGTTCAAGGGCCAGACGACAGTAGCGTTCAGCACTTCAGGGCTGCAATGTACGATCACGATTCCCTTGAGCAAGCGCACGTTCCATACGCCGGGGGGGGTAACTAATGCCCGTGTCGACCCTCGATCGAAGCGTTACTGATCCGGTCATTCGCCGGCTGAATGCGCTGCGGCCGTTGTCGGCGGGCGCCTCTGCTTCGCTCGAGCACGCCGTCCTCGAAGGGATGCAACGCGCGGGTTCTGGCGAGGACCTGATCTCCGAGGGCGATCCCGTCGACAGCGTCCGCATCGTGCTGTCGGGATGGCTCTGCCGTTACAAGACACTGGAGGACGGGCGCCGCCAGATCGTCAATTTCATCTTCCCCGGCGAGACCTGCGACGCGCATGCGTTCCTGCTGGCGGTGATGGATCACTCCATCGCGACGCTGACGCCGGTCGTTTATACCGAAATCAAGCGCGCGCGTTTCGAGAGTCTGATCGCGAGCGACCGTTCGCTGGCGGAGGCGTTCTGGTGCGAGACGCTCGTGAGCTGCGCCATCCAGCGCGAATGGGCCATCAATCTCGGCCGCCGTGTCGCTCTGGAACGGGTGGCGCATCTGTTCTGCGAGATTTTCGAGCGGCTGCGCCCGGTCGGAATGATCGACGGCAATTCCTGTATCATGCCGGTAACCCAGATGGATCTGGCCGACGCCACCGGCCTGTCGGTGGTCCATCTCAATCGCACCGTGCAGGAATTGCGCGCCGCCGGCCTGATCGTACTGCGCGAGCGCACCTTGACCGTCAACGATGTCGAAGCACTCAAGGACGCCGCGCTGTACTCGCCGAGCTATCTGCAACTCTACCGCAGCAAGTAGCCGGTCTTTCATATCGTTGGGCAGCAAGCTCCATTCGCCTGACCGCATCGCAGTGCAGCGCCAGACCTGGCGGCGAGCAACAATCGCTCCGCTTAACCTATGGAAATGCCGGAACCCGGTTCCGCCCCGAAGCTACGAAGGCTGTCCGCCCGGGCCGCCTCCTGGTGCGGCAGGCGATCGGCCCCGGCGCTCTGAGCCTCCGGCTGGGGCCGATTCCCTTCCATCCAGATCGTTCGTGAATGCAGAAGATGACCACCAAACGCAACCGTACCAAACAGACGCATTCGCTTCAGGAGCGTTTGCAGATCTCAGCCGAACTGGCGCGCCAACATGCCCGCCGTCTTCCGGCCGGCAAGGAGCGAGAGATGTTGCTGCGCCGTGCGAAGCAGGACGAAGTGGCTTCCAATCTGACCGATTGGTTGACCGCCCCGGCTGTCCGCAAGCGCTGGCAAGGAGAAGGCAGATCATGAAGCACTACCGGGCATTCCAGATCGATCCTGACGGCCATGTCTTCGGCTGCATCAATCTCGTCTGCGACGGCGAGGAGGAAGCCAAGCGCCAGGCCCAGGCGCTGGTGAGCTTCTATCCCATCGAACTGTGGCGTCTGGACCAGCGCATCGCCAAGTTCGAACCCGTCTCGCAAATGCCTGATCGTGTGACGCAGCTTCGCGATCAGGCCCCGAGCGCCAGTCAGAATCCGAACGGATAGGTGTCCGCAGCGCCACGCGACGAGCCGACGGCTAGCGGCGTGACTGCGCTCGTCTCTTCAAACCAGACCAAGGCGTCGTACTGCTCAGGCAGCACGGCCTCGAAAATAGTGGCTCAAGAATTCCGTCTCGGGCCGATACACCACGCCGATCGCGCGCTCCAGCCGCGGATCGGTGCGACTCGCGCGCAAGTCTTTTCGTGCCGGATTGTCAGCCTTAGGCCGATCGAGACAGCAGCCGTTTCAACTGCAGCGCATCGTGCGACGAACGGATCAGGAGATGAGACCTTGTTACGCCTCGCCGTGCGGCATGATCCGCTCCGCGTGGCCCCTGCCGTGCCAGACGTGGTCGAGTAGCTCGACGATCGGTTGGCCAAAATCCTCGTATTTCACCTCGATCGATCGCAGCCACGGCGCAATCCAGCGGTTGAGTGGGTTGCCATCGATGCCGACGAGCCTGCAGCGCTCCGGAACCAGGATGCCGCTCTCGCGAGCAAGGCGATAGGCGCCGTAGGCGATCTGGTCGCTGACGCACATCAGTCCCTCGAGCCAGCCATCTCGCGCGGCGAGCTGCCGGGCGGCCTCATAGCCGATCTCGAGGTGAGAACGGCCGGCCGCCTCGGCCTTCGGGATTTCTGTGACGCCGAGCGCGCGCATGCGGTTGCAGAACCCCTTGAGGCGATCCCGCGTAACGGATGATCCCTGGGCGGGCGCCAGCACGCCGCAGCGCCGCAGTCCCGCGGACCACAGCATGTCGGCGGCCTCAGCGCCCGCCTTGATGTTGTCGATGCCAACGAAGGCACCGCGCCCGAACGGCGGGCGGCGGTTGACGAAGACCATTGGCGCGCCATCAGCAACGAAATCCTTCAGCACTGCGCTCGGCACACTGGCGACCATGATGTAGCCGCGCACCACCTGCGAACGCATGGCGTTGAGATATTCGTCCTGCAGATCGGGCCGATCGTGCGTGTCGCAGAGGATCATCACATAACCGGCGGCGCGCAAGGCGGCTTCGGTCGAAGCAGCGATGGCGGCCATCACGGGATTGTCCAGGTTGGGGGCGAGCATCGCGACGAGGCGGCTTTCGCGCCGCCGCAACGTTCGGCCAGCGTGGTTGGGGTGGTAGCCCACGACGGCGATGGCCTTGCGGACGCGCTCGATGGTCTCGGCCGAGGCCCGGCGCGTTTCGCCGTTGACGATGCGCGAGACGGTGGCGATCGAAACCCCGGCAGCCGCGGCGACTGTCGCGAGTGAGGCGGGGGCGGAGCGTTGCTTGCTCGTCATTGTTCGGCTCGGGTGTGATCCGCTGAACAGAGAGAATACAGCGATTGACAGCTTAGGCAAACGTTTGCCAAACTGCCTCTAACAATCAAAGTATCGCCGGAGGACGCAAATGAGGACAATGACCCGACGCGCTATCAGCACCTCCGTGCTGGCGGCCTGCCTCCTGGCGGGCGGTTCGGGCGTTCGCCCCGCCGAGGCCCAGACAGTCCTTCGGATGACCTGGTACTCGGACGGCAACGAAGGCGAGGTAATGGCCGATCTCCTCCGCCGCTTCGAGGACAAGAACCGGGACATTCACGTCGTTCTGGACCAGGTGCCGTTCAAGGCCATCAACGAGAATCTGCCGGTGCAACTGGCTTCGGGGCAGGGACCTGACATCGCCCGCGTGGGCGACATGGGCGGTCTTGCCCGCTATATGCTCGACCTGCGCCCCTACTTGAAGAACGCCGATTACTGGGAGGCGAACTACGGTCCCTTCCTGCAGTGGATGCGGGTGCCGGGCGACACGTCTTCAATCCCGGGCTTCATGACCCAACTGACCGTGACCGGTCCTTTCGTCAACAAGACGCTGTTCGAGCAGGCGGGCGTCGCAATGCCGGGTCCGAAAGCGTCCTGGGAGGACTGGGGCAAGGCGACAAAGGAGGTGGCGGACAAGGTCCAGGCGCCGTTTCCGATCGCGTTCGACCGTTCCGGCCACCGCTTTTTCGGATTGGCGATTTCGGAAGGCGCCGCCGTGTTCGATGGCAATGGTCAGCCGGCGGTCGTTGACGACGGGTTCAAGCGCGCGGCCAAGCTGATCTACGACTGGCACAACACTGGCGTGATGTCGAAGGAGCTATGGGGCTCGGTTGCGGGGGCGACCTACCGTGGCGCCAACGAGGAATTCAAGAACGCCCAGGTCGTCATGTACGAATCGGGCTCCTGGCAGATCAGCCAGTTCGACAAGACGATCGGAACAGCGTTTGACTGGGTTGCGGTGCCGACGCCATGTGGGCCGGCGAACTGCTCCGGTATGCCGGGCGGCGCGGCGCTGGTCGGCATCAAGTCG
Organism: Bradyrhizobium sp. CCGUVB23; assembly: GCF_024199885.1. NCBI lineage: Bacteria > Pseudomonadati > Pseudomonadota > Alphaproteobacteria > Hyphomicrobiales > Nitrobacteraceae > Bradyrhizobium > Bradyrhizobium sp. CCGUVB23. The sequence continues at coordinate 7,807,724 of NZ_JANADQ010000001.1, forward strand.
ACCAAGCACCCCGAAGAAGTGGCGCGCGTGCTCGATTACCTCGCGAGCGAGGAGGTCGTCGCCGAGTTCTATGCCCGCTCCCTGTTCGTGCCGGGCCATCTCGGTCTCGCCCGCAAAGGCCTCGACTACAAGGATGCGTCGCCGGTTGCGAATGCGGCGCTCAAGGTCTTCAGCGACAGCGTCAACCAGCTCGCGCCAGCGGCCAACCGGCTGCAGGGTTATCCGGCGAGCCGCGTCATCCTCAATGCGGTGATCAGCCGGCTTGGCCAGGCCGTCGCCGGCGAGGTTACTCTCGATGAGGCCTACAAGCGCATCTCGGGCGACATCGAGCAGCAGCTCGCCGAGCGCAACAAGAAATAGGCGCCGGACGCATCACGGCATGACTGATTTGCCAACCGGCATTGAACCGCAGGCCGCGCCGACCGTCCCGCTGCTGGCGCGTTTGCGGCGCGCGGGCGAGACAGCGCTCGGTGCAGTGCTTGGGACCCTGCTGCGCCTCGTTGACCGTCCGATGCGCCTGTTGCAGCGGCTCATCGGCGAGCGGCGGATGGCCTATGTCTTTCTGCTGCCGAACCTCGTTTTCTTCTCGCTGTTCGTGTTCGTCCCGCTTGCGATCGATCTGGTGTTTTCGTTCACCGGTGGGGAGTCGCTGTTTCCTTCGCAGCGACCCTATGTCGGAACCGATCAGTACGCCTATCTGTTCGATTGCGGCTCCTTCCTCGATCCAGCTTCGTGCCGGGTCGATCATTTCTGGCGCGGCGTTGCCAATACGCTGCGTTTCACCATGTTCCAGCTCGTATCCATGGTGGCGTTTTCGCTCGTCACCGCGCTGGTCCTGAACATGCGGATCCGCGGCCGCGGCTTCTTTCGCGCGGTATATTTCTTTCCGGTGCTGCTGTCGCCGGTCGTGGTTGCGCTGGTCTGGAAATGGATCCTGCAGCGCGACGGCCTGCTGAACGCCGGGCTCACCACGATCGGCGGGCAGAAGATCCTGTTCTTCGTCGACCCGGGCTGGGCGATGTTCTGGTCAGTGTTCGTCTCGGTCTGGGCGCATATGGGCTTTTACACCCTCATCCTGCTTGCGGGGTTGCAGGCCATTCCAGCCGATCTCTACGAAGCGGCCCAGATGGACGCGACGCCGCGTTGGCGCGTGTTCTGGCGGATCACGCTGCCGCTGCTCTGGCCGAACCTCATCGTGGTGATCGTGCTGGCGCTGATCCGCGGCGTGCAGACGTTCGATGAGGTGTTCGTGCTGACCGGCGGCGGACCGGGTACCGCAACCCTGATGATCGTGCAGTACATCTACGAGACGGCATTTGCGAGCCAGGTGCAGAATTTCGGCCTCGCCGCGGCGGCGTCGATCGTGCTCGGCGTGGTGCTGTTTCTGCTCACGCTGGCGCAGCTGTCTCGCACCCGGAGCGCCTCATGAAGCCAATTCAGCTCCTGCGCGCCCGCCGTCGGAGCGGGCGCTGGCATTGGACCGACATCGCCGCTTACGCCTATCTCGGGCTTGGCGTCGTGCTAATGTTCGGACCTGTCGTATGGCTGGTCCTGTCCTCGTTCAAGACCCAGGCAAGCCTCCTGGAATTTCCGCCCTCGCTGCTGCCGCTGTCCCAGCAGGAGGTCAGGGTGCAGGGCTTTCCGCAGCCGCTGCCGCTTTTTGCAGCCACCCTCGACAATGGCGAGCGTCGCGAGCTAGCGCAAGTTCGGCGCATCGGGCTGATCGCCCAGATGATCGATCCGGCCGATCCTAAACAGCAATATCGCGTGCCAACCGCCAAGCTCGCGCCGGTTCGGCACTTGAGTTTCGTGACCGCGAATTACACCGAGCCGCTCCAGAAATTCGCCTTCACGCGCTATCTGTGGAACTCGGTGTTCGTCACGACGATCGCAACTCTGATCACACTGCTTATCAATTCGATGGCAGCCTATGCTCTCTCCATCTACGAATTCAGAGGCAAGACCGTTGCCATGCTGATGGTGATCGGCACGCTCATGATCCCGATCACCATCATTCTCGTGCCGGTCTATCTCGTCGTCACGAAACTCGGTCTCGTCAATTCGCTCTGGGCGGTCATTCTTCCGGGCGCCGCGACGCCCACAGGCGTCTTTCTGTTACGGCAATACATGCTGACGCTGCCGCGCGACCTCATCGAGGCGGCCCGCATGGACAAGGCAAGCGAGTGGCAAATCTACTGGCGGATCGTCATGCCGCTGGCGGCGCCGGCTCTGGCAGTGCTCGCCATCTTCTCCATCATGTGGCGATGGAATGAGTTTCTGTGGCCGCTCGCGGTGCTCACCAAGTCCGAATCCTTCACGCTGCAGATCGGTCTCAACGCCTTCCAGGGCGAGCTGCAGACCCAGTGGAATTATCTCCTGGCGATGACTGTGGTGTCGCTGATCCCGGTGGCTCTTGTCTTCGTGTTTCTGCAACGCTTCATCGCCACCGGAATAGCCAATACGGGGATGAAATGATGGCGGGGATGTCTTCATGGCTGGCCTGACTCTCAAGGGCGTCCGCAAGGCCTACGGGACGATCGCCGTGATCCACGGCGTCGATCTTGCGATCGCGGACGGCGAATTCATCGTCTTCGTCGGCCCGTCCGGCTGCGGAAAGTCGACCTTGCTGCGCATCATCGCCGGGCTCGAGGAGGTGACCGACGGCGAGATTGCGATCGATGGCCTCGACGTCACGCGCGTGCCAGCGTCCGACCGGGGGCTCGCTATGGTATTCCAGTCCTATGCGCTCTATCCGCACATGAGCGTCTACAAGAACATGGCCTTCGCGCTCGAGAACATGGGTCTTGCGCGTAGCGAGATCGACGCCCGGGTTCGGCGCGCGGCCGCGATGCTGCGCCTCACCGAGTATGTCGAGCGCAAGCCGAAGGCGCTGTCGGGCGGCCAGCGGCAGCGCGTGGCGATCGGTCGCGCGATCGTCCGCGATCCCAAGATATTCCTGCTCGACGAGCCGTTGTCCAACCTTGATGCCGAACTGCGCGTTGCCACCCGCAAGGAGCTCGCGGCGCTGCATGCGGAGATCGGCGGCACCATGATCTACGTCACCCATGATCAGGTCGAGGCGATGACCATGGCAGACCGCATCGTCGTGCTGCGCGGCGGCCGCATCGAGCAGGTTGGTACGCCGCTCGACCTGTACAATCGGCCGGACAATCTCTTTGTCGCGGGCTTCATCGGCTCGCCGCGCATGAATCTGTTGCCGGTGCAGGTGGTGTCGCCGGGGCTGGTACGCCTCAGTGAGGCCAGTGAACCGATCAAGGTAACGACGGGCTCACTCGCCGCGGGCGCATCGGCGACGCTCGGCGTACGTCCCGAGCATATCGCGCTTGCCGCGGAGGGCGCCGATCTCGCACTCACCATCGACCTCGTCGAACAGCTCGGCGGCGACACGTATTTCTATGGCAGCGCGCCCGGCTTGCCGCAGATCACGGTGCGCCAGAACGGTCAGGCGCTGCGGGGGCGCGGCGAGGCTCTCCCGGTTCGTTTCGAGCCGGCCCACCTTCACCTGTTCGACGCCGAAGGGGCTGCCGTGCGGCCCGGCCGCTGAATCCTGAGGGCAGGCGACGATAGAGCAATGTCAATGATGGAGTGCTGAGATATGAAAGCCCTGGTTGAGGGCCGCTATCGCGGTTGCGAGGGCGGAGCCGCAATGTTCGACGTCGGGCAGGGGGCCACCGTCGCGGTGCGCATCCTTGAGCGCGATCTCGGCCGGGTGACGCTTCGGCGTGCTGGCGGCTTTCGGTTTGATCGTGGCTGGTCGCTGGCACCTGGCGGCATCGAGCCGCCGTATGGCGGGCGCGACCGCGACGATCTGTCGGGCTTCATCAATCCCGCGGTGACGGTCTCAATGGGCGAGGGCACCGTCACCATTGCCGCTGAGGGGCTGACGGCCGAGGTCACGCTTCGCCCGTTCGGCGTTGCCTGGCGGCGAGACGGCGAGGTCGAGCCATTTCTGCGCGACCGGCCGACGCAGGCCTATTTCGTCTCCAACAAAACGCCGGCCATCGCGCACATGATGGCGCGTCATCCGGACGAGCGCCATTACGGCCTCGGCGACAAAGCCGGACCGCTCGATCGCACAGGACGGCGCTTTGCCATCGACGCCGTAGACCCTTGCGGGTTCGATGCCGAGCTGAGCGATCCCCTCTACAAGATGCTGCCGTTCGTCATCGTCGACGGGCCGCAAGGCGCTCACGGCATTTTCTACGACAATCTCGCCACCGGATCTGTCGATCTCGGCTGCACGATCGATAACTATCACGGCACGTTCCGGTCTTATCGCGCCGATGATGGCGACCTCGACTTCTACGTGCTCTCGGGGCCCGGTGTGCGCGAGGTCGTGCGTCGTTTCTCCTGGCTCACGGGGGGCCAGGCCTTTGCGCCGCGCTGGTCGCTCGGGTTCGGTGTCACGTCGATGGCGATCGCGGATGCGCCCGACGCCGACCGGCGGGTCATGGACTTCATCGCCGACTGCAGCCGCCACGCCATCCGTTGCGACAGCTTCCATTTCGGCTCCGGCTATACCTCGATCGGCGGGCGGCGCTACGTATTCAATTGGAATCACGACAAGTTTCCCGATCCATCGGCGACCATGGCGCGGCTGGTCGAAGCCGGCATGCAGCCGGTGACCAACATCAAGCCGTGTCTGCTCGACGATCATCCGCGGCTCACCGAGGCCATCGACGCCGGCATTCTGGTGAAGGACGGGGCGACGAAAGCCCCGGCCGTCGCGCAGTTTTGGGACGGCGTCGGCTTTCACGTCGACTTCACCAATCCCGACGGACGCCGGTGGTGGCGCGCGGGCATCGAGCATGCGCTGCTCGATCATGGCGTCGTTTCCATGTGGAACGACAACAATGAGTTCGAGATCTGGGATGAGGACGCGGTCTGTGCCGGCGATGGTCGCCCCTTCGCCCAGGTGCTGGCGCGTCCGGCACAGGCGTTGCTGATGACGAAGCTATCCTTCGAGGCACAGGCGGATCGATCCTCCTCGCGGCGGCCCTATGTCATCACCCGCGGCGGGCCGGCGGGACTTGCGCGCTATGGCCAGACCTGGTCGGGAGACAACGAGACCGCCTGGAAGACGCTGCGCTTCAATCTCACCCAGGGCCTCAACATGAGTCTGTCCGGGCTTTTCAACATCGGCCACGATGTCGGCGGCTTTCATGGCCCGAGGCCAAGCCCGGAGTTGCTGTGCCGCTTCGTCGAGTTCTGCGCATTCTGGCCGCGCATGATCATGAACTCGTGGAACGACGACGGTTCGGTCACTCTGCCCTGGATGCACGCATCCGTGCTGCCGCAGGTGCGAGCGGTGATCGGGATGCGGCACCGGCTGCTGCCCTACCTTTACACGCAGATGTGGCGCGCCAGCCGCGACCATGAGCCCGTGGTGCGCCCGCTGTTCTGGGATTTCCCTGATGATGCGGCGGTGAGGGAAGTCGAGGACGCCTTCATGGTCGGCCCCGATCTGCTCGTCGCGCCCGTGCTCGAGGAGGGCGCTTCCGATCGCCGCGTCCAGCTACCTGCCCATGAAGGTGGCTGGTACGACTGGCACGATGGCCGGCATTTCTCAGATGGTGAGACTGTGCAGGTCGCCGCGCCCCTTGGACGCCTGCCTGTGTTCGTCCGTGCTGGAGCCATGATTCCGGTCGTTGATATCGATTTGGCCGGCAATCCGGGCGAGCGGTCGCTCATGGTCTTCGGCTCACCGGCGTCGCATGCCACTGCCGATCTCTATGAGGACGACGGCGACATGGCGGCCTGGCGCACAGATGCTCTGCTTCTGTCCTTCCAATTGTGCCGGAAGGCTGCCGGCCTGGAATTGACGGCAAGGGCGCAAGGCGGCTTCCGCCCGGCATTCAACCGTTTGCATGTGAGGCCGGTCGGAGTGGCGGGGCCCCTGACCTTCGGCACGATCGAAGGACCTGTCACACTTGAGCTCGGGGCGACTGGATAGCGCGCAGCAGACGCGAAAGCTTACATGACGCGTCACGCATGGTCGCGTGACGGCATGCACCAATGCGGTTGCCGCCACCTGAGAGGGGGCTGCGCCAGGCCGCGTCGGCTTGCCCGCCGATGCCGGCCACAAAGGGAATGCGGAGTTCAGCAAGCTTTTCCCGTAAGAATACCGCCTGCTCTTGCAAGAAAAGCCCGAGATGGGCATGCAGTTCCTTGGGGCCACGTTGGAGAATGCCGAAGGGTTGATGCAGTCCTGGATGAAGCTTGTGTCGCCACGATTCATGGCGGGGCTTTGGTCCAGGCTTCGGAAACCAAATGAAACGATCACACAATCTTGGTCATCGTTGCCTGCATTTATGTTCGCCGACAAGGGTTGACCGAGCTGATCAAAAATCTAATCTTCGTTAAGTCGTATTCCCGACAATCGTGATTGCGCGTCTTGCCGGCGTCTCGTGCAGGCAAGTTCGCCTGCTCGCGATATGGACAAGGGACGCGTTGAGGGGACGGTCGGGCGAAAACCAAGGAGGGGTGCCTATGGGAGTTGGAGAGCAGGCCTTCGGAGGGGGACATGGACGGCGATTGGTGGCCGCAGGCATCTATGACGAACGCCAGCGCCAACCTTGCAGATGTGCGGCACGCTGCAGCGGCATTTCTTGACAATTTGTTGGTTGCGGCTCCTGGAGATCGCGACCGCTGGATTCACAACTGGATGACGGTTGGTGATCGCTATCGGGATTCGGCTGAGTTCGCCATCAGGAAAAAGTTGCAAACGTCATCCAGTGAATCCTGGTTTTGCGCCCTGACAGCTTTTGAGGTGGCAAGAGAGCTCGCTGATCCAGGGAGTTCATCGAGCATCGCGCTTGAGGACCGGATGGAGGCTAGTCTCAGGAGTTTCGAGGCCTGTGAGCCTCGTCGCGTGGAGCGGGTAGAGATTGAGCCTTTTGATCAAGTGCGGCTTGCCGGGTGCTTTCTGCCCCCCGCGTGTCGCGCACGGCCTGCGCCCGTGGTCATTTGCATTAGCGACGAAGAATCGTCCGTCGATACGAGCTTGAGCCGGCTTCTGCCTGCGGCTGAGGGGCGCAATTTGTCGATCTTGGTTGTTCGAGGAGACGATGCATCAAGGCATCGTCTGTTCGGGCCTGAAGCCTTCTTGGCGAGTTGGGTGAACTATTTGGAAAGTCGATCGGATGTCGATGCCGACCGAATTGCTGTCAGCGGTGAGAGAATGGCCGCCAGTCATGCGTCGCGCATCGCTGCAACCGACCGCAGGATAGTTGCGGCTGTTTGTGACGGCGGACTTTGGACAGCGGTCCGACATCGAGCGAACGTGGGCTGGATGACTGGAATCTGGGACCCGGCCACCGACCGCGCGCGGACGTCTAGTCTACAACTGGTGCAGCGAATGCGCTGTCCGGTCCTGATTGTAGCCGGTGGTCGGGCGATGGTCGACCAGCAGGATGCTCTTGAACTGCAAGCCGACTGCAAGCTTGCCGGAGTGGATTGCTCCATTGCAATATCTCGGGGCTCGGGGGAGCTTGAAAATTTCGTCACGAAGGACGATTTCGTTCTCGATTGGCTTGAGCGAAAACTCGGACCGCATCGGCAATTTGAACCGATAAATTACTTGTAGCAGGCTGCCAGCGGCAAGCAGATCAAGTCCAAAGATGTCCGCTCTGTGGCTCGTTCGAGTTTGGGGCCCTTACCTATGCGCCAGTCAACAAGCTGCTGAAGGTTCAGGAGATATCTATCGCCAGCAGGCGGGATGCCAGCCGCGCATTCTTCGCAATCGTCGCCAGCGCGGCGTTGATGTCTGCCAAGGTTTTCTCGTCGAACTCGTTGAACATTGTCGAGTTTAGAGCAAGTTTCCTCTTGGCGAGCTTCGCAATTTCCGCTTGTGCCTTGGCTGTAAGAGACATCAAGACATAACGCGCGTCGTCCGCACGAGTCACTCGCGACAACAATCCGCTCTTCTCGAGACTCTTCGTCTGATTGGTGACGAATGCCGGGTGAATCCGCAACTTGCCCGCAACATCGATTCCAGCCACGCCTTGCCCCTCATCCAACTCTTCAATGGCCATCAGAATCAGCCATTGCGGTTCTGTGATGCCGAGGAGCTCGGCCCAGCTCTTATGGATCTCCTCCAATTGGGAGTGGATCTCGACCACATTCCAAATGAAATCCTTGATTGCTCGGTCGAGGTTTTTCTCGATCATTTTTGAGTTCCGGCGAGGTTGAAGGCACCAGGGGCCTTTTAGCTACTTTACGGTTATCTCAAATGATTTTGCTCTCAGATATTCGTTATCCACCGAGGCAATATACTCAACTTTTGCAACCAAACGGCGGCAAGCATCGGCTCAAATATGGGCTTGCAAATATCAATTAATTAAAATAATCATCTCTAGTGTTTAGGAGCAGCTCAAACTCTTTCAACAAAGGGTTCTGAAACGCCACTCGCTAAACCTCCAAGGAAACCCTCGGGATGCCCCCCGAGGGTTTTTTGCTGTTATTCGACGCGAAATGTGACCAAAACCCCTCGAATTTGGTGGTGTTGCGCTCATGCAACAGGTCGTCGCGAACCATCGATTGATTAAAACAATCAATTGAGATGATTGTTTTGTTAAATTATATCGAACCTAGCGACGGAGGGGGGCACCTTGAAGTCGTTTCCGCAGCCGGAACCCGGGTGCGGACGAATGGGGAATTGAGGGCCGGAGGCCGCGATCGTCGATCGCGTCCAAGTCGCCCAACACCAACTTGGAGGTTAATCAAATGAAATTGACGAAGAGCCTTATGCTTGGCTCGGCGGCGGCTCTGATCGCCGTTGGCGGAGCACAGGCAGCCGATCTCCCCGTGAAGGCCAAGGCGGTCGAATACGTGAAGATCTGCTCGCTGTACGGCGCAGGCTTCTACTACATGCCGGGCACTGATACCTGCATCAAGTTCGGCGGCTACGTCCGTGCGGATACCTCGGTTGGCGCAGGCGACTATTCCTTCCAGCAAGGCGCGAACCAGGGTTCGAACAACCGTCTGACCAACTACTGGTACAGCCGCGCTCGTATGGACCTGACCGTCGATACCCGCACGGCGACCGAGTATGGCGTGGTTCGCACCTACGCCGATATGGTCTTCACCTGGACCAGCAACACCGTGAGCGGCAGCAACGGCTCGGCGCAGGGCGCCGCGGACGGTTCGGCCTCGCTCGGCCTCTACCACGCGTTCATCCAGTTCGCTGGCTTCACCTTCGGCCGCACGGTCTCGGTGTTCGACGCTCCGTGGCAGAGCTATCCGGCTGGCGGTCCCGACACCATTCCGGGCGGTTCCAACCACGTCACCGGCGTGAACCAGGTCGCTTACACGGCTGACTTCGGCCAGGGCATCACCGGCTCGATCGCGTTGCAGGACATCACCACGTCGGCAGGCGGCAATTCGAACCTCTGGAATCTGTCGGGTGCGACGGCTGCCAACATGGTTCAGGGCATCTATGGCACCAACGATTGGGGTGGAACGCGTTCTCCCGACATCGTTGGTGCGATCCGTGTCGACCAGGCCTGGGGTCTGGCCCAGATCTCGGTTGCCGCTCATGACATGCATCCCGCCTACTACGGCGCCACGGAACTCACCGGTCACCCGGCTGACAAGTGGGGCTGGGCGATCCAGGGTGCGTTGTCGATCAAGAACATCCCGACCGGACCTGGCGACAGCATCAACCTGCAGGCCGTCTACACGGATGGCGCGTCTCGCTACAACTTCCAGAGCCTGTTCCCGCAGACCTTCTTCATGTACAGCGGCAGCGGCATCGGCGCGTACCAGAGCGTCGGAATCGCCGGCATTGCTGATGGTGTCTTCACCACCGGCTCGTCGATCGAGTCTGTGAAGACCTGGGGCTTCCGCGGTGGTTATACCCACAACTGGACCCCGAACGTGGCGAGCGGCATCTACGGTGGCTACGGCTCCGTGCGGTACGGTGACGGTGGCAAGACCGCGATCTGCGCCAACGCTGTTACGTTGCTCGGCCTCGTCGGTACCTGCAACCCCGACTTCAACTTCGCTGTGATCGGTGTCAACACCGTGTGGACCCCGGTCAAGAACCTGGCCTTCACGGCGGACGTCAACTGGTCGCATCTGGACCAGAAGTACTCGGGCACCATCGCGAGCCCGGGCGTTGCTGCCGCTGCCAAGCCGGCAGGCGTGTATGAGCTGAAGGACCAAAGCTCGGTCAGCATGCTCCTCCGCGCTCAGCGCAACTTCTAAGATCGATCTTTCGACCGATCAGAGAACCCCGGCGGGCAACCGCCGGGGTTTTTCTTTGCGGACGTTGCGGCGTAGCGATGGCGTTTGCACACACAGGTCAAAGCCGTCCCGCTTCGTTGGCCGCGAGAGGACATCGACGAGCTCACTACGGGTGTTCAATGCTCTGATCGTGTCCTGCTCCCTGCCGGGCCAGGCATTGCGTGCCACGAGTGCATCCGAAAATCAGTCGCTACAGGTGTACGACTTCGCCGCTTCGAACGCTGGCGTCGGCGGCAAAGACGATGCTCAGCGAGTTGATCGCGGCCTCGTGATGCTCGGACAGATCGATCTCGCCGCGGATCGCCTTCAGAAACAGCTGCTGCTCGCGCTCGCAGAGCTCCTGATGACCGGGTTCGTCTTCGGTGGAGAGGAGTTCATCGGGCTTCGCGAAGTCGCGTTCCGAGTTCAGGGCCGCGTGATGGATGCGAATCGCGTTGGTGCGCGTATGGGTGTCATGGTCCGCCGAACGCGCAGTCGCGTCCGTGCTTTCCTTTGCAACGATCGACACGCTGCCGTTCGGCCCGATGATGTCCTTCACGAAATGAGCGGTCTCGCTCATCATCGGTCCCCAGCCAACCTCGTACCAGCCAACCGATCCGTCTTCGAACATGATATGAAGATGGCCGTAGTTGTACATGCCAGGCGCGATCTCGTCCGTGAGTCGCGCCCCGACTGCGTGCACCGCGACCGGCCGCGAGCGCGCCACCTGGCACATGATGTCGACATAATGCACGCCGCAATCGACGATCGGCGAGGTCGACAGCATGAGCTTCTTGTGAACCTCCCAGAACGAGCCGGCCGATTGCTGGTTGAGATTCATGCGCATCACGAGTGGCTTTCCGAGCGTCCGGCCGATCTCGACGAAGCGCGACCACGACGGATGGACGCGCAGGATATAGCCGATCAGGAGGGCCTTTGCGCTCGCGCGCGCCGCGTCGACGACGCGCTTTGCGTCTTCCAGCGTGTCGGCCAGCGGCTTTTCGCAGAACACGTGCGCGCCTGCCGCGAATGCCCTTAGCGCCATGGCGGCGTGATGCTCGGTGTAGGTGCAAATCGCGACGGCGTCAGGACGCAGCGTCGCGAGTGCCTCGTCGTATCGTTCGAAACGCGGCAGGCCGGGAAACTCGGCCTCGAGGTCTTGGCGATCGGCCGCGCGAGACGTGCAGAGGCCAGCGAGTTCGAAGCCTTCGATCGCCCGGTAGGCGCGGGCGTGGCTGGTTCCCATGGTGCCGAGGCCAACCACGAGAACGCGGAGGGGCTGCGCTGTCGACGAAGATGAAGAAGACATGGCTCAATCGCGTCCTTCAATCGAAACAACGCCCGCCAGATCTGCACTAGGCGCCGTTGGCAGTCGGTCGGCCCTCGATCCAGGTTTCGTGCACGCGCAAATCGTCGTCGAGATGCACGAGGCTCGCCAGATATCCGGGCGCGATGCGCCCGAGCTCGGTCTCGCGCCGCAGAAACGTCGCCGGGACGCGCGAGGCCATCGTGAGTGCATCGGCGAGATCGAGCCTCAGGACGTTGACGGCATAACGCACTGCCTCGTCCATGGTCAGCACCGAGCCGGCGAGCGTGTCATCGTCGAGCCGCAGGCAACCATCAACGTTTGTCACGCGGCGGCCCAGCAGATCGAATTGATCGGGACCACCGGCCGCCGGCGGCATCGCGTCGGTAATGAGCATGAAACGATCGCGACGCTTGGCGGCAAGCGCGATGCGCAGGTTCGCCTCATGCACGTGATGGCCGTCGGCGATGATGCCGACGAACGGCTCGTCAAGATCGAGCGCGGCACCGACCATGCCCGCCTCGCGAACGGCCGGCGCACTCATCGCATTGAACAGATGGGTGAACGCGCGCGCGCCGGCTTCGACCGCGGCGCGCGCCTCTTTGTAGGTCGCATCGGAGTGGCCGAGCGAGACGAGCACGCCATGACGGGCAAGTTCGGCGATGCTATCCACCCCGACCCGATTGGGCGCGAGCGTCAGCATGACCGAGCCGCAATTCGCTCCGACGATCGTCGCGACGTCGTCGGGCCCGAGGTTGCGGATGTACCTCAGCTCATGCGCGCCCTTGCGGCGCGGATCCAGGAACGGCCCTTCCAGATGGATGCCGAGCGACGCCGGCGTCAGACGCCACGCCTCGCACGCGGCGGCAATGGCGGTGGTCGTCACTTGCGGCGCGTCGGTTATCAGCGTCGGCAGCAGCCCGACGGTCCCGTGGTTGCGATGCGCGTCGGCGATACGGGCGATGCCCTCGGGCGTTGGATCCTCGTTGAAAAGAACGCCCCCACCGCCATTGACCTGCACATCGATATAGCCGGGCGCGAGCAGGCCGCCGCCGAGATCGTGCGCGGCGCCGTGAGGTCTCTCGGAGTGAGGGACGATTGCCGCGATGCGCCCGCCTTCGACGACGACAGCGTGGTCGTCGAGAAAACGCTCGCCATCAAAAATTCGCGCGCCGGATAGTATGGTCATCAAACAGTCTCCGTCACCTTGCGCAGGTTGCGCGGGCGGTCGGGATCACGCCCGAGCCGGAGCGCAAGCGCCTCGGCAAGGCGGTAGAAGCGGTGGATCATGACGATGGGCTCCAGCAGCGTCGCCTCGACTTTTGCCGTCGCGAGACGATCGGCCTCGTCAGCGCCGCCCGCCTCGATCGTGATCACCGTCGCGCCGGCATTGGTCAGGGCCGTGAGTGTCGGCAGCATGCCTTCGCGCGCCGCGTCGGACGGCAGGAAGGCAATGACGGGAAAGCCCGAGGCCACAAGTTCGGCCGGGCCGTGCAGTACCTCCGCCGCGGAGTAGGCCTCGGCGTGAATCGCGCAGGTCTCCTTGAGCTTCAGCGCCGCCTCCGCGGCGATCGCAAGCGTCGCGCCACGGCCGAGCACGAAGCCGCTGCGGGCATTTGCGAGTCTCTCCAGCATCGTCGCGGGCGGCGGCGCCGCTTGCCCGCGCAGGACGTCCGGCAGGCCGGTGAGGGCGTCTGCGAGCTGCCGATCCTCGCGCCAGGCCGCGACGAGGCTCGCGCCCGCGACGAGACCTGCAACCATCGATTTGGTCGCAGCGACGGAACGTTCCGTGCCGGCACACAGCGGCAGAAGCACTTCGGCCTCTCGCGCGAGCGGTGAGGTCACGTCGTTGACCAGTGCGACCGCCAGTGCACCGCCACGCCGAGTGGCGCGCTGCATTTCGACGATGTCCGGGCTGCGTCCCGATTGCGAGATCGCGACGGAAACGCCGCCTTCGAGCCGCATCGGCGTACGATAAAGCGTCGCGATGGAGGGGCCGATAGAGGCACAAGGCACCCCCGAAACAATCTCGACGAGGTATTTCAGATAGAGCGCGCAGCAATCCGATGAGCCGCGGGCGATGGTTGCGACGAGTGGCGGATCGAGGGCGCGCAGGCGCGCCCCAAGTTCAGCGAGCCGCTCCGCATTCTGGCCAAGCTGGCGCGCGACCGCTTCGCCTGCCTCGCCGATCTCCTGAAGCATGTGGGTCGTCATCGGTGCGCCTTTCGGGTCGGTGGCGACAGCGTGAGTTCGGAGACGAAATCATAGGCGTCGGCGCGGTACCAGGATTTCGTGAACTCGACGCAGGATCCGTCGGCAAGGTAGGCGATGCGCTGGATATAGAGCGCCGGGCTGTCCGCTGCGACGCCAAGCAGTTCCGCATCCACATGATCGACGAGGGTCGCACGCAAGCGCTGCAGGCCCCGGGTGGGCCTGAAGCCTCGCGCGGAGAGCGCCTCGTAGAGCGAGCCGCCGACCGAATCCTGTTCAGGCAGATAGCGTATCGGCACGGCGGCGCGTTCGATCGCCATGGGCGAACCGTCGGCCAGGCGCAGGCGGCCGAGCCGGAACACGCGTTCGTTCGGCCGTACGCCAAGCATCATGGCCTCTTCCGGCGTCGGCAGGAACACGCCGCGCTCAAGCTCGCGCGAACTCGCCTCCAATCCGCGCAGCCGCATGTCTTCCGTGAAACTCGTCAGGCGCGACGAGGGCTGTTCGACGCGCGGTGTTGCGCGATGGATGAAGGTCCCGGCGCCATGGCGATGAAACAGCACGCCTTCGGCGATCAGATCGGCAATCGCCTTGCGCAGCGTGGTGCGCGATACGTCGAGCAGTTCGCACAATACGCGCTCGGCCGGAAGCAATTGCGTCTCCGCGAAGCGTCCGGTCTCAATCTCGCGCCGAAGCGCGTCGACCACGGCACGATAGAGCTTCTGACCCGGTGCGGTTTCGACCGTCATGGACATGCTGCGTCCTCCGCGAGCGTTCCGCCGGCGAGCAGGATTGCGCCGTCGACCGCATCGCGCCGCGGCGGGGCGAGGCGCTTGGCCACGTCAGGCGGCAGGAAGGGACGCAAGGGCTCACCGAAGCCGCCAGCGAGCGCTATGCGCTCGGCGCCAAGCGCATTCAGCGCGTTCGCAAGCGCGGCGATCGCGCTGGCTGCTTCGCCGACAATTTCGCGCGCGCGCATATCTCCGGACCTGGCGACGTCCAGGATCTGGGGTGCGAAGGCGCCGTAGTCTCTGGGCCTCGCGTCCGCTGCCCAGCGGCTCATCCGCAATGGATCGTAATCGAAATGGCGCCCGAGCGCCTGCGAGAGTCCGCTCATCGGCTCGAGGCCATCGATCGCACGCAGCGTCGCGCGCAACGCCGACTCGCCGAGGCGTGCGGCAGATCCGTCGTCGCCGAGCCAGAAACCGCGCCCGCCGATGATGGTCGTTCGAGCTCCCACGCGAGCGATGCCTGCCGAGCCCGTGCCCGCGATGATCAGGCCGCCGTCGCCGAGGCCATTGGCACCGACGCAGGCGGCGACAGCATCATTGACTGCGACGATGCGCGCAAAGCCGGGCAGGGCAGCGGAGACACGCTCCGCTTCCTTGTCGTCCGAAAGCCCCGCAAGGCTAAGGCCGACTGCGATTTCCTGCCTTGGCGCGCCGTCGGCGATCGCGGACTCGATCGTTTCACGAACGACCCGCATGGCCTCGTCGAAATCGAGATAGATGTTCGAAGCCGGCCCGAGGCCGCGCCCGAGCTCGCGGCCAGACGAATCCCGCAGTCTCGCGCGGCAACGCGTCGCGCCGCCGTCCACACCGAGGAAGAACTGGGCCGTCGCCAAGGAGCCTCCTAAAAAATTTCTTAACGCCTCTAGACAAGTGGTATGTCATATGGCTAAAACAAATACAAGAGGTATCTACCATTGGTATTCACGATGTCGGTACTGCCGAACTTGGAGACGGACGGGGAGAGGTGGCGCGGCACGGACGGTGTCGTGATTGTCAATGAGGCGATGTTTGCGGAGGCGATGCTCGCATCGTATCGCCGAGCGATTGCTTCAGTCGCAGCTGCCTCCGCCGACATCCGCGCCGCCGCGCTTCGCCTTGCTGCGATCTGGCGAGCAGGCGGGCGCCTGGTCTACGCGGGCGCAGGCTCCTCCGGTCTTGCAGCGGCCGAAGATGCAGCCGAGCTTCCTGGCACGTTCGGCCTCGATGAAAGCCGCATCGCAATTGTCCTGCCCGGCGGGACAACCGAGCCGTTCCGCATCGATGGGGCCGCGGAGGACGATGCCGCAGCCGGCGAGCGGGCTATGACCGGGCTCGGTGACCTCTCTCGTGATGCCGTGATCGTCGTATCGGCGAGCGGCTCGACGCCGTTCACGGTCGCGGCCGCCGCAGAGGCGCGCCGTCGCGGCGCTTTCGTGATTGGCATTGCGCATCGTCAAGGTTCGCCCTTGCTCGTCGGTGCCGACGCGTCGATCCTGCTCGAGAGCGGGGAGGAGGCGCTGCGCGGCTCGACCCGGCTCGCGGCCGGAGCTGCGCAAAAGGCCGCGCTCGGCATGCTCTCATCATTGATGGGATTCGAGCTTGGTCACATCCATCAGGGCCTGATGGTCAATCTGAAGGCCGATAATGCGAAATTGCGCGAGCGGGCGCGCGGGATCGTCGCAACAATCGCCGGCGTCAGCGATGCCAAAGCGGAAGCGGCGCTGCGCGAGGCCGGCGGTGAGGTCAAGCCGGCAATCCTGGTTGCCTGCGGTATCGTCAGCATGAGCGAAGCGGTCACGTGGCTGGCTGCTGCGGAAGGCCGGATAGACGACGCGTTGCGCCGCGCAAGCGTCAACGGGATCACGGGCGAAGGCCCGAACAAGGGAGCGTAGCATGAGACGGACATTCAAGGCTGCAATGGGAGCTGAGGTTGCCGCGTTGGCGTTGCTTGCGGGGCTTGCGTCGGCCCAGGCAGGCTCGTTGAAGATCGAGAGCTGGCGCAATGACGACGCCGACATCTGGAATTCGAAGATCATTCCCGCCTTCAACAAGCATTATCCCGACATCAAGGTCGAATTCGCGCCCTCGGCGCCCAAGGAATACAACGCCGCCCTCAACGCGCGGCTCGATGGTGGTACTGCCGGCGACCTCATTACGTGCCGTCCGTTCGATGCCTCGCTCGCGCTTTATCAGAAGCATCAGCTCGACGCGGTGGACGGCCTCAAGGGCATGGACAATTTCTCTGATGTCGCAAAGGCCGCATGGCAAACCGACGACGGCAAAACCACCTTCTGCGTCCCAATCGCTTCCGTCATCGCCGGGTTCATCTACAACAAGGAAGCTTTCGCCAAGGTCGGCGTGTCCGAGCCGAAGACGCTCGAGGAATTCCACGCCGTACTTGAGAAATTCAAGAAGGACGGGACCTACGTCCCGTTGGTGATGGGCACGGCTGACCAGTGGGAGGCCGCGACCATGGGCTTCCAGAACATCGGCCCCGACTATTGGAAAGGCGAGACCGGTCGCGCCAATCTGATTGCCGGCAAAGAGAAGCTCACCGACCCGCAATACGTCGCAGCGTTCAAGGAAATCGCCAGCTGGGCGCCGTATCTCGGATCGGGTTTCCAGGCGCAGACCTACGCAGACAGTCAGAACCTGTTCTCGCTCGGCAAGGGCGCGATCTATGCGGCTGGCTCGTGGGATATCTCGACGTTCCGCGGCCAGGCGAAATTTGCCATGGGTGCGTTCCCGCCGCCGCAGCCGGCTGGCACGGCGGATTGCTATATCTCCGATCACACCGACATCGCGATGGGCGTCAACGCTGCGTCGAAGAACAAGGAAGATGCCAAGAAGTTTCTGGAATGGCTGACGACGCCGGAATTCGCGACGATCTACGCCAACTCCCTTCCCGGCTTCTTCTCCCTCGCCAAGACGCCAGTGAAGGTCGAGGACGACGTCGCGGCGACGATGGTCGGATGGCGCCAGAACTGCAAGTCGACGATCCGCAACTCGTACCAGATCCTGTCGCGCGGTACGCCGAATCTCGAAAACGAGCTTTGGAACGTGTCGGCGCAGGTCGTCAACGGCAAGCTGACGCCTGATGCCGCCGGCAAGCAACTGCAGGACGGCCTCGACAAGTGGTACAAGCCCGCTAAATGACGCCAGTCCCTCTCCCCGCTCTCGCGGGGAGAGGGACTTCCTTGTTTTATTCGATAGTTGCTGCACACTCCGCTAACCCATGGCGCGAGCCTCAAGCGCGGAGAGGGACGATAACTCACTTTAGGTTTGATCTCTTTCCGTCATGCCCGAATCGGTCTCGAACATCACCGCCCAGATGCCTCGCGCAAAACTCGCGGGCCTTCTGCTGTTCTTTCTCGGACCGGCGGTCGCGATCTACACCCTGTTCTCGATCTATCCGCTCGTCGCGACGATGGCGCTCTCGACCTACACGAGCGATCCATCGGGAGCGCGGTATTTCGTCGGGCTCGCCAACTTCGAAACGCTGCTCGGCGACGCGCTGTGGTCGAAGCCGTTCTGGAATGCCTTCGGCAACAATCTGATCTTCTTTGCCGTGCACATGTGCGTGCAGAATCCGATCGGTATTGCGCTCGCAGGATTGCTGAGCCTGCCGGGCTTGAGGCTCAAGGGCTTTTACCGCACCGTCATGTTTCTGCCGACGATGCTTTCGGTTGTCATCGTCGGATTCTCCTGGAATCTGATCCTTTCCCCGCTCTGGGGCGTTGCTTCCGGCGCCTTGAAGGCCGTCGGGTTGGGCTCACTGTTCGCTCCCTGGCTGGGTCTCGAATCGAGCGCGCTCGTAACCCTGTCCCTCATTTCCGTTTGGCAATTCGTCGGCATCCCGATGATGCTGATCTATGCCGCGCTGCTCAACATCCCCGAAGAACTCATCGACGCGGCGCGCGTCGACGGGCTCGGGCATTTCCGCATCTTCTTCCACATCAAGCTTCCGCTCGTCCTGCCGACGATTAGCCTGGTCTCGGTCCTGACCTTCGTCGCCAACTTCAACGCTTTCGATCTGATCTATTCGGTCAAGGGCGCGCTTGCGGGGCCGAATTTCGCGACCGACATTCTCGGCACGTTTTTCTACCGCACCTTCTTCGGCAATCAGCTCCAACTCGGAAATCCGACGATGGGCTCTGCGGTCGCGACCGTGATGTTCTTCATCATCCTCCTCGGCCTCTGTCTCTATCTCTTCCTCGTGCAGCGGCGCGTCCGCCGTTACGCTTTCTGAGGGGCGGGCATGACGGCGGAGCAGCGCGCGAAAAGCCTCAGTGTCCATCTCGTCCTGATCGCCTACAGCGTGCTGGCGGTAGGTCCGATCCTGCTCGTCGTGATGAATTCGTTCAAGGTGCGCAGCGCCATCTTCGGCAGCCCGCTCGCGCTGCCGGATGCCACAACCTTCAGCCTCGTCGGCTATGAGAAGGTTTTTCGCTCCTCCCATATCCTGACCTACTATTCGAATTCGCTGATCGTGACCCTCGTCAGCATGGCGCTCGTGCTGCTGTTTGGCGCGATGGCGGCCTGGGCGCTGACCGAATACCGCTTTCGTGGTTCGACGGCGCTCGCACTGTTTCTGTCGATCGGCATCATGGTGCCGATCCGGCTTGGCTCCGTCGCGATCCTCAACATGATGCGCTCGGCTGGCCTCAACGACACGCTGACGGCCCTGGTTCTCGTCTACGTCGCGCAAGGCCTGCCGATGTCGATCTTCATATTGAGCGAGTTCATCCAGCAGATCCCCAAAGACCTGCGCGATGCCGCGCGCTGCGACGGTGTGCCGGAAACCCGCATCTTCTTCGAGGTGGTCGCGCCGCTGCTGCGCCCGGCGATCGCGACCGTCGCTGTCTTCACCATCGTGCCGATCTGGAACGATCTCTGGTTTCCATTGATCCTGACGTCGAGCGATTCGACGCATACGGTCACGCTCGGCGTGCAGCAGTTTCTTGGCCAGTACATCACCGACTGGAATTCCGTGCTCGCCGCGCTGTCGATGGCGATCCTGCCGGTCGTCTTGATCTACGTGATCCTCTCGCGCCAACTCATCGCAGGCCTCACCTCCGGCGCAGTCAAATAGGTTGTCAGAATGGCCAATCTGCGCATCGAGCACCTCAACAAGCGTTATGGCGCGACGACCGTGCTCAACGACGTCAACCTGGACATCGAGGACGGCGAATTCGTCGTTCTCGTCGGGCCGTCAGGGTGCGGCAAGTCGACGCTTCTGCGGATGATTGCCGGGCTCGACGGTGCGTCGGGTGGCGACATTCAAATCGCCGGCAAGCTTGTCAACACGCTCGCGCCCGCCGAGCGCGGCATCGCGATGGTGTTCCAGTCCTACGCGCTCTATCCGCATATGAACGTGCGCAAGAACATGACGTTCGGGTTGAAATTCACGGGGGTGCCGCCGGCCGAGCGCGACCGGCGCGTCGCGGAGGCTGCCCGCATGCTGCGGCTCGACGAATTGCTCGAGCGCTATCCGCGCGATCTCTCCGGCGGTCAGCGTCAGCGCGTTGCGATTGGTCGTGCGATCGTGCGCGAGCCTGCCGTTTTCCTGTTTGACGAGCCGCTCTCCAATCTCGATGCGGCCTTGCGCGTCTCGACACGCGTCGAGATCGCGAATCTGCATCGAATGCTGAAGTCGACGATCGTCTATGTCACGCACGACCAGGTCGAGGCGATGACACTGGCCGACCGGATCGTCGTGATGAACAAGGGCTGCATTGAGCAGGTCGGCAGGCCGCTCGATCTCTACTACGCGCCGGCCAATCTGTTCGTTGCCGGCTTCATCGGCTCGCCTGCGATGAATTTTTTCGAAGCGAAGGTTGGCAGCGTCGAGGGCGGATGCGCACGCATCTCGGGACCCGGCTTTCGCAGCTTCGATCTACCGGCGACATCATTGAAGGTCGGCGACTCGCTGACGGTCGGTGTCCGTCCGGAGCATCTCGGCCGAGGGGAAGACGGTCCCTTCGCCGTGGAAGGCGTCGTCGAACTGGTCGAACGGCTCGGCGAAGCTTCCTTTGCCTATGTGCGCCGTGCCGACGACAGGCTGTTCGTTGCCGAGGTGCGCGGCAGGCAGACCCCGATACCCGGCGAGCGGGCTACGCTCATCGCCGCAGCTCGGGACGTGCACGTTTTCGATGCCGTGGGCCTGCGGGTCACGACGCAGAATGATGCCTAGCTCATGACGAGCCTCGTACGCTATCTCACCCATCCCCAGGTGGACATTGATCCGGCGATCCCGGTCCCGTCCTGGCGCCTGAGTGAGATCGGGAGGGCTCGCACCCACGCAGTCGCGGGCACGCGGCAGCTCTCGCGCACCACGCAGATCATCTCCAGTGGCGAGCGGAAGGCGATCGAGACGGCCGAGATCATCGCCGCGAAGCTGAGCCTCGAGGTAGAGGTGCGGGAAGCGATGCATGAGAATGATCGATCCGCAACCGGATTCCTGATGCCTGACGAATTTCAGGGGGTGGCCGATCAGTTTTTTGCGCAGCCCCAAATCAGCGTTCGGGGCTGGGAGCGCGCGGTTGATGCCCAGTTGCGCATCGTACGCGAGGTCGAACACGTCTTGGCTCGGGAAAAACCGGGCGATGTGCTCTTTGTCGGGCACGGTGGTGTCGGCACTCTGCTGTATTGCCATTATTCGGGCTTTGCGATTGATCGAACGCATGACCAGCCCGGCGGCGGCGGCGGTTACTATTTTGCGTTCAGCAGAGAGGCTCGCCGTGTGCGACATTCCTGGCGTCGCCTCGAAGACCTCTGATCTCGCCGTGGGGCGGATCTCGATCGCAAGTGGCCGTTTTTGGACGCCCCGAAGCGCCCCTTGTACGACAATATCAAGCGTCTCCCGGTGAACTTGGACGGGATCACGGAAGGTTCGATTATCCACGCGGGATCGTGACGATTGGACAGCGGTGTGGCATCCTTTGACGTCACGCGGTGACCGGGAAGGCTGCCAGACAGAAGCGGCCCGGAGCAGGAAACGAACAACGCACTATATTTCGTTCGAGTGAGGGTGATATGAACCGGCCGTTCAACATGCCTGACGAGTTCGTTGATGCCTTCGTGAAGGCGGGCGCGAGCTTCTGGCGGTCTCTTGCGTCCACGTCGGCCACCGGCGGCCATACGGAGGCCGGTTCGGTGATGGATTCGACGGGACGTCTTGTCGAACTCCAGGCGGACCATCTGAGGCGCCTCTATGCGCTCGCGGAACATGCGCTCAAGACGAGCGCGGGCGCGCAGGCTGAACCAGCGGTCGAGCCTGCGCGCGGGGACCGGAGGTTCAATGGTACGGAATGGCGCGACAATTCACACTATAGCCTGCTGAAGCAATGCTATCTGCTGAACGCGCGCTATTGCGTCGACTTCGTGGAAGCTCTCGATCTGGAGGAGAAGGAGAAGCATCGCCTGCGCTTCTTCACGCGCCAGCTCGTCGAGGCAATGAGCCCGACCAATTTTGTCGCCACCAATCCCGACGCCATCAAGATCGCGACAGAAACGGAAGGTCAGAGCCTGAAGGCCGGCCTGGACAATCTGGTGGCCGATCTCGGCAAGGGAAACCTCACGATCACGGACGAAGGCGCATTCGAAGTCGGAAAGGACGTCGCGACATCCAGGGGCGCGGTCGTGTTCGAGAATGAGCTCTTTCAGCTGATCCAGTATGAACCGACAACCCAGCAGGTGGCTGCCCGGCCGTTGCTGATCGTCCCGCCCTGCATCAACAAGTTCTATATCCTCGATCTTCAGCCGGCGAACTCGTTCGTTCGCTTTGCGATCGAGCGCGGCCAGACCGTCTTCATGGTCTCCTGGCGCAATCCCGATGCGTCATGCGGGCATCTTGGGTGGGACGACTATATCGAGCACGGCGCAATACGCGCGATCGAAGTCGCCCGATCGATTTCGGGCGTCGACAAGATCAACGTTGTCGGCTGGTGCGTCGGGGGCACTATCCTGTCCTCAGCGCTCGCGCTCCTGCGCAGCCGAGGCGACGAATCGGTCGCGAGCGTGACGTTGCTGACGACGATGCTCGACTTTCGTGAGCCCGGCGACCTTGGCGTATTCGTGGACGAGCAGAGTGTGTGTCTGCGCGAGCAGACGATCGGGAGGGGCGGTATCTATCGGGGCGCCGAGCTCGGGTTCGTGTTCCAGACGCTGCGTTCGAAGGAGCTCATCTGGCCGAATGTGGTCAATCACTATCTCAAGGGAAAGCCGCCCGAACGCTTCGATCTCCTGTTCTGGAATGCGGACGTCACCAATCTGCCCGGCCCGATGTACTGCTGGTACATCAGGAACATGTACCTGGAGAACAACCTCCGGGAGCCGAACAGGCTGACGATGTGCGACACGCCCATCGATCTGGGCCGGGTCGATCTGCCTGCCTACGTCCTCGCGACGATGGAAGATCACATCGTGCCATGGCGATCCGCATATCGAACCACAGGCCTGTTCAGCGGCGACATTCGTTTTGTCCTTGGCGCGAGCGGGCATATTGCCGGGGTGATCAATCCCGCATCGAAGAACAAGCGAAGCTATTGGGTGTCAGCCAGTCGGGATGAAGATCCAGCAGCGTGGCTCGCCGGTGCGGAGGAGAAGCCCGGCAGCTGGTGGAATGACTGGATCGCCTGGCTGGAGCCATGGACGGAAGACAAGCTGGCAGCGCGCACGCAACTCGGCAGCAACCTCTATCCTCCGGGTGAAGCTGCGCCGGGACGGTACGTGAAAGAGAAAGCACGCTGACGGAACAATCACTTGGAAGGCAGCTTCCGGCGCAAAGCGGACGTGAAACGTGCCGCGCGTCCACGCGCTTGGCTTCGTATCAATCCAAGCTGTAGTGACTCATTCAGCCTGGGCAGCACGGCCGACGCAGACACGCCAGACATCCGGGCCTTTCTCGACATAATCCCACGTGAAGGCGCCTGGGTACCTGACATCGAACAGGTAGTGCAACGGCCGCGGGTCGTGGTCACTCACGACACAGAAGTACTCTCCTAAGTCCAATTGATCAAACGTATCGAAGATCAACGGATGGCGCGTCGGCCGGGGGATCGCGCGGACATCAATCGTCATTTCTTCAGACCGGTGATCGACGATGTTCTGTTGTTCCATAATCCCAGCATCGGACGGGATTGCGATCATGTCTTTGTCGGAGCGCAAACGTCGAAGACGTTGGCGATCCATCATCCAGTGTGAGATGCGATGGTCCGAAGGTCTGCCAGCCGAGCGATGGACCGGGCCGCGAGCTGCTGAGCCAGTTCCAGCCGGGACTGGTCGACGGCTTTGTCGGCCTCATCCAGATAGATCGAAGACAATTGCTCCGCGCGTCGAAGCGCGCGACGCTTGACCTCGTCGAGTGCTTCAGGGTGCGGCAGCGTGTCGTTTGTCTCGGGGACCGGACCTTGTGAACCGTCTCCGATGAGGGACAGGAGGTGCCGTCGTTGCGCCGCGGGCGCTTCCTGCGACCATCGGAAGATGTCTTTGAAAAGAAGGCTTTCAAGTAGCGCTGCCGAGGACAGCTCGGTGGCTGCGGGCGCGTCTCCCGCATGGGCCTCACTTCGCTCGGCCCGCCAGGCCAATCGGCGTTCACGGCGTAGAAGATTACCATCGTGCAGCGCCTCGCAGGCCATTCTCTCAGCGGCCGCACGTACGATTGCGAGTTCAGCGCGTGCGGCAACATAAGTCCAAAATATGAAAGCGCGTTCGCGGTGCCGGACGGCGAGAGCCCATGCGCCATAGGCGGTCGAGAGAAGGGAATTTTTGAGATCGGACAGCTCTTCCGTGGGAACCAGGTCCATCGGCATCCAGCGGAGATCGGCCTGAGCCGGCGCGCGTCCGATAGCCGCGATGCAGGCTGCTTCGATTGCTTCAGCGCGCTGCCGCTCCCGCTCGCTCAATGCTTCAAACACGCAGCGGACGGGCTCGAAGGTCTCGTCGCCGGCTGCCGCAAGCTTGCCATATCGCAGCGCGGCCCGTTGGGCCTGCGTGGATGCAATCGCATAGAGTTCGCCGACGTTGCGGACGGGAGCGGTCGGCTCTGCTGCCAACAGGGGTTCGCTGCGCATCTTGGGTTCCAATCAGTTTGCGGAGCTTGGCCTGATCCGCATCGCATTAGTTTGAGATAGCGCAAAGGCAAGCCTGGTCGCGCTGTTACAAGGAGCGGGATTCAGAACAACGGCGTTCTGCTAACTGAAAGCGGCGCCCTTGCGAAAACTCTTCGGCATCCGTCTGTACCTGGGGTTGGTTCTGGCCATTCTCGGCTGGGTGGGCTCCGGCTGTCCGATCTATGCGGCTGGCAGATTGAGCGAGTATCTGCCGAAGGCGGAGCCGGGCGAACTGGTTCCGGGTGCAAACAGGTTCGGATCGCTGCAAGGCGATCCGGCGATTGCACCTGCATATAAGGATGACCAGCTTCTCGGGTTCGTCTATCTGAATTCGGACTTCGCCAACGCAACCGGCTACTCCGGCAAGCCGATTCAGCTTTTGATCGGAATCAGTACGAAGGGCGTACTCACCGGCCTCAGGCTGGTCGAACATAAGGAGCCCATCGTTCTGGTGGGTATTCCGGAAAAACGCATCCTTGAAGCCGTCAATAGGCTGATTGGTACTGACATGGACCCCGTTGTGCGCGGAGTGGCACCCGCGCCGCAGGTCGATATTGTCAGTGGCGCGACGGTCACCGTTCTGGTGATGGGAGACAGCGTCGTCAGGTCCGCGACCAAGCTCATCAAGAGCGGTCGTCTCGGTGCCCAGGGCAATGCGCCGACCGGAGCCGCGCCTCAAGCTACCAAAGAGATTGATCCCGGCAAGAGCGCGATCCGCGATTGGCAAAGCCTGGTTGGTGACGGCTCCGTTCGCCGCCTGACCATCTCCCTTGCCGAAGTCAATCAGGCATTCGAGAAATCAGGCAACGCGGCTGCAGCGGCCCGCCCGGAAGAGGGGGAGCCCGGCGACACCTTCATCGATCTGTATGTGGCCGACGTCGCGGTGCCGACCATCGGCCGCAGCTTGCTCGGCAACGACGGATACGATCGCCTGACTGCGCGGCTCAAGCCTGGCCAGCAGGCTATCGTCGTTGCAGGTTCGGGCCGCTATTCCTTCAAGGGAGCAGCTTACGTTCGCGGCGGGATCTTCGATCGGATCGAGTTGATCCAGGAGACCAACAGCATCCGCTTTCGCGATCGCGACCACACCCGGTTGGGGAGCCTCGAAGCCGAAGGCGCACCCGACTTTCCTGAGATTGCCCTGTTCGTCGTACCGGCCGAGTTCAATTTCGAGCCGACCGAACCGTGGACGCTGCAACTGCTCGTGCAGCGCGTCGTGGGCGCGCGCGAAAAGGCATGGGTGACCTTCGAGCTGGAATATAGGCTGCCTGATGTCTACGTGAAGCGCGAGCCGGTGGCGCAACTGCCGGCCGCTGCGCCGGCAAAAACGCCCGACAAAACGGCTGCATCGATGGCAGAACGGCGCGATGCTGCGCCACCGCTCGCAGGCGAAGACGAGCCACTGTGGCTGAAGATCTGGCGGGGCAACATCGTCAAGATCGGCACCACGGTCCTCGCGCTTGGCGCGCTCACCTTGATCTTCTTTTTTCAGAACCAACTGGTGCGCCGCCCGCAGGTCTACACCTGGGTGCGACGCGCCTACCTCGCGTTCATCCTGGTGTGGCTCGGCTGGTACGCGAATGCCCAGTTGTCGGTCGTCAACGTGCTGACGTTCGCCAATTCACTATTGACCGGGTTCAGCTGGGAATACTTCCTCTCCGCGCCGCTGATCTTCCTGCTGTGGTGCTCGATCGCCGCCGGGCTTCTGTTCTGGGGACGCGGTCCGTTCTGTGGCTGGCTCTGCCCGTTCGGCGCGTTGCAGGAACTGCTCAACAACGTGGCGCAGGCGGTGAAGATTCCGCAATATCGATTGCCATGGGGGCTTCATGAGCGGCTGTGGCCGCTCAAATATATCATCTTCCTCGGTCTGTTCGGGATGTCGTTGTACTCGACGGCATTTGCCGAGCAGCTTGCGGAAGTCGAGCCCTTCAAGACGGCGATCATTCTGAAGTTCGCGCGCGAATGGCCGTTCGTCATCTACGCGCTAACACTTCTATCGGCGGGATTGTTCGTCGAGCGTTTTTTCTGCCGCTACATGTGCCCACTTGGCGCGGCACTAGCGATTCCAGGCCGCATCCGCATGTTCGAATGGCTGCGCCGCTGGCCTGAATGCGGCTCGCCCTGCCAGCGCTGCGCCATCGAATGCCCCGTGCAGGCAATTCATCCCGAAGGGCACATCAATGTCAATGAATGCATCTATTGCATGCATTGCCAGGAGCTCTACTTCGACGACCACCGCTGCCCGCACATGATCCAGGTGCGGCTGAAGCGCGAGAAACGTGAAGCGATGTCGTCTCCGTCAATGCGCAGCGGCGGCAAAGGCCCGAGCACGATCATTACCGCGGGCGGCAAACCGGTTGCGCTGCCGCGCGCGGAAGCCGTCACCCCGCCACCAACTTGAAAACCAGGAGGCTAGCATGAGTGAGAACGAAACTGGAAAATCCGTCAGTCGACGCACTTTGTTGGGGACCTCGGCTGCGGCCGCCGGCGTAGGTATCGCGGGCGGCGTCGGCCTGTCGAGTGACGGCCGCGGCCTCGTTGCACCTGCCGACGCGCAGACCACTGCGGCACCAAAGGCGCCGGCGGCGCGCCCGGCCGTGCAGAAGACCGAGGTGGCGCCGGGCGAGCTCGACGAATACTACGTGTTCTTCTCCAGCGGCCAGTCCGGCGAAATGCGCATCATCGGTCTGCCCTCGATGCGCGAGCTGATGCGCGTTCCCGTCTTCAACCGCTGCAGCGCCACGGGATGGGGACAGACCAATGAAAGCCTGAAGGTGTTGACCGAAGGGATGCAGCCGGCCACGCGCGAACTGCTCAAAAACCGCGGCGGCACGTTCATGAACGGCGACCTGCATCACCCGCACATCACGTTCACCGACGGCACCTATGACGGCCGATATGCGTTCATGAACGACAAGGCCAATAGCCGGGTCGCGCGCGTCCGCCTCGACGTCATGAAGTGCGACAAGATCATCGAGTTGCCCAACCAGCATACGGTCCACGGTCTGCGACTGCAAAAATATCCCCGCACCGGATACGTGTTCTGCAACGGCGAGGATGGCGTGCCGCTGCCGAACGACGGCAAGGTGCTCGATAAGCCGAAGGAATATCACTCGATCTTCACAGCGCTGGACAGCGATACTATGAAGGTGGCGTGGCAGGTGATCGTCGACGGCAATCTCGACAACGTCGATGCCGACTACCAGGGCAAATACGCGGTCTCGACCTGCTACAATTCGGAAGAGGGCGTCACCCTCGCCGAGATGACGGCCAACGAGCAGGATTGGGTCGTGATCTTCAACCTCAAGCGGATCGAAGAGGGCGTCAAGAAGGGCGACTTCAAGGAGATGAACGGCGTGCCGGTACTCGACGGCCGCAAGGGCTCGCCCTACACGCGCTATGTCCCGGTCTCGAACAATCCGCATGGCTTGAACACCGCGCCGGACGGCATCCATATCGTCGCAGCCGGAAAGCTGGCGCCGACCGTCACGGTGATGGATGTCCGGCTGTTCGACCAGTTGTTCGACGACAAGATCAAGCCGCGCGACGTGGTCGTGGCCGAACCCGAACTCGGCCTCGGGCCGCTGCATACGGCCTATGACGGCAGGGGCAACGCCTACACGACGCTGTTCCTCGACAGCCAGGTCTGCAAGTGGAACATCGAGCTCGCAAAGCGCGCCTTCAAGGGCGAGAAGGTCGATCCCATCATCCAGAAGCTCGACGTTCACTATCAACCCGGTCACAACCACTCTTCCATGGGCCAGACCAAGGAGGCCGACGGAAAGTGGCTGATTTCACTGAACAAGTTCTCCAAGGACCGCTTCCTCAATGTCGGTCCGCTGAAGCCGGAGAACGATCAGCTGATCGACATATCGGGCGACAAGATGGTTCTCGTCCACGACGGTCCGAGCTTCGCCGAGCCGCACGATGCAACGATCGTCCATCGTTCCAAGATCAATCCCATCTCGATCTGGGACAGGGCCGACCCGATGTTCGCCGACGCGGTGAAGCAGGCGAAGGCCGACGGGATCAATCTCGAAGCCGACTCCAAGGTCATCCGCGACGGCAACAAGGTTCGCGTCTACATGACGTCGACCGCGCCGGCGTTCGGCCTGGAGACATTCCAGGTCAAACAGGGCGACGAGGTGACCGTGTACGTCACCAACATCGACGCGGTGGAGGATCTGACCCACGGCTTCTGCATCGTGAACTACGGTATCCAGATGGAGGTTGCGCCGATGGCGACGGCCTCGGTGACGTTCGCGGCGGATAAGCCCGGCGTCTACTGGTACTATTGCTCATGGTTCTGTCATGCCATGCACATGGAGATGAAGGGCCGCATGTTCGTCGAGCCGAAGATGGTCTGAAGCGAGGACATCACGTGAGTCTCCTTCGACGAATTATTCCGGCGGCGATTCTCGCCGCCGGGGTCTTTGGTTCCGCTGCTGCGGCGGAGCTGAGAGCTGTCGCGGATGAGCCGCTTCAGGTGGTGCTGGACCGTGCGCAGGAAGGCGACGTCGTCAAGTTGGCGCCCGGCGTCTACAAAGGCGGGATCAGGATTGACCGTCGCCTCGTTTTGACCGGGGGACCCGGTGCCGTGCTCAGTGGCGGCGGGTCCGGCAATGTCGTTACCGTGGTAGCGCCAGAGGTCACGATCCGCGGCATCACGATCAGGGAATCCGGCCGCGATCTCCAGGCCATGAATTCAGGGATCTTTCTCGAGAAGACCGCCGAGCGTGCAGTGATCGAGGGCAACCGCCTGGAAGGAAATCTGTTCGGCATCTACGTTCATGGTGCAGCGGGCTCCCGCGTCGAACGCAACGTTATCGAAGGATTGCGCGAGGGACGCCGCAGCGAGAGCGGAAACGGCGTGTCGCTCTGGAACGCGCCCGACGTCACCATTGCGGAAAATACCTTCCGATATGGCCGAGACGGCATCTTCACGATCAGCAGCCGCAAGGACCGCTTCATCAACAACCGTTTCGAACAGGTGCGCTTCGCAGTCCACTACATGTACACCAACGACAGCGAGGTCAGCGGCAACCGTTCCGTGCGCAATACTGTCGGCTATGCCATCATGTATTCGAACCGGCTGCTGATCCGCAACAACATCTCCGATCGCGACCGGGACTACGGGATACTGTTCAATTACGCCAATTACGCCGAGATCGACGGCAACCGGGTCGTTGGCGGATCGCTCGACGAGGTCGCGGTCAGCCGCCAAGGGGCGGACGACGAGAAGGAGATGGTGCCCGACATACGGCCAACGCGGGACGTCCGCAGCGGGCCGGAAAAATGCGTTTTCATCTACAACACCAACCACAACAAGTTTCGCAACAACTGGTTCGAACGTTGCGGTATCGGCGTTCACTTCACCGCCGGCTCGGAAGGCAACGAAATTTCCGGCAACGCATTCGTCGGCAACCGCAACCAGGTAAAATATGTCGGCACCCGCGATCTCGACTGGTCGAAAGGTGGCCGCGGCAATTACTGGAGCGACAACCCGGCGTTCGACCTGAACGGTGACGGCATTGCCGACACCGCTTATCGGCCCAACGATCTGGTCGACCGCGTGCTGTGGACGGCGCCGTCCGCCAAGGTCTTGATCAACAGTCCGGCGGTACAGGTCTTGCGCTGGGCGCAGGCGCAGTTTCCGGCGCTCTATCCTGGCGGTGTCGTCGACAGCCATCCGCTGGTCGCGCCGCCGCCGAAGCCCTCGCCCGACTGGAGTCCCAGATGACCGCGACCGTGTCCGTCACCGGTGTCGACAAGAACTATCGCGCCGTGCGCGCGCTGCGCGACGTCTCGTTCTCTCTTGTGCCCGGCCGGCTGAGCGCACTGGTCGGCCACAACGGCGCCGGCAAGACCACGCTTATCAAATTGATGCTGGGGTTGATCCACGCAAACCGCGGCGAAATTCGCGTGATGGGGCAGGACCCGGCGGCGGGCGAATTCTCGGCACGCCGACTGCTCGGCTATCTGCCCGAGAATGTCGCATTCAACGCGGCGCTTACGGGGCGCGAGACGCTGACGTTCTATGCGCGCCTGAAGCGGATCAAGCCGGTCTCGGCATGGGCGCTGCTCGACCGCGTCGGATTGAGCGATGCTGCCGATCGCCGCGTCGGGACCTATTCCAAGGGCATGCGGCAGCGATTGGGTCTGGCCCAGGCGTTGCTCGGGCAACCACGCGTGCTGTTGCTGGACGAGCCGACCACGGGGCTCGATCCGGCGCTGCGGCAGACATTTTACGAGATTCTGAACGAATTGCGTGACGGGGGCGCCACCGTCCTGATCTCGTCCCACGCGCTAAACGAACTCGAAGATCGCGCGGAGCACGTCCTGATCATGAATCGGGGCCGGCTGGTCGCACAAGGCACGTTGGCGGAGTTGCGCTCGCTCTCGCAGTTGCCGATCCGGGTCTCGCTCGATCTGGTGGCCGGCGCCGATGACGCGATTGCCGCCCCGATCGCGGACGAAACCTTTTCGGCCGCAGGCCGCAGGACCATTCTGGTGGCTGACGAGAAAGGGAAAATGGATCTGTTGCGCGCGGCTGCGAGCGATCCCCGTGTCAAGAATATCGAAATTGCGGCGCCGACCCTCGACGATCTCTACGCACACTTCCTCAACACGCAGGAGAAGGCCGCGTGAGGACAGTCGCAATCATCGCCTTCAAGGAGATCCAGGAAGGCCTGCGGAACCGTTGGGTGTTGGCGACGACGCTACTGCTGGCCGCTCTTGCCTTGTCACTGACATTCCTCGGCAGCGCTCCCACGGGCAATGTGGGTGCCGGCGCCCTCGATGTGGTGGTTGTCAGCCTGTCCAGTCTGACGATCTTTCTGTTGCCGCTGATCGCACTTCTGATCTCGCACGATGCAGTGGTCGGTGAAATGGAGCGGGGCACGATGATCCTGCTGCTAAGCTACCCGGTAGGTCGCAGCCAGGTCATCTTCGGCAAATTCTGCGGTCATGTCCTGATCCTCGCCTTCGCGACGATTCTCGGTTATGGCGCGGCCGCCGCTGCGCTCGCGATCACCGGCGCCTCTGTACTGGCGGCGAGCTGGTACGCTTTCGCTTCCATGCTTGGGACGTCGATCATGCTTGGGGCTGTATTCGTGGCGGTCGGATTCCTGATCAGCAGTCTGGTCCGCGATCGCGGCACCGCGGCAGGCCTGTCGGTTGGAATCTGGCTTTTGATGGTGTTGGTGTTCGATATGGCGTTGCTTGGGATCTTGGTGATCGACCAGGGACAGATCATCTCGGCAACGGTCCTCGAATGGCTCCTGTTTCTCAATCCCACTGATCTTTACCGTCTGGCGAATCTCACCGGCTTCAACGTGAGCCAGTTTTCCGGCATGGCCGGGCTGTCGGGAACGGCGACCACAGGCATTGCTGCGCTATTGCTCGGGCTGTTGGTCTGGATCGTGGCGCCGCTCGGGCTTGCGACGACCTTCTTCGCACGGAGGGAACTATGACCCCAAGATCCGTCGGTGCGATCATCATCGCGGCGTTGCTTCTCGTTGGCTGTAATCCGGACACGGGCAACACCAACATGCCGCCGCCGTTGCCGCTGACCCGCGATGCGATGGGCGTCTTTTGCGGCATGAACTTGACGGAGCATCCCGGACCCAAAGGGCAGATCATCACGGCGAGCCGGATCGATCCATTTTGGTTCACCTCTGTCCGGGATACCGTGGCATTCACATTGATGCCGGATCAGCCGCGGGACATCCGGGCGATCTACGTCTCGGACATGGCCCGCGCCACGAGTTGGGAGGATCCCGGCGCCACCAACTGGATCGACGCACGGAAGGCATTTTTCGTGATCGAAAGCCGGAAGCAGGGCGGCATGGGTGCCGCGGAAGCGGTCCCGTTCAGCAATCGGGCTGCGGCCGATGGGTTTGCGGCCGATAATGGCGGGCGAGTGGTGACACTTGCGGAAATTCCAGGCGCCTATGTGCTAGGTGGTGATACGGCAAGCGGGGCTGCCGAACACGATCGTGGCGATGTCAGGCTCAACTGAGGAGCTCGATGATGCGCAATCCAACTCTCTCGCGGCGACGGATGATTGCAATCACCGCGACGGCGCTCGGTTCAGCTCTCGCGGGCGGCTCACATATCGCTCGGGCGCAGGAGGCTGTGCGCTGGCATGGTTCGGCGCTCGGCGCGCAGGTCTCGATGGAGATATATCATCCCGACCGCGCCGAGGCCGAGCGATTGATCGGCAGTTGTCTTCTCGACGTGCGCAGGCTGGAGCAGCAATTCAGCTTGTACCGCCTGGACTCCGCGATCTGCACGCTCAACCGCACGGGAATTCTCGTTGCTCCGGACCCGGACATGGTGGCTCTGCTGGAGGCCTCGCTCGCCTTTGCCGACCTGACCGGCGGGGCATTCGATCCGACCGTTCAGCCATTGTGGCGACTCTATGCCGACCATTTCTCAGCGGAGCGTCCCGATCCGAATGGCCCGCCGCAGGAGAAGCTCGCCGAAGTTCTGACCAGGGTCGGTTGCCGCGGACTGCTGGTGAGGCCGGATCGCATTGCCCTGACACATCGTGGCGCAGCGGTTACTCTGAACGGCATTGCGCAGGGGTTCGCGACCGACAAGGTCGTCGACAAGCTGCGAAAGGCGGGCTTCTCGACGACGCTGGTCAACATGGGAGAGATACGCGCAATCGGGGCGCGACCCGAGGGCGCGCCGTGGCGTGTCGGTCTTGCGGATCCGGACAGGCCAGGCGCGCTCACTGAGACGATCGATCTCGTCGACCGCGCCGTCGCGACAACGGCCGGCGCTGGATTCCGTTTCGACGCCGCCGGTCGCTTTACGCACCTCTTCGATCCAAAAACGGGCTGCAGTCCATCCCTCTATCAAACGGTCAGCGTGGTCGCGCCGAGCGCAACCGAAGCAGACGCTCTCTCGACCGCGTTTAGCCTGATGGCCATTCCTCGAATTCTGGATATCGTCGCCAGCCGTCCGAACGTCCAGGCGCGTCTGATCGATGCGGACGGTCGTCTGACCGTATGTGGCGCGTGAGATATCGTTTCAGGTAGCGGTCGGAGCCCTTTTGACGCATCCGCGCTGTACTGGCACATCGGTGAAATGACGATACGGGCTATCGAGATGGAGTCGGAGCCCTCCGATCCGTCAACGGCCAAATAGCGCGCTCATCCTGGCGTTCCCTGCTTCCCACGATGTAGCCCGCGCCATGATGGCGCAGGGATCACTCTGAGCGAAGACGATGCGATCGTCGCCCCGCGCATTTTCAAGGATGTGAAATTCGCCTTTGCGCGGATCGTTTCGTTTGACAGTGCGCACCTCCACCAAGAAATGTCCGGGAGAGGACGGCAAGATCAAACAAAGGCCGCCCGCAGCTGGGGTTACGGAGGAAGCTCGGTGCTCGGATTGATGCAGGACCGGTCGTTACTGATCTCGAGTCTGATCGAGCATGCGGCGCGTTTCCATCCCAGGGCGGAGATCGTCAGCAAGACCTGCGAGGGGACGATCCATCGCAGCAATTATGCTGCCTTGCGGTCGCGCGCGGCAAAGCTCGCAAAGGCGCTGATCAAACTGGGCGTCGGGCCGGGCGATCGCGTCGCGACGCTCGCCTGGAACACCCATCGTCACATGGAGCTCTACTTCGCTGTATCCGGCATCGGCGCGGTGCTGCACACCGTCAATCCGCGCCTGTTTCCCGAGCAGATCGACTACATCATCAACCACGCCGAAAATCGGGTGCTGCTGTTCGACATCACCTTCGCCGATCTCGTTCAGAAGCTGCGGCCGAATCTTGCCACCGTCGAGCATCTGGTGGCGATGACGGACAGCGCACACCTCCCGGCCCAGCTTCCCGGCTGTCTCTGCTATGAGACGCTCGTCGAGGCGGAAGACGACATCCTGATCTGGCCGGTGTTTGACGAGCGAACGGCGTCGTCGCTCTGCTATACATCCGGCACGACCGGCAACCCCAAGGGGGTGCTTTACAGTCACCGCTCGACCATCCTGCATTCGTTTGTCGCCTGCGCGAATGATGGTCTCAAGTTGTCCAGCGGTGACAGCGTTCTTCTCGTTGTCCCGCTGTTTCACGTGAATGCTTGGGGGATTCCCTACGCGGCAGCGATGTGTGGGGCCAAGGTCGTGCTGCCCGGTCCTGCCCTGGACGGCAAGAGCATCTTCGAACTGGCGGCACAGGAAAGCTGTAACTTCTCGCTCGGCGTACCGACCGTTTGGCTCGGCCTCTTCAAGTACATCGAGGAAAATCCCGCGCTCAATCTCTCGGCGATCAAGCTCGACCGCGTGGTCGTCGGCGGATCCGCTGCGCCACGCAGCATTATCGAGAAATTCCGCAGTATCTTCGGCGCCTTCGTCATCCATGCCTGGGGCATGAGCGAAACGAGCCCGCTCGGCTCCATCGGGAATCTTCTGCCGGTCCATCGTGATCTGCCGGTTGCCGACCAGGTGTCTGTTCAATGCAAGCAGGGGCGCGCGATCTATGGCGTCGAGCCTAGGATTGTGGGCGAAGATGGAACACCGCTGCCGCATGACGGCACAAGCGCCGGAAACCTGATGGTGCGGGGGCCCTGGGTCGCCTCAGGCTATTTCAAGGGAGAGGGCGGGGCGGTGCTGGATGCGGAGGGCTGGTTTGCGACGGGAGACGTCGCCGCCATCGACACCGACGGTTACATCCAGATCACGGATCGCTCTAAAGATGTGATCAAATCCGGCGGCGAGTGGATATCTTCGATCGACCTCGAGAATGTCGCGGTCGCCCATCCGGCCGTGCAGGAGGCGGCGGTCATCGGATTGCCGCATCCGAAGTGGCAGGAGCGGCCGCTTCTGGTCGTGGTCCGCAAACCTGACACCGATCCTGCACGCGAGGATATCCTGGACTACATGTCCGGCCGGGTCGCGAAATGGTGGTTGCCCGACGATGTCGTCTTCGTGAACGAGTTGCCGCACACCGCGACCGGAAAGCTGCAGAAGACCAGGCTGCGCGAACTATTCAAAGATCATGCATTGCCGACCTGACGTCGGCGCTGGCGTCACCGAAAAGCAGAGACCATGCCCGAACTGATGCTGGACGATCCCGACGGTACTCTCGTGATGCTTCGTGATAGCGTCACCGGCTTTGCTGCGCGTTTTCCAGGTGCAAAGGCCATGCGCGAGAGACGCGGGCGCGGCGGGACCATGGATCCGCTGATCTGGTCCGCAATGGCGGAAGCCGGCTGGATCGGGCTGTTGCTGCCGGAAGAATGCGGCGGCGTGGGTCTCGGATTGCGCGAGCAGGCTGTCCTCAGTGAGGCGCTGGGCCGCGCGTTGATCGCCGAGCCGACCGGCACGGCCTCGGTCTTTGCCGCGACGCTGCTTGGCGGTGCTTCGCCGGGCGCCGAGCGGAGCCGCCTGGCAGCCGGAGTGGCCAGCGGCGAGATGGTCGCAGTGCCGGCCTGGACGTCTGGTGCGAAGCCGGTTGTCGCACGCAGCGTCAATGGCAGCAGCGCGCTTTCAGGCGAAACACGCTTCGTCGATGCGGCACGTGCAGCAACGGATTTCCTTGTGGTTGCCCAGGATGCCGACGGTGTCGTGCTCCTGAGCGTCGCCGCCGATGCGGATGGGGTGACGATATCGGAACGGGTCGGGGTTGACGGAAGTGCGCTTGCGACCATCTCATTTTCCGATTGCGCAGTGCCGGCGGATCGCGTGCTGTCGCGCGCGAACCGCTCCGAGGAGCTGCTCCGCCAGGCGATCCTGCATACGCGACTGGCGCTCGCGGCCGAGCTGACCGGCCTCGCCTCGAAAGCGCTCGAGCTCACGATCGCCTATACAAGCGACCGGGTGCAGTTCGGCAAGCCGATCGGCAGCTTCCAGGCCATCCAGCACCGCCTGGTCGACATGTGGATCGAAGCGGAGTTTGCCGCGGCCGCCGTGGTCAACGCGGTCGATTCGCTGCAAGCGGACGATGTCGATACGGCGGAGCTAGCCGTGTTGGCGGCCAAAGCGCGGGCGGGCGAAGCAGCATTCTCGATCTGCCGTCGCGCGGTGCATCTTCATGGCGCCATGGGTTACACCGACGAATGCGACATCGGCCTCTACCTGAAGCGCGCCATCAATCTCAATGCCATGCTGGGACAGCCTGAACAACTGCGCCTGGAGTTTGTCGAACGCGAAAGCGGCTATCGCCGCGGGAGGACCTAATGGATAACAATCTGATCAAGACCGAGATCAAGGATCACATTGCGGTCGTGACGATGGATGCGCCGCCGGTTAACGCGCAATCCAAGGAGTTCGTCGAGGAGTTCATCGCGGTCTTCGACGAATTGAACGAGACCCCGACGATACGGGTGATAGTATTGACCGGCGCCGGAAAGATCTTTTCGGCCGGCGCCGACATCAAGTCGCGCGGCAAGGTCGGGGCTGTTCCGGGCGACACCTATCGCCATCTGCGGCGGGCACGCGAGGTTGGGTTCTGCATCATCGAATCCAACAAGCCGGTGATCGCCGCGGTAAACGGTCCCGCGCTGGGCGCTGGCCTCGGCCTCGCGCTCTGTTCGGACATCATCCTGGCGTCCGAGAACGCGGTGTTCGGCCTGCCGGAAATCGACGTCGGCTTGATGGGCGGGGTGCGGCATACGATGCGCATCATTCCGCATACGCTGGCGCGCCGCATGGTACTGACCGGCTACCGGGTGCCAGCGGCCGAGCTCTATCGTCGCGGCATCATCGAGGACTGCCTGCCTCGGGAAGAGCTGATGCCCGCCGCCCTCAAGATGGCCGCCGAGATCGCAAAGAAGAGCCCGATGGCGCTGAAGCTCGCCAAGCGCGCGATCAATACGGTCGAAACGATGGGCCTGAAGGACGGCTATCGTTTCGAGCAGAACCTCACGGTGGAGATGACGCAGCACGAGGATTCCAAGGAGGCGATGCGGGCCTTCATGGAGAAGCGCACGCCCGTCTTCAAGGACGTGCTTTGATGGCGTCGGACTGGAACGACATTCCCGACGAGGAGTTCAGGTCGATCTTTCGCACGTGGGTCGACCAGAACTGCCCGAGCCATCTGCGCTACATGCGCAAGCAGCGTCCGCTCTTCAACGAAGTCGCCGTGTGGTATCATGCGCTGGCCGCCAAGGGCTGGCTGGCGCCTACCTGGCCGCGGCAGTACGGCGGCATGGGTCTCTCTGCGGCCAAGCACATGATCTATGTCGAGGAATGGGGTCGCCTCGGCTGTCCGCGCATTCCGGACCATGGCATCGGGCTAGTCGGTCCACTCCTCATCGAGTACGGCTCCGAAGAGCAGAAGGCTCATTATCTGCCGCGGATCCTGTCCGGCGAGCACGTCTGGTGTCAGGGCTATTCGGAACCCAATGCGGGATCCGATCTCGCAAGCCTGCAGACATCAGCAGTGCTGGATGGCGACGAGTTCGTGGTCAACGGACAAAAGATATGGACGACGCTGGCCCATTGCGCCAACTGGATCTTCGTCCTCGTTCGTACCGAACGTGACGCCAAGGTGCGCCAGAAGGGTATCACCGTCCTGTTGCTCGACCTGACCTCGCCCGGCGTTCGGGTCCGGCCGATTGCAAACTTGCGTGGCGAGGCCGACTTTTGCGAGGTCTTCTTCGACAATGTGCGTGTGCCGCTGAAGAACCTGGTCGGCAAGATCAATGAAGGCTGGACCGTCGCAAAGTCGGTACTTGGCCACGAACGCATCTTTCTGGGGGCGCCGACGCGCCCGGAATATGCACTCGAGCGCCTGCGACGGCTTGCGGATGCACGTGGTGCGTTCGAAGATCCCGCGTTCATGTCGCGCTTCGCCCGCCTGCGGCTCGATCTCTACGATCTCGGATCCGCCTTCGAGCGCTATGCGAAGGTCCTGCGCGCCGGCGGCGAACTCGGTGCCGGTGTCTCTGCTCTCAAGATCTTCACGACCGAGCTCTACCAGCGGATCACCGAGGAAATGCTCGCGGTCGCCGGCGAAGAGGCGCGGCTTGCTGACGATCTCGCCGCGGGGGATGTCGAGATCGATGCGATGAATCTCTTTCTCGACTCGCGTTCGCCCGCGATTTTCGGCGGCTCCAACGAGATTCAACGCAACATCCTCGCCAAGGCCGTGCTGCGGCTTCCCGGTTGAGTGCTGCGTCAGAACTCGATGTCGATCTGCTTGTCGAGATGATCGTCCATCTTGACCGACTTCGCCGCCCGCTGCAGGACCGCGAGGTAGCGATTGAAATTCTGACGGATCCGTTCGGCGGCGCCGCCGAGGCCGATGACCATGGGCTGATTCTGGATCGTCACGGGCAGCAGGACGCAGATCGTGGCGCCGCCCTGAATGGGAATGTTCTCGGCAGAGCAATACCCCTTGCCGCGGATCTGTCGAATGCGAGTCATCATGTCGGGCAGCTTCACGCGATCCGACGCGTTCGGCGTGGCGATGTTCGCGCGGCGAATGATGTTGTCGACCTTCTCGTCCGACATCGTTGACATCAGGAGCCAGCCCAGGGCCGATTGAGTCAGTGGGCGCAGCGTCCCCTCGTCGACGTGGAAGCGAAGCGGGTGGATCGATTGCACGATCTTGACGTATTGCAGGTAGACATCGTTCGTCGTGCCGATCGAAACGGTTTCGCCGGTGGCCGCGTGGACGTCATGCATGGCTTCGAGCGTCCGGCTGTTGCCGAACAAAGCTCGTGGAATCCAATCGCCGAGCGATGTCACCTTGGGCGTCGGGAAGTAGACGCGCATGCGCCGGTCGTAATTCAGGTAGCCCATGCTGACGAGTGTCTTGAGCAAAACGGTCGTGCTCGACGGCGGATAGCCGAGCGCAAGCCCGATCTCGGACATCGCGCGCGGTTGTCGAACGTTCATGAAGAACTGAAGGATCTCCAGCGCGCGTAGCGCCGACTTCACGGTGGATGGTCCACCCGGTATCGCCGCGGATTTCGTTACCGCCGCCTGCATGTTTCGCGTCCCCGTCGCCGCTAAAAATTCACGGATGTGAAAGTCGGCTTCACAAATGAATTATATTTTGTTTGACCCAACTGCGCATGACAAGGTGCCTCCAGTCAAGGCCAAGGGTGCGAAAGACTGGCCGAGGTGGAGAGGACGTCGTGGGAAGCGGCAGGTTGCAGGGGCGCGTGGCGCTCGTCACTGGCGGAGGGCGGGGCATCGGCCGCGCTATCGCGGAAGCGTTCGCGCGCGAGGGCGCGGCGGTCGGGGTGCTCGACCTGAAGGTGGACGTGGCCGAAGCCGCGGCGCGCGCAATCGTCGCAGACGGCGGCAAGGCCATTGCGATCGTCGGCAATGCAGGCCTGCGGGCCCATGTCTTTGCGGCGGTTGATCGTCTTGTCGAGGCGTTTGGTCCGCCGACCATCCTGGTCAACAACGCGATGTGGAATCGCTACGGCCCGCTGGAGCAGCAGAGCGAGGAGATGGTCGGCCGGATGATTGATGTCGGCCTGAAGGGCGTGATCTGGGGCTATCAGGCGGTGCTGGCGCCAATGACCGCAGCCGGCGGCGGCGCCATCGTGAATATCGGATCCCCGTCTGCTGTGCTCGCGATGGCGAATGGCGTGATGTACAGCGCGGTGAAGGCTGCGGTGGCGGGCGCAACGCGCTCTGCCGCGGCCGAATTTGGGCCGCGCGGAATCCGAGTCAACGCGATAGCGCCGGGGCCGACGCCGACCGATGGTGCCAATCTCGTCGTTAGCGAGGAGGCGTGGGAGCGGCGCCGCGCGCGTGTGCCGATCGGGCGTCTCGGTGAGCCTCGCGACGTTGCGAATGCGGCAGTGTTTCTTGCAAGCGACGAGGCAAGCTTCATCACCGGCGACATGTTGTTCGTCGATGGAGGGATTACCTACGCGTTCTCTTGAGCGTACATCAAATGATCTTTGGCCGCCCGCAACAACAAGAAGATCCGGGGCGGATCCGCGAGTTATAGGGAGGAAGAAATGAGACTGTCGGCTGCTTACCTCGCCGCCATGGCGATCCTATCGGGTGCAATAGCGTTTGCCGCGTCACCGGTCTTGGCGCAGGGAATTTCCGGGGACGTCATCAAGATTGGCGTCATGAACGACCAGACGGGTCCTTACTCCGACAATTGCGGGCCGGGTTCGGTTGTCGCAGCACGAATGGCGATCAGCGACTTTGGCGGCGCCGTCAACGGCAAGAAGATCGAGCTCGTCGTGGCCGACGATCAGAACAAGCCGGACATCGGCGTTTCCATTGCGTTGCGCTGGCTGGACAATGAGGGGGTGGATGCGATCGTCGGCTGCTCGGCGTCCTCGATTGCGCTTGGCGTGCAAGACGTCATGAAGAGCCGGAAGAAGCCCTATCTCCTGGCAGGAACGGCGGCCTCGGTGTTCACCAACGAAAAATGCTCGCCGATGACGACGCAATGGGCGATGGACACCTATGCGCTGCCGAAGGCGACGGTGAAATCGCTGGTGGCGAGGGGGCTGGACACCTGGTTCTTTGTCACCGTCGACTACTCCTTCGGCAAGGCCTGGCAGGCTGACACCACGAACTTCATCAAGGCCGGTGGCGGCGAGGTCGTGGGTTCCGTCTTGCATCCACTCAATTCTTCGGACTTCTCCTCGTTCCTGCTGACGGCACAATCGAGCGGTGCAAAGGTCATCGCGCTGGCGAATTCGGGCTCGGACTTTGCCAATGCGATGAAGCAGGCGCAGGAATTCGGGCTGA
Source organism: Bradyrhizobium sp. CCGUVB23 (assembly GCF_024199885.1). NCBI lineage: Bacteria > Pseudomonadati > Pseudomonadota > Alphaproteobacteria > Hyphomicrobiales > Nitrobacteraceae > Bradyrhizobium > Bradyrhizobium sp. CCGUVB23. The sequence goes on from NZ_JANADQ010000001.1 coordinate 7,849,051, forward strand.
CGCAGAAGCAGCAGCTTGCTCCACTGGGGCTGATGATCAATCAGACGCACAGCATTGGACTCCAGCCGCTGCAAAATGTGCGCCTGACGACTCCCTTTTACTGGGACATGACGGATGAGACGCGCGCCTTCGCAAAGCGCTATCAGGCGGCGTTCAACGGCCGGGTCCCCAACGAGGCGCAGGCGAGCACCTACAGCGCCGTCACGCACTACCTTAAGGCGATTGCTGCGACACAGACCGACGACGGCGAGGCGGTGATGCGTCAGATGAAGACGACGCCTATCGATGATTTCGAGATGAAGAGCGTCAGCATCCGCGCCGACGGACAAGTGATGCGGCCGCTGTATGGTGCCCGCATCAAGACGTCAGCCGAGTCGAAATATCCTTATGACTACTACGAGATTACTGACACGATTCCAGCCGAGGATGCCTGGCGCCCGGCATCGGAAAGCACCTGCGATCTCCTGAAGACGCAGTAGGCGCAGCGGCGGGCCGGAGTGACCGGCCCGCCATCCTCTCGCACACCCCAACTTCGCGAGACGAAAGTTAGCCGGAATTCCTCTGATGGCGCTGCAAGTGAGCAGGATATCGACGACGGCCGCACAGCTTGGCGAAAGTCCGGTCTGGGATGTCACGCGACAGCGGCTCTACTGGGTCGATGGTGTCTCGCGCCGGATCCATGCCTATGAACCCGAGCGCGGTATCGCGCGGCACTGGGACGTGCCGTCCACGGTTGGCTCGGTCGGGCTCGGCCAGGGCGACACCCTCGTCGCAGGGCTCGCGGATGGCATCTACCGGCTCGATCTCGGTTCAGGCGAACTGACACCGCTGTTCCGGCCAGATCCATGCGATCCGCGCGTGCGCTTCAATGACGGCAAGGTCGATCGCTGGGGGCGGTTTCTCTGCGGCACCATGGGCGTCCACGCCGAGCCGCTGGGGCAGCTCTCTCGCATCGATGCCGGTGGTGCACACGCGGTGCTCGCCCACGGCATTCGCATTTCGAATGCGCTCTGCTTCAGCCCTGACGGCCGTACCATGTATTTCGCCGATAGCCTCGATCGCGCGATCCGCGCCTATAGCTACGGGTCCGGCGACGCGTTCGATCCGGAACCGCGGGTTGTCATCGACACCGGGCCATATCAGTCGGGGCCTGACGGGGCGACGGTCGATTGCGACGGCTGCCTCTGGGTTGCGCTCGTGCAGGTGGGCAAGATTGCGCGCTTCACCCCGCAAGGGCGGCTCGATCGTCTCATCGACGCGCCGACCGACTTGCCCTCGTCGGTCGCCTTCGGCGGTCCCGATCTGTCGACGCTCTATGTGACCTCGATCAAGGATTCAGGATCGGGGCGCGCCGTCTCGCGGCATCCGGACGGCGGCTTTCTGTTCGCGATCGACGGCCTCGGCGTGACCGGTTTGCCGGAAGCGCAATTCGGACTCCATCCAGTCCCTCCCAGTTGAGAGCATGCCTTGATACGCCACCATCGAGCCTCGCTCGATCCTCTCTTCAAGCCGCGATCCATCGCGCTGATCGGTGCATCTGATGATGTTACGCGCATTGGCGGGCGTCCCTTGCGCTATCTGTGCGAGGGCGGTTTCAAGGGCGCGGTCTATCCGGTCAATCCGAAGCGGGACACCGTCCAGGGCATCAGGTCCTACGACTCGGTCGCAGCGCTTCCGGAGGTGCCGGACGTGGCCATCCTGGCAGTGCCGGCTCAGGGCACGGTCCAGGCGCTGAGAGACTGCGCGGATCGCAAGGTCAAGGCGGCTGTGGTGTTCTCGGCCGGCTTTGCTGAGGCAGGCGAGCAGGGACGTCTCGCCCAGGACCAGATCGCCGGCATTGCCCGCGAGAGCGGTATGCGCGTGCTCGGCCCGAATTGTCTTGGACTGTTCAACGCCGGCATCGGCTACTACGGAACATTCTCGGCGATCCTCGATGCCGCGTTCGTTGAGCCCGGTCCGATCGCCGTCGTCTCGCAAAGCGGAGCTTATGGCTCCCACATTGCCCACTTGGCGCGCCAGCGTGGCCTTGGCATCGGACAATGGATCACCACCGGAAACGAGTGCGATATCGACGTCGCAGAAGCGCTGCGTTGGGTCATTGACCAGCCCGACGTCAAGGTCGTGATGGCCTACGCGGAGGGCATTCGCGATCGCGATACGTTCATCGAGGCACTGGAGGTTGCGCGGGCGAAGGAAAAGGCCATCGTCTTCCTGAAGGTCGGTCGCTCCGATGTCGGCGCCCAGGCGGTGAGCTCGCACACCGCGGCGTTGGCGGGGTCGGATGCCGTGTTCGATGCGGTGTTGCGGCAATATGGTGCCTATCGCGCGCGGACCACCGCCGAGCACCTGGACGTAACCTATGCCTGCGCGCGGGGGCTTTATCCCGCCGGCAACAGGTTCGGTATCTTCACGCTGTCGGGCGGCTTCGGCATTCAGATGGCCGACGACGCATCGGCGTGCGGGCTCGACGTCGCGCCAATGCCCGAGGCGGCGCAGGACGAGTTGAAGGCGATGCTGCCCTACGCATCGCCGCGCAATCCGGTCGACGCGACGGCGCAGGCGCTCACGGACCTCCCGCTGATGACGAGCTACATTGCCGCGATGCTGGAGAAGGGCGGCTATCACCTCTTCGCCGGCATTTTTGGCAGTGGACCGGCGAGCCCCACGTTTTCGGCCTCGTTGCGCCGGGTGCTGCGGACTGCGACGGCCGGACATCAAGGGCGGATCCTGGCGCTGTCGATGTCCGCGCCGCCGGAGATCGTCCGCGCCTATGAGGACGACGGCTTCCTGATCTTCGAGGATGGCTCGGCGCTGGTGAACGCGCTGGCTGCGCTGGTCTGGTTTCGCCGCAGCTTCGACGCCGCGAAGCAGGCGAGCACGGCTCCGACCGCCGGCTCGCGCATCGCGCCGCCGGATGGCGCGCTCAGCGAGTACCAAGCGAAATCACTGTTGCAGGCGGCCGGTATTGCCTTTCCGAAGGAGGTGCTGGTGCGACCGGATGAGGATGCCGGCGCGGCCGCCGCGGCGATCGGCTTTCCGGTGGTGGTGAAGATCTCTTCGCCGGACATCGCGCACAAGACCGAGATCGGTGGAGTGATCGTCGGTCCGCGCGACGAGGCGCAGGCCCGCGAAGCCGCCCGCACCGTCCTGTCCCGTGCCAGTGCCAAGCGGCCTGACGCGCGGATCGAGGGCGTCATCGTCTCACCGATGATCAGGGGAGGTGTGGAGACCATTGTCGGCGTGGTGCGGGATCCGTCCTTCGGTCCCGTGGTGATGTTCGGGCTCGGCGGCGTCCTCGTCGAGGTGCTCAAGGACGTGACCTTCCGCGTCGCGCCGTTCGATGTCGCCGAGGCGCAGCGGATGATCCGCGAGATTCGAGGCTTTGCCGTGCTGGAAGGCGTGCGCGGTGCCCCGCCGGCTGACGTCGATGCACTGGCGGCGATGCTGTCGCGGCTTTCGCAATTCGCAGCCGACAATGCCGACGTGATCGAAAGCATCGATCTCAACCCGGTTCTGGTGATGCCGCGCGGCGAGGGTGTCGTGCCGCTCGACGCGTTGCTGGTGCCATGCGGCGCCGCGTCTCGCGATTGATGGCAGGTTGTTAAGAAGAGGGAAATATGGCCGACCAAGCAAAGCTGACCGAGTTCCTGGACCGGGAGGCGATCCGCGATTGCATCTACCGGTACTGTCGGGGCATCGACCGGGCCGACGAAGCCACGCTGCGTAGCTCCTATTGGCCCGACGCGACCGATCGGCACGGCGTCTATTCGGGGCCGGTCGAGGGCTTCTTTCTCTGGGCTCGCGAGGTGTTCAAGAGCGGCGCACGCAACGTCCATCAGGTCGGCAACATCTTGATTGAACTCGTCGGGCCGACGCGTGCCGCGGTCGAGACCTATTTTCTTGCCTTGCAGCGTGGTCCAGGCAAGGACGGAGTCGTGCGGCAGTTTCTCATAGCCGGGCGCTATTGCGATCTCTTCGAAAAGCGCGGCAGTGAGTGGCGCGTCGCGCGCCGCATCGTGGCGTTCGATTGGCTCGAGGAGCAGGCAGTGCCCACCGAGAGCGAGGAGGTCCGTTTTGGCCCGCGTATGCCGATTGGCGCGCCGCACCCGAACGATCCCATTCATGAAATTCTGGCCGAGGCGCGCGGTACGTAAGACTACGCCGTCGCGGCGAGGGGAAGGGCAACGATGAAAAAGCGGAGGCGCGTCGTCGTCATCACGGGAGCGGCCGGGGGCGTCGGCCGTGCGCTGCTCGAAGCCTTCCACCGGGACGGCGATATCATCGCGGCCGTCGATTTGCCGTGCACCGATGTCGTCGACGTCACGGCGTCGCTTGGCGACGGGCATGCGGCGTTCCACTGCGATGTGGCTTCCGAAGATGAAGTCGTGGGCCTCGTCGCCGCGATCGAGCGGCGATTCGGACGGATCGACGTTCTCGTCAACAACGCAGCACTCGGACCAACCATGGCGGCGACCGTCGACACGGACGTCGCCTCGTTTCGCAAGGCGTTGAGCGTGAACCTGCGCGGCCCCTTCGTTATCGCGCGCGAGGTGGCGAGGCGCATGATGGGGCTCGGCGGCGTCATCGTGAACGTTGCGTCGCTGGCGGGCGTGCTCGGCAACCCGAAGCGTAACGCCTATGCGGCGTCCAAGGCAGGATTGATCTCGGCAACGCGGTCGCTTGCCTGCGAATGGGCGAAGCATGGCATTCGCGTCGTGGCGATTGCGCCGGGCTATGTCCGCACCCCCATGGTCGCGGAGCTTGAACGCTCGGGCAAGGCGAATCTCGATCTGGTTCGGCGGCGCATTCCGCTCGGGCGCATGGGGCGGCCGGATGAGATCGCTGCTGTGGCGCGCTTCCTCGCCTCGCCGGCGGCGGACTATGTAACCGGGGCGGTTCTCGTCGTCGACGGCGGCTGGCAATCCTTCAATCAGCCAGGCGATGCGCACCCACCGGTCGCCGGGACGCCGGACGCCGAACTGGCGAGGCCCGAACGGTATTCGCGGGAGCGTATCGTTGTGGTGACGGGTGGCGCCAACGGCATCGGCGAGGCGATCGCTCGGCAATTTGCCTCCGGAGGCGACACCGTGGTCGTCGCGGATAAGGATGGCGATCGCGCCGCCGACCTGGTGCGCGCGCTCGGCACGAAACACATGGCCGTCGCACTGGACGTTTCGTCAGAGCAGGACGTGCTGGCGCTGTTTGCCGCGATCAGGCAGCGCTTTGGTCGCATAGACGTGTTGGTCAACGATGCGGCGGTGGCCGATAGTTTCGTGCCGGCGCTCGATCAGTCTGCGGCGGATCTCGACAAGGTGTTGGAGGTGAATGTCGTCGGTGCATTTCTCTGCGCCCGCGAGGCGATCAGGCTGATGAGTGGCGGCGGCGTCATTCTTAATCTCGGCTCGATCAACACGTTCCTGCCGTTCGCGCCGCGCCACGCCTATGGCGCCTCGAAGGCGGCCATCGACATTCTGACGCGATGTATGGCGGCTGAGCTTGGTCCTACAGGGTTGCGCACCGCCACTATTGCGCCGGGCTATATCAACACTCCGGGCGTGGCCGCATTGCAGGCGGCGGGCCGCATTGACAGCGGGCGGATCCGGCGCCGCGTTCCGCTCGGCCGCTTCGGCGAGCCGGCGGAGATCGCCAAGGCTGCCTATTTCCTGGCCTCGCCGGAGGCATCCTACATCAACGGGTCGATCCTCTATGTCGACGGCGGCTGGACAGCGTTCGGCGACGCCGGCGATGCGAGCACCACGAGCGATTGATGACCAGCCAGTGTGCAGTGATTGCTGATGCATTTCGGCAGGGCGTGACCTTTGACGCCCGTACAGGTCTCGCGACGCGCTCGTTCTCTTTCATAGATGTGAAACTCAACCCACACGCCGTCAAAGCGGTAGTGGCGCTGCAGAACTCATGAGATGGTTTTCAAGACGATGCTGTGGCCAAGCGTATGCGGTTTCGCAAGCGGCACATCGTCAATCGCCGCTCCAACTAAAGCCAACGATGCAAGCGAGGAAATGCCCGAGATGAGCAACTCTGAGATGGGTGCACAACGCCTGGACATCGTCGTCGTGGGCGCCGGTTTCGGCGGCTTGTACGCCGTCTACAAATTCCGGGAAATGGGCCTCAAGCTCGCGGCATTCGAGGCGGGCGGCAATGTCGGAGGCGTGTGGTATTGGAATCGCTATCCGGGCGCGCGGGTCGACCTCCCGAGCGTTGACTACAGCTATTCGTTCTCTCCCGAGATCGAGCAGGAATGGACGTGGTCGGAGGAATTCGCGTCCCAGCCCGAGCTTCTCGCCTATTTCAACTTCGTGGCCGACCGGCTCGATCTGCGCAAGCACTATCAATTCAACACCCGCGTCACCAGCGCCGCCTGGGACGAGACGCGCAAGCTCTGGAAGGTCACGACTGATCGCGGCGAGACGGTCGAGGCAACCTACTGCGTGATGGCGACCGGACCGCTGTCGGTCCCCATGGATCCACAGATCCCGGGCATCGGGCGCTACAAGGGCGAGTTACTGCGTGCAGGCAAGTGGCCGCATCATCCAGTGAGCTTCGCCGGCAAGCGCGTCGGCGTGATCGGCACGGGATCGAGCGGTATCCAGATCGTCCAGGAAGTCGGCCGGAAGGCCGGCGAGCTCTTCGTCTTCCAGCGCACGCCAAGTTTCACCATGCCGATGCGCAACCAGAAGCTTGAGCCGGACTACGTCGCCGAGGTCAAGCGCAATTACGCCGGGCTTCGCGAGGCTGCCCGCAACAGCCCGAACGGCGGCGTGCGGCCGTGGACCACCCGAGCCTTCTTCAGCGTGACGCCGGTGCGACGTCGCGAGCTCATGGAAGACGCCTGGAAGGCCGGCGGCCTTGCTATGCTCGGGACTTTTACGGATCTGCTGAGCAACGAAGAGGCCAACGACCATGTCGCCGAATTCGTGCGGGGCAAGGTCGGCGACGTCGTCACGGATCCCCTCACAGCGGAAAAGCTCAAGCCGCGCGGCTATCCCATCTTCGCCCGCCGGCCATGCCTCGACACCGAATACTACGAGACGTTCAATCTGCCCCATGTCCACTTGATGGACTGCATCGCCGATCCCATTCTCGAAATCACCGAGAAGGGCGTGCGGACCGAGACAGGCGAAACCGAGCTCGACATGCTGATCCTCGCGACCGGGTATGACGGGCTCACCGGCGCGCTGACGGCCTTCGATGTCGTCGGTCGCGGCGGCGGCAAGGTCAACGACAAATGGAAGCACGGTGCGAGGTCCTATCTCGGCCTGATGATGGAAGGTTTCCCGAACCTGTTCATGACCACGGGGCCGAACGGCCCGGCTGCGCTGGCCAACATCGTCAGGATCAGCGAGAACGACGTCGACTGGATTGCGAACCTGATCACGCACATGGCCGATCACGGTCTTGCCACCGTCGAGCCGACGAAAGCGGCGGAAGATGGATGGATGGAGCTCGTGGTCAGGATCGCGCAGCGCTCGCTGCTCAACAAGGCGAAGACCTGGTATCTCGGCGCCAACGTCAAGGACAAGCCGCTCGGGCTCACGCTCTTCACGGGCGGATTTCCGAAGTATCGGGAGTATTGCGCCGCCGTTGCACAGGCGGGGTATCGTGACTTCGTCTTCGAGCGCGGACGAACCCCGGCGGCGGCCTGACGGTCGCTCCGCGATCTCATTGCAATACGATTGTCAAACGAGGAATGCTCAAGGAACGTCCTTCCACGCTTCAGCACGACTTGAAGCGTGAATGGTCTCGACGAGCGTTTGGATACGCAGGCCAGCGCGGAAGTTGAATGGCTCCGGCCGGCGTCCAGCGATAGCGTCAAGGTACCCCGCGGCTTCGATCGCCTTCAGGTCGTTGAAACCAAGCTGGTGGCCTGGCGCGACGCAGAAGAGGCCGTACGGCCGGTGATCCGGGCCAGCCTCGATCCGGCGGAATCCCTGGCGGCCAGGGCGGTCATCGGTCGAGAAGAAGTGCAACTCGTTGAATCGTTCCTGGCTGAAGGCGAGGGCGCCTCTGCTTCCATAGACCTCGAAGTCGTGTTGCATCTTCCGCCCCGTCGCAATCCAATTCGCCTCGATCGATCCGGAGGCGCCGCTCGCGAAACGAAGGAAAGCTCTGCCGACATCGTCGACTTCGACGCGCCTCCGACCGCCTTTGCCATCTGGACGCTCCTTGATCATCGTGACGCAATCGCCCATGACGCGGATGATCGGTCCGGCGACTGGACCCAACAGGAATTCGGCGGTGGCTAGTGCGTGGCTGCCAATGTCGGCCAGCGCGCCGCCGCCCGCCGGGTCATGCCGGAAGGTGAACGGCCCGGCGTTATCGGCCATGTAGTCTTCGGCGTGCACCCCGCGGTAGCCGCGTATCTCGCCGAGTTCTCCCGCCGCGATCATGTCGCGTGCGAGGCCCAGCATGGGGTTGCAAAGATAGTTGAAACCGACTTGCGTCTTTACTCCGGCCGCTTCGGCGGCGTCGGCCATTTCGCGGGAGTCGGTCGCGAGCGGCGCCAGCGGCTTTTCGCAATATACATGTTTGCCCCCGGCAATCGCAGCCAAGGCCATTTCCTTGTGGAGCGCGTTGGGCGTGGTGATGTTGACGACGTCGATAGCTGGGTCCGCCACGAGCGAGTGCCAGTCCGAGGTCGAGCGCGCGAAGCCCAGGGCGGAGGCTGCTTTCGCGGCCGTCTCGTCGCTAATGTCCGCGATCGTATGTAGTTCCAGCTCGAAGGGGAGGTCGAAGACACGCGCGGCGATGGAGTAACCGAAAGCGTGGGTCTTACCCATGAATCCGCTACCGATGAGGCCGATGCGAAGCTTCGGTTTGGTCATGTCCGAAATCCCTGTTCACGATAGGTCGGAGTTGAAGCGACCTACGAAAAAATCGAGCAAGTTCTGATCGGAAGACATTGATAGCAATAATTGTTGCGAAAAAACAATATTGTCAATATTCAATGCAAGGAGTTATGTTCCTCACAAACCGTCACGGGAGGAGACCGCATGACCGGCGCCACGATCCGCCTCACCATGGCCCAGGCCCTGGTGCGATGGCTGACCCAACAGTTCACTGAAATCGACGGTGTTCGCGTGCCCCTGTTCGCCGGCGTCTTCGGCATTTTTGGTCATGGGAACGTGACCTGCCTGTCCGAGGCCCTGGAGGCGGTGCAGGATCGTCTGCCCACCTGGCGCGGACAGAACGAGCAGTCGATGGCGTTGGCGGCTATCGGTTTCGCCAAGGCCAAGCTTCGGCGGCAAATCATGGTAGCGACGTCGTCCATTGGACCCGGAGCTCTGAACATGGTGACGGCGGCGGGAACAGCTCACGCAAATCGTTTGCCTCTCCTGCTCATTGCTGGCGATACGTTCACCAACCGGCTGCCGGATCCGGTTCTCCAGCAGGTCGAGCATTTTGGCGACCCGACCGTCACTGTGAACGACGCTTTCAAGGCGGTCACGCGCTACTGGGACAGGATCACTCATCCCGCGCAGATCATCTCTTCGCTGCCGCAGGCCGTGGCCGCCATGCTCGATCCGGCTGACTGCGGCCCGGCCTTTCTCGCGCTGCCCCAGGACACCCAGGAGGTAGCCTTTGACTACCCCGGGCTCTTCTTCGAGTCTCGGACCTGGACCATCCCGCGTCCGCGTCCCGATCGTCGGAAACTCGCGGAAGCGGCCGCACTGCTCAAGACCGCGAATAAACCGATCCTTATCTCCGGCGGCGGCGTGCGCTACTCGCTGGCGGGGAGCGTCGTCGCAGATTTTGCGGTGAAGCGCGGAATTCCTATTGTGGAGACGATCGCCGGCAAGGGCGCGGTGACCCACTATCACCCGGCCCATGCGGGGCCGATCGGAATTATCGGCTCAACCTCAGCAAATACGCTTGCAGCCGAAGCCGACGTTATCCTTGCGGTGGGGACGCGCCTTCAGGATTTTACGACGGGATCATGGACCGCCTTCAGCGCGGACGCGCGTTTCATCTCGATCAACGCGGCCAGGTTCGATGCGGTGAAGCATCGTGCGCTGGCGGTGGTGGGCGACGCGCGGGAGACGATTGAAGAACTCGATGCGGCGCTCGGCGCGTGGCGCGTCGACCCCGCCCACATGGCGCGTGCTCAGTTGCTCTTCAGGGAATGGGACGCGCTGCTCGAGTCACTGCAGGCCCCCAGTAACGCTCCGGTGCCGACTTACGCGCAGATAGTCCAGGCAGTGAATGCGTCCGCCGGGGAGAGAGATATCTTGATTTCAGCCGCCGGCGGCTTGCCTGGCGAAGTGGCAAAGGGCTGGCGCGTCAAGGCGCCGAACACCTTCGACCTCGAGTTCGGCTTCTCTTGCATGGGCTACGAGGTCGCGGCGGGTTGGGGCCATGCGATGGCCAGTTCCGGACCCGGAGGACTCGGCGGCACGCCGATCGTGATGGTGGGCGACGGCACCTATTTGATGATGAACTCGGACATCTATTCGACAGTTCTGAGCGGTCACAAGATGATCGTTGTGGTCTGTGACAATGGCGGGTTCGCGGTGATCAACCGGTTGCAACAATTCAAAGGCGTGCCAGGCTTCAACAACTTGTTGACCGATTGTCGAGTTCAGAATCGCGACAATCCTCCTCACGTTGATTTTGCCAAGCACGCCGAGTCCATGGGGGCAGCTGCGCGGCGTTGCGAGAGCCTTGCCGATCTTGTTGCCGCGCTCGAATGGGCCAAAGGCAACGATCGCACGACTGTGCTTTCGATCGCCTCGGATGCGTATTCGTGGGTTCCCGGCGACGCGGATTGGGACGTGGGCGTGCCCCAAGTATCTTCGCGCGAGACGGTTCGAAGCGCGCGCAAGCAGCAAGACGAGATCCGCGCGAAGCAGCGCATCGGAGTGTGATGAGCCATGAAAGCGAAACTCGGAATTGCTCCCATCGCGTGGTGGAACGACGATCTTGCGGAGCTGTCCGATGACGTCAGTCTGGAGGAGTGCTTGCGCCAGGCGAGTGTTGCCGGTTTTACGGGAATGGAGACCGGACGGCGCTTCCCCATGAATATGGAGGAACTCGGGCCGATCCTCGCCCGGTTTGGCATCTCCATCTGCGGCGGCTGGTTCTCTGGTCTCCTGCTCGACGGTGACATCGAGCGGGAAAAGGACCGCGTTCGCGCCCAGATGGATTTCTTCATTGCAGCGAAGGCGCCTTGCATTGTCTACGGGGAGACCGCGCGTTCAATCCAGGGCATTCGCTCCGCGCCGCTCGATACCAAACCAAGGCTTTCGGACGAGGAGATGAAGGCCTATGGACGCAAGATGACGGTTTTCGCCGAGTGGTGTGCCGGGCAGGGAATGCCGATCGCTTACCATCACCACATGGCTGCGGCGATCGAGACCGAAGCTGAACTCGATCTGCTCATGGCGAATTCTGGTGAGGCGTTACCGCTGTTGTTCGACGCTGGCCACATGGCTTTTGCCGGCGGCAATGTTTTGCGTGTCATCGACAAACATCATTCCCGCATCAGCCATGTTCATACCAAGGACGTCCGCAGCAGCGTCATCGACAAGCTCGACCGGAAACGGGAGAGTTTCCTCGACGCGGTGGCGAAAGGGGCGTTCACCGTGCCGGGCGACGGCTCGCTCGACTTCGCTGCGATCATCGCCCGCCTCGCGTCCTACGGCTACGAGGGCTGGTTCGTCGTCGAGGCGGAGCAAGATCCGAAGATCAGTCCCCCGCTCGAAATGGCCAAGAAGGGCCACGCGGAACTGATGAGCTTGATGGCCTCTGCTGGATACGAGGTCGTACAATGAACCGTACCGATCGGATGTCGCCGTACTCGAAGAAGCGCGCGGGTCTCGCCCTGTCCCGGTGGGTCATCCCGGCGCGAAGTCGGGAGGGAAGATGAAATGAGCATCGGGATAGGAGTCATCGGGACAGGTGTAATGGGCGCCGAGCATGCTCGGATACTCCGACACGAGACCCCCGGTGCACATCTTGCCGGGATTTGTGATGCCGACGCGGCTCGGGCGCAGGCAGTGGCCGCTGGAGCAACCGTCTTTTCGGATCCTCAATCGTTGATCGCGTCGGATCAGATCGACGCCATAGTGATTGCATCTCCCGACGCCACACATGCGGCGCTGACGCTAGCCTGCATTAGGGCGGGGAAGCCTGTTCTCTGTGAAAAGCCCTTGGCGTCCTCAGCAGCGGATGCCCTAGAAGTGGTGCGGGCCGAAGTCGCTTTGGGTCACAGACTCATCCAGGTCGGATACATGCGCCGGTTCGACCCCGGCTATCGGGAGATCAAGCGCGTCAAAGACACCGGTGAATTGGGCGGACCCGCGTTGTTGCACAACGTGCACCGAAACGTTCGCGCGCCTGAGTGGTTCGATGGTTCGATGGCGATCACGAATTCGTTCGTCCACGAGATCGACATCAGCCGTTGGCTTTTGGGGTCGGAGATGGTTTCTGCGCGCGTGGAGGCGGGGCCCGGCGGCGAACCCCTCATGATCACGATGAAGACCGACAAAGACGAGATTGTTTCGACCGAAGTTTTCGTGAACGCCAGCTACGGCTATCACGTCCATGTCGAGTTAGTGGCTCGGCAAGGCACGATATCGCTGGCTCCGGCATCGCTCACGCTGTTGAACAGAGACAGAGCCGGAGGTCTTGCGTATCCGGACAATTGGGTGCCGCGGTTCGAGGAGGCGTACTGCAGGCAGATGGCCGAATGGGTCAGCGCCGTGAAAGCCGGCACTTCGGTCGGAGCGAGCGCGTGGGATGGCTATGTCGCCTCAGCCATCGCTGAGCAAGTCGCTGAGGCACTTGCTGGAAATGGTGTGGCAACCCTGAAATATGGACCACGTCCCCCGCTGTATGACTGACAGATGGCAAGCGAGCGAGACTGCAGGGAGTTCGACCAGCCTATCACGCAATCCAACACGATCCCGGGAGAGGAAATGATGATCAGGTATGCAGTCGTCGGCGCGGGCTGGATTTCGCAGCAAGCGTTCTTGCCGGGGGTCGGACAGTCCGCAAACTCAAAGGTTACCGCGATCGTGACCGGCGATCGGGACAAGGCCGCCCGGTTGGCGGATTTCCATGGTGTTGGCCAGATCGTCGACTACGACGGATACGATGCCCTTTTGAAAGGCTCTGACGTCGATGCGGTGTATATTGCTCTGCCCAACCATTTGCATGCGGACTACGCTATTCGCGCGGCTCGTTCCGGCAAACACGTCCTGGTCGAGAAGCCATTGGCGACAAGCGAACAAGATGCTCTCGCCATGATCGCTGCTGCACGGGAAGCCGGCGTGTTTCTGATGACCGCGTATAGGCTCCACAACGAACCCGGAACTGTCGCGGTTCTCGAACACATCCGTAACGACGCGATCGGCAGGCCGCTTTTCTTTCAATCGGTTTTCAGTTTCCAGGCGGCGGCAGGGAACCACAGACTGAAAGCTACGAGTTGGGGTGGACCGCTCCAGGACATCGGTGTCTATTGCGTGAATGCGGCTCGTCATATCTTTGCTGAGGAGCCGATCGAGGCGATGGCCATGGCGCACCGACCGAACGATGACCCGCGTTTTGGCGAGGTGGAGGCGTCGGTCGCAGCCTTGCTGCGTTTCCCTTCGGGCGGTTTGGCGCAATTCGTCGCCAGCTTCGGGGCGGCTGCCGTCGACGCTTATCGGGTCGTCGGAACGGCGGGCGATCTCGAACTCGATCCCGGTTTCAGGTTCGAGACTGCAACAAAATTGCGCCTGCGCCGCGACGGCGACGTCAGCGAAACCCAGTTTCCGCAAATCGACCATTTTGGCGCGCAGGTGGAATATTTTTCAGATTGCATCAAGGCTGGAACGCCGCCCGAGTCTGATGGCGAGGAGGGGTTGGCGGACTTGCGCACGCTGTTCGCAATTGAGACGGCTACCCTGACCGGACAACCGCAAATCATAACGTCCCGTCCACGAGCCCGCCATCCAACGCCCGACATGGTGCGAGTCACCCCCGTAACCGATCGACGACTGGTTTTCTGAGGCGCTACTTGCCTCGGCGCGTCATTGACCTCGATTCATTCTACTTACCGGTAACCGTTGGTATCCGCGGATTGACGTCGTTTTTCTGCAGTCTCGCGGCCAGCGCTACCGTCAAAGCCTGTGCAAGGCACATCGGAGCGGCGAGGGAACGCGAGAACGTGTACTCATGCTCTGGAACCGCGAACAGAACGCGAGCGCTCTTGGCCAGCGGCGACAGCGTGCTATCCGACATCGCAATGATGGGAACGCCATTGCGCCCGGCTTCCTCCACAACGTTGACAACCTCGTTTGCGTAGAAGCGGAACGACACCGCAACGAGTACGTCCTTCTTGCGGATCGTACGCGCGATGTGCGTAGCAAGTCCGCCGCCTGCGTCGAGCAACACGCAACGTTTGCCCAGCATGGTCAATATGTAGCGAAGGAATTCAACTACGGGCGCTGAACGTAGTTGCCCGATCAGAAAAACCGAGTCGGCTCTCTCAAGGAGGCTCACCGCTTCCGAGAGAGCTTTTGGAGAAATGTCCGCGAGCATGTCCTGAAGGGAGGCAATGTCACGGACGACCAGGTCGCGCAGGAAACCGACTTCGCTACGATCGGCGCGGGCGCCCAACTCGATTTCCAGAGCTTTAATGCGCGCCTCGAAACCCGGGGCTGCGGTTGACAAGCGCCGTTGAAACAACGCCTGAAGCTCTTTGAAACCTTCATAGCCAAGTGACTGGGCGAAGCGCACGAAGCTCGAAGCATGGATGCCGCAGCGATCGGCGATGGCATTCACCGACAGGACCGCGACATCATTCGGGTTCTGGGTCAGATAGACGGCTATCTTTTGGTAGGACTTGCTCATGCCATCGTAGCGATCGTGGATGACACGGATCAATTCCTCATAGTCTTCCGGTGTCTTCACGTCCTGCATTTAAGGTGCTCTCAACATTGGTTTCATCGTGTGCTGGTGGCACAGCAGAATCATTGACGGCGTCAGCGAACAATTATTGACACTTTCGCATATTCGCAATAACCCTTGCAAGCAATTCGAGCACTCGTCGGTGGGAGGAAATGGTGGCGATCAAATTCGCATTGCTCGGCTGCGGGCGCATTGGCGTCTTGCATGCCCGGAATCTTGCCAAGGCGGACGGAGCGAGCCTGGAGACGGTATTCGATCCGAACACAACTGCCGCCGAAGCGGTCGCCAGAGCGCATGGTTGCGGGATATCGACAAGTGCGGAAGACTCGATTGGTAAGGCCGACGCAGTCCTGATTGCGACGTCGACGGCCATGCATGCCGATCTGATCGAGCTCGCGGCAAAGGCCGGCAAGGCGATTTTGTGCGAGAAGCCGATTGACCTCAGTCTCGATCGGGTGCGAGCATGCCGCAAGGCCATTGATGGCTGCAACGTACCAATCCAGATTGGCTTCAATCGCCGCTTCGACCCCGGGCACAGAGCTGCGCGCGACGCCTGTATCGCCGGCAAGATCGGAAAACTTGAGCAGGTCGTTATCACGTCGCGTGATCCCGGGATGCCACCCCGAGGTTACACCGCGGTCTCGGGTGGAATCTTCCGTGACATGACGATCCACGATTTTGACGTGGCGCGTTTCATGTTGAACGACGAGCCGACCGAGGTCTTCGCGACCGGCAGCGCGCTTGTTGATCCCACCATTGGATCGGAGTTCGGTGACTTCGATTCCATAATGGTGATCATGCGTACCGCTGACGGAAAGCTGTGCCATATTAATAACTCTCGACGTGCAAGCTTCGGCTACGATCAGCGGATCGAGCTGTTTGGCAGCGAGGGGATGGTCATCTCGGACAACAAGAAGGCACACGAGCTGAAGTGTTACGGCGCGACCACGACTGAAGCGGCCGAACCCTACCTCAACTTCTTTATCGAGCGCTACGCCGAGGCCTACGAAGCCGAGATCGCCGCATTCATTGCCGCTATTCGTGATGGTCGGCCAACCCAGGCGACTTTCGACGACGGTTACCGCGCGCTCATGCTCGCGGAGGCTGCCGTCGAGTCGGCCAGAACCGGCAAGAAGGTCGAGGTCCGCGATATCGCATGACGTCGACTGGGACGTGCTTGCGGACGTCGAGCAGCAGTAGGGCAAGCCAGACAGCACTCCACCAACTCTTGGAGGACTTGCATGACATCGATGCGTGGAAAGATCGCGATCGTCACGGGCGGTACGCAGGGGCTCGGTGCCGCCATCGCCAAACTCTTCGCCGAGCGTGGTGCCAAAGGCATCGTAACGTGCGGTCGTGACGAGACGAAGGGGCGGGCAAGGGCCGATGCAATCGCCACAGCCACAGGCGCAGCAGTCGTGTTTGTGCGCGCTGACCTCACGAAGATCGAGGATTGCGCCAGAGTCGTGGCTGAGGCGGACAAGGCCTTCGGGCGCGTCGACGCGCTTGTGAACGCCGCCGGTGACACAAGCCGCGGCACTATCATCGATACAAGCCCCGAACTGTTTGACAAGATCTTCGCCGTCAATACGCGTGCGCCCTTTTTCTTGATGCAAAATACGATCAAGCTCATGCGCCGTGACAGAGTGCAGGGCACAATCGTCAATATCTCTTCAATGTCGGCGATGGGCGGCCAATCCTTCATTGCTGCTTATTGCGCATCGAAGGGCGCGCTCGACACGCTGACGCGCAATACGGCCCATGCGCTGCTGCGCAACCGCATCCGCGTGAATGGTCTCAATATTGGCTGGATGGCCTCGGAAGGCGAATTCAACACGCAGCAGGTCTACCATGGCCGGTCGGCGAACTGGCTCGAAGAAGTCGCCGCGCGGCAGCCCTTCGGCCGATTGCTCGATCCCATCGAGGTTGCGCGCGCTGTTGCATTCCTGTCCTGCGATGAGTCCGGAATGATGACGGGAGCCACGATCAACTTCGATCAAAGTATCTGGGGCGCCTACGATACGTCGCCGCACCCGGAAGCACCGCTCTGAGACGTTCGAGGCGAAGGGCTCCGTAAGGTTGCGGGCGCGGGTACGGCATCGCGCCGAGCAAGCCACACTCCCGATTTCCGCGCTTTCTGGTCGAGCCGCAATAATGTCCACTGCAAGGGCACCGCCCGCCACATGAAATAGACGTTGCGAGACTGCGTTTTGTGCAATATTAATTGCGCAGATCGGGGAGGTGAAGTGGCCGGATAGAGCTGCCACCGCACGATGGAGGGAACGTGTGGCTTTACTTGATGTGCGAAGCATCTCGAAGAGCTTTGGTGCCATTCGTGCACTGCACGACGTCAGCTTTTCGGTCGATCCAGGGGAGGTGGTCGGGCTGATGGGCGACAACGGCGCCGGCAAATCGACCATGGTGAAACTGATTGCCGGAAACTTCCCGCCGACCGAGGGCGCCATTGTCGTTGATGGCAAGGCATGCCATTTCCACAGGCCGATCGAAGCCCGGGCTGAGGGCATCGAAGTTGTCTATCAGGAACTCGCGCTGGCCGACAACCTTACGGCCACGGAGAACGTCTTCCTCGGCCGCGAAATCAAGAAAGGATTTGGGCCGTTCCGCATCCTCGACAAGCAGTCGATGATCAGGCGTGCCGGCGAGCTCTTCGCCGAGCTCAAATCGGAAACGCGGCCCCGGGATCTCGTGAAGAAGATGTCAGGGGGACAGCGGCAGGCTGTTGCGATTGCCCGAGCCCGATTGTCCAATGCCAAGCTAGTCCTGATGGACGAGCCGACCGCGGCCATTTCTGTGCGACAGGTCGCCGAGGTGCTCGAGCTCATCCGCCGGCTGAAATCTCGCGGAGTATCGGTGATGCTGATCAGCCACCGCATGCCCGACGTTTTTACCGTCTGCGATCGCATCATTGTGCTCCGGCGCGGCTCAAAAGTGGCCGACAAGGAAACTGCAGCGACCTCGCCGGAGCAGATCACCGGCCTGATTACGGGGGCGATCCGTGAAGCCTAGTTCCGCCAAAGCGATAGAAGAAACGCACGCCGCAATCAGTGACGTCGTCAGCATTCGCGAGCAGACGACCTTCCAGCGAATGATGACCAGTCAGGCATTCTGGGTCGCGGCCGCACTCCTGGCTCTGGTGATCTTCATGACCTGGCTGGAGCCGAGCTTCGGAACAGCCGACAACGTAACGAACATTACGCGCAACTTCGCTCCGCTTGCGATCATGAGCCTCGGCATGACCGTGGTCATCATCACGGGCGGCATCGATCTGTCCGTCGGCTCGGTGATGGGGCTCGTTGCCATTGTCACAGGGTTGCTGCTGACCGGGCATCATTCCTGGTACGTCGCCTTTGCAGCCGGGCTCTTGGCGGGATTGGCGTGCGGAGCCTTCAACGGCTTCTTCGTTGCCTATATTGGCATGCCGTCCTTCGTCGTGACGCTCGGCATGTTGTCGATCGCCCGCTCGCTTGCCGTCGTGCTCTCCGGCAACCAGATGCTGTATCAGTTTGGTCCGGACGCGCCCATCGTCAGGGCGATCGGCCAGGCGAAATGGCCGCTCCATGCGCCAGCCGGCTGGGCGCCACGCTGGTTTCCGGAGCTCTCCTCCCATTTCTGGGTGATGGTGATCCTTGCCCTCATCCTCGGCGCCATCTTCATCTTTACGGCGTGGGCGCGTCACCTCTATGCGATTGGCTCCAACGAGAACGCCGCGCGCCTGACCGGCGTGTCGGTCGACTGGATAAAATTCCAGGCGTACGTGTTTTCGTCATTCACGGCCTCGATCGCCTCGCTGCTGCTCCTCGGCTACAGCGGCTCGGCCATCAACGCGATGGGGACGGGCTACGAGCTTCGAGTCATCGCCGGCACCGTCATCGGCGGTGCCAACCTGATGGGCGGCTACGGAACCGCATTCGGTGCAGTGATAGGCTCGGCCTTCCTCGAGGTGATCCGCAACGCGCTTCTGATGGCCGGCATCGACTCGAACTGGCAGGGCGCCTTCGTTGGCATGTTCATCGTCATTGCCGTGCTTCTCGGCATGCAGACGAGCGGAACGTCGCTTGTTGCGACGATCCGCGAGTGGGTCGCGTGGAAGCGTAGTTAGGAATCCGATGGTAGTTCGGAGACTTGGAATCAACAAAGAGGGAGGAGAAACGTGCATAAACATCTATTGATGGCCGCCGTGGCGTTTTCAGCGCTCATGGGAGGACAGGCCTGCGCGCAGCAGAAGTTCACCTTTGCGCTCGTTCCCAAGAATATGAACAACCCGTTCTTCGATCAGGCGCGGGACGGCTGCAAGAAGGCGGAAGCCGAGTCCAAGGGCGCCTTCCAGTGCATGTATATCGGCCCCGGAGAGCATGGCGGCGGCGAGGAGCAGGTGCAGATCGTGCAGGACCTCGTGGCCAAGAAGGTGGACGGAATTGCCGTGGCACCGGCCAACGCGGCAGCGATGGCCGTTGCGCTGCAGGCCGCCAAGGGCGCCGGCATTCCCGTGTTGACCTGGGACTCCGACGTTCTCCCTGAGAATAAGGAGCTCCGTCTTGCCTATATTGGCACCCACAACTACGAGATTGGCGTCAACATCGCCAAGATCGTTCAGACCATCAAGCCGAAGGGCGGCACGATCTGTATCCAGTCCGGCGGCGCAGCTGCAGCAAACCACAACGAGCGCATGAAGGGTATCCGTGACACGCTTGCCGGCAAGGAGTCTGCCCAATCGCCCGGGGAACGGCTGACTGGACAGAATGGCTGGAAGGAGATCGACGGCTGCCCGCTCTACACCAACGACGATTTCCCTCTGTCGGTGCAACAATTCCAGGACATCATGGCAAAGAACCCGACTTTGGACGCATTCACGCCGACGGGCGGCTTCCCGCAATTCGTGCCGGACGCCAACCGCGCTGCGGTCGCGCCCTTCAAGGACAAGATCGCCAAGAAGGACCTGGCGTTGGTGGTTGCCGACACGCTGCCGGTTCAGATCGACCAGATGAAGGAGGGGCTGTCGCTCGGCCAGGTTGGGCAGCGTCCGTTCGAAATGGGCTACAAAACCATGTTCGCCTTGAAGGACGTCAAGGAAGGCAAGGCTCCGCCTAAAGATCCGACATTTACCGGCCTCGACGTCTGCACAATCAAGACCGTCGATACCTGTATCGCCAAGTAGTTCGTGTGTGACGGCAGCGGGCTAGAAAGCCTAGCCCGCTGACCTTCCACAACGATGCGGCCGCGAGCCGTTTGGGGGGCAGTCGTACCTGATCTTCTGCCCGCTTTTTGGCGAGCGCCGCAGGCAACGTCAGCATGTCACCTGCAGTCAAAGCCGTTCAGCAAATGGTTGGCAGTAGCCGCCGAACCTCTTCCAGCAATTCGGGAATCGCGCCGTCGTCCTTCGATAAAAACTTGAGCAGAGCATTCTGAAACAGCCCGTCGAACAGCGCGTAGAGCACACCGGCCGAGACCGCTGGGCGCTTGCCGCCTAGTTCCGCATAGCGCGAGGCGATCCGCCAGACCATGTTTTCGAGGCTCTTGTCGATTTCGACGACGTCCTTGCGGAAGGCGTCCTCGAACAGCGCCTGGGCGCGCAGATCGTACCAGAGGCGGTGCATGCGCGCCTCTTTGCGGAGGGTTTCGGCGAGTTTGGCGAGAAAGCCCTCCATCAGCTCCTCGCGGCTTTGCGCACCGGCGGTGACCTGATCGTAGCGGGTCACGCACTTGGCCTTGTAGTGGCTGACGCAGCAGCAGATCAGATCCGTCTTGTCACGGAAGTAGTAGTGAAAGACCCCATGCGTAAACGCTGAATTCTGTGCGATTTCACGCAAGGAGGTGCGGGCGTAGCCTAGCTCGCCAAGCGTCTCGAGCGCGGCTTCGGCGAGTTCGAGCCGGCGCGCATTGAATTTCTCTTCCTTGAGCGCCTCGGTCGCGTCCAAAACGCGCTTCCTTGCACTCGCCACCTGCTGCGCCATCGACGTCAATTCCTCGTCTTGCTCTGTCGCCCCGGGAAGCGAAGACGATTCGCGCCTCCTTCAGACGGGCCGACTCTAGCTGCACCAAGAATTTTGACAACCGTCAAGGAATTTCTTGACAATCGTCAAAGCAAGACTAAACAATTGTCAAAATCGGTTTTGACAGCTGTAAAAGAATGCCCAAGAGGGAAAAAGGGGGAGAAGAAGCGCAAGCAGGCCGCCTCATTGATCATCTGCTGCACCGGAACCGGCGCGGCAGAGAGAGCGTCGTCCAGAGCCTCGCGGCGATCCGCCGCCTTCAATCAAAACAAGCAACGGAGGAGACGTCATGAGTGGGAAGACACTTGCGGGCAAAAAAGCCCTGGTAACCGGAGGCGCGCGGGGTATCGGCGCCGCGATTGCACAAGCCCTGGCGAATGCGGGTGCGGCAATCATGATCGCCGATATCCTTGAGGACGTCGGCAAGGACACTGCCGGGACGATCGCGAAATCGGACGTGAGGACCGGATTTGTGAAGCTGGACGTCACCGATGATCAGCAATGGGAAAGGGCGGTGGCGGCCACAGTTTCCACACTCGGCGGCTACGACATCCTCATCAACAATGCCGGGATCGAGATCACCTCGCTTATCATCGATGTGCGGGCCGAGGACCTGCGTCGCATGTGCGACGTGAACATCGTCGGGGTCGGGCTCGGCATGAAACACGCGTTCCGCGCGATGCGTCCCGGCGGCGCGGCCGGGGCAGGCGGGGCGATCGTCAACATTGCGTCCGTCGCAGCCACCATCGCGTTTCCGGCCATCGCAGGGTACTCGGGCACGAAGTCTGCAGTCGACCGCATGACGCGGGTTGCGGCCATGGAGGCCGGCAAGCTTGGCTACGGCGTGAGGGTCAACTGTCTCTATCCAGGGCTGGTGCCGACCGACATGGGCATGCAGCTTGCCGGCGACATCGTGAAGGTGGGGCTCGCTCCGGATCCCAATGCCGCCGTCGCCTCGGTCGTTGAGCAGACGCCGCTCGGCCGGCTCGGCGAGGTCGGCGACATTGCCGACGCGGCCGTGTTCCTCTGCTCCAATGAGGCCCGCTTCATCACGGGAGCCGGGCTGCCGGTCGACGGCGGCATGGGCATGTAGTGCCGCTCGTTTCGACCTGACCTACGTCGCCGGGGAGCAATCGCCTTTCGGAACGGAGACGCATGGCCAGGTCGCGGCCGGCTCAACTGCGATCCAAATCAAAACGCAAAATCATCTGGAGGATTCAACATGAGTGAAAAGCGCCCCGTCGTCGTCTATGGCGTGTCCGGTTATACCGGGCGGCTGGTCTGCGAATATCTGCGGGAGTACAACATTCCCTTCATCGCCGCGGGCCGCGATGCCGCGAAGGTAAAGGCCGTCGTCGAGAAGATCCCCGGCATCGAGACCGCCGACTACGAGGTCGTCGGGGTCGAGCACAGCGTCGAAGCGCTGACCAAGCTGTTCAGAGGCGCGAAAGTGGTGAGCAATATGGTCGGCCCATTCATCAAATACGGCAATGAAGTCGTCGAGGCCTGCCTCAACGCCGGCTGCCACTACAGCGATACGACCGGCGAACAGGACTGGGTGCTGAAGTGTCAGGAGACATGGGGCGATAAATACGCGGCAAGAAACCTGTTGCTCGCACCGAACATCGCGCAGATGTATACGACCGGCGAAATCGCCGCCAACATCTGTCTCGAACACCCCGGCCTCGACACGCTTGACATCCTGGTGTTCTGGAAGGGCCTTCCGACCTACGCCTCGACCCAGACAATCTTCACGATCCTGAAGGCGAACTGGTACTATCTCGAACAAAACAAGTTCGTCGAATGGGACGTCACCGCTCGCGCCGACGTCGTGGTCCCGGGCCAGCACGAAACCGCCATTGCTGTGCCATGGGGCGGCACCGCGCATCCGGTCTGGTTCAAGAACGATCCGCGTGTCTCCAATTGCCGTGTGCTTGGCGGCGTTCTCGCGCGTCCCGTCATGGAGGGGGTGGTTCAGACCACTCAGATGGTGAAGGAGAAAATCAAACCGCTGCCGCCTGATCAGCAGGAGAAGGCTCTCGCCGACATCGCCGCGACCATTCAGGCGGCAATGCCGCCACGGGAGAATCCGCGCATCAACACCTCGATCGACTCGGTCTACGCCTCCGGGCCGCTTGGTCGCGCGCACTGTGTGATCCACGGCAACTGCAACTACAAGCAGACTGGAATGCTGCAGGCTTATGCCGCGTTCTCGCTGCTGCAGACCGCGCCGAAGAAGGTCGGCTTCGCGTCGGGTTGCCAGGCGTTCGGACATCGCGAATTGCTCGGCCAGCTGCGTAGCTTCGGCCTGGTGATGAACCCGATCCTGACCATCCACAATTGATGGTTTGGCCGGCGCGGCATGGTCCGCGCCGACCTCTCTTCGCGCGGAGGCGGCCATGCGGCTGATCGACTATCTCGACAAGGGTGCCTCGCTGGGTGCGGACGCGCCATGCCTGACCATGGACGGCCGCGACCTAAGCTACGCCGACGTGCAGCGGCTGAGCTACCGGATCGCTCGCAGCTTTGAGCGGTCCGGTATCGTCGCCGGCGACAAGGTCGCCGTCCTATCGGGCAACGATCCGCTCGCGTTTGCTTGCGTGTTCGGCATTTCCCGCGCGGGTACGGTCTGGTGTCCGGTCAATCCGCGCAACGAGGCGGCGGAGAACCAGTTCATCCTCGATGACTTCGACTGCAGCCTGCTGCTGTTTCATTCCAGTTTCGCCGGGATGGTGGAGAAGATCCGCCCGAAGCTGCCGAAGCTGCGGGCGTTGGTGTGTCTTGACGCTGCATTGCCGTTCGCCGAATCGTTCGACGCCTGGCTGTCCGATGACATCGGCTATTTTCAGCGCGAACCGGTCGGCGACCTCGTCATGTTGCCCGGCACCGGCGGCACCACCGGGAAACCCAAGGGGGTGATGCTGTCGGATCGAAACATCGAGACGATGACCGCGCTGACGTTGATGAGCTACCCGTTCAAGGGGCGTCCGACCTACCTCGCGCTGGCGCCGCTGACGCATGCCGCGGGCGTGTTGTGCTTTCCCGTGATGGCGCTCGGCGGACGGATTGTCATCATGCATCACCCCGATATCGGCGAATTCCTCGCCCTGATCGAGAGTTATCGCGTCACTCACACGTTTTTGCCGCCGACCGTGATCTACATGCTGCTCGATCATCCCCGGCTCGACAGCGCCGACCTCGGCTCGCTGCAGTGCTTCTGGTACGGCGCGGCGCCGATCTCGGCCTCACGGTTGGCGGAAGCGTTGCAGCGCATCGGGCCGATGGCGCAATTGTTCGGGCAGACGGAAGCACCGATGATGATCTCGACCATGGCGCCGGACGAGCATTTCAATGCAGATGGTTCGATCGCCGTCGAGCGGCTGTCGTCAGCAGGCCGGGTAACCCCGCTCGTCCAGGTCGGCATCATGGATGGCGACGGCAATCTCCTGCCGAGCGGGCAGCGCGGCGAAATCGTGGTGCGGGGTTCGCTGGTGATGGCTGGATACTACAAGAATCCCGAGGCCACCGCAGAGGCCTCGGCCCATGGCTGGCATCATACCGGCGATGTCGGCTATCTCGATGCCGACAACTTCCTCTATATCGTCGATCGCGCCAAGGACATGATCATTACCGGCGGCTTCAATGTCTATTCCGTCGAGGTCGAAAACGCGCTGCGGGCGATCGGGACTATCCAGGACTGTGCCGTCGTGGGTCTACCCGACTCCAAGTGGGGCGAGCGCGTGGTTGCGGTGGTTCAGCCGCGACCAGGCCAAAGTGTCGATGCGGCTGCCGTTACCGCCTTCGTCAAGGCCCGCATTGGCAGCGTCAAGACGCCAAAGCAGATCGAGGTCTGGAACGACCTGCCACGCTCGAAGGTTGGCAAGGTGCTGAAGGCCGATGTCCGCGCCAAGCTGCTGCAAGGCTCGGGATGAGCTGCGCTCGCTCAAACCGTACCAATACCTGCGTGTAGACCTTCTCGTTTGGTACCACGAATCTCGTGGCGCGCAATTTTGCGCTTCCATTTGACTGTTTCTCCGGGATATATCGTCGCCGGAGAGCATCACAATGTTTCGAAGGCGGAAGAAAAGCTCGCGCGCGCATGATGCGCGGTTGGTGCAGCAACGAAACGACCGAGACGATAGTTCCGGCAAGGATATCCAGGCGCGCATTGCTCAATTGAGAAACGTGCCGCGGGAGAAGCTCGCCGATGCGGTCTTTATGCTCTCGATGGCGGCAAAACAGCAAAGTGGGCTGATACGACAATCGATCAATGAACGCGCGAAGTGCGACTTCGATTTCGATCCGCCACCCAGTGGAGATCTGGCCGCCTACCTCGCAGAGGACACGGTTTCCACCTTGCGACATCACGTAGCGGACGTGCCGAATCTCTTGGCTCTCCTTTCTGGGCGATCGCCTGCCGTTCACTTCACCGTCCATCAGGGAGACGCCGTTTCAATGCTTGCCGCGTTGATCCGGGAGCAGCGGCTGGAAGGCATTTTGGAAGGCCTCCGGCTTGCTGGCCTTCTGAACGAGTCCTCTAAAGATCGTCATGCAGGATTCAGTTCGTAACGTCGAACAAATCCGAGGGGCCTCTGCGCCCGACGAATGCTCGCTTTGCGCCTGTCGTGGGAGCATCCTCAGAGCCTGCCGTCGACATCAGTGCGCGACGGGCCGATCGGGGAAATGTGGGCAAGTGACGGAACTTGTGTATCGAGGCGGGCGTAAAGCAATCTGCGAGCACACGGGCTGGATCGATCGAAAAAATCATGGCCATGAGCTTAAGCTGATGGCGAGTCAACGACGGGATCAACGTGGGTCGTTCCAGTAAGGCGCGTGTCGCCAACCGTGCAAAGAAGCGAAAAAGTCCTGCGCCGCGGACTGCGATTTCTTCTTCGTCTCCGCTCGGCATGTTGGCTCTCCATCTGCTGGCGCAATGGAGGAAGTCTGGGCGCAAGGGTCTCGTCTTTCTCGCTGAGAACGAGAACAGGGCCGAGCGGCTGGGGGCTACTATTCATGCACTCGATCCCTCGTGCGACGTGCTTGTCTTTCCGCGTCTGAATACGCTGCCGTTCGATCAGTTGGAGCCATCGCACGAGATCGCAGGTCGACGCAGTTCGGTCTTGAGGCGCCTTGCGAAGCCCGAGAAGCCGATCCTGCTGGTGTCCACGGCAGAGGCCGTGATGGAGCGCCTGCCGACGCCGACGAGTTGGTCCCGCCTAATTGAGCGTCTAAAGGTGGGCACCACCTTCTCCGAACAGCACCTCAAGTCGCGATTTGAGGCACTCGGCTACGACCTCGATGACGAGGCGGACTACCCCGGCGGCGCGTTGTTTCACGGGAAGACATTCGAGATATTTCCCGCCGGGGCACTTAGTCCATTCCGGGTGGAGCATTCCGGCCACGTGATACGCCGGATTTCGGCGTTCAATCCGGTAGAGCAGGAGGTTCTATTCGAAGCGAAGGAGCTCATCATCGATCCCATGTCGGAGCGCCTTGCGTATGGGAACAAGCGCAGCAAACGCTGCAATCTGTTCGACTATTGCGGGCAAGCCAAGTGGATTGCGGATACTATGGTTCCAGGGCACGCCGACGGCTGGTTGAGCACGATCGAGGAGGCGGCCGGTCGCACGGACCGAGAGCGCGAATACCTTGGGCGGCGCGATTGGAAGGCAGCGACCAAGCGGATGCATGTGCTGCCCCAAAAGGCACCCTTCACTCCCACGCCGGAGTTTTCGAAGGTCGCTTCGCCAAGGAAAGCTCTGCGTACATTCGTCGACGAGACGCGACGCGCCGGTTCGCAGCTGATGTTTGTTGCTGCGCTGGATGAAGATCTGCGCACCCTGGAACGGATGAGCGGGGTCAAAGCCGAGCGCTTTTCCGACTGGAGCAAGGCGACGGCCGGATGCAATCGCGCTGCGGCGCTATTGGCCGACTTCGATACTGGATTTGTCGAATCTGGCCGGAAACCTCTTGTCGTCGTGACGGCGTCGGACGTGCTCGGCAGCCGGGCCCATCATCCACAACCCATGGCCAGAGTCTGGAATGCTGCCTTCGACCACGCTGATGTGCCGGAGGTGGGCTCAGTGGTGGTCCATCTGCAGCGAGGACTGGCTTTGCTCGAGGGCTTGCAGACGGTAGCAACCGGGGGTGTATCGTCGCGCGAGATGATCAGGCTCGCATTCGCAGGAGATGATGCCGCTCTCGTTCCGCCGGCCGACCTGACCCTGATCTGGCCGTATGCGTCGGAACTCGGGGGGGTGACTCTGGACAGGGCCGACGGAAGTACATGGTGGGCGCGGCGCACCGAGGCGGAGCGCGAGCTTCAGCTTGCCGGCAAGCAGCTTGCGAAACACATCAGCCAGCGACGCCGCCGGCGAGCCGCGAAACTCGTACCGCCGGGTTCAATCTACGAGAGGTTCGTAGCGCGTTTTCCCTATTTCACGACGGTCGACCAGTCGAAAGCTATTCGGAACGTCCTGGATGATCTTGCCTCAGGTCACCCTATGGACCGAGTGATTTGCGGTGACGTCGGATTCGGCAAGACCGAGGTGGCTTTGCGAGCGGCGGCTGCCGTCGTGCTGTCCGGCAAGCAGGTGGCGATGGCTGTACCGACGACCGTCTTGGCAAGACAGCATGTCGCGACCTTCCGCAAGCGTTTTGCCCCGTTCGGTATCGAGGTCGGAAACCTGTCTCGAGGCGCGTCGACGTCCGAGGCAAGGGCGGCGAAGGAAGATCTCAAGAGCGGAAGACTGAAAATCGTGGTCGGAACGCAGGCTCTCGCCTCGAAGGATGTGAAGTTTGCCGACCTTGGCCTGGTTATTATCGACGAGGAACAGCATTTTGGCGCAGCAGAGAAGGCGAAGCTTTCAGCGCTGACCAAGGGCATCCATGCCCTTTGGATGAGCGCCACGCCGATACCGCGGACGCTCGCGGCGGGTTTGGCTGGCTTCAGAGATCTCAGCGTTATTGCCTCTCCGCCTGTTCATCGGCTTCCGGTCGTCACGAAGATCGCTCCGCTTTCCGACGCTGCAATTGTCGCGGCGCTATTGCGCGAACAGAGGCGCCATGGGCAAAGCTTCCTGATCTGTCCGCGTATCCAGGATCTTGATCCGATGCTGGCGCGAGTACATTCGATGGCTCCCGATCTCCGCATAGTCTGCCTTCATGGCAAGTTGTCCGCCGACCAGATGGACGACCGTATGATGAGCTTCGTCGAGGGCGCCGCTGACGTTTTGCTGGCGACCAACATTGTCGAAAGCGGTCTCGATATCCCGCGGGCCAACACGATTGTGGTCTGCTGGCCTGAGAGGTTCGGTCTCGCGCAACTCCATCAGCTCAGAGGAAGGGTTGGGCGCAGCGGGATACGTGCGTTTGCGCATTTGCTGACAGATTCAGACGCGGAGCGATCCGAGAAGCGGCTGGCCGTTCTCGAGGAATTCAGCAGACCTGGGGCGGGCTTTGCAATCAGCGCCCGCGATCTCGACCTGAGAGGGGCGGGAGACCTGCTTTCGGAGCGGCAGTCGGGCCATTTGCAGGTGTTCGGACCGGTGCTCTACAGCCACCTTCTCAAATTAGCCTCGGAGAAAGCCGACGATAGGGCTGCCGATCTGTGGGTACCTGACCTAAATCTTCCAGTCGTCGACATGTTGCCGCCAGGCTACATACAATCGGAGGCGGTTCGTCTGGAAATCTACGCTCGTGCGGCCAGGTGCCGAAGTGCCGACGAACTAGATGATCTGGAGGAGGAAACCCTGCTTCGTTTCGGCAAACTGCCGCCGGCAGCCCGCGATTTCTTTGCCGCTGCAAAGCTCAGGATCGACTGCAGGCGACGGGGTATCGTAAGGCTGGACGTCGGAGTGGAGGCGGTAGCTGCGACGTTCCTGCCGGGACGACTGCGGAAGTCCAGGGCGAGATCGCTGCAGCGCGACGGCGATCGGGTTGTCTATACCAGCAAGGATCGCGAGGGGGCGTTGAGAAAGGTCGAAGAGTTTCTCGACGCTCTGGATGACTGATCGCGGCGTCGGGCCGGCCGCCGCAACGCATGTACGAACTGCGAGCCTCTTGCCAAGATCATTCCTACGCGTTGCCCTGGGGAGTTTTGTGAGGGCGCACAAGATTGTCCGACCACGTCTCGGCAATGTGGGGAAGGTCTAGGTCGCGCTTCCGATCGAGCAGAAGTTCGAGGACGCGCGGCGGCGTCAATGGCAGCTCTTGGACGCGCTTTCCTGTGGCGTTTGCAACAGCGCATGCGACGGCCGCTCCGACATTGAGAATTGGTACCTCGCCGGCACCTTTGGTCCCGAGCGGTCCCATCGAGGGCGCGCCCTCGTAAAGACTGATCTCGACGGGCACGACATCGAGCGCCAGTGGCACGCGGTAGGTTTCGAAGCCGGTTTGGCAGACCCGACCATTGCTGCCGATGGTTGCTTCTTCATGCAAGGCATAGCCCAGCCCTTGCACGACGCCGCCCTGAATCTGTCCGTGGATCGCACGCGGGTTCAGTGCGCGGCCGACGTCCTGAACCACACGATAGTTCAGTACTTCGACATGCCCGGTCTCCGGATCGACCGCGACCTCGCAGTCGTGGACGGCGAAGACGGGGATGTCGATCGCGTCGATGAAATGGCCGGCGACGCATCCGGGCATCGCCGGCACGCCGGCGCCCGTGAAAGCACCCGTGCCGGAGATCGGGCCGCCGAGCGCCTGGGCCCGCGTCGCAACCTCGGTCACGGTGCGGCCCGAGCCGGGCGCGC
The DNA here is from genome assembly GCF_024199885.1 of Bradyrhizobium sp. CCGUVB23. Classification (NCBI taxonomy): domain Bacteria; kingdom Pseudomonadati; phylum Pseudomonadota; class Alphaproteobacteria; order Hyphomicrobiales; family Nitrobacteraceae; genus Bradyrhizobium; species Bradyrhizobium sp. CCGUVB23. The sequence continues at coordinate 7,878,725 of NZ_JANADQ010000001.1, forward strand.
CGGCGATCTCGATCCGACCCTCGCGCATCACAAGGTCTTCGGGAGCGGCCTCGATCATGTCGGAGGCGACCTTCAATAGCTTCGTGCGCACCTCCTGTGCCGCCGACAGGCTCGCCGCGCCGAGCGAGACGGTCGTGCGGCCGCCGCCGACGCCGACATCATAGCCGGCAGCATCCGTATCGGCGGCGCGCACGATGACGCTCTCTGGCGCAATGCCGAGCGTGCTCGCGACGATCTGGGGCAAAGCCTGCATCATCGAGCCGGATCCGATCTCGACACCGGATGTCACCAACGTCGCCGTGCCATCGGCATTCATGTTCACGGTCGCAGCCGACGGACCCACAAAGACGAACCAGGTGCCAACCGTGGTCGCACGACCATAGAGCCGCCCGTCGGAACGACCGGGTGGCATCGTGGCCGCGTCGCGCAGCGTGTCCATCCGGTCGAGCATCGGACCGAGCACGTCCGCTTGGAACACTTGGCCTGTAGCGCCAAGATCCTTGTCGCCGAGCACGTTGCGGCGGCGGAAGAGAAGCGGATCCATGCCGATCCTGGCCGCGATCTCGTCGGTATGCCGCTCGAGCGCAAAGGTGTTGTAGACGCCGTTGCAGCAGCGGAAGGCGCCGTTCGGCGTGGTGTTGGTGTAGACCGCGCGTGAGACCAGCCGCACACTGCCCAGCCTGTAATTTCCGCCGAGCGTGTGCGCGGTCATGGTAGTCAGGAAGATCTGCTCGCCGCCATAGGCGCCGCAATCCATCAGCACGACCGCTTCGCGGCCGACGATCTCGCCCTCGCGCGTAACTGCCGAGCGAATCCGGATATCGGCATTCTCGCGGAACAGGCAGGTCAGCATTTCCTCCTCGCGCGAATTGACAAGCCGGACCGGTCGGCCACTGGCGCGGGCGAGGAGGGCGGCGAAGGGTTCGACCCCCAGATCAAACTTCAGGCCGAAGCCACCGCCGACCGGCGGCACCGTGACGCGAACTTGCGATGCCGGCACGCCCAGAAGGCGCGCGGTGGCGTTGCGGATGCCCCAAGGGGCCTGCGTCGATGTCTCAATATGGAAGCGCCCGTCCTCGTAGCTCGCGACTACCGCGCGCGGTTCGAGCGCGACGTGGTTCTGGCGGCCGACCCGGAACGAGCTTTCGACGATTTCGACGTCCGGCCGGGCAAAGGCGGCATCGACATCGCCGCGGACGACGGTTGCCTCCCAGGCGACGTTGCCTTCGCGCGCACCGCCTTCAAACAGGACCTCATAGTCGCGCCAGTTGGGATGGACCAGCGGCGCATCAGGCGCCAGCGCGTCAGCCATCGTGAGCGCAGCGGGCAGGGGCTCGATCTCCACCTCGATCGCCGCGAGCGCCGCTTGCGCCTGCGCCAATGTGGTGGCCGCAATCGCAGCCAGCGGTTCGCCATCATAGTGAATGAGATCGCGCGCGAAGAGCGGATGATCGGCGATGCCGATCCCCATCATACCGGGTGCGTCTGCGTCCGTCACGATCGCACGCACGCCTGGCATGCGGGCGGCTCTGGAGGTATCGAGGCGGACGATCCGGCCCGACGGCACGCTGGCGCGCAGCACCGCGGCGTGCAGCATGCCCGGTAGATAACGATCGGCGGTGTAGCGGGTGCGCCCGCGGAGCTTGTCGGCAGCGTCGCGCCGGCGGAGATCCATGGTCGCGGAAACATCGGACATGTCAGCGTCTCCCGATTATTTCGTGGCCAATGCGAGCAGCGTCGCATCGATGATGCGCTCGTAGCCGGTGCAGCGACAGATGTTCCCGGTCAGCGCCGCACGAATGTCCTCGCGCGTGGCGTCGGGTCTGGTCGTCAGGAGATGCGTCAGACTGACCACCATGCCGGGAAAGCACATGCCGCACTGAACGGCATCGCTGGCGTCGAGCGCGGCCTGGATGCGATTCAACTGGCCGTGTGTCGCAAGGCCCTCGACCGTCTGGATCTCGCAGCCATCGGCGAGCGCGGCCGGCGTCAGGCAGGAGGGCGTCGGCTTGCCGTCGATGAGCACCATGCAGGCGCCGCAAAAGCCCTCGCGGCAGACCGGTTTTGCGCCGGTCAGATGAAGTTCTTCACGTAGGATATCGACGAGCGGGGTGGCAGGATCGGCGGTGGAGGCGAGCCGGTCGCCGTTGACGGTCAGGCTGAGAGCCATATGCATCCCCGATGGTTTAGGCGCCAAGCGCGGTAGCCGCCGCGCGGCGAACTAGGCCCGGCAACACGCTGACGCGATACCAGGCTGGCGCGTCAATGCCGTCGCGGCCGACGAACTCGTCCGCCAGTTCAGCGGCGGTCCGCGCCGCTTCCTCGGCGTCGAGCGAACGTCCAATCAGGGCGGTCTCGAGCCGCTCCCATCGCCGCGCGACCGGTTCGACAGAACCGACCGCAATCCGTGCAGCCTGCACCTGACCTGCCGCATCGACGCTGACCGAGAGGCTGACGATGGCGACCGGATAATCCCCGGCTTTGCGCAATGGAAGGCGGGCGTGAGCAGTCTTGCGCTCGCTGCGCGGCACGACGACCTGCGTGACGAGTCGGTCGGGCGCCAAGGTCGATCGGATCTTGAGGAAGTGCTCCAGCTTCATCCGTTCGCGACCGTCCCGGCCTGCGACCTCGATCTCGGCTTCGAGGCAGAGCAAGGCCGGTACGCAATCGGCCGCGGCGAAGCCTGGCGTTGCAAGATTGCCGCCGATCGTCGCCATCGCGCGGATCGCCGGGTTCGCGGAGCGGCCGGCGGCGGCCGCAAGGACATCGAATTCGGGGAGATCGGCCAAAGCGGCAGCGAGTGCCGCGTGCGTCACCGCGGCGCCGATCTCGACCACATCGGTCCCGATCCGGACGGCTCCGAGTTCGGCGATCCTGCCTATCGCGACATAGCGTGCTCGCAACGGTTCGTGCCGGATCGGTGATCGCATGATCCACGTGCCACCGGCGAAGACGGCGCCGGCTGCGCCGCATTCGCTGAGCGCATCGAGAGCACTCGCGAGCGAAGGCGCGACATAGATTGACGACGCCGCATTATGCGCCTCGGCAGGGGTGCTTTGCACGGAAGAGCCGGTGATCATTGGCCACGCTCCAGTCGCAGGCGATCGAGCAGCACGCCGACAATGACGATCGCGCCCAGCACGACCATCTGGACGTATCCGTCGATGCGGGTGAGGTTCATGCCGTTGGACAGGATCGTGATGAACAGCGCGCCGAGCACGGCAGTGCCGACCCCGCCGCGGCCGCCTGCCAGGCTCGTTCCGCCGACCACGGCACCGGCGATCGCTTGCAGCGATAACGCACCGCCGAGGTTCGGCTCGCCCGATCCGGTCCGCGCCGTCAACATGATCGCGCCGAGCGCGGCAAGGCCCGAGCACAGCACGTAGGTCGCAACGAGGATGCGTTTCACCGGCAGGCCGGCGACCGCGGCCGCGCGTGGATTGGTGCCGATGATATAGAGCGATCGCCCGAACACGGTGCACGACAGGATCAGGTGGAGCGCGATTCCGATGACGACGGTGATGACGATGGCCGCTGGTACGCCGAAGACGCTGCCGCCATAGAAAATTTGCGAGAATAGCTTCGGCACACCTTGCACGGGCCGGCCGGAGGAGAGCGTGGTCGCAATTCCGATCGCGATGTTGTAGCTGCCGAGCGTTGCGACGAAGGGATTGACGCCGAGCAGCGCGATGACCACGCCGTTGAAAAGACCGCAGGCGATGCCGAGGCCGAAGCCGGCGCCGAGCCCGGCGAACAGCACCACGCTGGTGTCGTGACCCGTCGCCGTGGCACCGGCCATGGCGAGCGCGGTGCCCACGCTGACCATCGACACCGTTGGGCCCAGCGCAAGGTCGAAGCCGCGCGTCAGGATGACCACGGTCTGGGCCATCGCGAACAGAGCCAGGTAGCTGGTCTGCTGGGCAATATTGAGCAGGTTGGCCGGCGAGAGCACGCCATGGTCGAACGCGGCGAAGCCGAGCAGCAGCGCCACCAGCGCAGCCGGCAGCACCGCATTCCAGACCCAGCGGCCCGACAGCGGCTTGGCACGATCCGTGTCCTTGGCCATGACGGACAATTCGAGGTCAGACACGGGCTTTCCTCCGTCGGCTGAGTTCGTCGAGCGCCACCGCCGCCACCATGATCACGCCGAGGAAGACCGGCTGAAGCCGGGAGTCGACGTGCAGCAGGTTGAGCGCATTGCCGAGAATGGTCAGGAACAGCGCGCTGATGGCGACGATCTCGACCCGCCCGACGCCACCACGCAAGCTGACCCCGCCGATGACGGCAGCCGCAATCGATTGCAGCATCATCCGGTCGCCGCCGAAGCTTGCCTGGCCGGAGCCGACCTGCGCGGTGAGCAGGATACCGGCCAGCGCTGCAAGCACACTCGATACGACATAAGTGCCCACGATGTGGCGCTGGATCGACACGCCCGACACCACGGCCGCATCGACGTTTCCGCCGATCGCGTAGACGTAGCGGCCGAACAGCGTGCGTCGCTGCGCGAATACCATTACTAGGATCACGATCAGCGCGACATGAACGGCGGTCGGCAGGCCGAACGCTTGCGCGCGCCCAAAGCCCTTCACGAAGATGTCGGGCATGCCATAAACGGGGATGCCATTCGTGATCATGAGGCCGACGCCTGCGGTCGCCGACATCGTGCCCAAGGTCACCACGAAGCCGGAGACCTTGAGTTTTGCCACGCAGAATCCGTTGACGAGCCCGACCACGATCCCGCAGCCGAGCCCGGCCGCGACGCCGCTTGCAATGATGAGGGCGGTGTTGCCGGGAAACGCGGTAGCGGTGGTGGCCATCGTCTTGGCGGTCACGACGCTCGCGAGTGCGACGACTGCGCCGACCGAAAGATCGAAGCCGCCAGCGACGATGACCAGCGCCTGGCCGCAGGCAACGATCGCCAGCAGGGAGGCGTTACGCAGGATGTTGAGGATGTTGATGATGCCGTAGAACTGGGGATCGGTCGCGGACATGGCGGCGACGAGCAGCAGCAGAAGTGCCGGCAGAAACCCGATTCGGCCGGCGATCGATCGGAGGCCGATCGAGCTCTGCGGCCCTGCGGTGACCAGCGCCGTGCTCATGCAACCTCCGCCGTGAGATGATCCCGGAAGAAGCTCGAAAGCACGTTCTGCTCGGTCTTCTCGTCACCGGTCAATTCCGCGGCGATGCGGCCGTGATGCATGACATAGAGCCGGTTCGACAGCGCCAGCACCTCCGGCAATTCCGAGGACACCACGATCACCGCGGCGCCTGCCTCGACCAGGCGCTTCATGAACTCGTAGACTTCGAGCTTGGCGCCGACGTCGATGCCGACGCTCGGCTCGTCGAACAGGAACACGGTGAGCTCGCGCGTTAGCGCGCGGCCGAGCATCACCTTCTGGCGGTTGCCGCCGGACAACGCGCCGGCGGTGCGCTCGATATTGGGTGGCCTGAGCTGCAACTGCGCCATGATTCCGCCGATCCTGGCGCGCTCCGCGGCCTGCCTCAGTAGGCCGAAGCGGGCGAAGGCGGGCAGGTCGAGCACCGTCATCGAGGCGTTCTCACGGATCGGCCGGGACAGTGCGAGCCCTTCAGCGATGCGGTTGGCGGGGAAATAGGCGATGCCGCGCTTCAGGCTGCGTCGCGCGGCAGGGAATTCATAAGGCGCACCGTCGATCCGGATCACGCCGGACGTCGCCGGCTCGATGCCATAGATGGCCCGGATCAGCTCCGACTTGCCGCAGCCGACAAGGCCGGCGATGCCCGTGATCTCGCCGGCCCGGGCATAGAGGTTCACATCGCGAACGCTGCCGTCGGCGAGCGTCAGGTTTTCGACGTCGACCATCACCTTGTCCGGCTTGTGCGCGATGGTCGGAAACAGCAGATCGATCTTGCGGCCGGTCATCAGCTCCACCAGCTCTCCGTCGGTCGATGTCGCAGCATCGAGGGTGCGGATGTGGCGGCCGTCGCGGAGCACCGTCACGCGGTCGGCCAGCGCGCGGATCTCGCGCATGCGGTGCGACACGTAGATCAGCCCGACATTCTGGCTCTTGAGCCGGGCGATCAGCTCGAACAGCCGCCCGGTCTCGCGCTCCGTGAGCGAAGCGGTCGGCTCGTCGAGGATCAAAAGGCGCACGCGGCCGAGCAGGGCCTTGGCAATCTCCGCCATCTGCTGGTGCGCGCGCGACAGATCGTCAACCCGCAGCGCAGGATTGAGATCGAAACCGAGCTCGTCGATCAGCGCGGTTGCGCGCTTGCGCATCTCTCGGGCCCGCAACACGCCGCCTTGCGAGACTTCGCGGCCGAGGAACAGGTTCTCTTCGACGGTGAGACTCGGAACGAGGGAGAATTCCTGGAACACCGGGCTGATGCCGATCGCGCGCGCCCGTTGTGGCGTGAGATGACGGATCTCTTCACTCTCGAAATGGAAAGTGCCTTCGTCGGGCGGAAATGTGCCCGACACCACGTTGATCAGGGTCGATTTGCCGGCGCCGTTCTCGCCGAACAGGACGTGCAGCTCGCCGGCACGGACGTCGAGATCGACCCGATCGAGCGCACGGACGCCCGTGAAATGCTTCGAGATGCCTCGCAGTCGAAGCAGAGGTTCGGCCGGCTTCGGGTCGTCGTCGACATCCATCTGCTGCTCCGCAGGCCGTTGGGACGAGAGGCGGGAGACGCATCTCCCGCCTCAAGAATTAATCGCAGGCTTACTTGGCCTTGACCGAGTAGACCGGGGTCCACTTTGCCGGCGCCAGCACGAGATCCATCTGCAGTTTCGGCACGGTGGTCTTGTCGACCGCGGAGGCCAGCGGCTGGGCGAGGCTCATCACTGGCTTCTTCTCGATCAGGCGCACCGCCTGGTCGACCGAGATGGCGCCTTCGCCGACCGGGTACTGCGTTGCAAAGGCCAGGATGTCGCCTCGGTTCAGCGCATCCAGCATGGCCTGGTTCTCGTAGGACGACATGATCTTCAGGTCGCTACGGCCGGCTTCTGCCACCGCGCCGATCGCAGCCTCGGCGGTGGGCGCGGTGCCCCAGATCACGTTCATGTTGGGATAGGCCTGCAGCGCGTCCTGGATCAACTGCAGCTGGACCGCGACACCGGAGTCGCCGAACTTCTCGGCGAGCACCTTGGCGTTCGGATTCTTCGCCACCGCCTTCTTGAAGCCTTCGTTGAAGGATTCCGCCCAGCCGGAGCCGGCCGGTCCCGGGAAGGTCACGATGTTGAGCTTGTCGCCGGGCTTGGACTGCGCCAGCAGGCCCTCGCCGGTGACCTCACCCATGGCGACGAAGTCGACATAATTGGCGGCGGGCAGGGCATTGGGCGGCAGCGGATTGGCGACGCCGACGACCGGAACGCCCTTGGTCTTCGCTTCTTCGAATTTCTTGCTGAGGCCTGCGCCGGAGATCGCGCCGACGATGATTGCATCCGCGCCGCTCGCCATGCAATCGTCGAACTGCGAGAGCTGCTTGGGCAGGTTCTCGTAGCCGCCGGCTTCATAGAGCGTCATGTTGACGTTCAAGGCCTCGGCCTGCTTCACGACGCCGTAGGCGACCGCCACCCAGAAACTGTCCTTCATGTGCGGAAACAGCACACAGAGCTTGTAGGGCTTCTCGGCCTTCTCCAGCGCCGTATATTCCGCCGGTTTTGGCGTGCCGGACGAGGCGTCGTAAACCTTCATCGGAAACCATGGCGTTTCGGCCGAGGCCGCGGTCATTGCGCAAACAGCGAGGCTCGCGGCGACGCCGAGCGTCGTGCAGATCGGCTGAAGCCGGTTGATGGGAAGGCGCGTCGTGCAGGTCATGGCTCAATCCTCTTGGTTCGAATGATGGGGTGAGGACCGCCGGCGTCGGGTCCTCCTTGCATGCGCGTGCCGCGCCGCCCGTGGGCGACGCGATTGCCAACGGGGATCAGCCCGCGGCCCATTTTGCGACCGAGCGCCGCTCGAAGACCTCGCGGAACTGACGCGTGGATTCGGGGAGGAGCCTGCCGTTCCCCCAGTCGAGGATCACGGCATGCTGGCGGATGACGTCGAGCGCATCGATCTCGCCGCTGCGATAGCGCGCGGCTACGATTTCCGGATCGAGCCTTGCATTGGCGACGCGCTCGGCCCTGAGCTTGGTGCGAAGCAAATCGGTCGCGGTCTTGTCGATCTCGTACTCGCACAGTTCGGCATCGATGATCTGCACCACCACGCCGTAGTCCTTGGCGGCGCGTGCGACCGACACATAGTCGTCCTTGATATCCTCGATCACAAGGCGCGGGTCCCGCTCCAGCGGATCGCCGAATCCGCCGCCGCCGGCTGTCGGACGCGAGAACACGTCGCCTTCGCCGATCGGAACGTCCGAGAAGATCGAGCCGAGGCGCTCCTCGGAATCTGCACCCGCGCGCTTCAACGACAGGCCGTGCGGCATTGACGGTAGGCCGCCCTCGATGCCCCATACCACGGCACGCTCGCGGTCGCAGATGTAGGAGATCACGGTCTTCTCCGCCTGCAGCATGCGCGAGGTCTTCATCACGCCGGCGCCGCCGCGCCATTTCCCGGGACCGGGCGAGTCGGTCAGGATCTCGCACTTTGTGGTCAGGATCGGATTGGCGCGCTCCTGGCCTTCGACCGGCTGCGACATCAGGCCGGTGCCGAAGCAGGCGGTGGTGACGTTGCTGCCGTCCTTGCCATTGCGGCCGCCCCAGCCGCCCGGCAGCCAGTCGTAGAACATGAAGATCGGCTTGTCGGCGCTGCGGCCATCGAAGCCGCCGGTGAGCAGATATTCGAGATTGAAGGCGCAGGCGAGCGCGCGCTCGGGCATCAGCTTCGACCACATCTCGTAGATCGAGTTCATGATCTTCTCGAAGGGCATCAGGAAGCCGGTGACCGCAATCGGCCACTTCGCGTCGACGATCGAGCCTTCGGGCGCGATGATGTCGAAGCAGCGATAGAATCCGGAATTGAGCGGCAGGTCGGGGAAAAACGTCTTCATCCCGGCCGCCACCGCCGAGAAGGTCGCGCCGAAGGCCGAATTGTAGATCGAGCCGATGGTCGGATGGCTGCCGGTGAAATCGTAGATCGCGCGATCGCCCTTGATCGTCATCTTGATCTTGATCGGAATCATGCCTTCGCCGCCGGCCGGGTCACGATCGATGAAATCGACCGTCTCCCATTCGCCGTCGGGCAAGGCTGCGATGCGCTGGCGCGCGGAACGCTCGACATAGTCCTGGACCGCAGCGAGCCCGGTCTCGACGGTGTCGCGGCCGTATTTGCTGACGAGGCGCAGGATCTCGCGCTCGCACACCTGCGTCGCCTGCGCCTGCGCCTGGATGTCGCCGATGATCGAGGCGGGGTCACGGGTGTTGGAGGCGAGAAGATGCGCGACGTCCTTACGCAAGCCACGTTTGTCGAACAGGCGCACGGGAGTGATGCGCAGGCCTTCGCGGAACATCTCGCGGGCGGCGACGTCGAACGATCCCGGCACGCTGCCGCCGACGTCGGACCAGTGGCCATTCGACTGGCTGAAGGCGATGATCTTGCCGTCGGCGAAGATCGGCCGGATCAGCCGCACGTCGGAGAAATGCGTGCCGCCGGCATAGGGATCGTTGATTGCATAGACGTCCCCTTCATGCATGTCGCCCTCGAAGTGCCGCATGACGTCCTGGCAGGTGAAGTGCAACGTGCCGACATGGACCGCGATGTCCTGATTGCCCTGTGCAGCGCATTCGCCCTTGGCGTCGTGCAGCGCACTTGAGAAGTCGCGGTTGTAGATCACGAAGGAATAGCAGGTCCGAAGCACCTGCTCGCCCATCTGGTCGACGCTGGTGATGAAGGAGTTCTTGAGAACCTCGAAGGTCACGGGGTCGAGCGGGAGATCTGCGGCCATCGGCTCACTCCTTCACGCGGATGATGATGTTGAGATATTTGTCGACCTCGGCGCTAGCGCCGGGGGGCACGACGGTGGTCGCATCGACCTGCTCGATGATCGCAGGGCCCTGAAAGGAGAAGCCGCAAGGCAGGTCGTCGCGCGCGTAGACGGGCGTGTCGAGCCCGTTGCCGTCGAACCAGACCCTGCGGCTGCTGACCGGCTCAGGGATCACGCCGGTCGGCTTGTGGATGGCGAACTCGGCCTTGGGCACGACACCAATCGCCTTCAGATTGAGGCGGAAGAGGCTGACGGGCGAGTCGTCGCGGCGGAAATTGTATTCGCGCTGGTGCTCGGCATGGAAACTCTGCACGAGGTCGGCGACCTTGCCGATCGGGCGCGGCGCTGTGACGGCCAGCGAGCGCCATTGACCGCGATACATCATGTCGATCGAGCGCTGCAGCACGATGTCCTGCCGCGCTACGCCTTCATGGGTCAGTCGCGCCAGCGCCTCCTTCTCCAGCGCGGCGAACTGAGTCTCGATATCGGCGGCATCGGCCTCGTCGGCGCCGACCATGCAGCTTTGCGAGAAATCGTGCTGCATGTCGACCAGGAGGCAGCCGAGCGCAGACGTCACGCCTGGATTGGGCGGCACGATCACAACGGGGATCGCCAGCTCCCGTGCGACGTCGACGCCGTGCAGCGCGCCGGCGCCGCCGAAGGCGACGAGGGCGAAATCGCGTGGATCGTAGCCGCGGCTGATCGAGATCAGCCGCACGGCGTCCGACATGTTGGCGTTGGCGACCTTCAGGATGGCGTCGGCCGCCTCGTGCAGGCCGAGGCCGAACGGTTTTGCGACGCCATCCTCGACAGCCTTGCGGGCGAGCTCGGGGTCGAGCATGACCTTGCCGCCGGCCAGGCTCGTGCCGAGCCGGCCCATCGTGACGTTGGCGTCTGTGTTGGTCGGCTGGGTGTTGCCGTTGCCGTAGCAGGCCGGGCCCGGATAGGCGCCCGCCGACTGCGGGCCGTTGCGCAAGGAGCCGGCCGGATCGGTCCAGGCGAGCGAGCCGCCGCCCGCGCCGATGGTGAGCACCTCGATGGAAGCGAAGCGGATCGGATAACCGAACTCGATGTGCCAGTCCTTGGTGATGCGCGACTGGCCCTCATAAGCCAGCGACACGTCGGTGGAGGTGCCACCCATGTCGAGACCGATCGAGTGCGGGAAGCCGCAGAGGCCAGCGATGTAGCGGCTGGCGATGGCGCCCGCGGCGATGCCGGAGCCGGCGAGGCGGGCGGCGAAATCCTTTACGCTCGCCGGCGTCATGACGCCGCCCCCGGTGTGCAGCAGCAACAGGTCGCGCGTATAGCCTTCGTCGGCGAGACGATCGCCGAGGCGGCTCGTGTAACTCACGACGACGGGACTGACGACGGCGTTGGCGACCGTGGTCGAGAACCGCTCGTGCTCGAAGATTTCGGGGAGCACCTGCGAGGAGATCGAGACCGGGATGTCCGGCATCTCCTGCAGCAAGATCTCGCGCATGGCGCGCTCGTTTTCGCCGTTGAGATAGGCGTTCATGAAGCAGACCGCGATCGCGGCGACACCCCTTCGCTTCAGGATGCGCGCGACGTTGCGTGCGGCGTCGAGGTCAAGGGGCTGGATCACCTTGCCGGCGGCATCGACTCGCTCCGTCACCGTCAGCCGGTCGCGCCGCGGCACGTAGGGCCGGACGACGTCCTTGTAGGTGTCCCAGAGGTCTTCCTTGTTGGCGCGCCGGATCTCAATGACGTCGCGAAAGCCCTCCGTGCTGACGACGGCGGTGCGGGGCAGGCGGCGCGTGATCAGCGCGTTGGTGGCGACCGTGGTGCCGTGCGAGAACAAGGCGACCTTGGACAGATCGATTCCCGCCTTGGAGACGCCGCCCATGATCCCTTCGATCGGATCGCGCGTGGACGAGGTCTTCTCGATCCGGATGAGACCGGTCGTCTCATCCATAATGCAGATGTCGGTAAAGGTGCCGCCGACATCGACGGCCACGCGAAGGTTCTGCACGATGCGTCTTCCTTTCGAACAAGCGTTTCGCCGATCATAGGCAGATCGGCGGCTTGCGTTCTTGACGCTGAGCGCAGGAAGATTTGTGCGAGAGAGCGACGGGCAGGTGTGCCCGGATCGGCGGCGGGTTGCCTAAGAATCGATCACTCGGACGTCAGGTGACGTTGTTTTCAGGAATTGGAAGCGCGCGAGGTCGCTCGCGCCTCGCTCGGTGTGCGGCCGAACCGGCTGCGATAGTTGCGGCTGAATTGTGCCTGGTCGGCGAAGCCCCACTGATAGGCGATTTCCGAAATGCTCTTGCGGCAATTGGGATCGCGCAGCAGGGCATCGCACATCGAAAGGCGCTGGTTGCGAATATAGGCGCAGACGGTCATGCCCTCGCCCTCGAAAATCTGGTGCAGATATCGAAGCGAGATGCCGCAGCCATCGGCGATCATCTGGGGCGTGAGCCGCATGTCGTCGAGGCGAGTACGAATGAAATGCTCGCAGCGGAGCAGGTGGCCATTGCGCACGGACGAGGAGTGCCCGGTCAGCACGCGGTCGTCGGACTCGATGGCCATCGCCAGGAGCTCGATGAGGTGCTTGCCTATCATCGCGCGAGCTGTCTCGTCCATCTCGCCGATGCGGTCGCCGGCGAGGCGCAGCGTGTCGACGAACAGCGCACCGACGCTGCGGCTGGCGTCGATCTGCAGGGTTGCCAGGCGCTCGGGGCGGGAAATCCGCGCGCGCAGCACGGCGCTTGGGATCTTTAGCACCCAGAGCGCGGCAGGATCTTGATGGCTGAACTCATAGGGCAGGTGGCTGCGCTCGATCAGGAAGGCGCCCGGCTTGCAACGCACATCCCTGCCGTCCTGCTCGAATCGGATTTCCGCAAGCTCCGGCACGGTGATCAGGAAGCATTCGTCTCGCTCATTGAGCAGATGGCGTTCATGTCGCTTGTAGAGCAGGCCGTTGGAGGCCTGGCGGGACATCGAGACCGGCCCGAGCGACCACGCGCCCAGTGTGCCGTGAAAGTCCTGCCCCCCGAAAAAACGAAGGTCCAGCGAGTAATAAGTGCTGGAGACGACCTCCTGCCAGTACTGGCGCCGGGCTTGCAATGGAATGTCAGTAGTCGCGTACGTGACTTGCATGTCTCACTCCCGGCCGCCGGCTGTGCCTCCGGTCGTCTTGTCCCAGCGCGAGTGTGGCGAGGGCAGCCGGACGGCGTCAAGTCGAACAAATACGGAAACAGATATCTTAGATTTCGATCGCCTCCTCGGCCCGATGCTGATGGTCGAGGCTCACCGGGGGCCTGGCCGGGCCGACGCCGGCAACCGCAAAGCGCATGAAATCGAGGAATGCCTTGGCGGCTTCCGAGAGTTTTGTGTCGCGCCGCCAGGCGAGGCCCACGTCCATGCTGGGAACCTCATCCTCGATGACACGGGTCTCGATCCGCTGTCCCTCCAGCGACCAGGGCCGGTAGATCAGGTCGGACAGAATGGCGATACCCATGCCGCCTGCAACCATGGAGCGCACCGCTTCGACCGAGGAAGTGCGGAAGACCGTTTTCGGTTCGAGCGCCGCGTGGGTCCAATAGCGCATCGAGGTGTGCTTGGCCTCGTCGACGGTGAGCATAACGTAGGGATAGGTCGCGATCTCCGCGAGATGGACCCGCTCGGCGCGGGTCAGTGGATGCTCAGGCGCAAGCCACAGCCGGCGCGGCGACCGCAGCAGGGTCTCGCTGACGAGCATGGCATTGTCGCGCAGGTTGGAGACCAGCATCACCGCCAGATCGAGCGCGCCGTCGACGAGCGCACGTTCGAGCACGTCGCGCGGGGCCTCAAACAGTTCGATGGTGATACCGGGAAAGCTCGCCTGGAAGCGCATCTGGTGACGCGGCAGGAAATAGCCGGACACCGTGTAGGTCACGCCGATGCGCACCGTCCCGAACAGCGGCCCTGCGGACATGTGCGTGCTCCGCACCGCTTCGGCGACCGCAGCAAGAATCTGACGGCCCTGGGACAGGAAGCGACTGCCTTCCATGGTGACGGTCACGCCGTTCGGCGCGCGCTCCAGAAGGCGTGCGCAAACGGTCGCTTCGAGCTGCTGGATCGCCGCGGTTACGGCCGATTGCGAGACGTTGAGGTCCATGGCCGCCTGGCTGATGCGTCCGGTCTCGGCAGCGGCGACGAAATAGCGGATCTGTTTCAGAGAAACGGACATCGCGGTTATTCCGATGTTTGCATAGTTCATGTCTGGTTTGTCAGCCCCAGCGCGTCCGTTGCAACTCTCGTGCCGAACGAGGAGGTTCGACCGCGGACGTGACGCGCAGACAGAGCTATTCACCCCGACCGCTGCCGGTCGGGGCGTTGACAGATCGTGCGTCCCCTGGCGATTACGCCAGGGCTGTCCGGAGCTTGCCCAGCAGCTCCGTCCGGTTCTTGCGGGCCGCAAGCGCCTGATCCATGCCGACCTTGACGAACCTCACCGGCGTGTTGGGCTGAAGCTGGCCGATCAAATCCATGTCTGCAGCAATCACGGTGCCGACCATGAAATAACCACCGCCCGAGACTGCGTCACGATGCAGCACGATCGGCTCGGTGCCGCCGGGCACCTGGATCGAGCCGTAGGGATAGCAGGCATCGGTGATGTTGGACGGATCGGAGCCGGCGCCGAACGGCGGTTCGCGTGGCACGAATTCGAGCGATTTGCCGCCCTTGAAACGGTAGCCGATGCGATCCGCTTCCGGAGCAACCTTCCAGGTGTCAGAGAAGAAGCCGTTGCCGGCGGCTTCGGTGATGCGGTGCCAGTAGAGCCCCGGCATGGCGCGCACCTCCGTCGGCATCCCGGCCGGCTGGCCGCGCAGGTCCCTCGTGACCGTACGGCCATCTTTCACTGCTGCTGCGACCTTGCCGACCGGCAGTTCGTCGCCGGCTTCCAGCTTTCGGCCCTTGAAGCCGCCGAGCGCGCCGAGCGCGTAGGTCGAGCGCGAGCCGAGAACGACGGGAACATCGATGCCGCCGGCGACCGCGATGTAGCCGCGCGCGCCCTGCTTGAGGAAATCGAACGAGAGGATCTGACCACGCCTTACCTTGAAGCTGGTCCAGGTCTCGCGCGGTTCGCCATCGAGCTTGGGTGGCAGCTCGGCGCCGGCAATCGCCACCGTGGCGTCCTCGGTGAATTCGAGTTCTGGCCCCATGAACACGGCTTCGAGCACGGCCGCACCTTCCGGGTTGCCGACGAGCAAATTAGCCGCCGCGAGCGCGTGACGGTCCATGCCGCCGGAAAGGGGGATGCCGATGTGATAGTAGCCGGGACGCCCGAGGTCCTGGACGGTGGTTGCAAGACCCGGCTTTAGAACCTTAATGGCCATGGAGGACTCCATCGAGCTTGCGGTTATAGGCATCAATATCGCGGTTGAACTCGGTCAGCGAGAACGAGACGTCGCGGATGATCGGCGCAAATCGCCCGGCATCGACGTCGGCGACCGCAGCGTCATAGGCCACCCGGTCGATCGGCTTCCACTTCACGATGTCGCCCGGCCTGAACAGGCACATGAAGTCGCGCAGATAACTGATCTTCTGATTTGGATCGTAGATCGGCATCGGCGTGATGCCGAACATCTGGTAGCCGCCCGCACCGCGCACCGAATAGATGCAACTGAAGCATCCACCGTGCCCGACGGTGAGCTTTGGCGTATCCGTGCGCGGCCGCAGGTATTTCGGCGCCTGAAGCTGCCGCTTGCGCTCCACCATCTGGTAGAGGAAGGGCAGGCCTGCGACGAAGCCGACCATCGAAACAAACCAGGGGGCGCTTGAATGCGCCTTGATGAAGGCATCGACGCCATCGAGCCCGTTGATGCGCGCGGCGTATTCGAGATCAGTCCCATTTGGATCCTGATGCCGCTCGCGGAAGCGCATCAGGGTCTCGTGCGTCCAGGGATCGTTGTAGAGCACGGGGATTTCGATGATCCGCGTCTTGATCACCGGCTCGGACTTCTCGGACCCCGTATCCAGTCGCTTCAGCTCGGTGAGGAGATCGTCGGGCTTGATCTGATCTGGATCGAACTTGATCTGATAGGATGCATTCGCTGGGCAGATCTCGGTCACGCCCTTGATCTTGGCGTCCCGCACCGCATTGGTGACGAAGAGACTTTTGAAGAATGCCTCCAGCGACATCGCTTCACCGACTTCGGCGAAGATATGCTCATCGCCGCCGAAGGAAAATCGGGTTTGCATGACTAGCGGCCTCCTGTTGCTGACGGGACGGTTTCTCTCGCGATCATGGCGCAACCTTTGCGGTCGGTAACGGTGCCGCAAGCGTCGCGGCATGGGATTCCAGCCATGGTTCGAGCCAGGCTGTGTGAAAGCGTCCGGCCTGCACGTCGGCGTCGCGGGTAAGCGCCTGATGCAGCGACTTCGTGGTCGCCAGGCCCTCGACGTTGAGCTCGGCAAGGGCGCGCTCGAGCTTTCGGATCGCGCTGGCCCGATCTTCGTCATGTACGATCAGCTTGGCGAGCAGGCTGTCGTAGAAGGGCGGCACCGTGTAGCCCTGATAGAGCATGCTGTCGAAGCGTACGCCGTCGCCGCCGGGTACGCCGAGTGCGCTGACGGTGCCCGGGTTCGGCGAGAAGTTTTTCGAGGGATCCTCGGCATTGATGCGGACCTCGATCGAATGACCGCTGACGCGCACCTCGTGCTGGCGGATTCGCAGGCGCTCGCCGCCGGCGATCCGGATCATCTCGCCCACGAGATCGATCCCGGTGATCATCTCCGTGACGGGATGCTCGACCTGGATGCGGGTATTCATTTCCAGGAAATAGAAGTCGTGGGTCCGGTCGTCGTAGAGATATTCGAGCGTTCCGGCGCCGCGATAGTTGACCGCTTGGGCCAGCGCGACAGCAGAGGCACAGAGTTTTTCACGGACAGCTGGAGCCAGCGAAGGCGAGGGCGCTTCTTCCCAGACTTTCTGGCGGCGACGCTGCAAAGAGCATTCGCGCTCGAAGCAATGGATGACATCGTGCCCGTCGCCGAGCACCTGTACCTCTATGTGTCGCGCGCCTTCGACCAGCTTCTCGACGTAAAGCCCGCCATCGCCGAACGCGGCGAGCGCTTCGGCCTGAGCCTGCGGCATCAGATGACGGAATTCCTCGGCCGAGCGCGCGATGCGGATCCCGCGCCCACCGCCGCCGGCCGCCGCCTTGATCATGACGGGAAAGCCCGTCTTGTCGACCAGCGCGAAGGCCTCGTCAATGGACTCCAGGCGACCGCGGCTGCCAGGGACAGTGGGAACGCCGGCCGAGGCAGCAGCTTCCCGCGCCGCGACCTTGTCGCCCATCAGCCGGATCGATTGCGCGGTCGGACCAACGAAGATCAGGCCTGACGCTTCGACAGCCCCGGCGAATTCGGCATTCTCGGCCAAGAACCCGTAGCCGGGATGGATGGCGTCCGCTCCGGCACTCTTGGCGGCCTCGAGGATGACGGCCTGGTTGAGATAGGATTTTGACGCCTGGGGCGGGCCGATCTCGATCGACTCGTCGGCGAGCCTGGTGGCGAGCGAGTCCTTGTCGGCCTTGCTATAGACCTGCACGATCACAATGCCGAGCTCGCGCGCTGCGCGAATGATGCGCACCGCGATTTCGCCGCGATTGGCTATGAGGAGCTTTTTGATCGCCATGGAGATGCGACGAGCCTCAAACGTCGATTTCGGCGATCGGCTGACCGGCCATCACGGGCTCCTCGTTCTCGGCGAGGAACCGCAGGATCTTGCCAGCGGCGCCGGCCTTCACCTCGTTGAACGACTTCATCACCTCGACGAGCCCGATCGTGTCGCTGTCCGCGACCACGTCGCCGTCGTTCTTGTAGACCGGCTTGTCCGGTGCAGGCTTGCGGTAGAAGATGCCGGGAAGCGGCGAGAAGATTTGTTGGGTTGCCATGGGTTCCTCATGATGTGATTGCTTTGATTGTTGGCGCACCGGATCAGCGCGCGGTGAGGTAGGGACGGACCGCCTCGCGAACGGCTTCTGCGATCGCCACCGCGTTGGGCGTGTCGGAATGGATGCAGATCGAATCCGCGCCTACGGTGATGTCGTTTCCGGCCACCGTCCGCGTCTTGCCTTCGCTCACGGCGCGCGTGCACCGTGAGGCGGCATCGATGGGGTCCTTGGCCTCGTGTTCGCGGGTGATGATGAGGCTGCCGTCGGCGTTATAGTCGAGGTCGGCATAATATTCGGCGACGAATGTGTGGCCGCGCCGCTCATAAACCTTTTGATGCAGCGTTCCCTTCATGCCGAGCAGTGGCACCTTGTAGACGTCGGCCGCATCAGCCACGGCTTCGGCGATCTCCTCGTTGCGCGACGCCATGCCATAGAGCGCGCCGTGCGGCTTGATGTGGTTGAGCGTCATGCCCTCGGCGTCCAGGAATGCCTTGAGTGCTCCGATCTGATAGAGCAGGCAGTTGGCCAGTTCCTCGCGGCTGATCTTCATCTCCCTGCGGCCAAAGCCCTGCAAGTCCGGCAGCGAGGGGTGCGCGCCGACCTTGACGCCGAACTCCTTGGCGAGCTGCACCGTCTTGCGCATGTGATTGAAGTCGGAGGCATGAAAGCCGCAAGCGACGTTGGCGACGTCGATATGGGGCATCAGTGCCTTGTCGTCGCCCATCTTGTAGAGGCCGTAGGCCTCGCCCATGTCGCAGTTGATCACGACCATCTCTCCATTTCCTCCCAACGGCTTTGCAGACGAAGAAGCAAGGCCGTCCGGGGCGCGCCTGGCGTACCCCGGACGGCGCATTTGCGGGTTACTTGGACACCAGATAGTCGAGCGGAATCTTTTCCGAAATGGTCCACTGATCGACCACCTTCGGCTTGCCGGCCTCGGTGTCGACGATCAGGTAACGGCCCTGGTTCTGGTGGTGGATGTCCTTGGTGAAGGTGCGCGGCCCGAACAGCGTGGCTTCGTTGTTCATCTTCTCGAGCTCGACCACGACAGCGGCCGCATCGGTCGACTTGGCGCGTTCGACCGCCTTGGCCCAGACGTCGATCAGGACGTAGCCGGGATAGACGTACTGGCTGGACGGATCGCCACCGGTGACTTCCTTGTACTTCTTGTTGAACTCATTGACCTTGGGATTGGGATCGTCGCCATACACCGAGCCCTGCACGGGGACATAGAAGTTCGAGAGGTCAGGCACGGCGTTCAGCCAATAGCTGCCGTCGACGCCGGAGCCATTCAGGATCATCGACTTGATGCCGGCGGCGCGGATCTGCTTGATGGCGGAAACGGCACCCGGCATCATCGTGCAGAGCATGATGGCGTCGGGTTCCTTCGGCAGGCTCTTGATGCGCGTGATCTGCGAGGCGATCGAGGCGTCATCGTTCTTGAAAGTGTCGCTGCCGACGAGCTTGGCTTCCTTCAGGTGCGGCATCTGCCAGTCGAAGCCGTCGCAGATGCCCTTGTTGTAGACGGTCCAGCTATCGAGCAGCCGGTAGAAGTTGCGCGCGTTCTTCTTGTTGTAGGCCCATTCCGCCATGGTAGCGCCTTGTACGGCCGCGAGCACCGAGGCCGAGAACGAGAAGGGGCCGACGCCGGGAATGCCGGCCTTGATCGACTCCGCGCAGAGGAAGAAGGAAACCTTGCCGGCCGCCTGCGCTTGCAGCGCTGCGGGTGCGCCGAAATCATAGTCGCAGGAGACGATGACGAGATCGGCGCCCTGGTCGAGCACCGCGAGACCGGCTTTGGCGCCTTCGGCCTGGTCGGTCTTGGTGTCGGCGAAGACGGGCTTGATCTTCTTGCCGAGCAGGCCGCCGGCCTTGTTGATCTCGTCGATCCGGATCAGGGCCGCATCCTGCGCCGGCTTGTCGTAGGCCTGCATGAATCCGGATGCCGCGGTCGCGAAGCCGACGACGATCTCGTCGGCCGCCTGTGCCGGCGTGAACCCGAGCGCGGACGCTCCGGCCAGAAAGCCAAGTACTGTATTCAAACGCATGAGCCACTCCTCCAATTGAGCAAACGAACGTCAGTTCAGTTCCTTCAGCGCCGTCTGGACGGGGCGCGCCAGACGCCGCTGCAACGGCCATCCACGCCAGGAGAATTCCTGGTTGCGGGTCAGTCCCATGGGCAGGTACATCAGGATCACGATGGTGATGATGCCGATCGCGATCTCCTGGACGCCGTTCGGCAATGCGACGGTGTGGCCGCCGAGGCTGATGCCCTTCTCGAGATTGCGGAACAGCTCGATCAGTACCGACATCAAAACGACGCCCGAGACGGCCCCGCTGAGGCTGTACATGCCGCCGACCACCAGCATCGACAGCGTGACGAAGGTCGTCCGCAGATAGAACGCGCCGGGATTCACTATGCTGAGGAAGTGCGCATAGAGCGCGCCCGCGAGCCCGATGATGAAGGCGCTGACGACGAACGCGATCAGCCGCTCGCGGACGATGTCGATACCGGAGGCGCTCGCCGCGACCGCTTCGTCGCGTGTGGCGCGAAGCGCAAGCCCCGAGCGCGAGATCGAATAGAGATAGGCGATCACGATCGCGACGGCGGCACCGAGCCAGCCGATCCAGACATTCATGGTCGGCGGAATGCCGACGATCGAGCCTTGTCCGCCCGTCACGGAGTCCCAGTTCGAATAGACGTTGTTGACGACGCCGAGCAGGCCGAAGGTCGCGATCGAGGCGGCGATGCCCGACAGGCGCATGATGACGCGCCCGATGATCAGCGCGAACAGTGCCGCGAACACGCCCGAGATCGGGGTCGCCACCCACATCGGCAGTTGCGTGTGCAGGAGCCAGGCCGGCAATCCCTTCAGCGTGATCGACTTCATCACCGGCGGAATGGCGAGCCAGGCTGTCATATAGGCGCCAAGGCACATGAAGCTGATGTGGCCGAACGACAAGAGGCCGGAATTGCCGACGAAGACATAGAGCCCGACGACCACCATGATGTTGATGAACATCTCGACTGCAGTGCGGTTGAAGGCCCGGCTGCCGAACTGATAGGTGAGGGCGGCCATGATGAGCAGCGCCACGATCAGGATGATCGGTGTTACGATCGTCTGCCGGATGACGGAGGGCCGCGTCGACATACGATCAGACTCTCTGCTTGGAGGATTTCGGTGCGAACAGGCCCTGCGGCCGCACCAGGAGCACGACGATGACGGCGCCATAGACGAAGGCGTCGCGGAACACGCGGGCGTCGTGCGGCAAGGTTGCCTGGAACACGACGCTCGCCCCGCCGATCAGGAAGCCGGCGGCCACCGCTCCGGGAATGCTGCCGAGGCCGCCGATCACGGTCGCGATGAAGGCGATCAGCATCACGTTGGCGCCCATGCCGATATCGGCGGTGCCGGAGTTGGTGGCCAGGATCAGGCCGATCGCAGCGGCCAGCATGCCGCTGATGGCGAAGGCCAGCAGGATCACGCCGTTGGCGCGAACCCCGAGCATGCGGGCCATGGTGAAATTCTCCGCCGCCGCGCGCATCTCCAGCCCATAGCGCGTGCGCTTGAGGAACAGGACGAGCACGACCAGCACGACCAGCGTGATGATGATGGTCAGGATCTGGAGCATCGGAATGTGGGCCCCGAGGAATTCGACCGGCAGGCCCAAGCTCGGCCACAGTGTGATCGATTTCGGACGGCTCGAATACAACATCAAAAGGAGATGCCTGATGACGAAGCCGAGCGCGAAGGATGCAATCATCATCGTCGCCGGATTGGCGTTGCGGAAGCGGCGGAAGACGACGATCTCCGAGAGGACCGAAAGCACGGCACCAATCAGGAGGAGAAGCGGGATCAGCAGATAGAACGGCAGTTGGCCGGCAAATACGATCGCCGCTGCGTCGACCGAGGGCCACAGCATTGCGAACACGCAGAAGGCGATGAAATCGCCGTGGGCGAAATTGACGAGCCGCATGACACCGAAGATCAGGGCGATGCCGAGCGCGCCGAGGGCGTAGAGGCTGCCGAGGCTCAGGGCGTCGAAGACTATCTGGAGGATCTCCGTCATCTCAGTGATCTCCGAAGCCGAAATAGGCCTGCTTCAGGCGATCGTCCTTGATCATGTCGGTGGCCGCCCCCTCCAGAACGATGCGACCGCCGCGGATCAGGATCATCCGTCCACCGGTCATCATGGCGCGGGTCGAGCTTTGCTCGACGATCAGGAGCGTGAGCTTGCGCTGCGCCCGCAGCCGCACCAGGATCTCGTAGACCTGGTCGATGATCTTTGGCGCGAGGCCGAGCGACGGCTCGTCGATCGCCATGATGCGCGGAGCGGCCATCAGTGCGCGACCGATGACCAGCATCTGCTGCTGGCCGCCGGAGAGCATGCCGGCCGGGGTGTGGCGGCGCTCGGCCAGCATCGGGAATTCTTCGTAGACGGACGCAAGATCGTCGGCGATGTTCTTGCGGTCGCGCCGCATGCCGGTGCCGACCTTCAGATTCTCCTCGATCGTCAGCGCGCCAAAGACGTTCCGCCCCTCCGGCACCAGCGAGAATCCGCGCCGGGCGATGTCTTCCGGTGATGCGCCCGCGACTTTTACGCCGTCCATCGTGATGGAGCCTGATCCGGGCGGCACGACGCCCGCGATCGCGTTGAGCAAGGTCGACTTGCCGGCGCCGTTCGGGCCGGTCACGAACAGAACTTCGCCTTCGTCGATTTTCAGTGTGACCCCACGCAGGGCCGTCAAGCGCCCGTAGCTGACCGTGATATCGTCGACGGCGAGCAGCGTCATGACGCGACCACCTCTTCAGCGACGATCGGCGGAATCAATTCGTCGCGCTGCGTGCCCATATAGGCGTGTCGCACCGCATCGCTGTCGCGGATCTCCGCGGGTGTACCGTCTTCGATGATTTCGCCGGAGTCGAGGACGAAAATGCGCTCGCAGAGCTCGAGAACGAGGCCGATATTGTGTTCGATCAGGAGCACGCCGACGTTGAGCTCACCCGCGATCCGCCGGATGATCGCGGCGAGATCGTGGCTCTCATGCTCGGACATGCCCGCCGCAGGCTCGTCGAGCAGCAGATAGCGCGGCGTGCACATGATGGCGCGGCCGATGGCGACACGCCGCTCGTCCGTGTAGGGCAGGGCACCCGCGATGGTATTGGCCAGATGCGAAATGCCGAGCCAGGCCAGGACACGCTCGGCCTCCGCCATCGCATCACGACGGGCCTGGCCGAGGCCGACGCCGGTCACCTCCAGGTTGTCCATCACCGGCAGGTCGCGGAAAAGCCGGCCCGACTGGAAAGTCCGCGCCACGCCTTTGCGTCGCAACTTGTGCGCCGCAATGCCGTTGACCGGTTCGCCCTCCAGTTCGACGCTACCGATGCCGACCGGCTGAAAACCTGTAAGTACATTGATAAGGGTGGTTTTCCCGGCGCCATTCGGGCCGATCAGCCCGGTGATACGTCCCCGCGGTACGGTCAGGGTAACGCCGGACAACGCTTTCAAGCCTTCGAATTGGACGCTGACATCGCGAGCGACCAACTCCGAGCCACCGGACATCATCTCAACGCCTTCTTACCCGCGAACCGATGGATTGATTTTTCCGTTCCACCGGGTGATTGTAAAATTCGAAATATCGTTCGCTGATATCGGAAATTTTGATGTCTCTGACGTTCCGTCAGGTTCGGCATTTCATCGCCACGGCCGAAACCGGACGCGTTTCGGCGGCCGCGGCCGCTCTGAACGTGACGCAGTCGGCGGTTACGGCCTCGATCAAGGCGCTGGAAGCCGAGCTCGGCCGCAAGCTGTTCGACCGTCACTCGAACGGCGTGACGCTGACCTTCGACGGACAGGAGTTTTTGCAACGCGCCCGCGCCATCGAGGCGAGTGTGTCAGATGCGATGCGCGGTCCGCATCGCTGGGGAACGCAGGTTGACGGCACAGTCGACGTGGCCGTCAGCTACACCGTTGCCGGATATTTCTTGCCGCCGCTGTTGTCCCGCTTCTGGCGTTCCTTTCCAGGTATAACGATACGTCTGCACGAATTTCAGCGCGATGCGATCGAGCAGAGTCTGATCAGCGGCAGTGTCGATGCGGCGGTCATGCTCGTCTCGAATCTGCATGACCGGCACTCCATTCGTTCGCGGCTGTTGCTGCGTTCGCCGCGTCGCTTGTGGACTTGTGCCAATCATCCGCTGCTCCGGAAAGATAGCATCAAGCTGGCAGATCTGGCGAGCGAGCCCTATCTGATGTTGACCGTCGACGAAGCCGAGCGCTCCGCGATGCGTTACTGGCAGCACACGACGCACGTGCCAAACGTTATCTTCCGCACTTTGTCGGTCGAAGCCGTTCGCAGCATGGTCGCGACCGGCATGGGAATCACCATCCTTTCGGACATGGTCTATCGTCCGTGGTCGCTCGAGGGACATCGTATCGATCTCAAGACGCTCGATGACGATGTCCACACCATGGATGTCGGGCTTGCCTGGAAGAGCAAGGCAGAGCTTTCTCCGGCGGCCCGCGCGTTCTGCGAGTTCGTCGCTCATTCCTATCCCGGATCCGAGCCGGTCCAATTCGACTAGCGAGCCGCTTGGCTCTGCCGAGGTGGGTTGAAGCTTGATCTCAATGCCTTCGTCCACGCGCTGGATTTAGGTACTGTTTGGCGCCAGCGGGTTTATTCCCCAGTCATAGCGATTCCGGCAGATAGAGATGAGGTTCCAGAAAGCGCTGTCCAGGTAGGCTTTCGCCGGGGCCCCGCGTGGCATTGACCATTAAAGACACGAGATCCCTGCTGAACTCCTCAAGTGGAGTGCAGACCGCCAACAATACGTAGCGATCAGACAGCGCGGCCCGGGATTCGGGCGTCAACTCGTTCACGATGAGCTTGACCTCTCCCGGCCTGCGCGCTTCGCGCAAAGCCGAGATTGCGCCCTCCATGCCGCCTCCGGCAACGTACAATCCTTTGAGGTCAGAGTGGCGCTCGAGCAGGTCGAGCGTCGCTTCATGCGTGAGTTGAGGTGTCTCCAAGTTGACGAGAGTATCGAGCACTGTGCATCTTGGGTGGTATTCTCGGAAGTAGCTGCGGAAGCCTGTTTCTCGCAATTCATGCCCGTGCCAGCGATGACCGCCGACGAAGACCGCGACTTTTCCCGGCTCGTGCATGGCCGTCGCAAGCATATAGGCCGCGACACGCCCCACCTTGAGATTGTTAAGTCCGACATAGGCTGCGCGTTCACCTTGGGCGTAGTCCGAAAGCAACGAGACTGTCGGCACGCTGGCCGCCTTGAGATCGGTTACGGCTGCAGTGGTGTCCTGATGATTGGCGGCGACGGCGGCCAGCGCATCGACCCGGGAGCCGATCGCGCGCATCATCTGCGCCATGTCCTTGGTTGTCTGTGTCGGGCAGAACTCGATGATCGCCTGCGCTGAAATGCCTGGAGCGGTTTTGACCGCATGTTCCAGATGCCGCGCCATCGACTGATAGAAGCTCTGCTCCGGTTTGGTCAGCAAAAAACCCAGCCGGAAATTCGGCAGATCCGGGTTCAGACGCTGCTCGATCAGCCGCGTGGCGTGATAGCCGACTCGTACGGCGGCCGCGAAGACGCGGTGCGCAGTGTCGGAGCGGACGTTCTGGCGCCCGTTGAGAACACGGTCGACGGTCGAAGGGCTGACACCCGCTTCCCTCGCCACGTCGATGATGGTCGGTCTGTCAGCCATTTGCACGGCCCATCCTGATGTAATTTACATCATTTAGCCTCAACGTATTGATGCTTTTACGGCGCGTCAAGCTTGATCGACTGAATGAGCATTGGAGTCAGTGGGCGAGAAATGAGGTTCATCTATCGGAAAAGCGAGGGACATCTGTTCTGATGGCTATCACGGCTAGCGTGGTGGCGTCGCCTCATAAATACGTCATGATACGTCATACAATGACGTGAAATACCCCACTTTCCTTGACGTTCACTGCTTCAGCATCGTTACATCCTCGCGTCGACACGCCGAATAAACAAGCAGACATCAACAGGCCGGAGGAACAGGCGGACATGCTGCCCATAGCGATCAATCACATGACGGTGCCGGGGCTGCGCTACGAGGGCCTCTTTGCGCTTGCCAAGCGGCTCGGTTGCATTGGCGTCGAACTGCGCAATGATCTGGCTCAGCCGCTATTCAATGGCGACGCCCCCGGCGTCGTGGCCGCCAAGGCCAAGGACCAGGGGTTGCGGATCGTCGGCCTGTCACAGGTCTATCCGTTCAACGACTGGTCGGATGCCCGTCGCGCCGCTGTAGATGCCCTGATCCGGACGGCGTCGGCTTGCGGGGCGGAGACCATCAGTCTCATTCCGCGTAACGACGGCCGGGGCCTCGGCGCGGGCGAGCGGATCGGCAACCTGCGCCTTGCTTTGCGTGAGATCGCGCCCATGCTGGAGGCGGCGGGCATGATCGCCCTTGTCGAGCCGCTCGGCTTCGAAACTTCCTCGCTCCGTAGCAAGGCGGAGACGATCGAAGTGATCGAGAGTCTCGGTGTGGCGCGCCAATACAGGCTCGTTCACGACACCTTCCATCATCACCTCGCCGGCGGCGGTCCCCTTTTCCCGGAATACACGGGCATCGTCCACGTCTCCGGCGTTGTCGATGTCGATCTCGCGGTAGCCGACATGCGCGATGCCCACCGGGTTCTCGTCGACGAGGCGGACCGGCTCGGCAACATCGCCCAGATCGAAGCTCTGCTGGCAGCCGGATATGCCGGACCGATCTCGTACGAGGCCTTCTCTCCGGCAGTGCACGCGCTGGCCGATCCGGAGAGCGCGCTGCGTCGATCAATTGGCTTCTTGAACGAAAGGGTCTCTCTCACGCCAGCGTAACGGCAGCCGCCGGCATGCGGCGGAAAACACGACCGGCGTAATCAGCGTGGACGCCGGCCACGCAGAAAAACGGGAGGAAATAATGAGGAAGCTTGTGCTCGCGGCCGCCATTTCGGCGCTCATGTCCGGATCGGCCTTGGCCGAGAACATCGGCGTCTCGATGGCCCTGTTCGACGATAATTTTCTGACAGTGCTGCGCAAGGCGATCCAGGACAGTGCCGCGAAGCAGAACGTGAAGCTGCAAATCGAAGACGCACAGAACGATGTCGGCAAGCAGCTGAACCAGATCCAGAACTTCGCCGCGGCCAAAGTCGATGCCATCATCGTCAACCCGGTCGATACCGACGCCACGGCGGCGATGAGCAAGGCCGCGGCGGACGCCGGCATCCCGCTCGTCTTCGTCAACCGCATGCCGGTCAATCTCGAAAAGCTTCCGTCCGATCAGGCCTTCGTTGGCTCGAACGAGGCCGAGTCCGGCACGCTTGAAACCAAGGAAATCTGCCGCGCACTGAAGGACAAAGGCAAGAAGGAAGCCCGGATTGTCGTCATGATGGGCGAACTTTCGAACCAAGCGGCCCGCCAGCGGACCAAGGACATCGAGGATGTGATCGCCACTCCGGACTGTAGCTTCATGAAGATCGTGGAGAAGCAGGCCGCCAACTGGTCGCGCACCCAGGCGGCCGACCTCATGACCAACTGGCTGTCGGCCGGGCTCAAGTTCGATGCTTTCATCCCGAACAACGACGAGATGGCGATCGGCGGCATCGGGTCGATCAAGACTGCGGGCCTCTCGACGAAGGAGATCCTCGTCGGCGGCATTGACGGCACCAAGGACGGACTCGCGGCCATGCAGGCCGGCGATCTCGCGGTGACCGTGTTCCGGAAGAAGTAGTCGGAACGGAAAGCGAGGAGCGTCCATGCTGAACGGCGAGAGAGTGATCCAGCGACCGCTTCGCTGGGGTTTGGTGGGCGGTGGGCGCACGAGCCAGGTGGGCTACAAGCACCGCACCGGCGCGCTGCGGGACAACACGGCCTATACGCTGGTGTGCGGCGCCTTCGATGTCGATGCGGCACGCGGGCGGGATTTCGGGATCAATATCGGCGTCGATGGTGAGCGCTGTTATCCCGACTACCGGACCCTGATAGGCGAAGAAGCGAGGCGACCGGATGGGGTGGAGGTCGTCACGGTGGCCACGCCCAATCACACGCATTTCGAGATCACGACAGCCTGCCTCATGGCCGGACTTCACGTCATCTGCGAGAAGCCTCTCTTCTTCAAAATGGAGGAATGCCGCGAGATCGAGCGGCTCGCGGGCGACAAGGGATTGATCGTCGGCGTTGCCTACAGCTATTCGGCCTTTCCCATGCTCCTGCAGATGCGGGCCATGGTCGCCAAGGGCGTGCTGGGTGATATCCGCATCGTCGACCTCTGCTACATCCACGGTTTCAATTCGGCTGACGATTCCAACGCGTCCGAAGCGCAGAGGTGGCGGACGAACCCCGCAACGAGCGGGCCGACATTCGTGCTTGGCGACCTCTCCACGCACACTTATTACATGAGCCAGATGGTGCTGCCGCATATGAAGGTCACCAGACTCCTGTGCGACCGGCAGAGCTTCATCAAGTCGCGCGCGCCGCTCGAAGACAACGCCTATGTGCTCTTCCACTACGACAACGGTGCCGTCGGCCGCTTATGGTGCTCGTCGGTCTGTGCAGGCTCGATGGACTCGCAGACGATCCGTATCGTCGGCTCGCAAGGTAGCCTCATCTGGCGTGACGCCCATCCCAACGAACTCTGGTATGAGGTTCAGGGCCGGCCGGTTCAACTCATGAGCCACGGCATGCCTTACCTCGACGAGCTGTCGCTTGGCAGCGATCGGATGGGCGCCCTGCACGCCGAAGGTCTTGGGGACTCCTGGTCGAACGTCTATCTGCGCCTCGCGCAGGCGATCGACGCGAAGCGGCGAGGCGACCAGGCAGCGCTCGATGGCCTGATCTATCCGGGTCTCAAGGACGGCGCCGAAGGCGTCCGCTGGATCGAGAACTGCGTACGCTCGGCCGATGCCGGTTCGGTGTGGGTGGATTTCCACTGAGGGGTCGGGGATGATCAAGCCGATCACCATCACGACCGCCCCCTGTTGCTGGGGCGTTGACGACGTCAGGAATCCCCATCTGCCGGCGTGGGAGAAGGTGCTTGACGAAGCGGCCGCGGCCGGGTTCGGCGGTCTCGAGCTCGGGCCCTACGGCTACCTGCCCCTCGATTCGGCCCGGGTCTCGGACGCGCTTGAGCGCCACCGGCTCAGCATCGTCGCCGGGACCATCTTCGATGATTTGGTCTCTCCGGAAAATCGTGACAATCTGCTCCGGCAAACTGATGAGATCTGCGCGCTGATCGTGAGCCTTCCCAAACCCGCGACCCATGATGGCCAGCGTCATAAGGCGCCTTACCTCACGGTCATGGATTGGGGACACGACGTGCGCGACTTCGCAGCCGGCCATTCGGATCGCGCGCCGCGCCTTGGTGCGAACGGCTGGCGAATCATGGTCGAGACCATTCGCGCCATCGCGGCGCTCGCCCGGAACAAATACGGCGTGCGCGCCGTGATCCATCCCCATGTCGGCGGTTACATCGAGTTCGCCGACGAGATCGAGCGCATCGTTGCGGATGTTCCGTCCGAGCTAGCCGGCCTCTGCCTCGACACCGGTCATCTCGCCTATGCGGGCATGGATCCGGTCGACATGCTGTGGCAATACCGTGAGCGCGCCGACTACATCCATTTCAAGGACATTGACGCAGGCGTCTTCGGCACCGTGATGAACCAGCGTATCCGTTTCTTCGATGCTTGCGCCAAGGGCGTGATGTGCCCGATCGGCAAAGGCTCTATAGACTATCCGGCCATCCGGACGCTGCTTAGCGACATCGGCTATGGCGGTTACATCACGATCGAGCAGGAGCGCGATCCCCGCAATACCGGCTCGATCCTCGGCGATCTCGCGGCCAGCCGCGATTTCCTGCGGCGAGCAGGCTTCTAACACCACCGAACAGAAGGTGAGACCAGCAATGACAGTCAAGATCGGCGTGATCGGCTCGGGAGCCATCGGCCGCGACCATGCCCGCAGGATCAATTACGTGCTCGCGGGAGGCAGGATCGTTGCCGTCACCGACATGAACCGGGCGGCGGCGGAGGCCGTCAAGGCGGACGTGGCGCCGGATGCGGCGATCTACGCGACGGGGGAGGAGCTGGTCGCGGCGAAGGACGTCGATGCAGTTCTCGTCACCTCCTGGGGCGCGACGCACGAGCAATATGTTCTTGCGTCCATTGCTGCCGGCAAGCCCTGCTTCTGCGAGAAGCCGCTCGCCACGACGGCGGAGGGCGCGCGGCGGATCGTCGAGGCGGAGGCGGCTCTCGGCCGCCGGCTCGTGCAGGTCGGTTTCATGCGCCGCTATGATGCGGGCTACGTCGCCCTCAAGGAGGCGATCCGGACGCGAACGGGCGCACCGATCATGGTCCACGCCGCCCATCGAAACCCCACGGTGCCCGAGGCCTACGTCACGCCGATGGCGATCCACGACACGCTGATCCACGAGATCGACGTGCTGCGCTGGCTGCTGGACGACGACTACGTCTCGGCCCGTGTGCTGTTTCCGCGCCGGGCCGCGCGGTCGCATGCCAAGCTGCGGGACCCGCAGGTGGTGGTGCTCGAGACGAAGAAGGGCGTGCTTATCAACGTCGAGATATTCGTGAACTGCCACTACGGCTATGACATCCAGTGCGAAATCGTAGGCGAGGACGGAACCGCGTGCCTGCCCGAACCCATGGCGGTCGAGCTGCGGCTCGGTGCGAAATTGCAGAACGACATCCTGACCGATTGGAAGGACCGTTTCGTCGCGGCCTATGACGTCGAGCTTCAGGACTTCCTGAAAGCAGCCGCGGCGGGGACGGCAACGGGTCCGAGCTCCTGGGACGGCTATGTCGCAGCGATCACCTCCGATGCCTGCGTCGCTGCACAGGAAAGGGAAGGCGCGCCCGTCGCCATCAAGATGGCAGACCGGCCGTCGCTCTACCGCTGACGAGGAGCTGGCCGATGAAGAAACTCGACGTCATCACGATCGGAAGGTCTTCGGTCGATCTCTACGGCGCGCAGGTGGGCGGCCGGCTCGAGGACATGGGATCGTTCAACAAGTATATCGGCGGCTCTCCGACCAATATCGCCTGCGGGGCGGCGCGGCTCGGGCTGAAGTCCGGGCTGATCACCCGCGTCGGCGACGAGCACATGGGCCGGTTCATCCGCGAGCAGCTCCAGCGGGAGGGCGTCGACGTGCAGGGGGTCAAGACTGACCCTACGCGTCTGACCGCTCTGGTGCTGCTCGGCATCCGCGACGAGGACCAGTTCCCGCTGATCTTCTATCGCGAGAACTGTGCCGACATGGCACTCTCCGAGGACGACATCGAGGAAACCTTCATCGCCGATGCTCGCGCCGTCGTGGCGACCGGCACGCATTTGTCGAACCCGCGCACCGAAGCCGCCGTCCTCAAGGCGCTGCGGCTCGCCCGCGCCCACGGCGCCCGCACCGCGCTCGACATCGACTATCGCCCGAACCTCTGGGGCCTCGCCGGCCATGGCGCAGGTGAAAGCCGCTTCATCGAAAGCGCGGCGGTCACGAAGAAGCTCCAGGGCACGCTCCATCTCTTCGACCTGATCGTCGGCACGGAGGAGGAATTCCACATCGCTGGCGGTTCGACCGACACGGTCGCGGCCCTCCGGGCGGTCCGCGCGCTGACCCCGGCGACGCTCGTCTGCAAGCGCGGCGCGAAGGGTGCAGTCGCCTTCGCTGCCGCCATCCCCGACAATCTCGACGACGGCGAGATGGGCCCGGGATTTCCGATTGAAGTCTTCAACGTGCTCGGCGCCGGCGACGGCTTCTTCGCCGGGCTCCTGCGCGGCTGGCTCGACGACGCGAGCTGGCCGAAGGCGCTCGAATACGCCAACGCCTGCGGCGCCTTCGCGGTCAGCCGCCACGGCTGCACGCCGGCCTATCCGTCCTGGGAGGAGCTCCAGTTCTTCCTGAAGCGCGGCATCAAGGTGAAGGCGCTGCGCCACGACACCGAGCTCGAACAGATCCACTGGGCCACCAACCGGTCGGGCGACTGGTCGGAATGCCGGGTGTTCGCCTTCGACCACCGTTCGCAGCTCGAGCAGATGGACGGCTACACGCTCGCCAGGGGCGGCGCGTTCAAGGAGCTATGCCTTGAGGCCGCGCTCGAGGTGCAGGGCGGGAAGCCCGGCTACGGCATCCTTTGCGACAACCGCATCGGTCGGCGCGCGCTCCACGCCGCCTCCGGTTCGGGCCTCTGGATCGGCAGGCCCTGCGAACGGCCGGGCTCGCGGCCGCTCTCCTTCGAGCCGGAGCTGGGGTCAGACTGTGGGGCCCTCGGTGAGTGGGCGCGCGAAAACGTCGTGAAGGTGCTCTGCTTCTGCCATCCGGACGACGACTCGGCGACGCGCGCCGCGCAGGAGGAGAGCGTCAAGCGCCTGTTTGAGGCATCACGGCGCAACAATCTCGAATTTTTGCTGGAGATCGTGGCCTCGAAGGTCGGGGCGGTCGACGATGAGACGATGGCGACGCTGATCCGGCAGTTCTACGCCGCCGGAATCTATCCCGACTGGTGGAAGCTCGAACCGCTGGCAAGCGCTGCCGCCTGGGATGCCGCCTGCAAGGCGATCGAAGAGCACGACCGCTATACCCGCGGCATCGTCGTGCTCGGTCTCGATGCGCCTGACGCCGAACTCGCCGCGAGCTTCCGCGTCGCCGCCGGCTTCCCGCTAGTAAAAGGCTTTGCGGTCGGGCGCACCATTTTTGGCGAGGTGGCGCGGGCGTGGTTCAAGGGTGAGACGTCCGACGAGGCGGCGGTCGCCGAGATGGCACGGCGCTACCGCCGGCTCTGCGAGATCTGGGACGAGGCGCGCGCGACGGCGCGGGAGAAGGCGGCATGACCAAGACGATCCGACTGACCGCGGCGCAGGCCATGGTGCGCTGGCTCTCGGTGCAGATGACCGAAGAAGGCGGACGCTTCATCGAGGGTGTCTGGGCGATCTTCGGTCACGGCAACGTCGCCGGTCTCGGCGAGGCGCTGCACGGCATCGGCACGGCGTTGCCGACCTGGCGGGGCCAGAACGAGCAGACGATGGCGCATACGGCGATCGCCTATGCCAAGACCATGAAGCGTCGTAGGGCAATGGCGGTGACCTCGTCGATCGGCCCCGGCGCCACCAACATGGTGACGGCGGCGGCGCTCGCGCATGTCAACCGCCTGCCGGTGCTGCTCGTCCCCGGCGACGTGTTCGCCAACCGTCGCCCGGATCCGGTGTTGCAACAGGTCGAAGATTTCGACGACGGCACGGTCTCGGCCAACGACGCCTTCCGGCCGGTGGTGCGCTACTTCGATCGCATCACGCGGCCCGAACAGTTGTTGACCGCGCTGCCGCGCGCGCTCGCCGTGATGACCGATCCGGCCAATTGCGGCCCGGTGTGTCTGGCCTTCTGCCAGGACGTTCAGGCCGAGGCCTGCGATTATCCGGAGAGCTTCTTCGAGCCCAAGGTCTGGCGCATCCGCCGGCCGCTGGCTGACCCGCGCGAGGTCGAGGAGGTCGCGAGCCTGATCCGCGCGGCCAGGAAGCCGGTGCTGATCTCGGGCGGCGGTGTGATCTATGCCGGCGCCGAAGCGACGCTCGCCGCTTTTGCCAGGAAGCATAACATTGCCTTCCTCGAGACCCAGGCCGGCAAGGGGGCGAACGCCTGGACCGATCCTCTGAACTTCGGCTCGCCCGGCGTGACGGGTTCGGAATGCGGCAACGCGCTCGCGTCCGAGGCAGATCTCGTCGTTGGCGTCGGCACGCGTTTCCAGGATTTCACGACCGGCAGCTGGGCCCTGTTCAAGAACGGCGCCCGCAAGCTCGTCTCGATCAATCTGCATGGCTACGACGCCACCAAGCACGGCGCGATCGGTGTGGTCGGCGATGCCAAAGTAACGCTCGAACAGCTCTCGGCCCTGCTAGGCGACCACAAAGCGCAAGCCCCGGATGCTGCTTCGCGCGCCGCCTGGCACGCCAAAGTGAAGGCTGTTACCGGTGCGCCGGAGGGGATGGCCAACGTGCTGCCGACTGACGCGCAGGTGATCGGCGCGGTGCAGCGGGTCGCGACCGATAAGACGGTCGTCATGTGCGCCGCCGGCACCATGCCGGGCGCGCTGCAGGTTCTGTGGCGGGCGGCCGCGGGTGGCTACCACATGGAATACGGCTATTCCTGCATGGGCTACGAGGTCGCCGGCGCGCTCGGCATCGCGCTCGCTGCGCCGGATAAGGAGGTCATCTGCTTCGTCGGCGACGGCTCCTACATGATGGCGAATTCCGAACTTGCCACCGCCGTCATGCGCCGCGTGCCCTTCACGATCGTTCTGACCGACAATCGGGGCTACGGCTGCATCAACCGTCTGCAGATCGAGACCGGCGGCGCGGAGTTCAACAATCTCTACAAGGACTGCGCCGTCGAGGGCGGGCCGGAGATCGACTTCGTCGCCCATGCCCGCTCCATGGGCGCCCACGCCGAGAAGGCGACGAGCATCGCCGATCTCGAGGCCCGCATCGTCGCCGCGCGCGGCCGGACCAAGCCGACCGTCATCCTGATCGACACCGATCCCGTGCCGGGCACCGGCGCCGGCGGTCACTGGTGGGACGTCGCGGTGCCCGAAGCCGGCGGTCCAGAGCGTCTGGAGCACGCGCGAGAACGCTACGCAGTCAATTCACAATTTCAACGCACTTTCGATTGAGGCCTCTCATGATCCTGTACGGTACCAACCCCATCGCCTGGTCGAACGACGACGACTGGAGCATCGGCGACCATCTCTCGCTCGAAGACTGCCTCGGAGACTGCCGGACGATCGGGTTTGACGGCATCGAAAAGGGCCACAAGATGCCCGATGATGGCCGGGCGCTCAAAGCGAAGCTCGCCGAATACGGCCTGCGTTTTGCCGCCGGCTGGCATTCGACCAATATTCTCGTGAACGATATCGACACCGAGAAGAGGAACCTTCAGAGCTTCATCGACATGGTGAGGGCTGCCGGTGGAGATCATGTCAACGCGTGCGAGTGCTCGAACACGGTGCATGGCAATGACGGTGAAGCGGTCAACAACCGTCCGATCATGACCGATGAACAATGGGATCGCTTTTCGAAAGGATATGAGGAGCTTTCGAAATACGCCCACGATCAGGGCGTGAAGATGGGGTACCACCACCACATGGGCACCATCATCGAAAGCGGAGCCGACATCGACCGCTTCATGGAGATGGCCGGTCCCCATACCCGGCTGCTATTCGATACCGGCCACGCTTTCTTCGGAGGTGCCGATCCAATGGAGGTCGTGCGCAAATATATCGGCCGCATCACGCACATCCATTGCAAGAATATTCGCCCCCCGATCATGCGCGAGGTGCGTGAGAAAGGGTTGAGTTTCCTCGAGGGCGTGCGGCGCGGCGCGTTCACGGTGCCGGGCGATCCGGAAGGCTGCATCGACTTCGAGCCGGTGCTGACGACCGCCGCCCAACATGGCTATTCGGGCTGGATCGTCATCGAGGCCGAGCAGGACAGCCTCGTTCGCGAGCCACTGAAATATCAGGGCATGGGCTTGCGCTCGCTGAAGGAAATTGCCGCCCGCGTCGGGCTTGCGTAACTACTAAAGCGCGATGAGATTGGGATGAACCGTCATCGCGCTTTAGATTATTGTTTGAGCATGATCTTTTCGGAAAACCGCTTCACACTTTTCCGGATCATGCTCTAGCGGTTGTCATGCCGCCGACCGTGCGGCACGTCGGGAGAGACACATGGCGGAATTGCTACGCAAGCCCTTTGGCACACACGGCAAGGTGCACGAGATCACGCCGCAATCGGCGGGCTGGCGCTATGTCGGCTTCTCGCTCTACCGGCTGCGTCCGGGCGAGCGTGCCGCGGAAACGACGGGAGATCGCGAGGTCGTCCTGGTCATGGTCGAGGGCAAGGCCTCCGTGACTGGCGGTGGGCAGGATTGGGGCAGTTTCGGCGAGCGCATGAACGTCTTTGAAAAGACGCCGCCACATTGCGTCTACTTGCCGAACGGTGCGGCCTGGGAGGCGACCGCGGAAACCGAGTGCACGATCGCCGTGTGTTCGGCCCCTGGCAAGGGGCTGCACGCGGCACGCCGGATCGACCCGCAGGGGATCCGTCTGACCGAGCGCGGCAAGGGGACGAATACGCGCTACATCAACAATATCGCGATGGAGAACGAGGACTATTGCGACAGCTTGCTAGTCACGGAGGTCTTCACCCCCGCGGGCCACTGGTCCAGTTACCCCTCACATCGCCACGACGAGGACGATTTCCCGCGCATCACTTATCTCGAGGAGACGTATTATCACCGCATCAATCCATCCGTCGGCTTCGGCATTCAGCGTGTCTACACGGACGATTTGCAGCTCGACGTGACGATGGCCGTGCATGACGGCGACGTGGTTCTGGTTCCGCGCGGGCACCATCCCTGCGGCGCGCCCTATGGCTTCGAGATGTACTATCTCAACGTCATGGCCGGCCCCTTGCGCAAATGGCGCTTCGTGCCGAGTCCGGCGGTCGAATGGATCATGAAACGCGACGCCTGAGATGAGGACGCCTCGTCGTCCGGAGCGCAGACCCGAAACCGGGGCAATTCTGGCGGTACAGATGGCGGCGAGGGAGCGGACATGAGCGACCGGGATGTCGGGTCGGAGAGATCCCGACATCCCGCATTGTCAGGTTCG
Organism: Bradyrhizobium sp. CCGUVB23; assembly: GCF_024199885.1. Lineage (NCBI taxonomy): Bacteria > Pseudomonadati > Pseudomonadota > Alphaproteobacteria > Hyphomicrobiales > Nitrobacteraceae > Bradyrhizobium > Bradyrhizobium sp. CCGUVB23. The sequence goes on from NZ_JANADQ010000001.1 coordinate 7,915,232, forward strand.
ACGATCGATCACGGCAGAATTGGTGCGTGGTACGTGAAAGTCGTCATCAGGATCGCAGCCAAGATCATGACGATCGGGAAGTGCACGAAGAATTGCACGGAGGTGTAGCCAACCAGGTCTTTCGACTTCAACCCGAGCACGCCAAGCAGTGGCAGCATCCAGAATGGGTTGATAAAGTTCGGCAGCGTCTCGGCGATGTTGTAGACCATGGTAGTCCAGCCCAGATGAGCTCCGATTTCGTTGGCCGCCTTCATGATGTAGGGCGCCTCGATGATCCATTTGCCGCCGGCCGACGGGATGAAGAAGCCGAGCACTGCGGAATAGATTCCGATCAGGAAGGAGAAGACGGTCGAGTTGACCGAGACGCTTGCGAACCAGTGAGCGACGGTATCGGAAAGCGTCAGACCGCTGGCGTTCGGGACCTTGGTCAGCATGTGGGCGATTCCGGCATAGAAGGGGAACTGCAACAGCAGGCCCGAGATGCTCGGCGTCCCCTTGGAAAATGCCTCGAGAAGGCTGCGAGGACGCCAGTGCAGGAGAATGCCAAGCACCAGAAACACGAAATTATAGGTGTTTAGGCCCGACAGGGTGATCAGCGGATTGCCGGATTGAAAGGTCTGCCAGAGCCAGCCTGATGCCAGCGCCACGATCAGAATGGTCAGAACGGGGCTGAACTCGAGAAAGTCACCCGGCCGTGCCGGCTTCTTTGGCTCGATCCGGTCGTCGCCGAGAGATACGCCGAGATCCTCTGCGGTTCTGGTCAGCGCCTCAGTTGGCGCCGTCAGGTAACAGATCGCCGCGGACAGTGCGGTCACGACGATGATCGTCACCAGGTTTTGCCATGTCAGGATCGTCTCGGCGAAACCGATGACACCGGTGATCGGCAGCAGCGAACTCGGAATGCTTGCCGCGTTCGCCTGAAGCTGCGCGACCGAAGAGGTGATGCCGAGCGTGAAGCCGCAACCCAGACCCAGATAGCCTGCCGCACCAGCTGCGCGATAATCGAGCTTGATGTCCTTGCGTCGGGCGATTTCGCGCACCAAGAGGCCCGAGAAGATCAGGCTCAGACTCCAGTTCAGAAGTGACAGAAGGATGCTGAGCACGCCGACGAAAACCACGGCGCCGCGCGCGCTGGAGGGGACGCCGGCCAGCCATCGCATCAACGCTGAGACAGGCGGGGACATCGCAACCACGTAGCCTCCGACGGCGGCCAGAGCCAGCTGCATGGTGAAAGGAATGAGATTCCAGAAGCCGTCGCCGAAGGCGCGGCTGACCGCAAGCGGTGAGCCACCGTGCGCGATCGTACCGAGCGCGACCGCGACAACGGCGATCAGCACAAACACGTAAGCATCGGGAAACCAGCGCTCGGCAAAGCTCACCATGTACTGCGAGAATCTTGCAAGCGGGTTGGCTTGCGTTGGTCCTTTGTCCAGGAAGATGGCTTTATCTGTCGTGTCGGTCATTGCGGCCCCCATAGTCGCGTTGATGTTGCGTCTGTTTCGTCATTGCCAATCAAAGTGCGAGCGTGAGTTCCGAGAGCGGAACGGATTGACAGGTCAGGCACTGATCGGTCGCGCTGTGATCGCCGTCGAGCCGCGCGACGTTGCCGTCGACGACGCGCATGAGGCAGCTCTCGCACTGGCCGACCCGGCAGCCGCTGGGTAACGACAGACCGGCCGCCTGGGCCGCATCGAGAAGCGTTCCGAGCTCGGGCGTCCAGGTGAAGCTTCTGTCACCGTCCGCGATGTGGACGGTCTGCGGCTTCAGCGTCCGCGGCACATTCGGGGGTGACGCGAAAGCTTCTGTGAATATGTCGAAGCTGGGGACGCCCCGCTCGATCAGCCGGGTCGCCATTGATGTCGTGAAGTCCGGCGAGCCGCAGAGATAGGTGAGGGGGCTTAGCGGCAGCAACGGATCGATCGCCGACAGGTCCAGCCGGCCCGCGTAATCGTAATCCGCGGGGCATCGATCTTGCGCGCGCGGGGCCGAATACGCCGTCACGAGCTCGAGCTCCGGCAAGAGGTCTGCGAGCTCCCGCAACCGCCGGGCGAAGGCATGCTCGCCGCCATTGCGGCAGCCATGGAGCAGCAGGACCCGGGCGACGCGTTCAGCTGGCCGCTGTCTCGCCAGCGCCTCCAGGTGACTGATAAAGGGCGTGATGCCGATTCCGGCAGCAAGAAAAATCAGGGGCCGGCGTCCTTGCAGCGGTGGAGTGAAAATGCCCTTGGGCGATTCGATCTGAACTTCATCTCCGACCGCCAGACGATGGATGCGATCGGAAATGTGAACCGCTTGGCCGGCAAATCCGGAATCGTCGGACCGGCGCTTCTTGACCGCGATCGACAGCACATTTCGGTCGTCGTGGCCGGTCAACGAATAGGCGCGCGCAGCATCGAATCCCGGCAGGCTCAGCAGCACGTGTTGTCCCGGGCGAAACGCAGGAATCGCACCGCCATCGCGCGGCGCAAGCTCCAGCGCGACGACATCGTCGGCCTCGCGGCGAATGGCGGCGACCGCGAAGCCGCGCTTGCCGGTCCAGTGACCGCGGCTCGCAGCCTCGTCCTTGCGGATGTCGCAACTTGTGGCGCGCAGCGGCACCGAACCGCTGACCGGATCGCGTGTCGCGTCACTCAAGGCATCGTTGATATTCGAGGTCGGCGATCCGGCTGCCTGAATTGCGGCGCGTCCTAGTGGCGGACAATCCTCCCACCAGCCGAACTCGGCGACAGTGACGCGGTCGTCGAGCGCTTCGTTTAGCCGTACGCGCAGCCGGACTTCGCCGGCTGAGGTTGTGACGATCACCCAGTCACCGTCCGTGAGGCCACGTTCCGCTGCGAGCGTTGGGCTGATTTCGAGCGCCGGATCGGGCGTCTTCTTGCGAAGGGAAGCGACGTGACGATGTGAAGTATGGACGAACCAGCCGCTCTTGGCCGTCGTGAGCACCAGCGGAAAGCGGCTGTCGGCGCGCTCAGCGAGCGGACTTTCGGCAGGCTCGATATGGCCCGGCAACGGCGCGTAGCCGTGCTCGAGCATCAACTCCGAATAGATCTCGACGCGGCGGGTGGCGGTGGCAAAGCCCGCAACCGTGCCATCCTGTTGCGGCAGCGCGTATTTCTCGTGACGAAGGAGTTGAGGGAAACGCAGGCCCTCGGGATGGCGGCGCAACTCTTCGACGGTAACACCGAGTGGTGCGAGCTGATAATTCCAGCCGGCCTGGATATCGCCGCCGAAAAACTCATCGGCCAGGCCGAGCCTGACCGCAAGTTCGGCGACAATTTCATAGTCCGCCTTGCACGCGCCGAACCGCGGCAACATCTGCGGGCGGAACTGGATCGTTTCGACGGCCTCCTGCGTGATCTCGAAGCCGATCTTCAGGGCGTCTCGTTCCCACGGCATGTTTGCCGGCAGCACGATATCGGCGTTCTCGGCCGTCGGATTCATGAACATATCGACGTGGACGTGGAAGTCGAGCGCGCGCAGAGCTTCGCGATTACGCGAAGAGTGACCCTGCGACACCACGAAATTGGTGCCGAAGCTCATCAGCGCCTCGACCCGGTAGGGTTCGCCGGTCAGAACCGCGCGGCTGAAATCCCGTGCCGTGATCCAACCCCGGCTTGGCGGTCCGAGCGGCAATTCGCTGAGGCCGAGCGCCTTGGCCTGCTGCTCCGGCGGCAACAAGGTGTAGTCGTTGACGGTTCGCGTCGGGGGCGGTGCTGGCCAGACATTGCCGCCACGCCTGTCGCAGGCGCCAGTGAGTGCGTAAAGCGTCGCAATGGCTCGCTCAGTCATGGTCGCGTTGGTGTGCTGGCCGACGCCGGTCCAGGAATGATACGCGAGCCGCGGACAGCTCTCGAACAACTCGTAGAAGGCCGTGATCTTGCTCTCGTCGAGCCAGGTCAATTCGGCCACACGAGCGACCGTATAGGGAGCTGCCTCGGCAGTCAGCAGACTGAAGGCTGTCGCTGCAACGATCGTACGACCGTCCTGCGCGGTGAGCGTTACCCAAGCATCCAATTCGCAGCTGCCGGGATCGAACGCCGCAACGCGGGTATCGACGGCGCGCGCCGCTCCGGACCTGTCCAGCGCAACGAAATTGTCGTTTGCTTGATCAGCCCAGAGTTCGCTCGCGCGAACGAAGCGACCCGTCTCGGTGTCGATCAGCAGCGGTCCGTTGGTCCACCGCGTCACGAAGTCCGCGTCGAACGATCTCGTCGTGATGAGGTGCCGGATCGCGCCCATCGCCAGCGCGCCGTCCGCGCCGGGACGAATACGCAACCAGATGTCGGCCTGTTGCCCGGATCCGTTCGGTTTGGGATCGACCACCGCGACGCGCGCGCCACGCCGCCTTGCATCGGCGACGCGTGTTGCCTGGGCAAGCCAGGTGCGGGCCGGATTGTGTCCCCATAGCACGATAGCGTCGGCGCGCTCATAATCGGGAACGCCGATGCCGCGCCCGAAAGTCAGGGCATGGGCAAAGTCCTTGTGCCAGCCGCAGATTTCGATCGCGTAGACCAGGTTTGGACTGCCGAAGCAGCGGATGAATCGCTCGACCCATTCGAAGCTGTCGACCATCGGCGTGCCGCTCGGCGTGGTGAGGGCGAAGGCCACCGCTTCGGCACCGGATGTCTTGCGGATATCGCCAAGCTTTTGGGCGATCTCGCCCAGCGCCTCGTCCCAGGAAATCTCGGTCCAGCCGGGATCGGCAGCATCCCGTGGCGCCGTCCGGCGAAGCGGTTTGGTCAGCCGGCGCGGACTGTGCACCATCTCGGGCGCGGCACGGCCTTTCGCACACAGCGCTCCGCCGGTCGGATGTCCGGACAACGGCTCGACACCGATCAGTCGCCCATTCTCGATCACCATGCTCGAGCCGCAGCGGGATCGGCAGAGCGTGCAATAGCCGGGTACGCGCTGCGCCATAGGGGAGGCCGCACCGTTCCAAAGGGTCAATAGTGGCGCATTACAGTAAAGCGCTACACAGTTTCATCTGCTGCATACCCTTCGTCAAGCCCATTTATTGTGCCGTAGCCAAACGCGATTATTGTGCCGCGGACGAGCCGGATGATTCCGGAGCCGACGAAGCGGGAATGAAATGGACCAGAATTTGCGGGAGCAGGTGCTGCAGCAGGTGCGCACGGAGATTATTTCCGGCCAGAGCATGCCGGGGTCGATGTATTCCGTGCCGACGCTTGCCGCGAGCCTTGGCGTGTCGACGACCCCGGTCCGGGAAGCACTGCTCGAACTGGCGCGCAGCGGGTTGATCGAGCCGATGCGTAACCGCGGCTTCAAGGTGGTCGAGCCGACCTTGACCGAGCTTCGCAATCTCTTTGATCTGCGCGAGGTGCTGGAGCTCCACGCAGCGACCATCGTCGCGCGCAAGAAGAAAAATCTCAAGGAGCTGGTTCGCTTTGCCGACGAGGTCGCCCGTGCGGTCAAGATGGAGGACATCAGGCTTTACCTCGAAGCCGATCGCACCTTTCACCAATTGCTGACGGCAGCCGCAGACAATGCGCGCCTGACCGAAATGGTGATGGGGCTCCGCGATCAGATGCGGCTTTACGGCATCAAGTCGCGTGCGGGTCTTGCCCGCCAGAACGAATCCGCCGCGGAGCACTATCAGATCATCGAGCTTGCGATGGCCGGCGAGGAAGACGCCCTCGCCGATCTGCTGCGGCGTCATATCAGGGCGTGGGAACCGATCTTCATCGAGGCCTTGTCGCGGATGGCGAACCCGCGCGAGCCGATCGTCGCCAGTCGCGGCCATGGCCGGTGATTGCCGGGCAAGATCAAAGCGCCCGAGCGGCCGCCTGCGCGCATGCGCGTGAACGCCGGCGGAGCATCACCTTCAGCAATGGGCTCGATGATCGCGAGGTGCTCGCGGCATCATCACGAACGCTGCGGCTATCGAAATGGCCGCCGAACCAATTTCGCGCCGGCAGCAGTTGTTGACGTTTCTGTCAGTTGAGTTCTTTGAGGCGGCGAGTCTGACGCGCTATCAGACGTTCGATATCGGCAATGAGTCGGTAAACGGTGTTACAGCGATCACGTAAACGCCGCTCGCAGTTTCGCTAAGCAAAGCCATGGATAGTTTCCCTTTGTCTTCAGGAGGCTATTAGGCATGGGACGGTCAGTCGATCTCGCAACGGCAGACAGAACTAGGATGTCGCGACATCGGCTTGAACCCATTCGAGAGCAGAGATCACGCCGCTGATGAGGTTGCTGGCCAGGAGATGCTCACTTGTGAGATTGCTGCCGCCATGAACCTCGATCATTGAATCGCCCACACGATCGATCTGCCGTCGCATCTCACGCACGAGCTTCACGGCTTCGTCTTCCTCGATCGATTGAAAATGGACGCGCTCACCAGGGCGAAGCTGGGCCAGCCGGGGAAGATCTGCGGAGATGACGGTGGCGATCTTCGGATAGCCGCCGGTCGTCTGGCGATCGGCAAGCAGGATGATCGGCTGTCCGTTGCCGGGGATCTGGATACTGCCGAAGACGATGCCATCGGAGACGATCCCCACGGCGCCCGCATGGGCGACCCGGGGTCCTTCGAGCCGGCAACCCATGCGATCGGACAAGGGAGTGACAGCGTAGTCGGAGCCGAGGAACGTTGCGATACCCTCGGCGCTGAAGGCGTCGTCCTGCGGGCCAAGGAGGACGCGGACAGGTCCATTGGGTCGGACGCGGTTGGTGGGGGACACCATGAGATGCGGCCTGCCCGGCAGGCCCGGGAGCGCCAGCGGCAGCAGGTCGCCCTTGCGCAGCGGACCGCCGTTCAGCCCACCGAGTTGGCTACGCGACTGCGTCGCCACGCTGCCGAGCATCGGCTTGATCTGGAAGCCGCCAGAGACGGCGAGAACGGCACGCGCGCCGTCCCGCGCCGCGCCGATCACGAGATGCTGGCCTGATTTCAAATCATGCGTCTCGTGGGAGGCAACCGGACGGCCATCGATCGCTATCGCAAAATCGGCGCCGGCAAGCGCGATGCGCGTGTCGCCATTGATGCAAGCGAGCACCGGTCCGGCCAGAGTGACTTCGAGCGCAGCGGTCCCGACGGTGTTGCCGACCAGCGCATTCGCGGTTGCAAGCGCAACGGGATCCATCGCCCCGGACTCGGAAATGCCGAACCGTTGCCAGCCGCGACGGCCGAGATCCTGAATTGTCGTGGCGAGACCGGGCTCGATCACTTCGAGATGTACAGACATCGCGCCGCTCACACCGTGTGCTCGTCTTTTTCGGCGATGATCTCGCCGGCTTCCGCGGCGCGTTCGAGTGCAGCACATTCGGCACCGTCGATCGGACGAAAGCGAACGAGATCGCCGGCGCGAAACAAAAAGGGCTCGGCCTCGCGCCGCGGATCATAGGAGCGCACCGGCGTGCGTCCCAACATGTGCCAGCCGCTCGGCGCGGGGAGCGGCGGAGAAATGGCGGCCTGCTGGCCTCCGACGGAGACGCTGCCTGGAGGCACGACCAGCCTCGGCTCGGGGCGCCGGTCGACGTGAAGGAAGGGGTCGAGCCCGCCGAGATAGGTCAGCCCGGGCATGAAGCCGATCATGTAGACGCGATATTCAGCCGCGCTGTGCCGCGCCACGATGTCGTCGGTCGTCGTATCGAGGCGCTGCGCGAGCCAGTCGAGATCCATCCCGTTGTCGCCGCCATAGGCGACGGGAACGGTCCAGCGACGACGAACCTGTCCCGCCGGCGGCGCCGGTGGCCACAGCGACATCACCTCGGTTTCGACGGCGCGTCGCGATAGCACCGTCGGATCGAAGCAGACCAGCAGCGTGCGGTAGGTCGGTACGATCTCCACGATACCTCGCAGTGCGCGCTCGGTCAGCGCGCGGTCGAGATCGACGACGCGCGCATTGACGTCCGCGTCGATCCCGTCTCCGACTTCGATCGTCAGTGCTGCGTCGCCGGACCGGCGGAAACGCGGCAGAGCGTAGAGAGCGTCGGTTGTCATGCTGGTTGATCGCTCGTCATGAGATTTATGGCCGCGCATCTACTCTTCGAAAACTGACGCCGTTCCATGCAAGCAGCGCGCCGGATTCCTCGTGACCTGCGCCTCACGCCATGTCTATATCGCACACGCGCGAAACGAGGACGAGATGACTCTGATCGATATGAACTGCGACATGGGTGAGGGTTTTGGTGTCTATACGCTCGGCGATGACGCCGAGATGTTGCGAACCGTCACCTCCGCCAACATCGCCTGTGGCTTCCATGCCGGTGATCCCCTGGTGATGCATCGCACCTTGACGGAGGCGAAGGCCAAGGGCGTGCAGGCCGGCGCGCATCCTGGCTTTCTCGATCTCTGGGGTTTTGGCCGCAGGCCCATTCAAGGCGAGCGCCCCGCTGACATCGAGAAGATCGTGCTCTATCAGGTGGGCGCACTGATGGCGTTGGCATCCGACGTGGGTCACGTCATCCGCCACGTCAAGACCCACGGCGCGCTCGGCAACATCGCCGCCGAGGACCGCGATCTCGCCGAAGCGGTGGCGCGGGCGATCCGCACCATCGACCGCAACCTGATCTTCGTGGTGATGCCCGGTCAGGAGACCGAGCGGGCAGGCGAGAAATTCGGCCTGCCGCTGGTGCGCGAGATCTATGCCGATCGCGCCTATGCCGACAACGGCAATCTGGTGTCGCGTCGTCTTGCGGGCGCCGTGATTCATGATGCGGAGGTCGCTTCCGAGCGCGTCATTCGCATGGTGGAGGATGGCGCCATCACCTGCCTGTCGGGAACGCGGCTGCCGACCCGGATTGACAGCGTCTGCGTCCACGGCGATACGCCGGGTGCGGTCGCAATGGCACAGCGCCTGCGCGAGCGCCTCGCCTCGGCCGGCATCACCCTTGCCCCGATGTCGAAGGTCATTGGCGCTTGATCCTCGTGCTGGTCGTCATCGCCTCACTCTAGGATCTCCGAGCGGCCAACCTTCCTTGTTTCCCGGTTTTCCGGAACGCGCGGGCCGGACGGGCCTTCGGGCTTCGCTCAGCCATATTCCTCGCCGATCCCGTATTCCTTGTAGATCTCGAGCGGATCGGTGTCGGGGAACAGGCGGCATTTGGCCTGGGCGAGGTGCAGGCTCACGGTCGCCGGCTCCTTGCCGTTGGCGAGCATCTTGCGGATGTCTTCCATATGGGCGCGCGGCTGGTGCTTTGGCGCGAGCTGCTCCAGCGCGACCAGCGCGGTTGCCAGCGCCTCGGTGAGCACCCATTCGTCGTGGCCCGTGATTCCCTTCTTCGGCATCGGCAGACCCCACATCGGCTGGCAAAGTCTGGTGGCAAGCGCAGTGTAACGCGACTTCCGCCGAATCTCCATTGAGCCGATGTGGCCGCCGCTGTCTACGCGCGGCGTCGCGGCAAGCCGCCTGGGCTCTCTTGCAATATGGCCAAGCGCAGCTAAAAGGCGCAGTCGCGCGCGTCCGGCCACCCGGTCGATTCCCGGCCTGCACCGCGCGGGCACTCTTAATCTTGGCTGCACAAAGTTGGCGTAGACCAGCACCCACAGCATTCCAGGCCGGCCGTTCCGGCTTGCGTGCAACATCTCCGCAATTCGCAACGTCGCACGATCGCGCCGCCCTTCGCTGGAGCCAGCATGGTCTTTCTAAGCTTCGTCTACCGCTTCGTGACCAACTTCGCGTTCCTGGCGATGGTCTATTTCAGCCTGAACTTCATGGAGAAGTATCCGAACCGCGCGATGCTCGCGATTCTCGTGCTGGTCTACACCGGCATGCGCGCGGCCTCGACGCTGCGCGCGTTCTATTTTTACCAGAAGATCGAGAAGCTGGAAGGCGAGACCCGGCGCCTGCAGGCGCCGATCAATGACGGCAGCGGCGGAACCAATGCGCGCAAGCAGATCGTGACCGACGTGGCGCGGCTGCGCCGCGACGGCGAGCTCAAGTCCTATATGGACCTGTTCTTCCTGGCGCTGATCGTGCTGCTCTGCGTCGCCGCCATCGTGCGGCAGTAGGCGACTTCCAGGCTACTGCGGCCGCTTCTTCAGGCTCGCGAGCTTGGTCGGGCGCGCCGCGCTTGCGTTGGCGTTTTGTGCCATGCGCTTGGCCGTGGCGCGTGCGGCCGGTGGGTGCTTGCCACCATGCGTTGCGACCGCCGCAGCCCGGCCGCGGCCCTTCGCATTTCTTGACGAGATCGCATCGACCGCGTTGGTCCGCGCCAGCCGCGCGACATGACGCGACGCCGACGTGGACATCAGGACCTCGAGCGAGCCTTCCTTGATCTCGAAAAGGTCCCGGCTCGGAACGGCCAGGCTCTCCGCGCCGGCCTTCGCAACGCCCCAATGCGACGAGCCTGCCTGACGCGGCAGCTCGGCATTCAGATCCGACAGCAGCGGGGCCCGCAGCGTTTCGTTCCGCGTGAAGACGAAGCTCGGAATCTTCGGCCAGCGCACCACGGCGACGTTCTCGCTCGCCGGATGCAGCATCCATTCGACCGGCTCGGTCGGCGTTGCCGGCCGATCGGCAGTGGCGGGCACCACATGCACGATACGATAGCCGCGTGCCTTCAGATCGCGGATGATCTTGGGTAGCGCCGCGACGGTGCGCGGCTGGATGTCGTGCAGGAGCAGAATACCCTTGCCCTTGGCCTCCAGCCGCTGGATGGCAAGCTGATAGACGCGCTCGGGCGAGACGTGCCGCCAGTCGTCGGCCAGAAAATCGGCGCTCCAGAGCTGGATGCCGCGAGAGGCGAGCAGGTTCTCCACGCCCTCGGCGCGGAGCAGGCCGGGAATGCGGAAGAACGGCGCGAGCGCGGACGGATCGGTCATCGCCGCCGTAACCGAGGCGATGCCCGTATCGATCTCGGTCTGCGCCTTCTCGATCGGCATTTTCTCGAAGGTGAGCGGATGGTTTTGGCTGTGCGTGCCGACGGTATGGCCGGCGGCGACCAGCTTGCGCACGCCTTCGGGATTGGCCTGCGCCTGCGCCCCAATGGTAAAGAAGGTGGCCTTGATGCACTCATTGGCCAGGATCTGGAGCACCTGGTTCGAGTATTTCGGCAGCGGCCCGTCATCGAAGGTCAGGACCACCTCGTGATCCCGCAGCGGCAACGTTTCCCGGTACTGCATCGTGCCGATGCGTGGGTGCTCGCGCGGATCGACCACGATCGTGCGCGAGGTGCCGAGTGCGTCGGGATGGCCGGGACAGTCGGCCGCGAGCGCCGCGGCTGGGCCGGCGGTCAAAAATCCGAGGCAGACGATCCAGGACCGTGTCCGGCAGGAAACTCTACGACCGATCATTGCTCTTCGTTTGCCCTCGTACGCGATCCGCGACCGAACATCCACGCGATATCAGAACCTTGGTCGAAGCCCGGCCGAAACGGTTCAGGCCCGGGTCCCCATCCAATTTGCATGGCCTAGCATGAACGGAGGCTTAATTGCCCCGCGATCACCCCAATTTGGGCCGCCGTGACATTCCGGCATCAATGCGCATTGGCGCTCTTTTGCGTCACTGCCGGGACAATGTGAACGACGTGGTAGCCGTTGTCGTGCAGGTACCGCAGGAACGCGGGCATCATGGCCGCGGTTCGCGCCTGCGCGTCATGCAAGAGGATGATACCCTTCCTGGCGGCCTCGAGCCGCTCGGTGACCTTCTTCAATTCCTGCTCCGGGGTCATCTCTTCCCAGTCGCTGGCCCAAAGGTCTGCCCCGAACACGGCGATCCCGCGTGATTGCAGGAGATCGAGGGTTGCGGGCGTCGAGTCGAAATAGGGGAAACGGAAGAACGGGGTCGAGGGTGTGCGGGTCGCAATCCCGTGGAGCGCCTTCTCGTCGGCCTCGATCCCGCGATCGATGTCTTCTTTAGCGTGCTCGAAGGAGATCTTCGACGACATCGGATGCGACCAGCTGTGATGCGCCACCGTATGGCCTTCGGCAGCGATCCGTTTGACCAGTGCCGGAGATTCTGCCGACGACTGGCCGACCAGGAAGAAGGTGGCGCGCACGCACTCATGCGCGAGCGCCGCCAGCACCTTCTGCGTGTGCGGCGGCCGGGGTCCGTCGTCGAAGGTCAGCACGACCTCGTGATCGGCGAGCGGCAGGGTCTGCGGAAAGCTCTTCAGCCCGACCCGCGGATAGGTCTTGGCATCGACGCTGAGTACGCGCGCAGTGCCGAGCGCATCCTTGCGCGGGCAGTCGGCCGCGTCCGCCGCCGTGATGCCGGCAAGCACCGCCGTCGCGGCAGCGAGCAGCAGGGGCCATTGGTGCAGACGCATCTTTCTCATTGCGCTCGATGTTGCCTTGTGACTATTGCCTGAGCCCCAGCTCAAACCAATTGAACCATCCTGTCAAACGGCGAGGCGCGCCATGGACGAACATATGGACGTTGCCGCAACCGCCGAGGCCTCGGTCCTCGACCATGTTCCCATGCGCAACGAAGATGGCGAAATTCGTCACGAATTCGTCACGGAGATCGCGCGGGCCATCGAAGCCTCAGACAGCGCCCAGCTGCGGGCCATCGTCGCGGAACTGCACGAGGCCGATCTCGGCGACCTCATCGGGGCGCTGCAGCCGGACGACCGTGTCCGGCTGGTCGAGCTGACGGGGCGCGATTTCGACTTCTCGGCCCTGAACGAGGTCGACGAGGCCGTGCGCGAGGAGATCCTCGAGGAACTGCCGCCGGAGACGGTCGCCGAGGGTGTCCGCGAGCTCGAATCCGACGACGCCGTCGAGCTGCTCGAGACCCTCGACGAGGCGGATCAGGAGGAGATCCTGGAGAAGCTGCCGCTGCCCGAGCGCGTCGCGCTCGAGCGCAGCCTGCTTTATCCGGAAAACTCGGCCGGCAGGCGGATGCAGACCGAGTTCATCGCGGTGCCCCAGGATTTCACCGTGGGCCAGGCGATCGACTACATGCGCGAGACGCCCGACCTGCCGGACCGCTTCTACGAGATCTACGTCGTCGACAAGGAACAGCATTGGCAGGGCGCCGTTCCGCTCGACGTGCTCTTGCGCACCCGCCGCCCGGTGCCGCTCACCGACCTCTGCGACGAGGATCGGCGCCGTGTCTCCGTCCTGGAGGACCAGGAGGAGGTGGCGCGCATGTTCGGCAAGTACAATCTGGTTGCCGCTCCCGTCGTCGATACCCAGGATCGCCTGGTCGGCGTCGTCACCGTCGACGACGTCGTCGACGTCATCGAGGAGGAGGCCGACGAGGACCTCAAGGCGCTCGGCGGCGTCACCAGCGACGAAGAACTGTCCGACAGCGTGCTGACCATTGCGCGCGCCCGTTTCAACTGGCTCCTGGTCAATCTCGCCACCGCGTTCCTGGCGTCGTCCGTGCTCGGCCTGTTCGAGGGGCAGCTCGAGAAGATGGTGGCGCTCGCCGTGCTCGCGCCGATCGTGGCGAGCCAGGGCGGCAACGCCGCAACCCAGACCATGACGGTCGCGGTGCGGGCGCTCGCCACCCGCGAGCTCGGCTCCTCCAATGCCTGGCGCGTGGTGATGCGCGAGACCTTCGTCGGCCTCGTCAACGGCCTCGCCTTTGCGGTGATTACGGGCATTGCCGCTGTGGCCTGGTTCAAGATCCCGGGCCTCGGCGTGGTCATCGGGCTTGCGATCATCTGCAACCTCGTCGCCGGCGCGCTCGGCGGCATTCTGATCCCGATGGGGCTCGAACGGGTGCGGGCCGATCCCGCGGTTGCCTCCGGCACCTTCGTCACGACGGTCACCGACGTCGTTGGCTTCTTCTCCTTCCTCGGCATTGCGACCTTGTGGTTCGGGCTAAAATAGGTCTCGTGTCCCGGGCGCGCTGCGGCGCGTAAGCGCTGCTGCGCAGAACCGGGGCCCAGCGACACGGACCGCCCGTTGAGATGGGCCCAGGCTCTGCAGCGCGCCGCTGACGGGACGATGCTTCGCATCGCCAGGGAAGCGCTGCGCTGCGTCCGGGGCACGCGTGCCCCGCTATCGTTAATCCGAACTTAAGCCGGAGCGTGCATGATCACTCCACTTGGGGATGAACATGCGGTTGCGGCTGAAAGCGGACGGACGGATCGTCGAATTGCGGAACGGGCAGGAGCTTCCGCTGCGAGGCGCGGCTGCGCCGAGCGAAGTCGGCTCGCTTGAAGTGCGCGACCTGCGCCGCCGTGCCTGTCTCACCCAGATGGAGTTCGCCGCAAAGCTCGGCGTGCCCGTCGAGACCATCCGCAACTGGGAGCAGGGCAAGCGCGCGCCGCGTGGACCCGCACGGGCGCTGCTCGCGGTGATCGCACATGCGCCCGACACGGTCTTCCGGGCGCTCGCCAAAGCCTGACAACAAGGCCTGACGGCCAATGCCGGCGGCCTCGGTTGGCAGCCGCGTGCGTGGGGTCCATAATGCGACCGGGGCGGGCGAGGAGAGGATTCCTCATGCTGTTCGTCGAGGCCAATGGTGCAAAGATTCCTGCGCTCGGGCTCGGGACCTGGGAACTGAGCGGCCGGACCTGCGCGCGCGTTGTGGAGCAGGCGCTGCGGCTCGGCTACCGCCATGTCGACACGGCGCAGGTCTATGACAATGAGCGCGAGGTCGGCGACGCTGTTCGCGCCTCCGGCGTGCGCCGAGACGACGTCTTCATCACCACGAAGGTCTGGACCAATCATTTTGCCCCGAACGATCTTGAGCGCTCGGTCAAGGAGAGCCTGGTCAGGCTGCGCCTGCCGTCCGTCGATCTGTTGCTGCTGCACTGGCCCAACCCGCACGTGCCGCTGCGCGAGACGCTGGGCGCGCTGGCGCACGCCAGGCGGCTGGGGCTGACGCGGCATATCGGCGTCTCCAACTTCACGGTGGCGCTGATCGAAGAGGCGGTTGCCGCGTGTCCGGAGCCGCTGGTCTGCGACCAGGTCGAGTATCATCCGTATCTCGATCAGACCAAGGTGAGGGCGGCCTGCGACCAGCACGGCCTCGCGCTCGTCGCCTACAGTCCGATTGCCAAGGGCCGCATCAAGAGCGACGAGACGCTTGGCAGGATCGGCCGGGTCCATCGCAAGACGGCCGCGCAAATCTGCCTGCGCTGGCTGGTGCAGCAGAACGTCGTTGCAATTCCGCGTACTTCCCGCGTCGAACGTCTCTCGGAAAACATCGAGATCTTCGACTTCGAATTGTCAGACGATGAGATGAGCCAGATTGCCGCGCTCGCTCATGCCAAGGGCCGGTTGACCGATTTCGGCTTCGCGCCGAAATGGGATTGAGGCGCCACGTCCATATGCTAGGAGCGTGGGTAGCAACCGAAGTTGGGCCATGGATTGGCGGCGGATCATACGGACGGACATTGCGGCGTCGGCCGTCGTGCACGGGACGCTGGTGGCGCTGATCGTCCTGATCAGCGAGGTGCATCCGTTCCATGCCCCGCCGAGCGACACGATCGCCGTGGACATCGTCACGCCGGAGGAACTGAAGCAGAAGGAGCCGGAGCCGACGCCGTCGCCGCAACTTCAGCTGCCCGAGCTGGCCGCGAAGGACAAGGCGGAGGCGCCCGCGCCGCCACCGCCTCCACAAACAGCACAGCAGCCATCGCCGCAGCCGGCGCCGCAGGCCTCGCCGCGGCCGCAGCCTTCACCGCAGCCATCGCCTCCCAAGCGCGAGGCCAAAGCCCAACCGCAACCGCAACCGCAGCCTCAGCCACAGCCGCAACCTGCGCCGCAGGCCCCGAGCTACACGCCGCCGGAGCCCGACGTCACCCTCAAATACGGCGTGATGCTGGGCTTGCCCGCGGAGCTGCCGCCCTTGTCGAAAGACGCTCCCAAGGAAAACGAGAGCGGCGGTGCCACGACCACTGAGGCGGCCAAGCTTCCGGCCAATATCATCGCCGAGTTCCGCCGTCACTTGCGAAGCTGCGCCAAACTGCCGGACACGATCGCGCCGTCCGACAACATCCACATCAAGATGCGCACCTTCATGACCACCGACGGCCAGCTCGCCACCGTTCCCGCACTGATCGAGGCCAGCGCATCGCCCGCCAAGGGCCTTGCCCTGATGGAGGCCGCCAAGGCCGCGCTACAGGCCTGCCAGCCCTACACCATGCTGCCGGCCGACAAATACGAGGAGTGGAAGGTGCTGGATCTCACCTTCACACCAAGGGACTTTGGGGCGCCATAGGTTCCGTCGTGGCGTGCGAAGCGACGCGATCGGAGCTTGAGACTTTTGTCCCGGTCGCAGATCCGATTTCATATTTCTCGAAATCAACCCCATGCAAAGTAGGATTAGCCCGATGCGTCGACGCGCAACACAAGATGTTGTGGCCCGGCTTCCTCGGTTCAGACCAGATCGACAACATCCTGAAACACCACATCTAGCGCCCGCAGGCGCTGCTCACCATCGGCGCGAGCTGGCTCGCGAAGGCCGCGTGGCCCCCGGCGCTGAAGTGCTGCCCGTCGGCGAGGCGCTCATGCGATGGTGCGAGGCGTCCGAGGTGCACCAGCATCACCACCTTGACGCCGCGCGCCTCCGCCGCCTGCCCGATCGCGGCGATATTATCGGCGGTCGCAGCCGACTCGCCGCGCCGTGCGTCGTTACCGCCTGGCTGCAGCACCAGCACTTTCGTGTCGGACTTCAGGAGGTCCGGCAGCCGGCGCAGCATGCCGGTGGTGGTGGAACTGGACTGCACCCCTTAAGTGAGACACGATAATTCCTGTGACAGTGCGGTTGCCACGACGTTATCGTATCTTGTTTTGCGCGAACGCGGTTTCGAACTCAAGAGGCGATTGGTATCCAAGCGCCGAGTGCAAGCGCTCCTTGTTGTAGACATCTGCGATGAAGCTATCGATCCGGCGGCGGGCGTCGCCGAGGTCGGCAAATGCCTTTCCGTTGACCTCTTCGGCCTTGAGCGTCTTCATGAAGCTTTCGGCCTTGGCGTTGTCGAAGGGATTGCCGGGCCTGCTCATGCTGATGGTGATGTCGCGATCGGCCAATCGCTGGCGATAGGCGATGGAGGCGTATTGCACGCCGCGATCGGAGTGGTGGATCAGGCTGCCGGGTTGCGGCTTACGGGCCTGGAGAGCGATATCGAGCGCGGCGATCGCGAGCGAGGCATCGAGTGTGTTCTCGAAAGCCCAGCCGACGGCCTTGCGCGAGAAGGCGTCGAGGATGACAGCGAGATAGGCGAAGGTTCTGGCGAGATGCACATAGGTGATGTCGGCGACCCAGATTTGATCGGGCGCGGACGGCACCAGGCCCCGCACCAGATTGGGGACGACGAGAACGCGCCCTGGTCGCTCCGCAGGTGGCTTCAGGAACGGCGCCTTGCGCTGCGCGAGAAGATTGTCCTCGCGCATAAGCCTCAGAACCTTCTTGGCATTTACGACCATGCCTTGGCGCCGGAGGGTGGCTGCCACGCGTCGATAGCCGTAGAAAGGATGCTTGAGGCAAATACGCTGGAGCTGGTCGCGCAGCTCGCACTCGGCCGTCGCACGATTGCGCCTGTTGAGATGCCGGTAGTACGTCGCGCGCGGCAGGCCCGCCAGATAGCAGAGGCGCTGCACGTCGGCGTGAGAATTGGTCGTCTCCGACGTCATGGCTTGGATGACTTCGACGATGCGGATGCGGGTTTGCCTTGCGCTGCCGGCCGCTCCAATGCGCGCAAGGCTTTCCGAAAAAAATCGATATCCATCTGCTGGCGGCCCACCAGCCGCTCGAGCTCGGCGATGCGGGCATTCGCACGCGTGAGCGCAGAACGCTTGTCGTCATACGTCGGTACAGGCTTGAGCTTCCGGGGACCAGGCTTGGGTCCGGGCTTGCGGTTTAGTCCCTCCGGCCCATGCGCTTTCCACGCCTTGATCCAGTCGTGCAGAATCTTGCGTGATATCCCAAGTTCGCGAGCCACAGGCAGAACGCCTTCGCCCCGCTCAACCCGCCTGATCGCCTTCAATTTGTAGGCCGTCGGAAACTGACGGTTCTTTCCTCTTCCTGCCACAGGTCATCCTCAAAATGCCTGTCACAGGAATTATCGTGTCTCACTTAAGGGGTGCAGTCCAGAACTGAAGATCATCTAGCCGGCCTTCGCTAGCAAGAAGGCGGTGGAGCTAAAGTGAGTTCGCAATCATCGATTCACTTTAGGCCACGAGGAGGCGAAGATGATGTACGGCGGGATTGATCTGCATTCCAACAACAGCGTTGTCGCTGTTATCGACGATGCCGACCGGGTCGTGGCGCAGAAGCGCTTGGCAAACGACATCACGAAGATCGTCGGCTTTCTGGCCCGATGGCAAGACCAGTTGGCCGGCGTCGTCGTCGAATCGACCTACAACTGGTATTGGCTGGTCGATGGCTTGCAAGACGCAGGGATGCACGTGTATCTCGCCAACACCGCTGCGATCAAGCAATACGAAGGCCTCAAGCACAGCGGCGACGAGACCGATGCGCAGCATCTGGCCCATCTCTTGCGACTGGGCATCCTGCCGACGGGAACGATTCTACCGAGGGGACACCGCGCGCTGCGCGATCTGGCACGCAAGCGCATGCAGCTGGTGCAATCGTGCACGACACATATCCTCGCGGTCGAAAACATCATGGCCAGGCAGTTCGGTGGGCGGATGACCAGCAATCAGATCAAACGGCTGACCGACGATACGATCGACAGCTTGCCACTGGCGGCGGACGTAAGCTTGGCAATCAAGGCGAACGTCGCGGTGATCGCGACATTGCAGTCACAGATCGATGTTCTGGAGAAGCGCCTGCAAGAACGCGTCAGGCCCCGGCCGCAATACCGCTTATTGACCAGCGTGCCAGGGATCGGCCAGACGCTTGCCACCGTCATTCTTCTGGAAGCAGGTCCGATCGACCGGTTCGCCGACGTCGGCAACTTCGCGTCCTACGCTCGCTGCGTCGACAGCGTGCATACCAGCAACCGGAAGAAGAAAGGCGAAGGCAACGTCAAGAACGGCAACAAGTATCTTGCCTGGGCATTCGTCGAGGCGGCGAACTTTGCCAGGCGCTTTTGCCCCGAAGCCAAACGCTTCCATGAACGCAAGAAGGCCAGGACCAACAACGTCGTCGCCACCAAGGCGTTGGCACACAAGCTGGCGCGCGCCAGCTATCATATCCTGAAGGAGGGCAAGCCGTTCGAGGTAACGCGCTGCTTTGCCTGACGGACGACGACGATCCGGCGAGCCACGTACGGTGACTGGGGCGACAACCAGCAGCACTGAATTGGACGCCGGATCGCCGTCACCAGCCGCGGTGACAGCGGATCGCCCGAACCGTAAGCCATCCGGAGATTGGCGCCGGCTCGCCGGCAGCCACGGTTCTGTGAAACTCTTTTGGATACGGGGCGGTACCAACGTTCTTCTGGGGCGGCCATGCCGCCAGGGCGCAGGCCTCATTTTGGGCCCGATGCTTGATCCCGATGGGTGTCTGGCGCGATCCGCGATACGGACGCAGCCATCAATCGAAGAAACGGGTGCGGTTCGAGCACCGCAGCTGAAAGCGACGAATGAAGAAATTGGCAGCTAGCGCTGCCAAAAAAAATGCGCTGCGCCCTTGACGACCGACCGGCTAATGGGTGTCACCGTAATAGCGGCGCTGAGGCTAACCGGCTTACGAATTCACGAAAGGTATTCGCTTGGACCGTGGCGTCTTCGAATTCGGGTTCGTGACCACTAACGATGGTGCCGAAGCCGGGTTCGGTCACGCGGATTGCGCAGTACGCGTATTCTGCGCCGACGGAAAGCGTGATCGGAAGGTGTTCGGACCAAAAGGTCCGGATCGATCGGCACAGCGTTGAATCACCGCCCGCGGCTTCGAGTGACATCAACTCGAACTCGTTCCACGCGAAGGCCGACTGCGTTTCGCCTCGATAGTCAGTGGGGCACAAAAGCCATGTAGCTTCACCAGGACCAACGCAGCACGAGAGGTCGGTGACGAATTGCTCGAACTCACATGGAAGGTCTGGATAGCGCAAAGCGAGGCCTGGCGGGAGTACCGCCTGTTGGTTCGGTAGACCCTCCACTGTCCAGCCGTTGTTCCGAAGACTCCCGATCGCTTCTTGCTTCCACTTCATATTGTCAATTCAACGGAATGCGTTCGACATCGTCACCATCATGTTATACCGCTGGATGACGCCGTTATAGTCCATCGAGTACGTCATGTTGTCGGCGTGGCCCTTGGCGATGTTGTCGCGCATCTCGCGCAATTTTCCGAGAATCTCTCGCGGAGACGAATCGATCGGGGTGGATTTTCCGGACTCGCGGATCGCCGTGTCGAAGTCACGCACGGCGTTGCCGAAAGCCGCAAGCGCTGCATCGAACTGCTGGAGGTCTGCGCCGCCCTTCGGGTTCGATGGCATCAGGTCGACGGCCTTCTTCGCCAGTGTCATGGTATTGCGTACGTGCCAGTGCACGCTCCTGCCTTCGGCCTTTTCGATCTTCGCCAATTGCTGACGGTCGAGCATGTCCTTGAATTGGTTCTGCAGTGCCTCGGTCGTGGCGCGCGCAGCGAGAAACGCCGTTGCCGCCGGCACCAGCTTTTCATGCAGCTCCTTGCCGCCGGTCATGTTGTCGGAAAGATAGTCCTTTCGATCGTAGTAGGCTTCCGCTTCGTTCAGGATCGGAATCAGCGTTTCGAAGGCCGAGGCGAGCTGCTTCGTTGCGTCATCGAGTGCAGGGATCGCCGGCTTGTCGCCCGCTGCCTTGCGTGCCTTCTCTATCGCGTCCTTGGCCGACGATCCGACCGAATACAGGCCATAGATGATGCGCTCCTTGCCTGTCGGGCCGCGCTTCACATCGACCCAGCTCAGATACCTGTTCCAGGATTCCTTGCCGCGCAGCGAGGCGTTCAGGAGGCCGACGACGCCGTTGGACTTTGCGATGTAGCGATCCGTGTCGGAATCGGCGATCTCGTGCAGGCCAAGATCGGGAGGCGGCGATTGTTGTTGCTGTGCCATGGCGGTCGTACAATGCAGGATCACCGCGGCGGCGAAGATCGTAGATGAGATTTTCAAGAGCGCCCTCATGAATTAACCCGGCCGTGCATGATGAACGGCCGCTTCCCGCGCTGTTCGTCGCAGGATGTCGTCTGCCGGTTCAAACGACCCGTGATGGGGGAGGGGCGGTGTAAACAATGCAATGAAGAACTTGGCAACTCGCGCAGCCAAAAGAAGGTGGCCGCGCCCTTGACGACCGACCGGCGAATGGGTGTCACCGCAATTCCGTCCTGCCCCAAGTGACGCCGGCTGTACCCTACAGCAACAGCGTATCCCAGACATAGCCGACGCGGCCACGAACGCCGGAAAATCACTTCTCCCCGCCATCTCTGAACCGCAGCCTCTGCAACTGCGACAAAAAGGGCCGTCAAAATCTGCTAGTCGTTGGACCGAACATGGCATTGCCGCAATCTCGCCGCACCACCCTCTCATTCAACCGCCTCAACCGCTGGCTGGCCGCTCTCGCGATCGTATTGGTTGGTTCGGCTCTTGCGGGGATAGACGCCGCCCTAGCGCAGACCGCTAGCGGGAGCATCGCACAATCAAGCGGCACCGACGAAGAGATCGCACGTTACGACGATATCGTGCGCCGGTTCGGCACGTCCGACGACGCCAGCTCGCGCGTGAAGGTCGCGGAGGCGCTGCGTAGCAAGGCCATGGCCCTAGGCTACTCGGGCTACAAGGCCATGATCCGAGCCAACCCGGGTCAACGAAACGAAGCTTTCAACGAAGCTATCGCGGTCCTCGACGATCTCCTGCGCCGGTTCGGGACGGCGACCGAGCCAGCATTGCGCTATGAGGTCGCGGAGGCGCTTGTCGACAAGGGCACCACCCTCGGGCTACTGGATCGCGACGAGGAAATCGCTGCTTACGACGATGTCGTGCGGCGGTTCGGGACGGCGAGCGAGCCAGAGTTGCGCGAGCAGGTCGCGGAGGCGCTGAGCCACAAGGCCATGGCCCTGGCCTTCTCGGGTCGAGGAAACGAAGCTTTCAACGAAGCTCTCGCAATCTACGACGATGTCGTGCGGCGGTTCGGGACAGCAAGCGAGGCGCGGTTGCGCAAGAAGGCCGCGAGGGCACTTCACGAAAAGGGCTACGCACTCAAACGATTTGACCGCAACGAGGAGGCGATCACGGCCTATGACGGTGTGGTCCGGCGGTTCGGGACAGCGAAGGAAAAGGGATTGCGCGCGGAGGCCGCGGAGGCGCTGTTTGACAAGAGCTCATTGCTCGGACAATTGGGCCGCAAGGAGGAAGCGATCGCGATCTACGACGACGTGGTACGCCGGTTCGGGATGGCGGGCGAGCCGGAGTTGCGCATGATGGCTGCGAAGGCCCTGTTTGATAAGGCCGGCGCCTTACGACAATTGGGCCGGAAAAAACAAGCGGTCGCTGTTTATGACGAGGTGGTAAGACGGTTCGGGGCGGTGAGCGAGCCAGACTTGCAGGAGCAAGTCGCGAAGGCGCTCTACGACAAGGGCGTAGCAGTTGCAGAACTGGGCCGGCGCAAGGAAGCACTGGCGACCTTCGACGATATCGTGCGCCGGTTCAGGACATCGTCGCACGAATGGGTGTCGAAGGCCCTTTCTCTATAAGGGCGACATACTCGGGCAATCGGGCCGGAGCGAGCAAGCGGTCCAGGTCTATGACGACGTGGTGAGCCGGCTTGGAACTGAAACCGATTCGTACTTTCTCTGCGTGGTCGCGAACGCCCTCGTCCGCAAGGGCGACACCCTCGGAGATTTGGGCCGCAACAAGGAAGCGATCGCGCTCTATGACGACGTGGTGAGCCGGTTCAAAACTGAAATCGAAGCGATGGAATGCGAGTGGGTCGCGAAGGCCCTCGTCGGCAAAGGCGTAGCACTTGGCAAGTTGGGCCGCGAGGAGGAAGCGATCGCGATCTATGACGATGTGGTCCAGCGGCTCGGCGCGGTGGACGTGGTCGGGACGGCGGAGAGCGTGAAATTGCTCGAGGCGGAGTTGCACGAAACGATCGCGGACGCTCTCGTCAGCAAGGGCGCCGCGCTCGAACAATTGGGCCGGCGCGAGGAAGCCGTCGCGGTCTATGACGACGTGATAGGTCGGTTCGGGACAGCGGAGGAAAAGGGATTGCGCAAGGCGGTCGAGAATGCTCGACACAAGCGAGGCGTCATGCTGCGGCAATGACCTTGCGACAGCGGCGTCAGTTGAATGCTCCGCAATCACGGGAGGGCGCGGAAGCAGGATTCTTGGAATGAGAAGATTCTTGGAATGAGAAAGTGGCTTATCGCTCTGGCTACCCTGCTGCTCGTCGGTCTTGCGCTGCTTGCGGCCAATCTCCTCGCCGATTTTGTGGATATCCCATGTCAGGATGGAGTTTGGGACAAAGCCCGAAAGACATGTGTCCCTGATTGAGCGGCTTGCCGCGAATGATACGGCAATTCCGGTAAGACGAGCCGTGGCGTCTCGTTCAAACCACCGAGCTCGAGAAAAAAAGCTGCTTCAGGTTGTTGGACCAGTCGATCTCTTTCACGGGCTTGATCTCCACCTTGAACGCGGGTTCGGCGGCTGCAATCACGGTTGCCCTGAGTTTTTCCTCTTCTTCAGGAGTGAGGATCTCTCGGCCTCCAATTTCCACCGTGATGGTATCGATCGATTCCTGTCGAAACCGGCATTCCTTGAACTCGACCGCTTCGCGCAGTACCCGAGGGGACAGATAAAAAGGCAGATACCTCCCATCGGGGTGCCGCAGAAAGTGCTTTCCTCTTCCATAGATGTGAGAAATCGTGGGCCCGTTGTGTCCGCAAGGGCACTGATGATGCAGCTTTCCAAAATCTCCAATGTCGTAGCGGAGGAGGGGAGTTGCATGAGAGTGCAAGTGCGTGATCAACAACCGACCGACCTTCTCGCCGTCGAATGTGGTCGTTAATTCTTGATCGCATTCGACGACAACATTTGTATGGGCTACATGGTAGTGGCCTTCATTGGTGGTGGCACCGACGACTTCACCATTGCTGCTCGTGTCGGCATCACCTTCGATCGTACGCTGATCTACGGGAAGGGCGGATGGGCTTGGGGCGAATTTAAGCAGGCCTCGACCAGCATTTGCTGCTCGACTGGAAGCCTCACCACGACCACCACCTCAGCAAAGGGCACTTTGGACGGCTTCCTCGTTGGCGTCGGCATTGAGCATGCCCTGACCCGCAATTGGACCGTCAAGGCCGAATACGACTACATGGGTTTCGGCGCCAAGGAGGTCAGCTTTACCGAATGCACGACCACCTGCTCTGTGCCCGGCACTACGACCTTGAGTGCGACCAAGCAGGTCTTCAAGGTTGGCGCCAACTACCTGTTTGACTTTGGTGGAGTTCGGCCCTGAGGCTCGCAAACCGAGTTCAGCGACAAGAGCCCCGGCAATGGCCGGGGCTCTTTGTTTTGTAAGCATGGTCGACAGCTGGTGAGACCCTGCCACCACGTTCGATTACGCGATTGCGGTCGATTACGGTGCACCAAACTGCTCGTCGTCAATTGAGTGCACTGGCACTGTAATTCCAAAAATCGCGTGGCACCGATTTGGCACCGCCAAGTCTGGGTGATGAATCAAGCATTTTTGATGACGTCGAGAGCATTCGAGGAGCAAGTGGGCCGGCCAAAGCCAACTGAAGGCGGTGGGGTGAGGGAGGCTCCTCCACACGTCAGTTATGGTATGTTGTGCCGTTCTTCATCGCAGGAGATAGTCTGACGTGTCCGACACCCAGAAACTGACGCCCGCACTCTCGACGCCTGGGCGCGACCTGCTGAGGCGAGAAGTATATAAAGGACTGGCGGACAGAGCGGTTGGCCGCGTCAAAGACCTCGATGTTGACGCCATCCTTGCCAAAGGAAAGGAGCTATTCCAGAAGCGCTCAATCTCCGATGTAAGGCAATTCGGAGTTGATGGTCGAAAGACGCTCTTCTTGCTGCTTCTCCTTTTCGCGATCCCCGCGGACGACTGCTCCGCGCAGGCATCGCCGCCGCCAGTCGACGAACATGCGTTCGAGCGCGTGCCGCCGACGGTCGTGAAGAGATTGGCGACCCGCTTTTCGCTAGGCGCATTCGCCGGCCGCTTCGAGAAGACGCCGCTCGGCGCGGTCCGCAAAGCCGTGGGCGAAGGGACCATCCAACACCAGGGCGACGCTGCAGGTAGCATCTATTGGCTGTGTTATAGGCGCGCGCAGCATCGATTATGGGTCGTGTCCAGCGGAGAGATGGGCGGCCCGGACCATCTCGTCACAGAGATCGTTGAAGAGCTCACCGAGAAAGACACCGAGACCTCGACCGATTGCGCCATCATCCCGGAAAAGTTCGCGCCCCTCGTCTTCGATGGCAAGCTGCATTTGGGTATGTCGCGTTTGGAGGTAGTCTCGGCGCTGGGACCGCCGTCGAAGTCGGAAGCTGCTCAGATGGTGTATTCTCACGACGGAAAGCTCGCAGACGGTTTCGATGAGACCGCATGGCTCATTCTCCGATTTCGTGAGGAAAAGCTCGTGTCCATGCGCGGCGGCAAGACCACGACGAATTGAAGTGGCTGCTAGCAGCGTTCATGCTTCACAGCGTGATGCGAGCGAGTCACGCTCGCTCCCGCACGATCCCCATCACATACCCCGGCTTCTCCACCACCTTCGGCGAAAGCAAGCCAACGGCACTTGGTCATCCACTTTGGCTTCGATGCCCCCGAAGCAGCGGCCGAACTGACCCAAGGTGATGAGCAGCCGGGATCAAAAGTTCGACGTTTGCGGATGCGATTGAATCCGTCTGTCGCCTCATGTCGCCTTTGAAGGGTAGATCGGACCTGCCTAAGAGCGGTCCAAAACGACGCGATTGGCCCATCGCGAGATATTGCGCTGCCGCACGAACTCGCGCGCTATAGGGGGCAAAGCGGACATTGCGTTCGTCGCATCACGTCGCTGGGTTTATGGGTACACGGCCTAGCATCACAGTTGCGTTTTTCGCGGAGTTCTGAATCCATGGGCAACCATGATTCGAATGTCGTGGGCGCGGGCCGCGTCGGTTGAGGAGACGCTTGCGTTGTGGGCGGCGTCGCTTCGAGAGATCAAGCAGCGGATACGTCCGTTGTTCACGCAAGAGCGTGTTGCGACGAATGCGGGTCTGTTCCTGGAAGGTCTGCTCGGAGATGAGCAGCGCAAGACCGGTTGGATGCGCGCGGAGGCGGCAGGCGATCCTGGCCCATGGCGGCAGCAGGCGATTCTGGGTCGTGGGGATTGGGACGCCGATGCCCTGCGCGATATCGTGCGCGACTATGTCATCGAGCATTTGGCGGATGACGATGCGGTGCTGGTGATCGACGAGACCGGTTTTCTCAAACAAGGCAAAGCGTCATGCGGAGTGGCGCGGCAATACACTGGTTCGGCAGGGAAGATCACGAACTGCCAGATCGGCGTCTTCGCTGCCTACGTTTCGCGTCATGGCCATGCGTTCATCGATCGCGCGTTGTATCTTCCGAAGGAATGGACCGACGATCCAGATCGTCTGGAAGCCACCTATGTGCCTGCTGATGTCGGCTTTGCGACCAAACCAAAGCTTGCGACGAGAATGATCGCACGCGCGATAGCCGCGTCTGTACCATTCAAGTGGGTTGCCGGTGATACCGTCTACGGTGTTGGCAACATCGAACAGCAACTACGTCGGGCAGGCAAAGGCTACGTGCTTGGGGTCAGCAGCGCTCATGTGTTTCGATCCTGGGGCAAGCGACCGCCGGTCGCCGGTACGGCTGCAGACCTCGCCCGGACGCGACGCTCATCCGACTGGAAGCGCCTGTCGGCGGGAGCCGGAACCAAAGGACCGCGGCTGCACGATTGGTGTTATCTCGAGTTGGCCGATCTCGAGGCCGAGCAGTTCAACAGTGCAAATGACGGCTTGTGGACACGCGGTCTACTGATCCGTCGTCGCATCGCCGATGATGACCTCGCCTTCTTCACCACCTGGTGCCCAGCGGGAACCGCCATTGAAACGCTGGTCGCGGTCGAAGGCCATCGATGGGCGATCGAGGACAGCTTTGAAACCGCGAAAAACGAGCTCGGGCTCGATCACAACGAAAGCAGATCCTGGCATGGCTGGCACCGTCACGTGTCCTTGGTGATGCTCGCCTTCGCCATAATGGCCGCGATCCGACATCGCGCTAACCCGCCACCGCCCAAAAAAACGAAACGGCGCCCCCCGGCAAAAGCCAAAGCGCAACCACCCCACCGCTGATCCGTTGGTCAATCCAGGAAATCCGCCGAATTGCTATCAGACTTGCTCGAAAGCGGATTCAACCCGCACACATCATCGCATGGTCTTTCTGGCGCAGAGCTCACCAGGCTGCCGCTCAACGCGCCCACTTCAAATCAAAACAGCAACTGTAATGCTAGCTAGCCCTTCGGCGACGCTTCCTCCGGCGCCATCGCCGCCCACGCGCTGGATGCGAACTGCCGCCGCCACGTCACGATGACGACCGCCGCCGTGGTCACGAACAGCACCCAGGGGCTGACGAACCAGCCGAGATAGCCGAGCGCGAAGAAGAAGGCGCGCTGGCCGCGGTTGAAGTGACGGCCGGCCGATTCGAACAGGCGGGAGGTGCGGATGACGTGGGCTTCGGCTTCCGGTGTGCCGCGCTGGGAGGCCGGCGGCATGCCGCCGAACAGGATCGCGACATAGTTGAACAGGCGATAGGCCCAGGCGAACTTGAAGAAGGCGTAGACGCAGATCAGGACGAGGCCGACGCACTTCAGCTCCCACAGCGCGGGCGAGGGGCTGAGATCGACCGGCAGCTTTGAGAGGATGACGAGTGCATCGTTGGTCGCATGCAGCAGCGCCAGCGCGCCGCCGAGCGCGATGAGGCTGGTGGAGGCAAAGAAGGCGGTGCCGTTCTGGAGCGAGGCCATGATCTGCATGTCGACCATGCGCGCCTCGCGGTCGAGCAGCCGGCGCACCCAGACCTCGCGGTAGCGGTTCATGCGCGCCGACAGGCTGTCGCGGCCATAGGCCGAGTGCTCCAGCGTGGCGGCGTAGACCAGCCATTCCAGCACGAAAAAGCCGACCGCTGCCATGTCGACCCAGTATCCGCTCATTGTGATCCTCTCGTTGCCGCGCAGGATTGCCATGCATGTTCCGTCGCGGCAACGATTGATTGCGTGCACGCGATGGCGTTAAAAGCAGCGGCTTGATGGACCAGCATTTGAGAAGGACCAGTCACATGGCGCTGAAGCTCGCGATCGGCAACAAGAACTACTCGTCATGGTCGATGCGGCCATGGCTCGCGCTGCGCGCCAACGACATCCCGTTCGAGGAGGTCGTGATCCCGCTCTACACCGACAATCCCGCAGACAAGCAGCGCATCATCTCGTTCAGCCGCGCCGGCAAGGTGCCGGTGTTGGTCGATGGCGACGTCACGGTGTGGGATTCGCTCAGCATCATCGAATACATCGCCGAGCGCTTTCCGGAGAAGAAGCTGTGGCCCGATGACGCCGCGGCGCGCGCACATGCCCGTTCAGTGTGCGCCGAGATGCATTCCGGCTTCATGGCGCTGCGCAGCGAATGCGGCATGAACCTGCATCGTCCGGTGCGTCCCGTGACACTGTCGGCGGATGCGCAGGCCAACGTCGCCCGCGTGCAGGAGATCTGGCAGCAGTGCCGCGAGCGCTATGGCGCGGGCGGGCCCTACCTGTTCGGCCGCTTCGGCGCGGCGGATGCGATGTATGCGCCGGTGGTACACCGCTTCCGCACCTATGCGATCGAGGTCACGCCGCAGACGCGCGCCTATATGGACACCATGCTGGCGCAGCCGGCATTCCAGGAATGGACGCGCGACGGGCTCGCCGAAACGCTGGTCATCGAGAAGTTCGAAACCGCGTAGGCGAGGCGGGGCCGGGCGCAGACAGGAATGTGATTGGGCGCAGCTTGACGGCCGACCGGCGGGCGGCGCTCAATCGACGAAGGCAACGCGCATCAGGCGCAAGGGGAGACGGCCCATGGGAATCTTCGACGCGCTGGAAAACAACCCCGCGTTCCGCAGCGCGCTCGGCCAGCTTGGCGCAGCGGTGTTGCCGGCCGTGCTCAACGAGGTGCTCGGCAGCAACAACCAGGGCGGCCTGGGTGCCATCGTCGCCAAGCTCGAGCAGGCGGGCTTCGCCGATCAGGTCAAGTCGTGGCTCGGCAACGGCCAGAACCTGCCGATCTCGGCCGACCAGCTCCGCCGGGTGCTCGGCAACGACACGGTCAGGCAGCTTGCCGCGCGCTACAACATCCCGGTCGACCAGCTCAGCCAGATCCTGGCCCAGGAGCTGCCCAAGGCTGTGGATAATGCGAGCCCCGACGGAAAGCTGCCCCAGGGCTCGTGAGGTCGGCCCGTAGTTCTACGGTTCCGGGGTCTCATTGGTGGGCCCATGTGCCCGCTATCGTGCTGAAAATATTACAAAAATCACACATTTGCTATAGTGGCATAGCGCTGGCCAAGAAGGCCGGCCGCGTGCTATACACCGCGCCGGGCTTCCGGCCGGCCGCCGCAGCGGGACACGTGGGCGCGGCAGGCGTTGTTTGAGTGATGGAGAGGGTGTTGAAGCACAAATTCCCCGTGGGCGCGCGCGTCCTTTTCACGGCCAGCAATATCGCGCGCCCGGCCGCCAGCGGTACCTACGAGGTCATCCGCCTGCTGCCGACCGAGGGCGACGATTGTCAGTATCGGATCAAGAGCTCGACCGAAGCCTTCGAACGGGTTGCCAAGGAAAGCCAGCTCGCCCTGTCCTGATGCTACGCAAGGGTGGGATGACGAATTGGATGTTGTCCCGCCGTCAAAAGGTCCGGTTCAAGTCAACATGGTGAGAGGGCTGCTGTCGCTTCGCGGGCAGTTACCATCACTGAATTTGATCTCGGCTCGCGTGAGGGGACGTCGCGCATGAACTGGGCATGGGCCAATTCGCTCGACGACATCTGGCGCTCGCCGGGCTTTCCGATGTGGCTGACGCTGGCGGCCGCCGGCTTCTTCAGCCTGATCCTGCTGATCACGTTGCTGCGCGCCGAGCGATCGGTCGCCAACGGGGCGCTGACCGTGATCACGCTGCTCGCGATCGGCATCGCGGGCGCTGCCACCATTCGCGCCTATGGACCGAGCGGCAGGGAAGCACCCGCGAACGAAACCCGCGCGAGGCCCGTGACGACCGCCGCGCTGCCCGCACTGTCCTGCATCGACGATCTGGCCGGCGACACCGTTCTGGCGGCCTGCGAGAAGGCGCTGTTCGGATCGCCTGAAGCGACCGCCGCCGCCGTCTCCTACACCGCGGCCCAGATCAGCCGTCTCACCGCGCTCGGCGATGTCGCTGCCGCCGGCAAGAACCCGCCCCCGGAACTCAAGGCGTTGCGACGGGCGATCGAGCACGACCGCTACGGCCTCGTCGCCCAGGTGCTGGTCGCCCGCGACGGCTGCACGCAATTCGATTGCGCCGTGTTCCGTTCGCTGACGGACCAGCAACAGATCGCCTCCAATATGGACGCCCATCTCTATGAGGGGCTGGTCGCGCGCTACGCATCGAACTGGAACACGCCGGTGGCGGCGATGCCGGGTGCCGTCGCCGCGCTGCCGCCTTCAATGCCGACCGGCAAGCCGACCAACGCGGAGTTCCCGAGCGCCGCATCGACGCCGGCGGTCAGCATCATGGCGCCGGAGCCGGCCACGCGGCCGGCGCCGCCGTCGGGAACTGCGGCCGCACCGCCTGCGCGCGCGCCGGCGGCCACCGCGGCCCAGGCCTCCGCGCCGCCACCTGCGAAGAAGCAGCCTGCGCCGAAGGCCGCGCGCGCACCTGCGTCTGCGCCGGTTCAGATTGCGCCGGCGGCTCAGTCCGAGCAGGCTCCGGCTCCCGCGGCTGCGGATAACAATTAGTTCGGCTTTCAAAGGCGCGGCCGGCCCGCTAATGCTGGGGCATGCCACTCCACCTGATCAAGCTCGCCGTCGGCTGCGACTCCGTCAAGGAATTGAAGGAGTGGATCGCCGAACGGATGCAGGCCGCCAAGAAGAAGGGCCTGCCGCAACACCACGTCCACGTCACCCGCATGGTGCCCAAGCGCGGTGACGAGATCCTCGCGGGCGGATCGCTCTACTGGGTGATCAAGGGCGAGATCGCCGCACGCGAAAAGATCATCGGCATCGAGCCGTTCCGCGACAAGGACGGCATCGGGCGCTGCCGCATCGTGATGCAGCCCAAGGTGATCTCCGTGTCGCCGCGGCCGATGCGGCCGTTCCAGGGCTGGCGCTATCTGACGGAAGATGCCGTGCCGCCCGATCTCGGCAAGGCCGCCGCCGGCACCATCGCGGCGATGCCCGAGCCGATGCGGCGCGAGTTGCGCGATCTCGGATTGCTCTGAACCGCCGCTACGGCGGCGTGACGAGGTGCAGCCGCGCCCAGTCGGTTGACGGCATCTCGATCCGGCGCCCGCCTTCGCCAAGACTGTCCACGATGTCGATCAGCTCCGGCTCGACGCCCATGTCGTGCAGGTATCGGCGGTAGTGCTCGCCAAAATGCGCCGTCAGGCTCTCGCGCTGCTCGGCCGAGACGTTGGGCGCGACGCGGTTGCGGATGAAGCGACCCGACAGCACCACCTTCGCGCCCTGCGGCAGGCTGCGATGCACGCCGCCGGCGAGCACGAGCAGGCAGGTGAAGTCGCAGGCCGGGTCCGGCACCATCACCTTGGCGTCGAGCGGTCCGCCCGGACGCTTTAGCGCAAAGCATTCGGCCTCCGGCTTGCCGGCGCAGGCTTCGACCTCGGTTGCACCGGCGGTGGCGTCAAGGCCGCGGTCGCGCAGGATGCGGCCGAGACTGGTCGCGACATTGAGGTCGGACTCGCCCCAGCTATGGATGACGAGCGGCAGCTTGCGCCCCTGCTGGCGGTCGAGGATCGCGATCAGCCGCTTGTAGCTGTCCCACTGCACGGTGCCCTCGGCAGCGATCCAGTCCGAGCAGCCCGGTCCGCAGGCGCCGGCCGCACCATGGGCGACATAGAAGATCATGGCGTTGGGCGGCGAGCCGAACACGCCGATCGGCGGCCGCTGCTGCGCTTGTGCGGCGCCGCTGGCGGCGAGCGCCAGCACACAGCTCGCGATGATCGTGCGGATGGATGACATGCCCCTGCCGGTCGGCTTTCCGTACTCGCGCCGATCATCCATGCGGGCGAGGGACCACGCAAGCGCAACCTGGGCGTCCTACACCGCGATATTGTCGATCAGGCGGGTGGTGCCGAGCCGGGCCGCCACCAGGATGCGCAGCGGCCCGTCCTTGCGCGAGGTGACCGGCGCCAGCGTCTCGGCATGGCGGGCTTCAAAATAGTCGAGCGCAAAGCCGGCCTTTTCGATCATCCGGGCGCCATCGGCCATCACCGGCCCGATCGCTTCGCCGGCGCGGATCCGCCCGGCGCTCTCCTTCATGGCGCGATAGAGGGTTGCGGCGCGCTGGCGCTCCTCGGCCGACAGATAGACGTTGCGCGAGGACATCGCGAGCCCGTCGCGCTCGCGCACCGTGCGCGAGCCAACCACCTTGATGCCGAGGTCGAGATCCCCGGCCATCTGCGTCACCACCCGCAACTGCTGAAAGTCCTTCTCGCCGAAGATCGCGACATCCGGGCGGCATTGCGTGAACAGCTTGCCGACGACGGTGGCGACGCCGCCGAAGAAATGCGGCCGGAAGCGGTCCTCGAGCCCGGCGAGCGCCGGTCCCTCCGGCACGATGCGGGTTGCAAAGCCATCCGGATACATCGCCTCGACCGTGGGGTGCCAGACGAGGTCGACGTCCTCCGCCGCAAGTTTCGCGATATCGGCGTTCCAGGTGCGCGGGTAGGCGCCGAAATCCTCGGTCGGCGCGAACTGCGTGGGATTGACGAAGATCGAGACGACGACCCGGCTCGCGCGTCGCCTGGCGAGGCGCACCAGCGACATATGCCCGTCATGGAGCGCACCCATCGTCGGCACCAGCGCGACCGTGGCCTTCCGCTTGCGAAGAGCATCGAGGCTGCGCCGCAGGGCAGGGACCGTGCGGGCGATCAGGGGGCTTCGTGGCATCTGGACTCTAGGCTCTGGAGATGCGGCTGATGCGGCGTTCCGCGGGCAGGGGCTAACCTTAACAAGCGGCACGGGTAGACGCCATGCACCTGCTGGAGTCAGAGAATGTTTCGCGTGAGCAACAATGTGGGCTCGACCAGAGACGCGAAACACGCGCGCGATTCATGCTTAAGAACGGCGCGTCGCGATTTGCATTTCCTGTCACGCATTTCACTTGACCGCAGACGCGGTCAACTTGAAGATAATTATTCGGGGCGTCGAGGATTCCTACATGCTTGTGCAGGCTAGCCAAGGCCAATTGGGCTCGGCGCACGTTGTCGTGCTCGGCAATGAGAAGGGTGGCTCCGGGAAATCCACCACTGCCCTGCATATCGCGGTCGCGTTGCTCAAGGCCGGCCAGCGCGTCGCCACCATCGACCTCGACTGCCGCCAGCAGAGCTTTACCCGCTACATCAACAACCGTTCCGCCTGGGCGCGCCGCACCGGCCTCGCCCTCGAGTTGCCGGTGCATCGCTGCATCAAGCTCGGGGAGACCATGCAGATCGCCGACAACGAGAACTCCGAGTTCCTGCAGTTCATGGAGGCGGTCTCGGCGGTCGAGAGCGACTTCGATTTCATCGTCATCGATACGCCAGGCACCGACAGCTACCTGATGCGGCTCGCGCATTCGATGGCGGACACGCTGGTCACCCCGATCAACGACAGCTTCCTCGACTTCGACGTGCTCGGCACCGTCGATCCCGCCAACTATGCGGTGACCGGCGAGAGTCATTATGCCGAGATGGTCCGCGACAGCCGCCGCAAGCGCCGCCAGCTCGACGGTTCGACTACCGACTGGATCGTCGTGCGCAACCGCCTGTCGATGCTGGGCTCACGCAACAAGCAGCTCGTCGCCGACGGGTTGAAGGAATTGTCGCTGCGGCTCGGTTTCCGCTATGTCGACGGCTTTGCCGAGCGTGTCGTCTACCGCGAATTTTTCCCGCGTGGCCTGACAGCCCTCGACGATATCGACGAAGCAACCCTCGGCATGCGGCCCAATCTCGGCCACGTCACCGCCCGCGAGGAGGTGACGAGCCTGCTCCGCCAGCTCAAGCTGCCGCTCGACGAGCGCGGACGACGCCGCGCCGCCAACCGCGCCGAATGGTTCAGCCAGGTCGACAAGCCGCTCGAGCTTCACGACATCCTCGGCGCCTGACCAGGCGCGGTACGCTGCTACTTCCACTCAAGATTTTTCGATCGAGCCGCCGGTTCCACGGGAACCGGGCGGGGCAATTGCGATTGAACCCTGCGCAGACAGGTTGCGTCTGAAGGACAATTGTACCTAACGTAGTGGTCCTGGAATACCGTGCCCACAAAACGAGTGCAGTGCACAATGAAAGGGCTGCCGGTTCACAATTTTTGGTCTTCCCGTCACGACGCTGTGACATATATTAAGGAATAACCGACAAGGGGCCCAAGAGCCTTCAAGCAACACGATTTCAACTGGGATTTCAGGCCAGAGAAGCCTGAGGCTGAGGACGAAAATGAAGCGTGGAATTGCCGTACTGGTTTCGGTCACCGCCCTTGCGGGCATCGCCTATTTCACGGCGAACAAGTGGGCCATCAAGCACGAGACCATCACCTTCTACGATGCCTCGCGCGACAACCGTCCGGTGCCGGTTGACATCGCTGTTCGTCGCGATCGCGAGATGCAGGCGAACGCTGGCTTGATCACGCTGCCGGTCGCAGTCCTCAATCACGGCAACACCGTCAAGAACACCGAGTACGGCTTCCTCTCCACCGTCTTCGCGATGCGCGGCTATCTCGTGATGAGCCCGCAGCATGACCTGCCGACCGATCCGCCCATGGTGACCAAGCCGGGCGAACTCTATGTCGGCCGCCTGCCGCAGATCCTGCGCGGCGTGGCCAACATCCATCTGGCGCTGCATGACATGAAGGCCGTCCAGCCCAATGCCGACTACGCCAGGGTGACGATGGTCGGCCATTCCATGGGCGGCGACATCTCGATGTATTTCGCTAAGCAGTATCCGGACGAGGTCAAGAAGGTCGTGACCCTCGATAACCTGCGCGTTCCGTTCGTCACTGCCGGCAAGTTCAAGATCCTGTCGTTCCGCTCGAAGGATCCACAGTTCAAGACCGATCCCGGTGTGCTCCCGACCGACGAGGAGTGCGAGAAGGCGGGCATCACCGTCGTGAAGACGGACTTCCAGCACAACGATATGCGCGACACCGGTCCGGATGACGCGAAGAACTCGATCCAGGGCATGCTCGACAAGTTCCTGGCCGACACCGACAGCGAAGTGGCGCCCGTCGATACCCTCAGCGCGCCGCCCAAGGTGCTCGAGCCCGGTCCGGTCGCTTTGATGAAGCCCGCCAAGAGCTGACGTTTTTCCGTCGACCTCCGAATTTTTGACCTGCCAGGCCTCCGCTGCTGACCGCCGCGGAGGCCTTTGCACATTGACCGATCACGGTGCGCTCGCCAAATATTGGCCGTGTAGTCCAGCGTGAGAGCAGGATGTCCGGCGAACCGACCAAACCACGCAGCGGCGATGCCGTGTCGGCGCGGGCCGAGAAAGACGGCAAGTTGCCGCAGGCCAAGACCTCCACCAGCGACGACATCGCGGCCTTCGTCGCCAAGGCGCGCGCGATGTCGCCCCATGCGCCGGGCGCGAAGGGCCGGTTGATTTTCGCGCTCGACGCCACGATGAGCCGGCAGCCGACCTGGGACATGGCCTGTGCGCTCCAGGCCGACATGTTCCGCGAGGCGGCGGCGCTCGGCAGCCTCGATATCCGGCTGGTCTACTACCGCGGCTTCAACGAGTGCCGTGCGACGGGATGGATCTCCGACAGCACCAGGCTCGCGAGCCTGATGAGCAAGATCGATTGCCGCGGCGGCGACACCCAGATCGGCAGGGTGCTTTCGGAGGCGCGGCGCGAAGCGGCATCCTCCGGCGTGCGCGCGGTGGTTTTCGTCGGCGACGCCATGGAGGAGCAGGTCGACGAACTCTGTGCCAAGGCGGGCGAACTCGGCATGCTCAAGGTCCCCGTCTTCATGTTTCAGGAAGGCCATGATGCGACGGCCGAGCAGGCCTTTCGCGAGATCGCACGGCTGACCGGCGGGGCCTGGTGCAGGTTCGATCCGGGCGCCGCGGCTCAACTGCGCGAACTCCTGCGCGCGGCAGCCGCCTACGCCGCCGGTGGCCGCGAGGCGCTGCTCAGGCTGGCCAAGACGACAAGCGGCGCGGCCAAGCTGATCGGGCAGATGAAGTGAGGCGCTGGCCGTCCACAACGAAGTCCGGCCGCATGCTTTTTGCGAGCGAGGCGACTATATTGCGCTCATGCCGACCCTGATCGCAGGCGCTGTCGCCGTCGTTACACTTTACCTGCTGCTGCAGATGTTCCGTTCCGCCAATCCGGCGGTGCTCGCGCGCGCCATCAAGGTCGGCGGCGGGGTCGTGGCGCTGGCGGTCGCGGCCTTCACGGGGCTGCGGGGCGAATTGGCGGTCGCGATCCCGCTCGGCATCTTCGGTGCCGGCCTGCTCGGCTGGACGCCGCTCGCGAACTCCAGCTTCGGCAATATCGGCGGGCTGTTCGGTGGCGCGACGCGCTCGCCCGGGCAGACCTCGCGCGTTCGCTCGCAATTTCTGGACATGCGGCTGGACCACGAGTCCGGCCAGCTTGCAGGCGAGATCGTCGCCGGGCCTTACGCCGGGCGTTCGCTCGACGAGTTCGATCTCGCCGCGCTGCTTGCGATGTGCCCCGCCTTCGATGCCGAGAGCGTCGCGTTACTTGAAAGCTATCTGGACCGCCGGTTTCCCGCCTGGCGTCAGAACGCGCAAGGAGATGCGGCAGGGCGGCAGAGCCGCGCGGCGCCGAGCGGCAAAATGACGGCGGAGGAGGCCTATCAGATCCTTGGCCTGCAGCCGGGAGCGGGGCGCGACGAGATCGGACGGGCCCACAAGACCCTGATGAAGAAACTGCATCCCGACCAGGGGGGCTCGACGTATCTCGCTGCCCGGGTAAACGAGGCCAAGGATACTCTGCTTCGCACGCATAACAGCTAACTCCGGCAACCAACGCTACAAACGCCCGTACCGCGTCAGCTCCGTATTGCTCTGTCTGCCGTCGCCCCGATGCCCGCCATTATCGGCGTGGTCGATCCCTTGAGCAAAATCTTAACCGTAAATCGTTGACGAGAGGTTGTTGCGAGACGGTCTTCGTGCCTGCCTGAAACGATAATGCCCGCGCATGAGGCGCGGGCATCGGACCGGATCGATTTGCTCGCCGTCAGTTGCGGACGGTGATGCAGGAGATTTCGGCCCGCTTCAGCGTGCGGCAGACGGCTTCCGCCTGATCGCGCTCCAGGCCGGCAAAGCGGGCGCGGAACAGCTTGCGATTGTCCTTGGCGACGACCTCGGTGAAGGGATCGGCCTTGCTGAGCAGGCCGCGGGCCGAACTGCGGGCGGCTTCGATGCGCTGCTGCGCCTCGTTCTCGCTCTCCAGCGCTCCGACCTGAACGATCCAGCCGCTGTGCGTGACCGGCCTGGTCGTTGCGCTCGTCTGGATCGGCTGCGGGGCCGGCTCGACCGAGGCGAGTTTTGCGGTAGGTGCGGGCGCGGACGCCGCAGCGCCGGAAGCCGGCAGGACACCGAGGATGCCGTTGCCGGTACCAAAGCCCGGCGGCTGCGGCGGCAGGTCGCTGCGGACCGCTTCAGGCTTGGCGATGACGTCCGGCTTGTTGACGATGTCGGCCTTGGCGACGACGGCGCCGGAGGTTTCCGCGACTTCGGCGCGCGCGGTGGAGATCGTGTTGGTGATCGGCGGGGCCGGTTGCGACGGGGCGGCGGACGCGACCTTCACGGCGCCGGCCTTGACCTGGACCGTCTTCACCTTGACCGGCTTCATCGGCTCGGACGAGCCCGGAATGATCGAGAGCGGCTGGCTCGAGATCACGCCATTGGTCAGCGGCGCGGGTTCGACCTTGGATTCGACTGCCTTGGGCTCCGGCTTGGCGGCCGGCGGCATCGCCGCGGTGGCGGCGGCAAGCGTGGCGAGGCGCGAGGCGGGCCGTGGCGCGGGCGCTTCGGGAGCGGGGGCGGAGGCCTGGACCTGCGGTGCCGCTCGCGCCGGTGTGTCGGAGGCGTCGGCGACGTCGGTGCTGGTGTCGGCGCCATTGCGCTCGGTGATGGCGGCCACGGTGCGGCTGCCCGCGCCCTTCTCGAGGTTCTCCGCGAGCAGGTTGCGCATGATGGCGTCGCGCGAGCCGCCGCTGCGGCCGCCCAGGACCACACCGACCAGGAAGCGGTTGCCGCGGTGAATCGAGCTCACGAGATTGAAGCCGGAGGCGCGGGTGTAGCCGGTCTTGATGCCGTCGACGCCCTCGACGCTGCCGAGCAGGTGATTGTGGCCCGTGATCGTCCGGCCACGGAAATTGAAGGCCGTGGTCGAGAAGTAGCGGTAGTAGCGTGGGAAGCGATCCTGGATCGCACGGCCAAGGGTGGCCTGGTCGCGCGCCGTCGTGTTCTGTTCGTCGTTGGGCAAGCCCGAGGCGTTGCGATAGACCGTCCTGGACATGCCGAGCGCGCGCGCCTTGCGCGTCATCATGCTGGCAAAATCGTCTTCGGTGCCGCCGATATATTCGGCGATGACGACTGCGGCGTCGTTGGCGGAACGGGTGACGAGGCCCTTGATCGCGTCCTCGACCCGGATGGTCTGGCCGGGGCGCAGGCCCAGCTTGGTGGGATCCTGATCGGCGGCGTGTTCGGACACCGGCATCTCGGTGTCGAGCTTGACCTTGCCGGACTCCAGACGCTCGAACAGCAGATAGAGCGTCATGATCTTGGTGAGCGAAGCGGGGTGACGAATTCCGTCGGGGCTCGTCGCTTGCAGCGTCGCGCCGGAATTGCCGTCGACGATGATCGAGGCGAATTGCGGGCTGTAGCTCTCGCCGGAGTCGCGATGCACGCGATGATGCGCATAGTGCCGGCCGCGGTGGCGGCGCGCTTCGGCAGCATCGCTGGTGAAGATGACCGCGGTGGTGACTGTAAGAAGCCCGAAGACTCCAGCCCGCGCCAAGCGCGAGGAAGACCAGTTCTTACGAAGCATGAAACCCCGTCCCCGTTTCTGACTTGATCACCGGCTCGTGAGGCAAAATTGTGCCCTCCAGATCCGGGACCATGACCTGCTTGAACCGCCAATCCGCCAGCGCTCATCGCCGGCAATCGAAGCTCAAGCCGCTGTTCTGGCTAAGGCGATGTTCGCAAACGGCTTTTGACCGCCTGTCGGAAGCTGAACACGTCCAGGGAATCAGGGTAGGGGCGCCCGGTTTCCAAAAGCTTAAGGAACCCTTGCGTAGATAGCCCGGAATCACTTCAAGTTGCATGTATTATTGTGCGTCGCACAAATATTCTTGACTTTTTTGTGCGTTGCACTAATTATGGGCAGCGTCAGGTGGCCCCAAGGAGAAATCCAAGGCTTGAGATATCCAAGGCTTGAAAAATCTAAGGCTTCCGGACGAGAGCCAGGGAAAAAAGGATTCCATGATGTTCAAGGTTGAAGACTTTCAGAACTACGGGAAAGAGCAGTTCGAGCAGTGCGTCGCCTCTGCGAGTTCGGTGCAGCACGGCCTCCAGGCGATCGCCAGCGCCTATGGCGACTACACCAAGAAGTCGTTCGAGGACACCAAGTCCTTCGTTGAGAAGCTTTCCGGCGTGAAGTCGCTGGACAAGGCGCTGGAAGCGCAGACCGATTTCGCGCGCTCCGCCTACGAGACCTTCGTTGCGGAATCGCAGAAGATCGCCGGCCTCTACAACGACCTCGCCAAGCAGGCGTTCAAGCCGGTCGAGACCATCGTCTCGAAGTTCACCCCGGCCGCTCACTAACTCTTCGTCAAGTCTTGGAATCGGAAAAGCCCGGCTGGTTCAGCCGGGCTTTTTTCGTGGACGCGTTTGCGGGGGCTATTGCGAGCCCCCGAGCTTGCCGAGCGCAATGCCGATCGTGTCGAAGTCGTCACGATCCGGGTCGAGCTCGTCAGCATGAAGAACTTGTTCGAGCGGCTCGCGCAGTTCTGCAGATGGTGTCAAATCGTCGTCGACTGGATTGTCGAGACCGTCGAGCTGTTGCTTGCGCACGTTGGCTTGATGGTCGCTGCGGTTCGTGACAGCGCCGGCGAGGCTTCGTCGGTGAAGAGCGCGCAATTGAGTGGTTGGTTAATTCGACCGTAGAAGACCGGACGTGCCGGCCTGCGAACTGGTCGCCGCGGGTCGACGTCGGGTTCCTGGTTGAGGGCGGAGAAACCTGCCGATCGGATTTTTTTGTCAAACGGGTCCGGATTGATTAACCTTGGTCAGGATCGCCAGGGACCGGGAATCGGGACCGCCGTGCGGCCGCATCGCTCCAGCCTCTGCACGCTTGCGGCGGGCCGGGGGCGGGCCCATATTCACCGTTGCCGTTCCGGTGAGGACCGGACCGGTCGGGAGCGGCGATCGAACAAGACGGCTCGCCTATGCGAGGCTCCGATGGCGGGGCAGCGCGGCGGGCTGCCATACGCTTCCGTGGGGATTTTGAACGCCTGTGCCATGCCGCAACTAACTTCCAGCCTCGATCTGCCCGCGTCAGCCGTCGCCTATGCTCCCCGGATGAGCAATGACGAGAACCGTTCTAATGGTCCGTCCGGCCCGAGCACCTCGGTCATCACCAAGGTCAAGCCCAAGACTAAGCGGCCCAACCTGTACCGGGTGCTGATCCTGAACGACGACTACACGCCGATGGAGTTCGTGGTTCTCGTGCTGGAGAAGTTCTTCAACAAGGACATCGAGGCAGCGACCAAGATCATGCTGCATGTCCACCATCACGGCATCGGCGAATGCGGCGTCTTCACCTACGAGATCGCCGAGACCAAGGTCACACAGGTGATGGACTTTGCCCGCAAGCACCAGCACCCGCTGCAATGCGTGATGGAAAAGAAGTAGGCGCGTCCCGAGTTACTGCGTGTTCTGACATTCGTGTCACCCCGTTCGTCATCCTCACGGCCGCCATGGCCGGCGAACTACGGGGAGTAGGGGGACTGGCGCCAACCCTGCCCAAATAGGAACGGGTTTTGCATCGAAAATACCGCGCGTGAGTCCAGTGTCGCGGAACCGATCTTTTGCCGCGATCTTGTATAACTATATGTGACAAAGGTTGTTGTTGCCTGACCGGGCGATGGCGATCATGATGGTGGGGGCCACAGAGGACGCGAATGCCGACTTTTTCTCAAAGCCTTGAACAATCCCTGCATCGTGCACTGGCGATCGCAAATGAGCGTCATCACCAATACGCGACGCTCGAACATTTGCTGTTGTCGCTGATCGATGACTCCGACGCAGCAGCCGTGATGCGGGCCTGCAGTGTCGATCTCGACAAGCTGCGCACCAGTCTCGTCAACTATCTTGAGACCGAATTCGAAAATCTGGTGACGGATGGCGCCGACGACGCCAAGCCGACGGCCGGTTTCCAGCGCGTGATCCAGCGCGCGGTGATTCATGTGCAGTCATCCGGTCGCGAGGAAGTGACCGGTGCGAACGTTCTGATCGCGATCTTCGCCGAGCGCGAGAGTCACGCCGCGTATTTCCTGCAAGAGCAGGACATGACGCGCTACGACGCGGTCAACTACATCAGCCACGGCATCGCCAAGCGGCCGGGCGTCTCGGAAGCGCGCCCCGTTCGCGGCGTCGACGAGGAG
This sequence comes from Bradyrhizobium sp. CCGUVB23, assembly GCF_024199885.1. Taxonomy (NCBI): domain Bacteria; kingdom Pseudomonadati; phylum Pseudomonadota; class Alphaproteobacteria; order Hyphomicrobiales; family Nitrobacteraceae; genus Bradyrhizobium; species Bradyrhizobium sp. CCGUVB23. The sequence continues at coordinate 7,956,919 of NZ_JANADQ010000001.1, forward strand.
ACCGAGACCAAGGGCAACGAGGACTCCAAGAAAAAGGGCGAGGCGCTCGAGACCTACTGCGTCAACCTCAACAAGAAGGCGCGCGACGGCAAGATCGATCCGGTGATCGGTCGCAATTCCGAGATCAATCGCGCCATCCAGGTGCTATGCCGCAGGCAGAAGAACAACCCGCTGTTCGTGGGCGAGGCCGGTGTCGGTAAGACCGCGATCGCGGAAGGCCTTGCAAAGCGCATCGTCGACAGCGAGGTGCCGGAGGTTCTGGCGGCTGCAACCGTGTTCTCGCTCGACATGGGCACGCTGCTCGCGGGCACGCGCTATCGCGGCGACTTCGAGGAACGCCTGAAGCAGGTGCTGAAGGAGCTCGAGGCGCATCCCAACGCCATCCTGTTCATCGACGAGATTCACACCGTGATCGGTGCGGGTGCGACGTCGGGCGGCGCGATGGATGCGTCGAACCTGCTCAAGCCGGCGCTCGCCTCGGGCACCATCCGCTGCATGGGCTCGACCACCTACAAGGAATACCGCCAGCATTTCGAGAAGGACCGCGCATTGGTGCGGCGCTTCCAGAAGATCGACATCAACGAGCCGACTGTCGAGGACGCGATCGCGATCCTCAAGGGGCTGAAGCCGTACTTCGAGGATTACCACCGGCTGAAATACACCAACGAGGCCATTGAGGCCGCGGTGCAGCTCTCCTCGCGCTACATCCACGATCGCAAGCTGCCGGACAAGGCGATCGACGTGATCGACGAATCCGGTGCGGCGCAGATGCTGGTTGCCGAGAACAAGCGCAAGAAGACGATCGGCATCAAGGAGATCGAGACCACGATCGCCTCGATGGCGCGGATCCCGCCGAAGAGCGTGTCGAAGGACGATGCCGAGGTGCTCAAGCATCTCGAGCAGACCCTGAAGCGCGTCGTGTTCGGCCAGGACAAGGCGATCGAGTCGCTGTCCGCCTCGATCAAGCTGGCGCGTGCCGGCCTGCGCGAGCCGGAGAAGCCGATCGGTTGCTACCTGTTCTCTGGTCCGACCGGGGTCGGCAAGACCGAGGTCGCAAAGCAGCTTGCCTCCAGCCTCGGCGTCGAGCTGTTGCGCTTCGACATGTCCGAATACATGGAGCGGCACACCGTGTCGCGCCTGATCGGCGCGCCTCCGGGCTATGTCGGCTTCGACCAGGGCGGCCTGCTCACCGACGGCGTCGACCAGCATCCGCATTGCGTGGTGCTGCTGGACGAGATCGAGAAGGCGCACCCCGATCTCTACAACGTGCTGCTCCAGATCATGGACCATGGCCGGCTCACCGATCACAACGGCAAGCAGGTCAACTTCCGCAACGTGATCCTGATCATGACCACGAACGCCGGCGCGGCCGATCTCGCCAAGCAGGCCTTCGGCTTTACACGCTCCAAGCGGGAAGGCGACGACCACGAGGCGATCAACCGGCAGTTCGCGCCGGAATTCCGCAACCGCCTCGATGCCATCGTCTCTTTCGCCCATCTCAATGCCGACGTGATCGGCATGGTGGTGGAGAAGTTCGTGCTCCAGCTCGAGGCGCAACTCGGCGACCGCGACGTTACGATCGAGCTGTCCGAGGAAGCCAAGGCCTGGCTTATCAAGCACGGCTATGACGAGCAGATGGGTGCGCGGCCGATGGCCCGCGTGATCCAGGAGCACATCAAGAAGCCGCTCGCCGACGAGGTGCTGTTCGGCAAGCTCAAGGGCGGTGGCCATGTCCGCGTCGTCCTGGTCAAGGACGAGGCCGACGCCGAGAAGGACAAGATCGGCTTCGAGTTCGTCGAGGGCCCGGTCACGCCGAAGCAGGAGAAGCTGCCCGGCGCCCGCAAGCGCCCGCCGTCAGGTAAGTCCAAGCCGGGTGGTCCCGGCGGCCCCTCCAAGGGGCCGACCTCCAAGGGACCGCTGGTCAAGGTTTGATAGGGAGCGTCATGAACTGAAAAAAGGCCGGCTGTGAAGCCGGCCTTTTTTGTTGCGAACGAGCGAGCGTCGCGCTCATATTTGGGGACGGGCCAGTGCAAGAAAGCCGGCTCGCCGTGTGGTTGCGGACTCGAGACCATCTGGCAAGAAGCTCAGCACCTCGTCCAACGTGTCATCAGATACGCTGCAGCGGCAAAACCGCCTGGCTGCGGCGAGCAGTTCCTCGCGCGACACGCCCTCATAGACCTGTCTCGTCGTCTCAAGCGCTGACTCGACCTCGGACGGAGAAAGCAACAAGTTTCCCATCTGCCCCGGCAATGCTTGGGCACGCTCAAAACCGAGCGCGTGCCAGAGGATACTGACGGTCGGATGACGGTCTGTGATCGCCATCCGGAAGACATGTTGTTCATTGACGAGGTCGTCCGGAAACGTGCCCATCGTCACCAACCCTCTTGCGAGCTGAACGAAGCCCGCGCGATTGAACGCGCGGAAAAATTCATGGACCCGCAGGACCAACTGGTCGCTCGCGTCCAGCCATGCTTCTTCCTCATATTCGGACGGATGCGCCCGCCAATCGTCGATCGCCTGCCATGCCTCCGCAGGCAACGCGCTCTTCGCCGCGGCCGCCGCAAAATGCGGCTGAATGCGTGCATGCTCGCGCTCGTCGACGAACAAACCGATCCACCAATATGCGAAGGCCACGCGTCACCCCAATGCAGTCTCTCGGATTGGCGCGTCAGATGGCCGATGGGTCGTGTTGCCAAGCGCCGGCCGTCTTCAGGACTGCGTGTTGGTCGCGGCTGGCGAGCGACCGGTTCACGTCAAATCGTCTTCGCGCTCGAGTTCATTGTTTGAGCACGGTCTCCGCGCAAACGCCTTCCGCGTTTGTCGCGAGGGAAAACCGCTTCGCACTTTCCGGATCATGCTTTATGTGCCGGCCTCCGGCGCCCGCTTTGGCCGCGGCTTGCGTGGGGTGGGCGGCGGAGGAGGAGCGGCCTTCGGCTGCATCGTGACGATGACGGGATTGGGCTTGTGGTCGGTCGCCGCGCCCGTGACCGCGTCGACGCCCATGCCCACGACACCTCCCAGCAGCAGATTGCCGGCGAAGCCGGCGGCTCCGGCCCCCGGTATGTCGCGTTGCAGCTGCACGACCTGCGACTCGTAGCCGGGCTTCTCGAAGGTAATGGAAATGTCGGCGTTGCGCTTGGCGACGACCGAGCATGGCGTGGTGCAGGTGGTCGGCACTTCAAGTCCGGAAACCACGGCCTCGACGCCAGATGGTGTTGATGAAATGGCGATATTTTCCGTCGTGCCGCGCGTCACCGACGCGCAGCCGCCCAGCATGACGCCGAGCGCCACAATTCCAAAGATACGCATGAAATGCCCCTAAATCCCCGCTGCAATCAAGCGCAACCAACGCGCGCGGGCAAGTGGCAGACACGCCAAATGGTTAAGCCACGCACAGGTTGTGCCGCGGACGCGCGGGGGGCGGCGCGCTAGTCCCCCTTCATTCGCTGCCGTCCTGAATCCGCGGGCGCTCCGCGCCACGGGCACCGGCGGGTGACAGTCTCAGGTTGGTCCGACCCGGGACAGTTCCAGCGCGAGCCCAATGCGCGTCCGGGCGCTGTGTCCGCGTTAGTTCGGCTTGCGCGGCTCCTGAATCGCCTTGAGATAGTTGACCACGGCCTCGGCATCGGCACGCTCGAAACGGAAGGTCGGCATGAAGCGGTGAATGCTGCTGTAGCCATCCTGCAGCCGCTGCACAAAGTCGGCGTCGTAGAGCTTGTTCTCGCCGAGGGTACGGAACGCCGGGGCTCGTCGGTTTCGGCTCGCGCCGGACGTGCCCACCGCGTGACAACGTGCGCACATCCTTTGCAGGAGAGCCTGGCCGTACTGCTGCTCGGCATCCAGCGCGTGGCTCGGCGTGGCGGACAGTGCGGCGACGATCGCAAGTAAGGGCAGCGATCGCTTCATGCGTCCTACCAGCGCGCCGTCGCCTTGCCGAGGACATAGAGCGCGATCAGACCCGCAGTCACCGCCGTCGAGAAGATCAGAACGTTGCGATCCCAATCGATCCGCTTTCCCTCCTCTCTGTTGAGGCTGAGGGCGGTAAACAGTGCCTTCATGGCAAACCGGCGCATCGGCGATCCTCGCTCATGGACGATGGCACGTCCGGCGAAGATCGGCTTGATGCACGTCAATGCGTCACGCGCATGCAACCGGGGGACCGGCTGCACGCGATGTCAGCTAGCCGCCCCAGTTCTTGTAGGGACTGTCATACGTTGCATCGGGTTGATAGCTCGGCGCGGAAAGATAGGGGGCCGGTGCCCGAGGCGGCGCATAGCCAAAACTCGACATGGGATCCCTGTACACGCGAGTGGCAGGGTCAACGGCATAGTGCCGGTGCGTGCGATGCGCCGGAGCGGCGTTGGCAGCACTCGATAGCGCGATCAGAAGGCTCAAGAGCAAGACGGGACGCATTGCGTTCTCCCCGGGTGGAACCTGATACCGACCTTAGGTGAGGTTCGCCTTGCGGCGCCGCAATCTCTCCCGGCTTCACGATCAGTCACATCGGCGGCATCGGGGGCGGCGCTGTGGCGTCATCGGCCTAGTGCTTGCCGAACCATTCCTCGTAAATCCGCTGATACGCATCGCTCTCGCGCAGCGCGAGAAGCGCCTCATTCACGTGCTTACGCAGCGGGCTGCCGGTCGGGAAAACGATGCCGTAGTCCTCCTTATGGAAGACGCTGCCGACGGTCCGCGCCGATCCCCTGCCGTCGTGAGTTGTGTAGTAAAGCAGCGCCGGTGAATCGAAGACGACCGCGTCGACCTCCTGATTCAGCAAGGCGCCGTAGAGGTCATCGATCTTCTCAAACTCACGGACCTGAGCCCTGACCTCGTTCAAATAGATGGTTGCCGTGCTTCCCCGTGTCGTGCCGACGATCTTGCCGACGAGATCCTGCGGACTGTTGATCGGTCCCCTGATCTGCTGGATCGTCAGCGATGCGGTGAGTTGCGCCGTATAGAACGCCACGAACACCACGCCCGTGAACATCCACAGCACGGCGACGATGCGAGCGATCCAGTGCCGGGGCATTTGATCCGCCTGGGTCGCCAGCGTGCCCGCGGCCCAGAACATCGCATGGAAGATTCCCGGAAAATACCGGCTGGTTGGAATGATCCCGTTGTGATGATGCCGCTCCACCAGGAAAATCAGATGCGCCGGTATGAGGATCAGGAGCAGCGCAATGCCAAGCCAGATCAGGAGAGTGCGGGAGAAGAACAGCTCCACGAACTCGAGCAGCGGATTCGGCTCGACATTGGCGGCGGTACCGCGCACCAGGATCTGTAGTCCCGAATTCAGGATCGGTTGCGAGAAGTCGAACCTGTTCTCGCGCTCGGATGTGATCGAGATGGCTGCGATTCCGAGATCTGCCCGCCCGCTTTCCACGGCGGCAAGCAATTCGCCAACGTCGGGCGTGATGACGTACTCGGTCTCGCGATGCAGTCGCTCCCCGATGCCGTTCCAGAGCTCGATGCTGAAGCCGCTCAGGGTGCCGTTCTTCTCGATGACCAAGGGAGGGACTATTCGGGTCGCGACCCGGAGCTTGGTGGTCCCTGGCTTGGTAGTCCCCTCCTGGGCCGTGGAGCAGGAGATGCAGGCAAATAGCGCCAATGCAAGCCCGAGGGCCGCGTTGCGCGCGAGCATCTGGAACAGCCGGACGGTCCCAGCACGAAAACGGACCGCAGGATTGGCGCGAGGCTTCAAATCGTTTCCCGGTTGTGCCCTCGTTGTCAGCGTGTGCTCCGCGGTCGTGTTGGTTGCTGCGAAACGGTGGCCAGTCTAGTGCGGCAATAGGCTCTGCCGGAAGTCGCGCGGCGACATTCCGAACTGCTCGCGGAAGACGCGGCCGAAATGCGAGAGGTCATTGAAGCCCCACGCGAACGCGATTTCGCCGACCTGACGGCCTGCGAGCGCGGGTGAGGCGAGATCGCGCCTGCATTGGGCAAGACGCTCCGCAAGCACATAGCGCTGGAACGAGGTGTGCTCCTGACTGAGGAGATCGTTGACATAGCGCGGCGAGATGCCAAGCGCGGCCGCGGTATCCGACAGCGTCAGATCGGGGTCAGTGAGATGACTGCGGATATGCGCCTTCAGCCGGTAGAGCAGGGCCGAGCGATGCGTCGAGGAGGGCGGCGCCGTCTTGCCGAGCCGGTCGCTCAGCACCATGGCGACGAGATCGACCGCCTGCTCGGAAAGCGCGACGGCATGCTGCGGATCGATCTGATCGGCGCTGTGGCAAAGCCTGAAGATGAAATCGTAGGCGAGCTTTTGCAGCGGTGCGTCGGAGCCGAACGAGATCGCCGTCAGCGCCTCGGTGGCTCCGAGGCGCCGCTGCAGCATCTCGCGCGGCACCTTGAAGATGGTCTGCGTGAAGGCGTGATCGAACTTCAACTCATACGGGCGCGTGGTGTCGTAGAGTGCGAACTCGCCGGGATGGATCACGGTCTCGCGGCCGTCCTGCACGACGCCGCCGACGCCCTGATTGCCAAGCGCGACGAGAACGAAGTCGAGATCCGAGCGGGCGATCCGCGACGGCGTGCGGAAGACGTGCTGGCGGTCCGAGCAGACATCCGAACAGACCGCGCGCCCAAGCGAAGCTTGCGTCACCGAGCCGCGGAAGGCGCTGCCGAGATCCGACTTGCAGTCGAGCTCGACGAAGACGTCGCAGACGATGTCCTGCCAGAGCGCCAGGCGCCGGTGCCCGGGGCTGCCGTCCGTCGTGAACTGGATGGTCATGCGCGGGCCTCCCTTTCACGAACTTGGATTGGCCCCCGCGCAGGGAAATTCGGTACCGCCGTCCCGGTCGAATTTTCATGCCGTGGCAGTCGAGCAGGCCTGGTCCAGCCGTGGCCCAATAGACTGCATCGGACGTCTGCCGCGATCAACCGGAAAGCGGCGCGTCCCAGTGGATCACGTGGAGGCGGGAATGGGCATCGAACATCCGAAATACAAAGTCGCGGTGGTGCAGGCGGCGCCGGCCTGGCTCGACCTCGACGCGTCCGTCGACAAGTCGATCGCGCTGATCGAGGAGGCCGCAAGAAAGGGTGCGAAGCTGATCGCTTTCCCGGAGGTGTTCATCCCCGGATACCCCTGGCATATCTGGCTGGATTCGCCGGCCTGGTCGATCGGCCGCGGCTTCGTGCAGCGCTATTTCGACAATTCGCTCGCCTACGACAGCCCGCAGGCGGAGAAGCTGCGGCAGGCCGTGCGCAAGGCTGGCCTGACCGCCGTCATCGGGCTTTCCGAGCGCGACGGCGGCAGCCTCTACATCGCGCAATGGCTGATCGGGCCAGATGGCGAGACCATTGCAAAGCGCCGCAAGCTGCGGCCGACCCATGCCGAGCGGACCGTCTATGGCGAGGGCGACGGCAGCGATCTTGCCGTCCACGACCGCCCCGACATCGGACGTCTCGGTGCGCTGTGCTGCTGGGAGCATCTCCAGCCGCTGTCGAAATATGCGATGTACGCCCAGAACGAGCAGGTGCATGTGGCGTCATGGCCGAGCTTCTCGCTCTACGATCCCTTCGCGCCCGCCTTGGGAGCGGAGGTCAACAACGCTGCCTCGCGCGTCTATGCGGTGGAGGGCTCCTGCTTCGTGCTTGCGCCCTGCGCAACCGTCTCGCAGGCGATGATCGATGAGCTCTGCGACCGCCCGGACAAGCATGCGCTGTTGCATGCCGGCGGCGGCTTTGCCGCGATCTACGGCCCCGACGGCAGCCAGATCGGCGACAAGCTGGCACCGGATCAGGAAGGGCTTCTGGTCGCCGAGATCGATCTCGGCGTCATTGGCGTCGCCAAGAATGCGGCCGATCCCGCCGGGCACTATTCGCGGCCCGACGTGACGCGGCTCTTGCTCAACAAGAAGCCGTATAAGCGGGTCGAGCAGTTCGCGTTGCCGGTCGACACCGTCGAGCCCGCGGACATCGCGGCGGCAGCGAGCTGACCAGGGATGCAGAGCGTCAGTGCCGGACGTTCAAGCGGCACGCGTCGTGCAGTAGGCAACCAGCTCGGGGTGGGCGGCGCAGATATGATGCGCGCCGGCGTCCCTGAGCTCGGTCTCGCTGCCATAGCCGTAGAGCACGCCGATCGCGGTCAAGCCGTTCTTGCGCGCGCCGACCACGTCGTGGCTGCGGTCGCCGATCATGATGGCCGCTTGCGGATCCACTTTCGCGGTGTCGAGGGCGTAGCGCAGGAGATCGCCCTTGTCGACGCGGGTGCCGTCGAGCTCGGATCCGAACACCTGCTCGAAATAACGCTTGAGGCCGAAATGATCGACGATGCGGCTCGCATAGACGACCGGTTTGCTGGTCGCCACGAACATGCGCGCGCCCGTCGCCGACAGCGTGGATAGAGTCTCCTCGATGCCGGAATACGCCTCGTTCTCGAACAGGCCGATATCGGCAAACCGCTCGCGATAGAGCAGCAGGGCCCGGTCGGCGAGCTCATCGGTTCCGGTGAGTTTTTTCAGGCTCGCATGCAGCGGCGGCCCGATACACCAGGTCAATTCGTCCTCGCTCGGGACGTGCTGTCCGAGCCGTTCCAGCGCATACTGGATCGAGCGGGTGATCCCGGGCTTCGGATCGGTCAGCGTGCCGTCGAGATCAAAATAGATTGTAGCCATTCCGCCCCGGCCTACGTTGATTATGCCGCCAGTTGCTAGTTCGCTTAGTCTCCGAGTTCAAGTCCGATATCGCCGGTACCATGCCGATGACACGAGCCCGATTTGCGCTCTGCCAGGCCGCCACCGCGCTGTTCCTGGTCGCGCCGGCAGCGGCATGGGACAATTCGCCCGCGAAGATCAATGTTGCCGTGCCGAGCGTCGAGGAGCTCGCGATGCCGCCGGGCAAGCCCGCCGAGGCGGCGCGCGAGAGCGATACACGGGAATCGATCTGCCTGATCATCGAGGCCGCCGCGCGCGACGCCAATCTGCCGCTGGAATTCTTCGCCCGCGTGATCTGGCAGGAGAGCCGGTTCCAGAGCGACGCGGTGGGGCCTGTGACGCGCAGCGGCGAGCGTGCGCAGGGTATCGCGCAGTTCATGCCGGGCACGGCGAGCGAGCGCGGGCTCCTTAATCCCTTCAATCCGGTGCAGGCGCTGCCGAAATCGGCTGAATTCCTCAACGAGCTGCGCAACCAGTTCGGCAATCTTGGTCTCGCGGCTGCTGCCTACAATGCCGGGCCGAGGCGGGTGCAGGAATGGCTCGCGGGCACCGGTCCGATGCCGGAGCAGACTCGCAACTACGTCTTCGCCATCACCGGGGCGACGGTCGACGCTTGGGCCAAGGCCGGCGCGACCGGCAAGGGGCCGCCGAATGCGCCGACGACGAGCTGTCGCGATCTGATGGCGCTCCTGAAGCGCGCGCCAAACCCGTTCGTCGCCGAGCTCGAGCAGCATGTGGAGCTTGCCGCCGCAAAAGTCTGGGGTGTGCAGCTCGCTGCAGGCTTCGACCGCAACAGGGCGCTGGCGATGTATTCCCGCGCCGTGACGCGCCTCAGCGCCGTGATCGGCGACCGCGATCCGAGCCTGCTGTCGTCCGTGATGCGCAGCCGCGGCACGCACGCCTTCTACCAGGTGCGCATCGGAGCCGATACGCGGCCAGAGGCGGATGATCTCTGCAACCGCATCCGCAAGGCGGGGGGCGCCTGCTTCGTACTGAAGAACCGGGGCGTGACGGGATAGGGGGTATCAACACCTGTCATTCCGGGGCGCCGCGAAGCGGCGAGCCCGGAATCCATAACCACCATCGTGAGTATGGATTCTCAGATGCGCAATTGCGCATCATAGCTCGCGCCCAAGGGGGCGCGCCCCGGAATGACGGCGTGTCAATGTGGCGCGCATGCCAGCCCAGCCTCGCGCTTTCTTGACGCGCGCCGCCCCATCCCCCGTTATGCAGGCACGATTCCTCTCCCGGCCAAGACCCCCCGTGGCGCTTCCTCCGCTCGATTCTCCTGAATGGCATAGTGCCTTTCGCGCCTTTGCGTGGGGGCTGTGCTCGATCACGCAGACCATCCTCACCATCGTGCTGTTCGTGACCTATCTGGGCATCGGGGCGCTGGCGCATGACACGCATTTCAGCCTGGCCTGGGCGCTGGCATCGACGCTGTTCGTCTGGGCGGGGCCGGCGCAGATCATCCTGATCACCACGCTCGGCTCCGGGGCGACCGTCATCCAGTCGGCGATCGCCGTGACTGTCAGCGCCATCCGCCTGTTTCCAATGGTGGTGTCGGTCCTGCCCTTGATGCGCACGCCGACGATAAAACGGCGCGAGCTGATCTTCGCGGCGCATCTCACCGCCGTGACGCTGTGGGTCGAATGCCACCGCTTCCTGCCGCAGGTGCCGCGCGAGCGGCGCATCGCCTTCGTTCACGGGCTCGGCTGCGGCCTGGTCTCGGTGTGCCTGACCGCCAACACGGTCGGCTATTTCCTCGCCGCCAACCTCACGCAGACGCTGGGCGCGGCGATCTTGCTGCTCACCCCGCTGTCGTTCCTGTTCTCGACCGCGCGCAACAGCCGCGAGATCGCTGACGTGGTCGCGCTGGTGCTCGGGCTCGTGCTCTATCCGCTGGCCGCGAAGATGAACAGCGGCCTCGACATCCTCGTTAGCGGCGTCGTGGCGGGCACCATCGCCTATGGCGTCCATTTCTGGCGAGAGGCGCGCGCATGAGTGGCTTTCTCGGCGACTGGCATGCGCTCGCCGTGCTGTTCGTCGCCGGCGTTATTCCCAACCAGATATGGCGCATGCTGGGCCTGTGGTTCGGCGGCGGCATCGACGAGGGCTCGGAGCTGTTGATCTGGGTGAGGGCGGTGGCGACCGCGATCCTGGCCGGCGTCATCGCCCAGATCGTGGTCCAGCCCCCGGGCGCGCTCGCCAGCGTGCCCGATGTCTTGCGGTATGGTGCGGTGGTCGCGGGCTTCGTCGTCTTCATGCTGACCCGCCGCTCGATCTTCGCCGGCGTCGTCACCGGCGAGCTGTTCATGCTGGCCGGCAAGTGGTGGCTGGGCTAAAACCGCCAGCGAACAGCAAGGAACAGACAAAATGGTTCGCGAAAATGAGCTCCGCGAAGGCGAGGTGGCGATCGAGCTGCCGGCGACGCAGGATGCCGGCCTCGTCTTCATCGGCCGGATCCGCACGCCCTGGACCTCGCGGCTGGAGACGCCGCGGCAGGGGCGGCATGACGGCCCGGTGTGCCGGCTGGAGATCTTCGAGCCCTTCGTGCCGGCGATCAAGGGCGTCGACTTCTACAGCAATCTCGAAGTGCTCTACTGGCTCGACCGGTCGCGCCGCGACATCATCCTGCAGAGCCCGAAGAACAACCAGAACACCCGCGGCACATTCTCGCTGCGCTCGCCGGTCAGGCCCAATCCGATCGGCACCTCGATCGTCAGGCTGGTGGGCATCGAGGGCAACACGATCCTGGTGCGCGGCCTCGACTGCATCGACAACACGCCACTGATCGACATCAAGCCGGACCGTTGCGAGTTCACACCACTGGCCGCGCCGCAGGCTGGGGATTTCGAGACGGAGTGAAGTCCTCTCCTCCGTCATTGCGAGGAGCGAAGCGACGAAGCAATCCAGAGTGTTTCCGCGGAGGCAGTCTGGATTGCTTCGCTTCGCTCGCAATGACGGGGGAAAGACCTAGCCCGCCTTCAGCGCCGCGATCAGCTGTGCCGCGTGTTCTTCCAGCGCCTTGCCGTCTTCCTTGCGGCTCGCGGGCGGCAGCAGTGCGACGCCGTCGTGGCGCGGCATCACGTGCATGTGCAGGTGAAACACGACCTGGCCGCCGGCCGGCTCGTTGAACTGCTGCACGGTGATGCCGTCGGCATCGAAGGCCTTCATCGCGGCGGCCGCGATCTTGTGCGCGCCACGCGCGACATGGGCGTAGTCGTCCGGCTTGACGTCGAGAATGTTGCGGGCCGGGGCTTTCGGGATGACGAGCGTATGGCCGGGCGAGCGCGGCATGATGTCGAGGAACGCGAGCACGTGCTCGTTCTCATAGACCTTGTAGCAGGGGAATTCGCCGCGCAGGATTTTCGCGAAGACATTGTTGGGATCGTAGGCGGTCATGCGGCTGCTCCTGAAGTTGCGGCCTTACTGTCATCACCTCTAAGAAGGCGTCAAGACGCCTCTTCGGCGCCTTTGCGGAACGGGCCCAACTCGGCAAGCTCGCGGCCGGCTTCCGCGACATACGCACGTTCGCGCTTGAGGTAATCGTCGATGGCACGGCGCAAGCCGGGGTCAGCGATGAAATGCGCCGAATGCGTCGTTCGCGGCAGGTAGCCGCGTGCGATCTTGTGGTCGCCCTGCGCGCCGGCCTCGACATGCATCAAGCCGTGTTTGATCGCAAAGTCGATCGCCTGGTAGTAGCAAACCTCGAAATGCAGGAACGGATGATGCTCGACCGCGCCCCAGTTGCGGCCGAACAGCGTGTCCGAGCCGATGAAGTTGATGGCGCCCGCGATCCAGCGGTGATTGCGGCGGGCCATCACCAGGACCACGTCGTCGCTCATGGTGTCGCCGATCAGCGAGAAGAATTCGCGGGTCAGGTATGGCCGGCCCCATTTGCGCGAGCCGGTCTCCATGTAGAAGTCGAAGAACGCGTCCCAGGCCTCCTCGGTGATGTCGCTGCCGGTGAGCCAGTGGATGCTGATGCCGGCTGCAAGTGCGTCGCGCCGCTCGCGCTTGATCGATTTGCGGTGGCGCGAATTGAGGGTGGCAAGGAAATCGTCGAAGGACGCAAAGCCATCGTTGTGCCAGTGGAATTGCTGGTCGGTCCGTTGCAGGAAGCCGTGCTCGGCGAGCAGCTTCCATTCGGCCTCGCGCGCGAAGGTGACGTGCACCGAGGAGGCCTTGCTCACACCGCACAGCGCGATCAGCCCGCTGGCCAGGGCAGAGGCGATGCGCTCGCGATCGACGCCATCGCGGATCAGAAGGCGCGGGCCGGTCGCCGGTGTGAAGGGAACCGAGACCTGCAGCTTCGGATAGTAGCGCCCGCCGGCGCGCTCATACGCATCCGCCCAGCCGCGGTCGAAGACGTACTCGCCTTGCGAATGCGATTTCAGATAGCAGGGCACGACGCCCGCGACGCGGCCATCGAGCCTGGCAACGAGATGCCGCGGTCCCCAGCCGGTGCGCGCCGTCGCTGAACCCGACTTCTCCGCCGCCGACAAAAAGGCGTGGGAGACGAATGGGTTATAGGACGGTGTTAAGAGTCGGGCGGAATCGCCTGGGAGCTCGGATGAGGTTCCTGCGCCATGTCCGTTGCAGGCCTTGCCGGGATTGGCGCAAGCGTCCCAGTCCTCCGGCGTCACTTCGCCAATGGATGGTACGGCCTCGAGCGTGATTTCGGATGATGCCATCGCGCCCAAGATCGTGCATTGCAGCAGCGACTTCAAGAGGCGGGAACTGACGCGGCGCGAATGCGGTGTCGAGGATGACACGCAATTCCATCCGCGAGTCGTCCTGGCGAAAGCCAGGACCCATTACCCCAAGGAGAAGTTGTGGCGCAGCGCCGCCAACCACCGGTTCTTCGCGCCAACTGCGTTCGGTGGTTATGGGTCCTGGCTTTCGCCAGGACGACATTTGGGGCGCCCTACGGCACGAACGCCTCAAAGATCATCTGATCCGCACACCGCGCAGCCCGCGTCCGCTGCTCGGGTGTGCGCACGGTCCAGCCGAGCAGGGCACAGCCGAAAGCGTTGCGCGCGATCCATGGCGCCGGCGCCGGCAGATCGTCGACCTTGAAGGCGACGAAATGCGGCTGGGTCTGAAAGCCGTGGCGCAAGTACAGCATGCTGTCGCGCTGGGCTTGTGTCAGCTTCGCCCAGTACTCGTCCTCATAGGTCCGCTGCGCGACGATGCCGCGTGGGCGCGAAGGCAACAGCTCGCGCAGCGCCAGCACCTGGTCCGGATCGAAGGACATGCCGACGGCCGGCCCGTCATAGGAGGCGAGCACCTCCGCCATCCGCTTCACGAGCTTGCGGTCGTCGCCAAAATGGCTCTTCACCTCGATCACAAGAGGAACCCGCCCGGCGACCATGGTGCAGAGGTCCGACAGCGACATCATCCGCTCGGACGTGTCCTTGAACTTGACGGCCCTGAGCTCAGCCGCGGTCTTCTCGATCAGCTCGCCGTTGCCCTCCGTGAGTCGACCGAGCGCATGGTCGTGATGCACCATGGCTTCGCCGTCGGCGGAGAGCTGGATATCGACCTCGATGGCGAAATTGCCTGCGATCGCAGCCTGCACCGCGCCCGGCATGTTCTCGACGATACCGCGTGAAATGTCATGCAGGCCGCGATGGGCGACCGGCCGCGCAGTCAGCCAATCCGGAGCACGCACGTCTCTTGCTCCCGGATCAGGCGACCTCGAACACGCCTTCGACCTCGACCGCGGCGTCCGCCGGGAGCGAGGCGACGCCGACGGTGGTGCGGGCATGGCGGCCCTTGTCGCCGAAGGCCGCGACCATCAGGTCGGAGGCGCCGTTCAGCACCTTCGGTCCGTCGACGAAATCCGGCGCCGAGTTGATGAAACCGCCGAGCCGCACCACGCGCACGATCTTGTCGAGGTCGCCGAGCGCCGCCTTGACTTGCGCCAGCAGGTTGATGGCACAGCCGCGCGCCGCCGCCGCGCCCTCTTCGATGGAGACGCCGGCGCCCAGCTTGCCCTTGGCGATCAGCTTGCCGGCCGGATCGAAGCAGACCTGACCGGAAACGAACAGGAGGTTGCCGGTCCGCACGAACGGCACGTAGTTGGCCACGGGGGTGGGGGCCTCGTGCAATTTGATGCCCTGTTCCGCCAGTTTCTGCTCGACCGTGCCCGCCATGTTCCGACCTCGATGTCATCTGGAAATTCTGTCCGGCCTCAAGCCGGCCAGCGCGCCTGTTTCGCCGATTGTGCAGTGACATGCAAGGCGGCGAGGCGGCGGCCCGGGCGCCCGGCAGGGTTGCATCTTTCCGAGGCAAGGCAGCGATTTTCTTGGGAAAAAGCGCAACTTTCCGTGAAGCGGCCGCAGTTGCGACGCAATGCGACGGTCATTAAAATGACGAATCTCGATTTCCCCAAGGAATATTCATGGTGCACCTTTTCCGGACGTCGCTCGGTGTCATGGCGCTCGCGGCTGTTGCTGTTGGTGCTTCCGGCGGGGCTGAGGCCGCGAATGGTCCTTTCCTCTCGCACCAGGCCCTGTACGAGCTGAGCCTGGCCAAGTCGCGCTCCAACTCGATCAACAGCGCGCGCGGTCGCATCCTCTACAATTTCGCCGGCAATTCCTGCGAGGGCTACACGTCGGAATTCCGCCAGGTTTCCGAGCTCGACAGCGGCGAGGGCAAGGTCACGCTCAGCGATCTCCGCTCCAATTCCTGGGAAGACGCGGCCGGCAAGAGCTATCGTTTCAAGATCGAGACGCGGATGAACGATACCGGCTCGAGCCAGGTCGACGGAACGGCCGAGCGCGATGGCGACCACATCAACGTCAAATTGAAGCTCCCGGTGCCGAAGAATTTCACGCTCGACGGCACGACTGTGTTTCCGACCGAGCAGATCCAGCGCATCATTGCCGCCGCCAAGGAGGGCAAATCGCTGCTCGAGCTCTCCGTCTATGACGGCTCCGACAATGGCGAGAAGGTCTACAACACGCTGACCGTGATCGGCCAGCCGATCACGGCCGATCGCGCAGCGTCCTCGCCCGATCCGTCGACGTCCGACGAGCACATGAAGTCGCTGACGCGCTGGCCGGTCACCGTCAGCTATTTCGACCGCGAAGCCCAGCAGAAAGAGGGCGAGCAGACGCCCGTCTACGCGATGTCGTTCGAGCTCTACGAAAACGGCGTCTCGCGCGCGCTGGTGCTCGACTACAATGATTTCGTGATTTCCGGCGCGCTCGGCAAGTTCGACGTCAAGGATACGAAGCCCTGTAATTGAGCTCTCGTGTCCCGGACGCGGCGCGGCGTGTAACGCTGCGACGCAGAGCCGGGACCCAGCCGCATGGGCCCCGGCTTAGCAGCGCACCACGCCGCGAATGGGCGGCGCGCTGCGCAGCATCCGGGGCAAGAGACCTTGGCGCACTCTATCCCCCCGTCATTGTGAGCAAAGCGAACCAAGTCAGCGACGCCATCGCAGGGTTGGCCCGCACCGATGAGGGTCTGAATGTCCCGATTATACTGGATTGAAGTTTGCGCTGCTGGACGCTTAGCGATCATGGCGCGTCCGCGCTCTGACGACTGGTTGGACGCGGAGGTCAACGAGTGGAAGCGCTCTGGCGTCGATGTCGTTGTAAGTCTTCTGGAGCACGAGGAGGTTTATGAGCTTGGGTTGCAGCATGAAGCCGAGCTTTGCCGTTCTAGCGGGATCGATTTCAAGTCCTTCCCGATTCCGGATCGCGGATTGCCTGATTCTCGGCGCGCGGCTTTGCAGCTAGCTGGCCCTCTGGCTGCCGGAATACGAGACGGTCGTTCGATAGCGATCCATTGCCGGGCAGGGATTGGCCGGTCTTCAGTCATTGCCGCATGTGTATTGATCTGTTTCGGGATCGAAGCGGAAGAGGCGCTTGCGTTGATCAGAGCCTCGCGAGGCGTGATCGTGCCGGACACCGATCAGCAGCGCGATTGGGTGGTGGGCTTCGGCGATACGCTACATGACGAGATGCGGCCCTGCGGATAGGCGAATGCAGTCACCGAGACTGTATTCGGAATTGCAGACTGGCCCAGAGCGTCAGCCCCGGCTACGCTCCCTCCCAATCACAAACGTCAGGGAGGCACCCATGCCCAAGATCGACCATCTCCGCCCGAGCGGCCTCCACCACAATCCGGCCTATTCGCACGTCGTCACGGCCTCCGGCGCGCGCACCATCTACATCTCAGGGCAGGTATCGACCGACGAGGAGGGCAGGATCGTCGGCGAAGGCGATCTCGCTGCGCAGACGACGCAGGTGATGCAGAACCTTGGCCTCGCGCTGAAAGCCGCCGGTGCGAGCTACGCCAACATCGTGAAGATCACCACCTTCGTGGTCGGCTACAAGCCCGAGCTGCGCCCCATCATCGGCAAGGCCCGCTCCGTCTTCTTCGAAGGCATGGAGCCGCCGGCCAGCACGCTCGTCGGCGTCACCGCGCTCGCGGCGCCGGAATGGCTGATCGAGAT
The DNA here is from genome assembly GCF_024199885.1 of Bradyrhizobium sp. CCGUVB23. Lineage (NCBI taxonomy): Bacteria > Pseudomonadati > Pseudomonadota > Alphaproteobacteria > Hyphomicrobiales > Nitrobacteraceae > Bradyrhizobium > Bradyrhizobium sp. CCGUVB23. The sequence continues at coordinate 7,974,049 of NZ_JANADQ010000001.1, forward strand.
CGAGGCGGTGGCGGTTGCGGATTGATTTCGACCCGTAGGATGGGTTGAGCTCTTGCGAAACCCATCGTTCTCTTGTCGGACGAGATTGATCGGTTTCGCTTCGCTCGACCCATCCTACCGGTTACGGGTGCTTTGCGTTGGACATCCCCTGCAGAACGCCCAACGCTTCATCAGCCCTGTCATCGGGCACGAACAGGTGGTCGTGAAAGAAGGCCGAAACCGCATTCACGCTGATGCCGGCTTTGCCTAGCCGCGTCGTGATCGCAGCCAGGAACCCGACCGCTTCGAGCGAGGAATGAACCGTCAGGGTGATCAGGCGCGAGGCGAACGCGTGAGGAAGTCCTGCCGCTTCGGCCTCTTCACGCCGGATCACGAGCGTGGTGCCTTCCTGTTCACGAAACGTCAGCAGCGGGTTGATACCGGCCGGAATGCTCTCGTTTGGCGGGATCGTGCAGAACACGAAGGTGCCTTCCTGCATTTCCGGCTTCATGTCCCCCAACAGCGCATTGAGATCGCGTTCGCCTGTCACGGTTGTTTGCCTTTCACGAAATTCCAACAGCTCGATATCTGAGCGCGACATGCTTCCCCAAGGTCGTCCTGGCGAAAGCCAGGACCCATTACCCCAGGGAAAAGTTGCGGCGCTGAGCTGTCAACCGCGGGCCTCCGCCAAACCGAGGCCGGTGGTAATGGGTCCTGGCTTTCGCCAGGACGACATCGAGGGATTGGCCATCGGCTATTGTTAATGCGACAGCAGATGACTCTCACTCTTGCGCCTTCTCCGGCCCGTCATACGCAATGCCGCGGATCACCGCGGCGCTGCCGAACTTTTTGCGCAGGCCGTCGATGGCGCGTTCGGCGTGGGCGGCGCGGCGGTCGAGCATGTCGGTGTCATCGGCGGCCGAGCCCGTGCGCAGCGCGCTGACGCCGGCGCCCATCAGGCGGAAGGCGGTGCCGTCGATCTCCTTGGTCAGCATCTCGCGGCAGATCGAAAAGATCTTTGCCGCCAGCTGCGTCGGCGCATTGATCGATTGCGAGCGCGTGCGCTGGCGGAAGTCGGCGGTCTTCAGCTTCAGCGTGATGGTCGAGCCCGCAAGCTCGCTGCTCTTGAGCCGTGAAGAGGTCTTCTCGCAGAGTCGCCACAAGATCTTCTCCAGCGTCGCGAAGTCGCGGATGTCGGTCTCGAACGTGGTTTCGCTGGAAATCGTCTTGGCGCCGCGGTCCGGCTCGACGCGGCGATCGTCGATGCCGCGGGCGAGCCGCCAGAGTCTGCGGCCATCGCTCGGAAACTGCCGCATCAGCTCGATCTCGTCGGCCTTCTGCAGATCGGCGATGATGCGGAAACCGCGCTGAACAAGCCGCTCCTGCGTCGCCGGCCCGACGCCGAAGATGAAGCCGACCGGCCTCGAAGCCAGCATGAGGCGCGCTTCCTCCTGGTCGAGGGGCGCAAAGCCGCGCGGCTTGTCGAGATCGGAGGCGATCTTGGCCAGAAACTTGTTGCAGGAGAGCCCGACCGACACGGTGATACCGATGTCGCGCTCGACGTCGCGGGCAAAGCGCGCCAGCACCTTTGCCGGGATCATCCCGTGAGCGCGCTCGGTGCCGGAGAGGTCGAGGAAGGCCTCGTCGATCGACAGCGGCTCGACCAGAGGCGTCAGCGCCTGCATGGCGTGGCGTACCTCGCGACCGACGCGGACGTATTTCGCCATGTCTGGGCGGATCACGGTTGCATGCGGGCAGGCTTCCAACGCCCTATACATCGGCATGGCCGAGCGCACGCCAAACGTGCGCGCGATATAGCAGGCGGCCGACACCACGCCGCGCTTGCCGCCCCCGATGATCACAGGCTTGTCCGCTATGTCAGGATTGTCGCGCTTCTCGACCGTCGCGTAGAACGCGTCGCAGTCGATATGGGCGATCGTCAGCGCGGCGAGTGCGCGGTGGCGGACGAGGCGCGGGGAACCGCAGGCGGAACAGCGTCGCGCCGACATGCCCTGGTCGGCCAGACAATCCCGGCAGAAGCAGCGGGGCCCGGCCGCCTCAGGGGTGCTCACGGCACGTCGCGCTCCCAGTGCGGATCGCCCAGCACCTGACGAGCCGCGGCGATGTTGGTCGGATGGAGTTCCGAGGCGCTCGCAAAGGCCTTCACGGTTGCGTCATCGCGCAGCACGAAATCGAGCACGCTGATCAGGAAATTCGGGTCGGAGGCCGCGTTCCGCAGCGTCTCCGGGCCGATGCCTGTCTCGGCCAGAAACAGGCCCAGCCTTTCGGGATCGCTGGCGACGAAGGACAACGCCTGAATCGCAACGATTTCAGCTACTTCGCGGGGGTTTTGAACAGGCTTTTTCAAGCGGACGGTTTGCCTTTCCGTTAACTTTCGGTCTCTAATTTGGAATCATCATGCCCGAGTCTGGTGAGCTCAGACAAGCAACTGGAAACCAAATCGCGGAAAGTTGGCCCTCGGGTTTAACGAAACTAGAGCGAATCTGAGGCTAGTTTGAATCCAGTTTTCGAAGCGCCCGCGGAAGGCGCCTGAGGCGTAACATGTCGAACTGGTCTCCTGACAATGGGGAGGGACGGGATGGCTAAGACCGTCCTGATCGTGGAGGACAACGAGCTCAACATGAAGCTCTTCCGCGACCTGTTGGAGGCGCACGGCTATCAGACCTCGGGCACCAGCAATGGCTACGAGGCGCTCGATCTCGTTCGCAAGATGCGTCCCGATCTCGTGCTCATGGATATCCAGTTGCCGCAGGTGTCGGGGCTCGAGGTGACGCGCTGGATCAAGGACGATCCGGAGCTGCGCAACATTCCCGTCGTCGCAGTGACCGCATTCGCGATGAAGGGTGACGAAGAGCGCATACGCGAAGGTGGCTGCGAGGCGTATCTTTCCAAGCCGATCTCGGTCGGCAAGTTCATTGAGACGGTCCGGCGTTTTATCGGGTAGGGAGTGCATTTCAGTGTCCGCGCGTATCCTCGTCGTCGATGACGTCCCTGCCAACGTCAAAATGCTGGAAGCCCGCCTCTCCGCCGAATATTTCGATGTGATGACGGCCTCGAACGGCGCTGAGGCGCTGGCGATCTGCCTCCGCGCCGAGTGCGACATCATCCTGCTGGACGTCATGATGCCCGACATGGACGGGTTCGAGGTCTGCCGCCGCCTGAAGACCGATCCGCTGACGCACCACATTCCCGTCGTGATGGTGACCGCACTCGACAGCCCCGCCGACCGCATCCGCGGCCTGGAAGCGGGCGCCGACGATTTCCTCACCAAGCCCGTCTCGGACGTCGTGCTGATCGCGCGCGTGCGCTCGCTGACGCGGCTGAAGATGATGACGGACGAGCTGCGCATGCGTGCCATCACCTCGCTCGAGATCGGCGTGCAGGCGCCGGAGCGCAGCGCGGTGGCCGACACCGGGAAGGGCGGCCGCATCCTCCTGGTCGACGACCGCCAGTCCTCCTATGAACGGCTGGCGTCGCTGCTTGCCGCCGAGCACACCGTCGACGTCGAGCCCAATCCGACGGAGGCGCTGTTCCACGCCGCTGAGGGCAATTACGACCTGCTGATCGTCTCGCTCGACCTCAACAATTTCGATGGTTTGAGGCTGTGCAGCCAGGCGCGCTCGCTGGAGCGCACCCGCCACGTTCCGATCCTCGCCATTTCGGACGCCGAGAGCGGCACGCGGCTGCTCCGCGGGCTCGAGATCGGCGTCAATGACTATCTGCTCCGCCCCGTCGACAAGAACGAGCTGCTCGCGCGTGCGCGCACGCAGATCCGCCGCCGCCGCTACACCGATCATCTGCGCGACAACGTGCAGAACTCGATCGAGATGGCGATTACCGACGCGCTCACCGGCCTGCACAATCGCCGCTACATGGAGAGCCATCTGGCGACGCTCGCCGAGCAGGCCTCGACGCGCGGCAAGCCGCTGGCGCTGATGATTCTGGACATCGACTATTTCAAGTCGATCAACGACAATTACGGGCATGATGCCGGCGACGACGTCTTGCGCGAATTCGCGGTGCGCGTGCGCAAATCGATCCGCGGCATCGATCTCGCCTGTCGCTATGGCGGCGAGGAGTTCGTCATCGTGATGCCGGAGACCGATCTGCACGTTGCCGGCATGGTCGCCGAGCGCCTGCGCCGCTCGATCGCGGGCGAGCCGTTTTCCGTCCACAAGGGCACCAGGCGCATCGAGGTCACGATCTCGATCGGCCTGACCACGCTGGAGCAGAAGGGCGAGGCCGTCGCCGACGTGCTCAAGCGCGCCGACACCGCGCTCTATCGTGCCAAGCACGATGGCCGCAACCGCGTGGTCTCTCAGGCGGCGTGAGGCTGGAGGCGTGGTTCAGGGCAGGTGAGGGGCGCGCTGTTCTCGCCGCCCGCTCCGCTGGCATTCCGCGCGAAAGCGGGGAATCCAGTAGCGCGGCGTCTCCGTATCCAACGACCGTCTCTGGAATACTGGATCACCCGCTCCAGTGCGCAATTGCGCACAAGGCGGGTGATGATACCGTGCGATACGGCGGCGGCGCGCGCTTGCGCTGCTCCGCGCTCGGCTCCTACGACATGGCCTGGCGCATTGGCGTTGCGGTCGGGCTTGCCGCCGGCATCATCCAGTTCGCACTGCTCCGCCCCGATCGTTGCCGACGGTGTTGCAAACGGCGTAGGCATCGTCGGCTTCTGCCCATTTGTTGGGCGAAGCGCTGCTGCGTGAAGCAGCGTGCGTGGCGCCTGTCGCAAGGCAGCAAGCTGGAATCGATGCGCATTCAGTGGGTTGAGCGAGAAGCGTCGATGGCGTGAATTTTGCTTCTTCTTAACCCAGGAATTGGAACCGTCACTGACGCTTTCCGATCTGGCGACAAGGGAAAGGCCGATAAGCCATGAGGCTGGTCGCCGCCAGTCTCCAGCCATCGACGCTCGACGACCTCATCGCGCCGAGCCGCGAACATTGTGTCCCGAAAATCCGAGCTGATCACGCTGGCCCGATCGCGCCGGCGCGAACGCTCGTCTCGCGGGTTCCAGTCAAGGCAATTGCCGGAAGACATCTCTTGCGACTTGGGAGGATGACGATGGAATCAAGAATATCCACGCGCCAAAGGCTCGTGACATTGGTGGTCGCGCTGTTGGGAATTGCGCTGCTCTACCTCGCCCTCGGCGATGTTGCTCTTGCCGAGGACGCAGCGCCGCCGGCTTGCGGCGGCAAGATCCTCGAGAAGTGCACGCCCAATCCCGGCGACACCGCCTGGATGCTCACCTCCGTTGCACTGGTGCTGATGATGACGGTTCCGGGGCTTGGGCTGTTCTATGGCGGCATGGTGCGCAAGAAGAACGTCGGCGACACCGTGATGACGAGCTTTGCGGTGACGTGCCTCGTCACGATCCTGTTCGCGATCCTGACCTACAGCCTGGCCTTTCGCGCCGGCACGCCGTTTATCGGCGGGCTCGACCGTATGTTCCTGAAGGACATCCTGAGCGACATCGGCAAGGGCGGGATCGGCAATCCCAATCCGCTCGCGGCGACGATTCCCGAAAGCGTCTACATCTGCTTCCAGATGACGTTTGCCATCATCACGCCGGCGCTGATCGCAGGAGCCTTCGCCGAGCGGATGAAATTCTCCGCGATGCTCTGGTTCATCGGCCTGTGGGCGATCTTCGTCTATGCGCCGATCGCGCATTGGGTGTGGGGCCCTGACGGGATCTTCGCCTCCGGCAACGACGCCGCCTGGGTCAAGGTGCTCGATTTCGCCGGCGGGACCGTCGTGCATATCAATGCCGGCGTGGCGGGCCTGATGTGCGCCATCATGCTCGGCAAGCGCAAGGAGACAGGACCCGCCCACAACATGGTGCTGACCTTCATCGGCGCCTCGCTGCTCTGGGTCGGCTGGTTCGGCTTCAACGCGGGCTCGGCGGTGACGGCGGGCATGCAGGCCGGCATGGCGATGCTGGTGACGCAGATCGCAACGGCCGTTGCCGGCTTCACCTGGATGCTGGTCGAGTGGTCGCTCAAGGGCAAGCCGACGGTCGTCGGCATCTGCTCGGGCGCGGTCGCAGGCCTCGTCGCTATCACGCCCGCGTCCGGCTTCGTCGGCCCGATCGGCGCCTTCGTAATCGGCATTGCCGCCGGTGTGCTCTGCTACTGGGGATGCACCGGGCTGAAGGCCATGTTCAGCTATGATGACGCGCTCGATTGCTTCGGTGTTCACGCCGTCGGCGGTATCGTCGGCGCGCTGCTCACCGGCATCTTTGCCGTCGAGCAATATGGCGGCACCGCGGGCGCGCTGGAAGGCAATCCGGGCCAGTTCATCAACCAGTGCATCGGTGTCGCCACGGTGTTCGTCTATGACGCCGTCGTCAGCCTGATCATCCTCTATGTGGTCAAGCTGTTCGTCGGCCTGCGGGTGTCGGAGGATATGGAGCGCGATGGTCTCGATCTCGCGTTGCATGGCGAGGTCGTGCACTAGAGCATGATCCGGACGACAAACGCGGAACGCGTTTGCGCGGAGAGCATGCTCAAACAACAACCTAAAGCGCGATGGTGATTCAATCTCATCGCGCTTTGGATCGCCGGCAATAATAGCGAAGCAATCCGGGCATCCGCGTTGCCCGCGGATGCACCGGCACGGGAGAGGAAACGATGACCGAGATCTTTGCGCAAGGTGACCTGCTGATCGAGCGGGTACCCGATGTGGCGCCGTCGGGTATGCTTGCTGAAACCGCCGAGGGCGCGCCGCTGGTCCTGCTGGAGGGCGAAGCCACCGGACATTGTCATGCGATCCGCGAGCGCGTGACGCTGTTTCGTGACGACGATCTGGCGCGCGACATTCCGGCCGGGCTTTATATCGGGCATCTTCTGATCGGTGCGGCCTGTGCGCGGGTGACGCATGAGGAGCATGCGCCGCTGACGCTGCCGCGGGGGACCTACCGGGTGCGCCGCCAGCGCGAGCTCGGGCCACGCGATGCACGCGTCCTTGCCGACTGAACAGGCGCTGACGGCGGAGCAGACAGCGGCGCTGGGGGATTTTCGCGCGCGGTGGGTTGCCGTCCGGCGCTCGACGGTGCCTGCCGACCGCGGCGCGGCGGCGCAAGCGGTGCAGCTTGCCTATCATGCTGCCGAACTTGCGCCGCCAGCGCGCATCGTCTGGTGCGACAGCCCGCTTACGCTGGCCACGCTTGCCGGCCGGATGTCGCGCGACGACGGTCGCAACGTCCGCTCCCTTCTGGTCGATCGTCTGCGTCGAAAAGTCGATTCGCTGGTCGGAAGGCGGGTCCATCGGAAGGCGCTCGCCACTGTCGAGAGCGCCGTCAATCCCGCCGATCCCCTGGTCGCTGCCGCGACTGATGCGGTGATACGAAGCGTGCCGGAGCAGACTCTGTCCGTGCTGGGTCATCTTCGCCGCTACGGCCTGTCGTGGTCCGGCGTGCGCGAGGCGATGCTTGCACCACGGAGTTTTTCGTCCTGCGCGGTGGGGCCGCACGATTTGTCCTGGCTTGGCATCTACGATTATCTCCGCGAGGTGCTGGGCTTTCATGCCGAGACCGAGCCGCTGCGCGGACTGATGCAGCTTGCGACCAGTGTCGGCTGGTTGCAGCCGCATGAGCAGACCTGCTGGCTCGCGGAACGGCCGAACCGGTTGTGCGGTGACGCGCGCGACCGGTTGCATCACGCGAGCGGTCCAGCGCTGCGCTATCCGGACGGCTGGTCGGTCTGGGCCTGGCGCGGGGTGGAGGTGCCGCGCTGGATCATCGCGCACAGCGACAGAATCACGCTGGCCTCGATCGACGAGCAAGTGGATGTCCAGGTCCGCCGCTGCATGATCGAGATCATGACGCCGGAACGTTATATCGCGCTCGGCGGCGCCACCCGCATCGCCGAGGACGAGACCGGAATCCTGTGGCGGCGTAACTGGCTCGCCGCGGACGCCTGGGCCGCGGTGGAAGTCGTCAATGCCACGCCCGAGCCTGATGGCACGCGCCGGCATTTCTTCCTGCAGGTGCCGGCCAATCTGCGCACCGCACGCGAGGCGGTCGCCTGGACCTACGGCATGCGGACGGAGGCCTATGCGCAACTGGTCCAGAGGACATGAAAGGCTGGGGCGTGCGACGCCGTCGTCGATCAGGTCCGACGCGAGATCGCATCCGCCTGTCTTGCCAAGGCGGACGAGTGGAATGAGCCACCAGGCTTTGTTTCATTGTCCAAGCTTTTTTGCTCGGCGCGCTCGGCGACACGTGTCCCTGCGAAAGCGATGAGCAAGGAACTAACGCACATGATGTTGAGTCGATTGATCGCAGCGATAGCCTTTGGATGCGGTGCGCCTTGGATGATAAGGTAGCCGCGAGATAACTTATCGCGTCAAGATGACTGTCCGATGTTTTGGCCCAAAGCCATTTTGGGTTGTGCTAGTAATCGACTTCCCGCCAGAGCGGGACACTATCTTTTTCAGTTAATTTGGAGGGAAGATCATGCGAATACGCTACGCTTCCTATTTCTTATCAGCCGCGCTTGCCGCCGCAGCTTCGAACGCCTTCGCGGGTGAGGAGGTCCTCGAGTTCAAACTCGTCACTAAGCCGATCGACGTCAAGGTCTTAGAGGTCGCAAACGTCGAGGGACAGACGGTTGCGTCGGGCAAATTGTTTGGCGTCGCCGTCTTCAATGACGGCCGTATCGGGGTGAAAGAGTTCGTGAATACCTCGGACATGCTCAAAGGCTCGGGCTCCTTCTTCGGCTATAGCACTTACACGTTCGAGGAGGGTTCGATCACGGCGCGTTACAGCGGCTCGGCTAAGGACGGCAAGTCAAAGGGCGAGTATACGATCCTTTCGGGTACAGGTGCCTATGCGAACGCTACGGGCACAGGAACGATCGAAAGCGCGCCGAACCCGTTCAAGGGAGTCACCCTGTTAAACATCAAGCTGGTCGTTAAAACTCCCGGCACATAACAGCGTAACATCCGCAGGCTTCTGACAAGGAGGTTGACGGCTCGCGTCGGCGTTGGCGGCCAAATACAGTCGCGTCACCGCCGGTCGGTTGGCTGGATGTCTGCTTATCCGCTGATAGCGGCGGAATAGCAGACATCCCTCAAGCGCCGCTTGGGGCGCAAGCCGACATATCGAAACTACCCGATCTTGGGCATCTCTAGTTTGGGGCAAACCGAGCCCGACCAAGAAGGATCGACAGGACTGCATGAAACACGACGGCGGGCCAAAGAAGCACCCCCACAAACTCGCCCGCGAGAGCGACGTAACCCAAATACAGCGTTACGATTGAGCTATACGCGAGCATCCCGACGAGTGGCGTGGCTGGCCAGCAAGCTATTCCTAGAGCAATCAGGGCGATGCCGGTGACCCGCGCTATCGGTACTGCAACCCCGGCAAGTTGTTGACCGAGCAACATCTGGCCCACCAGAGACGGAGCAAGTAGCAATGCCAATCCTGTGGCAGCCTCGGCGACAGCAGCGAAAACCAGGATCTTTTTCATCGCGCCATTGCATTAATCGCGCTTGCGATAAGTTGCTAATTCTTACCCTGCGTTTGCGGCTCCGGTTCAAGCTTGAACGTCAGCTTGTTGATCTTGCCGGTGAACTTGAACGGAGGATCGTAGCGATACTCGATCAGTGCCAATCCGGTCCGCGTGTCCTGGCCGATGTCGAAGCTTTCATCCTCGGGGAAGGTGATCGGGGTGGTGTGCTCCATCGAATTCCGGGCCACTTCCTTGCCATCGACAGATAGCACGCCGGTACCGCCCTTGCCCAAACCTGGCTCAGCGGATTTGAAATCGACACGATGGTGTGTTTGCCAGCGGTCAATTCAGGCCCCTCCCACATCGTGCGCTTGAGATCGAGCAGGTTGTACAAGAACACCACCCTGCCGCGATCAAATCCGAACTCGCCTTTGCTCAGGAAAAGGCCGTAGCCGCCGAAGCGTCCGCCCTGCGTGACGATCATACCCTCCGCGCCACCCTCGGGGATGTCGACTTCGGCAGTGATGGTGTAGCTCTTGTCTAGGATGTTGGGCGCTGCGCTGGCCGGCGTGCCGATCAGTTCGCCCGAATAGGTAAAGACCGTGCGTCCTGCCGTGAGGCTCGGACGAGGCGTGTTCCAGCGAGTAAGCGTTGTGTTGTCGAGCGGCAGCACGTTGTACTTCTTCGCCTCGGCGTAGAAGGCATCCTGCATCTGCTTGAGCTTGTCCGGCATCTTGGTAGCAAGGTCATTAGACTGCGTCGGATCCTCCTGGACGTTGTAGAGCTCCCAATTGTATCCGGTGATCACGTTCGGTGGCGTCTTGGTGCTCAGCTCCCACGGGAGCGTCGCAGGCGTCGTGGTGGCCACCCATCCGTCCTGATAGATGGCGCGATTGCCGAGCATCTCGAAATATTGCGTGGTGTGCCGGGTGGGTGCGGCGGCGTTCGCATTGTCCCACGCGTACGCCATGCTCACGCCTTCAATCGGAATCTGCTTGATCCCGTTGAGGGTGTCGGGTTGCGGAATGCCGGTCGCCTCGAGGATGGTCGGCACGACGTCAATGACGTGATGGAATTGGCGGCGGATCCCGCCCAAATCCGTGATGTGGCCGGGCCAGGACATGACCACGCCCTGAGCCGTCCCGCCGAAGTGTGATGCCACCTGCTTCACCCACTTGAAGGGCGTGTCCATCGCCCAGGCCCATTCAGCCGCGTAATGCGGGAACGTCCGCTCCGATCCCCAGAACGGATACCAGAGGAACTGATCCTTCACCGGAACGGCAATGCCGTTGAAAGTCGTGAATTCATTCGGCGTTCCGTTGAGCATGCCCTCGGCACTCGCGCCGTTGTCGCCGCCGATGTAGATAATCAAGGTGTTGTCGAGTTCACCGAGGTCTTCGACGGCCTGGACGACCCGTCCGATCTCATGGTCGGCGTAGGCGAGATAGGCTCCATAGACGTCCGCTTGCTTGATGAAGAGCTTCTTCTCGTCCCAGCTCAGGGAGTCCCATTCAGGCAAATCTTTCGGCCAGGGGGTCAGCTTGGCATTCTCGGGCATGATCCCCAGCCGCTTCTGATTGGTAAAGATTTTCTCGCGGACCTTATTCCAGCCATCGTCGAAGAGATGCATGTCGCTGATCTTCTTCACCCACTCAGCAGTCGGGTGATGAGGCGCATGGGTCGCGCCCGGCACGTAGTAGACGAACCAGGGCTTGCCCGGAGCAATCTCCTTGAGTTGCTTAATGTGCTGGATCGCCTCGTCGGCCATCGCCGTCTCCAGGTTCCACCCGGGATTGTTGAGGAAGGGGTAGATGGCCGTCGTATTGCGGAACAGGTTCGGCTGCCACTGGCTCGCATCGCCACCGACAAAACCGTAGAAATAGTCGAAGCCCATACCATTCGGCCATTGATCGAACGGCCCTGCCTGGCTCGCCTGATAGAAGGGTGTGTTGTGGTCCTTGCCGAACCACGAGGTCGCATAACCGTTCGCCTTCAAGATGGTGCCGATCGTGCCTTTCTCGATCGGAATGATCGAGTCGTAACCTGGGAAACCTGTTGCGATTTCGCCAACGACGCCGAAGCCCACCGAGTGATGGTTGCGTCCCGTGATAATCGCGGCCCGCGTCGGCGAGCAAAGCGACGTCGAGTGGAAGTTGGTGTAGCGCAGTCCGGCCTGCGCGATGCGATCCATGGTTAGAGTGGGTATGACACCGCCAAAGGTGCCGGGTGCCCCAAAGCCCTGGTCATCGGTCATGATCAGCAGCACGTTGGGCGCACCCTTGGGAGGCACGACGCGCGGCGGCCACCAAGGCTTCGACTCCGAGGCACTCTCCTTGATCACCCCGCCGAATTTCGGGTCGGGCGGCGGGAGCTGGTTGCCGTCTATCGTGGTGGTGGCACTGGGCGATCCTGGAACGCCGGTGACCTGCTGAGCTGATGTTGAGACGCAACCGAGGGCGAAAAAAGTTGCTGCGACCGCAAGTACGCTGCGATGGATGCTCATGTCCAGCACTCCATTGCGGTAAGGCCAGCCAGAGCGTGTCATCGCCAGGATGACACCATTTGACCTAAATCAACGCGCCAGCTTTTAGTTGGTCCGGTTCCAATGTCCGAGATGGGTCAAAATGCGACGAACTCAGTGTGAGCAAATCTGGTCCGCTGTAACCCACTGACCGGACCTCGACGCGGCGTGCGGACACGTTGCCGATGGGCCACTTCCGGACTCATGCTCCGCAAACAAGAACTTACCCGATGATGGCCATTGAACGGTCCCAGTCAGGAACCGCAGCGGTCGTGGTTAAGCGGTTCAAAGCGTCTGGGGAGGCTGCTTCCCACCCTAAGCTCCCCTGCGATCCTGGTTGCCAATCACGCAGCGCCATGCCGCCAGGCGCTCTGCCGGATGCTGGTTCATCCACTCGGCGAGCTGTGGCGCGCCCATCAGGCAGGACTGCATCGAGATGTCGGCGAAGTCCGAGGTGGTGACGATCTGCTCGTGGCAATCTGTCGGAGAAGAGAGACTGCAGAGCACGGCGATGACCTTGATCACGACAGGGGACCCCCGTCGCTGCGATGGGCTTTGGTGCCGCTGACCGTATGACTCATCGATGCCTTGTCATGCTGCTCCTTGACCGGATCAGCCGCCGGGAAGATGCTGTCATATATCGCAAGGGCTTCTCGAACTAAGCGGGCTTGCTCGCGCTCAGACTTTGAGACAAATCGAATAATCTCGCCCATATTGAATGCTCCTGCTACTATCTGAGGGACCATTCCCTTTATGGCGAAGAATAGGCGCGGCCTTGCTATTCAATCTGTGATGCGTCTCACCATCCGCAGCGTGCTTTGAAAGACTTCGGCGAGCAAACTTCAATTTACTAAACGAGCCTACTGATCGCGAACGCAGCAACGAGAAACACTCCGATAATCAATGCTGGCATGACGTGATCTTCCTCCCTCTCATGTGAACAACGTCTGGCTCAAAGCACGCCAGTTCCTCCACTGCTCGTGTTGATATCGGAGGGCGGTTTCTCAATCTGTGACAGAAATCACGAGCGTCCCAGCAGTGGGCCGTAGGCGTCTAATGGCCGACTACAGCCAGTCGCGACCACCAAAGCATGCTGAAATCTTCATTGCTCTTGCCGCCTGTTCTAAACTGGCCCGCACAATCACGCGATGAAACGGTGCTATCGTCGTAAGATAGATACGCCCCAGTCGGTTATGGCAATGCACCACGGTACCCGCGACCAGCTCGCGCCCATTTGCTGCATCGGCGCGAAGTTGGATGGTGACGCGGAAGTCGAGATGCCAGTCATCCGCGCCCACTACCAACTCCGTCGCGCTCTTTGACAGCACCGGGAAGAAGCCGATAACCGGCCCACGCGCCGCTGCGGCAAGACCGACGGCGCGCGACGATTTGACGGCGACTGTCGCCATCGCCACATCGCGAACACGAGTGAGCGCACGAATCCACCACGCCTGTCGCTCGAGCGCGGCGCGTGCCAGCACCTCTAGATCATCGCTGGCCCCCGCCGGCAGTTGAATTGCAAAGGCGTCCAAAAGGTCCGCGCCCGCGTAAAGCGGCGCAAGCACGCTGTTGCTGGGCATGGGCACGGCGCGCGCTTTGGTCATGCGATTAGGTACCGGACGCTGGGAGGGGCGTCGCGCCGTTGGCGTTGCGGACGATCTTGCCGCCGTAGTCCTTTTTTATATCCACGTGCTCTGCATCGCAACAATCCTGCGGCGCACATGTCTCAGTTGGGTCACTCGCGACTGAGCCGGGCAGTTCTCGCTACCAATCGATGTTCGCTTCGGTCCCCGCCCGCATTTGTACAGAAGCAGCAAATGACGCGAGGGGCCAGAAGCTGACGCTGCCGCGATTGCGACAACTGCGTATCCTCCATATGCTGCCACGCTCCAAACTGCTTCTGCGAGGAGGTCGACGTGATCCGTAAGCACCTGACCGGATTGTTTGGCTCGCTCCTGCTATTTATGGCCTTGGGGGCCCCGGCGTCGGGTCTCGATCTTGGGCGGCGCATTACGGCCTCGCCGTTGCGGGCAGGCGTCGACTCGATTGGGCCCGGCGTGCTGGCCGAGCGCGTGATCGCCGGCTCGCCAGCCGCCCAAGCCGGCGTCGTCTCGGGCGATGTTGTGGTGTCCGTGGACGGTAAACCGCTCGGCGCAGTTGACGACTTCTTGCGAGCGGTCGGAGTGCACCGCGCCGGCGACACCGTTCCTGTGGAGCTGCGCCGCGCCGGCCAACCTCTCACACTTGCCATCAAGCTCGACGGCGTACCGTTCGAGACCGCTCCCGGCATTGATCTCACCTACGACGCCGTGGCGACACCGACCGGACTCCGGCGCACCATCATGACCTCGCCGCAAGCGCCTGCTGTCGGCCGGCGACCGGCTGTGCTGCTGATCGGCGGCATCGGCACTTACAGCGTCGACTATTCCTTCGATCCAGATCACGATGTCGCCGAGCCATACCGGCGCCTGCTCGCTGCCCTCACTCGCCGCGGCTTCGTCACCCTGCGAGTTGAGAAGAGCGGCGTCGGCGACAGCGAGGGTCCTCCGGCCAAGGAGGTCGATCTGGAAGGCGAGCTCGTCGGTTACATCGCCGGCCTGAAGATGCTCAAAGCACGGGCCGACGTCGACCCCGAGCGAGTCTTCATCCTCGGCCACAGCATCGGGAGCGTAGAAGCCCCAATGGCCGCAGCACGCGAGCCGGTGAGAGGCATCGTCGTCATGCAAGGCGTGGGTACCACATGGTTCGAGTACGAACTCGTCAACGTGCGCCGGCAGCTCGAACTCGAGGGGATTGCCCCGGCGGAGGTGGCCAAACGTATGGCGCTCAAGGAATGGGCGATGCATCGCCTGCTGATCGATGGTCAGCCACGCGCAGCGCTGCTCGCTGAACGGCCCGCCGCTGCCGCGATGATCAAGTATCCGGCTTCAGACGCCTACTTGCGCAACGTCGCCGCCCTGAATCTGCCGGCGTTGTGGGCCCCGCTCGACCTACCCGTGTTGGTGGTTTACGGGAATGCGGATTTCATCACCAGCGAGGCTGACAGCCGAGCGATCCTAGAGGACGTCAACCGCGCGCACCCCGGTCGCGGAGAGCTCCGGATTATCGACCACATGGATCACTACCTGACTGACGCTGCCGACCAAGCGACGAGCTTCAAGGCTCCGCGGGCGTGGGATCTAACGCCAGCTCGACATCCGGCTTACCAGGCAGCGGTCGAACCGGTCGTCGGTGATTGGCTGGTGGCCCAAGCAGGCCGAAGCGGTTGAGAAATAGCGAGGTCCGCTTCGGGTCTCGGCTGTGTGAAAACGCAACGGCGCTCAAACTTTGGAGAAAAGCATTCCTTCTGACACCGCTTCCGAGACCACGATGACGATACTGAGCTCTAGTGCTGCGTGATCTGAGAAGTAGATTCTCCACCGTTCGCCAAAGTTCGCGTTTTCACACAGCCAGGGTGGTAAAGCAGACACGCGGCACCGAACCCGGCAGGTCGCCTTGTTACCACCCACAAGAGACATCGCCCAGTAGCTGGCCGCTCCAAAAACCTTGCTGGAGGCCGTCCCTGCTGCTTTCCGATGTGTTAAGCTGCGTTGAGCGGGTTGTTGGTCGCCCCGGCCGGGGAGTTTGGCATGAAGCGACGCGACTTTATCACGGTGCTCGCTGGCGCTGCGATCTGGCCGCGCGCGGCGGAGGCTCAGAAGAAAATTCCGCGGGTCGCGTTCTTGACGACTGGCTCGCTTGAAATGCCCGAAACACGCGCGGGACTCAACGCCTTCTATCAAGGGTTACGCGAACACGGCTATATCGATGGTCAAAACATCATCGTGGAGGTCCGGGCGGCCAACTCAAAGGTTGAGCGGTATCCAGCCTTGGCGAGCGAACTTGTCGGTCTCAACATCGATCTAATCGTCGCAACGAACTCGCTTTCCGCCCGTGCTGTGCAACGAGTGACCACCACCATCCCGATTGTTGTGCCTGTGATGGGTGATCCTGTCGGAGACGGGCTTGTGGCCAGTCTCGCGCGACCCGGAGGGAACATCACCGGCTTGACGTTCCTCGGCCCGCAGCTTGTCCCAAAGCGCTTGGCCTTGCTCAAGGAAGCGCTCCCCGCGATTTCGCAGATAGCGATCTTGTGGCATCCCGGGGCATATGGCGAGCGCACGATGACCGACATGATGAAGGAAGCAGAGGAGGCGGCACGGACCCTCGGAGTACAGCTGCGACGTGTCGCTGTGCACGGCCCCGACGAGTTTCCTCGGGCATTTTCCTCAATTGCCGGAGAGCACGCCGAGGCTCTTCTCGTGTTTCCGAGTCCGATGCTCTACACCGAACGAAGACGCGTTGTTGATCTCGCAACAGAGCATCGGCTCCCCATAATGGCTATGGGTAAAGAGTTTGTGCAACTCGGGGGACTGATGTCTTATGGAGCAGACAGAGCTGGCTCCGCAAATTCGGACAGTAGCTTGAGTGGATTTTCTGCCTGAGAGCGGCGAGGCTTCTTGCCGCGAATCAGGAGCGAAGATGACGAAGAGGAGTCGCCGGACGCATTCTCCGGCATTCAAGGCAAAGGTGGCTTTGGCGGCCGTGAAGGGGGAGAAGACGTTGGCCGAGCTGGCGCAATTGTTTGATGTCCATCCGAACCAGATCACGACCTGGAAGACCCAACTCCTGGAAGGCGCCGCCGGAGTGTTTGGGCAGGACAACGGACCGGCCGAGGCGCCGGTCGATTTGAAGGCGTTACATGCCAAGATCGGCGAGCTTGCGTTGGAGAACGATTTTTTGTCCGGCGCGCTCACCAAGGCGGGCCTGCTGAGCGCAAAGCGATGATCGACCGCGACCATGATCTGTCTGTCGTGCGCCAGGCGAAGGTCCTGAACCTTGCCCGCAGTACGGTTTACTATGAACCTCGGCCGGTTTCGGCCGAGGACCTTGTCTTGATGCGCCGGCTCGATGAGCTGCACCTCGATTATCCCTTCGCAGGGGCGCGCATGCTGCGATCGCTGTTGCAGCGTGAGGGCATGCAGATTGGCCGCCGCCACGTCGCGACGCTGATGAAGCGCATGGGGATCGAGGCGATCTATCGCCGTCCGAACACGAGCAAGCCCGCACCGGGCCACAAGATCTACCCGTACCTATTGCGCGGATTGAAGATCGAGCGGCCGAACCAGGTCTGGGCAATGGACATCAGCTACATTCCGATGCGACGTGGATTCGTCTACCTCGCGGCGGTCGTCGATGTGTTCAGCCGACGGGTGTTGGTCCATCGCGTATCGATCACGATGGAGACGATATTCTGCGTCGAAGCGCTCCAGGAGGCGTTGGCGAAGCACGGCAGGCCCGAGATCTTCAACACGGATCAGGGTAGCCAGTTCACCAGCCTCGACTTCACCGGCGTGCTGCTGGACGCGAACATCGCCATCAGCATGGACGGCAAGGGTGCCTGGCGCGACAACGTGTTCGTCGAGCGGCTGTGGCGCACTGTCAAATACGAGGAAGTCTATCTGCGTGCTTACGACAGCGTGCTCGAGGCGCGAGCATCGATTTCCAAATATCTGGCGTTCTACAACCGAGGACGTCCTCACTCGAGCCTTGACGAACGCACGCCCGACGAGGCTTACTTCGGCGCGCAAACGATGGTGACGGCCGCATGATCGTCGCCAACGATTTTGCTGCGGCTCTGGTCGGGCTTACGCCCTCCCGACGCCACAGCAAAATCGTAAAGCCCCGCCTTCAGCATAACCCGGCAGGAATCCACTTAATTTTCGCGGGGCGCTGTCCAAACAACCGGGGCCAGCTCTGACATCAATGATTTCAACCGGCGCTGCGCTACCTACGTGGACAAAATCCTTAAGGGTGCCAAGCCAGCCGACCTGCCCGTCGAACAGCCCACCAAGTTTGATCTGTTCATAAACCTCAAGACTGCAAAGGCGCTTGGCCTCGAAATTCCTGCCTCATTGCTCGCCCGCGCCGACGAGGTGATTGAATAGGTTGAGGTCGCCCATTGGCCCATCAGCAACGTGTCCGCACGCCTCGTCGAGGTCCGGTCAGTGGGTTACAGCGGACCAGATTTGCTCACACTGGGTTCTTCGCATTTTGACCACCGAAAGCGGACATCACGGATTTATGGGTACACGCTAGCTACGGTAGTAGCGCCACATCCTCAGGAACGTGCGATGGATCATGTCGGGAGGCTGATCGAACGGCTCGACGTTGATTCGGACCATGTTGGTATGGCTCATCCGCCAGGGCAGGCGCATCAGCCAACGCCATGACGGCTGCTTGCGCCAGTCGGCGACCAGCGCGCTGGTGAGCGGCGCATTGAGCACGATTTGCAGCTCGTGCACGGTCATGGCGCGTTCGGCGATCTCGACGAGATCGATGCGCTCGATGGCGCGCCACCGGATCAGGCCGAAGGCCTGGATGAAGATGCCGTATTGATTGGCGCCGATGGTGGGACGGCCGGTCTCGAGCAGCGGAATGTTGTAGTAGGTGAAGCCGGCTGCAAGCGCTGCGAGCAGGAGCCAGTAGAGCGCGCCGGTGAGGAGGGCGGCGGTGCAGAAGATCGCAGCCAGCGCCGCCGTCACGTAGACGGGGAAATAGGTGTCGTCGCGGCCATAGGCGACCGAGTAGCCACCAACGTTTCCTTCGTCCATGGTTGCGCTCATGGACGCCAAGGCTACGACCAACGGCCGCAAATAAAAACGGCCGCAAATAAAAACGGGGCCCGCAAGGGACCCCGCCGAAGTCGTTCAGCGTTCCGCGATCTTACTTGATCTTGGCTTCCTTGAATTCGACGTGCTTGCGCGCGACCGGGTCGTACTTCTTCTTGACCAGCTTCTCGGTCATGGTGCGCGAATTCTTCTTGGCGACGTAGTAGAAGCCGGTGTCAGCCGAGGACACGAGCTTGACCTTGATGGTGACCGCTTTGGCCATGTTCAGAAACCTCGAATGGAATGGGATTTGAGGAGCCGGCCAAACGGCCCGCGTTGGCCGGCAACCTAGCCACAAACCGCCCAAAGTCAAGGTTTTGCGGCCAGAAACTCGCTCAAATCGGCCCGATTAACCCTCAAAGAACCGGTTTTTCGGCCGCGGCAGCCCCAGATTCTCCCTCAAAGTGGCCCCTTCGTACTCTTTCCGGAAAATCCCGCGCCGTTGCAGTTCCGGGACGACCTTGTCGACGAAATCGTCGAGGCCCGCGGGCAGGAACGGGAACATGATGTTGAATCCGTCAGAGCTGCGACTGAGGAGCCATTCCTCCATCTGGTCGGCGATGGTTTTCGCCGTGCCGACGAAGGACAGCCCGCCATAGCCGCCGACGCGCTGGGCGAGCTGGCGCACCGTGAGCTTGTCGCGCGCCGCGAGATCGACCATCCGCTGCCGGCCGCTCTTGCTGGCGTTGGTCTCGGGGATCGGCGGCAGCGGCCCGTCCGGGTCGAAGCCGCTCGTGTCCGTGCCTAGGATGACCGAGAGCGAGGCGATGGCGCTGTCGTAATGCACGCGGCTGTCGAGCAGGGCGCGCTTCTCCTTGGCTTCATCGACGCTATCGCCGACCACCACGAAAGCGCCCGGCAAGATCTTCAGATGCTCGGGATCGCGGCCGATCTTCTCCATGCGGCCCTTGATGTCGGCATAGAGCTTCTGCCCGTCGGCAAGGCTGCCGCCGCCGGTGAACACGGCTTCCGCGGTCTCCGCCGCGAGCTGCTTGCCGTCCTCGGACGCTCCGGCCTGCACGATCACCGGCCAGCCCTGGACGGGGCGGGCGATGTTCAGGGGACCACGTACCTTCAGATATTTGCCCTCGTGGTCGAGCACGTGCATCTTCGACGGCTCGAAGAACAGACCCTGTTCGACGTCGCGCACGAAGGCGTCGTCGGCGAAGGAATCCCAGAGGCCGGTGACGACATCATAGAATTCGCGGGCGCGCTTGTAGCGCTCGGCGTGCTCCATGTGATCGTCGAGACCGAAATTCAGCGCCGCGTCCGGATTCGAGGTGGTGACGATGTTCCAGCCCGCGCGGCCGCCGCTGAGATGGTCGAGCGAGGCAAAACGACGCGCGACATGATAGGGCTCGTCAAAGGTGGTCGAGCCCGTCGCGATCAGGCCGATGCGCTCGGTCACGGCGGCGAGCGCCGACAGAAGCGTGAACGGCTCGAACGACGTCACGGTGTGGCTACGCTTCAAGGCATTGATCGGCATGTTCAGCACGGCGAGGTGATCGGCCATGAAGAAAGCGTCGAACTTGCCCGCCTCGAGCTTCCTGATCAGCTGCTTGATGTGGCCGAAATTGAAATTGGCGTCGGGCCAGGCGCCGGGATAGCGCCAGGCGCCGGTGTGGATTGAGATCGGGCGCATGAACGCGCCGAGCTTGAGTTGCCGCTGTGCCATCGCCCGTGTCCATACTGGGTGTCGCTCGACATGACATAGGTGCGGCGCCCGCATGTGCCATCAGCCACGCGCAGAACAATTTTTTGTTTTTCGCTCCATACTCAGCATGGCCGTCATTCCGGGGCGCGCCCCTTGGCGCGAGCCCGGAATCCATACTCCCGATCGTGGTTATGGATTCCGGGCTCGCCGCTATGCGGCGCCCCGGAATGACGAGGGTGGAGAGCCATTGCCCTCGAACCTGTCAGCCGTCCCGGCCGACAAAGTCTTGTTTCCGCGAGACGAGAACCAATGCCTATGGCCGGCGCAACCATATTGGACGGCACAATCCGCATCGATCGGCCGATGCCCTGGATTGGCCGGCTGCTGTCGCTGCCACTGCTTGCGGCGAGTGGCTACCTGCTGTGGAACGTCGCTCTGGGGCTGCGACAGGACCTGTTCGGCTTCGGACGGCTGGCGGATGACTGGGTGCCTGTGCTGGTCTTTACGGGTCTCGGCGTTGCGGTCGGCATTCCCGGCCTCATCCTGCTGACATACCGCTATTTCATCATTCTGAACGATAAGCTGCGCCAGGTCATCATCACCAGGCAGTTTGGTCCGCTGAATTTCCGCTCATTGCGCAATCTGGCCGACTATAACCTGATCAGCATCACCGATGACTGCGATGCGGAGCTGACGATGTACGACGTCAATCTCTGCGGCAACAGGGACACCACGCCGATCACGCTGTCGAGCTTCACGTCGCGCGACGAGGCGAACAAGCTTGCGAACGAGCTCGGCCGAGCCCTCAAGCTCCCCGCGCGCGACTACGTCGGCACCGAGCCAGATGATACGGATCTCAGAGATCCGCAAGAATAGGTCAGCTCAAGATATCCTTCTGCATCTTGCCGCCGTAGAAATGGAAGAACGGCACCGGCGCGTCATGGCGGAGCGGGCCGGTGGCGAGCCGCCTGTCCAGCTCGTTGAGCACGTTCCGCGTCATCGGATGCAGGTCGGCGAGCGGCTGTGAGCCGAGCTCGACCCAGACCAGCTCGACCAGCTCGGCATCGGCATGCACGACGCCCTCGACGCGATGGGTGATGGCGGAGGCATCCGCGGTGAAGAAGCGCGTGTCGAAACGCTTGACGCGACCGGGCGGTGTGATCGCGCGCGCGATCAGGAACAGGCCGGAGGGATCAGGCAACAGTCCCGCATCCGCAAACGGCTTCCAGGGGCCGGCAAGCTTCGGCGCCTTGCCCTCGTGCTGACGCCCGAGGCAGAGACCGGTTTCCTCGCAGGCCTCGCGGATCGCGGCGATCGCAAGCGATTTTGCACGCGAGGCTTCCGTCTTCGGGCTGCCCTTGAACAGATTGGCCTGAAGCTCCGGCGTGATCGGCGCCGCGCAGGGCACGCGATAGTCGTCCTTGTCGACGCGGCCACCGGGGAAGACGAACTTGCCCGGCATGAACACCACCTTGTCGTGGCGCTTGCCGACCAGGACTTTTGGAACGGAGCCGCTGCGATCAACGAGGATCAGGGTGGCAGCATCCTTTGGCCGAAAATAAGGATGGTGGTCGGCTTCCTTTTCTTCGTGGACTTTTTCCGGTGCCGCTTGCGCCACGTCCGTCATCTCCAACCCCAAATTCTCTTCTTCATTGTTGTTTAGACCGGCGGAATACCATCCGGCGGATTGTCGTCAAAGCCGTGCATGCGCAGGGCCCATTGCAGGCCGACCACGGCGCCCTTGACCGGTTGCAGCAACGCGAGCGATGCGACGAAGGTGAAGGGCAGATAGGCGGCAAAGCTGATCCAGGCCGGCGTGGTGTAGTTGGTCTCGATCCAGAGGATCGTCGGCACCACGATGTGGCCGACGATGACGATCACGAGATAGGCGGGCAGGTCGTCGGCGCGATGCGGCGTGAAGTCGAGCCCGCAGGCCGAGCAGTTGTCGGCAGTTTTCAGGAACGCGCGGAACAGCTTGCCCTGGCCACAACGCGGGCAGCGACCGCGAAAGCCGCGCTTCATCGCATCCCAGACGTCGCGCTTCTCGACGAGGCCGGTCTCGCGCGTCCAGATCTTCGGCGCCGTGCTCATCGCTTCCATGCCTTGTTCTTTCCCTTGCCTTTCGCGCCCTTGCCCTTCTTTCCCTTGCCGGTCTGCCTCTCTGGCTTGCGCTTCTTCTCCGGACTGCGTCCGGGGCGCGCCTTCGCCGATTTGCGCTGCGGACGAACGTCTCTGCGGCCGCGCGGCGCGCTCTCGCCCGCCAACAACAGCTCGAAGCGCAGCGCGCCGGCAATGGGAGCAGCTTCTACCAGACGGACGTCGACGACATCACCCAGCTGGTGCATGGCACCGCTGCGCGAGCCGACGAGGGCGTGGCGGCCCTCGTCATAGTTGAAATACTCCGTGCCGAGGGATCGGATCGGGATCAGCCCGTCGGCGCCGGTGTCGTCGAGCTTGACGAACAGGCCGGCGCGCGTGACGCCGGAGACGCGGCCCTGGAACGTCGCGCCGATGCGATCGGCGAGATGATGCGCAATGAGCCGGTCGACGGTCTCGCGCTCGGCCTTCATCGCGCGCCGTTCGGTGACCGAAATATGCGCGGCGACTTCGCTTAAGGTTTCCGGGGTCTCGCTGTCGGGCAGCGCGCCTTCGCCCAGGCCCAGCGCGCGAACCAGCGCGCGGTGCACCACGAGGTCCGCGTAGCGGCGGATCGGCGAAGTGAAATGCGCGTAGCGGCGCAGGTTGAGGCCGAAGTGCCCATAATTTTCGGCTGAGTACTCGGCTTGCGCCTGTGCGCGCAGCACCACCTCGCTGACCAGCGGGTAGTAGTCGTGACCTTCGAGCTGGGCCAGCACGCGGTTGAACAGGGTCGGGCGCAGCGGGCCGCTCTTGGCAAAGGGAACGTCGAGCGTCTCCAGAAACTCCTGAAGCGCGTGGACCTTTTCCAGCGTCGGCTCGTCGTGCACGCGGTAGATCAGCGGCAGCGACTTCTTCTCCAGCATCTCTGCTGCCGCGACGTTGGCGAGGATCATGAACTCCTCGATCAGCCGGTGCGCGTCCAACCTTTCAGGCACGACAACGCGATCGACCGTGCCGTCGCTCTTCAACAGGATCTTGCGCTCGGGCAAATCCAGATTGAGCGGATCGCGCTCGTCGCGGGCGCGCTTGACGCAGGCGTAGGCGGCATAGAGCGGTTTGAGGATCGGATCGAGCAGGGGGCCGGTGGTGTCATCCGGCCGGCCGTCGATCGCGGCCTGCGCCTGCGCATAGTGCAGCTTTGCCGCCGAACGCATCAGGATGCGATGGAACGAGTGCGAGCGCTTGCGGCCGTCGGGGCCGATCACCATCCGCACGGCGAGGGCGCCGCGCGGCTCGCCCGGTACCAGCGAGCACAGATTGTTGGAGATCCGCTCCGGCAGCATCGGCACGACGCGGTCCGGGAAATAGACTGAGTTGCCGCGGTCGATCGCATCGCGGTCGAGCGCAGTGCTGGGGCGGACGTAGAAGCTCACATCCGCGATCGCGACATTGACGATGAAGCCGCCCTTGTTGTTGGGATCGGGATCGGCCTCCGCGTGCACCGCGTCGTCATGATCCTTGGCGTCAGGCGGATCGATGGTGACGAGCGGGACGTCGCGCCAGTCCTCGCGGCCCTTCAGGTTTGCCGGCTCCGCCGCTTCCGCCTCGCGCTCCGCGGCGGGAGAGAATTGCAGGGGGATATCGTGGGCGTAGATCGCGATCAGGCTGATCGCCTTCTCGGACTTGACCGAGCCGAGCTTCTCTTTCACCCGGCCCGAGGCCAGGCCAAAGCCGCGCGAGCGCACGATGTCGACGCTGACGAGGTCGCCATCCTCTGCGCCTTGCGTCTCGGTCTTCGCAATGTTGAGTTCACGGTCGGCGAACTTCTTGTCGACCGGCACGAGCCGTCCGCCGCCCTCGGGCAGGCTGCGGAAGACGCCGAGAATGCGGCTCTTGGCCTTGTCGATGACCTTGATGATGCGGCCCCGCCAGGCGGGACCTTCGGTCTCGTCGGAGCGCTCGATGCGAAGCAAGGCGCGGTCGCCGACGCCGGCCGCGGCGCCCGGCTTCGGCCGGCGCGGCATCTCGATGAGGATCTTCGGCGGTTCGCCGCTCTCGACCTCGTCCCATTCGGCGGGGGAGGCGATCAACTCGCCGTCGCTGTCGCGGCCGGTGATGTCGGCGAGCAGCGTCGGCGGCAGGCTGTCCGGCTCTGAAACCTTGTGGCGCTTTTTCTTGATGATTCCGTCGTCGGCGAGATCGCGCAGCATGCGCTTGAGCTCGACGCGATCGGCGTTCTTCAGGCCGAACTCGCGCGCTATTTCGCGAGTGCCGACCTTTCCTGGATTTGCCTTGATGAAGGCGACGATGGCGTTCCGATCAGGAAAGCCATGGTCATTCTTACGTTTCACTTAACCTCTAATTCTTGCCGGCACTCTTCTTGGCCGGTGCCTTGGCAGCGGCAGATCCCTTGGTCGGCGACGTCTTGGCGGTCGACGACACGGCTGCGCGTGCCTTGCTGGTTGATTCAGATTTCGTCTTGGCCGCGGTTTTTTTTGCGGCCGGTTTCTTTGCTGGCTTGGGCGCGTCCTCGCCCTCGGCGGTCTTTGCCGTGGTCTTGGTCGCCTTCGCCTTCTTTGCTTTGGCCTTGCCGCCGCTCTTTCCACCACCTTTGGCTGCGCGCTCGTCGATCAGCGCGATCGCCTGGGGCAGGGTGATCGCGTCCTTCTCGAACTCGGCGGGGATCGTGGCGTTGACGCCACCTGCCGTGACATAGGCGCCGTAACGGCCGCTCTTCACGGTGACGGTGCCGAGCGTCGGATGATCGCCGATCGCCTTGCCGGGATCGGCGCCGAAGCGGCGGCTCGGGCCCTTGGCGACCTTCTCCGCGATCAGCGTCACCGCGCGATTGAGACCGATGTCGAACACCTCGTCGCCGGCTTCAAGGCTGGCGTACGTCTTTTCGTGCTTCACGAACGGCCCGAAGCGGCCGAGGCCTGCGGTGATCGGCTGACCGGTCTCCGGATGCTTGCCGATCTCGCGCGGCAGCGACAGCAGTTTCAGCGCAAGCTCGAGCTCGACATCACCGGGCGAGGTGCCCTTCGGGATGCCGGCGCGCTTCGGCTTCTCGCCTTCCGCATAGTCCTTCTGCTCGCCGAGCTGGATGTAGGGCCCGAAGCGGCCGGCCTTGACCCAGACCTCGAAGCCGGTGTCGGGATCCTGGCCGAGCGAGCGGTCGGCGCTGGCTTCACCGTCCGCGGCGAGCTGGCGGGTGTAGCGGCACTCCGGATAGTTCGAGCAGCCGACGAAGGCGCCGAACTTGCCGGCCTTCAGGTTGAGCCTGCCGCTGCCGCAGCTCGGGCATTGCCTGACGTCGCCGCCATCGGCGCGGGCGGGGTAGATGTGCGGCCCGAGCATCTCGTCGAGCACATCGAGCACCTGCGCGACGCGCAGATCCTTGATCTCGTCGACGGCGCCGATGAAGTCGCGCCAAAAATCCTTCAGCACCTGCTGCCAGGAGATCTCGTTGTTGGAGATGCGGTCGAGCTGCTCCTCCAGACCGGCGGTGAAATCGTATTCGACGTAGCGGCTGAAGAAGCTCTCCAGGAACGCGACCACGACGCGGCCCTTGTCCTCGCCGTGCAGGCGCTTCTTCTCGAGCTTGACGTAGCCGCGGTCCTTCAGGACCTGGAGGATCGAGGCATAGGTCGAGGGCCGGCCGATGCCGAGCTCTTCCATGCGCTTGACCAGCGAGGCCTCCGAGAAGCGCGGCGGCGGCTCGGTGAAATGCTGCGTGACGGAGAGCGACTGCCGCTTGACGGCTTCGCCCTCGCTCATCGCGGGCAGGCGGCGGGAGTCCTCGTCCTCCTCGTCGTCGCGGCCTTCCTGGTAGAGCGCCAGGAAACCGTCGAACTTGATGACCTGGCCGGTGGCGCGCAGCTCCAGCGTGCGGGAGCCTGCCTTCGCCGTGATGTCGACGGTGGTGCGCTCGAGCTCGGCCGCTTCCATCTGGCTTGCGATGGTGCGCTTCCAGATCAGCTCGTAGAGCTTGGCCTGATCGGCATCGAGCTTGCGGGCCATGCTGGCGGGGCGGCGGGAGAGGTCGGTCGGGCGGATCGCTTCGTGCGCTTCCTGCGCGTTCTTGGCCTTGGTCTGGTACTGACGGGGGCTGTCCGGCACGTAGGCGTTGCCGTAGTCCTCGCCGATCACCTTGCGCGCCTGGGTGATCGCTTCGCCCGCGATCTGCACACCGTCGGTACGCATATAAGTAATGAGTCCGGTGGTCTCGCCACCGATGTCGATGCCCTCGTAGAGCCGTTGCGCGATCCGCATCGTGTGCGCGGGCGCAAAGCCGTATTTGCGGCTGGCTTCCTGCTGGAGGGTGGAGGTCGTGAAGGGCGCCTGCGGATTGCGTCGGGCCGGCTTGGCATCGACCGCAGTGACCGCGTAGGTGGCCAGTTCCAGCGCCTTCTTGAAGTCTTCCGCTTCCGCGCCGGTGCCGATGTCGAGCCGCTGGATCTTCTTGCCGTCGGCGCCGACCAGACGGGCCTCGAAGGCGTCGCCGCGCGGCGTCAGCAGGGTCGCGATCAGCGACCAGTATTCGCGGGCGACGAACTTCTCGATCTCGAGCTCGCGGTCGCAGACGAGGCGCAGCGCCACCGACTGCACGCGGCCGGCCGAGCGGGCGCCCGGCAGCTTTCGCCACAGCACGGGGGAGAGGGTGAAGCCGACCAGATAGTCCAGCGCGCGGCGCGCCATGTAGGCGTCGACCAGCGCACCGTCGATCTGGCGCGGATGCTTCATGGCCTCCGAGACCGCCTGCTTGGTGATGGCGTTGAACACCACGCGCTCGATCTTCTGGTCCTTCAGCGCGCGCTTCTCTTTCAGCACCTCAAGTACGTGCCAGGAGATCGCCTCGCCCTCGCGATCGGGGTCGGTGGCTAGAATCAGGCGCTCGGCGCCCTTCAGGGACTTGGCAATGTCATTGAGCCGGCCGGCCGCCTTGGGGTCGACCTCCCAGATCATCTTGAAATTTTCCTCCGGATCGACCGATCCGTTCTTCGCCGGCAAGTCGCGGACATGGCCGAACGAGGCCAGAACCTCGTAGGACGAGCCCAGATATTTGTTGATCGTCTTGGCTTTCGCCGGCGACTCCACAATGACGATATTCATGTAGTTCCAGTAACTTACGGGAGAAATTTAGGCCAAATTCGAAGGGACTCGGGTCGGCCGTTTCGACCCGAACATGGGTGGTGAGGCCGTCCCTGTCAAATCGAGGGCTGTTGAACGGGTCGAAAATGAGCAAAGTTTCATATCGGATAAGTTGTAAAATACCGCCTTGGAGTTGTGGCGCGGGGCGGCGTAGAATCGGAGATGGCTAAGGATTCGGATGGGGTCTGGTGACAAAACCAGCGAGGAAGCGGACGCAGGCCGTCTCGGCCGGAGCAAAGCGTTCGAGGAGCGAGGAACCGGGTGAGGGCGGGGCGGACGAGGCTGTCGCGTTCATCGCCGAGCAGGTGGTTCACCTGCGCCAGATCGCCGAACGCCACAAGCTCGACGTGCTGCATTATCTCCTCGGCATGACCCAGCTAGAGGCCGATGAGCACATCCGCCTGCGCAGCAAGCGCAAGCTGTCGTGAGGGGCCGAATCGAGGAATTCAGCGCTGCGCTAATAATCTAGACTTCTGTAGGATCACGCCTGAGTTGGTCGGCCGATCTTCGCGCAGTGGCTGCACGCCAGTCGATATGCCGTACGAGCGCCAGGATCGTACGAGTAACCGGGGCTGCTACGCCCCGCTCGTCTGCGCGGCGGACCACCGCGCCACATATCGCCTCGATCTCGGTGGGTCTACCTGCAATCACATCTTGAAGCATGGAAGGCTTATGATGGATGTGGTGTGCCAGCGCATCGGCCAACATCTCCTCCACATGCTGCCGCTCAACAGCAAAGCCGCAGGCGATCGCCGTGGTACAGACCTCCGAGACAATCTGAAAAGCCAACGCCCGCGTTTCCGGGTGAGCGCCGATTTGCCCCACCGCTGAGCCGGTGATTGCGCAAAGGCCGTTCAATGCGGCGTTGAACGCCACTTTTTCCCAAATCGCCGCTTCGGCATGTGGATCGATTACTGCATCGAGCCCGCTGCGCGCGAACAGGTCGGGTAGGAGGTCCAGTGTCGGCGAGGCTGGTTCGCCTGCCGCCGCAAGCCGGGCAACGCCGCGACCATGAGATTCGACGCGGCCCGGCCCCTTGAGATCGGCGGGGTAAGTTGTGATGCCGATCAGCACATTTTTGGGATCGGCGAACTCCGTGAGAACAAGCTTGTTATCGAGTCCGTTTTGCAGGCTCAATAACGCCGTGTTTGGGCCGATCGCGCTACGTATGGCGGTTAGTGCCTGTCTCGTGTGCATCGCCTTCGTGAAGACGATGACGAGGTCGTAGACCCCATTCACCTCCGAGGGAAATAGAACCGGGACGTGAATGCGGCGTTCGCCTGCGTCCGTCTTGAGGTTGAGGCCGTTCTTGCGGATCGATTCGACATGAGCGACGTCGAGGTCGAATAGGGTAACATTTGCTCCGCCCTCGAAGAGACTGCCCCCGAACAACGATCCCATTGCACCGGCTCCGAGAACGGCGATACGGAGTGACTGGTTGCTCTCGCCGGACATCGTTCCTCTTTTCATACTATCACACCGAGCATTTTCGCTTAGCCGCCGCCCGATCTTGACTTAGATCAAGCAGCAACGCGCGGCGCGGTGGCTATTCAACGCGTGCATCGCAGTAGCCAAAGTTCGCGCTTGGGGAATTGCGCGGAAGGCTCGGGTACTGACCAAACGACAATAAGGTCTGCCGTTCCCTAGCCGGCGAAAGAATCTTTCCGCGGTGACAGTCTGGATTGCTTCGCTGCACTCGCAATGACTGAGCAGGGCGGCCACGGTCTACATGTCCGTCACGCGATAGACGCACGCCGCTCCCTCGACTCCCCGAAGCGGTGCGTCGAACGCGACAACGTTGTGACCGGCGAGAACTTGACTTACCCCTGGTGCCGAATAGAGCGCTTCCGAAAGGCAAATCTCTCCGGCATCGGCCAGTGCCTGTACGCGCGCCGCAACATTCACGGTCTGCCCGAAATAGTCGAGGTTTTCGTTCAAGGTGACCGCGATCGAGGGGCCGCAATGGGCTCCGATCTTCAGGATGATGCTGGGATCGCCGTGCTCGGCATTGTAGCGCTCTATATCCGCCAGAATGTGCAGCGCAGCCGAGACGGCATCGGCAGGACGGGAGAACACGGCCATCACGGCGTCGCCGATCGTCTTGACGATGGCGCCCGAGTGTTCCTGCACGGTTGAGCCCAGCAGGGCAAAATGTTCGCGCACCAGCGCATAGGCATTGAGGTCGCCAAGCCGTTCGTACATGGCGGTCGATCCCTTCAGGTCCGTGAACAGCAAGGTCACCTGCCTGATGCCAAGGCCTTCCTTTTCATCGACGCGCTCCGACCGGAACAGTCGTCGGAAAGTCTGTCGGGCGAGCAGCATGCCGCCCGACAGATAGGGATCGAAGTCGAGGGCGGGCTTGACCGTCTGCGCCAGGATCTCGGGCGGCCAGTTGATCAGAAGCAAGGAGCCGCGTGTGGCAGAGCAATTCTCCACTTCAACGACCACCGGCCCGGGCGGCACGGCGGATGCGAGCGGAGAAAAACGGCGTCCATCATACTTGATTGACAAGCGCGCCGGAGCCGATGCGGGCTCGCCGACCACACTCACCGCGAAGCTGGCCTGCGTCTGCACATTGACCCCGGCGAGTGCGCCGGGGCCGAGTTCGACCATGAGCGACGTGGTGGAGCCGGGAGGCAGGAACGACATGCCGCGAACGAGACCGCGCAGAACGTCAAGAAAGCGGATCGGCTGACCCGGCAAGCGCCCATCGGTGAGAAAGCGGGCCTTCCAGTGAAAATCTTCGACCGAAAGCGACGCCAGATCGTGGAAGGGAAGCCTTCGGAGCTGCGGGGAGACCGTGAAAGTCACTTCGATGAAGTCATCGAGGTCTGTATCGCCGCTGACATCGCACAGACCGCAAACATAGTGGGTTTTCAGGGTTCGCAAGGCGCCGAAACTGTCGAGCACCATGCCGGACTGGGGACACACGACGTCCCAGCTCATGTCGAACAGACCGCTCCGCGCGGCATGAAGAAACAGGTCGATGCTCTCTGCTTCGCTGATGGCGCGGTCGCGCGCAAAGGAAAGCGGATTGACGCGATAAAGCGAGAGGTCGTCGCCACCCCGGATCAAGCTTTCGAATTTGGAGATGACGCGCGGGCTCCAAGACCGGGCCTGCTCGATTTCGGTCATCCTGCTTTCGAGGAGCCTCTCTTGAACGTGATGCATTTTCCCACCCAAGTCGTCGACGAGGTTGAACGGGATTTCACGTGTCGGCGAAGATGGCACCATCTTCCGACCGCCCGAGAGTAGCATAAACTCCGGGGACAAATGCATGCTTTGGAGTCGGGCCGGCGGTACTCCGGCCTCGCGGCGTGTTGTCCGAACTCGACGAGGCGCGGAGCCATTTCTCTGATGGGCCAACGGCAGAAGTCTGGTAGCCCTGCTGTGGCCCCGCCGAACGTTTGGGCTTGATCTATGTCAAAGGGCTCAAGGCACGGCTACTTAGCCTCGAAATGACCAATTGAGCGATGAAACGCCGATACGTTTCCTGCGCACGATGCTTCTGCTCCTTGCGGCAATTGATCTTTTGAGAACGGAGTACGAAGATGCTGAAGCGCCTTCTGATTGCTCTGACCTTGCTGGCATCTCTACCGGCTCTTTATTCCTCGGCCGTCGCGGAAGATGTTGCAGCAGCGCCAACAATCCAAGAGGAAATCTGGGCGCTCCCCTTCCCACTTCCTATGCTTGCCTTCGTGGTACGGCCGATCGGCGATGGTCCATTTCCTCTTGTGATCATGAATCACGGAATTGCGCTCGGCCTCCAGGAACGGACGATGTTCCCGACCATCGAGTACCGCGCGGCAGCGCGGTGGTTCGCGAGCCGCGGTTATTTTGTCATATCACCGGTGAGATACGGCGCCAGTAGCCTGGATGACAAAGATCAGGGGCTCTATGGAGCGGTCTTTGCGCACATCGGTACCTGCAACAACCCGAACTTCAAAGGCCCTGGACTTGCCATCGCCACCATGAACGAGTGGGTCATCGATTACATGAGCAAGAAGAAGGCGATTCAGCCCGGCAAGGTCGTCGTGGTTGGTCAGTCCGGCGGTGGATGGGGATCGATTGCTCTTGCGAGTCGGAACCCATCGTCAGTTCAAGCCGTCATTACCTTTGCGGCAGGACGTGGAGGCAGAGTAGATGGCAAACCGAACAACAACTGTGCTCCCGATAAACTCGTCGCAGCTACAAGCG
This sequence comes from Bradyrhizobium sp. CCGUVB23, assembly GCF_024199885.1. Classification (NCBI taxonomy): domain Bacteria; kingdom Pseudomonadati; phylum Pseudomonadota; class Alphaproteobacteria; order Hyphomicrobiales; family Nitrobacteraceae; genus Bradyrhizobium; species Bradyrhizobium sp. CCGUVB23. The sequence continues at coordinate 8,005,816 of NZ_JANADQ010000001.1, forward strand.
AGTTTGGTCGTTCGGCACGAGTACCGATGCTATGGCTATACACAGAGAACGACACCTATTTCGGGCCAGAGCTGACGAAGCGGATGCATGACGCCTTCGTGGCGGCGGGAGGAAACGCCGAATATCACATGCTGCCAGCATTCGGAGGCGACGGCCATTTCATGATCGATTCCCCCGACGCAGTACCCATCTGGTCTCCGCTGGTAAGCCAATTTCTTGAGAAGCATTCAGCAACGAGCAGCGCGCAGCAACAAATGGGCAGCACCCGTTCTGGTGCGGAGTTACAGGCAAAAGCTCCGAGAGTGCGCCTACCTCAAACGATTCAATACTCGGCTTGGAGAAAGCTCTGTTTCAATTCCAGTGATGGGACTGCGATCTGCCGTACGACATCGACCGGTACCGACGATCTTGGTCAGGTCGTGACCAGAGTCGATCTGATCCGGCGCGCGGACGGCGCTGCTCGCTTGCAACTTTTCGTTCCACAAGGGGCGAACCTCCAAATGGGCGTCAAAGTCAGCGTGGATCAGGGGCTCTCGACTCAGATTCCCTTCAATTGGTGTCTGACCAACATCTGCATTGCGGCCGCGCCCGTGAACCCTGATCTCATCGCGAAGCTAGACTCCGGGAAGCAGTTGAAGCTCGAACTTGCGGACCTGAACTCCTCATCCATCGCGTTGACGCTATCGCTCGATCAATTTGGTACCGTTCGTAAGGGAGCACCCGCAGAGACATTTGACTTCGGCATGGATCAGGAATGAGCCGTTTTCGGGTGTCTTAAAAGAAAGCATTAGAGCCCGCCAACCGTAGCCGGTTCTTGGCTCGCGTCAGCTCGCGATCTATCTGGTTTTTGCTCTCATCCTGACGCTGGCGGCTTCCTTCGGAAGCGTCAGGCAGATCGTTCCAGACTGGCTGTTTGATGCCGTCAATCCGAACGACAAGACAAATCTTGCGCCTTACCGGGTCCTGCATTTCATCGTGATCGCATTGCTCGTGATCCGATTCATGCCAATGGATTGGAAGGGGCTGAAGAGCCCAATTTGCGATCCGTTGATCAAATGCGGTCAACAGTCCCTGCGGGTGTTCTGCGTCGGCATATTTCTCTCGTTCCTCGGCTATTTCCTGCTGACGATCAGTTCAGGAGCGCTGCTCACTCAAATCCTGATTAGCGCCGCGGGGGTCGGAATTCTATGCGCGTTGGCCTACTACGGCGACTGGTCGAAAAAGATCGACAAGATCATCAAGCGGCCACGCAAGGAAGCACCCATCGCGGGCAAGCCGGGTGAGAAAATGGTAGCTTGATTCTAACTATTGGATTGCTCAGTGGGCCGATCTTCTCTCGTCAGAGCCGGGCATGCTCTGACAAGCGGAGCGTTTCCAGAAAAGCTGACATCCGCTAACCTGCGCTCCGGCTCCGCCGCGGCCGCGCCTTGAGCGTGGTGTCGACGGCACTCAGCACCCGTCCATCCTCCGCGCGCAGCTCGAGCTTCTTCACCGGGCGGCCCTTGTCGCGATCGACCAGGATGGTCGCGATCTCCTCCGGGCGGTCGTCGAACTCCTCGCTCCATTGCCGGAGTGCGACCAGGACCGGGAAGATGCCGCGGCCCTTCGGCGTCAGCACATATTCAGAATAGGCGCTGCCGTCGGAGGCGGGGGCGATCTTCAGGATGCCGTGGTCGACGAGAGCGCGCAGCCGCGTGGCGAGGATGTTCTTGGCCATGCCGAGCTTGGCCTGGAACTCGCCGAAGCGACGCACGCCGAACAGCGCCTCGCGAATGATCAGGAGCGACCACCAGTCGCCGATCGCCTCCAGCGATCGCGCGATCGGGCAGGAGTCCCCCTCAAAGCTCGTTCGTTTCACCATCGTGCCGTTCCCATCGTGCGCCGATCACGCGCTTGTGTGGTTGCATTATAAAACTAGATGCCCTAGATGGCAATCCAGTTTCATTATGCAACCAAGGAGGCGAGCGTGAGACTGAAGGGCAAGACGGCATTCATCACCGGCGGCAATAGCGGCATCGGCCTTGCGACGGCAAAGCTGTTCGTGGCCGAGGGCGCCAAGGTCACTATCACAGGGCGCAACAAGGACACGCTGCAGGCTGCCGCGAAGGAACTCGGGGCCAGCGGTCTTGCGGTAGAAGCCGACATCAACGACGTCGCCGCGACCGAGAAGGCAATCGCGCGCGCGGTCGAGAAATTCGGCAAGCTCGACATCGTCTTCGCCAATGCCGGCATCCCCGGCAATACGCCGCTCGGTGGCACCACGCTGTCCGCCTTCGAGCAGGTGATCCGCACCAACATCACCTCGGTGTTCTTCACCGTGCAGGCGGCGCTGCCGCATCTCAATGACGGCGCCTCCATCATTCTCAATGGCTCGGTGATCTCGGTGCTCGGCAATCCCGGCTATTCCGCCTACGCCGCGAGCAAGGCCGGCGTGCGCTCGATGGCGCGCGTAATGGCGTCCGAACTGTCGCCGCGTGGAATCCGCGTCAACGTGGTGGCGCCGGGCGCGGCCCGCACGCCGATCTGGAAGGGCGCGGCGCCGACCGACGAGGCATTTGCCGCGTTGGAGAGCCGCATCGCCAGGACCACGCCGCTCGGCCGGATCGGTGAAGCAGATCACATTGCGAAGACGGTGCTGTTCCTCGCCTCCGATGATTCCGCGCATGTGCAGAGTGCCGAGATCTTCGTCGATGGTGGCGCGACCGGCTCGCCTGCGGGCGCTCCGATCTTTCGCGGTTGATCGATGAAGTGAAAATTGAACCGGCCTGGCGCGGTTGCGCCGGCCGGTTCCCTCATCCCTGAGACGTATTTCCAAAACAGTGCGTGATATGGTTGAACCTTGGCGTGCGGTGCACAGACATTTCTACGGGCAGGGGTCATAAGACCCATTTAAGGGAGCCCGTTATGCCGAAAGCCGCTCGCATTTTTTCGTCGATTTCAGCACCGCGTATTTACACCGAACGTTCCGCCATCCCCGCGAAGAAATCCGACACGCACGAGCTCGTTGCGGTCGCCTTGTTCTCCGGCATTGGATTGCTCATCTCGCTGGTCGCCGTCATCCTGGGCATTCAGGGGATGTGGTTTTAGCTTTGCGACAGATGCGCTGGTGCAGTTGCCGCCGCCCGCATGTGGCGGCGACAGATGGCGTTGGCGAGAAGCCTAGGCCGCGCGCAGGCTGGTCGCGGCCTGAAGCGCGCCTGCGATGGCCTTCTCGCGGTGGTCCGGTCCGACCTGGATGCCATCAGCGATAATGAATTCCGGGCTGATCCCGATGAAGCCAAACACGCTGCGCAGATAGGTTTCGAGGTGCTCCAGGGCAGCGAGCGGCGTGCCAGCGCCGTAATAGCCGCCGCGGGAGATCGCCACGATCACGCGCTTGCCGCCGGCAAGCCCTTCAGGTCCGGTGGCGCCGTACTGGAACGTCTTTCCTGCCACGATGATGCGATCGATCCAGGCCTTGAGCTGGCTCGGGATGGTGAAATTGTACATGGGCGCGCCGATCACGACGATGTCGGCGGCGAGGAATTCATCCAGCACGGTCTTGCTGGCGGCGAGGTCGGGCCCGAGTTCTGCCGGCGCCGGGCCGCCTTGCGCGGCGGCGAGATGCGATCCGGAGAGGTGCGCGAGCGGCACCTGGGTCAGGTCGCGATAAACAATCTCAGGGGACGGCGTGGCCTGGCGCAGCCGGTCGACGACGGCCGCCGAAACCTGCCGGCTGACGGAGTGGGGGCCGAGCACGCTTGAGTCGATGTGGAGGAGTTTCATTTGGGTCACCCATGGTATAGATTTGTAACCCGCACTACATGAGTGACTATCGAAATCCCCGCAAGAACGCACTTTTTTGAGCCATGGGCACATCTTTGAAACCGACACACAGCCATTTGCCCGCCTTGCCGGTGCCGCATCCCGACCATTCCGACTGCCGCGGCGTCGCCTCCATCCTTGCCCGGGTCGGCGACAAATGGAGCGTGTTCGTGATCATGATGCTCGGCGACGGGCCGAAGCGCTTCAATGAGCTCAAGCGCATGATCGCCGGCATCTCGCAGCGGATGCTGACCCTGACGCTGCGCGGGCTGGAGCGCGACGGGCTCGTCACGCGCACAATCTTTCCGACCATTCCCCCGCGCGTGGATTATGAACTGACCGATCTCGGCCGCGGGCTGGCTCGCCCGGTCGAGGCGCTCGGCATGTGGGCGAAGGCGCACCAGACGGAGATCGAGGCGGCGCGGGCGCGCTTCGACAAGCGCAATGAGGGCTGATCTGAGCTGTTGGGCTGAATCTCCTTTGGTTGGAGCGATTTAGCCCGGTTCACCTCGGGAGCGGCGAGAAGCCCTGCGACGCCCGCCCGTGGCGGGCTTTCTACTTTTGCATGGGGTTGTTTTCGATCTTTTTCTAGAGGAGCGAGACCAGACCACCGCCGTGGCGCTCCAGACGTCCCGCGAGTTCGAGCTCTAGAAGCACGGTGCGGACGATCGCAGGCGAGGCGCCGGACATCCGCACGAGATCGTCGATCGAGATCGGCACGGGGCCGAGCAGGCCGGTGATCTGATCCCGGTCTTGCCCTTGCGGATCGCTTTCAAACGGTTCGCTGTCAGGCTCGCCGGCCGGATGCATCACCGGCCGTTCCATGATCGGCTGCACCGCATTGATGATGTCGGCGGCTTCCGTCACGAGCGTTGCGCCCTGCTTGATCAGGTCATTGGTGCCGGCGGCGCGCGGATCGAGCGGCGAGCCCGGCACGGCAAAGACCTCGCGGCCCTGTTCGGCCGCCATGCGCGCGGTGATCAGCGAGCCCGAGCGCTGCGCCGCCTCGACCACGACCACGCCGAGCGAGGCGCCCGAGATCAGGCGGTTGCGGCGAGGAAAATCGCGGGCGCGCGGCGCGTGACCGAGCGGCATTTCGGAGATCGCAGCGCCGCTCTGGTCGATGATCGCGGCGAGCAGATCCTCATGCTCGGGTGGGTAGATGCAGTCATGGCCGCCGGCGAGCACTGCGACCGTGCCGGTTGCGATGCTCGTGCGATGTGCGGCCTGGTCGACGCCGCGGGCAAGGCCCGAGATGACCACGAAGCCGGCCTCGCCGAGCTCGCGTGCGAGCTGGCCTGCAAATTTGAGCCCGGCGCCGGAGGCATTGCGCGAGCCGACGATCGCTATCATCGGCCGCATCAAGGTTGCGGCGTCGCCGCGCACCGCCAGCAGCGGCGGCGCGTCGTCGATCGTCGCAAGGCGCGAGGGATAGCCGTCCTCGCCGGGCGCGAGCCAGCTCACGCCGCGTTTCCGGCTTGCCGCGAGCTCGGCCCTGGCCTCATCTGCGGAGCAGATGCGCCCCGACCGCGCCGCGCCGCCGCGCCGCGCAAGCTCGGGCAGCCGCTCCAGCGCCGCGCGTGCGCTACCAAAGTGATCGACCAGCGAGCGGAAGGTGCGCGGGCCGACATTGTCCGAGCGGATCAGACGCAAGCGGTCGATCCTGTCGGCCTCGGTGAGGGTTGTTGTGTTCGTGATAGCGTCCACGGTGTCTCCTTGCGCGCGCAGCATGGAACAACCTGGGCGCGTGGGCAACAGGGGGCCTGCGCTTGCGCGACCTCGTTCCGATGCTAAAAGCGCTTCCAACAAGAAGGATTTCGCCATGATCTCACTCGCCGACCTCCAGCGCCGCATCGAGAGGGGCGAGCTTTCGCCGGATGCCGCGATCGCGCAGTCGCTTGAGGCGATCGAGGCGCGGGAGAAGGATGTCCGGGCCTTCGTCTGTCACGCCAAATCGGCGAAGGCGCAAGGCTCGGGTCCGCTGCGCGGCATTGCGGTCGGCATCAAGGACATCGTCGACACCGCCGATTTCCCGACCGAGATGGGCTCGTCGATCTATCGTGACTGGCAGCCGCGCGCGGATGCACCGGTGGTGATGATGCTCAAGCGGGCCGGGGCCACCGTCATTGGCAAGACCACGACGACCGCCTTCGCCGCGAACGATCCGACCGTCACGCTCAATCCGCACAATCCCGGCCACACGCCGGGCGGCTCCTCCGCGGGCTCGGCGGCAGCCGTGGCTGCCGGCATGATCCCGCTCGCGCTCGGCACGCAGACCGGCGGCTCGGTGATCCGGCCCGCGGCCTATTGCGGCGTCGCGGCGATCAAGCCGTCGTTCCGGCTGCTGCCGACGGTAGGCGTAAAGTGCTTCTCCTGGGCGCTCGATACGGTCGGCCTGTTCGGTGCCGGCGTCGACGACGTCGCGCGCGGGCTGTTTGCGATGACCGGTCGTGCCGAATTCTCCGACATCAGCCCGGCGACCTCGCCGCGCATAGGCGTGGTCAGGCAGGAGTTCGCCGGTCCGGTCAAGCCCGCAGCCGAAGAGGGGCTCGCCGCCGCGATCAAGGCTGCGAAGCGCGCCGGCGCGAGCGTCGAGAGCGTCGACCTGCCGGAACTGGTGCGGGAGGCTTGGCGCATTCATCCGGTCATCCAGGTGTTCGAGGCGCATCGTGCGTTCGCCTGGGAGTTTTCCGAGTGTCACGACGAGATCGCGCCGATGCTGCGCGCGACCCTCGATGCGAGCGTCGGGGTCACGCCGCGCGAATATGACGAGGCGCGCCGGACTGGCCGCCGCGGTCGCCGCGAGCTCGGCGAAGTCTTTGAGGGTGTCGATGTGCTCTTGACCTATTCCGCGCCGGGCACCGCGCCAAAGGGGCTCTCATCGACCGGCGATCCCCGCTACAACCGGCTGTGGACGTTGATGGGCAATCCTTGCGTCAACGTGCCTGCGCTGAAGGTGGACGGCCTGCCGGTCGGCGTGCAGGTGATCGCGCGCTTCGGCAATGATGCGGGCGCGCTGGCCGCCGCGCGCTTCCTCGAGAACGCGCTCGCGGCGTCAAGCTAGCGCGGGCTCGGCAGGCGTGCGCTGAACGGACGGCTCGCTACGCGTCTCCTGCAGCAGCCAGCGGTCGGCAGCTGTGCGGCCGCTCCGGTGCAGCAGGCGAATGAAGCCGCGGCCAAGATCGGTCGATGAGCGCTGCGCCAGCCCCTCGATCTCGTCTTCCGCCGCGATCCTGAACAGGCGTAGCGCGGGTGCCGAGCCGGCGCGCGCCCATTCCACCGCGGCGAGCTCGGCGTTAAGCGCGGCGTTGGCCGCGATCTGGTCGAGCCTGCGGTCGATCGCAGCAAGCGTGATCGGCACGTAGCTGTCGCGCGAGGGCGTCACCTGGACGACCAGCACGTCGGACGCGCGCGACTCCTGCACCAGCCGCACCAGCGGCGGATTGCCGCCATAGCCGCCGTCCCAATAGGCCTCGCCGTCGATCTCGATGGCGCAATGCACCAACGGCGGACAGGTCGAGGCCAGCGCGACGTCGGCGGTGATCGCGTCGTTCGAAAACACCTGCAGGTGTCCATCGCGGATCCGTGTCGCTGCGACGAGAAGTTTCGGGCAGGCCTTGGCCTGCAGCGCCGCAAAATTGATGTCGCGCGACAGCGCTTGCCGCAGCGGATCGAGATCGAACGGATCGAACTGGCCGGAGCGCAGCGTCGGCCCGAATGCCACGGAGCTTCCTGCCGGCGAAAAGCCGCCGACCAGCATTAGTGAGCGGAACGAGGCCTCGTGCATCAGCCGTACCCAGAACCGCTCGAGGCGGGCCCGCGCGCCCTCGCGGCCGCCCTCGGCAAGGCCACAGGCGACCAGCAGCGCGTTGATGGCGCCGGCACTGGCGCCGCTGATGGTGTCGAATTCGATTCCCGGCTCTTCCAGCAGCCGCTCCAGCACGCCCCAGGTGAAAGCGGCAAAGGTGCCACCGCCCTGCAACGCCAGCGACAGCTTTCGCGGCGGCCAGGCGGTAGAGGGGCGCGCGTTCGTGATGGCGGGGGCAGGGGCCGGCCGTTCGATCGGCGGCGCTACGGGGGGCGCGATCTCTTCGCGGGCGGGCGGTGGTTTCGGAACGGGCGCCTCCGCGACGGGCGGTTCGGAGGCGCTTGACCAGATGTTCGTCAAAGAGAGCAGGCGGCTCGCAGCGGTGCCGCAAGCTTGCGCGGGCGCATCAGTGGCGCTGCGCTGAGTTAGTCGATCATGCGTAACGTCGGTCTTCTCATTCATCGGACGCAAACCGGATGACGCCATTGTCATCTCTGAGGATGACAGGCATGGAACTCCTTTGCCACTGTCAGCACAAGAGTTGCGAACAGGAATTGGAATATAATGCGGACGGCCTGCGTCGGTATCCGTACTTTTTCCGGACTCAGCCCTTTTGACCGATCCGGCCCTCGGTGCCCGACTGCAGCCGCTTGATGTTCTCGCGATGCATGTAGAACAACAGCAGTGTCAGCACCGCGAACAGCGAGGCGAGTGCGAGGTGGCCGAACCACCACAGGAAGATCGGCGTCACGAAGGCCGCCACCAGCGCCGAGAGCGAGGAGTAGCGGGTGGTGAAGGCGGTTGCGAGCCACAAGAGGCAGAAGAACAGCGCTCCCGGCCAGAACAGGCCGAGCAGGATGCCGATATAGACGGCAACGCCCTTGCCGCCTTTGAACTTGATCCAGACCGGGAAGAGATGGCCGAGAAAGGCGCCGAGGCCTGCCAGAATCGCTGCATCGGGCCCGGCGAGATAGCCCGCAACCACCACCGCAACCGTGCCCTTGAGTGCGTCGAGCAGTAGCGTCGCTGCCGCCAGTCCCTTGCGGCCGGTGCGCAGCACATTGGTGGCGCCGATATTGCCCGAGCCGATCGAGCGCAGGTCCTGCGTGCCTGCAAGGCGTGTCAGGACGAGCCCGAACGGGATCGAGCCCAGGAAATAGCCGACAAGGAATACAACTGGCAGGACAGCTTCAATTCCCATCGCCACATCTCCGTGTCCGGCGTATTTCCCGCGCATGATTAGACATGCTCGAACACCGTCCGTCCGCCGACGATGGTGCGCACCACGCGGCCCGAGAAGCGGGCTTCATCGAATGGCGTATTCTTGCAGGGCGATTTGAGGTCGGCGGGATCGAGCACCCAGGGCGTGTCGGCGTCGATCACGATGACGTCGGCCGGCGCGCCGGCGCGCAAGGTGCCACCGGGCAGGCCGAGCAGCTCGGCCGGCCGGGTCGACATCGCCCTGATCAGCGTCTTCAGTTCCATCTCGCCATTATGCACCAGCCGCAGGCCCGCCGACAGCATGGTCTCGAGGCCCACCGCGCCGGGAGCTGCTTCCGCGAACGGCAGCCGCTTGCCTTCGACGTCCTGCGGATTGTGGTCGGACATGATGACGTCGACGAGGCCAGAGCCGACGGCCGCAACCAGCGCCCGGCGGTCGTCCTCGGTGCGCAGCGGCGGCGACAGTTTCAGGAACGTCCGGTAAGGCCCGATATCGTTCTCGTTCAGTGCGAGATGGTTGATCGAGACCGAGGCGCTGACGGCAAGACCGGCGTCGCGGGCGCGCTTGAGAATATCGAGCGAGTCGATGCAGGAGAGCGAGGCCGCGTGATAGCGGCCGCCGGTCAGCGCGACGAGGCGCATGTCGCGCTCCAGCACCACGGCTTCCGCGGCGTTCGGGATGCCCATCAGGCCGAGGCGGGTCGCGAACTCGCCCTCGTTCATGACGCCTTCGCCGACGAGGTTGGGATCCTCGGTGTAATGCACGATCAACGCGTCGAAATCGCGCGCATAGGTGAGGGCGCGGCGCATCACCTGCGCATTGGTGACACTTCGGTCGCCGTCGCTGAAGGCGACCGCGCCGGCGGCTTTCAGGAGACCGAACTCGGTCATCTCCTCGCCGCGCATCCCCTTGGTCAGGGCGGCCATCGGCTGGATGTTGACGATCGCGGTGTCACGGGCCCGGCGCATCACGAAGTCGACGGTCGCCGAATTGTCGATGACGGGTAAGGTGTCCGGCTGGCAGATCACGGTGGTGATGCCGCCGGTCGCGGCCGCCTGGCTCGCGCTCGCAAAGGTCTCGCGATGACCGTAGCCCGGCTCGCCGGCAAAGGCGCGCATGTCGATCAGGCCAGGGGCCACGATCTTGCCGGAGCAGTTGACGATGTCGGTGCCCTCGGGGACGCCGGCCGCGCCGATGCCGCGGCGGGTCTCGCGGATCGTGCCGTCGGCGATCAGGACGTCGCCGATGCCGTCAAAATCCCTGGCGGGATCGACGACGCGGGCGTTGGCGAGCAGGATCGGGCGGCGGTCGGTTAGCATTGGCATCACGCGTTCGGCAGGTTACGGGCGAGCGCTTCCAGCACCGCCATGCGTACGGCGACGCCCATCTCCACCTGTTCGCGGATCAGGGACTGGGCGCCGTCGGCGACCGCTGTGTCGATCTCGACGCCGCGGTTCATGGGACCGGGATGCATCACCAGCGCATCGGGTTTGGCGTAGGCGAGCTTTTTCTGGTCGAGGCCGAAATAGTTGAAGTATTCGCTGGTGGACGGCACGAAGGAGCCGTTCATGCGCTCGCGCTGGAGCCGCAGCATCATGACGATATCAGCGCCTTCCAGGCCCTCGCGCATGTCGCGCGCAACTTCGACGCCCATCCGCTCAATGCCGGGCGGCAGCAGCGTGGACGGCCCGACGACGCGGACGCGGGCGCCCATGGTGTTGAGCAGGATGATGTTGGAGCGGGCGACGCGCGAATGCAGGACGTCGCCGCAGATCGCGATCACGAGGCCCTCGATCCGGCCCTTGTTGCGGCGGATGGTCAGCGCGTCCAGCAGCGCCTGCGTCGGATGCTCATGCGCGCCGTCGCCGGCATTGATCACGGAACCGTCAACCTTGCGGGCCAGAAGTTCCACCGCGCCGGAGGCGTGATGTCGCACCACCAGGATGTCCGGGTGCATGGCATTCAGCGTCACTGCGGTGTCGATCAGCGTCTCGCCCTTCTTCATGGAGGAGGAGGAGACCGACATGTTCATGACGTCGGCACCCATGCGTTTGCCGGCGATCTCGAACGAGGATTGGGTGCGGGTGGACGCCTCAAAGAACAGGTTCACTTGCGTCCGCCCACGCAGGACGGCGCGTTTCTTGTCCACCTGGCGGTTCACCTCGACATATTCTTCGGACAGGTCGAGGAGGCCGGTGATGTCGGCAGCGGAAAGGCCCTCGATGCCCAGCAGATGCCGGTGACCGAGGACGAAGGTCGATTTCGATGCAGGGGTCATTAAAAGCAGAGCTATAGGCGGGGATGGGTAAGGGGGCAAGGGCCAAAGGTAGGGAAGTGAGTTATCCCCTGATCAGTCTGATACACCGTCATTCCGGGATGGCGCGTCAGCGCCAGACCCGGAATCTCGAGATTCCGGGTTCGATGCTCCGGGCCGCGCTTTGCGCGGTCCCGTCGCATCGCCCCGGAATGACGACGGAAAGATGGGAAGTGCTCCGTGAAGCTGATCTTGATTGCAATTGTAACAATCGTCTCAATTTCCTTCGCCCACGCCCAATCGCTCCCCAGCGGCTTCGTGTACTTGCGCGACATCGATCCCACGATCATCCAGGACATCCGCTACGCGACCTCGAACAATTTCACCGGCCATCCGCTGAGCGGCTACGGCGCCGGCGAATGCGTGGTGAAGCGGGAGGTGGGGCTGCGGCTGAAGGCGATCCAGCAGGAGCTGGCCATCCAAAACCTCTCGCTGAAGATGTTCGATTGCTACCGCCCGGTGCGCGCGTCGCTCGATATGGTGGCATGGGCGCAGAACGGCCGCGAGCCGGCGGCCGAGCGACGCTACAATCCCAAGATTCCCAAGACCGAGCTGTTCCGGCTCGGCTACATCGCGAGCCGCTCGCAGCATTCCACGGGTGCGGCGCTCGATCTGACGCTCGTCGATCTCAGGGCTGACAACTCCGCCAAATATGATCCCGCCAGGTCCTACGCCGACTGCACGGCGCCGGTCGAGGCCCGGCCGCCCGAAGGCAGCGTCGACATGGGCACCGGCTATGACTGCACGGATGCGAAGGGCCATACCGCTGCACCGTCGATCACGGCCGATCAGCGCGCCTGGCGCAAGCGGCTGGTCGCTGTGATGGCCCGGCAAGGCTTTGTGAACTATTCGAAGGAGTGGTGGCATTTTTCCCTGCCGGGGGCGGGCGGGGCAGCCTATGATTTCCCGATCCAGCCGCGGCGGAACTGATTCCGGTCCGAGGACACGCCATGACCCAGCCGAGCTTCGCAACCCACGAGGTCTTCAACCAGTCGCCGCCTCTGGAGGACGTCGACCTGTTTGCAGCAGATCGCCCTCTGGTGGATGCAGTCAGGGCCAATGGCGGTGCTGCGGCGGAACAGGAGCTGTCGGCGTTCGGCCGGCATTGGGGCTCGGCGGCGATGGCCGAGCGCGGGCGCATCGCCAATGAGAACACGCCAAAGCTCCGCACCTTTGACGCCAAGGGCAACCGTCGCGACCAGGTCGAGTTTCATCCCGCCTATCACGAGTTGATGGCGCATAGCGCGCATGCCGGTGTGCACAATTCCACCTGGACTACGGACGGAAAGCCTGCCGGCGATGCGGCCGAGGTCATCCGCGCGGCAAAGTTCTACATTGCCTCACAGGTCGAGACCGGACATCTGTGCCCGATCACAATGACGCGCGCCTCTGTCGCGGCGCTTGCGATGCAGCCTGATCTGCTCGCGCGCGTGATGCCGGTGCTGTCGACGAAGAGCTACGATCCAAGCTTCGCGCCGTGGTGGGAGAAGCGCGGCATGACGCTCGGTATGGGCATGACGGAGAAGCAGGGCGGCACCGACGTACGCGCCAACATGACGCGCGCGGTGCGCGATGGGAACGCCTACCGCATCACCGGCCATAAATGGTTCATGTCGGCGCCGATGTGCGACGCCTTCCTCGTGCTGGCGCAGGCCGAGGGCGGGCTGACCTGTTTCTTCATGCCGCGCTTTGCGCCGGATGGTTCGGTCAACGCGATCCAGTTCCAGCGTCTCAAGGACAAGCTCGGCAACCGGTCCAATGCGTCCTCCGAGGTCGAGTTCGTCGGCGCCCATGCGGAAGCCGTCGGCGAGGAGGGCAAGGGCATCCGCACCATCATCCAGATGGTGCAGCTGACGCGGCAGGATTGCGCGATCGCCTCCGCCGGACTGATGCGTTCGGGGCTGGCGCAAGCGCTGCATCACGCGCGTCATCGCAGCGTGTTCCAAAAACATCTCGCCGATCAGCCGCTGATGCAGGCGGTGCTGTCGGACATGGCACTGCATGTCGAGGCGACGGTCGCTCTGGTGATGCGGCTTTGCCAGGCTTTCGACCGAGCGCACCAAGTCGCTCGTGAAGCAAACTACATGCGGCTGCTCACGCCCGCGATCAAATACTGGGTCTGCAAGAGCGCGCCGGCTTTCCTCTACGAGGCGATGGAGTGCCTCGGCGGCAATGGCTATGTCGAAGACGGCATCCTGGCGCGCCATTTTCGCGAATCCCCGGTGAATGCGATCTGGGAAGGCTCGGGCAATGTGATGTGCCTCGACGTGCTGCGCGCGCTGGCGCGTGAACCCGAGGCGGCCGCCCACGTGCTGATGCATCTCAGAGCCGAAACCAGCGGCCTTCCCGGTGTGGGTGATGCATTGGCCTTCATTGATAAGGCTTTCCGTCGGCAGGATTCCGAGCGGGTCGCGCGGCTAGCGGTTGAGAAGCTCGCACTGCTTGCAGCAACGGCCGCGCTCAACGTCGTGTCACGTCGGCACGCCGAATTGTTCGCCGCCACACGCCTCGCCACCAGTCACGCCAGCATGTATGGCGCGGTGGAGCTGGAGAGTGCCGACGTGCGAGCGCTGCTCGAGCGAGCGCTGCCTTGAAATGTTTTGTGTCGATCACTTGGTCTGTCGTTCCGGGTTCGATGCTGCGCATCGCCCCGGAATGACAGCGATCATCCAACGAAAGTCTCTTGATGGACACTCTCAATCCTGACCACCCCCCGCTGATCGTGACGCCCGCCGAGGTATCCCCGCGCGTCTGGAAATTCTGGGGCACGTCGCTGTGGGGGCTGTTCGTCTTCGCCGCGATGTTCGTCGGCCAGATCGGCACGGTCGTCTATCTCGTCGCGCATCGCGGCGGCCCGATCGACATGGCGTCCCTCGAGTCCGTCGGCCGCGATCCGCAGGCGCTGGCGCTGTCGGTGATCGCGGGCCTGCCGACCACGCTGGCCGCGGTGTGGCTGGCCATTCGCCTGAAGGGAGCTTCCTTCGCCGACTACCTCGCGCTGCGCTGGCCGTCCTGGTTGCAGATTCTGCTCGGTGTCGTCGGTCTCGTCCTGATCGTGGTGATCTGGGAGACGATGTCGCGTGCGCTGGGCCGCGAGGCGACGCCCGGCTTCATGACCGATCTCTTGAAATCGGGCCGCGACAAGGGTGCGGCGACGATGCTCGTGCTCTCTTTCAGCATTGCCGCGCCGATGTCCGAAGAGGTGATCGCGCGGGGCTTCCTCTATCGCGGCTGGTCAGAAAGCTTTCTGCGCGTGCCCGGCGCAATCATCCTGTCGTCGCTGGTCTGGACTGCCGTGCATCTCCAGTACGACATGTACTTCCTTGCCGAGGTGTTCTCCATCGGCTTGTGGTTCGGCTACATGCGCTACCGCGGCAATTCGTTGTGGCTCACGATCGTGCTCCATGCGCTGAACAATCTGACCGCGGTGGTGCTGACGATGTGGTTGGGGAGTTGAGGTTGCCGGCAATCGCGCGCCGATGATGGCGGCTAGGCCACCAGCGCGATCGCGATCGGCATCGTGACCGCCGCCAGAATCGTCTGCAGCGTGATGATCTGCGCTAGCAGCGGCGCATCGCCGCCCATCTGGCGGGCCAGCACATAGGCGCTGGGCGAGGTCGGCACCGCGGCGCAGACTGCGATGATCGCAAGGCTCGTTCCGGTCAGCCCGAACCATAGCGCCAGCAGAAGCGCGATCAAGGGCATCAGCACGAGCTTGAAGGCGACGCCGATGGCGGCGCCCATGCTCGGGCGGAACAGGCCATTGAGATGCAGGCCCGCGCCGGTGACGAGCAGGCCGATGGCAAGGGAAGAGCGGCTCAGCGCATCCGCGACCTCGTGCCAGATCTTTGGCAGCGGCAGGTGCAGGACGTTGACGAGCAGGCCGATCGCGCAGGCCCAGATCAGCGGGTTGCTCGCCACGGTCATGACGATAGCGCCGACGGATTGCTTGTTTGGCGAGGCATAGTGCGCGAGCACCGCGACGCTGAACACGTTGACCAGCGGAATGATCGCGACCATCGCGACGGAGGCGAGGGCGAGGCCGACATCGCCGAATAGATTGGCGGAGACTGACAGTGCGACATAGGTCTGCCAGCGGGTTGCACCCTGGAAGATCGAGGTGAAAGCGGGGCCGTCGATGTCGAGCCGTGCCAGGGCCGGCCGCAGTGCGAGGCACAGCAGCGACATCACGAGCGAGGATAGCAGCAGCGCGCCGCCGACGCCTGCGACCGGCACCTTGTCGAGGTCGGCCTTCACCAGCGTCTGGATCAGCAGCATCGGAAACAGCACGTAATAGGTCAGCCGCTCCAGCCCGTGCCATTGCGTGTCGAGCCGCATCAGGCTGTGTTTCAGCACCACGCCGAGCGCGATGAGAATGAAGACCGGCAGTAGTGCTGCAATCACCACCGCCATGGGTCAGTCCATCCCGGGTGCGTCGCGAAGATTGGCCAGACGATCGAGCGCGCCTTGCAGGATGAAGATCGCGGCGTGCTCGTCGATCACCTCGGCGCGTTTGGCGCGGCTGACGTCCATGCCAATCAGCTCGCGCTCGACCGCCGACGTCGAGAGACGTTCGTCCCACAGGCCGATCGGCAGTGCCGTGAGACCGGCGAGATTGCGGGCAAAGGCGCGGGTCGATTGTGCGCGCGGGCCCTCGCTGCCGTCCATGTTGATGGGAAGCCCGAGCACGAAGCCGACAGCCTTGCGCTCGGCGGCGATGGCGAGCAGGCGCGCGGCGTCCTGCTTGAATGCCTTGCGCTGGATTGTCTCGACGCCGGTCGCGAGCCGCCGGTCGGGATCGGAGACGGCAACGCCGATCGTCTTGGTACCGAGATCGAGCCCAATCAGCGCACCGCGCGCGGGCCAGTGGGTTGCAGCATCGACCAGAGGTAGGATAGGAGCCGGCATGGTGTTAGCGCATACCATGGCAAGCGCTGCGGAGTGAACCGAGAACAATGGATGCGCTGACCTTATTCGGCCTGTTCGCCGTGACGGCGATGCTGGTCTGTTATGCGCTGGAGGACCGCAGCCACTGGTTCGTGCTGCTGTTCGCCGCCTCCTGCGCGCTCGGCTCGGCCTACGGTATACTGCAGGGCGCCTGGCCGTTCGGCGTAGTCGAGGCGATCTGGGCGATCGTGGCGCTGCGGCGTTGGTCGCTCAGGCCGCGATGACCTCGTCATCCCTGTTCAGGCAGGACGCAAACCCCTGAAGCGCGCTGTACTGGTGGCCGGCGCTGCGCTGGATGAACAGCGTCTCGACCCCTGCGTAAGCCGGGCTCAGTGTGTGGATCGACACGCTGCCGATCATCGCGCTGCGCTCGACCACCGCACGTGGAAGCAGCGTCACGCCCATGTCGGCGGCGACGCAGCCGATCATGCCGTCGAGCGTGCCGAGCTCGAAGCGCGCCGCCGACGGCCAGCCGAACTCGACGAACATCTGCTCGAGGCGTTGCCGATAGGTGCAGCCGGTGCGGAACACCAGCGCGGTCGGGCCTGACTCCGGCGTGCCGGCGCGGAGCTCTTTGAGTGACGTCCAGCGGCGCGCGCTGACAAGCACCAGCTCTTCGCGGAAGGCGCTGACGGCGGTGAGCTCGGCATGCTCGATGGGAGCGGCGACGAAGGCGCCGTCGAGCGCACCATCGAGCACGGCGGCGACGAGATCGGCGGTGGTTGCAGTGCGCAGGCTCAGCCGCACGGCAGGGAAACGCCGGTGGAAATCCGCGAGCAGCGGTGGCAGGCGGACGGCGGCGGTTGTCTCCATTGAGCCGATCGCGAGCGGTCCCTTCGGCTCGCCATCATCGCGGGCGGCAAGGACGGCCTCGCGCGAAAGCGCCGCCATCCGCTGCGCGTAAGGCAAGAGCCGTTTGCCGGCGCCGGTCAGCGTCATGCCGCGGCTGTGGCGCTCGAACAACGGCGTGCCGATCTCGGCCTCCAGCGCCTTGATGCGCTGGGTGACGTTCGATTGCACGGTGTTGAGTTCTTCGGCGGCCCGGGTGATGCCGCCAGTGCGGGCGACCGCGGCGAAGGTCTTGATATCGCTGAGTTCCATGGTCTCGTTTCGTTTTTGAGATGGCAGCGTTCGCAAGAATTCAATTTTCGAGAATGCTATTCCCACTTAGTCTTGCTGTCCACACGGGAGGAGCCATGCCAATCACCACACCCCTGACCGCGCTGCTCGGTATTAAGCATCCGATCTTGCTTGCTCCGATGGACATCATCGCCGGCAGCAGCCTGGTGACGACGGTGAGCCGCGCCGGCGGCTTCGGCATTCTCGGCGGTGGCTATGGCGAAAGGGCTTGGCTGGAGCAGGAGACGGCGAAGCTGAAGGCGCTACGCGCGCCGTTCGGCATCGGCTTCATCACCTGGAGCCTCGCCAAGCGCCCCGAGCTTCTCGATGTTGCGCTCGCGGCGAAGCCCGGGGCGATCATGCTGTCGTTCGGCGATCCCGCGCCGTTTGCGCCGCAGATCAAGGCGGGCGGGGCGCGGCTGATCTGCCAGGTGCAGGACGAGGCCATGGCGCGACAGGCGCTCGATGCGGGGGCCGACGTTCTGATCGCGCAAGGCACCGAGGCAGGCGGCCATGGTGCATCCCGCACCACGATCGATCTCGTGCCTGGGATCGTCGATCTCGCGGCGGGTTGCGTGCCGGTGGTCGCGGCCGGCGGCATCGCCGACGGGCGCGGGCTCGCCGCCATGGTGATGCTGGGCGCAAGCGGCGTGCTGCTCGGTACGCGCTTTTATGCGAGCCGGGAGGCCGACGGTGCGGAGGAGGCGAAGCGGCGCATCTGTGATGCAACGAGCGGCTCGACTGTGCGCGGCATCATTTTCGATCTCTCCCGTAACAATGTCTGGCCGGCGCCGTTTACCGGGCGGTGCCTGATCAACGATCACGCCCGGCGCTGGATGGGCCGCGAGGTCGAATTGATGCAGAATGTCGCCAAGGTTGCGGCCGACTATGCCGCCGCAAAAGCGAGCGGCAATTTCGATGTCGCCGCTGTGATCGCGGGCGAGGCGGTTGGCCTGATCCATGATATTCCGCCGGCAGCCGAGATCGTCGAGCGGATCGCGGCAGAGGCGGAGCAGCTGCTCGCCGGCCGGCGCAACTCGGTCGCTTCCGCTGCTTAGAGAAGAGAGAACAACCATGTGGCCTGACCGTCGACTGATCGACCTCTTCAAGACCGAATTCCCGATCGTGCTGGCGCCGATGGCCGGCGTGATGGATGCGGAGCTGGTGATCGCGGCGGCGCAAGGCGGTGCGCTCGGCTCGCTGCCATGCGCGATGCTGTCGGCGGAGAAGGCGCGCGAGCAAGTCAATCTCATCCGCCAGCGGGTTACCGCGCCCGTGAACATGAACTTCTTCTGCCACAAGCCGCTCGAGCTTACGGCCGAGGCCGAAGCGCGCTGGAAGCAGCGTCTCGCGGGCTATTACAAGGAGCATGGTCTCGATCCGGCGGCGCCCATCAACGCTGCCAACCGCGCGCCATTCGATGCGGCGTTCTGCGAGGTCGTCGAGGAGCTGAAGCCGGAAGTCGTCAGTTTCCATTTCGGCCTGCCGGCGGAGGAACTGCTCAAGCGCGTCAAGGCGGCCGGCTGCCTCATCATCTCGTCGGCCACCACGGTCAAGGAGGCAGTCTGGCTCGAGCAGCGCGGTGTTGATGCGGTGATCGCGCAAGGAGCCGAGGCTGGCGGCCATCGCGGCATGTTCCTGACCGATGAGATCGCCGAGCAGCCCGGCACCTTCGCTCTGGTGCCGCAGCTCGTCGATGCAGTGAAGGTGCCGGTGATCGCGGCCGGCGGCATTGCGGATGGGCGCGGTATCGCGGCTGCCTTTGCGCTCGGTGCGGCCGGCGTGCAGATCGGCAGCGCCTATCTGCGCTGCCCGGAATCCAAGGTCAGCGCCGGTGGCCGCAAGGCGCTCGCCGAAGCGCGGGACGATTCCACCGTCATTACCAACGTGATGACCGGACGGCCCGCGCGCGGCGTGCAGAACCGTCTGATGCGTGAAGCCGGCCCGATTTCACCGGACGCGCCGGCCTTTCCCCATGCCGCGACCGCGCTGGGGCCTTTGAAGGCGGCGGCCGAGAAGCAGGGCAGGGTGGATTTCACGAATCTCTGGGCCGGACAGGCCATCGGCATGGGCCGCGAGATGCCCGCGGCCGAATTGACCCGGGAGCTGGCCAAATCCGCGCAGGCCCGCCTGAAAGCGCTGGCCGGCTAGGCGCGATGAGATCCGGGACGATCGTCATCGCGCTTTAGGTTATTGTTTGCGCATGATCTTTTCGGAAAACCGCTGCGCACTTTGCGCTAACGCGGCCCTTCGGGTCCGGATCATGCGCCCAGCGCCGGTTGCGGCGCAAAACCGGCCTCTGCTATACGGCAGAACAGGATTTCTGCCGTTCGAGGCCTTATATTATGTCCGTTGACGCCGCTACCGTCCGCCGCATCGCGCATCTGGCGCGCATTGCGGTTTCCGACGACGAGGTTCCGCATCTCCAGGGCGAGCTCAACGCCATGCTGGCCTTCGTCGAGCAGCTCTCGGAGGTCAATGTCGAGGGCGTCGATCCCATGACCTCGGTGACGCCGATGGAGATGAAGAAGCGCCAGGACGTCGTCAATGATGGTGAGATCGCCGATGATATCGTTGCCAATGCGCCGGCGACAGAAGGCCACTTCTTCCTGGTGCCGAAGGTCGTCGAGTGAAAAATTAGGACACGAGTCCGATGTGCCTGCTATGCGACGATGAGAAGGCCTATCAGGCCTATATGAACTATCTCGACGCGATGGAGCGGCAGGGCAAGGCTGCCGATCCCAACGTGGCCGCCAATGCCGTGCTCGACCAGCTCGAGGCGGCGGCGAATGCATCCGCCAAGAACAACGTTAAGCAAGACGACCCGGCCAACGACAAGACCCTGTCTCCGTTCTTCTGTAGCCCGATCAATAAATGACCAATTTGACATCGCTGACGCTCGCCGAGGCCCGCAAGGGTCTCGCCGACAAGACATTCACGTCGCTTGAGCTGACCGACGCGCATCTGAGTGCGATGGAAGCTGCACGCGCGCTCAACGCCTTCGTCCTGGATACGCCCGACCAGGCGCGCGCCATGGCGCGCGAAGCTGATAGCCAGATCGCCAAGGGCGATGCCGGCCCGCTCGCCGGCATTCCGCTCGGCATCAAGGACCTGTTTGCGACCAAGGGCGTGCGCACCACGGCCTGCTCGAAGATCCTCGGCAATTTCGTGCCGACCTACGAGTCGACCATCACCTCGCAGCTCTGGCGCGACGGTGCGGTGATGCTCGGCAAGCTCAACAATGATGAGTTCGCGATGGGCTCGTCGAACGAGACCTCCTGCTTCGGTCCCGTCGGCAATCCCTGGCGGCGCGAGGGCTCGAACACGACGCTGGTGCCTGGCGGCTCGTCCGGCGGCTCGGCCTCGGCCGTTGCGGCGCTGCTCTGCATGGGCGCGACCGCGACCGATACCGGCGGCTCGATCCGCCAGCCCGCAGCCTTCACCGCGACCGTCGGCATCAAGCCGACCTATGGCCGCTGCTCACGCTGGGGCATCGTCGCCTTTGCCTCCTCGCTCGATCAGGCCGGTCCGATCGCGCGCAGCGTGCGCGATTGTGCGATGCTGCTGCGCTCGATGGCGGGCCACGATCCGAAGGACACGACCTCCGTCGACATCGCCGTGCCGGACTATGAGGCCGCGGTCGGCAAGTCCGTGAAGGGCATGAAGATCGGCATTCCCAAGGAATACCGTCTCGACGGCATGCCTGCCGAGATCGAAAAGCTTTGGGAAGCGGGCGCGGCCTGGCTGAAGGCCGCCGGCGCCGAGCTTGTCGAGGTGTCGCTGCCGCACACCAAATACGCTTTGCCGGCCTACTACATCGTGGCGCCGGCGGAAGCCTCGTCGAACCTCGCGCGCTATGACGGCGTACGCTACGGCCTGCGCGAGCAGGGACGCAACATCATCGAGATGTACGAGAACACCCGCGCCGAAGGGTTTGGCGCCGAGGTGAAGCGGCGCGTCATGATCGGCACCTATGTGCTGTCGGCCGGCTATTACGACGCCTATTATCTGCGTGCGCAAAAAGTGCGCACCCTGATCAAGAAGGACTTTGAGGACTGTTTCGCCAGGGGCGTCGATGCGATCCTCACGCCGGCAACGCCGTCGGCCGCCTTCGGCATCGGCGAGAAGGGCGGCGCCGACCCGGTCGAGATGTACCTGAACGACATCTTCACGGTCACCGTGAACATGGCGGGCCTGCCCGGGATCGCCGTGCCCGCGGGCAAGGATGCGCAAGGTCTGCCGCTCGGCCTGCAATTGATCGGCCGGCCCTTCGATGAGGAGACGCTGTTCTCGCTCGGCGAGGTCATCGAGCAGGCGGCCGGCCGCTTCACGCCCGAGAGGTGGTGGTGAACATGGCGGCGTACATCGCCAGCCTCGAAGGCGCAGCGCCGGCGCCCGAACTCAGCGCGCCGCTCGCAGGGCTCTGGTGGGCCGCGAAGGGAGACTGGGACAAGGCGCACAAGATCGTCCAGGACGAGGACAGCCGCGACGCCGCCTGGGTGCACGCATACTTGCACCGCGTTGAAGGCGATCTCGGCAATGCCGGCTATTGGTACCGCCAGGCGGGCCAGCCGGCGGCGAAAGAATCATTGCAGGCGGAGTGGGAGCGGATCACTGCCACGCTGCTTAGATCGTGAGGTCGGTTCACCCGCAATGATATCTCGCGGCGCGCTATCTTAGCGTTCCTTTCGGCAGCAGATATTCGTGAACATGCGGACAGATATTGCCGAGGTTGCACCGCTCGGCCTTGATGAGCGGCTCCAACTGGGCAATCAGCGCCTTGGCATTGAAGACTTTCGGAGGAGCCGCCTCGACCGGTGCCGGCAGGAAGTGCACGTCGGCCTCGAGTCCGGGCTTGGGCCCCGCCGCCCCGCCGCCGGTGTAGATAAACACGCCGCCACGCGCGAGCCGGATCGGCTGATCCGATCGGCTGGCGAAATCGCCATGGTCCCAGATCCTGAAATCGGCAGTCTCCTGTGGTGACACCGGAATGCGGGTGCGCAGCGACGGCACTGCGCTGGCGAGGCGAGGGCCACGATCATTCGCCGGTGGTCGATGCATCACGAATTGAATGTCTGACAGGATTTCAAATCCAGCAAAGCCCTTTTCGATCGCCAGTTGGGCAGAACGATAGAGCCAATAGACCTGAACACTCTCGCGGGTGGTGTAACCATTGCCCTGGAAGCTCACGCGGAAGACGTCGGGCCTGAGCTCCTTGACGTCGGATCCACCGGTAAAGCCTTGTTGCTGATAAGGTGTCGAACAGGACACGAGAACGGCGGCCGAAGCCACCAAAATCAGGCTACGAAAGAACATGCATTGCCCCCTGCACGCAACTTCTACGGCGCATCGGGCGTCGGCGTCAATGCCTGAGGGAGCGGCGCCAAATGTGCACTGTGCAGGCCCGGCGCGGGCGGAATGCGCCAGCCGCCGTCGTCGGCCCATTGTCGCACCACGTTCTCCAGCTTGACTGGCGCGATCCGTTGCGCGAAGCCCAACCAACCCCGATATGGATTTGTCCGGACATCGAGACCCATGAACGCACCCGCCCCCCACAAGCTTCTCAAAGGCGCCACCGGCGACTGGGAGATCGTCATCGGCATGGAAATCCATGCGCAGGTGACGTCGAACTCAAAACTGTTCTCGGGCGCGTCCATCGCGTTCGGCGGCGAGCCGAACACGCACGTGTCGCTGATCGACGCGGCGATGCCCGGCATGCTGCCCGTCATCAATGAGGAATGCGTCAGGCAGGCTGTCCGGACCGGGCTCGGACTGAAGGCGAAGATCAATCTACGTTCGGTGTTCGACCGGAAAAACTATTTCTATCCCGACTTGCCGCAGGGTTATCAGATCAGCCAGTACAAGTCGCCGATCGTCGGCGAGGGCGAGGTGTTGGTCGAGCTCGACGGCGGCCGCAGCGTCAACGTCGGCATCGAGCGGCTGCACCTGGAGCAGGATGCCGGCAAGTTGTTGCACGACCAGTCGCCGACGATGTCCTATGTCGATCTCAACCGCTCCGGCGTGGCGCTGATGGAGATTGTCTCAAAACCGGACATCCGCGACGCCGAGCAGGCGAAGGCCTATGTCACCAAGCTGCGCTCGATCCTGCGCTATCTCGGCACCTGCGACGGCGACATGGAGAAGGGAAACCTGCGCGCCGACGTCAACGTCTCGGTGCGTCGTCCCGGCGGGCCGCTCGGCACCCGCTGCGAGATCAAGAATATGAACTCGATCAACTTCATTGGACAAGCGATCGAGTACGAGGCGCGGCGCCAGATCGAGATCCTCGAGGACGGCGGTGAGATCGACCAGGAGACACGGCTCTACGACCCCAACAAGGGCGAGACGCGCTCGATGCGGTCGAAGGAAGAGGCGCACGACTACCGCTACTTCCCCGATCCCGATCTCTTGCCGCTGGAATTCTCGCAAAGCTTCGTCGATGAGCTGAAGGCGAAGCTGCCCGAGCTGCCGGACCAAAAGAAGACGCGCTTCGTCGCCGACTTCGGCCTGTCGACCTATGATGCGAGCGTGCTCGTCGCCGAGCGCGAAAGCGCTGACTTCTACGAGACCGTGCTGGACAGGCTCGCCAATCGCACCCGCGACGGCAAGATGGCGGCGAATTGGGTGATCAACGAGCTGTTCGGCCGT
Organism: Bradyrhizobium sp. CCGUVB23; assembly: GCF_024199885.1. Lineage (NCBI taxonomy): Bacteria > Pseudomonadati > Pseudomonadota > Alphaproteobacteria > Hyphomicrobiales > Nitrobacteraceae > Bradyrhizobium > Bradyrhizobium sp. CCGUVB23. Next base: position 8,029,678 of record NZ_JANADQ010000001.1, read on the forward strand.
CTCAACAAGGAGGGACGGGGCATTGCGGGCGCTCCCGTCGCCGCCGAGCAGCTTGCCGCGATCATCGACCTGATCGGCGAGGGCACGATCAGCGGAAAGATCGCCAAGGATCTGTTCGAGATCGTCTGGCAGGAGGGCGGCGATCCGCGCGCGCTCGTCGAAAGCCGCGGCATGAAGCAGGTCACCGACCTCTCGGCGATCGAGAAGGTGGTCGACGACATCATCGCGGCCAATCCCGACAAGGTCGCGCAGGTCAAGGACAAGCCGCAGGCGCTCGGCTGGTTCGTCGGCCAGGTGATGAAGTCGTCCGGCGGCAAGGCCAACCCGCAAGCGGTCAACGACCTGCTCAAGTCCAAGCTCGGCGTCTGACACGTTGCGGTGACGGCGCGTGTCGTCACCGCGATCCTGCCTTTGCGCATCCGTCGCGCACTCGGCGACACCAACGTCGCCTCGATCGCATCGTCCAAGCCCCACCGAATCGCCGTCTTCGATTCGTACAAACGGCAGCTTCGAGCACGCTCCGGCGAGCGATCGCGCCGTTAAGCATGAAAATATTTTCGTTGCCAAAATTCGCGACTCAGAGTCCGCGAAACACGCTTCGTGCGCCTTCGAACAAGACGCAACGCGCACCGCAGCATCGATCGCGCGCAACGTGCGAATGCGAAATGGGCTTGCAGCATAGAGTTTTCTTGCAATCGATGCTTTCGCCGGCGTCGGTGCGGCAGGCACTTTTCGCATAGACGATCGAACGACTCGTCAACCGCGTGCACGATGCGCGGAGTACTTGCGCGCTTCGCTGCGTCAACACTTCCTTAAGCGGGAAGATGTTTTTTTCGCCGTGTTGGTGTATTCGGGATGAAGTGCATTCGATCCCCGAATGCACGCAGCGATTAAAGCCATCTCACACATCGGAGGGCAACATGGCCAAGAAAGCGAAGAAGGCGAAGAAGGCGAAGAGCGCAGTGAAGAAGACTGCGAAGAAGACCCGCAAGGTCGCGAAGAAGAAGAAGTAACTTCGCTTCTGAAGTCGCCGGCCTCTCTGATGGCCGGCACGTCATCAGCGCCTTCTGCGATCTGGTTTGCCTCCGGCAGGACAGGTCTCAGTCAATCAGGCTCTGATCGGCGATAGAGGGTGTCGGCGAGACATCAGGTCAACGGTCGGATCGTCCTTCCTTGTCGAGCTTGCTCGTCAAGGTCCGGTCCGGCAGAAGAAACAAGTTTTCTTCGTTCGGTGCGGTTCGCCTTCAACGGCTCCGCAATTTCATGAGTAGCCTCGCGGCCAAAATGAAATCTGGTCCTGACGTGTTCGCCGACGCCCTCGTTCGAGTAGCCGGGATCCTCGCCGGCGTTTTCATTTCTCAAAATTTCAGATCCAAGACGCGACAGCGCAGCCGAACAGGCTCGCGATTGCCGTGGCCCGGCCGCGCCCACACTCCGGCGTCATCGCCACCTCCTTTGATGGAGTGTTGCGACGACCGGTTGAAACCGCCAAGTATTCCAGAGCCAGTGACGCATACGGAGAAGCCGCGGCGTACTGGATTCCTCGCCTTCGCGGGGAATGACAGCTCAGAATTTGGCTACGATCGTGCGCATCTCACCACGCGCGATGGTTATCATCGTCCGAAAATCCGGACGGTTAACCAAATCTGACGTATCGCAGAAGTACTTGAGAATCCGGAACTTCTTGCATTTTCGTGGCCGCGCCAGGTGGCCTCGCGTTTACGTCCCCTTCATCCCGATACTTAAACTGCCATTCAAATTTGCTCGCCAAGATCGCCCTCAACAAGCCGGCAAGAACGGCATGGGGACGAGTTGAACAGTTTGGATGGGAGCCGCGCTCTGGGGAACGAGGCGGCACAACAATAAAGGGGATGCGACATGTTTCAGGGGACTTTCGATCTGGAAACCGCGACGCCGGTCGAGGTGAGCGCCTTGTCAGACGTGCTGTTCGAGCGGGGCATGTATTGGGCGAGCGGCCGCTGCGGCCTCGTCGATCTCGTCGCCGCGCATAAGTGGTTCAACCTCGCGGCGCTGAAGGGCCGCAAGGACGCGATCGCACTTCGCCAGGAGGTCGCCGGGCAGATGTCGGATGCCGAGATCGCAGCCGCGCAGCGCGAGGCGAGGGCCTGGGCCACCGCGCATTGAGCGGTTCACTCCGCCGTACGGACCCGAACCTTGACCGATCGATGCGATTGCGCCAAGGCGACCATCAGATTTAGACGGCAAACGAGGCCGGCGCTTCGCCGGCGCAATGCCGGCGCCACATTTCACTGAAGGCCTTTTCGATGTGTCGTGTCATACCGACAGTATCAAAAAGAGGCCAAGTGGACCGATGCGTCGCCAGCTTGCTCTTGAGGGCGGTTCGAAGTTCGGAATCGTGCGCGATCCGAAGCGCCAAGCCCTCATATTCGTCCAGCGATCGCGTCACCAACTCGGGAAGGCCGACAGCATTCAGGAGACTGGCTGCAACTCGTCCCGGAAAGGCGGTGCCGAGGCAGGTCAGGACCGGTAAGCCAGCCCAAAGGGCGTCGCTGGCCGTGGTATGGGCGTTGTAGGGCAACGTGTCCAGGAATAGATCGGCCAGCTGGTGGCGCGCCAAGTGTTCGTCGATAGCGACGGGTGGGGCGAACACGATCCTCTCGGCGGCGATGCCGCGCGCTACGGCTTCACGCCTCAGGTTCTCCCTGGCGATCTGGCCCCCATCAAACAGCCAAAGGACGCTGCCGGCGGTCTTGGCAAGCAGCCTCATCCAGACATCGAACAGCAGAGGCGTGATCTTCAACGTCTTGTTGAACGCGCAGTAGACGAATGCATCGTCCGGCAGTCCGACCTCGCTCCGGGCAGGTGCATTTGGCAGGGGCGGTCGCCTGGCGTCGGTCACCTGATAGCTGTCGGGGAGATAGATCACCTTCTCGGCGTAATGCTTCTGCTCTCCTTCGGGAATGACGATCCGGTCGGCCATGATGTAGTCGATATATGACGCGCCCATCGTGCCGGGAAAGCCGAGATAGTTGACCTGCATGGGAGCCGGCCGGTGCGCGAGGATTTTCGGCCGCGCACCGGCGGTGAAGCCTCCAAGATCGACGAGGACCTCGATGTCGAGCTGGCGTATCAGCTTGACCACGTCCTCGTCGGTAAGATGTCTGACGTCTTCGAAGCGTTCGAATGCTGCCTTCAGGCGATTGCGCATGTTGCCGCCGTCATCCGGTCCGTAGGAGATGGCGCTTACGTCGAAGCGCTCGCGGTCGTGCTCCTCGAAAAGTCCGGCCATCAAAAGCGCGGTGGCGTGATTGCGAAAATCGGCAGACAGGTACGCGACCCGCAGCCGGGAAGCCGGTGACTGCGTTCTGGGTATCGCGGCACCTCGCTCCGGGGCGACGTTGGCGACATACGTCTTCGCACAGGTGAATTGGTGTGCCGGAGACGACGAGGCAACAAGGAAGGTGAGCGCGTCGATCGCCACGCCGGATTCGGCGGCTTCGTCCAAGGCGGCCTGTTCACGTTCGAAACTGCGCCAGTCGGCACGCTTCCGCCTGGAATCAACGAGCTTGCTCAACGCGAACGGGAAGGCCTTGTTTAGTGCGACCGTTCTTTCGAGCGCTTCGATCGCTTCGTCGTGTCGGCCCATTTCGGTAAGGACCTCAGACAAGACGAAATGATACTGTGGATTCGACGGTGCAAGCTCGATGGCACTTCGGTAGCTGTCATGCGCTTCGTCAAGCTGACCGAGCCGCTGGAACGCACTACCTCGGTTCAAGAAGGCTGCGCTCGATGGCGTGATCGCAATGGCGCGATCAAGTTCGGCGATCGCGCCGTGAAACTCCTTCCGTGCAATCAGGATCGCGCCGCGATTGAGATGCGCATCGGCGAAGTCCGGCGACAGGGCAATCGCTCTCGCAAGCCAAGCGAGCGCATCGTCTGTCTTGTCCAATGCACGCAGCACGTTGGCATAGTTGAAAAGAACGTCGGGATTGCCGGAGTCGATGCGGGCAGCCTTCTTGAGCAATGGCTCGGCGTCCGCAAAATTGCCGCGCTGGGCCTGCAACAGCCCCAGCATATGGAGCGCGGTGGGATGCGTTCTGCTTGCCCTCAGGATGGTCGTGTAGGCCCGTTCCGCATCCGTCAGATTGCCCGAACGGTGCGCCGCAATTGCCTGGTCCAGAATAGCCGACGAATGGAGTGAGGAGGGGGCCGAAGCTCCCTTGTTGCGGCTTTGCTGCGACATGTGAATGGGTTTCCGGACCGCGATGACGGGTCTGTGCTTTGGCGAACTGGGTGCAAAAAACTCTAGTCGCCTTTGCTGGAGAGAACAACGGCCGCGCCGCCCGCGCTTCAAGCCACGAAACTAACCGCGCTCGTGCCGAGATTTTGCGCGCGACAATATTCGTATTTATGATGGCCAACCGACGCGATGGCTACCCGCGCTGCGTGCTTGACGACGGCCGGCCGGCGCTCCGGACGTCAAGCCAGTCTCGACCCGTCCCCGCTTCGGTCGCTGTCAAAGCTTTCATGTGCAAAGAAACCCGTTAGCCTCGATTCTGCCGCTTGCGGCTCGCCGCGGGGTCGGGCATACCCGGCACAGCCGGAGACGTGGCCGAGTGGCTGAAGGCGGCGGTTTGCTAAACCGTTATAGGCTTGTAAAGGCCTATCGAGGGTTCGAATCCCTCCGTCTCCGCCAGCCGTGAACTCCGGCCCACCGCTTCAAATCACCCCACAATATATATGAGTCCAGGTAGGTCCGGCCGGCGGCAGCTCGCCCCCCACGGGAACTAGCACTCTGTCCTCGCTTGGCCCTGGGGGAACGGCCTCGCGTTAGTCAAAGACCAGTGCGCTCAGCGATCGAACGGCGCGGCGACGAGATCGTCCAGCCTCCGTTCCGAGTCGGCTGCCGATTCTTCGATTCCAGTGCGTCGCGACGTCGTCACAGACAGCAAGCGCTCGGTCCCCCTTCACGGAGGGAATTTTGACAGCATTTGGAGCCGCTGCAAAAAGAATATGGAAAACAAGTACTTACATGCGCGCCGTGATCACATCTGCGTGTTATTTGTGCAACACCCGTTGGAAAACGCGCTTTGTAGGGCCGGTTCGGAGCGTTCTTTTGTTGTGTGTGCAAGGTCGTTCGGTAATTCTGACCACGCGACGGAGGGGGGCATCCCGAGGTCGTCCCGTTTTAGGTGGTTCGCTTAAGTCCCTCGCGTTCATGCGGGTGTGTCCGAAGGCGCGAAGCGGCTAAGCGGTGTTTAAAGCGGGAATGGGAAATTGGCCATCCGGTCAGTGACCTTCCCTGAAGAGCAACTTGGAGGTTTAACATGAAGTTGGTTAAGAGCCTTTTGCTCGGCTCAGCGGCGGGTCTGATCGCCGTGGGCGGAGCGCAGGCAGCCGATCTCCCCGTGAAGGCCAAAGCGGTCGAATACGTGAAGATCTGCTCCCTGTACGGTGCCGGATTCTACTACATGCCGGGCACTGACACTTGCATCAAGTTCGGCGGCTATGTCCGCGCAGACACTGTGGTCGGCAGCAGCAACGACTATGCCTTTGCGACCGGTGCACCGGATGGCGCGCGTAACCGGCTGAGCAACTACTGGGCCAGCCGCGCTCGTATGGACTTCACGGTCGATACCCGCACCGCGACCGAATACGGCGTCGTGCGCACCTACGCGGACATGGTGTTCACCTGGACCGGTGGTTCTTATGTCGGCGCTGGCACGGTCGGCGGCACGACTGTTTACAACAGCACGACCGGTACCATTGGCGGCGCCTCGCTCGGTCTGTACCACGCGTTCATCCAGTTCGCTGGATTTACGTTTGGCCGCACGGTCTCGATCTTCGACGCTCCGTGGCAGAGCTATCCGGCTGGCGGTCCCGATACGTTGCCAGGCGGTTCCAACCACGTCACCGGCGTGAACCAGGTCGCTTACACGGCTGATTTCGGTCAGGGCATCACGGCTTCGGTGGCGTTGCAGGACCCCACAGTCTATGACCAGACGAACATCTGGAACCTGTCGTTCCCGGGTGGTGCGACGCCGAGCATCACACCCAACGGTACTGTCAGCTTCCTCACCGGTTACGGTGCGCCCACGATTGCCGGCACCCGTGTTCCGGATATCGTCGGTGCGGTCCGCGTTGACCAAGCTTGGGGTTTAGCCCAACTCTCCGTCGTGGGTCATGAGAATACCCCGGGTTACTACGGTACCAATGAGTCCACTGGTTCTCCCGGCACCAAGTTTGGCTGGGCGGTTCAGGGTTCGTTGTCGATCAAGAACATCCCGACCGGACCGGGCGACTCGATCAACTTGCAGGCCGTCTATACGGACGGTGCAACGCGCTATAACTTCCAGAGCTTGTTCCCGACCACCATCGCGATGTTTGGTGGCACGGGCGTGCCTGGTGCTTACCAGAGCCTCGGGTTTGCCGCCATTGCTGATGCGGTATTCACCGGCGGCAATGGCTTCGCGAATAGCAGTCTTGAAACGGTGAAGAGCTGGGGCTTCCGCGGTGGTTACACCCACAACTGGAGCCCGAACTGGGCGAGCGGCATCTACGGTGCCTATGGCGTGGTGGATTACGGCTCTCTCGCCACGAACACGATCTGCTTCTTCGCTCGGCAATCGCTTGGTCTGACCGGCAACTGCAACCCCGACTTCGCCGTTGCAGTGGTCGGTGCCAACGTGGTCTGGACCCCGGTCAAGAACCTCGCCTTCACCGCCGACGTCAACTGGACGCGTTTGGACCAGAGGTACTCGGGAACGGTGGACATCCAGCCGTCTGCCACGTTGCAAAAGCCACGCGCTTTGTATGAGCTGAGGGACCAGAACAGCGTTACCATGCTGCTCCGCGCTCAGCGCAACTTCTAAGATCGATCTCTCGACCGATCAGAGAACCCCGGCGGGCAACCGCCGGGGTTTTTCTTTGCGGGTGTTGCGGCGTATATTGGCTCGAACGTAACGGCTTCTTTCCGGTGAAAGGAGCGAAGCTGGAGATTCGACGGTGAGCAGTTGGACAATTCGGATGGCCGCGATGACGGGCGTGCTCGGCGCGGTGATCATGGCCGGCGCCACGATCCTCGCTCCTGCGCCAGCGATGGCCCAGCGATACGATCCCAGATATCCCGTCTGCCTCCAGAAGTGGGAGTGGGGCGGTAGCAGCACGATCTATTGCAGCTATCCCTCGTGGGAGGCGTGTAAGGCGGCCGCGGCGGGATTGTCGGCGATGTGCATGGACAATCCATATTGGTCCCAGCCGACCACAACAGGCGTTGTCCGCCCACCGGCACCCTCGGGTAGGCCCGTTCCGGTCAGGTGATGATGGAATTCGTGGCGCTTCGATTGCCGGCGCGGCTCGCAGGTCTCGCGGCGCGCTTGCGCGATCAATCAGGGATTACCGGGGGCCCTGCCATTCCCTGAATGCGTAGGTGGGATTGAGGCCGCAGGCGTCTATCGTGCCCGACGCCGTCGCCATGCATTGGCTGTAAGTGGCGAACGGGCAATTGCCTGGATACCCCCAGCGTCGTCCTTGCAGGCAATAGCGATCCTGCGCGACCGCCTGGGGAGCCGGATGGTGACGTTTCCTGGCGTGAGCCGTCGAGCTGCCGGCCGCAATACCTGACAGGATCAGGGCCATCGATATCACTGCGCAGATCACGCGAAACATGACACGCCTCCAGGTTCGTGCCGTCGACCAATCGATGTGCGGCGTTTCCAATTATAATGCCGCGCGAGTGGCTTGGTAGCTCTCCTTGAACCGCGCCTGGATTCGCAGAGGGCGGTAAGCCACGAGGCTCGATGCGGCGCTGACCAGCTACTCGACGCTGCCGCTCGTGCCTCTGTGCAGGTCAGCGTCGATTTGCAGCCGCGTTCCGCCGCCAAAGCGCGCGCGATAAACTTGAAGGTTCTCCATGATGCGCTGCACGTAGTTGCGCGTTTCGGAGAACGGGATCAGTTCGACCCAGTCGACTGCGTCGATCTTGGATTCGCGCGGATCGCCGTAGCGCTCGACCCACTTCTTCACGCTGCCGCGGCCGGCGTTATAGGCGGCGAAGGTCATGATGTAGGAGCCGCGGTAGTCCTCGAGCAGGCCGCCGAGCTCGGCCGCCCCAAGCGTGGCGTTGTAGACCGAATCGTTCTTCAACCGCGACAGGTCGTAGGTCGCGCCGTGTCGCTTGCAGACGTAGCGCGCAGCGTCCGGCGTCACCTGCATCAGCCCGTAGGCCTGCGCCGGCGACACCACCGCCGGATTGAACGCGCTTTCCTGCCGCGCGATCGCGTAGACGATGCTGCGCTCGACCTCGGGCCCGATCTGGCTGAACTGCGGGATGCCGTTGACCGGATAGGCGTAGAAGTCGAAGGGCAGCCCGCGGTTGAGCGCGGCCTTGCCGACCAGCAGCATGCCGCGGGCGTCGCTGTAGCGCTGGGTCAGCTCGCCGAGGCCGGCAAGCGCTTCGGGGTCGCCATTCTCCCCCATGTCGGCGAGCATCGGGACCGCGATCTCGCGCTCGTCGAGCTCGTAGAGCAGTTGCGCCGCGCGCACGATCTCCAGCCGCTCGGCGCCGCGGCCGCGCGGCGCGCTGTTGAGCTCGATCTGCGGCAGGCCGAGCTTTGCCCGCGCAAGCTGGCCATAGTAGCTCGTCGACTGCTCGGCCGCGCGGGCATAGGCGTTGCGCGCTTCCTGCTGGCGGCCCGTGGCTTCCGCCGCGCGGCCCTGCCAATAGCCGGCGCGCGCCAGCGTGGTCGGGTTGACGCTGCCGACGCCAATGCGGGCAAAATGCTGGGCTGCGGCCGCGGGATCATTGAGGAAGCGCAGCGCGATCCAGCCCGCGGTGAATTCCTGCTCGGTCTTGTAGATGTCGCGCGAGGGCAGGGCCGCGTCTCGCGCGATCAGATAGGCGCTGCGGAATTCCTCGGTGTCGATCATCTTGCGTGCGATCAGGCGCCGCTCGATCCACCATTCATCGAGATTGTAGAGCCGGTTCGGATCCTTCGGCGCCGACAGCATCAGTTGCGCGGCTTCCGCGAACTTCTCCTCGCGGCGCAGGAGCTGGATCTTGCTGAAGATGAAGCCGGGATCGCCGTGCAGTTCGTGCGGCACGGCTTCGAGCAGAGCGCGCGTGTTCGGCGCCTTCTTGTAGGAGGCGATGCGCGCCTTGGCGAGTGCCACATAGCCGGCGCCGAGCCGCTTGGCGGCGCGCAGCGCGGCCTCGTGCTCGCTGCCATAGAGCAGCGTGTCCATTCGCGCCTTCTGGTCGCCCGGCGTGAGCAGCGCGCCGAACTGGTCGAGCGCGTTGTTCTCCGTCTCCTCCGACATCGGGTCGCTGCGCCAGGCCTCGCGCACGAGGCGCTCGGCATTGGCGCGGTCGCCGCGCGCCAGCATCGCCCTGGCGAGCGAGAAGCGCCCCTTGGCGGAGACCGGGGATTCGTTCTCGAACCACGACCACGCGACGGAGTCTTCGCGCCGGTCGTCCCAGAGCGCGGCTTCGAGGCGGCGGCGCAGGAAGGTTTGCGACGGCCAGCTCGGATTGGCGCTGATGAAGGCACGGTAGCGCTCGACGCTGGCGCCATTGTCGTCGCTGCGCAGGATGATCCATTCGGCGAGTTTTCGCGCGACCGGATCCGAGATCGTGGCCGCGTTGTCGGTGGCATCACCCGGCCTGTGCTTGCGCACGAGCTCGATGACGTTCTCCAGCGTGTCCTTGTCGGCCTGCGAGGTTGATGAGGTCGCAGCGACCGCGGCCGGCGTCACGGGCTTGCGTGGTGCGGCATGCTGGCGGGTCGCAGGAGCCAGCACGGGTGCTGCGATCGGTTTGACGGCAGCCGGTGCGGTTGGTCTGACGGCAGCCGTCGCCGCCGGGACGGGTGCGGGTTTGGGGGACGAACCGTTGGCGGTCGGCTGTGATTTTGGCACAGGCACCCCGGCCGCAGGCTTGGGTTTGTCCTTTGCGGGTTCTTTGCCGGCATCCTTGACGGGTTTCTTCGCGGCATCCTTGGCCGGTGCGCCAGCCGTTCCCTTGCCAGCGCCGCCCTTGGCCGTGTCCTTGCCCGTTCCCTTATCCGTTCCCTTATCCGTTCCCTTGGCCGATCCTTTGGCTGGGCCCTTCGCGGTATCCTTGGCGGCTGGCTTCGCTGTGTCCTTGGTCCCGTCCGCGGTGGTCTCATTGGACTTGGCCAAGGCCGCGCAACCGACCGACAGCCCAGCCATCAGGCACACAACCAGACCGGCGGATCGCCATGTGGCATGGGAAAAGAAGGTCACGGAGTTTCGTTGCCCCGAATCGTTCAAGTGGCTCAAGACCTAGCTGTATTTGATTGAATATGCGGAAAAAATACCAACAGCCGCTTACCGCGGCCGTGTTTGGACCATCACCGCGGCAAAATCGCGGCCTAAACGGTGCGTCACCTGGGACCGGGCCTTTTACCGGCCCGTTAGACCCGATATGAAAGGGGCCTCTTTTCAGGCCAGCACGCGTACGGAGGAAGCCCATGGCAGCCAAGACGAAGTTCCGGGGATCGTTTACCGCCTTGGTCACGCCGTTCAAAAACGGCTCGCTGGACGAGGCTGCTTTCCGCTCGCTGGTCAATTGGCAGATCGCTGAGGGCACCCACGGCCTGGTTCCGGTCGGCACCACCGGCGAGAGCCCGACGCTCAGCCACGACGAGCACAAGAAGGTCGTCGAATGGTGCATCCAGGAGGCCAAGGGGCGGGTGCCCGTGATCGCAGGCGCCGGCTCCAACTCCACCAAGGAAGCCGTCGAGCTTGCCCAGCACGCCGAGAAGGCGGGCGCCAATGCCGTGCTGGTGGTGACGCCCTACTACAACAAGCCGACCCAGGAAGGGCTCTACCAGCACTTCAAGGCGATCAACGATGCGATTGGAATTCCGATCATCATCTACAACATCCCGCCGCGCTCGGTGATCGACATGTCGGTCGACACCATGAAGCGGCTGTGGGACTTGAAGAACATCGCCGGCGTCAAGGACGCCACCGCCAGCATGGTGCGGGTGTCGCAGCAGCGCGCCGCGATGGGCGAGGATTTCAACCAGCTCTCGGGCGAGGACGCGACCGTGCTCGGCTACATGGCGCATGGCGGCCATGGCTGCATCTCGGTGACATCAAATGTTGCGCCGCGCCTGTGCTCGGAATTCCACACCGCCTGGCAGAAGGGTGACCACGCAACCGCCTTAAAGTTGCACGACAAGTTGATGCCGCTGCACAACAACCTCTTCATCGAGAGCAATCCGGCTCCGATCAAATATGCGCTGTCGCTGCTCGGCAAGATGGACGAGACGCTGCGGCTGCCGATGGTGCCGGTGTCCGAGCCGACCCGCGTCGCGGTGCGCAGCGCCATGGTCCATGCCGGCCTGATCAACTGACGCCCTAGCCAATCGGGGAGCTTTCATGAGCGTCGAGGAAAAGGGCATGCAGATGCTCAAGGAGTTCCGCGAGTTTGCCATGAAAGGCAACGTCGTCGACCTCGCGGTCGGCGTCATCATCGGTGCGGCGTTCGGCGCCATCGTCAACTCGCTGGTCGGCGACGTCATCATGCCGATGATCGGCGCCGTCACCGGCGGGCTCGACTTCTCGAACTACTTTACGCCGCTGTCGAAGGCAGTCACCGCCGGCAATCTTGCGGATGCGAAAAAGCAGGGTGCCGTCTTGGCTTGGGGTAGCTTCCTCACGCTGACGATCAACTTCATCATCGTTGCCTTCGTGCTGTTCCTGGTGATCCGCGCCATGAACAAGTTGAAGCGCAAGGAGGAGGCCGCGCCTGCTGCTCCGCCGAAGCCTTCAGCCGAGGTTGAGCTGCTGACCGAGATCCGCGATCTCCTCAAGAAGTCTTGACGCGCGCGCTTCATCCAACCTGTTAGCGTTGACGCGCATCTCGATCTGGTAACCTGAGCCATGGCCGACAAGAACGAACGCCCCATCAAGGTTGTGGCGGAAAATCGCAAGGCGCGCTTCAATTACGCGATCGAGGACACGGTCGAGGCGGGCATTGCGCTGACCGGAACCGAGGTCAAGTCGATCCGCAACGGCAAGAGCACGATCGCGGAATCCTACGCGGATTCGAAGAACGGCGAGATCTGGCTGATCAACGCCAACATCCCCGAATATCTCCAGGCCAACCGCTTCAATCACGAGCCGAAGCGGCCGCGCAAGCTGCTGCTGCATCGAAAGCAGATCAACAAGCTGATCGGCGCGGTGGACCGCGAGGGCATGACGCTGATCCCGCTCAAGCTTTACTTCAACGAGCGCGGGCGGGCGAAGCTGCAGCTCGCGGTCGCCAAGGGCAAGAAGCTGCACGACAAGCGCGAGACCGTGAAGAAGCGCGACTGGGGCCGGGAGAAGGGCCGGCTGATGCGGGCGAGGGGATGAGGCGATGAACCAGAGAAACCTGCTCGAGGTCGACTGGAGCAAGATCCCGGCGCCGACAGACGATGGTGGCGCGACGCATCTGAAGGGCATGACGATCCCGCCGGTCAGCCTGCGCGCGACCGACGATACGTCAGTGACGCTGTCGGCGCTCCGCGGCCGCACCGTTGTCTTCGGCTATCCGCGCACAGGCGAGCCCGGCAAGATCGCGCTGGTCGACGACTGGGACATGATCCCCGGCGCGCGCGGCTGCACGCCGCAGACCTGCGCGTTCCGCGACCTCTTCGCCGAGTTGAAGGCAGCCGGCACGTCCCATGTGTTCGGGCTCTCGACCCAAAGCAACGACTACCAGACCGAGATGGCCTCGCGGCTGCATCTGCCGTTCCCGGTGCTCTCAGACGAGAAGCTCGAGCTGACCCGCGCACTCAATCTGCCGACGATGGAGGTTGCCGGGCTGACGTTGATCAAGCGGCTTGCGTTGATCATCGACGACGCGAAGATAACGCACGTATTCTATCCGGTGTTTCCGCCCGACCGAAACGCCGGCGACGTGCTGCACTGGCTGAAAGACCACCCAGTCAAGGTCTAGTCGAGGTCGGCTTTCACCTTAGCAAACACCTTGCGGAACATCTCCGGCGTGAGCACGCCGGTGTTCGTGTTGTAACGGGAGCAGTGATAACTGTCGTACAGCCGGAGCGCGCCCGCCTGGTGCACCGCGCCGTGACCGAACGGCGCCTGCGCACCCTTCAGGCCCAGCGGCTTGAGTACGGTATCGTGCGCAATTCGTCCGAGCGCGACGATGGCACGCAGGTTCGGCATCGTCTCGAGGTTGGCGGCGAGGAAGGTGCGGCACGTGTTGATCTCTGCCGGCAGCGGCTTGTTCTGCGGCGGCACGCAGTGCACCGCATTGGCGATCCGGCAGTCGACAAGCTTCAGGCCGTCGTCGGGCCGCGCCTGATAGGCCCCCTTGGCAAACCCGTATTCGATCAGCGTTGCGTAGAGCAGGTCGCCGGCATAGTCGCCCGTGAACGGGCGACCCGTGCGGTTGGCGCCCTGCATCCCCGGTGCGAGACCGACGATCAGCAGGCGCGCCTTGACGTCGCCGAAGGGCGCAACCGGCGCATTGTGCCAGGACGGCTCGCGCGCCCGGTTCGCCTCGCGAAAGGCAACCAGCCGTGGACAGAGCGGACAGTCACGGTCGGGTACGACGGTGGGGACCTGGCGGCTTGAACGGGCCGCCTCACTCCTCGAAGTCGTCATCGCCCCTCGGCGCCATCGTGGTCGCGCGCTGGAGGAACTGCGGGGCGTGATGACGTGCTTCGCGGTCGCCACGCTCGCGCGGAGCCGGGCGTTCGGACGGGTCGCGACCAAGCTTGGACTGGAGCTCGACGAGGTCGGTGAAGACGTCGGCTTGGCGGCGCAGCTCGTCGGCGATCATTGGCGGCTGGCTGGCGATGGTGGAGATGACGGTGACGCGGACACCGCGGCGCTGCACGGCTTCGACCAGGGAACGGAAATCGCCGTCACCGGAGAACAGCACCATCTGGTCGATGTGTTCGGCGAGTTCCATGGCATCCACCGCAAGCTCGATATCCATGTTGCCCTTGACCTTGCGGCGGCCGCTGGCGTCGATGAATTCCTTCGTGGCCTTGGTGACGACGGTGTAGCCGTTGTAGTCGAGCCAGTCGATCAGGGGACGTATCGAGGAGTATTCCTGATCCTCGATGATGGCGGTGTAGTAGAAAGCACGCAGAAGCGTCCCCCGGCTCTGGAATTCCTTCAGCAGGCGCTTGTAATCGATATCGAAACCCAACGTTTTTGCCGTCGCGTACAGATTGGCCCCATCGATGAAGAGCGCGATCTTGTTGGTTGGAGAAGGTGACATTCAGTTGCTCGCGTAGTGTTCGTGTTCAATCGTTTATTGTTGGCGCGACGGCAGCAATCCGCGCAGATCAAGAGGCTGCCAAAACCCGCCGAAACCGTAAATCCGGAGAAGTCGGGGCAAACCAAGGTATAGTTATGGCGGTCGGCCCGTCCGGTGCCGCCCTCCTTGGCGACCCGGGAAATGCCGATTCTAGCCCCAATGTGGGGTTAACCAAGGCGTTTGGCGAGACCAAATCACAAAATGATCTTGCGAAACCGCCCCGGCCTCTATAACTAGCCTGCATCATCCACATGTTTTGACCCACCCAAGAGCGGAGCGACAGTCTAATGGCTCGCGTCACCGTAGAAGATTGTATCGACAAGGTCGACAACCGGTTTGACCTCGTCCTGCTGGCCGCCCACCGCGCCCGCATGATTTCGTCCGGTTCACAACTAACGGTTGACCGGGATAACGACAAGAACCCCGTTGTCTCTTTGCGCGAAATTGCCGACCAGACCATTTCGCCGGAGGATCTGCGCGAGGAGCTGGTCCACTCCCTCCAGAAATTCGTCGAGGTGGATGAGCCTGAGCCCGATACCGTGCCTTTGATCGGTTCCGCTGGCGCCAGCGTCGATGCAGACGATACCGAGGTCGCTGTCGAACGCATGACGGAAGAGGAGCTCCTGAAGGGCCTCGAGGGCCTGGCGCCGCCGGAGGAGCAGCCCGAGGAGGACGAGTAATCGTTCTCGCGCCGCGCCGACGAAATTTTGATTTCATCAAAGGCCCGAACCCGCGTTCGGGCCTTTGCTTTTGTTGACCTTTTCGTGGTTACCATAGCGCTGGCAGAGCGCGCTTGCGAGCGCCGTTTCCGATTGTGTCGGACACGCGCACGATCGGCGCTAGGATGTATACAACGGGCCATTTCCTGGTTCGTTTGAAGGCAGGAAGACGCGGGCAGAGATGGTGTATCGGCGTCGTAAATTTACGCAGATGGAGGCCGCGACCGAGTCGGTCGCCGTGGCCCCGACTGCGCCGACGGCACGGCCCTCAAAGCCGCGGGCGCGCATGATGCGGCAATATGACCTCGTCGAGCGCGTCAGGTCCTACAACCCGAACACCAACGAAGACCTGCTGAACCGCGCCTATGTCTACGCCATGAAGGCGCACGGCTCGCAGACGCGCGCCTCGGGCGACCCCTACTTCTCCCATCCGCTCGAAGTGGCGGCGATCCTCACCGACCTGAAGCTCGACGACGCCACTATCGTGGCGGCGCTATTGCACGACACGATCGAGGACACCGAGGCGACCCGCGCCGAGATCGACCAGATCTTCGGCCCCGAGATCGGTGCGCTGGTCGAGGGCCTGACCAAGCTGAAGCGGCTGGAGCTGGTATCGCGCGAGGCCAAGCAGGCCGAGAACCTGCGCAAGCTCCTGCTGGCGATCGCGGACGACGTTCGCGTCCTCCTGGTCAAGCTCGCCGACCGCCTGCACAACATGCGCACGCTGGAATTCGTGCCGCCGGCATCGCGCCGCCGGATCGCCGAGGAGACGCTCGACATCTACGCGCCGCTGGCGGGCCGCATGGGTATGCAGGAGATGCGTGAGGAGCTGGAGGACCTGTCCTTCCGCACCCTCGATCCCGAAGCCTACAACGTGGTGATGCAGCGGCTCGATGCGCTGGCCGAGCGCAACCGCAACTTGATCGGCGAGATCGAGGCTCAGCTCTCGAACAATCTGCGCCACAGGGGCCTTGGCGCGCGCGTCTACGGTCGCCGCAAGAAGCCGTTCTCGATCTGGACCAAGATGGAGCGCAAGTCGGTCGGCTTCGAGCAATTGTCCGACATCTTCGGCTTCCGTGTCGTGGTCAACGACGTCGAGGCCTGCTACCGCGCGCTCGGCATCGTCCACACCACCTGGCCTGTCGTGCCCGGCCGTTTCAAGGACTACATCTCGACGCCCAAGCAGAACGACTATCGCTCGATCCACACCACGGTGATCGGCCCCGGCAACCAGCGCGTCGAGCTCCAGATCCGCACCGAGGAAATGGACCAGATCGCCGAGCGCGGCATCGCCGCGCACGTCTTCTACAAGGAGGGCGTCGGCTCGCCGACGGAGTTCCTGAAGCGCGAGTCCAATGCGTTTGCCTGGCTGCGCCATACCGTCGGAATTCTTTCCGAGAGCACCAATCCCGAGGAATTCCTCGAGCACACCAAGCTCGAACTGTTCCACGACCAGGTGTTCTGCTTCACCCCGAAGGGCAAGCTGATCGCGCTGCCGCGCCATGCCAATGTGATCGACTTTGCCTATGCGGTGCACACCGACGTCGGCAACAGCGCCGTGGGTTGCAAGATCAACGGCAAGTTCGCGCCGCTGTCCTCGGAGCTGCAGAACGGCGACGAGGTCGAGGTTCTGACCTCGGAGGCACAATCGGCGCCGCCATCGGCCTGGGAATCGCTTGCCGTAACCGGCAAGGCGCGCGCGGCGATCCGGCGTGCTACCCGTACCGCAGTCCGCGACCAATATGCCGGCCTCGGCCGGCGTATCGTCGAGCGCCTGTTCGAACGTGCCAAAATCGACTACGCCGACGACAAGCTGAAGGGGGCGCTGCCGCGCCTTGCCCGCTCCTCGATCGAGGACGTGATGGCGGCGGTCGGCCGAGGCGAGATCAAGGCCTCCGACGTCGCGCGGGCCATGTATCCCGACTACAAGGAAGAGCGGGTCGGGCGCTACGCCAAGAAGGGGCTGGCCGCCAAGCTCAAGGAGACCGTGGTGCCGGGGACGCCGCGCCCCCCGACCGCGATCCCGATCCGCGGCATCAATTCCGACCTGCCGGTGAAGTTCGCGCCGAACGGCGGCGCCGTGCCTGGCGACCGTATTGTCGGCATCGTCACGCCGGGCGAGGGCATCACCATCTATCCGATCCAGTCGCCGGCCCTGAAGGATTTCGAGGAGGAGCCGGAGCGCTGGCTCGACGTACGCTGGGACATCGAGGACACCACTCCGCAGCGCTTCCCGGCCCGCATCAAGGTCGAGAACGTCAACGAGCCCGGCGCGCTCGCGCAGATCGCGACCGTAATCGCCGAGCACGACGGCAACATCGACAATATCAGCATGCAGCGCCGCTCGCCGGATTTCACCGAGACGACCATCGATCTCGAGGTGTACGACCTGAAGCACCTGAGCGCGATCATAGCCCAGTTGCGCGCGAAGGCGGTCGTCGCGCGCGTCGAACGTGTTAATGGATAGGCCGAGTTTGCCTGTCCCTCCGACTACGTGAGCCTCGCCATGCCCGTTCCTCCGCTTCGCCTCGGCGTCAATGTCGACCATGTCGCGACCCTGCGTAACGCGCGGGGCGGCCGCAATCCCGATCCGGTGCGCGCTGCTTTGCTGGCGATCGAGGCCGGCGCCGATGGCATCACCGCACACTTGCGCGAAGATCGCCGGCATATCCGCGACGAGGACATGGCGCGACTGAAGGCAGAAATCTCCAAGCCTCTGAACTTCGAGATGGCGGCGACCGACGACATGATGCGCATCTCGCTCGCCACCAAGCCGCATGCGGTGTGCCTGGTGCCGGAGCGCCGCCAGGAGGTGACGACCGAAGGCGGGCTCGATGTGGTCGGACAGCACAATGCGCTCGCGCCTTTCATCGCTCGGCTGAACGACGCCGGCATCCGCGTGTCGCTGTTCATCGCCGCCGACCCCCAGCAGATCGAGATGGCGGCGCGGCTGCGCGCGCCGGTGATCGAGATCCACACCGGTGCCTGGTGCGACGCCGTCGTCGACGGACACACCGACAAGGCCGAGGCCGAATGGCAGCGCATCGTGGCCGGCGCCAGGCTGGCCCGCGCTGCAGGTCTCGAGGTCCACGCCGGCCACGGGCTCGATTATGCGACGGCGGAGAAGATCGCAGGCCTCCCCGAAATCATCGAGCTGAACATCGGCTATTACATGATCGGCGAGGCGCTGTTCGTCGGCCTTGCCGAAACGGTGCGCAGCATGCGCGCCGCGATGGACCGCGGCCGGAGCAGGGCATGATCATCGGCATCGGCTCCGACCTGATCGACATCACCCGCGTCGCCAAGGTGATCGAACGCCATGGCGAGCGCTTTCTCGACCGCATCTTCACCGAGGCCGAACGTGCCAAGGCGGAGCGCCGCGCCAAGAGCGAGAAGATGGTGGTCGCGACCTATGCCAAGCGCTTCGCCGCCAAGGAGGCCTGCTCCAAGGCGCTCGGGACCGGCATCAGGCGCGGCATCTGGTGGCGCGACATGGGGGTGGTCAACCTGCCCGGGGGGCGGCCGACCATGCAACTGACCGGCGGTGCGCTGGCCCGGTTGAACGCGCTGACGCCGGAGGGCTTCGAAGCGCGGATCGACCTGTCGATCACCGACGACTGGCCGCTCGCCCAGGCCTTCGTCGTCATTTCAGCGGTGCCGCTGGCGAAACCTTGATCTGTCGGCCGAAGAATTAAAGTAATATAATAAATTCAATGACTTATATATTGTTGATGCGCCCCTTGATTGCGTGGCTGCTGACAACCGTCTAAAAGTTCGCCGGCACAAATCAGCCGGGGCGAATTCGGCTTTACGCCGGAATTGGCCCCCACTATCAGAATCAGGACAATCTCCTTACGCCGCAAAGCGACGGGGCTATGCGCGGGAACGGGCGTTCCGTGACCGCGGGACCGGAATTGGGAAAGCAATGAGCGTGACTTCAGGAACCAAATCTGAGAGCGGCCTCGGCGAAACCGTCCGGGTCGTCATCCACGCTCTCCTGATCGCGCTGGTGATCCGCACCTTCCTGTTCCAGCCGTTCAATATTCCCTCCGGCTCGATGAAGGCGACGCTGCTCGTCGGCGATTACCTGTTCGTGTCGAAATATTCCTACGGCTATAGCCATTACTCGATCCCGTTCTCGCCGCCGCTGTTCTCGGGACGCGTCTTCGGCTCGGACCCGAACCGCGGCGACATCGTCGTCTTCCGTCTGCCCAAGGACGACACCACCGACTACATCAAGCGCGTGATCGGGCTGCCCGGCGACCGCGTCCAGATGAAGGAAGGGCTGCTCTACATCAACGACGTGCCGGTGCAGCGCGAACGCCTGAGCGACTTCGTCGGCGAAGACCCCTGCGGCTCGTCAGACGCCACCGCGCGGGTGAAGCGCTGGAAGGAGACGCTGCCGAACGGCGTCACCTATGAGACGCTCGACTGCGTCGACAACGGCTTCTACGACAACACCAACGTCTACACGGTGCCGGCCGGCCACTTCTTCATGATGGGCGACAACCGTGACAACTCGACCGACAGCCGCGTGCAGTCGGCGGTGGGCTACGTGCCGCAGGAGAACCTGATCGGCCGTGCCCAGATGATTTTCTTCTCCATCGCCGAAGGCGAGCACGCCTGGATGTTCTGGCGCTGGCCCTGGGCGGTGCGCTGGAACCGAATGTTCAAAATCGTCCGATGAAAGACGAAGCCAAGGACATCACAATCCAACCGATCGAGGCCGCTGCGAGCCCTGACGCCGAAGCTGCTCCCAAAGCTCCCGCAAAGAAGAAGCGGGCGAGGAGCGGCAAGGCCAAGGGCGCGAACGCGGCGCTCGAGGCGCGCATCGGGCACAATTTCGCCGATCCGAACCTGCTCATCCAGGCGATCACGCACGTCTCTGCCCTCAAGTCGGGACGCAAGCGCGGCGACAGCTACCAGCGGCTGGAATTCCTCGGCGACCATGTGCTCGGGCTCGTCGTGTCCGACATGCTCTATCACGCCTTCCCGAGCGCCGATGAAGGCGAGCTGTCCAAGCGGCTCGCCGAGCTCGTGCGCAAGGAGAGTTGCGCTGACGTTGCGAAGTTGCTTGGCCTCGTCGAGGACATCAAGCTCGGTAGTGTCGGTCCCGCCGCCGACGCCCGCTTGCGCAAATCCGTGCTCGGCGACATCTGCGAAGCCGTGATCGGTGCCATCTATCTCGACGGCGGGCATGCGGCCGCGGCCGAGTTCGTCAAGCGCAACTGGACCGAGCGCATGCACAAGCCGCGGCGGCCCCTGCGCGACCCCAAGACCGTGCTCCAGGAATGGGCGCAGGGGAAGGGCTTGCCGACGCCGGTCTATCGCGAGGTCGAGCGCACCGGGCCGCATCACGATCCGCAGTTCCGCGTCGCCGTGGATCTGCCGGGGCTGGCATCGGCGGAAGGCATCGGCGGCAGCAAGCGCGCGGCGGAGAAAGTGGCAGCTTCAGTGATGATCGAACGCGAAGGCGTTGGCGGCGGCAATGACGGCTGAAGCAAGTGGCGAGGCGCCTGCCGCGACGCGCTGCGGCTTCGTTGCGCTGATCGGTGCACCCAATGTCGGCAAGTCGACGCTGGTCAACGCGCTGGTCGGCGCCAAGGTCACGATCGTCTCGCGCAAGGTGCAGACGACGCGCGCGCTGATCCGCGGCATCGTCATCGAGAACAACGCGCAAATCATCCTGGTCGACACGCCCGGCATCTTCCTGCCGAAGCGAAGGCTCGACCGCGCCATGGTCTCCACCGCCTGGAGCGGCGCGCATGATGCCGACCTCGTCTGCGTGCTGCTCGACGCCAAGACCGGCATCGACGAAGAGGCCGAGGCGATCCTCACCAAGGCCGCGAGCGTCAATCACGAGAAGATCCTGGTGATCAACAAGGTCGACCTGGTCCAGCGCGAGAAGCTGCTGGCTCTGGCACAGGCCGCCAATGAGCGCATGCCGTTTGCCAGGACCTTCATGATCTCGGCGATCTCGGGCGACGGCGTCGACGACATTCGCACGACGCTTGCGGAGATGGTGCCGTCGGGTCCGTTCCTCTATCCCGAGGACCAGATGTCGGACGCGCCGATGCGGCAGCTTGCGGCCGAGATCACGCGCGAAAAGATCTATCAGAAGCTGCACCAGGAATTGCCCTACCAGTCCACGGTCGAGACCGACAAATGGGAGGAGCGCAAGGACAACTCGGTGCGCATCGAGCAGACGATCTTCGTCGAGCGCGAAAGCCAGCGCAAGATCGTGCTCGGCAAGGGCGGCGCCACCATCAAGTCGATCGGCGCGGACTCGCGCAAGGAGCTGATGCAGATCCTGGATGTGCCGGTGCATCTCTTCCTGTTCGTCAAGGTGCGCGAGAACTGGGGCGACGATCCCGACCGCTATCGGGAAATGGGCCTGGAATTCCCCAAAGAATGAACAAGAAGATGGGTTGGTGATGAGCGTGCCCCGCAACGTCCTGCGCTTCGAAGTGCTGCTCTATGCATCGCTGATGCTGGATGCGCTGTCGGTTGCGTTCCAGGACCGCACGCCGAACCCCGACATGACGGACCAGATGATCACGACCGCGACGCTGATCGCCGGCGGGATGATCCTGCTGCTGGTCTATTTCGTCTGGCTGGCGGCACAAAAGCGCAAGAACTGGCCGCGCTGGGTGCTGGCGGCGGCCCTCGTGCTGTCGGTGATCTCGCTTGCGCAGATCATCGGCGAGAAGGGCATCGAGCTCGACAGCGGCATCGAGATCGTGTCCTGCGTGCTGACGACGATCGGCTTGTATTTCTCCTTCACCGGCGACGCGCAGGGCTGGTTCAACGCCTAGAGATGCGTAGAGATGCGTAGGGTGGGCAATGGCGCGCTCTTCGCGCGCCGTGCCCACCGCAACTGGCCGTGTGTTGATTGATCAAATCGGTGGGCACGCTTCGCTTTGCCCACCCTACGGTCCCGCGAAATACGGTAAGCTCGTTGCCATGGAATGGACCGACGACGGCATCGTGCTGGGGGTGCGGCGGCATGGCGAGACCAGCGCCATCGTCGAGCTTCTGACGCGCGCCCACGGCCGGCATCTCGGGCTCGCGCGCGGCGGCGCCAGTTCGCGGATGCGGCCGCTACTCCAGCCTGGCAACAGCGTGCGCGCGGTGTGGCGGGCGCGGCTGGACGAGCATCTGGGCACCTATGCGATCGAGGGCCTGCGGTTGCGGGCTGCGGGGCTGCTTGCGTCCTCGCACGGCGTTTATGGCGTCACGCATCTTGCCTCGCTGGCGCGGCTGTTGCCCGAGCGCGATCCGCATGAGGAGATCTTTGCGCAGCTCGAGCACGCCCTCGATGACTTCGACGACATCGGCGGGGCGGCCGTGCACATCATCCATTTCGAGCTCGCGATGCTCGCCGAACTCGGCTTCGGCCTCGCGCTGGAGAATTGCGCGGTGACCGGCGAGACCACGGATCTGATCTACGTCTCGCCGAAATCCGGCGGCGCGGTGTCGCGCTCCGCCGGCGAGCCGTGGCGCGACCGGCTGTTGCGCCTGCCACCGTTCCTGCGGCAGGGCGAGGCGGCGAGCGAGCTCACGGACCAGGACCTTCAGGATGGCTTTCGGCTCACCGGCCTGTTCCTGCTCCGCCACGTGCTGGAGCCGCGCGGGCAGGGGCATTCGGACGCAAGAAGCGGCTTCCTCAATGCTCTGACGCGGCAGCAGGCGAGGGCGATCAGCTCGCCATGAGAGCGTCTCTGCTCTGCCCGATCGGCTATTGAAACCGGGAACCAAATCACGCTAACTGGGTTGGCCGGGGTGGTTCCACCGGGGACATCCAGATGATCAGAGGATTCGTGGTATCCGCCGCGCTGCTTGCGCTGGCGCCGGACGCAATGGCTGCTGAGCAGCAGCCCGGCCTGTTTCGCCGCGCCTCCTGCACCGTCGTGCGGTACTATGTTGCGAAATATTCGGCAGCCGCCGCGGAGACATGGGCGCGATCCCACGGCGCGACGGACGCGGAAATCGAGACTGCGCGCCGCTGTCTGGCCAATGCGCCGACGCAGGCCAAGGGCCCGCAAGCCACCCCGCCTGTGACCGCGGGCTGGGCCGGGCAATAGTAGCCGACAGGGAATCAATTGATCCTCGCCCGTTTTGCGTCCGCAATTTGCGATCCGAAGCGGCGGCGTAGCGCGAGCCCGATCCGAATCGGCCTGCAAATCCTTTTTCTGTGAGGAGGTTAGCCCGCCAAATCGAGCATTTTGATTCGCGGCTTGCCCGATTCACCGTCTCGGTTTAACGCCTCCCCATGGGAAAACGACAGGTACCGCCGGAGAAGCCGGCTGAAATCCACGAGGTGCCGCTACGCGATGCGCTCGAAGAGCGCTATCTCGCCTATGCGCTCTCCACCATCACGGGCCGCGCGCTGCCGGATGCGCGCGACGGTCTGAAGCCGGTGCACCGGCGCATCCTCTATGGCATGCGCCTGCTCAGGCTCGACCCGGGCGCCGGCTTCAAGAAATCGGCCAAGATCGTCGGCGACGTGATGGGCTCGTTCCATCCGCACGGCGACCAGGCGATCTACGACGCCATGGTACGTCTCGCGCAGGACTTCTCCTCGCGCTATCCGCTGGTCGACGGCCAGGGCAATTTCGGCAATATCGACGGCGATAACCCCGCCGCCTACCGCTACACCGAAGCCCGCATGACCGACGTCGCGCGGCTTCTGCTCGACGGCATCGACGAGGACGGCGTCGAATTCCGTGCCAATTACGACGGTCAGTCCAAGGAGCCGGTGGTCCTGCCCGGCGGCTTCCCGAACCTGCTCGCCAACGGCGCGCAGGGCATCGCGGTCGGCATGGCGACTTCGATCCCGCCGCACAATGCGGCCGAGCTTTGCGACGCGGCCCTGCATCTGATCGAAAAGCCCGATGCCAAGTCCAAGTCGCTCCTGAAGTGGGTGAAGGGCCCTGACTTCCCGACCGGCGGCATCATCGTCGATTCCAAGCAGGCGATTGCGGAGGCCTACACTACCGGCCGTGGCTCTTTCCGCGTCCGTTCCAAATGGGAGCAGGAGGAAGGCGCCCGCGGCACCTGGGTCGTCGTCGTCACGGAGATCCCGTGGCTGGTGCAGAAGTCGCGGCTGGTCGAGAAGATCGCCGAGTTGCTCGACCAGAAAAAGCTGCCTCTGGTTGGCGAGGTCCGCGACGAATCTGCAGAGGACGTCCGTCTCGTCATCGAGCCGAAGTCGAAGAACGTCGATCCCGCTTTGATGATGGAGTCGCTGTTCCGGCTGACCGAGCTCGAAAGCAAGATCCCGCTGAACCTGAACGTGCTGATCAAGGGCCGCATCCCCAAGGTTGTGGGGCTCGCGGAGTGCCTACGCGAATGGCTCGACCATCTGCGCGACGTGCTGATCCGCCGCTCCAACTTCCGCAAGAGCCAGATCGAGCACCGGCTCGAGGTCCTTGGCGGCCATTTGGTCGCCTATCTGAACCTCGACAAGGTGATCAAGATCATCCGCACCGAGGACGAGCCGAAGCCGGCGTTGATCAAGGCGTTCAAGCTCACCGAAATCCAGGCCGAAGCCATCCTCAACATGCGTTTGCGCAACTTGCGCAGGCTCGAGGAAATGGAGATCCGCAATGAGGACAGGGATCTGCGCAAGGAGTTGAAGGGTATCGAAGGCCTGCTCGCCTCCGAAACCGAGCAGTGGAAGAAGGTCGGCGAGCAGGTCGGCAAGGTCCGCGACATGTTCGGGCCCAAGACGCCGCTTGGCAAGCGCCGCACCGCCTTTGCTGACGCGCCGGAGCACGATCTCGCCGCGATCGAGGAAGCCTTCGTCGAGCGCGAGCCGGTCACGGTCGTCGTCTCCGACAAGGGCTGGATCCGGACGATGAAGGGCCATGTCGAGGATTTGTCGGGGCTTGCTTTCAAGCAGGATGACAAGCTCGGCTTTGCCTTCTTCGCCGAAACGACCTCGAAGCTCCTGCTGTTCGCGACCAACGGCAAGTTCTACTCGCTGGATGTTGCGAAGCTGCCGGGCGGCCGCGGCCATGGCGAGCCGATCCGGCTGTTCATTGATCTCGAGCAGGAGGCCGCGCCGGTCGCGCTGTTCGTCAACAAGGGCGGTCGCAAATTCCTGGTCGCAAGCCACGAGGGCCAGGGTTTTATCGTCAATGAGGACGATTGCGTCGGCACCACCAAGAAGGGCAAGCAGGTCCTCAACGTCGAGATGCCGAACGAGGCGCGCACGGTCACGGAAGTGCTCGGTGACACCATCGCCGTCATCGGCGAGAACCGCAAGATGCTGATCTTCCCGCTCGATCAGGTGCCGGAAATGGCCCGCGGCCGCGGCGTGCGGTTGCAGAAGTACAAGGACGGCGGTCTGTCCGACGTCGCCGTGTTCGACGCAAAGGCAGGGCTGACCTGGAAGGACTCTGCCGGCCGCGAGTTCAGCGCGACCATGAAGGAACTCGCCGAGTGGCAGGGCACCCGCGCCGACGCCGGCCGCCTGCCGCCGAAGGGCTTCCCGAAATCGAACAAGTTCGGGCGGGTGATCGGGTAGGGGCACAGCAGAGCTCTCAGACCACCGAGACCACCGTGATCGCCCGCGAAAGCGGGCGATCTGGTCTTGTAAAGGCGGTGGTGGGGTATGGCTGCGGTGCACCGAACCAAAATCTCGAAAACAACCCCATGCAAAGTAGCGCTCAAGTCGCCGGCAGGGTGCCCGGGGTGATGCTGGACGGATTGACACGTCGGGCAAATCAGGGGGCAATCGGCTCCCCGCGAGCGCCGTCAGGGGCTAACCGTCGACAAACGTCTTCCATTTGGCGAACTGCGACTGTCGCAGGCTCTTGCCTTCGTCCTCGAGTTCGGCAGCGCGGTTGGCCGCAGCAGTCATGGCCGTCGCGGCGCGATTGTAGCCGTCGGCCGTGGACTGGAACGGAAAGATGAACTGACCGTTCGCGACCTTGTAGACCCCGAACTCGCGGATCAGAAGCGCCACACATTTGTCGAAGGCATTGTAGTAGCCCGCCCGCGAGGCGAGCGCCTTGGAGGTGAGCGCGGTCCATGCCGCATGCTGCTCTTCGATCAGCGCCATGAAACCGGAGAGCCGCGCATCCCCGAGGTTCAGCGAACGCGCGTCGTTTTCGATCCTGTCACGCGTGGTCTTGATCGTCTCGGCGTACCGGGGCGCCAAACCTGCCGCATTGTTTTCCGCGGTCTTGAGATCGCGGCGCAGCCCGTCAAGGTCGCTGCGGCTCGACGCGCCGAGATCGCCGAGCTTCGGCAGCGGTTTCGGCTCGACCTCGCCCAGCAGCTTTCGCGCCGCGGCATCGATTTCCATCGCGTCGCTGTTTGCGAGCGCAAGCAGCCTGAGCAGCCTGTTCGAAGGATGCAGCTTGATGACCTGATCGAGCTGGTCGGCATCAGTCACGTCGCGCAAGGCGGTGCGGGTCTCCTCGGCGGAAACGACGGCCTGATACTTCGACAGATCGCCGGCGTAGTACATGGCGACGAAGCAAGTGATCAGGAGGAGGGACAGGAGCACAAGAATGATGACCGGTCGTCGCGGCCCGGCCTTCTGATCAGGAAACGATTCCACGGCGCAGATTCCCCCTCGAACACACCTTAGCGTCTTTCACCGGGGCGGAGGAGTCCGGGCGAGACGTGAGGCTATGCGGATACGTTGGCGGGCAGCCGACGCCGGGGGCGTCCTGCTCATGCGACGACCACCAGCGTGCCACAGCTTGAGCGACCTCGTCCCACAGCGGCGTCGGCAAATCCGGCACGGCGATCCTGACGACATAGCGATTGCTGATGGTGTCGTGGAACCACTCCGTCGCACCGAAATCAAAGCCAAAGCTTCCTGCGTGGCGAAGCGGCAATCCGACCCTGCCCAAGTCGCCCGACAGATCCACGGCGATCTGCCGCGCCTGCTGCTCGTTCATGCTTCGCTTTGGTGCCAGCGTCACGTAGAGCCCATGAGCGAAATGCAGCTCGGCCGATGAGCCGGGAAGCGCCGCTGCAAAATAGCGGGCTGTTCGCCGGCTGTTGCGAAGGATGGTTGCGACACGCCTGTCGGTCAGCATGCAGTAGGCTTCCGTCCCGACATAGGGCGGAAAATGCGCCGGCAGGGCCGCGCCGCCGAACAGCCGCACGGCATCACGCATTTCCGTCTTCAGATCGGTCAGCAATTGCCGGCCCTTCGTGGTCATCCGCCCGTCAGCGGCAATGAATGATGCAGAACCCAGACGGCCATATTCCAGGCCGAGGGAATCGAGCTTGGTGTGGCTGCGCACGAGGACGACGGGGATGTGCCGGCGGCGGGCCCAGCCGAGCACGCGCCGAATACGTCCCGAACCGGTCGAGAAGCATGTCGTGTCGAAGATGATGAGATCGAGCCCGCTCGCCTCGCAGCGCAGCGTCGCCTCGAAGGCGGCAGCCGGCGCGCAGGAGTCGAAGAGGAGAATTTTCGGCCGGCCCGCGAGAGGCGCGAGTTCACGGGGCGCCTGGTTCAGCGCCACGAGACGCAGATGTCGGGCATGGCGTTCAATCAACTCGATGGCCTCGCCATAGGAGCCGGGCAGGACCAGCATGTCTGCGTTCGGGATCACGCGGGCCGAGCCCAGCAGCAGCGCCGATATCGCTGCCATGCCTGACGACGTATAGATGGTCTCCGACATCGCGGCATCCTCGACGTTGTAGAACGGCGGACCGCGGACGTCGAGATCGGCGCGCTGGTAATCGTAGCTGAACTCGAACGGACCGGCGCGCAGCCGCCCCCAATGTGCCCAGTCGGTTTCCGTGCGCGCCCAGTCATGCAGGGCGTGTTCAGCCTTCAGCGCCGCAGCAAGGCGGAATTTCTGTTCAATCACCTCCACGACCGCAACCGGCTTTCGCAGGGCCAAGGGCTTCGCAAGGCAACCATTCAGTAATGCAAGTTCCTGGTGCTTCCGGTCGAGATACGCAGAGAGTGTTTCCATGGCGCGCCTTCGATGACCCCTATCAACGTTTCCGGTGGAGATCGGGTCCTAGGACGGTGGACGCAGTGCGCGTCCAACCAAAGCCCAATGGTGCCGGTGACAAATCGAGGCCGATACTGCGCTGCCGGAAAACCCGGCCCGGCACGGGAAAGAGGGGGTGTTCGGATGATGCCAGACAACGTCGCCCTGTTCGCCACGATCATCCTGCTGCTTCCGATGTTTTATCTGCTGCTGGCGGCGCCGGCCTTTCTGCTGGTGAGGCTGGACGTCCGACCTGTCGCGCTGCTCTTGCGCGCCATGTTCAACGGCTACTTCCTGACATTGGCCGTCGCCGGTGCCGTAGGCACGATTGCCGTTGCCGTGGACGGCCGCCCGGTCCTGGCCATAGGCGTCGGCTTGATCACGGCTCTCGCCGTGTGGTCGCGCCGCTGGTTCCTGCGGCAGATGGATGCCCGGATCAGTGACGGAGATGCCGGCGACACGGAGGCCGCGCGCCGACTCCGGCGGCTGCATTGGGGCGGCATGCTGGGCAATGCGATCCAGCTCGCCGTTGTCGTGGCCTGCATTCCCTATATCGCTATTGCGCCGACATGATCGGGCTTGGCGAACGCGACGCAACATGGTCGCGTAGGGCCACTGGCGGACCTTCGCTCGCGCAGCTAGAGTTGCGTGGCTTGCGCTCCGGCGTACCACTACTCGTAATCCGGCATGACTGACCGTCTGACGCGTATTGCACCCGGATTGATAAAACTTTTGTCCTACAGTTTTGCCGACGACTTTCGGCACGATCTGTTGGCGGGAATCTCTGTTGCCGCAGTAGCCTTGCCGGTCGCGATTGCCTACGCGCAGCTCGCGGGCTTCGATCCGGTCGTGGGGCTATATTCGAGCATTCTGCCGCTGATCGCGTACGCCATCTTCGGCACTTCGCGGCAAATGATCGTGAATCCCGATGCAGCCGTGTGCGCTATGGTCGCCGCCGCAGTAGCTCCGCTGGCGGGCGGCGATGTCGAACTGTACTGGTCGCTGTCGGTCGCAGTCACATTTCTGGCCGGCATGTTCTGCATTGGAGCGAGTTTCTTGCGGCTCGGTGCGCTGGCGGAATTTCTTTCCAAGCCAATCCTTGTCGGACTCTTGAACGGGGTCGCAATTTCCATTTGCCTGGGGCAGATCGGCAAGCTGCTCGGCTTTTCCATCGAATCCAAAAGGATTATTCCGCAACTGTTCGAAATCTTCGCCAAGCTTCCGGAGACGCAGGTTCCGACGTTGATCGTCGGAGCGGCAAGCCTGGCGATATTGTTTGGGCTGGCGCGCTGGGTACCGCGACTTCCGGCTGCACCGATCATATTGATCGCCGCCGGCGCCGCGGTCGCATTGTTCGGGTTGGACCGGTATGGAGTGGCTATTCTGGGGGCGGTTCCTGCGGGCCTGCCGCCGCTGCGATTGCCCAGATTTCCAACGGACGACATACCATCCCTGCTGGGCAGCGCGGCGGGGCTCGCTCTCGTGCTGTTTTCGAGTGGCATGTTGACAGCGCGCAGCTTTGCGTCGAAGGGCGGCTACGAGATCGACGCTGACCGTGAGCTGGCTGCATTTGGTGCAGCTAATCTCGCCTCCGCCTTGTCTCAGGGGTTCGCCGTGACCGGCGCTGACTCGCGCACAGCCGTGGCCGTTGCATCCGGCGGTCGCACCCAAGTGACTGGCCTGGTGGCGGCGGCGACAATCGCCGCAGTGTTGCTGTTTCTGACAGGGCCCTTGCGATATGTGCCGATTGCTGCGCTGGGCGCATTGCTCGTGTTCGCTTCGATTTCGCTGTTTGACACGCGTACGCTACGCGAAATCTGGAGCATCGATCGTAGCGAGGTCGTCCTGGCCGTGATCACCACGCTCGGAGTGGTCGCGCTGGGCGCCATCAACGGCATCCTCATCGCGGTGGGGTTGGCCCTGGTCCGCTTCGTCAAGTTGACCGCGCGGCCGAGGGACGAAGTCCTGGGAACGGTCGACGGACTCCCCGGTCTGCATTCGGTCGAGCGACATCCAGACGCCAGGACGTTTCCGGGGCTCGTGCTGTATCGCTTCGATGGCCCGCTTACCTTCTTCAATTCCGACTACTTCAAGGCGAGAGCGCTGACGGTGGCCGACGCCGCAGGCCCGGAGCTACGATGGTTTGTGATTGATGCAATTCCAGTCAGCCAGATCGACACGACCGGACTGTATGCACTTCGCGATTTGCGCGAACGGCTCGAAGCCCGCGGAACGTTCCTGATGCTAGCCGGGCGCAAGGCCGAGTTTCTCGAATGGTTTCGGGAGGCCGGTCTCTACCGGCCGGAACATGAGACGTGGATCCTTCCTACACTGCGCCAGGCCCTGAAGGCCTACCTGCGCGAGTCTCAACAAATCGCGCCGCTTAAGGAGGACGATTTGTGAAAGTCCGTCCTGGGTCACGCGCGCCTCTATCCGCATCGTCGTTGCTCTACGAATTCTGTAATCTCTATGCTCGGGCATTACGGCGCAAACGCCACAAGCCCAGCCACGTCAAGCGTGTACCCACAAATCTGTTGGCGTGACCTGACGATGGCTGCGTCTGCTCTAGCGACCAAGTTCGCGCGGCGGCGCACTTTGTCGCGAAGGGCCAGACTCGGACATCGCGACTCAGTTGATGGACGTCCGCTTTGCCCCACACAAGCTGACATATGACCGGTTCTGACGTAGGCGACGGAAATTCGCTAGGTGCAAATCGAAGTTGCTACGGCCGTGCCGACATTAACCATATGGGGGATCGCGCATTAAGGACCCCGACGGTTAGTGCGCCTTTAACGTTTTTGCACAAAAGGTAGACCCCCAGCGCGAGATCAATACGCAAGGCGAATGACGGCGGACATTCATCCTCTAGGAGGATTGTTTGAGGGCGCTTCTCATGATCGCGCTCGCGGCGACCTTGGTCGGCTGCAGCCGTCAACCACCACACCAGGCGGGTACAGTACCGTGCACTGACGAACGCCAGTTCGCCTGTTTTCCCAGAGCGGCGGCTCATCAGCCGATCGAATTCGCGTCATTCAAGACCGAAGCGCCGACAGAAACCAAACTCAAGAGCGAAAAGCCGCTGTCTCTTCGGGGCCGTGACAGGGCTTCCCGTTTCATCACCAAGAAAACAAAACCTGCAAGCATCAGAGCAAAAACTGAGCCTACGTCAACTCGCATCCCGCTCCGGCCTCCCTCATTGAGGACGCAACTCGAGCCGAAAAGCAAAGCCGCTGCGGATTTGGGTACGATAGGGCAATCCACTGTGGTTCTCTCTCCGAATTCCAAAAGCAGAACCTTGCAGGAGCAGGTGGCGGCTGCGACCGAGGTCGCAGAGCGAATGACGGATGCGGATTTGACAGCTCCACATGACGATGGCGAACCCGCGGACCTCCTGGTTGCCGTTGTAATGGCTCGTCCGGAGATCAAGTCGGTAGCCGATCTTGCGGGTAAAAATGTTGCGATGGATGAAAGGTATTCTGCATCCAGCGTTGATGTTTGGATCGGGTTTGTTGTGGCAGGAAGGGTCTCAATCAAAGTCAGTGCAGGACACACCGCGGCGATCGATCGGCTTAGCAATGGCGAGGTGACGGCTGCTGTGCTGGCCCTCGTGTCTGCGGACGCAGCGGACGGGTTTCCTGAAATCGCTGGCTTCAAGATTTTTCGCGTCCCGCTTTGGCCACATACCTTGAAGGCTCGGCCCTAACCGACGAGCGAAACGATCTTCAAAATCTGAGCCTCTGTTGCGAGTTCAGTTCACTCTCCTCGACCATAGGGAAGCGGCGGGCACGTCGGCTATGCAAACTCGGCAGGAAAGCAGCGGAACCGAACGACAAATGGGGGACACCAAGGGATTTGCCTTTGGGTCATTTTCGACCGATTGAGCAGGGAGTATCGCCCGGTTGATGTCCGCTTTGACCCGAAAGCGCGGTGGCGCGGGCCGAGGCCCGGAGCGTTGCGATTGGCTAGAGACTCAGCGACAGCGATGGCTGAGATCGCGGCCTGAAGCCGCGTCTCTCCTAGCTCCTAGATCAAACCCGCCAGCCGCAGCGCCACGCCGGCCGCGCACGATCCCGCCAGCACCGTCAGCATGCCGAGCTTGAAGCGAAAGATTGCCGTCGCGGCCGCGATCGAGAGCACGAGTGCCGCGATGTCGACGCTTGCAAGCACCGGCATGTCGAAGGACAGCGGAAATGCGTGCACCGGGACGGTCTCGCGGAACAGCGTGTGCAGCGCGAACCAGATCGAGAGGTTGAGGATCACGCCGACGACGGCCGCAGTGATCGCGCTGAGCGCGCCGGCGAGGCCTTTATTGCCGCGCAAGAGCTCGACATAGGGGGCCCCTAAGAAGATCCAGAGGAAGCAGGGCGTGAAGGTGACCCATGTCGCAAGCAGGCCCCCGAATGTGCCCGCGAGCATCGGCGACAGCCCGTTTGGATCACGGAAGGCGGCCATGAAGCCCACGAATTGCAGCACCATGATGAGGGGACCGGGCGTGGTCTCGGCCATGCCGAGACCGTCCAGCATCTCGCGCGCGCTGAGCCAGTGATAATGCTCCACCGCCTGCTGGGCGACATAGGCGAGCACCGCATAGGCACCGCCGAAGGTTACCAGCGCCATCTTCGAGAAGAACAGCGCGATCTGGCTGAACACGTTGGCCTGTCCGGACGCCGCGAGCAGAGCGATCACCGGCACGAGCCAGAGCGCGAGCCATAGCGCGCCGACGCGGATCGCACGCGCGGTGTTGGGGCGGACATGATCGGGAACGGCCTCGCCGAGCATGCTGTCGATCGCGGCGGTGTTGCTGCCATGGCCATGGGCCGAGGGCGCGAATTCCGGACGGCCGCTTCTTGCGCCGACATAGCCGATCACGCCGGCGGTGATGATGATGATCGGGAAGGGGACGGCGAAGAAGAAGATCGCGACGAAGGCTGCGGCCGCGAGCGCGATCATGATGCGGTTCTTCAGCGCGCGCTTGCCGACGCGCACAACGGCTTCGACGACGATGGCGAGCACCGCGGCCTTCAGGCCAAAGAACAGCGCCTCGACGAAACTGACATTGCCGAAGGCCGCATAGATGTAGCTCAGGCCCATGATGGCGATGATGCCGGGCAGGATGAACAGTCCGCCGGCCATCAACCCGCCGGCCGTCCGGTGCATCAGCCAGCCGATATAGGTCGCAAGCTGCTGCGCCTCCGGTCCCGGCAGCAGCATGCAGTAGTTCAGCGCATGCAGGAAACGGCCCTCGGAGATCCAGTTCTTCTCCTCGACCAGGATGCGGTGCATGACCGCGATCTGACCGGCCGGGCCGCCGAAGCTCAGGACGGCGACCCGAAGCCAGACGCGAAGGGCTTCGTTGAAGCTGATGCCGTGACCGGCATCAGCTCCTGCTTGGACATTGCGGGTATCCATCACGCCTTCACTTTGTTGGTCGGCCAGTTGTGGGTCTCGGTGGTGGCGTCGCGGCACCAGCGGTAGAAGGCATCGTAGAGCAGCATGCCGGCCTCGAGCTGCTCGAGGTCGTCATCATACATCCGCGACAGGCCGAGCGAGGCTGCGAGCAGGCCCGGAGCCTCCGGAGCAAGATCGGGCCGCGCGGTGTCGGCCCCACGCACCAGGGTTGCGAGCCGCTGCAAGGGCGGGGTCGCAAGCCCGAACTCCTCGACCATGACGTCGAAGGTGCAGAGCTGTCCGCGGTGGCTCCAGAACACATTTTCGATGTCGAAGGGCGCGGCATTGAAGCGTTCGCCGACGCCGACGACCTCGGAGGGCACCACGTACAGGAACACCGCATTGGGATCGACGAAGCGGCGGATCAGCCATGGGCAGGCGATGCGATCGACCTTCGGCCGTGCTCGCGTCACCCAGACGGTGCGACCCTTGGTATCCCGCTTCGGCAGCTTGGTGGTGTCGACAAGCGGCAGTTTTGCCGCCTTCCAGCCCTCGAAACCGCCTTCCAGCGTCTCGGCCTGCACGCCAAGCTGCCGCAGCCAGGCCGCGGTGCCCTGCGCGAGCTTTTCGCCGCGCAGGCAGGTGACGATCGCCGGGCGTCCGGCGAAGTCGGCACCCCAATCCGGAACCTTGTCGTGGCTGAGCTTGATGGAGCCGGGGATCAGCCGCCGGTCGGCGGCATAGTCCTCGTCGGTCCGGACGTCGATCAGGGCAGGGGCATTCGCGGTGCCGATCAGCCGGGCCAGCTTGTCAGAAGATATCGTCGTGAAAGTAGACATGATGCGTCCTCGTAAAGAGTGAACGGGACGCGATACTTGGGCATGTCGCCTCGTGGGGAGATCGCTCAAATCCCCATGAGCCGTATTACAGCGAAACCGCGAGTGCCTGTCAATCGCGGGTTTGACCGGCAATGAGCCTTAGAAAGTTCTGCTACCGGGGCCTATATTCCCGGCAAACGGATTCTTTCCCGGAGATATGTCCGATGCACTCACATTCCATCGAGCAATGGACGCACGAGCACGCATTCCTCGGCGACAAGCATGACGAGAACGAGCGGCGCACCTGGTTCGTGGTGGCGCTGACGCTGATCATGATGGTCGGCGAGATCGTCGCCGGCTCGCTGTTCGGCTCGATGGCGCTGCTCGCCGACGGCTGGCACATGGGAACGCATGCGGCGGCGCTCGGGATCGCGGCCTTCGCCTATCGCTTCGCGCGCCAGCACCTTGGCAATGCGCATTTCACTTTCGGCACCAGCAAGTTCGGCGATCTCGCCGCCTTTTCCAGCGCGATCATCCTGGGGCTGATCGCGGTCCAGATCGCCTATGAGAGCGTGCTGCGGCTGATCTCGCCGGTGCCGATCGTCTATGGCGAGGCGATCGCGGTGGCGGTGCTTGGCCTCTGTGTCAATCTCGTCAGCGCCTGGCTGCTGCGCGACAGCCATGATCACCACCATCACGGCCATGATCATGGCCACGCACATGTGCATGACGAGGACCACGACCATGATCATCACCATCATCATCAAGACCACAATCTCCGCGCCGCCTATATCCATGTCATGGCGGATGCGGCGACCTCGCTCTTGGCGATCGGCGCGCTCGTCGTCGCCATGTATTCAGGATGGGTGTGGGCCGATCCGGCCGTCGGCCTGATCGGCAGCGTGGTGATCGCGAGCTGGGCGTTCGGCCTGATCAAGGCCTCGGGCGCGGTGCTGCTCGACGTCAGGGCCGACGAGAAGCTGGAAAGGGTCATCCGCGCCCGCATGGAGGTGGGCGAGGACCGCGTCACCGATCTGCATCTCTGGCAGGTCGGGCCCGGCCACCGCGCCGTGCTGGTCTCGCTCGTCTCCGACAAGCCCAAGCAGCCCGCCGTGTACAAGAAGCGGTTGGCCGGATTGAAAGGGTTGAGCCACATCACTGTCGAAGTCGAGACCTGTCCGCACTAGCGCGGTCATGACTCCGGCATTGCCCGCATGGCGGGAATATTGTCATCCAATCATCTAAGGTTGTGTCGCTTCGTTACAGGCACGACCGTCTGATCTATTTCGCCATTCGTGATCTGCTTCATAGGATCGTGCTCGCGTGCGCGGTACTGATCTAAGTGCACTCGATGGTGCGGCATCCGTCACATTCACAACTGCCCGACAAGGAAACGGGAATCGTACTGGCCTGAGCGGCCATTGACCTGAGTCCAACCAGCGGAGGTCGGGCTCTCGGAGAGACAACCATGGGCCTCGTGCAGCATGACACAGTTGTCCTCTTGATCGATCTCGTGGAGTCGGTGCGGCTCATGCGGGAGCACGAGGCATCCGCAGTGCGTCGATGGGCGGACTTCGTCCATATCGCCACCGAACGGATCTTGCCGCGTTATCACGGCGTCTTCGTCAAGAGCCTCGGCGACGGCCTGATGGTCCGCTTCGAGACAGTGCCCGACGCCGTGAATGCCGCAGCCGAGATGCATCGGACCATCGCCGCCCTGAATGAGGGGCTCCCCGAGGATCAACACTTCCAACTTCGCGCAGGGATCAACGCCTCGTCCGCCTGGAGCGATGGCATCGACATTTATGGCACCGGCATCAACCTCGCGGCCCGGCTGGCCGCACTCGCAGGTCCCGGTGAAACGATTGCCAGTGCGTCTGCCCACGATCGACTGGCGGCGGCCCTCGCCGGCCTGGCAAAACCGGGTGAGACCATTGGCAGTGCAGCGGCGCGTGACGAGCTCACGCATGGGGTGGATGCGCTATGCGAAGATTTGGGAGAATGTATACTCAAGCACTTTGACAAACCGGTGCGTGCTTATCGTGTCGGTCCGGCAAGTCCGCACCCGAGCCTCGCGGCTCGGAGAGACTATGGAACTCCCATGGAGCCGACGATTGCCGTTATCCCCTTCGTTGCGCGGAATAATGCGCCGGAGCATATGGATGTCGGGAGTTTGATCGCGGACAGCGTGATCTGGCGGCTCTCGAGGTCGGCGAACCTGCGGGTGATCTCGCGCCTGTCGACGAACGTGTTCCGCGAGCACTTGAGTGATGTCGCGGAAGTTTCCGCGCATCTCGGCGCCACCTACATCCTCAGCGGTAGCTACGTGGTCGATGCAGGCCGGATGCTCGTGACGGCAGAGCTGGCGGCGGCGCGCACCAACCAGATCGTCTGGACCGATCGCCTGAGCGGCGAGATCGGCGACCTGCTACAGCCGGAAAGTGATCTCGCTCATCGCATCGCCGCTGCCGTGCATCAGTCGGTCTTCGATGCCGAGGTCGAGCATATCCTGACCCAGCCGCTGCCGACGCTCGAGAGCTATTCGCTGCTGCTTGGCAGCATCCGGCTGATGCACCGATCGAGCAAGGAGGAGTTCCTCCAGACGCGCAAGGTTCTTGATGAACTGATCAACCGGCACGGCCGCGTTGCCGCCCCGCGCGCCTGGCTCGCCAACTGGTTTATCCTGCGAGTGACGCGCGGCTGGTCCGAAGACCGCAAGCGTGAAGCCGCCGAGGCCTTGAGCGCCACTCACGCGGCGCTCGACCGCGATCCGTCCGATGCGCTCGCGCTTGCGACCGAAGGATTCGTCTACTGTCACCTGCTTAACGACCTCGACACAGCCCGCAAGCGCTGCGAGCAGGCCGTCGACGCCAACCCCAGCCACGCGCTGGGTTGGCTCTATCGCGGCACCGTCAACGCGTTCAAAGGCGAGGGCTCCGCCGCTGTGGCAGCGACACAGCGTGCGATGGAGCTGTCTCCGCTCGATCCGCAACGCTACTATTTCGAATCCCTCGGCGCTACGGCGCAACTTTCGGCACATCGGTATTCCGAGGCGGAAAAGCTGGCGCGATCGTCGCTCGTGCTCAATCGCATGCATCCGTCCACCTGGCGCGTTCTCACGATTGCGCTCGTCGCGCAGAACCGGATGGAGGAAGCGCGGAGAGCCTTGGGCAAGATGCGCGAGCTCGAGCCGGCATTGACCGTGGAACGCTACATCGCGCGCGCTCCCAACGCGCACCTCGAAACAGGCAGGCACTGGGCTCGCTGCCTGGAAATGGCAGGTTTGCCGGCAACAGGCTGACTCACTCATCGACTGACCAACTCAACAGGGAGGCAGGCAATGGCTCAACTAGGCGGAGCAGGAGGAGCAGGTGGTGCAGGTGGCGCAGGAGGAGCGGGCGGTGCCGGGGGCGCCGGTGGAGCGGGCGGGGCCGGAGGAGTAGGTGGCGCGGGCGGAGGCGTAATCGGTACGCTGGGCGACGTTTATGCCAACCCTGTCATGGTGGATGCGCTCATTCTCGAGCGAGAAGGGATCATCGTCGTTCCCGAACATTCGACGGCGCCACATTTCGACTACTACGCGCCGCAATTGCCAGGCATCGACAACCCGCTGCAGTTGGATCGCTGGGAGCCCTGGGTTCGTGCCTACATCGCCCTCGGCGAACTGCTGTACGGGATCAGCTTTGTGAAGGTGGGAACGGGAGTCGGCACCGGATTCCAGGTGTGGTCGTCCGGATATCTGATCGCAGATATCGAACGTCCGGCGCAGTTGACGTTCGAAAAGCAGATTCCGATGGTCCTCAGCTGGGCGGAGCTGCGCAACGAGAGGGCCACTGAAATCATGGCGCAGATCGATGCCCAGTACGCTTTCTGGTCGTCGATCGTCTATCTGCATCCCGACCGCACGAGACGCACATTCGAACTCATCAACATGGTGCTTCAGTTCTGCGTGTACGTGGAAATGCGCTTCAAGCACGCGCTCGCGTGCTGGCGTCCGGTCGAATACAACGCGCAGGTACAGCCGATGATCACGACGCCCGGCCACGGAACTTTCCCGATGGGGCACGCGACGCAGGCCTACGCGGTGGCTCATGTATTGCAGGCACTGCTCAACCTCGACCCGAATTACCCAACGGTGATCGCGCAGCTCCAACGTCAGGCGGCGCGCATCACGACCAATCGTGTCGTGGCGGGCGTTCATTTTCCGGTCGACAGCATGGCGGGGCGCATGTTGGGCGTGACCCTGGGCGAGTACTTTGTCGGACGCTGTCTCGGGTCCACAGCATCGACGAGCCGTACGTTCAATGCCAGCTATATCGACGGCCATCCCCACACGGACTTCAATCCGTTCAGCGCGGACCAGCAATTCTCGGCAAATAAGTTCTATTCCGAATCTTCGGACGGGCCCATCACACAGTCCCACATTTTGAATGAGCTTTGGGGAAAGGCTCAGGACGAGTGGACCTATTGGCACAAATTCCCCTAGGGCACGCTTCGTTCAGCACGTCAAAGTGGAGAGCGCTCCATGGCCGACATCGAATTGCCGAACTGCTTTGAACCCTACCTCCGCTATGCGATAGCGACAGACTTCAAGTACTTCGGGTCTTTCGACGAAGAGGGATTCAAGCTGTTCCTGCTGGTGGAGTTCATAGACGTCAAACATGCAGAGCAGTTTGGCGGGGAAATGGATGATCACAATCATCCCCATGACCCGCCAGGTATCGAATTCGGTCCGTCCGATCCGGCCTCTCGATTCACGACGATGCGAGGGTTCAAGGCGGCGGTTGGGCCCTCGACGTTTCAGAGCTGGATCGACCATGTTTCGAGAGTCGAACTGTCGCTGCCCGTGAAGCCGACTACGGCCGAGCTGGTCAAGCGGGCTGACCTGCGTGATCGTACGGCAAGCAAGTATCCGCCCACCGAGGTCCTGATCGGCCAGATTGACGACGGCTGTCCGTTCGCGGCGACGCGTTTTACCAAGTTCATCTCCAGCGTGGCGACCGGCACGCGTGTGCGGGGTATCTGGGACCAGAATCCTGGCCGAAATCCGATCTCGCCTGACCCCACCAAGGTGTTCGGCGAGTTCTTGACCGACTTCCACTACGGCCTCGAGTTCCGGCGCGATTCAGATCCGCCTGGCGCGGGCATACGACAGATCGGGCTGGACGAGTGGATCGAATTGCACACGACGAATACGGACCTCGTCGATGAAGATGACTGCTACGCCGACGCACATTTCAAGACCCTCAAGCGCCACCGTTCGCACGGCGGTCACGTCATGGATACGCTCGCGGGACGCGTTCCCGTCTCGTCACGCATCGGCCGCCAGGATCCACCAAGCTGGCAGCCGGACTCCGGTCCTGCGGCCACCGCGGACATCGTATTCGTTCAATTTTCGGAGGCGTGCCTCCGTGATGCGACGGGCGTATGGCTCAAGTCATATGTCGTGGATGGCATCTACTACATTCTGTCGTTCGTCGACCCGACGAAAACGAAGAACATAGTCGTCAATGTCAGCTATGGGCCGACGACCGGGCCACATGACGGCACGGCGGAGCTTGAGGACGCGCTGACGGACCTTGTCACGATATTCGACGGCACTCACGGAAAGCCGAAGCTCGACGTTTTCCTGGCCGTCGGCAACAGCTATCTGAGCGACGGCCACCTCTTTTTCGAGAACAAGACGACGCAGCCTGTTCATGCCGAATGGATATGGCGCATCCCGCCCGACAATTCGGTGCTGTGCTTTGCCGAGGTCTGGATGAGCGCGAGCGCTGCCAGCGGTGTCGTGGTGACATTGACTTCGCCCAGCGGCCTCATCTCGACATCCGTCACTGGCCCAATTCCGCCACCGCCCGGCATCCCATTTCCGTCCTACACCGGAGCGTACGCCCCCCGCACCTGGGGAAGTAACACGATGTGGCTTCTTACGATCGAGCCGACCATTGCCGGGCCAGGGTTCGTGCCGGAGCACGGAGATTGGACGATCAGAGTGGACTACATCGGTGTCAACGCGAACGTGCATGCCTATGTCGCGCGCACCGACCCGAATTTCGACGTGCACTCCGGCGCCAGGTCGTCTCGTTTTGTCGATCCACAATGGGAGGAGAGTCTCTCGGCCGAGGAGAGTCTCGAATACGCCGACGGGGAGTTCGACCTGACCGGATCGCGGATCAAGACCCACGGCACTCTCAACGGAATAGCGACTGCGCAGGAGCCGAGCGTACATGTCGCCGGTGGCTACATCCTGTCGAATGGGCGCAAATCATCCTATGCCTCGGCTGGGCCCGCTCGCGGCGGCCCTCGTGAGGGTCCCGACTACGTGCTGCCTTGCGATGAATCCTACGCTCTCCAGGGCATTCTTGGGGGTGGCAATCGGAGCGGTGGGGTTTTTCGCTTGATTGGCACGAGCGTGGCGGCCCCCCAACTCGCACGGCACTTTGCCAACGCGGATGGTGGCGTCGCCTTCCCGATGGCGACCGATGTTCCGACCGATCCATCGGAAGTCGAGAAACGTGGTGGTGGCGATCTGCCTCCACCATGATCGACCGATGGCTGGTTGAGCCTCATTGTCGCGGGCAGTCCTGACTGCTCGGGGGAGAGCCTTTCCCGCCTTGACGCCACGGCCGCGCCGCGATCCGACCGCCAGGATGGCGGTTACGATCATGCCGCCGATCGCGAGCCTCGCCGTATTCTGGCCGCCAACTGCCGACGACACTGGACTTTTCGGCTCCGCTCGGGGTTTGATTCCGAACTGCCAATTGGCAGCCTGCCGCATGGAAGGAACCCCATGATACTTCCGATCAAACTTGCTCTCGCAGCCGCCGTGCTAGTCCTGTCCGCTCATGCAGTCTCGGCTCAGTCGGAAAAGTCCGGCGTCGAAAAGCTCTACATCCTCAATTGCGGGGAGGGTGCCACCAGCGACGTGTCGCGCTGGACGCCGGGCATGAACGAAGGCAAGCCGATGGACTTCGTTGATAGCTGCTATCTCATCAAGCACAGCCAGGGCTGGTTCCTCTGGGATACCGGTGTGCCGGATGCGGTTGCATCGATGCCCAATGGCCTGGTTCCCTCCGACCCGAAAGCGACGGTCTGGCGCCGGCCGAAGACACTTCTCGCGCAACTCGAGCAGCTCGGCCTCAAGCCGAGCGACATCAAATGGATGGCGGTATCGCACACGCATCCCGACCACACCGGCAATGTCGAGATGTTTCCGCAGGCCGTCCTTCATGTTCAGAAGACTGAATACGAGTGGCCCGGCCCCAACAACGAGCCGCGCTTCAAGCCCTCGCATCCCGTCGTGCTGCTCGACGGCGACAAGGATTTGTTCGGCGACGGCAGCCTGACCATTCTCGCAACGCCCGGCCACACGCCGGGACACCAGTCGCTGCTGGTGAAACTGCCGAAGACCGGCGCGGTGGTGCTGTCCGGCGACGCCGTGCACTTCAAAAGCAACTGGGACAACCGCGTCGTGCCGAGCATGAACGTCAGCAAGGACCAGACGGTCGCCTCGATGCGGAAGATCGCCGACGTGCTTGCGAAGGAGAAAGCCCAACTCTGGATCAACCACGACAAGGCGCAGCGCGACAGCTTGAAGATGGCGCCGGAGTCTTACGACTGACATTGTCCGGGCGGCGGATCCCTCGAATGACAGCTGGGACTGCTGCCACGATGCTGTCAGCAGGGGGGTGCTAGCAATTCGTCCGACTGGCTTCGCTAAGGAGGCAGGCTTTGGAGGCAGCCTTGGGCGAATGGGCGGGCGTTGCGATCGCGCTTCTGTCCAGCAGCGTTGGCGGCACCGCGGCAGCGATCACGCGCTATCTTGTCGGTGGCGCTGATCCGATCCTGCTGGCGATCCTGCGCTGGGGAATCGGTTTCGCCTGCCTGCTGCCGGTTGCACTGCTGTTGCGCGTGCGGTGGCCCTCGCGGGACGACGTGCCGGCCGTGCTGCTGCTCGGCCTCAGCTTCTTTGGCCTGTTCTTCATCCTCTACAATATCGCGATCGCCTATACGACCGCGGCACGGGCCAGCCTCGCGCTCGCGACGTTGCCGCTTCACACCATGGTGGTCGGCGCGCTCCTTGGCGTCGAGCGCCTGACGGTGCGCAAGGCGCTCGGCGTCGGCGTTGCCGTGCTCGGCGTCGTGGCCGCCCTCGCGACGGGCCTCGCGCAAAGCCCACCCGGAGCCTGGCGCGGCGAGCTGATCATGGCCGCGGCCGTCTTCTGCATGGCCTTCTACAACGTGTTGTCACGCCCGCTGATGCAGCGCTCGAGCGCGCTCGGCTTCCTGACGGTCGGGATGGGGGCAGGGGCCATCGCGCTGGTGCTGGTCGGCCTTGTGCGCGGAAGCTTCGCGGCGCTCGATTACTTCACAACCGCGCAATGGGTCGCGGGGGTCTATCTCGGCATCGGCGGCGGTGCGCTTGCCTTCATCCTCTGGGTCAAGGCGCTCGAGCTTGCGACGCCGACGCGCGTTGCCAACACCATGACGGTCAACCCGATCGCTGCGGCCGCGCTCGCGGCGCTCCTGATCGGCGAGCCGATCACGCCCAATCTCCTGATTGGCCTCGTCGCCGTCTTCGCCGGCATCTGGATCGCCACCAGCGGGGCGAAGGCGGCCTGATCAGCTCCGCGGAGCCGTAACGGGCGGCGGTCCGCCCTCCGGCGCCTTCTTCGGCTTCAGGCTGCCCGCGTAGAACGATAGCAGGAACACCAGCACGACGGCGGCGAGATAGACGCCATAGGCCTGTGGCGGCGTGATCGCCCATCGCGCGATGCGCCTGAGTGCGCCTGAATTTCCGGTGTCGTCGGTCATGCCTTGCTTTTGCGCGAAAGCAGCCGCGAAGGGAAGGGGCTTCAAGAAGGCCGGCGTTCGGGGCGGACCAGGAACAGTGCCGCGAGTGCGGTGAGGCTCAGCGCCGAGGACACGATCAGGACCTTGCTGCCCATGACGTCGATCAAGAGGCCGAAGGCGAGCGGGGCAATGGCCTGCGCCATCCGCGCCGGCGCGCCGATGATGCCGAGCCGGTAGCCGTAATTCTTCGGCCCGAAGATCGCGAGCGGCAGCGTTCCGCGCGCGATGGTCAGAACGCCGTTGCCTGAGCCGTGGAGAAGCGCAAAGGCGCTCGCGCCGGCCGCGCCGAAGATGGCGATCACGGCCGCCCCGATCGGGTGGGTGATGCAGGCAAGCCGCGCCGACCACAGCGGATGCAAGCGGCTCAGAAAGCTCGCCTCGAGAACCCGCGCGCCGACTTGCGCCGGCCCGATCAGGGCGCCCGCGGCAATCG
The DNA here is from genome assembly GCF_024199885.1 of Bradyrhizobium sp. CCGUVB23. Classification (NCBI taxonomy): domain Bacteria; kingdom Pseudomonadati; phylum Pseudomonadota; class Alphaproteobacteria; order Hyphomicrobiales; family Nitrobacteraceae; genus Bradyrhizobium; species Bradyrhizobium sp. CCGUVB23. The sequence goes on from NZ_JANADQ010000001.1 coordinate 8,073,150, forward strand.
CCTCGACGGGCGTCGCGCCGGTGGCTTCAAGGATACGCGGGAAGTGCACCGCCATCGCGCCGGTGACGGTCCAGGCCGCGGCGAAGACGAAAGCCAGAAGGATCATGGTGCGGTCGAGCGGGATATGCGGCTTGACAGCCGTCGTCGCCGCCTCCCAGGCGCCCTTCACCTTCGGCAGCATCAGGAAGTTGAGCGGCAGGCCTATCAGGATGTGAGCGGCCGCCCAGGCAAAGCAGGTGTCGCGCCATCCGATATGCGAAAGCCCCCAGGCCGTCAGCGGCCAGCCGACGGTCGAGGCAAATCCGGCCACCAGCGTGATGCCGGTGATCGAGCCGCGCGCCTCGGCGCCGTAGATTCGCCCGAGCGCGGCGAAGGCGGCGTCATAGAGTCCGAGCGCCATGCCGACGCCGAGCACGAGCCAGGCGATCGCCATCACCGGGACGGAGGTGGAGAAGCCGAGCAGCACGAGGCCGCCAGCAATGGTCAGGTTCGAGGCCGCGAGCACCTGCCGTCCGCCGACGAGGTCGATCTGCCGCCCGATGCGTGGGCCGAGCATGGCCGAGATCACCAGGGAGGCGGAGAAGGCGCCGAAGATCCAGTTTGCGGAGACGCCGAGATCGCGCCCGATCGGATCGGCGAGGATGGCCGGCAGGTAGTAGCTCGAAGCCCAGGCCAGCGTCTGTGTGGTGCCGAGCGCCAGAATGATCGGAAGCTGTCGCTGGCTCATGTGCTTGCGTTGATCTTGGCGCTTCTGGTCGTCGCCGGCATCGGAATACATCAATCGGCTTTTGCCTCCGCGGCGCGGGCGGCGTCAACATCGCCCACGGCATATTCGATCTGCAAGGGGCGGGATGCTATCCGGGGCCTGCGAGGACGCCATCATGGCCGTCACCATCTATCACAACTGCGGTTTGCGGGACCTCGCGCAATTCGCTCGCCATGATCCGCAGGAGCGGCGTCGAGCCGGAGTTGATCGAATATCTCAAGGAGCCGCCGAGCCGCGCTCGCCAATTGTGCCTGGCTAGAACTGGCGGCGAACTCCACTCGGAGTGTCGCCAAAGCGGCGACGGAAGCTCCTGTTGAAGTGCGAGATGTCGCTGAAGCCCGACATCATGGCGATCTCGGCGATGGTGTGGTTGGCCAGGTGAGGCGCATTGAGGAGCCTTCTGGCATGCAGGAGGCGTTCCTCGGTAAGGTGCTCGGAGAATGTCTTTCCGGTTTCCTCGAGCAACACGCGAACATAGCGCTCCGAGATGCCGAGGCTGCGGCCGACCAGCTCCGCTGACAGCTCCTGGCGCGCCGCATTGTGCCTGATCGCGTTGATGACTGCCTTGAGGCGCGCGGCCTTGATCCCTCGACCTTCCAGCAGGGCCTCCGCATCGGAATGCGGTCCCAGAATCATCGCAACGAGGTCGGCGGTATGTTGGACATAGAGTGCGCGAAGATTCTGGTCCGATGAAAGCTCAACGTCGGCCCGACTGGCCAGCCAGCTTCTGAGCAGGCGCAAGGAGGGCGTGGCGGCAGAAATATGGAGCGCTGACCTCGACCAATCGGATTTCAACAGAGGGCGCACGAGCGTCCTGTCGATAAAAAGGAACTGGACGCGTGCGTCGTCTAAATACGTCGTGTGACCTTCGAGATCATTGCGGACGATGGCCGCATGGCCTGGCGCCACGTCAAAAGCCGAGGCTTGCTGTTCGACATGAAGGCTGCCGCGGTCGCAAATCTGTATCGTGATCCGATCGCTGTTGCGGCGAGCCTGACGTGCATTGGGGCCGCCCCGCACGTCGGACGCCTGAAGATCAATGGCAATGGCTCCGTCGAACAGGTCGGCTTGCACGGCACAGCGAAACTCGTCCGGCGATCGCGCAAGCCAGTCCACCTCCTCGACGGAGTTGACGGCATCGCGGAAGGCGTTCAAGCGATGCGCCGGTGCAACATTGTCGGTCGAGAATGAGAAACGCGTCGGCGGACCCAAAATCGGATCGGTTGCGCTTTTCCTTTCGGACATAGTGTCTCCAGCCGAATTTGCCACCGATCACGGAATTAGTCACGGCCGCCACCGGCAAATTCGGCCTCAAGACGTCGGCTCCCTCAAGCGAGGCAACCAGCATTAGTCGTTGTTTGTACGCCGGGGTTCATCGCCGTTGCAATGCCGTGTCGTCCAAGGCGCATGTGCCGTCAGGGCAAAGGCGGTCCCTTGGAATGTGCCTTCGGCACAACAGTCACCTCCATTTCCTTCTGAGTGCCGTGCCCGCGCAATGCGTGTGCTGCCTCATCCAAGACATCTCCGCGCGGGTCTGACATTTGCTGAAAAGAGACAGCGCCATGCGCCGCATCGGTTCTGTTTGAGCGCCGAGAATTCGAGGATTTCCATGATGCACGAGACGAGCCTTGATCTGATTGAGAGGTCGAGAAGGAGTCGGAGGCTCAGGACCAAATCGACAGTACAGCCCGGTCGAGGCACAGGTACGCAGCAGGCCATGACGGCGCGCCGCGCCAGATCGAGCTCAAGCACGTTCAAGCGACTGGCGCTGCTCTGTTCGACCGCGCTTGCTTCTGCTGCCTTCGTCGCAGCTCCGGCCTATGCTCAGTCCTGGACCGGCGCTGCATCCCCCGACTGGTTCAATGCCGCGAATTGGAGTCCGAACGGCGTGCCAACGGCTGGCGGAAACGTCAGCATCGATACGCAAACTCCCAATCCAGCGGTTGTCGACGTCGGCGGTCAGACCGTAACCGTGAATCAAGTTCTCGTCGGTCAATCCAACACGGGCACACTTACCATTCAGAAGGGCCAGGGCGGAGGCACACTCAAAGACACGGTCGGCATTATCGGCGATCTCGCAGGATCCAATGGCGCCGTCACGGTCCAAGGCGGCGCGACCTGGACCAACACCAACAGCCTATCCGTTGGATTTGGCGGGACCGGCACGCTGAACGTGGTCGGTCTGGTCAATGCTCCATCTGTTGTCGCAGGGGTGCTGGCAGGTTCCGCCGGGTTCGTGACCGTCGACGGCGGCTTTTTGAACGCAAACCAATTAGCTCTGATCGGCGGATTCGGCACCGGTACCCTCACGATCCAGAATGGTGGATCCGTCTTGAATAACTTGGGTATTGTCGGCGATTCCGCTGGAGCCTCCGGAGCAGTGGTCGTCACCGGCAGCGGCTCCACATGGAACAACGGCGATGTGACGATCGGCAATTTTGGCGCCGGCGCGCTCACGATTCAGAATGGCGCCGCCGTCAACAACAACAACGGCTTCGTCGCGGCCGGTGCCGGTTCGACCGGCACGGTGGTCGTCGACGCGGCGACTTGGAACAGCGCCGGCCAGCTCCATATCGGTGAAGGCGGCGCCGGCACGCTGACGATTCAGAACGGCGGCTCGGTGAGCAGCGTCTTCGGTGCCGTCGTGGGTTTCTTGGCGAACTCGTCCGGCACGGTCAACGTGACTGGCGCCGGATCCACATGGACGAACGGCTCGGGTCTTGAGGTTGGCGGCTTCGGCGCCGGCACGCTGACGATCCAGAATGGGGGCCTCGTCAGCAGCCAAGGCTCCGACCTCGGCTTTTTTGCTGGCTCGGTCGGAACCGTTCTCGTCGACAACGGGACCTGGACGATTAGCGGCACGTTGGCTGTCGGGGACCAGGGCTCCGGCATCCTAACCATTCAAAACGGTGGCACAGTCAATACTGGCTTCGCCGTTGTTGGCAGTAGCCCCGGATCGACGGGCTCCGTCCTGGTCAACAACGGCATCTTGAATAACAGCGGAACATTAGCTGTCGGCTTTTTAGGGGCCGGGACGCTGACGCTGCAAAATGGCGGCACGGTCAATACCGGCGCGGTTCAACTGGCGACCATGGCAGGCTCGACAGCGGTCCTTAATATCGGCGCAGATCCGGGGTCCGTCGCGACCGCACCGGGGACGCTCAACACGCCATCGATCACGATTGGTGCCGGAAACGCACAGATCAATTTCAACCACACGAGCACGAACTACGCTTTCGCTCCTGCCTTGAGCGGCAATGGCACCCTCAATCAATATGCCGGCACGACAATCCTGACCGGCGATTCCAGCGGCTTCACGGGATCAACCAATGTCGTCGGCGGAAAGCTGGTGGTGAACGGGTCGCTGGCCAATTCCGACGTGGTCATGACCGGCGGCATTGTCGGCGGCAACGGCACCGTCGGCACGCTGCTGGCTGGCGCGGGGGCCACCGTCGCGCCCGGCAACTCCATCGGCACGCTCAACGTCGTGGGCAATGCCACCTTCGCCGCCGGATCGATCTACCAGGTCGAGGCCAACGCAGCCGGTCAATCCGACAAGATCCTCGCCGGCGGCACCGCGACCATCAATGGCGGCACGGTGCAGGTGCTGGCGGGCGCCGGCAACTATGCGCTGTACACCACCTACACCATCCTGACCGCCACCGGCGGGCGCAGCGGCGCCTTCGATGCCGTAACCTCCAATCTCGCCTTCCTCGATCCGACGCTCTCCTACGATCCCAACAACGTCTATCTGACGCTGACCCGCAACAACACCGACTTCGCCGCGATCGGCCAGACCCGGAACCAGATCGCCACCGGCGGCGGCACCGAGAGCCTGGGTTACGGCAACACCATTTACAATGCCGTGCTCAACCTCTCCGCGACGCAGGCGCGGTACGCGTTCGACCAGCTCTCGGGCGAGGTGCATGCCTCGGCCAAGACCGCGCTGATCGAGGACAGCCGCTTCGTGCGCGAAGCTGCGGTGGACCGGCTGCGCGCCGCCTTCGATGCGGTCGGGGCGGTGCATTCGCCGGTGATGTCCTACGCCGCCGACGACAGGCTGGTGCCTGCGCCGGCCACCACCGATCGCGTCGCGGTCTGGGCGCGCGGCTTCGGCGCGTTCGGCCACTGGAATGGCGACGGCAATGCCGCCACGCTCAAGCGCGACACCGGCGGCTTGCTGGTCGGCGCGGATGGATGGGTGGATCGCTGGCGGGTCGGCCTGCTCGGCGGCTACAGCCGCACCACTTTCAACGTGAAGGACCGCAGCTCCTCCGGCACGAGCGACAACTATCATGTCGGCCTCTATGGCGGCACCCGCTGGGGCGATCTCGCCTTCCGGAGCGGCGCCGCCTACACCTGGCACGAGCTGTCCACTAGCCGGTCCGTGGTCTTCCCCGGCTTTGCCGATCGGCTGACCGCCAGCTACAACGCCGGCACCGCGCAGGTCTTCGGCGAGTTCGGTTACGGCCTCAAGGCGGGCCGCTTCGCACTCGAGCCCTTCGCCAATCTGGCCTATGTGAACCTCGCGACCGGCGGCTTCACCGAAAAGGGCGGTGCGGCGGCGCTGACCGGCTTCGGCTCGGATACCAGCACGACGTTCTCGACGCTGGGGCTGCGGGGTTCGACCGATGTTGCGCTTGGCGGCGTCGTCGGCACCGCGCGGGCCACGCTCGGCTGGCGGCATGCCTACGGCACCGTCTCGCCGCTGTCGACACTCGCGTTCGCCGGCAGCAGCCCGTTCACCATCGCGGGCGTGCCGATCGCGCGCGATGCCGCCGTCCTCGATGCCGGCCTCGATCTCAACCTCTCCGCGGCCGCGGTGCTCGGCGTCTCCTATGGCGGCCAGTTCGCTCCCGGCGTGCTCGATCAGACCGTCCGCGCCAACCTCACCGTCAAGTTCTAAGGAGCATTGCCGCCGCACACGACCGACAGGGTCACGGCGCTTGCACGCTGACGGCGAGGATGAGCATGGATCAAGACAGCGTCATTCGGCTCCGAGAAAGCTTCAAGAGGCATCTGCCCGTCGCCAACGAACTCGGCGACGTTTACGGGCGGTTGTTCGACGCGCATCCGCACCTGCGACCGATGTTTGCGGACGACATTCAATTGCACGCCAGAAGCCTGATGCAGACGCTGGCGCTCGTCGTTGGCAATCTTCATAAGATCGATGCGATCCTGTCTGCCGTATCCGACCTTGCGCAGCGTCACCGGGACAACCGTGATCGACGAGCACTATCTCGTGGCCTGCGACAGTCTCGTCTGGGTCCTGGAGCGGGGACTTGGCCACATCCTCACTTCTGACGAATGGGAGGCCTGGACAACGACTCTCGACACGCTGACGAATGTGATTGACCATCCGGTGGGGGTCGGTCAGTCAGGCTCAGCCGCCTGAGCTGTCCATCATGTAACTTCGAAAATACAGATCGAGTGCTATTGAGATAGCTGCGGCGAACAGAAACAAAATGCAAGCGCACATCAACTGTTTCTTTATCTCAACGCGGAAAGACAATAGCCCGAGGCTCAAGAACCAGACTCCCATCGCGATACTGAACCAGACGAAACAGTTGGCGAGAGTGTGCTCCGCGAAATCCAATTCGGACACGGATCTGTCCCTAAATCCAAACCATAGTATGTAATTCTCGAACAGCTGCTGGGAAATCGCAAACATCAGGCAAGCCAGCGCGAAAGAATAGAAGCGCTTTGCCTTCATCGTTTTCCATGTATCGGTGCTCACGGGTTAATTCCGAATCAGCGATCGCCACAATCGTTGCCGGAGATAATCTCCGGCAAGGAAGGATATAACATGCTGTCATTGATCCTCAACGGTTTCGTGGTCGCCGTCATAGCCATGCTGACCGCCGGTACGCTCATGAAGTTTCGCGAGGTTCGCGAGGTGGCCCGTTGGCCGAAGACTTCGGGACTGATCGTCAAATCGGGCTCGGAGTCTCGTAGCATAGTGACCCACATCGAGCCCGGTGGTCACTCCGATTCATCTCAGCGGCGCAGTCGTGCGACCACAGAGGTTCGCAATTTCGCTGCCGTCGCCTTCGACTACTCCGTCGGAGGCAGTCACTACACCGGCACGCGCATCAGCATCCGCGCCGATCCCGGCAATGTAGGAGTCGCCGAGACCCAGGCCCGCTATCCGGTCGGCAAAAAGATTGACGTCTACTACGATCCAGAAAATCCAAGACGATCGGTTCTGGAGCGCGACTTTCCGGATGGCGCTTTCCAGTTCATGGTTCTCCCAATCGTTTTCCTTGTTGCAGCGGACATCTTCGTCAATTTGAACGTGGGCCCGGTAGCGGGCTTCCTCACTGGCCTGGTCCCAGCCAAGCGCTTCGCTGGGGCGGCAGTGTCGCTTGGATTCATGGGCGTCTTCTTCCTCCTCTTCGCCGCCGTCCTATGGAGGAAAGTCGCCGAGGGGAACTCCTGGCTCGTTGTGGAGGCAGAAATCATCGATCCGAGCAGCAATCCTGAATTGTTGCTTGGAATCGATCGTTCGGATTCGTGGACCGTTTACCGATACAAAGTCGATGGTGTCGTCTACATCAGCGATAGTTCGAGCTTCGCGGACGCTGTGAAAGGCTATTTCGGCTCGACGCCGCCGCGGCGCACCGATCCGCGTGCAGGCCAGAAGATTGCCGTCTATGTCGATCCCATGAACCCTGCGCGCTCTGTCAGGAACCGTGGCTATGGCGGTGTCGTATTCCTCGTGTTCGTAGCAGCAGGTCTCCTCGGAGCCGCAGTTCATCTTGGTGGATTTGCCTGAGCAACCGGCCAATCCGTCATGAAGGCGCGGCCTCCGGTGGGGTCGTGAAGCAGACTCAAATTGCGCCTTGCTAGGGCAGGCTGCGAACTCCAGTCGGAGTGTCGCCGAAGCGACGACGGAAGCTCCTGTTGAAGTGCGAGATGTCGCTGAAACCCGACATCATGGCGATTTCGGCGATGGTGTGGTTGGTCAGGTGAGGCGCACTGAGGAGCCTTCTGGCATGCTGGAGGCGTTCCTCGGTCAGGTGTTCGGAGAATGTCTTCCCGGTTTCCTCGAGCAACACGCGAACGTAGCGCTCCGAGATGCCAAGGCTACGGCCGACCTGCTCGGCTGACAGCTCCGGGCGCACCGCATTGTGCCTGATCGCTTTGATGATTGCCTTGAGGCGCGCGGCCTTGATCCCTCGACCTTCCAGCAAGGCCTCCGCATCGGAATGCGGTCCCAGGATCATCGCCACGAGGTCGGCCGTATGTTGGACATAGAGTGCGCGAAGCGTCCGGTCCGATGAAAGCTCAACCTCGGCCCGGTTGGCCAGCCAGCTTCTGAGCAGGCGCAAGGAGGGCGTGGCAGGGATATGTAGCGCAGTTCTTGACCAATCGGATCTCAACAGGGGGCGCACGAGCGCCTTATCCATGTAAAGAAGCTGGATGCGCGCGTCCTGTGTAAAATCGATTTGACCTGCGAGATCATTGCGGACGATAGCCGCATGGCCCGGCGTCACGTCAAAAGCCGAGGCCTGCTGTTCGATGCGAAGGCTGCCGCGGTCGCAAATCTGTATCGTGACCCGATCGTCGCCGCGGCTGGCCTGCCGTGCGTTACGGCTGGCCCGCACATCGGACGTCTGAAAATCAATGGCAACGGCTCCGTCAAGCGGGTCGGCTTGCAGGGCACACTGAAACTCGTTCGGTGATCGTGCGAGCCAGTTCGCCTCCACGATGGAGTTGGCTGCGTCACGGAAGGAGTTCAAGCGGTGCGTCGCGGCAGCATTGTCGGTCGAGTACGAAAGTCGCGTCGGTGGACCCAAGATTGGACCGGTCCCGCTTTTCCTGTCGGACATCGTGTTTCCAGCCGAATTGGTCGCCGGTCACGGAAACACTCACGGCCGCCACCGGCGATTCGGCCTCCTTCAAGTGAAGCAACCAGCATTAGTCGTTGTTTGTACGCCGGGGTTCATCGCCCTTGCAATGCCGTGTCGTCCAAGGCGCCTGTGCCGTCAGGGCAAAGGCGGTCCCTTGCAATGTGCCTTCGGCACAACAGCCGTCTCCATTCTTTCTCAGTGCCGTGCCCGCGCAAACTGTGTGCTGCCCGGTCCAAGACATCTCCGCGGCGATCTGACATTTGCTGAGAGGAGACGGCGCCACGTGCCCGCACTGGCTCTCTTTGAGCGCCGAGAATTTGAGGGTTTCCAGGATGCACGAGTCGAGCCTTGATCTGATGAAGCGGTCCGGAAGAAGTCGGAGGCTAACGTTGCGATTTGCGCAACTTAAGGAGCTGTTGGTCGCGACCGGAGCCCTGGTAGCCGCGCTCTGCGCGGCGTCGACCGCCGAGGCGCAGTCCTCAAATTGGTCCGGGTTCTATCTCGGAGGAAACATCGGGGGAGCCTGGGGCTCGCAACGGACGGACGTGCAGGCTGCGGATTGGTTGTACGATCCACTCTTTCCACCATTCATCGCTTCCGCGGGCTCGTCGAAGAGTTCGCCGTCGAATTTTACTGGCGGTGCCCAAGCCGGGTGGAACTGGCAATCGCAGGGTTTCGTGTGGGGTCTCGAGGGCGATATCCGTGCGCTATCGCTCGCGAGCCACAGCGACACAGGTTACATCAAGGATCCCTATTTCCAGGCGGACTCGCGCTTCCTGGAGATGACAAAGATTGAGTGGCTCGCAACCCTGCGCGGCCGTGCCGGCATTCCGCTTGGAGGCGCGCTGCTATACGGCACCGCCGGGTTGGCGTTCGGCGCTGTCAAATCAACGTACAATTACAACGTGCTGTACTACGGATATGATTCGCATGGTGCCGCGTCGACGGTAGCGACCGGTTGGACGGCAGGCGCAGGAGTTGAGCTGCCCTTGAGCGCCAAATGGACGGTAGGAGTCCAATATCTCCGTTTCGATCTCGGCTCTGTAAATTATCAGTCGAAAGACAAGGCATCCTTCTATCACGAGAAGATTTCCGCCTCGATGCTTGGTGACCTTGTGACCGCAACTCTGAATTACAGGTTCTGAACGCGGCCGCGCCGGCTTGGAGCCGCCTGTATCCTTGGTGGAGGAGGATGGCGAGGTCGTCACGCGCAAGCCCTGAGACCTAAAGCCGTGAGGTCGACGTCTGCCTTTCGCTCGTCACGAATGCACGCCATAATGGCGTATGGAATTGACCTCCCGCCTTGCGTTGATCAACTGGCTGACCAGCCAGGGGCTCACCGGCCTGCCCGAGATCGAGATGCTCCGCGGCTTCTGCGAGCGCTGCCGCGCCGAGGGGATCGAGCTGTCGCGCGGGCTCGTCGTCATCGACACGCTGCACCCGATCTATGAGGGGCGCGCCTTCCGCTGGAGCGATGTGCCGAGCAATGAGAGCGACGTCGTCGAATATGGATCGACGGCGCAGGGCGATCCGGCCAAGAACTGGCGCCGCTCGGTGTTCTATCATCTGCTCGAGCACGGCGAGGACGAGATGCAGATCGATCTCGCGGACACCGCATCGCTCGACTTTTCGCAGATTGGCGAGCTCGCGGACAAAGGCCACCGGCATTTCCTCGCCTTCGTGCATCGCTTCGGCGAGAGCGGCGCGCTCGGCCAGATGGATTGCCTCTATTCCTACTGGACGACGCGGCGGCGCGAGGGCTTTGCCGAGAGCGAGCTCGCAGCGCTGCGCGATCTCGTGCCGGTGCTGGGGCTTACGATTAAGTCCGCCCAGCAGGTCGATATCGTGCGCACGCTCGGGCGCGTCTATCTCGGCCGTGATGCCTCGGAGCAGGTGCTGCGCGGGCGCATCTCGCGCGGCGTCACCGAGCGCATCAATGCCGTGCTCTGGTATTCGGATTTGCGCGGCTCGACCGGGATCAGCGAGAGCATCGGGCCCGACGAGATCATTCCGTTCCTCAACGATTATGCGCAGGCCGTGATCGATGCGATCCACGACGCCGGCGGCGACGTGCTGAAGCTGATCGGCGACGGCGTGCTAGCAATGTTCACAGGCGAGGACATGGCGGGCGCCCGTCGCGCGGCGCTTCGGGCCGAGCATCTTTTCCGCAAGAACATCGTGGCGCTGAACGCGAAGCGGGCCGCCGCCGGCCGCCCGATCACTTCGGCCTATATTGGCTTGCATGTCGGCGAGGTCTTCTACGGCAATATCGGCAGCGAGGACCGGCTCGATTTCACGGTGGTCGGGCCCACGGTCAACGAGGTCAGCCGCATCGCCTCGATGAGCCGCTCGGTCGATCGCGAGCTGCTCGCATCGGCGGAGTTTTACGCGGGGCTCGATGCGGCGGGCCGCCGCTATCTCGTCTCGACCGGCCGCTACGCACTGCGTGGCATCGGCCGCGCGCAGGATCTCTATACCCTCGATCCGGACATCGACACGAGCGAGCCGGTGACGGGCAGCTACGAACGGTATCTGGCGGGTTAGCGTCGGCGTCCCCAACACACTCCGTCATTGCGAGCACAGCGAAGCAATCCAGAGGCTTTCCGCGGGTGCATTCCTGGATTGCTTCGCTGCGCTCGCAATGACGAGCTGCTAGCAGCGCGCCGTCGCCTCGTCGCCGACCATCTCCGGCTGGCGGTCCAGCGCGACCGCCGGCGAGAGCCAGATCACCAGCGCCTGCACGGCGAAGATCGCGGCTGCGAGATAGAGGCACGCCTCTGCGCTATAAAAGCCGCCGACGATCGCGCCCAGCGCCGAGCCGAGCGGGCGTGCGCCATAGCTCATGATGTTGATGGCGGAGACGCGGCCGAGCAGGCGCGGCGGCGTCACCGATTGGCGCAGCGTGGTGGTCGAGATCACCCAGAGGATCGGGCCGACGCCGAGCAGGAAGAAGCTCAACGCCGCCAGCCATGCGGCAGGCACCAGCACCGTCAGCGCCATCACGAGGGCTGCAACGAATCCGGTCACCGGTCCAAGTCCGACCACCGTGCCGAAGGCGAGGCGCCGCATCACCCGCGTCGCTACCAATGCGCCGATCACCATGCCGACGCCATACATCGCCAGCACCACGCCGACGCCGGTCGCGGACAGGCCGAGATGACGCACCGCGTAAGGCACGAACACCGCAAGCTGGAGGAACCAGCCGGTGTTGAAGATGAACTGGGTGACGAACACCGGCCGCAACAGCGGGTGATGGAAGACGAACGCGGCGCCCTCGCGGATCTCCTGCAGCGGGTGCCGTCGCGGCACAGGTGCGCGCGCGGGCTCGTAGAGGCCGGCGAGCAGCACGACGGCGATCGCCGAAAGCGCGGCGGCGAAGCCGAAGGCTGGGCTTGCGCCGAGCCAGCCGACCAGCGCGCCGCCGAGCGCGGGACCGCTCGCAAACGCAATGGTGCGCGCAAGCTCAATCCGTGCATTCGCCGCGGGCAGGGCGTCGGCCTGCACCAGCGAGGGTACCAGCGCGGGCGCCGCCACGCTGTAGACGACGGTGCCGCAGACCGCGGCAAAGCCGAGTGCTGCGAGCAGCGGCAGGTTGAGCGCGCCGAGCGCAATCAGGATCACGATTGTCCCAAGCGCCGCAGCCCGCAGCGCCTCGGCTCCGGCCATCAGCGCGCGCCGCGAGATGCGGTCGGCGAGCAGGCCGGCCGGAATCGCAAACAGCACGAATGGCAGGGTGAGGGCGGTCTGGAGCAGGCCGGCCTGGCCTTCGGCGACGCCCAGCGCCAGCACCGCAACGATGGGGGCGGCGGCCAGTGCGATCTGTTCCGCCGATTGCGCCGCAAGATTGGACCAGGCGAGGCGGTTGAACGTATCCGGCAGGCTGGGGGTCGTTGACATCGGTCATTCCCTGAAAGTCGATCTAAAGGCCAGTATTCGCCCCCAATGACCGCCAAACCCACCCGCTTCCCGACAAGACCGGTCGCGGGACCTTCCGGGAACCAGCGCGGCTAGATGCAGTTGCAAATGAGTTGCAATAAGAGCCGAGTTCGGTATTCTCTTTGACCCATGGATGCCCGATCACCCGATCTGACCCCCGACGCAGCTGGCTGGCGCACTGACGCGCCCATCACCAAAAGCCTGGCTGAGGTGAACGGCACGGTCGCGATCCCCGCCGCCGCGGCGTGGTGGCGCCGGCTGCTCGCCTTTGTCGGCCCAGGCTATCTCGTTTCGGTCGGTTACATGGATCCCGGCAACTGGGCGACCGACCTCGCCGGCGGGTCGAAGTTTGGCTACACGCTGCTCTCGGTAATCCTGCTGTCGAACCTGATGGCGATCCTGCTCCAGTCGCTGGCGGCGCGGCTCGGCATCGTCACCGATCGTGATCTCGCGCAGGCCTGCCGCGCGACCTACTCGCCGGCGGTGAACTGGCTTTTGTGGCTCGCCTGCGAGGCCGCGATCATCGCCTGCGATCTCGCCGAGGTCATCGGCACGGCCATCGCGCTCAAGCTGCTGTTCGGCATCCCCCTGATCGGCGGTGCGCTGATCGCCGCGCTCGACGCCTTCCTGCTGCTGCTCCTGATGAACCGCGGCTTTCGTTTCCTCGAAGCCTTCGTGATGTCGCTGCTCGTCGTGATCGCAATCTGCTTCGCGATCCAGATCGCCGCGGCGGCGCCGCCGGTAGCGGAGGTGATCCGCGGATTTGCGCCGCGGACGGAGATCTTCACCAATCCCGAGATGCTCTACATCGCGATCGGCATCATCGGTGCCACCGTGATGCCGCATAATCTCTATCTGCACTCCTCGATCGTGCAGACCCGCGCCTATGAGCGGACCGACGAAGGCCGGCGCGAGGCGATCACATGGGCGACGACCGACTCCACGGTGGCGCTGATGCTGGCGCTCTTCATCAACGCCGCGATCCTGGTGGTCGCGGCCGCGACCTTCCACAAAACCGGCCATTCCGACGTCGCCGAGATCGGCCAGGCCTTCGAGCTGCTGTCGCCGCTGCTTGGACTTGGCATCGCCTCGACGCTGTTCGCAATCGCGCTGCTTGCTTCTGGTCTCAACTCCACGGTGACCGCGACACTCGCCGGCCAGATCGTGATGGAAGGCTTTTTGGACCTGCGCCTGCCGAGTTGGGCGCGCCGCCTGCTGACGCGCGGCGTTGCGATCATCCCGGTGATCGTCGTCACCGCGATCTATGGCGAACGCGGCACTGCCGATCTGCTGGTGTTCAGCCAGGTCGTACTGTCCATGCAGCTTCCGTTTGCGGTCATTCCGCTGGTGCGCTTCGTCTCCGATCGGCGCAAGATGGGCAAGTTCGCGATTTCCCGTAGTGTCGCCGCGATTGCCTGGATTGTCGCCGGCGTCATCGTTATCCTCAACCTTAAGTTGTTGTCCGATACTCTGTTCGGGTGAGGGCTGAGGACATCCTTTTCCGAGATCGATCGGTACGCAAACCCGGGGATACCGTCGTCCGCCACTCGAAAGTGCCCTCAAAAGGCGGGAAAATCGGAACGCATTCGGCCGTTGGACGGAATAATCGAGCTTTGCTTGCGGCCTGACGCCTGGTACCCCGGGCTTTTACGGATTCGTCCTTTTCAATTTTGGCTAGGCGCGTATAATGAATTCAATTTTTGATAGGGGCTCATAATGGCGTTGGTTATTTCAAGATGGTTTTTGCACGCCGCGAAATGATGCGCTGAGATGAGCGCGTCAACCGCGCTTCTCATCAGACATGATCGTCGGCAACGCGCGACTTCGATGGATGGGCGCAGGACGTTTGGTTTAGATCCATTGGTTTAGATCCATTGGGTTTGCTCCAAGGCGGCTGCCGTTCGAGTCAACATAGGCCTCGCGTCTCGAAGGGCAGGACGAAAGTTTGTTCGTTTCCATGAGGTGCCGGCATTTCGGAATTGGCACCTTCCGAACAAAGGTATGCCGCGCGAAGCGCATGTCGACGTCTTGATTGTTTTACCGGCGGGAAGACTTTTCGCCACGTTTGTCAGGCCCTCCCGCCACTCTGTTTGCGCGCAGGTTCACGTCCTCAAGCGAGACGATGATCATGCGGATGAGCGCCGGTTATTCGTTGAAGCCATTGATGAGTGCGTAGTGCCGTGACCAGGTGTCCTGCTTGCTCCGCCCGAGTTGAACTTGAGCACCGATTCTGCCCGCAATGCGGCGCCGGTCTTGGTGCAACGGAGCGCGAGCCGCGATCCGCTTCGCAACGTCCCAACTCGCGGGCGCAGCTGCTGACCGAAAACAAGCAGGTGAGCGTGCTGTTCGTCGACGTCTGCGACTCGACCTCATTGTTGCAGCACGCGGACCCCGAGGAATCCCGGAACTATCTCGGCCGAACGCTCGACCTGCTTGCCGACGCGGTCGAAACCTTTGGAGGCACCGTCAGCCAATTGCTGGGAGACGGCCTCGTTGCATTGTTCGGCGCTCCGCTGGCGCAGGAAGATCACGCCTTGCGGGCCTGCATGGCCGCTCTGAAGATGCAGAGGGCAACCATTCCCGGCCAGGAGGCGCAAGGCGTCGCCAGCCCGACGCTGCGCATCGGCATCAACTCGGGCGAGGTCCTGGTCGGGATCGTCGGACAGTACCAGTGGTCGCACTACGGTGCGGACGGCCAGACGATCCACATCGCGTCGCGGCTGGAGAAACTGGCGCCCCCGGGCGGCATCTTGATCAGCGCGGCGACGCAGCGCCTCGTCACACTGCAGATCGACACGCGGCCGGTCGGAATAAAGCCCGTGCGCGGATTGGCCGCCCCGATCGAACTTCACGAAGTCGTGGTCGAGACCGAAAGCTCGGCGGCCGCACCGTTGACGCGAAAGCAGCGCTGGGCACCGCTTATCGGGCGCCAGGAGCTGTTGCAGATTCTGGCGGGGGAGCTCGAAACCGTCAGGCAAGGCGCCATGCGGACGGTCGGGCTGCGCGGCGATGCCGGCGTCGGAAAGTCCCGTCTGATCGCCGATTGGACGGCCGCTCTCGCAGGCCACGGTGTGGACCTGTGCGTCGCGCAGGCGAGGGGTTATGCGAGCACGAGAGCCTACAGCACCGCGGCCGACCTGATCGCCAGTCTGCTGGAGTTGCCTCGTACGAGCGCGACCGACGTCAAGCAGGCGGCGATGCAGGCCTTGCTCGCAAAATGGCCGGCAGAAGGCGCCGACCATCTCGCGGCTTTGAGCGATCTGCTCGGGTTTGCTGCGCCCAATGAAGCTTGGCTGGCGCTCAATCCGGCGCAAAGGCGGCGCCGTATCGGCGAGGCGCTGCTGTGGCTCGTTCGCCAGCGCGTTCGGGCGGGCCCGTTCGTGCTCGTGCTCGAGGATGTGTTCCTGGCCGATCGCGACAGCCGGCGGCTGTTCGAGGCCTTGTTGCCCCGGCTCCAGGGGCTGCAGGTTCTGGTCTGCGTCAGCTACCGTCCGGATTTCGAGCATCAATGGGGACAGACGACGTGGTTCGCCGAGTACCTGGTCGAGCCCCTGCGGGACGGCGAGATGCTCGTCCTCGCGCGAGCCTTGCTCGGCGATGATCCTTCGGTGCTTGGGGTGACCAGCGAGCTGGTTCGTCGCGCCGACGGCAATCCCTTCTTCATGGAGCAACTGGTCATCACGCTGATCGATGACGGATCACTCGAGGGAACGCCGGGTGCCTACCGTTTGCAGCGCCCCCTCGGGGAGTTGCGGGTCCCGGGCTCCATCGCCGCCGTGATCGGCGCGCGGGTCGACAGGCTGCCGGATGCCGCGAAGTCGGCCCTGGAGGCGGCGAGTGTTCTCGGTGATCCCATCACGCGAGAGCTGATCGCAACCATGCAGGACGAAGACTTTGCGCGGACCGAGGAGCTGCTTGGTCTTTGCGTCTCGTCCGGCTTGCTGACGAGCCCCGATCCCACGGGGCGTTCGCTGGAGCAGCACGCTTTCGTGTTCCGTCATGCACTGGTCAGGGACGTCGTGCTCGGGGCGCTGACACGCGCCCGCCTCAAGGCGCTGCATCGGCTCGCCTTCCTCGCCTTGCTGTCGCAGCCCGGTGCGGAGGACGCCGATGCCGCGCCAGCTCTGGCCCATCACGCCTTCAAGGGCGAGGAATGGGAGCATGCGGCAAGATACGCCGTGAAGTCGATGGCGCGCGCCATCTCGCGCTCGGCCAATCAGGAAGCCCTGCAACTGTTCGAAATGGGCATTGAAGCGGCTCGCCGCGCCGGCGGCACGCGGACTGCGCAGGGCCTTGAACTTGCGCTCCGGCTGGAAGCCATCGGCGCCATGATGGCGCTCGGGCAGATCGACGAGATCTTCAGCAATATGGAGCGCGCCGAGGTCCTTGCCGCACAGTTGGACGACCAACCCGCGCGCGCATCGGTTTCGACGCAGACGGCGGTGTTTCTGTGGATGCGCGGACGCTTCGAACAGGGGCTGCGGCATGCCACGCACGGCCTGGAAGCGGCCCGCCTTGCCCAGCGTCGCCACATGGCGATGGCGGCGCATCAGGCGCGCCTCCTGCACTTTCACGCTCTCGGGCGGTATTCGGAGGCGGCCGCGGAAGGCCGCGTCCTGCTGGCCGACTACGCGCCCGAGTTAGCTGAGCACTACGTCCAACCCGGATGGGCTGTCATCCCCATCATCAACCTGTACGCGTTCCATGCCAGCACGCTATGGCGCCTTGGCGATTGCGAAGCCGGGCACGAGGTCTGCGCTCGCGCCTATGAGATTTTGTCCAAGGTCGATCATCCGTATTCGCGTCTGATAGTCGACACGGTCCAGGCACAGATCTGGGTCGAGGAGGAGGAACTCGACAGTGCGGAGGCCTTGATGCGCACGGCCGTGCAGCAATGCATCACGCACAAGGTGCCGACCACGCTGGCGGCTTGCTGCGGGGTGCTCGGCATTGCGCTTGCGCGCAATGGCAAGGCCTCCGAAGCAGTCTCGGTGCTGGAGAAGGGCTTCGCAGACCGCATCTACGACGCGGCCAATCCTTACGGCAGGACGTTCATGCGCGTCGGCCTCGGTATTGCCTATCGCGCTCTCGGACGGCTGGACGATGCGATCAGCACCGGACGCAAGGCAGTCGACCAGGCGGGCGAACAAAGCGGGCACCGGACGGAAGCCCTTTACGAACTGGCCGTGACGCTGCGGCGCGCGGGCGATGAGCCAGCGGCCGAAGCGTGCTTCGCACAGACCTCCGAGGCGGCGCGTCGTCTCGGCATGCCCTACTACCAGAAGCGGGCCGTTGCAGCGCTTGCAAAGCGACAAGAGGATTGGCACCCAGCATGAAACTCTCGATGTATGAACCCGATGCCTTGTCGCCGGGAGCCCGCAACTTCTCCTATGGTGCCTTTTGCTGGCTCAATCGTCACATCATCGTCCTGCGCGCGGTCGGCGCTGTGCTCAGGCGCTGGCCCTCGCTGGGCGGCAGCATGGTGGCCCGCGCCAGTGCCGTCAAAGGTGTCCTGACAAGGACGCGAAGCTTCTCCAACACGGCGCATGAGGCCAACATGGTCTCCGGGACCTATCTGATCGGCATG
Organism: Bradyrhizobium sp. CCGUVB23; assembly: GCF_024199885.1. Taxonomy (NCBI): domain Bacteria; kingdom Pseudomonadati; phylum Pseudomonadota; class Alphaproteobacteria; order Hyphomicrobiales; family Nitrobacteraceae; genus Bradyrhizobium; species Bradyrhizobium sp. CCGUVB23. Next base: position 8,091,292 of record NZ_JANADQ010000001.1, read on the forward strand.
GATCCAGGTCCCACCTACGATTCCGACAGGGACCTGGTCCATCAGCGGTTGGCCGCTCTGAACGTTCCAGTCGACTCTGATGATGAGGCCAAGCGACGGATCAATACTGTGAGCCAACCCGGAGCGGGCGCTTTCGATCTGATTGATGATTACCTGATGTGGGTGGTGTTTCATGCCATGAGGCCCCTGTATGGAACGGCAACCGGCGCCGTGGTTGCGGGCTCGGCGGCCCCGGCCGCGGCCGCGCAGGGCAATGTCAATCAGGGCCTGCAACGACAGTACCTGCTGGAAATCCGATATGTCGCGGGGCAGCTCTTGGCTGGCAGCTTGGCGACATTAGGGGTTCGGCGGCGAGCGGAAACCTGCGGGGATGCGCTACAGGCGCGGATCGGTCGCCTAACCGGCCTCATCGGCACGGCGTGGGGTGTCACGAGCTCCACTGCGGACATTGAACGAAACGCGGTGGGCCTTGCCTGGATCTCGCATCCGGTCACGGTGCAGTCCGGAGCTCTTGCCGTGCAGGAGCTCCTGGAACGGCCGAAGGTCTACGAACAGCTACGATCGCAGGCCAAAAGTCTTGGCGCATCCGTCTGGACCGACGCCAATTTCCGCAACGTCGTGCGCGACCATGTGCTCGAGCTGATGCGCTTCCGTCCGATCTTTCCGCTCCTGGCGCGTGACGTGCCGCGGGATACCGAAGTCGAGACCGGCGCGCGACACAATGCCAAGTGTCCAGGCGGCGGGAAGGTCTCGCTCTTGTCGATCGCTGCCCTGTTCGATTCAACCGCGGTTCCTGACAGCGGCAAGTTTTGCCCGCATCGCAATTGGGGCAACGAACATGCCTTGCGGTATCTCATGTTCGGATATGGCTACCGGCAATGTCCTGCCAGGGACTACGCAGTCGAAATCCTGACGAGCGCGCTGATCGGCTTGCTGACCCTGCCCGGGCTGCAGCTGGCGCGCGGTGAAGGCAAGGCCATCGTGTACGACGGGCCGCTGATGTCGTGCATGCGTATGCGTATCCCGTAAGCGCGGAGAAGGACAGCCATGCTCGAGATTGTCCGGCAGCAGATGATCTGCATCGTTGCGCCAGGCTGGCCCGGCGGAGGCGAAATTCCAACGCCCGTTTCTGGCGCGCTGAATGACCTGTTCAAGGATGTCGCGGTAGTGCACTTCGCATCGATCGGGCTCCTGCCGGCCATGGCCGATGCAGCGGAGCAGCGGCCTTCGCTGATGCTCGAGCTTGCCGTCGAGGAGGGTCTCAGCCCATACGACCTGCTGTACCGGCTGATCTACCATTCCGGCGGCGCGATGTGGTCGCTCTTCGGCGGCATGTATTTCCCCAACGTCGAAGAGCCGACGGATCAGCAGAAGCAGCAATTGCTTGGCCGGCTGATGGAATGCCACAGCATCGCCGATGGCGCCTTCGTCGGCGCCCGCGACCGGTCGGTTCGGCAGATCCAGATGGAAGCGGAGCTGCTCAAGCAGACGCGAAACGAAGCGCGGACGCTGAAGCCGAAATACGGCAATGATCGCACCGCGTTCGCCCTGGCGCTGGCACGATGGGCATACACGAACCCCCGCTTCGAGTGGGCGGCCAAACCTGCACCGCGATCCTATTGGCGCGGGAAGGGCGCCGGCATCGGCGCGAAGCTCGCCTATCCAGTAAGCGCGCTCGTCCTCTGGTTCGTCGTGCTCTGGCTCGGCGGGGCGCTTCCGCGCGCCTACAACTGGTTCTTCGGCGAGCCGCATCCCGTCGTGCTGGCGATCGAGGACGCCGTGAGCAAGACGAGCAAATGTCTGCTGGCAATGAGTGGACATTTTCTGCTGGCGGTGTCGGTGATTGCATTTCTGGTCTGGCTGTTCCTGGTCCCGCTCCCGGCGCAATTCGTGTCCTGGAGACGCTGGTTGAAGAGCATTCAGCGCGAACTCGAACGGCCGACTGAGACGATCTCGTCGCTGTCTACCTATGTGGCCGGCTGGGTCATCGGCGTGCCGCTGCTCCTGGCCATCGCCGCGTGCGCCATAGCCTACACCCTCGCTCCTTTGGCCTACGCGCTGGTGCCGGAGTATATGGAACAGACCATCGAACCGAAGATACCGAAGCTTACTGGATTGGAACTCACCGAGATCGCCGTTGTCGCGATCATCGTGGTGCTCTGCATCGGCGCGCTGTTTTCCCGGCTCAATCGCCGGTTCACGACGCTGAGCGAAAGGTTCTTTCATCCACTCGAAGACGACGTTCCTCGCGCCCAGCAGATCCACCCGTCGATCGAGAGATGCGAGGCGCGAGAGGTCGACCGAATTCAGCACATGATCAGCCTGACGGACTTGTGCGGTCCGCAGGGGTGGAGCGCGTGGTGCATCCGGGCTTCCCTGCGCATCGTGACGTTCGCCGGACGGGTGTTTTTCACGCAGGGATGGCTGGGAGATGCGCCGGGCATCCATTTCGGCCACTGGCACATCATCGACAACGGTCGCCGCTTCCTGTTTTGCTCGAACTATGACGGCAATTTTGGCGGCTACCTCGACGACTTCATCAACGGCGCTTCCAGCGGAACGACGCTGGCATGGCGGTGGACGGAGCTGAACCCGCGCGTACCGGCGGTGGCCGGTCAGCCCGGCATTGCGCAGCCGCGCAGCTTCCCGCCGACGCGGTTTCTCATTTACCGGGGAGTGAAGTGCGAGCTGAAGTTCAAATCCTACGCGCGCGACAGCATGCTTCCGAATCTGTACCGCTTCGTGGCGTGCAACGCGACGATCGACGAGATCAATCTCGCCACTGGGCTGCGCGACGCCCTGTTCGGCGAGCGCAACGAGAAAAACGACGACCTGATTATGAGGGCCATCGAAACATGAAGTACGTGAAGCACGCGCCGCATCTTTCCAAGCAGAGACACGACATCCAGGGCATGCTGAAGAGCGGCTTCGGCTGGCTCAAATCCAGCCGCTTCTGGCTGCTGACGATCCGCGACGGCCGCGAGGATCAGGCCCGGGCATGGCTTGCACAACTCGCCAACAGCGGCCTGGTCGTCAGTGCCAAGCGCGTCGAGGAAGGCAAGGCGAAATCGGAAGCATCGATCAGCGAAGCGGTGGCGGTCGCTTTCAGTTTTTCAGGGCTGAAGAAGCTCGGCTGTTCCGAGGCCGAGACGCATCCGTTCCCGACTCCTTTCAGCAGCGGCATGGGGAGCGCGCTGCGCAAAGAGCTGTTGAGAGACACTTCGCGTGATCAATGGCGCTGGTCCGATGTTGAAGGCCACGACGGCTGCCAGACGGTCCATGTTCTCGTAGCGCAATGGTGGGTGCTCGACGAAGAATCACGAATGGAGGCTCCCGATCCAGATGTGTTCGTCATCAGGACCGTCGAAAACAATCCTTGCTCGTTCAAGAAGAAAGAAGACGGCAGACTGCGCGAGCCGTTCGGGTTTCGCGATGGCCTCGCGCAACCCGTGATCCGCGGCCTCAGAGAAGAGGGAGGCGCGTCGCGGAAGCAGGCCGAACGGGACGCCGGCCATTTCTATGAAGATCGTGTCGTCGAGCCCGGAGAATTCGTTCTGGGCTATCGCAACGAGTATGACGAACTCACTTACTGTCCCAATGTGAAGGAGTGGCCGCAGTCGGGAGACCGCTTCACGCTGAACGGAAGCTACCTGGCCGTGCGCCAGATCCAGCAGGATGTCGAGGCGTTCGAGGAGTTCAGGAAAGCGAACGGCCAGGGCATCTGCGAAAAGCTGATGGGACGTCGAATGGATGGCATGCCGCTCGGCTGGCAAGGCCCCCCGGGATCGGATTCGGCGGCCGACGCCTTCCGTTACCGTGTCGAGGATGCAAATGGCTTCGCTTGTCCGAAGGGGGCTCACATCCGTAGGTCCAACCCGCGCGATTCCCTGGGCATCGATGTGCAATCAAGCATCAAGTCATCCAAGCTGCACCGGCTGCTCCGCCGTGGACGGCCCTATCGCGAAGAGACCGACAGCGGCACGCGCGACGGCCTGTTCTTCATCGCGTGCAATGCGGATCTCGAGCGCCAGTTCGAGTTCATTCACCAGCGCTGGGTACAAAACCCAAGGTTCGGGACTCTCCACGACCAGGACGACCCCGTCGTCGGGTCGCTTCCTGACCCCAAAACGTTCACCATTCCCGGATTGCCGAGCGGCAGCGAAGTGACGCTGGCCTCGTTCACCAAGCCGCTCGGAGGCGGCTACTTCTTCCTGCCGGGGATCGCGGCGCTCAACTTCATCGTCAGACATCGCGCCGGCGCCAGGACGGCCGCGGCGCACCAGGCCGAAGCGGCAGTCCCCTGAGCGGCAAGACGTCGAAAGGGCCTAATCCTGCGGCTCTGACGCCGTGTCGCCTTGTGCGTCGACGCGCAGCCATCCGGAGGGTGCGAGGCGCTGCTGCGGCAGGAAGCGCGCCTTGTAGTCCATCTTCTTGGAGCCCTCGATCCAGTAGCCGAGATAGACGTAGGGCAGGCCCTGGCGCCGGGCGCGGGCAATGTGGTCGAGGATCATGAAGGTGCCGAGCGAGCGGCCGACCTGGCTCGGCTCAAAGAAGGAATAGACCATCGACAGCCCGTCGCTGAGCACGTCGGTCAGCGCCACCGCCAAGAGCTCCTCGCCGCGGCCGGTGATGCCGCTGTCGGGGCCGCGCTTGCGGTACTCGATGATGCGGGTCTCCACATGGCTGTCCTCGACCATCATGGCATAGTCGAGCACGGTCATGTCGGCCATGCCGCCATGGCGGTGTCGGGCGTCGAGATAGCCGCGGAACACCGAATACTGCTCGGAGGTCGGAACCGCGCTGCGCTGCTCGCCGATGATGTCGGCGTTGCGCGCCATCACCTTGCGGAAGTTGCGGGACGGGCGGAACTCGTTGGCGACCACCCGGACCGAGACGCAGGCCCGGCACTGGTCGCAGGCGGGCCTGTAGGCGATCGACTGGCTGCGGCGGAAGCCGCCATGGGTCAGGAGGTCGTTGAGGTCGCCGGCGCGGTCCCCCACGAGGTGCGTAAACACCTTGCGCTCATGCCGGCCCGGCAGGTACGGGCAGGGCGAGGGCGCCGTAAGGTAGAATTGGGGGGTGTCGCGCGAGTGCTGGGTCAAGGGACGTCGTAGGCCTCCGAAACAGGTATCAGCATCGCGCTACGGAGGCTCATGGTCAATCGGTCAGCTCACAAGGTGGTTTAGGAGGCGCTCTAGTAGGTTTCTCTAATAGGTTCTTGCCGTCTGCGGCACGGGCGAGCGGACCGAGTTGTTGATGACGACCGTTCCCAGCACGATGTCGTGCAACAGGCGCCGGCGGCCGTTGAACAGGCCGACGACGATCACGAACGGCGTCAGGAACGAGATCGACACCCAGAACAGCACCGCGTGCATGGCACCGAGCACGAAATAACCGGGTGCGCCGTACCAGGTGCGCAACTCCAGATCCATCACCCGCATGCCGATCGTCGCGGAATGCGGACCGCCGATGCAGGCGCCGTAATAGACCACGGCCCAGATCACCGAGGCCGGCCAGGCGAGCCAGAACAGCGCCCAGCCCAGACCAAGCGTGACGATGCCGAACACGGCGATGAAGATGTAGCCGAGGATTACCGGGACCGAGATCACGATGAGATCTATCAGGAAGGCGAATACCCGTCGGGTCGATACGCCACGGAACAGCTCCGGCTGGAGGTAGGGATCATAGGCATGCGGCGGAACCCCGCCGTCATTGCGCCGGGGACCCGAGTTAGGGCTCGAATTGCCCGAGTCCGAATACGACATGGTCCGTTCTCCGATCGGAAACACTCGTGGCTGCACATGGGATCAGGCCGTCCCGCTGCCAAGGCCGCGGCGATCAACAAGCGGAAATATTCCGGCGATTCGGGGGCAGTGATTGGACACTGTCATTTCGGGGCGATGCGTCAGCATCGAACTATGGTGCGCACTTGCGCACCTGAGAATCTCGAGATTCCGGGTTCGGTCCTGCGGACCGCCCCGGAATGACGGAAGTTGTATTAACTCTGCGCCTTGATCTTCTCTGCTGCCTTCGGCGCAAAATACGTCAGCATGCCGTCGGCGCCGGCGCGCTTGAAGGCGAGGAGGCTTTCCATCATCGCGCGCTCGCCGTCGAGCCAGCCATTGCCGGCAGCTGCCGCGATCATCGCGTATTCGCCGGAGACCTGGTAGGCGAAGGTCGGCATCGCAAAAGTGTCCTTCACCCGCCGCACGACGTCGAGATAGGGCATGCCGGGCTTCACCATCACCATGTCAGCGCCCTCGGCGATGTCGAGCTCGACCTCGCGAAGTGCTTCATCGGTGTTGGCGCTGTCCATCTGATACGTACGCTTGTCGCCTACAAGCGTCTTGGCCGAGCCGATGGCGTCGCGGAACGGGCCGTAGAAGGCAGAGGCGTATTTCGCCGCATAGGCCATGATCTGCACGTCGAGCAGGCCGGCACGGTCGAGCCCTTCACGGATCGCGCCGACGCGGCCGTCCATCATGTCGGAGGGCGCGATGATGTCGCAGCCGGCCTCCGCCTGCACCAGCGCCTGGCCCACGAGCACGGCGACCGTCTCGTCGTTCAGGATCCTGCCGTCCGCGATCAGGCCGTCGTGGCCATGGCTGGTGAAGGGATCCAGCGCGACGTCGCAGAGGATGCCGATGTCAGGGAATTCCTTCTTGATCGCGCGCACGGCCTGGCAGACGAGGTTGTCGGGATTGGTCGCTTCCGAGCCGTGCTCGTCGCGCAGCGAGGCTTCCGTGTAGGGAAACAGCGCGATGCAGGGGATCGTCAGCTTCATCGCGCGCTCGGCCTCACGCACCGCCTGGTCGACGCTGAGACGTTCGACGCCGGGCATCGAGGCAATCGCCTCGCGCTTGTTGCTGCCGTCGATCAGGAACAGCGGCCAGATCAAGTCGTCCGTGGTGAGCACGTTCTCGCGCACCAGGCGCCGCGCCCATTCCGCCTTGCGGTTGCGGCGCGGGCGGACGGTCAGATCCAAGCCCAGATCTCTGGCAGGGGTGGCGGTCGCGTTTCCGCGCGCTACCTCGCGCAATTCGATCGGACGTCCGTACTTGATCGCCATTGTAGGTATCTCCAGCGCGATGATTCATCATCGCGCTTAGTTGTTGTTTGGGCATGATCTTTTCGGAAAACCGCTGCAGACTTTTCCGGATCATGCCGAACTAGAATTATTCTTATACCAGCTCGCATGGTTCCCGTCACCGCGGCTTGACCTTCCGCAACCCGGTAGCAGACCGATTGATTTTGCCGGACGAAGCGGCCAGAAGGGGAGTCATGTCCGAGATCTCAACCCGCGATGCCGCCCGCGACGGCGCCAGGGACAACGGCAGAGACAGCGCAATGTCAGTGGCCGCGCTGTCGTCCGAGAGACCCGAGTCCGACGAGAACGTCTGGACGCGGCGGCTCGTGCTATTCCTGCGCGTGATGGCGCTGCTCTCGATCCTGAAGGGCCTCTATCACTGGGCGCAGGTGACGGGCTTCGTCGGCGGCGAGGACGATGCGTTCGAGAACCAGTCGATGGCCTGGCAGGCCGCAACCGTCTACTTCGCCGTGATCGAACTCGTCGCCGCCGTCGGCCTGTGGCTCGCGACGCCCTGGGGCGCGGTCGTGTGGCTCACGACGGTGGTGTCGATGGCGGTGATCGAATTGATGTTCCCCGGCATCTATGGCGGCAGCCTCATCGTGGTCGCGGTCGAAGCTTTCATGCTCGCCGCCTATCTCGCGCTCGCATGGATGGCCGCGCGCGAGCGCCCGCCATAGCAAAGCCAATTCTGGTTTTGCGCAGCCCATCCACGATCGGGTGCGGGGCGCATCTTTCCACAATTTCCACAATTGTCTGTCGGGCGTCCGAGTGCCGGCACTGCGCAGCAGCGTTGCACGCTGCAGCGCGTCAGGGACACGAGAGCGTGTTTTCGCGCGTCGATGGTTGATCGATGGTTGCCTCAAATTTGCGGCAAGTTTTCACGGATCCTGCGTGATCCGCCACAGCTCTTACGCTCCCGTTTCGAAACAGGGCAGGGCTGTTCTGGAATGCGACAAGTGGTGCGGACGGAGGGTGAACAGGACCTTGCCACCGTCAACAGAGGGTTGCGAAAAGTCCTTGTTGCACAGGCTTAATCCGCGATTCACTGTCTTAAATTCATGATCTCTTTATTCTCTTATTTAAGCTGATCTTCAAACGCCTCCCCTTAAGTTGCGGCTATCAGGCGGGACAAAAGTTTCGTCGAATAAGTGTCGACAAAAACGACAACAGGGGAAGTGTCATGATGAAAGCCGTCGCAACTGCGGCAGATACCGCAGAGCGCGTCGCCGGCCAGCAGGGCTCGGTGCAGTCGCTCTATCTGGAAGCTTTGACTCTGGTGGAGCGGCTGCATCGCCGCTTGCTCGACGTCATCAAGGATGAATTCGATCGTCGCGGCCGCGCCGACATCAACTCGGTGCAGGCGCTCTTGCTCTACAACATCGGCGACAAGGAGCTGACCGCAGGCGAGCTGCGCACGCGCGGCTACTATCTCGGCTCCAACGTCTCCTACAATCTGAAGAAGCTCGTCGAGCTCGGCTTCCTCGATCATCAGCGCTCGCGCGTTGATCGTCGCTCGGTGCGCATCCGTCTGACCCCGCAGGGCCAGGAAGTTCGCCGCATCGTCGACGCGCTCTACCAGAAGCACGTCAAGACGGTGGAGCAGGTCGGCGGCATCTCGGGCGAGGAGTTCTCCACGCTCAACAAGTCGCTGCATCGCCTCGAGCGGTTCTGGACCGACCAGATCCTGTATCGGCTCTGAGTTTATTCGGAGGGATCAAGGCCAAGCCGGCCCTAAACAAGACCGGCGTGCCTCCCGAACGTGCCTAAACTTCCCCGATCGCGCCGGCCCGGCTTTGCCCGGACCGGCGCGTTTTGTGTTTTTGCACCTGCGAAAAAAGCAGCGCCTTTGCGGAACCAGCCGCCGGCTCGCAGCTTATCCCCTTCAGATCGGAGGCGTGCGATGCTGGTCGAGCGTGGACTACAGACCATGAACGTGGAGATCGTGAGCGAGGCCTATGCCATCGCCGCGAACTATCTCCGCAGAGCTGGCGCGCTCCCCGATACGCTCGTCACCGATGAGCGGCTACTGAAGATCATCGTGCAGCTGTTCCAGCACGGCGAATTCAACAAGATCAGGCTGGCCAACAAGGCGATCGCGAAATTCGAGGCCGCGTTCGAGGCCGACGCGCTTGCCTGACAGCATTCCCCAAAATTCAGATCGAGCAGAGGATGCCATGGAAGCCGCCATCGACCGCATCATGAAGACCTATGACCTGCTCGCCAACCGCACCGCTGCGGCGAGCGAGGAGGCGAGGGCCAAGGTGACCAACTACCTCAATACGCTGGTTGAGGCGGGCGAGAAGGACACTCATCGGTTGACGGTCTGCGGCCTGACCTACCTGCGCCAGCTCGACGGCAGCATCGACCCGGTGAAGGCGGGTTATACCGGTTTGTGAGGAGAGGCGGCCAAGTCTATCTCAAAGCCGGAGGAACCGGCTGCCGGCGCCCCTCTGGGCGCCAAGCGGCGGGTGTGGCGGCGGCCGCCTGTTAACGCTCGGCGAGCGCCCGGCGCGGGCGATCCCGTACATCTGCGGGCCTCCAAATCCCCGCGATCCCCACCATATCTGGCATAATTGTCGCCCCGGACCCGCAAATGCTTGGCCGGACCGGGGCGATGTGGTAGATCGCGGCTGCTTCCAACCGTCACACAAGACCGACCGTAGCCCGCCAAAAAGGCTGCGGCGGTGGAGATATTCGCCGATGACTTCCGCCAAAACCGCCTCCGCGCCCGATTCGTTTTTTACGGCCTCGCTCGACAAGGCCGACCCGGAAATCGCCGCCGCCATCAAGGGCGAGCTCGGCCGTCAGCGCCACGAGATCGAGCTGATCGCCTCCGAGAACATCGTCAGCCGGGCCGTGCTGGAAGCGCAGGGTTCGGTGATGACCAACAAATACGCGGAAGGTTACCCCGGCGCGCGATACTATGGCGGTTGCGAATGGGTTGACGTTGCCGAGAACCTCGCGATCGATCGCGCCAAGCGGCTGTTCGGCGCCAATTTCGCCAACGTGCAGCCGAACTCCGGCAGCCAGATGAACCAGGCCGTGTTCCTGGCGCTGATGCAGCCCGGCGACACCTTCATGGGCCTTGATCTGGCCGCCGGCGGCCATCTCACCCACGGCTCGCCCGTCAACATGAGCGGCAAGTGGTTCAAGGCCGCGCACTACACGGTGCGACGCGAGGACCAGGTCATCGACATGGACGTGGTGGCCAAGCAGGCCGAAGAGATCAAGCCGAAGCTGATCATCGCCGGCGGCTCTGCCTATTCGCGCGCCTGGGACTTCAAGCGCTTCCGCGAGATCGCCGACAGCGTCGGTGCCTATCTGCTGGTCGACATGGCGCATTTCGCCGGCCTCGTTGCCGGTGGCGTGCATGCTTCTCCCGTGCCTCATGCGCACGTCACCACCACCACGACCCACAAGTCGCTGCGCGGACCGCGCGGCGGCCTGATCCTGTGGAATGACGAGACGCTCACCAAGAAGCTCAACTCGGCGATCTTCCCGGGTCTCCAGGGCGGGCCGCTGATGCACGTGATCGCGGCGAAGGCGGTGGCGTTCGCCGAGGCGCTGCGGCCGGATTTCAAGGTCTACGCCAAGAACGTCGTCGAGAATGCCAAGGCGCTCGCCGAAACGCTGCGCAGTCACGGGTTCGATATCGTCTCGGGCGGCACTGACAACCATCTGATGCTCGTTGACCTCAGGCCGAAGGGCCTGAAGGGCAACGTCTCGGAGAAGGCGCTGGTCCGCGCCGCCATCACCTGCAACAAGAACGGCATTCCCTTCGACCCCGAGAAGCCCTTCGTCACCTCCGGTTTGCGTCTTGGCACGCCGGCCGCGACGACCCGCGGTTTCGGCGTCGCTGAATTCCAGCAGGTCGGCGGCATGATCGCTGAAGTCCTGAACGCAATCGCGCAGTCGGACGACGGCAACGCGCCGCTGGTCGAGGCCGCGATCAAGGAACGCGTCAAGGCGCTCACCGATCGGTTCCCGATCTACCAGTAAGGGCGGATAACAAGCGGATGCGCTGTCCCAACTGCAACAGTCTCGATACGCAGGTTAAGGACTCGCGTCCGACCGAGGATTCGTCCGTGATCCGCAGGCGGCGCATCTGCGTCGCCTGCAATTTCCGCTTCACCACCTTCGAGCGCGTGCAGCTGCGCGAGCTCACCGTGATCAAGCGCAACGGCCGCCGCGTTCCGTTCGACCGCGACAAGCTGATGCGCTCGGTGCAGATCTCCTTGCGCAAGCGGCCGGTCGAGCCGGAGCGGGTGGAGAAGATGGTTTCTGCCATCGTGCGCGAGCTCGAGACCGCGGGCGAGGCCGAGATCTCCTCGGAGGTGATCGGCGAGACCGTGATGGAGCATCTGCGCACGCTCGACGACGTCGCCTATGTGCGCTTCGCCTCCGTCTACCGCAATTTCCGCGAGGCCAAGGATTTTGCCGACGTGCTCGGCGAGCTCTCCGGCGAGGAGGAAGCGCGGCTCGCCGCGATACGCAAATGATCTTCCGCATTCTGGAGGATCAGCTCGCGCAGAAGGCCCGTGAGTCCAAAGACGCTGATCGCCGCTTCATGCAGCTTGCGCTGGCGCTCGGCCGGCGCGGGCAGGGGCGCACCTGGCCGAACCCGTCCGTCGGCGCCGTCATCGTCAGGGATGGCGTGATCGTCGGCCGCGGCTGGACGCAACACGGCGGCCGCCCGCATGCCGAGCGCGAGGCGCTGCGACGCACGGGCGAGGCGGCCCGTGGCGCGACGCTCTACGTCACGCTCGAACCCTGCTCGCATTTCGGCAAGTCGCCGCCTTGCGCGGACGCCGTGATCGCGGCCGGCATCACGCGCGTGGTGGCGGCGATCGAGGATCCCAATCCGGAGGTCGCAGGACAAGGCCACGCGCGCTTGCGCGCCGCAGGCATCACCGTCGATGTCGGGCTCTGTGCTGTGGATGCTGCCTACGATCATGCCGGCCATTTCCGCCGTATCCGCCACAAGCGCCCGCATGTGATCCTGAAGCTTGCGGTCTCGCCCGACGACAAGATCGGGGCGGCCGGCGGCAAGCCGGTCGCGATCACGGGAGAGGCCGCGCGCAACCGCGTGCATCTCTTGCGAGCGCAGAGCGATGCCATCCTGGTCGGCATCGGCACGGTGCTTGCGGACGATCCGCTTCTGACCTGTCGCCTGCCGGGCATGGAAGCACGCTCCCCGGTGCGCATCGTGCTCGACCGGAGTTTACGCATTCCGTCGTCGAGCCAGCTCGTCCATTCCGCACGCGAGACGCCGCTGTGGGTGATCGGCTCCGAGCTCGCGGAAGCTGCCGCAGCCACGCGGCTCGGCGCGGCAGGCGTCCAGGTCATGCGCATGCCGCCCGACAGTACGCCGGGGCTCGATCTTCCTGCGGTGCTGCACGCGCTGGCCGAGAAGGACATCACGCGGCTGATGGTCGAGGGCGGCAGCCATGTGGCCTCGTCCTTCGTCGCGGCCGATCTGGTGGATGAGATCTGGCTGTTCCGCGGGACCGAAGCGATCGGCGCCGGCGGCGTCGATGCGCTCGATGCATTGCCCCTGTCGAAAATCACGCAGTCGCCCGCCTTCAAGGTTCATGCTAGCGAAACATTCGACAGAGATACTCTCACCATCTACGAGCGCGCTTAAATGTTCACCGGCATTGTCACTGATATCGGCGAGATCGTCGGCCTGACGCCGACGGCGCAGGGCCAGTTGCATCGGCTGCGCATTGCCTGCCGCTACGATCGTGCGACCATCGCCGATGGCGCCTCGATCGCCTGCAACGGCGTCTGCCTGACCGTGGTGGCTTCCGGCATCGAAGGCGGCAAAGACTCTGCTGAAAGGACTTGGTTCGATGTCGACGCCGCGGCGGAGACGCTGGCGCTGACGACGGCCAAGCACTGGAAAATTGGTACGAAGCTCAATCTCGAGCGCGCGCTGAAGATCGGTGACGAGCTCGGTGGCCATATTGTCGCAGGACATGCCGACGGGATCGCGACGCTTCTCAGTCGCGAGGACTTGCCCGACATGGCGCGGTTCGAGCTCAAGACCACGCGGGAGCTCGCGCGCTTCATCGCGACCAAGGGCTCGATCACCCTGGACGGCGTGTCCTTGACCATCAATACGGTCAAGGACGTGACCTTTTCGGTCCTGATCATCCCGCACACCCTCAGCGTCACAACCATCGGTGCCTGGCGCGCCGGGGACGAGGTCAATATCGAGGTCGATCTGATGGCCCGCTATGCGGCGCGACTGACCGAAATGACGTGACCGGCGGAGCCGGTCATTCCGGGATGGTCCGAAGGACCAGACCCGGAATCTCGGGATTCCGGGTTTGATGCTCCGGGCCGCGCTCCGCGGTCCCGTCGCATCGCCCCGGAATGACGGTCACTTTAAAACTTGGCTTAACCGCTTGCGGCGACTACATAACGCGCCGACCTCAGTAGAACGGATTGAACGATGGCAGACGCGCGGCGCGCACCCCTGAAGGACCAGACCGACATTTCCGGCGCGCGTGCGCTGATTGTCGAAGCGCGCTTCTATGACGATCTCCAGGATGCGCTTTTGGAAGGCGCGGTCGCCGAGCTGAAGGCGGCCGGCCTCACCCATGACGTGATTACGGTTCCCGGAGCGCTGGAAATCCCCGCAGCCGCGGCCATTGCGGTCGACGCTGCCGCGAGCAACGGGAAACCCTATGACGCCGTGATCGCGCTCGGCTGCGTGATCCGCGGCGACACCATCCATTTCGAGATCGTCTCGCAGGAATCCTCGCGCGCGCTGATGGATCTTGCCGTGGCGCGCAAGCTTCCGCTCGGCAACGGAATTCTCACAGTGAACACCGAAGAGCAGGCCTGGGCACGGGCGCGTGCCAGCGAGCTCAACAAGGGCGGCGATGCCGCGCGCGCGGCGCTTGCCATGCTGCGCATCAAGCGCCGCCTGGCGCGGGCCTGAGCCATGGCGGACACCAAGAAACAGCCCGGCGGGGCGGAAAAAAAGGCAAACCGGCGCGGCGCTGCGCGGCTCGCGGCCGTGCAGGCGCTCTACCAGATGGACATTGCGGGCGCCGGTATCAACGACATCTTCGCCGAGTTCGAGAGCCATTGGCTCGGCAACGAGGTCGAGGGCGAAAAATATCTGCCGGCGGAAGCGGCCTTCTTCCGCGACGTCGTCTCCGGCGTCGTGCGAGACCAGAAGAAGCTCGATCCCCTGATCGACGAGGCGCTGTCCAAGGGCTGGCCCCTGAAGCGCATCGAGGCGATCCTGCGCGCGGTGCTGCGGGCAGGGGCCTACGAGTTGGAGCATCGCAAGGACGTGCCGGGCCGGGTCGTGGTCTCCGAATATGTCGACGTCGCCAACGCCTTCGTCGATCGCGAGGAGACCGGCATGGTCAACGCGGTGCTCGACCAGATCGGCCGCCACTTTCGCGGCGACGAGTTCGGGCGGTAGCCAAAAGCGAAGGGGCGTCGAAGATGCAATGCGCCAGCCCCATATTCCGCTGTCATGCCCCGCGAAGGCGGGACATCCAGTACGCTGCGGCCCATCGATTCATCACGAACGTCTCTGGAATACTGGATCGCCCGGTCAAGCCGGGCGATGACAGTTGTGTGTGTGGATAGGCCGATGGCAAACGCGACAAATGTCTCCGGCGAAGACTCGCTCATCGCGCGCTATTTCAAGCCGCTGGCGACTGACCCCGGCGCGTTCGCTCTGGTCGATGATGCCGCCATCCTGAAATCCTCCGGCGAGGACATCGTCGTCACCACGGACGCCGTAGTCGAAGGCGTGCATTATCTCGCTAGCGACCCGCCCGGTACCATCGCCCGCAAGGCGTTGCGCGTGAACCTGTCCGACCTTGCGGCTAAGGGCGCGACGCCAGCGGGCTTCGTGCTGACGCTCGCACTCCGCAGCAAGGACGATGCCTGGCTGAAGCCTTTCGCCGATGCGCTGGGCGAGGACGCCAAGGGCTTCGCGTGCCCGCTGCTCGGCGGCGACACGGTCTCCACGCCCGGGCCGCAGATGATCTCGATCGCGGCCTTCGGCCGCGTACCGTCGGGGCGGATGGTCGGCCGCACCGGTGCCAAAGCCGGCGACCGCGTTATGGTGACCGGAACGATTGGCGATGCCGCACTTGGCCTCGAGGTGCTCAAGGGCGGTGCTGCGGCGAAGGCGCTGGCATCCGATTCGGCCGCACGGGATATCCTGGTCGCGCGCTACCGCATTCCGCAACCGCGCAATGTGCTGGCGCACGCCGTGCGCGACTGCGCGAGCGCTGCGATGGATGTCTCGGACGGGCTCGCCGGCGATCTCGTCAAGCTCTGTGCAGCCTCAGGCGTGTCAGCCGCGATCGATGCGGCCAGCGTGCCGCTGTCGGCGCCGGCCGCCGGCCTCGTTGCGCGCGGCGACGTCCGGATCGACGCGCTGCTGTCCGGTGGCGATGACTATGAGCTTCTGTGTGCTGTTCCTGAAGCGCGATGCGCCGATCTGATTGAAGCCGGGCGGGCGGCAGGCGTGGCCGTAACCGTCGTCGGAACGATAGTGCCGGGAAATGAGGCGCCGCGCTTCCTGGACGGCGCGGGCCGGGAACTGGTCCTCAAGCGGCTGTCCTATAGCCACTTCTAGCAATTTCCGCGAAACGGACGCCTACGACCTAAGGACCTGCGGAGATCGACGATTTTCGCGCCTCCGGCGTTGCACGGGCATGGCGATTTTGGCAAGGTCCCCGCCCATCGGGGCTGCTCCTTTTTTTGGGGAGGCGCGGTCCCGCTTTAAGGCGCCACTCCGTCACAACGGGAAAAAATCGGCGCTGGGGGTACATCAAGGATCTGAGGCAAAATTCACATGACAGCATTATGGTTGATAGTGCTCTGCGGAGTGCTCTCTGTCGTCTACGCGATCTGGGCGACGTCTTCGGTGTTGGGCGCGGATGCGGGGTCGCCGCGCATGCAAGAAATCGCCGGAGCGGTCCGTGAGGGCGCGCAGGCCTACCTGCGACGCCAGTACACGACGATCGGCATCGTCGGCATCGTCATCTTCCTGCTGCTTGCCTATTTCCTGGGTATCTACGTCGCCGTCGGCTTCGCCATCGGCGCCATCCTGTCGGGGGCAGCCGGCTTCATCGGCATGAACGTCTCGGTCCGCGCCAATGTGCGCACCGCGCAGGCTGCGACGACATCGCTCGCCGGCGGCCTCGAACTCGCCTTCAAGGCGGGCGCCATTACCGGCCTTCTGGTGGCGGGCCTCGCGCTCCTCGGCGTGACGCTCTATTTCGGCTTCCTGACCTATTCGCTGAAGCTTGCGCCCGACAGCCGTACCGTCGTCGACGCCATGGTGGCGCTCGGCTTCGGCGCCTCGCTGATCTCGATCTTCGCCCGTCTCGGCGGCGGCATCTTCACCAAGGGTGCGGACGTCGGCGGCGACCTCGTCGGCAAGGTCGAGGCCGGCATCCCCGAGGACGATCCGCGCAACCCGGCGACGATCGCCGACAACGTCGGTGACAACGTCGGCGACTGCGCCGGCATGGCCGCCGACCTGTTCGAGACCTACGCGGTGACCGCGGTCGCCACCATGGTTCTGGCGGCGATCTTCTTCGCCAAGACGCCGATCCTCGCCAGCATGATGACGCTGCCGCTCGCGATCGGCGGCATCTGCATCATCACCTCGATCATCGGCACCTTTTTCGTCAAGCTCGGGCCGAGCCAGTCGATCATGGGCGCGCTCTACAAGGGCCTGATCGCAACCGGCGTCCTGTCGCTGATCGGCATCGCCGGCGTGATCTACTACCTGATCGGCTTCGGCAAGCTCGAGGGCGTCGACTACACGGGCGCGGCGCTGTTCGAGTGCGGCGTCGTCGGTCTCGTCGTCACCGCGCTGATCATCTGGATCACCGAGTACTACACCGGTACAGACTATCGCCCGGTGAAGTCGATCGCCCAGGCCTCGGTGACCGGTCACGGCACCAACGTGATCCAGGGCCTCGCGGTCTCGATGGAGGCGACCGCGCTGCCCGCGATCGTCATCATCGCCGGCATCCTCGTCACCTACAGCCTTGCCGGACTGTTCGGCATCGCGATCGCGACCGCCACCATGCTGGCGCTCGCCGGCATGGTCGTCGCGCTCGACGCCTTCGGCCCCGTGACCGACAACGCCGGCGGCATCGCCGAGATGGCGGGTCTGCCCAAGGAGGTGCGCAAGTCGACCGACGCGCTCGATGCGGTCGGCAACACCACCAAGGCGGTGACCAAGGGTTACGCGATCGGTTCCGCCGGTCTCGGTGCGCTGGTGCTGTTCGCGGCCTACAACCAGGACCTCAAGTTCTTCGTTGCGGACTCCGCGAAGCATGCCTACTTCGCCGGCGTCAATCCGGACTTCTCGCTCAACAACCCCTATGTCGTGGTGGGCCTGCTGTTCGGCGGCCTGCTGCCGTATCTGTTCGGCGCGATGGGCATGACTGCGGTCGGCCGTGCGGCCGGCGCGATCGTCGAGGAGGTGCGGCGCCAGTTCCGCGAGAAGCCGGGCATCATGCAGGGCACCGACAAGCCGGACTACGGCAAGGCGGTCGACCTTTTGACCAAGGCGGCCATCAAGGAGATGATCATCCCCTCGCTCTTGCCGGTGCTGTCGCCGATCGTCGTCTACTTCGTGATCTACGCGATCGCGGGCGGGGGTGCTGCCGGCAAATCGGCGGCGTTCTCCGCCGTGGGCGCCATGCTGCTCGGCGTGATCGTGACGGGTCTGTTCGTCGCGATTTCGATGACCTCGGGCGGCGGTGCCTGGGACAACGCCAAGAAGTACATCGAGGACGGCCATTTCGGCGGCAAGGGCTCCGACGCCCACAAGTCCGCCGTGACCGGTGACACCGTCGGCGATCCCTACAAGGATACGGCGGGCCCCGCGGTCAACCCGATGATCAAGATCACCAACATCGTGGCCTTGCTGCTTCTGGCGATCCTCGCGCACTGAGTGGCGTCAACCGTACGACAAAACCCCGCGGCGCAAGCCGCGGGGTTTTTGTTTGAGCTTCTCACGTCACTCCGGGGCGGTCCGCATGACCGAACCCGGAATCTCGAGATTCCGGGTTCGATGCTTCGCATCGCCCCGGAATGACGCTGCATGTCACTGCACATCCATCTGCAAGCCTTCCTTCGCGATGATGCCTGCGAACTTTTTGGTCTCGGCATCGACGAAATCGGAAAACTGCTGCGGGGTGCCGTAGTCGGCGCGGGCGCCCATCGAGGCGATGTTCTTCCTGATGTCCTCGCGCGCGAGCATCGCCTTGACCTGCAAATTCAGCGCCTCGAGCACCGCTGCGGGCACGTTCTTCGGCAGGAAGACGCCGAACCAGGATGACACGTCGAAATTGGCCAGCTCCGGCGCGCTTTCGCGCATGGTCGGAAGGTTGGGTGCGAGCTCGCTGCGCTCCGGCGTGGTGACGCAGAGCCCGTTGAGCGTGCCGTTCTGCACCTGCGGCAGGCTCGGATAGAGGTTGTCGAACAGGATCTGGATGTCGCCGGCGAGCGCCGCCTGGAGTGCGGGACCCGCACCGCGGAACGGTATGTGCGTCATCTTCAGCCCGGTGAGCTGGAGAAACCAGGCGCCGGTGAGGTGAGGGCTCTGGCCGACGCCAGAAGAGGCGTAACTGAACTTGTCCGGATTGGCCTTGAGGAAGGCGATCAGCTCTCCGATCGACTTGATGCCGGTCTTCGGATGCGCCGAGACGATGTTCGGGATCCGGATCATGTTGGAGACAGCCTGGAGCTGGTCGACCTTGTAGCTGAGGTTCTTGAAGATGCTGTAGGCGATCGCGTTGGGGCCGGGATTGCCGATCAGGATGGTGTGGCCATCCGCTCTGGCGCGCGCGGCTTCCGCGGTGCCGATGGTACCGCCGCCGCCCGAGCGGTTCTCGACGACGGCCGACTGGCCCCAGGCGGCTTGCAGGTGCGCCGCGAGCAGCCGTCCCATGACGTCGGTCGAGCCGCCGGCGGCGGCCGGCACGATGATGCGAGTGTTCTCGGTGGGCTTCCAGTCCGCCAGGCTCGTGCGCGGCAGAATAACCGCCGTCGACAGCGCTGCCGCGCCGGTGAGCACGCGTCGGCGGGAAAACGATGTCCTGGTCACGAATCCACTCCCTGCTTTTGTTTTGCAGGGAGCGTAGGGAACGCTGGGCACCACCGCAAGCAGCGTGGAGCGGTGCGACGCCGCAGCCTGACCTCAGTTGAAGCTGAGCAACTTGAACAGCGGCGTGAGGTAGTTGAGCTCCTGGCCCGAGGTCGGCGTAGTGCGGCTGATGGAGTCGAAGATCTTGCCGTCCTGCAGGCCGTAATTCGCAAGCCGGCGCACGCGCCGGTTCTTGTCGAAGTAGATCGCGATCACGCGCTGGTCGACCACACTCTGGTTCATGAAGGCGACCGGACGCTCCGAGCGCTGAGAGATGTAATAGAACACCTCGCCGTCGAGCGTTGCGACGGTGGAGGGCGTGCCCATCACGATCAGCACCTGGTCCTGGCTCGCCCCGAGCGGAATCTGCTCGAGCGCACCGGGCGGCAGGATATAGCCCTTCTGGAACTGCTCGCCCGTGCAGGCGGCAAGCGCGATGCTGACGAGCGCGGCGGCGGCGACGGCGCGCCAGCGCGCGTAACGGCCGCTCGCCTTGGCTCCGCGGTGGCTGGTCTGGCTCGAATTGGTCATTCTCGGAACTATCCCGTCCCCTTGCGTCGCGCGAGGCGCTGAAGTACCGGGCAGACGCGGCGAGCGCAACCCGCGCGCGCACGCTTGTGGAACCCACAATGCTCTGGCCGTTCAAACACTTCAGGAAACCCCGGCTAGCCCCGCGCGGCACCATTGAGACCATCTATGGCATGATCGTGACGCAGGCGCGAGAACCCATGTTTTACCGGGACTTGGCCGTCCCGGACACGGTTAACGGCCGATTCGACCTGCTTCTCCTGCATTTGTGGCTCCTGCTGCGCCGGCTGCGGGCGGCTTCCGACGCCACCGAGCTGTCGCAGGCGCTGTTCGATCGCTTCTGCGAGGACATGGACGACAATCTGCGGGAGATGGGTATCGGGGATCAGACCGTCCCCAAGCGGATGCGGGCCTTTGGAGAGGCCTTTTATGGCCGGGCCCGGGCCTACGACCAGGCCATGGACGAAGGCGGCGAGGCGCTGGCATCGGCGATCGCCAGGAATATCTTGAACGGGACGGACGGCGCGCAGGCGCGGCGGCTTGCGGACTATGCCAGGGCCACGGAAGCTGATCTTGCCCGGACTGACCAGGGCGCGCTGCTGCGCGGTTCATTTGTATTTCCATCGCCGCCAGGGGAGCATGTGGCGCCATGACCAGACCAAATGCCGAACCCCAGACCGATCCGTGGCGCGTGCCGGTGATCGTGGCGCAGATCCCGGACACCGGCTTGCATCGGGAGATCGAGGCATCGAGCCGCGAGCGCGAGGCCATGGCCGAGGTTGCGGGTGTTCGCGAGGTCGTGTCCGCGAAGGCCTCTTTCGACGTGTCCCCGAAGAGCGGCGGGCGGGTTCATGTCACCGGCAACGTCCGGGCGCGGATCGGCCAGACCTGCGTGGTGACGCTCGACCCGGTCGAGAGCGAGATCGACGAGGAGATTGACCTGATGTTTGCTCCCGAGGCCGAGGTGCGGCGACTGGCTGACCTCATCGAGGAGGGGCAGGACAGCGACGACGCCGCGGAGGCGGTCCCGGAGCCGCCGGAGGCGATCATTGCCGGCGTCATCGACCTCGGCCGGCTGGCGACGGACGCCCTGTTTCTGGGCATCGACCCCTATCCGCGTAAACCGGGGGCGGTGTTCGAGGCCCAGGTGACGGCCCACGATCCCGAGGACCACCCCTTTGCGGCGTTGAAGGCGCTCCAGGACAAGCCCAAGCGCAAATGAGGCCAAATAACTGTGCGCCTCGGGCGGGCTCGCTTTGCGATGTGCATGAATGGTTTGCCTCGTCAGGTTGAAAGATTACGTGATCAGTTTGATTTCATGGAGTTTTTATCGCTTGGGCGGGGGGCGATCCGTGATCGCCCGGAATCCAAAAGACTGGGGGCAAGAGGTTGTTTCGGGGTGACAAAACGCTATTGTCGCGGCCCGGTCCGGGTGCGGTGTGGCGCCTGGCCGATCGCTGTTGATGATGGCGAACCCATTTCGCGGCCCCGCTAGTTTCTTAGACCGCACGAGATCAGGTTTCCGGGACGTTCATGCTAAGCAAGGTTCGAATCGCGCTTGACGCCATGGGAGGCGACGTCGGCGCCCCCGTCGTCATTCCCGGCGCCGCCATCTTGCTTGCCCGGCATCCCGATATCGAATTCCTGCTGGTCGGCGATCGCGCCAAGATCGAGCCCGAGCTCGACAAGCACCCCGCGCTGAAGGCCGCCTCCAGGATCATCCACACCGACGTCGCCGTCAGCATGGAGGAGAAGCCGAGCCAGGCGCTGCGGCGCGGGCGCAAGAAGGCCTCGATGTGGCTTGCGATCGAGGCTGTGAAGAAGGGCGAGGCGGACGTGGTGGTTTCCGCCGGCAATACCGGCGCCCTGGTTGCCATGGCGCGCTTCTGCCTGCGCATGCTGCCGGGTATCGATCGTCCAGCGCTCGCGGCGATCTGGCCGACCCTGCGCGGGGAATCGGTCGTGCTCGATCTCGGCGCGACCATCGGCGGCGATGCGCGTCATCTGGTGGCGCTCGCGGTGATGGGCGCGGCGATGGCGAGCGTCCACTTCAACCTCGCGCGTCCGAAGGTCGGTCTCCTCAACATCGGCGTCGAGGAGATGAAGGGGCATGAGGAGATCCGCGAGGCCGCCGAGATGCTGCGCACCATGAACCTGCCGCAACTCGACTATGTCGGCTTTGTCGAAGGCGACGGCATCGGCAAGGGCCTTGCCGACGTGATCGTCACCGAGGGCTTTTCCGGTAACATCGCACTCAAGGCCGCCGAGGGAACCTCGCGCCAGATGCTCGAAGTTCTGCGCAGTGCCATGGCATCGAGCTGGCTTTCGCGCATCGGCTATCTGTTCGCGCGCGGCGCCTTCCAGACGTTGCGCGAAAAGCTCGATCCGCGCAAATCCAACGGGAGCGTTCTGCTCGGCCTGAATGGCGTCGTGGTCAAGAGCCATGGCGGAACCGACGCTGAAGGCTTTGCCTATGCCGTCGATGTTGGTTATGAGATGGCTCGCTACGATCTCCTGACCAAGATCAATCAGATGCTCAACCGCGACGGTGGCGCGCTGACTTCAGTGCCGACCGCGCAGGAGGCTGTTTCGTGACTCAAATTCGATCGGTCGTGCTCGGCTGCGGCAGCTATTTGCCGGAGCGTGTCGTGACCAATGCCGAGTTGGCGGCCCGCATCGACACATCGGACGAGTGGATCGTGCAGCGCACGGGCATTCGCGAGCGTCACATCGCGGCCGACGACGAGTTCACCTCGCACCTTGCGATCAGGGCGGCGCGCGCGGCGCTCGCGCATGCCCGGCTCGATCCGCAGGCGATCGATCTGATCGTGCTCGCGACCTCGACGCCCGACAACACGTTTCCGGCGACCGCAGTCGCCGTCCAGCACGGGCTCGGCATCAACCATGGCGTGGCGTTCGACCTGCAGGCGGTCTGCTCCGGCTTCGTGTTCGCGCTCGCCACTGCCGACAACTTCCTGCGCACGGGCGCCTACAAGCGCGCGCTGGTGATCGGCGCGGAAACCTTCTCGCGTATCCTCGACTGGAACGACCGCGGCACCTGTGTGCTCTTCGGCGACGGCGCCGGCGCCATCGTGCTGGAAGCGCAGACGCAACCGGGGAAGACCTCCGACAGCGGCGTGCTGACCACGCATCTGCGTTCGGACGGCCGCCACAAGGCCAAGCTGTTCGTCGATGGGGGGCCCGGCTCGACCAGGACGGTCGGCCACCTGCGCATGGAAGGCAAGGAGGTGTTCAAGCACGCGGTCGGCATGATCACCGACGTGATCGTCGATGCCTTCAACGCCACCGGCATGACCGCCGAGGACATCAACTGGTTCATCCCGCATCAGGCCAATAAGCGAATCATCGATGCGTCCGCCCACAAGCTGCATATTGCGCCGCAGAAGGTGGTGCTCACCGTCGACAAGCACGGCAACACCTCGGCGGCCTCGATTCCGTTGGCGCTGTCGGTCGCGGTGAAGGACGGTCGGGTGAAGAAGGGCGACCTGCTGCTGCTGGAAGCGATGGGCGGCGGCTTCACCTGGGGTTCCGCACTCGTGCGCTGGTAGTAGAGCGCGATCGATAAAATTTTGCCGAGATTGCGGGCCATTTTGTTGCCGACTCAAGCGCGGAATGAGCGGGTTGACCGTTGTCTCGTAACCTCATAATTTTAGACGACAATTGTTCGCCGTCGGGTGGGGCAGGGCGATGACCGAGACTAGCAAAACCGTAACGCGAGTGGATCTCTGCGAGGCCGTCTATCAAAAGGTCGGCCTGTCGCGGACGGAATCGTCTGCCTTCGTGGAACTCGTGCTGAAGGAGATCACCGATTGCCTCGAGCGGGGCGAGACGGTGAAACTGTCCTCGTTCGGCTCCTTCATGGTGCGTAAGAAGGGCCAGCGTATCGGCCGCAATCCCAAGACCGGTACCGAAGTGCCGATCTCGCCGCGCCGGGTGATGGTGTTCAAGCCGTCCGCCATCCTGAAGCAGCGGATCAATTCGCAACACAAGGCCAATGGCGACGGCAGCAAGACTGAAGTGGAGGCGTAATCGCCTTCCGAAAGGATGAGGCCCTTGGACAAGGCGCCGGATGCGTTCCGCACCATCAGCGAGGTAGCGCAGGACCTCGACATCCCGCAGCACGTATTGCGGTTCTGGGAGACCCGCTTCTCCCAGATCAAGCCGATGAAGCGCAGCGGCGGCCGCCGCTACTACCGCCCCGACGACGTCGACCTGCTCAAGGGCATCCGCCGACTGCTCTACGGCGAGGGCTACACCATCCGGGGCGTGCAGCGGATCCTCAAGGAGCACGGCATCAAGTCGGTCCAGGGCCTCGCCGATTCGTCGGCCGCGGTCTCGTTCGGCGCGATCGAGGACGCGATCGGCCAGAGCCTGATGGAGACCGAGGAGGAACCCGAGATCCGCGGCGTCGCCGATACCGACGATGACGACTTCCAGGGCGAGGAGGAGGAAGGCATCGATTTCCGCTTCGCCGAGATCGACGACGAGGAAATCCTCACCACCTTCCGCAAGGGCCCGGCCGACCGGGCCGGCCCGAACCCGGCCGACCGGGAGCGGCTGGAGCGGGTGCTTCAGGACCTCGTCGCCTGCCGCGAACTGCTCGACGAGGCCCTCAAGGCCGGCTGAGCAAGGCGCATTCTGCGATTTCAGGGGGATGTTCCCGGTCGTCCGGGCGGTTCAGGCGCCTTGCGCAACGCGGCGATCCTAGCTATGGGAACGGCATTCGGAGCGTGGCGCAGCCCGGTTAGCGCACTAGTCTGGGAGACTAGGGGTCGGAGGTTCAAATCCTCTCGCTCCGACCATTTTTTCAACTGATCTGGCGGGCGGACTGATCGGGGGGCGTGGCACGGGCGCTCCTGCCCCTGATGCCTGCGTGACGATGGGGTGGGCGGCGGCTGCTGTGACCTGACAACAAAATGTCGAAAACAACCCCATGCAAAGTAGCTGACGGCGGGCGGTGCGGCGTTCTGATTATTTTCCGAAATCGGTTGCCCCGTCGGGCAAATCAGAGGCGATCATGTCATCATCGCAGGATGTGGGAGGTCGCTGAGCGCTCTTGTTGAAGAGGAAGCTCACTGGAGTTCGGGCCGTCTGCAGGGCGGTACGTCAGACCTCCGCCGAATCCGTTGCCATTCGGTTCAGTTTGAATTCGCCAATAATCGACGCCCGGCGCCTTTCGATCTGCCAACCGAATAGGGAAGCGCGTAGAACTGCGCGAGTTCTGCAGGGGCCTCGCCGTAGATTTCAAAGTGGGTTACCAGGCCGCTCATTCACCCGCTCCCTGAACTTCGTACGCACTGCAATTCAAGCAGTCGCTGCCGCGGTACACATCGCGATCAACGATCTGGCCAACGGGTCTCGCGGAAATGCCGACAAGATCTCCTCATAGCGCCGAGCTGCTTCATCGAAATTGCCTCTCTCAAATTGGCTCGATGCGGCCCACGTCATCTCACATAGCTTCTCGGACCCGACCGGCGCTGCCAGCTCGGGATCGTGGCTGTTCCTGATTCCGAGCAGCTCATAAATCATGAACTCGTGCTTGCGCCCCTTGACCTGAACCTTCCTGATGGGTCTGGCCACGATGTCGGATCTCACCGCCTTGACCACGCTGTCGCTGATACAGATCGTGGTGCCGAAGTTCTTGTTGATGCCTTCAAGCCTCGCCGCGACGTTGACCCCGTCGCCCATCACCGTGTAGCTCAGCCGCTCGCTCGAACCGACGTTGCCTACCAACACATCTGCGCAATGCAGTCCGATGCGGAGGTGCAGCGGGGGCCGCGCCTGCGCGCTCCAGTCCGCGTTGAGCTGTTGCATCCGCCGTGCGGCCCGCAATGCGCCGCAGCAGGCGCGCAGCACGTGGTCGTCGCGACGCGCGGGCGCACCCCAGAACGCCATGATGCCGTCGCCGATGAACTTGTCGACGGTACCGGACTCCTCCGCGATCGCCTGTGAGACGGCTTCGAAATAGACCGACAGTTGCGCCAGCAGATCGTTCGGAGTCATCCGCTCGGCAAGGCTGGAGAAATCCTGCAGATCAGCGAACAGCACGGTCATGAAGCGCTGTTCGACGCCGAGCGTCAGAGGAGTGCCGGTTTTGATCAACTCCCTGACAACATCCAGCGGCACAAACGAGGAGAACGACCGCAGCGAGGTCTCGAACAGTGACACGGCGTTTTGCAGCTCCTTGATCTCCCGGATCTTCGATATCGCTGGCGTGCCGGAGTGTGAGAATGTCAGGTCCTCGACCGATCGCAGTTCCCGCGACACGCCTTCGATCGGACGCGACAGCCGTCGCGCGAAGGCGTAGATCAGCAGCAACTCCATTCCCGTCAGCGCGGCGATCAGGACGATCATCTGACGGTTTGTTCGCTTCAGAGTGCCGACAAAATCGTCGGTTGGCGTCAGGATGATGATCTCCCAAGGCTGTCCGAAACTGCCTGGAAAGCGGGTGAAGGATGCGCTGATCTCCTCGCCGCTCCGCGCCGAGCGGAAGAAGAAGTCGTCACTGTTGTTCTCACTCTGCAGCCGAGACGCGTCACGCACGTCGTCGTCGGCGATCGTGTCCAGCTTGGCGAGTTCCGACCGGCCGTTGCTTATCTGCATGGCCTTACGCGGGTCGGGATAGGCAATGATCGTGCCTTTGGTTGGATTCGCGATGATCGTGGTGCTGTGGGGGCTCGCGCGGTGACTACTGAGAAACCGCGACAGTACGTCGAGCGTGATATTGGCAGACGCACAGCCGATGAACGTGCCGTCCTTTATGATCGGAGATCGGATGGAAATGATCGGATAGCCGGTGTCGGGATTGACCGACGGTTCCTCGACGATGAGGGCGCGCGCTTCCTTCGCGGCCTGGTACCCCCGCAGAGTCCTGATATCGATGATCTGCTCGACATCGTAACTGCCGACCACATGCGGCCATGTATCGAAGAACGTGCGATGCCGAATCCGTCGCGGTGAACCGGAGAAGCTGTCGATATAGCTGGAATGCCAGTTCGCCGACGGCGGGATCTTGGGATCGGAGCGCCTGCGATCGTCGTCCATGCGGGTCACGACGCGGTGATAGCCGTCTTCAAAGCTGACATAGGCCGCATCGATCTGCCGCGCCGAGGTGAGCGCCTGGTAGAGCAGATCTCGGCTCTCTTCCTTTTTAAAAACGTCCGGGTCCTCCGCGGCGACCGCCGCGAGCAGCGCGAGCGTGGCCGCAACCGGGTTGATGAGGTTCTCCGCGTCCTCAATGCTGGCCTGCTTGGTCTTTGCGACAACGTCATTCAGCGTCGCGTTGATCGCGGCAGCGTTCTGCCGATAGTTGTACACCAGGATAAAGATCAGCACGGGAATGCTGAGCAGGACGAACAACCCCGACATCACGGAGCTGAGCCGCATCGTGCCAAGCGCGCGCGCATTCCGGCGGTAGAGGGCCCACCCCAGCGCGCACACAAGACCCGTGGCGAGCAGAGCAGCCAAGAGTGGTACCTGCAGCGCCGCTGGCCATTCTCCGTCATCGGGAATGTAGATCAGCCCCTCCGGCAGATTTGCCTCGCTCGCCATGCCGAGATCAACATAGGCTTCGGCAATGGTCTTCCAGCGCACGCTGCTCTGATCGCCAATAGGTACCAAGCGCGGCTGGATCAGGAGTTCGGCCCGCGCCGCTTCAAACAGCAGCGCTTCACGGCTCTTCTGCGTGGAGTACTTGCGTTGGATCAGGTC
This sequence comes from Bradyrhizobium sp. CCGUVB23, assembly GCF_024199885.1. Lineage (NCBI taxonomy): Bacteria > Pseudomonadati > Pseudomonadota > Alphaproteobacteria > Hyphomicrobiales > Nitrobacteraceae > Bradyrhizobium > Bradyrhizobium sp. CCGUVB23. Next base: position 8,118,792 of record NZ_JANADQ010000001.1, read on the forward strand.
GACGATTTCCTCCTTGTGGGCAAGAGCATATTCCCAGCCCTTCAGGCTGGCCGCGCGAAACGCCTTCACGCGCGCGGGATGCTCGGCCACCTGCTGTTTCGACGTGCAGAGGTTATCGCCGTAAAAATCGAACCCGTAGGCGCGGGGCGCGAACATCAGATATGGCGTGCCCAGCTTTTCAAGCGCGTAAGGTTCATTGGTGCTGTAGGCCACCATCGCGTCCGCCTTGCCACTGAGCAGATCGCTCGGATCGCCAGCATGAGCGACGCGCGGCAGGCTCGCGTAGTCGATGCCCTCGCGTTTCAGCATCGCTGCGATGTCGTCGCTGCCGGGGACATCCATCAGGCGATGCCCTTTCAATTCGGAGACCGCGCGGACGCCGGCGCGGTGTGGCACCAGGATGACGGCCGCGGAGTGCTGAAATATCACCCCGAGGACGACGTTGTTCGCGCGCTCGAGCGGGTTCACCAGAATGCTTGTCGTGCAGATGCCGAAATCCGCTGCGCCGGCCGCCACCGCCGCGCCGGCGTCGACGTCCGGGCCACCTTCGCGAAGCTCGACGTGAAGGCCGCCATCGCGATAGAAGCCCTTCTCGATCGCGGCGTAGTAGCCAGCGAATTGAAACTGGTGCTTCCATTTGAGCTGCAGCGATACCTGTTCGTGCGCGCTTACCGGAAATGCGAACAGAGGCGTGAAATGCAGCAAGGCGAAGCATGTCAGGAGGACGTGGCGCCAACGCGGGGTCGCGAGCTGTGCCGCGAACGCGCGTGACCTTGCGCCTGGGATACCCATGCCAGACCTCTACTCGTTACAAAGCGCGCGATTGGATTATCAGGGTACGGCGCCATCTAATGCGACGCCTCGATTTGTCATATTGATCGATATCAACACTCGTCGCTTGTTATTTTGCGGCATGACCTGTGATTTTGTGTCCCTGAAATTGTGGTTCTCCATAGGCTCCAGGCCGAGGTGCAACAGATGGAAGGGCAACAGCGTATTGGAACTTCCTCAGGTCTTGCGAGAAATGGGCCAGGATCCGGCGACAGTGATCGCAGGTGCGCAACTAAGTCGCTTTCATCGACGAGGTTCCTGATCAGCGCGGAAACATGCTCGGTTCGGTGCGCTCGACGATCCGCAGCACGCTCTTGCAGGTCGGACATTCATACGATCGAATTTCGTACCGCCCGGTGGCCGGTTCGCTTTGGACGAAGGTGCGTGGCTGATTGCACGCGGTGCAACGTGGCCCTTCGAAGTATCGATTGCGGTTCATTGCAGAACCCAAATCGCGACGTCAGGAAAGGTAACGGCCGCCCGCAATATCCGGGCGGCCACCGGGTCCAATATCAAGCGGCTGATCTCAGCCCCGGCGCGAGTACTGTAATCTCGAGGCGAGCCTGCAAACGGTTCGGTAGCCGACGTTCCCTGTCAGAACAGAGGGCGAGTTGCAGCCCGGCCACAGCACGTCCGCATCACAGTCGTTTTCGGGGCGGATGAACGCTTGTGATTTCAAGCGGCGGATAACAGTTCAATTTCCAAAAAATATACAACAATCAAAAGCTTGCCTCCGCTTGGAGGCTTGGGGCGGAGGTTGAAATCCTCGCTCCGACCATTTTCAGAACGTTTGGCAAGAGGTCGGCAAAAGCCGGTCCCTTGGGGCGTTTCCTCCCCTTTCGGGGCTGGGCCTTAGGCGTGGCCCTTGATCTCGTAGTGACCTGGCACACACTTGTAGCGTTCGATGCGCCAGTTGACGTGGTAGATCGGGTGCTCGCCCATCCATTTTGCGAGTTCGGCCTGCGCGCCCACTGCACACTGCATGAGCGAGATTTCGGGCGTCATGTTGCTGTCGGTGACGATTTCCTCGACGCAACTGCCCGAAGCTGCTGCGCCTAGCCGGCAGAGCACGGCCACGACGGTAATAAACATGCATTTCACCTCTTTGGTTGTTACACGCCACGAGGAGATGCAAGCGGGGTGCCACGCCCTGTGTCGACCGCGACACGATGGCTTGAAGACTCACCTCAGCTTTCGCCCCATTTGACGATTCGGATTGTAAAAAAATTCCCCTCAATCCGAAGCCGGACAAATACGGGGAACCGACGCTATGACCGAATAGGAGGGCTGCGTCCCGGTCGCGCCGCTTCCCGCCGCGACATCAACCGCTAGGCTACCGCTCGCGCGGATACTCGCCGGCAGAGCGGGACCGCTATCGGGAAGCAGGAAACGCGAGGGCCGAGAGATGAAGGTACGCCCGACCGGCGTGATACCGCCGATGACCACGCCATTCCGGGAGAACGGCGAGATCGACACTCAGCTCGTTGCGCCGCAGGTCGAATGGATGATCGCGGCCGGCGCGCATGGCGTTGCAGCCGGCGGCTCGACCGGCGAGGGGCACACGCTCGATCACGAGGAGTATCGCGATCTGGTGGCGGCGACGGTCGAAGCGGTGAAGGGCCGCGTTCCCGTAATCGCCGGCATCATCGTGGACTCGACGCGCGATGCGATCCGCCGCGGCAAGCTCGTGCGCGACATGAATGTCGCCGCCCTCCAGGTCACGCCGGTGCACTATCTGTTCAAGCCGCACGAGGACGCGATGGTCGCGCATTTCCGCGCCATGGCCGACGAGACCGGCATGCCCATCATCATCTACAACGTCGTGCCGTGGTCCTATCTCTCGCCGGCGCTGCTCACTCGCATCATGACCGAGGTGCCGCTGGTGGTCGGCGTCAAGCAGAGCGCGGGCGATCTGAAGCTGTTCGCCGACCTCATGATGATGGCGCCGGACAAGCTGATCTATAGCGCCGTCGATGCGCTGATGTATCCGTCCTACACGCTCGGCGCCCATGGCTCGATCGCGGCGATCCTGACCGCGGCGCCCCATGCCTCGGTCGAACTGTGGAATGCGGTGAAGGCGGGCGATCACCCTCGTGCGCTCGAGCTGCACAAGAAGCTGCTGACGCTGTGGAATGCGATCATCGCCGACAACCTTCCGGCCTGCACGCGCTACGCGCAGACGCTCCAGGGAATGCCAAAGACCTGGCCGCGCGCGCCGATGCCGGAGGCCTCGTTGACGCAAGCGGCCGCGATCCGCAAGGCTCTCGAGGGGCTGGGCGTGTTGCCGGGTGGACAGCGTTTCCAGGCGGCGGAATAGTTCGTCCGCCGAAATAATTCGCCGTCGTCGTGACGCAGCGCCGGCCTGCTTTACCGCAGGCGCGGCGCTGCTACACTTTGCGGCGGCCCCGTGAATTGTCCGTGATGGCCAACAAGACCAACAACCAGACCAAGCGAGGGGACCGAACCCATGAAGGACTTTTCCGGAAAGATCGCCGTCATCACCGGCGGGGGAACGGGGATGGGGCGCGAGCTCGCGCGCCAGCTCGTGGCCGAGGGCTGCAACGTTGCGATGTGCGACGTGTCGGAAGCCGCGATGGCCGAGACCAAGCGGCTGTGCGAGGTCGAGAAGCTGCCGCAGGGCCTGCGCGTCACCACCCACGTCGCCGACGTCGCGATCGAGGATCACCTCAAGCAGTTTCGCGACGAGCTCGCCGAGCAGCAGAAGACCGACAGGATCCACCTGCTGTTCAACAATGCCGGCATCGGCGGCGGTGGCAGCCTGTTCACCAACACGCGCGAGCAGTGGGAGCGCACCTTCAACATCTGCTGGGGCGGCGTCTATCTCGGCGTGCGTACCTTCCTGCCGATGCTGGTTGCTGCCGACGAGGCGCACATCATCAACACCGCGAGCGTCAACGGCTTCTGGGCCTCGATCGGCATGGGGCAGGCGCACACCGCCTACAGCTCGGCAAAATTCGCGGTGAAGGGCTTTACTGAGGCGCTGATCAATGATCTCCGCCTGCACGCGCCGCACGTCAAATGCTCGGTGGTGATGCCCGGTCACATCGGCACTTCGATCGTCTCCAACTCGCGCAAGGTGCAGAGCGGCGACGGCTCCGAGCGCCTCAATGCCGACGAGGTCGTGCTGACCCGCAAGCGCATGGTCGCGGCCGGCGTGCCGGACGCGGAGAAGATGTCGGACGAGGACATCCAGGCCGCCTTTGCCGAACGCGCCCGCAGCTTTCGCGAGGATGCGCCGACCACGGCCGCGCAGGCCGCGAAGATCATCCTCGACGGCGTCAAGGCCGGGAGGTGGCGCATCCTGGTCGGCGAGGACGCCGTGCGCCTCGATCAGCGCGTGCGCGCGACGCCGGACGAGGCCTATGACCGCGCCTTCTACGAGAGCTTTGCCCAGGAGGCCGGCTGGCGGCTGGGGTGAGGCGAGGGGCGGTATCGCCCATTCGATGTCGGCCCTGCGAAGCCATGGCATCCTTGCAGAAGCATTGTGTATCCAGGTTGCAGGTGTCGTGCCCCGGCTTGACCGGGGCACCCAGTACGTCGCCGGGCTTGTGCCCCTTCGTCAGCCGCGCATGAGACGCGCGCGTGAGTTTGGCCGGTAGGCGAGGCGCGCGTGGCCCGTGCAATAAGACTGGCCGTCGGGCGAGGCGTTGCCGCAGAAACAGAAGTCGTCCGCGCCTGGCGTCGAGATCGGCCAGCGGCAGCGGTTCTCGGTCAATTCCATAAGCGAGCAGCGGTTGGCCTCGTCGATCGGCACGTGGGCGAGCGGCGTCTCGGCCTCGATATCGATCGTGGAGAGCAATTCATATTGCAGCCTGCGGAGGGTCCGCAGGGCCCGCGCGGTGCTCTTGTCTGCGCTCCGCTCCTCCCGCTTCGGACCGCGCGTCAGGTTGAGGCGGCTGAGCTTGCCGATGACGGCATTGCGGCTGACGCCGATATCGGCGGCGATCTCGCGGCAGGACAGGCCGGCGTGAAAATGGCTTTTCAGAAGTTCGATGCGCTCAACGGTCCAGGTTGCAGCGGACGTTGGCGAGGTCGGTGAAACAGCAGGCATGTTGTGACGGTCCCAGGTTGCAAATCGACCACCCCGTCCGAAACCGACCGCGTTGCGCGCTCCCTAAGCCTCACGTCCTGCCATTGTCGCGGATCGACAAAAGTCCGTCCTTGATGGCGAGACGGATGCCTTCCTCAATCAATGTCCGCGCGACGCCGGGAACGCTGGTGCCGTGGGTGCCCTGTCTCACCAGTTTTTCGAGATACGTGATGGTCGAGAGCGCCAAGGTTACGGGGATGCGGTCAGTCTCGGCTTTTTCGGTGGCCATGACGCAAACGCTAGCCTCTTACTCGGGTACATAAAAGTAACGATTAAGAGTCTATTTAGAAACCGAGAGGAGTCAAATCCGGATCGAACCGGTGTCAGAGGCTATTGGAATCGCTGGAGAAATTCCGCGCGCCGGCGCGCCGCGCGGCTTTCACCGGCGACGGAGGTTGGATTGAGAGGGAAGGGCGGCGGCGTGCGCTAACCGTGCACGAGCGATTTCTCGATCATGCAATGGATGCCTTTTGAGCCGTTGACGGTCTGCGTCACCCGCAGATCCGCAGCCAGGCTGCACAGCGTATAGGCGTCCTCGCGTGACAGGTTTCGCTTCTCGCCCAGGAGCGCGATCATGTCGCGCAGCGCGCGCACCACGCATTGGTCGAGGTCCGGGTCCATCGCCATGGTCATGTAGTGCGAGGCTGTTTCGGCGCGCGGGTAGGCGAGCTGCATGTCCTTGCGCAGCGTGAGGCGGAAGCGGCCTTGCAGCGCGGTCTCGATCGCGGTGACGCAGACCTCGCCGTCGCCCTGCACGCCATGGCCGTCGCCGCAGGAGAACAGCGCGCCCGGCACGAACACCGGCAGATAGAGTGTGGCGCCTGGGCCAAGCTCCTTGTTGTCGAGATTGCCGCCCATCGCGCGCGGGATCAGCGAGGAGATGCGGCCCCAGGCCGGCGGCGGCGCCACGCCCATCACGCCGAAGAACGGTTTGAGCGGCAGGTCGAGGCCCCAGGGCATGCGGCCGACCATCCGCGTCAGATCGAGCGGGACGTTGAGAATGCGCGTCTCGTGGAAATCGTCGGGCAGGGTGCCCGAGAGCGGCTTGATCAGATTCCAGCCCCAATCCTGCCGCGGCGTGACGTCGAGAATATGGACCTCGAGCACGTCGCCGGGCTCGGCGCCGTTCACCGCGATCGGGCCGGTGAGAATGTGGCCGGGCAGCACGCGTTCGGACTTCGCATGAACCTCGAACAGCTCCGGCGGAATATGAAACTGCTTGCGGTCGGGCAGCACGTCCGGCCCGCCGCTGATGGTGTCGACCGTCACCTCGTCGCCGCTCTCGATGGTAAGGACCGGCTTCAGCTTCGCCTCGAAGAAGCCCCAATGGCAGGTTTCGGGGCTGGACTGCAGGTGGTGACGGGTCATGGGTCTGGTCCGATCGTTTGCGGGTGTTTTCATCAGGACTCGTCACTGCCGGGCTTGACCCGGCAATCCATCCTCTTTCAAGAAGATTTCTGAAGATGGATCGGCCCGTCAAGGTCCGCGCATCGATAGGCTCGATGATTCCAAAGCGAGGCTCCCCTGTTATTCGTCCTGTCCAAGACGCTCGGCGTCGCGCTATTGCCGATCAACTTCCTGGTCGAGCTCGGCATTCTCTCGCTCGTTCTGATGACGACGCGCTTTGCGCGAGCCGGCCGCAGGCTTGCGGTGACCGTGCTGGTCCTGCTGGCGCTCGTGGCGTTCTCGCCGCTTGGCAAGCTCCTGCTGTATCCCCTGGAACAGCGCTTTCCGCAGTGGGATGCCTCGCGCGGCGCGCCCGACGGCATCATCGTGCTCGGCGGCTCCGTCGATACCGACCTGTCGTCGGCGCATCAAACGCCGATCGTCGCCCATGCCGCCGATCGCATGCTGGCGCCGGCCGCGCTCGCACGGCGCTACCCGAATGCGCGCATCGTCTTCACCGGCGGCAATGCCAATCTGATCTCCACCGAGGCCAAGGAGGCCGACTACTCGGCGCCGATCCTGGAAGATCTCGGCATCGCCAAGGAGCGCCTGATCGTGGAGCGCAACTCGCGCAATACCTACGAGAACGCGATCTTCACCAAGCAGCTGGTTGCGCCGAAGCCGGGCGAGCGCTGGCTGCTGGTGACCTCGGCGTTCCACATGCCGCGCTCGATGGGGATCTTCCGCAAGGCCGGATTTGACGTCGAGGCCTACCCCGTGGACTTTCGGATGGGCGGCCGCGAGGACCTCTTCACCTTCACCAATATGGGCACCGATGGGATCATGCAAACCGATATCGCCATGCGCGAATGGATCGGGCTCGTCGCCTACCGCCTGATGGGCCGCACCGGCGAGTTGCTTCCCGGTCCGGCGAAGGATTAGAACGGGGGACATAAAAATCGTCGCGCCCCGGGAGGACGCCATGCAGCCAGAGAACGCTGAACCGATCGATCTCGCCGGCATTGTGGCCGACCTCAACGCGCTGCTGCGGCTGAAGACGACGGTGATCGGCATGAAGCTGTTTGCGCGCGCCGAGGACATGGAGGCGATCCCGAAGATCCGCCGGCCGAATGCGGTCCACACCACCGACCAGATCGTCAGCATGGCTTCGCGCCTCGGCTGGACCGTCGGCATCACCGCCGACGATCTCGTTGGCAGCCAGTGCCGCGCCGTGATTGGCCTTGCGCCGCAGGACGAGAAATGGCTTGCGGGCGAGAATTATGTCGGCGTGTGGCATGGCACGGCCGCGGACGCGCGCAAGCGCCAGGAGGCGCTCGACGTGGTGCCGTTCGGACAATACCAGGCGCTCGCGGTGAGCCCGCTGGCGAGCGGCCGCCTCGATCCGCCCGACATTTGCCTGGTCTACGCGACGCCGGGGCAGATGATCATCCTGATCAACGGGCTGCAATATACCGGCTACAGGAAGTTCGAATGGGGCGTGGTCGGCGAGACCGCCTGCGCGGATTCCTGGGGGCGGGCGCTCAAGACCGGCGAGCCCAGCCTGTCCTTGCCATGCTATGCCGAACGGCGCTATGGCGGCGTGCCGGACGAAGAGATGCTGATGGCGCTGAGCCCAGCGCATCTCGCCAAGGCGATCAAGGGCATGAAGGCGCTGGCAAAAAATGGCCTGCGCTATCCGATCCCGCCCTATGGAATTCAAAGCGACGTCCGTGCCGGCATGGGCGTGAGTTACGGAAAGAAGTAAATCGTCATTGCGAGCGAAGCGAAGCAATCCAGGATTTCACCGCGGAAACAGTCTGGATTGCTTCGTCGCTTGGCTCCTCGCAATGACGAAGCAAATTGAGGATGCAACATGAGTTCTTCGTCGAAATTCGACATCGTCGTTTATGGCGCGACCGGTTTCACCGGCCAGCTCGTCGCTGAATATCTGGCCGCGCATTACAAGGACGACAAGGCGCCGAAATGGGCGATGGCCGGCCGCAGCCTCGACAAGCTGAAATCCGTGCGCGATGCGATCGGCGCGTCGGTGGATACGCCGCTGATCGTCGCTGATGCCTCCGATCCGGCCTCGCTGAAGGCGATGGTCGCGCAGACGAAGTCGGTGATCACGACTGTCGGTCCGTATCAGTTCTATGGTGAAGAGCTGCTCGCCGCTTGCGTGGCAGCGGGCACGGACTATTTCGATCTCTGCGGCGAGCCGGTCTGGATGCGGCAGATGATCGACAAGTATGAGGCGGCGGCCAAGACGAGCGGCGCGCGCATCGTGTTCTCATGCGGCTATGATTCCGTTCCGTTCGAGCTCGGTACGTTCTTCGTGCAGGAAGAGGCCAAGCGTGTGCACGGTGCGCCTAGCTCGCGCGTGAAGGGGCGTGTGCGCGACATGCGCGGCACGCTGTCAGGCGGCACCGCGGCAAGTGCGAAGGCGACCTTCGATGCGGTCGCCAAGGACCTCAGCCTTGTCGCCATTCTCAACGATCACTTCGCGCTGACGCCCGGCTTCACCGGACCGAAGCAGCCGAAGGGCAACAGGGCGGCCTATGAGGAGGACCTGCAATCCTGGGCTGCGCCGTTCATGATGGCGCTGATCAACACGCGCAACGTCCATCGCTCCAACATGCTGATGGGCTTTCCGTACGGCCGCGAGTTCGTCTACGACGAGATGGTGCTGACCGGTCCCGGCGAGAAGGGCGAGGCCAATGCGAAGCGTGTAATGGCCGCCAACGCCGAGAAGACCGGCCCCAACGCGCCGAAGCCGGGCGAGGGGCCGTCGAAGGAGGAGCGAGAGAACGGTCTCTTCAATCTGCTCTACGTCGCGATCGCGCCCGACGGCCGCCAGGTCCGCGCCGGCGTCACCGGCGACCGCGATCCCGGCTACGGCTCGACCTCGAAGATGATTTCCGAATGTGCGATCTGCCTGCTGCGCGATACGCCGGATGTCCCAGGCGGCTTCTGGACGCCGGGCGCAGCGATGCAGCACAAGCTGATCAAGCGGCTGGTCGATCATGCCGGGCTGACGTTCAAGGTGGAAAGCTGACCGGGGATTGTAGGGTGGGCAAAGGCGCGAAGCGCCGTGCCCACCATCTCTCCGCGATTACAGAAGTGGTGGGCACGCTTCGCTTTGCCCACCCTACGGCAGCGTGCGTTTACGCCGCCCTCGCGTCATACGCATACATGAAATCCATGCTCCTGGAGCCGAGTGGCAGCAGCCATTTCAGCATCTGATCGCGGATGAAGGCGCCGGTCGCGGTGAACTCGCGTTTGCTGTTGCCATTGCGGCGGGCGATCGCGACGATTTTTTCGGCGCGGGGGCGGCGCTCGGCTTCAAAGTTCTGGAAGGTGGCGGTGAGCTCGTGTCCCTCCGCCATCAGCCGGCCGAGGCGAAGTGCGTCTTCCAGCGCGAGCGATGCGCCCTGGCCTGCATGCGGGCTCGTCGCATGCGCGGCGTCCCCGATCAGCAGCGAGCGCTTGCGCGACCATGTCGGAAGCGTCGCGACATCGAGCGTATCGGTGACCACGATATTTTCGACCGCCTCGATGATCGCGGGGATCGGATCGTGCCAGCCGCGATGGAAGTCGCGCAAGTGCTGCTTGAGCGTCGCCTGGTTCTGGGCGCGGAACATCGCCGCGTCCATGCCGTGGGCGGGCTGCGTGCTCCACCACATCACGCCGTCATTGGGATCGGAGCTGCAAAATCCGTAGCCGAAGAAGCCGCTCTGACCGAACGTGGTCTCGACGCGCTGTCCGATCGCGCGGCCGGCAAGCACCTTGCGCGGCACGAATCCGCCGAAGCCGATCAGGCCGGTGTTGAAAGGTTGCGGCCCGTCCGGCACGACCTGCCGGCGCGCCACCGAGTGCACGCCGTCCGCGCCGATCAGGAAGTCGCCTTCCGCGGTGGTGCCATCGGCGAAATAGGCGATGATCGGCTGGTCGCCGCGGTCCTCGATCTTGATCAGGCGCTTCTCGAAATAGAGCGAGACGCAGGAACACCAGGCCTTGTCGATCAGGATCTCGTTCAGCGTGGCGCGACAGATGTTCACCGCCGGCTGGCCGAAGCGCCGCTCCATGTCGCGGTTGATCGAGCCGAGCTTTTGACCGCCTTGCGAATAGAAGTCGAAGGAGTCGGCAATCGACCCGTGGCTGATCACCTCGCGCGCGAGCCCGATCTCGTCCATCACCTGCATGCCGTTCGGCGCGAGTTGCAGGCCGCCGCCGATTCCCTTGGAATAGGGCCACGCCTCGAAGATCTGAGCCTCGATGCCGGCGCGGCGGAGCAGGATTCCGGCGACGGGCCCGGCGATGCCGGCGCCGATGATGAGGGCCTTGCGGGGACGGTTGTGCATTGGCTTGCTCCCGACGTTGCGGTGGTGCTAGGAGAAATTACGGTCGCTAATTATCTTAGCGACTAAGATATATATCGATTAAGATATGAGGTCGGCCTTGTCAAGGACGAAGGCGCGTGCGGCGCTGTTGCAGGAGCTCGAGGAGGCGATGCGGCGGTCTTCCGCGCAGGGCGTGCTCTACGGCCAAACCGTTGCGAACGTTGCGGGAATTGCCAACTCCGACCTCGAATGCATGGACATCCTGTACCTCGAAGGTCGCGTCACTGCGGGCCGGCTCGCCGAGGTCACGGGCCTGACGACCGGCGCCATCACCGGCGTGGTCGACCGGCTCGAGAAGGCTGGGCTCGTGCGCCGCGAGCGGGATGAAAACGACCGCCGCAAGGTGTTCATCTCTGTCGTGCCGGAGACGGCCATGAAGATCGGCCAACTCTACGTGCCGATGCAGCAGGCGATGGAGAAGGTCTTCGGCGCCTATTCCGACGAGGAACTGCGCCTGCTGCTGCGCTTCGCCAATGAGGGCTACAAGGGGGTGCTCGCGGCGACCGAAGCGCTGAAGGGCCTTCTTGATACGCCGCCGGAAAAGCGTCCCGACCTCAAGCTGCGGAAGCTTCGTCGTCGGTCTTGATCTTGTAGGCCTGCGCGGCCGCGATCATGCCCCACATCACCCCCAGCATCATCCAGAAGTGCCGCCAGTGGTCGGTGTCGATGATGAAGCTCTCGCCGACGGTGCCGATGAAGGCGGAGAAGATCGCAAGATAGGCGCGCTGCCAGGGCACGCGGACGAAGACGTGGCGAAAGCCCGTGATCACGGTGGTGAAAACCAGCGCGGGATAGCAGATGCCGGAGAGCCAGCCACCAGACATGAAGGCGTTGAGATAGGAGTTGTGGGTATCTTCCGGGAAGTAGCGGTGGAATTGCAAGGGACCGATGCCGAACGGCCGGTCGAGCGCCATCTCCGCGCCGAGGATGTGGCGGCCGAAGCGGCCGAAGCGGCCTTCGTCGTAGCTCTGGTCGAAGCTCGCGCGCTGCTTGAACATCTCGGCGATGGAGTCGAACGAGAGCAGGATTGCGATCAGCGCCAGCCCCAGCGCGGCCGCAACCACGGCCATGACGATGATGCGCGAGCGCTGCGCATTGCTCGGGCTGGTCAACACCATCAGTGCCAGCATGAAGCCGGCGGTCAGGATCAGGCCGCCCCAGGCGGCACGCGAGAAGGCGAGCAGGATCGCAAGCGCCATGATGGCGAAGGCGATCGCGTTGCGGAACGCCTTGGCAAGCCGGTCGGAGACTACGCTCTGCAAGCAAAACAGCGCCGGCAGGATCAGGAACGCGCCGAGCACGTTCGGGTCCTTGAACGTGCCGCGCGCGCGCTCGTAGAGCGTCAGGAGGTCGTGGCCGCCGGGAACGACATTGAAGTAGCCGGCGATCGCCGAGGTTGACGCGACCATCGCGCCGACCACGAGGCCGCGGCGCAGCATGTCGAGCCGCGCCGCCGTATCCTCCGATGTGACCATGGCGAAGAACACCACCGTCACCGCCATGTACCAGGAGGTCGCGACCCAGCTTGCCACCTCGGACTGGCCGAGCAGCGGAATGGCGCTGACGCTGTAGCCGACATTGAGCAGGATCAGCAGCAGCACGAACGGCATGAACACGAGGCGGAGCCGCAGGCCGGTGGCGAAGAAGGTGACGGTCGCAAGCAGCGTCACGATCTCGTAGGGGCTCGGCTCGATGAAGACGACCGCACCGGAGGCGCCGACCAGCCACACTAGAGCGCGCTGCAAGGCCAGCACGCCGGGCGCAGCCGGTGCGGCTACGTTCATTCCCCCGGCCGTTGCCGCATACGCCATCACACGCTCACACGCTTACGCAGCTCATCGACACAACTTCCGCAGTCATGCCCCGCGAAGGCGGGGCATCCAGTACTCCGCGCCGTCAGTGGTGACGTCCGCTGCCGGTGATTACTGGATCGCCCGGTCAAGCCGGGCGATGACAGCTTGGTTTGGGCAATCCACCTTCAATACGCGTTCTCGTTCTTGGTCAGCAGCGAGATCGGCGTCTTCAGGAGGATGTAGAGGTCGAACAGCACCGACCAGTTCTCGATGTAGTAGAGGTCGAACTCGACGCGCTTCTGGATCTTCTCTTCGTTGTCGATCTCGCCGCGCCAGCCGTTGATCTGGGCCCAGCCGGTGATGCCCGGCTTGACGCGGTGGCGGGCGAAATAGCCATCGACGGCATCGTCGAACAGCCGGCTCTGGAGCTTGCCCTGGACGGCGTGCGGGCGCGGGCCGACGAGGGAGAGATTGCCGGAGAAGACCACGTTGAAGAGTTGCGGCAGCTCGTCGAGGCTGGTCTTGCGGATGAAGCGGCCGACACGCGTGACGCGCGGATCGTTTTTGGTGACGACCTTCGAGGCTGTCGGGTCAGCCTGATGGTGATACATCGAGCGGAATTTGTAGACGTCGATGCGCTCGTTGTTGAAGCCGAAGCGTTTTTGGCGGAACAGCACGGGGCCGGGGCTGTCGAGCTTCACCGCCAGCGCCACCAGGGCCATCACCGGAAGGGCCGCGAGCAGCGCGAGGCCGCCGACGATGCGGTCGAACAGCCATTTCATCACCAGGTCCCAGTCGGTGATCGGCGCCTCGAACACGTCGAGGGTAGGCACCTCGCCGAGATAGGAATAGGAGCGCGGACGGAAACGCAGCTTGTTGGTGTGCGCGGAGAGGCGGATGTCGACCGGCAGCACCCAGAGCTTCTTCAGCATCTCGAGGATGCGCGTCTCCGCCGAGATCGGCAGCGCGAACAGCACGAGATCGACGCGGGTGCGGCGGGCGAACTCGACGATGTCGTCGACCTTGCCGAGTTTCGGCGCGCCCGCGCAGGTGTCGAGCGCGCGACTGTCGTTGCGGTCGTCGAACACGCCGAGCACGTGGATGTCGGAGTCTTCCTGCACCTTCAGCGCCTCGACCAGCTCTTCGCCGTTGCGGTCGGAGCCGACGATGATGGTGCGGCGGTCGAGCCGGCCCTCGCGTGCCCAGGTGCGCACCAGCGTTCGCAGCGCCAGGCGCTCGGCGGCGAGCGCGGCGAGGCCAAGGGAGAAGAAGGCGGCGAGCCACAGCCGCGAAACTTCGCTGCCGAGCCTGGCGAAGAAGGAAATGCCGATGAACAGCAGGAACACGAACGACCAGGACGAGATCATCCGAGTCATCTGGCGGAGCTGACCGCGGAAGAGCTGGACCTGATACATGTCGGCGGCCTGGAAGCAGATCACGGCTGCCGCCGCGACGGCGCAGATCGCGGCGAGATATTCCCAGCGGAAGCCGGTCTGCGGCGTGACGTAGCCGAAGTAAAGTACCGTGCCGACGAGGCTGAGCAGGACAAAATCGGCGACGCGCACGAAGCCGGTGATCACGATCGGCGAATAGGCGCGGGCGACCTTCTGGTTGACGATCGCAAGTGCTGCCGGCGAAAGGCGGCGACGGCGTTCGACAAAGGGCTTCTCAACGGGTGCGGCTGCACTGGTCGCGGCGTCGAGCATCGAGCGTGCGTTGAGCTGTTCCACGGTCGTCCACGTCCATTCCTGAAACCCGCCGGACGCGCATTTAGGCGCGCGAAGCGCGGGAGTCCCCCTCGCTTTCGCTTATCGGACAAATCGGAAGAAATTCTAAAGCCGCCTTAAGGGTGGTTAATGATTGGCAAACGCGTCGCGGTAGCCGGCCAGCACGCCGTCCACCATCGCCTGCTGGGAGAAGTGCGCTGAGATCCGCTGACGCAACCTCGCCGCGCGCTGGGCGGTCGCCTGCGGATCGTCCAGCGCAGCCCCTATGGCCTCCGCCATGGCCTCGGCATTGCTGGGGGCGAACAGCGCGGAACTCTCGGCGTCGAAGATCTCGGGGATGCCGCCGACCTTCGCGGCGATCATGGGGATGCCGGCCGCACCGGCTTCGATCACGACATAGGGCATTGAATCGCCGCGCGAGGGAACGACCAGCAGCCGCCCCTTGGAGAAGCCGTAGCGTGCCTTGACGTGGCCGATGAAGCGGATCGAACCGGCGAGGCCAAGCTTCTCGACCTGCGCCTTCAGCGCCGCCATCTCCTCGCCGTCGCCGCCGAGTGTCAACGTGACGTTCCGACCCTGGGCGTGCAGGCGCGCCACCGCGTCGACCAGGAGGTCGGCGCCCTTGATGTGCCGGAACTCGCCGACATAGGCGAGGTCGGTCGCATCGTCGGCAGTGGCGACGGGCTCGAATTCCTCCGGCGTCACGCCGTTGAAGACGCAGCGCACCACGCCTTTGGGCTTGCCCACGATGCGCTGATAGGTGTCGCGGGCAAAGGCGCTTTCGAACAAAAACAGGTCGGTGCTGTTCGTCAGCGCCCGTTCAAGTCGCGCGTAAAACTCGCCCTTGAAGGTGTGCAGGGGATAGTGCAGCGAGCCGCCATGCGGGGTGTAGATGCGGATGGCGTCGCTCGAGCGCTGCCTGAGCCGCACGAAGGCGCCGGCCTTGGCGCCATGGCCATGCATCACATCCGGCTCGAGCTTTGCGATCAGGCGCCTCATGCGCAGCCACACCAGAAAGTCGTCGGGCGATGGTTCGCGGCGGATCGCCAGCCGATAGACGCCGAGCTTCAGGCGCGGTGCGATCTCGGCCAGCGCCTTCGCCGCGCGCTCGCCGCCGGTAAGATCGTCGGCGAGAATCCCGACATGATGTCCGCGATCGACCTGGCCGTTGGCGAGGTCGAGGATGTGGCGGAAGATGCCACCGACCGGGGCACGCACGGCGTGCAGGATGCGAAGCGGCTGGTCGACAGAGGGGGGCATGATCTGAACCAGCGCTCGCAGGCGATGACGGAGCAATCCACTGAATTATCGATCCCGATTAAGCGGCTTCATGGTTAACAAACGGTGTTCGCGCGTCGCGCTATGCACGCGTGCGGCGCGATTAACCCAGCGGCAACCATAATGGAGTGTAATCGCCTCGGTTGAGGTGGGCAGTGGCGTTGCCCTGCGGGAGTGTGCGATGCGTTTAGCGTTCTGGCGTGCCGGCAAGGACAAGGCCTTGATTGAACGGGCCTTGCACAAGCCCGAGCCGAGGGTCGCGGCCGCCGTCGCGCAGGCGGCGCAAGCCGAATCGGGCGACATCGATCTGCATGCGCTCGGTGCCGCGCTCAAGCGCAGGCGGGGCTTCATCATCGCGCCGACGATGCTGGCGCTGGTGCTCGCGCTCGCCGCTGTCAATCTGGTGACGCCCCGCTACAAGTCGGAAGCCCGCATCCTGATCGACGGGCGCGAGAACGTCTTCCTGCGTCCGACCAGCGACCGCAGCACCGAGGAGCGGCAGGCGCTCGATGCCGAGGCCGTCACCAGCCAGGTGCAGCTCGTGCTGTCGCGCGATCTGGCGCGCGAGATCATCAAGAAGAACAAGCTCGCGCAGCTGCCCGAATTCGACCCGGTCCTGCGCGGTATCTCGCCGCTGAAGTCGCTGGCCGGGCTGTTCGGGATCGGCCGCGATCCGTTCTCCATGACGCCGGAAGAGCGGGTGCTGGATGCCTATTACGACCGCCTGACCGCCTACGCGGTCGACAAGTCGCGCGTGATCGTCGTCGAATTCCAGTCGACCGATCCGGAACTCGCCGCGCGCGTCGCCAATTCGATCGCCGATGGCTATCTGGTGCTGCAACAGAGCGCGCGCCAGGAGCAGGCCAAGTCGGCCAGCGCGTGGCTGTCGGGCGAGATCGAGAACCTGCGCAAGAAGGTCTCGGAAGCCGAGGCCAAGGCAGAGGATTTTCGCTCCAAATCGTCGCTGTTCGTCGGCACCAACAACACCACGCTGTCGAACCAGCAGATGGGTGAGCTCAACACCCAGCTCAACAATGCGCGTGCGATGAAGGCCGATGCCGAAGCCAGGGCGCGGCTGATCCGCGAGATGCTCCAGAGCGGCAAGCCGATCGAGGCATCGGAGGTGCTGAATTCCGAGCTGATGCGCCGGCTGTCCGAGCAGCGGGTGACGCTGCGCGCGCAGCTCGCCGAGCAGTCCTCGACGCTGCTCGGAAATCATCCGCGCATCAAGGAATTGAAGGCGCAGATCGGCGATCTCGACACGCAGATCCGTGACGAGGCGGGCAAGATCTCGCGCTCGCTGGAGAATGACGCGCGGATCGCCGGCAGCCGCGTCGACAGCCTCACCGTTAGCCTCGAGCAGCTCAAGAAGCAGGCGACCTCGACCAACGGCCAGGACGTCCAGCTTCGTGCGCTGGAGCGTGAGGCCAAGGCGCAGCGCGACCTGCTCGAGACCTATCTGGCCAAATATCGCGAGGCCAATACCCGCGAGACCATCGACACCGCGCCCACCGAGGGGCGCGTCATCTCGCGCGCCATCGTTTCGAACACGATCGCCTATCCGAAAAAGCTGCCGATCGTGCTCATCGCCACGCTGACGACGCTGCTGCTCGGCACCGGCGTCGTCGTCACCGGCGAGCTCCTGCGCATGACGGCGCCGCGCGCCATCGCCGCGTTCACGCCGGCCTCTGCCACCTCGCGCGTTGCTGTTCGCAGTGAACCGGCCGTTGAATCCGAGCCCGTCGAGTCTGAGCCCGTCGTGAGCGAGCCGGCGCCGCTCCAGCCGGAGATGGCTTCCGACGCAGACATCACCGAGTTCGCCGAGATCGAACAGCTTGCCGACAGCCTGCGCCGCGCCGGCGACGCCGCGCGCAAGGTGGCGGTGCTCGGCACCGCGGCGGGCGAGAGCATCACGCTGACCGCGCTGACGCTGGCACGGCAACTGGCGCGCGACGCGCGGGTCGTGGTCGTCGATCTCGCCGCATCGTCGCCGACGATTTCGGCGATCTCGGCCGATCCCTCAGCCCCTGGCCTTGCCGAATTGATGCAGGGCGAGGCCTCGTTCGCGCAGATCATCACCAAGGACAAGCTCTCGCGCCTGCAACTGGTCGCGGGCGGTCGCCCGGGCTTCGACCGCAGCCTTCTGCAATCGCCGCGCGTGACGCTGGCGATCGACGCCTTGCTCCGCGTCTACGACCATGTGCTGCTCGACGCCGGTAGCGCCTCCGACCTGCCTGCCGAGCTGCTGACGACCAACGCCCGGGCCGTCGTGGTGCCGGACGCCGGCATGCCCATGGAGGCCTGCACCTCGATGTGCGAGCAGCTCAAGGCGGTCGGCTTCAGCGAGGTGACGATGCTGAAGAAGCCGGTGCAGCCGTCGGATGCGGTGGAAGCGCCGCGCGTGGTGGCGGCGTAGGCGGCAGCGTGCAAGGGGATAGGTTTTACCCGAACGCCCGGCGTAGTTTTCGCGCCAGGTCGAACAGCAGCTGGTTCTGCTTCACGAGGCGCTTGCCGTGGCTCAGCGATGACATCGCCATCGCTGCCAGCTTGCCGCGCGAGGTCAGCGGGACAAAGCTGTCAAAAATCTCTTCGTCGCTCTTGCAGAACAGGCGCTTGTAGTCGTCCGAGCCGATGCCGAGATCGAGCGCGTCATAGCCGGCTTCCGCGTAGCGGTCGATGATGTTGCGCATCAGGATCAGGCCGGGGCTGTAGCGCGCGTGCTCCGACATCGTGTAGGTGTTGAACATTATCGAGAAGCGGCGGCCGTCGGCGACGCCGGCGAAGATCGCGATCACCTCCTCGTCGCATTCAAGCGCATGGATGTCGATGACGCGGGCTTCACCGCGCCGCGCCAGGCAGGCCGAGCGGACGAACGCCTCGACGCCGGGCTCGGCGAACACGTTCGGCAGCTTCTGCTCCGCCATCCGCGCCGGCTTGACGCGGAAGAACCAGTCGAGCAGGCGCGTGATGTCGTCATCGGTGGTGGCGAGGTGATAGCGGTAGCCGGCGAGCGCCTTGAGTTTCTTTTCCTTGCTCTTCAGACGGCGACGGAAGGAGTTGCTGATGCGCGACTCCGGCGGGCCGCCCGGCGGCATCGCGAGCAGCGGGCAGCCGTTGATGGAATTTTGGCGCGGCAGAAGCGCGAACGGGTTTTGCTGGTCGCGCCAGCGCATCGGTTGCTGCGACAGTGCGAGCACGTCGACGCCGCCGCGCGTGCGTAGGGCCGCGAGCAGCGCGTCGAGGTCGGCGGTATTGGCGTGGCCGGCGAAATCGGCGTCCCACAAGCCCATGTTGAAGGTCGTATGCTTGCCGCCCATGAAGCAGGCGACGGTCACGCCATGGTTTTGCCGCGTGCACAATGGCAGCACGACGAGCGGCCGGCGCTCGGCATCGCGGGCAATGACGATGAGCGGCGCTGCGCCTTCGTGCTCGCCGGCGTGACGCTGCCAGGGGGCGAGCAGGTCGAAGCGCTGATAGGGTGTTGCGAGGTGGCCGATATTCTCCAGCGCGCGCCAGAGCGGTTCCGCCATGGCGAGATCGCTGACGATATCGATCTCGGCGATAAGGCTCGCTTTCAACCGCGCTGGCGCTTCTGCCGTCCGGCTTTGCATCGCCGCAGCCATGGTCATTCGCAAAACCTGTCGAGAAAACGGAAATAAGCGTAGTTCGGCCTGTGGCCGACCTTTGCAAAGAAATGTCAACAAAGAGTAAGGACAATGGAAAGGGGAACCGGCCGCTCGCCGGCTCGCAAAGGGTGGATCTTGGCCTCCGACGACCGATGGATGGAACGGCTGCGGCTGGAGCTGGCCTGGTTGACCGGCCAGCACCGGCTGCGCGGACGGAGCGCAGGCGGCGCGGGTGCGATCCTGCGGTTTCAACGCGTCAGGCCGCGCGGGCGCGCGCCATTCCAGCCGCTGCTTGCCAGCGAGATCACGCCAAAATTCCTCGACCGCGTGCTTCGCGCGCTGATGCGGTGGAAGTTCGACATCGTCAGCATGGATGAGGTCTGCCGGCGCGCGGTGACGCTGCCCGCGCGGCGGCGCTTCGTGGCGCTGACCTTCGATGGTGCGTACAAGGATCTCGCCACATTCGCCTATCCGGTGCTGTCGCGCCATGGCGTGCCCTTCACGGTCTACGTGCCGACCGCCTTTCCCGACGGCGTCGGCGAAGCCTGGTGGCTCGCGCTCGAACAGGTGATCGCGCGCGAGAGTCGCATCAGCCTGATGATGGGCGAGAAGGAGCAACGCTTCGTCGTCACCGAGCGTGCGGAGAAGCAGGCGCTGTTCACGCTGCTCGAAGACTGGCTCAGAACCTTGCCGCCGGCGGAGCTGTCGGCTGCGATCAACGATCTCTGCAAGCGCCATCGCGTCGATCTCGCCGCCGTCTCGCGCGAGGCGTGGATGGATTGGTCGGATCTTTCGAAGCTTGCAGCCGACCCGCTGGTGACGATCGGCAGCGCGACGGTGAATTATGCCGCGCTCGCCACCATGAAGGATACGGCAGCCTCCCGCGAGATGGCTATGGGCAAGGCGGTGGCGGAATCCGCGTTCCACCGCGAGATCGGACACTTTGCCTATCCGTTCGGCGACCGCATCTCGTTCCGGCGCAGCCACGTGGTGATGGCGGAGGAGGCGGGCTTTGCCAGCGCGGTGTCGACGATTGCTGGCATCGTCGACGTCGAGGGACGGACAAATCTGCGCGCGCTGCCGCGGATTTCCTGGGACGGCCGGCGCCGCTCGCTGCGGATGCTGCGCGTGCTCGTCTCGGGCGTGACGTTTCCGCCTGTGAAGCCGACGGGCAGCACGTCGTCTTGAGCTAAGTTCGATCCGGAAGGATGAGCGGACACCCGAGCTTGCTGCCGACAAACGCGCAAGCGCGTTTGCGTAGGCTAAGCCGGGTCGGGCCGCTGCATCCAGCTCACCACCGGCATTGCCGGTAGCACCCAGCCCATGCCGACCACGACGTAATAGATCGCCTGGCGCCAGCCGGATTCCGCGATCCACGGCAGCTGCGCCAGCACCATGCCGAGCAGCGCCCATGTCGCCGCCAGCACCAGGAGCGCGATGGTACCGAGGAACTTGCGGGTGCGGATCTTCATGGCGGGAGCTTGCGGCTTTTCGCGTAACTTGCGCTGCGGGAGCGGGGGACTATAAGGGGCGCGCAGCCTGGTTCAAGCATTGGTTTTCCGGCCGAAATGACCACGATATCAGCTTCCTCCGACCCGCATCGCGCCGTGCGCTGGTGGCTCATTTCCGTGGCTGCGCTGATCGCGCTGATGGTGCTGGTCGGCGGCGCGACACGCCTGACGGAGTCCGGGCTCTCGATCGTCGAATGGAAGCCGGTGACGGGCAGCGTGCCGCCGCTCACCGAGACGCAGTGGACCGAGGCCTTCGAGGCCTACAAGAAGATCCCGCAATATCGCCAGCTCAATGCCGGCATGAGCCTGTCGGACTTCAAGACCATCTTCTGGTGGGAATGGAGCCACCGGCTGCTCGGGCGCTTCATCGGCGTCGCGTATCTGTTGCCGTTCCTGTTCTTCCTGTGGCGCGGGGGTCTATCGAGCGAATTGAAACGGCGGCTGTGGCTGCTGTTCGGGCTCGGCGCGCTGCAAGGCGCGGTCGGCTGGTGGATGGTGGCCTCTGGCCTCTCGGAACGGGTCGAAGTGTCGCAGTATCGGTTGGCGACGCATCTGGTTCTGGCGCTGCTGATCTTCGCTGGCATCGTCTGGACCTTGCGGCGGCTCGGCGCGCGCCAGGGGATCGTTGTCTCAGTGCGACTGAAGTTCACGAGCGCAGTGCTCGTCGTCGTAACCTTCGTGCAGCTTTATCTCGGCGCGCTGGTGGCGGGCCTGCGGGCCGGGCGCGCCTACAACACCTGGCCCGAGATCGACGGCGCGTTCATCCCGTCGGGGGCGCGGCTGTGGTTCGAGACGCCGTGGTGGCGCAACCTGTTCGACAATGTGCTGACCGTGCAGTTCGAGCACCGCATGACGGCTTATGCGTTGTTCGCGCTGGCGTTGCTGCACGCGATCGATGCCGTGCGTTCGCGTGCAGGTACTGCTGCGAGCGGCGCCGTGTGGCTGTTTGCGGCGGTGAGCCTGCAGGCCGCGCTCGGCATCCTGACGCTGCTGAACCAGGTGCCGATGGGGCTCGCGCTCGCGCACCAGGCGGTCGCGATCCTCGTGCTGACGCTGGGCGTGATGCAGGCCGAGCGCCTTGCTGCGCGAAGGTCCACTGAGACTTACTCGCGCGTCGTTCCCGCGAGCCAAGCCGGCTGATCAGCAGTAGCCGTAGACGCCGCAGGCGTAGGGCAGCCGCCACCAGTAGCTGACCTGCGGGCCGCCGTAGTATGGACCCTGATAGTCGTAATCCCAGGGCCGGCCGTAATAGCCGGGCAGCGTATTCGAGCCTGGCAGGAGCGGGGTGCCCGGCAGATTGCGGATGTAGCTGCCGACGCCGTAGGCCGGCGAGATCAGCGCGTCCGGATCGGTCTCGACCCAGACCTGCGGCGGCTCCGCCGGCGCGATCGTGGTGCGGAATTTGTAATGTGGACGCGGCAGCCCCGGTGGCAATTGCTCGACGTGCCGCTTCTTCTGCACGACGACCTGGTCGGCCGCGAGTGCGCTCGTGACCATCAGCATCACGGCCAGAGGGGACATTATCCAGCGCAGCATGGTCGGCTCCGAATCAGGAAAGGCGATCCAGTATCTCAGTCTATGCCGGACGGAGCGTTAACGAGAGGCGCGTAAATTTCTGGGCCAGTCCTGAATAGTGTCCGTCATTCCGGGCGGTGCGAAGCACCGAACCCGGAATCTCGAGATTCCGGGTTCGCCTCTTCGAGGCGCCCCGGAATGACCAGCCTCAGGCGCCCAGGGCCTGCTCGAGGTCCGCGATCAGGTCCTCCTTGTCCTCGATGCCGATCGACAGGCGCACCACGTCGGGACCGGCGCCGGACTTCACCTTGGCGGCGTCGTCGAGCTGGCTGTGCGTGGTCGAGGCCGGGTGGATCACCAGCGAGCGGGTGTCGCCGACATTGGCCAGATGCGAGAACAGCGTCAGCTTCGACACCAGGCTGACGCCGGCGTCATAGCCTCCCTTGAGGCTGAAGGTGAACACCGCGCCCGCGCCCTTCGGCGCGTATTTGCGCGCGAGCTGGTTGTACCTGTCGCCGGCAAGGCCCGCATAGCTCACCGACGCCACGGCGGAATGGCCGGACAGGAATTCGGCGATAGCTTTCGCGTTGTCGCAGTGCTTCTGCATGCGCAGCGGCAGCGTCTCGATGCCGGTGAGAATGAGGAAGGCGTTGAACGGCGAGAGCGCAGGGCCGAGGTCGCGCAGGCCGAGGACGCGGCAGGCGATGGCGAAGGCGAAATTGCCGAAGGTCTCGTGCAGCTTGATGCCGTGATATTCAGGGCGCGGCTCCGAGAGCATGGGATATTTGCCGTCCTTCGACCAGTCGAAGGTACCGGCATCGACGATGACGCCGCCGATCGAGTTGCCGTGGCCGCCCAGAAACTTCGTCAAGGAGTGCACGACGATGTCGGCGCCGTGGTCGATCGGCTTGATCAGATAGGGCGTCGCCAGCGTGTTGTCGACGATCAGCGGCACGCCCGCCTTGCGGGCTACCGTGGAGATCGCCTCGATATCGGTAATGCTGCCGCCGGGATTGGCGATGGACTCGACGAAGATCGCCTTGGTACGCGGCGTCACCGCGCGCTCGAAGCTTGCGATGTCATCGGGATCGGCCCACACCACGTTCCAACCAAAGCTCTTGAACGAGTGGGTGAACTGGTTGATCGAGCCGCCATAGAGCTTTCGCGCGGCGATGAACTCGTCGCCGGGCTGGAGCAATTGCTGCATCACCACGACCTGGGCGGCGTGGCCCGAGGCGACCGCGAGCGCGGCGGTGCCGCCTTCGAGGGCTGCGACGCGCTCCTCCAGCACGGCGTTGGTGGGATTGCCGATGCGTGTATAGATGTTGCCGAATGACTGGAGGCCGAACAGCGAGGCGGCGTGGTCCGCGTCGTTGAAGACGAAAGAGGTCGTCTGATAAATCGGCGTTGCGCGCGCACCGGTCGTCGGATCGGGCTGTGCACCGGCATGCACGGCAAGGGTCGAAAATCCCGGAAGGCGATCGCTCATTCGTGGCGTCCTGTTCTTGGGTAGGCTGAAAAACGCGCGGCATGCTGATCGCGGCGATGGCCGGCGTCAAGGCGCTCGCGCGCACCTCGCCTTGTTCGAAACGGGCTTGCTTCGCTTTGTCGCGTTCGCGAAGCGAATCTTTCGCAGATGCGTCAGCTCTGCTCGATTTTGTTCTTGGCCGCGCGATCAGCCGCTGCGGTATTGCCGCCGCCGACACTCATGCGATTGAGTGACAATTGCATGCCTTGCGTCGGCGCGGGCGGGCGCTTGGAGCTGAGCGTGCGCGAATTGACGCCCATCCAGGATATTTCCGAGGACAGCCGCCCATATTCGATCTTGGGGCAGCGGTTCATCACGACCTTGATACCGGCGGCCTCGGCCTTCTCCGCGGCCGCGTCGTCGCGTGCCCCTAGCTGCATCCAGATCACCTTCGGCAGCGGATCGAGCTTCAAGGCTTCCTCCACCACGGGCATGATGTGGCTGGAGTTGCGGAAGATATCGATCATGTCGACGGGACGGCCGATATCGTGAAGCGAGGCGACGAAAGGCTTTCCGAGCAGCTCCTTGCCGACATGGCCGGGATTGACCGGGATCATGTCGTAGCCGCGCTGCGCCAGATATTTGAACGCAAAGTAGCTCGGCCGCACATTGACCGGCGAAGCGCCGACCATCGCGATCGACTTCACGCTGTTGAGGATGCCGCGGATGTAATTGTCGGGATAGGCGTCGTGATTCATTAGCTGTCTTTTTCTTGTCATTGCGAGGAGTGAAGCGACGAAGCAATCCAGTCTGTCGCTGGGATTTCTGGATTGCTTCGCTTCGCTCGCAATGACGGGGTTACTTATCTTCCCATTTCGGCTCGCGCTTTTCGATGAACGCGCCGATGCCTTCCTCGGCGTCGCGCGCCATCATGTTCTCGGTCATCACCTCCGCCGCATAGCGATAGGCATCGGCAAGGCTCATCTCGGCCTGGCGATAGAACGCCTCCTTGCCGAGCTTGACGGTGTAGGCGGATTTCAGCGCGACCTGTTCGGCGAGCGCAATCGCAGCATCGCGTTCGGTGCCGGCTGCGACCACACGGTTGACGAGGCCTATCTCGCGGGCGCGTGCGGCGGGGATCGGCTCGCCGGTCAGCAGCATTTCCATTGCTTGCTTGCGCGGCACGTTGCGCGACAGCGCCACCATCGGCGTCGAGCAGAACAGGCCGATGTCGACGCCGGGCGTGGCAAAGCTTGCGGCGTCGGATGCGATCGCAAGATCGCAGCTTGCGACGAGCTGGCAGCCGGCGGCGGTCGCAATCCCCTGGACGGCAGCGACCACGGGCTTGGGCAGGCGCACGATCGCCTGCATCATGGCGCTGCAGGCATTCATGATCTCGGCGAAATAGGCGCGGCCGCGATCGGGATCGCTGCGGCGCGCGGTCAATTCCTTCATGTCGTGGCCGGCGGAAAAGGCCGGGCCGTTGGCGGCGATGACGGCCGCGCGGATGCGCTTGTCCTCGGCAATCGCGTTGAAGCTCGCATGCAGCTGTCCGATCATCGCCTCCGACAGGCTGTTGCGCGCAGCGGGGCGGTTCAGCGTGAGCACGGCGACGCTGCCGACGATCTCGCGCAGCAGGATCGGCGGTTCCGGGGAGGGGGTGCGGGCGGGTTGGACGGACATTGACGCTTCCGTTTGGGATCTTGCAGTTGGATGACGCAGATAACTTAATGTAACAGGCAACGTGAAGCGAGGGTGAGAGGCGGCATGGCGTTAGCGAAAATGAGCGTGGCTGAGGTCGAGTACTTTCTCCGTGAGGAGTTTCCCCAGGCCTTCAGCGGCGACGACATCACCATCGAGAGCGCCGACGGACAGACCGCGCTGCTGCGCCAGCGCTATAGCGAAAGGATGCTGCGGCCGGGTGGAACCGTGTCGGGGCCGACGCTGATGGCGCTCGCCGATTTCGCCATGTACGTGGTGCTGCTGTCTGCGATCGGGCCGATCGGGCTCGCGGTCACCACCAATCTCAACATCAATTTCCTGCGCAAGGGCCTGCCCGGGCAGGACGTGCTGGCGGAGGCCCGGCTCCTGAAGCTCGGCAAGCGCCTGGCGGTCGGGGAGGTCAACCTGCTCTCGGGCACCTCGCCGGACCCGATTGCCCATGTCACCTCGACCTATTCCATTCCAAATGTTTGAAGTTTTCTGAGGTAATATAACACCATATTTGTAAGGTATTGATTTTTCTAAACTAATTTCTCTTATTGGGCATTGACCGGTGCGCGTCACTTCTCTAGAAACCGCGCAGTCCGGCGCGTCGTTCGCGCCGTCATCTCCCCGTCCACGGAAATTCAGATATGAAAACCTTTTCGGCAAAGCCCGCCGAGGTGACGAAGAAGTGGGTGCTGATCGACGCCAAGGGTCTGGTCGTCGGCCGCCTCGCCACCATCGTTGCCATGCGGCTGCGCGGCAAGCACCTCCCGACCTACACCCCGCACGTTGATTGCGGCGACAACGTCATCATCATCAACGCCCAGCACGCGGTGCTGACCGGTCGCAAGCGCGAGCAGAAGACCTATTACAAGCACACCGGCTATGTCGGCCACGTCAAGGAGCGCACCGCGCGCCAGATCCTCGAAGGCCGTCATCCCGAGCGCGTGCTCGAGAAGGCCGTCGAGCGCATGATCCCGCGTGGTCCGCTTGGTCGCGTCCAGATGGGTAACCTCCGCGTCTATGGCGGGGCCGATCATCCGCACGAGGCGCAGAGCCCGGAAAAGATCGACATCGCCAAGTTGAACCGCAAGAACACGAGGGCCGCATAACATGGCCGAATCCATCCAGTCGCTCGACCAGCTCTCGCAGCTCAAGACGGCCGCGCCCGACGCGCCCAAGCACGAGAAGAAGGTCGACAAGCTCAACCGCGCCTATGCCACCGGCAAGCGCAAGGACGCGGTCGCCCGCGTGTGGATCAAGCCGGGCGCCGGCAAGGTCACGGTCAACTCGCGCGAGGTCGAGGTCTATTTCGCCCGTCCCGTGCTGCGCATGATGATCGAGCAGCCGTTCTCCGTGGCCCAGCGTTCCGGCCAGTATGACGTGATCTGCACCGTCGCCGGCGGCGGTCTGTCCGGCCAGGCCGGCGCTGTCCGCCACGGCATCTCCAAGGCGCTGACGCATTTCGAGCCGGAGCTGCGGACCGTGCTCAAGAAGGGCGGCTTCCTGACCCGCGACTCCCGCGTGGTCGAGCGCAAGAAGTACGGCAAGGCAAAGGCCCGCCGGTCCTTCCAGTTCTCCAAGCGCTAATCGCTTCGATAAAATTCGTCGCGAAAGCGGCTTCAATGAAATGCAAAAGGGCGCCGAATTCGGCGCCCTTTTGTTGTTCGTTTGTATGCAAATTGAGCCGGTGTTTTTCCGAAAAGTTGCGTCTGCATGAAAACCTGAATGGAACCCGGCGGGACCTAGCGTCGCAGCTGGAAGGGCACGCGATCGGGCTGATCGCGTAATGGCTTGGTTTCAAAGGGGGCTGACATGATGTCGCTCGATAGCATCACGCTATACCTGGTTGCCACGATGGTAGCCGCACTGCTGGGTGCCATGATGGTGTTCTTCGGCAGGCAAGAGAAAAGTCCCGCGCTGAAATGGTGGGGCACGGCCTATCTGCTCGGCGCGGCTTCCGTCGCGCTGTGGACGGCCGCCGGCGACAAGCTCGGCGCGCAGCTCTATCTCGCGCTGAACGCCGTCGGCTTCGTCGCCTGCGGCATGGTCTGGAACGCCGCGCGCGTCTTCCACGGCCGCAAGCCGAACTGGCCCGGACTTCTGTTCGGTGCGCTCGGCTGGGCTGCCGCGGTGTCGCTGCTCGATCCGGCCGCCGCGACGCTGCGCATGTTGATCGGCGCCGGCATCGTCTCGGTCTACGCAGCGCTGACCGCTGGCGAGCTCTGGTCCGAGCGGCGCAAGAGCCTGCAACGGAGCTGGCCGGTCTACGCCGTGCCGATCATGCACGGCTGCGTGCTGATGATGCCGGTCCTGATCGGCGGCTTCCTGCGGCCGAACGATCCGCACTTCTCCAACAGCATCTGGGTCACCGTGTTCGCGGTCGAGCTCATTCTCTACGCCGTCGGCACCGTGTTCGTGATCTTCATGCTGGTGTCCGAGCGCACGGTGACCGCGCACAAGACCGCCGCGTCGATGGACCCGCTGACCGGCATGTTCAACCGGCGCGGATTTGCCGAAGCCTGCTCGCGCGTCATCGAGCGCGAGGCCAAGGCGGGGCGGCCGGTGACCGTCATGATCTTCGACATCGACCACTTCAAGTCGATCAACGATCGCTTCGGCCACCCCGCGGGCGACGAGATGCTCAAGCTGTTCTCGACGGTCGTGACCACCAATCTGCGCATCTCCGACCTGTCGGGCCGGATCGGCGGCGAGGAGTTCGCGGCGCTGTTGCCGTGCTCGCTGGAGGAGGGCGTGCTGGTCGCCGAGCGCGTGCGCGAGGCGTTCGAGACCTCGGGCATCGTCGTCGACGAGGGCCCGGTCGACACCACCGTCAGCATCGGCGTTGCCGGTGGTCCGGCCGGCACCGAGCTGGAGGTGCTGCTGGCTGCCGCCGACACCGCGCTCTACCAGGCCAAGCGTGGTGGCCGCAATCGCGTCGAGGCCGCTGAAGAGCTGCCGCTGTCGCTGGAGAACTGGCGCCGCCAGACTGCCGCGCGGCTCCCCGTGCCACGGCCTGCGACGGCTTAGGTTGCAAGCCGACTTGCGGTAAGGCGCTGTTTACCATCGACTCCTACCATCGTGGCCATGGAGTCGATCCGTCAACAGACCTCGCAAGCCGCTCTGGTGTCGCTCGAAGCGGCCGCGGCATCCGCGCGCGGCGGCTTCGGCTGCATCTTCTCGACATCGGACGAGTACGAGACCGCGCTGATCACCGAGCGCCGTGCCCAGGGCCGGTACGCGCAGAGCCGTGGTCTCTGGCCACTCATCCTCTTTACGGCCTGTGCGGCGGCGGTCGCAGGTACGGTCTTGTTGTTCGGCTGAGAGAGCCGGCCTCTTGATCGACCAGGGCGCCGTTTCGGCGCCTTTTTCTTTTCGGCCGTCTGCGCTAGATACGCCCTATCAACAAGAAGGGTGGAAACATGATCACCGAGATCGCGCAAATCGACGTCAAGCCGGGCACCGAGAAGGATTTCGAGGCGGCGGTGGCCAAGGCCAAGGCCGCGTTCGGCCGCTCCAAGGGCTTTCACGGTTTCGAGCTGCACAAGTCGATCGAGAAGCCGCAGCGCTACCGGTTGATGGTGAAGTGGGAGACCCTGGAGAACCACACCGTTGACTTCCGCGGCTCGGAGAACTTTGCCGAATGGCGCGGCCTGGTCGGCCAGTACTTTGCCGCACCGCCGGAGGTCGAGCACACCAACACGGTGGTGACGACGGCTTGAGCTGTCTCACGCCGCCGCGGCCGGCGTTTCATAACTCTTGAAATGATCGAGCAAAACCTTGGCGATGGCGACCAGCGGAAGCGCCAGCGCCAGGCCCCAGATGCCGAAGACGACGCCGAGCAGGATCTGGAACGCGAACAGTGTGGCGGGCGGAATGTCGAGCGCCTGCCGCTGGAGGATCGGCGTCAGCACGTAGCTCTCCATCGCGTGGACGCCGAGAAACAGGATCAGGGCGGAGAGCGCGGCGACCCAGCCTGACGCGATGCTTGCCAGCACCACGATCACGCCACCGATGATGGCGCCGACCGTCGGGATAAAGGCGAGGAGACCGGCCTGGATTCCCAGGATGAACGACCCGGGGATGCCGATGACGGCAAGCCCGATCCAGGTCACCACTCCGACCGCGAGCATGACGATGATCTGCGCGATCAGCCAGCGCTCCAGCGTCTCGCTGATGCGGTCGATGATGACAGTGGCACGTGAGCGATGCCTGGCCGGCGCGACGAACAGGAGCCCGTCGTGATAGACGCTGGGCTGCGCCGCGAAGGCAAGCCCCAGGAACAGCACGATGAAGAAGTTGCCGACGGCGCTGATCGTGCCGAGCAGCAGCTTGAGGGTCTGGCTCACGATCGCCCCGCCGCTGGAGGCCAGCGCACCGGCGCCGGGAAGGCCGCTGTGCGGGGGTGACGCGCTTGGCGCAGTTTCCGAGCCGGACGGCGTTGCGGTCGCGGAGGAGGCGTTGCCGATGTCGAAGAAGCTGGTATCGATGCCGTGGCTCTCGAGGAAGGCTTTGACGGTGACGAGCTGCGACTTGATGGTGTTGCTGAGCGCGGAGGCCTGCTCGGCGATGGTCGCGCCGCCGAGATAGGCCACACCCGCGAGCATCACCGCAAGCACCACGCAGACGATTGCAAGCCGTAGGGGATGTGGCAGGCCGACATGGCGCCCGAGCGCGTTGGTCAGCGCGTTGAGCCCGACGCCGAGCAGCATGCCCGTGAAGATCAGCAGCAACGTTGCGGCGAAATACCATGTGAAGATCAGCAGCGCTGCAAACAGCACGATACCGATACCGCCGACCGCAATCGCCCAGGCCAGATCGTTGCGGGTCCGGGATCGTTCATCTGCGGGGATCGTCACATGATGTCCTTTGCGCGGGCCGATGTGCACGGCACTCTTTCGCGAAATCCCGCCGCGGATCAAGCCGGGATCCGCGTGCCGGTTTGACGCGTCCGTGGCCTTAACTGGGCCCTGCGAATGGTCCCCTCGAGCCCCCGAGGTTCAGCCCGCGGGCACGGATGGGCGGTTGGGGCCTCAATTGCGCCTTCCCGTGAGGCATTCAGGCGAAATAGCATTGCGGTCCCGCGATCCCTTCGGTTGAAATTGTTCCATCCGAAGGGCATGTTTGGAGAATCTTCTTCGGCGGGGAGGTCGGAACGGGAGATGAAAAAGCCGGTCGTCGGCGTGATCGGGAATTCCCATCGCGTCGAAAATCGATTTCAGGTCCAGATGGTCGGGGAGCGAAACTTGCGCGCCGTGGCCGAGGTCTGCGGCGGCCTGCCGCTGATGTTCGCGGGCTCGGCAGACATCACCGACATCGGCGCGTTGCTCGATGTGGTCGACGGCATCGTGCTCACCGGCGCCCGCGCCAATGTCCATCCCACGCGCTTCAACGTCGATCCCTGCCAGAAGCACGAGCCTTACGACATCCATCGCGACGAGGTCGCGCTGGCGCTCTCGCTCGCCTGCGTCGCTCGTGGCATCCCGCTGTTTGGGATCTGCCGGGGCTTGCAAGAGATGAACGTCGCCTTCGGCGGCTCGCTGCACCCGGAGATCCGCGAATTACCCGGCCGCATGAACCACCGCATGCCCCGGCTTGAGAACGGCGAGATTCATCCCGATCCCACCGTCGTGTTCGCCGACCGCCACGAGGTCGAGCTCACCCCCGGCGGCGCCTTCGCCAAAATTCTCGGCTGCGAGAGGATCAAGGTCAATTCGCTGCACGGCCAGGGCATCCTGGAGCCGGGCAAGCGCGTGCTGATCGAAGGCGTCGCCGAGGACGGCACCATCGAGGCGATCCGCATCGCCGAGGCCCCAACCTTTGCGCTCGGCGTACAATGGCACGCCGAATACGACCCGCAGCGCAATCCGATCAACCGGAAAATCTTTCAGGCGTTCGGCGAGGCCCTCGTGGCGCGGCAGCGGGCGACGGCGTAGTCGGGCCCGCGCGGCGAGGGGAGTTTAGGGCAGGCCCGACCGACCCACCTTGTCATTGCGAGCGCAGCGAAGCAATCCAGAGTGTCACCGCGGAAAGATTCTGGATTGCTTCGCTGCATCAGCGAGGCTTGAAAGGTCCCGGCCGAACTCTTGGTCAAGCCATATCGATTGAAGTCTGCCTAGGCCTGCGCCGCCCCGTTACGCCCCTCCGACAAACGTCGGTTGGCCCTTGGCGAGATGCGCAAGATCGGCCAAGGTCCGATGTTGTGTTCGGAGAAACTTCCTTGTCGATAAAAATCGTTCGCCGATCTCTACAAGATATCGGATGGGGGTACAGTCCGTCTGGCGACGGCCCGTTTCCTGCGATCATGCTACTGCACGGTTCTGACGGCAGATGGTCCGGCTGGAGCTACAGAAATGCTGCGCTCTTTGCTGCCTGCGGCTTTCTCGCCATCCCATTTGGATATTCGAACGGGGGCAATAGCTGGAACGCGGGCAACATAGTCGATGTGTCGCTCGACAAGACGGCTGAAGCCTTGCTTGCCCTTCGATCGCACGAGCTTTCTGGAAACAAGATCGGGCTCTACGGAGTATCGCGCGGTGCCGAACACGCACTATTGCTGGTGTCACTAATGACGAGGGACCGCATGGCGGGACTTCCCGATGCAGTTGCCGTGCATAGTCCGCCTGACGTGATATGCGGAGCCTTCGATGCCAAGATGTGGCGAGATTCTGGAGACCCCGGATGGCAGCCATGGGATCCCGGGAAGCGAGCGTGGACTTGGCGAGGTTCGTCCAACGAGTTGCTTCCATCCATTCCAATCGAGATTGAACGTTTCGACGGCCCCATCTTCATCAGCCATGGCACGCAGGACAAGGTGTGGTCTGCTGAAATGACACGGCGTCTATCGGGTCGACTGATCTCGCACGGGCGTAACCCGGAAGTGCATCTTTATGAAGGCGAGGACCATGGACTCAGCAGCGATGGCGAAAATCGCCACTACGAGTTGCTGACGAAATTCTTCGTGCGCCACTTGGCCTAGAAGCGATGGCCGCAGCATGCAGGATGGAAAGGGCGACGCGAAACCCATCCTGCATGCTCATTCTGCCGAAGGCGATCGCGATAAACGGGAGCGTGCCAAAGATCCGAGTCCCCAGCCCGCAAGCGTCGCGATTAGCGGTCGCCTGATGTTGCGGAAGGCGTAGTAGGCGTTGTCTAACACGTCAGCGAGAGGCGGTGACGACATCAAGTCCAGCAGAAGA
The DNA here is from genome assembly GCF_024199885.1 of Bradyrhizobium sp. CCGUVB23. Lineage (NCBI taxonomy): Bacteria > Pseudomonadati > Pseudomonadota > Alphaproteobacteria > Hyphomicrobiales > Nitrobacteraceae > Bradyrhizobium > Bradyrhizobium sp. CCGUVB23. The sequence goes on from NZ_JANADQ010000001.1 coordinate 8,151,344, forward strand.
TCGAGCTTGGAGAACAGGACCGGCGCAATAGCAAGCAACGCGAAGCCCGGGCCTAGCCTGGCGAAGAAGCTCAATGCCGCTACGAGCACCGTGGTGCCTGCGAGAAGGCCGTATATCGTCGCGGCGTTCAGATAGGAACCAATACCGAGGAAGCTGGCGAGCAGAAGGCCCCAGAACAAGCCGACGATCAGGAGCGGCGTGTTGTCCACCCGTGTGAAGAACGGCAGGTAACCCAGCATAAGATAAGCGAGGATCGACAGCGTCGGCCAAGCCGCGAAGAATCCACCATGCAACAATCCCCACGAGTGGAAGGTGGGCCAGCTCAGCAGGCCATAGACGTAACCCAGTGGAATCATCAGAAGGAAGCCCGCAAGAACCGAGATAACGATTCGAATGGTCGTTCGCATGGGGCGTCCAAATTCCGGGCGGGATCGCAACTGCGCGACACGCATCGCGCGCGATAGTAGCGTGTAGGATTGGTAGAGCGGAAGCGAAACCCATTATCCTCCCACGATCTGCGATGATGGATCTCGCAAGGGCTCTACCACCCTACGGACTGGACTACTTGCGGTACTGCGCCTTCAGGCTGCGCAAAGCATTGGCATAGTTGAATGCCGCGAGCTGGCACTCGGCGACGAACTGCTGCTTGACCACCGGCTGCTCCTCGTACTTCGTGCATTCCGCCACCAGTTGACCGATTGTCTTGTCGCGCTTGTACTGGCTGGTGCAGAACGCGATCACTTCGTTCTTCTCGGCCAGGCGCTCCTCGCCCTCGGCCTTCGAGGCATCGAGCCGTTGCATCCTCGCCTTGCAATCCTCTGCTGTGGACTTCGACGTCGTGCGCACACCGGCGAAAGCCGGGGCGGTCACGAGGGCGAGCAGCGAAACGCAGAGACGAGCGGACTTATTCATCGTTGATCTCCCCGGCTGAGCGAAAATGCCTCGCGACCGCGATAGGTTTCGTTCTACCCATCCCACCGATGATCGACCGCACAAACAAAAAGGCGCCCCTTGCGGAGCGCCTTTCGTTTGTCGTCGTCCGGGGCCGATCAGCCCGAGTAGTACATTTCGAACTCGACCGGGTGCGGGGTCATTTCGAAGCGCTCGACTTCGGTCATCTTCAGCTCGATGTAGCTGTCGATGAAGTCGTCGTCGAACACGCCGCCGGCCTTCAGGAAGGCACGGTCCTTGTCGAGGTTTTCGAGCGCCTCGCGGAGCGAGCCGCATACGGTCGGGATCTGCTTGAGTTCTTCCTTCGGAAGATCATAGAGATCCTTGTCCATCGCCGGGCCCGGATCGAGCTTGTTCTTCACGCCGTCGAGACCCGCCATCAGCATCGCGGCGAAGCCGAGATAGGGGTTGGCGAGCGGATCGGGGAAGCGCACCTCGACGCGCTTGGCCTTGGGCGAAGCCGTGTACGGGATACGGCAGGAGGCCGAGCGGTTGCGCGCGGAGTAGGCGAGCAGCACCGGCGCTTCATATCCCGGGACCAGGCGCTTGTAGGAGTTGGTCGTTGGGTTGGTGAAGGCGTTGATCGCCTTGGCGTGCTTGATGATGCCGGCGATGTAGGACAGGCAGGTCTCCGACAGGTCGGAATACTTGTTGCCCGCGAACACCGGCTTGCCGTCCTTCCAGATCGACTGGTGAACGTGCATGCCCGAGCCGTTGTCCCCGTACACCGGCTTCGGCATGAAAGTGGCGGTCTTGCCGTAGATGTGCGCGACCTGGTGGATGCAGTATTTGTAGATCTGCAGGTGGTCGGCCATCAGCGTCAGCGTGTCGAACTTCATGCCGAGCTCGTGCTGGGCGGAAGCGACCTCGTGGTGATGCTTTTCGACCTTCACGCCCATCTTGGCCATGGCGCCCAGCATCTCCGAGCGCATGTCCTGTACCGAATCCTGCGGCGGCACCGGGAAGTAGCCGGCCTTGGTGCGGATACGGTGGCCGAGATTGCCGCCCTCATATTCAGTGTCGGAGTTGGTGGGGAACTCCGCGGAGTCGAGCCGGAAACCGGTGCTGTAAGGCTGCGCCGAATAGCGCACGTCGTCGAACACGAAGAATTCGGCCTCGGGGCCGACATAGACGGCGTCGCCGATGCCCATCGACTTCACCATCGCTTCGGCCTTCTTGGCGATGCCGCGAGGATCGCGGTTGTAGGGCTCGCCGGTGGTCGGCTCGAGCACGTCACAGACGATGACCATGGTGGTCTCTGCGAAGAACGGATCGATCGTCGCGGTGACCGGATCGGGCATCAGGCACATGTCGGATTCGTTGATCGCCTTCCAGCCGGCGATCGAGGAACCGTCGAACATCTGGCCCTCGGCGAAGGTGTCCTCTTCGATCATGCCGACGTCGAAGGTCACGTGCTGCCACTTGCCGCGCGGATCGGTGAAACGGAGGTCGACGTATTTGACGTCGTTATCCTTGATCGCTTTCAGGACGTCTTTGGCGGTCTTCATGCATACCCCTTTTGGCTCTGCGGGTCGGTTTCCAGACTACGAGCGACGTTGTTCTCGCTTCTTGAGGCGCGCGAGTGCACAAACGACATCAGGCCGCCGAGGCGGCCTTATTTCTTAGGTAGATTGTCGCAAAATTCGGGATAGCACCCGGCTCAGATAGCGTCCAGCCCGGATTCGCCGGTTCGGATGCGGATCGCTTCTTCGATATTGGAGACGAAGATCTTGCCGTCGCCGATGCGCCCGGTCTGTGCCGCTCGGCGGATCGCGTCGATCGCGCGCTCGACCAGGTCGTCGCCGATCACGATTTCGATTTTGACCTTGGGCAGGAAGTCCACGATGTATTCTGCGCCGCGGTAAAGTTCGGCATGACCTTTCTGGCGTCCGAAGCCCTTGGCCTCGGTGACGGTAATGCCCTGCAGTCCGACTTCCTGGAGCGCCTCTTTCACCTCGTCGAGCTTGAATGGCTTGATGATGGCTTCGATTTTCTTCACTGCGCGCCTCCCGGCCTTTCGATCAAATAGCAACGTCTTCGTCAGGATGCGCTTTGTCTTCGCGCGAAGTTGTCCTCGCTGTCCCAAGCTGCCTGACCAGCCCGGGCGGCGGCCGGTCACACCCTGATGAATGCCAGTGAGCACGACGAACCGAAGCGGCTTCCTCGAAAGCAGGGTCTATGCCAAGTTGCAAATGCCCTGATTTTTGGAGCGTTATCAGCCTTTTAACGAGCATCTCGGATAGGTGGGACCAACCAGCCCAAAATAGCGAAGACTACGAAATAGGCAAACGGTTCAATCTATGTGCAGATTGTGGGTTTTGACCCGAGATCGGCGCGGAAACTGCCTGTTGAAAAGGCGTTTGTACCAGGGAAGTGGCATGGAAGTACTGACCAACGCTGAAATGCAGCGGGCCGACCAGCTCACCATCGCGGCCGGCACGCCCGGTTTCAAGCTGATGCTGAGCGCCGGACAGGCGGTCGCCGAAGCCGCGGCCGCGCTGGCGGAGGAGGGGCCGATCCTGATGGTCGCCGGTCCCGGCAACAATGGCGGCGACGGCTTTGTCGCCGCAGCCGAGCTCGCAGCCCAGGGGCGCGAGGTCTCCGTCATCCTGATGTGCGAGCGCGACCAGCTCCAGGGCGATGCGGCCTCCGCCGCGCGCGGCTGGAAGCATCCGCTCTTGCCGTTCAATCCGCAGGCGATCGGCAAGCCCGCGCTGATCATCGATGCGCTGTTCGGCGCCGGCCTCAGCCGTCCGCTCGAAGGCGAGGCGCGCGAGATGATCGAGGCGATCAACGCCAATGGCGCGCCGGTGCTGGCCGTCGATCTGCCGAGCGGCATCAACGGCACCAGCGCAAGCGTGATGGGCGTTGCGGTGAACGCCACGGAGACCATCACCTTCTTCCGCAAGAAGCCCGCGCATCTTCTGTTGCCCGGCCGGATCCATTGCGGCCGCGTGCGCGTCGCCGACATCGGCATCGGCAGCGAGGTGCTCGAAGAGATCAAGCCGCAGCTTTTCGAGAACGATCCGGACTTTTGGGGGGCGACTTTTCCGGTGCCGCGGATCGACGGCCACAAATACGCGCGAGGCCACGTGCTCGCGGTATCCGGTGATGCCGCAGCAACCGGCGCTGCGCGTCTTGCCGCACGTGGCGCACTGCGTGCCGGCGCAGGGCTCGTAACCCTGGCTAGCCCGCGCGATGCGCTCGCGATCAATGCGGGCGCGCTGACGGCGGTGATGGTCCGCCCGGTCGACACCGCGATCGAATTCGGCGAGCTCCTCTCCGACAAGCGCTACAATACCTGCATTATTGGTCCGGGCACCGGCACTGGGACGCGCACCTGCGACTTCGTCCATACCGCGCTCACGGAGCAACGGCATCTCGTGCTCGATGCGGATGCGCTGACGAGCTTTGCCGCCAATCCCGAACGGCTCTTTGAATCGATCAAGTCGTCGCACGACAGCGAGGTCGTGCTGACGCCGCATGAGGGCGAGTTTCCGCGCCTGTTCTCCGACCTCAGCAACAAGCATCCCGGCCGCTCAAAGCTCGAGCGCGTCCGTGCCGCCGCCGAGCGCTGCGGCGCAGTCGTGCTTCTGAAGGGACCGGACACCACCATTGCCGCGCCCGATGGCCGCGCCACCATCGCCGCCAACGCGCCGCCCTGGCTCGCGACGGCCGGTGCCGGCGACGTGCTCTCAGGCATCATCGCGGGCCTCCTGGCGCAGGGCGTGCCGGCCTTTGAGGCTGCGAGCATCGGTGTCTGGATGCATGGCGAGGCGGCGGGCGAAGCGGGCCCGGGACTGATCGCGGAGGACCTGACCGAGACGCTGCCGGCCGTGCACCGGCGGATCTATGATGCTTTGGGAGTGGAGTACTAGTGCTCAGACAGCTCGCGCTCGCTGATATGGACGCAGCTGCGCGGGTTCATCGCGTCGCCTTTGACCATGCGATGCCGTGGCTGGTCGGGCTGCACACGCCCGACGAGGACCGCTGGTTTTATCGCGAGCGGGTTTTCGCGACGTGCCGCCTGTGGGGGCGCATTGACGACCTCGCGTTGAGCGGAATCATCGCTTTCCGCGACGGCTGGATCGAACAACTCTACGTGCTGCCCGACGCGCAAGGTCACGGCGTCGGCAGCGAGTTGCTTCATGTCGCCAAGAGCGCCTTCGAACAGTTGCAGCTCTGGACCTTCCAGCGCAATGGCCGGGCTCGACGCTTCTATGAGTTCCGCGGGTTCGAGCTGGTCGAGGAGACCGACGGGACAAGGAATGAGGAGAAAGAGCCGGACGCTCGCTACGTCTGGAGGCGCCGGTAGGGCATTCACTCCACCGCGAACCAGCGCACGAGCCGTGGCGCGGCCCAATCGGTCGCGACGGACTCGATCAGCCAGCTTCTAGGGTAGGTCGCCGCGAACGCGATGCGCTGGGTTTGGCCCGGCTCGATTGCGAGCGTGTCGAGCCAGTACGGTTTCCAGCCGTCGTCGAGCCTGTCGAGCAGGCGGAAATGATGGCCATGCAGGTGGAAGGCGGTGGTGACGGGGGCAGAGTTCTTCAAGGCCAGCACGACAGTGCGACCGGTCTTGGCCCGAAAGGCGGGGGTGGAGGAGGCGGAGAAGCTTGCAGGGCGGGTCCAGCCGGCGTCAGGGGCGCCGAGCGCGACATCGAACCGCAAGCCGCCCTTCAGATCGAGCTGGACGGGAAGGTCATTCGAGGGGAGCGGTGGTGGCGGCAGGAGCGGCGCGCGCCGATCGAACCAGCCGGTGATCGCGAGGGTCCCGACCTGGCGCGCCTCCTTGCCGTCATGCAGCAGGAATGAGGCCGATGTGGCCGTATCCACAAATGCGTCGGCCCGCGCGCCGGGGGCGAGCACCAGCGCACCGTTGCGCGCCAGGAAGGGCTCGGCAGGCTGTCCGTCCATGGCCATCACGCGGACGTCGTGGTTTTCCAGTTTGATCGCCAGGACAGTACGTTGGGAGCCGTTGATAAAGCGCAGCCGCAGCCGCTGATTGCCAGAGGCTGAGAGCTCGAATGAAGTCCGCCCGTTGATGGTATAGAGCGGCGTCGTCTCTCTGGGATCGGTGCCCGGGGCGATCGCGGTCCCATCCGGCCGCAGGCGCCATTCCTCGATCAACAGCACTTCATCACGATCCACGGCGACTTGGTCGGCTTCCTCGACGATGATCGGGAGCGGCCGGACGGGCCGCTTCAGGCCCTCCTCGAGCAGGCTGAGGTCGGCCAGCAGGGCCCCGGCGTGAGGCATTGAAATAATTGATGTTTCCGTCACGCCTGGGCCCACAGGAGCGCGGCCCAGCAACGGCTCGGCAGCCGCCGCGCCGTCGAGGCCGTGCCAGACGGGGGCAACCGGGACAGGTAGATCGTTCCGCAAAGTCACTTCGCAGCGTTCGCCGCGCTTGAGACGGACGTCACGGGCAGTACTTGGCGCCACCAGCTCCCAGATCGGTGTAGCCGGCTGTCCCGGCCTTAGAGCCAGGGTCGCAGGCCGCGCCTGGAGTGGGAGGCGGGTGGCTGCCGGCGGCATCGCGCCGCCCCCGGCCAGACCCGCCGCCGAGGCCGCCAGGCCGGCCAAAACCTCGCGTCGGGTGGGGGCAAAAAATCGTTTCGTCATGAGGGCGATGCGGACCACGCCGCGCTGGATAAGTCCAGCCGTCGCGCCTATCTGAAGGGGGCGTCCACACGGCCATTTTTTTGCTGCGAACAGGCGGGCACATGCTATAAGCCCGGCCGCCCGCGGCATCGCGGCCGGTCTTGATGCAAATTCACGCGGGCGTGGCGGAACTGGTAGACGCGCTGGATTTAGGTTCCAGTGACGAAAGTTGTGGGGGTTCGAGTCCCTCCGCCCGCACCAAGCGCTTTCAGCGTTTGCACGGATTACTGCAGGACCTCGTTCCTCATGGACGTTTTGTCCCGAGGAGGTAGGTCCGATGAACCACCGGCGCAAAGGCGTTTTGCCCGCGCGCCGGATCGATTGATGACAAATGTCGCGGCGGCAAGCGCCGTGACGAAGCGAGAAGAAGATTGGACGCCATGCAGGTCACAGAGACCCTCTCGGAAGGATTGAAGCACGAGTTCAAGATCAGCGTTGCCGCGTCTGATCTCGATGCCAAGGCCGACGCCAAGCTCGTCGACCTCAAGGACAAGGTGCGCCTCAACGGCTTCCGTCCCGGCAAGGTGCCGGTGGCTCACCTGAAGAAGGTCTATGGCCGTTCGGTGATGGCCGAGACTATCGACCAGACCATTCGCGACACCAACACGCAGATCTTCCAGGAGCGTGGCTTCCGCCTTGCGACCGAGCCGAAGATCACCATGCCGACCGAGCAGAAAGAGGTCGAGGAATTGCTCTCCGGCAAGTCCGACCTGACCTACACGGTCGCGATCGAAGTGGTGCCGCCGATCCAGCTTGCCGACTTCAAGAGCTTCCAGGTCGAGAAGCCGGTCGCCGACGTCACCGACGTCGAGGTCGACGAGGCCATCAAGCGCATCGCCGACAACAACCGCGGCTACAGCGACAAGGGTGAGGGCGCCAAGGCGGCCTCCGGCGATCGCGTCACCGTCAGCTTCAAGGGCACCATCAACGGCGAAGCGTTCGAGGGCGGCACCGGCGAGGGCATTCAGGTCCAGATCGGCTCCAACACTTTCATCCCCGGCTTCGAGGATCAGCTCATCGGCATCGGCGCGGGCGAGACCCGCACGGTGAAGGCGTCGTTCCCGAAGAACTACATGAGCGAGAAGCTCGCGGGAAAAGACGCCGAGTTCGAGACCACCGCAACGCTGGTCGAGGCGCCGCAGGATACCAAGATCGACGACGAGTTTGCCAAGTCGCTCGGCCTTGAATCGCTGGACAAGCTGAAGGAAGCCGCGCGCGAGCGGCTGGTGGCCGAGTTCGCCACCACGACGCGTCAGCGCGTCAAGCGTGCGCTGCTCGATCGTCTCGACGAGGCGCATCGCTTCGATGCGCCTCCCTCGCTGATCGACGAGGAGTTCAATCTGATGTGGAACTCGGTCAAGGCCGAGATGGACTCTGCCGGCAAGACCTTTGCCGACGAGGACACCACCGAGGAGAAGGCGAGGGACGAGTATCGCAAGATCGCCGATCGCCGCGTGCGCCTCGGCCTCGTGCTGTCGGAGATCGGCGAGAAGAACAAGATCACCGTGACCGATGACGAGGTGGGTCGCGCAGTGATCGAGCGCGCGCGCCAGGTGCCGGGCCGTGAGAAGGAAGTCTGGGACTATTACCGCAACAATGCCAACGCGCTGGCCCAGCTTCGTGCACCGATCTATGAGGACAAGGTGGTCGACTTCATCCTCGAGCTCGCCAACGTGACCGAGAAGAAGGTCTCGCGCGAGGAGCTCTACAAGGATGACGAGGCGGACAAGACCGCCGCTTAGGGCTTCGCAAGAAAGCCGTCTGTTAAGGATGATCGGCGGAAGCGGGCGCGCTAGCCAAGTGGCCGGCTGGGCCTGTTTCCGCGAATCAGCTTCAACAGGTTTGTCGGATTAAGCCTTAATTCGCTCCGGGCTTGTGTGGAGCGAATTGGGCTATATCTGTCGCTACCTACCCAAGTCCTGCATCACGGGACGTCCATCCGAGCTCGGCAATTCCAGCCAAGACTGCCTTGCCGCAAGGATGTCCGCCTCCAAAGAACCTAGGTGACTCATGCGCGATCCGGTTGAAACCTACATGAACCTCGTGCCCATGGTGGTCGAGCAGACCAACCGTGGCGAGCGCGCCTACGACATCTTCTCGCGCCTGTTGAAAGAGCGCATCATCTTCGTGACCGGACCGGTCGAGGACGGCATGTCGACGCTGATCGTCGCGCAGCTTCTGTTCCTCGAAGCCGAGAATCCGAAGAAGGAAATCTCGATGTACATCAACTCGCCGGGTGGTGTGGTGACGTCGGGCCTTGCGATCTACGACACCATGCAGTTCATCCGCCCGCCGGTCTCCACGCTCTGCACGGGACAGGCGGCCTCGATGGGCTCGCTGCTGCTCGCCGCCGGCGAGAAGGACATGCGCTTCTCGCTGCCGAACGCGCGCATCATGGTGCACCAGCCCTCCGGCGGCTTCCAAGGCCAGGCCACCGACATCATGCTGCACGCGCAGGAAATCCTGAACCTGAAAAAGCGGCTCAACGAGATCTACGTCAAGCACACCGGTCAGACCTACAAGTCGATCGAGGATGCGCTGGAACGCGACAAGTTCCTCACGGCAAACGACGCCAAGGAATTTGGCCTTGTCGACAAGGTGATCGACAAGCGCGCCGAGGATCCGGCGCCGCCGAAAGCCCCGTAGCACTACCGATATGGTAACGGCGATCCCGGGGATTACTTGGGATCGTCAGGGCGGCCTTCACGTTAACGGCGCGTTCGCGCGGCGCAAAAAACAGGTTTGCGCCCTGCGACAGGCGAAAAGTTCCGCTTTCGTGCTGGTTCTTTCGTGGTAATCCGGCAACGCCCGCGTGATTTCGGTCAGTTCTCCCGTGCCAAGACGTGAAATCACGGTATTGTAACGGGCAGCCGGCGACCCCCGATTAGCGAATTCTTGATAGTCGGGTGACAGCATGGTTGGCTACGACTGATGGGCTAAGATCGCGGGAGAATCGAGTGACCGTGATTCGCACGGGATGTAACGCGTAGGGTCTTTTTTGGTACGGAATTTGCTCTATTTGAACTCTATGCCGGCTGTCGTGCCGGAATGGAGCGATCGAGCGGACGGGATCGAACCGCGGACGGAGACATGAATGAGTAAGGTCGGCACGAGCGACTCCAAGAACACGCTGTATTGCTCGTTCTGCGGCAAGAGCCAGCACGAAGTCCGCAAACTGATCGCGGGTCCCACGGTCTTCATCTGCGACGAGTGCGTCGAGCTCTGCATGGACATCATCCGTGAGGAGAACAAGTCCTCGCTGGTGAAGTCGCGCGACGGTATTCCGACGCCGAAGGAAATCTGCAAGGTGCTGGACGACTACGTGATCGGCCAGAGCCATGCGAAGAAGGTCCTGTCGGTCGCGGTGCACAATCACTACAAGCGCCTCAACCACCAGACCAAGCACAACGACGTCGAACTCGCGAAGTCGAACATCCTGCTGATCGGTCCGACCGGCTCGGGCAAGACGCTGCTCGCGCAGACGCTCGCCCGCATTCTGGACGTGCCCTTCACGATGGCCGACGCGACGACGCTGACCGAAGCCGGCTACGTCGGTGAGGACGTCGAGAACATCATCCTGAAGCTGCTCCAGGCCGCCGACTACAATGTCGAGCGCGCGCAGCGCGGCATCGTCTACATCGACGAGATCGACAAGATCAGCCGCAAGTCCGACAACCCCTCGATCACCCGCGACGTGTCGGGCGAGGGCGTGCAGCAGGCACTGCTGAAGATCATGGAAGGCACGGTGGCTTCGGTCCCGCCGCAGGGCGGCCGCAAGCATCCGCAGCAGGAGTTCCTGCAAGTGGACACCACCAACATCCTGTTCATCTGCGGCGGCGCCTTCTCGGGCCTCGAGAAGATCATCTCGGCGCGCGGCCGGTCGACCTCGATCGGCTTCGGTGCCTCGGTGATGGCACCGGAAGACCGCCGCACCGGCGAGATCTTCCGCCACGTCGAGCCCGAGGATCTCCTGAAGTACGGCCTCATCCCCGAGTTCGTCGGCCGTCTGCCGGTCGTTGCGACGCTCGAGGACCTCGACGAGACCTCGCTGAAGAAGATCCTGACCGATCCGAAGAATGCACTGGTCAAGCAGTACCAGCGCCTGTTCGAGATGGAGAACATCGAGCTGACCTTCGCCGACGAGGCGCTTGGCGCGGTTGCCCGCAAGGCGATCGAGCGCAAGACCGGCGCGCGCGGACTGCGCTCGATCCTCGAGGCGATCCTGCTCGAGACCATGTTCGATCTGCCGGGCCTGGAAGGTGTGGAAGAGGTCGTGATCTCCCGCGAGGTCGTGGAAGGCACGGCGCGCCCGCTCTACATCTACGCCGATCGCTCCGATCGCGCGGTTGAGAATGCCAGTGCCTGAACGGCGCTGGTCTGAGCCTTCGAACCTCTCGAATTGACGGCTGCGGAACGTGTATCCGCAGCCGGTGTTGCGTCGCTCGTCCCGCGTGCGTAAGCGCCGAATGGCGCGCATTTTTCAATGGCTTGACACCCCCCGGGTCGATAGCCACCTTAGTGTCAACGGCGAGCAGGAATTCTCTTCAAGATTCGCCTCACTTCGATCTGGCAAGGCCGGTCCAAGCTTAAGGGCCTACTGGTTTTGCGGATCACCTCGGCACCTTGTGGCGGTTGCGCTAGCTACAGCGGGCTGCGTGCAAGGGGGCAAAGCAAAAGGAAAAGGCCATGACCAGTCCCAAACCCCGGCCAACCATCGTTCACGGCGAGGCGCACGCTTATCCCGTGCTTCCGCTGCGCGATATCGTCGTCTTCCCGCACATGATCGTGCCGCTCTTCGTTGGTCGCGAGAAATCGATCCGCGCGCTCGAAGAGGTGATGAAGAACGACGCGCTGATCATGCTCGCGACGCAGAAGAACGCGTCCGACGATGATCCGGCGCCCGATGCGATTTACGAGACCGGTACGCTCGCCAGCGTGTTGCAGCTCCTGAAGCTTCCCGACGGCACCGTGAAGGTGCTGGTCGAAGGGCTCGAGCGCGCGCGCGTGGAGAAGTATACCGATCGCGCCGACTATTATGAAGCAACCGCCGTTGCGCTCGCCGACACCGATGCGAAATCGGTCGAGGCCGAAGCGCTGGCGCGCTCGGTCGTGTCCGACTTCGAGAGCTATGTGAAGCTCAACAAGAAGATCTCGGCCGAGGTCGTCGGCGTCGTGCAGGCGATCACCGATTTCGCCAAGCTCGCCGACACCGTTGCCTCGCATCTCGCGGTCAAGATCGCGGATCGCCAAGGAATCCTGGAGACGCTGTCCGTTACCTCGCGCCTGGAGAAGGTGCTGGGGCTGATGGAGAGCGAGATCTCGGTGCTGCAGGTCGAGAAGCGCATCCGCTCGCGCGTCAAGCGCCAGATGGAGAAGACCCAGCGCGAGTACTATCTCAACGAGCAGATGAAGGCGATTCAGAAGGAGCTCGGCGACGACGATGGTCGCGATGAGCTCGCTGATCTCGAAGAGAAGATCTCCAAGACCAAGCTGTCGAAGGAAGCGCGCGAGAAGGCGCAGCACGAGCTGAAGAAGCTGCGCCAGATGTCGCCGATGTCCGCGGAAGCGACGGTGGTGCGAAACTATCTGGATTGGCTGCTGTCGATCCCGTGGAACAAGAAGTCCAAGGTCAAGAAGGACCTGGAGGCCGCGCAAGCCGTTTTGGATGCCGATCACTACGGGCTCGAGAAGGTCAAGGACCGCATCGTCGAGTATCTTGCGGTGCAGTCGCGCGCCAATAAGCTCACGGGTCCGATCCTGTGCCTGGTCGGGCCTCCCGGCGTCGGCAAGACCTCGCTCGGCAAGTCGATCGCCAAGGCGACGGGGCGCGAATTCGTGCGCGTCTCGCTCGGCGGCGTGCGCGACGAGGCCGAGATCCGCGGTCATCGCCGCACCTATATCGGCTCGATGCCCGGCAAGATTATCCAGTCGATGCGCAAGGCGAAGTCGTCCAACCCGCTGTTTCTCTTGGACGAGATCGACAAGATGGGCGCCGATTTCCGCGGCGATCCGTCCTCGGCGCTGCTCGAGGTCCTGGACCCCGAGCAGAACGCGACCTTCAACGACCACTATCTCGAGGTCGACTACGATCTCTCCAACGTGATGTTCATCACGACCGCGAATACGCTCAATATTCCGGGGCCGCTGATGGACCGCATGGAGATCATCCGGATCGCGGGCTACACCGAGAACGAGAAGGTCGAGATTGCGCGCAAGCACCTGATCCCGAACGCGATCGCCAAGCATGGCCTCGATTCCAAGGAATGGTCGATCGACGACGACGCCTTGTTGCTGATGATCCGCCGCTATACCCGCGAAGCGGGCGTGCGTAATCTTGAGCGTGAGCTGTCGACACTCGCCCGCAAGGCGGTGAAGGAGCTGATGATCTCCAAGAAGAAGTCGGTCAAGGTCACCGAGAAGACTCTGGAAGAGTTCCTCGGCGTGCCGAAGTATCGCTTCGGCGAGATCGAGAGCGAGCCGCAGGTCGGCATCGTCACCGGCCTTGCCTGGACGGACGTCGGCGGCGAGCTCTTGACGATCGAAGGCGTCATGATGCCCGGCAAGGGCAAGATGACGGTCACGGGCAATCTGCGCGACGTGATGAAGGAGTCGATCTCGGCGGCGGCGTCCTATGTCCGCTCGCGGGCGATCAACTACGGCATCGAGCCGCCGCAGTTCGACCGGCGCGACATCCACGTGCACGTGCCGGAGGGCGCTACGCCCAAGGACGGCCCGTCCGCAGGCGTGGCGATGGCCACCGCGATCATCTCGGTCATGACCGGCATCCCGGTCCGCCACGATGTCGCGATGACCGGCGAGATCACGCTGCGCGGCCGCGTGCTGCCGATCGGCGGCCTGAAGGAGAAGCTCCTGGCTGCCGCCCGCGGCGGCATCAAGACGGTGCTGATCCCCGAGGACAACGCCAAGGATCTCACGGAGATTTCCGATGCGATCAAGGGCGGCATGGACATCGTCCCGGTCTCGCGGCTCGACGACGTCGTCGCCCGCGCGCTGGTGAAGAAGCCGGTGCCGATCGTCTGGGAAGAGGATACCAAGGTGACGGTGAAGCCGGACGGTGACGAAGCCGCCGGCGGCCTGACCGCTCACTGAGACCGCCAAAGATGTTAAAACGGCGCCTTCGGGCGCCGTTTTTGTTTCGGGAGCGCGGCATGCAGATCGACGGACAATGCCATTGCGGACGAGTCAGCTACGCGGCGGAGATCGATCCGGAGGCCGTCTCGGTGTGCCACTGCACCGATTGCCAGACGCTGACCGGGTCTCCCTTTCGGGTGACCGCGATCTGCTCCGGGCAAACCATCCGGCTGACCGGCGGAAAGCCCAGGGTCTATGGCAAGCGCGGCGACAACGGCCGGATGCGCTTCCAGCATTTCTGCGGCGACTGCGGCTCCCCGCTGTTCACCAGCGGCGAGGGCACGGAAGCCGACGATTGGGGCATCCGCTGGGGTAGCATCCGCCAGCGCGAGGCCTTGCGGCCCAGCCGCCAGATCTGGTGCCAATCGGCGGCGGTGTGGATCGACGCCGTGCCGGGGCTGCCGGGACGGCCGAGGGATTGATTGATATGCGTTGACGTTCGGCCCTTGCCCCTCCGGGGGGCCTGGGGCTAAAGAGGCGGCGAGGGGCGGTTAGCTCAGCTGGTTAGAGCATCTCGTTTACACCGAGAGGGTCCGCGGTTCGAATCCGTGACCGCCCACCAGCCTTCGCTCGCGCAGCGAGGCAGGCTGCCACGCCGAAGCCCAGCGGACGAGGAGGGCGGGCTTGTCGAGGCGAGCTACGGTGCCTGATCCGCAGAGGGGTCGCTCGTCTCTGCCGCCGCTCAGTTACACACTTCAATTTCCGGGACAGCCATGCCCCCATGTCCATACCTCGGGCCGCTAGAAAGCCGACAGCCAGACTTTACCGGCCGACAGCCCGCATTGTTACAAATCATTTGACCGGATGCAGACGGCTTCGCAGGTGCAGCTTCGATCTGTTTTCGCTCCGCGTCTCGCTTGTTGGCATCCTCGCGGGTTGCAACCGGCTTCTTGTCCTGAACCTTCTCGCATTCGTTGTCGTCGTTGATGCGATAACCGGCGCGGCACGTGATCTTCACGCAAGCGTCGCCGTCGGCCTTGAAGCCGTGGTCGCAGACCAGAGGGCAGACCCGTCCCTGCTTGGCCTTGATTGCGTCCAGTGCATCCAAGCTCGCAAGCTTTGCGTCGAACTTCGTTCCCGCATATTTGTTGAACAGCGTCAGCGAGCGTTGCGATGACGTATTCCAGTCGCCGTCCGCCGGCAACGCCAGACAGCCGACGCGGCGCAGTTCGGACTGCACCAGCTTCGCAGCCTCTTGCGGAGACAGGCTCGGCTGCGATGAGGTTGGTGCGACAGCCGCGACCTTCTGCGCGGTGTCGGCGATCTGCTGTTTCTCGGCAGCCTGCTTTTCGGCAGCCTGCTTGGCGGCCAGCTCGGCAGCGGCCTTGTCGCTCGCGAGCTTCTCGGCAAGTGCCTTCTCGGCCGCTTGCTTGTCGGCCAGCACCTTCGCCGCGGCGGCCTCGGCCTCCCTCCGGCGTTGCTCGGCTGCGGCCGCCTTGGCCGCCTCGGCCTGCTTGGCTTTCTCGGCGGCAAGCCGGGCGTCCTCGGCAGCCTTGGCGGCGGCCGCCTTCTCCTGCTCGGCCTTGTTGGCGCGCTCAGCGGCGAGCCGCGCCTTTGCCTCCTCAGCCTGGCGCGCCTTCTCGGCGGCAGCCGTGCGCGCCTCTTCGGCGGCGACGTTCTTCAATTGCGCGCGGGCGAGGCCCGCATAGAACCCGTCCGGATAAGCCTGCAAAAATGCTTCCCATGCGTCCCGGTTTCCCGCCTGGAGCGCCAGCTCATAGTCGCGGCGCACGCTGTCCTGGGGATTGGCTTGCGGGCCCGGCGCTGCTGCCGGCCTGGCCGGCACCAGCGGCACGTCGTCACCGCCCAGCGAGCCGTAGACATACGGCTCCTGCTTGTAGCCGGTGTTCTTGAGGACGTCGTCGCGCACGAAGCCGAAGGCCTTGCGTAGGTCGAGACCGGGCGTGGGGAGACGATCAACAAGGGCCGCCGCAAACGGGCTGTTTTTGGAATCACCGTCCGAGGCCGTCGAGCCGGCCTTCGCGGCGAAGGCGATCATGGTGTTCGGGCTGGTCGGCTCGACCTTGGCGAGCCCGCGTCCAATGGCGCGCGCGGCCACCGTGCGCTTCATGGTCTTGGCAAAGGGATTGTCGCGGCAGGCGTCCAATATGACGAGGCGAAGCTGCTTGGCGGGCTCGACCGCGAAGAGCGCCCGATCGAGCGCGACCGTCTCATCGAGCACGTCGCCGTCGGTTTCCAGCATCGCGTCGGTTGGGATCAAGTAGTTGGCCCCGTCCAATTCGATGCCGTGCCCCGCATAATAGATGACGGCGACCTCCGCATCGCGCGTTCTGCCAGCGAACTCGCGCAGCGCCCGGCGCATGTCCGCCGCGCTCACGTCAAGCCTGACATCGACCGCGTCGAACCCGGCCTTCTTGAACATACCGCCGACCAGGGTGGCATCGTTCACCGGATTGGTCAGCTTGGGTACGCTCTTGTAGGCGGAATTGCCGATCACCAGGGCGACGCGCTTTTCCGCGTGCGCCGATCCGCAGCCGAGACAGATTGCAACCAACCAAAATACAAAAATCCGAAACGCGCCCATTGCAGCCCCAAATCGCAATGCGAACAGAGTAGTCGGAGCATGGCATTGGCGCAAAGTCCCAATTGTGATCGACATCACATAAATCGGTGCGCTGGACGGCCAATATCCACATCAGGGTAAAAGGAGGAGTTTGCCAATGTTGGCGCTGCTAGAGCTGGTTTATCGGCGATATTGTCGCCGGGCTCGCTTGCTCGGGGCCTCTCGAATCTGGCGTGTTCACCTCTAGCGTGCGGGTTCATCTACGCCATTTCCTAAAACCCCCGCATGGCGGCAAACGCGCTTTGGCTCATAGCCCAGCGCGCCGGACGCCCAGAAAGGGCCCCCGACCGGTCCAAAATTGCCTTCGTTCGGTCATCTTTTCGATCTCCGCCCGAACCACCGTTCCAGCTCCCGTCATTAGCGTGGAGTATCGCCGTGATGAGTGATCTTCGCATCAAGCTGGAAAGGTACGAGTCCAAAGCCGCTCACTGCATGAAAGCAGCCCAAGAAGCGAGCGACCAGGCCGGAAAGGCTTTTTATGAGGAGCTTGCTCGCTACTATGACGAGCTGGCGGCGGACTTTCGCCGCGTTCTTGCGAAGCGAACAGGAGCCTCGCTGGCAGCCGAATGATCCAGGCTGGCGCGGGTCGGTGGTTCGGTCCTCTCACCGCTTATCACCGTCGGACGGCGTACCGCGCGCGTGACATTCATGAAGCTGCTCGCCGAGGTGATCGAAGAGGCTGCCGCTTGGCGGCCTCTTGTCATTTCGGCACCCGGGCTTTCCGACCAAGTTGCCAGAGATACTCCATCGGCCAAGCGGACATCACCCGCAGGCATAGTAAACCGTTCGTTAACTCGGGGCTGCTATCGTGCGTCTCGTTGTTCGGGCGGTGACCGCCCGACCGGCCGGGAGTAGCCATCATGCCCGTCGAGATGCTGACTTATGCCGAGCTAGGCGAGCGACTCAGGATATCGCCTGAGGCAGCCAGATCGCTGGTGAAGCGACACCGGTTTCCCCGGTCTCGCTCGAATGATGGAAAGACCCTGGTTCACGTCGATCTCACCGAAATCAGCCATTCGCCCATCACACGCACCTCCCAAGCTCCGGCCGGTCACCAGGTGGTCACCGCCCTCAAGGAGCACATTGCCACGTTGCAGGCCGATCTCCTGGAGATGAAGGCTATTGCCGGCAGCCATCGGTCCGACTTCGAGAGAGAGTGCAACCGCACGAACAAGCTGCTGGCCGAATTGCTCAAAGCCAACGTCGAAACTGTGGCAGCGCGCGAGAAGGCCGCGCATCTGGAGGGGAGGCTCTCGACGGTGAAGCAACCTTGGAGGCGACGGCTGGCCGAGGCGTTCACCCACATCCCTCTGGAAGCCATTCGCTGGAATATCGGTCGCACCGCTCGATCCAACTGACTGGGTAGTCGGGTACTCGGCCGTGGGCTTCCCACGTTGCCGCTGGACGCCGCCAGGAACTCCGGCGAGGCTGAGACTTTACTGCATATTGTTCCCGACTTTTTGCCAGTTCGATGCCTGTTTCCGTTTTGGGAGTTTCGGAGAGTTATTGCCCGCCGGCGCCCTGTCCGCCGGAAGAGCGGCTGCGGTTGTTTCCGCTGCTCGCGGCGCTCAAACGAAATCCGCTGGAATGCTGGAGTGCAGAATTCTTTCGCGAGCCGATCGCGAAGGTCAGGCTGCCCTTTACCGACGCCGTCCTCGTGCATGACCCGGCAGCCATCAAGCATGTGCTGGTCGACAATGCCGGCAACTACCGCAAGGACCCGATCCAGCGCCGCATTCTCGCCAGCGGTCTTGCCGATGGGCTGTTGAGCGTCGAGGGCCAGCGTTGGGAGATGCAACGGCGAGCGCTGGCGCCGCTGTTTGCGCGGCGCACGGTCACGTCCTTCACCTCCGCGATGCTGGCGGCGGCCGACCAGCTGGCGGAGAGATGGCGCACCCTGGGGCCGCGGACAACCGTCGACGTCGCGGCAGAGATGACGCTGATCACGCTGAACGTGCTCGCCTTGACCATCTTCTCGGACGGCATTGGTGGCGACTACGACGAATTCCGAGCTGCGATGAGCGCCTACTTTACGGTGATCGGCCGGATTGGCGCCTTCGATCTGCTCGGCCTGCCGCAATCCGTGCCGCGGCCCGGGCGCGGCCGTCTGCGTCGGACGATGGCCTATTTCGAAGGGATCATCGACCAGATCATCGCAACGCGGCAATTGCGGCTTGCCGGCCTCTCTGCGGGCGAGGCGCCTTCCGATCTCCTGACGCTGCTGCTCCGCGCGCTCGATCCTGCGACCGGGCGCGCGATGTCGCTCGCCGAGGTCAGATCGAACATCCTGGCCTTCCTGTCGGCGGGACATGAAACGACGGCCAACACGCTGGCCTGGTCGATGTTCCTCTTGTCACAAGCGCCGCATTGGCGTGCGCGTGTCCGCGAGGAGGCGGGGCGCGAACTGGCCGGGCCGGTCGAGGGGCTTGCGGAACGGCTGGTCGTGACCCGTGCCGTGGTCGAGGAGGCGCTGCGGCTCTACCCGCCCATCGCGGCGCTGAGCCGGATGGCCGAGGGGGCGGATACGCTCGGAGGCCTCAAGATCAAGCCGCGCTCCCTGATCGTGATCGCGCCTTACGTGCTGCATCGGCACCAGCTGTTGTGGCGGCAGCCCGACGCGTTCGATCCGTCGCGCTTCCTGACGGAGGCACGCGCGGCGATCCCGCGCTTTGCTTATCTGCCGTTCGGCAACGGGCCGCGCATCTGCATCGGGGCATCCTTCGCGCTCCAGGAGGCGACGATCGTGCTCGCGGCACTGGTGCATCGCTTCGACATGGAGCTGTTGCCGGACGCCAAAGTTTGGCCGTCGCAGAAAATTACGCTACGTCCTGCACACGGGCTGCCCATGCGTGTGACTGCGCGCAATTGCGAGGCGGAGGGCAGCTTGCCAATGGGAGACATAGAGGCCGTGATGGAATTGCCAAGCGGACACGCAGAGAACGCCGACCAGATCGCCTATTGGAACGGACCGGGCGGGCAGCGCTGGGCGGATCGCCATGCGGTGCAGGAGACGCTGCTCGGGCCGATTGCGGACATCCTGATCGACCGGGCGAAGCCGAAGCTGGGTGAACGCGTGCTGGATATCGGTTGCGGCTCCGGTGCGACCACCGTCGCATTTGCGAAGGCGGTGGCGCCGAATGGCTTTGCGCTCGGGCTCGACGTGTCCGAGCCGATGCTGTCGCAGGCGCAGGCGCTTTCGCCAAAGAACCTGCCGCTCGATTTCGTGCTGGCGGATGCAACAGTCTATCCGTTCGAGCCGGCGAGCTTCGATCTGCTCGCATCGCGCTTCGGCGTGATGTTCTTTGCCGACCCAATTGTCTCGTTCATCAACCTGCGCCGCGCGCTGAAACCTTCGGGGCGGCTCGCCTTCATCTGCTGGCGCGAGCCGCGCGAAAATCCCTGGATGATGACGCCGCTGATGGCGGTCTACAAACACGTGCCCAAGATGCCGCCGGTCGGTCCGGAGGACCCCGGTCCGTTCGCCTTTGCCTCGGAAGAGCGCGTGATGCGCATCCTGAAGGGCGCCGGCTTCGCGGACGTCGCCATGGAGCCGCATAACCTTGCGATGGACATCGCGATCGGTGGCGGGCTGGACGCGGCCGTCGACGGCTCTCTTCAAATCGGCCCCGCCAGCCGCGCGCTGCAAGGCCATCCGCCGGAGACCGTTGAGGCCGCCAAGGGCTCGATCCGCGAAGCGCTGGCGCCATTCGTCGAGGGGCAGTCGGTGGCGCTGCCGGGCGCGATCTGGATCGTGACGGCGAAGGCGGCGTAGCAACACGGCTTGTCCGTATTCGTCATTGCGAGCGTAGAGAAGCAATCCAGAATCTTTCCGCAGACACGGTCTGGATTGCTTCGCTGCGCTCGCAATGACGGTGGGGATGCGGGTGTGCCCGTTGCCTCCAGACGACGCGCCGTCACACCACGTTGTCGGGCGCCAGCGCGCAGCCATTGTCCTGGCCGGTCTCGATCTGGATCGTCGTATGGCCGATCCGGTGCGAGGTTTTCAGGAGCTGCGCGGTCTCCATCAGGAAGGCGTCGCCGGGGTGACCGCCCAGCATGACGAGGTGGCAGGTCAGCGCCGTCTCGGTGGTAGAGATCGGCCAGACGTGCAGGTCGTGAATATCGGAGACGCCGGGCCGCTGCATCAGCAAGGCTTTGATGGCGTCGAGGTCGGTGCCCCGCGGCGCGGCGGCCATCGACATGTCGATCGAGCTGCGCAAGAGGCCGGTCGTGCTCCAGAGGATGACGGCGCAGATCAAAAGGCTCGCCAGCGGATCGAGCCAGAGCCAGCCCGTCCACATGATCAGCGCCGCCGAGATGACCACGCCGAGCGAGACCGCCGCGTCTCCCGCCATGTGCAGGAACGCGCCCTGGATGTTGATGTCGTCCTTGCGGCCACTCGCGAACAGCATCGCGGTCGCGCCGTTGATGAGGATGCCGATGCCGGCGACGATCATCACCGTGACGCCGGCGACCGGCTCAGGCTCGCGCAGGCGCAGGATCGCCTCCCAGCCGATCGCGCCGGTCGCGACCAGGAGGAAGACGGCGTTCGCGAGGGCCGCAAGGATGGTCGAGGCGCGAAAGCCGTAGGTGAAGCGGCCCGTGGGCGCGCGCCTGGCCGCAACCGATGCACCCCAGGCCATGACGAGGCCGAGCACGTCGCTGAGATTATGGCTGGCGTCGGCGAGCAGGGCGGTGGAATTGGCGACGTAGCCGTAGACGCCTTGCGCGATGACGAGCGCGGTGTTCAGCGAGATGCCGATCGCAAACGCCCTGCCAAAACTTGCGGGCGCGTGGACATGCGCACCGTGGCCAAGGCCGTGGCTATGACCGTGGTCGTGCCCGGCATGGTCGTGGTGGTCATGGTGATGATGGCCGGCATGGTGGTCGTGCTTGTCCACGTCTACCGCTCCCCGGAATCGGCGTGCGCCAAATCAGAACCCATTTTAGGCGTTTCGCGGACGCCGTCACGACGGAACAGCACGTAGAGCGCCGGCAGGACCAGGAGCGTCAGCACGGTCGAGGAGATGATGCCGCCGATCACGACGGTCGCGAGCGGCCGCTGCACCTCGGCGCCGGCGCCGGTCGCAAGCGCCATAGGCACGAAGCCAAGCGAGGCGACCAGCGCGGTCATCAGCACCGGGCGCAGACGTGTCAGGGCGCCTTCGCGGACGGCCAAGACGAGAGGCTTGCCCTCGCTCCGCAGCCGCTCGATGAACGCGATGATGACGAGGCCGTTGAGCACGGCGACGCCGGACAGTGCAATGAAGCCGACGCCGGCGCTGATCGACAGCGGGATGCCGCGCATCAGCAGCGCCGCGATACCGCCCGTGAGCGCCAGCGGCACGCCGCTGAAGACCAGCAGCGCATCCGCCGCCGACCCCATGCTCATGAACAGCAGTAGGAACACCAGCAGCAGCGCCACCGGCACGACGATGGTCAGCCGCTTGGTCGCCGAGACAAGCTGCTCGAACTGGCCGCCCCAGCCGATCCAGTAGCCGGGCGGCAGCTTGACCTTCTGCGCAACAGCATCCTGCGCCTCGGTGACGAACGAGCCCAGATCGCGCTCGCGGACGTTGGCCGCGACCACGACGCGGCGCTTGCCGTTCTCACGACTGATCTGGTTGGGACCCGGCGCAATCTCTACGGCGGCCACCGAGGAGAGCGGTACGTAGCGTAGCGGCGCGCCGGTTGTGCCCGCCCATGCCGTCCTGGTCAGTGCCGCACCATCCGGTCCGGGCGGCAGGGAAATGGGAATGGCCTTGATCGCATCAAGGTTGGCACGCAGGTTTTCCGGCAGGCGAACGACGATATCGAAACGGCGATCGCCCTCGTAGAGCTTACCGGCAGGCTTCCCGCCGACCGCGATCTCGACGACGCTCTGCACGTCGCCGACGCTGAGGCCATAACGCGACAAGGCTTGACGGTCGAGCTTGACGGTGAGTATCGGCAGGCCCGCGACCTGCTCGGTCTTCAGATCGGCTACGCCATTGATACCGCGCAGGACGGACTGCACCTGCTGCGCAATTCCAAGCAGGATGTCGAGATCGTCGCCGAATATCTTGACGCCGACGTCGCTGCGTACGCCCGCGATGAGCTCGTTGAAGCGCATCTGGATCGGCTGCGTCATGCCGTAGCTCGAGCCCGGCAGCGTGTTGGCGACGCGATCGAGCTCCTCGACGACATCAGCCTTGGACTTGCCGGGGTCCGGCCATTGCTCCCTGGGCTTCAGCATGACGTAGGTATCGGCAGCGTTGGGCGGCATGGGATCGTTGGCGACCTCCGCGGTGCCGAGCTTGGAGAACACGGTGGCGACCTCGGGGACCTCTTTGAGCGCGCGCTCGAGCCGGAGCTGCATCTCCACGCTCTGCGTCAGGCTGGTGCCGGGGATCCGAAGCGTCTCGATCGTCACGTCTCCCTCATCAAGGCTGGGAATGAATTCGCCGCCCATCCGGGTTGCCGCAGCCAGGCTGCCGGCAACGACGAAGAAGCAGGCGAGGGCTACGCCGACACGGTGACGGATGACCCGGTCGAGAAGCGGAACGTAGATCCGCTTCGCCGCTCGCATGAAGATATTTTCTTTCTCCGAGACCTTGCCGCGGACCAGGATCGCGATCGCGGCAGGAACGAAGGTGACCGACAGCAGGGCCGCGCCGGCCAGCGCCATCAGCACCGTGAGCGCCATCGGCGTGAACATCTTGCCCTCGGTGCCGGTCAAGGTCAGGACCGGGAGATAGACCACGGCGATGATCAGCGTGCCGAACAGGCTCGGCTGGATCACCTCGCTGGCGCCCGCCCGGATCGTCTCGGTCCGCTCCGTGACCGACAGCAGACGACCGCGCGTGTGTTGTTCCTGCGCAAGCAGGCGGAGGCAGTTTTCGACGATGATGACGGCACCGTCGACAATGATGCCGAAATCGATTGCACCCAGACTCATCAGATTGGCGCTGACTTTGGCTCCGACCATGCCGGTGATCGTCAGCAGCATCGAGAGCGGAATGACGCAGGCGGTGATCAGCGCCGCGCGGATGTTGCCGAGAACGAGAAACAGGACGGCAATGACGAGGGCGGCCCCCTCCAGCAGGTTCTTCTGAACGGTCTCGATCGTCGCTTCCACCAGATGCGTACGGTCATAGACCGCCCGCGCGACGACGCCGTCCGGCAGCGACTTGGCGATCTCGCCAAGCCTGGCCGCGATCCGCTGCGCGACCGAGCGGCTGTTCTCGCCGATCAGCAGCATCGCGGTGCCCAGCACGGTCTCCTTGCCGTCCACGGATGCCGCGCCGGTCCGCAGATCCTTGCCTTCCTGGACGTCGGCGACGTCGCGAACGCGAACCGGCACGCCGCCGCGGGAGCCGATCACGACGTCGCGGATCTCCTCGATCGTTGCGACCTGGCCGGGCGCGCGGACCAGATATTGCTCGCCGTTGCGCTCAATGTAGCCGGCGCCGACATTGGCGTTGTTGGCGGCGAGGGCGCTCAGCACATCCCGGAAGCCGAAATTGTAGGCCATCATCCGGCCGGGGTTTGGAAGCACGTGGAATTGCCGTTCATAGCCGCCGATCGAGTTGACCTCGACCGCCCCAGGAACAGTACGGAGCTGCGGCTTGATGATCCAGTCCTGGATGGTCCGGAGTTCGGTGGGCGTGTATTCGCGGCCGCTCGCGGATTTCGCGCCCGGCTCGGCACTGACCGTGTACATGTAGATTTCGCCGAGACCGGTCGATATCGGTCCCATCGCGACCTCGGTCCCTGCGGGCAGTTGATCCTTCACCTGCTGGATGCGCTCGCCCACGAGCTGGCGGGCGAAGTAGACGTCGGTGCCTTCCTGGAACACGACCGTGACCTGGCTCAGGCCATAGCGGGAGATCGAGCGCGTATAGTCGAGCCTTGGCAGGCCTCCCATGACGGCTTCGATCGGAAAGGTAATGCGCTGTTCGGCCTCGAGCGGAGACAGGCCTGGGGCGTTCGTATTGATCTGGACCTGGACGTTGGTGATGTCAGGGACCGCATCGATCGGCAGACGCGTGAAATTCCAAACGCCGAAGATCGCGGCCACGAGCGAGAGGAGAACCACCAGCCAGCGCTGTTGAAGCGAGAAGGCGAGGCTGCGTTCAATCATGATCGGCGTCTCCCTTGCCCATCTCCGCCTTCACGACGAAGCTGTTTTCGGCAACGTAGCGCTCGCCGGCCGACAGCCCCGCCTTGATCTCGACGTAGCGCGGATCGGACTCGCCGAGCTCGACCGGGCGGGCCTCGATCTTGTCGCCGTCCTCGCGGACGAAGACGATGGTCCGGTTTTCCAGCGTCTGGATGGCGCTGGCTCGAACCGCCACGGCGACGTTACGCGCGGCGAGGATCAGCCGCGCGGTGACGAAGAGGCCCGGCCGCAGGCGTCCGTCGGCGTTCTCCAGCACGACGCGCGCCAGCGCGGTCTGGGTCTCGCTGACGCCGACCGGGGCCAGATAGGAGATCGCGCCCCTGATCTCGCCGCGGCCGTCGTCGGGATCGATCAGCACCTCGTCGCCGAGGCGCACGCGCTTGATGTCCTGGCGATAGATCGAGAGGTCGACCCAGATCGTGGAGAGATCGGCGACGACGAAGGCCGGCTTCTGCTCGGAGGCGTATTCGCCGAGCGAGATCTGCCGGTCGATGATCGTGCCGCCGATCGGCGCCTTGAGATCATAGGCCGTCAGGCTCTGGTTGCTTTCGATCGATGCCAGGAGGTCATCCCTGGCGACGGTATCGCCGATCCGCTTGCGGATCGATTTGGCGATGCCGGGGAAGCGCGGCGTCACCTGCACCACGGCCTCCTGGTTGGCGCGCAGCACACCGTTGAAGGAGAGGGTGTCGGTCAGCGTCGCGCTTGCGGCTTCCGCGAGCGCGACGCCCGCGGCGGCGAGCTTGACGTCGGAGATCCTGATGCGGTCGGCGCCATGCTCGTCCTGCTCGACATGCTCGTTCGCCGGCTTCTTCTCGTGCGCCTGCTCCGTCGTCTCGACCCTGGCGGGTGCGAGCATGGCATAGCCATAGGCGCCGAGCGCGGCGGTGATGAGAGCCACGAGGATGGTTGAGGATGTCTTCATCTGGCGCTCTCCCGGGCGAGCGTGAAGGGATTGCCGACGAGACCTTCGATGGTCGCGACCGCGGCGTGGAAATTTTGCTGCGCTTCCTGCTCGCGCAGCCGCGCCTGCGTCACGCTTGCCTGCGCATCGAGCACCTCGAGCAGCGTGAAGCGGCCCTGGCCGTAGCCCTGCGAGATCGCCTCGGCGGCCTCCTGGGCCTTCGGGATCGCGGTCTCGCGCAATATCGCGAGCTCGCGCAGCGATCCTTGCAGCGAGTCGTAGGCGCGGCCGGCAATCACGATCAACGCGTTGCGATTGGCTTCGCGCTCGGCTTTCGTCCTGGCGAGACTTTCCTGCGCCGAGAGGATGTTGCCCTGGTTCTGGTCGAACACGGGGATCGGCACCGAGACGGTGAGGCGTACCGCGTCGTCATTGGTCTCGTTGAAATGACGCCAGCCGGCGGCGATCCGGACGTCCGGATATGGCTTCAACCGCGCCAGCAGCAGCTCGGCATTTCGCTGGGCGTAGACTGCGGTCCAGCGCACAAGTTGCGGGTTGGCGTCGATCGCGGCAACCACCGACTGAAACGAGGGCGGACGGCCCATGGCGTCAAGCCGTCCGGAGACGTCGGCGAATTTCGGCGTGGGATCGCCCATCAGCAGGGCGAGCTCGCGCCGGGCGCTGGCAAGCGTCGCCTTGAAGCGCTCGCGGTCGGCCTTCACCAGCGCGGAGGCGACCTCGGCCCGGCCGGTCTCTGCGGGTGAAGACGCGCCGGCCTCGACACGGCGGCGGAGCAGGGGTGTCAGGCGATCGATCGCGGCGACCTGCTCGTCGAGGATCTGGATGCGGCGCTGGGCGCCGAGCACACTGAGGAAGGCGATCGCCGTCTCCGACAGCACCTCGAGCCTGACAGCCTTGCGCTGGATCGCGGCGACCTCGACACCGGCGCTACCCGCAGCGATGCGTGCCTCGCGCTTGCCGAACAACTCGAACGCCTGGCTGATCTGGAGCGTGGTTTCGGCCGATTTTGTCCCGCGGTAGATGCCGGAGCCGAAGGAATTGTCCTGCTCGTAGGAAAGCTCGGGATTGAGCAGCGCGCCCGCCTGGATGCGCTGGCCGGTGGCGATGCCGACGTCGCGCTCGGCGGCCGTCAGCCGTGGGCTGGCGGCCAGCGCGCGCGTCAGCGCGCTGCGCATGGTTAGGGTCTGGGCCTGCGCGGCCAGCATGAGCGGCCCGCCGATGAGAATCGCCGTCGCGCACGCCAAGCGCGCGGCAGTTCGCCTGCAAAACATGGAATCGACCTGTGAAGGATGAAGCTAGGAGGCGCGCGAGCGCCCGACCAATCCGTTCAGGCAATAAGTTTGGGAGGCGGGGAGTCCGTATCGAGCACCACGCCGGCGATGGCAGGCAGGCGCGGTGGCTCGGGAGCGGCGACGAGCGCAGTCAGGGTCTCGGCCTGCGCCGGCTGCGCAACCGTCACCGAGAAGCAGCCATGGCAATGATGGCCGGCGAACGCCTTGTTATGGCCGGCGGCCCCGTCCAGCACGGAGGCGATCTCCGCCTTGCTGGAGGGGTTGGTCACATCGAGTTCGTGCGCGCCGTGCAGCAGGCACGACAGCAGGTAGATGGTTGCGACGAGCACGGCCAGCAGCCCGCGCAGATGGCGCGTGCGAAACATCCCGAATGGCCAGCGGATCGCGGACACGAGGTCACTCTCGTTGCGGTTCGTGTCCCGCCTAGCACGCCTGCGGGAACAGTGTCGACCCGCAACATTGTTACGTCCCGAGAATAAACGCCGCAGCGACGACAGCCTGTCGCGATTGGTTCTCACGTGCGGGTGTGATCAGGACCTGCGCGTCAGGCTGATGCGATACGACGGTGTCGGCCGCCGCCGCCAGCTGCGGAACGGTGCAGCCATCACTCGCTTCGACCGTCACCGCGACGTGGCAGCTCGCTTCCATCGCCAGTTCCAGCCATTTGATGGCTTCATCGATCCATTGATCGTGGTGCTCGGGATCGGCGAGCGCCTTTTCCCGGAATGCGTTTGCCTGGTTCAGGCACGCCGTTCTGCGATCCACGCCGCTCTCCCGCTCCTGGAGGTTCCACCCCGACCGCATCTTTGATGATCCGCGCGACGGCGTCGTTAACATAGGAGAGCCAAAGCTGCGCAAAAGCAGAAGTCCCCAGCTTCCCGGGGGTGACCGGGCTCGGGCCTTTGTGCTCACAATCATCTTCCTTGGGACTTGCGCGGATGGCGACCGTGTCGGGCAACCCGCGCCTAGCGCCGTGGGCTCGGGTTTGGCGGGGACCGGCCAGCCTTGATCGTGGATGAATCGAAGGTCAGGGGCCGGCTTCATCGTGCGACGCCGCCGATCGCATGGCCGGTCGGTATCGGAACAGGCGCGGCTCGGCGCCTCTGTTCAGGTTCTGGAGTTAGCAGCGTAGCATCCGCGATATCGATTGGCGGCTGCACGTTTCCGCCGCCGCCGGACGGCAGCCCAAATCCCTTGATCAATCCGAAGATCGCGGGGATCACGATCAGCGTCAGCAGCGTCGACGAGATCATGCCCCCGATCATGGGGACCGCGATGCGCTGCATGATCTCGGAGCCCGTGCCGGTGCTCCACATGATCGGCAGGAGCCCGGCCATGATCGCCACCACCGTCATCATCTTGGGCCGGACGCGCTCGACCGCGCCTTCCATGATCGCCGCGTAGAGATCGTTGCGGGTCATTGTGCGACGCTCGCGGGCGCAGTGCGCCGTGGTTTTAGCGAAAGCCTGGTTGAGATAGATCAGCATGACGACACCGGTCTCGGCGGCCACGCCTGCAAGGGCGATGAAGCCGACGGCGACCGCGACGGAGAGGTTGAAGCCGAGCCACCACATCAGCCAGAGGCCGCCCACGAGGGCGAACGGCAGTGAGAGCATGACGATCATGGTCTCGGTGACCAAGCGGAAGTTGAGGTAGAGCAGGAGAAAGATGATCAGCAGCGTCACCGGCACGACGATCTTGAGCCGCGCAGTGGCGCGTTCCAGATATTCGTACTGTCCGCTCCAGACCACGTAAGAGCCTGCTGGAAACTGGATGCTCGCCTGCACCGCGCGCTGTGCATCAGCGACGTAGCCGCCGAGGTCGCGGTCGCGGATGTCGACATAGATGTAGGTCGCGAGTTGCCCGTTCTCGGTCCGGATCGATGTCGGCCCGCGCGCGGGCGTGGCGCTTGCAACCTCGCCGAGCGGGACGGCGCCGCCGGCCGGCATCGGGACGAGGATGTCGCTCTCGATCGCCTTCGGATTGTCACGAAGATCGCGCGGATAGCGCATGTTGACGGTGAAGCGCTGTCGGCCCTCCACGGTCGTCGTCACGGTTTGGCCGCCGAGCGCGGTCGCGATTGTGTCCTGCACGTCCTGCACCATGATGCCGTAGCGCGACAGCGCCTCCCGGTTCGGCGTGATTTCGAGGTAGTAGCCGCCGAGGCCGCGCTCGGCGTAGGCCGAAGAGGTGCCGGGGACCGCCTTCAGCACCTGCTCGACCTGCCGGGCAAGCTTGTCGATGCCGGCAAGGTCGGTGCCGATGACCTTGACGCCGATCGGCGTGCGGATGCCGGTGGAGAGCATGTCGATGCGCGCCTTGATCGGCATGGTCCAGGCGTTGGATACGCCGGGAAATAGCAGCGCCTTGTCCATCTCGGCGATTAGGCTGTCGATCGTCACCCCAGCGCGCCACTGCTCCTTCGGCTTGAGATTGACCACAGTCTCGAACATCTCTGGCGGCGCGGGATCGGTCGCGGTGGCCGCGCGGCCGGCCTTGCCGTAGACCGAGGCGACCTCAGGGAACGAGCGGATGATCCGGTCCTGGGTTTGCATCAGTTCGGCCGCCTTGGTCACCGAAATCCCCGGCAGGGTGGTCGGCATATAGAGCAGGGTACCCTCGTTTAGGTTCGGCATGAATTCGGTGCCGAGTTGCCGCGCCGGCCAGATCGAGGCGGCGAGCACGCCGATCGCGAGCAGGATCACCACTATCTTGGCGCGCAATACCCCCTTGATCACCGGGCGATAAATGAAAATCAGGAAGCGGTTGATCGGATTTCTGTGCTCCGGGATGATCCTGCCGCGGACGAAAATCACCATGAGCGCCGGCACCAGCGTGACGGACAGCAGCGCCGCCGCCGCCATCGCAAAGGTCTTGGTGAAGGCGAGCGGGCTGAAAAGCCGACCTTCCTGCTGCTCCAGCGTGAAGATCGGCATGAACGACGCGGTGATAATGAGGAGGCTGAAGAACAGCGCCGGGCCCACCTCCGATGCTGCGTCGATGAGGATCGCGACGCGCGAGCGGCCGGGCTCGGCGCGCTCCAGATGCTTGTGCGCATTCTCGATCATGACGATGGCGGCGTCGATCATGGCGCCGATCGCGATGGCGATGCCGCCGAGGCTCATGATGTTGGAGCCGATCCCGAGCAGCTTCATGGCCCCAAATGCCATAAGCACGCCGACAGGAAGCATCAGGATGGCGACGAGGGCGCTGCGGACGTGCAGCAGGAACGCGATGCAGACCAGCGCCACCACGATGCTCTCTTCGACGAGCGTGTGCCTGAGCGTCTCGATCGCCGCCTTGATGAGATTCGAGCGATCGTAGACCGGGACGATCTCGACCGATTTCGGCAGGCTGGTCGCGATTTCCTTGAACCGCTTCTTGACGCTCTCGATCACGTCGAGCGCGTTCATGCCGAAGCGCTGGAGCACGATGCCGCTCGCCACCTCGCCCTCGCCGTTGAGCTCGGCGATGCCACGGCGCTCGTCCGGCCCGAGCTCGACGCGGGCGACGTCGTGCAAGAGTACGGGCGTTCCGTTCTCCGCCTTCAACACGATGTTGCCGAGATCGTTGATACTCTTGAGGTAGCCTTTGCCGCGAATGACATACTCGAATTCGGAGAGCTCGACGGTGCGCCCGCCGACGTCGGCATTGCTGGCGCGGATGGCGTCGCGCATCTTCTGCATGGTGATGCCGAGATCGCGCATGCGCTGTGGATCGAGGATGACGTTGTACTGCTTCACGAAGCCGCCGACGCTTGCGACCTCCGCGACGCCTTCGGCCTTGGCGAGCGCGAATTTCAGATTCCAGTCCTGGATTGTCCTGGTGTCCGCGAGGTTCAGCTCCTTGGACATCACGGCGTATTGGTAGACCCAGCCGACGCCTGTCGCGTCCGGGCCGATCGTTGGCGTAACGCCGGCGGGCAGCCGGGGCGCTGCGCTGTTGAGGAATTCCAGCACCCGCGAGCGCGCCCAGTAGATGTCGGTCCCGTCCTCGAAGATGACGTAAACGAAGGAGACACCGAAGAAGGAGAATCCGCGCACCACCTTCGATTTCGGTACCGTCAGCATCGCGGTGGTGAGGGGATAGGTGACCTGATCCTCGATCACCTGGGGCGCCTGTCCGGGATATTCCGTGTAGACGATCACCTGGGTGTCGGAGAGGTCGGGAATGGCGTCCAGCGGCAGGTGGATCAGCGCATAGAGGCCTGCAGCGGCGGCGAAGCCCGTGCCGAACAGCACAAGGAGCAGGTTGCGCGCCGACCATGCGATGACGCGCGCGATCATGGCTTGCCTCCCACGGTCTTGTCGTCGGAGGGATCGGTACCTTGCGCCTTGCCAGGCTCGGTAAATCCCTTGAGCGCGGCTTTCAGGTTGCTCTCGGCGTCGATCAGGAAGTTGGCCGAGGTGACGACTAATTCGCCTGCGGTGACACCATCGGTGATTTCAACGAAGCCACCCCCGCGACGGCCGAGCTTGACCTCGCGCGGCTCGAAGCGGCCATCGCCCTTGTCAATCAGGACGGCTTGGCGCGTGCCGCTGTCGAGGACAGCACCTTCCGGCACGGCCAGGACCGGGCCGGGTGTGCCAGTTTGAATCTCCGCGTCGACATACATTTCGGGCCGCAACACCTCATCCGGATTTGGTACTTCGACACGGATGCGAGCGGTGCGGGTCTGTGCGTTCAGGTGCGGATAGATCAGCGCCACCACTCCGGTGAAAGTCCGGTCAGCCAGAGCGCGCGGCCTGATCGTCACGTTGCTTCCAACGGAAACCTGACTGAGATCGCGTTCCGCGACGTCGATGACGACCCAGACCAGGCGGTGATCGGCGATCCTGAAAAGAACGTCGCCCGGTCCCGCGCGCATCCCGTTTACCGCGTTACGCTCGAGTATTTCGCCTTCCTGCGGAGCGATCCAGGGGATGGATAGCGAGATTTCGCGCGTGCGTTCGAGCTCCCTGATGGCCGACTCCGGCGTAGCGAGATTTTCCAGTCTGCGGCGGGCACCCTTGAGCGCTTGGCCGGTTGCGCCGGCATTAATGGCGGAAAGATATTCGGCCGCAGCACTGGATAGCGCCGGGCTGTACACGTTCATGAGCGGCTGCCCCTTATGGACATGGTCCCCAGTTGTGACGTTCGCGACGCTTTCGACGAATCCCTCGAAGCGCAGGGCGACCACTGAAACGCGCCGCTCGTCTTCCTGAACTCTTCCCGGTGCGCGGATCACCGACTTGACGGGGTGCTGCACGACCGGCTCGGATTTGACGCCTGTGCGCTGGATCTTGCCCGGCGACAGCTTGACCGTCCCGTCGTCGCTGTCGTCATCCTCGTAGACCGAGATGTAGTCCATCCCCATCGAGTCCTTCTTCGGCACCGGCGAGGTGTCGGGCAGGCCCATCGGGTTGCGGTAATATTTGATCTTGCGATCGCTCGTATGATCGCTGTTGGCGTCGGCAGCCTTCGTGTCCGAAGGCTGATCGGGCTCGTCGAAGCTGATATCCGCGCCGGCAGGCACGGCGCGGTAGTCGCGGCCATCCGGCGTCTTCTTTGGCGTGAGCGAGTAGAACGGCTTGCCGTCCGGATCCCGGAAATAGATCGGTGCGCCCGCATCTGCCGCGCGCGCGGCGGATGAAAGGTGGTCGGCGTCGAACTGCGGGCGCGCACCGATGCCGGCCAACAGCGCGACACCTGCCGCTGCGAGAATCGCAGCGGCAGTGCCCATGGCGGCGAGGCGGGTCATTTCTCGGCCGTAACGACGAGCTTGTTTTCCACCGTGCCGGTTTCGCCCTGCACCTTGGCGCCGAGCGAAAGCTGCCAGCGTCCGGCCATGCCAAAATTGGCCTTGAACCGGTAGGTCCCCGGCTCCGTGCCCGGCATTGCCGTGACCTTGGTGACCATCTCCTGCATGCCGTCCGGGGCCATGTCGAGCCGGCTGGCGAAGATCACCGCGTCGGGCACCGCCTTGCCGGTAGTCTTGTCGACCAGCCGCACCGTGACAATGCGATCGGCGCCGGCCTTGACGGTCGGCTGAACGAGCTGGAATTCGTAGTTCTTGATTTCGGCATGTGCCGTCAGGGTGGTTCCTGCGAAGGCAGCACCGATCAGCGCAGCCTTAGCGGCGCGCGCAACGTTGGAAGTCGTCATGAATTCAATTCCTCGATAGGTCTGGTGAGCCGCCACTGCGACGTGCAGCAAGGCGGCATGCGACGATGCGCGTGCCTCTGCAGGCACGCGTCAGCGATCAGGCGCTTCCGCGCCGGTCAGACGTCGGTTCGAGGAGGATGGTCGGGGGGCTTTGCCGCGAGCCCATCGCGCAGGAGATCATCGCGCGGCGCAAGCGCGTTCCGCCGCGGATGCCGCTCGATAAGCGAGCTCGCTCCGGAAGGAGCGGGGAGCGTGAGGTTCAGCATGCACAGCGCCACGAACGGACAGGTGTCGCAGTTCTTGCTCTTGGTCTGGTCCGGGCAGCAGGGCATTTCTTCGGACACAGCCTGCATGTCATCCGACATCACCTGCATGATATTGCCGGCGCCGCCGGACACCGGCATGGCAGATGCCGGCGTCGACAGCGGCGAGAGCAGAAGCCCGACCGCGACGAGCAGCATAACCAGGCCGTTGATGAACCGTTTTGGGTGCATGCGCGTTTGTTGCACGTCGTTGCGGAACCTGTAAACCGGGGCGACATCACGATGTCGACAAACGTGGTCAGCGCGGCGCTGCCTGCCCTTCATACATGAATGCCATCGGTTTCGGTCCCGGTGCATAGCCGAGATGGAGGTCTTCGACGGCGAATCCGTTGCTGCCGATCAGGTCGGCAATGGCGCGATTGAGATGGCAGCCGCCCGAGAGGCGCTTCCAGGGCGGGGTCAAACGATCCTGCCACCATTGCACGCGCGGCTCCGGCGCGCGGCCATGCTCGACGAACAGGAACTTTCCGCCAGGCCTCAGGACGCGCCGCGCTTCCAACAATGCGCGACTGACGTCCGGGATGCTGCACATGGTCCAGGTCGTCACCACCGTGTCCACGCTCGAATTCTCCAGCGGAATTGCCTCCGCCGAGCCTTCGATCAGCTCGAGCGGTGCCATGCTCTTTCGGCTGGCATCGCGCGCGATCTCCAGAAGCTTTGGTGACGGATCAAGGCCGATGACCTCGGTCACATCAGGCCCGTAGAACGCGAGATTGAGCCCGGGACCAATTCCGATCTCGAGCACGCGGCCGGTCGCGCCGGAGGCAACGCGTGTTCGATACGGCACGAGTTGGGCCTGGCGCATCGCCAGATGCGTCAGCCAAGGCACGATCCTGTCCTGGTAGAAGCCCATGCGAGATCCTCGGACGCTTGGCGCGGTCTAAGGCGCGATGAGATTTGGATGAATCGTCATCGCACTTTAGGTCATTGTTTGAGCATGATAACCGCTTCGCATTTTGCGCTAACGCGGCCCTTCGGGTCCGGATCATGGCTTAGGAACAGCAGTCACCCGCCTGGACGGGTGGACAGGGGACCGATCCGAACGAGCAGAATACGCAGCAATCGCCCACCTTCGGTTTCAGCCTCCTGCCGCAGCTCTTGCAGTCATAGAAGAACTGGCAGGCGTCCGTCGGCATGGCCTCGCGCATGCGATGGCCGCATTCCGGACAGGTGAGAGTCGATTCAAGCTGCATTCGCGATGAACTCCAGGGCCGGTCGTAAGTCCGGTCGTCCCAGCACCCGACAGCAATCGTCGTGGCCGCATCCAAGGCCGAACGGCCTACGCCCGTTCCTCCCAGATCATCGCGAGATGCACGATGGTCTGCACTGCCTTCTCCATGTCCTGCCGGCTGACCCATTCCAGCCGCGAGTGAAACGCGTGCTCGCCGGCAAAAATGTTGGGGCAGGGCAGGCCCATGAAGGAGAGGCGCGAGCCGTCGGTGCCGCCGCGGATCGCTGTGCGCATCGGGCGTAGCCCGGCGCGGCGGATCGCTTCGATCGCGTATTCGAGGATATGCGGGTGACGGTCGATCACCTGCTTCATGTTGCGGTACTGCTCGCGCACCTCGAACTTGTAGGTCGAGCGCGGATAGTCTTTCATGACATCCTTGACGATACCCTCGAGCAGCGTCTCCTTCTCCTTCAACCCTTCCTCGGTGAAGTCGCGCACGATGAAGGAGAGCGTGGCCTGCTCCAGCGCGCCGGAGATGCCGATCGGATGCAGAAAGCCCTGCTTGCCCGAGGTGGTCTCGGGCGAGCAGCCTTCCCTGGGCAGGCGCTCGACGATAGCGGCTGCGATCTTGATCGCATGCTCCATCTTGCCCTTGGCGTAACCGGGATGGGCGCTGACGCCGGTGATGGTGATGGTCGCGCCATCGGCCGAGAAGGTCTCATCCTCGACGCTGCCGGCGCTTTCGCCGTCCATGGTGTAACCGAAGTCGGCCCCGAGCTTCTTGAGATCGACATTGTCGACGCCGCGGCCGATTTCTTCATCGGGCGTGAACAGGATCTTGATGGTGCCGTGCTTCACGTCGGGATTGTTGATGAAGAAATGCGCGGCATCCATGATCTCGGCAACGCCGGCCTTGTTGTCGGCGCCCAGCAGCGTCGTGCCATCGGTGGTGACGATGTCGTTGCCGATCTGGTTCTTGAGCGCGGGATGCTCGGCGAAGCGGATCACCTGGGTGGGATCGGCTGACAGCGTGATGTCGCCGCCGCGATAATTCTTCACGACCTGCGGCTTGACGTCCTTGCCCGAGCAGTCGGGCGAGGTGTCCATGTGCGAGCAGAAGCAGATCACCGGCACCTTCTTGTCGGTGTTGGACGGGATCGTCGCATAGACATAGCCGTAGTCGTCGAGATGGGCGTCTTCGACGCCCATCTCCCTGAGCTCGGTGACGAGCACGCGGCCGAGATCCTTCTGCTTCTCGGTCGAGGGCGATGTGGGGGATTCGGGATCGGACTGGGTGTCGATGGTGACGTAGCGCAGGAAGCGCTCGGTCACGGTGTGGGTAAAGGTGAGGGGCATTTCTTCTCGTAACCGCCGGAGTCGGATGAGCTGGCGGTATACCAGAAAAGCGTCATTCCGGGGACCGCGTGTCGCCGCGCAAGGAGGCGTGATCAGGCTTAATGAAGCGTAGGCCTCGGATCGATTCCAGAAGTTCCCCCGGTGGCGGGCGGCCCGTCCGCGCGGGGATTGGGCGGCTTCCTGCCGCCCGACGATTCGGGACCCGGCTTGACGTTGGCATCCGGGGCTGGATTCGGTGAAGTCTCGCAGAAACACCCGATGTTTACGGGAGAGGCGCAACGTCCTTGACTTCACCAGATCGCGCCTTTAAGTCCCCCTCGTTCCGCATGGCTTTGCCCAGCACGCGGGAGTAGCTCAGTTGGTTAGAGCGCCGGCCTGTCACGCCGGAGGTCGCGGGTTCGAGCCCCGTCTCTCGCGCCATTGAATCAATGGCTTAGCCCTAAATTCTCCACAAAACGCCGCAAACGAAAAAGCCGCCCGGAGGCGGCCTTGGCGTCTGTCCGAAACGGACCTTTTTCCTTACCGGATCTCCGACGTACCCGAGCTCGTCACCACCACCGGCTTGCCGGCCTTGATCGTGTGGGTGGCCTGGGCGGTCTCGCTGAGGTCGACGCTGGTCCGCGCCGCGATCCCGAAGGCTGCCACTGCGATACCGGCCACCAGCGCCACCACCACGATCTTCAGGTGTGTCGCACGATCGGCAGAGTGAATGGAGTGGTTCATCTGGGCCTCCCGACGGGCTTTCCCGCCCGTCTGTTGGCCCACCTTCTAAGGACGATCTGTTTCCGGATGGTTTCGCGCCTTCGGCAAAATGGTTTCATTTGCCAGGTTTCGTCCGGAGGGCCGTTTCAGGCCGCCGCCCGGGCAATATCGGTCCGGATCGTCCGGGCAGCCCGCAGGAAGAGGAGGGCACCCACGGTGGTCGTGACCGCCGCCGACAGCAGGGAGTAGCGGACGGCGTCCGCGCCGAAGCCGGCTTTCAGCGCGTCGTTGATCACGCCGACGATGAGCGGGCCAAGCCCCTGGCCGAAGCAGGTTGCGGTCAGGGCAATGAGGGCCGAGGCGAGCGCCCGCATGCTGGGCTTTGCCACCGTCTGCGCGATCGCAAAGATCGGCCCGAGATGAAAGCCGACCAGGAACGAGGTCAGCGCCAGCATCGCGACCATGGTCGCGAAATCCTGCGTCAGCATGCACAGCGCGAACACGGGGCCGGCCAGCCCCGAAGTCACCGCGGGTGCCCACAGCTTCCAGCGATCGTCGCGGCGGCTGACCTGCGCCACCACGAAGCCGCCGAGCAGCGTGCCCGCCATCCCGGCGAGCCCCTTGAAGGTCCCTGCATAGGTGCCGATCTCGGCGCTCGACAAATGGTGCACGCGCGCCAGGAACGGCGGGATCCACGCCGCGGTTGCGTAATTCGTATAGGTCGTGAGGCAGAAGCCGATCAGCACGACGATGAAGCTCTGCTGGGAGGCGAGAAAGCGCAGCGTCGGTCCGAGCGGCTCGGGCGTGAACGTTTCCTGCATGGCGCCGCGCTTCGGCTCGGAGATCGTCAGCCACAAGACGGCGGCAAGGAGGATGCCGGGCAGGCCCGCGACGTAGAAGGCCATGCGCCATCCATAGTGCTGGTTGACATAGCCGCCGACGAAATAGCCGAGGAACACGCCGAGATAGGTGCCGATGGCATAGATGCCGAGCGCGCGGGGCCGCTCATTCTTGGCAAAGAGATCGGCGACGATCGATTGCGAGGCCGGCGAGCCTGCGGATTCGCCGATGCCGACGCCAATCCTGGCAAGCGCCAGCGAGGTCACGCTCGTGGCCATACCGCACAGCGCCGTCATCGCGCTCCAGAACGCGAAGGCGAGCGCGACGATGTTGCGCCGGTTCAGCCGGTCGGCCATGCGCGCGATGGGAATGCCGAGCAGGGAATAGAACAGCGCGAAGCCGAAGCCAGCCAAAAGACCCATCATGGTGTCGCTGAGTTGAAACTCCTTCTTGATCGGCTCGATCAGGACGTTGAAGATGGTGCGATCGAGGAAGTTCAGCGCGTAGATGATGGTGAGCAGGCCCAGCACGTAATAGCGCCGCGCGGACGGCTTTGCGGCGGCGGCCGCCGGCGTCGGCACGTCTGACGTCACATCGACCATCGCTTCCCCCGATACGTCTATTTTGTTGTCGTTGGTACGTCTCGTCTAGGCGTCGCGGATGTAATTCCCTGCTTCGAATGCGACCGGCGGCGCGCTGCGATCGAAGGAGACTCCGATCGGGTCGCGGCCTGCGGCGAGTGCCTCGAGTTGATCGGTCAGCATGCGCCGGATCATCAGGATGCCGCGGTCGCTCTGGCCAAAATGCTCCTCGGAGTGGATGGTCACCGGGCCCTGGCCGACCTGAGCCTCATAGTCGCCGGGAAACTGCTGGTGCTCGGCCTCACTCATGTCCCACCAGAATTTTCCGTTGAACTTCGAGCGCATGCGGCCGATGTCGCCGGCATTCTTCACTCGGCCGGCGACATAAATGCGGAAAGAAATGTCGTCGATCGGGAGCACCCAGCCGATCGATTCGACGCGGGCGAACTGCGCGACGCGCGGGTTCGGCACGACGCGTAAGGTCGGCAGCGCCGCCTCGCTGACGCGGTAAAACACCTTGCCGTCGTCCTGCTTGCGCTCCGAACGCACGAGGACCCCGCGCGGCGATTTCTCGAACTTCACCTCCGGCATCGAGGCCATCATGTTGGTGAATTGCGGGCCCGAGAACGAGCCGTGCAGCACCGGCACGTGGTAGGGATCGACCACGTTCTCGAAATGCTGGAGCCAGTTGCAGGGGATGATGGCTGGTCCCCCGCCGCCGATCGAGGAATCATCGGCCTCGACGAGTTCACCCTCGTCCATGGTCTCCAGGCATTCATAAGCCGGCAGGACCGGGCGTTTCTCGGCGGGGCCCATATAGGCGAAGATCAGCCCGTAGCGTTCCTGGACCGGATACCAGGGCTGGCGCACCTTGTCCTTGAACTGCCCGCCGTCGGGCTCGCAGGGTTGCTCGAGGCAGTGGCCTTGCGCGTCGAACTTCCAGCCGTGATAGCAGCAGCGGATGCCGTCCTCCTCGACCTTGCCGTAATACAGCGTGGTGCCGCGGTGGCAGCAGCGTGCGTGCAGCAGGCCGGGCCGGCCGTGCTTGTCGCGGAACAGGACGAGGTCCTCGCCGAGCGCGCGGACTTTCCTGGGCGTATGGGTGGCGTCACTAACGAGACCGACGGGGTGCCAGTAGCGGCGGAGCAGTTCGCCCATCGGCGTGCCGCGCGCGACCGAAGTCAGCTCGGTGCGCGTGCTTGCTTCCCGCATCGCGTAGGCCGTGCCGAGATCGCGATCCCGCTGGGTGATGGTCATGATGCTCCTCCCGCCTGCGGCTCGCCGGCCGCCAGGTCGTGTTCTTGCCCGTTGAGGCAGTCAACGATAGATCGATGACAGTGTCAACGATCTTGCGAATGCCTCTGACAATCATTTTAACCACCGGTCCTTGCGCCCCTTGGCAGGCCGTTTGTTTGTTGGCAGAGGTGGCGCATGAGCCAGAAGCCGAGCAGGGGCGGGCGAATGCCGCCTGACGTTGAGGACGAGGCGCCGCCGGCACCGATCACCGTGATGCTGTCGTCGCGGCTGATGGTGCTCGCCAATCTGCTCAGGCGCGGCGCCATCCTCCGCTACAAGCGTCTCGTCGGACTGAATTCGGTGGAGTTCGGTCTCGTCGCCTCGCTCGGCCGGCGTCCGCCGATGAGCGTGGCGCGGCTCGCCGAAGCCGTCGGTCAGGACAAGGGGCAGATCAGCCGCGCACTCGCGGGCCTGTCGTCACGCAAGCTGATCGCGAAAACGGCCAATCCGCACGACAGTCGCGAAGTGCTGATCTCGCTGACCAAGGCGGGACTCGCCGCCCATGACGCGATCGTTGCCAGCGCGCAAGAGCGCAATCGGCGCCTGCTTGAGCAATTGAGCAAGGACGAGCTCGATACGCTGCTGGTGCAGATCGATCACCTGACGGTCACCGCCGAAGCGATGTTAGAGGCGGAAAAGGATCCCGACTGATCGCCGCGCCGATTTTCGAAGCGCCCATTTTGGAAGAGTTCTTGGAGGATCTCTAAGAAATTTTCTAAGAGGTATTCAATTAGGTTTCCCGCACGCGCGCGCTTAAGCGTCGCCGCAACGCATGTCGTCATTCGCACTGACGGCATGGAACAACAAACGTTGCAGGTTGGGGTGGTGCGTTGAACTGTCTTGGAATGCTGCGGTCGGCGGGACTTGCGACCGCGTCCGCTTTGGTGCTGTTGCCGCAAGTTTCGATCGCTCAATCCTCGGGATCCTCGTCGCAGAGCGGTGCGCAAGCCTTGCCGCCGGTTACCGTGGCTTCGCCTGAGCCCCGCCGCCGCGCGGCCGCCGCGGCGCCGCGTCGAACGCCGCGCGCGGCGGCGCAGAGCGCGAGCGAGAGAAAGCCGCAGCCTGAGCGCAACGTCGGATTCGTCGAGACGCCGCGCGGTCCGGTCCACGGCTATGTCGCTAACCGCAGCTCGTCCGGCACCAAGACCAACACGCCGATCATGGAGACGCCGCAATCGGTGTCGGTCATCGGCGCCGAAGAGATCCGCGACCAGAAGCCGAACAAGCTGGATGAGGTGCTGCGCTATTCGGCGGGCGTGCGCGCCGGAACCTTCGGTGCCGACACCCGCAATGACTGGTGGCTGATCCGCGGCTTCAAATCCGACGATGTCGGCCTGTTCCTCGACGGCATGCAGCTCTTCTACACGTCCTATGCAAGCTGGAAGCTCCAGCCCCTCAACATGGAGCGCGTCGAGGTGCTGCGCGGTCCCTCGGCAGTGCTCTATGGCGGCTCGAGCCCGAGCGGCATCGTCAACGTCATCAGCAAGATGCCGCCCAGCGAGCCGATCCGCTACATCGAGACCGGCGTCAACAATTTCGGCAACGCCTATGTCGGCTTCGATGTCGGTGGTCCCGTCGCGACGAGCCCTGAGAACGGAAAGCTGTTCTATCGCGTCGTCGGTCAGGTCCAGAACGGCGGCACCCAGGTCGACTTCACGCCCGACAACAACTACTTCATCGCGCCGTCGGTCACCTGGAAACCGGATGCCGACACGACGTTCACCGTCCTGGCTTCGGCGTCGAAGCAGGATACCCGCGGCATCAACTTCCTGCCGTATCAGGGCACGGTGACCAACGCAGCGTTCGGCCGCATCCCGACGAGCACGTTCCTCGGCGATCCCAGCATCGACAAGTTCACGCGCGAGCAGGAGATGCTCGGCTATCAGTTCGAGCGCAATCTCAACGACAGCCTGACCTTCCGGCAGAATGCGCGGTTTGCGCATGTCGACGTGACCTATCGCGGCCTCGTCGCCAACGGCTATTCCAACGCCACGACGGGCGATATCGCGCGCTACAATTGGTATGCGAAGGACACCGCCAACCAGGCCAATCTCGACAACCAGTTGGAGTATCGTTTCGACACTGGCCTGTTGAAGCACACGATGCTGTTCGGCGTCGATTTGCGGGGCTACCAGATCGACGACTACCAGCAGTTCCAGTTCGGCACCACGCCGTCGATCAATGTCTTCAGTCCGGTCTACGGTCTCAATGTGCCATTTACGAACGGGCCGTTCCGCAACTTCCTAATCACGCAGAAGCAGGCCGGCACTTACCTTCAGGACCAGATCAAGCTCGGCAATTTCACGCTCGTGGTGAGCGGCCGCAATGATTGGGTCGAGACGACCCAGGCCGCTCGCGACACGGGGGCCATAGTCGCCAGCCGCGATGACAGCAGGTTCAGCGGGCGCGCGGGCCTCATCTACAATTTCGACAACGGCCTTGCGCCCTACGTGTCCTATGCGACGAGCTACAATCCGGTCATTGGCCTCAATGCCAACAACCAGTTGCTCCTGCCGGAAACCGGCAAGCAGGTCGAGGTCGGCCTGAAGGTGCAGCCGAAGTGGTTCGACGGTTACTTCACGGTCTCGGCCTTCGACCTGAAGCGTCAGAACGCGCTGACCACCGATCCGTCAAATGCGCTGTTGCAGAACCAGACCGGCGAGGTCACCTCGCGCGGCATCGAGCTCGAGGCGGTAGCCAATGTCACGAAGGAGTTGAAGCTGATCGGCGCCTTCACCAGCTATCATCTCTTCACCAGCAAGGATCTCGATTCATCGCTAATCGGCAAGACGCCGACCAACACGCCTGAGCTCCTGGCCTCGGGCTGGGCCGACTACACGTTCAAGGAGGGACCGCTGGCGGGGTTCGGCTTCGGCGGGGGCGTGCGCTATGTCGGCTCGTCCTGGGCTGACACCGCCAACACGCTCGAGGTTCCCGCCGTCGTGCTCGGCGATCTCGCGCTTCACTACGAATGGCAGAATTGGCGCACCGCGCTGAACGTGATCAACGTGACCGACAAGATCTATGTCGCCAGTTGTGCGTCGGTGACGTCCTGCTTCTACGGCGATCGCCGGCGCGTCACAGCCAGCGTGTCGTACAAATGGTGAGGGCAGGCGAGGGGATCGCGTCGTGAAGGCGCGCACCGTCAGGGTCTGGTCCGTGGTCCACACCTGGACCAGCCTGATCTCGACCGTGTTCCTGCTCCTGCTCTGCCTGACCGGCCTGCCGCTGATCTTCCATCACGAGATCGATGAGCTTC
This sequence comes from Bradyrhizobium sp. CCGUVB23, assembly GCF_024199885.1. Taxonomy (NCBI): domain Bacteria; kingdom Pseudomonadati; phylum Pseudomonadota; class Alphaproteobacteria; order Hyphomicrobiales; family Nitrobacteraceae; genus Bradyrhizobium; species Bradyrhizobium sp. CCGUVB23. Next base: position 8,193,745 of record NZ_JANADQ010000001.1, read on the forward strand.
TGGGCTATGCCCCCCGCCCCGAAGCTCATGCGGGCGCGGCGCGTGCGACCACCCAGGAGGTCGCCGACGCCGCGCTTGCAGCCGATCCGGGGCGGGTGCTGCAGTATATCTCCTGGGACAAGGACGAACCCGGGATCGTGTTCGCATTCACCAATAGCGCGCCGGACGGCCCGCCGGACAATGCCACCGTGCGTGCCGTCGATGCGGTCTCGGCCAGGCTGCTCGGACCCGTCGGCGTCGGGCCGATGCTGATCGTGCTCAAACTGCACACGGACATGTTCGCCGGCCAGGCCGGAAAGCTGTTTCTCGGCGCGATGGGGCTCATGTTCGCGGTCGCGATCATCTCCGGCGTGGTGCTGTACTGGCCGTTCACCCGCCGCCTGCGCTTTGCGACCATCCGCGCTTCCGCCGCGCGCCGCGTGGTCTGGCTCGACTGGCATAATCTGATCGGCGTGGTGACGGTTGTCTGGGCGCTGGTGGTCGGGCTGACCGGTGTGATCAACACCTGGGCCGAGCTGATGCTCGATCAATGGAAGGCGACCGAACTGGCGAGCATGGTCGGGCCCTATGCCGGCAAGCCGCCGCCGCTGCGTCTGGCCTCGCTTGACGGCGTCGTCGCCCGCGCCAGGGCGGCCGCACCCGGCATGGACATCGCCTTCATCGCCTTCCCGGGCACCCCGTTCACGTCATCGCACCATTTCGCGGCGTTCATGCGCGGCGATACCGCGCTTACGGCGCGCCTGCTGAAGCCTGTGCTGCTGGACGGGGAGACCGGGGAGGTCGCCGACAGCCGGGCGCTGCCGGTCTATCTCCAGGCGCTCTTGATTTCGCAACCGCTGCATTTCGGCGACTATGGCGGTATGCCGCTGAAGGTGATCTGGGCCGCGCTCGACGTGCTCACGATGATCGTGATCGGCAGCGGCCTCTACCTTTGGCTGGCGCGGCGGCGGAAGCGGGGACCCGCCCGCGCCGACGCATTCGCCAAACGAGCCCCGGTCCCGTCATGATGCATGGCTCGTCCGGCCGCTGGCGTCCGTGGATACGGGTCTTCGGCGCGCCGATTCTGATTGCGGTGGCGACCTCGATCGGCCTGTTGGCGGCGCTGCTCTGGGGCGAGATCGGCAAATATGTCGCTTGGGTGACGGTCGGCTTTCCCGTGCTCGTCATTCCCTGGGCCTGGCTGCGCCGCGGCAGGACAGCAAAGCCGTCCTAGACACCCCGAGACGCGGTCCGACGTGCTCCGCGCGGAGCATCCGCCGACGGCGGGGAGACCGACATGGATGCCCTTGCTGGGGCGGCCGTTCTGCTCCATACCAACCGCGGGGCGATTCCGGGATTACCACTGTTCTGGGGGCGGCAAAGGGCCTAAAAACAGCGCGTCTTGCACCCTTTGGTGCACTGCGCTAAGGCTCAGAACAATTCCAAATTGGGACGAATCCGCGAGCCACCCGAGGCTTGCGGGAAAAAGGGCTCGCCAATGAGCGGCATTCTGCAGAACTATCTTCCACTTGTGGTCTTTATAGGGGTAGCGGGCCTGATTGGCCTCGTGCTGCTGATCGCGCCCTTCATCGTGGCGTTCCAGCAGCCGGATCCGGAAAAGCTGTCGGCGTATGAGTGCGGTTTCAACGCCTTCGACGACGCCCGGATGAAGTTCGACGTCCGCTTCTACCTGGTCGCCATTCTCTTCATCATCTTCGACCTCGAGGTGGCGTTCCTGTTCCCCTGGGCGGTAGCGTTCGGCAAGCTTGGTGCGACAGGCTTCTGGTCCATGGTGGTGTTCCTCGCCGTGCTGACGGTGGGGTTTGCCTATGAATGGAAGAAAGGGGCACTCGAATGGGATTGAACCCTGCCACACAGTCCTCCGGTCCGGTTCTAGCGCCGGCCCCCAAGGGCATTCTCGACCCGTCGACCGGCAAGCCGGTCGGAGCCAATGATCCGTTCTTCCTCGAGGTCAATCACGAGCTGTCCGACAAGGGCTTCTTCGTTGCGGCCACAGACGATCTGATCACCTGGGCGCGCACGGGCTCGCTGATGTGGATGACCTTCGGTCTCGCCTGCTGCGCGGTCGAGATGATGCAGGTCTCGATGCCGCGCTACGACGTCGAGCGCTTCGGCTTTGCGCCACGTGCCTCGCCGCGCCAGTCCGACGTGATGATCGTCGCAGGCACCCTGACCAACAAGATGGCCCCGGCGCTGCGCAAGGTCTACGACCAGATGCCAGAGCCGCGCTACGTCATCTCCATGGGCTCCTGCGCCAATGGCGGCGGCTACTATCATTATTCCTACTCGGTCGTGCGCGGTTGCGACCGCATCGTGCCGATCGACATCTACGTGCCGGGCTGCCCGCCCACGGCGGAAGCGCTGCTCTATGGCGTGCTGCTGTTGCAAAAGAAGATCCGGCGCACCGGCACCATCGAACGCTAAGGTTTTACGTCATGGACGACGGCAAGCTCGACGCCCTTGGGCAAACGATCGTTAGCGCGCTTCCGGGCGCCGCCACCGGTCACGCGGTGGCCTTCAACCAGCTCACGGTGGACGTCGAGGCCGCCAAGATCGTTGAGGTGGTTAAGTACCTCCGCGACGATCCGAACTGCCGCTTCGTCAACTTTACCGACGTGACGGCGGTGGATTACCCGTCGCGCGAGAAGCGCTTCGACGTCGTCTATCATCTGATGTCGCCGACCCTGAACACCCGGATCCGGCTCAAGGCGCAGGCCGATGAGACCACGCAGGTGCCGTCGCTGATCGAGGTGTTTCCCGGCGCCGACTGGTTCGAGCGCGAGACCTACGACCTCTATGGCGTGATCTTCGTCGGCCATCCCGACATGCGCCGCATCCTCACCGATTATGGTTTCGAGGGGCACCCGCTACGCAAGGACTTCCCGCTCACCGGTTTCGTCGAGGTCCGCTACGACGACCAGGAGAAGCGGGTTGTGTACGAGCCGGTCCGGCTCAACCAGGAATTCCGCAAGTTTGATTTCCTGTCGCCGTGGGAAGGGGCGGACTATCCGCTGCCCGGCGATGAGAAGGCGGGGCCGAAGGTCTGATCATGAACGAACAACCTGAGAACCTCCGTAATTTCACCATCAACTTTGGTCCGCAGCATCCGGCGGCACATGGCGTGTTGCGCCTCGTGCTCGAACTGGATGGTGAAATCGTCGCGCGCGTCGATCCCCATATCGGTCTGCTTCACCGCGGCACGGAAAAGCTGATCGAGCAGAAGACGTACTTGCAGGCGATTCCTTATTTCGATCGCCTGGACTACGTCGCGCCGATGAACCAGGAGCACGCTTTCTGCCTTGCGGCGGAAAAGCTGCTTGGCATTGAGGTGCCGCGCCGCGGCCAGTTGATCCGCGTGCTCTATTGCGAGATCGGCCGCATCCTCTCGCATCTTCTCAACGTGACCACGCAGGCGATGGACGTCGGCGCGCTGACCCCGCCGCTGTGGGGCTTCGAAGAGCGCGAGAAGCTGATGGTGTTCTACGAGCGCGCCTCGGGCAGCCGTATGCACGCAGCTTTTTTCCGCGTCGGCGGCGTGCACCAGGACCTGCCGCCCAAGCTGATCAACGACATCGAGGCCTGGTGCGATCCGTTCCTGAAAGTGGTCGACGACCTCGACCGCCTGCTCACCGCCAACCGCATCTTCAAGCAGCGTAACGTCGATATCGGCGTGGTGCCGCTGAAGGAAGCCTGGGAGTGGGGTTTTTCGGGCGTGATGGTGCGCGGCTCGGGCGCGGCCTGGGACCTGCGCAAGGCGCAGCCCTATGAATGCTATGCCGAGATGGAATTCGACGTTCCGATAGGCAAGAATGGCGACTGCTACGACCGCTACCTGATCCGCATGGAAGAGATGCGCCAGTCGGTGCGGATCATGAGGCAGTGCATCGAGAAGCTGAAGGCGCCGGACGGGCAGGGGCCGGTCGCGGTCGAGGACAACAAGGTCTTCCCGCCGCGCCGCGGCGAGATGAAGCGCTCGATGGAAGCGCTCATCCATCACTTCAAGCTCTACACCGAAGGCGTCCACGTGCCGGCGGGCGAGGTCTATGCCTCGGTCGAGGCGCCGAAGGGCGAGTTCGGCGTCTATCTCGTCTCCGACGGCACCAACAAGCCCTACAAGTGCAAGATCCGCGCGCCGGGATTTGCCCATCTGCAGGCTATGGATCACATCTGCAGGGGCCATCTGCTCGCCGACGTCTCGGCCATCCTCGGCTCGCTCGACATCGTGTTCGGAGAGGTCGATCGGTGATGGCGCAGGCGCCAATCCAGTTTGACCGCGGCTCGGGGGCCCTTGAAGGGGCCAACCTGTGGGAGCGGACGGCTGCCTTGGCGCTGGTGACGGGATCGAAGATCTCCTCGCACTTCTCGCATATGGGCTACATCGCCTGCGCGAACCTGCTGCGGAAAACGCTGCCCGACCGCAACATCGCGATCAAGCTCAACCCCGACGCCGTGTTCGAATTCCCTTACGGCGACGGCTATTGGAGCAAGCTGCTCAACCGCTCCTACAATTACGAGGACGAACTGGAGCTGTTGTTCGCGGACTCCGTCGACGTCGATTACACGCTGCTCGATTGCGGCGCGAACTACGGCTACTGGTCGGTGCTGGTGTCGAGCAAGCCGTTCGGCGCGCACAAGGCGATCGCCATCGAGCCGTCGGGTCAGAACTATCCGAAGCTTGCGAACAACGCCCGCATCAACGGCAACCGTTTCGAGACCATGAAATGCGCGATCGGTGCCGAGCGCGGTACCGCGCGGCTGTCCGGCACCAAGCACGAGGCCTTCAGCATCGCCGGCGCCCCCTCGGCGGGCGGCGAGGAAGTGCCGGTGATTGCGCTCGACAATCTGCTCGATGACGGCAAGGTCGAGGCTGGCGGCAAGTATCTGATCAAGCTCGACGTCGAGGGCGTCGAGATCGAGGCCATCAAGGGCGGCAAGCGGCTTCTTGAAGGCGACAGCGTGATCATCTGCGAGGAGCACGGCAGCGACCGTTCGCACGCGGTGTCGCGCTACATCCTCGAACAGACCCCGCTTAAGCTGATTGTCTACGATCCTAGCACCAATCGCATGGAGACGGTGACCGAACTCTCGATCCTCGATCGCATCAAGGTCTCCACCCACGTCGGCTACAACGTTTTCGGCACCGCAAGCGCATTCTGGCAGGACAGGATCGATGCCCTGAATGCGAAGGCTGTGCGCCGTATCCAGTGAGAGATTGAAGAGATGTCCGTTCGCCGCCTAGCGCCCAAGGAAGTCCAGCCCGCGAGCTTTGCGTTCACGGAGGAGAACCTCGCGTTCGCGAAGCAGCAGATCGCGAAGTATCCGGCCGGTCGCCAGGCCTCCGCCGTGATTGCGATTTTGTGGCGCGCGCAGGAGCAGAACGACGGCTGGGTGTCGGAAGCCGCAATCCGCGTGATCGCCGACATGCTCGACATGCCCTACATCCGCGTGCTGGAAGTTGCGACCTTCTACACGATGTTCCAGCTCGCGCCCGTCGGCAAGAAGGCCCACGTCCAGGTCTGCGGCACCACGCCGTGCCGGCTGCGCGGCGCCGAAGACCTGATCCACGTCTGCGAGAGCCGGATCCATCACGAGCCCTTCCACCTTTCCAAGGACGGCAATTTCAGTTGGGAAGAGGTCGAGTGCCTGGGCGCCTGCGTGAACGCGCCGATGGTCCTGATCGGCAAGGACACCTATGAGGATCTGACCAAGGACAGCTTCGGTAAGGTGCTCGACGGCTTTGCCTCGGGCAATCCGCCCAAGCCCGGCCCGCAGAACGGCCGTCAGTTCTCGGCCCCCATCACCGGACCGACCACGCTGAAGGAGACCACCTGATGCGTGATCTAGCGTCACCGGCAGCGGAGAGGAGCGGCGCCGTGAAGAAGTGGGGCATCGCGATGCATGCCGCTGTCGCGGCCGCCTTCATCTTCCTGCTGCAGCGCTTCACCCTGAACGCGTCGCTGGAAACCAGTCTGCTCTGGGCGCTGACCTTCGCTGTCTGCGCCGCCTGGCTTGCCTACAAGCAAGCCAACCGTTGATCGGAAAGCACTGAAATGCTCGAGGACAAGGACCGCATCTTCAAGAACCTCTACGGCCTCCATGATTGGGGGCTCGAGGGCGCGCGGCGCCGCGGCGCCTGGGATGGCACGAAGGCCATCATCGACAAGGGCCGCGACTGGATCATCAACGAGATGAAGGCATCGGGCCTGCGCGGCCGCGGCGGCGCCGGCTTCCCGACGGGCCTGAAATGGTCGTTCATGCCGAAGGAATCGACCGACGGCCGGCCGAGCTATCTCGTCGTCAACGCCGACGAGTCCGAGCCCGGCACTTGCAAGGATCGCGAGATCATGCGGCACGATCCGCATCTCCTGATCGAGGGCTGCCTGATCGCGAGCTTCGCGATGAACGCGCATGCCTGCTACATCTATGTCCGTGGCGAGTTCATTCGCGAGCGCGAGCACCTGCAAGCCGCGATCGACCAGGCCTATGACGCCAAGCTGATCGGCAAGGACAACGTCAACGGCTGGCCGTTCGACCTCTACGTCGCCCACGGCGCCGGTGCCTATATCTGCGGCGAAGAGACCGCGCTGCTCGAGAGCCTGGAAGGCAAGAAGGGCCAGCCGCGGCTGAAGCCGCCGTTCCCGGCGAATGTCGGCCTGTTCGGCTGCCCGACCACGGTCAACAACGTCGAGTCGATCGCGGTGGCGCCAGACATTCTGCGGCGCGGTGCGGCGTGGTTCGCTGGCATCGGTCGTCCCAACAATGTCGGCACCAAGCTCTTTTGCATTTCCGGCCATGTCGAGCGGCCCTGCAACGTCGAAGAGGCCATGGGGATTCCGTTCCGTGAGCTGATCGAGAAGCATTGCGGCGGCATCCGCGGCGGCTGGGACAATCTGAAGGCCGTGATTCCTGGCGGCTCGTCGGTTCGCATGGTGCCGGCTGAGCAGATCATCGACTCGCCGATGGATTTCGACTCCTTAAGCAAGCTGCGTTCGGGTCTCGGCACCGCGGCCGTGATCGTGATGGACAAGTCGACCGACTTGATCCGCGCGATCGCCCGCATCTCCTATTTCTACAAGCATGAGAGCTGCGGCCAGTGCACGCCGTGCCGCGAGGGCACGGGGTGGATGTGGCGCGTCTTGACCCGCATGGCCGAGGGCCGCGCCCACAAGCGCGAGATCGACATGCTGCTGGAAGTCACCAAGCAGGTCGAAGGCCACACCATCTGCGCGCTCGGCGACGCAGCCGCCTGGCCGATCCAGGGCCTGATCGCGCATTTCCGTCATGAGATCGAAGCGCGCATCGACCAGTATTCGCACAAGGCCGACATCGACGATGCCGGCGTCCGCGATCCCGTGAACATGGTCGCGGCGGAGTAGGAAGAATGACAAAGCTCATCATCGACGGCAAAGAGATCGATGTCCCGCCGGAGTACACGCTGCTCCAGGCGTGCGAGGCTGCGGGCGCCGAGATTCCGCGCTTCTGCTATCACGAGCGGCTGTCGATCGCCGGCAACTGCCGGATGTGCCTCGTCGAGGTGAAGGGCGGCCCGAAGCCGGTCGCGAGCTGCGCCTGGGGCGTGCGCGATTGCCGTCCGGGTCCCAAGGGCGAGCCGCCGGAGATCTCCACGCGTTCGCCGATGGTGAAGAAGGCGCGCGAAGGCGTGATGGAGTTCCTTCTCATCAACCATCCGCTGGACTGCCCGATCTGCGACCAGGGCGGCGAGTGCGACCTCCAGGACCAGGCGATGGGCTATGGTGTCGACACCAGCCGCTTCGCCGAGAACAAGCGCGCCGTCGAGGACAAATATCTCGGTGCGCTGGTCAAGACATCAATGAACCGCTGCATCCAGTGCACGCGCTGCGTCCGCTTCTCGGCGGAAGTTGCCGGGGCCCCCGAGATGGGCGCCACGGGCCGCGGCGAGGACATGGAGATCACGACCTATCTCGAGCACGCACTGACGTCCGAGCTTCAGGGCAATCTCGTCGACATCTGCCCGGTCGGCGCGCTGACCTCGAAGCCATACGCCTTCGCGGCGCGGCCGTGGGAGCTCGGCAAGACGCAGTCGGTCGACGTGACGGACGGCATCGGATCGGCGATCCGCGTCGACACCCGTGGCCGCGAGGTGATGCGCATCCTGCCGCGCGTCAACGAGGCCGTGAACGAGGAGTGGATTTCCGACAAGACCCGTCACGTCGTCGATGGCCTGCGGACCCAGCGGCTCGACCGGCCCTATATCCGCGAGGCCGGCAAGCTGCGTGCGGCTTCGTGGACCGAAGCCTTCGCCGCGATTGCCGCCAAGGCGGGCCGCACCGACGGCAAGCGCATCGGTGCGATCGCAGGCGATCTCGCCGGCGTCGAGGAGATGTTCGCGCTGAAGGATCTGCTCGCCAAGTTCGGCTCGGCCAATCTGGCGGTGCAGGGCGGCGATGGCTTCGATCCCGCGCTCGGCCGCGGCTCGTACATCTTCAATCCGACGCTGGTCGGCATCGAGCAGGCCGACGCGCTCCTGATCATCGGCGCCAATCCGCGCAAGGAGGCGGCCGTGTTCAACGCCCGCATCCGCAAGCGCTGGCGCGGGGGCGGCTTCAAGATCGGCTTGATCGGCGCCAAGGCCGATCTGACCTACGACTACGATCATCTCGGTGCCGGTACAGAGACGCTCGCCGACCTCGCAGCCGGCAAGCACTCCTTCGCCGACGTCCTGAAGAACGCCAAGCATCCGGTCATCCTGGTCGGCGCGGGTGCGACCTCGCGTCACGACGGCGCGGCGATCCTCGCGCAGGCGGCCAAGATCGCGTTCGATGTCGGCGCGGTGAAGGACGGCTGGAACGGCTTTGGCGTGCTGCATGAGACGGCGTCGCGCGTCGGCGCGCTGGATATCGGTTTCTCGGCGGGCGCTGGCGGCCTGAACGCCGCGCAGATGACGACCTTCGGCACGCTGGACCTGTTGTTCCTGCTCGGCGCCGACGAGATCAAGGCGCCGGACGGCACCTTCGTGGTCTATATCGGCACCCATGGCGACCGTGGCGCGCATCGCGCCGACGTGATCCTGCCGGCGGCGGCCTACACCGAGAAGTCGGCGATCTACGTCAACACCGAGGGCCGCGCGCAGATGACGGGACGCGCCGCGTTCCCGCCGGGCGAGGCCCGCGAGGACTGGGCGATCGTCCGCGCGCTGTCAGAAGCGCTCGGCAAGAAGCTTGGCTATGACTCGCTCGCAGCCCTGCGCCAGGCGATCTTCAAGGCGGTGCCGCATCTGATCCGTCTGGACCAGATCGAGACGGGCAGTGCCGACCAGGTCAAGGCGCTCGCGGGCAAGGGCGGCACGCCGGAGAAGGCGCCGTTCAAGGCCCTGATCGAGGACTTTTACCTGACCAACCCAATTGCGCGTGCGTCTGCCGTGATGGCGGAATGCTCGCGGCTTGCCTCCGGGCAGATGCTGACCGCAGCGGAGTAAGCGTGATCTGATGGCATTCTTCGAAAGCGCATTCTGGACCGGGTTCCTCTGGCCGCTGATCATCATGGTCGCGGAGAGCGTGTTGGTGCTCGTCGTCCTGCTGGTCGCGATCGCCTACATCCTGCTCGCCGACCGCAAGATCTGGGCGGCGGTGCAGATCCGCCGCGGCCCGAACGTGGTCGGCCCCTGGGGCCTGTTCCAGTCCTTCGCCGACCTCCTGAAGTTCGTGCTGAAGGAGCCGATCATCCCGGCCGGCGCCAACAAGGGCGTCTTTCTCCTTGCTCCCTTGGTATCGTGCGTGCTCGCGCTCGCGGCCTGGGCGGTGATCCCGACCAACCTCGGCTGGGTGATCTCCGACATCAACGTCGGCATCCTCTACATCTTCGCGATCTCGTCGCTGTCGATCTACGGCATCATCATGGCCGGCTGGTCGTCGAACTCGAAATATCCGTTCCTGGCTGCGCTGCGATCGGCGGCGCAGATGGTGTCCTACGAGGTCTCGATCGGCTTCGTCATCATCACCGTTCTGCTCTGCGCCGGCACGCTGAACCTCTCGGCCGTGGTCGAGGCGCAGAAGCTGCACGGCTTTGCGAGCCTGATCGGCCTGCCGCAGCTCACCATCCTGAACTGGTATGTGTGGCCGCTGTTCCCGATGTTCGTGGTGTTCTACGTCTCGGCACTGGCGGAAACCAACCGCCCGCCGTTCGACCTCGTCGAGGCCGAGTCCGAGCTCGTCGCCGGCTTCATGGTCGAGTACGGCTCGACGCCGTACCTGCTGTTCATGCTCGGTGAGTATGTCGCGATCGTCACGATGTGCGCGATGGCGACCATTTTGTTCCTGGGCGGCTGGCTGCCGCCGGTCGATCTGCCGCCGTTCAACTGGGTGCCGGGGATCATCTGGTTCTCGCTCAAACTGTTCTTCATGTTCTTCCTGTTCGCGATGGCAAAGGCGATCGTGCCGCGCTACCGCTACGATCAACTGATGCGTCTCGGCTGGAAGGTGTTCCTGCCGCTGTCGCTCGCGATGGTGATCGTGGTGGCCGGCGTGCTGCATTTCGCCGGCATCGCGCCGAAGTGAGGTCCGCCATGGGTATCAACATCAACGCCACCGCGCGCTCGCTGCTGCTGTCGGAATTCGTCTCGGCGTTCTTCCTCGCCATGCGCTACTTCTTCCAGCCGAAGCCGACGCTGAACTACCCCTTCGAGAAGGGCCCGATCTCGCCACGCTTCCGCGGCGAGCACGCGCTGCGCCGCTATCCGAACGGCGAAGAGCGCTGCATCGCCTGCAAGCTGTGCGAGGCGGTATGCCCTGCGCAGGCCATCACCATCGAGGCCGGTCCGCGCCGCAACGACGGCACCCGCCGCACCGTGCGCTACGACATCGACATGGTGAAGTGCATCTATTGCGGCCTCTGCCAGGAGGCCTGCCCGGTCGACGCCATCGTCGAAGGCCCGAACTTCGAGTTCGCGACCGAGACCCGCGAGGAACTGTTCTATGACAAGGCCAAGCTGCTCGCCAATGGCGATCGCTGGGAACGCGAGATCGCGAAAGCGATCGAGCTCGACGCGCCGTACCGGTGAGGTGAGGGCATGATCCTTCCCGCGCTGTTCTTCTATCTGTTCGCCGGCATCTGCGTCGCCTCGGCGGTGATGGTGATTGTCTCGCGCAATCCCGTGCACTCCGTGCTGTACCTGATCCTGGCCTTCGTCAACGCCTCCGGCCTGTTCGTGCTGATGGGCGCCGAGTTCCTGGCGATGATCCTGATCGTCGTCTATGTCGGCGCGGTCGCGGTGCTGTTCCTGTTCGTGATCATGATGCTCGACGTCGATTTCCTCGAGCTGCGCGAGGGCTTCATCGAGTACCTGCCGGTTGGCCTCGTGATCGGCGGCATCTTCATGTTCGAGCTGTTGCTGGTCGTCGGCGCCTGGGTGATCAACCCGACCGTGTCCAAGACGATCACGGCGGCGATCCCGACCAACGTCTCCAACACCGAGGCGCTCGGGCTCGTGCTCTATACGAAGTACATCCATTACTTCCAGCTCGCCGGCATGGTGCTGCTGGTCGCGATGATCGGTGCCATCGTGCTGACCCTGCGCCACAAGGCCAGCGTCAAGCGGCAGGACATCAACGTTCAGAACGCGCGCACGCCCGACATGGCGATGGCGCTGCGCAAGGTGGCGCCGGGGCAGGGGCTCCAGGATGCCGATGCGGCGGAGTGGGTGAAATGACGATCGGGCTCGGACACTATCTTGCCGTCGGCGCGATCCTGTTCACGCTCGGCATCCTCGGCATCTTCCTGAACCGCAAGAACATCATCGTCATCCTGATGTCGATCGAGCTGATCCTGCTCTCGGTCAACATCAACTTCGTGGCGTTCTCGACCTTCCTCGGCGACATCGTCGGCCAGGTCTTCGCGCTGCTGGTGCTGACGGTCGCAGCTGCCGAAGCCGCGATCGGTCTCGCCATCCTGGTGGTCTATTTCCGCAACCGCGGTTCGATCGCGGTTGAGGACGTCAATCTGATGAAGGGTTAACCCAGCTATGGTCCAGGCAATTGTCTTTCTGCCTCTGCTGGGCGCCATTCTCGCCGGCCTGATCGCCATTTTCGGCGCGCATGCCCGCAACCCCAGTGGCGATACGGTCGAGCATCACGGTGACGATCACGGTCATGGCGACGCCCATGCTGCGGCCGCCCACGATGACCACGCCCACGACGATCACGGCCACGACGACCACCACGTTTCCGAGCCGCCGGCTCAGGGCTCGCGTGCGGCCGAGCTGATCACGACCGGGCTGCTGTTCGTCTCGGCGGCCCTGTCCTGGTTCACGCTGGTCGACGTCGGCTTCATGCACCACGACGCGCGGATTCCGCTGCTGCCCTGGATTCTCTCCGGCGACCTCCAGGTCTACTGGGCGCTGCGGGTCGACACGCTCACCGCCGTCATGCTGGTGGTGGTCAACACCGTGTCCTCGCTCGTGCACCTCTATTCCATCGGCTACATGGACGAGGATCCGTACCGTCCGCGCTTCTTCGGCTATCTCTCGCTGTTTACCTTCGCCATGCTGATGCTGGTGACGGCCGACAACCTCGTGCAGCTGTTCTTCGGCTGGGAAGGCGTGGGCCTCGCCAGCTACCTGCTGATCGGCTTCTGGTACCAGAAGCCGTCGGCAAACGCGGCGGCGATCAAGGCCTTCGTCGTCAACCGCGTCGGCGACTTCGGCTTTGCGCTCGGCATCTTTGCGGTGTTCGCGCTGGTCGGCTCGACCGATTTCGAGACCATCTTCCATGCGGCGCCCGGCCTCACCGGCAAGACCATCAACTTCTTCGGCTGGCACGCCGACGCCCTGACGTTTGCCTGCGTGCTGCTGTTCATGGGCGCGATGGGCAAGTCGGCGCAGTTCCTGCTGCACACCTGGTTGCCGGACGCGATGGAAGGCCCGACCCCGGTGTCGGCGCTGATCCACGCAGCGACCATGGTGACGGCGGGCGTCTTCATGGTGGCGCGGCTGTCGCCGCTGTTCGAGCTGGCGCCGAACGCGCAGGCCGTCGTGATGTTCTTCGGCGCGACGACGGCGTTCTTCGCCGCGACCATCGGCCTCGTTCAGAACGACATCAAGCGCATCGTCGCTTACTCGACCTGTTCGCAGCTCGGCTACATGTTCGTGGCGATGGGCGCGGGGGCCTATTCGGTCGGCATGTTCCACCTGTTCACCCACGCCTTCTTCAAGGCGCTGTTGTTCTTGGGCTCCGGCTCGGTGATCTACGCGATGCACCACGAGCAGGACATCCGCAACATGGGCGGCCTGTGGCGGAAGATCCCGTATACGTTCGCGGTGATGACCGTCGGCACGCTGGCGCTGACCGGCTTCCCGCTGTTCGCGGGCTACTTCTCGAAGGATGCGATCATCGAGTCCGCCTATGCCTCGCACAACCCGTTCGCGACCTATGCCTATCTCCTGACGGTCGCAGCCGCGGCCCTGACCTCTTTTTATTCCTGGCGCCTGATCTTCAAGACCTTCTTCGGCGAGCCGCACGACGAGAAGCACTACGAGGCGGCGCATGAGAGCCCGATGTGGATGCTGGTCCCGATCGGTGTCCTAGCAGCCGGCTCGATCCTTTCGGGCTTCCCGTTCAAGGAGATATTCACCGGACCTCACGGCGTGGAAGAGTTCTTCCGCGAATCCGTGAAGATGAATCCGCATATCCTCGAGGACATGGAGCACATGCCGCCCCTGCTGGGATGGCTGCCCTTCGTGATGATGGTGGGCGGCTTCGTGGTGTCCTACCTGTTCTACATCCGCTGGACCTATCTGCCGGTCGAGCTCGCGAACACCCAGCCGATGCTGTACCAGTTCCTGCTCAACAAGTGGTACTTCGACGAGCTCTACGACACCATCTTCGTTCGTCCGGCGAAGTGGATCGGCTACCAGCTCTGGAAGAAGGGCGATGGCTTCATCATCGACGGCTTCGGCCCGGACGGCGTCTCCGCGCGCGTCCTCGACGTCACCCGCAATGTCGTGAAGATCCAGACCGGCTATCTCTATCACTACGCATTCGCGATGCTGATCGGTGTCGCCGGCCTGATCACCTGGTTCATGTTCGGCTTTGGAGGCCAGTAAATGACAACCTGGCCCATCCTCTCCGTCACCACCTTCCTGCCGCTGGTCGGCGCGCTGCTCGTCTACCTCGTCCGCGGCGAGGATGAAGCGGCCAAGCGCAACTCGCGCTGGATCGCGCTGTGGACCACGCTGATCACCTTCGCGGTCTCGCTGCTCCTGGTCGCCCGCTTCGATCCCTCGATCGCCGACTTCCAGTTCGTCGAGAAGGCCAATTGGCTCGCCGCCGGCATCACCTATCACATGGGTGTGGACGGCATCTCGCTGCCCTTCGTGATCCTGACCACCGCCCTGATGCCGCTCTGCATCATCGCGAGCTGGAAGGCGATCCAGAACCGGGTGCGCGAGTACATGATGGCGTTCCTGATCCTGGAAACGCTGATGATCGGCACCTTCTCGGCGCTCGATCTCGTGCTGTTCTACTTGTTCTTCGAGGGCGGCCTGATCCCGATGTTCCTGATCATCGGCGTCTGGGGCGGTCCGCGCCGGGTCTATGCCTCGTTCAAGTTCTTCCTCTACACGTTCCTCGGCTCAGTGCTGATGCTGCTCGCCATCATGGCGCTGTACTGGAACGGCAACACGACCGACATCCCGACCCTGATGCATACCGCGGTGCCGCGCAGCTTGCAGACCTGGGCGTGGCTGGCCTTCTTCGCCTCCTTCGCGGTGAAGATGCCGATGTGGCCGGTGCACACCTGGCTGCCGGACGCGCACGTGGAGGCGCCGACCGCGGGCTCGGTGATCCTGGCCGCGATCCTCCTGAAGATGGGCGGCTACGGCTTCCTGCGCTTCTCGCTGCCGATGTTCCCGCTGGCCTCGCATGACTTCGCGCCGCTGATCTTCACGCTCTCGACCATCGCCATCATCTACACCTCGCTGGTGGCGATGATGCAGGAGGACATGAAGAAGCTGATCGCGTACTCCTCGGTCGCGCATATGGGCTTCGTCACCATGGGCATCTTCGCCGGCACCATGCAGGGCGTCGCAGGCGGCGTGTTCCAGATGATCTCGCACGGCATCGTCTCCGGCGCGCTGTTCCTCTGCGTCGGCATCGTCTACGACCGCATGCACACCCGCGAGATCGCGGCCTATGGTGGCCTCGTCAACCGGATGCCGCTCTACGCGCTGACCTTCATGGTCTTCACCATGGCCAATGTCGGTCTGCCCGGCACCAGCGGTTTCGTCGGCGAGTTCATGACGCTGCTCGGCACCTTCAAGGTCTCGCTCCCGACCGCGTTCTTCGCCACGACAGGCGTGATCCTGTCGGCATGCTATGCGCTCTGGCTCTACCGCAAGGTCGTGTTCGGGGCGCTGGTGAAGCCGTCGCTGACGACCATCAAGGACCTCACCTTCCGGGAGTGCCTGACGCTGTTTCCACTGATCGCGCTGACGATCCTGTTCGGCGTCTATCCGAAGCCGGTGCTCGACATGTCGGCCGCCTCGGTCCAGCAACTCGTCAACAATTACAACACCGCGGTGACGGCCGTGAAGGCCGCCGCTCTGCTCCAGTGAGCGGGCAGGTCAGGATATCGCCATGAGCTTTGAGACTGCAGGTTATCAACTGGCGCCGGTCGTGCCCGAGCTTGTGCTCGCGGTCGGCAGCATGGCGCTTCTGATGCTGGGTGCGTATCGCGGGCAGGGGACCACGAAGGCGGTCACTACGCTCGCGATCCTCCTCCTGATCGTGACCGGCATATTGGTGTTGCTGGTGCCAGCGGGCAAGCAGGTGACCTTCGGCGGCAGCTTCATCGTCGACGACTTCGCGCGCTTCCTGAAGATCCTGGCGCTGATCGGCTCGGCGGTGACGCTGATCCTGTCGACGGAGTTCCTGTCCGATCCGTCGCGCCGCATCTTCGAATATTCGATCCTCGTCCTGCTCTCCACCCTCGGCATGATGGTGCTGATCTCGGCCGGCGACCTGATCTCGCTCTATCTCGGCCTCGAGCTGATGTCGCTGGCGCTCTACGTCGTGGCGGCCTCGAACCGGGACAACGCAAAGTCCAACGAAGCCGGCCTGAAGTACTTCGTGCTCGGCGCCCTGTCGTCCGGCATGCTGCTCTACGGCGCCTCGCTGATCTACGGTTTCACCGGCACGGTCAGCTTTACCGGCATCGCGGCATCTGCGACGACCGCCAGCGTCGGCCTGGTCTTCGGTCTCGTCTTCCTGCTCGCCGGCCTGTGCTTCAAAGTCTCGGCGGTGCCGTTCCACATGTGGACGCCCGACGTCTATGAGGGCGCGCCGACGCCAGTGACCGCTTTCTTCGCGTCGGCGCCGAAGGTGGCGGCCATGGCCGTCTTCACGCGCGCGACGCTGACGGCGTTCCCCGGCATCGTCTCGCAATGGCAGCAGATCCTGGTGTTCGTGGCGATCGCCTCGATGGCGCTTGGCTCCTTTGCCGCGATCGGCCAGACCAACATCAAGCGCCTGATGGCCTATTCTTCGATTGGCCATATGGGCTTTGCGCTGGTCGGCCTTGCCTCGGGCACGGTCGAGGGCGCGCAGGGTGTGCTGATGTACCTCGTGATTTACATTGCGATGACGCTCGGCTCCTTCGCCGTCATTCTCGCCATGAAGCGCAACGGCCAGGCGGTCGAGCAGATCAGCGATTTCGCCGGCCTCTCGCGCACCAACCCGCTGCTCGCCTTCTTCTTTGCGATGCTGCTGTTCTCACTCGCGGGCGTTCCGCCGCTCGCCGGCTTCTTCGCCAAGTGGTACGTGTTTGTCGCAGCGATCAAGGCCAACCTGTTCACGCTCGCCGTCATCGGCGTGCTGACGAGCGTGGTGGGCGCCTACTACTATCTCGCCATCGTCAAGACGATGTACTTCGACGAGCCTGCCGGGCAGATCGATCCGGTACGCATCGAGGTGAGGGCCGTGCTGGCGGTGGCAGGCCTGTTCACCATCCTGTTTGCGCTGTTTGCGGGACCCGTCGTGAGTGTCGCCAGCGCAGCAGCAAAGTCGCTGTTCTAGGGATGGGCTTCGCGCTCGGTCATCGCGCTCTCAACGCGGGCTACCGCCTCGCAGCCTTCGACCAGATCGGCTCGACCAATACGGAAGCCCTTGAGCGCGCTCGCCAAGGCGAGCGCGGCCCGATCTGGTTCGCGACCTCAGAGCAGACCGCGGGGCGTGGCCGCCGCCAGCGCGCCTGGATCGCGCCGCGGGGCAATCTCGCCTGTAGCATCCTCGAGGTGATGGACGTCGCGCCGGCCGTTGCCGCCACGCTCGGCTTTGCGGCGGGGCTGGCGGAGGAGGCGGCGCTGGAGCGGGTCAGCGTCGAGGCCGCGCTTCGCCTGGGTCCCGACCGGCCCCGATACACCCTGAAATGGCCGAACGACGTGCTTGCCGGCGGCAAGAAGCTCGTCGGCATCGGCCTCGAAGCCGAGGCCATCGACAACCGCCTTGCCATCGTGGTCGGCATTGGCACCAACGTCGTCGCGGCCCCCGAAGGCATGCCGACGCCTGCGGTATCGCTGGCCGCCCTCGGGATCCATATCAGCGCGGAAGAGCTGTTCGCCGCCCTGTCGGACGCCTGGGTTGAATTCCGGGGCATCTGGGACGCTGGTCGCGGCTTTGCGGAGATCCGCCGCCTCTGGCTGGAGCGCGCCGCCGGCCTCGGTGAGAAGGTCGCGATCCAGACCGGGAAAGCGACGCTCGAGGGCATCTTCGACACCATCGACGAGACCGGCTGCCTGATCGTCCGCACCGCCGACGGCCGGCGCGTGCCGGTGGCCGCCGGCGAGGTGTTCTTCGGCGCGGCCGCATCCATGGGAGCGGCATGATGGCAAGGCCCGACGAACTGGTGTTTGCCCCGCTCGGCGGCGTCGGCGAGATCGGTATGAACCTGTCGATCTACGGCCTCGGTAACCGCCACCAGCGTGCCTGGCTCGCGATCGATCTCGGCGTCTCCTTCGGCGACGAGGAGCACCTGCCGGGCATCGATCTGATCATGCCCGACATCAGCTTCCTGGAGAAGGAACGCAAGAACCTGATGGGTCTGGTGCTGACCCATGCCCACGAGGACCATTTCGGCGCGATCATCGATCTATGGCCGAAGCTGCAATGTCCGATCTACGCGACGCAGTTCAGCGCAGCGCTGTTCGAGGCCAAATGCGCGGCCGAGCGCAATCCGCCAAGGATCCCGGTCACCGTGATCCCCTCCGGCGGTCGCGTCGACATCGGCCCGTTCAACGTCGAGTTCATCCCGGTCGCGCATTCGATTCCGGAATCTCATGCGCTGGCGATCCACACCGAGGCCGGCACGGTGCTGCACACCGGCGACTGGAAGATCGATCCGACCCCGATCATCGGCCGTCCCACCGACGAGCGGCGGCTGCGCCAGCTGGGTGAGGAGGGCGTGCTTGCCCTGATCGGCGATTCCACCAACGCGGTGCGCGAGGGCCGCTCGCCCTCGGAAGCCGAAGTCGCCAGGACCATCATCGAGCTCGTCAAGGAAGCCAAGGGCCGCGTCGCGGTGACGACCTTTGCTTCAAACGTCGCGCGCATCAAGGCGGTGGCGGAGGCGGCTCGCGCCGCCGACCGCGAGGTCGTCGTGGTCGGCCGCGCCATGGACCGCGTCGTGCAGGTCGCGCGCGAGACCGGCTATCTCGAGGGCGTCCAGAACTTCCGCTCGCCCGAGGTCTATGGCCATCTTCCGCAGAACAAGGTGCTGGCGCTGTGCACCGGCAGCCAGGGCGAGCCGCGCGCGGCTCTGGCGCGCATAGCCAATGATGACCATCCCGAGATCACGCTGAACCGTGGCGACTGCGTGATCTTCTCCTCGCGCACCATTCCCGGCAACGAGAAGGCGGTCGGCTCGATCATCAATAATCTGGTCCTCCAGGGCGTCGAGGTCATCACCGACCGCGACCACCTGGTCCACGTCTCCGGCCATCCCCGCCGCGACGAATTGCGCGACATGATCGCCTGGACCAGGCCGCAGCTCCTGATCCCCGTCCATGGCGAGGCCCTGCATCTCCACGAGCACGCCAAGCTCGCGCGCGCCGCCGGCGTGCCGCGGGTGCTGGTTTGCCGCAACGGCGATCTGGTCAAGCTCGGCCCGGGCGACCCCGGCATCGTCGGCGAGGTGCCTTCGGGCCGCCTCTACAAGGACGGTACGATCCTGGAGGATTCCAAGTCGCGCGCGGTGGTCGAGCGGCGGCGGATGGCTTTCTCCGGTTGTGCTTTCGTCGCCATCGCCATGACCGCGCAGGGCGAGCTTGCCGACGAACCCGAGGTCGATCTCGTCGGCATCCCCGAGAAGAACAAGGCGGGCGAGCTATTCGACGACCTGGTCTTCGACGCCGTGGTCTCGACGATCGAAGGCCTGCCAAAGCCGCGCCGCCGCGACCCGGACGCATTGGGCGAGTCGGTGCGACGGGCGGTCCGGGCCGTGATCAATGAACATTGGGGCAAAAAGCCCCCCTGTCTGGTACATGTACTGACAGTCTGAATTTTTTGAGCAGATCCCTTCGCAAAACCGCGTCACACTTTGCGCTAACGCGGCCCTTCGGGTCCGGATCATGCTCTAAGGGAGAGAACCATGCTGGGCCGGCTCAACCATGTCGCGATCGCGACCAAGGACGCCGCCAAGGCGGCAAAGATCTATGGCGCGGCGTTCGGCGCGCAAATTTCCGAGGCCGTGGCTCTGCCCGAGCACGGCGTGACCACCGTATTCGTGACGCTCCCCAACACCAAGATCGAATTCATCGAGCCGCTGGGCGAAGCGTCGCCGATCGCAAAGTTCCTTGAGCGCAATGCCGACGGCGGCATCCATCATATCTGCTACGAGGTCGCCGACATCATCACCTCGCGCGACGTGTTGGTGAAGGAGGGCGCGCGGGTGCTCGGCGACGGCGTGCCGAAGATCGGCGCGCATGGCAAGCCGGTGCTGTTCCTGCATCCGAAGGACTTTTCCGGCGCGCTGGTCGAGATCGAACAGGCGTAGGGCAGGGCGATGGCCTACCAGATCTCCACCGCGCTCGCGATCTACTTCGTGCTCTGGTGGGTCACGCTGTTCGTGACCCTGCCGTTCGGCGTGCGCAGCCAACACGAGGACGGCGTCGGCGCCCCCGGCACCGATCCCGGCGCGCCGATCCTGACCGGGATGCGCCGCAAGCTGATCTGGACCACGCTGATCTCGGCGGTCGTCTTTGCGATCGGCATGGCCGCCTATCATGCCGGCTATCTCTCGATCGAACGCTTGTCGAAATTGATGGGAATGCCGTTCTAGAGTTTTCGAGACGACGCTTTGGGGGAAGAAATGACATTTCAACGGATCGTCATTGCGCTCTTGATATTGATCGTCGCAGGGCTTGCCGCGATAGGTTATTTCGAATGGAAGATGGCCGTGCAGGTCCGCACCATGAAGGCCTTCGTCGAGGGCTACGTCTTCAACGAGGCGGTGATGGCTTGTGAGCAGGCGCAGAGCTCGACGCCGTTCAAATGGAACGGCGGCAAGAGCACCGCGATCGCCGGACTGCATTCGATCAAGCTCGACAAATATACGGTCGTTGCGAGCTACACGCTGGTAGCGGACGGCGTCTATTGCGATTACGATCCGATCAAAAGAAAGGCCGATATCGGTTCGAGCTTCCTGGAGCGCGACTGACGATCCGGCCAAAATCATGGGCAGGAATCGTCATGACGCAGGGGCAGGCGGAGAGCTATCGGATTCTGCATGAGGTGGATCTGCGGGACTATCTCGCGGGCCGTCCGAAGCTGGTGACGGTGCTGGGTGGCGCACCGGGCGACTGGTCGATCACGGAAGTCGGCGACGGCAATCTCAATCTCGTCTTCATCGTGAAGGGAGCGCGCGGTGGCGTTGCCGTGAAGCAGGCGCTGCCCTATGTCCGCCTGGTCGGGGAAAGCTGGCCGCTGCCGCTGTCCCGCGCGCATTACGAATACCTGGCGTTGACGCGACAGGCCGAGCTTGCGCCTGGCCTCGTGCCGTCGGTGCTGCATCACAATGACGCGCTTGCGCTCACGGTGATGGAGCTGCTCGAGCCGCACATCATCATGCGCAAAGGGCTGATCGCCGGCACGCAATATCCGCGCTTCGTCGATGACGTCACCACCTTCATGGCGCAAACATTGTTCTTCACCTCCGATCTCGCGCTTACCGCCGCGGAGAAGAAGGAGGGCATCGCGGCCTTTGCCGGCAATCACGCGCTCTGCAAGATCACCGAAGACCTCATCTTCACTGATCCCTATCGCGTGGCCGAGCAGAACCGATGGACCGCGCCCTACCTCGACGCGACGGCCGCGGCCTTGCGCGATGACATGGAGCTGCATGTCGCGATCTCCCGGCTGAAGCTGAAATTCATGGCGAGCCCGGAGGCGCTGATCCATGGCGATCTCCACACCGGTTCGATCATGGTGACGGGGAGCGAGACGCGGGTGATCGATCCCGAATTCGCGTTCTACGGCCCGATGGGGTTCGACGTCGGCGCCGTGCTGGCCAATCTCCTGATGGCCTATTTTGCCTCCGCCGGCCACGAGCGCGCGCCTGGCGAGCGCGCCGCCTTCGAGGCCTGGGTGCTGGAGACGGTCGAAAGCGTCTGGAACGGGTTCGCCCGCAAATTCCTCGACCTCTGGCGCGCCGGCGCCACGGGCGATGCCTATCCCGTCTCGCTGTTCGCTGGCGAGCAGGGCGCCGCGCGGCTGGAGGCCGAGCGGCAAACCTACATGCAGCGCCTGTTCGCCGACACCGTCGGCTTCGCCGCCGCAAAAACCATTCGCCGCATCTTCGGTCTTGCCCACAACATCGATTTCGAGCTGATCGAGGATCCGAAGCGGCGTGCGATCAGCGAAGCCCGCGCCGTCCGTCTCGCGCGCGGAATGATGGTGGAGACGGCAGCGTTTCCTGCTATCGCGGACGTTACCGGCGCTGCGCGAAAGCTGCGCGATTGGCAGGCGGAATTGTCAGGCTAAAGACGTCGCGCGAGGCGCACGCTCCGCTCGCAATGACGGGAGGGGCTGTTGCGGAACGCTAATACAGGCGCATCGGCAGCAGGGCGCCGTCCGTGCCGACCAGCAGACCCCAGGTCTCACTGGCCGCGACCTCGAACTCCCGGCTCTGGACCTTGCCGCCCTCGACCTTGAGGGTGACCTCGTACTTGCCGGGCGGCAGGTCGATCCTTTGGCCGTCCGGCAATTCGCCTGCAGCGGCGTCGGAGTCAGTCAATTTCTCGCCGGCGTGCGCCGCAAGCCTGATCGCCTGCTCGGCAACGGTGATGACTGCCGCTTCATCCGTTTTGTTGCCGAGCAGCAGCCTCACTTGCCCCGGCTTCGGCAGAAGGCCGGCAGTCGCCGGGGCGAATTTGCGCCTCGACAGCTCTGCGACTGTCTTGTCATTCTGACGGGAGAGCCGGAGCAGGACCGGTCGTGCGGCCGTCGTGAAGGTGATCACCGCCCTATCAGGTGCGACGACCGCTCCGTCATTCTCGGCCCAGCCACGCTTGCCGAGTGCGTCGCGGTAGAAGTCGAGCACGGCTGCGAGATCGCGCGGCGTCTCGGCGTAGACCGAATTGATCTGCGGCGAATTCTTCGCCGTCGTGAGGACCCAGCCCTCGGGCAGCGGCAGACCGGTGTCTGCGGAAACCTTGGCCTCGAACCCCCGGCTTGTGGCCTCTGTCAGGACTGAAATGGCGGCGCAGAGCAGGCGCTGGGCGACGTATTCCGGGGTGCAACGGCCCTTGACCGCCCACCACGTCACGTCGCCGTGGTCGTCCGACCCCGATGTGCGGGTCCAGCCCGTGTGGATTTCGCCCGTCGGACTCGCCCCGGCAGGGCTTGGCGTGACTGGGATTGCCAGCACAGCCGTCGCCGCGACCAAGCTGCCGACGAGCGAAATGCCCAGCGTTCGGCTTTTCATCTCCGGATTTCCATCTCTACGAGATCCCTGGGCTAATGGCCCTCGTCCTGAGCTTGGTCGCATCGATCTCGGAAGACGTTCACTGCTCGTATAGCGTTGTTTTTTCAGCGGATTTTGAGTTCGCGCCCGGCCCGGGCCGTCGTTCGGAACCGGCGTCGCTCCTGGCGACTGTCATTTGTCTCCCGAGCTCCGGCTTCAGGAATTCAGGACGGAGCGCGTGCCGCGACTGCGCAAGGTTTGGTCTCGATCAAGACGAAAAGAGGAGCTTGCGTTTGGCGTGCCGCGAATGGTCAACTCGGAATAGGCCTGCAGTGTCGGAGGGGAATATGATGTTCAGGATAATGGCAATCGTCGCGGGTTTAGGGCTGGCGCTCGCCGCCACGGCGGAGGCCCAGACACCGCGCAAGGGCGGAACCATCCGCATGACCGCGCCCTACGGTTCGAGTTTCACCAGCCTCGACATCCACACCACCCAGCGCGCCCAGGACGAAATCTACGCCAAGGCCCTGCATCGCTCGCTCTACATCTGGGACTCCGCGGAAGGAAAGCCGGTTCCTGAACTTGCGAAGGAGGTCATCGTCTCGGGCGGCGGTCTCGTTCAGACCTTCAAGCTCCGCGACGACGCCTATTTCCATAACGGCCGCAAGATGACGGCCGACGATGTCATCTGGTCCTTCAATCGCATCATGGACGGCGCCAAGGCCTATCCCGGCGCGCGCTATGTCCGCATCATCGAGGGCGCGGCCGCGCTGGAGAAGGGGCAGGCCAAGGAGATCTCCGGTCTGAAGAAGATCGACGACTTCACCGTCGAGATGAAGCTGACCGAGAAGGTCGATCCCGGCTTCTATTTCTTCACCGCACTGACGTCGATCTATCCCGCCGACGAGGCCGCCAAGGACAGCTTCATCCAGCATCCGATCGGCCTTGGGCCATTCAAGTTCGTCGAGCACGTGCCGGGATCGCGCATCGTCATGGAGCGGTGGGATAAGTTCTACAAGCCGGGCAAGCCCTATGCCGACAAGGTCGTCGTGTCGATCATGGCCGAGGCGGCTGCGCGCGACGTCGCCTTCCGCAACAAGGAGATCGACACCTCCGTGCTCGGGCCCGCGCAATATGTCGCCTATCAGGCCGATCCCAACCTCAAGGGCACCATCGCCGAGGTCGCCGAGGTCTTTACCCGTTACATGGGGATGAATCCGGCATTCAAGCCGTTCGCCGACAAGCGTGTCCGGCAGGCGATCAACTACGCGATCGATACCGACCTGATCATCAACAAGCTGGTCAAGGGCAAGGCCTATCGCGCTACAAGCTGGCTGCCGCTGACTTCGCCGGCCTACGACAAGAAGATGAAACCGTACGCTTACGATCCCGCCAAGGCCAAGCAGCTGCTCGCCGAGGCAGGCTATCCCCAGGGCTTCGAATTCGAATGGACCACCAGCCAGAATGAAAGCTGGGGCCTGCCGATCGTCGCGGCCGTGATCCCGATGCTGGACAAGGTCGGCATCAAGGCCAAGGTCAAGCAGGTCGAGGCCGCGGTGCTGGCGGAGGTGGTTCGCTCCGGCGACTACCAGGCCTTCATCTATTCCCAGCAGACCGGCCCGGATCCCCAGGCCGCGCTGAAATGCTTCCATTCGTCGACGCCGCAATCGGCCTGCAACTACATGAACTTCAAAAACGCCGACTTCGACAAGATCCTCGACGAGGCCGGGCAGGCCGACGACACCGCCAAGCGCACCCAGCTGCTGCAAAAGGCCAATGCGCTGCTCTATGACGAGGCACCGGTCTGGTTCTTCAACTACAACAAGGCTGTTATGGCCGTGCAGCCCTGGCTCCACGGAATTCAGCTGAACGCGACAGAGCTGACCCACCAGAACGTCGAGGACGTCTGGGTCGACGAGACCTCGCCCGCGAAGTGACACGCGTTCTCGTGCTCCCTCCGTCGCGATGAGCGATGGAGGGAGGGAAGAAAGTGCCGATGCTCTCCTTCCTGATCCGTCGCCTCCTGCAAACCATTCCGACGGTGCTCGCTGTCGTGCTGCTGGTCTTCGTGCTGTTCAGCGTTGTTCCCGGCAGCATCGCCTCGACCATGAGCGACGACGTCGATCCCCAGGTCGAGCTGCGCCTGAAGCAGCAACTCGGCCTGAACGATCCCGTCTATGTGCGCTTTGGCAACTACATCGCCAAGCTCGCGACCGGCGACTTCGGCACGTCGTTCCGGACGCGCGAGCCTGTGACGACGATGATCGCCAAGCGAGCATGGCCGACGCTGCAATTGATCTTCACGGCCATGGCGTTTTCCGTTGTGGTCGGCGTGCCGCTCGGCTTCATCGCCGCATTGCGGCCGGGCGGTCTCGTCGACAGCGCGGCAATGGTCGTGGCGGTGTCGGGGCTATCCATCGCCAAATTCTGGCTCGGACTGGTGCTGATGTATCTGTTTGCGTTGAAGCTCGGCTGGTTGCCGAGTTTCGGCTATGGCGATGGCGGCCTGAAATATCTGCTGCTGCCGGCCGTGACACTCGGCGTCTCACCTATGGCGTTATTTGCCCGGACGACGCGTGCTGCGGTCCTCGAGATCATGACGGCTGATTTCGTCCGCACCGCGCGCTCCAAAGGCATGAGCGAGACCCGGGTGGTGAAGTGGCACGTGATGCGCAACGCGCTTGTCATCATTCTCACCACTGTCGGCCTCCAGTTCGGCGGGTTGATGGGGCAGGCGGTCGTCGTCGAAAAACTATTCTCCTGGCCGGGCATCGGCTCGCTGCTGGTAGACAGCGTCTTGCAGCGAGATATTCCGGCCGTCCAGGGCTCCATTCTCGTGGTGGTGCTGGCCTTTCTCGCGATCAACTTGCTGGTCGACGTGCTCTACGGCGTGATCGATCCCAGGATCAGATACGCATGAAGCTCCGCGCCAATCTCATCATCGGTGGCGCGTTGTTCGCGCTCGCGATTGTGGTCGGGGTACTGGCGCCCTGGCTCGCGCACACCGATCCCGTCCTCGACGCCAATCTGATGAATGCGGAGGAACCGCCGAGCTGGACCTGGTGGTTCGGCACCGACGACCAGGGGCGCGACATCTATTCCCGCGTCGTCTACGGGGCGCGGGTCTCGCTGACGGTCGGCATCGCCTCGCAGCTCATCAACAGCGTCATTGGCGTAGCGCTGGGTCTGAGCGCCGGCTATTGGGGCGGCTGGTGGGACGATTTCGTCAACGCACTGACCAATGTCATGCTCGCGATCCCCTCGCTGATCTTCGCGCTCGCCATCATGGCGGTGCTTGGACCGGGCCTGACCAGTCTCTTGATCGCACTCGGGCTGACCAATTGGTCCTTCACCTGCCGGATCGCACGCGCCTCAGCACTGTCGCTCAGAAGCCAGGGCTATGTGCAGGCCGCCACCGTGCTCGGCTACGGCGATCTGCGCATCATGATCACGCAGCTCCTGCCGAACATGCTCGGGCCGATCGTCGTCATTGGTACGCTTGGCATGGGCAGCGCGGTCCTCTCTGAGGCCGCCTTGTCGTTCCTCGGCCTCGGCGTCCGCCCGCCGTTTCCGAGCTGGGGCAGCATGCTGTCGGATGCCCGCGACCAGATCACGACGGCGCCATGGCTCTCGGTCTTTCCGGGTCTCGCGATCTTCCTGACGGTGCTCGGGCTCAATCTGCTCGGCGACGGCCTGCGCGACATCCTCGATCCCCAATCGCGGAGCCGGCGGACATGACCGGCACACCGCTGATCGAGGTCGAAGACCTCCGCATCGATCTCGACGATGGATCGCGGCGCGTTGCGGCGGCGGAGAGCATCTCCTTCCGCATCGATCGCGGCGAGACGTTCGGCCTAGTCGGTGAATCCGGCTGCGGCAAGAGCATCACGGCGCTGGCCCTGATCGGCCTGCTGCGGCAGCCGCTGCAGATCGGAGGTGGCGTCATCCGGTTCGACGGGCGAGAAATTCAGCACCTTTCGGCCGCCGCCCAACGGGATCTGCGTGGCAATCGCATCGCCATGATCTTCCAGGAGCCGATGACGGCGCTCAATCCGGTCTCGCCGGTGGGACGGCAGATCGCCGAGATGTTCGTGCTCCACAAGGGCAAGAGCTGGCGCGAGGCCAACCAGCTAGCCGTCGAAGCGCTGGCGAGTGTCCGCGTCCCCGCGCCGGAGCGGCGCGTGAACGATTACCCGCACCAGCTTTCGGGCGGCATGCGGCAACGCGTGATGATCGCCATCGCCCTCGCATGCGGTCCGGATCTTCTGATCGCCGACGAGCCGACCACCGCGCTCGACGTGACCGTGCAAGCGGAAATCATCGAGCTTATGCGCAATCTGTGCGCCGAGAGAGGAACGGCTATTCTGATGATCAGCCACGATCTCGGCCTGGTCGCCAACGTCTGTCGCCGCGTTGCCGTCATGTATGCCGGCCGCATTGTCGAGGAGCGCGGCTCGGCCGATATCTTCCGGGCGCCCTCGCACCCCTATACGCAGGGCCTGGTCGACTCGCTGCCGCGGCTGGGCAGCCGCGCGGCGCTTGGCCGTAACAGGCTCAAGGAGATCGCGGGCGTCGTTCCGGCCATCACGAATTTCCCGGCCGGGTGCCGTTTCAATCCGCGTTGCGCGCAGGCGACCGATATTTGCCGGACAGTCGCGCCGGAGGCGACATTGCTGGAAGCGGGCGGTTTCGTCAGGTGCCATCACCATGCATGAGCCACGGGGCAGGCCGAACGACGATATCGTTCTCAGCGTCGAGGATCTCGCGGTCCATTTTCCGGTGGGAGGCGGCTTGCTGGGCCGCGGCCGGCGGCTGCTCCGTGCCGTCGACGGCGTCGATCTCAGCTTGAGGCGAGGCGAATGCCTCGGCCTCGTCGGCGAGTCCGGCTCGGGCAAGTCGACGGTCGCGCTTTCGATCCTTGGTCTGCTGAGGCCGACGCGCGGCCGCATCGTGGTGGACGGACAGGTCGTGACGGGCCGGCAATCCGGCGATCGCAAGGCGCTCGCCCGCATCGTGCAAATGGTTTTTCAGGATCCCTACGCTTCTCTCAATCCACGCCAGACCGTTCGTCGCACGCTCGAAGATCCCCTGCGCGTGCATGGGGTGACCGCCGCAAGCGAGATCGAGGACCGTGTTGCGACGATGCTCCGGCATGTGGGCCTGCGGCCCGAACAGGCCGACCGCTACCCGCATGAATTCTCGGGTGGCCAGCGCCAGCGTATCGGCATTGCGCGCGCGCTGATCCTCAATCCCAGGATCGTCATCTGCGACGAACCGGTGTCGGCGCTCGACGTCTCGATCCGCGCCCAGATTATCAATCTGCTGCTGGAATTGAAGGAAACTCTCGGCCTCTCATACATCATGATCAGCCACGACCTCGGCGTCGTCGAACACATGAGCGACAGGGTCGCCGTTATGTATCTCGGCCGCATTGTGGAGAACGGCGATTGGCGCGAAATCTTCGAACGGCCGGCGCACCCCTATACGCAAGCCCTGATCTCCGCCATTCCCGATCCGCTCCGTCACGCACCGTTAGCTACGACAGGCGGCGACCTTCCCAATCCGCTCAATCCGCCGAACGGATGCGCCTTCAGCCCGCGCTGTCGTCACGCCGAAGCCGTGTGTCGCCGTGAGCCCGGTCCGTCACTTGAAACGCGTCCCGACGGACACTCGGTCCGGTGCTGGCGGAGTGACGAGATTGCCGGTCAGACGGCTTTGGCCTCGAGCGAAAGCGGACATGCTGAGCACGGAGCATCCTGATCTGCGCGGCTCGCCGGTCTGAGGCCATTGTCAGGCCAGTCCCACCACTTTGGATGCGGTGTTGCCGAGGCGCAATGATTTGCACCCCGCGCCCTTACTGGCACGTGACAGCAGGTCAGCAGGACTCTAGACTTTCGGCTAGGACCAAACTGGGCACAGCACGGTCCGGATTAGCAGGTGGATATGCTCTGCTCCCGCTGTGGATTGCGTGTTGCTACTGGCTCAAAGTTTTGCCGTGACTGCGGTATGCCCCTTTCATGGCAATGCGGTTCATGCGGACACCAAAACGCTGCGGGCGCGCGATTTTGCTCTGAATGCGGTCAGACGAGCGCCAAAGAATTCCCCGAAGAACGCGGTGCAGCCGGTGCTCCCGAAGACGGGGCAAAGCCCCAGATTGAGCGGCGTCGGCTAACGGTCATGTTCGTCGACCTGGTCGGGTCGACCGCGCTTGGAACGAGATTGGATCCAGAAGATCTGCGCGAAGTGATCTCCGCTCACCACCAATGTGTTACGAATCTGGTCTCAAAAAATGGAGGATATGTCGCTCGCTACATTGGCGATGGCATACTCGCGTATTTTGGCTATCCACGCGCACACGAGGACGACGCCGAGTGCGCCGTGCGAAGTGGCTTGCTCGCGGTTGAGGCCGTTCATCGTCTGAGCAGCCCGGCGGGGCCTCCCGGTTCGCTTAACTGTCGTGTCGGAATCGCGACGGGTATCGCCGTTATCGGTGCTATCGTCGACGGGGACAGGGATTCTCAAACTGCGGTCGGCGAAACTCCGAATCTCGCAGCGCGACTGCAATCCATCGCCGAGACAGGCGTGGTGGTTATCGACGAGGCGACACGTCGACTTACCGGTGAGATGTTTCAGTACCGACGCCTGGGCCCCTTGGATCTGAAAGGTCTGAAGGGGCCAGTAACTGCCTGGGCGGTGACCAAGGAAAATATCATCGAGAGTCGTTTCAAAGCTCTTCGTTCGAGTGAGACGCCTCTGATCGGCCGCGCGGAAGAGAAGGGCCTGCTTCTGCGTCGATGGGAGCGGGTTATCGCCGGTCAAGGGCTGGTGTGTTTCTTGATCGGTGAAGCAGGGATTGGGAAATCCAGGCTCATTTCAGTCCTTGAAGATGCAAGTCAGGGAGGAGATCGACTTCCTCCGCTGCAGTTTTCGTGTTCAGCCCACCAGCAGGACGCGCCGCTTTACCCAATCATCCGCCACATCGAGCTCGCAGCGAAGATTGAAGGCGGAGATTCCATGCCGGTAAGGTCGGAGAAACTGGCGCTTCTCCTCGAGGAATACGGTGCTACGGAGCTTGATGGTTTCTTGATTGGTGATCTCCTTTCGATTGCCATGCCAACGCCAGGCCTGCCGCTCGATTTATCGGCGCGCAGGAAAAGAGACATGACCTTGGCTTCGATTATTCGGTTGCTAAGAATGCAGACGTCTCAATCCGCCAGGCTGGCTGTCTTTGAAGACCTGCATTGGGCGGATCAAGTTACGTTGGATCTGATAGACAGGCTGATCGATGAAATAGACCAATTTCCTCTGATGTTGATCGCCAGCAGTCGTTTGGAGTTCCGGCCGCCCTGGATTACCCGTCCACAGGTAACCGACTTGATCCTGACGGGGCTTGATCGGCGGCACGCAGCTTTGCTCGTCGATGCCGTATCTGGCGAGCATGCTCTATCGGCAGAGGTGGTCGATGAAATCATATCCCGCTCTGATGGCGTGCCGTTGCATATTGAGGAGCTGACCAAGTCAGTTTTGGAAAGCCAATTAGACTGGCTTAAAGTTGGTGTGAGGCGTTCGGCGCTGGTCCCTCCGTCGCTCCATGCATCTTTGACAGCGCGATTGGATCGTCATCCAAATGCCAAAGAAGTGGCTCAGACGGCATCGGTCATAGGACGGGAGTTTTCATTCGAAGTTCTAAGAAGCATTAGTGACTTGGATGAGAGCATTCTGATTGCGGCGCTCGACGAGCTGACGGCGGCGGGGCTTGTGAATGGTCGCGGGCGCGCGCCCGACAGCTCGTATTCATTCAAGCACGCTTTGGTTCAGAATGCGGCATATGACTCCATTTTGCGTAACCGCAGACGCCACCTGCATCTACGCCTTGCTACGCTTTTGGAAAGAGCCGCTGAACATAGTCCGATGACCAACGCCGAGGTTCTGGCGCTTCATTTTGAAGAGGCCGGTGAGCCGGACCGATCGATAAAATACTGCTTGCTCGCCGCGGAAAAAGCATCCGGTCGCTCCGCGCTGGCCGAGAAAGCCAGCCATTTGAAGAATGCGCTTCGTCAGCAAGACCTGCTTCCATCGGGGGCAGAGAGCGCTGAGCGAGAGCTGTTTTTGCGATTGCAGCTCGGGCGGGCACTCATAGATCTTCGAGGATCGGGCAGCGAAGAGGTCCTGACCTGTTATGAGCGAGCTCGCACACTGAGCCTGCATACCGGTGACACCGTATCTCTCCTGAGAGTCTATGACGGTCTGATCAATTATCATTTCACTCACTCGGATGCAGAGAGCTTGTCTCGCTGCGCCGCTGATATTCGCGAGCTTCACCAGGATGCAAAACTAGCCGACTCCCAATCGAAAATGATGTCGTTCCGGGCCGCCGGATTGGCGCATTTCATTCGTGGACAGTTTGGCGAAACCTGCGACATCCTCTCCAGGTTGCTGACCGACTACGAAGTCGATCGGGATGGCCCTGATGCCAATTTGGCCAGCAGGGACATGAAGGCGTCCATGTATACGATAGTCGGAATGTCGCAGACCGCCATGGGCTATCCGGAATCCGGCTGCGAAACGGCAATGAAAGGCGTAAGGCATGCGGAATCGCTCAAACATGTCATAACGCTGGTGCTTGCCCTAAGGAGGGCTTGCGTACAGCGCATCATGTGGCGAGACGTGGAAGGCTGCGCAGCGCTTTCCGGACGACTTCTGGAAGTAAACAGAGACCACGAGACCTTTCTGGGGACGCGTGAAGGTGGCTTTTTTCACTCGTGGGCATTGTCGCGGGCTGAAGCCTCTGTAAGTCACCTGGAAGCCATGAGGAGCCATATTGAGGAGCTGCATGAGGCTGGTCACTCGGTGATCCTGCCGTTCTTCATGGCAGCAGCTGCGGAAGTGCACCACGAGCAGGGGCAGGGTGCCGAAGCGTTCATGCTGTTGGAGAGAGCGTTCCAGCTGGCGGAGGAAACGGGTGAGATCTG
Organism: Bradyrhizobium sp. CCGUVB23; assembly: GCF_024199885.1. Taxonomy (NCBI): domain Bacteria; kingdom Pseudomonadati; phylum Pseudomonadota; class Alphaproteobacteria; order Hyphomicrobiales; family Nitrobacteraceae; genus Bradyrhizobium; species Bradyrhizobium sp. CCGUVB23. The sequence continues at coordinate 8,225,643 of NZ_JANADQ010000001.1, forward strand.
GTGCAAGTCAGAAATCATGCGGATGCGGGCTCTGGTTTGCTCCGCAAATGCCGGTGAAAGAGACCAATGGCTTGCCGAAGCTGCAGCGATGGCCAGGAAGCAGGGAGCAAGGCTCTGGGAGTTGAGGGCCGCCGCCGCCCAGGCAACATGCTGGCATGCGGAAGGCAAAGACGACGCCGCGTACAACGTCCTTTTGCCGGCTCTATCCGGCCTGACCGAAGGTCAATCGACGACGGATTTCAAAACGGCCTCAAAGCTTCTCGCAGATATAACGGCCGTCATTGGCGCACCGCGCTTGTCCAGAAATCCTGCCGAGGATTGAGGCATTCCCATGCTGAAATCGACAGGAGTCATGATCCGCAGCGGCACAGACGCAATCAAGACGTACTACAAGCATCGAGCGTTTGAGTACGATGACATTTACAAACTGCGCCGGCGTCAGGCAGATCTTGCCTGGCTACGGAGATGGGTCACGCGGCACGTCAAGGGGAAGACCGTGTTGGAGGTAGCTGCAGGCACGGGCTATTGGACGCAAGTGTGTTCTCGATCGGCCAGGCAGGTGGTAGCCACCGACTACAACGCCAATACATTGACCGTTGCAGCTGGGCGGCGCCTCGGTTCGCAGGTCTCGTTTGTAACCGCCGATGCATTTCGCTTGCCCGCATTCGAGACCAGATTCGAGGTCGGAATGGCCGTCCTTTGGTGGTCGCATCTGAAGCAACGGGAGCAAGAAAAGTTCATTGCGCAATTCTTGTCGCGGCTTGCGCCGGGCGCAAAGCTCCTGCTGGTTGATGAAGTCTACCGCAGAGGTACGGCGAAGAACCCAATCTCGAGGCTTGATCGCTTCGGAGATAGATACGAGATAAGGGTGGGTAAGGACGATGTTCTCTACGAAATTGTTAAGAACTATCCTGCCGATGATGATCTGAAGCGCGCACTTTCAGATCATTGCGACCAAGTACGCATCACGCGACTAAGACATTTCTGGGCGATCAGTGCACGCGTCAAGGTGCGTCAGTAGGCCCGAGGAGCCTGAGCCGACATCAAAGAGCGCCGCCAGAGACGTGGCCCAACATGTTCATCGCTCTAATCCCACACAGTTTCTGTGTCCTCTCCAGCAGAGTCGGCGTGTCGGTGCAGGGGCCGGTCAGCAGATCCACCGCGAAGCCCAGTTTATCCAGGATACGGAGCCCGCCAAACGCCGCCAATGAGTCCGGCGCGGCGAGCACGAGCTTATCAACGGCCCGCGTTCGCTTGAGACGTTCGAGGAAGATCGGAACGTTTGCGCCCAGGATGTCTCCACCGCACTCAATCAACACGGCTTGAGCGGGCAATCCGAGCATGTACTGAATTGCGCGATCGAATACCGGTGCAATGTCCTTTCTCTCGGAGGGGTAGGTCGTCGGAAGGCCAAAGTCGACGCAATCCAGCGCGCTGTAAGCGCCGAAATCCCGATACGTCAGGAGCTCGACGATGGACGAGGTCCCGGTGGCTTTGAGGACTGCGACCTTTGAATAATCCTGATGAAGAAGCGACCGCAAGATCGTGAGCCCGGCCGTCGTTTTTCCGACTTCTGCGGAAGTGCCGACGATCAGGTAGAGCTCGGCGCCTTTGTCCGAGCTTTCCTCGCTGCTGATTGCCGAGAAATCCCGAATATTTGCTTTGTTCGATCCCAACGTTCCAAGAAATTCGACTTTACCGAGGGGGTTTTTCCTTTGTGAAGACGAGCCGACGAGCTCGCCGATAATTCCGCAGCTCGATAGTATCGAATACTCCTTGTCTGGAAGAAGCCCTTCCTTGGGAACGCCGCCCACGACCCATCGGGTCGACTCTCGATGGCCTGGCGTCGCAAGAAAAATGTCACCCGGCAGGATTGCCATCGACCTGCCGGATGGATGCTCCAAAGAGATGGGCGCTTCACTCGATAGCAGCTTGAACGCGCCAACATCTCCCTCAAAGGCTGGAGACTTTATCCATCGAGACCGTTTGAGAGATCCCGAGCGTCTAAGAACCGAAGTAAGCTTCCAGTCACTCGTCAATTTCGGTCACGCCTACTTCTTTTTTGCTGGTCGCCGTTGCGATTTCTTTTTCGCCGCCGCCTTCCTCTTTTGCACGATGAACACGCTGCCAGCAGCAAAATTGGCCCTATGCTTCTTTGCAATGCCGAGCGCCGTCAGGACCTGGTCCAGTTGAGACGAGGTCACATTGACACGAACTGCAACGAAATCCTTGGCTAGGGGGCTGCCGCCCTCGTCTTTTACCTTCGCCATATTCCCCTCATGGTTGAATGTCGCCTAAAGATACTATGACCTCTGCTCGCAGAGGAATACCCCGTCGTCGACCTAACGTTCGCTGCGCCGCAAAGGTAGTCGTGGCCCAGCTCCGTCTTCGTCGCCCCCGAACCGTACAATCGATAGTGCGGGGCGTTCCTCACAGTGGAGAGGTGAGCACGTATAAGTTGATCTATCTTTATGCGTCATGCTATGCGAGAAGCCAATACATTCGCAACCCTTGAGCGATAATATGCTAGTTTGAGGGAGATTCAAATGACGACGTTGTCTCGGCCTGGCGAACGGTGGGAGCACTGAGAGCCCGACGAATATCGTAGGATGGTCGTGGCCGATGTCCACGCAAGCGCTGATCTCCGCCATCCCCGATCCGCTGCGCCATGCACCGCTCGCGACGACAGGGGGCGACTTCCCAATCCGCCCGCCGGACGGATGTGCGTTCAGCCCTCGCTGTGATTACGTCGAAGTTGTGTCGCCGAGGCCCATCGCTTGAAACGCACCCGACGGGCATTCGGTGAGGTATTGGCGAAGTGAGGAGATTGTCGGTCAGACGGTCATTGGCTTCGAGCGAGGGGAGACGTTTGTAGGAATGAGGGGCGTCCGTTGTGGTGCACTTCCGGACGTTCGACGCCGAATTCCTACTGCCTCGCGGTCGTCTCAACTTCCGACGATGCCCACGAGACGAGGGCCGCGGTGGTTTGCGAGCGGGGCCTTGGCTGGCAGGGCGCGCAGCCATTCGCGGAAGCTGACGATCTCGGGACAATCCGCGGTGCCTTCAGGGGCGATCAGCCAATCGCCCAGACCGGATCCCTCATTGACACGGTCGCAGCGATAGCCCGGATGGTGGCCGAGACCGCGAGCAATCAGCAGGTCGATCTTGCCCTCGACCAACTCGTGCAAGCCGGCAGGCTGCAGCACCTGCAAACCGATGTCCGTATGCGCGTTGCGAAACTCCGCCAATTCGAGGCGGCGCAGGTCGAAGCTGCCATGGACCCCCAACTGCAGTAGCACCGCGCCTGCCGGCTTCAATTGCGAGGTTGCCTCCGCAATGCGACGAAAGCCATCGGATATCCCGGGCAGATAGGCCTGACCGGCCGCGGTCAGGATGAGTTGCTTATGCAATCGCTCGAAGAGCCGTACGCCGAGGCGCGCCTCCAGCGCCTTCACCTGCTGCCCCACGGCGGCGGGCGTGACGTGCAGCTCATGCGCGGCCAGTTTGAAGCTGAGGTGCCGCGCGGCGGCCTCAAATGCGCGGAGCGCGTTAAGCGGCGGAAGGGCGTAGGTCATCGCGCTGCAGTTTGACACGGATGGGCTGTGCCCTTGCAATAGATTTTCTAGTGCTGAACCGCAGCAACAATGCTTTGCCCCACGGCGATATCGCCGGATACGCTGGAATCGTCGAACAGGAGGTAAACGGAGATGGCTCACATCGTCAGCCACAATCCCGCAACGGTCCACGCTCCCGCCGGTGGCTACAGCATGGGACTTGAACTGAAGCAGCATCGCCGCCTGCTGTTCATCAGCGGCCAGGTGCCTGAGACATCCGATGGCACCGTGCCTGAAGGTTTTGAGGCGCAATGTGAGCAAGCCTGGCGCAACGTCATCGAGGTGCTCGCTGGCGCCGGCCTCGGCGTCGAGCATCTGGTGAAGATCAATACGTTTCTGACCGACCGGGATCAGGTGGTGGCCAACCGCACGGTTCGTCGCAAGATGCTCAAGGGACATGAACCCGCGTCGACGGTCATGATCGCTGAAACCGTCGACAGCAAATGGTTGCTGGAGATCGAGGCGATTGCTGCGGAATGAAGCCAGCTCTCGCCGACTTTGCAATAGGCCAATTGTGTCAGGTGTCCGATGACTGAGATCATTCATCCTTTTTACGAGTCGCATCGCGGTGCAATGGAGGCCGCCATGCGCCATCGCCTCGATCTTGCCGAAGCGATGTTGTGCGAGCGTGCGCATCTATCCAATATCGATGGGATTAGGCAGGAGGTGATGGACGAATTCGAGATCGTGCTCACCCAGATGCCCTATGTCGGAGGCGCGGCAAGTCGCATGAGCGATTTTTTCATGCGTCTCATGGGCTTTATGGCCATCAGCCGAGTGCTCCGGCGACACGGCGTGCCGCTGCCCGTGATCGGCGAAATCGAGCGGGAAACCTACAAGGCTCAATTGCTCACAGTACCCGAAGCGGAACGTCTCGCCTCGGGGCGTCAGTTCATGTCGTCAGAGAATCAGGCATTGCTGCGCGAGCAGGCGACAAAAAGCACCACCAATAGCCATCAGGAAGAGTTTCCGGAAGACTTCGTCTACGATTTCGTCGAGCCGGGCCCGGGCGACAACTTTGAATTCGGCATCAACTACAAAGCTTGCGGCTTTTGCAAATTCGCGGCTCGTCATGGAGATAGAGAAATTTTGCCGAACATTTGTGGGCTTGATTTTGACGCCTATGCAACGCGTGGCATCCGCCTGGAAAGGACACAAACGTTGGCTGGCGGCGCGAACAACTGCAATTTCCGATTCTCCCGGCTGACGTGTCAAATGATTTCGTAAAATACGAAATTTGCCTCTACCGTCACTCGCTACTTTGCATGGGGTTGTTTTCGACATTTTGAAGTGACGCCGATCGCGCCGCTACTCCGCCGCTTTCTCCCTGAGCCGCTGCGCGTAGACGTTGATGATAAGCGCCGCCAGGAGGATCAGGCCGCGGATCAGGATCTTCAGGAAGCTGTCGATGTTGACGTGGTCGAGGCCGTTGTTGAGCACGCCCAGCACGAACAGGCCGACGATGGTGTTGCCGATGCCGCCACGGCCGCCGAACAGGCTGGTGCCGCCGACAACGACGGCGGCGATGGAGTCGAGCAGATAGGTGTCGAACTCGTTCTGCTGCGCGCTGCCGAAATGGGCGACGCCGAGCATGCCGCCGATCCCTGAGCAGACCGCCGAAATGACCATCACGACGCCGAGGATCAGCTTGACGTTGAGGCCGGAATATTCGGCCGCCTCGCGGTTTCCGCCGACCATGTAGACGTAGCGGCCGAAGCGCGTGTACGTGAGCACGAGGTGTCCGGCGAGCAGCATCACCGCGGCGACGATGACGATCCAGGGAATGCCGCCGATCGAGCCGGAGCCGAGGGTAGCGATCAGGTCAGGCACCTTGTAGGCGATCTGGCCGCGCACCAGCAGCGCGGAGATGCCGGCCGCGATCTGCATCATCGCAAGCGTCATGATGAAGGAGGGGATGCCGATCACGGTCAGCCCCAGCGCGTTGACGAACCCGAGAGTCGCGCAGAGCAGCAGCGAGAGGAGGATTGCGGCGGCGCCGGGGAGGGGGATGTTGGCGATGTTGACGTAGGATTCCTGCACGGTGAAATAGGCGACCGCAATGCCCGTGACGTTGGCGATGCTGGCGATCGAGAGGTCGATCTCGGCGCAGAGGATCACGAAAGTGAGGCCGACGGCGATGACGCCGGTCACCGAGACCTGCGTGAGGATGTTGCCGAGATTGTCCAGCGTGGCGAAGGAGGGGCTTGCGAAGGCGAAGAACAGGCTGAGGAAGATCAGCGTCAGGAACGGCGCGATGTTGCGCATCTGCGAGCGCAGGAAGGAGCCAATGCCGCGAGGCCGGCGGGCCGCTCCGGAAACTGCTTCACTGCTCGCCATTGTGCTTCTCCGTCACGCCGCCTCCAACAGGCGGTCTTTGCTGACCGGCTCGTTCTTGAATTCGCGCACCACCGTGCCGCGCTTGAGCACGAGGATGCGGTCGGCCAGCGACAGCACCGTCTCCGGCTCCGTCGACAGCACGATGATGGCAAGGCCCTTGGCGCGAAGGTCGCGCACGATGTTGATGACGTCGTTCTTGGCGCCGACATCCATGCCGCGGGTCGGCTCGCACAGCACGAGCAGCCGCGGCGGATAGGTCAGCCATTTTGCCAGCGCCACCTTCTGCTGATTGCCTCCAGAGAGCATGCCGAGGTCGAGGCCGACCACCGGCGGCCTGATCTGCAACTGTTCGACCTGACGCCTGGCGATGTCGCGCTCCTGCGCCGGCTTGAGCAGCATGGCCGAAATGCGATCCAGAATGCTGATCGAGATGTTCTTGTAGACCGGCTCCTGGTGGAACAGCATGGCGCGCCGGCTTTCGGGCACAAGCGCCACGCCCGCGCGCCGCGCGGCCGCGGTCGAGGCAAACGATTTTTGCGATCCGTCGATGATCAGCGCGCCAGAGTCCGGCTTGAGCTTGCCGAACAGGATGCGCGACAGCTCCTGCTGTCCGCAGCCCATGAAGCCGTAGATGCCGAGCACCTCGCCTGAACGCGCCTCGAACGAGACGTCCTGGAGGCTGCGCGCCAGCGAAAGCTGATCGACCTTCAGGACGACCGGGCCTCCGTTCGCGGCCGGCAACATGAGATCGTCGGTATAGCTGTGCTCGAGTGCCTCGCCGCCGCGGCCGATCATCGCTTCAATCAGGGCACCCTTGGTGGTCGCGCTCGCCGCGGTCTCGGCGACCTTCCGTCCGTTGCGGAATACGGTCACCGTGTCGGACACGCGCAAGATGTCCTCGATGAAATGCGAGATGAAGACGATGCCGGTGCCCTCGTCGCGCAATCGGCGGAGTGTCGCAAACAGGCGCTCGACCTCGGGCGGGGAGAGGGCGGAGGTTGGCTCGTCCAGGATGACGATGCGCGCGCCGGAGAACAGCACGCGGGCGATCTCGATGAGCTGCTGGAGGCCGATCGGGAGGTCGCCGAGCCGCGACATCGGGTCGACGTCGATGCCGAAGCGGGCGAGCTGCTCGCCGGCCTCGCGCGCCATCCGCCGCCATTGCACGAGGCCAAGGCGGCTGGTGGGCTGGTTGCCGAGGAAGACGTTCTCGGCGACCGTCAGGTCGGGTGCAACGCTGAGCTCCTGATGCACCATGGCGATGCCGGCCGCGTGCGCGTCGCGGGCCGAGCGAAACCGGGTCTCCTTCCCTTCGACGAGGAAGCGCCCCGAGAATTCCGGGTGCACGCCGGCGATGATCTTCATCAGCGTGCTTTTTCCGGCGCCGTTCTCGCCGACGAGACCATGGATCTCGCCGGCGTACAGCACGAAGTCGACACCACGAAGCGCTTCGACGCCGCCAAAGCTCTTCGTGATGCCCTGTAGTTCCAGAATCGGCGAACGGCCTTGAGGCATGGAGGAATCAGATCAGGAAGTGATCCTCCATCCACTGCATGCCGGCGGCATTCGCCTTGGTCACGACCGGGCCATCCGTCACCACGCTCTTCGGAATGCCCTGGCCGCTCTTCTCCCCGCCGACGACCGCGGCGACGCCAGCGATGATGGCGCCGCCATGGATGCGGCAGGAGGGATTGCGCACGGTCGCGAACATGCGGCCCTCGCTCACCGCCTGGATCGCGGGCGGCATGGCGTCGACGCCTCCGATCAGGATGTTTGCACGGTTGTGCGCCTTCATGATGTTGGCGGCCGCGAGCGCCATGTCGTCATTGTGGAAGAAGGCCGCATCGATCTGCGGGTATTTCGTCAGATACGTCTCCCACAGGCGCGCGGTCTTGGAGACGTCCCAATCGGCCGGCTGGGTGTCGAGCACCTCGATGTTGGGGAATTGCTTGACGACCGAGTTGAAACCCTTGGCACGGCCTTGCGCGCCGGTATGGCCGAGCGCGCCTTGCGTCATGATGATCTTGCCCTTGCCACCCATGGCGTTGCACAGCGCCTGCGTCACGGATGCGCCCATGAACTCGTTGTCCGGCGCCAGGAAGGAATGCACGTTGATCTGATCGAGCGGGGCGATCAGCGTGTCCATGTCGATGACGGGCGTGCCGGCATCGATCATCTTCTGCACGGGCTGGGTGAGCGTGCCGATGCCGAAGGCCTGGATCGCCACGAAGTCCCACTTCTGCGAGGCCATGTTGTCGATCGCCGCGCGCTGCTTCACCGCATCGAGCTGACCGTCGAACCAGGTCACATCGACGTTGAACAGCTTGCCCCAGAATTCCGCTGCCTGCTTGCCCTGCGCACACCATGTGGCCTGCAGGCCTGCATTGGAGAATGCCGCCTTCAACGGCTTCTCCGAACGTCCCATCTCGGCTGCAAGTGCAGGGTTGATCCCCATGCCGCCGAGGATGGCCGCCGCGGCGCCGGCGGTCGTTGCCGCCTGAAGAAGATCGCGCCTGGTTGTCGAGAAATCTTTCGTCTCGGACATCGCTCGCTCCCATAACTTTATCGTTGGCAGCGTCATTGTTTGCGCTACCAAGGCGGGCAGTGTCTCACAATCGACGAGTTCACGCTACCCGTTCTGCAATGGCGACAGCGACGCCTGCCTTGGTGCAACGCAAAGAGAGTTACGCGGGACTGCCGACAAGGCCCGCGATCTCCAAGAGTAGTTTCTTCCAGGCCTCATCCGTATCAGGGGACCATTCGTTGCCCAGCAGCTCGCGCAGCACATCACGGATCACGCGAAAGAACTCGATGAACAACTCTTGGGGTGTGCCGTAGGCGTCGTGCGAGGATAATTCGCACTGGATCATGCGGAAATGTCCACGGCGCTCGCCGGCGAAATCGAGGATCGCCTCGATCGTGAGCGCAAGCATCGATCCCCGGACCAGGTCGCCGCCGTCTTTGCGAAACATCACCTGTGCTTCGGGATGCTCGGCAAACAGCCGCTGATAGACGAGTGGTGTCAGATCGTCGCAGCGCGTCGCTGCAAGTTCGAAGCTTCTCTCGATCGGATTGGCTGAAGCGTTCATCCGCGTTGGGTGCCCGCACAAAAAAAGAGAGCGGGGCCCTAGCCCCGCTCAAAAATTGTGTCGACCCTATTATCCCCGATCTCTGAGATTTGATCTTGATTGACGGGGCGACGCTGCGTTTTGCGCGCCAGGGGCTCCTCCCGAGACTTGGACCACCAGACTTCGACCTCGCGGCCAGCCTGAGCAAAGAGATGCTAGATCAACTTTTCTCACTTGTCATCATTTTCGGCAACGATTGTTCAAAATTCGAGCAGTTCACGAAATGATCGGGCTTTTTGCCCCCCTAAGTATATGACAAATATATGAAATCTGTGGATATAGGGCGGCCTCGCTTCTGCCTCAAACGCCGGACCGTCACCCGTCGGGCGGGCGGAGCGAACACAGTTTTCCAGAAATTTGTGATCGCGCAAGCAGACCGGCGAAGTGACCTCGACTCGGGTTCGGCGCGGTGTTTAGTTGTTAGGCGAACGAATGGTTCTGCAAATGCGCGCGCGGCTGCAAAAATTCCTGCCCCTGGTCCTGCTGGCTCTCGCGATGCAGGTGCTCGCGCCGGTTGCCGCCTGCTGGGCCGCGGATCTTGCGGTCGCCGATCCGCTCCAGAGTGCGGTGATCTGCCACAGCGCTGATGCACCGGGCGCAGGTGCGGCCGGCCAAACCAATGTGCCGGCGACACATGCCGGAAGCTGTTCGATCTGCTGCCTGGCGCAGCCCAATACGTCGCTTGATTCGCCGCAGGCCACGTTCGCGAATCTGTTCCGGCTCGCTGAACCTGTGGTGTGGCATGAGCAGGCTGCACCCGCGGTCACATCGCACGGCGGATCCAACGCACGCGCACGAGCGCCTCCGCAACTGACGTGAGCCTGGCGGCCAACCGGCCGCCGAATTCGCACGTCAACATCGCGGAGATTCTCAAATGTCCATCTGTCTTACACGTGCGGGCCTTCTGGGGCTCGCCCTTGCGCTCGTCCCTCATTCGGGAAGTGTTGCTCACGAGATCGTTGGCAACCGCTTCTTCCCGGCAACGCTGGGCATCGATGATCCCGGCGTCAACGATGAACTGTCGATCCCAACGGTCGACAGCTTCAAGACCGGCGATGTCCCGCCCGTTCGGCAGCACGACATCTCCGGCGAGTTCTCCAAACGCATCACCGAAGATTTCGCGATCTCGTTCGGCTCGACTTACACGTTTCTGAATCCTACCGATCCAACTATCCCCGGAGCCAATGGCTTTCAGAACCTGGAGACGACGTTCAAATATCGAGTCTTCAGGGATCCCACCCATGAGTTCGTGATGTCGGTCGGCCTCAGCGTCGAATGGGGCGGCACCGGCGCGCAAAACGTCGGCGCCGATCCGTTCCACACCTACTCGCCGATGCTGTGGTTCGGCAAAGGCTTTGGCGACCTGCCGGACACGTTCTCGTGGCTGCGCCCGGTGGCTATCACCGGCCAGTTCGGTTACGCGATTCCGGCGAGGAATTTTACGACGACGTTCGGGATCGACCCCGATACGGGCGACCTGACGGCCGATACCGAATTCCACCCCCGCGTTTTGAACTGGGGCGGAACGATCCAGTACAGCATGCCGTACCTGAAATCTTCGGTCATCGATCTCGGTCTTCCGGAATTCATCAATCATCTGATCCCGCTGGTCGAGTTCAACCTGCAAACGCCGGTGGCGAACACGCTCACCTCGGGCACGATGACGACAGGCACCATTAATCCCGGCGTGCTCTGGATCGGCAGCAAGTATCAGGTGGGTATTGAGGCGCTTATTCCGATCAATCGGCAAAGCGGGACGCATGTCGGCGTGATCGGACAGTTGCACTTCTATCTCGACGACATTGATCCTCGCGGCATCGGCAAGCCGCTATTCGGTGGCCCGGTCCAATCTGCCAACCCCTTCGCAAGGAATTGACCGATGCGACGCTCATCTTTCAGTTCAATGATAGTGTTCATGGTCCTCCTGCTGACGCCTGGCCAAGCAAGCGCCCATGCCGAACTCGACCACGCCGAGCCGCGCGTCGGCAACAAGGTGGCAAGTCCCCCGAGAGAGGTCACGCTCTGGTTCACGCAGAAGCTGGAGGCCGCGTTCAGCTCGATAAGCGTCACGGGTCCCTCCGGTCAACGCGTCGAAGCCGGCAAGGCGCGCGTCAGCGGTAACCAGATGTCGATCCCGCTGAAGTCTGGAGGGGCAGGCACGTACCACGTGAACTGGCGCGTGCTGTCCGTGGACGCCCACACGACGGACGGCAGCTTCACCTTCCAGGTCGGTCCATGAAGGCCTGACCGCCGATGGACTGGTCAGCAGCGGAAGCACCGTTGGTCGCGACGCGCGCCGTGCACTTCGCGGCAACCGCGATCACGGTTGGAGACGTCATGTTTCGGACCGTCATCGTTGCGCCCGTCGCCCGCTCGGAGCGGGCCGCGGCCGTGTCGTTCGAGGCTCCCACCTTGTGGGTTTCGTGGCTCGGTCTTGGCTTCGCGGTGATCTCCGGCGCGATCTGGCTATTGCTTCAGGCTGCCTCGATGAGCGGGATGCCGCTCGATGAAGCAATGTCGGCGGATGTGTTGTCGACGGTGATCAACGAAACGCAATTTGGCCTGGTGACGACGCTTCGAGCAGGTCTTGCGATCTGTCTGGCGGCTTGCCTGACCTATGATCGCATGGCGATCGCGCGGTGGGGTGGATTTGCCGCTGCGCTAGCATTTGCCGCAAGCCTCGCCTGGAGCGGCCATGCCGGCTCGACCACCGGCGAGGCAGGGTACCTGCATCTTGCCGCGGATGCGCTGCATTTGGCGGCCAGCGCGGCCTGGATCGGTGGCTTGGCGCCATTCATCCTGTTCCTGGCTGCGGCCTGCCGAAAGAAGGCGATTGCGCTCGCCCGCGACGTCGTGAGCCGATTTTCGATCATGGGCATGGTCAGCGTGGCAACGCTGCTGCTCACGGGATTCATCAATGCTGCCATCCTGGTGGGCTCGGTGCACGCACTGGTCGTCACCGAGTATGGACGGCTGCTGCTGCTCAAGCTTGTCCTGTTCGCGATTATGCTGGTGCTTGCTTTGGTCAACCGGCTTGTGCTGACGCCGCGGCTTGTCCAGGACGGGCACGCGTTGCGCTGGCTTACGGGCAGTAGCACGATCGAGCTTGCTCTCGGCCTTGCCATCCTCACCATTGTTGGGATGCTTGGCACGATGCATCCCGCGATACACCTGGTGAACTGATGGTTGTTCTGCGTCAATCTGGTGAAAGAGCGATCTCGACTCCACGGCGGATCGTGTCTAGGTAGTAAGCGAACGAATGGTTCGGCGGATGCGGGCGCGGCTTCAAAAATACTTACCTATCGTCCTGATCGCCTTGGCGATGCAGGTGCTGGCGCCGATCGCCGCCTGCTGGGCAGCCGGTATTGCGGTCGCCGATCCCCTTCAGAACGCCGTCATCTGCCACGCTAGTGGCGATTCAGGCGCGGGCATTGACCACCGGACCAGTGTGCCCGGCTCACATGCTGGCGCTTGCTCGCTCTGCTGCCTGGCGCAGGCGAGCGCGTCTCTCGATGCGCCGCAGACCGTCTTCGCAGCACCCGTCCGACCTGCCGAACGCGTGGCGTGGCACGACGTGGCAGATCGTGTCGCCTTGCCCCACGCCGGCTCCAACGCGCAGGCGCGCGCACCCCCTCAATTTTCCTGAAGACCCCTCGTGACCGCCGCGGCTCGTCCGCCGGCGATTGATGCCGCCGAAGGGCCGGAGAGAAAGCCGGCGTCAGGAAATTCCCATGTTACCTCGTCATGCCCGCTGTGGTGTGAGTGTCGTTGCCGTTCAGGTCGCGCTGCTCGCGTCGACGGGCGGAGCCGCCGCCCAGAGCAGCGAAAGCGCCCTGCCGCCGGTGACGGTCGATGCGCCAATTGTGGCACCACATAAGCCGCGCAAGCCGGCCGTCCAATCCGCGGCAGCGCGAAACCGGAGCGCGAAACCTGCGAGCTCCGCGGGAGCGCCTCCTGCGGCCGTCGCCACCAGCGGGCAGGGCGCCGGCACCGCGCGTGCCTCGCTGGAGATCCCGCCGGCAGCGGTGCGTTATCAACTGCCTCAGCGTTCGTTCAGCATCACCGCCAAGGAGATCGACGAGACGATCGACCTCAGGGATCCCGAGGATGCCGTCAAATACATGCCGAGCCTGTTCGTGCGGAAACGGCACGACGGCGATAACCAGGCGGTGCTGGCGACTCGAAGCTGGGGGCTGAATTCCAGCGCGCGCACGCTCGTCTACTACGACGAGCTCCTGATCTCGGCGCTGATCGGTAACAACAACTCGGGCGCCTCGCCGAAGTGGAATCTGATCGTGCCGGAGGCGATCGGCCGGGTCGATTACCTCAACGGTCCGTTCGCCGCGGCCTATCCGGGCAATTCGATCGGCGGCGTGCTGCTGATGACCTCGAAGATGCCGGACAAGTCGTTTGCGACGGCCAAGGAAACGGTCTCGGTGATGCCTTGGAGTCAGTACGGCACCAAGAGCACCTACGTCACCAGCCAGACCAGTGCGGCCGCAGGCAACCGCGATGGTGCGCTCTCGTGGCTCATCAGCGCCAACTATTGCGACGGCTATCAGCAGCCGCTGAGCTACGTGACGAATGGCTCGGTCCCGGCCAAGACGACAGGCACCTTCATCGCACCGAGTCGGACCGGCGGGGTGGCTGACGTCGTCGGCGCCGGCGCGGTGGCACACTCTCAGCAGACGTCAGCGAATATCAGGCTGGCTTACGACCTGACCCCGCTGGTGCAGGCGACCTATTCGTTCGCAGTCTGGAATAATCACCAGACCTCGGAGCCGCAGACCTATCTGCGATCGACCGTGACGGGCCAGCCGACATTTGCAGGTCTCTCGGGATTTGCTCCCAACAAATACACCTGGGATGAGCTTCATGTGAGTAACGCGTTCTCACTCCGGAGCGATACCAAGGGCGTCTTTGATTTTGATCTTTCGGCATCGAGCTACAATTACCTCCAGGATATTCTTCTCAATCCGTACACCGTCGTGGCGTCGCCCGGGCTCGGCTACTCGCTGAACGGCAAGGTCACGCGGATGGACGGTACCAACTGGCAGAACGCCGATGCCAAGGGCGTCTGGCGTCCCGACGGGATTGACGGTTCACATGAGGTCAGCTTCGGCGTTCACGGCGACCGCTACAGGCTCGAGAACCCCGTCTACGCCTCCACGGTTTGGTATACGGCTCCTTCGACGGGGAACGGGCTGCTCTACTCAACGGGCGTCGGCGAGACGCGGACCGAGGCACTCTGGGTTCAGGACGCCTGGAAGATCACGCCGAAGGTCAAGCTGACCCTCGGTGGACGATTGGAGACCTGGCAGGCGCTCGACGGCCTAAACGTCAACACGACGGCGACGGGCGCCGGCGCCATCACCTCGGTGACGACGAGGCATCAGCCCTCGCTCTCGTCGACCAATTTCTCGCCGAAGGCTTCGCTGTCGTATGATCCCAACAAGGACTGGAACATCACCGCGAATTTCGGCGAGGCATATCGCTACCCGACGGTGACGGAGCTTTATCAGAACATCTCCGTCAGCAACATCACTTACCTTGCCAACCCGCGGCTCGCGCCCGAGCAGGATTTCACCGGCGAACTCAATCTTGAACGACATTGGCAGGACGGCCGGATCAGGTTCACGGTCTTCGGCGAACGCACGAACGACGCGCTGATCTCGCAGACGACCACCGTGACTGATGTGGCCGGAAACCAGTCGTTCCAGACGGCGGTCAGCAACGTCGCCGCCATTCGCATGCGAGGGGTCGAATTGTCGGCCGACAAGGACAATGTCCTGTTCAGCGGGCTGCAGCTCTTTGGCAGCGTCACTTACGTCGATTCCAGGATCATCTCGGATCCGAGCTGGACGGGAACGACCACCGTCGTCGGCAAGCGCGTGCCGTATGTTCCGGACTGGCGCGCGAAAGTCGGCGTCAGCTATCGTCCGAACGAGGGCTGGGTCTACACCGTTGCCGCGCGCTACACCGGCAAGCAGTATGCGACCCTCGACAATACCGACGTCGTTCCCCACGTGTACCAGGCGTTCGATCCGTTCTTCGTCGTCGACATGAAAATCCACTACAATGCTACGAAGAATTTCTCGCTCGATTTCGGCATCGATAATCTCTTCAACTACCAGTACTTCCTGTTCCATCCGTTCCCGGGACGTACCTTCGTTCTTGCCGGCAAGTACACGTTCTGACGGGTGGGATGGACGCAACGATGAAAAGAAAGACTAGCCACATGAACAAGCTCTCACGCATCCTTGCGCTCGCAGCGCTCTCGGCACTGGCTTTCGCCGCACCCGGCCGCGCCGACGACGTCAAGGTCGGCGATCTCGTCATCACGCAGGCATGGAGCCGTGCCACGCCCGGCGGCGCAAAGGTCGCCGGCGGCTATCTGACGATCGAGAACAAGGGGAGTGCGCCGGATAAATTGGTCGGCGTCTCGGCCGAGATCGCCGGCAAGATCGAGGTCCACGAGATGGCGATGGACAACGGCGTGATGAAGATGCGGCCGCTCGATAAGGGCCTCGCGATCGAACCGGGCAAGACCGTCAAGCTCGCACCGGGCGGCTATCATCTGATGATGCAGGAGCTGAAAGGGCCGCTCAAGCAGGGCGACAGGGTCCCGGTCACGCTTCAGTTTGAGAAGGCCGGCAAGGTGGCCATTACGCTCGACGTCCAGGCCGTCGGCGCGCAGGCACCGGGTGGCGGCGAGCATGGCGGACACATGGATATGAAAAAAATGCCGGATCATTCGGGAATGAAGATGTGATGAGCTTGATCTGCTCTTTCGGGAGACCGAACATGAACATGTCAATGCGATCCTGCCTGATCCTGATTGCCGCGCTGGCCGTATCGCCGGCGGCAGCGCATGTCTCGCTGGAGACCAAGCAGGCAACAGTCGGCGCCTCCTACAAAGCCGTGTTCACCGTGCCGCATGGCTGCGCCGGCTCACCGACAGTGAAGATTCGCGTGCAGATCCCCGAAGGCGTCATCGCCGTGAAGCCGATGCCGAAGTCCGGCTGGAGCGTCGACGTCGTCGAGGGCAAGTACACTGGCGAATACGATTACCATGGCAACAAGGTCTCGTCCGGGCCGAAGGAAGTGGTGTGGTCGGGCGGCAAGCTGCCGGATCACAACTATGATGAGTTCGTGATCAGCACGTTTCTCACCGACAGCCTGAAGCCGAACACCACGCTGTATTTCCCGGTCGTGCAGGAATGCGAGAAGGGCGTCAGCCGCTGGATCGAGATCCCTGAGGGGGCGGCCCCTTCGCATGAGGGCAAATCGCCCGCGCCCGGCGTGAAGCTGCTGCCAAAGTCCTGATGCGTGTCCTCGCCGCGCTTGCGACGCTGCTGCTCTGCATCGGCTTTGCGACCGGTGCGTGGGCGCATGCGGCGCTGGTCTCGGTCGAGCCGGCCAACGGCAGCATAGTTGCGAGCGCGCCGAAGCGTGTCGAGCTGCGCTTCAATGAGGCGGTGACGCCCGGCGCGATCCGGCTGATCGACGGGACCGGAGAGGTGCGCGAGGAGGCCCGCGTCAGCGTGTTCGGCGAGACCATTTCGATCGCAGTGCCGCCGGATCTGCCGCAAGGCACTGCGGTCGTCAGCTATCGCGTGATCTCGCAGGATGGCCATCCCGTGGCGGGATCGGTCATCTTCTCGATCGGCGCGCCGTCCGCGACGCAAGTTCCCGCGGGTGTGGATAGCGGTGTGAACGCGCTGATCTGGCTGACCCGGATAGGGCTCTATCTCGGGCTCTTCGCGGGCGTCGGCGGCGTGTTCTTTGCGATCTGGATCGCGCGATCGACGAATGGAATGGTTTTGCCGCGCACGGCGCTTGTCGTGGGCATGCTGAGTGCGATTGCCTCGCTTCCCCTGTTGGGGCTCGATCTCCTCGGTCTGTCGCTTACCGCACTTCTGACATCAGCGCCCTGGACGATTGCATTCGCGACGAGTGCCGGTCTTGCGCTTCTGGTCGCGATCGCCGCCATGCTGGTCGCCGGCATCGCGCTGCGCGGAGGGCAGGGCGCGCGCATTCTCTCGGCCATCGCACTCGCCGGCGTCGGCCTGTCGCTCGCCGGTACCGGCCACGCCGCGACTGCGCCGCCGGAGGCGCTGACGCGGCCGGCGGTCTTCCTCCACGGCCTCGGCATCGCATTCTGGACCGGCGCGCTGGCGCCGCTGGCCGTTTTGGTGTCGAGGCCTACCTCCGCCACACTGCCGATCCTGAACCGGTTCTCCCGCATTGCGCTGCCGGTCGTCGCCATCCTGGCGCTGACGGGACTGACACTGGCGATCATTCAGCTCGAGAGCTTTGCTGCGCTGGTCGAGACCGGATACGGCATCATCCTATCGATCAAGCTCGCGCTCGTCGCCGCGCTGCTGGCGCTCGCCGCACTGAACCGCTTTCGCCTCACGCCGGCGCTTGCCAAGAACCTCAAGGCAGCCTCCGCTCTCAGGCGCTCGATCCTTGCTGAATGCGTGCTTGCGCTTGCCGTCTTCGCCGTCGTCGCCGGTTGGCGCTTCACGCCGCCGCCGCGCACGATCGTCCCGGAGACGCCGCTTGCGGTCCATATCCACGGTGAGAAGGCGATGTTCCAGGTCCTGGTGTCGCCCGGCAAGGCCGGCACCGACGACTTCGTCCTCCAGCTCATGACAGGCGAGGCGGCGCCGCTTTCCGCCAAGGAGGCGACGCTGACCCTGAGCCTGCCTGAGCGCGGCATCGAGCCGATCGAACATGACGCCGAGATCGGCACTGACGGCTACTGGCACGTGCGCAACGTCGAGCTGCCGTACCCCGGCCGCTGGCATCTGCGTATCGACGCGCTGGTGACCGATTTCGAGAAGGTCACACTCGAGGACGACCTCGACGTCGCGCCGCGCTGAAGACCTCGCCTCCGGGTTCCGAAAACGGCCCCCTGCGTGTTCAAGCGGCACTTCAAGAAAACAGAAAAATGACAGGAATTTCGCCGCGTTAGCGGGTTTTCTTCGAACCCGGTCTTGTGTTTTCGCTCCCAATCCGGTTTCACTGCAACCCCTCACTGATTCTTCGAGTGTATCCATGCGGTTGTCCCGGTTCTTTCTGCCCATCCTGAAAGAAAATCCGAAAGAGGCGGAGATCGTCTCGCATCGCCTGATGCTGCGCGCAGGCATGATCCGGCAGGAGGCTGCCGGCATCTATGCCTGGCTGCCGCTCGGCTTCCGTGTGCTGAAGAAGATCGAGCAGATCGTGCGCGAGGAGCAGGATCGCTCCGGCGCGATCGAGGTGCTGATGCCGACCTTGCAGCTCGCCGATCTCTGGCGCGAGAGCGGCCGCTACGATGCCTATGGTCCGGAGATGCTGCGCATCGCCGACCGCCACAAGCGCGAGCTCCTGTACGGGCCGACCAACGAGGAAATGATCACCGAGATCTTCCGCGCCTACGTCAAGTCCTACAAGAACTTGCCGCTCAATCTCTATCATATTCAATGGAAATTCCGCGACGAGCAGCGTCCGCGCTTCGGCGTGATGCGCGGCCGCGAATTCCTGATGAAGGATGCCTACTCCTTCGACCTCAACGAGGCGGCCGCGCGCGTCGCCTACAACAAGATGTTCGTCGCCTATTTGCGCACCTTCGCGCGGATGGGGCTGAAGGCGATCCCGATGCGTGCCGAGACCGGCCCGATCGGCGGCGATCTCAGCCACGAGTTCATCGTGCTCGCCGAGACCGGCGAGTCCGGCGTCTTCATCAATCGCGACGTGCTCGATCTGCCAGTGCCGGGCGAGGACGTCGACTACGAGAGTGATCTCACGTCGATCATCAAGCAGTGGACCTCGGTCTATGCCGCGACCGAAGACGTGCACGACGCCGCGCGCTTCGAGCAGGAGGTGCCCGAAGCCAAGCGGCTCAACACCCGCGGCATCGAGGTCGGCCAGATCTTCTATTTCGGCACCAAATATTCCGAGCCGATGAAGGCGACGGTGGCGGGTCCCGACGGCGTCGACGTGCCGATCCACGGCGGCTCCTACGGCGTCGGCGTCTCGCGCCTCGTCGGCGCCATCATCGAGGCCTGCCATGACGAGGCCGGCATCAAATGGCCCGAGGCGGTGGCGCCGTTCCGCGCCGTCGTGCTCAATCTCAAGCAGGGCGATGCCGCCGTCGATGCGGCCTGCGAAAAGCTCTATGCCGAGCTCCAGGCCAAGGGCGTCGACGTGCTCTATGACGACACCGACCAGCGCGCCGGCGCCAAATTCGCTGCCGCCGACCTGATCGGCATCCCCTGGCAGATCATGATCGGGCCCAAGGGCCTCGCCGACGGCAAGGTCGAGATCAAGCGGCGCGCCGACGGCTCGCGCGAGACCATGTCGCTGGCCGACGCGGTCGCACGCCTGACCGGCTGAATATTATCCACCGCGCCATTTGCGGGGCAGGCAATCCGGCCACAATTGACCCCGAATCATGGGATTATCGAGCGATGGATGAGACCATGACCGAGCCTGTGCAAACCGCGCCCTTCGCGCCGTTCGAATGGATGTTGTCGGCGCGCTACCTGCGGGCGCGCCGCAAGGAAGGATTCATCTCGGTCATCGCCGGATTCTCCTTCCTCGGCATCATGCTCGGCGTGGCTACGCTGATCATCGTCATGGCCGTCATGAACGGCTTCCGCAAGGAACTGCTCGACAAGATCCTCGGCCTCAACGGCCACATCCTGGTGCAGCCGCTGGAATCGCCGCTGACCGACTGGAAGGACGTCGCCGAGCGCATCAGCCAGGTCGACGGCGTGCGGCTCGCGGCACCCGTGGTCGACGGCCAGGCGCTGGCCTCATCGCCGTTCAATGCCTCCGGCGTGCTGGTGCGCGGCATCCGTGCCGATGACCTGAACAACCTCACCTCGATCGCCAAGAACATCAAGCAGGGCTCGATCGAGAATTTCGACGAAGGGCAGGGTGTGGCGATCGGCCGTCGGCTCGCCGACCAGTTGTCGCTGCATGCCGGGGACAGCGTCACGCTGGTCGCGCCGAAAGGCGCAGTCACGCCGATGGGCACGACACCGCGGATCAAGCCGTACAAGATCGTGGCGGTGTTCGAGATCGGCATGTCCGAATATGACGCCGGCTTCGTCTTCATGCCGCTCCCCGAGGCGCAGGCCTATTTCAACCGCAACAACGACGTCACCGCGATCGAGGTGTTCACCACCAATCCCGATCGCATCGACGCATTTCGCAAGTCGGTGACTGAAGCTGCCGGCCGTCCGGTGTTCCTGGTCGACTGGCGGCAGCGCAACTCGACCTTCTTCAACGCGCTTCAGGTCGAGCGCAACGTGATGTTCCTGATCCTCACCATGATCGTGCTGGTGGCCGCGCTCAACATCGTGTCCGGCCTGATCATGCTGGTGAAGGACAAGGGCAGCGACATCGCGATCCTGCGCACCATGGGCGCCTCGCAAGGCTCGATCATGCGGATCTTCCTGATCACGGGCGCCTCGATCGGCGTGGTCGGCACGCTCGTCGGCTTCTTCGTCGGGCTCGTCATCTGCCTCAATATCGAATCGATCCGGCAGTTCCTGTCCTGGCTCACCAGCACGGAACTGTTCTCGCCGGAGCTCTATTTCCTGTCCCGCCTGCCTGCCGAGATCGATGTCGGCGAGACCACGGCGGTGGTCATCATGGCGCTGACGCTGTCGTTCCTTGCGACGCTCTACCCGTCCTGGCGCGCCGCGCGTCTCGATCCCGTCGAAGCGCTCCGGTACGAGTGAGGGGCTGATGGAGCAGGGGGCGGAAGATGTACCGGTCATTTATCTCCACGAGATAAAGCGGCAGTACGTGCAGGGCGAGAACGTGCTGACCATCCTCGACGGCGCCAAGCTCGCGCTGTGGGCCGGACAGTCGGTGGCGCTGGTGGCGCCGTCAGGTTCGGGCAAGTCGACGCTGCTGCATATCGCTGGCCTCCTCGAGGCGCCCGATTCCGGCGAGGTCTATGTCGGGGGCTCCCCGACCTCGCAACTGCCCGACATCGAGCGCACGCAGCTCCGCCGCACCGAGATCGGCTTCGTCTACCAGTCGCACCGGCTGCTGCCGGAGTTCTCGGCACTGGAGAACGTCATGCTGCCGCAGATGATCCGCGGCCTGAAGCGGTCCGAGAGCGTGAAGCGCGCCAAGGAGATTCTGGGCTATCTCGGCCTCGGCGACCGCATCACCCATCGCCCGGCCGAGCTGTCGGGCGGCGAGCAGCAGCGCGTCGCGATCGCCCGTGCGGTCGCCAACGCGCCGCGGGTTCTGTTTGCGGACGAGCCGACCGGCAACCTCGATCCCGGCACCGCCGAGCACGTGTTCCAGGCCCTGATGCAGCTCGTCAAGGCGACCCATGTCTCGATGTTGATCGCGACCCACAACATGGAGCTCGCCGGCCGCATGGACCGGCGGGTGTCGCTTTCCAACGGCCAGGTGGTCGAGCTCGACTAAAAACCTCGAAAACAACCCCATGCAAAGTAGGGTGACCGCCGGCGCCTTGCTGATTTTGCGAAATCGGTTGACGCGTCGGGCAAATCAGCGCGATAAATCCATCATCGCGGTCGCTGTTCAACGCCGCTCACATTGATAAGGGCGAGCGCCTGATGGCTCATCGCCCCCAGGCGCACGGGCGGCGGGACCGGCACAACGGCGGCCTGTGCTACTGCTTGTTTCGATTCTTGCTGGCGCCTCTGAGCGGCGGTGCGGGGGACAACGCACTTGCCGAGTCCGTCATCTGAATGCAGGTGAGCAGATCGACATAGCTTTGCATTCCACCCGAACTGGCCTCGCCTTCGCAAGCATCGCGGACAGTGGCTCTCGTCGTCGACCATACTGTGCCGAGCTGCTGCTGCGCTGCGGTTTCGTCGCGCATGCAGTCGGCAACACTCTGCGCCAGCGCCAACCCCATGGCCTTGTCCGTTTCGGACGTCGCCTTGCAGAGCGCCTCGACCTTCAATTCGGGAACACGATCGGAGACTGGTATGGGCGCGGTGCTCGCGAGCAGCGCAAGCGACAACAGGGCGGTCTTCATCTGAAGCTCCTTATTATCTCACCGGTCACATCGACGGAGTGCGCCTGTACTTCCTGCAATTGGGCAGGCTGCGCGGGTGCACTATGCCAACGCTTGCTCCACGAAGTTATGGTCAGGCAGCGTGTGAGGAAGGATTCTTGCGCCGGGCTCTTCGCTTTCGCCAACTTTTGCTCGAAAGTCGCGAACAGGCGGGATTGCGAAGTATTGTCTCAACAGCCGGTCGAAAGCAGATTGGGATTCAAGACCAGGTGTCCCGCCGCGGAGATCCTGAACAATCTCACATCGTTGCGTCATGGCCCGCCTCCTCTGAAGCAGAGCATACGAATGCGTTCCTGCCTCTTTAAAGAGGGGGCGGCCGTGCTTGCTTGATCTATCGCAAATGATTCGGACGTTTTGGACGAACAGCGAAACGGCCGCCCGCTCTCTTCGGGCCGGTTTTCGGCAGCGAATTCCGGTACTCGGCTGCGGACTCACCCTGCGTGCTGCGCAATCCGATAGCGCGGCGTGTCGATCTCGTCGAACCTATCAGCATTCCGGAGTAACTCCGTTGGAATGGTTGATCTGTGTCAACGCGTGCGGCACGAAAGGGCTCTTCAGACTGTGTGCGTCCGTGTATCACGGAGGATTTTGCAATGAATATTCGCAAGACCTTTGCCGCGCTGATCCTGACATCAGCCTTGTGTACGCCGGCAATCGCACAGCAAGCACAACCACAACAAGGTGCGCCACCGCCCGGATCTCCCGCGGCGACGATCACCATCCCCGGCGATCAACTTCCGCCGCCACCGCAGAAGTTCGGTGGCAAGATCGAGCGCGATGCCAGAGATTCAAAGCCGTACTGGCCAGCACGCGTGGTGCCCCCCAAGGGCGCACCGAATGTGCTGCTGATCATCACCGACGATGCCGGCTATGGCGTTGCCAGTACATTCGGAGGTGTCATCCCGACGCCCGCGCTTGATCGCATCGCACAAAACGGCTTGCGTTATACCAACTTCCACTCGACCGCATTGTGCTCCCCGACGCGCGCAGCTTTGATCACCGGGCGCAATCATCATTCCGCCGGCTATGGCGTCGTCGCCGAACAGGCGACCGGCTATCCCGGTTACGACAGCGTCATCACCAGGGACAAGGCAACGATCGGCCGCATCCTGACCGACAACGGCTATCACACCGCCTGGTTCGGCAAGAACCACAACACGCCGGAATATCAGGCGAGCCAGGCCGGCCCGTTCGACCAGTGGCCGACCGGCATGGGTTTCGAATATTTCTACGGCTTCATGGGTGGCGACACCAATCAATGGGAGCCCGGCAATCTCGTCCGTAACACCACGCCGATCTATCCCTTCCAGGGAAAGCCAGGCTGGAATCTGGTGACCGCGATGGCGGACGAGGCGATCGATTATGTGAATCGCATGAACGCGCTATCGCCGGACACACCGTTCTTCGTGAAATTCGCCCCCGGCGCAACCCACGCGCCGCACCACCCGACGCCGGAGTGGGTCAAGAAGATCAGCGACATGCATTTGTTCGACCAGGGCTGGAACAAGCTCCGCGATACGATCTTCGAGAACCAGAAGCGGCTCGGCGTCATTCCCCAGAACGCGAAGCTGACGCCGTGGCCAAAGGATCTGATCAAGGAGTGGGATCAACTCTCAGCCGACGAGAAGAAGCTGTTCATCCGTCAGGCCGAAGTCTTTGCCGCGTTTGCCGCCTACGCCGACAATGAAATCGGTCGTGTGATCCAGTCCATTCAGGACATAGGCAAGCTCGACAACACGTTGATCATCTACATTGAGGGCGACAACGGGACGAGCGCGGAAGGCCAGCCGAACGGCACACCGAACGAAGTGGCCATGTTCAACCAGATCAACCCGTCGGTCGAGGAGCAGCTCAAATATTTCTATGATGTGTGGGGCACCGATCGCACCTACAACCACATGTCGATCGGCTGGGCCTGGGCTTTCGACACGCCGTTCTCCTGGACCAAGCAGATCGCCTCCCACTTCGGCGGCACGCGCCAGGGCATGGCGATCTCCTGGCCGGCGGCGATCAAGGACAAGGGCGGCATCCGGACCCAGTTCCATCATGTCATCGACGTCGTTCCGACCATTCTCGAGGCAGCTCAAATCAAGCAGCCGGAATTCGTCGACGGCATCAAGCAAAGCCCGATCGAGGGCGTCAGCATGACGTATACGTTCGATGCCAAGAACGCGAACGCGCCCTCCACTCACACGACGCAATATTTTGAGATGTTTGCGGATCGCGCCATCTACAACGACGGCTGGATTGCGAGCACAAAAGTTCAGCGGCCGCCGTGGGTGACGATTGCGAAGACACCGGCCCCGCAGGATTACCCCTGGGAACTCTATGATCTCCGCAACGACTGGACGCAGGCCGAGGACGTTGCCGCCAAGTATCCGGACAAGCTGAAGGAATTGCAGGCGCAGTTCTGGAAGGAAGCGGAAAAATATCAGGTGCTGCCGCTCGACGCGTCGGTGGCGACCCGGATCATCACGCCGCGTCCGAGTCTCAGCGCGGGACGCACGAACTTCGCGTGGACCCAGCCGATAACCGGCACGCCAAATGGCGATGCGCCCAGCCTGCTCAACTCGTCCTACAACTTCAAGGCCGACGTGGACATCCCGCAGGGCGGCGCCGAAGGCATGCTGGTGACCCAGGGCGGCCGATTCGCCGGCTATGGCCTCTATCTCCTGAAGAACAAGCCCGTGTTTACGTGGAATCTCGTCGATCTCAAGCGCGTGCGCTGGGAAGGGCCTGAGCTGACGCCCGGCAAGCACGTGATCGAGTTCGACTTCAAATATGACGGCCTCGGCGCTGCCACCATGGTGTTCGGAAACTATAGCGGCATCGGACAGGGCGGCACCGGAACGCTGAAGGTCGATGGCAACGTGGTGGCCACGGAGAAGATGGAGCACTCGCTTCCCTTCATCCTGCAGTGGGACGAGGCGTTCGACATTGGTTCCGACACCGGCACGCCGGTCGATGACAACGACTATCAGACGCCATTCGCCTTCACCGGCAAGATCAACAGGATCACGCTGGACATCGATCGGCCAAAGCTGAGCCCGGACGACATCAAGCGGCTGCAGGAAGCCGCGCGTGCGGCCGGCGATGGCCCGTCGACCGACGATGGAAAGACGGCTTCGGCCGAACCGCAGGTGGGCACGGTCGGTGTGAGCCTGGTCGAGAAGATCCAGTTGCGGATCGACAAGCGCGAAGGCTGCCGCAAGCAGGCCGAGGCGCAGGGGCTCGGCATGGTGGACCGCATCAAGTTCGTCCAGCAATGCGTCGGGCAGTGACGCCGGTGCGCGACAATGCGCATCCAATCAACGAGGGCTGGCGTTGCCTCCCCTCGTCTCGACGAGAGCTGCGTCGTTGAACGGCCGCGGCCGGCTGGTTTCATTCCGCGCAGAGCTGTGTCGGCTACGGCCGGATCACCGTCATCTTGAACGGAGCCGCATGGGCCGCGGCATGCGCGACGGCCTCGTTGGCATGGTCGAGATCGAATTCTGTCGTCTCGTAATGGTCGAGCCGCAGCAGCCCGGCGCGCACGAGCGCGACCAGGCGGACCGCCGCATCGGGCGGATACATCCAGACGCCGTGGATGGTGACGCAATTGCGCATGATCCAGGGGTAGGGGAGCTCAAGCCCCACGCCGCCGGCCATGCCGACGCCGCCCATCAGTACGACACGGCCGTGGGCGCGCACCGTCATGATCGCAGCGCGCACCACCGTGGGACTGACCGAGGGCGGCATGATGTCGAACACGCAATCGATCGGGCCGGGTGCGGCGCACTTCATCTGCTCGCGGTCGTCGCTCTCGTTGCCGGAGAGCTTCACGGGCCTCACGCGCGCGCCGAAACGCCGCACGAGATCGGCGAGGATCTTCTCGTTGCGCCCTGGCGCCACGACGCAGGCCGCGCCCATGGCGAGCGCCACCGCCACGGCAGCGCTGCCGAAATTGCCGGTGGCGCCGCTGACCAGCACGGTCTCGCCGGGCTTGAGGTCGGCCGCGAGGAAGCCGCCATAGGGCACGAGCATGGTACCGAGTGCGCACCACCGCGAAGCCTCGGCCGGTGTGATCTCGCCGAGCCGCTTCACATTCTCCGTCGGCACCCTCATCCGCTCGGCGAACGAGCCGTGACGAAAATGCTTTTGCAGCTTCATGCCGCCTTCGTCGCGTGCACTCAGGGCTTGTAGCGTGATGTCGGGCGAGATCGCGTCGTCGCGTGAACGCACGGTCGGATCGCAAAACACCCAATCGCCGACGGCGAGCCTGGTCGCATCCGGCCCGATGGCGCTGATACGGCCGATGCCGCCGGGACCGGGGATCACGGGCAGATCGAGCGCGTAGTTGCGTGCCTCGTTCAGATAAGGCAGCACGCGGGTGGCGACGACGTCGACGATGACCTCACCGGTGCCGAGCACGGGAGCAGGGACATCCTCGATGACGAGCCGTGTTCCCAGGGATTTGAGGATAGCGGCTTTCATGATGTTCACCTCATATTCGAGCTGAACGGAATATGAGCTCGCCTTGAAGGTGTAGGAAGGCCTGGTATTATCCTAGTATTGTGAAGGCCCTGCATAACAAACGGAGAGAGATCATGGCCGATCCCCGACGTGTCGAATTCGGCGATTTCCTGCGTTCGCGCCGCGAAAAGCTGACGCCGAAATCCGTCGGCCTCCCGGTAGGCCAAAGGCGGCGCACCGCGGGGCTGCGGCGCGAGGAGGTGGCACAGCTCGCCGGCATCGGCGTCGACTGGTACATCCGCCTCGAGCAGGGGCGCACCGTCAGCCCGTCGGTCACCACGATCGATGCGCTGGCCCGTGCGCTGCGCCTTTCCAGGACCGAGCACG
The DNA here is from genome assembly GCF_024199885.1 of Bradyrhizobium sp. CCGUVB23. Classification (NCBI taxonomy): domain Bacteria; kingdom Pseudomonadati; phylum Pseudomonadota; class Alphaproteobacteria; order Hyphomicrobiales; family Nitrobacteraceae; genus Bradyrhizobium; species Bradyrhizobium sp. CCGUVB23. The sequence goes on from NZ_JANADQ010000001.1 coordinate 8,252,624, forward strand.
CGCATCTGAAGGTGTTGGCGCGCGACGGCGCGAGGGGCGCGTTCGCGCGCGAGATCGTGCCGCCGCCGATCCAGCGCCTGATCGAGAGCCTGAACCAGCCGGCCTATATCACCGGGCGGCGCTGGGACGTGCTGGCCTGGAACGATGCCGCCGAGGAGGTCTTCGCGTTCGGTCGGTTACCCGAAGAAGATCGCAACACGATGCTTCTCATGATGACCAACAAGCAGACGCGAAAGGCTTACGGTGCGGGCTGGGCGGACGTGGCCAAGCGCATGGTCGCGATGTTTCGCGCGACCCACGACGTCTGGGCGGGCGATCCGGCGTTTGCGGAATTGCTGACGCGGCTGCGGCAGGGCAGTCCGGAATTCGTCAAATGGTGGGAAGCGCACGAGATCCGCAGCACCGCCTCGGGCCTCAAGACCATGTCTCATCCGACGCTCGGCGTGCTGCATTTCGAGCACACGAGCTTTCAGGCCAATGACGATCCCGCGTTGAAACTTGTCATCTACACGCCGGTCTAGGGCGTAAGGGCAAGCGCTAAGCGTGAAGGCCGAGCGGAATGTTGCGATCAGTCGGAGCGACCCTACGCCGTTGATTTAGATCAAACGAGGCCGATGCGTTGCAGCGATACTTACCGACGAGCGCCGGACAAAGCAGCGGGTTTTCAGGATGTGGGAACAAATTCGCGCCGTCTGGCGGGCATCGTCCGTTTTCATTGTCGGGCTGGCCGTGATTTTCGGCGGGATCTATCTGGTCGGACGCCTGTCTTCATCGACGAACCCGCCGCCTGCCGCAGCCCCCACCTCGGATCAAGCCGCCTCATCGGATCAAGGTCGCAATCGGGGCCAGCCGGCCGTCGCCTCGACCGAGACGCCGTCGCCACAAGGCGGCAGCGCGAAGCAACCTGCTCAGCAGCTCGCTCAATCAGGCAAGGCGCCTGCTCAGTCGCCGGCCGATCAGAACAATCCCGCGCCGACCGCAAAGCCAACCGCGAACGCAGCCGCGTCATCTCCGGCCGTTGCTGCCTCGCCGTCCGCTCATGACCACATGGCGGCGGACACCCTGTCCCCAGGCGCAGCGCCACCACTGCCCGCCAGCCCGTCACCACCCGCTCCTGACCATATGGCACAGGGCAACAGGCCGCAGGCGAGCGCAACGACCGGACAGTCACCTGCGGCGCCCGCGTCCAATGCTGCAACGGCCGCCTCGAACGCCGTGCGGGGAATCGGCGATGCCACGGCAGGTCGTCTGGTCTTCAGGAAGTGCCAGGCCTGCCATTCTACCGAGCCCGGCAAGAACATGCTCGGCCCGTCGCTCGCCGGCGTCATCGGCCGCAAGGCCGGCTCGGAGGCTGGTTACAACTATTCGCCCGCTATGAAATCGGCTGACATCGTGTGGAGTGCGCAGACGCTCGACCAATACCTGACCGACCCGGCGAAGGTCGTGCCGGGCAACAAGATGCCGTTTCCCGGCCTCAAGACCGATCATGACCGCGCCGACGTGATCGCGTATCTCGCAGGCTGCGGCGTCGCCCACGCCACAGCCGGCCCAGACACAGGTGGCGCAAGCCGCACCCGGTCCCTCCGTCACCTACATTCCCGACGCTCGATACACCTTGCGTTCGGGGATCGCGGAAGGGCGGATGGTCTATATCGGCGAGGGCGGCGAGATCGACGGCAAGGTCAATCCGGTCCTGACCGCGGTTGAGGGACAGGTGGTTCAACTCACTCTGATCAATGGCGAAGGGGCACAGCACGATATCGCCTTTCCCGACCAGAACACCACCTCGCCACGCGTTACCGGAAAGGGCGCGAGCACGACGATCGCATTCCGCGCCGATAAGTCCGGAGACTTCGTTTATTTCTGCAGCGTGCCCGGCCATCGGCAAGCCGGGATGGAAGGTCAATTCCTGGTTACCCCGCGCCCGCCGCCTCAGGCGGTGGTGGAAGCCGATATTTCGCGTGAGCCCACTGACGTGCCGCCGCCGATCGGCAAACGCGATCCGCAAACCGTGCGTGTCGACCTCTTGAGCGTCGAGCTCGAAGGCAGGCTCGCGGAAGGAACGACGTTCGGCTACTGGACCTTCAACGGCAAGGTGCCGGGCCCGATGATCCGGGTGCGTGTCGGCGACACCATCGATATTCATCTGAAGAATTCCGCCGACAGCTCGATGATCCACTCGGTCGACTTCCATGCCGCAACCGGCCCGGGTGGCGGCGCGGCTGCTCTTCAGGTCGATCCCGGCCAGGAGAAATCAATGACGTGGAAGGCGCTGGTGCCGGGACTCTATGTCTATCACTGCGCCACCCCAATGGTCGCCGAGCACATTGCAAATGGCATGTACGGCATGATCCTCGTGGAGCCTGAAGGCGGCCTGCCGCCGGTGGATCACGAGTTCTATGTCATGCAGGGCGAAATCTATTCCGACATGCCCTTCGGCCAGCGTGGAAGCGCGGAGTTTAGCGTGGAGAAGCTTCTGAACGAACGCCCGGAATACTTCGTCTTCAACGGTTCAGTCGGAGCGCTGTCCAAGCTCCACCCGCTGCACGCCAAGGTCGGCGAAACCGTGCGCATTTTCTTCGGCGTCGGCGGGCCGAACTACACATCCTCATTCCACGTCATCGGGGAGATACTCGACAAGGTCTACACGTTTGGCGGACTTCAAAGCCCGCCGCATGAGGGAATCCAGACCGTCACCGTGGCCCCGGGCGGCGCGGCTATCGTTGACTTCAAGTTGGAGGTGCCGGGCAACTACACGCTGGTCGATCATGCGATTTCACGATTGGAGCGTGGGCTGTCGGGCATCCTGAGCGTCGAGGGTCCCCCGAACCCCGAAATCTTCAACGGTCAGGTGATGCCGGGCATGGGGCACTGACCACGCCTCTAGTGACGCTTCCACTTAGAAACTTGTGATCCACACGCCGTTGTGAACGGGCTGCATTGTGGAACCGCGCTGGCGCGATTGTGGCGGCAATGCGGAGACAAAAAGTTTGCGCGCCACACTCGCGTTCACACCAAGATGTGAACGCGTTTTCTGTGAACAGAGGATCATGCGATGAACGCTGGAACCACTGCAAAAACAGGGATCAAACGAGCTCCGGTTGCGCGCGAGAAACATCCATTAACGTAGCAGGTCCTTTCGATAGGACTGTTGCGTCATGGCTACAGCAATTCCGTCGATCGCTGTTAAGAGGTGCCCACGGCCCGGGGGCCTTTACGAAGAAACTGGAACGGGAATCAAATGAAGAAGAGTTTGTTGCTTGTCACTGCTAGCCTCGTTGCGCTCAGCGCGGCTGCGCCGGCGGTGGCTGCTGACCTCGCAGCACGGCCTTACACGAAGGCTCCGCCCGCGATGGTCGCCGCGATCTACGACTGGAGCGGCTTCTACATCGGTATCAACGGCGGTGGCGGTTCGGCTCACACGACCTGGGACTTCGTCGGTACGGGCACTGAGGGTTCGCACAACGCGACCGGCGGCACCGTCGGTGGTCAGATCGGCTATCGCTGGCAGACCGGCCAGTGGGTGTTCGGCGTCGAAGGCCAGGGCAACTGGGCCGACTTCTCCGGCGACAACATCAGCGCACTGTTCGCGGATCGCAACCGCACCCGCATCAACTCGTTCGGTTTGATCACCGGCCAGGTCGGCTACGCCTGGAACAACGTGCTCGCCTATGTGAAGGGCGGCGCGGCCGTGGTCGGCGACAAGTTCGATGTGTACAGCACCGCCACCGGCGCGCTGCTCGCCTCGACCAGCCAGACCCGTTGGGGTGGCACGATCGGTGCCGGCCTCGAAGTCGGCTTCGCGCCGAACTGGTCGGTTGGCGTCGAGTACAACCACATCTTCCTGCAGGACAAGGACGTCACCTTCGTTGGTCTCGTGGGTACCGACCGCATCCGTCAGGACGTCGACATGGGTCTCGTCCGCCTGAACTACAAGTTCGGCGGCCCGCTCGTCGCCAAGTACTGATATCGATCGCTCCCTCGGAGCGGTTACGAAAGCCCCGGCCTTGCGCCGGGGCTTTTTCTTTCTGGAATTCATCGAGTTAACCATTGGCTGTGAAGCCGCGCTGCGACTGCCACTGCGCCGCTTGACTCTTAGAACAAAAATAGAACAATGTTCTCTCTATGTTCTAGCGAGGGAGCAAGGCCATGTTGAAGATCTTCGTGGAAGAAGCCGCTGCACTGGCGTCGATCACGCTGTTCGTCGGGATGATCGCGATCTGGGCGCAGGTGATTCCGCAGCTCTGATTCGCCAGCTCTGAGGGGGATCGGTGGCTCCTCTGTTGAAAAGCGGGACGGCGCGAGGAATGTGCGCTCCTGCCGTGGACTCTCCGTAGACTCTTGGGGGCCGAGGCACCACCATTGTCGGGCGAGTCGGGCCAGCGAAGTGCAGCATCCTGCGCCCTGGTCCGGCTGGTGTCCCCACGATGCTGAGAGGCCCTAAGCGACCATGCCGAGCGCCGGATTTGTCCATCTTCACGTTCACTCGGCCTATTCGCTGCTCAAGGGCTCGATCAAGATCGCCAAGCTCGCCGAGCTTGCGAAAAAGGACCATCAGCCGGCGCTGGCGCTGACCGACACCGACAACATGTTCGGTGCGCTGGAGTTCTCCGACAAGATGGCGGGCTCCGGCATCCAGCCGATCGTCGGCTGCGAGCTCGCGATCGATTTCGGCGACCAGGATCCGAATGCGCGCAATGCGATTCTGCCGTCGCGGGTCGTACTGCTGGCGGCGCAGGAGCGCGGCTATCGCAGCCTGATGCGGCTGAACTCGCGCGCATTCCTCGAGACGCCCGACAGCCACGCGCCGTTCATCAAGTTCGATTGGCTCGACGGCGAGACCGACGGCCTGATCGCGCTCACGGGCGGTCCGGACGGGCCGATCTCGCTTGCGCTTGGGGCCGGCCACGCCGAGCTCGCAGCTACGCGCTGCGAGCGGCTCTCGACCCTGTTCGGCGACCGCCTGTACATCGAGTTGCAGCGCCATGGCATCGACAAGGAACGCCGCATCGAGAGCGGGCTGATCGACATCGCCTACACAAAAGGCCTGCCGCTGGTCGCGACCAACGAGCCGTACTTCGCCTCGACCGACGACTACGAGGCCCACGACGCGCTGCTCTGCATCGCCGGCGGCCGGCTGATTGCCGAGACCGAGCGCGAGCAGCTCACGCCCGATCACCGCTTCAAGACGCGCGCCGAGATGGCCGTGCTGTTCGCCGACATTCCGGAAGCGCTGGCCTCGACGATCGAGATCGCCGAGCGCTGCTCGTTCCGACCGATGACGCGCAAGCCGATCCTGCCGTTCTTCACCGTCGGCGCCGCAGGCAGCTCCGATGCGGCCGCGGTCGAGGCGGGCGAATTGAAGCGGCAGGCGGAGGAGGGGCTCGCCAACCGCCTGCGCGTGCACGGCCTGTCGCAGGGCACTACGGAAGAGGACTACAACAAGCGGCTCGCCTTCGAGCTCGACGTCATCACCCGCATGAAATATGCGGGCTACTTCCTGATCGTGTCCGACTTCATCAAATGGGCGAAGTTGCAGGGCATTCCGGTCGGGCCGGGCCGCGGCTCCGGCGCGGGCTCGCTGGTTGCTTGGGCGCTGACCATCACCGATCTCGATCCGATCAAGTTTGGCCTCCTGTTCGAGCGCTTCCTCAATCCGGAACGCGTCTCGATGCCGGACTTCGACATCGACTTCTGCCAGGACCGCCGCGGCGAGGTGATCCAATACGTCCAGCAGCGCTATGGGCGCGACCAGGTCGCGCAGATCATCACCTTCGGTACGCTGCAGGCGCGCGGCGTGCTGCGCGACGTCGGGCGCGTGCTGCAAATGCCCTATGGCCAGGTCGACAAGCTGACCAAGCTGGTGCCGCAGAACCCGGCCGCGCCGGTGACGCTGGCCGCCGCGATCGAGAGCGAACCAAAACTCCAGGCGTTCCGCGATGAAGACCCGGTGGTGGCGCGCGCCTTCGACATCGCCCAGCGCCTCGAAGGCCTGACGCGGCATGCTTCGACGCACGCGGCCGGCATCGTGATCGGCGATCGCCCCTTGAGCGAGCTCGTGCCGCTCTACCGCGATCCCAAGTCCGACATGCCGGTGACCCAGTTCAACATGAAATGGGTCGAGCCCGCGGGCCTCGTGAAGTTCGACTTCCTCGGCCTGAAGACGCTGACCGTGCTCGATGTCGCGGTGAAGCTGCTCAAGCCGCGCGACATCCATGTCGATCTCGCGACGCTGCCGATCGACGATGCCGAGAGCTACCAGATGCTGGCGCGCGGCGACGTGGTCGGCGTGTTCCAGGTTGAAAGTCAGGGCATGCGGCGCGCGCTGATCGACATGCGCCCCGACCGTTTCGAGGACATCATCGCGCTGGTCGCGCTCTATCGCCCGGGCCCGATGGCGAACATCCCGACCTATTGTTCGCGCAAGCACGGCGACGAGGAGCCGGAATATCTCCACCCCGTCCTGGAGCCGATCCTGAAAGAGACGTTCGGCGTCATCATCTACCAGGAACAGGTGATGCAGATCGCGCAGGTGATGTCGGGCTATTCGCTCGGCGACGCCGACCTCCTGCGCCGCGCGATGGGCAAGAAGATCCGCGCCGAGATGGACAAGCAGCGCGACATCTTCGTCGCGGGCGCGGTGAAGAACGGCGTGCCGAAGGCGCAGGCCGAGACCATCTTCGAGTTGCTCGCCAAATTCGCCGACTACGGCTTCAACAAGAGCCACGCGGCGGCCTATGCGCTGGTGTCCTACCACACCGCCTACATGAAGGCGCATTATCCGGTGGAGTTCATCGCGGCGTCGATGACGCTCGATCTCAACAACACCGACAAGCTCTCCGAATTCCGCTCCGAGGCGCAGCGCCTCGGCATCAAGGTCGAGCCGCCGAACGTCAACCGCTCCGGCGCGACCTTCGAGGTCGGCGAGAAGACGATCTATTACGCGCTCGCTGCGCTGAAGGGCGTCGGCCTTCAGGCCGTCGAGCAGATCATCGAGGAGCGCACGAAGAACGGGCTGTTCACTTCGCTTGCCGATTTCGCCGCGCGCGTGTCGCCGCGTGCGATCAACAAGCGCATCATCGAAAGTCTCGCCGCCGCCGGCGCCTTCGACACGTTGGAGCCGAACCGCGCGCGCGTCTTTGCCGGTGCGGATGCGATCCTCGCCGCCTGCCAGCGCGCGCATGAGGCCGCGACCGTCGGGCAGAACGACATGTTCGGAGGCGCAGCCGACGCGCCGACCATCATGCTGCCGCAGATCGAGCCATGGCTGCCGGCCGAGCGCCTGCGCCGCGAATACGATGCGATCGGCTTTTTCCTGTCGGGCCATCCGCTCGACGATTACGCCACTGTGCTGAAGCGCCTGCGGGTGCAGAGCTGGGCGGAGTTCTCGCGCGCGGTGAAAACCGGCGCCACCGCCGGCAAGGTTGCGGCCACCGTGGTCTCGCGCATGGAGCGGCGCACCAAGACCGGCAACAAGATGGGCATCATGGGGCTCTCTGATCCCACGGGCCACTTCGAGGCGGTGCTGTTCTCCGAGGGGCTTGCGCAATATCGCGACGTGCTGGAGCCCGGCGCTGCGGTGCTGCTGCAGTTAGGTGCGGAATTGCAGGGCGAGGACGTCCGCGCGCGCGTGCTGCACGCCGAGCCGCTCGATGACGCCGCCGCCAAGACGCAGAAGGGCCTGCGCATCTTCCTGCGCGACACCAAGCCTCTGGAATCGATCGCGAGGCGGCTTGCAGGTCCGGATGCGGCGCCCTCGAACGGTGGCGCGCCGAAGGTCGGCAGCCCCGGCATCGCGCCGCGCTCCAACGGCGACGGCGAGGTCTCGCTGGTAATGATGCTCGATCTCGAGACCGAGGTGGAGATGAAGCTGCCCGGCCGCTTCAAGGTCTCGCCGCAGATCGCAGGCGCGATCAAGGCGGTCGCGGGTGTCGTCGACGTGCAGCAATTGTAGTCACGGTCGCCCGCGTCTGCGGTGCTCCGCATGGCTCTGCACAGGTGTTGTGCCCGTCCAGTTGCAACCATGCGGTGTTTCTGGCAAGCATGCCCCGGGGATGATTTTGGGGGCGTAATGTTACTGCGTGGGCTGGTGCTGCTCGTGGCCGCGGCGTTGCTGTGCGGCTGCGAGACGGCCGCGAGGAGCGGGGTGGATTATTCGGAGACGTTGCGGAAGGTCGGGCCGCCAAAGGCCGGCCAGGCGCGCATCGTCGTTCTGCGCGAAAAAGGCTATGGCGGCCTCGCCGATGCAGGCTGGGGATTTACCCTGGATGGCAAGCCACTCACAGGGCTGAAGACCGGGACCTATGTCTATGCCGATCGTCCGGCCGGCCCGCATCAGTTCGTCGCGGAGGAGGCGGGCTTCCCCGGCGTCACGCACGTCGATTTCGCCGCGCAATCGGGCCAGACCCTGTTTTTTGTCGCGCGCGTGAGCGAGCGCAAGAATGCGGTGATCGCCAACGCGAGCACGGGACTGCTCGGCTATGGCCTCACCCTCGCGATGACTGCCGGCTACAAGAACCAGGGGCCGGTGGATTTCCTGCCTCTGGATGAGACCGCTGCGAGGACGACGATCGCGGAGCTGAAGCTGGCTGAGTAGGGCGCGCCACGGCTTCATGTTTCGTGACGCTGTCGCAGCCGGCGTGTAAAACAGCGCGTCTGCGCTGATCCGCCAGACTGGCTGAGGCAGGGAACGAACCATGTGCGACCAGTGCTCCAACAATCGCTTCGATCACGTCGTGCCGTCACGGCGATCCGCGATGATTTTTGCCGCCTCCACGCTGGGGCTAGCCTTCACCGGCACAGCGTTCGCCAAAGAGACGAAAACGCCGCCCAAGCCGCAGAACGTGGTGTCTCCCGATGCTGCGCTGAAGCGGCTGATGGACGGCAATGCGCGCTATGTCGACGGTGTGACGCGGCGCCATGACTTCAAGCACGAGCGAGGAGCTCTTGCTGCGGGACAGAATCCATATGCGGCGATCCTGAGCTGCGCGGACTCGCGCATCGCGCCGGAATACGCCTTCGACACCGGCCGCGGCGATCTCTTCGTCTGCCGCGTTGCCGGCAATTTCGCCGGCAACGAGACGATTGCGAGCATGGAATATGCGGTCGCCGTGCTCAACACGCCGCTGATCCTGGTACTGGGCCACGACAGTTGCGGCGCCGTCGATGCGACGCTGAAAGCGCTCAAGGACAACAAGCCGCCGCCGGGACACATTCCCTCGCTGGTCGAGGCGATCGCACCGGCCGCCAAGGCGGCGATGCAAGAGGGCAGTGACGTCCTCGACAAGGCGATCCGGCAAAACGTGATCGACAACGTCGCCAAGCTGAAGTCTGCGGCGCCGATCCTTAATGCGGCGACCGAGCAGGGCAAGCTCAAGGTCGTCGGCGGCATCTACCGGCTGACCACGGGCACCGTCGATTTGCTCGGGCAGAGCTGATTGCCTGCGTCGCGTCCGGAGCTTTCGGGTGGAGGCCGGAAGCAGCCGGACGATGTTGCAACCCCTCCGTGCTTTCGCTATGCAGCATCAGGGCATGTGCGGCGCTTGAGGCCGCCACGAGGTGCCGACGAATGTCGGGGGCTGGGGGACTTGCGTAGCTATTTTGTCGGCGCGCTGTCGCGCGCGATCGGATTATCACTCGCGATCGCCGCGTCCGCATCGGGCACGGTGTGGGCGGCACAGGGCGAGTCGGCGGTGGCCGAGCGCATCTATGCTTCCGCGCCGCCGCGGCTCTTGCAGATCCGCACATTGGTCGCCGATGCCGGGCGCCAGACCTCCAACGGATCGGGCTTTCTGGTCTCCGCCGACGGATTGGCGATCACCAACTATCACGTGGTCTCGTAGGCGGCACTGGAGCCTGCGACCTATCGGCTCGAGTACACCGCCGCCGACGGCAGCCAGGGCGACGTCACCTTGTTGCGGGTCGATCTGCCGAATGACCTCGCGCTGGTCCGCGTCGACAAGAAGGACGCTCCGTTCTTCAGGTTCGACCGGGCCGCGATCGAGGGCAGGCTGGCCAAGGGCGAACGGCTCTATTCGATGGGCAATCCGCTCGACCTCGGCTTCACCATCATCGAAGGCACCTATAACGGGCTTGCCGATCACAGCTACACCGAACGCATCCATTTCTCGGGCGCGCTCAATCCCGGCATGAGCGGCGGTCCGGCGGTCACAGCGGACGGCGACGTCATCGGCATTAACGTCGCAACCCGCAGGGGAGGTCAGCTCGTGAGCTTCCTGGTGCCGGCGCGGTTTGCGGCGGCCCTTTTGCAGGCCGGCGGCGACGAGAAGCCTGCGGACATCAAGGGCGATGTCGGGCGGCAACTGGTTGCCTGGCGCTCGGAACTCTACAAATCGCTGAGTGCGGCGGGTTTCAGGTCGGATGCGCTCGGTCCATACCGTGCGCCCGCGACCCAGGTGCTCTGGTTCAACTGCTGGGCCAGTACAAATGCCGGCGCCACGCCGAAGCCGCGCGCCAGCGTCAATTCGACCGAATGCGGCAGCGACACCAGCGTATTCGTCGCGTCGGATCTCAATATCGGCGCGATCAACATCAATCATTCCTTCGCCAGGACAATCGATCTCAATCAATTCCAGTTTGCGACCTATCTCACGCAACTGAGCCAGCCGCGGCTCAGCGTCGGCGGTCCGTTCAAGAAGTGGTACACGCCGCAACGCTGCCATGAGGACTTTCTCCAGGTCCCGCCGCAGCCGCAGCATCCGCCGCTGCGGGTCGTGTGGTGCGCGCAGGCCTACAGGCAGTTCGAAGGGCTTTACGACGTGTCGCTGATCGTGGTGACGCAGGACCAGGCGCTCGAAGCGCTGGTGTCGCGGCTGAACATGCAGGCCGTCGGTTATGACGATGCCGTCGCGCTCGGCAAGCGTTTCCTCGAAGCTGTGCAGGTCGGCAAATGATCTGGATCGAGATATTGTCGCGGCAGCGCGAGGTCGCCGCACGCTTCCGGATCACCGCTGCGGAGGTGCGCATCGGGCGGGGCTATGACAATGATGTCGTGGTCGATGATCCCTACGTCGCAGCGCAGCATCTGCGGGTGTTTCGGCATGACGATGGCCATCTGGTCGCCGAGGACGTCGGCAGCGCCAATGGTACGTTCATCGACGGCAACAGGACCAGGCTGTCGGGCTTCATCGTGGACGGCAAGCAGCCGATCCGCATCGGGCAGACGTACCTGCGGATTCGCGACGTCAATCACGCGGTCGAGCGCGAGCGGCTGGCATCGCCGGAGCGGCACGTCCTGCCGATCGTCCTCGCCGTCGTTCTCGGCCTGTCGCTTCCGGCGATCGATGCGCTCAAGATCTGGCTGACCCAGACCGGCGAGCCGCGCGCGTCGACCTATCTCTCGCCGCTGCTGATGCTGATTACGAGTCTTCTTGTCTGGGTCGGGATATGGGCGCTGCTGTGCCGGATCTTTGCGGGGCGATCGCACTTTCTGCGCAACCTGCTGATCGCGCTCATCGGCACCGCCGTCTTCACGCTTTACCACGAGTTAGTCCAGTACCTCGCGTTCGCCTGGACCTCGTCGAGCGGCGTCAACTACGAATATGCGGTCATCTGGCTGATCTTTGCAGCCATCTGCTTCTTCCATCTGCGCGAGATCGGTCGAACCCGGCTGTGGCTGAAAGGTGCGGCCATGACCGCCGTGGTGGTAGTCGGAATTGCGCTCCAGGCATTGCAACAGTCCGAGGCTTTCTCCGATTCCGGACGGCAGAGAACCGTGCACTGGCTGATGCCGCCGATGTTGCGCGCGGTTCCCTTGAAGGATCAGAGCACGTTTTTCGGGGCTATCGGCGATCTGAAGGGGCGTCTCGACGGTGATCGCAGCTAGGCCGGCCGGAGGCCCCTCTCGAGCTTTCGTCCTGCGCGTCCGCGTACCTTACGTGAGCCTGACCGCTGGTGCCATTCCGTCGCCTCAATCCAAGCGCTTTCGTTCAAGCGCCGTTCAGCCAGCCGCGCGCCCAATTGCGCGCAAGCGCGCTCAACAACAACAGCGGGGCTAGCAAGCCATGCGTGGGACACCAAGAACGTTCATCTCATTCCTGCTGCCGATCCTGTTGCTCGTCGCGGCCGGGACATTCCCTGCCTGTGCCCAGCAGCAGGAGAAGCGCATCGCGCTCGTCGTCGGCGACGGAGCCTATGCGAAGTCGCCGCTGGCAACGACGGCCAATGATGCCGGCCTGATCGCGCAGACGCTCCAGGCCGCCGGCTTCGACGTCGTCGGCGCCCGCGACCTCGACGGCGACACGCTGCGCAAGAGCTTTCGCGATTTTCTTCAGAAGGCCCAGACATCGGGACCCGGCACCGTCGCGATGATCTATCTCGCCGGCTATGGCGTGCAGCTCGCCGGGGAGAACTACTTCATCCCGGTCGATTCCAACATCACGCGCGATACCGACGTTCCGACCGAGGCGCTGCGCATCAGCGACTACGCCCGCCAGCTCGCGGCGCTGCCGCTGAAGGCGAACATCGTCGTGCTCGATGCCGCCCGGGCGCAGCCCTTTATCGAGGGCGGCCAGCCGATCGCAAGCGGGCTCGCGCTGGTCGAGCCCGACGCGAACATGCTGATCGCCTACAACGCCGCGCCCGGCACCGTGGCGCCGGAGGAGCCGGGGCCCTACGGCATCTACGCCCAGTCGCTCGCCGAGATGATCCGCACCGGGGGCCTGTCGCTGCCGGAGGTCTTCGACCGCGTGCGCCTGCGCGTCAACGACGCCAGCAAGGGCGCGCAAGTGCCCTGGGACGACCAGAAGATCAGCGCGCAGTTCTCGTTCTTCGAGCGTGGACCCGACGCGCCGCCGCCGCAGGCCGCGCCCGACCAGGTCGCTGCGATCCGCAACAAGCCGATCCGCGATCTCGGCGTGCAGGACGCCTATGCGGCCGCGCTCGAGCGCGACACGCTGCCGGCCTATGAGGAATTCCTCGCCGCCTATCCCGGCGATCCTATGTCCAAGCGCGTAATGGCGATCGTCGCGGCGCGCCGCGAGGCGATCACCTGGCGGCGGACCTATCGCGCCGACACGCCGGACGCATACTGGTCCTATCTGCGCCGCTATCCGCGCGGGCCGCATGCTGGCGACGCACGGCGCAGGCTTGCGATCCTGACCGCGCCGCTCGAGCCGCCGCCGAGCTTTGCCATGATGGATTACGACGTGCCGCCGCCGCCGCCGGAAGAGATCGTCTATGTCGACCGGCCGGTCCTGCTGTTCAGTGATCCCGTGTTCGGCTTCGTGCCGCCGCCGCCGCCGCCGATCTATTTCTGCCCGCCACCGCCGCCGGATTTCATCGTGCTGCCGCCGCCGCTGCCCGTGGTCGGACTGTTCGTGCTGCCGCAGCCGGTGTTCGTGCCGATCCCGGTGTTCGTCAGGCCGCCGATCTATGTCGCGCCGCCGCCGAACAACATCATCTACCAGAACATCCACAACACCACGGTGATCAACACCGTCATCAACCGGCCGTCCGCGGCCGCGGCGGGCCTTGCGCCCGGCAGCCTCGCGCCGGCCGTCGCCGGCCGCGCCACGCCGGCGGCACCTGCCGTGCCGCAGGCCGTTGCGCAGCGCGCCGCCTTGATCCAGCAGGGCAAGCTGCCGATGCCGCAGAGCGCCACCATCACGCCGACGGCGAGGCCGGGGATACCGGCCGCGACGCCCGCGAATGTGGCGCCGACTGCCGCCGCGCCGCCGAGCAGGCTGCCCGAGGCCAATACGCTGCCCGTCCCCGGCACCCATGGGACGCCGCCGGCACCCTCGGCTGCCCAGACCCCGAATGGCAGGCTCGCGCCAACTGCGACGGCGCCGGCCAATGGCACGCAAGCAGGCCATCCAAATGCCGCGACTGCAACGGCTCCGCTCACCACCACGCCTGCCGGAAATGCGGCCACGGCGCCGGGCCAAAAGCCGCCGATCGCCGGAACGCCGGCAGGGACGGCTCCGGATAGCCGCGCGAAGTCGGCCATCCGCGAGCAGGGCACCACGCCGCCAGCCGGGGCGGGGACAGGCGGCAAGCCTGCCATCACTGCGGTGCAGCCCACGGGCCGTGAGCCGTTGAAGCCTCAGAATCAGATCGCCCCGCTGCCGCAGGCGGCCAAGCCGGCCGCTCCGCCGCCGCGCCCGCAAGCCATTGCGAAACCGGTGCCCTCGGCACCGCCGCCGCGGGTGGCCTCGCCGCCGCCGCACGCCGCGCCTCCGCCCGTTGCTGCGGCCCGGCCGGCACCGCCGCCGCCAGCCGCGAGGCCGGCCCCACCCCCGCCACCGCGAGTGGCGGTCGCGCCGCCCCCACGTCCAGCCGCACCGCCGCCACCGCGCCCGGCACCGGCCGCCGCGAAGAAATGCCCCCCGAACCAGCCAAGGTGCTAGGGAGGGGCGTGAAACGACGGAAAAAGGGCCTGAAAAAGGGCTTGAAAAAGGGCTTGGGGCAGGGCGCCAAAACGCCCCTCCATGGCCCTTATTTCCTTGCTTCTGGCGGAAATCGCGCTATATAGCGCGCCATCTCACACGGAAACATGGCTCAAAAGGCCGTCCGGTGGCAACCGGGGCGAGAACGCTCCGTTTTGCTCACACGTTTCCGGAGGAACCAACCGGAGAATTATCACTATGGCGCTACCCGACTTCACCATGCGTCAGCTGCTCGAAGCTGGCGTGCACTTTGGTCACCAGTCCCACCGCTGGAATCCGAAAATGGCGCCGTTCATTTTCGGGACCCGCAACAACATCCACATCGTCGACCTCGCGCAGACCGTGCCGATGCTGCACCAGGCCCTCCAGGCCGTCAGCGACACCGTTGCGAAGGGCGGCCGCATCCTGTTCGTCGGCACCAAGCGTCAGGCGCAGGACGGCGTTGCCGATGCTGCCAAGCGCTGCGCGCAGTACTTCGTCAATTCGCGCTGGCTCGGCGGCACGCTTACCAACTGGAAGACGATCTCGGCGTCGATCAAGCGCCTGCGTCATCTCGACGAGGTGCTGTCCGGTGGCGAGGCCAACTCCTACACCAAGAAAGAGCGCCTGACGCTCCAGCGCGAGCGCGACAAGCTCGACCGCTCGCTCGGTGGCATCAAGGACATGGGCGGCCTGCCCGACATGATCTTCGTGATCGACACCAACAAGGAAGACATCGCGATCCAGGAAGCCCAGCGGCTCAACATCCCGGTCGCGGCGATCGTCGACACCAATTCGGACCCCAAGGGCATCACCTATGTGGTGCCGGGCAATGACGACGCGGGCCGTGCGATCTCGCTGTATTGCGACCTGATCGCGCGTGCGGCGATCGATGGCATCTCGCGCGCCCAGGGCGATGCGGGCATCGATATCGGCGCTTCGGTGAAGCCGGCTGCTGAAGAGCTTCCGTCGACCAGCGGTTTCCAGGGCCTTGCCGGTCCGCGCGGCACCGCCGACGACCTCAAAAAGCTCCCGGGCGTGTCGGGTGCGATCGAGAAGAAGTTCAACGACCTCGGCATCTTCCATTACTGGCAGCTCGCCGAACTCGATCACGCCACCGCGCACAAGATCGGCGAAGAGGTCGGCCTGCCCAGCCGTGCGGATGCCTGGGTGGCCAAGGCCAAGGCGCTCACCGCGGAAGCGGAATAACAGTCGAGAGGTGGCCGGATCGCTCCGGCCGCCATTTCAGTTGACGCGACGTCCTGTGATGGACCGCGGTGAGGCGAGACAGCGCCGCGCCGCGGGTCAACCGGCAGGCAAGAAGGATTTTCAACGATGGCTACGATCACAGCTGCGATGGTCAAGGATCTGCGCGAGTCGACCGGCGCAGGCATGATGGACTGCAAGGTCGCGCTCACCGAAAACGACGGCAACATGGAAGCGGCGCAGGATTGGCTCCGCAAGAAGGGCCTGTCGAAGGCCGCGAAGAAGTCTGGCCGCGTCGCGGCCGAGGGCCTGATCGGCGCGCTCACCAAGGGCACCAAGGGTGTCGTGGTCGAGGTCAACTCCGAGACCGACTTTGTCGCGCGCAACGGCCAGTTCCAGGGCCTTGTCAAGATGATCGCCCAGGTCGCATTCGACGCCGGCGCCGATGTCGAGAAGATCAAGGCCACCAAGGTCGGCGACGTCACGGTCGAGGCTGCGATCAATGATGCGATCGCCACCATCGGCGAGAACATGACGCTGCGCCGCGCCGCTGCGCTCGAAGTGAAGCAGGGCGTGGTGTCGAGCTACGTCCATGGCGCCGTCATCGATGGGGCCGGCAAGATGGGTGTTCTCGTCGCCCTCGAATCGTCCGGCAAGGCCGACGAACTCGCTGTGCTCGGCCGCCAGCTCGCCATGCATGTCGCGGCCGCCAATCCGCTCGCGCTCGAACCGGCCGGTCTCGATCCGGCGATCGTGAAGCGCGAGAAGGACGTGCTCGCCGACAAGTACCGCCAGCAGGGCAAGCCGGAGAACGTGATCGAGAAGATCGTCGAGTCCGGCCTGAAGACCTACTACAAGGAAGTCTGCCTGCTCGAGCAGGCCTTCATCCACGACACCGGCAAGTCGGTGGCGCAGGCGGTGAAGGAAGCTGAGGGCAAGGTCGGGGGCCCCGTGAAGATCGCCGGCTTTGTGCGCTATGCTCTCGGTGAGGGAATCGAGAAGCAGGAAAGCGACTTCGCGGCGGAAGTCGCGGCCGCCAGCGGCAAGAAGTAAGCGCCGGGACGTTTCCTTCCGGCGTGCCGCCGGAAGCGGCGCCCGGAGAAGGAAAGTGCTCATGACTGATCCGGTCTACCGTCGCGTGGTGATCAAGCTGTCCGGCGAATATCTCGCGGGACCGCAGGGATTTGGGATCGACCAGCCGACGGTTGACCGGGTTGCCGACGATCTGATCGCCGCCCGCCATCTCGGTGCCGAGGTCGCGGTGGTGATCGGCGGCGGCAATATCGTTCGCGGCGTCGAGGTGTCCTCCCGCGGCGTGTCGCGCCCGACAGGCGACACCATGGGCATGCTCGCCACCGTGATGAACTGCCTCGCGGTGGAAGCGGCGATCGAACGCAAGGGCGCGCCGGCGCGCACTCTGTCGGCTTTCGTCATGCCCGAGATTTCCGAGCTGTTCACCCGCGCTGCGGCGCACAAATACCTCGCCGAGGGCCGAATCGTGCTGCTCGGCGGCGGAACCGGCAATCCGTTCTTCACGACCGACACCACGGCGGTGCTGCGCGCCGCCGAGATCGGCGCCGAGGCCGTCCTCAAGGCGACCAATGTCGACGGCGTCTATTCGGCCGATCCCAAGAAGGATCCGGCCGCCAAGCGCTTCGACCGGCTGACGCACAAGCAGGCGATCGAGGGCGACTATAAGGTGATGGATGCGACCGCCTTCGCGCTTGCCCGCGAGACGTCGCTGCCTATCATCGTATTCTCGATCGCGGAGCCCGGTTCAATCGGCGCGATTCTGCGTGGCGTCGGCCGCGGGACGATCGTCGCTGGCTGACGGCCTAGCGGGCGTCCTCGGTGAGGATGCGGGGCGCGGCGCCAGGTTTTTGAAGGAGAAGCGTGATGACCACGGGTAATTTCGACCTCAACGAATTGAAGCGCCGTATGCAGGGCGCCGTCCAGTCGCTCAAGCACGAGCTCGGGGGCCTGCGCACCGGGCGCGCCTCCGCCTCGATGCTCGATCCGGTCCAGGTCGATGCCTATGGCAGTCACATGCCCCTCAACCAGCTCGCCACTGTCAGCGTGCCGGAGCCGCGCCTGATCTCGGTGCAGGTCTGGGACAAGAGCATGGTCAAGGCGGTAGAGAAGGCGATCGTCGATTCCAACCTCGGCCTGTCGCCCGCCACCGAGGGCCAGGTGCTGCGCCTGCGCATCCCCGAGCTCAACGAGGAGCGCCGCAAGGAGCTGGTCAAGGTCGCGCACAAATACGCCGAAGCGGCCAAAGTCGCCGCGCGCCATGTCCGTCGCGACTGTCTCGACGTGCTCAAGAAGCTCGAGAAGAATCACGAGATGTCGGAGGACGACCAGAAGCGTCACGCCGACGAGGTGCAGAAAGCGACCGATGGCACGATCACCGAGATCGACCAACTGCTGGCGGCCAAGGAAAAAGAGATTCTGACGGTCTAGAGAAGCCTTCATGTCCAACGCCGCCGCGCCCGTCACGGAAGGACCGGAAAGGTCCGAGGCGCCCGCGCATGTCGCCATCATCATGGATGGCAACGGGCGCTGGGCGGCTGCGCGTGGCCTGCCGCGCGCCGAGGGCCACCGCCGCGGCGTCGAAGCGTTGCGCCGCGTCGTCCGTGCCTCGCATGAGCTAGGCATCCGCTACCTCACCATCTTCTCCTTCAGCTCCGAGAACTGGTCGCGTCCGGCAAGCGAGATCGGCGATCTCTTTGGCCTGTTGCGCCGCTTCATCCGCAACGACCTCGCGAGCCTGCACCGCGATGGCGTCAAGGTGCGCATCATCGGCGAGCGCGAGGGACTTGAAGGCGACATCTGCGCCCTTTTGAACGAGGCCGAGGAGCTGACGCGCAACAACACGCGTCTCACGCTCGTCGTCGCCTTCAACTACGGCTCACGGCAGGAGATCGCGAAAGCCGCGCAAAAGCTCGCGCGCGAAGCTGCCGAGGGCAGGCGCGATCCGGCCTCGATCGATGCCGAAACGCTCGGGCAATATCTCGACGCGCCCGAGATTCCCGATCCCGATCTCATCATTCGCACCTCTGGCGAGCAGCGCCTGTCCAATTTCCTGATGTGGCAGGCCGCCTATAGCGAGCTGGTGTTCGTGCCGATTCATTGGCCGGATTTCGACAAGGCTGCGCTGGAAGGCGCGATTGCCGAATTTGCCAGGCGCGAGCGCCGTTTCGGCGGCCTGGTCGCGAAAACCGCCTCGTGACCGAAAACGACGCCGCGCCGGCGGGCTCAACGCCGGCTTCAAGCAACCTGATGATGCGTGTCCTCGCGGCCCTCGTGCTGGCGCCGCTGGCGATCGCGCTCGCCTATGCCGGCGGCTGGATCTGGGCGTTCCTGGTTACGCTCACCTCGATCGGGTTGTTCGTGGAATGGCTGACGGTGGTCGGGGCAGGGCGGGTTGTCCTGACGGCGTGCGGGACGATCGTTCTCGCCATCATGGGGTTCTGTGTCGCCTTCGGGGCGCTCAAGGCGGCGGTCGTGATTGGCGTCGTCGGCGGCGTCGTGATCATGTTGCTGGCGAAAGACAAGTTCATCTGGGCGGCGACCGGCTTCGCCTATGCGGTGGCTGCGCTGCTCGCCTCGATCCTGGTGCGGCAGGATCCGGTCAACGGATTCGTCGCTCTGATGTTCGTGTTGCTGGTGGTGTGGGCGACCGACATCGGTGGCTATTTTGCGGGCCGGAGCATCGGCGGTCCAAAATTGTGGCCGCGCGTGAGCCCCAAAAAGACCTGGGCCGGCGCGCTCGGCGGCTTCGTCGCGAGCCTGGCGGTCGCAGGCGGTTTTGCCGCCTCCGGGTTCGGCAAGGCGGTTCCGCTGCTGGCCCTCGGCGCGATCTTGTCGGTGGTCTCGCAAGCCGGCGATCTCTTCGAATCCGCGGTCAAACGCCGGTTCGGCGTCAAGGATTCCAGTCACTTAATCCCCGGCCATGGGGGGCTGATGGACCGCCTGGACGGCTTCATCGCGGCCATTCTGGTGGCCTGGATTTTCGGCTACCTGCGCCATGGTGTGCATAGCGCGGGAAGCGGTCTTATGGTTTGGTGAAACAATGAGCCCAGTCCCTTTGCGTAACAACAAGCCCGCGGCCTCCGCGGTGCGCAGCGTCACCGTCCTCGGTGCCACCGGCTCGATTGGCGACAGCACGATGGATTTGCTTCGCGCTTCGCCCGAGCGCTATCGCGTCGAGGCGCTGACCGCCAATGGCAATGTCGGCGCGCTTGCAAAGCTTGCGAAAGAGTTTTCCGCGCGCTTCGTCGCCATCGCGGACACCTCAAAGCTTGCCGAGCTCAAGGACGCGCTCGCCGGCACCAAGACCGAATGCGGCGCCGGCGAGAGCGCGGTCATCGAGGCTGGCGCGCGGCCGGCCGACTGGGTGATGGCGGCGGTGAGCGGTGCGGCCGGACTGAAGCCCGCGCTCGCCGCGGTCGATCGCGGCGCCCATGTTGCGCTCGCCAACAAGGAATGCCTCGTCTGCGCCGGCGATTTCTTCATGCAGCGCGCCGCCAAGGCGGGTGCGTGCATTCTGCCCGCCGATTCCGAGCACAACGCGCTGTTCCAGGCGCTGAGCTCGGGCAATCGTGACGAACTCGTGCGCGTCATCATTACCGCCTCGGGCGGCCCGTTCCGCACCTGGAAGAGCACGGACATCGAGCAGGCGACGCTGGCCCAGGCGCTCAAGCATCCGAACTGGAGCATGGGCCAGAAGATCACGATCGATTCAGCCTCGATGATGAACAAGGGCCTCGAGGTGATCGAGGCGTCCTATCTGTTCGCCTTGAAGCCGGACGAGATCGACGTGCTGGTGCATCCGCAGTCGATCATCCACGGCATGGTCGAATTCTCCGACTGCTCGGTCGTTGCCCAGCTCGGCGCGCCCGACATGCGCACCCCGATCGCGCACTGCCTCGGCTGGCCCGACCGCATCAAGGGACCGGCCGCCAAGCTCGACCTCGCCAAGATCGGGCAGTTGACGTTCGAGGCGCCGGACTTCGAACGCTTCCCGGGACTGCGGCTTGCTTACGATTCGTTAAGGACCGGACGCGGCGCGACTACGGTATATAATGCTGCGAACGAGGTCGCGGTGGCGGCCTTCACCGCCGGCAAGATCAGATTCGGCGCCATTGCGCGGCTGGTCGAAGCAACGCTCGAAGACTGGATCAAGGGTGGCAATCTGGCGCCCTTGTCCTCGGCGGATGATGCCATCGCCGTTGACCATAGTGCGCGAAATAAAGCAGCCACCCTATTGCCTCAAATTGCCTTAAAGGCATCCTAGTAGGTTCGGAACCGGGGCCGCGAGGCCCCGGGTTAAGAGGAATCAATGACTGAGTTTTTCCTCCATAGCTTCAATACGTTGAGCCATGGGCTCATCGGTTACGCGATCCCCTTTTTATTCGTCCTGACCATCGTCGTTTTCTTCCATGAGCTCGGCCATTTCCTGGTCGCGCGCTGGGCCGGCGTGAAAGTGTTGACCTTCTCGCTCGGCTTCGGCCCCGAACTCGTCGGATTCAACGACCGCCATGGCACGCGATGGAAAATCTCGGCGATCCCGCTCGGCGGCTATGTCAAATTTTTCGGCGACGACACCGAGGCTTCGACGCCGTCGGCCGAGACGCTGGCTGCGATGTCGGCGGAGGAACGCGCCGGCAGCTTCCATCACAAGAAGGTCGGTCCCAGGGCAGCGATCGTCGCGGCCGGACCGATCGCGAACTTTCTGCTCGCGATCGTGATCTTCACCTGCCTTTTCACCTTTTTCGGCAAGCCATCGACCACGGCGCGAGTCGACAAGATCGAGGCCGGCAGTGCGGCGGCTACGGCCGGCTTCCAGGTCGGCGACGTCGTGACCGCCATCGACGGAACCAAGATCGGAAGCTTCTCCGACATGCAGCGAATCGTCGGCACGCATGCCGGCGACAAGCTGACCTTCACCGTGAAGCGGGGCGATTCCCAGGTCGATCTGGCCGGGACGCCGGAACTGCGCGAGGTGAAGGATCCGTTCGGCAACGTACACCGGCTCGGCGTGCTCGGAATCACCCGGCAGACAGCCGCTGGTGACACCGTCACCGAGCGGGTCGATCCGGCCACCGCGCTGTGGCTGGGCGTGAAGGAAACCTGGTTCGTGATCGACCGGACGCTGGCCTATATCGGCGGGGTCTTTGCGGGCCGCGAGGCCGCCGATCAGGTCGGCGGTCCCCTGCGAATCGCCCAGATCTCCGGGCAGGTCGCGACGATCGGGCTCGCGGCGCTGGTGCATCTGGCCGCAGTGCTGTCGATCTCGATCGGGCTATTGAACCTGTTTCCCGTTCCGCTGCTCGATGGCGGGCACCTTTTGTTCTATGCGGTGGAGGCGGTACGGGGCCGGCCTTTGTCGGAGCGCGCGCAGGAGATGGGGTTCCGAATCGGGCTCGGCTTGGTACTGATGTTGATGGTGTTCGCCACCTACAACGACATCCTTCATCTGGCGGCATCGTGAAGCGGGCTTTTTTGTGACGTTGCTCTTAGGCAACGTCCTGGACTGAAATTGAAATTACGGCGCGCTCGGCCGTTTGCGGCGTCGGTGAAATTAGCTACAAGCGGCATGAAACTTGGGGAATCTCCCAGACCGGCGTTGGGGTTGGGTCTGGCACTGGAATGATAAGGGCGTCGTTGCGCATGATTTTTGGTATGAAGGTCCGGGGGGGCCTGCTCGCCACCCTGATCATGTTCGGCGTGCCGGTGCTTGCCCCGGTCGGGGCCGCTCTTGTGTCTTCGCCTGCTGCGGCCCAGACCGTGGATTCGATTGCGGTAGAGGGGAACCGCCGTGTCGAGGTCGAGACCATCCGTTCCTATTTCAAGCCGGGCCCGGGTGGGCGGCTTGACCAGGCGGCCATCGACGACGGCCTCAAGGCGCTGATCGAGACCGGCCTGTTCCAGGACGTGAAGATCAACCGCGTCGGCGGCCGGATCGTGGTTTCGGTGGTTGAAAACGCCGTGATCGGCCGCGTCGCCTTCGAGGGCAACAAGAAGATCAAGGACGAGCAGCTCACCGCCGAAGTCCAGTCCAAGCCGCGCGGCACGTTCTCTCGCGCCGTGGTGCAGTCGGACACGCTGCGCATCGCCGAAATCTATCGCCGCTCCGGCCGCTATGACGTGCACGTCACGCCCGAGATCATCGAGCAGCCGAACAACCGCGTCGATCTGATCTTCACGATCGAGGAGGGCGCCAAGACGGGCGTCAAGTCGATCGACTTCGTCGGCAACGTTGCCTATTCGAGCTATCGCCTGAGGGACGTCATTAAGACTCGTGAGACGAATCTCCTGAGCTTCCTCGGCAGTGCCGACGTCTACGATCCGGACCGGGTCGAGGCCGACCGCGACCTGATTCGCCGCTTCTACCTCAAGCACGGCTTCGCCGACGTGCAGGTGGTCGCCGCGATCACCGAATACGATCCGGAGAGGAAGGGATTCCTCGTCACCTTCAAGATCGAGGAAGGCCAGCAGTACCGCGTCGGCTCGGTCGACTTCCGCACGAGCATCGCCAACTTCGATCCCAACGTGCTGCGCACCTATTCGCGCGTCAATGTCGGCTCGCTCTACAACGTCGAGTCGGTCGAGAAGTCGGTCGAGGAAATGCAGATCGAGGCCTCGCGCCGCGGCTTTGCCTTCGCCGTGGTTCGGCCCGGTGGCGACCGCAATTTCGATGCGCATACCGTGTCGGTCGTGTTCAACATCGACGAAGGTCCGCGCACCTATATCGAGCGCATCAACATTCGCGGCAACAGCCGCACGCGCGACTACGTGATCCGGCGCGAGTTCGACCTCTCCGAGGGCGACGCCTATAACCGCGCGCTGGTCGATCGCGCCGAGCGCCGCCTGAAGAACCTCGACTTCTTCAAGACCGTCAAGATCACTACCGAGCCGGGCTCGTCCAGCGACCGCGTGGTCCTGATCGTCGATCTCGAGGAAAAGTCCACCGGCGACTTCTCAGTGTCGGGCGGCTACTCCACGACCGACGGCGCGCTGGCCGAAGTCTCGATCTCCGAGCGCAACCTGCTCGGCCGCGGGCTGTTCGCCAAGGCCTCCGTCACCTACGGCCAGTATGCGCGCGGCTATTCGCTGTCGTTCGTCGAACCGTACCTGCTCGACTACCGCGTCGCGCTCGGCCTCGACCTCTATCAGCGTACGCAACTGTCCAACAGCTTCATCTCCTACGGCACCAAGACGCTGGGCTTCAGCCCGCGGCTCGGCTTCAGCCTGCGCGAAGATCTGGCCCTGCAGCTGCGCTACTCGGTCTACCGTCAGGAGATCACGCTGCCGTCCTACCTGACGGACTGTAACAACACGCTGGGCGACCCGAACTTCATGAGCCCGGCGTTTGCAAATGCGAATGGCATCAGTCTGGCGGGCACCACCAACAGCCTCGGCTGTTACGCCAACGGCGAAGCCTCGCTGCCGGTGCGCAAGGAACTCGCTGGTGGCAAGACGCTGACCTCGGCGATCGGCTACTCGCTGAACTACAACACGCTCGACAACAACAAGAACCCGACCGACGGCCTCCTGGTCGACTTCAAGCAGGACTTCGCCGGCGTCGGCGGCGACGTCACCTATCTGAAGTCGGCTGTTGATGCGAAGTACTACCAGTCGCTGGTCTCCGACCTCGTCGGCCTGGTCCACTTGCAGGGCGGCATCCTGAACAAGATCGGCAACAACGACATCCGCATGCTCGATCACTTCCAAATGGGCCCGAACCTCGTCCGCGGCTTTGCGCCGAACGGCATCGGTCCGCGCGACCTCAATCCCTACGGCACTCAGGACGCGCTTGGCGGCACGAAGTACTGGGGCGCTTCGCTCGAATTGCAGATGCCGTTCTGGTTCCTGCCCAAGGAAGTGGGCCTGAAGGGCGCGGTCTATGCCGACGCCGGCGGTCTCTACGACTACCAGGGCCCGACGACCTGGGCGTTCACCGGCGAAACGACGACGACGAAGAACTCGAACTGTACGCCGTCAACCGTCAACCCGGCCACGCCTGGAACTTGTACCGGATTGGTGTATGACAACGGTAACGTCGTCCGCTCGTCGGTGGGTGTTGGTCTGATCTGGCAGTCTCCGTTCGGACCGCTGCGCTTCGACTACGCAGTGCCGCTCACCAAGGGCGCGTATGACCGCGTGCAGCAGTTCCGGTTCGGCGGCGGTACGTCGTTCTAAGCTGATCTCCGGCCGGACCTCGACGGGGTGGAATGGCGCAGCCGACCTTCTTCAAGAAGCCGCCTGCGTCGGCGCTGGCTGATATCGCCACGCTGACGAAGGCGCAGCTGGTCGACCCGGCCCGGGCCGGCCACATCATCACGGGCCTGGCTTCGCTCGACGAAGCCGGCCCGATGCATCTGACGTTCTTCGACAACCTCAAATATGTCGACCAGCTCAAGGCGACCAAGGCCGGAGCTTGCCTCGTCAGCCCGCGCTTCGAGGCGCAGGTGCCGGCCCACGTCGCCGCGCTACGCGCGGCGCAGCCGTTTCGCGCCTTCGTCAGGATCGCCCGGGAATGGCACGGCGATGCGCTGAGGCCGCAATCCTCGGTCGGCAATGACGGCATTGCGCCGTCGGCGATCATCGATCCGACCGCGCATCTCGAGGACGGCGTCGTGGTCGATCCGCTGGCCGTCATCGGCCCCGAGGTCGAGATCGGCAGCGGCACCGTGATCGGCGCCGGCGCGGTGATCGGCCCCGGCGTCAAGATCGGCCGGGACTGCGACGTCGGCGCCCGTACGGCCATCCAGTGCGCCCTGATCGGCAACAACGTGCTGATCCACCCCGGCTGCTCAATCGGCCAGGACGGCTACGGCTTCGTCTTTTTCGGTCCCGAGGGCCATCTCAAGGTCCCGCAGACCGGCCGGGTGCTGATCCAGAACGACGTGGAGGTCGGCGCCGGCACCACCATCGATCGCGGGTCCTTGCGTGACACCGTGATCGGGGAGGGCACCAAAATCGACAACCAGGTCCAGATCGGCCACAATGTGACCATCGGCCGGAACTGCCTGCTGGCGGCCCAGATCGGCCTCGCCGGCAGCCTGACGATCGGCGACAACGTGGCGCTGGGAGCGAAGGTTGGCATCAACAATCACCTCAAGATCGGCGATGGGGCGCAGGTCACCGCGATGAGCGGCGTCAAGGACGACATCCCGGCAGGCGGACGCTGGGGCGGCTTTTTTGCCAAGCCGACCAAGCAGTGGTTCAAGGAGATCATCGCGGTGGAGCGTCTGGTGCGCGACAGCAAGG
This sequence comes from Bradyrhizobium sp. CCGUVB23, assembly GCF_024199885.1. Classification (NCBI taxonomy): domain Bacteria; kingdom Pseudomonadati; phylum Pseudomonadota; class Alphaproteobacteria; order Hyphomicrobiales; family Nitrobacteraceae; genus Bradyrhizobium; species Bradyrhizobium sp. CCGUVB23. Next base: position 8,278,492 of record NZ_JANADQ010000001.1, read on the forward strand.
CCGATAAGGACGAGGGACAGGAGTGATGGAGGAAGCGCCGGTCAGGTTCGAACTCGTGGACATCAATGCGATTCTGCGCACGCTCCCGCACCGCTTCCCGATGCTGCTGATCGATCGGGTGATCAACATCCGCACCGATTACAGCGGTATCGGCATCAAGAACGTCACCTTCAACGAGCCGGCGTTCCAGGGGCATTTCCCCGAGCGGCCGGTCTATCCCGGCGTGATGATGATCGAGGCGATGGCGCAGACTGCCGGCGTGATCGGCATCACATCGGTCGATGGCACCGAGAAGCCGCGGGCGGTGTATTTCCTCACCATCGACAAGTGCAAATTCCGCAAGCCCGTGCTGCCCGGCGACACCATCGAATACCACATGCGTTCGATCGGTCGGCGCAAGGCGATGTGGTGGTTTCACGGCGACGCCAAGGTCAACGGTCAGGTCGTCGCCGAAGCCGACGTCGGCGCGATGCTGACGGACTGAGGCCAGCCGGCCCGCGGCGCTATTTCACTGGCTTTTGCGTCGGACAGTCATAGCGCTCGCCAGAGGCTGGTCGCCGGATCGTCCGGTTGAAGAATTGGCCCATCGACGGCGCGCCCATCAGAGCCGCAACGGTGTCGGCTGGTACGCTGCAATAACGATCATAGGTACCGTTGACGGCGACGATCAGATCGTTCTCCGAGACGTCGTAGCAAACGCGCTGGAGGACGGTGCTGCGGCTGATGTCGCGGCACGCGAACGCCGCGAGATCGACGCGGCCGCATCCTCTGATCTCGACCGTTTCAGATACGATCGGCGCAGCCATCAACTGCGAGAGCAGGATTGCTATGGTCCTGACCACGTTCTGTTCAAGCTCCGTGTGAAGTCGTTAACGAGCCGAGGAGGCTTGCTCCTTCCGAACTTGAAACAAGCCGAGATGATACGTCACTGGACAGATCACGCAAAGTCGCGCTAACCACCGGAAAACCGAACGACTTCAACGGATAGCCAGACCTTCTTAATGAGCAAGATTGATCCCACCGCGCGCGTGGAAGACGGCGCCGTGATCGGCGAGGGCACAGAGATCGGGCCCTACTGCATCATCGGCCCGAACGTCGTGATCGGCAGAAATTGCAAGCTGATCGGGCATGTGCACATCACGGCGCAGACCACCATCGGCGACGATTGCACCATCTATCCGTTCGCCTCGCTCGGCACGCCGCCGCAGTCGCTCAGCTATCGCGGCGAGCTGACGAAGCTCCGGATCGGCTCAGGCTGCACCATCCGCGAATCCGTGACCATGAATGCAGGCACCGTCGCCGGCGGCGGCATCACAGAGGTCGGCGACCGCGGCTATTTCATGAATTGCAGCCATGTCGGGCACGACTGCCACGTCGGCAACGACGCGATCTTCGCGACCTCGGCGACGCTCGGAGGTCACTGTGAACTCGGCGACTTCGTCTTCATCGGCGGGTTGTCTGCGGTGCACCAGTTCACGCGCATCGGTCCGCAGGTGATGGTCGGTGGCGTTTGTGGCGTGCGCGACGACATCATCCCCTTCGGGCTCGTCAACGGCCAGTATGCGGTGCTCGAAGGTCTCAATATCATCGGCATGAAGCGGCGCAAGTTCACCAAGCAGCGGCTCGCGAGCGTGCGCGCGTTCTATCAAAAGCTGTTCCATGGCCCCGGGATTTTCGCCGAGCGGCTCGCTTCGGTGCAGCCGCTTGCGGCCGAGGATCCCGCGATCGCCGAAATTCTCGATTTCATCGGCAAGGGCAAGCATCGCCCGCTCTGTCTTCCCGCGATGGGGCAGTAAGCACGGGGATGGCCGCGAGCATGACATCGGCGGCTCCAGAGATTTCGTCACCGGTCGGCGTCATCGCCGGCGGCGGCGCCATGCCGTTTGCGGTTGCGGAGTCGCTCGCCGCACGTGGCATCGCACCGGTGCTGTTTCCGCTCCGCGGCGCCTGCGATCCTGTCCAGGTGGAAAAATTCCGACATCGCTGGATCTCGGTGGGGCAGCTCGGCCGCGCCATGCGCCTGTTTCGTGAAGAGGGCTGCCGCGACCTGATCTTCATCGGCACCTTGATGCGGCCATCGCTGTCGGAAGTGCGCTTCGATCTCAAGACACTCCGGCTTCTCGGGCACGTCGTCCGCGCGTTTCGCGGGGGCGACGACCATCTGCTCTCCGGCGTCGGTCGCATGCTCGAGCAGGACGGCTTTCGCATGGTCGGGATCAAGGACGTCGCGCCTGATCTGTTGATGCCCGAGGGCTGCATCACCCGTGCCTTGCCGGCAGACAACGCCAGGAGTGATATCGAGCGCGGCCGCGCGGTGCTGGCTGCGCTGAGCCCGTTTGACATCGGCCAGGCCGTGGTCGTGATCGACGGCCATGTGGTCGCGGTCGAGGACATCGAGGGCACCGACGGGCTGCTCCAGCGTGTGGCGCGGCTGCGCAGCGAGGGCCGCATCCGCGCGGCGCGCGGGCGCGGCGTGCTGGTCAAGGCGCCGAAGCGCGGACAAGATCTGCGCTTCGATCTGCCGACGATCGGCCCGCGCACCGTTGAAGGTGTCGCCAGCGCTGGCCTTTCGGGCATCGCCGTGATCGCGGGCAACACCATCGCCGCCGAGCCGCAGGCGATGATCGAGCGCGCCGACGCCAATTACCTCTTCGTCATCGGCCTGCAATCGTGATGTCTGGGCGCGATCCAAAGCGAAGGATTTTTCTGATCGCCACGGAGGAGTCCGGCGACCGGCTGGGAGCTGCGCTGATGAAGGTGCTGCGCCAGCGGCTCGGCGATGGCGTGCAATTCGAGGGCGTCGGTGGCCGCACCATGGCGCGCGAGGGGCTGGTCTCACTCTTTCCGATCGAGGAGCTCTCGATCGTCGGCTTTGCTGCCGTCGTGCAGCAGCTGCCAAAAATCCTGCGCCTGATCCGCAAGACCGCAGATGCCGTGACGGAAGCTGCGCCCGACGCGCTCGTCATCATCGACAGTCCCGACTTCACCCATCGCGTCGCCCGCCGTGTCCGCGCACGCAATCCGGCGATCCCGATCGTCGACTACGTCTCGCCCTCGGTCTGGGCGTGGCGGCCGGGCAGGGCGCGGGCCATGCTGTCATATGTCGATCACGTGCTCGGCCTGATGCCGTTCGAGCCCGAGGAATACCGCAAGCTGCGGGGCCCGCCGTGCAGCTATGTCGGCCATCCCCTGATCGAACAATTGTCCTCGCTGCGACCGAATGCGGAGGAGCAGAAGCGCCGCGATGGCGAGCCGCCGGTGCTGCTGGTCTTGCCCGGCAGCCGGCGCAGCGAGATCAGGCATCATCTCGAGGTGTTCGGCGCGGCGCTCGGCCGATTGGAGGCTAGCGGCCAGCGCTTCGAATTGGTGCTGCCGACCATGTCGCATCTCGAACCAACGGTGCGCGAGGGCACCGCAAGCTGGCCGGTCAAGCCGCAAATCGTGGTGGGCGAAGCCGAGCGGCGAGCCGCGTTCCGGACCGCGCGCGCGGCGCTGGCGAAATCCGGCACGGTGACGCTGGAGCTTGCGCTGTCGGGCATTCCCATGGTGACGGCCTATCGCGTCGGCGCGATCGAGGCCTTCATCCTGCGCCGCGCCATCAGTGTCTCCTCCGTGATCCTCGCCAATCTCGTAATCGGCAAAGAGGTGATCCCCGAGTTTCTGCAGGAGGACTGCACGTCCGAGAAACTTGCGCAGGCACTGGCCGAGGTGTTGACGGACTCGCCGCTGCGCAAGCAGCAAGTCGAAGCCTTCGCCCAGCTCGACACGATCATGTCGACCGGAAATAAGTCGCCGAGCGTGCTGGCGGCGGACATCGTGCTGGCGACGATGCGGAAGGGGCGGGCGGGGAAGCTGGGCTAAAGCGGGATGGGGTTAGGTTGAATCGATTTGGGATTCCCAAATCAGGCTGTTTCTGATTCACCATGCTGGCTGGGCGGAGGCCAGCATGGATGGGCAAGCCTTATTCTCTGGATCTTCGCAAGCGTGTCGTGGCCGCGATCGAGGGCGGGATGTCCCGCAATCAGGCAGCCAAGCAGTTTGGGGTCGCGATCAGCACGGCAATTGGCTGGATGAAGCGGGTCGATGAGACCGGCAGCGTTGCTCCGGGCCAGATGGGCGGTCACAAGCCGAAGGCGGTTTCGGGAGACCACGCGGTCTGGCTGTCGCAACGGATCAAGGACGGCGATTTCACCATACGCGGGCTCGTTGCCGAGCTTGCCGGACGCGGTCTGAAGATCGACTACCACTCGGTGTGGGACTTCGTGCATGCCGAGAAGCTCAGCTTCAAAAAAAAGCGTGGCGGCTGGCGAACGCGATCGTCCCGAGGTCGCGCGGCGGCGAGCCCAGTGGGCAAAGTATCAAGGTCGCGTCGAAGCTGAGCGGCTGGTCTTTATCGACGAGACCTGGACCAGGACCGACATGGCTCCGCTGCGGGGATGGGCCCCACGCGGGCACAGACTTCCGGCCAAGGTTCCTCACGGACGCTGGAAGACCATGACCTTCCTGGCCGCCTTGCGCCATGACCGGATCGATGCGCCATGGTTCATCGAGGGACCAATCGATGGCGTAAGCTTTCGGACTTATGTCGAGAAGGTTCTTCTGCCGACCCTTCGCCCTGGCGATATCGTGGTCATGGACAATCTCGGCAGCCACAAAAGCAAGCTCGTGCGCCAGCTCATTCGCTCCGCCGGCGCCAAACTGTTCTTCCTGCCAAAATACTCGCCCGACCTGAACCCGATCGAACAGGTCTTTGCCAAGCTCAAACATCTGCTCCGAAAGGCCGCCGCCCGAACCGTCGATACGGTCTGCGCCGCCATCGGTGAAGTTCTGACGGCATTCACCCCTGGAGAATGCGCGAACTACCTCGAAAATTCAGGCTATCGAACCTAATGCCATCACGCTTTAGCGGCGATCACAAACAAAAACGGCGCCATCCACAATCGCGCCGTTTCGTTTGGCCTTGGAGCCGACCTTACTTCCGCTGGTCGATCGGCACGTAGTCGCGCTTGGTGACGCCGGTGTAGAGCTGGCGCGGGCGGCCGATCTTCTGCTGCGGATCCTCGATCATTTCGCTCCACTGGCTGATCCAGCCGACGGTGCGCGCGACCGCGAACAGCACGGTGAACATCGAGACCGGGAAACCCATCGCCTTCAGCGTGATGCCCGAATAGAAGTCGACGTTCGGGTAGAGCTTGCGGTCGATGAAGTACTGGTCGCTGAGCGCGATCTTCTCGAGCTCCAGCGCGACCTTCAGCATCGGATCGTCGCCATGGCCCATCTCCTTGAGCACGGCGTGACACATCTTCTGCATGATCTTGGCGCGCGGATCGTAGTTCTTGTAGACGCGGTGGCCGAAGCCCATCAGGCGGACTTCGCTGTTCTTGTCCTTCACCTTGGCGATGAACTCGGGAATCTTGTCGACGGTGCCGATCTGGTAGAGCATGTTCAGCGCGGCTTCGTTGGCGCCGCCATGCGCCGGGCCCCACAGGCAGGCGATGCCGGCCGCGATGCAGGCGAACGGATTGGCGCCGGACGAGCCGGCGATGCGCACCGTCGAGGTCGAGGCGTTCTGCTCGTGGTCGGCGTGCAGGATGAAGATCTTCTCCAGCGCGTCAGCGAGCACCGGGCTGACCTTGTACTCCTCGCAGGGCACCGCGAAGCACATGTTGAGGAAGTTCTCGGCGAAGCCGAGCGAGTTCTTCGGATACACGAAGGGCTGGCCGACGGTGTACTTGTAGGCCATCGCCGCGAGCGTCGGGATCTTCGCGATCATGCGCATGGAGGCAATCATGCGCTGCTTCGGATCATTGATGTCGGTGGAGTCGTGATAGAAGGCGGCAAGCGCGCCGACCGCTGCCACCATGATCGCCATCGGATGGGCGTCGCGGCGGAAGCCCTGGAAGAAGCGGGCCATCTGCTCGTGCACCATTGTGTGGTGCGTGACGCGGTAGTCGAAATCCTTCTTCTGCGCCGCCGTCGGCAAATTCCCGTAAAGCAGGAGGTAGCAGGTCTCCAGGAAGTCGCCGTGCTCGGCGAGCTGTTCGATCGGATAGCCGCGGTATTCCAGCACGCCGGCGTCGCCGTCGATATAGGTAATCTTGGACTGGCAGCTCGCGGTCGAGGTAAAGCCCGGATCGTAGGTGAAGAGGCCGGATTGGCCATAGAGCTTGCCGATGTCGACGACGTCAGGCCCGACGCTGCCGCTCAGGATCGGGAGATCGTAGTTCTTGTTTCCGACCGTCAGCGTTGCTGTTTTTGTGGATTTTGCGTCCATCGTAAGTCCCCGATGAATTGTGAAACGGGCCGGACCTGATCGTCCCCCAAAAGATGGCGGGGCAAGCCGGATATTCCAGAAGGTACGGGTGAGATGGGTATATTATTGCTGTGTGCGCTGCAAGATGGGCACCGCACAGGACTTAGGTCGTAGATTGATCCTTCAGCCGGCCCAGGCTTTCCTGGCGCCCCAGGACGTCCAAAACCTCGAATATACCGGGTGAAGTGCTTCGTCCGGTCAGCGCTGCCCGCAGCGGCTGGGCGACCGCGCCGAGCTTGAGACTATTTTCCTCGGCATAGGCGCGCAGCGCGGCCTCCGCGGTGGCCGCGCTCCAGCTCTCGACATTCTCCAGCGCGGAATGAAGCCGGCCGATCAGGGCCCGGTTCTCCGGCGTCAGCAGGGCTGCGGCCTTAGGATCGAGCTCCAGCGGGCGGTCGGCGAAGATGAAATAGGCACCGTCGATCAGCTCGATCAGCGTCTTGGCGCGCTCCTTGAGGCTCGGCATGGCCTTCAGAAGCTGCGCGCGCGTGGCATCGTTCAGCTTGGCCTTGAGTTCGGCACGTCCCGGAACGTGGTCAAGCACGTCCTCGAACATCCTCACGAGCGATTGATCGTCCGCGTTACGGATGTAGTGGCCGTTGAGGTTCTCGAGCTTGGCAAAGTCGAAACGCGCGGCAGCGCGGCCGACGCTGGCGAGGTCGAACGCGGCGATCATCTCCTCGGTCGAGAAGATCTCCTGGTCGCCATGGCTCCAGCCGAGGCGGACGAGGTAATTGCGTAGCGCGGCCGGCAGATAGCCCATGGCGCGGTAGGCATCGACGCCGAGTGCGCCATGCCGCTTGGAGAGTTTTGAGCCGTCCGGGCCGTGGATCAGCGGGATGTGCGACATGCTCGGCAGCGCCCATCCCATCGCATCGTAGATCTGCTTCTGGCGCGCGGCGTTGATCAGATGATCGTCGCCGCGGATCACATGCGTGACGCCCATGTCGTGGTCGTCGACCACCACCGCGAGCATATAGGTCGGCGTGCCATCGCCGCGCAGCAAGACGAGGTCGTCGAGGTTCTCGTTCTGCCAAACCACGCGGCCCTGCACCTGGTCCTCGATCACGGTCTCGCCGGTCTGCGGCGCGCGCAGCCGGATCGTCGGCTTGACATTGCCGGGCGCGGTTGCCGGATCGCGATCGCGCCACATCCCGTCATAGAGGCGGGTGCGGCCCTCGGCGCGCGCCTTCTCGCGCATCGCGGCGAGCTCCTCGGCGGTGGCGTAGCAATGATAGGCCTTGCCGTCGGCGAGCAGCTGCTCGGCCACCTCGCGGTGGCGGGCAGCGCGGCTGAACTGGTAGATGACGTCGCCATCCCAGGAAAGCTCCAGCCATTTCAGCCCGTCGAGGATGGCGCCGATCGCCGCCTCGGTGGAGCGCTCGCGGTCGGTGTCCTCGATCCGGAGCAGCATCTTGCCGCCATGCTTCTTCGCATAGAGCCAGTTGAACAGCGCCGTGCGGGCGCCCCCGATATGGAGGAAGCCGGTCGGCGAGGGGGCGAAGCGCGTGACGACGGAATCGGTCATGAGTGGAACGGCCTATGCATTGGAGGCGGTGGTGTATAGCAGGAACGGTGCATAACTAAAGCCTGCCGGCGGACCGCATCGGACCGGGCTGAGGGCTTGGCTCAGCCTTCCGAAACTGGCAGAAGGACCGCTGATTTCCCTACAGGATTTTCGGCATGACGACAGAACCGGTGGCGACTGAGGCGGGGCGCGATTTCATTCGTGACATCGTCCAGGCCGATCTCGATGCGGCGAAGTACAAGGAGATTGTGACCCGGTTCCCGCCGGAGCCGAACGGGTATCTGCATATCGGCCATGCCAAGTCGATTGCGCTCAATTTCGGCATCGCCGAGGAATTTCGCGGCCGCTGCCACCTGCGCTTCGACGACACCAATCCGGTCAAGGAAGAGCAGGAATATATCGACTCCATCCAGGCCGACGTGCACTGGCTCGGGTTCGACTGGGGCAAGAACCTGTTCTACGCCTCGGACTATTTCGACCGCCTGTACGAATGGGCGGAGAAGCTGATCCGCGACGGGCTCGCTTATGTCGACGACCAGACCCAGGACGAGATCCGGCTTACCCGCGGCACGCTGACGGAGCCGGGCAAGAACTCGCCGTTCCGCGACCGCACGGTCGAGGAGAACCTCGACCTGTTCCGGCGCATGAAGGCCGGCGAATTCCCGAACGGCGCGCGCGTGCTGCGGGCCAAGATCGACATGGCCTCACCCAACATCAACCTGCGCGATCCCGTGCTCTATCGCATCCTGCATGCGCATCATCCGCGCACCGGCGACAAGTGGTGCATCTATCCGAGCTATGACTACGCGCATGGCCAGTCGGATGCGATCGAGGGCATCACGCATTCGATCTGCACGCTGGAGTTCGAGGACCACCGTCCGCTCTATGACTGGTTCATCGAGAAGCTGCCGGTGCCCTCGGAGCCGCATCAGTATGAATTCGCACGGCTGAACCTGACCTACACGGTGCTGTCGAAGCGCGTGCTGACCCAGCTCGTGCGCGACGGCCATGTCGCGGGCTGGGACGATCCGCGCATGCCGACCATGGCGGGCCTGCGCCGCCGTGGCGTGCCGCCGGCCGCACTTCGCGAGTTCGTCAAGCGCATCGGTGTGGCGAAAGCCAACAGCGTGGTCGATGTCGGCATGCTCGAATTCTGCATCCGTGAGGAATTGAACCGCACGTCGCAGCGGCGCATGGCGGTGTTGCGGCCGCTGAAGGTCGTGATCGAGAACTATCCGGAAGGGCAGGTCGAGGAGCTCGAGGCGATCAACCATCCCGACGATGCATCGGCCGGCACGCGCAAGATCGCGTTCTCTCGCGAGATCTATATCGAGCGCGACGACTTCATGGAAAACCCGCCGAAAAAGTTCTTCCGCCTGTCGCCGGGCAACGAGGTGCGGCTGCGCTACGCCTATTTCATCAAGTGCACCGGCGTGATCAAGAACGACGCCGGCGAGGTGGTCGAGCTCCGCTGCACCTATGATTCCCTGACCAAGGGCGGCAACGCGCCCGACGGCCGCAAGGTCAAGGCGACGATGCACTGGCTGCCGGCGGCGCAGTCGGTGTCGGCGGAGATCCGCCTCTACAACCAGCTGTTCTCGAACCCGAGCCCGAACGCTGCCAATTTTGCCGCCGATCTCAATCCGCAGTCGCTGGAGATCCTTCCCGACGCGCGGATCGAGGTGTCGGTTGCCGAGAGCAATGCGACCGAGCCGATGCAGTTCGAGCGGCAGGGCTACTTCGTGCGCGACAAGGATTCGACGCCGGGCAAGCCGGTGTTTTCGCGGACGATCGGATTGCGCGACACCTTTGCCAAGGAAGTCGCCAAGGGCTGAGAAAGGGCTGACAGAGGCTGAGCTGTCGCATGCAGGAGGAACCCGACGCCATCGTTTCCGCCATCATCGCGAAATGGTCTGCCGGCTTCGCAAGGTTGGATGCGGCGGCGCTGTCGTCGCTGTATTCGAGGAACGCGTTCTTCTATGGCTCCAATCCAACGCTCTATCGCGGCCGCGACGGCGTTGCGGCGTATTTCAAAGGTCTGCCACGCTGGCGAGCGCCGAGCGTTTCGTTTTCGGACGTAGCTTGCGCGCACGTCACGCCTGAGGTGGTCAACATGGCCGCCATCGCTTCGTTCGACCTCGGCGAGGAAGCCCCGCCGCTCTCGGTCAAGATCACCTGGGTCATCGTCCGCGAGGATGGCGACTGGAAGATTGCGTGCCATCACGTCTCCGCGAGGACGGCGCTCATCGCGCAGTAGCGCCTCTCGAAGCTGTTGGCCTTAACGCCTTACGATGGACCCCGAGCGGCCGACGAGGCGGGCGAGCTGCTTGAAGCGGCCGCCGACGCGGTCGGCGACGAGATCGCCGAGGCGGTGCTCGAACACCAGCATCAGCTTGCGGCCCGTGCTGCGGAAATGGGTGGCCGGCAGCACGCCGGGCCGGGCCGCCGAGATCAGATGTGCGACGCGGAACGCGGCGCCCAAGAGCCGGGCGCGCTCGAGATGCGCAGGCGTGAGCAGCTCCTGCATCGTCAGCGGCGGCTGGTTCTCTTCGCTCAAGCCCGCATAACGATAGAACACCGACAGGCCGACGAAGGCGCGGCCTTCATGGCTGACTGCGCCGAAATTGCCGTTGACCACGAGGCTCAGCGTCTGCTCGCCGCGGTGGTCGGGATGGACGCGCCAGCCGATGTCGGAGAGCAGGCACGCGGTGTGGCGCAGCCTGCGGTCCTCCTCGGTCTCCCGTAGCTTCACCACGCGCACGAAGCGATCGGTCCATTCCATCAGCTCGCGGGCATGGCGCGCCGAGCGTGACATCAGCTGGTTCAGCTCTTCCGCGGCGCAGATCAATCCGTCCTTGGCGCGTTCGGCTTCCGACAGCTTCTCGTGCAACAGGCCTTCTCGCACGCCGAAGGTCGAGAACACGATCGTCTTCGGCCGTGCGACGCGGATGATGTGCTCGAGCACCAGCGCGGCATAGGCGAGGAGAGGCCGCCGCGCATCGGCGACCAGTTCGATGTCGGCCAGCATGTTGGACGCAGCCAGGCGCCGCAGGCGTCGCGCGAAATCCAGTGCGTCCGCCGCCGGTATCGAATAGCCGTGCATCACCTGGAGCGGATAGCCGCTCTGGATGATGTGGATGCGGGCGAGTGCGCGCCACGTGCCGCCGACGGCATAGAAGGTGCGTCCGCGCCCGGCCTTGAGCTGCTCCACCGCGTCGAGCTCCTCCTGCACGATGTGGTCGGCGCGCTTCAGCGATTTATGCGCGAGATCCTGCAGGGCGAGCCCGCCGAGGGGCAGCGTCACGCCGCTGCGCACGCTGTTGCGGTGGACCTCGACGAGCTCCAGCGAGCCGCCGCCGAGATCGCCGACGATGCCGTCGGGATGATGGATGCCGGAGACGACGCCGAGCGCCGAGAGTCGCGCCTCGCGCGGGCCCGACAGGATCTCGATCTTTACCGCGCAGATGCGCTCGGCCTTGGCGATGAAGTCGGGGCCGTTCGAGGCGTCGCGGCACGCGGCGGTCGCGATCGCAAAGACGCGGCCGACCTGCATGACGCGACAGAGCGCGCGAAATCGCTTCAGAGAGGTCAGCGCCTTGTCGACCGCGTCGGGCGCGAGCAGACCCGTGCTCTGCACCTCGCGGCCGAGACCGCAGAGCGTCTTCTCGTTGAAGATCGGAATGAGGCTCCGCGCCAGTTCCTCGTAGACGACGAGACGCACCGAATTGGAGCCGATATCAATCACCGCGACGCTTGCGCCACGTTTGCGCGGCCGTGTCACGGCAACAATCTCCGATCAGGACTGATGACGTTCGTTCCGGCGCGTGAGACGCCGCGGCGAGGATTCCTTGAGCGACTTTCCACGGCCAGACAGACTCGGATTTGTCATGAAGTAGTTGTGCACGTTGAAGGGCTCCTCGCCCTTCGCGGCCTTCATACGCGTTGACGATCCGTCGGGCAACAATTGCCAGCTCTGCTCATTGTCCTTCAGGTTGGCGACCATGATCTGCTCGAGAACCTGCTGATGTACCGTCGGATTTTGCAGCGGGCACAACACCTCGACACGGCGGTCGAGATTGCGCGGCATCATGTCGGCTGACGAGATATACACAGCCGCTTTCGCGCTCGGCAGGCCCTGGCCCATGCCGAAACAGTAGATACGGCCGTGTTCGAGGAAGCGCCCGATGATCGATTTGACGCGGATGTTCTCCGACAGGCCGGGGATACCCGGCCGCAGGCAGCAGATGCCGCGCACCACGAGCTCGACCTGGACGCCGGCTTGAGATGCCTCGTAGAGCGCGTCGATGATGTCGGGGTCGACCAGGGCATTCATCTTCATCCAGACCGCGCCGGTCCGGCCGTGCCGCGCATGCGCGGTCTCGCCCTGGATGTGCTCGATGATGCGCTTGCGCAGCGTCAGCGGCGACACCGCCATCTTGTCGAGATCGCTCGGCGCGGCATAGCCGGTGATGAAGTTGAACACGCGCGCAGCGTCGCGGCCGATAGTCGGGTCCGACGTGAAGTAGGAGAGGTCGGTGTAGATGCGCGCGGTCACCGGATGGTAGTTGCCTGTGCCGGTGTGAACATAGGTGGTGAGGCTGCCGCCCTCGCGGCGCACGACCATCGAGAGTTTTGCGTGCGTCTTGAGTTCGAGGAAGCCGTAGACGACCTGCACGCCGGCGCGCTCGAGGTCGCGCGCCCAGCGGATATTGGCCTCCTCGTCGAAGCGCGCCTTGAGCTCGATCAGCGCGGTGACGGACTTGCCCGCCTCGGCGGCCTCGGCCAGCGCACGCACGATCGGCGAGTTGTTGGAGGTGCGGTACAGCGTCTGCTTGATCGCGACGACGTCGGGGTCGCGCGTGGCCTGCTGGAGGAACTGCACGACGACGTCGAAGGATTCGTAGGGATGATGGACGATGAGGTCCTTCTGCCGGATCGCGGCGAAGATATCGCCGCCATGCTCGCGCACGCGCTCGGGATGACGCGGCACGTAAGGGGTGAATTCGAGGTCGGGGCGATCGAGGCGGGTGAGTTGCGACAGCTCGTTCATGGCGAGCACGCCGTCGACCAGGAACACTTCGTCTTCGGCCGCAGAGAGCGCGTGCTGCACGAAGCTGCGCAGTTGTTCAGGCGTCTTGGCGTCGACCTCGAGCCGGATCACCGATCCGCGGCGGCGTCGCTTCAGCGCGGTCTCGAACACGCGCACGAGGTCTTCGGCCTCTTCCTCGATCTCCATTTCGGAGTCGCGGATGATGCGGAAGGCGCCCTGGCCGTGGACGTTGTAGCCGGGGAACAGGCGGTTGATGAACAGGGCCGTCATCTGTTCCAGCGAGATCAATCGCACCACGCCATCCGCGGGCAAGCGGACGAAGCGGTCGATCTTGCCGGGCATGCGGATCAGCGCGTTCATCTGCTTGCCGTCAGCGGCGCGCGTGAGCTGAAGCGCGATGGTGAAGCCCAGGCTCGGAATGAACGGGAAGGGGTGGGCGGGATCGATTGCGAGCGGAGTGAGCAAGGGAAAGACGTTGTGGAGGAAGTGGTCCTCGAGCCAGTTCTTCTCCGCCTTGGTGACGTCCTTGCCGTCGACCAGCACGATGCCGACGTCGGCGAGCGTACCGCGCAGATCGCGCCAGATCGCCTGCTGATCGCTTGCGAGTTGCGAGACGGTGCGGTTGATCAGCGCGAGCTGCTCGGACGGGGTCAGGCCGTCGGGGCTGCGCTCGGGAATGCCCTCGCGGACCTGCGCCTTGATGCCGGCGACACGGACCATGAAGAACTCATCAAGGTTATTTGCCGAAATCGACAGGAATCGCACCCGCTCCAGCACCGGATGGTGGGGATTGACCGATTCCTCCAGGACCCGGCGGTTGAAATGCAGCCAGGAAAGCTCGCGATTGATGAATCGCTCCGGGCTCGTGGCGATCGCAGGCAGGCCTGTCGATTCCGGTTCTTTTTCTTTGATTTCAACAGCTTGCGCGGAGTCCATGAGAAGTCGATCCATCTTCTTTCGCCTTATCTTGCGACTTATGCGCAAAACCGGCGCAGAGCATGTGTTAGTGCGATGACGTTTCGATGACATTGATGTTCCGCCGCCCGGCGCCGTCAAGCGGCTGCGGCGGACCAAGCCTGGAAGGATCAGGCGTCGCGCAGCAATTCGACGGCAAGCGCCCGGGTCACGGGCCGGCCGAGCCGCAGGGCTTCGCTGTCGAGCAGCTCCACGGCCCGCCGCGCCGCGGCGGAGGAGCGCTCCAGGCGGGTCGCCAGATAGCCGACCACGCTCTCATCGACGTTCAATTGGCGGTCGGCGCAGAACTTGACGATCAGGCCGCGGAAGAGCTGGTCGTCGGGGGGTAGGAGCGACACCACCGGCACGGCGCGCAGGCGCGAGCGGAGGTCGCGCAGCTCGATCTCCAGCGCCGCCGGTACCTCGCGGCCGGTGAGCAGGACGTAGGCCCCGTCCTCGCGCGCGAGGTTCAACAGATGGAAGAGCGCGCGCTCGTCGAGGTCCTTCGATTTCAGGTCCTCAACGACCAGTGCGCCCGTGGCGAGCGCTCCGGGCACGGCGGCCGCGGTCAATGCATTGGCGGTGGTGGAACGGGCGCCGGCCTCTTCAGCCCAGATGGCGGCGAGGTGGCTCTTGCCCGAGCCTTCGGGCCCGGCCAGCCACATGACCCGGTTTGGCCATTCGGGCCAGCCGTTGATCAGGGCGAGACCGGCGGCGTTGGCGGGGCCTTCGAGAAAATTGTCCCGGCTCAGGCTTTCCGCATGCGGAAGCGAAAACGCCAGTTGTCGGGGATGAACGCGGCCTGCCACGCTTGCTTTGCTCCATGCCGGGCGAGCCGGCTTCGTTTGAAGAGATTCGACGTATCGAGCGGGAGTTGGCCTTTTGCGGGACCGCATCCCCCTCATTTGGCCTCGATCGTGCTCATGTGCCGCAGCCACTCGACGAGATAGAGCGACACGGAGGAGAGTGTGAAGACCGTGACGAGGCCCATCAGGATTATATCATAGGGGCCGGGCTTGAAGCCGAAGGCGAGGGAGGCCAGCACCAGCGCCGCATAGGCCACCTGGGCTGCAGTGTTGAGCTTCGACACCTTCGACGGCTTCATCTCGACCGGCTTGTCGAACAGCCAGGAGACGATCACGGCGGCGACGATCATGATGTCGCGCGAGACCACCAGAATCACGATCCAGCGCGGGATGTCGCCCCAGATGCCGAGCGCCAGATAGATCGAGACCAGCAGCGCCTTGTCGGCGAGCGGATCGAGCAGGGCTCCGAGCTCGCTCCTCATGTTGAAGCGCTTTGCCAGGAAGCCGTCGACAGCGTCGCTGATGCCGGCGATCAGAAAGACGGCGAACGCCACCTCCATCTGGCTCGACACAATCGCCCAGACGATGATCGGGACCAGCATGATGCGGCCCAGGGTAATGATGTTTGGAATACTCACGCGGCGCTTCCCGGCACCCGGTGTGACCCCGAATCCGGCCCTTTGGAGGCTGAACCGGTTGATATGTCTACATAGTATAGCCTCAGGCCCCTTGCGAGCCATTGCGCGGCCCTCGAATTCGACGTAACCAGCCGCAAATCCACTGGAAATCCGGCATGACCGACCGCAAAAACGGCCTTACCTACGCCGATTCAGGCGTCGACATCGATGCGGGCAATCGCCTGGTCGACCTGATCAAGCCGATGGTGCGCGCCACCGCGCGTGCCGGCGCCGATGCCGAGATCGGCGGTTTCGGCGGCCTGTTCGACCTCAAGGCAGCCGGGTTCAAGGACCCGGTCCTGGTCGCCGCCACCGACGGTGTCGGCACCAAGGTCAAGATCGCCATCGAGACCGGCCTGCATGGCGGGATCGGCATCGACCTCGTTGCCATGAGCGTCAACGACCTCGTGGTGCAGGGCGCCGAGCCGCTGTTCTTTCTCGATTATTTCGCCTGCGGGAAGCTCGATCCCGAGGCTGCCGCGTCGATCGTCGCGGGCGTCGCCGAAGGCTGCCGCGAGTCCGGCTGCGCATTGATCGGCGGCGAAACCGCCGAGATGCCGGGCCTCTACAAGGACGGCGACTATGATCTCGCCGGGTTCGCGGTCGGCGCCGCCGAGCGCGGGACGCTGCTGCCACGAAAGGATATCGCCGCGGGCGATGCCGTGATCGGCCTGGCGTCCTCCGGGGTGCATTCCAACGGTTTCTCGCTGGTGCGCAAGATCGTCGAGCAGTCCGGCTTCAGCTTCGAGGCCCAGGCGCCGTTTGCGCCCGTCATGACGCTCGGGGGCGCGCTGCTCGCGCCGACCCGGCTCTACGTCAAATCCTGCCTGCGCGCGATCCGCGAGACCGGCGCGGTGAAGGGCCTTGCCCACATCACCGGCGGCGGCTTTACCGACAACATTCCGCGCGTGCTGCCAAAGCATCTCGGCGTCGGCATCGATCTCGCGAACCTGCCGGTGCTGCCGGTGTTCAAATGGCTGGCGGCGCAAGGCGGTATCGCCCAGCTCGAAATGCTGCGCACCTTCAACTGCGGCATCGGCATGATCGCGATCGTCGAGCCGGATGCCGCCGACAAGGTGATGCAAGTCTTCACCGACGCCGGCGAGACGGTGGCGCAGCTCGGCACTGTGATCCCGGCCGAGGGCGAGCATCGCGTCGTCTATAACGGCCACCTCGACCTGTCGCTGTAAAACTCATGAAGCGCCGCGTTGCCATCCTGATCTCCGGCCGAGGCTCCAACATGGCGGCGCTGATCAAGGCCGCCGCCGCGCCGGATTTTCCAGCGGAGATTTCGCTCGTCATCTCGAACAAGGCCGACGCGCTGGGCCTGGAGAAGGCGAGGGCGAGCGGCGTGAAGACGCTATTGGTCGAGAGCAAGCCATTCGGCAAGGACCGCGCCGGCTTCGAGGCGGCGCTGCAGGCTACGCTCGACCAGCATGGCATCGAGCTGATTTGTCTGGGCGGCTTCATGCGGCTGTTCACGGCCGAGTTCACGCAAAGCTGGTACGGGCGGATGCTCAACATCCATCCCTCGCTGCTGCCGTCGTTCCCCGGCCTCGACCCGCACGGCCAGGCCTTGCGCGCCGGCGTCAAACTGTCCGGCGCGACGGTGCACTTCGTGATCCCCGCGACCGATGCCGGCCCGATCGTGATGCAGGGCGCGGTTCCAGTCAGTGACAACGACACGCCGGATACGCTGTCCGAGCGCATCCTCGAAGTCGAGCACCGCATCTATCCCGAAGCACTGCGCCTGCTTGCAACCGGCAAGGTCCGGATCGACGGTGACGTCTGCAAGACCGTGGGGAGCGGGGGCTCGGAGAATTTCCTGATCTCGCCGGTGGTGGGCTGAAGCGCCATCCAGGCTTGAGCCACAAATGAAATCCCCCGGGCGGAGCCGGGGGGATTCATGCTTGTCTATGTCGATCGTTGGCAGAAAGTCAGTGAACTCTGAGGTTCTCCGCGGAAGTCTTGCCGCGGTTCTCCACGAGATCGTATTCAACCACCTGATTTTCATTAAGGGTCGTCAGCCCAGCGCGCTCGACCGCGGAGATGTGGACGAACACGTCCTTGTCGCCGCCGTTCGGCTTGATGAAGCCATAGCCCTTTGTCGGGTTGAACCATTTGACGGTGCCTTTTTGCATCGCCAGTCTCCTCCTTTAGACATAAAAAAGACGCGGCCACGTCTTTGCGCGTGCCACGCCACAAACGGGCTTCCGGAAGTCTGTTCGAGTCTTGAGTCTCAATGTCGCGAAACGCACAGTCGAGCGGCCAAATCCGATTGTGCCGGATATTGCAACATGAAAATCGCGCGCTAGCAAGCAGCGTGCAAAATTCAAGTCCCGATCCAAATCGCGGTGGCACAGTTTGCGACCTGTGGCAGCGGTACCACAGCGCGGGTATTCCACCCGTTCAACGCCGCCCAAGCGATTGACCCTTCACGCCGGTTCAGCGCAAATCGTTCCAGGTGCCGCGATGCGTGTTGCATTTTTGCGTGTCGCCATTTGCTTTGGGAATTGTGTCGTTATGCGCTGCCTATCGCAGCCTTCAGGGACATGGCGGACGCGCCGGCCGGGTGTTGTCCGGCGGGCCGCGAGCGTCATGGCGGTCGCCTTTGCGTTCTTCCTGATGATCATGGCTGCCCCGGCGCATGCGCAGTCGCCTACACCGACGCCGACCCCCACGGCGACCCCGACGCCCACCCCGACACCTACACCGTCACCAACGCCGACCGCGATGAACTACGGGCGGTCGACGGGCAACACCACGCTCAACCTCGGCTCCAATTTTCTGGAGCGACTGGGCAACCAGGCTTCGAACGGCTTCGACCGGACCTCCCGCACCAACCCCGGCGGCGGCGGCGCAGCGGAGGCGGCGGAAGGGCCGCGCTACCGGACCTGGTTCGAGGGCTATGGTATTTCGATGCGGACCGAGGCGCAGGGCGACTTCGTCGGCGACAAGCGCAAGACCGTTGGCGGGGTGGCCGGCTTCGGCGCGCGGCTCGCGCCGGGGGTCAATCTCGGCTTCTCCGTCGACCAGAGCCACACCGACATCGATGTGCCCCTGGCGCTGCAATCGGCATCGCTGGATCTGACCCAGCTCGGCATCAACGGCTCGGTCGACAAGGGGCCCTGGACCTGGGCCTTTGCGCTCGTGCATGGCTTCGGCAACGTCCATTCCAGCCGGGACAGCGGCTTCGGCTTTGCGACCGCGGGCTATCGCGCCACCATCGACGGCGCGCTGACCGAGATCAGCTACTACTGGACCCAGGACCAGACCCGCTTCGTCCCCAAAGGTGCGCTGGAATATGTTCGCGCCACCAGCGCCTCGTTCCAGGAGACGGGCAGCCTCTTTCCCCTGACCGTCGGCTCGTCCGCACTCGCACGCGCGCGCGTGATGCTCGGCGCCGAGGTTGGGCGCTACTTCATCTTCGACCAGAAGATTCTGGATCTGTCCGCCTACGGCAAGTTCGTCGACAATTTCTATCAGGACCTGGGATCGATCCAGGTCAGCCTGGGCAGGCAGAGCCTCGTGGTGCCAGGCATCGGCGAGAGCCGCTACGGCCTCGACGCTGGCGCGTCGGCCTCGCTCAGCCTGACCAACACCGCGCGACTCTACGTCAATTATGACGGCAAGTTCCGCAACGAGTTCACCTCGCACCAGGGCACGGTCGGCTTCGAATACAGATGGTAGCCGCTGCCGATCACCTCGGCGTCGTCGCGACATAGCCCGTCAGGCCAAAGCTCTCTCGAGCCGACGCCATCATCGGCACCAGCGCGTTCGGGTGGATGAACTCATCGCGGAAGCAGGGATAGGCACGCGGATCGAAGATCTTCTTCAGCCACTCAACCACGATCTTGTGCCGCTCGGAGGCGCGGAATTCCTTGTGATAGGTGAGCCAGAGATCGGCGTGGTGACTGACGCCGAGATCGACTGCGACGAGCGGCGCGCCGAGTGCGATCGACACCGTCGGCAGAAAGCCGATGCCGGCCCCGCGTTCCACCGCATAGAGCACGCCGACCGATGAATTGGTCTTGATCCCGACGATGCCCTCGAGCGACTTGAGCCCCAGGATGCGGGCATAGGCGGTGTCGTCGACTTGCGGTGCGCTCTGCTTGATGATCCGGTGGTTCTGCAACTCGGCAAGCGTGCGGGGCACGCCGTGCAGGCTCTCGTACTCCTTCGAGACGAAGGGATAGATGTGCAGCCGGCCAAGCTTGGCCACGATCAGATCCGGATTGGTCGGCGGCTCCAGCTGGATCGCGATATCGGATTCCAGGCGCGCAACATCGGCCTGCTCCATTGCGCAGCGCAGGTCGACGGTGATCTTGCGATAGGTCTTTTGGAAGTCGATCAGCCGCGGCAGGATCCAGAAATTGCCGGGCCCTTCAGTGACTGCGACGCGCACGGTGCCCGTCGCATCGCTCGAACTGCGCGAGGCGCGGCGAAACACATTGAAAGCGTGACGCTCCATCAACGTAACGTCGGAGATCATCGCCGTGCCTTCGTCGCTCAGCGTCAATCCACTCTGGTCGCGCAGAAACAGCTTGCAGCCGATGCTCTCTTCGAGCCGGTCGATCCGGCGCATCAGCGTCGTCGAGGTGAGGCCGAGCTCCTCGGCGGCGTTGCGGAAACTTTTATATTTTGCGCAAGCTAAAAACAGCTTCAAATCGTCCCAGGATGCATCGAGGGACTCGTCGCTGCGGTGCTGCGTCATCGCAGCACCCCGGTGCAATAGTTGCTGCATACACTTGTTCCTTACCCGGTAAGCTCCTCATCCTAACGGGATGGGGCGAAACGATAGAGGGGCAAGATGGCTATGGAAAGGGGCTCGTTTGCCGCAAGGCATGAATTTGACGCGCTGCCGCTCAGTCCAGACATCGATGTCCATTGTGCGCAATTTTCCGAAATTGCCGCGCTTGCCGACATGGCGCACCGGTTAGTCCCCGGCGTGCGGATCGGCGAGCAGGAACTTGCGCGCTATTTCACCTTCGATTCCCAATGCCTTCTGACCTTCACCCGTAACGGTGCGCTGGTCGGTGGCATGGCCTTCCTGTTTCTCAATGAGCGCGGCCATGACGCGTTGCTGCTCGACGAGATCTGTCTGACCGAGCCCGACATCCGGCATCTCGCATCCGGCAACGAGGAGGTCTCGGCCACCTACATCTGGGCCATCGCAGCCACCGGCCGCGGCATCGCTGGACTCGGCAAGGCGGCCGCGCATCTGCGGCAGCCGCGGTTACGAAGCGCCGATTGTTTCGCGCAGCCATCGACGGCGGCCGGACGCGACATCATGAAAGCGACGGGTTTCGAGCCTATCGCGAGCTTCCAGCCTGACCTCTGGTGCTACGAGCGGCCATGGAATCGACTGCCTATGCGCAGGCCGGGGGCTAAGATCGAAGCAGGGAGTTTTGCAGATGCACGGCACTAGAATTCCTTTAGCCAAACCCGACTCGCGTGCCATCACGATCCGCATCGCGCGCGATCCCAGCGACCTCATGCTGGTCACGGCCATCCGCTCGGCGGTCTATCTCGCCGAGCAGGACTGTCCTTTCGAGGAAGAGTTCGACGGCAACGATTTGGTCGCCGCGCATTTCATCGGCTTCATCGGCAATGAGCCCGCCGGCTGCCTGCGGGTTCGCTTCTTCGGCGAGTTCGCCAAGGTCGAGCGGCTCGCGGTGCGGCACCAGTACCGGCGCTCGCGCGTGTCGTTCAAGCTCGTCCAGGCGAGCGTCGAATATGTGAAGCGCAAGGGCTTCCGCAAGATTTATGGGCAGGCGCAGGACCGGCTGGTCGACTTCTGGGCCCATTTCGGCGCCAAGCCGCTCGGCCACAATCGCAAGATCACCTTCTCGGATTTTTCCTATACCGAGATGGTGCTCGAGATCGAGCCGGGGCCGGACGCGATCACGCTGGACAGTGATCCTTACGTGATCATCCGCCCCGAGGGCGATTGGGATCGGCCGGGGGTGCTCGATGCCTCAGCTGGACGGGCGGTGACATCGCCGCTGCGTAACCTCTCGATGGCCCGCTGAAATTGGTGCAGCTACGAACAAGAAGATGCCGGACTTCATTCACGACGATCCGCCGATCCTGGTTTGCGCCGATCTGCAGGTCGAATATCTGACCCCCGGGCGTCGCCATGTCATTCTCGACGGCGACGCCACGACCTCGCGCTGCCTGGAGTTGTTGACGCTGTGGCGCGACAATCTCTGGCCGGTGATGCACCTCAAGCGCATTGCGCAGGCCGCCTGGTTCAATCCGGCATCCAAGCTGACCGATTGGATTGTCGAGCTGAAGCCGCGACCGGGCGAGATCACGTTCGAGCATCCGCTGCCGTCGGCCTACAGTTCCGCGCGGTTTGCCGACTACAGCGCGAACATCCGGAACATCCGCTGCGTACTGCTCGGTTTCTCGCTCGACGAGACGATTTTGGCGACAGTGGTCGACGGTTTTCACAGGAGCCATCGCTACCAGGTTGTCACCGACGCCGTCGCCTGCCGCCATCCGGGCCATGGCGATGCAGCCGACTACAAGCAGTCGGTGGTGAACGTGATCAGCAATTTTGCTACACTTCGTCCCAGCGCCGAGCTCATCAGGACCAGCGGCGCCATCGCGGTGTAGACGGGCGCGGTCCGCGACGAGGGTGATTGACGACATTGTCCCGGGGGCAAGAGCTGGAAAGTCTCGTAGGCGATCTGTCGCTCGCCCTTGAAACGGCGCGCCGGCTGGGCCTGTCGACGACCGTCTATCTGCTCTCGATGGCGCTCGTCGAGGTGCGCGAGGCGGCCGAGGCTGCCTCGGATGGCGGCGACGATGACGGAGCCGCCTGAACCCACGCTTTATCCGTTTCCTGCAACGCTGCTGTGCTGCCGACGAATTGACGTTGCAAGTTGAGCCGCGCCGCAATAGCCAAGTGACGATGTAGTCGACAGACGAGCTCCGTTTCGGCGCGCGCCGAAGGCTGAAGGAATGATGTGATGACCATGCTGCCCAATTCGCAAGAAGCCCGGGATGTCGCCTACCAGCTCCATCCCTATACCAACGCGCGCACCCATCAGCAGAATGGCCCGCTGGTGATCGAGCGCGGCGAGGGGCCCTATGTCTTCGACGCCGCGGGCAAGCGCTATTTCGAGGCGATGGCCGGCCTGTGGAGCGTCGGGCTCGGCTTCAACGAGAAGCGGCTGGTCGAGGCCGCGTACCGGCAGATGCAGGCCTTGCCGTTCTATCATACGTTCTCCGCGAAATCGCACGGGCCCTCGATCGATCTCGCCGAGAAGCTCGTCGCGCTCGCGCCGGTGCCGATGAGCAAGGTGTTCTTCACCAACTCCGGCTCGGAGGCGAATGACACGGTGCTGAAGCTGATCGCCTATCGTTCGAACGCGCTCGGACAGCCGCAGCGCAAGAAGGTGATCAGCCGCATGCGCGCCTACCACGGCGTCACGATCGCCTCCGCAAGCCTCACGGGCCTGCCGAACAATCACCGTTCCTTCGATCTTCCGTTGCCGAACATCCTGCACACGGGCTCGCCGCATTTCTACAAGGACGGCCAGGCCGGCGAGAGCGAGGAAGCCTTTGCGACGCGGCGCGCCGAGGAGCTGGAAGCGCTGATCGTGAAGGAAGGTCCGGACACCATCGCGGCCTTCTTCGGCGAGCCGGTGATGGGGGCAGGCGGCGTGATCGTTCCGCCCGCGACCTATTGGGACAAGGTCCAGCAAGTCCTGAAGAAGTATGACATCCTGCTCGTCGCCGACGAGGTCATTTGCGGCTTCGGCCGCACCGGCAAGATGTTCGGTTGCGACACATACAACATCAAGCCCGACGCGATCGTCGTCTCCAAGCAGATCACCTCGAGTTATTTCCCGTTCTCGGCGGTCCTGATGAATGACCGGATGTTCGAGCCGATTGCGGACGAGAGCAACAAGATCGGCGTTCTCGGCCACGGTTTCACGGCAGGCGGTCACCCGGTCGGCGCGGCAGTCGCGCTGGAAAACCTCAAGATCATCGAGGAGCGCGGCCTGGTTGCGCATGCTGCGGAGACGGGAGCCCATCTGCAGGCGCGGCTGCGCGAGCTTTCGAGCCATCCGCTCGTCGGTGAGGTCCGAGGCGTCGGGATGATCGCCGCGATCGAACTCGTGCTCGACAAGCAGCGCAAGACGGCCGCGGCGACGCCGGGCGCAGTCGGCGGCATCGCGGCGCGCATGCTCCAGGAGCGCGGCGTCATCTCGCGCAACATGCTCGAGGCCATCGCCATCTGCCCGCCGCTGATCGTCACCAAGAGCCAGATCGACGAGCTCGTGGGCACCATCGCGGGCGTGCTGGACGACATGAAGACGGAGGCTGCAAAGCTGACGCCGGCCTAGGGGAAGAGCGTCATCGTGAGCGAAGCGCGTTGGTCACGCCTTCGGTGTCGTCCTGGCGAAAGCCAGGACCTCAGACTTGGCAGATTGCCTGTTGCTGCTCCGCCGGCGGTCGGACATCCGCCGCGTGACGCTCCAGTTCTCGAGGTAGCCGATTGAGCACACTTTCCCAGTCCCCGGGGCGATGTTGACGAAACAAGCGAGTAGTCGGGTACCACGGACTATCTTCCCGCTCATAGAACCACCGCCAGTCCAGAATATGCGGCAGCAGAATCCAGGTTGGCTTGCCAAGTGCGCCTGCCAGATGTGCGACCGCTGTATCCACGGTGATTACGAGATCCATTACGCTCGCAGCAGCCACCGTCTCCGCGAAGTTCGTCAGGAGAGGCTCCAAATCAACAACCCTGTCCTTCAGCTGTTCGAGTACCGGACGGTCGCTCGTGCGGACCTCCTTTTGCAGGCTGAAGAGTTGGACGCCGGGAATCAGAAGGTTTGGTAGAAGAGCTTCGGCCGGCAGAGACCGCTTCCGGTCATGCAGATGGCCGGGGTTTCCTGCCCAAACGACCCCGACCTTGAGGCCTGAGTATTTGGCAAGCCTCCGTTGCCAAGCAGAAATTCTTGCCGGCGCAGCCTTGAGATACGGTCGTTCTGCCGGGATCGTCTCGATGCTGGTACCGAGCTCATAGGCGAGGCTCATTAGCGGCACGTGCAGGTCAAACGGTGGCGCTGGCTCGTCGCGCGAGATCACGGTCACGTCGAGACTGTCTCGTAACAACTCAACCAATTGGGGCTGAACCTGCAGAACGACCGGGCCTCCTGTTGCGGCTGCTGCAGATACGAAGCGAGCAAAGTGCAGGGTGTCGCCAAGTCCTTGCTCGGCATGAATCAACAGGGTCCGGCCGTTGCGACATTCTCCCCTCCAGCGAGGGACATCGAATGCGCCAGGCCTGAACCGCGGAGCTGGGTGAGAATGCCTCCACTCGAACTCTCGAAAGCCCGCTTTGAGATCACCAGCCAAGAGGAGAAGCATCGCGTGATTGTAGTGAAGCATCGGGTCGCCGGGCCTAAGCTCAATTGCGCGACGGGACGTCGCTATCGCCGCCTGGCTCAAGCCTAGATTGCTCAACGCCACGCCCAAATTCGTCGAGACTTCGGGCGAATTCGGATCGATGCTGATCGCTTTTCTGTAGATCTCGACTGCGCCTTCGAAATCGTCTCTCTTGCTGTGAACGATCCCGAGGTTGAGATACGCGCCGACGTTTTGCGGGGAGAGTTCAATTGCCTTTTGGCACGCTGCGCTCGCCTCATCCAGCCGTCCCTGCCGGGTCAACGCGGCCGCCAGGCTGGCTTGGACATCGGATCGGCCAGGCGCCGCCAAGGCGGCAAGTTGGTACATGGAGACCGCTTGATCTGTCCGCTCAAGCCTGAGCAACAGGCTGGCCATAATCAGATAGGCTTCGAGATCATCGGGCTGAATCTCTACCGCATGGCGGCATACCGATAGCGCTTCAGCAAGCTCTCCGACCTGTTCGAGCGCCAATGCGAGATTGCGATGTCCCGGACCAAATTGAGGAGCAAGGGTGATCAGTTCGCGATAGGCCTCGATCGCTTTGGCCAACTCGCCCTGATCCATCATGTGATTGCCACGGTTCAGAAGGGCGACCATCGCTTCTGCGCGCGCGGCCTCTCCAGTTTGCCCTTTCATACCTGCCCTTTCCGGTTGGACGGTTTGTTCCGCACCGTGTGTTAAACGGGCGCAAGCCGCGTTTCGGGCAAACGATTATGCTTCGGCGAGCAAATTTGGCTCTGGGGCAGGTGGAGGTCACGGCCGTGGGTAGTGGGTCGCATACCGCCAGTCGCATATCCGCGGCCTGCGGTACCCACCCGAGGTGGGAGCCGTATGTCTCAATCGGGCACGTACGGATCTGTGGGGAGGGCGTCCAGCAAAGGGCTACCTGGCTTTCGCCACGACGACTTTGCGAGAGTCGCCGGCTCCTACGCCCGGGTGACGCCGACCACGCGGCCCTTGTCGATCGCGAGCGCGAGCTGGCCGTGCTTCAGCTTCAGCGCGGCGTCGCCGAACAGCTCGCGGCGCCAACCGCGCAGCGCGGGCACGTCGGCCTCGTCGTCGGCGGCGATCTCTTCGAGATCGTCGACGGTCGCGATGACCTTGCTCGCCACCGCATGGCGCTCCGCGGTCATCCGCAGCAACACCTTCAGCAGCTCGACGATCGCCGCGCCGTTGGAATTGTTGCGCGGCTTCTCCAGTTTCGGCAGCTTCGAGAGGTCGCGCGCCAGCCCGCGCTCGACCGCGGCGATGATGTCCGCGCCCCACCTGGATTTTTCAAACCCCTTCGGCACCGAGCGTAGATGAGCAAGCTTCTCCACCGTGGTCGGGGCGTGGGTCGCGATGTCGCTGATCGCATCGTCGCGCAGCACGCGGCCACGCGGCACGTCGCGGCTTTGCGCCTCCTGCTCGCGCCAGGCCGCGACCTCCATCAGCACCGCCAGATCCTTCGGCTTGCGCACCCGCGTCTTGAGCCGCTCCCAGGCGCGCTCGGGGTGGAAGTCGTAGGTGCGGGGCGAGGTCAGGATCTCCATCTCGATGGAGACCCATTCGTTGCGGCGGCGCTTCTTCAGGTCGGCGTCGAGCGCGGCGAACACCTCGCGCAGGTGCGTGACGTCAGACACCGCGTAGTGCATCTGCTCCTTCGTCAGCGGCCGGCGCGACCAGTCGGTGAAGCGATGGGTCTTGTCCGGCCGGTGGCCGGTGACCTTCTCGACGAGCTGGTCATAAGCGATGCTGTCGCCATAGCCGAGCACCATGGCCGCGACCTGGGTGTCGAACACCGGATGCGGGATGATGTTGGCCTGGTGCCAGATGATCTCGATGTCCTGGCGGGCGGCGTGGAAGACCTTCAGGACCTTCTCATTGCCCATCAGCTCGAAGAAGGGTTTGAGGTCGATGCCCTCGGCGAGGGCATCGATGACCACGGCCTCCTTCGGGCTCGCCATCTGCACCACGCACAGGAGCGGGTAGTAGGTGGTCTCGCGCAGGAACTCGGTATCGACGGTAATGACGGGGTGCTCGGCCAGACGGCTGCAGGCAGCGGCAAGGTCAGCGGTGGTGGTAATCAGATCCATGAACGGCCCATGACACGTACATCAGCCGTTCTGCCGAAAGTGCTGTGATGTCAAGGGGGTTGGAACGAATTCGGGCCTTGAATTCGGGCGGAATCGCTCTGACCGGCTTAAAATCCTACTCGTAGCGGATCCGCTGCGAGGGCTTGCGTCCGCACGGCAGCGCCACCACGACCACGCACATGGCGAGCATCGCCAGTCCCAGAAACTCGAAAACCAACAGATCCACGGCCAAACTCCCCGAAAGATCGCTAGACTTGTCGGGGCCGAATTGACGGTCTGTTAATTGTCGTGGTTACCGGCGGCTGGGCGGGCCGGATGGTGGACGGGGAGTTAACTCAGGGCCCGCACCGGCGCTGCTCCCCAACGGAAAAGCCCCGGACGATGCCGGGGCTTTGATGTTCGAGATGCTGATCGGATCAGTACTTCGCGACCACCGCGCCATCCGAGTTGAAGCGGTAGACCAGCGAGGTGCTGATGGTCTGGACCCAGGGCTTGAAGGTAAGCGCGCTGCCGCCCGGTCGGCCAAATACATCGGTGGTGGGCAAGCTGATGCGATCGTAGAACGCCGAGCGATACTCGGTCTTCATGAACCAGGCGGGGGCAGCGATACCGAAAAGGTTGAGACTGTTCTCCACGCCGCCTCCGACGAACCAGCCGTCACGATGAAACGAAGGCGTGGTGTGGTAGGGCGTGCCGTCGTCGAAGGCGGATAGAGTGGTCCCGGACCACTGCGAGCCCGAGTAACCCGCGTTGACGTAGGACAGTACGTTCGGCGCGACCAGATAACCCAGACGAGCGCCCGCTGCGTAGCTGGTGCGCAGCTTTTCGCGACCTTCCGCGAAAACGATGGTTTCGCTCAACGAACCCCGGATATCGCCGAACTGACCGTCGCCAAAGATACCGGCCACCCAGTTGGAGCTGAACTGCCAATCATAGCCGGCGCCGACCGTACCAAACCAACCGCTGCCGCCCAGTCGCTGGTCGCGCGCTAGCACGGTGCCGGCCGGTCCAAGGCCGCCGGTCGAGGTGGCGACGATGTTGCTGTCAGCATTCCACAGGCCGCCGCCAGCGCCGCCGAAGCCATAGAAGCCGGTCCAGCTCGGCTCGACAACGGCCGCCGGCGCTTTCACATAGGGCCGGGCTGCGAGGTCGGTTGCCGCAACGATCGGGCCGCCCGAGTTGAAGCGGTAGACCAGCGAAGTGCTGATGGTCTGCACCCACGGCTTGAAGGTGACGGCGGTGCCCGTCAGCAGGCCGTTATCGGTCCTGGTCTCAGGCAAAGCGATGCGGTTGTAGTAGGCCGAGCGGTACTCGGTCCTCATGAACCAGCCGGGGGCGTTGATGCCGAAGATATTGAGGTTGTTCTCGACGCCACCACCGACAAACCAGCCGTCACGCCGAAACGACGAGGTCGCCGTAGTGACAGAAGGTACGGGCACTGCGTACAACGTGGTCAGAGTGGCTCCCGACCAATCCGAGCCGGAGTAGCCCCCATTGACATAGGACAGCACATTCGGCGCAACCAGATAACCAAGGCGCGCGCCGGCCGCGTAGCTGGTGCGCAATTTTTCACGGCCCTCCAGGGCGAAGTAAGCGTCGGACAGCGAACCGCGGATGTCGCCGAATTGGCCGTCGCCAAAGATGCCGACCACCCAGTTGCTGGATTGCCAATCGTAACCGGCACCGACAGTACCAAACCAACCGCTTCCGCCGAGGCGCTGATCACGCGTGAGCCTGGTCCCAGCCGGAAATCCGCCAAATCCAGCTCCTACCGCCACTTCATTGCTGTCGGCGGCCCACAGACCACCACCACCGCCGCCAAACACATAGAAACCGGTCCAACTCGGTCCGGCGACGGGCGCCGGTGCTTTCAGATAGGGCTTGGCCGCGAGGTCGGCCGCCGAGGCCGACCCGGTCATTGCCGTGACCGCGCTCAGAGCGAGCACAAGCTTCTTCATTTCAATCCCCAACCCAAATCCGTTTGGCAGGCTCCGACGCGGTCGCGGCCGATTCAGATTCCCCTCGCATGGTCTTGCCGAAGCGCGCGCAGGAAGACCAGTCCGAACAACGAGCGGTCGTCAAATCGGAAAAATCAGGAAGTGAAACAGGAAATCGCGGGAAGGATGCCTGCAACGAAAAAGCCCCGGCTCGGCCGGGGCTTTCGCGATCAGGCGCCGCAGCACGATCAGATCAGCCGCCGAACTTGTAATTCACGCCGACGCGGACGATGTTCGATTTGAGATCGACCGAGTGGGTGAACACGTTGGAGGAGGTCGATGCGCCCGTGATGTTCGTGCTGGTCGTCGTGGCGCGGCCGAGATCGACGTAAAGATATTCCGCCTTCAGCGACCAGCCATTGCCGACCGCATACTCACCACCGACGCCGGCGGTCCAGCCAACACGGGTGTCGCGGATCGTCCCTGATTCGGTTGCAGGATAGAACGTTTCGGTGAAGTTGAAATTGGCCTTCACGTCAGCAATGGCCGCGCCGCCGGTGGCGTAGAGCAGCCAGTTCGGCGTGGCGAGGAAGCCGATGCGGCCGCGGATGGTGGCGAGCCAGTCGGCCGACACCGAGGAATTCACCGTGAAGGTGTCCGGCGCACAGCAGGGATACGTCCCCGTACCGCTCGAGCTGCCCTTGAAGCCGAAATAGTTGATGTCCCCTTCGAGGCCGAACACGGCGTTGTTGACCTGCCAGTTGTAGCCGGCGGTGAAGCCGCCAGTCACGCTCGAGCTGTTGATGTGCTGGGCACCAACGGCATTGATGGCGGGAACGCTGGTGGAGCCGAAGTAGCCCGGCGAAGCGTATATGGTCGAGGTGCTCGGATCCGAGCTGCCCCATTGTCCGCCGGCATTGCCGCCGACGTAAAAGCCCGTCCAGCTATAGACCGCCGCTGGAGCCTTTGTGTAGACCGGCGCGAGGTCCGCCGCCGAAGCCGACCCGGTTATCGCCGTAACTGCGGCCAGAGCGAGCAGAAGTTTCTTCATTTCAAAATCCCCAACCTCAATCTATTTGGCAGGCTCTGCCGCGGTCGCGGCCGATTCAGATGTCTCTCGTATGGTCTTTGCCGAAGTGCGCGCAGGATGAACAGGCCAAACGACGGGCTGTCGCGAAATCGGAAAAGACAGGAAGTGAAACAGGAAGGCGCGGGAAAGGGAGGCCTGCCTGTCCACCGATCACGCGCAAGCCCCTTGGGCGGCATCCCTGTCACCACTGATACCGAACCACTCCCTTACCCGCATAGGAGCGGGTCACGTTCGAGAACTCGCCTTCGAACGTTGCCGCGGCTGCCCAGCCGTTCAGCCACTTCTTCTCCGCCGCGGCCGTGACCAGCGCAGCATCCGTGGCCTGCGCGGCGCCGTTCACGACGAAGCTTGCACCGGGCAGCGCCTGGAACGTCGCGGCCACCGAGCGGTCCGGATTGAAGTCGTGCGCCCAGGCGAAGCGGCTGCGCAATGTGAGGACACCGTCCTGCGCGGCGAACGACTTGTCCATGCGTACGCCGAGCTCGCTACGGGCATCCGTGACGCTCTTCGCCGCGTAGGTGAGGGCGGAGGTGCCGGTGCCGACCAGGACCGTCTCGGCGTAGCCGGGCAGGTCGAACATCGTGACCTGCGCCGCGGCATAGGGCGTGATGCCGATGCCGCCCGTCCATGGGGCGATGACGCGATAGCCGCCTTCCACGCGGCCCGAATAGGCATTGGCTTTGAAGTTGGCTTGCAGGCGATCGATGCCCGCGACGGTCACGGTGCGATCGGTGGTGATATCCTGCCAGCCATAGGCGAGCGCGGCCGTGACGTAGGCTGGCCCGTTGGTGTGACGCACATAGGCGCCGGCCTGGAAGAGATCCGAGCGGCCGTAGCCCGATCCGGTGACGCTGAAGTTGGTGCCGCCGCCGGCGAGCGCGAAACCGGCATACGTGTTCGGCGAGAACAGATAGTCCGCGCCGACCGCGCCGCCGAAGATGCGGCTGGTGGTATCGTTGGAGCCGATGGTCGCGCGGCCGTCCGTCGACTGCGAGCCGCCGAATGCCGAGGTCCAAACGCTCCAGCGCGGCTCGTACAGAGCTCGCGACGTCGGATTGAGCGCCATGGCGAACGCGTCGCCGGTCCGGCGTCTTGCCGCATCGCCGGCTTCGTCGGCATATCCGGTAGCGACTGGCGCGGCAGCCACGCCGCCGTCGCCTCGTGCGACCGGATCGGTCAGGAGACCCAGGAACAGGCCCATCGCGTTGAAGGTGGCCTGCTGCGAGCCGGTCGCGACTTCACCGGACAATTGCGTCAGCCCGGCCGGCGTCAACCCGCCGAACGCGATCGGCACGCTGCCGCCCGCGTTGAAGAAGTTGGTAATGGACGTGGCGACGTTCTGCTGGTTGACGTTCAGTCCCGACGTGGAGGGCAGCGCGAAGTTCAGGGTCAGATTGAGATATGCGTTGGTCGCGTCTTGGCTCAGGCTGCTGGTGAAGCCCGACGGCAGGTTCGTGTTGACCAATGTCGCGAAGGTGCCGCTGACGCCGCCGGCCGCGTGGACGATGGTGTACTGCTTCGTGACGTAGGAGCCGGCTGCGAAAACCGCATTCACCGTCGCGCCGCCAAGATCCGCGGTGCCCGTGACGTTGGTGAGATTCGCGCTCGTCGGCGAGACCTGGACCAGATAGGTCGCGGCCGCCGAGAGCACGAGATTGCCCTGCACGGTCAGCGTGCCGATCGAACTGATCGAATTGCCCGGCGCCAACGTGCCGCTGTTGACCGTCGTATCTCCGACCGTGCCGAACCCTCCCAGCGTACCGCCGTTGACCGTCGTCGTGCCGCCGAGCGTTCCGTTTACCAGCAGCGTGCCGCCCGATACGTTGGTCGTTCCGGTGAAGCCGGAGGAATCGCCCGTCAGAGTGGTTACGCCGCCGCCATGCTGGATGGTGCCGCTGCCGCTGATCGCGGGGCTGAACACGTAGTTCGTGCCCGTGTGATTGAAATCGAGCTCCGCGGTACCCGCACCCATCGTCATGGTCGCCGCGTTGATCGTTCCAGGCGCCGACGCGGGGGAGCCAATGTCGTTGCCGATAATGAGCGTACCGAAAGAACCGGCGTTCTGGGCCAGGGTGATGTCGCCTGTACCGTTATTGATCGAAAGCGATCCGCCGGACAAGTAGAGAGAGGCAGAGCCGCTCGCACCGACAGTCAAACTCTGGGCCGTCAAGGTAGAGCCCGGGAGAGAGATGAAGACGGTGCCAAAGGAGCCAGCTTGCGAGGCGACGACAATTCCGGCGGAGGAGCCGACCGTGACACTGCCACCGTTAACGACGGACAGCTGGCCCGTGCCGGCATCGCCGACAACGAGGCCGTTATTGATCTGGGCGCTTGATCCGCTTCCAGCAACGGAAAGCGTGTTGAGTGCAAAACTAGTCGACTGAACGCCGAGGTCAATCGTGTCGCTTGTCAAGCTGCCTCCGCCGGACACGTTGACGGTGCCTTGACCAAAATAGCCGACATACATCGCGCCGCTGTTCACCCAGCTTGTACCGGGATCGCCGATGTTAATAACGCCCCGACCACCTGAACCAAGCCCGACAGTCGTCGTCCCGGTTTGAACGGAACCAGCATTGAAGAGCGAAAGAGTCGCTGAGGTTAGTGAGCCAACAGTGATGCCGGTGCTCGTTAGGCTGGCGCCATTGACGGTGAGGATGCTGTTGGCGCCATTGCTCGTTTTGCCGACTATGATGTTGGCTGCGGTTGCGACCCCGCCCACGATATCGGCCGGCTTCGAAGAGCCAGTGTCGATGGTCACGATGTCGCCCGAATTCGGCAGCGCGGTATTTGGATTCCAATTGCCGGTGTCGTACCAGTCCGAGGAATTGGTCCCGGTCCACACCGGAGTTCCGGCCTCAGCCGGTTGCGCCGCGATCAAGGCGGTCAGCGCCGTCGATGCCAGCAGCAGCGAAAGCGCATGCGAGCGCTTCATCGACCGCGGACGTGGCGATCCCGGGATGAAGCGGGAGAAGGGATGGGCTGGCTTTCGCGCGCGTCCTGTCGAGATCATCTGCAATTCCGTCATTCATTCCGCAGGCACGACTGTGGCCTGTCTCATGTCTGTTTGACGGAAGGCGAGCAGAAAGGACAGATTGAGTAACGAATTGCCGCGAAATCGGAAATGACAGGAAATGAAAAAGGAAATTAAGGGAAGAGGACAGCGCGCATATTGCCTTAGGGGATGGCGAGCAATCGTGCGCGACGAGATCTGGATTGAAGCAGCGATTCCGCGCGTGGCGCTGCAAACATGTTCTCCTCGATTCATGTCGCGGCGGGCCGCAACTATTGCGGTGCAGTCGCGGGGCTTGGCGACCCCGTCACTTCAGGCCTTTGATCCAGTGAGCCCAGTCTGCGAGCCTGCTGTCCGGTGCTGACGGCAGGGCTTGGCCCTCGTGCGCCAGTGTGCGCACCTCGCGTGGCGTAAGACCGAACTGCCGCTGAAAGGCGAGAGCAAAGCTGCGGTAGTGGTTGAAACCATGCGCTTCGGCGATCGCCTCGATCGACTGTGCCTTGTGCGCCGGATGCGCCAAGGCCATACGGATCAGGGACAGGCGCTTGCGTCTGATATAAGCGGCAACGCCACCATGAGACTCGAAGAGATAGCCGAGATTGCGCCGTGTCATCCCAAATCGGCCGGCAATGGTTTCCGGATTGAGGCCGGGATCACGGATGTTGGCATTGATGTACGAACTGATCTGCTCGGTCATGGCCATGCGCACGGGTCCGGCCTGTTCCTCCTGAACCGTGCCGTTGAGCGTCGCGGCGATCAGTTGCACGGTCGTGGGTATGAGCGCCTGGGCCTGATCCAGCGACATTGCAGGCAAAAGGGAGTGAAGCTCGGTGAGATGGGTCCTGAGCAGCGTCGCGAGCGGGTCCATCGACGACAGCACATGGTGGTTGTGTTCGTCCGGCGCCTTGAGGTGAGGGCCGAGCAGATTGCGCGGCAGCATCAGGATGAGTGCCTGGTTGTCGGCGCCACGTCTGTCTATCGGCTGCGCCATGTCATAGACCATGATGTCGCCGGCGCGAACCATCCCCCCGCCGTCCCGTTGGAGATTCCAGCCCTTGCGAAGAAGCTGCACCATGAACAGATCCATTCCATCGCGAGCGATAGACGCGCGGGAGCGGCTCCAATCCTGGGCGGGTACGTGGACATCGCCGATGAGAACGTTGCCGACTTGCCAGGCGTCCACGCGCACGTCGTAGGCCTGCGGATACTCTTTCGGTGTGCGCACGTCGTAGATGACGCTTGCGTGCTCCTGCCAGAGGGTGAGTGCCTGTTTTCCCGGGAGACCGCGCGTGTCGAGAATCGAGCGGGGTATGTGTTTGTCCTGCTGCTCTGCCATCACGGTCTGTTTGACGGAAGGCGTGCGGAAAGGACAGATCGAGCAACGAATTGTCGCGAAATCGGAAATGACGGGAAACGAAAGAGGAAACGGCGGGAAAAAGCGCGCAGCTAATCACTGACAGAAGAGAGGCGACTCGTGCGCTACGTGCGGGAGCCAAAGATCGGCTGACGCATGCGTGACGCGTTGCGCGTGGTCTCTCCGGTTCATGGCGCGGCAAACAAATGCATTGCGCGCCCGCGACGACCGTCTGCTCGCTTCAGAGTCAGTATAGGCCAGCACCGCAAACCGAAGCCGGTTGGCGAAGGTAGCGCTCGCACCCGCACCGAGCGCGGTTGCACCGACGCCTGTCGCGCTCGCTGTCGTGCCGATTGCGGTCGCATTGTCGGCGCCGGCGATGCTGCCCGCGCCGAACGCAGCGGCGCTCACGCCGCTCGCCTGGCTTGCTTGGCCGACGGCGGTTGCGCCGACGTTGGTCGCGCTCGCAGTCATGCCGACAGCGGTCGTATAGTCGGCACTGGCGACGCTGCGGGAGCCGTATGCACTGGCTTCCACGCCGTTCGTGCTGCTTGCTATGCCGGAGGCAATTGCGCCGAGGCCGGTCGCAGAGGCTCTGGCACCAACAGCGATTGAGCCGGCCGAAGCTGCGACCGCGGAAGTGCCCACGCCGATCGCGCCGGTGCCGTTGGCGGCCGTATTCTCGCCAATCGCGGTCGAGGAGACCCCACTCGCGGTGCTCCCTGCTCCCACGGCGATCGTTCCAGCGGCGGTTGCAGATGAGTTGACCCCGACGGCCGTACTCGAGGCTCCGCTAGCCGTGTTCAAAGTTCCGACAGCAGCACTGAACTGACCGCTTGCCGTGTTGGCGCTGCCAATGGCCACACTCTGTTGGCCGAGCGCCTGGTTGCCGGCGCCAACAGCCACGCTGCTCGGGCCGAAAGCGGTCTGGGAAACGCCGCAAGCCATGGCACTGGTTGCCGCGGTTGATCCGCCATTCGAGGCTGATCCGTCAACGCAAATGAACTGCGCGGAGGCCGTGCCGGGTGCGAGGAGCAGGAAGAGTCCGCCGAGGGCGGCCCCAACTGTAGGCAGGCACCCGCGCCTCAATTGCAGTAGACCAGAGCTTGCGACAGCCGCGGATGCGGCTTGGCATGTCCGTATGCGTTTCAACATTGTCGTCTCCTCATGTCCCTCAGACAGCAAGCTCGCATCATTGCCAGGGACGCATCACGCTCGTTCGCGTGCGCAGCCTGACTCGTGCTTCTTCTTTGGCGGAAGGCGTGGGGAAAGACAGATCGGGTAACGAATTGTCGTGAAATTGGAAATGACAGGAAATGAAACACGAAATTGAGGGAAGACACGGCATCCCTGCTCACCGTAGATCTACCGGAGAATCGCGCGCTGCATGAGCGCGGCAGAAGTCAGCTATCGTGCGCGTGGCGTCGCGAACATAACCGTTCCGATTCATGTCGCTATAGGCGCATCTTCATGCGGCTGTTCGGCCGACAGCTCACTTCAAGTCCCTGATCCAGCGCGTCCACTCCGCGAGCCCTAAGCGTCAGCTCGCGCGGTAGATCGCCGCGCGAATATCAGACGGTTTCGTGCCGTAGGCCCGGCGGAAACTCCGGTTGAAGTACGAGATGTCGCTGAAACCGCAATCGAACGCGATGGCCCTGATCTCATGACCCGCAAATTCGGGGTTCTTCAGCATCTCCAGTGCACGTTGAAGACGGAGCGCCAGCACGAACTGCGACAAGCTCGTGCCGTCACCTTCGAACAGCTTGCGCACGTAGCGCGGCTTGACACCGTGGCGAGCCGCGATCGTCGTGGACGACAGGGTTCGATCGCCAAGACAGTTGCGGATGTCGGCCTTGATGGCCCGCAGGCGCGCCGCGCCATCCCAGCGCTGCCGGGGCTCGTGCGCGACGTCTGCGCCAGTGCCGATTGCAAGCCCGACGAGATCGATGATCTGGTTTGCGACGGCCTGCGCGAGCGCCGCGTCGTCGAGCGGACCGTCGTCATGCAGCATTTTCACGTAACGGATGAGGAGCTGAAGGGCGTTGTTGTCGGCAGCGATCTGACTTGGATAGGGTGAATCGAGAACCTGCACCAGCGCCGGGAGACTAGGCCCGGCGAGCACGATCGTCAGGAAACTCCAGTGGCTGTGCATCGTATTGGTGGACGGTTCGATCCCGGAGATGGCGGCCGATTGGAAGCGAGTGACGAACTCGGTGCTCGGCAAAGCCTGGAACGTCACGCTGGCACGAAACGGCTCGTCGTCGATCAGCTTGATGTCTACTCCAGCGATGCTGCGGCCGTAGATTTTGCGCCACTGGATGAGGCGCTGGTGGGGCGGGATATCTTCCGTCGAGATCGCGATGGGGGAGGAGGTCGGCTTCGTCGCAGTCATGGACGGTTGTTACGATCAATCTATGCCGGATCATTCCGATCCGATTTCAACGCCGGTCTCATGGTTCTGCCGGAGCGCGCGCAGGATGAACAGATCGAATGACCTGCCGTCGCGAAATAGGAAAAATCGGGAAGTAAAATGGGAAGGGGCGGGAAAACGATGGGCCTGGGCATGCAGCGTTTCAGCCGCCAGCTCACTTCAAGTCTCTGATCCACTGCGTCCAATCCGCAAGCCTGCTGTCCGATACTGGCGGCAGGGCTTGCCCCTCGTGTGCCAGGGCGCGCACCTCGCGTGGCGTGAAACCAAACTGCCGCTGGAAGGCGAGGGCAAAGCTGCGATAGTGATTGAACCCATGCGCTTCGGCGATCGCCTCGATCGACGCTCCCTTGCGCGCCGGATCGACCAGGGCCGTGCGGATCAAGGACAGGCGCTTGCGTCTGATATAAGCGGCAACGCCACCGTAGGATTCGAAGAGATAGCCGAGATTGCGCCGGGTCATGCCAAATCCGCTGGCGATGGCTTCCGGATTGAGGTTCGGATCGAGGATGTGAGCGTTGATATGCGTGCAGATGCGCTCGGTCACGGCCATGCGTACGCTGCCAGCCTGCTCTTCGCGAACCGTGCCGTTCAGTGCTGCGGCGACCAGTTGCACGGTGGCAGGCATGACTGCCTGAGCCTGATCCAGCGACATACTGGGCAGACGCGCGCGAAGACCTATGAGATGTTCCCCGAGCAGGCTGGTCAGCGGGTTGCCTACCGCCAATTGGTGGATGCTGTGCTCGTCCGGCGCCTCGAGATGAGGCGCGAGCAGATTGCGCGGTAGGATCAGGCTGAACACCTCATTGTCGCCTCCGCGGCTGACGGATGGTTGTGCCAGGTCATAGATCATGATGTCGCCGGTGCGCGCCGTCGCGCCGCTGTCGCGCGCGCCGCTCCAACCTCTGCAAACGATCTGAAGCATGTACACGTCCGCCCCATCGCGTCCGATACACGCGCGAGAACGGCTGTAATCCTGGCCAGGCACCTGAAAATTGGCGAGCAGAACGTTGCCGAGATGCCAGGCATCCACGCGTACGTCGAAGGCTTGCGCATGTTCCTTGTGCGCGCGCAGGTCGTAGTACAGGCCTCCATGCTCCTGCCAGAGCTCAAAACCCTGCTTTCCCGGGAGACCGCGGGTGTCGAGGACCGAATGGGGGATGCTAATGTCTGTGTGCTCTGTCATGCCTGAACGAATTTCTAACCTGCCGCGAGCAGTTGGTCTCTATCCAATCGAGCAAGGTTCGTGTGGGGCAGCCGTTCGGTCGCCAACTCACTTCAAGCCTCTGATCCATTGCGTCCAGTCCGCCAGCCTGCTGTCGGGCGCTGACGGCAGCGCATGGCCCAAGTGCGCCAGTGCGCGAACCTCGCGTGGTGTGAGACCAAACTGTCGCTGAAAGGCGAGGGCAAAGCTGCGATAGTGATTAAATCCATGCGCTTCGACGATGGTTTCGATCGACGCTCCCTTGCGCGCCGGATCGGTCAGGGCCGCGCGTATCAAGGACAGGCGTTTGTGTCGGATATAAGCGGCAACGCCGCCATAGGATTCGAAGAGATAGCCGAGATTGCGCCGGGTCATGCCAAATCGGCCGGCGATGGATTCCGGATTGAGGTTCGGCTCGAGGATGTGGGCGTTGATGTGCGTGCAGATCCGCTCGGTCATGGCCATGCGTACGCTGCCAGCCTGTGCTTCGCGAACCGTGCCGTTCAGTGCTGCCGCGACCAGTTGCACGGTGGCAGGCATGGCCGCTTGAGCCTGATCCAGCGACATACTGGGCAGATTCGCGCGTAGGCTTACGAGATGCTCTCCAAGAAGGCTGGTAAGAGGGTCGCCCGCCGGCAATTGCCGCAGACTATGCTCGTCCGGTGCCTTGAGATGAGGCGCGAGCAGATTGCGCGGCAAGAGCAGGGCGAACAGCTCATTATCGCCCCCGCGGTTGGCCGATGGCTGCGCCATGTCATAAATCATGATATCGCCGGCGCGAGCCATTGCGTCGCTGTCACGCGAAGCGGTCCAGCCTTTGCGAATGATCTGCAGAATGTAGGCGTCCGTCCCATCGCGTCCGATACACGCGCGAGAACGGCTGTAATCCTGCGGAGGCAGCTGAAAATTGGCCAGCAGAGCTTTGCCAAGATGCCAAGCATCCACACGCACGTCGAAGGCTTGCGCAGAGTCCTTGTCCGCGCGCAGGTCGTAGTACAGACCCATATGCTCCTGCCAGAGCTCGAATCCCTGCTTTCCAGGCAGGCCGCGCGTGTCGAGGACCGAATGGGGGATGTCGCCGTCTGTGTGCTCTGTCATGCCTGAACGAAGTCCCAATCACCCCCGAACGATGAGTGCCTTTCCGATTGAGACCGGCAGCGCCGCCGTTGGCACGATATGGGACAAGCTGAGACGCGACAAGAAATCAGAAATTGCACGACGTGAATCAGGATATCGCGAGGACGGGAGCGTCTTCGCCGCGCAGGTTCGCCAGCCCGTCACGTCATGCTCCTGATCCAGCGCGCCCACTCCGCAAGCTTGTCGCCCGGTGTTGACGACAGGGCTTGGCGCTCGACCCCTCGCGCGCGCACCTCGCGTGGCGTGACACCAAACTGCCGCTGAAAGGCGAGAGCAAAACTGCGATAGTGATTGAATCCATGCGCTTCGGCGATCGCTTCGATCGATTGTCCCTTGTGCGCCGGATCACTCAACGCCGCACGGATCATCGACAGGCGCTTTTGCCGGATGTAGGCGGCAACGCCGCCCTGGGATTCGAAGAGATAGCCGAGGTTGCGCCGTGTCATGCCGAAGCGGGCGGCGATCGTCTCCGGATTGAGGTCGGGGGCGAGGATATGGGCGTTGATGTAGGAGCCGATCCGCTCGGACATCGCCATCCGTACGCCGCTGGCCTGTTCCTCGCGAACCCTGCCGTTGAGGGCCGCGGCGGTCAATTGCACGGTGGCGGGGAGAACCGCTTGAGCCTGGTCAAGCGACATCTCGGGCAAGCGTGCGTGAAGGCCTACGAGATGATCGCGGAGAAGCGCGGCCAGCGGGTCGCGCGATGACAATAGCTGCAGATTGTGTTCATCGGGCGCCTTGAGATGCGGGCCGAGCAGGCTGCGCGGCAGGAACAGAGTGAGCGTGTCGTTGTCGCCGCCACGCCTGTCCGATGGCTGCGCCATGTCGAAGATCAGGATGTCGCCAGCGCGGGCCATCGTTCCGCTGTCGCGCGGGCCGTTCCAGCCTTTGCGATAGAGCTGCACCATGAACAGGTCCATCCCGTCGCGTCCG
Organism: Bradyrhizobium sp. CCGUVB23; assembly: GCF_024199885.1. Taxonomy (NCBI): domain Bacteria; kingdom Pseudomonadati; phylum Pseudomonadota; class Alphaproteobacteria; order Hyphomicrobiales; family Nitrobacteraceae; genus Bradyrhizobium; species Bradyrhizobium sp. CCGUVB23. The sequence continues at coordinate 8,318,414 of NZ_JANADQ010000001.1, forward strand.
ATGCAGGCGCGGGAGCGGCTCCAGTCCTGGGAAGGCACCTGAAAATCGCTGAGGAGAACGTTGCCGAGCTGCCAAAAGTTCGCGCGGACGTCGAAGGCCTGCGGATATTCCTTCTGCGCGCGCAGGTCGTAGTGCCGGCTCAGGTGCTCCTGCCAGAGGGTGAATGCCTGCTTTCCCGGGAGACCACGCGTGTCGAGGCCCGAATGGGGGATGCCGCTGTGTGGGTGCTCTGCCATGTCTCGACGTTTTTCCGATCTGCCACGCGCGCAGTTGGTGCCCTTCCGACGTAACCAGGTTCGCGTGCGACAAACCTGCCGCTAGCACGATATGGGCCCAAACGAGCAGGCGACAGCAGAAAAGGAATTTTTGGGAAGAGCTGTCGGAAGTTTTGGGAAATGCGCGGTCGGGCCCACTTGACCATGTTCAGGGGCTCAGGCTCAAGACCGGCTGTTACCGGGGGCCGGAATCAGTACGGCGCCCCAGGTCCTGGGGCGCCGATGTCTTCTGTTTCGTGCTCGCTGAAGTTTACGGCAGCTTCAGCGCGGTCTCCGCGTTGTAGGGCTTGAGCAACTCGTCGGCGGCTTTCTGAGCGGCGGCGAGCGCGTCCTTCGGCTGCTTCTTGGCGTTCAGGACCAGCATCACCTCGTCCTCGAGGGTCTTGCGGACCGGCACGGTCTTGTACGTCGCGAACCAAGGTTTTGCGACTTCGAGCTGGTCGACCGCGGTCTTCGCGTCCGGATTCTTGCCGAGGAAGTCGAGCATCTCCGGCGTCTTGTAGGCGGCCATGTTCGGGGCGAAATAGCCCGTGGCGCGGCTCCACCAGCCGCTCTTCTCCGGCGAGGTCATCCATTTGATCAGCGTCCAGGCTGCCTTCTGCTTGTCGGCCTCGAGGCCCGCCGGAATGATCAACGAGGCGCCTCCGATCGGCACGGCATTGCGGACGTTGCGCGGGATGAAGGCGACCTTGTAGGGGAATTTGGCGTTGTCGCGCACGTAGGTGAGCGAGCCCGTCGAGAGCATCATCATCGAGGCGTTGCCGGAGATGAAGGCGGTGCTCACGGCCGGGCCGGGCGTTGCGCCCGGCGGATGCACCTTGTGCTTGGCGATGAGGTCGTTCCACCAGGAGAGCGCGCCGAGCATCGAGGGCGTGTCGTAATAGACCTCGCCGCCGAACTCCTCGTTGTAGTAGCGCCCGCCATTGGACATGGTGAGCGTCTCCATCATCCAGCCGCAATAGTCGTAGGCGCAGGGAATCTCGATGCCCCAGCGCGTGACCTTGTCGCCCTCGCGCTTGGTGAGCTTCTTGGCCCACTCGGTGACCTCGGCCCAGGTCTGCGGCGGCTTGTCCGGATCGAGGCCGGCTTCCTTGGCGTGCTCGGCGTTGATGTAGAGCAGCGGCGTCGAGTTGTGAAACGGCACGCCATAGACCGAGCGGTTGATCACGGCATTGCCGTGCAGCGCGGGGAAGAACTGGCCGAGAAATTGCGCCTTGGTGGTGCCGTCAGCTGCGATCAGGGAATCGAGATTGGTGAGCTCGTTCTCGATCTGCATGTCCAGGAGGAAGTTCGCCGACATGATCACGGCCGCCGGCGGCTTGCCGGCCTTGATCGCGGCGCGCGTCTTGATCAGCGTGTCGTCATAGGAACCGGTATAGACCGCGGTCGCCTTGACCTCGGGATGGGTCTCGTTGAATTCCTTGATCATTGTGCCCATGTCGCGGGCGAGCTTGCCGTCGACGGGGACGGGGAAGAACAGGTCGATCTCGGTCGGGCCTTCGGCAAAGGCCGGAAAGGCGAGGGCGCCTGCGATGGTGAGGCCGAGCGCAAGCCGGCGGGAGAGCAGCATCGAAAATCTCCTATTTGATGCCTGAGGTGACGAAAGAGCTGATGAAGCGCTTCTGGAAGATCAGGAAGGTGACGAGCAGCGGCGCGATCACGATCAAGGTGCCGGCGGCGATCGTGCCCCAGGCCTGGGTGCCTTCCGCGGTCTTGGTGAAGACGGAGAGTCCCACGGTGAGCGGCCGCTTGTCCGGCGAGTTGATCACCATCAGCGGCCACAGGAAGTCGTTCCAATGGCTGGTGACGGAGACGATGGCAAACGCCGAGAAGCTCGGCAGGGACAGCGGCACGTAGATGTGGCGGATGCGGGCGAACACGCCGGCGCCGTCGATCAGGGCTGCGTCCTCCAGCTCGGTTGGAATGGCCTCGAAGGCCTGGCGCATCAGGAAGGTACCGAAAGCCGAGGCGAAAAACGGCATCATCACGCCGGTCAGCGTGTCGTAGAGCCCGAGCTTTGCGACCAGCGTCAGGTTCGGCACGATCAGCAGCACCGGCACCAGCATGAGCTGGAGCAGGAAGAGATAGAAGATCAGCGACTTTCCGGCAAAGGAGAGCCGCGCAAAGGCGAAGCCCGCCAGCGTCACCGTCACGAACTGCACCAGCAGGATGCCGGTGCAGATGATCGTGGTGTTGAGGAAGTAGCGCGGGAAGTCGCCGATGTCCCAGGCGTCTTTGATATTGTCGAGCGTGGGTTTCAGGCTCGGCATCAGCTCGGCCATCGCGTTGATGCCGTCCGAGGGCGGTCGCAGCGTCGCCACTACCATCCAGAGGAACGGGATCAGCCAGACCAGCGCGAGCAGCACCACGAGGACGAAGCCGAGCTTCGGCGTGATCTCGTCGCGGGTCGCGAGCGGGGCGTCCTTGAACAGTTTCATGGCCCGCCCTCGCGGTTGGCAAGCGTACGGAAGGACAGCGCGGTCAGTCCCATCAGCACGCCGAGCGAGAGCAGTGTCGCCGCCGACGCCTTGCCGACATCGTAATGCTCGACCGCCTGCTCGTAGATGTAGAACAGCACGAGATTGGTTGCGTTCGACGGCCCGCCCTGGGTCAAGACGAAGACGTGGTCGACCTGTGTCACCGCGTTGAGGCCGGCGATCACGGTGACGAACAGAAAGGTGGGCTTAAGCTCCGGCAGGATGATGTAACGCAGGCGCTGCCACGGGCCGGCGCCGTCGAGATAGGAGGCTTCCATCGCGTCCTCCGGCACGGCCTGGAGGCCGGCGAGGAAGAACAGCATGTAGTAGCCGGCGTTCTTCCAGATCGTGATCACCATGATCGCGACGAGTGCGATGTCGGGATCGCCGAGCCAGTTGGGCAGTACCGGAAGCAGGCGGCCGATATAGTGGTCGAGCAGCCCGACGTTGGGCAGGAAGATGAACAGGAACAGCGCCGATGCCGCGACCATCGGGATCAGCACCGGCAGGAACAGCGCGGCGCGCAGTGCGCTGGTCACCGCATTGGTGCGCGACAGCGCCAGCGCAAAGAGGAAGGCGAGCGCCATGCTCGGCACCACGGTGCCGACTGCGTAGAGGAGATTGTTGATAACAGCGCCTGTGAACGCGGGGTCGGCGAGCACGGCCACCAGATTGTCCAGCCCGACGAAGCGGCTTGGCGCCCGCGGCGTGGCGCGCTGGTAGAGCGCATCGACGATCACCCGTCCCACCGCGCCATAGGTGAAGGCCGCGAGGAAGATGAGCGACGGCAACAGCAGGAGGTAAGCCGGAAGCGAGGCTTTGAAGCCGGCGATAAACCTTTGGAGGACGTTGAGGCGCGGTGGCCCTGATCTGGTGACGGCGAGAGGTGCTGGTTCGGCCAGGCTCATCTCACCGCGCCGGAAAGTTGAGCGCATAGTCGCGATCGTCCATTCCCTCTGGTGGGGAGAAGGGGAAGCGCAGGCTGGTGTCGAGGAAGTCGTGGCTGTGCACGACCAGGTTCTCCTGGTCGATCAGCGCCACGCCATAGGCCGGCGGCTCGTGGCTTGCCAGATGGGGAGCGTTCGCATCGAGCTCGAACCAGACCTGGTGATTGGTGCCGCGCAGGGTGGAGAAGGGGATCTTGCCGTAGCTGCCCGAGATCGGCCGGTGCACATGGCCGAAGAACAGGTGGCGGATGCGGGAACGATAGGGCGCGATCACATCGGCAAATTCAGCGCTCTGCTTCAGCGCGATCTCATCCATCGCGTGAACGCCGACCGGGAAGGGCGGATGATGCATGAAAAAAACGAACGGCACATCAGTCGGCGCCTTGGCGAGCGTCTCCTCCAGCCAGCCGAGGCGCTTTGCGCACATCTCGCCGGCGTCGCTGGTCTCGTCGAGCGTGTCGAGGAAGACGAACAGTCCGTGATCCGTGGTCCGCGTGCCCTGCACGAAACCGTTGGCATCGCGCGGCGCGGCCTTGAGCCCGTCGAGGCAGGCGACGCGCCGGTCATGATTGCCGACCATGGCGACGTGGGGAATCCTGAGCGGGGCCATCGCAGCTGCGAAATCCGCATAAGCCGCGGCGTCACCCCAATGGGTGAGATCGCCGGTCACGACCGCGAAGGCGGCGTCGGAATGGTGCTTGTTGATGTCAGCGATGGCGGCGTCGAGGCGGGCACGCGGATCGAGGCCATAGAGTTTCAGGCCCGGGCCCGCAAGATGCGTGTCGGTGAGGTGGATGAATTTGAAAGGCATGGCGCGTGTGTCAGGTCTCTGGGAGGACGGTCGCCTCCGGCAAGACGGCCCGCCAGCCGGTTAGAGTGCGAGTGTTTCAGTTTGATGACAGTGGTTGCCGACGTCGCAAATTGTTGGGCAGAACGGCAGACCGGGTCAACCGGGTCGTCTCGCGGTGCGGTAGGGAGTGGATCGCGCGAAGCGTAGCAGCGAGCGCCCGCCGCTCACGTCCCGCAGAACGTCCGCAGCACGCGCTGGTCCGGCAACGGCGGGTCCTGGTAGGCGGCGTACTCCGGCTGATCGTCGTAGGGCTTGGCCAGCACCTTCACCAACTCTTCGAACGGCGCGTAGTCGTCGTTGTCAACGGCGGCGCGGATCACCGCTTCGACGCGGTGATTGCGCGGGATGAAGGCGGGGTTGACGGCGTGCATGGCGGCCTGCCGCTCGGATGCGGACTGCGGCTCTGCGGCGATACGCTCGCGCCAGCGCTTGGCCCATTCGTCGAAGGCGGCCGGGTCGATGAACTGCGCGCGGACGTGCTCGTCGGCGGCCGCATCGCGCGCGGCATCGCCCAGCTTGCGGAAGGTGAGGGTGAAGTCGGCGGCGTTCTTCGCCATCGCGTCCAGCAGGTCCTGGATCAGCGCCTCGTCGCCGTCACGCTCGGTGAACAGGCCGACCTTCATGCGCAGGCCCGCCTGATAGGCTCTGGTGAAGGCGTCCGGGAACGCGCCAAGAATTTCCTGCGCCTGTTCGATCGCCTTCTCCTGGTCATCGGAGAACAGCGGCAAGAGGCATTCGGCGAGCCGCGTCAGGTTCCATAAGCCGATGCGCGGCTGGTTGGCATAGGCGTAGCGGCCCATCTCGTCGATCGACGAGAACACCTGCGCGGGATCGTAGGAGTCCATGAAGGCGCAGGGGCCATAATCGATCGTCTCGCCCGAGATCGAGGTGTTGTCGGTGTTCATCACGCCGTGGATGAAGCCGACCAGCAGCCAGCGCGCGACGAGATCGGCCTGGCGTGCGACAACGCCCGCGAGCAGCGCGTGATAGGGGCGCTCGGCCCCCGACAGCTCGGGATAGTGGCGGGCGATGACGTGATCGGCGAGGCGGCGGATCGCGTCGGTGTCGCGGCGCACGGCAAAATACTGGAAGGTGCCGACGCGGATGTGGCTCGCGGCCACGCGGGTTAGGACTGCGCCGGGCAACGCGGTCTCGCGGATCACATGCTCGCCGGTGACGACGGCGGCGAGCGAGCGCGTGGTCGGGATGCCGAGTGCGTACATCGCTTCGCTCACGACGTACTCGCGCAGCACCGGACCGAGCGCGGCGCGGCCGTCGCCGCGGCGAGAGAATGGGGTGGGGCCCGACCCCTTGAGCTGGATGTCGCGGCGGACGCCGTCCTTGTCGATGACCTCGCCGAGCAGGATCGCCCTTCCGTCACCGAGTTGGGGCACGAACTGCCCGAACTGGTGCCCGGCATAGGCCATGGCGATGGGGTCCGCGCCGGCAGGAACCGTTTTGCCGGCCAGGATCTCCGCCCCCTCCGGTGTCTCGAGGAGGTCCGGATCCAGCCCGAGATGGACGGCAAGCGGCCGGTTCAGCTTGATCAGCCGGGGCGCAGCGACCGGGGTCGGCGCCACGCGGGCGAAGAAGGTGTCCGGCAGTGCCGAATAGGAGTTCTGGAACGGGAAATGGACGGTCATGGCGGTAAATGTAGGGCTGGAACGCCCATCAGCAAAGGCTCAGGCCCAGCTTGAGCAAAAATGGACGGTTCGGGCCCAAAACAGGCCGTTCCCTTGGTTGCCGCACCCGGCCTCGTCGGGTAAACCCACCCGCAACTTCGGACCGGCCTTTTGGGTCGTCCGATTCGATCCTCCGACATCATTTTTGGGACTACCATGCATCGCTACCGGTCACATACATGCGGCGCGCTCCGCGAGAGCCACATCGGCGAGACGGTCCGCCTTTCCGGCTGGGTCCATCGCGTCCGCGACCATGGCGGCGTGCTGTTCATCGACCTGCGCGACCATTACGGCCTCACCCAGTGCGTGGTGGACCCGGACTCGCCGGCGTTCTCGCTGGCCGAGAAGCTGCGCTCGGAATACGTCGTGCGGATGGACGGCAAGGCCCGCCGCCGCCCGGAAGGGACCGACAATGACGATCTGCCGACCGGCAAGGTCGAGGTCTACGTCAGCGAGATCGAGGTGCTGGGACCGGCCGGCGACCTGCCGCTGCCGGTGTTCGGCGACCAGGAATACCCTGAAGACATCCGCCTGAAGTACCGCTTCCTCGACCTGCGTCGCGAGAAGCTGCACCAGAACATCATGACGCGTGTCGCGATCATCGATTCCATGCGCCAGCGCATGAAGGCGCAGGGCTTCTTCGAGTTCAACACGCCGATCCTGACCGCGTCCTCGCCGGAAGGCGCGCGCGACTTCCTGGTGCCCTCGCGCATCCATCCCGGCAAGTTCTACGCGCTGCCGCAGGCGCCGCAGCAGTACAAGCAGCTGCTGATGATGTCGGGCTTCGACCGCTACTTCCAGATCGCGCCCTGTTTCCGCGACGAGGACCCGCGCGCCGACCGTCTGCCCGGCGAGTTCTACCAGCTCGACGTCGAGATGAGCTTCGTCACGCAGGACGACGTCTTCGCGGCGATGGAGCCGGTGATCACTGGCGTGTTCGAGGAATTCGCCAAAGGCAAGCCGGTGACCAAGGGCTGGCGGCGGATTCCGTTCGCGGAAGCTCTTCGCAAATACGGCAGCGACAAGCCGGACCTGCGCAACCCCATCGAGATGCAGGACGTCTCCGAGCACTTCCGCGGCTCCGGCTTCAAGGTGTTCGCGCGCATGCTCGAAGACCCCAAGAACCAGGTCTGGGCGATCCCGGCCCCGGGCGGCGGTAGCCGCGCCTTCTGCGACCGCATGAATTCGTGGGCGCAAGGCGAGGGCCAACCCGGCCTCGGCTACATCATGTGGCGCGAAGGCGGCGAGGGCGCAGGTCCGCTCGCGAACAACATCGGGCCGGAACGCACGGCTGCGATCCGCACGCAACTCGGCGTGAAGGAGGGCGATGCCGCCTTCTTCGTCGCCGGTGATCCCGACAAGTTCTGGAAGTTCTCAGGCCTTGCCCGCAACAAGGTCGGCGAGGAGTTGAACCTCACTGACAAGGAGCGGTTCGAGCTCGCCTGGATCGTCGACTTCCCGATGTACGAGTACAACGAGGACGACAAGAAGGTCGACTTCTCGCACAACCCGTTCTCGATGCCGCAGGGTGGTCTGGAGGCGCTGAAGGGCCAGGATCCGCTGACCATCAAGGCGTTCCAGTACGACATCACCTGCAACGGCTACGAGATCGCCTCGGGCGGCATCCGCAACCACGTGCCGGAAGCGATGGTGAAGGCATTCGAGATCGCAGGCTATGGCGAGCAGGAAGTGGTCGAGCGTTTCGGCGGCATGTACCGCGCCTTCCAGTACGGCGCGCCGCCGCATGGCGGCATGGCGGCGGGCGTCGACCGCATCGTCATGCTGCTCTGCGGTACCACGAACCTGCGCGAGATCTCGCTGTTCCCGATGAACCAGCAGGCCATGGACCTCCTGATGGGCGCGCCGTCGGAAGCCACGACCAAGCAGCTTCGCGAGCTCCACGTCCGGGTGAACCTGCCGCAGAAGTGATTTGGTCTCGTGCCCCGGACGCAGCGCAGCACGCAGTGGTGCGCTGCTGAGCCGGGGCCCATGTCTCGGCAAACACAGGCTTTCTGGGTCCCGGCTCTGCGCAGCAACGCTCGCGCGTTGCAGCGCGTCCGGGACACGAGACCGCAACCGCCCGAGTTAAAGCCCCGTCGATGCCTCGATGCGGAATTGCGCCAGCGCGCTCTGCGGATCGGTTTGCAAAAGCTGCATCAATTGCATCAGCGGCACCTTGGCGCGGGGCGTGAGCTTGATGACGAGCGTCTGACCCGGCGTCCCGACAAAACTTGCGATCGCATCCACGGCCGTGCCCGCATCCGGATTGGCGGCGGCGACTTCCTCGCGGTGCACCCTGACGCTGTCGGCGAGCGCCTGACGGGCGGCCTCGCGGCTGACATTTTGCCCCCGTGCGTACTGCGCCGCCGCGGAATCGACGCCGCCATTGTCGCGCAGCGAGAACTCGATGGTACCGGCCTCGATTTGAGCCGCCTGGCCCATGACCTGCGCCAAGTCGGCAGAGAACAGCCCACGCGGCACGTTGCCGAGTGCGATGCGCAATTGCGCTTTTGCGATTCCTCCGATGTCGAGCGTCGCCGGCGCCAGCGCGAAACTGTTGGACTGCTCGGTCCAGGTTGCGCCGAGATCGAGGTCGATTGGAAGCTTGTCGATCCCGCCGAGAACCAACGGAAGCTGCTTCGGATCGGATGGATCGGTAGGCGTGACGAACTTCGCAACCACATGCGCCTTGCTCGGGATCGAGCCGATCAGCTGCCCCCAGTCCAGGCTCAGCGTGTCGATCGTGACGAGCTTTTTGGAGTTCTTGAAGGGCGCGGCCACGCCCTTGACCTCTGCGCCTGCGAGCACACCGAACAGCCCGAGCATCTGGTCGGGCGAGGGCGCCCGCCCGGGAGTGGTCAGACTCGCCGCCCAGCGCATCAGGTTCGTCACGCTGAAGGACTTCAGCGCGAAGCGTTCCATCTTGAATTGCCCCTGTGGAGATGGCGTGTCGACGCCTTCGACCGCGAACTCGCCGTCCTTGAACCTGACCACATTGATGCTGCCCGTTCCTTGCGGCGTCGCGATCGACGTCTTGCCGATCTCGAGCCTGCCGACGTGGAGGCCTTCATAGAAGCCGGCAAGCTTCTCCATCATCTCTCGCGCCTGAGCCGGCGTTGGCGGCGCCGACTGATCTTGGGGCAGCATCGCAAGCATCTCGGCCATCCGGAACTTCGACGGCTGCACTCCAATATCGTCGACGGCGAAGCTGTCGATCTGGAGACGAACATCCCCGGACGTCACCGTGTAAGGTCCCGCCGAAACCTGCCTGTACATCTGATGGGTGCCGTCGTCATTCGCCTTTTCCGGGTCAAGCGCGGCGAGCATGCTGCCTGCATCGAAATCGCTCATGACCAGGTTCGACAGTTCTCCCGTGAACTGGCCGGACTTGCCCGGCTGCGCCGTCTTGAACGTGAAGGCAAACCGGTCCGCCTTGGTCGCTTCGACCTTGCCGTGCCTGAGATTTTTCATGGCAAGGCCCGAATAGGTGAGATCGCCACCCTCGGGTTTGGCAGTATCTGGCTTGGTGACGATGGTTGCGGCAATAGTCGGCACCTCAATTGCGGATGCCAAGACGCTGGTGAACTGTTCGAGGCCAAATCGATAGAGGTCGGTGATGGCGTTTGACGGCGGCAAGGCCCGAGCCCCGATCGCTCCGGTGTAATCCCGTATCGTGGCCTGTGCGATCTTGTAGGCGGCCTTCATCTGCGAGGGGCCGACAGCACTGTCGATCGCAAACTCGATGCCCGAAAACTCGATGGTATCGGCAGAAAACTGCCCCTGGTCGGCTTGGCGCATACCGGTCGCCCTGACGCCGGCAATCTTGATATGCATCTGCGACTGCTGGCCCGGCTCGACGGCGATGTCCTCGACCGTCAGGGTCCGCGTCATCAAATCGAACGCCACTTTGCCGTGGCTCGCTTTGCCGCCGCGGCTGCGGATCTGGTCGAACGCGGCCTCGACGTCGGCCGTGGCGCGGTGCTGAGCGTAGAGATTGAAGCCGAGCCAGCCGCCGCCTGCGAGCAACGCAAGCGCGATCAGGCCGATCAGGATTCGTCTCATGCGGTTAGCTCCAGTTGCTGGCTCGGGGCGGAACAACCTGCCATATTCGCGAAACGCCGCGCGGTCCAGGGAAAGCTATGGTTTTCAAATGTTTGACGGCGCCGTCTGTTGATGGGGCCGCAATCGGATGTTGCCACCAAGCCGCCGGCCGTGCTTGATCCCGTTTCCATGATCCGGAATACCGCCTTCGGGCCGGGGCGGGTCCGGGGGAAGAAAGTTTTGAGGCCGCAAAACGCGAGGCGAGGCAGGGCATGTCGTCTTATTCTGAAGATCTCCACCAGGCGGCGCTGGCCTATCACCGCCTGCCGCGTCCCGGAAAGCTAGAGATCCAGGCGAGCAAGCCGCTCGCCAACCAGCGCGACCTCGCGCTTGCCTATTCGCCGGGCGTCGCCGCCGCCTGCACCGAGATCGCCAAGAACCCGGCGGAGGCCGCCTCGTTGACGACCCGCGCCAACCTGGTCGCCGTGGTCTCCAACGGCACCGCGGTCCTGGGCCTCGGCAATATCGGCCCGCTGGCCTCCAAGCCCGTGATGGAAGGCAAGGCGGTGCTGTTCAAGAAGTTCGCCGGCATCGACGTCTTCGACATCGAGATCGCCGCCGATACCATCGAGCGCGTGGTCGAGACGGTGGCGGCGCTGGAGCCGACCTTCGGCGGCATCAATCTCGAGGACATCAAGGGCCCAGAGTGTTTCGAGATCGAGGCGCGGCTGAAGGAGCGCATGAAGATCCCGGTCTTCCATGACGACCAGCACGGCACCGCGATCATCGTCGCCGCCGCGATCACCAACGGCCTGCGGCTGAACGGTAAAAAGCTCTCGGACGTCAAGATCGTGGCGTCGGGGGCAGGGGCGGCTGCGCTCGCGACGCTGAACCTCCTGGTTTCGATGGGCGCGCAGCGCAAGAACATCTGGGTCTGCGACATCGACGGCCTCGTCTATGACGGGCGCAACACGCTGATGGACCGCTGGAAGGCGGTCTACGCCCAGAAGACCGACAAGCGCACGCTCGGCGACGTGATCGGCGGCGCCGACATCTTCGTCGGGCTCTCGGCACCGGGCGTGCTGACGCCCGACATGGCCAAGGCGATGGCCGACCATCCGCTGATCATGGCGCTTGCGAACCCGACGCCGGAGATCATGCCGGAGGAGGCGCGGAAAGCGCGCCCCGACGCCATGATCTGCACCGGCCGATCCGACTACCCGAACCAGGTCAACAACGTCCTGTGCTTCCCCTTCATCTTCCGCGGCGCGCTCGATGTCGGCGCCACCGCGATCAACGAGGAGATGAAGCATGCCGCGGTCGACGCCATCGCGCAGCTCGCGCGCGAGGCGCCGTCGGATGCGGTCTCGCAAGGCAGCTTCGACAGCGGCGAGGCGGGCGGCTTCGGCCCGGGCTCGCTGATCCCGAGCCCATTTGATCCCCGCCTTATCCTGCGCATCGCTCCGGCGGTCGCCAAGGCCGCGATGGAATCGGGCGTCGCAACGCGCCCGATCACCAATTTCGACGAATATGCGGCCCAGCTCATGCGCTTCGCCTTCCGCTCGGGCATCGTCATGAAGCCGATGTTCGCCAAGGCCAAGACCCAGCCGGTGCGCGTGATCTACGCCGAGGGCGAGGACGAGCGCGTGCTGCGTGCCACGCAGGTCGTGCTGGAAGAGAAGCTGGCGCGTCCCATTCTGGTCGGCCGCCCGTCGGTGGTCGAGGCGCGCATCAAGCGCTTCGGTCTCTCGATCAAGGCGGGCAAGGATTTTGACCTCGTCAACCCCGAGGACGATCCGCGCTACCGCTCCTATGTGCAGTCCTATGTCGAGGTTGCCGGCCGCCGCGGTGTTACCCCGGAGGGAGCGCGCACGGTGGTCCGCACCAACAACACGGTGATCGCGGCGCTTGCCGTGGGGCGCGGCGAGGCGGATGCGATGCTCTGCGGCGTCGAGGGGCGCTACATGAGCCATCTGCGCCACGTTCGCGAGATCATCGGCTTCTCGAGCGGGATCAGCGACTATGCGGCGCTGGCGCTGATGATCACCACCAAGGGCGCGTTCTTCATCGCGGACACCCAGGTGCGGCCCAATCCCAGCGCGGAGGAGCTGGCCGAGATCGCGGCGCTCGCGGCAATCCACGTGCAGCGCTTCGCACTGAAGCCGAAGGTCGCCTTCGTGTCGCATTCCGACTTCGGCAGCTATGACACGGACACCTCGCGCAAGATGCGCCGGGCGACGCAGCTGCTGAAGGAGAAGCATCCGGAGATCGAGGCCGATGGCGAGATGCAGGCCGATACCGCGCTGTCGGGCGCGGCGCGCAAGCTGGTGCTGCCGCACTCGAACCTGGAAGGTGAGGCCAACATCCTGATCATGCCGACGCTGGACGCGGCCAACATCGCCTACCAGACCATCAAGGTGTTGGCCGACGCGCTTCCCGTCGGGCCGATCCTGATCGGACCGGCGCGCCCGGCGCACATCCTCACGCCGGGTGTCACGGCGCGGGGCATCCTCAACATGACGGCAGTCGCGGTGGTGGAGGCCCAGGAACGCGCGGCACGGCAGCAGCCGAGTTTGTTTACGTAAGCTCGTAGTCTAGCCGCATTGAAGCTGCAAATCCTCTCCCCTTGTACAAGGGGAGAGGGGAAGACATTTCCCCGTTTGAAAACCGCGGGCGGAATCTTCATAATCGCTTCGTGTCCCGCCCTTAAAGCATTGCCAAGAGGCCGACCATGCCAGCGTTCGTGACTTTCGGGCGAATCCTGTTCGCCGTGCTGTTCATCTATACGGGCGCGACGAAGCTGTTCGCGATACAGACGACTGTCGATTTCATCGCCAGCAAGGTCACTGTTCCAGAGATGATCGCGCCCTATGCCCAGCAAGTGGAGCAGGCCACCAGCATGACGACGCCGCAGTTGCTTGCGATCGCGGTCGGCGGGCTCGAGATCATCGCAGGGCTGATGATCGCGCTGAATTTCGCCGCGCGCTTTTTCGCGATGCTGCTGGTCATCTATGTCGCGGCCGCGACCTTCCTGTTCTACGACTTCTGGAACCAGACCCCGCCCGAGAACGGCAAAATGCTGGTGGACGCGCTGAAGAACCTCTCGATCATCGGCGCGCTGTTCATGATCATGGGCTACGGCCGCGCCACCCGTCCGGCCGAGGCGGCCTACGGGGACGTGTAGTCCAGTTAGCGGCGTTGGCTGCGGACAGACGTCCTGCTCTCCGACATGAGTCGGAGGCTCGCAGCGCGAGCTGACCATTCTCGCGGTCTGTGATGATCGCGTGAACCGTCATTCACACATTATGGCTTTGGGATCACAGGGTTTCTGCAAAATCGCGACCGCTGTGAAGCAAGCGCATCTCTCGGCTTGTCGGAGTGCGCCGGCGCCGAATACTACCGGTTGTGCGGTTGTGAAGGGGCGGCCGTCGTGGTTCGAGGCAATTGGGGGCGGGCTTGGTTCATTCGAAGCGAGGCGCGGCTGCGCGCGCGGCCGTGGTTTTCTGTGTGGCACAGGTCTTGGGTTTTGCCGCGCAGCCGGCAAGTGCCGCCGATCTGCCCGTCAAGGCGCGGCCGCAAGTGAGGCCCCTCGTTCACTGCGCAGGAATCGACGCTGACGTCGCATGGTTACACGGTCGGTGCCGGCGCTGAATATCGCCTCGCTGACAACGTGTCGCTGCGCGGCGAATACCGCTACGTCGCGCTCGGCCGCAACACGACGGTCGATCCGCTTGGCGCGGTCTGGACCACGGACCTGTCCGAGCATGTGGTCCGGATCGGCGCGGCCTATCGTTTCGGCCAGTTCGGCGGGCCAGTGACCGCATCGGCGGCGCCGGTGTTGAGTCCGACATGGACAGGCCTCTACGTCGGTGCGGGCTTGGGGGGCGATGTCATCGCGCCTCATGTCGCGGGCTCGTTCGCAGGCGTGCTGGATTTCAACGCGTCCGGTCTCGGTGGCGCCGATGTCGGCGGTACTTTCACGATCGGCTACGATCGCCAGATCGCGCCGAAATGGGTCGTCGGCGCGTTCGGATTGATCGATGCCGGAACGAATGGCGGCGCCAAGGTCAGTGCATCGACCGGGGCAGGTGGTGTGGCGATCTCCTCGGATCTCGCTGCGATGAAGTGGGGTTGGACCGTCGGCGGACGTGTCGGCTATCTCGTTGCGCCGGAGACGCTGGTCTATCTGCTCGGCGGCTACAGCGGAACGACCGCGCAGTCGATCACGTACAACTTCCTGGGATTTCCCGGCACCGCTCCGACGCGGGAATATCACGGCGCGACCTTCGGCGGCGGCTTCGAGCGCTTCTTCAGCGACAGGATCTCCGCCCGTGCAGAGTATCGCGTGACGCATCTCGAGGCGAGAGACGATTTGGCGTCTGATTTCATGACCAGCTTGAGCGCTGGCGGTACGGTGCACACGCTGCGCGGCGTGCTGGCCTATCACTTTCCGACGCCGTAACCGTTCCTTGCGGTCGGCGGTGGCCTGGGGCTTGAATGGCGCACGCGGAATGTCTCGCTGTTTTCGACAGCCGAGTACCTCGCGTTGTCGGACAACAGCTCGCTCGTGAGTGGGCGCGCGGGGCTGCGCGTCGGTTTCTAGCCTAAGGCACTTGTTGCAAAATCGAAAAAATTGGGAAGCGAAACCAGAATTCCTGAGAAAAGGAAGCGAACTAGTTCGCTTCAGGCACAGTATCTGTCATGCAGAGATATTCTCGCTCCCCGAGAATGGGTGCAGGTGAATCGACGAAGGCGCAAGCCCGCTCGGTTCGCCTTCATCAGCATCCGTCCTCAGGAGAACTGCGAATGTCTGCCTCCTCAAGCTTTGCTCGCGTAGCTGCGGTATCCCTCTTGTTCGTCGGCATCGTCTCGGCCGCGCATGCCGCGATTACGGGCAACACACTCACCACGAATTCCCTTACTCAGAATTCACTTAGTCAGAATGGACTGTTGACCTCGGGTACGCTCCACGACCTGAACGGCGTTCAGGTCGAATTCGTCGTCGTCCCGGAAGGCAAGACTCGTTGAGACGAAAGACGCTTCGCTCACGTCGCAGCGCGGTGCGTCGCGTCGCCGGCACCGCCGCGCTGCTGGCGCTTGTTGGCCTGTTTCCGTCGTCGAGTTGCGGTGGCGAGGTCGGCGAAGCAGTCCGCGTGCAGGGCGTCGCAGTCGATGGAACGCGCTTTCGCGTCATGCTCTCCGATGGCCGGATCATGGCGCAAACTGACTTGCCCGGTACGATTCTGGCGTTAGGTGACCGGACTGGAGCGCGTCGTCTGGTTCGTATCGACGCGGTGGAGCACGATCCCAAGGACCAAAGCGGAGAGGTCGTTCTGTACCAGCTCTCGGAACAGGAGCCTGCGAGCGGAGAATGGCGCAATCTCTGCCAGCCCGATCCGGAGGGAAGGCGGCTCGGATTCCCGCTTGCCGGTTCGTTCACCCAGGACGGGCGGTACCTGCCTCCCTCGGGAGAAGCCGAACGAAGCCGGCTGTTGATCACCTGTACCGGCGGCGCCGAAGGCAAATGCGTCCGTCTTGGCTATAAGCCCTGGGGCTCGACGCCCGATGGCTCTTCGCTTGCGCCTTATTATCAGGCTTGCGTTCGGCTGATACGGGCCGATTACTGCGGTGACGGGCAGGGGCATACGCGCAACGGCACCGCGATCGACATCTTCGACAAGATCGGTATCGTCGCCGACGGGAAAGTACCGGAGATGACCTTCGAAGCGGCCTGGGCGCCTGCGGGCGGTCTGTGTGCGACATACGAGGCTGCCTGACATCCTGGACAACGCGATGCTCGGCAAAGCGTGCCCGCGTCTTGCCGACCAGATCGGCGAAAGTTGCGACGAGACGAAGCCGGCCTTGTTGTTCAATCGCTCCGTGGCGCGTTGAGCTGCCTGCGGTGCATTGAGGGCCCGAGCGTAGTCTCGATCGGCAATTGGTGCCCTTGTAGCTGGAATCCCAAGATCGTAGCAGAAATCGCGGGTTGGCTACTTCTGACGCGTGGACGCGCGTGGTGCGTCCCAGCTTCGCGCAAGGTCGTTGCTGTAGAATGATGGGGAGCGAGGCGTCAGGCAAATTCGAGAGTTGCTCAGCGTTCTGGCGGCTTGTCTGGCTGTGCAGTTCGTAGGGGGACTCAGGCGCGTTTCATAGAGTCTGCATGAGCGGCAAACGCACGAAGGGGCATCTGTCTCGCACCCTACGTAATCGCATCGATGATGGGGCCCATCGTAATGTTTGCTGATAAGTCGTCAGGTTCTGTAGCATTCGAGGCCGGTCTTGCGCACCATTGCGCAGGCCGCTTGCCGCAAGCAGAGGCGATTTATCGGCAGATACTGGCATCCGAGCCGGATCATGCGGACAGTCTTCACCTCCTGGGCCTTGTTTCGCTCCAGGCTGGTCACCCCGACAGGGCGCTCGATCTCATCATCCGTGCCGTCAAGCTCCAGCCTCGCGACAGCGTGTATCATAGCAGCATGGCTGCCACTCTGCGCGCTCTCGGACGAAGGGGCGAGGCCATCGCGAGCTACCGGGAAGCGCTGCTGCATAAGTCCGACGATCTGGATACGCACATTCAGCTTGGTATCCTGCTGGGTGAATGCGAAGACGTCGCGGGTGAGGAAGCCCACTACCGGCGCGCGCTGCAATATGCTCCCGATCATGTCGATGCTCGTTTCCATCTCGCCAATCTGCTGATGAGACGGAAGCATTTCGATGATGCGATCAGCGAGTTTCGGCAGGTGCTGCGGCAAAGACCGGATTTTGCGGCGGCCCACTGCAACCTTGGGGCAGTGTTATTCAATCTGTCCGCTTTCGAGGAATGCGAGCGTTGCTATCGTGAGGCCCTGCGCCTCAACCCGACATTTGCGGAGGCCCATAACAATCTTGGTGGTCTTCTCATCAAATTGGGGCGCCTCGACGAGGCGGAGGTCAATCTTCGCGAAGCTTGCAAACTGAACTCATGTTTCCCCGAGGCATTGAACAATCTCGGTGACTTGCTGCGACTGCGGGGCCAGCTGGAAGAGGCGGAAGCATGCTGCAGGGAAGCTTTGCGTCTGAAGCCGGACTATGTTCCGGCGTACCTGATCCTGGGCAACGCCCTTCGCGAGTCCGGCCGCTTCCACGAAGCGGAGTCTTGCTATCGGGCAGCTCTTGATCGCAATCCGACCTGGCTGGAGGCGCTCAACAATCTTGGCACCCTGCTGTTTGATCTCGGGCGGCCTGAAGAAGCCATCCAGAGCTTCCGAACGGCGGTGTCGCAAAAGCCGGATTATGCCCACGCGCATTTCAACCTTGGGATCACGCTGTTGCTGGCCGGCCAGTTCGACGAAGGATGGCGGGAATATGAGTGGCGGTGGAAGCAGGACACGAAAAAGCAGCATCTGCGCGGCTTCAGCCAGCCTCTCTGGGATGGAGGAGATATCGGTGATCGGGTCCTGCTGCTGCATGCGGAGCAGGGCCTGGGCGACACGCTCCAGTTCTGTCGCTTCGTGCCGGCAATTGCGGCGGGGCGGCGGGTCGTTCTCGAGGTTCAGCGGCCGCTGGTGCCGCTGCTGGCGGGGCTGCCGGGAATTGAGAGCATCGTTGCCCGCGGCGATCCCCTGCCGCCGTTCGACCTGCAATGTCCGCTGTTGAGTCTGCCGCGGGTCCTTGGCACCACAATCGAAACCATCCCGCAGCAGGCATCCTATCTCCGGGCCGATCCGCAAGGCGTGGCGGCCTGGCGCCATCGCGTCCGGCAAATCGATGGCGTGCGGGTCGGCCTCGTCTGGGCCGGCAATCAGACGATGAGCGGCGACCGGCGCCGATCCATTCCGCTTGAACGATTCTCGGAGCTGGCGGACCTGCCGGGGGTGAGTTTCGTCTCATTGCAGAAGGGATCGGGAGCCAGGCAGTCGCCGCCGCCTGGTCTGTCCTTGCATGACTGGACGGAAGATCTCCACGACTTCGGTGAAACCGCGGCGCTGATCGAGGCACTGGATCTGGTCATCAGTGTCGATACCGCGGTGGCGCATCTTGCAGGAGCGCTTGGCCGCCCGGTCTGGCTGCTCAATCGCTTCGATCGGTGCTGGCGGTGGTTGCTGAACCGCGACGACAGCCCCTGGTATCCGACGCTGCGGCAATTCCGGCAACCTCAGCCCGGCGATTGGAGCAGCGTTCTCCACGACGTGCGGGCCGAACTCGAGAAGTGCAGTTTGCCCCGATCCACCGTCCAGTAGCGCCACGTACTCTCGAATATCACACGCTCTTATGTGGGTGAGGGCGTCGTTATGCCGGTAAAGGCGCGTCGTTCGTTATGCGTGGCAAACGCATGCGCAGGTATTAAAACACCGGTACTGTGCATGGGGTTGTCTTTCGAGTTTTATTGGGACCCTCTCGCGGGCCGCCACGGGGTCACAGTCACGCCATGCGCCGCGTCAAGCAAATACGGTGTGCCCGGATTCATCCCGTGTGAGGTCAGCACCTCCTGCGGCGTTCGCTTTGGCACACCGACGAAACAGCCTTCGCCGCCAGGCAGGCGCACCTTTGGGGCTTCCGAGAGCCAGAAGGTGTCGTAGCGGTCCATGAACATGTCGAACACGACGGGGCCGCCGATGATCGCGACCGTGCCGGAGGCAACGTCGGCAAAAGAGCAGGCTTCCTCGAAGCTCGCGCCGAGCGGATTCCACAGTGTCGCGTTCGGCATCTCCGGATCGACCACGAGCGCTGCGATCTTGCGGGTCAGGATCAGCCGCTTGCGCTTGGGTGAATTCGGCTGTCCCTCATGCGAGTGCCGGCCGTGCACGATCAGCGCAGTGCGATCGAGCGCCTGCTCGAAGAACCTCTTGTCGCCCTCGAACTTCAGGCTGTCGGGCATGACGTGCCGCGCGTCGGCAAGCATGCCGTCGGCGGAGACGATGACGTAGCCTTCGAAACGGAAAGACAACGGCGCGACTATTCCGAGACCGTCGTCACCACGCTGTTGACCGGGCGCTGGCTCACAGTCGGCAGCTTGACGTCCTTCAGCAGCTCCTGGTCGTACTCGGGCAGCGTCGACACCGGGCTCTTCGCGCGCATCGCCACGACCTTGTAGCCGCCGGCCTTGAGCTGCGCGAGCAGCGCGGGCAGGGCCTCAGCGGTGTGCTTCTGGAAGTCGTGCATCAGGATGATGCCCTTGCCGAGCTTGGTGAGCTTCTTCATCACGGTGTCGATCACCTTCTCCGGCTTGGAGGCCTTGAAGTCGAAGGAGTCGAGGTCGCAGGAGAAGATCGCGATGTTGCGGTTGCCGAGATAGGTCACCATCTCCGGCGGGTGCTGGAGCGCCGGGAAGCGGAAGAACGGCGAGGGCGAGATGCCGCCGAGCGCCCATTTCACCGCTGAGAAGCCCTTCTCGATCTCGTCCTTCTTCTGTTGATCGGTGAGCTTCTTGTTGTTGAGGTTGGCGTGCGACCAGGTGTGCGCACCGATGGTGTGGCCGGCGGCATAGACCTTCTTCAAGATCTCCGGCTCGTAGGTCGAGTGCTTGCCGATCGGGAAGAAGATGCCGGTGGTGCATTCATCGGCGAGCGCCTTCAGCACCGCAGGCGTGTTGTTCGGCCACGGGCCGTCGTCGAAGGTCAGCACGACCTCGTGGTCGCGCAGGAAGTCGAGCTCCTTGAAGTGCTCGAAGCCGAAGCCTGGACCACCCGTGGTGTCGATCTCGACGGTGCGGGCGACGCCGAGCGCACTGGGATTGCTGCAGGCGGCGCGTGCCGGCTGCGCGCCCTGTGCCGCTGCTGGCGGGCTGGCGGCCGCGGCAGGGGCCGCTGCCGGCGCTGCGGCGGGGGCGGCCTGCGCGGCTGCCGCGGGCTTCGCGGCTGGGGTCTGCGACCATGCGGCGCTCGCCATCGCAAGAGAGATCGCGCTCGCCAAAATCAGTCCTGCCGCAACACGCATGATGTTGTCCTCGATAGATTGATCCCGTTGTTCGGCCGTAGCTTTTTTGCCCCTGTCCGAACCTGTCCGCCCCAGACAATCCTAGCCTAGTTGGTGGGCCATCACCAATGCAACGGCTGTTTGGCTCAGCTAGGCAATTGTGCCCAGGCGCGTGAGACCAGCTCAGCTATCCGCGAGCGCCTTCGCGACCGCGGTCTTGACCCGCGTGTCGGTCGGCTCGACAGCAGAGGCGAAAACCTCGGCGATATAGCCGTCGCGGCCGATGAGGTATTTGTGGAAGTTCCAGCGCGGAACTTCCTTCGGCCGGGCTTCCGCCGCCCATTTGTAGAACGGATGGGCCTTGGGACCGACCACGACGGCCTTGGCGGCGATCGGGAAGGTAACGCCGTATTGGTGATGTGCGGTCTCCGAAATCTCGGTTACGCCGCCCGGCTCCTGGCCGCCGAAATCGTTCGAGGGCACGCCGATGATGGTCAGTCCGCGTTCGCGGAACTCGTTCCAGAGTTCCTGAAGACCAGCATATTGTGGAGTGTAGCCGCACAGCGAGGCTGTGTTGACGATCATCAGCGGTCGGCCGGTAAACGCGGCAAGCCGGATATCGTCGCCGGAGAGCGCGGGGAAGGAGAAGGCGTAAGCCGAGATCTTGCTCATCGACGCTTGCGCAAGGGCGCGAGTCGCGACGGGGCTGGTGATCGCGGCAAGCGCCGCGGTGAGCATTGTCCTGCGGTTCAGCATGGCGATGTCCCCGAAGGTGATCCGGGGACGATGATACTCCGCGCGCGCGACCAAGCGCGCTCAACACCGCGTTATGCGGAGGCCTAGCGCAAGCGGACGATGAAATCCGTGCCTTCGCCGGTTTCGCCCTGATTGATGCCCTGGTCGGAGACGATGATCGAGCTGCCGGTGGTCAGCATCTCGCCGATCTTCGCCATGGTGTCGGCGGGGATGGAGATGCGGTCGAGCGCCTCGGCCGGACTGTCCGGTGTGATCACAGGCTTTGCGGCGATCGGGATGACGCCGGCCATGCGCTGGCGGCGAGTCATGCGGCTGTCGTCGTCACGCTCCACCGAGCGGACGGCGACGGGCACCGACACCACCGACCAATGCAGCGCGTTGGCATCGCTCTTGTCGGCTTCCGCGGTGAAGACATGCGTGCCGAGCGGACGGTCGCTGGCCGCGATCGTCACGGGCGCATCGAACAGCGGCGAAAAGTTCTGCCGCACATAGATCTTGGAATCCTTGCGGCTGATGAACACCGCGATCTGGCCGGTACGCTTCGGCGGTTCGGGCTTTGCGGCTGGCGCGGGCTCGGTGATGCGGGTCTGATCCTTTTTCGCATCGGCGGCGGGCTGTGCTGCAGGCGTCGGCGCCGTCACGGTGACATCGGGCTTCTTGGCCTCGGTCGCTTCGGCCTTTGCCGGTTCAGGCTTGGCAACGTCAGCCTTAACAGCTTCGGGCTTGGTGCTCGCGCTCGCAGCAGGCTTGGCGGTCGCTTCGTCCGTTTGCGGTTTTGCCGGCTCGGATGCGTCAGCGATTTTCGCACCGTTCGTCTTTGCGTCTTCGTTCGGAGGGGCCTTGTCAGCGGGGGCCTCCTCGCGCGCCATCGCGTTGCCAATGGTTGCGTCCGACATCACGGTATGGCCGACGGTCGAGCGCAGCTCCATCGCCGGCTCGGCGTTCACACTCTTGACCTCAGCAGCCTTGACCTCCGCGGCTTTGCTCTCTTCGGCCTTGCTCTCAGGAGACATGGCCTCGGGGGCGCCCTTGTCCGCCTTGTCGGCGACGGTTGTCGCAGGCTGCTCCAGGCTCGCCGTCGGCTGCGGCGGGACGCGCAGGCTCGCGAGCAGGGGATGCGAGAAACTGTGCGGGGTCATCTCGCCGGGCGTCACGATCACGCGCGCGCCCATCTTGGTCCAATTCCACATCTTCACCGCGAACGCCATCGGCATGCGGATGCAGCCATGGGAGGCGGGATAGCCGGGCAGCACGCCGGCATGCATGGCGACACCCGACCAGGTGATGCGCTGCATATACGGCATCGGTGCGCCGCTATAGATGTTGGAATGGTGGAATTTGTGTTTCTGGATGACGCTGAACACGCCCATCGGCGTGGGATGCCCCTTCATGCCGGTCGACACCGGCGATTCCGCGAACACGCCGTTGGAATCGTAGACCGTCACCCTCTGCCGGTCGATCGAGATGGCGATGACCAGAGGCCCTTGCGGCTTGGCGCCGGTCTCCTTCTCGCCGCTCTCTTTCTTTTTCTTGCCCAGAACAGTGGCGCGCTTGCGCGGATTCGCACGCTCGATCCGCGGCTGCGGCTGGTGATAGTAAGAACCGTCGGTGTAGTCCGACCAGTAATACATCGCGGCTTCCGCATGGGTCGTGGTGCCAATCGCACCCGCCGCCGTCAAAATGGCGACCCGCCACAACCGCGCCCTTGCGCCAGAAGAACCGGTCACGCTCACGCTATTCATCCTCGAATCCGTCTTCCAAATCAGTAGTTAGTCTCGCAAAGGGGATACGCGTTCACCACTATAGCGGTTCTGATATCAGCCAATTTTGTCGAAGCCGTAGCAAAAAAGCCTCACAGACCGGTAAACGGAGGCTGCGCGGGTCAGCCGGTCGCCTTCCTGATCAGCTCTCGCATCCCTACATTGCGGGGACTTGTTACCGGAGAGCTTCATGTCATCTCGTTTCCCCGGTCTTTCTGGCATGCACTTGAAAGGCCTCGCTTTATTCCTCCTGCTCATGGCCGTGCCGGCCAGCTTCGCCCAAGCCGCCGATGAGCCCGATCTGATCTTCCGCCGCTCCACCGTGTTCAAATGGCTGAGCCCGAACGACAAGCTCGCGACCTATGGCCTCGACGATCCCGAGGTCGAGGGCGTGGCCTGTCATTTCACGGTACCGGAGAAGGGCGGCTTCAAGGGCTGGTTGGGGCTCGCCGAGGAGGTCTCTGACATCTCGCTCGCCTGCCGGCAGGTCGGTCCCATCAAGTTCAAGGACAAGCTGGAGCAGGGCGACGACATGTTCCGAAGGCGCCGTTCGCTGTTCTTCAAGAAGATGCAGATCGTGCGCGGCTGCGATACCAAGCGCAACGTGCTGGTCTACATGGTCTATTCCGACAAGCTGATCGAGGGCTCGCCGAAGAACTCGACCTCGACCGTGCCGATCATGCCGTGGGGGCCGACGGATACCAGCATTCAGAAGTGCGGCGACTTCTTCACTCAGTGACGAGTTTGCGGCTGGCGCGCGGCCTTGCGAGAAGCGAGCCGGTCAGCCGCACGAACGCCTGCGGTGCCGCCTCATAGCCGCGGTCTGATTGCAGCGCCATCGCGCCGGTGGCGCCGCACTGCCTCTGTCTCTTATTGGCGCGGTCCGAACCCTGGTCCGCATCGCGCGCCATTGCGCGATCTAAAGCCATCATGATGGCCATCCCTCAACCCTGAGCCTCGGTTTGATGCCGGGCTTATCGATGTTCGAAGGCGTCGGTCGTCGCTGGAACAACCCCGGTTCAGCGGAACTTCGCGCTTCTTTGCGCTCCTGTTCAGCAGAGAAACGTAAAATGCGTGTGAAGCGGCTGCTTCGGGACGGTGACCGCAAGCGCGCGCGGGCAGCTGCGGGAACGCCGGAGAGGGCCGCGAAGCAGCCGTCGGCCACGAGGCGACTTCACTGAAATAATTGGGGTTTTTGACTTAATGTTTCGTCGCATCGGCGCCGACGAAACAATTCTCACGAAGATGAAACCATTTTCCGCATTTGGCGCATCACGGACGAAACCGCCCATGGTTATCACCCCCATCAGCGGTAGCGACGCACAGCCGCGGGAACTGGAGACTTCACATGTGGGCGCTCCGCTTCATCCTCGCTTTCGGCTTCGTCCTCGCCGGATCCTCGCTGGCCGGAACGAGCGACAGCGGACTGCCGGGCGTCGGGACCTTTGCCTATAGCGGCTCGCCGGTTGGGGCCAAGGCGCCTCAGCCGATCGTGATGGCCGCGCGTCTCTGATCGCAGAAAAAAAGACCGGTAGGATCAAGAAAAGCCATCATGTTTCGCATCTGCGCCGCAGCTTTCCTCGCGTCCGTCCTCACGATCACCGCTGCCCAGGCTCAGGTGCGCTCTCCCAACAGGTTGCCGGATCCGCGCACCGATTTCGTGCGCCAATGCGCGCCGCACATGCTTGGGCGTTGGGCGCACCCGGAGGAAGTCTGTGGCTGCCTGCATGATCATGCCGCCGCCGTCGTCGAGGACCGCGACCTGCGCGAAGCGCTGCTTCGCGGCATCAGCGAGACCGGCGTGCCGACCATCGAGAACGAATGGGTGCCGGCCGCCAAGCAGTCCGAGATCGGACCGACCTTCACCAAGATCGCCAAGCCGACCCTTCAGTGCATGTTCGACCCGGCGAAGTAGACCGCACGCTATTTCGACTTCGGTCCAAACCGCGGCACGCAGGTGCGTGTCGCCGTGATGCCGCTTTCGGTCATCTTAGCACCGCGCACTTCCTTGATCTGCCCGGCGGGGCAGGTGCCGTCATCGACCATCACGCGCTGGCCAAGCCGCAAGCCGACGATATTCTGCTCGCGCCCGACCGTGTCGGCGCGCGCCAACGTTATTGTTGCTGCGGCAAACAGCGCGCACAGGCTCATCGCGCGAAAATGGGTCATGACGAAAAATCCAAACCTCGATGCGGCGATGTTAGAAAGCCGCGCGCGATTCTCATAGTGAACCTTCGTCACGCGCGCCGTGCCGGCATGTCGCTGCCGCGAAGCGCGGCCAGCGATTGCGTCGCGAGCTTTTCGGCTGACGCCACCAGTTGCGGAACGGAATGGCCGGAAAAGCCGAGGACGAAACCGGGCAGGGGACGGGCGCGCGCATAGGTGTCGGCCAGCAGCCAGCCTTCCGCGCCGGCCGCGTGCTTGGCCTGCGAGGCGATGCGCAGATCCACCGACGGCTCGAACCGCGCGACCAGATGCAGGCCTTGCGAGGGCACGGGAACAGACAGCCGGCCGTCGGACGCGGCCTGAAGCGTCGCAGCCAGTGCATCGCGCGCCTCACGATAGAGCTTTCGCACGCGCTTCAGGTTCGCAGCGAAGGCACCGGAGTTGAGCATGTCCGCGACCGCGCCTTCCATCAGCGTACCGGGAAAACGGTCGAGCGCGGCCCGCGCAGTCGCGACCGTGCCGATCAAGCGCTCCGGCAGCGCGCAATAGCCGATGCGCAGGCCCGGAAACAATGTCTTGGCAAATGTGCCCATGTAGATCACGCGCTCGAGCTGATCGATGCCGGCGAGCGACATCAGGGGTGCGCCGTCATAGCGGAACTCGCTGTCGTAATCGTCCTCCAGCACGAAGGCGCCAGCCTCCCTCGCCCAGTCCAGGAGCTCGAGCCGGCGCGGCATCGACATCTGCACGCCCAGCGGAAATTGATGCGACGGCGTGACATAGGCCGCGCGCGCCCTTGGTGCCGCCGTCCGGCCCTTGGCGACACGCAGGCCGTGCTCGTCGACCGGCGCGGAGACAGCGCGATATCCGCAATGGAGGATCGTCGCGCGCGCGGTGGGGTAGCCCGGATCCTCGCACCAGATCTGGTCGTTGGTTTTGAGGATCGCGCCGAGCACGATGCGCAAGGCGTGCAGCGTGCCTGAGGTCAGCATGATCTGGTCGGGATCACAGCGCAGGCCCCGCGCCGCGAGCAAATGATCGGCAACCGCAACGCGCAACTCGCGGCTGCCGCGCGGATCACCATAGTGCAGATGTTCACTTCCGAAGGCGCGCATGCGCCGGCCGACGAAGCCGCGGAAGCGTTGCAGTGAGCGCTCGTCGATGTGGGTGCAGCCGAGTGCCAGCGTGCCCTGCCGCGGCGCCTCGACGATGATCTTCGCCTTGCGCGCATCGCTCACGCGCGCGGGAATTTTTGCAGAGACGAACGTCCCGGAGCCGACGGTTGCTTCCGCAAACCCGTCGGCGATCAGCCGCTCATAGGCCGTGACGACGGCGTTGCGCCGGAAACCGGTTTGCTTCGCCAGCGTCCGCGATGGCGGCAGCGGCTCGCCCGGCCTGACCAGGCCTTCCACGATCGCGTGGCAGAGCGCCTGGTAGAGCCGGTGCGCCGAGGGAGCGCTCGCCGTAATGTGCGCTCCCGAAAAATCGAGCGGCAGCTCGGCCCTGCGCGGCGCGGCTTTCGGGGGCGGTTTTGAATTGGTCGGAATTTTTCGCATGGAATTGGCACTATCGCAGACCAAATGGGGCGCTACAACTCCTTCCAGATTCAATTTCACGACAGGAGCCGCCGTGTCCGACGGTATCGCCACCACGTCCTATCCGGTCTCGTCCCGCAACCAGGTGAAGCGCCGCCATGATCGCGGGTCCTATGATCACGCCACCGTTCACCGCATCCTGGACTCCTCGATGCTGTGCCACGTCTCCTATGTGATCGACGGCCAGCCCTATTGCACGCCGACCTTCTTCTGGCGGGAAGGGACCAAGCTCTATTGGCACGGCTCCAGCGCGAGCCGCATGCTGCGCAACCAGTCGAGCGGGCAAAGGGTCTGTCTCACCGTTGCGCATCTCGACAGCCTCGTGCTGGCGCGCTGCGGCTTCAATCATTCGGCGGATTATCGCGCGGTGATGGCCTTCGGGACCGCTTACCTCGTGACGGACGCGGAGGAGAAGCAGCGCGCGCTGGTCGCCATGGTCGACCGCTTCTTCCCGGATCGCACTGCGGGCTTGCGCCCAAGCAGCACGCAGGAGGCCAAGGCGACGTCCTTCATCGCGATGGAGATCGAGGAAGCCTCCGCCAAGGTTCGCACCAAGGGCCTTGCAGACGACGATGAGGACTACGCACTGCCAATCTATGCGGAGCGGATCCCCGTGCGCACCGTGCTTGGCGCGCCGGAACCTTGCAAGCGCCTGCTCGACGGCGTCACGCGGCCAGCGACGTTGAATGGTTATTCGGAGGGCCGACTGCTCGAAGATGCATTGCTGGATGCCTATTTTGAGGAGTACCCGGAGGGCTGAAATCGGCTAGCTTCGCGGCGCTCTTGGGAATGCCTGACGGAGTTGCCAGCATGAATGCCGATACGCAGCAGAGGATTCTCGACGCCGTCGATGCCGGCTTCGAGGCCCAGCTTGCGACCACCCGCGATTTCGTTGCGATCCCCTCGACCCGCGGCGCTGAGGGGCCCTGTCAGGACATGATGGGTGATCTGCTCCGCGCGCGGGGTTATGAGGTCGACGACTGGCACATCAATGTCGACGAACTCAGGGATCTGCGCGGCTTCGGTCCGATCGAGCATGATTTTTCCAAGGCGCGCACGGTGGTCGGCACCTACCGCCCGCAAACGAGTGGCGGCAAATCACTGATCCTGCAAGGCCACTGCGACGTCGTGCCGGCGGGACCGCTGGAGCTCTGGGACACCCCGCCATTTGCGCCGGTCATCAAGGACGGCAAAATGTACGGCCGCGGTGCCTGCGACATGAAGTCCGGCACCATCGGCGCACTCTATGCGCTCGATGCGATCAAGGCCGCAGGCCTTCGGCCCACGGCGCGGATCCATTTCCAGTCCGTGATCGAGGAGGAGAGCACCGGCGTCGGCGCGCTCTCGACGCTCCAGCGCGGCTATCGCGCCGATGCCTGCTTCATTCCGGAGCCGACGGGCGGCAAGATGGTGCGCTCGCAGGTCGGCGTGATCTGGTTTCGTCTGCGCGTGAAGGGCCATCCGACCCATGTGGCGTTTGCCGGCTCCGGCGCGAATGCGATCATGGCCGCCTATCATCTGATCCAGGCGTTGCAAAAGCTCGAGATAGAATGGAACGAGCGCGCCAAGAGTGATCGTCACTTCAAGACGCTCAACCATCCCATCAACTTCAACCCTGGCATCATCAAGGGCGGCGACTGGGCCTCCAGCGTGCCGGCCTGGTGCGACGTCGATTGCCGTATCGCGGTTCTGCCGGGCTGGTCCATCGCCGATCACCAGAAGGAGATTCTGGCCTGCGTCGCGGCCGCGGCGCGAAACCACCGCTTCCTCGCCAACAATCCGCCCGAGGTCGAATGGTCCGGCTTCCTGTCGGAAGGCTATGAGCTGACCAACGCGGCTGCGCCCGAAGCCGCCTTCGGCAAGGCCTTCAACGCCGTCTATGGCGGCGCGGTCGAAGACCTCGTCTTCACCGCGCTCACCGACACCCGCTTCTACGGCCTCAACCACGGCATCCCCAGCCTCTGCTTCGGCCCGAGCGGCGGCGAGATCCACGGCTTCAATGAATATGTCGATCTGGAGTCGCTGAAGAAGTCTACCAAGGCGATGGCGCTGTTCATCGCGGAATGGTGCGGGGTGGAGAAGGGGTAGCCCTTTGCCCCCTCCGCCGTCGTTGCGAGGAGCGAAGCGACGAAGCAATCCAGACTGGTGCCACGGAAAGAACTCTGGATTGCTTCGCTGCGCTCGCAATGACGGAGTGTGGTGGCACTCCCTCACCTGAGGAGCTTGCGAAGCAAGCGTCACGAAGGATGACGGCGCGGCCGGTGGCCCCGCCCTTCGAGACGCGCGCCAGGGCGTGCTCCTCAGGGCGAGGAGCGGTGCCCGATATAGGTGCGCCTTTAAATGCTTTAAGCTTAAAATAAAGACTAGGATGGCGGCGCGGCCGGTGGCAGACTGGCGACCTGTCGCCTGCGAGTCTGGGAGTAACGATGCGCGATTGGGATGATGCGTATGCCAACTCGGCTCATGTGCCGGGATCGGACACACTGCCCGCGCTCTGGGCCGAGCGCGCCGCGTCCTATCGCGCGGGGCTCAGGGCATTTCGTCCGGACATCGCCTATGGCTCAGGCGAGCGCCAGTGTCTCGACCTGATCCTGCCCAATGGCGACACAAAGGGCCTCGTCGTCTTCGTCCATGGCGGCTACTGGATGCGGTTCGACAAATCGTCGTGGACCGACCTTGCTGAAGGCGCGCGCCACCATGGCTTTGCCGTCGCGCTGCCGAGCTACACGCTGACGCCGGCCGCGCGCATCTCCGACATCACGGCCGAGATGGCGGCTGCCATCGCCACCGCGGCCGCGCTCGTCGCCGGACCGATCCGGCTTGCCGGCCACTCCGCCGGCGGCCATCTCGTCACCCGTATGCTCTGCAAAGACAGCCGGCTTGAGCCTGCAGTCTACAACCGCATCGCCGGGACGCTGTCGATCAGCGGTCTGCACGATCTGCGCCCGCTGCTGAAGACCAAGATGAACGCCACGCTTGGCATGACTCTGGAGGAGGCGACGCTCGAAAGCGCCGCGCTGCATCTGCCGCGCGGACACGTGCCGCTCACGGCCTGGGTCGGCGGCGCCGAGCGGCCCGAATTCGTCCGCCAGGCCGAGCTGATGGCAAACGTCTGGACCGGTTTTGACGTGCCGACGCGTCTGGTGGTCGAGCCTGGCTACAACCATTTCACGGTCGTCGACGGGCTCAAGGATCCCTCGTCGAAAATCACCGCGAACCTGGTTGGCCTGGACTGACGCAGATCTGAGAGGGGATGTCATGACCAGCAACGACTACGAT
Organism: Bradyrhizobium sp. CCGUVB23; assembly: GCF_024199885.1. Lineage (NCBI taxonomy): Bacteria > Pseudomonadati > Pseudomonadota > Alphaproteobacteria > Hyphomicrobiales > Nitrobacteraceae > Bradyrhizobium > Bradyrhizobium sp. CCGUVB23. The sequence continues at coordinate 8,348,136 of NZ_JANADQ010000001.1, forward strand.
CCCACCGCCGAGGGCGCCGAGACCGATTTCGCTCGGCGGATGTCCTACGGCGACTATCTCCAGCTGGATGCGATCCTTGGCGCGCAGCATCCGCTGTCGGATGCGCATGACGAGATGCTGTTCATCATCCAGCACCAGACCTCGGAGCTCTGGATGCGCCTTGCCATTCACGAGCTCAGCGCCGCCCGTCGCGCCATCGCGCGTGACGAGGTATCGCCGGCGATGAAGATGCTGGCGCGCGTCTCCCGCATCTTCGAGCAGCTGAACAGCGCCTGGGACGTGCTGCGCACGATGACCCCAAGCGAGTACACGCATTTCCGCTCCAAGCTCGGGCAATCCTCGGGCTTCCAGTCGAGCCAGTATCGCCTGATCGAATATCTCCTCGGCAACCGCAATCACGCGATGCTGAAGCCGCATGCGCATGACGCCGAGGTCACGCATCTTCTCGAGGCGGAGCTGGCGACGCCGAGCCTATATGACGAGGTGCTGCGCCTCGCCGACCGCAAGGGGCTCGCGATGCCGCCTTCTGTCCTGGCGCGTGACGTCCGCGAGACACACAGCCTGAACGAAGGCGTGCTGGAGGCGTGGCGGGAGGTCTATGAGGCGCCGGAGACGCATTGGATGCTCTACGAGCTCGCCGAAAAACTCGTCGACTTCGAGGATTATTTCCGCCGCTGGCGCTTCAATCACGTCACCACCGTTGAGCGGGTCATCGGCTTCAAGCGCGGCACCGGCGGCACCGGCGGGGTCAGCTATCTCAAGCGCATGCTGGAGGTCGAGCTGTTTCCCGAACTTTGGCGCGTCCGCACCATTCTTTGAGCCAGCCATGACCAAGACCCGACTTCGCGTCTACGACGACACCAGAGCGCTCTTCCATCTGCCCGAGGGCGTGATCTATCTCGACGGCAATTCGCTCGGCGCGCTGCCGCTGGGCGTTGCCGAAAAGGTTGACCGCGTGATCCGGCAGGAATGGGGCGATGAGCTCATTCGCGCGTGGAACACGGCGGGCTGGTACGTGCAGCCGCGCAACGTGGGCAATCGCATCGGCCGGCTGATCGGCGCGGAGGCGGGCTCGGTGATGATGGGCGACACGCTCTCGCTCAAGGCCTACCAGGCGCTCGCCGCCGCGCTCGATATGAAGCCTGAGCGCAAAATCGTGCTCTCCGACACCGGCAATTTTCCGACTGATCTCTACATGGCCGAAGGCCTGATCGCGACGCTCGGGCGAGGGCACCAGCTGCGCCTCGTGGCGCCGGAGGCGGTCCAGGCCGCGCTGTCGGAGGAGATTGCGGTGCTCTACCTCACGGAGGTCGACTACCGCACCGGTCGCCGCCATGACATGGCGCAGCTCACTGCAAAGGCGCATGCGCTGGGCATCGTGACCGTCTGGGACCTCGCGCATTCGGCCGGCGCACTGCCGGTCGATCTCGCCGGCGTCGACGCCGACTTCGCTGCGGGGTGCACCTACAAATATCTCAACGGCGGTCCCGGTGCGCCGGCCTTCCTTTACGTCGCGCCGCGCCACGCCGATCGGGCGCGCGCCGCGCTCTCGGGCTGGATGGGCCACGCAAAGCCGTTCGCCTTCGATCTCGGCTATGCGCCCGCGGGCGGCGTGGAACGCATGCGCGTCGGCACGCCGCCGGTGCTCGCGATGGCTGCGCTGGAGGCTTCACTCGACATCTGGGACCGCGTCGATCTTGGCGAAGTGCGGGCCCGCTCGCTGGCGCTCGGCGATCTCCTGATCGCGGAGGTGGAGCGCCGCTGCCCGGAGCTTAAGCTCGTGACGCCACGCGCGCACGAGATGCGTGGCTCGCAGGTTTCCTTCGCCTTTGACGGCGGCTACGCCGCCATGCAGGCCCTGATCGCCCGCGGCGTGATTGGCGACTTCCGCGCCCCCGACATCATGCGCTTCGGCCTGACGCCGCTGTATATCGGGGAGGACGAGGTGATGAAGGCGGCCGAGATCATCGAGGAGGTGATCGTTGGCGAAGTATGGAGGCGACCGGAATTCCAGGTCGTGAATGCGGTGACGTAGCCCGCGCTGTCTCCACAACGTCATTGCGAGCGCAGCGAAGCAATCCAGACTATCGCCGCGGTGGGATTCTGGATTGCTTCGTCGCTTCGCTCCTCGCAATGACGAGCTTGTGGCAAGCGCTATCCACACTGTCGTATCCCAATTGTTCAAGCCAGGGCATGACTGAGATTGTGTATCAACCCGCCTTGCGCGCTTTCGTGCGCGCTGCCGGCGCTTTCTTCTTCGCCTTGCCCTGATTGTATTCGATCGCTGCACGCACGAGCTGTTTCAGCGCCCGCGCGTTGATCTTGTCACCTTCGAGGAAATCGATTGCGCGGCGTTCGTTGCCATCGAGGCCGGCGTTGAAGAGTTTTTCGGGATCGGCGAGACGCGCTCCGTACATGAAGGTCAGCTTCACCTTGCCCTTGTGGGCATTGGCGACCGCGATGATGCCGTCGCGCTCCCACACCGGACTGCCCATCCACTTCCATTCCTCGACGATCTCGCTGTCGGCCTCGAGGATGGCGTTGCGCAGGTTCGCAAACATCTTGCCGCGCCAGTCGGTGATCCCGGCGATCAGTTGGTCGATTTTTTCCGATGGAGTCATTTGAGGTTCTGTGCTCCCAATTCTGGTCCTGTTCTACGTCGGGCGAGCGATCGCCGTCAGCCACTTCGCCATTTGGTGGCATAGGGCAGGGCGAACAGATAGAGGCCGGAGAGCAGAAGCAGCATGAGCGGGAACAGCGCCAGGAGGCCGATCCAGACCGCCTGCATCTCCAGCCCCATGGCGAGGACATTGACGATGACGGCCACCGTGAAGCCAATCGACAGCCAGCGGTGAACCTGCCGAATCCACATGTTCCAGTTCAATGAGACCTCCTGTCCTAGAGTGCAACGGCGGCGTCAGTCTGCCTGCGGCAGGACCTCTTCCAGCTTCGCCAAGAACTGCTTCCATCCGGCATGCGCGCCGCCATAGGCCTGCTTCTGGTCCGGGCGGAATCCCACCTGCTCGACGCGGAGCAGAGTTCCGCCGCGCGTCGGGGTGAGGGTAAAGGTCACCACGCTCTCCAGATTGTAGGCCGCATCCTGATGCGCAAAGTTCCAGGTGTAGGCGAGCGCCTTGTTCGGCTCGATCGTGAGGACCTCGCAGTCGAGCACGCCGCCCCACTCGCCGGTGAGCTTGAAACGATGGCCCGGCACCGGCACAAAATCGTTCTTCATCAGCCACTCCGAGATCAAATGCGGCTGCGTCAGGGCCCGCCAAAGCTTCTCGGGCGGATGTGCGAACTCGCGCTCGACGACGACGGAACGGGTCTCGGTCTTGTTCATTGGTCCATCCTCTTGAGAAGATCCTCGAGGTCATCGAACCGGCTTTGCCAGAAGCCGGTCATCTTGCTGGTCCAGTCGATCAGCGGGGCGAGCGCGCGAAGCTGCGCGCTGTAATGCGTCTGGCGGCCCTCGTGGCGGTCGCGCACGAGGCCCGCTTGTTTCAACGCCATCAGATGCTTCGAAACGGCTGGTTGCGACACGCCGGCCCGCGCTGTCAACGCGCCAACGGTCTGCTCGCCGTGGCGGCACAGCCGTTCGAAGATAGCCCGCCGGGTCGGATCGGCAAGGGTCCGGAACAGCACATCGTGGGTGTTGGCCATGTGAGATTGATAACTCGTTGGTTATGAATGATCGTATAACCCGATAGTTATGAATTCGTCAAGCGGGGATGCGCCTGACGTCGCTCGCGCCTGGACGGAACGCCTCTAGCTTGAATCAATTCAAGCCAGGCGCGACAGCTCCAATCGCACCTCCGCTCGTGCCGGATGGCTGGGCTGCATGTTTCCGTATGGGTTGTAAGTTGACTTGCTCCACACGCCGGCGCTGAGTCAGTCCCAAGGCATCGCTGCCGGGGAACGAGCAGACGTGCCGGCAGGAGGGCGGAAATGTTCGAAGTGCGCAAGCCTGGTGGCATCTTCATCGTCTTTGTGTTGCTCGTCGCAATTGGCGTGAGCCTTGTTGCTTCGCGGCCTGCGCAGGCGCAACAGAACTCCGCGGTCCTTTTCCAGAACGTCCGCATCTTCGATGGCCGGAACAGTGCGCTCTCGTCGCCATTCAATGTGCTCATCCGCAATGGCAAGATCGAGAAGATCTCGGCCGCACCGCTGACCGCGGATGCGCGGGCGATCGATGGCGGCAATCGCGTGCTGATGCCCGGGCTGATCGACGCGCATTGGCACGCGATGCTGGTGCGCCCGACGCCGGCGGCTGCGATTGCGGGCGACGTCGGCTACCTGAATCTGCAGGCGGCCACAGAAGCCACCGCCACACTGATGCGAGGCTTTACGACGGTGCGCGACATGGGTGGTCCGAGCTTCGGGCTCAAGCGCGCCATCGACGAGGATCTCGTGGCAGGTCCCCGCATCTATCCCTCCGGCGCCATGATCACCATCACCGGCGGCCATGGTGACTTCCGGCAATTGTCCGACCTGCCGCGGACCATCGGCGGCATGCTGAGCCGCATGGAGCTGATTGGCGGCAGCATGGTCGCCGACAGTCCGGACGAGGTCCGCGTGCGCGCCCGCGAGCAGCTCATGCAGGGCGCGACGCAGGTCAAGCTCACGGCGGGCGGCGGTGTGGCCTCGCCGTTCAGCCCGCTCGACGTCTCCACCTTCACCGAGACCGAGCTGCGCGCGGCGGTCGAGGCGGCCGAGAACTGGGGCACTTATGTGGCCGTGCACGCCTACACGCCGGTGGCGATCCAGCGCTCGATCGCGGCGGGCGCGAAATGCGTCGAGCACGGCCATCTCATGGACGAGGCCTCGGCGCGTCTGATGGCCGAGAAGGGCATCTGGCTGAGCACGCAGCCGTTCCTCGATCTCGCCGGTGCCGCCGCGCTGGGGCCCTCGGAGCAGGACAAGATGCAGCAGGTGGTCACCGGCACCGACAGGGTCTATGCACTTGCCAAGAAGTACAAGATCAAGACCGCCTTCGGCACCGACGTCCTGTTCTCCAAGGCGCTCGCCGAGCGGCAGGGCGCGATGCTCGCCGACCTCACCCGCTGGTACACGCCGGCCGAGGCGCTGGCGATGGCGACATCGGCGAACGGCGAGCTCCTGAGCCTGTCCGGTCCGCGCAATCCCTATCCCGGCAAGCTCGGCGTGGTCGAGGAAGGCGCCTTGGCGGACCTGCTGCTGGTCGATGGCAACCCGATCGAGAACATCAAGCTGGTCGCAGACCCCGCGAAGAATTTCGTCGTCATCATGAAAGGCGGAAAGATCTACAAGAATACGCTGGCCGGCGACAGCAGAAGATAGCGACGTCGATAGTGTGGTGCGCCTGCGCCCACACCCCGTCATTGCGAGCGCAGCGAAGCAATCCAGGCTGTCTCCGCCGAGGCAGTCTGGATTGCTTCGTCGCAAGAGCTCCTCGCAATGACAGCGTTGATAGAGCTGCGCGCCTAACCTCGACGCTCGTAGGGTGGGGTAGCGAAGCGTAACCCACCATGTTGGCCGTAACCACCCCTAGCCCCCATGTCGCAGCACCTCGATGGGATCGAGCCGCGCGGCGCGCCAGGATGGGTAGAGCGTTGCGAGAAACGAAAGCGTCAGCGCCATGATCACGACTGCCGAGGTTTCTCCGACCTCGATGTCCGCCGGTAGCTTCGAAAGAAAGTAGAGCTTTGGCGGAAACAATTCGGTCCTGGTCAGCCAGGACATGAATTGCCGGATCGACTCGATATTGAGGCAGGCCAGAAGCCCGACTACGAAGCCGATCAGCGTACCTGCGACGCCGATCGAGGCGCCGGTGATCAGGAAGATCCTCATGATCGAGCCCTGCGAAGCACCCATGGTTCGCAGGATCGCAATGTCGCTGCTCTTGTCCTTCACCAGCATGACGAGGCCCGACACGATGTTCAGGGCAGCCACGAGGACGATCAGGGCCAGGATCAGGAACATCACGTTGCGCTGGACCTGAAGCGCGCTGAAGAAGGTCGAGTTGCGCTGTCGCCAATCGACCAGGAAGATCGGCCGGCCGGCCGCCTCCATCACGTTCCTGCGAAACATGTCGATGCGATCAGGGTCGGTCGTGAACACCTCGATTGCCGTGACATCGCCGCTGCGGTTGAAGTAGGACTGCGCCTCCGCGATCGGCATGAAAACCATGCTCGCGTCGTACTCCGACATGCCGATCTCGAACACGGCCGTGACCTTGTATTTCTTGATACGCGGCATGACGCCCATTGGCGTCACCGCGCCGTGCTGCGCGACGAGAGTGATGGCGTCACCGTCATGCAGCGAAAGCTGATCGGCGAGGCCCTGGCCGATCGCAACGCCCTGATCGTCGTCAAAATGCTCGATCGACCCCTGCTTGATGTTGCCGGCGACCGAAGCGAGCTTGTTGAGATCGACCCCTCGGATCCCGCGCACCAGAACGCCGGAGGCGTTTGCGGATGATGCCAATGCCGTCCCGTCGACGACGGGCGCCGCCAGTCGAACCCCCTTCAACTGGTTGATCCGTTCGGTCACGTCCTTCCAGTCGGTCAGAGGCGATTCCAGCGGCTGAACCAGAACATGCCCGTTGAGCCCAAGGATCTTGTCCAGAAGCTCTTTGCGGAAGCCGTTCATGACCGCCATCACGATGATGAGGGTCGCGACGCCCAGCATGATGCCGAGAAACGAAAACCCAGCGATGACCGAGACGAAGCCTTCCTTGCGCCGCGCGCGCAGGTAGCGCGCAGACAGCATCCATTCGAACGGCGCAAAGGGAGCGGTCTTCCGCGGCGCTGTCATGATCCTCAAGGCTCGTCAGCCTCGTCATTCTGTCCGGTTGCAGCCGGTTTGGCGACACCCGAGTCCTCGGGCAAAAAGTGGCGCGTGGGAGCGGCATCGATATCATCGCGGCTATGACCTCGGACGTCATTGCTTTGCGCCGCGGGACAATTCACGTTGAGAATTCAAGACACTGGGAGGAGATCCGATGACGCCGCTCGAAAGACTTCATGCGATGAAGATGCCGTTCGCCGAGCTCAAGGGTGTGGAGTTCGTCGCGGCTGAGCCGGATCGCGTGGTGGCGAGAATGACGGTCAGGCCCGACCTTTGCACGCTCGGCCACATCGCGCATGGCGGCGCCATCATGGCCTTGGCCGATTCGGTCGGGGCGGCCGCGACCGTGATCAATCTGCCGGCGGACGCCAAGGGCACGACGACGCTGGAGAGCAAGACCAATTTCATTGGCGGGGCGATGGAGGGGGCGACGGTGGTCGCCACGGCGACTCCGATCCATCGGGGGCGGCGGACGCAGGTCTGGCAGACCCGTCTCGAGACCGAGGACGGCAAGCTGGTGGCGCTGGTGACCCAGACCCAGATGGTCCTCGTATGATTACGGGGCTTTGATTTTGTTAACGAATTGGTCGTTTGCCATGCCTCTAACTTGGGCAGGTTCCCGTCTTGCAAACCATGCTGCGACGCACAATATAGGAGGCCTAGGGATTCGAACGCCTCCTCGAGGGACACCAAGAGGAGTTTTGACGTGGCACTTGAAGAGACCATCCACACAGAGTCGGTTCGGGGCTATGTGCGGACCCTGATCCAGCAAGAGGAATTGCCGCTCCTGCGCGATCATCTGCTGAGGCTCGATCCCGAGAGCCGGCACGACCGCTTCAACGGTTTTCTCGACGACAGCTTCATCGAGCGTTACGCCGCGCGCTGCGCGGACGACGGTACCGTGATCGTCGCCTACATCGTCGAAGGCGTGGTCCGCGGCGCGGCCGAGCTGCATCCGCCGGAAGGCGATTCGCTGCCCGAAGTGGCGTTCAGCGTGGAAGCCTCCGCGCGCCGCCAGGGCGTCGGGACCGTGCTGTTCCGGCGGCTGATCGCGGAAGCGCGCTGGAAGGGTTTTGGTCGCCTGCGCATCACGACGGGCGCGGAGAATCACGCGATGCGGGCGCTGGCGAAGAAATTCGGCGCGCATCTGGCATTCCGGCACGGCGAGTCGACCGGCACGATCGATCTCACCAAGACGCCGGAGGCGGAGCTTGCGGATCTCGCTGCTGCGCCATTCAAGGCCGGCCGCGCGCTGCTGAGCTTCAACAGCACGTGGTGGAAGCTGTTTTCCAGCATGTACGGCAATCGCGCTGCCTGAGCACGATTCGCAAAAGTGCGCGGCGGTTTTGCCTCGCGACAAACGCGAAGTGTTTGCACCGAGATCGTGCGCAGACAAAGAGAATCAAAAAGCGGACCGGCGAGGCCGGTCCGCTTTCGTATCTTCAAAGACTAGAGCGCTTCAGGTGCCAGTACGCTTGTCGTTGCCGAAGCGGCGCACGACGCGGCGCTCGACCACCACCGAGCGCTGCGCGCCCTGTTCGCCGGCGATGACGCGCGTGGCGGTGATACGGCTGTTGGTACGGGCCTGCTTCTTCACCTCGGCCTGTACGACGTCGAGCGGCATGCCCATCAGGGACGCGGCGATCTCGGCCTGCTGCTCCTGATCGTCGGTGATGCCGATCGCGGCGAAAATCGCCTCGTCCAGGGTCGGCGGATCGTGGCGGACGCGCCGCGTGCCATATTTGGTATTCCAGTCTGCGCTCATGGTAGCCTCATTTCGATCCGGGATACCTAGTGCCGCCTATGTTGCATTGCAATATGAATTTGGTGTGGCATCTCAGTTATTCGCCTCTTGCATTGATCCCATGTCAGGGCGGTGACGGCTGACCGGCGTCGAGCGCGATCTTCGGCTGCGGCCAGCGTTTAAGTGCTGCATGTCCGGCGTCGGTCAATCCGTAGATTCCCCGCTCGGCCCGTGCGAACCAGCCATAGACGTTGTGCAGCAGGATCTTGCCGGCATCAGGACACCGCGCGCGCAGATCGCGCACCGCCCGTGGGCCGTCGGCGAGTGCCGAGGCACAGGCCAGCGCCTGCTGGCGATAGGCAGTCATGATCGGCGCGCGCGTGCTGCCGCCGAGGACTGGATCGCCGTGGCGGCGCTGATGTTCGGCGACGAGTCGCGAGCGCTTCTTCGGCTCGCGGCGCGGCGCCGCGGTCGGCGGCTTCACCAGCACCTCGACCTGGCCGCGCTCGGTGACTCCAAGCATGCCGAAGCCGAGGCGGCGGCAAAGATTGCGATAGCGCGCATCGCTCTCGCGCCCCTTGCCGCGCGCGGACATTTTTGCGGCGATCCAGATCTCATCGCCGGCCGGGGCGCGATCGACCGCCTGCAAGATCAGCTCGAGATTGAAGGCGAGCTTGAGCTCGCCGATCACCACGACCGGCGGATCGCCGGCGCTGAGACCAACGAGATCGCAGCCGCCGATCTCGCCCTTCACGGTGAAGCCGAGCTCTTCGAGAAAGCGTTTGACAGGCAGATAAAGCGCGGTTTCCAAAGGCCGTTCCGTCGGAGAATCAGTTGCGGTCAGTCTAGCCCGGATCTGAGGCGCTTCTCGCGCCATTTGATCGGGGGTGGATGGGCCGGCTATCTTGCCAGCGGGACAGTCGGGTGCTTTGCAGAAGATGACAATCAGGAACGGGCTCTATCACATCCGGATCGAGATGCTGGATGGCGTGCAGGGCGGCAATCAAGGCGTCATGGTGCTGCGCGACGGCGCCATGCGGGGCGGCGATTCTTTTTTCTTCGCCTACGGCAGCTACACCTCGGCCGACGGCAAATGGAAGGGCGAGTTGACTAACGAAGAGCATTCGCACTCGTTCGACGAGCGGCCGGTGTGGGGCCGCAAGGTCGTGACCATGGGCTTCAGCGGCACCTACGCCGACGAGACCGCCTGTGGCGAAGGCATCGCGCTCGCCGGCAAGCAGAGCATCCGCTTCAAGGGCAATCTGCGGCTACTGGTGCCGGATTAAACCCGTCCGCTCACCGGGATCAGTGCGCCCGTCACGGCGCTTGCGGCGTCGCTTGCGAGGAACAGGATCACCTCGGCAAGTTCCTCAGGTCGCACCCATTTGGAAAAATCAGCATCCGGCATGCTGGCGCGGTTGGCCTTGGTATCGATGATCGAGGGCAGCACCGCGTTCACTGTGACCTTGCCTTTCCACTCGTTGGCGAGTGCCTCTGTGAGGCGGTGCACGCCGGCCTTCGAGGCTGCGTAGGGACCCATGCCGGAGCCGGCCTGGAGCGCGCCCATGGCGCCGACATTGACGATGCGCCCGGCCTTCGAGGCCGCGAGATAGGAGAGCGCTGCGCGCGAGGTGTTGAGCGCAGTCAGCACGTTCAGCGCATACATGCGCTGCCAGGTCTTGATGTCGCCGTCGGCGACGGTCTCGAAGGCAAAGCCGCCGGCGATGTTGATCAATGCATCGAGGCGGCCGAAATGTTTTGCCGCCGCCGAGACCGCCGTCTTCGCCTGCGCCTCGTCCGAGAGATCGACGCCGCCGAGCTCGATATGCTGCGCTGTCGCGGGCGCCTGCGAAGGTGCGTAATCGATGCCGGCGACGCGCGCTCCGCGCGCCAGCGCCGTCCCCGCCACCACCTTGCCCAGCGCCCCGAGCGCACCGGTCACGACAATGACTTTTCCCTGCACGATGCTCTCCGTCGGTTTAGTTCCCGCCGACTATTGCGCCGAGCGAATTGGACTTGCAATGACGGCGGCTTCAAGACTGGCTTAGATGCAACGTTAGATCGTGGAGGAGGTTGTTTCATGTCTGACAATTTGCCGGCCATCGAGTTTCCCGCAGCGATCGTCGACCTAAAATACCCGCTGATGCGGCTTCGGCAGGCGTTGGACGGGAAGGGCCAGGTGCGCATCGTGGCCATGGGATCATCCTCGACTGCCGGACGAGGCGATGTCGTCCCGTATCCTTATCGGCTCGAGATGTATCTGCGACAATACTTCAAGGATGTTGTCCACCGGCCGGACATCCGGATTGACGTGCTCAATCGGGGCAGGGGCGGAGAAGAGGCAAACGAAGAACTCGGACGCTTCGACACCGATATTTTCCATGATGATCCGGCACTGGTCATCTGGCAGGTTGGAACGAACGCGGTCTTTCACAACGACATATACGACGTGGACGTCGTTGCCGGGAACATCAGGAAGGGCCTGGCGCAATTGCGCGCTCGCGGCTTCGAGGTTCTGGTGATTGATCCGCAGTATACGACGAAGATGCTCTGGGATGATCGAGCCGAGCTCTCGGACAAGATGGTCCGGCTGATCCGCGATGCGGCCAATGAGGCCGAGGTCAGTCTGTTTCAGCGCTGGGCGCTCATGCGGCATTGGCACGTGCAGGACAACGTGTCGTTCGAGCAATTGATAGACACGAGCGATCCTGACAAGCTGCATCAGGGCGACTGGAGCACTCAGCAGATCTCTTTCGCCCTCAAGAACGCCATCATCAAGGCGACCGGGCTGATGGCTTGAGAGGGCCGCTGTGGCTCACGCTTGCAGATAGCGCTCCTTCAGTGCGATGCGCTCGGCGGTGCCGAGCCTAAGGCCGTCGCGCAAATAGGTTTCGAGATCGCCATAGTCAGCGCGCACGGCTTCGAAGCCGGCCTCGAGATAGGAGGCCTCCACTGAACCGATCGCGTCGCGGACGTCCTGCGGCAATTCAGATGCCGCCGACGCATCGCGGCGGTAGAACCGATTCGTCAGCAGATAGTCTTCCGCGATGGTCTCCTCGGGCACGCCGAGCGCATGAAGGATCAGCGCGCAGGCAAAGCCGGTGCGGTCCTTGCCGGCGGTACAGTGGATGACGAGTGGCGCGCGGTCCTCCAGGAGATGACTGAACAGCGCGCGAAAACTGTGCGTGTTGTGGCGAACATAGTTGCGGTAGGACTCGCGCATGATCTCGAGCGCAACGGGCGCGGTCAACGTGCCCTCGGCCATCTGCGCCCTGAGCGCTGCTACAACTGTCGGCTCGATCGGCAGCGAATGCGTGGTGATCTCGCGCACACCGCATAGCGCGTCGGCGCGCTCCTCGACGCCGCGGAAATCAAACGCGCTTCTCACACCCAGGCCGCGGACGATCTCGACATCGGCCTCGGTCAGCAGGCCAAGATGATTGGAGCGGAAGAGGCGCCGCCAACGCGTCTGCCGGCCGTCGGCGGTGGGATAACCGCCGAGGTCTCGAAAATTGCTGGCGCCTTGCAAGGCGAGGTGGCGGGCAGGGGAGTCTGACATAAGATCAGCCTGGGCTATGTTGCCGGCAGAATCGGTCGCCCGGCTCGTGCGCGATATACTTGAGCTCTACTACAGGGGACGAACATGGACCGGCACAAGGCCATTATTTTGGCTGTCGCCGTCTCGGCAGGCGGAACCTTCCTTGCGACCGGTGCGAACGCGCAGACGTTTCAGGGCTACCGTTGCGCTGACGGTACGCAGTTCATCGTGGCATTCTACGCGGACGACAAGCGCGCCTTCATGCAGATCGATGGTGGTGCCATTCCGCTCGCCAAGCGACCGACGCTGTCGGGGGCGCGTTACTCGGGCGCCGGGATCACACTCAAGATCGGCAAGACCGGTACCACGGTCAAGCATCTGAAGCGGCCGGTCACAGCCTGCGAACTGAGCTGAGCGCAAGAATCAAACACGAATCAAAAAGGGCCGAAACGATTTCGTTTCGACCCTTTTTCAAACTTCCGCCGGACGCTTGCGAGCGCGGGGCGGTACCGAAGGCAGCGCAGGCATCAGCGATCCCATTTCGGCTTGGCTTCCTCGATCGCCTCCTGGTGATACCAGCTGCCGCTGCAGATCGTCTCGACGACGGGAGAAGAGACGTGATCGGCCGGCAGACCGGCCTCGCCGTAGCGGCGACCGCCGAGAGCCGCACGGCCCCCGACGGGGAATTGGTAGATCGTAGCCGACCCTTGGCCCAAGTTACTGTTCATCATTGCGGTATCTCCTTCAGCCGGAGCGCTTGACCTCCATGGTGCGCCCGACTCGTTCGCTTATGGTTACTGGGTCACCCCATATTGGCCCTGCTTGTCGAAATGCAAAGTGCCGAAAACGACATCATTATTGGCCTAATTTGTAGGCAGTGGCGCGTCTGCACCCTGCAAGGCAGGTTCCGTGTGATGAACGCGTGGGCCATTGCGAAGGTTGCGAGGAGATGGCCAAGGGCTTCGCGAAAATTGCGGGCAATTGGCGCTGCTTTAGCCGGTGGCCGGGTGCAGCGCGGCACATGCTGTCAAATCGGGCGTTTTCTGCAGTTTTTTACGGTGCGCGGTAACGTAAAGGTGCGCTGCTTTGACGCACGCATCCGTGAATCGCCGCCGAGGTTTGCAGCCTGACGGCTGGCGGTGGAAAACCTCCCGCAGTGCGGCGTTTTGGCACGCGAAATGCTTGTTAAGCGCCGGCCGATGGTGGCCGGGTACAACGTGCGGGGGCCACTGGTCCCCACCTTTCGCATCATCTACAGAGAGGCTCAATGACCAAGTACAAGCTCGAGTACATCTGGCTCGACGGATATACGCCGACTCCGAATTTGCGCGGCAAAACTCAGATCAAGGAATTCGCGTCGTTCCCGACGCTCGAGCAGCTTCCGCTCTGGGGCTTCGATGGCTCCTCCACCCAGCAGGCCGAAGGCCACAGCTCCGATTGCGTGCTGAAGCCGGTCGCGGTGTTCCCGGATGGCGCCCGCACCAACGGCGTGCTCGTGATGTGCGAAGTCATGATGCCCGACGGCAAGACCCCGCATGCGTCCAACAAGCGCGCCACCATCCTCGACGACGCCGGCGCCTGGTTCGGCTTCGAGCAGGAGTATTTCTTCTACAAGGACGGCCGTCCGCTCGGCTTCCCGTCGTCCGGCTATCCGGCGCCGCAGGGCCCGTACTACACCGGCGTCGGCTTCTCGAACGTCGGCGACGTCGCGCGCAAGATCGTGGAAGAGCATCTCGACCTCTGCCTCGCGGCCGGCATCAACCATGAAGGCATCAACGCGGAAGTCGCGAAGGGCCAGTGGGAATTCCAGATTTTCGGCAAAGGCTCCAAGAAGGCCGCTGACGAAATGTGGATGGCCCGCTACCTGATGCTGCGCCTGACCGAGAAGTACGGCATCGACATCGAGTTCCACTGCAAGCCGCTCGGCGATACCGACTGGAACGGCTCCGGCATGCACGCCAACTTCTCGACCGAGTACATGCGTACGGTCGGCGGTAAGGAGTATTTCGAGGCGCTGATGGCGGCCTTCGATAAGAACCTCATGGACCACATCGCCGTCTACGGTCCGGACAACGACAAGCGTCTGACCGGCAAGCACGAGACCGCGCCCTGGAACAAGTTCAGCTATGGCGTGGCCGACCGCGGTGCTTCGATCCGCGTTCCGCACTCTTTCGTCAACAACGGCTACAAGGGCTATCTGGAAGACCGTCGTCCGAACTCGCAGGGCGACCCATACCAGATCGCTTCGCAGATCCTGAAGACGATCTCGTCCGTGCCGACCGACAAGAAGGCGGCCGCCTAAAATCCTTCCGGCCCGGACCTTGGGGGCTTGGTCCGGGTTGGCTCTCAAATCCGCCGAGGCCGAGAGGCTTCGGCGGATTTATGCATTTCGATGACAGTTGGCGATATCGAGCGTTGGGTCCGGGTGCACGAAACTTGTCTGTCACGGCCGAAAGCGGGATAGACTGGCGCCTCGGATGCGCGCAGGCCGGGGACACGGCTGGTGTTGGAAGGTTTCTACAAGGTACGGTTTCAGCTCGGCGAAGCTGTTGGCCGCAGCGTCATGCATGTCGGCGGCGGCAAGATGCTGGGCGGCAACTCGGCCTTTGCCCATATCGGCACTTATGAGAAGACGGGCGAGGAGGTCGCGATCGTCATCAAGACCGTGCGCCATAATCCCGATCCGAATTATCGCGCGATGGCCGGCACTGATGATGCGACCCTGATAGCGAAGGGCTGGCCGGACGGCGATCTCTTCCGTTTCAAGGGCGAGCTGAAGGAATTGCCAGGCGTGCCCTTCCAGTCGGTGATGATGCCGATCAGGGAGGACGAGATCGCCGGCGGCGTCGGGGAGGGCGGCATCGCCAATGGCCTCTATTCGATCCATCTGCGGATGCTGGACGGCATCGAAGGGGGCCTCACCGGCGTCATGCTGCTCAACCAGGGGCGCATCCTCGGCGGCGATGCCTCGTTCTACTATCTCGGCAGCTACACGGCTGCGAACGGCCGCTGGAAGGGCCAGATCCTGAACCAGGAGCACACGCCGGCCCGCGATGAAAACCCGGTGTTCGGCGGCCATGAGGTCGGCATCGGCTTCTCCGGCACCTATGACGACGAGCAGGCGGTGCTCGAAGCGACGGCGCTCGCCGGTAAACGCAGCCTGCGGCTGACCGCGACGCTGAAGCTGATGCATCGCGCCTGATTGATCGACGGGGACCATGGAAAACACCGTTCGCATGCTCTCGACGCTCGGCCTGATGGGGGCGATGCGCAGCCTGTCCGCCGCTTACGAAGCCGGGACCGGTGTCCACATCGACGCCGACTTCGCGCCGACCCAGGCGCTGCTCAAGCGTTTGCGGGATGGGGAGGCCGCCGATCTCGTGATCCTGACGCGTGAAGGCCTCGACGAGGTCATCGCCGAGGGCCGCGTGGTGGCGGACAGCGCGGCTGACCTCGCGCGCTCCTATGTCGGCATCGCCGTGCGGGCAGGCGAGGCGCATCCTGACATTTTCAGTGAAAGCGCCTTGCGCAAGACGCTGCTTGCGGCGCGATCCGTCGCCTATTCGCGGCTGGGCGCGAGCGGGATCTACTTTGCCGAGCTGATCGGACGAATGGGCATTGCGGCTGAGATCACCGCCAGGGCGACCATCGTGCAGCAGGGCTTTACCGCGCAACGGCTGGTCAGTGGCGAGGCCGATCTCGCCGTGCAGCAGATCAGCGAGTTGAAGCAGGTCGAAGGCATCGAAGTGGTCGGGCCGATCCCGCTCGACCTGCAGACGCCGGCGCTGTTCTCGGCCGGCCGCATGGCGAGCGCGAAAAATGCTGAGGCCGCCGATCGGCTGTTGCGCTATCTGGCCTCGCCCGAGGTTGCGCCCGTGCTGCGGCAGTCGGGCCTCGAGCCTTGAATTCGCCAACGCCCGGACGCAACCTTCTGGCCATGCGGAAAGCTCTCTGCGCCTTTTTCCTGACGTTCGCGGCACCGCTCGCCGCACATGCGCAATCGGCCGATCTCGTGCTGTGTGATCGGCTGGCGGCCGATCCCAGCGATCCGGATAAGCCGGCCGACGTGAAGGGGGTGGCCGAGGTCGCGAGCGCCGACATCGCGACTGCGATCAAGTTCTGCAAGACGGCCGCAGGCGGCTCGCGCCGCGCGATGTACGAGCTCGGGCGCGCCTACGCCGCCAATCGTCAGGCGGGGGAGGCGATGGCAGCGTGGCGCAAGGCGGCCGACAAGGGCTCGAGCGCGGCAATGGTCGAGCTTGGCGTGCTCTACGGCACCGGCGCAGGCGTCGCCAGGGACGAGGCGCAGGCGCGAAAGCTGTTCGAGAAGGCGGCGCAGGCCGGCAATCCCCGCGGCGTCAGCAATCTTGCCGCGCTTGGCGGTTCGCCCGGGGCAGCTCCGGCCGATCCGGCGCGGGCGCGCGAACTGCTCGGCAAGGCCGCCGAGACCAACGCGGAGGCGCAATATCAGCTTGGCCTGATGCTCGCGAGCGGCGATGGCGGTCAAAAGGACGATGTTGCGGCGCGCGCTCTGTTCGAGAAGGCGGCCGCGCAAAACCATCCGGGCGCGCTGGAGCGGATGGGCGCGTTCGCACAGGAAGGTCGCGGCGGTCCGAAGGATGCGACCGCCGCGAAGGCCTATTATGAGCGCGCCGCCGCGCTCGGCGATGAAGACGCCAAGAAGGCGCTGGAGCGGATCCGCTGTCCCTATGCGATCAAGAACAAGCAGGGCCAGCTCGTCACCACTCTGTGCTTCTGATCGCGGCACGCGTGTGACGCGTGCAATCCCGCAAGGTTGATCGAGCGCAACGAAATGCGACGACACGCCACGATAGGCTGTGCCGCAAGGCGGCCGGTCGCGCCGACCGCTGCCGCAAGAAGAACAATGGAGTTAGCAAATGCGACGGCGAAGCTGGGCGCTGGCCTTGGCGTTGATGGGCACTTCGGTGGTGCCGGCAATGGCGCAGGACCTGAAGTCTCCAACCGCTGGCGACTATGTGCCGCGGCTCGGCGACATCATGGGCGCGGCACAGACGCGGCATCAAAAGCTCTGGTTGGCCGGCAAAGCGCAGAACTGGGAGCTCGCCGCCTATGAGCTGCGCCAGCTGAAGGCCAGCCTGGTCGAGGCCGCGTTGCTCTACTCCGGCATTCCCGTCAGCAACGTCACGACGCTGGAAGCGCCGTTGCAATCAGCGTCGGATGCGATCTCCGCGAAGGACGGCCGCAAATTCGCGAAGGCCGTCGGTGATCTGACCGAGGGCTGCAATTCCTGTCATCGGTCCATGAACCGCAGTTTTGTGGTGATGAGAGTTCCGACCGATCAGCGACCCTACGGAAATCAGCAGTTCTCGCCGCAGGGCAGGCCGTGACGGAACCTCGTTCGCGCCCCCGTCGTTGAGACCTGAACGAACAGGAGTCGCGACATGATCCGCAAATTGGCGTCCGGCGAATACCGGCTCTACTCACGCAAGGTGAACCCGAAGACCGGCAAGCGCCGCAACCTCGGAACGTTCAAGAGCCGCGCGGCGGCCGAGAAGCACGAGCGCGAGGTGCAGTATTTCAAGCGGCACTAGAATGCCGTCCCGGACCGGGCAACAAAAAGATCGAAAACAACCCCATGCAAAGTAGCCGGCACAACGCTGGCGGAATGCGGATTTAGCGAAATCTGTTGACGCGTCGGGCAAGTCAGAGGCATGATGGCATCATCGGAGCGGAAAGCGCCTCTCCAACGGAGC
The DNA here is from genome assembly GCF_024199885.1 of Bradyrhizobium sp. CCGUVB23. Lineage (NCBI taxonomy): Bacteria > Pseudomonadati > Pseudomonadota > Alphaproteobacteria > Hyphomicrobiales > Nitrobacteraceae > Bradyrhizobium > Bradyrhizobium sp. CCGUVB23. The sequence continues at coordinate 8,365,981 of NZ_JANADQ010000001.1, forward strand.
GGCCTGCGCGGAAAAGCCGGATGGCCTCGGCGAGGCGGCGGTGCTAGATAACCCGCGAGTAGAAATCGCTTTCCGGGATTTCCTTCGTTGCTGAACGGGCTCTACAAGGTCGAATACGGCGTCAACGACGCGTTCGGCCGCAGCATCATGTGCATGCACAACGGCAAGCTGCTGGGCGGTAATTCCGCCTTCGCGCATCTCGGCACCTATGACGAGCGTGGCGGCGAGATCATCGGGGAGGTGATCACCGAGCGTCACAACAACGATCCCTACTACAAGCCGCTGATGGGCACCGATGTCGCCGCCATCAGCGTGCGCGGCCGGACCACCGGCAATGGCATCCGTTTCGAGGGCGAAGCCGCTCCGGTGCCGGGCGCGATGTTCTGGGCCGAGCTGACGCGGCTCGATGACGATGCGTTGCCGCCGCGGGGCATCGTCGGAGCAGGCGGCATCGCAAACGGGCTCTATGCGATCCATTTGCGCGCGCTCGACGGGGTCGATGCCGGGCTCTCGGGCGTGATGCTGCTGATGGACGGCCGCATCCTCGGTGGCGACGCGTTCTTCTATTATCTCGGGTCCTACTCCTCAGCGGATGGCCGATGGAAGGGCGAAATCGTCAACCAGGAGCATACGCCGGCGAAGGGCGAGAATCCCGTCTTCGGCGGTTACGAGGTCGGCATCGGTTTTTCAGGGAGCTGCACCGCGGACAGCGGTGAGCTCGAAGGCATCGCGCTCGCGGGCAAGCGCAGCCTGCGCCTTGCGGCTTCGCTCAAGCTGATGCGGCGGGCCTAAGGCATGATCCGGAAAAGTGTGAAACGGTTTTCCCTCGCGACAAACGCGGAACGCGTTTGCGTGGAGATCATGCTCAAACAACAACCTAAAGCGCGATGACGATTCAGACTAATCTCATCGCGCTTAAGGGCGTGCACTCATAAATTCGTCGTGTCCGCTTTGCGGTTTGAAGGCGACGTTGAAGCCGATGCGCCTGCATGTCGGCCTTGGCCATGAGCCGACAGTCCCGCGCTTGATCAGACGCGGTTGGCAGAGGAACTGATTGTTCGTTTCTTGCCGAGTCCTGCTCACGATGCCACGCGCAGGAATGATGGTCGGGCTTCGTTCAGTTCAGCCATCCAGTAGCGCGGCCATCCGATGTCGATCGATGAGGCTGGGGTCTTGCGGCAATTGATGACCGTCCAATTCGGCGAGTTTTGCGGCTATATGCGGTCTAGCGATGACTTCCTGAGGCAGCGCAAGGCACATCGCGATTTCAATGATGCCACGGAGGACGTCTGCGTCTTGGGATGATGCAAAAAGAAGCTTGGCCATGACTGGGTTGGGTGCGGGGACCGGCATGCCCTCTTCCAGTGCGCTCATTTCAGCGATCCGCGCGCGGTCCGCGGCGATCTGATTTCGATAGAACGGTCCGACTTGCCTTTCGGTCTCAGCGTCGTATTCCCGGGAGAACGCTCCGGGGTCGTCGATGTGTCGGCGGGCAACATTACGGAGCACCTGTGCATGCAGAAGGCCGACGCTCAAGCCCCTTCCTGCGGATGGGTTGGTACATGCCCATGCATCACCTACAGCGGCGAATCCGGTGATGACGGGCTGACCATCGACGACAAACCGTCGGTACCGGTCGATAACCCCCGCCATCAGAAGGACGGGTGTTATTGGCTCGCCATCGAGCCAATGGGCTTGCCGCGGGCACGCGGAGACGACGCGATGGAATGTCGCCGTATCACGCAAGGCTCGCATCGCCTTGTTCTTCGCCGAGGTATACAAGGTAATTGACCAAGTATCATTGTCCCCGTCCAAGGTAAGGATCGAGAACAAGCCCATCGGCGTGAGCGCGCGACCCATCCTACGGGGCCGCTGCTGCCCGGAGAAATATCGCGTAAAATAAGCGAAGTTGCTGTCTTCGGCTTCCTCGATCGGGCTGCGGGCTCCCGCGCTGACGATCCAATCGCAAGCCGGGCTTCGCCGTCCCATGGCGTCGATTACCAGATCGGCGCGAATTTCTTCGCCAGACGTCGTACGTACCCCTGCAACGTGCGGCACACCAGGGATCGCCGAAGCGCCCGTAATCAATTCGCGAACCTTGGTCCCCCGACGGATCCTCACGTTAGGCGCGGCTTGCGCCATTGCAGCCACGGCCCACTCTACGATGGGTCTCCGACCAGTGACGAAGCGTATGGTCTCGTCGCCCGGACGCGGTGTCCGGTCCGTTATGGATCTGGGAAGAGATTGGCTGTCGAGATAGTCCACCCAAACGCAGCCGGCTCGAAGCAGATCATCCGTCAAGCCCGGCAATTCTTGATCGCTGATCATCCGAAATCGCGAACTGAGGTTATGAGGTTGCCTGAATTGGGCAACTCCGGGGCGTTCCCACGAATCCCATCCCTCGGCAGATGCCATGGGTTGACCTGTCGGGTCAGCCTCCAGGACTGTGACGTGGTGGCCGTCGCGACCAAGCATCATCGCTGCGCATAATCCAATCACGCCTCCACCGCAAAACAGGATTTTGCTCATCCCTCTCTCCCTAGAGGTCGGCCGACGTGGAAGCGGACGGAATCCTCATCGTTTCCCGCGGCGAAACGACAACGACCGCCAATCACGCGGGCAGGACCGACTCAAGACATAGGTCTATATGGAGAACCGGAGGTTCAAAGCCCTCGTCAGCTCACCTTCGTGGAAACCGCCTTTCTTGGGCGGACTTGAATGCCAAACCCCAGGTACGATTGTTTCTTGAGCGGATCGTCTGCGAATGGCACAGGTCTTCGCCAACAACGGAGCTCTCGCATGACCATGAACAGTATCGGTATTCCCGAAGGTTTCGAGCCTCACTTCCGCAAGAGCCCTTTCACCGATCCTTGGGAACCGCTCTATTCGAAGCGGACGGATAAAGCCGTGATCATCGGATTACGGCTAGCCAAGCCGCACACCAACGCGCGTGGCAACGTTCATGGCGGGCTGATCTCAGCGCTTGCTGACAACGCGATGGGGTATAGTTGCGCACAGGCGATTGGCTGGGCATCGTCGCTAGCGACGATCACTCTTGCGGTCGACTTCACTGGCATCGCCCAGATCGGGCAATGGCTCGCTGTGGACAGCGAGGTGATCAAAACCGGCAGAACGGTCTGCTTCGCGCAAAGCCTAATCAAGGCCGACGACAGTATAATCGCTCGGGCAAACGCCACGTTTCGAGTGGTGCCGAAGCATGAGGGTGACACTCATCCCCGTTAGCCGTTGACGCCCGCGCCAAACAATCGGTCTGAGAGAGCTTTTAGATCGATCCAGATCTGCTCCGGTCAACATGCGAAGAACTCAATATGAGCAGCTCGGGTCCGCTATACACCGCCGTCCGGACTTCAACGAGGCGCGCAACCACGTCGCTGATCGGCCATCACCGGACTCATGTGCCGCAGCAGTCCGACACGCATTGTGGTCCAGCGGCGCCTGCGATGAAGCAACCAAACGAAGGCACTTCAGACTGCGAACAAAAGCGTCATATCCCGATTTAGAAAGCCTTAAGGTCTCTCCTTCATATCGCGGGTTCGATGGTGCCACCGGCACGGCGGATGCCCGGTACCGTCTGGATGCCTATCCAACGCTCTCGAATAGAGCACTCTAACAAAGCCAGCGCGACTAACCGAAGACCTTCGGGGGACCTGCCTCATGGGGCGAAGACGCGCGTCGACTTACCATATCCAACGCAAACTGCTGATTACTCGCGAATGGCGGCGTTGGCTTCAGACTCATTCGATCGATCGCGGGGCAGCCACCGCCCGCGATACGTTGAGGTTCTTTTGCGAACTAGAGGACAAGCGCTCCCCGCTCCTGAAATTCCAAGCGAGGGGGCGAGACAAGTGGAAAATTATCAGCGGCTGGTTGCTCGCTTGCGGCCAGCATGGGGACGGACAATGCCCGCAGTCTTAGACCCCGAAGAGATTGTTGTCTTGGCCAACCACGGAGTGATGAGACTGCGCTCTGCAGTCGCGAGAGCGATGGCGATGCTGCCCGAAGATCGCGATGTGGCGACAATAGTCCGAAAAGGCCAGCTGTCGCAGTCGATCCTTGGTTTCGAGCAAATCAAGCAGCTTGCGGCGCAGTGGGAGCGAGCGGAGCAGCCTGCACCTCCGGAGACTGCCTCAGCGGGTCCGTAGCCATCTGGCGGCCTCGCTGCTGAAGAGGAAGCTTCCGGGGCCCACCAGGGATGATGCGTTCTCGTAAGTCGAGACTGCCGTGCGTCCTGCTCAATGTCCGCTAGGCCCCCGATAGCGAACCAGCTTCCGCATCGCCGCGAAATGACGCGATGGGCCATCAGTCGACATTTCGGCAGGGCTGCTCAACGTCCGCTGTCGCCAACAGCGGACATTAAGCAAACGTATCATTACCCTCGCCATGGCCGGATGCTTCCGGTTCTTTACCGTCACCCGGTGCTTCGACCGTTCGCCCCAATAGGAGGGCGGTCGCGGTGCTTCGACACTAAACTCTAAAGGCCGAAACCTGCACGCGTTGCAAGATGCTTCCGGGAGAATGGTTGTTAAACCTTAGTGCTTGTTCGAATGAATTTTCGTGGGAATCACTCGCGCAAAATCAATGCATCATTGGCGCGATTCTATAGATAACTTGTAAACGTTCGGATCGAATTTGTCGCCGCGCTCTCTACCAACGACTGGACGGCGGAGCTGGATGGATGCCATTTTTTCCTGAGCCGTGGGATCCGCGCACCTTCATCCCAAGACCAGTGTCGAGCGGAACCAAGGCAGAGGCGTTCGAAGTTGCTGCGTTAGTGTTCACGGGGGATCGCGATGATGAGACGAGCAATCCCGGCTTTTGTAGCATTGATTGCGCTCAGCCAAACGGCCACAGCCGGTGTCTCTTGCGCCGTTGTCCGTTTCTATGTCGCCAAATACTCGGAAGCGGCCGCTGAGACCTGGGCACGAAGTCACGGCGCCAGCGATGCCGAAATCGAAACGGCGCGTCGTTGTCTGCATCATAGCGCTAACGTGCAGACTGCAACCTCGGCTGCGAGGTCACAGGTGCTCGCTCCTGTAACCGAGCAGGAGCGGGCCCGGCGCGAACCAAACGAACGCGATCCAGATCAGGAAGCGTCGCTCGTCGTATCTGTACAGGATCAGCGCGCCGACCCCGAGAAGGATAGTCATGACGACAAACCACGCGTTCAAGGCATCATCAGTCCGAAGGATATCGAGGATCCTTCCGCCGGGCATGTGAGCCACGAGGTCAAGGATCTCGTTCCCTCCGATAGAAAGACTATCACGTTGCGTCCACGCGTGGGCTCTATGCATCGCGCCGACGGTAGGGGAGTGTCGGGCCATGTGGCATGGTTCAAGCGACTCTGGGGTCACCTAGTTGGGCAGCGCCGATCCAGCATCGCTTTTTTTGCATTTCCTCGATGGGGATCGAATAAGGTACGGCGTCATCTCAGCGGGACCGTACCAGGCCGTCGCGCTTGATCGATGCCAGACGATGATGCGTCGGTCGAACTCCAGGATTTGGGCCTTCAGCGCCCGCAATTGACTGCCGACAGCTGCAAGACGTGCGCGGGCCACCTCTGGGAGCCGGCGGTCGGCTGTATCGGCGACGACTTCCAGCAATTGCTCGACACCCCGGCGCCCGACGAGAGCGACAATCCCGAATTCGGCAAGATAGGCGCGGATTGAATTGATGACCGCAGTCTGCTGGCGGATGAAGAGATGGCGCGCTCGATGCAGCATCAGGCCGCTCTGTTGCTCGACCGTCTTGGTCGGCACGAACCGCATGTTGGGTCTTGTGACCGCCTCGCAAATCGCCTCCGCATCGGTGGTGTCGTTCTTCTGCCGCTTGACGTAGGGCTTCACATAGGCCGGAGGCATCAACCGCACCGTATGCCCCAACGCCTGCAGTTCGCGGGACCAATAATGGAATGACGCGCAAGCCTCGATCCCTACCAGGGACGGCGACAACTTCTCAAAGAAGGACAGCACGAAACGGCGCTTGAGCTGGCGGCGGATCACCACCTGACCCGTTCCATCGACGCCATGCACTTGAAAGACCGACTTCGCGATATCCGGACCAATCGTCGAAATTGACTGCATAGGCTGCTCCTCCGAATCGTGGGAGCCTCAAACGGCGCCCACTCCTTGGCACTCTCGTGCCCGTGGAGGAGCCGTCCACAGCATCAAAACCGGAACTCAGCCAGGCAGTCACGGGGCGAGGCCGCTAGGCGGGCTTGCTACGCTTCGCCGTCTCGCACTGCTTGTTGCAGCCGGCATCGAGCCGCTTGCAGCGATTCCTTTATGCGGCTCGCCATGGCGTCAACCGCGGAATCCAGCGCGGCACATTAGTCCGAAAGCTCTCGTACTCCGTGCCGAATGTTTGCTTGAGCGTCGGTTCTTCGTACATCACCACAAAGAGATGAAAAAACAGCCAGAGTAGCGCGCCGTACCAGAGGAGACGCCAGTCACCAAACAAAAGGGCCTGACCAAAAATGATTGCGACGACCGCGATGTAGATCGGATTTCGCACGTAGCGATAAAGGCCAGTCACTACGAGCTTTTGTGTCGGCGCGATCGGGGCGGGCGTCCCCAGCCCCTCCAGCGCAAAACGGGCAAATGAATCCACAAGTCCGGGCACTCCGACGATGATCAATATACCGCCGAGGATGCGGGTTAGATCGACGCCGAAAAAAGCTGGCCGAAATTCCCACTGCGTGACCCACCAGGGGACGAAGCCTGCCAGCACCAACGGCGCAATGACGAAGAACAGAGCGGAGCCCAAGATAGCAATCGCTTTCGACATTGCGTACTCCTACGACCCGACAAGAATAGCTCAGCAAATCACTTTCTGCTTCGAGCGTTGAACGTGGCTCCACAATTAGTTGTGCCGGCCGTCGAGTTCTACAGCAGCCGCTCCCAGAGCCCTCAGGAGTCCGCCGGGAGCCTTTCCCTCCACCAGTTAGGGGGCCTCGATCCACACAAACGCACCCATGGACTCCGCTGGGTCACTGAGAGGCATCGTAGTCGGAAACTACCCAGCATCCCGCACTTAGACCCGGCTCGCGATCTGGAGGCGAGGGGGTTAGGTCATGATGGCCTATCCGAGCGGCAGCGGATTACGACGCCTGGCGTGAGAAGCGCGACGGGACCGCCTGGAAGGATCGGATGCACGAACTTGCGATGCCGCTGCCGACGCAGAGGCTCGACGGAACGGCGCGCTGCTTCTGTGGCGATGCGATCACAAACGCCACGGTCGGCGCTCATGTCCGCGCCGCGCACTCCGCAATCGGCGAGCGGTAATACGTTACTGGATCAAGGATGAAGAACGCACGATGAGGTGTGATGGTTCGGTCAAATGAAGAGTAGCGCGAGCGCCATCAGTGCCGCCGTTAGCACGGACAGCGAGGTGACAGACACGATGAACGACCAGTCATTGTCCATGCCCGCACGCTACTCGTTTCCGAGAGGCGCTGGATTCACATGCGATAATGCGCAGGGGCCGTGAGTAGGCAATGGTTTGCGTGACCAGTGCCACTAGCAGCCTCGGCCTAACCAAGCCTCCAGCCGGTTGCCGGGGCTGCTAGCCCTTTGGGCCGATTCGCGTTTTCCGCCGGAGTGCCTATCTTCCGCTCATGCGTAGCGCCTTTCAGCTTTGCCTGGCGACCGCCGGGAAGCAGGTCCCCTCGGGGCCGGAGTGGTTTCACGAAGTCAAACACGACGGCTACCGGATGCTGGTGATCCGGGAGAACGCGCGCGTGCGCCTGCTGTCCCGCAACGGCAGCGACTGGACGAAACGTTATCCGTGGATCGCCGAAGCCGCGCTGAAGAACCGGCAGAGGCACTTCGTCATCGACGGCGAGGTCGTGATCCTCGGCGTTGACCGCATTTCCGACTTCAATGCGCTGCACTCCCGCAAGCACGATCACGAGGTCCAACTCTACGCCTTCGATGTTCTGGCCATCGGCGGCGACGATCTGCGCGATTTGCCGCTGCATCTGCGCAAGACCAAACTGGAGACACTGTTGGCACACAGGCCGGACGGGATCACCGTTGCCCCGTTCGAGCGCAGCGAGATGACCGGCCTTACCGGGGCGGGCGACAGAAGCACTGGATCAAGGTGAAGAACCGCAGCCATCCGGCGATGGAGCGAGAACTATGACCGTCTTCGTCTACGTCAACGCCGCCAACCAGGTCGGCGACAAGGAGCACATCAAGGTGTTCACCAATGTGGATGCCGCCGAGAAATGGTTCGAGGAGAACGACCCCGAGGGCATCGCGTTCGAGTACGAGGTTCTGGAGTGAGAGCTGCCGCTACTGTGGCGCTGGATCGCGCCCAGCCGAGGAAAAGTCGTAGCAATTAGGTGGGGTCAAGAAAATAAGCGTCAGTAACCTGTACCAGTACCTGATCGCACTCGATCCCGGCTGGCCGGGGCGGGGACCCGCCCCCCTTGTGATTTCGCGGTGGCGCTGTGTGTTCCGCTTCGCCGTCCAGCACGAATTGCTTCTGGCGGAGCTTGCGCGCCGACTCCAGGATCGACGGATAGTATCTGCCGCGCATGATCAGGCATGCTTCAGGATGCCAGTAACCCGCATCGTTTCCAGTGCATCCTCCCTATTTTGGTCACCTTTTGATCGCGATGTGAGTAGTCCAGATTGCGCGCAGCTAAGGTGTCTGTGATTTCAACAGCGAAGCGGATTGCAGAATGCGATTGAAAAGCGCTGCATTATTTGGCCTCGGTTCGTTGTTTGTCAGTTTTTGGCTGCATGGCGGCGCTCGATGTCAAACCTCGCTGGCCCCGCCGCCCTTGGCGACCGACCAAGGTTCGCCACCAGCGGCTACGTGTCACTGGGGCGGTCTCAATATGTGCAGCACCCGGGCGACAGCCAAAGGTTCGACACCTCCGCCGACAATGGCGCCAGAAGTCCCGATGTATCCGCCGCCCGTTATCCTTGCCTCGCCGCCATCGGCGACCGCCAAAGGTTCGCCGCCACCGGCCACCAAAAACGTTTCTCCACCAATGGCGACCGACGACGCTCCAGCGCGAACAGCGACCGCCAAAGGTTCGCCACGATCCGCAGCCGCCAAGAACTCGCCACCGCCTGCCAATGACAAAGACGCGCCGGCACCGGCCATCGAGAACATTTCGCCCACGCCGGCCATCGACGATATTTTGCCCAGGTCGCGCATGGGCAAGCTGTCTCCGGCACGGGAGCCCGGTCCCGATGGCTTTACCGTAGGTATCGACGATGGCGAGGAGACAGGCGAGCCGCTGCCCATTAGACCTCGCCCAAAAAAGTCCAAGGTCAGGCAAAAGGCCGACGTTGCCGAGAGACCATCGGCGATACAGTCGCTGGGCGATCAAGAAGAAATTGAGAAACTGAAGCCCAATCTCTCGATCTGCCGAGGCTGCTAAAGGGTAAGGTGCTGTCGCAGGGCACGCCATCTGGGCGCGCCGCCGCCATTAGCGATGAACGCCCAGTCCGTTGTCGCGCCGCCGCCCCAAGAGCTTCCACTCGCGACCGAAGATGACCTCCGGCAGGCGGAGGCCCGAGCATCAACGCCATCGCGCCTCAGAACTGCATCGTCGAACCTTGAACGCTCGGCCAGCGGCGTTGCCTCCGCAGTCACAACATTCGCACGCGCCATCGTGACAGCACGATCTAGCTCCCAGAAAGGCAACAAAGATCATTGAACTCCACGCACGGCGTCGCTGACCCTGACAAGGCCGTCCCGCATAATCTTGCAGTACAGCCCACCGCGATTGATCAGGTGTTTGGAGATCTTCTTGCCGGTGATTTTCTCGACGTGCCCACACGGGTCCACAAGCCCGGCCCCTTCCAACATTGTCTCGCCGAGCCAGAAGCGACCGCCCACAAGGTGGTTTAGCGGAACGCCCTCGACTGTCACGTTGCGCCGGTGCTCCTCTGGGCCGAGTTCGATCCCGGCCTCGTGCTTGAGTGCAATCAGCGTCTCAAACTCGAACAAGGTGATCTGGTCGCCCTCCTTGCGAAGGGGTGAATAAAACCCTTCCTTCATCAAGTAGCGATCGCCCTCAATGCCTTTGCCAGCGATCAAAGTAACCTCGGACACAGAGCGCATTGGCAGAAACGCGCGCGAAGTGATGTGGATGAAGCGGGCTACGCTGGTCCATCCGAGTTTGACAGATGTCTTCGCCGGTCCGTCGGTGGTCTTGTCCAGCATCGCAACGTCCCCTCAGAACAGTAGCTTACGCGCAGCCGCCACCAGCGCAGAGAAAATAGGTATGCGGCACCGGCGCGTCGGGTTGTCTCCTTCCCGGCGCGCTGCTGCCTGTGGAGGACCCGCGCAGACGTACCGGCCGGAACCACGACCTCCTTCGATGCGACGAAACAGGGATGAAACCATTTTCCGGCTTTCACGAAGCCAAGGTGAAATCTTCGGCAATTAGGGAAGACGACGGGCCAAGGGCGCTGCGTAGATGGCGACAAATCGCCATCGAGCGAGGGACAGAATGTCACAGCTTCGTAAAGCTCTCTTAGGCGCTGTCGCGATCACATTGACAGTCGGCGCTGTGCAGTTCGCTTCAGGTCACGACCTCGTAGACCGCTGGCAGGCCGAACGGCCAAGCGACGTCGTCAACCGCGCCAGCAAGACAGATCGCCTCGGCGACCTCAAGCGGCTTGCAGTTCCGATGGAAACGGTTTCCCTGCGCCCGAACGATCTCGCCGATACCTCGGTCCTGCTGCGCCTTCCGTCTGCGCAGACCCGCGTCACCAAGCCAACGCGGAATCAAAGCAGCAAGCCGACACTCGCCTGCGAGCCCATGGTCAGCGTGCTCACGGAAGTCGCGAGGATTCTGCCGCCCGGCCGCTGCGTGACCTGATCGGCGGCATTGCGCGCTGCTTCTGCGGCGAGACGCTCACCAACATCACGATCGATAGGCACGTTCTCGCTGCCCACCGCCATTGGCGCATAACTGGCCGGTGCGATGTACTATTCTATGTCCGCTTTCGCTCCACAAGCCGTCGATGACGACCAAGCGGGGCGACTTCCGCTTTACCCTCGGAAGTCGACGTTTATGAGTACTCGCCCTGGCGCCTTGTCACGGTGTGGGGCATGCAGCACCCGTCTTCACCCAGGCTTCGACCAGCGCACCGGCCTGCGCCTGCTTGCCGGGCACCGGCGAGCGGCCGAAGCCGGGCTTCCAGGCCCAGCCGACCAGAGTGTCCTTGCCGATATGGTCGATCAGCGCCTCCACCTTGCGCCCGCCGTTGCGCGCGGGATCCCTGATCTGCTCGCAGATCTCGCCGAGCGTCTTGCCCTCCCAGGCCATCTCGCGCGGCGCAAGATGCCATTCGGGATGGCCGGGCACGCGGCCGGGCTCGAAATTGGCCTTCTGGTGACAGGTGTGGCAGCGCATCGACTCCAGGCCATGGCCGTCGGCACCGCGTGTGACCGGCGGCTGATGGAGATGCGGATTGTCGCCTTGCCGTGGGCTGTCGCCGGCGGGATGGCAGTTGGTGCAGCGCGGATGCGTCAGCACCTTGCCGAGCTCGGTGAAGATCGCGGCCGAGCGCTTCTCGGTGTCGGCAATGTTGGCGAAGCTCTCGGGCGAGGCCAGGGCATGGCTCGCCGTCTCGGAGGCTGCGTAGCCCGCGCAAAGGCCGCTGGCGAGCGCCGCGATCACGGCCATCGTCTTGAAGCGCGCGTCGGAGATCATGGCTCGTGTCCTTCGCGCGCTTACTTGGTCGCGATGAGGTAGCGGTTTGAATCGGCGAGGATCACGTCGCGCACCGCCTCGTGATACTTGATGTAGCCGGTGCAGCGGCAGAGATGGCCGTCGAGTGCGTCGGAGATCGTCTGCTCCAGCGCCTCGCGGGGGACCGGCTTGTGCGCCAGGCGCTCGAGCAGGACCTGTCCCTCGTTGAGGAAGCCCGCCGTGCAGTAGCCGCACTGAAACGCGAAATGATCGATGAAGGCCTTTTGCAGCGCGGAGAGCTGGCCGTCCCTGGCGTGGCCCTCGACGGTGCGGATCGACTTGCCGTCGAAATTCACGGCCGGAGCGATGCAGGTCGGGCTGGTGTAGCTGGTGCCGTCGGGCTCGTCGACGATGATGGCGCAGCTCAAACATTGCGCGGCGCCGCAGCCGAATTTCGTGCCGGTCATGCCGAGCATCTCGCGCAAGAAATCGTTCATCGAGAGGTCGTCGCGCACCTCGACCGGACCATGCTTCTGGCCGTTGATGGTGAGGCTAAGTGTCGTCACGCGAGCACTCCCTTCAAAAGGCTTGGCGTCACCGGCAGCGCGCGGAAGCGGTGGCCGGTGGCATCATGGATGGCGTTGATGAGCGCCGGCACGATCGGGATCATGACGACCTCCGCCATGCCCTTCGGCTCTTCGTCCGGCGTCAATGGTTTCAGCATCTCGATCTCGAGATCGCGCAAGGGTAGGTCCGAGCCGCGCGCGACGAGGTAGCGTCCGAGATTCCATTCGCCGTTGCCCGGACCGCCCTCGAACGGCGGCAGCGTCTCGAGCAACGCATAGCCGACGCCCATCGCGAAGCCGCCATGGGCCTGACCCATGACGACTTCGGGCACGAGCGCCGTGCCGCATTCGAACACGCTGTAGGCCTTGGCGATGCGCAAGGCGCCCGTCGCGCGCTCGATCTCGACACGGACGAGCGTGCCGCACATCGAGGTGTAGGCGGTGCCGATGCGATTGTTGTCGGTCGGGGGAAATTTGACGCTGGTGCGGGTGATGCGCTCGAACTTGCCGTTACCCCGCCGGATTGCGAGGGCATCGATCTCGGCGCGATATTGCTCGCCGAACAGCGGGAAGCCGGCGCGCGACCAGGCCCAGCGGGAAAAGCTGTGCGCGACCGCGCCGGTGACGAAGCCGCGCGCATGGGCGGTTGCCGCCAGCGCCGGCAGCGCAAGTGGTTCGAGGCCGGGCATGACGAGCTGGCCGTTCTGCCAGTGCGCGCTGGCCCATTGCCTTGCACGAGCGTCGGTCTTCGGGATGCGCCAGAGCTCCAGTGCTGCCGGCCACAGGCCGAAGCGGAAGATGACGCGGGCGGCTTCCGCAGACGAATGCGTGCCGACATGCGCGCCGATCGAGGCTGATGTCGCCGAGCTGATCGCCGGCACCCAGCGCGGATTCCTCGCCGCCGCATCCTGGGTCTTCTGATCCATCGTGTAGGGATCGCCGGAGCTGACGAGGCCGAGGGCGTCGTAGCTGTCGACGCGGGCGACCGAGACCTCGTCGGCGATCGTGCCGAGATGGCTCGCGACCCGGTTCGCCAGCGCCGTGCCGATGCCGTTGCCCATCTCGACGTGGTCGCAGAAGATCGCGATCTTGCCGTCTGCGGTCAGCTCGACACGGCCAAGCGAGCAGTCCGCGCCGGAGCCGTAGTCCTTGGTCACGCAGGCGACGCCGGTGCCGACCAGCCGGTCGGATGCGCCTTGCTTGAACTTTGCGCGCTGCTGCCAGATTGGATGCTTTTCGAGCTTGTCGAGGATTTCGGGCGTACGGACCGAGACGATGTAGGGATTGCCCGTCATGGTGCGGCCGTTTTGCTTGAGCGCATTGCGGCGTCGGAATTCGATCGGATCGAGCTTCAGTTCGCTTGCCGCCTCGTCGATCAGCACTTCCAGCGCGGTCATGGTTTGCAGCGTGCCGTAGCCGCGCATCGAGCCTGCGGTGACGCCGCGCGAATGCAATGCCACGGTCGTGACGTCGACCTTTGGAATGTCGTAGATGCCGATCGCGCCGGTGGCGGCGACGACCGCGACGTTGGCCGAGAAATTGGCGAGACCGCCGCCATCGAGCACGTGATCGGCGGCAAACGCCTTGATCGTCCCGCTCGCGCGATCGATGCCGATGCGCGAGCGCATCTTGATCGGATGGCGCTTGATGCCGCCCTGGAACTGCTGGTAGCGGTCATGCGCGAGCCGCACCGGCTTGCCCGGGAAGCAGATCGCCGCGAGCGCGACATAGAGAATGAACGGCGTGTGATCGCGGCCGCCGAAGCCGCCGCCGACATGGGCGAACTGCGCATTGATATGCGCGGGCTTGTAGGGCGCGCGGGCTTTGGCGAGCAAATGCGCGATCGACTCGGCGGCCTCATAGGGCGACTGAACGCCGAGCACGAGCTCGAGATTGCCGCCCTTGTTGTTGTGCCAGGCGAGCCCGCATTCCGGTTCGAGGAACATCGGGTCGACCGACTGTGTCTCGAACTCGCGGTCGAGCACCAGCAGCGAAGCATTCTCCGCCGCAAGCTCGGCGCGGATCTGCTCGCCATGTTTGGCGGCCTTGGCGTAGTCGGGCGGCATCTCCTTGGCGAGCGGCGACCACACCGGCAGCGCGGCGTTCTGGACCTTCTTGGGTGAAACCCAGCCGGCCTGGATCGGCGAATAGATATCCGGCTTCTCAGGCGCGCTACCTGCCACGCGGGTGAAGCGGAACGAGCCGTAGTCGGGCGCAATCACCGGCCCGGTTTCCTCTCCAAATTTGACGAAAGTCCCGTCGCGCAGCACGAGGCGCGCCTGGTCGAAGGCGTCGAACTTTTCGAAGACGAGGAGCGCAACCGGCTGACCCAGATAGAGCGGCGACTTGCCGACGGGGCAGAACAGATCGCCGGCGTAGAATTCGGGCACCTGCGTGCCGATGCGGTCGAGATCGGCGGCGGTGATGACGACGGAAGGCTTCAGTGCGCCCGACAGGCGCGCAAGATCCAAGCCGGTGTAGACATGGGTGGCGTCGTTGGCGCGGACCAGGATCGCGTGCGAGGTGGCTTGTGGCCAGCCCGGAAGGTCGTTGGCGCGGAAATCGGAGGCGTACAGCTTTGCGCCCGTCACCTTGGCGACGCCGTCGACGCGGCCGGCGCCTTTTGTCGCGGGATTGAAATTGCCGCGTCCGGGAAGCGTCTCGTGCGCGGCGAAGGGAGCCTCCTTCGCCAGACCGAGATGCGACAGGCTGACCGAGATGCCGCCTGCCGACAACCACTTCACGAGCTCGCGTCGCGAAGGCCGCATGTTCTGATCCTTGTACAAGATTTCGAGCACATCATGATGCTGACGGCATCGGTGCCCGGAGGGTACGCGCCAACGCTCGCGTGAACCTGTCATGATTCGTCATGCAGGAATAGAAACGGGTAGGGCGTTTACATCAGATGAAGACGGTGCCTGTCGCGCGTGCGCGGATTGAGAATTTCGTTTCCGCTTGCCTTGCAGTCGAATCAAATTGATTGAGGGGATGGGATCACGAGGGGCGGGAACTCACATGCAGCAGGATTCGAACGATCTCTTTCCGGTCAGCACGTCGACCGGAATGACAAGGCGCCAACTGCTCGATCGCGGTCTCAAGATGGGCGCGCTGTCATTGTTTGCCGGCACCGCGAAGGCTCAGCATGCCACGCACGATCATGGCGGCGCCGCGCACACCGCGGATATGTCGCCTACGATGGGCATGGTGCCGGAAACGCCGGTTCCCACCATGGATCAGTCCTTGGTCGAGCCCGAGGTGCGGAGGTCCGTCAATGGCGTATTGAGCACGACTTTGCGCTGCGGCTACGCGTATCGCCAGATCGGCGGCGTCAGGCTCTATGTCAGATCATACGAAGGTGGCAGTCCGGGACCGACCTTGCGCATGAAGCCCGGCGAGACGTTGCGGATCAAGATGATCAACGATTTGCCGCCGAACCGCGACGGACTGCCTGCCGACATCAGCCACCCGCATCAATTCAACAACACCAATTTCCATTTCCACGGCGCGCATGTCAGTCCGAGCGGCATTGCCGACAACGTCATGCGCTCGATGGCGCCCGGCCACAGCTACAACATCGAGATCACGCTGCCGGCCGACCACACCACAGGCACCTACTGGTATCACCCCCACCACCACGGCAGCGCCGACATCCAGATGTCGAGCGGCATGGTGGGGGCCGTCATCATCGAGGGCGATTTCGCCGACGTTCCGGAGATCGCGGCAGCGCGCGAGCGCCTGCTCGTGCTGAGCCAGGTGGTGTACGATGCCAACGGCATGATCGAGAATTTCGAGACGCTGTTTCCGGAGACGGCGACGCGTTTCCTCGCGATCAACGGCCAGCGGCGGCCGGTGATCGAGATGCGCCCCGGCGAGGTGCAGCGCTGGCGCATCCTCAATGCGGCCTATCAGGACGACATGCTGCTCGACCTGGAGAAGCACGATCTGCATGCGATCGCCTATGACGGCATCCAGCTCGGCGCCGTGCAGCCGCTGAAACAGCTTTTGATCGCGCCGGGGCAGCGCGCCGACATCCTGGTGAAGGCCGGTAGTCCCGGCACCTATGCCTTCAACGCGGCGCCCTACGATCAGGGGCATCCGTCCCCGGTCGGCCCGCTGGCGCGGGTCGTGGTGTCGGGTGCGCCGATGGACATGAAGCTGCCGCGCGCGCTTCCGCAAGCACCGCTCGCGACCATCAAGGACGCGGAGATCACCAACCGCCGCAAGGTGGTGCTGTCGGCGACCGCGCCGGAGGCCGATGCCGCCGGCCATTGGCAGGAGTTCGGCTTCTTCATCGACGGCAAGAAATTCGATCCCACCCGTATTGATCATCGGGTCAAACTTGGCGCGGTCGAGGAGTGGACCATCGTCAATACGCACGAGCATGACGACCACGTCTTCCACATCCACACCAATCCGTTCCAGCTGGTCTCGGTCAACGGCAAGGCGCTGGCGACGCCGGAATGGCGGGATTCCGTGATTGTCGAGCGCAAGGGCGGTGAGGTCGTGTTCCGCTCGCGCTTCCTCGATTTCACCGGTGTCTTCATGCTCCACTGCCACATGATGAACCATGAGGAGATGGGCATGATGCAGACGGTCGAGGTCTATAAGCCCTAAGCCTCGGGGAAAATTGCAGGAATTTGGCGTTTGACGGGGGAATCCCGGTGCGGCCGGGCTTCCCCTGAAGGCCGGCATGGCCTATGACGCTGCAACGCAAAATTCCACCAAAGACCCATGATCCGCCTCGACAACGTCAGCAAGCAAGCCGGCCACCAGATCCTGTTCATCGAAGCCTCCGCCGCCCTCAACAGGGGCGAGAAGATCGGGCTTGTCGGCCCGAACGGCGCCGGCAAGTCCACGCTGTTCCGGATGATCGCCGGGCAGGAGCTGCCCGATGAAGGCCAGGTCTCGATCGATCGCGGCATCACCATCGGCTATTTCAGCCAGGACGTCGGCGAGATGAGTGGCCGCAGCGCCGTGGCTGAAGTCATGGATGGCGCGGGCCCAGTCA
The DNA here is from genome assembly GCF_024199885.1 of Bradyrhizobium sp. CCGUVB23. Lineage (NCBI taxonomy): Bacteria > Pseudomonadati > Pseudomonadota > Alphaproteobacteria > Hyphomicrobiales > Nitrobacteraceae > Bradyrhizobium > Bradyrhizobium sp. CCGUVB23. The sequence goes on from NZ_JANADQ010000001.1 coordinate 8,383,235, forward strand.
GCGTGGTCGCGGCCGAGCTCCGCGAGCTCGAGGCCGCGATGGCCGATCCGGACAAGGCCGACGAGATGGACGAGATCATCGCGCGCTATGGCGAGGTGCAGCATCGTTTCGAGGAACTCGACGGCTATGCGCTCGACGGCCGGGCGCGCGAAGCACTGTCCGGCCTCGGCTTCAGCCAGGAGATGATGGATGGCGATGTCGGCGCGCTCTCCGGCGGCTGGAAGATGCGCGTGGCGCTGGCGCGTATCCTGCTGATGCGACCTGACGTCATGCTGCTCGACGAGCCGAGCAACCATCTCGATCTCGAAAGCCTGATCTGGCTGGAGAAATTCCTGCACGATTACGAAGGCGCGTTGCTGATGACCTCGCACGATCGCGAGTTCATCAACCGCGTGATCTCCAAAGTGGTCGAGATCGATTCCGGCTCGCTCACCACTTACACAGGCGATTACGAGTTCTACGAGCAGCAGCGCGCGCTGAATGAAAAGCAGCAGCAGGCGCAGTTCGAGCGCCAGCAGGCGATGCTCGCCAAGGAGATCAAGTTCATCGAGCGCTTCAAGGCGCGGGCGTCCCATGCCGCGCAGGTTCAGAGCCGGGTCAAGAAGCTCGACAAGATCGAGCGGGTCGAGCCGCCGCGTCGCCGCCAGACCGTCGCTTTCGACTTTCTGCCCGCGCCGCGCTCGGGCGAGGACGTCGTGGCGCTGAAGAATGTCCACAAGGGTTACGGCAGCAAGCGCATCTATGACGGGCTCGATTTCATGATCCGCCGCCGCGAGCGGTGGTGCGTGATGGGCGTCAATGGTGCCGGCAAGTCGACCTTGCTCAAGCTCGTGGCCGGTGCAAGCGATCCCGATCAGGGCACGGTGGCGCTGGGGGGCAGCGTCAAGATGGGTTATTTCGCCCAGCATGCGATGGACCTGCTCGACGGCGACCGCACCGTGTTCCAGTCGCTCGAGGATGCATTCCCGACCGCGGGGCAGGGGTCCTTGCGCGCGCTCGCCGGCTGCTTCGGTTTCTCCGGCGACGACGTCGAGAAGCGCTGCCGCGTGCTCTCAGGCGGCGAGAAGGCGCGCCTCGTGATGGCGAAGATGCTGTTCGACCCGCCGAACTTCCTGGTGCTGGACGAGCCGACCAACCATCTCGATCTCGCCACCAAGGAGATGCTGATCACGGCGCTGTCGGATTTCGAAGGCACCATGCTGTTCGTCTCGCACGACCGGCACTTCCTCAGCGTGCTCTCCAACCGCGTGCTGGAGCTGACGCCCGAGGGCATCCACCAATATGGCGGCGGCTACACCGAATACGTCGCCCGCACCGGCCAGGAAGCGCCGGGATTGCGGAGCTAGCATTCCCGTACGTGCCTTGACGCGTCGATGCGTCTCGCTACGCTCGCCGCGCTTTTTGGAATGCGGGAGTTGCGAGAATGGGCGGCTTGGTAATCACGGGTGGCCGGGTGGTCGATCCGGCCAGCGGGATGGATGCCGTCGGCGACGTGGCTGTGATGGACGGCCGGATCGTCGCGGTCGGCACCGGACTTGGCGGCGCCGAGCGGACGATCGATGCGACTGGCCTCGTGGTGGCGCCCGGCTTCATCGACCTGCATGCACATGGCCAGTCGATTCCCGCCGATCGCATGCAGGCGTTCGATGGCGTGACGACGACGCTGGACCTCGAGGCCGGTGTGCTGCCGGTCGCGGCCTGGTATCGCAAGCAGGCGGCGAAACGGCGTGTGCTCAACTACGGCGCCTCCGCCAACTGGGCTTTCGCGCGCATCGGCGCGATGACGGGCTCCAACTCGGAAAGCTCGCTGGAGGCGTTCGGCAATGCCATGCGTGATCGCCGCTGGATCGACAACGTCGCGAGCGACACGGAGGTGCGCGGCATCCTCGATCGTCTCGCCGGTGGGCTCGACGAAGGCGGCATCGGCATCGGCATCCTCAACGCCTACGCTCCCGGCGCCGGCGTGCAGGAGCTCACCGCGGTTTGCCAGCTGGCGGCCACCCATGACGTGCCGACCTTCACCCACGTCGCCTTCATGTCGCGCATCGATCCGGAAAGTGCGGCTGAGGCCTATATCCGCCTGATCGGCTATGCCGGCGCTACCGGGGCGCATATGCACATCTGCCACTTCAACTCCTCAAGCAAGACCGACATCGAGCGTTGCGTGGAGCTGGTGGCCAAGGCGCAGGCGCAGGGGCTTCCGATCACGGTCGAGGCTTACCCTTACGGCACCGGTTCGACGGTGCTTGCGGCGGCGTTCTTCAGCGACCCCGAATTCGTGGCGCGCAACGGCACCGGCTACGACTCGGTGCAGCGGGTCGCCGATGGGCGGCGCTTCCGCGACCGGGAGGAGCTGCTGGCGGCGCAGGCCGCAGAGCCCTCCACGCTGGTGCTCTGGCACATCCTCGATATCGAGAACAACGCACACCATCGCGATCTCCTCGACATGTCGGTGCTGTATCCCGGCGGCGCGATCGCGTCCGACGCCATGCCCTGGACGCTTTCCGATGGCCGCACCTACACCGGCGATGCCTGGCCGCTGCCCAAGGATGCCACCTCCCATCCGCGCTCGGCGGGCTGCTTCACGCGTTTCATCCGCGAGTGGGTGCGCGAGCGCCGAACGGTGTCGCTGCTGGAAGGCATCCGCAAATGCGCGCTGATCCCGGCGCAGATTCTCGAGCACAGCACGCCCGCGATGCGGGCCAAGGGACGGCTCGCAGCCGGCGCTGATGCCGACATCGTGGTGTTCGACTACGAGACACTGACCGACCGGGCGGAGTTTTCGGCGATGAATCGTGCCGCGGAGGGCGTACGTCATCTCGTGGTGAGCGGCCATCCGCTGATCACGGACGGTGTGCTGGATGTGGCGGCAAGGCCCGGCCGGCCGGTACGCCGGCCCGTCGTTGAGGACTAAAGCCTGTGCCCGTTCCGGTTCTGCTCGTGGCCGGCTTCCTCGGAGCGGGCAAGACCACGGTCGTGAACCACCTGTTGGCGCATGCCGAAGGACGTCGGATCGCGGCCGTCGTCAACGATTTCGGCGCGATCAACATCGACGCCGAGCTGATCACGGGCGCCGCCGACGGCGTGGTGAGCCTCGCCAATGGCTGCATCTGCTGCTCGCTGGAAGGCGATCTCCTGCGCACGCTTGCCGTGCTGCTCCGGCGTGATCCGCGCCCGGACGTCATCGTGATCGAAACCAGCGGTGTAGCCGATCCGGCGGATGTCGTGCGCAACCTGATGGATCCCCTGATCTTTCGCGAAGCGCCGCTGGAAACCGTTTTGTGCGTGGTGGACGCGACGATGCAGGTGGCCATGCTGGACGACGCGTTGCTGCGGTCGCAGCTGCGGGCGGCCGACGTGATCGCGCTGAGCAAGGTGGATCTGTCCGACGCGGCCGGCGCCACGCAGATGCGCGATGCCATCCGCGCGATGCGCCCCGCAGCCGTCCGGGTTGACGCTGTCCATGGCGAAGTGCCCGCGGCGCTGCTGTTTTCGCCCGACGTCGACCGCGCGCTCGTGCCGCGCGAGCCGGGGCCGAAACGGCCGGCCGCAGAGCGGTTCGAGACCATGAGCTGGATGTCGGACAGGCCGGTGTCGCTGCCGCGATTGCAGGCGGCGATCGGCCGGATCGCGCCGAACCTGGCGCGGGCGAAGGGGCTGTTCGAGACTGTCGAGCAGCCCGGGCGGCTAATGGTGTTTCAACTCGCCGGCGGCCGGGCAACGCTGGCCGCGGGCGGGACGCTGCCAGCGGGGACGCCGCGAACGCGGATCGTCTTCGTTGCCGAGATCGGCGTCCTCTCGCGCGAGGAGATCGATCGGACCATGGAAGGCTGCATCGAGGCTGGCGCGGCGTGAAAGCCTTCCGTTTCAAGCAATGGCCCGTTCCAAAGCAAGATACGCCCGCGGTGAGCGGGCGTATCTGGATCGAAGGCTAATTGCGCTGCGCCTTAGGCGCTCGTCTCGCACTTCTTCATAAAGCTGTTCTTGGCGGCGCCGGCGAGCGGCTTGCCGTCCGAGCCGAGCGCCTTGGGCGCGCAGGCGTCTTCCTTGCATTTCTTCATGAACGAGGTCTTGGCGGCGCCGGCCAGCGGCTTGCCGTCCTTGCCGACGGCCTTGCTTTCGCAGGTATCCTCCGCGAAGGCCGAGCCGGCCGCGAAGGTGGCGACGACGGCAGCCAGGAAAATCCGCTTCATCATGGGTGTCTCCTCAACAATGGTTCGGGAATTGGAACTCCGAATCGTGGCGCAATCAAGCAAGATCGGCGCGCGGCGCGGCGATCATTTCAATTTTTCCAGCGTGCAACTGCGGCAATCGCCTTGGCCTGCACGTCGTTCCGCGCCGCCTGGTTCGCGGCGACCGACTGGTGCCGCGGCGAGGGATCGTCGAAATCGTGGGTCGCGCCGGGATAGACCGTGACGTCGATCTTGCTGCCGGCCTGGCGCGCCCGGTCGGCGGCCTGCTGGCAGAACGCGGGCGACACCTGGTCGTCGTCGGCGCCCAGGAACATGGCGATTGGCGCGGTCGTGGAGATCGTCGGCTGCAACAGCGCCTTCGGTCCGCAACCCGGATAGAACGCCAGTACGCCGCGAAAGCCGGCTGCCAGGTTTGCGCCTTGCCGGATCATCACGTTCAGCGCGGTGCTGCCGCCATTCGACCAGCCCTGGAGGAAGATCTGGTTGCCGATCACATCGCCGCGGCCGCGCAAATAGGCAAGCGCCCCTTCGGCATCGAGCGGGCGCACGGTCTTCTCGTTCACGTCATCGCGATCGGGATCGTCATGGGTGAAGCGGCCGAAACCGTAGGCCTTGCCGCGTGGACCAAAACTGTCCGGCAGCAGCGCGAGGTAGCCGCGCGCGGCCCAGTATTGGCCCCACATCGCGTGCCGTTTCGCCAGGGTCGTGGCGTTGCACGGTGAGGAGATCTTGGGGCCAACGACGGTGCAGTCCGCGTTGACGTTGCTGGAATAGGGCCCGCCGCGGCCGTGCAGCAACACGATGGCCGGAGCGGGACCCGCCGCCTGCGGCCGGAACAGGTAGCCGACGAGCTGCGTGCGGCCGTCGGCGCTGCGGAAATAGACCGTCTCTGGTGCGGCCGCCGCCTCGGAGATGAGCCATGTCAAGGTGATCACGGCTAAGACAATACGGAAGAAATGGGCTGGCATGCTCGTCGAGAATCGCGGGTCTGCCGACAGGAGACACTGGCGGAGGCGAAGATTCAACCCGGCTTGCTGCACCGCGCGCTGACCGGCCGCTGCGAACCTGTTAGCCTCGTTCATAATCCAGCAGGAATGGAGCATTGCGATGGACGCCTCGACAGGCCCGCAAACCGCCGACCGGCATTCCCACCTGGTTCAACCCCAAATCATGGACTGGCAGAAGACGCGCTTTCCGGGCTGCGAGGCCAAGACGTTGCTGTTCGATCGCAGAACGGGACTGATGACGGCCCTGATGCGCTTTGCGCCCGGGGCGGTGCTGCCCGATCACGAGCATGTCGGCATCGAGCAGAGCTACGTGATTGAAGGGGCGTTGGTCGACAAGGAGGGGCCCGCCAAGGACATCGCGTGCGGGGCCGGCGAGTTCATCTGGCGCGAGGCCGGTAGCCGTCACGCCGCCTGGTGCCCGGAGGGAGCGCTGATCCTTGCGATCTTCCAGGTGCCCAACAAGTTCTTCGAGGCGGACGGCCGGGTGGTCGACGCCTCGGGTGCGGATTGGGACGAGGCCTGGGGCCACAGGGCTGCGCAACGGGCGCGCCGCAGCTAACCGCTCCTCACGGCGCCGCGGGCGAGCAATGCCTTGAAATCGGCACGTGCGCGCTGAGCCTCGAGGCGCGCAACCTCGGAGGCTTCACCCATGCTGAAATAGCCGTGGATCAGGCCGGCGCCCTCGTGATGCCTGACGGGAACGCCGGCGGCTTCCAGCGCCTGCGCATAGGCCGCGCCCTCGTCGCGCAGCGGATCGAACCAGGCCGTCGTGACCACGGCCGGCGCAACGCCGGCGAGCGATTTGGCCCGCAGCGGCGAGACGCGCCAGTCCTGCCCGTGCGAGGGATCGGCGAGGTAATGGCCGGCAAACCACTCCATCACCGCGCGCGACAGGAAGTAGCCCTCCGCGTTTTCGCTGCGCGAGGGGAAGCGCGCGTTCTCGGTCGTATCAGCATAACTGCCGACCGTGTCGGTCGCGGGATAGACTAGAAACTGCCCGGCGAGTTCGATGCCGGCGTCGCGGCAGGCAATTGCCGTGACTGCCGCGAGATTGCCGCCCGCGCTGTCACCGGCGACGCCGACGCGCTTTGCGTCGCCGCCAAATTCCGCGATGCGGTCGAACACGTCGCGTGCCGCGGCAAAGGCATCCTCGAATGCGCCGGGAAAGCGCGTCTCGGGCGGGCGCCGATAGTCGATGGAGATCACGACCGCGCCGGTCTCGATCGCAAGAAAGCGCGCCTGCCGGTCATGGGTGTCGAGATCGCCTGCAACCCAGCCGCCACCGTGGAAGAAGACGACCGTCGGCGATGGGGCCGAGCCGACGCGATAGACGCGCGCAGCGAGCGGTCCCGCGCCGCCCTTCACCTCGATATCCCGGACCTCGTCCACGGGCGGGGGCGGCACGGCGGCGCGCGCGGCAGCAAGTGCGCGCAGGGACTCGCGGGCGCTTTGCGGTGTCATCGTCGCGGGATCGCGCAGCGGCAGCGTCGGAATGATCTCTGCAATGACGGGATCGAGCGGCGCGGCCATCGGCGGGGTCCTTCCAGGTTCTTGGTTTTGCTTGCGCGCTAGCATAGGTTCCGAGCGCCGCTTGGGCAACCGGCGGCCGCGTCTTGCCGAATTGCGTGGCACGGAAAGCAGCAGAAGCAGGGGGAAAAGGTGGATTTCGAAACGCTGGTGCAGTCCCGTCGTAGCGTGCGCGGTTTCAAAAAGGACCCGGTGCCGCGTGCGGAGATCGAGGCGATCATCGATGTGGCCAAGCGCGCACCGTCCTCGATGAACACCCAGCCCTGGCACGTTCACGTGCTCACCGGCACGCCGCTCGAAGAGGTGCGCCGGCGCAACATGGAAGAGATGGTCGCCGGCGCCAAGGTCAAGCGCGACATCGTCAGCCATGGCGAATACCAGGGCATTCACCGCACGCGTCAGGTCGATATCGCCAAGAAATTGTTCGGCGCGATGGGGATCGCGCGCGACGACAAGCCGATGCGGCAGGATTGGGTGTTGCGCGGCTTCCGCCAGTTCGATGCGCCGGTCTCGCTGGTGCTCACCTATGACCGTGTGCTCGACCCCGGTGCGGTCTGCCACTTCGATCTCGGCGCGCTCTGCTACGGCATCGTGCTCGCGGCATGGGATCGCGGGCTCGGCTCGGTGATCAACGGGCAGGGCATCATGCGCTCCGACATCGTGCGCGGGGTCGCAGATATCCCCGACGACGAGGTCATCATGACCTGCGTTGCGATGGGATATCCGGACGACACGTTTGCCGCCAACGCCGTGCGATCGGATCGGGAGGAGAACAGCGAGTTCGTGCGCTTCGTCGGATTTGCCGACTAAAGCGCGATGAGATTGGGGTGAATCGTCGTCGCGATTCAGGTTATTGTTTGAGCGTGATCTTTTCGGAAAACCGCTTCACACTTTTCCGGATCATGCTCTAAAGGTTGCATACTCAAGGTGCGCGTTGCGGGTTACGAACGAAGTATTTTTCCGCCGAAATTTTTAGTGCGGACTCCCAACCGGCTCTTGCAATCTCGACTCGTCAGGAGGAACAATAAGCGCGGTGAAAGGTTTGTTGCTGGCGCGAGGGAATTGACATGCGGCGGCTGGCTAGCCTGGTGCGTTGGTTGTTCGGGCCGCGAGTGCGGTATCCGGTTGATGATGATCCAAGCCTTCCCTTCACTCCCGAAGAGTTTGGCCGGCTGATCAGCAGCGGCAAACATGAAGACATGAAGCGGCTGGCGGAGCGCTTGGCGTGCCGGTCGATCCCGCGCCGCGCCAAATACCGCGCGACGCATTAAGGCCAACGCATTGAATGCACGATCAGCGGGTCAGCGCGACCTGCTTGAATGAGGCGACCAGCGCCTTTTCCAGCTTGCCCTGCATTCCCAGCAGAATGCCGTAGGCCTCCTCGCGCGGCATTGTCGGTCGGTACGACCGGTGCTCGATCAGCGCGGCGAAGATGTCGGAGATGGTGAGAATTCGAACGACATCCGCAATGCTGTCGGCGCAAAGCGCGTCCGGATAGCCGCTGCCGTCGAGATATTCGTGGTGGTGACGCACCGCATCGAGGATCTCGGGCGAGATGTTGGCATAATCCTTCAGAACCTCGTATCCCGCGATCGGATGCGTCTCGATCAGCGTGCGCTCCTCGGCGTCGAGGCGTCCCGGCTTGTCGAGGATCGCCAGCGGAATCTTTGCCTTGCCGATGTCGTGGAACATGGCCGCCGAGTACAGTCGTTCGAGGTCGTCTTTCCTGACACCCAGACTCAAGCCAAAATCGATGGCGACGCCGGTGACCAGCAGGCAATGCTGGTAGGTTCCCTCGTGATGACGCCGCACAGTCGTGAGCCATTCCGACAGGCCGTGCTCGGCGATGCGGTTGGCGATCTTGCGGCCGGCCTCCTTCGTTCCGTCGACGTCGATGGTCTCACCGAGCATGACCGAGTTGAACATCGAGCCGATGGCGCTCGCGCCCGCCTCGACGGCATCGTCGGGTTGCGACTGTCCATCCGCGGATGTCGCATCCGGGTTCGGCGACCCGAATAGCGCCGCCAGGAGCTTGGTCTGGTTGGGCGCGCCCGGCAGGACGTGCGTGGCGCCGAGGGCGTAGGCCTGCGAGATGCAAACGTGAGTGGGCGGCTCGACCAGGAAGATGCGCTTGCCCGCCTTGGCCAGCCGTGCAGCCCGTTTCTTCAGCGCAGCAATGTTGCCGACGTCGCGAAGGTCCGCGCGCACGACGACGGCAAGCGGGGAGTGCGGCAGGCGTGCCTCGGCATCGAGCCGCTCGCCAGCTACGGCGAATTTCCGTTCGACGATCGAGCAGACTCCGGACAGCTTGTCAGAGCTGTCAGCCAGCACATGCACGAACGCGTGCGCGGCCCGAGGCTCCGGGACGCTGCTTTGAGCTCTGACTGATGCGACGAAACTGGAACTTGGCACGACTGTGGCTTTCGGCGACGGCTACTTGCTCGCGTTCTTATGCGTCGCTTGTTCGTTATCGGCTTTCGCTGACCCTTTCTTGGTTCCCGCCTTGACGAAGTGAATCCCTGCCATCGTTCCGTCGATCCAGACCAGTTCGCAGCGGCGATAGGCGAGGCCCGTCGAGGACAGCAGCATGAAGAATTCCCTCGCTTGTAGCACGTCGAGAGTTCCTTCAACCTCGATCTTGGCGCCGCTATCCGAAACATCGAGCAGCACGCAGGCGCGGCGCCAGGTGCCATCCGCCCCCATCAGATTGACCGGCTGCTTGTGATCCATCCGAACGCGGTGTGCTTTGCGACCGTTAAATCTCATCGGCTGCCCCCGGATTTCCCGCGCTTGTTGTTATTGTCAGCAGTAACGGCGCCGCCGCTGGCGGCCATTTCGCCCCAGCGCACCGCCCACTGGCTTGTTGAAAGATAGAGCTCGTCGAACAGCTTTTGGGCCCGCTCGCGCTGCTCGTAGGAAAGGCGCGGGCCGCCGCGATTGCAGAGGATGGCAAGCGTCGTCTGCCAGTTCAGGCGGGAGGCGCGGCAGGCCATGACCAGTGCTTCGCAATCCTCGTCTGCGATGATCTTTTCAATCACGTCGATCGGCGTACCCGACAGCACCGAGAGCGAGGCGATCAGATTGGCTGCCTCGCCCCGGATCGCGAAGCGGTTGACGGTTGAGTCGTTGAGCTTGCCGACGCGGTTGAGCGCGACGACGGAGAGCCGGGCTTCCGCATAGTCGATCGATGATGGAAGCTTCGGCCGTGCCGCGGCCGGTGTGGGACTGAGCACGGTCTCGATCCGATGGCGCAAAGCGGGGGCGGCAGCATCAAGTATGGTGGCCCTCGCGTCCGGCGTCAGCCTGGGGAAGAGCCCGCGGACAATTTTGTCGGGCGTGTCGGGGCGGAATGCCAGCGCCCTCGCGATCTCGCCGTCATGTTCGGCCCTGGCGATCAGCATGGCATAGCCTGCGGCGGAAAAAGCGGCGCCCGGATTGTTCACCAGCGCGCGACCGACATTCTTGCCGCCGCGCTTCAGCAGGATGTCCGTCAGGGCCGGATCAACCGGGTTCCTTCCTGAGATCGCCAGCAGATGCTGCTCCCCGCGCGAGGTTGCAATCGTCTCGAGGTCATTCGCCGAAATCGTGCGCGATTTGAGAAGGAGCGGGCCCGCAACCATCGGGTCTTCATGGAAAGCAAGACGGCGCGACGTTTCCCTCGGTGCCAAACTCAGATCGACCAGCGCTATGCTCAGCTGCGCGAGGGCCTTCGGCTCAATGCGTTCCGCAATGCGAAGCAGGACCTGGTCCAGCGCACTGATCTCGGGCTCCTGAAGACGATCGCGACCTGCAACGAGCAGATCGGTCGTCCGCCGGAGCATGCGGACGCGGCGCTCATAGGCGCAGCCTGCGATGGTGCTCTCGAGCTCGGCAACAATATCGGCAGGCAAAATGGCATTCATGGCGGGCCTGGTCCGCAAAAAAACGACTGTGTTTCTACGGAATCAATTGCGCGCCAAAGTTGTTAAACATCGGTTATAGCTGAGTTGTCGGTGGTGCCATCGCACCGTCCTCCGAATTTGAATCGATATCGAAATTCGGCAAAGCGACTGCGGGATTTTTTCTATTTTTGCGCGCTCAGACAAGCGCTCCCGACGGAACCGAAGATACAGTTGAGCTGATGGCCGGATTGGGTGACCGTTGTTGAACCGATTTCTTGATTCGCGATGAATGACATTTTGGGATGCCGATGTCGGCGCCAAAGATATTTAGATTTGACGATGTTGATGAATTTCGCAGTGCGATACGAACCCTTGACGTAGAGTTCACGCCGCTCGTGCGGAAGATCGCGGCCGAGCAGACCATCCTGAATCTGCCGGGTTGCGACGTCAATTTCACGAAATCCTTTCCACGTATCGTGGATGCGCAGCTCGTGAAGAACTGCACCGCGGTCGGCTTCACGATGGACGATCACGAGGTTCCCATCCGTTTCAACGGAGCGCAGCGGGATCGGGCGGCCATCATCATCGGCGGCGGTGGTGCTGCCTTCAACACGGTCGAGGAAGTCGAGCGGCAATACGCCTCGGTGATGTTCACGCCGGAGGTGACGGGGCGCGGCTGGCCGGAGACGAGAGCGAATTTCCGGATCTATGAAACGAGCGCGCTAACACTGAGCTGGCTGCGCAAGCTGATCAGGGAGGTGATCAGTGCTGCCTCGGAACCCGTCGATGCCGTTGAATGGCCGATGAAAGCATCGGCGATGAGGGAATCCCTGCTCGCCGCGATCGATGCGGCGTTTGCTGGCGTCGTTCCGGCGCGCTGGACCGCACGGGCCAACGACGAGCGGCACTTCAGGACATTCCAGGACATCCGCGCACTTCTGTTGGATGACCTCGCTCAGCCCATCTACAGCGAGGAGTTGGCCAGCAAGCTTGGCCTGTCCGTGCGCAGCATGCACGATGCGGTCCAGCGCTATCGCGGCATGAGCCTGCACCGCTATTTGCGGCTCTGGCGGCTCTGGCTCGTGCGCAAACGACTGCTGACGGGCCCCGAGAGCGTGAAGGCCGCCGCACTCGCCTTCGGCTTCTGGCACCTCAGCGACTTCTCGAGAAGCTATCGGCACCAGTTCGGCGAAACGCCGTCGCAGACGCTGGAGCGAGCCCGAAGGGCCTGACCTTTCGTCGCGGCTTTCGTGAATAGGTCGGCATCACGCTTCATGCTAAGATGGGCCCATCATGGGCAATCGCATCCTCGTCTTCTACGGCTCCTACCGCTCAGACCGCATGGGCATTCGCCTCGCGCATTTCGTCGTGGACGGGTTGCGGAGCCGCGGCGACGAGGTCACCTTGATCGACGCCAAGGCGGTCGGCCTTCCCATGCTCGACCGCATGTACAAGGAGCATCCCAAAGGGGAGGCGCCGGAGGCACTCGAGAGGCTGGCGACGCAGATCCGCGATGCCGACGGCTTCGTGTTCGTCTCGGGCGAATACAATTGGGGGATTCAGCCGGGACTAAAGAACCTCACCGACCATTTTCTCGAGGAGTGGTTCTGGCGCCCGGCCGCAATCGCCAGCTACTCCGCCGGTCGCTTCTCCGGCGCCCGCGCCGCAACCGCATGGCACGGCACGCTGTCGGAAATGGGCATGGTGGTGATCTCGAGCACGATCGCGGTCGGCCCGATCGCGCAGACGCTGTCGGCCGAGGGCGAGCCGACGGGCGAGGGCGGCAAGGCGCTGGAACGCTCGTTCCCGCGTTTTGCCGACGATCTCACCTGGTGGGTCGAGGCTGCCAAGGCCCAGCGCGCGCGCAAGCAGCCGCCGTACTGACGTTACGCGGCCCTGACTTCGCTGAGGAAGCGGTTGACCTGGCCGGCAAGGTCGCGTGACTGCGAGGAGAGCTGCTCGGCCGCTCCCAGCACCTGATTGGCGGCAGCTCCCGTATCGTCGGCGGCGCGCTGCACGCCTGTGATGTTGGAATTGACCTCCTGGGTGCCGCGCGCGGCCTCCTGGACGCTGCGGGAGATCTCCTTGGTCGCCGAACCTTGCTCCTCGATCGCTGCGGCGATCGCGGTGCCGATCTGGTCGATCTCGGCAATAACGTCGGCGACGTTGCGGATAGCGGCGATCGTCTCGTCGCTCGCGGACTGGATCGCGGAAATCTGCTCAGAGATTTCGGTCGTGGCCTTCGCGGTCTGTCCGGCCAGCGATTTGACCTCGGAGGCGACTACGGCAAAGCCGCGGCCGGCGTCACCGGCGCGCGCCGCCTCGATGGTCGCGTTCAGTGCAAGCAGGTTGGTTTGCTCGGCGATGCTCTGGATCAGCGTGACGACGTCGCCGATCTTCTGCGCGCCCTCGGCAAGGGTGCGAGCGGTGTCACCGGTGCGGCGCGCATTGTCGACGGCGCGCGCCGCGATCTCGGTGGACTGGGCGACCTGGCGGCCGATCTCGGCGATCGAGGAGCTGAGCTCCTCGGTCGCGCTTGCGACTGTCTGCACGTTGGTCGAGGTCTGTTCGGAGGCGGCCGCGACGACCGCGGCCTGGCTATTGGTCGCGGACGCCGTCGAGGTCATCGACTGCGCCGTGCTCTCCATCGTGGCCGACGCCGAGGACAGGCCGCCGACGAGCTCGGAGACCTTGGCCTCGAAGGCGCGGGTGAGCTCGTCGAGGATCTGGGCCCGCCGCATCTTGCCGTCGTTCTCGGCCTGCTTCTCGGCCGCGAGCTGCTCGGCCTCGATCATGTTGTCCTTGAAAACCTGCACGGCGGCCGCCATCGCGCCGATCTCGTCGGAGCGTGCGGCGCCCGGAATTTCGTCCGCCATCTCGCCGGCGGCAAGCCGCGACATCCGCGTCGTCAGGTTGACGATCGGCGCGCAGACGCGGCGGCGGACCATGACGATCAGGCCGATGCTTGCGACGAGCACGGCCGCCAGGCCTGCCAGCGCGACCATGAAGCTCAGCCGCGCGGCGGCCGAGGCAGTGCCGAGGATCTGCTCGGCATTCTCGTAGAAGGCCTCGCGCACGCCGATGACGGCGCCCAGGCCGCGCTGCGAGCTCGCATACAACGTGTCGACGTCGATGTCGTATTTGCCGCTCGCGCTGCCGTCCTTGATGAGCTTGAGGTCGCGGCCAAAGCTCTCGACATAGTCGGCATTCATCTTCTCGAGCGCGGCCGCGACGTTCGCCGGCGTCGTCGGATTGCCGCGCAACTCCTGGAGCGACATCAGGATCTGGTCGTTGCGGCCCTGCGCGCGGCTGATGTCGATCTTCTCGGCCTCGCTCGCCACCTTCTTGGAGCCGACGAGGTTCTTGTACAGGCTGGCATTGAAGCCGCCGACGTCACGCAGCGCCCAGGCGATATTGGCGTAGCTCGCCTGGCGATAGGCATCACCATTGAGGATCGCCATGCGGCGAACCTGCTCGTTGAGCAGCGCGGTGATGCCGTTATTGAACACGGCATTGTCGGCGACGATCTTGCGCGCCGCGTCCTTGCGGGCCTCGGCCGGCCCGTCGATCGCCTTGTCGATGGCCTCGCGCAGGGCGGAGAACTTCGCATTCAGCGCATCGATGCTGCTCGCGATGGTGTTGCCGTCGTCGAGACCGCCGGGAAGCTGCTCCTTGCGCAGTGCGTTCATCTTGTCGCGGGCGCCATCCGTCAGCTTCCGCAGCTTCTCGTGCTCGGTGCGCATGGCGGGATCGACCGTCGCCGGGCCATAGAGGATGTTGGTGGCGTAGCCGCGCTCGGGATTGAGATAGCGCGGGATATCGCCGACCGTGCGCACGATCTGAAGCCGACTCTGGGCCTCCGCGACCCGGTCCATGGTCTGATATTTGGTCACCGCGACAAAGACGGCGAGTCCGCCGCCGACGGTCGACAGCGAGACGATGGCGGCAGTCAGAAGCGTACCAATTTTCATGGGTTGTCCGGCAATGGTCGCGGGTAAAAATCGCTCCAAAGGATATGCGGGGCCGCTTAATCCGGGGTTTACGATGGTAGGCGCAGGCCTCAGCCGGTCAGCCCGTGCTGCGGTCCATTGCGGCAAGGATCTCGAGCGTCGCACCATCGCGCGCGCCGGCAAAATAGCGGGCAAGCGCCTGGCCGAAGATCGCCTCACCCGATACGGCTTCGAACAGCGTCATCGATGAGCGGAACTTGGCGTCGTCGGGCGCGCCGAGGATCGCGTTGATGCTGCGATCCTTCACCGCGAGCACGAGGCCCGTGCATTCGACGAGGCGCGGCCCGAGCACGGGGTGGGTGAGGTAGGCCTCGGCCTCTGCCCGAGAGGCGATGGCATAACGCTGCGACATGGCACTGAAGCCGAGTCCCGCCACTTGCGGGAAGATGAACCACATCCAGTGGCTGCGCTTCCGCCCAGCCGAAAGCTCCCCGACGACCCCCGGATAGATGGCGTTCTGGGCCTGAATGAAGCGTTTAAGGTCAAAAGGATCGCTCATTAACCGCCTCCAGCTACCGCCCCGGCCGCGATTATGCCTAACTTTTGGCTCCTGATGTGGTAGCTACTATAGAGTCTCGACGGGGTTGGGCACCCCAAGGGGTTCGAGACGGGGTTGAGCGGGTCGATTTGGGGATCTGATGGTTTCCGACGCAGCACGGGCCAACAAGCTCTTGTCGCGCCGCCGTATCGGGCGGTCGGAAACACTTTTGCTGTCTTTGGCCGCAGTAGCGCTATCGGTCGGCGCGGCTGCCTGGATCGCCTGTGGCAACGACAGCGCCTCGCTTGCCTCTGCCGCTTTGCCGCCCAGCGGCCCAACGACATCCTTTGAGGACCGATTCCAGCCCAGTTCGCCGGCGCGTGACGCCAGTGTACGCCCCGTCGAGCGCTCGGCGGTCAGCATGCTCCAACTCAAGCTCCGCGATGCCAAGGCGCTGCTCGCCCAGCAGCTCGTCCGTGACGACTGGCGCTCGACCCTGACCGAAGACGATAAGCAGGTGGCCGAGGCGGCGCCGCCGTCATCGCAGAAGCCTGACGTCCCGATGCCCCGGTCGCGCCCGGTCCAGGCCGATCTCGCCTCCCAGGTCGCCTCCAGCCAGGCCTTCGCCGATTCCCTGCCGAAGGGCGACAACCGCAGCCTGCTGCAAAAATTCTCCGACATGTTCCCGGGCAAGATCAGGCTCGCCTCGCTGACGCCCGACAGCGGCCTGTTCCGCCAGGGGCCTGACCTCGCCGCGCTCGGCTACAGTTCGCAGACCGCGGTATACGACATCTCGGCGAAGGCAGTGTACCTGCCCAACGGCGTGGCGCTGGAAGCGCATTCGGGCATGGGCTCCATGATGGACGACCCCGACCATGTCGACCAGCGCATGGTTGGCGCGACCCCACCGGCGACCTACGAGCTGAAGCCGCGCGAAAAGCTGTTCCATGGCGTGCGCGCGCTGCGAATGACGCCGGTCGACGGGACCAGCGCTCTTGGCCGCGTCGGGCTGCTCACGCACAGCTACATGCTCGGACCGCGCGGCGACTCGAACGGCTGCGTCTCGATCAAGTTCTATGATCGTTTCCTGAAGGCCTATGACGACGGCGAGATCAACCGGCTGATCGTGGTGCCGAACCTGAAGGGCGCCACGTCGGTGTCGCAGCGCGCATCGGCCTCGGACTCCTAAAAGTCTGAACAAACGGCGGGGGCGGCCGTTTTCCCTTCGTTAAGCCGTTCTCGTGCAGAAGCAGCCCATGACCGATCCATCCAGCTCCGACACTCCGCTGCGCACGACGTTCAAGATTCGCCTGAACGGCAACACGCTGGCGATCGCGACCGTCGGGCAGGCCTATCAATTCCTCACCAACTACAATTCGATGGAGTGGATGGAATTTCGTTCGCTCCATGAGGAGGCCGTCGCCGCGCTCGAAGGCGCCGCGGACAACGCGATGCTTGCCGTGCAGGCGACGAACGCCGTGCGCGCGCTGTTCGTGAGCGCGAAGCTGTTGTAGCGCGGATCTACAAGAGCAGTCGACCGTCGAGCTGCTCTCGCTCCCATGCCCTCAGGAATTCACCCTCGCGGGCGACCCACTTGGTCAGCTCGGTGCCCCATTCCCGCGTGCGGCTTGCGTACTCGCCCATCAGCCAGAAGTGCCTGACGATGACGAACGCATGCGCGGCCTCGAAATCGCTTTGCGTGATGGGACGAACGCTTCGATAGCCATCGACGAAGGCGTGCCACACAGCGTGAAGCTTGCGGCCAAAGGACACCTTTGCCCACAGGAAGACCGAGAGGTCGTAGGCAAGATAGCCCGGGCCGCCATCGTCGAAATCGAAGAAGTCCGCTTCGCCCGCCTCGGTGATGAATGCATTGGAGCCGTGGCAGTCGCCGTGACAATGGGTCCAGGTCAATTCGTTATGGGCTTCGATCCGCTCAGTGGTTCGTGTCGCGATGGCCTCGAGATCGGCGGCTTCGGCGCTCGCGTCCTCCAAGAGTCCGCTCTTGCGGATTCTCGCAAGCGGCCGGCGCAACAAATGATCGAGATCGAGTCTGTAAAGTGGCGCAGGCGCGCTGTAGGAGTCCGCGGCGTTGTGCAGCTTGGCCAGTGTCACGCCGTTGGCGCGCGCATCGGCAAGGGATGTTGCTTCAGGCGCGCGCCCCTGGAGTTCATGGAAGAGCACGCCTTCGCGCTGGCCCTCGCGCGCTTGTGCCCGAACGAAGAGAGCGCCATCAGGTGTTCGGACGGCCGCAGCGACCGGCACGCCGGATCGGGCGAGGTGAGCCAGGAAATCCGTTTCCGTCCCCACGTCGGCAGCCCCGCGTGCGCGATGATGCGACAAGCGGAAGATGTAGCGCTCGTCGCTGGCCGTAACGATGCGGTAGGTGTCGTTGAAGCCGCGCCTGACCATGCGGCACTGAAGGGGCGCTGCCAGCGCATAGCGCTCGGCGAGGAAGCGCGCGACCGCCTTCGCTGGAGATATCGTGTAGATGGGTTCGAAATCGACCAAGACTGAAGCTCAAGCGGGGACCGGCGGCGATCCTAATGCGGGCTCTTCAGCGAGGGAAGGCGGAGCCTCGAAAACAGCGATGCCGCGCCGCGTTGGATGGAGCGCGGCATCTTTGTCGTAGCGTCAGCGACTGAGACGATTACTGCGCGTTCTGGCCGCGACCGTCGTCGTCATCGAAGAAGTCTTGATCGCCGCCCGGATCGACGCAGGCAAAGTTCGCTGCGTCGTTGGTCATGCCGCTGCCCTCGTAGGCCGGAATCTTCGGATAATCCGCAGATCAAAAAGTTCGCCAGTCGGGTAGGGCGAGGAACGGTGCCCAAGGCGCGCACTCCGGGAGATGTAACCCAATGGGAAATTAACCGGCCGTTAACCAAATCCGCCGCATCGTTAACCATTCAATAACAAGGACGAGTCGGCAGCCATGGAGGCAGCAGCAGCAAGACCACAACGCCAATTGGTGCGCCTGCGCGGCCGATCCTACGTCGCCTTCGTCTTCGTGCCGACGGTTCCGATCGTCGACTGGCTCCAGGAGATCGACGCCACGATCGCGCGCTCGCCGGGATTCTTTGCCGGTCGGCCGGTGGTGGTCGACCTGTCCTCGGTCGATCTCAGCCAGTCCGGCATCACGCATCTGCTCGGAAGCCTCCAGGAGCGCGGGATCCGCGTGCTCGGCCTCGAGGGGGTGGAGGAGGCGCGGCTCACGCCGAACATGCCGCCGTTGCTCTCGGGCGGACGGTCTTGCGGGCTCGAGCCGAGCGCGCCGAAGAAGGTCGAGGTCACGAAGCAGCCGAGCTCGCTGCTGCTCGAAACCCCCGTACGGTCGGGCCAGACCGTGATCTTCCCCGACGGTGACGTGACGATCCTTGGCTCGGTCGGCTCCGGGGCCGAGGTCGTCGCAGGCGGCTCCATCCACGTCTACGGCGCGCTGCGCGGGCGCGCCATGGCCGGCGTCAACGGCCACTCCTCCGCGCGTATCTATTGTCAGAAGATCGAGGCTGAACTGCTTGCAATTGATGGATTTTACCAGACTGCGGACGACATCGACGCCTCCTTGCGCGGCAAGCCGGCGCAGGCCTGGCTGCAGGGGAATACCATGCGAATTACAGCACTGAACTGACCAGCAAAGGAGAGATTTCAGATGAGTAAGGTACTGGTCGTGACATCAGGCAAGGGCGGGGTCGGCAAGACCACGACGACCGCAGCCTTGGGGGCGGCGCTGGCGCAGCGCGGCGACAAGGTCGTGGTGGTCGATTTCGACGTTGGCTTGCGCAACCTTGACCTCGTGATGGGCGCCGAGCGGCGCGTGGTGTTCGACCTCATCAACGTGGTGCAGGGGGTTGCAAAGCTCCCGCAGGCCCTGATCCGCGACAAGCGGCTGGAGAACCTCTGGCTGCTGCCGGCATCGCAAACCCGCGACAAGGACGCGTTGACCGAGGAGGGCGTTCGCGCCGTCATCGCCGATCTGCGCAGCCGGTTCGACTGGGTGATCTGCGACAGCCCCGCCGGAATCGAGCGCGGCGCATCCATGGCGATGCGCTTTGCCGATGAGGCCGTGATCGTCACAAACCCGGAGGTCTCCTCGGTGCGCGACTCCGACCGCATCATCGGCATGCTCGACTCCAAGACGGTGCGGGCCGAGAAGGGCGAGCGCGTCGAAAAGCACGTCCTGATCACGCGCTACGATTCCTCGCGTGCATCGCGCGGCGAGATGCTGAACATCGACGACATCCTCGAGATACTCGCAACGCCGCTGCTCGGCATCATCCCGGAGAGCCAGGACGTGCTGAAGGCCTCCAACGTCGGTACGCCCGTGACGCTGTCCAATGCGGACGGCGCGCCAGCGCGGGCCTACATGGACGCGGCGAAGCGGTTGTGCGGCGAAAGCATTCGGATGACAGTGCCTGCCGAGAAAAAAGGCTTCATGGATCGCCTCCTGCGACGGAGGGCAGCATGAGCATGGGTCTGCTCCGGCTTCTCCGCGGCAACAAGGCCACCGCTCCGGTCGCGCGCGAGCGGTTGCAGATCCTGCTTGCGCATGAACGCGGGCTGCGCGGCCAGCCCGATCTGCTGAGCGTGCTGCGTGAGGAAATCCTCGCCGTCGTCTCGAAACACGTCAAGCTCGACCCGACCAAGGTGATCGTGCGGCTGGAGCGCGGGGACGAAGTCTCGACGCTCGAGGTCGACATCGAGGTGCCCAACGATGTCGAGCGCAAGCGGGTGGCGGTCGGGTAGGGGCCCGGCGGGGTCGTCTAACTTGGGGTGGATGAAAAGGCAGTCCGCTGGCGACAGCGGGCTGCCTTTGTTGCGTTCGCAAGGCCGAGCCCTTCAAATTCCCGGGCCTGCCGACGTGATGTGACGCGCGGGAACCCGGCTTACGCTCGGCCGTTTGTTAGAGGTCGTGGCGGCGTCTACGCCGCGGCTGCGATGCGTCAACCGGGAGAGCGCCCATGATGTCCGAGGTCCAGGTCCATACCATCGCGCGTCAGATGCTCGAGAAGCACGGCTTTGCTGCGATTGCTCAGGCCGCCCAGCAGGCGCAGGCCTGCGAGAGCCGCGGCGAGGCCGAGGAGGCGAAGGAGTGGCGCCACATCGAGGACGCCATGAAGATCATGAAAGGCCCGCACCATAGCTGAGCTGACGCGGCGGCGGCCTCAAGCGCTCATCGCGCTTTAGGTTTTTTGTTTGAGCATGATCTTTTCGGAAAACCGTTTCACACTTTTCCGGATCATGTTTCCGGATCATGCTCTAGTGCGCGTCCGGTTCAGTGCCCGGCGCCGGCGGCTTGTGCTGCGTCTGCGCCTGGTTGTTGCGCTCGCCGGTCTCCTTGCAGGCAAGCTGTGTCCACGAACCGTCCGGCGCCTGCTGATAGGCGCTGCACGTTGACGTTGCCGATTTGTCTTCAGCGGGCTGGTTATTGGAATTCCTGGCGAGCACGGGCGCGGTCAACGCGCCTGCGAGCACACCTGCAAGCAGAATGTGGGCAATCCGCATTTTGGGGTCTCCTTGACGAAGCCGCCTGCATGCTTGCGAGGATTGTGACGATTGTTGGCCAATGCCACCGGGTCCATCGCGGCATGGCTAACGTTTGCGCACGAACGCCTCAGTGTCCCGCGGGCTCGATGGCGATGTCGTTGCGGCGGGCGCAGGCGCGCAGCCAGCCGATGATGCCGGGCTGCACCGAGAATCCGTAACTGTCCTCGACCATCTTGGCCCTGACAATAAGGCTCGAGTCCTTCTCGATCGCCGCCGCAAGCGCGGCGCCGTGCTGCGGGAAGATGCCGATCTCGTCGGGGCCCTGGACCTGCGCGGAGAAGTCGCCGAACGGCGCGTTGCCGACCTTCAGCGTCGCCTCGATGGCCTGGCCTTCTGGCAGGTTGAGCTTGGAATCCTTCAGCATCATGGTCAGGCCCTTCGCGCGGCTCACCATCAGGAAAGTTCCGAGGCGGCGCGATGGCGTGTCCGTGCCGCCGACATAGTGACGGCGGATGAGGCAGATGATGATCGCGCCGTCGCGGTTGCGGAGCTCGGAGGCGTCCCAGCCCTCGATCTTCCGCTTGTCCTCGATGCCGGGCGGGCCGGCCGGCGTCGGCTGCATCACGGCGATCTTCGGCGAGCGCGCCCGCGGCGCGGGTATCTCCGGCGTGTTGGGATCGGTCGGCCTGTCGATTGCGATATCGAAGGTCTTGCTGCACAGCTTCAGCCAGGCAAGCGCGTCCGCAGGCAGGTTGAGCGCGATCGCGCCGGAATCGACACCGGCGCCTTGCGAGCGCAGTGTCACGGCGTTGGCTTTGCCAAGCGCCGTGAGCGCGCCGTCGGTATCGCCGGGATGGAGCGCGAATACGGGGCCGACCGGGAAGCCGACCGCCGGAAAGCCGCGATTATCGATCACGATCTCGGCCTGGTCGTCCAGCACCTGCTCGGTGGGCATTCCGTCATCCATCATCGAGATCACGAAGCCCGAGCCGCGGCTGATGTTGAGCACGAAGCGGGTATCGACCTTGCCGCCCGCCTCGATGCGCTGCCTCGGCGCGACCAGCACGCATTGCCTCACCTTGCCGTCCGGCCCGACCTGGGGCACGGCGCTCCAGGCGCCTCGCGGAAAGCGCACCTGCTGCCCCGCAACGGGCTTGTCCGCCGTCGCCGCGCAGGCGGGCAATGTTGCGGCGATGAGCGCCGCAAGCGCCGCCGTCCAGCGCTTCCAATGCGTATGTCCCCGAGGCATGGCCCCTCTCGCGTTTTCCTGAGCTTGAGGGGTTGGACGCGAAGGAGGGAGCTGAGGTTCACCGGGGGCGCAGGATGGGCTGCGGGACCGTCATTTGGCGTGAATGAGCCCGGCGAGGTTGGTCTTCTGGGCTTCGCACCAGCCGCTCATCCCGAGCCGACGCTGGTCGAGATCGGTCGATTGGGTTGCGACCGCAACCTCGGCCATGAGGTCATCGTCCTGCTTCTCGCCCATCTTGCCGCCGGTGTGCATGAAGGCGATGGCCTTGCGCACCTTTTCGGTCGTGCCGTCGGGTAGCTGCATGTCCTGCGCACGCTTCACCAGGTCCTGGTAGACGAGATCGGTGCCCGGGCATTCGACCTTGGCGGCGAAGGCCTGCAGGACCATCGTCACATAAACCGACCGCGGCGTGGCCTGGGCGGGTGCAGCAATCAGCATCAAGCCCGCGATCAACCAACCATAGCGCATTCCAATGTCCTCCCGTTTTTTTGGGAGGCTAGCGTCCGGCGTCCCGCTGCGCAATGGGGGTGGAAGATCGCGCGCGCTGGTGCGGGCCGTCAGGTCAGGACGCCACACACGAGGAATGCCGCCCCGTCGTGCGATAGCAAATTCGGGATGGCGGTGCGTGACGAGTTAACCGGACCGTTGCCAGCTCGGAACGGGATCGAGCGGCGTCCGATAGACCTCGTTGTGATCGCGGTCGGTGACGCGCACGGCGCAGCCCCTGTGCTGAAGATCAGGATTCACCTGCGACAACTCGTTGGCCAGTTGTTCAGCGCGATCGGAGGCGACCTCGAGGTCTTCGAGGATAATGCCGCCCTGGTTCTTGAACTCTTCACCAACGACGAGATCGAAAGAGTAGTAAGGCATCTGAGGTCCCCAAGTCTTGGCTACTCAAGTCCTGAATTCTCAAGCTCTGCGACAAGTCTCACATCGAAGATGATACCACTGAGTCGACATCTTCCGAACGAAGCGTCCGCGTAATCTCTGTGCGTATGACGCAAAAATCATGTGCAGCGCGCGAGGTCATTAAGATTTTATTAAGTATGCGCGCGTCATGCTCGCGGCATGAAATTGCAGCAGAACCGGGCTCCGGGAACCGGCAGTTGCAAGAGAAGGCCGGCGGCATAGATCCCGACGGCCTTTTCTCTTTCCGTGCACAAGCACAAATCCCCGCTACCGTAGTCGCCCGGACTCAATGTCTCACGACGACTCAGACAGCGTCACCTCTGCTTCGCGTGAGCCAGCGCACGAGCGAGACGAGCGCGTAGATCATAATCGCAAGCGGTGCGAACAGCACCAGCATGCCGAACAGCGTCATGACGTTGGCGACGAAGTTGTCCGCGGCCTGCGGCCCTGCGATCGCTGAAATGATCCAGCTTGCCAGTCCGATCAGCGCAAACAGTCCGACGATCGCGAACAGAATGACCAGCGGGGTTGCCGCCAGCGATAGATTCGAAATGAAGCGTCTGATCGTCAGCATGGTGGTCAGCCCGAGGCGCATGTCCGGTCGGTGAGCGAACCGGTCCTCTGCCTTGGTCTCGCTGTGCCGCCGAAGGGTTCACGAGCCTGAGACTAGTGCACCGGCATCGGCGGGCGCACCACAGGTCCGTCGTCATCAGCGAGCTGCGAAGCGGAAGCAGGCGGTGGCGGCGGCGGAACGGCAGCAGCTTGCGGCGGAGGTGCGATCGGCGCCGGCGCGTAAGTCGGTGCATAGGCCGGGGCGGCGGCCACGGGCCTGGGTTTGCGCACAGGCGGCGCGGGCGGCCGCGGCGGCAGAGCAGAGAGCTTCGCGCGTGGATCGGCAATCCTGGCCTCAGCCGGTCTCGGCGGTGCGGAGGCCTTCGCGATCTCGCGTGCCATCTGCTCCTGGCTTGCTTTCAGTTCGGCGATGTTGGCCTTGAGCTGCTCGATCTGCTGCGTCATCGCGGCGAGATCGCGCGTCATCGACTGGAGCGACTGCGGCGCGTCGGACGCGGTCGCCGGTGCGCTCGTGTTGCTGTTGTCCTGCGCCTGAACCGGAGTTGCCGGTTGCTCGGCGGGTTGATCAGCCGTGGTGGCTTGCTGCTCGGTTGACGCAGGCTGCTCCGTCACCGGCGGCGTTGCCTGCGACGGCGAAGCGACCAGGGCCGGCATCCATGCAGCGACCATCGCTTTCGCGGTATCACCGTGAGTCTGCCAGGCGACGGTGGCGGCGGCGCTGCCTGCGGCGAACAGCAGGGTGACGAACGCGCCCCTGAGCCATCTGCCGACCGACGAGCGCTTGCGTCTGATGTCGCCGGCCGCTGCGCGAACTGCGGTGTCGACCGACGGCGCCGCAGCGGGAGCCTCCGTCACCAGATTGATCTTCGGCTCCGGACGTAGTGCGCTGTCAGGCACGAGCGTGGGCGCGGCCTTGTCCGGGCGCGAGGCGAGGACGATCTCGGGTGCAATATCGAGCGCGTCGTGCGGATCGTTATCCTTCGCCGTGTCCTTGACGATTTCATCGACGATTTGCTTGCTGTTCAGCGTCGCGAGCATCGAGGCTCCTTAAACCTTGGTCGTCCGCATTTGCGCGAGCCGATTGAACGAGATCAGTCGGTCCTCCGCCCCCAGTGCGCACGAGTCCAGCCGGGTTTGACGAAAGCAAGGCGCCGGGAAGGAGAGTGTGGGGCCGCCCCTTGCCGGACATGCCGGCGGAACCCTCGCTCCCGTACACTTGTCAATTTTCCCGCGGTGCTGCCATTTTTTCAGCACGATTTGGGCAGCAGATGTCTATGGTTGGGGGCGCAACCTGGGGCAGGCTGTGCAAAAATCCTCTATCGCAATACTGGTAGCCGCGTTGCTGCCACTGGGCGGTTGCATGCAGGCGACACTGTCGCCGTCCAACAACGCGAGCATGACGCCGCGCGACCGGCAGTTGCTGGCGCATACGCCCTACGCGCAGGCGAGCGTGCCCGAACAATATCTCCGCCACATCGTCGACTATTCGCGCAAGGAGCAGCCGGGCACGATCCTGGTCGATACCGACGCGCGCTATCTCTACTACGTCCTGCCGGACGGAAAGGCGATCCGCTACGGCGTCGCCGTCGGCGAGGAAGCGATGGCATTCTCCGGGGTGGCGCGGGTTGGCAAAATGGCCGCGTGGCCGGACTGGATCCCGACGCCGGAGATCCAGGAGAGGCTGGGGCCTTATCCTTCGCGCGTTCCCGGTGGCGCAGCCAATCCGCTCGGCGCGCGGGCGCTTTACCTCTACGCCGGAAACAAGGACACGCTCTACCGCATCCACGGCACCAACCAGCCTGAATATATCGGCCAGGCGATCTCGTCCGGCTGCATCCGGATGCGCAATGAGGATGTGATCGATCTCTACGACCGGGTGAAGATGGGGTCGACCGTGGTGGTGCTGCCGCCGGGACGGACAGCGCAGTTCGGGGCGGCAGATGGCTTGCGCGGGTAGCGAATAACCGCAGAGGCGAAATCACCTCTGCGCGTGGCGCTATGGAACTGCAAAACGTGAACTGCCGCACAGCGGATTTGCTGCATGCGCGCGATGCCTCACGGGCTGGCTGCCATGGGAGGCACCATGCAGAAATTCTTTCATCAATTGAAAGATGACGACCGCCGCATTGCGCGAAAATGGCGGTGGGCCAGTGTCGGCTTCTACGCCTCAATCCTCGCGGGAATGATCCTGTACGCGGCGCTGCATTGGAATCCGGAGGTGAACTACGCCGCCGTCGATTCCGTGGCGCATGTAAAGGTCGCGAGCAGCCTGAGGCACTGAGATTCGAGCGGTCCTGCTATTCGTCGGGCCGGGCAATCCGCCATTGCAATGTCGTGGCGTTGCCATTGGTGTCGCCGGGCTCCTTGTCGGCGGGAGACGTATAGAGCGGGCGATAGCGGTAGGCCCACATCTTGCTGCCGTCATTGCGGGTGATCACGGTGAAGTCGCCGACCGCCTTGGCGTCGGTGGGCGCTGACAGCGGCGTCCAGCTCTGGGTGCATTTGCCGTCGCAATTCGACGTCTTGCCGCTGGTGTCACGCTCATAGTAATAAAGGGTCATACCCTTGAGATCGACCAGCTTTGGCCCTTGCTTGGTCAGGATCACGCGCGCAGGCGCGGTCGTGGCGTCGGGCTTTGGCGGCGGCGGAGCATCCGAGCCGTGTCCGTTGGCGAGCGCCTGCCCGGAAAAGAGCAGTGCGGCTAAGGCCGCCATGACGAACCTGAACATCCAAGGCCCCCGATCGCAAAGTTAAGCACGCGTTAAGCGCAGAATGGGGGCGACGGTAGCAGCCGAAAGTTAGTTCCAGGTTTCGCCGCGTTGCGACAAATTTGGGCACCGGTTGCAATCGGCGAGGATTTGCGGGAACTCTATCGCACGCGATATCCAAGTGGGGAGTTACGCCATGGCCTTTTCGCTCTACGACGCAACGGTTGCCAACTATCTCCAGATTTCGGGTGCGGTCGGCGGCTTCCTCGACAAGAGCCTTGTCCATTTCAAGGAGAAGGGCATCGATCCGGCCGAGGTCGTGGAGACGCGCCTTGCGCCGGACATGTGGCCGCTGCGCGCCCAGGTGATTTCGGTCGCGCATCATTCGCGCGGCGCGCTCGCAGCGGCGAGGGACGGGGTGTTCGTCCCGCCTAGCATCAAGCCCGATCTCGACTACGCCGCGCTTCAGGCGCTGGTGACCGAAGCACGCAACGAGATCTCCGCTCTGACCCCCGAGGCCGTCGATGCTCTGATCGGCCGCGATGTCACCTTCAAGGTCGGTGACCGCACGCTGCCGTTCACCGCGGAGGGTTTTCTGATGTCGTTCTCGCTGCCGAACTTCTTTTTCCATGCGACCACGACCTATGCCATCCTCCGCCACAAGGGCGCGCCGCTGGGCAAGCGCGATTTCATGGGCCGGCTGAATCTGAAGACGTGAGCGCGCTCACGTCGGCGCCTCGCGCAGCGGCGCGCGGCTGAGCTCGTTGCCCGCGGCGATCGCCTTGCGCAAGAGCCGCGTCAATTCATTGGCCTCCTTGTCCGTCAGGCCGCGCAGCATGATCCGCTGCGCCGCCTCGACTGCCGGCGTGATGGCGCGCAGCGTCTTGCGTCCTTCGTCGGTGATCTCGAGTTCGCGAGCGCGCCGGTCGCGGCTGCTGGCGCGACGCTCGGTGAGGCCCTTCTGCACGAGGCGATCGATCACACCGGTGATGGTCGTGCGGTCGTAGGCGATCAGGCCTGCCAACGTCACCTGGTCGAGCCCGGGATTGGCCTTGATGGTCGCGAGCGCCGCATATTGTACGGGCGTGAGATCGAACCCCGCGTCCTCCACCTCGGCGAGGAACACCGCCACTGCAATCTGCTGAAAGCGACGGGCCAGATGGCCGGGCATGTCGTTGTTGTCTTTCACCGGGCGCTCCTCGGATAGGGGGGTGTTGACGAGTATACTGATGGTCAGTATACTGATCAATATTGAAGAAGGGGCTAACGCCGACAGCAAGCCCGAAAGAGGGGAGGAGCAGGTCTCATGCAGTTCCATCTCAATGGATTTTTGCCCGGCGACCCCGATATCGCCGACCCCGCAGAGCGCATTCAAGCCTCCGGTGCGACCGGCTCCGTTCCGGACCAGGTCGACGTTTTGATCGTCGGTTGCGGTCCGGCCGGCCTCACGCTCGCGGCGCAGCTCGCCGCGTTTCCCGACGTCAAGACCTGCATCGTCGAGCAGAAGCCCGGCCGGCTTCTCGTCGGCCAGGCCGACGGCGTTGCCTGCCGCACCATGGAAATGTTCCACGCCTATGGCTTTGCCGAGCGGGTGCTGAAGGAGGCCTATTGGGTCAACGAGACGACGTTCTGGAAGCCCGACGACAAGCACAGCGCAAACATCGTGCGCAGCGGCCGGGTGCAGGACGTCGAGGACGGGCTGTCCGAATTTCCGCATGTCATCCTGAACCAGGCGCGCGTGCATGACGGCTTTCTCGACGTCATGCGCAAGTCGCCCGCCAAGCTCGAGCCGCATTACGCGCGGCGTCTGATGGATCTCCATGTCGATCCCGCGGCGCGCTTCGAGGAACGCGCGGTGACGGTGAGGCTGGAGCGCGTTGATCCCGGCCATCAGGGCGAGATCGAAACCGTGAAGGCGCGCTATGTCGTCGGTTGCGATGGTGCGCGCTCCACCGTGCGCAAATCCATCGGCCGTGAGCTGCATGGCGATTCCGCCAACCACGCCTGGGGCGTGATGGACGTGCTCGCGGTGACCGACTTTCCCGACATCCGTTTCAAGGCGCTGATTCAGTCGGCCAATGACGGCAGCATCATCATCATCCCGCGCGAGGGCGGCTATCTCGTCCGCCTCTATGTCGAGCTGACGACGCTCGACATTGGCGAGCGTGTTGCGAGCCGCAACATCACCTCCGACGATTTGATCGCAAAGGCGCGCCGCATTCTGAATCCCTACACGCTCGATGTGAAGGAAATCGCCTGGTGGTCGGTCTACGAGATCGGTCAGCGCCTGACAGACAAGTTCGACGACGTGCCGGAGGCGGAGATCGCGATGCGACTGCCGCGCGTCTTCATCGCCGGCGACGCCTGCCACACGCACAGCCCGAAGGCGGGGCAAGGCATGAACGTCTCGATGCAGGACGCTTTCAATCTGGGCTGGAAGCTCGCCGCAGTGCTGCGCAAGCAGTGCGCGCCGCGCCTTCTGCACAGCTATTCGGCCGAACGCCAGGCAGTGGCCAAAGAGCTGATCGAGTTCGATCGCGAATGGGCGACGATCCTGGCCTCGGCCAAGGGCGACGGCAAGGCTGCGGATGCCGCCAAGACTCAGGACTATTTTGTCCGCCACGGACGCTACACCGCAGGCACGGCGACGCATTATCGGCCGGCCCTTCTCACCGGCAACACCACACATCAGCATCTGGCCAGCGGTCTCGTGATCGGCAAGCGCTTTCACTCTGGGCCGGTCATCCGCCTTGCCGATGCAAAACCCGTTCACCTCGGCCACGTCGCCAGGGCGGACGGCCGCTGGCGCATTTTTGCCTTTGCGGGTGCGGGCAACCCCTCGGCGGGCGAGGGCCCAATTGCCGCGCTCTGCAATTTCCTGAGCCAGGGACGGGAGTCGCCGGTGCGACGCTATACGCCCGGAGATGCGGATATCGACTCGGTGATCGATGTGCGCGCGGTGTTCCAGCACGATCATCGCGAGCTCGCAATCGGTGCGATGCCGTCACTGCTTCTGCCAGCGAAAGGACGCTACGGACTTCGCGACTACGAAAAGATGTTCTGCCCCGATCTCAAGGGCGGTCACGACATCTTTGCGATGCGCGGCATCGATCGCAATGCGGGATGCATGGTCGTGGTGCGGCCGGATCAATACGTCGCACATGTGCTGCCGCTCGATGCCTACGCAGAGCTGGCGGCGTTCTTCGACGACTTCATGCTGCAGGTGAATTGAGCGAGGAAATCGTAGCCTGGATGGAGCAAATCGCAATCCGGGATTAGAGCCCGCGGGACGATACCCCGATTACGCTTCGCTCCATCCGGTCTACGCTTCAAAGAGCGTGTGATGAACGGCGGATGAATATTGAACCCGTCCGCCAACGGTCTTTTGGCTAGTTCGACGCGATGACGCGGAACGCTCGTTCCGTTCGGACGTTCCTGCTCGTACGAGGAGGATCACGCCATGAAGCTTAGACTTGTTCTTGCTGCAGCCATGCTGCTCGCGCCGACCGCCGCGCTTGCGGCGCCTGGCATCGTCACTGCGTCCGTCGGATTGAGGGCAGGGCCGGGGCCCGGCTTTCCGATGGTCGACCGTATTCCCGGTGGGGCACGCGTCAACATTCACGGCTGCCTGCGAGGCAATGCCTGGTGCGACGTGAGCTGGTCGGATGACCGCGGCTGGGTGTCATCGCAATATCTCGAATATCTCTACCGCAACCACTACGTCTATCTGCCCGACTATGTCGACGAGATCGACGTTCCCGTGGTGCCGTTCGTGCTGAGCTCGTACTGGTCGAGCTATTACGCCGGCCGACCCTGGTATCACCGCCGCGACTACTGGGCGAACTATTGGACCTCGCACGAGCGCGACGTGACGCGGTTGACGCTTGATCCGCGGGCCGCGCGCATCGGCCGTGCCGCGACGCGTGACGCCGCGATCGGCGTCGAAGGTCGGACCCGTGCAGGCGAAGCCGGGCGCGTAACGCGCGAGCAGTCTCAAGCTCGTGTGACGCGCGAGCAATCGCAGGCACGCGAGATCCGCGGCCGCCCGGCGGATGCACAGGCGCGGATGACGCGTGAGAACGAGGTGCGTGCGACGCATGAGAATGCGCGCGCCGCTGCCCATGAGAACGCGCGTGCCGCCGCCCGCGTGCAGCCGATGGCACGTCCGCAGCCGCAAATCGCACGTGGCCACGAGGCGCCGCGCGTCTCGGCGGCCCCTGCGGCACGTCCCGCGATGCCGCACGTCGCGCAACCCAATATCAGTCACGGCGCGCCGATGAACGCGCATGCGCAGATGCCGGCTCCGCGCGCGGCTGCACCCGCGACGCCCCATGTCGGCGGTGGTGGCGGTGCCCCCCATATCAACGCCGCGCCGCATGGCGGCGGAGCGCCGGCCGGAGGCCCTCCGGGCCGCGAACGGCACTAAATAGACCGAAAGCCCGGCCAAGAGCCGGGCTTTTTCTTTCCGGCGTGCACAATTTGAGGCAATTACGCAGAGGTAGATTTCATCGAACGTAACAACTTCACCGGATGATTCGCTGGTCCACTCGGGGCAAGGGGCTTACGGGAGGATGACGATGAGACAGCAAGGCCAGTCGGAGACGCGCCGGCAAAATGTCGCGATGAAATCGATGTCGAAGGAGGCGAAGCAGCTTGCCCGCGTGATCGCCGGCTATCGCGGTTCGCTTCTCGATCTCGACCAGCAGCGGACGCGGACGAAATTGTCCGACGCCGAAAAAGGCATCTTGGACGAGCGGCGTAATAATTTGCTTGTGACGATTGCAGCATTGGAAGACCGCCTCTCGGCGGTGCAAGGATTGATCGACCTCGGCCGGCCGCACATCATTCGCGTGCATTGACCGCCGCCCAGCGCGCCCCGACATCCATAACCTGAGGGTTTCGCGCGCCGCGGCGGCGGTCGCGAGGCTGCACGATGCTCTGGACGGCACCAAATTGCCATGCTCCCGGCGAATTGCCGCCAAAGCCCGCTGGCACGTGAGAAGCGGGTGCAGGGGATGTGCGATGGGGACGATTGTGGCTTACAAGATGGTCGCAGAACGCGACAATGAGACGTATAGGTTCGAGCGTGAGAGCCGGCTCGTGATCGTGGCGAAGGCTCGGGTGTGGGCGAGCGAAGGCTGGCAGGTCGTGATCACCGACCAGGATGGCAAGGCCTACGCGCCAGCCGAGTTCGAGGCGTTGCCGGCGGCCTGACCGGCTGCTCGATTGGGGTAGGGGACAATTTTGACGTCATCTGATCGATCGGGGCGCAGGCTGATCGCGCGCTTGTTCGCCGTGGCCGCAGCCGTCCTGCTGACCGCGACCGTTGCGCGTGCGCAAAATCTCGACGAGGGCAAGCCGCCGCAAAAACTGTTTGCCGATGGCTGCGCGAGCTGCCACCGCAGCCCGCGCGGGCTTGCCAAGGGGCGCTTCAGCTTCACGCTCTACTGGTTCCTGAAGGACCATTACGCGAGCAGCGCGGACTCGGCGAAGGCGCTGGCAGCTTACCTCGAGAGCGTCGACAGCCCGCCTGCCGGCAAGCCGCGCGCGGCCGCGAAATCCTCGAAGCCGGCCGGTGCGCCGCGGTCGTCTCTGCGGCCGCCAGCGCCGGTTCCGCAGAGGTAAACGGCCCTACGCGGCTACCCGCTCAGCTCGTGCGCACTTTGGAGGCACGCGAAGCCTGCGGATGTTTCCCTCGCGCATCGCGCGCGGCGGTGTGCCTGGCTGCGCGTGCGGCCGCGAGCTTCCTCGCAGCAACTTTCTTGTGCGGCTTCGCCTCGGCCGCGGCCTGCTTGGAGGTCGAGCCGCCGCCGCGGCGGGAGACGTATTCCTGGCCGTCGATCGGGCCAACATGCGGCGGATCGTGGTCGAGATAGGGCCGCCCGATTCCGAGCGCCTTGCCGTTGGCATCGACCCACTTCCACAGCAATTCGGTGGAGACCCAGCGCTGCGCGCGGTTCTCACCCTTGACGCTCACGATATCGGCGGCGAGCCCATGGCCATAACCGCCACGCGTGCTGCCGCCATGATACGAGCGGTTGGAGGCGGCTTTCAGGCCGCTCGCGATCGACTGACGATAGTCGTCGCGGAAGGCGCTGGTGATGCCGGGCTCGAGACCCGCCGCCTGCGCAGCATGAAGCGCGTGGAACAGCTTGAGCTTGAAGCTGCGGTCCATACCGCCGATCACGTAATCCATCAGCGACATGCCGGCCTTGTCGGCGGCCTTCGGATCCTTCCAGGCGAAATCCTCGTCAACGAGCTTGGTGAAGGTTCTCATCACCGTCACCATCTTACCGCGCCGCTTGATCGTGACGCTGCGCCGCTCCTGCTCCTTGATCGAGTCCTCCTTGGGCGTGCGCTGATAGAGCGCCCAGAGATAGCGGTCGATGCAGACGTCGACGACGAGGCACTCGTCGGCGACTTCGAGCGGATCCGGACCCTCGCGCGTAGTTGCTTTCGCGTCGGTCACGACGGGCTCCGCGCTCGCTGCGGCGAGCGGCGGCGTGTCCGCGGGCAGCACGTCCGTCGGATCGGCGGAAGCGAGCTTGACGGTCGGCTCTTGCGCCTGTGTGGTGGTGACAGTCTCCGGCGTGCTTGAACTTGCGAGCGGCGGCGAGCTTTCCGCCGGCAGCATTTGCACGGGATCGGACGATGCAAGCTTGATGACTGGTTCAGGTGTGGCCGTGGCTGGTGCCACGTCGGTCGTCGTGCTCACCGCCGGCAGTGCGATCGTCGGCACGTCGATCACGGCGACGGGCTCGCTCGCGCTCGCAGCACGCGGGACGTCGGCAAGTTCAGTGTGCGCGGCGAGAGCTGGTGTGGAAGAGTCCGCAGCGACGTTGGCACTGCTGTTCTCGATTGCCGCCGGAGCAGCCGAGGCAAGCCACAGTGCAAAGGAACCCGCGAGAACCGCCGCAGGGCACGACACCGCCACGATGAGAGAGCGTTGATCGTTCATCATCCCAGCCTCCAAAGGCTCCTGCCGGAACCCGATTGCAACAGCCAAGCATGCGACGCAGCAATTGTTCGGGCGAGGATATGGCGGCGCAATGGCGTAAAAGGCGAAGGCAGAGCTTTTCAGCGCGAGTGTGGCCCGGCGGACACGCGCGGGTTCCATGCAGTTCCCTCAGAGTCTCAGCCGGCCGTCGCTGAGCCTCGCATGATCACGATGCTTCAGACACAAAAAGGCCGCCCAGCGGCGGCCTTTGAAGTCATAAAGCGCAGAGCCAATCAAAGTAGGTACCGCAAAGCCAGCCCCGGGTTTTTCAAAATCGGCACGAGCTCAAACGTCCTGCCCGGTCGCGTGGAGCTTAATGGAAAATTGTTGCACGCGTAAATGAGGAATTGTGACTTCGCTTAATGCAAAACCTTAACGCGCGATGCAGCGCGAACCGTCTTGGCCGGGACACGCCCCGGCCATAACGATGTGCAGATTGTGCTAACGCGTCAGCATCGCGCGCGATCGCCGGCTCCTATTTGCCCGGCGGCGTGTAGACGGCGGCGAGACGCGAGGCCTTTTCCGCGACCGACTTGAACTCGCCCATTTTCCAGGCGCGGACCGTTTCGATCTTCGACACCGCGCCGCTTGCAGCAGCCGCCATGCCGATCGCAATGGCATCGGAGCCGTCGGGCATATCGGTGACGATCACGGCATCATGCGCGCCGGTGGTCATGAACGCGCCGAGCAGCTTGCCGCCTGCCTTCTCGACCAGCTTGTTGACGACCTCCGAACGATCAGACGGCTTCTCGACGAGTCCCTTCACGCCTGCATTCGAATAGGAGACGTAGGTGATGAACAGTGGCATCGTTCCCTCCGTTGGGGTGATGAGCGCACAATCAGCTTTTTGAAAAAGGCGCCCGCAGGGGCGAGGATCAAGCCTGCCGACGGCATGCAAGCTGCCTCAAAGCAAAGCGGACTTCGGCACGTCCGTTGTGGCAGCGGGGAGGGACTATAGTCCCTTTTTCGAGCGCCACAATGCTTCGCCTCGCACATGAGGTCACGGAGTTGAGACCTTGCGAAAGGTATCATCTTGGTGGAGCAATTGACGGGTATCGCTGTCGCTCCAGCCATCCTCGAAGTCAAATCGCGCACATGCTCGTCATCTCCATTCAAAGCCAGGTCGTTCACGGCCATGTCGGCAATTCGGCCGCCGTCTATCCCATGCAGGCGGAGGGCGTGGATGTCGCGGCGGTACCGACAACATTGCTGTCGAACCACCCGCGCTATCCGACGCTGCGCGGCCGCGTGCTGGACGCGGAGCTCGTGGCCGATCTCCTGCTCGGCGTCGAGGAGCGTGGCCTGATCGAACGGGCAAGCGTCCTTCTCACCGGTTATCTCGGCTCGACTGCAAACGCGAAAGCCATCGCCGATTTCGTCGAGCGCGCGCTGCGACGAAATCCAAACCTTATCTATCTCTGCGATCCCGTGATCGGGGACGACGGCAAGGTCTACGTCGCCGACGGCATTTTGGATGTGATCCGCAAGCGGCTCGTGCCAGCCGCGACCTTCATCACGCCGAACCAGTTCGAGCTGGAACTGCTGTCAGGGATCGCAGTCAAGGATGCATCCAGCTTGTTGGCGGCAAGCGCCGCCATCGCGGCGCAGGGCCCGCGTGGCGTCATCGCTACCGGTTGCACGCTTGTCGAAACGCAAGCAGGGCAGGTGGAGACGATCCTCTGCCAGGACGAAAAACTGTCGCGCTTTGCGACAGGACGGCTGCCGATCCGGCCGTGCGGGACGGGAGATCTGCTGTCGGGGCTCGTGGCGGCGGGGCTTGCGAAGGGAGCGACGATTGAAACGGCGGTTCGGCTCGCGGTCGATCATGTGTTTACGGTGCTCGCGCGCACGCATCAAACGGGATCGGACGAGCTTTGCCTTGTTGCGCCGACAGGTTGAGTGGTTGCTAATTTCATTATCTGCAGGTGTCCGGCCGGCCGTCGTAAAATACGGCAAGCTTGAGGCAGTCAACAGCATATACCGTTAGAACGCGAGTTACCCCCGTAATACATTGGGAGCGTTGGGGTTGTTCGGGGCGCGTATCGGGAGAACCCACCCATGGCAAGTGTTGAACAATTGCGAAGAAAGGACTCGGTAAACCTGGTTCAACTTGAGGCGGACATTGCTTCGGTTCGTCACGGAAGTTCATTAGCTTCAATTGCATTGCCTGATTATGTCGAGCACACGGAGGGTGTCACGCGTGTGGGCGCCCTCAGCGCAGAGGCGGTCATTCGCGATTATGAATCCGCCGCAAAAGAGATTGAGGCGATGGGGGCCGAGTTGATCGGCGCTGCGCGAAAATGCGAAGAGCTGACGGCTCAGGTGCACGATGCGATCGCGTATATGCGCGAAACGGCCGCGGGCTACCGTGAAGAAGGACGCAAGATCTTCAAAAGGATCGAAGAATGCGCCCTGTTCACCGAGGACGTCCGCAAGACATGCGAGCAGGTGAAACGCAGAATGGGAGGCGCGGGCAGCGTTCCCTCCACGGAGGAGGAGCCCGCCCAAGAGGAGCAGGTATCCGAAAGCGCCTAGGTGCCCTCCCGGATCCGGTCCCCTTGATCCGGGGGGTGTGAGACCGCCTTCGGGCGGTCTCTTTTTTTGCGAGAGCCTCGCAGCCTCGGATACCGAACGACCAGCTAGTGGCGTGTTGCACGGACTTCCAGCGTGGTCTGGGTGATCCTGGCCACGAAGCCCTCAAAGTTTACGACCCGCTGCTTGACCAATTGTTCGTGCAGGTCGGTGATTTTCTGAGTTTCTTCGACGAAGGATTCACACGCCTGCTTCGCGAATTCCATCTGAAGCTCAAACGCCTCCGCGGGTGAGCGCGCGCTCGCAAGCTTCCCGATGAAGGACCAGGCGCGTTCAAGTGACTTCCTGGTGTAGTCGCCATAGGCATCCGCAATCGACTGCATGCTGACCGGGACGAGTTCCATCGAAGCGGCCGGCACGTTTGCTGTCTCGATGGCAGAAACCTCAGTCGACGGGAACTGTGGTTCGAGGTCTACGCCGGTCTCCAGCTCGGTTGCCTGACTGGTCTCCGGCTCGGGATCCGGCGACTGAACCGTTGCGGCCGCGTGTTGCTCGTCGGCCTTGGCCTGCTTCGTCTTTTTCTTCCGGTTGCGCTGGCCGGATTTTCCGGTCTGCTTGGTCTGGTCCACGCTCAACATTACAAAATGACTCCCCAAATCGATGAAGCTGCAACCCTCCGCTGCGTTTGCGCTGAAATCGCGATTGCGGCTTGTCACAGGCGTGGCGGGGGTGTGATGAGATTTGGCAGGGTGAACGCCAGGCCGGAGGGATTTCGCGTTCAGGACGGTCCGGCCATCTGCAAAATCTGCATTGTTGCAATGCAGCAAGGTGGGCTACCGCGCTGCAACATAAGGACATAGTTCCGGATCTCACGTTCTACCCAGGAGATTCGGTGTGAAAACAATTCCGTTAACCATTGCAGCCGCTGCCATGTCGGTCGCTGCTGCCACCGCCGCCTTCGCCGCGGAACTGCCGAGCTATGAGGCCAATGGCTTTGCGGCCTCGCCCGTGCAGGTGAGCCTGCTCGGCGCCGCGCATGTGAACCAGCAGGCGGCTTCCACGACCGCGCCGTCTCCGCACCAGGTGAGCGTGCTGACGCCGCGCGCCAAAGTGACGACCGCAACGACCGCGCCGGTCACGACCGGCACCGCGCGCTGAGCGAGGTCAGAAAGAGCAGGGTGGGCCTGCGCCGTTGGCCAGCCCCATCCTGCCGGCTCATTCCGCGAGCACGATCCCGGCGCAGCCTTCGTCTCGCATATCGTCAAATTGTCAGACCCGAATTAACGCAATCGTAGATTGCACATCCTATCCGGTTACGCGCGGGCCATGCCTCGCACAACCGGAAAGGATACGCTTTTGAAGCGCATTTTCGCAAAATTCATCGCTGACGAGTCCGGCGCGACCGCGATCGAGTACGGCTTGATCGCCGCCGGCATCGCGCTTGCCATCATCGAAGTCATCTATGCGCTCGGCACCAATCTGGTTGAGAAGCTCAACGCGCTGGCCGCCGCGTTGAAGTAGCAAGAGCGGTCTGCGTAGCCCGGATGCCCATCCGGGCTACCGACGGCCTCTCGGATCGCGACGCCTAAAGAAATACCGTAAATCCGAAGTATTGTAAAGGAGCATCTACCGGCCGAGGAGCCGATCAACCAAACAGCGCCGCGTAGATCACGTAGAGCCAGCCCAAAATGCCGTGGATGATTGCCCACAGGATCGAATGGTTCTTGGTGTAGGAGATCGCGATGGCCAGCGCCGAACCGAAGCCCACGCCATATTTGGCGCCCTCGACCCGAACTCCGTAGTAGCGATTGCCGTTCATCGTCGTCCTCGCTTCGCTGATCCCGACCCGCCTTACGCCTTCCGCACGAACTCCGATTTCAAATTCATCGCGCCGATGCCGTCGATCTTGCAGGCGATGTTGTGCCCGTCGGTGGCGTCCTGGAGGCGGATGTTCCTGACCTTGGTGCCGCCTTTGACCACCGAGGACGATCCCTTGATCTTGAGATCCTTGATCACGATGACGCTGTCGCCATCGGCAAGCGCATTGCCGTTGGCATCGCGCACGCCCGCCTCCTGCGCGGCTTCCGAAGCCGCCTCAGTCGACGTGCTCCATTCATGGCCGCATTCCGGGCAGACCCAGAGATCGCGATCCTGGTAGGCATGCTCGGAGTTGCAGGTGGGGCATTTCGTGGCGTCAGTCATCGTCAAACTTATCCATCGTTTTTAGGCGGGCGCACCGTAGGGGCCGGGGAGGGGAAAGCAAGGGAAATCCGGGCTACCTGTCCCTCCCATCATCGTGACGCAGCATTTGGCTGATACCGCTTGTGCTCAGCCTCGCGAAACATAGCTGATAGGGAGCGGATTACCGCTTGCGCCGCGTTCAGGTAACATCATCGCATGAGCGAAATCGAGACCTTGTTTGGTGTGTTGCGTCAGTCGGCCGACGAAGGCGTCGTCGACATGCTCGAGCGCATGGTGCGGGAGGCGCCGGACCATGCCTTGAACCGCATGAACGCGCTGGACCTGGCGGTTCGCGCCGGGCTCGATGAGGAGCGCGTTGTCGCGGGCCTGCTGCATGCGGTGCAGCTCGGCATGGCCGAGATGACCTGGAGCGTGATCTGCCCGAGCTGCGCCGGTGTGCTGTCCGCCAACAAGAGCCTGAAGACCCTCAACAGCCCGCATTATCATTGCGCCTTCTGCGCCGCGGGCTATGAGACGACGCTCGACAATCTCGTCGAGGTGACCTTCACGATCAGCCCGCGCGTGCGCAAGATCGCGGCCCACAATCCCGACGATTTGCCGCTGGCCGACTACTATCGCCAGATCTTCTGGAGCTCGGCCATCGATCTTCCGGGCGACGTCGAGACACTGCTGCGCGAGGTGACGCTCGAGACGTTCGACCTGCCGCCGGGCGAGCGGGCCATCCTGTCCCTGCAGGTGCCAGAGGGCACGTTGATCGTGTTCGATCCTGTGACGCATACCGCCCAGTTCCTCGATATCAAGGGCGAGGAGACCAGCGAGCGGCAGAACCTCTCGATGATCTTCAACAAGGCGGAAACGCCTGCCGAAGCGGTCAGCTTGCGCCCCGGGCCGCTGCGGCTGGCGCTCGACAACCGCACCGACGGCCGCGTGCTGCCGGCGGTGTGGGTCGCGAACAAGGCGCTCGACGATCTCTTGACGCGTCGCAAGCCGGCGCTGACGGCAAAGCGCCTCCTCACCAACCAGACCTTCCGCGATCTCTACCGCACCGACACGCTCGCTATCGGCCAGCGCCTGAAGATCCTCAGCCTGACCTTCCTGTTCTCGGACCTGCGCGACTCCACCGGGCTCTACGAGCATGTCGGCGACCTCGTCGCCTTCGATCTCGTCAACGAGCACTTCCGCCTCTTGCAGGAGATCATCGTCTCCGAGCGCGGCGCCATCGTGAAGACCATTGGCGATGCCGTGATGGCGACCTTCGAGACGCCGGACCGCGCCATTGCCGCCGCCATCCGCATGCGCGAGGCGATGAGCGACCTCGGCGCCGAGCGGCAGCATCAGGGCCTGCTGCTCAAGATGGGCATTCACGAAGGCTCGTGCCTCGCGGTCACGCTCAACGGCCAGCAGGATTATTTTGGCCAGACCGTCAACATCGCCTCGCGCGTCCAGGGACTTGCCGCCTCACGCGCGATCGTGGTGACGGAGCCGGTGCTGGAGCATGCTGACACGCGGACCTTGCTCGAGGCCAGCGGCCTAAGCCCAACGCGACGCAGCGTGGCGCTGAGCGGCATCTCGGACAGGGTGTCGGTGTACGAGATTCCCTGAGGGTGGGGCCGGGTGGGGGCAAAACAAAAAGCGCGAAAACAACCCCATGCAAAGTAGCCGATCACCCCTGTGATGCGTTTGCGGATTTTACGAAGTCGCTTGACGCGTCGGGCAAATCATCGGCATTATTTCATCATCGCGGTTTTTGGCGACAGCCCGTCACCGTAGTCCGGATGAAGCGCAGCGCAATCCGGAATTGGAGCCCGCGGGACGATACGCCGATTACGCTGCGCTCGATCCGGGTCACGCCACGCTCATCCGCATTCATCACCAAGGTGACCAGATGGATATGAAGACCGCGCTCGCGGCGTCGCTCCTGATTGCCAGCTTCCTGGTCACCCTGTGGCTCTGGGCTCTTGTGGAGCAAATACCAGGCGTGCCCAGTCCCTTTGGTGGGGGGCGGGAAGCCGGCCTCGGCATCATGGTTCTCATGCCTCCTTTGCGCTGGCTGACGCTGTCAGCCGCGTTTGTCGTCCTGCTGATCGACGGAAGATTGCAGGCGTGGGCGCCCTACGGGATTCTGCGATTTCTCATGGCGATGGTCGGACTCATTGTGCTGGAAATTTTCATGTTCCAGATTCTCTTCCGTCGCCTCGACGACTCCATTGCGCCTTTCCATTGGCTTTTTAGCTCTTTGATGATCCTGCTGCCTCTGACCGTGATGGTGGGAGGCTATCTGGGCTCGCGCGCCGTATTCGTCATCGGCATCGCGGCTTCATTGGCTGCCGTGGTTTGGCCCATCTCTCCCAGTGTCGACTACATCGTGCGCCACCCCGACAATGAGGGAGGCGCAACGGCTACTCTGGCGAGCCTCGAGAAACATCCCGATTGGGTGAAACAGGTCTCACGCGAACTCGATGGCAACCACTACTGGTCCTTACGCCCGGCCTATCTGCTGACCCTGAAGCCGGCCGCGCTGGATGAGGATGTGCAGGAGAAGTGCTGGAAGGTCGGGCTCTCGGTGTTTGCCGAGGCGAGACGGTTTCGCGACAAGGGTGAAAACCAGATGCCTGGAGAATTCAACGAGATCGCACCGGTCTTCGCGGGCCTGGCCTCGATTCCCGGCCCGGTGCGGGATCGTCACCACGCCGAGTTCGTCGCCGTTCGCGATCTTGTCAATTTCTACAGGACCGAAACGCCTGACACGCGTCATCCTGAACTGCCGGACCTCAACACGGTGGATTGGGTGCCCGCGGGCAAGTGATGCGAGGCGCGGGGTAGCGCTTGTAGGATGGGTTGAGCTCTTCGAAACCCATCGTCTTTCCGAACCGCGATCGATGGGTATCGCTTCGCTCCACCCATCCTACGGGCTACGCTTGCTGCGCGGCTCGTTATGTATGGCCGTTCAAAACGGACGTGATCTCCTTAATGGTTGCTTTGCAGATCGCGCGGCTTGATGGGGCCGCCGCGTTTTGAGCGGTCATTTCTGGAAATCATACTGGAGGCCGTCATGCCCGTTGCGCAGAAAGCTGTCATTGCCACCGCGTCGCCGCGTGCGTTCATTCTCAGGCATATGGCGCTGTTCGCCGCGGCCGCGCTGTTCGTGTTCGTGCTGAGCTTGACCTACGGGCTGGATCTCAGCCCGGGGTTCTTCTGAGCGAAAGTGCATAGGGTGCAGGATGGGTTTCGCTGCAGCGAAACCCATCATTTGCCGCGGTGAAGATGATGGGTATCGCTTCGCTCCACCCGTGCTACGGGATACGCTCTACCCATCGTGAGGGCTCACCACTCCGGATAGCCGTAAGGGTCCATCATGTAGGGCGGGGGCATCCAGTGTTCTCGCGGCGGCCTGGGCCGCCGAGGTGCGGGTGCGGCTATGTGCTGGCGCGCAGCCGTGTCGTTCTCCTTCATCACGGTCCGAGCGGCGGGTTTCGCGGATGACGCAGCAAGCTGCGCTTGCAACGCCTGGACCTGCGCGGCGAGGCGCGCATTGTCCCCCGCATCTTTCTCCTGCGCCGTCTTGAGTTGTTGAATGGCGTCGGCCTGCTCGCGAAGCGTTTGCTCGTGACTGTTCTTCAGTTGCTCGAGCTTGTCGTTGATGTTCGCAAGCGACTGCGTGATGGTCTTGAGCGATTGCGTAAGCTCGGCGGATGCCTGGTCGGGCGGTGTGGCGGCGGCCGGCGGAGCGCTTTCTGCCTGCTTTTGCGCTTCCTTGTTCGCTTGCTTTTCCGATTCCCTGGGGACCGGCGGTGCCGGCACGGACGTCGGCTCATCCGCGGCAGCCAGCTGGACCGCTG
This sequence comes from Bradyrhizobium sp. CCGUVB23, assembly GCF_024199885.1. Lineage (NCBI taxonomy): Bacteria > Pseudomonadati > Pseudomonadota > Alphaproteobacteria > Hyphomicrobiales > Nitrobacteraceae > Bradyrhizobium > Bradyrhizobium sp. CCGUVB23. The sequence goes on from NZ_JANADQ010000001.1 coordinate 8,424,824, forward strand.
GCGGCTGCGCCGGACTGCGAACGTCTGATACCTCCGGGGGCGGATTCGAGGCCGGTGGGGCCCATCGCGCCATGATCGCCTTGGCCTCGTCGCGATATTGCGAAGCGAAGGCAGCACCGAGGACGCCTATCGCCAGTAACAGGCCAACGAAGGCGCGCAGCATGGGCCGGTCCGCTTTCAGGCCTTGAGGGCGAACGTTGCTTTGCGGCGGCGGCGCCTTGTCCGGGGGAGCGTCGGCTCGTTCCGCACCGGCGTCTACTGGCGGGGCTGGCGGGGGCGGGCTGTCGCCGCGTTCCAATCCGGAAACCAGTCGGTCCAGCCGCGCGAGTTCTTCATTGGCGCTCTTGATCCGTTCATAGGCCCGCGTCAGCTCGCCGTCGGCGCGCTGCGGGCCCTGCGGATCATCCGGCTTGGGCTCGTCCGGCATGGGGTCGTCCGGATTGGGGTCGTCAGGCTTGGGGTCGTGCGACTCAGGCACCGATGCGCTCTCCATTCAGTCCGTTCGTCAACGGAATGAGTGCGGCAGTCCGAGATTGCTGAGGATAGTTCCCGCCGCCGTCGTGATCAAGACAACGCGAAGGTGTGGGAGAATTTATGGCGACCTCGGCACGCGGTGCGTTGTGCTATGGTATGGCGTGGAGGAAGTGCAATGAGAGTCCTTACCGCGATACTCGCCCTGCTTCTTTCAAGTCCGGCCTCCGCCCAGGACTGCCAGACATGCTCGATGGCCGACGCCTGCATGAAGGAGTACCTCAAGGCGACGTCGGAGGCCCAAAGGGCCACCAAGCAAGCCATCCGGGACTGGAAGCAGAATCTGGACAGGAAGGCCTCCGCGGAATTGTCCAGCAGGGGCATAAGCGCACTGCAAGACACCATGGAGACGCAGGTTCGTTCCGAGCTGGAGCGCCTGAAGGATTGTTTGGCGAAGATCAGATAGGGAGCAAAGGAGGATGCGATGAAATCGCTTTTGCTGCTCACGGCGAGCGGGCCGCTGCTCATTCTTACATCGCACGAGTCCCTGAACGACCAGAGGCTCCTTGAGGTGCTCAGGAACAAGGGGATCGGCAAGTTCGTCGGCTTCGAGGTTCCCTTGGCGCTCGCGAGAGCGCGCTACGGCGGGCACTTTCAGGCGGTCGAAAGCAATCTGCACGAGACCGATGATCTGAGGGTCCTCGACTTCAACGGCCAGCGGGTCTTTCAGCTGTTTCGGTTCGACGAACTGGGTTCGCCGGCCCTGATAGAACATTTGTGATCCGGTTTTGTCTCGAAGCATCGATCGAGCCTGCCAGAGGAGCCTGCTATGACATCCTATACCGTCGGGTTGAAGCTCGGGATGCGCGCCAAGGCGCTCACGATCGACGCCGAGGATGCATTGGTCGCGGCGCTGAAGATCAAGCTCGAGAACCCCGAGGCCCTCGTCACCTACGTTCGCAAGTCAAATCGACGCGGCGATCGTCGCCACCCCCACGAAGCGCTGCGGGCCAAGAAAACCGGCTAGCCACGGCTGCAGGTCTGTACGGTGGGCAAGGCTTGTAGGATGGGTTGAGCGAAGCGATACCCATCATCTTCGCTGCGGCAATTGATGGGTTTCGCTGCGCTCCGCCCATCCTACGGGCTGCGAGCCGATCTACCCTCAGCAGACATTCTGCCGGAAAAGATTGATTGGGAGGGAATCCTTTACCATGGCTTCCGGTCTCGGTTGAACCAATGGAGGTTTAGGAATTAAGGAAAAATTCTGCGGTATCTATGCCTGGATTTTACGGATGCGTCGGATACGCCGTTCGACGTTGCCGCAGGTTACGGGAGCGTACGAGTCATGAGCGAGTATCGTGCTGCAGTCAGACATCACACGCTGAGGACCGGCATCATCGAATTCGACAACGGCACCGGCCGCATCATCAACGTGCCCTGTACGATCCGCGATGTTTCCGGCACCGGCACCCGCCAGGCACTCAACAGCTCGCGATGGATCCCGGAGCAATTCACGTTGGTCTTCAGCAACGGACTGCGAAAGGACTGTCGGGTCGCGTGGCGCAAGGGGAGGCTGATCGGCAGCGCGTTCGTGGATGGATATGCGAGCCCGGACGAACAGGCCGCCATGATGACCGAGGAAGAGCAGTCCCGGCACAGGCGGCAGATTGGTGCGCGTGTCAGAAGTGCGCGCGAGACTCGCGGCTACACCGAAGTCCAGTTGGCGGAGCTCATCGGCGTCTCGCCCGGGTTTGTGTCACGTGCCGAGAATGGAGAGGTGGACATTCCTCTCTACCAGCTGATGCATATCGCCGATCTGCTGCAGGTCAGTCTCGACGGGCTTGTGGCAGGGCCGACGCCGAGCGGTTTGCCCGGGGAAGTCGACGCAGCGTAGTGGGGGCAGCAAAGCTTGCAGGATGGGTCGAGCGAAGCGATACCCATCATCTTCGCCGCGGCAATTGATGGGTTTCGCTGCGCTCTACCCATCCTACGAGCCATCATCCGCCGCAAGGCGCAGGAATTGCCGCTTCATCGCGTTGACCCTGGAGACATAGCCCGCGACGAGATGATCGCCGCAGCGCTCGCCGGCCATCATCTGAAAGTGACGGCGTGCGTAGGCTAGCGCGGGACCCGCGCCACAGAGATGGATGAGCGCGGCGAGATCCTGCTTCTGCTGCGCGCTTGCCTTCACATCGCCCGCGAGGGCGAGAACCGCCGCTACATTGCGGTCCAGATACACCGATGCCAGTTCGATGGCGTGGCTCGGGATTGCGCGGATATAGAAGCCGGTCGATCCGCAGCCGCTATCGGTGACCGCGTTGCCACGGACACAGAACCTGATAGCCTCGGCATAGGCCGGATTGGTCATCTGGTAGAGGCCGACGGCACTGGAGGCGGGCTGGTAAAGCGCGAGGGGATTGGGGCTCAATCGCCAGCGCCAGTAGGTGCGCGCGACCGGATTGCCTGAACTCTCGACCTGCGCCAGCGCGGCCAGCAATTCGGGTGTGATCGTATCGGTGGAATGCTTGCGGAAGAGCGGCCCGTATTGTCGCCACGTCTCGGCCGGCTCCTTGTCGAGGGAGTTGCCGACAAGGAAGAACAACTCGGTCGGCTTGCGGACCACGTGATAGACAATGTTCGTCAGCGCCAGGACCGCAAGGAGGATCGCGGCGACACCAGTGATACGAACCGCTCGCGGAGCTCGCGCGAGCTTGCGTCGCGCCCACAGAGCGCCGCGCCGAAAGCTGCGAAGGCGGCTCTTGCGTTTTCTTGGCATGCGTCTCGCGGGAGCACGTAGGATGGGTTGAGCCCTAGCGAAACCCAGACCTGACCGAGTTTGATGGGCGTTGCTTCGCTCTACCATCCCATGGGCTTGCTTGAAAATGTAGCTACAAGTGTGAAATGGCGCACAGACGGAAGCCGGTCCGTCTGGTTGTGTCACATGAATGTTGGCCCCTGCCTCCGGTGCAGGCCGTGAGAGGGGCATGCGGCAATCTCAGGAGCCTCGTCATGCGCGTCCAGAAGCTCACGGCCATGCTTTGCAGCTTTCGCATTGAGTTCACCTTGAGCGGGTGTACCGAGGGGTTTCGAGTGCGCTGAACAACGCGCACAGGGATTTTCTGGAGGCCCCGCCGGTGACGGACGGGGCCTTTTCCATTTGTGTCTGCTCACGTCTGCCCGGCGGCGCCTTCGCGATGAAGGACCGGGGTCATGTGGGAGTATTTTGGACCCGATTTCGCGTTTGACGTGGTGAAGGGAGTGGTCGCCGGAATAGCCTCGATGGCCTTTCAGGTCGTCGCCCCGCGGACCTTCCGTGCCGCGAAGCAGTTTCGCGCGCGCTGGGTTGCGAGGAAAGCTGCGAGGCGAGCGGCAAGGCGGGCACGCCGCGACGCGACGGCGAACGATGGGCGGTGAGAAGAGAATAGCTCGGATGGACTTCGTAGGGCGGGTTAGCCGAAGGCGTAACCCACCCTTCTGTCGTCGTGGAAACGAAAGAGGTGGGTTACGCCGAGCGAAATGCGCTTCGCGCAGTCGCAAGGCTAACCCACCCTACGCGCTGCGCTGGTTGAAATGCTACACACCGCAGCCGTCCCGGCATACCACCGGGGCGGTTTCTTTTTTGTGCCGACGTGAACTGCTTCACACTGATTTTTCGGACCGGTCCTAAAATCAGCGGCGCGCAATGAAGCGCTTCTCGAATGTGGGAATTTGATCATGGCTATTGCACAACATTCAGCAATGCCGTCCCTAGTTCGTAGCTACGACGGCTTGATAATTCTTGGTTACGCGGCATTTGCCGCTATCGCGCTCGTCGCGATCTACTTCGCTGCGGGCGGCCCAAGCTTCAATGCCGCTGCTCTTTCAATGATGGATGTAATGCCACTAATGCGGTGGACTCTCGGCTGCTCGCTTCTGATTGCTGTCGGCGTCTGGCTGTCGGTTGGGCCGCCAGTGGCGGATGCGAGCAGCGCATACATCGCCGTTGCCAGACGCTGAGCGCGCGCGGCAACCCGTTGGCTAACCACCGTGTGGCTCCGTCATGTCCGACCGAGTGGAAAGATACTTGAAAATGGCAGAGGAATGCCGGCGGCGCGCAGCGGAAGTGCGCAATTCGGCGGATGAGCAAGCTTGGCTTGCACTAGCCGACGAATGGTCAAAGCTTGCGCAACGGAACTGCGACGACGCTAGCGGCCATGCTGCATCCGACTGACTGCAACAAGAAGATCGGGACGTTCGAGCACTTCGACGAGTTGATCGAGGATTACGCGTTCGTTGGTGCGTGGTAGGGGCTTGAGATACTCTTCCAGAATACGTTGCGCCTCCCCGAGGGCTTTGGCAGCTAGCTCTTCGTCACGCATGAAATCGCTCCGTTGCGATTGATGCCCTTTAATAAGTATTCGTGCATTTGGTTCCACAGACTTTCGACGATGCTCGCCGGAACGTCAGGGCGATTGCTAAGTTAGACCGATGCCCTTCCCCAAGGGCGGTACGGCCCCAGCTCACCCCCAAAGCCCCCCAGAGCTGGGGCCTTTTTTGCGTGCTGCACCGCTAGCGCTTGCTTCGCTGCTTGATCCCCGCCGGCACATACGCCTTCGGCGGCCACTTACGGAACTGCACGCCGGTTTCGGTGAAGACGATTCCGGCGTTGCTAAGCTCATTCATCAAGACAAACAACGTGCCTTCGTGCGGCTCGCGCTAAACGTGCGACGACGAAACGTCAAACGCCCGTGCCGTTGCCGAAGCGGTTGTTGGCTCATTTGCGGAGATGGTCGCGGCTGGGAATATCGAAGAGCCATTTCGTGGAGTGGAACGGCAAATTCGTAGGATGGGTTGAGCTCTTGCGAAACCCATCATCTTCGCCGCGGTGATTGATGGGTTTCGCTGCGCTCTACCCATCCTACGAGCTGCGCTTCGCGCAGTCGCAAGGCTAACCTACCCTACGTGCTACGGTGGACAAGTCGCTCCACCATCACCGTGGGCAAGCCCAAAGCCTCAGCAAGAAAGTAGAACGTTAAGATTTGCTGATGGCTGATTTGCGCGATTCTGATTCGTTCTTTGAGAACGAAGCAGAGTCAGATGCAGAACAAATTTCCTGCATGGCTCGTAGGGTGGGTTAGCCGAAGGCGTAACCCACCACTTCTCTCAGCGCACCGAAAGCAAAGCGGTGGGTTACGCTTCCGCCTTACGCTCGTTGAGCTTCGATCGACCCATGCTATCGGCTGCAAGATCGTGAAGACGTCTTGTCGGTTGCGCGGGTTCCTGCGTGCGGTGCGAGGTCCGTCGGTTAATACATTGGTCATTCCTTTGCAGTCATTTTCACGGCCTCATTCAACAGGGAGGCACCATGTCTGACGTCACCATTCCCGGCGGAAAAATTCGTTCGTTCGTCGAGCGGATCGAGAATCTGGATACCGAACTGCAGGAGTTGAACGAGCAGAAGAAGGAAGTGTTTTCGGAAGCCAAGGCCGAGGGTTTCGATGTGAAGATCCTCAAAGAAATCATCAAGCTGCGGAAGCAGGACGAGGACGAGCGTGACGAGCGAGAAACCCTGCTTGATCTCTACATGAGAGCGATGGAGACGGCGGCGCCGGAACAGGCCGCCAAGGCAGCTTAAGGCAGCCTGATTCAGTTCGAGCGAATCCAAACAGCGGCGCGAAGGATGGGCTGAGCACTTGCGAAGCCCATCATCGTCTTGGCACCCGCGGTTGATGGGTTTCGCTTTCGCTCTACCCATCCTACGGGCTCTAAGCCCATTCGGGTCAAAGTCGCGCGTCTTTGTACTTCATGGGCCTCTTTTTCTCCTGCGGATCGATCATCAGGTCGATCGGTACAGACCGTCGATCATCTGCCGAAATCACGGCGATCAAATTCCAGATTGAAGGGCGGTCAGTCTCAAGGGCTAACGCAAATCGATATTTGTTGCCTCGCGTGCCTACATCAAACCGCAACATCCCTCGTTGGACATTATGCTCAAACATTTCTAGGTATCGATCCTCAATCGTTACAGAGCCGACGGCTACGCCCATGATTGAAGATGAGACAATCCTACCAAGCACAAAGAAGGCTGCGTTTCCGTGCTTAATATCTATTTCACTCGTCTCTGTATCCTTAATCTCCGACGCCACTGGTGCTTCGTATCCTCGAATTTCGACTTGGACCTTTCGGATCGTTGATCCGTCGTCCGACGAGTTCGCCACCACGAGATAGAATGTATTTTCGTGAAGCCCCGTGTCTCGCCCGCTCTCCGCTTTGACTAGCCGGGATTCGGTGTAGATGTGGGCGCCTAGCTCGAATGGACCGCGGCGAGCAGATGATCTGTCACCGGCCGCTAAGATAGAAAGGGCCCATACACCGAGCGCAATGCTAGTGATGAGCAGGGAGATTCCGACGATCATCTTCTGCGACTTTGTCCCGTGCGTTCGCAATGGCGCTGTAAGCCAGACAAGTCCGAGGAACACGAGGCCAGCTGCAACTACATAAAGGTATTCGCTAGACAGTCCCCGTGAGCAGCTTTCTGTCAGTGAAGGGGTTAGCTTCTTTGGCCATTTGCAGAGGTTTGCAATGGCGTCATCGGGCCCCACTTGCATCATGAAAGGAATGGCGGCACCCGCCGCTGTCGCTAGTAGGCCGTAAGTGGTTGTGCGCTTCTTAGTCATTCACAGTCGTGGCAGCCATAAGTCCGACGAACACACGATAAAAAGGCGGCCGTGGCCGCCTTTCCAGGTTCGGTAGTTTCGGTCAAGAACCACCAATCTCACGAACACCCCGTCGTGCTGCCGCACGTATCGCACTTCATGCACGTGCCATTCCGCACCAGCGTGAAGTTGCCGCACTCGCTGCACATCTCGCCTTCGTAGCCCTTGGCCTTGGCTTCCGCGCGGCGCTCGGCCTTGGTTGGCACCACGGTTTGCGCGGTGCCGGCCTTGCTCCACTGGAGCTGCTCGAGCTTCTCGGTCGGCGAGAGGTCGTGGCTGGCTTCCTGCTTCAGGGCGACTGCGCCTTCGATCGTATCGCCAGCGCGCACCGATGCGCCGTGCAGGGCGGTGACGCGGTGGCCGCCGGCGGGGGCGCTGTCGTTGCCGGAGGAGACCGCGGCGGAGCCGCCGCGCATCACGACCAGGTTGTCCGTACGCGAGCGGGTGAGGCCGCGCGAGACCAGCTTGGTCGCGTGGTGGCCCGGCTCGTCGTCCGGCTCCTTGCCTTCCTCGACGCCCTTGCCGAGCGCGTCAAAACCCGTCTCGCTGGGATCGACGTGGGCGAGGTCGAAGCGGCTGAGATAGCTCACCGCCAGCTCGCGGAAGACGTAGTCGAGGATCGAGGTCGCGTACTTGATGCTGTCGTTGCCCTGCACGGGGCCCGCGGGCTCGAAGCGGGTGAAGGTGAAGGCGTCGACATATTCATCGAGCGGCACGCCGTATTGCAGGCCGAGCGACACGGCGATGGCGAAGTTGTTGATGAAGGAGCGGAGCGCCGCGCCTTCCTTGTGCATGTCGATGAAGATCTCGCCGAGACGGCCGTCGTCATACTCGCCGGTGCGCAAGTAGACCTTGTGGCCGCCGACGACCGCCTTCTGGGTGTAGCCCTTGCGGCGATCCGGCATCTTCTCGCGCTCGCGCATCACGATGATGCGCTCGACGAGCTTTTCGACGATCTTCTCGGAGACCTGGGCAGCGCGCGCGGCCATCGGCTTCTCGTAGATCTGCTCGACCGCATCGTCCTCGTCCTCATCATCGCTGATGAGCTGCGAGTTGAGCGGCTGCGACAGCTTCGAGCCGTCGCGGTAGAGCGCGTTGGCCTTTAGCGCCAGCTTCCACGACAGCATGTAGGCGGACTTGCAGTCCTCCACGGTGGCGTCGTTCGGCATGTTGATGGTCTTGGAGATCGCACCCGAGATGAAGGGCTGGCTGGCCGCCATCATGCGGATGTGGCTCTCGACCGACAGATAGCGCTTGCCGATCTTGCCGCAGGGGTTGGCGCAGTCGAACACCGGATAGTGCTCGGCCTTGAGGTGCGGAGCACCTTCCACCGTCATCGCGCCGCAGATGTGGACGTTGGCGGCCTCGATCTCGCGCTTGGTGAAGCCGACGGCCTGGAGCAGGTCGAAGCCGGGGGCTGCGATCGCCTCGGCGCCGATGCCGAGCTGGTCGCGGATGAAATCCTCGCCAAAGGTCCACTTGTTGAAGGCGAACTTGATGTCGAAGGCGGTCGGCAGGGCCTTTTCGACCTTGGCGATCGCTTCATCGGTAAAGCCCTTGGCCTTCAGCGTCGAGGCGTTGATGCCGGGGGCATTCGACAGCGAGCCGTGGCCGACGGCATAGGCCTCCATCTCCGCGATTTCGCTCTCGCGATAGCCGAGCGTGCGAAGCGCTGCGGGGACTGCGCGGTTGATGATCTTGAAGTAGCCGCCGCCGGCGAGCTTCTTGAACTTCACCAGCGCGAAGTCGGGCTCGATGCCGGTCGTGTCGCAATCCATGACGAGGCCGATCGTGCCGGTCGGCGCGATCACGGTCGTCTGGGCATTGCGATAGCCGTGCTGCTCGCCGAGCTCGAGCGCCGCATCCCAGGCTGCCTGCGCATGCGCGACCAGGTCGGCTTGCGGGCAGGAGGCGTGGTCGAGCGGCACCGGATTGACGCTGAGCGCCTCGTAGCCCGAGCTCTGGCCGTGCGCGGCGCGGCGGTGGTTGCGGATGACGCGCAGCATGTGCGCGGCGTTCTTCTTGTAGCCGGGGAAGGTGCCGAGCTCGGCCGCCATCTCCGCCGAGGTCTTGTAGGTGATGCCGGTCATGACGGCGGTCAGCGCGCCGCAGAGCGCACGGCCTTCCTTCGAGTCGTACGGCAGGCCCATGGTCATCAGCAGGCCGCCGATATTGGCGTAGCCGAGGCCCAGCGTGCGGAACTCGTAGGAGAGCTCGGCGATCGCGCGGGACGGGAACTGCGCCATCATCACGGAGATTTCGAGCACCAGCGTCCAGAGCCGGCAGAGGTGCTCGTAGCCCTCGACGTCAAAGTGCTTCGTCGTCGTGTTGTAGAACGTCAGCAGGTTGGCTGAGGCGAGGTTGCACGCCGTGTCGTCCAGGAACATGTATTCCGAGCACGGATTGGACGCGCGGATGTCGCCGGACGCCTTGCAGGTGTGCCAGTCGTTCATCGTGGTGTTGAAGTGCAGGCCCGGGTCGGCCGACGCCCAGGCGGCGTAGCCGATCTTCTCCCAGAGGTCGCGGGCGCGCAGCGTCTTCGTCACCTTCTTGTTGGTGCGGCCAATGAGGCTCCAGTCGCCGTCGGTCTCGACCGCGCGCAGGAAGTCGTCCTTCAGCGAGACCGAGTTGTTGGAGTTCTGGCCGGAGACGGTGAGGTAGGCTTCTGAATCCCAGTCGGTGTCGTAGGTGTCGAACTGGATGTCCTTGTAGCCCTGCTTGGCAAACTGAATGACCCGCTTGATGTAGTTGTCGGGCACGAGGCTCTTGCGCGCCAGCTTGATCTCGCGGCGCAGGGCAGGGTTCTTCTCGGGGTCGAAGCAGTCGTCGCCCGAGCCTTCGCAGTTCACGCAGGCCTTCAGCACCGCCTTGAGGTGCTTCTGGTTGATCTTGGATCCCGTGACGAGGGCTGCGACCTTCTGCTCCTCCTTCACCTTCCAGTCGATATAGGTCTCGATGTCGGGGTGATCGACGTCGACCACGACCATCTTGGCCGCGCGGCGCGTGGTGCCGCCGCTCTTGATGGCGCCCGCCGCGCGGTCGCCGATCTTGAGGAAGCTCATCAGGCCGGACGAGCGGCCGCCGCCGGAGAGCTTTTCGCCTTCGCCGCGCAGGCGCGAGAAGTTGGAGCCGGTGCCGGAGCCGTATTTGAACAGGCGCGCCTCGCGCACCCAGAGGTCCATGATGCCGCCCTCGTTGACGAGGTCGTCACCGACGCCCTGGATGAAGCAGGCGTGCGGCTGCGGATGCTCGTAGGCGGACTTCGACTTGGTCAGCTTCCCGGTGAAGGGGTCGACGTAATAGTGGCCCTGGCCGGGGCCGTCGATGCCATAGGCCCAGTGCAGGCCGGTGTTGAACCATTGCGGCGAGTTCGGCGCGACCATCTGCATGGCGAGCATGTAGCGGAGCTCGTCATAGAAGGCCTGGGCGTCCTCGTCGGAGGAGAAGTACTTGCCCTTCCAGCCCCAATAGGTCCAGCAGCCGGCGAGGCGGTCGAACACCTGCTTCGCCGAGAGCTCGCTGACATAGCGCTCCTTTTCAGGCAGCGCGGCCAGCGCGTCGGTATCGGGCACGGAGCGCCACAGGAAGGAGGGGACGGATTCCTCCTCGACCTTCTTCAGGCGCGCGGCAACGCCGGCTTTGCGGAAATACTTCTGGGCCAGCACGTCGGAGGCGACCTGCGACCACTCGGTCGGCACTTCGACGTTATCAAGTTTGAATACGACCGAGCCGTCGGGATTGCGGATCTCCGACGTGGTCAGCCGGAATTCGATCCCGGCATAGGGTGACTGTCCTACCGTGGTGTGGCGCCGCTCAATTTTCATAGTTTGCCCCGTCCTTTTCTAGCCGGACCCGCCTTTCGTTCAGGCGCTGCCGGGTCGTTATTCTCTCGCGACTCCTCCCGGCCGTTTCGGCTTCAAGGCTTCGCAGTTCAGCCGGTGGATCCGGCCCAGTTTCTCCCGACGGAGCGACCAGTACCGAAGCACCGATCATCCGCCGGCATGTCCACGTGCACCCGCCCCCAAGGGGATGCGCGCGACATGCGTTCAACGCCACCACACTACGCTTGCTCCGGGCCTGTCTCGGCCCGTTCGAGCGCCCCGAGAGTCGGCAAATCAAGGGCAGACAAGCCCTTCACCCGCTGCCCCCTTCGGCTGGCGGAGTGGTCATTTGCGAGGACCCTTTGGGGAGTGACCGGCGGGACGCAAACACACTCGCGCCGAACGGACCGAAAGCTAGGACTCTCCGTTGCGCACGTCAAGAACTAGTGCGAGTTCCTGAATCAAATACTAAATATGGTGGAAAGACGGGGATAACAGGGGTCGGAACCGCGCCTGTTGTGGAGGCAAGTATCAGTGAGTCCTGAGAGATTCCCAACCAAAAAAATTTGCGTTTGGTGATGCCTGGCGGGCTTCGTCCCGCTGTTCACAGGGTGCGTTTATTTTTGCCTCGGGGCTTGCGTCAGCAGGACTCACGTAGCGCTACGGAACGTACAGGCAGCCATGCTCGCTTGGGTGGTGGTGGAGCGCGCCAATAGGCGACAAGGTGGGCCCGTTTCTGCCGGGCTACCACATGCATGATTCGACAAAACGGGGGATGCGGACGCCCATCGCCCCGGCCGGCCTGATGTTCCTCGCCATCACCTCGGTGGGCTGGGGCTTCAACTGGCCGGTGACCAAGTTTCTGCTCTCCGAACTGCCGCCGCTGAGCTTGCGCGGCGTCACCGGCGTGCTCGGCGCGCTGCTACTCGCAGCCCTGGCCGTGATCCGCCGCGACAGCCTGAGGATCGCCCCCGGCATATGGCCGCGGCTTCTGGCCGCGGCCATTCTCAACGTCACCGGCTGGATGGTGCTGATGGGGCTGGCGCTCTTGTGGTTGCCGGCGAGCGAGGCGGCGCTGATCGCCTACACCATGCCGGTCTGGGCCTCGCTCTTTGCCTGGCCGGTGTTAGGGGAGCGGCCGACGCTTCTGCGCACCGTCGCGCTGGTGATGGCCTTTGCGGGCCTTGCCTCGATCATGGGCGGCAACGGCGTCTCCGCGAGCGTGGAAAAGCTGCCGGGCATCATCATGGCGCTCGGCGGCTCGATCGGCTTTGCGGTCGGCACGGTGGTCTCAAAGAAATATCCGATCCATCTGCCGCCCATCACGGCTGCCGCCTGGCAGATCGGTCTCGGCTGCCTGCCGGTTGCGATCGTGGGCCTGGCGCTGGAGACGACGCATCTGTCGCAGGTGACGCCGGTCGGCTGGGGCTTGCTGGTCTATTCGGTCGTCGGGCAGTTCTGCATCGCCTATGTGAGCTGGTTCGCCGCGCTGTCGCGCCTGCCGGCCTCGGTCGCCGCGATTGGCACAATGGCCGTACCCGTCATCGGCGTCGTGACCTCAGCGCTCGCGCTGCACGAGCCGCTCGGCGCAGGCCAGATCGCCGCGCTGGCCTTCACCCTCGCCGGCGTCGTGCTGGCGACGCGGTGAGGCGGCGCAATATTTGTAGGATGGGTAGAGCGAAAGCGAAACCCATCAACTTTCTTCTCTCAAGTTCTTTCGCCGAATTGGGGACCGTCCTCGTCGCGGGAGACGACTCCGGCCCAGTCCGCCGGGTAAATCCCAAGCTTGACGAAGCGATGGAACGACGACGGCGCCCAGTCTGACACCCGCCCGACCAACCCATGCTTGACGGGATTGATGTGAACATAGTCGATGTGCCTCGCCAGATCCGTCTCGTTCCGGATGGTGTGCTCCCAATAGCGGCGCTGCCACACACTGCGCTCACCCCTGCCGGCACGGCTCGCTGAAATTCGCTCGACCCGCGCGAGGTTGCGAGAGAATGTTGATTTGATCAATCGCCACCGCGTCGCGAAATCCGCATGACCTTCGGGCATGCTCCAGACTGTGTGAAGATGATCAGGCAGCACAACGATTGCATCGATCGTGAATGGGTGCCTTTGACGTGTCTCTCGGAACGCCGCGCGCAGCAACTCGATATGGGTCGTCAACAACGAGAGCTTCCGTTCGACCAGATTGACGGTGAAGAAGAAGGTCCCGCCGGGGACGAAATTGCGGCGATACGAGGTCATTGCGCAACGATAGCACAACTTGGGCGTGATGAGTTTCGCTTCGCTCTACCCATCCTACAATTCTAACCCACCGGCTCCTTGCCGAGCGCCAGGCGGATCATCTCGGCGAGCTGGTTGCGGCGATAGGGCTTGGTCAGCAGCAGCACGCCTTCGTCGAGCTTGCCCTGGTGGACGATGGCGTTGTCGGTATAGCCGGAGGTGTAGAGCACTTTGGTGCCCGGCCGGCGTTTTTCGACCTCCTGCGCCAGCGCGCGTCCGCTCATGCCGCCGGGGATGACGACGTCGGTGAACAGGAGGTCGAACGGCTCGCCGCGGTCGACGAGCGCCAGCGCCGTGCGGCTGTCGGCGGCGGAGATGGTCTTGTAGCCGAGGCTTTGCAGCTGCGCGGTGACGAAGTTGCGCACGAGATTGTCGTCCTCCACGACCAGGATGGTTTCGACGCCTCCGGTCGCCGGAGCAGCCGCGCTGACCGCCGTCTCGCTCGCGCCTTCGCCGGGCGGCAGATAGAGCTTGATGGTCGTGCCGTGGCCCGCCTCGCTGTAGATCTTGATGTGGCCGCCGGACTGCTTGACGAAGCCGTAGACCATGGACAGCCCGAGCCCCGAGCCCTTGCCGATTTCCTTGGTGGTGAAGAACGGCTCAAAGGCCTTTTCCTGCACGTCTGGCGGCATGCCGCTGCCGGTGTCGCTGACCGCGAGCATCACATAGGCGCCGGGCGTCACGTCCGGGTTGGCCTGCGCGTAGGCCTCGTCCAGCGTCACCCGGCGCGTCTCGAGCAGCAGCTTGCCGCCATCGGGCATGGCGTCGCGGGCGTTGATCGCCATGTTGAGCACGGCGTTGGTCAGTCGCGACGGATCGATGTGCGAGGTCATCGGCCCCTGTTCGAGCGCGGTCTCGATCTGGATCTGCTCGCCGAGGGCGGGACGCAGGAGCTTTGCGCTGTCTGATATCGCGGCGTTGACGTCGACGTTGCGCGGCTCCAGCGGCTGCTTGCGGGCGAACGCGAGCAAATGCTGGATCAGCTCGGCGCAGCGCTGCGCGGCATCGTCGATCAGCCGCGCCACACGCTGCAGTTCGGGTTGCTTCCCGAGGCTGCCGACCAGCGTCTCGGTATTGCCCGAGATCACGGTCAGCATGTTGTTGAAGTCGTGCGCGACGCCGCCGGTCAATTTGCCGATGGCGTCCAACTTCTGCGACTGGTGCAGCTGCCGCTCGGTCTCGCGCGAGATGGTCGCATCGTGATAGACCAGCACCGCGCCGGAGATCACGCCTTGCGCGGTGCGCATCGGCCGCCCGCTGATGAGGAGATGGCGGGCGGGATCGCCGCTGTGCGGGCGGACGATCATCTCCATCTCTTCGAATTCGTCGCCGCGCAGCACGCGCGCCGACGGCAGCTCCTCGGACTGCAGCGGCGTCACGCCGTCGCCGTGGAACACGTCCGACATCGCGCGCAGGCTCGTCAGGTTCATCCCGGCGCGATGCAGCAGGATGCGCTCTGCGGCGGGATTCGACAGAAGGACGTTGCTGTCCTTGTCGATGACGAGCACGGCTTCCGCCATGCTGTGGAAGGTGCTTTGCATCACGTTCACCGAGATGCGGAGCTCGTCATGGGCGGTGACGAGGTGCTCGGTTCGCTCTGCGACCGCCGCCTCCAGTGCCTCGTTGGCAGCCCTGGTCTCGTGCAGCGTGCTTTGCAGAGCGACACTGGTGCGCCGGGTCTCGCGTATCAGGAGCGCGACCAGGAGCAGGATGATCAAGGCCCCGACAATGTCGATGCCGAGCAGGACGATGCCGGTACGGCGAGACTCCACCGCGCGAGCGGCAAGCTGCTGATCTTCCTCCGCGGTCAGCCGGTCGAGATTGGCGGTCACCGCCTCCATCAGGCCGCGGCCTTCGGCCTTGCCCTGGAGCGCGGCGATGCCGTCGCCGTCATTCGCGGCGCGCAGCCGCATCGCTTCGGCCGCGATATCGAGCCGGCGCAGAATCAGCGGTTCGGTGCCCTCAAGCAGCGCAACTTGATCGCGATTGTCGTGGAGCGCGCGCTTGAGATCGGCGAGTGCAGGCGCGACGGCCCGGCGCGTCGCCTGGAACTCGTCGTTGAAGGCGGGGCTGCGATAGAGCTCATAGCCGCGCGCCGCACTTTCGGCGCGACTGACGAGCAGGCGCAGGTCCGAAATCTTCTTCAGCGCCCCGACGGTGTGGTTGGCCCATGAGGTGTCGGAGCGCGCCTTGACGTCGAGACCGATCGAGGCGGCGGTGATGATCAGGAGGATCGCAAGTCCGGCACCGAGAATGACACGCTGCGAAGCAATCAAGGGGATTTGTTGTCCTTCACCGGCGTCGCCTCGTCGAGGCATTCCTTGATTGCCGTCAGCAGCGTCTCGGGCGTGAACGGCTTGCGCAGGCAACGCGTCGCGCCGAGCTCGAGTGCCATGCGGAGAAAATCGGGCGAGGGCGATGCGGACGAGGCGAAGGCGTAGCCGGACATCGCGATCAGCGGGATCGTCGGCGCACGCTCATGGAAGATGCGGATCGACTCGAAGCCGCGCATATGCGGCATGAAGATGTCGACCAGCATCGCGTCGAAAATCTGCTGCTCCAGCGCAGCCAGCCCGGTTTCGCCGCCGTCAGTCAACGTGACGTCGAAGCCTTGGCGTTGGAGGAGGACCTCGATGGTCGCGCCGACCATCGGATCGTCATCAACCACGAGAATACGCGGCATGACTCTGCCTAACCAATCGAAGTCCCCACAGTCTTTGCTGATATAGGCGAATCGTGGATCGGGTCAATTTTGGATTGGATTAGGACAGATATGCACGGTGGGGTGCATAAAACGCGCGATGTATGGCGTTCGTGTGAAAGCCCGCGCAGCTCAACGACGCGTCAAAAAGGCGCCGCGTGAAAGCGGCGCCTTTTTCGATCAAATTAAAGCAGTGCAACTAACCTGCCCCTAGGGGCAGGGATGTCGCAGACCGTCATAGCCGAGATAGGTGCCTGACGCGGGGTCATAGGACCTGTAGCGCTGGGCACAATAGGCCGCGGAATCGCCGCCGGTGTCGGGCACGACGGCAACGCTCGGACCCTCGTCATAGTAATAGTCATCGTTGTAGTAGGAGTCGTTGTAGTAGGGGCTGCCGTAGTAGGCATACGACCCCAGCGTCCCGATCGCGGCGCCGGCAGCCACGCCGGGCCAGAAGCCGCCACCGCGATGGTGCCAGCCGCCGCCACGCCAGTTACCGCCGTTCCAGTTGCCGGACGGAGCGCCGGCAGCAATACGGCCGCCTCCGGTGAAGGCTGGCGCGGAGACGCCAGGACGAACCGCTGTGGAGGCTGCGAAATTGCCGCCACCACCGCGGATCGCCGCGGCACCGCCGCCAAAATTACCGCCGCCCATCCGGGCTCCCCCGCCGCCGCCTCCGACCGAGACGTGTCCGCCACCGCCACCGCCGCCACCGACGGCCTGAGCGCGGGATTGGGCAAAGCTGGCGGCCGGCGTCACCAGCGGGAGAACCAGTGCCAGCGTCGCCGTGGCGGTCAAAACTCTGAGATTGTTCATTTTCGGCTCCTTTTCCCGAAATCAAACCGCTCAAGCAGGCAGTGGTTCCCGGGCGCCCGCGTGGTTTGCATGGGAAGCGCAGGATTCCAGCCCGCATCTGTACCCGCCATGAACGGATCGCGTCCTCCTTGCGGCGGATCAGCGCATTCCAGATGGTTCATTCGCAGTGCCGCAACTGGACAAGTTCGCTTGCGGATGGCATCAGGACCCCACGAAGCAGGGCCCTTGCCGCATGAAACAATTCTTTCTCAAGCTCTTCACCTGGTGGAACGGCCAGACCTTTGGCACGCAGCTCTGGACCTGGCGGTTTGGCGAGCTGGTCGGCGAGGACGAGCAGGGCAACCGCTACTACCGCACCCGCGGCGGCGTGATCGATCCGACGCTCGGTTTCGAGCGACGCTGGGTGATCTATAACGGCTATGCCGAAGCGAGCCGTGTGCCGCCGGCCTGGCATGGCTGGCTGCATCACGTCGTCGACGTGCCGCCTACCGAGCTCAACTACAAGCCGCACGAGTGGGAAAAGCCGCATCAGCCGAACCTGACCGGCACGCCCAAGGCCTACCGGCCCTCGGGCTCGACGCTTGCGAGCGGCAAGCGCCCGAAGGCGACCGGCGACTACCAGCCCTGGACGCCCGGCTAGACCGGCAAACTCAGTGATCATTGGTGCTGGATGCATTCGCATCCAGCTATCGCAGCTGTGAACAACGGGAACAGCGGGGACGCCGCGCGCGCCGCCGTTGCACTTTCGCGAGCGATACGGCTCAATGAACCCATCTTACGGAGATGGGAGACCATCGCGTACGGTTCGGGCAACAGTTCGCGACTGTCCCGAAATGCAGCGGCTGCCGAAGAGGACTCGATCGGGAGATAGGCCCCCGGTCTGGAAGCTCCGAAATCGCCCGTTGGAATGTGCAGCTGTCGTAAGACAGGAAAGGCCGCCCGGGAAACCAGGCGGCCTTTTTCTGTTTGTCGGTCGCGTGCCCCGGACGCAGTGCAGCGCGCCAGCGGTGCACTGCTGAGCCGGGGCCCAGTCTCGTGCGCAGTGGCTCGATGGGTCCCGGCTCTGCGGCGCAGCGTTGCACGCTGCACGGCGTCCGGAACACGAGTGCGGCGTCCTCACATTACCCTGGCCGCGGCCTGCTTGGCGGCTTCGATGCGGCGCGCTTGCGCCGGCGCGATGCGTTCCTTCATCAGTGCGAGCACTTCAGCGGGGGCTGTCTCCGGCGAGCCCGCATTGAACGGCGGTGCCGGATTGTATTCGAGGCGGAGCTGGATCGCTTCCGCCATGGTGCGGTCGACCAGCATCGAGACCAGCGTCAGCGCGAAATCGATCCCGGCCGTGACGCCGCCGCCGGTGATGCGGTTGCGGTCGATGCAGACGCGTGTTCGCGTCGGCGCCGCGCCGAACAGCGCCAGCACCTCCATCGCGCTCCAATGGGTCGCGGCGCGATAGCCCTTCAACAGGCCGGCTGCGCCCAGCACCAGCGATCCCGTGCACACCGAGGTGACGCATTTGGCGCCCTCGGCCTGCCTGCGCAGAAAGTCCAGCACCTCCTCGTCATTGACGAGCGCATCGGTGCCGAAGCCACCGGGCACGCAGATCACGTCGAGTTGCGGACAATCGGCGAAGGTCGTGGTCGGCGTCAGCGTCAGCACGGAATCGCTCGGAACGGGCTCGATCCGCTTCCAGATCAGGTGCACCTCGGCGCCGGGCACGGAGGAAAACACCTGCACGGGACCAGTGAGGTCGAGCTGGGTGACACGCGGAAAAACCAGACATCCGATTCTGAGCGGTGACGACATGAGAGCCTCCAGACAATCAGCTTGACGGGCAGACGATGCCATGATGCTCTTCTGTCAGAAATGGCATAATTCCCTCAATTTCGGACATAACGCAGGGTTCGGCCCATGATCGGCGTCCTGATCTTCCCCGACTTCCAGTTGCTCGATGCGGCGGGCCCGATCTCGGTGTTCGAGATCGCTGCGCGCTATTCGAAGAAGGTGCCTGCTATCCGCGTGCTGGCGCTGAACGCCGGGCCCGTGCGCAGCTCGTCCGGCGTCGAGATGATGGCGCGTGATTTCAAATCGGCGCACGCGATCACGACGCTGGTCATCGCGGGCGGCGAGGGCGTGGCGGGCGCAGCGCGCTGCCCGGCCACGCTTGCGTTCGTGCAGCGGCTGGCCAGGCGCGGCGTGCGCGTCGCGAGCGTCTGCTCGGGCGCCTATGTTCTGGCTGAGGCTGGCTTGCTCGACGGCAAGCGCGCGACCACGCATTGGGGCCGCACGCGCGATTTCGTCGCGCGTTATCCCAAGGTGAAGCTCGAGCCAGACCAGATCTTCACCCGCGACGGCAATGTGTGGACATCGGCCGGCATCAGCGCAGGCATTGACCTCGCGCTTGCAATGGTGACCGACGACCATGGCGAGGCCGTCGCGCAGGACACCGCGCGCCAGCTCGTGCTGTACCACCGCCGCAGCGGCGGACAGTCTCAATTCTCCTCGCTGCTCGAATTGAAGGCGCCGAACGGGCGCTTCGGACCGCTGCTCGCCTGGGCGCGCGAGAACCTCGATACGCCGCTCACGGTCGAGGACCTAGCCGAGCGTGCCAACATGAGCGCCCGGCACTTTGCGCGCGCCTTTGCGGCGGAGACCGGCTCGACGCCGTCAAAGGCGATCGAGCGCTTGCGCGTAGAGGTGGCGCGCGAGCGCGTGCAGTCGTCCAGCGAAGCGATCGAACTCGTTGCGCAATCGACCGGCTTCCGCGACCCCGAGAGGATGCGCCGTGCCTTCATCCGCGCCTTCGGCCAGCCGCCGCAATCGCTGCGGCGGGCGGCGCGGGCGGGCTAGGATGTCGTTCCGGCGGTCGCACCGACCGCAGTCGACTGCGCCGTCAAGCGTCGGGCGATCGGCGTCAGCATCTGCGGCGCGACGTAGTAGGGAAACTGGGTGAGGGCGAAATAGAGCCAGGTCACGCCGGGCAGGGTTCCGGCCGTCGCGGCCAGCATCAGCCCGATATTGCGCTGCGAGACCATCAGCCCGAGCGCGAAGGCCTGTTCGTAGCCGATGCGGCGGAACAGCAGCGTCGTGACGATCAAGAGCGCAAAGAAGATCGCGAAGGCGAGCAGCGCAATGGCGATCGACAGCAGGGGATCGGCGAGGAAGTCGGCGATCACATTGCCCATCACGGCCGCGACGAAGACGAGCAGGATGATGATGTTGATGCCGTCGATCGGCCGGCGTTGACGCTGGATCGCGTCGGCGCCGAACAGCCAGCGGATCACGGTTGCGACCATGAGCGATCCCGCGAGGATCGCGAGCAGTTTTGCGCCGAGCGCAAGCGGCGAGATGCTGAGCGTTTCGCCAAGGAAGAGTGCGGCGAACAGTGACGCCGTGAACGGCACCAGCGCCGTGGAGGTCACCAGCGTGACCAGCACCAGCGTGGCATCGAGGCCCATCAGCGCCGCGATCGCGGGCGATGCCATCATCGGCGAAGCGATGGCCTGGAGCATCAGAGCGAGGAACAGCTCGGGCGAACGGGCATCGAAGCCGGACAGATGCGCCACGAGGCCGAAGATCAGGGGAACGCCGATCGTTGTCCAGGCGGTGGCCGCGACGATCAATCCCGGCCGGCGCAGATGCGCGCGCAGCGCGGCGAGATCGACGCGCATGAAGGAGATGACGAGCAGAAGGAAGATCGCTTCGGTCACGTAAGGCCGCAGCAGCGCGCCGAGGGGCGGGATCGCGATCCCGAACAGCACCAGCGCCGCCACCGCGCGGGTACCCTGGTCGCCGAGCCATGCCAGCCATCGCACGGGGGCGACCAGGATGCGTTGCAGGCTGAGGGACATTTTGTCTTCCAGGAGAGGGTCACCTCGCGCGAAGCGGTTGAGGCGATTTGCGGAGTGCAACTCTTGAGGCACTGGCCTTGTTGTTCAAAGTAACAAAGTGATTACCGTGCATTGCCATGAGCGGTAGCCCGGATGAGCGAAGCGATATCCGGGGACAGGTGCTTCCTCGCAGCGACAAAGTCCGCGCATGTCGCTTCGCTCATGTGGGCTACGATCGATCATCGCTGGCTGAGATCCTCAACCACGCGCCGATCTCTTTGGCCGCGACATCGGCCTGCGGCAACAGCTTGCCCATGGTGAAGAAGCCGTGGAATTGGCCGGGGAAGTGTCGATAGGTGACGGGCACGCCGGCAACTTTCAAGCGCTGCGCATAATCGTCGCCTTCGTCGCGCAACGGATCGCCGCCTGCGGTCAGCACATAGGCCGGGGGCAGGCCGACAAGCGTCGGAGCGCGCGCAGGCGAGGCGCGCCAATCATGGGTGTCGGCGGTGCCATTGAGATAGTGGTCGCGAAACCAGCGGATCACGGAGTGGGTGAGGAGGAGGCTGGTTTCGGGCTCGCTGTGCGAGGCGTGAGTCATCGCGAAATCGACGGCGGGATAGATCAGCACCTGGCCTGCGATGGCCGGGCCGTTGCCGTTCCGGGCGGCGATGGCGACCACGGCGGCGAGATTGCCGCCGGCGCTGTCGCCGCCGACGCAGAGGCACGACGCATCGATGCCAAGCGCGCTTGCGTTCGCTGCGATCCAATGGGTCGCGGCGATGGCGTCGTCGACCGCGGCGGGAAACTTGTGCTCGGGCGCGAGGCGATAGTCGACGGAGATCACGATGAGCTCGCCCTCGACGGCGAGCTTGCGGGCTGCGACATCATGGGTGTCGAGATCGCCGATCACCCAGCCGCCGCCATGGAAGAACACCAGAGCCGGCGATAGACCGTCGCGTTGGCGCAGCTTCATTGGCACGTAGAGGCGGGCGGGGATCGTGCCGTGCGGCGCCGGGATCGCAAGCGCTTCGACGCGTGCCAGCTCCGGCGGCTCGGGATTGGTCGCAAAGCGCGCTTGCGAATAATCCGCGCGGGCTTCCGCTGCGGTCAGCGCTTCATAGGGCGGGCGGTCGGCGTCGAGGAACGCCTTGTAAACGGCGGCGGCATCGGGATCGAGGACGACTGGCATGGGAGGCCTTGACGAGGAATTGGCGGGTGGGCGCATTCGGGGTCACCTGTTGGAGGCTCCCCGGAATGATAGGAGGCGCCGCCCGTCAGGGCCCGCCGAAAAGGGTTCATCGACGCAACTATCCCATCCACCGGGCGGTGTGGCCAGCCAAGGGACCGGGAACGGGCCGGCGGGCGGGGGAAACCGCCCTTTCCCCGCCGTATTCGGCGTGTTAACCGGATGGTCTGCGAGCGGCCGTAACCCCTGTACAATGCTCGATAAACCCGATTCGCTGTTGAAGCCGCGCGAGATGTCTCGAAACCTGATCCTGACCGGCCTTGCGGCGCTTTTTGCCGCCACAGCGATGACCGTCTCGCCTCCGGCGCAGGCGCAGATTGGCACGATCTTCTCCGATCCGCCGCCGCTGCGGCCGCCCGGCAGCATTCCGCGCGGCAACCAGCCGCAGCAGCAGATGCCTGACGACGACGAGGAAGTGCCGGAGCTGCCGCCGCAGGGCCGCGTGCTGCCGACGCCGAACCGTCCGGCCGCCCGCCAGGGTAATGCTCTGCCCGGTCCGGTTGAGACGCAGCCTCTGGCGCCGCCGCCGGGAAGCACCGTGCTGCCGCAGAACCAGCAGCCCTCCATCGCGGTCGCACCGCCCAATCCTCAAAGCCCCCCGCCGCAGCCGGGCGCCAATCCGACGCTGCCGGGCTTGCCGCCCGGGCAGCGCCAGCCCAAGGGCACGCCGCAAAACGGCGTGCCGCAGACGCCGGCCAGCCTTCAGCCGGGCGATGAGGTCGTCACCGAGCCTCCGGCGCAGAAGATCGTGAACAAGAAGGCGACCTTCTCCGGCCTCGACAAGATCACCGGCCGCATCATCAATTTCGACGAGGAGATCGGCGAGACCGTGCAGTTCGGCGCGCTGCGCGTCAAAACCGACGCCTGCTACACGCGACCGGCGACGGAAGCCGCCAATACTGACGCTTTCGTCGAGGTCGACGAGATCACGCTGCAAGGCGAGGTGAAGCGGATTTTTTCGGGCTGGATGTTTGCGGCAAGTCCCGGCCTGCACGGCGTCGAGCACCCGATCTACGACATCTGGCTGACCGACTGCAAAGAGCCGCAGCAGACGATCGCGACCGCGGCGCCGGATCCGGCGAGCAGGCCGGCCGCGCCACCGCCGCCGGCGCAGAAGAAGGCCGCACCCAAGCAGGCCGTGCAGCAGCCGCGTCCGCCGCAGCCGCCGCCGCAACAGCAGCAGGCGCCGCCTCCGCCGCCGCCACCGCAGCAGCAGCCGGGCCTCTTCGGGCTCCCGGGCTTCGGCCGGAATTAGCTTCGCGTCGCGATGATCTCAAGTGCGCTCGCCCCCGGGATCGCGTCTCCAGGCAACTTCAGGAAGTCGGCGGACTCGCCCGCCAGCGCCTTGTCGAGCAGGGCGGTGTAACGGCGCCTGGAAATCTCGACCGCACCGAAGCTGCGCAGATGCTCGGTGACATATTGCGTGTCGAGCAGCTCGAAGCCGCCGCAGATGAGCCGCGCCACCAGATGCACCAGCGCGACCTTCGAGGCATCACGCGCGGTGTGAAACATGCTTTCGCCGAAGAAAGCGCGTCCCAGGCTCACGCCATAGAGACCACCGACGAGGTCGTCGCCCTGCCAGGCCTCGACACTGTGGCAATGGCCGAGCTCGTGCAGGCCGCCATAGAGGTCACGAATGCGCTTGTTGATCCAGGTGTCCTCGCGTCCGACCTGCGGCGCGGCGCAGCCCGCCATCGTCGCCTTGAAGGCGGTGTTGACGGTGACGCGAAACACATCCGAACGCACGGTGCGCGCAAGGCGTGAGGCGACGCGAAATCCATCGAGCGGGATCACGCCTCGCATCTCCGGCTCGACCCAGAACAGCGTCGGATCGTCCGCGCTCTCGGCCATCGGAAAGATGCCGCAGGCATAGGCACGCAGCAGCACGGCGGGGGTGATTTCAGACGAGGCGGAGTCGCGCGCAGTCATGCGCGGCACATTAGCAGGATCGCGGCAGCCTTGCGATGGGGTCGATGCGGGGCTTCGCGGATCAGCTCGCGGCGGCGCTGTTCGTCGTGCTCGACGGCGCGGGCAGGCGGCGGAACTTCAGCAGGATCTTCGTCCCGGCGTGATCCGGATCGCGTTCGACGGAGGCGTCGAGCTTGGAAGCCATCGCCGCGACGATGCGCTGGCCCATCCCGGTCGAGCGCGGATCGGCCTTGGCGTTGTCGCCGACGCCATCATCGGCGATTGACAGAACGAGATCCTCACCCTGCGAGGTCAGCTCGACGTGAATGGGGCCTGCCCCTTCCGGATAGGCGTATTTCACCGCGTTCATGACGAGCTCGTTGACGATGATGCCGACCGCGACTGCGCGGTCCGGATCGATCTCGATCGGTTCGGCCTTCAGCGTCAGGCGCGACATCCGGTTGCCCTCGGCGGAGCGGCGGAGGTCCTCGAGCAGCGAATCCAGATACTGGTTCAGGACGACGCTCTTCAGATCCTGCGAGGTGTAGAGACGGCGGTGCACCTGTGCGACCGCGGCAACGCGGCCCATCGCGTTGGTCAGGGCGGCCTTGACTTCCTCCTGCGCAGCCGAGCTTGCCTGGAGATGCAACAGCGAAGCGATGATCTGGAGCGAGTTGCCGACGCGGTGGTTGACCTCGCGCAGCAGCATTTCGCGCTCGGCGGCAAGCGCTGCGTAGCGGTCGCGCGAGGCGTGGATTTCGGCTTCCGCCTCCTCGCGCGCCTTCTGCAGCTCGGCTTGACGCAGCGCGCCGTCGGCCGCGACATGCAGCAGCGGGATGAAGTCGCCGGTGACGTCCTTGACGAGGTAGTCGGCCGCGCCCGCCTTCAACGCGGTCACGGCAATGCTGGAATCCTGCGAGGCCGTGACGAAGACGACGGGCGGCGCGTCCGGGATCGCCATGATCTGTTCGAGTGTCTCGAGACCGTCGAGGCCCGGCATGTACTGGTCCAGCGCCACGACGTCGATGTCGCCGTCGACGTTGCCTTGCCGGATGCGAGCGAGGCCTTCCTCGCCGCTTGCGGCAAGAACGACCTTGTAGCCGCGGCGCGACAGGCCGCGCTCGACGAGGCGCGCCAGCGCGTCATCGTCGTCGATATAGAGCAGCGTCGGCGTGGTCTGGCTCATGTGGCGGCGGCTGGGATCTGGATGACGGAGAAGAATAGCCCGAGCTGGCGGATCGCGTTGGCAAAATTCTCGTAGTTGACCGGCTTTGTGATGTAGACGTTGCAGCCGAGCTCGTAGCAACGCTTGATTTCCTGGGAGTCGTCGGTGGTGGTCAGCACCACCACGGGCGATGCCTTCAGGTACTTGTTTTCCTTGATCCGCCTCAGGATATCGATCCCGGTCATGTCGGGCAGGTTGAGGTCGAGCAGGATCAGGAGCGCGTTGCCTTTGTGCGCCAGGCCGTTGCCATCAGCGCCGAACAGATATCTGGTGGCGTCCGTGCCGTTCGCGAACGGTACGATCTCGTTATTGACGCCGGAGCGGCGGATGTTGCGCTCGATCAGGCGGGCGTGCCCTTCGTCGTCCTCGATCATGATGATGGTGACGGGCTGGGTCATTGGTTTCTGTCCCGATTGCTGGCGTTCCACTTGATCGGCAGCGTGATCGTGAACGTGCTGCCGACGTTAAGTTCGGAGGAGACCGACATCGTGCCGCCGAGGCGCCGCACCAGGGCGCGGACGTGGGCAAGGCCGATGCCCTGGCCCGGCTTGTCCTGGAGGCCGGCGCGGCGGAACAGATCGAAGATGCGCTGGTGATCCTTCGGGTCGATGCCGCGGCCATTGTCAGAGATCTCGAAGATCGCATAGCCGAGCTTGGTGCGGCCGCGCAGCACGATCTCGCCGGGAACGCCGGCCTTGAGATACTTGATGGCGTTGTCGATCAGGTTGGAGAAGATCTGCTCCAGCGCCAGGCGGTCGCTCACGATATCAGGCAGCTCGCCGACGCGGATTTCGGCCTGCGCCTCGGCGGCCTGATGCGCTACCGTCGCCACGATCGTCTCGATCAGCTCGCCCGTGTCGATCCTGACCGGCTCGAATTCGCGCCGGCCCTCGCGGGTGAGGTTGAGGATCGCCGAAATCAGGCGGTCCATCTTGCCGATCGAGGATTTGATGAAGCCGAGCGCCTCGGAAAAATCCTGCGACAGCTGCTTGTCCGGTTCCTCCAGCGCGCTTGCTGCGGCATCATTCATTGCCAGCGGTGGCCCGTCCGCCGGCACGTGGGTGAGGCTGCCGATGCGCCGGAAGATGTCGTTGCCCAGTTCCTCGAGCTCGCTGGTGAAGCCCATGATGTTGACCAGCGGCGAGCGCAGGTCATGGCTCACGATATAGGCAAAGCGCTGGATCTCGTTGTTGGCTTCGCGCAAGTCGGCCGTGCGTTCATCGACGGTGGCCTCGAGATTGAGATTGGCATCGCGCAGGCGCGCCTCCGCCTCGTCGCGGATGGCCGCCGAGCGCCGCACCAGCCAGATCGAGATCAACGCGAGCACCACGACGAGACCGGAGCCGATGCCGGTGAGCGATGCTGCCAGCGTCTGACTGTTGTTGGCATTGGCCGAGCGGAGCGTGAATAATCGCTGTTCCTCGCGGAGCATGGCGTCTGCGGCGTCGCGGATCGTGCTCGTCGTGTCGCCGGCGGCCGCTTCGCGGACGAGCGCGGAGGCGCGTGCGAAGTCGCTCTGCTCGATGTAATTCATCTCGCGCGTGAACTGGTCGAGCCTGGTTTCGACCGCCGGCCGCAGCTTGCGGACGCTTTCCGCCTGCGCGGGATTGTCCTTGGTCAGCTCCACCAGCCTGTTGAGATGCGGCGGGACCCCCGCCACCGCGGCCTGGTGGTCGGTCCAGAATTCCGGCCCGCGCGTGAGGAGAAATCCGCTCGCACTGCTCTCGGCGCGGCGAATTTCCAGGAGCAGCGTGTGGATCTGGTTCTCGACCTCGATGGTGTGAATGACCGAGGCGTTGTCGTCACGCGCCTTGTTGACGAGGTAGACGGAGCCGGCGCTGATCACCGTCAGCACCAAGAGTCCCGCCGCGAACAGCAGGATCTGCCAAAGTGCGCGCCGCCGTCTCAGGTCAGGCGTCACGCCAACTCCAGTTCCGACCTTAAGAATTTCCACTCCCCCATGCAGAAAACCCGCCGATAACGCCGCAAGCGGCGTTCGGTTCCATAGCAAGGGTAGGACGGTGGCCGCTAGTTGCCGGATTGGCCGGCCAGGTACTGTTCGAGCCAATGGATGTGATAGTCGCCGTCGATGATGGCGGGTTCACGCACCAGGGATCGGAACAGCGGCAGCGTCGTCTCGATGCCGTCGACCACCATCTCGTCCAGCGCGCGGCGCAGCCGCATCAGGCACTCGGTGCGGGTCTTGCCGTGCACGATCAGCTTGCCGACGAGGGAATCGTAGTAGGGCGGGATCGTGTAGCCCTGATAGACGGCCGAGTCGATCCGTACGCCCAGACCGCCGGGCGGATGGTACTGCGAGATCCGGCCAGGTGAGGGACGGAAGGTCTGCGGGTTCTCCGCGTTGATGCGGCACTCGATCGCGTGCCCGATGATCTGGATCTCCTCCTGCTTCGCCGGCAGGTCGCCGCCGGCGGCAATGCGGATCTGCTCCAGCACGAGGTCGATATCGGTGATGCTCTCGGTGACGGGATGCTCGACCTGGATACGCGTGTTCATCTCGATGAAGTAGAACTCGCCGTCCTCGTAGAGGAACTCGATGGTGCCGACGCCGAGATATTTCATCTCGCGCATTGCCTTGGCGCAGGTTTCACCGATCTTGGCACGCGCGGCCGCGGAGAGGACGGGCGAGGGGCCTTCCTCCCAGACCTTCTGGTGACGGCGTTGCAGCGAGCAGTCGCGTTCGCCGAGGTGGATCGCGCCGCCGCGGCCGTCGCCGAGGATCTGGATTTCGATGTGGCGCGGCTTCTTCAGGTATTTTTCCAGGTAGACGGACGCGTCGCCGAAGGCGGATTTCGCCTCGTTGGCGGCGGTCGACAGCGCCAGCGCAAGGTCTGCCTCGCTGTTCGCGACCTTCATGCCGCGGCCGCCGCCGCCGGCGGCAGCCTTCACCAGCACGGGGAAGCCGATCTGCTTCGCGATCGCCGTCGCGTCGTCGTTGGGACCGACCGCGCCGTCCGAGCCGGGCACCACGGGGATGCCGAGCCGCTTGGCGGTCTTCTTGGCCTCGATCTTGTCGCCCATCAGGCGGATGTGCTCGGCCTTCGGACCGATGAAATGCAGATTGTGCTCGGAGAGGATTTCCGCGAAGCGCGCATTTTCCGACAGGAAGCCGTAGCCCGGATGCACCGCATCGGCGCCGGTGATCTCGCAGGCCGCGAGCAGCGCTGGAACGTTGAGATAGCTGTCCTTCGACTGTGGCGGCCCGATGCAGACGCTCTCGTCGGAGAGGCGGACATGCATCGCGTCCGCGTCGGCGGTGGAGTGCACGGCGACGGTCGCGATCCCGAGCTCCTTGCAGGCCCGCAGGATGCGAAGGGCGATCTCGCCGCGATTGGCTATGAGGATCTTGTCGAACATGGTGCCTCAGCGGGCAAATAGCGAGTAGCGAATGGCGAATGGAAGTGTAGCAACCATTCGCTATTCGCCATTCGCCACTCGCTTATTCAATGATGACCAGCGGCTCGCCGAACTCGACCGGCTGGCTGTCCTCGACCAGGATCTGAGTCACGGTTCCGGCGCGCGGCGAGGGGATCTGGTTCATGGTCTTCATCGCTTCGATGATGAGGAGCGTCTGACCGACCGAGACCTTGGAGCCGACCTCGATGAAAGGCTTTGCGCCCGGCTCGGGCGACCAATAGGCGGTGCCGACCATCGGCGAGGTGACGGCGCCGGGATGTTTCGACAGATCTGCCGGCGCTCCGGCCGCAGTCGCCGTGGCAACTGCCGCGACAGGGGCCGCGATGATCGACGTCGGCACGGCCGCGGCGACGCTGATATTGCGCGCGACGCGCAGGCGAAGTCCTGCGCGTTCGATCTCGATCTCGGTGAGGCTCGTCTCGTCGAGCAGGGTCGCGAGTTCGCGGATGAGCGCGGAGTCCTCGCTGGAAAACTTTGCGGCTGCTTTATCGTCTGGCTGGCGCGCCATGATCTTGATTCCGAACCTTCTGTTTGAAAAGGGGCGTCAGGCTTTGGGCTGGATGCCGAGCTTGGCGGCAAGGCCCTGGATCGCGAGGCGGTAGCCTTCGATGCCGAAGCCGCACAGCGACGCGAAGGCGGCGCGGGCGGTGTAGGAATGGTGACGGAAACTCTCGCGGGCGTGGATGTTGGTGACGTGCACCTCGACCGTCGGGATCTGCACCGCGAGCAGTGCATCATGCAGCGCGATCGAGGTGTGCGAATAGCCGCCGGCATTGATGATGATGCCTTTCATCTTGCGGGCGTGCGCCTCGTGGATGAAGTCGATCAATTCGCCTTCGCGGTTGGACTGCCGGCAGTCGGCCTTGAGGCCGAAGTTCGCTGCGGTCTCCCGGCAGAGCGTCTCGACATCGGCGAGTGTCGCGTGTCCGTATTTCTCCGGTTCGCGCGTCCCCAGCATGTTGAGGTTCGGCCCGTTGAGGACGAGGATCGTGTCGGTCGCAGGTTCAGCCATTCAAAATCCCGTCAGGTGCTTCGGCGGAGGTGGCGGGGGTTATAGGTAACAAAGGGGCTTAGGGGAAGCCTTCAACGACCTCCCGCGGGGCTTCAGATAGCTCATCCAGCCCGCAAAAAGCTGTGCGGAAGCTACGGAAATTGCTTGTTAACCAGTCCAAATCATGGCCGGCCGATGGCAAAAAGGGCGGGCATTGCTGCCCGCCCCTGGGGGGTGCCGATCTGGCGGCCGTCAGGCGTTGAGAACCGCGATGATCTCGTAGGTGACAGGATCGATGATCACGATCTCCTCGCGGACCAGGATGTACCTGTAGCTTCGCCACTCCGGATATATCGTCGCCACCCGCGACGGCAGGGCGTGCAGCTCGATGCCCTCACGCGGAATCCGCGTGCCGACCGAAACCGAGAAGTTGACGTTGCTGACGGGAGCCACGTGCTCCTCGTGGATCACTGACGTGATCTGCGTGCGCTGCTCGGTCGAGAGCTTGGCGCCGGCGCCGGCCTGGCCGGTGGTCTGTGTCTGGGTCGACGTGCCGGACTTGGTTTGCGTCTCCGAGCTCATGCCCTTCGACCTGTCCTGCTGGCCCTGGGCGCGTTCGTCAGTGCGTTGGCCCTTCGTTACACCCGACTTCTCCTCAGCCGTCGGATTCTTGTGCATCGTGCCCGAGGACTTTTCGTCCTTCATCGCGCCTGAGGATCTCTCTTCAGCGCCGGACTTCATTGACCCGCCGGCCTGTCCCACGGTGCCCTTTTCCTTGCCCGTCGAATCCTTGTGCATGGCGCCGGACTTCTCGTCCTTCATCGCGCCCGAGGACCTCTCTTCAGCGCCGGACTTCATGGATCCGCCAGCTTGTCCCACGGTGCCTCTTTCCTTGCCCGTGGATTCCTTATTCATGGCGCCGCCGTGCTCGGTCGCGCCAGCTGATGGCTGGTGCTGCTGCGTCTGCTGACCGCCGTACTCCTTGGTCCCAGTTCCCTGCGCATTCGCGAGACCAGTGCCCGCGACGAGTGCCAGCGCGGCAACCGAGATCATAAAGCGATTAGTCATTGAACCTCTCCTCACGTGTTTTGTGCGTCATTGCCCGCGCCGACAACGAAAGGAGAAATGAGATGTTCCGAAACTTCATCGGTTCCGAGGTTTTTGTTTGTTGAATGCGAGATGAATGGTCGCACCAAGATTCCGACAACAAAAAAGGCCGGTAAAAACCGGTCTTTTTCAATGTTCGAATAATCGAAAACGGGAACTAGCAGGTCGCCTTGCCGCAGCGTGCGACGCCGATCTTTTCCTTCAGGCCGTCGAGGCCGATGGCGCCGACCACGATCTGCTTGCCGATCACGTAGCTCGGCGTGCCGTTCATGCCCATCGCTTCGGCGAGCTTGAAGTTCTCCTCGATCGTTGCGCGCACTTCCGGAGTGGCCATGTCCTTCTCGATCTTCGCGACGTCGAGACCGGCTTCCTTGGCGGCGGCAAGCGCGTGCGCCTTGTCGGCCTGGCCGCGGCCGCCGAGCAGCTTCTGGTGGAAGTCGAGATACTTCTTGCCGGTGGGATCCTGCATGCGGACGGCGACCGCAACCTGCGCCGCCTCGACCGAGCCCTGGCTCAGCACCGGAAACTCCTTGAGCACGACCTTCAGCTTGGGATCGGCCTTCATGAGATCGAGCATGTCGGTCATCGCGCGCTTGCAGTAGCCGCAATTGTAGTCGAAGAACTCGACGAAGGTGACGTCGCCGTCCTTGTTGCCGAGCACGACCTGGCGCGGCGAGTTGAAGATCGCATCCGCATTCTGCGCAATGCTTGCTTCGTGCTTCTGCGCTTCGGCTGCCGCCTGGCGCTTGCTGAGCTCGGCCATCGCATCCTCGAGCACCTCGGGATGGCTGACGAGATAGTTCTTGATGATCGTCTCGATGTCGGAGCGCTGGGTGTCGGTGAAGCTGTCGGCCGCGGCCGGCCCGGTTGCGCCGAACACGGCGAGCGCAAACAGGGCGGGTACGATCAGGCGCAGCGAAGGCATTGGCAAATCCTCTGGTCGAAAGCAGGTTTCGGAAGACATCCCGGCCGATCTAACCTGGCCGCGCCGTGACGTCGTGGTGTTGGTGTCATTGCGTCGGTGTCGTTCTAAGCGTCTAATTGTTGCGTGGCGGTTTTGACGCCACGATGTCATCGGCCTTGACCCAGCCGGGCGTGCCAATGGCGAAACGGGTTTTTGCGCGCGTCGCAAGCTCGCGTGCGGTCTTGTTGTCGCCGCGCAGGTAAGCTGCCTGCGCCGACGCCAAATCGGCCTCCGCATAGTCCCCCTTGCGGCCATAGGCCATGGCGAGCTGTGTGTAGCCGATCGGCGCCTCCGGCTCCCGCGCCACCGCGGCACGGAGAATCCGGATCGCTTCGTCCGTGTAGGACTTATTATCAGTTCCGACCAGAGCCTGCCCAAGTAACATCTCGATGAGCGGGGCGTTGCCGGACAGCTGCACCGCCTTGTGCAGGGCAGGGATCGCTTCCGCCGCCTTCCCGCTCTCGAGCAGTGCCTGGCCGCGCACCTCGTAGAAATACGGGTTGTTCGGCTGCGCCTGGATCAGCGCGTCGATCTGGGACAGCGCGCTGCGCAGGTCGCCGTGCAGATAGGTGCTGATGGCGCGGGCATAGCGGGCTGGTATGCTGTCGTTGGACAGCGGATAGCGGCGGTAGACAGTCTCGGGCCGCTCCATGAAGGCGGAGACCTTGGCGCGAACCATGTCATGGCGCGCCTGGAGTGCCGGATCGTCCTTCTTGTCCCAATAGGGGCTGGCGCGGGCGAACTGGGCGAGCGCCTCGACGCGCTCGGCCGGCATCGGATGCGACTGCAAATAGGGATCGGCGCCGCGCGCGGCGAACAGGCTCTCGCTGGTGAAGCGCTTGAACGTCTCGTACATGCCCTTCGGCGACTGCTGGGTCGCGGTCAGGAACTTCACGCCGGCACGGTCGGCGTTCTCCTCCTGTTGGCGCTGATAGGACAACAGCGAGCGGCGGATCATCTCCTGCGGTCCGGCGACGGCGGCCGCGCCGGCATTGGCGAGACCACTGTTCGCGTTGCCGCTGCGGGCGCCCGCGACCATGGCGCCTGCGCCGAGCAGCATGGCGATGATCATCTGCGTCTGGGCGTTGGCGAGCTGCTCGCGCAGCTTGGCGAGATGCCCGCCGGCCAGATGCCCGGTCTCGTGCGCGAGCACGCCGATCAGCTGGTTCGGGGTTTCCGACTGCATGATCGCGCCGTAATTGACGAAGATGCGGCGGCCATCAGCGACGAACGCGTTGAACGATGCGTCGTTGAGGATCACCATCTGGATGTTCTGCTTCTCCAGACCCGCGGCGCGCAGGATGGGTCGGGTATATTCGCGCAGCAGTTGCTCGGTCTCGGTGTCGCGCAGCACCGGCGGACCTCTGGGGCTCTCCTGCGCCTTGATCGCCGGGAGCGGCGCCAGCACCATGGCGGTCGCGGTCACGATGGCGGTGAGAGCGGAGGCCTTCTTGCGCAAAGCGAGCTGTAGCAACATCGATCGGTCTTGAAATGCAGTTTTGTGATTGGTCTTGGTGATTGGCGTCGGACCGGATACGGGCTATGCCCTAATGAGCCGCACAATGCGGCCAGTCTGGGGCGCGGACGCCCCCGTTCCCGGCCCCCCAAGGGTTCCGAACTGGAAGCGAAATAGCAGATATTGATGGCCGATGCGATATTGAGGAACCGGCTGGAGCCTTGGCTGACGCCATCCCGCCGCAGTGACGTTCCCCCCTTCATGGTGATGGACGTGATGGCGGCGGCCGTGCGTATAGAGGCAGCCGGCGGCCACGTCATTCATATGGAGGTCGGACAGCCCGCCGCGCCGGCCCCGAAGACCGCGATCGCGGCCGCCCACAGGGCACTGGACACCACGCGGATCGATTATACCTCCGCGCTCGGCATCCCCTCGTTGCGCGAGCGCATCGCGCGCCATTATCGCGACGCCTATGGCTGTGCGGTGAGCCCCGAGCGGATCGTCGTCACCACCGGGTCTTCCGGCGGCTTCATTCTGGCCTTCCTTGCCCTGTTCGAGCCAGGTGACCGCGTCGCGGTGACGGTGCCCGGCTATCCGCCATACCGTCATATCCTGACCGCGCTGGGCTGCGAGCCGGTGCCGATCGAGACCACCAGCGAGACCCGTCACGCTCTGACCGGCGAGGCGCTGCTGGCTGCCCATCGCAAGGCGCCGCTCAAGGGCGTGCTGGTTGCAAGCCCCGCCAACCCCACCGGGACCATGATGTCCAGGGAAGCGCTATCCAGCCTGATCGCAGCCGCCGAGGGCGCCGGTATCCGCTTCATCTCGGACGAGATCTATCACGGCCTCGACTATGCTTTTCCCGCCGTCACCGCAGCGGCGCTGTCGGACCATGCGCTCATCATCAATTCGTTCTCGAAATATTTTTGCATGACTGGCTGGCGGGTCGGCTGGATGGTCGTGCCGGACGTCCTGGTGCGGCCGGTCGAGCGGCTCCAGCAGAACCTGTCGATCTCGGTGCCGTCGCTGTCGCAGATCGCGGCTGAAGCAGCATTCGACGGCGCTGCCGAGATGGAGGAGATCAAGCACGGCTATCAGGAGAACCGCCGCATCCTGATCGAGGGCCTGCCCAAGGCGGGCCTGACCAAGTTCCTGCCCGCCGATGGCGCATTCTATCTCTATGCCGACGTGTCGGATTTCACCTCCGACAGCTTTGAGTTCGCCAAGCAGATGCTGGAGCAGGCCCATGTCGCGGCCACGCCCGGCATCGACTTCGATCCCGTGCACGGCCGCTCTTTCATCCGCTTCTCCTATGCGAGATCGGGGGAGGAGATGCGGGAAGCAGTTGACCGGATCGCCCACTGGCTTAAATAGCCGCCAGTTTTTGAGAGCCTTCCGGAGTTCAACGTGTCCGATAGATCGCCTGCCGCCGCGCCGCATTTTCCTCTCGCCACCATCGTGTGGCCGGTCCAAAGCGGCGAAGCCGCGGGCGCGCTGCGCGCGGTCGTGCTGGTTGCGTTTGGAACGGCCTTGATGGCGCTATCAGCCAAGGTCAGCCTGCCGCTGCCCTATGTGCCCATGACCTTGCAGACCCTGGTCGTGCTGATGATCGGCGCTGCCTTTGGCTGGCGCCTCGGTAGCGCAACCATGATCGCGTATCTCGCGGAAGGCGCAATGGGCCTGCCGGTGTTCGCAGGCCCGGTGGGCGGCCTCGCTCCGCTCGTCGGCCCCACGGCCGGATATCTGTTCGGCTTCGTCGCGGCGGCCTTCGTCACGGGCTTTCTCGCGGAGCGGGGCTGGGATCGGAGCATGGCCTGGCTGTTCGCTGCCATGGCCATCGGCCACATCGTCATTTTGGCGATGGGCTTCGCCTGGCTTGCGTTCGGCCTCGGGCTTGGCGCTGTCAAGGCCTGGCAGGTCGGTATCGTGCCGTTCATCGCGGCGTCGCTGATCAAGAATGCGCTCGGGGCGACCTTGATGCCGGCCGCGCGCCGGATCGTCGATCGCCGCCACTAGGCGGTCAACGGTCGAGCAGTTCCATTTGACTCGGCCCGCCAAGTTGATCTTGGCTAGAACCAAGAGAATTGAGGGGAGGGAGCAATGACAACGACAACGATGACGGCGGCCGCGCCTGCCGCAAAGGCCGCGGCCAAGCCGTGGTACAAGGTTCTCTATGTCCAGGTGCTGATCGCCATCTTCCTGGGCGCCATCGTCGGCTGGCTGTGGCCTACGGTCGCAACCAACGACTGGATCAAGGCGATGGGCGACGGCTTCATCAAGCTGATCAAGATGGTGATCGCCCCGATCATCTTCTGCACCGTGGTCTCGGGCATCGCCCACATCCAGGACGCCAAGAAGGTCGGCCGCATCGGCGTCAAGGCGCTGGTCTATTTCGAGATCGTCTCGACCTTCGCGCTCCTGATCGGGCTCGTCGTCGGCAATCTGGTTCGTCCCGGCGCGGGTTTCGGCAGTGCGGCGGCGAACGCGCAGGCGGTTGCCAACTACGCCAAGCAGGCCGAGGGACAGAAGAGCGTCGACTTCATCCTGCACATCATCCCTGACACCGTGGTCGGCGCCTTCGCGCAAGGCGAGATCCTCCAGGTGCTCTTGTTCTCGGTGCTGTTCGGCTTCGCCATCATGGGGCTCGGCGAGCGTGGCCATACGATCCGCAGCTTCATCGATGATGCCGCCCATGCCGTGTTCGGTGTCATCTCGATCGTGATGCGCGCAGCGCCGATCGGCGCATTCGGCGCGATGGCCTATACGATCGGCAAGTTCGGCACCGGCGCGATCCTCAACCTGATCGGGCTGATCGCGACCTTCTATGTCACCGCTGCGCTGTTCGTGTTCGTCGTGCTCGGCACGATCGCGCGCTTTGCGGGGTTCTCGATCTTCAAGTTCCTGGCGTACATCAAGGACGAGCTCCTGATCGTGCTCGGCACCTCGTCGTCGGAAAGCGCGTTGCCGTCCTTGATGGAGAAGCTGGAACGGCTCGGCTGCTCCAAGTCGGTGGTCGGCCTCGTGGTGCCCACTGGCTACTCGTTCAACCTCGACGGCACCAACATTTACATGACGCTGGCGACCCTGTTCATCGCGCAGGCGCTCGGCGTCGATCTGAGCTTCGGCCAGCAAATCACCATCCTGGTGGTGGCGATGCTGACCTCGAAGGGTGCCTCCGGCATCACCGGCGCCGGTTTCATCACGCTCGCTGCGACACTGGCGGTGGTCGATCCACGGCTCGTGCCGGGCATGGCGATCGTGCTCGGCATCGACAAGTTCATGAGCGAATGCCGCGCGCTGACCAACCTCTGCGGCAACGGCGTCGCCTGCGTGATCGTCGCCTGGTGGGAGGGCGAGCTCGATCGCGAGAAGCTCAGTGCGCGACTGAGCCAGCAGATCGATCCGACCGACATGGAGACGGCGCTCACGACGGACTGAGCCGCAAGCTGATCGTAACGGCGCCTCGCGCCGCTGCGCCTTGAAACTGGAGGGCTGGTCGACATCGTCGATCAGCCCTTGCTGTTTTTGCCAGGCGCCAAAGTGACGGAATTTTCGCGCCCGTCCGTTTAACCCCCATCGGGATTTCGGGGTGAAGGGCGGGTGGCATCGTGGGCAAGGCGGCGGTCGATCGGATTCTGTTGCAGGCGGTGGAGCATTACGAGGCGGGGCAGCCGGATCAGGCCGGCCTGTTGTGCGGCGAAGTCCTGAAGGCGCATCCCGACCATGTGCCGGCGCTGCATCTGTCCGCCGTGGTCGCTTTTGTGACCGATCGCGCGAGCGACGGGGCGAGCCTGCTGAGCCGCCTGTTCAGCCTCGATCCCGACCACGCGCCGGCCCTCGTCACGCTGGGCGATGCGCTTGCCGTAAAGGGCGAGCGGGACGGCGCGGTGGCGGCGTTTCAGCGCGCGCTGCTGGGGCGGCCGCGCGACGCGGCCCTCTACAACAAGCTCGGCGTGGCGCTGGCTGAGCTGTCGCGCTTCGAAGAGGCGGAAGCCGCCTATCGGCGCGCCATCGAGATCGATCCGCATCTGATCCGTGCGCATTTCAACCTGGCCATCGCGCTGGCGGGGCAGGGACGGCTCGCAGAGGCCGAGAACGCTTATCGCGAGGTCATCGCAAGGGATCCAGCGCATCGCGGCGTCTGGCTCAATCTCGGCAACGTGCTTGCGGATCGGAAGAAGCTCGACGAGGCCGTGATGGCCTATCGTCGCGCCCTCGAAGCGGGCGCCGAGGATCCGGGCCTGCTTTGCAATCTCGGCGCTGCGCTCTACCGCAAGGGCGAGCTCGAGGAGGCGATCGCGCATTATCGCCGCGCGATCGCGCTTGATCCGGACAACCTTCCGGCGCTGCGGTTGCTCGGTCTCGTCCTGCACGAGGCCGGCCACCTGCATCAGGCGGCCGCGACCTACCAGCGGACCATCGCGCGCGATCCGGCTGATCACGTGATCACCAGCAATCTTGGCGCCTGCCTGTGCGAGCTCGGACTTTTCGACGAGGCCATCGCGGCCTGCGAGCGCGCGCTGGAGCTGAAGGCCGATCATGCGCCAGCCCACACCAATCTCGGCATCATCTTCGAGAAGCAGGGCCGTGTCGAAGCGGCTGTTGCCGCTCATCGCCGCGCCGTCGTCGCCGATCCCGCCTATGCCAAGGGCCATGCGAACCTCGCGGTGGCGCTGCGTAACGCCGGCGAGATCGACGCGGCGCTTGCCGCCTCGCACCAGGCCATCGCGCTCGATCCGGAGCAGCCGCTCGCGCAATATAACCACGCGCATTTCCTGCTGATGAACGGCGACTTCGCCAGCGGCTTTGAAGCCTATCAATGGCGGCGCAGGTGCAAAACCCTCTCGGACGGCGATCCGATCTTCAGCGAGCCGGAATGGCGGGGCGAGCCGCTTCTAGGCTGCAGGCTTCTGCTGTTCGCCGAATACGGGCTCGGCGACGCCCTGCAATTCGTGCGCTACCTGCCGATGGTGGCCGCCCAGGGCGGCTCCATCATCCTCCAGGTCCAGCCGGCGCTCGCCTCGCTGCTGCGCATGATGGAGGGCGTCACCGTGATCGCGCGCGGCGAGCCGCTGCCGCCGTTCGACGTGCAGCTGCCGCTGATGAGCCTGCCGCGCGTGTTCGGCACGACGCTCGATACGATCCCGTCGAACGTGCCCTATCTGCATCCGGATCCGGCAAGGGTCTTGCGATGGCGCGCCGCGCTCGATGGTCTAAGCGCGCTGAAGGTCGGCGTGGTCTGGGCTGGCAATCCCAGGCACAAGGGCGACGCGCAGCGCTCCCTGTTGGCAGAAGAGGTCTTGCCGTGCCTGATCACGCCGGGCGTGCAGCTTTACAGCTTGCAGAAGGAGCCGCGCGAGGCTGACGTCCCGGTGCTGGCGGCGCTTGGCACCGACATCATCGATCTCGCGCCGGCGCTCGGCGATTTTTCCGATACCGCCGCGGCGGTCGCAGCGCTCGATCTCGTCATCGCCGTGGACACCTCGGTTGCGCATCTTGCCGGCGCGCTCGGCCGCCCGGTCTGGATGCTCCTGCCTTACGCGCTCGACTGGCGCTGGCTGCGCGATCGCGAGGACAGCCCATGGTATCCGACCATGCGGCTGTTCCGACAGCGCAGGCCGGGCGAATGGGACGATCCGCTAATGCGAATGTCGGCCGCGCTGGCGGTTCTCGCCGCGAAACACGCTGGCTAGAAGCGCTCCGGCCGGTACGGCGCGGGATCGATCGACGGCCTCTCGCCGCTCATCATCTCCGCGAGCAGGCGTCCGGTCGCGGGCCCCAGCGTAAAGCCCTGGTGACCGTGGCCGAAATTCATCCAGAGCCCGCGATGGTGCGGCGCAGGCCCCAGCACCGGCAACATATCGGGCGTGCAGGGCCGCGTGCCATACCACGGCTCGGGTTCGGCGCGGCCGCCGAGATCGAGCAGTTCTCGCGCGGAGGCCTCAGCACTGGCGAGTTGCACGGGCGTTGCCGGCGCATCCGGTCCGGTCAACTCGGCGCCGGTGGTGATCCGGATGCCCTTGGCCATCGGCCCCATGGCATAGCCTCTTGCCGTATCGACCAGCGGCAGGTCGAGCGAAGCGCCGCCGCTATAGTGCATATGGTAGCCGCGCTTGCGCACCAGCGGAATGCGGTAGCCGAACTTTTGCAACAGATCGGGCGACCACGGTCCGAGGGTGACGACGACATTGGCCGCATCGATCGGTCCGTCGTCGGTCTGCACCGACCATCCGGACGAGGTCTGCTGCAACGTCTGCGCATCGCCGAGAAGGATATGGCCGCCGAGGCGCTGGAACAGTTCGGCATAGGTGGCGACCAAGGCGCCGGGATCCGACACGGTCCAGGTGTCGAGCCAGTGGATGGCACCGGGAAGATCATCGCGCAGGATCGGTTCGGCCTTCGCGAGCTCGCTGCCGGACAGCACGCGGAAGTTCACGCCGAAGTCGCGCTGGTTTTCCTCCGCGGTCTTGATCGCGAGCTCGAGCGCGGCGGGATCGCGATGCAGCAGCCGGTAGCCGGCGCGACGAATGAGATTGTCGGCGTGCGCCTCGCGGATGAGGGTATCGTGCTCTGATGTCGCATAGGCGATCAGGCGCGCCCATGCCTCGATCGCCTCGCGATGCCGCTTCGGCGCCGAATGCCACCAATAGCGGAGCAGGGGCTCGACGTGGCGGTGCAGGGACGCAAGGCTGTAGCGGACGTCGTTGGTGCGGCCGGTCACGATCTTCAACAGCGTCGCAAAGTCGCGCGGCATTGGATATGGCCGCACAGCCTCCGCCTGGATCATTCCGGCATTGCCGTAGCTGGTCTCCCGGCCCGGCTCCCTGCGGTCGACGAGCGTCACCGACCAGCCGCGCCGCTGCAAGTGCAGCGCCGCGCTGACACCGATCATGCCGCCGCCAAGGACGATTGTGCTTTGCATCGGCATGTGCCCCTCAGGCCGGCTGCGGCGCGAGTTTGGGTTGCGCCGTGTTGATGGTCGCCGCGACGACGACCGACATCGCGGTCATCGCCACCAGGAAGCCGAAGGCCGCATCGAACGATCCGGTTCCGGTCACGATGAAGCCAATCGCCGCCGGCGCCACGAAACCTGCGCTCTGGCCGCCGAGATTGACCATGCCGACGCCCGATCCGATCTGGTCGTCGCGAAGCAGTTTCGTCGGAAGCGCTACCACCGAGGCCAGCACGAAGGATTTGAAGAAATAGACCAGCGACTGGTAGGTGATCAGCACCGCGATCGTTTCCGCCTTGTACATGGCGTAGAGGAAGATGCCGGTCAACGCGGAGCTGCCGATCAGCAGCCATTTTTCGCGCTCGGCGAAAAACCTCGTCATTACCCAGCCGCCGATCGCGGTCGCGATCGTCGCCATCACGAACGGGATCGGCGCCACGATGCCGACGGTCTTGAGATCGAGTCCGCGCTGCTGGAGCAAATAAAGCGGCATCCAGGAATCCAGGCCCTTGTTGACGCAGCTGAGGCCGAACCACACCACCATCAGCTGCCAGATCAGCGGGTTCTTCATCAATTCGCGCATCGGCGTGCGGTCCGCAGGCTTCGCCGTCGCCGTGCTCGCCGGGGCCGCGCCCAGGCGCCGCAGATGAGGGACGAAGAGGAAATAGACGATCGCGAACACCAGGCCGGCGATGCCGATCGTATTGAAGGCGTGGCGCCAGCCGAGCCAGAGGATCAGCGGCGCCATGATCAGCGGCGCGATCATGCTGCCGGCATAGTTCGACGACAGCAGCAGCGCCGACATTTTTGGCCGGCTGTCCTTCTTGAACAGCTCCGCGATGGCGCGAATGCTCGCCGGCGGAAAGCCGCCCTCGGCGATGCCGAAGATGAAGCGGATCGCGATCAGCGACGTCAGTGACCAGGCCAGGCTCGTGAAGGCCGTGAACAGCGACCACATCACGATCGTGACGATCACCACATATTTCGAGCCGAAGCGGTCGGAGAGCCATCCGCCCGGCACCTGCATCGCGGCATAGCCGAGGAAGAACGCGCTGATGACGATGCCGAGATCGGCGGCCTGGAGATTGAAGTCCTTGCCGATCTGCGCCAGCGCCAGCGAGATCGCGGCGCGGTCGATGTAGGAGATACAGTAGGCGATGTAGAGCAGGACGAACGCGACGACCCCGGTTTTCCGCTGCGACAATTCAGTCATGCTCATCTCCGTTTCGCCGGCGATCCGGTGGCTGCTAACTCTGCTGTGGGGTCATTCCCAGGTGAAGAAGCCTGGCGCCGCCGAGAGCGGCGGCGCCCCGGCGAGCCGTGCCAGATCGGGGATCGGGCGGCAGAGCTGCGGGTCGCTCGCAAACGCCGCCTCGATGCTCGCCGCAATCGAGAGCACGATGGCGTCCCCGCCGCGCGGGCCCACGATCTGGAGGCCGAAGGGCAGGCCCGCTTCATCGACGCCGAGTGGCAGGCTGAGCGCGGGATGGCCTGGAAGCGTCACGGCATAGGCGAGCGCAAGCCAGTGGAAATAAGATTTGGTCGGCGTGCCGTCGATCTGCGCCGGATAGAGCTCCGACCAGGGGCGCGGGCTCAGCGTGATGGTCGGGCTGATCAGCACGTCGCAGCTTTCGAAGAAGTTTTGATAGGCGCGATAGATCCGCGTCTGCGTCGTCGCCGCGCGCGCGTAGTCTTCGAGCGTGTAGTTCAGGCCTTCCTCGACATTGGCCCGCACATTGGGGCCGAGCATCTCGGGACGCTCCTTGTAGTTCTTGCCGTGCATCCCGAGGAACAGGCCTGCGCGCAGCACGGCGAAGGCATCGTCCGCGCCGGAGCAATCCGGCGTCGCCTCGCGGCAGTCGGCAAACAGCGGCGCAAGCTTGCCAACGCGGTGGCGGAATACGCGGCGGATCGCCTGCTCGGTCGGGGCAAAGCCAAAGTCTTCGGTGAAGGCGACGCGCAGCTTGCCGAGCTCGGCGGGGCGCGGCGCTGTCCAGCGTTCGGCGCGTCCGCGCAATGGTTCGCCGGGCAGGGTGTAGGCGAGCGGATCACGCGCGTCGTCGCTCGCCATCACCGACAGCATCAGTGCGGTGTCGGCGACATTGCGCGCCATCGGCCCGTCGGTCGACAGGTTGGACCAGCCGAAGGCGCGCTTTTCGCTCGCCACGAGGCCATAGGAGGGACGCATGCCGACGATGCCGGCAAAGCCGGCCGGATTGCGCAAGGAGCCGCCGGTGTCGGAGCCCGAAGCGAGCGGGGCCATGCCGCAGGCGAGCGCCACCGCCGAGCCGCCGGAGGAGCCGGCTGCCGAGCGCATGGGATCGAAGGGATTGCCGGTCGCGCCGAACACCGGGTTGCGGGTGTTGCCGCCCGCAGCCCATTCCGGCGTGTTGGTCTTGCCGAAGATGATCGCACCGGCCGCGCGCAGCCGCGCAACGGAAGCCTGGTCGGCGGCTGGAATGTGATCCCCGAACAGCGGGCTGCCATAGGTCGTGCGTAGCCCGGCGGTGTCCTGTGTATCCTTGATGAGGACCGGCAGGCCGTGCAGGGCGCCACGATCCTCGCCGCGCAGGATGGCGGCCTCGGCTTCCTTGGCCGCAGCGCGCGCGCCGGGCTCGTCCAGCGTCACGACGGCGTTCACGGCGGGATTGGTGGTGGCGATGCGCGACAGGCAGGCGTCAAGCAGCTCGACGGGCGAGATCGCCCGCGCGGCCAGCAGACGGCGCAGCTCGACGGCGCTGGAATCGCAAAGCTCGGACAATGCCATGGCCTTTCAAATTATGAAAACGATTTAGCATATCGGAAAGTGTGGCCGGCGCATCAATTTTTGTCAAAACCGGCCGTTTCGTGCACAAATGCTGGCAAAGTTGCCTTTCGGGCGGCCAAGTGGAACTCTTCGACATAAGCTGAGCCCAAAAGTTTAGGCGGATCGGCCAACAATTTTTCTATTGCCGTGTTAGGCTTGCTGCATGAGCGAGATCACGACGTCCGAAGGTGCCAATTCCCAGCTCGGCCTATGCCTCAAGGCCGCCCGCCAGGCGCGCGGCCTGACGCTCAAGCAGGTAGCGGAGCGGACGGGCATGGCGCTCTCGACCCTGTCCAAGGTCGAGAACGGGCTGATGTCGCTGACCTATGACAAGCTGGTGCAGCTCACCTCAGGCCTGAAGATGGAAATCGCCGAGCTGTTCAACCCGGCGACCCCGATGCGCCCCGAGCACGACCGACCGGTAACCGCTCGGCGCAGCATCAGCCGGGCCGGGCAGGGGCAGGTGATCACGACGAAATTCTATACCTACACGTATCAATGCACCGACCTGATCGGCAAACGCATGGTGCCGATCCTGGCCGAGGTCCGCGCGCGCTCGCTGGAGGAGTTCGGCCCGCTGCTGCGCCATGCCGGCGAGGAGTATTTTCTGGTGACGAGCGGCCGCGTCGCCGTCCACACCGAGTTCTACGCGCCGGAGATCCTGGGCGAGGGCGACGGCATCTATCTCGACAGCACCATGGGCCACGCCTACCTCAACGCCGGCGATGCGCCTGCCGCCAAAGGCGTCTGTCTCTGCACCAGCGAAGCGCCTGACCTCTACGACCAGCTTCGCCAGATCGCCTCCCGCGACGTGCCGCCGCTATAGCGGTAGCTGATCCAAACGAAAAACGCCCGGCTTGGCCGGGCGTTTTTGTCTGTTGGCGTTCGGCCTATTCGCCGCCGCCGAAGCGGCGCGACCACCAGCCGGCGCGACGCGGCTGCGGCGCCGGTGTTTCGACTGCGGCCTCTGGCGCCGGCTCGGCGGCGGGAGCGGGGGGCGCAACCTCGGTGGGCGTTTGCGCGACCTCGGCAGCGGGCTCGGGCTGGCTGCTGAAGAAGCTCACCTTTTCACGCACGGTCGAACGACGCCGCGCGGCCTTATCGCTATCCGACGTTGACTCATCAGCGGCGGCCTCGGACTGAGCCGGGGCAGGTGCTGCGTCGGCCGGTTCCTCAGGCTGAGGCGCCGCAGGTTGAACGGTCGCTTCGGTCTGCGCGATCGAGGGAGTCTCTAGCGTGAGGCCGTCGAAATCGGCGACCGCCTCCGTCGCCTCGGGCGGCAGATTGGCGCTCAGCTCGTCGCTGATCGAACCGGAGAGACCTTCCTCGCCACCGCCACGCCGGCGGCGACCGCCGCGACGTCCACGCCGGCGACGGCGCTCGCCGCCCCCCTGCTCACCACGG
This sequence comes from Bradyrhizobium sp. CCGUVB23, assembly GCF_024199885.1. Lineage (NCBI taxonomy): Bacteria > Pseudomonadati > Pseudomonadota > Alphaproteobacteria > Hyphomicrobiales > Nitrobacteraceae > Bradyrhizobium > Bradyrhizobium sp. CCGUVB23. Next base: position 8,468,944 of record NZ_JANADQ010000001.1, read on the forward strand.
GCCTGGTCGAGCTGCTCCTCGGTCTCTTCGCCTTCCTGCTCCGCGTCGGCTTCCTCGTCGGACTCGCCTGCAGCCATGGCCGGCTCGGGAACGGTCGGCGCTGTATCCTCGCGAAGCTCGCCCTCGCGCTGGCCGCCGCGGCCACGACGACGCCGACGGCGCCTACGGCGCTGGCCGTCCTGCTCGGGCGCAGCATCGCCTGCGGCCTGTTCCTCAGTGAGACCCTCGGTCTCGTCCGTCTCGACCTCGGATTCGGTTTCGAGATCGAAACCGTCCTCGTCGTCATAGGCCTCTTCAACCACGGGCGGCGGGCTTGCCGCGGCCTGCGCCGCAAGCAGCGCCTTGGCGGCTTCCAGCGTGTGGACCTGCTCGCCGCGGTCGATGACGTAGGCCTGCGGCCCGCTGACGCTCGCGTCGGCGATGATCGACAGCGTGACCTTGAAGCTGTTCTCGAGGTCGCGCAGATGGCCGCGCTTGTGGTTCAGAACATAGAGCGCGACGTCGGTGCGGGTACGGACCACCAGATTGTGGGTCGCGCCCTTCATCAAAATCTCTTCGAGCCCGCGCAGGAGCTGGAGCGCGACGGAGGAGACCGAGCGCACGTGACCGGTGCCACCGCAATGCGGGCAGGGATCGGTCGAGCTCTCGAGCACGCTGGCGCGGATGCGCTGGCGCGACATCTCCAGAAGGCCGAAATGCGAGATGCGGCCGACCTGGATGCGCGCGCGGTCCTGCCTGAGGCAATCGGACAGCTTGCGCTCGACCGCGCGGTTGTTGCGCTTCTCGTCCATGTCGATGAAGTCGATGACGATCAGGCCGGCGAGGTCACGCAGGCGAAGCTGGCGCGCAACCTCTTCGGCCGCTTCCAGATTGGTCTTGAGCGCGGTGTCCTCGATATGGTGCTCGCGCGTCGAGCGGCCCGAGTTGACGTCGATCGAGACCAGCGCCTCGGTCTGGTTGATCACGATGTAGCCGCCGGAGCGCAACTGCACGGTCGGCGAGAACATCGCGTCGAGCTGGCTCTCGACGCCCATGCGCGAGAACAGCGGCTGGCCGTCGCGATACTGCTTCACCGCGCTGACATTGGCCGGCATCAGCATCTTCATGAAATCGCGCGCTTCGCGGTAGCCGCCTTCGCCCGCGACCTGGATCTCGTCGATTTCCTTGTTGTAGAGGTCGCGCAGCGAGCGCTTGATCAGCGATCCTTCCTCGTAGACGAGGGTTGGCGCCTGCGATTTCAGCGTCAGGTCGCGCACCGTCTCCCACATCCGGATCAGGTATTCGAAGTCGCGCTTGATCTCGGGCTTGGTGCGGGAGGCGCCGGCCGTGCGCAGGATGATGCCCATGCCCTCGGGCACGTCGAGATCCTGCACCACTTCCTTCAGGCGCGAACGATCCTGCGCGCTGGTGATCTTGCGGCTGATGCCGCCGCCGCGCGCTGTGTTGGGCATCAGGACGGCATAGCGGCCGGCGAGCGACAGATAGGTCGTCAGCGCGGCGCCCTTGTTGCCGCGCTCTTCCTTGACGACCTGCACCAGCATCACCTGGCGGCGCTTGATGACCTCCTGGATCTTGTACTGGCGGCGCGGGCGGAAGGTGCGCTCCGGCACTTCTTCCAGCACGTCGTCGCCGCCGACGGACTCGACGACTTCCTCTTCGGCCTCTTCACCGTCCTCGCCATCCTCGGCGTCGTCCTCAGCCGGAGCCTCGGGATGCGGCACTTCTGCGCTTTCATCGGCCGCGTACACGGCGTCGGCGGGTTCGATCGCGGTTGTCACGGCTTCCGCCAGCGCCGCGGCATAGGGTTCGGGCACTGGCGCTTCGGAGGCGGCGGCCTCCTGCGGCTCGGCTACCTCGGGCGCGACAACGGGTTCGGCTCCGACTGCCGCGACGGCCGCGGGCGCCTCGTCGGCATGGTCGTGCTCGTGATCATGATCGTGCCCGTCATCATCATGGTGATGGTGGTCGTGATCATGATCGTCGTGCCCATGGTCGTCGTGCCCATGCTCGTCATGATCGTGGTCATGAGCCTCGAACGCGTCGTGATGCTCCGCTTCGGCGTGCAGATGCTCGCCCTCGTGCGCGACGCCCTCGGCGTGCTCCGGCAGCACCCCGCCTTCGAGCGGCTGGGCGGCGGGATCAGCGCCGGCCTCGAGGCCCTCGACGATGTCGCTCTGCACGCGCTCGCCATGGCCGCGACGACGGGCGTTGCGGTGGCGCGAGCGGCGGCGGTTGTGGGAACGGTTCTCGTTCTCCTCTTCGGCCTCGCGATGAGCCTGCTCCTCGGCCTCGATCAGCGCCTGCCGATCGGCAACCGGGATCTGGTAGTAATCGGGATGGATTTCGCTGAAGGCGAGGAAGCCGTGGCGATTGCCGCCATATTCGACGAAGGCGGCCTGGAGGGACGGTTCGACCCGTGTGACCTTGGCGAGGTAGATATTGCCGCGCAGTTGCTTGCGTTGCGCGGTCTCGAAATCAAATTCTTCGACGCGATTGCCGCGGACCACGACGACCCGGGTCTCTTCCGGGTGGGTGGCATCGATCAACATCTTGTTGGGCATGTCTTAACTCTTGGCGGCGGCGGGCGCGATTCACCGTGGGCGCGATGAGCGCTGCCGGGTGACGCGACGGTCCACCTGATTCGGGGGTGAGGGGAAGGCCAAAACACCTGCGCTCGCGCCGCGCCGAACCGAAAGCCGAGAGGACAACGCGGCGCGCGGAAGTTTCGCTCCGCAATGTCGCGAATTGTCTCTCAGTTTTGGTCGGCACAGTCTGGCGCATCAAGCGTCGGCCCGTATGAAACATCGGACGGCGAGCGCGCCGCCCCTTAATCAGTTGCTGCTGGCCAGGGTATGGCGCGAAAGCGCTCGCCCCTTGGGAACACCGCCGGGTCCTTGGGATTAAGGAACCGGGTTACGGGCTACGCCGCCTGTCAAAGCCGTCCCTGGAAATGGTGGTAACCTGGGACCGGCGCCACCGGAGCCTTGACCCGTCCAACCTCGCTGCCGCGCGCAGCGCTGGCCGTGAAGGAGGGGGGAAAACGCTGGAATCCTCAAACCTTGAGAGTTCCGGCGCTGCACCGTGAGGCTGAGAGCGACACAACCGGAAATATTGGCCGTCAGCAGTTCGTACATACGAGGAATGCGACCTTGGTGCAAGGGAGCGTGGCGCGAGCGTCGCGCGCCGGTCACACTTGGCGAGATTTGGTCATTGCGTCATTAAGGACTGATTCACCCTGTGGCTCTATTGCGTTAGAAGAGCTGCTCGGAGGCACGGAATCGGTGGCGAGCCGCGCAAATCATCTGATTTTGCTGGGATGTGCGCTGCTGTGCGCCGCAGCATTGCCGTGCTCTGATTCTAGGCCTGTCGCGGCTGCGGAAAGCCAGCCGCAAGCTGCCGTTTCGGCGTCGAATTTCCCGATTGTCTCGGCGGCGCGCCTGGCCGGGGACACCAGCCAGACCCGCCTTATTCTCGATCTCGACCAGACCATCACGTTCCGGGCCTTCACCCTGGCGGACCCGTATCGGGTGGTGGTCGATGTTCCCCAGATCAATTTCCAGCTTCCTGCCGGCACCGGGGCAGCCGGGCGCGGGCTGGTCAAGGCGTTCCGCTATGGCCTCGTGATGCCAGGCGGCTCGCGAATCGTGCTCGACCTCGCGGGCCCTGCCAAGATCGCCAATTCCTACGTGCTCGAGGCCGCCAACGGCCAGCCGGCCCGGCTGGTGCTGGAGCTGGAGGAAGTCGATCGCGCTGCTTTCGTGCAGTCGGTGGCGCCGGAAAGCCGGGCCGCTCTGCACCCTGCGACAACCGATGCTCCTCCGGCGCCAGCGGCGCCTGAGCCTTCCCAACAAAAGCCCGCAGCGCCGACGGATTCACGTCCCGTGGTGGTGATCGATCCCGGCCATGGCGGCATCGACAACGGCACGCAGTCGAGCGGCGAGAGTGAAAAGAATCTGGTGCTGGCCTTTGGCCTCGCGCTGCGCGACCGGCTGGAGAAGACCGGCAAGTACCGCGTAGTCATGACCCGGGATGACGACACCTTCATCCCGCTCAACGACCGCGTCAAAGTCGCCCGCTCCATCAATGCCGCGCTGTTTGTCTCGATCCACGCCGACGCGCTGCCGCGTGGGGAGGGCGACGCCCAGGGCGCCACCATCTACACGCTGTCGGACAAGGCCTCCGACGCGCAAGCCGAGCGGCTGGCGGAAGCCGAAAACAAGGCCGACGCCATCGGTGGGGTCAATCTGTCCGATGAGCCGGCCGACGTCGCGGACATCCTGATCGACCTCGCCCAGCGGGAAACCCGCACCTTTTCAAACCGTTTCGCCCGCCTCTTGATGGGCGAGATGAAGACCACGGTGCGGATGCACAAGCACCCCCTGAAATCGGCGGGGTTCCGGGTGCTGAAGGCGCCCGACGTGCCCTCGGTGCTGGTCGAACTGGGCTACGTCTCCAACAAGGGGGACCTCGAGCATCTGGTCTCGGAGAGCTGGCGTTCCCGGACTGTGGCGTCAATGGCCCAGGCCATCGACGCCTTTTTGGCCAAGCGGCTCGCGACCGCCGGACAGGCCAATTGAAAAGCGAGTTTTGGCTGGTCCCGCAAAGCCCTAGTTTGGCCACAGCGGGCGCTCTATAAAATCTGCGGATGGGGGGCAGGAATCGACAACCCCCGCGGCAAGCGTGTTAGGGCTAGAGGCCCAGCGAAGCTCTTGAGTGGTGTAATCTGGCACGCCGGTGAATTCGCGACTTGAGGAAGGCGCCCTTTTGCCGGCGCCGAGAATCGTTCCATGGATATCCATGGGTTGTTCAAGGTTTGAACGGATAAACAGATAATGCGCTTGCTGATACGGTTCATGGGCTTCCTGTTCGCTGCGGGAACCGTGGTGTTCCTGGTGGGCGTCGGGGCCATGGCTGGCCTGATCTGGCATTTCTCCAAGGACTTGCCCGACTACTCTCAGCTTCAGGATTATGAACCGCCGGTGATGACCCGCGTGCACGCGGTCGACGGCTCGTTGGTCGGCGAATACGCCAAGGAGCGCCGGCTGTATTTGCCGATCCAGGCCGTGCCGAAGCTCGTGATCAACGCCTTCCTCGCCGCCGAGGACAAGAATTTCTACGAGCATGGTGGCATCGACTACACCGGCATGGCGCGCGCCGGACTGGTCTACTTGCAGAACTACGGCTCCAACCGCCGTCCGCAGGGTGCCTCCACGATCACTCAGCAGGTCGCCAAGAACTTCCTTCTGACGAACGAAGTGTCGTTCGCCCGCAAAATCAAGGAAGCCTTGCTGGCGATGCGGATCGAGAAGACCTACTCCAAGGACAAGATCCTCGAGCTGTATCTGAACGAAATCTATCTCGGCCTCGGCGCCTACGGCATTGCCGCGGCCTCGCTCGTCTATTTCGACAAGTCGGTGAACGAGCTGACGGTCGCCGAAGCGGCCTATCTGGCGGCGCTGCCCAAGATGCCGGCGACGCTGCATCCGGTGCGCAACCGTGACCGCGCCATCGAGCGCCGCAACTACGTGATCGACCGTCTGCAGGAAAACGGCTGGATAAAGCAGGCTGACGCCGAGAAGGCGCGCAAGGAGCCGCTCGCGGTCACCAACCGCTCCAACGCTGCCCACACCTTCGCGGGCGAATATTTCGCCGAGGAAGTCCGCCGCGACATCTTCGAGCGCTACGGCGAGAAGAAGCTCTATGAGGGCGGCCTTTCGGTGCGCACGACGCTCGATCCGAAGATCCAGGTCATGGCCCGCAAGGCCATGGTCACGGGCCTCGTGAACTATGACGAGCAGCAGGGCTATCGCGGTGCGATCAGCAAGCTCGACATTTCCGGCGACTGGGGCGTCAAGCTCGCCGACATCAAGTCGCTCTCCGACATCTCGCCCTGGCGCATGGCGGTGGTGCTCGAGACCAGCGACCAGTCGGCACGTCTGGGCTTTCAGCCGGCACGCGAGCTCGGCGGCGCCGTCAGCAAGCAGCGCGAGACGGGTATCGTCACGCTCGATGGCGTAAAATGGGCGCGAGCGGCCTCGGGTCCCGCGAAAGGCAAGGCGCCGACCGCGGTGTCGCAGGTGCTGCAGCCCGGCGACGTGATCTATGCCGATCCGCTCTACAGCAAGGAGGGGCAACCCGTCGAAGGTCAGTACCGGCTGCGCCAGATCCCCGAAGTCTCGGGCGCGATGGTGGCGATGGATCCCTGGACCGGCCGCGTGCTCGCGATGGTCGGCGGCTTCTCCTTCGACCAGAGCCAGTTCAACCGCGCTACGCAGGCCTATCGGCAGCCGGGCTCGTCCTTCAAGCCGATCGTCTATTCGGCCGCGCTGGATAACGGCTATACGCCGTCGACTGTCGTGGTCGACGCGCCGATCGAGATCGACCAGGGGCAGGGTGGTGGCGTCTGGCGGCCGGAAAACTTCTCGAACGGCAAGTACCAGGGGCCGGTAACGCTGCGCAACGCGCTGCGGCTCTCGCTCAACACCGTGACGGTGCGCTTGGCGCAGGATATCGGCATGCCCTTGATCGGCGAGTACGCGCGTCGCTTCGGCGTCTATGACGAGTTGCCGAACTATCTCTCGTTCGCGCTCGGCGCCGGCGAGACGACGGCGATGCGAATGGTCACGGCCTATTCCATGATCGCCAATGGCGGCCGTCGCGTGAAGCCGACCCTGATCGACCGCATCCAGGACCGCTACGGCCACACCATCTTCAAGCATGACCAGCGCGAATGCCGGGGCTGCGATGCGCCGGGCGGCTGGAAAAACCAGAACGAGCCGCAGCTGGTCGACCGCCGCGAGCAGGTGCTCGACTCGATGACGGCCTATCAGATCACCGAGTTGATGGAAGGCGTCGTCCAGGCCGGTACCGCGACCGTCGTCAAGGAGGTCGGTAAGCCGATCGCCGGCAAGACCGGCACCACCAACGAGGCCAAGGATGCCTGGTTCGTCGGCTTCTCGCCGGATATCGCAGTCGGCATCTATATGGGCTACGACAAGCCGCGCGCGCTGGGTAAGGGCAATGCGGCGACCGGCGGCCATTTGGCCGCGCCGATCGCGCGCGATTTCCTCAAGCTCGCGCTCGCCGACAAGCCGGCAGTTCCGTTCAAGGTTCCGGCCGGCATCAAGCTGATCCGCGTCGTCGCCAAGACCGGCATGCGCGCTGGCCCGGGCGAGACCGGCGGCACGATCCTGGAAGCCTTCAAGCCCGGCACGGCGCCGCCGGATAACTACTCCGTCATCGGCGTTGCCGATGCCGATGGCCGCGGCGGCGTGCCGCAGCAGGCGCCGCCCGATTCCGGCTTCTTCATGCGGCCCGGTACCGGCGGGTTGTACTAGGGCTCAGAGGGCTCAGGATAAAGCTGGCGATCCAAAGCTCCGGCGGTTGCGCTTTGCAGCCGCCGCCGTTACATCCCCATTTCATTCATACGCGGGAACAATTCCGCGAGACCAGAGAACGACATGCGCGCCGAAATCGAACGGTTGGTAGAAGAGATCAAGCAGTCAGTCGGGCTGCTGAGGAGGCATCTTTGACGTCGAGAAATCGACGGCGCGCCTCGCTGAGCTGAATAAGCTCGCAGAAGATCCCAATCTCTGGAACGATCCGCAGAAGGCCCAGAAGCTGATGCAGGAGCGCACCTCGCTGGAGGATGCGCTGTCGGGCATCGGCAAGGTCGAGCAGCAGCTCGAAGACGACGTCGGCATGATCGAGCTCGGCGAGGCCGAGGGCGATGAGGGCGTGGTCGCCGAAGCTGAGGCTGCGCTCAAGAACCTGAAAAAGGAAGTCGCACGGCGCGAGCTGGAGGCCCTGCTCTCGGGCGAGGCCGATCGTTTCGATTCCTATCTTGAAGTCCACGCCGGCGCCGGCGGCACCGAGAGCCAGGACTGGGCGCAGATGCTGCTGCGCATGTACACGCGCTGGGCTGAGACCCACGGCTTCAAGGTCGAGTTCCTGGAAGAGTCCGAGGGCGAAGAGGCCGGCATCAAATCCGCGACCATCCAGGTTTCCGGCCATAACGCCTATGGCTGGCTGAAGACGGAAGCCGGAGTGCACCGTCTGGTGCGCATCTCGCCGTTCGATTCCAATGCACGGCGGCACACCTCGTTCTCGAGCGTGCAGGTGTTCCCGGTCATCGACGACAGCATCAAGATCGACATCAAGGAATCCGACGTCCGCACGGACACCATGCGTTCGGGCGGTGCCGGCGGCCAGCATGTCAACAAGACCGAATCCGCGGTGCGGCTGACGCATATCCCGACAGGTGTCGCGGTGGTCTGTCAGGCCGGCCGCTCCCAGCACAAGAACCGCGCGCAGGCCTGGGACATGCTGCGCGCGCGGCTCTACGAGATCGAGCTGAAGAAGCGCGAGGAGAAGGCCGCGGCAGACCAGGCCGCCAAGACCGATATCGGCTGGGGCCACCAGATTCGCTCCTACGTGCTGCAGCCCTATCAGATGGTGAAGGATCTGCGCACGGGCGTGCAAACCTCGGACACCTCGGGCGTGCTCGGCGGCGATCTCGACGAGTTCATGGCCGCAACGCTCGCCCAGCGCGCCTTCGGCACCACGAGCGGCGAGATCGAGGACGTCGACTGATGCCGCGCGTCGCCTTCATCGGGCTTGGACGGATGGGTCACGGAATGGCCGGCCGCTATCTCGATGCCGGTTTCACCGTGTCGCTCTGGAATCGCAGCAAGGCCAAGGCGGAAGACCTGATCGCGCGCGGTGCGCGCTGGGCGACCTCGCCCGAGGACTCCGCGATCGATGCGGACGCCGTGGTGACCATGGTCGCCGATGATGAAGCTTCGCGCAGTGTATGGCTTGGTCTCAACGGCGCCGCGAAGACGGCAAAGGCCGGCACCATCGCGATCGAGTGCTCGACGGTCTCATATGATCACGCACGCGAGATGGCGCGCGAATTGAACGGGCGGGGGCTCATCTATATCGATTGCCCCGTGACCGGCCTGCCGGATGCGGCGGCGGCGGGAAAGCTGACGCTGCTGGTCGGTGCCGACGCCGCCGATCTCGAACGCGCCCGGCCGTTCCTCGAGCCGATCGGCTCGACCATCCGCCATTATGGCGCGGTGGGTTCGGGTACGGTCTACAAGCTCATCAACAACCTCATGGGTGCGATCCAGATCGCAGGGCTCGCTGAAGGTCTTGCGATCGCCGAGCAGGCCGGGCTCGACATGAAGCTCGTGCTGGAGTCGATCCAGGCCGGCGTCGCTGCAAGCCCGCAGGTGCTGAGGCACTCCAAGCGCATGGTCGCGCGTGATTTCAGCGGGGCGACGTTCACGTCAGCGCTGCGCCACAAGGATGCGGACTACGCCGTGAAGCTCGCCGAAAGCCTGCTCGCCGACAAGCCGCTCGTCGGCCCCGCTGCGGTCGAGGCTTATGCCAGGGCGAAAGCCGTGATGCCCGACGATGACGAGGGCAAGATGATCGAGCTCGTGTCGCGGCCGAAATAGGCCCGTTCATCCCAATCGGAAATCGGGTGGCAATACCCGCGGCTCCGCGGTAGGCGATCTATTCGATCGCCAATGTGAGACGCCATGCCCGCCAACGACAACCGGATCGACGCACGAGACTGGTCGCTGCTCTCTGTGCTCTCAGTCCTCTGGGGCGGCTCGTTCTTCTTCAATGGTGCTGCGCTGCGAGAATTGCCGCCTTTGACGCTGGTGTTCCTGCGTGTCGCACTCGGCGCAGCCATTTTGCTGCCGTTACTGCGCACCCAGAAGATCGCCTTTCCCAAGGGCGTTGCAGGCTGGCGGACGTTCTTCGCGATCGGACTGCTCAACAACGTCGTCCCGTTCTCCCTGATTGTGATCGGCCAGACCTTCATTCCGAGCGGCCTCGCATCGATCCTGAACGCCACCACGCCGCTGTTCACGGTGATCGTGATGGCGATGGCGGGCGAAGAGACGTTGCAGATGCGGCGCGTGGCCGGCGTTGCCTTGGGGCTCGTCGGCGTGGTCATCCTGAGGGGATGGGGCGTCGAGGCGAGGACGGGGCAGGGCCTCGGCATTTTCCTCTGCCTCGGCGGCGCCTTCAGCTATGGCCTCGCGGCACTGGCGGCACGCCGATTGCTGAAGGATTCGCCGCCGCTCGGGACGGCAACCTTTCAACTGCTGGCTTCGACAGTCATGATGGCAATTGTCGCCGGCGCCATCGAACAGCCATGGCGACTTCCAATGCCTGATGTAACGACCTGGCTTGCCGTGCTTGGCCTCGCTGGGCTGTCGACGGCGTTTGCCTATATCGTTTTCTTCCAGATCCTTCGACGTTCGGGCGCAACCAATGTCATGCTGGTGACGCTGCTCATTCCAGTGACTGCCATTCTTCTTGGCTGGCTCGTTTTGGGCGAGGCGGTCTCGCTGCGCGAGATCGCGGGGGCGATGGTCATCGGCAGCGCATTGCTCGTGATCGACGGACGCGTGCTGGCGGTATGGCGCAGCGCTTCAGCGACGTTCGGTCTTTAGCGCCATGCCGCCGGCGACGCCAACGCCGAGCACGTAGATCCAGCCGGCATGAAAATCGAACAGATGCGAGTTCAGCAGCGAGCTCGTCATGTTCTGCACGACGACGACGAGTCCGATCCAGGCCGCGAGGCCGTCTCCCGTGAACAGCGAGAGATGGACAAGCCACATCGCATAGAGCAGGACGACGCCGAGCAATCCCCATTGCATGGCGACGTTGAGGGTCTGGTTGTGGGGATTGTTGACCACTTCGGCCTCGAGGCCGGCCTGTCCCGCCGCGGCGCGCTCGAACTGCCGCTTGATCGCGCCGGTACCGTGACCGAGCAGAGGCGCCTCGGCAAAGGAGGCGGTCGCCTTGCGCCAATAGGTCAGCCGCTGCGCGGTGGAGGCGTGGCTGATGTCCTCGTGTCCATGCTTGTATTCGACGGCAATGTCCGTGATCCGCTGACGCAGATACGGCGATGTCGTCCAGGCGAGAAAACTCGCCGCGACGGCGCCGGCCAGCAGCAGCATGGCGGCGCGCCGGCCCAGATGCCGCCAGGCGAACAAGGCGAGCAGTGCGGGCATACAGAGTAGCGCGGTGCGGGCCGAGGCGACGAACAGCATGTTAGTGACGAACAGCAGGATCAACGCGAGGCAGCCCAATGTCGTGGTCAGCCGTCGCTCGCGCCAGAACGTCAGCGTCGGCAGCGCCAGCGCAAAGGCGCACAGGGTGAATTCCTGGCTCTGGTCGATGTAATTCTTGACCGGCACGCCGGCGGACGCGGTCGCTGTGAGCTTCCACTCGGCGTGGAACAGCACGATCCAGGAAAAGATCGCGAGCAAGACGCACGAGGCGAGAAAGGCAGCGAAGATCCACGTGCCGCGCTCCGAGCGTCGGACGTGATACAGCAGCGGCGGAATGATGATGAGCTTTGCCACCGGCTTGATGGCGTGCAGCCGGTCGGCCCAGGCGGCGTCGGACCAGAGCAGGCCTGCGAGCGCAAGACCCAGAAATGCGAAGGGCAAGGCGAAGGCCGGCTGCTTCAGGCAACCTGCATAGTCCCGCCAGTCGATGGTCGGCGCCAGGACGAGCAGCCATAGCGCCACGAAAATCGAGGGCAGCGAGGTCGACCATGGCAGCGACGCCGCGATCATCGCGGCGAGCAGGTCGGCACCGTGCTGCAGCCTTGCCGTGCTGCGCGAGGGCGCAAGCACGCCGCGCGTGTCGGCGGCTTCAACGGTCATGATGAAGCGCCTATTGCGCAGCCATCATGCTTTCCGCCGGCCGATACTGGCCGAGGAAGTCGGCGGCCTGGGTCTGGTAGCCGAAGCGTTTGGCAAGCTCGCCGCGGTGGTCCCTGATGTCGCGGCGGCATTCTTCCTGCCGCGCGATGACGCGCGTGACGGAGGCGCGGATCGACTCGGCCGAGAAAGGATCGAAATAGTCGGCGAGCTCGCCCGCGACCTCGCGAAACACGGCGATGTCGGAGCAGAGAACGGGCGTGTTCGCCGCGAGCGCCTCAATGATCGGCACGCCAAAGCCTTCGGCGAAGCTCGGCATGATCAGGCCGTGCGCCTCGGAGATCAGCGTCGCTTTCTCATGCTCGTCGACATAGCCGGCAAAGCTGATATTGGGCGGCAGGTTGCGCATCTGCGAGGCAAGGCCGGCATAGCCGATCACGACGAGGTCGGCCTGCGGCATGCCGCGGAAGGCACGGATCACGGTGGCGACGTTCTTGCGCGGCTCGTTGGAGACGATGACGACGAAGCTCGGCCGCCCCGGACGCCCCGTCGGGGCTGGCAGTTGCAGGACGTCCGGAGCGTCGAACTGCGTGCGGGGGTAAACGACCCTCGCAGGCAGATGGGCAAATTGCGGCAGCAACTCTCTGAACCGCATCATGCTGTAGTTGGAGACGAAGGCGAGCTCGTCGGCCTGGCGCAAGCTCGTCAGCAGGCGCGACAGGAACAGGCGCGTTGCGACGTCGCTGAGCTTGAGATCGGTGAGCGGCAAGAGGTCGTGGACCACGCAGATCACCTTGGCGCCGGGCTTGCGCTTGATCGCCACGCGGGTCGGCGTATCCACCAGGATGACGTCGTAATCTCGGGCATCGATCCGTGGCGGCGGCAGCAGGAAGAGGGCCGCGGAGTCCTGGTAGCTGTAGAAGCCGGCCTCGAGCTGGAAGTCGCGGAACAGCTCGAGATGACGCAGATCCGGCGGAATGTATTCGAGCGCGGCGCTCTTGTTCTCGATCAATCGCGTGCTCATCCCGCGCAGGCCGATCGCACGCAGGAAGCAGAGCGCGTATTCCCACGACGTCGCCATGTCGATCCGGTGCCGGATCCAGCCGAGCAGGCGACGCAGGCCGCCATGGCTGCGCATCATCGGCTCGCTCATGTTGACCTCGTCGAGGTAGCGGTACAGCGCCAGGAGCTCGATGTTGCGCGATTGCCGCGGAAACAGCCCGGTACGCCGCTCGCGTGCGCGCAACTTGCGATAGCGGCGCGTTGTCTCGACGAGCAGGGTCAGCGCGTGGCCGTCGGCTTCGAGCGAGCGGATCAATTCGCGGCTGAAGTGGAAAATGCCGCGCTTGTGGTTGGGCTCGCCGAGCGCCTCGGAAACGACCAGAATGCTCTTCTTCATGCGCGTATCTCGCGGAGCTCGAATGGATGGGCCGCGGGCGGCTCGACGGCGACCGTCGAGGCGACGCGCCCGTGGTCGAGGTTGATGATGGTGGAGCAGGTTCGGCGCAGCAGCGGCTGGTCATGGGACGCGATGATGACGATCGCGGCCTGCGAAACCAGTTTGAGCAGACGGGCCTGCGCCTTGGCCGAGAAATTCTCGTCGACGACACTGAGCCACTCGTCGAGCAGCAGGATGTCGGCCGGGAATGCGGTTGCCGTCGCAAACAGCACGCGCATCAGCATGCCCGAGGAGAACATCCTGAGCGGCAGCCGCTGCATCCGCTCCTCGAGCTCGGTGAAGGCCCAGATCTCGTCGATGATGGCGCGGGTCGGCTTGCGGCCGGAGATCCGCAGCAACAGCGCGATATTGTCCTCGGCCACGAAGTCCAGGTTGACGCCGGCATTGAGGCCGAGCAGGGGCACGATGTTGCCCTTGATCGCGACGTTGCCGCTGCTCGGCGGATAGACCCCGGCAATGAGCCGGAGCAGTGTCGACTTGCCCGAGCCGTTCGGTCCGGCAAGACCGATCCGTGCGCCGGCCTCTGCTTCGATCGTGATGTTGTCGACGGCGCGAATGATCCGCATCCCGCCTTGCTCGCGGATGAGATGGCCGAGGAGGCGGCGCTTGAGCGAGTAATCGTAGGCGCCGTAGAGGGGATAATCGAGACTGACGTTACGCAGGTTGATCGAGGCCATGACGCTAGATCCAAAAGGCCGCTTTGCGCAGGTGCACGAGCGTCAGCCAGCTTGCGAGCATGAGCACGGCAAGGCACGCCAGCACATAGAAGATGCTGATCGTGTCGACGTGACCGCCCGCCAGAGGCTCGCGCCACACCGCGAACAGGTGCGTCAGCGGATTGATCCGCATGATGGTCGAGCGATGATGGATCATCTCCGACGACCAGATCACGGGTGAGGAGAGGAAGCCCAGCATCAGCGAGGATTCGATGATCGGCTTGAGGTCGCGATACCGCGTCGCCATGGCGCCGAGCACCAGGCTCAGCGCGAAGGTGCAGGCGATGAAGAGCAGCAGCCCCGGCAGGGCGGCGAGCGCGTGGGAGAGATCGCGCGGGGTCAGCACCAGCCAGAGGATCAGCGGCACACAGGCGTTGTGGAGCGCGAACAGGGCCTGGCGGAAGGTGCATTGCAGAAGGAAGATCACCGGCGGCAGCGCACGGTCGCGGATCAGGCTAGCCGAGCCCTGGAGCGCCGTGGTGGCATCGAGCACGACGCTGTTGAGGAAGGTCCAGGCCGTCATCGACAGTGCGAGCATGGGCAGCCGCGCGAGCACGCCGGCGTTGGACATCTGGCCGATCACCGAACCCAGCACGGCGACCACGATCGCCATCTGGAGCGACATCCAGAACGGGCCGAGCAGCGAACGCACATAGCGATGGCGCATGTCGGACCAGGCCAGCGCGCCTGCGATCCGGATCATTTCGAGCCAGCCCGGCGTGGCGGACGAGCTTGTGCTCGCGGCCGAGGCCTGAGCCAATGCCTGGGCGTATACCGTCTCCATACCGTTCTTGAAGGCCGTGGCGGAATAGCGCGTGGCCGCACGCGTTCGCGCGGCAAGGCCCATGCGGCGGCGGCGTTCGGGATCGCGGATCAGGGAATCGATGGCGTTGCCGAGCGCTGCGGCATCGCCGGGCGGTACGGTGATCGCCTCGATGCCGTCACGCGCAACGTGAGGTACGGCCGTATCCAGCGCGGTGTTGACGACAGGCCGGCCTGCCGCCATCGCCTCGAGCTGGACGAGCCCGAACGTCTCGGCGTTGGTCACCGACGGCATCGCGAACACGTCGGCGATGCACATCAGCTTGACGCGCTCGCAATCGGGTACGGAGCCGAGCAGGCGGACGCGGTCGCCCACACCGAGCTCGGCGATCAGTTGCTCGAGCCGCGCGCGCTCGGTGCCTTCGCCGATGATCCAGACCTCGAAATTCCACCCCTGGGCGGCGCGGATCAGCACCTCAAATCCCTTGTAGGGAACCAGCCGGCCGCAGGCGAGCACGAGCCGTCCGCGATCGTTGACGTGCTCGGGCTCGATCCTCGGCCAGTCATACTTCGTGGTGTTGATGCCGAATGGCACGACGTGGCACTTGTCGGCGAATTCCCGCAGCAGCGGCGTTGTGTCGACCAGCACGCGGTCGGAGACGATGATGGCGGCGGCCTGACGCAGCGTCCGGCGCATCAAGGGTTCGATGAACCAGCGCAGGCCGGCATGGGTGACGATGTCGGCGTGCCAATGCACGACCAGCGGCCGCTTGCGAGCAAGGCCGAACGCGAAGACGAGGTCGGCAAGCGGGAAGGGGGCGTGCAGCGCCAGCAGGTCGTGCTGCGCGATCTTGCGCCACAGGCGCCACGGATAAGTCGGCGCAGCCGGCAGCGAGAGCACGTCGCCGAATGACTGCACGCGCTCCACGGCCACGTCGTCGACGACGATATCGCGGCGTTCTTCGGCGGATTTCGAGCAGACCAGCACGGCGGAGGCGAAGGCGTCCTTCAGGCTCGCGCAGATGTCGCGGATCACAGTGAGCGTGCCGCCGAACAGGTCGGGGTAGTAGACCTTGAAGATATGAAGAACCGACGGGCGGGTGGGTTCGCTGACAGGGGTCATGCTGTTCGTCGCGCTCCGCTCAGCCGGCCAGGAGGGCGGCGACGAAGGGCACCGCGAGCGTCGAGATGAAGATCGCGCCGCGCAGCAGCGCAGGCAGCATCGGTTCGACGGCGTCAGGGCGGCGTCGGCCGAGATGTGCGGAAATCATGCTGGAATTGCAGACCAGGCGGTCAGGCATTGGGTCAACTTTCCCTTTCGAGTCGTGCCCTCAGTTGCGTCTCCTATATGTGGGAAAATTTACCACGTCAACGGCGCAAACGAAAAATGTGGGATTGTGTCCCACGCGAGGCGCCGTTACAATTCAGACATGAATGCCAAGCCCGGGTCCAAGGCGGCGGATAAGCCGGCTGCGCCACAGCCGAACGCCGCGGCAAAGCTGCACGCGCCCCTCGCGCGGCTGTTGCGCCCGTTGGTGCGCCTGTGCATCCGCAGCGGCATGACGTTTCCGGCGCTGGCACAATTGCTCCGCGAGCTGTTCGTCAACGTCGCTGAGCACGATTTCGCGCTCGAGGGCAAGGAGCAGACCGACAGCCGCGTCAGCCTGCTCACGGGCATCCATCGCAAGGAAGTGGCGCGGCTGCGCGGCGCCGGTGCGCCCGTGCACGAGGCGCCGGCGGCGGTGTCGCTGACCAGCGCGGTGATCGCGCGCTGGCTTGCCGCGCCCGAATTCACCGATGCGAAGGGCGAGCCGCTGTCGCTGCCGCGCACGGCCGAAGGCGCGGCTCCCTCGTTCGAGCAACTTGTCGCCTCCGTCACCAAGGACGTCCGTCCCCGCGCGGTGCTCGACGAATGGCTCGATCGCGGGCTCGTCACCATCAACGGCGATGACGCGATCGAGCTGGTCGAGGCTGCCTTCGTTCCGCGCGGCGAGGACGACAGCAAATGGCACTATCTCGGCCGTAACCTGCACGACCATATCGCGGCGGCGGCCGAAAACGTCTCTGGGCCTGCGCCGCGCTTTCTCGAACGCGCAGTGCATTACAACGGCCTGTCGCCAAAACTTGCCAAACGGCTCGAGGCGCGCTCGCGCGAGCTTGCGATGGAGGCGCTCAAGACCGCCAACCGCGAGGCGAACCGCGCGCTCGCCAAGGACAAGGGCGGCGATGCCCGCTGGAATTTCGGCATCTACATTTATTGCGAGGACGTCGAGGAGGAGAGCGACGGCAGCGGCGAGGGCGGTCGCTCATGACCACGCCGCCGCGCATTTCCCGCCGCCTGCTGCTGACGGGATTCTGGCTCGCCGGAACGGCTGCCGCCTGGGCGCAAACCAGGCGCGGCACGGACCAGGGCATCGGCGGCACCGGAATTACGCGCGGCGATGATCAGGGCATCGGCGGCACCGGCATCGTCGGCGTGATCCAGCGCTTCGGCAGCATCTACGTCAACGGCGAGCGCGTCGCTTACGCGGCCGACGTGCCGGTGCGGATCGACGGCGAGCAGGCTACGACCAAGAGCCTGCGCATCGGACAGCTCGCGCGCGTGGTCGCCGTCCGGCAGGCCGACGGCACGCTGGCGACGCGCAGCATCAACATCGCCAGCGAGGTTGCAGGCCCGATCGAAGCGGTGAAGGGCAACGAGATCACCGTGCTCGGCCAGAAGGTGGTGGCGAGCGGCCAGGAGAGCTGGCGCCGCGTCGGCACGCATGTCGCCGTGTTCGGGCTGCGCCGCACCGACGGCACGATCGTCGCAAGCCTCGTCGAGCAGCGTCGCAAAGCCACCGCGCGGGTTTCCGGTCTGCTCGAGCGCGGTCCGGACGGGCTGCATATCGGCGGCCTGCGGCTGAAGGGTGCCGATGTCGCGCTGGTCGGCCAGCGCGTTCAAGTCGAGGGCAGCGCGAGCCAGGGCATGCTCCAGGTCGCGCACGCGAGGGTCGACAATTTCCAGGATCTTGCCGGCGCGACGAGATTGTCGGTCGAAGCCTATGTGCAGCGCGAGGGCGCCAACCTCCAGCTTGGCTCCGGCCTCATCGCCCATGACGGCTCGCGCTTTGCGCCGAGCGCAGGCGAGGCGCGGGTGGTGCTGAACGGCATATTCGATCCCGCGCGTGGCTTGCAGGTCGAATCGGTGCAGGCCGTCACGCAGTTCCCGGGATCGTCGCTGCAGGGGCCGGGCAGCCCGCCTGGCTTTGGCGGCCATTCGCCGGGTGGCTCGATCCTGCATCCGGGAAGCGGCACGCCTGGTTCGCCGAGCGGCCAGCCCGGCGCACCACCTGGTGGTGGGCCCGCGCCTGGTTCGAGCCCCGGTTCAGCTCCCGGCTCCGGGCCATCCGGCCCGGGCGGTCCGTCCGGTCCCGGCGGCCTTGGCTCACCCGGCGGTCCCATGGGGCCCGGCGGTGGCGGCTTCGGTGGTCCCGGCGGCGGGATGGGTGGCGGCAGGCGTTAAATAAAAAGCGACGAGCCGCATGCTCGTCGCCGTTGAACACTCTGCTTGTCGCGGATTAGCCCGCGCTGAGGCGCACGCCGGCGCGCAGGAATTTCTGCGGGTCGACCGCTTCGCCGTCGATGCGGGTTTCGTAGTGCAGATGCGGGCCAGTGGAGCGGCCGGTCGATCCGACCAGTCCGACAACCTGGCCGATCTTCACGATCTCGCCGACCTTGACGTTGATCTCCGAGAGGTGGCCGTAGCGGGTCGAGAGCCCGTTGCCGTGGTCGACCTCGACCATGCGGCCGTAGCCACCTGACCATCCGGCCGACACCACCTTGCCGTTGGCGGTGACGCGGACGGGATCGCCGGTCGCGGCGCGGAAGTCGAGGCCGGTGTGCATCGCCGGCCGGCCGAGGAACGGATCGCTGCGCACGCCGAAGCCTGAGGTGAACTCGACCTCGCCGATGACCGGCTTGCGATAGGGCACCAGCGCCAGCGTGCGGTTGAGCCGATCCACCTCGGCGCGCGTGACGTTGATACGATTAAGCTGCTTCTCGAACGGACCGGCATTCGCGGTGAGTTTGACGGGTACAAAAGGCCCGCCCATCGCGGTCCGCGGCACGGCGGCTTCGAGATCGGCGAGGTTCAGGCCAAGATCACTGACCACGCCGCGCATCCGACGCGCGCGCGATTCCATGCTGTCCTCGACGGCGCTGAGCGCGGCGATCTGGCGTCTCTCGACCTGGTCAAGCGAAGTCTGCAAACGCACCAGGACGTTGTCAAAACCCTGAACCTTGGCGAACTGGTTCAGCTGCGGGCTGGTGATCACTGGTGTGCGGGATTCAAGCCGCGCCTCGCGATCCGGCGGCGCCACGAAAATCACGGTGTCGCTGATCGGCGAGGGTTTCGGTGTGCCCTGAGGAGGGGTGGCGTCGCCGCGCTGCGGTGTCGCGCGCGGGATCGATCCGGTCACGTCGGGCATGGCGCCGAGCGCCGTTGCGCGCGACTCGAGCGCGGTCTGGCGCTTCATGATCTGGTCGAGCTTCTGGTCGAACTGCTCCTGGTCGAGCAGCTGCCGGCTCGTGGTGCGATCGACCTTGGCCCTGAGCTCGGCGATGCGATCCTCATAGGCATATTGCATCTCGGCCTGGCGGGCGATCAGCCGCGTCAGCACGTCGTCGCGGAAGGCGAAATAGGTGGCGGTCGCCGCCGACCACAGCCCGAGCAGCACGACGGTCCCGACCACGATCCAGAACACCACGGGCCCGAGGCGGACCTGCTTGCCGTGATGCACGATGGTGTAGGCGTCGTCGGCGGCGGGCAGGGGTATAGCGGTGGCGGAGCTGACAGGACGGCGGTTGAAGGGCCGCCCGTGGTCGTGAGGGTGATGCTGGGAGTAGTGCGAGTATTGGGCAGAACTTTTCGACATCGGCACTCCCGCGCCGGTCGGAGAGGTTCCGTACGGCTCAATTGCCGCAGCAATCTGGGCCGCTCATGGTTAATTTTCCGGAAACGGGAACGCTCGAATTCGCGCAACTGGTTAAAGAGATGTTGCCGCCGCCAGCACGTCCTCGGCGTGGCCGTCGACCCGGACGTTACGCCAGATTCGCGCCACCTTGCCGTCGGCGCCGACCAGCACCGTGGTGCGAAGAATCCCGAGGAAGGTCCTGCCATACATCGATTTTTCGCCCCAGGCGCCGTAGGCCTCGAGCATCTCGTGCTGCTCATCCGAGATCAGGGGAACAGCCAGCTTGTGCTTGTCGCGGAACTTCTCCTGGGCCTTCTGGGGATCGGCCGAGATGCCGAGCACGCTCGTGCCGGTCGCGGCGAAGGCATCCTTCAGCCGGGTGAAGTCGATTGCCTCGCGGGTGCAGCCCGGCGTGTCGGCGCGGGGATAGAAGAACAGGACCAGCTTCTTGCCGGAATAGTCAGCCAGCCTCGCCACGCCGCCGCCGTCGCGCGGCAGGCTGAAGGCGGGTGCCTTCTGGCCTTCGGACAGGGCACCCTTGGTCCCCTTGGCGGGGGCGGCGGTCGATTCGGAAGATTTTAACCGTTTCGACGTGGCCTTGTGCGATGCTGCCACGGTTGAGGTCTTTGTTGATTTGCGTGTTGCGGCCCGCTGCGTCCTAGCGGGCTTTGTTGTCGCCATAGTCCGCGTTTGCGTCCGCTTTTTCCTAGGGGTTGGGCTGCCGGAGGCCGTCTTGGACGATTTCTTTCGCGTTTTCTTGGACATACGCCTTCCTTTCGACGCTTTCGGCGGGTCAACCAAAGCGGTATTGCAGCTCTCGTCCGGCGTGCCGGATTCGTGCCCTCGGCTGGGCAACTCTGACGGCGCCGGAGTATGGTTACAAGGAATTCCAAGCACCACCCCACTGCTCGTTGAACGCGCGCTCGGGGCGATATGACGAACAGCAGGAATATCAAGGGAATGGCGGCAATGCCGGCGCAGGGACGTTTGGTCCCCGCGGACGGCTGCGGCCCCGGCGGCGCTCAATCTAGGGATGGGCGCCTGTATCGAGAGGCAATGGCAAGGAATACGTCGCCCCAGGACCACAACGGGGACCTCTATCGGGACCTCGATCGGCGCGCCGGAGTGCAAGAGCCCGTCGAATGGGACGAGGTCGATTGGGATCCGGACCAGGAGGCGGCCGCAGGCCACCGGGCGCGCCGGCTGTTGTCCCGTTCCAACTCCCGCTTTCATCGCGTAGGCGACGGCTTTGGCGCGTTCGGCCGCTGGCTCGCGGCCGATCGCTGGGTCAAGCGGCTCGCCCTCGTCACCTGTACCCTCGTCATCATCTTCGTCTGTTGCTTCGCCACGCTGTGGTGGCGGCTCGGCGCGGGTCCCATCAATCTCGACATGGCGACGCCATGGCTCGCGGCGGCGATCGAGGACAATATCGGCCACGGCAACACCGTCGAGGTCGGCGGCACCCAGATCGAGCGCGCAGGGCGGATCCGCATCGCCGTGCGCATTCGCGACATCATCGTCCGCGACCGCGATCGCGCCATCGTCGCAAGTGCGCCGAAGGCCGAAGTGCGGCTGTCGGGCGTGGCGCTCCTGATGGGCCGGCTGCGCGCCGAAAGTCTCAATCTCGTCGATGCCGAGCTCGCGATCCGGATCGCGCCTGACGGTACCGTCACAGTGTCGGCCGGTGACACCGCCAAGCCGCTCGCCACCGGCGTCGCGTCGAAAAAGGAGGCGGGCCTGCCGCCGACCTTCCCGCGTCCGGGATCGGCGCCGCCTCCCGCAACGACTGCTCCCGCCACCCCGTCCGGTGCGGACGCGGCGGCAGCGTCTTCGGCCAGCGGCAGCACGCAGAGCGGACTGCTTGCCGGGCTCGACTGGCTCGACAGCCTGAGCATGACCGGGCTCGACGGCCAGAATCTCAACGAGATCGGCCTGAAGAACGGCAATCTGATCGTCGACGACCAGCAGCGTGGCAGCAAGTGGAGCTTCGAGAACATCAGCCTCAGCCTGCGCCGTCCGCACGGTGGCGGCGTTGCGCTCAGCTTCGGCGAAGAGGGCGCGCGGCCATGGTCGCTCCGCGCAACGATCGGCCCGGCCGAGAACGGCGTGCGCTCGGTCGATATCAAGGCCGACAAGGTCTCGACCTCGAACATCCTGCTGGCGTTGCGGCTGAAGGACCTGACCTACAATGCCGACCTGCCGCTGACCGGCGAGCTCAAGGGCGAACTCGGCCGCGACGGCCTGCCGACCTTCTTCCGCGGCAAGATTCTCGTCGGCGCGGGCAACATCATCGACACCGACACGCCCGACTATCCAATGGCGATCGACTCGGCCGAGCTCAATCTCGAATGGGATGCCGGACGCCGGGTGCTGGTGGCGCCGTTCAAGATCATCTCGGGTGCCAACCGGGTCACGCTGCTCGCGCATCTAGAGCCGCCCAATGGCACCACCAACGACTGGCAGCTCGGGTTCAGCGGCGGATCGATCCTGCTCGGCGGCATCGACAACGAGCCGCCGCTGGTCTTCAACCGCATCGCCATCGGCTTCCGTTTCGACACCGACCACAAGCGCGTCGTGCTGACGCAGGCCGACATCAGCAATGGCGAGATCGGCGTCGCCGGTACCGGCGCCATCGACTATTCCGGCGAGCCGCGGCTGATGCTCGGCTTTGCGGGCACGCCGATGTCGGCGTCCGCGCTCAAGCGGATGTGGCCGACGCTTGTTGTTCCGGAGCTGCGTGAGTGGGTGATCGAGCGGATCGAGCGCGGCACGCTCCAGCGCATCGAAGTCGGCGTCAACTCGCCGACGCGCAATCTCCCCCGGAAGGGCCCGCCGATCCCCGATGACGGACTGTCAGTCAACATCGTGGCGAGCGGGGTTGCGGTTCATCCGGTGGACGGCATGCCCTCGGTGCACGACGCCGACCTGAAAGCGCACGTCACCGGACGGACCGCGACGGTGACGATCGGGCAGGGCATTGCCGATACGCCGGCGGGGCGCAAGATCACGATCTCGGATTTCACCTTCGAGGTGCCTGACATGGCGCCAAAGCCCTCGCCGTCGCGCAGCAAATTCCGCGTCGATGGTCCGGTGCCGGCGGCTGCGGAAATTCTCGCCAATGATCGCTTGAGCGATCTATCCGCCACCTTCGTCGATCCCAACACCAGCAAGGGTACGTTCTCGGCCAACATCACGCTCGCCTTGCCGGTGAAGGGCGAGCTGACCAAGGCGGACACGAGCTACACCGTCGCCGCCGACCTCAACGGCTTTGCTGCCGACAAGCTGGTGATGAACCAGAAGCTCGAGGCGAACAGCCTCAAGATCGTCGCCACCAACCAGGGCTACCAGGTCAAGGGCGACGTCAAGATCAACGGCCAGGCGGCCTCGCTCGATTACCGCAAGCCGGCCGAGGGCGATGCCGACGTCAAATTGCAGGCCACGCTCGACGATGCGAGCCGCGCCCGTCTCGGTTTCGATCTGGGTCCCGCCATCAGCGGTTCGATTCCGGTCAAGGTCTCCGGCAAGATCGCCAGCGGGCCCGAGCAGACCACGCGCCTGGGCATCGAAGCCGACCTGACCTCACTCAAGCTCGACAACATCCTGCCGGGCTGGGTGAAGCTGCCGGGCAAGTCGGGCAAGGCCAGCTTCAAGGTGGTGCCGACGGCGCAATCGACGCGGCTGGAGGACATCGTCGTCGAAGGCGGCGGCGTCTCGATCAAAGGCTCGCTCGAGGTCGACCAGAACGGCGACCTCATGAATGCGAACTTCCCGACCTATTCGCCGTCCGACGGCGACAAGGCCTCGCTGAGGGTCGAACGCGGTCCCGACGGCGTGGTGAGGGGCACCATGCGCGGCGACGTATTCGACGGCCGCGGCTTCCTGAAGTCGGCGATATCAGGGAATTCCGGCAAGGACGACAACAAGAGCAAGCTGAAGAACGTCGACTTCGACATCGACGTCAAGTTCGGCGCGGTCGCCGGCTTCAATGGCGAGGCGATGCGCAGTGTCGATGCCAAGATGTCGCGGCGAAGCGGCGCGGTGAAAGCTTTCACGCTAAGCGGCAAGGTCGGCCGCGACACGCCGGTGACGGCGGACTTGCGTGGTGGGCGTGCGCAGGGCAGCCGCGAGGTGATCTATCTCCAGACCAACGACGCCGGCGCGTTCCTGCGCTTCTCCGACACCACCAACAAGGTGTTTGGCGGCCAGATGGTGGTGGCGATGGAGCCGCCGACATCGGAGCCGACGGCGCGCGAAGGTCTCATCAACGTGCGTGACTTCACCGTCAAGGGCATGGAGCAGCTCGATCGCGTTGCGGCGGGTGGCCCCAACGGCACACAGAGCGGTGTGTCCTTCTCCGCATTGCGCGCGGAATTCACCCGGCAGAACGGCGCGCTCACGATCCGCGACGGCGTCGTCAAGGGACCGATGATCGGCGCCACCATCGAGGGCTCGATCGACTATCCCGGCAATCAGGTGTGCATGAGTGGCACCTTCGTGCCGGTATACGGGGTGAACAACATTTTTGGCCAGATTCCGTTGTTCGGCATCTTCCTCGGTGGCGGCGACAAAGAGGGGCTGATCGGCGTCACCTATGAGGTCGTCGGCACGCCGTCTGCGCCCGTGATGCGAGTCAATCCGATCTCGGCGATGGCGCCGGGCCTGTTCCGCAAGATCTTTGAGTTCAACACCGGTAAACAGAACTCGCCGATTGACGAGCTGCCAACACAGTCGGGCGAGAGCGGATCATCGCGGCCGCTATCGAGCGGCTGCAATCTGGCGCGGCGATAGCTTGAAGACGGTGAGGCGCCTCGCGCCAGCTTGCGTCCGTTCAAATCGTGATGAAAATCAGCCCAAGGCTTTTTCGGCAGCAAGACCGCCGGCGTCTGAACCCGCCTGGGTAAGCCCGCAATGAACCGCTTCGTTCACCGCTTCATCATGGCCGTGCTTCTGGCCGCGGCACTGGCCGTCATCTGGAACGTGCTCGGCGGGCGGTGAAGCGGCACCGGCGAGTTCGCCGGTGCCAATTCGCATTCAGGAGATTCTTAGCGCCGCGCGAAGGCGCCGCTCGGCTCCTCGCCCTCCTTGCGGACCAGCGCGTCGACGCTGATCGGGCCGCCACCGGCCGCGGAGATGTACAGACAGGCGAAGCAGAACAGGATCGCCGCGGTGCCGCCGTTGAGCAGCGGCAGGAACACCGGCGAGCCGCTCTTGAACATGTGGCCCATGAAGTACGCGAAGGCCATTTCGCCCGACAGTACGAACGCAGAGATCCGCGTGAACAGCCCGATCATCAGGGCCGCACCGAGCACGAGCTCGAGGGCGCCGGCCGCATAGATCAGCGGCGGGATGTCGGCGAAGTAGGGGACCGCCGGAAACTTGAAGATCTTGGCGATGCCGTACTGAAGCAACAGCAAGCCAGTGATGAAGCGAAACAGGCTCAGCAGAGCCGGTTGAAAGCGAGACAGTGAATTCATGATTTGCGCCCTTCCATCCAATTCCCATGCGACTTGAATCGCATCCGGTTCCACCCTGCAAGACAGGGACCATCAATTTGTGCTGACATTTTCGTCATGACAGACAAAACACCGCAAGCGATGCTTTGAGCCTGAGGCTTTGCACATTTTGTTTCCGGAACAAACGCATCCGCCGTCCGTAGTTTTCCGGTGGCGATACCGATTGCAGGTTACCTCGGGTACACCTAGCGCCGCAAGGCGGGCACAACTAGGAAGGGAATCATCCCGAGCACCACGCTCGCAAGTGCGAAGGCGAGCAGCGGATTGTAGCTCTGGGTCGCATCGTGGATCAGGCCGCCGCTCCAGGAGCCGAATGCCGAGCCGAGCCCGCTGCCGATCGAGATGCTGCCGTAGATCGTGCCGACGCGCTTGCCGCGGAAGATCTTCATCGCGGTGGCGGAGATGAGCGGTCCCCGCGAGCCCATCATGCTGCCGAAGCAGACGACGAAGCCGGTGAGCAGGATGGTGTTCGGATTGTACTGCAGCAGCCACAGGAGGAGGATGCCAAGGATCGAGATCGCGTAGCTCAACAGCACCGAAGGCCTGCGGCCGATCAGGCCGTCAAGCGCAGACACGCCGAGCATGCCGAACACCAGCACGACGCCCGAAAAGCCCCAGGCGGTTGCGGCCTGCAAAGGCGGGAAGCCGGCATCGATCAGATAGGCGACGATCTGGGCCGCGATGGAGTACATGCCGACCGCGGTGAAGAAGAAGGTCGAGAACAGCGCCCAGAACGCGTGATGACGCATGGCGCGCAAGAGCGTCCAGCCTTCGTCGACGAAATCGGGATCGGTCTTCTTCACGATATGGGGCGAGCCCGACGCGAACATCCGCCACGGTAGCAGCAGCAAGGGAAGCAAGAGGCCGAGGGCCGTGAAGCCGAAGATCTCATAGGTGCCGCGCCAGCCGACATGGTCGATCAGGATTTGCGAGATCGGCAGCAGCACGAGCACACCGCCGCCCATCGCCGAATAGACCACCGACATCGCGGTCGGCAGGCGCGGACCGAACCAGCGGCCGAGCAGGATCGAGTTCGGCACGATGCCGATGAAGGCGATGCCGACCCCGACGCAGAGACCGATCGAGAGCTGGAACTGCCAGAGATAGTTTGCGCGCGCCGCGACCAGGAAGGCGGCGCCGAGCAAGAGCAGCCCGAGCGCATAGACGCTGCGCGGTCCGGAATGGTCGAACAGCCGTCCGACGAACGGCGCGGTGAGGCCGCTTGCGAGCCAGGTCAGTGAATAGACCGAGACGATCTGCGCGCGATCCCAGCCAAAGCTTTCCGAGATCGGCTTCAGGAACACCGTAAAGCTGTCGCCAAGCCCGCGTCCGAGCACAGACAGCGTGAAGCACAGTGCGAGCACGACGAGGGCAGTGCGCACATGCGCGCCCGACTGTGCCGCGGCATTTCCCTTGGACGTGTTCTGATCCATTGCCCCTCAGGGAGCGCGTTTCCGCGCGCCCTGGCAAGCAGTGAAAAGCTCATACGCCTATGCAGGCTTGACGAGCACGTGCTTCTTCTTGCCGAGCGAGAGCTTGATCACGCCCTCCGGCGTGAGATGGGCCGGCGTCAGCGTCATCTTCTCGTCGGTGACGGATTCGTCATTGACCCTGAGGCCGCCGCCCTTGATCTGGCGCCGCGCTTCGCCGTTGGAGGCGACGAGGCCCGCCTTGACGAAGGCGTTGAGCACGCCGAGTCCGGCCTCCAGCTCACCGCGCGGAATTTCGATCGTCGGAAGCGTCTGCGCCAGCGCCCCTTCCTCGAACGTCCGCCGTGCGGTCTCGGCCGCTTCATTTGCGGCGTCGCGGCCGTGCAGCAGCGCGGTCGCTTCGGTCGCGAGCAACTTCTTGGCCTCGTTGATCTCCGAGCCCTGCAGCGCCTCGAGCTTCCTGATCTCGCTCATCGGCAGCGTCGTGAACAGTTTCAGGAACTTGCCGACGTCGGCGTCCTCGGTGTTGCGCCAGTACTGCCAGAAATCGTAGGGGCTGAACTGGTCGGCGTTGAGCCAGACCGCGCCTTGCGCGGTTTTGCCCATCTTGGCGCCCGAGGCGGTCGTGAGCAGCGGCGTCGTCAGCGCGAAGAGCTGCGGCGAGCCCATGCGGCGGCCGAGATCGACGCCCATGATGATGTTGCCCCACTGGTCGGAGCCGCCCATCTGCAACCGGCAGCCGGCGCGCTGCGAGAGCTGCACGAAGTCGTAGGCCTGGCAGACCATGTAGTTGAACTCGATGAAGCTCATCTCCTGCTCGCGCTCGAGGCGCAGCCGCACGGAGTCCATGGTCAGCATGCGGTTGACCGAAAAGTGCTTGCCGACGTCGCGCAGCATCTCGATCCAGTTGAGCTTGGTCAGCCACTCCGCATTGTCGAGCATGACGGCGTCGCTTGCGCCGTCACCGTAACGGAGCACCTTGGCGAACACGCCGCGGATCGAGGCCTTGTTGGCTTCGATCTCGGCGATCGTGCGCATGGCGCGCGTCTCGTCCTTGCCGGAGGGATCGCCGACCATGGTGGTGCCGCCGCCCATCAGCGTGATCGGCTTGTTGCCGGACTGCTGGAGCCAATGCAGCATCATCATGGTCAGGAAGTTGCCGATATGCAGCGACGGAGCGGTGCAATCGTAGCCGACATAGGCCGTGGCTTCGCCCTTGGCGGCGAGCGTGTCCAGCCCTTCGAAATCGGAGCACTGGTGGACGAAACCCCGTTCCTGCAAAATATTGAGGAAATCCGATTTAAATGCACTCATCTGTCGTCGGCTCTGATCATTCTTATTTTACGGTAATTGCGGCCAGTTGCGGAACCCGGAAGGAACGGACTGCCGCGTCGCGGCGCGCTGTGGCATTATAAGATGTGCTTGTTTGATACAAGCCAGGCGTCGGGGTAGGGAGACGTCGAGGCTTATTTGCGATGATGTTAACCGCACTTGGTCTGATGAGCGGGACCTCGCTTGACGGGGTCGACGTTGCATTGATCGAAACGGATGGAAAGCAGATCAAGGCGTTCGGGCCCTCCGGCTACCGGCCTTACAGCAATGCCGAGCGCAGCCTGTTGCGCCGGGCGCTCACCGAGGCTGTCCATTTGCCGCGGCGCGATGCCCGGCCGGGGGTTCTGGCCGAGGCCGAGCGCGCGGTGACGCTGGCCCATGCCGAGGCGGTCGCCGCCTTCACCGCCCAGAATCGGATGAAGCCGGAGGAGATCGACATTGTCGGCTTCCACGGCCAGACCGTGCTGCACCGGCCGGAGCGGCGGATGACGGTGCAGATCGGGGACGCCGTGGCGCTCGCCAAGGCAATCCATATTCCCGTGATGCACGATTTCCGTGCCGCCGACGTCGAGGCGGGCGGGCAGGGCGCGCCCCTCGTGCCGGTTTACCACCGGGCGCTGGCGCAATCGCTGGAGCGCGAGGGGCCGATCGTCGTCGTCAATATCGGCGGCGTCTCCAACATCACCTATATCGACGGCAACGATACGCTGATCGCCTGCGATACCGGTCCCGGCAACGCGCTGCTCGACGACTTCATGTACCGGACCATGAACCAGGCGTTCGATGCGGAAGGAAAGTTCGCCGCGCTCGGCAAGGTGGACGAGGCCTGGATCGCGCGGGCGCTGGGGCTACCATTCTTTGCGCTGCCGCCTCCGAAATCGCTCGACCGCAACGATTTTGCTGCACTCAAGCTAGGCGAGGTCTCGCCGGCAGATGGCGCTGCGACGCTTACCGCCTTCACCGCGGCCGCGATTGCCCGGGTCATTCCACTGCTGCCGCGACGACCGCGGAGCTGGATCATCAGCGGCGGCGGCGCGCGCAACCTCACCTTGCTGCGCATGCTGCGGGAGCGGGTAGGCTCGGCCACCGTCCAGGCCGCCGAGACGCTCGGCTGGGCCTCCGACGCCATCGAGGCGCAGGCCTTCGGCTTTCTGGCGGCGCGCGGCATGAAAGGCCTGCCGCTGTCCTACCCGGCCACCACCGGGGTGCCGATGCCGATGACGGGCGGGGTGATCGCGAGGCCATAGATCACGGGTGGTTGATGCATATGCATCGATCTTGACGGTTTCATGCAAATGCATATATGTTGATGCGCATGCATTGACCCGCCAGGATCTCCGCCATGACCGCAGCCCTCAAACTGATCAGCCACAAGCTTTGCCCTTATGTACAGCGCGCCGTGATCGCGCTGACCGAAAAGGGCGTGGCGTTCGAGCGGATCGACATCGATCTCGCCAACAAGCCCGACTGGTTCTTGAAGATATCGCCGCTCGGCAAGGTGCCGGTGCTGGTGGTCACGACCGCGCAAGGCGAGGTCGCGCTGTTCGAGAGCAACGTGATCGGTGAGTATATCGAGGAGACGCAAGGAGGCGCCGAGCTGCATCCGGCCGACGCGCTGAGGCGCGCCGAACACCGCGCCTGGATGGAGTTCGGCTCGGCGATCCTCGGCGATCTCTGGGGACTTGAGACGACAACCGATCCAGCAACGTTCGAGAGCAAGCGTCAGGCGCTCTCCGCCAAGTTTGCCCGCGTCGAGGCCGCGCTGGGCGCCGGCCCGTTCTTCGCCGGCGAGCGGTTCAGCCTGGTCGACGCCGTGTTCGCGCCGGTCTTCCGCTATTTCGACGTCTTCGATGAGCTTGCCGAGCTCGGTATCTTCAAGGATTTGCCGAAGGTCCGCGCATGGCGCGCGGAGCTTGCCAAGCGTCCGAGCGTTCGCACGGCTGTTGGCGCGGACTACCCGCAATTGCTGCGCGCGTTCCTTGTGCGCCATGACGCGCATCTGTTAAAGCTTGCCGCGTGAAGCGGCTCGTGATCGCGAGCGGCTAGGTGCACCCGTCGGCGAGCAGCAATCTGCTCGTCGTCGTCGCGTGGCGCACCTTGAACAGCTCCTGAATCTCAGGATCGCTCAGGAATGCTTCCGCGTTTTCGCGCTCCGGAAATTCGATGATGACGAGGCGTTCGGGTGCCCAGTCGCCCTCGATCGTCGTCGTCTGAACCCCACGAACGATGTATTTCCCAGAATGCCTGGCGATGAAGGCGGGGATTTCGGCGATGTATTGCTTGAAGCCTTCGAAGTCATTCACCGAGAGGTCGAGCACCAGATACGCCTTCATTGCTCGAGCTCCGCGGCCATCTTCGCCAGCGTCGCGATCGTGTTCATGTTGCGCGCGGTGCCGGTTTTCGCGGCGGGGATGACGAGCTTCGACGTCCCCATGCCGTCGCCATAATGCACGTAGATCTCGCGGCGGCCGAGGCGGACTTCCTCGTCCTCCTGGCCGCGGATGCCCGTGAGCGCGTCGGCCGGCGGGGGCTTGTCGAGGAAGGTCGCGAGGGTGCGGTTGGGCGCGGCCTTCGGAAAGGGATTGTCGGCTGCAACCTGCGCCATCTCCGCCGCGCTGCGCACGAGCACGCCGACCGGTTTGCCCGCGTAAGCGTGCAGGCGCTTCTCAAGCGCAGCCTTGATTGCAGGTTCGGACTTGCGACTGGTGAACACCACATTGCCGCTGGCTATATAGGTGCGCACGGCGGCAAAGCCGAGCTCCTCGCACATCGCCTTGAGCTCGCTCATCGGCAGCTTGCCGGTGCCGCCGACATTCACGGCACGGAGCAAGGCGACGAACGAGCCCATCAGCAGCCTTTAGCGAACGTTGGCGAGCCGCATGTCGAGATAGGCGGTGATGGTCTCCATCAACGGCTCGAGCTTGCCGTCGAAGAAGTGATTGGCGCCGGGAATGACCTGCTGGTCGATCACGATGCCCTTCTGCGTCTTCAGCTTCTCGACCAGCGTGTTGACGTCCTTCGGCGGCACCACCGCATCCTTTTCACCATGGACGATAAGTCCCGAGGACGGGCAGGGCGCAAGGAAGGAGAAGTCGTAGAGGTTGGCCGGCGGCGCGATCGAGATAAAGCCTTCGACCTCGGGGCGGCGCATCAACAGCTGCATGCCGATCCAGGCGCCGAAGGAGAAGCCGGCAACCCAGCACGCGCGGGCTTCGGGATTGATGGTCTGCGCCCAGTCGAGCGCCGCGGCGGCATCGGACAATTCGCCGGTGCCGTGATCGAACGAGCCCTGGCTGCGGCCGACGCCACGGAAGTTGAAGCGCAGCACGGAGAAGCCGCGGTGCGCGAAGGCGTAGTAGCACTGGTACACGATCTGATGATTCATCGTGCCGTGAAACTGCGGATGCGGATGCAGGATCATCGCGATCGGCGCGTTCTTCTGCTTGGCCGGATGGTAGCGGCCTTCGAGACGGCCTGCGGGGCCGGCGAAAATGACTTCAGGCATGATGATCTCTTGATTGATTCCCTCGAGACGATCCTCAGCGATCAACCGATCGTGGCGGCTTCCACCGGCTGCAGAGCCGACGAAAGCGCGCATGGGAGTGGAAGGGGCGCCCTCGGATGATGCGCGAGTGGCGCGCGGGTGAACTGACGCGCGCGTTCTAACACGAGGCAAGGGTCAGAAAGCAAGCTTCTTCGACATCTCGCAATGCGCTCAAGAGCTTAGCCGGTCATCGCGGCGTCATGAGCGCCCCGCCGCACGCGGCTGTGTCGCCGCCGGGATCGAGCAAATCGACGACGAGGATCGGTGTTGAGTTCAGGATTCCAAGTTAACCAATTGGAATCATGGCGATTTAGCGCCCGCCGGGCAGCCCCGGAGCGATTCACACAGGAGGCGTGCGACCTCCGAGCGAGGCAACCGCTAGCCGATAGCGCCGGCTGCCCTGGAGCGTTTGCCCGTTGTCGAAGGTGAGTTCGAAATCTCCTGACGGTTTCAGGTCCACGCCGCTCACCCGATCGAGATTGGCAAGCTTCGTCCGATGAACGCGAACGATGGCGAAGCGCGAGAGCTCGCTCTCGGCCATCGCGAGCGTACCCCGGATCAGGTGCTGACTGCCGTCGGTAAGGCTGTATTCAATGTAGTTGCCGGCGGAGGCGACCCAGAGAATGTCGCGCGGCGCGAGGCGAATGCGGCTTGCACCGTCTCGCAGCCAGATCAGATCGGGGACAGGCGGCTGTCGCGGGTCGGCAGCTTTGGCAGCCAGCGCGGTTCTTTTCAGCTCACGACGGCTCTCGAATAGCCAGATCGTTCCGCCGATCAGGAGGGCGGCCACGGCATCCTTGCGAAACTCGTATGAGATCGTCGCAAGCGAGAAATGGAAATCGTAGGTGCTTCCCGCGAGCCAGAGCACGAGCTTCCTGACCCAGACCATGCCGGTGATGTGGAGGGTCGAGAAGCCGAGCAGGGCGAGCGCTCCGATACCCACCCGGACGACGAGCCCCGGGCTCCGGTGCATGCGCCGGACGGCCAGCACCAGGAGCGGGACGGTCAGCAGGACGACGGCGATGCTCGACATCTCCCAGAACAGCCGCCGGCCGATGTCGTAGCTGTCGCCGCGCCAGGCGGCATCCTGCGCGCCGGAGAGCGCATTCACGATTCCGACCGCAAGCGCGACGGCTGCGATCGCCGCGAACATCGTCCAGTCGCCGCCGCTGATCCCAAAAAGCCCACCGCTCGTCCCAGGGCGTGACGCTTCATCCCGCGTGTTGCGGTTCTGATCCCAAACCGGCTCGACGCGCTCTGCTTGTGGGGCATTTTCGGTGTCAGCCATGGCCAAAGAACCGTGCTTGGCGTCCCGTCAAGGAGCAGAAAACCATGTCAACACCACAGCAACTCTCGACCTCGGAACGGCGCATCGATCTAGACTGGGTGCGGATTGGCGCCTTCGGGCTCTTGATCTTCTACCACGTCGGCATGCTCTACGTGTCCTGGGGATTTCACATCAAGAGCGTCTACAGGCTGACCTGGCTCGAGCCGTTGATGCTGGTCCTCAATCCCTGGCGGCTCTCGCTTCTGTTCCTGGTTTCCGGGGTTGCGACGAGGTTCATGCTCGGCAAGTACCGCCTCGGATCGTTCGTTGGCGCGCGGTCGGCGCGGCTGTTGATTCCCCTGATCTTTGGCATGCTGGTGATCGTGCCGCCGCAGTCCTATCTCCAGATCGTCGAAAGCCTCGGCTATCCGGCCGGCTTTGTCGATTTCTATGTCCATCACTATCTCGCCTTCGGGGCGCAGTTCTGTCCGAACCCTTGCATCGTCCAGCCGACCTGGAACCATCTCTGGTTCGTGGTTTACCTGTGGGTCTACACGATCGCGCTGGCCGGCGTGCTCTGGCTATGGCCGGCCGTGACCGATGAACTCGGTGCGCAGCTTGCCGTTCTGCTCACAGGGCCCGGATTCCTGATCCTGCCGAGTCTGCTGTTCGCGGCCTGGCGCCTGTTCCTGTTCCCGGCCTTTCCGTCCACGCACGCGCTGTTTGGCGACTGGTACAACCACGCGGACTATGCGACGGCGTTCCTGATCGGCTTCCTGCTGGCGAAGCAGGGGAGCGTCTGGTCCGAGATCGAACGCCAGCGCTGGGCGGCGCTGGCAGTCGCAGCCGCTTGCTTCATCATCTTCATCCTGCTGTTCGCAGGCCTGCTCGCGCCGTCGCCGCTGCTGAAGAGGTGCGCCAGCATCGCCTATGGCTGCTATCAGTGGCTTGCCATGGTCGCAGTGCTCGGTTTCGCACGGCGGCACTTCACGGCCGACGGACCCGTGCGCCGCTATCTCACGGACGCGATCTTCCCGTACTACATCGTGCATCAGACCGCGATAATCGTGATCGCGCATGGACTGCGTGGCAGCGGATTCTCGGTTGAGGTCGAGGCCTCCATCGTGATCCTCGGCACCGCGCTTACATGCGTAGTCACCTATGAGATCGTGCGGCGCATCGCCTGGCTGCGGCCTCTGTTCGGATTGCGGACCGGGTCCCGCCGCCCGGCCGGGATCCCGCAGCAGCAACCGGCCTGATGCGGGCGGGGTCCCGATTGGCGCGCTGGCAAAAGGTGCTAAGAGGGCGATATGCTGCCGACCCGCGTTTATCTCGACTGGAATGCGACCACGCCGCTGCGCCCGGAGGCGCGGGCGGCGATGGTCGCGGCCTATGGTCTGGTTGGCAATCCGTCGTCAGTCCACGCCGAGGGGCGGGAGGCACGCCGGCTGGTCGAGGCGGCTCGTGCTGCGCTTGCACGAGCGGTTGCCGGCCTGCC
Organism: Bradyrhizobium sp. CCGUVB23; assembly: GCF_024199885.1. NCBI lineage: Bacteria > Pseudomonadati > Pseudomonadota > Alphaproteobacteria > Hyphomicrobiales > Nitrobacteraceae > Bradyrhizobium > Bradyrhizobium sp. CCGUVB23. The sequence continues at coordinate 8,503,116 of NZ_JANADQ010000001.1, forward strand.
GCGCAACGTCATCTTCACCTCGGCGGGAACCGAGGCCAATGCGCTGGCGCTGTCGCCGGGTCTAAAGGGGCCCTCAGGCGGCCCGGTGGAACGCCTTCTGGTGTCCGCCGTCGAGCACGCCTCGGTACTGGCAGGCGGGAGGTTTCCGGCCGATGCCGTCAGTCCGATTCATGTGACGCGCACCGGCGTTGTTGATGTCGGCCACCTCAAGGCGCTGCTTGCTTCCGGTCCGCCGGCGCTGGTGTCGATCATGGCCGCCAACAATGAGACCGGCGCGCTTCAGCCGGTGGCGGAGGCGGCGCGGATCGTCCACGAGGCGGGCGGGCTTTTGCATGTCGATGCGATCCAGGTGCTTGGCAAGATACCTTTTGATATCAATGAGATATCTGCTGATCTTGCCACCTTCTCTGCACACAAGATCGGTGGTCCCAAGGGTATTGGCGCATTGGTGGTGGCCGAGGGCGTAACGGGGCTCGAACCGCTGCTGCGCGGTGGCGGGCAGGAACTCGGCCGCCGCGCGGGAACCGAGAACGTCCCGGGCATCGCCGGTTTCGGCGCGGCCGTGACGGCGGCCGTTCAGGCTCTGGCGGAGGATGCAGAGCGGCTCCGAACCTTGAGGAATCGCTTGGAAAACGGGCTGCGAACTGTGCCGGGCACGATGATTTTCTCGGAGGATGCTGGGCGGTTGCCAAATACCACCTTGTTTACGGCGCCGGGGCTGAAAGCCGAGACCGCCGTGATCGGCTTCGACCTCGAAGGGATCGCCGTATCCTCAGGCTCAGCCTGTTCGTCCGGGAAGGTACAGCCCTCCCACGTGCTCTCCGCCATGGGATTCGACCCCAAAACGGCCCAGGGAGCGGTGCGTCTCAGTCTGGGCTGGTCCACGCAGGAGGCGGACATCAATCGTACCCTTGAGGCTTGGCGAAAGCTCGGTAATAACCTACTTAGAGAGTAAGCGACGAAACACGGCTTGAACGGTTCTAAGCACGTGCTTTCCGCATAGAAACATCGTAATAGTCGTTCGAGTTTGATCCACCGCGGTCCTTGAAACCGCGAGCGGAGGATGGAATGCCAGCCGTACAAGAGACGGTCGAGCGCGTGAAGCGCATCGACGTCGACCAGTATCGTTATGGGTTTGAAACCCTGATCGACTCCGAGAAGGCCCCGAAGGGGCTGTCGGAAGACATCGTAAAATTCATTTCCGGAAAGAAGAACGAGCCCGCCTGGATGCTCCAGTGGCGGCTCGAGGCCTATCGGCGCTGGCTCACCATGACCGAGCCGACCTGGGCGCGCGTCGAGTATCCCAAGATCGACTTCCAGGACATCTACTATTACGCGGCGCCGAAGCCGAAGAAGACGGTCTCCTCGCTGGATGAGATCGATCCGGAGATTTTGAAGACCTACGAGAAGCTCGGCATTCCCTTGAGGGAAGTGGCGATGCTCGAAGGCGTCGAGCCGAAGCCCGGTGAGGAAGACCCGGCCCGGCGCAAGATCGCGGTCGATGCGGTCTTCGACTCGGTGTCGGTTGCGACCACCTTCAAGGCCGAGCTGAAGAAGGCTGGCGTGATCTTCATGCCGATTTCGGAGGCGATCCGCGAGCATCCCGAGCTGGTGCAGAAGTATCTCGGCTCCGTGGTGCCGACCTCTGACAATTTCTACGCGACGCTGAACTCGGCGGTGTTCTCCGATGGCTCGTTCGTCTACGTGCCGCCGGGCGTGCGCTGCCCGATGGAGCTCTCGACCTATTTCCGCATCAACGAGCGCAACACCGGCCAGTTCGAGCGCACGCTGATCATCGCCGATAAGGGCTCCTACGTCTCCTATCTCGAGGGCTGCACGGCGCCGCAGCGCGACGAGAACCAGCTGCACGCCGCCGTGGTCGAGCTCGTCGCGCTCGACGACGCCGAGATCAAATATTCGACGGTGCAGAACTGGTACCCCGGAAACTCGGAAGGCAAGGGCGGCATCTACAACTTCGTCACCAAGCGTGGCGACTGCCGCGGCAACCACTCCAAGATCTCCTGGACCCAGGTCGAGACCGGCTCGGCGATCACCTGGAAATATCCGAGCTGCATCCTGCGCGGCGACAATTCGAGCGGCGAGTTTTACTCGATCGCGATCTCGAACGGCTTCCAGCAGGTCGATAGCGGCACCAAGATGATCCATCTCGGCAAGAACACGTCGAGCCGGATCATTTCCAAGGGCATCGCGGCCGGCAAGTCGCAGAACACCTATCGCGGTCTCGTCACCGCGCATCGGAAAGCGACCGGCGCCCGCAACTTCACCGCCTGCGACTCGCTGCTCATCGGCGACAAATGCGGCGCGCACACCGTGCCCTACATCGAGGCCAAGAACTCCTCGGCCACCTTCGAGCACGAGGCGACGACCTCGAAGATCTCCGAGGACGTGCTGTTCTACTGCGTCCAGCGCGGCCTCAGCCAAGAGGAAGCCGTCGGCCTCGTCGTCAACGGCTTTGTCAAGGACGTGCTCCAGCAGCTCCCGATGGAGTTCGCAGTGGAAGCGCAGAAGCTGATCTCGATCTCGCTTGAAGGGTCGGTCGGTTAATTGCCGGCCCTCGCGGCGCGCTTCGGCGCTCCCTGGATCATTTGAATAGACTGGAAACCAATATGGCTTTGCTTGAAGTGAAAGACCTGAAGGTTCGTGTTGAGGAACGTGAGATCCTCCACGGACTGACGCTGACCGTGAACGAAGGCGAGGTGCATGCGATCATGGGGCCGAACGGCTCCGGCAAGTCGACGCTCTCCCACGTCATCGCCGGCAAGCCCGGCTATGAGGTCACCGACGGCCAGATCCTGTTCAAGGGTGAGGACCTCCTGGAGATGGACCCCGAAGAGCGCGCCGCCAAGGGCGTGTTCCTGGCGTTCCAGTATCCGGTCGAGATCCCCGGCGTCGCCACGATGAACTTCCTGCGCACGGCGCTCAACGCGCAGCGCAAGGCGCGCGGCGAGAGCGAATATTCGACGCCGGACTTTTTGAAGAAGGTCCGCGAGGTCTCGAAATCGCTGAACATCCCGCAGGACATGCTCAAGCGCGGCGTCAATGTCGGCTTCTCCGGCGGCGAGAAGAAGCGCAACGAGGTGCTTCAGATGGCGTTGTTCGAGCCGAGCCTGTGCATTCTCGACGAGATGGATTCCGGTCTCGACATCGACGCGCTGCGAATTGCCGCCGACGGCGTCAACGCGCTGCGTTCGCCGAAGCGCGCGATGGTGGTGATCACCCACTATCAGCGCCTGCTGAACTACATCGTACCGGATTTCGTGCACGTGATGTCGAAGGGCCGCGTCGTGAAGAGCGGCGACAAGCAACTGGCGCTGGAGCTGGAGGAGTCCGGCTACACCCAGTTCGAGGACGCGGCGTAAGGGATTTTGCGATGAACGTTGCTTTGGTCAAGACCGGGACCGGCCGCGCGGTGAGCGATCTCTTCACCAGCGCCGAAGGCCGGCTGCCCGGCTCGCCCGCGGTCATAGCAGTGCGCCGCCAGGCCTTCGAGACCTATGAGCGTCTCGGCCTGCCGCACCGCCGGCTCGAAGAATGGAAATACACCGATCTGCGCGCACTCGTCGGCGAGGTGCTGCCGCTTGCGGCCACCCCCGACGCCGCGGCGCTGTCGCGCGCAGCCGAGGCGGTGAAGGCGCATGGCTTCGCCGGCGCCCGCAAGCTGGTACTGGTCGACGGCATGTTCGCGGCCGACCTGTCCGACGTGAAGGCGCTCGCATCGGAAGTCAGCGTCAAGACGCTGCGCGAAACGCTGGAGAAGGAGTCCGGCGACCTGCTCGCGACCGCCTCGACGGACGCGATGATTTCTTTGAATGCGGCGATGGCGACCGACGGCGTCGTGGTGTCGATCGCGGACGGTGCTCAGCTTTCAGCTCCGATCCAGATCATCCACATCGCGACCGCCGCCTCCGCGTCCGCCTTCACGCGCTCGCAATTGCGAATCGGGAACGGCGTCCGCGCCACCATCATCGAGAGCTTCGTCGCGGCTGGCGCTGCGGCCTACCAGGTCAACGACGCCGTGCTGGTGACGATCGGCGACAACGCCGATGTCGCGCATATCCGCCTGATGGATGATGCGCCTGACGCCGTGAACATCACCTCCGAGATCATCACGGTCGGCGCGAATACGAAGCTCAACTTCTTCAACATGACGACCGGCGGCGCTGTGAGCCGCCTGCAGGGCTTCATCACGCTGGCAGGCGAGGGCAGCGAGCTCGCGGTCAATGGCGTGAACCTCCTGAAGAAGACCGAGCATGGCGATTCGACGCTGGTCGTCGACCACGCCGTGCCCCATTGCACCAGCCGCGAGATCTTCCGCGCCGTGATCGATGATCGCGCGCATTCGGTGTTCCAGGGCCGCATCATCGTCCGCCCCGACGCACAGAAGACCGACGGCAAGATGATGACGCGGGCGCTGCTGCTCTCGGACGAGGCTGAGGCCGACAACAAGCCCGAGCTCGAGATCTTTGCCGACGACGTCTCCTGCGGCCACGGCGCGACCGCCGGTGCGCTCGACGACAGCCTGCTGTTCTATCTGCGCGCCCGTGGGTTGCCCGAGAAGGACGCTCAGGCGCTGCTGATCCAGGCCTTCGTCGGCGAGGCGATCGAGCAGATCGCCGATGATGATTTGCGCGAGCACGTGATCGGCATTGCCGAGCGCTGGCTGGAGCGGCGGTCATGAGCACGCATCCGGCGGTCCTGAACGGTTCTTATGACGTCGCGCGGGTGCGCCAGGATTTTCCGGCGCTCGCCATGCAGGTCTACGGCAAGCCGCTGGTCTATCTCGACAACGCGGCCTCGGCTCAGAAGCCGCAATCCGTGCTCGACCGCATGACGCAGGCCTATACGAGCGAATATGCCAATGTGCATCGCGGCCTGCACTACCTCGCCAATGCGGCGACCGAGGCCTATGAGGGCGGCCGCGCCAAGGTGGCGCAGTTCATCAACGCGCCCCGACCTGAGGAAGTGATCTTCACCCGCAACGCGACGGAGGCGATCAACCTCGTCGCCTCGTCCTGGGGTGAGCCCAATATCAAAGAGGGCGACGAGATCGTCCTCTCGATCATGGAGCACCACTCCAACATCGTGCCCTGGCATTTCCTCAGGGAACGCTACGGCGCGGTGATCAAATGGGCTCCGGTCGATGATGAAGGCAATTTCCTGATCGACGAGTTCGAGAAGCTCTTGACCGCGAAGACCAAGCTCGTCGCGATCACGCAGATGTCGAACGCGCTCGGCACCATCGTGCCGGTCAAGGACGTGGTGAAAATCGCGCACGCCCGCGGCATTCCCGTGCTGGTCGACGGCAGCCAGGGCGCCGTGCATATTCCGGTCGACGTCCAGGACATCGGCTGCGACTTCTATGTCTTCACCGGCCACAAGGTCTATGGGCCGACCGGCATCGGCGTGCTCTGGGCCAAATACGACCACCTCGTCGCGATGCGTCCCTACAATGGCGGCGGCGAGATGATCCGCGAGGTCTCCCGCGAAATCGTCACCTATGGCGATCCCCCGCACAAGTTCGAGGCCGGCACGCCCGCGATCGTCGAGGCGGTCGGGATTGGCGCGGCCATCGACTACGTCAACTCGATCGGCAAGGAGCGCATCGCCGCCCACGAGCACGATCTCCTCACCTATGCCCAGGACCGCCTGCGCGAGATCAACTCGCTGCGGCTGATCGGCACCGCGCGCGGCAAGGGCCCGGTGATCTCCTTCGAGCTGAAGGGGGCGCACGCCCACGACGTCGCCACCGTGATCGACCGCCAGGGCATCGCGGTGCGCGCCGGCACCCATTGCGTGATGCCGCTTTTAGAGCGGTTCAACGTGACCGCGACGTGCCGGGCATCGTTCGGCATGTATAATACAAGGGACGAAGTCGACCATCTGGCACATGCGCTTTTGAAGGCGCGGGATTTGTTCGCATGAGTGACACGGCCGAAATCAAAGCCAATCCGATGGAGACGCATTCGGCGCTGCCGCCGGAGGAGACCGAGCGTCTGACGCGCGAGATCATCGCGGGGCTCAAGACCGTGTTTGATCCGGAAATTCCCGCCGACATCTACGAACTCGGCCTGATCTACAAGGTCGAGATCAAGGACGACCGTTCCGTCGACGTCCTGATGACGCTGACGACGCCGAATTGCCCGGCCGCAGGCGAGCTGCCGACCATGGTCGAGAATGCGGTTGCCAGCGTTCCCGGCGTCGGCGTGGTCGATGTCAAGGTCGTCTGGGAGCCGGCCTGGACGCCGGAACGCATGAGTGACGAGGCGCGCCTCGTCCTCAACATGTGGTGACATCAATCAGGCTCTTGCACATCCGGCATTGAACTTGCTCCGCAACGGACCAAATGACTGACATGACCCAGGCTTCTCCAGTTTCGACTCCCAAGCCGCGGCGGCCGCGTCCGCAGGTGATGCGGCTGACGGATGCTGCCGCGCAGCGCATCATCGAGCTGACGCAGCGTGCGGACTCCGAGATCGTCGGCTTGCGCGTCGGCGTGAAGAACGGCGGCTGCGCCGGGCAGTCCTACACCGTCGAATACGCCCACGAGATCCGCCCGACCGACGAGGTCGTCGAGGACAAGGGCGTCAAGATCCTGGTCGATCCCAAGGCCGTGCTGTTCCTGCTCGGAACCGAGATGGACTACAAGGCCGACAAGATGCAGGCCCAGTTCGTCTTCAACAACCCCAATCAGATCTCCGCCTGTGGCTGCGGCGAGTCGGTCGAGCTGCGGCCGGCCAAGGTCGAGGGGTAGCCCCGCTCTCGCCATTCACTCCGCTGTCGTCCTGGCGCAAGCCAGGACCCATACCGCGTGATTTCTCGTGGGTGACAGGTCTCAGTACCGGCGCTGGTACAACTAGCGGTCTTCGCTAAACTGCTCCCTGGGGTAATGGGTCCTGGCTTTCGCCAGGACGACCATGCGGAGAGAGCGTGCCGATGGACCGCGAATTCCTGATCGACCTATTTGCCGATTTCGGCCCCGTCACCATCCGCCGGATGTTCTCCGGCTACGGGATCTCCGCCGACGGCACCAATTTCGCGCTGGCTCTGCGCGCCGGCCTGTTCCTCCGCGCCGATGAGCAGACGATCCCGAGCTTCGAGGCCGAAGGCTCAGCGCCGTTCCAGTACCAGACCCGCGCCAAAACCGTGATGGTGAACTCCTACTGGCAGTTGCCTGCACGCCTGTTCGACGATTCCGAGGAGCTTGCGGAGTGGGCGAGGGCCGCGCTCGCCGCCGCCCAGCGCGCCAAGGTGAAGAAGCGGCCCAAGGCAAAGAAGGCGACAAAGAAGGCGGTGAAGAAGGCCGCCAAGCCTGCGAAGAAGGCGCTGGTGAAGAAGCCGACCAAGAAGGCTGCGGTTCGCAAGCGCGCGAAGCGGAAGGCGTAGCTCTAACCATTCGTCATTCCGGGCTCGCGGCTTCGCCGCGTCCCGGAATGACGGCGGTGAATAAGGCTCAAGCCACCTGGCCGCGCCTCTCGACGCTGTATTCCGGGTCGGTCTCGCAGATCACGCGGTTGCGGCCGTTGCGCTTGGCGGCGTAGAGGCAGGCATCGGCGCGCTCGATCAGGGAGTCGGTGTCGTCGCCCGGCTTCACCATGGAGACGCCGACTGAGATCGTGACGCGGCCAAGGATCTCACCGGTCGATTTCTTCTTCAATTCCTTCGCCATCACGGCGCGGCGGATGTGGTCGGCGACCGTGAGCGCCTGGCGCAGCGCGGTGTTGGGCAGCACGACCGCGAACTCCTCGCCGCCGTAGCGCGCGGTGATGTCCTGGCCCTTGATGGTTTGCTTCAGTGACAGGCCGACGAGCCGCAGCACTTGGTCGCCGGTGAGGTGGCCATAGGAATCGTTGAACGACTTGAAGTGGTCGATGTCGAACAACAGCAGCGACAGCGGCTCGCCGCTTGCGAGCGCGTTCTGCACGGCCATACCGATCATGCGATCGAAATATTTGCGGTTGCCAAGACCGGTGAGGGGATCGGTCAGGCTTTCGGCGCGGATCGCCTCGAGGCTCTGCTGGAGATTGCTGATCTCGTTCGCGGACAAGGTCAGGCGGTCCTCCAGCGCCTTGTTGGTCTCGCGCATGTCGCGCGTCGCATGGAGCAGCGTGTCCACGATCGCCTTGATCTGGTCGCGGTCCTTGGCGGTCGACAGCTTTGCGGCGGCGCCTGACAGGCTCGCATCATAGGAGGCGGACATGCCCAGCGCTTCGGTGAGCACCTTCATCACGTCGTCGATCTCGCCGATGACGCGCGCGCCGACCTTGTCGATGCGGTCGGTGGTCTTGATGTGGGAGAGATAAGTCTCGTAGATCTGCTCGAGATCGGCTTCGGTCAGCTTGCCGTTGCGCGCCAGCGTCTCGTTGATGATCTTGTTCAGCGGGGCGTTGTAGCCGGTGGCGTAGACGTACCAGATCTCGTAGTTGCGGGGAATTGCGGTCTGCTTGAGCGATCGGATCTGACCGAGGGCCACCTCGGCGAACGCCATCGTGCGTTCGTGTTCGTCGAGCACCTTGACCACAGAACATCCCCAGAGCAGCCGGTGCGCCTCCGACTGCAGCAATACTTAAATTATGGTCTCAGGCTAAAGGACGATTCTGAACGGCCGGTAAACGGCCGTTCCCTGGAGCATGATCCGGACCCGAAGGGCCGCGTCAGCGCAAAGTGTGTCGCGATTTTCCCTCGCGACAAACGCGGGACGCGTTTGCGCGGAGATCACGCTCAGACAAACAACCTAAAGCGCGGCGCGCTTTAGGCGCCGGCGGGGGAACGAACCGGTCGCAACAGAAATGCCGGCAGATGCGAATGATCGCCGGGCTCGCTGTCGGCCTCGCGCTGCGGACGGCGGGGCTCGGGCCGGCCGATCGAGGGCACATGCGACGTATTGGCCTGCTGGCGCGAGCCGTGGCGCGGCTCAGAGGCGTGCCTTGCTTCGCGCGCAGGCTTTGCCTCGCGTGAAGGCTTGGGCTCGCGTGCAGGCTTGGGCTCGCGTGCAGGCTTGGGCTCGCGTGCAGGCCGCGCTTCCGCTGCTGGCCTTGCGTCCGAGGCGTGCCGCGCGTCACCACGCTGCTCATGGCCGCCGCGACGCGACTTGCCGCGACCGCCGCGCGACCGCTCCCGGCCACGCTGCTCGCGCGAACGCTCGGTTGGCTCGGCGGACTCGCTGTGGACCTCGAACTCGCCTTCGGCGCGCGGAATGTTCTGGCCGATCAGCTTTTCGATCGCGGCCATCGACTTCTGGTCGAGCGGCGTCACGATCGAGATCGCGGTGCCGGTGCGGCCCGCGCGTCCCGTGCGGCCGATGCGGTGAACGTAATCGTCGGGATGATGGGGAACGTCGAAATTGAAGACGTGGCTGACCTCGGGGATATCGAGGCCGCGGGCGGCGACGTCGGAGGCGACCAGCAGCGGCAGCTCGCCCTTGCGGAACTGATCCAGCGCCGCCATGCGGGCCGGCTGATCCATGTCGCCGTGCAGTGCTCCGACACTGAAGCCGTGCTTCTGGAGCGATTTGTGAACGATCGCGACCTCGCGCTTGCGATTGCAGAAGATGATCGCGTTCTTGAGATCCTTGGCCTCGCGCAGGAGGCGGCGGAGGAGTTCCCGCTTCTCATGCGCCTCGCGTCCGGCGGGGACCTGGGACTGCGTGACTGTGACGGCGGTGGTGGCGGGCTTGGAAACTTCGACCTTCTGCGGATTGTGCAGGAAGGCTTCGGTGATGCGCCGGATCTCCGGCGGCATGGTCGCGGTGAAGAAAAGGGTCTGCCGCGTGAAGGGGACGAGCTTGCAGATGCGCTCGATGTCGGGAATGAAGCCCATGTCCAGCATGCGGTCGGCTTCGTCGATGACGAGCAGCTCGACGCCGGTGAGCAGGAGACCGCCGCGCTCGGTATGGTCGAGCAGGCGGCCGGGGGTCGCGATCAGCACGTCGACGCCGCGCATCAGCTTGGCATCCTGGTCGCCGAAGGAGACGCCGCCGATCAGGAGGGCGACGTTAAGCTTCTGGCCGGCGCCGTAGCGGTCGAAGTTCTCCTTGACCTGGGCGGCGAGCTCGCGGGTCGGCTCGAGGATCAGGGTGCGCGGCATGCGTGCCCGGGCGCGACCCTTTTCGAGGATGGTGAGCATTGGCAGCACGAAGGCCGCGGTCTTGCCGGTGCCGGTCTGGGCGATGCCGAGCACGTCCTTGCGTGCGAGGACGTGAGGGATCGCCTGTTCCTGAATGGGGGTGGGGTTGGTGTAACCGGTGGCCGCCACTGCGGCGAGGACTTTTTCGGATAGTCCGAGATTTGAAAAGGACATTGAGCCTCTAGTCGAAACCGCCGTTCGGAATCGAGGGTAATTTAAGGCTGTCGCGCTCCACCCCGAAACGGCGCGCTCTCAAAGAAGCTGGGGGTGCTGACCTACGCGAGCAAGGCTTTGCGCGAACAACGCGCCAAACTCAGGAATCGCGTTTCGATACCGAGCCGCGTTGCCCGGAACATAGGGGGGAATCGGCCAAAGTCAATGGAGCGAGCGCGGGAAGGCTCTTAAAAACCTAGCGTTTTTGCTCAAATTGCGGGCGAAGTCGGGCTTTTCGCCCGATCGCCGGCCGGGCGACCGGGGGGAGGCCAGGAAGGCGGCTAACGCTTCTCGGCCGCCTGCGCCCGGAAATCGCCTGGCGGCAGCCCGTAAGCTGCGTTGAAGACCCGGTAATAGGTCGCAAGGCTTTCGAAGCCGCAGGCGGTGGCGACGTCGGCAATCAGCCGTTCCGGCGCTTCGCGCAACAGGCGGCGGCTCTGGGCCAGGCGTTGCTCGGTCACGGTCTGGGAGAAGCTCTTCTCCGCCATTTCGAACAGCATGTGGAGGTGTCGCAGGGACACCCCGAGCCAGTCGGCGACCATCGCCGGGGACAACCGGGGATCCTTCAGGTGGCGGACGATCAGGCGGCGCGCCAGCGAGAGCCGGCCGATCCGCAGCGCGTATTGTCCGCGGCGGCCGCCGGGCCTGACGATGCCGCGCTCGATCAAGGCGAGACAGGCCAGCGCCTCCACCAGCGGTTTGGCGTGGGTAGTCTCGTCCCCGCCGGCGAGTTCACCGAGTTCGGCAAAGGCGGCATCGAGTAGGGGGGCCAGCGCAGGGTCGCCGAACGGCTTTGGCGTGAGGTCGCGAGCGCGACTGTCCTGCGCCGGGACGCCGGCCACGGGGATCTTCAGGATCCTCAGGTGAAAGCCGGCGGCGCCGAGCGGCACGGTGCGATAGGGCAGGTCGGTATGGCTCGTGGCAAACCTGCCATTTTCGATTGCAAAATCGCTGCTGCGCATGCCGCCGAACCAGCCGCCGCCGCCGAGCTGCTGGTAGACGCAGATGCTGTCGCTGGCCGCGTCCGCAATGTCGGCTTTGCTACGCTCGACCTGGTAAGGTGAGGCCTTGAGCTCGACGAGGCCGGCACCGCCGACCTTGCGCAGCGTGAACTCGCCGGAGAAATCCGCGCGCTGCTCGCGGGCGAGTTCCGCGGTGACGCCGAACAGCCCCTTGGCGCGCACCTCCCGCCAATAATCGAAGCGGTCCTGCGGCTCGACCTCGTCGGTGCACCAGCGATACACGGAAGACCCTCGGGTAGATAGGTAATGCCGCTTAAGCAAAAGCAGATTCCGCTCAGGCCGGCCATAGGACAGATCGCGCGGGGGCATCCCGCTGGGCGCTTGCCTCGCCTTCTTGAAGCCCTGCCATGAACCCCTGACATGGCTCGGCCGACTATGACATCAGTGGCCGCAGGAACCCAACTGACCCTTCCTGCAAACGGGGATTTTTCGATGACGCGCAGGCTTCTTTCGGTTTTGGCGGCCCTTGGCATCATCGCCAGTCTGACGGCGCTCGCAGCCCCCGCGCACGCCGACAAGCGCGTCGCGCTCGTGATCGGCAACAACGACTACAAGAACGTTCCAAAACTGCTCAAGGCCGTCAACGACGCCCGCACCATGGGCGATACGCTGAAGCAGCTCGGCTTCTCCGTGATGGTGGCCGAGAACCAGAGCCGCCAGCAGTTCACCGAGACGCTGCTTGCCTTCGACAGGGCGATCGAGCCGGGCGACACCGCGTTCTTCTTCTATGCCGGCCACGGTTTCGAGATCGCGGGCCAGAACTATCTGCTGCCGACCGACGTGCCGGCGGCGACCGAAGGCCAGGAAGAGCTGGTTCGCGATTCCTCCATCCTCGCCGACCGCATCATCGAGCGCCTCCAGAACAAGAAGGCGCGCACCTCGATCCTGGTGTTCGACGCGTGCCGCAACAATCCGTTCGAGCGGACCGGAACGCGCGCGGTCGCCGGCGGTGGCGGGCTCGCGCCCATGACGCAATTGCCGGAAGGCGTGTTTTCGGTGTTCTCCGCGGGCCCGCGCCAGACCGCGCTCGATCGCCTCTCGAACGATGACGCCAATCCCAATTCGGTGTTCACGCGCACGTTTGCCAGGGAGCTGTTGCAGCCCGGCGAGAACCTCGTGCAGGTGGCGCAGCATACGCGGCGGCTCGTCAGCGAGATGGCCGACACCGTCAAGCACAAGCAGGTGCCGGTCTATTTCGACCAGATGGTCGACGACGTCTTCCTGAGCGGCGCGGCCAAGGCCGCGGCCGACGCCGCGGCACGCCCGGCCGATCCGCCGGCGCAGAAGGTCGCGGCGCTGCCGCCGGTCTCGGCGCCGCGCGTGCCGAAGGAGGAAGCCACCAACGCGCCGATCGCGAGCTTCTCGCGCCACAACGGTGGCTGGTCGGTGACGTTCTCCTTCGCAGATCCCACGCTCGGCATTTCCTGGCGCATGGCAGGCCAGGGCGACTTCCGCGAGACAGGCTTCATCGACACGCTCGATCCGCGCACCCGCAAGCGGCTGCCGAACCCCTCGATCGAATTGCCGCCGGATGCGCCGGCCGGCACCATCGAAGTCCGCTATGTCGATGCCTCCGGCGATATGCAGGGCCCGTTCCCGATCAAGTTCGAGCCCGAGGCTGCGCTGCTCCGCGACCAGCGCAAGATCCTCGACATGACCGCGACGAGCTGGCTGTCGTTCCGTGAGTTCAATGGGCTGCTCGTCTATTACACGCACCTCGTATCCTATCGCTGCGCCATCCGCGAGGTCCGCATCGGCATCGACACCGCAGTCCCCAACCAGGTGCTGAAGATGCCTGCCTGCGACATGCGCGACCCCACAGCGATCTCCGCCGGCATGCCGCTCTACATGAAGCTCGCGCCGTCGACGCAGGTCGTGTCGGTGGAACTGACTTATCGCGATGGCAGCGTGTCGGAGATCAAGAGCTTCCGGACCGCGAACCGCAGCAACAATTGAGCGCCGAATGCCTCAGACGGGCGCAGTCAGGTATCGTGCGTAGATATCCGCACGCCTGTCTGTCGCGAGCCCGACATAGCTTCTGTAGCGGGCAACGTCATCAAGGTCGATTTCCGCGCGTACGATGTCCTCGTCCTCCGTGGTGGACTGCGCGAGAATCTTGCCGTCCGGCGCAACGATGATGCTTCGGCCCATGAAGGCGCAACTGCCCTGCCTGCCGGCGCGGTTGCAACTGAGGAAGAAGACGCCATTCTCGGTCGCGCGCGTGTAGGCGCGGTGCGTGAAGATCTGCTCGTCTTCCAGGGGCTTGTCTTGCGGGCGGAACGACGCCCAGATATTCGTGACGATCTGAGCGCCTTGCACCATGAGTGCCCGCGTCAATTCCGGAAACCGGATGTCATAGCAAATCTGCATGCCGATCGGCCCCAACATCGTCTGCTGCACCGAGATGCTCTCGCCGGCAACGAAGTAGAGCTTTTCCAGATGCCAGCGATGAATCTTGTGGTAGGTGCCGAGCACGCCGTGAGGGCCAATCAGGACCGACGCATTATGCATCACGCCCTGCTGCACCGGATGACGGAGGGCCAGCCCGACGACAACATGGAGGCTGTGCTCACGGGCGAGGTCGCACAGCGACGTGATGAAGGGGCCGTTCTCGGGTTCGGCGGCCTGGAATAATCGGAGGGCATATTGTTCGGCTCCGCCGGATTCCGGGCTGAAGGGGGCGCCGGGCGTCACCGGCTCCACGTATCCCGTGTTCGACAACTCCGGGAATACGATCAACTGCGCGCCTGCCTTTGCCTCCGATCGCATCACTGCCTGCATTCGCTCGAGATTCGACGCCGGCTCCAACACTTGGACGTCAAATTGAATCAAGCTCACGTTTACTTTGCCGGTCATCGCTTGTCCGTTCTCCTGTCGCGGGCCCAGCGATCCGCGCGTGTCGTTCTCTGCTGGCGTTCAGCCGACATCAATGGGCTCTTTCAGGAGCAAGCGGAAATACGCGACGGGTATCCAGCCGCTCATAGGGCAGGAGCCGCAGGTCGGCGACGCCGTGGTCCGGCGTATCCACGATCATGATTTCCTCCGCCAATCCCTCATAGAACGCACGGAAATGGGTCTTTGAACGAAGCACGATGATGTCGAAGTCTTCCGGACGCAACCCGAATACTCCGAATGCATCGCCGTCGACCGCGAATGCAAAAGCGCTGACGACACTCACCGACACGCCATCGACGTCAAGCAACGCCGTCATTCCCAGATCGACAGGCATGCCATGCATGTAGGAGCCCGTCACGCGGTACGATTTCGGGCCTGCCCACTGCACGCGCGCAGTGATGTCCAGCGTCGGCCCTGCCTTCTCGGAGCTGTGGCCGCCAAGCCTTAGGTTCACCAACGCACCAACCCCGGCCTCGAATGCCTTCTGCGCTGCGGCCGCATCCCAGAGAAAGGGCACGGCAGCCCGCGAGACGCCGCGCTTGAGCAGCTCCGCCAGCAGGTACGTTGAGTCGTTCATTCGGTCTGCGTGCTCGACCAGGACGTAGGGGCGCCCCTGCGTCCTGCGCGTCGTCAGGCCTGTGCACGCGCGCGAGACCGCTGACTCTGCGGTGTAGACTTCGAAGGGCCCGGAGAGTGCATGCCGCTCGCTCCAGATCCGTTCCGAAAGATGGTCAGCGATCGCCTGGGCGCGCGCGGGGTCGCCGTCGGTGACGCACAGCACCGAAAAGCCGGCATTGTGCGCGTCGGCATAGGAAAAGCCGGCCATCAGCGAAATGTCGGTGTAGCGCTCGCTGTCACGTTCGATGCGCTGGCCTTCCTCGATGAGATCCGCCAAGGGGCGCAGCGCAGTCGCGCTGAAGATCGACGGGACGAGCACGCCAGGCTTGGCGATCGCCCATGTTGGCGAAATCTCTCCACGCAGTGTACGGAGCATGCAGATGGCGGCACGGCGTCCCGTGTCGCCCGTATCCGTATGCGGCGATTTTCGATAGGCGAACGCCGCGGTCGCGTTTTGCAGCGTGTTTGCATCGATGTTGCCATGGTAGTCCAACGCGACGATCAAGGGCTTGTCTTGCCCCAGGGCGGCACGCACCGTGTCGATGATGAAGCGCTCGGGGTCCGGATAGGAAGCCGTCCAGCACGCCCCGTGGAGGAAGAGCAGCACGCCATCCAGGTCCGACAAGGCGCGGACACCCGATGCCATCTCGTCCGCATAGCGTCTGACGGCCTCATCGGTGGCCGGACCCACGGCGCCGAGGGCCGTGTGGACGAGCGGAGCCAACGCCACGCTCGCCTGTTCGCAGACCTCGATGAAGCCGCCCATCACGGTGTTTGTGCCTCGGAGCTCTTCGACGATTTGATCCCCGCGCAGGGCCACCTGCTCGAAATCGTCCCAGGTCGAGACGGCCGGCAGGAAACTCACGGACTCAATATGGAATCCGGCGATGGCGATCCGAAATGGCTTGTGCATGCTGTGCCTGGGGCCGGAAGGGATTGGAGGCTCGTGGACCATAACGCTTCCCTAGGCCGAGACGACATGCCGGGCCATCAGGTGCCGCGGAATCGCAAAGATCAGCGCGGCCGCGGCGAACAGCGCGATCGCCAGCAGCGAGACGCCGGCCGTCATGCTGCCCGTCAGTTGGCTCAGGACGCCCAGGACGGCTGGACCGGCGAAGCCCGCGCTGGCCGCTCCGATATTGACCAGACCGGCGCCGCTGGCCGCGGCCGTTCCGGCAAGCACGCGTGAAGGCAGGCTCCAGAACATGGCCAGCGTGCACTGGATGCCGGAGATGCCAATTGTCAGGCACAAGAGGGAGAGCGCCGGCGCGTCTCGCGTCGTCACACTCGCCACCAAGGCGGCGCCGCCAACGTTCAGGGGCGCTGCGGTATGCCAGAGCCGCTCGCCGGTCTTCACTGAGTGGATCGAATTGAGCTGCATGGCACAGGCGGCGATCAGGTAGGGCAGTGCGGTCACCACGCCGATCTGGAAGTTCGTCAGCCCGCCGATCGACTTGATCATGCTCGGCATCCAGAAAACGAGGCCGTAATTGCCGAGGTTATAGAGAAACGACGTCGCGAACAAAATCCACAGCGTCGGCTCACGCAACGCTGGCCATAAGCTCGTTTGCTTGTCCTTGGATTCCTGAGCGAGTTCTCGCTGCACCAGGGCCTTCTCGTCGTGCGACAACCATGCGGCATCGTCCGGCCGCTCGACGATCGCCCTGATCGAGACGAGCCCGAGCAGGATCGCCGGGAGTCCTTCGAGCAGGAACATCCATTGCCAGCCTTTCAGGCCGTAGCCGCCATGGGTGACGTCCATGATCCATCCGGACAACGGACCGCCGAGGATCACGCCGAGGGGCAGGGCGAGGAAGAGCAAGGACATCACCTTGCTGAGCCTGAATGAGGGAAACCAGACACTGAAGAAGGCGATCACGGCGGGGAAGAAGGCTGCCTCCGTGATTCCGAGCAGGAACCGAAGCACGTAGAAGCTGGCTTCGTCCCGCGTCAGCAAGGTGGCCATGGAGACGAGCCCCCATGAGATCATCGACGCTGCGATGCACTTCCTCGGGCCGTAGAGCTGAACCAGGTAGCCGGCGGGCACCTGGAGCAGGAGATAGCCGATAAAGAACAGGCCTGCACCGAGGCCATAGGCGGCCTCGCTCAGACGCAAATCGTTGACCATGCCGAGCTTGGCGAAGCCGACGTTCACCCGATCCAGGTAGCCAAAGAAGTAGCAGACGAGGATGAGCGGCATGATGCGAAGCACGATCTTCCGGTAGATCGCATCCGCCTCGGCCACGTAGGCTGATGCAGTGGTGGCGATCGGCACGGGCGACGCTAGTTGCTGCTGGGTGGGCATCGATGCTACCTGTTCCCTTCGATCTGGCTAAACCCCAGGATCGTAGAAACCGCCGACTGCGAGGTCCAATGCGGGTTCGCTTGCGACTGATGAGACTCCCGCATGAAAGTCGAGAACGCTGAACTCGAAGCCTTCGTGATCGCGGCAGAGCTGCTGAATTTCCAACGTGCAGCCGAGAAGCTTCATCTGACCCAGCCCGGCCTGTCGCGCCGGATCCAGAAGCTGGAGCAGACGCTGGGTGTCGAACTGTTCAGCCGCACCACCAGGTCGGTGGTCCTCACCGGAGCTGGACGCCACTTCCTTCCGATGGCTCGCCAGCAGATCAACAACCTGAACGGGATGCTCGATTCAATTCGCGAGGTCGCCGAAAGGCGTTTCGGCAAGATTCGGGTGGCCAGCATTCCGACCGTGGTCTGCCAGGCCTTTCCGCCCCTGCTGAGGACCTTCACCGAGCGGCATCCGAACGTCGGCGTGCAGGTCTTTGACGGTAACCAGGACTTTGTCGTTCGCCAGGTCTTGTCCGGGTTGGCCGAATTCGGGGTCGGCGTGGATCCGGGGCCCGACCCCGATCTGACATTCGCACCGTTGCTAGCAGACCGCTTCGTCCTGGCCGTGCACAAGAACGACGCGCTGGTCGCTCGCCAGGAGGTCGCGCTGCAAGAGCTACAGGCGATGCCAAAGGTTCGGCTCATGATTGGCGGGCGCGACAGCGGCAACAGGCTCCTGCTGGAGGTCTTGCTCGGAAATGCTGCTCTGAAGCTGCGGTGGTTTTACGAAGTCGAACACGTCTCCTGCATCATCGAGCTCCTGGAAGCGGGCGTCGGCTGCGCCATCTTGCCGGCAATGGCCCTACCGACACATCCCGGCTCCAATATCCGGTCAGTTCCCATCTCCGCTCCCGAGATCAAGCGGACTGTCGGCGTCATTCGCCACCGGTCCTTGAGCATCTCGCCGCTGGCCAGTGAGTTTCTCGATCTCGTCACTCGGCATCTTAGTGCCGAGCCTGCGCTATAATCATTGTTGCGCATCGAACCACCGCCGAGGACCGGATCATGAACGCTAACGGGCCAGAACCGCCAGCCGCACCTCGCTCCATGAAAGTTCGCTGCTGCATCGTCGGCGGCGGACCCGCGGGCATGATGCTCGGCTATCTCCTGGGGCGCGCCGGCATCGACGTCGTGGTGCTGGAGAAGCACGCGGATTTCTTTCGCGATTTCCGTGGCGACACCGTGCATCCCTCGACGCTCCAGGTGATGGACGAGCTTGGCCTGATCGACGGCTTCCTGAAGTTGCCGCATCAGCGCTTGCAGACGCTCGACGGCATGTTCGGCGGCACGCCTGTGCGCATCGCCGATCTCCGCCGGCTCGACACCAAATACCCGTTCATCGCCTTCATGCCGCAATGGGACTTCTTGAATTTCTTGCGCGAGAGCGGTCAGCGTTTTCCCTCGCTCAAGGTGATGATGAGCACGGAGGCAACCGACTTGACCCGGCGCGGTGAGGCGATCGCCGGCGTGCGCGCGACGACGCCGGAGGGCCCGATCGACATCGAGGCGGATCTGACCATCGCCTGCGACGGCCGTCATTCGACGGTGCGCCAGCGCGCGGGCCTCGCGGTCGAGGAGATCGGCGCGCCGATGGACGTGTTGTGGTTTCGCGCCGGACGGCGGTCGAACGAAACCGAGAACGTGTTCGCACGCGTCGAGCCCGGCAAGATGATGATCACGTTCGACCGTGGCGAGTACTGGCAATGCGCCTATGTCATCGCCAAGGGGCAGTTTGACGCGGTGAAGGCGAGGGGGCTGCAAGCGCTGCTCGACGATGTCGTCCGCATGGCGCCGATCCTTTCATCCGGAATCTCCGACGTGAAGAGCTGGGACGACGTCAAGCTTCTCACCGTCGCGATCAACCGCCTCAGCCGCTGGACGCAGCCGGGCCTGCTCTGCATCGGCGATGCCGCGCATGCGATGTCGCCGGTCGGCGGCGTCGGCGTCAATCTCGCGGTCCAGGACGCGGTTGCGACCGCCAATCTGCTCGCCGACAAGATCAGGAACGGTTGCCCATCCGAAGCCGAACTCGACGCCGTGCGCCAGCGGCGTGCGTTTCCGGTGAGGATGACGCAGGCGATGCAGGTCGTCGTGCAGAACAATATCATCAGCGGTGCGCTCAGGCCCGGCAATCAGCCCGTGAAGGCTCCGCTGATCGTGCGTCTCGTTACGGCGTGGCCGTGGCTCCAGAAGATTCCCGCACGGTTCGTCGCGCTCGGCGTGCGGCCCGAGCACGTGCATTCGCCGGTCGCGCGCGCATCGTGATCGCGTGATGATCTAATAGGGATAACATCGCGTTAAGTCAGCCTACGCACGTTGCGCACGTGCAACAGCGCGATTGGATTCCGAGGCGCGCGAAAGCCAATGGTGCGGCTTAACTTCGTTGATTCCAATTTTAGTAAGGACTGTCTGTGAGCGTGCAGCCCATCTGAGGACAAGGGGTGTACCATGCGTTCCAAGTTGATTGCCGCCTTCACCTGCGCCAGCGCGCTCGTCGCAGCCGGTAGCGTTTCCGCCGCCGATCTCGCCGCGCGGCCCTACACGAAGGCTCCGGCCTATATCGAGCCGCTCTTCAACTGGACGGGCTTCTACGTCGGCGGCAACATCGGCGGCGCCTGGACCAATCAGCAGTGGATCAACAGTGCGAACACGACGCTGTTCGGCGATCTCTCGCCTGGCGAGGGCTTTCGCCAGCGCGGCTCCGGCCTCATCGGCGGTGCGCAGATCGGCTACAACTGGCAGGCCAGCAATTACGTGTTCGGTCTCGAAGGCACCATCTCCGGGCTCGACAACCACGGCACTGTCAACAACACAGTGTTCGGCGTCGGTCTGGACGATCAGTTCAGCTGGCGCACCAACGTGCTGGCGACGATCGTCGGTCGTGCGGGTTACGCCGTGCAGAACAACCTGTTCTACATCAAGGGCGGCTACGCTGGCGCCAACAATCGCCTCTCGGTGTCCGACACTGTCGGAGTTGCGACCGGCTCGGGCGGTCAGACTCATTGGGCCAGCGGCTGGACTGTCGGCGCCGGCTGGGAGTACGGCATTACCCGCAACTGGATCGTCGGTGTCGAGTACAACTACGCCGCCTTCACGAGCCAGACCTATCAGCTCGCCGGCACGGCCGCGGGAACCTACACCTTCGATGCCAAGCCGCGCGACATTCAGTGGGCAGTGGTGCGAGCGAGCTACAAGTTCGACTCGCCGGTCATCGCGCGCTACTGAGACTCAATCGCTTCGGCAATGAAACGAAAAGCCCCGGCATCGGCCGGGGCTTTTTGCTTTTGGTGCAACAGTTAGGGGCGAACTATTGACCTATCGCGGCCTATTTTACCGCTGATTTGTTGCTGGATGTTGCTGACGCGCCACGTCAGCTGAAAAAGCGAAACAAGACGAAGTGGCGCCCAGGGTTCCAACTCGTTTGATCATGTCAAGAAAGCTATCCTTTCTCCCGGAATTAAATTCGCTTTTTCATGATATTTTTGCAGGGGGAATTAATGAAATACCGCTTGGGCTGGGCGCTTGCAGCGTCACTCTTCTCAGTAGGAATTATCGGGACTGCATCGGCGGCAGACATGGCCGTCAAGGCACCACCTCTTCCGGTTCCGGAAGTCTGGACATGGACTGGCTTCTATGTCGGTGGCAATCTCGGCGGCGCGTGGTCGGACAACAGGCTCGGCTATGACATGCCGTTCACGACACCCGGCAACATCTTCACGTTCTGTGGTTCACCCGCAGGCGTAGCCGCCCCTGTCCTCGTGGGCGCCAATCCCTTCGACCTCTCGACCAGCTGCTCGCGTCCGAGCAGTTTCATTGGCGGTGCACAGATTGGCTACAACTGGCAGATGGGAACTTGGGTCGTCGGTATCGAGGGAGACGGTGCCTGGCAACAGCTCATCCAACATAGCTTTGTCCAGTTCGGGACCAACCGTGCGGTCGGAGCGCCCATGGGCACCGTCGCATCGGACACCGCCTATTTCCGCTCTGAGCAGGGTGCTCTCGGCACTGTCCGTGGCCGTATCGGCTATACCGGCGGCAACTGGTTGCTCTACGCAACCGGCGGTCTCGCCGTCGGCGCGGTGAAACACTCGATGACGGAAGTCCTTGCCCCGGGCGTCGCTTGTCCGGTTGCCCCCTCGGCAACGTGTCGCACGGTCAGCGACGATACAACGCGCGTCGGTTGGACTGTGGGTGCAGGCGCCGAATGGCTGTTCGCGAGGAACTGGTCGGTCGGCGCCGAATACCTCTATGTCGACCTTGGCAGGACGACGCTCACGCTGGCGCCGGCTGGTGGCTTTTTCTTCAATACGAGTACCGCGCGATTTGACGACCGCGAGCACGTGGCACGGGTCAAGATCAACTATCATTTTGGTGGACCGGTGGTCGCCAGATACTGATACCGGCTTGCCCGATCCTCTGATGCAAAGCCCCGGCCTCAAGCCGGGGCTTTTTTACGCGCGCCGTGATCTCAAGCCATCACCGAGAAGCCGCCATCGACGGGGATCGCGGTGCCAGTGACGAAATCGGAGGCGGGTGAGGCGAGGAACACCGCGATGCCGGCGAAGTCGTCGATATTGCCCCAACGGCCCGCGGGCGTCCGCGCGAGCACGCGCTCGTGCAGCCCGGTCACCTGCTGACGTGCGCCGCGGGTGAGATCGGTGTCGATCCAGCCCGGCAGGATCGCGTTGACCTGGATGTTGTCCGCCGCCCATGCGTTGGCGCAGGCGCGCGTGAACTGCACGATACCGCCCTTGCTTGCAGCATACGCCGGCGCGAAGCTCGCGCCGAAGATCGACATCATCGAGCCGATATTGATCACCTTGCCGCGGCCGGATGCCTTCAGCGCGGGATAGGCCGCCTTCGAGCACACGAAGGCGCTGGTGAGGTTGGTGTCGATCACCTTGCTCCATTCCTCGAGCTCGAGCTCGTGCGGTGGCTTGCGGATGCTCATGCCGGCATTGTTGACGAGGATGTCGATGCGGCCGAGCTCCTTTGCGACACGCGCGACCATCGCCTCGACCGCGGCCTTGTCGGTGACGTCCGTCGCGACCGCGATTGCCTTGACGCCACGCTGGCGGAGATCATCGACCGCCGCTTTCGACTTCGCTTCGTTGCGGCCGACCACGGCGATGTCGG
Organism: Bradyrhizobium sp. CCGUVB23; assembly: GCF_024199885.1. NCBI lineage: Bacteria > Pseudomonadati > Pseudomonadota > Alphaproteobacteria > Hyphomicrobiales > Nitrobacteraceae > Bradyrhizobium > Bradyrhizobium sp. CCGUVB23. The sequence goes on from NZ_JANADQ010000001.1 coordinate 8,525,495, forward strand.
CGCCGGCATCGGCCAGCCCGCGGGCCATGCCGAGCCCGATGCCGCCATTGCCTCCCGTGACGATCGCGACCTTGCCGCGGAGATCGAACCGGCTGGATGTCATGCTGTGATGTCCTTTTCTTGTTTGGTTTTTCTACTGGCTGCTTTCCCAGATCAGGACCAGGCCGAAACCGGCCATGGCTATGCCATAGCCGGCCCATTGCAGCTGGTTGACCATGAAGCTCGATCGCGGCCAGGGAAACGTGCCCGTGCCCTGTCCGATCCAGATCAGGCCCATGGCAGTCGCGAACAGGCCTGCGGTCAGCAGAAATCTGCGCATGCGTCCCTCCCATTGGTCTGCTTCTGTCGCGCTGCGGCATCGACGATGCCGGCGGTCGCGAAAGGCTTGGACCAGACTAGCCGCAGCTTTGGTGCGGAGACAATGGCAGCCGGGCTGCGGGCCGGGCGAGGAGTCCTTTCGGCGTCGCGCGGGCAGAGGCGAAGGCCTTTCGCAGCGCGCTCGGCGAGACGATCACGGATGCCGTTTCGGTGCGATCAAGACGCAGCCTCAGGACGCCTGCGGGGCACCGGCTAGCGTGCGGAATTGAATGCTGAAAAAAAGCCCCGGACGATGCCGGGGCTTTGAGTCTCGCATGAAGAGTGGATCAGTACTTCGCGACTACCGGCCACCCCAGTTGAAATGGTAGACCAGCGTGCTCCGGATCGTTTGAACGTATTTGTGAGAGTCGGTGTATCCAGCTGGGGTCGTGGTACCGAACGCGTAGTACGTGTCGCGCACTGTGCCAAAGTCCGAGAACCGATATTCGGTGTTCCACTTCAAGCCCGGAATCCAGCCCAGATCATATTCGAGACCGCTTCCGATGAACCAGCCATCCCGCCAGCCCGAATTCACACTAAAGAGCGGTGCCGTCGGAACCGGAAAAACGTTCCGGGTGAGATTGAAGCCGCTGAAGTGAGCCTGCGTGTAGCCACCGCTGAAGTAGGTGAGCAGGGTGGGCGTAACGAGCCAGCCGACGCGGGCGCCAACAGCCCAGGATTGGTCAAGCTTCTCGTCTCCGAAGTACGGCCAGGTACCGATCGAAGCGTTCCGAGTGCCGTGAATATCGGCGAAGTCATAGTCCGCCAGTGCGCCGACAACCATGTTCCAGCTGCCAAGCGCAAACTGGTAATCGCAACCGCCGCCGACCGTCCCGAACGAGCCGCGCCCACCTGACGTTGCCCAAACGGCGGAGTCGGGGGTACCCGCCAAGGTGAACTCCCGGGTATTTTGGCTCAGCAAGCCGCCTCCACCGCCACCACCGATGTAGCAGCCGGTCCAGCTCGCAACTGGAGCAGCAGCCACCGGAGCTTTGGTGTAGGGCCGCGCACCCAGGTCGGCCGCCGAGGCGGAGCCGGTCATTGCGGCCAGTGCGGTGAGTGCAAACAGGTATTTCTTCATGCCAATCTCCCAACCTTCACGCGAGCGGCCTCGCGTCCCAAAACGTGCGGCCGGCGTGTTCGGCGCAAGATTGGGAATAATCTCCGCGCGTCTTGCCGTCTTGTTCTGTGGCGACGTTCGATTGGTCTGTGGCGAACTCATGGATCATTGCGCGACAGGTGTTGCCGATAGAGCACCCGCCGGTGCAGCCAACGCCAATCGCATCAAGCGTTTTGCGATAATGTGGCGCGCAAAAGCGCGTCTTGCCGCGCCGAGGCATCGGCGACTAGCGATCGACGCGCATGTTGGAGAGCGATCGGGGACGAGGAGGCCTTCGCGGCTTCCGCCTCCCACACCACTGCACGTACGGCTCCGTGTATGGCGGTTCGTCCAAGCTCAGTACTTGGCGACGACCATGCCGTTCGGGTTGGAACGGTAGACGGTCGATGCGCGCCGGCTCACCGTCAGTGCAGAGCAGCCCACAACGAAAAAGCCCCGGGCGATGCCGGGGCTTTTGATGCTTGGACCAGTTCAGTTCAGTGGCGACTAACGACCCCAGTTGAAGCGGTAGACGAGCTCGCTGCGCACGCTGTGCTCGCGGAATTTGTTGGTCTGGGCGATTCCGGTCGGACCGACACCAACCTGGTCGATGCTGACGTCCGCGCGGTCAAACTCCGAATAGCGATACTCGGTTTTCCAGAACAGGCCGGGGAGGAAGTTCAGGGCATATTCGTCACCGGTGCCGATAAACCAGCCACCTTTGGTGAAGCCATTGTTAGCAAGCGGCACGCCCAGGAAGTTGCCGTAGTCGGTCGACTTCCAATGGGCCTGTGTGTAGCCGCCGGAGACATAGGTCAGGAGCTGGGGCAGAGCCAGGTAGCCGACGCGGCCGCCGACAGCCCATTGCGAATCCTGCTTCCGCGTTCCCACCAAGAAACCGGCCGCCGTGCTGTCACCGGACACATCCATGAAGTCGTAGTCGCCGAACAGGCCGACCACGAAATTGCTGATTTGATAGTCGCAGCCTGCTCCCACGGTGCCGAACCAGCCACTCGCGCCAGCCGTCGAGTTTCCGAGCAGCGAAAGGCCAGTCGTGGTGATGGACTCGCTGTGATCGTTCCTGGTGTAGGCGCCGCCACCGCCGCCGGCGACATAGCAGCCGGTCCAGTTGGCGACCGGGGCAGCAGCCACCGGAGCCTTGGTGTAGGGCCGCGCGCCGAGGTCGGCGGCCGAGGCGGAGCCGGTCATTGCGGCCACTGCGGTGAGTGCAAACAGGTACTTCTTCATTCCAATCTCCAAGCCCTTCACGCGAGCGGCGTCGCGTCCCAAAACGTGCGGCCGGCGTGTTCGGCGCAAAATCGGGAATAATCTCCGCGCGTCTTGCCGTCTTGTTCTGTGGCGAATTTCGATTGGTCTGTAGCGAACTCACTGGATCATTGCGAACAGGTGTTGCCGATAAAGCACCCTGCTGTGCCGCCAACACCAATCGCATCAAGCGTTTAGCGACAACCCGGCGCGCAAAACAACGTCTTGCCGCGCCGAGGCTTCGACGTCGAAGTCAAGTTCCGCTTGCTCGGTACTTGGTGCCGACCACGCCGTCCGAGTTGGAACTGTAGCCGGTTGATCTGCGCCGACTCACCGTCAGTGCGGAGCAGCCCCACAAGGAAAAAGCCCCGGACGATGCCGGGGCTTTTGAGATCTCGTATCGAACCGGCTCAGTACTTGGCGACCACCGGGCCCGCCCAGTTGAAGCGGTAGACCAGCTCGCTGCGCACGCTGTGTTCGCGGAATTTCTGGGACTCGCCGTAGCCGGTAGCAGGGCCGCCGTACCCGGTATAGTCGATGGTGACATTGGCGCGATCGAACTCAGAATACCGGTACTCGGTCTTCCAGAACAGACCGGGCAGGAAGCTCGTCAGAGCATATTCGTCACCCGTGCCGATAAACCAGCCGCCCTTGGTTGCTCCGCCAAGAGTTGCCGTTCCGCCCGCGAAGCTAAGTGAGGTGAGGGCCGTGCTCTTCCAATGCGCCTGCGTGTAGCCGCCCGACACGTAAGTCAGCAACTGCGGGAGAACGAGATATCCCACGCGGAGGCCGACGGCCCACTGCTGATCCTGCTTCTGGCTTCCAGTCGAGGTTGGGACGATGGTGCCGTCGATGCTGAGGTCGCCTCTAACATCCATGAAGTCGTAGTCCGCGAAGCCACCGACCAGCCAGTTGGTGCCCGCGAATTGGTAGTCGCAGCCACCTTGGACGGTGCCGAACCAGCCGCGCGCGCCACTCGTTCTATTGGAATTGCTGCTAATCGGTACGCCGGTCGTGGCGTCGTAGGTTTCATTGTGATCGTTGTTGGTCATCGCGCCGCCGCCGCCGGCACCGACGTAGCAGCCCGTCCAGTTGACGGCCGGAGCAACGGCCACCGGAGCCTTGGTGTAGGGCCGCGCCGCGAGGTCAGCTGCCGAGGCGGCGCCCGTCATTGCCGCGATCGCCGTGAAAGCAAACACAAACTTCTTCATTTCGAATTCCACCCCAGGAAGGGGGCGCGAGTGCCCCGGAATCGATTCAACCGATGGGTTCCTTATAAAGGGTTCCCTGGAAAATGCTGTTGCTGTTCCAACACAACAGCCGCGCGACTCCGCTGCCTGACGCGACGCGATAAGCTTCTGGCGTCAGCAGACGGTGTGTCCTGACGGGCTTGTCACAACGAAAAAGCCCCGGACGATGCCGGGGCTTTTGAACTCGGATCAGTACTTCGCTCAGTACTTGGCGACGACCGGGCCCGCCCAGTTGAAGCGGTAGACCAGCTCGCTGCGCACGCTGTGCTCGCGGAACTTTTCGGTCACCGAACCGGCGGTCGTGCCACCGCCTGCCGCGGCAGCTACGTTGAGCGGCACGTTTACGCGATCAAACTCCGAATAACGATACTCCGTCTTCCAGAACAGGCCGGGCAGGAAGCTAGTCAGCGCATATTCGTCGCCGGTGCCGATGAACCAGCCCCCCTTGGTACCGCCGGGCACCGTGAAGGTCGCCCCGATGCCTCCCAGCGGGAAGCTCAGATCCGTGTCTTTCCAATGGGCCTGGGTGTAGCCGCCCGAGACATAGGTCAGCAACTGCGGCAGAACCAGGTAACCGACGCGAGCGCCCACCGCCCACTGCCAATCCTGCTTCTGCGAGCCCGTGAACGGGCCGACGGCCGGCACGTTGATATCGCCCCTGACATCCATGAAGTCATAGTCGGCGAAGGCACCGACCAGCCAGTTGCCAGCGAACTGATAGTCACAACCACCCTGAACCGTAGCGAGCCAGCCGCGTGCGCCAGACGTAGTGTTTTGATCGACGGCAGCACCAGTAGCAGTGAGGAAGGTGTTATGGTCGTTGTTGGTCATGGCCCCGCCACCGCCAGCAGCGATGTAGCAGCCAGTCCAGCTCGGCACCGGAGCAACGGCCACCGGAGCCTTGGTGTAGGGCCGCGCGGCCAGGTCAGCGGCCGAGGCTGCGCCCGTCATTGCCGCGACCGCCGTCAGAGCGAGCACAATCTTTTTCATATCCAAATCCCCAACCAAGTAGCAGGCGCGAGCGCACTGATTCCGTTCAACTGATGCCTGAGCTTATAGACAGTTCCGGCCGGAAAGCTGTTGCTGCCGAGACACAATTGCCGGGAAACGATGTCGCAGGGGGATAGGCCCTTGGCGCGTTGCGCCGCGATTGAGGGGCGGCGCCGATCGGGAGGCAAGAACGAAAAAGCCCCGGGCGATGCCGGGGCTTTTGAACTCAGATCAGCACTTCGCTCAGTACTTGGCGACGACCGGGCCGCCCCAGTTGAAGCGGTAGACCAGCTCGCTGCGCACGCTGTGCTCGCGGAACTTCTCGGTCATCGAGACGCCGGTCGCGCCACCGCCAACTGCAGCAGAGAAGTTAACCGGCACGTTCACACGGTCAAACTCCGAATAGCGATACTCTGTCTTCCAGAACAGGCCGGGCACGAAGCTGGTCAGCGCATATTCGTCGCCGGCTCCGATGAACCAGCCACCCTTGGTGCCGCCGGGCACAGTGAAGGTCGACCCGAAGCCTGCAATCGGGAAGCTCAGATCCGTGTCCTTCCAATGGGCCTGGGTGTAGCCACCCGAGACGTAGGTCAGCAACTGCGGCAGGATCAGGTAACCGACGCGAGCGCCGACTGCCCACTGCCAATCCTGCTTCTGCGAGCCGACGAACCCGCCAAGCCCCGACGGGGCGAGATCGCCGTGGACATCCATGAAGTCATAGTCGGCGAAGGCGCCGACAACCCAGTTCTGGAACTGGTAATCGCAGCCGCCCTGCACGGTGCCGAACCAGCCACGCGCGCCGCTGGTGGCGTTGTTGGTGAGAGCAAGGCCCGTCAGGGGATCGAAGAGGTTGTTGTCGTTGTTGGTCATGGCGGCGCCACCGCCGGCGCCGAGATAGCAGCCCGTCCAGCTCGGAAGCGGAGCCGCAACCACCGGAGCCTTGGTGTAGGGCCGCGCAGCCAGGTCAGCCGCTGAGGCCACGCCCGTCATCGCCACGACCGCCGTCAGAGCGAGTACAACCTTTTTCATATTTACATCCCCAACCTTTGGTCTGAGCACCGAGCGCAAGCGCCGCGAATTCTGTCGCCTGATACAGACTATAGTCGTTCCCAGCTAAAAAGCTGTTGCAGCGCAGGCACAGTCACCGGAAAACAATCCGCACTTCTACGGACGACGACCTCTGGTTGCGCGAGTCGCGTCAAAAATTCCACCGCGTTTATAAGGCGTTGGCGCTGGAAATGGGTAGGACTCTTGCGCCAAACAGGAATAGGACTCAGACGTCCAGCAGGTCCTCGCTGGCGAATTCGGCCTTGTCCGAAATGAAGGCAAATCGTGCCTCCGCCTTGGTGCCCATGAGTCGTTCCACCGAATCGGCCGTGGTGTCGCGATCGTCGGCAAGCAGGACCACCTTGAGGAGCGTCCTCCGCGCCGGATCCATGGTGGTTTCCTTGAGCTGCGCCGGCATCATCTCGCCGAGGCCTTTGAAGCGGTTCACCTCGACCTTGGCGTTGGCGTTGAACTCGCTCTTGAGCAGCGCCTCCTTGTGCGCGTCGTCGCGGGCGTAGACCGATTTGGAACCGTGCGTCAGCTTGTAGAGCGGCGGCACCGCCAGGAAGAGGTGGCCTTCGTCGATCAGCCGCGGCATCTGCCGGTAGAAGAAGGTGATCAGCAGCGAAGCGATATGGGCGCCGTCGACGTCGGCGTCGGTCATGATGATGATGCGCTGATAGCGCAGATCCTCTTCGCGATATTGCGCGAGCGTGCCGGAGCCGATCGCCTGCACGAGGTCGGAGAGCTGGGCGTTTGCCGTCAGCTTGTCCTTGCCGGCAGAGGCGACGTTCAGGATCTTGCCGCGCAGCGGCAGCACGGCCTGAGTCTTGCGATCGCGCGCCTGCTTGGCGCTGCCGCCGGCCGAGTCGCCCTCGACGATGAAAAGCTCGGAGCCTTCCGTTCCCGCGTCGGTGCAGTCGGCGAGCTTGCCGGGCAGGCGCAGCTTCTTGCCGGCGGTCTTGCGCGCGGTCTCCTTTTCCTGGCGGCGGCGCAGTCGCTCTTCGGCGCGATCGATCACGAAGTCGAGCAGCCTGTTGGCCTGGTTCGGATTGCCCGAGAGCCAGTGATCGAACGGGTCCTTCATCGCCTGCTCGACGATGCGCTGTGCTTCAGCGGTGGCGAGACGATCCTTGGTCTGGCCCTGGAATTCAGGCTCGCGCACGAACACCGAGAGCATCACGGCCGCGCCCACCATCACGTCTTCCGAGGTGACGGAGGCCGCGCGCTTGCCCTGGCCGACGCGCTCGGCGTGGTCCTTCAGGCCGCGCAGCAGCGCGCTGCGCAAGCCGGATTCATGCGTTCCGCCATCGGGCGTCGGCACGGTGTTGGTGTAGGAGGACAGGAAGCCGTCGGCGTCCGCAGTCCACGCCACAGCCCATTCGCAGGCGCCGTGCGCGCCGTTGCGGCCCGACTTGCCGGAGAAGATGTCGGGGTGCACCAACGTGTCGGCATGGATCGCGGCGGCGAGATAATCCTTCAACCCGCCGGGGAAGTGGAACGTCGCTTCCGCCGGCACGTCCTCGACGCCCTTCAAGAGCTCGGGCGCACAATTCCAGCGGATCTCGACGCCGCCGAACAGATAGGCCTTCGAGCGCGTCATCTTGAACAGGCGCTGCGGCTTGAACGCCGCCTTGGCGCCGAAGATGTCGGTGTCGGGCTTGAAACGCACGCGCGTGCCGCGGCGATTGTTGATCTTGCCGAGGTCCTCGAGCTTGCCCTTCGGATGGCCGCGCTCGAACGTCATGCGATAGAGTTTCTGGCTGCGCGCGACCTCGACCTCGAGAAGGGAGGAGAGGGCATTGACGACTGAGATGCCGACGCCGTGCAAACCACCCGAAGTCTCATAGACCTTGGAGTCGAACTTGCCGCCCGAATGCAACGTGCACATGATGACTTCGAGCGCCGACTTCTTCGGGAATTTCGGATGCGGGTCGACAGGGATGCCGCGGCCGTTGTCGGTGACGGTGAGAAAGCCGTCCGCGCTCAGGTCGACCTCGATGAAGGTCGCGTGCCCGGCAAGCGCCTCGTCCATCGAGTTGTCGATGACTTCGGCGAAGAGGTGATGCAGCGCCTTCTCGTCAGTGCCGCCGATATACATGCCGGGACGGCGCCGGACGGGTTCCAGACCCTCCAGCACCTCGATATCGGCCGCGGTGTAATCGGCCTCGCCGCCACTCGCACGCGAAGCCGCCTTGGCCGGTGCGCGCGGCTTAGGCTCGTCGCCGCCGAAGAGATCGCCTTTTGCTTTGGTTTTCAATTGCTTGGACATATATCTTGATGGGTTTTGAGGGCCGCGGAGGCGGCGAATCGGTTAGGCCGACTATGCCACGGCTGGCCTGAAAAAGTGACCGTCGGACCGGTCGCCGGTGTCGTTGCGGGCCAATCCCGGCGATTTTACGCCGCCTCGGCCCATTGTTCCCGGCAATTTGACATCGTGGCATGTATTGAGCCGGTCTTTGTGACTTGATGTCACGCAACGCCTTGGCTTACCAGTCCTTTTCACGATCCAGGACGCGAGGCGGGGCGGGGAAGGCATTTTTGGCAATGGAGCAGTATGCGCACGCACTGGCCGACTTCGTGCGCGTTCACCAGGTCTGGGCAGCACCGATCGTGTTCCTTCTGGCATTCGGTGAATCGCTCGCCTTCATCTCGCTCCTGGTCCCGGCCTGGGGCGCGCTGGTTGCGATCGGCGCCCTGATCGGGGTGAGCGGCATCAGCTTCTATCCGGTCTGGATTGCGGGTGCGATCGGGGCTGCGCTTGGCGACTGGGTCTCCTACTGGTTCGGCTTCCGCTACAAGGAGCAGGTCGCGCAGATGTGGCCGTTGTCGCGCTATCCGGAAATCCTGCCGCGCGGCGAGGCGTTTGTGCGGAGCTGGGGCGTGCCGAGCATCTTCATCGGCCGCTTCTTCGGCCCCTTGCGCGCCTCCGTACCGCTCGCCGCCGGCATTTTCGAGATGCCGTATTGGAGCTTTCAGGCCGCCAATTTCATCTCGGCGCTGGTCTGGGCGGCGGCGCTGTTGCTGTTCGGTGATGTGATGGCCAAGATCATGGAGTGGATCTTGCGCCTGGTGTGACAGTGTCAAACCTTGACGCCGGAACCACATGGCCTTATAGCCGCGCGCCATGATCAACGCCGCGACCATTCTGTTCGCCCGTCGCCGCCGCCGCACTTTAGCGGTTTGGGCGGTCGATCGCGTTTGAGATCATCGTCTTTGCCGCTGGATCCGATCCGCGGCATTCTCTCTCCTGTCAGCGCGATCTGATCCGGCGGCCCCCACAAGGAGCCCCAGCAGGAGACCACGATGTACACACCGCCCTTTTTCAAGCAGGACCGCGCCGCGAGCCTCAAGCTTGCGGACGAGCGCGGCTTCGGCACCTTCTGCGCGTGGGACGGCACCAGGCCGATCGCGTCGCAACTGCCGTTCTATGTGAGCTACGCCGCCGACGGCACGCCGCAGGTCGCCTTTCATGTTGCCCGTCACAATCCGCTGGTAAAGCTCGGGGACGGATCGACGTCCTGGCTGCTCGCGATCAATGGTCCGGATGCCTATGTATCGCCGGACTGGTACGTCTCGCCGGACCAGGTGCCGACCTGGCTCTATCAGTCGGTCCATCTGACCGGGCCGGTGCGCGTCTTGTCGGACGCGGAGCTCAGCGTCCAGATCGACACGCTCAGCGCCAAGTTCGAGGACTGGCTGCTGCCGAAGAAGCCCTGGACCTCGGCGAAGATGACGGCGGGTCGGTTCGAGACGATGAAGAGGGCGATCGTGGGGCTGGTCATGACGGTTGAAGAGGTCGAAGGCAGCTTCAAGCTCAACCAGAACAAGTCCGAAGCCGACTTTGCTGCGGTCGTCATCGCGCTCGACAATGGCGATGCCGACGCGAAAGCAATTTCACGATTGATGCGGCAGACGCGGCCGCAAATCTTCGCTGATCAAACCGTTGCAGATGACACGAACAAGCTCGAAAGGAGCGCGACATGAGCCTCGCTGAGACCAAACAAGCCCCTGACGTCGGCGCTGCAACCAAGAAGCCGGTCGTCTTCGTCGACGGCGGCTCCGGCACGACCGGTCTTGGCATCAACGAGCGGCTCAAGCTGCAAGGTGATGTCGCGGTGAAGACGATCGCCGACGACAAGCGCAAGGATCCCGCGGCCAAGAAGGCGCTGATGGAGGAGGTCGACCTCGTCATCCTCTGCCTGCCCGACGACGCCGCCAAGGAGACGGTCGCACTCGTCGACAGCATGGGTGCCGCGGCGCCGAAAGTGCTGGACGCTTCGACCGCGTACCGCGTCGCGCCCGACTGGGCCTACGGCTTTCCCGAGCTGACGCCCGATCAGGCCGGCAAGATCAAAGCGGCGAAAAAAGTCTCCAATCCCGGCTGCTATCCCACCGGCGCGATCGCGCTGCTGCGGCCGATCGTCGATGCCGGCCTCTTGCCGCAGGACTATCCCGTCACCGTCAACGCGGTGAGCGGCTATTCCGGCGGCGGCAAGTCGATGATCGCGAGCTTTGAAGACGGCAGCGCGCCGTCCTTCGAGCTCTACGGCCTCGGCTTCGAGCACAAGCATCTGCCGGAGATGCAGCTCTATTCGAACCTTACGCGGCGGCCGATCTTCATTCCATCCGTCGGCAACTACCGGCAGGGCATGCTGGTCTCGGTGCCGCTCCAGCTCGACACGCTGCCGGGCAAGCCAGGCGGCGCCGATCTGCAAGCTGCACTCGCCAAGCGCTACGTCGGTTCAAAGTACGTCTCGGTGATGCCGCTCCAGAACGAGGCGACCAAGGGCGGCCGGCTCGAGCCGGAGGCGCTCAACGAAACCAACATGCTCGAGCTCTACGTCTTCGCCAGCGACAAGTATCACCAAGCGGTGCTGGTCGCGCGCCTGGACAATCTCGGCAAGGGCGCCTCGGGCGCCGCCGTGCAGAACCTGCGGCTGATGCTGGGATTGCCGGAGGACTAGCCGAGGGTTTCTCCGTCATTGCGAGCGAAGCGAAGCAATCCAGAAATGTCCCCGCGGAAGCGGTCTGGATTGCTTCGTCGCTTCGCTCCTCGCAATGACGAGGAAGAGAGCGTCAGAACACCTGGAAGATCGCCAGCGCCAGCACGGCCTGGGCGAGGAAGCCGACGGTGAAGGCGAGGGTGCGGAACACCGGCAGGCCGAGCGCGTAGACGATCAGGTGCGCGACGCGGGCCCAGAAATAGACGGCGCAGGCGAGCACAGTCCATTTGCTGGAATAGTCGATCGCATTCAGGATCAGCACCAGCGGCGCGAAGATCACGAGGTTCTCGACCGCATTGTCATGCGCGAACATCAGCCGGTTCGCCCATTCGGCGTGCGGCTTGTCGTTACGCGACGGGTTGGCCATCGCGCCCGAGAGGCCGCGGACCTGGCAGCGGTTGATGATGTAGGGGATCCAGAGGATGCCGGTCAGGATCACCGTCAAAGTCAGCCAGAACAATTCGCGCGTCATAGTCCGATCCCCACTTTATTCACCGTGCTGAAGAGGGAGCTTATACAAAAGCGCGGGAGATTCCGCTACGCGCGAACGCGGACGTAGCTGCCGGGTGCGTCCTCGATCGGCGGCACCGCCGCGCTGCCGACGGTGCGCGCCGGGACCTCCTCGGGGTCGAGCCCGCCCAGCCATTCGCGCCAGTCCGGCCACCACGAGCCCTTGTGCTCCTCTGCGCCCTTCATCCACTGCGTAACGTTGACGTCCCTGATGTTGTCGTTGGTCCAGTACTGGTACTTGTTCGAGGCCGGCGGGTTGACGACGCCTGCAATGTGGCCCGAGCCCGACAGCACGTATTTCACCGGACCGCCGAAGAACTGCGAGCCGTAGAGCACGGATTCGGCCGGCGCGATGTGGTCCTCGCGAGTGGCGAGATTGTAGACGGGCACCTTGACCTTGGAGAGATCGAGCAGCGTGTTGTCGAGCACCAGGCTGCCTGTCGACAGCCGGTTCTCCAGGTAGCAGTTGCGCAAGTAATAGGAATGGTTCGCCGCCGTCATGCGGGTTGCGTCCGAATTCCAGTGCAAGAGGTCGAACGCGCTCGGCTGCTGGCCCTTCAGATAGTTGCTGACGACATAGGACCAGATCAGGTCGTTGGAGCGCAGCATGTTGAAGGCCATCGCCATCTTGGAGCCTTCGAGCACGCCGGCGGCCTTCATGTCGTGCTCGAGTGCCGAGATCTGCTCCTCGTCGACGAACACGAGGAGATCGCCGGCATGGGTGAAGTCGACCTGCGCGGCGAAGAACGTCGCCGAAGCGACGCGCTGGCGGCGCTTCTCGGCAAGCCAGGCCAGCGTGGTCGCGAGCATCGTGCCGCCGACGCAATAGCCGGCGGTGTGCACCTTCATCTCGCCGGTCGCCTGCTCGATCACGTCCATCGCCGTGAGCGGGCCTTCCTTCATGTAGTCTTCCCAGCTCTTGTTGCCGAGCCGCTTGTCCGGGTTGACCCAGGAGATCACGAACACGGTGATGCCCTGGTCGACGCACCATTTGATGTAGGATTTGTCCGGCTTGAGATCGAGAATGTAGAACTTGTTGATCCAGGGCGGCACGATCAGGAGCGGCGTGCGCAGCACCTTCTCGGTGGTCGGCTCATACTGGATGAGCTGCATCATCTCGTTCTGGTAGATCACCTTGCCGGGCGTCGTCGCCATGTTGACGCCGAGCTCGAGATTGTCCGGATTGGATTGGCGGATCTTCAGCATGCCCTTGCCGGCCGCGATGTCCTCGGCCAGCATTTGCAGGCCCTTGGCCAGATTGTCGCCGGAGCTTGCGACCGTCTGGCGCAGCACCTCCGGATTGGTCAGCACGAAATTCGACGGCGACAGCGCGTTGGTGACCTGCTGCACGTAAAACTCCGCCTTGCGGCGGGTGTGCGGATCGAGCCCTTGCGCGTCGTTCACCAGCTCCTGCGCGCGCTTGGTGGTGAGCAGATAGAGCTGCATCATGAAATCGAAGAACTGGTTCGATTTCCATTCGGGATCGGCGAAGCGCTTGTCACGTGGCGAGGGCGCGATCGCGGGCGGCGCGTCCTCGCCTGCCATGCGACGGGCCGCCGAGCCCCAGAGGTCGAGATAATCCTTGGCGAGCCGCGTCTGGAGCTCCGAGGAGCGCGCATTGTCCGACAGCCAATATTCCGCGACCGCGGTGAAGGTCTTGACCATCTCGGTGAGCTCGGGCGGCGGCCGGTCCTGGACCTCGCCGGTCTCGCGCGGCTTCAGGTAAGCGGCGAGCGCCTTGCCTCCGCTTTCCATGGCCCGCGCGACGTTCATCGCGAAGGCTTCCGCATCGAACTTCTTCTCGGATGTGGTCGTGTCGGTCGTGACGATACTCATGGCAAGAACAGTAACGATTCATTGCGCGTTCGTCACCGCGAAGCTCGTACCATCTACGGTTAATCGCCCGCGAACATGTGCTGCACTGCGATATAGTTCTTGGTTCTGTCACAATCAGGGTTCACCAACGGCGCAGGGGTCTTGGATGTGGTCGGCTCACGCCATTGAGGGCAGCAATGGTTTGAGCTGAGGCACGCTGTTGGGTAAGCTCCATCGGCCGTGCTGTTGGGACGAGTAGGGGATTCCCTGGTGTTGGCGTTGAGGGACCGACAAACGAGGCGGCTTGCGCCGTGCGCGCTGCTCATTATTGCGTTTACGCTCGGCGGCTGCTCAAGCCAGATCGCCGATTTGACGCCGGCTGACACGCAGCCGCATCTGAAGGAGGCGGGTGGCTATCTGCCCGTGCATGATCTGCCGCCAGCGCGCGACGAGGCGGTGATCCCGCCGGATCAGCGCGCCAAGATCGAAGCCGAGTTGACCGCCGCGCGCGAGCGCCAGGCCACGGCGGCGGCCAAGGATGCGAGCGGCAAATAGCCCTGATCGAAGTAACTGCGCGCGAGGTAATCGCTGGCTTGCCCGCTGGTCCGTGCTAAAAGATCGTCATTCAGCCGAAAGTCAGGGTGAGGGAGTTCAGCCCCCGCCTTAAGAATTTTGCTCTAAGCGCTTGATTTGGAGTGATTTTCAGGCGGGGTCCGGCATCATCTCGATTGAATTGTCGAGGCCGCCCGATTCTGCCCTGGCCGGTGCTCGGAGCCTGGAACCCATGGAAGAATTTTACCGTATCCGCCGTCTGCCGCCTTACGTGTTCGAACAGGTCAACCGGGCCAAGGCGGCTGCGCGGAACGCCGGCGCCGACATCATCGACCTCGGCATGGGCAATCCGGACCTGCCGGCCCCGCCGCACGTGCTGGAGAAGCTCAAGGAGACCCTCGGCAAGCCGCGCACCGACCGCTACTCCGCTTCGCGCGGCATCCCCGGCTTGCGCAAGGCGCAGGCGGGCTATTACGCCCGCCGCTTCGGTGTGAAGCTCAACCCGGACACCCAGATCGTCGCGACGCTCGGCTCGAAGGAAGGCTTTGCCAACGTGGCGCAGGCGATCACCGCGCCGGGCGACGTCATCCTCTGTCCCAATCCGAGCTATCCGATTCACGCCTTCGGCTTTTTGATGGCGGGTGGCGTGATCCGCTCGGTGCCGTCGGAGCCGACGCCGCAGTTCTTCGAGGCGGTCGAGCGGGCGATCGTTCATTCGATCCCGAAACCGCTCGCGCTCGTCGTCTGCTATCCCTCGAATCCGACGGCCTATGTCGCGAGCCTCGACTTCTACAAGGACCTCGTCGCCTTCGCGAAGAAGCACGAGATCCTGATCCTTTCGGATCTTGCTTATGCCGAGGTCTATTTCGACGAGAACAACCCGCCGCCCTCCGTGCTCCAGGTGCCCGGCGCGATGGACGTCACCGTCGAGTTCACCTCGATGTCGAAGACCTATTCGATGGCCGGCTGGCGCATGGGCTTTGCGGTCGGCAATGAGCGCGTCATCGCAGCTCTCGCCCGCGTGAAGTCCTATCTCGATTACGGCGCGTTCACGCCGGTCCAGGTCGCCGCGACCGCGGCGCTGAACGGCCCCGACGATTGCATCAAGGAGATGCGCGACACCTATCGCAAGCGCCGCGACGCGCTGGTGGAGTCGTTCGGCCGCGCCGGCTGGGAGATCCCGCCGCCGGATGCCTCGATGTTCGCATGGGCGCCGCTGCCCGAAGCCTTCCGCAGCGTCGGCAGCATGGAGTTCGCGACCCTGATGGTCGAGAAATCCGGCGTGGTGGTCTCGCCCGGCGTCGGCTTCGGCGAGCATGGTGAAGGATATGTCCGCATCGCCATGGTGGAAAACGAGCAACGGATCAGGCAGGCCGCACGTGGCGTGCGCCGCTTCCTTGAAAGCGGCATCGAAACGTTGCACAACGTCGTTCCGCTCGCCAATCGGCGTTAATTCCTTCCGGCAGGTTTTCGAAGCATTATGGTCGCACCCCTGAAAGTGGGTATCGCGGGGCTCGGCACTGTGGGCGCCGAAGTTATCCGCTTGATTGAAACCCAGGCCCGTGTGCTCGCGGGCCGCAGCGGCCGGGGCATTCGCGTCGTCGCCGTCACCGCGCGCTCCAAGGCGAAGAAGCGCGGCATCGACCTGCGCGGCGTCGAATGGGCCAAGGATCCGCTCGCGCTCGCCTCGCACCCGGACATCGACTGCTTCGTTGAACTGATGGGCGGGGCAGGCGACCCCGCGCTCTCCGCGGTCGAGGCTGCGCTGAGCGCCGGCAAGTCGGTCGTCACCGCCAACAAGGCGCTGCTCGCCAAGCACGGCATCAAGCTGGCGAAAGCCGCCGAAAAGCACGGCGGCGCGCTGAATTTCGAGGCAGCCGTCGGCGCCGCGATTCCCGTCATTAAAACGTTACGTGAAGGTCTCGCCGGAACCGGCATCAACCGCGTCTACGGCATCCTCAACGGTACCTGCAATTACATCCTGACCCGGATGGAGCAGGAGGGCCTATCGTTCGCCGAATGCCTGAAGGATGCGCAGCGGCTCGGCTATGCCGAGGCCAATCCGTCCTTCGACGTCGACGGCCACGACACCGCGCAGAAGCTCGCGATCCTGGCGAGCCTCGCCTTCGGCACGAAAGTTGCTCAAAAGGCCGTGTATGTCGAAGGCATCTCCTCGATCGCTCCGGAAGATCTTCGCGCGGCCGCCGATCTCGGCTACCGCGTCAAGCTGCTCGGCGTTGCCGTGCGCACCGCCAAGGGCATCGAGCAGCGCGTGCATCCGACCATGGTTCCAAAGTCGTCCTCGATTGCGCAGGTGATGGGTGTCACCAATGCGGTCACGATCGATGGCGAAGGTATTCCGCCGATCACGCTGGTCGGCCCCGGCGCGGGCGGTGCTGCGACCGCATCAGCCGTTGTCGCAGACATCGCCGATGTTGCGCGTGGCATTCGCGCCAATCCGTTCGGCCGGCCGGTCGCGCAATTGCACGACACCAGCAAGGCGCCGATGGAGCGGCACGAGGGCGGCTACTACATCCGCCTTTTGGCGCGCGATTTTCCGGGTACCGCGGCCGCGATCGCCACGAGGCTCGCCGAGCAGAAGATTTCGATCGAATCCATCGTGCAGCGCCACCCCAACGGGGCCGCGCCGCAGACATCAGGCAAGGCTGTACCCGTGCCTGTCATCCTGATCACTTATGCGACCCACGAGGACGCCGTGCGCCGCGCGCTTGCCGCCGTTCAGCACGACAAGGTGATCAGCGGACGGCCGCAGGTGATCCGGATCGAGAAGAACTAGAGCATGATCCGGAAGAGCGGTTCGAACCGAACCGAGACGTTGCGAATTGATGCGGCGGACATCCGCTGAGAGCTGTTTTGAAGGAGTGAGCCAATGTCGACCCATATTTCAGTCCCCCCGCAGATGCTGCTCGAGCGCATTCTCACGCTGGAGATCGTGCGGGTGACGGAACGGGCGGCGGTGTCGTCGGCGCGACTGCGCGGGCATGGGCAGGAGAAGGCGGCCGACCAGGCCGCCGTCGACGCCATGCGGCGCGAGCTCAACAAGCTGCCGATCCAGGGCACCATCGTGATCGGCGAGGGCGAGCGCGACGAGGCGCCGATGCTCTATATCGGCGAGCAGGTCGGCCTCAAGGCCGGCCCCCAGGTCGACATCGCGGTCGACCCGCTCGAAGGCACCACGCTGTGCGCCAAGAACATGCCGGGTTCGATCGCCACCATGGCGATGGCCGACGGTGGCACGCTGCTGCACGCCCCGGACGTCTACATGCAGAAGCTCGCGATCGGCCCCGGCTACGACAAGGGCGTGGTCGAGCTCGATGCCTCGCCCGCCGATAACGTCCGGCGTCTCGCCAAGGCCAAGGGGGTCAAGCCGGAAGGCATCACCGTTCTCGTGCTCGACCGTCCGCGCCACGCCGACATCATTCAGAGCGTGCGTTCGACCGGCGCGGCCGTGCGCCTCATCACCGACGGCGACGTCGCCGGCGTGATCCACTGCGCCGACCCCGATAACACCGGCGTCGACATGTATCTCGGCACCGGCGGCGCGCCGGAAGGCGTGCTCGCGGCGGTGGCGCTGCGCTGCATCGGCGGCCAGATGCAGTGCCGGCTCATTCTCGACTCCGACGAGAAGCGCGAGCGCGCCGCCAAGATGGGCGTCAACGATCCCAAGATGATCTACGGTATCGAGGACATGGCGCGCGGCGACTGCCTGTTCGCCGCCACCGGCGTCACCACCGGCTCGCTGCTCTCGGGCGTCAAATTCCGCAAGGACGGCGTGATCGAGACCGAGACGGTCGTGATGCGCTCGGTCACCGGCACCGTGCGCTACATCAAGGCCGAGCACCGGCAGTTGGAGAAGTTCTACCTGGGCTGAGGCTCTCTGTCATTCCGGGGCTCGCGAAGCGAGAACCCGGAATCTCGCGCCACAACTTCTAGATTCCGGGTTCGATGCTGCGCATCGCCCCGGAATGACAACGATAAGAAGACAACGATAAAAATAAGAGGAAGCGCACATGTCCGATCTGTCCGCCGTCAAAGCCCTCGTCTTCGACGTCTTCGGTACGGTCGTCGACTGGCGCACCAGCCTGATCACCGACTTCGTGTGGTGGGCGAAGGGCCGCGGCATCACCGCCGACTGGACCGCGCTGGTCGACGGCTGGCGCGGGGTGTACATCGCCTCGATGGACGACGTGCGCAAACACCCCGAGCGCGGCTATGTCATCCTCGACGATTTGCACCGCCGCTCGCTGGAGAAGCTGGTCGAGAAGTTCGCGATCAAGGGCCTTAACGAAGCTGATCTCGATTACCTCACCAAAGGCTGGCACCGCCTGCACCCCTGGCCCGACAGCGTCGCCGGCCTGACGCGGCTGAAGACCAAATTCGTGATCTCGCCGCTGTCGAACGGCAACGTCGCGCTGCTCACCAACATGGCGAAGTTCGCGAGGCTCCCGTGGGACCTCGTGATGTCGGCCGAGCTGTTCGAGCACTACAAGCCCGATCCCGACACCTATCTCGGCGCCGCGCGCCTCCTCGGCCTCAAGCCGGAGGAGGTGATGATGGTCGCCGCCCACAATTACGACCTGAAGGCCGCACAGAGCCACGGCTTGAAGACCGCCTTCGTCGCTCGCCCGACCGAATATGGTCCGCTTCAAAAGATCGACTTCGAAGCCACGGGCGACTGGGACATCGTCGCGAAGGATTTTGGCGGGATTGCCGATCGGCTGGGGTGCTAGGGCAGGGCGCTTACAAACTCTGGTGGCCCCCCCGAGAGTGATGCGTCGCTTTCAAGGCTCGGTCGAGCGGAACGTGTCCTCGTCGGCTAAACGCTTCGCTAGTTCGCGCAGGCGTGGCATCCGCGCAGCCGTGTCGATGCCGAGTCCCCTTGCGAGCCGTTCCGCGACGAAAGCGGTGACATCGGCCTGGGTGAGACGGCCGAGCAGCAAATAGGGCGAGCCCTGCTCGATCATTGCATCGATCGTAGCTAGCGCATTCGTCATCTGCGCCATGCAATCGTCGATCCAGGGCTGGTGCAGCTTTTCCGGCGGACGATGATTGCGCTCGTAGGCGGCCTGAAGGCCTTTCTCGCACGCCCCCATCATGAGCGCGGCAACCTTTTGCACGGCGCGGCGGTCCCGGCCGGCGGCAGGCGTCAAGGCGCGATGGCGACCATACATTTCGTCCAGATGGTCGATGATGGCGTTGCTGTCGACCAGCGTCTCACCATCGTCGAGCACAAGCGCGGGGATCCGGCCGAGCGGGTTGCTTGCGAGTACCTTGTCCCGATCGCCGAAGCCTGAAAGAGGCCGCTGCTCGAACGGCACCTCATAGATCTTGAGCGTTATTGCGACGCGCCGCGTGAAGGGCGATCGGTTTACCCCAATGAGCAGCATCTCGTCCTCGATAGAGGGGCGCAACTAGCCCGAAACGAAGCCTGGGCGCGGTGTCCAGATCACTGACCATACGACATTTGCCAAATCCCGCATTCTCTATCAGGTTGTGGTCGGAGTGCGCTTAAATCAGGTGCGATCGTACCAGGCAAGTGTCATCCCTTACCGTTGGAGCAGGTCCGTGCAGCATCGGCACTCCCTGAAGAAGTCGGAAAACCATGAGCAAAACGATTCCCGAACGCTATCAGCATCTGCGGACGTTCGCCTTCGGCGACAGTCCCGCGCTCGCCGATGAATTGCTCGAACTGGTCATCAAAGGCATCAAGACCGCAACGTGCAGCACGGAAGACGAGCCGAACACCTCGACGCCTGGCGAGCGCTGGGTCGTCCTCGACGGACGCGGAGAACCGCGCTGTGCCATCGAAACCACCGAGGTCACGTATCGGCGCTTCAACGAAGTCGACGCCGCCTTTGCCTACGATGAAGGCGAGGGCGATCGGAGCCTGGCCTATTGGGGGAGTGCCCATCGCGCTTATTTCGGACGGCTCGGACGATTCAGCGAGGACATGATGCTGATGTGCGAGCGCTTCCGCCTGGTCGAGGTCTTCGACGATCTCCCACATTCCGAACAGTAGCTGAACTTTGCTTGCGTGCGGCCGGCCGAGCGTGTCCGCTCAAGAGGCTGACTTCGGAGCCGCCGGCAACTTGGAGTTCGTCGCCACCGGTTTGGGCGGCATCACCAACAGGCTGGAGTGCTGTCAGGCGCGCGTAGGAACGTCGGAGGTCGGCTCTGGTTGCCGATCATGTCTGCCGTGACAAATCTGCTTGCTCGAAGGCGACAGCTGCTCAAGCAGCTCGAGAGTGGCTCGTCGGACGTTTCACGCCAGGAAACCGAGCGTCAGCTTGAGCAAATCGATACAGCGCTGGAGTTGCTGGAGTGGTTAGCCAAAAGCAGAGATCACCATAAGCCATGACATCGATCCGACAGAGGCCGCCCTGCGGTTGACCCAGGAGTCGCAGACGCTGCGCTTAACCCAGTTAAAGGCGACTCGACCATTCTATGGCTATTGCACGAGGGAGTTACCGATGCGCCTCGGAACCTTCGTCGTCGGGATCGATTTAGCTCATGCGAACCCATTGAGGCAGGTGAGAAAGTGAACACAGGCGGGAGGCTGGAACCGGTCGCAGACAGCTTCATGAAGCGCCCGGTGCTTGTGGTGGACGACGACGTCCTGGTTCGCGCAATGATCGCGGATGTACTGCGGGGCGCGGAGCTGGTCGTCATCGAATGCAGCGATGCGGACGAGGCCCTGGAAATCCTGCGGTCAGGGATAACCGTGGCGCTGTTGCTGAGCGATGTTCGGATGCCGGGTTCGATGGACGGTGTCGGTTTGGCGAAAGCTGTCAGAACCACGCATCCCCATCTCAAGATCGCCCTTACGTCTTCGGAACGACCTCCGGAAGATGCTCTCTGCGATGAATTCTTCGCCAAGCCATGGGATTTCGGCCGCGTGATCAGAGGGGTCAAATCGCTGCTGAACGGCTAGGAACGCTCCAGCGCTGCACCGGTTAGCCGGCATGGACGTACGACCGGACACGAAGACGCGGACCATCTTGCTCGCCGAAGGTGACGTGCTGATGCGGATGCCGCTCGCCGAGTTCCTGCGCGGATGTGGCTATCGCGTGCTGGAAGCCAAATCGGCGGATGAAGCGATTTTGTTCATCGAGGATGATACGTTCACTCCTGAAATCGTTGTGAGCAATGTCGAGCTGGCCGGTGATGGCTTCGGTATCGCCAATTGGATCCGAAACAACAGGCCCGACCTTACGCTGATCCTGACCGGTACGCCCAAACGCCAGCCGATGTGGCAACGTCGCTTTGCGAGAATGGACCGCTGCCTCCGCCCTATGATCCGCAGATATTGCATCGCCGACTGTTGCGCTTGATTGCGAGCCGGAAGTCTCCCCGAGGGCAAGGAAAGCGCAACGCGCTTCAAGCGGGGCTGAAGGCACGAGGATGAACCTCTGCGCCAGCGACGATGATCGCCGGCTTTCGCTGAGCAGGCCGAAGTCGAACAGCTTCCCCGAACGTGAAGCCTACGCGCGCGCTCTCAGCGCTCCGCGGCCAGCCGTGAACCGCCGATACGGTGATACACGGCAAGAAACCGGTCATTCGGAAAATGGCGGTCCCCGCCGCGGCAGTACTCCTTCTTCAGGCCATTGAGAAAGAACATTTCGTGCGTGCGTTCGTGCTTGGCTTCGATCGGGCCGCGCGTCTCCAGTTCGAAGAATTCACGGACATGTCCGGCCACAGTTTCCGAGACGTTGATACGTCCTGCGAGCCCGAACGCCTCCATGAACCATGCGGTGTTGACCGCATCGCCCCAGATATCGAAGGTCATCCTGCGGTGACCGACAACGCCGGAAATAACTGGCCCGGTATGGATGCCGATGCGTAATTGCAGCGCATGTTCGCCAATCGCTTCGCATTGCGTCTTCAGGTGATCGAGCCGGGCTCGCATCTCCAGGGCCGCCAGACAAACGTCTATCGAGTGCCGTCGGTCGGGCGAAAGCACGCCAGCCACTGCCATGTAGGCGTCGCCCATGGTCTTGACCTTCTCCAGACCGTACCGAGCGCCGATTTCGTCGAGTGCCGAGAAATACTCGTCGAGGAGGTTGATGAGCCTGGCCGGCTCGGTCCGTTCGGCCAGCAGCGTAAAGCCCTGGATGTCTGCAAACAGGATGGTCGCCGACCGCGTATATTTGGGCGCAACCCTGCCGCTGCGCTTCAACTCGTCGGCGATCGGCGCCGGCAAGACGTTGCGCAGCAGCTCTTCGGCGCGCGCTCTCTCGACAGCGGTCTCGCCTCGCGCCTGCTCGAGCTCCCTGATCGTCTGGCCGTACGCGATCAGCTTGCGGCGGAGCTCCAGTTGCGCGAGCACCTGATGCGACAGCATTCGCAGGGCCTCGGTCTGGTCGAAGGAAAGCTGCCGCGGCTCGAAATCCATCACGCAAAGCGTCCCGAGCGCATAGCCTTCATCGGTAATGAGCGGCATGCCGCAATAGAAGCGGCAGGACGGCGTCAGCGCGACCATCGGGCTGTTCTCGAAGCGTGGATCCTGTTTCAGGTCTGGAATGACGAGCAGCTCGGTACCGCAAATCGTCGTCGTGCACACGGCGGTCGAACGTGGTGCGTCGGTCACTTCGGCCGGCAAGCCATATCTTGCCTTGAGCCAGCGCCGGTCGTCGTCGATGAAACTGATATAGGAGACCGGGCAGCCGCAGAGTTGCGCCGCAAGCTCGGTGATTTCGTCGTAAGCGGTTTCCGGCGCGCTATCGACAATGTCGAGCGCGTGCAGGGCAGCCAGCCTCTGGGTTTCGTTTGCGGGTGCCGGTGAGGGCATGCTGGTCTCCGCGCCGGAGAACCTGGGACGAGCCTCGCGCTTTCCGCGAAAACAAGCGGTGCGGCTACCCCACTCATTTGGGAAGTGCGGAAGGTGCGACAAGTGGCGTTCGACCGGGCGACGAGGCCGGTTCCGACATCGCGCGGCCACGGCAGGCATCACTCGGGTGCGGAACGTTACTGCGTCAATGGGGTTCACTCACGCTAAACGACAACGCATCGCAACCCGACATATGGAGGGAACCGTCATGACCCGCGATGCAAGCCGCGATGTTTCGCAATTGAGCCCGCTCTTCCGGGCGCCGGGGACCGGACCCACGCTCGACGTGCTCGGTGTGACCCACAGCTACAAGGCGATGGCGAGCGATACCGGCCAGCAGTTCTCCATCTGGGAGTCCATCGTGCCGCCGGGCCGCGGCGCACCGCCGCACACGCACACCCGCGAGGACGAAGCCTTTTATGTACTGAGCGGCGAACTGCTCGTCGACATCGAAGGTGCAACCGATCCGCTGCGTCTCGGCGCCGGGGCGTTTCTTTTTGCTCCCCGCCACCGGCGCCACGGCTATCGCAACATTGGTACCGATACCGCGCGCCTCCTGGTGTTCGCGATGCCGGGCGCCGGCCTCGATCGCATGTTCAGTGCCTTCGACGAGTTGGGAAAGCGGGGCGGACAGTCGCCGGCTATCCAGACCATTGCGACGATTGCCCAACAGCACGGTGTCGTCATCCATTCATCGGCGGGGTGAACGGCGCAAAGATCCACTGTTGCTCCTGACTTGCCGGGCGCGTTGGCCGCAATTCCAGATCGGTCCGAACGGTGTCCGTGTCCAGCACGGGCGGAATGAAGCCTCCGCGTTGCCCGATTTGAGTCGCATTGCGACCTAGGTTGGAGCCAAAAGTCGTGCCGGGTGGGGCGCAACACCGGGGGTTTTCATGTCCGGTCATTTGCGAGTGTTTTGCTCCGCTGCTTTTCTCCTTCTCGCAGGTCTGTCGACGTCACCTGCATTTTCGAATCCCTTCTCTGGCTTATTGGGCCAAGCCGATCCGGTGGAAGCCTCGCCGCCAGCTCCATCCAACTCGGATTGTGCGTCGCAGCCCGGCAAGTCGCCCGCTGAGGGCCAGCATTGGGTCTATCGCTTCGACGGCCGCCGCAAATGCTGGTTTCAGGCCGCGGAGGGCACCCTGATCAGGAAGAAGTCCGCTCGCCATCAGGCCGCGAAACATGTCGCCGCTTTGAAGAAAAGAGAGGCCGCCCCACACAGCCGAAAGGTGGTTGTGGATGCGCGTGCGGAACTGCTCCCTTCGGCGCCGACGGACGCCAACCGCCATGCGCCGTCCGCACCCGAGCTCAAGGTGGCCGATGCCAGTCCCGTTGTTGCTACGGAGGCCCCGGCGCTCGCGCCGTCCGAACCCGGTATAGCCAGGCTCCCGGCCGATCGACTGACGCCGCTCGATCCCAAGGGGGGCCAGGTCGACGTGGAGATGCTCTTGGCCGCCATGCCGGCCGACGGCGACGCGGTTGTCCCCCCGACAGCTCCGGCCGTTGCAGTTCCTGCCGCCGAGGTGGGCGAGGACGGGTTGGGATGGACGGCGACCTTGCTGGGCGTGCTGTTGATGGCGATGGGCTTGGTTGTCCTCCTAAGTTCGAGCCGAGCCCTTCGGCGCGGTGTGCTGACCGTCCGACAGGTCCGGCAATTCATATCGGAGGGCGGGTGGGCGGCGGTCGCCAATGACGATCTGCAAGCATCGTGAACCATCGGGCGGAGTGGTCAACGCGCCGGCAAGGCGGCCATCCGCCGAACCGCACTTCCCGCACGAGCTCAAACGGCGAGCTTGATAGCTGGGCTGACCTTTGATCTAGGTCAACTTTCCGAGCAAAAGTCTCGGCACGATCTTGGGTCGACGAGGTCAACCATTCTGTTGAGCTCACCCTCTGAACGGGTGTTCAGGTGATCACGATTCCAGAACTGTTAGCGCATACGTTATCGTCATTTCTTACGTCCGATACTCGAGATCGGTTTGGTTCTTCGCATGCAGGCCTGACCGAAGTCCTTCCGTTTGCTGCGAGACTTACATTGGAATGCGTTGGCAACAGCGACGCTCTGTATCACGACATAGAACACACTATGCTTGTCACTCTTGCGGGGCACGACATCCTGATGGGACGGATGTTGTTGCGGCCGACGACAGCCGTAGACTACGCGAATTTCATCCTGGCTTGTCTCATGCACGATATTGGGTTCGTGCGCGGGATCGTTCAAGGAGACAACGAAGACTCCTACGTCGCCGATGTGACCGGCCGTACAATTCGCCTCCCACGAGGGGCATCGGACGCCTCCCTCGCACCCTATCATGTGGACCGCTCGAAGTTGTTCGTTGTTGAGCGTCTCGACGGTGTCGAAGACGTCGATGCGAGCCGAATTGCCCGAGCGATAGAATTTACGCGCTTTCCTTATACGGATTCCTCAAACGACGAACTGATCGAAGAGGAAGGAATGTTGCTGCGCGCTGCGGATCTTATCGGTCAACTTGGCGATCCCAACTATCTCAGAAAGGCAAATGCACTGTTCCATGAGTTTGAGGAAATCGGGCTGAACAAGAAGCTCGGTTACGAAACGCCTGCCGACGTCGTTTATAAGTACCCGCAGTTCTATTGGAACAATGTCGCCCCGCAAATTCAGAGCGCCATACGCTATCTCAATATCACCTCGAGCGGTCGGCAATGGATAGCAAACCTTTATAGCAATGTTTTCCGAGCTGAACGCGAACCGGGCTTATCCGGACCGCAGCTATGATTGTGCTGGTGTCCGAATTTAGCGAACGCGGGGGTTGATCAATCGATTCTACGCCGCTGAGACGAGCCCGGAGATAATCTCGATGGGCACCTTCCACGTGTCAGCCGACTTCCCGGAGCGCAATGCGCAGTCAGCCGCAATTCCAGATCGGTCCGATCGGTGTCCGCGTCCAGCACGGGCCAAAGCTGCCGTTGTTGTAGCGGCCACCATAAAAACCGGGCCGGCCGAAATAGTGCCAGTTGCCGTCAAACCCGTAATAGCTGGGGACCGGGTCAATGTACCATGGGCGTCGGTTGCTGCGCGCCATGCGCCGCACCGCGGCTTTCTGGGCATAAAGCGGAAGGCTGTTGCTCGGCGGCTGATGATAGCCCGGCAGGAAGCCGTAGCCGTGCCAGACGGGCGCCGGCCGCTTGTGACTTGGCGCAGCCGTCACGGCGGCCGGCAGTAGCGACAGAACGATGGCAATCGACAGACACACGAGACGCGACATCAGCAGACCATAGTCAGTCGGTTGCGGGGAGGCGATTCAAATCCCGGGTGCAAAGCTGTCCGCCGCTTGCCGTGATCTGCGCGATGATCGACTATTGCCCCTGATTTGCCCGACGTGTCAAAGGGGGGTCCGAAATGCGTTGGCCTCCGGCCGCTACTCCCGGCTACTTTGCATGGGGTTGTTTTCGCGATTTTTGTTCGGGCCGGCGAACGACCGAGCGTTGGCCATTCCGTTTCGGCTGATCAAGCCCCGCAGATGATCACGCCGTACCAGCCCAAGCCCCGGTAGGTCTCGTAGCCTGGCGTGGCGTGGAAGGCGACGAGGGCACCGGTGCGGTCGTGATAGAAACCAGAGCGCTGGCCATTCATCGAGAGCGAGACGCGCTCTGACAAAATGCCCTGGCCGTCGGAGGCGGCGATGACACGAAAGTTCGAGTCGACCAGCAGCACGCGCGCCTTGTCGCTGTCGCCGACGCGCACGCCCTGCACGATGGCGCGGGCCTGCGACTCCCAGTCGAAATGGATGGCGAGCACGCCGATCGGCGCGCCGTTGACCTCGCCGCCCGTGCGCACGCTCGCGCAATAGGTCGCGACCTGCGCATTGCCGAGCAGCGGCTGGTTCTCGACATCGCCGGCGACATAATCGTCGCCGGAACGCAAGGTGCGCGCCTCGCGAAACCATCTTGTATTGGCGACGTTCTGGCCGACCACGCGAAAGCGGTCGGCCCGGCCATTGGCGATCACGTTTCCGTCGAGGTCGCAGAGCCAGAGGTCGAGATAAACGGTGTAGGCGCCGAGGATGACGCCGAGACGCTGCGAGACGTGTGAAACTGCCGCTGCGCTCGGCGAGGCCGCGCAGTCGACAACGGCCGAGTCGGTCGCCCACCAGCGCACGTCGCAGGTGCGTTCATAGAGGTTGCGATCGATCAGCTCGATGGCATTGAGCGACAGATCCATCATGCGCTCGCCGCGCGAGCGTTGGCTCATGCGCTCGATCGAGGAGACGAGGTCGCCGGTGCGCTTCGTCAGTTGGGTCTCGAGCTCGCGCGCGATGGTCTCGACCTGCTGGCCGACGCCGCGCACCTCCTGCGCCACCACGGCGAAGCCCGCGCCCTGCGCGCCGGCGCGCGAGCTCTCGATCAGCGCGTTCAGCGCCAGCATCTTCATCTGGTTGGTGATCTGCTGGATCGCCTTGGTCTTGTCGACCGCGATCTGGTTGACCTCAGCCGTCAGCCGGTTGATCAGCGCGGAGATGTCGGAATTGTCGTCGGCGGGTTCAGGATTGGTTCCGGTGGGAAGCGGCTTGGTCTTCACGGCCAGCGCAGCAGACATCGAGGGAATTCCCTTGCAATGAAGTCTGACCTGCAATGACCCGGAACTAAAAATTACAGATCGAATACGGATCTTTTTCGAGGATTCCGCCTAACGCCCACTTAATTTGCTGCCGGCGCGACTGCTCAAATGATAGTCAGATCGCTTACGGTTTCGGCAATCCACTGCTTTGTTCGGCCCGGACATTGCAAATGGCTCGAGTTTCCCGGCGGAATCCTGACTGCCCGAGGCCGCCGGCCTGATCTGAACCCATCGAAGCCCTCGAATCATGACGCTGCCCGCCACCGCCTTGCCCGTCGAGTTGCCCCAGGCGTTCCTCGGCGTCGCGCGCTCGCTCACCGACAAGCTCTGGCGTGACCGGCTGGACGCGCGCGGGGCGGCAAGGGCGCTCGCCATCGTCCAGCGCCATCAGCTTCCGGAGCTTCTGGCGCGGGTGCTGGCCGGGCGCGGTGTCGACATCGACGCGGTCAATGACTTCCTCGATCCGACCATCCGCAAATTGCTGCCGGACCCGTTCACGGTGACGGAGATGGAGGCCGCCGCCAAACGCATCGCGGAGGCCGCTGCGAAGGGCGAGAAGGTCGCGATCTTCGGCGACTACGACGTCGATGGCGCGACCTCGGCCGCGCTGCTCGCCTGGCATCTGCGCCATTGCGGGCTCGATCCCCTGATCCACATTCCTGACCGCATTTTCGAAGGCTACGGCCCGAACACGGAAGCGGTGCGGGCGCTTGCTGCGAAGGGCGCGACGCTGCTCGTGACCGTCGATTGCGGCACCACCAGCATCGAGCCGCTCGCCGAAGCAAAACGGCTCGGCATGTCCGTGGTGGTGATCGATCACCATCAGGCCGGCGCCGAGCTGCCGGCGGTCGACGCGCTGGTCAATCCGAACCGGCTCGACGATCTCTCCGGCCTCGGCCATCTTGCCGCCGTGGGGCTGGTGCTGGTCACGCTGGTTGCGGTCAATCGCGAGCTGCGCCAGCGCGGCTTCTGGACGTCCGAGATGCCCGAGCCGGATCTCCTGGGCATGCTGCATCACGTCGCGCTCGGCACGGTCGCCGACGTGGCGCCGCTCATCGGCCTCAACCGCGCCTTCGTCGCCAAAGGGCTGATCGCGATGCGGCGGCGCGACCATGTCGGCCACACCGCGCTGATGGACATCGCGCGGCTCAACGGCCCGCCGGAGGCCTGGCATCTCGGCTTCATGCTGGGGCCGCGCATCAATGCGGGCGGGCGCATCGGCCGCGCCGATCTCGGCGTGCGGCTGCTGCTGGAGGGCGACAGCGTCGAGGCCGCACGGATCGCGGCTGAGCTCGACCGCCTGAACAGCGAGCGCCGCATCATCGAGCAGGCGGCGGAAGCCCAGGCCGAAGCCGAGGCGCTCGCCTCGATCGGGCTCGAGGACAAGCTCGGCGTGATCGTCACGGCGTCCGAAGGCTGGCATCCCGGCGTGGTCGGCCTCGTCGCCTCCCGGCTGAAGGAGAAGTTTTCGCGGCCCGCGTTTGCCATCGCACTCGAGCCCGGCGGCATCGGCACCGGCTCGGGCCGCTCGATCGCCGGCGTCGATCTCGGCAAGGCGGTACGGCAGGCCGTTGCCGACGGTATTTTGCTGAAAGGCGGCGGGCATGCCATGGCTGCCGGCGTCACGCTTCGCAAGGAGAAGCTCGCCGAATTCCGCGCCTACCTCGAAAGCGCGCTCGCGCGCGAGGTTGCGGAAGCGCGCCACGTCAACGAGCTCTTTATCGACGGTGCAGTGTCCGCGCGCGCGGTGACGCCGGAGCTCGCCAACACGCTCAATCGTGCCGGCCCCTTCGGCAGCGGCAATCCGGAGCCGGTGCTGGCGCTGCCGGCGCATCAGCTCGTCTATGCCGACGAGGTCGGGCAAGCGCATTTGCGACTGCGCTTCAAGTCGGGCGATGGCGCGATCGTCAACGGCATCGCGTTCCGCTCCATCGGCCAGAAGCTCGGCAATGCGCTTCTCGCCAATCGCGGCCAGCAGCTGCACGTCGCGGGCGCGCTGTCGCTCGACCGCTACCAGGGCGCCGAGCGTGTGCAACTCCGCGTCATCGATATCGCCTTGCCCGACCAGGGGCCCCAAACCATCCGATAAGCCGTAACCCAACAACAAAAAAAGGGGAGTGCAAATGACAGGACAGGTAGAGGGAAAGGTCGCGCTGGTGACCGGCGGCGCTTCGGGCATCGGCGAAGCCGTCGTCGAATTGCTGGCGAAGGAGGGCGCAACAGTCATCGCAACCGACGTCGATGATCTCCGTGGCCCCGAGGTCGTGGCGCGGATCATCAAGGCCGGCGGCAAGGCGATCTTCCTGGAGCAAGACGTCACCAGCGAGGAGCGCTGGGTGGAGATCGCAGCCGAGATCGCAAAACGCTATGGCCGGCTTGACGTACTGGTCGCCAATGCCGGCATCGGCATCGCCGTGCCCTCGATCGTCGACATGACGCTCGCCGACTGGCGCAAGCAGAATGCGGTCAACCTCGACGGCGTGTTTCTCTCGGTCAAGCACTGCCTGCCATTGATGCGCAAGCTTGGTGGCGGCTCCATCATCATGATGTCCTCGCTCGCGGGTCTGCGCGGTGCACCGGGACTGTCGGCCTATTCGGCCACCAAGGGCGGCGTGCGGCTGTTCGCAAAATCGATCGCGATGGAGTGCGCTGGCGCTGGTGACGGCATCCGCGTCAACTCGGTGCATCCCGGTATCATCGACACGCCGATCTGGGGCAAGGTCCCGGCCGGCAACCAGGGCAATGCGCCGATCGATCCCGAGGAGCGCGCGAAGCTCGCAACCCCGTTGGCGCGTGCAGGGCAGGCCGCGGAGATCGCCAGCGGCGTGCTCTATCTCGCCTCCGACGCCTCGCGCTACGTCACCGGCACCGAGCTTGTCATCGACGGTGGCATGAACGCCGGGAGCGTGCCGCGGCGGGCGTGAGGCGCAGGGCAGGGCGGCGGGGCGAGGGGCTGACGCCTGCGCCTCGCCCCTGTACAAGCCGGGCAACGACCTCACCCCAAGAGATGTCTTTGCCATGGCCCACAGTCTGCATTCCGATGCGCCCGCGCCCGTTCGCTCGAACCGTCCGGACCTCGCCACCGATGCGATCCGCACCGCGCGCGAGGACCTCGCCGCCTGCTTCCGGATGGCGGCGCGGAACGGCTTTGAGGAGGGCATCTGCAACCACTTCTCCGCAGTGGTGCCGGGCCACGACGACCTCTTCCTCGTCAATCCCTATGGCTACGCCTTCCGCGAGCTGACCGCGTCGAAGCTGCTGATCTGCGACTTCCATGGCAACGTGCTCGACGGCGAGGGCGTGCCAGAGGCGACCGCTTTCTACATCCATGCCGAGATGCATAAGTGCCTGCCGCGCGCGAAAGTCGCCTTCCACACCCACATGCCCTATGCCACGGCGCTGTCGATGACCGAGGGCGATCCTCTGATTTGGGCCGGCCAGACCGCGCTCAAATTCTATGGCCGCACGGCGGTCGATCGCGATTACAACGGCCTCGCGCTCGACAATCGCGAGGGCGCCCGCATCGCTTCCGCGGTTGGCGATGCCGACATCGTCTTCATGAAGCATCACGGCGTGATGGTGCTCGCCCCGTCCATCGCGGAGGCCTGGGACGATCTCTATTATCTCGAGCGCGCCGCCGAGGTGCAGGTGCTGGCGATGTCGACGGGGCGCAAGGTGCTGCCCGTCGATCCCGCGATCGCAGCCGCGACCTACAGGCAGATGCGCGAGGGCGATTCCGAATCCGCGCGGTTCCATCTCGCCGCCATCCGCCGCCAGCTCGATGCCGAGGAGCCGCAATACCGGCATTGAGGCAGGATCAGTTCAGGAGCCCTGCCGCAGCTTCGCCAGCACCTTCAGCCCGCCATAACCGTCCGCGGGCGTTATGCCGGCCCTCTGCTGAAAATCCTTGATCGCTTTCATGGTATCGTTGCCGACGCGGCCGTCGGTGCCGCCGGTGTCGAAGCCGGCCTTCGTGAGCCGCGTCTGCATCTCCTGCACTTCGGCAAGCGTCAGTGCGCGCTCGGAGCCGGGGAAGGGCTGGATGAAAGGCGGCGCGCCCAGGCAGCGATCGCCGAGATGGCAGATCGCCAGCGCATAGTTCATCGATGGATTGTAGCTCTTCACCGAATAGAAGTTCGGTCCCAGCAGGAATGTCGGGCCGCCCGGGACAGGCGTCCACATCTGCGCCGATGCATTGGGTTGCGGAAACGGCTGGCCGTCGGCGCGCGTGACGCCGGCGGCTTGCCAGGCCGCATACGTTCGACCGCCGCTCAGGTTGGCGGGCGCACGCACCTCGTAGCCCCAATGCTCGCCACGGTGCCACTTGCCGCGATTGACGAGATATTTTGCCGTCGAGCCCAGCGCATCGTCGGGCTTGCCGAATGGCGAGACCTTGCCATCGCCGTCATAGTCGATGCCGACATTGAGCCAGACTTCCGGCATCCATTGCGAATGCCCCATCGCGCCCGCCCAGGAGCCTTGCATCTGTTCTGGCGTGCTCCAGCCCTTGTCGACGATGCGTAGCGCATTGATCAGCTCGGTCTCCCAATAAGCCTTTCGCCGCGGTTCGTTCCAGGCGAGCGCGGCAAGCGAGGGAAATACCGGCTTCATGTGGTTCTGCTGCACCAGCGGATCGCCATAGGCGGATTCCACGCCCCACAGCGCGAGCAACGTGCCGCGCTCGACGCCGAAATCACGCTCGATGCGTGCGAACAGCGCCTCGTTGTTCTTCAGCGCAATTTTGCCGTTGATGATGCGCCAGTCGGACACGCGACGGTTGATGTATTGCCAGACCTGCTCGTTGAACTCCGGCTGATTGCGGATCTCCTTGAACACGCTCATGTCCGGCTCGACGCGCGCCATCGCGCGCTGCCAGGTAGCGGCCGAAATACCCTTGGCCGTCGCGCGTGCACGAAAACTCTCGCGCCATTCATCGAAGCCGGGCGGGGTGGCCGCCAGGGCAGGCGAGGCGATGAAGGCTGCTGCGCCGAGCAGGGATTGCAGCGCGGTGCGGCGGGTCGGATGGGGTGAGGAATCAGGCTGGTTCATGCAGACAGCTTAGCCGGAAGCAGGCGCTCTCGTTGGTGAAACCTGACGCCGGAGGGGCGACTTTCGACCCATCGATTTACGGAACTTTGGCATGTCATCCCGCAGAATGGCTGCCATGCAGGAGTTGTTCGACCTCATCCGCGCCAATCCCTGGCCCTTTGCCGCCGGGTTGATCGTCGTCATCGTGGCGATTCTGGCCGAAAACTACGGACGCGGTGGTGATGGCACCGGATTCCCCGACATGTCCTGGGACGATTAGGCCGGTTCCTTCCTAGCCCTGCTGCAACTCCGTTGCGATCCGCGCCAGCCAGCGCCGGACGGTGATTTCCGCCTTCGCGTCGAGGCCTGCGGCCAGTCGCTGCTCCAGGGCGAGGACACGCTCCCGGCACGTCTTCAGGAGCGTCTTGCCGCGCGCCGTCAGTGTCCATTGCAGGATACGGCCGTGCACGGGATGCGGCGTCTTGCCGATCGCGCCGTCGCGCTCGAGATTGCTGATGATCACGCCGACGGTCTGCGGCGTCAGAAAGGTCAGGCGGGCGACCTCGGCCCCGGAAAGGCCGGGATAGGCCTTCAGCATGGTCAGCACGGCAAATTGCGGCGGCGTGACGCCGAGATCGGCGAGGCTCCGCTCCATGCTGAGCCTTACGGCGGCCTGGGCCTGGCGCAAGAGATAACCGAGATACCCCTCTTCGCCGCGTTTGCCTTCGCCGGGGGCGGGCGGAACCAGCGTCCGTTCCGTTTGCGACTTTGTGATCCGGCGAGGCTTGCGCATAATATAAGAGCCCTGATAACTTGTAAGTACACTTATAATATCACGAGGTGAGGTCCATGTCACACGCTCGCAGCGAATATGAAGACTTCAAGGCGCTTGCCCCCGATGCCTACGACCTGACGCTCGCGCTTGGCCAGCTTGCGGCCAATGCCGGTCTCGACAAGCAGCTGCTCGAGCTGGTCAAGCTGCGCGCCTCGCAGATCAACGGCTGCGCCTTCTGCGTGCAGCATCATATCCTGCTGTCCGAACGGTTCGGCGTGCCCGTCGACAAGCTCAACCTGGTCGCGGTGTGGCGCGAGGCGCCGACCTTCTCGGCGCGCGAGCGGGCGGCGCTCGCCTGGACCGAGGCGCTGACCTTCCTGCCCGAAGGTGTCAGCGACGACGTCTATGCCGAGGCAAGCCGCGAATTCTCGGGAGTAGAGCTGATGTACCTGACCTCGGCTATCGCCTCGATCAACGTCTGGAACCGTTTTGGGGTCGCCTATCGGTGGACGCCGCCGCAACGGCCGGCCATGGCGCACGCCAAGGCGTCGTGATCATACCCTTTCGAAAGGACACAGGATGTCGTCAACGATATCAGCCATCTCCGCCACACCCTGGCGGCTTGAATCACGACCGCTGTCGCTCGCGATCGTCGCGGGTCTCGCCTGTGCGCTAGCCCTTGGAAAGGCGCTGCCGGTGACGATGGACACCGTCTCCGGCGCGCTGGCGCCGCTTTGCGCGAGTGCGGCTGAAGGTTCGCCGCTCGACAAGGTCGAGCCGATCGGCTCCTACGCGCTGCCGAACGTGCCGGGCAAGCGCGTCACCATCGTGCGCGTCACTTACGGCCCGGGCGGCTTCTCGCGGCCGCACCGGCACGCCGGCTCCGTCACCGCCTATATCACCAAGGGCGAGATCCGCTCCCAGCTCGGCGGTGGCCCTGTCGAGACCTTCACGGTTGGTCAGTCCTTCTTCGAACCGCCGGGCTCCACGCATCTGGTCTCGGCGAATGCGAGCAACACGGAGCCGGCGGAGCTGATCGCGGTGTTCGTGGCGGATGAAGGAGCTCAGCTCACGACATTCATCAACTAGCGCTATTGCGTCGCCTTGCCAGCGCCCGACACCATCGACTTCCAGTCGATTGCGGGGGCATGATCGGAATGGATCATGCGCTCGAAATTGCGTTTGGCCTGACCCGTGTCGTGATTGATGGAGGCATCCTTAAGCATGGCGGAGGCCTCGCGGTGGGCGCAAAGGAGAAACACGGCGCTTGCAAGCACGGACAATGTGGATGGTTTGTTGTGCATGGTCGGAACTATCCGTTCAGCGCGAGCGTGCGGAGCAGATTAGGGGCCGATGGCGCGGTCCGAAACCACGGACAGGGTCAGAAGATCGTGAACCAAGGCGGTTCCGGACCTAACCAGCGTGCCTTGACCTTCTGCGCCTGCGTCGGGAGATCGCATCTCGGATGCCGTAGCCTGCGGCCATTCCCGCGCTGAAAATGCCGACGATGATGAAGATTGCGAACATCTCAACTGAAAAGCATTTTGCGTGCCATCGACGTTCTCCGGGACAGGAGGCTCAACGCGCGGCGCGTCGCACAAATTGAATGCCGGCGTCAACGCTGGCCGGGATCGGGCAGCTTCGTGTGGGCCATTGATGCAATGCGACTGTCGCGGTTCTCTGCATCGCGCATCGGCAACGGGATCCTTGGTGCCCCCGGACGCAACGCGACCGGGGACACGTGAGCGGAGAACATGTCCGGTTTCGATCGACCGTGTGGCGATCAACCTCCGTACGAAGCAGGATCGGGATTGTCGGACGGGTTCGCGAAGGCCTTCTTCATCGAGGCCGGCATCGGGACGTGGAAGTTCAGGCCGCGCGGCGGCACCGGCTCTATGAACCATTTGTTGTAGATCTTCTCGATCTCGGTGCTCTTGTAGAGCTTGGCAGTCGCACGATCGACGACCGTCTTGAATGGCACATCGTCCTTGCGCAGCATGATGCCGTAGGGCTCCGGATCGGAGAAGGCACCGGAACTGATGGCGTAGAGCGAGGGGTCCTTCGAGGACGCTATCATGGTCGCGAGTTGGACGTCGTCCATGACGAAGGCCTGGGCACGGTCGGTCTCGACCATCAGGAACGCTTCGGGGGTGTCCTTGGCATTCATCACGGTGATGCCGAGCGAGCGGGCGGCATTGGCCTTGTTGAGCTGGACCAGGTTGGTCGAACCAGAGACCGAGACGACGGTCTTGCCCTTGAGATCGTCGATCTGGTCAAGCTTCTGCGCCTTCTTGGACACGAAGCGGCTGGCCGTGAGGAAATGCGTGTTGGTGAAGGACACCTGCTTCTGGCGCTCGGCATTGTTGGTCGTCGATCCGCATTCGAGATCGACGGTACCGTTGGCCATCAGCGGAATGCGGTTCGACGAGGTGACGACGGTTTCGTTGACATCGAGCTTGTCCAGCTTGAGCTCGGCCTTGATCTCGTCGACGATCTTCATGCAGATGTCGATCGCGTAGCCGACGGTCTTCTGGTGGTCGTCGATGTAGCTGAAAGGCGGTGCGGCGTCGCGCACCCCGAGCGTGATCGCGCCGGTGTCCTTGATCTTCTTCAACGTGCCGCTCAGTTCCTGCGCATCGGCAGGGACGGCGAACGCGACGGCCAGCATGGCCGCCGTGGTCCAAAAACGCATGTGCTTCCCTTATTCCGTTTTCAATACGGCGCTCGCGCATTGGTCGCTGCGCCCCCAGCACCCAAGCAATTCTGAGGCCAGATAGGGCGGAGCCTGAAGGGCGCCAGGTCCGGGTCGCTCGCAGCGACGCTGCTGAGGTGGAGCAAACGCCGTCTGTCGACGGCCGCGCTCGCCTCAATTCTCTTCGCTGCCTGAGCCTTCGCGCTGGTCTGGCTTGACGACGTCCTCGGGTAGGGCATGCGCGAGGGGTTGCGCCGCGCCGGCGACCTCCGGGCCGAACTCGCGGCCGCGGCCGCGGATCAGGCGTTCGTAGGCGGAGACGAGGGTGACGTAGGGGTTGACCCAGATCCAGCCCTCGCGGGTGAACACCTGGACGTCGAAATGCAGGTGAAGCGAGGTGCCGCCGGGATGGTCGAGATAATTGGAGATCACGCCGATCTTCTCACCTTCGCTGACCATGCGGCCGTTGACGAGACCGTCTGCGTTCATCACGGACGGGTTCATGTGCATGTAGCGGAAGCGGATGTGCTCGGTGCGGCTGTTGACCTGGAGCGTCGCCGCCTGGTCCTTCGGCCCGCGGATCACGGTCGCGTCGCGCACGGCGACCACGCTCTGCTGCTTGGGGTCGCAGCGTTCGCCGGCGTCAGCATTTGCCGGGCAATCGGCGGCGCGGATGTCCTCGCCCTGGTGGCCGTAGCCGCCCGGGCACTGCCAGACCTCGAAACTGCGGGACTCGCAAAAATTATCGCGCCAGGGATAGGCGGTCGGCCCGTCCGTCTTGTCGCGCTTGCTGTAGGATTGCGAGCGGACGAAGGCGGGCGCCTTCGCCAGCGGAAAGCGAATCTGCGCGTAGGCCATGACGTCGGGATGGCCCGCCTGTTTGCGGTAGCCGGTGTTGGGAATGATGTCGCCGCTCGGCCGGTAGCCGAAATCCGCCGATCGCCCCGAGGGCCGATCGACCATTTCGGAAGCGACGTCCGTCAGCGGACGCAAGCGCTGCCCGCCCGCCACATGCAGCGCCTTGAGGAAACGCTCGGCAACCGGATAGGCTTCCTTGCAGGCGAGCCGCCGCGGTTTGGCGACGCTGTCGAGACACTGGATCGACACGACATAGGCGGCGCCGAAGCGGCTGAAGGCGTAGCGCACATAGCCTTCGCGGATGAAACGGCGCAGATCCGGATATTGGCCGGATAGCGACTTGACCGGTTCGCCCTTGCCGCCGGCGGGATCGGCAAGATCGTAGATCAGCGCGGAACCGGTGATCTGGATCTCCACCGGCTTTGCGAACACGCGTTGCGGCAGGCCTTCGCCGGCGCCCGGCTCGAGTGAGAAGACGGCGTCGTAGCCGGCATGGCCCGCATCGAACACGTCGGCCGGGCCGAAGTCGGACTGGTAGCGGGCAAGCGACAGGTTCGCCGGCGCGCTGCTGCGCTGCGCGTCGAGATAGGCGGCGGCATCGAAGGGCAGCAGCACCGGAACCGAGCTGCGCGCGATACCTGAGAAGAACTGCGAGGAAACCCCGTTCAGTTGCACCAGCGCCGGCAGCGCGCGGGGATCGAAGCGGCCGACCGAACGCCGCTGTGTGAACACGAAGTCACCGGCGATGGCGGGATGCGCGTTGATTTCGCTGCGGAGCTGGTCGAGCGCTACGCGCCAGTCGACGCGCAGGGCCGTGAGCGAGGGGGTGCGGAATTCGTCCGCCGACAGCGGCGCAGAGCCGGCGACCAAAAGCGTAAGCAACCCCACAAGAGACGAGACGAAGCGGAACCTGTGCCTGCCCACTGTTGTCTCGCCCCCCGGCGAACTTGCCCGTTCCGACCGCTTGGTTGCTTTGCCTAGTCCTTGGCTCGCTCGGCGTAAGAACCGTCTTCCGTCATCACCACGACGCGGGTGCCAACCGAGATGTGCGGCGGCACGGTGGTGCGGACGCCGTTGGAGAGCACCGCGGGCTTGTAGGAGGAGGAAGCGGTCTGGCCCTTGGTCACGGGCTCGGTCTCGACCACTTCCAGCGTCACGCGCTGCGGCAGCGCGATCGACACCGGATTGGCGTCGTGCATGGACAGCTTGACGGTCATGCTCTCCTGGAGATAGGCGGCCGAGTTGCCGACGATGTCCTTGGAAACCTGGACCTGGTCATAGGTCTCGGGATTCATGAAGTGGTAGCCGTCACCATCCTCATAGAGGAAGGTGTAGTTCCGCTCCTCGATCGTGACCTTCTCGACCTGGTCGGTCGTCTTGTAGCGCTCGGAGATCTTTACCCCGTCGCTGATTCGGCGCATTTCGATCTGGCTGACCGGGGTGCCCTTTCCGGGATGGATGTTCTCGGCGGTCACGACGACGTAAAGCTTGCCGTCTTGCTCGATCACGTTGCCCTTGCGAATAGAACTGGCGATGACTCTCAAAGCTGTATTTCCTGCTTGCTTGGCCCGGCACCGGCCAGGACATGGTCTGATTTCGGGGGGACTTGGGGCCTCAAATGGGGCCACTGCGCCCGTTTCGGGCCGCAACATACTGATTTTGCCGTTGGATGCCAGTGTTTTGCTGCCCCCCGGGATGATCCGGTAATGGTTGGGGACAAGCAAAGCAGCCCGTTCTGGACGCCCAATCGCCACCTCGACCGGCGACCATTCCTCCAGGCAAGGGCGGCGATCACGGCGGCCGTCCGGGCCTTCTTCGCCGAGCAGGGCTTTGTCGAGGTGGAAACCTCGGTTTTGCAGGTCTCGCCGGGCAATGAGACCCATCTGCACGCGCCCCGGACCGGGATCATGCGCCCTGACGGCAGCCGGGTGACGCGGTATTTGCGGACTTCGCCGGAATTCGCCTGCAAGAAGCTGCTCGCGGCCGGGGAGCCGCGAATTTTCGAGCTGGCGCGGGTGTTTCGCGACCGGGAGCGGGGCGACCTGCATCTGCCCGAATTCACCATGCTGGAATGGTACCGCGCAGGCGCTCCCTACGACGCCATCATGGCCGACTGCATCGTGGTGATCGCCCAAGCCGCGCAGGCGACCGGGATCGGCCAGTTCTCGTTCCGTGGCCGAACCGCCGACCCCTTTGCGGAGCCGGAGGTTTTGACGGTTGCCCATGCTTTCGAGCAGTTTGCAGGCATCGACCTGCTGTCGACGATTTCGGGCGACGAGGGCGACCGCGATGCGCTCGCCGCTGCTGCAGGGCTGAAGGTAAGGGTCACGGAGGACGACACCTGGTCGGACATCTTCAGCAAGGTCCTGGTCGAGCATGTCGAGCCGCATCTGGGGCAGGGGCGTTTGACCATTTTGTTCGAATACCCATCTCCCGAGGCAGCGCTCGCACGGGCGAAGGCGGACGATCCACGGGTGGCCGAGCGGTTCGAGGTCTATGCCTGCGGGGTGGAGCTTGCTAACGGCTTTGGCGAATTGACCGATGCCGACGAGCAACGCCGGCGCTTTCAACTGTCGATGGCAGAGAAGCAGCGGCGCTATGGCGAGGCCTATCCGCTGGACGAGGACTTTCTCGCCGCCGTCGGCCAAATGCCGGAGGCGAGCGGCGTGGCGCTCGGCTTCGACCGGCTGGTGATGCTGGCGAGCGGCGCATTACGGATTGATCAGGTGGTATGGACGCCGCCTCAAGGTGAGACATGAAGAAGACCAATCTTGCACGCACCTTGCGCGAGCCGGCCGAGCTCGTAGAGCACGGCCTCGCGCCGGCCTCCGAACTCGCGGCGCTCGAGCGCGTCGCCTCGCGCTACGCGGTCGCGATCACGCCCGAGCTCGTCGGCCTGATCGACAGCTCCGATTCCGATGATCCCATCGCGCGGCAATTCGTTCCGAATGCTGCGGAACTCGAGGTGCAGCCGGGCGAAGATGCCGACCCGATCGGCGATCACGCCTGGTCGCCGGTCCCGGGCATCGTGCATCGCTATCCCGACCGGGTGCTGTTCAAGCTCGTGCATGTCTGCGCAGTGTATTGCCGCTTCT
Organism: Bradyrhizobium sp. CCGUVB23; assembly: GCF_024199885.1. Lineage (NCBI taxonomy): Bacteria > Pseudomonadati > Pseudomonadota > Alphaproteobacteria > Hyphomicrobiales > Nitrobacteraceae > Bradyrhizobium > Bradyrhizobium sp. CCGUVB23. The sequence goes on from NZ_JANADQ010000001.1 coordinate 8,565,280, forward strand.
GCTTCCGCCGCGAGATGGTCGGCCCCGGCAAGGAGAACGCGCTGTCGGAGAGCGCCTATCGCGCAGCGATCGCGTATATCCGCGCGCACAGTCAGATCTGGGAGGTAATCCTCACCGGCGGCGATCCCCTGATGCTGTCGCCGCGGCGGATGGGCGAGATCATGGCCGATCTCGCCGGGATCGATCACGTCAAGATCATCCGCCTGCACACCCGCGTGCCGGTGGCCGATCCCGATCGTGTCAGCGACGAGATGGTCGCCGCCTTGAAGGTGAAGGGCGCCACGACCTGGGTCGCACTGCACGCCAACCACGCCCGCGAGCTTACGGACAAGGCGCGCGCCGTTTGCGCCCGCCTCGTTGATGCCGGCATTCCCATGGTGAGCCAGTCCGTGCTGCTGCGCGGGGTCAATGACAACGTCTCCGCTCTGTCGGACTTGATGCGCGCTTTCGTCGAATGCCGGATCAAGCCTTACTACCTGCATCATGGCGATCTCGCGCCTGGCACTGCGCATCTGCGCACCACGCTCGCGGAGGGGCAGGAATTGATGCGCGCGCTGCGCGGCCGGGTGTCGGGGCTGTGCCAGCCGGAATTCGTGCTCGATCTTCCCGGCGGCGCCGGCAAATCGCCCGTTGGCCCGAATTACGTGTTGGCGGTGCAAAATACCGCACCCGCCAAAGGTGATGCGGCAACGGAAACGCGCTATCGTATCGTCGACTATTGCGGCGACGTTCATCTTTATCCGCCTGAGAGCTGAGCGGGTGGAGGCAAGGACGAGCCGACGTTTCGGGATGGAGGAGCAGAATGAGAAAAATCGTCGTGGCCCTGTCGCTTCTGGTCTTGCTCGATGGCGCGGCCATCGCCCAGACCGGCAGCAAGGGGGCTTCATCGGGAGGGGCGACCTCGGGCTCGGTGCTGCCAGCGCCGGTCGGTCATCGCCAGCCGCGCGCCTCGGACGTGCCGAACGAGAAGAACCTCAGCGATCCCACTGATCCCCTGAGCAAGGAAAACCAGGCGCTCGACAAGAAGATCAAGAGCATCTGCCGCGGGTGTTAGGTTATTCTCCGCGGGCAGGGCGTGACAGCTCGCCCCGCCCGGGAGGTCCTCGTCTACGCCGAGCGCTCATGGACTCCGGAGCGCTGCGTGTTCCGCCGGATTTCGACCGCGTCGGCGAGCTGCTTGAGCACGCTCGCCGTCGTCGTCCAGTCGATGCAGCCATCGGTGATGCTCTGGCCGTAAGTGAGCGGCTTGCCCGGCACCACGTCCTGGCGGCCGGCGACGAGGTTGCTCTCGATCATCACACCCATGATGCGGCTCTCGCCACCTGCGATCTGGCCGGCGATGTCGGCGGTGACGAGCGGCTGGTTCTCCGGCTTCTTGCTCGAATTGGCGTGGCTCGCATCCACCATCAGGCGGGGCCCGACGCCGGACTTGGCGAGCTCGGTGCAGGCCGCTGCAACGCTCGCTGCGTCATAGTTCGGCTTGCTGCCGCCGCGCAGGATGATGTGACAGTCCTCGTTGCCCGCGGTCGACGCGATCGCCGAGCGGCCGCGCTTGGTCACCGCCATGAAATGGTGCGGATGGGCGGCTGACTTCACCGCGTCCGCAGCGATGCGGACATTACCGTCGGTGCCGTTCTTGAAGCCGACCGGGCAGGACAGCCCCGACGCCAGCTCGCGATGGATCTGGCTTTCAGTCGTGCGCGCGCCGATCGCGGCCCAGGACACGAGGTCGGCGATGTATTGCGGCGTCGTCATGTCGAGAAATTCAGCGCCTGCCGGCAGGCCCAGATTGTTCACCGCGGACAGCACGTTGCGTGCAAGCCGCAGGCCCTTGTTGATGTCGAAGCTGCCATCGAGGTCGGGATCGTTGATCAGACCCTTCCAGCCGACGGTGGTGCGCGGCTTCTCGAAATAGACCCGCATCACGACCTCGAGCTGGTCGGCGAGATCCTCGCGCAGGCGTGCGAGCTTCTCGGCGTAGTCGATCGCGGCCTCGGGATCGTGCACGGAGCAGGGGCCGACGACGACCAGAAGGCGGTCGTCCTGGCCATTGAGGATGGCGTGGATCGCGTTGCGCGCCGCCATCACCACGCGGGTTGCGGTGAGCGTGCGCGGGATTTCCCGCATCACCTCTTCCGGCGTGCTCAGCTCTTTCAGTTCGCGGATACGAAGATCGTCGGTCGTGCTCAGCACGGCGGGCTCCTGTTGTTAGAGAACCTGCCGGCCAATAAAAAAGCCGCCAGGTCTGGCGGCTGTTCGGATGTCTTGCTGCAATGTGTCAGATTGAGCGCGATCCTCCCGCCGCCAGCGAGCTGTCGTAGCTAAAGTACCAAAAATAGCTGGTGGCGAAGGTGATCATGGCGCGCTCTATAGCGCAGCATTTGGGGCTTGTCACCCCCCAAACAAGGGGGAGCCAACGCGCCGCTCAAGTGTTGCTGTTGCGTGCCGCAAGCGAGATGCCGATCAGCGTGGCGCCGCCGAACAGGAGGTTGATCCCGACGAGGATACCGATCGCCCATTCCGCCGAGCTCGGCAGGCCCGTGATGACCAGGAACGAGATCACGATGTCGACGAGGCCGGAGATCAGGAGCCACGACCAGCGGCCGGTCAGCTCGCGGCGATGCTCCAGCGCATACATGATTGTGGCGACGCCCTCGGCGAGGAAATACGCCCCGAGCACGATCGTCAGCGTCAGCACCGCCTGCATCGGCCGCGCCAGCAGGACCATGCCGGCGAGCACGGCCAGCGCCGCCGAGATCAGCGACCACCAGAAGCCCGGCATGTTGCGCGCCCAGAAGGTCACAACCAGCCCGCCGATGCCGCTGATCAGGAACATCCAGCCGAGGAAGATCGTGATCGCGAGGCTTGCGAGCGGCGGCAAGATCAGCGCGGCGATGCCGAGAATGACAAGCAGGATGCCTTCGAACAGGAAGGCTTTCCAATGCGCCTTGACCGCTCGGCTCATGGCGGACTGCAGGCGCGCAAATTCCTCGGGCGACGTCATGGAAGCCTCCAAGCCTGAAGGACCTTGCAGTTCACTCTAGTCTGCGCGTTCCGCCGTGACCACCCGCCTCAGGGAGCGGATGAAAACCCTTCCGCGCTGGTGCGGATGCGGTTGCGGCCGAGAACGTAGATCGCCGTTGTGACAACCAGTAGGGCGATACCGAGCAGGATCGAGGTCAGACCGATGGGGATCAGCACCAGCGTCACGTTGTGATCGGGGTTGACCAGCCAGTGATGGATCGAGGTCAGCACGAAGGCGAGGCCGACAAAGCCGACGCCGCCGCCGATCACCAGCAGCGCCCACATGCGCCGAAGCTGGCTGAGGCGCTCGCGCGCAACCTCGGTGCGCGGTGCGTGGTGGCGCGCGACGCGCCGCACCAGGCGGATCGCGAAAGCGATCGAGCTGAATCCGATCAGAAGGCTCGCCGCGCCGAGCCACATCCGCACATTCGGATCGAGGTCGGGCATCCGCTGCAAGGTCAGCAGCGGAAAATCGAAGCTCGCATGCAGTGCGAGCGGGCCCATCAGCATCAGCACGCGGCTCGAGAAACGCGCCCAGTCGCGATGATGGCGGTGCGCGCCGAGCGCTGTGCCCGAGCGGGCGATGGCGAGATAGGCTCCGGCAATGATGCCGAGTGCGCCGTGGAAGGGCACCGTGAGCACGCTGCGCAGGGCCGCGAGCGAACGCCACATGTCGGCATGTTGCACGAGATAGGCGAGGTTTTCGTAGGCGGCAAAGCCGAGCCCGACGGCGGCGCCATAGACCACCGTGTCCATCGGATTGGCAAAGGTCCGCCGCTTGGTCGAGGACACCAGAACGATGGCGATGACCTTCACCGCTTCCTCCGGCAGCGCCACGCCGAAGATCGAATGCATGGCCAGCGCGGCCCAGGGATCGTCGGGGGCTGCGACCATCTTGGCGAACGGCGCGCGGGCGAGCCCCAGCAGCGAAATGCTGGCCGCACCGAGCAGGAAGGCGGTCCAGACCTGGGCCGGCGGGCCGGGACGCTCCTCGGCCGCGATGACGAGCCAGAGCATCAACAAAGCCGGTGCGACGGCGGCCGTCCCGATTACGGTCGGCAATGCTTCAAGCAGTGTCATCATCGGCTGGACAATAGGTTCCCTCGGTCAGCTTATCCACTTGAAGCGATGCGACGATGTGTCATGCGTCTGCTGTCGCAACGCTTAACGATCCCGACAGCTGCCGTTCATCCATGCTCGGCATCTCGATCGAAAGGCCTGCGCGATCAAACGCATAACCATCTCCGCTCGATTTCTACATCAAGAACGGCGCGCGTGAGCGGTGATTAGTCAGAAAAATCAATGGATTCAGAGCGTTTCTTAGCTCCACGATGCGCGCGTTCGGACCGCGTGTCCATAAGCGAAATCGCGAAAACCGGGCAGCCGGTGGGCGCCCTCAAGCGCCTATCGCCGCTGCGGCGGTTGGTTGCGGTGTGCGCGGGCCTGCTCGAGCTGCCAGAAGAGCCGCACAAAACAAGAGCCCAGGAAGACGACGATGAGCCGCAACAGGAAGGCCTGATCGGGAGCGGCAAGATGGTTCATGCCCCTGACAAAGCAACACCTAAGCCATCTGTTCCCCGCGGCGCCCTGCACCTGGGGCAGACACGCTACTAGTGAAGCCCGCCTGTCGCCGCACCCGCATATCCGCCATCGGAAGCTGGTTGAGCGTCGGGAGCGATGTCGAACGCGCCGAGATGGAATTCATCGCCGACCGCATCGGCCGACGGCACTTGCGCCAGGAGCGTGAAGGCAGCGTCTGGGTATTGCTGCCAGACCTGGATGTCCCCCTCCGTGATCGTCAGCCAGCCGAACGTGTACATGTAGCGTCCGGGCTCGGTGACCCGGCCAACGCGTTCCCAGGTGATCTTGTTGACAGCCATTCGGTCTCCGATCGCAAGCGAGCAATGACAGCGAAGGCCGCGCACAAGGCACGGTCGCCAGCAGTTTGCCTCGGCAATTTGGGCCAAGACAAGGCGATCAGTCGAACGCGGTTAAGGCGGGACGGCGCAGGCGGCCGGCCAGGGCGAGATCAGCCAGCTGTCGAGGTTGCTCGCGCGTCCGAGGCCGCTCCATGGTCCTTCAACGCGAAAGCGCATGATCGCGATGGACAGAGGCGATCAGTCGAACGATTTCGCAGGTGGCAAGGAGGCCGATCAGCCACGCGATGTTGAGCAGTCCGAGGCGCGCCACGACCGACGTCGTGAAGGCACCGGCTCCGCCAAGGAGAGGCGTGACAGCGAACAGCGTGAGCTCGTACGCGCCGTAGGCGCACAGCAGGGCAATGGCGAGCACGAGCGGCGTGCTCTTCAAGGAGAGATGTTGGAGCACGGCCGATGCTGCCGCGGTCGCAGCCAGCGCGGCGGCGCCGATCGCACCACCCCAGGCCATCGTGCTTGCATCGATCGGATAGTGAAGCGCGGCGAATCCGATGGTTTGGTTGACGAGCCACGCACCGGTGATGACAAGCAGCGCCGGGCGTTGCGGCAGTGCCGCCGCGGCAATGACCGCGAACGCCGCAAAGGGCGTCGTGCAGGCGAGCGCAAAGCTCGCAAGCGCGGATGAGGCGGTCAGCAGCGCGAAACAGAAGGCCGCTGCATGGCGCGGTTCGACCGGACGAAGACGGACGTGATCGACGGAAAGCGGCATGAAATATCCTCTCGTCGAACTCTAATACATTTTCAGATCTGAGACAGTCCGGACGAGATCACGGTTTGGCGGCCGGAGCCTTGGCATCACCGGCCGATGAGCAGGACGATCGTCGCCAAAAAAATGGCGAAACCGATAGCGGGGACGATGATCCAGATGGTTTCGTTCCTCATGCCGACTGATAGGCCGGAATTTGCGGTACTCCGATAGCTATACGTTGGTTTCAGCAAGTCCGACGCTAGGGCTGCCTAGTGGCGTCGATGTTCCATTCAAAATCAATGGGTTAGTAAGCGTACTGGGAAAGCAAATTCCACTGCTTTCTAGTAGCTTTTTTGCACGTCCCCAACGCGAAGGCGTTCCTTTCCCTCGCCAGGGAGCCGTGCTGATTTCGAAGATGGCAACCTTCGTCACCAATTTACCCGCAATCCGGCCTTGCCGGTGTAGGCGAATCCGCCGCCGTCAAACCGGCTCTGGTAGGACGCGTTGGCATAGAGCGTCGTATTCGATCTCACCTGCGCGCTGACGCCGACATTGATCTCGCCCCAGAGACCGCCGAGATCAGCAAAGAACGGAATGAAGCCGGTTTCCGAAGAGAACGATGTGACCGGGTTGCCGCGGAATTCATTCCAGAGATTTGGCCGGATCCAGGCGGTAATCGCCTGCTGCGCGAACCCGTCAAGCGCCCATGTGCGACCAAACCTCGCGCCGACTCGAGCGGCGAGCGAATCGACGTCGGCAAAGCGGACCCGGGCCGCGATGTCGGAGGCGTCATGGATGTTGATGTTCTGATAGATCAGCTGCGCCTGCGGTTCGATGAACCAGCCGCCGGCGAATTTGAAGGGATAGCCGCCCTCGAGTGAGGCGGCCAAACCCTGGCCTTGAGTCTTCAATGTCGGCAGGCCGCGGTTGGCCGTCGAGTTGATGTCGTAGAAGGTGCCCTGCAGGATCGCATCAAGGTACCAGCCGGTCGGCCCGAAATGAGTCCAGTAGCCGCCGAGCGTGTAGGCAGCGAAGTCGCTATTGCCTTCTCTGCTGTCGAAATGGGTGACCTGCCCCTGGTTGCCGCCGATTGCGAAATAGCCACCGGCGTGATCGCGCGAACCATCGGGTCGGTCTTGGCGGAGGAAATCCATGCCCGCCTGCAGCCCCAGGAATTGGTATTCAAAGCGCGGACCGCCGGTGCCACCACTCAACACGCCGAGGCTGTCGCCGTGCTGCGTACCGTTGACGCCGATGATCCGACCCCAGCCAAGATACGGTGAGCCGGGAGTGAGCGGGGCAGCCTTGTAGTATCCGGCCGAGGCCGCGCTTGGATCGAACTCCTCTCCGACGCGCTCGTGCAGCGTATCGAGCAGATTGCGGCCATACAGGAGCGCCATCGACGGGATCGCCGCATAGAGCGAGGTCTCGATGCGGAAGTTTGGGGTCGTCGGCGTCGGTGGAATGGGCGGAACCGGTGTCTGACATTCTGGCAAGTTCGGGGCCAGCGTGCAGTTCAGCGTCGAGCGCAGGTACCAGTTGCCGTTTCCTGCATCGGCGCCGACACCGCCCAGGAACAGGGTGTATTCGTAAGGGCCGGCGACGGCGGGCGCGCCGAGCGTGAAGACGCCGCCGGCTGAACGGCCGGGATCAAGTGCCTGCACAACCAGGATGCCGTCGTTGACCGTCAGCGCACCAGCGCCGCCAGCATTCTTGGCAAAGAGCCGCGTCGCACCGCCAGCGCCAAGCGAGGTGCCATCGACCACGAGCACGTCGGAGTGCGAGTTGGCGCCGCCCTCGTTCAGCACGGTGTCGAGCAGAAGCTGGCCGCCATTCGCGATGAATGTACCGCCACCGCTCATGCCGGGCGTATGGCCACCCGAAATCAGCAACACGTCACCGGGAACGGGATTGGCCTGCAGATCGATGATGCCGGAATTGGTGAAGCTGGTCGCCCCGAGAATCTGGCCCTGCACGGGGCCGCCGAGCGCCATCGCATTGAAATTCAGTCCCAGCGGCAAATACTGGCCGGCGGCATCGAGGGTGGTCGCCCCAGGACCGCCCAGCAACGCCAACGTTCCGCTATTGGTGAAGGTACTGGGACTGCCACCAAGATCTGAAACCGCGACACGCAACGTGTCGCGAACTCCGTCGCCATTGGTGTCGGCGAAATGGCGCAAGTTGAAGATGCCGTTGTTGGTGACATCGTTCACGCCCGCGAGCTGGACAAAACCGGTGATGGTGCCGTTGTTGATGATGATCGGATCGCCGGCAACGGCGCGATCAGACAGTGCGCTTATGCTCCCGTCATTGGTCAGGGTCGCGAGCCCACCTGCGGAGCTGAGGAAAACACCGGTGGCCTGCAAGCCCCAAATCGGCCCGACACCGGTCAGGTCGGCCTGCCAGCCGCCCATGATCGATCCGCCTTGCGCGATGTTGACCGTCACGCCACCGCTGCCGCTCGTTGCGCTGATTGCGGTACCGAACTGTCCCGGCGTCGATACGTTGGCCGCGTTGACCTCGACATGTCCTGTCGTTGTGGAGCGCGCAACCGGCCCGTGCAAAGTCTGGGTATCGGTGAGTAGCCCGCTGTTTCTAGCGAGTATCGTGCCACTGTCAGCCAATATGCCAACAGCATTGGAGCTATTGGTCGTGTCGATCGGCCCGGTGGCATTGATGGTGATGCTGCCACTGCCGGAAAGGGCAACGATGCCAGCGCCGCCACCGCCCTGGGTGGTAATGCCGGGGCCGGTGTAGGTCACCGTGGTTGGCGCGTCGGCGTAACTGATGGTTCGGATACCTACGGGATCGTTGAAAATATTCGAATCGGGGACCGCGGTCCCGAAGCTCATGATGGTCGATGCTACGGTCGCAGTTAGCGACCGTCCGTTTGCTGCGGTGGCCGAATCCAACTGGACAGCGATGCCCGCCTTCACAGGTTGAGTAGGGCTGCCGTCCCCGGGGTTCGCGCCACTGACGGTTATGACGGTGCCAGGACTGGTGGTGACCGATGCCGAGCCGTCGCCCTCGGCCCATACGACGATGCCACGAGGCTTGTTTCCAAACACGTTGATCGTGCCACTACTGTATGTCACCGACGCATCGCCGGCTCCCGACGGGACAAGCAGGGAGTCACCGGCATGAGCGATCAAGCCGTAAAAACCGGCCCCACCTACACCCGGCGTGCCCGTGATATTGCCGGAAGCAACTATTGCGGCGTTTCCTATTCCGCGGTTATCGGCCTGGATGCCAGTCGCCTCGGTTCCGCTAGAGGTTAGGCTCCCCCCGCTCCAGGTTACGCTCGCCAGATGTGGGATCCCCGTCAGGTTTGGCATTGCGAACGCAACGATCGCGTCCTCACTTGCGGTGCCGGCCACGTCAATCGTGGTGTTCGTTGCGCTGATGATCGCGTCGCCGCTCGACTGGATCCGCAATCCGGTGTTGTTAGCCGTAAGAGGGTTGGCCGTATTGTTGATGGTCACACCATCCGTAGTGATGGTGATGTTGGCACTGCCCGAAGTTACGCCCGTTGAGTTAGCGGCGTTCACGGCGTTAACGCTGCCTGCGCCGGCGGGGATGACGACATTGACGCCGGGTAGAAGCGTGAGGCCGATGGGGGTGCCGCCCAGGCCGTTATTGGTATCGACGTTGATGCCGCCGGAATAGGGGTTGCCGCCCAGCGTACAGATCGTGTTGCTCGCGGGACCCGCGCACTGCGCCAGCGCTGGCGACAGTCCCGCATCGAATGCGGCGACGGCAGTTACAATGGCGGCTAACGAAACGGTTGATAGCAGCCGATAGCGTAGCAATCGATACGAGTCGAAATCACGAACCAGTCGGTGGAGCGCGACGGTCGCAACCGAATGGTGATCTCGACGCTTTATGGCGTTCCAGACTTGTGGGTCCGATAAACAAGCGCCGACGGCCGCGAATCCATGCTTCATCGCTTTCCCCACCGAGGTGATACAAGCAAATGAAAAAGGCGCGCCGTCCCGTTTGGTTGGAACGCAAACACAATCGTTGCGTCACACGAGCAGCATGACGCTTAAATTCAAGCTCCCCAGCCTGACTGTAAGCCGACGCCACAATCGCCAATGAAGTCGTGCACGTCTCCTTGTCCCCGCGCGACGCCATCCGTGATTTGTGGTCATAATCCCCAGCAACGATCCGGCAACTACGGGACCGTTGCTTGTGAGGCCTGTCGGATTGCCGATAGGCACGCTCATACAAGACGATAAACCCAGAGCGTGCAATTGTCCTTAAAGACAATTGCCCGCTAGAGGTGCGGTCCTGGTTGCAACGATCAGCGGCGCACTGCCCTTGAGCTAATGCTTGCTTTGAGCATGCAAGGTCCGAAAGAACCCTTGCGAGCGCACGGGCGAAGGAGAGAAAGACTTCGATGTGGGAGCGACCCCGTTGACGGAACTGTCCGATGCGCAACCTTACGAGATCGCCGGGACGAGCTGAGGTCATCGGAGACACACACCGCGATGCCGCGCTCGAGCCGGCGGATCACCGGTCGGTATGGGGGAACTCGTAGCGCTCCAGCCGCTCGACGGCTGCCTCTTGCTCGTGATGTCCCAACCACAGGACGAAGAGGATCAGCGAGCCGCCTAAAGCAGCCTGGCCGAAAGCTAGCTGCCTCATCCCGTTTGAATGCGCAGTAGGGCCCGACGTTCCCGCGTTTTCCAGGCGGCGCCGCTTCGGTTCCGCGTCCTATATTGACGGGCTGACCGATCCGCAGGGCATATGGGTTTTGACCAGGCGCCCGTGCAGGCACTCTCCATGCCGCTCGTGGACGAAGGCAAGCAAGCCCATGACAATCAAAGCAGCGACGACACACACGATTACGAAGTTCTGCGTCATGATGCCACTCCAGGGCCGGAGTCTGATCCGCGGCTATCGGGCGGGATCAGCACATCATTGAGGAGCTCAGGCGGTGAACGAAAAACTGCCCGCCAACTCCTAGGCCGGCGGGTTCGCCATGCGTCGCAGCTTCATCTTGGCAGGTGACTTTTTTTGCTTTGGGGCAGCGAGAACCTGCGGACTGTCGCTGTCGGGCTGGCGTTGTTGCTGAGCTGGTGAAATGGGCCGTTCAAATCTGGCAGCCCACCGCTGCGCGGACCGCCTTTCAAGTTCTAGAGGGACCGTACTCACGACCGGAACTCCGGGTTCACGATCCTGCCCTGGCTTGGAGACCTCAACGCTCACGACGTCTCAAAGGTCCCATTCGGGATTTCCCGGTCTCGACCGGACACAGGCGAGTCCACACTCGCGCGCGTGCGAACCTCCGGTATGACGACCGCGGAACGTCGCGCGCCGTCGCGCTCCTTTTCGGCCTCCGGGCGCCTAGGTGTGACGTGGGTCACGGCGCGAACGAACCCAAGAGAGCCACACTCTTCTCTTCCTAAACCATTGCAGGAGCGAGAATGAGCAACGAACTTCACGAACTATCCATCGGCGATCTCGATGAGGTTAGCGGTGGCATCTATAGGGATTTCACCCCTGGCCCGGCCGTTGTGCCATCCATCCCCATCCCGCCGCCCTTGCTGGGGCTCTTGGGGGCCGGCCCGGTCATCCCTGGAGGGTACGGCCCGATCGGTACCATCACCCCTCAGTAACGCGCGCTCTCAACGCAGGCGGCGCCTCAAGCGCCGTCTGCGCACCTTACCGCGCCTGGGACATCTTCCAATACAGGCACGCCCGCCTCAGATTTTTTTCGAGCCAACTCCGCGTCGCTAGCGGAGCCATAGAGCCACGAGGGCACACGTGAAGCCTGCCGCCAGGATGCTCGCCGCCGTTAGGGTGACTAGATCAATTGACCAGGGGTGTCGTTTTCCACCGATCAAGTCGAAGTGTCTGGAGTGGTGGTCGTCCCTGAATGTCTGAAGGCGCATGACACGCACTCCCTTGTGCGCGGTACCCTGACCTGGCCTTAGTATCCTGACTTGGCCTTTGCACCGCTGGCCGCATTTCCGGTCGTCGTTCCAGTCGACATGCCGGTCGTCGTGCCTGGCGCCATCTTCTTCCCTGCATGGTGAACTTTGTGGGTCGTCTGGTGGGTCGTCGACATGGCGCTTGTGGCTGTTGGAGCGACGCTTAGGCCGATGGCGATAGCTCCCACAATGAGTGCCTTGAGCATGGCAAACCTCCGGTCGGCCTGCCCCAAAAAGAAAACCGGCGGATTTGTGAAAAGTTCCTTTTTCGCCTTGATTGCAGCCACCCAGCGCGCGTCGCTCATGCGTCGGCAGGAGGCCTCACAAGGCGCTGCGGCCCAGCCCACGAGTGTTGCTTCCGATGAGGGCAATCGCAAGCCCGTCCAGGAATCGGCGCCGGTTATTTTGGTCACTGACCGCCACTAGGCGCTTGCGATCCTCTCGACGACCGTGTGTGAAGTTAGCTTGACGGCACTTCTGACAGGTCGCCATGGCGGCCCGTTTCGTTTACCCGCCAACTGCGAGCGCGGCCTCGTTCTCGATTTGGCGCCGCAAGTTAGTTCGGGAGCCGGGCGTCGTCCGACGTCGGTCGAGCATTTCCGTTCGCGCCGATCTCGCAGGTCCTAGCCTGGCGTATCAGTCGGTCTCGCTCCGCGCCCGGGGCAACCGAATGTGCGCGCAGGCGCGCCGCAGCGGCCTGCTCGAGGAGCCGCTTTCGTTCGGCAGCGAAGTCAGTGTCGCGTCGCATCTTAGTCCCCGTCGACATTCTGAATCACAGATTAGGGTAGTAGAAGTGAGCACCCAGCACCGTCGCCCTTCGGCCACACTCAGGCGCATGACGTCCGCTTATCCACAGCGCGGAGCGCCAGGGCGCGAGCGCGGGGTGGATATCAGTGAGGATCTGCAAAAAGCGCTGGCGGCGACGCCGCGCAAGCATGTCTGCGTCATCACCACCGAGTTCGGGAAGCAGTTCACGGTCGACGGCTTCAGCGGCTTCATGCGCGATGCCATCAAGCGGGCAGGATCGGACGTCCGAGATCATGCGGGCGGCCGTCACGTACACGTCCCTCAACGGCGCCATCAACGGCGCATGGAGGGCGGAGCACACTGGCAATTCAACCGTTGCCGAGCCGGTTCTCGCGCTGGCGGGGCGTAAGGCGTATGTCAGCCTATCGTGCAATCTGTCGTCGTCGTCGATTCCCCCGCGGGGTTGGCGGCTGCGAGGTCCGGTTCGGATTTGCCTCCAATGCCGGGCCTCGCTTCTTACCGCTGTTCAAGGCTCGCACAATGCCGATGCGAGCAAGCATCGTCGGACCGCCTTTCTCAGCGACCAGGATCAGCGCCTCCATCGCGGCCTGCCATTCCGGGCGATCGTGCACGGCCTTCGGCAGCTCGGCAATGTATTCGCCGGCATTGCGCAGCGTGGCCAGCTCTGTGTTCACAAGTGCACCGACCGGCGGGTTCGATTGCCCTAAAGGCCAATTTTACTCAACTCGCGGTGTGCTGCAAAAGGATGGCTGGCGCGGACCTGTTTCGCCAGGGGTCGCTAAGAGCCGGACATCGCTCATCGGGAAAAATAGGAACCGGGGCATCTCCAAGCATTTGTTGCGTTCTTGAAGCGTCCAGGAGTCTTTCATGCTGACAGCCGCAGAATGCCAAGCACTTGCCGACGAATACAGATCCCGCGCTCGGCAGCCTGAAATCTCGAAAGAGTGTGCCGCCATGCTCACGAATATCGCGCGAAGTTTTGCCGGTCTCGGGACCCAGCTTGATCGCCTCTCCGCCTACATGAGAGATGATTCAAACCGGAGACCACGTCAGTCGACTTCTGGTTTCAGCAACCGCACATAGGTCCCGCCTCTCGCGCAGCTCGAGCCAGCCGCGTTCGATTGCATGATTGATGCCGGCGCCAAACTCTTCGCCGCTGGCCTTCAGCGTATAGAGGAACGGGGCGTTGATCTTCTCGATATGAATGCGGCCGTCTTGGACGGCTTCGATGCCGGCGGCGATCTCGACTAGGGCGTGTACTCATAAGTCGAGGACACCGTTTTGACGTCCGCTATGCCCTGATAACGGCGCGAAAGCAGACATCCCGAAACTTCCAGAACGCGACATAGTTCACTTTACTTTCCATCAGGCCATGTCACTTTTGGCGGCATCTGCCCATCGCGCACCTCACTCTGCCAGGAAATGGAGGTGATGACAGCTTGCACAATCCTGACGCTGCTGTGCAGTATTTGACTTGGGCGCTGGAGGAGATCGAGAATGGTCATCCAAAAGCTGCTCTCCATGCCCGGATTGCGTTGGACGAGCTGCGCGGCGTCCACGCAGGAATGCCTTGTCCTTACGCCGAAAAAGCGAAGCGATTTCGCGATAAAGCCGATGAGGCCGAACAGTTAGCCGTACCGGCAGAGACGGCGTCTAGACGTGATGCTCTTATGAAGATCGTGGGAAATTACAGGCGCACAGCGGAACAAATGGACCGCTTGTCGGAAGCTCAAACAACAACGAAAAGCAAATAGTTGAGAGGCCTTCTACGGGTCAAAACTGGTAATACTTTGACCGAGCGCTTAGCCCTCCTCCGCGCGTTAATGAGTACACGCGCTAGCTTGCGGGCGGCGGCTTCGGGGTTGGCGTGGGGTCGTTCTGCGGTGAGTTTCATCGGTATCCGATAGCTGGGACCACCGGCTTATTCCAGTTGAAGTCCGGCCGGACATCCGCGCCGCGCCTTCCGCACTTCCAGCAAACGAAGCGAGGCTCGATGTCCGATAGCCGTATCTCATCGGCCCAGCGATCGGCCGAGAGCGCGATCGAATGGCTGCACCGGTAGTCGGAGCAGTAGATCAAGACGCCGCGCACACCCATCATGCGCATGTCGCCGAAGGTGATTTTGGTCGGGCGGTGACCAGGCGGTGTACGGTTCTCGCGGCGGGCAGGCTTGCGCATGCCGGCATGAAAGCGCCGACGTGCGCACCTCGCAAATTATCGATTCCTAGCGGCTCAGAGTGGCCGCGAGCTACTGTTTGTCGTGGGTGTGGAAACACGGCCCGCAGTTCACGCCGGCGGGCGCCTATCCTTTCGGGAATGCTAGAAACAGCTTCACAATGAACCAGAGGATGGGCGCCCAGATCAGGGCGAGTATCAGGCCCATGAAGGCCTGGCTGGTCCGAGTGGAACGTTCATTTGCGCGTCTGCTAACCATGATCGCACTCAGGTGGCTTACAAGATGGATACGAGCACCAGGAGGCCGCCCGCGGCCAGTATCCAGGACAGGAAATGGATCATTCGTGTTCGGTCGCGCGTCATGTTGCGCCTCCGACTATTGCCCATCTCGAAGCAGGCGCCTGACCGGGGGCAGGACATTGAGCCAGATCAAGGCTCCGCCCGGAAGCTGAATTGAGGTCGGGACAGGGCGCGGGCTTCGGTCCGCTTCAGAACTCACGCCCCACCGCGGGATGGCTGGGCGATGCCGGCACTTTCTGCTCAAGCTGGGTCGCCGCGGCGCGGTGCTTAAAGTGGTCGAGGACGAACAAGCGTAACGCGGACGACAAATTGCCGTGCAAGCGGTTGCGGTCGATCTCACCGGCCAGATCCGAGAGCGTCGTGTTGCGCAGGCTCGAAATCTCCTTCAACCCGGTCCAGAAGGCCTCTTCCAGGCTGACGCTGGTCTTGTGGCTGTCGACGACGATGGATCGTTTCATGACGGGGGATTTCATGGCTCTTCCTCGCGCTCGATGCCCTGCGCCAGCCGGGCCACTCCAATCCTGCAAAGCAGAACGGCCCCGACGCGCGAGGCTGGCCGACACGCCGGAGCCGTTCCTCCCTGCGCACCGCCGCACGCAAAATCACTCTACCGGGAAAAAGTGGCAATATGAGATGCTCTCTGGGAGTAACCCCTGAGGTATCTCCATAGCCCTTGAAGGCGGACTCCTCGTCAGAGTCTGATCCGCGCCAAGGGGCGGCATCAGCGCGTCATCAACGAGCGCGTGTGCATGCGATCGCATCCGCCGCAGTCCGGTAGTTCAGTGACATGGCGATCAGGGCATCGCGGGCGAGATCGAGTTCGCAGCCTTCGGCCCATTCCAGACACGTCCGCTCCAACGCGCAGCTCGGCTTCCCGGCTTCGATCGGCCACGCGAGTCCATGCCCGTATATTGGACCGATGTTGGACATAGCGGAGGAGGGAACTCGTAAGTCTTTGATTTTGCTGGCGCTCCCTAGCGGAATCGAACCGCTCTCTCCACCGTGAAAGGGTGGCGTCCTAACCGATAGACGAAGGGAGCAAAACTTGCGCCGTGCCGGGGCCCAACGAGTCGTGCCCGGAATGCCCTGAGGCGGGCGAACGTATAGTGGCCTTTGGCCGGTGGGGCAAGCCATTCGGGAACGTCTTTTGGGACCGGCGGAGAAACCTGCCCCCGGGAAAGTTCGGAGGCAATTTCAACGGTTTCTTAGGGTTCCCTGCGCTAGCTCTGGAAGAGGAGATTTCCAACCGATGGCCGCAACCAAGAAGCGGGCAGCACGTAAATTGCTGTCCCAACATGCCTGGATCACGCTCGACGGCGGGTTCGCGGCGCGGCATTGCCTCGTGGCTGACATCTCCACCTCGGGGGCCCGCATCACGCTTGACGAGGATGCGGCTCAACTGCCCGGCGTCATCCGGCTGGCCTTCGCGCGCGATGCCCGGACCGGGCGGAGCTGCCAGGTGGTCTGGCGGCGCGGCAAGTCCGCCGGGATCAAATTCATCTGACGCGCGGCCGCGCCGGCCCGGATGGAAACCGGACCGTGCCCGCGCTACAACGCGGCATGCGCGCTTTCTCCATCATCTCCATCATCGCCATCGGCTGCCTCGCAATCTCGTCGGCTCGTGCCGAGACGGCGCGCCTGCCCACATCGGAGCGGTCGCCTCCGACCGGCAAAGTGCTGCCGCTCAAGGGCGCGGGGAGCGCCAATGGCTGCGCCGCCTACGGTCCGGGCTTCGTCAAGGTCGAGGGTACCGGAAGCTGCGTGAAGATCGGCGGCGCGCTCGATATCGGTGTTGCCGCCTCGAGCCGGCGCTAGCGCCGCATACCGGCGAACGGGCTCTCGCTCGACATCGTCGTTCCCGTCCTGATCTATTGCGCGCTGTTCTGGTGGGTCGGCCGCGGCATGAGCTGGACTGCGCGGCTTGCGACCGCCGCCGTTACGCTGGTGCTGGTCGTCTGCGTGCTGCTGGTCGAGCGCGGCTGGCGCTAACCTTCACGACAACGGCGGTGCGACGTACCTTTCAAAGCCAGGCCGGCTCGCGAACTCTGCGAACCAGCGGTTCAGATTCGAAAGCGTCGGACGCGTGATGCCCTCGACGCCGAGCCAGCGCCGCGCATAGGCACCGAGTGCGATATCGGCAATGGTGAAGTCCTCGCCCTCGACGAAGCGGCGTGTCGCGAGTTGCTGATCGAGGATGCACCAGACCTCGGCCGCCGCGTTGGCGTCCTTCTGGACCTGCACCATGTCGCGCTCGGCCGGCGGCGTGCGCACGATGCCCCAGAACACGGGACGATCGGCCGGCTGGAGCGTCGAGAGCGTCCAGTCGAGCCAGCGGTCGACGCCGGCGCGTCGTTTCGCGGCTTGCGGATAGATCCGCGTGTCCTGACGATAGGCGAGACAGAGATAGCGCATGATGGAATTGGATTCCCACAGCACGTAGTCGCCGTCGACCAGCGTCGGGATGCGCGAATTGGGGTTCATCACGAGGTAGTCGGCCTCGCGGGTGCGGCCGAACTGCATGCCGGCATCGATGCGCTCGAAGCCAAGATCAAGTTCGGTCAGGCACCACAGCACCTTCTGCACGTTGACCGAGTTGGCGCGGCCCCACACCGTCAGTTGCGGCGGCTTTTGCTGCGGCACGTTGCTCCTCCCACGTTCATGCTTTGCTGCCGGTGATAGCGGAGTATCACGCATCGCGCGAGCCGCGTTCGCGAAGCCGTCTCATGCAAAAAGCTCCGCCGGGGGCGGAGCTTTCAGACACGTCCAACAACCGGCAAGCGTCAGTGGCCGAAAAACAGCCACAACAGAATGATCACCGGGATCGGCACGCCAAGCAACCACAGCAACAGCCCTCTCGCCATTCGCGTCCTCCTCCAGATGTCCTCGTTGAGGAGAGAACGCCGACGGGCAGGGCTCGTTCCAAGTGGAACGAGTGTGCTGTTACCAATGACCGGTGTTCGGCATCGACAGCCACGGCTCCTGCGGCGGCTTCGGATCGCCCTTCTGGAGCAACTCGATGGAGTGCAGGTCGGGCGAGCGGACGAACGCCATGTTGCCGTCGCGCGGCGGCCGGTTGATGGTGATGCCGGCCTTCATCAGCTTCTCGCAGGTCGCGTAGATATCGTCGACCTCATAGGCGAGATGGCCGAAGAAACGATCCTCGCCATACTTCTCCTCGTCCCAATTGTAGGTGAGCTCGACCAGCGGCGCGCCGCGCGTCGAGGGTTGCTTCTTCAGCGCTTCGAGATCGTCCGCCGAGCAGAGGAACACCAGCGTGAAGCGCCCCTTGTCGTTGTCGATCCGCCGCACCTCCTTCAGACCCAGCGCATCCTGATAGAATTTCAGCGCGACATCGAGATTGCGCACGCGCAGCATGGTGTGGAGGTAACGCATGGTCTTTTTCTCCCTAGGCGGTCTTTGACTGAGGCGGGCTTGGTTCGGCCGTTCCATAGCAGCAAACGCGCGACGAGGGCAGGGGAGGAGCGTGCAACCGGCTGCATGGCAGGCTCGCGCTTCACGCCGCTGCTCGACGTTATGGCCGGCAAGGGTGTATCGTCGCCGCTGCCATGAAAAACGGGCTCTACTCCATCCACATCCACATGCTCGACGGCGTGAAGGGCCGCGACAGTGGCGTGCTGGTGCTGCGCGATGGGGTGCTGGTCGGCGGCGGGCCGTACTTCTGGTCGCAAGGTTCGTACACGGTCGGCAACGGCACATGGAAGGGCGAGCTTGCCACCAACCAGCATACCCCGTTTGCCGATCCCTTCGTCCGGCCTCTGTTCGGCGGGCAGGAGGTCACCAGCGGGTTCTCCGGAACGTTCACCGACAAGGAGGCGGAGGTGTTCGGCACCGTGCTGGTCGGCGGCAACCGCAGCCTGAGCTTTCGCGCGACGTTGAAGCGGCTCGCCGACATCTGATCGCGCACCGGAAAGTGCCGCGCGGCAAAGCCTAACGAAAGCTTGCACCAGATCGGATAACCCTATTCGGTTAGGTTAAAAGCCGGATCGCGTTGCAGTTGCGGCGCATTGCGATAGGTGTCGTCTCGCAGGCAAGCCAAACGCGAGAGCCAGACACGATGGCCATGACGCCACCTTCGACGCCGTCCTTCTACCAGGCCGACCGACAGACCTTTCGTCGTGTCGCGGTCGTCGGCACGCTGTTCTGCGCGGCCTTCGTGGTGATCAGCTTTTCGCTGCGTCCGCAGGTGGAAGACGGATCGCGCGTGCTCGTGAAGGCCGACCGGCTGGTGCGGACGGCGGGGCAGCCGCCGCAGACGCACTGAGTGCGCCACCGCTCATTCGAATCCTGTCATCGTAGATTTGAGTCATCGCCGGGGCCGCGGGCCCGCGAGGCACTGTGCGCGGCGAGCGCCAGGAATCCGGCGTAGCCGACCAGGTTGAGCAGGACTTCAAGCCACGCGGGCATCGCCGCCTCTTTGCGCGAACGGGGATAGCCAACGCACTAGCGACAGTCTTGTTCCGGGACCGTGACGAGAAAATTGCTCAGGTCCCGGAGGATGGATCCAGCCGCCGCCCGAGACTCGATACCGAGGTTGCCGAAGGCGAGTCCTTCAGGAACTCGGCGATCGCACGGGCAAGCTCGCCGTCGCTCATCGGAGTCGGTGGCGCACGCAAGGCGCCGACGCCGAAGCTGCGGACGATCTCCTCATAGTGTTCATCCTGGCGTCTGGGGATGAGCCTGCGGATGCGGGCCAGCAATGCGGATATCGGCAAACGGACCTCCTCAAGTGCCCTCCCCATTGGCAAAGGGGCGCCTTTGCTGCCACCGCGCCCTGAAACTGAAAACCCCGCCAACACCACGGAGGATGCTGACGGGGTCTTCGTGCTTTCGCCTCGACCCGGATGGCGGAGGCTGCCGCACTTGGATGCTAAATGCGCCGGCGAGCGCGTTTGTTCCATATTGGCTCGATTTTTTTTTGGCTCGATTTTTTTCGAACGGGGCCGGGTTTCGCTGGCGTCGATGGCCCCGCAACCATCGGACGGTGCAGGCGTTGGTCCTCCAGGAATGATGGAGGAGAAAGCGCATGAGAAAGACTTTGGCAGTTCTAGCCGCCGTTGCGACCGTCGGCGCGACCGCGATTGCGGGACCGGCAGAGGCGCGCGGGCGTGGCATTGGACCGGGTCTCGCGTTCGGTCTCGCAGCCGGCGCGCTCACGGCGGGCGCGATCGCCGCGTCCCATCCATATTATTATGGCCCGGGCTACTATGACTATGGTCCGAGCTATTATTACGGAGCGGGTCCCTACGCCTACTACGGCGGACCGGTCTACTACCGGCACCATCACTGGCGTCACTGGTAAAACCAAACGCCAAAACGAAAAGCCCGGAGCGGCGCTCCGGGCTTTTTGCTTGTCCAATTCACAACGGCCTTACGGCCAAAGCGACGGCCGCTCGACCTTGCGGGCGTTCTCCAGCGTCGAGACAAAATATTCTTCTCGCTCGCGTTTGAATTTTTCCTGAGTCGCGCGAAAAGCGGCGACGCGTGCGGCGATCTCTTCACGCTCCCTTGCTTTTCGCTGTTCTTCTTCCGTCATGTCCATCCCTTCTTACCAACTAAACCCAAGCGCTGCCGCCGCATCGCGTTGAGTCGGATTCGAACGGATGCATTGATCGACCTCGAATGGGGCGTCAATGGGGACGAGACATTGCCGGATTGTGATAGGCGATGCGGCGGAGAAACTTGCCGACCTCGTCGCGTTTCATGGTGGATAACAGTGTCAACAACCTTGTCGCTTGCGCGCTCTATCGCTAGCCCAAATGAGCAAATCAGTAGGCTGAGCTAGCGAAGATCGATCTGGAGTCTCCGAGCATCGAAGAGTTCGCGCAATTTTGCGAGCGTGCGAACGCGAAGCTCCTGGAGAAGATCGCCGCTCGCTAGCGCCAGATCCGCAGACGGCGGGGGGCGTCATTGCGATGAGAGAGATCATCGCGACCGGGCGGACGTGCTATAGGAGGCATGTTCGCGAACGGGATGGCTGCCTATGATTGCATCAGATCTTCGCAGCGGCGTCGACAGGCTCGGCGACATGATCGCTGCGGCACGCACCATCGTGCCGTTCACCGGTGCAGGCATCTCGACCGAATGCGGCATCCCCGATTTCCGCTCGCCGGGCGGATTGTGGACGCGTAACCGTCCGATTCCATTCGACCAATTCGTCGCGAGCCAGGAGGCGCGGGACGAATCCTGGCGCCGCCGCTTCGCGATGGAGCCGACCTTCGCTGCGGCCGAGCCCGGACGCGGCCATCGCGCGCTGGCCTCACTTTATCGTGCCGGCAAGGCTCCCGCCGTCATTACCCAGAACATCGACAATCTGCACCAGGCGTCAGGGTTCGCCCCCGACCACGTGATTGAACTCCACGGCAACACCACTTACGCGCGCTGTATCGGCTGCGGCGAGACCTATCAACTCGACTGGGTGAAGCGGCGGTTCGACGCCGACGGTGCCGCGCCCGATTGCACCGTGTGTGCCGAACCGGTGAAGACGGCGACGATCTCGTTCGGGCAGGCGATGCCGGAAGATGCGATGCAGCGCGCGACAGAGCTTGTGCAGCAGTGCGATCTCTTCATCGCGATCGGTTCCTCGCTCGTGGTGTGGCCGGCGGCGGGCTTTCCGATGATGGCGAAGAATTGCGGTGCGCGTCTCGCGATCATCAACCGGGAGCCGACCGAGCAGGACGACATCGCCGACCTCGTGATCCACCACGACATCGGCGAGACCCTGGGGCCGTTCGTCGGCAACTGACGTCGAATCTGATTCGTGGCTGTGCAAGGCTGTTCATAGGTTCCGGCGAATCTCTTTTTTGTCTATGCGTCGCAACCGGGAGTGTTATCTTTTGATTCGAGAGATTCGTGTGGCGTCATGGTGAGAAGTTCTCGTCCTGACGCGTGATTCGGCACCGTCGCTGAGGGCGGTTTGCCTTTGATGTGTGAGGTCCGGGGTTATGGGGTCGTCGGACGGATTCGAGTCCAAGAAGGTCGGGGTTCCGGCGCCGGGGGCGGCGTCTGGGCGGCTGGCGCCAGGCGAGATCGCAGGTGTCGGTCGCGATCCAGCGCTCAATCCCTTCACCGGGCTCGGTGAAGCAAGCGCCAATCTTGTCGAAGTTACGGGCGTCATCAAATGGTTCGACGCTTCGAAGGGCTACGGCTTCATCGTTCCCGACAATGGCTGGCCCGACGTGCTCCTGCACGTGACCGTGCTCAGGCGCGACGGT
This sequence comes from Bradyrhizobium sp. CCGUVB23, assembly GCF_024199885.1. Classification (NCBI taxonomy): domain Bacteria; kingdom Pseudomonadati; phylum Pseudomonadota; class Alphaproteobacteria; order Hyphomicrobiales; family Nitrobacteraceae; genus Bradyrhizobium; species Bradyrhizobium sp. CCGUVB23. The sequence goes on from NZ_JANADQ010000001.1 coordinate 8,587,340, forward strand.
TTCCAGACTGCCTATGAGGGTGCCCGCGTCGTCGTCGAGTGCATCCAGCGCGCCAAGGGCTATCAGGCGTTCCGCGTCGTCTCGATGGACGAGTCGACCGCGATCCACCCCGCCCAGATGCTGCCGCCGCGCACCCATGTTACGGTGACGCCGACGAGCGGGCTTGAGCGGGCGCAGGTCAAGTGGTTCAACCGCCTCCGCGGCTTCGGCTTCCTGACCTGCGGCGAGGGTACGCCTGACATTTTCGTACACATGGAGACACTGCGCCGCTTCGGCATGACCGAGTTGCGGCCGGGCCAGTATGTGCTGGTCCGCTTTGGGCCGGGCTCCAAGGGCATGATGGCCGCCGAGATCCATCCCGAGACCGGATCGCCCGGGCTGCAGTCCCACTAACTACCAGTTCTTCCAGCCAGGCTGTTCCCGGATTCGTGAGCAGCCCGGGGGCGGGTGGGGCCGTCTGGCATTGCCATGATCGCCGGGTTAGGATGCGCATCCCATCCCACGCCGCTGGCATGAGTGCCGTTCCATGAATTTTGATCGTAAGGCAGCCTGGTCCCTAATCCGGGGCTTGTTGGCCGTAGTCCTCGTTTTTGCCGCTTGCGCCAGCCCCATACGGGCCGCGAGTTTCCAGCCGCTCGAGATCGCGACCAAAAACGGCGTTCAGGTGTTCTCCGTCGAGATGGCCACGACCGAGGAGGAGAAGACGACCGGCCTGATGTACCGGAAGGAGCTCGCGGACGGGAAGGGCATGCTGTTCGACTTCTCGCCCGAGCAGGAAGTGACGATGTGGATGAAGAACACCTACATCTCGCTCGACATGATTTTCATCAGTGCGGATGGTCGCATCCTGCGGATCGCGGAGAATACCGAGCCGCTGTCGACCAAGATCATCCCCTCGCGCGGCCTCGCCAGGGCGGTCCTGGAGGTGCCCGCCGGCACGGCACAGAAATACGGCATCCGCCCCGGCGACCGCGTCGCGCACCCGCTGTTCGGGGCCAAATAGAGCCAAAATCGGCGGCGCACAGCCGCCTTGCTGGCGGCCCTTGAAGCGTGTATCGACGGGGCCTGCTGGACATTCGGGGTATAGCGCAGCCTGGTAGCGCGGCAGTTTTGGGTACTGCAGGTCGTTGGTTCGAATCCAGCTGCCCCGACCAGCCCCGCCTCGGCCCTTGAGGCCGTGGTGTTGACCTTTCCAGGCGATCCTGACGCCTGCTTTGGGCGGGAGGCGCGTTGAAGGAAAGGGCGGGGTCGTGCATCCCGCGTTGCGCCCTGCAAGATCTCCTTAAGGCGAGGCTCCCATGTCGATCACGGCGATCGGTTCGACCTCCAGCGCAGCGGCAACGTCTCAGTCCGCGGCAAGCTCCTCTTCCTCGGCGACATCATCCACATCGGCGACGACCTCGTCTTCAGCGACGGCATCATCGTCCCAGTCGGCCGGCGGAAGTGGCGGAGCCGGCGGCGGTAGCGGCAGTTCGGCCAAAACCATCGTCAGCGAGGTTTCCACGACCGTGAACGGGATCACCACCACGGTCATCACCTATTCCGACGGCACGACCGAAGTCGAAACCTCCGTGAGCGCGCAAGGCGGCCAGAGCCAGGGCGATCAGACCAGCCAGGCTGGTCAGACCTACACGGCTCAAGGCACCCTCGGCACGACCGCCGGGAGCACGTGAGGCACAGGGGCGGGACCGGGAGCCGCGGTCGATCGCCGCGCGCTGGCGTCTTGCACAAGCGCCGGTTCAAACCTTGGGTCCCTGTTCGCAGCGCGTCGCGACTTCTGCGCGATTTTTCAGGCAGTTGGCGTGCGAAATTACACGGCTTGATCGAACCTTTGGTGCCCACGATAGACATACGGGTATTGGGGATTTGAGCGCCCAATACCTAAACGGACGCCGCCAAGCGACGATATTCCGCTTGTGCGGCGTCGCGCTTTTCAGAGCCGACAAATTAACCGTGCGCCTCAGCTCGACGCGCACCAGCCCACCGGGAACGGCACGAGCGGCCAGACCGCCTCGTTGTCGTTCGCGGCATCGGGGAGCTTTTCGGCGGCTTGTCCGACGGTCGACACTGCTGGCGGAGATGCGCTCGTTAGGTGCAAACGAGCACATTGCAGACTCATGTTGAGCAAATTCATGCTGAGCAAAGTCATGTCGATCGTGTCTCAAAAATCCAAATTCGGTTCGAAATCGTCACGCGCCTCAAAACAGCGCGGTCATCTCAAAATCTCGCTCGCATTCTAGAAAAGACCGGGCACTGTTTCAACTGCACATCGCCGGCAATTAAGGTTGACCGGTTAGGTTAAGCGCGCGCTCGTGTTGCGGCCATTCTGTTGACTGTTATCAAATCGGTCCCGGCTCGCCGCCGTGCCTACGAAAATAGCTCACACACCATCACAGACATCGCGGCGCTTTCTTTTTCTTGCGAGTTTTTTCGTCATGGTTTTCGATCGCAGCTCCCGAATACCCGATTTACGATCCGGTTGGACCGAGATCTGGCACTTGTGGACTATCATCGTGCCGAGGCGCTCGATCAACGGGCAGTTGGTCTACGGCAAGGTCTGGCGCCGCCACGACGGCCGTCAGTGGATCTACAAGAAGTTCACCGAGTATGGCGAGGACGAAGCGGCCTGAAGTGGCCGCTTCGCGTTTGCTCGCTCAGCCCGCCTTCGCAGTGGTGGCCGCTGGCTTCGCCGTGGCGGGCGGCTTCAGCGGCTTGTCCTGCCGCTTCGACCAGGAGATGTAGTAGGCGACCGTTGTCATGATCGCGATTCCGGCGATGCTGACGAACAGCTGCGCGAACAGCGAACCCGAGCTCATCGACAATTCGAAATGGCCGACGAAGGACAGGAACACGCCGACGCAGAACACGGCGAGCGACTGCTGACCGCAGACGATCACGGGGTCGAAAATCTTCCACTCCAGGCCCGGCCAGTCCTTCGGCACGAAGCGGATCACGAGGATCACGATCACGACGAAATGGATGAAGCGATAGGGCGCAAGGTTGGTCTTGTCGTTCGGGTTGAAGGCCGAGAACAGCCACTCTGGAAGCATCGCGCCGAAGTTCGGGAAGCGACCCGCCATGGTCATGATCAGCGCGAACAGGAGATAGGCAAGGCACAGATAGAGCGTGATCGACGAGTTGATCAGCGTCATCGAGCGCCGCGCGCCGCCCATCGCGCACCAGGCCCCGAACACGAACAGCACCTGCCAGCAATACGGATTGAAGTACCAGGTGCCGGCCGGGTAGGCGGTGAGATTCCAGCCGAAATGCCGCGCCGCCAGCCAGAGGATGATGGAGAGCCCCATCGTGAGATCCGGTTTGCGCAGCATGAACCACAGGACCGGCGGAAATAATCCCATCAGCACGATGTAGAGCGGCAACACGTCGAGATTGAGTGGCTTGAAGCGCAGGAACAAGCCCTGCCGCAGCGTCTCGGTGGCGTTGTCGACGAGGCCGGCGACATTGAACTCGTCGATCATGTCGGAATCGCCGAAGCGCAGCGCCAGATAGCTGATCGCGGCGATGTAGATCACGAACAGGATGATGTGGGCGACGTAGAGCTGCCAGACGCGCTTGGTCAGCCGGGTGGCGCCGACGATAAAGCCGCGCTCCAGCATCATCCGCGCATAGACGAAGGAGGCGGTATAGCCGGAGATGAAGACGAAGAGGTCGGCGGCGTCGCTGAAACCGTAGTTCCGCGTCGTGATCCAGTTCACGACGTTGTCGGGGATGTGATCGAGGAAGATCGCCCAGTTCGCGACCCCGCGAAACAGGTCCAGCCGGAGATCACGGCCTTTTTCGGGAAGCGTTGCGTTGATGTTCAGGAAGGCCATTCGAAGTGGACTTTCGAGGAGGAAACACAGAACACGAGGGGCGCGCGGTGAGCGCCAGCAGATCAGCCGTGCTGCGGGGCCAGGCCCCCGGGCCGAGGTGCGCGGGGGGCGAGATTGTCACGGCGCAGCATAATGACTATACCCGTTGGCAACGCTACCTCCAGGATTGTGGAATCACCGTTCAAATTCCCGATACGGTGTTCTCTATACTATCCCGGTGGTTTCCACCAATAGCTTCGGTGACGCATAGAGTTAGACCGAATAGACGTAAAAGGGGTCCGGCCGTCCAATGACCGCACGCATTTTCAAGCCCGCCAAGAACGCGATGCAATCGGGCAAGGGGAAGACCCGGGAATGGCAGCTCGACTATGAGCCGGAGCAGCCGCGCGCGGTCGAGCCGCTGATGGGCTGGACCTCGTCGGCGGACATGAAGCAGCAGATCACGCTGCGCTTCGAGACCAAGGAGGAGGCGATCGCCTATTGCGAGCGCAAAGGCATCGCCTACCAGATGATCGAGCCCAAGGAGTCGATCCGCCGCCCGGTTGCGTATGCCGACAATTTCTCCTTCCGCCGCGGCGAGCCTTGGACGCATTGATTCCGGCGCACTGAGCGCTGGCCGCATTCCCCTGGAGCCCTTGGCAGGGATTTTCTCGCATGCTTCGCTGGGCGAAGCGTGATGGGATCATGACGAGGTGGGTATGGCCGGGCGTTACCAGCTCGACGGCGTCGATCTGAGGATATTGTCGGAACTCCAGGAAGACGGCCGCGTCCGCAACAATGAGCTGGCCCATCGTGTCGGCGTCTCCGCGCCGAACTGCCTGCGGCGGCTCAAATCCCTCGTCAGCCGCGGCGTAATCAAGGCAGTCCGCGCCATTCTGGACGAGCGGCTCCTGGGCTACGAGGTGATCTCGTTCGTCGCTATCCAGCTCGGCAGCCAGGCCCAACCGGTTCTGGAGGCCTTCGAGATCTCCATTGCCGCCATTCCGCGTATCCAACAGTGCTGGCGGATCTCCGGCGATACCGACTATCTCCTGAAATGCGTGGCCCCGAGCGTCGAAAGCATGCGGCAACAGCTCCTGCATTTCGCCGCCATGCCGAACGTCAAGAACGTCCGCAGCTTTCCCGTGCTGGGCGTTGCCAAGGACGTGCCGCTTCCGGTGCAGAATATTGCCGCTGCGACCGCGCCGGTTGGTTAGAAAGCCGCAATCGGAAGCCGACGCCGCTGCGCCTCAATTCATCAAACGTGGACACCGAGGCTGGTTTTGCAGAGCTCTCGTGGCGGATTCAAGCAAGGTCTTTTCGAGTGTTCCCCGTAATGACTCGGACCAGATTTGAGAGGTGCGATCTCCAAAATCCAGAAGCCCAAATATGAACCGTCGATTTCGCAAGAGGCTCGTTAGCGCATCGGTAGACAGGAAAGGGCTCGAAAGGTCTCCTTGCCAGTCTTCAGGAGCAACATCTTTGTAATAGTCGCTCGCTCGTACCCTCACGTTAACATGAAGTATGCTGCCGCTCTGAAAGCCCGACGTCTCTTCGGGTGAGAATTCGGAGGGCCTCGCCGCAATAACTCGGTCGAGCTTGACTGTTAGCGACCATCTAAAAAAGCAGAAGGAGCGATGACTTTCCTTGCAGTGCTCTGGAATGCTGACCGATGGAGAGTCTTGCGTAACAGTAGCGACAACAAAGACCGCTGGAATACAGGCCATCTGTTGTGGAGTGGCCGGTTTCATAGCGTTCACGGTGCTTGAACTAAGATAAGCCAATAATACGAAAACGCATGCTTTAGTCGTGCGCACTCCTGCCTCCAATTCCTACGCTAACGATACTTGGTGCGAAACTCGCGCGGCGAAGCGCCGGTCCAGTTGCGGAAGGCGCGCGAAAAACTCTTCTCGTTACGAAAACCGGCGATCTCGGCGATCCGCTTGATCGGTGTGCGGCCGCGCATCAAGGCGTCCCTGGCGAGTTCGAGCTTTGCCTCTTCCTTCAACGCGCGCAGCGAAGTCGCCTCGTCGTGCAGGCGACGATGCATGGTGCGGCTCGACAGCGCAAGCTCGCTTGCCACGTCATCGGCGGTCAGGATCCGACCGCGTGCACTGCGCAGCACGCGCCTGATCCGCTCCACCATCAGGCGGTCGCGCCGGTAGGGCAGCACGGTCAGGCGCAGCGCCCCCTTCAGCATGTTGTCGAGATCGGACGGGCTGCGCTTCAGCGGCAGCGCCAGATAGTGCTTGTCGAAGGTGATGCCGGCGCGCTCGGCATCGAAGCGAACATTCTTGCAGAAGATTGTCGGATAGACCGAGACGTGGCGCGGCTCACCATGGGGAAATTCCGCCGCGCGAAGCGCGATCGCGGAATCCACGGCCCAGCAGGAAAAGCCGAGCACGTAGCGCAGCAGCGTCACCAGGCAGAACTCGCGCAACGGCCCGAGGTCGCGCTGCTCGCGAAGACGGATCACGGCCGTATCGCGGTCGACGCTAAGCTCGAACAGCACCTCCTCGGTGAGGATGCGGTGATGCCGGCACCAGCGCTTCAGCGCCACCTCGAGATTGGGAGCGGTGATCGAGGCCCGGCACAGCATGCCATAGGTGCCCCAGGGCAACCGGCGCGAGAACCAGCCGAGCGCCTCGTCGTCGAGTTCGCGCATGGCATGGCCCGCCAGGGCCTCGAACTGGGCCGCCGTGACCCGCCCATCCGCCGATCTGAGCAGGTCCGCCGGCACCTGGCTCCTGGCTAGCGCCTCGGCCGCGTCGCGGCCATATCTGGCGTAGGCGGCAACCACCCCGCGCACGAAGGCGGCCGGTGTCACGGCGCGGCGAGGAACTGCTGCGGTGGCTTGAAAAGGCATGTCGAATCCTCGCCAACTATGGCGGAAAATGCAACCTTTTCGACGGCCCGAATGCCCGATCGGGGTTAGGTTTGAGGGCAAGACAAGACTGGAGGAGCAGCCCATGAACATCCCGAGCATCGATTTCGACCTGGGCGAAGACATCACCATGCTGCGCGATACGGTGCGCGCCTTCGTGGAGGCCGAGGTCGCGCCGCGTGCCGCCGAGGTCGAGAAGGCGAACCTGTTTCCCGCCGACCTCTGGAAGCGTTTCGGAGATCTCGGCCTGCTCGGGATGACCGCGCCTGAGGAATACGGCGGCTCCAACATGGGTTATGTCGCCCACATCGTCGCCATGGAGGAGATCTCGCGCGGCTCGGCCGCCGTGGGCCTGTCCTACGGCGCGCATTCCAATCTCTGCGTCAACCAGATCCGCCGCAACGGCAATGACGCGCAGCGCCGGCGCTATCTGCCAAAGCTGATTTCCGGCGACTATGTCGGCGCGCTCGCGATGTCCGAGCCGGGCGCCGGCTCCGACGTCGTTTCGATGAAGCTGCGTGCCGACAAGCGCGGCGACCGTTACGTACTCAACGGCTCGAAAATGTGGATCACCAATGGCGGCGACGCCGACGTGCTGGTGGTCTATGCCAAGACGGATCCGGAAGCAGGCCCGCGCGGCATCACCGCCTTCCTCATCGAGAAGGGCTTCAAGGGCTTCACCCACGGCCAGCATCTCGACAAGCTCGGCATGCGGGGGTCCAACACCTATCCCTTGTTCTTCGACGAATGCGAGGTGCCGGAAGAGAACGTGCTCGGTGGCGTGGGCGAGGGCGTCAAGGTGCTGATGTCCGGCCTCGACTATGAGCGCGCGGTGCTGTCCGGCGGTCCGCTCGGGATCATGGCGGCCTGCATGGATGCTGTCGTGCCCTACATGCACGAGCGAAAGCAATTCGGTCAACCGATCGGCGACTTCCAGCTCATGCAGGGCAAGCTTGCCGATATGTATTCGACCTGGCAGGCCACGCGCGCCTATGTCTATGCGGTGGGGCGCGCCTGTGACCGCGGCGGTCACGCGCGCTCGCTGCGCAAGGACGCTGCCGCTGCGATCCTCTACTCCGCCGAGAAGGCGACGTGGATGGCGGGTGAGGCGATCCAGGCGCTCGGCGGCGTCGGCTACACCAGCGAATTTCCGACCGGGCGTCTTTGGCGCGATGCGAAGCTCTACGAGATCGGCGCCGGCACCTCGGAAGTGCGCCGCATGCTGATCGGCCGCGAGCTGATGGCCGAGACGGCCTGAACGCATTTGGAATCGCCGCGAAAATGGTCCAACCTGTTGCGGCATCTCACCACGTCAATAGAAGCGCTGGACACATGCTGCTCCATTCCACCATCGATCCTTCATCATTGGATTTCGCAGGCAATGCCGAGGCGATGCGCGCGCTCGTCGCTGACCTGCGGGAAAAGCTCGCCCAGGTCGCCGGCGGCGGCGGCGAAGCCTCGCGCAAGCGGCACACCGCGCGCGGCAAGATGCTGGCGCGCGAGCGCGTCGATCTCCTGGTCGATCCCGGCACTGCGTTTCTGGAGTTGTCGCCGCTTGCTGCCTATGGCCTGTACGGCGGCGACGTGCATTCAGCCAGCGTCGTCACGGGAGTCGGGCGGATCTCGGGACGCGAGTGCGTCATCGTCGCCAATGATGCCACCATCAAGGGCGGCACCTACTACCCGATGACGGTGAAGAAGCACCTGCGCGCGCAGGACATCGCGCGGCAGAACAATCTTCCTTGCGTTTACATGGTCGATTCAGGCGGCGCCTTCCTGCCGATGCAGGACGACATCTTTCCGGACGAACGGCACTTTGGCCGCATCTTCTATAATCAGGCGCAGATGTCCGCAGCCAGCATCCCCCAGATCGCCATCGTGATGGGATCCTGCACGGCCGGAGGCGCCTATGTGCCGGCGATGTCGGACGAGAGCATCATCGTGCGTAACCAGGGCACCATCTTCCTCGGCGGCCCGCCGCTGGTGAAGGCCGCAACGGGCGAGGTCGTGAGCGCCGAGGAGCTCGGCGGCGCCGACGTGCATTCGCGGCAGTCCGGCGTCACCGATCACTACGCTCAGAACGATGCCCATGCGATCGGGATTGCCCGGCGGATCGTGGGTACGCTGAAGCCGGCGACGCGGCCGAACCTCAACATGCAGCCGCCGCGCGATCCGCTGTTTGCGGCGGAAGAGATTTACGGCGTCGTGCCGGTCGACGGCCGCAAGCCGTTTGACGTCCGCGATATCATCGCGCGCATCGTCGACGGCTCGGAATTCGATGAGTTCAAGAAGCTCTACGGCACGACGCTGGTGTGCGGTTTCGCCCACATTTGGGGCTATCCGGTCGGCATCATCGCCAACAACGGCATCCTGTTCAGCGAGAGCTCGCTCAAGGGCGCGCATTTCATCGAGCTGTGCTGCCAGCGCGGCATTCCGCTGGTGTTCTTGCAGAACATCACCGGCTTCATGGTCGGCAAGAAATATGAGGCGGGCGGCATCGCCCGCGACGGCGCGAAGCTCGTCACCGCGGTGGCGACCGCCTCGGTGCCGAAGTTCACCGTGGTGATCGGCGGCTCCTACGGCGCCGGCAATTACGGCATGTGCGGGCGCGCCTACAGCCCGCGCTTCCTCTGGATGTGGCCGAACGCGCGCATCTCCGTGATGGGCGGCGAGCAGGCCTCGATGGTGCTGAGCCAGGTCAGGCGCGACAACATCGAGGCCAGGGGCGAGAGCTGGTCCAAGGAAGAGGAAGAGAAGTTCCGCAGCCCCATTCGTGCGCAATATGAGAGCCAGGGGCATCCCTACTATGCGACGGCGCGGCTGTGGGACGACGGCGTGATCGATCCGGCCGATACGCGGCTCGTGATCGGGCTTGGGCTGTCAGCGGCGTCGAACGCGCCGATCGAACCCACGAAATTCGGCCTGTTCAGGATGTGACGATGGACCGCTCAAACCTCTACCGGCGCTTTCGCACGCTCCTGATCGCCAACCGCGGCGAGATCGCCTGCCGCGTCATCCGAACCGCGCGCGCCATGGGCCTGCGCACAGTCGCCGTCTATTCCGAGGCCGACCGCGATGCGATGCATGTCGCTCTGGCTGACGAGGCCGTTCTGCTTGGACCTGCGCGAGCGCGCGACAGCTATCTCAACGTCGAGCGATTGATCGAAGCCGCGCGGAAGACCGGCGCCGAGGCCGTGCATCCCGGCTATGGCTTCCTGTCGGAGAATGCCGAGTTCGCGCGGGCCTGCCTGGACGCCGGATTGGTCTTTGTCGGCCCGACCGCCGGGATGATGACGGCGATGGGCTCGAAGTCGGGCTCAAAGGCGCTGATGGAGAAGGCTGGCGTGCCGCTGGTGCCCGGCTATCACGGCGAGGCCCAGGACGAGGCGACGCTCGCAAAGGCCGCCGACAAGATCGGCTTTCCCGTGCTGGTGAAGGCTTCCGCCGGCGGCGGTGGCCGCGGCATGCGCATCGTGCGCTCGGCTGCCGAACTCGGGCCTGCGATCGTCAGCGCCAAGCGGGAAGCGAAAGCCGCGTTCGGCGACGACACCATGCTGATCGAGAAATATGTCGACAATCCCCGCCATATCGAGGTGCAGGTGATCGGCGACAGCCACGGCAATCTGTTGTCGCTGTTCGAGCGCGAATGCACTCTCCAGCGGCGGCACCAGAAGGTGATAGAGGAAGCGCCGTCGCCGACGCTCAATGCCGCGCAACGCGAGACCGTCTGCGCCGCGGCGCGCAAGGCGGCTGGCGCGGTGAGCTATGTCGGCGCCGGTACCATCGAGTTCGTCTCCGACGGCAAGGACGTGTTCTTCATCGAGATGAACACGCGCCTCCAGGTCGAGCACCCCGTGACCGAGCTGATCACCGGGATCGATCTCGTCGAGTGGCAATTGCGCGTCGCCTTCGGAGAGGCGCTGCCGCTGAAGCAGAATGAGATCCGCCTCAACGGGCACGCCATCGAGGCGCGCGTCTACGCGGAGAATCCGACGAAGAACTTCATGCCCTCGGTCGGCCGGATCTCGACCTGGCGTTTACCTGAGGATGCCGGCGGCCTGCGCATCGACGCCGGCTATCGTGAAGGAGATGTCGTCTCGCCTTATTATGATGCGATGCTTGCCAAGATGATCGCTTGGGCGCCGACGCGGGATGCGGCGATTGAGCGGTTGAACCGCGGGCTCGAGAATTCCGACGTCCGTGGCATCGTCACCAATATTCCGTTCCTCTCGGCGCTGATGACGCATCCCAAGGTGCGATCGAACGCGATCGACACCGGCTTCATCGAGCGGGAGCTGGCTGGGCTGACGGCGGCAGGCGCTGCGCCCGGCGAGTTCGAGCTGTGTGCGGCCGTCGCGGCGATCGTCAATGAGGAGCGTGCGGCGGTGCAGGCCGAGGCGAATTCGCCCTGGCGGGCCTTTGGCTGGCAGCCGGTCGGACGGCGCCAGCGCAGCTTCGCCTTCCGCGTCGGCCATGGATCGGAGCTGAAGATTTCGCTGAATTACGGCAGCGGCCCGTCGACACTCGTCATCGGTGAGCGGGAGCTGGCTTTCGCGATGGCGCCGAAGGAGGGCGGATTCGATTTGACGCTCGACGGCGTCAAGACAGCGGTTGCCGCGGTTATTGACGGTCATGAGCTCTATCTGCGCACGCGCAATGGCCGGTTCGATCTGCACTGGGTGGATCCGTTCGGGGGCGAGAGCGAGGAGCATGTCGGCGAGGACAAGATTGCAGCGCCGTTGCCGGGCATGGTCGTGGCGGTGCTCGCGGAGGAGGGGGCCAAGCTAGAGAAGGGCGCACCGATCCTGACGCTGGAAGTGATGAAGATGGAGCAGACGTTGCGCGCGCCGTTTGCTGGCGTTCTGAAAGCAATCAAGTGCAAGGTCGGCGACATCGTGCAGGAAGGCGTCGAGCTTGCAGAGGTCGAGCCTATCGGCGAGTAAGATCATGAGCGACCAGGTCCGCATCATCGAAATGGGGCCGCGCGACGGCCTCCAGAACGAGAAGACGCCGGTCAGCGTGGAGGCGCGCATTGCCTTCATCGAGGCGCTGGTCGCGGCCGGCCTTCACACCGTCGAGGTCGGCGCCTTCGTCTCGCCCAAGGCAATCCCGCAGATGGCAGGCTCGGATGCCGTGCTGCACGGCGTGAGCCACGTCAAGGACGCCGAATTCCACGTGCTGGTGCCGAACGAGAAAGGCTATGACGCCGCGCGAGCCGCCGGCGCGAAAGTCGTGTCCGTGTTCGCGGCAGCCTCGGAAGGATTCTCCCGGGCCAACATCAATTGCTCGATCGCCGAGTCCATCGAGCGCTTCAAGCCGGTCCTTGCCCGCGCCAAGGCCGATGGCGTGAGGGTGCGCGGCTATATCTCCTGCGTGCTGGGGTGCCCCTTCGACGGCGAGATCAAACAGAAAGCCGTCGCCGATCTTGCCGAGACGCTGTGGGATCTCGGCTGCTACGAGATTTCGCTCGGCGACACCATTGGTGTCGGCACGCCGACCAAGGCGAAGGACATGCTGCGCGCGGTTGCCGCCAACATCCCGGCCGCCCATCTCGCGATGCATTTCCACGACACTTACGGCCAGGCACTCGCCAATCTCTATGCGGGAATGGAGGAGGGCATCCGCGTCATCGATTCCGCCACCGGCGGGCTCGGCGGCTGTCCGTACGCGCCCGGCGCGACCGGCAATGTCGCGACCGAGGACGTCGTCTACATGCTCGAGGGCATGGGAATCAGGACCGGCGTCGATATGGAGAAGCTGCTGGTTGCCACCAACGAGATCAGCCGACTGTTGGGCCGGCCGCCGGCGAGCCGGGTAGCCAACGCGATCAACGCGAAGAAGAAGCGAGCGAAATCGTAGGGTGGGTTAGCGCGAAGCGTAACCCTCCACCTCTCCAGCAAGGACGGAAATACGGATGCCCCCCAACGGGCTGAAGTAATGAAAAGCAACAAACAGAAGCGGTCTGAGATCAACGCGCGCAAGGCAAAAAGGCGCGAAAAGGAAGCGCTTCTCGCCGCACAAGCTGCCAGAAAAGCGCGGCAGGAATTCGTGCGTCTCGCCCGTTTGCGCGACGAGCTGCCAGTCGACCCGACCAGGCTCAGTACGGCGGGCAACAGCTACAGCATTCCCACATTCGTGGAACGCGGCACGTACGCCGCGATCGAGTTTGCCTGCAAGGCCTGCGGAAAGGTCGAAACGTGGACGGCCAAGCAGCAAAAGTGGTGGTACGAGACCGCCAAGGGCGATGTGTTCACAACGGCGACAAGGTGCCGTCCCTGCCGCCGCAAGGAGCGCGCGCGCCGGGACGAGGCGCGTCGCGTTCACCTTGAAGGCGCGGCGCGAAAAACGCGCGAGCCGAAGGGCTGACGCTGGATTTGTTCTACCTGCTCCCGTCCGGCCCCATCACGAGATCCGGCAGCCAGGTCGAGATCTCCGGCACGAAGCAAAGCAGGAGCACGGCGCCCATCATCAACAGCACGAAGGGCAGCGTGCCCCAGATCACCTCGCTCAAGGGGATGTCTGGCGCCACGTTTCGGATGACGAAGATGTTGAGGCCGACCGGGGGGTGGATCAGCCCCATCTCCATCACGATGGTCATGACGACGCCGAACCAGATGATGTCGAAATTGGCGGCACGTAAGGGGGGCAGGATGATCGGCGCGGTCATCAGGATGATCGAGACCGGCGGCAGGAAGAAGCCGAGCACGATCACCATGGCGAGGATCGCGAACAGCAGGCCCCAGCGCGGCAGGTGCATCGCGACGATGGATTCGGCGGCCGATTGCGAGATGTGCAGATAGCTCATCACGTAGGAATAGAGCAGCGACATACCGATGATCATCATCAGCATGGTCGATTCCCGGATCGTCGACTTCATGATTGGGCCAAGGTCGGTCGGCCGCCAGACGCCATAGATCATCGCGATCAGCGCGAGCGCGAGCAGGCCGCCCAGTCCCGCGGTCTCCGACGGCGTGGCATAGCCGCCGTAGAGCGCGATCATGACGCCGGTCAGAAGCAGCACGAACGGAATGACGCGCGGCAGCACACTGAAGCGTTCGGCAAGCGTGAACTCGTCACGGGAAAGGATCGCAGCCTCGGGGCCGCCCTTGTTGTAGGCGGCTTCAGCCGCCGCATATTCCTGGCGGAAGCGGATCACGGCATAGGCGCCGAACAGGCTGACCAGCAGCAGCCCTGGGCCGATACCGGCGAGGAAGAGCCGGCCGAGCGATTTTTCAGCGGCGACCGCAAACAGGATCATGGTGATCGAGGGCGGCAGCAAGATGCCGAGCGTGCCGCCGGCAGCGATGATTCCTGCGGCAAAGCCACCGGAATAGCCGCGCTTGCGCATCTCGGGAATGCCAGCCGAGCCGATCGCCGAGCAGGTCGCGGGCGAGGAGCCGGCCATTGCGGCGAACAGCGCGCAGGCAAAGACGTTGGCGACGCCGAGACCGCCGGGCACGCGATGGAGCCAGGCATGGAGGGCCGAGTAGAGATCCTGGCCGGCGCGCGACTTGCCGATCGCCGCACCCTTCAGGATGAAGAGCGGGATCGACAGCAGCGTGATCGAGGCCATTTCCTCGTAGACGTTCTGCGTCACGGTATCGAGCGAGGCCGCCGGCATGTAGATGCCCATGAACACGACCGCGACCGCGCCGAGCGCAAACGCGATCGGCATGCCGGAAAACATCACAAACAGCGTCGCCAGCCCGTAGGACAGGCCGATACCGAACACGCTCATCGGCGCTTGGCTCCGGTGAAGGGAAGGGCGAGCTGCACGATGATCTGCACGCAGAGCAGGCTCATGCCGAGCGCCATCAGGCTGTAGGGAATGGCGAGCGGCGGCGACCACATCGAATTCGAGACCTGGCCGTCGACATAGGCCTCATGCGTGAGTGTCCAGGACTTCCAGGTGAAGAAGGCGCAGAACAGCAGCGTCACGGCGTCGACCAGCCAGAGCCGGATCCTGTTCGCGACCGGCGACAACAGCCCGACAAAGGCCTCGATGCCGATATGGCCGCGATTTTGCTGAACATAGGCCGCCGTCATGAAGGTGGCGCCGACCAGCAGGAACACGGCCGCCTCGTCCTGCCAGTAATTGGCGGCTTTGAAGAGGGCGCGGCTCAGCACGCTGTAGCTCAGGATCGCGCAGGCGGCGACCAGCGCGAGCGCTGCCAGCACGACGATGATCCTGTTGAGGACGGCGAGACCACGATCGAGCACCGCCGCAAGCCCGTGGCGTGCGGCGGCATCGACCGGGTCGTCACGATCCGGAAGCGGACCGTGCATCATGCCGAGACTTCGGAGGCGAGCTTGAGCAAGCTCGCCGCGGTCGCAGTCTTCGCGCCATAATCCTTCCAGGCGGTATCGCGGGCGATATCGCGCCACTTGCCGACGGTCGCTGCATCGAGCGCGCTAACCTTGGCGCCGGCCTTTTCATAGACCTTGGCGACCTCGACGTCGTCATCCTGCGCGCCCTTGCGGCCGAAGGCTTCGAGCTCGGTGCCGACCGCAAGCAGGATGTCCTGATGGTTCTTCGGCAGCTTGTCGAAGATCGCTTTCGACATCATCAGGGGTTCGAGCATGAACCAGTAGGAGGCGCCGGCGCCCGAGGTGAGCGATTTGGCGACTTCTTCGAGGCGGAACGAGATCAGGCTGGTGGAGGAGGTGATGCCGGCATCGCACGCGCCGGTCTGCATCGCGGCATAGATTTCGTTCGAGGGTACCGAGAGCACGGACGCGCCCGCCGTTTGCAGAACCATGTCCATCTCGCGCGAGCCGCCACGCACCTTCATGCCCTTGGCGTCCTCCGGCGAAACGATTGCCTTGGAGCGGCTGGCGACGCCGCCGGCCTGCCAGATCCAGGAGAGCAGGATGATGCCCTTGTCGGCGAGGAAGTCGGAGAGCGCCTTGCCGACCGGCGCCTTCTTCCAGCGCATGCCCTGATCGTAGGTCGTAACGAGGCCCGGCATCAGGCCGATATTGGTCTCCGGCAGTTCGCCGCCGGCATAGGGCATCGGATAGAGCGAGATGTCGAGCGCGCCCTTGCGCATCGCGGAGAACTGCGCGTTGGTCTTGATCAGCGAGGAGTTCGGATAGATCTCGGCGGAGATGTCGCCCTTGCTGCGCTTTGCGACCTCGGCGGCAAACATGCGGCAGAGACGATCGCGGAAATCGCCCTTGTCGATTGTGCCGCCCGGGAATTGGTGCGAGATCTTAAGCGTGGTCGCGGCCTGCGCGGTCCCGGTGCCGAAACGGAGAATGGCGGGCGCGGCAACAGCCGTCGCGAGAAGGTGACGTCGCGTGAACATGGAATGATCCCTGATTTGTCCGTTGGATTTGTCCCTCAGGACTATTCTTGATTGAACTCTTGATTGGGCCTTGAGGCCGGCGCCCGAGCCTATCCTAGCCGGTCTTTAGCCCGATATTATCTAGTCTGATAGTTCGAGAGCGAATGCGGCGGCAAGTCGCGGTGGTGCCGATGCTGCGCTGCACACTCGTTCCTCAGGTTCCGCGCACTAGCATGGCTGACACGGGCAAAATTGTGTCGGGCTGAACACGGAAACAGGGCAAGGCCTCGGAAAAAATTCGGCCGCTCGCGTAACAAAGGCGCCCGGCGCCCCGTCGAGCAGGAGTAGCGGCATCCGTCGCTGGCAACCTCCACCTCGAAGGGAAGATCAACCATGACCATTCGCACCCGCATCGCGCTCGCCGTCTCCGCTGCCGCTCTCTCGCTCAGCCTGGCCTTCGCGCCCGCCTTCGCCATGGACGACATGAAGAAGGACGGGATGAAGAAAGAGACGATGTCCAAGGACAGCATGAAGAAAGACTCCATGTCCAAGGATGACGGGATGAAGAAGGATACGATGTCAAAGGACACCATGAAGAAGGACGACGGCGGCATGATGAAGAAGAACTGATCGCGCCGTCATCGTCATTGCCCCGCGCGCGACGGCGCGAGCCCCAATGCGCAATTGCGCATCGTGGAATCCGACTAGATGCGACGGGACCGCGCCACGCGCGCAGGCCGGTCGCATCTGATCCGCAGTGACGGTTACTTCCGCTTGCCCTTGGCCTTGCGGGCGGCGTAACGCGCGTCGCGCTTGGCCTTCTGCTCGGCTTCGAGCTCGGCCATCCTTGTGGCGGCCTCCTCGGATTCGCGAGCAATTCGTGCGGCTTCCGCAGCCGCGGCCTCTTCTGCAAGCCGCTTCTGCTCAGCCTTTTCTGCCTCGCGTGCCGACTTTGCCTCGGCACGCTTGGCGGCAATCGCCTCGCGTTCGGCGCGCCGCGCCGCGACCCCGGGGTCGTCGTGCCCCGGCTGCGATTTGAATTTGTTCAAAAGATTTTTGCGGGCTTCCTGCGCCGCCTTTTGCCGGTCTGTGAAGCCGGGTTCCCTGAATCCACTCATCGAACGAGCCTTGTCTTCCTCGCTTTCAATCCTACATCAGCGTCTGTGGGTGCGCCGGCCGCGAACAAACGCGCGCCGCGCGACGAACAAGCGTGTACATCTATGCGCGTCGCGAAGCCACCCTTAATCGCAGCCTATCAGGTCGCGAAAAATCGCTGGAATCGCCGATCTTTCGTAGTCCGGAAAAACTGCCGAATTGTGATCCCTCTCACAAGGGAGCACGGGGGCGGCGCCGAGTGTCCGCACCGAGACGAACGGAGCTACGGCGATGACTATTTTCCGGCTGTCTTTGCGAACGCTCGCGATCACATTTGCGACAGTAGCGCTTGCCGGCGTCGCGGTTTTCCTGGCCCAGCCCAAACCGGTCGAAAGCAGCTTGCTCGGCGCCGAATGGCAGTGCAGCCGAACGGCGTTTGTGCTCACGACCTGCGCGCCGCGGGTGCAGCAGGCCGCCTCGGCATCTAACAAGGTGGCACTCCGCGCACCCAAGCAGTGAGCTCCGATGTGACGTGACGCCGCAGAGATGGTAAGGGGCAGCAATTCACGGCTTCACCTCGCCATGCCCGATACCCAGCCCAACTCGAAACCAAAGCCGCAACCAAGTCCGCCTGGCGATAATCGCCGCGGCGCTATCGCCGGACTTATCATTGCCGTCGTCATCCTCGGCGTCGGCCTCTGGCTTGCGCGCGATCTCACCGCGGCCAGCAAGATGCAGGATTGCGTGATGTCGGGACGCACGAATTGCAACGTGATCGAGCCGGCGCGCTAACTCGGCGGACGAAAAATTGCCGTGATCTTAACCATTTGTAACGGGACATCGGTGATCAACGTGATCACCTTTGTCCGCCGGCATCAACCGGGGCCCGGAATCGTTGGGCGTCCGGACCACGGCGACGACAGATGAGAGATACAGGTAAGGGGTAGGCACCAATGCGTGCATCCAGCCGGATGAAGATTATCATTCCCTTGGTTTCGGTCGTGTCGCTGCTCGCGCTTTCGGCGCAGGCGCAGGACTCGAACGCGGGGAGGGGCGGCCAGCCGCCGGGGCCGGGTGCGGGCGCGCCGCCACACACCAATGCTCCCCACGCGACGCGCCAGGGACCGCCGCCGCAGCAGGCCACGCGGGTCGCGCCGCCGCAGGGGGCGCACCAGGGCCCGGCTGGCGGACCGCCACAGGGGCGCTATGTGGCCCGCGGGCCGGTGCCGCAGCGTGACTGGGGCGGACACGCCTATCGCGGCAATCTCGCCTGGGAGGGCGGACGCTGGCGGCATGAGAATCACAATGGCCGCTATGGCTGGTGGTGGGACGTCGGCGGGGCCTGGTATTATTATCCGGAGCGGATGGACGGGCCGCCCGCCTACATCTCCGAAGATTACATCGATGACGTGCCGGTGGCCTATGCGCCGCCACCCCCGGCCTATGCGCCGCCTCCGCCGCCTGCTCCGGCAGACCCCGGCGCGAGCGCGCTGGGCGGAGCCATCGTCGGTGGCGTGCTTGGCGGGCTGATCTCCGGCAACGCGACGGGAGCGGCCGCCGGGGCCGTACTCGGCGGCGCGACCGGCGCGATCGCTGGCGCAACGGCTGCGTCGCAGCCGGGCTATTATTGGTCGCAGGGTAGTTGCTACTACCGCTATCCGAGCGGGCAGTACGTGCTTGCCGATCGGCGCGCGTGCTACTGATCCGCGGATCGATCTACGATCTGACCGAGGCGGGCCCAAGGCCCGCCTCTTTCGTTTGATGCGATCCTTCGAATTGCGGCGCGATCGCGCGGCGGGCTTGCCGACAAGCGTTGTTAACTGGCCTCCGCTATGAAGCGCCGATGAGGTCTTGCACGCGCCTGTCATGGGTCCTGTATGCCGCGCCGCTTTGTCTGGCGGTGCTCGCGGCCGGCCCAGTGCGCGCTGGCGCAGCGGATGCTGCGGCCGTCGACGTCTCCGATGCGGTCACGTCGGATAGTGTCGAAGCTCCGTCAGCCGCGGATGCCGAGCCGTTTCCGGCGCGTGCATCCGTTCGCGCGCTGATCGAGAAGGAAGCTGCGAAGACGAAGTTGCCGCCCGATATCGCAGAAGCCGTCGTCTTCGTCGAAAGCCGCTTCGATTCCACGGTGATTGGCCGCGTCGGCGAGATCGGGCTGATGCAGGTCAAGCCCGAGACCGCGGCCCTGCTCGGCTTCAAAGGTACCACGGTCGAGCTCGCCAGACCCGAAATCAACATCCACTACGGCGTGATTTATCTCGCCAGGGCCTGGCGGCTGGCGCAGGGCGACCTCTGCCGCGCACTGATGAAATACCGCGCAGGGCACGGCGAAGAGACCATGACGGCGCGCTCCGTGATTTACTGCAATCGCGCGCGCAACCGCCTCATCGCGATGAACTCGCCATTCGCGACACCAGGCGCGACCACGGCCGTAGCGCCGGATCCCGAGCCCGCGCGGACTGTCGTGAGCGCGAAACCACAAGCACGGCCGTCACCGGTCAAGCCGACCGACGTCTACGCGACCTACAAACACGGCACGGCGGCGGCCAGCCGCGCATATTGGGCCGCGCATGAAGCACGTGTCCGCGCGATCAAGGCGCGGATCGAGGCCAAGTGGCGGCGCGTGGCGTCGCGTTAGGCAAACTGCGCAGCTGCCTACGTCTCAACCAGTCTCGGGCACGCGGATACCGTCGCTCGACGAGCGCTGTGCATTCTTCGGCGACGCACAACAACTGCCTGAAATTTTCTCTGGCGCTCCCCGCGAGTTCGCGGTTCTGATCAAAGAAAAAAACGATTGAATTGATTCGCGGGGAAACGGGACATGTTGGACGCTATCCAGATCAGCGTTGCGCTTTGGGGAATGATCGTGTGCGGCGGCATCAAGGCCGCGCAACTGGCGCCAAATCTTTTCTAGAAGATCAGCCAAGTCACCACGGCTACTCCGGCCCAGATCAGGCCGCCGATCCAGGCGACCATGACGACGCCGATAGTCGCAAGATAAGCGACGCCGAGCAGATCGCGGCTCGGGCGCGGCGTCTGTGCGTCCGCGGCGTTCGTGGCTGCTGCTTCGGCGTCGTGCGTCATGGCGGGCAGGGGGCGGTTGAAGCGTCGGTTGGACTGGCCCGCGGCCGCAAGGTCCCGCGGCCGCATCGGCTGCCTTTTAGCCGAGGAATCGCGTCGCCTCTGTGATTAAATTCACAGTCGCGGCCACAATTCGTGAACCGCCGTCAACACGAGCCGGCGACTTCAGGCGGCCCGGCCCCAGTCGGCCGGCGGGGCCACCGCCTCGAGCTGCCGCTGCAGGGTGGCAACCGTCGCGTGGAGGTTATCGCGGCGTCCCCGCAGCGTCACGGCCAGCATGGGATAAGCAAGATTCGCGGGATCGGACACGCCGGCCTTGCGCTCCTCTTCCTTGATGTCGGCATCGAGGAGTTGAACCCTCCATCTGAGGTCGGCGATCAAGGCGTGGAGTTGTGTGGTGGCGGTCGCTTCGAAGCGGGACATCGGCTGCATGGCTTGCCTCACTGTGAAACAGACCCAGAGCGGGTCTGGCTAATTGGCCATGCCTGAGCAAAGCGAGTGCCAATTCGAAATGAGGGCCGAAGGCGCAAGGCGTCGTTGCCTGCATTCTGCTGCGCTCCAGCGTTAACCAAACCTGCGTTAATGACGGAACCCGGACGGGGATCGCAGGCTTAAACGGTGTGCCGGTCCCACTGCCCGGACCGGCTGCGTCGAGAGCTGGGGGTATGCATCATGTCCAAGGCCATCGAGTTGATCGTCGAAGGTTTTACGCGCATCAGGGATCGCCAGTCGCTGGAGGATCTGCGGATGCACAGGCGGCGCCTTGCCGTCGATCTCAGATCCATCGAGGGATTCGACTGTCGCCAGTCGATTGCGCAGATCGACGACGATATCGAGGTGATCGAGAGCGGCCTGAGAAGCCTCGACTCGTCAGCCGCTGCGAAAGAACTTTAGCCGCCTCGAGGAAAATCCCGCGTCGATTGCGGTTTTCCCGATCATTTTGCGGGAGCGCCGCGTTGACCCCCCGCATTCATACGGGGCGAATTGTCATGCCCTTGTCCACTTTTGCGAGCCATGATCGCGGTCATGAGTGCGGAGTATGACCCCGAGAGTGAAGCCGAGGCAGCGATGAAGCGCGCTGCGGCCTCCGAAGGCGCCGACCGGCAGCGGCTGATCCAGCTTGCGCTGGCGTGGCACCAGCTCGCGCGCGAGCGGCGCGAGAACGACGCGGAGTAGGGGCGTCCAGCAACCGGGCCTCGGTGTCTTGGAACCGTTGGCGCCTGGCCGACTTGCCTTGCTGTGCCGACGACCGCCGACTGTCGGCACGTGGGAATGGCGGCCTCGGTGTGATTCCCCCGTACCAGCCGAGGCCGTTTCTGATCACGACGACGGACGCCGACGATGCGGCGATCTTCGATTCGATCCCTCCGCTCGAAGCAGACACGCATGAGCGTCGCCTGGTTCGCGATCGTTGCGGTGGCGGGCTTCGTCCTCTTCCTGTGCCTTCATTTCGGCGAACGGGCACAGCAGGCCGCCCTCGATCGGCTCGCGACGCATCCCTCGCAATCGGTTGGCCAGGGAAAGTGATCCCCTGGGATCCACTGGGCCAGACATGCCGACCGCCCGGGCCTCGCGCATTTTTGCGAAAACAACCCCATGCAAAGTAGGACGGGGGCCGACCATGCTCGTCATTCCGGGACGCGCCGTTCACTTCGCGTAGGCGCATCTGTACTATATTACCGTATATTGCCAGCAACGCTTTGCCCCAAGGGGGCACGGATTTATGGGTGGGTTTGAACAGCGCGCCAGTCCGCGCGTCGCATTAGGTGAGCTCACCTGGGTGAACGGCGACTTCGTCGGTTGACGTTGCTGAACCGGGACAAAGCAAAGGCGAGGTCGAAGCGGACGACCTCGTGACGCAGCGGTCATTCGTCGCGCGCGTCCACTCATGAAAAACAGCAGGGCTTCCGCCGCCGCGGAAGGGATGCCTCGTCGTGGACCTTTTCGAGGGTCTCTTGTTCGACGCCTGCGTCCTGTCTGTTTACACGTTACACGCCGTAGAAGATCTTGATTCCCCACAACACGATGACGATACCCAAGATCAAGCTGGCTGCCGCCAGTACACTTTCCAAGGAAGCGACTCTCATTCTACTCTCCGCTTCCCAGCCCCAATTGCGGTCTAAGTGATTCGCTGAATCCCCTGCAATTGTACGGTCGGCACGTCGCGACGTTCTCTCAGAGGTCGTGGCGTGTGCGCCACAGCCGTATTTTTTCGGAAGGGGAGTGACCATCCCGGCAGCTTGGCATCGGGGAGGTGAGGCGACTGGCTAGTCGTGTCCCGCGGGGCGCGGAGCATCCTCAAAATATATCAATGCCGGTTGATACGCACGGCACAACGTCCCGCGCACCGGCATGGTACCGACTGCGTGGGCGAGGAGCCCAGAGGGCCCGCGTATGATCATGCATCAAATGCGCCGCTCTCCGATCTCAATTGTGGAATTTGACCGATGCCACAGGCGTCGTTTTCAACGACCGGCCTCTCTGTGCCTCAAGCAAATTTCGAGCGTCAGGCGCAACGGAGAAGCCTTTCGACCTGGTTGCTCGAAGCCTTGCACTGCTCGCGGCTGCGACAGGCCGAGCGCGTCCTAAGACAATTTGCCCATCTCATCGCGGAGTCCGATCAGCGGGCAATCTCCAATACGCCCGACCTCAAGGGACCTGACAATGTCGATGAGTGAGAAATCGGAACGGAACGCCTTCATTCAGCTTCCGGCACTGAGCGAAAATACGCTGTTGGCGATCATCGCGGTCGGCTTTTGCATCCTGCACATCCTGACCGCCGTGGTTCTGGTGCCTCCTGCCGCAACCAGGACCGCGGCTCCGTCGCTAGAACGGATGCTCGCCAACTACGACTAGCTTAACGACTGGCGTGCGCACCCGCGTGTGCCTCGCAAGAAAAATGCCGAGGCTCTACAGGCTAGAGGGCACAATTTAGTACGTACCGACGGTGGTGGGTCGGGCTAATCTGTCGCGGCGGATCAAGTTGCGCCTCGCGGGGCAGACGTGCCGATCAGGGTATCAGGACGGCAGCGAACGCCATCGCTATGGGGAGCAACCCGAGACCGATCGTGCCGGCCTTGTAAACGATCCCTTTGTGAAGCAGCGGTTTGGACGGGTGACGCATAACGACGCCCTCTCTCAGTTCCAGCCACTCCAGAATGCACCCGCTGAATGAAAAGCGCTAGGCCTCCGTTTCGCGTCGCACGCTCGGCTGGCTCGGGCCTGTCATTTCGTTAGATGCGTCGAGAAGGATTCGCAGGCTTTTCCGGCGTCAGCGAAAGTTTTGAA
Organism: Bradyrhizobium sp. CCGUVB23; assembly: GCF_024199885.1. Taxonomy (NCBI): domain Bacteria; kingdom Pseudomonadati; phylum Pseudomonadota; class Alphaproteobacteria; order Hyphomicrobiales; family Nitrobacteraceae; genus Bradyrhizobium; species Bradyrhizobium sp. CCGUVB23. Next base: position 8,610,787 of record NZ_JANADQ010000001.1, read on the forward strand.
GGGCGAACCGCCCACCTTGATGGCGGGTCTATTCAGATAAAGCGGCGCCACGAGGCCACAAAGCCGGGCTGCCCGTGAAGGCCGGGACCGGTCGGCGCTCGAAGCTAATCACGAACGAAAAGCCGCGGCCGCTCGCGCTCCAGGGCAGCTAACGCTCAGCGCCCGATTTTCATCTGCCTGAGTCAGCGCTCTGATTCAGCGACCTTGCGGGATTGATTTCTCGAACAACCAGCCCAACGCCTGCGCGGGGTTCGACCAGCGCACCTCATCGATCTGTTCGGCGATGGTCAGCGCATGTGAAGTCAGAACCTCCACGTCGTGAGGATTGGCATCGGCTTTTTCCAGGACCTCTATGCACCGATTGAACGCCGCCAGATCTAGCTGGAGTTGCTCGATATTTGACTCGCGACGTTTGGCCCCCATGACTTTCCACGTTCTTCTCTGTGCGCGCATCTTTTCCCCCTATGCGGTCACGCATTCGTGAGTTCTGTTTGTGGCGGCAACAGGAAGCTGGGGAGACCGAATTAGGGATGTTTGCAGCCAATGCGCCAAAGGTGGGGCATTGGCGGCTACGTCAGGCGAGTTGTATGCCCGCGTGCGGCATCGCCAAAAGCCATGCACGGTCGGCCCGAATGGCACGCGGCAAGGGAGGCGCTTATCCTGGTGGCCGAGGAGGGGGCCAATGATGCTTGTGCGCGTTGGCCGGCTGGCATTTTAGACCTTGCAAACTTGTAACGACGTGAACACCAAGGCGCCGCCAGCTCGGCCAAATGCTGGCAAAATGTGACAGCTTATAAGCAGCTCACCCTTGGCCACGCAGAAACCACTCCGATGTTATTTCAAGTCGCAATTGTTTGCCTGATCGTACTCAGCGTTAGCGTTCTTGTCGCCCACGCGGTCGACGCTCTCAGGACGTAGCGAGCCCGCCGGCGTGAACCGGCGGCATGTATTCATCGGCGCGACCACATATTTTGAGGATGCGCGCGGAAAGGCTTTGCGGTCTGCCGGCATGAGCGCACCTTGAACGGTTCGCACGTCGAGCGGTCGCCGCTGATCTGGTGACTTAATGAGGTCGTCGCGCGTCCGGTGTGGCGGATAAGGGCAATCTCTTGCCAAGCTCTCTACAGCGCCAAGGAGTACCGATAAGACAAGCGCTGCCGGGCTCGAAATGCCAGTCCCCCCGGCAGCGCTCTTGTCTCAAAACCGGGCACTGAAATCCCAGTTGGTTTTCAATTAGCAAGGCTCATGCCACAGGTTTGTGACAGGGCCGAAGCGGGCCTATCAGTAGGGACCTCCGTAGGGGCTCCCATAGAAGCGAGGCGGAGGGGCATAGGCGGGTGGATACCCGTATCCTCCGCTATAGTAGGGATCCCCATACCCGGGGTCCGGATACACGTAGCCGTAGGAATAATAAGGATCGTAGTAGCCGCCACCGTAATAAGGGGCAGCAAGGGCGCCTGCGATCAGACCGCCTGCAAGAAGTCCCGCGCCTATGCCCCAGCCTCTTCCATGCCAGCCGTAGCCACCACCGTGCCAGCCACCACCCCAGCGAACCTGTACCGTATTCTCAGTCGATTTCGCTAATCCGGAAAGGGATGACAGGGGTGCGGCAGAAGCGGATGCACTGACCAACGATATCGTGCCGGCAAAAAAGAGCGCGGCTGCTGTCTTGACGGTGCTCATGGATCACCTCCACTCGTAAGAGTCGAACACTTGATCAGCCAACCCTGCAAAACGCGCCGGGTTCCTTCCTGGGTCGGTTGGCGATCGTCTATCTGGCGGCACCTCGGCCGCGGTCACGGCAGCAACAAGACCGGCAACGTCATGGTCCAGACGGTCTTCAATCCGTGGGGTAGAAAGCAGGATGGGTCAGGCTCTCGACCGCAGACTTTTCCTCGCTCAGGCGCTGTTCCAAAAATTGGCGCTCAAGATCTGACAGATTGGTTTTAAGCAGGCGTCGATATCGGCTGATGTTCTTATCGTGGGCACGCAGACGGGCGAGTCTCTCGTCGGTCATGGGGCCTCCCGTATGAATGAAAGAAATCTCACACTGTCCTAATTCCCCTCCGCGAGTCCCCAACAAGGCAGCGACCCCACCTTGCGGGAAGCTTGGTAGGGTCGCCTGCTCTCGGGGCTGGGGCTGGAAGCCCGGCGGGCGATTTCAACTCTAGGTCCCCAAGCCGGGAAGGAACGATTGCTCAAAAGAGGCACCTCGTTGGGATAGGCTTCACCGAGATCCCATAGCCGCAACTGGAGGCCTCAGTTTGAAGTCCGGCCGAACATCCGCGCCGGGCTGCCGCAGGCTTGGCAGACGAAACGCGCACTGGCGCGCGCTCGCGCGTGCCTCGCAAAAGAAGTGCCGCCGCTCAAATGGCGGCATTTCTCGTGCTGCTATTACTTCAGCTTGTAAGTGCCGCTCTGATGATTGCAGTCCTGAAACGTTCCAGCTTTGATCACTGGAAACGGCCCCAGCGGCAGGACCGTGCCGCTCGCGACCATGCCTTCGTATTTTCCAGTGCCCACGACATTCTCCCGGGCGACCTTGCCATCACTGCCAAGAGAAAAGTACGACAAGCGCTTATCGCCATCCTCATCAATGGCCTCGCATACCGTGGTGCCGGTGGCCTTGCCGTCGAGCGAAGCATTCATCCCCACGCAGCGGAAGGTGTGCCTGTCAAACATCCCGCCCGGAATGGTGCTTCGGACAACACCAGTCATTTCGCAACTCAGGCTGCGAAACGCTCGCGGCGTTTACGGCCGCAGGTGAATCTTGCCCAGAGCCTTCAAGCCCTTTGGAACCCACTCGATGAAGTCCTTGCGATCCATCGCGTGGTCCCACGCTATCTGCCAAGTGCTCTTCCCATTGTCGGAGGCGTAAAAGTGATCCCAGACGGCATGGCCGGTCATCAGCAAGGAAACAAAGATCACTCCGGTCAACATGAGCTGGCGTTTGGTCATGGCTGCACTCTCGTTGCTGCCCGAGACTGTGGGCTCAAGGAATACACCGCGGCCTTCACTCGCGTCTGGCTTTTTCCTCTGTGGCTGATTTGCAACGGGGTGCGCCTAAGCCGGCGCCGTAGCGTGGTTACGAGCACCACGTACAGCAGCACTCCGTTCGCGAAGGTAATGAGACTAAGAGCGTGGTCCAGATTCATCTTCGTCCTCGCCGGTTGTGCGGCCATGGAGCGGAGAGTGAAGAAAGCACCCCGATTATTCCGTGACCGCGCGCACACTCGCTGAGCCGGTCAAAACCATCGAAAATCACGGTTTGACGGATGCGAAATCCGCTCGGCATTGAATGACATCAATAGCTCGAGTCTTCCGTGTTGCATCTGTGTTGCTCAAGCCTCCAATTTTCGGAGTGATTGGTAATCGTCGGCAGACATTGCGAGACGAGACGCTGTTAGAGCGATCAGCGCGCGAATGACACACACTCTCCTGATCGGGCTCACGCTGTGACGATACATGGCCTGCCCGACTCAGTAACGGCCGCTGGTGCGTTCTACGCCGCACCGCTGGGGTAGTGCACCCATCTACGGGCTGACGCAGGCCCCTACGGCACTCCAGCCTTTCCACGCTCAAACCACGTCGCGAAAAGACGGTATTTGGCGCGGGATCACAAGCCGGGCGCTGATTGTTTTTGTAAATGACCAGCTCTATCGTTGGACGCGGATCAATATTTGGAAGGGAAGCATGATCAGGTTTGCAGGACTGCTTTGTCTTTTGCTGTCGGTACTCACCGGTCCTGCCTTGGCCGGTACATGCGTCGTGCCGTACATCCGCACGCTTGATAATCAGACCGTGAACGGGACAATGTATGTCGTCAGCGGCAAGCGGTGCAGTATCGCTTTGCAGCGATCCGCAGGTCCGATTCACAGCGTGAAGCTGGTCTCGCGTCCCAGCAACGGGAGCGTGTCGATCAATGGCGGCCAGGTGGTTTACGTCTCCTCTGCCGGATATGTCGGAGACGATCATTTCACCTATGCCCGTCAGGACCTGAACGCGCTCAATCAGCCGATCACGCGAACCGTCGAGGTGACCGTGAAGGTCTCGGCCAGGCTCTGAATTGCGGCGACAGTGCACTTAGTTCGTAGGGTAGAGCACTTGCGAAACCAATCAGGCTTGTCGTTCGACACCTCGATGGGTTTCGCTTTCCGCACTGCTTATAGGGCGTAGCCGAATGTTGGACGGATTTCGGCTCGGAGTGGCACTGGACGTGGCGGCGTGACATCAGCCGATCGAGGTGGCGTTCCTCTGATCAGGCACGTTCACAAGGGTCGGATGCCGGGGTTGCCGGGATTACCGGAGTTTCCTCCGATGGCAGCGCTGATAGCCTCGTCAACCGCCTTTGTGATGTACTTGCCGAGGTCGGAGACCCCTCCGCTCACGGCCTCGACTTCCTCATCGCGAAGTTCGACGCAAACTGCTTCCAAATGGTCGCGGTCGTTCATGGTCTGCTCTCCTTTGCGGGTTGGGAAGGGCGGTCATTGGCTGAACCTTGGCGTGGTGCGCTTCCCAATAGAGCAGCGGGCTAAGAACGGCCGCGCATGCGATTGTCAGGAAGATGATGGTCATCGGGGTCCCCATCGGGCTCAGCAAAGTTTGTCTTGGATCATGCAGTTCTAGGAACACCACGCCGTGCTGACTGTGCCGCGCATCACAGTTCTGAGACAGTTCTGAGGGGGCGCGCATCATGCGCGCACGGGCACACCGGCAGTCGGGACTCGTGGATAGACGCACGTGAATTGAAGGAGCTGCACTCGCGGCTACACCGTCCGACTAGTAGACGCCTTGTCGCCGAGGGACGCGGCCCGGTGATGCCTGATCTGCCTGCGGCCGATATGGGTTGGCGTAGCACGTCGCCGAGAGTCCCGACGCCGTCGCCCGGCACTGCTCCAACGATGTATAGCTGCAGTCGATGGCGATGGCGCCGGTCTGCCCCCACTTCTGGAGGCAAACCGGATAATGGGGATCGTAGCGTTGAGCCGTGGCCGGAGCGCCTGCCAGGATCGTCGCCACCACCACGACTGTCCAACGTAGCGTGCGCATCGCAACCCTCGTTCTCGTCAGTGCCATTGAACAGAACACCGCCGACCTGCACAAGGTGGCCACACACGCACGCCCGGCCTTCAATATTTTCCGACGCGTCGGGCGCGCGCATCAGGCGCGCGCTACGTCCTGTGCCGAGCTAGTTGGCTCTGTTCTGCTTAGACGCTTCGGCCGCGCCTATGATGGAGCGTGCCCAATACAGGCACGCCGCCCGCGAGGCTTGCGCTCGAGCTGATCCTACAAACTGGGCACGCGCGAGCCGATGCCGTCAGGATGGGACGCCAGCACGTCAAGAGCGGCAAGCTGTCGATGCGCAGGCAAAAGACGGGAGTCCAGTTCGATATTCCGTTACCGCCCGAACTAGTCGCCGAACTGGCGCTGCATGGGCGGCTGTGAAGATCGCGAGCACGAGCATGACGGCCGGGAGCCTGAGCTATGCGCCTGATCCGGGCTCTAGTCATGCGAGCGCGGATTAGGCTCGCAGCATGGGCGATCAAGGGAAGCCTCGCGCTCGCTAGGCTCTACAGCGCCCTGATGCCTGAGCAATATCGATAGAGCAGAGAGGCCCGCCGGTTCACGCTGGCGGGCCATTATATGGAACTCTGGCGTATTGACCTAAGGTGCTATTTGCCGAACTCGTACCTGTTGGTAGCCATCCCTCGAGGGCTGAGGGAATGAAGAAGAACAATCAGGCCGAGCTAAAGAAGCTAAATGAATTGCGGAGGCTGGAGCGAATCTGCCGGGAGCATGCAGAGTTCGCTTCGATGGATCTTGAGCGCGCCGGTCTCTTGCAGGTCGCCGAAGACTGTCAGATGGCGGTCGAGGCAATCGAGGCACGGCTTTGTCAGAGTAAGTGAACGGACCCGACAGCCATGTTGAGGCTTTCAGCGAAATCCGTCGTGCGCTTTGCCGAGATGCTGGTCGGCATTGCCCTGCTTGTGTTTATAGCGATCTTTCTTCCCTGGTAGAGGGACGAAAATGCGGGGCTTCGGTCCCGCGATTTGAGCTAGCTAGAAGAAACAGTTGCAAGCCGTGTTGAACGCGGCTGCGAAGAGTGCCGGGGATGAAATGCGAAACTTGTTCCGCAACAGCGCGCTATTGCGGCGGCTGTATTATCGTACGCAGATGCTTCGCGCGCGCGGGCAATCTGATGAGACGCAAATTCTTGATCGCCTCACTCGCGGCATTCTGACGAAAACGTTCGTTGAGTTCGGGTTTCATCCCGTCCAGTTCAACTGCATCGGGCTCGCCCAAAACCCGGACTGGCACGGCCTTCTGGTCGACGGCAATGCTCGTCAGATCGCGGACGCGCGCGCCATTCTTCCCGATCGGATCAAGATCGAGGAGCGCTTCCTGACCGTCGATAATCTTGAATTTATCAAGAGTGCATTCCCCAAGATCGGAGTCCTATCGATCGATGTCGACGGCAATGATTTCTGGTTCCTGCGTGAGCTGATCGATACTCGGCCGTCTGTAATCTGCGTCGAATACAATTCCAGCCTTGGCTTGGCGCCAATTACGGTGCCCTACGATCCCGCGTTCGATCGACACGAAAAGCACCCGCGCGGCTGGTATCACGGCGCTTCCTTGACAGCCTTGGCGAAGCTTTGCGCTGCCCATGGGTACGGACTGGCCGAAGTATCGGCCGCAGGTGCCAACGCATTCTTCACCGAAGGCGGCACCCTAGACCCGCAAACTGCATGGAAGCCAAACAGGCTTCGCGAAAGCTATTCCGGTGTGCCTCACGAGGAACAATGGGAGGCAATCCGCCATTTGTCTTTTGAGACAGTTTGCTCGATGCCGGCGGCGAGCGTAGGGCCGTTCTGTGGTGAGCTTCATCGGTATCCCATAGCCGGGACCACAGGCCTATTCCAGCTGAAGTCGGGCCGCACGTCGACGCCGCGCCTTCCGCAATGATCGCTGATAGGGTGCGTCGCGGGTGCCGCTTCGCGAATAACCGCTACGTTAGCGCTGCTGTCAGAACAGGCCCAACGCGATAAAAATTCCGACCTCAGTCAGGAAAACGCCGTCGTGAGGAACAGATCGCCCATAGACATGGCCTTCCTCGCCGGTTGCCAGTCCCGTAGTCTGGCGCGCTTACCGATCCTCGGGCTCGCCTTGTTTTTCGTGAACGTCTCGTGCCTGCGCTCGCGCTAACAGCCCTGTGAGCATCTGTCGCTGTTTGTCCGTGATGTTCGGATCGGCAAGCCGTCTTCTGAAGATGATCAGATTCTCATTGTGGATGAAGTCTTCCATCGATGTCATGCGTGCCACCCCTGTGCCAGCACGACGCCATCTGTGATCCTCAACAGCAGTGCCACAAATAGCGGCAGAATTGCTGAGGAAGGCGTATCGGGCTGGTGATGCAGCGTGCTCATGGAACGGGACAACACCAGAAAGTGCAATTGTCCTTTGATACAAGTGCTCGCGACCAGAGTACGACCCGTGCCGTGAGCCACTGCTTTGAGTGGGTATCGCCGCCGCTAGCGCGTGAAGTCGCGAGCTGGGACGGATCCCACCCCCCGCGATCAGGCACCGCTACCGGTTGTCCAAAGGGACGGTTTGTCGCAAGTGTCAGTACATTGATCCAGATCAAACGCCGGTTCTCTGCCCTTCATGGAATAGCTGCCGATCTCCAGTCAGTCTGGAGGAAACCGCCGTGGCTTCAACAAGGCGGCTAGAACACCATGGACTTGACAATTCGATCAGGTCGTCGTGGCGGCGACTGATGCAAAAAGGGAGTGCTGCACATGGGATTCCTTGACGAGTTACTCGCCGGTGGGCCACGCAAGAAAGAGTACAGCGATTTCGTAGATCGATACGAACAAGGAGACCCGTCCCAAGGTTACTCCGATCAAGAGGTTCTGAAGCGGTATGCTGAAGTGTCACACGCTGTCCCGCCAGACCGGTACGCTCAGGCGGCGCAAGAGGCGCTGAGCAAACTGTCGCCGGAAGAACGAGCGGAGTTCGTAAAGATGCTGCAGGACCGCGCTGCCGCTCGTGGCGTAACGCTGCCCGGAAAGGTGGCGCCCGAACCGAAGGAACTGGGCCAGGTGCTTACTGATCTGCATAAGACGCCAGGGCAGCTCCGGGATATGCTCGGCGGAGGCGACCCTCAGCCTCAGGAGCAAGCGTCAACGTCTAATCCGATCACCGACATCCTGGCGTCCCCAATGGCAAAGGCTGTGCTCGCGGGCATCGCAGCCATGGTGGTCAAGAACGTGATAGGTCCGTCCCAAAGGGCATAGCGCGGCGCCGAAGTCGGGATTGAAGCGACCAAGGTACCGGTACCGGTTACTGTGGCACGTCTTCTACATCATTTTCCGCGAGGCACTTGAGTACTAGGGCGTGTCCTCAGTAAGCGGCTTGGCCGACTGATGTCCGCTCAACCCCCAACAGCGGCGGAAGAGCGGACATTGCCTGAGGTCGCAGAAGGGCCATTAACGGGCTCATGCACCGCAGCAAAGCCCCATGCTATTGAGGCACTCGCTCCGTCACTTTCCAACTGTGGCGCAAGAGCAGACACTGAGGCAGGTGCGCATAGGGTCAACCGTGTCGGTCCGACGAGACTCTTTGTCCGCTCACTGCAGCGGGCACTGGATCGCTTCCGCCGCCTGTGGCAAAATTGAAGTTCCTTCGTCAGCTATCGTCAACCATCGGAGGATTGCCATGGCCTACGTCGATTGGATGATCAAAGGACCGGAGCTAGGCACCTGCAACTGCGACTGGGGTTGCCCCTGCCAGTTCGATGCGCGGCCGACAAGAGGCAACTGCCGCGCGGTCGTGGCCCTGCGCGTAGACGAGGGTCATTTCGGCGAGGTCCGACTGGATGGACTGAAGGCTGCCGCGATCCTTGCCTGGCCGGGAGCCATTCATGAGGGGCACGGCGAAGCCTTGGCTATCATCGACGAGCGGGCCGACAAGCAACAGCGCGAAGCCCTCCTGAAGATCCTGACCGGGCAGGAAACTGCACCGTTCGCGACTATCTTCAACGTTGTCGCGGCGATGACCGAGACCTTCCACGAGCCGGTGTTCGCGCCGATCGAGTTCGAAGTCGACCAAGAGAAGCGGAGAGGCCATTTCTCGGTCGCCGGAATCATTGACGTCAAGAGCGAGCCGATCCGCAATCCCGTCAGCGGCGAAGAACATCGAGCCAAGCTCGTGCTGCCGCACGGCTTCGAATATATCGAGGCGGAATTTGCGAGTAGCACGGCGAAGACCATGGGCACAATTGAGAATGACTGGACTGGCCGCCACGCGCATTTCTGCATGCTGCACATGGGGCCAAACGGGGTCATACACTGAGCACAGGCTTTGACAGGCAGTACGCTTGAATCCGCCCTGAGGCGCGACAGGCTCGTCGCAACGAGCCTTATCGGCTTGTGCCTGCTGTCCTGGCTCTTCTTGATCCATCTATCGCTGCAGATGGAGACGATGGAGGGTATGGCGGCGCGGATGATGGGGATGCCGGTCGGAGATGCCGTGTCGACAATGCTCGGCGCCGCTCTGAGTCCGAGAGCGGCGGAGATTGCGGATGCGACAGTCAATTTCTTCCTGGTCGCGCTGATGTGGGCGATGATGATGGTCGGCATGATGATGCCGAGCGCGGCGCCGACCATCCTGCTCTTCTCTGCGTTGGAGCGTAAGCGCACTGCGGCGAACCGGATCGCTTCCTTCATAGCCGGCTACTTCGCCATCTGGAGCGCATTCTCAATCGCCGCGGCGGCGGCGCAGACGGTGCTGTCGCACACCGGCCTCATATCCATGCAAATGGCGACGACGAGTGCCGTGCTTGGTGGCGCAGTGTTCATCGCGGCGGGGCTCTTCGAGTTCACGCCGCTGAAGGAGCGCTGCCTCGTCCATTGCCGGTCGCCGCTCGAGTGGATCCCACGTCACATGCGCCCGGGCCAATTGGGGGCGTTTCGCATGGGCGTGGAGCACGGCGTCTACTGCGTCGGCTGTTGCTGGGCGCTGATGCTCCTGCTTTTCGTCGGGGGCGTCATGAATCTGATCTGGGTGGCGTTCCTTGCGACTATTGTGCTTGTGCAAAAAGTGCTGCCAAGCGGAGTTACTGTCGCCCGGTTTGCCGGCGTTGTTCTCATTGTCTGTGGCATCGCCCTCCTTGCCCGGTCGCTGATCCTTGCCTGAAGTTGCACTTGAGCCTGTGAGCTGAGATTGCCTCGACCTCATGCATTGTCCACCGTCGATCGCTTCAAAAGCGTCGTTCTAGTCGCCCGCCAGTCACTTCCAGTCTGCCCCGATAGGCGGACCATTTGGAGCTGCCCATGGGTAGTCGCATGGGGTTGATCCCCGGGGCGGTCCAATCCCGTACCGCCCTATTTTCATGTGTGCTACCTAGTCGGATGGCCAAATGGTAGCAGGAAAAGCAGATCATGACTGACGATCAGATCAATCTCGCCGTTCAGCACCTTTGCGAGCAGTTGCACTTGGCGCTCCGATTGAAGGGCAGCGAGGCACATCCACCAAACGCCAAGGACATTGGATTCGATCCTGCCTCTGTGAAAACTGTATTGCTGACCGGCTTGCGTTCGGCGGGTGTCACGATCCACCACGAGTCAGCCGGGGCGAGCGAAGAGCCGCCATGGTCCTAAGCGCGGGACAAAAGCCCCGCGCCAACGTCTCAGTTGGGTCAAAACCGGTAATACTCTGACCGAGCGGAATATTTCCGCTTAGCTCTCAAGATCGGACATCTGCGAGTCGATGAGTACACGCCCTAGCAGATTTCCCATTTCGATCAGCATTTGGATATTGCGATCAAGGGCCAGGCAGGTCGCGATCGGAAGCAATGCTTGATGGGGAAGGGGTGAGTCAATTTGACTCACAGAAGCGCCTTGTGGAATTGCGAGATCAAGGAGTCTGATACTCTGGCTATTCCAGCAAGGAGATCTCGCGTGACCGATCTCACTTACAATCTGAACGGCGGCTTCAAGCCGACAGCGAAGAGGTTCGCTGACCTCGGTGGACCGGACTTTTTCCCGACGCCAGCTTGGGCAACCTTCGCATTGATCGATAATGAAAAGTTCAACGGCGAAATTTGGGAGTGCGCATGCGGTGATGGCAGCATGTCCCGCGTGCTGGGGCAGACTTGCCAACCTGTTCGCAGTTCGGACTTGTATGATCGTGGATATGGAGAAGCCGGTGTTGACTTTCTCCGTGCAGAGCGGACGACCGACAACGTCATCACCAATCCGCCCTATAACTGCGCCGAGGGTTTTGTCGCGAGCGGCGTCAAGCTGGCGAAGCGAAAGCTCGCTCTTCTCCTACGGTTGGCCTTCTTAGAAGGTGCGAACCGAGCGAATACGATCTTTTCCAAGATGCCACCCGCTCGCGTCTGGGTTTTCAGTGAGCGCATTACCTTTTACCCAAGCGGTGTCGAGCCGAAAGGCAGCGGTGCGACTGCCTATGCCTGGTTTGTTTGGGACAAAGAGGCTGAGGGGCCAACTGAACTGAGGTGGTTCAAACCCGGCTACAAAGCAAGGTATGCTCAACTGCGCCACGTTCTGGTCGAACAAGATCGGGCACGAGGCAAAACCACAAGGTGAGCCCAACTTCTGGAGAGCGCGCTGGGCGACATCAGCCGCAGGATGGATGGCCTGCCGCCATGCGCATCCGTCGAACGGCTCTGGCGGTGGCTAGCTATCGCTGAGGGGTAGGGGGCCCCCGGGCGCTCACCCGGGATTGAGTGCGGTCAGGTACCGGTACTGGTTACTCACACTTGTTTTCGCTCGTAGCGAATGTCTGATCTACCAGTCCGGCTGGACGCCGAAGCGCAGGCGCTGACACAAAATGCCGTGAACGTCCGCTTCGGGCGGCATAGCGGACGACACCCGGACTTGCTGCTGGCTGAACCAGTTGCGAATGACCCTTAGGCGACCTCCACCGGTCAGAAATCTTCCGCTCTTGCGTCAATAGCGTCCATGCTCGCCGCTCAGGATGGACCGCCTTGTTCACGGGCTCGGCTTCCTCTTGTGGTTTCAGTGAGGAGCGCATCAATGAGAGCCGATCGAACGATCGAAAGAAATTATCTTCGCCAATGGCGCATGCTCATTGCGCAATATGAGGCCGTCAAGACGGGAAGGTCCAGAGCGTTCAGCAGTGTGCGCGACTTCTACGCGTACCACGGAACCTGCTCACAGACCTTCCGGAAATACTATAACCGCTATCGGGCGAGCGGGCTGACAACTGATCTGTTCCCGCGACGACGTGGCCCGAAACACCGGGTGAAGTCAGAAGCGGAAGCGACCCAAGCAAGAGAGGCTGTGTTCAAAGTACTGCATTCTCCACCGTCCGGCTTTGGCTTCAATAGAGCAACATGGAAGAGCGATAATCTTCAGGAAGCCCTGAACGCGACGGGTGTCAGGCTGAGCAAGCGGGACATTCAATCCATCATTAAAGCGGCAGGGTATCGATGGATGAAAGCCAAGCAGGTCCTAACAAGCAAAGACCCCGAGTATCGAACCAAGCTGGATAGCGTGAAATCCATACTTCAAGGCTTAAGGGAGGATGAGGGTTTTTCTCGATTGATGAATTTGGGCCGGTCGCGGTCTTAAAGCGCGGTGGACGTAAGCTCGTAGCTCCTGGCGAGGAGGCAACCGTGCCTCAGTGGCAAAAATCGAAGGGAGTTGTGATCATCACCGCCGCCCTCGAGCTCTCCACTAATCAAGTTACCCATTTTTACTCAGACAAGAAGAACACGGCAGAAATAATCAAGCTACTGGACTTGCTGCTCGCTCAAAATCGCCATTTGTCGCGACTGTATCTATCCTGGGATGCTGCTTCCTGGCACATGTCCAAGCAACTCACGTGTCGGATCGTATCTAACAATGTGATGGCGGAGGTGACGGGCTCTACCCGCGTCGCGACCGCGCCACTGCCGGCGGGTGCGCAATTCCTGAACGTCGTTGAAGCCGTCTTCAGCGGAATGGCCCGGGCCATTCTTCACAATAGCGACTACTCATCTGTGGGAGAAGCGAAGGCAGCGATCGACAGGTACTTCACAGAGCGGAATAAGTACTTTCGCGAGCATCCGAAGCGGGCTGGAAACAAGATTTGGGGTAACGAGCGGGGAACAGCAGCCTTTTCAGAGAGCAGCAATCACAAAGACCCGAGATACAGATAACGATTCCCAAAGCGCGAAGCCATGGCCCCCTTACGCCGAAAGCTGACGTTGATAGCAGGTCTCCTTCTGGCCCCAAGCCGAACAGCGCTTAAGCCGTTGTGATGTCGGCTGTCGGCGGTAAACCGGACGCCGGAGTGTGCTTGCCTCGACCGCCGCTTGTGACCCATCTCGGAAATTGGAGCCTGATCAGTTTCCGGCGTCGTTTCGCGCCATTTGCCGCTCGAACCTGCTATAGTTTCGGGATTGCGCAAGGCCCGCTCTCGGAGGGGGCATATGCGACGACGCGAGTTCATCACATTTCTCGGCGGCGCGACCGTGGCAAGCTATGTCGGCGCCCGGGCGCAGCAGGTGAGAATGCCGGTGATCGGATATCTCGTCTTTGGCTCTGCCGGGGTGGGCCCAGATCGCCTCCGTTCGTTCCGCCAAGGCCTTGCAGAAACCGGAATTGTCGAGGGCCGCGAGCAACAATCGAAATTCGCAGGGCCGAATTCCACACCGAGCGATTGCCCAAGCTGGCCGACGAGCTGGTCAGCCTTGGGATCAACGTCTTGGCAGCCCCCGGCAACACCCCAGCCGCCCTTGCCGCGAAGGCCTCAACCACGACGATCCCAATCGTGTTCTTCGTCGGCGGCGACCCGGTGCAACTTGGCCTTGTCGCCAGCCTTAGCCGGCCCGGCGGCAATATCACGGGGGTCACCAACCTGACGGTTGAGGTTGGGCCGAAGCGGCTCCAGCTCCTCCACGAACTGATGCCCAGCGCAACCGTCTTCGCACTGATTGTCAATCCCTCCACTCCGCTTGCGCAGATCGAATCGAGAGATCTGTTGGAGGCGGCGCGCGTCCTCGGGCTTGAGCTGCACGTTCTAAAGGCAACCAGCGAAGATGAACTTGATAAGGTCTTTTCATCGCTAATCCAATTGCACGCCACCGCACTGCTGATCGCCACCGATGGATTGTTCACTGCCCGGAGCGAACGATTGGCTATGCTTGCGCTGCGCCATGCGATCCCTGCCATCTCCAGCAATCTTGAATTTGCCGCGGCCGGCGGCCTGATTAGCTATGGAAGCAGCATCGACGAGCCGTTCCGGCTGGCTGGTGTGTACACCGGCAGAATTCTCAAGGGCGAGAAGCCGTCCGATATGCCGGTCCAGCAGTCAACGAAGATCGAACTCAAGATCAATCTCAAGACCGCAAAGGCGCTGGGCCTGACAGTACCGCCCGCGTTGCTCGCCCGTGCCGACGAGGTGATCGAATAAATGGCCATGTCCGAGTCTGGCCCGTCGCGACATATTGCATCGCGATACCAAGTAGGTCGCTAACGGGGCATAGCGGAAGTTGGTAGGCAGCCGTCTTTTGCAGAACACGACGCTCGTGACCCAACTCGGACATCGGAACAAAGCAAACGGTCATCCCGAGCAAAGGCACTTAGAAGACCACCAATCTGCCGAAGTTGCATAGCGCACGAATACGGTTCGGCTATCCGTGATTGCAGCACCCTTGGGCGGCTGGCGTTCGTACCTGCAGCGGCAACGCCGATCGGTGAAATGGCGCGAATAGACGGATGGAGCGGCCAGATGGACGGGCACCTTGTCTTCAGCGACGTGAGTTCGGCTCATCGAAAAGGCGGATTGAATAGGAGGGGCCTGCTCTCGGGCCTCGCTATGCTTCCAATGGTGTCCTCGCTCGTGGCGGTCAAGGACGCGGCAGCGCAACAGACAAATCCCGGCTTCTCTTTTGTCGTCTGCGGCGACTCGCGACCCATGATGTACCTGCCCGTCAAGGAAGGGCGTACCGACCTCGTCGAGCTCTTCGTGGAGATGTTCGGCTTGGTCATGCCGGAAAAGGTCGCGGAAGCAGTCGTGAAGCGCGACGTGAAAATGATCTTCGACCCCGTCACCAAGGAGCTTAGGCAAGTGGTCATGCCCTTCATGTCGCGGAGCGAGGTCATGACGTTGTCGGTGGATCAGGGTTGGGTGACCCGTGCAACTGTCGAAGACGTCAAACTGCTTCCCGGAGTGCACCGGGACATTTTCCAACTCGAAGGCGGCGATTGGGTCTCTCGCGAAATCGTGCAGCACATGCAGGCCGGGCGCGCCAAATTTGTGGTCAACAGCGGCGACGTCGTCTGGTGGGGCAACCAGGGCCGCTCAGTCAGCGACAGTCCGTACTGGAAGCGCGTAAACGATACCATGCTCAAGCTACTGCCGGGGCCAGATTCCGAGATGCGTGCCGCAGGGCTCGAAGGACGGTGGTTCATGTCGGTCGGCAATCACGAAGTGTGGGGCGATCCAAAAATTGAAGGGACGCTTGATGCGGTGCCTTATCTGAAAAAGCTCGGTGTGACGCCGGAGCGGTTGATCTACAAATTCGATTTCCGAGACATAAGATTCATCTTCTTGTGGAGCGGAAAATATGACTACCGCTCACCGTCGCTCTGGGATGCGGACCGACCAAAATACGCCGAGCAAATGGTGCAATTGCAACAGTGGCTGGACGACGCAAAAGCCAAGGGAATCAAAAAGGCATTCATTACCTTCCACTATCCGGTCTTCTGCCGCGCAGGTCTCGGTCCCATTCCGGAGCCTGATAATCCCCACAAGACCATCGCGGCCTATGCCAAGGATTTGGAGTTGGTCGTCTTCAACGGACACGTGCATACTACTGAGCTGTATGACGTCGATGGCGTGAAATACCTGGTTCTTGGTGGGGGCGGCGCGGAGCAAGACCCTATCCTTCCCGGCCGCACGAGCATCAAGGTGCCGAGCAACTATCCACCGGACCTCTATTGGAAGGGCAAACCCCCGCAACTGGAATACAACTACGCCTTGGTCGATGTCGCACCAGACGAGAAGACAAAATTCAACCTGACACGTTACCGGCCCGGCTCGGCTGAGCCGTTCGCATCCGAGGCACTGTTCTCGTAGAGCAACGGTCGTAACCTGTGGGGACAATAATTCGCATCCTGCACGGCTTGGTCACGGTGGCCTTGCTTGGTGCGATCACGCATCAGACATTGGCAACATGCGCGCCGGCCAGGGCGAAGCCGTATTCGTTCTTCGGCCGGTTTCGCGCGGTGCGAGGTGCAGGCTTCACCAATGCAATCGTCGTTCTGTATGTGATCTCGTGGCTGCTCGGCGCTGTCGTCTACCTGTATTTCAAGGTCGATGTTCAGCCAAGTTTGGAACGCGATCACCATTGGCATGCGCTGGGTTTCTTTGATCTCAAGGAGGATTTCACCGCCATCGGCTTGGGGGTGCTGCCCGCATACTGGTCGTGCTGGCATCAGCCGGTTGATGGTCGCAGCTATCAGCTACGCACTGCCCTGACCTTACTCCTTGCATTCATCGTCTGGTGGGCCTTTCTCGTTGGTCACGTTATGAACAACATCGGAGGCTTCGGATCGTAATGTCCAACTCGATGTTTCCGCGGTTCGCTTTTGCTTATGGGGCAGCTTTCGCGCTCTTTTACGCTATTGCACATGCCCGCGGGCTTGCGCTGTTTACCGTTTATCCCGCGCAAGGCATCGTCCTTCTCGGTCTGCATCGTTCCCGGGATGTTGCCGATCCCGTCTTGGATTTCCTCGCGCCCGAGATGTACTGGTACGGGTGGACTGCTTCCGCCGCTGTCGGCGCGCTCGTTGTTGGCATAGTTGCCGCGCTTCTGCCGGCTCGCCTGTCCCCGTTCTGGGCATGGTGTGCGTGGGTCGTTCCCCCAATGGCGATGATCGCTTGCGCTTATCTCACAATCCCCTGGTTTCGGCTTTAGAAGCCAGATTTCCGCTGTTGGCCCTTCGCGTCATTTCGCGGCGATGCCGAATTTGGTCGCTATTGGGGGCATAGCGGACGCTGAGTAAGACGCACCGCCTTCCCTGTAACTGCAACCACGGATCGAACCAAATATCCTGAATAAACGTGGTCGCGCGTACCCCGCTTTTCGGCAGAAATCAGAGGACCCGGACGACCATTGCGTAGGGTCCGCCATTCCCGGCGTCACCCACCGCAACGCCAGAACGCACCCGCGACCTTCCTAGCGCGATTGTGCCCTCAACCTTCCGGTGTTGAAAAGCGGTGCGATGGTCTGATGGTCTAGACGTTCGCGAGTAAAGGCCCATCAGCAGCTAACCGCGCTAGTGAAGGCAACGGACCACTCGTACCCTGACGATTTCAAGGGAGGCGCGCGTTATCAGGTGCGCGCCTCCCGGCGCTTCGCACTCAATGCATGACGCTGCGGTTAGACAGCCGGTCGGCATGTCGTTCAGAGTGGTCGGTATCGTCCCGCCACGTCCGCTCTCCGCACGAGCATCTGAACATGTGGATGATGTTGCCCGTGCCAGCGTCCACAATGGTTCGGACCAACTCCAGCTTCTCGCTGCACGTTGAACACGGCTCTGTCGACGCGCTTTTAGCTTCTATGACCTTCTCGGCCCAGAACAACTGCATGGTTGGCTCCGTTCCTTGAGCTACCCTAACTAGAACTACCTTGAGGAGAAGGGCGGGGGTTGCAAATGGCTGAATGAGAACGGCGTGTTCGCCTAGAGGAACACTCACACCGCCTCCGTGGATGTTGGAATCGGAAGGGGCCGCTCTGAAAGCGGCCCCTTGGCGGCCGGTACAATCTTCATCGGGATGAAATACTCAGCCCCGGCAGTGGTCACCTTAGAGGCAGCACTGCACCGAGGGGATTCCGGTAAATTACTGATCGCAGCACTGTCCTAATTCCTCCCCGCTAGTATCTCGAATTACAGACCGAGCATCCACACGGCGAACGCAGCGCACAAGCAAATTCCGCCCAGGACGGCCATTCCAGCAAAGAACCGTTCTGTTCGCTCCACCGCGATCCCCTCCGGATCCGCCCATGGCCTCATAACGTTTAGGCAGCGCAAATGGGTCCTAATCTATCAGAGCGAGTGTTTCGGCTGCGCCCGACCGTGATCGCCGGCGAGCGGCTCGATGACGATTTTGTCGGTGGCATGGGACGGCATTAACAGGCGGGCGGCCCGGCACACTGCCCCCGCCGAAGAATGTGCCGAGCCTAGCCAGTCAGTCCCGCTGGTCAAATCATGACCGGCTAAGGTCGATAGTGGGGCAGCAATGTGGCTTCGCAAATTGCACGGCGGCAACACCTGTTAGGTTTTTCATAGTCTGAACGATTGGCGCCATGTGTCGGCCGCCAGCTCGCCAGAATCACGAGCGCAAATCGATTGCGTCTTGGACATCGATCGATTCCGCGCTGGTCCGACCGAAGCCCCGGACTCCCCGCTCCACTGCTTTCAGCCCCCAGCCCCAGCGATGGAGCGGGGCTACCGCGCGCAACTGCTTGCCCATCTCCGCGAGCGCGGTGATGGCGGCTGGCTTCGCTGCGACGACTGGCCGCTCCGGGTCCTAACGCCGCGGTGATCAACTTCCTACGGCAGCGACCCTCGGAGGTCTGCGACACCAAAATCCAAGTTGGCTCGGCCACCGTTCTCAATATTGGTCAGGGTCCGGGCCTTGCTGCGTTCTGACACAACAATATTTCGAGTGAGGACCGCGCCAAGTAGGAACGTCGTAGCCGTCAGCCCACTCAGGACCGCCAGAAATAGATTGGACCAGCGCATCATACTGCACCCGTGCGCATCGCCCCGCCCGCTGCAACTTGCGTCGTTGAGTCGTTAGGCGATTTGGTGGCGCGGCGGTGGCATGCTCCGAAATTGCCGCGGCTTACCGCGCCCCCCTGTTTTGGGGCCAATGGCCGCGCCGCCTAAAAGGGGATTTGTCCCTTGTCCCGCTGTCCGCAGCAAACAGCGATCTACGTCATGCTTCCCGGCATAAAGCAGCGGATCGAGACGCTAGCCGAGGGCCCAGAGCGGCCACACGATCGTTCGCCCCGCCCGGTTCGGCGCGGTGATGACCGCCTCGTCGGGCACATCGACCCACACCAGCTCGCTGTCATCGGCATCGCTGCGCGGCACGCGGACGCGATAGTGACCGGCGCTGCTGATCCAGTCGGCGTCGGCGATCGTTCGGCCATCGGCGACCGAGCAGCACGGCCCCATGCCGCTGCTCAGGCCGTTGAACCACGCGCGCAATTCCGGAGATGAGCCAGCACATTGGCGCCACGATCACGGGCGAGGCTCGGCGTTGCGAACAGCGCGACGAGCACAATTAACATAGGTTTCATCCGGATCAGCGCCGCGCCGCCCTCAAACTTCCTGCCTCTGCGTGAACGACAAGTCGCGCGAACCGTTCCTAAGGAGGCCGAACCTCGTTTGGGCCACCGCGCACGGCGAGCGCGAGATCGCGGGAGTGCGCGAGGACTTGGCGGGCTTGGCGAACACGTCGCTGGGAAAGCCCGGCATTCTCTGTCGCCCTTTTGGAGGCCGATCCCCTCTTGCCGCGACCACGCTCTGGCTCATGGCGCCGTCGGAGGGGCCTATCTGCACCATGCCGCCTCCCTCGATCGCTGGCTACAGCGCCAGCCACCAAACCGCCAGCGCGACCATGACGACGACCGCCGCGACGAAGATCAGCGCTTGCGTGTTCGACATGCGCCACATCGCGCACCGCCTTTTGTGTGCGAGATGGTACAATAGTTAAGCGCGGTATGATAAGGCGACCCGCAGCAGAGCGATGCCGGAGCGTCGGTCCTGCGCAGCGAGTGATGGCTCGTTCCACTCGCCCGCCTTGGTAAGACAGGCTGCCGCGATCTCGCGCCAGACCAGATCCACGACCGCGTCGATGTTGCGCCTGACCGTCGTGTCGCGCGAGCAGCGCGCCGCCATGCCGGACAGATGCGTCAGGACGGTGCCCGCGATCTGATCGATCAGTTCGTCGGCCGCGTCACGCCGCACCAAGGTGCGCTTCTTCTCCTCAATCTTGATCTGCAGCAGTTCGGTCTTGGCGTTGACGTGATCAGCGTCGGCTTCCGTGCGGGGTGAGTGCTTGTGTTCGCGCCGCAGGTGCCGCAGGTACGCAACACGGCTCTGGTCCAGCGGGAAGCCCTGACCATGCCGCTGGATCACGCCTTCCGCTTCGAGCTTGCCGGCTGCAATCGAGGTGCAGTGCGAGTGCCGACGCGCTGACGGTCTCGCGCATGATGGACCGCCGTCGAGAGATAGCCCCGTCGGTGACGACCTCGGTCATCAGCGTCATTCCTGTTCGTCCCGGCAGGATACTCCAATTGCGGCGTCAGCGTGAAGGCGGTCGATGGAGCAGTCGTTCACGAAGATGAACGTGAGGATTGATCCAGGTCAAAGGTGCGAAGCTCCAGCGCGCGAGACTTCGGGCGGACCCGCGGTCAACGCGATGCAGGTGTCCGCGGCTTCCTCTCTCGAAGAAGGAGTACGCTAATGTTGCGTCGAATTCTCATCGCTTCGGCAGCCGCAGCCACGCTGCTGGTCACCTTCACTCCCGATGACGCATTCGCCCGCGGCGGTCGCGGCGGCGGCATGCGCGCCGGAGGCTTCCACGGCGGTGCCGTGCGAGCAGGAGGCTACCGCGGGGGCGCAGTCGCGGCTCGCGGATACCGGGGCGGCGCTGTCGCTGTGCGCGGCGGGCGCTACGGCTATCGGGGTGCGTATGCAGGGGCGTATCGCGGCTACCGCTACGGGGTCGGTGCGGCGGCAGTGGGTGCGGCTGCGGTCGGCGCGGCTGCGGCGGGGTCCTACTACCGCGGCGGCTGCGGCTACGACGCGTACGGCAACTATGCCTGCCCCGGCGGGTACTATCCGTACTGAGCGGCGCGACGCCGTTTAACTGCTATGGGGGCATGGCGGACACGCCCCCATCTCGATTTATGAGAACGCGTCCTTGGCAGACTGTTGCCTCCGCAACTGCATCCACGGATTCGCGGCAGATATTCTCAATAGAGGCGGTCGCACGTAACCCGCATTTTCACGCGCGCCGGAGGACCAGGACGACCCTGCGGACGGTCCGCCATCACCGGCGTTTCGCGCATCAAAGAGAACGTTCGCCACACAGTTCGGCGACATCAGCCGTGACGTTCTCGATCTCATACGGCTTCTCCCATCGTCGCACATGCTGGAAGCGCTCGGGGATGATCTCGACACCGTAGCCAGTCGTGAAAATGAAGGGCTTTCCGACACGCATGAATTCGTCCGCGACCGGAAGGGATGAGCAACCGCGCAGGTTGATATCGACCACGGCGACATCGAAACAATCGTGCTCGACAGACATCGCGTCGGCGAGTTCAGTGACCGGCCCGACCACATGAGCACCGAGCGCCCGGAGAGCGTTCGCGAGGTCGTCTCCGATAAGATACTCATCCTCGACAACTAGAACTCGGCAGTCCTTCAAGGAAGGTTCGTTGTGGTGGGCCATCTGTTCCACCTCGCGTCGTTCTGCCTCGTTGAGACAAACGCAAATCGACGAAAGCGTTCCCTTGTGCGGTTCCAAGTTCCGCTACGCAGCTTGCCGTGTGGTGTGGACAAGGGAATTCCTCGTAACGTTTCGGCAAAAGCGTTATTGTTCGGCATCACCGGCCAGGCTTCGTCCGTAGGCGCCGGTGGCTGAGAGACCGCTAGCGCTCCCGCCTATAGCGAGATGGATCGGTCCCGGCATCTTCAACATCTTGAACAAGCTGGGCGCCACTTGCTGCGTGGCGAGCAGAAGGTTTCCGACCAAGAACAGCGTATCGAAGATCTTGAACATCACGGGCATGACACAACTTTGGCTCGCGCACTCTTGGAAACATTCCGCGGACGCAAACGCAATTCGTTGCGCACCGCGATCAAATCCTTAGAGAACTAGACCATGCTCGAACTAGGACCTGTTAGGGATTGCGGTCGGCGCGTCTTTCGCCGGGAAGGCCGTACAGCGCGCCGGGAGCGCGGGATTACAGGACAACGGCCGGCCTTGTTCGCCCGGTGCCTACGTTACCCCTCTGTAGGTTCCCCAACTTGCCAGTCGCTCGGCTGCATCGGCGATCTCGTCCGGCGCGCTGATCTTCAGCTTTTCAAGTAGGCGGACACGCTGTTCTGCGACTTGCGCTGCGGTGCCACCGAGCCGCTCGGCGATCTGAGCATCCGTTTTCCCGGCGACAAAGCGCCTCAGGAGTTGCTTCTCGCGTGGACTGAGCGGTAGGTTGGTCATTGGTGCAGTCTCTTGGACCTCGACAGCGCAGACTCTTCTATCGCCGTTTTCGTGCGCAATCGTTTCTCAGCGACGGCGACGCGGTGCGCCACGACGGGATGTCGGACTTTTGCGCGCAGGGAAGGCTTCTCGAAGCAAGACTGGGCCGCCTCTCACTGCACGCGCATGAACCTATTCCGTGAGCGTTGACTTGGATCAATACCGCCAACGGTGTAGGGGTGTTGTGCCGATTTGGAGGAAGTTCCAATGCGCACATTGGCTTTGACGCTTTTGACGATGGGTATCATTTTAACAGCAGGGCACGCCCGGGCTCAAAGATATGATCCGGCTTTTCCCGTTTGCTTGTATGTCGTCTCTTTCGGAGCCAGCCCTTACTATAGATGCAGCTACACGACGATGGACCAATGCAGGGCGTCGGCCAACGGTCAGATGTGCATCCTCAACCCGTATTACGCTGGTGCGACGGCGCCTGCGAGAGGGAACAATCGGCGTTATTCTCGCCAAGTCGGATCACGATCAACCGCGTACGCTGTGACCAGATCGTACGCGCCACCTGAGCCACCGATCCACTACCGGACTGCACCGTACAATCAATACAATGAACCGTATTATGGAGCTTCCCAAGGTTACGCGCCTGGCGAGAAACAACGATTTCTCGAAAGTGTGAGACGACAGATGTGAAGTCCGACTTCCACCAGCCGCCGAGGCGCCCACTCAGGCGGCCCCGCGCCGCTGTCTTGTCTAGAACAGTCGCGATTGGAAAGTCACACAGTAGATTTTCAGAAGTTTTCGCGTGGCCCCCCAGCGTGAAAAACCCAGCCACCGAAGGGTACGATATGTTGCCAGCATATTGGACCTCTTGGGACATGGAAACTGACCCGCGGCCAATAGGGAGAGACGCGTGGTGGCGGCAGGTGGATGGCTGATGATTAGTAGCTTGGAGCTCTTACCTAGCGGCGCTCGAACCCGCACCCCACTCTAGCGTTTCGCGGTAGGTTAGAATGTGAAAAAAATGTCAGGCCGCTCGCTGCTTGTGAGATGTGATCCAGCATCAGCCAGAAATATCTCCTTCATGTCCGGATCGCGCGCTCGAGCCGACCCTGCGTAGATCGACAGATATTCGCCTGTCGATCTGGAAGCCGCGGCGGAAAGTTCTGCGAGGCCCGGCATCCGGTTTACGGCCTACGTAACCGCAGCTGGAGCTTTGGTCGGGGAGCAATAGCGGAAGTGCGGTCTTACTCCGCAAGCGAGCCCCGGGGTGCGTTCCGCGCGATCAGCGACTTGAGTTTGTTGAAGGTTCGGATCGCGATGCCCAACGGGATCGGATAGGTCAGGTGGACGAAGAGCAACCTTCTTCACATAGCCCTCGGCGTGCCATTTGGCGCGCGCGCCGCTGCGAAAAAATATCACGTCACCAACGCCATAGCGCTTCGGCGGCATGCCGTCGATTTCGAGCACGATTGATCCTTCGAGGATCATGATGGTCTCATCGAGATCGTAGTACCAGTTGAACTTGCCTTCGGTGCACGACCAGATCATGGCGTGGGCAGTGTGGCACGCGCTCGACGACAGCAGGCGGGAACGGGCTTCCGGATTGCCTTCAATGATCCAGGATGGCTCGATCGGCGACGGATCGAGATCCGTCTTGTAGTGCCACGTCTCAATGGCAGCGAGCGGCATCGGTTTTCCCCACTGCAGATTACACGGCCCCAGGTTCCGGGTTTCGTGCGCTCAGAAAGGCTCCCAGCTGACTTCAGAACGAGGTATTTCTTTCGGGTTGGTATTCAGGATCTGCATCAAGTGTTCGGCTTCCTCCATCGTCAGATTGGCTGCCAAACGGGGCCCAATATGCGCCGGCCCCTTACGCTCTCGATCGTAAACCATCCAACCTTCGCGTCCTTGCCGAATGACAAACCTACCTTGTGAAGTTGCATCGCCGCTCAAGGATTGTTCCTCCCCAATCGCTGACTCGATCAGCGACGATAGGGGCTCTCATTCCCTCGGCCTGTATTTGCCTATGTGAATCGTTTGTAGATTTCGGGCTGCGGCTTCCGGGTTGGCGCAGGACGTTCGGCGGTGAGCTTCATGCAGCGGATGCTCCGCGTTGGCGGGCGCACTGGGCCTGAGCCTGGGCAAGGTCCTGCCACGCCAGAGCAACACGCAACCATTTCAAACGGTCGACCGGGCAGGTAGCGGCTACGGCGTTGCGCATCGCCTCTTCGGCTTCGATGCGCGGATCAGCATCTTGGCTCATCCTGCCCCTATAGCTGGTACAGCTTAATGACCGACGAATGAACACAGCCGGGAAACTACGGCCGGTAGGAGTTCGAGATCGCGTCGCGCGTGCCGGCTTATCAGGCCCGGTTTGGCACGACGTTCAATGCGCCTGCGCCGCATTGCAAACGGGCCATGGCCTCCGAATTAGACCGGACTTGCGCCGAAACCGCACGCGTATAGGTTGTAGCCGGGCTGAGGGGGATTCGATGGCTAAGACACCGATTTCTGCCGGTGATTTGGGCTGGATCATTCTCGAAGAGTTGAGGGATAGCGGCGATTGCCCGATAGGCGTGGCGCTTGCAGTCATTCCTGAGCCCGATGGCGATTGGCGTGTAGTCATCCAGGCACACAGCCGCAATGCGATGACAACAAGGTGCCTGCGGCGCATTGCAAGTATCGAGAAGAGGCTAAAAGCCGTTTATGCGGTGGATGAGGCGTGAAATCATGGGCCAACCCGCTGATGGATCCAGGCCGAGCTTATCAATGTAGTGGTGGCCGGCGTCACGCAAGGTGACGAGCTTGCGCCCGCCAACCTTGAAAGGATCTCGAAGGGCCGCCCCAGCCCCGATCTGTCATTCCTTGCGTGTAGCGCTAGGGGCGCTTTGTTGTCCACAGTGTCGATCGCGACACACTGCATTGGCGCGACTCGTCGTAGGCTTTTGCCGCGTCTTCATGGGCGCGTTTCCTCCCTAGCCTTGAGCCCGTCGCGAATGGCGGGCTTCCTTCGATAGGACGCATCAATTGGCGGTTTCGGCCTGTAGGAGCCGGGCATAGGTCCCGCTCTCGTGCAACTCGAGCCAACCGCGCTCGACCGCCATCTTGATGCCGGCGCCGAACTCCTCGCAACGGCGCGTTGATCTTCTCGATATGGATGCGACCGTCTTGCACGGGCTCGATGCTAGTGGCGATCTCGACCAGCTTCCGTGCTGCCTCCGAGTTGGCGAAGGGACGTTCGGTGGGTGATTTCTGTCACAGATAAAAAATCGGTCCTCAGGCATCTACACGAGCAGTGAGGCGCTGGCTCGCTTCGAGCCAGATGTTGTTCACAGATACAAACTCTTTGGATAAATCATCATGATGCGTGAACTCATCGATACGGACCTCGAGGCGGTGGCTGGCGGTACTGTCAACGTTGCTTCGATCTCGATCCCGACGTTGACCCAGACTCTTCTTCAGAACAACTCGCTCAACCAGACCGGTGTTGCTATCGGCGGCTCCGTTGTCCAGGTGGCCGGCCCTCAGTCGAACACCGGGGTCCAGGCTGGATCCATCAGCTAAGTCGGCAATGCCCGCACACTCCACGGGCTGCTCCCGAGGGGTGTGCGGGCTTTTCTCCTAAGGAGGCAAGTCATGATCCGTGAACTGACGGAGATGGAAGTCGAGGCGGTGTCTGGCGGCGATTTTATCGGACCTATCACCATAGCCCCCCAGGTCATCACACAGATCAACGCTCCCGTGCAGGCCGCTGTGGCTGTCGGCGGTGACGCCGTGAACCTGATCAATGGTGGTCTAACAAACTTGGGTTTCCAATCGCACTAACAGACCTCGGTTTGCAATAAAGCCCCCCGCCATCGGGAATGCCCGCCCGGGCTGCTCCCGGGGGGTTGAGTGCGGTCAGGTACCTGGACCGGTTACCGACAGCGGCGCGAGAGCGGACAATCGGGCGACCGCCGAGACGCAACCCTGAAACAGTGCACTCAACGACAAGATCAGCGGAGAGCGCGCCGGGCGAGCGCGGCGACGAGGTTTCTTCACGCTCAGACGGCCGCGCTAGTCAGCGGGCGCGCCAGGTTTCGACGCCATCATTTGGATGACGCTCCTGTTTGCGCAACTCATCGATTAGACGTTCGAGGTAGGGCGGCAGGGGCGAAGTTTCGCGAGATAAGTCCTGTTGCAACCTGTCACCCACCTCGTCACAAATCGACCGGGCAGTCTTAGGGTCGATGCGGTCCGATATTCGGCTGATCGGTTCCATAATGCGACTTCTTTGATCGGCCCCATGATTAACTTAAGTTACAGAGCGAGAAAATGTTTCGCGTCAGCCCATCGTCCTACTACCGGAACGAAGGCTGATCTTGCGCATGGGCGAAAGTAGCCGGGGTGATCTTACGGCGAAAACTTAACGTGGGCCTACAGGGCGCGGGGCTGCGGTCTCGCGCCCCTCTCTCTTGATCCGCGCTGACGCGGAAAAGGGGCCCGGACCTGGCTTTCCGCGGTCACGCACCCAAGCGCAGCCGCGCGCGGAGCTACTGGAATCCAGCGTGGCTGTTTGCGGCCCCGGCATCGGCATTACCTTGGCGGGTGCAAATCGCCTAGAAGCCAGCGGCCAAGGGCCTTTGAGTGCATGGTATCTTCGTGCGCCGCAAGGATCGAAAGCACGTGATTGCAGACAGCGCATTGAAACGTATCCAAGTCGACGCCTGGGCGTTCTGACTCGATGCTGACGAGCATCATCCGAGCTTTGCACCTCGGACAAGCGGGGCGATCAAATGCGACTGGTGGGACGGCTGACGACGGACGTTGAGGCGTAGCGCTCATAACGCGCCCCCGGGTTCTTGGCAAACCGCGGCATGACGCCTCAACTCACAACGTGCCCTAAAGGTCCTAGATAAGGGCAAGCGCACCGGCGGTTGCAAGCGGTGGGCTTCGGCGCTCCTGGGCCATCGGTTCACGCCGGCGGGCCTCGTCAGGCGGACGTTAGCCTACCATGAGAACTTTTGTCGTCGTCGATTCCTCCCAGGGTATCGGCGGCGGCGAGGTCCGGTTGGATTTGCCTCCAATGCCGGGCCTCGCTTCCGGAACAGTCATCTGAAAACCCTATGCGCCTTGGCTTTCTTGCGTCGCGCTTCAGCATCTGGTGGTGGCTTGCCGCGGTTCAAGGCGCGCATGATGCCGATGCAAGCGAGCATCGCCGGGCCGCCTTGCTCGGCCACCAGAATCAGCGCCTCCATTGCGGAGCCGGCGGGCCTCTCTCAAATAGAAGCAGTGGCCGTGCTATTGCCATTTTTTCCCGGTCTTTAAGTCATTCCGCTCGGACCCAGCGCGCAAGAACGGCTCCGGCGTTGCCAGCCCCATGCCGGGGCCGTTCTTTGGAGCGGCTCCTGTCATTTCGCCGTAGCCCGGTTCAAGGCCCGCATGATGCCGATCCGGGCGAACATCGTCGGTCCACCTTTCTCTGCCACCAGGATCAGCGCTTCCATCACGGTTTGCCACTCCGGGCATCGTGCACAGCCTTGGGTTGCTTGGCGATGTACTCGCCGGCATCGCGCAAGGTGACGAGATCGCGCCCGCCAACCTTTATCGGTTCGTCGAAAGGCCGCCCCAGCCTCGATCGGTCATTCTATCTGCTTCACAATCCTGGTGCGTCCAAGGGTCACGCTAGACCCAATTACCACGTTTCCCAAGGCGCCCTGCTAGTTTGATCTGGTCGGATGGCAGGCTTACGGACTGTCATTCGATGTTTTGGCAATACTTAAGTCCTCGTGCCCCGCCTTCGGACGCATTTCGTTGGTGCAGTTCTTCCCATGAACTCGGAGGCGGGTCTTTTTTCATTCCGATTGATGTCCCGCGGCATCATCCTTCAGGAGCCGCACATAGGTCCCGCTCTCGTGCAGCTCGATCCAACCGCGCTCGACCGACATCTTGATGCCGGCGCCGAATTCCTCGCCGCCGGCCTTCAACGCGTAGAGGAACAGCGCGTTGATCTTCTCGTTTTGCGTGCTCGGCAGATCAAAGGTACGATTGACATGCTCGATGCCGTCAGAAGAAGTGCGGGCGCTATGAATGAGATACGCAAATGTGTTCCCCACATTCGACGTCGGCGGCGCAGATGCGACAGCAATACGTAGGCTCGGTATCCTTCCAATGAGCGATCAACGGCGCGCGCCAATGGGTTGATCGGAAGGCGTGTTCCAACTCGGCTTGCGCCTTGGTGACGATGGCCCGCTTGCGCAAAAGGCGCGCGATCGGGCCGCGTTGCGGCGGCCTCTGCATAGTCGAACCTCTATGTGTGCGGTGTGATGCTTTGGCGCTTAGCGCCTTCCACCAATCAAGTGGGATTGTCCTCTTAGCTCGTGTGACGCTTCGAGCCAAATCCCTTAGTGTCGAGATCGGTCAAAAGGGGGACGAGCTGCTCATACGTTTTTGCAACGGCAGAAGTCCACCGCCTCACGTCACCCTCCGGCGGGCGAATAGCACGCTCTGGCTCCATGAAGAAGTATCGATCCTGTTCGCAAACGAGCGCGCCGACCTCGACGAGCTTGTCGAGCTTCGGTCCGATCGTTGTGCGCGGCAGGTCGAGGAACGCCGCCACGCTGCTTTTGTTCATCGGGCGTTGTTCGGCGTGGCCGATGATCACGGCGGCCATTATGAGCAACATGGTGCCGATGTCCGAGTCGGCGATGACTTCGCTGCCGTCGATTTGGATGATCTTGCGCGCCAACTGCGCCAGCGTGACGAACATGCGACACGCAGCGAGCCGTTCTTTGGCAATTGCCATGGGGCGCTGCGGTATCGGCTTTCTTCTTGTCATTGGGACGAGCACGCCGCGCAATTTTGGAGAAAATTAGTCGAGATCGAACGACGTAAGTGAATGGTTGGAGTTGCCGAGGAACTGAGCGCCCGCACCCAAAGGGTTTGAACCGCAAAGCTGCTCTCGCGACAGAGCTTATGCTAGGGGGCGGATGGTCGAGTGAGCAGTGCCATGCGTATCAAGACACTCGCGTCATATTTCCTTACCTGTATCGTGACCCTCGCTGCATTGATAGGAGCGCAGCAGGCATTTTCCCTTCAGGCAGATGTTAGCGCGAAAGTTTCCATATTTGTTGATCAGGTCGCCAATCGGGCGGTCAAGGGTGACAGGCTACCCACTGTGCGAGCATTGCCTAACGACGCACGTTGCAAGCCGCCGATTGACGTCGTGGGACGTTGTTTCGCCGACGCGAAATTGAACGAGAGGGTAGCCTGACCCGAGCAGCATTCCGACCTATTCCCAGCGAGCTCCGGGCTAACGGCGATCGGTGCCATGGCTCAATGCGACAGCTCGTATTTCCGGATCTCTTGCACCCGCGTCAGGCAATAGTCTCGATACAGATTTTCAATAAATGCCCACACGACCGAAATCCCCATTGGACAATAAACAGTAGGCTAGGCTCGGCTTGTTTCCGGAATGCTTCGCCGGTTCTGGAAAATGGTTGCTGCTTGGTGTTGGCGTCTGGGATACCAGTGAGCCGGAGAGGCTTAGCATGGGGCAATGCAGCACAGGCAAGAGGCTCGACGCCTGATCTGCGGGAGATCATTAGGAAGCTGCGCCGGAAGCTGAATTGAGGTCGGGACGGACGCGGGCTGCGGTCTCGCTTCAGAGCTCACGCCCCATCGCGCGATGGCTGGGCTGTGCCGGTACTTTCTGCTCAAGCTGGGTCGCCGCGGCCCGGTGCTTAAAGTGGTCGAGGACGAACAAACGTAACGCGGACGACAAATTGCCGTGCGGGCGGTTGCGGTCGATCTCATCGGCCAGCGCCGAGAGCGTCATATTGCGCAGAACGGAGATCTCCTTCATGCCGTTCCAGAAGTCCTCTTCCAGGCTGACGCTGGTCTTGTGACCTCCGACGACGATGGACCGTTTCACGACCGGGGATCTCATGGCTATTCCTTGCGCTCGATGGCCAGCCGGACAAGGTCCGATCCTGCAAACGAGAACGGCCCCGGCGCGCGAGGCTGGCTGGAGGCACACCGGAGCCGTCCCGCGTACCGCCGCGCGCAAAGCCACTGTACCGGGAAAAAGTGGCACAGTGAGATGCTCTCTGGGAGTACCCCCTGACGGGAGCTTCAAGGTTGCCCGTATGGCAAAGAGCTATCACCGAATTTCGAGGTGATTTCAGTCCGCCTTTGGCTGGCGGCTTTGACACGCTGGAAAAAGGAAACCTTGCACGTTGCGATGATGAAAGGCGACGTGCTGACCTCGCGACGCGCCGCTTACAGGATCTAATTGCATCAGGAGGCGCAAAGTTGGAGCGCGTGGCATGCGCCTGCAAGCCCGGCCTAGAGGAAACAAAGCTTTGTAACTACGGACGCCAGTGTGGAGTGCTGACCGTTGGCGGGCGCAACGTCAGCTAGATATTAATCAGCGAAGGACTGGCGCACCCTTACGTCTGCGGCACAACGAGCTGTCCACCGCGCAGATCGTGGTGTGGTTAGATATTGCAAATGTGATCGGGAAATAGTGGCAATTGGTTGAACCTTCGCCTAGTACAATCAGACTAATTGGTACCGGGATTTTTGCATCATCCCCACCCGGGGCTGGAACGCCGCCGTCCGCGATACATTTAAGCGGGCGGCGTTTTTGCTTCTATCCGTAAATGAGGAGCGGCCCCGGCGCTTGGGGCTGGCAGAAACGCCAGGGCCGTCCACATGCACGGCCGCCGCCGTTCGCACCGAAATCACTATGTCGGGAAAGATAGGCAGGAACGAGATGTCTTAATCTGCTTCTGCGGATTTAAGCAACACCGCATGCAGGCGAGCGAGAGCTGACACGTTTTGTTCTTTTACAACCGACAAAGCACATTCAGGTTGTGTCCGCTGAGAACCAAAGAAGATCGAACGGGGGCTTGTTATCGGTTGGCTGGTTCTGTCTTCAAAAGCCGCACATAGGTTCGACTCTCGTACAGCTCGAGCCAGCCACGCTCGACTGCTACCTTGATGCCCGCACCGAACTCCGGGCCGGTGGCTTTAAGCGAGCAGAAGAATGGGGCGTTGATCCTCTCGATGTGGATGCGACCGTCCTGCACTGGTTCGATCCTTGCAGCGAGCTCGACCAGCTTGCGCGCTGCGGCTTCTGGGTTGGCGAAGGGACGTTCGGCGGTGAGCTTTCATGCAGCGGATGCACGGCGTTGTTTCGGACATTGAGCTTCCGCCCGGGCAAGGTCCTGCCACGCCAGAGCAACACGCAACCATTTCAAACGGTCGACCGGGCAGGTAGCGGCTACGGCGCAGCGCATCGCCTCTTCGGCCTCGGTTCGCGGATCAGCGTCTTGGCTCATCCTGCCCCTATAGCCGGTATAGTTTAACGGCTGAAGAACGCTGACGGCCGGGAAACTACGGCCGGTCTCCTATCTGAGCGCTCATCGGGCGCTGGGTAGTCAGCTAAGCAGCCGGGAAGGGATCTTCCTTCTCGCCGGTGGCGACGATCTTGAGCGCGCCGTCGGGGAGGGACCGCTGCAGCGCTTTGGCTTCGTCCCACGAGGCGCGCATCCACACGTCGCGTTCCTCCGCGGTCGTCAGGATGACCGGCATTGCCTTCGGGTGGACGCGTTTCACCTCGGCGTTGGGATCGCTTGTAAGGAAGCCGAACACGTCGGCGGTTACTTCACCTTCCTTGACCTTGCGCACGCTGGTCCAGTTCGTCCAGATGCCAGCGAAGGCGAGCAGGGGGCGGGTCTCGTCCTGTGCGAACCACACCGGGACCTTCTTGCCGTCGATCGTGTCGTACTCGGAAAACGACGTAAGCGGCACCAGGCAGCGGTTGTCAGGTGCAAGCCATCGCTTCCAATGTGCGCTGTTGACGTTGCGGATATTGGTCGTGCCGCTGTCCGGCTCCATGCGCAGCAACTCCTTGAAATCGACAGTCTGGCCCTTCGGTTCTAGCTTCTGCGCGCGCTTCTTCGTGGCGTCCATGTGGCAGCGCGGCCAGATCGACGTCGCGCAGCGTCCTTCAGACGCGAGCACGAAATCGCGAACCATGGGTAGACTGGGTTTTTGATGGAAACCCCACCCGCGTAGAGGAATGGCGCGTTGATCTTCTCGATGTGAATGCGGCCGTCCTGGACGGGCTCGATGCCGGCGGCGATCTCGACCATCTTGCGCGCTGCGGCTTCAGGGTTGGCGAAGAGACGATCGGCGGTGAGCTTCATGCAGCCGCCAGGGGGTGGAAAGAGCGAATATGAGAATCTAGTGTGGGATTGGTGATTACCTCGCCGCAGAATCAGCGTGCAATCCCTTCTGGCCGCTGTGTGGAAGTGGCAGAACCAGGTCGTGCATTCGATCGTTCCAGGCCGTCCTGTCGCGCTGCCGGCGCCAAGCCTCGTAATCGGCCTCTGTGCGCGCGCTGCGCGAAGTGATGGACCGGAATCCCGTTGCAGGTGACCGTGAGCCAGCTGGGCGGATCTATGACCAGCGCGGCAACGACTGGCAAATATTCGATTGCGGTAACTGAAAAACAGGAAGAGACTTTCACGGTCGGACCCAACAAGCTCCCACGGCTATCACCGAAGGAGGAGGGAATGACCGCTCACAAAAATTACGGATGGAAGCTGCCCACTGCCGCCCAACGTGAGGCGCAAAGGGTCTTCAAGGAAACTGATGCCAAAGTAGCGATGTCCGAGTATGAACGCATCCAAGCGGCGTTTCATGCAAACCGCGAGCGGTTAAAGGCTGAACGACTTGCTCGCGAGGCCGAAGCGGCGGCCCGGAAGCACAAAAACCTGATCACGGCCCACTCTCCGAATGTGCACGGCGGTCCGCGGCACCGCTGATACGAGCATTCAAAATTATCAACCGGAAAGGGCAGGCGCTTGCGACGTGCAAGCCGGCGGAGTGGTTCACTTTTCGCCCTCAACTCGATCTCGACCGGCCGGCGGATGGCCGCAGCGTCACCAGCTTGCGCCCATCTACCTTGATCGGATCTTCGAAAGGTCGCCCCCACCCCTCGGTCGTGTCGTGTTTCGATACCCCATCGCCGACTGTGCTGGCGCGTTCCAATTGAAGTCCAGTCGGATCTTGGCACCGCGTCGCCCGCAGGCCTTGCACACAAATCGCGGCTCGAGGTCCGATAGCCTCAGATCATCCGGCCACTGACCAGCGGTCAGAGCAACGTTATGGCGGCAGCGGCAGTCCGCGCAATAGACCAGAATGCCTTGGACGCCCATAGCGCGCATGTCGCCGTTTGAGCGGCAAGAGCGGCAGGATTGTTTGGCGGCCTCAGCCAGGATGACGAGCCCGAAGCACCGGGGGGAGACCATCTGATGGGCCGTGCGCCCTCTAGCTTCCGCGAGAACGACGTGAAACGGGCGCTGCGTGCCATCGAAGCTGCCGGCCAGAAAGCCGAATCCCTCGAGATCGAAGGCGACTGTCTCAAGATCAAGTTCCAGATCCAGAATGTCAATGGTGCCGACGAGGGCACCAGCGAAAACGGAATGAACGAGACCGACGAGTGGGATGAGAAATATGGCCAGCATTGAGCTTTGGCGCGTCAACAGCTTCCGTGATCGCCACGGCAAAATGCGACATTACTTTCGGCCGCCGGGACGTAAACCGGTTCCGTTGCCGGGGTTGCCCGGTTCCGACGAATTTATGGAGGCTTGTCAGACTGCACTAGGGGAATGCAAAGCGGCGCCTCCCACGATTGGCGAAAGCCGCACTCAGGCCGGAACGCTCGACGCAGCCATCGTTGTGTACTACGCGAGTCCGGATTTCAAGATCGGTCTCGCTGCTGTGACCCAGAGCAACCGCCGCGCCATCCTGGAGCGGTGGCGCACAGAGGACGGTGAGAAGCGATTCTCAGGGATCCGGTCGCATCATCTCTCCAATATGCTCGCGCCAAAGAAGCCGAACGTGCAGAAAAACTGGCTTAAGGCGATCCGGGGGCTGATGAAGTTCGGCAAAAAAAATGAACTTGCGCTCCGACGATCCAGCGCAAGACATCGAGACCGTCAGGGCAGGAAAGAGCACGGGCCACATGACATGGCTCGAGCCTCATGTGACTCAGTATCGCGAGCACCACCCGATTGGCACGACGGCGCGACTGGCGCTTGAGCTTCTGCTCAACGTTGCGGGGCGGCGGCAGGACGCGCATGTGCTTGGCCATCAGCACATCAATCGCGATGGCAAGCTGTCATGGTGTCCGCAAAAAACCCGGCGCAGCACCGGCAAGAGGCTGACGATCTCCATCATGCCGGAGCTGCGGGCGGCGCTCGACGCGATGCCGAAGAGCGACGCGATGCCATTTCTGCTCACCGCGTACGGTCGGCCGTTCGTGTCCGCGGCGGCATTCGGCAACAAGTTCGCTGATTGGTGCAAGGAGGCCGGATTGCAGCCGGTCGTATGCGACGACGGCAGGGTTCGAAATTACCGCGCGCACGGTCTGCGCAAGGCGGCGCTGCGCGCGCTGGCGCATGCCGGATGTACCGGCTCCGAAATGATGAACGTGAGCGGTCACAGCTCGCTTCAACAGTTGCAGGAATACCTCGACGAGGTGGAGCAGGAACGACTGGCCGACGCGGCTCTCACCAAGTTAAGGGGCGCGAAGGCCAAAACCTGAACAGCGAGTTACAAACCGTGCTGACCCTGATTTACAAACCGGAGCCTAAGCGATTGAAATCGCAAGAGCTGCGTTCAAGGTTGGCGATCCCGGCAGGACTCGAACCTGCAACCCGCGGAGTAGAAATCCGCTACTCTATCCAGTTGAGCTACGGGACCGTCTGGACAGCCCCGGGGGATGGGGCCCGGCGACGTCTTAGCACGCCAAATATGAAAAATCCGCACGTCCGCCAAGTCCGGATCGAACCGTTTTCCCCGGTCGCGCGACCAAGCGAAGCGATGGACTCTTCTCGTCCCGTTCTGCCCAGCGACGCTCCAGACGTCGCACTCGCGTTCGGGACCCGGTCCACCGGCTGATTTTGTCCGGTGCTGCCACAGGCTGAGGCGGCGCCAGGGGCGGCACTTCGGAGGCCCACTCGGGCTTGCTTGCCAATGGCGCATGCGACGTTTTGCTATTCTGGTTCCATCGCCTTGAGTCTGTCACCTTTCCGCGCATTTCATCGCATACGCGGCGCTTGTCCGCGCTCCCGGGAGTCCATCATGATCGGTTTGGTTCGCGCCGTCACAATCTGCGCAACGCTGGCGCTCGGCCTGGTATCGGCGCAGGCCGCCGACAAGGCCTTCAAGCGCGATGATCTCGCTGATGCCGCGATCAAGCTGGAGGCCCAGATCAAGAGCGAGGCAGGGCCGGTCGCCAAGACCAACGCGACCCTGCGCACCGACGCGGATGCCGCCTTCCGGCGCAACGATGGCCGCAGCGGTCTTTCCATCCTCGGCCAGATCGCCGCCACCACGCCTGAGGATGCCGGCAACTGGCTGCGCCTTGCGAAGGTGATCTTCCAGATCGCGCCGAAGAGCTCGAGCGAGCAGACTTTTCTGCTCGAGCGCGCCTCGACCGCCGCTTACATAGCTTACATGCGCGCCGGCAATGCGGGCGAGGAGGCGGATGCGCTCGCGGTGCTCGGCAAGTCGCTCTCCGAGCGGCATTTGTTCCGGCCGGCGCTGGATGCGCTGCGGCTGTCGCTCGACATGCGGGAGGTTGCCGACGTCCGCGGGAGTTACGAGAAGCTGCGGGACGAGCATGGCTTCCGGCTGCTCGATTACACCGTCGATTCCGACTCGGCGAGCCCGCGCGCCTGCTTCCAGTTCTCCGAGGAATTGGCCAAGCGCACCGATTTCGCGCCGTTCCTGGCGCTCGCAGGCACCGACAAGCCGGCGCTGTCGGCCGAGGGCAAGCAGCTCTGCGTCGATGGCCTCAAGCATGGCGAACGCTACAACGTCAACTTACGCGCCGGCCTGCCGTCAACGGTGAAGGAAGGGCTGCCGAAATCGGCCGAGTTCAACATCTATGTGCGCGACCGCAAGCCCTTTGTGCGGTTCACCAGCCGCGCCTATGTGCTGCCGCGGACCGGCCAGCGCGGCATTCCCGTGGTCAGCGTCAATACGCCGGCAGTCAACATCAACGTGTTCCGGATCGGTGACCGCAACCTGATCAACACGGTCGTCGACAGCGATTTTCAGAAAACGCTGTCGCGCTACCAGCTCTCCGATCTCGGCGGCGAGCGCGGCGTAAAGGTGTGGTCCGGCGAGCTCGCGACCGCGATGACGCTGAACCAGGACGTCACCACCGCATTCCCGGTCGACCAGGCACTCGGCGATCTCCAGCCCGGCGTGTACGTGATGACCGCCGCGGCCAAGGGGCCGGGCAGCGACGACGATTCCCAGCTCGCGACGCAGTGGTTCATCGTCTCGGATCTCGGCGTCACAGCCTATTCCGGCAATGACGGCATCCACGTCTTCGTCAATTCGCTGGCCTCGACCGATCCGGTCGGCAAAGCCGAGGTGCGGCTGGTCGCCCGCAACAACGAGATTCTGGCGACCCGCAAGACCGACGATGCCGGCCATGTGCTGTTCGAGGCGGGGCTGGCGCGCGGCGAGGGCGGGCTGTCGCCGGCGCTTTTGACGGTCAACGGCGAGAAGACCGACTATGCCTTCCTCAGCCTCAAGACCAGCGCCTTCGATCTCACCGATCGCGGCGTGGCGGGACGCGCGGTGCCGGCCGGCGCCGATGCCTTCGTCTATGCCGAGCGTGGCGTCTACCGATCCAACGAGACCGTGTACCTGACTGCGCTGTTGCGCGACGGGCAGGGCAATGCCGTGACCGGCGGGCCGCTGACGCTGGTGATCGAGCGCCCCGACGGCGTCGAATTCCGCCGCGCCGTGCTGTCCGACCAGGGCGCCGGCGGCCGCACGCTCTCGGTTCCGCTCAACTCCGCGGTCCCGACCGGGACCTGGCGGGTGCGCGCCTTCACCGACCCGAAGGGCGCGTCGGTCGGCGAGACCACTTTCATGGTCGAGGATTACGTCCCGGATCGGATCGAATTCGATCTCACGTCCAAGGACAAGCTGATCAAGGCGAATGCTCCGGTCGAACTGAAGGTCGACGGCCATTTCCTCTATGGCGCGCCGGCCTCGGGCCTGCAGCTCGAAGGCGACATGCTGGTGGCGCCAGCCGACGAGCGGCCGGGCTTTGCCGGCTACCAGTTCGGCGTTGCCGACGAGGAGAGCACCAGCAACGAGCGCACGCCGCTCGAAAACCTCCCCGAGGCCGACGCCAACGGCGTCGCGACCTTCCTGGTCACGCTGGACAAGCAGCCGGCTTCGACCCGGCCGCAGGAGGCGC
The DNA here is from genome assembly GCF_024199885.1 of Bradyrhizobium sp. CCGUVB23. Classification (NCBI taxonomy): domain Bacteria; kingdom Pseudomonadati; phylum Pseudomonadota; class Alphaproteobacteria; order Hyphomicrobiales; family Nitrobacteraceae; genus Bradyrhizobium; species Bradyrhizobium sp. CCGUVB23. The sequence continues at coordinate 8,648,336 of NZ_JANADQ010000001.1, forward strand.
AGATCTTCGTCCGCATGGCGGAGACGGGCGGCCGCGCCGTCGAGCGCAAGCTCGTGCTGCCGGTCGCACCCGCGGCCGCGATGCTTGGCGTCAAGCCGCTGTTCGGCGACAGAAACGTTGCCGAGGGCGACAAGGCCGAGTTCGACGTGGTGTTCGTCTCGCCGGAGGGCAAGACGCTGCAGCGCGACGGCCTGCGCTATGAGCTCCTCAAGATGGAGTCGCGCTACCAGTGGTATCGCCAGAACAATTACTGGGAGTACGAGCCGGTCAAGTCGACCTCGCGCGACGCTGACGGCGATCTCACCATTACCGCCGACAAGCCGTCGCGCATTTCGCTGAACCCACGGCCGGGACGCTACCGGCTGGACGTGAAGTCGAACGACGCGGACGGTCCGGTGACGTCGGTGCAGTTCGATGTCGGCTGGTATTCGGACGGCAGCGCCGACACACCCGACCTTCTGGAGACCTCGATCGACAAGCCGCAATACGCCTCCGGCGACACCATGACGGTGTCGGTGAACGTGCGTAGCGCCGGCAAGCTCACCATCAACGTGCTGGGCGATCGCCTGCTGACGACGCAGACCGTCGACGTCAAGGAAGGTACAGCGCAGGTCAAGATCCCCGTCGGCAACGACTGGGGCACCGGCGCCTACGTGGTGGCGACTTTGCGCCGGCCGCTCGATGCGGCGGCCCAGCGCATGCCTGGCCGGGCAATCGGGCTGAAGTGGTTCGGCATCGACAAGCAGACGCGCACGCTCGCCGTGAAGCTGACGCCGCCGGCGCTGATCCGGCCGAATTCGATGCTGAAGATCCCGGTGAAGCTCGACGGGCTCAACCCGGGCGAGGATGCCAAGATCGTCATCGCGGCGGTCGATGTCGGCATTCTCAACCTCACCAACTACAGGCCGCCGGCTCCGGACGACTACTATCTTGGCCAGCGCCGCCTGACCGCCGAGATCCGCGATCTCTACGGCCAGCTCATCGACGGCATGTCGGGCACGCGCGGCCAGATCAAGTCCGGCGGCGACGCGGGCGGAGCCGAGCTGCAGGGCTCGCCGCCCATACAAAAGCCGCTTGCGCTCTATTCGGGCATTGTCACGGTTGCCGCTGATGGCACCGCGGAAGTGAGCTTCGACATCCCGGAGTTCGCCGGCACCGCGCGCGTCATGGCGGTGGCGTGGACCGCGACAAAGCTTGGCCGTGCCAATACCGACGTCGTGATCCGCGATCCCGTGGTGCTGACGGCGACCCTGCCGCGCTTCCTGCTCAATGGCGACCACGGCACGGTCAATCTCGAGATCGACAATGTCGAGGGCCAGGCCGGCGACTACACGATCAACGTGAAAACGGGCGGCCCGGTGAAGATGACCGGCAATCCCGCAACCACGATCAAGCTCGCCGCCAAGCAGCGCAACTCGTTCTCGCTCGCGCTCGATGCGACCGCGGCGGGGCAGGCGACGCTCGACGTCGACATCAAGGGGCCGAACGGACTGGCGCTCGCGCGGCACTACGCGCTCGACGTCAAGGCGGCGACGCAGGTACTGGCGCGCCGCTCGATCCGCACCCTGGCGAAGGGCGAGAGCCTGACGCTGACCTCGGACATGTTCTCGGACCTCGTGCCGGGCACGGGCAGCGTCTCGGTCTCGGCGAGCCTGTCGACCGCGCTCGACGCCGCGACGATCCTCAAGGCGCTCGATCGTTATCCCTATGGCTGTTCGGAGCAGATCACGAGCCGCGCCATGCCGCTGCTCTACGTCAACGAGCTCGCGGCCGGCGCCCATCTTGCGATGGACACCGAGGTCGATCAGCGCATCCGCGACGCGATCGAGCGGTTGCTGGCCCGCCAGGGCTCGAACGGCTCGTTCGGGCTGTGGTCGGCCGGTGGCGACGACGCCTGGTTGGATGCCTACGTGACGGACTTCCTCAGCCGCGCCCGTGAAAAAGGCTTTGTGGTGCCGGACGTGCTGTTCAAGAACGCGCTCGACCGCATCCGCAACTCCGTCGTCAACGCCAACGAGCCTGAGAAGGACGGCGGCCGCGATCTCGCCTACGGCCTCTATGTGCTCGCGCGCAACGGCGCAGCTCCCATCGGCGATCTCCGCTATCTCGCCGATACCAAGCTGAACAACCTGGCGACGCCGATCGCCAAATCACAGCTTGCGGCGGCGCTCGCGCTGGTCGGCGACCGCAACCGCGCGGAGCGGGTCTATGGTGCCGCGCTCGACTCGCTCGCGCCAAAGCCGGTGCTGGAGTTCGGCCGCAGCGATTACGGCTCGCAGCTTCGCGATGCCGCAGCATTCGTCTCGCTCGCCAGCGAGGGCAACGCGCCGAAGGCGACGCTGACGCAGGCCGTGTCCCGTGTCGAGACCGCGCGCGGACTGACGCCCTACACCTCGACGCAGGAGAATGCGTGGCTGGTGCTGGCGGCGCGGGCACTGGCGAAGGAAAACCTGTCGCTCGATGTCGACGGCCAGCCGGTCAAGACCGCGCTGTACCGCAGCTACAAGGCGGCGACGCTGGAAGGCAAGCCGCTGAAGATCACCAACACGGGTGATGCTCCGATACAGGCCGTGGTCTCGGTATCAGGCTCGCCTGTCACGCCGGAACCTGCGGCTTCAAGCGGCTTCAAGATCGAGCGCAGCTATTTCACGCTCGACGGCAAGCCTGCCGACATCAGCAAGGTCAAACAGAACGATCGCTTCGCTGTGGTGTTGAAGATCACCGAGGCCAAGCCCGAGTACGGGCACATCATGGTGTCCGACTATCTGCCGGCGGGTCTCGAGATCGACAATCCGAAGCTGGTGTCGTCGGGCGACAGCGGCACGCTGGACTGGATCGAGGATGGTGTGGAGCCGGAGGATACCGAGTTCCGCGACGACCGCTTCACCGCTGCGGTCGACCGGGCCTCGGACGCCAAGTCGGTCTTTACCGTCGCCTATATCGTGCGCGCGGTCTCGCCCGGCAAATACGTGCTGCCGCAGGCCTATGTCGAGGACATGTACAATCCCTCGCGATATGGCCGCACGGGGACTGGGTCGGTTGAGGTGCGCGCGGCGAAGTGAGTGTGGATGAGATGAGCGAGGTGGACGTTTCTTGTCATTCCGGGGCGGCTCCAAGAGCCGAAACCGGAATCTCGAGATTCCCCGAAGCGCAATTGCGCTCGGAGGTCTGGTCCTTCGGACCATCCCGGAATGACGGCAGGGAGGGCGGGCGCGGAATCACGCATGTCCTCTCTGCCCTCGCGCTGACGCTCATCCTCACCATCTGCGCCTTCGTCGCCTGGGCCATCTCCCTCGGCCCGCTGCCGCTCGACGAGGCGCGCCAGGTCTCCACCACCATCGTCGATCGCAACGGAAAACTCCTGCGCGCCTATGCGATGGCCGACGGGCGCTGGCGGTTGCCGGTCGAGACCAAGGCGAACGTCGATCCGACTTATGTGAAGCTGCTGCTCGCCTATGAGGACCAGCGCTTCTACGCGCATGACGGCGTCGATCCGCTCGCGCTCGCGCGCGCTGCGATCCAGCTTGGGACGCGCGGCCACATCGTTTCGGGCGGCTCGACCATCACGATGCAGCTGGCGCGGCTGATGGAGCCGCGGCGGCAGCGCTCGCTCCATGCGAAGCTGCGGCAGATCGTGCGCGCCATCGAACTCGAGCGTAGCCTGAGCAAGGACCAGATCCTCGATCTCTATCTCGCGCTGGCGCCCTATGGCGGCAATCTCGAGGGCATCCGTGCAGCGTCCATCGCCTATCTCGGCAAGGAGCCGAAGCGGCTGTCGCTCGCTGAAGCCGCGCTTCTGGTCGCATTGCCGCAATCACCGGAAACACGCCGGCTCGATCGCTATCCCGAGGCTGCGCGCAAGGCGCGCGACCGCGTGCTCGACCGCATGGTCGAGGAGCATCAGATCAGCGCTGATGACGCGAAACAGGCGAAGGCTGTGCCCGTGCCGAAGCTGCGCAAGCCGATGCCGATCCTGGCGCCGCATGCGTCCGATACCGCGCTTTCAACCGTCAAGGATACGCCGGTCATCAAGCTGACGCTGGATGCCAATCTCCAGAAGGTGCTGGAGCCGCTCGCGCGCGACCGCGCCATTGCGCTGGGTGCAAACATCTCGGTCGGCATCATCGTCGTCGACAATGAGAGCGGCGACGTGCTGGCGCGCGTCGGCTCCGCCGATTATTTCGACGAGAGCCGGGCAGGGCAGGTCGACATGACCCGCGCCCTGCGCTCGCCGGGCTCGACCCTGAAGCCGTTCATCTATGGCCTCGCTTTCGAGGACGGCTTCGTCCACCCCGACAGCCTGATCGACGATCGCCCGGTCCGCTTCGGCTCCTACGCGCCGGAAAATTTCGACATGACGTTCCAGGGCACGGTGCCGGTCAAGAAGGCGCTGCAGATGTCGCTGAACGTGCCGGCGATCGTGCTGCTCGACCGTGTCGGTTCCAGCCGCCTGGCCTCGCGGCTGCGGCAGGCCGGCGGCAATCTGGTGCTCCCTAAGGACGAGGCGCCGGGTCTTGCCATGGGCCTCGGCGGTGTCGGCGTCACGCTTCAGGATCTCGCGCAGCTCTATGCCGGCCTCGCCCGGCTCGGAACCACGCGCCCGCTGCGCGAGGTCATGACCGACAGGGACGCGCGCGAGCCGCTGCGGCTGCTCGACCAGGTCGCGGCCTGGCAGGTCGGCAACGTGCTCCTCGGTACGCCGCCGCCCGAAAACGCCGCCCACAACCGCATCGCCTTCAAGACCGGGACCTCCTACGGCTATCGCGATGCCTGGTCGGTCGGCTTCGACGGCCGCATGACCATCGCCGTCTGGGTCGGCCGTCCCGACGGCGCCCCGGTTCCCGGCCTGATCGGCCGCGTGGCAGCGGCGCCCATCCTGTTCGATGCCTTCGCCCGGAGCGGAAAGTTGCCGGTTCCGTTGCCCAAGCCACCGAAGGGAACCCTGGTCGCCAGTAACGCCAAGCTGCCGTTACCCCTGAGGCGGTTCCGCCCCGTCGGGGAACTCGTCCGCCCTGGCGGCGAGCAGGCGCCCCACATCCAGTTTCCCTTGAACGGTTCCCGGATCGACGTCGACCGCTCGGCGGGCAGCGAGGCTGCCACTATGCCTGTGAAGGTCGCCGGCGGCGTTCTGCCCATGACCATACTGGTCAACGGCACCGCGCTCGGCGAGATCGACGGACGGCGCCAGCGGCTGATCGATCCGCCCGGGCCGGGCTTTGCGCGGCTGACCGTGATCGACGCCACGGGCGCCGCCGACACAGTTGTCATTCGAATTCAATGATCCCGGCTTAAGCGGTTGTAGGGGTGGCGGTTTCAGCGTATGCGGAACCAATGGTCGAGACCTATGCCCGCCCCCGTTTCGGAGAGCCGCGCGAGCCGAAAACCCCCGTAAATCCGGGCAACCGGTTCGTGCGCGTGATCGATGCCGTCACCGGCAGCCACGCCCGCGCAATCGGCTTCCTGCTGCTCTGCGCGCTGCTTCTGCTCTTGCCCGGCTTCTTCACGATTCCGCCCGTCGATCGCGACGAGGCGCGCTTTGCGCAGGCGACCAAACAGATGGTCGAGACCGGCGACTATGTCGACATCCGCTTCCAGGACGACGTCCGCTACAAGAAGCCGGTCGGCATCTACTGGCTGCAAGCGGCCGCCGTTCACACCGCGTCCGCGCTCGGTCTGCCGCGCGCCCAGTTGCGAATCTGGGTCTACCGGGTGCCGTCACTCATCGGCGCGATCGGTGCGGTGCTTATGACCTATTGGACCGCGCTCGGCTTCGTCACGCGCCGCGCCGCCGTGCTCGCGGCGCTGGTGATGTGCGCGTCCGTGCTGCTCGGCGTCGAGGCGCGGCTTGCCAAGACCGACGCCGTGCTCCTCTTCACCGTGGTTGCGGCGATGGGCGCGATGGGGCGGGTTTATCTCGCCTGGCAGCGCGGCGAGGACGAGGCGCATCCGCCATGGAGCTATCCCGCGATCTTCTGGACCGCGATCGCCGTCGGCATCCTGATCAAGGGGCCGCTGATCCTGATGTTCGCCGCGCTCACCATCATCGTGCTGGCGATCCAGGACCGCGACGCATCCTGGCTGTGGCGGCTGCGCCCGCTCTGGGGCCTGATGTGGGTGCTGGTGCTGGTGCTGCCCTGGTTCATCGCGATCTTCTGGCGTGCGGGCGATGCGTTCTTCGCCGATTCCGTCGGCGGCGACATGTTGAGCAAGCTGGGCGCCCAGGAATCCCATGGCGCGCCGCCCGGACTCTATCTGGTCCTGTTCTGGATCACCTTCTGGCCGGGCGCGCCGCTTGCGGCGATGGCGGCGCCGGCGGTGTGGCGGGCCCGGCGCGAGCCCGGCGCGCAATATCTGCTGGCGTGGCTGATCCCATCCTGGATCGTGTTCGAGGCGGTGCTGACCAAGCTGCCGCACTACGTGCTGCCGCTCTATCCGGCGATCGCGATCCTCACGGCCGGCGCCCTGGAGCGGCGCGTGCTGTCGCGCTCCTGGCTGATGCGCGGCTCGGCCTGGTGGTTCGCAATCCCTGCGCTCGGCTCGATCGCGGCGGTCGTCGGCGCCGTCATGCTGACGCGCCAGCCGGCTTTCGCCGCCTGGCCGTTCATCGCGGCGTCGTTGATCTTCGGCCTGTTCGCCTGGTGGCTCTACGACAATAACCGCGCCGAACGCTCGCTGCTCAACGCGCTGGTTGCGGCGCTGATGCTGGCGGTCGTGGTCTGGGGCCTGGTCCTGCCGTCGCTGACGCCGCTGTTTCCGAGCGTCGAGATCGCGCGCGAATTGCGCAACGTGCGCTGCGTCGGCCCGAAGGCGGCCTCCGCCGGCTATCACGAGCCGAGCCTGGTCTTCCTGACGGGGACGTCGACGCTGCTGACCGACGGCTCGGGTGCCGCCGATTTCCTCAAGCAGGGAAGCTGCCGCTTTGCGTTCATCGAGCAGCGTTCCGAGCGCAGCTTCGTCCAGCGTGCCGAGGCGATCGGGCTGCGCTACCGCGTCGGCTCGCGCATCGACGGCTACAACTTCTCGCAAGGGCGCGCGATCTCGATCGCGATCTTCCGCTCGGAGGGCTCGGAATAGGATGCCCGGTGAAATCGCACATCGATCGAGCTACGGCGCGCAATTGCTGACGGTCTCAGGCCACGCGCTGACGCAGCTCGTCCGCGCTCCCTCGCATTCGCGGCGCGCGGAGGCGGCGCGCCGGCTGGCGCGGCATTCGCTCTGGCTGAGTGTTGCGGGCGCGGCCCTGATCATCGCGCTGATGGTCGCGTTCGATATGAGCGAGATCCAGATGATGCCCGCGCGCGGCACGCCGGGCCTGTGGCCGATCAAGATCCTCACCAATTTCGGCAAGGACGAGTATGTGCTGACGACGCTCGCCGCTGCGCTGGTGGTCGTGGCGCTGGTCGCAGCCGCCCGGCACGGCACCTCGCGCGCGCTGCTGCTCGGCTTCGGCACGCGGTTGCAATTCATCTTCTTTTCCGTGCTGTTCTCAGTGCTGGTCGGCGAGGTCCTGAAATACGTCATTGGCCGCGGCCGGCCCTTCGTCGGCGGCAAGGCCAACGCCTTCAACTTCATTCCCTTCAGTGGAACGGAAGCCCATGCGAGCCTTCCTTCCGGCCATGCAGTGACGGCGTTCGCGCTGGCCTTTGCGGTGAGCGCGCTGTGGCCCAGGCTGCGCGTGTTCATGTTCACCTATGCCGTCGTGATCCTGCTGACGCGGCTGGTGCTGCTCGCCCATCATCCGAGTGACGTCGTTGCCGGCGCCCTGGTCGGCATCGTCGGCACCATGGCGGTGCGCTACTGGTTTGCGGCGCGCCGGCTCGGCTTCGCCATCGGCAGCGACGGGGTGATCGTGGCGCTTCCGGGGCCGGTGTTCGGCCGCCTCAAAAGGGTTGCCCGCGGGGCATCCGCCCCATAAAAGCGGCTGCCTGCCGACCGGACCGGTTCCCGCCGCGGGCCAATTCCAACCACGAGCATCGATTTGTCGTTCCAGCCCTCGGTTTCCATCGTCGTCCCCGTGCGCAATGAGGCGGACAATATCGCGCCTCTGATCGAGGAGATCGGCGCTGCGCTCGATGGCCGCTGGGCCTATGAGATCGTCTACGTCAATGACGGCTCGACGGATGCGACCGGCGAGCGGCTGTCGGCCATCATGAAGCAGCGGGGCAATCTGCGTCAGCTCCGTCATGCGAAGTCAACCGGGCAGTCTGCGGCCGTGCGCAGCGGCGTGCGGGCGGCGCGCGGCGCGATCGTGGCGACACTCGACGGCGACGGCCAGAACAATCCGGCCTTCCTGCCAGACCTGATCGCCGCGGTCGAAAAAAGCGAGCGCATCGGCCTCGTCGCCGGCCAGCGGGTCGGGCGCAAGGACACCGGCTTCAAGAAGTTGCAGTCGCGCATCGCCAACGGCGTGCGCAGCACGATCCTGAAGGACGGCACGCGCGACACCGGGTGCGGTCTGAAGGCGTTCCGCCGCGAGGTGTTTCTGATGCTGCCCTATTTCGACGGGCTGCATCGCTTCCTGCCGGCGCTGGTGCGCCGGGAGGGCTTCGAGATCGCCTATGTCGACGTGACCGACCGGCCGCGCCGTGCCGGCGTGTCAAACTACGGTTTCTTCGACCGGCTATGGATCGGGATCATGGATCTCGCCGGCGTGTGGTGGCTGATCCGCCGTAAGAAGCCGACACCAGATGTCACTGAGGTGAAGGCATGATCATCCAATACGGCCAGGCGCTGAGCAACTATCTCTACGACGTCTTCGTCGCCAAGTTCGACTTCTGGCTCGCCTTCGGCCTGGTCGCACAGCTGTTCTTCACGGCGCGTTTTCTCGTGCAATGGATCGCGAGCGAGCGTGCCGGAAACAGCGTGGTGCCGATGGCCTTCTGGTTCTGCTCCATGGGCGGCGGGCTGATGACGCTGGTCTATGGCGTCGTGAAGCGCGAGCCGGTCATTATCCTCGGACAGGCGCTCGCGACGATCATCTACATCCGCAACATCATGCTGATCGTCAAAAACCGCGGCCGCGCCTCGAAGACGCTGGATCGCTGACCCTGTTCGGAGTGCGCCAGGAAAGCTGGCAAAGAATAGGAGGTGAAAGTCCCCCATGGGGTAAGGACTAGCCATCCACCCCGACCCCGAGTGATGCGCGGCGTCCCGCAAGGGCCGACGTGAAGCGTTCACAGGGGAGACCACGGGCCAAGCATTGAGCTGCGAAACGGGTCTAATTTCGAGGTGCCGATCTCGTTCCGTTGAAGAGAAGGCTGCATCGTCCCATGGCGAATGGCTTGCATGGGAAGAACCTCGCGCAGTCGGAGACCTTGTGCACGTGGAGAAGTTCTTTGCACGGAACCTGGGAAGTCTCATCCGTGTCCGGACAGGCAAGCCGGGCCGGTTCATGAAGGCAACAGCCGAACGATGAACATGCACGCGGATGAGAATTCGGACGGGGTTATAGTACCCGAGAAGCGACCGAACAAAGAGGGCTTGCCCTCCGCGGAGGCCGTGGAGGGAAGGACCCCGCCCAAGGGAAACGGCGGCGAGACGGCCGCGGCCCGGACACTGCGCCGGGACACCGCGTCGAACGGACTCATCGCCGTGCGCCAAGCGGCGCGACAGAGCAAGAGTGTACGGTTCACTGCGCTGCTGCATCACATCACCGTCGATCTCCTGGAGCAGAGTTACTGCTCACTTGAGCGAGACTCGGCGCCAGGTATCGACGGCGTGACGTGGCAGGCCTACGGAGAAGGCCTCGAAGAGAAACTGACGGACCTGCACGATTGCATACACAAAGGCAGCTACCGCGCCCGCCCGGCCCGACGGACCTACATCCCGAAGGCGGATGGATCTCAGCGGCCACTCGCCATCTTGTGTGTAGAGGACAAAATCGTCCAACAAGCGGTCGCGACAGTCCTAGAAGCCATCTACGAGGAAGACTTCGTCGGCTTTTCCTACGGATTCCGACCGGGACGCGGGCAGCACGATGCGCTGGACGCCCTGCACGTCGGTATCCTCAGGAAACGAGTGAACTGGGTGCTAGACGCGGATATCCGGGGCTTTTTCGATGCCATGTCCCACTCATGGACACTCCGCTTTCTCGAGCACCGTATCGCGGACAAGCGCATCCTGCGCCTGATTGCGAAGTGGCTCAAGGTCGGCATCATTGAAGATGGACGCGTGACGCGCAGTCAGTGCGGCGCTCCGCAAGGGGCGGTGATCTCACCAACGCTTGCGAACGTCTACCTGCACTACGTGTACGATCTGTGGGTCCACAGATGGCGCCAGACCAAAGCGACCGGCGACATGATCGTCGTGCGTTTTGCCGATGATACGATCGTCGGTTTTGAGCATGAGCACGAGGCAAAGGCCTTTCTGCAGGACTTGCACGAAAGAATGCGCTCGTTCGAATTGGCATTGCACCCGGATAAGACCCGACTGATCCGCTTCGGTCGCCGCGCGGCCAAGCAACGTGAAAGACGTGGGGAAGGGAAGCCCGAAACATTCGATTTTTTGGGCTTTACCCACTTCTGCACGCGATCATACAAGTGGGGCTCATTCGTCATCGGGCGCAAGACGATCAAGAAGCGCATGCGAGCCAAGCTCAAGGCGATCAAGATGGAGTTGCGCAAACGTATGCACGACCCCGTCGCGAAAACCGGAGCTTGGGTGAAGCAGATGCTGCAAGGGCATCTGAACTACTATGCGGTCTCGGGTAACCACCCGAGCATGTGGTGGTTCTGCAATCAGGTGCGAAGGCTCTGGCTTACGACGCTTCGGCGTCGGAGTCAGAAGGCTGATCTGTCCTGGGAGCGCTTCATCCGCCTCGTCGATCGCTTCTTTCCGCCAATCAAGACACTACACCCGCTGCCCTGTCACCGCTTCGACGCCAAAACCCGAGGGAGGAGCCCGGTGCGTTAGCAGCGCTCGCCGGGATCTGGGTGGGGGGCGAGGAGCAATCCTCGTCCCTACCACGACCCGAGGCTTTTGGGCCCGTTCGACGACAATGTCGAAAACAACCCCATGCAAAGTAGACCGGCGATCGCCGGTCTAAGCGCCAAGCATCTGGTAGATAAGGCGTATCGGACAAACTAGCGCGGCAGAGCGGACGCCGCGCCAGAGGCGGGCAGGGTGGCCGCCTCGGCCTCGTTTCTGCGGTAGGGCTCGCCGGCTGCATCGAGCACGGGATAGGCCACCGAGCAGATATGCGAGTGGATGCGGCGCAGGTCGCGCAGCACGTCCAGATGCAGCGAGGTGGTCTCGATGGTCTCGGGCCGCCCCTCGCGCAGGCGATCGAGATGCCGCTCGACGGCGGCAAGCTCGGTGTTGCGCAGCGCGGACTTTTCCACCAGCAGCTTGCGCGCCTCGTTGGCATCGCCCGACATGAACACACCGAAGGCGATACGCAGCGAGTCCATCGTCCGCTTGTGGAAGGCAGCCAGCTCCTCGGCGCCCTCGGCCGAGAACTGGAAGCGTCGCTTGATCTTCTTGGTGGCGAGCTCGCTCAAATTCTTGTCGATGATGTCGCCGATATGCTCGAGATTGATGGCGAAGGAGATGATCTCCATCGCACGCCGGCCCTCGCCCTCGTCCAGGCTGCCGCGCGTCAACTTTGTCACGTAGAGCTTGATGGACTCATCGAGGCTGTCGACGATGTTGTCCGTCTTCGAGACCTGCTCGACCAGCGCGCGGTCGCCCGTCATCATCGCCGCCATCACCTTGCGCAGCATGACCTCGACGAGATCGCCCATGCGCAGCGTTTCGCGGGCGGCATCCGCCAGCGCGAGAGAGGGGGTCTCGAGCGCCGTCTCGTCGAGATAACGCGGGCGGGCAGGGTCCTCCTCCCGTACGCGATCGGGAAACAGCCAGGTCAGCAGCCGCGACAGGGCATCGAGCAGCCCGATGAAGATCGCCGCCGTTGCAAGATTGAAGGCGATATGGAAGCCGGCCGTCATCTTTGCGAGATCCGGCTGCCAGAGGTGCAGTTGGTCGGCGATTCCTTGAAGGAACGGCAGCACCAGCGCGATCCCGGCCACGCGATTGATCAGATTGCCGACCGGCAGGCGATAGCTGGCCGGATCGTCACGCCGCGCGCCTTCGAACACGGGATTGATTGCGCTGCCGAGATTGGCGCCGAGGACGAGCGCCAGCGCAGCATGGGGCGAGATGAACTGGGAATAGGCCAGCGACATGATCAATAGCACGCTGGCGACGCTCGAATGCACCGCCCAGGTGATGACGGCGGCGATGACGATGCAGAGCACGGGATCTCCGGTGATGGCCGACATCACGACGCGGACGCCAGGGGCGTTCTCGGCCGGCGCCAGTGTATCCAGCAGGATATGCAGCGACAGCAGCATCAGGCCGAGACCGATCGAGACGCGGCCGATGTCCTTGATCCGCGAGCGGGGCCCTGAGCGGAAGGCGACGAGCCCGAGCACGAATAGGACGGGAGCAACGGCCGCGATGTTGAAGGACAGCACCTGCACGATCAGCGTGGTGCCGACATTTGCACCGAGCATGATGGCAAGCGCGGCGACCAGGCTGACAAGGCCTTCGGCCGCGAACGAACTGGTGATGAGGGCCGTCGCCGTGCTGCTCTGGAGCAGCGCAGTCAGCCCGAGCCCGGCCGCAAAGGCGCTGAAGCGGTTGCTCAGCGCTCGGCCGAGCAGCCGCCGCAGGTCGGGACCGAAAGCGCGCAAAATGCCGCTGTGGACCATATGCAGGCCCCACAGTAACAGCGCCACGCCGCCCATCAGGTCGAGCAGAACCATGCTTCCCATGCTCCGCGTCCCTCGGAATTGAGTCGAAGAGTCAGGCTATTCCCATACGACCGCGGATCAACGATTTTGTTGCAACGCGCCAATATCAACCTTTGTTGCGGCGCGTTTGCTAGGCGGGATGCCTAATCTCGAAGCTCAAATTGCCGCGTTGAAGGCAGCAAAGCCGCGATCGAGATCGGCCTTGAGGTCCTCGACGCTCTCGAGCCCGATGTGCAGACGCAGCGTCGGACCGCCCGGAGCCCACTTCGTTGCCGTGCGATAACTGTCGCAGTCGAAGGGGATAGCAAGGCTCTCGAAGCCGCCCCAGGAGTAGCCCATGCCAAACAGCTTGAGGCTATCGAGCATGGCATCGACGGCCTTCTGCGGCGCTGGCTTCAGCACGAGGCTGAACAGGCCCGAGGCGCCGGTGAAGTCGCGCTTCCAGATCGCGTGGCCCGGATCAGTCTCGATCGCGGGATGGAGCACGCGCGCGACCTCCGGCCGCTTGGCGAGCCAGCGCGCCACGTCGAGCCCCGAGCGATAGTGCTGCGCCAGCCGCACCGACAGCGTGCGCATGCCGCGCAATGCGAGGAAGACGTCGTCGGGACCGGCGCAGACACCGAGCAGGCGGATGGCTTCGGTCACCAGCGGCCAGGCTCTTGCATTGGCGGAGATGGTGCCGAACATGATGTCGGAATGGCCGCCGATATATTTGGTCGCAGCCTGCATGCTGATGTCGACACCCTGGTCGAGCGAGCGATGATAGAGCGGCGTCGCCCAGGTGTTGTCGTCGATGACGAGCGCGTCGCGGGCATGCGCGACCTCGGCAATCGCGCGAATGTCGGGCATCTCGAAGGACTGCGAGCCCGGCGCTTCCACCAGCACCGCGCGCGTGTTGGGCTTGAACAGAGCCTCGATGCCTGCGCCGATCAGCGGATCGAAATAGGTGATCTCGACGCCGTACCGCGCGAGCAGGCCGTTGCAGAAATTGCGGGAGGGCCGATAGACGTTGTCGCAGACGAGCAGGTGATCGCCTGCCTTCAGCACCGCGAGCAGGGTGGTCGTGATCGCAGCCAGGCCCGACGGCGCAATGCCGACGCCGACGCAGTTCGGTCCCTCCAGCGCCATCAGCGTCTCCTGGAGCGCCCTGGTGGTGGGCGTGCCGTGGCGGCCGTACTGGAACTCGCCGCGATGGGCGTGCAGGTCCTCGGCGGTCGGGTAGAGCACGGTCGAGCCGTGGACGACCGGCGGATTGACGAAGCCCTTCTGTGCCTTGGTGTCACGGCCGGAGGTCACCAACCGGGTGTCGGGGTGCTGCGAAAAGGGCTTTGCGCCCTCGGAAGAATTCATGCGAGTGCTTTCAAAGGCGATTGTGGGCGAGGGGAAAGCCCCTCGCGGGACGGCTGGTTGGCCGCGTCTCGTAATAACAGATCACAGAAGAGTCCCGTCAACCCCTTGACCCGGCTCGCCAGTCGTTCTGTGATGCGCAGGTGCTATTCTGTCGCCGCATGTTGAGGGGCTTGCCGCGACCTTTCGATCCACCGCCTGACGGACCATGCGTGACAGCCTGGGTCCTTTAAGGTTTTCGGCAGGGATCTCGGGGTTGGCCCACAGCTTGCACGACGTTCAGCGAATGATGTTCAACGAACGTTCCTCTACGCCCTTTAGAGATGACCGTACGTCGCGTCCCAAGCGACGTCCTTGAAAGGCCACAGCCCATGAAACGCGTAACTTTGGTTCTCACCCTTGCTCTCGCCGCCGGCCTGTCCGCCCCGGCCGCCCAAGCGCAAACGATCAAGACGATCAAGGACAGGGGCATGCTGTCCTGCGGCGTCAGCCAGGGCCTGCCGGGCTTCTCGTCGCCGGACGACAAGGGCAACTGGACCGGGCTCGACGTCGACCTCTGCCGCGCGGTCGCGGCGGCCATCTTCAACGATGCGACGAAAGTCAAATACGTGCCGACGTCCGCAAAGGACCGTTTCACCGCGCTGCAATCCGGCGAGATCGACATGCTCTCGCGCAACACCACCTGGACGATCTCGCGCGATACCTCGCTCGGCGCCAATTTCGCCGGCGTGAACTACTACGACGGCCAGGGCTTCATGGTGAAGAAGTCGCTCAAGGTGAATTCGGCGCTGGAACTCAACAGCGCCTCGGTCTGCGTCCAGACCGGCACCACCACCGAGCAGAATCTCGCCGACTACTTCAAGGCCAACAACATGAAGTACGAGGTGATCGCGTTCGCCACCAACGACGAGACGGTCAAGGCCTATGAATCCGGGCGCTGCGACGTCTTCACCACGGACCAGTCGGGTCTCTACGCCAACCGCCTGAAGCTTGCCAATCCCAACGACCACATGGTGCTCCCGGAAATCATCTCCAAGGAGCCGCTCGGCCCGATGGTGCGTCACGGCGATGATCAGTGGTTCGACATCGTGAAATGGACCCTGTTCGCGATGGTCACGGCCGAAGAGCTCGGCATCACCTCCAAGAACGTCGACGAGAAGGCGAAGGCGGACAATCCGGAGCTGAAGCGCGTCCTCGGCACCGACGGCAATTTCGGCGAACAGCTCGGCCTGACCAAGGACTGGGTGGTCCGGATCGTGAAGCTGGTCGGCAATTACGGCGAGGCGTTCGACCGTAACGTCGGCTCCGGCTCACCGCTCGGTATCGCCCGCGGTCTCAACAGCCTCTGGAACAAGGGCGGTCTCCAGTACGCGCCGCCGATCCGCTGATTTGATCAAGCCCACGGCTTGCGGCGATGAGCACCGAGGCCCGTAAACCACCACCGCAGATCGCGCTGAAGCTGAGGCGCGCTCTCGGTGGTAAGGCTGGCTGGAACGGCGTTGCCGTCCAGCTTGCCTTCGCCGCGATCCTGGGCTGGATGGCCTATGAGATCATCTCCAATGCCCGCGCCAACCTGGAAAACCAGCACATTGCTGCCGGTTTCGGCTTCCTGAGGAACAACGCGGGCTTCGACGTCAATCAGACCCTGATCCCCTACACCGGCTCGGACACGTTCTTGCGCGTGTTCGTGGTCGGACTTCTGAATACGCTGGTGGTCTCGGTGGTGGGCATCGTCTTCGCCACCGTCATCGGCTTCATCGTCGCGCTGTGCCGGCTCTCGCCCAACTGGCTGCTGTCGCGTGTCGGCGAGATCTATGTGGAGATCATCCGCAACCTGCCGCTCCTGTTCCAGCTACTGTTCTGGTACCTCGCTGTGCTCGCGGCCTTGCCCAACCCGCGGCAGAGCATCTCGCTGCTGGGCATCGCCTTCATCAGCAATCGCGGGCTGGTCGTTCCCAGCCCGATCGGCGAGAGCGGATTCGTGCCGTTCCTCGCGGTGCTTGCGTTCGGCATCGTTGCCTCGCTTGCGTTGCGGATCTACGCGCGGCGTGCGCTCTATCAATACGGCCACGTGATCCGCATCTGGCCCTACGTGCTGGCCCTTCTGTTCGGACTCCCGCTCGTCACGATGCTGATATTCGGTCTGCCCTTCACCTTCGAACTGCCGCAGCTCAAGGGCTTCAATTTTGCCGGCGGCTCACGGATCATTCCGGAATTCGTGGCGCTGGCGGTGGCGTTGTCGACCTATACGGCCGCTTTCATCGCCGAGATCGTGCGCGCCGGTATCCTGTCCGTGCACAAGGGACAGATGGAGGCGGGATCCTCGCTCGGCCTGAGCCGCGGCACCACGCTGCGGCTGATCGTGGTGCCGCAGGCCATGCGTGTCATCGTGCCGCCGCTGACCAACCAGTATCTCAACCTCACCAAGAACTCCTCGCTTGCCGTCGGCATCGGCTATCCCGATCTGGTCTCCGTGTTCGCCGGCACGTCGCTCAGCCAGACCGGGCAGGCGATCGAGATCATCGCCATGACGATGGCCGTCTACCTCCTGATCTCGCTCTTCACCAGCGCGGTCATGAGCGTTTATGGCTGGCGCATCAATCGGAGCCTGGGAGCATGACGGATATCACCGCGTCATCCTTCGTTCGCCAGGACCTCGTTGCGGAGCGGCCTGCGCCGGTGAAGACCACCGGCTTCGTCGGCCTCGTGCGCACGCGCCTGTTGAGCTCGCCGACCAACATTCTCTTGACGATCATTGGAGCATTGCTGCTCTGGTACATGGTCATTCCCGCCTTCAGGTTCCTGCTGGTCGACGCCGTCTGGACCGGCAAGGACCGTACGGCGTGCCTGCCCGAGAATGCCGGATATGTGGTCGGTGCCTGCTGGCCCTATATCCAGGCGAAGCTTCCGCAGCTCATCTACGGCTTCTATCCCGAGGCCGAACGCTGGCGGGTCAATCTGACCTTCATCCTGGCGGCAGTTCTCTTGCTGCCGCTGCTCATTCCGCGCCTGCCGGCGAAGGGGCTCAATGCCGGGCTGTTCTTCTTCGCCCTTCCGGTGGTCGCGTTCTTCCTGATGCACGGCGGCGGCATCACCGGTTTCGGCCTGAGCTGGACCGCCGGCCTGCTGCAACTGTTCGATGACAGCGTCATCGGCGCGGGGCAGGTGCTGGTCAGCCTCGGCAAGAGTTCGGCCATCGGGCCGCTGCTCTGGGTCGTCGGAAACTTCATCGTGCTGGTCGGCACCGCGATCCAGTGGCTGATCTTCCCATTGACCTGGCTGCGCGATCAGATCCAGGCGAGTAGCCAGTCGGTCTGGATCGATTTCGCGATCACGACCATCGTCGTCTCGCTGATCCTGTTCTTCCTCGGCGGGGGAATGCGCACCGGCTGGCGCGCGCTCGCAACAAGCATAGCGACCTTCATCGGCATGGCGATCGTGATCAAGCTGATGGGGCTCGATCACGGCGGCCTGCCGATCGTCGATACACGCCTGTGGGGCGGGCTGCTGGTGACGCTGGTGGTCGCTGTGACCGGCATCGTCACCTCCATGCCGATCGGCATCGCGCTGGCACTCGGGCGCCGCTCCACGATCCCGCTGATCCGGATCTTCTCGATCGCCTATATCGAATTCTGGCGCGGCGTGCCGCTGATCACCGTGCTGTTCTTCGCCACCTACATGCTGCCCCTGTTCCTGCCGGGCAATTTCACGGTCGACGGCCTGGTGCGCGCACTGATCGGCATTGCGTTGTTCACCGGCGCCTATCAGGCCGAAAACATTCGCGGCGGGCTCGCTGCGGTTCCGCGCGGGCAGGGGGAGGCGGCTTCCGCACTGGGGCTGTCCTGGTGGAAGACCACCTCGCTGATCGTGCTGCCGCAGGCGCTGCGCCACGTCATCCCGAGCCTCGTCAACAGCTTCATCTCGCTGTTCAAGGACACCTCGCTGGTCTCGATCGTGGCGCTGTTCGACCTGCTCGGCTCGCTCAGGGCATCCTTCTCCGACCCGGTCTGGTCAACGCCGTCGACGGCATTCACCGGCTTTGCCTTCGCCGGCGTCCTCTATTTCCTCTTCTGCTTTGGAATGTCGCGCTACTCGCTCTTCGTCGAGAACCGGCTCAACGCTCATCGCCGCAACTGAACAAGGTCACCATGTCCACCAGCCCGATCGTCAAGATTTCCGGCCTCAACAAATGGTACGGCGACTTTCACGTCCTGCGCGACATCGATCTCGAGGTCGAGAAGGGCGAGCGCATCGTGATCTGCGGCCCGTCGGGCTCAGGCAAGTCGACGCTGATCCGCTGCATCAATGCGCTGGAGGAGTTTCAGGAGGGGGAGATCGTCGTCGACGGCATCGAGCTCGGGCCGAACCTGAAACACATCGACGCAGTGCGCCGCGAGGTCGGCATGGTGTTCCAGAGCTTCAATCTGTTCCCGCACCTCACGGTGCTCGACAATTGCACGCTGGCACCAATCTGGGTGCGCAACATTCCCAAGAAGGAGGCCGAGGCGACTGCGATGAAATTCCTGGAGCGGGTCAAGATCCCGCACCAGGCCAACAAGTTTCCGGGCCAGATGTCCGGCGGCCAGCAGCAGCGCGTCGCGATTGCGCGCGCGCTCACCATGAACCCGAAGGTGATGCTGTTCGACGAACCTACCTCGGCACTCGACCCCGAAATGGTCAAGGAAGTCCTCGACACCATGGTCGACCTCGCCAAGGAGGGCATGACCATGCTGGTCGTCACTCACGAAATGGGCTTTGCGAAGGAGGTCGCCAACCGCGTGGTGTTCATGGACGCCGGTCAGATCATCGAGTCCAACACGCCGCAGGAATTCTTCGCCCACCCGCAGCACGCGCGCTCACAGTTGTTCCTGAGCCAAATCCTGCGGTGATCTGCTCGTGAAGGGTGGGCAAAGGCGTGTAGCGCCGTGCCCACCATCTCTCCACGATCGCGACAGAAGCGGTGGGCACGCTTCGCTTTGCCCACCCTACGAGCCTCACACGAACGGCGGCTTGATGTTGCTGCGCTTCTCCAGCCAGGTCGGCACCGGCAGATTCTTGGCGCGCATGAAGTCCGAATTGAAAAGCTTCGACTGGTAGCGGCTGCCGGAATCGGCCAGCACGGTGACGATGGTCTTGCCGGGGCCGAGCTTCTTCGCCAGGTGAATGGCACCGGCGATGTTGATGCCCGTCGAGCCGCCGAGGCACAGGCCCTCGTGCTGAAGCAGATCATAGATGATAGTGACGGCTTCCTCATCGGAGATCAGGAATGCGTCATCCACGTTCGCGGTCTCCACGACCGGTGTCTTGCGTCCGAGGCCGATGCCTTCGGTGATCGAATCGCCCGGCGTCGACTTGAGCTCACCATTCTTGAAAAGTTCGTACATCGCGAAGCCGTGCGGATCGGCACAGGCGGTGACGATGTCCTTGTTCTTTTCCTTCAGGTAGCGGCTGATGCCAGCGAGCGTACCGCCAGTGCCGACCGAGCAGATAAAACCGTCGACCTTGCCGCCGGTCTGCTCCCAGATCTCGGGCCCGGTGGATTCGTAGTGCGCCTTGGCATTGTCGAGGTTGTTCCACTGGTCGGCGAACAGCACGCCGTTGGGCTCGCTCTTGCGCAGCTCGTCAGCGAGCCTGCGCCCGACATGCTGGTAGTTGTTGGGATTGGCGTAAGGCAGCGCCGGCACCTCGACGAGCTCGGCGCCGCACAGCTTCAGGAAATCCTTCTTCTCCTGGCTCTGGGTCTCCGGAATCACGATCAGGGTGCGATAGCCGCGCGCGCTCGCCACGACCGCAAGGCCGATGCCGGTGTTGCCGGCGGTTGCCTCGACCACGAGGCCGCCCGGCTTCAGCTCGCCGCGCTTCTCGGCCTCCAAGATCATCCATTTGCCGGCGCGGTCCTTCACCGACTGGCCGGGATTCATGAATTCGGCCTTGCCGAGAATGGTGCAGCCGGTCTGTTCGGACGCACGCTTGAGCTTGATGAGGGGGGTGTTGCCGATGGCTTCGACAACGTCGTTTTTGATGGTCATGTCAGGCAATTACCGGCTGGTTCTGTGAGGTGATCGAGACCCTAAAGTAGGGTCTGCGGCCACACAAGGCGAGGGTACAAAGTCTTAATGCTGCTTTGCGAAGACGACCTGCCGGACGTCGATATTCCCGGAGAGGAAACCGGCCTCGCAATAGGAGAGATAGTACTCCCAGAGCCGCCGGAACCGATCGTCGAAGCCGAGCGGCACGAGGTTCGGCCAGGCGCTGCGGAAGTTATTTCGCCAGGTGGCAAGCGTCTTGGCATAATCTTGCCCAAAGATGCGCTCCCGGATGACAGGCACGCCAAACGTCTCGCCCAGCGATTTGAGCACGGCGGGCGAGGGCAGCATGCCGCCGGGAAATACGTAGCGCTGGATGAAGTCGACCTCGCGGCGATAGGTCTGAAACAGCCCGTCCTGGATGGTGATGGCCTGGATGCCGGCAAGGCCGCCCGGCAGCAGTCGATCACGCAGTTGCGCGAAATATTTCGGCCAAAACTGCTCGCCGACGGCCTCGATCATCTCGATCGAGGCAATGCGGTCATACCGGTCGCGCTCATCGCGGTAGTCCTGAAGGCGGATCTCGACCCTCTCGGCGAGGCCGGCGTCCTGGATGCGCCTCTGCGCGAAGTCGCGCTGCTCGGTTGAGATCGTCAACCCGACAACATGCGCGCCAAAAGTCTTGGCCGCGTATTCGGCAAAGCCACCCCAGCCGCAGCCGATCTCGAGCAGCTTCTGTCCCGGCTTGAGATCGATGGCTTCGGCGAGCCTGCGATACTTGTTGGTCTGGGCTGCCGTGAGATCCGTGGTGTGCTCCTCGAACAGCGCCGAGGAATAGGTCATGCTCGGATCGAGCCAGGCCGAATAGAAGGCGTTGCCGATGTCGTAATGCGCATGGATGTTGCGCCGCGCCTGGCGCCTGGTGTTGCGGTTGAACCAGTGCCGGAGCACCTGGACGAGGCGCATCAGCGGCTTGTCGCGGAGCATGGCCTGGATCAGGTCGTGGTTGACGCAGAAGAGATAGAGGAACTGCGTGAGATCGGGCGTGTCCCAATCGCCGGCGAGATAGGCTTCCGCAATCCCGATATCGCCGCCATTGATCAGGCGCGGGGCAAAATCGTAATTGTGCAGCCGCATCACCGCATTTGGGCCCGGCTCAAAGCCGCCGAGCCGGATGATGCGACCGTCGGGCAGGATCACGTCGAGCGTGCCGCGCCTCAGACGTGAGCCGAAGGCGAGCGCGAGGCGGACCAGACGCGGCAGGTCGGCGAGGACCGTCTCGACATTGTCGGGGGTGACCGGAATCGCGTTCGACATCGGCATCACCTGAACTGGCACTGTCCGACCACTCAGGCAGCCGCGCCCATCCCGGTTCTCGCTGGACCCGAGAGCGCCCCCGCAGGCAGTCAGCGATGAATAGTATAAACGCGCGGCTCGGCGGCCGCCAAGCCGGTTTGATCGGCAGCCTGACCGTCGAGCCTGCCTGCGACGTTCGGTCGTGGTGTCAGCCGCACCCCCTTGAGCCAGAGCCGCAAGGCTTCCCAATGGATTGCCGCTATCACCTTGAGGGTCACGAGCGGCAGGGCGACGAACGACCGCAACAACGTGCGCGATGTCAGCGCGCGGCGGCGGCCGCTGAAGGTTGCCGCGAGCAGTGGGCCGTCGCGGTCGGTTTCGAGGATGCGCAGGCGAACGGTATCAGACGGCGGATGGAGGCGGAAATGGTAGCGCATCTCCATCGCGATGAAGGGGGAAACGTAGAACTGCTTGTCCTGCTGCTGCCGCAGCCCGGCGGCGCTCATCTCGCCTGATACGACCGGCAGGACATAAGGATGGATGTCGCCAAAGGTGTTGCGCACCTCGTAGATGACCAGCGCGAGCTCGCCGCCTGCGCGATAACAGAAATATACCGACAGCGGATTGAAGCCGTAGCCGAGCAGACGGGGATAGCAGAGCAGCATCACCCGCCCGCCGGTCAGATCGACACCGCGCCCTGCGGCGCAGCGCTGGGCGTAGACGCGCAAGGAGGAGCCGTCGCGCTCGCCGTGATCGGCCTCGTGGAAACTGTAGAGGCCTGCGCGATTGACGCCGAAGAGGACCGATTGCCGGTCTGCTTTCTCGAGCCGGTCGAGATCGATCAGGAGGCTCATGACGCGATAGCTGAAGCGGTGGCCGATCGGCTTCAACCGCGCATGCATGACATCGCCGACATAGAGCGATGCGGCGTCCTTTGCGAGCAGGGTGGTCTCTGTCGCCATCGCGCTACTCCGCGGCTTGCGCCAGCTCGACCGGCACCTCGCGCCAGGCGGCGACGGCGCCGAGCGCCTCGGCGACGCGAAGGCCCGAGCGCAGGCCGTCCTCGTGAAAGCCATAGCCGGTCCAGGCGCCGCAGAACCAGGTGTGCCGGCGTCCCTGGATCTCGCCGAGCCGCTTCTGGGCGACGAAGGCGGCGGCACTATACTGCGGATGCTCGCAGACATGTTTGCCGAAGGTGAGCTCCGGCGCCGGCGCGAACGGCGGGTTGAGGCTGACGAACAGCGGCTTGTCGGGATCGATACCCTGAAGCCGGTTCATCCAGTAGGTCACGGCGACGTCATTGGCGATCCTGCCCTCGCGCTGCCAGCGCAGGAAATTCCAGGACGCCCAGGCGCGCTTCCGCTTGGGCATCAGCCTGATGTCGCGATGCAGATAGACCGTGTTCGGCGCAAAGCCGATCGCGCCGAGCAGGTAGCGCTCGTCCGCGTCGGCATCGGACAGCATGGCGAGCGCCTGGTCGCTGTGGGCGGCGATCACCAAATGATCGAAATTGTCGTGCCGGCCGTGGCTGTCATGGACGACGACGCCGCGCGCGGTGCGCTCGATCGCGGTGACGGCGCAGCCGAGCCGGATGTCCCTGAAGGTCGCAGTCAGCTTCTCGACATAACGCTGGCAACCGCCCTTGACCGTGCGCCAGACCGGGCGGTCGTGATGCAGCAGGCGGTGATTGTCGAAGAAGGCGACGAAATTCTCGGCCGGAAAGTCCAGCATCTCGTCGTCCGGCGTCGACCAGATGGCGGCCCCCATCGGGGCGAGATAGTCGGCGAGGAGCCGCTGCGAGAAACGGCGTTGCGCGAAATATTCGCCGAGCGTCAGGCCGGCGAGGCCCCCGGCATGATAGTCGGCAACGCTTTGCCGGTTGAACCTCACGATGTCAGCGAGCATGCGGAGATAGGACGGCGAGAGCAGATTGCCGGGCTGGGCGAAGAGCCCTGCACCCGTCGACCACCAGTCGTTGCCGCCCCCGCGCCACTCGAATCGCCCGCCGTCAGCGGAGACGGCAAAGCTCATGCAGCTCTCGACCGTCTCGACGCCGAGATGGGCGAACATTGCGGTCAGGTCGGGATAGTTGAGTTCGTTATAGACGATGAAGCCGGTATCGACGGCGATCGGCGTGCCGTCATAATCGACCGTGACGGTGTGGCTGTGCCCGCCGGGGCGCTGCTCGCGCTCATACACCGTCACCGGATAGCGTCGTGAGAGCGTCCAGGCCGCCGCGTTGCCGGCAATGCCCGTTCCGATCACCGCGATGCGCATGTTCAATGCCCCTGCCGCTTGATGTCGGAAGAGCTACGGTGCGCTGCGGCGCAGGTTTCAGTGGAGGGCACCCCTTCTGTGGCCGTCCCGATCCCGCTGTGGCGACAATATCACATGAAATGTTGGTAAGCTTTCCGCCTGCCGGGGAGCGGGTCCAAATGCGGAAAAGTCCTAAAAAGATAGGCAAAACCAGCGTGTTTCGCGACTTCGTGAAGCCCGTTTGTGGGGCGGGCTTCGCGGTTGCGGGACTGTCCGCCCCGGTCACGCCCAGCTAATATGCGGAACGGTTCCTGGAAAGCATCACGCTGTGAACGAAACGGAGACCACGCCCCAACTGATCTGCCGCGAATCGGTTAATCCGGCCGCGCGGTGGCAGTTGCGTCTGCCCGGCAGGGGGTGGATGTGACCCGAAGATTCCCGATGGTCGCCGTCCGGCGATCGTACGGTCCCGCACGTGAGCTGCTGGTTGGGCTGCCGGGCGCAGCCAGCCGGGTGCTGGCGCTTGGGCTGGCACTGAGCTCCGCCGGCTGTGTGCTGACGCAGGATTTGCCCGATCCGGCGCTCGACGTGCCCAGCCGATACAAATACGCCGGCAAGCCCGATGCGCCGCCGCCGCTCGACTGGTGGCGCGGCTTCCGCTCGACAGAACTGACGCAATTGATGGAGGAGGCACAGACCGTCAACCTGGACATCGCCGCCGCCGTCTCGCGCATCTTCGAGGCCGACGCCCAGGCGCGGCAGGCCGGCGCGGCCCTGCTTCCAAGCCTGTCCGGCTCGGGGTCGGAGACCTATTCGCGCACGTCCGGCTCCTCAGCCTCCGGTCTCACCAATGGTGGCCGCGAGGTCGTCAACTATTCGGCCTCGCTCAGCGCCAGCTACCAGCTCGACTTCTGGGGCCAGAATCGCGACGCGCTGCAGGCCGCGGAAGAGACCGCCACAGCCAATCGGTTCGATCGCGATGTCGTCGCGCTGACGACGCTGGCCAGCGTGGCCAACGCCTATTTCCAAGTGCTGGCGTCGCAGGACCGGCTGCGCACCGCGCAGCGCAACATCGCCAGTGCGCAGCGCATCCTCGATGCCATCAAGGAGCGGCGCAAGGCGGGCACGGGCACCGACCTCGACGTCGCGCAGCAGGAGAGCGTGGTGGCGAACCAGAAGGCGCTGGTGCCGCCGCTGCGGCAGACGCTCGACCAGAACATCAACGCGTTGGCCGTGTTGGTGTCGCGGCCGCGGGAGAGCGTGCGCATCGCGGGCGGGTCGATGAACCAGATCGCGATCCCGCGGGTGACGCCGGGCCTGCCGTCGGAATTGCTGACGCAAAGGCCGGATATCCGGCGGCAGGAGGCGCAGCTCGCCTCCGCGACGGCCAACATTGGCAATGCACGGGCGCAATTCTTTCCGAGCATCCAGTTGACGGGGAATGGCGGCTATCAGAGCGCCGCACTGGTATCCCTTTTCCAGCCGCACGCGGCCTTCTTCCAGCTCGTTGGCAGCGCAACCCAGCCGATCTTCGACGGCGGCAGGCTCCTCGGCAATTTCGAGTTCACCCAGGCACGCCAGGAGGAATTGCTCCAGATCTACCGCAAGACCATCGTCCAGGCCTTTGCCGACGTTGACAATGCGCTGTATTCGATCAAGCAGACGACGATCAGGCTGCAATTGCAGCGCGACGTGCTTGCGTCGTCGCGTCGCGCCTTCGAACTTGCCGAGCAACAGTTGCGCGCTGGAACGGCCGACATCGTGGCCGTGCTGAACGTCCAGCAGACACTATTTCAGGCGGAAGATGCGCTGTGGCAGGCGCAGCTTGCCCGTCTGCTCGCGATCGTCAGCCTGTACCAGGCATTGGGCGGCGGCTGGGAGCCGAGAATGGAGAAACCGGTCAATGCTCTTTAAGCCGGACACGAAGAAAGGGGCGAAGGACGAGGCGGCCAAGCGCGGCTCGTCCCGGCGCGGCCGCCGCTTTGTCTCCACGCTGATCACGCTCGCGATCCTCGGCGGGCTCGGCTATCTCGGCTGGATCGCGTGGCACCAGAAGCCGGCCAATGACCGCAATGCGCGGCCCGATCTGCCCGTGCCCGTGCTGGCGGCGTCCCCGCGCGTCCAGGACGTGCCGGTCTATCTCGACGGCGTCGGCGCGATCCGCGCGCTCAACACCGTCACCGTGCGCTCGCAGGTCGACGGCAAGCTGATCGCGGTAAATTTCATCGAAGGCCAGGACGTCAAGAAGGGCGACGTGCTCGCGGAAATCGATCCAGCGATCTACCAGGCGCAGTATGATCAGGCTGTGGCGAAGAAGGCCCAGGACCAGGCCCAGCTCGCCAACCAGCGCATCGACCTCACACGCTACGAGCAGCTTGCGGCCTCCAACGCCGGCTCCAAGCAGCAGGCCGACACCCAGCGCGCGCTGGTCGCGCAGACCGAGGCGCTGGTCAAGGCCGACCAGGCCGCGATCGACAACGCGGCGGCGACGCTGAGCTACACCAAGATCGTGGCGCCGCTCTCGGGCCGCGCGGGTCTTCGCCAGGTCGACCAGGGCAACATCATCCATGCCTCCGACATCACGGGCCTCGTCGTCATCACGCAGTTGCAGCCCATCGCGGTGTGGTTCAGCCTGCCGCAGCAGCAGATCATGCGCGTCAACGCCGCCGCGTCGAAAGGCGCGTTGCCGGTCGACGTGTTCGGCAATGACGGCATCACGGTGATCGACACCGGAAAGCTGACCGGCATCGACAACCAGGTCGATCCGACGACCGGCACGCTGAAGCTCAAGGCGGAATTCCCCAACGCCAGCTACCAGCTCTGGCCGGGCCAGTTCGTCAATGTCCGACTCAAGGTCGAGACGCTGCCGAAAGCGCTGGTGGTGCCGACATCGGCCGTGCAGCGCGGGCCGATCGGAACCTTCAGCTATGTCATCGGCGAGGGCGATATCGTCTCGGCAAAACCCGTGACGGTGACGCAGCAGAACGAGCACGACGCCGTGATCGCAAGCGGCCTGTCGCCGACGGATCGCGTCGTCACCACGGGCTTTGCCAATCTCTCCGACGGCTCCAAGGTGATCGTCGGCCGTGACGACCAGACGCCGTCAGCCGATCTTGCGCCGCGCAAGCGCACCCGCGCGCCGGATGCCCAGAAGGGCGGTCAAGCCAAGGATGGCGCCAAGGATGGGCAGGCCAAGGACGGTCAAGGCAAGGACGGCGAGCGCCGTGTCAAGCGGCAAAGCGGCGAGGGCGACCAGAAAGGCCAGACTGGACCGGCACAGGGGGCAGATTCATCGGGCAGTGGAGCGAAGCAGCCATGACCCCGACCTCGACCGACTGATCGTGTCATGGGCGTCTCCGAACCCTTCATTCGCCGGCCGATCGCGACCTCGCTGCTCGGCATCGCGCTGCTGATCGGCGGCGCGCTCGGCTATTTTTCGCTTCCGGTCTCGGCGCTGCCGCAGGTCGACTTCCCGACCGTGCAGGTGACGACGCAGCTGCCGGGCGCGAGCCCCGACGTCATCGCCTCGCTCATTACCGCGCCGCTGGAGCGGCAGCTTGGGCAGATCCCGTCGCTGTCCGCGATGAACTCGACGAGTTCGTTCGGCGTCAGCCAGATCTCGCTGCAATTCGATCTCAACCGCGACATTGACGGCGCGACGCAGGACGTGCAGGCCGCGATCAACGCCGCCGCCGGCGTGCTGCCGAGGACGCTGCCTTACCCGCCGACCTACGCCAAGGTGAACCCCGCGGATGCGCCGGTCATGACCCTTGCGCTGCGCTCCGACACGATCTCGCTGCGGGCGATGAGCGACATTGCCGACACGATACTCGCACAGCGGCTGAGCCAGATTTCGGGCGTCGGCCGTGTCTCGGTGCTGGGCGGGCTGAAACCGGCGGTGCGCATCCAGGCCGACTTGGCACGGCTGGCTGCCTATGGCATCGCCATGGAGGATCTGCGCAGCGCGATCTCCAATGCCAACGTCTCGGGCCCGAAGGGTTCACTCGACGGCGCGCAGCAGTCCTACCTGATCGCAGCCAACGACCAGATCGCCGCGGCCGATGCCTATCGGCCGATCATCGTGGCCTACCGCAACGGTTCGCCCGTCACCATCGGCGATATAGCGCAGATCGTCGACGGCCTGGAAAATGACCGGACCGGTGGTTGGTACCAGGGCACGCCAGCGGTGATCATCGACATCCAGCGCCAGCCCGGCGCCAACGTGATCGACGTGGTCAGCCAGATCCGGGCGGAGATCCCGAAAGTCCAGCGCGCGATCCCGGCGGGCGTGAAGCTGACCGTGGTCTCGGACCGGACCGTGACCATCCGGGCCTCCGTCCATGACGTGCAGTTCACGCTGATCCTCGCCGTCGTGCTGGTGACGCTGGTCGTACTCTTGTTCCTGCGCTCGTTGCGCGCAACCGTGATCGCGGGCGTCGCGCTGCCGCTGTCGCTGATCACGAGCTTCGGCATCATGTATTTCGCCGGCTTCAGCCTCGACAACCTGTCGCTGATGGCGCTGACCATCGGCACAGGCTTCGTGGTCGACGATGCCATCGTGATGATCGAGAACATCGTCCGCCATATGGAGAATGGCGAGAGCGCGATGCAGGCTTCGCTCAGGGGCGCCAGCGAAATCGGCTTCACCGTGATCTCGCTGACGGTGTCGCTGATCGCCGTCTTCATCCCGCTTCTGTTCATGTCGGGTCTCGTGGGCCGGATGTTCCGCGAATTCGCGCTGACGCTGACGATCGCCGTGGTGACCTCGGCGGTGGTCTCGCTCACCCTGACGCCGATGATGTGCTCGCGCCTCCTCAAGCACGCCCATGAGGAATTGGCGGTCCCAGGGCTCGCCGCGGTCAGCCGCTTCATCGACTGGACCGTCGGCTTCTATCACCGCAGCCTGTTATGGGTGCTGGATCATCAGCGCGCGACGCTGGTCGTGACCTTCGCCACGCTGATCGCGACCCTGGCTCTCTACGTTGTCGCGCCCAAAGGCTTTCTGCCGCTCCAGGATACGGCCTCGATCACGGCAGTGACGGAGGCTGGCCCCGACGTCTCGTTCGCCGAGATGCAGAAGCGACAGACCGAGGCCGCCGATGCCATCAAGGCCGATCCCGACGTGGTCGGCGTCGTCTCGGTAATCGGGGCGGGCTCCGTCAACCCGACCACCAATGTCGGGCGCCTCGTCATGACGCTCAAGCCGCGTGGCGAGCGGCGCGACGACGTCAGCGTGGTCGTCGACAGGCTGAAGAACCGGGTCGCCGCGATCCCCGGTATGACCGTGTACTTCCAACCGGTCCAGGACGTGCAGATCTCGACCCAGTCGAGCCGCTCGCAATATCAGTACACGCTCACCGGCACCGACGCGGCATCCGTCTCGGAATGGTCGCGCAAGCTGGTCGCCGAGATGCGGCGAGATCCGCTGTTCCGCGACGTATCATCGGAGGCACAGGAAGGCGGCTTGCGTGCCCAGCTCGACGTCGACCGGACCCGTGCCGGACAGCTCGGCGTCAACTTGCAGGCCGTCACCGACACCCTGAACGATGCCTTCGCGCAACGGCAGATATCCACCATCTACGGCCAGGCCAACCAGTACCGCGTGGTGCTGGAGGCGCTGCCGATGTATCAGCGCGATCCGTCGATCCTGTCAAAGCTCTATCTGCCGGGCGCTGCCAGCAGCACCGTAGGCGCGCCTAACGCCCAAGTGCCGCTGTCGGCCGTGGCGACGCTCACACGGACCACGGCACCGCTGGCGATCTCGCACCAGGCGCAATTCCCGGCGGTCTCGCTCAGCTTCAACCTGGCGCCGGGGGCAGCTCTCGGCGAAGCGGTCGATGCGGTGAAAGCGATCGAGACCCGCATCGGCATGCCCGGCAGCATCGTCGGCGTCTACGCTGGCGATGCCGCGGAATTCGCCAAGGCCCTCGCCGGGCAGCCCTGGCTGCTGCTTGCGGCCGTCATCACGATCTACATCGTGCTGGGCGTGCTCTATGAGAGCTACATCCACCCGATCACGATCCTGTCGACGCTGCCGTCCGCAGGCGTCGGCGCGATCCTCGCGCTGGTCCTGTGCGGCCAGGACCTCTCCGTCATCGGCCTGATCGGCATCATCCTTCTGATGGGCATCGTTAAGAAGAACGCCATCATGATGATCGACTTCGCGCTGGAAGCCGAGCGCGGGCAGGGGATGGCGCCCACGGAAGCGATCGTGCAGGCCTGCCTGTTGCGCTTCCGCCCGA
Organism: Bradyrhizobium sp. CCGUVB23; assembly: GCF_024199885.1. Lineage (NCBI taxonomy): Bacteria > Pseudomonadati > Pseudomonadota > Alphaproteobacteria > Hyphomicrobiales > Nitrobacteraceae > Bradyrhizobium > Bradyrhizobium sp. CCGUVB23. The sequence continues at coordinate 8,678,255 of NZ_JANADQ010000001.1, forward strand.
TCATGATGACGACGCTCGCGGCGCTGTTCGGCGCGCTGCCGCTGGCAATCGAAAGCGGCACCGGCTCGGAGCTGCGCTTTCCGCTCGGCATCTCCATCATCGGCGGCCTTCTGCTCAGCCAGTTGCTGACGCTCTACACCACCCCGGTGATCTATCTCGCGCTCGACCGGATCAACCGCCGCCTCGAGCGCGCGCTGCCCCCGGCCGAGCCGGGAGGCCCGCCGGTTGCGGGCGCAACCGAGGGCATGTGATGGCATCGATCTCGGAGCCCTTCATCCGCAGGCCCGTCGCCACCACGCTGCTCTCGATCGGGCTGTTTCTCCTGGGCGTCGTGGCCTACGAGTTCCTGCCCGTCTCCTCGGTGCCGAACGTCGATTTTCCCGCCATCTTCGTCTCTGCCAGCCGTCCTGGCGCCGATCCTTCGGTAATGGCGGCAACCGTCGCCGCGCCGCTGGAGCGGCGCTTGGGTGAGATTGCCGGCATCAATCAGATCACCTCGACCAGTTCGCTCGGCATCAGCAATATTCAGCTGCAATTCAACATCGGCCGCGACATCGATCGCGCCGCACGCGACGTGCAGGCCGCCATCAACGCCTCGCTGGTGGACCTGCCGAGCGATCTGCCGGCGCTGCCGCGCTTCCGCAAGGCCAACACGGCGGGTGCCCCGGTCTACGTGCTGGCGCTGACCTCGAAAACCCTCACCACCAGTGCGATCTATGACGTCGCCGATACCGTGCTGGCGCAACGCATCTCGCAGGTGCCGGGCGTGGGCAACGTGACGATCAGCGGTGCGGACCAGCCGGCGGTGCGCATCCAGCTCAATCCGGTCGCGCTGTCGAATGCCGGCATCGCAACCGACGACGTGCGGACCGCGATCATCAACGCCAATCCGCTCGGCCCGGTCGGCATCTTCAACGGCGAGCGCCAGAGCGAGACGCTGGCGCTGAACCGGCAGATGCGCACGGCGAAGGAATTTCGCGACGTCATGATCAAGAGCGCGAACGGCAACTACGTCCGGCTCTCCGACGTCGCCGAGATCGAGGATTCCGTGCGGAACGCCCGCTCGATCGCCTGGTTCAACAAGCAACCGGCGGTGATCATTCAGATCACCAAGCAGGGCGATGCCAACGTCATCGACACCGTCGACCGCGTCAAGGCGCTGATCCCTGAGCTGAAACAATGGATTCCGGCAGGGGTCGAGATTTCGACCCTGGTCGATCGCACCGGCACGATCCGCGCCAGCGTCGAGGACATGCAGTGGACGCTGCTGGCGACCGCCGTCCTGGTGATGGTGGTGGTGTTCGTGTTCCTGCGGCGGATCACACCGACGATCGCGGCGGGCATCTCGGTGCCGCTGGCGCTCGCGGGCACCTGCGCCGGGATGTGGCTTGCGGGGTTCTCGATCGACAACCTCTCGCTGATGGCGCTCGCGATCTCCGTCGGCTTCGTGGTCGACGACGCCATCGTGATGATCGAAAACATGTTCCGCAATCTCGAGCATGGCATGCGGCCCTTCCAGGCAGCGCAGGAGGGGGCGAAGCAGATCGGCTTCACCGTGCTGTCGATCAGCCTGTCGCTGATCGCGGCGTTCACGCCGCTGATCTTCATGGACGGCATCGTCGGCCGGCTGCTCCGCGAATTCTCGCTGACACTGACCTTTGCGATCGTGGTCTCGACGCTGGTCTCGCTCACGGTCACGCCGATGATCTGCGCCCATTACATCCGTCAGACCACCTCGGGCACGGCGACGCTGTTCGACCGCGTCATCGAAGGCTCGCTGTCGCGCATCGTCGCCTTCTATGCCCGAACCTTGCGCACGGGGCTCGAATTTCCGCTGCTGACCTTGCTCGTCTTCTTCGCCACTATCGGGCTGACGGTGACGCTCTACATCAAGATCCCCAAGGGTTATTTTCCGACCGACGACTCCGGCTTCGTCATCGGCGCAACGCGGGCGTCTGCCGATATCTCGTTCCAATCGATGCTGGGTCTGCAGCAGCAGCTCGCCGACATTGTGATGGCCGACCCGGCCGTCGCCGGCATCGGCTCGGTGCTGGGCGGCGGCGGGCCCGGCCCGGCCACCTCGAACCGCGGCACCATGTTCATCAGCCTGAAGCCGCCGGCCGAGCGGAACTATGTCTCGACCGAGATCGTCATCGATCGCCTGCGCCGCAATCTCTATCGCGTCGCCGGCATCCGCCTGTTCATGTTCGCGGCACAAGACGTCCGCACCGGCGGACGGCAGAGCGACTCGAACTACCAATATACGCTGTCGAGCACCGATCTCGACCTGTTGCAGCAGTGGGCGCCGATCGTCGCCAAGCGAATGGAGACGGTCGAAGGCATCACCGACGTTTCCGCCGATCGCGATCCGGGCGGATTGCAGCTCACCCTCTCCATCGACCGCCAGAACGCCTCGCGGCTCGGCGTCCGCGTGCAGGACATCGACAATGCGCTGAACAACGCGTTTGCGCAGCGGCAGATCTCGATCATCTACACCCAACGCAACCAGTACATGATCGTGCTCGAGACCGACCCGAAATTCCAGGTCGACCCGACCAATCTCGACCGCATCTATGTTGCGGGCGCCAATGACGTGCAGGTGCCGTTGTCAGCCGTGGTCCGCGCCCAGCGCGGGCTCGCCTCGCTCGCCGTATTTCACTCGCAAGGATTCCCTTCGACGACCGTCTCGTTCAACACCTTGCCGGACGTGCCGTTGCAGGTCGCGACCCAGAACATCCAGCGCGCGGTCGAGGAGCTGCACATGCCCGAAGGCATTCGCGGCAGCTTTGACGGCAACGCCGGCGATTTCGCCCGGACCAGCGGCCGGCAACCGCTGCTGATCCTTGGCGCGCTGGTGGCGATGTATATCGTGCTCGGCGTGCTCTACGAGAGCCTTGCCCATCCACTCACGATCATCTCGACCCTGCCATCAGCCGGGCTCGGGGCGCTGCTCGCGCTCCAGCTCACCAACACGCCGCTGACGGTGATTGCCTTCGTCGGCATCATCCTCCTGATCGGCATCGTCAAGAAGAACGGCATCATGATGGTCGACTTCGCTCTCGATGCCGAGCGGCAGCGCGGCCTGTCCTCGGCGGATGCGATCTTCGAGGCCTGCCAGGCGCGCTTCCGCCCGATCCTGATGACGACCATGGCGGCGCTGTTCGCCGGCATTCCGCTGGTCATTGCGACCGGACCCGGCACGGAACTGCGGCGTCCGCTCGGCATCACCATCATCGGCGGACTGTTCGTATCGCAGATCCTGACGCTCTACACGACGCCGGTGATCTATCTCTTGATCGATCGCCTGCGCCGCCGCTCCGAGCCGGGCGCAGCGCATGTGCCGGCGGAATAACGGTTGTTGAAGGCAATAACGGTTGTTGAAGGCTTGGGCCAAGCGTATAGCGGCTGGATGTCGAACCCGTCTGACGTCGCCACCATAGCGCCCGAACCCGTCGCCGATTGTCCGCACTGCCAGAAGCCGATGCCGCTGTGCATCTGCGACAGCGTCACGCCGCTCGACAGCCGCATCGCGCTGCTGATCCTTCAGCATCCGCAGGAGCAGGACAGGGCACTCGGCACCGCGCGGCTGACGGCGCGGCATTTTGCCGATGCGACGGTGCGGGTCGGGCTGTCATGGCCGAGCCTTGCCAAGGCGCTTGGGCAACCCGTGGCGGATCCCGCGCGCTGGGCGGTGCTCTATCTCGGATCGGCGCGCGCCACTGATCTCGATAGCGACGCCGAGATCATCGCGCTTACGCGCAAGGGAGATATCGCCGACAACCAACGCGCCATCCTGAACAGGATCGAGGGCGTGGTGCTGCTCGACGGCACCTGGAGCCAGGCCAAGGCGCTGTGGTGGCGCAATCCCTGGATGCTGAAGTGCCAGCGCGTGATCCTCAATCCCGCAGCCCCCTCACGCTATGGGCGCTTGCGACGCGAGCCGCGCCGCGACGGGCTTGCCACCATCGAGGCTGCGGCCATGATGCTCGCGAGCCTCCAGCAGCGTCCGGATATTGCCGAGACGCTGCATGCGAGTTTTGAACGGATGTTAACACGCTATCGCAAAGTGCTGGCGGAGATGCCGGAACTTGCGCCAAAACCGGCAGGCCGAGGCCGCCGGCGCGATTTTCGCCGCAGCCGCCGCGGCTGACCGCCTGCGCCAAGGGCTTGCCCGCTGCGGAGCGGGAAGATAGAGACTCGGGGGCAGATATTGCCATCCCGTGATCGGGCCTAGCGTTGGAAAGCCAGGAGCGGGATGGGAAGTCGCATTCAGGCTGCGGCCAGAGAAATCGTCCGGCAAGGCGCGCAATTCGATCGCTGGGGCACGCTTGCCCTGATGGACATCTCCTTGCGGTATCGCCGCACGGTGATCGGCCCGCTCTGGATCACGCTGACGCTCGCTGCAACCATCGCCAGCGTCGGCACGGTCTATGCGACGCTGTTCAAGCAGGACGTCGCGGTCTTCCTGCCGTCCTTCGCCGTCGGCCTGATCGTCTGGATCCTGATCGCCGCAACGCTCCAGGAAGGCTCCAACGTCTTCGTGGCGTCCGGCCATCTGATCAAGGCCGTGCCGGCGCCGCTGATCGTGCACGTGCTGCAGATGACGGCGCGCAACGTCGTCATCTTCCTGCACCATCTGCTGCTGGTCGGTCTGCTCTATGTCGTGATGCCCTGGCCGCTGCACTGGACCTTGGTGCTCGCCGTTCCCGGCTTTGCTATCCTGCTGGTCACGCTGGTCGGCGGCGCGACTGCGCTCGGGCTGCTCTGCGCGCGCTTTCGCGACATCGGATCGGCGATCGTCAGCGGTCTGCAATTCATCTTCTTCCTCACGCCGATCATCTGGACCGAGGACGCAGTGCGCGGCACCGCCTTCCACTGGCTGACGCGGGTCAATCCGTTCGCAACGTTGCTCGATCTCGTGCGCAAGCCGCTCTTGTCGCAGCCGGCCGATCCGGAGCAATGGCTGCTCGGATCGCTCTACGCGATCGGCATGGCGCTGATCGGCCTTGGCTGCTACGCGAGATACCGCCATCGCGTGGCGTACTGGCTCTAGGTGCGCGCCATGAGCTCCGCTGCCTACATCGTGCTGCGCAATGTCTCGGTCGCGTTTCCCGTGCTGTCGTTTCGCGACCGCTCGCTGCGCAGCCGGTTCGTGCGCGCGGTGACGTTGCGCAATGCCGGCAATGCGCCGCGCCCGCACCTTGTCTCCGCGCTGAACGGGGTCGATCTCGATATCCACGCCGGCGACCGGCTCGGCATCATCGGCGCCAATGGCGCCGGCAAGACCACGCTGCTCAGGGTGCTGGCCGGCATCTACCATCCGACCGCAGGCACGGTCGATGTCTGCGGCCGCTGCCTGTCGCTGTTCGATCTCGCCGCCGGTTTCGACGAAGAGGCGACCGGCTACGAGAACATCCTGCGGCGCGGGCTGGTGATCGGAGCGCGGCGTACCGAGATCGAGGCGCGGCGTGCGGAGATCGCTGAGTTCACCGAGCTCGGCGACCGGCTCGACCTGCCGCTGCGTACCTATTCCAGCGGCATGATGCTGCGCCTGATCTTCGCGGTCGCAACTGCGATCGAAGGCGAGATCGTGCTGCTCGATGAGTGGATCGGCGTCGGCGACCAGCAGTTCCGCAGGAAAGCGCGCCAGCGGCTCGACGCGATCGTGGCGCGCGCCGGTATCCTCGTGCTCGCCTCGCACGACATCGATCTCATCAAGAACACTTGCAACCGCGCGATCCTGTTGCGCGAGGGACGTATCGTTGCCGCAGGTTCGACCGAAGAGATCCTCGGCCAATACCTGGCTGGCGCCGGCGAGGGCAGGGGCTGACTCCCGGCTGTTGGCCCTCTGAGTCGGATGCCTCGGCTGGTTCGCGTTTGTGACCTGACCAAGGCGGGCGCGGCAAAAAAAAACGAAATTATGTGCTGGAGCCCATCGCAACGCTGAGCGATCGTAGAAATCGAGCACCACGGGCTAAAGTGGTGCCACAGGGAAAAGCGCTCATGCTCGCCGCGCTCGAGATTAATTTTGCGCTGTGGGGGATGATCATCTGTGCAAGCATCAAGCTCGCTCAGATGTTTGGGTAGCGGCCGCCCCGCCGCAATTTGGACGACCTTCCACAACTGATCGGAAGTCGGACGAAGGCGGTTGCCTAAGTCCTTGATCCCCTATATCAGTCCGGCCTTACGGGGCCACGTGGCGGAGTGGTTACGCAGCGGTCTGCAAAACCGTTTACACCAGTTCAATTCTGGTCGTGGCCTCCATCACAAACTCCTGATTTCCCAGCACAATTACGCCGGCGCGCGGGGGCTTTTTTCCGCCGGATGCTGGGACGCGCCCGGAACTCACCCGGATTTGTCCGGGGTTGGCGGTTGAGCGCGATTCAGGTGCCTTGGCATGAAGATCGCATCACCTAGATCTGGATGATGAATCCTCGAACCGAGAATCCTGGAGCGCACGTGGGCGAGATCGTCCGATTTATTCCGAAGTCCGAGATCGAGCGGGCCCGTCTGATACGGGAAGCCCGCGCGATCTATGAGAGCATCTTTCCGTCCACTGGTCCCGTCAGGGATCCGCGTGAGTCGGACGACCAGTCGGGCGCCCAAAGCTGATTGGTTGACGCGGAGCTAACGGAGAAAGGAGCGCGGGACGTCGCGATCAGCCGGCGGCGTACCAGCCATCCGGAAACGGCAGCAGCGGCCAGGCGCCCTCGTTATCGTTGGCGGCTTTGAGCGGCGCGTCAAAATTCCACGAGCGGGGCACGAATTCCTCCTCCGGCACGGGCTCGATGGCGGCCCGCACGGCATCCAGCAGCAAGTTGAACTCGGCTTCGCTCATCGCATCCTCCGGACTCAGTCCCGACGGCGCAAATTCGCAAAACCGGCTTTTTTCCCAATTGAGCGGATCGATCGAATTTTATCGATCCGGCGATCGGCGCTCGATTGGTTAGCGTTTCCCTAAGAAACCCGCGCGGAAGCTAGGCGGTTCCACCGCCCGGACAGTGTGAAAGAGATCACATTCCCAGAAGTTTCTTTCCCGTAAGTCTTACGTGACGCCGGCCGAGGTGGGCCGGGGGCTAAGCCGACGGGAGACGTCAGTCATGAAGGCGAGGTTCCTGAAGTTCGCAGGCGTGAAGAGCCGGGCCCGCCGGGCCTCGACTCTCGGATTGTTCCTGACGCTGTTTGCTTCCGCCGCTCATGCGCAAGGCACGCCCGAGCAGCGCCGGGCCTGCACCCCCGACGTCTATCGCCTCTGCGCCGGAGAGATCCCCAACGTCCGCGCCATCACCGCGTGCCTGCGGCGCAACAAGACGAGCCTGAGCGAGGCCTGCCGCGCCGTGTTCGAGCAGGCGGGCGGCTGAGCCGGCCACCTGTGGGTTCGTGCGCAGCAAGTTGGCGCATGTACAGTCGAAATCGACGCCGTTGCCCTGTGGATATGCTGCGGACAAGCTGTGCGTGGCCGCTGCCGGCCGTTCCCATTTCGATGAAAATTGCAACCACCGCGTGCAAGAAGTCTTGATCGGCGGTGATCTATCAGTGACCGGCCGCCTTGAACGCCGCCGGTATCAGCGGCGACTAACCAATACAGTGCATAAGGATCAGTGGAACGTGATCGTCGATCCCCCTTGTAAAGCACCAAAATGGTGCTTTAGTGCTTTCCGTGAGCCCATCGCCCCGACAAGCGCCATCCGCGCTGCGTTACAGGCTCGCCCCTGAGCCGGCCGTCAAAGCCGCGCTGGAGGCGACCTTCGAGGCCTATGACCGCATGATGGAGATCCTGGAGGAGGTTGCCCGCACGCATAATGTGGGCTCCAACGTCGTGCTGCTGCATGCCCACGCCTACGACGCGATCCGAAAACAGACCGGGCTGCCGTCACGCCTGGTAACGCTGGGCCTGCGCGACCGCGCCGACTATCGCGCGGCAAGCGGCCGGCGGCTGCCGCTCGACGACAAGCTCGCCAAGCTCAAGGGCCCGACCACGATCTCCATCGCCACCGTGCAGGGGCGCTTCAGCGTGCCGTTCGATTACGTCGGCTACGCCGAGGGCTGGGGACAAAGCGTGCCCGCCCATCTGATCCGGACCGACGACGGTTTCGAAATTCACTACGGCGTCACGCCGAACAATCTGCCAGAGGAGGAGAACGCCATGGATACCATCGCTGCCGCCCCCGAGAACTTCCTGTCCCGGGTCGGGCGCCTGATCGCGGGCATCGCCTATGACGCGATCGAGCAGGCCGAAGGCAAGAACAAGCTGAAGGTCGTGGGCCAGGCCATCCGCGAGATCGAGAACGCGGAGAACGAAGCGCGCGAGGCGCTCGCGGCCGCGCGCGCCGAGGAATATCGGCTGAACGCCCGGCGCAGCGAGATCGAGCGCGCGATGACCGATCTTGCCGAGAAGATCCAGGGCGCGATCGACGACAGCCGTGACGACCTCGCCCGCGCCGGCATCGCGCGGCAGATGGACCTCGAAGCGCAGTTCGAGGTGCTGTCGCGCGCGATCGACGAGAACAACGAGAAGATCGAGCAATGCGTCACCTCGCTGCGCGCGGTGCTCTCGGCACTCCAGGATGCCGAGCAGCGGCGCGCCGACCTCGAAAAAAGCGAGGCGGCCGCCGGCACGCATTCGACCGAAACGTCGAAGAAACAGACCGGCAACTCGGCCGCAGCAAAGGCGCTGCGTGCGGGCAAGGCGGTGGCGCGGGCCACCGGCGTGCCGGCGGGCATTCCGTTTTCGAGCGACATCGACGAGCTCAGCGCGTTGCATCGCGACAAGGAGATCGCGGCGAGGCTTGCGCGGTTGAAGACGCGCTCCTGAGTTCGCTCCGATGAGCACATTGCTCGAACATGTAATGGCGCCGGAGGTCAGGCCGTTCGCAATCGCGGCGGCCATGATCGTCATCGTCGGATCGGTCGAGGTGGTCTCGATGATGGTCGGGGCTTCCCTGAGCGAGATCCTAGGCACCAACATCGATTTCGGCCACCACAGCGACAATGGTGTGATCAACGCCATCTCCTGGATCAATCTCGGTGGCGTGCCACTGTTGATCTTCCTCCTGCTGTTCCTCGGCGCCTTTTCGATCACCGGCTTCCTGATCCAGGACATTGCGCGGATGGTCGCCGGCCCGTTACCGGCGAGCGTCGCCGCGCTCGGCGCGGGGGCTGCGTCAATTCCGCTGGTGCGCATCTCCAGCGGCTTCATCGCCAGGATCATTCCAAAGGACGAAAGCTATGCCGTCGGCCTCGGAGATCTCGTCGGTCGTATCGGCGAGGTCGTCATCGGTCCCCTGGACCAGGGGCCGCCCGGGCGCGTCAGTGTCGCCGACGTCCATGGCAACCGGCATTTCGTCTGGGCGGTCGCGGCGCCTTCGTCCGAGCCGCTGGCGCAGGGAAGCCTCGTCCTGCTGGTCGATCGCGTCGGCACCCGCTTTTTGGCGGTGAAAGCCGACGATGAACTCAAACCATCCAAATCCACTCTAAGCAATCAGCAAAGTAATTAGCGGAGAAATCTATGTTTGACATCGCAGTCCCGGCCATGATCGGCGTTGCGCTGATCCTCGTCCTGGGCATCGTCTTCACCACCCTCTACAAGCGCGCCACGCGCGACGAAGCGTTCGTCCGCACCGGCCTCGGTGGCAAGAAGGTCGTGCTCGACGGTGGCGCCATGATCCTGCCGATCTTCCACTCCTATGCTAGCGTCAACCTGAAGACGCTGCGGCTCACGGTCGAGCGCAAGGAGCGGGAATCCCTGATCACCAAGGATCGCCTGCGCGTCGACATCGTCGCCGAGTTCTATGTCCGCGTCCGCCCCGACGATGAGAGCATTGCGCTGGCGAGCCAGACGCTGGGCGCGCTGACCAATGACGCCGAAGCGCTGCGCAACCAGGTCGAAGCCAAATTCGTCGACGGCCTGCGTTCGGTGGCAGCCACCATGACCATCCTGGAACTGCAGGAGAAGCGCAGCGATTTCGTCAAGCACGTGCAGGCGACCGTGGAATCCGACGTCAAGTCCAACGGTCTTGAGCTGGAGTCGGTGTCGTTGACAAAGCTCGACCAGACCGACGTCAAGTTCTTCAACCCAGAAAACTTCTTCGACGCGGAGGGTCTCACCCAGCTCAAGACCATCACCGAGACCCGCCGGCGCGACCGCAACGCCATCGTCCGCGACAACGAGGTGGCGATCGCACAAAAGGACCTCGAGGCGCGGCAGCAGACCCTTGGGATCGAGCGCACCAAGAAGGAGGCCGAGCTCTCACAGGAGCGCGACATCGCCAACAAGACCGCGAGCACCCGCGCGGAAGTCGCCACCGCGACACAGACCGCGCGCCTCACGGAAGAGAACGCCCGCATCGACACCGACCGCGCGGTCGCCGAGAAGGAGGCCGGCGCCAAGCAGATCAAGGAAACGGCGGTGATCGAATCCGATCTCGCGATCAACAAGCGCAAGACCGACGCGCAGCGCGAAATCCAGATCGCGACGCAGGAGAACGAGATCCAGATCGCCGCCAAGAGCAAGCAGACCTCCGAAGCCGTCGCCGAAGCCAAGACTGCGGAAGCCGTGGCCGTGTCCGCGGAGGAAAAGGTCGTGACCGCACGCGCGGTCGAGGTTGCCGACCGCGCCCGCCTGACCCAGGTGCTCGCCGCACGCACCGAGGCCGAACGCAAATCGACCGAGCTGATCGTTGCGGCCGAAGCCGAGAAGAAGGCGGCGCTCGACCGCGCCGAGGCCACCAAGACGCTCGCGAGCGCGGAAGCCGAGGCCAACAAGATCAAGGCAGTCGGCGTCAAGAACATCGGTGAAGCCGAGGCGGCCGTCATCACCATGAAGAACGAGGCGCAGAACAAGCTCGGCAGCAACGTGATCGATTTCGAGATTGCCAAGAAGCGGATCGAGATGATGCCCTCGGCGCTCGCCGAGATGGTGAAGCCGATCGCCAACATCAAGGACGTTCGCATCCTGCACACTGGTGGCGCGTTCGGCGGCAGTGGTGCGAACGGCAGCAATGCCGGCTTCGGCGAAGGTCTCGCCGGCGAGCTGTTGAAGGTGCATGCGCTGCGGCCGATGATCGACGAGATCCTGCGCCAGAGCGGATTTGCGCCGGGTGAGGATCCCGTGAAGGCGCTGGTCGGCGCGGTCACCGGCAAGAGCAATGGTGCTGCGGTCGAGGTTGCGGCAAGCGTGCCCGCGCCTCAGACAACCGACGCAGCAGAGTAGGCTGTGATGCGTCGGCTATGAATGCCCATTCATTGCTGGCGTGAGCCCTAGTCGATAAGAACAGGCCGTGCGCTTCTCGCGTGGCGTACCGTTCCGGAGTGCAGGTCGATCGTGTGTTGAACCTTTCGATCGCTCTCCGGACGAGTTTTGCAAGGCAACGCCATTTGTTGCCCCGGCGCCTGCGCCCAGGATGGGCAGGCGGCGGATGTTCTTTTTCATTGGGGCTCTCATGAAATATTTTCTGTCTGCACTCATTGCACTCGGTCTCTCGGTCGCAGCCGCGCCGTCGCAGGCCGCGGATTCCCGCAACGTCTCCGTCGTCAACGAGACCGGCTACGCCATCAAGTTTCTCGGCTTCAATTCGCCGGACGATGGTCTGGACGAATGGGACAACGAGCTCGACAAGACCTTGCAGAACCAGGCGAGCACTTATGTCGAGTTCGACGACGACGATGAAGGATGCGTCTGGAACATCCGCGTCGACTGGCAGAACTACAACGAATCCGTGCTGTGGAAGAACGTCAACCTCTGCAAGTTCAACGTCCTGAGGCTGCGCTACGACCCCGGTACCAAGACGACCTCCTTCATTGCGGAGTGAGCGTCGGATCACGGCGCGTTCGCGCCCACAGCAGGACCGGCGGGGAGGGGACGCGCGCCCTCCCTCGTGATGGCGAGGATATGACGAATTCGTCCTTTGCAAGCGCCGGAGGCTTTGTTATACGCAGCCGCGCGCGAACGTCGGTTCGCCCTTTTCCTCGGTAGCTCAGCGGTAGAGCATCCGACTGTTAATCGGATGGTCGCTGGTTCGAATCCAGCCCGGGGAGCCAAATTTCTCATCAACTTCAATATCTTGCCGCGCACTGATGTGCCGGAGCGCGAGGCTGTTCACGCGGACGTGCACGTCGTCTGCCGCGCCTACATCGCTACGACGCCAATTCGACTCAATTCAAATCGAGGTTCCCTGACGCTGGGCTTACGCGGAGCTGATTCCGATGCCGAACGTTCAGGTCGACCATTCCCACTTGTCCCCCTCGATTCTGCCCACCGACATCCCCGATCTCAGCGACGACGAATGCCTCGCGCTGCTCGCTCGCGCGGTCGAGACGCGCGATTCGGCCCGGCTGGATGAAGTCGCGGCCTTGATTGGCCGGCTCGCCGTCGCGATCGAATAGGGCCCAAGGCCCCAAGTCCATGCTGACGAGCCCGAGGCTTCCGCCTCGAGGCAATCGCCGTGTTGCGTTTTGGCGGGGCATGTTCCAAAGATGCCGCCACGTTTTTCCGCGGCGCCGTCCGCATTCCAGGGTTCCCTAAATGTCCGGTTTTGCGACCGCGCGCCAAAAGATGGTCGATGGCCAGGTGCGCACCAGTGACGTCACCGATCGCCGCATCCTCGATGCCATGCTCACCATCCCCCGCGAGGCTTTCGTGCCCGCAAGCCGGCAGGCGCTGGCCTACCTCGACCTCGATCTCGACGTCGCCGAGGCCGGATCGGCCAAGCGGTACCTGATCAAGCCGGCGCTCACCGCCAAGCTGCTGCAGGCGGCCGAGATCGGCGAGGCTGATCGTGTCCTGGTGGTCGGCTGCGCCAGCGGTTACGTCGCGGCACTTGCCGCCAGGCTCGCTGCGCAAGTCACGGCTACGGAAAGCGATTCGGCGCTTGCCGCAAAAGCGAATAGCAATCTGGCTGCCCTCGGATTTGCGAATGTGACGTGCGCAGCCGCGCCCAGCGCGGATGGGGACCCGGCGGCTGCCCCCTACGATGTGATCATCCTGAACGGAGCGACCGAAGTGACACCCCACGTGCTCTTCGAGCAGCTCAAGGAAGGCGGGCGGCTGGTCGGCGTGTCGGCCGAGACGACGCCCCCGCGGGCCATGATCGTGACCCGCGCCCATGGCGAATTCGGCCACCGCGCGCTGTTCGACGCAGCAGCCCCGGTTCTTCCCGGCCTGGTGCGGGCGCCCGCCTTCGTCTTCTGACGGGGTGGAACTCGTTAAAAATACCGTTCTGAATCAGAAGTGTGGCAGGGATGCTGCACGTGAAGACTTTCCGCTGCGAACAACCGCCGGGTAGTTCCGTCCGGCTTGACCACGTCCTATGGTGCGCCAGGGGCAACGACTCTCTGTCACCCGGCTCGCGGGCACGAGCCGGCGATAAGAATGAAACGGAACTTCTGGGATGCATGGGGTGAAGCTCTTCACCGGAGCTGCGGCTTCGGTCCTCCTGATGGCGCTCGCGGGGCATTCGTCGGCCTTGGCGGAGACGATCGAAGGCGCGCTGGTGCGCGCCTATCAGGATAATCCGCAGCTCAACGCGCAGCGCGCATTCGTCCGTTCGACGGACGAAAACGTGCCGCAGGCATTGTCCGGATATCGCCCCAAAGTCTCGCTGAACGCGAGCGTCGGCGCTCAAGTTCTGCACAGCGACTCGACGGCAGCCAGTACCGGTGGCCTCGTGATACACACGGTCAACAGTGGCAATAATGCACCGCGTGCAGCCGGTCTCACCGTGTCCCAGACGCTGTTCAACGGCAACCAGACCGGTAACCGGACCCGGGCCGCGGAGAATCAGGTTTCCGGCGCTCGCGAGGGATTGCGCAATCTCGAGCAGCAGGTGCTGTTCTCGGCGGCGCAGGCCTACATGGACTATCTGCGCGATTCGGCGACGGTCGAGGTCAACAAGAGCAACGTCCGCGTGCTCGAGCAGACGTTGAAGCAGACGCGAGACCGCTTCAACGTCGGCGAAGTCACCCGCACCGACGTGGCCCAGTCCGAAGCACAACTGGCTGCGGGGCGAACCCTCGAGCAGCAGTCCGAAGCAACGCTGACGGCGACGCGTGCGAACTATCGTCGCATCATCGGCATCGAGCCCGTCAATCTCGCGCCCGGCTCGCCGGTGGATCGCCTGCTGCCGCAGTCGCTGCCAAAGGCGGTCGAGCTAACGCTCATCCAAAACCCGACCGTAACGGCGGCGATGTTCGGGATCGATGTCGCCTTCATGAACCTGAAGGTGAACGAAGGCGCGTTGCTGCCGACGCTCACGTTCCAGGCCACGGTCAATCAAGCCTATGAGCAAACTCTGATCACTCCAAGCACGTTCAGCGCTGCCGCCATCGCACAGGCCTCGATGCCACTGTATCAGGGCGGCGGCGAATATTCGCTGATCCGGCAGTCCAAGGAGTCGCTGGCGCAGCAGCGGCTCGCGCTCGACCAAACGCGCGACCAGGCTCGGTCCGACACCGTATCTGCCTGGGGCCAGCTCGACGCGTCCAAGGCGCAGGTGCAATCGACGCAGGCCCAGGTGACGGCGTCCGAGATCGCACTGAACGGCGTGCGCGAGGAGGCAAAGGCCGGCCAGCGCACCACGCTCGACGTCCTCAACGCGCAGCAGGCGCTGGTCAACGCCCGCATCAACCTTGTGCAAGCGCAGCACGACCGCGTCGTGAATTCCTATCGCGTTCTCAGCTCGGTCGGCCGCCTGTCTCCGCAGGTGCTCGGCCTGAAGACCAACGTCTACGATCCCAGCGTGCACTACCACCAGGTGCGCGATAGCTGGGCCGGCGTGCGCACGCCCGACGGACGCTGATCTCCGCGACCAGAAGCATGATCCGGAAAAGTGTGAAGCGGTTTTCCGAAAGATCATGCTCAGACAACAACCTAAAGCGCGATGACGATTCTTCGAATCTCGTCGCGCTTTAGGTCGGCGTCGCATCATGGCGATGCCGACTTGCGGTTTGCTTGCAATCATCAAACGCCCTGACATAGCCTTTCACTGAGATGAGGGCGCGATTCGCGCCGCACCTCATTGTTGTTTGCGTAAGGCTTCGGTGACGTGGGCAGGGGGCGCACCGCCGCGCAATGAGTCGCAATCGCCTTGATCTGGGGACAAGTCAGGCGGTCGCGGCGAAAATGCCGAGCCACCCGTTTCGGAACCGGCCAATCCTGTCGTGCTTGGTGTAAAACAACGCATGCGAGGGCGTTGATGATGTGGAGTCGGAGATGACGCAGCCTGCAAAGGTGCAAGAACCCTCGATGGAGGAGATTCTGGCCTCGATCCGGCGCATCATTGCCGACGATGAGGCCAAGCCTCCGCTGGCCGAGAAGGCCGCCGAACCTGCCAAGCCCGCTGCCGCGCCGGCGCCCAAGCCGGCCGCGATGAATGACATTCCGCCGTCCAAGATCGCGCCGGCCAAGCCTGCCGCCGAAAAACCGGCTGCGCCACCACCGGCTGCAAAGCCTGCGGCTCCGGCGCCGGCCGCAAGCAACAACCAGGACGATATCGACGCACTGCTGGCGGGGCTGGACGAGGCGACCCCCGCGCCCGAGATGCGGGCGCCGGAACCCGAGCCCGAGCCCGACGTGCTCGAGCTGACCGACGAGATGGCGGTGGAGACGCCAGCGCCTCCACCACCGAGCTTTCGCAAGGTTGAGCCGGGCGACGATGTCGAATTCGCCGAAGCCGCGGCGACGCCGTTCCGGCCGGCTCCTCCGCCACCGTCCTACCAACCGGTGAATTTCGACGCGCCGCCGCTGCCGCCGCAGCAGCCATTCCTGGCACAGACCACGGTCTCCGCCGTCGAATCCGCCTTCAATTCCCTGGCCCATACCGTCCTGAGCTCGAATGCGCGCACGCTGGAGGATCTGGTCAAGGAGATGCTGCGGCCGATGCTGAAATCCTGGCTCGACGACAACCTGCCGGGCCTCGTTGAACGCATCGTGAAGGCGGAAATCGAGCGGGTCTCGCGCGGCGGCCGGTAAGGCCGGGCCGCGTGGTCCCGATAAAGCCCTGCTTTTATGACCCATTGGGCCTGGCGACCGGGCCGGAAAGCCGTTTCGCCGCCGGGCTTTCCGTTGACACTTTCCGTTGACTTGGCCGCCGCGCACGGCTTTTTAGCAGCCCCATGATCGAGAAAAACTACCAGCCCGCCGATATCGAAGCCCGCATGTCCGTCGTCTGGGAGGACAGCCTTGCCTTCAAGGCAGGCCGTCCCGACCGGCGCAACGCCACCCCCTTCACCATCGTGATCCCGCCGCCGAACGTGACGGGCTCGCTGCACATGGGCCACGCGCTCAACAATACGCTTCAGGACGTGCTGTGCCGCTTCGAGCGCATGCGCGGCCGCGACGTGCTGTGGCAGCCTGGTACCGACCATGCCGGCATCGCGACCCAGATGGTGGTCGAGCGGCAGCTGATGGAGCGTCAGCAGCCCGGCCGCCGCGAGATGGGCCGCGAGAAATTCCTGGAGCGGGTCTGGGAGTGGAAGGCCGAGAGCGGCGACACCATCATCAACCAGCTCAAGCGGCTCGGCGCCTCCTGCGACTGGTCGCGTGAGCGCTTCACCATGGACGAGGGCCTGTCGAAGGCCGTCATCAAGGTGTTCGTCGAGCTCCACCGCGATGGCCTGATCTACAAGGACAAGCGGCTGGTCAACTGGGACCCGAAGCTGCTCACCGCGATCTCCGATCTCGAGGTGCAGCAGGTCGAGGTCAAGGGCAGCCTCTGGTATCTGCGCTATCCGGTCGAGGGCAAGAGCTTCAGCCCCGACGATCCCGCGAGCTTCATCGTCGTCGCCACCACGCGCCCGGAGACCATGCTCGGCGATACCGGCGTTGCCGTGCATCCCGAGGACGAGCGCTATCAGAAGCTCGTCGGCAAGCACGTCATCCTGCCGCTCGTCGGCCGCAAGGTCAAAATCGTCGCCGACGATTACTCCGACCCCGAGAAGGGCTCGGGTGCGGTGAAGGTGACGCCGGCGCACGACTTCAACGATTTCGAGGTCGGCAAACGCCATGCCCTGCGCCAGATCAGCGTGCTCGACAAGGAGGGCTGCCTCGATCTCGTCGACAACGAGGATTACCTGCGCGACCTGCCGGAGGGCGCCTCGCAATTCGCCGCGGAATTCCACAATGTCGAGCGCTTCGCCGCGCGCAAGCGCATCGTCGAGCGGCTGGAGGCGTTCGGTTTCATCGAGCGCATCGAGCCGCACACCCACATGGTGCCGCATGGCGACCGCTCCGGCGTCGTGATCGAGCCCTTCCTCACCGACCAGTGGTACGTCGACGCCAAGACGCTCGCAAAGCCCGCCATCGCGGCGGTGCGGAACGGCGAGACGACCTTCGTGCCGAAGAACTGGGAGAAGACCTATTACGAGTGGATGGAGAACATCCAACCCTGGTGTATCTCGCGTCAGCTCTGGTGGGGCCATCAGATTCCGGCCTGGTACGGGCCGGACGGCAAGGTGTTCGTCGCCGAGACCGAGGAGGAGGCAGTCAGCCACGCGCTCGGCTACTACGCCGAGCAGGAGGTCATCACGCCGGAGCAGGGGCGCGAGATGGCGCTCGACCGCAACAAGCGCGAGGGCTTCATCACCCGCGACGAGGACGTGCTCGACACCTGGTTCTCCTCCGCGCTGTGGCCGTTCTCCACTCTCGGCTGGCCCGACGATACGCCGGAAGTGAAGCGCTACTACCCGACCGACGTGCTGGTCACCGGCTTCGACATCATCTTCTTCTGGGTCGCCCGGATGATGATGATGGGCCTGCACTTCATGAAGGAGGTGCCGTTCTCGACCGTCTACATCCACGCCCTCGTCCGTGACGAGAAGGGCGCCAAGATGTCGAAGTCGAAGGGCAACGTCATCGATCCCCTGCACCTGATCGACGAGTACGGCGCCGACGCGCTGCGCTTTACGCTCGCCGCGATGGCAGCCCAGGGGCGCGACATCAAGCTCGCGACCAGCCGCGTCGAAGGCTATCGCAATTTCGCGACCAAACTCTGGAATGCCTGCCGCTTCGCGGAGATGAACCAGTGCCTGGTGCCCGAGGGTTTTGAGCCCGCGAAAGCGACGCAGACCCTGAGCCGCTGGATCGCGCACGAGACCGCGCACACCACGCGCGAGGTGACGGAAGCGATCGAGGCCTATCGCTTCAACGATGCGGCGGGCGCGATCTACCGCTTCGTCTGGAACGTCTATTGCGACTGGTATGTCGAGCTCGCAAAGCCCGTGTTGCTCGGCCCGGATGGTCCGGCGAAGGCCGAGACCCGCGCGATGGTCGCCTGGGCGCGCGACGAGATTCTGAAGCTGCTGCACCCCTTCATGCCCTTCATCACCGAAGAGCTGTGGGAAGTGAGCGCCAAGCGCGAGGAATTGCTCACTCTGGCGCCGTGGCCGCTGAAGTCCGCCGGGCCGACGGCGGAAGAGCTCGCGATGGTCGCGGCATCGATGCCGAATGACGGGGCTTTCATGTCCCCGATGGTACTGCCGATCTTCGACCACGCCGACTTCACCGATCCTGCGGCGGAAGCCGAGATCGGCTGGGTGATCGACCTGGTGACGCAGATCCGTTCGGTGCGCGCCGAGATGAACATCCCGCCGGCGACGCTGACGGCGCTGGTGCTGGCCGGCGCCTCCGCGGAGACGAAGGAGCGCGCGCCGCGCTGGACCGATGTCATCAAGCGCATGGCGCGGCTCTCGGACATCTCCTTCGCCGATCGCGCGCCTGACGGTGCCGTGCAGATCCTGGTGCGCGGCGAGGTCGCAGCGCTGCCGCTGAAGGGGGTGGTGGATCTCGCCGCCGAGCGCGTGCGTCTCGACAAGGAGATCGCCAAGGCCGATGCCGACATCAAGCGCGCCGAGTCCAAGCTGGCGAACGAGAAATTCGTCGCCAATGCGGCCGAAGAGGTCGTCGAGGAGGAGCGCGAAAAGCGCGAGGCCGCGCTGGCGCGCAAGGCGAAGCTGTTCGAGGCGCAGGAGCGGCTGAAGCAGGTGTCGTGATCTTTCGGTCATTCCGGGGCGATGCGCAGCATCGAACCCGGAATCTCGAGATTCCCCGAAGCGCAATTGCGCTCGGAGGTCTGGTCCTTCGGACCATCCCGGAATGACAGCTACCTCGGAAACGGCTTGCTCAAAAACTTCGAGCCCTTGACGCCGTAGCGCCAGGGCAGCTCGACCGCCTTGGTGAGGCCGATCCGGATGCCGATCGCGATCTCCTTGTCGCCGGTGCGCGCGTGCAATGCGATCGGCGGGCGGTCGAGGGGCAGGGCGTTGTGCGCAATCGTGATGCCAAGCGCTTCCGTCAGCTTGCCCGGTCCCGAGCATAATGCATGCACATCGACGAGATGGCGCCGGCGGCGCATCGCGGCAATCCCATGCGTCGGCTCCAGCGCGCGGATCAGGACGGCGCTGGCCGAGCCTTCCTCCTCGCAGACGAAGTTCACGCACCAATGGATGCCGTAGGAACGGTAGACATAGGCAAAGCCGGGCGGGCCGAACATCACCTGGTTCCGTGGCGTCGGCCCGCGGTAGGAGTGCGCCGCCGGGTCGGTATGATGATAGGCCTCGACCTCGACGACAATCCCGCCGACGCCGTTCACCAGCAGCGTCGCGCCGATCAGGTCGGGCGCGACCTCGTGGACGCTGCGCGCGAAGAAGCCACGCTTCAACGGCTTGCCCAGGGTGGGTGTGGAGGGCTTCGATTTTGGAGCCATTCGAGGTGAGAATCGCTAGACGACAGAGCAGGATATTGCCCATATCTGCCATGTTCCCTGAAGCGGCGCGAGCGGGTTGCGATGCCCTGCGATACCGACTAGGTAGGACCTGAACAGACCGGATACCCCATGGTCGTTATTGTCGACACCATCACCAACCCGCCGCGCCCGCGTCACCCGGAGAAAGTGAACCGGCCCGATGCCGCTTCGCCGCCGAAGCCGGACTGGATCCGCGTGCGCGCGCCGAACACCCGCGGCTATGCCGACACCCGCAACATCGTGCGGGCCAACGGCCTGCATACCGTGTGCGAGGAGGCGGGCTGCCCGAACATCGGCGAGTGCTGGGACAAGAAGCACGCCACCTTCATGATCATGGGCGACACCTGCACCCGCGCGTGCGCCTTCTGTAACGTCAAGACGGGCCTGCCCAACGCGCTCGACGCCGCCGAGCCGGAGCATGTAGCCGAGGCCACCGCCAAGCTGGGGCTCGCCCATGTCGTGATCACCTCGGTCGACCGCGACGATCTCGCCGATGGCGGTGCCGAGCATTTTGCCAAGACGATCCGCGCGATCCGCGCCGCCTGTCCCTCGACCACGATCGAGATCCTGACGCCCGACTTCCTGCGCAAGGAGGGGGCGCTCGAGGTGGTGGCAGCGGCCAAGCCCGACGTCTTCAACCACAATCTCGAAACCGTGCCGTCGCGTTACCTGACGGTGAGGCCCGGCGCGCGTTATTTCCATTCGATCCGGCTGTTGCAGCGGGTGAAGGAGATCGACCCCACCATCTTCACCAAGTCCGGCATCATGGTCGGCCTGGGCGAGGAGCGCCACGAGGTGCTCCAGGTGATGGACGATCTGCGCTCCGCCGAGGTCGACTTCCTGACCATCGGCCAGTATCTCCAGCCGACCCGCAAGCACCACGCCGTGATGCGCTACGTGCCGCCGGATGAGTTCGGCTCATATGAAAAGGTCGCCTACACCAAGGGGTTCCTGATGGTGTCGGCGAGCCCGTTGACCCGTTCGTCGCATCACGCAGGTGACGATTTCGCGAGACTGAAGGCAGCGCGGGCGGCTCACGCCCGCTGACGTCATATGCACCGAGTTTCGAGCAAGCACCGCGTCAACCATAGCGCGCCAGAGATGTTCGATCTGGTCGCCGATGTCGAGCGCTACCCGGAATTCGTGCCGCTGTGCAGCGCGCTGAAGGTGCGCCAGCGGGTTGCAAAACCCGATGGCACCGAGGTGCTGGTTGCCGACATGACGGTGTCGTTCAAGCTGGTCAAGGAATCCTTCACCAGCCGTGTGACGCTTGATCGCGCCAATCTGAAGATCATGGTCGAGTACCTGCAGGGGCCCTTCAGCAAGCTCGAAAACCGCTGGACCTTCGAGCCGAAGGGCGAGGGGGTCTGCGACGTCGGCTTCTTTCTGTCCTACGAGTTCAGGAGCCGCATGCTCGCGATGCTGATGGGCTCGATGTTCGACGCCGCCTTTGCACGCTTCTCCGCCGCGTTCGAGAAGCGGGCAGACGCGATCTACGGCCGGCGGAAGATCGCGTCGTCCTGATCAATCTACCGCCTTGACGATGTCAGGCGGTTGCGACGCGTAGTAGGCGGCAGCCTCGTCGATCTCCTGCGGCGTCATCGCGCGCGCGATGTTGCGCATCTGCTGGCTGATGTCGTTGCGCCGATCGCCACCGGCGAACGCCCGTAGCTGGGCCTTCATATAGGCCTCCGATTGGCCTTCGAGCCAAGGGCTGCCGACCTTGTTGTCGAGGCTGCCATGGCAGGAGCCGCAGGGTGCGATCCCCCGCATGGGCGCGCCGTAGATCACGATGTTGGGCTTCGGCAGTTGCGGTGTCGGATGATAGGCCGGCAGCCGCGGCAGAAAGGCGTAGTAAAGGGCGAGGTCGCCCATTTCCTGATCGGTCAGGCCGGTCGCAAACGGCGACATCACCGCGTTGGTGCGCGCGCCGGAACGGAAGTCGTGCAGCTCCTTGTAGATGACGGCGGCATATTGGCCGGCAAGATTGGGCGAATCCGCTCGGCTGATGCCGGTCGGACCGTGGCAGATCGCGCAGCGCTGTGCGAGCGTGGCGCCGCGTCCGATCGCTTCCTGGTTCGGACGTGACAGCGTGTGCGAGGTCAGCACGACCTCCGACAGGCGTTTGTCCTGCGCCTGCGCAGCAGCCGCCGCGGAGCGTTGCGGCACGCCGGCTGCGCTGCAGATCGCATCCCAGACATTGGCGAACTGAACCCAGGGCTGCGCGAACGGCAGCACGATGAAGCCGACAATCGCCGTTACAACGAAGATTGCAGCGGTGATACCGACGCTCGTCTTGAAATGGCGGTTGGTGAGGGTGAAAAGGTCGCGCGCACTCATCACTGCGCTCCCACATACACGGCCGGCACCGACGTGCCTTCGGTCAGTGCCAGCGTCAGGATCGGGTAGCCATAGTTGGTGATGGTGAGCCCGATCATCAGCGCCACCCACAGCGCGTGCGTGTTGAGCGCTAGCGGAACGGTCGCTGGCTGATGCACCGCGAGGCTGAAGCGATACGCGCCGGCCTCGACCGCAGGCGAGCGCATGCCGCGCGCCAGAATGACCAGGAAGAGAATGCCTGATGTCAGCAGGGTGAAGCCGCCGATGGCAGAGAACGTAACCGAGAGCGCCTGGGGCGCGATCGCGGGATCGGCGAAATCGAAATAGGCCATGCGGCGCGGCATGCCCAGGATGCCGACCCAGTGCCACGGGAAGGTGGTGATGATCATGCCGATGAACCACAGCCAGAGCTGGGTACGGATGAGGCGGAGATCGACGAACTCACGGCCCGTGAGATGCGGCCACAAATCATAGGCGATCGCGAAATACATGATCACGATGGCGCCGCCGAAGATCAGGTGGAAGTGGCCGGTGATCCATTGCGTGTTGTGGATCGAGCTGTCGAGCTGATAGCTCATGTTGATCAGGCCACCGGCGCCGCCGAAACCGAGCATCACGAAGGAGAAGGCGAGCGCCAGCATCATCGGATTGTCCCACGGCAGCGCCCGCATCCAGCCGAACAGGCCGTGACCACCGCGCAGGCGCGCTGCAATCTCGACGGAGGCGCAGATCGTGAAGACGGTCAGAAGCGTCGGCAGCGCGACCAGCGCGGTGAACGCGGAATGGACGAACTTGAAGCCGGCGCCGACCTGCGGATCGCCGAATGTATGGTGCATGCCGATCGGCATTGCCACCACCAGGAACAGAATGAAGGCGATCCGCGCCATGGTGTCGGAGTAGACGCGGCCGCCGATCGCGCGGGGCACGATGGCGTAATAGGCGATGTAGGTCGGCACCAGCCAGAAATAGACGATGGCGTGCAGCGTCCAGGAGAAGAACACGCGGGCAAGACCGGCGTCGATCGTGGCCTTCAGGCCGACCGCGACGGGGATGATCTGGAGCAATAGCTCGAGCGCGGCGCCAACCGCGGTCCAGGCCCAGAGATAGGAGCCCGCGACATTGGCGAACATCGCCAGCGGCACCGGCTTGCCGGGATTGGCCCCTTTCCAGACACGCAGATTGATCGACATCAGCGCGACCCAGATCCAGGACCCGACGACGACCAGCACGACGCCGACGTAGTAGAAGGGGCTGCCGATCAGCGGCGGATAGAAGGTGTAGAGCACGGAGGCGCGGCCGAGCGCGACCGGGATCATCGCCATGATGCTGCCGCCGACGATCAGCCAGAATCCGGCCCAGGCCCAGCGTACGCCGACCAGGCGCTGCTCCAGCGCGGACTCGCTGATCGCATAGCCAAATCCCATCGCGACCAGGGTCGGGAAGACGTAGCCCATGACTGTGCCGTGCGCAGTCAGCGAGCGGTAGTAGAGCTCGGGATTGGAAAGCCAGGTCCCGAGCGGGCTGCGGATGAACATCTGCCAGGCGCCGAGCGTGAGCGCCACGCCGAACACGGCGAAAGCCAGCCAGAAATGGGCGAGGACCAGCTTCCTATTGGCCAACACAGCTCAGCCTCCCGCTGCTCTTTGCAAGCTCCGCGAACTTCGCCTTGTCGATCACCCTGACCTTGCCCCACATGCCTTCATGACCGAAGCTGCAAAACTCCTGGCAGGGCATCAGATAGTCGCCGGTCCGCTCAAAGCGCATGAGTTGCTCGGAGACGTAGCCCGGCACCAGCATGGTGTTGATGTTGGTACCCTGGATCAGGATACCGTGGACCACGTCGGCGCTGGTGGCGCGCAACGTGATCGGCGTCTCGGCCGGCACCAGCAGGCAGGCGGGCGTGAAGGAATATTGCTGGCCGATCGCGCGCACCGTCACCGCGCCATTGGACTCCAGCACGCTGCCGAGATTGCTTTCGACGAATTCTCCTGAAAGATGCAGCCGCGACGGATCAGTGGTCTCGACGCGCGCCTGCGGCATGGTGGCGCGATGGATGCCGGCAATCGCCGCGATCACCGCCATCGCGACGATAATGATGACAGAGAGGGTCGCCCATCGCCGCTCGGTGCGCCGCGCAATCTCGGCGCCCTGATGTCCCGTGTCCTGTGCGCTCATTGCAGCGCCCCGCGCGGCAGGAAGACGAAGAGATAGAAAGCGAACCACATCATGACCACGCAGGCGGTTGCAATGCCGGCGAGCGCGATTGCGCCGGACGGCCCTCGCGCGACGACCTCGTCGACAGCCTGGTCGGCGGCGGCAGAGCTGGTCGGTGGATCAGAGTTGATCATGGCGCGTCTCAATTGAGGGGAGCGGAGCGCAGCTCGTTGGCCTCGCGCGCCGACACCGGCGTGCCGCGATTGCCCCAGGCCGTGCGGATATAAGAGACGACGGCGGCGATCTCGTTGTCCGAGAGCAAGCCGGCAAAGGGCGGCATGCCATAGGGCATTGGATTGCCCTCAGTGCCGGGCGGATAGCCGCCGTTGAGCACCATGCGGATCGGATTGACTGCCGATTGCATTTCGATCGACTGATTGTTGGCGAGCGGCGGCCAGTGTGGCGGCTTGCCTTCGCCCTGCGCGCCGTGACAGCTCGCACAGTTCTTGTCATAGACGGTCTTGCCGAGGCTGATGAGCAAGCTGCTTTCGGTCGTCGGCAGCGCCGAGCTCGCCGGCGGCGGAGGTGAGGGCTCCGAGATGCCCTTCAGGTAGACCGCCATCGCCCTGGTGTCCTCGTCGCTGAGATATTGCAGGCTGTTGTGCACGACCTCGGCCATGGGACCATAGACCACGCCGCGGGCCGAGACGCCGGTCTGGAGCAGGTCGGTGATGTCCTTGATGCTCCAGTCGCCGAGCCCGGCCTCGCGGTTGGACGTGAGCGAGGGCGCGTACCAGTTCTGCATCGGAATCAGCCCGCCCTTGAAGGCGTCCGACTGCGAGGTGCCGCCGAGCGCGTTGATCGGCGAATGGCACATGCCGCAATGGCCGAGACCCTCGACCAGATAGGCACCGCGATTCCACTCGGCGGACTTGGTCGGATCGGGCTTGAATTCGCCCTCGTTGAAGAACAGCGTGCGCCAGCCGAGAATGAGCTGGCGATTGGAATAGGGGAAGCGAAGGTCGTGTTCCCGGTTCCTCTGGTTCACGGGCGGGATCGACTTCAAATACGCGAAGATCGCCTCGCTATCGGCCCGCGTGACTTTTGTGTACGAGGCGAACGGCATCGCCGGATACATCAACCCGCCATCCGGAAAGCGGCCGGTGTGCATTGCTTTGTAAAAGTCCTCCGCGGTCCATTTGCCGATACCGGTCTCCCGATCCGGCGTGATGTTCGACGAGTACAACGTGCCGAAAGGCGTCGGCATGGCGCGCCCGCCGGCGAAAGTGCGGCCCTCGGGTGCCGTGTGGCAGGCGATGCAGTCGCCGGCGCGCGCCAGATACTCGCCGCGTGCCACGATGTTGTCGCTGGGCGGGCTGGCCTTCTGCTGCGCCTGGGCAGATCCGACGAAGACCGACAACAGCAGAGCGGCCAGGATTCGTGAACGCGATGGCATCCTCGTCTCCTCAATCCGGTTCGCTACCGCAGGCGAAGGGCAGCACGTAGGTGCCCTTCGGCGCCGGAGCGGCATTCACTGGCGCCGGGTGGTTCGCCAGCCATGCCGCGACGGCCGTGACGTCCTCCTCTGTGAGGCGGGCGGCCACCTGCTGCATGCAGTCCGGCGCCTTCGCAGTGCGGGTGCCATACCGCCATGCTCCGAGTTGAGCGCTGATGTAGTTCGGACGCAACCCGAGCAGGCCCGGAATTCCCGGCTCCATGCCGGTCAAGGCTGGGCCATGGCAGCTGCCGCACGCCGGTATCTGGCGCTGGGGATCGCCGCGCGTCACCAGTGACTGACCGCGCTGGAGAACCTCCTGGCTGGCATCGGTGGCTGCGACGGGCGGCAGCGCTGGATGCTGATCGGCGAAGTAGTCCGCCATCTGCTGGAGGTAGGGATCGGTGAGGAATTCCAGCAGATAGTTCATCGGCGGGTACTTCCGCCGGCCACTCTTGAACGCAAGAAGCTGGTTGTAGAGATAGCCGGCCGGCTTGCCCGCAAGCCGCGGGAAATAGACGTCGCTGGTGCCTTCGCCCTTGTTACCGTGGCAGGGCGTACAGGCCTCGACGCGCGCCGCCATCGTGTCGGGCGGCTGATTAGCCGCTTGAGCGGTCGCAAAATCGCAAGCGGCCAAGTACAGGACGATTGAGACCGCGCAGCGAGAGAACACGTTGCCGCCCTCCCGAATGTGGCGTCGGGTTGATTCCCGACGCGCAACTTTAGAGCGCCATTATTATTGCGGTTATGTGGGCAGGCGCAAGCTGGACCGTGACAGCGATGTTGCGGCGCGCGTCTAGCGTACGAGGCGCGAGCGCTTTTGACAAAAGTCGATCGAGATTTGATCGGAAGATCGCCATCAACCCCGTGGCGGCCTGCGCCGCTTGACCGCGCCACGGCGCGGCGAGCGCGCCACCCGCGGACGCAGGCGGCTGGCGGCTTCGCGGCGCGGCTTTGCGGCGGCTTGCGGGCCGCGGGCGAGGTCCATCAGCATGCGCAGAGCCTCGACGACCGAGCGTAGCCGTACGGCGGTGCGGCCGATCGCGCCAAATCGGTGCTCGCGATGGATGATGCGGCCATCGCGCGCGGCGGCGGCGAAGTGGACGAGCCCGACCGGCTTGCCAGGCGTCGCGCCGCCCGGGCCGGCGATGCCGGTGATGGCGACCGCAAGATCGACGCCCGCGCGCTCCAGCGCACCGACCGCCATCGCGGTCGCGGTCTCCTTGCTGACGGCGCCGAAATTCAACAGCGTGCTCGCCTCGACGCCGAGCATCGCGCGCTTGGCGTCATTGGAATAGGTGACGAAGCCGCGGTCGATGACGTCGGAGGAGCCTGGAATGTCCGTCAGCGCGCCGGCGACGAGGCCGCCGGTGCAGGACTCGGCGGTCGCGATCGTCAGCTTGCGCATCCGGCACAGATCGAGCAGCGAGCGGGAGAGGGCGCGTGCGTCGCTGCCGCCCATGGCCTAGACGCTCCAGGGAAGGCGGATGGTGGCGCTCGCGGTCGCCGCGATGCCTTCCTCGCGGCCGGTGAAACCGAGCCGCTCGCTGGTCGTGGCCTTCACCGCGACGCGCGAGATGTCGACGCCGGAGATTTCTGCGATCCGCGCGCGCATGGTGTCGCGCAAGGGACCGATCTTCGGCCGCTCGCAGATCAGCGTCACCTCGAGATTGGCGACGCGGCCCCCGCGCTGCGTAACGCGCTCGATGGCGTATTTCAGGAACTGGTCGGAGGAGGCGCCCTTCCACTTGGGATCGCTCGGCGGGAAGTGCGAACCGATGTCGCCGTCGGCGAGCGCGCCGAGGATGGCATCGACCAGCGCATGCAGGCCGACATCGCCGTCGGAGTGGGCCAGGAAGCCCTTGCTGTGCGGCACGCGGACGCCGCAGATCATGACGTGGTCGCCTTCACCGAAGGCATGCACGTCGTAGCCGGTCCCGGTCCTGATGTCGCCGAGCTGGCTGGCGAGGCGCGCTTCCTCGCGGACGAAGTCTTCGGGGGTAGTGAGCTTCATGTTTGCAACATCGCCTTCAAAGGTTGCGACCGTCAATCCCGCCCATTCGGCGATCGCCGCGTCATCTGTGAAATCAGTGCGTCCGTCCTTCGCCGCGCGACGATGCGCGTCGAGGATGACATCGAAACGAAAGGATTGCGGCGTCTGCGCGATCCGCAAGCGCGCGCGGTCCGGCGTTGCCTCGATCTGCCCGGCCGCGCCGACCAGCTTGACGGTGTCGTTGACAGCGATCGCGGGGATCGCGGCACTGTGGCGGCTGGCGGCTTCGATCGCGCGGGAGATCAGGGCCTGCGAGACGAAGGGGCGCGCTGCATCGTGGATCAGGACGAGATCCGGCTTGTGCGGGGCGAGCGCCTCAAGGCCGGCGAGCACGGAGGCCTGGCGCGTCGCGCCACCGCTGGTCGGGGGCTCGTGGCGCAGGCCTTGGACCGCAGCCGTGAACATGGCGCTGTCATCTGGGTTCAAGACCGGCTGCACCAGCGCGACGTCGGGGTGATTGCTAAAGGACTCCATGGCGCGAAAGATCACCGGCACGCCGCCGATCGCGCGGTATTGCTTCGGTCCGCCAGCACCTGCGCGAAGCCCGCGCCCGGCCGCCACGAGAACAACTGCGGTCCGCTCTGATTTCGCCATAGCGCTTAAATACTCAATTGGTAGTGATGATCGGGAAGAGGGCTGATTTTGGCATGCCTCTAGCACGGTCACCGCGGAAGAACACCGGTGATTGCCGGATTGTCGGTAACAGCTTTTTGCTGCACTGCACTTGAAAGATTGCAAGAACTGTCTAAACTGTAGGCATGACGCTTGACTGCACAAGAATTGTGCGCAAGATAGGTCATGGCAGGCGCGATGAGGCGCCGCCTTTGAGACGAGACGTCCGTGACCGGCCCGGTAGGATTAGGCGCTAAGCCATTGAAAATAGGCGATATTGATGTCGCCAACCCGGTCTTCCTGGCGCCCATGTCGGGGGTGACCGATTCCCCCTTCCGGCGTCTGGCTGCGGAGCTTGGGGCAGGTCTCGTTGTGTCCGAAATGACCGCCAGCGACGAGCTCGCCAATGGCCACAGAATGTCCCGGTTGCGTTGCGAGGCGACTGGCCTCGGCCCGCATGTGGTGCAGCTTGCCGGCTGCGAGGCCCACTGGATGGCGGAGGGCGCCCGGATCGCGGAAGCGGAAGGCGCCGACATCATCGACATCAACATGGGCTGTCCGGCCCGCCACGTCACCGGCGGACAGTCCGGCTCAGCGCTGATGCGCGACCTCGACCATGCCTTGCGCCTGATCGAGGCGACGATCGCGGCTGTGAAGGTTCCGGTCACGCTGAAGATGCGCCTCGGCTGGGACGACCGCACCCGCAATGCGCCGGAACTGGCGCGGCGGGCGGAGGCCGCCGGCGTCAGGCTGATCACCGTGCACGGCCGCACCCGCTGCCAGTTCTACAAGGGCGAGGCCGATTGGGATGCCGTGCGCGATGTCCGCGCGGCGATTTTCGTTCCGCTGGTGGTCAACGGCGACGTCACCTCATTCGAAAAGGCCGTGGCTGCGCTGGGGGCTTCCGGCGCCGACGCCGTCATGATCGGCCGCGGCGCGCAAGGCCAGCCCTGGCTGCCCGGCCAGATCGGCCGGCGCCTCCAGGGCGGGGCGGAGGAGGCCGCGCCCTCGCTGACCGAGCAACTCCATTATGCCCGCACGCTCTATGAGGGCGTCTGCGATCTCTATGGCTTGCGCATCGGCCTCAGGCATGCGCGCAAGCATCTCGGCTGGGCGCTCGACGTCGCCGCGCATCTCAGCCGCGCGCCGGCCGAGAAGCTGAAGGCGTGGCGCCAGAACATCCTCACATCCGAGGATCCGCGGGCCGTTCATCTCTCGCTGCAAGATGCCTTCGACGACTTCGCATGGAGCGCTGCTGCATGAGCTCAGCCGCTGAACATCGTCGGCCAATGCCGTCAAACGGCGATGCAATCCTCGACGCACTGCCCAATCCAGTGCTGCTGATCGGGCCGGACGGCAAGATCATCGACGCCAATATCGCGACGGAAGCGTTCTTCGAGATTTCGACCCAGTTCCTGAAGCGCCAGTCGCTCAAGGAGCTGGTACCGTTCGGCAGCCCGCTCCTCGCATTGATCGACCAGGTGCGCTCGTCGAACTCACCGATCAACGAATACAAGGTCGATCTGGGCACGCCGCGGATGGGAGGCGACCGCCAGGTCGATCTGCATGTCGCCCCGCTCACCGAGCGGCCCGGCTACATCGTGGTGATGCTCCAGGAGCGCACCATCGCCGACAAGATGGACCGCCAGCTCACTCATCGCAGCGCCGCACGCTCGGTGATCGCGCTCGCCGCGATGCTCGCGCATGAGATCAAGAACCCGCTCTCCGGCATCCGCGGTGCCGCCCAGCTCCTCGAGCAGCAGGCCTCCTCGGAAGACCGCATGCTGACGCGGCTGATCTGCGACGAGGCCGACCGCATCGTCACGCTGGTCGACCGCATGGAAGTGTTCGGCGACGAACGGCCCGTCGTACGCGGCCCGGTCAACATCCATTCCGTGCTCGACCACGTGAAGCGCCTCGCGCAATCCGGCTTTGCCCGCAACATCCGCTTCATCGAGGACTACGATCCCTCGCTGCCGCCGGTGCTCGCGAACCAGGACCAGCTCATCCAGGTGTTCCTCAATCTGGTGAAGAACGCCGCGGAGGCCCTGATCGACGTGCCCGACGCCGAGATCCAGCTCACCACCGCCTTCCGCCCCGGCGTGCGCCTGTCAGTGCCCGGTCAAAAATCCCGGGTATCCCTGCCGCTCGAATTCTGCGTCAAGGACAACGGACCGGGCGTGCCCGAAGATCTTCTGCCCAACCTGTTCGATCCCTTCGTGACCACCAAGCAGACCGGCAGCGGTCTCGGCTTGGCGCTGGTCGCAAAAATCGTCGGAGATCACGGTGGCATCATCGAATGCGAGTCTCAGCCGCGCAAGACCACCTTCCGCGTGCTGATGCCGATGTACTCGACCTCCATCAAACACGCCGATCAAAGCAGTCGCGCCGACTCTGCCGGGAAGCCGTCGCCTGCGTCACAGGGGGCAAAATGAGGATTGAATATGCCCGCAGGTAGCATTCTCGTTGCTGATGACGATACCGCCATCCGCACGGTTCTTAACCAGGCTCTGTCCCGGGCAGGGTACGAAGTCAGGCTGACCGGCAACGCCGCCACGCTGTGGCGCTGGGTCAGCCAGGGCGAGGGCGATCTCGTCATCACCGACGTGGTGATGCCCGATGAAAACGCCTTCGACCTGCTGCCGCGCATCAAGAAGATGCGGCCGAACCTGCCGGTCATCGTGATGAGCGCGCAGAACACGTTCATGACGGCGATCCGGGCCTCCGAGCGCGGGGCTTACGAATATCTGCCGAAACCCTTCGACCTGAAGGAGCTGATCGCGATCGTCGGCCGGGCGCTGGCCGAGCCGAAGGAGCGGACATCGAGCCCGGACGAAGATGCGGAGATGGAAGCGATCCCGCTGGTCGGCCGCTCGCCGGCAATGCAGGAAATCTACCGCGTGCTCGCGCGTCTCATGCAGACCGACCTCACCGTGATGATCACGGGCGAGTCCGGCACCGGCAAGGAGCTGGTGGCGCGCGCGCTGCACGACTACGGCAAGCGCCGCAACGGTCCGTTCGTCGCCGTCAACATGGCGGCGATCCCGCGCGACCTCATTGAATCCGAGCTGTTCGGACATGAGCGCGGCGCGTTCACCGGCGCCAACACCCGTGCCTCCGGTCGCTTCGAGCAGGCCGAGGGCGGCACGCTGTTCCTGGACGAGATCGGCGACATGCCGATGGAAGCACAGACGCGCCTGTTGCGCGTGCTCCAGCAGGGCGAATACACCACCGTCGGCGGCCGCACCCCGATCAAGACCGACGTGCGCATCGTCGCGGCCTCCAACAAGGACCTGCGCGTCCTGATCCAGCAGGGACTGTTCCGCGAGGACCTGTTCTTCCGCCTCAACGTCGTGCCGCTGCGTCTGCCGCCGCTGCGCGAGCGCATCGAGGACCTGCCGGATCTCGTGCGTCACTTCTTTGCACTCGCCGAAAAGGACGGCCTGCCGCCGAAGAAGTTAGATGCGCTGGCACTGGAGCGGATGAAGCAGCACCGTTGGCCCGGCAACGTGCGCGAGCTCGAAAACCTCGCGCGGCGCCTCGCCGCACTCTATCCGCAGGACGTCATCACGGCCTCCGTCATCGATGGCGAGCTCGCGCCGCCCTCGGTCAGCCCGGGTGCCGCCGTCCAGCAGGGCGTCGACAATCTCGGCGGTGCCGTGGAGGCGTATCTGTCCACGCACTTCCAGGGTTTTCCCAACGGCATGCCGCCGCCCGGCCTCTATCACCGCATTCTCAAGGAGATCGAGATCCCGCTGCTCACCGCAGCCCTTGCCGCCACCCGCGGCAACCAGATTCGGGCCGCGGACCTGCTCGGTCTGAATCGCAACACGCTGCGCAAGAAGATCCGGGATCTCGACATCCAGGTCTATCGGAGCGGAGGCTAGTCCTCATCCACGGTCATTCCGGGGCGGTCCGACAGGACCGAGCCCGGAATCTCGAGATTCCCCAATGCGCAATTGCGCATTGGGGTTCGCTGCTTCGCATCGCTCCGGAATGGCTGCCCAGGCGGCCCCCTGTGGATGCGTCGGTCAGCCACGGTAGACACGCCGTGGAATTGTCGCAATTCGGCAACAATGTGATATGAATGCATCAGTATCCGTGATCCGCGGATCCCGTTTTCAGCATCACCATTGCCGGAATGACCAGCCCAGATACCTCGGCCGCGTCCTTTGATACGCCTCCACCTGACGAGCCCAAGCGCGGCCTATTGCGGCGCTGGCTGGCGCCGTTTGCGGTCGGTCTGGCGCTGCTGTCGGCCTTCCTGACATTCGTCGTCCTGACCGGGCTGACCAGCATCGAGCCGACGCCCGAGGTGGTTCGCTCCTTCCTGATGATCAACGCTGGCACGATTCTGCTGCTGGTCGGCATCATCGTCCGGGAAGTCTGGCAGATGGTGCAGGCGAGGCGGCGGGGCCGGGCGGCGGCGCGGCTGCATGTGCAGATCGTCGGCCTGTTCTCGGTGATCGCGGTATTGCCCGCCGTTCTGGTGTCGATCGTTGCCAACGTCACCATCGAACGCGGCCTCGACCGGCTGTTCTCGGGTTCCACCAAGCAGGTGATCCAGAACTCGCTGACGATTGCCGGCGCCTACATGCAGGAACATGCGCAGCTCATCAATGGCGACACGCTGGCGATGGCCAATGATCTCGCCCATGCGCGACCGCTGTATGACCAGGATCGCATGACTTTCATGAAGCTCATGACCGCCGGTGCCGCGGCGCGCAATCTGCCGGTTGCGGTGCTGATGGACAAGGACGGCAAAATCGTCGCAAGCGCTGATACTGGTATTCGCCTCAACTACGAACCGCCGCCGCCGGGCATCCTCAAGAACGTCAATGAAACCGAGCCGCAAATCTCGGTGTTCCCCGAAAACTACGTCGCATCCGTGGTCCGTCTGCGGGCCTACGACGACATGTTCCTGTACGTGGCGCGTCTGCTTGATCCAGCCGTCGTTGCCCAGCTCAAGCAGACGCAGACCAGCGCAGCCGAATATGCGCAGCTCGAAACGCGCAGGCTCGGCATCCAGGTGGCATTCGCATTGATGTTCGCGGTGATCGCGCTGACCATCCTGATGGCCTCCGTGCTGATCGGTCTCAACTTCGCCAACGGGCTGGTGGCGCCGATCCGCCAGCTGATGGGCGCTGCGAGCGAAGTCTCGACCGGCAATCTCAATATCCAGGTCCCCGTCCACAAATCCGAAGGCGATCTCGCCCAGCTCGGCGAGACCTTCAACAAAATGACCCAGGAGCTGCGCAGCCAGCGCGACGAGCTGGTCAGCGCCAGCGACCTGATCGACAGCCGCCGCCGCTTCATCGAGGCCGTGCTGTCCTCGGCCTCCGCCGGTATCATCGGCGTCGATGCCTCCGGCAGCGTCGGCATCCTCAACCGCTCGGCGGAGAAGCTGATCGGCCACGCCGAATCCGAGACGCTCGGCCATCCCTTGTCGGAAGTGCTGCCCGAGCTCGACGACATGATGAAGACCGCGCGGGAAGGTACCCAGCGGCTGGTACAGGGCCAGATCACCATCCTGCGCGACGGACAGGAGCGCAACCTGTCGGTTCGCGTCAGCGCGGAAAAGACCAGCCAGCCGCGCGACAGCTACATCATCACGCTCGACGACATCACCGAGCTCGTCTCGGCGCAGCGCACTTCGGCCTGGGGCGACGTGGCGCGCCGCATCGCCCACGAGATCAAGAACCCGCTGACGCCGATCCAGCTCTCTGCCGAGCGCATCCGCCGCAAATTCGGCAAGACCATCACCGAGGAGAAGGACAAGTCGATCTTCGACCAGTGCACCGATACCATCGTGCGCCAGGTCGACGACATCAGACGCATGGTCGACGAGTTCTCGCGCTTTGCGCGCATGCCAAAACCCGTGATGGAAGGCGAGGATGTCGTCGATACCGTGCGGCAGGCGGTGTTTTTGATGAAGGTCGCTCATCCCGAGCTCGACATCGAGACCACTTTCAAGGACGACCCGCTGCGCGCGCAATTCGACCGCCGGCTGATTTCCCAGGCCGTCACCAACATCGTCAAGAACGCGACGGAAGCGATCGAGCAGGTGCCGCCGGAAGAGCTCGGCAAGGATGGTGGAAAGGGCCGCATCGATGTCGTGGTCTCGCGCGAGGCCCAGGACGTGCTGATCGACGTCGTCGACAACGGTATCGGCCTGCCCAAGGTCGCGCGCTCGCGGCTCCTTGAGCCGTATGTGACAACTCGGGCCAAGGGCACCGGCCTCGGGCTTGCGATAGTCGGCCGCGTCCTGGAGGACCATGGCGGGCGCATCGAATTGAAGGATGCCTCCGACTTCCGGGAAGGCCAGCGCGGTGCCTGGATGCGGATGCGTTTTGCGGTCTCGGGCCATGCCAACACCATCGAGGTGAAGGACGCGGCTCAAAAAGCCCGGGAAACACCCAAAGAACCGGACACAAAGGCGACGGCCGCCGAAACCAAAGAGCCGGCAGAAACGACTAATGATGCAACAAGAATCAAAGCCTCAACGGGCAACTGACAGAGCGGGCGCGACTCATGGCAAATGAAATTCTGATTGTCGATGATGAGGCCGATATTCGTGATCTCGTCGCGGGCATTTTGGAAGACGAGGGGTTCGTCACCAGGACCGCGCGTGACAGCGACTCTGCACTCGCAGAGATCGCCAATCGCAGGCCGCATCTGGTGTTCCTCGACATCTGGCTGCAAGGCTCCAAGCTCGACGGCTTGCAACTGCTCGAGCAGGTCAAGAAGGACAATGTCGAGCTTCCGGTCGTGATGATTTCCGGCCACGGCAACATCGAGACCGCGGTCGCCGCGATCAAGCGCGGCGCCTACGACTTCATCGAGAAGCCGTTCAAGGCCGATCGCCTGATCCTGGTGGCGACGCGCGCGCTGGAGAACTCGCGCCTGAAGCGCGAGGTGAGGGAGCTCAAGCAGCTCGCTCCGACTGCGAGCCAACTCGTCGGCCGCTCGCCCAGCATGAACCAGCTCCGCCAGACGATCGAGCGCGCGGCCAAGGCCAACAGCCGCATCCTGATCGTCGGCCCCGCGGGAGCTGGCAAGGAATTGACCGCGAGGACGCTGCATGCGGCCTCGGGTCGCGCCGACGGGCCTTTCGTCGTGATCAATGCCGCGGCGATCACGCCGGAGCGGATGGAGCACGAGATGTTCGGCGTCGAGCAGTCCAATGGCGAGCAGCCGCGCAAGCCGGGCGCGCTCGAAGAAGCTCATGGCGGCACGCTATTCATCGACGAGATCGCCGACATGCCGCGCGAGACCCAGAACAAGATTTTGCGTGTGCTGGTCGAGCAGTCGTTCCAGCGCGTCGGCGGCACCGGCAAGGTGCAGGTCGACGTCCGCATCATCTCCTCGACCGCCCGCAACCTCGAGGAGGAGATTGCAGCCGGCACTTTCCGCGAGGATCTTTATCACCGCCTCTCGGTGGTCCCGATCCGCGTGCCCGCACTCTCCGAGCGGCGCGAGGACATTCCGGAGCTGATCGACTATTTCATGGACCAGATCTCGGCGGCCACGGGGCTGCCCAAGCGCCAGATCGGCCAGGACGCAATGGCGGTGCTCCAGTCCCACGTCTGGCCCGGCAACGTCCGTCAACTGCGCAACAACGTTGAGAGAGTCATGATTCTCGCCGCCGGCGGGCCGGAGGTGATCATCACCGCCGACATGCTGCCGCAGGACGTCGGTTCGATGGTCCCGGCAATGCCGACCAGCAACAATGGCGAGCACATCATGGGCCTGCCGCTGCGCGAGGCGCGGGAGGTGTTCGAACGCGACTATCTGATCGCCCAGATCAGCCGCTTTTCCGGCAATATTTCGCGCACTGCCGAATTCGTCGGCATGGAGCGATCGGCACTACACCGGAAGTTGAAGGCACTCGGCGTCGGTTGAGCCGCGTCCGATCGGATACCCGTTCACAATATGAGAGGAAAATCATCGATTTCCGTAGTTTTTCGGAGGATTTGGATACGGACTGCCGCGTGAAGCGGCTTGCCTAATAAGCGTACCTGTCTTCTAATCGTTCCGCCGACCCTCCGAGGGGGATCTCATGAGGGAAGGCAACCGGGAGTGGCCCACATCACAGAAGAAGGCCGCAACCGGTCGGACTATCCAAACAACAAGAAACTCAAAGCGAGATAACAACAATGGCGGCAGACCGCGCACAAAACCTACAAGACACCTTCCTTAATCACGTTCGCAAAACCAAAACGCCACTAACGATCTTTCTGGTCAACGGAGTAAAGCTGCAGGGAATTGTGACCTGGTTCGACAATTTCTGTCTGCTGCTCCGGCGCGACGGTCACTCGCAGCTCGTTTACAAGCATGCGATCTCGACCATCATGCCCGGCGCTCCGATCCAGCTGTTCGAAGGCGGCGAGGATCAGCCGGCTTGAGAGTGATCTGATTGGAACCCCGGAATTTTGACGGGGGGGCTGACCGTCCGCGGTCGGCAGAGGCTGGGCAGACAGGGCGGGTGATCGTCATCGGCCCCTATATGCGGGCGCGCGCCGGCGGAGCCGACGCGCAATCGGAGAGCCATGTCCTGCGCGATGCCGAGGCGCGGCTCGAAGAGGCCGCAGGGCTTGCCCGCGCCATCGACCTCGTGATCGCCGACGCGCTGGTCGCGCCGATCAGCCAGATCCGCCCCGCGACCTATCTGGGCAAAGGGAAGGTCGAGGAGATTACCGGGCTGATCAAGAGCCTCGAGGTCGACCTCGTGGTGATGGACTGTGCGCTCTCGCCGATCCAGCAGCGCAATCTCGAGAAGGCCTGGAACGCCAAGGTGCTCGACCGCACCGGCCTGATCCTGGAGATCTTCGGCCGTCGCGCCAAGACCAAGGAAGGTTCGCTCCAGGTCGAGCTCGCGCATCTCAACTATCAGCGCTCGCGCCTGGTGCGCTCCTGGACCCATCTCGAGCGCCAGCGCGGCGGCTTCGGCTTCATGGGTGGTCCCGGCGAGACGCAGATCGAGGCCGACCGCCGCCTGATCTCCGAGCGCATCTCGCGGCTCGAGAACGAATTGAAGAAGGTGCAGGCGACGCGGCGCTTGCACCGCGCCGGCCGCCAGCGCGTGCCGTACCGCGTCGTCGCGCTGGTCGGCTACACCAATGCCGGCAAGTCGACGCTGTTCAACCGCCTGACCCGCGCCGACGTTCAGGCCGCAGATATGCTTTTTGCGACGCTCGATCCGACCTTGCGCGCCCTCAATCTGCCGCATGGTGGCAAGGCGATGCTGTCGGACACCGTCGGCTTCATCTC
Source organism: Bradyrhizobium sp. CCGUVB23 (assembly GCF_024199885.1). Classification (NCBI taxonomy): domain Bacteria; kingdom Pseudomonadati; phylum Pseudomonadota; class Alphaproteobacteria; order Hyphomicrobiales; family Nitrobacteraceae; genus Bradyrhizobium; species Bradyrhizobium sp. CCGUVB23. Next base: position 8,715,915 of record NZ_JANADQ010000001.1, read on the forward strand.
CAATCTGCCAACCCAGCTCGTCGCGGCGTTCCGCGCCACGCTGGAAGAGGTGTTGGAGGCCGACGTCATCCTGCATGTTCGCGACATCTCGCATGAGGACGCCGAGGCGCAGCAGAGCGACGTCGACGCCGTGCTGCGCCAGCTCGGCATCAACCCTGACGACTCCGGCCGCATCATCGAGGTCTGGAACAAGGTCGACCGGTTCGATTCCGAGCAGCGCGACGAGCTCGTGAACATCGCTGCGCGCAGGCCATCGGATCATCCCGCGATGCTTGTCTCGGCCGTGTCAGGCGAGGGGATCGATGCGCTCCTCACCGCGATCGAGGAGCGGCTGGCGGCAAAACGCACCACGCTCGATCTCTCCATCGATGCCGCCGACGGCGCCGGCATCTCCTGGCTGCATCGCAATTCCGAAGTGCTGGCGAAAGAGCTGCACGAGGGCCGCTTCGACATGACCGTGCGGGTGGACGAAACCAAGCGGGATATCGTGGTAAACCGCTTCGACGCCGTGCCGCATCACGCCGCGTAACGCCAAACGGCAGGGGCGAGTTTAGCGGCCCGCTCGTTGGCTTCTCTCCGCCGCCGGCAACTTCTTCTCCTCCGCCTTTGCCGCGTTCCACAGCGCGTCCATCTCCTCCAGCGAGGCCTGCTCCAGTGTGCGGCCCTGCGTCTCCAGCGCGCGCTCGATGTAAGAAAAACGGCGCTCGAACTTCGCATTGGTCGCGCGCAGCGCGGTCTCCGGATCGGCGTCGACATGGCGGGCGAGGTTGACGAGCGCGAACAGGAGGTCGCCGGTTTCCTCGGCCAGCTCCTGGCTGTCATTGCGGTCGAGCGCAGCTTCGATCTCGTCGGCTTCCTCGCGGATCTTCTTCAGCACCGCGCGCGGATCGTTCCAGTCGAAGCCGACGGTAGAGGCCTTGCGCTGCAACGCCATTGCGCGCGTCAGCGCAGGCAGGCCAGCCTTGACGCTTGCCAGCAGCGATTTGTGCAACGTCTCCTCCGGCGGCCGCCGCGCAGCGCGCTCGGCTTTTTCCTCGGCCTTGATGCGCTCCCACGCGCTCTTGACGCCGGCGGGCTGGATGTTGCCGTCCTTGTCGGCAAAGACGTGCGGGTGGCGGCGGATCATCTTCTTCGTGATCGCCTCGACCACGTCGCCGAACGCAAACGCGTTCTCTTCCTCCGCCATGCGCGCGTGATAGACGACCTGAAGCAAGAGATCGCCGAGCTCCTCGCGGAGGTCGTCGAAATCGCCGCGCGCGATCGCGTCGGCGACCTCATAGGCCTCCTCGATCGTATAGGGCGCAATCGTCGCAAAATTCTGCTCGAGGTCCCAGGGACAGCCGGTGACCGGCGTACGCAGCGTCGCCATGATCTCGATCAGGCGTGAAATGTCGCGGGAAGGGGTCATTGCGGGCCAATTCTCCTCAATGTCAGCTTTATGCCGCAAGCGGCCCGGCGTTCCCAGCACAACGCCGTGAAATGAGCCGATTTCCACCGATTGGCGGCGCAGGCACGCGGTGCTAAATCGCGCCCATGAGCGAACAATTTTCATCCGAAACCGCCCTGGTGCTGTTTTCCGGCGGCCAGGATTCCACAACCTGCCTCGCCTGGGCGCTGAACCGCTTTGCGCGCGTGGAGACGCTCGGCTTCGAATACGGCCAGCGCCATGCCATCGAGCTTGTCTGCCGCGAGCACCTTGTCGGCGGCCTGAAGCGCTTACGCCCAGATTGGGCGGCCAAGTTGGGGGAGAGCCATACGCTCTCGATTCCGACGCTGGCAGCGGTGTCCGAGACGGCGCTGACCCGTGACGTCGAAATCGCGATGGGCGCCGACGGCCTGCCCAACACCTTCGTGCCCGGCCGCAATTTGGTGTTTCTGACCTTTGCCGCCGCGCTCGCCTACCGGCGCGGCATCACGCATATCGTCGGCGGTATGTGCGAGACGGATTACTCCGGTTATCCCGACTGCCGCGACGACACCATCCGTGCGATGCAGAGCGCGCTCTCGCTCGGCATGGCGCGCAAGTTCGAGCTGCATACGCCACTGATGTGGATCGACAAGGCCGCGACCTGGCAGCTCGCGCATGAGCTCGGCGGCGACCCTCTCGTCGATCTCATCCGCGCGCAGTCCCACACCTGCTATCTCGGCGAGCGCGGCGCGCAGCATGACTGGGGTTATGGCTGCGGCGAGTGTCCCGCGTGCAGCCTGCGAGCGAAGGGGTGGGCGGAGTACGTGGCGCGACGGTAGCGCTACATACTCGGTATCATCATCCGCGAAAGCGGATGATCCAGTATTCCAGAGGCGGTTGCGGGATACGGAGAAGCCGCGGCGTACTGGATTCCCCGCTTACGCGGGGAATGACAGTGTGGGTTGGGGCGATTAGCCAAAATCCTCCGCCTGTAACACGATCGACTGGCCGTGCGGAGTGCGATCGGCAGCGTGATCCCAGGCGTCGCGGTAGCGGTGCAGGGTTTCCGTGGAGGTGACCCCCTTGATGGCGACGAGCCTTTCCAGCGTGGCGAGCCAGTGCAGATAGTAGGTCTCGCCGGTGTCGGGATCGCCCGCTCCTTGCGCGCGGCTGATTTCCTCGGCGAGCGCGGCTGCCCATTCGTTCCAGCTGAACAGGCCGCGTTCGTAGAGTGTCAGCGCCATCGCGAAGGCATGGGCTTCCCAGGGCGCGCGGAAGACAGGGCCGTCGTCATCGCGGGGAATGCCGGGCACCGCGCGGATGGCTTCCCGCGCGGCCTGCGAACGCGTCGCCATCACGCGCGCTCCAGATAGGGCTCCCAGGCATCGACCGAGACGGTCAATGCCGGATCCGGCACGTCGGGCCACAGATCAGTGCCTGCGAACGTCACCGTGTAAAGCCATTGCGGATCTTCGCCAGCGCCGCGCGAGTTGCTGTCAGGGAACACGTGGCAGCCGAGAACCCGCTCGATGTGGCCGACATGGCCGCGCACATATTGCGGCAACCGGGTATGTGTTGCCGGGTGGATATTCTTGGCGCGTACGCGATCGCCGGCGGCAAACAGGGCAGGGCGTGTGGTCTCGCGCTCGGTCGGGCCGCCGCGACGGAGAACGGCCGCGACGTCGTCGCGCTTCAGGATCTTGTCGACGTTCTTTACGGGATGCAGCACCCTGCCGGCCGCGATCTCGTCGGCCGCAACGAGCCCGCGTTCTCCCATCAACCGCTCGATTCCAGCGAGCCATATCTCGTAATAGCTCTTGCTGAGATAATCCTCCGGCGGGCGGTTCTCGCGGGCAAAGCGCGACATGTCGATGTTCCACCTGCCCACCGTCGCCATTGCGAGCGTCAGCGCAAACGCGCGCCGCTCCCATTCGGCGTGAAACACCGGCTCATTCGGCTCGGGTCTGACGGGCCCTGACCAAGGCACGCCGCCCATGTCATGCGCACCGTCCATCACGCTACCTCGTGCGGCCGCTTTGGCAGGCCAGTCCCGATCATGCTGTCGCGGGTGACGAGATCGGCAAGGCGCTCCTCGCTCCAGCCCTCGGTGCCCGCGGGCCGCATCGGCAGCACGAGGTAACGGATCTCGGCGGTTGAATCCCAGACGCGGATTTTCGTGCCCGGCGGCAGCTCGAAGCCAAAATCCTTCAAGACGCCGCGCGGATCCTTCACCGCCTTCGAGCGATAGGGGGCCGACTTGTACCAGACCGGCGGCAAGCCCAGCACCGGCCACGGGTAGCAGGAGCACAGCGTGCACACCACCATGTTGTGCAGGTCCGGCGTATTCTCGACCACGACAAGATGCTCGCCCTGGCGTCCGACATAGTCGAGCTCGGCGACCGCGCTTGTGCCATCCTTCAACAGTCGTTCGCGATAGTCCGGGTCGGTCCAGGCCCGCGCGACCACGCGCGCGCCGTTGCGTGGGCCCACCTTGGTTTCATAGGTCTCGATCAGGACATCCAGCGCGGCCGGATCGACGTAGCCCTTCTCCGTCAGGATGCTCTCGAGCGCGCGCACGCGCAGCTCGGTCTCGGAGAGTTCCGAATGGTCGTGATCGTGATGATGGTGGTGGTCATGATCGCTGCTCATTCGGGCAAGATAGGCGCTTCGGTCCGCGCCTGTCGAGGCCCTGGCAAACCGCATGACGCCACGTGTTTGTGACCTCGCCGGTGGGTTGGCCTCGCGCGGCCGTTGATCGCGTCTTAGACTATCCGTATACGGCCCCTCGGGGCGCTGAACCTCGGTCAACGAGCCGGGATAACGCCACAGGAATTGAGGGGGAGAGCCCGTGATGGTTGACGCAAAGGCGCCCGAGGCGAAGGGATTTCGCTGGAAGCTGTTCGCCCCGCTCGTGGTGTGGCTTGCAATCTATCTGTGGCCGGTGCCTGCGGGTCTCAACGCCAATCAGTGGCACTATTTTGCGGTGTTTGCGGCGGTTATCACCGGTCTCATTCTTGAATCGATGCCGGTCGGCGCGGTCGGCCTGATCGGGCTGACGGTCGCCGGTATCAGCGGCTATATCGACCCCGATCCAACCAAATCGCTGCGCTGGATGCTGGCGGGCTTTGCCGAGAGCACGGTGTGGCTGATCGTCGGCGCGTTCGTGTTCTCGATCGGCTATCGCAAGAGCCAGCTCGGCCGGCGCATCGCGCTCGTTCTGGTGCGCAGCCTCGGGGGCAACACGCTCGGCCTCGGCTATGCGGTCGCCATGTCGGATTTCCTGCTGGCGCCGGCAACACCCTCGAACACGGCGCGCAGCGGCGGAATCGTCTATCCCATCATCAGCAACATCCCGCGCATCTACGGCTCCGAGCCCGGCCCGACCGCGGGCAAGATCGGCACCTATGTGATGTGGACTGCATTCGCCGCGACCGCAGTGACGAGCTCGCTGTTCTTCACCGCGCTCGCGCCCAATGCGGCGGCGCTCGCCATCGCCAAGAGGACCGCGGGCATCGACATAAGCTGGGCGCAGTGGTTCATCGGCTTCGCGCCGCTCGGCATCCTCCTGATGCTGCTGGTTCCGCTTCTGGGCTATGCCATATGCCGTCCCGAGGTGAAGCGCAGCCCCGAGATCTCCGAATGGGCGAGCCGCGAGCTCGCAACGATGGGGCCGATGTCGCGCCCCGAATGGATCATGCTGGCCCTGATCGTGCTCGCGATGTTCCTGTGGATCACGGGCTCGACCCCCGACATCAGCCTGCCGATCCTCGGCTCGAACTTCATCAACGCCACCACGGTCGTGTTCATCGTGATTTCACTGATGCTGATCACCGGCGTCGTCGAGTTCAACGACATCGTCAGCGAGAAAAGCGCCTGGGAGGTGTTCTTCTATTTCACCTCGCTGCTGACGCTGGCCTCCGGCCTGAACGAGATCGGCTTCATCAAATGGTTTGCGAACGAATACGCCAAACCGCTCGCCGGGCTGTCGCCGTCGACGGCGATGATCATGCTGGTCGCGCTGTTCTTCTGGATCCACTATTTCTTCTCGAGCATCACCTCGCACGCGGCGGCCGTGCTGCCGGTGGTGCTCGCGGTCGGCTCGGGCATCGCGGGCCTTCCGGTCACGACGCTTGCGATGCTCTGCATGTATTCGCTGGGCCTGATGGGCGTGATCTCGCCTTACGCCACGGGGCCGGCGCCGATGTATTTCGGCAGCGGCTATATCGGCAAGGGCCAGTTCTGGGGCTTTGGCCTGATTTTCGGGCTGATCTATTTTGCCGGATTGCTCGTGATCGTGCTGCCGTGGTTGCAGATCCGCGGAGGCTAGGACGGGGCGCGAACGAATTTTCTCCGGCGGAGAGAATTCTGGAAAGCTTTGCCTAGTACGGCCCGGATATCTGCGATTGCAAGACAGGCCGGATCGGGCGATTGTGCGTGCTGCAATGCAGCGCGCAGTCCGGCAATCCCGCTCGCCTGACGCTTCCCAGCGCTGCCACCTCGCTTGGCCGCTCGAGCCGGCGATGCCTTGCGAATGAGAGTTTTTCGAATGAATGCACACCAAGCGCTCGCGGTCGGGGAACCGATCGGGGCACACGCAGCAATTTCGCCCGGCGATGCGCCCGACGCCATGGTCCGGTTTGAAGGCATCTCCAAGGTCTATCCGGCCTATCGCCACAAGCCCGGCGTTCATGCGTTGCGAGACATCGACTTTGCGCTTGCGCGCGGATCGATCACCGGCGTGATCGGCCGCTCCGGCGCGGGCAAGTCGAGCCTGGTGCGCCTGATCAACGGGCTGGAGAAACCGACCACCGGCCGCGTCGTGGTCGACGGTCGCGACATCTCCGCGCTCGCCGGCCGGAACCTGCGGCTCGCGCAGCGCTCGATCGGAATGATCTTCCAGCACTTCAACCTGCTGTCCTCGCGCACCGCCGCCGACAACATCGCGCTGCCGCTGGAAATCGCCGGCTGGCCGAAGACCGAGATCAGCGCGCGTGTCGCCGAGCTGCTCGCGCTCGTCGGCATCGCTGACAAGGCCGACCGTTATCCCTCGGAACTCTCCGGCGGCCAGAAGCAGCGCGTCGGCATCGCACGGGCGCTGGCGACGCGCCCCAACGTGCTGCTGTCAGACGAGGCGACCTCGGCACTCGATCCGCAGACCACGCGCGCAATCCTCGATTTGCTCGCGAACATCAATCGCGAGCTTGGCGTGACGATCGTGCTGATCACGCATGAGATGTCCGTGGTGCGGCAGCTCGCGAAGGAGGTGGTCGTGATCGATGCCGGCCACGTCGTCGAGCGCGGCCACGTCGCAGACATCTTCACCAATCCGCAGCATCCCATCACGCAATCCTTCATCGCCGAGGTTGTCGGCGATAGCCTGCCGGTGTCGCTGGCCTCGCGCCTTACGAGCGCACCGGTTGCGGGCGGGCAGGCCGTGATCCGCGTCCAGGTGCGCGGCACGGGTGCGGGCAACACGCTCGTGGCGCGGCTCGCGCGCGAGGTCGGCATCGACGTGGCGCTGCTGGCCGCGCGCATCGACGAGATCGGCGGCCAGCATGTCGGCTCGTTGACGATCGGGATTCCCGCCGGGGAGGGGGCGGCACAGCAGGTGCTGGCCTGGCTCGCGCAACACCAATTCGCTTCGGAGCGTCTCGGCCATGTCGCCTGAAATGATCAATCTCATCGTCCAGGCCACAGGCGAGAGCCTGTTCATGGTCTCGATCGCCGCGCTGCTCGGCACCGTCTTCGGCCTGCCGATCGGTGTATTCCTGGCGACCAGCCGCAAGGGCGAGCTGTTCGCCGCGCCCGCGGTCAATGCCGTGCTCGGCATGGTCGTGAACGCGACGCGCTCGACACCGTTCATCATTCTAGTGGTCGCAATCATCCCGTTCACGCGCCTCGTCGCGGGCACGTCGATCGGATCGACGGCGGCGATCGTGCCGCTGACGATTGCGTCGACGCCGTTCATCGCGCGGCTCGTCGAAGCCGCGATCCGCGAGGTCGATGCCGGGCTGATCGAGACGGCGTCCTCGTTCGGAGCATCGCCGCTGCAGATCGTGTTCAAGGTGCTGATCCCCGAGGCGCTGCCCGGCCTCGTCCTCGCGCTCACGCTCGCAATCGTCAGCCTGCTCGGCTACTCCGCGATGGTCGGTGCGGTCGGCGGAGGCGGGCTTGGCGATCTCGGCATCCGCTACGGCTACCAGCGCTTCATGCCGGAGATGATGCTCGCCGTCGTGGTCGTGCTGATCGCGCTGGTGCAGGCGGTCCAATCCGCCGGCGACTATCTGGCCCGCCGGGTCAATCGCCGACTGCGCCATCGCTGACGCCTGAGCATGATCCGGAAAAGTGTGAAGCGTTTTCCGAAAAGGTCATGCTCAAACAATAGCCTAAGAGCGCGATGATGGTTCAATCCCATCGCGCTCTAGAGGAACAAGCTATCGTCTTGATCGTATGCTTCCATGTCGCGGCGGAGGCGAGGGCGCTCCGCCGCTACGATCAGATGGAGAGCTTGCATGCGCATCGAACCGGTCTTCCTGTTTGACCTCGACGGCACGCTGGTCGACAGCGTCTATCAGCACGTTCTCGCCTGGAAGCACGCGCTCGATGCCGAGGGCATCGAGCTCTCGGTCTGGCGCATCCACCGCAAGATCGGCATGAGCGGTGGTCTCTTCACCAACCAGCTCCTGCGCGAGATCGGGGTGGAGATCAGCGAGGAGCGCATCGACCGGCTGCGCCGCGCGCATGCGGCATCCTACCAGCAACAGGCGGGCCAGATCCGCCCGCTGCCGGGCGCACGTGAATTGCTGCAATGGCTGTCGGAGGCGAAGATCCCGTGGGCGATCGCCACCAGCGGCCGGATGGAGACCGCGGCCGTGAATCTCACCTCGCTCGGCGTCGATCCGCAACGCACGCCCGTGGTGACGCGCGACCAGGTCAAATATGCAAAGCCCGATCCCGATTTGTTTCTCGCTGCAGCCGCGCGGCTGAACGCGCCGATCGAGACGGCGGTCGTGGTCGGCGACAGCGTCTGGGACATGATGGCCGCCGTCCGTTGCCGCGCGCTTGGCGTCGGCCTCTTGAGCGGCGGCTACGGGCCGGACGAGCTGCGCCAATCCGGCGCCTTCCGCGTCTATGAAGATCCTGCCGACATGCTGCGCCGGATCGACGAGGTCGGCGGCCGGCGCTAGTGCCGGCGCAAGGCGAGGGCGCCCTCCTCGGAATGAACCTTCCCGCGGAACCCGGGCACAAAGACTGAAGACAGCTCCTCACCCGGCGGGATCGTTATGAAGTGGCTTAGCCTGCTCTGCTTGCTCATGTGCGTCACGAGCGCAAATGCTGCCGGTTCCGAGCAACGTTACCTCGAGCAGCACTACATCGACTTGCGCGATCGCTACATCGAAAAATTCTCCAAAGCGCCGGAGAACGACGAGACCTCCAAGCAGCACGAGGCGGCGCTCAAGGAGCTCGCGGGGGTGTTGCGCGGCCGGATCGGGCCGGTCGTGATCAAAGGACTTCCTGCTGTCCCACAGTCAAATGTCGACACCCTCTTCAAGGGCGACTCGGGCTTTGGCCATCTTGACGGACTCGCCTTCTACTCCAAAGCCGACAAGACGGAGGCCGTGGTGACGACCATGGCTCTGCTCAAGCACTGGCTCGGCGAGCACCGCGAGGACGGCATGCCGCAGGAGATGGGCGCCGCGTTCAAGTCAGACCGCTTCTATTACTCTGCGATCCAGGACGCCGCCTTCGCCAAATATGCGGAGCTGCCGATCGCCAGGCCTGCAGCGGCGAGCGTCGCGGTCGCCGTGCTGGGCTTGCGCGGCAACGGCGACATCAAGGGGCCGCCGAGCGAAATCGACGTGGTCGTGATCCAGGGCGAGAATGTCTATTTCGTCGCCGTCCGCGACGCCGTGAAGACAGCCGAGATCCCGGCCTGCGAGCAGGTCTGGAAACAGATGATGGCAAAGCCCATCAACAAGAAGGACCCGCGGGGCGATATGACCCGTGAGGATCAGGCGATGGCCGCGTTCACGGCATGCTTTGCCAAAGCGGCGCCGAACCAGAGTTGGTTCGCCAGCGCCGTCAAGAAGGCGCAGAGCCAGATCGAGCTATTGCCGCTGCGCTAGTCTTGGTGCGCGTCTCGCCGAAAAAAGCCCGGGCGATGCTCCTGAAAGCAGGACCGATGGCAGCTCTATTTGCCTTTGCGCGGTGTGATCATCTCCAGTTCGATCGCATTGCCCATCGCGGCATATCCGGCGCGGTTGGGGTGGAGCTTGTCACCCGGTCCACCCGTCGATGAATTAGGCTGCATCGCCGACTTGATCTCGCCGGTCGCGGCATCGAACGTCGCCGCGTCGAAATCGACGACGCCATCGAAAATCTTGCTCGTGCGCAGGAACTCGTTGAGTGCCTTGCGCTTGGCGTCGACCTCAACGCGGCCATGCGTCGCGATGATGCTGTGCAGCGCCGATGTCAGGGTCGCGGCAACGATCGTCACGCCGGGGATGCGCTCGCGCAGCCGCGCGACGCCGTTGGAATAGCCGTTCTCCACCGTTTCCACGGCAGCGTCGGCGGCCCCGAAGTCGTTGATGCCTTCCATCCAGATCACCGCGGCGACGCCCGGCAGGCTGATGACGTCACGGTCGAGCCGCGAGATTGCCGAGGGGCCACCCGCAAACGGCTTGTCCGGGGAATAATCCGACGGGCCAGCGACCTGGTTGCCGCCGATGCCCTGATTGACGATGACGTAGTCGTCACCGAAACGCGCATGCAACCGGCGCGACAGGACATCCGGCCAGCGGTCATCGCCGTTGATCGTGGTCCCAGTACCGTCCGTGATCGAATCGCCGAAGGCGACGATTAGTTGGGTGCGATCGGCGACGCTCATGTCGACCTCATCCAGGAAGTACCAAGAGGTGGTCGAGAACGGGAAGCCGGTCTCGGCGATCTCGCTGCTCCTGGAACCATCGCCGGGCGCGGTCAGATCGGAGACGACGCTTTCGCCCGCAGGGATCGTGATGCTGGACTTGCCACCGAACTGAGCCGCGACATTGGTGCCCTCGACAATCGCGGCGCCGCTGTGTTGCAAGCCGACGAATACGTTGTCGAACGTCACCGGCCGGGTTCCAAACACGTTCGATAGCCGAATGCGGGTTTGGCCTCCCCACACATCAGGCCGAACGACGAGGCGAAAGCTCTGATCCCGAGCGCCCAGCTCCGGAGAGGGGAAGGCAAATCGGAGTTCGGGCTGCGCCGTCGCATTTCCTGCCGGATAGGGCCCTTGGGCCGAGCCTGTCCAACTCGCGATCCAGCGGTCCGCACGCGCCGGCACCGACAACGCAAGCAGGGCAACAACGGCCACCACGGCGCGCACAAAACCTTGCATCAGCGTCTCCTCCCGGTGCCATTTTTGGTTGCGGGCAGAAGGTTGCCGCCAGGCAAGATGCGCTGCGCTCACGCCTCATGGCCCGCGGAGATCTGCGGCTGAAAGATCTTCAGCGAGGACATGGGCCCGCTAGTCGTGAATCCCCTCGGCGGCCGCCAAGGGATCGTAGGACGGGCTCCTGATCAACTCGTGCAACTGGCGCCGCCGCACGCCCATGTTTCCGCCGTCGTAGAGCGGGAAGCAGAGGGCATCCTGCATCAGGCTCGCGAGCGGATGCATGTCCGTGTAGCTGTCGACGCCGACCAGCCTCATGGCATCGTAGACGACCTGCACGGCGAGCTCTGAGCAATACACCTTGGCCATGTGGGGAAGCTCGTGATCGCTTCCTCCGGACAGATCGAATTGCTCGCAGGCTTTCCAGCTCAGGTAACGGGCTGCCTCGATGCGCATCTTGATGTCGGCCAGCATGTACCCGACGTTCTGGTGCTCGATCACAGGAACCGGTCCAGATCGCCTGTCCGTGCGCGCGAAATTCAGCGCGCAATCAAACGCAGCGCGCATGACGCCGACCGTCGCGGCCCCGATCAGCGCAGCCGTCCATGCGAAGGCGGTGCCGATGATCTTCCCGCCCTGGCCGGGGGCCCCGATGATGTTGCGCGCGGGGACGCGAACATTCTCGAAGCGCATGCGGGGTGAAATCGTGGCGCGATGGCCCAGAGTATCCAATATCCCGGTCACCTTGATCCCGGGCGTGTTGCCGGGGACCATGATGACCGCCAGCGACTCGGCTGGTCCCTTGCCAGGATCGGTGCGGCAGACGACGGAGTAGAGGTGGGCGCCTTTGCCGTCCCACCCGGTGCCGTTGGTCGTGTAGTGCTTCTCGCCATTGATGACCCAGTCATCGCCCTCGCGAATGGCGAAGGTGCGGACCCCGAACCTTGGATCGGGCGTGTCGAAATTGGCGCCTCCCGTGACCTCCGTGAATGCCAGTGCAGCGAGTCTCATGCCGTCTTCGATGAACGGCTTGAGGAATTCCGACTTTTGCAGCTCGGTTCCGAACCGCAGGACCGGCTGCAATCCCAGCCCCGTCGCCAGCACGGCCGATGGGACGTTGATATCGACGCGCGCAAGCTCTTCGGCACCGAGAGCGAAGTTGAGCGTCGACATTGCTGCGCCGCCATACTCTGCTGGAATAAGCGCCTTGACGAAACCAGCTTCGACCATTTTCGCGTAGAAAGGACGCGTCGCGTAGAAGCGCTCGTCCGGCTTGGCGTACTCGTCGATTTCCGGCTTGACCGCCGTCAGCACGGATTCCGCGAAAGCCCGCGCACCCGACCTGATCGCGAGTTGATCGGTGCTCAGCTTGAAGGTTACAGTCATTTGGCAGCTCCGGTTCGCGTGTGAACTGGCTGCCAGTTTCGGCCGTGGCGCAGCATCGCTTCTTGGCAATGAGAGAATGAAAACTTGGCCGTGAGCGAACGGCGATGGCCTCGATCTTGCTTGATGGACACAAGCCAAAGCCGCCATGCCGGGCGGAGAGGTGGGTCTGATGCAGATTTGGAACACCGAAGAGCTGCCCGACCGCGAACAGTTTGCCTATTGGCGCGAAGTGCTGTGCGAGGCCTTCGTGACGCTCAGGCCCGAGCTTGCCGAGCGACGAGACCTGCGGCGGTTTCCCAGCCGCGTAACGGCTCAGCCGCTTTCGACCATCAACGTGACGACCGTCCAGTCAAAGGCTCACCACGTCATCCGCGGGGATGCGGAGATCAGAAAGTCGCCCCGGGAGGTGTATTTCGTGAACCTTCAACTGGCGGGGCGCTGTCGCTACGAGACGGAAGGCAGAGAGACCATCGTTGGACCGAACCAGTTCGCCATTGTCGATTCGACGCGGCCGTATTTTCTCGATTTCATGGACGATTGGGACGTATTTTCGTTTCGCATCCCGCGGCACATGCTGCGACCATTGCTGCAGGCGCCCGACCGGTCGACGGGCATCTGCGTCTCGAACACCGGCGCTCTGGGCGAGATCACGATAAGCTTTCTCAAATCGCTCGCCGGCCGCGTCAGTGATCTGCCTGCGGACGCAGCGGAGTCCCTTGCCCTCGATCTGGTGAACCTGGTGGCGCTTTCAGTCGGCGGGACGGAGGAGGCGCGAATGGGTCAGCGCCAGTCCCTGCACCGCGGGCTTCACGCCGCCATCCTGAAGTTCATCGACGCCAACCTCGCCGATCCCTCGCTCTCTGCCGCCTCCGTCGCGGCGCATTTCCGGATTTCCACCCGCTATCTGCACAAGGTGTTCGAGGAGTGGGAGCACTCGTTCGCGCAAACCGTGCTGGAGCACAGGCTGCTCCGCTGCGCGGCCGAACTTGAGGGACCAATGGATATGCGGGTCTCCGACATCGCCTTCCGCTGGGGCTTTGGCGACCTCTCGAATTTCAATCGCAATTTTCGCCAGCGCTTTGGACTGTCCCCACGGGATTATCGGCATCGGCGGCGGACCTGACGGATATCGGAGCCACGCCGCTAAAGCGCGCTACCGCCGAGATTCCAACCGCGGCCGGCTTCGCCAAAGATCTCGTAGCCCGTCGGCGTCACCACGACGGTGTCCTCGAGCTTGATGAAGCCGCGCTTGGGATGCTTCATGGTGGTCTCGATCGACACCACCATGCCTGACTCCAGCGGCAGCCGTGCGTCGGGATCATCGTAGGGAACCGGACCTTCGGCGGTCAGGCGAGGGGCCTCGTGGCTGACGAGGCCCATGCCATGGGCCAGGAAATCGGTGCAGTCGCGCTGGCTGATTTTCGCGAGCTCTTGCTCGGCCGCAGCATAGATCGCGCCGCCAAGCGCGCCCGGCCGCACGGCGGCAAAGGCGGCGCGCTGGACGGCCTCGATCTCGGCCAGCAGGTCCTTCAATTCACCATCCGGCTCGCCCAGCACGGCCATGCGGGCGAGGTCGCCGATATAGCCGTGATAATTGCCGCCGGAGTCGAGCGAGAGCACATCGCCTTGCTCCCAGCGCTGCGGCGACGGCGCCCGGTTGTGGCTGTTGCCGCAGGCAAGCAGGCAATATTCGAAGGTCAGCCCGCGCTGGGCCTCCGCGATGCGCAAGGCGTCGGACAGCTGCTGCTTGGTCGTACCCGGGCCATGCTTCGAAATCACCTCCAGCATGGACGCGATCACGAGCTCTGAGGCGGTCTTGAGCTTGGCAAGCTCGGTGTCCGACTTGACTGCACGCAGGCGATCCAGCAGCAGGAGCGCGTCCCAGAGCTCGCCATCGGCTAGGGTGTCGGCCAGCGCATGCCCGGCGTCCATCGGCAGAAACGCCATCTCGACCCCAACCCGCTTCATCGGCACGCCAGCGTCCTTCAAGGCGTCGACGGCGCGCGTGACGGCATCGACCGAGCCGTTGGACTCGGTCTTGACCTGCGGCACCCATGGTGCCGCCACCGCGCGCTGATGGGTCTCCAGGCGGTGCCCGACATAGATGGCCTTCCCGGGCTCGCCTTTGGGATAGGCCAGGACCGGCAGGTACCGGCTGACGCCCAGCGCATCCATGTAGTCGAAGAAGATCGCGCGCTCGGCGCCCAAGAGGTACTGCACATTGTGCTTGGAGGTCGCGATCAGCACATCGAGGCCGGCGGCCTCCATGAGACGGTCGAGCTTGGCGGCATCGAATGGAATGGCCCGAGACTCAGGCCCGCGCGCGGCATGCTTCGGCATGATGAGACTCCCAGGAACAGCGGTCTTTGCCGCCTGTGAAGAGATTGGCCTTGGGCTTCGCTTGGAGAGTTAATTGTGAGCCGGGAGCGGGGTTCTGGGTAGCTGCGGAAATATCCGGCCTGATCTGCAAGCCCATATCCGTAATTCGCATAAGGTATATTATGGAATATTTTTATATCGAATTAGATCAGATATTTACACGGAATTCCTGACAGCACGCATTCGGTTGAGCTCCCAAATCGTCACAGCCGTTGAGCCTGGTGGCCGCTAACGGGCGCTACTTTGCATGGGGTTGTTTTGCCAGGTTTTGTGGTGAGCCCGCACCTCCGAAAGCCGATATTGCCGCGGCCCGGCTCCGCTGCAATAAGCGACACCTCGCGAGATCGCAGATGACCTCATGGCCTTCCGTCCGTATAGGTTTGCATCTCAGAACAACAACAAACCTTTTGGGAGCAAACCCCCGATGAGCTTTTCCCGACGCACGCTTCTCAAGGCCTCCGCCGCCACCGCCGTTGTTAGCGGTATCGGCGCACCCCATGTGGCGCGCGCCCAGACGGCCGAGTTTTCGTACAAATACGCCAATAACCTGCCGGACACCCATCCGCTGAACATCCGAGCCAAGGAGATGGCTGCGGCGATCAAGAGCGAGACCGGCGGCAAGTTCGACCTCCAGATCTTCCCGAACAACCAGCTCGGCTCCGACACCGACATGCTGAGCCAGATCCGCTCTGGTGGCGTCGAGTTCTTCACGCTGTCCGGCCTGATCCTTGCGACGCTGGTGCCAGCGGCCTCGATCAACGGCATCGGCTTCGCGTTTCCGGACTACGACACGGTCTGGAAGGCCATGGACGGCGATCTCGGTGCCCATGTCCGCGGCGAGATCAAGAAGGCCGGCCTCGAGGTCATGGACAAGATCTGGGATAACGGCTTCCGGCAGACCACGTCCTCGACCAGGCCGATCAACGGCCCGGACGATCTGAAGGGTTTCAAGATCCGCGTGCCCGTTTCGCCGCTCTGGACCTCGATGTTCAAGGCGTTCGACGCGGCGCCCGCCTCGATCAATTTCAGCGAGGTCTATTCGGCGCTCCAGACCAAGGTCGTCGAGGGCCAGGAGAACCCGCTGGCGATCATCTCGACCGCAAAACTCTACGAGGTGCAGAAGTACTGCTCGCTGACCAACCACATGTGGGACGGCTTCTGGTTCCTGGCGAACCGCCGCGCCTGGGAAAAGCTCCCTCATGACGTGCGCGACATCGTTGCCAAGAACATCAATGCCGCCGCCATCAAGGAACGCGCCGACACCGCCAAGCTCAATGCCAACCTTCAGCAGGAGCTGGCCGGCAAGGGCCTGACCTTCAACCAGCCGGCAACCGCGCCGTTCCGCGACAAGCTGCGCAGCGCCGGCTTCTATGCCGAATGGAAGGGCAAGTACGGCGATCAGGCCTGGGACCTCCTGGAAAAGGCCGTCGGCAAGCTGTCGTAACGCATCAAGATCAAGGCCGTCATGGCTCATATCGAGGTTCAGGTGACCGAGGTGGTGGGCGAGGTGACCGTGCAGTCCCCTCGCCGACCTTCGTTTCTGGCCTCGCTGGAGCGCCTGCTCGGCTTCATCGTCGAGACCCCGGCGGCGATCCTGGTCGTCGCCGAGATCGTCATCCTGTTCGCCGGCGTCGTCGCGCGTTACGGATTTCACCGGCCGCTGATCTGGTCGGACGAGCTCGCCTCCATCCTGTTCCTGTGGCTGGCGATGCTGGGCGCCGCGGTGGCGTTCCGCCGCTCCGAGCACATGCGCATGACGGCGATCGTCGCGAGCGCGCGCCCGGCGATGCGGGCCTATCTCGATCTCGTAGCGGTCTGCGCCGCGCTGGCGTTCCTCGTGATGATCGTCTGGCCGTCCTACGATTACGCCTATGAGGAAAGCTTCATCACCACGCCGGCGCTGCAGATCTCGAACATGTGGCGCGCCGCGGCGCTGCCGGTCGGCATCTGCCTGATGGCGGCGTTCGCAGTGCTGCGCCTGCTGCGCGCCGCCGACTATCGGACCGTGCTGACGGCCGCGCTGACCGTTGCCGTCGTCGTCGGTTCGTTCTGGCTCGCCGAGCCGTATTTGCGGCCGCTCGGCAATCTCAACCTGGTGATCTTCTTCGTCGGCGTCGCCGGCTTCTGCGTCTTTGCTGGCGTTCCCATTGCGTTCGGCTTTGGCCTTGCGATCTTTGGCTATCTCGCGTTGACCACGCGCACACCCGTGATGGTGCTGGTCGGGCGGATGGACGAGGGCATGAGCCATCTGATCCTGCTCTCGGTGCCGCTGTTCGTGTTCCTTGGGTTGTTGATCGAAATGACCGGCATGGCCCGGGCCATGGTGGCCTTCCTGGCGAGCCTGCTCGGCCATGTCCGCGGTGGGCTGCATTACGTGCTGGTCGGCGCCATGTATCTGGTCTCCGGCATCTCCGGCGCCAAGGCAGCCGACATGGCCGCGGTCGCGCCGGTCCTGTTCCCCGAGATGAAGCAGCGCGGCGCCAGGCCCGGCGATCTCGTCGCCCTCCTCGCGGCCACCGGCGCGCAGACCGAAACCATTCCGCCGAGCCTCGTGCTCATTACCATTGGCTCGGTCACGGGCGTCTCGATCGCGGCCCTGTTCACCGGCGGCCTGCTGCCCGGCGTGGTGCTGGCGCTGACGCTCTGCATGCTGGTCTGGTGGCGCTACCGCCACGAGGACATGGGCCATGTCCGCCGCGCCACGGCTGGCGAGATCGGCAAGACCTTCGTCATTGCCCTGCCCGCGCTGGCCCTGCCGTTCGTGATCCGCTACGCGGTGGTCGAAGGCATTGCGACCGCCACCGAGGTCTCCACGATCGGCATCGTTTACGGCGTCCTGGTCGGCCTTTTGATCTACCGCCGCTTCGACTGGCGGCGGCTGTTTCCGATGCTGGTCGAGACTGCGGCGCTGTCCGGGGCGATCCTGCTGATCATCGGCACCGCCACCGGCATGGCGTGGGGCCTGACGCAATCCGGCTTCTCGCGCTCGCTCGCATCAGCCATGACCGGGCTGCCCGGCGGCTCGGCTTCCTTCATCGCGGTTTCGATCCTGGCCTTCACCATCCTCGGCAGCGTGCTGGAGGGCATTCCGGCCATCGTGCTGTTCGGGCCGCTTCTGTTTCCGATCGCGCGCGCCGTCGGTGTGCATGAGGTGCACTATGCCATGGTCATCATCCTCGCCATGGGCATCGGACTGTTCGCCCCGCCCTTCGGCGTCGGCTATTATGCCGCCTGCGCGATTGGACGCGTTGACCCCGCCGAAGGCATCAGGCCAATCTGGGGCTACCTGCTGGCGTTGCTGGTGGGATTGATTATCGTTGCGATCTTCCCGTGGATTTCGATCGGATTCCTTTGAAGAGTTGAGGGAGTGTGCCGATGAATAAGAGGCAGAACCACTACAATATCGGCCTGGACAAGACGCCCGCCAACTACGTGCCATTGAGCCCGTTGAGCTTCCTCGCGCGCAGCGCCGCCGTCTATCCCGACCATGTCAGCACCGTCTATGAAAGCCGCAGCTTCACCTGGGCCGAGACCTATGAGCGGTGCCGGCGCTTTGCATCGTACCTGGCAGGCAAGGGCATCGGCGTCAGCGACACCGTGGCAGCCATGCTGCCGAACGTACCTGCGATGAACGAGGTGCATTTCGCGGTCCCGATGACCGGCGCGGTGCTCAATGCTTTGAACATCCGCCTCGACGCGCCCTCGATCGCGTTCCAGCTTGATCACGGCGGGGCCAAGATCATCCTGGTCGATCCCGAGTTTGCCGGTGTCATCACCGATGCGCTGGCGCAGATGAAGGGTCCAAAGCCGTTTGTGATCGACGTCGACGACACTTCATTCAAGGGCGGACAGCGTATCGGCGAGATCGAGTATGAAGCAGCGGTCGCGCAGGGCGCCCCCGGCTTCAACGCGATCCCGCCGCAGGACGAATGGGACGCGATCGCGCTGAGCTACACCTCGGGCACCACGGGCAATCCCAAGGGCGTCGTCACCCATCATCGCGGCGCGTATCTCAACGCCGTCAGCAACATCCTCGCCGGCAATCTCGGCCAGCATCCGGTCTATCTCTGGACGCTGCCGATGTTCCATTGCAACGGCTGGTGCTTCCCCTGGACCATTGCCGCATCGGCCGGCATCAACGTCTGCCTGCGCAAGGTCGAGCCGACCAAGATCTTCGAGCTGATCAAGACGCACGGCGTCACGCACATGTGCGGCGCGCCGATCGTCTACAACACGCTGATCAACGCGCCCGATGCGCCCAAGGGAAATGCCGCTCGGCGCATCGTTGGCCTGATTGCGGGCGCGGCGCCGCCCGTCGCCGTGCTCGAAGGCGCCGAGAGCATCGGCATCAGGCTCACCCACGTCTACGGGCTCACCGAGGTCTATGGCCCCGCCTCCGTCTGCGCCGAGCAGCCGGGCTGGGATGAACTGTCCGCGCCTGAGCGCGCGCGTATGAAGCGCCGGCAGGGCGTGCCCTACCCGCTGGAGGAAGGCGTCACCGTCATCAATCCGCAGACCATGCAGGAGGTGCCGCGCGACGGCGAGACCATCGGCGAGGTCATGTTCCGCGGCAACATCGTGATGAAGGGCTATCTGAAGAACGAGAATGCCACCAAAGAGGCCTTCGAAGGCGGCTGGTTTCACACCGGCGATCTCGGGGTGCTCGACGAGCACGGCTACGTCATCATCAAGGACCGCTCCAAGGACATCATCATCTCCGGCGGCGAGAACATCTCCTCCGTCGAGGTCGAGGACATCCTTTACAAGCACCCGGCCGTGCTGTTCGCAGCCGTGGTGGCAAAACCCGACCCGAAATGGGGCGAGGTGCCCTGCGCCTTCGTCGAACTGAAGGACGGCGCGAGCGCCAGCGAAGCCGACATCATCGCGTTCTGCCGCTCGCATATGTCGGGCTTCAAGACCCCGAAGGCCGTGGTGTTCGGGCCGATCCCGAAGACGTCCACGGGCAAGATCCAGAAATTCCTGCTGCGCAACCAGGTGGACTCGGCGAAGGCGATATCAGCCTGATTCGCCTGTTGCGTGCGATCGGGGCTCGGGTTCCCGTGAAAGTCCGGAAACGGCCGGAAAAGATTTGAAAAAAATCCCGGCCTGCCTACGGTTTCAAAAGGTCGGATTCGCTGATTCCCGAACGAGGCGCTGCGCGATAGACGCGGCGGGCGACCGGCCCGGTGGGGCGCTTCATGCGATTTGTCTTGCGCACAGACGCATCTTTGCGTCGGGCGCTGCTATTGATGATCGGATTGCTTCCGGGCATCGCGCACGCGCAAGGCCTGCCGGAGGCGCCTGTTAGCGCGCCTGCGACGGAGCAGGCTGCCGCTCCTGCATCGTCCCCGCAAACACCTCAGATGCCCGCAGGTCCCGCATCGCCGGCAACGCCAAACGCCGGCAGCGCTGCCATCGCCTCTCCGGCCACGCCCAACAGCGGCGCGGTCACCGGCGGCATGACCTCACCTCCCGTGGGCAGCAATCCAACCAGTCAGCCGAGCGTCGCTGCTGCAGCCATGTCGCCACCTTCGGGTATGAGTGCCGGCATCGGTCCGGCATCGCCACCGGGCCCATTGGCGCTGTCCCAGGCCGAGACCGCGCAAGCGACTTTCCTCGCGATGACGCAGTTCACGCAGACGCTGCTCGATCCCGCTATCGACGGTCGCGGCGCGGAAGCCTCGCCGGCGCTCGCTGACGAAGCGCTGGCGGCCTACGCCGCGATCCCGTCAGATCGAACGCGCGGTGGTGTCGGGCGCGAGGTCTATGAGGCCCTCTACGGCAAGATGCCCCTCACCGGCTCCTCGTACGCGCCGCATTGGAACGTCTGGGCTTCGGGAATCGGCGGCTCGCAAGTGGCAGGCAGCAGCGCCGCGCCGGGCCCGAGCTCATCGAGCCGGATTTTTGCAACCGTGGTCGGGGCCGATTACTCGCTGTCGCCGCAAACGCGGTTTGGCTTTGCCATGGCCGGCGGCGGCACCAATTTCGCCGGCAGCGCCGGCAGTGGTCGCTCCGATCTGTTTCAGGCCGGAACCTTCGTCAGGCATACGGTCGGGCAGGCCTATGTCGCCACGGCGGTTGCCTATGGCTGGCAAGCCATCACCAGCGATCATCCCGGCGTCGACCAGCTCAACGCGGCCTTCAACGCCAATGCTTATTCCGGCCGCATCGAGAGCGGCTATCGCTTCGCGATTCCCTGGCTCGGCGTGACCGCTTACGCTGCCGGACAGGTCATGGCCTTCAGCCTGCCGGCAAACGCATCCCAACCGGCCTTTGCTACGAACGCGTTTGCGGCGGCCTTCGGCAGCGATCGTGTCACCGACAGCCGCAGCGAACTGGGCTTGCGCACCAACGCGTCCTTCGCGCTTCAGGGCGGTGCGCTGAATTTGCGGACGCACCTCGCCTGGGCGCATGATTTCAGCGCCGCAAGCACGGTTGCACCGGCTTTCCAGGCGCTGCCCGGCCTCGGTTACTTCGCCAGCGGCGCGGCGCTGGCTCCGAACTCAGCGCTCGCGGGCGGGGCGATTGAATTGAAATGGCTGAACGGCTGGGCCGCAGCCGCAAGCTTCGACGGCGAATTCGCGAGCCAGGTGCGGTCCTATACCGGCAAGGCCGTCATGCGCTACGCCTGGTAGGACGACACCGTGAAGAAAATCGCTGTCCTTGCAATCGTTATACTTCTTTCCACTAGTATCGTTCTTATGGCCAAGCCACCAATGCCAGGAGAATGGCAGTTGCTGAGGAAGGGCGACCCTCTGGACGTGGTGAAGTCGAGAGTGCCCGATCTACAGCATTACGATGAGACCATGTTCACCTCGCAACGCGAGGTCGACCACTTTGGAATCGTGTTTTCATGGACAATGTACGTTCATTTTGACCGGACAGGGAAACTGGTGAGCATGAACGGTCGGAGCAGGAACGATTGGAGCGGCCTGCTCGATTCTCATTTCGAACTCTAAGGCGACGGCACGATCTCCAGCCGCATGCCGTCATAAGCCGGCACCACGCCCGCCGGCAGCGACTGCCTCACCACCTCGTAATCGACGTCAGCAGTCATGTTGGTGATGACAGCGCGCTTCGGCTTGAAGCGCTCGATCCAGGACAGCGCGTCATTGATGCTGAAATGGCTGACGTGGCCGGTGTAGCGCAGGCCATCGACGATCCAGAGATCGAGATTTTCCAGCGCACCCCAGCTCTCGCGCGGAATGTCGTTGAGGTCGGGCGTGTAGGCGGCATCGCCAATACGATAGCCGAGCGCGGGGATCTGGCCGTGTTGCACCAGGAAGGCCGTCATCTTCACCGCGCCGCCCTTCCCCAGGATGGTCTGGGTCTCGCCCGCCTCGATGGAATGCCGCGTCAGGATCGGCGGATAGTCGCTGCCCTCCGGCGAGATGAAGCAATAGGAGAACCGCGCCATGATGTCTTTGGCGGTCGACTGGTTGAAATAGGTCGGAATGCGCTTGCGCATGTGCAGCACGACCGAGCGCAGATCGTCCATGCCGTGGGTCTGGTCGGCATGCTCGTGGGTCAGGAACACGGCGTCGATGTGGTCGACATTGGCGTCGATCAGCTGCTCGCGCAGGTCGGGCGAGGTGTCGATCACGATCCGCGTGGTGCCGTGCTCGCCGGCCTGCTCGACCAGCAGCGAACAGCGGCGGCGGCGGTTCTTTGGATTGTTGGGATCGCAGGCGCCCCAGCCGAGCGCCGGGCGCGGCACGCCGGCGGAGGAGCCGCAGCCCAGAATCGTCAGCGTCAGTGTCATGCGGCGTCCCTGGTTCAGGCCTTCACCCTGGAGAACAGGCGGAAGAAGTTTTCGGTGGTCTGGCGCGAGATCTCCTCAAGCGATACGCCGCACGTCTCGGCGAGCACCTTTGCCACCTCCACCACATAAGCCGGCTCGTTGCGCTTGCCGCGGAATTTGCCCGGCGCGAGATAGGGCGAATCCGTTTCCACGAGGATGCGGTCCGCCGGAAGCTCGGCCGCGAGCGCGCGCAATGCTTCCGACTTCTTGAAGGTCAGAATGCCTGTGAAGCCGATGTAGAGACCAAGCGAAATCGCCTTCAGAGCAAGCTCGCGTCCGCCCGTGTAACAATGCAGCACGGCGGCAAATGATCCTTTCGCGACTTCTTCCTCCAGGATGCGCCCGCAATCCTCGTCCGCCTCGCGGGTGTGGATCACGAGCGGCAGGCCGGTTGCGCGCGCCGCCGCGATATGGGCGCGAAAGCCCCTCGCCTGCGCCTCCGGCGAGCCGTTGTCGTAGAAGTAATCGAGCCCGGCTTCCCCAAGCGCAACCACCTTGGGATGCTTCGTCAGCGCGATCAGCTCGTCGGCGGAGACGCCGTCCTCCTCATCCGCATTGTGCGGATGGGTGCCGACCGAGCAATAGACGTTGTCGTAGCGCTCGGCGATGGCGATGAGCTGGTCGAGCTTGCGCACCCGCGTCGAGATCGTGACCATACGGCCAACGCCTGCGGCCGCGGCACGCGACACGATCCCGTCGAGATCGTCCGAGAAATCCGGAAAATCCAGATGGCAGTGACTGTCGACCAACATCGTCCGGGCCTTACGCCGCCGGCTCGACGTAGCGCGGGAACGCCGGCGTCGGCGCGGGCAGCGTCGAGCCGGGCGCGATCCGCTTCTCGCCGCCGAGCATCGCAAAGTTGCGCTCGCCTTCGGGGATGCCGAGGCTGTCGAGCAGCTTGCCTGATGCCGTCGGCATCGCGGGCTGGGTCAGGATCGCGATCTGGCGCACGACTTCGGCGGTCACGTACAGGACCGTTTTCTGCCGCGCCGGATCGGTCTTCGCCAGCGCCCAGGGCGCCTCGCCCGCGAAGTAGCGGTTGGCTTCGGCCACCACGGCCCACACCGCGTTGAGCCATTGATGGATCTGCTGCGTCGCCATCGCTTCACGCGCAAGCGCGATCATGCCATCTGCCTGCGCCAACATCGCCTTGTCGTTGTCGCTGAACTCGCCGGGCTCCGGCAGCACCCCACCGAGCTGCTTGGCGATCATCGACAGCGAACGCTGCGCGAGATTGCCGAGATCGTTGGCAAGATCGGCATTGATGCGCGCGACGATGGCCTCGTGGTTGTAGTTGCCGTCCTGGCCGTATGGCACCTCGCGCAGGAAGAAATAGCGCATCTGGTCGACGCCATACTGATCCGCGAGATTGAAGGGATCGACGACATTGCCGACCGACTTCGACATCTTCTCGCCCCTGTTGAACAGGAAGCCGTGCGCATAGACCCGCTTCGGCAAGGGAATGCCCGCCGACATCAGGAACGCCGGCCAGTAGACCGCGTGGAAGCGGATGATGTCCTTGCCGATGATGTGGACGTCCGCCGGCCAGCGGCCCCAGTTGGCGTCGCTCTCGTCGGGGAATCCGACGCCGGTGATGTAATTGGTCAGCGCATCGACCCAGACATACATCACATGCTCTTCGTCACCGGGCACTTTCACGCCCCAGTCGAAGGTGGTGCGCGAGATCGAAAGATCGCGCAGGCCGCTTCTGACGAAGCTCACCACCTCGTTCTTGCGCGCATCCGGGCCGATGAACTCGGGCTTCTCCTCATAGAGCTTCAGGAGCTTGTCCTGGTAGGCAGACAGCCGGAAGAAATAGCTCTTCTCCTCCACCCATTCGACCGGCGTGCCCTGCGGACCAAGCCGCACACCGTCATCGTTCAGGCGCGTCTCGTCCTCGGCGTAATACGCCTCGTCGCGCACCGAGTACCAGCCGGCATAGGTGTCGGCATAGATGTCGCCGTTATCAGCCATCCGCCGCCAGATCTCTTTGCTGGAGCGGTGATGCTGCTCTTCGGTGGTGCGGATGAAGCGATCGAACGAAACGTCGAGCCGCTCATCCATCTCCCTGAAGCGGTTGGCGTTGCGGGTCGCGAGCGCCGACGGCGTCAGCCCCTCGTTCTGCGCGGTCTGGACCATCTTCAGCCCGTGCTCGTCGGTGCCGGTCAGGAAGAACACGTCCTTGCCGTCGAGTCGCGCAAAGCGCGCGAGCACGTCCGCCGAGATCGCCTCGTAGGCGTGGCCGATATGGGGCTGGCCGTTGGGATAGGCGATCGCGGTCGTGATGTAAAAGGCGTTTTCGCGCGACGGCGCCGCCACCGGCTCTGCGGTCTGCGGAGCGACTTCTTTCTTAGCAGGCGCGCGCGGCGCTTTCGGCTTCGCAGCCTTGGGAGGAGCCGCGACGGGGGCCGGCCTCGCGGGTGGCGCAGCCACCACTGTTGGCTTCACGACCTTCGCCGCTTTCCCGGCGGCCTTCTTGGCAACGACCTGCTTCTTAGCGCTCGTCTTGCCGGCCTTCTTCGCCGTCTTGGTCACGCGCGCTTTGGCCTTGGATTTGGACTTCTTCGCAGTCTTGGCAGCAACCTTCCTGGTCTTCTTGGCAGCTTTGGGCGTACGCGACCTGGCCGACCGCTTCGCGGCCTTCTTGGCTGTTTTCTTGGTCGATTTCTTGGCCGTTTTCTTGGCCGTTTTCTTGGCGGTCTTTTTCGCAGCCTTCTTGCCGCTCTTGCGTTTGACGGTTTTCTTAGCTCGCGTTGCCACCACGAATTCCTTTGCGGCTCTAAAAAAATGGAAACCAGCGCCTAGCGCGTTGCGTCCGCGAGCCAGCCGAACACCGAAAAAACCAGCGGCTTGCGCTCCAGATTGTAGGTTTCGGTGTCGCGCGCGGCGCGGACGATCTTTTCCCATACCTCCGCAAGCCGTGCAAGGCGCGGCAGGTTCTGGTTGGCGCTCGCCTCATCCGCATGCAGCCGCTCGGCGATCCAGCGGTCGATGCCGTCGATGAAGGCCGCGAGAGCCACGCGATCGCTGGTGCCGAGCGAATCGCCGAGCGTGTGCAGCTCCTTTGGATCGACCTGCGGCAGACGCGCGAGCAGCGCCGCGGTACGCTGCTGAAGCTTCAGCGCATCGCCGCCGAGCAGCGTCAGCGCCCGCGCGACACTGCCCTCGGAAGCCTCTGCAGCCTCTCGCAGAGCCGGATCGCTCACGTCGAGCTCGGCGGCCACAGCCGCAGCACCGATCACGTCGTCGGTCGCAAGCGAGCGCAGGCGCAGCTTGCGGCAGCGCGACTGGATCGTCGCCAGCACCCGCGCCGGCGCGTGGCTGACCAGCAGGAACAGCGATTGCTGTGGCGGCTCCTCTAGGATCTTCAACAGCGCGTTCGCCGCGTTCGGATTGAGCTCATCGACGGTGTCAACGATGCAGACGCGCCAGCCTTCGGCAGCCGCCGTCGAGCCGAAGAATGCGATCGTCTCGCGCGTCTCGTCGACCGTGATGACCGTCCTCATCACGCCGCGGTCGTTCGCCGTGCGCTCCAGCGTCAACAGCCCGCCATGCGAGCCGGCGGCGACCTGACGCGCCACGGGATCGTTCGGATCGATCGACAGATCCTCGGCTCGCTGCACGGCGGGCGCGAGCGGATGGCCATGCGCGAGGACGAAGCGCGCCATCCGGTACGCCAGCGTCGCCTTGCCGACGCCTTGCGGTCCGCCAATCAGCCAGGCATGCGGAATGCGCCCGCTGCGATAGGCGGTGAGCAGTGCCGCTTCGGCTTCACGATGGCCGAACAGGCGGCTGGTCTCGCGCGGATGCGGAATCGCGGTCTCGCGCTCGGTCTGGCGAGGGCTCATGCGGACGCTGCCTTCGTCGGAGCGCTGAACACGCGATCGCGCAACGCCGCCCAGATTCGCGCGGCGACCGTGTCCGCATCGCCACTGGCGTCGATCAGCACGCAGCGTCCGGGATCGCCGGCTGCGATCTTGCGATAGGCCTCGCGCAGATCCTGATGGAATTTGAGGCTCTCGCCCTCGAAGCGATCCGGTGTGCCGCTGCCACGCCGCGCGGCCGCGCGCTGCAGACCAATCTCGACCGGCAGATCGAGGATGATCGTGACGTCCGGCTTGAGATCACCGATCGTAACCCGCTGCATCGCGTTGATGACGCCTTCAGGCACGCTGCCGAGGCTGCCCTGATAGGCCCGCGTCGAGTCGGCGAAGCGGTCGCACAGGACCCACGTGCCCTGGTTGAGTGCCGGCTCGATCACGGTGCGGACATGGTCGTCGCGGGCGGCCGCGAACAACAGTGTCTCGGCATCCGGCCCGAGCAGCTTGCCCATCCCGGACAGCACGAGATGGCGCATGATCTCGGCGCCGGGCGAGCCGCCGGGCTCGCGAGTGACGATGGTCTTCAGCTTGGTGGCGTCGAGCCGGTCGGCGAGCCGCTTGATCTGGGTCGACTTGCCCGAGCCCTCACCGCCTTCAAAGGTGATGAATCGCCCGCGCCCGGACGGCGACTTCACTGCAATCTCGTTCATGGTCAGAGCTTCTCGGCGCCCGCGCGGAACATGCCGATCACGAGCTCGCTCGCGCCGTCGATCGCGCGCCGCATGGTTGAGCCGGTGCCGATCGCCTCCGCCGCATAGACCGGTGTCTCCACAGCGATTTGGCCGCTGCGCCAGACCCGCACCACGCCGACCGGCTGCCCCTCCCGGACCGGCGCGCGCACCGGACCGCTGTAGACGATGCGCGCGATCAGCTTGTCGCCGCCGTTCTTGTGCACCATCACCTTGACCGGATCCTTGGCGACAAGTTTCACCGAGCGGCTCTCGCCGCCGAACACCTTTGCATAGCCCACCGGCTGGTCGGCCGCGATCAGCGTCCGGGTCTCGAAGTTGCGAAAACCCCATTCCAGCATCTTCTTGGCTTCGGTGGCGCGATCCTCGGAGTCTTCAAGGCCGTTGACGACGACGATCAGCCGCGTGCCGTTCTGCACGGCCGAGCCGACCATCCCGTAGCCGCCCTCCTTGGTGAAGCCGGTCTTCAGCCCGTCGGCACCTTCCATGGCGTTGAGCAGCGGATTGCGGTTGGGCTGGCGGATCTTGTTCCAGGTGAACTCCTTCTCGCCGAACAGCTTGTAGAACTCCGGATAGTCCAGGATGACGTGGCGCGCGAGAATGCCGAGCTCGCGCACCGTCATCTTGTTGCCGGGGTCGGGCAACCCGTTCGAATTGGCGAAGGTCGATTTGGTCAGGCCGAGCTCGCGGGCGCGCTTGGTCATGAAATCGGTGGCGAAAAGGCGCTCGTTGCCCGCCATGCCTTCGGCGAGCGCGATGCAGGCGTCGTTACCGCTCTGGATGATCGCGCCATGCAGGAGATCGTCGACCGATACCTTGCTGTTGATCGCGGCGAACATGGTGGAACTGCCGGAGGGCGCACCGCCCTTCCGCCAGGCATTCTCGCTGATCCGGTATTCATCGGTCAGCTTGATGTCGCCCTTCTTCACTGCATTGAAGACGACCTCCGCGGTCATCAGCTTCATCATGCTGGAGGGGGCGCGCAGCTCGTCGGCATTCTTCTCGAACAGCACGCTGCCGCTGGACGCCTCGATCAGGATCGCGGTGGGCGCGTCGCCATCAAAGCCGGCTTCTTCCTTCTTGGCGCCCTGCACGCTCTGATTGGCGGCATAGAGCATGCCGCCCCAGCCGAGGCTCAGCGCCACGCCGGCGGCAACGAGCCCGCGCGCGAGCCACCCGGCGGCGAACCGGGATGGGCGGGTCGGAGGAAAGTGAAATGCCATGGCGAAGCCCTGAGAGCGGCGTTCTAACAGTTGGCCCCCGCGCAAACAACACGGGGAACCGGATCATCACCCGAAGATTGCACAGGTGGGCCGGGGTCCCTATCGTGGCGCCTCACGATTTCCGACCAAACCTCTGAAACAAGGCGGAAAAGCGATGTCCTCCTCCCGCGTGATCTCAGCCAACGGGATCGATCTTTTCGTCCGTGAGCAGGGCCAGGGGCCGCTCGTGATCCTCTGCCATGGTTGGCCGGAACTCTCCTACTCCTGGCGTCACCAGATCCCGGCGGTGGCGGCGGCCGGCTTTCGCGTCGTCGCTCCGGACATGCGGGGCTATGGCCGGACCACGGCACCATCGAATGTCACCGCCTACTCCATCTTCGACACGGTCGGTGACGTCGTTGCCCTGGTGCAGGCGCTTGGCGAGACCAAGGCCATGGTCATCGGCCACGACTGGGGCGCGCCGGTGGCTTGGCACGCGGCGCTGTTCCGGCCGGACATATTCACGGCGGTGGCGGGCTTGAGCGTTCCGCCGCCGTTCCGCGGCCGCGGCAAGCCGCTCGACCTGTTGCGTGAGAACGGCATCACCAATTTCTACTGGCAGTACTTTCAGACGCCCGGCGTCGCGGAGGCGGAGCTCGAGCGCGATGTCGCCCACACCATGCGCATCGTGCTGGGTGGGCGCGGGCTTTCCGATCCGACGGCGGCGATGTTCGTTCAAGACGACAAGGGCTTTCTCGGCCACGCGAGCGGCTCGGAGCCGCTGCCGAGCTGGCTGACCGAGGCAGACCTCGCCTATTTCACCGAGACCTATCGCAAGTCCGGCTTCCGCGGCGGCCTCAACTGGTACCGCAACATCGATCGCAATTGGGAGCTGACGGCGCCCTGGCAGGACGCGCAGATCCATCAGCCTTCGCTGTTCATCGCGGGCTCCAAGGATGCGGTGATCACCGGGCTGATCGGCGCCAAGCGCGTCAATGAGCTCGAGCGCGTGCTGCCTAATCTGAGGCGCAAGCTGATCATCGAGGGCGCCGGCCACTGGGTGCAGCAGGAGCGGCCCGACGAGGTCAATACGGCCCTGGTGACGTTCCTGAAGGAAAGTGCGACTCAGTAGAGCCCGCGGCCGCTCAGGATATTGCGCGCCTCTGACGCGCCGTCGTCGGAGACATAGGCGGCCGATGGCGCCGTGTCCGACGTATCGCGGCCGTCCTGGTCATAGGACACCGCGCGCGCATTCTGGAGCGCCCGGCCGCGATTGCGGCTCGAAGCCGACATTTCCGAGGTCGCGTTGATCGAAGCGACGTCGGCCGAAGTATTGCCGAGGCTGTATGGCCGCCCTTCCGGAAGCGGAACCTCGCCTCGGATCGCGCCATGGCTGGAAGCCGACAGCTCCGGAACGAATGGCCTAGCCGAGGCGACGCGGACCATCGAGGGGGTCGGCGCCGGAATGCCGGTGCGCAAGGTGGCCATCAGCTGGCGGTCGTCGGACCCCTCAAGGGGCGCCCGGCCGACATATTCGACGCGCACCTTGGCGACACCATTGCCTTTGAATTCAAGTAGTTCAGCCGCCTTGTTCGAGACGTCGATGAGGCGGTTGCCGTGATATGGCCCACGGTCGTTGACCCGGACGATAAGCGATTTGCCGTTGGAAAGGTTGGTCACCCGCGCATAGCACGGCATCGGCAAGGTCGGGTGCGCCGCGGTGAGCGAGCCCATGTCGAAGATTTCGCCATTGGCGGTCAGGCGGCCGTGGAAGTCGTCGCCGTACCAGGAAGCCAGGCCCTCGGCGCGGTAGTTGGCGTCCTCCTCCGGCACATACGTCTTGCCGGCCACCACATAGGGCTTGCCGACGCGGTAGGTGCCGCCGCCCTTGGGCACGGGATCGCCCCAGGCCACCACGCGCGGGCTGGAGGACACGCCGTATTTCGGATCGACGTGGCTGGCGAATTTGCCCGATGAGGCACAGTTGGCAAGCGCGAGGCAGGTCGCGGCAGCCGCAACACCACGCGCGGCCCGCACCATCGAATCTGACCGTCGGATCCCCATTCGCCCCAATACCATCTCGCCGGACGCGTGCCCACAAGGAGGCCTTCTGCCGGTCTTTGCCCGAAGCGGCCCACCACCGGTTCGGAAGTGGTGACGATAACGCAACGCGATCACGGCGGAAATGGGGAGCGCGCGACTCTCGCGCCGAGATGGTAAACCAGAGGTTGGCGTTCTCTCCGTTGATCTACGGAGCATCGGCGCGGAAGCGCCCTATTCCCGTCCCAGTCCTGGACAAACTGTTGCGCCAAATCCTCACTGCTTCCCGATTGCAACTGCGCACATTGGAATCCTTTTGACTGTGCAAGGCGGTACGCGTTTTGTCGCGTGTGCGAGGGGCGCAACGGAAGTTTGCGATGATTGAGACGGTTTCAGCACTGATGGGTCTGGTAAGCGCGGGGATTTTTCTGGCCCATGCGTTCGAAGGATACCGCACGAGGGCATAGTGCCTCGCGCGGAAGCATCACCTCTTTCAATTTGAGCGCGTTCGGAAACTTTTAATCAATCCGGTCGAGCATCGAGCAAGAGAGCGGCAGGTGTCCTATGCGCAATCATGATCTGGTGTCGGACGGCTTTCTGGCGTTGACGGCGGGCGGCTTGGTTCTGCTCTGCTCGAGTCTGATGGCCTTGGCGTTTGCCTGACTGTGCCTGAGGCCTGGCGTTCGCCTGAGGCGCGCCAACCTTTCCCCTTAATCATCTGCCGCGATGTTGCGGCGCAATACGCTGCCAGTCGGCACGTCCAGTATTTCCGGACTGTCTGCTTCCCTTTTAGTTGATTGAATTTCCGTCCCTCGCGCCTCGACTCAACTTTGATGAGGCCATCACCAACGAGGGTGACGAGACATGCTTGCCGAGAAATTCTTCCTGGTTCTGGAAACGCTGATCCGGACGAGCCGCACTTATCCGGACGGAAGTCCGCGTGTCGTCAGCAGTTCCCCGCACGTGCCGGTCAAGCTGCCGAGCGAGAGCAAATAGCCAGCGACCCACCCGGTCTGCGCGCGCTCAGCGCAAGCCCAGCACCGAGCGGCGATAACCGCTGCTCTTGGCTTCGTTGAGGCAGACGAAGCTGCCATCGAACCCCTGCCCGTAGAGCTTCTGGCCCTTGGCGTAGTAGCGCCCCTTCCTGAAATCCAGCCACACCACCTTGTCCGTCGGACAATAGCGCTGCGCCTGGTCCGCGTAGCGAAATGGCGTCAGCGGCAGCGCGGCCGCTTCGGTGATCACGGCTCCGCAGAGCACGATGGTCGCAACAGCCGCAATCGTCCGCACGATGTCTCCAATGATCTCAGCTGAAAATCAGCGCCGCCCGGAGGTCAGGATAGCATCATGCCGCAGGCCGCGCATGATCCCAACGTCGCGTCTTCCGCAGGCCATCATGTCGAGCTACATCTGGCCTCCGTGCAACTGAAGCGGGGAATTGCCTGAAAATGTCGAGCGAGCCTGAAACGACGAGCCAGCCCCGCCTTCCGGCCTCGCCACGCCTGCGCGCGCTGCCGATGGTCATCTTCGGCTCGCGCTGGCTGCAGCTGCCGCTCTATCTCGGGCTGATCGTCGCGCAATGCGTCTACATCGCGCTGTTCGTCAAGGAGCTCTGGCATCTGTCCTGGCACGCGCTCGACCTGACCGAGCAGCAGATCATGATGAGCGTGCTGGCGCTGATCGACGTGGTCATGATCTCGAACCTCCTGGTGATGGTGATCGTCGGCGGCTACGAGACCTTCGTCTCGCGGCTCGACCTCCAGGGCCATCCGGACGAGCCGGAGTGGCTCGGCCACGTCAATGCGAGCGTGCTGAAGATCAAGCTCGCGATGGCCATCATCGGCATCTCCTCGATCGCGCTGCTGCGCACCTTCATCGAGGCCGGCAATCTCGGCTCCGGCCGCGCCAGCTTTACCGAGCAGGGCGTGATGTGGCAGGTCCTGATCCACATCACCTTCGTGGCGTCGGCGATCGGGATTGCCTTCGTCGATCGCCTGAGCGACACGGCCGCGCGCAACCACGAATGACGCCGGATCCATCCGCGTGACGGACACCGATTTCTCATTCAGGGCCGCCCGCCGCGAAGATGCGGAAACTGTTTTCAATCTCACCAAGGCGTCGATCAGCGGCCTTTCCGGAGAATCCTATTCCCGCGACCAGCTCACGAACTGGATGGGCGACCGCACGGTGGCGTTCTACGAAGAGCTCATCGCCAGGGGACGAATGACCGTGGGCCTGCGCGATAGCAAGGTGATCGGCTTTGTCGATGCGGAGCCAGGCGAAGTCACCCGCTTGTTCATCCTGCCCGAAGCGGCGGGCACGGGACTTGGGCGGAGACTGCTGGAGATCGGGATAGCCGAGGCGAAGGTCGGCCACGAGGGGCCGATCAGGCTCGAGGCGACCATCAACGCCGAAGGCTTCTACCGCAAGCACGGCTTCAGGAGCATCAAGCGGGGCTACTTCTCCCACGGACTCGGCGGCGAGCCGATCGAGATCGTCCACATGGAGCTGTGACCTTCGAAAGACATCTGCACGATCGGGACGCGCCCTATTCGGGGCCCTTCAGCTGCTGCACGGCCTGATGCAGGAATTCCTGGAGCTTCTGGGCAACCTGCTCGGGCGTGATTCCCTTGCCGGCGAGGTCGCCGGAGACCTTTCCCAGGACATCATCGACCGTCCTGTTATCGAGATTGGCGGTCACGAGCTCCGTCGAGTAGCGGGTTGCGGCATCGCCGCTCAGCCCGAG
This sequence comes from Bradyrhizobium sp. CCGUVB23, assembly GCF_024199885.1. Lineage (NCBI taxonomy): Bacteria > Pseudomonadati > Pseudomonadota > Alphaproteobacteria > Hyphomicrobiales > Nitrobacteraceae > Bradyrhizobium > Bradyrhizobium sp. CCGUVB23. The sequence continues at coordinate 8,748,826 of NZ_JANADQ010000001.1, forward strand.
CTGCTCGGCGGCCCACATGCCGAGCAGCTTGTTGGATCGGGCCGTGGCCCTGAACATGAGCTCCTCGTCGTGAACGAATTTGGCCTCAAAGCCCTGCTCGCGCTTGTCGAACGTGGTCATGGTCAGGCTCCCTCCCGTTACGATCGTCACCGTGCTCGCTTTGCCACCTGCTTCGAATTTCCCTGGTCGATTCGCCGGCCGAACGGTGGAACCACCGGCGCCGGTCGTCGGGGATCAGGTCATGAGCGGGATTATAGCACAGGCGCGGTGACCAGCCTGAGGCCAGCCCCGACTGATTTACTACTCATTAAGGAGAATCGCGGTTGGCTTGTCCCCAACCACCGGGAGACAGCGCATGAACAGGGAGCTGCGGGAATTCCGCCGTTTGGAGCGTGTGTGTCTGGAGCAGGCGGAGCTCTCCACCCTCGACCTCGCGCGGATCGGCCTGTTGAAGGTCGCCGCGGATTGCCGCGTCGCAGCTGAAGCAATTGAAGCCAAATCGCCGGCACGTCCGACCGCCGGCTTCATCGCGGCGCTGAAGCAAACCCTCAGTCCCGTGCGCTCGTTCCGCCGGCACTGAACAAAACCCCCTCGCCTGAAGGTCAGCCCATGCAAAAACACCCCCGGCATGTGACTGCCGGGGGTGTGTTTTTTAAATAATGGATAGGTAAAGCAATGCGCGATCTGTAGCAGGCGATCGGCATTGCGGATGTGAAGCAGTTCACAAATGGCGAGAAAAAATGCGCCTGGGTGGACCGACGGGCCTTTCGGCCTAATCCTCAACACGCTTGATCGCGTTGAAGCGGCGCGTGCAACGATTCGAGGTCTTGCCCGCCGCCGAAGGCCCTACGACAGGAGATATGATCATGCGCACGACGCTAGCCATCTTGGCGCTGCTGGCCGCGGCAACGGCCGCTCACGCAGGCTCCGCCCTTCCCGCCTCCTACGACTACCCCTGGTGCGTCTTTGGCGAGGAGCTCGGCTGGTCCGGCGACTGCTCGTATGAAACGAGGGCGCAGTGCCTGGCGTCCGCCTCGGGGCGCTGGAACACCTATTGCGATCTGAATCCGCGCGCCCGGTTCAGGCAGCAGCAGACCGGACAGCCGCCGGGCGTGCCGCAGCCCCGGGGGTACCGCAGGCAGTGAAGCTTCCGCCCGGCGCACACCGATCAGATCATCTGCGTCGAAAAACAGCCGCGGGCCGGCACGGGACACGGCCGAACAAAAGTCTCGAAAACAACCCCATGCAAAGTAGCCGGGGCATCGCCGGCAAGGATTGCCTCAGCGACGCCCGCGATTGACACGTCGGGCAAATCACCAACATCGGGCCTGGCCGCACGCGTCACCAGCTTGTCCTGGCGCAATTCCTGGCGCGATCGTGAGGATCGCCTGGCCGATATTCCTCACGCTGCCGTCATAAATCCGCAATCTTGCGGCGATCTGCCCCTTCCACAACGCTGGGACAACACTGGGGTAAGTGATGAGCCAACGCACACAACCAGGAACGGCGCCACGTGATCGCATTTTGGAAGCGGCTCGAAGGGAACTCACTGAATTCGAGCGACGAGAGATCGAATTTCGCAAGAAGGATCGCGAAGAACGCGCCGCCGAGCTACGGCTCCCCTTGAAGGAAATCAAAGTCCACTGACCTTGAAGACTGAGTGCGAGGATCACCTCGCGGTTGGAAGCTGAAAGACGCTTGAATAGCTCAGGCGGCTTGTTGGCGCCGGCAGCGAATAGGGAAACGCGACAGCATGCACAATGTCTTCCTCGGCATCACCTTCGTTGGAGTCGTCGTGGTCGTCTTTACCGCTCTCGTCGCCCTTGAAAGGATGATCGGGTAGTTTCTGCCGCATTGTGGCAAAGGGGGCGTTGGCCGAAGGCTCCCCTCAGCGCGAGGCTTTCTCTCGCGCAGCATTCAGATCAGCCTTTATTCCTGCGACCGCCGCTCCATTGGCGGGCTCTCGATTTGGGGGCGGCTCGTTGAGGTCGCGGGCCCATGGCGCACCCGATGACGCGCCCGATCGGGCCGCCGGCCTCGCTTGGTCGGAATTCACGCAAGCAGAGACAAGTACACCAACAAGGGTCAGCGAACCTGCCCATCTCATCAGCCGGATGCGCATGCCCATTCAACCGGTTGCCCCAAGAATCGATCCTCGAATCGATCCGCGGTTTCACAATCACTGATCTGGGAATTCTCAGGCTCCGCGACTGCGATCGTGATTTCGGGCGTCCGGCACGTCCGTCGCTCCGTTGCTACTTTTACGACGCCTTGTGGCCGCTCCAAGGTTGAGGGACACTGTTCTCATTTCAGGCAGTCATTTGGGGGCAGGTCATGCCCAAGATTCTGGAAGACCTATTGTGGTGCGCGGCCCTGGCGACGTGGCTCATGCTTCTCTGCGGCTTCGCCGTCGCGGCGTTGCGGCCTCTCGCCAAGACCATTCGCCGGCAACTCGAGATGAGGCTGAGGTCGAAAGAGAAGCGGAGCTGAGCAGCGACGCTTCGGCCAAACCCGCTGTCGTCGGTTCGCTGCGGGCGCAGTCAAGATGTGACGCGCATCAAGAACGTGGCAGGCCTGCGTTGCCGCCCTGCCCGCCCCCGGAACTATTTACAGATGCTGGACATTTCAGCTTACGGGCAGGCTCTTGGAGCTTTGGAATGGGTATGCTCGACCCTGGTCGCTTTCTGATCTCGTGTCCTCAATGCGAGGCCTGGCCGATGTCGGCCAGTCTCAAGCACGCAAGCTGGTCGAGCCGACCGCATGAGGTGAAGTTCGTCTGTCCGAAGTGCCGCCGTCAGGAAACCGCCATCATCTCGGCTTCCGGCGAGTTGACGCCGATCAAGCCGCCCGCCGCGCCGGCCCTGGCAGCGCAGCCGAAAGGCCGTGTCGTTTGATTGTGGTGTGAGTTACGACAAGCGAGACAGGCGCGATGATCGAGGCCACCTCGGGTACGGCCTAAAATGGTGTCGGGAGCGGGAGTTCTTGACGCCGTCACGAACGAATTAAAGCCTCTCGATTCACCTATGTGCTCGCCGGAACCAGGCCTCCAGGGAAAACTAGGAAATCCGGGGGCTGAGCTTTTTCATTTCATAATTTCTTTGAAGCCCGGGAAGGCTGCTGATCGTGACAGCGGCCTTGCTTCTGGAACGCACAGATGGAGTTAGGACGAGGCGGCAATTGGCGCCGCAGCTTCGCTCCGTTTCCAAATCGGGGGCTAACCTCGTTTGTTAGAGCGTTGAATGATGCCAGAAACCGCGCAGTTGCCAACATTCGATAATACGGTGCACGCATCCGCTGATAAGGCCCAAGAGAACCCGCAGGATCGTGTGTTCGGATTTTTGCTATTGACCACCTTGCTGACGACGACGGGCGTTTGGGTCTACTTTCTCGCACGCATCTTCTGGGCTGCTGCCGTATGGATCATGAGCTAATTTCGGCCCTGCGCCTTCTGATGACAGCCGCCGGCTAATCCGGTCCTACTCTTCCTGGTGCGGGAGTGGGATAGGCTTGTAATTCTGGCGACCCAGGAACGTGTCCTGACCGGCGGATTCTTCAAGGATCCTGAGCGACTTGGTCACGACCTTTCCGATATGCAGCCTATGATTGGCAATCTCGACTGCCAGGTTTTCGCAGCGATATATGACCCGGTCCTTTTTCATCGTCCGACCTCAGAAATTAGGACACTGCCGAAAAACGGCCCCGGCACCACCTACAATGCCGGGGCCGTCAGAGTTTGCTTGACGGTATTGTGGGCCAAGCGGAGCGAGCCTAGATCGGTGCGGTATTTTGTTATGTCCAATTTTGTACTGAGGAACCGATTTGAAATTTGCCGACTTTTCCCGATTTGATTTGCGTTGACGGACCCCGGTCGCCTTTTCCAGCCGGGCAGACATTTGAGTTCCCGATCTGTTGTCGTACCGGGGCTTATTTCAACATGGAATTAGATCAGCGCTTTCGAACCGAGGCCGCTTGTGCCGATAACAAAGAATGGCCCCAGCGGTTGGCGGCAAAGTGAGGCCTGCGGTCGGCTCCAGTCTGTTTACCGAGGGGAACTCAAGTGACCGGAACACGGTCAAGACCATGCGAAATTGCCGCGTATTCCCGACTCGGGTAATCCAGCGATGGAGCGCGAGCTCTGATCGCCGGCCACGGCAACTGCCGCACGGTATGCGCGATGGGACTACTCCTAAAGAAGTAACGTGGCACCTCCGGTTGGAGATGCTGTCGTTGACTGTCGAAAACCGCGCAAGAATGACGACGAGGTCGACGGCGGTAGAGCGAAGGCGTCCGCACGCGCGCTCACCAATCGCGCCGAAGCGGGCGGACGCCTTTGCGGCGACGACCAGCGTCTGAGTTGAGGAATAAAAGACGCGGGGCACGTCTCCGGGCGCCCTGAGGCTCCTTTCGACGTACCCCGCTTTGCGCCTGCCTTATGGTAGATCTGCGGGTAATCAGCGCCGCAGAAACAAAGCCGGCGTAACACCGATCTCAACTGGCAAGTGGGGCTCGATGTCACGCCCCACGGACGGTGCGCGGCCTGCACTATCGCACTGTCAGCGCATTCCGTCGACCTTTTCCACCAACCTCCGGCGGCGCTCCGAAAGGACCGCCGCGGATGCTCACGGGCCGCTTCTTTCTGTGCGGCCGCTGCCGTTCGCAGGTAACGATCTGCCGCAACTGCGACCGGGGACAACGCTATTGCGGCCATGACTGCGCCCGTGCTGCCCGCCGCGAGAGCCTGCGCGAGGCGGGACGGCGTTATCAGCGCAGCCGCCGCGGACGCCTGGCGCATGCGACCCGCGCCCGACGATACCGGGCGCGGCACAATAACGTGACGCATCACTCTCCACCCGCATGGCCTGTCGGTTCACTACTGCGCCGGCCTGCGGACGATGTCGTTGTTGCACCTACTGACGTCGGCGAGCGAGCGACGACATCGATCATGCCCATGCCGAGCTGTCGGTTCTGCGGCTGTCGGTTGTCGCTGTTCCTTCGTACCGGCTTCGTGCGTCGCCGGGGGCCTCGTCATGCTCACCCCTATGGAGGCCGAGACCCGACCGATGACCGTTACCCCTGAATTGGAAGCGCAGATCCTGCGTCTGTATCACGTCGAGAAATGGCGCTGCGGCACCATTGCGAAGCAGTTGCACGTTCATCACACGACCGTGCATCGCGTCCTGACCCAGGCCGGACTGCCCAGGAATAGGCCGATATTGCGCCCCACGAAGATCGAGCCCTATCTGCCGATCGTCCTGAAGACGCTGGAGCAGTTCCCCGCACTCACGGCCAGCCGCCTGTATGCGATGATGCGTGAGCGCGGCTACCGCGGGTCGCCCAGCTACTTCCGGCACCTGATCGCTCTGCACCGTCCACGCAAGCCAGCCGAGGCGTTCCTGCGGCTGCGCACGTTGCCGTCTGAACAAGGGCAGGTGGATTGGGGGCACTTCGGTCACATCGAGATCGGTCGCGCCCGCCGTCCGCTGATGGCGTTCGTCATGGTGCTGTCGTACTCGCGCGACATCTACCTGCGCTTCTTCCTCGATGCGCGCATGGAAAACTTCCTGCGCGGCCACATCGGCGCGTTCAACACATGGTGTGGGCTGCCCCGGGTCCTGCTCTACGACAATCTTAAGAGCGCGGTGCTCGAGCGCCAGGGCGATGCGATCCGATTCCATCCCACGCTGCTTGCCTTCGCCGGCCATTATCGGTTCGAGCCGCGTCCTGTCGCGGTTGCCCGGGGCAACGAAAAAGGCCGTGTCGAGCGCGCTATACGGCATATCCGGGAGGCATTCTTCATCGCCCGCAAGTTCACCGATCTCGACGAGCTGAATGCCCAGGCCGAACAATGGTGCCGATCCGAAGCGGCGGACCGACCATGTCCGGAGGATCGCGAGATGACAGTACGCCAGGCGTTCGCAAAGGAGCAACCACTGCTTCTGCCGCTGCCCGCCAACCCGTATCCCGTTGAGGAGCAGGTCGCCGTGAAGGTCGGCAAAACGCCCTATGTGCGGTTCGACCTGAACGACTACACGGTTCCCCATACCCATGTTCGGCGCATGCTGAGCGTGCGGGCCGATCTCAGCCAGGTCCGGATCTTCGACGGCGCGCAAATGATCGCCAGTCACCGTCGCAGCTATGATCGTGGCCAAGAGATCGAAGACCGACGACACCTGAAGGATCTCGCCGAGATCAAGCGTGAGGCGCGCCAGCATCGCGGCCTCAACAGCCTCACCCGAACCGTGCCGGTCTGTCAGACCCTGATGATCAGGGCCGCCGAACGTGGCGCCAACATCGGTGCGCTCACGACCGCGCTGCTGCGGCTGCTCGATCGCTACGGCGCAACGGAATTGCAGGCCGCCGTCGAGGACGCTTTGCGTGCGGGCTCCGTCCATGCGGCGACGGTCCGCGCCGCACTCGAACGTCGGCGCCTTGAGCGTGGTGAACCGCCGCCCGTCGAAACCAGCCTGCCCGAACATGTGCGGCGCAAGGATACAACGGTCCGGCCGCACCGCCTCGACAGCTACGACCAACTGACCCCTTCTGGAGATAACGACGATGAGCACTGATGATGCCCTGCTGAACCGCGCCAAGGCGCTGCGCCTCAACGGCCTGGTCGAACACTGGGACGAAATCGCCGGCGCCCCATGGCTGGCCCCCATGCTGCAATGGGAGGAGGAGGAACGTGCCCGGCGCTCGCTGCAGCGACGCCTGCGCGACGCCAGGATCGGTCACTTCAAACCGATGGCCGATTACGACTGGCTCTGGCCCAGGCGCCTCGACCGCGCCGCAGTGGAGCAATTGATGTCGCTGTCCTTCATGAACGACGCAACCAACATCGTCTTCGTCGGACCAAACGGCGTCGGCAAATCGACCCTCGCGCAGAATATCGCCTACCAGGCGCTCATCGCCGGTCACTCGGTCTTGTTCCGATCGGCCAGCGAAATGCTCGGCGAGCTTGCCGCCCTCGACAGCGATACCGCTTTGCGCCGAAGGCTCCATCACTACGCCGCCGCCGACGTTCTGGCGATCGACGAGGTGGGATATCTATCCTACTCGAACCGTCACGCAGACCTGCTGTTCGAACTCGTCAGCCGGCGCTATCAGGCCCGCTCCACAATCGTGACCACCAACAAGCCCTTCGCCGCATGGACGGAGGTCTTCCCAAATGCCGCATGCGTCGTCAGCCTCGTCGACCGCCTCGTGCACCGATCCGAGGTGATCTCCATCGACGGCGAATCCTACCGCCTCAAGGAAGCTCTGGAACGCGCCGAGGCCCAGAGCACACAGCATCGAAGCCGGCCCGCCAGTACCAACGAGAAGGAGCACGTTGCATGACCAGAAACCACCATCAACCATCCGGCCTCAACTTCGGGATCAGCTTCCTCATCAATCCCGAATGGACCCCGGAGCAGGCGCTCGCTGTCCACGAGCTCCTCAAGGATCTATCCGACAGCATCTGGTCGCACTACTGCCTCAAGATCCAGGAACTCATCCAGGAGCAACAAGCGCCGGCCGATCACCGCGACGACGAAGAGCAACCACACTCCTTCTGAAACACACACCACTGCGACACTCGGCGGCGGCCTTTGCGGGCCGCCTTTTTAGTTCCCTCACCATCCTACCGCCCATTCTTGTCGTCATTTTTGTGCGGATTTAGAAAGTCACCAACAAGATGCCAGCATCCAGCCGCCGTTGCGAGGACTACATCGGAACACGTCCGCATTTACCGCAGGTTGCAAGAATCCCGGACGGGATGTATTTTTGTCGCGTTATCGAACCATGAATATTTATCAATTCGGATTTATAGCATGGTTGCTCAAACGACCTTTGTGGTTGGCACTCGCGTCAAGATAAGCCAGCTCGGTGCCCTTCAGTGCCCCGATCTGGCTAACAAGACCGGCACGGTCGTCGAAGTCAGTCTTCGTACCACCGGCATCACCGTACTGTTTGATGGCGGGGCAAGACCAACTTGCCTCCACCAGGACTACTTGTCTCCTCTGGCGTGACAGGCATGCGCGGCCTTCGCCGAGGGCGCATCATGTGCGATCGGCGGCGGCTGGCCACGAAACATTGTTGGTGCTCAGCCGTAATTTTGTGTTTTTCCCGCGGTCGTCCGCAGGGTCATAACGGCCGTGGCAACAACAGGATCAGCAGCAGCGCCAAGGTAAAATCCAAAGCGAGTGCGAAGCTGATGCGATCGGCCAACATGGAGACGATGTTTCTGAGCGACGTGATTGGCTGCTGCCCCAACCGACTGTCATCCCTGGCATGTGAAAGGTTTGGCCGCGGAGGCCCGAGATATGGCGCATATGCCAAATATTCGGCGTATCGTCTGCGTGAGACGACTTCGCGGGTGCCGTAGCCTACGGCAAAACCCAATCCGACGGCCGCGAACAGAATTGCCAAACCGAGCATAGAATTACTACTCCCGCTGCCCTCACTTCGGTCGTCGTTAACCCGGTTTGGTCGAATTCGATCCTCAGCGGAGCCGGTTCCCCGCCAGCCTTTCCCCACGACCCGCAGTAGCCCGCGGCCATTGCGAGCCTCCCAAAAATCGATAATTTGCGAGGTACTTCGGAAGCCGCCTTGATCGCGGCATGCCTCGCCCAGTCCGACGTCATCCTTTTACCCACGCTGACGGTCGGCCTGTGAAGATCAGCCTCGGCCAGATGTCCGCGATCAGCGTGGGCGGCGGGACCGTACCCATTAAGAGCATTGATCTCCCTCAAAAGAACCGCCGTCCGGATTCCACAGCCGGTCTATTTATCGAGTCGCTGACGTTGGCGGACTGAGACCGCGCGCTCTCGCTACCGTCTCTTGGAGGGGAGCCGTGCGGATGACCCGCTTCTTCTTCCACGCCCACGGTGGCATTTCCGTCTTCGATGACGTCGGGCTGGAGCTTCCGGACGTCGCCGCCGCGCAATTGGTAGCGATCGAAGTGTGCAGGAATATTCTCAACGAAGGACCGGAGGGACCATTTTGGCAGGACCTCAACTGGCGCGTCGAGGTTACCGACGGGCCCGGGATCTGCGGGCAGACTTTCCTTGTCGTTCAGTTTTCAGTTACGCGCACAGCGATCACCCCTGACGCGGCGGCCGGCAGCAGTTTGGGATCAATGTGAGAATCGTAGCCGTCCGGCTAGTGAGCGCGAACTTTAGCCGTGCCGTGGCTCGAGGCACACGCGCGGTGAGCTATTCCTTCGAAACGCCAGAAAGTGACGGAGTCAGTCGCTCCGCAGCGATCGCACGTCAATCGCTCCTCGCCGAGCATGTAGCGTCCGCGATTCGTGGGAGTGGCATTTTTGCAAGATGGACAAACCAACAAGAAATTGCGCATGCGCCAGCGCATCACCAGACTATCCAACACCTTCGAACGCCCCTTCGTGAGTTCAGGTATCTCGCAGAGGTGGAGATTAGCGGACCTTTGCACGTCTGAATGTTCGATTGCGAACACAGGAACCGCGATTGCCATAGGCATAGTAGCCTCCTGTCCGGCAGGTGTTAGGCTGGGCACAACTGCGAGAGAGCCATGAGTGATGACGCGAAGGATGCCGGCCTTATGGCGCTGATCAGCGGCATTCTCGGCGGCAAGCGCGCGGAGCAACCAGCTTCCGAGCCGCATCGGCTCGCTGAGGCCTCCCCGTTAGCGCCGACGAGCGCGCCCGCAACCGCACCTCCGGCGCCCGAGATGCCGCCAACGCTCCAAGAAGAGCCTCTGGCCGCGTCCGCGCCGCCAAACAAGCCCATCGTTCCCACGCCCGCCGGCAACCATGATGAAAAACGCGCGCGATTGCCGGCCGTGGCGATCGCCGACCTCGTCCTTGGGGAGCTTCGCAAAGTCGATGGCTTTCCGAAATCCGGGGTCTCGATCACCGTCTACGGATATCGGCCCTGGAACGCTATGATCAAGTTCGCACCGTTCTCGACCACTTCCGAGAACGCCGCACGCCTGCGACATGCTCTACCCGACATCGTCTTCAAGCTTCGGCAATACGTCGATCTCGAGGGATAACAGTGCCACCTTCTCTGATCGCACGGTCACCGCCTGCGGTGACCACCCGGTGACCGGGCAGAGCGACATCGCACGCCAGCCGGCCCTTGTACTCAACGCCACATCCGTTCCACGGCCATCTCGCCCATTCCTACGCAATTGCCAACGCTGGTCTTGCGGATCGCGATACGCTTGCCATGCCGCCCCGTGTTAACCCTGTCTCTGATCTTCTCCCCTACCTGTGTCGGCTGGTTCGTTTCTGCCGCTAAGCCGCCTCATTGGATCTTTGCAATCGTCTCGGATTTTCGGGAGCTCATTTCCGGCGGGCTTTGAGCGAGGCTTCCTCCTCGGACAGCGTGAAATCAGATGAGAGTGGCTCTCATCCTTGTTGGCCTCAGCACCCTCGCGGCGATGGAGTTCGAGACCCCGCCGCGCACGACAAAGCCTGTGAGCGAACCACCCGCTCAGGCGGCCGTTGGCTCGTCCGATACGCTGACGACGACGGACCGTCTCGTAATCCCGCACATGCTTGAAGCGCCACCGCAGCCGATCTCCTCGAGCGAAGTGATGCCTCCGCCGGATCAAATCTCAATTGTTGCGCAAGAGCCTTCGAAGATCGTCAGGCAACGGAGCGCACGCGGAAGAAAATCCGCGGTTGTGCCGCCCAGAGCTCGGCCCGAGCAGCGAATTTCCAAGGCAACTGTGAAACTCAATCGCGCCAGGCCGGTCGCGGAGGTCAAACCCTGTCCGTCAGGTGTCTTCGACAGCCTGCTCCAGGCATTGAACCTACCATCGCGATGCCAGACCTAGCCCCACGATTCCTCTGTAATGAGGCGGCCGACGGCAAGGCGCGATGCCTCGCGCATGCGGCAGAGCAAACACACCGCCCCGGCGAAATCCGCCCCCCTCGCCCAGACGAGCGCGGGTACGTTGTCACCACTCGGGGATGGCTGTCCGCGGAATCCATCACAGCTGCACTTGGCGTGGCGATTGGCCTGGCCTTCGTCGCAAGTTTCATCCTGTTCCGCGACGCGCATTTGAACCGGAAATTGATCGACAAGACGGCCGCAAAGGCATTGGTCGAGCGCATTATCGTCGCCGAGTCCAATGGTGACTCGAATGCCAGGAACAAGCGGTCGAGTGCTACCGGTGCTGCCCAGTTTCTCGATGACACGTGGCTCGAAGCAGTTCGAAGGCACCGGCGCGATCTGATCCAGGGGCGCAGCGACAAGGACGTGCTGGACCTGCGGCGAGATCCCGAGCTTGCGCGAGAGATCACCACGCGACTGGTCGAGGAATATGCCGCGATCCTCAACAAGCGCGGTCTGCCGATCACACCCGGTTCTCTCTATCTCGTTCATTTCGCGGGACCGGCGGGTGCCGTAGCGCTATTGTCCGCCGCGGAAAATGCCGATGCGGCTTCCCTTATGGCCGCCGCTGACGCGACGGGTCGGACCACACGCGACAAGCTGGTCAACGCCAATCCGTTCCTCAAGGCGCTGACGGTTGCCGACATCAAGGGGTGGGCAGATCGCAGGATGGCGGTAGGCACTTCGCCAGGACGCTTGTGAGAGCTAAAGAGGCCTCGCAACAGCAGCAAAGAAGATTTTCCACGCAATCGATATCGTCGCGCGCGGACCAGCCCGGTGAGAGACGTGCCTCGCCAACCCCAGGACGGACAATGTCCATCCGGCGGCGGTTTCAATGCGCGTATGGTAGCGACCGGACCAAAGCCTCATCGACAGCCAAGGGCCGGCGGCCAGCGCCTCTAGTCCGTCTTGGCCTCATGCGCTCGGATCAGCGCGAGATTTTTCAGAACGCGCTCGGCCAATGACTCCTGTTCGGAATCGCGCTCGCGATGCGAACGTTGGCCTGTCTCATAGTTCGCGAGGTCCTTGCGGTCGTTATCTACCGCCCAACGAAGCCGACCGATGGATTTCATCGAATTTGCCCGCCAAAATGTGCCCAAATCGGCGGCCCAGCACACTGCCCCCGCCGAAACGTGTGCCGGGCCTAGCCAGTCTTCGCTGGTCGAACGCTGACCGGCTAGTGTCGATATTGGGGCAAAAATGTGATTTTGGAAATTGCTCGGCTGCAACACTCGATAGAATTCAGAAGCGCCGCGCCAGCAAGCTTGAGACGGCGCCGGCAAGCTGGGCCCATTCCATTGCAAGGAGCCCCTCGTCTTATTCTGGGCTGATTCCGACGCGACGCTTGGATCTGAGCAACGCTCGGGACCAACCGGCATGATCAGGGTTATTGCCGTTTGCACAGTATGCGTGGTTGGCGTGGTTTCCCCGCTCGGCCCCAGCCGCGCGCCAGCACCCGATACCGACGTTGGCATGGCGTCGGATTTTCCGGCGGTCAGCGGCAACAAAAGCGATCGACTTCCGATCCGCGCCGAAGCAATCGCGCCCAAGGCCGCCGTTGAGGCGGATAAGCCGGCAGTACCGACACCCCAGATCGCTGTTGCTGCGCCGGCGGTCGAGCCCAAGACGGATCAAACGCAGCCCAGGTTCATTTCCCGTCACTGGCACGACCCGACTGCTTCGAAATACACGATCCAAAAACGCAGTGCCGCTGATGCGAAGAGGTCACAGACACCTTCGGTCGAAAAGCCAAAGCAAGCGACTGAAGTGAAAAACTGCAGCTCAGACGGATTGGCCCCTCTTCTGAGGCAGCTCAATCTGCAGCCGCCCTGCGACTGACGAGCTCCAGCGCAGGGCGCATCGCAGTACGATCAAGCGAAATCCAGCCTGCGTCGTTCTTTCGTTGTCAGTGCGATGCGCAGGATCGAAATGATTGTCCGCGTCTGCATCCGGGCTGGCTGGAGGCGAGCGCATCGCGCTGTTGACGCGAGCGCACATCCTGACCACCACGTCGGTCCGCCGCCTCCGCGGGCCACCCGCCTGTGCGTCCGAAGTGGGTGGCCCGCTTCCGAGGGCTGGATTTGAGCAGGGAGGCTCACGCCAGCTTGCTCGCCTCGCGATTAGACGGCCAGTCCACCAGGCCCGCAATTGAGAAACAGGATTACCCCCGCTCAGTCGACAATCACTTCGACATAAAATCATCGAAGTCAAAGAAATGGACCGACAGCGAGCGACGTTTTGTCCGTACAAGACGCCTGGTTCGGCGCCACCTTGCCATAATGGAATGGGCACCTCGGATTCGATCCGGAGCCCGGCCGGTCGTTTGTTCGTGACCGGACATCCTATATGATGATCGGTGAGCCAGCTTGTTGGAGGATCGCGATGAGGGCTTTCATCCTTGCCTGTGTTGCGACGATCGTAATCGCTGCGATTGGAGTTGCCGTGCTCGACAGCGTACAGCAACCCGTCGCAGAAGCCTTTGCGACGACGGGCGTGCGTCTGTAGGCAATGCGCCGCCAGCCCTATCCGGCTGCGGATGCAGCACGACGCGTTTGCGGCTGAGAATCGTTCGGGCCGCTCCGTGCCGACTGCTGCTCGAGCCACAGGCTGTGGTGCTCGCGCGCCCAATTGATATCCACCTCGCCCGATCCCATCGCCTCGAAGGCCCCTTCCATCCCGATCGTGCCGATGTAAATGTGAGCGATCATCGCGGCGATAAACAGCACGGCCACGACGGAGTGAACGATCTGGGCAATCTGCATGCCCTCGATTCCCGTCAGGTAGAAGGGAAACATGAGCTGATACCCGGTCGCGGCGACGAGGCCACCGCCGATCACAACGATCCAGTAGATCCCCTTTTGGCCGGCGTTGAAGCGACGTGCCGGCGGATGATCGTGTCCGAACAGCCCGCCTCCGCGCTTGATCCACTCCAGATCCACCTTGTTCGGGATATTGCCGCCGATCCACATCAGAAAGATCAGCACGACGCCGATCGTGAAGGGGAAGCTCAAATAATTGTGAGCGAATTTCGCCCATAGCGACCATTCCGAGAAAGCGTCAAATCCAATCAGCGGAAGCAGCAGCGGCCGCCCGAACGTGATGTTCAGTCCCGAGATCGCCAGGATGACGAAGCAGGTCGCGGTCATCCAGTGCACGAAACGCTCAAATGTGTTGAATCGCACGATGGTACGGCCCGATCGTCCGCTTTCGAGGCGAACCATGCCGCGCGTCAAATAGTAGATCACGAGAACGGCCAACATGCCGAGGATGGCAACGCCGCCGATCCAGCGCAGCGCGACGTTGCGGAATTCACGCCACTCGCGGCCAGCCGGTTGCATCAGCACGCTGGAGCGCTGGTCGGGAATGCTGACGCGCCCCTGGATCCGGTCCATCTCCTGGAGCAACTGGCGTTCGTTGACCGAACTCGCCGTCGGATTGACCTGCTGCGCCGCCGACGGCGCCGGAACTGCCATGATCAACAGAAGCAACGCCCACGCGCCGATGGCTGGACGAATGAACCTTGCAAATGAGGACATGAGCTCCTCCTCGGCATTTGTACCGCGTCGCCCGCGGCCTGCATCAGGACTCGATCGTCTCGCGATAGGCAGTCTTCCAACCCCACGCGCCTGAGCCGTAACCGCGCTTCAGCACCCGCTCCTTATAGATCTGGGCGATGATCTCGCCGTCGCCGGCGAGCAGCGACTTGGTCGAGCACATCTCGGCGCACAGCGGCAGCTTGCCTTCGGCGAGACGGTTCGCACCGTATTTCTCGTATTCCTCCTTGCTGCCATCAGCCTCGGGGCCGCCGGCGCAATAGGTGCATTTGTCCATCTTGCCGCGCGAGCCGAAATTGCCGATCTTCGGATATTGCGGCGCGCCAAACGGACAGGCGTAGAAGCAGTAGCCGCAGCCGATGCAGAGATCCTTGGAGTGCAGAACCACGCCGTCGGCGGTGGTGTAGAAACAGTTCACCGGACACACTGCCGCACAAGGCGCATCCGTGCAGTGCATACAGGCCATCGAGACCGACCGTTCGCCCGGCTTGCCGTCGGCGATGGTAACGACCCGACGCCGGTTGATGCCCCACGGCACCTCGTGCTCGTTCTTGCAGGCCGTCACGCAGGCGTTGCACTCGATGCAACGGTCGGCGTCGCAGAGAAATTTCATACGTGCCATCGTCGTTGCTCCCTAAGCCGCCGCGATCTGGCAGAGTGTGACCTTGGGCTCCTGCATGCCCGTCGCGGGGTCGTATCCGTAGGTGGTAATCGTGTTGGCGCTTTCGCCGAGCACGATCGGGTCGGTGCCCTTCGGGTAGTTGCCGCGAAGATCCTTGCCCGCAAACCAGCCACCGAAGTGGAAGGGCATCCAGGCAACGCCCTTTCCGACACGCTCGGTGACGAGCGCTTTCATCCTCGCTCTGGAATTGTTCTCGGCGCCTGTGACCCAGACCCAGCCGCCGTCCTTGATGCCGCGATCGGCGGCATCGCCAGGATTGATCTCGATGAACATGTCCTGCTGCAATTCGGCCAGCCAGGGGTTGGTGCGGGTCTCCTCACCGCCGCCCTCATATTCGACCAGACGGCCTGACGACAGGATGAGCGGGAACTGTTTTGCGATTCCCTTCTCCACCGCCGCCTTCTGCACGGAGAACCCGATATTGGGCATGCGAAACTGCTTGGCGTCGGGCAGCGTCGGATATTTGGCGACGAGGTCGACGCGCGGCGTGTAGATCGGCTCGCGGTGAACAGGAATCGGATCGGGCAGACCGAAGGCATTCATGCGCGCCTTGCCGTTGCCATAGGGAACACAGCCATGTGCCAGCGCAACGCGCTGGATGCCGCCCGACAGATCGAGCGCCCAGGACACCGTGTCCGGATTGGCCGGATTGATCTTGTTGATCACGGCCATTTCCGCTTCGGTGAGGTCTGTGTCCCAGCCGAGCTTCTTCAGGCTCGCCAGGGTGAATTCCGGATATCCGTCCTGGATACCTGATCCCAGCGAGTACGAGCCGTCCGCGAGCAGGCTGACTTTCCGCGTCGTGCCGTCCGGCAACTTCTCCTCGCGCTCGATGCCGAACCGCGGCCGGAACGTGCCGCCGCCGTCCATCACGTGCAGATTGGTATTGTAGAGCAGCGGCGTACCGGGATGCTTGACCTCCGGTGACCCCCAGCACGGCCAGGGCAGGCCGTAATAATCGCCGCCGACCTCGGGATCGTCCTTGGGCGCCCGCATGGTCAGCATGTCGAACTTCGCCTGGTTCTTCATGTGCGCCTTGAGGCGCTCGGGCGATTGGCCGCAATAGCCGGTCGACCAGCTGCCGCGGTTCATCTCGCGCAGGACATCCTCTGCTTCAGGAAGATTGTTCTCGACCTTGATTTTCTTGAACATCTGGTCGGCGAAGCCGAGCTTCTTCGCCATCCGGTAGATGACCTCGAGATCATCCTTCGATTCGAAGATCGGCTTCACGATCTGCTCGCCCCACTGCAGCGAGCGGTTGGAGGCGACTCGCGACCCCTTGCACTCGAATTGCGTGGCAACCGGCAGAATGTAGATGCCATCCCTGCGTCCCGCTTCGACTGCGAGCGAGGCCCAGGTCGTCGGATGCGGATCGGCGATGACGAGCAGTTCGAGCGCCTTCAGGCCCTTGAGGGATTCAGGAATACGCGTGATGCTGTTGGAGGCGTGTCCCTGCACGAACACCGCCTTCACGTTATCCTTCTGCGCGACCTGATCCTTCGGCAGCGTCACCGCCTCGAACCAGCGGGTCAGCGGGATACCGGGGGTTTCCATGATCTGTTTGGAGTCGAAACGCGACTTCAGGAAGTCGTAGTCGACTTCCCAAACCCGCGACCAGTGCTTCCAGGCGCCCTCGGCGAGGCCGTAGTAGAACGGTAGCGTGACGATATCGAGCCCGACATCGGTTGCGCCCTGCACGTTGTCATGGCCACGGAAGATGTTGGCGCCGGCGCCGGCCTTGCCGACATTGCCGGTCATCAAGAGCGCGATGCAACTCGCCCGTACGTTCGCGGTGCCGACGGTCTTCTGGGTCTGGCCCATGGCCCAGATCAGCGTCGCCGGCTTCTCGGTGGCGAACATCTTGGCGACGCGCTTGAGCTGCTCGCCGGGAATACCGGTGACACGCTCGACCTCATCCGGAGGCCACTTCTCAACTTCCTTCTTGAGGTCGTCGAAACCGTAGACGCGCTGCCGGATGAATTCCTTCTCCTCCCAGCCGTTCTGGAGGATATGCCACATCATGCCGTAGAGCACGGGGATGTCAGTGCCTGGCCGCATCCGAACATATTCCGTCGCATGTGCGGCCGTGCGCGTCAGGCGCGGGTCGATGACGACAAAGTTGGCCTTTTGCAGCTCCTTGCCTTCGAGAAGATGTTGCAAGGAGACCGGATGCGCCTCGGCCGGATTGCCGCCCAAGATGACCTGTGTCTTCGCATTGCGGATATCATTGTAGCTGTTGGTCATCGCGCCGTAACCCCAGGTGTTGGCGACGCCGGTGACGGTCGTTGAATGGCAGATGCGGGCCTGGTGATCGGTGTTGTTGGTGCCCCAGAACGCACCTAACTTGCGGAACAGGTAGGCGCCCTCGTTGGTCATCTTGGCCGAGCCAAGCCAATAGACGGAATCGGGACCCGACTTCTCGCGTACAGTTTGAAGCTTGTCCCCGATCTCGTTGATCGCGGTATCCCAGGACACGCGGGTCCACTGCCCGTCGACCAGCTTCATCGGATAGCGTAGCCGCCGCTCGCTATGCACGAGTTCGCGCACGGAAGCGCCCTTGGCGCAGTGCGAGCCGCGATTGATCGGGGAATCCCAGCTCGGCTCCTGGCCGATCCACACCCCATTCAAGACCTCCGCCGTGACCGTGCACCCGACCGAGCAATGCGTGCAGATGCTCTTGCGAACGGTTGCGCCTGTGGTGAGCGGACCAGCCATCGCCGCTTCCGCCTTGCGCACGCTGCCGACCGGCATGGTCCCGAGCGCGGCGAGCGCGCCGCCGGCAAGACCGGATTTGCGCAAGAAACTGCGGCGGTCGAGACCGCCGGCCTGACCTGCAAGGGACTCCGCGACGGAGCCGTGACGCTGGGAATGCTGGTGTGTTCGCTTGATCAGCACGGTCAGCCTCCCT
Organism: Bradyrhizobium sp. CCGUVB23; assembly: GCF_024199885.1. NCBI lineage: Bacteria > Pseudomonadati > Pseudomonadota > Alphaproteobacteria > Hyphomicrobiales > Nitrobacteraceae > Bradyrhizobium > Bradyrhizobium sp. CCGUVB23. The sequence goes on from NZ_JANADQ010000001.1 coordinate 8,766,829, forward strand.
TAGCCGGATAACGATTGACGCGGTAAAAGGCCTTGACGTGATCCGATTCCTTGTAGCGCGCCTTGCGCTTCTCATCGTTGGTCTCACTGTCGGCCTCGGCGGACCCGACCAGCGGTGTCGCGAGCGTCGCGCCGGCACCGACCGTGCCGATGCCGACCTTGCGCAGGAAGTCGCGGCGACCGGCTGTGGTTTTCCTGTCTCCACTCATCGCATCTCTCCTGGACCAGCGCGTGCTGGTCAGTTGGCGAACGTGAACGCTTCCGTCTCGATCTCAATAAAGGCGCGACCGAGCGCGCCGACCGCACGATAGAAGGTGGCGTTCTCAGCGCTCTCGATGTCGGCGAACAGCCGCTCCATCCAGGGCGCGATGTGTTTCTCGAAGAAGGCGCGCTGCACGTCGGACGATGCGGCAAAGCGTCTTGAAGCAAAGCCGGCCATGATCTCGCACAGGATCGAGGCGTGGTCTTCCGGCTCCGAATTGCCCGCGACGCGCGCGATCCCGAGCGCTGCGAGATCGGAGCGCAGGCGTGAGAGCGCCCGCTCGTTGAGAAAGCCGGTCAGGTAGTAGGAGGCATATGGCAAAAGTTCGCCGCGGCCGAGACCGACGAACAGGTCGAAATATTCGCGTTCGACCTTCGCTGCGACAGCACCGACAGCGGCTTCTGCCAGCGCAGCATGCGCCCGCCCGAGCGGCGTAGCGTCGCCCGTCAATGCCGCCAATTGATCAAGCAGCTTTTTTGACGGCGCTGCCGATAGAAGCGAAGCCAGCAGCAGATATTCCTGCGCACGCGCCGCGTCGACGGGATCAATCGGGTCTTCGGACACAGGCGGCTCGCTGTAAAGATCGGGCCGCAATTCGTTGCGCGATACGCCGGTTGCAGCTTCGACAGCCATCACCCGTTGTGCGGGCACCTTGTTCCAGTTTGAAACGGAGGGCTGGCTAATGCCGATTTTGCGCGCAAGCTGGGCAACGCCGCCGGCGGCGTCAATGGCGCGATCGAGGCCATCATCACGCACGTGGACCTCCATCCAAGTCCCAGGTGCTTGATTTCGCTTTTGTTGCAAAGCGCTAGGCGTATTGTAGTTCCAATGCCGCGGAGGCTCCATAGCCTGAGGCTATTTTCTTTCGTTGGAGCCACTAGCGCGGCAGCGCGCCGCCATGCGTGCGGCGCGGAATGGGCTCGCGTTCGCTCTCAGTGCTATCAGCCACCGCCGGTTGCGTTGCAGCAGGAACGGAGGCGATTTCAGTCGTCGCGGATTCCGCGGCGATGACCTCGACCCTTGAAGTTGCGGCCTGGCGCAATTCTCGCGAAGAATCCGTGGCTTCAACCGTAGTCTCAAGCTGAGCCTCGGCCGACTTGCAAAAGCCTCCGACGATCCGGTCAACCAGCGCAGACAGCTCTCCCTCAGAACAATCCAGCGGGCCAAAACCCGGCATCGCTGAGGGATCGTTGAAGTCCCAGGCGTTCTCCGCGAGCCCGACGAAGTCGCGAATGGCTGGATCGGCGCTCCAGGCGCGACGAAGCGCCGCACGGGTCAGCTCCTGCGGAATCCCTTTGCGCAGGAATGCCTTGATGTCTGTCGCGGACGTGATCGAGTCGATCAAAGGCAGGCTCGACAGGTCAACTTCCGCCTCGTCGTCCTTGACGACGGGCTTTGGTGCAGAATGCACGTCGTCGTGCATTGCCGCGGCAGGCGGCGTGGCGTTCGCCTTTGCCTCCTGCTTGCGACGGGACCAGCGCGCCAGGAATTTATCCTCACCCAGCTTGTCCTCACTCACTCGACTTGCCTCGCTCATTCCTGGCCGCCTTCATGCCGGCGGCGGGCCAGCGCCTCCGGATCCGCCTGACGCCGCTTGCGCTTGAAGAACTCACGTTCGACGTGGTGCTCGGCAACAAAACTTTCAATCGCCAAGCGCAGCACCTCCGGCATCGGCACCGCCTCGACGAGGTTGGCACCGGCCTCGGTGAACGCCTCGCCCTCCGCAGGATCGGCGGTGACGGCCGCCACCGAATAGGGCCAGGCGCCTAACGCGGGCGACAGCACGGTCCAGATGCTCGGAGTGCCCGAGGCGAGATTGTCGCGATAGCGCGCAGTCTCGGACGGATAGAGATCAACCGTCGCGCTGCCCGCATAGAACAGGGTTTTGCCGTCCTCTTCGCGGAGCACTGTCCAGGGCTTCGTCTCGGGCTCATCCGGCAGCACGGCGACGCAGCGCCAGACGAAGTCGGCCCATGGCGAGTCCGCCTTGCGCCGTTCCACCACGATGCCGACGGGAAGGCGCAGGAGTGGCAGCGTAGCGGGGCTCACGTCACCATCTCCAGGCGTCTGATCGGCAGCCCCGTGAGCAGATTTTGCGGCTTCATCCGAAGCTTCTGGTCCGGCGTCATCGACAGGATGAGATGGACCGGCTCGCCCTGCACATCCTCCGTGACCGCGCTGCTGTCCGCAAACGTCAGGCAAAACAGCGCGAGCACGCGTCCGGCGCTGGGTTCGTCGAGCTGCTCGCCATGCCAGAGACGGTCGCCGAGACCCGTGGCGTCAGTGTCGAGCCCGACATACCAGCTGAGCTGCGCATCCTGCAGCTCGCGCAACGGCTCGATGGCGACGTCGACCGCTAGCAGATGGGAAATCCAGCGCGCCATCGCCTGCGCCAGCGCATGCGGGCCGCGGCCACCCGAGGTGAGATCGAACGCCATGTCGAAATGGTCGCTGCGCTGCCAATACGCGTCGGCATTCTCCTCGTTCAGCACGTCAAGCTGGGCGTCGGTTGCAGCCCCCAGCATCGACATCAGCGAGAGCACTGGTGTCGGACTCTGCCCACCGACCACCTCTTCGTCGCCGAGCAGCAAGGCCTGCTCATGCGGCAGGACGCGCTGCTGGCGGAAGAACAGTTCGGCGGCACGCGGTATGAACGGATCATCGCAGCCGTCCAGCGCGTTGCGCAGGATCACGTGCACGAGCTGATTGACGAACAGCGGCGGCAGATCGCTCGTCCGCGATCGGATGGTTGCAAGGTAGGCAGCCTCGAGCGTCGGATGCCGCAGCAGGAGATCGCGAAAGGCGAGCACGAACCGCCAGTTTTCGCGTGCGTCCTGATCGGCGATCGCAGCGATCTCGTCATTGCCTACCGGCTGGCGCGGACCAGCGAGCAGCTCGCGGTGCAGCCTTCTTTCGACCGGGCATGCATCGTCCGGCGGCATCAGCTCGGGACGGGCGAAATAGGCCTTGAGGAATTCATCCGTGACGCAGAGCCCGCCGCTCGCGTCGCGATCGAGCAGATGGTGGCCGCACGCGATCCAGAAATCCTTCATCGGCGCCGCGGCTCCTGGCCCAGATCGGCAAGGTGGAGATCGCTGCCTGGCTCGAGGTCGTCCTCCACCTCCATGAATGAGAATGCCTTGCCATGCCCCTGCCCTTCGCGCAGTTGCAGCCTGCGGAAGGCCTCGCGGACCTCGCCATCGCTCACCGAGCGGTGGACGGCGATGAGCGAGCTGACCGGATAGGCGCAGAGCGATTGCGCGAACGCGACTTCCTCCTCCGCAGCAGCTTTCGCAGTTGCAATGTCCGGCGCCCCGAAGCGTTCGACGAGTTGCCCGGCAAGCAGTTCGATCAACGCCCGGCAATCGTCCTGCGTCGCCGGGACGATCTGCACCAACGTCGACCATCCCCAGGATTGCACGCCGAGGAAGCCGCTGCGGAAGGCCGCGCGCGCCTTGCCGGCGAGCTTCGCCGGATCCTGGTCGAAGAAGCGGAAGGCGCCGGAGACGGCCCATTCGCCTGCTTCGGCCGCAACATCGAACACGAAGGTGTCGGAGGGATCGAGCGCGATGGTGCGCAAGAGTTTCACGGCCTTTGTCACGGCCTTGGCCCTCCGAGTTTCGGATCGAGCCAGGATGGCGCGGCGAGCGCGCTGACGAGTTCCCTCCGTTCAATCGTGTCAGTGCCGATGCGGCGTGTGAGGAGATCGCCGCGATCATCAGTCCGCAGGACGGTAGGCCGCTCGCGGCGCACTCGGCTGAGGTAGTCGCGCACGACACTGTCAAAGCCATCGACCTGCCAGCCGTCGATCGCCCGCATCAAGTGCCGCGCGAAGCTTTCCGTCACCTGCACGGCGCCCGCCTCGCCAAACCCCTCCTCGTCGAGCGCAGACGCCAGCGGGCGAACACCAACCCCCGGGTCGGTCATGGCGACCGTCCGGATCATGGCGCCAAACACGAGCCAGGCCGGCGGCTCGTCCTCGCGCGCGGACGACGGCCATCCCAACCGCCCACCACCGACCAAGCCGCCGTCAATCCGGAACGCGTCCGGCCAGTCGATCGCAATCGTCTTGTTCGGCGGTGCATAGGCGCGAAGCGCGTCCGTGAGCGCGACCATGCCGGCGTAGAAGGCGCGTCGCGCGGTGCTCAAGGGTTCGCCTGGCTCGAGCACCACGGCGAATTCGGCGAGATCGAACCGTCCGACATAGACCAGCGTGCCAGCGCCGCTCTTGGGTGCAATGCGGCAAGCGTGGGCAAAGGCGTCTCCGCTCTCGCGCAACCGGACGAGGGCGAATGGCGGCGGCAGATGAATCGGTTCCGCCAGGGAAACGTGGGTGGTAGGGGTCGACGGCAAGGCCGTCCTCCACTTTCCTTTTCTTCCCGATAGTGGAAATCTATACGAGGCAAGGGATCGGCGCGAGTCCGCTCCCTTGCCGCACTGACGGAGGGATTCACCTGGAGCAGCCAGCGAAGACCGTCCTCATCTGCTCGTGCGAAGACACGATGCGCCTCGACACGGCTGCGATCCGGCGTGGCTGCCCCAGCTGTGAGATCAGAAGCTTTCGTCATCTGTGCGGCACGGAGCTCGATCATTTCCGCAACGCCGCAACGGCCGAGGGTTCGCTGACGGTTGCCTGCACGCAGCAGGCGGCGCAGTTCACCGATGAGGCCGGCGAACGCCCTGACGGGATCACTTTCGTCAACATCCGCGAGACGGCGGGCTGGTCGCGCGACGGTGCGAACGCGGGTGCGAAGATGGCCGCGCTGCTTGCGGCGGCTGCGATTCCGAGACCGGACTATCTGCTCGTCACGCTGTCGAGCGACGGCATCATCCTGATCTACGGACGCGACGAGGCCGCAATCGAGGCCGGACGGCTGCTCGCGGACCATCTCGATGTCACGGTCATGCTCAAGGGGCCAACAGATATCGCCCCGCCTGCGGCGACGGACTTCCCGATCGTGAAGGGAACAATCCGCAACGCCAGGGGACATTTTGGCGCCTTCGAGCTCACGATCGACGACTACGCGCGGCCCCGACCGTCTTCGCGCGACCGCTTCGTGTTCGAAGCCGCGCGCAACGGGGCGACTTCGCGCTGCAATCTCGTGCTCGACCTCTCCGGCGAGATGCCGCTGTTTCCCGCGCACGATCTGCGCGACGGCTACCTGCGCGCTGATCCCAAGGACCCCGCCGCTGTGCTGCGCGCGGTACTTGCTGCGCGCGATCTCATCGGCAGTTTTGACAAACCCAGATATGTCGACTTCACGCCTGCCCTTTGCGCGCATTCGCGCTCGAAGCTGATCGGTTGCCATCGCTGCCTCGATCTGTGCCCGACCGGCGCGATCACGCCCGCCGGCGATCATGTCGCTGTCAACGCGGAAGTCTGCGCAGGCTGCGGGCAATGCGCTGCAGCCTGTCCGACGGGAGCTGCGTCCTACGCGCTGCCGCCCGCGGACACCCAGTTGCAGATCATGCGTGCCATGCTGCTCGCCTATCACGAGGCCGGCGGCGCGCAGCCGGTGCTGCTGCTGCATGACAGCCCACACGGCACGCCGCTGATCGACGCGCTCGCCCGTCACGGCGACGGGCTGCCGGCCAACGTGCTTCCCCTCGCCGTCAACGAGCTGACGCAGGTCGGGCTGGAAGCGGTCATCGGCGCGTTCGCCTACGGCGCGTCTGCCGTGCGCTTTCTGCTGCGCGCAAAACCGCGGCACGAGGTGACAGGGCTGTTGCAGACGATCGCCATGGCCGAGGCGATTCTGGCCGGGCTCGGATTCGAAGGGCAGCGCGCGGCCACCATCGAAACCGACGATCCTGACGTGCTCGGTGCGCAATTGAGCGCGATCGACATGCTTCCGGCGGTCGGGACGCCCGCAACCTTCAAGACTGTCGGAAAGCGGCGCGATCTCCTGCGATTTGGCCTCAGCGAATTGCACCGCCTGGCACCAAAGCCGATCGATGTGATCGCTTTGCCGCAAGGCGCACCGATTGGCGCGATCAGCGTCAATACGGATGGTTGCACGCTGTGCCTGTCCTGTGTTTCGGTCTGCCCGACCGGCGCTCTTCGCGACGATCCCGAGCGTCCTGCGCTCAAGTTCGTCGAAGATGCTTGCGTGCAATGCGGACTGTGCCAGAGCACCTGCCCTGAGAAGGTGATCATGCTCAAGCCGCAGATCGATTTCCGCGCGGCGCGCGCGTCTGCGGTCGTGATCAAGGAAGAAGAGCCAGCGCTGTGCATCCGCTGCGGCACGCCATTCGGCGTGAAAAGCACGATCGAGCGGATCGCGGCAAAGCTCGAGGGCCGGCATTGGATGTATCCCGCCGGCGACAAGAGGCTCGAGGCCTTGCGGATGTGCGCCGATTGTCGCGTCATTGTTATGAGCGAACAGCAATTCGATCCATTCCGGGGCGTTCCGGAACGCGCGCCGCCTCGGACGACGGATGACTATCTGCGCCAGCGCGAAAGCAAGGACTAGCCGCGTGCCTCGCTTCATGATGGTTCTGTTGACGTGCCTCATCGCCACGGTCCTTGCCGCTGGCGCGGCTGAGGCCGCCGCCTCACCAAGGCAGAAAAGGTAGCGCTCAAGCAGGCGGTCGTCGCCTGCAGGGCGGAGGCGAAGGGCAAGAAGATCAAGTGGCTGTCACGCCGCAAGTACGTCAACCGGTTGTCGTGGCGGCTCTGAAGGAACATCCAAGCATCGACGTCGCTCGCATGCTGAGGGAGCGCCCGAAGCTAACGAATATTCCCGTGGAGCAATGGCCGGGGTATTAGCGCCCTACTTCGACGTCGCACGCGCCAGAAAGTCCGCGAGTGCGCGGCGGTCTTCGGCCGAGCTGATGCGCTGTTCTGGCATCTTCGTGCCGGGCGTATAGGCGTTCGGCCCGATCTCGAACAGTTTTGACACGGTCTCTGGCGTCCAGACGATGTCCATCCTCTTGAGCGCGTCGGAGAAGCGGTAGCCCGGCAGCGAGGCGATCTTCCGGCCGTAGAGTCCGGCAAGCGTCGGGCCGGCGCGCTGCACCTCCGTCTCCGACAGCGTGTGGCAGGCGACGCAGGCCCGGAAGATTTCGGCGCCGTGATCGCCGGCATAGGTGGCGAGCGGGTCGGCTGGCGTGCCCGAGAGGTTGGAGCCGATGGCATCGCCGGTCCGTACATTCCATCGCCTGATCCTGCCATCGGCGCCGCCGGTCAGAAGCGTCGCGCCATCGGGCAGGAACGCAACCGACCAGACCGGCATGCCGGGCCCGGCGAGCGTGCGCAGCACGCTGCGCGCCTTGCGATCGACGATCGCCACGGTGCCGCCAATCCGGGCTGCGGCAATCAAGGTACCGTCAAGCGAGATCGCCAGGGCCACGATCGGCGTGGTGCCAGCAGCAACGTCACCGCTTTCCTTGCCATCTGAGGTCATCATGCGCAGCCTGCCGTCTGCTGCGCCCGTGACGATTTCGCCGTCCGGTGCGATCGCAACTGCGTTCAATGGCGCCGGCAAGGTCGCAATCTCGGATGTCCCATCCGCCAAATGCCAGACCCGCGCCGTAAGGTCGTAGCCGACACTCACGAGCGATTGTCCGCCTGGCGTAAAGGTAACGCCGTTGATGTTTTGCGAATGCCCCTCCAACACGCGCGACGTGCCATCCGACAGCGTCCAAAGCCGCACGGTATGGTCCCACGAGGCTGATGCGAGCTTCGATGCATCGGGCGAAACGGCGAGCCCGACAATGGGTCCCGTATGACCTTCGAAAACCCGGTCGGGCTGCGGCCGGCCTGGCGTCCAAATAGCAATCTGGCCGTCCGCACCAGCCGTTGCCACTCTTCCCTCTCCAAGGAAGGCAACCGCGTTCACCGCACCCGAATGGAAACGAAGGACCTGCTCGGCGGACTCGGTTGCGAGGGACCATCGGATCGCTGCAGTGTCGAAGCTACCCGACAAAACGGTCTTGCCATCGGCCGAGACGGCGATCGCCCGGACAGGCCCGCCGTGTCCCGCCAACTGGGCCTGCGCTGGTTGCAGCGCCGGGAGCAGCGATGCTGTCAGAAGCACGGTCGCGAGACGCAAGGTCCAATCCCTAGGTCGTCGGAGACGATCACAGCGAAACACCCGGCAGGCTTGGCTCCAGGAGAAACAACCACCCCTTTTGATCCAGCTCAACGAATGAAGCTCGTGTCCGGTTCCAGGGTGCGACAAGCGGCGCCTTGAATGGCGACCTGCGTGATCGCAGGCTTGCCAAAGGCCCCTCACCGATCGAGGCCGAACATGCAACTGCACCCGAAAGCATATCGGCAACTCATCTCGCGATTGTGGCACTTTCGCGCTTTGCTGCCCCGAAATCGCGATCCCGCCAACCAGGCCGCGTCGCCAGTGCTCATCTACATCGTCGCCGTGCTAGTGCTACTATTGGCTGTCCTTGAGATCGACCTCCACCGTGCGGCGCTTCAATCCTTGGGACTGCCCGGGGATCCTGTTGGGATCGACCCGATTTTCATGAGTCCATGAGACAACGATTGAGACGTTGCTGCTCTCGCGGGCGGACCAGCCGCCTCACTCACCGAGCTTTTCGATGGCATACGAGCCGCCCGACGCCTGCTCGAACCCCAGTTGGTTCGAGACGATGGCAGCATTCTCACTACCGCTGTGATTCCCTTGGAAACACCAGTGATCGATCTTCGAAATCTTCAACTGGTAGTTTGCTTTGTTGCGGCACCTTTTGCATCTCTGCTACCGATGTGTGACTCACCGACGGTGGATGTGCTCGCGGAATGCTCGTTGCGGCCAAGAAGAGCGCGAGGGCGGTCAGGCCTGAGATCATCAGGAACTTCATGCAAATCTCCGTTGAGACTGTCTCAGTCCTGCCTAGTGCAAGGCTCGGGGCCGCCGTGTGAAGTCCTTCACATCTCTCTTCTTCTTGATACCGCTGGAGTTGTTGCCCCAAGCTCCGGTCATCTGGTGCGCTGGCCCTGCCCTGCCGGCGTAGTCCGAAGCTCAGCCGCGCAGATTTGTAGCTCGTCACCGTAGCTAGTCACGCGGGTCTCGGGGGATTGTCGAAAATCGAAGACAGTTCAATATCTTGCTATTTCGGTTTGGAGGAGCGGTGAACAACATACTTGGCGGAAGGGGTGTCCTGTCAACCGGGCTGATATCGTTCGTCTTTTCTGCAAGCTTTGCACGCAATCTACGGTGCTAGCAACGGTGCGCACAGCGGCCTTACGACCGTAGTTTTTGGCTAGCCCTACAGTGCTCCTTCTCCTCCGGCGGCGGGCGATGCACCGCCGCGTGAAAAACGCGGGGTACGCGTGACCACTAGCTAGGTCGAGTTTGGCCGCAAATGCAAGACACGCTGACCTATAAGCCTCAGCAACGTCAAATTCCCGCCACTGTGCCAGCACTTCGCCGGGTTCATAGAATTGTCGCACACCTCAGCGCAGGGGGGGACAATGATCGAGGACAACAGCAATCGCCACAGTGGAGCTAATGGCTCCAAGCTTTCAAAAAACGTCCAATTGCACGTCATTCGCCTAACGCTTAATCAGCTTGACCAACAGTTAACAAGCATGCGGGAGAGCGACGGCGAGAGCGTTGTCGAGGATATCATAGACAAGAGCCGCACCAGCACGTTCATTAGAACGGTGGTAGAGCGCGAGCTAAAGCGACGGGACGAAGGAGATCAATTGTTTGCTCGCGTTGAGGGGGTGGTTAAAGCGCTTCGTACCGCAGACGAGGCAGCCTTGTCGTCGCCTCCAAAGGTAGGATAACGACCCTGATCCGGATGCTCGGAATAATCGTCCCGCCCATAGATATATCGGCTGCCCCCCGAAATGCCGGGCTGGCTGATGATTGCCGCAACGAAAAAAATGTCGCTCAGTTTCATGAAACACCACCTCAAAAGGTAGCAGCAAGAACATCCATCTTGCGACCGCCAGCCGCTTCGATCAGGAGACTACCGCAAACTTCGCCATGTAGTGCGCGAGATCACCAAAGCTGATCAAGCATGCTGCCACTGTGGCCGACATCAGCCACGCTATCGCGAAAGGCGTTGACCATGAGGGAGATCGTCATGGGTCTCAACAATACCGAGCGGCAGGCGCGATGGCGCACCAAACGGAAGGAGGAAATCGAACGACTGCGCAACGTCGTCGCCGAACAGTCCAAACAATTGGCCGAGGCGCGAAGAGAAATCGAGATTGCCGCCCTTCAGCAAGAGAACGCGACATTGAAGATTGCGCTTGTTGATGAGCGCAAACAGCATGCAGCAACCAAGGCCATGGCGGCCAAGCCCGCGCCGCCGCCAATTGATCCCGACGAGGTGGCCCGCCTCAAGGAGAGGAACCGCAAGCTGTGGCTCGCGCTACGGGAAGTGAATAAATGGTACGAGGGGGAAAGTTGCCGGAAGGGCATCATGACGTTCGCGACTTACGGCAAGCTCATGAAATGCTTGCATCCTGACAGCCAGCCGAGCGACGCGGAGAGAAGTGAGGCATGCGCGCTGCTCGGTCAATGGAAGCAGGACGGTGATAGAGCCCGACGCCGAGCCCACTAGCGGCCCGCGTCAATCCTGCGCCACTAACCTGCGGTCGTCGCCTCTCACCGAAATGCGAAAGCCGTACAATTCATCGAGCCAGACTTGCTCGACGGCCCCGGCTTTTCCCTCGGTCAGGACAACGCCAAATGACGCTCCGCGCGGACTGATGAAGTCTTCCCGAGAAAGTCAGTGACTGTTCCCTACATGCGCGTTGCCTAGCGCTCTCAAAGGGCGCCAACCCGCGCTGTTTGGGGAGACCGATATCCTGGCCAGCCGCTGTGATCGCGGCGGCGCTCGACGTTCATATCCGGTCATGGCTCTGCTCAAGGAGATCGAGAAGGCGCAGAAGCTGCTCTAGGCTAGGCGCCACGACAGGAGGCGGGACGCACCAAGGCCGACCTCCCGTTGCAACCCCGCTGGCGCAACAGCCGGGCCTCCAGTGCAGCGACCACGCGTCAGCGTGGTTTAAGCCCCCCTGACCCGCAGCAAATAGGCTGCATTGTTGCCTTTTTGGGAGCTAGATCGTGCTGTGAGGATGGCGCGTGCGTGGAGGCCGCGCGCAAGCTCCGCCAGAAGCAATTCGTGCTGGACGGCGAAGCGGTCGTGCTCGGCGTCGATGCTAGTCAGACTTCAACGCGCTTCACTCGCGCAAGCACGATCATGAGCTCGCAGTTCTGCGCCTTCGATATTCTTGCCGAAGGCGGTGACGATCTGCATCTGCCATGACTGTTGAAGCCGCGCTTGAAAACTTCTCCCGCGCATGGATTTTTCAATTGGCGACTCGACCAAATTCAACATGCACCCCCTCCACAATGGATTCCAGCCGCGCTGTGAAAAAATGAAAACTGGCAACCGGAGAACCTTCGGAGGTTGCGACCGAAGTCCCGGCGGACAGGCCGGGCCACTCGGCAATTTCGAGAGCTATTCGGTCTCACGCGGTCTGGCTGTCTGCACGCGGGTCTTTTTCACCACAGTGTTTTGCGTAGAGGGTCTTGAGTCCGGCTGGGGACTTGCCGCAACGGCGTAGAATTGAAATCAGGCTCCGCAAGTCAACCGTCAAGGAGGTCGAGGCCAGCGCCGCCGCGAGCAGCACTGGGGCTGCTTATCAGAGTCAGATGCCGCTAGCTCGCCGTTCTGCCGTCGCAGTTCCATCAACCAAGCCGCAGCAGTTTCCGTTGCCGCTGGTCCCGCGTTGACGAAACACGCAAACCCCTAAAAGTCACCGGCCCCGACGATATTGCACGTCGGGGCCCTTCAAGACCATCAGGTCGGTTACATCCGCCGTACCTTCCGATCCTTGATGTCGTCGATTACCACATGCCATCTAGTGTACGATGTGGCGTTGATGCGCCGTGACGCCGATCACATTCCGCTCGAAAGCGGCTCGCGGCCGAGGCGCAGCGCAACGGCATGACTTGGCGACCGAGCATGTTCGTCCCCGTTCTGCTCGGGGCCGGCTGGCAGATTGTGGTGAGCGGCGGCACCACGCACGTCCCGTGACTACAACCCGCGACCGCCTCGGCGTGCTTCAACGGCACGTGGTTCGCGCCCGGCGGTGGCGGGTTTCTCCTTTCACCCGCCACCGCCCCCTTTTTGACGTTTCGAGCACCGGGAATATCCAACCCGACGCCGCTCGAAGGGAGCCTCGCTGCTGACGTTGGATGTAAACGCAGCACGCGCGGCGACCTTTTACCCGTGAGGTGAATCCACAATGGACGCTTACATTCCTTGCGCCGACCGACTACCCACGACAGCAGCCTCGATCCCATCAACCGCTGACAGCGTTGCCGCGACGTCGTCATTGTCCTTGTCCTGGGCGTAGGGGCTCGACCCATAGCGCGTGGCGCTGAAACCCATCACCAACAGTCGGCTCCGGCCTCGACTTGCCGCAGTGCCGTGCATCACAGTTGAGGCGAGGCCGATATGTTGTCATCCGGCAGTTAGCGCACCGTAGCAGTTTACTGTTCGCGGTAAGCGCGGCGGGACAGGTGGCCTCCTCAGCGCCTGTCCCGCTGTCCCAACCCTCTTCGTCCGCGCGACCGTTGCCGGCCCCCATTGGCGATAGCTCGGCGTAGTCGCCCCACTTCGCGGGCCATACCGACCCCCCTGCCAACCGCGACCGGCGCCCGTTGAATTCACGGGCTTTTCGCGAGCATCAAAATGAAGCTCCACGTTGGAGCAGGCCATGAAGCATGTCGGCATTTATCTGCGTGTCAGCACTGACGGACAGACCACGGAGAACCAGCGCCGCGAGCTGGAGGCGGTCGCTGAGCGCTCGGGCTGGGTGATCGTCGGCCTCTACGAGGACGCCGACGTCAGCGGCTCGAACGGCCGCAACAAGCGTCCTGGCTTCGATCGGCTGCTGAAGGATGTCACCGCCCGCTAGATCAACATGATCGCGGCCTGGAGCGTTGATCGCCTCGGCCGCAGCTTGCAGGATCTGGTCGGCTTCCTGGGCGACCTCCAGGCCGCGAAGTAAGTGCGACCTGTACCTGCACCAGCAGGCGCCCGACACCACGACGCCCCCGGGGCGCACGATGTTCCAGATGTGCGGCGTGTTTGCCGAAGTCGAGAAGGCCATGTCGTCGAGCGCGTCAACGCCGGCCTCGCACGCGCCAAGGCAAACGGCGTGAAGCTAGGCCGTGACAGCCGCAAGGACGGCCACAGAAGCGCTGATGAGAAGCGCTGGGGGATGAAGGGTCGAGCTGGAAAGACGCATCAGGCGGCTGCGCAGCGAAGGCAAGGGCATTCCCACGATCGCCCGCACGATCGGCGTCGGCACCAGCACAGTGCAGCGCGCCCTGGAGGCGTCATGACTGACCGCCGGATCGATTCAAGAACTTCCGGCGCTGAAGGCGCGCTCATAAATCGAACCCACAGCCGTTTCTGAGTGGTACAGCGGTTGCGGCTTTATGGTGGCTACGAACGCCACGAAGCACAGCGCTAAGAGCGCGAAGGTCATGAGACTGAAAGTGTGGTTCAGGGCCACCTTCGCTCCATTAGTTCTAGGGCTGCATCATGCATGATCACGACTTGCCTAAACTACGGCTAGCCGGCTGATAAAGCCGGAGTTCTGCTGACCACCGAGCAGATTGAAGGCGGTGGCGTTAGCGCCGACAGCCACAGCAATCTGCACGGCAATGTTTTCCTGTATGAAGATATTGCCGAAATTGACGATATTGCCGAGTTTGCCGAAGAGCCCGTCGAGCCCGTCGTGACAACAACACCCTCCACTCACGGCGTCGAGTTCGGTATCGATCAGTTCACGCATTTCACTCATGAATTCCCTCCTCGGGGGGTGCATGTGAACAACATCTGGCTCAAACCAAGCCGGCGCCTCACCGTGTTTGTACCGGAGGCTGGTTTTTCCATCTGTGAGATAAATCACGTGGCGCCCTACAGCGGCTCTCGGACGTCAAGCTGATCCCGGATCATTCGAAGACGCGCCTGTGGGCGACTTGGCCGACCAGGGTGCTCGCGCCTAACGCGGATTGATCCAGTCCCTCTCGCGCCGCCGGCAGTGGGGGTGCCGGAGGGCGCGCCATGAGCCGACACTCCGACGGATTTAAATGCCGCCCACGCCACCGCGGACTCGTGGAACTGCCCGACGGTCTCGTTCACGGTCGCGCCAACGGCGTCGAGTTCTGCAGGCCGCCCACAGCGCGCGACCAGCGCAAGCTGGCGCCGCCGCGGGAAACCACCATCATCGTTCCGAAGCCGCTGCGGCGAAGGCGGCATGTGGACCTTGGCTGACGCGCGATCGAATGCACGAAAGTGGTGCATGTTTCCGCATGCATTTTTGACCTCCGTCTGACGCCGAGAAATGCTCGATCGCCGTTCACCGGGAAAGCATGCCAATGACCAACATAACCCCTCTGCGGGACTACCTGCAGCACGAACCGCCGCTACGGGTCGACGAGATCGAGGTCGAATACGTCGGCGGCAACGTCTTAGTCACCTTCAACCCATCCAGTAAGCCGGTGCGCATCTCGATGTCGACCGGCGTCTGCACGAAGATGATGACCACGGCGACCGAGGCGATGAACGCGAACCTCTCCGCCGTGTTGAGCGATATCCGCGGCTGACGCCACCGCGCACTGACTTCGAGAGTTGATCTTCACAGTGGTGCCAACCCATCGCTCTGCCTCGGGGACGCCCAGGAATAGGTCGGCCTTCCACAAGCCGCTGATCGAGGTGGGAAGGCTGGTTGATCGCCTCCGGAATGCTCTCGCTAGCTCGCTGAGGTGTCGTTTGATTTTCGGTGGCTGGTCCTGCACTCCAGAGAGCACACGACTGTCGTCGGTGAACTCCTGGTGCACAGTATCAATCAGCTGCTGCCGGCCAGATTTCTCAATTCCGAAGAGGAGCGAGCGGGGATCACCTGAGATCTTGCACAGCTTTAGCGCGTCGGAGACCCTTTCGAGCACATGCGGATTTCCGGCGTTGAGCGCCTCATGCACAGCGTACTCGAAGCAGATGCCGCAATCACCGTCGCCCTGCCTCCTGGCTCGGGCCAGCATGAACAGCTTCAGATTCTGATAGTCGCCGACTTCCATGGCGACTTCGCGCGCCGGCCAGCGCTGGGCCGCCAATCGCTCATCGCGTCACCGTAGGACGGCGCATATGGGATCGAGTATGGGTAGACCATGACAATCTAAAATTCATTAATGATTTCAATGATGCTGGCGGAAGGGGTGGGATTCGAACCCACGGTACCCTTGCGGGCACGCCGGTTTTCAAGACCGGTGCCTTAAACCACTCGGCCACCCTTCCCTGACAGGAATTTCAGTCGCTTAACGCAGGCGCTCCGCAAAGGCAACGCGAACTTGGCCCAAGCCGGGCGGCAAGTGCCCTCGCCCATCGGAACCGCCTGTAAGGTCGCTGTCAGCTTGGCGCCTTAGCTTGCGAAGCTTGCAACGGCCCTCATCACGTGGCCGGACACACTCAAATCCCGACATCGGCGCCGCCGCCCAGGGCGTCGCCGGTTACGAGGCCCGGTTGGACTGGTCTCCAACTCCGGGCCTCGTTCGCTTCAAACGAAAGCGCGGCGCCAGGGCGCCGCGCTTTTTTGTCCGCAACTGATTCTGGTTCAGTAGCCGCCGCAGGATGCGCAGGGCGAGGCGACCGGGGCGTAATAAGAGTAGCCGGGCGAGACCATCTCGACGCGCTGGCGCGTCGCATATTGCGGCGGGATGCGCTCGTACTGCACGCCGGGCGGGGTGACCATCACGGTCTGCGGCACCATCACGGTGCGGTATTGCGCGGGGGTGCGATGGGCAACGACGGCGCCGGGCGAGATCATCACGGTCTCATCGACGGCGCGATATTGCGGCGCCACGTATTGCTGCTGGTAGCAGGTCGTGCACGGCGGCGGGGTGTAGCAACTGTAGCAGCCGGCGGACGCGGCGCCCGTCATGGCGATGACGGCGGTTGCGCTGGCGAAAACGACGGCAATGGTACGAGACATGGTGGTAGTGCCCCAACAAGCGAAATGATTTGGATCGATAAATCGGCGTGCAGCAGTATACGCCGCGAAATCCGCATTGATGAAAGTTCGTCGGGGCATCCTTAACGCGACCAGCCAATTCTGGCTGGCCGCTAACGCTTCATTGACCAATCACGATCCGACCCGCGGATCGCAGCGCGCGATAGCGCCGCTCAGTTCGAGCGGCGCTTGACCTCGCGCACCGCGCCGCGCGCGGCGCTGGTGGTCAGTGCGGCATACGCTTGCAGCGCGGTCGAGACGTTGCGCTTGCGGTTCTGCGGCTGCCAGGCCGCATCGTCCCGCGCCTCCTCCGCTGCACGACGCTTGGCGAGCTCCTCGTCGGAGACGTCGAGCTGGATGCTGCGGTTGGGAATGTCGATCGCGATGCGGTCGCCGTCGCGCACGAGCCCGATGTTGCCGCCTTCGGCGGCCTCCGGCGACAGATGCCCGATCGAGAGCCCTGAGGACCCGCCGGAGAAACGGCCGTCGGTGACGAGCGCGCAGGCTTTGCCGAGGCCGACCGACTTCAGATAGCTGGTCGGATAGAGCATCTCCTGCATGCCGGGGCCGCCGCGCGGGCCTTCGTAGCGCACGACCACGACTTCGCCGGCAACGACCTTGCCGCCCAGAATGCCCTCGACTGCGGCGTCCTGGCTCTCGAACACGCGTGCGGGGCCAGAGAATTTCAGGATCGAAGCGTCGACGCCCGCGGTCTTCACGATGCAGCCGTCCTGCGCGAGGTTGCCGTAGAGCACGGCAAGGCCGCCGTCCTTGCTGAAGGCGTGCTCGAGATTTCGCACAACACCCTTCTCGCGGTCGAGATCGAGCTCGTCGTAGCGGCGCTCCTGGCTGAAGGCGACCTGGGTCGGGATGCCGCCGGGCGAGGCGCGATAGAAGGTGCGCACCGCCTCGCTCTTCGATCGCTTGACGTCCCAGCGCTCCAAGGCGTCGGCCATGGTCGGTGCGTGCACGGTCGAGACCTTTGTGTCGATCAGGCCGGCGCGATCGAGCTCGCCCAGGATGCCCATGATGCCGCCGGCGCGATGGACGTCCTCGACATGCACGTCGGCGACGGAAGGAGCGACCTTGCAGAGCACGGGCACGCGTCGCGACAGGCGGTCGATGTCGTGCATGGTGAACTCGACCTGCCCCTCATGGGCAGCCGCAAGCAGATGCAGCACGGTGTTGGTCGAGCCGCCCATCGCGATATCCAGCGTCATCGCGTTCTCGAACGCCTTGAAATTCGCGACGTTGCGCGGCAGCACGCTCGCGTCGTCCTGCTCATAATAGCGGCGCACGAGATCGACGATGGTGTGGCCGGCCTCGACGAACAGCCGCTTGCGGTCGGCATGGGTTGCGACCACCGAGCCGTTGCCGGGCAGCGCGAGGCCCAGCGCCTCGGTGAGGCAGTTCATCGAATTTGCCGTGAACATGCCCGAGCAGGAGCCGCAGGTCGGACACGCCGAGCGCTCGATCACCTTGACGTCGTCATCGCTGACCTTGGAATCGGCGGCGGCGACCATCGCATCGATCAGATCGACCGCATGGGTCTTGCCGTGCAGCTTGACCTTGCCGGCCTCCATCGGGCCGCCCGAGACGAACACCGCGGGGATGTTGAGCCGCAGCGCCGCCATCAGCATGCCAGGCGTGATCTTGTCGCAATTGGAGATGCAGACGAGGCCGTCGGCGCAATGGGCGTTGGCCATGTATTCGACGCTGTCGGCGATCAATTCGCGCGACGGCAGGCTGTAGAGCATGCCGTCATGGCCCATGGCGATGCCGTCGTCGACCGCGATGGTGTTGAATTCCTTGGCGACGCCGCCGGCCTGCTCAATCTCGCGGGCGACGAGCTGGCCGAGGTCCTTCAGGTGGACGTGGCCGGGCACGAACTGGGTGAAGGAGTTGACGACCGCGATGATCGGCTTGCCGAAATCCGCATCCTTCATGCCCGTCGCGCGCCAGAGGCCGCGCGCGCCCGCCATGTTGCGGCCGTGGGTGGTGGTGCGGGAGCGATAGGCTGGCATGGCGGTTTCCGTCCTGGTTGGGTGGGGCCAGGCGGGAAATTTTGAAGCCGCCTCAGGCCTTTCCGGCCGGATAGCGCACGGGGTCGGCTCGCGCAACGGGAACTTGGGCCGGACAGGGCTCCCCTGCCCCAGGCGCGGCCTCCTCGTAGCCCGCCTTGCCCCTATTGAAGGGTCGGATCGAGCCGGTCACGCAGCCAGTCCCCGATCACTGAGACCGCCAGCGTCGTCACGACGATGGTCGTGGCCGGCGCCAGCATGATCCAGGGCGCCCGGGTCAGGTACTCCCGCCCATAACCGACCATGTTGCCGAGGCTGGTCATCGGCGGCTGCACGCCAAGGCCGAGAAAGGACAGGCCCGATTCCATCAGGATCACCTCGGGGAAGACCAGCGTCGTCGAGACGATCAGGGTCGAGGCGATGTTGGGGAGAATGTGCCGCAGGTAAATCCGCGCCGGCGTCGCCCCTAACTGCCGGACGGCGGCCGCATAACCTTGCGCATTGGCCGAGATGGCAAGGCCCCGCGCGATGCGGGCATAGCGCTCCCAGCCGAACAGTCCCATCAAGCCGATCAGCAGCGGCAGCGAATTGCCGAAGAAGGCGAGCGCCGCGAGCGCCATGATCAGGAAGGGCATGCTGGCCTGGAAGTCGGTCAGCATCAGCACGAGTTGCTCGACCACGCCGCGGAAATGCGCTGCGAGGAAGCCGAGCGTGGTACCGACGACGGCCGAGATCGCGGTCGCACCGAACGCAATCAACAGCGAGATGCGGATCGATACGAGCAGACGCGAGAGCACGTCGCGCCCGAGCTCGTCGGTGCCGAGCCAGTGCGCGACATTGCCGGGTGCCGACAGGCGGTTGCGCAGGTCGAGCTGGGTGAAGCCGTAAGGCGCGATCTTCTCGGCGAAGGCTGCGATCAGCAGCACCACGACGATCCAGGTGATCGCGAGCGCGACCGAGACCGGAATGGCCGGCAGGCTGATGCGACGGCGGATGGCGGTGTCCTTGAGCGTCGCATCGGTCATGCAGGGGCTCCCTTCGCGCGCAAGCGCGGATCGAGGAAGCCGTAGAGGAAATCGACGATCAGGTTCGACGTGACCATCGTCATCGCGACGAGCAGCAGGATGCATTGCACGACGGCGAGGTCGCGGTTGGCAACCGCAACAACGAGCAGCCGCCCTACTCCCGGCCAGGCAAACACGCTCTCGACCACGACCGCGCCGGCGATCAGCGTTCCCACCATGAAGCCCAGAATGGTCACGGTCGGGATCGCCGCATTCGGCAACGCATGCGCGGTCACGACCTTGCGCCAAGGCACGCCCTTGGCGGAGGCGGTGCGGATATAGGGCTGGCCCAGCACCTCCAGCATCGCGCTGCGGGTGAAGCGCGCCAATACGGCCGCGCCGCCAAGGCCGAGGGTTGCGATCGGCAGGATCGCGTGGCGCCAGCTGTCCTGCCCGCCCGAAGGCAGCCACCCGAGCTGCACGGCGAAAACGAGCACGAGCAGCAGCGCCAGCACGAAGCTCGGCACCGTGAAGCCCGCAACCGCCGTGATCATCACTGCGCGGTCGATCGCCGAGCCGCGATTGAGCGCTGCGTAGATGCCGGCGGGAATACCGAGCGCCACCTTGAAGGCGAAGGCCGGCAGCGTCAGCGCGAGAGTTGCAGGGATCCGCTCCAGCACGAGCTGGATCGCGGGCCTTCCATCGCGCATCGAGCGGCCGAGCTCGCCCTTGGCGATGGCGCCGAAATAGTCGACGTACTGTATCCAGATGGGGTCATCGAGGCCCCAGGCCTTGCGGAAGGCAGCAAGGACCTCCGGCGGCGCTTCGGGCCCCAGGATCATCAACGAGGGATCGCCGGAGAGGCGCAAGACCACAAAGGCGAAGGTGACGACCAAAATGATCGTGAGCAGCGCGCGTCCGATCCGGATTGCAAAATAGCGGCCCATCACGCCGCATCCTGGCTCTGGGCCTGCGACCCGCTCACGAGATGGCAGGCGACCTGCCGGTCGCTCGCAATGGAAGACAGCGCCGGCAGCTCGGTCGCGCATCGCGAAATCGCGCGCGGACAGCGCGGATGGAAGGCGCAGCCGGAGGGGCGCGCGGCTGGGTTCGGCGGATCGCCCGAGAGCACGATGCGGCCCGCGCTGCGGCGGCCGGGCGCCGGCGAGGCCGAGACCAGCGCCTGCGTATAGGGATGCTCCGGACGTGCGAAGAGATCGTCGGCGCAGCCGGTTTCGACGATGCGGCCGAGATACATCACGGCAACGACATTGCTGATCTGCCTGACGACGCGCAGGTCGTGGCTGATGAACAGCATGGTCAGCGCAAGCTCGGCCTGGAGATCGGCGAGCAGGTTCACCACCTGCGCCTGGATCGAAACATCGAGCGCGCTGACCGGCTCGTCGCAGACCAGGAAATCAGGTTTTGTCGCCAGCGCTCGCGCCAGCACGATGCGCTGGCGCTGCCCACCCGACAATGCGCCCGGATAGCGCCGGCCGTGCTGTGGGTTGAGCTCGACGGACCTCAGCAGCTCCTGCACGCGCGCCTCGCGCTCGGCCCCAGTGCCGAGACCATGAACATCCAGCGGCTCGCGGATCTGGTCGGCGACGGGCAAGCGGCGGTCGAGCGCCCCCAGTGGATCCTGAAAGATCATCTGCATGCGCGCACGCTGCACGCGCCATTCTGGCGTCCCCGGCGCAGCCATCGACTTGCCGCCGAACCGCACCTCGCCGGCGTCAGGCGGCTCGAGCCCGAGCACGATGCGGCCCGTCGTCGACTTGCCGGAGCCGGACTCGCCGACGAGGCCAAGCGTCTCGCCCTTGCGGATGGAGAATGATACGCCGTCGAGCGCGTGTACCGCCAAGCTCCGACCGAACATGCCTGAACGCATGGTATAGGTGCGCGAAATCGCAGCGACCTCGACGAGCGGCGCGCTCATTCCGCGGCGATCCCGAGCGGCGCTCGGCGCGAGGCTTCGGCGCGGACGCAGGCGACAGTGCGCGCATCGCCGAGCGGCGCAAGGCTGGGCGCACTGATGCCGCACTGCTCGACTGCCAAGGCACAGCGCGGCGCAAACCCGCAGCCCGCCGGCATTTTCGACGGGGCGGGAACGGTCCCCGGAATGGCCGCCAGCCTGCGGCGCGGACCGTCCAGCGGCGGCAGCGCGCCGATCAGACCTTGCGCATAGGGGTGCCAGGGATCGTCGAACAGCGCCACCGCGGGCGCCTGCTCGACGATGCGGCCCGCATACATCACCGCGACACGGTCGCAATTCTCTGCGACGAGGCCGAGGTCGTGGCTGATCAGCACCATCGCCATGCCGAGTTCGCGGCGCACCGACGACAATAGCTCCAGGATCTGCGCCTGGATCGTCGCATCGAGCGCGGTGGTCGGCTCGTCCGCGATCAGCAGATCGGGGTTTCCGGCCAAAGCCATCGCGATCATGATGCGCTGGACCTGGCCGCCGGAGAATTCGTGCGGATAGGCCGAGAGCCGCCGCGCCGCGTCGGGAATGCCGACGAGGTCGAGCAGCCTTCGCGCTTCCGCTTTCAGCGCGTCGCCCGAGAGATCGCGATGCAGCGCCAGAGCTTCGCAAAGCTGCCTGCGGATGGTCAGTACCGGATTGAGCGCACTCGCCGGATCCTGGAAGATCATGGCGACGCGCCCGCCTCGCACCTGATCGAGCGTCGCGGCGGGCGCGCCGAGGATCTCACGCCCATCCAGCCGCACCGATCCCGAGACCCTCGCGTGACGCGGCAACAGGCCGAGCGCGGCCAGCCAGGTCACCGACTTGCCCGATCCGGACTCGCCGACGAGGCCGACGGCCTCGCCCTTGCGCACAGAGAGGTCGACGCCGTGCAGCACCGGCACGCCGTTGAAGACGACGCTTAAGGCCTCGATGCTGACCAGCGGCGACACGGCTTACGCCTCGAAATTGCCGGCGCGGAAGTCCATCGCGAAGGCGGGCGATGCCTTCCACTTGATCGACTTCGGCTTGGCGGTGAAGGTCGCATTCTGATGCAGGACCGTGTAGGCCGGATCCTCGCGCTCGGCGATCTCCAGCATGCGGCGGAATGCCTTCTTGCGCGCCTCCCGATCCGTCGAGGTCTCCAGGAACTCCGAGAGCTTGTTCAACTCCGCATTGGTCCATTCGCCGATCTGCTGCTGCTGGCCATTCGGTCCGTGCTGCGCCACCAGCGACGAGACGGGGTCGTTGAAGGCGGCCGAGTTCGACCAGTCGCGCACCGCGCGGGTCGGGGCGCGCTCCATGATCTGCGACCAGTTTTCCTTGGTCTCGATCTGAACGTTGAGGCCGACCGACTTCCACATCTCGACCAGGATCTGCGCGGTCGCAACCTGGTTGGTGTAGTAGTTGTTGAGCAGGCGATACGGAATGGGATCGCCCTTGTAGTTGGCCTGTTTCAGCAAGTCCTGGGCGAGCTTCGGATCGTAGGCCGGCACGCTCCAGTCGGCGATGAACATGTCGCCATAGAACTCCCACTGAAGGCCCTTCGGCACGCGGGTGCGGCCGGCCCACAGGCTGTCGACGATCGCCTGGCGATCGATGGCGTGGGTGAAGGCGCGCCGCACCAGCGGATTGGCGAGCTGGGAGTGGTTCTTGTCGAACACGGTCAGGCGGTGATTGAGGATGGTGCCGCCCTGCACTTCGAACGCCGTGTTCTTCTCGATGCCGGCGATCTGGTCCGGCGGGATGTCGCAGGCGAATTGGTATTCGCCCGAGAGCAGACCGTTGATGCGGCTCGCAACCTCGGGCACTTCGAGGAAGCGGATGCGCTTGAGCGGCGGACGGCCGCCCCAATATTCGTCATGCGCCTCCAGCGTCAGCGAGACATCCGGCTTGAGCTCGACGACCTTGTAGGGGCCCGTCGTGACCGGCTTTCGTGCCCAGTCGAGATAGCTCGCGGCTTCGTCCCAGGCGCGGCGATTCATGATGTCGGAGCCGTAGCGCGACAGCCGGCCCTCGATGGTGACGTCGGGAGTCGCGTTGTAGAAACGCACGGTGTACTTGTCGACAGCGTTGACGCGCACGAGGTCCGGCCAGATGCGGCGAGCAACCGCCGGCACGTCCGGCGGCAATTCCTTGCCGGGCCGCGGCGTCGGGATCTTTTCGAACGCCTGGATTGTGGAACGGCTCTTGGCCTCGGTCTCGCCGAACATGCGCTCGCGGCTGAAGGTGAAGACGACGTCTTCGGCCGTGAGCTCGTCGCCATTGTGGAATTTCACACCCTGGCGCAGCTTCACCTCGACCGTCTGGTCGTCGATGCGCCGCCACTCGGTCGCAAGCCCCGGCACGGCTTCGAGATTGCCGCGGAAATTCTTGGAGATCAGGCCTTCCCAGATCGAGGAGAAGAACACGCGTTCGCCGACATTCGACTGCTCGCGCAGCACGTCGAGCACGTTCGAGTTCGTGACCTTCTGCACCGCGATCGCGACCGAGGGACGATTATCGCCTTGCGCGATCGAGAACCGCGGCAGGAGCAGCGTGCCGGCGGCAGCCGTGCCGGACTTCAGGATGGTGCGACGGGTGAGCTTGCTCATGACGATGACCCCTGCCCTTGTTTGTGTTGGCTATTCAGCGAGACCGAGCGACTTGAGATGAGCCGCTCCCGCATGGACGCGATCGTGATTGCGCAGTTCGAGGATCAGCCGCGGATTGGAATTGAGGCGCCCCAGCGCACTGAACACAGCGGCCCAGCGGATATTGCCTTCCCCCGGCGCCCAATGGCGGTCGGCAAAACCGTCGGTGTCCTGGAGATGCACATGCGCCAGCATGTCGCCGGCCGCATCGACGTAGTAATCGACCGGCGGCGCGCCGGTGGAGATATGGGCGTAGTTGGCATGGCCGGTGTCGAGCGAGACGCGCACCTTCGGGCTCTCGAGCGCTTTCGCAAGGCGCACGCGGTCGCGGGGATCCTTGTCCTCGATGTTCTCGATGACGATCTCGCAGCCGCTTTGCTCGGCCCGCGCGATCACTTCGGCAAGCGTCGACCGCACCCGCTCGACCAGATTGCCGCGGCTCTCGGGGTAGAGGTCGAGATGGTTGTGATCCCAGGTTGTGAAGGGCGAATGGATGACCATCTGCGTCGCACCGAGGAACTCGGCCGCGTCCAGACCTTGAAGCAGCCGTTTTGTGACGGCCTGGCGGATCATCGGATCGTGGCTGTCGATCGTGAAGCCCCAGAACGGGCCGTGGATGCCGAGCCGGCCGGTGTGACCTGCGAGCATCTGCTTGATCTCGCTCGCCGTGGTGCGCCAGTCGCTGTCGAGGAGGTCCGCTCGGAAAAAATCCTGGATCTCGAGATCACGCTGGCGTTCGAGGAGCCAGTCGCGGTGCGCGGGGATCGATTTGATGGACAGAGCAGCGCCCAGCACAGGCAGCACAGCGGTCATGTCTTGAACTCCCTTGGCCATCGCGTGATGACATGGGCAGCGCTAACGCAGTTCAGTGACAGGCCGGTGAAAGGCAGGTTCCCGACGTTCAGGGAGATGTGGACATCGCGTCGGCCTCAGCACACGCTCGCGTCGCACTGAGACGGCAGTTCACGTCCGTAGTGACGCGGATAGCAACGTCCGAGAATTTCGCGTATCTCGGCGCGCGGCCGACGGCCAACGCGCATCACACTTTCCTGGCCGCGTCACATGGGCGGGGGCGCCATGGGGCGGGGGATGAAGTCACGAGGTCCGGACTCCTAGGCACTCCGGACCTCGTGGCAGCTCGTCCCTTGCATAGCGCATTTCAGCCGCCACTTCGCGCGCATCGAGCCTGGAAGCAATTCGCGCCACGCCGTCGATGACCCGCCCTGTAGAACGTCGTCCGTGTCCAATGTCGCCGGCATCAGATAACAATTTCGAAACCAGCTCGAAGGGCCCGTGATCGACTAAGCAGTTCGCCCAACGCGGCTTGTTGCGGTGATCGAGCCATTCCTGCGCAGCTTTTAAGTGACCTACATAACATACTGGCCGCCCTGTCATCCCGTAGTCTGTTGCTGCGGGTCCTTGATGCGACACCTCCAGCCCTCCAGCCAGAGCCTCGCGCCATCCACCTGCACAGCCCCCGTCGAGCGCATCGGCGGGGGCTTCTCTCGCATAGCCTGCCAAACAACAGTGACTTTCCCTTGCGCTCACCCTCCGGCTGCGGGAACCTACGCCCGACTGCTTGGTTGGAACTAAGCTCCGGTAAAGCCGCCGAGTTTCTCCTCAGGAGTCAGTCAGGATGCTGCCGGGGAAATCGAGAAAAATGCGGAACTGGATGATGCTTGCGCTGGAATCAAACCGCGTGATCGGGTTGCGTCTGGCGAAGCTGATGCGAGGTGGCAAGGGCGCTCAGCGTGAAGCCGAGCGCATGGTCAGTGAAAAAATACAGGCGGCCGCTAAAGCCGGCGCAAGCTTCATGGCTGGCGCCTCGAGCGATGAGATTGTGCGTCAATATCGAAAGCGGGTGGCGGCAAACGCCAAGCGTCTGACCCGGCAGCCAAGACGACGCAAACAAAAATCCCCCTGATCCCGCCAATGCGGTGTGAGCCATTCGCGGGAACCGTAATGGCTGAAATAAGTGGTGTAGGCCTGATGCGTCCGCCTTTGGCCGCTAATGCGCGCTGGCTTGCCCGGTTCTGGCAGCGGACCGGCCGGAAGAACGCACCAGCGGGGCGCGTTGCATACCGCGTGCGGCTGGGCCGGGCTCTCAATCGGGGTTGTCCAGCTTGTCTATCTCAGCCCTCGCCAGCGCCGTGGCTTTCTCGATGGCCTGCTCTCGCGTGAGGGTGTTGCCGCTCAACCGGCGTGAGACAAGGTTGTCCCAATAGAACCTGACCGATTTCCGTCCGTCCGCGAACCATACCTCAAGACTTCCGCAGTCATCGTCTACGCCACGGTGAGGGATGATGCGGATGGGGTCGCCTTCGGCCATGGGTGAATTGCTACCATTCCGGCAGCATGGGGACAACGGCCGTGACCCTGGCCAGGTGATTTCGGTTTCGACGATGCCAATATCTCGCGGTGCTCGAGCAAGGCGGCGACGAAGAATGGCGACGCCATTGTCGCCGACCGTCAGCGGCAAGGTCGAGCTTCTTCAGTTGGGTGAGATTCTAGCGGCGCGATCGATCAATGGGCCGCAACTCGTGTAGATGATCTTGTTGGAGCGATCGAAGCGAAAGTAAAAGCGGACCGGCTTGCCTTCATAGCTCTGGTAATCGATCTGAACCCCGTGGCCGGTCAGGACCACATCGTCAAGGTTAAAGGAGCGCCTGCTTTCGAGCTTCGGTGCCCAATAGGCCGCGATCGAACTTCGTCCCGTCAAGGTCACCCCCTCGCACCCGCATTCCATGACCGCGCGCTCGTCATATAGATCGAGCAGAGCGTTCATGTCTCCCCGTCGGCAGGCATCGAGCCAGTCCACGACGGCGGCAAGAGGATCGAATTCGTCCCGTGAAATCGACATGAGGTCCCATACAAAACTGTCGCCGCTCCCGATCGCGACGTAGGCGCACCTGGATAAGGAAAACGGCCCGGAGGAACTGGGGGGCTCCGGGCCGAGTGTTTCCTCAACTAAAGACCCCTCGTGCGGCGAGGAGGCTAGGCTTCCAAGGAAACACCACGGTCAACCGCAGAACGCGCGCCGCTGCAAATATCTTTCTGGTAAGGCAGATTAACTCGGCGCAAGCTTCATCCGTTTTGAGGACCGGTCTCGCGCCGCTGTTGGGACTCAGCATACGTGAGCCCAGAAGGATCGGCTTTGAGGGCGAGCGCATAAACCTTCGTATAGGTCCGTTACCCGTTTAGATGACCGACGTTTACCGAGTTTCAATTGAGCCGCGACCGCGAGCGTCTTATCTACAGGGTATGCGGTAGCGCTCCCGCTATCGCTGCCCTCCTTGGGCGTTTCCTCCCTAGACTTGGGCCGCTTGTGGCAACGCAGGCGGCCGTTCTTTTTCTGTGACCCCCTCTCGGGTTCTTTGGAGAGCGTGAGAACTGGGGTACGCGCGACCACTCCCTTCGAGGATATCTGCTCCGAGAAAATCCGTTGTTGCAGTTATAGAAAAGGCGGTGCGTCTCGCCTCGAAGTGACGCGGTGAGCCACGCGCCGACATATGGTCGCGGCAAGATGGGCCGATTGATGTATCGCAAGACTATATCCGAAACGCGGGCCCAACTTACCTTCGGAAGGCAGCTATACGTTCAGACAATCGGGAGTGAAGCATGTACCGGCATATTCTCATTCCGACAGATGGGTCGGTGCTGGCGGAGCATGGGGTGGCGCATGGGTTGGCGTTGGCGAAGTTCGTTGGAGCCAGGGTATCCGCAATCAACGTTGTGGAACCGCTTTTTGCAGTGACAGGCGACTTTGCGAGCGTGTTGGATCACGTGGCAAATGCAGCCAAGGAGGCCGGTGTTCCCTGCGAGACAATTCAGGTGGAGAACGGGCAGCCGCATCAAGCCATCATCGCAACAGCCCAGGACAAAGGCTGCGATCTCATTGTTATGTCATCGCATGGGCTCAGCGGACTTTCCATGCTTCTAATGGGCAGTGTGACAAACAAGGTGCTGACCAACGCGAAAACGCCCGTGCTGGTTTGTCAGTGAATGTTGCAGCGCGGCTGGCTCGAGCTGCACGAGGCGGCACCTATAGCTCTTGAAGGCAGGAGCGCCGCCAACTGAAGCGACCACTTGCTTTATTTCTTAGCTGGCAGCTTCGCCGGGACTTGCGGCGTTGAGCTGACAATCTTCACGCTTCCATCGGATTCGTGACTTTTAATCGTCTCCAGAACTAGAAAGAACTTTTCCGCAAGCATTGCGGTCCTCCCTGGCAGTCGATTTGGGGAGCAAGAATATCACGACGGCGGAACCCGATTCTTAAAGTTTGACAATTTGGTGCATCGCGAAAAATGCGACCTCGATCATTTTGGAGCACCCTGCTTTGGCTACCTGAGGATGGGATTTAGGAGCAAATCCGGCCGTGACCCAGCGAACGTTACACACAATCGAATGGAACGCTTATCCGCTTCAAATCCCACCAGCGAAGGAGCGCTTGCTGTTGATCGTGTCAGCAGCCGGCCAGCCACCAAGTCTCAAGCTCATAGGCAAAAGTGAGGTTGCGATCGGATACTGGACCGGCGACGCCTTTCGGGTGATGTCCGGCTTTTTGCGACCACGGCTGACCGATTGGCAGCCGGCGGTTACCCATTGGGCGAGACTTGCACCATGTTTGCCCACAGGGATCGATCTTGTTCGCGACAGACGATTCGAGCCTGACGTTCGGGATTGAGCAATCACGACGTCGCCGCGATGCTCTACATCGCTTCTTTCAGCGTCAACCGCGCCGTGAAGGTCACGCTGGTCTTGCCGACCAGCGCCATGCCTTCGATCTCGGCGCAGCCGGCGGAATAGCCGCCGGAGAAACCGCAGGTGACCTCCCTGCCGGCGAACGCTAGCGACTTGCCGACCACCTCGGTGTGCTGATTGACCGTCATCTCGCCGCGCCACTTGCCGTTCCGGAACGTGTAGTGGCCGGTGTAGTAGAAATAGCTGTCGCCGCCCATGATGCGGCCGTCGCAGAGCACGGCGACGCCCTTGGCCTGGCCGCGCTTGCCATCGCGCATCGCGATCTCGAAGATATAGAGGCCGTTGACGACCCCGCTGTGATCGTCGGCCGTTTCCGGCCTAGGCGCGGCCGCCATCAGACTATCCCCTTATTTCGTCCGTCTTCATCATTTCGGCACGTTCCGCTCGAGATCCTCGAGCCACGCCGCCGCACTGGAGTCCGACGGCGCACGCCAGTCGCCGCGTGGCGACAGCGAGCCGCCGGCCGAGACCTTCGGACCGTTGGGCATTGCCGAGCGCTTGAACTGGCTGAAGGCGAAGAACCGCCGCAGGAACACTTCGAGCCAGTGGCGGATGTCGGCGAGCGCATAGGCCCTGCGCCGGTCGTTCGGGAACGCCGGCGGCCACTCGCCCCCGGCAACATCCTTCCACGCATGCAGCGACAGGAAGGCGATCTTCGACGGACGGAACCCGAAGCGTAGCGTGTAGAACAGGTTGAAGTCCTGCAGCTCGTACGGCCCGATCGCGGCTTCCGTACTCTGCGGCTTCTCGCCGGGCTTGACGGGCACGAGCTCAGGCGAGATTTCGGCGGCGAGGATCGATCCCAGGATTCGGTTGACATCATCGCTGAACTGCTTCGAGGCGATCACCCAGCGGATCAAATGCTGGATCAGCGTTTTTGGCACGCCGGCATTGACGTTGTAATGCGCCATCTGGTCGCCGACGCCATAGGTGCACCAGCCGAGCGCGAGTTCCGACAGGTCGCCGGTGCCTATGACGATGCCGCCATGATGATTGGCAAGCCGGAACAGGTAATCGGTGCGCAAGCCCGCCTGCACGTTCTCGAAGGTGATGTCGTAGACCTTCTCGCCCTTGCCGAAGGGATGACCAATGTCCTTCAGCATCTGCGTCGCCGCGGTGCGGATGTCGAGCTCCTGCCATCTCGTCTGCAACGCCTTCATCAGCGCGAGCGCGTTGGTCTTGCTCTCGCTGCCGGTGGCAAAGCCCGGCATGGTGTAGGCGAGGATGTTTTCGCGAGGCAGACCGAGCAGGTCGATCGCCTTGGCCGCGACGATCAGGGCGTGGGTGGAATCAAGCCCGCCCGACACGCCGATCACGACGCGTTTTGTTCCCGTCGCACGCATCCGCTGCACGAGGCCGGCGACCTGGATGTTGTAGGCCTCGTAGCAGTCCTGCTCGAGCAGATGCTCGTCGCTCGGCACGAAGGGAAAGCGCTCGACCTCGCGCAGGAAGCCGATATCGGCAACCGGCGGCTTCAAGGCAAAGGTGATCCTGCGGAAGCTTGCCTCGCGCTGACGACGGTTGTCGTCGAACGTTCCCATCAGCGAACGCTCCTGCCGCAGCAGGTCGAGATCGACGTCGGCGGTCGTGATCTGCCCGCCCTGCCGGAACCGCTCGCCCTCGGCCAGCAGCACGCCGTTCTCGTAGATCGAGGTCTGCCCGTCCCAGGCCAGATCGGTCGTCGACTCGCCCGCGCCCGCGGCGGCATAGACATAAGCGGCAAGGCAGCGCGCGGAGGTCGATTGGCACAATAGCGCGCGCGAGCGTGCCCGGCCGATCGTGATGGGGCTGCCGGAGAGGTTGATGAGAACGCTCGCACCAGCAAGCGCCAGCTCAGAGGCGGGCGTCACCGGGATCCACATGTCCTCGCAGATCTCGACGGCGATCGTCAGGCCCGTGACATCCTCGGCCGCGAACAGCAGGTCGATGCCGAACGGCGCGCGCACGCCGCCGACCGCGATCTCCTCACCCACGATCCCGGCGCCGGAGGCAAAGTGGCGGCCTTCGTAGAACTCGCGATAGGTCGGCAGGTAAGTCTTGGGAACGATGCCCAGAATGCTGCCGCGATGGATGACGACCGCGCAATTGTAAACGCGCGCGCCGTGGCGCAGCGGCGCGCCGACGATCAGCACGGTCATCAGGGCCGACGACGCCTCGGCGATCGCCCCAAGGCCGCGCGCGACCGCATCGAGCAGCGGGTCCTGCATGACGAGGTCTTCGATCGCATAGCCGGACAAACACAGTTCAGGGAACACGGCGACCGCCACCGACTGCTTGTGACAGGCGCCCGCGGCCGCCACGATCGCTGTCGCATTGGCGGCGGGATCGGCCACGTGCGAGGTGGTGACGCAGGCGGCCACGCGCGCAAATCCGTGGGCGTAGATCGAGTGAAAGCTCATGGTGCGCGGGACCTTCCGTTCAGTTGCGACCATTCTTAGCCGATTGACGTGCATCAATGCACGTAATTCCCGATCATGCATAACGGCTCTGCTAAACATCCTCCCTACTCCACTTCCGGCCGCCGCCCCCTTTGGATGCTGCGGCCGTTCTTTTGCGGAATGGTGTGGATGCGCCTAAAGCGCGATGAGATGATCTTTTCGGAAAACCGCTTCACACTTTTCCGGATCACGCTCTACCGGGAGCGTTCGGCCCGCAGCGTCTCGAACAACGCGACGAGGGCCTCGACCTGATGGCTGGCAAGCCGCGGGTTTGGCATCGACTGGTTCGGTCCTAGGTAACGATGACCGGAGGTGAGGAGCTGCCTGAGGTCGTCGCTGGAGAATGATGGCCGGCTTGCGATGTCCGGGAAGCTGGGCGCCGGGATGCGCGACTCCGGCTGCTCGTTCGGCCTGTCGGAGACCACATGGCAGTTGCCGCAAATCGAACGTGCAAGCCAGCGCGCCTCGGCGAGCTGGTCGACAAAGAGCTGATCCGTGAAAGGCGAGTTCGCCGGCACCTGAAGGGTGATGAAGCCATATCCCTCGGCGCGGTGGCAGGCATTGCAGCCATTGGTCAGATCGCCGTAGGCCTTGGTGAAAGCCGCGGCGTCCTTGGCACCAACGGCACTCCGCAAGGCCTGTACTGCCGCGACGGCCTGGTCAGCGCGGCCCGTCGGTTGCGCCACACGCCCGAGGCCGGCTTCGATCTGGTTGAGCTCATAGGTCGCAAGCGGCCAGTTGCCGAGGCGGCCGGCGGACCACAATTTGATGTGCTGGAACTGAAGGGCGGCCATCAGCTCGGACGCTGCCTTATCGCCGCGCATGTTGTCGGCCTGAGCGAGCGCCTGCGAGAGCGCGGCGGTCGCCAGCGCCAGAGCGGCCAGAAGTGGGCTGAGCCTCATGGAGCCTCCACGTCACACTCTAGGCTCCCCCTCAGTCCAACGGCTTTGACCGGGATCAAGACCGCCGCCGTCAGGTGATGCCTATCAGGCCCTGCGCGCCAGAACACCGCCGCCGAGATCGGAGCGCAGCCATTCGGAGATGCGCGGCCAGGCATGGACATGGGTCCGCGCTCCCATGAACAGCCCGAGATGATCCGACGGCTCCGATGCTGCCGCGATGAAGACCGGGGGCGTCCCCACGAGATCAGCGGTCGCCAGCGCTTGCGTCGCCGGCACGACCTCGTCGTCGAGCCCGGCGAGCAGGAAAATGGGCGCTCTCACATCCTTCAAATCGATTTGTCTGCCGAGCGCGACGAAGCCTCCCGCCGCGATGCGGTTCTCGCGGAAGATCCAGTTGACGATCTGGAGGTAGTAGCTGCCCGGCAGGTTGAGGGTCTCCTCGTTCCAACGATTGAAGCGCTCCAGGAGCTCAGCCCCGCCCTCCTCGGCCAAACTCCTCTGCAACGCCACCGCGATATCTTCCGCACTCAGTGACCTCGACCAGAAGCGCAGCATCTCCTCGCCGCTGACATTGCCGCCGCCGCGCGCCACGAGCTGGTCGTAGACCAGTTCCGGCGCATTGCGCGCGAGCCGGGACAATGCGGACTCGATCGCGAGATCAACGGGGG
This sequence comes from Bradyrhizobium sp. CCGUVB23, assembly GCF_024199885.1. Lineage (NCBI taxonomy): Bacteria > Pseudomonadati > Pseudomonadota > Alphaproteobacteria > Hyphomicrobiales > Nitrobacteraceae > Bradyrhizobium > Bradyrhizobium sp. CCGUVB23. The sequence continues at coordinate 8,799,483 of NZ_JANADQ010000001.1, forward strand.
CGCCGACCAGCACCAGGCGGCGCACCTTGTCCGGGAAGCGCGCGGCGTAGAGCAGCGACAGCCAACCGCCCTGACAGAGGCCGATGAGGTCGACCGGTGCGCCTATCTCATCGATCGCGACATTGAGGTCGCCGAGATAGCTGTCGATCGAGAGATAGCGCATCTCTGATGATGCCGAGCGCCAGTCCGTGAGATAGACCCGATCGACCCCGCCCTCTTGCAGAGACTGCACGACGCTGTGACCGGGCGCGAAATCGGCGATCAGCGCACGGTGCAGAGCATAGGGCGCGCAGACCAGCGCCGGCGGGCCGGTGCGCTTCTTCGTACAGTCGCGCAGGCGCATGGTCGCGAGCTCCAGTGCGACCTTGTTGGGCGTGGACCAGGGCAGTTCCGTCTCGCGCGGTTCGGGCGAGCTGCGCTCCAGCCACCAGAACGCGGCGTCCATGGCGACCTTGGCCGCTGCAAACGGCCACAGCAGCGGATCATCCGGGCCCGGCCCGGATGCTGTCGGCGGCGGCGGTTTATTCGTTCCTTGCGCCATCTTTAGAAGAACGCCTCGATGCTGACGACGGGAATGCCGAGCGCCCTGAAGCTGTTATGGGTGGCGGCAACCGAGCCGTCGAGATCGATGCCGCGGCAGGCATCCTCGATCACCGCGACCTCGAGACCTGCCTTGCGGGTATCCTCCGCCGAAAAGCGGACGCAAAAATCCAGCGCCAGGCCTGCGACGAACGCCGTCTTCAGCTCGCGCTCGCGCAAATAGCCGAGCAGCCCGGTCGGAGTCCTGTGGTCGTTCTCGAACAGTGCCGAATAGGAATCGATGCCGCGGCGAAAGCCCTTGCGCACCACCAGGCTCGGCCGGCGGACGTCGAGATCCCGATGGAATTCGGCGCCGGCGGTGCCCTGCACGCAATGCGTCGGCCACAGCACCTGCGGACCGTAGTCGAGATCAATGGCCTCGAACGGCCGCTTGTTGGGGTGATTGGAGGCGAAGGAGACGTGATCGGTGGGGTGCCAGTCCTGTGTCAGCACCACATTGGCGAATTTTTGGGCGACGCGATTGATGGCGGGCACCACCTTCTCCCCGCCAGGCACGGCCAGCGCCCCGCCGGTACAAAAGTCGTTCTGGACGTCGATCACGAGCAGGACGTCCCGGTCGGATATCTTCATCGCTGGTCTCCACCCGGTCTGGCCTCAATGTCGATCTTCCGGCGCCACTGCGCAACCGCCTACCGCGGGCGGACTGCCGCCGGCGCAACGGTTCGCCCGTATCGACGTTGACGACAGCATCAAGCCGCGGTGGTATGCGAACCTGACCGCGAAGCAATGGAGACAAAGGTTCCCGCGATCACCAATGGCGATGGACGCGGCGGCCACGAGGACATGACCAGTCGGACGACAAGAGGTTGCGCATTGCTCGCCGACATCGGCGGCACCAATTCGCGGTTCGCGCTGATGGAGGAGGACGGCCGGATCGGGCCGGTCGCCTATGCGCGGGTCGCCGACTTCCCCACCGTTCGCGACGCCATGGCCGACTTCCTCGCCCGCCAGGCCAATGGCGCGCAGGTGAGCACCGCCGTGCTCGCGGTCGCGGGACCCGTCGTGAACAACCGCTGTGTCATGACCAACAGTCCCTGGATCATCGATGGGAAGGAGCTCCGCGCCGGCTTTGGCCTCGACGCTGTTCACGTGCTCAACGATTTCGAGGTGCTGGCCTGGGCGCTGCCGGCCTTGCAACCTGCCGACCTCTTCCGGCTCGATGCCCAGAGTGGCGCGGCTGGCGAGCCGCTGCTGGTGCTCGGACCCGGCACGGGCTTTGGCGTCTCCTGCCTCGTCGAGCGTCACGGCGCCCGGGTGGCCGTGATCACGGAAGCGGGTCATGCGACCCTGCCGGCGGAGACGGAGCGCGAGGAGCGCGTCATCGCCGCGATGCGACGGCGCTTGGGCCACGTCGAGATCGAGTTGGGCGCGCTGTCCGGTGCGGGGCTGCAAAACCTCTACGAGGCGGTCGCCGAGGTCGATGGTGCGAAGGCCCCACAACGCGACGCGGCGGCCATCACCGCGGCCGCCCTCGACGGCAGTTGCGACCTCAGCCGCACCGTGCTCGAAATGTTTTGCGCCATCCTCGGCTCCGTCGCCGGCAATCTGGCAGTGACCTTCGGTGCCCGCGGCGGCGTCTATATCGCAGGCGGCATCGTCCCGCGCTTCCCGAAATTCCTGGCCGCATCCGCCTTCCGCGAGCGCTTTGAGGCCAAGGGACGTTTCCGGGATTACCTGCATCCCATTCCGACCAGCATCATCGTCAAGCCGGACGCGAGCTTCGCGGGTCTGAAGGCTTTTTGCGATCACAGCACGGCGTGAGCCTCGTCCCACGATTGCGATGTCGAGCGTGAAACGCCTCGCAGCTAGCCTTCCCGGCCGTGTTAGGATCACCGGGTTTGAGGGCTGGGGGAGATCTTTGTGAATCACCTGATCCGAATCATTGCGATTTCGTTTGTCTTGATGCCTCCTGTTTTTGCGCAAAAACTGGTCGATCCAGCCACGGTTGCACCGGAGTACCGCGACGCAGCGGAGCATCGCCGCACCGAGCAGTTGAGGCAGCGCGCCTGCGGCCTCAAGGCACAGCAGGCCAAGATCCTGCTGCGTGATCGCGCCGCCTTCGTGCTGAAGTGCATGGATGCGGCGGACGCGAGCAAATAGTCAGTCGTCTGCTAGCGGCGCTTGCCAAGCTCGCCGCGCTTGCGGCCGAGCGAGCCTGCCAGCGTCACGAGTGCGATCAGAACGGCCGTCAGACATGCCCATCCGCGCAACTGCGCGAGCGACCAGCCAAGCTCGGCCTGGGCGAGGTAGTCCAGCATGATGGCGACATAGCCGGCCACCCAGACGGCGACAATGATCGAGATGAGATCGAATTCGTCTTGCATTCTCGTATTCCAATGCCCTGCCGCTTAGCTATAGGGCCCCGCGGGCGAGAGCTCTGTGACCTCCTTCACAGCGGATGCGCGATCCGCCATTGATTCCGCGCAAGCCACGCGGGCGCCATCCACAGCTGATTGCATCGTTTCATATCGCCGAACACGAGTCCCGCTTGCCCCATTCCGTCGCTTGAGAAACAATTCGCCCGTGGTGCGTATGTGTACGGTACGGGGGCGTGGCATGCGTAAGCAGGATCTAGGTTTTGACTACCATCGCTATCACCGGTTGCTGACCGAGGCGGTGGACGAAGATAGTCGATTGGCGCTCATCGATCTCCTGATCGAGGAAAAGGCCAGGGATCGGCTGGCCGCGCAGCGAGCCTCCGATCGGGCCGCGATGACGGCCCAGACCATCGCCAAGGTGCTGGGAACGGGCCGCAACTGATCCCGGGGGACAGCAGCCCTGCCGGCCCGCCGCCGCTGCGGAGTCGGGCATCGATTGCGATTCGGTTAAGGATGCCTGGCAATCCTGTATCAAACTTTGTGCGCTAGAGATTTCCCCTGCCTGATGCAATTCAGGGTCAAAACAGGGGGAAATGACATGAGCATGCTTTCACTCGCCTCGGCTCCGGCCGGCATCGAAATCCGTTCGATCGACAATTCCTTCAAGACCATCCTGCTGTTCTGCTGCGCCGGTCTCCTCGCCTCGTTCAGCCTGATGGCACGCGGCATCGACCTCAGCGCTGGCTTGATGTGAACGAGGACGCTTGATTAGAGACGTTCTTTAGACCAGTTTCATCGAAATTCATCTTTGGAATGGCCGCCCCTAGAGGCGGCCATTTTCTTGTTTGTGCGGAGGCGAGCCGTCAGCCTGCGAACAGCATGACCGGCTGTTGAAAGCCTTTCAGTGAGTGCTCGGAGCCATCTCCCGCGACCAGGTGGCCGGCACGCTCCCGCACTGTCGACGTCACCAGGATCTTACCCGAGCGTGCCGCGGCCTGCGCCCTTGCGGCGCGGTTCACCACGGTTCCGACCGCAGTCAAGTCGCGATGGGTACGACCGAATTCGCCGAAATTGGTTTCCCCGCTGTCAATGCCGATCCCGATGCCGACGTCCAATCCGCTGCTCCCGATCGAGCGCACCAGCTCGTCGCGCCTGCGGCCGAATCGCTCCTGGATCTCCCGCGCGGCAAGCAGCGCCTGCACGGCGTGGTCCGTCTGCTTGACCGGGAAATTGAAGATCGCGAACACGGCATCGCCGATCGTCTTGTTCAGGAGGCCGTCGTAGTGCCAGATGGCTGCGGCGCAGTCATCGTAGAAGGCGTCGAGCAGCGCGGTCAGCTCGGCCGGCTCCAGAGTCTGCGTCAGCGCCGTATAGCCGCGCAAATCTGCAAACATCACCGTGGCATCGATGGAGACGGAGCGCGCCTTCATCACCCGCGAGAAGGCCATCTCGCAGATGGTGCAGGTGTTCGGGTTCATCCGGCTCGGTCTGATGCCGAACAGGCGAAACGGCGCCGATAACGGCCCGCGCAGCGGAATCGGCATATGCAGGTTCTGCCAGCATCCCAGGCAGATCGTCGCAGGCTCCGGTGTCATCGCGAACTCGGGTCCGTCTCGTCCATTCCGCGCCAGCCGAGGCTAGCATCTTTGCATGCGCCGGGCGTCAATTTCTCTCCACCGTCAGGGTTGTTCACCCCCTCCGTCGACAAAGGCGAGCCCGATCCGGTTTTTCTGGATCCAGATCACCCGGCAATCGTGGACCGAGGAGTCCTTGGCGATGACGAGGCGAAAACGCTGGGGAACGAAGGCGGGGTTGTCGACGTCGATAGCCGCGCCGGCAGGAGAGATGTTACGCACGACGCAGCTCATTACCGAGCCGCCCGCCGAGACATAGGCCAGCTCTTCGATGTCGATACGCGGATACTTTCGTTTGTCGTCCATGCGCCGTCTGCCTCGATCCAAGCCTAGCCGGATTGCCTAAACAAATTGCACGATCCTCGGGTTACGCCTGCGTGATTTCATTGTGCAGTGCGATGGGCTGGCGGCTTGCGTGAAGGCAATCACGCGCCCTCGTCGCGGGTTCCCGACAAGGCCGCACCTCGGCCACAGGTCGGGCGTGAATCGGTCTGCTTTTCTTCAAGTTCCCGTGACGAATTGAGCAGGCCGCGCCGCTGCGGCAGGATAGCCGGGCGCAGTGCCTTTCACCTACCCCAGGGCAAGGTTGCCCGGCTATTCACCCAAGCGGACGTGAGGCGGATCCGCTTTTCGGGGCGGCCGGCGAGCCGGGAAAAAGAGAGTCGATCATCGCCTTGAGCTGGTCGATCGAAATCGGCTTGCGCAGGATCGGCCTGCGCCGGAGCAGGGACGGCAGCAACTCCGGTCCGTAACCCGTGGCGAACACAAACGGCTTGCCGCGGCGCTCGATCAGGTCCGCGACGGGATCGACGTAAAGCCCCATGAGATTGATGTCGAGAATGGCCAGATCGTATTGCGCCGTCATCGCGAAGGCGCTCGCGTCCTGAACATTGTCGGCCTCAGCGACAACACGGTGGCCAAGCTCCTCCACCATGTCGGCCATCATCATCCGGATCAACGCTTCGTCTTCGACCAGGAAAACGGAGAGTGCGCCCGTCATATCAACCCCGCAGCGATCGTTTGCAGCTAATCATAACTGCATCGCTGCGGGGATTCACGAGTTCGTGGCAATCGAGCGCCACAAATCTATTCAAACGCCGATCAATCCAGGCCGCGCTCGTGGCTGAGACGGACCATCTCCTGGATGAAGACTTCCTTCTGCTTGTCATCCAGGCTCGAGTACAGCGGCTCGGCGGCATCGGCGACGTTGCGCTGGTCGGCAGCGCGGTCGATCAGGAACTGCGCCTCGTTGCGCATCTGCTCGATGATGTCGTCCGGCGGATCGCGCTTGGCGCGGGCAATCCGCAGGTTGAGCCGCTCCGCGCCATTATGCCCGAGGTAATGCATGGCGCTGGAGAAACCGTACCAGTGCTTCTCCTGGTCGGGTGTGAGGTTCAGCTCGGTCTTGATGCGCTCAATATAGGAATCGCTGTTGGCGACGATCTGCTCTCCGGTGAGTTGCGGCGCGCCGTTCTGGGTAAGAACGGTGACGTCCTTTGTCCCGTCCTTTGGTGCGTCCTTGCTGGCCTTGGCGGTCTTGCTGGCCTTGCTGCTCTTGGCGTCCTTGGTGCCCTTTGCATCGGCGCCCTTGTCGGCCCCCTGCTGCTTGGCGTCCTTGCTCGCATCCTTAGCCGGCGCCTGGTTGTTGCCGACCCCGAGCACGCCGGTGAAGACACCGACCACGCCGCCAATCGCGCCGCCCAGCACGCCACCGACCGGGCCTGCGGCCTTGTTGCCGGCGGCCGCGCCCTCCTGAACACCTTTGACCAGGCCCTGCGCATGGGCGACGCAACCGGCGCCCAACAGCAATGCAACGACTGACCCGAGCGCGAACCATCGTCGCAGGCGAAGCCGCGCAGGCGGCGTCGGGTTGATCATTCTTGTCTCCATGTCGATCTGATTGGCTGCTCGGAGGGTGGAATCGCGCAAAAAGTCTGCCGGCTGGAACTCTAGCGTTTTCACGTCGCGCCGGTCCAGATCGAGGAGCGATCCTCCACATCCGAAAAGTCTGTCCTGCGAACTGGTTAGTTCAGGTTTATTCGGAACTGCGGCGTAATTGCGCTCGAACGATCCTCGCCCATTCCGACCACAGTGTGCGTCGCAAAAGGACCTATCCAGGTTCAACGCCGTGACACGCGCGTAACGCGGAGCTGCTGCTCCTTGGACTCAACGTTAGTTCAAGAAACGCGTGCGTGGGATTCCTCGACAGGCGCGATCAATTCTGATCTGATCGCGCTACCAATTCTCCGCGGCTCGCGTGACTAGCCACGCGAGGCGACGGCAAGAAAAACAAAAAAACAACAAAACAACAAAACAACAAAAGACCAAAGCGAGGAAACGAGATGTCACGCAAGAAGCTCACGCGGCGACAGTTTGTGGCCGCAACTGCCATGTCCTCCGCAGCCCTGATCACCGCGCCCTATGTGCGCGGCGCCTACGCCGCCGGCAAGCTCTCGATCGGCTTCTGGGACCATTGGGTGCCGGGCGCCAACGACAGCTCCAGGGCTCTCGTCAATGAGTGGGCAGCGAAGGAAAAGGTCGAAGTCTCGATCGACTACATCACCAGCAACAACAAGAAGATCGAGCTGACCGTTGCCGCCGAAGCGCAGGCCAAATCCGGTCACGACATTCTTCAGATGTACACCTGGTGGCCGCATGCTTATGCCGAGCAGCTGGAACCGGTGAATGACGTCGTCGAGGCGGCGATCAAGCAGAACGGCGAGGTCAACGGCACCGTAAAATATCTCGGCCAGGCCGCCGGCAACTGGCTCGCGGTACCCGCAACTCCGGGAAGCCAGATCAAGGGGCCCTGCTCGCGCATCGATCTGATGAAGAAGCACGCGGGCATCGACGTTCAGGAGCTGTATCCGGTTGGCAGCCCGCCGAAGGCCGACAGCTGGAATATGGATACCTTCCTCAAGGCGGCGGAAGCCTGCCAGAAGGCGGGCTTCGCGTTCGGCATCGGTCTTGGCGAGACCACCGACAGCGTCGATACGGCGGGCGCCATCTTCCAGTCGTTCGGCGCCGAGCTCGTCAACTCCAAGGGCGACCTCACGGTGAAGACCGATCAGGTCCGCCAGGCGCTCGAATACTACAAGAAGCTGATCGCCTTCCTGCCGCCGGACGCACCGTCCTGGGACGACGCCTCGAACAACAAGTGGCTGATCTCGGGGCGCGGCGCCCTCATCATGAATCCGCCGAGCGCCTGGGCGGTTGCCAAGCGCGACGCGCCGCAAGTCGCCGAGCAATGCTGGACGCATGGCTTCCCCGCCGGTCCAAAGGGCCGCTTTGCGCCGTTCCTGCCCTATTTCTGGGGCCTCTGGAGCTTCTCCAAGAACAAGGAAGCGGCCAAGAGCCTCCTCGCCTATCTGTCGCAGCCGTCATCGATCGAGAAATTCGTTGCGGCGAGCGGCGGCTACGACCTGCCGGCCTACGCCAACATGACGACCCTGAAGACCTGGGCCGAGGAAGGGCCGCCGAAGGGCACGCTCTATCATTATCCCAATCCCTACAATCATCAGACGCTGTCGATTGCGGCCTCTCCTGCGCCGCCGAAGATCGCCCAGCAGATTTATGCGCAGGCGACGCTGACCAAGATGGCGCTGCGGTTTGCGCAGGGAGAGAAGCTGGAAAACACGCTCGCCTGGGCCGAGGGCGAGTGCGAAGGCTTCATGCGAAGTTGAGCCGGGGTGTGCCACGGCGGTTCGCGCCTCGCGCGCGAGCCGCCAGGGCAACCCGCCGTTCGATGGACGTGATCAGATGAAACCGACACCAGCGTGCCGGCTTCACCGTTGGACATTCTGCAAGGAAGCTTGACCCAAGGAAGCTTGACTCAGGGAAACTGACATGGCCGATGTCATCGTTGAGCACGGTCGCGTTGCCGGCAGCGCGAGTGCACGCAAGCGGGCGAGCCTGCACAATGCGTTGAGGCGGAAATCGACCGTGGCGTTCTTCCTGACGCTGCCGCTCATCCTCCTGATCGCGCTGCTGGTGCTCTACCCTGCCCTGTTCTCGATCCATCTCGCGACGCTGAACAAGTCGATGCAGAAGTTCGTCGGCTTCGGCAACTTCACCTTCCTGTTCAAGCGCGAAACCTTCTGGATGGTGGTGAAGCAGTCCTGCATCTTCGCGATCACCGCCGTCGTCTTCAAGGCGCTGATCGGCTTCATCGTCGCGCATTTCGTCCACAACATACCGGCCAAGGGCCAGCGCAAATGGCGCGGCATGCTGCTGGTGCCCTGGGTCATTCCGCCGGCGATGAGCACGCTCGCCTGGCTGTGGCTGTTCGATCCCTCCTACAGCGCGTTTAATTACACGCTCTCCCTGTTCGGCATCGGTCCCGTTAACTGGCTCGGCGATGCCGCGTGGGCGCGCTTCTCCGTCATCCTCGTCAACGTGTGGTACGGCGCGCCGTTCTTCATGATCATGTACCTGGCGGCGCTGAAATCGGTCCCGGAGCAGCTCTACGAGGCCGCTGCGATCGACGGCGCCAACTGGTGGCAGCGGATCTGGTACGTGACGCTACCGATGATGCGCAACATCATCGCGATCACGACGCTGTTCTCGCTGATCGTCACCTTCGCCAATTTCGACATCGTCCGCATCCTGACCTCGGGTGGGCCGCTCGATCGGACCCAGATCTTTGCCACCTACGCGTTCCGCGTCGGCATCGAGAGCAGCGACATCCCGCTCGGCGCCAGCGTCTCGCTGTTCATGGTCCCCATCCTCGCCGTCGCGGCCATCTTCATCCTGCGCGACGTCTCTAAACGCGGGAACGAATCCTGATGAGCACGCTCGCGATCGACAAGGCCGGTCCCCGGCGCAAGGTCAAGTATGGCAGCATGAGCCGGGACCGCGCCTGGGCGCTGCGCTGGTCCTACTTCTTCCTGGTGCTGTTTGCGATCTTCTTCCTGACGCCGCCGCTCTACATGGTGATCACCTCGCTCAAGAGCAGCGCGGAGATCTCGGCGGCGACAAATCCCTGGTGGGTGTTTCATCCGACGCTGTCGAACTACCTCGAGCTCCTGACGTCGAACCAGTTTCTCCGGTTCTTCTGGAATTCATCCATCGTCTCACTGGTGGTCGTGATCCTGACCATGCTGATCAGCGTGCCCGCGGCGTTCGCACTGGCGCGGATGAGGTTTTGGGGCTCGGCGACGCTCGCCACCGGGGTGTTCCTGACCTACCTGATCCCGGACAGCCTGCTGTTCATTCCGCTGTTCAAGATGTTCGCGCTGATCCAGGATCTGACCGGCATCACGTTGCTCAATCGATGGTATGTGCTGCTGTTCGTCTATCCGACGCTGACGGTGCCGTTCTGCACCTGGATCATGATCGGCTATTTCGCTTCGATCCCGAAGGAGCTCGATGAAGCCGCGATCATCGACGGGGCGTCCTGGCTCCAGACCCTGACGCGGATCTTCATTCCGGTGGCGCTGCCCGGCCTGATCGCCGCGACGATCTTCGCCTTCACCGTCTCCTGGGCCCAGTTCCTCTATCCCCTGGTATTCACGACCTCCATTGACCAGCTCGTGCTGCCGGTCGGCATCACCACGACGCTGATCAAGGGCGATGTCTTCAACTGGGGGCAAATCATGACCGGCGCGCTGCTCGGCGCTGCGCCGCCGCTGATCATCTACGCCTTCCTGATGGACTACTACATTGCCGGCCTGACGGCCGGTGCGACAAAGGGTTGATATCGAGAGGTTGACGATTTATGGCTGATGTTTCCTTGCGCAAGGTGGTCAAGCGTTACGACGACGTCGAGGCGGTGCGCGGCATCGATCTCGACATCGCCGACCACGAGTTCATCGTGCTAGTGGGCCCGTCCGGCTGCGGCAAGTCGACCACACTGCGCATGATCGCAGGGCTCGAGGACATCAGCGACGGCGACATCATGATCGGCGGCGACGTCGTCAACGACGTGCCGCCGAAGGATCGCGACATCGCGATGGTGTTCCAGAACTACGCGCTCTATCCGCACATGACGGTGGCGGAGAACATGTCGTTCGGGTTGCGCCTGAAGCACTACCCGAAGGCCGAGATCAAGTCGCGCGTGACGGAGGCCGCCCGCCTCCTGGACATCACGGACCTGATCGACCGCAAGCCGAAGCAGCTCTCCGGCGGCCAGCGCCAGCGCGTTGCGATGGGGCGCGCCATCGTCCGCAATCCAAAGGTGTTCCTGTTCGACGAGCCGCTCTCCAACCTCGATGCCAAGCTGCGCGTGCAGATGCGCATCGAGATCAAGAAGGTGCACCAGAAGGTGCGCACCACCACCGTCTACGTCACCCACGACCAGGTCGAGGCTATGACGCTGGCCGACCGCGTCGTGGTCATGAACAAGGGCCGCATCGAGCAGATCGGCACGCCGAACGAACTCTACCACAAGCCGGCGACGCGCTTCGTCGCGGGCTTCATCGGCTCGCCCGCGATGAACTTCGTGCCGTGCCGGCTGGAGGATGTCGGCGGCAAGCTCAACATCCGCCTGACCGACCGCATCTCCTTTCCGCTGCCGCCGGAGCGTGCCGCGCACTACAACGCGTTGCCGCGCAACGACCAGCTGCAGCTCGGCATCCGGCCCGAGCACATCGCGGAGTCGCATGCGCATCTCGATCCCGGCGTCGAGACCTTCGACACCATGCTCGACGTCACCGAGCCGATGGGCATGGAGACGCTGGTCTACTTCAACCTCAACGGCACGCCGGTCTGCGGCCGCGTCAATCCCAATGCCGGCGCCAAGGACGGGGCACCCATGCGTTTGGCGATGGACCTCAACAACATGCACCTGCTAAACGAGGCGACCGGCCTCGTGCTGTGACGGCCGGTCAAGAAAACCTCGAGCAGGCAGGGGACGATGGCGACCAACAAGAAGAAGATTTTTGTCACGCAAACTTTGTCGCGGGGCGCACGCGCCCTTCTCAACCAGCGGGACGACATTGAACTCGTCGAGTTCTCCAACCTGATTTCGGCTTCGGACTTCCAGGCGATGCTGACTGCGCATGCGCCGGTCCATGGCGTTGCGCTGGGCCCGACCCGGTTCGGCGAGCCCGAACTCGAGGTATCCAAAGACATGATGGTTGTGACGCGGATCGGCGTTGGCTACGACTCGGTCGACGTGCCTGCCCTCTCCCGCCGCAAGGTGCCGCTGATGATCGCAGGCAGCGCCAATTCGCCCTCGGTCGCGGAAGCCGCGCTGTTCATGATGCTGACGCTGGCCAAGCGCGCCCAGGAGCTGCACGCCTGCGTCAGGGACAACAAATGGGCCGACCGGCTCGGCATCCTGCCCTTCGACCTCTACGGCAAGACCGTCGTGATCGTAGGCTTTGGCCGCATCGGCAGCCGCACCGCCAAGCGCTGCCTCGCTATGGAGATGAACGTCCTGGTCTATGACCCCTACAAGCCGGCGGCCGACATCAAGGCTGCCGGTTGCGAGCCGGTCACCGATCTCGACGCGGCGCTGCCCCGCGCCGACTTCGTCAGCATCCACTGCCCGAAGACGCCCGAAACCGTCGGCATGTTCAACGCGGCACGGATCGGCCTGATGAAGCGGACGGCCTATCTCATCAACACCGCGCGCGGCGGTCTCGTCGAAGAGAAGGCACTCTATGGTGCGCTCACCTCGGGTCGGCTCGCCGGCGCCGGCCTCGACGTGTTCGAGCAGGAGCCGCCGCCGGCCGGACACTCGCTGTTCGAGCTTCCGAACGTGATCATGGCGCCGCATGTGGCAGGCGTCACCGTCGAGGCGGTCGATCGCATGAGCGAGCAGACCGCGCGCAACATTTTGAGCGTGCTCGACGGCGATCCGATCCGCCAGAACGTGATCAATCAGGACGTTCTCGCCTGACCACCGCGGTTTTCGGAGAGGCGGACATTCGTCCGCCTCTCCAAGGTCAACCAGGTGTCCCATTTCGGCACAATCGGGCCCAAACCTAGCCTTAATCAACGGCAACCTAGGGTGACAGGTCGCGACCGGTCGTGGGACAGAATTGCCGGCGCGTCCTCTTGGAGGATGGACCCTTGTCAGACATCGACCCGACCGACCACGCGCTGGCGACGATCGCCAGCATTCTCGAACACCCCGAGGCCCCGCCCGAGACTGAGAAGTTCGCGAGCGTCGACGAGGATCTGGTCGTCGACGAGCAGCCGCTCGTGCCGCAGCACCCGGCCGACGCCGACGGCTACAGCAAGCTCGGCCCCGGGCCGATGGCGGCGCTGCGGTTCAAATGGACCGTGCAGCGCGGCGATGAGGGTCTCTACTACGTCCACGAGACCATTGGCGAGTATTCCACGCCCGTGGTCAGCGGACCGATGTCGGGCGAAGCCGCGGTGCAGTTCGTCGACGAGCGCGAGAGCGAAGCGCATCGCCGTTTCGAGGTCCTGCGCGACGAGATCGCCAACCGCAGCTCGGTCTCCGACATCGTACGGAAAGGTGAGGTGTAAGCCTCACCTTCTTCCCAGAAAATCCCTCTTCACGAGATCGACGCCGGCGTGCCGCAGGATGTCGTAGGCCGTCGAGACGTGGAAGAAGAATTGCGGGATCGTGAAGGTCAGCAGCAGCGAGCGTCCGGTGAAGGGCAGCTCGACGCCGCTTTTCAGGCGGAAGGCGACGTCCTTCTCGCCTGCGGCCTCGATCTCGGTGCGCGGCAGGCTCTCGACGAAATCGACCGCGGCCGCGATGCGCCGCTGTAGCTCCGCAAGATCAGGCTTCGCGTCGGCAAACGTGATCGGCTCGCGCCCGGCAAGCAGCGCGGATCCGACCACGGCATGGCGGACCGCCTCGCCCACCTGCTGCGCCAGATCATACATGTTCGGATAGAGCCGCATGCCGAGCAGGATCGCCGGATCGATCTTGCGCACTTCGGCGTAAGACGCGGCCTTGTCGAGCAGCCCGGACAGGTTGCGCAGGAACGGCACGAACATGCCGACGGAAACCTCATGGAGGGAAAGCGTCACTTCAAAATTTCCTTCTCGCAGTTTGCGGACATCTGGTCTAAATCCGCAGGTTCTGGAGCAACATGACAGCTGATGCGAGGGTGGGAAAGAGATGATCGTGCGACGACTGGCGGCCCTGGCCGCGGCGGTGGTGGTGAGCTTTGCGGCCCATGCGCAGGAGACGACGTCCCCTTCCCGCCTCGATGAGATCATCAAGCGCGGCACCTTGCGCATCGGCATGACCGGCGACTACCGGCCATTCACCTCTCTCGACAAGACAACGCAGAAATTCAGCGGCTTCGACGTCGATATGGCCGAGGCGCTAGGCAAGGCGCTCGGCGTCAAGGTCGAGTACGTCCAGACCGCCTGGCCAAAGCTGATGAAGGATTTTGAGACCGATCAGTTCGACATCGCGATGGGCGGCGTCTCAATCACCCTCGACCGCCAGAAGAAGGGCCTGTTCTCCACGCCGATCATGCGCGAGGGCAAGACCCCGATCTCGCGCTGCGCTGACGTCGCCAAGTACCAGACGCTCGCCGACATCGACAAGAAAGGCACGCGCGTCATCGTCAATCCCGGCGGCACCAATGAGCGCTTTGCGCGGGCGCACATCAAGGACGCCGACATCACCGTCTTCCCGGACAACACCGCGATCTTCGACGAGATCGCCAAGGGCAATGCGGACCTGATGATGACCGACGCCTCCGAGACGCGCTATCAGCAGAAGCAGCATCAGGGCGTGCTCTGCGCGGTGCATCCGGACAAGCCGTTCGATTTCTCGGAGAAAGCCTACTGGCTCCAGCGCGACGTTGCGCTGAAGGCCTTCGTCGACCAGTGGCTGCACGTCTCCATGGAGGACGGCAGCTACCAGAAAATTTATGGCGCCTGGTTCGATTAGCGCGCGCTTCTTAAGCCCGGACCTAAAGCGCGATGAGATTGGGATGAGTCGTCATCGCGCTTTAGATTATTGTTTGAGCATGATCTCCGCGCAAACGCGCTTCGCGTTCGTCGCGAGGGAATACCGCTTCGCACTTTGCGCTCGCGCCCTTCGGGTCCGGATCATGCTCCTGTCGCAATAGTCCGCATTTTGGCTGCCCGTCGGTCAAACCTTGGACCGAGTTGGCGCGCATTGAACCAAGATCGAAGGGAGCACGACTCATAGCTTGAAAGTGATCTGGATCACGTTTCGTCTCGGGGCCGGGGCGTAGGCGTGGATACGGGGACGACCACCTGCTCGGGAGATTGCAATGAAAAAGCTATTGGCGATGGCCGCATTTCTTTTGGCGAGCACGGCCGCGCAAGCGCAATACACCTTCGAGTATGGCGGCCGCACCATCCGCATCGACCCTGACCGCGGCACGGTGCAGATCCCCGGGGTCTACGACAACACCGGCCAGGGCAAGTCGAAGAAGGCCAAGAACGACACGAAGAACGCGACCAAGACCGACACCCAGCCGCCGCAGCAGGCCAAGGTCGATCCGCAGCCGCCAGCCAATCCCGCGCCCGCGCCGGCTCCCGTGACGCCACCTCCGGCAGTCGAGCAGACGCCCGCCGCAGCCGCGCCGCCTCCGGCGCCACCTGCCCCGCCCGCACCGCCGCCGACCACGACCGCCAACAACGCGCCGGCCGCAACCGCCGTCGCGCCTCCGCCGGCTCCGCCGCCCGCCCCGGCTCAGCAGGACGCTACTCCCGCGGTGACACCGCCGCCGGCTCCGCCAGCCGCCGTCGCGGTTGCTCCGTCTGCACCCCCAGCTCCGCCCCCGCCGCCGACGCCCGCTCCGCCTCCCGTTCAGGCGGCGGCTCCGGCGGCAGCGCCCGCGCCCACGCGTGACCTCAATTCGCCGCTCGGCGTCTGGCTCACCGAGGAGAAGGAAGGCAAGGTCCGTATCGAGCAGTGCGGCAACAATCTCTGCGGCTACTCGGTCGATGCCAAGTCGGACCAGAACGGCGAGCAGATCCTGATCAACATGAAGCCGGCCCAGGGCCAGAAATGGACCGGCCGGATCGTCGATCCCAACACCGGCTCGACCTACGATTCCACCATCGCCATGCGCGGCACCGACCGCCTGCGTGTGCAGGGCTGCGCCTTCGGCGGCATGTTCTGCGGCGGCCAGACCTGGACGCGCGTGAACTAGTTCACGCCCGTCTAGGGCCTCGCCTCGATCACATGCGCCTGGATTTTTGCGGAAATCTCGCCCTCGCCATGCCGTGCGGCAATTTTCCTTGCCGCGTGGGCAGTAGCAGCCTCCAGCGCGTCGGGGCGTCTCGCCTCGATCTCGTTGCGGAGCGGCGTGCCCTGACAGTAGCTCATCGCGACATGCTGCGCCGAGATGGCCCGGCTTTCATCGGACCGTGTTTGAACTGCCACCTCTGAAAATCCTGCATCCTGCAAATCGCGGCGGATCAGGGCGGTATCGTGATAGCCGTGCGGCGTGCGTGCGAGGAAGCGCGGTGGATCGTCCGGGAACAACTCGGCCAGCGCGTCGGTGACATCTTTAGCAAAGATATTGTCCTCGATCCTGTCCCAGACATTGAAGATGAAAATCCCGCGCGGCCTCAGCACGCGGCGCGCCTCCTCGTAGGCCTTGACGCGATCCGGGAAGAACATCGCGCCGAACTGGCAACATACGACGTCGAACGAGCCGTCGAGGAATGGGAGGACCTGCGCGTCGGCCTGGCGCCAGCTCACGCGCGCATCGGCGCCCTGCCGAAGCCTTGCATGGTCGAGCATCGGTTGATTGAGATCGGTCACCACGTAGGTCGCATCCCGCGGCAGGACGGCTGCGACGGCGCGTGTGACCACTCCGCTTCCCGCCGCCGTTTCCAGCACGGCCATTGGTCCGCGCGCGGCGACGCGGCGCGCCATGTCGTCGGCATAGCTCTGGAATATCAGCGGGACCATATAGCGGTCGTAATTTTCCGGCACCGAGCCGGCAAACACCTTGTCGGATTCAGGCATCCTTTCGTCCTCCGCGACGTGCCTTTCGGGTCGCAAGCAGCAGGCCACGAAGGCGGCACCTTGTCACGTTGCGCCGCACGGGCGCGGCATCATGTCCACGGGCATGTGGACGGCGGAAAGACACTAGGCATGGCGACGCTTGCCCACGCAGGCAATCGAGTCGCGGCTCATCAATGGTGGCAGGCATCCCAGGGAACGTCGCTCCGTTCGATGCGTTGGAAAGCTCAGTCAAACCCCATTCCAGCCTGTCGTGCGACGGATGGGCCGAGTGAGATTTGCCGGCTGGACAAGAGCGCGCCAAAGCGGGCGCTGCGAACAGGTTTGAACAATGAGGGTCTGCGGAGCTGTGCGGGCCGGTTTGTTCACCGCATTCATTGCAGCGGCCTGGCTCGGCGGACAGGTCCAGACGTCCCTCGCGCAAGCCCGGCCATCCGTTTCCCCCAGCGACGCGGCGAAGACGTCTCCGCGGAAAGAAAGTGCACCTCGGAAGGAAGCTGCAAGATCTGACCCGCACACGACAGGATTTGTAACCGGTGCGGCACAGAGCACCGAGTTCGCCATAGCTCAGGACATTGCGACGACGCTGGCCAGCGGGCAGGAGACCGGCCCTCACGGCGAAGTCGCATTGCGGGTGCTGCCAATAGTGGGAAATGGTGGCAGTCGCAACCTCATCGACATACTCAGCCTGGCGGGGGCCGACATGGCGATCGCTCCCGTCCTGCTGGCCAATCGCCTCCGAGCGTCAGGAACAGTCGGAGATACCGGCAACAAGCTTGTCTACATCACCCCGTTGTTTGTCGAAGAGTTCCATCTCCTCGCGCGATCCGAGATCAATAGCGTTTCGGATCTTGTGGGAAAGCGGGTCAATCTCGGCGAAGAAGGCAGTGCTGGCGCTGTCCTTGGCCGCGAGTTGCTCAATCATCTGGAGGTGAAGGTCAGCGAATCTAACCTTGCTCTGGACGCAGCACTGGAGGGAATGCGGAAGGGGCAGATCTCCGCCACCTTGCTGGTGTCGGGCAAGCCAGTCAGCTTCCTGGCCCGCTACGCCCAAGGCGACGGCCTTCACTTCCTGTCCATCCCCTACTCGAAGGCGATGCTGGAGCATGATTATCTGCCATCGACGCTCAGCCACGAAGATTACCCAGAGATCATCGACGTCCCCGACAGCGTCGACACCATCGCGATCAAATGCGCGCTTTTCGCTTACAACTGGCCACCGCGCAGCGAGCGGTTTCCGCTCCTGGAACTGTTCGTGCAGACTCTGTTCTCGCGATTTCCTGAATTTCTGGGCGACGGTCATCACCCCAAGTGGCGAGAGGTGAACCTAGCCGCGCTGCTTCCTGGTTGGAGGCAATTTCAACCTGCGGAGCGCTGGCTCCAGCAGCAATCCGGCGGAGAAGCCGCGCTTCGCAAGGCGTTCGGTCGTTTCCTCGAGCAACAGCCGATCAGCAATCCGCCGAACCGCGAACAATTATTCCAGGACTTTATGCGGTGGCGAGAACGCCAGCAGGGCCGATGACCCAAGCACACTGGGAGGTCTTGATGCGCAATTCAGTGGTGACCGCAACCTTGGTCGCGTTGCTTGCGTTTGCCGCTGACGTGAAGGGGGCGGCCGCGCAACTCTTTCCATTCGAGCAGCCGGCCCCTCATACGCTCGCTCCAACCACGGTGCCATCAACCGACAACGCCAGGAAAGCCAACACCGGGAAAGCCAAGGAGGTAACTCGCGCAGACCGCAAACCACATACTCGCCCGGAAACACACAGAAGGCTCTACGTCGTTCCCTTACAGCCAAATCAGCGGAGGATCGCCGAAAAGAAGGGATACAAGCGCGTCAGCGACCTCGTGAACTTCCCGAAGTTCTTTCCCGGCCTGGGCATCCTCTTTGTCAAACCCGAGACTCTGCCGCTTGGGCCTTTCCTATGCTTTGATCGCAGGGATCGCCTGGTGGCGAGCCTGTATATGGTGCCCATCCAGGATATCGACGATCACAAGTCGTTGGAGGCGCCGGGCTTCGCCGGAGCGGTTGACCACGTCAACATCTACTTCAATCCAGGTCATCCTGGAGTGGACGTGCCGCACTACCACGTCGTGATCTGGCACGTGAGCAAGAAGGAGGAAGCGCGCGTCGCGAAATGACGCATGTCACCGTGAGAGCGATATCCTTCCCAGCAGCTTGCGTTTGCTCATGGAACGTTTGCTCATGGAAAAAGTGCTCGCCTATGCGATTTCGGGTTTCATCGTGTGCTTCGGCGTCTGGATCCTTTTTGCCGCCCTAAGCTCCAGTGCACCCGCGCTGTGGTCGTGCGCTGCCCTCTTGCCCATCGCAATCGGGCTCTGGAGCGCTTTCGGGCACATCTAGAAATCGTTCGCCGGAACCGGGACACCGCTGCCGCCTTGATCTCGGGTGGCGAGATTTTTTCTGATGGACCTTACCGCGACCGAACGCGATTTCCTGAGACGGCTGGCTTCCGAAGCCTGGATAAGCTCGCCGCTGTTCGACCACGAAATCGTCGCCAGACTTGTCGAATTCGGACTCGTTGAGACCGAGCCACTGGTTTCAGGCGAGGTCGAATACCGGATCACCGACGCGGGCCGCGATGTCCTGTGAATTCGTCGTGCTGCCTGAAGTGCTGCGACGCGGTCGCGACGCATCGCCACGAGGCGATGCGTCCTGTCCGGGACATGAGAGCGAGTTGCTAGCCGACCGGCGCCGAATATTCCGCGTCCGTGACCGGCTCCATCCAGGTCGAGTAGACGCCGTCGAGCGCTTCCTGCATGGCGATGTGGGTCATGCCGTTGGTGGGCGACGCACCGTGCCAATGCAATTCCCCCGGCGGAATCCAGACTGTATCGCCCGGACGGATCTCGCGGATCGGGCCACCCTTGGCCTGGACGCGGCCGACGCCGGAGATGACGTAGAGCGTCTGCCCGAGCGGGTGGTGATGCCAGTTGGTGCGCGCGCCCGGCTCGAATGACACGCGAGAGCAGTTCAGCCGCGCCGGCGCGGGTGCCATGATGACGGGGTCCTGCAACACCGTGCCGGTGAAGTTCTCCTTGGGCGCGCGGCGGGTCGGCCGCGTGCCTGCGACGTGGATCTCCATGGGGTACCTCGCTTCGTTTCTCGTTACTTCTTGCTCGCGGCGTAGCGCGCCTTGGTCTCGGCGTTCATGGGATAGAGACCCGGAAGCACGGCGCCGTTGTTCACCTCGTTGACGATCCAGGCTTCCATCCGCTCCTGCTCGACGCCCTCATTGAGCACGTGCTCGAGCATCGCTTGCGGGATCAGAACGCAGCCGTCCTGGTCGGCGACGACGATGTCGTTGGGAAATACCGCAACGCCGCCGCAGCCGACCGGCTCGCCCCAGCCGACGAAGGTCAGGCCCGCGACCGACGGCGGCGCGGCATAGCCGTCGCACCACACCGGGAGATTGGTGCCGAGCACCCCCTCGACGTCACGCACGACGCCGTCGGTGACGAGTGCGGTGACGCCGCGCTTGACCATGCGCGCGCAAAGGATGTCGCCGAAAATGCCGGCATCGGTGATACCCATGGCGTCGACCACGGCGATACAGCCCTCAGGCATCGCCTCGATCGCGGTGCGGGTCGAGATCGGCGAAGACCAGGATTCCGGTGTCGCCAGATCCTCGCGCGCTGGCACGAAGCGCAGCGTGAACGCTGGGCCGACCAGCCGCGGCAATCCCGGGCGCAGCGGACGCGCGCCGCGCATCCAGACATTGCGCAGGCCCTTCTTCAGGAGGACCGTGGTGATGGTGGCGGTGGTGATGCCGGCGAGGGTCTTGCGGGCTTCGGGGGATAGCGACATGGACGACAACGAGCTCCGGATGGGCGGGAAAGAAGCTGCGCATCTTGCGAGGCGCGGGCCTGCCGTCAAGGGCCAAGGCGAAGCAGCGCAGGGCTGTTATGCGATGCGATAACAAGGCTTTATCAGACACCCTTGCATTAATTTATTGGACTTGCGGGCGCATTTACGCGAAGCAAAGGGAAGCGGGAACCAAGGGAGTCTCCTGCGACCTCCAAGAGGCCGATTTCGACAGCTCATGGCCGCGACCCTTGCTCCGACTCTTGCCCCGCCCCGCCTTTTGCCCAGTGGCGACAGTGCCGTCACGGTCGAGTTCAGCCGAACCATCGACGATGCCGCCAACCAGCGCGTGCTGGCGCTCGATCGGGCGCTCACCGAATCCGGCATCGAGGGCGTCATCGAGGCGGTGCCGACCTATCGCTCGCTGCTGGTGCACTACGATCCGGGCCGGATCGGCTTCGATGCGCTGGGCGACAAGCTGCTCGCGCTGGCAAGCCAGCCGCAACCGCCCACGGCAAAGGCGCGCCGATGGCGCATTCCCGTCGCCTATGGCGGCGAGCACGGCATCGATCTCGAGGATGTCGCGAAGACGCTGAACACCACGCCCGACGACATCGTCGCCCGCCATGTCGCCGGCGACTATCGCGTCGCCATGATCGGCTTCACCCCAGGCTGGTCCTATCTCAGCGGCCTGGAGAAATCGCTGCACATGTCGCGGCGACAGAATCCGCGGCTCTTGACCCCCGCCGGAACGATCGCGATCGGCGGCGTGCAGACCGGCGTGCAGTGCCTCGCAGGTCCCAGCGGCTGGCACCTCTTGGGGCGCACCCCCGTGCGGACCTATCAGCTCCACCGGAATCCCACCTTCCTCACCGAACCCGGTGATCGCGTGACGTTTTTTGCCGTCGACCACGAAACCTTTGCGGAGCAGGACCGCGCCGCCGAAGCAGGTAAGATCATTGCGGAGCTGACGGAGTCATGAGCCGGCTCATTGTCGCCAGCATCGGGCCGGCCAGCTCCGTCCAGGACGGCGGACGGCCGGGCGCGCAGCGCTATGGCCTCACGCCGAGCGGCGCGATGGACCGGCTGGCGCTGGCAACCGCCAACTGCCTCGTCGGCAACGAGCTGTTTGCGGCCGTTGTCGAGATCGGCCCGTTCGGTGCATCCTTCACCGCGCGCGACGGCGCGGTGCGGGTCGCAATCGCGGGCGCGCCGCGCAATGCCGATATCGCCGGCAAGCCGGTGGCGAACGAGACCTCGGTGACGCTCAGGGATGGCGAGACGCTGACGCTCGGCTTCGCCCGCGGCGGTGCGTTCAGCTATCTCGCCATCGAAGGGGCTATCCGGGGCGAGCCGGTGTTCGGCAGCCTTGCGGTGAACGCCCGTGCCGGGCTCGGCAGCCCCTACTCGCGCCCGCTCCAGGCCGGCGACGAGTTCAGCGTCGCGGCCGCAACCGGCGGGCCTGAGCAGAGGATCGAATTGCCGAAGCCGCCGAGCGGTCCGATCCGCGTCGTGCTGGGGCCGCAGGACGACGAGTTCGATGACGCCAACAAGACGCTGTTCCTGTCGAGCGACTGGAAGATCTCGGCCACCTCGGACCGTATGGGCTATCGCCTCGAAGGCCCCGTGATCAAACATCTCCACGGCCACAACATCGTTTCCGACGGCACGGTCAACGGCAGCATCCAGGTGCCCGGCAATGGCGCGCCGATCGTCCTGATGATGGACCGCGGCACCAGCGGCGGCTATCCGAAGATCGCAACCGTCATCTCCGCCGATCTCGGCCGCCTCGCCCAGACCTCGGCCGGTACGGCGTTCCGCTTCACGGCGATCAGCATGGCGGAAGCGCAGGATGAGGCCCGGAAATTCGCGCAGCTCCTGCGCGGCCTGCCCGACCGCTTGCGCGCGGCCGACACCGTGGAGCTCAACATCGAGGCGCTGCATGATGCTAACGTCGCGGGCCACGCGGTGAACGCCGTCGATGCCGCGACTTGGCAAACTCCGGCAGAGCCGTAGACACTCTATCCCCTCATCCTGAGGAGCCCGCGGGACGCGGGCGTCTCGAAGGATGAAGGCCGTGATCGGGCTCATTGTTCGAGACGCGCGTTCCGCGCTCCTCACCATGAGGGTCATCAGGACTAGTCGGAAGAACCAGAGGCGGAGAGCACCATGACGACGATCGATCTCAACTGCGACCTCGGTGAAGGATTTGGCGCCTGGGAGATGGGCAACGATGCCGCGATGCTCGAGCTTGCGACCTCGGTCAACGTTGCCTGCGGCTTCCATGCCGGCGACCCCGACATCATGCGGCGCACGGTTGAATTGGCGAAGGCGCGCGGCGTCTCGGTCGGCGCGCATCCCGGGTATCGCGACCTGCACGGCTTTGGCCGGCATCCGATCGTCGGCCTGAAATCCTCCGAAATCCAAAACCTCGTCGCCTACCAGATCGGCGCGCTCCAGGCGATCGCGACCGCGGCCGGCCACAAGGTCACGCATGTGAAGGCGCATGGCGCGCTCTCCAACGTCGCCTGCGAGGACGACATGACCGCAAGGGCGATCGCGGCCGGCATCAAGGCCGTCGACCCCTCGCTGATCTTTGTGGTGCTCGCCAATTCAAAACTGGTGAAGGCCGGCGAGGACGCCAACCTGCCGATGGTGCATGAGGTGTTCGCCGACCGCGCCTATGAGGACGACGGCAATCTGGTGTCACGCAAGAAGCCCGGCGCGGTGCTGCACGATGCCAAAGGAATCGCGGATCGTGTCGTGCGCATGGTGCAGGACGGCGCCGTGGTCTCGGTCACCGGCAAGGTCATCAAGATGCGGATGGATACGGTGTGCATCCACGGCGACACGCAAGGCGCGGTGGATATCGCGCGCAATCTGCGTCAGGCGCTGAAGGATGCGGGGATTGCGGTGGCGCCGTTCAAGCGCGCCGCGTGAGGAATGGTTGTAGGGTGGGTTAGCGAAGCGTAACCCACCTCTTTTGCTTTCCGCGAAGAGAGAAGTGGTGGGTTACGCCTTCGGCTAACCCACCTTACGAATTCTCAGAACGGGTGCACCGACAGCGTGCCGAAGACGATGGCCGCGATGACCGCAAACGCACTGTAGAGCGCAACATGGTGCATGCTCGCCCCGGTCCGCCGCGAGAGCGAGCGCGCGTAGAAGTGCAGCCTCGCTTCCGCCGATAGTTCGCGCATGGTCGATCTCCAACGCCCCATTTGGGGAGATATGAAGGATCAATTGCGGCGACGGACAAGATGGTGGCGGAAATAGCGACGGCGGTTCTCTTCAGAACCGCCATTGCAGAGGGAAATTCTCTTCATCCCCGGGTTCCGAGAATCTTATTCGCTCAACCTTTAAGCCAATGGAACCGGTTCCCGTGCGCTAATACACGTCCGCCTGGAACCTGCCCTTCTTTTTGAGATCGGCCACGAAGCTCACGGCCTCGTCCGTGGAACGTGCGCCGAATTGCGCAACGATGTCGACCAGCGCACGCTCGACGTCCTTGGCCATGCGCTTGGCATCACCACAGATGTAGAGATGCGCACCTTCGGCCAGCCACGTCCACACCTCGCGGCCGAGTTCGCGCATGCGATCCTGCACGTAAAACTTCTTCTCGCCATCACGCGACCAGGCGAGCGAGAGGCGGGTCAGCAGGCCCGAGGTCTTCAGCGCGTTGAGCTCGTCGCGGTAGAAGAAATCGCAGTCGCTGCGCTGATGGCCGAAGAACAGCCAGTTCTTGCCGGGCGCGCCGGTCGCCTTGCGGTCGAGCAGGAAGGCGCGGAACGGCGCAACGCCGGTGCCGGGACCGACCATGATGATCGGCGTCTTCGGATCCTGCGGCAGCGCAAAGCCGTGCGCTTTCTGCACATAGACCTTCAGCTTCTCGCCCTCGATGATACGCTCGCCAAGGAAGGTCGAGGCGACGCCGAGGCGCTTGCGCTTGCCGATGACGTAGCGCACGGAATCAACCGTCAGCGACAACTTTCCGGGCGTCGCATTGTGCGAGGACGAGATCGAGTAGAGCCGCGGCTGCAAGGGCTCGAGCGCCTCGACGAAGGCTTCGGGATGCGGACGGCAGCCGGAGAACTTTTGCAGTGCCGCCATGACGTCAAGCGTTGCGGCATCGCCATCGGGATCCTCGCCCTGCGCCAGCGCCCGCGCCTTCTCGCGCTGCGCACCGCCGGTGATGAAGGAAAGCAGCTCGAACAGCTTGTCCGGCGCAGGCGACAGCGAGACGTCCTCGACCAGCGCCTCGCGCAGCGTCTTGCCGTTGACCTGGGTGGTATGGGAGGCGCCGAGCAGCGCGATGATCTGGTCGACGAGGCCGAGATCGTTGCGCGCGAACACGCCGAAGGAATCGCCGACGACGTAGTCGAGCTTGCTCTCGGAAAGATCGAACTCGATGTGATAGGTCTCCTTCTCGGAGCCCTGCTTGTTGAGAAGGCGCCGCGACAGGAACACGGCTTCAGCCGGATTTTCACGGACGCGGCCGGGCTCACCCTTCACCTCTGATACGGCCGGTGCGGCGGCTGCCGGTGCGGCCGCGCCCTCGGCGGGCTTCACTGCCGGCGCCTTGTCGAGCTCCTCGAAGAGCTGCTTCAGCATCCGCGCCGTCTCCTTGCCGCCGGGAGCGCAGAGGTTGAGGCGGGCTTCGCTTTTCTTGGCGATGGCGTCGGAATAGTCGGCGCAGCTGTAGCCGCACTGGCCACAGTCCTGCTGCGCCATCGCCGCCATCATGCGGCGACGGAGCGGACGCCCTTCCGCAAGCTTCATGCGATCGCCGATCGGCATCGCCGGATCGTGCCAGGGCGCCTCGCCGTCATCGCCATCGCCCTGCGGCGCGAGCACCGCACCGTTTTCGGCGGGCGACAGCGGCGTCGAGCCGTCGAGGCCGAACATGCCCACGAGAAATCCATTCAGCCACAGCCGCTGCCCTTCGCTGAAGGGCGCGTTCGGCGGGATGATCTCGAGTTTCGGTGGGACAGGCATCTGGGTCATGCTGTTGCTTCCGCTCCGGCAAGTTTGCGCAGGGCTTCGCCGTCATGGCGACGTGAGAAGGTGAGGAACGTTTCTTCCGGCGAGGCGCGGTTGGCAAGATAGGCCTTCAAGAGACCCTCGACGAGCCTGGGCGCGTCCTCGGCCTTCACGTCGTGATAGACCTCCTGCCCGATATCGGCATCGGGGCCGAAGCCGCCACCGGTGAAGAGGTGATAGCCTTCGACCGTGTCCTCCTCCGTCGCGCCCGGCACCTTGGCCGCGATCAGGCCGATGTCGGAGATGTAGTGTTGCGCGCAGGAGTGATGGCAGCCGGTCAGGTGGATGTTGAGCGGCGTGTCCAGCGTCACACGCTCATCGCACCAGTCACCGATCGCGGTCGCGTGGCGCTTGGTGTCGGAGGCCGCGAACTTGCAGCCGGCATTGCCGGTGCAGGCGATCAGGCCGGCGCGGACTTGCGAGACCTGCGTGGCGAGGCCGAGCTTCTCGACGGCCGCGGTCACCAGTGCCACGTTCTCGTCGCGCACGCCCGAGATCAAGAAGTTCTGCCAGACGGTCAGGCGGATGTCGCCGTCACCGAGATCCTGCGCGATCTTCGCGATACCGCGCATCTGCTCGCAAGTGAGCTTGCCGACCGGCAGCGCGACGCCGACCCAGTTGAGTCCGGCCTGCTTCTGCTTGTGCACGCCGATATGGGCCATGCGGTCGAAGCTTGGACGCGGTGCAATCGCATCAGCCGGCACGCGCGCGAAGGGCTTCTTCAGCCGTTCCTCGACGAGCTTGAGAAACTGATCGTGCCCCATGTTGTCGAGCACGTATTTCAGCCGCGCCTTGGTGCGGTTGGTGCGGTCGCCATGTTCGATGAAGACGCGCACGATGGCGTCAGCAACGGCGGTGGCGTCCTCGGGACGAACGACGATGTCAGAATATTTTGCGAAATCCCTGTGGCCGGTGATGCCACCGATGCCGAGCCGGAACCAGACGCCCGCGTCGACGCCAAAGCCGCCCTTCACCTCGACCGCGGAGAACGCGATGTCGTTGGTCTCCTCCAGCACCGCGACGCGCCCCGCGCCGTCGAAAGCGACGTTGAATTTGCGCGGCAGGCCGTAGAGCGAGCGGTCGTTGAGGATGTGGTAGTGCCATTCGCGCGCGAAAGGACGCGTGTCGAGCAACTCTTGCGGATCGATGCCGGCGGTCGGCGTGCCCGTGACGTTGCGGATGTTGTCCGCGCCCGAGCCACGCGAGCAGAGGCCGATGTCTTGGATGCTTTCGATGAGCGCGACGGCGTTCTTCGGCTCGATCTCGCGGATCTGGAAATTGGCGCGCGTGGTCACATGGGTGTAGCCGCCGCCGTAAGCTTCAGCCAGATCGGCAAGGCCCGACATCTGCCAGTGCTTCAGGATGCCGTTCGGAATGCGCAGCCGCGCCATGTAGGATGTCTGCGCCGGCGCGACCCAGAAGATGCCGTAATAGCGCCAGCGGAAATTGTCCGCCGGCGTCGGATTTGCGTTGTTGCGCGCCTGATCCTTCAGCCGCTCGTAGCCGTCGAAAGGGTGCAGCTCGCGCTTGAACTTCTCCTGGTCGGCGAGCTTCTTGCCTGCCGCAGTGAGCTTGTCCTGCGCCTTAATGGCGGCGGCATCGGGCCCCGTCGGCTCCGAGGGCGCTGCGTCCGCGGTGGCAGGCGCGCCACCAGCGACAAAGGCGCGGCCCACACGTCCGACCTGGAGGCCGGACATGAAGCCTTCGAGATAGCGCTTCTGCTCGTCGGAGAAGTCGGCCGTGGGTGCTGTGTCGAGTTTCATGGAGTGACTGGACCTACTCTGCTGGCTGAACCGCGACCTGCGCCACTTCGGCTGCCGGCTTCGCGGGCTTGTACGTTGCGTAGAGCGCCAGTCCCGTGAACAGGAAGCCGCCCAGAATGTTGCCCAGCGTGACCGGGATCTGATTCCACACCCACCACTGGTAGACGCTGACCTTCGCGCCCATCAGCATGCCGGTCGGCATGACGAACATGTTGACCACCGCGTGCTCAAAGCCCTGCGCGAAGAAGGTCGTGATCGGCAGCCACGCGGCGACGATCTTGCCGACCGTCGAGGTCGAGGTCATCGCCATCACGACGCCCATGCAGACCAGCCAGTTACAGAGGATCGCCTTGACGAAGACGCTGATCATGCCGGCGGTGCCGAGCGCTTCGTTGGCGACGGTCTTGGCTTCGGCGATCGCAATGATGCGCGCGGCGACGCCGGTCGGCGCGGCCGTGCCCATGTTGGTCAGCGCGATCGCGAGCAGCCCGCCGAACAGGATGCTGCCGAGGAGATTGCCGAGGAATACCCACGACCAGTTGGAGATCACCGCGCCCCAGCTCGACTTGCCTTCGAGCGGCGCGAGCGGCAGCAGCGCGAAGCTGCCGGTGACGAGTTCGAGCCCGAGCAGCACGATCATCACGAAGCCGACAGGGAAGATGATAGCGCCGACCAGCGGCTGGCCGGTGGTGACGGCGGCGCCGAACGCGAGGCTGGTGGCGGCGCCGAGAAGCGCGCCGGAAATCGCACCGCGGATCAGGAGGTCGCGCGGGCCGAGCGCCAGCTTCTTCAGGCTGGCATCGACCATCGAGGCCACAACGTCGGAGGGTTTTGCGTAATCCATATCGAAGCTCCAGCGCCGCGCGCGGCGGCCACAACGGGTTGAAACGACGTTGATCGCTGGGAGCACGATTTCAGGCACACGCGGCCTGGCCGGAACCCGGGGCGATCCGATCAGCCTCGTTGCTGCGGAAATCCATCATGGACTTGAGGCCGCCAGCTTCCACGCCGGTCGGCTTGCTCTCCCCTATTCAAGGAGTGTGCCAACGCAGCATAGTTCTAGGATTTGTGTGAAATCAGTGGGTTAGCATTATGTGCAACGCATGAAATGGATCAGTATTCATGCCGCATCGGGCAGCAACGGCCCAAAGTTTAGTCTTCGAATCGAGTTGCCCATTATGTAGGCAGCGCCTAACGGGTGCGGTGCGCAACCTCGAAGGAGGCAAGATAACCGGCCAGATCCTGGGGATCGAAAGCCGCTCCGTCGAAGGCGCCAAACGGCTCGCCGGCAACGTCCTTGCCGCCCCCGCTTTGCCCCACCGCGGCGTCATAGAGGTCGGGCCGGAACACACCCATGGCGGTCCGCAGCGCCGCCTCGCTGAGTGCGGTCTGCCCCCAGCGCACCATTTGCGCATAGAGCCAGGCAGCCTGGACAGGCTCCGGCCGCCCTGCCCCTTCGCGGCCGACCAGGAGATAGCGGCCGCTCTCACGCAGCGTGCCGTCGGGCGAGATCTTCAGGCGGCCACCCAGGGTGCGCTGAATCACTTCGGCATCGACGCCGATCCGCTCCGGCTGCGCCAGGATGCGCGCGGTCTCGTCGCGGTTGTCGGGATGCTCGATGAAAGCTGCGGCCTTCTCCGCGGCACGCACCAGCGCGGCCACGACGTCCGGATTCTTCTCCGCCCAGGCCTGGCGCATGGCCAACACCTTCTCCGCGGCACGGACCAGGATGTCGGAGACGAAATGCAGGATATGGCCGACGCCGAGATCGACCGCGACCGAATTCCAGGGCGCGCCGACGCAGAACGCATCAACATGGCCGTTGGCGAGGCTGTCGACCATGTAGGGTGGCGGCAGCACCACGAGGCGCACGTCCTCGTCGGGATCGACGCCGGCCGCCGCCATCCAGAGCCGGAGCTGGTAGTTGTGCGTCGAGAACGGGAAGGTCATGCCGAAGGTCAGCGGTTCAGCTCCCGCCTTGCGCCGTTTCGCCACCACGCGCGAGAGTGCTTTGGCGGTCGCCATCGGATCGAAGCGGTCGCCATCGATCTCCTCCATCAGTGCAGCGTGGAGCGGCGGCGAGACCGTGATGGCGTTGCCGTTGATGCCGAGGTTGAATGGTGCCGCGATCGGGACCTTGACGTGGCCGAGCCCGAGTGAAGACGCGATCGCGACGGGCGCGAGCAGATGCGCAGCATCGAACAGGCCGATATTGAGCTTGTCGCGGACGTTCGACCAGGAGACCTCGCGTACCAGCTCGACCTCGAGCCCTTCGGCCGCGGTAAACCCCTTGTCGACGGCAACGATCAGCGCGGCGGCATCGACCAGCGGGATGAACCCGATGCGGAGTGGTCCGGTCATTTCAGCATCTCCGACGCGGTGATGATCGACTGGGCAATCTCGCCGATCTTCTTCTTCTCGCGCATCGCGGTGGAGCGCATCAGCACGTAGGCCTCGTCTTCGGTCAGGCCCTTCACCCGCATCAAGATGCCCTTGGCACGCTCGATGATCTTGCGGTCCTCGAGCTGCGATTTGGTGCGCTCCAGCTCCTCCTGGAGTTTCGCGAAGGCGTTGAAGCGGGACACGCAGAGGTCGAGGATCGGCTTGATGCGCTCTTTCTTCAGCCCGTCGACGATGTAGGCGGATACCCCCGCCTCCACGGAGGCCTGGATCGAGGCCGAATCACTCTGGTCGACGAACATCGCGATCGGCCGGCGCACGGCGCGGCTCACCTGGAACATCTGTTCCAGGACGTCGCGGCTGGGGTTTTCCAGATCGATCAGGATGATATCAGGGTCGACGGCATAGATGCGCGCCAGGAGGCTCTGCATTTCGCTGATATGCACGACCTGGGTGAAGCCCGCCTCCCGCAACCCCTCCTCGAGGATCGCGGCCCGGATCGGGCTTTCGTCGACAATCACAATTTTAGGCGACTGTTCGGCGCTCATCGCTCAACTCACCCCCGGCGACGCATCCATAGCACGCCGGCGCCCCATGCAAAGGGTTGTAATTGTGGGCAATTGGGACTAGCTGCAAGCGGTCAATCAGGCAGATTTAGGTATGGATCAGACGGCTGCGCCCAAGGTCAGCTTCGTTTCGCTCGGATGTCCTAAGGCATTGGTGGATTCCGAGCGCATTATCACGCGGCTGCGCGCCGAGGGCTACGAGCTTGCCCGCAAGCATGACGGGGCGGATATCGTCATCGTTAACACCTGTGGCTTCCTCGACAGCGCCAAGCAGGAATCGCTCTCGGCGATCGGTGAGGCCATGGCCGAGAACGGCAAGGTGATCGTGACCGGCTGCATGGGTGCCGAGCCTGAGCAGATCGAGCAGGCCTATCCCGGCGTGCTCTCGATCACTGGCCCGCAACAATACGAGTCGGTGCTGGACGCCGTACACCGGGCGCTGCCGCCGGCGCACAATCCGCATCTCGACCTGGTGCCGCCGCAGGGCATCAAGCTGACGCCGCGCCACTACGCCTATTTGAAGATCTCCGAGGGCTGCAACAACCGCTGCACCTTCTGCATCATCCCGAAGCTGCGCGGCGATTTGGTGTCGCGCCCCGCCAACGATGTGCTGCGCGAGGCCGAGCGGCTGGTCAGCGCCGGCGTCAAGGAGCTGCTCGTCATCTCGCAGGACACCTCGGCCTATGGCGTCGACGTCAAATATGCCGAGAGCCCGTGGAAGGAACGCCAGGTCCGCGCCAGATTCCTCGATCTCGCGCGCGAGCTCGGCGAGCTAGGGGCCTGGGTCCGGCTGCAATATGTCTACCCCTACCCGCATGTCGACGAGGTCATCGCGCTGATGACCGAGGGCAAGGTGCTGCCCTATCTCGACATTCCCTTCCAGCACGCGAGCCCCGAAGTCCTCAAAGCGATGAAGCGACCGGCGGCGCAGGACAAGACGCTGGCGCGGATCAAGCGCTGGCGCGAGGAATGTCCCGATCTCGCTTTGCGCTCGACCTTCATCGTCGGCTTCCCCGGCGAGACCGATGCGGACTTCGCCTATCTGCTCGACTGGCTTGATGAAGCCGAGATCGATCGCGTCGGCTGCTTCAAATACGAGCCGGTCGCGGGCGCCACCTCCAACGCTCTGCCCGGCGCCGTGCCGGATGAGGTGAAGCAGGAGCGCTACAACGCGTTGATGGCGCGCCAGCAGAAGATCTCCGCGCGCAGGCTCAAGCGCAAGGTCGGCACCCGGCAGCAGGTCATTATCGACGAGGTCGGCCTGACCGTTGCCAAGGGCCGCTCCAAGTCGGATGCGCCGGAGATCGACGGCGCGGTGTATCTCTCGAGCCGCCGCCCGTTGCGGGTCGGCGAGATCGTCACCGCCAAGATCGAGCGCGCCGGTGCCTACGATCTGCACGGCAGCGTCGCCGGATTCTGATCTTCACCTGAGCGCGACGCGTTACGCGGCGCGCACGTCCTTCAGGAAACCGGCCACCTTGTCGCGCAACGCAACTGCATGCCGTGACAATTCACCGGCAGCGCCGAGCATGTCATTGGCAGCAGTGCCCGTGGCATCGATCGTGCGCGTGACGGCATTGATGTTTGCGGCGACCCCGCTGGTGCCTGCCGCCGCCTGGCTCACGGACCGCGCGATCTCCTGCGTTGCCTGACCCTGCTGCTCGACGGCGATAGCAATCGATTTGCCGATATCGCTGATCTGTCCGATCGTCCCGCCAATTCCCTGGATGGCTGCAACAGTATCGTCCGTTGCACGTTGCATGGCGCTGATATGGGCGCTGATCTCTTCGGTGGCTTTGGCAGTCTGGCTGGACAGGCTCTTGACCTCGGAAGCGACGACGGCGAAACCGCGACCGGCATCACCGGCTCGCGCCGCCTCGATCGTGGCGTTCAAGGCCAGAAGATTGGTCTGGCTTGCGATCGCATTGATCATCTCGGTGACCGCCCCGATCTTGGCTGCCGCCTCCGACAGGCTCTTCACGAGATCATTGGTACGTGCGGAGGCCTCCACCGCTTCGGCAGCAATGCTCGACGAGGTCGTGACCTGACGGTTGATCTCGGCAACCGAGCTCGACAGTTCTTCGGTCGCACCGGCCACCGACTGAACATTGGTCGACGCCTCGGCCGATGCGGCCGCGACGGTCGAAACGCGTTGCGCAGCGCTCTCGGCAGTCGAGCTCAACGAGCCCGCAGTCACCTCTACGTCCTTGGCAGCCGACGACACGGCATTGGCAATGGAGCCGATGGTTTCCTCGAATTCGCCGGCAAGTTTGGCGATGGCGCGCTTCTTCTCTTCCCGCGCTGCAATCAGCTCCGATAAGTCACGCCGATAGCTGATGACGACGGGCTGGCCATCGATCTCCGCGGGAACGAGTGTGACCTGCACCGGAACCATCTGCCCATCCGCTCGGCGCGTGAGCCATTCGAAGCGGGCGTGGCCGTCCTTCATCGCCCGCGCGAGCGTCTCCTTGACGCACTCCGACGAGCGGCGGCCATCCGCCTGGAATTCGGGAGCCATATCGGCCGGCGACCGGGACAACAGATCGGCCTTGCTGCGATAGCCGCCAAATCTGACCGCGGCCTCGTTGCAGGCGATGATCTTGGGTCCCGCCAGGACCATGATCGCATCAACCGAACGTTCGAAAACTGCTTGCCAGATCTGGCCGTCGCGATCCTGGCTCGTCTGCCGCCCGAAGAATCTCATCCGCTCCCCCCATTCGAAGCGGACAGTGAATAGCAAGAGAATATTAACCAAAGACTTAATGGTCGCGAGCCGTTCGGGCCGAGGTCAGTCGGCAGCAAGCCAGGTCGGCACCCAGCGCTCCGGCCGCGGCGCACGGGCGAGATCGGATTTCGCCTCGGACAGCTCCGCCGGGACGTCGTCGATCGTCGGGCGCTCGTCATAGTCGAAGCGCGGCATGACGCGGCCGTCGGCGTAGAGGCCAAAATCCATCGAATACCAAAGCCCGAGCTCCGGCTGCGCGCGGCGCATGTCGTCGCGCAACTCACGCAGCAACGGTTCGATCGCCTTCTCCTCCTTGAACGACTGCGGACCGGCACGCATGACGCGCGCCTGATATTGCGCGCCGACGATCGCGACTTCGAACCGTGTCTTGTCCCAGGGATTTTTTCCTTTCGGCAGATGCGCAGCGAGGCGCCAGCCGAGCTCGGCCATCATGGGATGGTTCGCCCAATAGGTCTCGCGCTCCCTGCTCCATCTGTCGACGAAGCCGCGAAAGTCAGGCAGCTCCGATAACGCCTCTTCCAGTGGCGTCAGCCCGACATCGGAAAATCGCCTTGCCAGCCACTGCGCAAGCTCGACGGTCTCGCATTCCACCTCTTCGTGAGGCGCCAGATCATGCCAGGTACGCTGGAACTCCTGGCGAGCGAGCTTGGCGATCAGCCGTGGCAGCGACGGCGCGAGAATGTCGTATTCGCCTTCCGATCCAAGTCCGACGATGGGCGGATCGGCTCTGTCCAGGCCCTCGCCATACCAGGCGCCGACGGCCGAGCCGTCCGGTAGCCGCATGAACAGAGCGAACTTGTCGCGCAAGGGGCTGCTGTCGAAGACCGGAGCGGTATCGGCGAACTGCCCGCGCAGATCGAAGCAGCCGACGCTGCCCCACGGGCGCCCCTCGAGCCAGCCTGCAAAATCCAGCAGCAGGGCTGGCACCTCGGTGCCGGGTGGAAAGGCCCGGCGGATGCTGTCGACATCGATGCAATAGGAGGGATCGGACAAGGGGGCGCGCCTGACGGAATGAAGATGTCTACTTGGTCGCGCAGGTCGCCGGCCCGGTTCGAACCAAACGGCGCCTGATTGGTACAAACACGCGGGCGTGAAAATGGTTCGGCGCGGACGCGATCGATGAAACCTGACTTTTGGGCTGATCTCAGGGCTTTTGCGGCCGTTCTCGCGCTGCTGGTGCCCTCGCTCGCCGCTACCACCTCGACGGAGGCGCAGACGCCCTCACCGTCCGAGCTGCGCGAACAGTGCTTCACAAAGGAAATGATCCGCTTCGACGAGCGCATCGAAGGCTGCACGGCCGTCCTGCAAGCCAATCCACCCCCGCAGGACACGTCAAAAGCCTATCTCAGCCGCGCCACCGCCTATCTCCTTTCGGGCGACAATGAACGTGCGATCGCGGATTTCAGCGAGGTGATCAAGCGCGACCCATCGGATGAAGTGGCCCTCCTCAACCGCGGCCACGCCTATCGGCGCAACGGCGATCCGGAACGAGCTATTGCCGATCTCAATCGCGCCGGCGAGCTCAAGGCGGACGACTTTGCCGTCTGGTTCTATCGCGGCGTTGCCTATGCCGACCTGGGCGACCACGACCATGCACTCGCCGACTACGATCGTGCGATCGGGCTCAAATCCGATGAAGCGTCGTTCTACAGCTTTCGCGGCAACTCCTATATGGCCAAGCGAGACTATGACCACGCGTTCGCTGACTACAATCAGGCCATCAAGCTCGATCCGGCGTCGGGAGACGCCTACTTCAGTCGCGCCAATGTCTATTTCGATCGGCGCGACTACGCCCGCGCGCTGGAGGACTACGATCGCGCGATCGACGTCGACCCGACCGTTCCCAACGGGTTCAGAGCGCGCTGCATGCTGCGTGCGATCGTCGGGCAATTGCAGGCGGCGCTTGCCGATTGCGACCAGGCGCTGCGGACGAGCCCGGATGATGCCTTCGCACTCGACAACCGAGCGTTCTGCCACCTGAAGCTCGGCGATCTCGATGCAGCCATCAGTGGCTTTGATGCCGCGCTGAAGATCAATCCGAACCTCGCGATTGCGTTCTACGGACGCAGCATCGCCAAGCGCAAGAAGGGCGACGTCGTCGGCGCCAACAGCGATGCGGCTTCCGGGAAATCGATCTGGTTCGGAGTCGCCGACGAGTTCGTGCGCTGGGGCATCAAGTAGTCCGCTACCGCAACTCGCGCTCCTGCGCGGCGAGCTGATCGACAAGTCGATCGCCGATGCCGATTGGGGCAATGACGACGCGGAGGAGTCGCCGCGATTCAGCTAGAGCCGGCGCAGCATTGGGCCGTCGTTGCTCGCGAACCGGCTTGACAAGCCCTGCCCTTCGGCTGTATGGCCGCGCCCCATGATCTCTTCTCGGACCCATCGCCGCGCAGCTTTCCGTCGTCGCACCCGTGACGATGATGGGTTGCGCCATGTCCGACGACGCCGCTGAACATTTGAAATCAGCAGAGTTTTCGTGAAGGCCGCACCCGCAAAGTGCGGCCTTCGCTTTTTCGCGCGTCTTTTTCCCGAAGATTGTCCCTGCCCAAGAGGAGTCTGACATGACCAACGCTACCCATCCGTATGATGCGCTGATGGACATCACCGCGCGGCCGAAGGCCGTGTTCGTCCGCGGCGCGGGCTCCTACCTCTGGGACGACAGCCGCAAGCGCTATCTCGATTTCGTGCAGGGATGGGCGGTCAACTGCCTCGGCCATTCGCCGCCGGCGGTCGCCCACGCGCTTGCGGCTCAGGCCAAGCGGCTGCTGACGCCGAGCCCGGCCTTCTACAACGAGCCGAGCCTCAAGCTTGCGCAGGCGCTCGTCGAGAACAGTTGCTTCGACCAGGTGTTCTTCGCCAATTCCGGCGCGGAGGCCAATGAGGGCGCCATCAAGCTCGCGCGCAAATATGGCAGCGTGCACAAGGGCGGCGCGTTCGAGATCATCACCTTCGCGGGCGGCTTCCACGGCCGCACGCTCGCCACCATGTCAGCGTCGGGCAAGAAGGCCTTTGAGCCACTGTTCGAGCCGAAAGTCTCAGGCTTCAAGAAGGCGACACTTAACGATATCGCCTCCGTCGAAGCGCTCATCACCGCGAACACGGTGGCCGTGATGGTCGAGCCGATCCAGGGCGAGGCCGGCGTGTGGCCGGCGACCGACAAGTTCCTGCAGGACCTGCGCGCGTTCACCAAGGCCCATGGCCTGTTGCTGATCTTCGACGAGATCCAGACCGGCATGGGCCGGACTGGAAAGCTCTTCCATTACGAGCATGCCGGGATTGCGCCGGACATCATGACGCTCGGCAAGGGCATCGGCGGCGGCGTGCCGCTCGCCGCGCTGCTCGCGACCGAGCACGCCTCATGCTTCGAGCATGGCGATCAGGGTGGCACGTTCAACGGCAACCCCGTGATGTGCGCAGCTGGGCTCGCCGTGCTCGACGAGATCGGCAAACCGGGATTTTTGAAGGCCGTCGCCGACACCGGCCTGTTGCTCGAGAGCGAGCTGCAGAAGGTCTCGGCGCGGCATGGCCTCGGCGAAGTGCGCGGCCGCGGCCTGCTCCTGGCGCTCGACCTGAAACTGCCGATCGCATCTGCGATCGTCGCGCAGGCATTCGAAGAGGGCGTCCTCCTCAATGCGCCGCAGGTCGACACACTGCGCTTCATGCCGGCGCTCAACGTAACGCGCGAGGAGATCGCCGAGATGATCGATTGCCTGGATGCGATTTTGACCAAGGCCGGCGCAGCGCGAAGGGTGGCGTGAGAGCCACAAACTTGTCATTCCGGGGCGATGCGAAGCATCGAACCCGGAATGACGACGCCCCTACGGCTTCAAGATCGACGCGCCCGTGGTGGCACGGCTCTCCAGATCGATATGCGCTTTCGCCGCATCCTTCAGCGCATAGGCGTGGTTGATCGGCACGTGCAGCTTGCCGCTGATCACGGCGGCGAACAGCGTGTCGGCGCCTTCCAGCAATTCCGAGCGCTTGCCGATATAGTCGTTGAGCTTGGGCCGTGTCGCAAACAGCGAGCCGTGATTGTTGAGCTCGGCGATCGCAAACGGCGGCACGGGGCCTGAGGCATTGCCGAAGGAGACGAACATGCCGCGCGGCTTCAGGCAGGACAGCGAGCCGGGGAAAGTCGCCTTGCCGACGCCGTCATAGACGACATCGCAGCCCTCGTTACGGCTGATCTGCTTCACGCGCGCGACGAAATCCTCCTCGTTGTAGAGGATGACGTGGTCGCAGCCATTGGCCTCGGCAAGCTCCGCCTTCTGACGCGAGCCGACGGTGCCGATGACATGCGCCCCGAGCGACCTCGCCCATTGGCAGGCGAGCAGGCCGATGCCGCCGGCAGCGGCATGGATCAGCACGCGATGATGCGGCTCGACCTTGAAGGTCTTGTGCAGGAGATACCAGACGGTGAGCCCCTTCAGCATCAGCACCGCGCCCTGCTCGTAGGTGATGTGGTCGGGCAGCTTGACCAGCTTCTCCCAGGGGATATTGCGCTCGCCGGTGTAGGCGCCGAGATTGTGGTAGTAGGCGACGCGGTCGCCGGGGTGGAAATTCGTCACGCCGGGCCCGACGGAGACCACCTCGCCCGCCGCCTCGTTGCCGGCGATGAAGGGAAGTCCCGGGGCCTTGTAGAGCCCGGTGCGGAAATAGACGTCGATGAAGTTCAACCCAACCGCGTGCTGGCGGATACGCACCTCGCCCGGTCCCGGCGCCGGCACGTCGACGCTCTCATAGACCAGGGCTTCGGGACCCCCGACCTGGTGCACGCGGACGGCTTTGGTCATCACCGACCTCCTCGTTCTTGTTGGTGCAAGCGAAAGCCATCACGCCTGCGTTGTCAACTCGACGCAAGAAGCGGACCGGACAAACCCGCCTATTTGCTGGCCTTCTTGCGATTGCGCTTGGCCAGCACGTTGAAGAATTCGACCGCCGCCGAGAACGCAATGGCGAAGTAGATGTAGCCGCGCGGAATGTGAAACTTGAATCCGTCCGCCACCAGCGCGACGCCGATCAGCACCAAAAATGCCAGCGCCAGCATCTTGGTGGTGGGATGCTCGGCAACGAACCGCGCAACCGGTCCGGACGAAATGTACATCACGAGGCAGGCGATCACGACGGCGGCGATCATGATCTCCAGGTCCTGCGCCATGCCGATGGCAGTAATGATGGAATCCAGCGAGAACACGATGTCGATGACGACGATCTGGGCGATCACCCAGAGGAAGGCGCGGCGGCCGGAATTGTCCTCGCCCTCCTCGTCATCCGCATCGACCTCGGCATGGATCTCGTGGGTCGCTTTCGCGATCAGGAACAGGCCGCCGCCGATCAGGATGAGGTCGCGCCAGGAGAAATCGTACCCTTTGAGCAAGAACACCGGTTGGGTCAGGCCGATCAGCCAGACCAGGACGCTGAGCAGAATAATGCGGAACACCAGGGCCAGCGCGAGCCCGATCTGGCGGGCGCGGTGCGCCTGCTTGTCGGGGATGCGCGAGACGATCACCGACAGGAAGATGACGTTGTCGATGCCGAGCACGATCTCGAGCGAAGTCAGGGTGAGAAGCGCGGCCCAGGCTTCCGGGCTGGTGATGAGATGCATCATGCGAAGGATCTTGCCATCCTGATCACGGCGTCGCTGCCGACAATCCAGAGCGCGATCGCGCACAGCGCGACCTTCGTGGCGGCACCGACCTGGAAATCCATCTCCAGCGCGTAGAGACCGAGCGCGGCCCAGATCACGATCAGCGACATGGTGAGCCAGCGCAGCCGCACCACGCGTACCGGATGCAGCACGTGGAAGGGAACGAAGGTCAGGACGACCAGCGCTGCCACCAGCAGCGTCAACCATAGCGGCGACCAGTGCAGCAGGAACAGATAGAATGCCGCGGCGTTCCACAGTGCCGGAAAGCCGCGGAAGTGATTGTCCTCGGCCTTCATGCGCAGGTCGGCGAAATACAGCGCGCTGGTGACGATGATGGCGACGCCGAGCAACGGCGCCGCGACCGGCAGCAACAGGCCGCTCGCCACAATCGCATAGGCCGGCACGAACACGTAGGTGACGAAATCGACCACGAGGTCGAGCACGTCGCCCGACCAGTTCGGCTGCACGTCCTTGACGTTCAGCCTGCGCGCGATGGGCCCGTCGATCGCGTCGATGATGAGGGCGACGCCGAGCCATTGAAACATCGCCGCCCAATGCTCGCGCACGGCCTCCAGCATCGCCAGCAGCGCTACAGCGCCGCCGAACGCCGTGAAGATATGCACGGAGAAGGCCGCGGCGCGGGCGGCCGGCGTGGGGTTGAGAGAATCCTGCGGGGTGTCCATGGCTGGCGCAGTGCTATCAGAATGAGAACGATTTGCACATAAGCCGCGGCGACATCCGGCCGCGCAATTCGCGACAAATTCGCGCGAAACAAGCGGCTTGAATTTGCCGCCGGGCATGTCAAATGTCCGGTCATGACAGATCTAGCAGCACCTTTTGACGTGGCCGTGATCGGCGGTGGACCGGCGGGCGTCGCCGCGGCCATCGCGCTGGCGGAGACCGGCGCACGCACGGCGCTGGTGGCGCGGCGCGCGCCCTATTCCGACAACCGCACCACGGCGCTGCTCGGCGGCTCCGTTGAATTCCTGGACGGGCTCGGGGTCTGGTCGCGCTGCAGCGACAAGGCCGCGCCGCTCGAGGCGATGCGGCTCGTCGACGATACCGGCCGCCTGATCCGCGCGCCGGAGGTGCGGTTCTCCTGCCATGAGATCGGGCTCGACGCGTTCGGCTACAACATCGACAACCGCTCGCTGATGCTGGCGCTGGAGGCGCGTGCCACCGAGCTGGCCAATCTCGTTCGCTTCGATGACGAGGCCGACAGCGTCCTCACCGAGGCCGAGGATGTCGCGATCCACACCGCCGCGGGGCAATATCTGACGGCGCACATCGTGGTCGGCGCCGACGGCCGGCATTCGCTGTGCCGCGAGGCCGCCGGCATCGACGTGACGCGGCGCGATCTCAGGCAGACCGCGCTGACCTTCAACGTCAGCCATTCCCGGCCGCATCGGGGCGTCTCGACCGAGTTCCATACCCCGCACGGCCCCTGCGTGTTCGTACCGCTGCCGGGTGATCGTTGCAGCATCGTCTGGGTCGCCTCGCCTGCGGAAGCCGAGCGGCTCAGGGCGCTGAGCGACGAAGAGCTCTCGGCGGCGATCGAGAAGCAATCGCATTTCATCTTTGGCCAGATGCGCGTGGAACCGGGCCGCAACCTGTTTCCGCTGGCGATCGAGCGGCCGAAATCCTTCGCCTGCGACCGCATCGCCCTCGTCGGCGAAGCCGCCCATGTGGTTCCCCCGATTGGCGCGCAGGGCCTCAATCTGGGCCTGCGGGATGCCGCCGATATCGCCAGGCTCGCTGGAGAGGGGATCGCGGCCGGCCGCGATCCCGGTGCGGATGAGGTGCTCAAGCGCTACGACTGGGCGCGCCGTCCGGACATCTTGAGCCGTACCTTCATGATCGATATGGCGAACCGTTCACTGCTGAACGATTTCCTGCCGCTGCAGCCGGTCCGCGCTGTCGGCATGCACCTGCTCGGCGCCATCGGCCCGTTGCGGCGCCTCGCGATGCGAGAGGGGCTCGCACCGACGTGGCGACGGTAACTTGGCGACGGTAATTTGGCGCCGGTAGTTTGGCGGCACCAGCCGTGGTTCACGGAAACGCCAGCCGTCCGGTCTGGATAAACCACATCACGCTGGTCAGCGTGACCACCGACGCAAACGTCCCGAGCAGCACCGCAACCGAGGCGGACTCGATCCAGGCGTCATTCTGGCGCGCGATGACGAACACGTTCAGCGCCGGCGGCAGCGAGGCCATCAGCACCGCAGTCGCGGCCCATGGCTGCGCGAACGGGCCGAACGCCAGCATCAGCGTGAATGATGCGAGAGGATGGATCAGCAGCTTAACCGCGATCACACCCGGCACCTCCCAGGGCACGCGATCGAAGGGCCGCAGCGCCACGGTGACGCCGAGCACGAACAGCGCGGTCGGCGCGGCG
This sequence comes from Bradyrhizobium sp. CCGUVB23, assembly GCF_024199885.1. Taxonomy (NCBI): domain Bacteria; kingdom Pseudomonadati; phylum Pseudomonadota; class Alphaproteobacteria; order Hyphomicrobiales; family Nitrobacteraceae; genus Bradyrhizobium; species Bradyrhizobium sp. CCGUVB23. The sequence continues at coordinate 8,840,305 of NZ_JANADQ010000001.1, forward strand.
GCATTTTGCAGGAAGGTGATGGTGCGATCGAGCGCGACCGGCAGCTCGATATGGAGTGCCGCGACGGCCGCGCCAAAGCAGGCCGACATGATCAGCGGGTTGAGCAGGATCTGCTTCAGCACGACGCCGAAGGCGTGCAGGATCGAGGGATGATCGCGGTCGGAGAGCTCGATCAGGAGCGGTACGATCGTGAACAGGAAGATGCTGTCGCAGCAGAAGATGAGCGCGGTGGGCGCCGCAGCCTTCGGTCCGAGCACCGCGAGCGCAAGCCCCGGGCCCATATAGCCGATATTGCCGTAGCCGCCGGAGAGCCCCGCAAGCGTCGCCTCACGCAGCGATAAGCGGCCGAGAACCTTCCCGACCACCAGCGCGATGCTGAACGCTGCAACCGTCGACAGCGTGGTCGCAACCAGAAACGGCGGGTTGTTCAGCTCGGAGAACGGCGTCTTCGACATGATTGCAAAAAGCAGCGCCGGCAACGACACGTAGAGCAGGAAGAAGTTCATCCAGGCGAGGCCCGATTCCGGCAGGGACTTGGCCTTGCCACAGGCGAAACCGACGAAGATCAGACCGAAATAAGGTAGAGCTAGATTGAGGATATCGACCATTTATGAAGTGATTTCTAAGGTAATCGAGGCTATCCGCCCGCCCTCCGCGGGTTAATTCCAGGCAAGGGCACTAGCATCGGCCACAATCCTGGTCTATCGACGAAGCATGATTAAAGCCCGGACCGCCAAATTCCAGATCGGACAGGTCGTGCGCCACCGGATCTTCTCGTTCCGGGGCGTGATCTTCGACATCGATCCGGAATTCAACAACACCGAGGAATGGTGGCTGTCGATCCCCGAGGAGGTCCGGCCTCACAAGGATCAGCCGTTCTACCATCTGCTCGCGGAAAACGCGGAGTCCGAATACGTCGCCTACGTTTCCGAGCAGAACCTGTTGCCCGACGATTCCGGCGAGCCGATCCGGCATTCGCAGGTCGCCGAGATCTTCGTGAAGGACAAGTCGGGCGGTTATCGCCCGCGCAATCCGTCGCTCAACTGATCCCTTACGAATTCGGCCAACCAAGCCAATAAAAAAGGCGCTCGATCGAGCGCCTTTTTCGTGTTCTTGCGTCGGCCCGATTACTTCTGCGCCGAAGGTGCCGGCGTCGCCTGACCGCTCTGCTCGAGCTTCTTGCGTTGCTCGTCGGCCTTCTTCTGAAGCTCTTCCTGGAGCTTCTTCTGGTTCTCTTCGAACACCTTCGGATCGGTCGGCGGACCGTCATAGGCCTTGGCGAACTCGCCGGCCAGCGGCAGCGGGAGCGTCAGCGGCGCGCCATTGGCGTTGATCGCCTGAACCACCAGGTTCTGGCCCTTCTTCAGGTTGCTGATGAGGTCGGGCGTCGCTTCATAGTCAGACATGCAGCCGTTGGCGAAGCAGATCACGTACGGGCTCTGCAGCGGCGGATTGTTGTCGACGATGATGCGGGTGCCGTGCACGAGCTGCATGCCGAGCGGCAGCGTGACGCGAAGGATCTTCTTCGGCTCGCCTTCCGGCTCGATGATCACCGCGGCGATCACGGGCTGGCCGGACTCGATGCGGCCGTCCTTGCCGGTGAAGCAGACCTGCTTGGCGTTGGCGTCCTGGCCTTTCAGGCAGAACTTGGTCCAGGGCGCGTAGATCAGCTGGACCTGCTGCTGTTGCTGGTCGGCAGGCGGCGCGCCGGCCGGCGGAGCGCCGGCCGGCGGAGCGCCGGCGGCGGGTGCCTGGCCCTGGGCCTGCGGTGCCGGTGCGGCGGGCGCAGGCGCCTTGGGAGCTGCCTTCGGCGCTGCTTTCGGAGCAGCCTTCGGCGCCGCCGGAGCAGGCGTTGCGGTCTGAGCCTGGGCGGCGAACGGAACTGCCAGTGCCGAGGCCGTCAACAGGGCGAGAAGGCGCCCGCGCGGCCGGACCGACGCGGCCAAAATACGGAAATTCATTGCGGAAAACCCTTTCTGAACGGGAAGTGCCCGAACCGCTCCTAAGCACCGATACCGAGCCGCCTTGCGCGGCTGTCTCCCCATCAATAGAGGCGGAAACGTGACAAGTTCGGCGCTCCTGCGCGATTGCCCGCCTTCTTAACGTGGCGGACGAAAAGATCAATGCCGACAAGCATGTTTGAAGTGGGCAGAGAGGCTTAAGACGAAGGCCTATGCTAGGGTTTGGGCGTGACCGGTCCCCGAATCATGCTGCGCGCCGTTGTTCATGTCTGAGAGCGCGCGCTTAGCCGCCGCGGCCTGCGTGGCGCTTACTTTTGCGTTTGCGGGCTTGACGTCCGTTCCGGCAAAAGCGGCCGAAAGCTACGCCATTGCCATGCATGGCAAGCCGGCGCTACCGCCCGATTTCACGCATATGCCCTACGCCAACCCCGATGCGCCCAAGGGCGGCCGGCTGATCTGGTCGGCGCTTGGCACCTTCGACAGCCTCAATCCTTTCATCGTCCGGGGCATCGCGGTCCAGCAGGTCCGCAGCTACGTCGTCGAAAGCCTGCTGGCGCGCGGCAATGACGAGGCCTTCACGTTGTACGGCTTGCTCGCCAAGACGGTCGAAACCGACAACGACCGGACTTATGTGACATTCCACCTCGATCCGCGCGCGCGGTTCTCAGACGGAACACAGGTCGCGGCCGACGACGTGCTGTTCTCCTGGCAACTCCTGCGCGACCATGGCCGGCCCAACCACCGGCAATATTACGCCAAGGTCGCCAAGGCGGAGGCGCTGGATCCCCTCACCGTCCGCTTCGATCTTGCCGGGGCCAATGACCGGGAACTGCCGCTGATCCTCGGGCTGATGCCGATCCTGCCCAGGCACGCCGTGGATGTTGCGACCTTCGAGGAGACGACGATGTCCGGTCCAGTCGGCTCGGGCCCCTATCGCGTCACGGCCGTGAAGCCCGGCACCAGCGTGACGCTGACCCGCAACCCCGATTATTGGGGCCGCGACCTACCGGTCAATCGCGGCCTCTACAATTTCGACGAGATCAGGCTCGATTATTATCGCGAGGCTAATGGCCAGTTCGAAGCCTTCAAGCGCGGCCTCTATGACTTTCGCGTCGAGACCGAACCGCTGCGCTGGCACGACGCTTACGACTTTCCCGCCGTCAGAAGCGGCGAAGTGATCCGCGACACCATCAAGCCGGGTGTGCCGCAGCCCTCGGAATTCCTGGTGTTCAACACCCGCCGCCCGATGTTTGCAGATATCCGCGTGCGCCAGGCGCTGACGCTGCTGTTCGACTTCGAGCTGGTCAACCGCAGCTACTTCTTCGGGCTCTATTCGCGCGTGGCCGGCTACTTCGCGGGCTCGGATCTGTCGGCCTATGGCCGCCCCGCCGACGCGCGCGAACAGGAACTTCTGAAACCATTCGCGGCGCAGATCCGGCCAGACGTCATGGACGGCAGCTATCGCCTGCCGGTGACCGATGGCTCCGGGCGTGACCGCGCGACGCTGCGCGCGGCGCTGAAGCTGTTGTCGGAGGCGGGCTACGATCTCGACGGCACGGTGCTGCGTAACCGCGCAACGAAAGCCCCCTTCACCTTCGAGATCCTGGTGACGACGCGCGACCAGGAGCGCATTGCGCTCGCCTTTGCTCGTGACCTCAAGCGCGCCGGCATCGAGCCAACCGTGCGTGCGGTCGATCCGGTGCAGTTCGACCAGCGCCGGCTCGGCTACGAGTTCGACATGATCCAGAACCGCTGGGACCAGTCACTCTCGCCGGGCAACGAACAGTCGTTCTACTGGGGCAGCGCCGCCGCCGACAATCCTGGCACCCGCAACTACATGGGCGCGAAGGACCCGGCGGTCGACGCGATGATCGCAGCCCTGCTGGAGGCCCGTGATCACGCCGATTTCGTCACCGCCGTCCGGGCGCTCGACCGCGCCCTGATCGCCGGCTTCTACACGATCCCCCTGTTTAACGTATCGGAGCAATGGATCGCGCGCTGGAATCGGATAGAACGGCCATCGGCTACCGCGCTGTCCGGTTATCTGCCGGAGACCTGGTGGCAGAAGGCGGACGCCCCGAGCAAGCAACAAGGCCACTAGCAAGCGACGTGATGCCGTGAACCAGCCAGCCGTATCGCCGACGCTCGACACGCTGTTCCAACGGACGCTGGCCCGTCAGCCGCATGGGCCTGCGCTGTTCGATCCCCTCAACAAGATTCGCATCACCGGGCATCTGCCCAGGCGCTTGACCTATGCCGAAGCCGATCGGGCGATCGAGGCGCTGTCGGCCCATTTCGTCGAGTCCGGCCTGCCCGCCAACTCCGTCATCGCCGTGCAGCTGCCGAGCACCGTCGAGTTCGTGCTCACGGTGCTCGCGGCCCAGCGCGCCGGCCTCGTCGTCGCCGTGCTGCCGCTCTTGTGGCGGCACGCGGAGCTGACCGCGGCGCTGAACCGCACCGCGGCGCGTGCGATCGTCACCATGAGCAAGGTCGACGGCGTCATCTACGCCGATCTCGCCATGCATGCCGCGGCGGAAGCCTTCTCCATCCGTCATGTCTGCGGTTTCGGCACCGACCTGCCCGAAGGCATGGTCTCGCTCGACGACGTTCTTTCGCGCGCGCCCGGCACGACGCGCAGCGTCATCCAGGACGGCCGCAAGGCGGCGATGATCTCCTTCGACGTCACTGCGGAAGGCTTTCGTCCGGTGCCGCGACCGCATTTCAGCATCATCGCGGGCGGGCTCGCGATGTCGCTCGAAGCCGACATTCCGCAGGGCGCGACCATCATGTCGGCGTTCACGCCGATGTCGTTTGCCGGCCTCGCCTCCTCGCTTGCGATCTGGCTGCTGTCGGGCGGAACGCTGGCGCTGCATCATCCCTTCGACAGCGAGGTGCTGGAGCAGCAAGTCAACGAGCAGGGCTGCGAGGTGCTGATCGCACCCGCCCCGCTCGCCTTCCGGCTCGGCGAGGCCGATCTCGCGGCGCGAATGCCGAGTTTGCGCAACGTCGTCGGCCTGTGGCGCGCACCGGAGCAGGTCGCGGCTAGCGATGCCTGGATCGCGCCGCATGCGCCACTGACGGACGTCTATTTGTTCGGCGAGGCCGGCCTGTTCGGGGCCCGGCGCGGCGAGGACGGCATGCCCGTGGCGGTGATGCCGGGGCCGCATGGCGCGCCGCGGGAGCAGTCCGGCTCCTCGGTCGCCGGCGAGATCCTGCTGACGCCGAAGGGCACGCTTGGCCTGCGCGGGCCGATGGTGCCGATCGCGGCCTATGCCCCGCCGCAACCGGTGGGCGAGACGCTAATCGCGCAGCCGCCGCGCGACTATGTCGACACCGGCTACGCCGCGCGGCTCGATCGTCCGAGCGGCGCGATCTGCATCACAGCGCCCCCCTCCGGTATCATGGCCGTCGGCGGCTACCGGTTCCTGTCCAACGACTTGCAGGAATGGGCACGCCGGCTCGGCCAGGGCGCCCTGCTCACGGCACTGCCCGACCGGCTCTCCGGGCACCGTCTGGCCGGGCGCGCCCAGGACAATGCAAGGGCCCGCGAAGCACTCAGCGAACTCGGGCTTAACCCCCTGATGGTTGAGGCGTTTCGCGACCGCACCGGGCCCAGTTGAAGCGCCTTTCATCGCTTCCGTTGACCGGGCATTAAGGCGGCCGAACTAGATTGCGCGGCATTCGCGTGCGTAATCAGAGCTTGAGATGTCCCAGGCGGGCCCGATCGTCTTTGTCTCCAATGCCCAACGGCCGGCCTTCATTTCGGCGCTCGACGAGGCCCGGCTTTTTCCCGTCATCGACAGCGATTGGGCGAGCGCTGCACGCGCAGTCGAAGAGGTCCAGCCCGCCGCTGTCGTCGCGGCGCTTGCCGGCGGACATGAGCCGCACCTTGCCACGGTCGCAAAGGCGATCGCGGCCCAGACGCTCTATCTGCCACTGATCATCGTCGATCCCCAGGCCTCCCTGCCGCATAACGCACTGCCGTTCACGCTGCGCGGCAACAATTCCGACCGCCTCATTGCGCGGCTGCGCGCCGCGATGCGCGTCCGGACGCTGCACGCGACCGTGTTGCGCCGCCTGCCCGAGGCAAAGGTCTCGCTGCCCGACTCCGACCCTGCGCGCGATGCCACCGTCCTGCTGATCGGCCGCGGCTCCGCCTATCCGGCGCTGTCGGTCGCGCTCGGCGAGCGCATGGGCGTGATCGGAGCTCTCAGCATCGAAGCCGCAGCAAAGCATCTCAACACCCGCGACATCGACGGGGTCGTGCTCGCCGAAGGCTTTACTGCGCGTGTCGCGGATGCCTTCCTCACGGTGCTTGCGGAAGACACCCGCTTCCGCAACATGCCCGTGATCGTCACTGCGCATCAGCTCACCCAGACTTACGACCTGCCGAACCTCGAGCTCATCCCCGGCGAGCCCGCACAGATCGCAGCCAACGCATTGCCGCTGATCCGTCAGCACGCGATGGAGGCACAGTTCAGCCGTACGCTGCGCTCGATCGACGCCGGCGGCTGGCTCGATCCGCGCAGCGGCCTGCTAACGCCGGAAACCTTTGCCCGCGATTTCTCCAAAGCGGTCGAGCAGACGCTGGCCCGCGGCGGCGGTCTGTCGGTGGCGCGCTTTGCTTTCGATGCCCGCAATCCACGCGCGCAGTTGGATGCCGCTCGGATCCTGAGCCGGTTGATGCGGCAGATGGATTTTGGCGTCGCGCAGAAGGATGGCTCTGTTATCGTGGTGTTTGCGGAGACCGATTTCCGTACCGCCCACATGATCGCCCGCCGCCTCTCCGCCGTGATGCGCCATACCTCCAACGGCAAGCGCGAGCCGCGCAGCGAGCCCGTGGTCAGCGTGGATTCGCTATCACCGTCGGATAACGCGAGATCCCTGCTCGCACGGCTCTGCGCGGACCCGTCCCGCGCGGCGTCGTAACCATTCTCTCGATGCCGTAGGGTGGGCAAAGCGACTTGTCCGCCGTAGCTCGAAGAGCGAAGGCGGAAGCGTGCCCACCTCTTCTGTCGCACTCATCGTGAGATCGCGGGCACGGCGCTACGCGCCTTTCCCACCCTACAACATCACATCAACAGCTACGCCGCCTTCTTGCTCGCGGCGAGCTGCGCGAGCTGACGCATGATTTCCGTGGTGCCGACGAGACGCTCCTCCGGAGTCTCCCAGTCCTGGAAGAATACCACCTTCATATCGGGTCGCACCTTCGCAGCCTCGCCGTGGCTGCGGATGAACGACACCAGGCGGTCGGGATAGGCAAAGGAGTTGTCGCGGAAGACGATGACCGCGCCCTTCGGGCCGGCATCGACCTTCTCGACATTGGCGCGCCGGCAATAGGCCTTGATCGCCGCGATCTTGAAGAGATAGCGCACCTCGTCGGGCAACACGCCAAAACGGTCGCGCATCTCGGCGGCAAAGTTCTCGATCTCCTCCTCGGTGTCGAGATCGGCAAGCCGCCGGTAGAGCGACAGCCGCACCGAGAGGTCGCCGACGTAGTCTTCCGGAATGAGCACGGGCATGCCGATCGTGATCGACGGCGACCAGCGGTCGGCCGCGGGCTCGGAGACGCCGGCCTTGAGGTTGACGATCGCCTCCTCCAGCATCGATTGATAGAGCTCGAAGCCGACCTCCTTGATGTGGCCCGACTGCTCCTCGCCGAGCAGATTGCCGGCGCCGCGGATGTCGAGATCATGCGAGGCGAGCTGGAAGCCTGCGCCGAGCGTCTCCAGCGATTGCAGCACGGTAAGCCGGCGCTCGGCCTGCGCGGTGATCTTCTGCTGTGCCGGCAGCGTGAACAGCGCATAGGCGCGCAGCTTCGACCGGCCGACGCGGCCGCGAAGCTGATAGAGCTGGGCAAGACCGAACATGTCGGCGCGATGCACGATCAGCGTGTTGGCGTTGGGAATGTCGAGGCCGGACTCGACGATCGTGGTCGAGAGCAGGATGTCGAACCTGCCGTCGTAGAACGCCGTCATGATGTCCTCGATCACGGCGGGCGGCATCTGCCCGTGCGCGACCGCGACCTTCATCTCCGGCACGTTCTTGTCCAGGAAGTCCTTGACCTCGGCGAGATCGTCGATGCGGGGCACCACATAAAACGCCTGACCGCCGCGATAGCGCTCGCGCAGCAGCGCCTCGCGGATCATCAGGGGATCATGCGGGGCGACGAAGGTGCGGACCGCGAGGCGGTCGACCGGCGGCGAGGCGATGATCGAGAGCTCGCGCACGCCGGTGAGCGCGAGCTGGAGCGTGCGCGGGATCGGCGTCGCCGACAGCGTCAGCACGTGCACCTCGGAGCGGAGTGCTTTCAGGCGCTCCTTGTGGCTGACGCCAAAGTGCTGCTCCTCGTCGACGATCAGGAGGCCAAGGTCGCGGAACTTGATCGCCTTGCCGAGCAGCGCGTGGGTGCCGACCACGATGTCGACCGAGCCGTCGGTAATGCCCTTTTTGACCTGGTTGAGCTGCTTGGTCGGGATCAGGCGCGAGGCCTGCGACACCTCCACGGGGAAGCCGCGGAAGCGTTCGGTGAAGGTCTTGTGGTGCTGGCGGGCGAGCAGCGTGGTCGGCACCACCACGGCAACCTGCTTGCCTTCGAGCGCGACGGCAAAGGCGGCGCGTAGCGCCACCTCGGTCTTGCCGAAGCCGACGTCGCCGCAGATCAGGCGGTCCATCGGACGGCCTTTTTCGAGATCCTTCAGCGTGGACTCGATGGCCCCGAGCTGGTCCTCGGTCTCGTCATAGGGGAAGCGCGCGCAGAATTCGTCGTAGAGGCCGGGCTGCACCGGCAGCTTTGGCGCCTCGTGGAGCTGGCGTTCCGCAGCGATCTTGATCAATTCCCCTGCGATCTCGCGGATGCGGTTCTTCAGCTTGGCCTTGCGGGTCTGCCAGCCGCTTCCGCCGAGGCGGTCGAGCTCGACCGTCGTCTGGTCGGAGCCGTAGCGCGAAAGCAGCTCGATGTTCTCGACCGGCAGGAACAGCTTTGTCTCGGCGGCATAATGCAGCTCAAGACAGTCATGCGGCGCGCCACCGACCTCCAGCGTCTGCAAGCCAACGAAGCGGCCGATGCCGTGATCGACGTGGACGACGATGTCGCCGGCCGCAAGGCTCGTCACCTCCGAGATGAAATTGTCGAGCTTGCGGCTCGCCTTGCGCGGCCGCACCAGGCGGTCGCCGAGGATGTCCTGCTCGCTGATGAGCGCGATCTCGTCGGTCTCGAAGCCGCTCTCCAGGCCCAGCACCGCAAGCATGGTCTCGTTGCGCGGCGTCGCCTGAACGGTGCGCCAGCTATTGACGCTGGTCGTATGCGTCAGCTTGTGGTCCCGCAGCATCGAGGTCATGCGGTCGCGCGAGCCTTCGGTCCAGAGCGCGACGACGACTTTCTTGCGTTGGGCTTGCAAGGCCATCACATGCGCGACCACCGCTTCGAAGACGTTGACGGTGGCATCGTTGCGCTCGGGCGCAAAGTCGCGGCCCTTGCGCGCGCCGGCATCGACGACGCTGGTGCCATCGGCGGGCACCGCGAACTGCGTCAGCCGCACCATCGGGACGGCGCCTTCCCGCTTCGCCCACTCCTCTTCGGTCAGATACAGCCGATCCGGCGGCAGCGGCTTGTAGACGGCACCACCGGTTGGATGCTCCAGCGCATCGCGGCGCGCCTCGTAGTAATCGAGGATCTGCTTGAAGCGTTCGCGAATCGCGTCCTCGGCTTGCGGCTCGATCGCGACCGCCGCGCCTTGCAGATAGTCGAACAGCGTGTCCATCCGCTCCTGGAACAGCGGCAGCCAGTGCTCCATGCCGGGATGGCGACGGCCCTCGCTGACGGCCTCATAGAGCGCATCGTCCCGCTCCGGGGCGCCGAACTCGGCGACATAGCCCATGCGGAAGCGGCGGATGGTCTCGGTGACGAGCTGGAATTCCGAGATCGGCACCAGGTCGAGCGAACGCATGTCCAAGAGCGTGCGCTGCGTCTCCGCGTCGAACGTGCGGATCGATTCCAGGCTGTCGCCGAAGAAATCGAAGCGGACGGGCTGGTCGAGCCCGGCCGGGAACAGATCGAGGATGCCGCCGCGCACGGCATATTCGCCTGGCTCGCGCACGGTCGAAGAGCGGTTGTAGCCGTTGTGCTCGAGCCAGGCGACGATGGTGTCCATCGGCACGACGTTTCCGGGCGCGAGCGAGAGCGCCTGGGCCGCGACCAGGTCGCGCGCGGGCACGCGCTGCACGACGGCGTTGACGGTGGTCAACACGATCAGCGGCTTGTCGCTGCCGGTGAGCGAGGCAAGGCGCGCGAGCGTGGTCAGACGCTGGGCCAGGATGCCACCATGCGGCGAAACGCGGTCATAGGGCTGGCAGTCCCAGGCCGGGAACTGGAGCACCGGCAGATCCGGCGCGAAGAATTGCAGCGCGCGCTCGAGCTGCTGCATGCGCGGACCATCGCGGCAGATCACCGTGAGGCTGACGGCGGGCTTCTTCGGCCGCGCGGCGATCGCGCGGGCAAGATCGGAGACAACGAGCCCCTCGGCGCCTTCGGCGACATTGGCAAGCGTCAGCACGCGGCCGGGCGCCAGCAACTCGGCTGGCGATTTCAACGCCTGTTTCATGCGTTGCCATCCGCGATTGGAAACGCCTTGATGCGGGCAAACAACGAGCCGGCTACATCGGCGGACAGCACCTTGTCGCCGGTGATGGCGGCATAGAGGTCGGGATCGTTGACCTCGAGCAGGCGCTCGAGCTCGGACAGCTCGCCCTCGGACAGATTGCCGATCTCGGCGTCCGCAAAGCGGCCGAGGATCAGGTCCATCTCGCGCGTGCCGCGGTGCCAGCAGCGGAACAGAAGCCGCTTGCGCCGGTCATCCAGGCCGCCGCTCGATCGTGTCGTTCCCGTCATTTTCGTAAGATCCAGTCCAACGCCGAAAGCCCGGACGTGCCGGGCGGGGGTGATATAGCGACTGAGGCGTCCGATGTCAGCCCTTTCTTGTCGCGGCGCGCGGTTTCAAACCATCATGGACCGGGCGCTCGCCGACGAAAAAAGCCGTGGATGCCCGGCATAAAGCCGGGCATGACGGGCACGAACGATCCTAGATTCGCCTCATGCGCCCCAGCCTGCTCAATCCGCTGTTTGCTCCCGTGACCAGCCTGCCCGGCGTCGGGCCGAAGCAGGACAAGCTGTTGCGCTACCTGCTCAGCCGCGATGAGACGCCGCGGCTGGTCGATCTCCTGCTGCACCTGCCGAGCAACGTGATCGACCGCCGGGCGCGGCCGAAGATCAGCGATGCCGTTCCCGGCACCGTGGTAACGCTGGAGGTGACGATCGATCGCCACCGCCCGCCGCCCCCGCGCAATGCGCGCGCGCCCTATCTCGTCTACGCCAGCGACGACACCGGTGACGTCGTGCTGACGTTCTTTCGAGCAAAGCCCGGCTATGTCGAAAAGCTGCTCCCGGTCGGCGAGAAGCGCTACGTCTCCGGCACGCTCCAGATGTACGACGGCATTCCGCAGATCGTGCATCCCGACCGCGTGCTGGACGAGGAGGCCATCGCAAAGCTCTCCGGCATCGATCCCGTTTATCCGCTCACCGAAGGTCTGGCGCTTGGCTCACTGCGGCGCGCGATCGCGCAGGCGCTGCAAAAGCTGCCGGCCTTGCCGGAATGGATCAGCCCCGAGGTCATCCGCCGCTGCCACTTCCCGCCCATCGCGGAAGCGCTCACGCGTGTGCACCAGCCGGTCGAGCTGACGGACGTGCTGCCGGACCAGCCGTTCTGGTCGCGCCTTGCCTTCGACGAGCTGCTCGCCGGCCAGCTCGCGCTGGCGCTGATCCGTGCGCAGCTGCGCAGGCCGGCCGGCGTGCGCAACGCCGGCGACGGCCATTTGCGCAACAACATCATCGACGCCCTTCCCTACGCGCTGACGCCGTCGCAGCGCAACGCGGCGGCCGCGATCGCCGATGATTTGAAGCAGCCCGTGCGCATGCTGCGCCTGCTTCAGGGCGACGTCGGCTCCGGCAAGACAGTGGTGGCGCTGCTGGCTGCCGCCGCCGTCGCGGAAGTCGGCAAGCAGGCCGCGCTGATGGCGCCGACCGAAATTCTGGCGCGCCAGCACATCAAGACCATCGCCCCGCTTGCCGAGCGCGCCGGCCTGCGGGTTGCGATCCTCACCGGGCGGGAGAAAGGCAAGGAGCGGCGCGACATCCTTGCGCGGCTTGCCGATGGCGAGATCGATCTTCTGGTCGGAACCCACGCGCTGATCCAGGACGACGTGATCTTCAGGGGTCTCGCTCTTGCGGTGGTCGACGAGCAGCATCGCTTCGGCGTGCGCGAGCGGTTGGCACTGACCTCGAAAGGCGAAGCGGTCGATGTCCTGGTGCTGAGTGCCACGCCCATCCCTCGCACGTTGGTCCTGACCTATTTCGGCGACATGGACGTCAGCGAGCTGCGGGAAAAGCCGGCGGGCCGGCAGCCGATCGACACCCGTGCGGTGCCGATGAGCCGGCTTTCCGAGGTCATGGACGGCGTCGCCCGCGCGCTGCAATCCGGCAAGCTGGTCTACTGGATCTGTCCGCTGGTCGAGGAATCCGAGGCCGAGGGCACCGAGCATCTGACCAATGCGACGAAGCGCTTCGAGAGCCTGCAAAAGCGTTTTGGCGATCGCGTCGGCCTGGTTCACGGCCAGATGAAGGGCACGGAGAAGGACCGCGTGATGGCGCAGTTCGCCGCTCACGAGATCGGACTTCTGGTCGCCACCACGGTCGTCGAGGTCGGCGTCGATGTGCCGGCCGCCACCATCATGGTGATCGAGAACGCGGAGCGCTTTGGCCTGGCGCAACTGCACCAGTTGCGCGGCCGCATCGGACGCGGCTCGGAAGCCTCCACCTGCCTCCTGCTCTATAGCGAGCCGCTCGGCGAGATGTCGAAAGCGCGGCTCAAGGTGATCCGCGAGACCACTGACGGCTTTCGGATCGCCGAGGAGGATTTGAAGCTGCGCGGCGAAGGCGACGTGCTGGGTGTGCGCCAGAGCGGCCTCCCCGGCTACCGGATCGCGCGCTCCGAGGTCCACAGCCAGCTCATCACGCAAGCGCGCGACGAGGCGCTGCGCATCATGAAGGACGATCCGAAGCTGCAAGGTGACCGCGGTGAAGCGCTGCGTTGTCTGCTTTATCTCTACGAGCGCGACGAAGCGATCCCGCTGATCGGTGCGGGCTGACGCTACGGGGCCCGTCATTGCCAGGCTTGACGCGGCAATCCATCACCGAAGCGACTTCTCTTTGCGAGATGCATCTTTGATAGACGCGCAGGTCAAGCTCGCGCATGGCGAGTTGAAAATCTCAGCGCAGGCAGCGTTTCGCGACATTCGGCCTCACTTTCAATTCGTGAACTACTGGCGGCCGGTAAGGACAAACTTCAAGACGGTGATCGTTCACCCGGAGGTATCATGGGGCGGCGTTGCAGAAGATCATTCGAGTGCGGCCTCGCACGAAGCGCTGTCAGCGCGATGATCGCGATGGTGATGTTGCCGGCGTCGGCGCGCGATCTCGACGGACGCTACAAGGACTCCGCGCTTCATGAGTGGTTTGAGAGTTTGGCGAGCGGAAGGGGTCTGTGCTGTTCGTACGCCGACGGCCTCGCCGTCGAAGACGTTGACTGGGAAACAAAGGACGGCCACTACCGCGTACGGCTGCCGGAAAACGCCGGCTCGAAGGTTATGATCTGGGTCGATGTGCCGAACGATGCCATCATCACCGCACCGAACAAGATCGGTCGCACCGTGGTCTGGCCGGTCTACAACGATTTCTATCCGGATGTATCGATCCGGTGCTTTATGCCAGGGACCATGACTTGATTGACTGGCTGATCTGGTCGTTGATGTCTGCCTGGCAATACCGCGGGCGCTGCGAAGCAAGGACAACGCAACGGGCGCCGCCAAATGAAAGGGTGCGGTTTAGCTGCTTCGTTGCGAACTGGTTCACATTCAAGGATGGACCGCTTGTGCTATCGTTGGGCATCGCAGGAGCCATCCCTGTATCACTGCGGGAGGTTAGATCATGCAACTCATCTCCGCCGAATGGCAGCCCACTTCGACAGCTCCATCAGACCGAGATCTCGAAATCTGCGCGCTGGACTTTGACGGCATCGTCCATGCGCTTCCTTTTCCCTGTCACAAGGATGGGTCCAATTGGGTTGACGGTCGGGGCAAAGCGCACGCCGACATTCAGCCGACCCACTGGCGCGGTTGGACTGACTGACGCCGGCCCATGAGCCAGCGCAAGTCCTCGCGCGGCATACCGGGTGCAATCGGACCAGTGGGCTCGCACTAGACGGCCTTGACGGTCCTCGCCGCGAACGCTTTCAGCAGCGCGGCATCTGCCCCCTCGCCCTTGGCATCCTCGGCGAGATGCTCGAACCAGCGCGCAAAACCCTCGTAGATCTGGCTGGCTGGATGGTCCGGCCCGAGGAACCCAGCGATCTCCCGCATCTCAGCGACCCAGCGATAAGCCTTCGGGATCATGTCCGGCAGTGCGGTGGACAGCCGCGCCAAGATCGCGGGCTGGCTGAGCGCGAGCTCGTCGCGGAGCGCATCGGCTGCGCCGGCCTTGGTGGCCGCGAGCACCATGGCCGAGCCGATGCCGGCGAGACCCTTGACGATGCCAGCATAGGACATCTTCAGCGCGGAGGCTGCGCCGACCGGGCCTTCGACGATCCGCAGGTCGAGCCCGAGCTGTTTTAACACCGCGAGGTCCCTTGCGTGCTCGCCGGACACGTAGAACGCCGGCCCCTTGCTGCCGGGCTGCGGCGGGAAGCCGATGATGCCGGCATCGACGAACGGTGCCTGCGCCGAGCCGATGATCTCCTCGATTCCCAGCACGGTATCGACGTTGACGGCGTTGCAGTCGACGACCAGCGGCTTCTTCTCCCGCCTCACGATCACTGCGGCCAGCCGCTCGGCGAGCGCCAAGGCCTCGCCCGGCGGCACGATCGACAGGATGATGTCGCAGCCCGCGATATCGGCATCCTCCGCGGCGATCATGCCCGCCTCCGCGGCGCGCTTTGCGGTTTGCTCGCTACGCCCCTTCAGCGAGGTCAGCACGCGCGCGCCGTTCTCGCTCAGGCAGCGGGCAACCGCGCTGCCCATGGCGCCGGGTGCGAGGATCGCGATGGTTGGGGACATGGCTCACTCCAGTTCGAATGCGAAGGCGATCTGCGCTTCGTCACCTCGAATGATAGCAGAGTGAGGGAACCGCAAAGCGAATGCCGGCCATCCCGCGGGGGAATGACTGACGCTCACTCCACCTTGACGGGCTCGGGGCGCACGGCGGCGGCATTGGCAATGCGGGCGGCGTTCGCCACGCCCGCAAGGGCTGCGACCTTCTTCGGATCGGGGCTCGATCCCGGCTGCACCACGCCCGCCGACATGATCAGCGTCGCGGCGTCTTCCGCGCTCAGCTCAACCTCGATGATCTTGCTCTTGGGCACATAGAAGAAGAAGCCGGTGGTCGGGTTGGGCGAGCACGGCAGGAACACCGAGACATGCTCCTCCTGTCCCGGCAGGCTGCGGGCGATGTCCTCGCTCGGCGATTGCGAGATCAGCACGATCGACCACATGCCCGGCGAGGGAAACTCGACGAGACCCACTTTCCGGAAGCTCGACCCCTTGCCCGAGAACAGCGTCTCGAACACCTGTTTCAGGCCGCGGTAGATGGCGCGCACGGCCGGGATGCGGCCGAGGAAAGTCTCGCCGACATCGACCAGGGTCCGGCCGATCAAATTGGCCGCGAGGAAGCCGACCAGCGTCAGCGTGAAAAATGCGACAATCAGTCCCCAGCCGGGAACGCCGTACGGCAGATAGGTTTCCGGCCGATAGGCCAGCGGCACGAACGGTCGCACCACGCCATCGACCCAGGTGACGAACCACCAGACCAGATAGAGGGTGATCGCGATCGGTCCCGTAACGACGAGCCCGGTGAGGAAATAGTTGCGGAATCGGCCCATCAGGCCGGTATGCGGCTCCGGCGGCAGGTCTTCGGCAGGCACAGGCGGGGACGCGTCGTCGCGGGCGGTCATTCGGGTTCCAAGTCGGTCGCAGCACTCTAGCTAGGGTCTTCTAGCAGATTTTTGAAGGTGCAAGGCGACCGCGCCTGCTCTCCTTCTGCGCTCACCCTGCCTATTCGACGGTCACCGATTTCGCGAGGTTGCGCGGCTGATCGACGTCGGTGCCCATCACCACCGCCGTGTGGTAGGCCAAGAGCTGCACGGGAACGGCATAGACCATCGGCGTGAAGGCAGCCGCCATGTCGGGCATGACGATGGTGACGAGCGAATCGACCGTCGCCTCCGCAGCGCCCTTGGCATCCGTCATCAGGATGATGTTGCCGCCGCGGGCGGCGACTTCCTGCATGTTGGAGACGGTCTTCTCGAACACGCGATCGTAGGGCGCAATCACCACGACCGGCATGGTCTCGTCGATCAGCGCGATCGGTCCGTGCTTGAGCTCGCCGGCGGCGTAGCCCTCGGCATGGATGTAGGAGATCTCCTTCAGCTTCAGGGCGCCTTCGAGCGCGAGCGGGAAGCTGGTGCCCCGGCCGAGATAGAGCACGTCGCGCGACTTGGCGATCCTGTGTGCAAGCTTCTCGATCTGCACTTCGGTCGTGAGCGCGTCCGCCATCAGGCGCGGGATCTCGACCAGGCCGTGCACGAGCTTGGTCTCGTCATCCTCGGACAATTCGCCGCGCGCCTTGCCGGCCGCGACCGCGAGCGAGGCAAGCACCATGAGCTGGCAGGTGAAGGCTTTTGTGGACGCGACGCCGATCTCGGGACCGGCGAGCGTCTGGAGCACCGTCTCGCTCTCGCGCGCGATCGTCGAGGTCGGCACGTTGACGACGGCGAGCGTGTGCACGCCTTCGGCCTTGGCGTAGCGGAGCGCCGCGAGCGTATCGGCGGTCTCGCCCGACTGCGAAATGAAGATCGCCAGATCGCCCTTGCGCAAGGGAGACTCGCGGTAGCGGAACTCGGAGGCGACGTCGACCTCGACCGGCAGGCGCGCGATGCGCTCGAACCAGTATTTTGCGACATAGCCGGCGTAGCTCGCCGTGCCGCAGGCCGTGATCGTGACGCGCTGGATGTCGCGGAAGTCGAACGGCAGCTTCACCGGCAGCGACACGCGCTCGGATGCCATGTCGACATAGCGGGCCAGCGTGTGGCCGACGACCTCGGGCTGCTCGTGGATTTCCTTCGCCATGAAGTGGCGGTAGTTGGCTTTGTCGACCAGCGAGCTTGAGGCCGCATGCTTGATCTTGTCGCGCTGGACGGCGCGGCCGTCCTTGTCGAAGATGGCAACGCTGTTGCGGGTCAGCACGACCCAGTCGCCGTCCTCGAGATAGCTGATCGTGTCAGTGAACGGACCGAGCGCGATCGCGTCCGAGCCGAGGAACATCTCGCCGTCGCCGTAGCCGATCGCGAGCGGCGGACCGTTGCGGGCGCCGATCATCAGGTCGCCCTCGCCCGCGAAGATGAAGCCGAGCGCGAACGCGCCGCGCAGCCGGCTCAAGGCGAGCTTTACCGCCTCGACCGGCTTGTTACCCCGCGTGAGCAGATCGTCGACCAGATGCAGAACGATCTCGGTGTCGGTCTCGGTGCGGAACACCGTCCCCTTCGCTTCGAGCTCCTCGCGCAACTCGCGGAAATTCTCGATGATGCCGTTATGGACCACCGCGAGGCGCTCAGTGGCGTGCGGATGGGCATTGTGCTCGGTCGGCTTGCCGTGGGTAGCCCAACGGGTGTGGCCGATGCCGCTTGTCCCCTTCAGCGGCTTGTCACGCAGCCGCGCCTCGAGGTTCTTCAGCTTGCCTTCGGCGCGGCGGCGCTCCAGGTGATCGCCTTCGAGCGTGGCAACACCCGCGGAGTCGTAGCCGCGATATTCGAGCCGCTTGAGCGAATCCACCAATTGCTCTGCAACCGGTTCGCGCCCGAGAATGCCGACAATCCCGCACATGCGGATCAATATCCCCCAAATCGTCGAAAAATGGCCAAAACGACGCGATCGGTTTTTATCGAAACTCGGAAGGAACCAGAAACTCAATAATTATTGCGGATTGCGACAGCACCAAATGGCGGTAGCCCTAATGTGCGGCGAATTGGCTGGCCTTTAACCCTGCACATTAACTTGCTGTCAACAAGTTTGGCCAACGATTCCCGCGCAGGAGATACGGTCATGAGAGGCTCATCCGACCGCAAGGGTCTGTCGTCCAATTACTTGCGCGCGAGCGAGACCGCCGGCACGCATCTGGCGCACTGGCCGCCGCCGCAACGCGGCAAGGAAAGCAAGCCCGTCTTCGTCAAGCACCAGGCTGGCGAACCCGTGAAGCGCGCCAAGCCGCGCGGCTGGCGCCTGACCCGCGCAATCTTCTCGGAATTCGCCGAGGACGAATAGCGAAGCTCAGCTTTCAGGTTTCTTCGCGCCGGTCTTCATCTCGCGATAGCGCGCGGCGCCGCCTTCGCGAATGGTCTGCTGATTGCGTTCCAGCGCCATCGCATCGTCAGGCACGTCCTTGGTAATGACAGAGCCCGAGCCGATATAGGCGCCGTTGCCGATTTTGACGGGGGCGACCAGCGAGGAGTTGGTGCCGACGAAGGCGCCCTTCCCGATCAGCGTCTTGTGCTTCTTGAAGCCGTCGTAGTTGCAGGTGATGGTGCCGGCGCCGATGTTGGAATTGGCGCCGACGGTCGCGTCCCCGATGTAGGAGAGATGGTTGACCTTGACGCCGGCTTCCAGCGTTGCGGCCTTCGTCTCCACGAAATTGCCGATGCGGGCGCCGTCGCCGAGCGAGGTGCCGGGCCGCAGGCGCGCATAGGGACCGATGGAGACGTTCTTGCCGAGCGACGTCTCGACGATGTGCGAGAAGGAGTGGATCACCGCGCCATCGGCGATCGACACGCCGGGACCGATCACCACGAAGGGCTCGATCGTCACGTCCTTGCCGAACGTCGTGTCGGCGGCGAGATAGACGGTTTCCGGCGCAATCAGCGTGACGCCGGCGTCCATCGCCGCTCGTCGCAGTCGCGCCTGCATTACGCTCTCCGCTTCCGCAAGCTGCGCCTTGGTGTTGATGCCGCGCACCTCGTCCTCGCCGGTCTCGATCACCACGGCCTCCCATCCCTTGTCGCTGATAATGCCGACCGCATCCGTCAGATAATATTCGCCCTTGGAGTTGGCACTGCCGATCTTGTCGAGGATCGCCAGCGCGCGGCGCCCGTCGAGCGCCATCACGCCGGCATTGCACAGAGTGATCTTGCGCTCTTCAGCGCTCGCATCCGCCTGCTCGCGGATCGCAACCAGGCGGTCGCCTTCGACGATGAACCGGCCGTAGCCCGTCGGATCGGCGGCACGAAAGCCGAGCGCGGCAAGCGCCGCGCCGCTCGCGAGCGGCGCGCGCAGCCGCTCGAACGTTTCGGCCGAGATCAGCGGCGTGTCGCCGAATGCGATCAACAGATCGTCTGCACCGCGCGCGATCGCCTCGCGCGCCGCCAGCACCGCATGCGCGGTGCCGAGCCGCTCGGCCTGCACGAAGGTGAGCGCGTCCGGCCGGATGCGCCGCGCTTCGTCCGCAACGGCGGCATGGTCGGGCCCGATCACCACCGCAAGCGACGTGTCGGTTCCCTTCGGCGCTGCCGCGAGCACATGGGCGAGCAGCGACTGCCCCGCCACCGGATGCAGCACTTTTGGCAGGCTCGATCGCATGCGCGTGCCTTCGCCGGCGGCGAGTACGATCGTGAGGCTGGAGCGGGCGGTCATCGAGATCCCCAGTGATTCCAGTGTCGGCCGAATCGCTTCCGATCGGCGCGAACTGCATTACGCGTCGTCATAGAGGCGTTTTGCTACCCCCGCAAATGCCCGGAATTCAAGTGCATCCCGCTTTTCCTGTTAATGTTCCCTGATTGATTCGGGGAAGCTCGACAGGGCTGGGCACTTAACAATCATGGCAAAGGATTCCGACCCACTGGCCGGCGTCTTCGAGACCAGGGAATCCGGTGGTCTTCTCGCCGGACTCCTGGCTGAGGAGAACGAGTTCGATCGCCGCATGATGTGGCGCCTCGGCTCGTGGGGCGTCGGGGCCGTCGGCGCCGTGGTGATCGCAGTGATGGCCAATCAGGCGCAGCTCGGCTGGCGGCGCGACCAGGTCGCAGCCGCCGATTTCACGCGCCAGGCCGATCGGCTCCAGATGCTGACAAGGGAGAGCCAGAGCGAAGCCCGCAGGCTGGCGTCCGCGATCGAGACGCTCAACACCGATCGCGACCGGCTCTATTCGCGCGTCACGGTTTTGGAGCAAGGGTTCGATTCCGTCACCGGCGCAATCGCAAAGCAGAATGCAGCGCCTCAGACGCCAGCAGCGAAGGCGCAGGAGACTCAAGCGGCCACCGCGCAGCCGACCCCCTCGCCGTCACTCGCCGCGCCAAACGTCGCGCCGGTCGCCTCGACGCCTGCATCAAGCGAAAAGCCGCGGGCGGACGCCGCCAAAGAGCCGGCCAAGGAACAGAGCAAGGATCAGGTCAAGGAACAGGCGAAGCAGCAGGCTGCTCCGACGCCGCAGACCGCGGCTTCGGCCTCGCTCGTTCCGCAATCCGCAACACCGCCTGCCGGGCTGCCGACCATGCCGCTGGTTGCGTCCAAATCGCTGATGGCGCCGCCCGATCCCGCCGCATCCAAGCTGGTCCAGCCGGAAACGGCAGACAAATCGGAGAAGGCTGACAAGCCCGACAAGGCCGACAGAACGGACAAGGCCGACAAGCCAAAGGCCGACGCAGCATCGCCGACCGAGGTCGCGACGGCGGCACCGAGCACCGAGCCCGAGGCCGCCGAGAGCGAGCCGCCGGCGCCCGCGATAGCGGTGCAGCAGACCCGGTTTGCCGTGGATCTCGGCAGCGCCAACTCGATCGGTGGCCTGCGCGCGCTGTGGCAGGGCCTGATCAAGTCCAACCCGGAGATCGCCAACCTCCGGCCGATCATCATGATCAAGGAGAGCAAGACCGGCGCCGGCATGCAGCTCCGCCTCGGCGCCGGTCCTCTGGTGAATGCGGCCGCCGCTGCCAGGATCTGCGCCGGGCTCACCGAGAACGAACGGGCCTGCGAGACCACCGTGTTCGATGGACAGCGGCTGTCGATGCGCGGTCAGGACGCAGCGCCCCAGCAGGCCTCTCCCCAGGGCGAGACGCCGCCGGCAACCGCCAAGCCGGAGAAGCCGGAGAAGCCGCAGCACCGGCGGAGCTACTCTTCCAAGCGCACCAAGCGCGAGGAACCGCCGCCACCCCCGCCGCCGGCGCCCGCGCCGCCCAAGCAGGAGACGACGGCCGCCTCGACCATCTCCTCGTTCTTCAGTCGAAACAAAAACTGAAGTAAGCTCAGCCCGTTACTGTGAGACTCTGAGGCAAATTCACAAGGCCTTCGCCTTGCCCGTTGCCCGCATCCGCCTTCCCGACCATATTGGCCCCATGAAGAAGAAACCGTTCCGCCTCACGCCCTACCAGGTGCAGTTCCTGCTCGTGGTCGGCTTCGTCACCGTCGGCTACGCCCTCTACCTGCGCTATCTCGCCGTCGAGTTCTCGCAAGTCTCGCTCGCCTGCGACGCCGGCCTGCAGACCGTGATCTGCAAGGCGCGCGCGACCGCGACCGTGCTGTTCAAGAATTCGGTGTTCGGCATCGTCGCGCTCGTGATCGCGACGCTGAACCTGATGCGGCCATCGATCGTGCTGCTGACGCTGGGCGTGATCGCCGCGGGCCTCGGCATCGTGCTCTACAACGTCGTGTTGTCGGGGATCGCGATCGGGCTGCTTATTCTGGGCTTTGCGCGGCCCGCGCCCGCCACAGCGTGAGCGCGAACAGCAGGTACATTGCGCAGGTCCACAATGACTGCCAGTTGTCGCGACCCTCGTTGATCAGCACGTAGGCCGCCGACAGCGCCAAGAGGCCGGCAAAGACCGACTCCGCGATCGGACGGATGCCGGTCTGCGGGCGGTTCAGCATCAGAAGCGCAAACGGCACCACCGCCATGGTCAGTGAGGCGAACGGAAAATCGCGGTAGCGCGGATCGAACACGAAACCGAGCGCGGTCTCGGCTGCAATCACGGCGGTCACCGCAAGCGTTAGCCCAAGCGCCGCAGTGAGTTTTGACCATTTGCGCTCCTCGCGGGGACCGAGGATATCGAGGAAGGTCGGCAGTCCCCGTCCCGACACCAGCGCCTGCGCGCAGAAGATCGGCGACAGCACGCCGGCAGCAAGCAGCGTACCCCATTGCAGCCAGCCGCCCCAGCCGTAGCTCTCGTAGTACATCTTGTCGAAAGCGATGCCGAACAGCATGCCGGCTGATGTCGCCGAGATGCCGACGCCGAGCCATGCCGAGAAGCGCGGCGTCCAGGGCCGGCGGCGCAGCGTCAGGCCTGCGACTGCGAACACCAGCACGCTGACGGCCATGCCGCCGCCCATGTACCATTTCCAATACGGGAAATTGCTGATCGGCTCGCCCGGCGGGTATTTGAGCTGGCGGCGGACGGAATCGATGAAGCCCCAATAGCCACCGACGGTGCCTTCGAGCTGGCGCTTCCAGGGCTGGTCATAGGCCTCGATCAGGTTGACGCGAAAGCCCTGCGCCTTGGCGAGGGTCAGGATTTCCGACACCACGCGCGCCTGGTTGGTGCGCGAGGGCAGCGCGCCTTCGCGCATCCGCCCTTCGCTCGGCCAGCCGGTCTCGCCGATCAGGATCTCCTTGCCGGGAAATGCGACTGCCATGCGCTGACGGATCTGCTCGACATGGCCGGCAGCGAACTTGGCACGGACCGGAAAATCCTCCCAATAGGGCAGGATGTGGATCGTCACGAAGTCGACGGCGTCGTAGACCTCGCGATTCTTCAGCCAATACTCCCAGACGTCGGCATAGGTCACGGGAACGGCAACCTGCGCCTTCACCGAGCGGATGATGGCCACGAGATCGGCCGTGGTCATCTCGCCGCGCAGCAGCACCTCGTTGCCGACCACGAGCGAGGTGATGGTGTCGGGGAATTCCTTGCTCAGGCGGACCGCGGTCGCGACCTGGGAGAAGTTCTTGGAGCGGTTGCTGCCGAGCCAGATGCCCTGGATCACCTTCAGCCCGCCGACCTTGGTGGCGATCGCCGGCACCTGATCGAGCCCGTTCTCGATCGAATAGGTGCGAACGCAGTCGGTGATCTCCTTGAGCTGCCGCAGGTCCTGCTCGAGCTGGTCGGCCCCGATGTGGGTCGAGGGGTCGAGCGGCGTCTGGTCGCCGCGGAACGGCGCGTAGGAGACGCATTGCAGCTTGGAGCTCGGATCGATGGGCGCGCGCGCCAGCGTGATCGGCGTGGCCAGCCACCACCACACGGCAGCAATCGCACCCAACGATAAGAGCAAGAGCGCCAGTGGCGTACGAAGAGTAATCGGTTCCGTCCTCCGCGAAGGGTCCGTCGATTACCTGCTTGCAGGCCGTCTGCCAAGGGGGCAATACCGACAAGCGGCAATTGCACCTGCCATCCCGCCCCTTTTGCCTGCGGCTCTTCGACCGCCGCACAGCATGGTGACTTTGCTGGACAAAATTCGAAATACCAGTCATGGGATTCAACGGGACTTTTCCGCCGCATTGGAGACCCATTTGGACGGCATCACACCGCGCGTCCGTGGAGTTCTCGCGCGGGCGTCAGAGAGATCGGGGAATTTATGCGGCGACGGGTGCTTGAGTTAACGAATGCGGTCCTGCGGCATGTTGCCGTCCCCTCCCTTGTCGTTCTGCTCGGCCTTTCAAGCGCGCTCGCCCAGAGCGGCGCTCCCCAGGACCAAGGCAAGGCGGCCGCAACAACGCCAGCCGATGCCGCCAAGGACGCCAACCAGAACCAGCGCCGCACCGACGAGTTCGCCGAGGCGGCGCAGGCCATCAACGGCCCGGCCGGAAACCCCGAATGCGTCTGGCTCGGCCGCCGCGTGGTGCGGCTGATGTGGCGGGATGACCTCGATACCGCCTTCCGCCATCTCGATCTCTACGACCGCTTCGGCTGCCCGGGCGGCCACATCCAGGCGGCATTCCGCTGCCTGACCCGCTTTGGCGGCCAGATCGATCCGAAGGTCGCCGAGACCCTGGACAGCCGCGTGCACGCCTGCTGGATCAATCCGGCGGCGCAGCCTCAGCAGGCCGCTGCCGCGGCGTCCCAGCCGCCGGCGCCGACGACCGGCACTTCGCCGCAGCCGGCCGCAAGCCCTGCGCCAGCCGCGAGCCCCTCACCCGCCGCTCCCCCAAAATAGCCGCGATCACTTCACCCGCCGTTCAGGAACGATCGGCGATACCGGCGATTGGCACTGCTCGTGCTTTTCAGATCGTCGGTGCCCTCAAAAGGCCATGCCGCTAAACGACACGGCGTCATGACAGTTGTGAAAAGGCGTGGCAGAGGTATGTTCCGTTTGCCGCGGACTCGGTCGGATCTCGGGGTCGGATCCGCTTCCCTGCCATCTCAGCCCCGTTTGGTTTAGCCGCGATGCGCGTTGTCGCCGCCGTTCTGTTGCTCGTGTCCGTGCTCCACGCGGGCGTCTGGGGAGTCTTGCGCGACAGGGAGCCCGCGCCCGATTTCAAGGGCCTGCTGCCCAGCCTATCGTACACGCCGTTCGAACCGGGACACGTCGTCGATCCCACCGTCGACTCGGAGAAGATCCGAGCCGATATGAAAAAGCTCTCCACCCTCACGCGCGCCATCAGGTCCTACTCCGCGACGGAGGGTAACGAACTGGTGCCGCCGATCGCCGCCGAGTTCGGCCTCAAGGTCACGGTCGGCGCGTGGATCGACAAGGACGAGGATCGCAACGAGCGCGAGATCAAGGCCGCCATCGACCTCGCCCGCAAGAACAGCAACGTGATCGGCATCGTGGTCGGCAACGAGGTGGTCTTCCGCGGCGAGCAGAAGGTCGAGGACCTCATCGACAAGATCAAGAAGGTCAAGAGCGCGGTTCGTGTTCCCGTCACGACGGGCGAGATCTGGAACATCTGGCGCGACAATCCGGACCTCGCCTCCAGCGTCGATTTCATCGCCGCCCACGTGCTGCCCTATTGGGAAAACTTCCGCTCGGACCAGGCGGTCGACCAGGCCGTCGATCGCTACAACCTGTTGCGCAACCTGTTCCCCGGCAAGCGCATCGTGATCGCCGAGTTCGGCTGGCCGAGCGCGGGCTACAATTTGCGCAATGCCGACCCGGGTGCGTTCCAGCAGGCGCTGACGCTGCGTAACTTCGTCAGCCGCGCCGAAGCCATGGGCATGGATTACAACATCGTCGAGGCGATCGATCAGCCCTGGAAATTCTTCGAAGGCGGCGTCGGTCCCTACTGGGGCATCCTCAACGCCAGCCGCGAGCCGAAATTCGCCTGGACCGGCCCGGTTGAGAATCCCGACTACTGGAAGCTGATGACGATCGCGCTCCTGGTTGGCATTCTCCTGTCGCTGCCGATCATGCGCCTGTCGCAGCCGACCGCGCCGCAGGCATTCCTGCTCTCGGTCACCGCCAACGGCGTCGGCGCCTGGGCCGCCATCGTGTTCGCCTATTGGAACGGACACTACTTCCTGTTCGGCTCGGCCTTCGCGCTGACGCTCGGCATGATCCTGCTTGTTCCCCTTGTCCTCATCGCGATGGCGCGCATCGAGGAGATCGCAGCGGTCGCCTTCGGCCGGCCGCCGCAGCGGCTGCTTGCCAAGGACAAGCCGATCGCCGACGTGCCCGAGAACTACTGCCCGAAGGTGTCGATCCACATCCCCGCTTATTTCGAGCCGGTCGACATGCTCAAGCAGACGCTCGATGCGCTGTCGCGGCTGAACTATCCGAACTACGAATGCGTGGTCATCATCAACAACACGCCCGACCCCGCCTTCTGGCAGCCGATCCAGGATCACTGCCGTGCGCTCGGCGAGCGCTTCAAGTTCATCAACGCCGAGAAAGTGCAAGGCTTCAAGGCCGGCGCACTCCGTATCGCCATGGACCGCACCGCGGCGGACGCCGAGATCATCGGCATCCTCGATGCCGACTATGTCGTCGATCCCGACTGGCTGAAGGATCTGGTGCCGGCGTTCTCCGATCCGCGCGTCGGCCTCGTGCAGGCGCCGCAGGATCACCGCGACGAAGACCTGTCGATCATGCACTACATCATGAACGGCGAGTATGCCGGCTTCTTCGACATCGGCATGGTCCAGCGCAACGAGTTCAACGCCGTCATCGTGCACGGCACGATGTGCCTGATCCGCCGCGCCGCGATGGACATGGCCGGCGGCTGGTCGAGCGACACGATCTGCGAGGACAGTGACCTCGGCCTTGCGATCCAGGAGCTCGGCTGGACCACGCACTACACCCGCCACCGTTACGGCCAGGGCCTGCTGCCCGACACCTATGAGGCCTTCAAGAAACAGCGACACCGCTGGGCCTATGGCGGCTTGCAGATCGTGAAGAAGCATTGGCGGCGCTTCCTGCCCGGCGCGAGCCGGCTGACGCAAGACCAGAAGCGTGAATATGGGCTGGGCTGGCTGAACTGGCTGGGTGCGGAAAGCCTCGGCGTCGTCGTCGCCCTCCTCAACCTCGTCTGGGTGCCGATCGTCGCCTTCGCCGACATCGCGATCCCCGACAGGATCCTGACGCTGCCGATCATCGCCGCCTTCGTGGTCTCGCTCGCGCACTTCCTATCGATGTACCGCCTGCGCGTCGCGATCAAGCCCGGCCAGATGCTGGGCGCCATGATCGCGGCGATGAGCGTGCAGTGGACGGTGTCGCGCGCGGTCGCGCAAGGGTTGATCACCGAGCACATCGCCTTCGCCCGCACCTCCAAGGGAGGCCTGTCGCGGATGTCGATCGAGTTCCAGGCGTTCTGGGAAGCCGTGATCGGTGCACTGCTGCTGATCGGCGCCGGCGTCCTGATCGCCTCCAACAGCTACCGGCAGATCACAGAGATCTATATCTTCGCCGGCGTCCTGGTGCTGCAAAGCCTGCCGTTCCTGGCGGCGGTCGCGATCGCCATCCTGGAGCTCAGCCGCATCAACTCGTTCCAGTTCTGGCGCGACGGCGCCGTGCGCGCCGCCGAACTGATCGGGCTGCGCCCGGTTGCGCTGCCGAGCCCCGCCGGTTCCTCGCAGCCGGTCGCAAGCGAGGTCCGCCGCGAGGCGAACTGACGCGAGCCCGACGGCGGCCGGAGCACTAGGGTCGACGGCCCCGGGATTGGACGTCACCTGCTCTTCGAAGTGGATGACGTTCGTCGGCAGGTTGAAACTTTCGGGCTAAACCACGGAATGGGCGCGGAAATCCCCGCCCTTGCCGCGATCTACGGCAACCTCGCCCGCTATTGACCTCAGCGGCCGCTCCCCCTACACAGCGCGGGCCGAAAGCATGATCCGGAAACAGCCTGCCGGTTTTCCCCGCGACGCGTTACGTTGTGGCAAGACATGCTTCTCGAATGTCCGAAGGCGATGGCGATCGATCAGCGAAGCCATCAAGCGGCCATGGGAGCGCGTAGCTCAGCCGGTAGAGCACGTGACTTTTAATCACGGGGTCCTGGGTTCGAGCCCCAGCGCGCTCACCAAGCAAAATCAAAGACTTAAGACGAAAAACCAAACGATCGAAAAAACCTCGTGTGGGCACTGTGTTGGCAAATGACTTGCCGGACTGCGTGTCCAGGATCGCGGCGCGATAGTTGTTCGCCATGATCAGCAGCCCTGCCCGCTCCTCCGGCATGCTGCTGCCATCCGCCAACTCCAGGCAGATGCGCTCCATGCGCGCGAGCTCGTCGATGACGTGCTGATGCCGGCCCCATGGCCGCGGATCAATTCCGGCCGGCGCCACGCCGTCAAGAGTCCAGCGGTGCATTGTTGGTGCTCGGCCGCGCCGCTAGCGAACCCATAGGGCCAAGAGGGCACACGCGAAGCCTGCCACTAGGACGCCCGCAGCCGTTGCCGTGACCAGGTCAATTGACCAGCGGTGTCGTTTTCCACCGATCAAGTCGAAGTGCCTTGAGTGGCGGTCGTCCCTGAATGTCTGAAGGTGCATGACACGCACTCCCTTGTGAGCGCGTTGGACGATCATTTATACCGCGGCGACCCCACTTTGCCGGGAGCTCCGTAGGGCCGCCTGCTCTCCCGGAGCCAAGGCTGGAGGGGCGTTAGCCCTGGGAGGCAAAGCAATTCTACGCCTTCTAGCAGGGCCCAAACATTAACACTTGAGAATCCTAATTCGCCAAAACCAGTACCCAAAGATCAGTGGTAAGCGCGGGGCCATCCTCCAGGGAGCATCGTCCCAAGCCCGAATCGCGCTAGGGCTGGCTCATGAAGCTCACCACCGAACGCACCTGCTTTCGCTTTCCGGTTGCGGTTCGATTAGGCGATATTTTTTGCATAGAGGGTCAATTATGTTTCGCATGATCGCATTGGCGGTTCTGTTGCTGAGCTCGATCGGATCTCAAGCATTGGCGCAAGACTGCGCACAATATCCGCCGGGGAAGATGCGGTTCGAATGCGCCACCCAGAGCAATCCCGCCGTTGCCGCCAAGCGCCAGCGTTGTGAGGATGAAGGTCGAAAGATGGGCCTCAACAATCAACGGAGCGGAAGCGCGGGCGGGCTACGTCCATATGTGGCGGCGTGCATGCAGCGATAATCCGCGCGACGAGTGACCGACCGAGGCTGGGGGCGGCCTTTCGACGATCCGATAGAGATTGGTGGCCGCGAGCTCGTCACCTTGCGCGATGCTGGCGAGTGCATCGCCGCGCTGCCGCCCAAGGTGCATGACGCACCAGAATGGCAAGCCGCCATGGAGGCGCTGATCCTGGTGGCCGAGCAAGGCGGCCCGACCATGTTCGCCCGGATCGGGATCATGCGGGCCTTGAACAGCCGGAAGCCGCCGCCAGATTCCGGGCCACGACGCAAGAAGGCCAAAGCGTAGGGTAATAGCGAGCGGCTCCCGTCACCGCCGGTTCACGCTCGCGGGCTTCTCTCGCAGCGGGGGCGAAGTGTTGCCTACCGAACAGACGGCACCGAACGACTCGCCCACACTGAAGTCATCCAGGCGAGATTCGTCTTCTGATTGAGCGCGAGGAATCCATGAAATCCCCCGTCGTGAAACGATCCATCGTTGTCGCCAGCCATAAGACCAGCGTCAGCCTGGAAGAGGCCTTCTGGAATGGCATGAAGGAGATTTCCGGCCTGCGCAACATGACGCTGTCGGAGTTGGTCGGCGAGATCGACAGCAACCGCCCGCACGGCAATCTGTCGTCCGCGATACGCCTCTTCGTCCTCGACTACTTTAAGAACCGCGCCACGGCGGCCCAGCCTCAGCAGAAAGTGCCAGCACTGCAGCCATCCCTCGATAGGGCGTGAGCTCTGAAGCGGGACCGAAGCCTCGACGTTTCACCTAGATGGCGCCTTTCGATGGTCCGATCATGGTTGGCAGACGCACAAATGAACGTACAAGCCGGATATCCTTCCCGAAAGGATAGGCCCGCCAGCGTGAACCGGCGGGCGCGGGAGTGCTCCTCAAAGTTCAACCTCGGTCGCCAAATTCGAACGCACGAGGGTGGTCAAGCCCGCTTTCAATCTTTTCGCTTGCCAGGTTTGAAACGCTGGATCGGCATTTAGTTTCTCAACTGTCGCGCCGTAAGCTGAGAACGTCTCGAAGTTTACTGAGAAAACGAAATTTCCGAATTCACCGACGGCGACGGACCAGAACCTTGGTTTGCCACCGTGCTTGCGCCAAAGCCCGGCGCTCTCCTTAGCCAGTTCGAGTATTCCCGCGAAGTCGGCACCTGGATTTGGTTTGACTACATATTGAACAACTACTGCCATGCTAACCTCCCATTGAAATTACAAAGGTCGCGCGTGCGAGGTTTTGCTACTTTTTCCCGAACGAATTGACGTAGATCAAGTAGAGCTTGCGCGATGTGCCCGTCAGGCCCTCTAACGAAAGGCCTGTGGATGGCATGGCACCTGCGGTGACCACCCGGTGACCGGCGCCCAAGCTGCGTCGCATTCGAGGTATGAGCGCGGGACCGAAGCCGGGAATTTTTTACGTCCCCGACTGATCTCTTTCCCGCGCCCAAGCCAATCGCTGCTCCCCGTGGGGTTGGCTTCGCGCAAACCGGGGCGCCGGGGAAAGCCTGGCGCCCCACCACATGTCGTCCGGCTTTACCGCCTACCGCCTCAGCCGGCGGGCGTGCGCGGCCAGCCGCTGGCGGTTGCGGGCTCTATGCGATCGGCGCCTGCGCTTCATGACACCCCCACCAGATCACCGTGCCAGCGCTTGTAGTAGCTGGCTCTGAGCTCCTTCAGCATCTTGGCCAGCTGCCAGACGGCAAAGGTAGCCAACTCCAAATCGCCGACGAGATGCGAGCACTTGAGCAGAATCGCGCGTGAGCGCGCGGATAGCCACGAGATATCGGGAGCACGGGAAGCGCTGCTCGATCTTACGGGCAACTACCGATCCGCGATCGCCGATCTCGAACAACCGTCCATCAACCACGGGACCCGGCGCTAGCGGCCCCATAGGGCCACGAGGGCACATGCGAAGCCTACAGCTAGGATGCCTGCAGCCGTTGCCGTGACTAGGTCAATTGACCAGGGGTGTCTTTTCCCACCGATCAGGTCGAAGTGTCTGGAGTGGTGGTCGTCCCTGAATGTCTGAAGGTGCATGACACGCACTCCCTTGTGCGCGCGTTTGACGATTACTCAATTGGCGACAGCCCAGACAGTTCCTTGAGATGCGCTTTTCCACACCTACGACTCGCTGTAGCTCGCCGCCCTGCCCGCGCCCAACAGATCGATATTTTGCCAGCTCACCCGCGCGCCGCTTTGATCGCCGCATGCGTAGAGAGAACCGCACACCGCCCGGTCAAGATCACCTTTGGCGACATGCGCGAGATGGGTGCGCGCGGCGTCCTGGTCTATTGCGCCGACTACCATTGCAGCCATTCCATCGCGCTCTTGGCCGATCGCTGGGCTGATGAGATGCGGCTATCGGACATCGAGAGAGCGGCACCTATGTGCGGCTGATCAAAGCTGGCGCGCACGAATAGAGACGGCCCCAGCACAACCCTGAATGCCGGGGCCGTTGGAGGTTGCTTGGCGTATTTGGGTGAAACCAAGCCAAGTGAGCTTAAAGTAGTCCGCTATTTTGTTATGTCCGATCTTGCACAGAGGAACAGATTCAAATTTGCCGACTTTTCCCGAATGGATTTGCACTTGTTAATGGCGGCGTTGGCAGAGCTCGGTAGCCTTCTTTCGCCGGGCAGATGTTTGAATTTCCGATCTATTGTTCCACCCGGGGCTGGTCGCAGCTTAAGGATTGGCTGCGGGCATTAGATCAGCGCTTTCGATACTTAGGCCGCCTTCGGGCGGCCTCTTTTTGATAAGCAAAGCTGACCCCAGCCGGTTGGCGGCCTTGGGGGAGTGGTCTGGCAACCGGCGTGGACCTGCGGCTTATCCGGCAACACTTCATTGACGCTGCGCGCCACGTGGCGACAACCCGCCTCATTTGGCTGCCTCTGTCTTGCTTGTTCACCGTCTCAACCGACGGGCATGCATCGCCAGCCGCTACGCCGCCCTTCGTTCCGTTGCGGAGCTGCGCCTAGTTTTCCCAGAAGCGCTTTCCGCACCCACATTCAAACATGTGAGTGAGGCTTCCGGTCTCAGAGTCCACCACTGTTCGTACAAGCTTCATTTTCTTGCCACAGATACGGCAGGTTCTGTTTGAGTTGTCCTCGACAACGCAAATCTTCTCAGCGCGAAATACTTCCATGAGTCCCGCCCCCGTCCGAGGTAACCGCAATTGGAACTTACAGCCCATTGCGGCAGTAAAATCGGGAAGAACTGGGTACGAAGTGGCGACAAATTTGCGACAGTACACGGAGCAAATTAAGACGCGTCAGCAAGTCTTGACGACCCTTTGGCTCACCAGCGACCGCCGCCCCTTCATCAACCCGGAACCGCCGCGACATCTTGCCCTACCGCCCCGCCCGCACGTCGTAGCTGATCCGCGCCGTCGACCAAGTCGGTGTAGCCAGCTTTTTTTTTCAACCGCACTGACATGCACAAAGACGTCTGGGTCGCCATCGTCAGGAGCAATGAAGCCGTAGCCTTCCGTCGGCGTTTTGGTTCCCGCTATGCTGGAATTAGGAGCCTTGCACGCAATCATGAGTTTTATAGCTGGAGCAGGTTCGTGGAATGGGTGATCGTCATGAAGCGACACCGCTTCAAGCAGGAAAAGCTGCTCGGCGAACGACTGGCGAAAGCAGCACGCCTGGCGCGAGAGAAAGCAGACCAATTGCCGCCGGGGGCCGAGCGCGACGCCCTCCTTGAGAAGGCTCGGCAAGCTGACGCCACCGCGCACATTGATGGGTGGTTGAATTCAACGGGTCTGAAGCCGCCGACCTAGTCGAGAGTCCCATTCGGCAAAAAAAACGGCCCCGACCACTGGGAATCATCATCGAGGCCGTGAGCATTACCGTCCACCGGACGTGCCCCGGTAATCTCCGATACTGTCGGGTTCGGCACAGGCGCATTCACCTATTCAAATGATGCTGATCGGTTCCCCGTCTCGCCATCCCTCCACCGATGAAGCATCTAAACGGCCCAGCATTTGGCTGGTGGCGGTCGACACTAACCATATTTGCAACCATTTATTGATTAAGCAAATTATGACACTCATAGTTGCGGCTTTCAGCATGGAATTAATCGATGGTGGTCCGCTTACCCATCGTCGCGGTCATCTCGGCCGATGGGGAAAGGTCATACTGGGTTGCAGCGGTCGAACCTGAAAAGGCGATCGACGCGGTTGTACGAGTCATCGGCAATGGACATGTCATCAGGCTCTTGCGGCACAGCCTGCGCGTAAAACCAGATGCGCTCCGACCAGGAGAAGTCCGGCAGCTCAGGTTGTGACCGGGACCGTACTCATCAAGAGCATTCATCCCGCTCAAAAGAGCCTCCGTCCGGGGTTTCACAGTTCATCGAATCGCTCACGTTGGCGGACTGAGACCGCGCGCAGGATCTGCGGGCAGACTTTCCGTTCAGTTTTCAGTCACGCATACAGCGATCACCTCTACCGCGGCAGCCGGTAAAAGCCTGGGATCGAGGTGAGAACCGTAGCCATCCGGCTATGGAAAGGAACAAGCCAGGCGCCGAGCGGCCGTGTCCGTTCACACTGGCGAGACACCATCAAAATGCGAAACACCGACGTTTTCGCAAATTGAGACGAACGCCCTCTTCGTCTCAGCGTCCTCAAAGTAAAACCGGGTCCCTCTGACGTCGCGCTCAATCCACCAGTCTATTTTGTTCGCCCTTGAAATGCGCGATGCCTCTCCGCGCAACTGGTCCAATTGCCTTCCATGGGCCCGAACGATCACAAAATTTGTCATTCTCTAATCCAACAATTGCACTGTTTTAACTAGCCTTGAACGCAAGAGTTATTCCGACTGCTCATCCTGCTCATCGCGCACGCGCGGTGAGCTATCCCTTCGAAACGCCAGAAAGTCACAGAGTCACTCGCTCCACAGCGATCGCACGTCAATCGCTGCTCGCCGAGCATGTAGCGCCCGCGGATCGCGGAAGCAGCATTCTTGCAAGACGGACAAACCAATAAAAAATTGCGCATACGCCAGCGCATCACCAGATCACCCAACACCTTCGAACGCCCCTTCGTGAATCAGGTATCTCGCAGAGGTGGAGATTAGCGCACCTTTGCACGTCTGAATGTTCGGTTGCGAACACATCTTCCAATTCACTTCGCAGACCCGAATTGCACTGGAATGCCCCAAAGATTCACATATGCAAATGCGGACAATCATCCGCAAAGGAGGCAAGGGTTGGCTGGATTATGATCGTGAGCGAAAGGGTCCAGCGCAAATTGGAACCAGTTTGGCGGCCAACCTAACGATGGAGCAAGCCGAACACGCGAAGCGGATACTGACTCGTTCACGGGGTGACAAAGTCTGATTTGAGCAGAGCATTCTAGTTGGGGCATTGTGTGATCGTACTTGGCAGCGAAGCCGGCAGCAGCATCACTGTACGGTTTTTTTAGTTCCCCCTTACAGCTCTTCCGAGCTACCCATTTATTACGGCCGGAGACGCCGAGCCCCGGACTGCCAGAATACGAGCCAACGAAAACGTTGGCCCGCCGGCCGAACGCAATCACGGTCGCCCCTCTCGTTGTAGATCGAAGCATGCGCTCTCCTTTCGGAGTGGCTGCGATCAGCCCTCGGTAGCGGCTTTCGTACTCTCGTGCCAGACTTTCCACTTTTTCCCTGCGAGCCCGCGGAACCGAGCACGTGTTGCGCGATTGCATTTGGCGGACGAGGGTCGATCCCATCCCTCTTGATCCTTGATGCACTCAAGAATGGAGGAATCATGCGCACGTCGGATGTCGTGGAGTGGCGCGATGAGGCAGGACTGGCAACGAAGCTGGAAAACGAGGCATCGGCCTGGCGCAAACGGCGCCTCGCGCGACCGAAGTTTTCGATGAGTGGCGTCCAGGTCGTTCGGCTTCCGAGACGTCGGCTATCGCGTTCGGCCGTCGGGGCCGTGGTCAGCCGTTCTTGAGGGTCGATCTCACCTCCCGTACGGACCAAGATTCGCCTGCGCGTATGACCCGGGCCACGCCGCCGGCGCCGATGAGTGCATGAGAACCGACGTCGCCCTTCGTCGCGACGACGTCAAGCTCGGTTTCCGGCTTCC
Organism: Bradyrhizobium sp. CCGUVB23; assembly: GCF_024199885.1. Taxonomy (NCBI): domain Bacteria; kingdom Pseudomonadati; phylum Pseudomonadota; class Alphaproteobacteria; order Hyphomicrobiales; family Nitrobacteraceae; genus Bradyrhizobium; species Bradyrhizobium sp. CCGUVB23. The sequence continues at coordinate 8,874,990 of NZ_JANADQ010000001.1, forward strand.
GGTCGAGCGTGACGTCGAGATCGCCAGGGAATATCTGCCAGCGCGAGCCATCGTCGAGTTTGACGATGTGACTCTCGGAATGCGTCCTAATCTTCATGGCATCTCGATCGACCGTGCGACACCGGGCATAGTACGATTTCAAGGCATCCGCGCGTCCATGCGAGCCAGCAGCCGGACGGAGCGAATGCTCACTTTCGACCGGACGGCGCTTGAGCATTCGCCTTGTTCGGATCCGACTTGTTCGCCTCGTGATGGCCGATCACGCAGCCGGCCGCTGCGCCGAGCTTGCCATGGCCCGCCACGTGGCCGGCAACGCCGCCGACGATAGCTCCCTTGATGCACCCCCTTGCCTCGGCGGCGGCCGAGGAGATCAGAGCAACGGCGGCACAGGCAACGGCAAGTATGGACTTCATGAAAAACTCCCAACGTCGATCCAACGATTCAATCGCCATACCTACCGTCAGTTCCTCGCGTTCGCGCAGTGGAGATCGAAAGGAACGAGCATCAGGCGCGCTCCGTTACCCCTGCATCTATGTTTCTAAGATGTGGAGGATAACGATGGAGACGGAAAGGCGCGTGTACGGACAGCGCCGGCTCGCGCTGATACAATTACTGGCTGCCAGCACGCATCCCGGATACGCGACGCCGCCGTTCGGGCGACGCATCCAAATTGCCTGTCGAGCGGCTACAAGCGTGAACCCCCAGTCGACATGCGGCATCTGGCCGGGTTCATGGTGGCTCCAAATCCCTCCGCGACGGTAGATCCAACACGACTTCACGCCATGACTCGTGGTCGCGGATCACACTCTCGGCGGTATGCAGGATCTTCTCCTTCCGGATCGTCTCTTTCCGGACGCCGATCGCTCCCACGTTTTCGATCAATGATCGAAGTTGCAGGACGAGCCCAAGAGCGTCTTGCCGTCCGCTCCCGCTCCACTTCCAGAAGCCACCTACGTTCGTCCTCAGGCGCAAGGATCGTCTTCACTTAGTCGTTCGTACCGGTAAATGGGGTGGAGGCCAGACAAGCGTGGAGCCGCTCTCTAGATCGGGCATCGCCCCTGCGCAGACCAGCCCAAAACAGCTCCACAAATCAGCAGATTCACCGGCTTGATCTCTGGGGCGGTCACAACAGTTTCGGCGGAAACTTGTTGGCAAGCGACAGGACGGCCATTTCGTCGGTTTCGAGCGCGATCTTCTGCGCGAGCATCACGTCACCGGCTGCTAGAGCACGCGCGGGAACGAAACACCATCCCATCTTCGCCTGTCCTTGTTCATCGATCTCCAGAACATTCCTCATCGTGCCTTGGCGAATTCGATATCGTCGGCCCGTGTGAGAGCCGGTAACATCGAAATGACCTTGGGCATCGAATTGCACACGCTGCTCAGGAGATAACCATTCTCGCAAAAGACGACGCGCACGCGCTTCCGGAGGATTTTGCGCGATAAAGTTCGAATAGAGCGCACGAAGGGCGCGCAAGCGCGGGTTACTGCCAAGACTACTGCGTCTGAACAAAAACATTTGCCATGCAGCGAATGGGCTAGCCGCCAACAAGGCGCGGATAGAACAGCGTCTCATCAGCAGTCGGATCAAATGTCCGTACGATGTTGAGATCGCCGGTCGCTGTTCGGGTGGCGGCTGTAAAACCCTGGCCGATCAGCTTGCCAAAGCGTCGCTCGGCCTTGGCCAACCCCTCCCGGTCAGTTTGGTCGAAAAAGTATCTGCTGTCGCCTGTGTGGTCCATCACGATCTGGATACCCATGGAGTATAGCTCCGCAATTCCTACCCCCGACGTGTAGAACCTAGCGACGCCGCCTAGTGTTCCGAGTTCTCGGAAATTTCGTTGTCCTTCTGTTGTGCTCCGCCCATCTGGCGGCGAACGTCCAGCCTAGTCTCAACTTTTTGAAGGTGAGTGGGTATGCCCACTCAACGAAGTCCTGATCCACCGCGACCTGACGCCGGCGCAGCGCGCCGAGCTGGTCGCGAAGTGGAAGGCGGCTCATGAAGCGTTCATGGTTCAGCAAAAGCCGCCGGCGCCCATTCACAGCGAAGTTGCGGCCGCCGGCCATGCCGAGGCACGTCCTTGTCGCTGGCTGGCTGGACGCTGGCCTCAATTGGTGCTCGTCGCTCTGGGCTCTGGTGATCGACGGCCTAAGCTTTGGCGAACCAAGCCGCCGAAGCAAACAATCCGTGGTTCGATGCAAAGCTCGCAAGGTGCAAAGACGAGGCCCGAGCAACGGCCTCCGTATGGCCAAGGGGGGCCGGCCTCAAGGGGTCCGTGCAAGCGTGCATGCAACGTCGATAATGGGGGGCGGCCGCAGTGGCAGTGGGACCGAAGCCCGATTAATGAATGAGCAACGCTGTTGGCATAAAATGAAATCAACTCGCTGCTGGAGACTCGACAATGACCGAGTACGTCATCAGGGAAGTTGGTTCTCGTCAGTGGCTCGTGTTTGCCGATCGACGATGCATCGCTTTTTGTGCCAATGAGAATGAGGCGGTGAAAGCGATGAACGGACACAGTGCGCGCACTCGCCTTGCACGTGATGAGATAGCCCCTCAGCCGCTCCAGGAAGCTATCAGTCCTCAGTCGGGAGCGGCTTTCCAAACCCACGGGACGCAGGAGCTCGCTGCCGTTCCGGACGGCTAGGAATCGGTAATCTGCGAGGTGCCTGACGTCGGCGCTTTGACGATGGGATGCGCGCTGTCTGCCGGACTGCACACCGCCCGGTCACCGCCCGATCAGGATCATATTCGGCGGGGACGGGCGGAGCATATCACCGCGCGGCCGAAGCGGCAGCACGACGCCCGAATGGCAAGCGGCTATGGAAGCGCTAGTCCGAGTGGCTGAGCGCGGTGGGCCCGACAATGTTCGCGCGTATCGGCATCACGCGTGCCTTGAACCGTGGCCAGCTACCCCCAAATCTCCACCCGAGACGCAAGCCGGCAAAGACGTACAGGCTCGTCAGATGAATAGAATGATCGGCCGCAGGACCATCTACGCCGTGCTGGTGATCGTGGTGCTGTTGATCATCTGGCAGATTCTTGCATCGCTTTGACTGGCCAACCGGTTCATGCTGGCAGGACTCTTCGCGCCCTAACCTCATGTACCACGACAGGAAATATGATCATGCGCACGATGCTAGTCATATTCGCCTTGCTCGCAGCCAGGACCGCTGCAGTCGCAGGCTCCGCTTCCCCGGTTTCATATGATTATCCCTGGTGCGTCTATGGTGGGGAGCTCGGCTATTCCGGCGACTGCTCTTATGAGACGAGAGAGCAATGCCTGGCGTCCGCGTCCGGCCGGTCGAACGTGATATGTAAAGTAAACCGGCGCCTTCTATTCCAGCAGCAGCAGGCCGTCCCGCAGCAGGATGTGCAACAGCCTCGGGCGCCCCGCAGACATTGAAAAAGGATGCCTCCACTCAGGGTATCGTCGAACCGTGGGCCCGCCAGCGCGAACCGGCGGCTCTAGGCCGCTGACGATCTTTCGGTGCGTCGGATGAGCCGTCGAGCCCTCACGGCCAGCGTTCGCTTCAGATCGTCTCGGCGTTCTCGCGCGGCCAGACTTGACGCTCCGCCTCACACACAGGTCAACAAGGTAGAGGAGACCCCGATGACCACTGCCCGATGCAGTTGCGGCGCCGTGACGCTGTCGCTTCCAGGACCATCCAGACTCGTCGTTGCCTGCCATTGCATCGATTGCCAGCGGCGAACCGGCGCGCCGTTCGGGGTCGGTGCGTTCTATCCCGCCGAGACCATCGCCGTCTCAGGAGAGCCGAAGGAGTTCACTCGTGCTGCTGCTAGCGGCGGGAAGGTGCATAGCTATTTTTGCACGCTCTGCGGCTCGACGGTTTATTGGAAGTCCAGCAATCTTCCTGCGTTCATTGGCGTTGCCGTCGGCGCGATCGCGGACGCAACTAATCCGGCTCCGGTCAGGTCGGTGTTCGAGCAGTCGAAGCATGCCTGGGTTGAAATCGGTGGCGCTGGCGTTGAGCACTTCCAGCAAAGCAGCGCACCCAAGAAACCGGGCGCATCTGACTGATATAGGCCGTATCGACGAGGCATCCGTTTAGCGCGAAGCGGAAAACGAATGCTCGTTGAAGATGAGATTGGCTGATCGCCAGCAGAAGCACGTTGCTGCAACGCACCCCTGGCTCACCTTCTCCGCGATACCATTTTTTCCCGATGACTGAACGCGAGCCGCCATGTTAGGTTGCGCGCACATCATTCCTCCTAGGTCTGATGTGGCGGGCGGTGGCCTTCGGATTGCCGCTCGCTCGTTACTATAGCCGTTTGCGGCCCCGCCTCCGGACCTTTGTTTTCAAGTCCGCAGGGCGATGTTTTTTTGATGCATTTCCCTCCGTTCTTCCCACAGACTCGGAGGCGGGTCCTTTTTCACGTCCGTCCCGTTGCCCCACCCGCATCGGCTCCCATGCCGCGTGGAAGACTACCGACAACAGTGCCGGGTGTAGACCATCAGCTTTGACGTTTGCATCTGGTCGGGCGCGCGGGCCTTGAAGGCCGCCAGCTGGGCGGGGAAAATGTGTCGGCGGCCGCTTCTTCGAGAGCAAGATTAGCCGTCCTTCTTCCCCTCACCGGCATCGGCTCGATCCGTCCTGATCCACGCCATCGTCAACTCCCACGCCACCGACAGCACGATCGGCCCGATGAAGAGGCCGACGATGCCGTGGGCGAGCGTGCCGCCGATCACGCCGACGAAGATCACGATGGTCGGCGTGTTGAGCCCGCGCCCCATCACCAGCGGCTTCAACATGGTGTCGATGAAGCCGACGAGGACGAGGAACACGGTCAGCAGCAGCGCCGTGGTGACGTCCTTTGCGGTCCAGATCCAGATGATCACGGGTAGGAGGACGAGGAAGGCGCCGATCTGCACGATCGACAGCAGCAGCACGATGAACGCGAGCAGGCCGGCGCTCGGCACGCTTGCGAGCTTGAAGCCGACACCGGCGAGCAACGCCTGAACGATCGCAACGCCGATCACCCCTTGCGACACGGCGCGAATGGTCGCGCCCGCGAGCTCCAGGAAATGCTCGCTCTGCTCGGGCACGATGCGAAACAAAAAGCCACGACCGGCGGCGACGAGCCGCGGCCCGTGGGGAAACAGGAAGCCGGCGACGAAGACCGAGACGAGAAACTGCAGCGTCCCGACGCTGGCATCGCCGGCGAGCGACAGCAGCGGTCCGGCCAGCGGCTGGAGATACGGCGCCACCTCGCGCAGCACGGCGCGGATGTTGTTGTAGGCCTGCTCCCAGAGCTCGTAGAGCTGCGGGCCGATGATCGGCCAGGACTTGATCTGCTCCGGCGCCGACTGAAGTGCAAGGTCGCCGGTGCCGAGCTGGCGTGCGAGCTCCCTCGCCCCCTCGACCGCACTCAACCCCAGCCAGGTCGCAGGGCCAATGACGATGCCGAGCGTCATCAAGGTGAGGATGACCGCGGCCGTCCTGGGACGGCCGCCAAGCAGCTTGGCGAGCCAGCTGAAGGCCGGATAGAACGCGACCGCCAGCACGGCGCTCCAGGTCAGGATCGGCACGAAGGGCCGGATGATGAAGAAGGTCCAGATGATCAGGAGCGCGAGCAGGCCGAGCCGGATCAGAAGCTGGACAATGTCCTCTCCCGTCAGGAACTGGCGGAGGGTTTTCACAGGCGCAGCTTCCCTTGCAATATCAACGCGACTTCCGGCGCCATCGACCGCCGCGATTGGCGCGCGGGGCAGGCCTCGCCTTATTGCCAGCCACAGATCGGGCGTCAAGACGACCCGGCTGCACGGCGCCGCTTGGCAAATTTTGGTCGGGCACGGCCCGGCCGATCACTGCGACTGGCTGTGACCTCGGCTGAGCCAGCCCGGCAATGCCGCTTGTCTGAGCCCGGGGCTGGAGACTGGCCGTTGTTCATCGGAGGCGGTGGCGTCACGCTGATGGCGTTCGTCTTCCGGACCCGTGCCCCAGAGATGAACACGGTCGCGACCGACGATGGCCTCGAACAGCAACACACCGGCGCCCTTGATGCATTCGAGCAGAATGATCATCCAGATCAGCGGCACCATCAGCATGCTCAGGGTCAGCTGGCTGATCGGCGTGTCGAGGACCGCGGAGCTTGGCCCAAAGGCGTGGAAGACGGCCAGTATGATAAGCAGCGTCATCGCTGCCTTTGTCGCCTTCCTGACCCGCTCCAGAACCGAATATTGCGCCATGGATTTCCCCACCGAACATGGGACGCGGGCGCGCCGGAAATGGTTCAACCGCCGAACAGCAAGTCCGCAAGGCGGATTTGCCTAACCGCCGTTAACCGGATTTGCGCCGATCGATTTACCCGGGTGCAAGCGCTCAAAACCTACACTGGACCGGTCACATCAAACACGTCGCGGCGCCATGGCCAATACCATCTGGACGATCGAAGAATTCTCCTGCCCGAGTTGCAGCATGATCTACACTGCGACGAGGGAGAAGCACGAGGCCAGGCACGCCGGCAGTTTCAAGTGCAGCGTCTGCAACGCGGTGGTCCATACCTGGTCCGGCAACCACCATTTCTTCGGCTGGGAGGCCGTCAAGGCGAAACCGCCGGTGTTCGGCCGTAGGTGGGCCGGGGTGCGCTGATAGGTGCGAATTGCCCCATCGCCACTATTCGCACGACAAGCCGCACTGCGCTTCACACTGATGACCTGACGCGCCAGTCCGTTCGGCGACGTAGCTAGCAGTATGCTGATACCACTGATGTGGCCAGGCGGTTACAGCCGCTGAGCGGCCTGCTGGATACGGTGCAACCGGTACCGAGAGGACCTTTCCCACGCGCCGGCGTGACTCCGCTCCCTCGCGCCGGACCGGCGCCGAGGTCAATTTGAAGGACGAAACTTCCATGAAAATCAAAACACTTTCCGGCCTCATCGCGCTTGCCATCTCGACGGCCACATCGGCGATGGCGGCGGACGTGTCGTTGCCCTACAAGGCGGCGCCTGCAGTCCCGACGTTCTCCTGGACCGGATGCTATCTCGGCGGCAATGGCGGCGGCGGTCGCGGTATGAACGAGCAACAGCCTGTTGCCGGCTTCACGTTCAATGCCAACCACGACAGCGGATGGCTGGCCGGCGTGCAGGGCGGCTGCGACTATCAGGTCGGCTCCGTCGTGGTCGGCATCGAAGGCCAGTTCGACTGGGCCGACATGAAGGACACGACGGCATCAATCCCGCCCGGCGGCCCTGTTGGCTTCCTGCTGACGACCAAGCTCGATCGCATGGCCACTGCCACCGCCCGCATCGGCTACGCATTCGATCGCGTGCTGTTCTATGCCAAGGGCGGTGCCGCCTTCGCCCATTTCAACCACACCATGACCCAGACGGATTTCGCGGCGACCTCGGTCGATTTCATCGGTTCGAGGAACGTGGCGGGATTCGTGGTTGGCGGCGGCATTGAGTATGCGCTGCTGCAGAACGTCTCCTTGAAGGCGGAGTATAATTATTTCGACTTCGGCAGAAACGGCTACACGCTGAACTGCATCAACAATTCCGGTTGCGCGAATCTCCCGATGTTCCCGGTCGAGCTCCGCCAGAACATGCAAACCTTCATGCTCGGCGTGAACTGGCGCTTCAACACCGGCCCCGTCGTCGCCAAGTACTGAAGTACTAGCGCCGGGCCCGGAGCTGCCGGGCCCGGCATATCCTCAAGTCTTCCCTGCGACTTGAAGGGGAACCTTGCACGGTCGAGCGGCTTGTCAGGTTGCAATGAGCACCATGGCAAACCTACTCGCGCGCAAGCAGGAGCTCTTAGAGCGGCTCAAGGGCGACCCCGGCCCGCATGAGCGCGATCAAATCGAACGCCTCATCGAGCAGGTCGACACCGCGCTCAATCTGCTTGAAGACAGCGGCCAAGACGACAGCGACCATGACCGCAGCGACGGGCCCTGAAGGTCCCCTGCCCCGTCCTGTTCTCGCGGAACGAAATCCCCAGGCGGCCCGTTGAGACGGCGGGCCGGTATCAGAAGCTTTGCAAAGGGCCAGTGGATGTCGAATGATCCCGACCGACGCAAGCGCCACAGCGAATTCTCGATGGACGACTTCTTCCTGTTCGTCCTCTCTAGCAGCTTCTGCCTGCTGGTCGTCGCAATCAGTCTCTTGATCCGGATGCCGCCCGGGATGCTGCCCGGCTTGTAACGGTTGCGCCAATTCGTGCGACGCCGTTTGCAGTCCGTTCACCCCTGAGCGGTTAGATCGGGTGCCGTTTGCCCCTCCGCCATAGGCCGCCATGCCGGATCTCAACGCCGTCCTCGCCAAGCTCAACGACCGTCTGCTCAGGCTCGAGGGCGAGCTGTTCGTGCTGCGCTCGCTGGCGCGGGCGACGCTGACGGCTGGCGACGATCACGCAGTGCGGATGCGCAAGCTGGTCGAAGCGGCGAAGGTCGCGCTCGACGATGAGGCGCTGCGGCCACTGGACAAGCCGACACGGAAATACGTCGAGGCTGCGAGCGCGATGGTCGACGAACTCCTGGTCGAGCCAACCAAGGCGCGGCCGCTGTTCACGGTGATCGACGGCGGCAAGGCGGACTAGAAGGGCAGACTGGGCCGGTCCGCGCGTTCGGCCTCGGCCGGATTGCACGATCTCAGCCGGCTCAGTCCGGCCTCGATGATCGCGATCTCCTCGTCGACCTGACCGATGGGCAGACTGAAATCGTAGCCGGAACGGCTCTTTAGATCGATCGCCAGCCGGTGGCGGTGCATCATCAGTGCGTCGAGGCCACGGCGATTCTTCTGCCTGACATAGGCATCGACGATCTGCTCAATCGCACTCGGCATCCGGTGATTCCAGGAAGGAACAGGCCGCGCCGGATTTGCATACCGGCGGGCCAACTCTTGTGTCACGGTACGCAATACAAATCCGCGACAGATTCGTCGATACGCCAGGCCGGTTGAGAACCTGTTACTGCCCTGCTCGTCCGGGCTCTTTTTGCGCGAGGTCGCGCTCAGGACGATCGGCGCAGTGCGCGACATCGCGATGAGGCGGTCATGAAAAGGCCGCTGGCAATATCACCAGCGGCCGGCCGGGTTCGAAAATGGATGCGGGATGAAACGTCTGCCAGCCCCGGGGAAGACGATCCTAAGAGCAGGCTGGCCGCTCGTTCTGCCCGAAACCGAACACAGGAACCCGGAATCCACGGATCATTCCATGCGTTTCGCATCCGGCAACTCCGGGAAGGCCGAGAGCCTCAGCGCGTGGAAGCGCGCGCAGCCTGCGACGCAATGACCGAGATGCCAAGATGTGACGACCGGACGCGAGCGCGACCGAAGCGCGCCGACGACGGTCACTTTTCCTGAGCGTGCATCAGGAACGAACCAACCAGGCCGATCAGGCCGCAGGCCAGCAGCACATATTGCAGCACGGCCAGCGCTCGGCTCGGCGCCTCGGTTGCGCTGGTGATTTCATAGATGAGCGCGGCCGACGTAATTCCGCTCATCAGCATCAATCTCGGCCATTTCGACACGGCGATCCCCCGTTCGTGTTGCACGCCCGTTGGACGCAGCGAACGGACGGCCGGTTCGACAGGCCTTGCGTCCCGCGCATTGTTGATAACCGGAGCAAAGGGCTCGCGGGGGGTGACAGGGTCTTATGGCGTGTTATCCGAGGTGACCCAGCTCTCGAGACGGAACCAAGCCCCCCATGCGCATCACCTTGATCGGCTCCCGCCATTTCGGCGTGGTCACCCTGAACATGCTCCGGGAGCACAGCGTGGACATCGCGCGGGTCGTGGTCGCCGATGGCGAGGACCGCCTCGCCACGACCGCCCGCTCGGCCGGCATCGAGGTGGTGGTCCAGGCCAATCCAAAGCTGGTGGCAGCCTCCGAGATCGCTGCGAATACCGACCTGATCATCACCGCGCACAGCCACGCCCGCGTCTCCAGGGAGGCACTCGCCGCCTCGAGGCTTGGCGGCATCGGCTACCACCCGTCGCTGCTGCCGCGTCACCGCGGCAAGGCCGCCGTGGAGTGGACCATCAAGGAGGGTGACCGGATCGCCGGCGGCACGATCTACCACCTCGCCGACCGCATGGATGCCGGCGCGATCGCGGCCCAGGACTGGTGCTTCGTCAAGAAGGGTGAGACCGCGCGCGATCTTTGGGAGCGGGCGCTGGCCCCGCTCGGCCTGAAGTTGCTTGCGGAAGTCATCGACTACATCAAGGTCCACAAGACCCTGCCGGCAAAGCCGCAGGACGAGCAGTTCGCGACGGCTGCGCCCAGCCTGTCGTAGGCGCCTGCCGCAGATTCATCCTTAACGTCGCGAATCGAGCCGATTCCGCCCCCAAAACGGGCTGAGAATGGGCAAATAAACCATTGTTTCCACAGGAACAATTTTCACTTTGGCGATGCAGCAAATTTCTGTCACATTTCCCCCGAATAAGCGTCAGCATCTCAGACATAGGCAGGGACAGAAATTCATGCGTTTTGATCGCATTGCGTTGATTTTTACCGCCGCGATTGCCACCGGTTCGCTCGCGGCGCCCGCGTTCGCCCAAAATCCCTATGACGGCAACTGGCAGGTCACCATCGTGACCAAGAGCGGCTCCTGCGAGCCGTCCGCAAGCTCCATGCTGACGGTTTCCGACGGCCGGATCACGGCGCCCGGTGCTAACGTTTCCGGCACCATCGGCCGCGAGGGTCTTGTGAAAGTTTCGATCAATGGTGCATATGCCAACGGTCAACTCAGCGGCAACGCCGGATCGGGAAAGTGGAATGGAGCATCAGCAGGCATACCGTGCAGCGGGCGGTGGGAAGCATCGCGCCAATAAGCCAACCGAGGCTCGGGTCATGAACCGGCGGCTGCTCGTTGCGGCCGCCGTTTTGTTTGCGGCCTCAGTCGCAAATTCGCAAAGCAAGGCGCAGTCCGGCCCGTTCTCGGCCCTCGCCGGCAGCTGGAGTGGCGGCGGCACCGTCATGCTCGACGACGGTTCGACCGAACGCATCCGTTGCCGCGCCAAATACGCCCCCGCAGGTCCCGCTATGGAAATGTCGCTGACCTGCGCCAGCGACGCCTACAAGTTCAACCTCTCCGCCAGTGTCCGCGCGGAAGGCAATGCCATCACGGGCAGCTGGAGCGAGGCCAGCCGCAACATCAGCGGCGTGATTTCGGGCCGCGGCGGCGGCGCGAACTTCGAGGTCGTCGCCCAGACCGCCGGCTTCAACGCCAGCATCGGGCTGCACACGAGCGGCACCAAGCAGACGGTCACGATGCGGGCCGACAGCCAGTTCCGTGGCGCCAACATCGCGCTGTCGCGCTAGCTTCGATCTGTTTCCGACAAGCGATCCGGCCACCCCGCCGGATCGTTTTTTTATGCCCTGGGCGCGACCTTCGTTTCCGCATCGCTCCGCAATGACATCTGGGCAGGCACCCCTGCCGCGCAGCCGTGCATCGCTGCATCCACAGATTTGGCCGTTGCAAACCCGCGCCTGGTCACCGATACCGGCCTGCCCTCTCACATCCCCTCTCCCTTCCGCGCCGATGAGCATCACCCCGTCCAAACCGATGGCTGCGCTGTGGATGGCCGGCTGGCTGTCACTGACGCTGGTCATGGCGGTCGCCGGACGCGAGGCCGCGCGCCAGATGAATGTCTTCCAACTCATGGAAGTGCGCTCGCTGATCGGTTTCGTCCTGCTCTATCCGATCATCTATCGCGCCGGCGGCTTTGCGACGCTCAAGACCGTTCGCCTGCCCCAGCACATCGTGCGCAACCTGATCCACTACGTCTCGCAGCTCGGCTGGTTCTTCGCGCTGACGCTGATCCCGATCGGCCAGGTGGTGGCGATCGAGTTCACAATGCCGATCTGGACCGCGATCCTGGCTGCAAGCTTCCTCTCCGAGCGCATGACGCCGTGGAAGATTGCCGCGATCATGCTTGGCCTCGTCGGAGTGATCATCATCGTCCGGCCCGCCACGGGCGAGATCAATCGCGGCCAGCTGATCGCACTCGGCGCCGCCATGGGTTTTGGCGTGTCGATGGTGCTGGTGAAGTCGCTGGCGCGCACCGAGAGCGCGTTATCGATCCTGTTCTGGATGATCGTCGTGCAGGCGGTCGCGGGCTTCTTTCCGGCGCTCTATGTCTGGGCGTGGCCGCCGACTTATCTCTGGGGTTGGGTGATCGTGGTCGCCATCTGCGGCACATTCGCGCATTACTGCCTCGCCAGCGCGATGCGCTACGCAGACGCCACCATCGTCGTGCCGATGGATTTCCTGCGGGTTCCACTGACGGCGACCGCTGGCTCGCTGCTGTATTCGGAACGGCTCGACGCATGGACGGTTTTTGGCGCCATGCTGATCCTGCTCGGCAATCTCCTGAACTTAAAGTCGACTGCACCGGTTCCCGCCCCGCGCGCGGTGAACCAATCCGGCGTCGCCTGCGACCAAGCAAAGTAGCAAAGCGTGATCTGGATCACGCTGAAGGGGCAGCCTCTCGGGGCACACTCGGCTATCGGCAAGGGTTAGGCGCTGTGGGTGCTGACGCGCGGCGTTTTCGTGTAAGTTGCGCCCATCTCGTTGCTGCTTCGAATTCGATTCTGTTGGGGATTTCAGATGCGCTACTTCACCATCCTCCTTTCCCTGATCTGCATGGCGTTGTCGGTCAGCGCCGCGAAGGCCGACCGTCGAGTCGCCTTCGTGGTCGGCAACGGCGCCTACAAGAACGTCGCGCAATTGCCGAATCCGCCGATCGACGCCAAGGCGATGGCGGCGACGCTGCGCAACGTCGGCTTCGAGGTGATCGAAGGGTCCAACCTCAGCCGTGACCAGATGACGGAGAAGCTGCTGGACTTCGGCCGCAAGGCGCAGGGCTCTGACGTCGCGGTGTTCTACTACGCCGGCCACGGCATCGCCGTCGGCGGCACCAACTACCTGCTGCCGGTCGATGCCGACATCAAATCGGAAATGGATGTCAAGTTAGGGGCCGCCATCAATATCGACCTGACGCTCGACCAGACCATGGGCGATGCCAAGGTCAAGCTGGTATTCCTCGATGCCTGCCGCGACAATCCGTTCGCTGCCAAGATCAAGTCCAACTCGGCGACCCGCAGCGTCAACGTCCAGACCGGCCTCGCCGAAATGAAGTCGGGCGAAGGCACGCTGATCGCGTTCGCGACCGGCCCCGGACAAACGGCGCTCGACGGCCAGGAAGGCAACAACAGCCCGTTTACCCGCGCGCTGATCGACAACATCACCAAGCCCGGGGTCGAGATCCAGCAGGCGATGACGTCGGTGCGCGCCCAGGTCAACGAGGAGACCCACAAGGGTCAGCTTCCCTGGGGCCACACCAACCTGATCGGCGCCGTCTATCTCAATCCGTCGCAGCAGGGCCAGCAGGTGGCCAACGCGGCGCCGACCGCGACTGGCGCAGCCCCGGCCGCCGCGAGCGGCAATACGGACGCGGCCAATGTCGAGCTCGAGTACTGGCGCTCGGTGAAGGAATCCAACAAGCCGGAAGAGCTCAACGCCTATCTCTCGGCCTATCCGAACGGCCAGTTCAAGGCGCTGGCGCTGGCGCGGATCGCGGCAATCAAGAGCGGTCCGTCGACGACGACGCGTACCCTCAATGCCGGCGTTGACCCCGCGACCTTCACTGATGAAGCCACGCAGCTCACCGAGGACCAAATCGGGCTCGACAAGGGCTCGCGCCGCGACGTGCAGCACCGCCTCACCGGGCTCGGTTTCGACACCAAGCTCACGGGCGTGTTCACCGACGAGACCCGCTCCGTGATCAAGCGCTGGCAGGCCGCCCGCGGCTATCCGGTGTCGGGCTATCTCAACAAGCTCCAGCACAAGGCCCTGCTGTCCGAGATCGTCGCGACAGCAGCGCCGACCGCCAGTAGCCAGCAGCCTCCTCGTCGCGCCCCCAGCAACACTGCCAGCGCGCCTGCGCCCGTCCAGCGCAGCGGCAGCGGCGATGCCGCCGGCGCAGCCTTCATCGGCGGTGTCATGGGCGGCGTGGTGGGCGGCATGTTGCGGCGGTAAGACGCAAGGCCAGATATCGAACGGAAAAGCCCGGCTCACCGCCGGGCTCTTTCGTGGCTAGTAGTCCTGGGTGAACCAGGGCACGAGAGCCCGGATGCGCGGCATCGCCTGCGTCGTAATGCTCGTTCGCGCCATCTCCGCGATGCGCGGCGCCAGGGACGAGAGATCGCCGTGGCGGGTGACCAGCAGCAGCTCACGAAAAAATCCAGGGCCCGGCAAGGGCAGAGCGCTGACTTGAGCTGCGTGAGCGAGCCCCTGCAGCAGGCACAGCGGCGTGGTGATCGCCACACCCATGCCGGTCGCAACCATCGCGACCAGACTGTCCGAGGTGTCGAACTCGAAGGCCCGTGGCGGGCGAATGCCGAGGCGGCTCAGATGGCGCTCGACCTGCGCACCGACATAGGAGCGTTCGCTATGCCGGACCAGACGATGCCGGGCGAGGATCTCGCGCAAATCCAGATCGGCAAATCCGGATTCCAGTCCGCGTGGGACCACCAGCAGATACGGCTCGCGGTAGAACGGAAAGCGCTCGACATCATAGAGGTCGTCCATGGCGTCGCATGTGATCGCCGCGTCGATCATGCGACGCACGAGCGCCTCCGCGTGAGAATGAGCAAGACCCGACCATGCAGACAGGCTCAGCGCAATCGACCCCGACATCAGCTCCTTGACGAGGTGCGCGCCGACGGTGCCGGCATAGGAGTCGACAAGGCCGAGCCGGAGATCAACACGCTCGGATTGTTCGGCCGCGGCCCTGAGCGTGCTGAGAAGCACGTCGAGGTCGCGGTTCAGATCGAGGACGCGGTCGGCAAGGATGCGCCCCGCCCGGGTCGGCGTCAGCGGCCTGCGGGTCCGGTTGAAGAAGGCGACACCGACGGCGGCTTCCGCACGCCGGACCGCCTGCGACACGGCCGACTGCGTCATCCCGAATTGGCGGGACGCTTCCAGCATGCTGCCGGAGTCCGCGACAGCGGCGACGATCTGGAGGCTTCGAAGGTCTGGAACGGGTGGGTGCATCGACACAACTTAAGCAAAAGTCATATGAAGATGCAAATTTCCTTCATTACATGAATTATCCTTGTAGAAGAGCCGCATCTGAAAGCAGAATTCAGGCGGTCCTAACAATTAAGCAGTCCCGATCGATGAGCGAGAAAGCGGATATTCTGGTGATCGGCCTCGGTGCCATGGGCAGCGCGGCGCTCTATCAACTGGCCAAGCGAGGCGTGAAGGCGGTCGGCCTCGATCGATTCGCCCCGCCCCACACGATGGGATCCAGCCACGGCGAAACGCGCATCACCCGGCAGGCGGTCGGCGAAGGCCGCGATTACGTGCCCCTGGTGCTGGATACCCACCGAATCTGGCGTGAGCTCGAAGCCGAGATGTCCGCCGAACTATTGAACCCATGCGGCCTCGTCGTCATGGCGCCCGGTGTCGGCGAGACGTCGCACCACGGCAAACCCGATTTCGTCGCACGCTCGATTGGAGCTGCGCGTGACTTCGGGATCGCGCATGAAGTGATCGACGGGCGAGAAGTGGCTCACCGCTTTCCGCAATTCCTGAACCTCGAGGGCAACGAGAAGGCCTATTACGAGCCCGGCGGGGGATATGTTTTTCCGGAGCGCTGCATCAAGGCGCAGTTGACGCGCGCCGAGCAACTCGGCGCAACGATACGCACCGGCGTCGAGGTTCTCTCGATCGTGCAGGGAGGCGCCTCCGTTCGGGTGGAAACGTCCTCAGGCGCCTTCGAGGCGGACCAGGTAGTGGTGTCGGCCGGCGGCTGGAATGTGCACCTGCTCGGCGCGCCGTTCGACCGCGTGCTCACCGTGAAGCGTCAGGTGCTGCATTGGTACGAGCTAGACGACACCAGCGCGTATCGCGCCAACGCCCCCGTCTTCATCTGGATGCATGGCGCGACCGACGTCGATTACCTCTACGGTTTCCCGCCTTTGCCCGGCGACCATCGCCTCAAGGTCGCGACCGAACAGTACGAGACCAGCACGACGGCCGACACCATCGACCGCACCGTCGATCCCAGGGAGTCGGCTGAGATGTACCGGAGGCACGTCGAGGGACGGCTCGCGGGCGCCACGCCGCGCGTCGCACTGGCAGCCGCCTGCTTCTACACGGTGACGCCCGATCGCGGCTTCATCATCGACCGACATCCCGACCAGGACAGGGTCTTCGTCATCTCGGCCTGCTCGGGTCATGGCTTCAAGCACTCGGCAGGGATCGGCAACGTCGCAGCCGCGATGGTGACCGACGGTCGAAGCGCGATCGACCTCAGCCCGTTCTCCGTCTCCCGATTTTCGTGAGATCTGGCACGAACTTTGTACCGCGAAAAACCGACGCGTGTCGTGATTGCAATTCTGGAGGTGTCATCCGATGAAGAAGCTGGTCCGTTCCACGATGGCAAGTGCCACGCTGCTGCTGATGCTCGGCAGCGCTCAGGCAGCTGACGGCGTCGATGCCATCAAGCAGCGCGGCACGTTGAATGTCGGCGTCAAGGCCGACTACAAGCCCTTCGGCTTCCGCGATCCCACCGGCAATGTAGTCGGCATCGAGCCGGATCTTGCCGCGGACATTGCCAAGCGCCTCGGCGTCAAGCTCGAGCTCGTTCCGGTCGCAGCCTCGAACAGGATCGAGTTTCTTCAGCAGGGAAAGGTTGACCTGCTGATCGCAACCATGTCGGACAGGCCGGAACGCCGCCGCGTCGTTCAAGCCATCGAACCACTGTATTATTCGGACTATGTGAACATCCTTCTCAACAAGAAGGCCGGCATCAAGGACTGGGCCGATCTCAAGGGAAAACCCGTCTGCGCCACGTCGGGAGCCTGGTACAACAAGGACGTCGCCAAATCCTACGGCCCCGAAATTGTTGCGTTTGACGGCTCGGAGAAGCCCTTGTTCGCCATGAAGCAGGGCAACTGCATCGGCTATGTCTACGATCAGACTTTCCTGCAAGGCAAACTCCTCGAGGACGAGTGGAAGACGGACTACGATCTCCCGCTCAAAGGCGTTCTGCCATCGCCATGGATGATCGCCGTCGCGCTCGAGAACACCAGTCTTCAGAAGATGCTCGAAGATGCGACAAAGGACTGGATGAAGACCGGCTTCATCGTGGCGACGGAAAAGAAGTGGGGCATTACACCGACCGAGTATTCGCTCTCGATGCACGAGCAATTCAAGGACAAATGAACGCATGAGACGGAGCGCCAGAACGGTCCTGCGCTCCGAACAGGTCGAACCAATGCACTGATACGAGGCATCGCCTCAACATCTCGGTGTCGCGCAACATGCAGGCAATCGGCGACTGGTTTCAGCGGCTCTACGAGACGACGGGGCTGAATTTCTCCGTGTTCTACGACGCCTATGATTGGGGCCGCTACTTCAGCGGCCTCAAGATGACGCTGCTTCTGAGTGTCACGACCATCCTGCTGAGCCTCATCATCGGTGCGTTTGGCGCCCTGATGCAGGGCAGTCCATCGATGTTGCTGCGGTTGCCCGTCAATGCTTTCGTCGTGGTGTTCCGCAACACGCCCCCGCTGGTCCAGCTCTTCTTTTTCTATTTCGGCCTCGGCACCATGCTTCCGGCCGTCGAGGCGGCGGGCATGCGCGTGCCGCTGCTCAGCAACGTGCAGTGGGCGATCATTTCGCTGTCGCTGTTCGCGGGCGCCTTCAACGTGGAAATCTTCCGCTCGGGCATCGAGGCGGTGCCGAGAACGACGCTGGAAGCCGCAGAGGCGCTCGGATACACGCGCCTCAAGGCCTACATCCATATCGTCCTTCCGCTGGCCATTCGTGTCTGCCTTCCGGCCCTGAACAACAACCTCGTCAACCTGCTCAAGACGACCACCCTCGCCTACGCGATCGCCGTTCCCGAGACGCTGTATGCGGTCAAGCAGATCTGGTCGGAATCGCAGAATGTGTTCGAGATGATGGTCGTCCTGCTGGCGACCTACGGCATCCTTGTCGGGATCCTCGTCTGGCTGATGCATCGCTGGGAGCAAGCGATGCACATCCCCGGATATGCGCGATGACGACCGCCGAGACCGGGCACAGGCTTGCCGTCCTTCGGCCGTATCGTCCCGCACCGGCCCAGATGTCCGTCCGGATCGGCCCGCTGCCCGCAGCGATCCTCTGTTTCTGCGTCATCATGGCCGCATCGACGGCGTGGGCGCAGACCGGACCGGCGATGCTGTCGCCGCTGCAAGTCATCGTGAAGTGGTCGCCGCTGCTGCTGCGCGGGTTCGCCTTCAACATCCTGATCTCCCTGCTGTCCATGCTGCTCGGCACCATCGCCGGGCTTGGCCTGGGTCTCGCCTTGTTGTCGGAGTCCCGGCTGCTCGCCGCCGTCAGTTGGCTCGTCACGCAATTCTTCCGCAACGCGCCCTGGCTGGTGCTGCTGTTCTTCGTGATGTTCCTGGTGCCCTTCCAGGTCACAATGTTCAAGACAACCATCCCTTTGCCGGACTGGATCAAGGCGACAGTCGGCTTCGCCCTGCCGGTCATGGCGAATGTCGCCGAGGTCGTGCGCGGCGCCGTCCGCTCCATTCCGTCGACGCAATGGGAGGCGGCGGAATCGCTCTCCTTCACGCGGCGCCAGACCATGTGGCTGATCATGCTGCCGCAATGCATCAAGCGGATGCTGCCGCCGTGGATGAACATCTATGCCATCGTCGCGATGTCGACGGTGCTGGCATCGATCGTCGGTGTTTCGGAAATGCTCACCCTGACGGCGCAGGTGCATGCCGCCGAAGGCGGCAGGCCGGAGCTGTTCGCACCGCTCTACGGTTTCGCGCTGCTGTGCTTCTTTCTCTACTGTTATCCGATCAACGTCTGGACCGCTCGTCTCGAGCGCCGGTTCCGCGTACGCTGAGGAAGCAGAGCATGGCCACGAGCTGGACTCCGGATCAGCCCATCGTTCAATGCGTCGACGTCAGGAAGTCGTTCGGCGCCCTCGAGGTCCTGAAAGGCATCAGCCTTTCGGTCAGGAAGGGCGAGGTGATCTGCATCATCGGCCCGTCCGGATCGGGGAAATCCACGCTGATCCGCTGCATCAATGCGCTCCAGCCGATCACGTCCGGCAGCATTCAGATCGAGGGCATCGAGGTGTCCGATCCCAGGCTCGACAAGCTGGCGCTGCGCCGCAAGGTCGGGATGGTGTTTCAGCAGTACAACCTCTTCCCGCACAAGACCGCGCTTCAGAACGTGATGATGGCGCCGATCCATGTGCTCGGCCAGAAGCTCGCCGAGGTCGAAGCGCGCGCCCGCGCGCTGCTCGCCAAGGTGCGGCTCGCGGGCAAGGAGGACACCTATCCCGGCGAACTCTCTGGCGGACAGCAGCAGCGCGTGGCCATCGCCCGTTCGCTGGCGATGCGGCCGGACATCATGTTGTTCGACGAAGTGACCGCGGCCCTCGATCCGGAAACGGTCAAGGAGGTCCTGGTGACCATCAGGGAGCTCGCCGAGGATGGGATGACATGCATCCTCGTCACCCACGAAATGAACTTCGCCCGCGAGGTCGCCGATCACGTCTACTTCACCGATCGCGGTGTGATCGTCGAGCACGGGCCGCCGGAAACATTGTTTACGGCGGCCAAGGACGAGCGAACGCAGCGGTTCCTGTCGCAGGTTCTCTGAGTTCGACAGTGGGCCGGCTTTCGGCGCCCCGATCCGGCAGCTGGCGCCTACTTCCCCGCCGCCTTGCGCAGCGCCTCGTTGATGCGGTCCTGCCAGCCGGGGCCGCCTTGCTGAAAAAACTCCAGCACGTCCTGATCGATCCGCAGCGTGACCTGCTCCTTGATGCCAGGCGCCACGTTCTTCTTCGGCGGGGCCTCGGCGACCTTGGCGGTCACCTTCTTGAACGCGGCTTCGGCCTCCGTCCTGGCATCGCCCAGGGTGCGCGGCCGCCTCGGTTGATCCGCCATGTGCTAGATTCCCTCAAACAGAGCCGTGGAAAGATACCGCTCGGAGAAAGACGGCACTATGGCCAGGATGGTCTTTCCCGCAGCTTCCGGCCGCTTGCCGATCCGGAGCGCGGCAGCGATCGCTGCGCCCGAGGAGATGCCGCCGGGGATGCCCTCATGCCGCGCCAGTGCACGCGAGGTTTCTATCGCGGTCCTCGAGTTGACCTTCACGATCTCGTCGATCACCGAGCGATCGAGAATGTCGGGAATGAAGCCCGCGCCGATGCCCTGGATCTTGTGGGGGGTGTGCTGACCGCCTGAAAGCACCGGGCTCTCCTCCGGCTCGACCGCCACGATCCGCAAGGACGGCTTGCGGGGCTTGAGCACCTGGCCGACGCCCGTGATGGTCCCGCCGGTCCCGACGCCGGCGACGAAGAAATCGACATTACCGCCGGTGTCATTCCAGATCTCCTCCGCGGTCGTGCGGCGGTGCACCTCGGGATTGGCGAGGTTCTTGAACTGTTGCGGCATCACCGAGTTCGGCGTCGTCTTCAACAGTTCCTCGGCGGTTGCGATCGCGCCCTTCATGCCCTGTGCCGCCGGCGTCAGTACGATTTCGGCGCCGAGGAAGGCCAGCATCTTGCGCCGCTCGATCGACATGGATTCCGGCATCACCAGCTTCAGACGATAGCCGCGCGAGGCGGCAACGAAGGCGAGCGCGATACCGGTATTGCCGGAGGTCGGCTCGATCAGCACTGTATCCGGCTTGATGATGCCGGCCTTTTCCATTGCGATGATCATGGCCGCGCCGATGCGGTCCTTCACGCTGGCGGCCGGATTGAAATATTCCAGCTTAGCGAGAATGGTCGCGTTCACCCCTTGCAGGCCCGGCAACCGGCGCAGCCGCACGGTCGGCGTGTCGCCGAAAGCATCGACGATCGAGTCATAAACCCGGCCGCGGCCGGCTGAGTGCACTGCACCCGTGGTGGACGATGCGTCCATGATGAACTCCCTATGACAACAATGTTCGCTTTGTCAGCGATCTTGTTCAGTTAGAGACAGCGTGCGACGACACGCAAGCAACAATGAGATGCACTGCAATTCGCTGCACCGCAAAATCGCTCGAAGATTAAATATCAGAAAACCAACGCATTTGTGTTGCGACCTCGTCAACGAACTCTGCTTATGTTAGACTAACGTCCAACAGCAGGGAGGTCTCATGATGTCAGCAGTTGCTGAAGTCCTGTCGACCGTTGCGCGTAATCGCGATCCACGTTGCAGCGACTTGCCCACCTGTCCCGTCTGCGCCGACTCCATGGTCGCCGCCGAAGCCTCCGCCTATGTCTCGGACCAATTGATCAGCTATCTCTGGACCTGCGACACCTGTGGCTATGGCTTCGTGACCAAGCATTCGGTCAAACCGTACACTTGCAATTGAGTTCTTTTGTTTGAGCATGATCTCCGCGACAACGCCTTGCGTTTGTCGCGGGGGAGACCGCTCCACACTTTCCGCCAACGTGGCCCTTCGGGTCCGGACCATGCTCTAGCGTGGGGCGATGTCGCCCCTTGCCCAATCTTCGCGCGTACGCTGATAGAATTCTTCGAACTTGCCGTGTGCGATCGCGTCCCTGATGCCCTGCATCAGCGACTGATAGTAGGCGATATTGATATCTGACAGCAGCATGGCGCCGAGCGTCTCGCCGGACTTGACGAGATGGTGAAGATAGGCGCGCGCGTAGTTGCGCGCCGACGGCCATGCGCTCTCCTCATCGAGTGGCCGCGGATCGTCGGCGTGGCGCGCGTTGCGCAGGTTCACCTGGCCGAAGCGCGTGAAGGCGACGCCGTGGCGGCCATTGCGCGTCGGCATCACGCAATCGAACATGTCGATGCCGCGCTTCACGGCTTCGAGAAGGTCATCTGGCGTGCCGACGCCCATCAGATAACGCGGCCGTTCCGACGGCAACGCCGGCGCTGTCTCGTCGATCATCGCCAGCATCACATCCTGCGGCTCACCGACCGCGAGCCCGCCGATCGCGTAGCCGTGAAAGCCGATCTCGACCAGCCCCTGCGCGTTCGCATGCCGCAGCGACGGAATGTCGCCGCCCTGCACGATGCCGAACAGCATGTAGCCTTCGGGCGCGCTTTCGAAGGCGCGCTTGCTCCGCTCCGCCCAGCGCAACGACAAGCGCATCGCGCGCTCGATGTCGTCACGCTCGGCCGGCAGCCGCACGCATTCATCCATCTGCATGGCGATGTCGGAGCCGAGATAGCGCTGCACCTCGATCGAACGCTCGGGCGACAATTCGACCTTGGCGCCGTCGATATGCGAGCGGAAGGTGACCGCCTTCTCACTGACCTTGCGCAAATCCGACAGCGACATGACCTGGAAGCCGCCGGAATCCGTCAGCATCGGGCCGTTCCAGCCGGTGAACTTCTGCAAGCCGCCGAGTACCGCGATGCGTTCCGCGCCCGGACGCAGCATCAAATGGTAGGTGTTGCCGAGCACGATGTCGGCGCCGGCCTCGCGCACCTCGCGCCAATGCATGCCCTTCATGGCGCCCGCGGTGCCGACCGGCATGAAGGCGGGCGTGCGCACGACGCCATGGGGCGTGGTCAGGCGGCCGGTGCGCGCAGTGCCATCGGTTGCGAGCAGTTCGAAATGATTGGGAAGACTCATGGCGCTGCTTATTACGTGCCGGCGGGAGCCAATCAACCGCCCAATGCGCAGGGCCATGCCCCAGGTCCGACACAATGGAGCCCTGCGACGGCCCCAGCCTTCCACTTGTTAAATAAAACGATACCGTATAGTTTTAGCATCAAGGGCTGGATGGGAATGCCGCGGGCGATGACGCCGGCGGCGCGTGCGTGTGTGGTGACTGACGGCGAATGCCTCCCCCTTCATTTTTGACCGGATCGATCCCGTTCAACGGCGGGACCGGCAGAGCGGGCATGCGCCTGCTCCGCCGGGCCTCGCTGCTCTGCGGCCTGGCGCTGGCCGGGTGCACGACCCTGCCGCGGACGCCCTATACGGCGGCCGATGCAAGCAGCTCGCGCGTGCTCGATATTGACGGCCTGCGCCGCTACACCGACGAGCCCATCGGCAAATTCCGCGCCGGCAAGGACGACACCGCAGCGACCACGACCTATCTGGCGCTGTCCGGCGGCGGCGCCGACGGCGCCTATGGCGTCGGCGTGCTGAACGGCTGGAGCGCGGCGGGCACGCGCCCCGCCTTCTCGGTCGTCTCGGGCGTCAGCACCGGCGGGCTCATTGCGCCGTTCGCGTTCCTTGGACCGCAATACGACGACACGCTCAGGGAGCTCTACACCAGCGGTATTGCGGAGAGCCTGCTGAGCGATCCCAGCATCATGCGCGTGCTGTTCGGATCCGGCCTGTTCGGCAACACGCGGCTGCGCGAGCTCGTCGCCCGCTATGTCGGGCCGGAGATTTTGGCCCAGGTCGCGCGCGAGCATGCCAAGGGCCGCAAGCTGCTCGTCGTGACCACCGACCTCGACACGCAGCGCACCGCCGTCTGGGACATGGGAAAAATCGCCGCACTCGGCACGCCCGAGGCGCTCAAGCTGTTTCGCGACGTGATGGCGGCCTCCGCCAGCATTCCACTGGTGTTTCCGCCGATCCTGATCGAGGCCGAAGGCCAGGGCCGACGCTTTCAGGAGATGCATGTCGACGGCGGCGTCACCGCGCCGGTCCTGACGCTGCCGGAAGACCTGCTGTTCCACGGGCGTCTGCCCGGCAACAGCCGGGTGAACATCTACATCCTAGTCAACAAGAAGATCGAGCGCACCTTCGAGCTCGTGCCCAACGGCACGATCGAGGTCGCCTCGCGCAGTCTGTCCTCGATCACCCAGTCGCAGACGCGCTCGGTGATCTTCTCGACCTACGATTTCGCGCGCCGCAATCACCTCGGCTTTCACCTGTCCTATATCGAGCGCGATTATCCGTCGCCGCCCTCGCAAGGGTTCGACACAGCCTATATGCGCGCGCTCTATCAGTATGGGTACGAGAAGGCGGCTGCCGGCCGCGCCTGGAGCTCGACGCTTCCCTAAGGCCGCGGAAGCCCCGGCGGAACGGCGCGTTGCCGAGACGGTTGATGATGCGGCCGATTCGGCCAGATTCGCGGTGACGCCCCTCTTGCTGCGCGTTATAGAGCGATGACGACGATCACGACCGCGCAGGAATCATTGGGCATGGGATTGACTGCGATCAAGACGAGAGCGGCGAAACGGGAAGTCCCGAAATCGCGCGGCGGCCGGCCGACCAAGAGCGCCGCCATCGAGCGCGACCAGCGGCTGATCGAGGTCGCGACGCGCCTGTTCCTCGATCGCGGCTATGACGCGACCTCGCTCGATGCCGTGGCCGAAGCGGCCCGGGTCAGCAAGCCCACAGTGTACGCGCGCTATGGTGACAAGCGCGGTTTGTTTGCCGAGGTCCTGAGGCGCGAGATCGCGCGCTGGCTGGCGCCGCTTGCCGAGGCTGCGGAAGTGCAGCTTACGCGCCCCTCGGACATTTCGGTCGAGCAGCGCCTGGTCGAGGTCGGGCGCGAGATGCTGATGTTCACCTGCGGTCCCGACGCCGTCGCCTTCAGCCGCATGATGACGTCACAAGCCATCAACTTTCCCGACATCGCCAAGCTGGGGAAAGAGGAAGGCTGGATGAAGGCCGTCTCCACGACGGCGCGGTTCTTCGATCATCTGGTCGCGCAAGGAGCGATGGACCTCGAGGATACCGGCATCGCGGCCGAGGTCTTTCTCGACGTGGTCGTCGGCCATACCCACCGGATGGCGACGTTCGGCACGCCGCTTGAGATGAAGACGGCCGAAAAGCGCATGCGCTCGGCAATCCGGCTGTTTTTGGCCGGTGCGCTCGGCCCCCCGGGCCGCGTCCAGGCCGCGTCCAAAGGCGCGGTTCGGCGCCGCCCGTCCCGCTGACAGATTCGTGACCGGTTATCCCCGCCGTGCGGCCAATTGCGCCTTGCTCGAAATAAAACGATACGGTATGGTTTAGTTATAAGCAAGGTTCGGGCTGATGCCTTCCTAGCCCCTGGCAGGCCCGCACCGTTCTTAAGACTTTGATCGCTGCAATATCCTACGCTGTTGCAACGCTCCGCGGCCGGCCAGTTGCCCCCGGTCGGCCGCGCCCTTTCCTGCACCTCCGCACGGGGTGAAGACGATGACGGCACCGATGCGCGCTCCGAAACGCTGGAAATCACTGCTCGTGCTCGCCCTGTTGGCGGTCCTGCTCCCTGCCCCGGTCTATGCGACCACGGCATCGATCGACGCGCGGGCCTCGCTTCGGAGCGAGGCCGACGACGGCGCCGTCCTGGATCAGCGGGCGGTCGAGCGCGAGCTCGCGCGGTTCCGCGGCTCCGCGATCTCGCTGAGGCAGGCGATGGCGATCGCCGAGGCACAGCATGCAGGCTCGACGACGGCCGACGTCAGTTTCGACGGCGCCGCCGCCTCGCCGGTCTACCGCGTGAAGACGCTGCATAATGACCGCGTCTGGCAACACGCGATCGACGCCACAACCGGCAAGATCGTCGGCGGCGCCGCCGCCTCACCGCTCGACGAGTTCGACGCCGATGACCGCAGCAACCTCGCCACCCTCAAGACCATCCAGCACCGGCTGGCCGACGCCGTGCGCGTGGCCGAGCACGCGGCCTCGGGCAAGGCGATCAGCGGCGGCATGGTCCGCGAGGGCGGCCGGCTGAATTTTGCGATCGTCGTCATGAGCGGCAACGACCTCAAGGAGGTCATCCTCGAGCCGCCCGGCGCCGCGAGCCGGCGGTAATACCAGGCGCCCGCTCCGTTACAGCCGGATCTGCCTGAAAAGCCGTTGACGGCGGCAAAACTCTCCCGCATAAGTCGCCGCCATGATGACCGCGACGAAACGCACGACGAAAACCACCACGGCCTTCGGGGCCCGGGGAGGCGTGCGCGCGTAGTCGTCGACTTTACGCATCAGCTCAACCGAAGCCCCGCCCTCGTGGTCCGGGGCTTTTTTTATGCCTGCAAAGCATGATCCGGAAAAGTGGACTCCGGTTTTCCGACAAGATCATGCTCAACTGAAATGGAGGAGAATGTGAGTAACGATCCCGTCGTCGCGATTGTCGGCGTCACCGGTGCGGTGGGCGCCGAATTCATCGCCACCATGGACAAGCGTGGTTTCCGCGTCGGCAAGCTGAAGGCGCTGGCCAGCGCCCGCTCCGCCGGCAAGACGGTGTCGTTCCGCGGCCAGCCGGTCGTGATCGAGGAGCTGGGCGAGCGCTCCTTCGACGGCGTCGACATCGCGCTGTTCTCCGCCGGCGGCAGCATCTCGAAGAAGTACGCGCCGATCGCGGTGAAGTCCGGCGCCGTTGTCGTCGACAACTCCTCCGCCTTCCGCATGGATCCGAACGTGCCGCTGGTGATCCCCGAGATCAACGCGAACCGCATCCGCGACCACAAGGGCATTATCGCCAACCCGAACTGCGCCGCGATCACCGCGCTCGTGCCGCTGTGGCCGATCCACCAGAAGAACCGTATCAAGCGGCTGATCATTTCGACCTATCAGGCCGCCAGCGGCGCTGGTGCTGCTGCGATGGAAGAACTCGTCGAATCCACCCGCGCCAATCTCAACGGGCAGGTCTATACGCCCAGGGTGATGCCGCACCCCTACGCCTTCAATCTCTTCAACCACAACACGGCTGTCGATCCCGAGACCGGCTACAACGACGAGGAGACCAAGGTCATCAAGGAGACCCGCAAGATCTTCGAGGACGAGAAGATCGCCATCGGCGTCACCTGCGTCCGCGTGCCGGTGCTGCGCGCCCATTGCGAGGCCATCACCTTCGAATGCGAGAAGCCGATCACCGAGGACCAGGTCCGCGCGATCATGGCCCAGGCGCCCGGCGTTAAGGTCGTGGACGACCGCGCCAAGAACTACTTCCCGATGCCGATCGACGCCTCGGGCCAGGACGACGTCCTCGTCGGCCGCATCCGCAAGGACCTCAGCGATCCCTCGGGCCATTCGATCTCGATGTTCGTGGCGGCGGATCAGTTGCTAAAGGGCGCGGCGCTCAACGCCGTGCAGATCGCCGAGCTGTTGCCGCAGCGCGTGATGGCGTAGCTTGTCGATTACTCTCGTGCCCCGGACGCAGCGCAGCACAAAGTGATGCGCTGCTGAGCCGGGGCCTAGCTGGGTCCCGGCTCAGCGGTGCATCGCTCGCGCGCTGCACCGCGTCCGGGACACGAGAACCTTACTGGTCTGCCCGAAACAACAGGCACGCATCGCCATACGAATAGAACCGATACCCCTCCGTGATCGCATGCGCATAGGCCTGCTTCATCGTCTCGAGCCCCGAGAATGCCGACACCAGCATGAACAGGGTCGAGCGCGGCAGATGGAAATTGGTCAGCAAGATATCGACCGCGCGGAAGCGATAGCCGGGGGTGATGAAGATCGCCGTGTCGGCCGCGAAGGGCTGGATCGTGCCATCCTCATCGGCTGCGCTCTCCAGTAACCGCAGCGACGTCGTGCCGACCGCGACGATGCGGCCGCCGTTCTTCCGCGCCGTGTTCAGCGCATCCGCCGTCTCGGGAGAGATCGTCCCCCATTCCGCGTGCATCTTGTGGCCTTCGGTGTCGTCGACCTTCACCGGCAGGAACGTCCCCGCCCCGACATGCAGCGTGACACGGTTGAGGCCGACACCGCGCGCGCTCAACGCCTGCTCCAGTGCCGGCGTGAAATGCAGGCCGGCTGTCGGCGCTGCGACGGCGCCCTCATTGGCCGCGAACATGGTCTGGTAGTCGGCCAAGTCCTGCTCGTCCGGCGTGCGCTTCGAGGCGATGTAGGGCGGCAGCGGCGGGCTGCCGAGATCTGATATCGCCTGATCCAGCGTCGGCCCGTGGAACGAGAACGACAGCGTCACCTCGCCCTCGGTGCCCTTGGCTTCGACCTCGGCATCGAGATGGCCAAGCAGGCAGACCTTGCCTTCGTTGCCGAAGCGGATGCGGTCACCAGCGACGAGCTTCTTGGCCGGCTTTACCAGCGCCTGCCAACGCGAACCGTCGAGCCGCTTGATCAAGGTCGCCTCGATCTTCGGCTCGGTCTCGCGGCCGATGCGGCGTCCCCTAAGCTGCGCCGCGATCACCTTGGTGTCGTTGACGACGAGCTGGTCGCCCGGCTTCAGCCATTGCGGCAGGTCGGAGATGAGCTGATCGCGCAGCGCGCCGCGCTCCACGACCAGCATCTTCGCGGAGTCGCGCGGATGCACCGGGCGCAGTGCGATGCGCTCGGCGGGCAAATCGAAATCAAAGAGATCGGTGCGCATAATCTTGAAGCCACCATCGTCATTCCGGACGCCGCGCCACAAGCGCGGCGATCCGGAATCTCGAGATTGTGGCGCGACATTCCGGGTTCGCGCTAGCGCGCGCCCCGGAATGACGATTTCTGGCTACTCCTTGTCCGCCGCCATGCGCGCCTTGACGATCTTGTCGGGATTCATCACGGGCTCGCCGCGCTTGATCTTGTCGACGTTCTCCATGCCCGCGGTGACCTTGCCCCACACGGTGTACTGGTTGTCGAGGAAGTGGGCGTCGTCGAAGCAGATGAAGAACTGGCTGTCGCCGGAATCGGGGTTGGCGGCACGGGCCATCGAGGCGGTGCCGCGCACATGCGGCTCCTTGTTGAACTCGGCCTTCAGCTTCTTGCCGGAGCCGCCGGTGCCGGTGCCGTGCGGGCAGCCGGTCTGCGCCATGAAGCCGTCGATCACGCGATGGAACACGATGCCGTCGTAGAAGCCTTCGCGCACCAGCTCCTTGATGCGCGCGACGTGGCCGGGCGCGAGGTCGGGCCGCATCTCGATGGTGACGGGGCCCTGCGTGGTTTCGAGGATCAGGGTGTTTTCGGTGACGCTCATGTTCTTCTCTCTTGGGTTGGGGGTGAAGTCTTCCGGCCGTGGAACTGGACCGCGAATGGACGCCCCGCAGCGGCGCCGGCCATCGTTTCGGTAAATGGCATCGGCGTGCAGCGTTGCAATGCCTCCATCACCGCGATCCGGTACTGCAACCGGTCATCGTCGGACGCCTCGGCGGACTCGTAGGTAATCCGCGGATGGCCCAAAATGTCTCCGGCGCGGTTAAAGCTCACGACGACGGTAATGTCGATGGGGCGAGCCTTTGCTGGCGGCGGCGGTTTCCAGCAGCGGCCCAGCCGCACAATGACATCGCGGATGGTATTGACCTTGTCGTCCTGCGCAGGCGCGCTCGTGCCAAGCAGGAGCACCGCGGCAGCTACGAGGAGCTTTTCGCCGCGGCGCGCCATCGTCTCTCCTATTTGATGTCGGCGGCGACCTGCACCTTCACCATCTTGTCGGGATCGGTGACGGTGCCGCTTCCGGAGCCAGGCGGGGCCTTCTTCAGCTTGTCGACGACGTCCATGCCCTGCACGACCTCGCCGATCACGGTGTACTGGCCGTCGAGGCTGCCGCCGTCCGCGAACATGATGAAGAACTGCGAATTGGCGCTGTCGACGCTATCGCCGCGGCGGGCCATGCCGACGATGCCGCGGGCGAAATGCACCTTGGAGAATTCCTGCTTCAGGTTCGGATATTTCGAGCCGCCGGTGCCGTTGCCGTTCTGGCCGTCGCCGGTCTGCGCCATGAAGCCGTCCATCACGCGATGGAACGGCACGTTGTTGTAGAAGCCCTCGCGCGCGAGCTGCTTCAGCCGCTCGGCGTGCTGGGGCGCAAGATCCGTGCGCAGCTTGATGACGACGCGGCCTTTGGTGGTGTCGATGACGAGCGCGTTGGCCTTGTCGAGGCCCGCCGGCAGGGTCTGGGCGACCGCAGGGGCAATGCCGATCAACCCGGCAAAGATCGTGGCAAGGATTGCGAGACGACGGATCATGAAAACTCCGGATCAGATGAGATGAAACGCGCGCCGTTAGCTGGCGAATTTTGCCTTGAGCAGGCTTGCGACGAGCGGCGGTACGAACGCCGAGACATCCCCGCCCATGCCGGCGATCTGGCGCACCAGTGTGGCGGTGATCGGGCGGACCATGGGTGAGGCCGGCAGGAAGACGGTGTGCACCTCCGGCGCCATGGCCTCGTTCATGCCGGCGAGCTGCATCTCGTAGTCGAGGTCGGTGCTATCGCGAAGACCCCTGATCATGATGGTCGCACCGTGCTTGCGCGCCGCGGTCACGGTCAGGTCGTCGAAGGTCGTGGCTTCGAAGGCGCAGCCGGCCTGGGCGGCGATCGGCCCGCAGACATCGTGCAGCATCTGAAGCCGCTCCTCGGTCGAGAACAGCGGCTTCTTGCCGGGGTGCACGCCGAGCGCCACGACCAGCCGGTCGCACAGGGTAACGGCATGCCGGACCACGTCCAGATGGCCGTTGGTGATGGGGTCGAAGGAACCCGGATAAAAGGCGATACGCGGCATGGCCTCCTCCTACCGCGCCACGCCCTGCCCGGCAAGCCGGTCAGGTTCCCTGCCCGCTTTTCCTGCGAAAGCCTGTCGGAATCCCCTGAACTGTTTCGTCCTGGGGGCAGCGACGAAACAAAACGGATGGCGAACGAAACCATTTTCGCCATCCGCGAAGACGTCCGGAAACTGGCCATGGTTACTAATCCGCCCAACGAAATGACGGGCCGCAAACAGGCGCAGCGGCCGCATCACAGGGGACCGTCGATGATCAAGGCTCTTTCAGCGATCGCTGTTGCTGCGTGCGTTGCCGCGGCTCTTACCGTGCTGCCCGGTTTCGCTCCGACCGTCGAAGCCAGCGTGCCGCAGCCCCTCGCCAAGGGTGACCGGCTGGACATCCGCGTCGTTGGCAAGGATTGCTCGCAGCAAGCCTGGCCGAACTTCGAAGCCTCCTGCCTGCGCCGCGCCGACACCAAGGCCAACGTCCGAGAGGTGCGCCTTGTGACCGCCGACCGGACGCCGTAGGCCAACGCTGCCTAATCCGGCGTCATCCGGCGTCACACAAACCCCATGGAAATTTGCGACGTCTCGTCGCAGACTGAGCTGACGATCGCGCCCCCCGGATAGCCCGGCGGGCGCGTCGCCATGAGGGGGTTGCCATTGTCCAGTACGCCTGCTGTTGCTACCGGCCACCATCCCGATCCGCTGCCGCTTGCCATGACCATGGGTGCCCTCGGGGTCGTCTATGGTGATATCGGGACCAGCCCCCTTTATGCCCTGAAGGAAGCCGCCAAGGCGGCCGCCCATGGTGGGACGGTGACACAGGACGCCGTGCTCGGCGTTGCGTCCCTCATCCTGTGGGCGCTGCTCCTGATCATCTCGCTGAAATACGCGCTGCTGATCCTGCGCGCCGACAACCGCGGCGAAGGCGGCATCGTGGCCCTGCTGGCACTGCTGCATGCTCGTCAGGCGCAACCAGGCACCTGGCGCGCGCATCTCCTGGTGGTCGGCCTCGTCGGCGCCGCCCTGCTCTATGGCGATGGCGCGATCACGCCGGCGATCTCGGTCCTGAGCGCCATCGAAGGCCTGAAAGTGGATGCGCCCTCGCTCGCGCCGGTCGTGGTGCCCATCACCATCGTCATCCTGATCGGTCTCTTCATGATGCAGAAGCAGGGCACCGGCTTCATCGGCCGGATCTTTGGCCCCGTCATGCTGGCCTGGTTCGGCGTGCTCGCCGCGCTCGGCATCCACGGCATCGTCAAGGCGCCAGCGGTGCTGGCTGCGCTGAGCCCGCTCTATGCCTTCGAATTCCTGATCCACCAGGATTTCCACGTTTCCTTCGCGATCCTCGGCGCGGCCTTCCTGGCGGTGACCGGCGGCGAGGCGATGTATGCCGACATGGGGCATTTCGGGCGCTTGCCGATCCGGCTCGCCTGGTTCGCCATCTGCCTGCCGGCCCTGGTGCTCAACTATTTCGGCCAGGCCGCGCTCCTGATCACCGACCCCACGATGATCGAGAATCCGTTCTTCCAGCTCTGCCCGGATGCGCTGCATTACCCGCTGGTCGCCTTCTCGGCGGTTGCGACCGTGATCGCCTCGCAGGCGATCATCTCGGGCGTGTTCTCGCTGACCCAGCAATCGATCCAGCTCGGCTTCCTGCCGCGGATGCAGATCCGCCATACCACGAGCCATGCGATTGGCCAGATCTACGTGCCGCTGGTGAACTGGCTGCTCGCCGCCGCAACGCTCGGCGCGGTGCTCTCCTTCGGCACCTCGGATGCGCTCGCCGGAGCCTATGGCATCGCGGTGTCGCTCCTGATGGCGATCACCACGCTGCTCGCCGCGCTGGTCGCAATCCAGTGGGGCTATTCGCCCTGGCTCGTGGTCGCGGTCAACGGCTTCTTCTTCGCGATCGATGTGATCTTCTTCGCAGCCAATTCGATCAAGCTGTTCGAGGGCGGATGGTTTCCGCTGCTGCTCGCCGGCCTCGTCGCCTTCCTGATGCTAACCTGGCGCAGCGGCGTAAAACTCGTCGAGCACGCCCGCGCGCGGCTACGCCAGCCCGAGGAGGATCTGATCGAGACCGCGGTCAACAAGTGCCGCGCCCGCCTGCCCGGCACCGCCGTCTATCTCGCTTCGGCGCCGAGAGGCGTGCCGCTCGCGCTGACGCAATTCGTCAAGCACAATCGCGTCCTGCACGAACGCGTGCTGCTCGTGACCGTCCTGATCGAGGAAATCCCCCACGTGCCCGACGAGGAGCGCACCGAGGTGATCGAGATCATCCCGGCGATCACCCGCGTGGTCCTGCATTACGGCTTCATGCAGAACCCGACCATCTATGAGGGGCTGAAGCTCGCCTGCCGGCAGGGCAAATTGCCGGGCATCGACCTCTCCGACATCACCTACTATGTCGGCCGCGAGACCATCATCCCGCGCGAGGACGTCCCGGGCATGTGGGTCTGGCGGGAGTCGCTGTTCGCCTTCCTGCAACGCAACGCCGAACGTTCCGCGGCATTCTTCGGCGTGCCGACTGGACAGGTGGTGGAGTTCGGCACGGAGCTGGAGATCTAGCGAGCCGGACCGGCGCAACTACCTCTGCGTTGCCGGCACCCGCCGGACCGTCCAGCCGTCGTTGAAACGCACCAAGACTGCGTCGCACTTATCGTCCGGACATTTCTGCTCGGTGTCGGCTGGAAATACGCGCAGCGCGACGTGATCCTCGTCGATCCAGCGCTGATGGCGCCATTCGAACAGCGCGTCCTGCGCGTGCTTCCATTGCAGCGCAGGCGCGTCGCCTGCAGTCGAGCCGACGGCGAGGTCATACTCGCCGCCGTGCGCATAATCGTTGTCGATAACGAGAAAATTCGTGCCGTCATCCGAAAGGAATGGCACGCCAGGGAGAAGCAGCTTGGCCCCCGTGCGTGCGCTGACGAGCTCGACGCCGCTACCCTCGTAATACTTAGCCGCGATGGAATAGACGTGGGCTACCGGATGGTAGCCGGCAAACCAGTACTGAACGCAATGCTGCACGTCGTCGGTCTCACAGGCCTTTGTATCGGTCCGATAGATTTTTGACGTGCCGTTCTCGAGCTGCAGCGTCAGCAAATCGCCCTTCCGGCTCGCGCGCTTTCCGTACTCGCGCAGGCAGACGGGCTCCCGGGCGTCAAGCTTCTGATCGTCGATGTCGGCGCGGCACGTGTCGGCGACGGCGTTGGCAGCCGGCTGCGCAGCCGCCTGCCCGGCCAATGCGGCGCCAAGCAAACCAACGACAAAAAGAATGCAGATGACGCGCACGTTCCCGGCGAGTCCGTAAGTTGCTAGCGGATGACGGATCGATCCCCGGACACTACTCAAAGTGACGAGCGGCGGCAACTCTGCCGCCTTCTGCGCTGAGTTCGTAGCCCAGATGGAGCGAAGCGCAATCCGGGTTCTTCGTGATGTCAGGTGCTGTCCCGGATTTCGCTTCGCTCCATCCGGGCTACGCTCCTACGCACCGTAACTAGTGTCCGTTCCCGTTCTCGCCATTGCCGTTCTCCGCCTCTTCCGTGATGTGTTCGACCGAGACGACGTGCTCGTCCTCGGCGGTGTCGAACACGATCACGCCCTGCGTCGAACGCCCGGCGATGCGGATGCCTTCGACCGGGCAGCGGATCAGCTGGCCCTTGTCGGTCACCAGCATGATCTGGTCGGCCTCTTCCACCGGGAAAGACGCCACCAGATTGCCGTTGCGGTTGTTGACGCTCATGGCGACGATGCCTTTGCCGCCGCGGCCCGTGGTGCGGTACTCGTAGGACGAGGTCCGCTTGCCATAGCCGTTGACGGAGACGGTCAGCACCACCTGCTCGGCCGCCGACATCTCGACATAGCGATCCTGCGAGAGCTCGCTCGCGCCTGACGTCTCCTCGGTTTCGGCCTCTGCGACCTCATCCGTCGCACCTTCGCCCGCGACCGCGCGGCGCATCTTCAAGTACGCCGAGCGTTCGTCCGAGGTCGTCTCGACGTGGCGCAGGATCGCCAGCGAGATCACCTTGTCGGCCCCCGCCAGCGCAATGCCGCGGACGCCCATCGAGGTGCGCCCGGTGAACACGCGCACGTCGGTGACGGGAAAGCGGATGCACTGGCCGCCGGCGGCGGTCAGCAGCACGTCGTCGCGCTCGGTGCAGATCTGCACGTCGACGATTGATTCATTGTCGTCGAGCTTCATCGCAATGATGCCGGAGCGGCGGACGTCGACGAAGTCGGACAGCTTGTTGCGCCGGACATTGCCGCCGGTGGTGGCGAACATCACATCTAGCTGGCCCCAGGTGGATTCATCCTCGGGCAGCGGCATGATCGTGGTGATGCGCTCGCCCTGCTCGAGCGGCAGGATGTTGATCAGCGCCTTGCCGCGCGCGTTCGGCGCCGCCATCGGCAGACGCCAGACCTTCTCCTTGTAGACCTGGCCGCGCGACGAGAAGAACAGCACCGGCGTGTGCGTGGAGGCCACGAACAGGCGCGAGACAAAATCCTCGTCGCGGGTCTGCATCCCGGCGCGTCCCTTGCCGCCGCGGCGCTGGGCCCGATAGGCCGACAGCGGCACGCGCTTGACGTAACCGGCATGGGAAACCGTGACGACCATGTCCTCGCGCTGGATCAGGTCCTCGTCCTCGACCTCGCCTTCCTGCTCCATGATCACGGTCCGGCGCGGGGTGGCGAACTCCGCCTTCACCTCGGCGAGCTCGGTCTTGACGATGTCGAGGATACGCGCGCGCGAACGCAGGATGTCGAGGTAGTCGCCGATCTCGCCGGCGAGCTTGGACAGCTCGTCGCCGATCTCATCGCGGCCGAGCGCCGTGAGGCGCGCGAGGCGCAATTCCAGGATGGCCCTGGCCTGCTCCAGCGACAGACGGACGGTGCCGTCCGCATTGATGCGGTGGCGGGGATCATCGATCAGCGTGATGATGTCCTCGACGTCACGCGCCGGCCAGTCGCGCGTCATCAGGGTCTCGCGCGCAGCGGCCGGCGTCGGCGAAGTCCGGATCACGCGAATGATCTCGTCGATATTGGCGACCGCAATCGCAAGACCGACCTGCTCATGGGCGCGCTCGCGCGCCTTGCGCAGCTTGTACTTGGTGCGGCGGGTGACGACCTGCTCGCGGAAGCCGACGAAGATCGTCAGCATATCCTTCAGGTTCATCGTCTGCGGACGGCCGGAGTCGAGCGCGACGGCGTTGACGCCGAAGCTCGTCTGCAACGGCGTGAACTTGTAGAGCTGGTTCAGCACCACGTCGGGCACGGCGTCGCGCTTGAGCTCGACGACGACGCGGTAGCCGTCGCGGTCGGACTCGTCGCGCAGATCGGAGATGCCCTCGATCTTCTTCTCTTTGTAGAGCTCGGCGATGCGCTCGACCATCGTCGCCTTGTTCACCTGATACGGAATCTCGGTGATGACGATCGCCTCACGTTCTTTCCGGATCGTCTCGAACTCGACCTTGCCGCGCATCACGATCGAGCCGCGTCCGAGATGGTAGGCGCTGCGGATGCCCTGGCGCCCCAGGATGATGCCGCCGGTCGGGAAATCCGGACCTGGGATAATGTGGTTCAGTTCGTCGATGGTGAGCAAAGGATTGTCGATCAACGCCAGGCAAGCGTCGATCACCTCGCCCAGATTGTGCGGCGGGATGTTGGTGGCCATACCGACGGCGATGCCGCCGGCGCCGTTGACCAGCAGGTTCGGGAACCGCGCCGGCAGGACCACCGGCTCCTTGGTCGAGCCGTCATAATTGTCCTGAAAGTCGACCGTCTCGCTCTCGATGTCCTCGAGCAGTTTGAGCGCGATCTTGGTCAGGCGCGACTCGGTGTAGCGCATCGCCGCCGGCGGATCGCCGTCGACCGAACCGAAATTGCCCTGCCCGTCCACGAGCAGTTCGCGCATCGAGAAGGGCTGCGCCATACGCACCAGCGCGTCATAGATCGCCTGGTCGCCATGCGGGTGGTATTGGCCCATGACGTCGCCGACGATGCCGGCGGACTTCTTGTGCTTCTTGTCGGGGGTATAGCCCTCCTCGTTCATCGAGAAGAGGATGCGCCGGTGCACCGGCTTCAAGCCATCGCGCGCATCGGGCAGCGCGCGCGCCACGATCACGCTCATGGCGTAATCGAGGTAGGACTTCTTCATCTCGTCGAGGATCGAGATCGGGCGAATATCCGAAGGATGCTCCGGCTTGTCGCCGGGCTTGTCGTTGTCGTCGTCAGCCAAGGGGGAATCCGGTGAGTTCTTGTCCGGGAATCATATAGCGCATCGAGGGTCTGATAACCACCCTGGCAAGGCTCCCGGGAAGCGCTTTTTCCGCTTATTTTTCCAACGACTTACGGCTCCCGCGAAGCCTCCTTTGGAGCGACGGAGCAGGCCGAATGGAACCCTGCCTTAAGAGCCGAAAATCACGTGATGCATGATGCGTCCCGGCAGCAGCGTGAACAACCCTGCGACCACCAGCGCGCCGATGAACATGAAGATCATGATCCGCCGGTGATCGGCGACGCGATGGGTATGCGCCCGCCACACCGCGAGCGGCAGCATCACGAGCGTGAAGATCGAGAGCAGATGAATCGGGCTGAACGGCCCGACCAGCCGGATCCGGTGGATCCAGAACGATGACGCGGCCACGATGGCCATGAGTGCCACCCAGATCCAGCCAACGGTCCGGTGCGGCAGCGTGCCCTTGGGAGCCGCGAACTGGACGACGCCGAGCACGAAGGCAGTCATCGCTGCAAAGGCGTGGAGCGGGATGGCTGGAGCGGCGTCAAGCAGCGGCGCGAGCATCATGGCTGAGGCATCCCGGTGATGGCGCCTCGAGAAGCCGGCGCGGAACGATGTAAATAGCATTAACATGAAGTGAATGCCATTCACATCGCTGGGCTGGGAAATCCTTAATGCGCAACATTAGGCAGGCCTGCAAAAACAAGCCCGATCAGCAAATTGGTAAGAAATGCTGCCCCTTCTCACGAAGGCGGCGAACCATTCCGTTAGAAGGGGGTGTCCACTTAGAACGGAATGTCGTCGTCCATGTCGCTGTTGCGGCCGCCGCCCGCGGCGACTGCGCGGCGCGGTGCGCTGCTCACCGGGCTGCTGGAGCCGAAATCGCCGCCCGGCTCCTCGCCGAAGCTGCCGCCTCCCCCGCCACCACGGCCGTCGAGCATCGTGAGGTTGGAGCTGAAGCCCTGCAACACGACTTCGGTCGAGTATTTCTCGGCGCCGCTCTGGTCGGTCCATTTGCGGGTCTGCAGTGCGCCTTCGACGTAAACCTTCGCGCCCTTCTTCAGGTACTGCTCGGCGACCTTTGCGAGTCCCTCGTTGAAGATCACGACGCGATGCCACTCGGTCTTTTCCTTGCGCTCGCCGGTCGCCTTGTCCCGCCAGGTCTCCGACGTTGCGACGCTCAGATTGGCGATCGGCCGCCCGTCCTGGGTACGGCGGATTTCAGGATCCTTGCCGAGGTTGCCGACCAGAATGACCTTGTTGATGCTTCCCGCCATCGCCGCTCTCCACTCCAAACTGCGAAATTGTTCGAAAAAGCCGGAGCCGTGCCAAAACCGCTCGCTGCCGCCTGCTGTGCGACCCTATACGCTGGCGGACGTCGCCGAGCCCGCGGTCCCGCAGGTTATCCCCACATATAGCACCCGGGCCAGCAACGTTCCAGCTTTGTTCTTGCGCAAGCAGTGGCGGTATAAACCAGCAAGTTAAGATTGCACATCTAACAAGTTAATGGAACCGCATGGAACTTTTTCGGGTTCCCGCGGACGGAAATACCGCTTAACATTCATTAAGTTAGGAACCGCTCAGTTCGCTCGCGACTGTTGCTTTTGGGAGACGGACTCTACCGGTGGATCAGGCTAGGTTTGACGCGACATCGATTCATTGGGCGTCGCGCCTTGATTGACCGCTTCGGGGACCAGAGAAGCGGCACAGCCGGAGGGACAGAAATGAAGAAGATTTTGGTTGGGGCCATTGGTGCAGTTGCGTTGAGCCTGTCGGCTCCGGCGAGCGCGGCGGATCTCGCTGCGCGTCCGTACGTAAAGGCTCCGCCCCCGGCAATCGCCGCGGTCTACGACTGGAGTGGCTTCTACATCGGCATCAACGGCGGCGGCGGCTCGGCCCACAAATGCTGGGACTTCGTGGACAGCACCGGCCTTGTGACCGGTGTTCCCGGCAGTCTCGTGGGTGAAGGGTGCCACAATGCGACCGGCGGCACGGTTGGTGGTCAGATCGGGTATCGCTGGCAGACTGGCCAGTGGGTGTTCGGCTTCGAAGGTCAGGGCAACTGGGCCAACTTCAACGGCGATAACACCAGCGCCGTCTTCCTGGCCGACCGCAACCGTTCGCGAATCGACTCCTTCGGCCTGATCACCGGCCAGATCGGCTATGCCTGGAACAACGTGCTGTTCTACGTGAAGGGCGGCGGTGCGGTTGTCGGCGACAAGTATGACATCTTCGACATACCGACCGGCGTGCTGGTGGCTTCGGCTCGCGAAACCCGTTGGGGCGGCACGGTTGGCGCTGGCCTGGAAGTCGGCTTTGCGCCGAACTGGTCGGTGGGCGTCGAGTACGACCACATCTTCCTCGGCAATCGCACCCTCGGCTTCACGACGCCTGGTGGCATCGCGGCCGGGAGCGACCGGATCAGCCAGAACGTCGATATGGGCCTCGTCCGCCTGAACTATCGCTGGGGCGGGCCGATGATCGCGAAGTACTGATCCTTCGCCAAACCTCTTCCTGTCGAAAAGGCCGGCCTCGCGCCGGCCTTTTTTGCTGTCCGGGTACAGCCGGTATGAACAGGTCAGCCATCCTTACACGTTTTCCGCGTGGTGTGGCATCTCGGGCACACAACTTGCGGCTTTACTGGTGTAAGCACGACATCAGTTGGACCAGAACGTCCGATGTCCTTCCGCGCACGGAAGGCAAAAACAGAAACTGGGACTGGGACTAAGTTGAAAATGAAGAAGGTTTTGTTGGCTTCGGCCAGTTTGTTCGCACTCAGCGCGTTCGCTCCGGTCATGGCTGCCGATCTGGCGGCCCGCCCCTACACCAAGGCTCCAGTGGCCCCCGCCGCGGTCTATAACTGGACCGGCTTCTACCTCGGTGGCTTCGGTGGCTACGCTTGGGAAAACACCTCCACTGACCCGAAGATGAAGGGCGGCTTCGCCGGTGGTACGGTCGGCTACAACTGGCAGGCCAGCAACATCGTGCTCGGTCTCGAAGCCGATGGCGGCTGGGCTGACGTGAGCGCGACAGCCGGCACGCCTGGCGTGGCCGCGATCACCAGCCGGATCAATGCGCTCGGAACCGTGCGCGGTCGCGTCGGCGTGGCGTTCGACCAGGTCCTGCTCTACGGCACCGGCGGCTTCGCCTGGATCAACAACAAGCTGACCGCGGACGTGCTTGGCGTGCTCGCCTCGGACAGCCAGTTCCACACGGGCTGGACGCTCGGCGCGGGTGTCGAAGCTTTCTTTGCTCCGCAGTGGTCGGTGAGGGGCGAGTACCTCTATCGTAGCCTCGGCAGCGAGAACTACTTCGCCGGCACCGTCTCGTCCGGCACGCTGAACCTCCACACCGTGCAGGTCGGCGTGAACTATCACTTCGGCGGCCCGGTCGTCGCGAAGTACTGATCTTCGAGATTGATTCTCGACGGAAAGGCCGGCTTGCGCCGGCCTATTTGCTTGGGCCAGAGGCGGCAGCTCTGCGGGCTACTGCCATGTCCTGCCAGCACGCCAACAATCCGTTGACGATTCGCAACTCGCACTGGAAATCCGCTCTCGTTCTTCCTACGTTCGCAGCCTACCCAACGGCGTCCATCCCCGGTTCTCGGGCGAGGCGCGCCTGAACGCCGGCGCGGCCCGCGCGGCGTGGGAATCTCCTTGGGGACCACTGGGATGGACGAAGTGATCAAGGCGAAGCGCCAACAACAGAACGCGGGCTCGAGTCTCCGCGCAATTACGATCCGTGGCGCGCGCGAGCACAACCTCAAGAACATCGACGTCGAGATTCCCCGCGACAAGCTCGTGGTGTTCACCGGCCTCTCCGGCTCCGGAAAATCCTCGCTCGCCTTCGACACCATCTATGCCGAAGGCCAGCGTCGCTACGTCGAGTCGCTCTCGGCCTATGCCCGCCAGTTCCTGGAGATGATGCAGAAGCCGGACGTCGACCAGATCGACGGTCTGTCGCCCGCCATCTCGATCGAGCAGAAGACCACCTCGAAGAACCCGCGCTCGACCGTCGGCACCGTCACCGAGATCTACGACTACATGCGCCTGCTGTGGGCGCGCGTCGGCGTGCCCTATTCGCCCGCCACCGGCCTGCCAATCGAGAGCCAGACGGTCTCGCAGATGGTCGACCGCGTGCTGGCGCTGCCCGAGGGTACCCGCCTGTACCTGCTCGCGCCGGTCGTGCGCGGCCGCAAGGGCGAGTACAGGAAAGAGCTGGCCGAATGGCTCAAGAAGGGCTTTCAGCGCGTCAAGATCGACGGCACTTTCTATGAGCTCGCGGAGGCGCCGAGCCTCGACAAGAAATTCCCGCACGACATCGACGTCGTGGTCGACCGCATCGTGGTGCGCGCCGATATCGGCCAGCGCCTTGCCGAAAGCTTCGAGACTGCGCTGAAGCTCGCCGAGGGCCTTGCCGTCGTCGAGTTCGCAGATAGCCCGGCGGCTGCACCCGTCGAAGAGAAAAAGAAGACCGCCAAGATTCACGACAAGAGCGGGCCAGAGCGCATCCTGTTCTCGGAAAAGTTCGCCTGCCCGGTCTCCGGCTTCACCATCCCCGAGATCGAGCCGCGGCTGTTCTCGTTCAACAATCCCTACGGCGCGTGTCCCGCCTGCGGCGGTCTCGGCGTCGAGCAGCATGTCGACGAGGACCTCGTCATCCCCGACAAGGAGATGACTCTGCGCAAGGGCGCGATCGCGCCCTGGGCCAAATCGTCATCGCCCTATTACGTGCAGACGCTGACCGCGCTCGGCAAGCACTACAAATTCACGCTCGACACAAAGTGGAAGGATCTCGCAAAGAAAACGAAAGACGCGATCCTCTACGGCTCCGGCGAGGACGAGATCAAGTTCTCCTACGAGGACGGCGTTCGCTCCTACGACACCAAGAAACCGTTCGAGGGCGTCATCACCAACATCAATCGCCGCTATCGCGAGACCGAGAGCGAGTGGGCGCGCGAAGAGCTGGCGAAGTACTTCCACGACGTCCCCTGCGAGGCCTGCAAGGGCTTTCGGCTGAAGCCTGAGGCGCTCTGCGTCAAGGTTGGCGGCAAGCACATCGGAGAGATCTCGGAACTGTCGGTCAAGCGCGCCGGCGAATGGTTCGAGGGCGTGCCCGACGCGCTGAACAAGCAGCAGAACGAAATCGCGGGACGCATCCTGAAGGAGATCCGCGAGCGCCTCACCTTCCTGCTCGACGTCGGCCTCAACTATCTCACGCTCTCCCGCTCCTCAGGCACGCTGTCCGGCGGCGAGAGCCAGCGCATCCGCCTCGCCTCGCAGATCGGCTCGGGACTGACCGGCGTGCTCTACGTGCTGGACGAGCCCTCGATCGGCCTGCACCAGCGCGACAATGCGCGCCTGCTCGATACGCTGAAGCGCCTGCGCGATCTCGGCAATACCGTGGTCGTGGTCGAGCATGACGAGGACGCCATTCGCCTCGCCGACTACGTCCTCGACATCGGCCCCGGCGCCGGCATGCATGGCGGCCACATCGTCGCCGAAGGCACGCCCGCCGAGATCATGCGCAACCCGAAATCGCTGACCGGCAAGTACCTCACCGGCGAGCTCGAGGTCGAGGTGCCGGAGCGCCGCCCGCCGAACCATCGCCGCACCATCAAGGTGGTGAACGCGCGCGGCAATAATTTGAAGAACGTCACGGCGGAGATCCCGCTCGGCCTGTTCACCTGCGTCACCGGCGTCTCCGGCGGCGGCAAGTCGACGCTGCTGATCGACACGCTCTATCGCGCCATCGCCCGCAAGCTAAACAATGCGAGCGAAGGGGCCGCGCCCCACGACCGCATCGAGGGCCTCGAGCACATCGACAAGATCATCGACATCGACCAGTCGCCGATCGGCCGCACCCCGCGCTCGAACCCGGCGACCTATACCGGCGCCTTCACGCCGATCCGCGAATGGTTCGCCGGCCTTCCCGAAGCGAAAGCGCGCGGCTACGAGCCCGGCCGCTTCTCCTTCAACGTCAAGGGCGGCCGCTGCGAGGCCTGCCAGGGCGACGGCGTCATCAAGATCGAGATGCACTTCCTGCCCGACGTCTACGTCACCTGCGACGTCTGCAAGGGCAAGCGCTACAACCGCGAGACGCTGGAGGTCCTGTTCAAGGGCAAGAGCATCGCCGACGTGCTCGACATGACCGTCGAGGAAGCCGCCGAGTTCTTCAAGGCGGTGCCACGCGTCCGCGAAACCTTCAACACGCTGCACCGCGTCGGCCTCGATTACATCCATGTCGGCCAGCAGGCCACCACGCTCTCCGGCGGCGAAGCCCAGCGCGTCAAGCTGGCAAAAGAGCTGTCCAAGCGCGCGACCGGGCGCACGCTCTACATCCTGGACGAGCCCACGACGGGTCTGCACTTCCATGACGTCAAGAAGCTGCTGGAGGTGCTGCACGAGCTGGTCGCGCAAGGCAACACGGTCGTGGTCATCGAGCACAATCTCGAGGTCATCAAGACCGCAGACTGGGTC
This sequence comes from Bradyrhizobium sp. CCGUVB23, assembly GCF_024199885.1. Taxonomy (NCBI): domain Bacteria; kingdom Pseudomonadati; phylum Pseudomonadota; class Alphaproteobacteria; order Hyphomicrobiales; family Nitrobacteraceae; genus Bradyrhizobium; species Bradyrhizobium sp. CCGUVB23. The sequence goes on from NZ_JANADQ010000001.1 coordinate 8,918,033, forward strand.
ATCGACCTCGGCCCTGAAGGCGGCGACGGCGGCGGCGAAATCGTCGCCTGGGGCCCGCCGGAAGACATCGTCAAGGCGCCGCGCAGCTATACGGGCAAATTTCTGGAGCCGGTGCTGAAGAAGGCGGGCAAGCCGAAGCGCAGGAGCACGAGCGAAGCGGCGGAGTAGGCTTGAGCCATGTTGGCTGGCATCAGCATCGAACGTACGGGCTCGAAGGATACCGGCATCTGTGATTGCTGTGGTCGTACCAGTCGCACCGTTTGGGGACTCGCGTCCAACGAAACGCAAGGCCTAGCCGCGTACTACGTGCACTGGACTCTTGGTCACATTTCAGATCAAGGCGCCAACATCGATCTCATCGTTGGGAATTGGGGAAAAGGCACCACCGCAGCGGACCGTTGTGCGGTCGCTCTGGCCTATCGCCTATTGGATACTGGTCCAGCTATGATGGTCATCGATGCTGGACCACGATCCTTCTCCCGCAGCCCTCTCATCGGCAAGGTGTTCGCGCGCGACGAAGTGGTAGGTACCCCCTTTGCCCAACAGATATTCAGCATCGCCGATGCAGTACTTGCGCAAGACGACCGTATTGCCGAACTACTTGGATGATAAAAGATTGAGGCACCGGGTCGCAAAACGTAGGGCGAAGTTGACAGGGCTAGCCGACTGACCGCTCTACCAGACATGCCCTACTCCCTCGCCATCTTCGATCTCGACGGCACGCTGGCCGACAGTTTTCCGTGGTTTCTGCGCACCATCAACGACGTTGCCGATAGCTTCGGCTTTCACCGCGTGGCAGATGAGGATGTCGAGGGGCTGCGGCATGCCTCGACGCGCGAGATTTTGAGGCGGCTCGAGGTGCCCTTGTGGAAGCTGCCGGCGATCGCACGGCATGCGCGGCGGTTGAAGGCGGAGGCAGCGGCGGAAATTTCCCTGTTCGCCGGCGTCGAGGCCATGCTGCAGACGCTGGCCGCAAGAGGCGTGCAGCTCGCGCTGGTGACCTCGGACAGCGAAGCCAATGCGCGCGAGAAGTTAGGTGCGGCAGCTAACCTGTTCGCGCATTTCGACTGCGCCGCTTCGGTGTTCGGCAAGCCCGCGAAATTCCGCCGGGTCATCCGCCGCGCCGACGTCGAGCCGGCACAGGTCATTGCCATCGGCGATGAGGTGCGTGACATCGAGGCGGCCCGTAGCGTTGGCATTGCGTGCGGCGCCGTCTGCTGGGGCTACGCCGCGCCGGCGGCGTTGCGAGCGCTGGCGCCCGATCACACGTTCGAACAGATGGACGAAATAGCGGATGCGTTGTGCCGGGCTCGCTCTCCTGATCCCGCCAACGCAACTTAGGAGGCGCTGATGGCAATCACGGAAGCTGCCCGCTTAATGCTTTTGGCGCCGCCCGTCGGCAGGGTGCGCGTCGTGCTCGACACCGATACCTACAACGAGATCGACGATCAGTTCGCGCTCGTCCAGATGCTGCTCTCGAAGGAGCGCTTCGACGTGGAGGCGATCTACGCCGCCCCGTTCTTCAACAAGCGCGCAGACAGCCCTAGCCACGGCATGGAGCTGAGCTATCAGGAAATCCTGCGCCTGCTGGAGCGTCTGAACGTTTCGCCTGACGGTCTGGTTCATCGCGGCGTCACCGACTATGTCGGCGCCCAGAAGCAAGCCCGCGAAGCGCCCGCTGTCGACGACATGATCGCGCGAGCGCGGGCCGGATCGCCTGACAAGCCGCTCTACATCGTTGCCATCAGCGCCATCAGCAACGTTGCCTCAGCGCTTCTCAAGGCGCCCGATATCAGGGATCGCGTCGTGGTGGTGTGGCTTGGCGGCCATGCGCTGGAATGGCCGCACACGATCGAGTTCAATCTCAAGCAGGATGTCGGTGGCGCCCAGGTGCTGTTCGACAGCGGCGTGCCCCTGGTGCTCGTGCCGTGCAAGGGGGTGACCTCGCATCTTCACTCGACCGTGCCGGAGATCGAGCGCCATGTCGAACCTCACGGCAGCATCGGCGCGTTCCTGGCGATGCGGTTCAAGGAGTATTCGTCCGATCATCTCGGCTGGTCGAAAGAGATCTGGGACATGGCGCCGGTCGGCTGGCTCCTGAACCCGGATTGGGCGCCGAGCGTGATCATCCCGGCGCCTGTCGTGACGGAGCAGATGACCTGGAGCATCGATCGCAGGCGACATGCTATCAGGTATGTGACCTTCGTGGACCGAAATCCGATTCTGCGGGACTTCTTTTTGAAGTTGAAGGCGTTCGCCGAAGCGAAGACTTCGTAGGGTGGGTTAGCCCTGCGGCTGCGCGAAGCGCAGTCCGCCAGGCGTAACCCACCACTTCTCTCGACGCGCGGTGAGTAAAGAGGTGGGGTTACGCTTCGCTAACCCACCCTACGCACCGCCACGCACTGCCCCTTACTCCGTCCGCCTGAGAAACGCCCCGAACGCGCGCGGGCCATCGCCAACCTTGACCTCATCAGTCACTTTCAGCTCGATCGCATCGATGACGCTCACCGAGTTGCTCTCCCAGTTCGCGACGATGATGCGCTTGCCGTCGGCGGTGGCGGCGATGCCTTCCGGATAGTCGCCGACAGTGATGCGCTTGACCGGCTTCAGCGTCGCAAGGTCGAACACGCTGACGGTGCCGCCATATTGGTCGGTAGCAAAACCGCGGCCCTGCGCCAGGGCCACCGCGTACGGCCGCATGCCCACCGGCACGCGGCCGATCTCGCGCGCCTCTGCAATATCGATCACGGAGACATCGTTCGATCCGACATTGGCGGTGAAGGCGCGCCTGCCCTCTGCATCGATGGTGATGCCGAACGGGCGCGTGCCGACCTTGATGGTGGCCCGCCGCTCGCGTGTCGCGGTGTCCACGACCGAGACGCTGTCGGCGTCGCGATCGGCCGATAGCAACAGTCGACCGTCAGGTGTCATTGCCAGCCCGGAGGGCGAGGCACCGACCACAATGCTTGCGACCACGCTTTGTGTCCGCGGATCGATCACCCGCACGGCCGCCGCGTACCAGTCGGCGACATAGACGGTCCCCCCATCCGGCGCCACGGCGACGCCGAGCGGACCGCCGCCGACGTCAATCCGGCCGACGACCTTCCGGGCAGCAGCGTCGACCACCGTGAGCGCCTTGGCGTCGGGACTCGTCACATAGGCAAAGCGCCCATCCGCCGTGACGGCAACGCCCGCCGGCTTGCCGCCGATCGCAATCGTTGCGACCGGCCGCAGCTTTGCGAGATCCACGACCGTCAGATTGTCGCTGAGCTGGTTGGTGACGAACGCCTCCTCGGCAGAGGCTTCCTCGACCGGGACCAGGCCGATGCTGGCGGCCAGCGCCGCCAGGACCATCACGCGCACGCTCAGCTTCCGCTCTCGATCTTCTTCTTCAGTGCCTCGAGGCCGCCCTTGTAGAGCCCGCTCACCGCCTTCACCGCCGCCTCGTCGCTGAGCTCCGGTGGCGGGTCATTGTTGGGAAAGCCGCGATAGAATGCGCCGGCCCATTCCAGCTTCGTCTTGCCTTCCGGAGCCGGCGACACCGACAACGTCGAGGAATAGTTGGTGACCGGCAGCACCTTCACGTCGACGGTCGTGATCCGGTACGAATAGCTCATCATGTCGGGCTCGTATTTGTAGAGCTCCTCGTCGATGGTGGCGCCGGTCCCAAGCGTCAGTCGCCGCGTGGCGCCGATCTCGTTGCCCTTCTCGCCCTCGGTCTTGCTGACGCCCGCGAGCCAGCTCATGTCCTGGAAATTGCCGATCACCGCCCAGACCTTGGCCTGCGGCGCGTTGATCTCGATGGATTCCCGCACCTTCTGCCGGGTCGGCCCGTGCGCCCAGGCGGCCGTCAAGGCCGTCGTCCCCACCGCCAGCGCCGCAAACACGGCCAGCGCCGTCCTCTTCGTCACCCTCATGTCGTATCCTCAAATGTGTTGTTGGTCTCTGCACGACTGCCGCGCGCTGCGGACATGGTAACGTAGTTTTGGACGGGATCGAGGCCCTTGGTGGCGATTTCGATGGTCTAACGGCGTCGCGTTCTCCCCATGTCCCGTGCCCGCTACTCGTCCTGGAGTGCCGCGTCGACGAATCCGGCCGGATCGTCGCAAAACTCGCGCAGCACCTTGAAATGTTCGGTCTCCCACAAGGTCGCCGGCTCCAGTCCACCTTTGGTCAGTCGCAACAAGGTCGCATTGGGATAAGCCATCAACATCGGCGCGTGCGTAGCCATGATGACCTGGCAGATGCGGGAGTCCTCCATGCGCCGCAGCAGCTTCAAAAATTCGATCTGCCGTGCCGGCGAGAGCGCGGATTCCGGCTCGTCGAAGATGAAGATACCCTGGCGCTGACAGCGCTCCTCGAAGAAGCGCAGGAAGCCTTCACCGTGCGAATGGGACAGGAAATCAGGTGGCGGACCACCCGGCAGTCCCATTTTCATGTCTTCGAGCGCCAGCTTATCGAGCCACCTCGCCAACGAAAAAAAGCTCTCGGCACGGAAGAACCAGCCATTAGTGATCTTGGGCAGCCAGCTCGCGCGCAGCGCCTTCGACAGTTGGCCGCCCATCTTCTCCAGCGCGTCGGAATGGTCGACAGGCCTGTAGCCTTTGCCACCGCCGGCATCGTCGAAGCCAGCAAGGGTCGCGATCCCCTCGAGGATGGTGGACTTCCCGGTGCCGTTCTCGCCGGCGATGATGGTAATCGGGGCTTGAAAACTAAGCTCGAAGTCGTCGGCGAAGATGGGAAGGCAAAACGGATAGGTTTCCCGATTGGATATCTTCGACGGCTCAAGCCAGACTCGTTTCAAATACGGCGCGGGCAAATTGATCGTGCGATTGCCTCTCCTGCCCATATTCCGGTCCCCAGCCAGTTGTTGCTGCCAAATCGGCCATCGCTAGGAACATAACAAGAACAATCGCCGCATGGAAGTGGTATCTGTGGCCAGCTACAAACTCCGATTGCTCCCTAATTCAGCACCTCCAGCACCAGCTCCATCGTCATCAGCACGGGATTGTCGCCGCGGATCAGCCGGCCCTCGGCGAGGCCGCCGGCGTAGTCGACGAGGGCGACGTCGAGCGCGGCCTGCAGTGCGCCGGAGCCGCCGGGGGCGATCGTGCCGGCCGTTATCGCCAGTTCGGTGGCAAAGGGCTCGGTCACGCCGCCATGGGTGAAGCGCGCGCCTATGGTCGAGCCGACGCCGCCGTGGATCCTCGCACGCGCGATGCCGTGCTCGCGGCAAAAGCCTTCGAGCGCCCCCGCAAAGTCCTGGTTCGGCCGCAGCCGCAGCGCGAAGGCGCGGCTTGTGGCCTGTGCGCCGCTAGGCTCAGCGGCCACCGGTCCGAACAGCTTGAAGTTGGTTTCGCCGTCAGGCTCCGCCGTGAACATCGCTCCGTCGATGCCGAACGCCGCAACCTCGAACGGCTCCGCGACGACAGTCTCCTCGGGAAGCATGTGGCCGCCGCTGGCGCGACCGTCCGCCTCGGTCCAGAGCCCGTGGCAATGAAAGAACGGCGCACCGTCGCGCCTGCCGAGCGTCAGGCTGCCCAGCTTCACCCGCGTCACGCCCTGGGGTCGAAAGGTGTCACTGTAGAACGCGGCGTTCTCGCCCGTCTTCGACAGCGCCGGCATCACGTAAGCGAACGGGCCGAGCGCGCCGGGACCGAAGTTGAGCACGCCGCCGGCAAAGCCCTCCGCCGCGAAGCCGCGGCGTGCGGCTTCAAGCAACGGCATGCCGGCCTCGAGCCTGAACGCGAAGGCCCGTCCCCTCGCCTCCACCCATTGGATACGCTCGGCGACCGGTGCGCCCGGCTGCTTGATGCTCCGCATGATCAGCGCTCAGCCCGCCTGCTTGTTGTCGAGATCGAGCAGGCCGCGTGCCTCGAGCTCGTCGCGCACCATCCGCTTGGGGATCTTGCCATAGCCCGACTTCGGCAGGGCCTCCCAGAAGAAGAAGCGCTTCGGCATCTTGTAGCGCGGCACCTTGGGGCCAAGGAACGCCGCCATCTCGGCCTCGCTCACGGGTTTTGCACCTTCGCGCGCAACGCAGACGGCAACGCCGACTTCGCCCCAGGTCGGATCGGGCACGCCGAGCACGGCGACCTCGCCGACCGCGGGATGGGTCAAAATCTTCTCCTCGATCTCGCGCGGATAGATGTTGGAGCCGCCGGAGATGTACATGTCGGAGGCACGTCCTGTGATGTACACGAACCCCTCCTCGTCCATGTGGCCGAGATCGCCGGTCCGGAACCAGCCGTTGCGAAACGCCTTCGCGTTGGCCTCGGGGTTATCGTAGTAGCCGGCGAACACTGCAGGCCCGATGACGCAGATCTCCCCGCTCTGGTTCGACTTCAGCTCATGGCCCTCGTCGTCCTGGATCGATACCTGCATGCCCGTGCGCTCGAAACCGCAGGTGCCGATCTTGGCATGCGGACCGTCCTCGACATCGTGCAGCGCCGCCGGCAGCACGGTGATGTTGCCGGTGACCTCGCCGAGGCCAAAATACTGCACGATGACCTTGCCAAGCTTGTTCAGCGCGGTCTTCTGATCCTCGCGATACATCGGCGCGCCGGCATAGATCACCTGGCGCAACGAGGAATGGTCGAACTTGTCGACCGCGGGATGCTCGACCATCATCTTCAGGATCGTCGGCACGGTGAAGAGATTGCTGACACGATGCGTCTCGATCAGACGGAACGCCTCGCCGATGTCGAACTTCTCCGTCGGCAGCAGCACGGTACGCGCGCCGCGCGCAGTCTGCATCAGCTGATGCACGCCGGCGCCATGCGACAGCGGCGCGACCACGAGCGATGCATCCGCCTCGGTGGTGCCCGGCGTCAGATCGGCAAGGTGATTGGTAACCACAAAGCCCATCTGTCCATGCGTGAGCACGGCCGCCTTGGAGCGGCCGGTGGTGCCGGAGGTGAAGAAGAACCAGCAGGGATCGTCATGCTCGACGGCGACGTTCTCGATCGTCGCGCCTGCATGCTTGTTGATCGCCTCCGCAACGGTGGTCTCACCGAACGCGCCGTCACCGATGCGCCACGTGAACTCCAGCGCGCCGCTGGTCACGGCCGCGGCATGCTCGGAAAAATCGCCGTGGCACAAAAATCCCTTGGCGCCGGAGGCCTGCGCGAGATAGGCGACCTCGTCCGGCATCAGGCGGAAGTTCGTGGGCACCCAGATCGCGCCAAGCCGGAATGCGGCGAACATCGAGAAGAACATCTCGTCGCCATTCTTGGAATGGACGAGGATGCGGTCACCTTTGGTGATGCCGCGCACGGCAAGCGCAGCGGCGAGCGCGGACACCTGCGCGTCGATCTCGCGCCAGGTCCAGGATCTGTCGCCCCACACGAAACCCGGCCGCGCCCCGTGCCGCCGCGCATTCTGGGTCAGCATGTAAGCGAGGTTCATGACGCGGCGCGACATCCGCAATGGTTGCATGGGGCTTCCTCTTCGCTGGTGGACGGCGCGCAGCCGGACCGCTCTTCGCGGCCCATTTATCGCCATCATCAGCAGCGCCGCAAGGCCGCCCGCCGCAGAGCCCCATTACGGCATCTTGAACGCGAAAGGCGTCATGGAGATCGCCTTCTCCTTGAAGCAGGACGGTGAGCCGTGCCCGCCGCAATAGCCGCCGTGCAATTCGAAGCGCATGGTGCGCGCCGCGCCCCGCTTCATCGGCATCGGCTTGATCTCGTAGTTCCGGACATAGCCGTCGAACACGCGGCGCAGATCGCCGTTCGAAAGCGTCACCAGGATGTCCATGACGCAGCCGCCGCTGCTGCAATAGGCGGCCTCGCTGCCAGCGCATTTGGTGTCGCGGAAATCGACGATGTAATCGTCGCGGCCATCGCCGGTGAGATCGATCTCGCGCACCGTATCGGGCGCAAAGCTCACCGCGCCGCCGCCCTGGCTTTGGCATTCCTGATGAGCGTAGTGCAGCGCCTTCTGCACCTCGCTGGGGTAATCGGCCGGATTGAACGGTTTTGCATCCTCGGCGCGGGCAAGGCCGCCGGCGAAGAGAACGCAGATCAGGATCAAGGGTCTCATTCGCTTTGGTCGTCGCGGTCGCTTCGATCGTTCAGGGAATCTTAAACATGATCGGCAACCTTGACCTGTCTCCGCGTACAGAGTTCCTGACCATGTCCAAAGCGCCCGCTTTTCTCCTGTTGTCGCTGGCGCTCGCCGGATGTGCAGCGGCCCCGCAAGCGCGGCTCGCCACCGATCCCGCTTTCGCCCCGGCGCGCTACGCCTGGGACGGTGCAGGTGAGGATCCCAATCAGCCGCGACCGGCGCACACGCCACGCACCGCCGCCCGAACCAGCCAGGACAAATCGGTCGCGGCGACCCAGCCTGCCTCGAAGGAGTGGTCACAGGCTCAGGACAGAATCGAGGCCGACCAGGAGTCGCAGGTCAAGCGATCGATCGTCATCTGCAAGGGCTGCCTGCGGCCGCAACCTGCGGAGGATTCGCGTCTCGCCAAGGCCGCCGATTGAACCAAACCGCCGCCACAAGATCCTACTGAGATACACCGCCGGCCGGACATTCCGGTCTATAAGCGCGGGTAGAACCGATCTCAGGACATCCCATGCTCACGCGCCGCACCTTCGTCGCAGCCTCTCTTCTCGCCACCGTCAACGCGGCCGCCGCGCACGCCCCGCCAGCCAGCGATCCCGTCGCGATCCTGACCGCGATCTACACCCGCGCCGCCAAGGGCAAAGGCGATGGCGGCGGCGCCTTCATCATCGAGACCAAGGCGGCCAAGGCGAAATATCTCTCGAAATCGCTGGTCGCGCTGTGGGCCAGGGCCGATGCGCACACGCCGAAGGGCGACGTCGGACCGGTCGATTTCGATCCCGTAACCAACTCGCAGGAACCGGACGTCAAATCCTTCAAGCTCGATACCGAAAAGCTCGAGTCCGACAAGGCCACGATCGCGGTGACCATCGCCGGTCACCGCAACGACCGCAAACCCGCCGACCAGGTCGTGCGTTATGAGTTCGTGCGCGAGGCCAACAGCTGGAAGATCGACGACATCACGGGCTCATCCGACGGGCAACCCTGGTCGATCCGCAAGATGCTGACGGACTCGCTGAAGAGCTGACGGGAGGAGACATGAGCGGCGTCATCGACAACAAGGCCCATCACCGCTTCGAGCTCGAAGTGGATGGCCATCTCGCCACCGAGCACTACCGGCTCGACGGCAACGTCATCACTTTCGAGCATACGGAGGTGCCGAAAGAGCTCGGCGGCAAGGGCGTCGGCTCAAAGCTGGTGCAAGGCGCGCTCGACCAGGTCCGCGCCGCAGGATTGAGCCTGCTCCCGCAATGTCCGTTCGTGAAGGCCTGGATCGACAAGCATCCAGACTACGCGGATCTGGTAGCGAGATGAGGAGCGCAGGCCCGTCGATTGCGTGACGGGCCTGCGCATCTCTATGACCTATTGCCCATGCCTCAGCATGTCCTGGTCACTCTGGTCCCAGTCCTGCCATAGCTGAAGCGCGCCGAGCAGCACCACCACCGCGCCGAGGCTGGTGTGGTAGACGCGCAGAAAGCCTTCGCCGGAATAGCCGAGGACATAGGGCGAGACGATCAGCCAAAGCCCGACCAGGATCGTCGCCACCTCCTGCCAGCGCTGCAACGCAACATATTCGAGCTGGCTGAGGCCAAACACGACCAGGCCAACTGCGACCGTGTTCAGGATCACCGCCTGGTGTCCGACGATCGTTTCATGATCCTGGACGGGAAACCACGGCGACGCAACGATCAGCGCGCCGAGCACCATCCCGCACCAGTCTTCCCATGTTCGATGAGTATTCAGAAAACCAAAGTCCGACATCGTAACCTCCTACACAAGAGGCATACGTCGGCGGCTGGCAATCACGACACTCCGAATGTTCAGCGACCCTGCCGGCCGCATTCGGGCGTATGTCCTGGAGAACACGTGGGAACCGGCTGCGCGGTTGCAAGGGCGACACCGTGGTTTTTTGCCAGCGAAGCGGTGCGACGCAAACAACAACCTGCGGGGTTGATCCAACCAAGGCGCGTGCTCATCAGGGCGCGCACAAGGTCCGCTGTGCCCCTGATAGCGGCGCAAGAGCGGACCTCACTAGTGGTCCGAGTTGGGCCTCGCTCCAATCAAGCGGCGATACTTGTCAGGCTCCTTAGCGGCCGTAGGGGAAGCAGCGGTTGCGATCGAGTGTGAGACCGAAATGCGCTCCCAGTGCAGCGATGGCCGCGTCCTGCTGAGGATAAGGATCGGCATTGGATGCGGCAACGATGATGATCCGGAACCCGCCGCGATCCTTGCCACCCGGTGGCAGCATCGCTGTAGTTAGTGCATTGCCCTCCCTGTCGCGCAGCGTGAGGAAAAGCGGCATCTCTCGCTGTACATGGGCCTCGAGGCCGATGTCGCGCTCGATCGCGTTGGGCCGCTCGGGACGCCAGGACTGGACTGCCTTCTCCCGCTCGCGGCGGAAATATTTCTCAACTGTGTGGCCCATCAGGCGCGACTCATGCATCGCCTCACCTTCCGTCTCGATACGGAACCAGGTCTTTCCCTTCGGCGCGTCGCAAACATACTGCATTTCGCCCGTCCTGCGATCGCGGCAATTCTAGGGCGGCGGGCCTGCAAAGCCAATATGAGACTAGCTCCCATGTATAGCGCTGCACGATCAGAGGGGCTAAGAGTTCTTGATTGGACGTTGAAGTTCTAGTGAGCCCAAACAATACTAGGTCGACCGGAATAATCCTGTTCAGGAGCGTCCCGATGCATGACGTAAGGGAAAAGCAACGCGAAGCCCGCCGGAAGATCATTCGCCAATGGGCGAAGCTTCCGAAGGATAAACGGCAGTCTATGGAGGGGATTTCTGAATTCGCCAGGACCGCCGCTCAGCAGAACGAGAACGCATTCGTCCGCAGTCATCGCGATCCGTATCAGAAGATCATGGGATGGCTATTGCCGCGTGCTCATCTCTGAACGACTGAGTCCTCTGCACATCCTTCGAAGGCGACACCGGGTTCTTCAGCTTGACCCGATGTGGCGAACGGCCCGCGCGACTTAGGGAGCAAACCACGCACCTTGTCGCAAACCACATTGAGCGGGATTTTGTGAATCCGATCAGGCGACGCCCGATTTCCGTTTAGGGTCCACGAGCAGCAATGCTCCGACTGATCGCAAGATTTCCGCTTGACCATCAGACAGCTGACGTCTGCGCCTTCATGAATACACGCCCTACAGCGCACCCAGCCTCTGCAGCGCCTCGCGTGCGGTCGGCAGGCCTGGTTTCAACTCCAGCGCCTTGCGGAAGTCGGCGATCGCGCCCTGCTTGTCGCCGAGCTGCATCCTGGCTTGGCCGCGGTTGTTCCAGGAAAACGCATCCGAGGGATCATATTGTAGCGCCTTGTCGTAGTTGGCAAGGCCGCCTCTGATGTCACCCTGAAAGAGGCGGATCATGCCGCGATTGCGCCAGCCGCGCGCGTCGGTCGGCGCCAGGCGGATCGCCTCGCCATAGTCAGCGGCGGCGCGATCGAGCTGCTCGCTATCGCGATAGACGTTGCCGCGGTCGATGTAGGCCAGCAGATCGGGCGCAAGCTTGATGCGCGCCGTGTAGTCGGCCAGCGCATGCGCCATGTCGCGCTTGCGATAGTAGGCCAGGCCGCGGTTGCCGTAAGCCATGGCATAGTTGGTATTGAGCTTGATGGCGGTGTCGTAGTCGTCGATCGCACCATCGAGGTCGCCCTTGTTGTAGCGGGACTCGCCGCGATTGTTGTAGGCAATCGCCAACGTCGGATCGAGCTTGATCGCCTGGTCGTAGTCGGCGATAGCGCGATCGAAATCGTGCTTGAAGGCATAGACGCGCCCGCGATTGTTGAAGGCGCAGGCGGAGGTCGGATCGATCTTGACGGCCTCGTCGAGATCGCTGAGCGCGGCATCGAGCTCGCGCTTATCGGTCAGGCCATGGCCGCGATTGCAATAGGCGGCGGCGAGCTTGCGGCCGGTCTCGCTCTTTCCGTCGATCACCGCCGAGCAGGCCTTGACGCGATCGTCCAGCGCGCTCGTGGTCCCGATGCAGACGTCCCAGGCCTGCGACGCCGCCTCGCCGTCCGCGGCCGATGCCGGCGCAGTCCAGGCAAGCGTCAGCACAGCCAGCGAAGCCAAAAGACCGACCGAGACACGCATGCGACGGATATCTCCCCTGCAACGGTGTCCGTTGGTCGCGCCTTGGCAGAGACGGGTTCATACGCCTAGATCAGGCCTTGCAAGGACGGGGGGGGAAGGGACTGGCATGTCGGCATCGGTACGCGACAACGAGGACAAAAGCCGCTTCGAGCTCGATGTCGGCCAGGAGGTCGCCTTCGCCAATTACCGGCTGACGACCTCGGCGGTGATCATCACCCACACCGAGACGCCGCGCGCGCTGCGCGGCCGCGGCATCGCATCCGAACTGGTGAAGGGCGCACTGGAATTGATCCGGCGAGATGGTAGGAAGGTCGTCGCCCGCTGCGGCTTTGTCGTCGACTATCTCGACAAGCACCCGGAATATGCGGATCTCGTTGCGTAAGGCCGGACACTAAGAGGCCAGACACCAAAAAGGCCCGCGATCTCGCGGGCCTTTTTCAACGTCGACGGCGCTTGCCGTCAGTGCTTGATCTCCGGCGGCAGCTTGCCGCCATTGGCGGCGAGCTTGGACATCACCTGCTTGTGCAGCCAGACGTTCATGGTGGCGGAATCGTTGGTATCGCCGGTGTAGCCGAGCTCCTTGGCGAGCTCCTTGCGCGCAGCAAGGCTGGAGTCGATGTCGAGCGCCTTCATGAGGTCGACGATCGAGGTGCGCCATTCCAGCTTCTCGCCCTTGTGCGCGGCGACCGCCTTGTCGACGATCGCGGCCACGTCCACGGTCTGCGCGGGTGCGGCGGATGGCGCAGCGGAAGGTGCGGCCGACGGCGCCGAGGCTGAAGGAGCGGAGGCCGAAGGCGCGGAGCCTGCCGGCGCTCCGCCGGAGGTCGCTCCGCCGGCCGGCGCAGCCGCGGCAGGATGGCTGCCGAAGATCGCGCTGGCGATTTTACTGAAGATGCTCATGTCTGCTCCCCGAAAAGGATCGGTTGGAAGGGCCTGAGGTACCAACACTATAGACCAAGTTTCTGTGTCGCGTCCGCTGCTCGAGCGAAGCATGTCACAGCATCAGCTTATCTGCGGCGAAATGACGACCGAATGACATATTCGTGGTTGCACTGCGACATCGAATTTCACCCAGGCGTGAGGGACAGCTCCTGCGAATGGGAGTACGCTTTCATTTCAGTTCGCGATCCCCGCCGGTCTTCGCGTCTGGTCTGGAATCGCGATTGTCTGGGAAATAGCGGCCGCTTGCGCCGTTTGTCGGCGCAGCATTCGGCTGCGCGGCAAGGGAGCAAGCGATCATGGCCACACTCTACCACGGCAATGTCCCCAGTATGGCCCAGCCTGCTGATGCGGCTGGACCGGTCATCCGAACCATCCAACTGTCCGATCTGCATGACGCGCTCAAGCGCGGCTGGGAGGATTTCAAGGAGGTGCCGAGCCACGCCGTCGTGCTCTGCATCATTTATCCGGTGCTCGGCCTCGTGCTCGCACGCGTTGCAATGGGCTATTCGGTGATACCGCTGTTGTTTCCGCTGGCCGCGGGCTTCGCGCTGATCGGCCCGTTCGCGGCGCTCGGCCTCTATGAACTCAGCAGCCGGCGCGAACGCGGCGAGGACGCCAGCGCCTGGGACGCCATGGACGTGCTGCGCTCGCCCTCCTTCGGGGCCATGCTCGGGCTCGGCACGCTCCTGCTCGCGCTGTTCGTGACCTGGGTTGCGACCGCGCAGGCGATCTACGTGGCGGCATTCGGCTATGAGGGCGTCACCGGTATTTCCGATTTCCTCACGCGCGTGCTGACGACGCCGCAGGGCTGGTGGCTGATCGTAGTCGGCTGCGGCGTCGGCTTCCTGTTCGCGCTCGCCGCGCTCTGCATCAGCGTCATCTCGTTCCCGTTGATGCTCGACCGGCACGCCACCGCGGGCGAAGCCATGGTGACCTCGCTGCGCGCCGTGGCGAAGAACCCGGCGCCGATGGCGGCCTGGGGCGTGATCGTCGCAGCGCTGCTGGCGCTCGGAACCATCCCGGCGTTCCTCGGCCTCGCGGTCGTCATCCCCCTGCTCGGCCACGCCACCTGGCATCTCTATCGCAAGGTGATCGTGTCCGATCCCAATGCACGGCATGACGCGCCGCCGCCGCGCCCGCGCAAGCCGGCTGCTGATTTTCCCGCCAACCTGTTCCCCTGGCGGAATCGATCGGAGTGAAACGGAAATCACGTTGCTGCGAGTCCGCCGGTTGATCGCTTGCGGACTCGCCCGATATCATTCCTTTAACCCTGCTCGTGCCTGAGTAGACGCCACCGGCCCATGGGCCTTGTTTTAGCCGCGGTTGGAACCGACATTCCGCACCGCCGGTCATGCCACATCATTGGATCGATCCGTTCGAATGACCCCGACGATTTCTCGTCTCGCCCTCGCAGCCTTCGCCCTCACCGCCTCGATTGCCTCAGCCGGGCCCGCGCTCGCCGCATCTGCCTGCGGTTCGGGCAATTTCGATGCCTGGGTTGCCGACTTCAAGACCGAAGCTGCCGCCAAGGGCATCTCGCAGCAGGCGATCACGGCCGGCCTTGCCGGCGTCACGCTCGATCAAACCGTACTGTCGCGCGACCGTTCGCAAAAAGTCTTCAGCCAGAGTTTTGAGGAGTTCTCAGGCCGCATGGTGCCGCCGCGCATGCAGCGTGGCTCCAACATGATGAAGCAGTACGGCTCGGTGCTGTCGCGGATCGAGCAGACCTATGGCGTGCCCGGCGAGGTGCTGGTCGCCATCTGGGGACTGGAGACCGATTTCGGCGTAAACACCGGCAAGTTTCCGACGCTGCGCTCGCTCGCGACGCTTGCCTATGACTGCCGGCGCGCCGAGCAGTTTCGCGGCGAGCTGATGGATGCGCTGCGCATCGTTCAGCGTGGTGATCTTGCGCCGAACGAGATGAAGGGCGCCTGGGCCGGCGAGCTCGGCCAGACCCAGTTCATGCCGTCATCCTGGATGAAATATGCCGTCGACTTCGACGGCAATGGCCGGCGCGACCTCCTGCACAGCGCGCCCGACGTGCTCGCCTCGACCGCCAATTATCTTGCGAACTACGGCTGGCAGCGCGGCAAGGATTTTGAGCCCGGCGGCCCCAACTTCGCGGTGCTCCAGCAATGGAACAAGAGCGAGGTCTACGCCAAGACGGTCGCCTCTTTCGCGACCCAGCTCGCGCGCGCTCCCTAGGAAGTTTCAAAAGAATAGGGGCCGATCGCGTCGCGACCGGCCCTCCTTGGTTTCCTGGCGTTACTTGCCCGCGGTGGCGTGCATCGCCTTGTTGAGGTGCGCGCCGCACACACCCATCTTGCCGTTCAACAGCGCGTCCTGAGCCGCAGCGATCTCCTTCTGCGCGGTGAACTTGCTGTCACCGTCGGACATGTTCTCGATCGCGGTCTCGGTCTGCTCGAGATTGGTCGCGCTGCATCCGCCCATCTTCTTCGCGGCCTGCGCGGGAGCGACGGCGAATGCGACGGCGGCAATTGCGATGACCCCTAGTAACGTCTTCATTGTTACCTTCCTTCTCTTATTGTGCGCAGCCCGACGTCATTGCCGGAATCTGCGGGCGAGATTGTTCGTCGACCGCCGCAAGTTTCGAGAATGAATTCCCCGCGAGAACCGCGTGAAGTTGCGCGGCGTGCAGAGCCTCATGCGAAAATTCTGATTTTCATTACAGTTTTGTAATTTGGCTCTTGCACGCTCGGCGTGTGTGCATCGCAGCGAAGACAATGGGAGACGCGGTCGGGGTCGCGCAGACCGAGATTGGGCCTCTGACCAGGGCAAGCAGGAATCGATGCCAACTCCGAATCGAAGCGATTGGGCACTCCCGACTCACAACCATCCGACACCAGGTCTTCCCGGCCAACGGCTTCAGATGACAAAACAGTGAACAAGAAATCAGTTCTATGAATCATAATGCATGCGAATCGCGCATACGAGATGGCGGTGCGAATTCCGCCTGGCGGCTTGCGGCGGGCTTGGCGCGACATATTTTTGTAACGGATGGAACCAACAGAAAATGCTATAAATCCGTGATTTCACGGGATGTTATTACGCTCGCAGGTCCGCCGGGGACTAGCTCTTGGGCGGGACTGCCAACCCGTTAATCGATCCTTACTATTGCTATGCGCTCTTCGCTTAGCTGCATCGCAACATCGGAACTTCCGCAGTGCAACAGTCCCATCTATATTCATTTCAACGATGACGCCCAGGTCAAGGGCTGAATCGAACTACAGGAGACTACCATGCTGCTCTCGCTCATCCGTATGATCCACGCGTTCCGGGACTATCAGCGCAATGTTGCTGAACTCTCGCAGCTCAGCGATCGCGAGCTGGCCGACATCGGCCTCGACCGTTCGGACATTCCGCGCGTTGCCGCCGGCGCCTACAAGGGCTGATTGGCCCTTCACGGACCGGACGAACCGATAGCGCCCGCCTCGTGCGGGCGTTGTCGTTTCTGGGGTGAGAAACGCCATCACGGCGATTCCACTCGGCGCTGAAAAGCGCTACCTGTCGCGCCCATGACAGGACCCAATTCCAAGACCGTACACATCATCGGCGCGGGCCTTGCCGGCTCCGAAGCCGCCTGGCAGGTCGCCAGATCAGGCGTATCCGTGGTGCTGCACGAGATGCGGCCGAGGCGCATGACCGAGGCCCACCGCACCGATGGGCTCGCCGAGCTCGTCTGCTCGAACTCGTTCCGCTCCGACGATGCCGCCAACAACGCCGTCGGCCTCCTGCACGCCGAAATGCGCCGCCTCGGCTCGCTGATCATGCGCGCGGCGGATGCCAACCAGGTGCCCGCGGGCGGCGCACTGGCCGTCGACCGCGAGGGCTTTTCCGCCGCCGTCACCAAGGCGCTGAACGAACATCCCCTGATCGAGATCGCCCGCGACGAGGTCGCCGGCCTGCCGCCGGCCGACTGGGACAACGTGATCGTCGCGACCGGCCCCCTCACCTCTGCGCCGCTGGCGGACGCGATCCGCGAGCTGACGGATGAAAACGCGCTTGCCTTCTTCGATGCGATCGCGCCGATCGTGCATCGCGACTCTATCGACATGTCGGTCGCCTGGTTCCAGTCGCGCTATGACAAGGTCGGCCCCGGCGGCAATGGCGCCGACTACATCAACTGCCCGATGACGAAGCAGCAGTATGACGGCTTCGTCGCCGCGCTGATTGCAGGCGAGAAGACCGAGTTCAAGGAGTGGGAGACCAACACGCCCTATTTCGATGGCTGCCTGCCGATCGAGGTGATGGCCGAGCGCGGGCCCGAGACCTTGCGTCATGGCCCGATGAAGCCGGTCGGGCTGACCAATCCGAACGATCCGACGACCAAGCCTTACGCGATCGTGCAGCTCCGCCAGGACAACAAGCTCGGCACGCTCTACAACATCGTCGGCTTCCAGACGAAATTGAAGTACGGCGAGCAGCAGCGCATCTTCCGTAGCATTCCGGGCCTTGAGAACGCGGAATTCGCGCGCCTTGGCGGCCTGCATCGCAACACCTTCCTCAATTCGCCAAAGCTGCTCGACGGCCAGCTCCGTCTGCGCGCGCAGCCGCGGCTGCGCTTTGCCGGCCAGATGACGGGCTGCGAGGGCTATGTTGAATCTGCCAGCGTCGGCCTGATCGCCGGCCTCTATGCGGCAGCGGATGCGCGTGGCGAGCAGCTCGCAAGCCCGCCGGCGACGACCGCGCTGGGATCGCTGCTCGGGCACATCATCGGCGGCCATATCGAGACCATCGAGCCGGGCACGCGCTCGTTCCAGCCGATGAACATCAATTTCGGCCTGTTTCCGCCGCTCGCGACCGTGCCGACCAAAAAGCCCGATGGCACGCGGCTGCGCGGCAACGAGAAGACGGTCGCCAAGAAACAGGCGCTGAGCGCCCGCGCGCTCGCCGATCTCGATCGCTGGATCGCCGATCACCAAAACATCGCCGCAGCGGCGTGAGCCTGTCATGAGCCTACCCAAAGAAGACGCCGCTGATCTCGCGGCGCGCTGGACCGAGGGCGTGCTCCTGAAGCGCGACGTGTTCTCGACTGTCGAGCGCGGCCGATTCAGGAGTGAGCGCGGAGAGGTCGATGCGGTGCTGCGCCGGCTCGACGAGGTGCCGTGGTGGTCGTTCGTGCTGGCGCGCCATCTGTTCGCGCGCGAGAAGCACGCGCTGGCGCTGGCAAAGGGCCTGAACGTCGGTCCTGAGCTGCTCTGGGCCGGCCGCCGCGCGCTGGTCCGCGGCTTCGTCGACGGCGTCGCGCTGCACCTGGCCAAGCCGCACGGCAATGTCGCCTATTTCCGTTCCGCCAAGGACACGCTGCGCCGGCTGCGCCGCGCCGGCATCTGCCACAACGACCTTGCGAAGGAGCAGAACTGGCTGGTCGGCCGCGACGGCCGCGCCTATGTGACCGACTTCCAGCTCGCCGCCTGCTTTGCGCGTCGCGGCCGGCTGTATCGCATTCTCGCCTACGAGGACCTCAGGCATCTTTTGAAGCACAAGCGCTCCTATGCGCCCGAGGCGCTGACGCCCAGGGAGCGCAAGATCCTCGCGAAGAAATCCTTTGCCGCGAGCCTTTGGCTCGCCACCGGCAAGAAGGTCTATCGCGCGATCACCCGCGGACTGTTCAATTTCACCGACCGGGAGGGCGGTGGCCGCAGGCTCGTCAACGACGCGCCAGTGCTCATCGACCTCATTCGCAAGAATCCGGCCGTGCGTGACACCGCCATTGTCGCTTTCGCCGACCGCCGTTCCGGCGTCGGGCTCTACGCCTTCGTCGAGGCCGACCAGTCGGCGCTCGAAGGCCAGCTGCGCAACGAGCTCACGGCTGCGAAGGGACCAAAGCCGCCCGAGCACATCCAGGTCGTGCACGCCCTGCCGCGCGACGCCAGCGGCAAGCCGCGCACCGAGATCCTCCAGCTCGTGGCGATGAACCAGCTCGATCTGATCGAGCCGATGATGACGAGCGACCAGGACCGCGCGTTCCTCAAGGACATCCTGGAGCAGCGCAAGAATTTGCGCGACCGCTTCAATTTCGAGGCGGATTTGCCGTCGAGCTAGCTGCACCTCACGTGCAGCGCGCGCTCAGGCCGGAGGCACCGAGCTTGGCCATGACCTCGTCGAGATGCGCGGCGTCGCGCGTTTCGATGACGAGCTGAAGCAGCGTCGCCTTGGCCGGCAGATCGGAGAACGTCCGCTGGTGCGAGACCTCGATGATGTTGGCGCCGGCTTCCGCGAGCAGCGCCGCCACCGCGGCGAGCTGGCCCGGCCTGTCGGGGATGTCGAGCGACAATTGCGTCAGCCGTCCTTCGCGCGCGAGCTCGCGGGTCAGGACCGAGGCGATCAGCCGCGTGTCGATATTGCCGCCGCTCAGGACAAGGCCGACCTTCCGGCCGGCAAAGCGCGAGGGGTCGCTCATGATCGCCGCGAGCCCGGCGGCGCCCGCGCCTTCCACCACGGTCTTCTCGATCGAGATCAGGGTCGCAACGGCGCGTTCGAGCTCGGCCTCGTTCACCAGCGCGATGTCGTCGACGAGGCGGCGGACGATCTCGGTCGTGATCTTGCCCGGCGACTTCACCGCGATGCCTTCGGCGAGCGTGTCGCCGCGCGCGGGCAAATTGCCGTCATGGATGGCGTTGTACATCGAGGGATAGAGCCAGGCCTCGACCCCGAGAATTCGTAAGGACGGCTTGAGCGCCTTGGCCGCAATGGCGATGCCGCTGATCAGGCCGCCGCCGCCGATCGGAACGACCAGCGTATCCAGCTCCGGCACCGCCTTGAGCATCTCGAGCCCGACCGTGCCCTGCCCGGCGATGACGAGCGGATCGTCATAGGGATGGACGAAGATCATGCCGCGCGCTTCGCCACGCGTGCGCGCGAACGTGGCAGCCTCTTCGAGGGTCGCGCCGGTGACGATCACCTCGGCGCCGTGATGCCTGGTGTTCTCGATCTTCACCATCGGCGTGCCGACCGGCATCACGATGGTCGCGGGAATGCCGAGGCGCTTGGCGTGATAGGCAACGCCCTGCGCGTGGTTGCCGGCCGACATCGCGATGACGCCGCGTTGCCGCTCTTCCGCTGAGAGCGCGGTCAGGCGGTTGAGGGCGCCGCGCTCCTTGAACGAGGAGGTGAACTGGAGATTTTCGAACTTGAGCCAGAGATCGCAGCCGCAGATCGCGCTGAGCGTGCGACTGTAGTTGCAGGGCGTCTGAACGACGGCGCCGCGGACCACGTCCGCAGCCGCTTGTAGATCGGCGACCGTCACTGGAAGGTCGCTCAGGTCGACCGCTGAATCCGGCGTGCGTTGCGAGGTGGTGTCGAGTGCTTCGGCCATAGGCCAATATAGGGCATTTGGCCTGTTACCGCGATACAGGAGCCGCTATTTGGTAAATTGCCGCGAGCGCGACGCGCGCCAGAGCGTCCACAGGGTTCCTAGCCGCGATGGCGGCTGTGACAGGAAGGGGTTGCGATCCGCGCGGGACAGGCGCGCCAGATCGCGGCGCGCCACTGCGAGCGGCAGGAACGCCGGCCTTGCCTGCAGCGGTATCTCCGCCAGCAGCGAGGTCGCCGTCGCGATATGCTTTCGCGCCTCGCTCGTGAGCTCATCCAAAGCCGCGCGCAGCGTCGGCGTCTCCTTGGCGGCAAACACCTCCTCGATGGCGCTGCCATGGCCTTCCAGGAGCTGCTGCGGCACGAACAGCTGGCGATGCGCGGCATCGCGCCGCAGGCTGGCGATCACCTGCACCATGCCCTGCGCGAGGCCGGCATGGCGGGCCAGGTGATCGATGGCCTCCGACGGCCGCGCGCAGATCCGGGCCGCAAGCGACAACAGCGCCGAGCACGTCTCGGTCAGATACCCCTCCAGCGCCGCCATGGTCGGCATCGGGTCGTTGTACAGATCGAACTGGTGCTCCTCGACGAGCCGCGACAAGGGTTCGACCGGAAGATCGTAGTCGCGGATCGCGATCAGGAGCTCGGCGGCGACTGGGTTGCCCTCGGCGCTGCCATGGACATGGCCGGCCAGCATGTCGGTCCACCATTGCAGGCGAATTTCGCCCGGCAGCGGCTGGGTCACCTGATCGCGGACGCGGACGATCTCGGCGTTGAAGGCATAGAGCGCGAGCAGAGCGCGGCGCTCGTTGGCGGGCACGAACAGGGTCGCGGCGTAGCGCGCGAAATCGTGGCTGCGCACGAGATCGGCGCAGAAGGCAGCGTCGGCAGTCGGTGCGCCACTCATGGCACGGCGATCAGGGCCGCCGCGACACGCCGTCGCTCGCCGATCATGATGTTGTAGGTACGCACGGCGGGGCCGGTCTGCATCGTGTCCAGCACCACCCTCACCGCCTTCAGCGCCTGCCGCAGCTCCGGCGGCGGCAGCCACACGCCGGTTCCTGTGCCGACCAGGAGCGTGTCGATGCTGTTGGCCGCGGCAAAGACCCGCTCCAGCGAGTAGCGGTCGATCTTGGCGGGGTCGGTCACGTCCCAGGCCCAGATCGCGTCGGGCAGGCACAGCAGCGAGCCGCGATGCGACATGCCGGCAAAGGCGAAGCCGCCCTTGCCATAGGCATCGATCGGCGCCGAGCGCGGGAAATGAGGAGCGTTGGGATCGCCGGCCATGGGATTCGTCCGAATGAGCCTACTGCCCTCGCAAACTCTTGCGAGGGCATGCGGTTCGGATCATGCCTTGTTTTTCTTCGCCGGCGTAGCCGTATCGGGCGCATCTTCGCGATGCTCGCCGACGCCGAGATAGATCAGGATCGGGGCCGCGATGAAGATCGAGGTGTAGGTGCCGACCAGCACGACGCCGAACATCATCACCGCGGTGAAGCTGTGGATGGCGTGGCCGCCGAACAGCAGCAGCGCCAGCAAGGCCAGCGTCACCGTGACGTGGGTGATAATCGAGCGCGACAGCGTCGAATTGATGGACTCGTTGAGGAGCTGCGGCATCGGCATCTTCTTGTAACGCCGCAGCATTTCGCGGATGCGGTCGTAGATGACGACGGTGTCGTTCAGCGAGTAGCCAAGAATCGTCAGAAGCGCGGCGATGCTGGTCAGGTCGAAATCGACCTGGCTGATCGACATGAAGCCGATGGTCAGCACGATGTCGTGCACGTTGGCGATCATGGCGCCCAGCGCGAACTGCCATTCGAAGCGGAACCAGAGGTAGATCAGGATCGCGACGATCGCGAGCATCAGGCCGAGCATGCCATAGGCCAGCAATTCGCCGGCGACGCGCGGACCGAGCACTTCGGTGCG
Source organism: Bradyrhizobium sp. CCGUVB23 (assembly GCF_024199885.1). Classification (NCBI taxonomy): domain Bacteria; kingdom Pseudomonadati; phylum Pseudomonadota; class Alphaproteobacteria; order Hyphomicrobiales; family Nitrobacteraceae; genus Bradyrhizobium; species Bradyrhizobium sp. CCGUVB23. The sequence continues at coordinate 8,940,410 of NZ_JANADQ010000001.1, forward strand.
CTGAATGTCGACGCTGTCGCCGAGCGCGCCACGAACCTTCTGCAAGGCTTCCTGCTGTGCGGCGTCACCGCCCGGCTGCTCCGCGACGCGGATCAGGACGTTCTCGGGGCCGCCGAACTGCTGCAACTGCACTTCGCCCAGACCGAGGGCGTCGAGCGAGGTGCGCATCGCAGCAATGTCGGCGGTGCCGGACTTCGCCTTGACCTCGAGCAGCGTGCCACCCTTGAAGTCGATACCGAGGTTCAGGCCGTGGGTAAAGAACAGCGTGATGGCGACGATCGACAGCGCTGCCGAGATCGGAAAACTGATGCGGCGGAAGCGCGTGAAGTCGAAATGCGTATTGTCGGGGACGATGCGCAGCGACGGCAGCAGGCCGAGCGCGGCAACCACGGTGAGGACGGCAATGAGGACGCCAAGCCCGATGAGAACGAAGTGAGTCACAATCAGGCTCCTAGATCGGCACGCTCTGCGGCCGCTTCCACCGCACCCACCAGGCAACGATCAGCCGGGTCAGCGTGAAGGCGGTGAACACCGTGGTGATGATGCCGATGCCGAGCGTCACGGCGAAGCCGCGCACCGGACCGGTGCCGATATAGAACAGCACGGCAGCAGCAATGAAGGTCGTGATGTTGGAATCGAGGATGGTCGCGAGCGCCCGCTTGAACCCGGCGTCGATCGCCGAGATCGCATTGCGGCCGCCGCGCAGCTCCTCACGGATGCGCTCATAGATCAGCACGTTGGAGTCGACCGCGATACCGACGGTGAGCACGATGCCGGCGATGCCGGGCAGCGTCAGCGTGGCGTTGAGCAGCGACAACAGGCCGAAGATCATCGCGACGTTGATCGCCACCGCGATGTTGGCGAACAGGCCGAACAGCCGGTAGGTCAGCAGCATGAACACGATGACCATGATCGAGCCGACATACGCCGCAAGCTCGCCCTTCTCGATCGAGTCCTGGCCGAGGCCCGGACCAACGGTGCGCTCCTCGATGACGGTCAAGGGCGCCGGCAGCGCGCCGGCGCGCAAGAGGATCGCGAGATCGTTCGCCGATTGCACCGTGAAGCTGCCGGAGATCTGGCCCTGGCCGCCGGTGATCGGCTCGCGGATGACGGGCGCCGAGATCACCTTGTTGTCGAGCACGATCGCGAAGGGTAGCCCGACATTCTCCTGTGTGGCCTGCGAGAACTTGCGCGCGCCCGACGTATTGAACTTGAAGTTGACGACCGGCTCGCCGGTGCGTTGGTCGAAGCCCGGTTGGGCGTCTGTAAGATCACCACCCGCGACAAGCACCTGCTTCTTGACGACATACGGGGTATTCGGCGGCGACGCGCTCATCAGGAGTTCGGATTCGGCCGGCAGGCTGCCCCGCTGCGCCTGGTCGGGCGGCACAGAGGTATCCACCATGCGGAATTCCATCTTCGCGGTCTGGCCGAGAATAATCTTCAGCCGGGTCGGGTCCTGCAGGCCCGGCACCTGAACCAGGATTCGGTCGGTTCCCTGCCGCTGAATCACCGGTTCGACCGTGCCAAGTTCGTTGACGCGCTTCTCGACGATCTGAATCGACTGTTCGATGGTCTGCCGGATGCGTTCGGTGATGGCCGCCTGAGGCACGGTCAAACGAATCAGGCCGCCCCCAGCGTCGGAGACTTCCAGGCTGCGCTGGCCATTGGAGCCGAGCAAACCGCCCAAGGGCTGCGACAATTCGCGAATCTTCTCGAGCGCGGCGGATAGGTCGGTATCCTTCACTCGGACCTCGACGGCATCGCCTTTGGTCACAAGCCCGGTGTACCCGATCTTGTTGTCACGCAGCACGCGGCGGACGTCGTCGCGGATCTGGTCGAGCTTCTGCCTCTTGACGTAGTTGGAGTCCACTTCGAGCAGCAGATACGAGCCGCCCTGAAGGTCGAGGCCGAGCACGAGCCGGCGCTGCGCCCAGGCGGGCCAGGTCTTGACCTGCGCTTCGGGGAAGAAGTTCGGGACCGCGCAGAGGCACACGATCAGCGCCAGCAGGATGATCCCCAGCGCCTTCCACCGCGTGAAATACAACATCGAGTGAACCTGTCAGATCAGGAGAATACGAGGCTCAAGCGAGCGATCAGCTCGCCGAGTCGTCCTTGGCGCTTTCCTTGGCCGGCTCGCCCTTGGCGCGCACGCCGGAAATCATCTGGCGCATCTGCCGCACCCGCACGCCGTCGGAAATTTCGAACTCGATCTGGTCGTCATCGACGACCTTGGTGACCTTGCCGACGAGGCCGCCCGAGGTCACGACCGTGTCGCCGCGGCGAATGTTCTTCACGAGGTCGGCATGGTCGCGCACCTTCTTCTGCTGCGGGCGCAGAATCAGGAAGTACATGATCACGAAGATCAGGGCGAACGGCAGCAGCGACATCAACATGCTGTTGGTGTCGCCGGCGCCCGCGGCCTGGGCATACGCAGGGGTAATGAACATTCGGACGATCCTCGTGAACGGGGAGAGGGCCGGCATGGCCCCCTCAGGCCAGCCGGGCCGGTCAAATTTCGCGCGGACTATAGCGGCCGCGGTCCCAATTGCAACGCTGCCAGACTGACGATTTGGCCACCTTGCCGGCGGCGCTCAGGCCCGATAAGGCTGCATTCTCAGGAACTTCGGACATGCCCAAAAAACCAAGCAAAACCGCCCGCGGTAAGGCCACCAAGACACCTACCCGAAAGTCCGCCCGCCTCGCGGCAAAACGCCCCACGGCGAACGGCGCCGACCTCGCGCAGGAGCGCATCGTACGTGCGCTGGAGACCATTGCCGCGCACCTTTCGACCCAGGCGCCCGGGACTAACGCGCCCACCTCGTTCGAGCGTGCCGACGCCTTCGTCTGGCATCCGGACGGCCGCCTCTCGGCGGTACCGCGGGTCAGCCGTGTCGACCTCTTCCTGCTCAAGGGCATCGACCGGATGCGGGACATCCTGATCGAGAACACCGAGCGCTTCGCAAACGCCCTACCTGCCAACAACGCCCTGCTCTGGGGCGCGCGCGGCATGGGCAAGTCGTCGCTGGTGAAGGCGGCACATGCCAGCATCAACGCGCACCGGAAAGCCGCCGAAAAATTGAAGCTGATCGAGATTCATCGCGAGGACATCGAGACGCTGCCTGCGCTGATGGAGCAATTGCGCAGCTCATCCTTCCGCTTCATCGTGTTCTGCGACGATCTCTCCTTCGATGGCAATGACGCGTCCTACAAATCGCTCAAAGCCGTGCTCGAAGGCGGCATCGAGGGCCGGCCCGACAACGTCATCCTCTACGCCACTTCTAACCGCCGTCACCTGCTCGCGCGCGACATGATCGAGAACGAGCGCTCCACCGCGATCAACCCCGGTGAAGCAGTCGAAGAGAAGGTCTCGCTGTCGGACCGGTTCGGCCTGTGGCTCGGCTTCCACCGCTGCAGCCAGGACGAATATCTCGCGATGGTGCGCGGCTATTGCGGCCATTTCGGCATCAAGGTCGACGGCGAGGCGCTGGAGCGCGAGGCCCTGGAATGGTCGACCACGCGCGGCTCACGCTCCGGCCGCGTCGCCTGGCAGTTCGTGCAGGAACTGGCGGGACGGCTGGGTGTGAAGCTGACGCCGAATTAGGTCGGAAGGCTCTTGCCAACCCACCGGTGTCATTCCCCGCGAAAGCGGGGAATCCAGTACGCCGCGGCTTCTCCGTATCCCGTCGCTGTCTCTGGAATACTGGATCGCCCGCCCCAGTGCGCAATTGCGCACAAGGCGGGCGATGACAGTTTCATTGCGCAGGTCGCGCGCCCTGCTCCCAGAGCCTAAACTGAATTAACGCCTCACGCCCCGTTCAGGAATTGAAGCGGGTCAACCGGGTTTGAACCCTTACGGATCTCGAAGTGAAGTTGCGGCGATGCCACTTCACCGGATTGACCCGACTTGGCAATGACCTGGCCGCGCTTGATGGTATCGCCGCGTTTCACCAACAGCTCACTCGCATGGGCATATGCGGTGACGTAGCCGTTGGAGTGGCGAACCAGGACCAGATTGCCGTAGCCTTTCAGCTCGTTGCCGGAATAGGCAACGACGCCGTCTTCAGCCGCCTTGACCGGCGTACCTTCGGGCACCGCGAGATTGATGCCGTCATTGCTCTTGCCGTTGGTCTTGGCGCCGTAGCTCGTGATCACCTTGCCGCGGACCGGCCAGCGGAAGGTCGGCAGCGCGCCGGTGGCGTCCGCGGCCTTCGCCGGCGTTTCGGCGGACTTCTCTTCGACATTGGCGGTGGCTTGCGCCAGCCGTGCGCTCTGCACCGGCGGCGCGGCGGAAGCGACCCTGGTGGCGGGCACGGTTGCGACCGCGGCAGGCTGCTGGGCAACGGCGACGGGCGCGGCGGCCACCGCCACCGGGGCAGCAGGCGCGGCGACGGCCGCAGTCTTGCCGCCCGGCACGGTCAGCTTGGTGCCGAGCTTGAGCTTGGCGGAGGAATCGAGACCATTGGCGCGCGCGAGCTCAGCCACCGGAATGTGGTTCTTGCGTGCAATGCTGGCGAGCGTGTCACCACGATTGACGAAGTGGGTACTGGACGGAGCGCTGACGGCCGCCACCGGCTTTGCTGCGGGCGCCGCGACTGGCGCTGCGGCAACCGGAGCCAATGCCGGCGCAGGCGCTGCGGCGGTTGCTGCCGGGTGCGGAATGACGAGCTGCTGACCGGGCGAGAGCGTGCGCGGCCCCTTGTAGCCGTTGGCGGCAAGGATCGCCTGCGGGGTGACGTGATAGCGCTTGGCAAGTACGTCGAGCGTGTCGCTGGTACCGACGATGATCTTGGTTCCGCCGGAGGGACGGGCCGCGGCAACCGAGCGCGGCGGCACGGTGCCGGTGGCTTCAAGATGCGGCTGTGACGGCGGCGCATAGGACCCCATGCCACGCCCGCCTCCGGCTACACCCCCGCCTCCTGCGACGGGAGAGGATTGCGGCGCGGCGATCGCCGGCGGCGGCAACGGCTGGGACTGATAATAGCCGGGCTGTGTCTGCGGCCGTGAATATTGCGGCAGCTCTCGCTGCGGCGGCGGCGCCTGCTGCACCGACCCCGTGGAGTCCTGGGACGCGAAGGGGTTGGAGAAGTTGGATTGCGAAAGCCGCGACGACATATCGGCGCTGCATCCGGCGAAACCGAACGAGATCAGCGCCAGCACCGCGACCTGCGGCACGCGGCGCGAGTAAAGCAACTCGGCAAGAGCGGACATGGTTACTCACTCGTACGCAACTGAACTGGTTTTTTAAGTAAACACGTGCCGAGTAAATAACCGCTTAACCCTCCCAATAAGGTGTTGGCAGCACAGCCGATCCGGAATTCTAGAGCTCGCGCGCTACGCCAGGCAGCGCTGGCACGAAACGAACATCGACGAGTTCCCTGCGCTCGGTCCCCGTCTCGGTGCGGGTCAGGCGGATCAGGGTCTGCACCCCCTGATGGGGGCCGACAGGTGCGATCAGGACGCCCCCGACCTCCAGCCGGGCGATCAGATTGTCCGGGATCTCTTCCATCGCGGCGGTGACGATGATGCGGTCAAAGGGACCGATATTGGCGGGCAGATCGAGACCGTCACCCAGCATCACTTCCACATTGTGGCAGTCGAGCTTTTCGAGCCGGGCGCGCGCCGTATCGGCGAGTTTTCGATAGCGCTCGACCGTCAGGACATGCCCGGCAAGCCGCGACAGCACTGCGGCCTGGTAACCGGAGCCCGTGCCGATCTCCAGCACGCGATGCCGCTTCTGCAACTGAAGCTGCTCGGTCATGTAGGCGACGACGAAGGGCTGGCTGATAGTCTGCCCGCAGGCGATCGGCAAGGCGCTGTCGCGGTAGGCATCCTCCCGGTCAGCCGCCTCGACGAACAGATCGCGTGGCACCTCTTCCATGGTGCGCAGCACCGCCTGGTCACTGATGCCGCGACGTCGCAGCGTGAGCTGAAACATCATTTTTTCCGGCGGATGCTGATTGGTGGTCATGCTAATTTTTCGTCGCGTTTTGATCTCGGCCGGGTCTAACCTGCCATGCAGCTGAGACCTTCGTCGCAGCCGCAGGATTCTTGTTCCGGCGCAGGAACCCATGATAAACTTCTGTCACGGCATCTGACCACATAAACTGCTTTACGCGGAATTGGTCATGCCGGCATTTCCAGATTGGGGTTTGTCCAAACGCTCGTTGCGTCGCATGGTTTTATCTGCGAACGTTTGATGGGAAGGGCAAGGACTCACGGATGACTGCGGGCGGTTCTGTTTTCCTCGTCGAAGACGAGGTCATGATCAGGATGATGGTCGCAGACATGCTCGAAGAGCTTGGCTACAAGGTCGCGGCCGAGGCCGGCGACATTGCCGAAGCGATGCGGCTTGCACAGTCGACCGAATTCGATTTCGCCATCCTCGACGTCAACGTCAACGGCAAGGTGATCTCGCCGGTCGCCGACGTCATCAAGGCCAAGGGCCGGCCCTTCATCTTCGCCACCGGCTACGGCTCATCCGGCCTGCCCGAGCAGTATCGCGACCGGCCGGCGCTGCAAAAGCCGTTTCAGCTCGACGCACTTGGCAAGACCATCGAGTCCGCGCTGCGCGGCGGCTAGCGCCGCTCGCATCTGCTGCAATGATGGAATTGTGCCGGTGATTTGCCCGACGCGTCAACCAATTTCGTAAAACACGAATCCGCCACCAGGCAGCCCCCGGCTACTTTGCATGGGGTTGTTTTCGACCTTTTTTGCAGGAGGGGCGCGAAGAGGACGCGACAGTGGACGCGGTCCCTATTTCAGCGTCTCGCCAAGAGCCTGCGAGAAGGCCTCATCCGTGCGGTCGAGCTTCAGTGGCGTCACCGAGATGTAACGCTCGCGTAGCGCGGCCAGATCGGTGCCATCCTCCGGCAGGTCCATCATCGCGGCACGCTCGAAGCCGATCCAGAAATAGGGATTGCCGCGGCCGTCGCGGCGCTCGTCGATCCTGAGGAAGCCGAGGTTGCGCTTGCCCTGCCGCGTCACGCGGATACCGAGAACCTCTTCCGGCGCGCAGGACGGAAAATTGACGTTGATCACGGTGTTCCTGGGCACGCCGGCCTTGAGCACCTTGCGCAGGATGTCGGGACCGAACTTGCGCGCGGTATCCCACGGCGGCCGCTCGCGCGTCTCGACGCTAAACTCCTGTGAAAGCGCGAACGACGGCAGGCCCAGAATGGTACCTTCCAGCGCGCCCGCGATGGTGCCGGAATAGACGACGTCCTCGGCGACGTTGCGGCCCTTGTTGACGCCAGAGAGCACGACGTCGGGCAGCGTCGCGCCCAGGATGTGACGCGCGCCCATGATGACGCAGTCGGTCGGCGTGCCCCTCACCGCGAAGTGCCGCGGGCCGACCTCGCGCAGGCGCAAGGGATCGTTCAGCGACAGCGAATGCGAGACGCCGGACTGGTCGAGCTCGGGCGCCACCACCCAGACATCGTCGGACAGGGCGCACGCGATCTCCTCCACGACCTTGAGGCCGGGCGCGTGGATACCGTCGTCATTGGTGCAGAGAATGCGCATGCGTCAGATCGATTCCTCAGGTGCTGTGAGGAGGTCTTATCCGGCTATGACCGATCAGGCAAACCGCCGAAATGCGGGAGGTTCCGGGCGGTTTGGAACTACCAACGGCTGTCGGCGGGCCTCTCGCCTAGCGGCGGATGCGCCATTGCGGCAGGAAGCGCGCCAGCCGGCCCTCCGCTCGCAAGGCGAGCACGACCGGCGGGGCAGGTTTCGGCGGTGGCGCGACGGGGACCGGCGCAGGCGGCAGCTCGGTGGCCGCGCGCACCGGCGTACACTCTGGTGGCGGCGCCTGCGGATAGCGCGTGCGTGCGAGCGTCAGTGCCTTGTCAAAATCCTCGAGATTGAGCCCGGGCTTGGCGCGCCGGCTCTGCACGAAATCGTCGTCCCAGAGCCGCGCGATCTCGATGTCGAGCACGCCGCGCAACCGCTGATCGACGGCCTGGATGCCGAAACCGGTCACCGCCCATTGTCTGCCGATCCAGAAGATGTCGCGGTGCAGGGCCATGGACGATCGTTGGAGCTATCGGAGGGGCGTCAGGATAGCCGCCCATCCGATCTTCGCAACCCCAAGCGGTCGCCGCAAGATTGCGACGGCCGGATGACGGCCCTACTCGCGCGCGACCATCTTCAGCCCGCCCATGTAGGGCTGCAGCACGTCCGGCACGGCGATCGAGCCGTCCTCCTGCTGATAGGTCTCCATCACGGCGATCAGCGCGCGGCCGACCGCGGTGCCGGAGCCGTTGAGCGTATGGACGAAGCGCGGCTTGCCGTCCGGCCCGCGCGAGCGCGCATCCATGCGCCGCGCCTGGAAATCGCCACACACCGAGCAGCTCGAGATCTCGCGGAACATGCCGCCCTCGCCCTGGCCTGGCATCCAGACCTCGATGTCGTAGGTTTTTTGCGACGAGAAGCCCATGTCACCTGCACATAGCGTCATCACGCGGTAATGCAGGCCGAGCTTCTGCAAGACCTGCTCGGCGCAGGAGAGCATCCGCTCCAGCTCGTCCTTGCTCACTTCCGGCGTCGTGATCGAGACCAGCTCAACCTTGGTGAACTGGTGCTGGCGGATCATGCCGCGGGTATCGCGTCCCGCCGCGCCCGCTTCGGCGCGAAAGCACGGCGTCAGCGCGGTGAGCCGCATCGGCAGCTGCTTCTCGTCGAGGATGGATTCGCGCGCGAGATTGGTGAGCGAGACCTCGGCGGTCGGGATGAGGCCAAGACGCTCAGTCCGCAACCGCCCGTCGTCTGGCGCGGCGAGCAGCTCGCCCTTGATCGCCCAGAACTGATCATCCTCGAATTTCGGCAATTGCCCGGTGCCGAACATGACTTCGTTGCGCACCAGCAGCGGCGGGGTGATCTCGGTGTAGCCGTGCTCGTTGGTGTGCAGGTCGATCATGAACTGGCCGATCGCGCGTTCGAGCCGCGCGAGCCCCTTCTTCAACACGACGAAGCGCGCGCCGGAGAGCTTTGCCGCAGCCTCGAAGTCCATGTAGCCGAGCGCGGTGCCGAGATCGTCGTGCAGTTTCGGCGCGAAACTGTAGTTGCGCTTGTTGCCGTACACGTGATGCTGCACGTTGCCATGCTCGTCGACGCCATCAGGCACCTCCGCAAGCGGCAGATTGGGGATCGCCGACAGCTCTTTCGCCAGTTCCTCATCGGCGGCCTTGGCGGCCGCTTCGAGCTCCGGCATCGTGGTCTTGAGCTCGGCTACCTCGGCCATCAGCTTGGCCGCGCGCGCCTCGTCCTTGGCCTTCTTGGCCTCGCCGATCTCCTTGGATGCCGCGTTGCGCCGGGCCTGGGCCTGCTCGGAAGCCAGGATCGCGGCCCGTCGCTTTTCGTCGATCGCCAGCAGCGACGAGGACATCGGCTTCAGCCCACGCCGGGCGAGGCCGGCGTCGAAAGCTTGCGGATTGTCGCGGATCGTCTTGATGTCGTGCATGGCTGTGGTCCTGGGGCAGCGCGTCCACATACAACGGCGAACGTTGTAGGTCAGCGCGCTTCCCCTAGCACAGCTGTCATCGCCCGCGAAAGCGGGCGATCCAGTATTCCAAAGACAGCGCGAGGATACGGAGGGGCCGCGGCGTACTGGATTCCCCGCTTTCGCGGGGAATGACAGCCAAAGGATGCGGTGCCTTATTCCGCTGGGTTGGCGCTCGACGAGGCGCCGCTGGAAGCCTGCGAAGCCGCCGCCTTCTTCTCCACCATCGATACCGCGATGATCGAGCCCTCATAGAGCGCCAGCAAGGGAATCGCGAGCGAGCACTGGCTCAGCACGTCCGGCGGGGTCAGGACGGCCGCGATGATGAAGGCGATGACGATGAAATAGCGGCGCTTCTCGCGCAGCATCTTCGAGGTGATGATGCCGATGCGGCCGAGCAGCGTCAGGATCACCGGGAGCTGGAAGGCGATGCCAAAGGCGAAGATCAGCGACATCATCAGCGACAGATATTCGCCGACCTTGGGCAGGAGCTGAATCTGCGCGGTCTCGTCGCTGCCGGTCTGCTGCATGCCGAGCGAGAAGCGGATCAGCATCGGCAAGACGACGAAATAGACCAGCATCGCGCCCAGCACGAAGAAGAACGGGGTCGCGACCAGATATGGCAGGAAAGCCTGCTTCTCGTGCTTGTAGAGGCCGGGCGCCACGAACTTGTAGATCTGCGTGGCGACGATCGGGAACGAGATGAAGCCGGCACCGAACAGCGCGAGCTTGAGCTGGGTGATGAAATATTCCAGCAGCGCCGTGTAGATGAACTTCGAATTCTCGGGCCCGGCGACCCACACGAACGGCCAGACCAGCACGTTGTAGATCTGCTTGGCGAAGAAGAAACAAAAGATGAACGCGATGCCAAAGCCGAGCAACGCCTTGATCAGCCGCGAGCGCAGCTCGATCAGATGGTCCATCAACGGCGCCTTGCTGGCCTCGATGTCGGCGTCGGTCATGACGCTTTGGCGTCCTTGATCGCTTCGGGTAGCGCCGTGTCTTGGACTACAGTGTCCTGGGTCACAGGAGCCGGCTCAACCTCGCGGGTGATCGCGAGCGGTTCATTTGCCGCCGCATGTGCCTCCGCTTCCACAAAGGTCGCGGGCGTCGGGGCTTCCGGTGTCGTGGGCATCACCGGCGCTTCGCCTGAAGTCGCCGGCGCTTCGCTTGAAGTCGCCGGCGGCTCGATCGCGGGCGTGGCCGCGGTCTCCGCAGGCTTGTCGATGTCCTCGATACGCAGCGCCTCGTTGACGTCCTTCGTGAGCGAGGTCATCAAATTGTTGCTGGTGAAGCCGGAGGCAGCTTCCTTGACCTCGTCAAAGCTCTTCTTGAGGTCGGCCATTTCGGCCTCGCGCATGGCTTCCTGAAATTGGCCCTGGAATTCGGCGGCCATCTTGCGGGCCTTGCCCATCCATTGGCCGACCATGCGCAAGACACCGGGGAGCTCCTTCGGGCCGATGGCAACCAGCGCAACGACCGCGATGAGGACCAGTTCACTCCACCCGATGTCGAACATGAAGTCTTCCGTTCAGGCAAGCCGCGATTAGCCCAATCCTCGATGCACGGGATCGGGACCGCCCACGTCTGCCGATCTTTGGCTCAGACGGCCTTGCTGCCGACGTCGGACCGTGCCGCAGTCGGCGCGGCATTGTGCTCGATGGACTTGGCGGGGTCGGGCTTGTCGGCAACCTTGTCGTCGTCCTGCATGCCCTTCTTGAACGCCTTGATGCCCTGCGCCACGTCGCCCATCAGATCCGAAATCTTGCCGCGGCCGAACAGCAGCAGGACCACTGCGATCACCAAGATCCAGTGCCAAATGCTAAGCGAACCCATCCTGCAACCCTCCAAACGCGCATGGCCGGGGACCCGGCCGATCTTCACCGAAACCTAGGCTTCGCAGGTGTCAAAAACAAGGACCAAGGCAGCGCCAATTCGCTGTTGGCACTACGCAATCTTGCTAGTCTTAACTGGTCGGGCAGACCGTAGAACGACGGGCCGTCAGCCCTCGTCGCTGCCCTCGCCGCCGCCTTGCGGCGTCTCCGGTTCCGGCTCGGGCGCGGGCGCCAGCGCAAGGTCCAGATCGTCGCCGGGCTCGAGCGGATCCTCGTCCTCACGCAGCGCCGGGTCGTCCGACGGCGTCGGCACGCTGAAACCGGTCGGCAGACGCGAATCCAGAAGACCGGTACCCTTCAACTCCTCGAGGCCCGGCAGGTCACCGAGTTGTTCCAGGGTGAACTGCGACAGGAAATCCTCGGTGGTTCCGAAGGTCAGCGGACGGCCCGGCGTCTTGCGGCGGCCGCGCGGCTTGATCCAGCCGGTCTCGAGCAGCACGTCGAGCGTGCCCTTCGAGGTCACGACGCCGCGGATCTCCTCGATCTCGGCGCGGGTCACCGGCTGGTGATAAGCGATGATTGCCAGCACCTCGATCGCCGCACGCGACAGGCGGCGGGTCTCGGTGCTTTCGCGCGTCATCAGCCAGGCAAGATCGCCGGCGGTGCGGAAGGTCCATTTGTTGGCAACGCGCACGAGGTTCACGCCACGCGTCGCATATTCGGCCTGCAACTGCGCAAGCGCAGCCTTCACGTCGACGCCATCAGGCATGCGCTTGGCAAGGGTCGCGGTATCCAGCGGCTCGCTGGACGCAAACAGCAGCGCTTCGAGAAGCCGCAACTCTTCGGGACGTGCCTGGGGCTCGTTGTCCATCGGCTCGACCTCTTCTACCCGAACTTCCGCCAAGGCCATGGCAGCTTCTCCTTCCTCAACTAACCGACCGGTGCTTCAGGCGCGGGAGGCGCACCTGTTACCGGTTGATGCCGCCCCTTTCGGAAATAGAGCGGCGCGAACGCCTCTTTCTGGTTCAGTTCCAGCTGGCCTTCCCGCACCAGTTCGAGCGCGGCGGCAAAGCTCGAGGCGAACACCGTCGCACGCTGCGACGGATCGGCGACATAGCGGATGAGAAAGTCGTCGAGACGACCCCAATCGTCCGATTCGGTAAGGCCCCCGACCAGCCGCTCCAGCGAGGCGCGGGCTTCGGCGAGTGACCACACCGTGCGCTTGGCGAGATGCACGCTCGCCAGCACACGCGACTGGCGCTGCGTGGCGTAGGCCGTGAGCAGGTCGTAGAGGGTCGCAGTGTATTTCGGATGCTTGACCTCGGCGATCTGTTCAGGCTCGCCGCGCGGGAAGATGTCGCGCAACAATTGCTGCCTGTTCATCAGCCGGTTCGCCGCTTCGCGGATGGCCTCGAGCCGGCGCAGGCGATTGGCGAGCGCGGTGGCCATCTCCTCCGCGCTCGGACCTTCCGCAGTCGGCGGTTCCGGCAGCAAGAGGCGCGATTTCAGGAAGGCAAGCCAGGCCGCCATAACGAGATAGTCGGCCGCAAGCTCGAGCCGGATCTTTCGCGCAGCTTCGATGAAGTGGAGATACTGATCGGCGAGCGCCAAGATCGAGATCTTGGCGAGGTCGACCTTCTGCTGTCGCGCCAGTGCGAGCAGCAGATCGAGCGGACCCTCATAGCCCTCGACATCGACGACCAGCGCCGGTTCACCCTCGGCGAGCTCGGCGGGCCGCCCGGTTTCAAACGATAGGATTTCTGCGGTCATGCGGATGCCGTGTTCGCCTGTGCGATCAATGCGTCGAGTTCGGCCCGCGTCGCCGCCCGGTCGAACGGCTGCGGCGCCTTACGCGCGGCCAGCGCCCTGTTCGCGCGCTCCACCGCCTTGCCCGACAATTCGGGCGTTTGGCCGGCGACCTCGTGCATTTCCTCGATATTCCCGTTGCAATGCAGGACCATGTCGCAGCCGGCTGCAAAAATCGAACGCGTGCGCTCGGTAATGGTGCCCGCCAATGCGTTCATCGACACGTCATCACTCATTAACAAACCCTGGAACCCGATCACGCCACGAATCACCTGCTGGACCATTGTCGCAGATGTCGTCGCCGGATGGGCGGGGTCGAAAGCGCTAAACACAACATGTGCAGTCATTGCCATCGGCAGGTCAGCCAATGGCTTGAACGCGGCAAAATCCGTGCGCTCCAGCTCATCCCTTGGCGTGTCTACCGTCGGCAGCCGGAAATGCGTGTCGGCCGTCGCGCGGCCATGGCCGGGGATGTGCTTGAGGACCGGCAGCACGCCGCCCTGCTCAAGCCCGTCCGTGACGGCGCGGGCGATCGCCGCAACCTTGGCTGGTTCGGTTCCATAGGCCCGGTTGCCGATCACGGCGTCGGCGCCCGCGACCGGCACGTCGGCGAGCGGCAGGCAGTCCACGGTGACGCCAAGATCGGCCAGATCAGCCGCGATCAGCCGGGCACTGAGGCGCGCAGCCGTCAGCCCAAGCGCCGAATCAATATCGTAAAGCTTTCCGAACACAGCGCCGGACGGATAGACCGGCCAGTGCGGCGGGCCGAGCCGCTGCACCCGCCCACCCTCCTGATCGATCAGGACGGGGGCATCCGGAGAGCCTGCGACGCCGCGCAATTCCTGAACAAGCGAAGCGACTTGAGCCGGGGTCCCGATATTCCTCTTAAAGAGGATGAATCCCCACGGACGTTCGGTACGGATAAAATCCCGCTCTGCGGCGGTCAATTCCGTTCCGGAAACGCCGGTAATGAAGGCCCGCGTGCTCATAGTCGCCGATTAACCCTACCCCGCTAGGGGGTCAAGGAAACGGCCGATAATACTACGGGATAAAGCACTGGCCGCCGGCCGCCTTCAGCTCCGTGCAGAACTGAGCGGCTTCCTGGCGGGTACGGTACGGACCGACCATGGCGCGATACTTCACCTTGTTGTCGGCCAAATCCACCCGCTTGATCACCGGCGAACGCGATCCGAGCGCCGACGGGAACTTGCCCTGGAGCACGCGGAAGGAATCCCGCGCCGCGGATTCGGTGTCCTGGGACGATATCGAGACCATGTAGCTGCCACCGCCCTCAGCCGGAGCGGGGGCGATCTGCGTCGGATTGGTCGCGGCTATCCGGGTCGGCGGCGCGGACGGGTCCGGCGCCCCAGCCTGCGGCGCCAGCGACATCGGCTGGTTGGCGCTGGCATTGGCCGAGGTCGGCGGATTGCGTGGCGCTGCCGTCGCGGCGGCTGCTTTCGGAGCCGCGGCCTGCTTGGCTGCGGCCGCAGCCGGCGCGGGCGTGCTGTCGGTTTGGTCACCCTTCACCGCAAGCGTCCTTACCCGGCGCGGCTCGCTGTTGGGCATCGTGCCGTTATTGGGCGCGGCGCTTGGGGGCGGCACGGCCGACGGTGAGACGCTCGCGACCGGCGGCGGATTGGCGTTCGGATTGAGCGGCGGGAAAACGACGCGCGGGCCGCCGGACTTGGCGTTGACATCGATCGGCGCTTCCTCGCGCGGCACGATCTTTTCGCTGCCGTCACCGGTGACCATGCGATCAGGCACCTTGGCGGAGCCATCGGCGGGCGCCGGCACGACCTTGGTCGGCGTGTTGTCTGCCTTGATGATCGGCGGTTCACCGCTGCGGGGCGATCCCAGGTAGGTCTTGTAGGCGAAGGCGCCCCCGGTTCCGACCACGGCCAGGGCAAGGATGGCCGCAACGGTCATCAGCCCGCCGCGCTTCTTCTGCGGAGCCTCGTCCTCGAGCTCATCCTCGGGATAGTCGCTTTGATAGGCGTAAGGATCGTCCGGATAGGACGGATCGCGCTGGAAATCCTGCCCCGCTTCGAGCTGGCCATAGAGCGCGTCGTCATAGCGCGACGGATCGATCGGATCGTCGTGCTCGGGATAGGCCTGGGGCTCCTGGTAATCCGGCTCCGGTGCGGATTGCTGTGCCGGGAAGCGCTGCAACGGATGCTCTGAGTTCATGGCCGGCGCGTAGCGCGGCTGCTCGGCCACAGGCGGCTGCGGCTGGACGTTGGCACGCCGCATCCAGGACGGCGGTCCGGGCGGCGGTGGCGGCTCCTCGTATTGATGATCTTCGTAGCTCTCTGGAGCGTAGCTTTGCGCGTGCGCAGGCGGCTGGTACGGCTCGGGCGCCGGTGGAGTTGGCGGCCTCGCGGCGGGCCGGCCCTGCGTCGCGAACGGATCAGTCTGCCCGATCAGGCGCGCGAGTTCGGCCAAGGGATCGTTGTCTGCCCTGCCATACTGATCGCCACCGCGATCATAGTCATCGGAAGGATACGGTCTGTCCTGATATCGTCGATCGGCCATCGTGATGATGCGTCCCCTTCGGGAAAGCCGCCAGTCCTCGACCCGAACAGCGGCCTTCACCCACAAGGCATTCAACCAAGTCGCATTACGTACGCGAGCCGGCTTCTGCCGGTTAGCCCCACAAATTCCCTGAAGTAGTTCGCCCCAAACTACCGCATCTCGTCCGGGGCATGGACGCCGAGAATGGCGAGGCCCGATGCCAGGACCGAGACGACGCCCTGGACCATTGCCAGCCGCGCCTTTGTAAGCTGTGCATCATTATTGATAATGAAGCGTAAATAGGGCAGATCGCGCCCCTTCGTCCAAAGCGCGTGAAATTCGCTGGCTAAATCATAGAGATAAAAGGCAATTCGGTGCGGTTCGTGGGCCGCGGCGGCCGCTTCGACGGTCCGCGGATAAATTGCGAGCTGGCGCAATAAATCGAGTTCCACCGGGTCCGAGAGGCGCTCCATCGCGGAATCCAGCAACCAGGCGATCCGCGATTCGGTCGTCTCCGGCAGATCCGGAAATACCTCCGCCCTTGCGTTGCGGAAGATCGAGTGGCCGCGGGCGTGGCCGTACTGGACGTAAAACACCGGGTTGTCGCGCGACTGCTCGATCACCTTGGCGAGGTCGAAATCGAGCACCGCATCGTTCTTGCGGTAGAGCATCATGAAGCGGACGGCGTCCCGGCCGACTTCATCCACCACCTCACGCAAGGTGACGAAGTCACCGGCGCGCTTGGACATTTTGACCGGCTCGCCGTTGCGCAAGAGCTTCACGAGCTGGACGATCTTGACGTCGAGCGCAGCCTTGGTGGCCGTGACGGCCTTCACGGCGGCCTGCATGCGCTTGATGTAGCCGCCATGGTCGGCGCCCCACACGTCGATCATGTCGGCAAAGCCGCGATCGAACTTGTTCTTGTGATAGGCGATGTCGGACGCGAAATAGGTGTAGGAGCCGTCCGACTTGATCAGCGGACGGTCGACGTCGTCGCCGTAAGCCGTGGCCTTGAACAGAAGCTGCTCGCGGTCTTCCCAGTCCTCGACCGGCGCGCCCTTCGGCGGCGGCAGGCGGCCCTCGTAGATGTCGCCCTTGGCGCGCAGGAAATCGATGGTCTCGGCGACCTTGTTGTTGCCGCTCTCGATCAGCGAGCGCTCGGAGAAGAACACGTCGTGGCGGATGTTGAGGGCCGCGAGATCGCCCTTGATCTCGTCCATCATCATCGCGATCGATTTTGACCGCACGGCCGGGAGCCATTCGGCTTCACTCACGGTGCGCAGCTTGTCGCCGTGCTCCTTCGCCAGCGCCTCGCCGACCGGCTTGAGATAGTCGCCGGGATAGAGCCCCTCCGGGATCGGACCGATGTCCTCGCCGAGCGCCTCGCGATACCTCAGGAACGCCGAACGTGCGAGCACGTCGACCTGGGCGCCGGCGTCGTTGATGTAATATTCGCGGGTGACGTCGTGGCCGGCGAAATCCAGCAGGCTCGCCAGCGCATCGCCAAACACGGCGCCGCGGCAATGGCCGACATGCATCGGCCCGGTCGGGTTCGCCGAGACGTATTCGACATTGACCTTCCCGCGCCCACTCAGGCTACCGTAGCTGGCCCCCTCGCGCAGCAAGGTGCGCAGCGCTTCCGCCCAGGCGGACGGCTTGAGCGTCAGGTTGATGAAGCCGGGCCCGGCCACATCGACCTTGGCGATCAGCGCATCCGCACGCAGACGCTCCGCGATTTGCTCGGCGAGATCGCGCGGCTTCGCCTTGGCCTCTTTCGCCAGCACCATCGCGGCGTTGGTCGCCATGTCGCCATGGGACGGATCGCGCGGCGGCTCGACCACCACGCGCGAGAAATCGACGCCCTCCGGCCAGATGGCCTGCGCAGCGAGCGTGCGGCAGGCGGCGTGCACGCGCGCGAGCACGTCGGCAAAAAGGTGCAGCGATGAGGGTGTGTCGGCCATGGCCGCCGCCTAACGCAAATCCGGGGTCGAGTCAAAGAGCCGCTGGTGCTCGGTCAGGGCGAAACGGTCGGTCATTCCGGCAATGAAATTGCCGATCCGGCGCGCCCTGCCCGCCTCGTCCTCACCCTCCGCCCCGGCCAGCCATTCCGCCGGCAGCTCGCCCGGCGAGGCCTGGTACTTCGCGAACAGGTCGAACAGGATCTGTTCCGCCTCCCCCATCACCCGCATCACCCGCTTGTGACGGTACATGTGCTGATAGAGGAAGGTCTTGATCGCCGCCTCCTCGCCCGCCATCGCCGGCGGGAAGGCGATCATCGCCCGGCTCTGCTGGCGCACGTCCTGGGCTGATTGCGGCTGGATCGCCGCAAGATTCGCCTTTGCCTCGGCGAAGACGGCGCCGATCAGATGCGAAATCAGCTCGCGGACCAGCTCGGCGCCTCGCCTGACATCCTCAAGATTTGGATAGTGCGCACCGATCTCGGCGATGATCTCGGCCATCAGCGGGATCGTCTTGAGGTCGTCGACCCCAAACAGGCCTGCGCGCAGGCCGTCATCGATATCGTGGGCGTCGTAGGCGATGTCGTCGGCGATCGCCGCGACCTGCGCCTCCAGCGAGGCAAAGCTCCAGAGCTCCAGATCGTACGTCTTGACGTAGTCGGCGATGCCGACGGGAACGCCGTGCTCGCGGTAGCGTCCGACCGGCGCACCGCCGCGATCGGTCAGCGGGCCGTTATGCTTGACGATGCCCTCGAGCGACTCCCAGGTCAGGTTGAGGCCGTCGAATTCGGGATAGCGGTGCTCGACCGCCGTGATGACGCGCAGGGTCTGCGCGTTGTGGTCGAAGCCTCCGGAGTTCTTCAGGCAGGCATCGAGCGCCCGCTCGCCGGCGTGCCCGAAGGGCGGATGGCCGAGATCATGCGCGAGCGCCAGGGTCTCCGTGAGGTCCTCGTCGAGCCCCAGCTGCCGGGCCAGCGCACGGGCGATCTGTGCGACCTCGAGAGAATGGGTCAAGCGGGTGCGGTAGTGATCGCCCTCGTGGAACACGAATACCTGGGTCTTGTACTTCAGGCGGCGGAAGGCGGTGGAATGGATCACCCGGTCGCAATCCCGGCGGAACGGGCTGCGGGTGCGGCTCGGCGGCTCGGCGACCAGCCGGCCGCGGCTGCGATCGGGATCGCAGGCATAGGGCGCGCGGGGGGCAGCCATTCCGACGGACACGGTGAATTTAGTCCCTATCCATTTGATTCTGCGGACCCTTGCACTTAACTATGACGGACGCGGGATACCAAATGAATTGGGTATGACGCGGGACTATTGGAGTAGGACGATGACGACTACCGTGACCATCAGCGACCGGGCCGCGCGCCGGATTGGGGAGATCCTCAAGGGCGAAGGCACCGGCGCCATGCTGCGGATCTCGGTCGAGGGCGGCGGCTGCTCCGGCTTCCAGTACAAGTTCGACATCGAGCGTGACCGCACCGACGACGACCTCGTCATCGAGCGCGACAACGCAGTCGTCCTGGTGGACTCGGCGTCGCAGCCGTTCCTGGCGGGCTCCGAGGTCGACTTCGTCGACGACCTGATCGGCGCCTCCTTCCGCGTCAACAATCCCAACGCCACCGCGTCCTGCGGCTGCGGCACCAGCTTCTCGATCTAGTCCTTCTTCAAGAAACCATCCGAGCCCTCATCCTGACGGCTTGCGAGGTTTTCTCGTCATTCCGGGGCGCAACGAAGTCGCAAGCTATGATGCGCAATTGCGCATCTGAGAATCCATCGGGCCGCAGAGATGGCCGCGCAATGGATTTCGAGCTCCCGCTGACGCGCGCCCCCATTGCGCACTTGCGCAATGTGGAATGACGAAGGGAGAGAGCGAAACCCCGCACTCAGTCCCTCATCCTGAGGAGGCCGCTAAAGCGGCCGTCTCGAAGGATGGCCACACCTGAGAGCCGGGCTTCATGGTTCGCACGGCGATGCGCAGCATCGTCCGGAGACGCGCTTCGCGCTCCTCACTATGAGGTCCCAGTAAGGCTAGCCGAACTCAAAATCTGAAAAACAACCCCATGCAAAGTAGCCGGAGAGCCGGCACGATACATTTCGGGTTTAGCGAAACTATTTGACACGTCGGGCAAACCAGGGGCAACATGTGATCGTCGCGAGAGCCCCAAGGACGGGGGCTCGGCGGGTCCGACACAGTCTGACGCCGAAGCGGCCCCTGCCGCAGTCCAATCATTCGAGAAGGTTCGAATCTCGCCAGCGGCGCCACTTAGATTAAGGACTCGCCAGAGACACCTGGACATGTCGGTGAATACGGAGATGGTCCATGAAACTCGCGCATGACGGCATCCAGCTCTCGTTCGACATCGCCGGGGCGGGACCGCTTCAATTCCTGTTCGTCCATGGCCTGGGCGGGGATCGCACGCACTTTGCGCCGCAGATGGAGTATTTCGCCCGTCAAGGTCGGGCGTTGAATGCCGAGCTGCGGGGGCATGGTGAGAGCGACAAGCCGCAACAGGCGTATTCGATCGAAGGCTTCGCCGATGATCTCGTCTGGCTGTGCAACCGACAGCAGATCACAAAGCCGGTCATCGTGGGTCAAAGCATGGGTGGCAACATGGCGCTCGAAATCGCCGCCCGCTATCCGGACTTTCCTGCAGGCCTGGTGCTGCTCGATTCAGGGGTGCTCTTCCCTGCCTCAGCAGGGACGGTGTTCGCCGGGTATCTGGAGGGCTTAAGGGGCGCGGATTTTGCGGACGAGGTGCGGAAAATTGTGGCGGACTCCTGTCTGCCGACCGACAGATGCCGCGCCCATGTTGAACAGACCTTTCTGGCGACGCCACAGCACGTGCTGGTGTCCACGTTTACAAGTCTGTTCCCCTGGGATGTGCATCGGGCGCGTGAGTGCGCCCAGGCGTGCCGGGTCCCGGTGCTCTACATCGAAGCGGCCCATCGGCTCGCGGATCTGGATCATTTTGCGGCGCTGTGCCCGCAACTGGTCACGGCCAAGGCCGTCGGCTCCGGGCATTTCCTGTCGCTGGAAGTGCCGGAGCAGATCAACCCGATGATCGACCGGTTTATCTCGCTCTACGTGCGAAGACCCGAGTAAGTTTCAAATTACGGTGACACCCATTAGCCGGTCGGTCGTCAAGGGCGCAGCGCATTTTTTTTGGCAGCGCTAGCTGCCAATTTCTTCATTCGTCGCTTTCAGCTGCGGTGCTCGAACCGCACCCGTTTCTTCGATTGATGGCTGCGTCCGTATCGCGGATCGCGCCAGACACCCATCGGGATCAAGCATCGGGCCCAAAATGAGGCCTGCGCCCTGGCGGCATGGCCGCCCCAGAAGAACGTTGGTACCGCCCCGTATCCAAAAGAGTTTCACAGAACCGTGGCTGCCGGCGAGCCGGCGCCAATCTCCGGATGGCTTACGGTTCGGGCGATCCGCTGTCACCGCGGCTGGTGACGGCGATCCGGCGTCCAATTCAGTGCTGCTGGTTGTCGCCCCAGTCACCGTACGTGGCTCGCCGGATCGTCGTCGTCCGTCAGGCAAAGCAGCGCGTTACCTCGAACGGCTTGCCCTCCTTCAGGATATGATAGCTGGCGCGCGCCAGCTTGTGTGCCAACGCCTTGGTGGCGACGACGTTGTTGGTCCTGGCCTTCTTGCGTTCATGGAAGCGTTTGGCTTCGGGGCAAAAGCGCCTGGCAAAGTTCGCCGCCTCGACGAATGCCCAGGCAAGATACTTGTTGCCGTTCTTGACGTTGCCTTCGCCTTTCTTCTTCCGGTTGCTGGTATGCACGCTGTCGACGCAGCGAGCGTAGGACGCGAAGTTGCCGACGTCGGCGAACCGGTCGATCGGACCTGCTTCCAGAAGAATGACGGTGGCAAGCGTCTGGCCGATCCCTGGCACGCTGGTCAATAAGCGGTATTGCGGCCGGGGCCTGACGCGTTCTTGCAGGCGCTTCTCCAGAACATCGATCTGTGACTGCAATGTCGCGATCACCGCGACGTTCGCCTTGATTGCCAAGCTTACGTCCGCCGCCAGTGGCAAGCTGTCGATCGTATCGTCGGTCAGCCGTTTGATCTGATTGCTGGTCATCCGCCCACCGAACTGCCTGGCCATGATGTTTTCGACCGCGAGGATATGTGTCGTGCACGATTGCACCAGCTGCATGCGCTTGCGTGCCAGATCGCGCAGCGCGCGGTGTCCCCTCGGTAGAATCGTTCCCGTCGGCAGGATGCCCAGTCGCAAGAGATGGGCCAGATGCTGCGCATCGGTCTCGTCGCCGCTGTGCTTGAGGCCTTCGTATTGCTTGATCGCAGCGGTGTTGGCGAGATACACGTGCATCCCTGCGTCTTGCAAGCCATCGACCAGCCAATACCAGTTGTAGGTCGATTCGACGACGACGCCGGCCAACTGGTCTTGCCATCGGGCCAGAAAGCCGACGATCTTCGTGATGTCGTTTGCCAAGCGCTTCTGCGCCACGACCCGGTCGGCATCGTCGATAACAGCGACAACGCTGTTGTTGGAATGCAGATCAATCCCGCCGTACATCATCTTCGCCTCCTCGTGGCCTAAAGTGAATCGATGATTGCGAACTCACTTTAGCTCCACCGCCTTCTTGCTAGCGAAGGCCGGCTAGATGATCTTCAGTGCATTCGATCTCGGAAGCCTCAGTTAAATGCACTGGACTGCACCCCTTAAGTGAGACACGATAATTCCTGTGACAGTGCGGTTGCCACGATGCGTTATCGTGCCTTGTTTTGCGCGAACGCGGTTTCGAACTCAAGAGGCGATTGGTATCCGAGCGCCGAGTGCAGGCGCTCCTTGTTGTAGACGTCCGCAATGAAGCTATCGATCCGGCGGCGAGCGTCTCTGATGTCGGAGAATGCCTTGCCGTTGACCTCTTCGGCCTTGAGCGTCTTCATGAAGCTTTCAGCCTTGGCGTTGTCGAAGGGATTGCCCGGCCTGCTCATGCTGATGGTGATGTCGCGATCCGCCAATCTTTGGCGATAGGCGATGGATGCGTATTGCACGCCGCGATCGGAGTGGTGGATCAGGCTGCCGGGCGTCGGCTTTCGGGCCTGGAGGGCGTTCTCGAGCGCCGAGATGGCAAGCGAGGCATCGAGCGTATTCTCAAAAGCCCAGCCGACGGCCTTGCGAGAGAACGCGTCGAGAATGACGGCGAGATAGGCGAAGGCCTTGGCGAGATGGACATAGGTGATGTCCGCGACCCAGATTTGATCTGGGGCGGACGGCACCAGGCCGCGCACCAGATTGGGGACGACGAGAACGTCCCTTGGTCGCTCCGCAGGCGGCTTCAGGAACGGCGCCTTGCGCTGCGCAAGAAGATTGTCTTCGCGCATAAGCCTCAGGACTTTCTTAGCATTTACGACCATGCCTTGGCGCCGGAGCGTGGCTGTCACGCGTCGATAGCCGTAGAAGGGATGCTTGAGGCAAATGCGCTGGATCTGGTCGCGCAGCTCGCACTCGACCGTCTCGCGACTGCGTCTGTTGAGATGCCGGTAATAGGTCGCGCGCGGCAGGCCCGCCAAACGGCAGAGGCGTTGCACGTCGGCGTGGGCATCGGTTGCCTCCGATGTCATGGCTTGGATGACTTCGATGATGCGGATGCGGGTTTGCCTTGCGCTGCCGGCCGCTCCAATGCGCGCAAGGCTTCCCGAAAAAAATCGATGTCCATCTGCTGGCGGCCCACCAGCCGTTCGAGCTCGGCGATGCGGGCATTCGCACGCGTGAGCGCAGAACGCTTGTCGTCATACGTCGCCAGAGGTTTGAGCTTCCGGGGGCCGGGCTTGGGTCCGGGCTTGCGATTCAGCCCCTCCGGCCCATGCGCCTTCCACGCCTTGATCCAGTCGTGGAGAATTTTGCGAGAAATCCCGAGTTCACGGGCTACGGGCAGAACGCCGTCGCCTCTCTCAACCCGCTTGATCGCCTTCAATTTGTAGGCCGTCGGAAACTGACGGTTCTTTCCTCGTCCTGCCACAGGTCATCCTCAAAATGCCTGTCACAGGAATTATCGTGTCTCACTTAAGGGGTGCAGTCCAGCACTGTCAGCGTAATCCCATCTCCCATCCGATCCGTGGGTGCGCGAACGGTGATGGCCGCTGCAGCACGAGCTGACGAAATTGCGAGTATCCTACGAGATTGTCCTCCTGGTCTTGGTGAACCGTTGAGGACGGTTGCTGACGATAAACATCGTCAAGAATAACGTGCCGGCCGAAGCCTCACTTTCGCTTCCTTCTGTTGCTGGCTTTGCGTGACTTCGTTCCCGGCGATGGTAGTGGCTTCCGCCCCAATCGAAAGATCCTGAGTTGCTCCAGATCTTGCTGGATGGGTTTTCCCCGGCGAAGCGATTGCCGCATGTTCGATTTCCTCGCCCTAATCATCGAGGACTACGAGCGCGCCTGACGGGCCGGCTGAACCAACATCGGCTCGGCGGCGACCAAGGAGTTCAATCAAAGGACCAAGCATCATATGGCTATCGAGGCTTCAGGCGTATTGGATTATCAGAAACAACAGGTACGCCATTAAGCGATGCGCAAGCTTTCTGCTGCAATCTTACTTGTCGGCCCTTACGCTGGTGGCGCGATAGGCGCAGACCTGCCGAGAGCGCCGCAGTCGGCGGCGGTCGCTTCAGTCTACAAACGGACCGGCGTCTACATCAGCGGCAATGTCGCCAACAGCATTAGCCCTGCTCCGACAACACTCCACTGCAATGCAGACGGCTGTCGGCGGGGCCCGATCGGCGACAAGTGGCAACTGACTCCGGCAGTAACTCCCGGGATCGAGACGGATGTTCAAGGCATGCGTTATTTTGACGAGGCAAAGGTCATTTGGAAGACCAAGGTGCCGTCCGAGGGCCAAGCTGACACGGTTGAGGGCGAACTGCTCCGCGCGGTTGAAAAACTACGTCGCGAGGGCCGCGACAACGGCAATATCAACTGGGACGCCGGTTTTGAAATTCTTCTCGGCTACCTAAAATTACATCTCCTCGACGCCGGCGTTTATCCGGCTGACATCTTAGTAGCCACCAAAGGCATCCTCGATCAACTCTCCGATCCGGAGTATCCTGTTGTCGAAGACGGGCCTTACGACGAGCTCGCAGACCGCGTCGTTGAATGGTACCGGCACTACGGCAGTCAGCCTCATGTTCGCAATCCAAATCTCCACCGGTAGTGGGATCCGATTCTGCCGCGGTAGTAAATTATCCAATGCGCATTATCGATCGTCTGTTCTCTTGCCTCGTTCTATTCCTTGGAATCGCAGCCGTCCCGGTGCTTCCCGCGCTCGCTGCCGAAACCTGCCCGTTCATCAGCGACCAGGAGCTCGCCGGCGCGATGCCGGCGCTCAAATGGTCGCTGATTTCAAAACAGGACGGCCGCGGCTGCATCTACCAGGGCGGACGCGGCGACACGATGATGCTGACCGTGTTCCGCAATCCCGACAAGGACCGCGCCAAGGAATTGTACGCGACCTTCGTCAAGACGCTTGGCGAGCGCATGCCGCTTAGTGCCGTGTCCGGGATCGGCGACGAAGGCCAGGGCGGAACGACCGCCGCCGGCGCGCAGCGCCAGGAGACCTCGGTCGTCGCCTTGTCCGGCGATTACATTCTGCAGATCAGCGTCTATCCGACCGGCCGGCGTGCCGACGAGGCGCTGCTCGGACCGCTCACCCAAGTCGCGCGCGTTGCCATCGGTAAGGTGAGCAAGACCAGCGAGCGGTTCGGCGATTGCGAATGGCTCACTGAAGCGGATGCCGACGGCTTTCTCGACAAGAGCACGCTGATGGTCCAGCGGACCGGCGCGGGCAGCTGCATGATGTTCGATCGCGAGGCGAACACCATGATCGTCGCGGTGATCGCGATGTCGCGCGACACCGTCATCAACATGATGAAACGCACGGACCCGTGCAAACACGTGGCGATACCAGAGCTCGGCAGTGAAGCGTTCGGCGAGCATTCCTGCACCAAGGGCAACGGCAACGCCGTCAACATCTATGTCTGGAAGAACGGCAGGCAGGCTTCGATCCTGTTCGCGCCGGTCAAGCCGCATCCGGAGTCCGGCTCGGTCGAGCGCCTGAAGGCGGTCGCCGCGCGAGTCTATGGAAAACTGTAACGGCGCCGCATGAGCGCTACGATCTGGTAAGGCATTTCGATCGGCGCGCCTTCAAGTTTCTTCGTCACGCTACTCCTCAGCCGTCTCCAACCAACTCGTCGAACGGATCGCCGAACTACAGTTTCATCGTAACCACCGTTGTCAGTCGCAGATGATCGCCGTTGCCTCGATCTCGACCCGAGCGGAAGCCGGCGTGAGACCAGCGACTTGAACGAGCGTGCTTGCCGGGCGAATTTGATCGAAGGCTTTAGAATGGGCGCGGACAATATGTTGAGTGTCAGCCATGTCGATAACGTACACCACTGTACGAACAACATGCTGCATCCCGGCACCGGTCTTGGCTAGTGCGTTGGCTATTGTCGCTAGCGCGGCTTTCGCTTGCATATAGGCATCGCCGCCTAGTTCCGGCGGACGCGCCGTTGTACCAGATACAAAGACTTGATTTCCAACGCGGACGGCTCGTGAGTAGCCATACGCGTCTTCAAAGGCGTAACCGGACGATGTGTTCTGCCTTGGCAAACGAGTTCTCCTGCACTGTCCGGTGGCTGCCGCGAGGCGAGACGCACATCAGCCCGCATCATGCACGTAGCGCATGCCGATGGCGAGCCGATTCCAAAGATTGATCATGCCAATGAGCATGGTGAGATCGACGATCTCTTTATCGGTAAATTGCTTTCGTAGTTCCTCGTAGAGTCGCGCGGCTACGCCGACGCGAATGACCGTCGCTGTCGTGCTTAGCGATGAGCCGTTGCATCGGAACGATGGTCGCAGGCCGTTCA
Organism: Bradyrhizobium sp. CCGUVB23; assembly: GCF_024199885.1. Classification (NCBI taxonomy): domain Bacteria; kingdom Pseudomonadati; phylum Pseudomonadota; class Alphaproteobacteria; order Hyphomicrobiales; family Nitrobacteraceae; genus Bradyrhizobium; species Bradyrhizobium sp. CCGUVB23. The sequence goes on from NZ_JANADQ010000001.1 coordinate 8,966,932, forward strand.
GCACTTCGAGGTGCTTGCGCTCATCGGCGCCATGAATTCGCGCGCTGTCGCAGTACCGGTGATTGGATGGAGCGACGGGTGGCGACCTCATAGCGCCGCGGCGAAGCAATAGTGCCCGTCTTCATCGGCCGTGGCGCGCGATTTTCGGTATTGCATACCCTCGCCGCCTATTGGCGCGCAGGCATGGGCGCGTTGGATCGTCGATGCCTGAATGAGGTCGAGGGGCTCGACAATCCGACCGCCAAGAATATGACGGCCGCCGTACGCTGGCCCGCGATCAAAGAGCATCCGCTGCAAGGGCCGCCCGGTGGATTCGGACGAAGTCCTGGATGTGCTCCGGAACCGGCATGGCCTCGATGTCGCATCGCGTCTGGATCTCTTCCGCGAGCTCCCGCGAGACGTCCTTCGACCAGTGAGCATTCGGGTCGAAGGCAATGATGCGGATAGGATCGTTGAAATGACCGTCGACGAGACTGACGATGATGGTTTCGAGATCGGTTCGTTCGACCTCAAGTTTCCTCCGCGCGCGGCCGGGCGGTCCCGCTACGCTGTCGACGATCAGATAGACGATTGTGTCAGTCGCACTCCGATGAGCCGCACGTCGGTCGGTCATCGGCATCAAGCCATTTCCAGCCATACGCGTCTCCAATGCAGATAGAGCCGGTACTCTGTCCGGGCAGGACCAGCCTGAATTGATCCTGCGCAACGAAGCGTAGTCCGAACGACTACGGATACGCATCAGGACCAAAGTACGATCAGGACCAAAGTATGATGACGCGTCGATAGCCCTCAGTAAGATCGCCCCCGCCATTGAAGGGCCGGAGCGGCAATCGTGCACGCTAGCCGGCCCGGCGAAACCGGAAGGGATGCGATGCATGTTCGTGACCGTCGTTGCAGTTCTCTGCCATCTTGGTGGCCCCGCCGCGGGCAGTTGCGTCGAGGAGATCGTGACCGACAGCAGCATGACGCCCGACATCACGTTTCAGGAATGCATGAAAGGGGCGCAGGCGCCGCTTGCGAAGTGGATGGGGGAACATCCGCTTTATCACTCGAATTGGCGAATCGAACGCTACAAATGCGTACCGGGTCACTATGAGATCAAGGGCCAGGCATAGAGTGACGTGACCCGGCGATCTCATAGACAAGAGACGAAGCGGATCAGCCGACTCTTGCCTCAGCCTGCGCGCTGGACGCGGAGTGTGAAGTTAGAGGAAACGGAGTAGGCGCGCATCGCCGTCGGATCGAAGCGCTTGCGGCGTCGTGGTCGAGTTACAGGCAAGACTGCCGTGCTCCGAAACCATGACACCACGGCGAATGCACAGACCTTAGGCGTCGGCAGCGCTCGTCTTCCCGATCCATTCGGCCAGCCCCTGCTCCGGCTGCAGCGATGCGTCATTCGAGGCCATTTGATCCAGCGCACGCAGCAGCGCCGCGACCAGCGCAGGCTTGCGCAGCGGCTTTGCCAAAAAGTCCGACATCCCCGCCTCACGGCAGATCTTGACGTCTTCCGGGAAGGCGTTGGCGGTCAGCGCAATGACCGGCAGCAGCGCGAAGCGACCACCCGGCGCGCGGATCGCCCTCGTCGCGGCAAGGCCGTCCATCTCGGGCATACGCACGTCCATCAGCACGACGTCATACTCACCGTCCGCGGCGGCCTCGACCGCCTCGACGCCATCGGTCACGACGCGCAAGTCAACGTCGAATTCGCCGAGCATCTTGCTCACGACCATGCGGTTGACGGCGTCATCCTCCGCCACCAACACCTTCAGGGGCCGATCGAGTGCCGCGATGCGGGCCTTGAGCTCGTCGGCCTCGTTGCGATCAGCCTCTTGGTCGGACACCAGCGCCTGGCTCCAGGGCAGTACCAGCGTAAAGCGGAAGGTGGATCCCTCACCCGGCGCCGAATTGACGCCGATCGTGCCGCCCATCTGCTCGATGATGCGCCGGGAGATCGCGAGCCCAAGTCCCGTGCCGCCGAAGCGCCGGCTGATCGAAGCGTCGGCCTGCGCGAAATCGGCGAAGAGCTGACCGACCTTCTCGGGCGCGATGCCGATGCCGCAGTCGGTTACGGTCCACTCGACGGTTGCGAGCAGGTCGCGCCGAGCCTGGCAGGTGGCTGATATCGTCACCTCGCCGGCATCGGTGAACTTCACCGCGTTGGAAGCGAGATTGAGCAGCACCTGCCTGATCCGCGCGACGTCGCCGCGCAGCGCCGGCGGCAGGTTCGGATCGAGCACGACTTTCACCGTCAGGCCCTTGGCCTTGGCACTGGCGCGCACGATTGTCGCAACCGTCTCGACCAGCGCCTGCGGCGAGAAATCGATTGCCTCGAACTCGAAGCGGCCGGCCTCCAGCTTGGAGAGGTCGAGGATGTCGTTGAGGATCCGCTGGAGATTGTCGCCGGACTCGCGGATCGTGGTGACGGCCTCGCGCTGCTCCGGATCGAGCGAGGTCTCGAGCAGCATGCTCGCAAGCCCAAGCACACCGTTCATGGGCGTGCGTATCTCGTGGCTCATCACGGCGAGGAAATTCGATTTCGCCCGGTTTTCGGCCTCGGCCTTTTCCGCGCGCCAGCGCTCGGTGACGTCGCGGCCGAAGCCGCGATAGCCGAGGAACTGGCCGTCGCGATCGTATGACGGCTTTGCCGTCAGCGACCACAGCCGCGCCTCGCCGCCGGCAACGACCTTGATGCTGATCTCGTGCAGCGGCTCGCTCTGCTCCATCAGGCCGATGATGTTGTAGGCGGTGCTCATGTCCTCAGGACAGAGCATGTCGAGCACGTCGGCGAAATGCGCGCCTTGCAGCAGCGGCAACGGCATCTGCGCGACCGCAGCGAAGCGCTCGGGCACGTGCACGAGATGCCCTTCCGCATCGGTCTGCCACAGCCAGTCGCTGGCGTTCTCCTGAAACTCCTTCAGCAAAAGCGAGATGATCTCGGTCTGCCGTTCGAGCGCGAGCTGCGCCTTGAGATTGCCGAGGAACAGATTGCCCTGCGAGACGATGTTGCGCGCCATGAAGAACGCGAACAGCAGCAGGAACACCGCGGTCACCAGATACGGCCCGCTGCCGCATAACAGCAGCGCTCCGGCGCAGGCGAGCGTGATGGTGGCGAGATAGACGAGGCCCGCGCGCGGGAAGGTCGAGAGCGTGAAGGCGCCGCCCGCGATCATCCCGACCATCAGGCAGGCCAGGATCAGCTGGCTGGTCGGCCCGACCTTGCTGAACAGCGCAAGCGGCAGCGTGCCCCATATCAACGCGAGGAAAAAAGCCTGCCGCATGATCTGCCGCGTGGCGCGCGGTGAGGCCTCCTGCGGCGGATGAACGCGAGAGCGCCGCCACGCGCGCAACGCCAGTTCGGCGGCGGCCGTGATCGTTGTTCCCCAGACGACGAGGAACACGTTCCAGCCCCTGCCCCAGAACAGGATCAGCACGATCGCGACCGTGAGCATGTTCACGGCCATGGTCACCGGAATCAGCTGCGTGACCGCATCGACCTGCTTGGCCCGGATCCGACGCATCTCGCGCTCGCTGAGATCGGCCGTCAGGCCGTCCTCGATCTCGAAGCCGCCGAGCCAATAGAGGAACGCGCCGATCAGGCCGTTGCGCGGCTCATTGGTATCTGGGGAGTTGCCGGGCCATCCCATCCGTCAGGACCTTTTCCGGCATGAATGGCAGAGCTCCCGCTTAAGCCGGGTTAATTTCTTGGGAGATTTTGTGCTTCCCGGCCGGCCGTCCTTGACGGCAGTGTTTGCAGTTTGTTCTAACGGTGCCCCAGCCTGGAGTACCCCTGCATGACGATCCGCATCGCCACCTGGAACGTGAACTCGGTCCGGCAGCGGATCGAGCATCTGATGACCTGGCTGAAGGAGTGCTCGCCCGACATCGTCTGCCTCCAGGAGATCAAATGCGTCGACGAGGCATTCCCGCGACTGGAGATCGAGGCGCTCGGCTACAACGTCGTCACCCACGGGCAGAAGACGTTCAACGGCGTGGCGCTGCTTTCGAAACTCAAGTTCGACGAGACCAAGTCGGGGCTTGCCGGCGACGATGAGGACGCGCACGCCCGCTTTCTCGAGGGCGTGGTAACGCTGAAGCAGGGTGTCATGCGGATCGCCTGCCTCTATCTGCCCAATGGCAATCCGGTCGGGACCGAGAAATATCCCTATAAGCTCAAGTGGATGTCGCGGCTTCTTGAGTATTCGAAGGAGCGTCTCAAGGCCGAGGAGCCATTGATCCTCGCCGGCGACTTCAACGTGATCCCCGCCGCTCGCGACGTCCACAATCCCGCGGCCTGGACCGAAGATGCCCTGTTCAAGGCCGAGACGCGCGAGAGCTTCCAGTCCCTGCTCGGCCTCGGGCTCACTGATGCGCTGCGGGCGGTGACCGACGAGCCCGGGCTGTACACCTTCTGGGACTACCAGGCCGGCGCCTGGCAGAAGAACCAGGGCTTGCGGATCGACCATCTCCTGATGTCGCCGCAGGCGAGTGACAGGCTCGCCAATGTCGGGATCGACAGTTATGTGCGCGGCTGGGAGAAGCCGTCGGACCACGTGCCGGTGTGGGCGGATCTGGATCTCGAGGCGGCGTAAGGCTGCCGATTATTCCCGGCGGCCCTGCACCCACTGCTCAAGCATTTGCAGGCACATCGCCCGGTCGTCATCGGAGGCCTTGGCGATGGCGCGGTTGTAGCTTTCCTTGATCCAGGTCTCGTCTGGACCCGCGCTGTCACGCGCCAGCGTCAGCCACATCAGGCCGCGCGCGGCCTGCCGCGGCAGGCGATCGCCGTTGAACAGCATCTGCCCGAGCAGCGCCTGTGCCTCGTGCTGGCCCTTCTGTGCGGCGAGGCCCAGCCAGCGCGCGCCTTGCGTGAAGGCATCGCGCGAGGCGTCCGGCGACTTCAGATAGAGCCGGGCGAGATCGTACTGCGCATCGGCGTTGCCGAAATAGGCTGCCGCATAGGAAAACAGCTCGCGCGCCCGCTCCGGATCCGCCTTCACCTTCGAGTTCGGGATGCCGTTGAGATAATAGCGGCCGAGCGCAACGAAGGCGTTCGCCACCATCGGCGCCTGGGGCAGCGACGGACTGTCGGTCGCATGCGCGTTCACGAGCCGGTTGAAATAGTCGAAGGCGCGCAAATCATCCTGCGCAACGCCCTCGCCATTGGCGTACATCCGCCCGAGCTTCCACTGCGCGATGGGGTGACCACCCTCGGCGGCGTATTGCAGCGCGGTAAAGGAAGCATCGGGATTGGTTGCAGCCGGCGGCAAACCCTTGCGCAGCGCTGCGGCGCTACCCGGCGCCGGCGAGACCACCGGAATGGCTGCATCCTGCGGATTGACCGGCGCACCGTCGAAGGCAAGCGCCGGCGCGGCCAGCGCGGAAGCCCCCAACACAAACGCAACTATGGTACGCCTAGATGTCCGCATAGCACTGTTTCTCGTGCGCGCCGCCCGGATGGGTCACTGCCCCACCGATCGCTGGTCCTACCTGCTGAGCATATTTCCACAGCGCACCCGACGTATGGTTAGTCGCGCGGGAACGCCATTTGGTCTTGCGTTGAGCCAGCTCATCGTCGCTCAATTTTACGTTAAGAGTGCCGGCGACTGCGTCGATCTCGATGATGTCGCCGTCCTCGAGCAGCCCGATCGGTCCGCCGATCGCCGCCTCAGGCCCGACATGGCCGATGCAGAACCCGCGGGTGGCGCCCGAGAACCGGCCGTCGGTGATGAGCGCGATCTTGCCGCCCATGCCCTGCCCGGTCAGCGCCGCCGTGGTCTGGAGCATTTCCCGCATGCCGGGGCCACCCTTCGGGCCCTCGTAGCGGATCACGATGACTTCGCCTTCTTTGTAGGTGCGCTTCTGGACCACGTCGAAAGCGTCCTCCTCCCGGTCGAAGCAGCGCGCCGGACCGGTAAACCTGAGGTTGGACATTCCCGCGACTTTCACGATCGCACCTTCTGGCGCCAAATTGCCCTTCAGACCAACCACTCCGCCCGTGACGGTGATCGGCTTGTCCGCCGGGTGCACCACGTCCTGGTGCGGATTCCATTTCACGCTCTTGAGATTTTCGGCGATCGTCCGGCCCGTCACAGTGAGGCAATCACCGTGCAGGAAGCCGTTGTCGAGCAGCGTCTTCATCAGAAGCGGGATGCCACCAACTTCAAACATGTCTTTGGCGACATAACGGCCGCCGGGCTTCAAATCCGCGACATAAGGTGTTTTTTTGAAGATTTCGGCGACGTCGAATAAGTCAAACTTAATGCCGGCCTCGTGCGCGATCGCCGGCAGGTGCAGCGCAGCATTGGTCGAGCCGCCAGAAGCCGCGACCACAGCGGCGGCATTCTCCAGGGATTTCAGCGTGACGATGTCGCGCGGCCGGATGTTGTCAGCGATCAGGTCCATCACCTTCTCGCCCGCGGTCGTGCAGAAGGCGTCGCGGATCTCATAGGGCGCAGGAGCGCCGGCCGAGTACGGCAGCGCAAGCCCAATGGCTTCCGAGACTGTCGCCATGGTGTTGGCGGTAAACTGTGCGCCGCAGGCGCCCGCCGAGGGGCATGCCACGCGCTCGATCTCGTCGAGGTCCTCGTCCGACATGGCGCCGACCGAGTGCTTGCCGACGGCCTCGAACATGTCCTGAACGGTAACCTGCTGCCCGCGGAAGTTGCCGGGCAGGATCGAGCCGCCATAGATGAAGATCGAGGGCACGTTGAGACGGACCATCGCCATCATCATGCCCGGCAGCGATTTGTCGCAGCCGGCAAGGCCGACGAGGGCGTCATAGGCGTGGCCGCGCACTGTCAGCTCGACGGAGTCGGCGATGCATTCGCGCGACGGCAGCGAGGAGCGCATGCCGTCATGACCCATGGCGATACCGTCGGTGACGGTGATGGTGCAGAATTCACGTGGGGTGCCGCCGGCCGACGCTACGCCCTTCTTCACCGCCTGCGCCTGGCGCATCAGGGCGATGTTGCAGGGAGCGGCTTCGTTCCAGCAGGAGGCGACGCCGACGAAGGGCTGGTGGATCTGCTCGGTGGTCAGACCCATGGCGTAAAAATACGAGCGATGGGGCGCGCGTGCAGGGCCTTCCGTCACGTGACGGCTCGGCAGTCTCTGCTTGATGTTCGTCTTGGCGTCCATCGCAAACCAGTTTCCTCGGACAACCCTTGTCAGACCCGGAAAACGACACCCAAGATTTGAATGAACCCTGGGATTTTTCCTTCGCCGTCGCGAGCGCCGCAGCCCCTGAAAAACTTATGGAGATTTTATTCATGGAGGGGTGTGGCCAAAAAGCGGCGCTGATGAGAACGGGCTGCAATGATGGTTTAATCCGGAAGGAGTGTTGCGCAGACAGCACAATCGTGGCTCATGGGACACGACTGAAGCTACCCTGATACCGTCCTCGGATATCATCTCACGACCTCAGATGTTGCATGGACCTCGCATGCATCCAACCTCGCTGCGCCACCACGAATATTCCTCTGGCTGAGTCGCAACTCATGACGGATGATTAGAGCAGGACGAGCCTTCTCGTTCTCGCGGCGCGTTTCGCCATTGCCGCTGGCCTCATCAACGTCGCCGTGGAATCCGCAACCGACCTCACAATGGCGAACGCGCCGACGGATCCCTCGCATCGACTGGGCGCGATCGACGCGTTGCGCGGGCTGGCACTGTTCGGCGTGCTGGCGATCAACCTCGAGACCGAGTTTCGCGTCTCGATATTCCGGCAGCTTCTCCCCTCAAGCCCGGACCCAACGCTGAACGGCGTCATCGACGCGGCGCTCGCGCTGTTCATCGACCTGAAGGCGTTCGCACTGTTCTCGTTCTTGTTCGGCGTGGGCCTCGCCATCCAGTTCGACCGGCTCGGCACCTCTGCGCGACGGGCGCGCCTCCTCGTCCGGCGGCTGCTCGCGCTGCTGCTGTTCGGCGTGATCCACCTGGTGCTGATCTGGAACGGCGACATCCTCATCGAATACGCACTGGCAGGCCTCGTCGTGCTGCCGTTCCTGTTCGCGCCGCGTTGGATGGTCGTGGTCGCGGCGGCGGTCTTCCTGATCTTCTATGTGCTGCAACCGACGCTGCCGACCCTCATCAGCTTTCCCAATCGGTACGTGCTGGTGGCGCTCGTGAACGCAGCGAACCAGACTTACGCGAACGGGAGCTTTGCGGAGGTGCTGGCGCTGCGCGTGCAGGAACTCCCGGCCTTTCTGCCGCTGCATCTTTATGTGTTTCCGCGCACGGTCGGCCTCTTCCTGACGGGCATTCTCTGTTGGCGAAGCGGGCTGTTCACTGAGGTGGCCGGACGACGCCGAAACCTGCTGGCGCGATCGCGGGCTTCGCGGCCGTCGCAGGCGGCCTGGTGTTGGCGCGGCACACGCACCCGTCTGCGGCTTTGGCCAGCCAGATGGTTTTGGCGTCGGGATACGCCGCCCTGGTGATCGCTGCCGAACAGACATCAACCGGCGCAAAGCTGCTCCGCTTCGCCGAGCCGGTTGGACGCATGGCCTTCACCAACTACATCGTTCAGTCGGTCGTGCTCGGCCTGATCTTCTACGGCTACGGCCTCGGGCTGTTCGGCAGGCTCGGCTCAGCGGCCGGCCTGCTTCCCGTCGTGACGATCTACGCCGCACAGGTGGTGGTCAGCCGGCTCTGGCTTACGCATTTTGCCTACGGTCCGATCGAATGGCTGTGGCGAGCAATGATGTATGGCCGGGCGCCGGCGTTCGGGAAGCAAGACTTGCAGTTCACCGGATAATTTCTAGACCGTCGCGCGCATGTGCGAGGCGACGTCCGGGGTCACCCTGGGTGTCGTGACGCCCGTCATCGGGCTGCGCTTCGCGGCGTCTCCCTCGGTTCATCTGGACCACGGCGCCGAAATCGCCGGGCAAATGGCCTCCGCTCATATCCGGGCTGCGATTTTTTTGTCCCGCGTGTCGATATCTGTCGCGGCAGCACGTCTCTCTTTCAGGCGAGCCACGGGGGCTCGCTCAGTGAAGAATGGAGCGGGCCATGACTTGCTGTCGAACCGGTAAGGCACTCATTCAGTTGCTGTATTTCGTCGCGCGGGCATGGATTGCGTTGACGACGCCATGCGTCGCTCAGAGCCAGGACGGCCTTGCGTCGGGGATCACAACGTTCGCGCGTTGCATCGATTGTGGAATCCGTGACGACGACGCACCGGCGGACGCCAACCTCACCTCCCCCGAAAAAATCTTTTGCTCGATGTCGATCCGTCTGACGGCCGGGCGTCTCCAACCCGATGTCGCGCGACGCGGCATGCCGATGTAACCTTGCGCGAGAGGAGCGAGAGATGAAGTATGCGCTGTTAATCTATGAGGACGAAGCCTTCTACGGTCCCGACAAATCCGGATCGAAGATCGAGGAGATCGTGGGCAAGCACATGGCGTTTGCCCAGGAGCTCGGCGCGAGGCGATTGGGAGGAGCTGGCCTGAAGAGCACGCCTTCGGCCACAACCATCCGCACTAGCGCAGGGAAGAAGACCGTACACGACGGACCGTTTGCAGAAGCCAGGGAGCAGCTCGGCGGCTTCTACCTGATCGAGGCGGCCGATTTGGACGAAGCGATCGCGATCGCCAAGAAGGTGCCGGTGCTCCAGGACGGCGCGATCGAAATCCGGCCGCTACTTCAGCCGTGAACGGATCAGCCATCGAACGCGTCTTTCGGGCGGCGAGCGGGCGTATCACGGCCGCGCTCGTCGCACGGTTCCGCGATCTGTCGCTGGCCGAGGACGCCTTCTCCGAAAGCTGCGTACGCGCCCTCAGCGCCTGGCAAGAAACCGGCGTGCCGGACGACCCCGCGGCGTGGCTTTATCGGGTCGCCTCGCGGGTGGCGGTGGACATGCTTCGCCGGCAACGGACGCGCCGGCAGTTCGTCCCGGATCCGCCGCCACCCGATCCGACCGCGGAGGAAGTCATGATCGACGATCGCCACGTCATCCCGGACGAGCGACTACGGCTGATCTTCATTTGCTGCCACCCTGCCGTCGCTCCGGACGCGCGAGCGGCCTTGACGCTCCGTCTCATTTGCGGGCTGACCGTGAGCGAAATTTCGCGCGCGTTCCTGATCGACGAGGCAACGCTCGCTCAACGCCTGGTGCGGGCGAAGCGCAAGATCGCCGATGCCGCCGTTCCATTCGAATTGCCGGCGCCGGAATACTGGTCCGAGCGGCTGGAAGCGATGTTGTCGACGCTCGAAGTCGCCTACTCCAAAGCCCATGAGGACGCGGCCGGACTGACGCGACACGCGGGCTTTGCGGCCGAGATGCTGCACCTGTCGACCATGCTGGTCGATCTAATGCCCGACGAAGGTGAGGCGCACGCACTGGCAGCGCTGCTCCACTATGCCGAGGCCCGTCGTCCGGCGCGGACCGATGCGCGTGGAATGATGGTCCCGCTATCCTTGCAGGACCCTGCGCTGTGGCGCCGCGAATTGATCGCCGCCGCCGATGCGTTCCTGGTGCAGGCGGCTCGCCTTGCGCCTGAAAGCGCGCGCACGCTCCAGGCAAAGCTACAGGCGTGTTGGTGCACACGCGCGAACCTGTCCGAGCCGGCACCGTGGGGCTGCGTACGGGACGTCTATGATCAGCTTCTCAGGGTTCGAGATGATGCCATCGTTCGCCTGAATCGGGTCGTTGCCGTCGCCGAGCTCGATGGAGCAGATGTCGCGCTCGCAGAGCTCGACACGCTGGACGACAAGGGTCTCGCGCAATTCGGCCCTTACCACGCAGTGCGCGCCGACCTGTTGGCGCGAACTGGACGAGCAGACGAGGCCCGTGCCGAGTACCAGGTGGTCCTTGCGCTCGATCCCCCACCGGCGGAGCGGCAATGGCTCATCCAGCGATTAGGCGAGTTGTCCGCCAAGCTTCAATGATCTCGCATGCGGAGCCCGTGCTGCCCGATCGGTGAGGACGCGACGCCCCCTCAGCGCGCGCCCTTTAGGGTGCACGAGGTGGTGCAGGTCACCGTCGTGCCGTGGTCGCAGGATTTGCAGGCGGCGACACATTGATTCATGTCGCGTGCATTGTAGGAGCTGTAGTTGCGCAGCGGGCAAGCGGCGGTCGAACCGGTGATGTCCTGCTCCGGCTCGCAGGCCGCCGTCATGAGTGAAAGCAAAATGATTACAACAACCCGCATGGGATGACCTGCAAAGCGACAGTTCCTGGAGCCGCTGCACGGCAACAGCCTCCAGCATTCCCATCTGTGGGGAATCGCGGCACGCGATCTGCCCTCACATCCCAAGAGGATGCGCGCCAAGTGTTAAGAACGGCTTTCGGCCCGCGTCACGCCGCGGCTTTGGGCGCAATCGCCCGCCGCGCCTCGGCCGCCAGCTCGTAATAGTGATCCGCGAGCTTGAGATAGAATTCGCGCTTTGCGCTGTCGGTCGCCAGCTTGGCGATCAGCTCGCACTCGGCGGTGAGCGTCTCAAACCGTTCCAGCCTGTCCTGAAGTTCCGTCATCGGCGTGTCCCCGTAAAACGCCTTCGAAGAACGATCAGGGTAAGCTCGCGAAATAAGTCACCGCCAACATCGTTATCTGACCAAATCAATTTTTTACCCGGCGCGGTCTCGCCGGGGCAGCGCTTTGGGTTTTCTGCATCTTTGGGATGTTGACGCGCTGCACCGGCACGAATGGTTGCGGCCGAAGGACGTGACCTTACGCGCGGATACCCTTCATCGAGGGCTGGATCGTCAAACGGTAGGCCACGAAGGCGAGACCGTCGAACTTCTCCACGACCTCGTCGCAGGCGGGGCAGCGGTACTCCCCGGTCGTTGGCGGCTCCGTCGCGAGCTCAAGCCGCCGAAAGCCCGCTTTGCAATGCGGACAGATCACATCGCCCTTCTTCATGCATCACCCCCGTAAAATTAGGGGCGCACTCATAGCACACCTTGAGGCGGAACTGGACCGGCTCAACTCATTCGAAGCAACGCGTTTGGATCATTTATGCTCCATCCGCCAGGCGCCGTCCCAATCGGCGGCGGGTGGATCGGCCTGGAGCCGGTCGACGCGGGTGAGCAGTGTGCGCGACGGACCATCGCCGGGAACGCTCTCCAGCGCCGCGTTGAAGGCGTTCCGGGCCTCGTCCCAGCGGCCAACGCGGTATGCCGCAAGCCCTTCGGCATAGTGCGCCCGCAGGCTCATCTGCTCCCGTGGGAGCGCGCCGGCCTTGCCCATCACCTCGAACACGGGCTGCGGCAGGCTCTGGCCCACGACCGCAAGGCGGTCGATCTCGCGCAACTCGAGGCTCGCGCCGAGTGCAGCGGCCGTCGTCTGCGAAATCAGGATGCGGGTGCCATAAAATTTGTTCGCCGCCTCCAGCCGCGAGGCGAGGTTCACCGCATCGCCCATCACGGTAAAACTCATCATCAGCTCCGAGCCGATGCTGCCGGTCAGGACCTCGCCAGTGGCGATCCCGATCCTGAGGTCGCAAGGAGCGGGCATGGCGCGGATGCCGAGGAGATCGGGGAGCTGTTTCTGAAGCGCCGGCACCTGGTCGGCCATGTCGAGCGCGGCATGGCAGGCGAGCTGCGCCTGCTCGGCCTCCTCGATGAAGGGCGGGCCCCAATAGGACATGATGGCGTCGCCGATATATTTGTCGATGACCCCTCGGTTGGCCCGAATGGGTTCCGACATGACCGTGAAATAGTGATTCATGACCTTGACGAGACCGCGCGGCGTCATGCCCTCGCTCATCGAGGTGAAGCCGCTCATGTCGCAGAACATGATGGTCATCACCCGCCGCTGGCCGTCGACGGCGACCTCCGGCCGGTCGATCAGTCCCTGCACCACCTTCGGATCGATGTAGCGGCCAAAGGTCTCGCGGATGCGCTCGTTGCGGCGCAGCTGCTCGATCATGCGGTTGAAGGCGGCGGCGAGCTCGCCGATCTCGTCCTGCGTCGAGACGCTGATCGTATGATCGAAGCGGCCCGCCTCGACCTCGCGCGTGCCGGCGAGCAACAGCCGCACCGGACGCGTGATGCCGCTCGAGACCAGCAGCGCAAAGGCAAGCCCGACGATCGCCGCAAGCGCAGTCACGACGCCCGAGATCACGATCGCCTGCCGCTGGTGACGGATCACTTGCGAGGTGCTGACAAACACCTGCGCCAGCATGTCGGCGCGGATCGCATCAATCCGCTGCGTGAAGAGATCGCGCAGCGCATCGACATGGGCCATGGTATCGCGCGCCGCCGCGAAATCCTTGGCATCGAGCTGCTTCAAGAGCTTTGCGTCAGCCTCGGAAAGCTCGCGGCGTAGCTCGTTGACGGCACTCTCGATCCTGGCGTCGATGCGGCCGAGCGCCGCGTTGTCCGACGGCGTGCTCTCATCCTCGATGATCGCATTGATCAGCTTTCGCGCGGTGTCCGCCTCCTGGACGACCTGCGTGTCCGACTCCCGATACTCGCGCAAGCGGGTTGCAAACCCCTCCTCATCCGGCGGCGTCTGCATCTTGGCGATCACCATGCGCCGCAATGCCAGTGCCCGCTCCAGCGAGCGGACATTGGCGCGCGCCAGATCGCCATAGGCAGGAATGTACCGGCCCGTCAGCTCGTCGAGCAGGTGCCCGACCCGACTCGACATCACCATCGACAGGATCGAGGTGACCACCATCAGCACGATCAGCCCGAGGGCGATGCCGACGATCTTGCGCCTGATCGACTGGTTGAAAATCGGCATGGCGAGCTTGGGCACTTTGGCTTGAGGAACCTTTTGACCTCCATACACCGGAACCGTTACCTGAAACACGCGCAATCTGGCCTGAAAGACTGCTTCGCAGGTTTTTCACGACAGCTGCCGGCGCAGGGCCCGTCAAAGGTTAACGCGCATTTACGGTTTCACGGAGCGCCCGGTGTCCTACGGAGCGTGAGTTGCAAAAGCCTTCCGGTTCGATTTCGGCGGCATTTTTGCCGCAATGTTGCCTGAGCGTGACATCGATCAAACGAGGCCGTGCTATCGTTTGAGTCGCTCAAGCCCGCATCACGTCGCGGATCTTGGTTTGTACTGATGGTTTCGCAGGGGGACCATGGAATGAACCAGTGCCTACGCTCGCTTGCGTGTTTCCTCACCATGGCTGCACTCGCGCTCTTCTCGACGGAGGCGGCGGCGAAAAGCCATAACAAGCAATCCAGTCCGAAGAAGACGCATGAGGCGAAGGCCGGCAAGCAGCGCAGCGCTGCGGCCGGCAAGCATCGGCACAGCAAGCATGCCGAGGCGAAACGGAAATCGAAGACGCAGGACGAGGAACCGTCAGAGAAGCCCTCGAGGCCGCCGCTGACCGGCGACATCGCCGCGCTGAAGGACGCGATCGATCTGGCGCGCAAGGCCAAGACCGATGACGCCACCGCGGCCAGGAACCGGATCGCCGATCCCGCCGGACAAAAGCTCGCCGAGTGGTTCATCCTGCGGCACTCAGAGACGACCGCCGACTTCAACCGCTACGTCGCGTTCATTGCCGCCAATCCCAACTGGCCGAGCATCGCCTCGTTCCGCCGCCGCGCCGAGGCGCGGCTCTGGCAGGAGAAGAGCGATCCGGCCACCGTGCACAAGTTCACCGGTGACCGGCCGCAGAGCCCCAAGGGAAAGTTCGCGCTCGCGCGCGTGCTGCTGGCCGAGGGCAATCGCGACGCAGCCACAAGGCTCGTGCGTGACGCCTGGCGCGCGGAGGAACTGTCCGAGCGCACAGAGAGCGACGTCTACGAAGTCTTCGGCGAGCTTTTGACCGCGAATGATCATCGCGCCCGCATGGACAAGCGGCTCGGCGCCAGGGAATACGGCGCGGCACGGCGCGCCGCAAAGCGTCTCGGCAGCGATGAGCTTGCGATCGTGAAGGCCTGCGCCGCGGTCAGCGGCAAGGAGAACAAGGCCAAGGACTATCTGGAGGACGTGCCGGCCGATGCGCGCCGCGATCTCGGCTACACGCTGTGCCGCGCGCAATGGCTCCTCCTGAAGGACCGTATCGACGATGCGGCGCAGGTCATCCTTGCTGCCTCTCCCGACACCATGGCGCTCCAGGACACCGACGCCTGGTGGCGCGAGCGCCGGCTCTTGGCGCGCAAGCTGCTCGACCAGGGCAAGTTCAGGATGGCCTACGACGTGGTGCGCACGGCCGCCGTTCCGGCGATGGAGGTCTACCGCGTCGACTATCACTTCATGTGCGGCTGGATTGCGCTGCGCTATCTCGACGATCCCAAGATGGCGCTGATGCATTTTGCCGCGATTGACGAAGGCTCCGTCAATCCGATCGCGCTGTCGCGGGGGCACTACTGGCGCGGCCGTGCAGCGGAAGCCCTGGGAGCAGCCTCCGACGCGCTTCGGAGCTACCAGGCTGCGGCCCGCTATTCGACCGCCTATTACGGCCAGCTCGCACGCGCAAGGCTCGGTCTCGAGCGCATCGATCTGCGCGCACCCTCGCCCGTGCTCGCCTCCGACGCGGCACAGCCCTCGGATGAGCGCGTGCGTGCAGCCGACATGCTCTACGAGGTCGGCGAGCGCGACGTCGCGTTCTCCTTCGTCGCCGATTTTGCCGGAGAGAGCACCGACGTTGCCGCGCTCGAAGCGCTCGGCGAGCTCACGGGCCGGCGCAACGACGCTCACGCAATGCTGGAGATCGGCAAGCTGGCGCTCGCCCGCGGGCTCGCGCTCGACCACTACGCCTTCCCGACGATCGGCATTCCCCCGCACAAGCAGGTCGCGCCCGAGATCGAGACGAGCGTGATCTATTCGGTGGCGCGGACCGAGAGCGCCTTCGACCAGCGCGACAAGTCGGCTGCCAACGCGGTCGGGCTGATGCAGGTCACACCGGAGGCCGGGCGCGACACCGCAAAACGGTTCGGCGTCACCTACGACTGGGATCGCATGGTCTCCGATCCCGTCTACAACACCCAGATGGGTGCGGCCGAGCTCAGCGCGCTGCTGTCGGAATATCGCGGCAACCAGATCATGACCTTCGCCGGATACAATGCCGGCCGCGGCCGGGTCAGGGACTGGGTGCAGGCCCACGGCGATCCCCGCGACCCCAAGATCGATCCGGTCGACTGGGTCGAGCGAATTCCGCTATCGGAGACGCGCAACTACGTCCAGCGTGTGATGGAGAACGTGCTGGTCTACCGCGCGCGGTTCGAGGACGCGGGCGCGGTGGCGGCGAAGTCCGACGGGCGCGTGGTGACGCAAGAGGTCCGCGCAAGGCCTGCAACGGCAACGCCTGCGAGCTTCACGGGCGCGGATTGACAGACGGATTGACTCTCGAAGTGCCCCTTGGAGCCGTGGGTGGGTTAGCGAAGCGTAGCCCACCACGATGTGGAGGGGGCGTGGTCGGTACGCCATCTGCTAACCCACCCTCGCTGGTCGACGCCTCCGGGGCTGGACGAGGCGCCTCTCAGGTCTGGTGACTGCGGCCCTACGCGGGCTCGATTGCGTGGGCTCAATCGCGCGGCTCGCTATCACCTCCTTCCGTCGCCATCAGGTCGTGAACTCCCAAAAATGCGTCGGTCAATGCTCGCGAGAACGTCCACATCTGTATCGTGGAGCTCCAGCACGATACCGCACCCAAGACCGAGAGGACTTCGATGGCGCGGCTGGCGACGGTCGCGATGTTCTCGGTGGCCCGCGTCCCGGTAAGGCCGGGCATCGACCACTCCATCATCAGCGTCGCGAGCTCGTTTCGGCGGTAGCAATCATGGTCACAGTAACGGCGTTGCGTCCGCGCGTGCCGGATATAGCCGGGTTGGAGCGGCTGCGAGCAGGTGCTGCACGCAGCCTCGCGCGACGGCGGCTCGTGATTGACCACCACGAACTTCATGACGCCGCCCTCGCGCGCTCCTGCCGCTCCGCCCCGGCCTCACGGAACAGCGCGTAGCATTCATAGTCGCAATAGGGCAGACGCGTCCCGATCTCGCGCAGATAGCTTCCGCCGATGCGCTCCAGGCACTGCAAGCACCAGGTTTGCCGGAACGGAGTCCTGTCGTTCACCAAGACGAAGGCGAACCTCATGTGGCACCTCCCAATGCGAAGCAGTAGACGGTATCCAGCGGAGAAAGCGCGGGAGGCGGCGCGCAAAGATGGTTGCGGCCATCCGGGTTGTCCCTGTGCCGCTCCACCTTCTGGGCAGGGACCGGGATGTATTTGCCGTCTTCCCTGCGGCGCGCATAAAGCTTGCCGTCTTCGTACCTGATCTCGGTCGGGTAGCAGTCCGCGCTGTTGCAGCAGCTGAGCGCCGGGTTATCCGGCATGTGCCAGGTCGAATAGAACTTTTCGTGCAGAGCCTGATCCTGAGGAGGATGCTGGCGATGGGCAGCACCTTGCCCAACCTCCTGCGCCTGGACCGCCGCTGTGAGGCCAAGGAGGAGAACGCCCGATAAGAGGAGCTTGCACGACGGGTTCACACGCAGCCTCCGGGATCACAATTGCTGAACGGCCAACCTCTCCGGCTGCCTCACGCCACCCGAGCTCGAAACAGCCAGCGGCGGTCGCGTTCGCTGCGCGCACGGAAACGATCGAGACACTTCTTGGAGCAGACCGCCGTTCGCCAGGAATAGTATCGGATCAAGCCAAACTGCCTGCTGCAAACGGCACAGCTCTGGTCTGAAGGACGGCGCTCTAACTGTTCGGACTTGTCGCACATCGTTCTCTCCCTCGTTCCGTTATCCGTTCTCTTTCTTCGAATTTCACGTGCGCTGGATCGCGGAAATCGCCGTTTCGCCGTCGCAGCCCGCACACGGATGAAGCGCGGCGCAGGTGTCGCAATGGGTCACCAGATCCTGCGGAACGTACGCGCAACGGTCGCAGAGCTTCACTCTCATGCCGACATCCCGGGTAACGCAGCGGCTTGGTCTTTCGTCCTGCGTCTGTCGGTGAGACCGCTCGAACCGTACGCTTGAGATCCGGTTCGTTCGCGATCGCCGCCAGCAGCAGCACTATCGACCTTTCCCGATCGGTCATGAGGCTAGTCCGTCAGCCACAACGTTCTCAATTGTACGGAGGTAAATGACCGACATGACTAGGGATGGGCGAGCTATACCTAGGTTTGTCCCGTAGTCGCCCGGGGGTTTGCGCTGGCGTTCTTCGCAACGAGACGGCGCACCCTGCGCCGGCTGCACGGCCCCCGCGAGTCGCGGGCCCGCATAGCCGCAGCTAGTTCGCGAGCAGCATCGCGAGCCGCAAGTCCGAAGGCGACACGCCGTCCCGTCGCCATCGACCCGACTTTGGTCGGGGGGAATTGCCGATGTTGTTGCAACGTGGTCTACTTGCATTCACCGCAGAGATGAGCCGAGACTGTCTGCGATGAAGCCTGGCCAGACAGCACAAATCTGGAAGTCAGCTGCGCAATTCGTCTTCGGTTGCGTTGTGCTGGCGCTGGTGACCGCGGCCTGTTTCTTCCTCCAGATCGGGCTCCCCGCGACCGCGTTCTGCTATCTCGTGGTGATCCTGCTGTTCGCACTCATGGACAGCTTCCTGGCCTCCGGTCTCCTCACTCTCCTCGCCGTTGCAGCGCTCGACTTTTTCTCTGCCCCGCCCCTCTTTGATTTCCGCATCTCCGATCCGCAGGATCGCCTGGTGATCGCTCCGTTCCTTTTCGCGTGCCTGATCGGGTCGGGATTGATCCAGCAGGCCCGCAGCGAACGGCGGGCTGGCCGCTTCAAGCCGAGCCCTAAATCCAGCGATGCCGATTTGCGCGACGCTATGAAGCAATGGCAGCAGGTCTTCGAGCACAACCCGGTCATGTATTTCATGGTCGATCCCGCCGGAACCGTGGTGAACGTGAACACGTTCGGCGCCGCGCAACTGGGCTATACGGCAGCAGAGCTGATCGGCCAATCGGTGCTGGGTGTGTTCTTCGAGGAAGACCGCGACTTCGTCCGCCGGTGCGTCGCGCTCTGCCTTGGGACCGTCGGTCAGTCACACACCTGGGAGATCCGGAAGGTGCGCAAGGACGGCTCGGTTCTGTGGGTCCGCGAGAACGCCAAGGCCATGCTTCAGAGCGATGGCAAGCAGATCGTGCTGGTCGCGTGCGAGAACATCACCGAGCGCAAGGAAGCGGAGAATGCGCTACGACAGAGCGAGGCTTATCTCGCCCAGGCGCAGGAATTGAGCCACACCGGCAGCTTCGGCTGGAAGTCCACAACCGGCGACATCACCTGGTCGAAGGAGACGTATCGCATCTTCCAATGCGACGAAGCCGAGAAGCCCACTATCCCATTCATGCTCGAGCGCATCCATCCGGACGACAGGCTCGCGGTGCGGCGAACCACGGGACGCGCGATGCGCGAGGGGTACGACTACGATCACGAATACCGCCTCGTGATGCCCGACGGCGCCGTGAAATATGTTCGCGCGGTGGCCCGCGCCACGCGAGACGCCGGCGGCAACGTCGAGTTCGTTGGCTCGGTGAGCGACATCACCCCGGCCAAGGAGGCAGAACGGCGACTGCGCGAAAGCGAACAGCGCTTCCGCGACTACGCCGAAACTGCGTCCGACTGGTTCTGGGAGACCGGGCCCGACCATCGCGTCACCCGCGTCTCCGAACATCCTGAAACGGCCGGCATGGCCCCTTTCTGGGCGCTCGGGCTCACACGTTGGGACATTGCTCCCGATGCAGCACTCCAACCGGAGAAGTGGCAACAGCATCGGGCGGCACTTGACGCGCATGCTCCGTTTCGCGACCTTGTGTACCGGAGCAAGGACCGGAACGGACAGCCGACCTATGTTCGCACCAGCGGCAAGCCGTTCCTCGACGCCAACGGCAATTTCCTCGGCTATCGTGGCGTCTGCACCGATGTGACCGCCGCCATCCGGGCCGAACAGGCCGAACTGGCGCTGCGCAAGGCGCAGACCGAACTCGCCCATGTGACGCGCGTAACGACGCTCGGCGAGCTGACCGCCTCGATTGCTCACGAACTCAATCAGCCCCTCGCCGCCGTGATGGCCAACGCCGACGCGTGCATCGGCTGGCTGCAGCGCAGTCCCCCGGATCTGAAAGGGGCACGTCGCTCGGTGGAGTGGATCGTCGAGGATTGCAACCGTGCCGGCGAGGTGATCCGTCACGTCCGGGCACTTGCCAAGAGAACTGACATCGAGATGGTCCCGCTCGACGTCAACGGGGTCGTTCGCGAGGCCGTCGCGCTCGTCCAGCGCGAGATGGCCACCCACGCCGTATCGGTGCGAATGGAATTGAGATCAGTGCTGCCCAATATCATCGGCGACCGAATCCAGTTACAGCAGGTGCTGATCAACCTGATCATGAATGGGATCGAAGCCATGGAAGGCGTCGTGGACCGCCCGCGTGAGCTGGTGATCTGCTCCGGTCCGGATGAAAACGGATCAGTGCTGGTGAGCGTGACGGACCGTGGGGTCGGCATTTCCGCCGATGCGATTGATCGCTTGTTCACACCGTTCTTCACCACCAAATCCGGCGGCCTGGGCATGGGACTCTCGATCTGCCGTTCCATCGTCGAGGCCCACGGCGGACGACTTTCGGCCTCGCCCAACCCGGGGTGCGGCGCGACGTTTCAGATCACCCTGCCCTTGCATCGGGAGGAAGCGCCGTCGTGACCGAGCGCCACAAGCCCTCCTTGCCGCAGACGGGCAATGACGAGCCGATCGTCCTGGTCGTCGACGATGACCCATCAGTGCGTCGGGCGCTTATCAATCTCTTTGAATCGGTCGGCCTCAGGGTTGCTGCATTCGGGTCGGCGTCTGAGATACTGCAAAGCAAGCCGCCGGAGGTCCCCAGCTGTCTGGTGCTCGACATCCGCCTTCCGGGACTGAGCGGCCTCGACCTGCAGGCCGATCTCGCCAAGGCAAACATCCACACGCCCATCATCTTCATCACCGGCCATGGCGACATTCCCATGACCGTCCGGGCCATGAAGAGTGGCGCGGTCGACTTCCTGACCAAGCCGGTGCGCGACCAGGACATGCTGGACGCGGTCCAGGCCGCGATCGAGCGCGATCGCAAGCGCCGCGAGATCGAGAAAACGGTGTCGAACGTCAGGTCCCGCTTCGAGTCGCTCACCCCGCGGGAACGGGACGTGCTGTCCCTGGTCGCGTCTGGCATGATGAACAAGCACGTGGCCGCTGAGCTGGGATTGGCCGAAATCACCGTCAAGATCTATCGTGGCCAGATCATGCGGAAGATGGGTGCCAAGTCGCTGGCCGAGCTGGTGAAAATGAACGAGGCCCTCGGAACACAGCACGCCAAGCGGGACGAACAAACCTAAGTATGAGTTCCAAATCTCGCTTGATGGGCCCACCCTTGCTTCCGGCCGGCGTGCGGCGGCAAGCAGCTTGGGAGCGGACGTTTTGTCAGCGCCTTCAGTGATTTCGGTGCTCGACGATGATCCCTATGTGCGGGCCGCGATCGACAATCTTCTGGCGTCGCGCGGATACGTCGTCCACACCTTCGCCTCGGCCGAAGAGTTCCTGGGCTCGACCGATCTGAACGGCGCCAGTTGCGTGATCGCGGACGTGCAGATGCCGGTCATGTCCGGGATCGATCTGTTGACGCGGATGCGTACCCAGGGCTCGGCCACGCCGTTCATATTCATTACGGCCTTTCCGGATGAGAGCGTGCGTGCACGCGCGTTGAGGGCCGGTGCACTCTGCTTCCTTGGCAAGCCGTTCGTCGCCTCGGAGTTGATGCAATGCCTGGAGATGGCGCTGGGAGGACGGGCGGACGCCACGGCGTGATGCCCTGCGCGTGAGCCCCGCTTCAATCCACCTTGATGTCGGCCGCCTTGATGATCGGCCACCACTTGGCGATCTCGGCCTTCTGCCGCGCGCCGAGCGCTTCGGGGGTGAGCAGGTCCTTCGGCGGCATTTCGAGGCCGAGATTTTCCATCTGCTTCTTCACGGCGGCATCGCCGAGCGCTTCCACCACCGCGACGTTGAGCCTCGATACGATCTCCCGCGGCGTGCCCTTGGGCACCCATAAGCCCGACCACAGCGTCATCTGAAAGCCCTTCAGTCCGGCCTCATCGGCGGACGGGATTTCGGGCGCGGACGCCAGGCGCTTGTCGTCGCTGATCGCGTAGGCACGGATGGTGCCGGCGCGGACCTGGTTGATGGAGTTCGAGGTCTGGTCGACGATGATGTCGATCTGGCCGGCAATGAGGTCGTTCAGCGCCGGCCCCGTGCCGCGATAGGGTACATATTGCAGCTTGATGCCGGAAACACTCTCGAAATAGACGCCGGCGATGTGGCTGCCGGAGCCCGCACCGGCCGTGCCCGCGGTCGCCGGCGCCGGACGCGACTTCAGCCAGGCGAGCAGCTCCTTCAGCGATGTCGCCGGCACGGCGTTCTTGCTGACGACGATCATGGGGTTGCTCGGAAGCAGCACCACCGGCTCGAGATCGGCGACGAGATCGTAAGGGAGCCTGTAGACCGCACCGTTGGCCACGTGCGTGCCAAGATGGCCGAAGGAGATGGTGTAGCCGTCGGGAGCCGAATGCACGGCGCGCCCCACCCCGACCGAACCGCCGGCACCGGTGACGTTCTCGACCACCACTGCCTGGCCGAGGCTCGCCCGCATGCGCTCGGCGAGCACGCGCGCCATCGCGTCCGAAGGTCCGCCGGCCGCGAACGGCACGATGATGGTGATGGGACGCGAGGGGTAGGTGTCGGCGCGCGCGGCGCCGGCAAGAGCGAGGATGGTGATCAGCGCGGCCCAGATCGTCTTTCGCATCTGCGTCTCCCCCGGCGACATTCCTGATCACCTCCCCCCGTTGCGGGAGAGGGAGAACTACGAGCTCGCGAGCGGCCTTCTCGCCCGGGCTAGAACTGCGAGAAGTCGATCGGCTTGTGGCGGTCGAGCGTGCGGGTGACCGGCGGCAGCGGATACTTCAGGCCGGTCGCGCAGTTGAACAGCATCACGCGATCATTCTTGGTGACGCGGCCGTCGGCGAGGCTCTGTTTGTAGGCGGCGTAAGTCGCGGCGCCCTCGGGACACAAGAGCAGCCCCTCCTCGCGCGCGACCTCGCTCAGCGCCGATGAGATCTTGTCGTCGTCGACCGCGATGGCAAAGCCCTTGCTCTCGCGCACGGCGCGCAGGATCAGGAAGTCGCCGATCGCCTGCGGCACGCGAATTCCTGAAGCGATGGTGTGGGCGTCCTCCCAGCGCGCCGCATGGTCGGTGCCCTCCTTATAGGCGCGCACCATCGGCGCACAGCCGGACGCCTGCACCGCAACCATGCGCGGGCGCTTCGATCCGATGAAGCCGATCTTCTCGAGCTCGTCGAAGGCCTTCCACATGCCGATCAGGCCGGTGCCGCCGCCGGTCGGATAGAAGATCACGTCGGGCACATCCCAGCCGAGCTGCTCGGCAAGCTCCAGCCCCATCGTCTTCTTGCCCTCGATCCGGTACGGCTCCTTCAGCGTCGAGGTGTCGAACCAGCCGACCTTCGCCTTGCCCTCGCCGACGATCTTGCCGCAATCGTCGATATAGCCGTTGACGCGGTAGACGGTCGCGCCCTGCAATTCGATTTCGCTGACGTTCACCTCCGGCGTATCGGCCGGGCAGAAGATCGTGGTCCTGATGCCGCAGGAGGTCGCATAGGCCGCGAGCGCTGCGCCGGCGTTGCCGTTGGTCGGCATCGCCATGTGCTTGATGCCAAGCGCCTTGCCCATCGACACCGCCATGACGAGGCCCCGCGCCTTGAACGAGCCAGTCGGCA
The DNA here is from genome assembly GCF_024199885.1 of Bradyrhizobium sp. CCGUVB23. Taxonomy (NCBI): domain Bacteria; kingdom Pseudomonadati; phylum Pseudomonadota; class Alphaproteobacteria; order Hyphomicrobiales; family Nitrobacteraceae; genus Bradyrhizobium; species Bradyrhizobium sp. CCGUVB23. The sequence continues at coordinate 8,990,609 of NZ_JANADQ010000001.1, forward strand.
GGCGGCCTTCATCTTTCACGATGATCTCGCCGCCGCCCAGCTTTTGCGACAGCTTCGGCAGCCGGATCAGCGGCGTCGTGATCTCCCCGAGCGAGACGATGTCCTTGCACTTGCGCACCGGCAACAGCTCGCGGTAGCGCCACATGTCGGCGGGGCGCTGGCTCAGTGCATCCTTGGTCAGCGCCTCCTTCACCCCAGTGAGGTCGTAGCGCACCAGCAGCGGCTTGCCGGCCTTCGAGAGGTTGTGAACCTGGTCGGCCGGATAGTGATCTCCCTCCATCGCGCATTCCAGATGCGTGACGAAGGTCGGGCGCTCGATGGTGAGGTTGTCGTTATCGTGCACGGGTTTGGCCCTCTTGTTGTTTTGGTCTCTTCGATATCAGACCCGTCACCCTGAGGTGCGAGCCATGCGGTGCAATGCGCCGCATGGAGAGCCTCGAAGGGCGACGGCCCAACTGCAACATCTCGGCCGTTCATCCTTCGAGGCTCGCTGCGCGAGCACCTCAGGATGACGGGTCTGATGGCTGCCGGCGCGCGCCGGTCAGATATTCAGCACCCTTCCATACGCGTCCAGCACGGCTTCCTTCATCATTTCCGACAGCGTCGGATGCGGGAAGACCGTGTGCATCAGCTCTTCCTCGGTCGTCTCGAGGTTCATCGCGACGACGTAGCCCTGGATCAGTTCGGTGACCTCCGCGCCGATCATGTGCGCGCCGAGAAGCTGCCCGGTCTTCTTGTCGAAGATCACCTTGACGAGGCCCTGGTCCTCGCCGAGTGCGATCGCCTTGCCGTTGCCGACGAAGGGGAAGCGGCCGACGCGGATTTCGCGGCCATTCTCCTTGGCCTTGGCTTCGGTGAGGCCGACGGAAGCGACCTGCGGATGGCAATAGGTGCAGCCGGGGATCATGTTCTTGTCCATGGCGTGCGGATGCAGGCCCTTGATCGCCTCGACGCAGATCACGCCCTCATGCTCGGCCTTGTGAGCCAACATTGGGGGACCGGCAACGTCGCCGATGGCGTAGATGCCGGGAACGTTGGTCTTGCCGTAGCCGTCGATGACGATGCAGCCGCGGTCGGTTTTGACGCCGAGCTTTTCGAGGCCGAGATTTTCGATATTGCCGACGACACCGACGGCGGAGATCACGCGGTCGAACTCGGTGGTGACAGGCTTGCCCTTGCCGTCATCGATGGTGGCGACGACGCTGTCGGCTTTCTTGTCGAGCTTCGTGACCTTGGTCGAGGACATGATCTTGATGCCCATCTTCTCGAAACGCTTTCGCGCGAGGCCTGCGATCTCCGCGTCCTCGACGGGCAGGATCTGCGGCAGCACCTCGACCACGGTGACGTCGGACCCCATGGTGTGGAAGAAGGACGCGAACTCGATGCCGATCGCGCCGGAGCCGACGACGAGGAGCGATTTCGGAATCCGGTCGGGGATCATGGCCTCAAAGTAGGTCCAGACCAGCTTCGGATCGGGCTCGAGACCGGGCAGCACGCGCGGCCGCGCGCCGGTCGCGACGATGATGTGCTTGGCCTGATAGGTTCCTTCGCCCAGCGAGCCCTTCGGTCCTTCGACGTCGGACTTCTTCACCGTGATCTTGCCGGGCGCATCGATCGAGGCGGCGCCCCAGATCACGCTGACCTTGTTCTTCTTCATCAGGAAGCCGACGCCGTCGTTCAGCCGCTTCGAGACGCCGCGCGATCGCTGCACCACCGCCTTCGGATCGAACGAGATCTTCTCCGCCGACAGGCCGTAATCCTTGGCGTGCTGCATGTAGTGGTAGATCTCCGCCGAGCGCAGCAGCGCTTTCGTCGGGATGCAGCCCCAGTTCAGGCAGATGCCCCCGAGATAGGATTTTTCGATGATCGCGGTCTTGAAGCCGAGCTGCGCGGCGCGGATCGCGGTGACGTAGCCGCCGGGACCGGAGCCAATGATGATGATGTCGAAGGATGTGTCGGCCATGCTTTTGCGCTCGTTCCCGTTCAACCGGTCTCAATGTTCGAGACCGTCATTGCGAGGAGCTCTTGCGACGAAGCAATCCAGTCTGCCGGTCACGTCCTGGAATGCTTCGCTTCGCTCGCAATGACGACGCGAATTCGCTTCGTCAGACCATCATCATGACGGGGTTTTCGATCAGCTGCTTGAACGCACCGATCAGCTCGGCGCCGAGCGCGCCGTCGATGGCGCGGTGATCGCAGGACAGCGTCACGCTCATCATCTGCGCGATCTCGATCTTGCCGCCGCGAACCACCGGCCGTTCCTCGCTGGTGCCGACCGCAAGGATCGTCGCATGCGGCGGGTTGATCACGGCGGTGAAGTCCTTGATGCCGAACATGCCGAGGTTCGACACCGCGGTGGTGCCGCCCTGATACTCCTCGGGCTTCAATTTGCGCGAGCGCGCACGCGTTGCAAAATCCTTCATCTCGTTGGAGATTGTCGAGAGCGTCTTAGTCTCGGCCTTGCGGATGATCGGCGTGATCAGGCCGCCGGGCATTGCCACGGCAACGCCGACGTCGGAATGGTGGTGCTTGACCATGCCGGACTCGGTCCAGCTCACATTGCAGTTCGGGATCTTCTGGAGCGCGACCGCCATCGCCTTGATGACGAAGTCGTTGACCGAGATCTTGTAGAGCGGCTTCTTCTCCTTGTCCTTGGGAGCAGCCGCATTGATCTCCTCGCGCGCGACCAGCAGCTTGCCAATGTCGCAATCGATGGTGAGATAGAAGTGCGGGACGTTCTGGATCGACGCGGTGAGGCGCTGCGCGATGGTGCGGCGCATGCCGTCATGCGGGACGATGTCGTAGGAGCCCGGCTCAAACAGCGCCAAAATCTGCTTGTCGGACATGGTCGGCGCAATCGACGGCGCGGCTGACGGAGCAGCAGCCGGGGCTTTCAGGCCCTTGCCCGACTTGGCCTGCTCGACGTCGCGCGCGACGACGCGGCCATGCGGGCCAGTGCCCGTCACAAGTGAAATCTCGATGCCGGCGTCCTTGGCGAGACGGCGCGCCAGCGGCGAGGAGAACACGCGGCCACCCTGGCCGTTGCCCTTCGCGGCCGGAGCGGCGGCCTGTGGCGCGGGAGCAGCAGCAGGAGCCGGTGCCGCCTTCGCAGCGGGTGCGGGCGCCGGAGCCGGTGCAGCGGCCGGAGCTTCTGCAGCTTTCGGCGGCGCAGCCGACGCGGCGGGCTTGGCAGCGCCCGCGGCCTTGACGTCCTCGCCCTCGCCGGCGAGCACTGCGATCACATCGTTCACCGGCACATCCTGCGTGCCCTCGGGCACGAGAATCTTGGCGATCGTGCCTTCGTCGATCGCCTCGACCTCCATGGTGGCCTTGTCGGTCTCGATCTCGGCGATGACGTCGCCAGATTTGACCTTGTCGCCCTCTTTCTTCAGCCACTTGGCGAGGTTGCCCTTCTCCATCGTTGGCGAAAGAGCGGGCATCAGGATGTTGATGGGCATGCTGACCTCACGAAGAACTTCTCAAAACGTCGTCTCCCGACCCACCGGAAGACGAACAGACAAGGATTAGTTGCCGATGTCGCCCTGCCACGGGCGCTCATTGGCGGGATTGGAACGCCACGACTTCATCATGGCGATGGAGCGGTCGTCGGCAAGATCGATCCAGGGGATGCCGAACTTGTCGAGAATGTCTTTGGAGCCGGGGAAGGCCTCGGCCTCACCGATCGCCTCCCGCATGAGATCGTAGTGATAGGATTCGACCGCCACGCTCAGTGCCCCTTCTGCCCGCGCGGCGTCGTGGTGCCCATGTCGGTCGGACGCTCGATCTCGGCCTCGAACATGTCGAGGATTCGGCCCAGCGCCTCCTCCTCGCTCATCTCGCTCTCGCGCGCATAGGCGCGCGCGGCATGACGAGCGAGATCGACCAGCAGGAGGCCCCACATGTCGGGCTCCTCGAAGGCCCGCTGGAACGCCATCGACAGCCCGCCGTCGAGCACGAACACGCGCAAAATCTCGATCGCGTCTTCGCGTCCAATCACGTCAGGTGGAAGTGGCTGTTCCTTGGGCGCTGCCATGGTCTACCTGTAGCAGACGGCTTTGGCGGCCTCGACCACTTCGGCTGCCGAGGGCAGCGCGAGCTTCTCCAGGTTCGCGGCATAGGGCATCGGCACGTCCTTGCCCGAAACGCGCGTCACCGGCGCGTCCAGGTAGTCGAAGGCATGCTCCATGATGCGCGCGGCGATCTCGGCGCCGACACCGCTCTGGGCCCAGCCCTCCTCCACCGTGACGGCACGGCCGGTCTTCTTCACGGAGTTGACGATGGTCTCGGTGTCCATCGGCCGCAACGTGCGCAGGTCGATCACCTCGGCCTCGATGCCGTCCTTGGCGAGTTCGTCCGCCGCCTTCAGCGCATAGGTCATGCCGTTCGACCACGAGATGATCGTGACGTGGCTGCCCGAGCGCACGATGCGCGCCTTGCCGAGCGGGATCACATAGTCGTCGAGCTTCGGCACTTCGCCGGTGTGGCCGTAGAGAACTTCGTTCTCGAGGAAGATCACCGGATTGGGATCGCGGATCGCGGCCTTGAGCAGGCCCTTGGCATCCGCGGCCGAATACGGCGCGACGACCTTCAGACCCGGAATGTGCGAATACCAGGAGGAGTAATCCTGGCTGTGCTGGGCGGCGACGCGGGCAGCGGCGCCGTTGGGGCCGCGGAACACGATCGAGCAGCCCATCTGGCCGCCGGACATATAGAGCGTCTTGGCGGCGGAGTTGATGATCTGGTCCATCGCCTGCATCGCGAAGTTGAAGGTCATGAACTCGACGACCGGCTTCAGGCCGGCCATCGCGGCGCCGACGCCGATGCCGGCAAAGCCATGCTCGGTGATCGGCGTGTCGATGACGCGCCTGGCGCCGAATTCCTGCAACAGGCCCTGCGTGACCTTGTAGGCGCCCTGATATTCGGCGACCTCTTCACCCATCACGAAGACGTCGGCATCGCGCCGCATTTCCTCGGCCATCGCATCGCGCAACGCTTCGCGGACGGTCTGCTTCACCATCTCGGTGCCGGCGGGCACCTCCGGATCAGGCTCGGCGACGGCGGCCGGAGCCGAGGGTGCAGCTTTCGGCGCAGGCGCCTCGCTCTTGGCTTGCGCAGGCGGCGCGGCTTCTGCAGCCGGCTTCGCAGGCGCCGGAGCTTTCGCAAGATCAGCGGCGCTCTCGCCGTCGGCGAGAATCGTCGCGATCGGCGTGTTCACGGCGACGTCGGCGGTGCCTTCGGGGATCAGGATCTTGCCGAGCGTGCCCTCATCGGTCGCCTCGACCTCCATGGTCGCCTTGTCGGTCTCGATCTCGGCGATCACGTCGCCCGACTTGATCGTCTCGCCCTCTTTTTTCAGCCATTTGGCGAGGTTGCCCTTTTCCATCGTGGGCGACAGCGCGGGCATCAGCACTTGAATTGGCATATCAACTCCAAAAGAAAGCTTGCGCGCTTTTAGCGGTAAACGTCGGTCCAGAGCTCGGACACATCCGGCTCGGGATCATGCTGGGCAAAGTCGGCGGAGGCATTCACGATGTCGCGGACCTCGGCGTCAATCGCCTTGAGATCCTGCTCGCTCACTTTGGCGGCCAGGAGGCGGTTGCGCACCTGCTCGATCGGATCCTGGTCGTGGCGAACCTTCTCGACCTCCTCGCGCGTGCGGTATTTTGCAGGGTCCGACATCGAGTGGCCGCGGTAGCGGTAGGTCTGCATCTCCAGGATGACCGGGCCCTTACCGGCGCGGCACCAGGCGACTGCCTCATCGGCCGCAGCCTTCACCGCACGGACGTCCATGCCGTCGACCTGGTGACCGGGGATGTTGAAGGACAGGCCGCGCTTGGAGAAATCCTGCTGCGCCGAGGCGCGCGACACCGCTGTGCCCATGGCGTAGCGGTTGTTCTCGATGACGAAGATCACTGGCAGCTTCCAGAGCTCCGCCATGTTGAAGCTCTCATAGACTTGGCCCTGGTTCGCCGCTCCATCGCCGAAATAGGTGACGGCGACGTTGTCGTTGCCGCGATAATGGTTGGCGAAAGCAAGGCCCGCACCGAGCGAGACCTGGGCGCCAACGATGCCGTGGCCGCCGTAAAACTTCTTCTCCACGCTAAACATGTGCATGGAGCCGCCCTTGCCCTTGGAATAGCCGCCGCGGCGCCCGGTGAGCTCGGCCATGACGCCGTTAGCCTCCATGCCGGTGGCGAGCATATGACCGTGGTCGCGATAGCCGGTGATGACCTGGTCGCCGTCCTTCAGCGCCATCTGCATGCCGACCACCACGGCCTCCTGGCCGATATAGAGGTGGCAGAAGCCGCCGATCGCACCCATGCCGTAGAGCTGGCCGGCCTTCTCCTCGAATCGCCGGATCAGGAGCATGTCGCGGAGCGCCTTGAGCTCCTGCTCTCTGGTGAATTCCGGGGGCGAGCCGCCGTTGGTCTTGTCCTGGGGAGCGCTAGCGGCGGCTTTCTTGGGTGCGGCCATAGGAATTCCGGGTCAGAGAAAACTAAGCCCTCTCTAACCTAACTCAATCGCGCGCGAAAGCACTGTGGCTGCATGGCGCGCTTTTCGTTATGCCGCAGTGCAACGTGGCCGAAATATTGCAAAACCTTTGGCGCCGATCAGGCAACATTAGCTCTCCGCCAAGCCGGCCTCACCAGCCGAGTTCTCGAAGATAGGCGGCGCGGGCGCCAACTCCGGTATGCGTGAAGTCGGTAAAGACCCCATCGACGCCGAGACGGAAGAATTTGAGATATTCAAGGCTTGGATCGCCGTGATAGTCGCCAGCCAGGTACTTCTTCTCGTTTCGGAAAGTGAAGACGTGCACGAACAGGCCGATCTTGTGCGCGTCGGCAACGAGGCTGGTCGCTTCCTGCGTCGAAGCGTCCGGCGTCGATCCCTTGTAGGGAGAGCCATCGGCGTTGCTGTCCTTCCACGGCGAAATCTTGAGCGGAACGATATAGGGCTTCCACGGACCAATGCCGTCGGCATAGGTCTTGATCTCCGCAAGGCCCTCGGAGGTTAGCATCGCATCGTACAAGCGCGCGTCACCCGAAAGCGTCCAGTCGAACGGACGCGAATTGGTGATGTTGTCATTGAGGACCTTGCCGTTCCTGAAGTCGACACCGTTGCCATCGATGAGCTGGACCTGCCGCGTCTCAAGGCCATGGCTGCGCATGTATTTCAGGCTGCCAGGCTCGAAGCTCTGAACAAGGATCGGGGCATCCCTCGCGTTGAGGCCGTTGTCCTTGATGATCTTGATCAGGGCATCCTCGAGCGGGTGGCTGCCGGGCGCGCCACAGCCATTGGCGATCGCCTGGGCATTGTTCCAGGTCGGATTCTTGGTCTCCGGATAGACCGCGATGGGACGCCCCGTCTCCTTGCTCTTGGCCTTGGCAATGTCGATGATGTCCTGGAAACTGATGATCGGGAACTTGCCGTTGAAGACCTTCGGCCTTTCGTTGGCCGCATCATAGGTGGTGCCGGCGATCCAGTTCTTCAGCTCGGCCATGGTGAAGTCGGTGATCGACCAATCGTTGGTATGGTCTTCGCCGTCCACGATCAGCGATTTCAGCACCGATTTGGGGTCGGCCGGATCGGTGAGATCAGTGAGGTATTCACCAGGCCCGCTGGCGGGAGATTGGGCCCATTTCACTTTGACGAGGACACCGGGTACCGTGCGCTTGCGGGCGGCAACCGCCGGATTGGTCTTCGCCACCTCGGCAACGTTGGTATTGTCGTTCAGCCAAGGGTTGTGACGTGCGACCAGGACACAATCCTTGGTCAGGTGCAGGTCCTCTTCGAGCGCGTCGGTTCCGAGGGCTGCGGCGAGATCATACGATGCCTCGGTCTCTTCAGGCACCAGCCCCGGCAGGCCGCGATGCCCGAGGATCAGTGGCGGCTTTCCGTCGAGGGTCGAAAAGGGCTTGGCGCCGGCGGGCGCCGGGCTTGTCTGCGCGAAGGCCGTCGATGCCGGGAGCAATGCCAAAGCCGCCACGCCGAACAGCATCGCTCCAACACCCGACTTCCGTTGTGACCGACTGTCCTTCATGGCCAAGCCTCCGTTTCTTGCGTCGCATCGCTTCGAATGCGACAGGGGCCGAGCTGAATAGCTCGGCCCCTCGTCTTGTCCCAATTCTTTGACGGACGGATGACGAAGGCGGCGCCGCCCTCTCCGCCGATCAGAAGAAGCCGAGCTTCTTCGGGCTGTAGCTGACCAGGAGGTTCTTGGTCTGCTGATAGTGATCGAGCATCATCTTGTGGGTCTCGCGGCCGACACCCGACTGCTTGTAGCCGCCGAACGCCGCGTGTGCGGGATAGGCGTGGTAGCAGTTGGTCCAGACCCGGCCGGCCTGGATGGCGCGGCCGAAGCGGTAGCAGCGATTGGCATCGCGGCTCCAGACACCGGCCCCTAAACCGTAGAGCGTGTCGTTGGCGATCGCGAGCGCCTCGTCGTCGGTCTTGAAGGTCGTCACCGACACGACCGGCCCAAAGATCTCCTCCTGGAAGATCCGCATCTTGTTGTGGCCCTGGAACACGGTCGGCTGGACGTAATAGCCGCCCGAGAGATCGCCGCCGAGGCTCGCGCGACCACCGCCGGCGAGGACCTTCGCCCCTTCCTTCTTGCCGATGTCGATATAGGAAAGAATTTTCTCCAGCTGCTCGCCCGAGGCCTGGGCGCCGATCATGGTGTCGGCAGCACGCGGATCGCCCTGCTTGATGGCCGCGACGCGCTTCAGCGCTCGTTCCATGAAGCGGTCATAGATGTCCGCATGGACCAGCGCACGGCTCGGACAGGTGCAGACTTCGCCCTGGTTGAGCGCGAACATCACGAAGCCCTCGATCGCCTTGTCGAAGAAGTCGTCGTCTTCGGCGGTGACGTCCTTGAAGAAGATGTTGGGCGATTTGCCGCCGAGCTCGAGCGTGACGGGAATGAGGTTCTGGGCGGCATATTGCATAATCAGCCGGCCTGTCGTGGTCTCGCCGGTGAAGGCGATCTTAGCGATGCGCGGGCTGGACGCGAGCGGCTTGCCGGCCTCGAGGCCAAAGCCGTTGACGATGTTGAGCACGCCGGGCGGCAAGAGGTCGCCGACAATCTCGGCCCAGACCATGATCGAGGCCGGCGTCTGCTCAGCGGGCTTGAGTACCACGCAATTGCCGGCGGCGAGCGCAGGCGCGAGCTTCCAGCACGCCATCAGCAGCGGGAAGTTCCAGGGGATGATCTGGCCGACCACGCCGAGCGGCTCATGGAAATGATAGGCGATCGTGTCGTGATCGATCTCGCCGATCGAGCCCTCCTGTGCGCGCACGACGCCGGCGAAATAGCGGAAGTGATCGATCGCGAGCGGCAAGTCGGCGGCGCGGGTCTCGCGGATCGGCTTGCCGTTGTCCCAGGTCTCGGCGATCGCGAGCCGCTCGAGGTTTTCTTCCATGCGGTCGGCGATCCGGTTCAGGATTGCGGCGCGCTCGGCAACGCTGGTGCTGCCCCAAGCGGCCTTGGCGGCATGCGCCGCGTCGAGCGCGGCCTCGACGTCCTGGTGATCAGAGCGCGCGATCTTGCAGACGACCTGACCGTTCACGGGCGAGGCGTTGTCAAAATATTTGCCGGAGATCGGCGCGACGAATTTGCCGCCGATGAAATTGTCATACTTCGCGGCGAACGGCACTTGTGCGACGTTGAGGAATTCAACCTTGTTCATGTTCACTCCCGATGTTGCTGTTTGCGTGATCGTCGTGTGTTCACGACTTGCGCAGACGATGAAGCGGGAGTCGTTTTCTGTCAGCCCGGATGAAAGCGATGACGGAAGCGACCTGTCGCAGTTCTGCGACAGGTGAAGCAGCCCTCACGCATTCAGACATCATCCTGAGAAGCGCGCTCTTGAGCCACATCGTCATTGCGAGCGCAGCGAAGCACTCCAGTGTCTCTCCGCGGAAAGATTCTGGATTGCTTCGCTGCGCTCGCAATGACGATTGAGGAAACGAGCAAACGCTCAGTGCTTCAGCTCGAAGCGCTTGAGCTTTCGGTGGAGCGTGGCGCGGCTGACGCCGAGCGCCTTGGCGGCGGCGGAAACATTGCCGCCCGCGCGCAACAGCGCCCGCTGCAAGACCGCGCGCTGGCCACCGGCGAGGTGGTCGCGCGCGGCATCGCCACCGAGAAGATCGGCTGCGGGCACCGGCTGCAACGGGCGGCCGGGCGCGATCCCGAGTCCGACCCGGGCGGATCTCGTCGCGCCTATCACGAGATCGTCCGCATCGACCGCGACGAGACCGCCGCCATGGCCGTCGGCTGACGGCGTCAGCACGATGCGGGCATGGGCGAAGGCGTTGCGGAACAGATCAGCCTCGATACGCTTTGCCGCCTCGCCCGCGGCGAGCGCGATCAGATTGGCGAAGGCGTCGGTGCGGTCGGCGCGGCAGGAGGAGACGTCGAGCACGCCAGCCAGCATCCCGTCATGATCGTAGATCGGGACAGCGGTGCAGCTCAGAAGCGTGTTGCGGGTGAAGAAATGCTGGTCGCGGTCGATGGTCAGCGGCCGCTGCTCGACGAGGCACGTTCCGATGCCGTTGGTGCCCTCATGCTCCTCGCTCCAGAGCGCGCCGGTCCACAGGCCCCAGGATTGGAACGTGGAGTCGTCGGCCGGCGTGCCGCGACGATCGACCGGGGTGCCCTCGCCGTCGGCAAGCAGCACGCAGCAGCCGGCAGCGCCAACTGCCTGGTAGAGACGGTCCATCGCGCCCTGGGCAGCATTGAGCAGTGGCGCGATCCGCTCGCGCGCATGGTATAGCTCGGCCTCGGTGAGGCGGATCGGCGGCCGTCGGCCGCCGGGATCGAGATGGTGCAATCGGGAGGAACGGCACCACGAGGCCACGAGCGCGGAGCGTGCCGCCTGGCCTGACGCAATGGCGGCCTCCACACGGGCCGCGTGATGCGGGTGCATTTGCCCATTCATCACTGTTTCCTCCCGATGGCAGTCTAGATGCTGCCGGCGTAGCCCGATTGATCTGCGTCAATCCTGAAAATGCCGCGCGCAAGAAGGCATGAACCCGCACCGCCGTTGCCGTCAAGACGGAAGTGCCGCATCCACTTACGACCTTCGACATAGGCGCAAAAAACCGAATAACACCGCACCGTAGCAAAAGTTGGAACGCGCGTTTCACGCGGCGATCGAAAAACAGAATAGAGCGCAAACAGCGCGTCACCTATGCTGGAAGCATCAAGAGACTTTCAGCAGGAGCCGTCGTGACCAGCCCGTTCTCACTCTCAAGACGTTCCCTGCTCGGCGCGCTAGCAGGCGGACTCGTTGCGGGCAGCGCGAAAGCGCAAGGCAAGCCGGCAGAGATCGATCTCAGCGGCGTCACGCTGCGCGTCGCCTATTACAAGGGCGGCTGGCCCGCCCTGCTCCGGGCTGCCGGCGAAGACAAGACGCCCTACAAGATCGACTGGAAGGAGCTCAACAACGGCGTGCTGCATATCGAGGCGCTGAACAGCGATGCGCTCGATCTCGGCTCGGGCAGCGAAATTCCTGCCATGTTCGCCGCACGCAAGAACGCCAGCGTGCGCTTCATCGCAGTCACCCACGAAGACCTCAACACCCAGGTCACCGTCGCGGCCAGGGACGCGCCGATCCATTCGATTGCCGATCTCAAAGGCAAGAAGGTCGGCTACGTCCGCGCCACGACCGCGCACTATTTCCTCGCCAAGCAGCTCGAGGAAGCGGGCCTCTCCTTCAACGACATCGAGGCCATCAACCTGACGCCATCGGACGGCTACTCGGCCTTCTCCTCCGGCAAGCTCGATGCCTGGGCGATCTACGGCTACAACGGCCAGCTCGCGATCTCCAAACAGGGCGCGCGCCTGCTCAAGACCGGCGTCGGCTATCTCTCCGGAAATTTTCCGATCTATGCCAATCCGAAGGCGATCGACGATCCGTTGCGGCATGCGGCGCTCGCCGACTTCCTGCTGCGGATCCAGCGCGCCTATGCCTTCGCCAACAAGAATTTCCAGGTCTATGCGACGGCGCAGGTCGCGGAAACGCATCTGCCGATCGAGGACATCCTCGATCAGTTCGCCCATCGCAGCGCCGATTTCTCACTCGTGGGCGTCACGCCGGATGTACCGGAGACCCACCAGAAAGTGGCCGACACTTTCCTCAAGCTCGGCGTGCTCGACGCGCAGACCGACGTCGCAAAATTCTGGGACACGAGTTTCAGCGACGTCCTCGCCAAGGGCGCGGCGCAGCTGGCGACACTCTAGTTCGAATTGTTCATCCGCACGAGATCGTGCGGATTGACGAACTGGAGCTGGAAGCGCGCGCGCTCGTCCAGCATGTCGGGGTCGATCTTTTCCGAGCGCAGCAGCGACACCCGCTGCTCGCCCTCGGCGCGCTCGCGCTTCAGCCGCGCAAGCTCGCTGGTCAGAGCGATGATCTCCTGGTCGAGCTCCTGGCGGGCGTTGAGGCCGTATTTGCCGGTATAGGCGTTGATGCCGAAATAGCCGACGATCGCGGCCGCCATGGTGTAGAGGGCAAGGCCGGTCAGAATCGATTTCAGGCGCGCACGGGTGACCATGTCCGGCAAGATGGGACAGGTTGGTTAAGGGAACGCTAATTTGGGAGCGCCCTGCCCGACTACCAGACCCTCATGGTGAGGAGGCCGCGTAGCGGCCGTCTCCGGACGATGCTACGCATCGCCGGGAGAACCATGAAGGCCCGGGTCTTCCCCGCGGCCATCCTTCGAGACGGCGCTTCGCGCCTCCTCAGGATGAGGATCTATAACGCGGCCGCAGGCGTCTCACTCAGCCCTGATGCTTGCCGACGTGCGCGGCGAAGGCGTCGATGTACTGCTGGAGCACGGTCTTCAGCGAGTCCTTGGTCAGGTTGCCTGCGGCGTCAAAGGCGTCGCCGACTGCGTTCAGATAGGTCTCGGGCTGCTGCATGATTGCCCCCGCAATGCCCGGCAGGATGTTCTGGAGCGTTTTCGCGGCACTCACTCCACCCTGCGGACCCGGCGAGTTGGAGACGATGCCGACCGGCTTGCCGTTGAACGAGCTCTTGCCATAGGGCCGCGAGGCAACGTCGATGGCGTTCTTCAGGGCGCCCGGGATTGCGCGGTTGTATTCAGGCGTCACGAACAGGACGCCGTTCGACTTCTGGAGCTTTTCGCGGAAAGCCAGCCAGTCGGCGGGCGGGGCGCCCTCGAGGTCCTGGTTGAAGAACGAGATACCCGCCGGCGTGATGACCTCGAGCTTGAGGGACGCCGGCGCGAGCTTTGCGAGCGCGTTGGCGATCTTGAGCGAAAAGCTTTCCTTGCGCAGGCTGCCGGCGATCGTGACGATGTTGTAGGCCATGGTTGTCCTTGAACCTCTAAGCGGGAAACAGGCCGGCGCACTTAATCCACCTCCGCGGGAGGATGCAAGTGCATGAACCGTTTCGATTTGGAAACGCAGCGTTTCGCAAAAGCGACCAGTCGCCCAAAACAATCGGGCCGCCAGGCGGCGGCCCGATCAACTGACTCTAAGAACCGAACCGATCAGATCGTCGGATTCCAGGCCGACGGGATCAGACGATATTTGGCACCATCCTTCTCGACGTGGCCGACCGACGGGAAGGTGAAGTGGAAGCCGACCACCGTCGCCTTCTCTGCTGCCGCCATGTCGTAGAACTTGTGGCGGGTCTCTTGCGCCATCGCGGCATCGGTGTCGAACACGACATGCCAATCCGGATTGCGCAGGAAGAATTCCGGGATGTTGGTGACGTCGGACTGGATCAGGACCTTTGCGTTGCCCGAGGCAACCGCGAACGATGTGTGACCCGGGGTATGGCCGGGCGTCGCGATCGAGGTGATGCCCGGCGCGACCTCCTTGCCCCACTCATACTTGGTCACCTTGGACTCGATGCCGGCAAAGGTCTTCTTCACGTTGGCGAAGTAGTTCTTCATCATGTCGCTGGAAGCTTTGCCGGCGTTCTCCTCGCTCGCCCAGAACTCCCAATCCTTGGCCGGCACCATGATCTCGGCGTTCGGGAACGCGATCGAGCCGTCCGCCGCGCGTATGCCGTTGGTGTGGTCGGGGTGCAGATGCGAGAGCAGGACGATGTCGATGCTCTTGGGATCGACGCCGGCCGCCGCGAGGTTTTGCAGCGTGCGGCCGACCGCGCCCTTGCTCGGCTCGAGATTGGCGACGCCGTTGCCGGTGTCGATCAGCACGAGCTTGGAGCCGGTGTTGATGAGCTGCGGGTTGAACGGCACCGTCACCATGCCCTTCGGCATGTAGGCCGCATCGCCTGCGGCCAGTGCCTCGTCCTTCGGCACGTTGGTGACGAACTTGTCCGGCATCGGGAAGGTTCGCGCCCCGTCGTTGATCGAGGTGCACTCGAAGGAACCGACCTTATAGCGATAGAAGCCCGGCGCCTGCGCGCCGGTTTGCGGCACTGCGGCATCGGCAGACGTCGTGCCCAGGCGCGAAAGGCTGGCCGCACCGAGGGCGGCGGCGCCGGCAAGCAGGTGACGGCGGTTGAGTTCGGTCATGGGAATGTCCCCTTCTGAGCGTTGCGGTTTTTCCCGCTTTCAATTGCGGCGCGAATGTTCTCCCCCGCCGCTCAGAAGGCAAGACCTTCTTTGGTCACGACCGTTCCAGCGTCACGCAAATTTATTTGGGTTGATGAGGAATTTTTCGCCGGTCGCCCGTTTGGCGTACACCGCAATGTTGGCCGGATCGAGCACTTCAGGAAGCGACACGACCTTGGTGTAGTGGCTGGCGAACGTCGTCTTCAATTCGCTCGCGACACGTTGGCGCAAGCGTCCGATTTCCGCGGGACCGATCTTCATCAGGAACGGGGTCAACAGCCAGCCGCCGACGCCCCAGGCCATGCCGAAGCCGGGCGGCAGCTCGATCGGCCGCGTGTCGAGCATGCCATAGACATAGACCTGCTTGTGCACGCTGGAGCCGTAGCGGCTGTACTCCTTGGCGGTCTTGTTGATCGCGACTTCCATGCACCTCAGGATGTTGCCGGCGAGCCTGCCGCCACTGATGGCATCGAAGGCGATGGTGGCGCCGGTCTCGACCAGCGCATTGGTGAGATCGTCAAGGAAGCTCGGCGCGGTGGAATCGACGACGTACTTGGCGCCGATCTTGTGCAGGATGTCGGCCTGCTCCTTGCTGCGCACGATGTTGACCAGCGGGATGCCGTCCTTGATGCAGATCTTGTTCAGCATCTGTCCGAGATTGGAGGCGGCCGCGGTGTGCACCAGCGCCTTGTGGCCTTCGCGCCGCATGGTCTCGGTCATGCCGAGCGCGGTGAGCGGATTGACGAACCAGGACGCGCCCTCCGCCGCGGTCGTGCCCTCAGGCAGCGGCTGGCAGTCCCTCGCCTTCAAGGTCCGGTACTGCGCGTACATCGCGCCGCCGATCATCGAGACCGTCTTGCCCATCAACGCCTTCGCGGCGTCCGACGAGCCGGTCCTGATGACGACGCCGGCGCCTTCGTTGCCGACCGGCAGGGACTGGTCGAGCCGCGCCCCCATCGCCTGCATCGCGGCGTCAGGCACTTTGGCGGTGATGACGGGAGCATCCTTCGTCCCCGACGCCTTCGCCGTGCTCATGTCGGCAGCGCCGACCAGCAAACCGAGATCCGACGGGTTGATCGGCGTCGCCTCGACGCGAACGACGACCTCGTCCTCGGCAGGCTCGGGGGTCGGCACGTCGACCAGCGAGATTTCGAGTTCGCCGCTCTTCTTGATCAGCGAACGCAACTGGAGTCCGTTTCCGCCGTCGCTCATGTCGACCTCCCCTTTTTCTGTTAGGTGCTTACGCCAGCGCCTTCAGCGCCGCCTTGCCGGGATAGACGGCCTGCTTGCCGAGCTGCTGCTCGATGCGCAGCAGCTGGTTGTATTTGGCGGTGCGATCCGAGCGCGCAAGGGAGCCGGTTTTGATCTGGCCGCAATTGGTGGCGACGGCGAGATCGGCGATGGTGGAATCCTCGGTCTCGCCGGAGCGATGCGACATCACGGAGGTGTAGCCGGCCTTGTGCGCCATCTCGACGGCGGCGAGCGTCTCGGTCAGCGTGCCGATCTGGTTGACCTTGATCAGGATCGAGTTGGCGCGGCCCGCCTTGATGCCTTCGGACAGGCGCTTGACGTTGGTGACGAAGAGATCGTCGCCGACGAGCTGGCACTTCTTGCCGATGAGATCGGTGAGCTCCTTCCAGCCGTCCATGTCGTCCTCCGACATGCCGTCCTCGATCGTCACGATCGGATAGCGCGACACGAGGTCGGCGAGATATTTGGCCTGCTCGGAGATCGAGCGGGTCTTGCCCTCGCCTTCATAGACGTATTTGCCGCCCTTGAAGAACTCGGTCGAGGCGCAGTCGAGCCCGAGCACGACGTCGGAGCCTGCCTTGAAGCCAGCCTTGCCGATCGCGTTCATGACGAATTCGAGCGCGGCGTCCGCCGACGGCAGGTTCGGCGCAAAGCCGCCCTCGTCGCCGACATTGGTGTTGTGACCGGCCTTCTTCAATTCGGACTTCAGCGTGTGGAAGACTTCCGCGCCGTAGCGCAGACCTTCGGCGAAGCTGGTGGCGCCGACCGGCAGGATCATGAACTCCTGGAAGTCGATCGGATTGTCGGCGTGCACGCCGCCATTGATGATGTTCATCATCGGCACCGGCAGGACCCGCGCCGAAGTGCCGCCGACGTAACGATAGAGCGGCATGTCGAGCGATTGCGCGGCCGCCTTGGCGCAGGCGAGCGAAACGCCGAGGATGGCGTTGGCGCCGAGACGGCTCTTGTTCGGCGTGCCGTCGAGATCGATCATGACCTGGTCGATCTGGACCTGGTGCTCGACGTCCATGCCGCTGAGCGCCTCATAGATCTCGCCGTTGACGGCGCCGACGGCCTTCGAGACGCCCTTGCCGAGATAGCGAGCCTTGTCGCCATCGCGCAGTTCCACCGCCTCATGGGCGCCTGTCGAGGCGCCCGAGGGCACTGCGGCGCGGCCGAGCGAGCCGTCTTCCAGCACGACGTCGACCTCGACGGTGGGATTGCCACGGCTATCGAGAATTTCGCGGCCGATGATGTCGACAATGGCGGTCATGATGCGCTTCCATTCGTTAGAACTGGACGTTTCGCCGCGCGTCTTACACGGAGCGCAAGCAAATGTGAACGCTTGGGCTGCGGGGTACGACTGACGGCTGCGGAGCCTCGGACTAAGCTCGACGCCACCTGATCTGCGCGTCCAACCTCAATCTGAGACAGTCGGGGTAACGCCATGAATCGTCGCCAGTTTCTTGCTTCCAGCGCCGCCCTCCTTGCCGCCCGCCCAAGTTTTGCGCAGGAGGGCCCGTTCCGGGCGAAATATTTTCCGATCAGCCCCGGTATCGGCCTGCACGACCTCACACCCGCCCCCGACGGCACGATGTGGTTCACGGCGCAAGGCAAGGGCATGCTGGGCAAGCTCGATCCGAAGGACGGCTCGTTCAAGACCGTCAGCCTCGGCCAGGGCGCTGCCCCGCACGGCGTGACGATCGGCCCCGATGGCGCGCCCTGGATCACCGAGGGCGGCCAGAACGCGATCGCGCGGGTCGATCCCGGCGATCTCAAGGTCACGCTGTTCCGCCTGCCCGAAAAGTTCGCCCAGGCCAATCTCAACACCGGCGTGTTCGACAAGGATGGTACCTACTGGTTCACCGGGCAGTCCGGCTATTACGGCCGGCTCGTGCCGAAATCCGGCGAGATGACGGTGTTCAAGGCGCCGAAGGGCATCGGGCCCTATGGCATCACTGTGACGCCCAAAGGCGACATCTGGTACGCCTCGCTCGCCGGCAGCTACATCGCCAGGATCGATCTTGCGACCGGTAGCGCCAGTGTCGTGCAGCCGCCGACACCGAATGCCGGTTCGCGGCGCGTCTGGTCGGATTCAAAGAGCCGGATCTGGGTCAGCGAGTGGAACAGCGGGCACGTGTCGGTGCACGATCCCGCCGACGGCTCGTGGAAAACCTGGAAGCTGCCGGGCGAGCATCCCCGCGCCTACGCGGTTTTCGTCGACGACAAGGACAAGGTCTGGCTCACCGATTTTTCCGCCAACGCCATCGTGCGCTTTGATCCAGTGACCGAGAAGTTCAACGTCTTCGCCAGCGACAAATCGAACGCCAATGTCCGTCAGCTCGACGGAAGGCCGGGCGAGCTGTGGGGCTGCGAGTCCGGCAACGACCGGATCGTCATGATCCAGACCGTCGCCACTGGTTGACGGCGACGACAATTGCGTCCATCTCGGCATCCACTAGAGCGCGATCCGATCGCGCTCTAGCTTTTTGATTGAGCATGATCCCTTCGGAAAACCGGTGTCCACTTTTCCGGATCATGCTGCAAAAGGATGCAAATGATGGCGAAAAAACCCCTCCAGCTCGGCCGTGCGGTCGAATGGCCGCACACACCAGAAGAAGCCCAGCTCGACCGTGTGCCCAACCCGCAGAAGGGCACAGACTATCTGGTGCGCTTCACCGTGCCGGAATTCACATCGATCTGCCCGGTCACGGGACAGCCGGATTTCGCCCATCTCATGATCGACTACGCACCGGGCCAGTGGCTGCTGGAGTCGAAATCGCTAAAGCTCTACGTCGCGAGCTTCCGCAATCACGGCGCCTTCCACGAGGACTGCACCGTGATGATCGGCAAGCGCATCGCATCCGAGATCAAGCCGAAATGGATAAGGATCGGTGGCTACTGGTATCCGCGCGGCGGCATCCCGATCGACGTGTTCTGGCAGACCGGCCGCGTGCCGAAGGGATTGTGGGTGCCGGAGCAGGGTGTGGCGCCCTATCGCGGGCGGGGCTAAAGGTGGCCCTATTCCTCCGCAATCCAAATGCCTTGTTCGCTCAAAGCCGTCAGTAGAGCTTCAACGTCTTCCGGTTCCATCTTGGATGGGATCAATTCGTTCAGTTGATCAAAGGTAATGTGACCCGTCTTCTCCGCCAGGATGGCGGCTTTCCGTACCACTTCGGACCAGTCCAATCAGACCTCCTCGGAATACTCCCCTACTATATGGGAAGATTAGATGTCCGCGTCGGTCTCAGCGCGCATCCGCCGGAGCGCGCTGCTTGAGGAGCTTCGCGCAGACCAGCCCCAGCACCACCATGATCCCGGCGCTTGCGAACAGGGTCGGCCCCTTGCCCCCATGCGCGAGGCCAAAGCCATAGGCGATCGGGCCGACGGTCTGGCCCATGAAGAAGAAGAACGAGTGCAGCGACAGCGCGGTGGCGCGTGCCTCGACCGATAGCTCGCTGGCAAACACCTGTAGGCAGCCATGGGCCATGTAGAAGCCCCAGCCCATCACGACGAGGTTGAGCGTCTGGACTTCCCAGCGCGGACCGAACGCGACGGCGACGAGTTGCGAGGCCACTAGCACGGTGCCCGCGATCATCATGCCCTTGACGCCAAGTCGTGGCAGAAGGCGCGACACCGTCATGGTGTAAAACAGCCCGCCGACCGCAAAGCCCGCGATGACGATGCCGGCAATTGAGAGCGAGGTCTCGCCGAGGTCGAACAGGAACGAGGCGACGTAAGGGAAGAGGCCGAGCACGCAGCAGCCTTCGACGAACACGGCCGAGTAGCACACCGGTGCGTTCGGATTGGTGAAGATGGTGCGATAGCCCGTCTTCAGCGCCGAGAGGCTCGTCCTCGGCGGGTGCTTGATCCTGGCGCCACTGAATCCGGCCGCAACCGCGACCGAAGCGATGATCACCAGCACACCGAGTACGGCTAGCACGCCGCGCCAACCGAGGAAGTCGCCGATCAGGCCGGACGCAGATGCACCGAGGAGATTGCCGGTCATGGCGCCGGCGAGCGTGCGGCCGATCGCGATCTGCCGCTTCTCTGGACCGACGAGATCGCTGGTCAGGCTGAGCGCAATCGGAAACACGCCGCCGGAGCCGATACCGGCCAGGATACGGGTGGCAAACAGCAGCGAGAACGAGGTCGAGAGCGCACCGAGGATGCTGGCGACGCCGAGCACCGCGAGGCAGCCGATCATCAGCCGCGTCTTGCCGAAGAGATCGGCGGCGGCGCCGATCAGCGGCTGGATGATCGCGAAAGTGAAGGCGAAGACCGCGGCAAAGCCCGCGGCGGTCGCGATGCTGACCTGAAAATCCTCGGCGATGTGCGGCAGCAGCGGATCGAGCGCCCGGGCCGAGAGCGCCGCCGCAAAGCTCGCACCTGAGATGACGTAGAGCGCTGGCGGCAAGCCGTGATCGTGCGGCCGCGCCTCCCCTTGCGGCATCAGCGCGCGCCGGCCTGCGACGGATTTTTCGCCACCGCGTCGAACGCCATCAGCGTCCGGATGAGGCCTTCGAACTCGCGCAAAGGCACCATGTTCGGTCCGTCGGACGGCGCATGGTCGGGATCGGGATGCGTCTCGATGAAGACACCGGCGACGCCGACCGCGACTGCCGCACGCGCCAGTACCGGCACGAATTCGCGCTCGCCGCCGGAAGAAGCACCTTTCCCGCCCGGCTGCTGCACGGAATGCGTGGCATCAAAGATCACAGGCGCGCCGGTGGTACGCGCCAGGATCGGCAGCGCTCGCATGTCTGATACGAGCGTATTGTAGCCGAAGGAGGCGCCGCGCTCGGTGACGAGCACGTTGGAATTATTGGCGCTCGTGATCTTGGTCACGACATTCGCCATGTCCCAGGGCGCCAGAAACTGCCCCTTCTTGACGTTGACGACCTTGCCGGTTGCTGCGGCAGCCAGCAGGAGATCAGTCTGCCGGCACAGGAAGGCCGGGATCTGCAGGACGTCGACGGCCTGCGCGACCTCGGCGCATTGCGCCGCATCGTGCACGTCGGTGAGCACTGGCAAGCCCAGCGACGAGCGGATCTCGGCGAAGATCGGCAGCGATTGCGCCAAGCCCAGTCCCCGCGCGGCCGACGCGCTGGTGCGGTTGGCCTTG
Organism: Bradyrhizobium sp. CCGUVB23; assembly: GCF_024199885.1. Classification (NCBI taxonomy): domain Bacteria; kingdom Pseudomonadati; phylum Pseudomonadota; class Alphaproteobacteria; order Hyphomicrobiales; family Nitrobacteraceae; genus Bradyrhizobium; species Bradyrhizobium sp. CCGUVB23. The sequence continues at coordinate 9,011,538 of NZ_JANADQ010000001.1, forward strand.
TCGAAGGACGTCTTGTAGACGAGGCCGACTTTCAGACGGGTGGCGATCTCCTTCAAAGCGGAGGCCACCTCCAGTGCATGCGCCCTGCTCTCGAGCTGGCACGGGCCGGCAATGACCGCGATCGGCAGGTCATTGCCGAACCTGACCGTCCCCAGCTCAACCACCGCTGCTGCCGACTTGCCTGCGCTCAAGGCCAAGATCCCTCGTTTCGGCGCGACCATAGCGGCGATGAGGGGCGGATCAACCCTATTCGGCCCTACCCCTCGAATATCAGGGTTGCGAAGGCGCCCCGGCGAGGCCGGCCGTCACTTCACCGCGGAGAATGCCGTCGGCGCCAGAATCTGGCTGACGATGTTGGCGACGATCTGGCCATCCGCCTCCGTCTTGGCGCGCGCCTCGAGCCACTCCGGATCGGTCATGAAGGCGGTCCATTTCGTCTCGCGCTCGGCAAGCGAGTGCCAGGCTAGAAAATAGGTCAGCTCCTGGTTGGATTCGCCGATCAGCGTGGTGAAGAACCCGGCCTGCTTGATGCCGTGCTTCTCCCAGATTTTCAGTGTGATCGTGTCAAAGCGCTTGATCAGTGCCGGCAGCCGACCCGGCACGCAACGATACTGGCGCATTTCGTAGATCATTGGAGCTCACTCCCTGCATTGTTGTTCTTGCGGCAGGGAGTTGTCGCAACAATTTGCGCGCGCGTCAAAGGCCAGAGGTGCTTACACCAGCCGGCTCTGCACCACCGCCGCCTGAATGAAGGATGCGAACAGCGGATGCGGCTCGAAGGGGCGCGACTTCAGCTCGGGGTGGAACTGCACGCCGATGAACCACGGATGATCCTCGTACTCGACGATCTCCGGCAGCACGCCGTCGGGCGAGAGGCCTGAGAACTTCAGGCCGTGCTGCTCGAGGCGGTCCTTGTAGGCGGTGTTGACCTCGTAGCGGTGGCGATGGCGCTCGGAAATCTCGGTCGCGCCGCCATACACTTGCGAGACGCGGCTGCCGCGCTTGAGCGCCGCGGGGTACGCCCCTAATCGCATCGTGCCGCCGAGGTCGCCGGCCTGCGAGCGCTTCTCGAGCTCATTGCCGCGCAGCCATTCAGTCATCAGACCGACGAGCGGCTCTTTGGTCGGGCCGAACTCGGTGGAGTTGGCATCCTCGATGCCGACGAGGTTTCGCGCGGCTTCGATCACCGCCATCTGCATGCCGAAGCAGATGCCGAAATACGGCACGTCGCGCTCGCGCGCGAACTGCGCCGCCTTGATCTTGCCCTCGGCGCCGCGCTGGCCGAAGCCACCGGGCACCAGGATGCCGTTGACGTGCTCGAGGAACGGCGCGGGATCTTCCTTCTCGAAGATCTCGCTCTCGATCCAGTCGAGATTGACCTTCACCTTGTTGGCGATGCCGCCATGCGAGAGCGCCTCGATCAGCGACTTATACGCATCCTTCATGCCGGTGTACTTCCCGACGATGGCGATGGTGACATTGCCCTCGGGATTGCGGACGCGCTCGTTGATCTGCTGCCAGCTCCGCAGCTCTGGCGGAATCCGCGAGCCGATGCCGAAGGCGGCGAGCACCTCGTCGTCGAGGCCCGCGGCATGATAAGCCTCGGGCACGGCGTAGATGTTGTCGACGTCGCGCGCTTCGATCACGGCGCTTTCGCGCACGTTGCAGAACAGGCCGAGCTTGCGCCGCTCTTCCTTCGGAATCTCGCGGTCGGTGCGGCACAGCAGGATGTCGGGCTGGATGCCGATCGAGCGCAGCTCCTTAACCGAATGCTGCGTCGGCTTTGTCTTGAGCTCGCCCGCGCTCGGGATGTAGGGCAGCAGCGTGAGGTGGATATACACCGCATGGTCGCGCGGCAGCTCGTTCCCAAGCTGGCGGATCGCCTCGAAGAAGGGCAGGCCTTCGATGTCACCGACGGTGCCGCCGATCTCGACCAGCACGAAGTCGTAATCGTCATTGCCTGACAGCACGAACTCCTTGATGGCGTTCGTGACATGCGGCACGACCTGGATTGTCGCGCCGAGATAATCGCCGCGCCGCTCCTTGGAGATGATGTCCTGATAGATGCGGCCCGTGGTGATGTTGTCGGCCTTGGTCGCCGGCCGCCCCGTGAAGCGCTCATAGTGACCGAGATCGAGATCGGTCTCCGCGCCGTCATCGGTCACGAACACTTCGCCGTGCTGATACGGCGACATCGTTCCGGGATCGAGATTGAGATAGGGGTCGAGCTTGCGGAGGCGGACCTTGTAGCCCCGGGCTTGCAACAGAGCACCCAGTGCTGCTGAAGCCAGACCCTTGCCGAGCGAAGAAACCACGCCGCCGGTGATGAATATGTACCGCGCCATGGGACTTAACCTTTAATCCCCCGAACTCGATTCGCCAAAGCGATTCGCGTCCCGCCCCAAACAATTTGCGGGCCTGTGGGTGAGCCAAAACTGAGTGTGTTGCCAGAACCTTGATGGGGATTCTTGATGCAGGACGCTAGGCACCGTCCTGCATGGCCCCTCTGCTTTATTGCGAACGTGGCGCCTGCGGACCGCTGGGCGCCTGATTCTGCTGCTGCTCGTCCGCCTTCTTCAGCGTATCCAGGACACCGCCCGAGGTCGGCGGCGCCACCGGAGCCGCGCCACCGGCGGGCTGAGACTGCGACGCCGGCTGGCCAATGATCGAAGACGGCTTACGGTCATACCCCGCATACCAGGACAGGAAGAGGCTGGTCAGGAAGAAACCGGCCGCCAGGATCGCGGTCGTGCGCGACAAGAGATTTGCGGTGCCGCGGCTCGACATGAAGCCTGCGCCTCCACCCATGCCGAGGCCGCCGCCTTCCGACTTCTGCAGCAGCACGGCGCCGATCATCACGGCGACGATCATGAGATGGATAACGATCACAACGGTCTGCATGGTACCCTTCCGTCACAAGCCGACAGCGCCGGTGCCGGCAGCCATCGCGCTTTGCGGGTTTTCCTGAAGTTGCGCGGTGTTACACGATCAGGACTGGCATTGCCACCCCCGATCGGTCCGGACTCCGCTTTGAGCCGCCTGCGCTTTGCCGGTTAGCTAAGGGCAGCCTTTGGCAATCGCAAGGAAATCGGCCGCCTTGAGGCTGGCACCACCAACCAGCGCGCCGTTGACGTTCTTGACCGCCATCAGTTCGGCCGCATTCGACGGCTTGACCGACCCGCCATAGAGGATGCGCATCTTCGCCCCCTCGTCTCTGAAGCGGGAGATCAACAGTTCCCGGATAAAGCCATGAATCTGCTCGACATCCTTGGCTGTGGGGGTCAGGCCCGTGCCGATCGCCCAGACCGGTTCATAGGCCACGACCAGATTGTCGGCCTTTGAGCCGTCCGGCAGCGACAGGCTGAGCTGGCCGCGCAGGATATCCAGGGTCTGGCCGGCATCGCGCTGGCCTTGCGTTTCGCCGACGCAGACGATCGCGATCACCCCTGCCCGCCAGGCGGCCTCGGCCTTCTGCCGCACCAAATCATCGCTCTCGCCGTGGTCGGCGCGGCGCTCGGAATGGCCGACGATTATGGCGGAAGCGCCCGCATCCACCAGCATTTCCGCCGCGATATCCCCGGTATGGGCGCCAGAGGCCTTGGGGTGGCAATCCTGGGCACCGACGGCGACCTTGTTGCCGGCCGCCTTGGCCGCAAAGGCCGCGATCAGCGTCGCCGGCGGACACACCAGGAGATCGGCCTTGGCGGCGACCTCTGCCGCACCGGTGAGCATGGCGTCGAATTCGGCAGCGGAGGCCTTCAGGCCATTCATCTTCCAGTTTCCGGCGATCAGCGGTCGGATGGCGTCTGTCATGTCCAAATTCCAGCGAAATGAGGTTCGGGATGCGCTAGCAGACCGGGCGCCTCAGTTCCAGAGACCCGGTCCTGTTAACACAGCTTAAGGGAGCGGCAGGTTGCGGGGGGAAAGCCGCCACTTTATGATGCCATATCAATTCGGTGATGCGCTTTTGCGGAATCTGCTTTAAGGCGCGCCCGGTTCCCTCCTGCCAAACAAGTTGGACGCAATGCTTCGAGGAATGCGCAAGGCCTCATCAAACTGGCTCGGCAAAACGATTATGGCCGTCGTGATGGGCGTATTGATCATCAGTTTCGGCATTTGGGGCATCGCCGACATCTTCCGCGGCTTCGGGCAGTCCACGGTGGCCAAAGTCGGCCACACCGAGATTTCGCTGAACGAATTCCGCCAGATCTATACCGACCGCATGCAGCAGATCGGCCGCCAGTTCGGCCGCCCGCTGACGCCTGAGCAGGCGCGCGCCTTCGGCCTTGACCGCCAGGTGCTCCAGCAGGCGATCGCGGAAGCCGCCCTCGATGAAGAGGCCCGCCGGCTCGGGCTCGGCGTGTCGGACGACGAGATCCGCCGCATGATCATGAACGACCCGAACTTCAAGGGCGCCGCGGGCAATTTCGATGCGCAGCGCTTCCAGGCCATGATCCGCAATTTCGGCTACACCGAGCAGCGCTACACCGCTGAGCAGCGCAAGGTGTCGGTGCGCCGGCAGATCACCGGCACGATCGGCGCGGGCCTCGAGCCTTCCAAGACCATGATCGACGCGCTGAGCCGCTATCAGAATGAGCAGCGCTCGATCGAATTCGTCAAGCTCGACGCGGCTCAGGCCGGCACGATCGATCCGCCCTCGCCCGAGGCGCTCGCCGCCTATTTCGAGGACCACAAGGTCCAGTTTCGCGCGCCCGAATACCGCAAGATCTCCTTCGTCGTGATCTCGCCCGAGGAGATCGGCAAATGGACTGACGTCTCCGACGACGACGCCAAGAAGGTGTTCGAGCAGCGCAAGGACCGGCTCGGCACGCCGGAGAAGCGCCAGGTGCACCAGCTCGTGTTCCCGACGGTCGAGGAGGCGCAAGCTGCGCGCACCCGGCTCGCAAGCGGCACGTCGTTCGAGGACATCGCCAAGGAGCGCGGGCTCAGCGCGGCGGATGGCGATCTCGGCCTCGTGACGAAATCCGCGATCCTCGATCCGGCCGTGGCGGACGCCGCCTTCGCGCTGCCCGCAGGCGAGATCAGCCAGCCCGTCCAGGGTCGCTTTGGCGTGGCGCTGGTCAAGGTCGACAAGATCGAGCCGGGCGCGGAGGCCAACTACGCCAACCTCGCCGGCGACATCAAACGGGAGATCGCGGCTGAGCGCGCGCGCGCCAAGGTTGCCGAATTGCGCGACAAGATGGAAGACGAGCGCGGCGGCGGCTCCAGCGTCATCGACGCCGCGCAAAAGCTCGGCCTTGCTGCCGTGACCATCGAGGCCGTCGACCGCTCCGGCCGCACGCCCAGCGGCCAGCCGGTTGCCAACATCCCGCAAGGGCTCGACGTGGTATCGCAAGCCTTCAACAGCGACGTCGGCGTCGACAACGATCCGATCTCCTTCCGCGGCGGCTATGTCTGGTACGACGTGCTCGGCATCACGCCGTCGCGCGAACGCAGCCTCGACGAGGTCCGCGACCAGGTCGAGGCGCGCTGGCGTCAGGACCAGATCACGACCAAGCTGCGGACCAAGGCCACCGAGATCGTGCAGAAGCTCGAACAGGGCGGCAAGCTCGCGGACGAAGCCGCCGCCATCAACGCCAAGGTCGAGACCGCCGCCGGCTTCAAGCGCGAGGACACGCCCGCCGGCGTGCCATCGAGCCTGGTCACGGCTGCATTCCGCACCGCCAAGGATGGCGTCGGCCAGACCCCGGGTGCGGCCGGCGAGGTCATCATCTTCCGTGTGACCGACATCGTCGATCCGCCGGTCGATCTCGCTTCCGAAGGAATCGCCAAGCTGAAGGAGAGCCTCGACCGCGCGCTCACCGAGGAGCAGGTCGCGTCCTACGTCAACAAGCTTGAAACCGACATCGGAACCACCATTAATCAGGCCGCCTTCGCGCAGGTGACGGGCGCGAACCAGTAAGCAGTTGAAAGCACGCGATGGACGACCTGAAATCGATTATTGGAAAAGTGGCGACCGGCGCCAGCCTGTCGCGTGACGAAGCGGCCTCCGCCTTCGATGCCATGATGTCCGGCGAGGCCACGCCCTCGCAGATGGGCGGGCTTCTGATGGCGCTGCGCGTACGCGGCGAAACCGTGGACGAGATCACCGGCGCGGTCTCGGCGATGCGCTCCAAGATGCTGCGCGTCAGCGCGCCGGCGGATGCCGTCGACATCGTCGGCACCGGCGGCGACGGCTCGGGCTCGGTCAACGTCTCGACCTGCGCCTCCTTCATCGTCTCGGGCGCCGGCGTGCCCGTCGCAAAGCACGGCAACCGCGCGCTGTCGTCGCGCTCGGGCGCAGCCGACGTGCTGGCCTCGCTCGGCGTGAAGATCGATCTCAAGCCCGAGGACGTCGGCCGCTGCGTGCGCGAATGCGGCATCGGCTTCATGTTCGCACCCGCGCATCATCCCGCGATGAAGAACGTCGGCCCGACCCGCGTCGAGCTCGCCACCCGCACCATCTTCAACCTGCTGGGACCGCTGTCCAATCCGGCCGGCGTGAAGCGGCAGATGGTCGGCGTGTTCTCCCGGCAATGGGTGCAGCCGCTGGCGCAGGTGCTGAAGAATCTCGGCTCCGACTCGGTCTGGGTGGTGCACGGCTCCGACGGGCTCGACGAGATCACCCTCACCGGCCCAACCTTCGTCAGCTCGCTGCACAATGGCGAGATCAAGAGCTTTGAGATCACCCCCGAGGACGCAGGCCTTCCTCGCTGCGAAGCGATCGGCTTGAAGGGCGGCGATGCCGACGCCAACGCGATCGCGCTGCAAAGCGTGCTCGACGGCAAGCCGAGCCCCTATCGCGATGTTGCGCTGGTCAACGCGGCCGCCGCGCTGGTGGTGGCCGGCCGCGCCAAGGACATCAAGGAAGGTGTGGCGCTCGGCACCAAGTCGATCGACAGCGGTGCGGCGTCGGCGCGGCTAAAGCACCTGATCGCGGTCTCCAATAGCTGAGCCCTCGCATGTCGAACATCCTGACCAAGATCGAGGCGTATAAGCGTGAGGAGATCGCGGCAGCCAAGCGCGCGCAGCCGCTAGCTGCCTTGGAAGCCAAGGCCAAGGTCGCAGCTGCGCCGCGCGGTTTTCTGCGTGCGATCCGCAACAAGCTCGCCAATGGCGACTATGCGTTGATCGCCGAGGTCAAGAAGGCATCCCCCTCCAAGGGACTGATCCGTCCCGATTTCGACCCGCCGCTGCTCGCGAGGGCCTACGAGGCCGGCGGCGCTGCTTGCCTGTCGGTGCTGACGGATACGCCCTCCTTCCAGGGTCATATCGACTTCATGGTCGCAGCGCGCGCGGCGACGTCGCTGCCGGTGCTGCGCAAGGATTTTCTGTTCGACACCTATCAGGTGGTCGAGGCCCGCGCCTATGGCGCCGATTGCATCCTCATCATCATGGCGGCGCTCGACGATGCGGTCGCAAAAGATATCGAGGACGCCGCGCTGTCCCTCGGCATGGACGTCCTGATCGAGATCCATGACACGAGCGAGCTCGACCGCGCGCTAAAACTGCGCTCGCCGATGATCGGGGTCAACAATCGCAACTTGCGCACCTTCGAGACCACGCTTGCGACCAGCGAGGCGCTTGCGCCGCTGATCCCCGAGGGGCGGCTGATGGTCGGCGAAAGCGGCATCTTCACCCCGGCGGACCTCGCCCGCCTCGAGCGCGTGGGCATGTCGACCTTCCTCGTCGGCGAAAGCCTGATGCGGCAGGCCGACGTGACGGCCGCCACCCGTGCGCTGCTGTCGCGCGAGGCCCCGCGCGCCACGGGCACGCGCTGAGATGGCGCGTTCACCGTCCAGGGCCAAAGCAAAGGCAAAACCCGCCCTCACCCATATCGGCACCTCCGGCGAGGCACGGATGGTGGACGTGTCGGAGAAGCCCGCGACCGAGCGGCTCGCGGTCGCGGAGGGGCACGTCGTGATGACCAGGGCGACGCTCGACCTGATCCGCTCCGGCAACGCCAAGAAGGGCGACGTGCTCGGCACCGCCCGCATCGCCGGCATCATGGCGGCCAAGCGTACCTCGGAGCTGATCCCGCTCTGCCATCCCCTCGCGCTCTCGAAGGTCACCGTCGACATCGAGCCCGACGACAAGCTGCCGGGTTGTCTCGTCCGTGCCGCCGTAAAGGTCACAGGTCCAACCGGCGTCGAGATGGAGGCGTTGACCGCCGTCTCGGTCGCCTGCCTCACGATCTACGACATGATCAAGGCGGTGGAACGCGGCGTGCGCATCGAGGGCATCCACCTCGTCGAGAAGAAGGGCGGCAAGTCCGGCCACTACCGCGCCTAGAGCATGATCCTGACCCGAAGGGCCGCGTTAGCGCAAAGTTTGCGGCGGTTTTTCCTCGCGACAAACGCGGAACGCGTTTGCGCGGAGATCATGCTCAATCAATAAAGCACGCCCTGAACTATTTCGCCTCGCGCTGGCGCTCACGGTAGGCCCGCGTCTTCATCCGATTGCCGCACAGCGTCGCCATGCACCAGCGCCGGGTGGACGGTTTGGACCGGTCGTAGAATACCCGGCGGCATTCCTCCGAGGCGCACATCTTCAGCCGGTCCAGCGTACCCGCAAGCGTGCCATCGTGAACCTCGATGGCGATGGCCGACAGACCAGCAAGGGCATCCCGACGCACAGCTGCAAGCATTGCGCCGCGGCCCGCACGCGCCTCCACCCGCAACGGAAACGGTTCGAGCGCGCCGTCGAGCGCGCCAAGGACATCCCTGTTCCTGCGCCGCTCGGCCGGCTCGCATTGCAAATAGGCGCGCAGCGCCCCGCGCAGTCGCAGTGCGGTATGGAACATCGCTGGCGTGATCTTCGCACCGCCCTCGCCCATGCCGTGCTCCGCCAACCAATCCCCGAGCGCCTTCGGGCCGGAAAGCGCATCGCTTTGCGGATGCTGCACGCCGAAATGCGTGAAATGGCGAAAATCGAGCGAATTGGCGAATTCGTAGAGATTCGCCAGCTCGTCGGGAACCCCGAATTTGCGGGACTGCTTGGACATTGACACCAGTAAATCATTTTTACTGGTTTGCTGCAACTGACACTCGTATAAATCGTTTACTGGTGTCACAGATCGCGTCAGACCATGGAGGCCGAGATGACAACGGACACAACGACAATCACCCGTCCCCACCTGTTCTACGGCTGGTTCGTCGTCGCCGCGGCCTTCGCGGTGACGTTCGTTGGATTCGGTTCCGCCTACACGTTCAGTGCGTTCCTGGAACCGCTCCAGCGCGACTTCGGCGCCTCGCGCGGCGCGGTTTCGCTGGTGTTCTCGATCGCGGGCTTTCTGTATTTTGCGCTCGGGGTCGTCAGCGGCCCGCTCGCTGACCGCTTTGGCGCTCGTCCCCTGGCCGTGACTGGCATGATCGTGGTCGCCGCGGGCCTTGCGGCCGCAAGCGCAGCGCGCTCTCTCACCGGGGTCTATCTCGCCTACGGACTCGGAATAGGCCTCGGCGTCGGCTGCGCCTACGTCCCGGCGATCGGAGCGGTGCAGCGCTGGTTCGTCAAACGCCGCGGCTTTGCTTCCGGACTGGCCGTCAGCGGCATCGGGCTCGGTACGCTGGCGATGCCGCCGATCGCTTCGCTGCTGATCGCGACATTCGGCTGGCGCGGGGCCTATCTGGTGCTGGCCGCACTCGCCGTCGTACTGGGCGGCGGGATTTCATTGCTGCTCGACAACGATCCACAAGACCGCGGCCTCGGCCCGGACGGCGACCCGCCTGAGGCAGCATGCGCTAACGGAAGCGGTGGCGTCGCGGTGCTGGAGGCCGTGCGCTCGGCGCGGTTCGCCGGCCTCTATCTTTCGTGCCTGGTCTGCTCGTTCGGCGCTTTTGTCCCTTTCGTGCATCTCGTGCCCTACGCACGCGATCACGGCGTTTCGACTTCGTCCGCCGTGCTGCTGCTTGGCACGATCGGCGTCGGCAGCACCGCGGGCCGCTTCCTGCTCGGCGGGCTTGCCGACCGGATCGGCCGCGATCTCTCGCTGATCATGGTGCTGCTCGGCATGGCGCTCGCCATGGCCATCTGGGCGATTTCGGCAAGCGCTTTCGCGCTTGCAACCTTCGCCTTCGTCTATGGCGTGTTCTATGGCGGCTGGGTCGCGGTGCTGCCCGCCGTGGTGATGGACCATTTCGGCGGGCGCAACGTCAGCGGCATCATCGGCATTCTCTATACCAGCGTCGCGTTCGGCACGCTGATCGGGCCGAGCGCCGCGGGCTTCGTCTACGACGCCACGCACAGCTACACGCTGCCGATCCTGATCAGCGCGGCCACGAACGTCGTCGCGGCGCTGATCGTGGCTGCGCCGGCGTTGTGGAGCGGAATGCGGACGATCAGCGCAGCGAGGCGCTGATTGATCCGAACTTGCTGCTCAGCTTGCTGCCGAGCCCGTTGACGACGGTGATGATGGCAAGCGCGATGCCGGCGGCGATCAGGCCGTATTCGATCGCGGTGGCGCCAGACTCGTCGGCAATGAACTTCTGCAGCATCGTCTTCATGATCCTGTTATCCTGTCCTCTCCGTTGGGATGACGGGACAACTCGCAAGCCGCGTGCCAGAGTGCGCGTGAGCATCGCCAGCATGTTAGGTGGTTAAGTTTCGGTTGATGCGGGCGCAACCGGCAAGAATTGACCGCTCAGATACACCGCACCGGCAATATCTGCTGGCCTTGCTCATCGCGCGCGCCCCAGGACTCTCGCGTCGATTCACCCTTCGTTAACCGCGCTTCCTAACGTCGCCTCCACATCGTTCCCGTAAACCGACGGATGTTTCCAGGCTCAAGAACTGATCCTGGCGTGTGCACGGCAGCGTTTCAGATCATGACGGGATTCGGCAGTCGCCTCCTCGACCAAACGGCAATGATCCGCAGCGGACCGATCCGCTGGCTGGTGGTGGGCGGCATGCTGCTGATTGCGGCGATCGCGATCGGCGCAACGCTGATGGCGCAGAACTTCCGCGAGCGGGCGCTGCGCAACAGTGCGCGCGAGCTGGATAACACGGCGCTGCTCCTCGCTCATCATTTCGACCAGCAGCTCCAGGATTTCGAGGTCATCCAGAAAGACCTGATCACGAACGTGCGCGCCAGCGGGATTGCGAGCGTCGAAGACTACCGCCGGCGCCTGTCCACCCAGGACGTCCATCGGACGCTTCGCTCCAAGATGGAGGCGCTGTCCTATGTCGGCGGCGTCAACATTTTCGACGCCGACGGCGAGCTGATCAACTCCTCGCTCGTCTGGCCTCCGCCGAAGGTCAATGTCGCCGACCGCGCCTATTTTAGGTCCTTCAAGTTCGACCCGCGCTCGCCGGACATGCTGGTCCAACCCGTGCACAGCCGTGTCTCCGGCATGTGGACGATCCTGATCCTCCGCAAGGTCACGGACCCGAACGGCGAGTTCCTGGGCTTGGTCGGGCGCGGCATCGAGCCCGCCAGTTTCGAGAAATTCTTCGCGTCCGTCGCGCTCGGCGAAGGCGCGACGATCTCGATGCTTCACCGCGACGGCACGCTGCTCGCCCGCTATCCCCATGTCGACGAAGCCATGGGCCAGAACTTCAAGACCGGCCCCGAGGCGCAGCAGAAGATGTTCGATCTCGATCACTTCACCGGCCGCTTCACGAGCACGGTCGACGGTGATGACCGCCTGATCTCATCACACGCCCTGCCCCACTTCCCGATCGTAATGGTCGCGACCAACACGAGAGCGGCCGCGCTCGCAGCCTGGCACGAGCAGATCGGATTCCTGATCTCGATCGCCATCGCTTCGGCGCTCGCCATCGCCGGGCTCCTGATTGCCGTGGTTCGCAAACTGTCCGCACAGCACCGTCTTTCGCGGGAACGGCTGACGCTGGAGAAGCAACGACTCGACCGCGCCGTCAACAACATGACCCAGGGGCTTCTGTTGTTCGACGACTCGCGACGGCTGGTGGTCTGTAACCAGCGCTATCTGGAAATGTATGGATTGTCGGCCGATGTCGTGAAGCCCGGCTGCAGTTTCCACGACATCATCGCGCACCGCAAGGCGACCGGCTCGTTCGCCGGCGACGTCAACCGATATGCCGCGCGCGTGCTGCGCGACATCCACCTGCGCAACTCCATGGTCATCGACACCTCGGACGGCCGCTCGATCCAGATCGTCAACGAGCCGCTCGCGGACGGCGGGTGGGTCGCGACGCATGAGGACATCACCGAGCGCCGCCGCACCGAGGAGCGCATCACGCATCTTGCGCACTACGATGCGCTGACCGATCTGCCCAACCGCGCCATGTTCCACGAGCATCTGCGGGAAGCGTTGGGCGCGATCGCCGACGGCGAACAGATCGCGGTGCACTACATCGACATCGACGAATTCAAGGGCGTCAACGACGCGCTCGGCCATCTCGTCGGCGACGAACTGCTGAAATCGATCGCAGCGCATCTGAACCGCTGCGCCGGCGAGACCGAATTCGTCGCCCGCCTCGGTGGCGACGAATTCGCGATCGTGCAGAGCACCGTGACCTCGCCTGACCACGTCACCGACCTCGTGGCGCGGGTGTTCGCCGCCATCCGCGAGCCGTTCGACTGCATGGGCCACCATCTCACAACGGACGCCTCGATCGGCATTGCGCTGGCGCCGGACCATGGCACCGAGCTCGATCAGATCCTGAAGAATGCAGATCTGGCGATGTACGCTGCGAAGGCCGCCGGACGTCGCACCTATCGCTTCTTCGAGCCGGAGATGGATGCCAAAGTCCGCGAGCGGCGGCAGCTCGAGACCGATCTCCGGCATGCTCTCGCCCATGGCGGGCTCGAAGTGTTCTACCAGCCCTGCCTCAGCCTGAAGGACGACACCATCACGGGCTGCGAGGCTCTGGTGCGCTGGCGGCACCCCGAGCGCGGCATGGTCTCGCCCGCCGAATTCATCCCGATCGCGGAGGACACTGGCCTCATCAACGAGATCGGCGAGTGGGTGCTCGCGACGGCCTGCCGGGATGCTGCGATCTGGCCGGATGACATCCGCCTTGCGGTCAACGTCTCGCCCGTACAGTTCAAGAGCGGCACGCTGGCGCTGAAGATCATGGCGGCGCTCGCCGCCTCCAACCTGCCGGCAAGCCGGCTCGAGCTCGAGATCACCGAGGCCGTTCTGATCCGCGACGACGACACCGCGCTTGCCATCCTGCATCAGCTCCGCGCCATCGGCGTACGCATCGCACTCGATGATTTCGGCACCGGCTACTCGTCGCTGAGCTACCTGCACCGGTTCCCGTTCGACAAGATCAAGATCGACCGCTGCTTCGTCGAGGACATTGCAGGACCCGACGGCTCCTCCAGCATCGTGCAGGCCGTGGTCGGCCTCGCCGCTGCGCGGCGCATGACCACGACCGCGGAGGGCGTGGAGACCGAGGAGCAGCAGCGGCTGCTCCGCTCACTCGGCTGTAGCGAAATGCAGGGTTATCTGTTCAGCGCGGCGAAGCCGGCCGACAAGGTGCAGGAGCTGTTCACGCTCCACCGCAGCCGGCTTGCCCAGAGGACCGGCCACGAAAGCCGCCGCCGCGAAGCGGGCTAGGCGAGGCCTTCGCGTCGTAGTTCGTAGAGTGGACGAAGCAAAGCGTGCCAACCTCGTGTCTAGTCCGCGGATGCAGAAGCGGTGAGCACGTCGCTTACGCTCCTTTGCCCACCCTACCGCATCCCGGCCTACATCCTAGTTCGGCACCGCCGCCTTCGGCGTCGGTCGCGCTGCCGTGGCGGCGTTCGCGGTCACGCCGTGCAGGAAGTCGAAAGCGGCGTGCAGCGCCTTGTCGTCCTTCTCCTCCGGCGGCACGTAGGATTGCGAGCCGGTCTGCTCGCTGCCGTCGGCTGCAGAGAGATGGCCGCGCATCTGGGATTCGGCCATCGTGTCGACACGGCCCTTCAGCTCCGGCGGGACGTCCTGGAGGATCTCGATGTCGGGCGCGATGCCCTGCGCCTGGATCGAGCGGCCCGACGGCGTGTAGTAGCGCGCGGTGGTCAGCGCCAACGCGCCGCTGCCGGTGCCGAGCGGGATGATCGTCTGCACCGAGCCCTTGCCGAACGAGCGCGTGCCGATCAGCGTGGCACGTTTGTGGTCATGCAGCGCGCCGGCCACGATCTCGGACGCGGAAGCCGAGCCGCCGTTGATCAGCACCACCAGCGGCTTGCCCTTGGTGAGGTCGCCGCCATGCGCGCTGAAGCGCTGGGTCTCTTCCGGGTTCCGACCGCGGGTCGACACCACCTCGCCACGGGCGAGGAAGGCGCTCGACACCGAGACTGCCTGGTCGAGCAGCCCGCCCGGATTGTTGCGGAGATCGACGACATAGCCTGCGAGCTTCTCCTGCGGGATCTCCTTGGAGATCGACGCGATGGCCTTGCGCAAGCCGTCTGTGGTCTGTTCGTTGAACGAGGTGACGCGGATATAGCCGATATCGCCGCCCTCGGTGTGGAACCGGACCGGGCGCACATGGATGATCTCGCGTGTGATCGCGACGTCGAGCGGCGCGTCTGCGCCCTTGCGCACGATAGTGAGCTTGGTCTTGGTATCGACCGGGCCCTTCATCTTGTTGACGGCCTGCTCGAGCGTCATGCCCATCACCGCCTCGCCGTCGATCTTGCTGATGAGGTCGCCGGACAGGAGGCCGGCCTTGGAGGCCGGCGTGTCGTCGATGGGCGCCACGACCTTGACGAGGCCCTCCTCCATGGTGACCTCGATGCCAAGCCCGCCGAACTCGCCGGAGGTGGTCTCCTGCATCTCGGTCCAGGCCTTGTCGTTCATGTAGCGCGAATGCGGATCGAGCGAGGTGACCATGCCGTTGATGGCGCCCTCGATCAGCTTGGCGTTGTCGGGCTTCTCGACGTAACTCGCCTTGACCCGCTCGAAGACCTCGCCGAACAGGTTCAGTTGCGAATAGGCATCGTCCGCGCCCGCCGCCGCTCTTGCCACCCATTGCCCGCCTTGCGGAGAGGTCGCCAGCAGAGTCAAACACGCGCCGGTCAGCGCGCCGAGGGGGAACAGCAGGGTTTTCCGCATGGATTAAATGGCCTTTTTGCTGGCGGTTGGGAGGCGCCATGCAAATGGCGATCCAGCCCGTGTCTCACAATACCATTCTGGTTTCTTCAAGGCCGGTCCGCCACGTCGGCGGGCATCCGGCAGAAATCCCTTCGTTCCAGCCTAAACTTTTGGCAACGTTCGCCGGCCGGTTTGCGCCAAACGGGAATCGGCCCCGTCCGGCCACGCGTTCAAGCTATGCGATTTTGGGATGGTTTTGGCGGGCCGAACCGGATAGGCGATGGATTAAGGCTTCAAATTCTCGGGAGGATAACAATGAACGAAGCGCCCCGCATCCGGCCCCAACGAAACGTCGAACTCGGCGCCAGCGACGAGCCGTTCCAGAACCTGCACGAATTCATCCGCAAGGCGCGCTCCAACCTCAACCAGAACGCCTGGGACTATATCGTCGGTGCTGCTGAGACCGAGACCACGATGCGCCGCAACCGTATGGCGCTGGACGAGATCGCCTTCCGCCCGCGCGTGCTGCGCGACATGCGCAACGTCGATGGTTCCGTCGTGCAGTTCGGCCGCAAGATGCGCCTGCCGGTGGTGCTGGCGCCGGTCGGCGCGCTCGAGATCTTCGATCCGCACGGCGCGGCCTCCGTTGCTCGCGGCGCCGGCGCCTTCGGCGCGGCGCATATGCTGAGCTCGGTGTCGGACCCGGGCCTCGAGAAGACCGCGGAAGCGGCCCCCGATGCGCTACGCTTCTATCAGCTCTATGTCCGCGGCGATGACGCTTTCGTCGAGGATGTCGTCGCCCGCGCCGTGAAAAGCACATACGCCGCGTTCTGCCTGACGGTCGACACCGCCCATTACAGCCGTCGCGAACGCGACATCGCCAAGCGCTATGTTCGCGAGAGCCGGCTGCGCGCCACCGGCGGCGACTACCAGAAGGGCCTTGAGTGGCGAACCGTGAAGCTGATCAAGGACAAATTCAAGATCCCGCTCATCATCAAGGGCATTGCGACGGCCGAGGACGCGCTGATCGCGCTCGATCACGGCGTCGAGTGGATCTACGTCTCCAACCACGGCGGCCGCCAGCTCGATCACGGCCGCGGCGCCATGCACGTGCTGCCGGAGATCGTTGATGCCGTGAAGGGACGCGCGAAGATCATGGTCGACGGCGGCTTCTGCCGCGGCACCGATATCGTCAAGGCGATCGCCATGGGCGCGGACCTCGTCGGCATCGGGCGCCTGCAGTGCTGGGCGCTGGCCGCGGCCGGAGAAGCCGGGATCACGCGGATGCTGGAGCTTCTGGAAGACGAAGTGCTGCGCTGTCTCGGGCTATTAGGGGCCGCCTCGTTTGCCGAGGTGAACGCATCCTGCCTGCATCCGGCGACGGCCACCAACGCACCAAGCGTATTCAGCGCGTTTCCGCTGCTAGATATCGAGCCTTATCGCTACTGAAAGGATGCAATGACCTCCCTCCTCTCTCCCGGCAGCGCGGATGCGCTTCTGTTCGATCTCGGTCGCGTGGTGCTCGACATCGATTTCTCCAAGGCGATCACCTGCTGGGCGGGACATGCCGGCTGCGAGCCGCAATCGATCGTGGCGCGCTATGTGCGGGACAGCGAAGCCTATCGGCTGCACGAGATGGGCAAGATCAGCGACGAGGCCTATTTCGACTCGCTGCGGCGCTCGCTGGGGATCGAAATTTCCGACGCGCAGTTCCTGGAGGGGTGGAATGCGATCTTCGCTGGCGAGATGCCCGACATAGCAAACCTGTTGCCGCGCGCCGCGCAGCACGTGCCGCTCTACGCCTTCTCCAACACCAACCGGCCACACGTGGAATATTTCTCGAAGGAGTATGCCGACGTGCTCGGCCATTTCCGCGACCTTTATCTGTCCTCCAGCATCGGCCTGCGCAAACCCGATGCGGAAGCCTTCGACCATGTCGTCGCCGCGATCGGCCTGCCGGCGCAGCGAATCGTATTCTTCGACGACCTCGCGGAAAACGTCGAAGGCGCGCGGGCACGAGGGCTGACCGCGGTCCACGTGACGTCGCCTCGCGACGTCGGCGAGGCCCTGAGGGCGCTCGGTATCTGAGAGCATGGCCGCATTGCTGCGTTAGCAAAGGGTCTGGTTCCCGCCTTCTCCAGGAACTTTCTTAGGCAACTGTGGAACCAACTCGCTCTGTGTATTTTTGCACAGAGTTCCCGGAACGGATCAGGGCGTCGGGAGTCATATGCCCGTTGGGATCTCTACAACGGACGCGTGATCGTGTTGGGCAAAGCCTATTTCACCAAACAAGCCTCGATCCTTCTCCAATTCGCGAAGTCAACATCGGACAAGGAACTCTCCGCCAAGCTGGTCAGCAAGGCGGCCGATCTGAAAGCGCAGGGCGACCCGCTGCCCGAGATGGATCACAGCCTGAGAGCGCCCGACGTCGATCCGGACAATGAAACGGGAGCCACCTGATGCTAGCCGTGAGCCTGGTCGTCGCCGTGGCATGTTTGGCCACCGTCATCCCCGTCTTTCTCGTCATCGAGACGATCGCGCGGCGGCCGCGCTAGGCGCATTCAACCGCGCTTGGGTTGGGGCCGATCGAGACGCTGCCGTTGCGCGCGCATGCGGCTCGTCTTCTCCTTGAGTGCCTCGATCTCCTCGTCGAGCTTTGCGCTCCTGGATTTCGGCGGCTCATCGCCGCGCAGCTTCTCGAGCGCCTTCTCGACCGACAGCTTTGAAGTCTCTGCCATCAAGGCCTCCCAGACGTCTATTGACGCGCCTGCATGCGGTCGCGCGCAGCAATTCTGAGCCGGAAGCAGGACGACGCGATATTGTCCCAAAGGGCATCCCGCCGTCCTGCTGCTGGAGCGACATTTCATCTCCACCTTCGTGATCGCCCCTTTTGCCTCGACGCCCGCACTCGGCTAGAACGCAACGCGACCTGTCCTTACGATTTGCTCTGCAGGAGTTTTGCCCGTGGCCCTGATGCCGGTGTCCGATGCCCTCGCCGCGGTGCTTGCGGGCGTCGTGCCCGTGGCTGAGGAGATAGTCGCGCTGGATGCGGCCTGGCATCGCGTGCTGGCGCGCGACGTCGCGGCCAGGCGCACGCAGCCGCCGCAGGCGATGTCGGCGATGGACGGCTATGCGGTGCGCGCCACCGACGCGACGAAGGTGGGTGCAGAGCTCACCGTGATCGGCGAGGTCGCGGCCGGCCGGCCGTTTGCGGGAACGGTCGGCGCGAGCCAGGCGGTGCGGATCTTCACCGGCGGCGTGGTGCCCGATGGCGCGGACGCGGTGGTGATCCAGGAGGACACCGTCGCTGACGGCAAGCGCGTCACGATCAAGGAGGCCGCGATCGTCGGACGGCACATCCGCCCCGCCGGCGTCGATTTCCGCGAGGGCGACGTGCTGCTCCGACAGGGAGCCCGGCTGACCGAACGCGACCTCTCACTCGCCGCCGGCATGAACCATCCTGAGCTTGCCGTCCGCCGCCGGCCCAGGGTCGCGATTCTCGCGACCGGCGACGAACTGGTGATGCCGGGCTCGACGCCCGGCGCGGGCCAGATCGTTTTTTCCAACGGCTACGCCTTGCACGCGCTGGCGCGGGCCGAGGGCGCCGAAACGTTCGATCTCGGCATTGCAGCCGATACCGTTGCGGCGACCACCGCCGGTATCCGCCGGGCCCGCGAGAGCGGCGCCGACATCCTGATCACGACCGGCGGGGCCTCGGTCGGCGACCACGATCTGGTCAGGCCTGCGCTTCAGGCCGAAGGCTTCGAAATGGCGTTCTGGAAAATCGCGATGCGGCCGGGCAAGCCCATGATGCACGGCCATCTAGGCGCGATGCGGGTGATCGGCCTGCCCGGCAATCCGGTGTCGTCCTATGTCTGCGGCTTCCTGTTCATGGTGCCGTTGATTCGCGCGCTTGCGGGCCGCTCGCGCGTTCATCACCGCCGCGAGCGCGCCGTGCTCGGGCGTGACGTCGGGCCCAACGATGTCCGCGAGGACTATCTGCGTGCCAGGCTCGAGGAGCGCGAGGACGGCACGCTCGTGGCCGTTCCGGTCAACCACCAGGACTCCTCGCTGCTTGCGAATCTCGCTATGGCACAGGCACTTCTCGTGCGCGCGCCATTCGCGCCAAAGGCCGAAGCAGGCACGCCTTGCGAGGTGTTGCGGCTGCCCTTGTGAGTGCGATCTGATTCGCGCGTGACGCGAACTTCGCCGCGTTCACACAAAATTAAGTGGTTGCGGAACACATATCGAACATATAGTGTCCGTTCATGATTTGTTTCGAGCATCTAGCGGCTTCTGCTGAATCTGACGTCTCGGAATCGAACGACATCAACCGGGGGACTTGGTCGAGATGTTAACGCGCAAACAATACGAGCTTCTGCGGTTCATCAGTGAGCGCCTCAAGGAAAGCGGCGTGCCGCCCTCCTTCGACGAAATGAAGGACGCGCTCGATCTGCGCTCGAAGTCGGGCATCCATCGCCTGATCACCGCGCTGGAAGAGCGCGGCTTCATCCGTCGCCTGCCCAACCGCGCGCGCGCCATCGAGGTCATCAAGCTGCCCGAGCTTCAGGCTGCAGGCGCCGGCCGCCGCGGCTTCACGCCGAGCGTCATCGAAGGCAATCTCGGCAAGGTGCGGGGCCCAAGCGCTACTGTCGACGAGGGCGAGCGTCCGGTCGCCGTGCCCGTGATGGGACGGATCGCGGCCGGCACGCCGATCGAGGCGTTGCAGACCCGCAGCCACACCATCAGCGTACCGCCGGACCTGCTCGGCTCGGGCGAGCACTATGCGCTCGAAGTGCGCGGCGATTCGATGGTCGACGCCGGCATCCTGGATGGCGACATGGCGCTGATCCAGCGCAACGAGACCGCGGATACCGGCGACATCGTGGTGGCGCTGATCGACGACGAGGAAGCGACGCTCAAGCGCTTCCGCCGCCGCGGTGCGTCGATCGCGTTGGAGCCCGCGAACACCGCCTATGAGGTGCGCATCCTGCCGCCGAACCGGGTGAAGATTCAGGGCAAGCTGATCGGGCTGTACCGGAAGTACTGATTGCCCGGCAGATTGCCGGCCATCGCGCAGCGACGCGGGCGGACGGATTGTCCGCTCCGGCGGAATGGTGTTTCCGCTTCCACCGCGATTATCCTCACACCTGCGCAGAGCTAATCCTCAAGCACCGCAAGCGCGAATGCGCGGTGCACGATAAAGAGGAAAAAACCGTGCGACAGATGATTTTGGGCGTGTTCTCGGCGGCCTTGCTCGCGGGCTCGGCCTCCGCGAGCGATGCAGCGCAACACCACTGTGCCATCCGCAAGACGGAGCACGCGGTAACCAGCGCGCCATTCCGCAATTCCAACAATGCGATCGCACCCGCGCCGCAGGTGAGCTGGCCCTATTCAGGGTACTCCGCTCCTGCCGGCCGCTGATGGAAGCTCGCGTGAGTGAATGGTGTGAACCAAGATAGACTAACAGCGAGAGGCTTTGTTCCTGGTTTGCCGGGAAAGATAATGTGATCGGGCGACGCGCACACGGGCCGCAGATTTGCCCACAAACGCGATACACTCGAAGGCTTCCAACTCTGATAGAGGCCTGCGCCTCCGGGGGGGCGCGGACCTGCTATCTCGCATGAGGAGCACTCCGATGTGTGACTACAGCCTACATGCCGTTGCGACCCGCCCCGCTCAAGTCGGCGAGACGATCGTCACGACAACCTTCCGCGGCACCTCGACGCGTGGATTTGCGTCGGAGCGTGATCTCTCGGTTGCCGTCTGCCTCCTGCCGGGCACCGAGCTCGCCTTCGCCGACAACGTCCGCTACGACAATCGCTGGATCTGGACACGCACCGTCAATTCCCGCGTCGGCAAGTTCGGCAAGGTCGATCCGCACATTCCCGATCGTCATCATGATGCGATCGAATTCCCCGACGGCAACTACGTGCTGGTGACGCAGCTCGTCGAGGGACAGCGTGCCACCGTTCTGCAATTGCCGGTGACGCAGCCGCTCGGCGAGAAGACAGAGCAGCCCGCCGTCGAGCAGCACACGACCACGACGCCTACGACACGCCTGCCGATCGGCTGACGCGTCTTTCAATCCTCGGCCTGCAGGTCGGCCTCCGACGGCGTAGCGTCCTTGCTGCGTGGAGTAGCCGGCCGCGGTGCGAGGCTGAGCTCGAAATCGCTATCGCCGGCCTCAGCCGGCGACCAGGGGCGGTTTGCGCCCCTTGCTTTCACCGTTTGCAGCGTGAAACCGTCGCCCTCGCGCGATAGGGTGAGCGCGCCTTGCGTCTTCAGACGCTCGCGATCCACGACCATTGCCGCGCAATCGGTTGCTGCCGGCTTCGCCGTCACCACCAGCGCGGCGCGGCTGCAATCATCCGCCAGCGCGTCGACACGCAGCGAGAGCGCGACCAGACGACCATCAGCGAGCGGCGTCACGCAGCCGGCCTCGTCGCATGAGACGCCGTCGGCGAGCGAGGTAGCGGTTGCGCTGCGCGGATCGGCATCGGCTGCAAGCCACTCCTTGAGGAGAAAATTGTCCTTGCCGGTTCGGATCAGGTGCAGTTGGCGGTCCCTGCCGCGCACCGCGACGCTGTGGCCGTCGCCCGCGATCAGGATGTCGGGCTGGCGCACGTGCAGCGTCGAACCAATCGAGAGCGCGAGCACGATGGCGCCCGTCCAGCGCAGCGGCGTGCGCAACAGGCCCATCACGATGAGGCCGATGCTGGCGGCAATCAGCGGACCGGTGCCGAACGCGGCGATGCGGCCGACCGCGCCCGGCAACGCCGCGACCCAGCGCGTCACAACGACCATCCAGTCGATGCCGATCCCCATCAGCCACCAGAACACGCCATCGAGCCCGAACGGCGCTGCGATCAACCCCAAAAGTCCGGCGGGCATCACCAGCGCCGAGACCACCGGCATCGCCGCGAGATTGGCGAGCACCCCGTAAGGCGTGACGCGGTGGAAATGGAAGGCGGCATAAGGTGTCGTCGCAAGCCCCGCGATCAGCGAGGCCATCAGCAGCATGACGAGCTCGCGGCCGCCCCACAGCGCGATGCGCGCTGTAGCGGAGTGATCGGGCGAGGCAAACAGGTTCGGCATACCGATCTGCACCAGCGCGACGAGGCCGAGGGTCGCAGCAAACGACATCTGGAAGCTCGGATGCACGAGAGCCTCCGGCGCGACCGCGAGCACGATCAACGCCGCGACTGCCAGCGTGCGGAAGGTGATGGCACGCCGATCGACCATCACCGCGATCAGCACCACCGCCGTCATGAAGAACGAGCGCTGCGTCGCAACCTCCGCGCCGGACAGCAGCAGGTAAAATGCTGCGGCCACCAGCGCGGCCGCAGCCGACCATTTCTTGATCGGATAGCCCACCGCAAATCCCGGGATCAGCGCCAGCAGCGCGCGCACCGCAAAGAACACTACGCCGGCGACGACCGCCATGTGATAGCCGGAGATCGACAGCACGTGCCCGAGGCCCGAGATGAACATGGCATCGTTCACGGGCTCGGTAATCGCGTCGCGCCGCCCGGTGAGGAGCGCGGTGGCGATCGCGCGGTTGTCGCCGTCGAGCGTGGCGCGGATGCGCGCGTCGATCGCGTCGCGCAGGCCTTGCATGATCGCAGCATAGCGCAGCCGCAGGCCTCCGGTCTCCGGTGGCTCAGCGACCGTGATCGCCCCCATCGCAAAGCCTGACGCGCCGATGCCCTGAAAAAACATGTCGCGAGCGAAATCGTAGCTGCCGGGCCGCAAGGGCGCGAGCGGCGGCATCAGGCGCGCCTTGAGTTGCACGAAGCTGCCGACCTCCGGTGCCGTGCCCTTGCGCACCGACAGCCGCACACGCTCGAGCTGGATGTCGCCGCGCGGCGCCTCCATCGCACTCACCCGCAGCACGAAGCGGTCGGTGCGCTCGCGGATATCGCGCGTCTCTACGAAGCCGGACAGCGCCACCGAATAGAGCGGCTTCGCCAGCACGGTGTGCGCGATGCGCGCGGTCTTCCAGGTCGCCGTGGCAAAACCTGCGGCGATCGCTGCGATCATGATGGCGGGTGCGAACAACCGGCTCCGCCGCAACAGCACGCTAGCCACCATGAGCACCAGCGCCGTGATCACGGCGACCGAGAGCACGGGTTCGTGGTCGGCGGCAAAATAGAGAGCAATTCCGGTACCGAAGGCCACGGGCACCCACGGCAGCAGCCGCCCCGCGCCGGCTTCCGCCCTGGCCCATCCACGCAACGTCTCGGCCAGCGACGACCACGCGCCAAAGCCCGCCGGCACAAGGCCGCCGGCCGAAGCCGCACGGCCTACAGGCCATGTCCCGGCGATCCCTTGCGAGCGGTGTGGCCGGGAAGGCTCCGCCATTCCTGCACCTTACAATACGCGACGGGTGCGGAGGCTACCGGAAGGTGTTGGGACGCGAATAGCGGAACGGAAAGGGAACCAGCTCGAGGACCGCTACTTTTCCTCTTCCATCGTCACGGCAACCGCCGCCTTGGCGGAGAGCCGGACCTTGTTGCCCTCGACATCGGCAACGAGGCCCTTGTCGATGAAGTGATGATGGCCCTTGTGGCTGCCCTCACCGCTGTCCTTCCTGGTCAGCTTGATGCGGTTGCCTTCGACACGGTCGACGGTACCGATATGAACGCCGTCGGCGCCGATCACTTCCATATGTTCTGCGATGTTTTGCATGCCAGGATCCTTCTCTGGTCCCCTCACAACGCCTGGAACCCCTTTTCTGTTCGTTGCCCTTGCGACCTCCTTCGCAAACGCGCCGTGTCAGGTCGATTGCGCCGAAAGTCTCATAAGTTGCCAGCCCCTGGTGGGACTACACTATGTGTTCCCCGCCTCCCCGACAGACGGGCAAGGCAGTGGTGGCTCGCGGTTCTAAGGCCGCTGGAGCTCTCCTCAGGTGACGGAAAACGCGCCTGAGGTCAGACGTTGCAGACGCAACTCTTTGAACTGGCGCCTGCAACGCCGCGCATCACGCTCTTCCCGCGAGAAGATGACCGCTGAAACAAGCGAGGAGACGTTATGAAACGATAGGAGTTGCACATGCAGGTACCGAGTGATTTTCGCCGCGTGATCATTGCTGCATCGGTGGGAAACGTCATCGAATGGTATGACTTCTATATCTTTGGCAGCCTGGCCGCGGTTCTGTCGGTCAAGTTCTTCGAGCAATCCCACCCGGTTGCAGCCCTGCTCAGCACGATCGCGCTTTTCACCGCAGGATTTCTGATCCGTCCGCTGGGGGCGTTCCTGTTCGGATGGATGGGTGACCGGGTCGGCCGCAAATATACGTTTCTCATTACGCTCAGCGGAATGGGACTAGGCACAGGCGCGATCGGATTGATCCCGACCTACCAGTCGATCGGCCTGACAGCCGCGTTCGTTCTGTTCGGTCTGCGCATGATTCAGGGCCTGTGCCTTGGCGGCGAATATGGCGGTGCCATTACCTACGTTGCCGAGCATGTGCCGGACGACAAGCGCGGCTACTACACCGGCTGGCTGCAGACCTCTCCGACGCTCGGCATCGTGGTATCGCTGGCCGTGATCATCCTCACGCGGACCTATGCCGGCACTGAGGCCTTCGACGCTTGGGCGTGGCGCGTTCCGTTCCTGCTGTCCTTCCTGCTGGTGGCGATCGCGATCTATATCCGACTCCAGCTCCAGGAGACGCCGATCTTCCAGGAGATCAGGGCCCGCGGCCAGATGACGACGAATCCGTGGAAAGAGGCCTTCCTCAGTTCGAACATCAAATATATTGGGATCGCCACTGTGGTCCTGATCGGACAGGGCGTGGTCTGGTACAGCGGTCAGTTCTGGGCGCTGTACTTCCTGCAGCAGGTCTCCAAGGTGGACGCGCTGACCTCCGCCTACATCGTGGGAGCCGCCCTGCTCATTGCAACGCCGAGCCTGATCTTCTTTGGCTGGCTGTCGGATCAGATCGGCCGCAAGCCAGTGATCCTCGGGGGCATGCTGCTCGCCGCGGTCACGTATTATCCGCTGTATCTGTGGTTGGGAACGGTGACGCAGCCCGGAAACATCAACTACGCAACCGCGACCTTCATCATCTTCATCCTCGTTTGCTACGTCGGGATGGTCTACGGGCCGGTCGGCGCGTTTCTGGCGGAATACTTCCCCGCCCGGATCAGGTACACGTCGGTCTCCGTGCCGTACCACATCGGTAACGGCTGGGGTGGCGGATTGGTGCCGTTCATCACGTCAGCAGCTTTCGCCGCGACCGGCAGCATCGGCTACGCACTACTCTACCCGATCGTGGTCCCCGCGATCTGCTTCGTGCTCGCGGTTTTCCTGATGCCCGAGACGCGAAAGATCAGCATCTGGCAACCGACCGAGCCGAGAGCCGCCTAGCGATGGAAGGATGCTGGTGCAGGACCGCAAGCGCCCTGCACCAGGCCCAACGGGTCTGCTTTTCGCACGAGCGAGGCCAATCTCCGCCTCCCCGACCGCCAGCGGATAGCGGCCGGCAAGAGGCTCGGCTGACTGCTCTGTCAGCCGACTAGGTGATGCCAGCGATCGTGCCACCAGGAGCTGAAATCACGATCGGTTATCAGCTCCCAACCGCCGAACAAGATCACCAAGATGCCCGAGACTACGCTACTCACCATGGCTGATACTGGTTCGTAGCCAATGGTCCAAGGCGCCAGCACCAGAGCCAGACCCAGCAGCATTTCTCCCCACTCTTCCAGATAGGACGGGATGACAAATGCCTCTATGGCAAACAGCATGACGCCGAGTCCGAGCGCGATGGTCATCCAGACGGCCGCCCCCGATAAGCCCAGGACGAAGGACGACAGGACCAGCCACACGCCGACCAACAGGCTGGCAGCATCCTGCCAATGTTGGATGCGCATGATGCTCACCTCCCTTCCCCCACTATGTGGGGATTCATTGATGAAAATGCATCCGTCCAACCTGCGATGTGTTGCCGCTCATGCGATCCGATGCGCTTCCAATCAACCTGGCCGGCACCGGAAAGAGCCCTTGCGAGTGCGCCGCACCAGGATGCACACTTGCTGCGCTTGACAGGTGTCGACTACTGCTCTCGGCACCACTTGGTTCGCGTGCTGCCGGGACAAGAGGGAGATGACGCCATGCGAGAAATCGAAATCCACGACTATGCGCGGCAGTTGCTGGAAGCACATGGCCCCAAGGCGATTGCGGAGGCCGCCCAGAATGCCATCGATCTCGAGTCAAAGGGCGAGTTCGAACTGGCCAAGACCTGGCGGCATATCGAAGACGCGATGAAGCTTATGCGCGGACCGCACCAAAGCTGAAGCAGCCGGCGCGCCTGGCCGCCTGACTCCGAGTGCCGCCAAACCGGATTGAGGCTGGAGCGGCGGCAACACAGAATATGGACCACAATTCGTCGCAAGCCGTTCGGCTGCGGCTGAACGGCAACGCGACGCGACGCGACGCGCAAGACGCATGATGCTGGGAGCGAAGCCATGGTTCGAAATTGTGCAACAGCCGAAGACCTCGTGAAGGCAATCAAGGACGAGAACGTCCAGATGATCGACCTGCGGTTCACCGACTTGCCGGGGGTGTGGCAACATTTTTCCGTCCCACCGAGCGCAGTAAATGTCGATGCTTTCAACGAAGGCATTGGATTCGACGGCTCGTCGATCCGCGGCTTCCAGGAGATCCAGGAAAGCGACATGCTGGTCGTCGCCGATCCGACGACGGCCTTCGTCGACCCCTACAGTCCGGCGAAGACGCTGGTCCTGATTTGCAACA
The DNA here is from genome assembly GCF_024199885.1 of Bradyrhizobium sp. CCGUVB23. Taxonomy (NCBI): domain Bacteria; kingdom Pseudomonadati; phylum Pseudomonadota; class Alphaproteobacteria; order Hyphomicrobiales; family Nitrobacteraceae; genus Bradyrhizobium; species Bradyrhizobium sp. CCGUVB23. The sequence goes on from NZ_JANADQ010000001.1 coordinate 9,038,297, forward strand.
TCAGGGATCCCGTGACCGGCCAATCCTACAGCCGCGACGCCCGCTATATCGCCCAAAAGGCCGAAACTTATCTGAAGGGCACCGGACGCGCCGATACCAGCTACTTCGGGCCGGAAGCTGAGTTCTTCGTCTTCGACGACGTGCGCTACGGACAGGGCATCAACCACGCCTTCCACGACATCGATTCCAGCGAAGGCAGCTGGAATACGGGCAAGGAGGAAGAGCCGAATCTGGGTCACAAGCCGCGCCCGAAGGAAGGATACTTTCCCGTTCCTCCGACCGACAGCATGCAGGCGCTGCGCACCGAAATGGTGCTGACGATGGAAGAGCTGGGCATCCAGATCGAAGCCCATCACCATGAAGTGGCAACCGGCGGCCAAAACGAGATCGACATGCGCTTCACCACGCTGACCCGCATGGCCGACAATTTGATGATCTACAAATACGTGGTGAAGAACACCGCGCATAAGCACGGCAAGACTGCGACGTTCATGCCGAAACCGCTCTTCGAGGACAACGCTTCGGGCATGCACGTTCACCAGTCGCTGTGGAAGGGTGAGACCAATCTGTTCTACGACAAGGGCGACTATGCCGAATTGAGCCAGTTCGCCCGCCACTACATCGGCGGGCTTTTGACGCACGCCTGGGCGTTGTGCGGGCTTTGCGCTCCCACAACGAACTCCTATCGGCGTCTGGTGCCGGGCTATGAGGCTCCAATCAACCTCGTCTACTCCCAGCGCAACCGCTCGGCGTGCTGTCGGATTCCGATGTATTCGCCGAACCCGCGTGCCAAGCGCGTCGAGTTTCGTTCGCCCGACCCATCCTGCAATCCCTACCTGGCGTTTGCCGCGATGCTGATGGCCGGCCTCGACGGTATCGACAACCGGATCGACCCCGGCAGCCCCATCGACAAGAACCTCTACGACCTCCCACCTGCCGAAGCGAAAGAGGTGAAGTCGACACCGGGATCGCTGGACCAGGCCCTCGACGCGCTCGAGCACGATCACGCGTTCCTGCTACGCGGCGGCGTCTTCACCGCCGACGTGATCGAAACCTGGCTCGACTACAAGCGAAAGAAGGAGATCGACCCGATCCGGCTGCGACCGCATCCTTACGAGTTCCATCTGTACTACGACATCTAGGGGCTACGCCCGTTTTGTTACTACGAGATCTGCAGCCATGCGCATGCCAAGAAAGCGGAGCCCAACAGCGGATTTGCCGAAGCCGAAAATGCGCCACGCCGGGGCACCTGCGACCGGCAACAAGCGGCTGGCCGATCAGACCCGCAAGATTCTCGGCAAGCACTACGCGAGCAAATATCGGGTGCGGTAACTGCGATCACTAGCCTGGCCTTGAGCCTGACCGTGGGTGGCAGCGCGGCAACGAGCGAAATCGGCCGCCCGTGCGGCTTGCAATCACTTTCCGGCGGCCTAACATGGATTGCGTAGCTCTTCTCATAGGAGCCTGCAGCCATGGAACTCACCGTGGTGCCCATCGCCAAGCCGGACACGGCCAACTTCATCTTCGGTCAATCTCATTTCATCAAAACCGTGGAAGATCTCCACGAGGCGCTGGTGGGCGCGGTTCCGGGCATCCGCTTCGGGCTCGCCTTCTGCGAGGCCTCTGGTAAACGGCTGGTTCGCTGGTCGGGTAATGACGACGCCGCGCTCGCTCTCGCGCGTGACAACGCATCGGCCATCGGCGCCGGCCACACCTTCCTGATCTTCCTGGGCGACGGGTTCTTTCCCGTCAACGTCCTGGCTGCCGTACGCGCCGTGCCGGAGGTCTGCCGCATCTACTGCGCGACGGCCAACCCCACGCAAGTGATCGTCGCGCAAACGGAGCTTGGCCGCGGCGTGCTCGGCGTCGTTGATGGCGCCTCGCCGATGGGCGTTGAAACCGACGCCGACATTGCGTGCCGGAAAGACCTGCTGCGAAAAATTGGGTACAAGCTGTAGCGGCTGGATGAAGCCGAAGTCGACCGACTGACGCCGCCACGCATCGAACCCGAGGAAATTCGCGGCCAATCACTTGGCCCTCCTCCTCGCACGAATTCGGCTACGGCAGCGCACTCGATGCAACTTGACGAACGCGAGGTGGTTGGCGGCCAGCGGAAGAGCCGGCGCGCCTGGGCCGCGACTTTGACGTCGTCATTCGCCGGACGAGGGCCGGCTGGCCATCCTATCTCAAGCCGCGCCGTTTCATGGCCGATCAAGCATATCTCGTCACTGCGCCGTCGTTGCTGGAGGCCAACCCCATCGAAAAGGTCGAAGACCTGACCAGCCATGTCTTCCTGCACAGCGAGACGCGAGCCAACGATTGGCACGAATGGCTCAGCTTCGCTGGGGTTGAGTGGATCCATCCAGCCGACGAAATGCGATTTGATCACCTCGACTTCGCCCTGCGCGCGGCAGCGGATGGATTGGGAATAGCTGTTGGGCCCGCCAGCCTGGTCGCCCATGACATCGCGTCGAACCGGTTATGTCATGTGCTGCCAAGGCTGAGCCGGCCGCTCGATCCCTACCTTATAGCGCTGAACGACGAGTCGAGCCGGGCAGCTCAGGCCTTCGAGGAGTGGCTCTCAAGCGAAACCGCCGAGAAATTCTAGAAACGTGACGATTGGGTGTCGCTGACGCATTCCACTGCTTGGTGGCGCAACTACTCGGCTGACACCTTGGCGTGGCGCTCGGAGGCTTCGAGTGCGGCAACATGCAGGCTGCGCCGGCGCCAGATATAGCCGACGACCAGCACAACGATGACGCCGAGCAGGGCGCAGAGATATTCGGCGCCCGCGCCGCCATGGGTAAATTGCGGCGGGATGCGCAAGCCCGCGAGCAGCGCATCCAGTGAAATGCCGAACGGACCGTCGGACAGCGCATGCAGCTTCGGCTCGACGCCCGGATCGGTCGCGATCACCTCGCCGGCGATCCAGCCGAGCAACGCCGCGCCGGCCCAGACCAGGATCGGCAGTTTTGACAACAGCGCCATGATCAGCGCAGCGCCGGCGACAATCAGCGGCACGCTGATGGCAAGGCCGAGCACCAGGAGCGGCACGCTGCCATTGGCGGCGGCCGCGACCGCGATCACGTTGTCCAGACTCATGATGATGTCGGCGACAACGACGATCTGCACCGCCTGCCACAGATGCGAGGCCGAGGCGACGTCGTCCTCGTCCTCGTTTTCCGGCACCAGGAGCTTGGCGGCGATCACGATCAGCGCGAGACCGCCGACCAGCTTGAGGTATGGCAGCGCCATCAGGCTCGCGACGATGCCGGTGAAGACAATGCGCAGCAGTACCGCCGCCCCCGCACCGAGCACCATGCCCCACAGCCGATGCCGCGGCTTCAGCCCGCGGCATGCGAGCGCGATCACCAGCGCGTTGTCGCCGGAGAGCAGGATGTTGATCCAGATGATCTTGCCGACCGCGACCCAGAAGGCCGGTTCGGCCATTTCATTGCGGAACTGGGTGAAGAACGACCCGAGCGTGGCGGGGTCGAAGATCTGCCAGAGCCAGTTCACAATGCGTCCTTCCGATCAGCCGACGATCTCGTTGCCCGAGAAGAACTGTGCGATCTCGATCACGGCCGTCTCGGGGGCGTCGGAGCCATGCACCGAGTTCTCGCCGATCGACTTGGCGTAGAGCTTGCGGATGGTGCCGTCGGCCGCCTTCGACGGGTCGGTCGCGCCCATCGCCTCGCGGTACTTGGCGATCGCGCCCTCACCTTCCAGCACCTGCACGACCACCGGGCCGGAAGTCATGAACTCGACGAGCTCGCCGAAGAACGGACGGGCCTTGTGCACGGCATAGAAGGTCTCGGCCTGGCCCTTGGTCATGCGGATACGCTTCTGGGCGACGATGCGCAGGCCCGCCTTCTCGATCACGGCGTTGACCGCGCCGGTCAGGTTACGCTCGGTCGCGTCGGGCTTGATGATCGAGAAGGTGCGTTCAATCGCCATGGTTCTATCCTTGAGAAGGGGGGTGATTTGGAGTTGCCGGGCTTATATCGGCGCTATCGGCGAACGGCAAGCGACCGGCGATAAGGGCTTCACGGGCGGCTCGCCGCGGGGCCGGACTCCTGAATTACGATAATTTCACCGAGATGAACCCAATCTGCACGGCACGTTCAGGCCCCGGTTCAGGATCACGGGCCTAAGGTCGACGCCATCGAGACGCGTTCTACCCTTCATGAGGCGTTTCGGCGGCCATTCCATCGACGCGCAGGCCCGCGCCGGCAGTTTTGAGGAGATACCATGTTGAGGAAACTTTCGCTTGCTGCAGTCGCCGCGGTCGCGCTGGGTGCCGCGCTGGCTCCGACCTCCGCCTCCGCCCATTGGCATGGCGGCTGGGGTGGCTGGCATGGCGGCTGGCACGGCTACGGCTGGGGCGCACCGCGCTTCTATGCCGGCGGCCCCGTCTCCTACGGCTATGGCGGCTGCTATGTGCGCCAGCTGGTCCCGACCCCCTGGGGACCCCGCTGGCGGCTGGTGAACCGCTGCTACTGAGCCCGTCAGCACCTTCCGAGAGAACTACCCAAGAGAACTTCCCAAGAGAACTTCCCAAGAGAACTTCCCAAGAGAACTTCCCAAGAGAACTTCCCAAGAGAACTACCCAAGAGAACGACCAGAAGAAGCCCCGGCGTCCCCCGCCGCCGGGGCTTTGCCTTGGATGATTTGCCTCGGCTGATCTGCCTTGGGCCCACATCACCCCCGTTCATACAATTGTTACGAGAATGGAAGGCGGTCCCCATTGGGGCCGAAACTATTTCGCGGTCAGTGACTTGGTAGGGTGTCCTTGCTTTTCACGATGGAACCCCGTGATGCCTCGCCAATCCGCCAATGACAGCGAACAGATGGACCGGCGGACCAGCCGATCGATCTGCGACGCCATCGGCGAACGGCTCCAGCAGAGCCTTCGGCCCGAGCCGCGGCTTCCGACATATCTCGAGCACCTCGTGAACGAGCTGCGCAAGCGGGATCGCGACGGCGATCCGCAGAACTAGGCATAAAACGGGGTTGCGTTTGCCTCGCGCTGCGGTGACAAGGCCGCATGCTCACCATCACCGACCTTTCGGTCCGCCTCGCCGGACGCCTCCTGATCGACCAGAGCTCCGTGCAGATCACGCCCGGCTCACGTGTCGGCCTCGTAGGACGCAACGGCACCGGCAAATCGACGCTGTTCAAGGTGATCCGCCGCGAGCTCGCCGCCGAGCATGGCTCGGTCACGCTGCCGCCGCGCTGGCACATTGGCAGCCTCGCACAGGAGGCGCCTGACGGCCCGGAAAGCCTGATCGAGGTCGTGCTCAAGGCCGACCTCGAGCGCGACGCGCTGCTGCGCGAGGCAGAGACCGCGCACGACGCGCACCGCATCGCGGAGATCCAGACCCGGCTGGTCGACATCGATGCGCATTCGGCCCCTGCCCGCGCGGCCGCGATTCTCTCAGGCCTCGGCTTCTCGGCCGCAAACCAGCTTCGCGCCTGCTCGGAGTTCTCCGGTGGCTGGCGGATGCGCGTGGCCCTCGCCGCGACGCTGTTTGCAGCGCCCGACCTGCTGCTGCTCGACGAGCCCACCAACTATCTCGACCTCGAAGGCACGCTGTGGCTGGAGGATCACCTCGCCCACTATCCGCGCACCGTGATCGTGATCAGCCACGACCGCGATCTGCTGGAGAGCTCGGTCGACCAGATCCTGCACCTGGATCGCGGCAAGCTGACGCTCTATCGCGGCAGCTATTCGTCCTTCGAGGAGCAGCGCGCCGCGCGCGAACTGCTCGATGCCAAGCAGGTCAAGCGCCAGGAGGCCGAGCGCGCACGCCTGCAAGCCTTCGTCGACCGCTTCAAGGCCAAGGCTTCGAAAGCGCGCCAGGCCCAATCGCGCGTCAAAATGCTGGAGCGTCTGAAGCCGATCACGGCGCTGGTGACGCAGGACGTGCACGAGATCAGTTTCCCGCCGCCGGAGAAGACGCTGTCGCCGCCGATCATCGCCGTCGACAACGTCTCGGTCGGCTATGATCCGACGATACCCGTGCTGAACCGCGTCACCTTGCGCATCGACAATGACGATCGCATCGCGCTCTTGGGCGCCAACGGCAACGGCAAGTCGACGCTGGTGAAACTGCTCGCAGGCAAGCTCGCGCCCTTCTCCGGCAGGGTCACGCGGGCCGACAAATTGTCGATCGCCTACTTTGCGCAGCACCAGCTCGACGAGTTGAACGAGGATGCCTCCGCCTACGACCACGTCCGCAAGCTGATGGGCGATGCACCCGAGGCCAAGGTGCGAGCGCGCGCCGGCGCGATCGGCTTTTCCGGCAAGGCGGCCGACACCAAGGCCGGAAAACTGTCCGGCGGCGAGAAGGCGCGCCTGCTGCTCGGCCTTGCGACCTTCTTCGGCCCCAACATGATCATCCTGGACGAGCCGACCAACCATCTCGACATCGACAGCCGCGCCGCGCTCGCGGAAGCCATCAACGACTTTCCCGGCGCCGTCATCATAGTCTCGCACGACCGCTACCTGATCGAGGCCTGCGCCGAGCGGCTCTGGCTGGTCGCCGACCGCACGGTGACGAACTACGACGGCGACCTCGACGACTACCGGCGCGTGGTGTTGTCAGCAGCAAGCGCGGACAACAGCCCGCGCGAGCGCAGCGCGCCAGCCGAGAAGCCGCAGCGCGCACGATCGGACAATCGCGGCCCGCTGAAGAAGCGCATCGCCGAGGCCGAGGCCGAGATCGCCCGCGTCAGCGAGATCATCGCCAAGATCGACACAGCGCTCGCCCTTCCCGACATCTTCACCCGCGATCCCAAGCAGGCCGCGCAGCTTTCGAAAGCACGCGCCAACGCCGCCGACGCCCTCGCGCGCGCCGAGGAGCAATGGCTCGAGGCCAGCGCGCAGTATGATGAGGCGACGGGGTAGCGGCTCTCCGCGGGTGCGCGCCAAACGAGGCCCTCATCAAAATCTGAAAAACAACCCCATGCAAAGTAGAGGCATCATGTTACCTCGACCACATTGGACGGCGACCTGATTGGGGTCCGCTCCTGAACATCGGTGCGCATGGCGCGCGCCGCCGAATCTCAAGTCGTCTTGCGCAGAGGTCGAAACGCGTCGCGGACCTCCCTGCTGAAAATCTCGGGCTGCTCCCACGCTGCAAAGTGACCGCCGGCCTCGGCCTGATGGAAGTAAATCAGCTTAGGATAGGCCTTCCCGGCCCAGCTCCGGGGCGCCACGAAACTTTCGCCAGGAAATGCTGTCACGGCGGCCGGGATCGAGACGTGGGCAGGCAAATAGAGGTTTGTCTTGTTTTCCCAGTAGAGCCGCGCCGAGGAAATCGCGGTGTTGGTCACCCAGTACAGCGTGATGTTGTCGAGCACGTCGTCGCGGGTCAGCGCGCCCGCGGAATGCCCGTTGACGGCGCGCCCGAGCACCGCCGATTGCATCGCCGAGGCCGGCTGCGCAAAGCCGTCGCCGTGGTCGAGCAGCCAGGCCGCAAGGCCAGCCGGCGAATCCGTCAAGGCTGCCAGCGTTTGCGGACGCGTCCCCATGATCTGCGCATAGGCACGCCGCTTTGCGAATTGAATCTTGAGCTGGTCGAATGCGCGTTTCTCATCCGGAGCAAGATTGTCCGGAGCGGGATTGCCCGATGCGACCGCCTTGAATATCTCGGGCGGTACGACGCCGGGCAGGTTAACATGGATGCCGAGCAGTTCCGGCGCGCCCAGCTTTGCCATTTCATTGGAGACCGGCGAACCCCAGTCGCCACCCTGCGCGACGAACCTCTTGTAGCCGAGCCGCTTCATCAGCGCGACCCAGGCGCGGGCGATGCGCTGCGGATCCCAGCCCGTCGTGGTTGGCTTACCCGAGAACCCGTAGCCGGGCATCGAAGGAATCACCAGATGGAAGGCGTCTTCCGCGTTGCCGCCGTGCGCAGTCGGATTGGTCAGCGGATCGATGATCTTCATCTGCTCGATGACGGAGCCAGGCCAGCCATGCGTCACGATCATCGGCAACGCATTTTCATGTTTAGAGCGGACGTGAATGAAGTGGATGTCGAGCCCGTCGATCTCGGTGATGAACTGCGGCAGGGCATTGAGCCGCGCCTCGACTTTCCGCCAGTCGTAATCGGTTTGCCAGTAGCGGACGAGGTCCTGCAGCATAGCGAGCGGCACGCCCTGGGAGTCGTCGGCAACCGTCTCTTTCTCAGGCCACCGGGTCGCCCCAAGGCGACGGCGTAGGTCGACGAGATCGGCTTCGGGAATATCGACGTGGAACGGACGGATCTCGTCGTTCGTTGCGGCCGGCGCCGGACGTATCGCAAACAGGTTGACGACGCCTGCAGCGGCAAGTCCCGTGGCAGCCCCGACGAGCAGCTTGCGCCTCTCATGATCGATAGTCTCATGGTTTGGCTGCACTGCGGCGATTGCAATTGGGTTCTGTGATTGCGTGGTCATTTGGCGGGTTCCTCGGAATGAGCTGCGGTGGGCAACGCCGCGATGACTTCGGTGGTTGTCAGAATCGCGTGGGCGTAGGTCGGGCCGTTCAGCTCGTGAGCGGCATGCATCATTTCGTGGGTGAAAGCGGCGGTGGCGTCGCGCACCAGCGTGACGTGATAACCGAGCTCCATGGCGTAGCGGGAAGTGGACTCGATGCAGGTATTGGCGAGCAGCCCTACCACGATCACGTGGGTGATCCCCTTCTGCTTCAGCTGGAAATCCAGGTTGGTGTTGGCGAAGCCGCTTTGACCCCAATGTTCGCTGGCGACGATATCGCCTGGTTTTGGCGCGAAGTCAGGATGCCACTCGCCGCCCCATTCGCCACGCGCGAAGTGGTGTACCTGCATGACCTTCCGCTGCGTGGGGTTGGGATGGTCCCAGTGCTCATAGTCGCCCGGCTCCCACCGTCGGTGCGGGACGATGATGACCTGAACGCCTGCCGCACGTACGGCGCCGTCCAGCCGACGCATGTTGTCGAGCAGCCCGACCTCATCGGCGATCGGCTTGATGCGTGGATAGATCTTGCCGCCCTCGGACAGAAAATCATTGTATGGATCGACGAAAAGCAGACCGGTTCTCCCGCGTGGATAGATGGTCTCGGTCATTGTCGCCCCTCCAGCTTCATGTCGACCTTGCTCCCTTTTGTGCTTGCGGTGGTCATGGTTCGCTCCTGTGGTGACGAACCGGGCGCCAAAGGCGGCCCGTTGCAATTGAACCGACGCCGTCCCATGTTACTATGGAATTCATAGGCACAAGCGCGATGAAGCAAACGTGATGAAGACGATGAATGACAACACTGCTGACCAAACGCTCTGCCCCGTGGCGCGCGCCGAGACAGTCGTAGGCGATCGCTGGACCGTATTGATCCTACGCGAGCTGTTCATGCGGATGCACCGCTTCGAGGAGATTCAGGCGCAGACGGGTGCGACACCGCAAATGATCGCGGCGCGACTGAAGAAGCTGGAAGCGGACGGGCTGGTGAAGCGGCGTGTCTACAACAAGCGGCCGCTGCGTCACGAATATCAACTCACAAAGAAAGGCGAGGCCTTCTATCCCGTGATCCTGGCGCTACGCGCCTGGGGGGAGACCTGGTGCAAGTCGCCGAAGGAAGGCCGCGCAGTGAACTTTACGCATCTCACCTGCGGCAAGCCGGCGGGCCTTGGTCCAGCCTGCGAATCCTGCGGCAAACCGCTTCATCGCGAGGATCTGGACGCCGAGCGGGCTCCCGAATACCAACGAGAGCGCGAGGCGCGGTGGGAAGCTTTCAAGGCGAACCGCTAGATATTCAGCACCCGCGCGATGGCGTTGCGTCATTCCGCTCCCATGCTTTTCGGACTCACAAGAAGCATCACGTGAGGTTCGAAGGGCCATAGCGGGCCACCCATCGATTCAGTTTGACTGCTCGCGCTACCGTTGAATCGCCTCGTAGCGTGCATTCGCCTCCTCGAACAGGCGGCGCCGGCGCTAGCGTGCCAGCAGAGACAGCCCGACACCGACGACGATCAAGATCATCATGACGAGTGTCGGCCGCACAGGTGTTGGCGCGCCGGGCCGGAACGTCCGCAGCGTGGTGGCGACATACAACATCGGGACGAGCGCGGCAGCCGAGATGGTCAGGATTGCCCACGGTGCCCAGCGCGCACCCTCATGAAGCGCAAAACACAGCCACAGCAAGGTGACGCCAAGGGTAGCGAAGCCGCCCCCAATGACTTTCAGCATACCGAGAATGACGGCCTGAACTCCGGGATCGAGTTCGGCGAACGACTTTCCGGCCACGACGGCGTGATACGGCAAATATGCCTCGCGCCGCATATACCTCACGCCGAACAAAATCCCGCCGAGTGCAACAACAAGCACCGCCGCCAGCGCACAATTCAACATTTTCGAATACGAGCCCCGTTTATTTAAGTGGATGATGCTATACTGCACAACGGCGTGAACAAGACACGAGCTGACAAAACCGATGGTACTTGCAGACATCCTTGCTGCAAGCGCTCGCGCCACGCTCTTCAGAATCCGAGCACGCGGAGCTGTTGCTTGCTGATCTGGTCGGCCGGGTCGATCGATTGTGCCTTGCGGAAATCGGCAATCGCATCAGTGCGGCGGTGCTGCGCTTCATAGGTGAGGCCGCGGTTGTTGTAGGCCTCGACATAGGACGGATTGAGCTGGATCGCTTGCGTGTAATCGCCAATCGCGTGGTTGCGGTCGTTCTTTAAAACGTAGGCTTTGCCGCGGGAGTTGAAAGCGTTGAAGTCCTTGGGGTTGATCGCGATCGCCCGGTCATAGTCGGCGATCGCGTCATCGATCTTGCGCAGCCCCACATTGGCATTGCCGCGATTCCAGTACGCCACACCGTTCCTTGGATTGATGCTGATCGACTGGTTATAGCCGGCGATCGCACGGCTATATTCCTTCAAGCCTTCGTAGGCGACGCCGAGACAATTGTACCCGCCGGAATTGTTGGGCTCGCGCTTGATGACCTCGCTGCAATCCGGAACGGCCAAATCGTATTGGAAATTGTTGCTGTAGGCGACGCCACGCGAACTGTAGAGCCAAACCAGATTTGGATCGAGCCTGATGGCCTCGCCGTAGTCTGCGATTGCGGGCTCCCATCCGCCTTTTTTCGTGATCAACCTCTTTCTGAAGAGCGCTTGACCCCGTTGACCGAAACCAAAGGCGTATTTCGGATCGACGGTCACCGCCTTGGTGAGATCGGCGACTGCCTGGTCGAATTCGCCCTTTTCCATCCAGGCCATGCCGTGGCGGGCATAGGCCCACGCGTCCTTGGGATCGATCCCGATCGCCTCGGCGTGGTCAGCCAGGGCTGCGTCGTAGTCATGCAGACCGTGATAGGCGACGCCACGGTTGTTGTAGGCCCAGCCATATCCGGGATCGATCCTGATCGCCTCGGTGCAATCGGCGACGGCCGCGTCGTGGTCCTCTTTGCCCTCGTAGGCCTCACACCGGTGAGCAAAGGCCCAGGCGTCTTTTCGGTTGAGCTTGATGGCTTCGCCGTAGTCGGCAATCGCGCGGTCGAAATCCTTTCTGTTGAAAGAGCCGCGGCCTCTGTTCTTGAGTGCCTCGACGCGTGCTGCCACCGACTCGCTTGCATCGTCGATGATGCGGCTACATGCCGTGCCCCCGACCTCGGGCTTGTCGGCGCTGGCGGCGCACCCGTCCCGGTCGGCCTGCACCGGCATCGCAAGCAGGAGACTCATGCAAACGAGCAGTCCACCTGATCCACGCGCTGCCATGCTGGTACCCTCCGCCCGGCGATCCGGCGCGACGCGTCCGGACGTGGGGACTTTAGCCCCAAAGGCAGGCCATCTGCCATCGACAACCGATGTCCGCTATGGGCCCACAAGATGGGGACGCTTATCGCGCGGTGCGACCGAGCTGGTCCACCACGGCCAGCCACAATGCTATAGTCTCTGCTGACGCAGTCCTATCGACCGCTTCGGGACGCACAGCTGTATGCACCATCACCAGCTTGGTCCCAGGGTCTACAAAGATCATCTGGCCGCGGATGCCGAGCAACACGAACCGGCGTTCGGCGCCGGGCAGTAGCCAGACCTGATAGCCATAGCCGTAATACTTCGTGGCCACACCAGGCGCGAGATGGGCGTCGGTTGAACTCACCGTCGTCGCATCAATCAGCCATTGGTGTGGAATGACCTCGCGCCCATTCCACACGCCGCCATGCGCCAGTAGGCGTCCAAAACGGGCGTAGTCGCGCAACACGGCGTTAAAGCAGCAAAAGGTCACCTCCTGGCCGGTTCCGTCGATTGCCCACGAGGCATCGGCTTCGGTGCCGATCCGCTGCCATATCTTCTCACTGAGGTAATCTGCGACTGGAGTGCCGGTCACCGAGCGCAGGATGAGGCCGAGGATCTCGGTCTCGGAACTGGCATAGTGCCATCGCGTATCAGGCGGCGCGACGCGGGTATTGAACTGCGCGATGCTGACCACGGGGGCCTTGCCGGGCCGGCCGAACAGATCGCGCCCGAGGCGCGCAATATCGTCCTGCCCATCGTACCGCTCTTCGAAGTTGACACCGGAGGACATGTGCAACAGCGCACGGATCGGCGTCTTGCCGTACTCGGTACCTGCGAGTGCGGTGACATAGGTCGCGACGTCGTCGTCGATCGATTTGATGACACCGTCGGCTGCAGCGATGCCGATCAGCATCGCAGTAATGGTCTTCGCCATCGACTGGGAGAGAAAGCGATCGTGGTCCGATCGCGCGTATTGATAATGTTCGTATAAAATAGTGTCGTCTCTGGCGATGAGCAGTCCGGTCGTCGGCTGCCGTTCAAGATAATCCGCGATCGTGCGGCGCTCGCCGCCAAAGCTGTAGTAAATCTCGGGTTCGGTGGCGCGCTGAAACGACCAGGATGTGGCTGCACGTGCAACGATGCGCGCCGGTGTCAGTTCGTCAAAATGACTATAGGTCGCCACGAGATGCCGCATCTCTGCGCCGGTCGACAATGTGCCAAGGGGATATCCCTCATCAGCGCCGTAAGCGGCCGCATCATGACCGGTGTTCGACAAGACCGGTCCGGCAGCGGCACGCTTGGCGGCTTCTTGCGCACTTGCGATGCCGAAGGTCGCGAGCACAACCATCGCGATGATCGAACCCCGCCCTGTTGCCCTGTTCATCGCCGCCTCCGTGTTGCGCTGCACTAGCGCAGCTCTTCCATCAAGGCACGACTTCCGAGATGGGTCAAAATGCGATCTGCCGGAGAGGACGCTTTTTCGCGTCGGTCCGGCGCTGGACGCATCAGGTCATGCTGCCCGGTATGAAACAGCGGACACGGGGATGGCCGTCGATGTAGTACTTCCAGACCATCGTCCGTCCGGCGAGGTTGGGTTGCGTGAGGAGAGCGCCGTCCGGCACCAGAACCCATTCGCCATCGATGCGGACGCGATATCGCCCGTGATCGGACTCCCAATCCGGTTCGGAGACCACGTAGCCGTCGGAATCCTCGCAGCACTTCCCGAATTCGCTCTCCAGGCTTTCGAACCAGGGTTTCAGCGGGGAATTCGCGTAGCGGCCGTCATCTCGCGCGAGCGCCGCGGTCGTGAACAGCAGCAGCAGACAGATCGAAACCGTCGCCTGCCTCATCGCCAGCATGTCTTCGCCTCCGCGATCTGGTCTCGGCTCAATGGAAGACTTCGAGGCCATCGAGCGGCCTTGAAGCGGTGTGTGCTCAATCAGCGGCACAAAGCGCAGCGCCAGTCGCGCCTATTGGCAAGCCAGGCGGCGTCAAGCCAACGGTGATTGGTTCTCGAATACCAACCGTGGCCTGAACCATTTTCGGGGCTTTCGCGCGCGGAGTGAGGACCGCAATCTGATGAGGAGAAGCGGGCATGCCAGCTAACATTAGCTGCGCTGTAGCCGAACTCTCCTCAACATGGGCCGATCCCACCACCGCGACCTGGTGTCGGGAGATCGGGAAGCCCATGAGTTCAAAAGTCGGAAAATTCAGGCTGCACGCGCCGGCTTTGTTGCTCCATGTGCCTCCGATGGCGGCGACGGCAATGGTGATCACAAATAGATTTTTCATGATGACATCCCTCCTGGATCAGAGTTCGTCCCACCACGAATTTCACAGTCATCCTGCCTCAAATCATCAATGCATTATGGCGAGGAGAGACGGGTAAGCCGCCCCAAGCAAGGATGGGACCGGGCGCCTGCTCCTCAACGGTCGCTTCATCGGGACCGCACGCGCAGCATCTGACAGACCTTCAATCAGGGAAACGGCGGACTCCATGCGAGGCCCTGGGAAATTTGCCCGACGTGGAACCAAACAGTATCGAGCGGCGAGCAGATGCTGTAATCTGCGCAAAGCATTACGGGCCCCTCGCCATGCGGAAGATAAGGCTTCTTCGGCACCGGCCGGTCATCGATCTCAAATGGTCGCTGTTGAGGCAGGTAGCGGCCGTTGCGCTACTCTGTTTTCTTGGCGGAGCAGCGGTCTCCGTCTACCGAGCGGGACAGGAGACATTGAAGGCCAATCGCGCAGTAGGCGATACTGTCGGCAGGTTTCTGGAAATGCCGATTGCATTCCATCCCGACATGCGGAATTTCTTCGGAAGGCGCTTCGACCTGCAAGGACGCTTTCGTCAGCTGGATGGCTATCTCGACCAGGTGATGAGCCCCGGTCAGTGCGTGCGGCTCCATGAAGCCGGGAAGGATGTCATCTCCAGTTGTCTGGGCTTCCGCAGCCAGGTGGACGAGGCGCCGGCATGGTTTTCGGCTGCATATCAGCGGGCAGTCGGCAGTCGCATGACTTACGAGCGTCCCATCGGGTACCAAAGTCATGTATTTGGCTCGGTCGTCGTCAGCACGGACCCGTCAGCCGTGACGGCGCGCGCGTGGTCCGAGATCTCACGGATGCTCGGCCTCTCGGCAGCGACAATCGGCGCTCTTGGCACCCTGGTGTATTTTGTCGTCGAGCGCGCGCTGCGTCCGACGAGAGATGTCGTCAGCGGGCTCAACAGGTTGGCTGCGGGCGATCTGAAGTGCCGTCTTCCGCCCTTCCGACTTGCCGAGCTGCAAAGAATACGCGGCGTCTTCAACGATCTGGCGAACACCCTGGAAGTCGCGACTTCCGAGCGCGCCGAGCTTGCGCGACGTCTGGTGGAAGCCCGCGAGCAGGAAAGGCGTCACCTCGCACGGGTGCTTCATGACGAGCTGGCCCAGAGCCTCAGTGCCATGAGTGCGACGGCGGCTTCGATCAAGTTCACCGCCACGACTGATTGTCCATCTCTTGTCGCCGAAGCTCAGGCCCTGACGGAAACTGCCGGCAATATCATGAAGGGGCTTCGCAGGACCGTGCAAGAGTTGAGACTGCAGGAGATCGACGACGTCGGCCTGCTCACGAGCCTCGAGGGATTGATCGGCGATCATAATCGCCGCTGTTGCGGGAAGACCCGGTTCTTTCTCGAGACGCACGGCGACCTCGACGCGCTACCCCCGGCGATTACCGTTCACGTCTTTTATATCGTTCAGGAGGGTCTCACGAACGCGGCGAAGCATGCGCAGGCGGCCAACGTGCGTGCCGTGGTGCGCATCGACCTTGCCCAAGGCGGTGCGCCACGGTCAGGCAGCGGCTTGGTCGAGGCAACGGTTGAAGACGATGGAGCCGGACTAGCGCATGAGATCAGGAGAGAGACTGGCTTTGGGCTCGGGCTGATCGGGATTCGCGAGAGGACGCTCGCGCTGGGTGGGCAGATGAAAGTCGTGTCGAGGCCAGAGAAGGGCCTCATCCTCAGCGCCATCATTCCCGTTACGAATGCCCGGGGTGCAGCATCATGACGCCGCGAAGTATCAGCGTCCTGCTTGTCGATGACCACGCGGTCGTACGTGAGGGATACCGTCGGCTTCTCGAAAAGCATGAGGGCATTACGGTAGTCGCCGAGGCCGCCGATGCGGCGAGTGCCTATCAAGCCTATAAGAGCAAACAGCCCGATGTTGTGGTGATGGACGTTTCATTGCCAGGTCGCGGCGGTATCGATGCCATTCGCCAGATACGTCAGTGGGATCCGGCAGCGCGCCTGCTCGTTTTCACCATGCATTTGAGCGCGACATTCGCTCTCCAGGCCTTCAGGGCCGGTGCAAAGGGCTTTGTCACAAAGAGCAGCCCGCCCGAGCTGCTCGTTAGCGCGGTACGTGACGCCGCTGCCGGCCGTGTTGCCATCTGCCCCGAGATCAGTGAAGCCCTTGCGAGGAACAGCTTGCAGGACGATGCAAGTGCCGTCGATAGTTTGTCCCCACGTGAATTCGAGATCCTGCGCATGCTGCTCGCTGGCCGGTCGGCCGAGGAAATAGCCGCCGCATTCAATCTCAGTCCGAAGACGGTCTCGAACTACCACTACGCCATCAAATCGAAGCTCAGCGTTTCTTCCGATGTCGAGCTTGTGCTTTTTGGGCTGCGAAGCGGGTTGATAACGCAAGTTGACGAGCGCGAGCACGAGGACGGTCTCCGATCGGCCTAGCAGGCGATTGCATTCGGCCCCGGATGCGGCTCCCAAGTCCTTCAGACTCAAGAGATACGCCACACAAGATCCGCCGTGACTGCCGGTTAGCTGTGCCCTTGCGCATCGCACCCAGCGCGGCCCCCTCCCCGAAGACACTCCAGGTAAATTGCACCGATGGCAATGTTTCCATTGAACCGAGACAATCGTCGGAACAATATGGCGACATGAACTCGATTGCACGCTGCATTTGGCGAGCCGGGCCGGTGGCACGACGATCGTAGAGGCCATATGGATCTGACGGTCACCACAGTTCTCATCGCGTTTGCCGGCGTGTTCCTGATCTGCTTCATGAAGGGCGCGTTCGGCGGCGGGTTCTCCATCGTGGGCATTCCACTGTTGTCGCTCGTGATGGACCCGGTCACGGCCGGAGGCCTGCTCGCGCCGCTGTTCATCGCGATGGATCTGTTCGCGCTTCGCTACTGGAAACCCTCGACCTGGTCGAAGCCCGACCTCGTGCTTCTGCTGCCCGGGCTCGTGACAGGCGTCGGGCTCGGCTATCTGCTATTCCGGGTGCTGGACCATCGTGCCGTGGCGATTCTGATGGCGGTCGTCACTCTGGTCTTTGTCGGCCTATGGCTCTTGCGTGCGTCGAAGGTGACTGGTCAGCCGCGTTCGTCGCCGAAGGCGGTTGCTGCCGGTCTCGCCTCGGGCGTCACGACCATGGTCGCGCATTCCGGCGGTCCGCCGCTTGCGATGTATCTGCTGCCACTCGGGCTCAGCAAGGAAGTCTACGCCGGAACGACGAGCCTCTTCTTCACCGTTGGCAACGCGACCAAGGCGGTGCCGTGGCTGCTCCTGGTAAAGCCGAGCGGCAACGTCTGGATCGTGATGGCGGCGTGCCTGCTCGCCGTTCCCAGTGGTGTCTGGCTTGGCTGGCGCCTCCACGGCAAGCTGGACCAGCAACAAGTCTACCGGGCCTGCTACGGATTGCTGGCCGTCACGGCATTGAAGCTGCTGTGGGACGGAGTTTCCGGTTATCTCGGATGAATCGAGCGAGGACACTCAAGCTGGAAGCATCGACACGGCCGTCATAGAGGCCGCGCAGCTCCCCAGGGCGCGCGGCTTTGAACCCCATCCCGGCCCGCGACGTCAAAGACCTGTGTTTTTCGGGGAATGACCCATCGATCCCCTGGGGTGGGCAAATGAAGTTTCTGGCGACCGCGACATGGCTGATTTTGATCGGCATCTCAGTGAGTGCGTGCGCATTTGAGCATGAGCCCGACAACAAGCCGGCTTACGGCCAGGCGAACGGCAAAAAGTCCGATCGATAATCGTTGAAGTGTCGGCGGTTTCTGCCCGCCGATCACCTTCCCCCACTAGCGCGCGTACCATAAATCTTTGTCAATGTCCGGTTCGCCGCGACACCGACCGCCTTGTGCAACCGCAGCAAATGTCGCGATGGGCCAGAAGCGGAAATCCCAGCGGATTATTCGATCACCTCATCGGCGCTGGCGAGCAGTGTGGGCGGCACCGTCACGCCGATCTGCATAGCTGTCTTCGTGTTAATCGAAAGCTTAAAATTCGTGGGCTGGCGGAAGGGAATCTTGGCGGGGCTTATGCCCCCCAATATCTGCTCGACCTGTTCGGCTGCTTGCCGAAACGCATCGTGCAGATCGCGATAATAGGCCATGAAGCCACCGCTCAATGCGAGATCGCGAAATGGATACATGGCAGGAACCCGGACCTTGGCCGCAAGGTCGATCAGCACCTTGCGGTTTGACAGATGCTCGGGCTCGTCGGACACGAGCAACACGTCGGGCGCAGATCCACTCATCAAAGTGTATGCTGCCGAATAGGCTGCTTCGTTGAGAGCCGTCCCGAGGTCGACATGCGTCAAAGATAGGTTGAGTGATTGCGATGCGATTCTCACCGCTGCGGCTTGAGGCCGATTCCAAGCGGCCGAGGAGCACAGATACGCCAGCCGTGATGCTCCTGGCCTTGCCTCGAGCAGAAGCGACAGGCGCTTGCCATGCAGCTCCATGCCTCCGTCCATGGTGACACCGGTGACGTTTCCGCCGGGCTTTGCCAAACTGACGGCGACGCCTGTCGCGACGGGATCACCAATAAGTGTTACGATAGGGATCGTAAGCGTCGCAGCGCTAAGGGCAAGCGTCATCTCGGGCGCGGCAGTCAAGATTGCTTCTGGATGCTTGTTCACCGCCGTCTGCGCGATATTAAGATAAGAATCCATTTGCCCTCCGCCCGAGAACCGATCCACGCTAAGGTTCTTTCCCTCGACGAAGCCGCGTTTGGCCAGCTCCTCGATGAACGAGCGATAGTAAGGATTTTCCCTCAGCTCCTCCTCGGAACGACCGGGAGCAACGATAGCGATACGTCGTGGACTACGCGGCTGCTGGCCACGAGTAAACGCCGGCCATGCCGCGGCCCCGCCGCCAATAAGTGCGATAAATTCCCGTCGCAGCATTGCAGTCATATCCCACTGCTCGTCTGAACCTAAGCAATTGCGGGGAGCGATACAATCACCGACCAAGTCAGCTTTGGGTCATTTTCGACGAATTCATCGGGGCTTGTCGGCAGGTTGATGTCCGCTTCTGCTCGTAAGCGCCGAACCGGGGCCGAGCCAGAAGCGTTGCGTTTGGCCGGACACCCGTGATTCAAACTCCCAAACCGGGGGCTCGAAGCATGCGCTACGAACTCGCCGACTATGAATGGACTGCCATAACGCCGATTCTGCCGAACCAGCCGCGTGGCGTTCCTCGGGTGAACGACCGACGTGTCCTCAGTGGCATCGTTCAACTCGCGTCAATCAGGCTATGGCTGCGCCTTGATGAGACCGCATCCCAGCGCACAAACTCCCTTTCCCGCACGACTAACGCGGCGCGAGCTGCGTGATCAGTCCGTTGGCCGTGGCCACGGCTGCCGTGAAGGCGGGAATGTTGAATGCGTTCATGACGAAGAATACGCCCACCCCGCGTGTCGGCGCGATCGCGAGATAGGCGAAACTGCCCTGCAGGCCGCCCGTCTTTTGCAGGATCAGCGGCCGGTTGCCAGCGGGCATATTGATTACCCAGCCGAGCCCCATTGCATCCATCGGCCCCGCGTCGTCCAGGCCCGAGACGACAGAGAGGCCGTCGCGGTAGAGATAGGCGGCATGGTCCAGCAGGCGCAGGTCGTGATCTGTGGCCGCAAGCCGATCAAGGTGCCACTTCATCCAACGCGCCATATCGTTGGCGGTGGTGATCATTCCGCCGGCGCATTCGATGCTGATTGGCGTCTTCGCGATCGCCATCTGTGATCCGTCGAAATCGTGTCCGCGCATGAAGCGCAGTTCATCACCCGGACGCAGGTTGAACACGGTATCCTTCATGCCGGCCGGATCGAGAACCCGCTCCCTCAACAGGTCCGCATAGGGTTTTCCGCCTGACTTCGCGAGCGCGGCGCCAAGCAGGTCGAAACCGAAGTTTGAGTAGAGCGCAGCCGTGCCAGGTGGAAACAGTAGAGGCTCCGTCTTGAGAGCGGCGATCTGCGCGTCCCTGGTGTTGGTGCCGAACGGATCATCCGCCGGACCATCAGCGCGCGGCACTTCGCGCTGCAAGCCCGATGACTGCGTCACGAGGTCGATGATCCGGATCGGACGGCCATCCTTCTCGAGCAAGGTTACGTCATAGCCAAGCCTGTCCTGCAGGCGATCGGCGAAGTGCAGCTTGCCGTCGAGCACCATGCTGGCGAGCGTCTCGCCGCAAAACACCTTGCTCACGGAACCGATGCGAAACATCGTATCGCCATCGGGCGTCTTGCCGTCAAGGTCGGCCGTGCTGCCGAAGCCGGCAATGGCTGTCTCGCTGTCACGCACCGCAACGAGGATGAAGCCCGGGAGCTTGCCGGCCAGAAAGCTCAGCGTGCCGGCAAAATTGACCACCTCGTTGAGCAGTTTGTCCTCGGCGGCAGCCGGCGCACAGGAGACGATCTGCAACGCGAGCGCCGCCGGCAAGCCGCAAACGCCAATCCATTTGCGCAATCCGAGCATGTGTCCCCTGCTCCGCTCGCTGTTGAACCGGTCAGGCGGGTTTCAATGGTGGCGCAGGCGCGCATGTCGAGTGTACGGAGGGAAGCCGATGCCAGCAATAAGGAAGCTTGATCAGCATCAGTTTCAGAGCGCGACCATCTCGCGCCACCACTACATCCGATCTTCAGTTCCTTCATTGCTCTCGAGCTTCTTGCGTAGGGCCGTGACGAGGCGGTGGACCGTTTGCAGGTCCTTGACCGAAAGCCCTTCCGAGAGGTCGTTGATCCACGGGGCCTGCAACGCCATCGCGGCGTCGAACGTGCGCCTTCCCTTGTCAGTCAGGACCACGAGTTGTGCGCGCCGGTGGTGCGGGTTGGCCTCGAACGCCAAGAGCCCTTCCGCCTGAAGGTCGTTGACGATCCGCTGCACGTTTTGCCTGTTGGCACCGAGGTCGCGGGCGAGCCATGCGACCGGCTGCGCTCGCTCCGCGTGCACGATGGCGCCAAGGATCTGCCAGCGGGCACTCGTGAGCCCGAGCGCGGCGACCAGGCGGTCACCTGCGGTCAGGACCAGGCTATTCAGCCGGAACAGGTCAAGCATGAGGTTGCTCAGGGCATCGCCAGCAGGCGTTCGTCGGGATTTCAGCATTCGTCACCATAAATCTATATTGACATCATAATGCCCAATTGGCATTCTAAGTATAATGCCACATTGACATCATGTAACCAACCGAATGAAGGCTCTCATGTCGCACCTGCGCCCACTGGATCCCGCGTTTCCGATCGAACGTCAGCTCGGCATCGATACCAGCCCTGTCGTGCTCGTGAATCTGTTCACGCTCAACAAAGCCGATGAGGAAACATTCCTCCAGGTCTGGCAAGACGATGCTGCCTTCATGAAGCGGCAGCCGGGTTTCATCGCCACCCAGCTTCATCGCGCGATCGGCGAAAGCCCGACCTATCTGAACTACGCCGTCTGGGAATCGACCGCCCATTTCCGGTCTGCCTTCACGCACCCTGAGTTCCGATCGAAGATCTCCGCCTATCCCTCTTCCGCCATCGCTTCTCCGCACCTGTTCCAGAAGGTCGCTGTGCCCGGCATCTGCGTCGCGTAGCTCGCCCGGCAATTCCGTGATCCGACCTTCGTTGCGTCGATCATCTTGACGGCTCTCTGTTGAGCCCACGAACCCCTGGTCCAGAACGGCTGAGGAGTCGCACTGCGAATCTCCCGCTGGAAAAGCGACGTATGTTGTCGGGAGCTGCCCCACCCGTTCGTCCTCTGGGCACAAAGCGCAAGAACCGAAGACTTATCGTCGGCGTCATGCAATTTCACGGAGGCTTCCCATGATCCCCGTCATTACTGCCTTCGAAAAGTCGCCCGACCGCGGCAGAGGACAAGCACGTGACATGCGTGTTCGGTGGGCGCTCGAAGAAGTGGGCCAATCTTACGACGTTCGTCTCGTTTCGTTCAGCGAGATGAAGGAAGCGGCGCATCGTGCGCTTCATCCTTTCGGGCAGATTCCGACCTACGAAGAAGGCGGTCTTGCCCTGTTCGAGTCGGGGGCGATCGTGCTCCATATTGCGGAGCGCCATGGTGGACTGCTGCCAGACGATGCGCATGGCCGGGCGCGCGCGATCACATGGATATTTGCCGCGCTTAACACGCTGGAGCCGCCGATCGTCGATCGGGCAATCGCCATGCTCGTGGAGCGCGGCGAGACCTGGTACGAGCAGCGCCTGCCTGTCGTCGAGGATCGCATCCGGGTCCGGCTTGCCGAACTTTCCAGTCGCCTGGGAAATTCCGACTGGCTCGATGGTGCGTTCAGCGCCGGCGACCTTCTGATGGTGACCGTGCTGCGCCGGTTGAATGGATCGGACATTCTGCACGAATATCCGAACCTCTCCGCCTATGTGGCCCGCGGCGAAGCGCGTCCGGCCTTCAGGCGTGCTTTCGATGCTCAATTGGCGGTTTTCGCCGCCGCATCGACTAGCTGATGGGGCCGCTCAGGTCGCCGCCTTCTTCTTCGGCTTCGGCTTGGCCGCCTTCGGCATCGGTGCCGGCTCGGGGCCGCCCTCGATCGAGGTCAGGCGGCCTGCGGTGAAGGTGTAGATGCCGGCACGCGGTCCGCTCGCCCAGCTGATGACGGCGACGCGCCTGCCGCCGGCATCATTAGAGAGATTGACGTTGCTCGGCGCGCCGATGCCGCGCACCACGTCGCATTCGGTGTGACCGAGCGCGACCGTTCCGCCCGACGGCGCGGGTGCCGTGGTCGAGGCATTGGCGTCAGCCGGCGCACCCGCGGGCGCCATGCCCGGGCAGGCGCCGTCGGCACTGACCAGATCCTCCGCCGTCACCGGCTTGTCGGGAGTCAGCGGCGGCGATTCGATCGAGATGTTCTTGATGAAGAGCCGGGCCGGCTTGTTGAACCATTCGGCATCCTTCGACAGCAGATCCGAGCCGCCCGCGCAGCCCGCGATCAGCGGCGCAACCGTGCACAACGCCAGTAGAAGCGTCGAAGGAAGCTTTTGATGTCGCACGATAAACCCAAATCCCCGCGTTAAGGACCAGCCCTAAACGATTGTCCCAACATCACTTTGCGGCACGACCGTGACGAAGGCCAGCTTTCCCCCGAAAGGCGCAAATTATCATTAATTTGACAGCCAACACCTAATTGCGCCGCTGCCATCGGCCCCGCTCGTCAGCCTGCCAATAGGTGACATCAAATCCGCGCGCCTTGCAATCCGTCCAGGCGCTGCGCGCCAGCGCGAGCGCGTCCGGATCGTCGCCGTTGAACAGGAGCACCATGCGCTCATAAGTCTCCGAATCCTGAGGCAGCGCGGCGTTGTCGATCAGGAAGCGGACATTGGCGCCGTTGGGATTGCCCTCCTCGACCGCCAGTACGACCGGCTGCTCCGCGGCGTCGTTCACCCGCCATGTCGCGTGCGGCAGGAAGGAATCGTCGCGATAGGTCCAGAGATGCGCGTCGAGCGCATCGGCGCGTTCCTCCGACGTCGACTGCACCACGACGCGCCAGCCGCGCTCGAGCGATTTCTCGAGCAGCGGCGGCAAAACGTTCTCCACCGTCATGTTTTGCAGATGGTAGAACAGCACTTCGGTCATTTGCGCTCGTAGTGGTCGGCGACCAGACGGTCCAGCAGGCGCACGCCATAGCCGGAGCCCCAGCTCTGGTTGATGTCGGTCTTCGGGGCGCCCATGGCGGTGCCGGCAATGTCGAGATGCGCCCAGGGCGTGCCGTCGACGAAGCGCTGGAGGAACTGCGCCGCGGTGATCGAGCCGCCATGGCGGCCGCCGGTGTTCTTCATGTCGGCGAACTGGGAATCGATCAGCTTGTCGTATTCGGGCCCGAGCGGCATGCGCCAGACTTTTTCGCCGCTCTCGATGCCGGCCGTCAGGAGACGTTCGGCGA
This sequence comes from Bradyrhizobium sp. CCGUVB23, assembly GCF_024199885.1. Lineage (NCBI taxonomy): Bacteria > Pseudomonadati > Pseudomonadota > Alphaproteobacteria > Hyphomicrobiales > Nitrobacteraceae > Bradyrhizobium > Bradyrhizobium sp. CCGUVB23. The sequence continues at coordinate 9,062,218 of NZ_JANADQ010000001.1, forward strand.
GTTCGTCATTGTTGGAGAACATGCCGGCATGCTCGGTGCCGAGCGCGACCATGATTGCGCCGGTGAGCGTTGCGAGATCCACCATGAATTTCGGCTTCACCCTCTTCGCGACATACCAGAGCACGTCGGCCAGCACGAGACGCCCTTCGGCGTCGGTGTTGATGATCTCGATGGTCTGGCCCGACATCGAGGTGACGATGTCGCCCGGACGCTGCGCGTTGCCATCGGGCATGTTCTCGACGAGGCCGATGGCGCCGACCGCGTTGACCTTTGCCTTGCGCGCCGCGAGCGCGTGCATCAGGCCGACGACGCAGGCGGCTCCCCCCATGTCGCCCTTCATGTCCTCCATGCTACCGGCCGGCTTGATCGAGATGCCGCCGGTGTCGAAGCAGACGCCCTTGCCGACGAAAGCGACGGGCGCCTCGCCTTTCTTGGCCCCGTCCCAGCGCATGATCACCGTACGGCTCGGCCGCGCCGAGCCCTGACCGACGCCGAGCAGCGCTCCCATGCCGAGCTTCTGCATCGCCTTGACGTCGAGCACCTCCACCTTGACGCCGAGCTTGCGGAGCTGGCTCGCGCGCCGCGCGAACTCCTCCGGGAAGAGCACGTTCGGCGGCTCGTTGACGAGATCGCGCGCGATGATCACGCCATCGACGACGTGGCCTGCCGGCGCGAAGGCCTTTTTCGCAGCAGCGAGGTCAGCGACAGCGAACGCGACGTCGGCGCGCAACGCACCGCCCTCCTCGCCGTCCTTCTTTTTCGTCTTGTAGCGATCGAATTTATAGGCGCGCAGCCGCAGGCCCGAGCCGATCGCGACCGTCTGCTCCGCGGTCATGGCCCCGTCAGGCAGTTCCGCCATGATGGTCATGGCGCTCGCGCCAGCCTTCAGCTTGCCGGCCGCCACGCCGCCGAACTTCAGAAAGTCGTTGAGCTTCAGCGCCGAAGTCTTGCCGGCCCCGATCACAATCAGCCGGCTCGCCTTCAGCCCCTCGGGAGCCAGGATGTCGAGCGCCGCGCCCGTCTTGCCCTTGAACTGGCCCGCCTCGGCGGCCCGCTTCACCAGGTCCACTGCCGATCCGAGCGCCTTGGCGGTCGCCGGGCCGAATCGCAAGCCGTCGTCACAGAACGCCACCAGCGTCCCGCGCGGGACGGCGGAAAACGGAACGAAGCCGACCTTGACGGCGTCGGACATGGATAACTCCTCCAAAAAACAAGACTTTTGCCGCTCCCCGAGCACCGCTACGGGCACCGGCTGAACGGCGATTCACTGCTCCGGGGCGTACTATGACCCGTCCGCACCTCGCATGCCAAGCGCTGCCCGTGGCCGGCAGGCCACAAGAAGGAAATATTAACCATATGATGAGGGTGCCACGGGGCAGCCATTTTGTTGACGGATCAAAGGGATGGTAGTGAGAGTGTGAACTGGTGAAAGACGTGGCAGAACGACCCTTGGGGATCCCTTCCGGGATGGGTCGGGACGTCCGGAGTTTGGGACCCAGAAGGGGCCTGGTGGGGATCGTGCGGTAGCGCATGGGGTCGATCGACAGGTATATTTTCCGCACGACGCTGGCGTCGTTTGCGCTGGTCCTGGTCAGCCTCACCGGCGTGATCTGGATTACGCAGGCGTTGCGCGGCATCGACCTGATGACGAGTCAGGGGCAGACCATCCTGACCTTCCTCGGCATCACCAGCCTCGTGATTCCCGCGCTGGTGCTGATCATCTCGCCGATCGCGCTGATGATCGCGATCTCGCACACGCTGAACAAGCTAGCGACCGATTCCGAGATCATCGTGATGAATGCCGCCGGCTTCTCGCCGTTCCGGCTATTCTATCCGTTCTTCTACGCCACCTGCGTGGTGGCGCTGCTGGTCGCCTTCATCGCCGCCTATCTCGCCCCCGACGGCATGCGGCGGATCAAGCAATGGGACGCCGAGATCACAGCGGACGTCCTCACCAACATCCTCCAGCCCGGCCGCTTCGCCCAGCTCGACCAGAACCTCACGATCCGGATTCGCGAGCGCCAGCCCGGCGGCATCATGGCCGGCATCTTCATCGACGACCGCCGCGATCCGAAGGAGCGCAACTCGATCGTCGCCGAGCGCGGCACGGTGGTGAAGAGCGGCGGCGAGACGATTCTGGTGCTGGAGGACGGCAACCTGCAGCGCTTCGAGGCCGGCAAGCGCGATCCTGCGCTCGTGACCTTCGCCCGCCACGGCTTCGACATGTCGAAATTCTCCAACCAGGGGCGCGACGTCACGCTCGGGATTCGCGAACGCTATCTCTGGGAGCTGTTCTCGCCGTCCGAGGACGATCCGGTCTACAAATCGGTGCCCGGCCAGTTCCGCTCCGAGCTGCATGACCGCATCATGGCGCCGCTCTATCCCTTCGCCTTTGCGGCGCTGACATTCGCCTTCCTCGGCGCGCCGCGCACCACGCGTCAGAGCCGCAATTTCTCGATCGGCAGCTCGATCCTCGCGGTGTTCGGCCTGCGCATGGCGGGCTTCGCCTGCTCGGTGATGGCGGTGAAGTCGCCGGCCGCCCCGATCGTGCAATATGCCATGCTGGCGGTCGCCATCGGCCTCGGCGTCTGGATGATTGTCGGCGGCGTGGTGGTGGAAGCGCCGCCTGCGCTGCTGGAAGCCATCAACAGATCCAATGCGCGCATTGCGCGGCTGTTCCGACGTCCGGTCGCCGCATGAGCATGCTCACCAACACCCTCGGGCGCTATTTCGCGGGCCGCTTCGTCGTCGCCGCCCTCGGCGTGTTCGCGAGCATTTTCCTGCTGCTGGTGCTGGTCGACTATATCGAGATGGTGCGCAAGACCTCTGGCCTGGCGTCCGCCTCCGCGATCATGGTGGCCGAAACCTCGCTGTTCCGCGTACCGCAGCTTTTGGAAAAGCTGACGCCGTTCTGCATGCTGATCGGCGCCATGACCTGCTACCTTGCCCTCTCCCGCCGGCTCGAGCTTGTCGTGGCACGCGCCGCCGGCATTTCCGCCTGGCAGTTCATCTCGCCCGCGCTCGGCAGCGCGCTGCTGATCGGCGTGATCGCGACGGTCGCCTACAATCCGATGTCGGCAAACCTGCGCGAGCTCTCCAAGCGCATGGAAGCGGAGCTGTTCGGCTCGGCGCCCGGTGGCGGCATCCAGGACGCCTCCGGCTTCTGGCTCAACCAGGTCACCAGCGAAGGCCAGATCATCATCAACGCCGCGCGCAGCGAGCAGCAGGGCATCCGGCTGACCGGCCTGACGCTGTTCCGGTTTGATACGGAATTTCACTTCAAGGAGCGCATCGAGGCGCGCGAGGCGACGCTGGAAGACGGCCGCTGGGTGTTCAGGACCGTGCGGCGCTTCTCGCTCGACGCCCCCCCTGTCGATCAGGACCGCCTGGAGATTCCCACGACGCTGACCGAAGCGCAGGTTCGCAACAGCTTTTCCACACCCGAGACTGTGTCCTTTTGGCAACTACCGAGCTACATCCGTTCGTCTGAAAGCTCGGGCTTCGCGACAGCCGGATATCGACTCCAGTACCATAAGCTTCTGGCACAGCCGTTTCTGCTTGCAGCGATGGTGATGCTGGCGGCTTCCGTATCGTTGCGCTTCTTCCGGATGGGCGGCGTACAGAAGATGGTTTTGAGTGGCGTGGGCGCAGGCTTTCTGCTCTACGTGCTGTCCAAAGTTACTGAGGATTTGAGCAAGGCTGAGTTGATGCATCCGATCGCTGCGGCGTGGCTGCCCGTTGTGGTGGGCGGCCTCACCGGCTTTTTGGCCTTGCTCTATCAGGAGGACGGATAGTGACTGCCGTCCGCCGAGGGCATGTGTCTGAATTGGCGCTGCGCACCGTGGTGCGCGCGAACGGACGCGGCTTGCCTGCCCGCAGCCTCCTGCTAGCCTTCCTGGCCGCGCTCGCGCTGGGTGGATTGCTCGACTTTGCCGCGACCGCGCCTGCGGCTGCACAGAGCTTCACCTACAATCCGCTGCCGCCGCGTCCGAAGCCGCCGAAGGCCGCCAACGACAACCAGATGCTCGTGCAGGCGACCGAGGTCGACTACGACTACAACAATTCGCGCGTCTCGGCGGTCGGCAACGTCCAGCTGTTCTACAACGGCACCAGCGTCGAGGCCGACAAGGTCATCTACGACCAGAAGACCAAGCGGCTCCATGCCGAAGGCAACATCCGCATGACGGATGCCGACGGCAAGATCACCTATGCCGAGATCATGGATCTGTCGGACGACTACCGCGACGGTTTCGTCGATTCGCTGCGCGTGGACACCGCCGACCAGACCCGCATGGCCGCGAGCCGCGCCGACCGCTCCAGCGGCAACTACACCGTATTCGAGAACGGCGTCTACACGGCCTGCGCGCCGTGCAAGGACGATCCGAAGAAGCCGCCGCTATGGCAGGTCAAGGGTGCCCGCATCATCCACGACCAGCAGGAGAAGATGCTGTACTTCGAGACGGCGCAGCTCGAATTCTTCGGCGTGCCGCTCGCCTACATGCCGTACTTCTCGACGCCCGACCCGACGGTGAAGCGCAAGACCGGCTTCCTGATGCCGGGCTTCACGTCGAACACGCCGTTCGGCTACGGCGTTGAAATTCCGTTCTACTGGGCGATCGCGCCCGATATGGACGCGACCTTCAGCCCGCGCATCACCTCCAGGCAGGGCGTGCTGTTCCAGGCCGAGTTCCGCCAGCGCCTGATGGACGGCGCCTACCAGATCCGCGTCTACGGCATCGACCAGCTCGATCCGGGCGCGCTCGCCGGGCAGCCCGGTGACCGCCAGTTCCGCGGCGCCATCGACACCAAGGGCCAGTTCGCGCTGAACGACAAATGGGTCTGGGGTTGGGACGGCGTCCTGATGTCCGACTACTATTTCTTCTCGGACTACCGGCTGTCGGCGTACCGCGATCCCTTCTCCTCGTTCCTGAGCCTGCCGACCGAAGCGATCTCCCAGCTCTATCTGACCGGGGTGGGCAACCGCAGCTTCTTCGACGCGCGCACGATGTATTTCCTGAGCTTCTCGGGCAATCAGCAGCAGGTGCCGGTCGTCTACCCCGTGATCGACTACTCGAACGTGATCAACTATCCGATCTTCGGTGGCGAGGTCTCCTACAAGACGAATTTCGTCAACCTGACGCGTAACGACGCGGTGTTCGATCCGATCACCACGACCGCCAACACCCTCGGCCTCTGCACCACCACCTCGGCCGATCCGCTCGCGCGCACGCCCTCGCAATGTCTGTTGCGCGGCTTCCCCGGCACCTACACGCGCATGACGGCTGAGGCGCAGTGGCGGAAGTCCTTCACCGATCCCTTCGGTGAAATCTGGACCCCGTTCGCCATCCTGCGCGCGGACGCGATCAACTCCTCGGTCTCGAACCAGCCGGGCGTGTCGAACTTCCTGCCTGTCGGCGACACCCAGGCGCTGCGCCTGATGCCGATGGTCGGCCTCGAGTACCGCTATCCCTTCATCAACGTGCAGCCGTGGGGCTCGACGATCGTCGAGCCGATCGCGCAGGTCATCATCCGTCCGAACGAGACCTATGCCGGCAAGTTTCCCAACGAGGACGCGCAGAGCATGGTGTTCGACGCGAGCAATCTGTTCAGCGTCGACAAGTTCTCGGGCTACGATCGCGTCGAGGGCGGCGGCCGCGCCAATGTCGGCGTGCAGGCCACCACCCAGTTCGACAGGGGCGGCGCCGTCAAGGTTCTGTTCGGGCAGTCCTACCAGCTGTTCGGCCTGAACTCCTTCGCGGTCAAGGATGAGATCAATACCGGCCTGGATTCCGGTCTCGACAAGCCGCGGTCCGACTATGTCGCGAGCGTCGGCTATTCGCCGAACCGGACCTACACCTTCAGCGTCCGCGGCCGCTTCGACGAGCAGACCTGGAACGTCCAGCGCTTCGAGGCTGAAGGCCGCGCCAATTTCGATCGCTGGTCGGTCAGCATGATCTACGGCAATTATGCGCCGCAGCCGGAACTCGGCTACCTGACCCGCCGCGAGGGCATCCTCACCAGCGGCTCGGTGAAGGTCGCGGCCAACTGGGTGGTCCAGGGCTCGGCGCGCTGGGACCTCGAAGCCAACAAGATCAATCAATACGTGGTCGGCGCAGGCTATGTCGACGATTGCTTCGTGCTGGCGGCGAACTATGTAACGTCCTATAGCTACTCGGCGGGCAGCAACCCGCCTGTTCTGAGCCACGCGTTCATGTTCCAGATCGGCCTGCGAACGCTGGCGAACTCCTCGGGAACCAGCAGCTCCGCCGGCTTGCAGTAAACAGATTTGACGCTGCGGGGCTTGTTCGGATCGCAAGCATGCGAGCGACGACATCCATGACGACCACTTTGCGAGTCCATCGCCTTCTCCTCACCGCACTCGGCACGGCCCTGCTCCTGATCGGCGGCGCCGCCCCGTCGCAGGCGCAGACCGTCGTCGTCATGGTCAATGGCGAGCCCATCACCGATTTCGACATCGAGCAGCGCAGCAAGCTCGACGTCCTGACGACCCAGAAGAACCCTGGCCGGCAGGAGGTCATCAACGAGCTGATCGACGAGAAGGTGAAGATCAAGGAGGGCAAGAAATACGGCGTCGAGCCTACCAGCTCGGACATCGACCAGTCCTTCTCCGGCATGGCGCAGCGCATGCGCATTACTCCGGACCAGCTCGCGAAGTCACTCGAGGTGAAGGGCGTGCGGCCGGAGACGTTGAAGAACCGCATGCGCGCCGAAATGGTCTGGACCAGCCTCGTCCGCGGCCGCTTCAAGGAACAGCTGCAGGTCGGCGAGCGCGACGTCGCAGCCGCCGTGCAGGCCCAGAATGGCGAAAAGCTGCAGGTCGAGGGCTTCGAATACAAGATGCAGCCGATCGTCCTCATCGTGCCGCGCGGCTCGTCGCAGGCCGCGACCGAGGCACGGCACAAGGAAGCCGAATTGTACCGCAGCCGGATCACGAGCTGCGATGAAGCCAATACGCTGTTCCGCTCGACGCCCAACGCGGCGATCCGCGAAAGCGTCACCAAGACCAGCGCTGATCTCCCCGAGGCGCTTCGCAAGGTGCTCGACGATACGCAGGTTGGCCATCTCACCCCGCCGGAGGTCACCAAGCAGGGCATCGAAATGGTCGTGCTGTGTGCGCGCAATTCGACCATGATCGACACGCCGAAGCGGCGCGAGGTCCGCGAGAAGATGTACGTCGAGAAGTACGAGAAGACCTCGAAGCGGTATCTGGCCGAAATCCGCAAAGCGGCGATGATCGAATATCGTTGATGGCAAGGCCCCTCGCACTGACCTTGGGCGAGCCTGCCGGCATTGGCCCCGACATCACGATCGCGGCCTGGCTGCGCCGCAACGAGCTGAAGCTGCCCGCGTTCTACCTGCTCGGCGATGACGCCCTGATCGCGCGGCGCGCCAAGGCGCTCGGCGCCGATATCAAGATCGCGCGTGTGCGTGCCGAGGAAGCGGTCGCCGCCTTCCCCGACGCCCTGCCGGTGGTCGCGACCGGCGAGGTCGCAACGGCCGAGCCGGGCCAGCCCGACGAGAGCAGCGCGCCCGCGGCGCTCGCCTCCATTCGCCAGGCCGTCGCCGACGTCCGCGAAGGCCGCGCCGGCGCCGTCGTCACCAATCCGATCGCCAAGAGCGTGCTCTACCGCGCGGGCTTCCGCCATCCCGGTCACACCGAATTTCTCGCCGAGCTCGCCGAACAGGACGGACGCGTGCCGCAACCGGTGATGATGCTGTGGTCGCCGCGCCTTGCGGTGGTGCCGGTGACCATTCACCTTTCGCTGCGCGATGCGCTGGCGCAGCTCTCGCGCGAGCTGATCGTCTCGACGGTGCGCATCGTCGCAGCCGAGCTGAAATCACGTTTCGGCATCAGCCGGCCGCGCATCGCGATCTCCGGCCTCAACCCGCATGCCGGCGAGAACGGCTCGCTCGGCCACGAGGAGCAGACCATCGTCGCGCCGGCGATCAAGATCTTGCGCAACGACGGCATCGAGGCCAGGGGCCCCTTGCCCGCCGACACCATGTTCCACGACGCCGCGCGACAAACCTATGACTGCGCGGTCTGCATGTATCACGACCAGGCGCTGATCCCGATCAAGACGCTGGCCTTCGACGACGCGGTCAACGTCACGCTCGGCCTTCCCTTCATCAGGACATCGCCGGATCACGGCACGGCATTCGACATCGCAGGCACGGGCAAGGCCAATCCCGCAAGCCTGATCGCGGCGCTGCAACTCGCAAGCCGCATGGCCGCGCAACCGGCATGAGCGCGATCGACGACCTCCCGCCGCTTCGCGAGGTCATTCGCCAGCATTCGCTATCGGCCCGCAAGTCGCTGGGCCAGAACTTCCTCCTCGACCTCAACCTGACAGCGCGCATCGCGCGTGCCGCCGCGCCGCTCGAGAATTTGACGATCGTCGAGATCGGTCCCGGCCCGGGCGGATTGACGCGCGCCCTGCTCGCGCTTGGTGCTGCGCGCGTCATCGCGATCGAGCATGACGAACGCGCGATCCCCGCCTTGCAGGATATTTCCGTGCGCTATCCCGGGCGCCTCGAGATCGTGCATGGCGATGCCATGACCTTCGATCCGAGACCCCTGCTCGGCGGCGCCAAGGCAAAGATCGTCGCCAACCTGCCCTACAACATCGCGACCCAGCTCCTGATCGGCTGGCTCGCCGGCGAGCCGTGGCCGCCGTGGTACGAGATGATGGTGCTGATGTTCCAGCGCGAGGTTGCCGAGCGGATCGTGGCGCGCGAGAACGAGGAGGCCTATGGCCGGCTCGGCGTGCTCGCCAACTGGCGGGCAGAGACCAAGATCCTGTTCGACATCTCGCCCTCCGCCTTCGTTCCGCCGCCGAAGGTCACCTCCTCCGTCGTGCGCCTCGTGCCGCGCGCGGCGCCTCTGCCCTGCGACCGCCGGCTGCTCGAACAGGTCGCGGCGGCCGCCTTCGGCCAGCGCCGCAAGATGCTGCGCCAGAGCCTGAAATCACTTCAGGCCGATCCGGCTCGCCTCGCCGCTGCCGCCGGCGTCGATGCGACGCGGCGCGCCGAGACCATTCCGGTCGCGGGCTTTGTTGCCATGGCGCGTGAATTGGCCGATATACGCAGCCAAGCCTGAAGCATGATCCGGACTCGGAGGGCCGCGCCGGCGCAAAGTGCGCAGCGGCTTTCCGAAGAGGTCATGCTCGAACAATAAGCTTAAGCGCTATGATCGCGCCTAAGCGGAAATTTCGGAGGAAGGAAAATGGCGTTGATGCGTCGGCAGTCCCTGGTCAAGTTCGATGCGCCGCTGTGCGAGACCATCATCGACACGCCCAAGCCACAAGGACGCGAGGTGCTGGTGCGCATCGAGCGCTGCGGCCTGTGCCATTCCGACCTGCACATCCAGGACGGCTACGCCGATCTCGGCGGCGGCAAGAAGCTCGACACCACGCGCGGCATGACGCTTCCCTTCACGCTCGGCCACGAGATCGCGGGTGTCGTGGAGGAAGTCGGCGGCGATGTGCCGGCTGGCCTCATCGGCGCGAAGAAGGCGGTCTTCCCCTGGATCGGCTGCGGCCAGTGCCGCGACTGCGCCAATGGCGATGAGAATCTCTGCGCCAAGCAGCGCTTCCTCGGCGTCTCCATCGACGGCGGCTTTGCCAGCCATGTGCTGGTGCCGGATGCAAAATACCTGCTCGACTACGATCCCCTGCCGGTCAATCAGGCCGCGACATTGATGTGCTCGGGCGTCACCGCCTACGGCGCGCTCAAGCGCCTCGTCGACCGTCCGCGCCAGCGCAACCTGCTGCTGATTGGTCTCGGCGGTGTCGGCATGATGGGCCTGTCGTTCGCGCAGGCCATGTTCAGGCAGCCGATTGCAGTCGCCGATCTCAGCCCGGCGGCGCGCGAGACCGCGCTGAAGAATGGCGCGGCGACCGCCTACGATCCGGCCGAGCCGGAGGTCGTCAGGCGCATCCTGAAAGAGACTGACGGCGGTTTCGACGAGGTCGTCGATTTCGCCGGCAACGAGAAGTCGATGGCGTTCGCCGTTTCCGTGCTCGCGCGCGGCGGCAAGGTCGTGGTCTCCGGCCTGATGGGCGGCCAGTTCACCCTGCCCATGGTGCAATGGGTGTACAAGCGCATGACCATCGAGGGATTCATGGTCGGCACGCTTGCCGAGGCCCACGAGTTGATGGCGCTCGCCAGCGCCGGCAAGATCAAGCCGACGCCGATGCAGGAAGAGCCGATGGGCGATGTCCAGAAGTGGATCGACTCTCTGCGCGCCGGAAAGGTCGTCGGCCGGATCGTGCTGAAGAACTGATCCGCCGGCGTCGAGGCCGCGCGCGTCCGAAGCTATTTCAAGCTGACGAACCGCGACGGTCCAGGCACCACAGTCTTTGCAAGGTCCGCGACGAGCGGCGCCGCGTCGGGTAACGCGAGATCGGCGCCACCAGCGGCGAGCAGGCGCATGATCTCCCAGTCCTGTCGCGCCAGCGCGTACCGCAGCGGCGCGATGCGCTCCGCGTAAAACTGCAAGAACAGCGGCCGCGCCACCGGCTCGTTGAGGTGGTGACCCGGCACCACTGCATTGACGTCGATCAGGCCTGCGGCAAGCGCCCTGCGCAGGAGCTCGAGCGCCTGGGAGCTCGGGGGATTGGCTCCCTCGTCCCGATAGCCTGCAGTGGCGATGCAATCGAGAAACGCCCAGGCTTGCGCGGGTTCGAGCGGCTGGGCCGCAGCAGCGCGTCTATCGACATCAGCGGTCCACTGAAAGAGCTCGCGCGCGAACGCATCATCCCGTTGCTGTTGTTCGGCTTTGCGCGTGGCCTGCTCCACGGCCCTGACGCGGGATTCGATCATCCCGGGCACGACACCGCAGAGAGCAGTCAATCCGATCAGCACAAGCCCAAGTCCCGCACGCGGCGGAGTCAGTGCCGTCACGCGCCAGCAGAGAACGAGCACGGCGGCTGTCGACACGGCAGCCACGGCCAGCCCCGCGAGGGTCAGACGGTCGAGCTCAGCCGCCCGCTCCAGCAGCAGGTTGTCGAGCCGGAAACGGATTATGTTGAAGGCACTCGCCAGAGCGACGAGGAGTTGCAAGATCGTAAGTAGCCACCGCATGCGGATTTGGTCGGCGGAAACGACCTGTCGGTTCAGTATTCGGGAAAACGCGCCCCGCGAGGCCGCCCATCAGGCGCCAAGACCGAAAACGAACTCAGATAGCGATGGACATGAACCGGATCACGCCCGCCGCGCTTTCGTTTATCCTTCCGATCCTTCGTAGTGCCCCGGCTGGTAGATCGCTCCGCTCGGGGCTCGTGGCTCCTGCGCCAGCCGCGTGAGGATGAAGTCGCGGTGCGCGACGTGCTGAACCTGAGACTGCCGAAACGTGTCGAGCAGTGCGAGCGCGTTCCTGACATCGTGGCCATCGCGGTCCAGTTCGGCGACAATCCGCTCCTGCTTTGCGATGTGATGCTCGCCCAAGGCGATCCGCTCCTCTGCGTCAGCAAGGTGCGCCAGCTCCATTGCCCGGTCCACGTCCGACCTCCGCTGAGTTTTCTCCCCTTATCCTCGCACGATAAGCCGGCCGGCAGTTGACGCAGATCAACCCGCGTGAACGCCGATCTTCGGCCCCTGTCGAACGCCGCGGCTGGGTTCAGCTCGTTCGCCCCTGGCGACCCATGAGGAGGCCATAGAGGACGAGCAGGATCACTGCGCCGACGATGGCGCCGATGAAGCCCGCGGATTCGCCCGCCCGGTACCAGCCCACCGACTGGCCCAGGAACGTCGCGACGAACGCGCCGACGACTCCCAGGATCGTGGTCAGGATGAAGCCCTTCGGCTCATTGCTCCCCGGCATGATGAATTTTGCGATCAGGCCGACGATAAAGCCGATGATGATAGTCCAGAGGATCCCCATCTCGCTGCTCCTGTCATGAGCCGGCACCTGCGGCAATCGGCATCCTGAGAGAGATCGCACGGCAGCGCCTTTGACATAGATCAACGTAGGCCGGCGTTCTCGGGGCGGCCCTGACTGCGCAGGACCGTCATCAGGTCGCGCGAGGGAGGTCGGCATGGCCATGCTGGGCGAGATCACGCACACCACCACCTACAAATATGCAAAGCCTGTTTCGTTCGGGACGCATCGGGCGATGTTCCTGCCGAGGCGCGGTGCGTCTGCGCGACTGCTCGGTTGGTCGGCGAAAACCGACCCATCTTCGAAGATCCACTGGATTACTGATTCCCGCTCCAACACCGTTACGGTGATGGAGTTCGCGGAGCCGAGCAGCGAGTTGACCTTCACCTTCCAGGTCCGCGGCGTGTTCTTCGGCATCAAGGGCATCGAGTCCTTTCCCCTGGCGTCGCGGGCGGACGAGATTCCCGTGCAGTATTCGCCGGACGAATGGACCGACCTCGCCGGCTATCTGCGCCCGCATGCCGAGGACCCCGACGGCACCCTCGCAGCATGGACGAAAAACTTCGTCGCCGGCGACCAGGACCAGACGATCGACGTGCTGCGCCGGATCCTGCGCACGTTCCGTGAAGGCTTCAGCTACCGATCCCGGGAGTCCGAGGGTACCCAGACGCCCAGCGAAACCTTGCGTACCAGGTCCGGGACCTGCCGCGACTATGCCTGGCTGATGATCGAGGCGCTGCGCCGTCTCGGCCTCGCCTCGCGCTTCGTCAGCGGCTACCTCTATGACCAGGCGCTGGATGGCGGCGCCGTGGGCATGACTGGCTCCGGCGCCACGCACGCCTGGCTCCAGGTGTTTCTCCCCGGCGCCGGATGGCTGGATTACGATCCGACCAACCAGATCAATGCAGGGTTCGATCTCATTCCGGTCGCGGTCGCCCGGCATCCCGGCCAGGCCATTCCACTGGAGGGATCATGGTTCGGGGATGCAGGCGACTACAAGGGCATGTCGATCAAGGTCGCGGTTCACAAGATCGGCGAGATCCGCGATCCCTCCGAGGGCTGAGCGGGCCGGGAACGGATCAGTCGTCGGACCGTGGTGCGCTTCTTGGAAAGATCAGCCGCACGTACGTCCCTGCCCCCGGCTCGCTGTCCAGCCTGATCCGGCCGCCAAGGCGTTCGGTGACGACGGCATGGACGACGTGCAGTCCAAGACCCGTCGCCCCATGATGACGCCGCGTGGTGAAAAACGGATCGAAAGCGGAGAGCTTGACGTCCGGGGGCATTCCACAGCCATCGTCGGACACGACGAGCTCGACCTGATCATCACCCGCAGATCTCAGATCGACACGGATCCGACCTCCCGCACCATCCGGCCATGCATGGGTCATGGCATTCATGACCAGATGGGTCAGAACCTGCCCGAAGGGACCGGGATAGCTGTCCATTTCGAGAGCTCGCGCGAGCCGCAGCTCGAGCGCGATACCGCGGCGACGGCATTCGCGATCAAGATGCGACAGCAATTGTTCCGAGAGCTCGGCAGCGTTGAAGCGACGCAGCGTGGACTGGCCGGGATCGAGCGCGCCCTGCTTGAAGGATTGGATCCGCTCCGCCGCGCGTGACAGGTTGGCGATGAGTTGAGCGGACGCATCGCCGGCGAGGCTGACGAACTCGTTGAGGCTCGAGCGTCGAACCTTGCCGCCTGAAACTTCCGAGGCGAAGGCCTCCGACTTGCGCTGGAGCGTCGAGGCGATCGTCAGGCTGTTGCCCACGGGACCGTTGACCTCGTGTGCAACGCCGGCAACCATCCGGCCGAGTGCCGCGAGCTTTTCAGCTTCCACCAGCGACTCCTGGGTTTCCCGCAAGCGACGCAGCGCGGTTTCGGCAGCATCTCTCGCCTCTCGCAGCTCCAGTTCAGCGCGCTTGCGTTCGGTGATCTCCTCGGCAGCCACGTTGACCGCAACGATCTTGCCGCCGGGCGCGCGCAACGGATGCCAATAGGTCACCCAGTAGCGCTCCTCGGCCTGATCGGCGCGCTGGCCGACAACCTCTATGCCGACAACCGGTTCTCCGGTTTCCATGATCGAGCGGACGATCTGTGCGACGGAATCCGCCAGGGCCGGAACGCAATCCCGCACGAAGCGGCCGAGATGGTTCTCGACAGAGATACCGCAGATCTCGGTGAGGCGCTGGTTGATTTGCAGATAGCGGCAATCCGGAGAGAGACAGGCAAGTCCAATCGGCGCGGTGTCGTAGATCGCTTTCAGGGCGGGCTGCTCCGGAAACAGCAACACCTCGGATGCGAGCGCTGATTTTGACGCCTGTGCCATGACCGCCTCGACATTGTTTTTGTAGGTTCGGGTCGCATCCTCTTTGGCTGAGCCGGCCCCCTCGCTGCTATCGTCCCAGGACGACACACAACGTCTTTCCGGCTTCGGCAAAGCCGCAGCATACTATCCAAATCCTGCAAAATTGAGATTGCGGCCGTTTAGCCTCAATGCGCGTGTCCATCCCTGCCCGTCAGCCTCGCCAACTCGCGCGCCGTCTCCAGGATCATGTCGATCCGCTGCTGCAAGCGCTGCTGCAAATCGGGGATGTTGACCTTGTCGGTGACACGGTAGGCATTACCGATCCGCTCCGCGTACCCCTGCTTGATCATCTCCTCGAGCCTGCGCAACACGGTTGCGCGCGGCAGCTTCAGCGCGGCCGCAACCGTGCTCGCTCGCACCGGCGAACACATCGCGGTTCGCAGGAACAGGTAGATGCCGATGGTGCGGAACGTGGCGCTGTCGTTCTGCCTGACGAAGTCTGCGCCGTAATCGTCGTTGAGGCTGCGGATCAGGCCGAGATAGAGGCGGCTGAGCAGCATGCGCTCCCTTGCCATCGCGATGCGGGCCGGCGGCTGGACGGTGTCGAGCAGAACGAACTCGTCGCCCGCGGCGGCCCAGGTGGACAGGTCGGCGGGAGTGTTCTTGGCGGGCGTGCTCTTGTCGGAATGATCCTGAAGGGCCATGGGCATGCTCCCTCAAACGACATCGACAGGACAAGTTTACCGCGCATGTGCGCCGTCCGCATCGGCGTTCTGTGCCCGCGCCAGCAGACTGCCGGAATCGTGATGTTGGGCGCGGCTGAACCTCATTATCCCCAGCGCCGACCCCAACAACCCGTGCCGCAGCGGCTCGGGAACCTTCCACCGCTCCGACGGATATTAGCGGATTTCGGGCTTGCGGCAGTCGCAGCCGAAAATCGTTCATTTTCGCGGCGGAACGAACGCTGCGCGGGCCCGATTTAAGCCTCATCCTCTCCGGATTTGCGGCTCATTGCCACCCAACTCTTTGACGAGAAAGGCGACAGTGACGTGTTGCGTAAGGCGTAGCCGGGAGACCAGGATGGGCAACCGAACCGCGAAATTCATATCCGCCCTGTTTGCAAGCGTACTCGCCGGCATACCCTTGAGTGCGGAATCGCAAAACGCGGCGAACGTCCCGGCCGCAGCAGACGCGCAGAATGCGTCGCAAGATTCGCCGAACGCTACCGATGATTGTCTTAGCGCTCCGAAGGGCACAACGCCCGAGGGGCAGCATTGGTATTACCGTGTCGAACGCGGTACCAAGCGGCAGTGCTGGTATCTGCGCGAAGAAGGCGCAAAAACGGCCCAGAGCGCGCAGGCGACGCAAAGCGCGCAGGCGACGCAAAGCGCGCAGGCGACGCAAAGCGCGCAGGCGACGCAAGGCGCGCCGGCGACCCAGGGCGCGCCGGCGACCCCGAGCGCGCGGGCGACCTCGCCCGCGCAGAAGGTCGACAAACCTGCGCCGCTCTCGGTGCAGAACGCGCACGCCGAACTCACGGCACAGAGCCCCACGCCCGACACGACCGCATCGATCCCAGCGCCGAGCGCACCTGGCACCCCGCCCGCGACGCTTCAGCGTCCGGTCGCGGTGGCCGATGCCGGCGCAGGTCAGCCGACCGTCGATGCGCGCTGGCCCGACCCGAACGTCTCGCCCGCCCCGCAAGCCGCGCCTGCGCCAAAACTCGCCGATGCGCGGCCCGCACCGAAACCTCAGGCTTCAGCGTCCGCCGGCACGATGACGCTCGCCGCGGCCGATGCCCCGGCCGAAAAGCCGACCGGCTCGCTCCAGACTCTGCTGCTTGTCATCGGCGGTGCGCTGGCGCTCGCCGGCATCACCGGCAGCGTCATCTATCGCTTCGCCGGCTCGCGCAGGCGCGTCCAGGCTGAAGGCGGACGCCGCCGCATCAACTGGGAGCACGCGCAGGACGACAAGAGCCACGCGCCGTGGATCGATGCGGCCGCAACTGCCGCCCCGCGCGCGCAGCGGCCGCGCCCGGTCGATTTCGGTGCTGCGCTGGCCACGGCGGCCAACGCCAACGGCAAGACCGCCAATGGCAAGACCAATGGCACCTCCACGCCGCACGTTGATCAGCGTCTCGAGGATGCAACGAGCGAGTTCGAAGAGCTGGTCCCTGTGGATCTGGACCGCAACGACCTGCACATCGCCTCGGCCGCGGAAACCGCCGAACCGCATGTCGCGGCTGTCGATGCAGCGGCGGATGACGGCGACGACCGCGATGCCGACGCAATCGATATCGATGCGATCACCGCGATCCTGGAACGGCTGGCGAAGGAAGGTCCGCGGCTGGCGCCGTCTAGCCCTGAAGCTGACCTTGCAGACCTCGTACAAAGCCAACGACGCCAATCCGCCGCTCGCGCTTGAGGCGCTCGGCCTTCAGGATCGACTGCACCTCGGCAAAGGCCTCATCGACGTCGTGGTTGATGACGATGTAGTCGTACTCGGCCCAGTGGCTCATCTCGTGGCTGGCGCGGCTCATCCGCTTGCGGATCACCTCGTCGGAATCCTGCGCGCGCGAGCGCAGGCGCTTCTCGAGATCGGCCGCCGAGGGCGGCAGGATGAAAACGCTGACGACGTCGGCGCGCGCCTTTTCACGCAATTGCTGCGTGCCCTGCCAGTCGATGTCGAAGAGCACGTCCTGCCCTGCCGACAGCGCGGCCTCGACCGGAGCGCGCGGCGTGCCGTAGCGGTTGTCGAACACGGTCGCCCATTCCAGCAGTTCGTTACCCTTCACCATCGCCTCGAAGCGCGGCTTGTCGACGAACAGATAGTCGCGGCCGTCGACCTCGCCGGGCCGCTTCGCGCGCGTAGTCGCGGAGACCGACATCTTCAGCCCGGGCATCCGCTCGATCAACAGGCGCGACAGCGTCGTCTTGCCCGCACCGGAGGGTGAGGACAGCACGAACATCAGTCCGCGCCGCTCGACACCATCAGTTCCGTGCCCGTCCGTCGTCATCGATTACTCCAGATTCTGGACCTGCTCGCGGAATTGCTCGACCACGTTCTTCATGGCGAGCCCGGTATTGGTCAGCTCGATGTCGTTGGACTTCGAGCAGCAGGTATTGACCTCGCGGTGAAACTCCTGCGCCAGGAAATCGAGCTTGCGCCCGATCGAGCCGCCCTTGCCGATCAACTCGCGCGCCTGCGCGACATGGGAGGCGATGCGGTCGAGCTCCTCGCGGATGTCGGCCCTGGTCGCGATCAGGATCGCTTCCTGCATCAGGCGATCGGAATCGAAGCGATCGGAGGTGTCGAGCAGCGTCGCGATCTGTTCGGCGAGTTTTGCCTTGATCGCCTCGGGCTTGCGCCCGGGCGCGGCTTCCGCCTTCTTCGCCAGCGCCTCGATCTCGTCCACGCGCTGGGTCAGGATCTGGCCAAGCGAGGTGCCCTCGCGCTTGCGCATGTCGACGAGCTCGGCGAGCGCCTTGTCAAAGGCTTCGGCCGCGGCGGTGCGCGCCGCCTTGTCCTCTTCCTCGTTGCCTTCGGGCTCGGCGACCTCGATCACGCCCTTGATGGCCAAAAGGCCGTCGATGCTCGGCGCCACCGCATCGACCTTACCGGCGATCTGCGAGGCAGCCTTCAGCACGGCTGAGAGCACGTCCTCGTTGATCCGCACGGTGGCCGCCGCGTTGGTGCGCTTGACGTTGAGATTGGCATAGACCGTACCGCGCGACAAAACCTCGCCGGCGCGTTTCTTGGCGTGGGCCTCGAGCTCGTCAAAGCCCTGCGGCAGCCGCACGCGCAGGTCAAAGCCCTTGGCGTTGACCGACTTCAATTCCCATTCGAACGTATACGGCCCGCTAGCGCCGTGGCTTCGGGCAAAGCCGGTCATGGACGACAGCGCCATCGGGTGAACTTCTCCAGACAGATGAGATTCGCAAGAGCCATCAAGGCACGCGAATCTTAAGACTATTTTGCCGCAAAGTGGAATCCGTAACCACCGCAGGTGAGCCTTGCGGCTTTAGCGCACGGATCTGCTCTAGCGCTGGATAACCTGCGGCGAGGGTTGCACGGCCCCCTGGCGGGCCGGGGCAGGATTGGCCGGGCGCGTCGCAGGCGGCTTCTTCTGCTGGGCCGGCGGCTTGGTGGTCGCGGTCGGAGCCGGGTCGGCGGGCGCGGCGGCGGCCGGCGCCTGGGCGTCATCGGCCGGCTCCACCGTGTCGTTCTGGATCTGCTTCTCCATCGCGCGCAGCTTTGCGACGTTCTTCTGGTGCGCGTCGTAGGTTTCGGTGAAGGCGTGGCCGCCGGTACCGTCGGCGACGAAATAGAGGTCGCGGGTGCGGGCCGGATTGGCGGCAGCCTCCAGCGAGGCGCGGCCGGGATTGGAGATCGGCCCCGGCGGCAGGCCGTCGATGACATAGGTGTTGTAGGGCGAGGGCTGGGTGATCTCGCTGCGCTTGATCGGGCGGCCCAGTGTGCCCTTGCCGCCGACCAGACCGTAGATGATGGTCGGATCGGACTGCAGCTTGATCTTCTGCTTCAAGCGATTGACGAACACGGCAGCGACACGGCTGCGCTCGTCGGGCTTGCCGGTCTCCTTCTCCACGATCGAGGCGAGCGTAACGAGTTGCTCAGGCGTCTTGATCGGAATGTCCTGGCTGCGGCGTTCCCAGATTTCAGCGAGCACGCGCTTGTGTGCCTGCTGCATGCGCTGGACCACCTGCTCGCGCGTGGTGCCACGCGGGAACTTGTAGGTCTCCGGCAGCAGCGTGCCCTCACGTGGCACTTCGCGCACGCTGCCGGTGAAGATATCGTTGTCCGACAGCCGCGCCACGATCTGCTCGGAGGTCAGGCCTTCGGGGATCGTCACCGCATGCTGCACCACCTTGCCTTCGACGATGGTGGCGATGACGTCGCGCAGCGAAGCGTTCTTCTGGAACGAATATTCGCCGGGCTTCAGGTCCGAGCTCGCTTTCAGCGCAGCTACGCTTGCGATGAAGATCCAGGGATTGACGTCGGTGACGCCTTCCCTGTTCAGGGTATCGGCGATGTCGCGCTTGCCCGCACGCGAGGGGATGTTGACGATCTTGTCTTCCTGGAGAGGCCCCGGCGCCTCGAGCACCTGCCGGCCGTAATAATAGACCGCACCGGCACCGAGCATTGCGATCAGGAGGATGGTGATAATGGCGTTGCCGATTACCACGAAGGGATTGCGCGCGCGGTCCGACCGCTTCGGCGGCGGCGGCACCTGTTCAGGCTCCAGCGCAGCACGCGGACTTCGGGGCGAAATGGGCGGCCTTTCACTCATCGAAAACCTGAATCCTGCCGGTTCAATCGCAGCCTGACAATCGTCTGCCCGGCTAATAGCACACGCCCGCAACTATGACTTAGGCAAAACGGTGAATTCGTCTCAAACGCAAGCTAATCGGCCAGACGCCTGACGATCACCGATGCGTTGGTACCGCCAAAACCGAAAGAATTCGACAACGCTACGTTGATCTCGCGCTTCTTCGCCGCCTGCGGCACGAGATCGATCGCGGTTTCGACCGACGGGTGATCGAGGTTGATGGTCGGCGGCGCGATGTTATCCCGAATCGCGAGCATGGCGAAAATCGCCTCGATCGCGCCCGCTGCGCCGAGGAGATGCCCGGTCGAGGATTTGGTCGAGGACATCGCGACCTTGGACGCCGCGTTGCCGAGCAACCGCTCCACCGCGCCGAGCTCGATCTCGTCGCCGAGTGGCGTCGAGGTGCCATGCGCGTTGATATAGTCGAGATCGGCCGGCGTCAGCCCGGCGCGCTTCAACGCGGCCGACATGCTGCGGAAGCCGCCATCTCCATCCGGAGATGGTGAGGTGATGTGATAGGCATCGCCTGACAGGCCGTAGCCGATCACCTCGGCATAGATCTTCGCGCCGCGGCGCCTCGCGTGCTCGAGCTCTTCGAGGATCACGACGCCAGCGCCCTCGCCCATCACGAAGCCGTCGCGATCCTTGTCATAGGGACGCGAGGCCTTCTCGGGCGTCTCGTTGAAACCGGTCGACAACGCGCGCGCCGCGTTGAAGCCGGCGATGCCGATGCGGCTGATCGGCGATTCCGCGCCGCCGGCGACCATCACGTCCGCATCGCCCAGCGCAATCAGACGGGCGGCATCACCGATCGCGTGCGCGCCTGTCGAACAGGCTGTGACCACGGAATGGTTCGGCCCCTTCAGCCCATGCTCGATCGAGACGTAGCCGGAGGTGAGATTGATCAATCGCCCCGGAATGAAGAAGGGCGAGACCCGGCGCGGCCCGCGCTCCTTTAGCAGGATTGCAGTCTCCGCAATGCCGTTGAGGCCGCCGATGCCGGAGCCGATCAGGGTGCCGGTCGCACACTTGTCCTCTTCGCTCTCGGGATGCCAGTTGGCATCGTTGAGCGCCTGCGTCGCCGCAGCCATGGCGAAGATGATGAAGTCGTCGACCTTGCGCTGGTCCTTCGGCTCCATCCACTGGTCGGGATTGAAAGTGCCGTTCGAGCCGTCGCCGCGCGGCACGACGCAGGCGATCTTGGTCTGCAGATCGGACACATCGAACGTCTCGATCTTGCGCGCCCCGCTCTCGCCGTTCAGGATACGCTGCCAGGTCGGCTCGACACCGCAGCCGAGTGGCGACACCATGCCGAGGCCCGTGACGACAACTCGTCTCATATCCCAAAACTCCGGTTCTCAAGGAATCGCGGCCGATAATAAGAAACCGGTGGACCGCTGGCACGATCCGTCCGGTTTCGTCGTTCGACCGCGGATTTTGGAGCCTTAGCTCTTCGCGTTCTTCTCGAGAAACTTGGTCGCGTCGCCGACGGTGAGAATCGTTTCCGCGGCGTCGTCCGGAATCTCGCAACCGAACTCTTCTTCGAACGCCATCACCAGCTCGACGGTGTCCAGACTGTCGGCGCCGAGGTCGTCAATGAAGCTCGCGCTGTCGATAACCTTCTCGGGCTCAACACCAAGGTGTTCGACCACGATCTTCTTAACCCGTTCGCCAATGTCACTCATTGCTTAACCTCGTGTTGTTCCCTGTAGACCCGACCCCCCGGGACGATACGAGCCGTCGTGGTCGTTTTACTGCCTTTGCGTACGAACTTGATTTGGCCCCATCCTAGCCGATGCAGGGCCCGGCGAACGACGGCCAAGGCTCCGCATCGCCAATATACAGGGTTTCAAAAACCTGCAATGGCGTTCTTTGCCCATCCGTTGAAGGTCCGGTTATCATACTTCAACTGCCTTGACTACAAGCCTCAATTCGCTTCGGAAACGGCCGTTTGCCGCATCCGGTCCGCCCGGCCCTCGGCCGGACGGATTACGTTCAGATCATGGCCATGCCGCCGTTGACGTGGATGGTCTGGCCGGTGACGTAGCCTGCTTCGTTGGAGCTGAGATAGACCGCAGCTGCAGCAATATCCTCCGGCGTGCCCAGCCGGGCGGCCGGAACCTTGGTCAGGATCGTCTCGCGCTGCTTGTCGTTGAGCGCATCCGTCATCGGCGTCTTGATGAAGCCGGGCGCGATGCAGTTCGCGGTCACGCCGCGCTTGGCGTATTCGGCGCCAAGCGTCTTGATCATGCCGATCAGGCCCGCCTTCGACGCGGTGTAGTTGCCCTGCCCCGGATTGCCGGTGACGCCGACCACCGAAGTGATCGCGATGATGCGGCCGAAGCGCTTGCGCATCATCAGCTTGGTCGCGGCGCGCGCGAGGCGGAAGGTCGCGGTCAGGTTGACGTTGATGACCTCTTCCCAGTCCTCGTCGCGGAGTTGCACGAAGAGATTGTCGCGCGTGATGCCGGCGTTGGCGACGAGGATGTCGACCTGTCCCATCGCGGCTTCCGCTGCGGGCACCAGCGCCTCGACCTCGTCGGCCTTGGAGAGATTGCACGGCAGCACGTGCACGCGCTCGCCGAGCTTGCCGGCAAGCTCGTCCAGCACCTCTTTCCGCGTCCCCGAAATCGCAACCGTGGCGCCCTGCGCATGCAGCGCCAGCGCGATCGCGCCGCCGATACCGCCGGTCGCGCCGGTAACGAGCGCCTTCCTGCCAGTCAGATCGAACATCGCTAGCTCCTCAACCCTGCTTCGCGGCAGCCAAGGCGTCCTTGGCCGCGGCAATATCGTTCGGCCCGCCGACGGCCACGCCCACCGCGCCGTCCGCAATGCGCTTGACGAGACCCGTCAGCACCTTGCCCGCGCCGATCTCGAAGAAACGCGTCACGCCCTGACCAGCCATATAGGAGACGGACTCGCGCCAGCGCACCGTGCCGGTGACCTGCTCGACCAGGCGGCGGCGGATCTCGTCGGGGTCGGTGATGGCGCTCGCCAGCACGTTGGAGACCAGGGGCGCTGCTGGTGCCTTGATCGTGACCTCTGACAGCGCCTCGGCCATGGCATCGGCGGCGGGTTGCATCAGCTTGCAATGGAACGGCGCGGACACCGGCAGCAGCATCGCGCGTTTGGCACCCTTGCCCTTGGCGATCTCGACCGCGCGATCGACCGCCGCCTTGTCGCCGGAGACCACCACCTGACCGCCGCCATTGTCGTTGGCGGCCTGGCAGACCTGCCCCTGCGCCGCCTCACGGGCGACCTCCATGGCCGCCTCGTAGTCGAGGCCGAGCAGCGCGGCCATCGCGCCGGCACCGACCGGGACGGCCTTTTGCATTGCGAGACCACGGGTGCGCAGCAACCGCGCGGTATCGGAAATCGTCAGGCTCCCGGCCGCGGCCAGCGCCGAATATTCGCCGAGCGAGTGCCCGGCGACGAAGGCGGCATCCCGCCCCACGGAAAAACCGGCCTCGGCCTCCAGCACGCGCAGGGTGGCGAGCGAGACCGCCATCAGCGCCGGCTGGGCGTTTTCGGTGAGCTGGAGGGTCTCCGCCGGGCCATCCCAGATGGTCGCCGTGAGCTTTTCCCCAAGCGCGGCATCGACTTCGTCGAACACGGCGCGGGCCGCAGGAAAGGCTTCGGCCAGAGCCTTGCCCATGCCGACCGCCTGGGACCCCTGCCCCGGAAATGTGAATGCTGCCGTCATCGGCGCTCCCTGGCTTGCTAGGATCGGGCGGCCATTCTACGCCGGGGCGCGGGCCGTTGTTCCCCATCATGCTCCAAAGGGGGCCGTAGACACTGACCGGGGCCGGAATGTCAAGCCGCGACCACGTCCGGGACGGGGGATCGCCGACGGATTATGCCCCACCGGTGGGCCCCCGATACAGCCCGCCTCAAGAGAGCCTCCCGGCCCGCCGCGCGTCGTGGGCTGACGGTGCAGTCACCAGGCAGTCAAACGTTTACGCTGTCTGGAACTCGCCGGTTCGCTTTAAGGCGCCTTAAATACCGGCTCTCGAAATTGCGGCCATGGCATCCCTAGTTACCCCCACTTCGACAGCTTCCACCGCTGCCGCGCAACCGCGGCTGTGGTGGCACGGCTGCGTCAACTGGTTGCTTGCCAGCCCGACCTCGCAGCCCGACGACATTCATAACGAGTTTCTTCAGCAAAGGACGAACAAGACGAAGACGCTCGCGGTGGCGGTGCTCGCATCCCTGCTGATCGCATCACTCGCCGCTGCCCTGACCGGCGCCACATGGGCCTATGCCTGGGTGCTGGCAGAACTGGTCCTGGGCAGCACCCGAATCTACCTGATGATGAAAGCCTCCGCGCGGGCAAAGGCCGACGGGCCGAGTGCAGCGAGCGGCACGCCAGTCTGGGTCGGCCTGCTATCCGTGATCCTGATTTCCGCGGGCTGCTACCAATGCGTCGCATCGGGACAGCTGCCGCTGGTCCTTTCCGCAGGCGTCGGCCTCGCCAACCTGATCGGTGGAATTGCCTCGCGCAACGCCGGAACGCCGCGTTATGGAATTCTCATGATCTGCATCCTGACGCTGCCTTTTGCGGTGGCCACGATGCTGTCGCCGATCCCCTTCCTGTTCATCGTCGGCCTGCAAACCCCGGTCTACACCGCGGGGATGATTTTCCTGCTGCTTGAAAATCACAAGATCCTCCTCAACCTGCATCAAACCGAGCGCAACAATCGCCAGATGGCGCACCACGACCTGCTCACCGGTCTTCCCAATCGCGCCCTGAACCGGAAGCTGTTTTCGGAGCTGCTCGACGGTCCATGGCCGGAAGCTGCATCACCATCAGCCGCGAAGCTCACCGTGTTTTGCGTCGATCTCGACAACTTCAAGGGCGTCAATGACCGGCTCGGACATGCGGCCGGCGACGCGGTCCTGGTCGCCGTCGCGGACCGCCTGCGCGCCAGCGTGCGCGAGGCCGATGTCGTGTGCCGCGTTGGCGGCGACGAATTCGTGATCCTGCTGCCCGACATCACGGACACCGAGGCCGCCGACATTGCCCGGCGGATCACCGCGCGGGTTGCTGAACCGTTTGAATTTGCGCCGGCGGCGCGCGTCGGCGCAAGCATCGGCCTTGCAACAGCGCCCCAGGACGGCATGACCGCCGACGAGCTGCTGAGCGCCGCCGATCGCGCGATGTACGAGGCCAAGCGCCGCGGCAAGGGCAGCTTTGTGATCCACACCCTCGGCGTCGAAGAGGTCACCGAGGTGGTGCCGCTCGTCCCCACGGTGAAAGCTCCGGCGCTGGCCGACTAGAACCCGCCGGCCTTCTGATCTGCGCCGACTTCGGCACCCGCGTGTGCGCGGCGAACGCTGCTGACCAATTGCCCGGGACGATCATCGCGGTTTGGCTTGGCGGTCGCGAGCCGCAGCACGGCGAGATAATTAGGCTGCACCTCCATGCGGCAGGCATGTCGGCTCTCGCTCAGCAGGCGATGCACCTTCGGCAAATTGTAGCAGGGCACGTAGAACAGCAGATGATGTTCGAGGTGGTAGTTCACGTAATACGGCGCGATGAACAGCCGCTCGATAAAATTGGCAT
Source organism: Bradyrhizobium sp. CCGUVB23 (assembly GCF_024199885.1). Lineage (NCBI taxonomy): Bacteria > Pseudomonadati > Pseudomonadota > Alphaproteobacteria > Hyphomicrobiales > Nitrobacteraceae > Bradyrhizobium > Bradyrhizobium sp. CCGUVB23. The sequence goes on from NZ_JANADQ010000001.1 coordinate 9,087,336, forward strand.
GCGTGGTGCGGGTGTTGCGCAAGGGATCGTGACTGTCGGGAACGACCGCATGCTCGGCGATGTTGCGGATACGTGTGATGACCATCTGCCAGGTCAGAAGCGGCACCAGCCATAGCAACGGATAGGCCCACCACACGCCGGCGGCCGCGAGCACCGCAAACAGCAGCGCGTTCGTGACGCATTGCGGCCCGAGCTTCTCCCAGAAATGCGCGACGCGCTGCGACGACGGCCAATCCTTCGGACCGAGCGCATTGAGCAGTTGTGCCTTGCGCTGCTGGTAGCCAGTCTGCCCGGTGAGATCGCGGATGAACTTGCGGCGGTAGCTCAGCCTGGTGATCGGGAACGGCGCCGACAGCACGAGGTCGGGATCGTCCTCCTGCTGCGTGCGCGCGTGATGTTGCAGATGATAGCGACGGTAGCTGCGCGTCTCCGCGAAGATCGGATAGGCGCAGAACCACTGGCTCAGCGCCAGATTGGTCTTTTCATCCGGCGACAGGCAGCCATGCGCGCCGTCATGCATGAGGATCGCTAAGCCCAGCTGGCGCGAGCCGATGATCGCGACCGCGAGAATGTAGGTCAGCGGATTCGGCCACCACGCCACCAGTGCGATCGCAGCCGCGATCAGCGCCCAGGCGTGCGCGATCAGTGCTATGCCCTTCCACGTGACGCGCTCGCGCACGTCGACGAGCTGGTCCTCGGTCAGGAAATCGCGGGCACGCATGCGAAGCGCGGTCATGACCTAGCTCTCCTCATCCGATTGTGTTGATGCGTCGCGATCCCCGACGAGCCGCAGGCGCGCCGCATCGCCTGCCGATTTCGCCTGCTCGCCCAGCACGCGCAGCATCTCGGCGCACAGCTCATCCGGCGAGCGGCCCATCGCATAGCCTTCCACGATGACGCCGATTGCCACCGCCCAGAACCTGCGCGAGCTCTCGTCAGGCGCGCGCAGCGTCCGCCAGCCGTGGCGCTCGACCTGGGCAGCATAGGCGCGCGCGCCCTCGGCGTGCAGGCGCTCGATGGTACGCTCGACCAGCGGCGCGAGATCCTGCCGCCGCCGCGTCAGCGTCAGCGCTTCGGCGAAGAATGCCACCGAATCGGTCGCCGTGACCGTCTGCGCGAGCGCATATGTGTAGGCCTGTGGCGTGTGCGCCTTCAGCGCCGCCTGCTCGGTGGTGCGCGCCAGATACAGGAGATCGCGGCAGGCGCATTCGACGAACAGCGCCTCCTTGGTGCGGAAGTAATAGGTGATCTGGCTCGGAAACGCGTTCGCGGCGGTCGCGATGTCGGAAATCGATGTCCCGGACAGCCCCTGCTCCTTGAACAAGGGACTTGCCGCATCGAGGAGCAGCGAGCGCATCTTGCGCCCCGCCGAGCGGGTCGCCCGGGCAGCATGCTTTGGGTCGCCCCGAAGCGCTTCCACCGGACCCTTGACGGATTTGGCCATCAGCTCCTCCCGTCATTTATTTGTATGACATACAAACAAATAAATCAAGACCGAAAGGACGTGTGGCTTTGGCTTGCTCTGGAATCGAAAGGGGCCGCTCCTGAGAGCGGCCCCTTGCCGGTAAAAATGGTTTCGAGATGAAATTCAGCCCCGGCAGTCAGAAGCCTACAACTTTTCATAAATTCTGGGGATTCCGTACAAGCGCGGTGTTCCCGCACCGGAACCGCCACAACCGGTTCGCCGACGCGACGTCCTCAAAACCCCTCTGCCAACCTTGCCAAGCCGGCCAAAATCCGTATAAAGCGCGCCATCCGCAGACCCCGGCCGGGAGCTGAACGGACGGTCTCAGCAAATTCACTTGTTGATTTTGATGTGGCAGGGCCAGTCGGCCCGTCGTCCCGTGTTTCCGCCTTCTGAGCTTAACCCCAGAGTCCTTTCCGAAGGCCTCGAAGGGCTTGACGCCGGGTGAAGCGCCAACATGAGGAAAGGACTTCCATGCCTCTTTACGAGCATGTTTTTCTCGCGCGTCAGGACGCGAGCCCGCAGCAGGTTGAAGAGCTGACGACCCAGATGACCGGTATCGTCGAGGGTCTCGGCGGCAAGGTCACCAAGACCGAGAACTGGGGCGTGCGCTCCCTCACCTACCGCATGAACAAGAACCGCAAGGCGCACTTCGTGCTGCTCAACATCGACGCGCCGTCCGCGGCGATCGCCGAGATCGAGCGCCAGGAGCGCATCAGCGAAGACGTGATCCGCTATCTCAGCGTCCGCGTCGAGGAGCTGGAGGAAGGTCCCTCCGCAATGATGCGCAAGGCCGATCGCGATCGCGAGCGCGATGACCGCGGCGGTGGATTCCGCGGCGAGCGTGAAGGCGGCTTCCGTGGCGACCGCGAAGGCGGCTTCCGCGGTGACCGCGGCCCGCGCCGTCCGCGCGAAGAAGCTGAAACGACGGATGGGGAGTAAGAACAATGGCTGAAGCTGGTGCACGCCGTCCGTTTTTCCGTCGCCGCAAGAGCTGCCCGTTCACGGGCGCCAACGCGCCGAAGATCGACTACAAGGACTCCAAGCTCCTGATGCGTTACGTCTCCGAGCGCGGCAAGATCGTGCCGAGCCGCATCACGGCCGTGTCCGCCAAGAAGCAGCGTGAGCTCGCCCGCGCCATCAAGCGCGCGCGGTTCCTCGGCCTCTTGCCCTACGTGATCCGCTAAACGACGTTCCGACCGGCGGCCGCAGAGACCGCCGGTCGAATCATTCAAACTCATAAGGCTTCCGGGTCGTCCGGTTGCCGATGGTTGGGGCGAAATGCCTCTAACCGCTCGAAGGGAGCGGGACAGCTGATGATGGCACTTGTACTCATTGCCCTGATCGCCGGCGCTGCGTCGGCCCTGATGTTCGCCTCGATCATCTCGGGCGCGCTGATCTCGCTCGTCCTGTTCTACCTCTCGCCCCTGCCGCTGATGGTCGCCGCGATCGGCTGGGGACCGCTGTATGCGAGCTTTGGCGGCATCGCCGCCGCGATCGGCCTCGGCGCCATTTTCGGCCTGCCCTACTGCCTCGCCTTTGCCGTCACGGTCGCGCTGCCGGCCTGGTGGCTTGGCCATCTCGTGCTGCTCGGCCGCCATACCACCCCTGCCGTGATCGCCGCGGGCGGAGAGCCGCCGGCCGAACCTGAGATCGAATGGTATCCGGTCGGGCGAATCCTGCTCTGGATCGCGGGCTTTGCCGCGCTGATCACGATCGCGGCGCTGCTCACGCTCGGCAGCGATGCCGAGGGCATCACGACCTCGCTGCGCCGCGGCTTGATGCGCATCCTCCGCGCAGCCGATCCGCAAGTCTCCGGCGATACCGACCAGTTCATCGATGCGCTGGCGACCGTCGCACCGGCCGTTGCCACCATCGTCTCGATGATGACGCTCACCCTCAACCTCTGGCTCTCGGCCAAGGTGGCGGCGACGTCGGGACGGCTACGCCGTCCCTGGCCCGCGCTGATGACCGCCGAGCTGCCGTCGATGACGCTCGCCGTGCTGTGCATCGCCATCGCCTTCTGCTTCGCCGGCGGGCTGCTCGCGATCGCCGCGCAGATCATCACGGCGGCGCTGATGATAGCCTATGCGCTGACCGGCTTCGCCGTACTGCATACGCTCACGCTTGCACTGAAGAGCCGTGCGTTCTGGCTCGGCTCGACCTACGCCGTCGTCGTCGTGCTCGGATGGCCCGTGATCGCGATGATCGCGCTCGGGCTTGCCGATGCCGTCTTCGGTTTCCGCGAGCGCTTCCTGCGCAACCGGCCGCCGCCACTGCCAACCCCTTAAGTCCAACCCAAAACCCAACTCACAGCACTTCAAAAGGAGAACGATTATGGAAGTCATTTTGCTGGAACGCGTCGCCAAGCTCGGCCAGATGGGCGAAGTCGTGAAGGTTCGCGACGGCTATGCCCGCAATTTCCTGCTCAAGCGCGGCAAGGCGCTGCGCGCCACCAACGACAACCGCGCCAAGTATGACGGCATGAAGGCCGAGCTCGAGGCGCGCAACCTCAAGGCCAAGGGCGAGGCGTCCAAGGTCGCCGAGAAGATCGAGGGCAAGAACATCACCGTGATCCGTCAGGCCTCCGAAGCCGGCCAGCTGTTCGGCTCGGTCACGGTGCGCGACATCGTCGTCGCCTTCGAGGCCGACGGCATCTCGCTCGCCCGCCCGCAGGTGCAGCTCGACGCGCCGATCAAGACCATCGGCAAGCACACCATCACGATCGCCGTCCACCCGGAGGTCGAGATCGAAGTCACCGTGACGGTTGCGCGCAGCCAGGAAGAAGCCGAACGCATCAACCGCGGCGAGGACATCTCGACCCGCAACGAGGACCGCGACGCGGCCGCCGAGGCGATCGCCGCCGCCGGCGAGTTCTTCGATCCGGAAGCCCAGCACGACGACGTGCAGCCGGCGCCTGCCGCGACCGAAGAGTAACGCGCGCTCGCTAACCTGTTCGACGAACGGAAGCCCGGCCCTCAGGCCGGGCTTCTTTGCTTATGGCCGTCGTCTTCGCCGCCGCCGAGCTTGAATACCCGCTTCGCGTTTTCGCCGAGGAACAAATTCGCGACACTGTCGTCGAGATCAAGCTGGTCGAAGCCTTCAAGAGCCTTCGCCGGCGTTATCATGGGATAGTTGGTGCCGAACATCACCTTGGTACGGCCATGCGCGCGGATGTAGTCGATCAACACGGACGGATAGCGCTTGACCGTATAGGCCGACGTATCGATGAAGACGTTTTCGTGTTTGGTGGTGACCGCGATTGCCTCCTCGGTCCAGGGATAACCGATGTGGCCGGCGACGATGCTGAGCTCGGGGAAATCCAGCGCAACACGATCGAGATAGATCGGGCGCCCTACTTCCGATGACATCAGGGGGCCGGTATGTCCGATCTGCGTGCAGAACGGCACGTTCAATTCGCAGCACGCCGTATAGACCGGATAGAAACGACGATCGGTCGGCGGCAAATCCCAGAGCCAGGGAAGGACGCGAATTGCCTTGAAACCGAGTTCGCTGACACAGCGGCGGATTTCCCTGACGGCATCCATCGGCCTCGATATATCGACCGACCCGACGCCGACCAGGCGGTCGGGCGCTTGCGCCACGAATCCAGCCACCTCGTCGTTCGAGATCATGACATTTCGCGGGGCAACCCACGCCGAAATCAGCATCTTGTCGATTCCGCGCTCCTCCATCGCGCGGACCGTGGCCGCGACAGGAAGCTCGTGAGTTGGACTATCGCGTTTGGTCCAGCGTCGCAGCGACGCGAAGATGTCGTCCTGACTGTGACGCAGCGTCGGGTGCTGCCCCCATGCGTCGATGATCATGGCCCATCTGTTCCCGCGCTAGAGACGTTCGGCGTGACCACTGCGCGGATGGCGCATGCGATCAGCATGTCGGTCTGGTCTCTCGGATCGGAACGATCGCGGCCCGACAGCCAGGCGCGACAGAAAATCTGCGCCGGTCCGATGATCTGGCTGAAGAACAGCGCGGCCGTCATCGGCAGCAACTCGCCGCGCGCGACCAGCGGCGCGCGCCAGCGTTCGACGGCTTCCGCAAGACGCGAATTCTGCGCACGCTGCGCGTCGCGGACATCTTCGGTCCATTCGCTGCGGGAGATCTCGAACAGGTAACGCGCTTCTCGCCTGGAGTTCACCACCCAGTCCAGATGAGCGCGTATCAATCGCGCCACACCTTCCCGCGCGCCGCAGGACTCATCGACCGAATTCAGCACTGCTGCGTGATACCGGGCGAGAATTTCCAGAAACAGCGCGCCGGCGAGCTCCTTCTTCGAGGCGAAAAAATGAAAGAAGCTGCCATTGGAGGCACGCGCCCGCGCGCGGATCGCGGCCACCGTCGCGCCCTCGAAGCCCGCACGATCGAAGATCGCCAGCCCCGCGGCTAACAGATCGTCACGCACGCCAGCCGACATCGGCACCTCCTAGAGTAATACTCTAGAGCAGTACTCTAGCTGCGGTCAAGACGACGCGGAGGCCGCGATGAGCGGCCTCCGGTGCAATGACGAGATGGAAGTCTCGTTAGCGGGAGATCGGCGGGGCCGGCGAGCCGGACGGCTCGGCCGGAGCCGGCGGGGCGGCCGCGGCCGCAGGCGGCGCCGCGTCCTGCGGCTTGGCCGCCGCCGGCGCAGAGGCGCCGCTGCCGTTTGAAGAGGCATCGGCGGGCTTGCCCGCGGTGTCTGCTGGCTTCTGCACGGGCGCATCTGCCGGCTTGGCAGCAGCCGACGGGGCCGGCGTCACGTCCGGCACCGGATCGGGCCGCAGCGCTGGGGTCTGGCTGGTCGAAGGCTCGACCTTGGCGCTCTCGGGCTTGTCGGCCGGCTTCTCCGCCGGCTTGTCCTTCGCGCTGTCGGGCTTGGCCTCGGTATCGACCTTGGCGCTGTCGTTCTTCGTATCGTTTTTGGGTTCGCTCTTCTCGACCGGCGGCTCGGCTGCGGCGGGCATGTCTTTGGGCGTTTCGCCCTTGGGGGTGTCAGCCTTCGGAGCTTCCTCGGGCTCGGGCTTGCCGCGCTTGCTCAGGCGCTGCTTGGACTTGCGGCCCTCGGGACCGCGCTCATTGGTCGCTTGCCCCTCGGGCTTGGCGCCTTCCTTTGCACCCTCTTCGCTCGGCCGCGCCATCCGCCTCGAACCGGCCCGGCCGGTCTCGGATGCCGGAGCGCCCTCACCTTCCGGCTTCGCCGCGTCCTGGCGCTGGCGCCGGCTGGAAGGCTCGGGCTGTTGCGTGGCGCTGGAATTGGCTTCTTTTTCCTTCTCCTTGGCGCCGTCCTTCTTGTCCTTGCCGTCCTTGGCCTGGTAGCGCGTGTCGGTCGCACCATTGGAGACGAGGTAGGAGGAGAGCACGCCCGCCATGTCCGAGCTCGTGGTGTAGTGCTGGCGCAGGAAGCTAGGCAGCGAGCCCGGCGGCACCGACTTGAGCAGCCCCCGCGGCGACTTGTGGCAGGCATTGCAGGTCTGGGCGAAGATCTGGGACGGACTCTTGCCGGCCTCGAGGTTCGTCGCCTGCGCAAACGCAGCCTCCGGAGCGCCAAGGCCGATCAGAAGCAACACCGTCGCGAGGCTGAGCGCTCGGCTCGACATCCCGTCATCTCCATTGAAAAACGCAAGAAGGCCAGCCCGCACGCGTGGGCGGCGCTGGCGGCGGGTCACCTTTTAGCCGATTGCGCTGCAATTGGAAGCACGCTCATGACGCAAGGATGTGATCGCGCGTTTTGCGAATATCGGCTTTGAACACAACGCAATAGCAGGTCCGGAACCAGCTGATTACATTCCCATGCAGATGCATAGGAACCAACGCAGTTCCGAAGCGTCGGTGTGATGGCGGGGGTTAGTCGCATCTTTTCGGGTTCGCTCGACAGGGTGGTTCTATGGACCGTTTGTTGCGTAGCTTCCTGACCAAGTTCATCCGGCGCGGATGGATGACGGTGACGACCGTAAGCGGCGCAAAATTCACATGCGGTGACGGCTCTGGCCAACGTGTGGCGGTCCGCTTCGCGACAACCGATGCGCAGCGAAAGATCCTGCTCAATCCCGAGCTCGGGCTCGGCGAGGCCTATATGGACGGCGAGTTCGTCGTCGAGCAAGGCTCGATCGCTGATGCCCTGGCGATCCTCCTGGATCAACCCGGAACATTGCCACAGTGGGCCAAACCCCAGTGGCACTTGCGCTACCTGACGCGACATTTGAAGCAGTTCAACCTGCGTGCCCGCGCGAAGACCAACGTCGCCCATCACTATGATCTGGACGGCCGGCTCTATGCGCTCTTCCTCGACGCCGACAGGCAATATAGCTGCGCCTATTTCGAGACGCCGGACACTTCGCTCGACGACGCCCAGCTCGCCAAGAAGCGGCATATCGCAGCGAAGCTCGCCATCAAACGTGGCCACCGGTTGCTCGATATCGGCTCCGGCTGGGGCGGGCTCGGCCTCTACCTCGCCGAGATCGCAGACGCCGACGTCACCGGCATCACGCTGTCGACCGAGCAGTTGCAGCTTGCCAATGCCCGTGCGGCCGAGAAGAACCTGACCCGGTCAGCCCGGTTCCTGCTCCAGGACTATCGCGACATCGACGGTCCGTTCGACCGTATCGTCTCGGTCGGCATGTTCGAGCATGTCGGCGTCAAGTTCTACGAGACCTATTTCCAGCGCTGCGCTGAGCTCCTCAGCGAGGACGGCGTCATGCTGCTGCATTCGATCGGCCGTTCGCAGGGGCCGGACTCCACCAATCCCTGGATCGCCAAATACATCTTCCCCGGCGGCTATATCCCGGCGCTGTCCGAGGTACTGCCCGCAATCGAGCGCGCAGGGCTGCTCGTCTGCGACATCGAGATCCTCCGCCTGCACTATGCCGAGACGCTGAAGGCCTGGCGCGAGCGCTTCATGGCGCGGCGCGAGGAAGCGGTGCAGCTCTATGACGAGCGATTTGCGCTGATGTGGGAATTTTATCTGGCCGCCTGCGAGATGACCTTCCGCAAGCAGGGCATGATGAACTTCCAGATCCAGCTCACCAAACGGCAGGGCGTGGTCCCCGTGACCCGCGACTATATCGGCCATGAGGAGGCGCGGCTGCGCGGCCTGGAGGGCAGCAGCAGGCCCAGGCTGAAGCTGGCGGGCGAATAATATTACAAATGAAGGCTAGTGACGCAGGCGCGGGGCTGAGTAGAGCAGCGAAGCCGGTAGCGCGAGCCGTGCACGGAACTGCGCCAGCGTCTCGGCCGGCACCATGGACCCCTCGCGTTCCGGCAGGGAGGCGTCCTCCATGGCAGCGATCAGCGCCGACAGCCAGATCCGGCTGCCCGCCTCGCTTTTCCATATCTGCAGCTCCTGCCGCATTTTCGCCTCGTCTCCTGACGGTCGCGGACCAGATCAATTCCCTACCCGGCGGCCCGTTCCGAGCCTCACACGAAAGATTCCGGGGTTCTGTGATCTGCTTCACAAAGCGGTGGTCGGAATTGTCCTAGACCGTCGCCATGAGCAAGAAGATCCAAACCTCCTTCGACGTGCAGGACGATCTCCGCACAGACTATGCCTTGATCGCCACCGGCGTTGCCGCCGCCCTGGTTGCGCTGGTCTACCTCCTGATCGTCTGAACAGTCGGCCGGCCAGTGCGCCGCATGATGCGCGCCCGCAAAATAGGTCTGCGCGCCGACATATAAGGTTCACATCATCCGGAATTTTCCGTGGCTCGGCCTGAGCGGGATCAAGGCGCCGAGGCGAATTCCGCAAAACATCAGTCAAGCATCGCGCATGCTGCGGCTGCTAACCATCCACCATTTTAAAGACCGGTTGATAGCGACCAGCTTTCGCTTCCGCTTTGCCTGCCGTCGGCGCTTTATCGCCGCCCCGCATCCCGCCGGAAAAGTTGCTAAGCACCTCCGACCATGGCCCTGACTGATTCGACCGTCCTGAAACTCGCGCCCGATGCCGGAACCCCCGCCTATCGGAGCGCACCGCACAACATCGAGGCGGAGCAGAGCCTTCTGGGCGCCATTTTGGTCAATAACGACGCCTTCTACCGCGTTTCTGACTTCCTCGAGCCAAAGCACTTCTTCGAACCGCTGCACCAGACGATCTTCGAGACCGGCGGCAGCCTGATCCGGATGGGCAAGATCGCCACCCCGGTGACGCTAAAGACGTTCCTGCCCGCCGATACCGACGTCGGCGGCATGACCATCGGGCAGTATCTGGCGCGGCTGGCGGCCGAAGCGACAACCATCATCAACGCCCAGGACTATGGCCGCACCATCTACGATCTTGCATTGCGGCGCGACCTCATCGGCATCGGCGAGGACATGGTCAACGTCGCCTATGACGCCCCGGTCGACTTTGCGCCGCGGGCGCAGATCGAGGACGCCGAGCGCCGCCTCTATGAGCTCGCCGAGTCGGGCCGCTATGACGGCGGCTTCCAGAAATTCTCGCAGGCGCTGACGGTCGCCGTCGATCTCGCGGCAAAAGCGTTCCAGCGCGACGGAAAGCTGTCGGGCATCTCGACGGGGCTACGCGACCTCGACACAAAGATGGGCGGCCTGCAGCACTCCGACCTCATCATCGTCGCGGGACGTCCCGGCATGGGCAAGACGTCGCTTGCGACCAATATCGCCTACAACGTCGCGCAAGCCTACGTTCCAGAACTCCAGGCCGACGGCACCACGAAGGCCGCCAATGGCGGCGTGATCGGCTTCTTCTCCTGCGAAATGTCGGCCGACCAGCTCGCCACGCGTATCGTGGCCGAGCGCACCGGCATCCCCTCCTCGCACATCCGCCGTGGCGGAATCTCGGAAGCCGATTTCGAGAAGATCCGCCAGGTTTCGATCGAGCTGCAGTCGCTGCCTTTCTATGTTGACGCAACCGGCGGTCTGTCGATCGCCCAGCTGATGGCGCGCGCGCGCCGGCTGAAGCGCCAGAAGGGTCTCGATCTCCTCGTGATCGACTACATCCAGCTGCTGTCCGGCTCGGGCAAGCGCGCCAGCGACAGCCGCGTCCAGGAAATCACGGAGATCACGACCAGCCTGAAGGCGCTGGCCAAGGAGCTCAACGTCCCCGTGATCGCGCTGTCGCAGCTCTCGCGTCAGGTCGAATCGCGCGACGACAAACGGCCGCAGCTCTCGGACCTGCGTGAATCCGGCTCGATCGAGCAGGACGCCGACGTCGTGCTGTTCGTGTTCCGCGAAGAATATTACCTCGCCATGAAGGAGCCGCGTCCCGGCACCGAGGAACACGCCAAATGGCAGGCCGACATGGAGCGCACGGTCGGCCGGGCCGAAGTCATCATCGGCAAGCAGCGCCATGGTCCGACCGGCACGGTCGAGCTGCACTTCGATGCCTCGGTCACCCGCTTCGGCGATCTCGCCCATGACGGCCAGTTGCCGGATCGCAGCGACTACTAAGGCATGATCCGGAAAAGTGTGCAGCGGTTTTCCCTCGCGACAAACGCGGAACGCGTTTGCGCGGAGATCACGCTCAAGCAAGGAGGCAGAGCGCGATGATCTCATCGCGCTCTGAGTTGCTCGGGTTGAACCGCGCACACCTCTTGCGTAAAACGATGCCATGACAATGGCGTCCGACCCGAACCTCATCCCGCAAACCGGCCTCCTCTCCGAGGAAGCCAACCAGGCCGCGGCGCTTGCCGCCTATGGCGGCGTGCTCACCGTCGACCTCGACGCGATCGTCGCCAACTGGCGCAAGCTCGAGAAGACCGCGGTGCCGGCCGAATGCGCCGCAGTGATCAAGGCCGACGCCTATGGCTGCGGCACCGAACCGGTGGCGCGCGCGCTTCACAAAGCCGGCTGCAAGACCTTCTTCGTCGCGACGATCGAGGAAGCGCGCATCGCCCGCGCGGCGGTGCCGACCGCGACGATCTACGTGCTCGGCGGCTTTTTCCAGAATACCGGCGAGCATTACGCCAGGATCGATTGCCGCCCCGTGATCGGGGATCTCAACGAGCTCGCCGAATGGGACGTGTTCTGCCGCCGCACGGGCTGGACTGGGGGCGCGGCCATCCATATCGACACCGGCATGAACCGGCTCGGGCTGACGCTCCAGGAGGCGCAGGCCATCATCCCGCGAATCAATGCGGGCGATCACGGCATCACGCTGGTGATGAGCCATCTGGTCTCCGCCGAGCAGCTCAACAGCTCGGTCAACGCCAGGCAGCTCGCAGCTTTCCGCTCCATCGCGAGCGAATTCGCGGGTGTGCCCGCCGCGCTCGCCAATTCCTCCGGCATCTTCCTTGGCGCCCCCTTCCAGTTCGACCTGGTGCGGCCGGGCGCGGCGCTCTACGGCGTCAACCCGACGCCGGAGGCCGACAATCCGATGCAGCCGGTGGTCGATCTCAAGGCCCGCATCGTACAGATTCGCACCATCGAGCGTGGCGAGAGCGTCGGCTATGGCGGCACCTGGACGGCACGGCGCCCCACGAAACTCGCGATCATCGCGGTCGGCTATGCCGACGGCTATTTCCGCGCCGCCAGCTCCAATGACGGCACCCGCGGCGCCGAGGTGATCGTCGCGGGCAAGCGCTGTCCGGTCGCGGGCCGCGTCTCCATGGATCTGATCGCGATCGACATCACCGATCTGCCGCCGAATTCGGTGCGGCGCGGCCACATGGTGACGCTGCTCGGTGAAGGCATCACCGTCGACGAGCTCGCGCATCATTTCGGCACCATCGGATACGAGGTGCTGACGAGCCTCGGCCACCGTTATGCCCGGGTCTACAAGGGCGGCAATGCGCAAGCGCCGGTCGAACAGCCACCTCTCGCGCAACCCGCCGCGACGTCCGCCGCCGAGCCACCCGCGCCGCCGCCACTGGAGCAGCCGGCAAGCCCGCCGCCGCTGCCGACCTAACCGACCCGACACGCTCTCGTGCCCCGGACGCAGCGCAGCGCTACTTCAGCGGTGCGCTGCAGAGCCGGGGCCCATCTATCCGCTTTGTACCGTGCCGCCTTCTGGGTCCCGGCTCTGCGTCGCACCGCTTTCGCGCTGCGCCTCGTCCGGGACACGAGGGTGATCGTGAACGCTTACTTCTTCCTGCTATCCAGCGCCTTCTTGCAGGTGTCGCTGAGCTGGTCGCGCTTGGCATTGAGGCACGCGACGATGCGGCCGCCGCCAGGCGCGATGCCGGCGCAGAATTTGTCATAATCCGCCTTGCAAGCGCCGCGCGGATCGGACGATTGTGCCAGCGCGGACCCGGAGAGCGCGACGGCGACTGCGATAGCGGCAAAATTCAACTTGGACATTGTTTCTCCGGTTTGGGGCGTGAGGAGCCTTGCTCTACATGAAGATTGCGACATTCAACATCAACAACATCAACCACCGCCTGCCCAACCTGTTGCGCTGGTTGCGCACGGCGAATCCCGATGTCGTCGCACTCCAGGAACTGAAGGCCATCGATGGCGAATTTCCGGCCGCTGCGATCGAGAAGGCCGGCTACGGCGCGGTCTGGCGCGGACAAAAGACCTGGAACGGCGTCGCCATTCTCGCGCGCAACGCCGAGCCCGTGTTGACCCGCGACCGCTTGCCAGGCAACGCCGACGACATCGAGGCGCGCTACATCGAGGCCGCCGTGCGCGGCATCATCGTCACCAGCATCTATTTGCCGAACGGCAACCCGCAGCCCGGACCGAAATTCGACTACAAGCTCGACTGGTTCGCGCGCCTGAAGCGCCACGCGAAGACCTTCCTCAAACAGGACCTGCCGGTCGTGCTCGCCGGCGACTACAACGTCGCCCCGACCGCGCTCGATATCTATCCTACGAAATCCTGGGACAAGGATGCCCTGATCCAGCCCAAGAGCCGCGCCGCATTCAAATCACTCGTCGCGCAAGGCTGGTGCGATGCGCTCCGCGCGCTGCATCCCGAGAAGCGCATCTACACCTTCTGGGACTACAAGCGTAACCGCTGGCCGCGCGATGCCGGTCTTCGCCTCGATCACCTCCTGCTCAGCCCTGCCCTCGCCCCGCGCCTGACCAAGGCCGGCGTTGACAAGACGATCCGCGGCGAAGACGGCGCGAGCGACCATGCGCCGGTGTGGGTGGTGCTGCGCTAGGCGCACGCTCTCAAGTCCACTGCCTACGGTAGATACAGCTACTCGTCGGCTTCGTCTCTTGAAGCAGACGTCGGCAGTGGCTTCGATGATTTCCGCCATGGGCCAGATTCGGACGTGCGCGGAATGACGGTTTGATGCCAAAGTAGCGCACCAGCAGCGAGTTCGGGGAGAGGGACCTGCGTGAAGCGTTTTGCTATTTGGGTCTTGGCAACACTCGCCCTTGTTGTGGCCATTCTCTCGGGCTTGTTTGTTTTTAGCCCGACAGCGCGTTTGGTCATGGTTATCGTCATCGCGGCGATTTTCAACTCCGGGCCGCCGCCAATCGCGAAGGGGGTCATTACCAAAGAAGACTGGCCCCACTTTGCAGCAGCCAGCAAAAAGTTGACTGAGGTCCTGCAGTCACAATTTCCAGTTGGGTCAACAGAGGGCGCACTGAAAGCGATTTTGGCGGGCCAGGGATTTCGACCCGCCGATCCCGTACCGTCCAATTGCGTTCCGCCTGGCCAGCAGGTGCCGATCGGGGAGGTCTACCACCAGTGCTTAACTCCGGAGCAGGAAGAGAGGAGGAAGAGAACGTTGGTTTATAAGTGGGGCGGCGGTGTTTGCATGGAATCCATTTCAGTCATGTGGTCAAGCGATGAACATGGCGATTTGACCCATGTCGAGGGGGGCTACTACGGCGCGTGCCTTTGAAAATTCCGGTCGGATATGACCTCAAGGCACGTCCAAATCCGCTTCGGGGTCAAACGGCGATATTCCCCGTCACCACAAATTCTTGCCGTCGATCACGTTCACCGGCACAGCATCGAGATCGAAATCGTCGAACAGGCGGGCATTGATGCCCACTCTCGGATTGTCGAAGTCGGGCTTTCCGCTCGACCAGTCCGGCGACTCCGAATAGGTGCCGCAGCCGCAGCTCGCGCAGTAGTGATGTTTGACGGTTCGACTTCCCCATTGATAGGTCGCGACGTTCTCCGGCGGAGAGAGCAAGCGGAACTGCGCCGGCGTGTAATAGGCCCACAACGCGCCGCGCTTGGCGCAGAGCGAGCAAGTGCAGCGCGTAACGCTGGCCGGCGGCTCGGTGACCTCGAACACCGTCTCACCGCAATGGCAGCTTCCTTCGACCGGCATGGCCCGCTCCCTGTCTCGAAAATGTCAGGAGATGGTCGTAGCCGAGGCCTGCTGCCAACATGCTGTCAGCATGTGCTGCGGCGCACCGCCTCGTTTGCAGGCAGCCGCCTCAGCGGGCGCCGCCATCGCGACACCGACGTGTGCCCGTCTCAAGCCGTTCGCAGACCGCAGGATGCCGGCAGCCCCGGCTACTTTGGATGGGGTTGTTTTCGAGGTTTTTTGTCGCGCAGGCGAAACGGTCCGATCTGCGGCAAGAATTGGCTACACTCCCCCGATTCCCGGAGCCCTCCTCTTTGGCATTCCTGTTCGTCCTCATCGTCGGCCTGATCGCCGGCACCATTTCCGGCATCGTCGGCACGGGTTCGTCGATCATGCTGATGCCGGTGCTGGTCTATGAATACGGGCCGAAGGAGGCGGTGCCGATCATGGCCGTGGCCGCCGTGATGGCGAACCTGTCGCGGATCCTCGCCTGGTGGCGCGAGGTCGACTGGAAGGCATGCGCAGCCTATTCCATCACCGGCATCCCGGCCGCAGCGCTCGGCGCGCGGACGCTGCTGGCGCTGCCCTCGCACGCGGTCGATCTTGCGATCGGCATCTTCCTGATCGCGATGGTGCCGGCGCGGCACTGGCTGGCGCGGCACGATCTGAAGGCCAATCTTTGGCATCTGGCGATCGGCGGCGCGGTCATCGGCTATATCACCGGCATCGTGGTCTCGACGGGCCCGCTCAGCGTGCCGCTGTTCCTGTTCTACGGCCTGACCAAGGGCGCCTTCCTCGCGACCGAGGCCGCCTCCTCGCTCGGCCTCTATCTGTCGAAATCCGTGACCTTCGAACGCTTCGGCGCGCTGACCGGCGACGTCGCAATCAAGGGCCTCATCGCAGGCTCCTCGCTCATGTTTGGCGCCTTCATCGCCAAGCGCTTCGTGCTGCAGATGAAGCCAGACGTGTTCCGCCTGGTGATGGACGCCATCATGGTCGCGGCGGGGCTCAGCATGCTATGGAACGCCACGCTCTCCCCCTGACACCGATTCACCAGTCCCATGGCCAAATCCACGCTCTCCTTCGTCTGCCAGAACTGCGGCGCGTCCTATAATCGCTGGCAAGGCAAGTGCGAGGCCTGCGGCGAGTGGAACACGCTGGCCGAGGAGGACGCGACCGGCAACGTGCCGGTGTCGATCCGCTCCAAACGCAAGGGGCGCACCTTCGCGCTGGAGAGCCTGGCGGGGAAAAGCCCTGACGCCCCTCGCCTGTCCTCAGGGATGACCGAGCTCGACCGCGTCACCGGCGGCGGCTTCGTCCGCGGCTCGGTGCTCCTGGTCGGCGGCGATCCCGGCATCGGCAAATCGACGCTGCTGACGCAGGCTACCAGCTTGCTGGCGCGCGCCGGCCACCGCATCGTCTACATCTCCGGCGAAGAGGCGATCGCGCAGGTGCGCTTGCGCGCCGAGCGGCTCGGGCTATCCGACGCGCCGGTGCAGCTCGCTGCGGAGACGTCGGTCGAGGACATCATCTCGACGCTGTCTGAAGGCTCGGTCCCCCGCCTGATCGTGATCGACTCGATCCAGACCATGTGGACCGACACGGTGGAGTCTGCGCCCGGCACGGTGACGCAGGTGCGCGCCTCGGCGCAGGCGCTGATCCGCTTCGCCAAGAAGACGGGAGCCGCCATCATCCTGGTCGGCCACGTCACCAAGGACGGCCAGATCGCCGGCCCCCGCGTGGTCGAACACATGGTCGACGCCGTGCTGTCCTTCGAGGGCGAAGGTTCCCAGCAATTCCGCATCCTGCGCGCCGTGAAGAACCGCTTCGGCCCCACCGACGAGATCGGCGTCTTCGAGATGACCGGACTCGGCCTGCGCGAAGTCACCAACCCGTCCGAGCTGTTCCTGTCCGAGCGCGACCTCGGCACCCCCGGCACTGCCGTGTTCGCAGGTATCGAGGGCACCCGCCCCGTGCTGGTCGAATTGCAGGCCCTGGTGGCGCCGACCTCGCTCGGCACCCCGCGCCGCGCCGTGGTCGGCTGGGACCCGAGCCGGCTCTCCATGGTGCTGGCGGTGCTGGAAGCCCATTGCGGGGTCAAGCTGTCCGGCCACGACGTCTATCTGAACGTTGCGGGCGGCCTTCGCATCCACGAGCCAGCCGCCGACCTTGCCGCGGCGGCGGCGCTGGTGTCGTCACTGGTTAACGCGCAGTTACCCACCGATGCCGTTTATTTCGGCGAGATTTCGCTCTCCGGCGTGGTGCGACCCGTGGCCCAGACCCCCGCGCGGCTCAAGGAGGCCGCAAAGCTCGGCTTCAGCCGCGCCGTGCTGCCCGAATCGGCCCGTGGCGAGGCCGGCGGCGACGCCGGGCTGTCGCTCAACGCCGTGAACAGCCTCACCACGCTGGTCGCCGAGATCGCCGCCCGCGGCTCGCGCCGGGGCGAATCCGCGTCCGCGCCCGAGAAAAATGCCACACCCGCCAGATTCCGCCGTGGAGAGGGCTAGCTGGAGGTGACGATCCCCGGCCCCGCCGCTATACAGCCGTCACAAAGCAGCATGGGATTGCGTGGTTCCGGACTTGCTGGGAACACCGTCTGCCCCTCACTTAGGGCGGCGGCCAAAACACCGATTCGCTGAGCACCTTTGAGAGTACGAGCGGACCAGACCAGCCGATGCCGATTACACTCCTCGATCTGATCCTGCTCGGTGTGATGCTGATCTCGGGCCTGCTTGCCATGGTCCGCGGCTTCATGCGCGAAATCCTGTCGATCGCGGCCTGGGGCGCAGCGGCGATCGTGACGCTTTATTCATTCTCGAAGCTGCTGCCGACCGCCAAGACCTATTTCAACAACGACACGGTCGCCAGCGTCGTGGTTGTGGCCGGTGTGTTCGTGGGCACGCTGATCGTGGTGTCCGTGATCACGGTCCGGATCTCCGACATGATCCTGGATTCCCGGATCGGCGCCCTGGACCGCACCCTGGGCTTCCTGTTCGGCCTTGCCCGCGGCCTCCTGATCGTCGTGGTCGCCTTCCTGTTCTTCACCTGGCTGGTCCCGGACAAGCAGCGCCCGGACTGGGTCACGGGAGCCAAATCCCGGGTGGTGCTCCAGGGAACCGGGGATTGGCTGATGTCGCTCTTGCCGGACGACCCCGAGAACACCATCTTGAAGAGATTCAAGAAAAACAAACCAGATGATGATCAAGCTGATACCGAGCAGCAGCCTGCGGGCGGCAGCGATGGCTACAGTAAACCGGCTCGTGACAGCCTTAAAAAGCTGATCGAGAAACCCGCGGCACGTTGAATTGAGCCCGAAGAGAGGCGCGATGGACGAGATGCAAAACCCCGACTGGAACGCCCAGCTTGATCTCGACCTCCCCCCGGCCGGGCTCGAGCTTCAGGACGATCTCGAGGGGGATACGCTACGCGAGGAATGCGGCGTGTTCGGCATCTACGGCCATCCCGACGCCGCCGCCATCACCGCCCTCGGCCTCCACGCCCTTCAGCACCGCGGCCAGGAAGCCGCCGGCATCGTCTCCTACGATGGCAACCGCTTCCACTCCGAACGCCGCCTCGGTCTCGTCGGCGACACCTTTTCTCGCCGCGAGGTGATCGACCGCCTGCCCGGCAGTGTCGCGGTCGGCCATGTCCGCTACTCCACGACCGGCGCCACGATCCTGCGCAACGTGCAGCCGTTGTTC
This sequence comes from Bradyrhizobium sp. CCGUVB23, assembly GCF_024199885.1. Taxonomy (NCBI): domain Bacteria; kingdom Pseudomonadati; phylum Pseudomonadota; class Alphaproteobacteria; order Hyphomicrobiales; family Nitrobacteraceae; genus Bradyrhizobium; species Bradyrhizobium sp. CCGUVB23. The sequence continues at coordinate 9,105,668 of NZ_JANADQ010000001.1, forward strand.
GCCGAGCTGAATGCCGGCGGCCTTGCGGTCGCCCATAACGGCAACCTCACCAACGGCCTGACGCTGCGCCGCGAGCTCGTCAGGAACGGCGCGATGATGCAGTCGACCACCGACACCGAGGTGATCCTGCACCTGGTCGCACGATCCAAGCGTGCCCGCTTCATCGAACGCTATATCGACGCGCTGCGCGAGATCGAAGGCGCCTATGCGCTGGTGTCGCTCACCAACAAAAAGCTGGTCGGCGCGCGCGATCCGCGCGGCATCCGGCCGCTGGTGCTCGGCGAGCTCGACGGCTGCCCGATCCTGACGTCGGAGACCTGCGCGCTCGACATCATCGGCGCGCGCTTCGTGCGCGACATCGAGCCCGGCGAAGTCATCGTGTTCGACGAGAACGGCGAGGACGTCCACAAGCCGTTCCCGCCGATGGCCCCGCGGCCCTGCATCTTCGAATACATCTATTTCTCCCGTCCGGATTCCATCGTCCACGGCCGCTCGGTCTACGAAGTTCGCAAGGCCTTTGGCGCGCAGCTCGCCAGGGAGAGCCACGTGCCGGTCGACGTGGTGGTGCCGGTGCCGGATTCGGGCGTGCCCGCCGCAGTCGGCTACAGCCAGTTCTCCGGCGTGCCGTTCGAGCTCGGCATCATCCGCAACCATTATGTCGGCCGCACCTTCATTCAGCCGACACAGGCGATCCGCGAATCCGGCGTGCGCATGAAGCATTCGGCGAACCGCGCCGCGATCGAAGGCAAGCGCATCATCCTGATCGACGACTCCCTGGTGCGCGGCACCACCTCGAAGAAGATCGTGCGCATGATGCGCGATGCGGGCGCGACCGAGGTGCACTTCCGTCTCGCCTCGCCCCCGATCCTCTATCCCGATTACTACGGCATCGACCTGCCCGATCGCGGCGGCCTGCTCGCGGCGACGCACTCGCTCGAAGAGATGCGCGAGATCATCGGCGCGGACTCGCTCGCCTTCCTGTCGATCGACGGCATGTACCGCGCCATGGGCGAGCCCGGCCGCGACCCGGCCAATCCGAAGTTTTCGGATCACTGTTTTACCGGCGCCTATCCGACACATCTCACCGACCAGACCCAGACCGAGGCGCAGCCGCGGCAATTGTCGTTGCTGGCCGAGGCGAGCTGACGGCGTAGCTGTCATCCCGGGGCGGTCCGCAGGACCGACCCCAATGCGCAATTGCGCATTGGGCGATCTTGAGATTCCGGGTTCGATGCTTCGCATCGCCCCGGAAATGACGACCAAGCGGGGGCTTGTACCGGCCATCCACGCCTGTAAAACCCCGCCATGACAAAACCCCTAGCCAACCGCATCGCTCTCGTCACCGGCGCCTCGCGCGGCATCGGCTACGCCACCGCAATCGCGCTGGCGAAAGCCGGTGCGCACATCGTCGCGGTGGCGCGCACGCAGGGCGGGCTGGAAGAGCTCGACGACGAGATCCGGAAAGCAGGCGGCAGTGCCACGCTGGTGCCGCTCAACCTCACCGACTTCGATGGTATCGCGCGGCTCGGCGCCGCGCTGCACGAGCGCCACGGCAAGCTCGACATTCTCGTCGGCAATGCCGGCGTGCTCGGTCCCTCCTCACCGCTTGGCCATATCGAACTGAAGACCTTCACCGACGTGATGGCGATCAACGTCTCCGCGAACTTCCAGCTGATCCGCTGCATGGAGCCGCTGCTGAAACAATCCGACGCCGGCCGCGCGGTGTTCATCACCTCGGGCGCGGCCAACAAGGCGACCGCCTATGTCGGCCCCTACGCCGCCTCCAAGGCCGCGCTGGAGACGCTGGCACGCGCCTGGGCGCAGGAGACCGCGAGCACGAAGCTGCGCGTCAACCTGTTCAATCCCGGGCCGATCCGCACCCGCATGCGCGCGACCCTGATGCCGGGCGAGGATCCCTCGACGCTCGACACGCCCGAGCAGGCGGCGGAGTTCATCGTGCCGATGTGCGCACCCGACTGGACAGAAACCGGCAAATTCTACGACTACAAGTCGCGCACGCTGATGAGCTTCCGGCCGCCGGCCTGAAAGACGCGCCGCGGTGGCGCGACAGATTGATGAAATTTAAGTCAGCGCGGGACGATCGGATTAACCGATCGCCCGGACCGCTACGATTAGCGCATTGCCGCAAGCATCAGGACAGGCTATCGGGAACATCAAGATCGTGACCGATCGCGCCGATGGTCAAAAGCCCCACCGAAGAGGGCCGTCCCGGCATCAACAGTTGGAGGGAATACAATGAAAAACATGCGCGCGTGGCGCTATGCCGCGCTGTTGACCTGTGCCGGCCTCGGCTTCGCCACCTCGGCTTCCGCCCAAGACAAGACCATCAAGATCGGCGTGCTCAACGACATGTCGAGCCTCTATGCCGATATCGGCGGGCCGAACTCCGTCGCCGCCGTGAAGATGGCGGTCGAGGATTCCGGCATGAAAGCCAAGGGCTGGACGATCGAAGTCGTCTCGGGCGATCACCAGAACAAGCCCGACGTCGGCGTCAACATCGCAAGGCAGTGGATCGACAGCGACAAGGTCGACGTCATCTCCGACACGCCGAGCTCAGGCGTTGCGCTCGCGGTGAGCAACCTCGTCAAGGAAAAGAACTCGGTGCTGCTCAATTCGGGCGCGGCCACCGCCGACCTCACCGGCAAGGCCTGCACGCCGAACACGATCTCCTACACCTACGACACCTACATGCTCGCCAACGGCACCGGCAAGGCGCTGACCAAGGCCGGCGGCGACAGCTGGTTCTTCCTGACCGCCGACTACGCCTTCGGTCATGCGCTGGAGCGCGACACCTCGTCGGTCGTCATCGCCAATGGCGGCAAGGTGCTCGGCAGCGTCAAGCATCCGCTCAACTCCTCCGACTTCTCGTCGTTCCTGCTGCAGGCGCAGTCGTCGAAAGCCAAGATCATCGGCCTTGCCAATGCCGGCGGCGACACCACCAACGCGATCAAGCAGGCATCCGAATTCGGCATCGTGGCGGGTGGTCAGAAGCTCGCAGCGCTGCTGCTGTTCATCAACGACGTGCACTCGCTGGGCCTCAAGACCGCGCAGGGCCTGACCTTCACCGAGTCCTTCTACTGGGACCTCAACGACCAGACGCGCGAATGGTCGAAGCGCTTCCAGAAGGTCTCGCCGAAGGGCTCGATGCCGTCGATGACGGTCGCCGGTCTCTATGCCGGCATCCTGCATTATCTGAAGGCGATGGACGCGCTCGGCAGCAACCCGCATGACGGCGCCAAGGTCGTCGCCAAGATGAAGGAACTGCCGACGGATGATCCGCTGTTCGGCAAGGGCCCGCTGCGCGCCGACGGCCGCCGCCTCATCCCGGCCTATCTGTTCGAGGTGAAGAAGCCGGAAGAGTCGAAGGGCCCGTGGGACTATTACAAGCTGGTCGCCACCATCGCACCGGAAGACGCCGCCAAGCCGCTCGAAGCGAGCGAGTGTCCGCTGGTGAAGAAGTAAGCGATGCTGCCGGGTGGGCAAAGGCGCGAAAGCGCCGTGCCCACCGTCTTATCCATCCATCGCGACAGAAGTGGTGGGCACGCTTCCGCCGTCGCTCTTCGAGCTACGGCGGACGAGTCGCTTTGCCCGCCATGCGAAGTTATCGCCCCACTCGCCTCGCCACTCAGGACGGACGCTTGCGCTTATGCGCAAACGGATTGGCCTTCTCGCGCAAGGTGATGCGCACCGGCGTGCCCGGCAGCTCGAAGGCGTCGCGCATGGAGTTGGTGAGATAGCGCAAATAGGCCTGCGGAACGGCGTCGGCGCGCGAGCAGAACAGCACGAAGCTCGGCGGGCGCGCCTTGGTCTGGGTGATGTAGTTGAGCTTCAGCCTGCGGCCCGAGACCGCCGGCGGCGGGTTGGCCTGGATCGCCTGCTCGAACCAGCGGTTCAGCGCCGAGGTCGGCACGCGCCTGTTCCAGACCGCATAGGCGTCCTGGATCGCCTGCATCAGGCGGTCGATGCCTTCCCCCATCAGGCCGGAGACGGCGACGATCGGCACACCCTTGACCTGCGGCAGCCAGTGATCGGCATCGCGGCGCAGATTGGAGATCGCGCCGCCGCCCCTGCTCTCCATCAGGTCCCATTTGTTGACCGCCAGCACGACGGCGCGGCCCTCGCGCTCGATCAGGTCGGCGATGCGCAGATCCTGCTCCTCGAAGCGGTGCTGCGCATCCATCATCAGCACGACGACTTCGGCAAAGCGCACGGCACGCAAGGCATCGGCGACCGAGAGCTTCTCCAGCTTCTCCTCGATGCGCGAGCGGCGGCGCAGGCCCGCGGTATCGAACACGCGGAAATCGCGCCCTTTCCAGTTGATCTCGACCGCGATGGAGTCGCGCGTTGTGCCCGCCTCCGGGCTGGTCAAAAGGCGCTCCTCGCCGAGCAGATGGTTGATCAGCGTCGACTTGCCGGCGTTGGGGCGGCCGACGATCGCAACCCGGATCGGACGCTTGGCGGCCTCCTCCTCGGACAGCTCCTCCTCGTCCTCGACCTCATCCTCATCGGGCGGCTCCGGCATCAGCCTGCTCAGGGCATCGTAGAGCTCGCCCATGCCCTCGCCGTGCTCGGCGGAAACCTGGATGGGATCGCCGAGGCCCAGCGCAAAGGCTTCCATCGCGCCGGCATCGCCATGCTTGCCCTCGCTTTTGTTGGCAACCAGCAGCACCGGTTTGTTGGCGCGGCGCGCGAAATCGGCAAAGGCGCGATCGGTCGGCGTGAGGCCGACGCGCGCGTCGATGACGAAGAACAGTGCGTCGGCTTGCGCGATCGCGGTCTCGGTCTGCTCCTGCATCCGCGCGGTCAGCGAACCCTTGGCGCCTTCGTCGAGACCGGCCGTGTCGATGATGGTGAATGCGAGATCGCCGAGCTTGGCATCGCCCTCGCGGCGGTCGCGGGTCACACCGGGCAGGTCATCGACGAGCGCGAGCTTCTGTCCCACCAGGCGGTTGAACAGCGTCGATTTTCCGACATTGGGCCGGCCGATGATGGCGATCGTAAAAGACATTGGTCATTCGTGCGCTGCCGGGGCTGCGCCTGTCAATGCAGTGAAAAATATCAGCGCGTGAAGCTGCCGCTTGGCATCGGCGCGGGGAAAGCTCCCTGCGACTGCTGCTGCGTGGTCTGGGTCGATTGCGCCGGCTGGGTGGTTTGATCCTGATCGGGCGGCGGCGCGGTGGTGCGCTTGCGGACGATCTTCTGCTTCGGCGGCGGTGCAGCGGCGGGCGGCGCCGCTTCGGGCTGAGCCTCACCGTCGACTTCGCCAGCCGGCGCAGCGGCGGCGGCCGCCGGCTGCTTGGTCTTCTTCGACTTCGCGGCCTTCGCGGATTTCGGCGGCTCAGGCGGCGGTGCTGCGGCAGCCGCCGCGGCGTCCGCATTCTGCTGGTCTTGCTGCTGCTGTGAGCCCTTGTAGAGGTCCCTCGGCACGCCCTGCTCCAGGCCCGGCACGCCTTCGGGGAAGACCGGCTTGCGATCGCCCGGCAGTTTCTTCTTGGTGTCGAGCCAGTCCATGAGATCGCTCGGATCGAACCCGCCGCTCGAACAGCCGCCAAGGAGGCTTGAGAAGGCGATCAGAACAGCAGCTGCGATCAAACGTTGGGTACGGCGCATCTCAGGTCTCGTCCAACTGTTCTCGGGCCGTTAGCTTTTGGCGACCGGCGGCAGCAGAGCCTGCAAGGCCTCGGCGCGCGAGCGCAGGCCCTGCGGGGTTTCACCATCCTCGGCAATTGCATCCAGCCATTTACGTGCGGCAGCCGCGTCGCCATTGCGCCAGGCCGACAGGGCCAGCATTTCACGTGCGCTATGGCGGAAGGTGGAGCCGGCCGCGGCGGATGCCTCCAGCCGCTGCTGGATGTCGGCATAGGCCGCCGTGTCGATCAGAAGCCCTGCGGCGCGGAGTTTTGCGAGCGCCTGCTGCTCGGCGCCAGCGCTGCTGTCGGCCGCGATATCGTCATACATCTTCACGGCAGCCTTGGGGTCGCGTGCAGCGGCCTCAGCCGCGGCGCGCAGGCGCGCCAGCGTGCGATAGCCCCGGGGTGCCTTGGCCGCGAGCTCGGTGAAGGCCGCTTCGGCCTCGGCGTGCTTGTTCTGCTCGGACAGCTCTACAGCCTTCTCGAAGGCGGCGCCGGCCTCGGCGGCCTTCTTGGCCTCCAGGTACTGATAACCGCGCCAGCCGCCGACGGCGGCAACGATCAGAACCATCAAGGCGATGAAGTAGATCGAATACTTGTCCCACAGCTTCTTGAGCTGATCGCGACGTACTTCCTCGTCGACTTCGTCAAATAATTCAGACACTTATGCTAATCCCATGCCCGGCCGGGAGCGCGCGCCATAGCGTTCGCGTCAGGAATCCCGTCCCCGCGTCGCGGCTGCGATACGCTATCGATATGGCGGTGGCAAGGCAAAGCGAGCCCGATCAAGGCGTTAACCCTTCGCCCAGGCCCTTGCGGTTCCGGCCGGCCTCAGGAGGCGGCCAGCGTCTCCCGCAACTGCCGCTTGAGCACCTTGCCATTGGCGTTACGCGGCAGCGGCTCGGCGGTGAGGACAATCGTTTCCGGCACCTTGTAGTCGGACAGCCGCTCGGCGCACCAGGAACGCAGCGCCTCGCCCGCGACCGCCTCACGCGTGACGACCACCGCATGGACGCGCTCGCCGAGCACAGGACATGGTTTTGCAATGATCGCACTCTCGACCACCGCCGGATGGCCGGCCAGCACGGATTCCACCTCGGCGGAATAGATCTTCAGGCCGCCGCGGTTGATCATGTCCTTCTGGCGGTCGAACACGCGGACGAAGCCTTCGGCATCGACCGAGCCAAGGTCGCCGGAGTGCCAGAAGCCGCCGGTAAAGCTCTCGGCGGTCGCTTTCGGATTATTCCAGTAACCCTTGATCACGGACGCGCTTCCAATCCAGAGCTCGCCGATCTCGCCACGCGGCAGCTCGCGCCCCTCTGTGTCAACCGCGACGATCCGCGCGCCGGGACAGGGCAAGCCGACACTGTCGATGTGGCTCGCGGTAAGCTCGCCCGGCATGATCGTCGACGGTGATGTGGTCTCGGTCGCGCCGTAGCAGTTCATCAGCTTCAGGCCGGGAATTTTTTCGTCCAGCTTCTCGATGGTCGCGATCGGCATCGGCGCGCCGCCGAAACCGCCGATGCGCCAGCTCGAGAGATCATAGCTGTCGAAGCCCGGCTGGAGCAGACACAGATTGTACATTGCCGGCACCATCACCGTGTAGGTGACGCGCTCGCGCGCGGCGAGCTTGAGATAGTCGGCCGCCTTGAACTCCGGCATGATGATCAGCGCGCCTGCGCAGCGAACCATGGTGGTGATGTTGGCGACGATGCCGGTGACATGGCCGAGCGGAACCGCCGCGATCGAACGATCGGCCGCCGTGAGTTTCAGGCACGATACGAAGACCATCGAGGAATGGATGATGTTGCAATGGGCGAGCATTGCGCCCTTCGGCCTGCCCGTGGTGCCGGAGGTATAGAGGATCATCGCGGTATCCTCTTCACCGACATCAGCCGGCGCATCCGCAGGCGCGTGATCGCTGAGCTCGGAGAAGCGCGATAAACGCACGTCATCGTCGACCGCGATACGATGCACGACATCGGGGACATCGCGCGGCTCCGGGAGACGGTCGGCGAGCGCCGCCTCGTGGATCAGGACCTTGGCGCCGCAATCGCCGAGCACATAGGCGATCTCGGGCTTCTGCTGGCGCGTGCTCAGCAGCACGGTGACGAGGCCCTCATGCGCGGCCGCGAACAGGATCAACGGAAATTCGATGCGGTTGCCGAGCAGGAGCGCGACGCGATCACCGCGTTGCAGGCCCAGCCTGCGAAGTCCGGCGGCGATCCGCGCCGACTGCTCGACAGCCTGCCGCCAGGTCAGCCTGGCATTGCCGCAAATCAGCGCTTCACCGTCGGGATTGCGGCTCGCGGCTTCCGCGATCATCGCCCAGACGCTCGCCGGCCGCTCGCAGAATGCGCTTACCACGCGGTCGGCAAAGCGCGCCTCGAGCCGCATCGGGGGAAGCTGAATTTGCGACCAGTCCATCGGGAAGCTCCCGGCTTGTTATTCTTGTCACCTTCCCCGCACGGACAGCCGGTCTTGTCTTGCGCTGATCGGCTAACCTCCCATCACGGGAACGCCGATCACGACGGGATGGAAGGCGAAGGCCAGCGCCAGATAGGCGACGACACCGACGGCGACGGCGATCAGATCGTTGGTGACGCCGCCAACCGGAATCGGCGGGCCGCCAGCATCCTTGCGATGCTTCAGCGAAATCCGGTCATACACCGCCCAGCCCAGGAACGAGCCGAACAGGATGATGGAGCCGAGATCGCCATTGGCCAGAAGATGCGCCGCCGCCCACAGCTTGATGCCGGCCAGCATCGGATGCTTCAGTGTCGCGTAGATGCGCCCGCGGATGTAGGACGCCACCACCAGGATCACCGCCGGCAGCATCAGCGCGACGGTGATGTGCTTCATCGCCTTCGGCGGATACCAGACGTCGATCCAGCCGGTCGCGCGGTACTGGGAAAAGCCCCAGACGATCAGCGCAAGGCCCGCCAGCGAAAACAGCGCGTAGAGGATTTTGTAGGTGCCCTCGCCCAGCCGCGCGATCGCCTGCGCGCGTGCCTCGCGTTTCGTCGTAAATGTGTGGGCCGCGAAAAACAAAGCGAGCCCCAGGATCATCACCAGCAGACCCATGACATCCTCCCCTTAAATGGCGCCCCCGCTATCGGGTATCACTTCGAGCCCGTCGCCCGCAATGCGTCATTCGCCAGTCACTGCTGCGTCCCAGGTTTCTTCAGCTCGCGATTGTCGACGTAGCGGATCGCGATCGGCCGTCCGGCCAGCGCGCCGGCAAAGCCGTCGGTGAGTTTTAGCGGCAGGCAGGCATTCAGCGACGCGTTGATGGCATCGAGGTAGGTGGTTCGCGTGTCCGCCGGCGCCCCCGGCGTCGCAAAGGTCAGGCGCGGCGGGCCGATCAGGCTGCCCGATCTGTTGAGGCTGAAACGCACCGACATCTGCATGCCCTCGCGCGCACTATCGACTGAGGGAGGCGACCAGCACGAGCGCAGCTCGGCACGGAGGTCACTGAGCGTGTCGAGATCATGATCCGGCTTTTGGTACTTCGCGCTGTCGGCTTGCGATGGAACGGTCTCGACCGTGACCTGGAACGTCTCGCCGAACGGAAAGGGTATCTCGGTGATGCAGGGCCCCTGGAACGGTCCGCCGCACGGCTCGTAGGGGAAAGGCTCGTAGGGGAAAGGCTCGTAGAAGTACGGAATCGAATGGAAGTGTCGATACCGTGCATCGGCAGAGACCGATGTTACCGTCACCAAGAGCAGAATAAGGATGCAGCGCCACATGACCGCCAGACCGCAATGCCACATGCTTCAAACGTGACACCGGCCGTCGACGCGTCAAGCCCACCGGCGTTCACATGCGCGCGTTCAGCTCGTGCTCGTTGCCTGGCAACCCAGTATCCCAGAGACGGCCGTGCAGGAGCCGAGAAGCCCCGGCGTACTGGACGCCCGCTTTCGAGCGGGCATGTCAGTGAGATTGGGGCAGCTCTACCCCTTCTTCTTCACGTCCTTGACGTTGGCGAACTCGATGCCCTCGGCACGCTCCTTGGTGTAGCCGAGGTAGAACTCGTTCTTGGCCAGATACACGGGATCGCCGTCAACGTCGTCGGCGATGCTGGAGGTGTTCGCGGCGACAAACGTGTCGAGTTTCTTGCGGTCATCCGAGGAGACCCAACGCGCAAGCTGGAATTCGCTCACCTCGAACTCGACCGGCAACGAATATTCCGCCTCGAGCCGCGCCTTCAGGACGTCGAGCTGCAGCGCGCCGACGACGCCCACGAGCGCCGGCGCACCGTCGCGCGGGCGGAACACCTGCACCACGCCCTCTTCCGACATCTGCTGGAGCGCTTCCTTCAGCTTCTTCGCCTTCATGGCGTCCGTCAGCCGGACGCGACGGACGATTTCCGGCGCGAAACTCGGCACGCCGACGAAGGTGAAATCCTCGCCTTCCGTCAGCGTGTCGCCGATGCGCAACGTGCCGTGATTGGGGATGCCAACGACGTCGCCGGCGAAGGCTTCGTCCGCGACCGAGCGGTCCTGCGCGAAGAAGAATTGCGGGCTCGACAGCGGCATGCTCTTGCCGGTGCGCACGAGCTTGGCCTTCATGCCCCGGCTGAGCTTGCCCGAGCACAGCCGCGCAAAGGCGATACGGTCGCGGTGGTTCGGATCCATGTTCGCCTGGATCTTGAACACGAAGGCGCTCATGCGTGGGTCGGTTGCTTCGACCTTGCGCTGGTCGCTTTCCTGCGCGCGCGGCTCGGGTGCGAACTTGCCGAGGCCTTCCAGAAGGTCGCCGACGCCGAAATTGCGCAGCGCGCTGCCGAAATAAACCGGCGTCAGATGGCCCTCGCGAAACGCACCCAGTTCGAACGGCTTGGAAGCTTCGGTGACGAGCTCGAGCTCGTCCTTCACCGCCGATACATCGAGATTGGCATTGAGCTTGGCCAGTTCGGCGATCTCGATCTGCTGCGCCGCGCCGGTCTTGGCGCCACCGCCTTCGAGCAGGCGCACGCCGCCATTGACGACGTCATAGGTACCGAGGAAGTCGCGGCCGCGCCCGACCGGCCAGGTCATCGGCGTGGTGTCGAGCGCCAGCGTCTTCTCGATCTCATCCAGGAGCTCGAAAACGTCGCGGCTCTCGCGGTCCATCTTGTTGATGAAGGTGATGATCGGGATGTCGCGCAGGCGACAGACCTCGAACAGCTTGCGCGTCCGCGCCTCGATGCCCTTGGCGGCGTCGATCACCATCACGGCGGAGTCGACCGCCGTCAGCGTGCGATAGGTGTCTTCCGAAAAGTCCTCGTGGCCCGGCGTGTCCAGCAGGTTGAACACCAGGCCCTCGAACTCGAAGGTCATGACCGAGGTGACGACGGAAATGCCGCGCTCGCGCTCGATCTTCATCCAGTCCGAGCGCGTGTTGCGCCGCTCGCCCTTGGCTTTGACCTGGCCTGCAAGATTGATGGCGCCGCCGAACAGCAGGAGCTTTTCGGTCAGCGTGGTCTTGCCGGCGTCCGGGTGGGAGATGATCGCAAAGGTCCGCCGCCGCGCCACTTCGGCAGCAAGCGGGGAACGGGCCGGCGATTCTGCTGTGATGGCGATGTCGGACATGGCGGGAGCGTTTGGCAGGGAAAACGGGGCTAATCAAGGGTCATTTGGTGATTGCGGGGCGCCTCGGCCAGCCCCATATCCGCCCCGGGAAGGACATCCACCCCGGGAAGGACGACCTTCCTTTAATCAGCACATCAGTCGCGGGGACGGCCCTGCCTTGAACGGAGGGGCGTCATGGCTTGGACTATCCTGTTCGTCGCCGGTCTTTTGGAGGTCGGCTGGGCGATCGGCCTCAAATACACCGAGGGTTTCTCGCGGCTCGTTCCATCCGTGCTCACGCTCGCCGCCATGGCGGGCAGCGTCATCCTGCTCGGATTGGCGTTGAAGTGGCTGCCGATTGGAACCGCCTATGCGGTCTGGACCGGGATCGGCGCGGTCGGCACCGCCGTCCTGGGGATCATCCTGTTCGGCGAGCCGGCCACGGCACTTCGCCTCGCCAGCATTGGTCTGATCGTCGGCGGCATCGTCGGGCTGAAACTCGTTACTTGAAAAACTGCACCGCCCACCAAGAGAGGCCGGCGACGATCGCGGACGCCGGTATCGTGATCACCCAGGCATAGACGATCGAGCTCGCCACGTTCCAGCGCACCGCGGAGACGCGGCGGGCGGCGCCGACACCGACGATCGCGCCGGTGATGGTGTGAGTGGTCGAGACGGGAACGCCGAGGAAAGTCGCCATGAACAAGGTTGCGGCACCGCCGGTCTCGGCACAGAAACCCTGCATCGGCGTCAGCTTGGTGATGCGCAGGCCCATGGTGCGGACGATCCGCCATCCACCCATCAGGGTGCCCATCGCCATCGCCGCCTGGCACGACAGCACCACCCAGAACGGTACATAAAATTCCCCGCCGAGTTGGCCCTGCGAAAAGAGCAGCACGGCGATGATACCCATGGTCTTCTGGGCGTCGTTGCCGCCATGGCCGAGCGAATAGAGCGAGGCTGAGGCGAATTGCAGGATGCGGAAGGCGCGGTCGACGGCGAACGGCGTCGACCGCATCGAGGCCCAGGAGACGATCGCAACCAGCATCATCGCGAGCAGGAAGCCGACCAGCGGCGAGAGCACGATCGCCAACACGGTCTTCGACAATCCGCTCCAGACTGCGGCCGAAATCCCGGCCTTGGCCACGCCGCCGCCGACGAGTCCGCCGATCAACGCATGTGACGACGACGACGGAATGCCGAGCGCCCACGTCACGATGTTCCAGACGATAGCGCCGACAAGAGCCGCAAAGATCACCTGAGCGTCGACGATCGAGGGATCGATGATCCCCGTGCCGATGGTCTGGGCGACGTGCAGGCCGAACACCAGGAAGGCGACGAAATTGAAGAACGCGGCCCAGAACACCGCAAATTGCGGCCGCAGCACGCGGGTCGAGACGATGGTGGCGATCGAATTGGCGGCGTCGTGCAGGCCGTTCAGGAAGTCGAACAGCAGCGCGACCGCGATCAGTCCGACGAGGACGGGAAGACCCAACACAGCATCCACGGCGCAGCCCCTGCTTTAAAGTTTGCGCATGATCTCCGCGCAAACGCGTTCCGCGTTTGTCGCGAGGGAAAACCGCTGCACACTTTTCCGGATCATGCGCTAGACCTGTTCGATGACGATGCTGTTGATCTCGTTCGCGACGTCGTCGAAGCGGTCCGCGACTTTCTCGAGATGATCGTAGATCTCGACACCCACGATGAAATCCATCGCGTTGCCCTCGCGGTGCTTCAGGAACAGCTCCTTCAGGCCGATATCGTGGAGGTCGTCGACACGTCCCTCCAGCTTGGTCAGCTCTTCCGTGATCGCGGTCAGCATGGCGACGTTCTTGCCGATCTCTTGAAGCAGCGGCAGCGCGCGGCCCACCAGGTTGGCGCACTCGATCAGAAGCCCGCCGATCTCGCGCATCGGCGGCTCGAAGGCGCGGACCTCGAACAGCATCACCGCCTTGGCGGTCTGCTGCATCTGGTCGATGGCGTCGTCCATCGAGGTGATCAGGTTCTTGATGTCGCCGCGGTCGAACGGCGTGATGAAGGTGCGGCGCACCGCGGTCAGCACCTCGCGCGTGATGTTGTCGGCATCGTTCTCGAACTGGTTGACGCGCTGGCAATAGACCGGCGTCTCCTCGCCGCCGTTCAGCATGCCCTGGAGCGCGATCGAGCCCTGGATCACGGTCTGGGCGTGGCGGTCGAACAGATCGAAGAACCTTTCCTCCTTGGGGAGAAAGGCGCGAAACCAACGCATCATGGGAATAACTGCCGGGTTGAGATTGGCCGGTCCGGAGGGACTGTCACCCGACTGTCATAGACCATTTTGGGGCCGCGCGCGTGCCACGTCACGCCGCCCGAAGCAGTTCATCCACCACTTTCAAAAATCAGGGAAACTGTCTTTGGCTCAGAGACTTACAGGGATCTCCGGAAGTAATGCGCGATTTCGCCGACGACGCCGCGGCGGAAGGTGAGCACGCAGATCACGAAGATCGCGCCCTGAATCACCGTCACCCACTGGCCGTAGCTCGCCAGGTACTGCTGCATGGCGATGATCACGAAGGCGCCCGCCACGGGTCCGAAAATGGTGCCGAGACCGCCGACCAGCGTCATCAGCACGACCTCGCCGGACATCGACCAGTGCACGTCGGTGAGCGAGGCGTTCTGCGCCACGAACACCTTCAGTGAGCCGGCAAAGCCCGCCAGCGTGCCCGAGAGGATGAAGGCCAGCAGCTTGTACTGATCGGTGCGGTAGCCGAGCGATATCGCGCGCTGCTCGTTCTCGCGGATCGATTTCAAGACTTCGCCGAATGGCGAGTTGATGATGCGGTAGATCAGCAGGAAGCCAGCGAGGAAGCCGACCAGCACGACGTAGTAAAGCACCGTCGGCTTGGAGAGATCGAAGATCCCGAACAGATGGCCCTGCGGAATACCCTGAATGCCGTCTTCGCCATGCGTGAACGGCGCCTGCAAGTAGATGAAATAGAGCAGTTGCGACAGCGCCAGCGTGATCATCGAGAAGTAGATGCCCTGGCGACGGATCGAAATGTAGCCAGTCACGATCGAGAGCACGAAGGCCGCGGCAACGCCGGCGAGAATACCGAGTTCCGGCGGCAGCGCCCACACCTTCAGCGCATGGGCGCTGCAATAGCCGGCGGTGCCGAGGAACATCGCGTGGCCGAACGACAAGAGACCGCCATAGCCGATCAGCAGGTTGAAGGCGCAGGCGAGGAGCGCGAAGCACAGCGCCTGCATCACGAAGAACGGATAGATGCCGGTGAACGGCACGGCGGCCAAGGCCAGCGCCATGAACACGAACACGATCATCTCGTCGCGCATCGCGCGCGCCGTCACGGGCAGGGTATCGTCCGTCAAGGCTGTCATATCAGGCCGCCCTTCCCGTCAGTCCCGTCGGCTTCACGAGCAGCACCAGCACCATCAGCACGAACACGACGGTGTTGGAGGCCTCGGGGTAAAAATACTTGGTGAGGCCTTCGATCACCCCGAGCGCGAAGCCGGTGATGATCGAGCCCATGATTGATCCCATGCCGCCGATCACCACCACCGCGAACACCACGATGATGAGGTCGGCGCCCATCAGCGGCCGCACCTGGTTGATCGGCGCGGAAAGCACACCGGCGAGCGCGGCAAGGCCGACGCCGAGACCGTAAGTCAGCGTGATCATGCGCGGCACGTTGATGCCGAAGGCGCGCACCAGCGTCGGGTTTTCGGTCGCTGCGCGCAAGTACGCGCCGAGCTGGGTCTTCTCGATCAGGAACCAGGTCGCAAGGCACACCACCAGCGAGAAGACGACGACCCAGCCGCGGTAGATGGGCAGGAACATGAAGCCGAGATTCATGCCACCCTTGAGCTGGTCGGGAATGGCATAGGGCAGACCGGACGAGCCGAAGTAGTTCTGGAACACGCCCTGGATGATCAAGGCCATACCGAACGTCAACAGCAGGCCGTAGAGATGATCGAGCCCGGTCAGCCATTGCAGCATGGTCCGCTCCAGGATCATGCCGAAGATGCCGACCACGATTGGCGCGATGATCAACGCTGGCCAGTAACCGATACTGAGGTAATCGTTGTTGAGCAGGAAATACGCGACGAACGCGCCCATCATGTAGAGCGCGCCATGGGCGAAATTGATGATGTTGAGCATGCCGAAGATCACGGCGAGCCCGAGACTGAGCAGCGCGTAGAACGAGCCGTTGATCAGTCCCACCAGTAGCTGTGCATAGAGAGCCTGCATCGATCCCGCACCCAGTCCCTTCAGCGTTCCTCATGCGGTTCGCCGGCGCTCGCCGGCGAACCGTTGTTGCTTCTTACTTCTTCAACAGTGCGCACTTGCTTTCGGACAGCGGCGTGAAGGCCTGATCGCCCGGCACCGTGCCGACCAGCTTGTAGAAGTCCCACGGCGCCTTGGATTCGGAGGGCTTCTTCACCTCGAACAGATAGGCGTTGTGGATGGTGCGGCCGTTCGGCTGGATCTCGCCCTTGCCGAATAGATCATCCTCGGTCGGCATCGACTTCATCTTCTCGACGACCTTGACGCCGTCATGCGGATTGCCGCCGAGCGCTTCCAGCGCCTTGAAGTAATGACGCAGGCCCGAATAGACGCCGGCCTGCACCATGGTGGGCGGTGCGCCGTTCTTCATCTTGGCAGCGAAACGCTTCGAGAACGCGCGGGTCTGGTCGTTCATATCCCAGTAGAAGGTCTCGGTGAAGTTGAGGCCCTGCGCGGTCTCGAGACCGAGCGCCTTGACGTCGGTGAGGAACAGCAGCAGCGCCGCGAGCTTCTGGCTACCCTTGGCGATGCCGAACTCAGCCGCCTGCTTGATCGTGTTGGTGGTGTCACCGCCGGCGTTGGCAAGGCCGATGACCTTGGCCTTGGACGACTGCGCCTGGAGCAGGAAGGAGGAGAAGTCCGGCGTGTTGAGCGGATGCTTGACGCCACTGACGACCTTACCGCCATTGGCCAGCACCACCGCCGTGGTGTCGCGCTCGAGCGCCGCGCCGAAGGCGTAGTCCGCGGTCAGGAAGAACCAGGTGTCGCCGCCGGCCTTCACCAGCGCCTGGCCGGTGGTGTGGGCGAGCATGTAGGTGTCGTAGGTCCAGTGCACGGTATTCGGCGAGCACTGCGCGTTGGTGAGATCGGAGGTCGCAGCGCCCGAATTGATGTAGACGCCGTTCTTCTCCTTGACGACGTTGTTGACGGCAAGCGCCACGCCGGAATTCGGCACGTCGACGATCACATCGACCTTGTCGACGTCGAACCATTGCCGCGCGATCGCGGTGCCGATGTCGGGCTTGTTCTGGTGATCGCCGGAGATGATGTCGATCTTCCAGCCCTTGGCGGCAAGGCCGGAATCTTCGACTGCCATTTGCGCCGCCAGCGTCGAGCCGGGGCCACCGAGATCGGCGTAGAGACCGGACTGATCGGACAGCGCGCCGATCTTGACGGTCTTGTCCTGTGCGCAAGCCGCGCTCACCGCGGTGAGCGACAGCGCGGTGCCGAGCAGAAATGACGCAATCGACCTGGTCTTCATGCAACTTTCCTTTTTTGAGTTTCTCGTTGGCAGTTCTAGACGCCGAGATAGGCGTGGAGCTTGTCCATATTGGCGGCAAGCTCCGCATTGGAGAATCCGTCAATGATCTTGCCGTGCTCGACGACATAATAGCGGTCGGCGACGGTGGAAGCGAAGCGGAAGTTCTGCTCGACCAGCAGGATGGTAAAACCCTCCTTCTTCAGCCGCGCGATGGTGTGGCCGATCTGCTGGATGATGACCGGCGCAAGACCTTCGGTCGGCTCGTCCAGCATCAGGAAGCTGGCGCCGGTGCGCAGGATACGCGCAATCGCCAGCATCTGCTGCTCACCGCCGGAGAGTTTTGTTCCCTGGCTGCTCAGGCGTTCCTTCAGGTTCGGAAACAGCTCGAAGATCTGGTCGAGCGACAGCCCCCCGGCCCGCACGATCGGCGGCAACATCAGGTTTTCGCGCACGTCGAGGCTCGCGAAGATGCCGCGCTCCTCGGGGCAGAAGGCGATCCCCATGCGCGCGATCCTGTCGGAGGTCGCGCGGATGATCTCCTCGTTGTTGAACCGCACCGAGCCGGTGCGCTTGCCGATGACGCCCATGATCGACTTCAGGGTGGTCGTCTTGCCGGCACCGTTGCGCCCGAGCAACGTGACGACCTCGCCCGCATTCACGTCGAAATTGATCCCGTGCAAGATGTGGGACTCGCCGTACCAGGCCTCCAAGTTGCGCACCTGCAGGATGTTGCCGCCGGTCGTTGCAGCCTTCGCCCGCGCCTCGGCGATCGCAGTGTCAGGCATGACCGGCTCCCAGATAGGCTTCCTTGACGCGCTCGTCCTTGGTGAGCTCGCTGTAATGGCCTTGCGCAAGCACCTGCCCGCGCGTCAACACGGTGATGATGTCGGAAAGATTGGCCACGACGCTCAAATTATGCTCGACCATCAGGATGGTATATTTCGCGGAGATGCGCTTGATCAGCGCCGCGATCTTGTCGATGTCCTCGTGGCCCATACCGGCCATCGGCTCGTCCAGCAGCATCATCTCGGGGTCGAGCGCGAGCGTGGTTGCGATCTCGAGCGCGCGCTTGCGCCCGTAGGGCATCTCGACCGCGGGCGTGTTGGCAAACTCGCTGAGGCCGACGTCGTTCAACAGCTCGCGCGCGCGATCATTGAAGCGGTTGAGCACGGACTTGGAGCGCCAGAAGTCGAACGAGCTGCCGTGCTGGCGCTGAAGCGCAACACGGACGTTTTCCAGCGCAGTGAGATGCGGAAATACCGCCGAGATCTGGAACGAGCGCACCAATCCCATGCGCGCGACGTCGGCCGGCGCCATCGCGGTGATGTCCTGCCCCTTGTAGAGGATTTTTCCGGCAGACGGTTTGAGGAACTTGGTCAGGAGATTGAAGCACGTCGTCTTCCCGGCCCCGTTCGGACCGATCAACGCGTGAATACTCCCGCGGCGGACCTTGAGGGCGACATCGCGGACGGCGAAGAATCCCGCGAACTCCTTGGTCAGCCCTTCCGTTTCGAGAATGAACTCATCGGCCAAACAAATTTCCCCCCGCCCGCGCGACGCGCTGGCCGCGCGTGGCTTTGCTTATTGCTATCGGCTTTCCGGAAGCCTTGGAGCCCTTTCCGGAACGCCGCCTCCGGCGGCGGAATATGCCGGAGGTGACGGGGGTTAGGCAAGGCGGAAAGCTGAGCAGGCAGAGCCGTCGACTACGGGATAGATGCTCCCTTAGTCGAAGGCGTTGATGTCGCACCTGCCCGATGCCTCGCGCGCAAAGCATTGGTCATCAAGCCGTCGTTAACGGTCTTTCGCAGGCTCGGCCAGCCCTTCATGGAAGATTTTACCGCGCGGTGGATCATCCGCGGGTTTGTATTCGCCGGGACTATTGTTTTGGATTTCGAAAACGCCACTCCATCGGTCGTCAAGTCGATCAGACAACGTGATCTTCGCGACCGATGACAAAATCTCCCACGTCATCGCATCAGTGAAGACGACCAGCGAGGACGGCGGCTTCCGTTTCTTGTTAGCGTTTCTTGTTAGCGTTTCTTGGCGCCGACTTCCTTGGCATAGATGTCCGGCTTGAATCCGACCAGGAGCTTGCCGCCCATCTCGAGCAAGGGACGCTTGATCATCGAGGGTTGCGCCAGCATCAAAGCGAGTGCCTTCTTCTCGTTGAGGCCTTCCTTGTCGGCCTCGGGCAGCTTCTTGAAGGTGGTGCCGGCACGGTTGAGCAGCGCCTCCCAGCCGACCCTGTCGCTCCACGCCTTGAGCTTTTCCTTCTCGACGCCCGCGGCCTTGTAGTCGTGGAAATCATAGGCCACCCCGCTGGAATCCAGCCAGGCGCGCGCCTTCTTCATGGTGTCGCAGTTCTTGATGCCATAAATGGTGGTGGGCAAGGCCGCTCCTCATGCATGGGTCACGTGACGATGATCGGCGTTGTACGAAACTACGGCGCACCCCACAATATTCGCCACCCAAGTTCGCCACACGGATTTCACCATGCACGTCAATCACGATTCCACCGCCGCTGCGGCGCCCACCATCGACTTCGACACGTTTCTGAAGGTCGACATCCGCGTCGGCACTATCATCGACGCAAAACCGTTCCCCGAAGCGCGCAAGCCGGCATGGCGGTTGTGGATCGACTTCGGCCCCGTGATCGGCGTGCGCAAGAGTTCGGCGCAGATCACCGAAAACCATCCGCTGGAAACGCTGGTGGGACAGCAGGTCGCAGCCGTCGTCAATTTTCCTCCGCGCCAGATCGGGCCGGTTGTTTCCGAGGTGTTGACACTTGGCTTCCCCGACGCCGAGGGCAAGGTCGTGCTGATGCAGCCGAGCAAGCCGGTGCCGAACGGCGGCCGGCTGTTCTAGCCACCTCAGTCCACCAGCTAACGTGACGTCGGTCGACTTCTGGCATGCCAGCGATGGCCGGCCGATCACTTGACGCTCTGGTTCTTTCGCACTAAAACTAACTGACTGATCGTTTTTTATTATTGAGATCGTCAACGCTGTTATGCGCGAAATCTCACAAAACGATCATCTGGTCAGTTATTTAGCGGGGCTAGCCGCGATGCCGAAGATCAGCGAAAGACAGCGTGAAAGCCGGCGCCAGCAGATTCTCGAGGCCGCCCTCGCCTGCTTCTCCGAAGACGGCTTCCACCAGACCGGCATGGCCGACATCGTCAAGCGCTCCGGGCTCAGCCACGGCGCGGTCTACCTCTACTTCCAGAGCAAGGACGATCTCATCGAGGCGCTGGCCGACGACCGGCATCGCCGCGAGGCCGTGCTCAACTCGGTCGCGCAAGGGTCCGGCGATCCGCTGGAGCGACTCCACGCGCTGGTTCGCGTCTACGCGCAATGGCTCACCGATCCCGCCGGCGAGGCGCGCCGGCGCGTCGGAATCCACGGCTGGGCCGAGGCCCTGCGCAACCGCCGCGTCCGCACCAGCGTCGTCGAAGGCATCGACATGCCGCGCGCGCTGATCGTCGCGCTGGTCGAGCGTGCCCAGCACGATGGCCTCATCAAGCGCGATCTCGGCGCCGATGCGATCGCGCGTACGCTGATCGCGATCTTTCAGGGCTTTGTGCTGCAAAAATGCTGGGGCGAGGAGTTCGACAGCAAAGCCTGCATGGCGGCCGTCACCGGCGTGATCGACGGCTTCCGCATCACCAGACACGACGTCAAACGAAGGACCAGGGCCTGAATGATGTCCTGGATCCATGACCTGCTGGCAGGTGTCGGCGTTGGCCTCGTCGGAGGGGTGACATCGGGCTTCATGGGCACAAGCCCCGGCGGCGGTCTCGTGATCTTCTGCGTGCTGCTACTCGGCGCGGAGCAGCACGTCGCCCAGGGGACTTCGCTCATCGCCCAGGTCCCTCCGACGGGCCTCGCCGGCGTGCGCCGCTATTGGCAGAGTGGCAATCGCAGCCCGTTGCAATGGATCGCCTGGATCGGCATCGGATTTCTCGTCGGTGGTGCGAGCGGCGGCTATGCCGCGGCCGCGGTATCCGACTCGGTCCTGCAATGGACCTACGTCGTCTACCTCGTTGCGCTGATCGCAGCTCTGGTTCTGCGGCGCGACCGCAAGGACGCCAGTAGCGAGGTCGGCAATGCCGACAAATTGCCCGGGCTCCCTCTGTTTCTCATCGGCACGCTGGCCGGCTTTTCCTCCGGCTTCATGGGTATCGGCGGCGGCCTCGCGATCACGGTCGGCCTCGCCGCTGGCCTGCGCGTGCCGCAACATCGGGCGCAACTCGTCAGCCTCATCTTCTCGGTTATTCCGACCAACATTCCGGCCGCCTGGATCTACTGGAGCAAGGGGCTCATGGTCGGCTGGCCGGCCATCATCGGCATTCTTGCCGGCCTCTGGATCGGCACTGATCTCGGCGCACGCATGGCCAATGGCGTGAGCAAATCGGTGCTGCGCCGGATCATGGTCGGGCTCGTCTCGCTGATGGCGCTCTACATGACCTGGAAGGCGCTGAGCTAAAGCGCGATGAGATCAGGATGAACCGTCATCACGCTTTAGATTTTTGTTTGAGCATGATCTCCGCGCAAACGCGTTCCGCGTTTGTCGCGAGGGAAAACCACTTCACACTTTTCCGGATCACGCTTTAATTCACGGCCGCTTCGGAATGTTCAACCCGCGCTGTACGGCCGGGCGCGCAAGGCCCCGTTCGAGCCAGGCCGCGACCGACTTGAACTGGCTGAATTCGACGAGATCGCCAGCGCCGTAGAAGCCGACGAGATTGCGTACCCAGCCAAGCATGGAGATGTCGGCGATGGTGTAATCGTCATCCATGAACCACTGCCGGCCGACGAGATGCCTTTCCATGACACCGAGCAGGCGCCTGGACTCGCCCACGTAGCGCTCAAGCGGCCGCTTGTCCTCAAACTCCTTGCCGGCGAATTTGTGGAAGAAGCCGACCTGGCCGAACATCGGCCCGATGCCGCCCATCTGGAAGTGCACCCACTGGATGGTCTGGTAGCGGCGCGCCGCCTCCTGCGGCAGAAGCTTGCCGGTCTTCTCGGCGAGGTATTGCAGGATCGCGCCGGATTCGAACAGCGGCAACGGCTTGCCGCCGGGACCGTTGGGATCGAGAATCGCCGGGATCTTGCCGTTCGGATTGAGCGAGAGGAATTCCACCGTCTTCTGGTCGTCCTTGCCGAAATCGACGAGATGGACCTCGTAAGGCAGCCCGATCTCCTCCAACATGATCGAGACCTTGACGCCGTTCGGCGTCGGAAGGGAGTAGAGTTGAAGGAGTTCGGGATTCTTCGCGGGCCAGCGCTTGGTGATGGGGAAGGCTGAGAGATCGGACATCAGGACCTTGGATGCGTGTGTTGGAGCGCATCTAATCTAGGCGCGGCGCGGAACAACACAAGATCACAGGCCATGCCGCCTGCACGTTCCGGTCACGAGGATGAAGTCCAGCACGAGCCCGCCCGACGCGCCTATGGCGGCAGCGTCATCATCGCCGCGAGCGGAATCTCCGCCTCATGTTGCAGCCGATACTCCATGAACCATTACCCCGTCACCAGCAGCATCGCCGTAAAGGCGATCGCAAGCATTGCGGTCGCCAATTGGCTGACATCGTTCATTGCATTTGTCCCTCAGCATAACTTGATCTCTAAACGTCGGCTCGTTCGTCATGTTCCTTGGTCGCGCGAAAAGATTGCCACTCTTTCCCGCTCTGTTCCAAACCAGCGCGAGGGACCATTGAGCCACGCGGGCGTTGTCGAGGGATGAACATCGAGAAGAGCGCCTTGCTCGATCACGCCGAGCGTTGTCGCCGGGTTGCGAACGACCTTGCCCATAACGAAGCCGCGCGACGGCTACGGACGATGGCCGCGGAGTATGAAGATAGAGCTTTGAGGCTGGAGCACCAGGAAGATCAACTTCGGCAGCATCTCATGCAGCGCCGTGCCCGTGCCGGCCGCACCTGAGGCGGAAGCGATCGGGCACCTGATCGCTCTCAATAGTTGATCTCCATCCGCAAGCCGCGCGGATCTGGATCCTCGCCATCGAGGCAACTGGTGCTGTCGCGCGCGGCAATCGCGCAGGCACAAGCGTCGATCAGATCGTCACGCCCGATGCCGGTGCCGTGACGCAGCGTCAGCCATTTCCGGAGCTTGGCAAAACCCTGTTTCTCCAGCAGCCGAATGCGCTGTTCGCGGCCGGTCGCCGACGTCTTTCGTTCCAGCCTTCGCTCGCCCGCAAGACTCCAGAAAATCAACTCCGGATGCGCTTCGCCGATCGTCTTCTGGCGCTCCGGCGTCATGACATCGTCGAGTTCCCTGATCTTGTCCCTGATGTTCCAAAGCTGGCACGACACGCCCTTGTCGCCCCGCTGCCGATAATGCCGGTTCGCAGCTGCCATGTCCGGAAACGTCCAGAGATCGCGACGCGCGCCGAGGAAGACCGCAGCGCCGACCAGTTCGCGGGCGCGAAGATCGCAGACCCGATAGCCCGTCGTCTTCAATCCGATCGGCATGTCGATCATCGCCCGCCTGTGCGACATCGCGAGCAAGCGCGTGAGACCAGGCGCATAGTCGAACTCATGATCGCCGCGCTGATCGATCCAGGCAGCGACCCAGCCGAACCGAAAGCCGTCGAGGCCGAGATAGATTGGCATCCCCTCTTCCGTCTGCTGCATGTCTTCGAGCACGCTTGACATCCGCAAGTTGCGGGCGTATGTCCCGCGCCCTCGCGAACACTTCCGTTCGAGAAAAGACCATGAACCGAGTGATGAACCATCGCTACGAAAGATTTGCGCGACTGTCGAACGGTCTCGGACCGATCGATAGCGCATGCCCGGCTCATGGGAGCGATCTCGCTTGAGAGCGAGATCGAAAGTCCGCTTCTCACGGACCCTCCCGAGCCAGCCGCTCCGGAGGGTTTTTTGTTGCCCGCCGCGCGGCCCGTTCGAATACCCCGGCATGACGCCGGAACGGGAGACCCGGATCCCGGGGCCCGCGCTGGAGAAGCGCGTGCCCAAGCGCGCGGGGCCTGCCGGAGGGAACGAGGCGATGAGCCGGACACCGATGGCAGAGCGAACCTCGAAAGGGTTCGCAAACGGCGGCGCGTCGACAGCGCCGCGATAGAGTTTTCGTAAATCGGTTTGCCGCGATGTTCGCGGCTCAACCGACGCTGGTGGTGAAGATGTCGGATACTTCCTCCCCGGCAAAGCGGGTATGCCTCCCGCCTTTGACACACGCACCGGGATGCGGCCTCGGAAAAGGCTTGCACGCGGCCCGGCGCAGGGTCCCTCCGCAAGGACAATCCTGTGTTGTCGTCACTGAAAGCCGATATCGCCCGTTCCCCAGCGTACCCATCAAGGCCGATGCGAATGCTTCGGCTTGGCGGTGGTGAAGATGTCTGTTACTTCGGTAGAGCGCCGTCCTGGCTTGCCAACGTTTGGCTTGCCAGAGCGGAGGTCGCGGGTTCGTATCCCGCCGGCTGAAATGCCGTAGCTCAGTCCGCTCACAGAGCAGAACAGCATCGCCCGTTCCCCGCCACCCCCATCACGATCCGTGGTGAAGATAGCTGTTACTTCGACTGATAATCGAGAGGTCGCGGGTTCGAATCCCGCCCGGTGTACCATGCACCGGTAGCTCAGTGGCCAGAGCGCTACCCGGCTTGCAGGTAAGCTGCAAGCTGGGGTCTCAGCATCGCCTGTTCCCGGATCGTGTCATTCTCGTCACCACCGCCGGTGGTGAAGAGCGCTGTTACTTCGCGATCGCAACGGCGGTGCCTCGTCTCTTCCGAGATTGAGCCCGCTCTGTGAAGCCCGCAAGGGCAGTACAGCCTCGCTTGTTCCCCGGCACCGTTTTCATTCCATCATCAACTTAAGAGGAGGCCGTCATGGTCAGGCTCAACAATATCGTTCGCGCCTTCACGCGTGAGGGCGCGCGCGCCGTGCGCTTCACGCCCGAGATGGAGCTGAAGCGCACGCTGATGAACTGCCTTCTCTGGGAGGACCAGTTCTACGAGGATGGCGTTTCGATCGCCGATCGCATCAAGGCACTCGTGCCCAAGGTCGCCCCTGCCCGCGTTGCGCAGCTTGCGATCGAGGCGCGCGAAATCATGAAGCTGCGGCACGCACCGCTCCTCGTGGTCCGCGAGATGGCGCGTAGCGAGAAGCATCGTGCGCTGGTTGCCGATACGCTCGCACAGGTGATCCAGCGCCCCGACGAGATGACGGAGCTGCTCGCGATCTACTGGGCAGACGCGCTCGGCCCTCAGCAGCAGCGCAAGCGTCAGCCGGTGTCGGCGCAGGTCAAGAAGGGTCTTGCCCGCGCGCTGACCAAGTTCGACGCCTATCAGCTCGCGAAGTACGACCGCGACGGCGCGGTGCGGATCAGGGACGTGCTGTTCCTGGTGCACGCCAAGCCGAAGGACGCAGCGCAGGAGAAGGTGTGGAAGCAGCTCGTCGACGGCGAGCTCGCCTCCCCCGACACCTGGGAGGTCTCGCTCTCGGCCGGCAAGAGCAAGCGCGAGAGCTTCGAGCGGCTGATCGCCGAGAAGAAGCTCGGCGGCATGGCGCTGCTGCGCAATCTGCGCCTGATGCAGAACGCGCAGGTGCCGCGCGATGTGATCGCGGGCGCGATCGAGGCGATGCGGACGGATCGTATCCTGCCCTATCGCTTCATCACGGCCGCGCGCTACGCGCCGGATTTCGAGCCCGAACTCGAAGGTGCGATGCTGAAGTCGGTCAAGGACCATGTGCGGCTGCCTGGCCGCACGCGGCTCCTGATCGACGTGTCAGGCTCGATGTTCACGCCCCTCTCCGCGCAGTCGGAAATGACGCGCGCGGAGGCCGCGTGCGGTCTTGCGATCCTCGCCCGCGAGGTCTGCGACGAGGTCGAGATCTTCACCTTCAGCAATGAGGTGGTGAAGGTCCCTCCCCGCCGCGGCTTTGCGCTCAGGGATGCGATCATCAACTCGCAGGCCCATGGCGGGACCTATCTCGGCAAGGCGGTGTCCGAGATCGACCGCAAGGGTGACCGGCTGATCGTCTTCACCGACGAGCAGAGCCACGACCGGGTGCCGGACCCTGCGGCGCGCGGAACGCTGGTCAACATCGCCTCGTATCAGCATGGCGTCGGCCACGGCGGCTGGACCCGCGTCAACGGCTTCTCGGAGGCCGTGGTCGCGTGGATCGCGGCGTCGGAGACCACGCTGCACTGATACGTCACACCAACGAACCGGGCGTGGCCTCCCGCGCCCGGCTCACTCGGTTTTACGCCGGGCCTTCAGCCGCACGGGGCAGCCCGGCGCGGCTGCCGATCAGCTTCAGCCAGGGCGCCAGATGGAAGGCGCTCATCAGCAGGTACATCGGGACCATTCCACCGAACGGCGACGCTCGCGCTGTCGAACACAACGCATCCAGCGATCCGCCGCCCAGAACGGCCGTCAGCAGCGCCATGATCGCGAAGGTCGGCGCGGCCGCGAGGCGTAGCCAATTGGCGCCGCGGTCTTGCTCACGACTTTGCGCTCTGTTTCCGGAACGCCGCCTCTCCGGCGTCCGACACCTCGACCCATCTCTTGTCGGGCGCTGCGCCCGCCTCGTAATTGTCATGCCAGTTCCACCACTTGTAGGTCGGCGTCTGGGGATAGCCCTCGGGCGAGTCTTCCCACACCTCCTGCCGGCCGAGCGGTGTGATGTCGAGGTAGTTCCAGGTACTTCCCATCTGCTCATCGCCGCGGTTGTTGATGAAATAGGTGCGGAAGATTTTGCTGCCGTCGCGGAAAAACACGTTGGTGCCGTGCCACTCGTCGACGCCGAAGTCGGCGTCGAAGCCGTCCGTGATCGTGTACCAGGGTATCTCCCATCCCATCCGTGCCTTCAGGCGTGCGATGTCCGCCTGCGGCGCACGCGAGACGAAGACGAGCGTTGTGTCGCGCGCGTTCAGATGAGCGAGATGGGCGACCTGGTCGGCCACCATGGAGCAGCCACGGCAAGCGTGGTCGGGCCAGCCAAACACGCCCGGCTCGAAAAAAGCCCGGTAGACGATGAGCTGATGACGGCCCGCGAACAAGTCGAGCAAGCTCGCTTTGCCCTCGGGTCCGTCGAAAGCGTAACTCTTCTCCACCGCAAGCCACGGCATCCGCCGCCGCTCAGCGGCCAGTGCGTCACGGGCTCGGGTTGAAGCCTTCTCCTTGACCAGCAACCGCTGACGCGCAGCTTCCCACTCCTGCGCCGAAACGACATGAGTCTGCATAGCTAACCTCCTGTTTGTTGTTCGGTGCGTTCCGTCAGCCCGGCAGCCGCCGGTCGTAGTCCTGCTGAAGCTGAGCCCAGCCATCCCAGAACGGCGCCGGCTCCTCGCCAGAGATCCGCGCGACCAGAATGTCGAGATGCATGTGCCAGCCGGCGCCGACCTTGAGCATGGTCGAGCGGTCGGGCAGACGACGATGGATCACGGTGAGCACCACGCCCTTTCCCTTCGGCTCCAGTTCGAAGGTCACGTCGCCGCTGTTGCTCCAGGCAATCGAAAGCTTTCGTGGCGGATCGCACTCGGTGATCCGGCTCTGCATCCGATGCTCTTCGGGAAAGCCGACCGGGCGCTTGCTTGGGGGATCGTTGAGCTCATCGTTGCGCCAGATGAACTCGAAGGGCGCTCCGACCCTCGTCTCCATCACGCCCGCCGCCAGCCATTTGCGGCGGAGGTCGCTATCGGTGAGATAGGCCCAGACACGCTCGATCGGTCCGGGCAGCAGGCGCTGAAGCCTCAGCGTCGTCGGTTCGATCAGTTCGCCATAGGCATCGGGCTTGGTCTTTGCATCCATCGTTCTGCTCCTCACTTCTTTTTTGCCTTCGCCTCGTCTTCGGCGCGCAGCAACGCCTCCAACGAGTCGAGCCTGTCATTCCAGAAGCGTTCGTAACGTCGCAGCCAGGCATCGGCTTCGGCGAGCCGAGCGGCCTGCAGCCGACACAGATGGGTACGGCCGCGGATCGTGCGCGTGACGAGGCCTGCATTCTCCAGCACCCGAACGTGCTTCGAGGCGCCCGCGAAACTCATGCTGAACGGTGTCGCAAGCTCCCCGATCGTGAGCTCCCGTTCCGCCAGATGACCAAGCATTGCCCGCCGCGTTGGATCCGCGAGGGCATGAAAAACGGCGTCGAGATGCGCGAATTGTTCAACCATGTGGTTAAACATAGTCGACCGGTCTCGATTGTCAACCGATCGGTTTAATTATTTTTCACCGGAGTTCCGGCGGCTCCGAGCAGCTCGAGCTAGCCGGCAATGACCCGCGCGAGCCAGACGGCACGCGCGGAATGAAGTAGGAGAGCAAGACCATGCGACGACCCGATCCCTATCAGGAACGTGCCCGCGAACTGTGCCGCGCCGCCGGCGTCGATCCGGATTCGCGCGTCGGCGAAGGACGCGGCCAGCCTGCCTGGTGTCTCTATCGAGATGCCGCGCGCAAGGAACAACTGGCCCGTGAGACCAGTGCGGCCGCGAGCGAGATCGCCAACCTTCGCCCGCAGGAGGCGCGCTTCCAGAATGCGCCGCTGAAGATCTTCGGCGAGCATGATGAGGCGACCGTGGCGCAGATGCGCAACTGCATGGCGGTCGGCAATGTCGTATCCGGCGTGCTATGCGCCGACGGCCATCTCGGCTACGCCCAGCCGGTCGGCGGAGTCATCGCCTATGAGAAGCAGATCAGCATCTCCGGCGTCGGCTTCGACATCGGCTGCGGCAACATGGCCGCGCGTCTCGACACGCGCTTCGAGGACATCTCGGCGATCGTGCCCACGATCATCCGCGACGTGGCGAAGACGATCTCTTTCGGGATCGGCCGGGCCAACGCCGAGCGGGCCGAGCACGAGCTGTTCGACGATGGCGATGCGTGGCGCGAGAGCGATATGGAGGCCTATCGCCAGAAGGCTATAAGCCAACTCGGGACGGTCGGGTCCGGCAACCACTATGTCGACCTGATGCGCGACGAGGAAGGCTTTGTCTGGATCGGCGTCCATTTCGGCAGCCGCGGTCTCGGGCATACCTCGGCGACGCGCTACCTCAAGGCCGCCGGTGGCAAGGACGGCATGAACGTCCCGCCCGCCGTCGTCGACGAGGACTCCGAGCTCGGCCGCCGCTACATCGCGGCGATGCAGCTCGCCGGGCGTTACGCCTACGCGGGCCGCGAGTGGGTCGTGGAGCGCGTCCGCCAGATCATCGGCGGCAGCGTCACCGAGCGCATCCACAACCACCACAACTATGCCTGGCGCGAGACGCACGACGGCCGGGATTTGTGGGTGGTGCGCAAGGGCGCGACACCGGCTTTCCCTGGCCAAAAGGGATTCGTCGGGGGCTCCATGGGTGACGACGCCGTGATCCTCGAAGGCGTCGACAGTCCCGAGGCGAAGGCTTCGCTCTACTCGACCGTGCACGGCGCCGGCCGCCTGTTCGGACGCAAGGAGGCGAAGCGGCGCTTCACGCGCGTCGAGATGGACCGCTGGCTGAACGAGCGCGGCGTCACCCTCATCGGTGCCGACCTCGACGAAAGCCCGATGGCCTATCGGCGCCTGCCCGAGGTGCTCGCGCAGCACGCCGGCACCGTCAAGGTGCTGCACACGCTGCGGCCCTTCGCCGTAGCCATGGCCGGCGAAGGCGAGTTCGATCCCTGGAAGGACTGAAGCAAACAGTGAGTGGGAGGCGATGCCTCCCACTTTGTTTGCGCCGTTCACCTCCGGCGATCTTCGCGGAGCGCGTCAGCCTGCTCCCAATGCCTCGTAAGCGAGGCGCTTGAACTCAAAGAAGAACGGATTCCAGAAGCCCATCGCGCGCTGCGCCATCAGCACGCCGGCCGTATCGGCCGCCGGACATATCCACCAATGCGTGCCGGCAACGCCGCCCCACTGGAATTCGCCAGTCGAATTTGGGGGATCAAAAGGCGTCGGCGCGAAGGTGACGGCGCCGCCGAGCCCAAAGCCCTTGCCGGGAATGGCCCCGAGGGTCGCAAAACGGATGGTCTGGCCGCCGCCAAGCTGGTTCGTCATCATCTGCCGCAGCGTCTCGGGCTTCAAAAGCTCGCCCGATCCCGGGAGCAGCGCCCGCACCAGCGCGAGCATGTCCGGCAGAGTCGAGACTAGGCCGCCGCCGCCCGACAGCCGCGGGAACGGCCGGCGATAGGCTTGCGGAAAGGGCTGATCGTCGATCCGCCACAGGCCCGGCTTCATCGGATCGAGCACGTCGGCGCCACGATAATAGGCGACCAGCCTGCCCTGCGCGGCTTCCGGCACGGAAAAGCCGGTGTCGACCATGCCGAGCGGATCGAAGATGCGTGCCTTGAGGAAAGCATCGAGCGCCTCGCCGGATGCGACCTCCACGACGCGGCCGAGCACATCGGTTGCAACCGAATATTCCCAGCCCGTGCCGGGATGATAGGACAGCGGCAGATCGGCGAGCTTGTCGATCATGTCGGCGAGCGTCGTCAGCGGATTGAGCACCTTTGCTTCATTGTACCCCCTGAACAGCACGGTACCGGGATCGAAGATGCCGTAGCTGAGGCCGGAGGTGTGCGTGAGCAATTGGCGGATCGTAATCGGACCCTGCGCCGGCTCGACATCGGCAAGGCTCGTCGCGCCCTGCTTCAGCACCTTGCGATTGCCGAGCTGCGGCAGGAATTTCTCGATCGCGTCGTCAAGGCCGACACGACCTTCCTCGACCAGCAGCATGATCGCGCAGGTGACGACGATCTTGGTGTTGGAAAAAGCGCGGAAGATGTGATCGGGCCGGAGCGCCACGTTCGCCTCGCGATCGGCCAGCCCGACGCATTGCTGGTCGACGACCTCCCGCCCGCGCAGCACCGCCCAGGACACGCCGGCGACGATCTCCTGATCGACGTAGCGCTGCATCGCGGTCCGTGCGACGGAAAATTTCGGTGTCCTGGCGTCCATCTGCTGCTGTCTCCCTGAACTGGTTGACATCGATATAACGCCGAATCCCTGGCAGGAAAGCCTTTCCTTCGCGCCGATGCCGGCGCACGCCAGCGCCGACATTTTTGTTTCGCCGCGTGTTCATCCCGATGCGAGCAACACAACGAAAAGCTCTGCAACCTTCCAGGCAAGAGCGCGTTAAGGGCGCGACCTTTAGCCTCACACCCATGTTAGGCGTATCTCAATCCAATCACGGGTGACCGGCAATGACCTCGATCTCTGCAACCTCCACCAGTTCCTATTCTCCTCTCGACCTCCTCAAGAGCGAGCTCACCAAGGAAGTCTCCGCGGGCACGATCAGCTCGAGCGACGAGTCTGCACTCTCGTCCGCGCTCGACGACATCGACTCGGCGCTCAAGAGCGGCAGCTCCAGCTCGAGCTCCTCCACGCCTCCTTCCCCCGACGAGATGCAGTCGAAAATTGACGACCTCATCCAGAACGAGGTGTCGAGCGGCAAGCTCACCAGCGATCAGGCGGATGAGCTGAAAAATGTGTTCGCCAACACGTTCTCCAATGGTACCGGCGCTCCGCCACCGCCGCCGGATGCAAGCAGCGACTCATCGAGCACGAGCAGCACTGACTCCAGCTCCTCGTCCAGCTCGTCCTCCACCAGCACCGCTGACCTCATGAAGGAGCTGATCGCGCTGCTTCAGAATGCGACCAGCCAGTCGACCTCCTACAGCTCCAGCGGCAACGCGTCGTCCTCCTCCGCGTCGAGCTCTCTGCTCGTCGACTACAAGACCTGAGCCAAGGGGCTCGGTCGCTCGCGCCACCGGGCCTCACCCCTGCTTCTGCAGCACGGTGACATGCAGGCGGCAGCGGATGCTCATCCCCTGCCGCTGGTAGAGCGCGATCGCCGACGCGTTGTTGGAAAATACGTGCAGGAAGGGAGTTTCGCCCCGCGCCACGATCTGGCGCGCGATAGCTCCAAGCAGCGCCTGCGCATAACCGCGTCCGCGGTGATCGGGATGCACGCAGATTGCCGTCATCTCCGTGAAATTGCCGGGCTTCATCCGCTCGCCCGCCATCGCAACCAGTTCGCCACCGACGCGGATGCCGAGAAAGGTTCCGAGCTCGTGCGTCCGTTTGTTGAACGGACCGGGCTTGGTCAACTCGGTCAGCGCGACCATCGCCGGAACGTCATCGATCCCAAGCGTCACGATCTCGGCATCATGGAGCGGGCTTTCGACGGGCGTGCCGATCATCTGCTCGCCGGTCTCGGCCAGCAGCACCTTGTGTCCGGCCGGCGCGGCCACCGCGTCATGCGTGAACAGCACGACATATTCGGACGGCGACATCAACTCGCCCAGCTCCGCATAGCTTGCTGGCGACAGATCGACCATGTCGGCGAAGGGTCCGATCGCGGAGGGATAGCGCAACGCCCGCGCACCGCCTTGCGACAGATCCCGCTGTCGTGTCGTCAGTGCGCTCCAGATCGGCCGGTCGAGCAGCGCCAAATCGGAATCGGACACGGGCTCTATTCCTTATCGAGACTCACGATCACGGCCGCATTGGCGATGATGATGGCGTCGCTGCCCTGCTCGGCCGGAATTTCGAGGCCGCCCTTGACTGCATTGACGGTCACGGTGCCGTAAGGCAGCTCCTTGGCCACCGCGTCCTTGTCGACGGTTTCCGGATTCGGCACCGCAATCGTGACGTCGACGAACATGTCGTTGGCGGTCTTGCCGAGCATGCGAAAGAATCCGAGGCTCGAATGCCTGATCGCATCCGACACCGCGCGCCTGGCCGCCTTGGTCGCGTCCTTGCCATGGACGTCGACGCCCATGCCCATCTCGGTGATACAGCGTACGCGGGGCATTTCCAATCCTGTTGTTGGTGGGAATGTTGGGTTAAGCAGCCTGAGACGTCGAGCATGCCTATCGCGATACTCGACGTCAGTCCTTCGCAAAGTGGGGCAAGATTCTGCGAATGTCCTCGAGCTTGTCTTCCGCCAAGCCTTCCAGAAGATTTTCTTCAAGATACCCTTCTCGAATTAGCCGGGCAAACACCCGAGGAAGCTGCGAGTAGCGATAGTCGAACATCTCGTCGATCTCCCGCCCCTTCTGACGAAGATAGTCTTCGACGGCCCACATCTCAGCAGGTGTTGTTACAGCGTTCGCCTTCGCTTTGAATTCGGCCATGACCTTGGCCAGCGCCGCGTCCCGTGCCGTATCGTAAGCCTTCCGTGCTGCCTTCTCTTCGGAGGCTGACCATTTGAGATCGTGGTACATTGTAGGCTCTTTCAAGATTTCGCCGTCTTGTCGCGGGCCCTGAGCTCATCGACCAGCACCCGGACATTCTCTGAATAGTCGATCGGGATCGAGATCAGGTGCACGCCGCCCTCTTTGAAGGCGGCATCCAGCGTCGGCACGAAACTGTCGATCGTCTCGATGCGATGGCCCTTGGCGCCATAGGATTTCGCGTACAGGACGAAGTCGGGATTGCCGAAAGTAAGGCCAAAATCGGCAAAATGATCGACCGCCTGCTTCCACCGGATCATGCCATAGGCATTGTCCTGAAGGATGAGCACAACCAGATTGAGCTTGAGCCTGACGGCGGTCTCCATCTCCTGGCTGTTCATCATGAAGCCACCGTCTCCCGCGACCGCGAGCACGCGTCGCTCGGGACACAGCATCGCCGCCATCATCGCCGATGGCAGGCCTGCGCCCATCGTCGCCAGCGCATTGTCGAGCAGCAGCGTGTTGGCGACCCTGGTGCGGTAGTTGCGTGCGAACCAGATCTTGTACATGCCGTTGTCGAGCGCGACGATGCCGTTCTCCGGCATCACCTGCCGGATGTCGTGCACGATTCGTTGCGGCGTCGGCGGCCAGCGCGATTCAGTCGCGCGATCGGCGATATGCTCAAGAATCTGCTCGCGCAGCGGCAGCAGCGCGCCTGCATCCGGCAGCCGGCCTTCGAGGCGGTCGGCCAGCAATTCGAGGCTCGGCCCGACGTCGCCGACGACCTCCGCATCGGGGAAATAGACCTGCTCGACG
The DNA here is from genome assembly GCF_024199885.1 of Bradyrhizobium sp. CCGUVB23. NCBI lineage: Bacteria > Pseudomonadati > Pseudomonadota > Alphaproteobacteria > Hyphomicrobiales > Nitrobacteraceae > Bradyrhizobium > Bradyrhizobium sp. CCGUVB23. The sequence continues at coordinate 9,139,350 of NZ_JANADQ010000001.1, forward strand.
CTCGCCGGCGTGTAGCTGACGTGGATCACCTTGGGGCCCGACGGCCCCATGATGAATGGTGGCTTCTCGATCGCGTCGTGGCCGATCGCGATGATCAGGTCGGCGGCGTCGATGGCCTCGTGGACATAGTCACGCTCGGACAGTGCCGCGGTGCCCATATAGAGATTGGTGCCGCCGGGGACGGTACCCTTGCCCATCTGTGTGGTGAAGAACGGGATCTGCGTCCGCCGCACGAAATTCGCGATGCCATGGGTCGACCGCGGCCGGCTGGTCGCCGCGCCCATCATGACCAGCGGGCGCTTCGCCGCCAGGATCATCTCGGCGGCACGATCGAGCGCGGCGCGATGGGCGACGGGAATCTCGATCGGATGCACCGGGACCACCGGCACGGACGCCACCTCCTCGCCCGCGACGTCCTCAGGCAGTTCGAGATGCACCGGTCCCGGCCGCTCCTCCATCGCAACACGGAAGGCGTCGCGGACCACGGTCGGGATGCTCGACGCACTGACGATCTGCCGCGCCAGCTTTGTCAGCGGCTTCATGCTGGCCACAACGTCAACGATCTGGAAGCGCGCCTGCCGGCTGCTCATGATCGCCTTCTGCCCGGTGATCATGATCATCGGCATCGCGCCGAGATGCGCATAGGCCGCGCCCGTCGACAGGTTGAGCGCGCCCGGGCCGAGCGTGGAGAGACAGACGCCGGGCTTGCCGGTCAGCCGTCCATGGGTTGCAGCCATGAAGGCCGCAGCCTGCTCGTGGCGGGTCAGGATCAATTCGATCTTGGAGTTGCGCAAGGACTCGACCAGGTCGAGATTTTCCTCTCCGGGGACGCCGAAGATGCGGTCGACGCCCTCATTCTCCAGGGCTGCGACAAAGAGATCCGATCCCTTCACTATCCGTGCCTGGCCGCTCATGTCGCCTCCCCTCAACGATGCTCCGGCATTCCGCCGGAGAACTTGAACGGCATGGTAGCCGCCCGTGATGACAACTCAACTCACGATGCGGCGCGCCGCGCTAGCGGCAGCGTCCGCTTGAGCGGTCGCCCGACGTCACGATCCCCGCCGATAGCGTGACGAGGCACAAGAGCGCTCCGAGCATGGCAAACGCCATCGGCAGGCTCGCGATCCGCGCGACGAACCCGACACCGGCAGGTCCGACCAGAACGCCGGCATAGCCAGCCGTGGTAATCGCAGCAACGGCAAGGCCCGTGGGCATCGCTTGTTGCGAGCCCGCACGGCGAAACAGCACCGGCACCAGGTTCGAGGCGCCGAGGCCGATGAGCACGAACCCCGCCATCGCAATGGCAGCAACTGGTGCGACCAGCAGCACGACGAAGCCTGCAATCGCCAGCAGGCTGCCGACGATCAACGTGGCGCGATCGCCGACCCGCGCCACCACGGCATCGCCGCCCAGCCGGCCCGCGGTCATCGCGATCGAGAACAGCATGTAACCGAGCCCGCCTTGCGTGTCCGGCACGAGGCCCGCGCCGACGATGAGCAGCGCGCCCCAATCGAGCATGGCGCCTTCGACGAGGAACGTGACGGCGGCCAGCGCCGCAAGCACCAACACGATGCCGTGTGGCAAGACGAACAGCGGTCCGTCCTGCGCCTGTGCACTCCGCAGCAACAGCGGCCAGGCCATGATCATCGCCGCCAGCATCAGAGCCGAGGCGATCAGAGTGCTCGCGAGCGGACCGAGGTGGACCGACAGCAGCAGTGTCATCAGGCTCGATCCGGCAAATCCGCCAATGCTGAACAACGCGTGGAAGCCCGACATCAGCGGACGCGTTGCAGCGCGCTCCACCTCAACCGCGTGAATATTCATGGCGACGTCGATCGAGCCGAGCGCGGCGCCGAACACGAACAGGGCGAGGCCCAGCGTGGCCGGCGTGCTCGCGACGACGAGCCACGGCAGGATTACCGCGAGGCCAAAGCCGCCGGCGAGAATGATCGGCTTGGTGCCGTAGCGCGCGCTCAAGGCGCCCGTCAGCAGCATCGCGGCAACCGAGCCGATGCCCAGACAGAGCAGGAGCAGGCCGAGGATGCCGTCGTCGACCGCGAGCCGTTCCTTGGCAAACGGCACCAGCGGTGCCCAGCATGCGATGCCGAAGCCCGCAACGAGGAAGGACAGCCGTGTCGCGAGCCGGGTGGCCGGCCGGTCGGCTGACAACGTGTGCATGGGAACTCCGCAAGGGCTGAGGATTCGAAGAGCTGCTGGTAATGCGTGCCTCGGGCAAAACTGTGAAGCAGCACGGAAGTTTCGGCTTGTCGGCCTTCGCTCACTCAGCCAAAGATCTTGCCGCACCTTTTTCGCTTGTTGCCCTGACATGACTCCCAAACGCTTCGAAGCCCACTGCCTGCGACTACCTGCCGCAACCAAGATTGTGCAATGGGAAGGCACGTCGGTGTTCAAGGTCGGCGGCAAGATGTTCGCGCTGGCGCGCGGCTTCGTCGAGCAGTCAGGCGGCTTCATGTTCAAGACGTCGAACATGGCTTACGCGATGCTGATCGAGCAGGGTCTTGCACGGCCTGCTCCGTATCTGGCGCGGGCCAAATGGGTGCAGCTCATCGACAACGACGCGCTGCCCGACCCCGAGCTCGCAGCCTATCTCGACCAGGCCCATGCGCTCATCGTCGCGAAGCTGACGCGCAAGCTGCGTAAGGAGTTGCGCCTGTCGTGACGATCGCGATTGGCCCAAAGTCGTAAAGGCGATTTGCTCGACGGCACAAACGATTCCTTTTTTGTCGAAAACAACCCCATGCAAAGTAGAAATATGGCCTGGATCGTCCGGGATGCCGCATGCCGATCTCCCGCTCCCGGTTACAGCCGCGCCTGCGCAAAAATGCCGGCGATCCAGTCGAGGAAGACACGCAGCCGCAGCGTGAGCTGGCGGTTCTGCGGATAGAGCGCGAAGAGCGGGGTCGGCGACGGCGGGAAGCCGGCCAGCACCTCGACGAGCGCGCCGCTGGCGAGATCCTCAGCGAAGCGATAGCGCGGCGCCTGCACGAGGCCGAAGCCGAGCCGCGCGAGATCGGCCATGGAATCGGAATTGTTCACCCGGACCCGGCTCGGCAGCACGATGTGCCGAAGCGTACCCACGACGGAAAATTCCAGCGGCAGCACGTCACCGGTGCGCGAGGAGACGAAGGCCACCATCTGGTGCCCGTCGAGCGCATCCGGCGTCGCCGGCACGCCGTGGGCGGCAAGATAGGCCGGGCTTGCCACCGTGATCTCGGCGATGGTGCCGAGACGGCGCTGGATCATCCCGCTGTCGTCGGGCTCCCCCGAGCGGATCACGCAATCGACGCCCTCGCGCACGAGATCGACCAGACGGTCGCCCTGCCCGATCTGCAACTCGAGCAGCGGATAGCGCGCCAGGAATGCCGGCAGATGGGGCAGGATGAAGGTGCGGGTGAGCAGCGGATGCGCGTCGATGCGCAACAGGCCCCGCGGCCGCGCATCGCGCATCGCCGTCTCGGCCTCCTCGACCTCCGCGAGAATGGCGACGCAGCGCCGGTAAAAATCCGCGCCGTCGAGCGTCGGGGTGACATGTCGCGTCGTGCGTTCGAGCAGACGCGCGCCAAGGCGCGCCTCGAGGCCGCGCAACACCTCGCTCGCGGTCGAACGGGGAATGCCGAGGTCGGCGGCCGCTGCAGTAAAGCTGCGCCTTTCTACGAGGCGGACGAACAGGCGCATAGCCTCGAAACGATCCATGGCCGATTGTTCACCATATCCGACAAGTGATGGCAAGCGGCGGGTAATTATCCGGCCAAAGCGATCAGATATCTCCCGTTCAGGGAAAGACAGGAGCGAACCATGACCAATCAAACTCAGCGTGTTGCCATCGTGACCGGCGGCTCCCGCGGCATCGGCGCCGCGATCGCCCGCCGCTTTGCGCGGGACGGCATCGCCGTTGCGATCAATTATGCGAGCGGCCGCGCCGCCGCGGACGAACTTGTCGCGGCCATCGAAGCCGCCGGCGGCCGCGCCATCGCCGTGCAGGCCGATCTGGCGGATCCCGCGACGCCGGCGCGCCTGTTCGAGGCGGCCGAGCGCGCCTTCGGCGGGGTCGACATCGTTGTCAACAATGCCGGCATCATGGAGCTCGCATCGCTCGCCGAGGTGACCGACGCCGCGTTTGCGCGGCAGATCTCGATCAATCTGGAGAGCGTGTTCCGCTCCATGCGCGAAGCGGCGCGCCGGCTGCGCGACGGCGGCCGCATCATCAACTTCTCCTCCAGCGTCGTCGGCCTCTACCAGCCTGGCTACGCCGTCTACGCCGCGACAAAGGCAGCGGTCGAGGCGATGACGCACATCCTTGCCAAGGAGCTCGGCAGCCGGCGCATCACCGTCAATGCGGTGGCGCCGGGACCGGTCGAGACGCGGCTGTTCCTCGAGGGCAAGACCGAGCAGCAGGTGCGCGCCATCGCCGGCATGAATCCATTCGGCCGGCTCGGCCAGCCCGACGACATCGCCGGCCTCGTCGCCTTCCTCGCCGGCGCCGACAGCGGCTGGGTCAACGGCCAGATCATCCGCGCCAATGGCGGCGTGATCTGACGCGCGGCCACGACGCGTTGCTGGGAGCTACCCGTCATGCCTTTCGTCAACATCAAGATCCCGCAGGCCGCGCTGTCACGGACGCAGAAAGCCGAGATCGTGCACCGCCTCACCACGCTGTTCGTCGACTATTTCGGCGAAGCGGCGCGGCCGCACACGATGGTGCTGATCGTGGAGGTGCCTGACGGCGGCTACGGCCGCGCCGACGAGGTGTTCGTGATCCCAGAGCCCTATCGTGCGAGCGATGGCGGCAGAGTGGTCACGCCACTTTCAGGCTGAGCTCCGTCCCGCCCTTGAGCGGCAGCGTCATCGAGACGAAGCCGTTTTTGGGATCGCGGATGAACTCGAGGAAATCGGGTTCGGCATTGTCGTTCATGACGTAGCCGCCGATGCGAAGCTGCGGCGCGACGATCTCGATCACCTGGCGCGCGAGCGAAGGACCCTCCTCGCCTGGCCAACCGTCGATCAGGATGAAGTCGACGGGGCCGCCGAGATCGCCCAGCGTCTTGCGCGCATCGCCCTCGCGGATCTCGGCGTAGGCGGATAGCCCCGCGTCGTCGAGATTGCGCCGGGCGGTTGCGACCTTGGCCGGCACGATCTCCGAGCCGATCACGGTGCCGCCGCCATTGTCGCGCATCGCAGCCGCAAAATACAGCGTCGACATACCGACGGAGGTTGCGAACTCGGCAACGCGCGTCGCGCGCATGCCTCTGCACAACAGGTAGATCAGCTCGCCCTGCTCGGGATGGATCGAAAAACCCTGCTCGGCATAGGCATGCGGATCGCGGCTGCTGAATCCGCCGCGCGGTCCGCCGCCCGGTGGACGGCGGCGCGCGGCCTGCATGCGTTCGATCACGGCGTTGACGCGCGCATCCTGGATCGGGCTGTGCGGTTGATCTTGCGACATGATCGTATTCCCTCAGCTCCGCAGAATTTCGGCCGCCGCACGGTCGAGAATCTTGGCGATGCGTCGCGCCTCATCGGCATCGCAGCCGTGCTTGGAACGCAGTGCTCGCTTGAGGCCATGGCGGGCGCGATGCAGCTCGTCGGAGGCATCCGCATCGAGATCGCTGACGCCGGCAAAGGCCTCGCGTACCTCGTCCATGCGGCGTCCGATCCGCGACAGCGCCTGAAGGATCGCATCCGCGGTGGCGCGATACTCGGCGAGATGGGCCTGGCCCTGCGCGGTGATGCTGTAGCGCTTGCGGCCGGCGTCCTGCTCGACGCTGGCGTGCCCAACCTCTTCGAGATAGGTCAGCGCCGGATAGATCACACCGGGGCTCGGGCTGTAAAAGCCATCCGAGCGCTCCTCGATGGTCTTGATCAGCTCGTAGCCGTGCGCCGGCTGATCGGCGAGCAGTGCGAGGATGACGAGCTGGAGGTCCTGCGACGAAAGCCGCCGTGCGCCCGGAAAGTCGGCGCCACCGCCGCGTCCGAAGAAGCCATGCCCGCCACGGCCGAAGCGACGCCCGCCATGCCGGCCCATGGCGAATGCGAAACGGAATTCCCGGTCTTCTCTCTCGTGTCGATTGTGGTGCTTGTCTCGAAACATATCTTAGGTCTCCATTGTTAGATATATCGTAAGATATGTTTTGCGATTTAAAGTGCAAGGCACAAGACCGTGATCGCCCCCAACCGGGACAATCCAGGTTCGTGGGAAGGCAAGGCGCTGCACAGGTCCAGGGGCCAGATCGCTGAAGCCGTCACATTTGGCGCGCAAGATGCGGGGCGCCGTTTTACGGACATCAAGGGAGGACCCCATGGCCACCGCGGAGAACAGCAAGGCTGCCGGCACCCCGAAACTGCGCAGTGTCGATTTCAAGCTCGAGATCGTCGTCGTCCCGGTATCCGACGTCGATCGCGCCAAGGCGTTTTACGCAAAACTCGGCTGGCGACTCGATGCCGACTTCGCCTCCGGCAACGACTGGCGCGTGATCCAGTTCACCCCGCCGGGCTCGAACGCCTCGGTCATCTTCGGCAGGAACGTCACGCCGGCGGAGCCCGGCTCCGCGCAGGGCCTATACCTGATCGTCTCCGACATCGAGGCCGCCCGCGATGCGCTCGTTGCCCACGGTATCGAGGTGAGCGAGGTCTTTCACGGCAGCGGCGATACGCATAGCGGCCCGGACGAGCCCTACATCTCAGGCTCGCGCCGCGTCAGCGGCCCGGATCCGGCGCGCGGCAGCTATCGCTCCTTCGCCTCGTTCCGCGATCCCGACGGCAATGGCTGGCTGCTCCAGGAGATCACGACTCGCCTGCCCGGCCGCGTCGAGGCCGACACGACGTTCAACTCGACAGAGCTCGCAAGCGCGCTGCGGCGCGCGGCCACAGCCCATGGCGAGCACGAGAAGCGGACCGGCGGCAAGCACGATGAGAACTGGCCGGACTGGTACGCCGACTACATCGTGAAGGAACAGACCGGCCAGCCGCTGCCGAATTGACCGAGACCGGCGCAGCCGCGCTCGGGACCTAAGGCTTTCGCTCTGTCGCTTGCCGTTCCGACCTCGTGCCGCCTTTGGGAATGCTCTCGTCAACGGTGGGCAGATCAAGAGCCGAACGCAGCCGCCCTTTGCCGCGCTCGTACAGCATTGCATGGTCTGCCGGCCCCAGAAGATCGGCGCGGGCGCTGAAATCGGGAATGATCCGGTTGAACGGGATCGCGCCGCAGCCCGGCACGGCACAATCGCGTTTGTCGTTCGGGCAGGCTTTGAAGTGACAGAGCCGGCCGAGATAGCGATCGCTGCCCGGCTCGATCAGGAAGATATCGAGCTGGTGGCTGACCACACTTGTACCGGCGCCTCGTTCGTAGGCTGCTCGCAGCGCCCCGGCTGCCGCCCGGCGAAGCGCATTGAGATGCTCCTGGGACTCGATCCAGAGTGCCAGATCGAGATCGCGGCACTCGTGCCAGACCTCGATGCCTTCGCGCCGAAACTCCGAAAACCGCGGCACTTCCTTCCAAAGCGCCTTCGCCACCGAGCCGATCACGGCTACGGCACACACATCGGGGAACGACATCCACGCATCGGTAACGACATCGGCGGCAATTCTGAATTCACGCTGATGAAGCAGCATGAATCGATTCTGTTCCGCGATAAGCGAACGCCTCATCGTTACACTTTCTCGAGTTCCGGATCAGCCGCGCAAGCGCTCGGCCAACGCGCTGAGCACGTCGGCCAGTTGCTTGGCGGTCTCCGGTGACGGAAGCGGAATCTTGAGATTCTGTCCGCCGGTGCTGGGGTCGCGCTCGATCCGGGGATAGTCAATCGAGCCGGCACCATTGGCTGCAGCCATGGCACCGAGGAATTGCGCGCCCATCTCAACCAGTGCTTGCCAGGGATTGGAAGAGAGGTCGCGCGAGGCCGCCGGGATTTCATCGCCGGTTTGCGCCTGCGACGCGCTGCCGGAGTCGCTGCCCACCGGCGCCTTGTCACGGACGTCATCGCCCCACCCTGCCCCCTCCGCCGCGGTTGCAGTCTCGCCGGCCCTCGTGCTTCCGGTAACATTCTCCACGTCCTTCATGAAGCGGTTGAGCCGCGAGCCGCCCAGCGAAACCTCGTTGTTGCCCCCATCCAGAATGCCTTCGGACAGCGAGCGCTTGAAGGCCAGGATTGAAAGCATGCCCTCCTCGATCGTACCCTTCGCTACGAAGTTGATGATCTGGACCGGCCGCGCCTGGCCGAGACGATGGATACGCGCAATACGCTGCTCGAGCACGGCCGGATTCCACGGCAGGTCCATATTCACCAGCGTCGAGGCGTGCTGCAGATTGAGACCCGTGCCGCCGGCATCGGTCGACAGAAACACACGGCAGGCCGGATCGTCCCGAAAACGCTGAACCAGCTGCGGCCGCTTCTCCGACGGCACGCCGCCATGGAAACTGACATAGCCGATGCCACGGGCTTCGAGGCGGCGGATGACGATGTCGTGGGTCCGTGTCCACTGCGAAAACACCACGGCCTTGGCGTCGGGCGTGGCGAAGAGCTGGTCGAGCAGCGCAGCCAGTTCGTCGGCTTTGACGCCGTGATCGGTCTCCTGATCCAACAGATAGGTGCTGTTACAGGACATCCGCATGTTTTGCAGAGCACAGGTCAGTCGCCGCTGGTCCTTGTCCGAGAGAAATTTGGTCTTGCGCCAGCGGTTCACGACCTGGGCGACCGTGTCCGCGTTCTCCTTATGCAGGTCCATTTGCGGCTCAGTCATCGGCACGAGCACGTTCTGATCGGTCCTGTCAGGCAATTGCCGCAGCACCTCGGACTTTCGCCGGCGGATCATGATTGGCGCCAAGGTCTCACCGATCCTGTCCAGAGCTCTATAACCTGTAACGCGGCCACCCTCATCCTTGACCTGATGCTCGTGCAGGAGCTTCCAGGTCGGACCCAGACGGTGCTGATCGACGAATTGGACGATTGAAATCAATTCTTCGAGCTTGTTCTCCAACGGAGTTCCCGTCAGCACGATCGCGTATGGGCTGTCGATGCGTTTCAGCGCCCGCGCTGCGATCGTGTTCCAGTTCTTGACGCGCTGAGCCTCATCGACGATGACGAGCTCGGGCGACCATGCAGCGATCAGATCGAGATCGGGCTGGAGCTTCTCGTAGTTCGTGATCTTGCAGAAGTCATCGACCGCGTAGTCCTGCTTCCGCTGCGCGCGACCTCCAACAATGACGCGCGCGCCACGCTTGTCTCGCCGCCCCGAGAACCGCACCAACTCGCTTTGCCACTGATACTTGAGCGACGTCGGGCAGATCACCAGGACTCTCGATACGCCGAAGTGGCGTGCGAGGATCTCCGTCGCGGCAATCGCCTGGATCGTCTTGCCGAGCCCCATGTCGTCGCCGATCAAAGCACGACCGGCCCGCACGGCAAACAGCGCACCTTCGGCCTGATACGGATATAGCGGTGCCTTCAGCAATCGCTGCAGCTTGGAGTCCGCTGCGCCGCACGGAAACAGCCGCCGGAGTTGCGCAGCGCGACGATCCGCGTCCCGTCGTCCGGCAACGAAGTCGAGCGCATCGTCATAGGCGCGCAGCTCATGACCGCTCTTCGACACCAGGCTGATGAATTCGTCGAGTTGGCTGAGGCGATCGTCCCGCAGCATCCCGTCGCGCTCCAGATCGAACAAAGTGGCGGACGCCTTCGTCACGTCGGGCGGGCAATCGGTCCCGGCACGAAAATGCAAGCCGCGCTTGCCCTGCTTGCGCAGATAGAGCTCGGAAAACGGCGGCCGGTAACCGCGTGCAAACGCCGCCTTGGCGCCACGCTTTTTCTCGAGCTGAACGAGGGTGAACTCGAGATGCTTGCAGGTCCCGAGCTCGTTGGTAGCGTAGTCCGGACAAGAACAGAAATTGCCGCCGGGCCCGGGGCCGCGGATCGCCACGCGATAGCTCGATTTCGAGGCCGGATTGGTGACCTTGAACTCCGAGAAGAACGGATCGGCGCCCATATTGTCGAGAAGGAAGGATTGCTCCCGACCGAACTGGCGGCGCAAACCTCGTTGCCATTCGACCGGCGACAGGTCGGTTGGCACGTGGGTGCGGGACAGCTTGGCTTGTTTGCGCGGCAAAGCGGTGCGGACTGTTGCGGATTTCATTCGCGGGCTTTCGGTCTGGCGGGAAACGCTTCGTTGCGACCGATCCTAGCTCGCGCGTCGCGGCGGCATAACCGGCTTCGGGCCGAAATCCACTGTCATGGGGATGAGCGAGTTCCGACAGCCGGGTCTGCGCGCCGTGGCTGCGTGGTGCATCGTCCCAATCTCGATTGACTTCAGAATATTCTCTGACTAAAGTCAGATATATGCTCGATCCAATTTCCCGCATCCGTCGCTTCAACCGTGCCGTCACCTCCGCAGTCGGCGCGCTCGATACCTCCTTTCTCGGCCGTGGCCGGCCCTTGGGGGCTGCGCGCGTGCTCAATGCGATCGGGCATGGGCGCGAGGACGTCGCCGAGATCCGCGACTATCTCGGCCTCGATTCCGGGCTGATGAGTCGCCTGCTCCGCAGTCTCGAGGACGAAGGGATGATCGAGACGAGCCCGCATGAGGAAGACGCGCGGCGCCGCGTCGTCCGGCTGACGCGCGCGGGCCGGCGCGAGTTCAATGCCTATGAGGCGCTGTCAAACGCGCAAGCCGAGGCCCTGCTCGCCCGCCATTCGCAAAAAGACGCGCTGCTGGCGGCAATGGACATGATTGGTTCTGCGCTCGGGCAGAGCCGCACCAAGCTGTCTGAAATGAGCCCGCGCAGCGACGAGGCACGCTATTGCCTCGGCGAGTATTACGCCGAGCTCGGACGCCGCTTCAAACAGGGCTTTGACGTCAAGCTGTCGCGCGATCCCGACGCCAAGGACATGGTGCGCCCGCGCGGCATCTTCATCGTGGCGATGTCGGACAGCTTGCCGATCGGCTGCGTCGGACTGAAGGGAACCGACCACGGCTATGCCGAGATCAAGCGGCTGTGGGTCTCTCCGGCCGCGCGCGGTCTGGGCCTCGGCCGGCGCCTGATGGAAGCGGCCGAGAGCGCCGCGCGCGAGCTCGGCATCAGCGTGCTGCGGCTCGACACCAACAGCGCGCTGCCGGAAGCGGGCCAGCTCTACCGCAGGACCGGCTGGAGCGAGATCCCGCGCTTCAACGACGACCCCTACCCGGATTTGTTCTTCGAAAAGCACCTCTGAGCGGACCGCCGAATCCAGCTCCTGCTGCGTTATCGTTGGAGCCGCAGGAGTATCGCCATGACCAAGGTCGACCTCGCCGACTTCTACCGCAGCTACATCGCCTGCCTGAACCGGCAGGATTGGCCGGCGCTCGGCCAGTTCGTCCACGACGACGTCTCCCACAACGCGAAGGCGCTTGGGCTCGCCGGCTACCGCGCGATGCTGGAGAAGGATTTTCGGGATATTCCCGATCTCGGCTTCAATATCGAGCTACTGATATCCGATCCGCCCCGCATCGCCTGTCGGCTGACATTCGATTGCACGCCGGCGGGGACTTTTCTTGGGCTCGGCGTCAACGGCAAGCGCGTGTCCTTCTGCGAGAACGTCTTCTACGAATTCAGAGACCAGAAGATTTGGCAGGTGTGGTCTGTGATCGACAAGGCGGCAATCGAGGCGCAGCTCTAGCGCCGCGCCTCGGCGGCCTCGCTCACGCCGTCGCCGGCGCGGGCTCTCCTTGCGGCTTGGCAAACGGGCGGAACGTCATCGCCATCAGGAACGCGCCGAGCCCCATCGCCCAGGAGCCGATATAGAGCCAGGCGTAGCTGGAGAACGCATCATAGATCAGGCCGCCGGCGAGCGGGCCGGTCGCCATGCCGAGGCTGCCGGCCATCGCCGTGCCGCCGATTACCGTCCCCATCATCCGCAGCGGAAAATTGTCGCGCGCCAGCGAGGCGTAGAGCGGCATGGTGCCGGCATAGATGAAGCCGAACACGGCGGCGACCGCGTAGAAGGTCGCGAGCTGGTGCGCGAAGACGTAAGCCAGCGCGCCGAACGCTTGCGCAAGCAGGCCCGAGACCAGCACGCGCTTGGCGCCGAAGCGATCCCCCATGAGACCGAACGCGATCCGCCCGCCCATGCCCGCAAACCCCTCGACGCTGTAGATCGTCACCGCCGAGATCAGCGGAATGCCGCAGCTCACGGCGTAGCTGACGGTGTGGATGATCGGGCCCGAGTGCGTCGCGCAGCAGAAGAAGTTCGTCGCGACCAGGATCAGGAATTGCGGCGAGCGCAGCGCCTCCGACAGCGACATCTCGGCCTGCGGCGCGCCGGCATCGGATGCTGCGGCCTGCGAGTTTGCCAGCGCAGGCGGACGGCGCACCAGAAGCGAGGCCGGGATCATGATGGCGCCGACCACCAGCGCTACGAGCTGCATCGAGGTGCGCCAGTCATGGCTGGAGACGAGCCAGGCCGCGAACGGTGCCATCGTCATGGGCGCCATGCCCATGCCGGCCGACACCAGCGAGACCGCAAGGCTGCGGTGGGTGTCGAACCAGCCGGTCACTGTCGCCATCATCGGCGCGAAGATCGCAGCGCAGGAGGCACCGACCAAGAGGCCGAAGATGAACTGGAACGCGATCAGCGAGGTCGCGTGGCTCGCGAGCGTCAGGCTCAGCGTAAGCACGACCGATCCCGTCAGTACCACCGGCAGCGGTCCGAACCGGTCGGTCAGCGTGCCCCAGGCCATGCTGGTGAAGGCCATCGCGAGAAAACCGATCGTCATCGCGCTGGAGATGCCCGTCACCGACCACCCGGTGTCCTTGGCGATCGGCTGCAGGAACACCGGCAACGAAAACATGCCGCCGATCGCGACACAGCCAAGCAGTCCGCCGGCGGCGACGATCACCCAGCGATAGTTGGAAGGGTTCATTTTGGGTCTCCCATACAGATGTCTCTGGATGAAGACGAACAGGCCTCGCGCGATCCGACAGGACCACCATCATACTAGCGAAATTTCTTGCGGGGCTGGAACCGCTTTACGCGGTCAACGCTTGCTGCTCCTGCTGCCGCCTGTTGCCATGCGCAACACCAGGACGCTGCCGCCTTGTGCGGCTCCGCGCTTGCCCCTACGTCACTGCAAACGTCTTGCGAAAGGCCGTGATGATGGAGGGACGCATGGGATTTTCGGGCGGCTGTTCGTGCCGCGCGGTTCGCTACAACATCGATGCGGAGCCCGTACGCGGCTTCCAATGCCAGTGCCGGGATTGCCAGATGGACTCCGGTGGCGGGCACAGCTCGGTGTTCGTGTTTCCGCGGAACGCACTGACGGTTTCAGGCGAGGTTCGCGAGATCGCGCGCACGAGTGACCGCGGCGCCACCAAGCGCAAGGGCTTTTGTCCCATTTGCGGGGTTGCGATCTACAACAAGCCGGACGAGAAGCCCGAGTTCATCGGCATCTATGTCGGCAGCCTCGACGACGCCACGACGTTCAGGCCGGCCGCAATCTTCTACGCGGCGCGCGGATATGCCTGGGATTTCCTCGACCCCGACGTGCCGAAGCTGCCGGAATGGCATGCGAGCTAGAGAGTTCGTAACTCGTAAGTCTGGTCGAGCTCACCTATCCTGCGCTGCTGAAATCCGGCCGCCCTTTTTGGAGGAGGACAAAAGGATGGGAATGAGCTTCGAGCTAGTGGTGCTGGCAGCTGCGAGCCTTTGGGGCTTCCTTCAGCTTGTCGCTGCCGCACAAGCCGCAAACGCGCAGTACGGCCTCAGATGGGCTGCGAGCCCGCGCGACCTTGAGATGCCGGCGCTCAAGCCCATCCCCGGGCGGATCGACCGCAATTTCCGCAACTACATGGAGACGTTTCCGTTCTTTGCAGCGGCAGTTCTCGCCGCTCAGGCGACTGGCGTTCACAACGAGCTGACCCATTGGGGATCGCTTGCCTATCTCGGCGGGCGCATCGCTTACACCGCGCTCTACATCTGCGGAATACCGCTGATCCGCTCGCTGTTCTGGAACATCGCCGCCTTTGGCATGCTCGCGGTTCTAGCCGCGCCCTTCGTGTCGCACTGAAGCGCGCGGCGATGGAGCATGCCTTCGATTTCTTCTATCCGGCCGCCACGGCGGACACTTGGCGGCCCCGACGATACACCATCAAATAGAACGCGGCCACGTGCGTGATCATCAGCAACGGCACATAGATGATCGGGATCGCGTAAACGGCCCCCAGCTCCCCTGCCAGCGGCGCAAGGCCGAGCTGATTGCCGTGATAGTAGTCGACGAGGATGTCGACTGCCCCGACGAGATTGAAGGTAACGACGAACAGCCAGAAGAGCGCACGCACCCGCACGGTGAGAAGCGCCAGCATGGCCAGCAATCCTGTCGCGAAGTCGGCATAGGCGGCAAAGGAGGCGAAGCCCGCGGGCAGATTCGGCCCGACTACACCGGGGACCAGGAAGGCGAGTCCGAAGAAGCGGAAGCTGTGCAAGGTGGCGATGGCGCGTTGCGCCTCGAGCGGGTCCATCGACTTGAGCCAGGGCCAGCCATACGCAGCGAAGAGAAGCAGCCACGGGACGTAGCCAAGAACCAGATGGATCTGGAAGATTGTGGCCGGCGACATCTGGCGTCCTCTCGGTGAAAGCTCCGGGTTCTCGCCGACCCAAATAGGACTGCTTCCGGCGCGCGACTATCCGGGATAATCTCAACAGGCTATGAAGCAGAACTTCACAGTCAGGCAGAGTGCGCTCGACGGCGTGGAGGCGGCACTTGCCGTTGCCCAGCACCGCAATTTTCGTCGCGCGGCCGCCGAGCTCGGCGTGACCCCGTCGGCGGTCAGCCAGGCCGTGCGCACACTCGAGGCGCGCATTGGCGCTGCGCTGTTCGCCCGCACGACGCGCAGTGTCGGACTGACCGAGGCCGGCGAACGATTCCTGTCGCGCGCAAAACCCGCCTTCGAGGAGCTCGTCGCAGCCGGCGAAGCCGCGCGCGATCTTGGGCAGCGACCGGCCGGGTTGCTCCGCCTCGCCGTTCCCCGCTCGGTCGTCCCGCTGATCCTCGAGCCTGTCATCGCCGGCTTCTGCGAGGCCTATCCCGAGATCGAGGTGGAGATCGCCGCAAGCGAGGAGATGGTCGATCTTGCCGCAGGCGGCTTCGATGCCGGCATCCGTCTCGGCCAGCTTATTGCGCCGGATATGATCGCCGTGCGACTGACGCAGCCGTTCCCGTTCATGGTCGTCGGCAGCCCAGACTATTTGCGCGGGCGGAAGCGGCCGCAGCGCATCGACGATCTTCGTCAGCACGCTTGCCTCCGCCTGCGACGCGCCAACGGATCGATCGCGCCCTGGCCTTTCGTCGACGGCAACAAGGCCGTCGAGGCCATCGTCTCGGGGCCGCTCATCGCTCACGACTATGCCACTCTGCTCGGTGCGGCGATCAGAGGCGTCGGACTTGCGCAGGTGCCCGCCCCGCTCGCCAGAGCGCCATTGCCGACGGCCGATTGCAAGCGATGCTCACTCCCTTCGCCGTCATGGGACCTGGGGTCTTTCTGTACTATCCGGGAAAACGTCAGGTCCTGCCAAAACTGCGCGCCTTCATCGAGCACGTCAAATACCGCGGCGCCGATACGCCGCGAGGCGCAACGAACGCCTCTGGAGCTCGCACGCCCAAGCGTGCAAGGAGCCCTTGACGGCAACACTCAGGCCTTCGTCCGCGCCTGCCGGAGCCATTCGTCGAGACTGATGCGGCCGAGGCGCGCTTCGCCCAACGGCACCAGAGAATGCTGCTCGACCAGGCCGCCAAAATATCGCGCCTCCGGATCGCGCACGACGGCACGCCCGTCACCTGTCGCCTTCAGGTAGCGGGCGACGATTTCGTCGAACGGCGCGCGGTCGGGCCCGGCGATCTCGACAATGCCGTTTCGCGGCGGTTCGAGCGCCACATCGGCAACGAACCTGGCGACATCCTCCGCCGCGATCGGCTGAAACAGGCCGGGTGAAACCCTGAGCGTATTTCCTTGCACACTCGATGCGGCGATTGCGCCGAGAAATTCCATGAACTGGGTCGCGCGAACGATGGTGTAGGCGATGCCGGACGCCTCGATCAGCTTCTCCTGGGCGACCTTCGCGCGGAAATAGCCGTTCTCGGGTGTCCGGTCGGTTCCAACGATGGAGAGCGCGACATGGTGCCGGACGCCGGCCGCGGCCTCCGCCGCGAGCACATTGCGGCCGGCGACCTCAAAGAACTCCAGCACGGCCTTGTCTTCGAACGAGGGCGAATTGGCAAGGTCGACCACGGTTTCCGCGCCGGTCATGGCCTCCTTGAGCCCCTCGCCGCTGATAATGTTGACGCCGCTCCTAAGCGATGCAGCGACGGCTTCGTGGCCACCCTGGCGCAGAATGGCGACCACTTTCGAGCCGATCAGGCCGGTGCCGCCGATGACGACGATCTTCATGGGACCTCCATTGTCGAGGTTTTGATGAGGTTTGTCAGGGCCTCAATGCGGTGCATTGTGCAGCGCGCATCAGACCATTTGATGTCGCATTTGCCGCGCAGCCCAGATGGGAATTTCGCGTCAAACGAATCTCGTTGCTGGATTACCGTTCAAAGCCGCGGATAAAATAGGTCCGAAATGAAGCTTTGTTCCCCTCGACAAAAAAGTTCGAAAACAACCCCATGCAAAGTAGCTGGGGGCTGGCTTGCCGATGCCCTGGCTGGCGCCGGTGATGAGAGCGACTGATCTCGACCTCTGAATCCTCCTCCGAACACGTCAGTGTCGGTCGTGGACCACGACCATTTTTCCGCGCGCCTCATTGGCCTCCATGACGCGGTGCGCCTCTCGGATCTCGTCGAAGCGGAAGACGCGGGCCGGCTTGGCGTCGAGCCGACCGTCGGCCGCGTCCTGCGCGATCTGCTGAAGCGGCACGTCCGACAGCGCGAAGCCCGGCGTGCCGAACACGAAACTGCCAAAGAAGGTGAGGTAGACGCCGCTCGCCATCTGCAGCAGCGGGTTGAAGTCGGGGATCGGATCGAGGCCGCCGAGCCAGCCGGCCAGGCACGAACGGCCGCCGCGGCGAAGCATGGCGAGTGAGTCCAGCACGACGCTGTTGCCGACGAGGTCCAGCACCGCATCGATCTCTTTTGCTTCGGCAATATGCTTCGAGAGGTCGGCGCGTTCGATTTCGCAGCGTTCGGCGCCGAGCTTCTCCAAAAGCGCGAAGCGTTCGCGGCTGCGGGTCGTCGCGATCACGCGAACCCCGGCATTGACCGCCATCTTGAGAGCGGCCTGGCCGAAGGACGACGTCGCGCCGCGAATGACGAGGAGCTGCCCTATCCTGATCTCCAGATTGCGGAACAGGCAGGTCCAGGCCGTGGCGTAGGTTTCGGGAAAGGCCGCCAGCTCAGCCCACGGCACAGGTCCGCCTCGATCAGCGCGACATTCGAGACCGGGACGCGGGTGCATTCGGCGTAACTGCCATTGATGGTGCGGCCGAGACCGCCCATCAGAGCTGCGACTTTCGCGCCGACCGGAAACTCTCCGCCGGGGCAGAACTTCACGAGGCCCACGCATTCGATGCCGCTCACTGGCGCGGCCTCCGCCCACTCGCCCCGACGCATGTGCAGCTCCGCGTGGTTGAGGCCGAACGCCTTGATCTCGATGACGGCATGACCGGCCTTGGGCTCCGGCTCCGGGATATCCCTGTAGACGAGGCTGTCGAGGCCGCCGAATTTCTCGAGGACAATGGCACGCATGTTGAGGTCTCCGTGGGTTGGACGCCGCGCCCGCTCGCACGGCGTGGCAGGCGCGATTTGTTGATGTCAGCGGGAAAGGAAGTCGCGGATCACAGCAGCGATCTCGGCGGCGTGTGTCTCCAGCGCGAAATGGCCGGTGTCGAAGAAACGCACCGTCGCATTCGGTATGTCGCGCCTGAACGCCTCCGCTCCCGCTGGCAGAAAGAACGGATCGTTCTTGCCCCACACCGCCAGGAGCGGCGGCTTGTGGGTCCGAAAATAATTTTGGAAGGCTGGGTACAACGCAACGTTGCTCTTGTAGTCGCCGAACAGATCGAGCTGCACCTCGTCGGCGCCGGGCCGCGAAAGATAATAGTTGTCGAGCGAATAGCCGTCCGGCGAAACCCTGGTCGCGTCGGGGACGCCGTGAGTGTATTGCCAGATCGTCGTCTCCGGCTTGAGGAATGCGCGCAACGCCTGCCGGTTTTTGTCCGATGCATCCTGCCAATAGGTGCGGATCGGATTCCAGCCGTCGCTCAAGCCTTCCTCGTAGGCGTTACCGTTCTGCGAGATGATCGCCGTGATCCGCTTCGGATGTTTTGCAGCGATCCGAAAGCCCGTGGGCGCACCGTAGTCGAAGACATAGATCGCAAAGCGCTCCAGACCGATCACCTCGGTGAAGCGGTCGATGACCTCGGCAATATGATCGAAGGTGGTGGCGAACATGCCGCGCGCCAGCTTGTCCGACTGTCCGAAGCCCGGCAGATCGGGGGCCACGATGTGAAAGCGATCGGCGAGCAACGGGATGAGATCGCGGAACATGTGGCCGGCGCTCGGGAAGCCGTGCAGCAGCAGCAGCGTCGGCGCATCCGCACGCCCGGCTTCACGATAGAAGATTCTCCAGCCGTCGACGTCGGCGGTGCGATAGTTGATGGCAACCATGAGCTTTCTCCTCCGTTGGGTAACTTTTTAAGATCTCGAAATCAGGTTACGTCCTGAATGCGCGGTCCATTTCGCCGCGGCGACCTCTACAGCATGAAACGCGGCCACGGAGCCGCCGAGTTTTGCCAAACCCCATCGCCAGGCCCATGATCCACGGGCGATCAGCATGCTGAAATCGTTCAAGGACATCACTCCTCTCGGATCAGAGCGGCCTGCGTCAGTAACCTCTTTATTAGCTATAAGACGGTTACTCTTGTTGGACGTAACTTGTCAACAACCAACAAAGCGGTTATCTACGGAACAACGTTCACTGTTGGGTGAAGGAATTGGGCAGCGCCCGGAACAGGAGCCTTCGATGAACCAACATCCTCCCGCGATCTTCGTCGGCGATGCGCCCGGTTTGGATTTCCTGAATTCAATCGCCACTCCGGTCGATACGCCCTTCGACTGGATCGATGATGGCGAGGGCCTGCTGAACTGGCTCGAGCAGGCGCAGCTCGTGCCTGCAGATGCGCTTGTCAGCATTCGCTCACAGGCGCTGCCCGGCGAACTGGACAAGGTTGCAGATCAGGCAAGGAGCCTGCGCGAGTGGTTCCGAGGTTTTGTGCGCAAGCACAAGGGCCGTCCCCTGACGGCAAAGACTCTCGCCGAACTCGAGCCGCTCAATCGCCTGCTGGAGCGGGATGATTCCTTCGACCGCATCGTGGCTGCGCCGAAGGGCGCACCGTCGCCTCTCCAGCGGCAGTCGATCCGCCGATGGCGCACGCCCGAAGCTCTTCTCGCTCCCATTGGAGAGGCACTGGCACAATTCGTCTGCGTGGAAGATTTTTCGAACGTGAAGGCCTGCGAAGGACCGGCCTGCACGCTGCTCTTCGCCGACCACACGCGCGGTCATCGGCGACGCTGGTGCAGCATGGCGATCTGCGGCAATCGCGCCAAACAGGCCGCGCACCGTCAGCGGATCAGGGCGCAGTAGGCCGCACGGAGACCGGCGCGCGCCGACTGGGGCTCCGCCTGAGGCATCCACACCTCGGAACCGCGATGGGATCAACTGCCCCCAAAATATGCAAATTATCAATGCATCGCCTAAAAAGATGCATTTTATATTTTCGTCATCTGTGCGACGATGTGGGGGTTTCGTGGCATCCCAGCAAAAGGGGACCCCTAAAATGAAGTTCGCGCTTGCCAGCCTGACCGCCGCCGCGGCCGTCGCGGCAACCCTAGCCCTCGGCCAGCCCGCTCGTGCCGGCGACCTGATCGTCGCAACAGACACGGCCTTCGTTCCGTTCGAGTTCAAGGAGGGCGACAAGTATGTCGGCTTCGACATCGACCTGTGGGCCGCCATCGCCAAGGATATCGGCGTGACCTACACGCTGCAGCCGATGGACTTCAACGGCATCATCCCGGCGCTGCAGACCAAGCAGGTCGACGTCGGGCTGGCCGGCATCACCATCAAGGACGAGCGCAAGAAGGTCATCGACTTTTCGGACGGCTATTACGACAGCGGCTTCCTGCTGATGGTGCCGGTCAACAGCACGATCAAGGGCCCGGAAGACCTTCCCGGCAAGACGCTCGCCGTGAAGACCGGCACGTCGGCGACCGACTACGCCAAGGAGCACTTCAAGGGGACGGAGCTCCGCCTCTTCCCCAACAGCGACAACGCCTATCTCGAAGTCGCGACCGGACGCGCGGACGCCGCCATGCACGACACCCCCAACGTCCTCTACTACATCAAGACCAACGGTCAGGGGAAAGTGAAGACCGTAGGCCCGCAGATGATGGCCCAGCAATATGGCATGGCCTTCCCGAAGGGCAGCGAGCTCATCGCCAAGGTCAACGCCTCGCTGGTCAAGCTGAAGGGCGACGGCACCTACACCGCCATCTACAAGAAGTGGTTCGGCGCCGAGCCGCCGAAGAGCTGATCCACGTTCCGTGGCGCGCGCCGGCCTAGCCGGCGCGCCTTCCCGAGAGGAAAGCTCTCATGGATTTCGAGTGGTCGGTTATCTGGCAGGCCCTGCCTGAGCTCTTGAAAGGTGCCCGCCTCACCGTGCTGATCGCGCTGGCCGGGCTCGCCGGTGGCCTAGTGATCGGCTTCGCGGCCGGCCTGGCGCGCGCCTACGGCAATGCCGTCCTCAACGCCATAGCCTTCGCCTATGTCGAGCTCATACGCGGCACGCCGATCATCGTGCAGGTGATGTTCATCTATTTCGCGTTGCCGATCCTCGCGAATGTCCGCATTTACCCGCTCGCGGCGGCAATCATGGCCATCATCGTCAACGCCGGAGCCTATATCGCCGAGATCGTGCGCGGCTCGTTTCTCTCCGTCCATAAAGGATTGCGGGAAGCCGGTCTGGCGCTCGGCCTGCCGCTCTGGAAGGTGCTTCTCTACATCATCGGCCCGCTCGCCTTCCGCCGCATGATTCCGGCGCTCGGCAACCAGTTCATCGTCAGCCTGAAGGATACGTCGCTCTTCATCGTCATCGGTGTCGGCGAACTCACGCGGCAAGGCCAGGAAATCATGGCGGCCAACTTTCGCGCCGTCGAAATCTGGTCCGCCGTGGCGATGTTCTACCTGATCATGACCGGCGCGCTCACGCTTATCCTCAGGATGACCGAAAAGAGGATGCGCATCCTGTGAGCATCGTGGAGTTCAAGAAAGTCACCAAGCGGTTCGGCCAGGTCACGATCCTCAACGAGGTCGACCTGTCGATAGAGCCTGGCGAGAAGGTCGTGCTGATCGGTCCCTCCGGTTCCGGCAAGTCGACGCTGCTCCGCTGCATCAACGCGCTGGAGGAGATCAATGGCGGTGATCTCGTCGTCGACGGCATCAGCGTCAAGGCCGGCGGCCGCATGGTCCGCTTGATCCGCCAGGAAGCCGGCATGGTCTTCCAGCAATTCAACCTGTTTCCGCAAATGACGGCGCTCGAGAACGTCGCCTTTGGCCCGCGCCGCGTGCGCGGCGAGTCACGGCAGAATGCGCAAAAGCTGGCGCTGGAAATGCTCGCCAAGGTCGGCCTCGCCGACCGGGCTCACCACTATCCGAGCGAGCTTTCCGGCGGCCAGCAGCAACGTGTCGCGATCGCCCGCGCGCTTGCCGTCAAGCCGAAGCTGATGCTGTTCGACGAGCCCACGTCCGCACTCGATCCAGAACTGAGGCATGAAGTGCTGCGCGTCATGCAGGCGCTGGCCGAGGAAGGCATGACCATGATCGTGGTCACCCACGAGATGGCCTTCGCCCGCAAGGTCGGCACCAGGCTGATCTTCATGGAAGGTGGCAAGATCGCAGTCGACGGCGAGCCACGGGAGCTGCTGGCCAATCCGCAAAATCCTCGCTTGAAAGAGTTTCTGCAACATGTCGTCTGACGCCGGCCGCCGGCTTTCCTTCATCGATGTCGCAGGTTCACCATTTGATGTCGGAGCAGCTCTCGGGCGCTTCGGCCGAGCGGCCCTGCAGGACCATTTCCGTACCTCTGCTGCGTGGCGCGAACTCAGCACGCACCGCGGCAATCCCTTGATCGGCGAGATGGCGTCCATCGTTCGGGAACGGTTTCCAAGATACTGGGCTGAGCTGCAGGGCCTCGCTGTCGGGCTGGCGCTGCCTTTCGACGACGTTTTCCTGTGGAACTGCCGCGGCGATATCTGGGCGATGGCGCCGGATGGCTGCACGACCGTGCAATTGCCCGGCTCTCCCCATGTGATCGGCCACAACGAGGATGGCGATCCCGACTTTGCCGGCCACTGCGCCCTCGCCCATCTTGCATCCGAAGGAGGCACACCGTTCACCGCCTTTGTGTACCCAGGCTCGCTGCCGGGACACACATTTGCGGCCACGTCGAAGGGAGTGGTCCAGACCGTCAACAACATCAGGCCGCTGGCCGGCGGCGCCGGCACGCCGCGCATGGTGCTCGCCCGTGCGATCCTCGACGCACCTGATATCGACGGGGCGCTCACCGTGCTCAAATCCACGCCGCGCGCCGGCGCATTTCACCTGACTCTGGCGCAGGCCGGGGACGAGCGGCTTCTCAGCGTCGAGTTCACCGCCCGGGCCCTGTCGGTCGATCGGGTCGAGGCGCCGCGTGTCCATTCGAATCATCTGATCCATGCCGACACCGGGCGCATGTCGCAGATCGTCACCGGTTCTTCCGGCGTGCGACAACGGCGCGGCGAGATGCTGCTCGACCAAACGCACCAGTCGGAGCCGCAAGGCCGCGCGCTCGGCATATTGTGGGACGCAGCCGACGCGGAATTGCCGATCTACCGCACAGACCCGGCCGATAGCGACGTCGAGAACACGCTCGCAAGCGCCGTCTTCCGTGTCGGGGCTGACAAGGTCGAGTGGTCTGTCTACGATGGATCGCACGAAGCAGTTCGCTTCGATATGCGGGATGGGCTGGTGCCCTTCGCGGCGTGAACAGGATCAGGGCGATGCCAGAGGAAGCCGTCGCGGAGCCGCCGCGCACCATCGAGGATCTCAGGGCACTCGCGCTCTCGATCGGCCGTGACGAGGCAGGCTTCTCGCTCGGCGCCAAAGCGCATGATGTATTCGCAAAGCTGGTGGAAGCGCCGGAACAGTCGGCGGTACGCTCGATCTCGGAGCTTGCCGATCAGTTCGGCATCAATCCGTCGACGCTGACCCGACTGGCGAAGCGTCTCGGCTTCGAAGGCTTCAGCGATTTCCAGGCGGTCTTCCGCAAGGCCATCGCGAACGAGCAGCAATATTTTTATAGTCGCCAGGCCGGCCGGCTCATGGCCACGCCGTCCGTCGGCAATGCCGAAGTCGAGGCGTTCGCGCAGCTGGCGCGGGAAACGGCAGCGAATGTCGACGGATTCCTCGGACAGCTGGACGGAGCCGCTCTGCAAGGGGCTGTGAGGCTCCTGGCAAGCGCCCGCCGCATTCGCGTTCATGGCGTTCGCCAATTCCATTCGCTGGCGAGCTTTCTCACCTACTGCCTGGGAATGGTGCGCTCGGACGTCGCGCTTCTCGACGCGCCGCGCCTCGGCGTCGCCGAGGCATTGTCACAGCTCGACCCGGGCGACGTCGTCATCGTCGCCAGCTGCGCGCCTTATACGCGCAGCGTCGCGGAGGTCGGCCGGGTCGCGGCTTCGAACGGCCAGACGGTCATCGCGATTACGGATTCCCGGTCGTCACCGCTCGTTCCTCCCGCCAAGCATGCCTTTTTCATCCCCCACGCGAGCAGCTTCTATTCGAACAGCATGGGCGCCTATGTCGTCTTCTGTGAAGCGCTGCTCAACCTTGTTGCGAGGGAATTGGGTGACAAGGCGCTGAACTCCCTGGCGGGTCGCGAGCGGCTGATCGCGGAGATGAACATAGAGGTCGGCTGACCCGTGCGGCGGCCTGCTTATGGCAGCAACGCCACCCGCGCCACGCTGCTTTGGAATCGTCACCGTCGAACACCAGAGATCATGACCATCCGCCCGATCGTCCGCTATCCCGACCGCCGGCTTGCGATCCCGGCACGGCCCGTGACCGTGTTCGACGACGCGTTGCGAGAACTTGCACAGGATCTGCTCGAGACGATGCGCGCCGCGCCCGGCATCGGCATCACGGCCCCGCATATCGGCATCCCCTTGCGCGTCGTGGTGCTCGAGCTGGACGCAAAGGACGGCGCGCGGACCTACGTCAATCCGCAGATCGAATGGGCCTCGCCCGAGATGATCCTGCACCGCGAAGGCAGCGTCTCGATGCCCGGCGTCAACGACGAGGTCCAGCGCCACGCGCGCGTGCGGATCAGCTATCAGGATGTCGACGGCAACATGCAGACCGAGGAGTCGGAGGCCTTGCGCGCCGTCTGCCACCAGCACGAGATCGATCAGCTGGATGGGATGTTCTGGATTCAGCGGCTGTCGCGGCTGAAGCGGGAGCGGCTGATCAAGCGGTTTGAGAAGATGTTGCGGGGTTGAACAATCGAGTGAAATGACCGGCAAACTGCCAACCTGTAGTCAGAGCCATCAAGCGCGCGGTGGCAGATCGTCCGCAACCATCGGCGCTGCCATCAGCAGACGCCCGAAGCTCGGAACTCGCGACAGCCGCAGCCACTCGTCATAGCCCAACAATACGGCCTGTCTCTTGCCGCGCCGCGTAATCGCCACGATGCCGCCTTGCGCCGCCTCGTCCACCAAGGCGGACAATCTGGTCTTTGCATCGCGCAGCTTGATCTCTCGCATCCTAGCACCTGATTTGATTGGAGCGACATAGACAGAAGCGTAACTCTTAGGTTGGGCAGACCGCAGCGATACCCATCAACTCCCCACCGCAATCACGATGGGTTTCGCTGCGCTCTACCCATCCTACGCGCTGGATTCAGCGGTTGTCGCGGCTGAAGCGGGAGAGGTTGGTGAAGAGGTTTGAGAAGATGTCGCGGGGGTGAAGACCTCAGCGGGCAGGCAGGGTTACGAACCTTGTCGGCTATCCGACATCTCGATCGTCTTGCTGGGGTCGCAATCCACCCCGCAAGCTAGCGACCAAATCCAGTAACAGAGTCTTCTCCGCAAGCAGATTAGGCATACTCTTCATAAAGAAGCTGTTTTCACTCCCATACCTCGAATAATCCTGCTCTTTGGACAGTATGATCCATTCAACGACTTCAAGGCCGGCGAGAGCGTATCCTATTTGATACCGCAATTTCGGAAGCCGACTGAAGCTGGTACTGCGGACTCGACTCCATCTCATTCCCTCCAGTTCATATATCTTCCCGTCGCCGTTCTCTTGAAGTGCATCTGAACTCGGATGAAAGCCTTCCTTCAGATGTTGGCGACGCATGGGCTGAGCGATTATTTTTGCAGCTGGCAGACGCGTCACTCGTGACCCGAAGCCGGAAGCAAACACTCCAGTCCCATTTACAAAGGTCGGCTTTCCATCTTTCGGAACTCCAAATCCGAGGCCAAAAGCCTTTGACAGGAGATAGTTGTTGCTGGCGTACACAATTACGAGATCTTTTATTCGCAGCGCGATCGCACTTGGCGTCGTCAAAAACCCTTCATTCAAGCATTCCCAAAGATCAAGAGACGAAGTCGTATCGGAGATCCGGAAGAAAAGCGCTAGCCGATCGAATGCACCGGTCCTCACATTTGGGAAAGAGAGATTGTCATATCCAAGTCGCGTTCTGTGCCCTTGAAGGGCAATCCCCATGTGAGCAGTGGATGACTTCACTTTATCTAGCCAGTCGAACACGGCATCAACCTGGCTCCACGTCAGTGTTTTTCCCTCAACAATAGCTTTGAGCGAATTGATGGTTGGGTTTTCGATTCGTCTTCCGAACTCAGTATTGCATTTGCGATGAGCGTCTAAACAAAGCTGCCTCCAAGTGGACTCCTTGCTTCCTACCACAAAAGACCTCGCGGACTTTCCCCCAACATCGCCGGCAAATCGATGGAGCCACTGAGGCAAAGGATGCTCTAGCGTAGAATCTCCGTCGGCAATTACGCCTCCGCACAAAACACAAGTTACTAACCGCGTGCTTTGTATATTCGGGCTGTCTTGCACATTCAGCCGACCACCTGCCCGAAACCGGCGCGGTATGAATGGAGCATCAACGCCGGCGGGCAAGGCCACTTCAACAAGCGGCTCGACACCAACTATTCCATCGCCACCAGCACTCATGAATCACGCCGCCGATGAATGCCGATTTCGCATCACATGATTTTCTGGCGGAGCGCGCAGGATAGGTGGAGCGAAGCGATACACGTCAATTCCTGACCGCAATCGCGATGGGTTTCGCTGCGCTCTACCCATCCTCCGCCCTGCCCTTGCGGCCCGCGACTCCGGTCGCGCAACCAAAGAAATACTTTGAGAACTCTACCTCGAGACCGTGGTCACGCAACATGCCTGCCACTTGGGCCGCAGTGCCGAAGTTGGTGCTGTAGGTGCCGATCATCGCAAAATCCTGCGCGCCGCGAAGGAAGATGCGCTCGATAAGCGGCAAAACCACCTTGAGATGGAGCAGGTACAGCGGCCGAAGCCACCATCCCTTGGGATCGGAAGCCTCTATCATGGAGAAGACGCCGCCGGGTTTGAGCACGCGTGCAATCAAGGCCGCCAGCCGGGCATGCTGCTCGGCATTGAATGTCTTCAGCCCGAAGGTGGAGATGACGAAGTCTGCGCTCTCCGACGGCAGATCGCTTGCCAGCACGTCGTCCTCGATGAATTCAATGCGGTGGGCACGGTGGGCGTGAAGCCGCTCCATGGCGCGACGGTGCATGCCGGAAGAAATATCCACGGCCGTGATCGCGCCGAGATCGTCGAAGCGCTTCAACAAATGCGGCCAGACCTCGCCGGTCCCCGCCATCAGATCATAGCCGCGGGCGCCGCCAGTCGTTGGCGCAGGCATTGCCGCCACGCATTGTTCGCGCCAGCGCTCAGTGAAGCCGAACGAGCAGATCAGGCTGAATGTAATGTAGCGATCAGAGCAACGATCAAACACGCCCTTGACGAAGCTCGGATCGTAGATGTCGCTGCCCATCTCGGCCGCCTGCACCCTACTCCCACTCAAACATATCGGACGACGTTTCGTCGTTGATTTGCATGCATAAATTTTGACGCCTGACGGACAAATGCCGACGGTATACCTGCCGCAATTTTTTGGTCTTGAATTCACAGAAAAAATTGCTCCTCGCGAAGCACTGGCAATTCCGCTACTATCGGAGTCTATCGACAGGATGGCGCGCCGCGCGCGTAATCAAGACTGACGCAGCTCGCACTGTCCGATGCCGTCAGAGATCAGGAACACACCTTCGGTCGCGGCGCCGTTCCCCCTGGTGCGCGCCGGCCATACAGTTCGCATCGCATTCAAAATGCCGCCCTCTCAGTCAGTTCGCTTCGTGACCCGAAGCCACCGTTAACGAAAGAGCGGAGCGTGTTCGCTCCGCCGGGCAATTCAGACCTTGACTCGTTCCGCGATGAGAAGCGCGTCGTCCACGTCGCTACCTAAATATCGAGTGGTACTCCCAATTTCTATGTTGCCGAACAAGAGCTCGGCATTAACCACCGCTGACGGTTCCAGCCTGAGCGAAATCGCTTCGAAGTTTCTTAAATTTTGCTGGGTACCTCTTCCAGGCATGGTGACCTGGGGGAGGACATGAGTAAGCGGGCCAAACGTGGAAAGGCAGAGACGCACGTACTACCAATGGTCGCGAGAGTTGCAATTGGCGCCGTGGCCGTCGCCGCGCTGGGGTACAGTTTGCTGTCTCGCCCGGCGAGCGTGCAACCGATACGGAAGCCGTCCGCGCCCCAGGCCATGGCATCGTCAACTCCAGTTTACGTGTCAACTCCAGTTCATGCATCAGCTCCGGCTCCGATTCTGGCCCCGGCGCCTCTGGCCGAACCGCCGAAAGCCGCTGATGGTCCCGGAGCATTTGTCCGGCAGGTGGTTGACTACGCCAGCCATCAGGCGCCGGGCACCGTGATCATCGATACCAAAAACACATTCCTTTATTTCGTTCTGAACGACGCGCAGGCGATGCGCTACGGCATCGGTGTCGGCCGCGAAGGTTTCACATGGTCCGGTGAGCAGACTGTGGCCCGTAAAGCAGAATGGCCGGATTGGCATCCGCCTGCGGAGATGGTCTCGCGTCAGCCTTATCTGCCGCGGTTTATGGCAGGTGGCCCCGGCAACCCGCTCGGCGCTCGGGCGATGTATCTAGGCGAGACCGAATATAGAATTCACGGCACCAACAAGCCCGATACGATCGGGAAGCGGGTTTCGTCCGGCTGTATCCGGCTGATCAATGAGGACGTCGTGGACCTTTATGAGCGGGTGAAAGTCGGAGCGAAAGTGATCGTGCTTCCGGCAACCGCTGTCCGTCGACCATCCCAGGGAGGAGCGCCGCCCGACGCCGCTTTCCGATCGCCGGACCCGGCATCGGCGTCGAACCGGCCCTCGGCAACTAACGCGCAGATGCTGTCATCTGGACCGAAGATCGCCGAGGTCCAGTAACTCAGTCCTCCGTCCCTCGGTCTGCAACTGAGGACAAGGAGGCAATTCAAGTCGTCGCTTTGGACATGCCAACCGGTTCTGAAGATGTCCGTTAATCGGGGTATACCCGAAGTGGCCGGGCCACGGTCAAAGAGACGCGACTAACCCTGAGCGGTCATTCGGCACGCGGCTCGTTCGATCATCCATCCGAACAGCATGTGAAGCGCTCAATCGGCCGGATCGCGCGCAATGGGCGTATCGACGAAGACGCGGTACTGCTGCGACTTGGGCTTCGCCTTGTCATCCTCGTTGACGTATTCGATCGAGCTCTTTCCGAGGAGCGTGCGCGGCAGGATCAACACGCGGATGAAGCGGCTCGGCCGATCGGCAGCCGCCTGGGCGAATACCGGGGCCGTGCCGGACTCATACCAGGCGCCGCCCGGGCCATACGAGGTAGAGCGGCCGTCGGTGTCGATGCGGATGCCGCCCTCGATCAGGCAGCGGATACCGGGTCCCTGGTGGCGGTGCAGGTAGGCGCAGCCGCCGGGCGGGAAGGCGACGCTGTCGCCGCGCATCAGCAGCTCGCCTGCCCGCAGGGTATCGAGCCGCGTCGCGAGCTTGAGTTGCGAGCGGATGCCGACAGCGAGCAGCGGGGCATCGCCGGCGCCCTCCGGTGCGAGCTCGAAGCGCCAGACGGTGACTCCGCCGACTCCCGGCGCGAGCATCGCGTTGGCCTCGCCGTGCCAAGCCTCGCCGTCGCTCACCGCGCTGCCGCCGATGGTCGCCACGCCGTGCACGACGAAGATCGTGCGCGGCACCGGCGGCAGCTCCACCGCCTCGGCCAAGTTGGACAGCGTATCCTCGTAGAGCCGCAGCACCGGGGCCATGACCGTCTCGATTGCATATTGAAGCATGACCGTACTCCGGCCAGCCGTGGAGGCAAGAAGCAAACGAGCCAATTCAGCCTGAGTTCTATGTGTGCGGCGCCTGGCGAAGGGCGCGGTAGGCCTCGTATCGATCATCCAAGAAACTCGGCGACGATCCCACGAGCAACACGATCCGGCAGATCATGGCACCGTCTGACGAATACCAGTCTGCGCCGATCTGGCAATTTGCAGCCGGACGCGTTTTCGGCGTGACCAGTTTTGGTGCCGAAATGGCGCGCACGAAGAGATTAGAACTCCTGACTTCCAACGCAGTGACGGCTGCGTCATGCCGCTAGAGGGGATGTCGCCTATTGGGCCCATCGCGACACTTCGGTGCGAAGAGGAATTAATCGCGACCGGGGCATTGCGGACGTCGATCAACGCGCCCTCGTGTGTAGAACGTAGTCTCCGCAGCTGCCGCAGAATTTGAACTTCAGCACTTGAAGCCGATGCAGGGGGCGACCACAAAGGGGCCCCTGGGGAGCAAATAGGGGCCCGTAAGATGCCCGAGGTGCCCACCGCCTGCTCATGGGATGCACCTGGGCGAGGCAGCAATGGGATGATGTGTTCTGGTATGAGCTGGAATAGCCCGATGACGCGTTGGGCTGGCTCTACGGCTCCCTCGAATGACCGCTACGGGTTGTCGTGGACCTAACGTTCAGTAAAACGTGTTACTAAACATAGCGCTGCGCGCTGGGGCGGTGCGCTGTTGCTATCAGACGAATTTCCTGGAAGCCGTGGTCGCCTTGAACGTTCGTTGCCGTGAGGAGAGCGAACTAGTCCGCCCGCACATAGATCAAGATCACTGTCGCTAATCTGTCCATTATCTAGAGGTTGGAGGAAATTCCGAGCGGCTCCTCATTTTTTCGCGCCGCTGCTTCGCAACGATCGAATCGCACCAAGCTTTGGTGATGTACTGCGGCGAGTGTCAGTACGCGCGCCAACATCAACAATTTTCATCGGTCTCGAAGAAAGCCACTTGACGCCCTTTCGAATTTAGTATTTTGTTTATTGAAACAAAAAAACTAAACACGTTCGTCGAAACGATGCTTGGGTAGACCGTCCGGACCCGTTTCCGGAGCGGCCCGTCTAAGAAACCCAGGAGGAGACAACAATGCCCCACTGCTCCGAGAGTTTTGGTTCTGGCAGAACCGTCCGATGCGCAGTTTGTGATGGCAAGTTTGGTCTCGTCCGGTACTACTCGTGGCAAACCCCCCTTTGTTCCAAGAAGTGCGTCGATCGCTTCAGAACTCGCCGGGCAAGTGACTGCAATTGGCTGGGCGGGCTCCAAATCGCCTTATGCCGGGCGCGAGGCTTCACAATGTTGTCCCGTGGCCATTAGCGAGGGTGTTTCCGTCGAGCTTCTCCAACAGTGCCGTAGCGACCTTGCTCCGTGTTCAGCTTGCGGGATGATGATCGTCGTACACAGGTCGCATCGGGGCACCAAATTCCAGACCTTGGCGAGGTCAGCCGAAAGCTGGTCGCGTTCTTTCGCGGCTGACGTGCCCGCCTGATGGGCGCCTATGGGTCGGATGCTTAGTAGGCTCACTGAGCGCTACGCGATATTGGACACGCTCTTTGGGGACCATACCGGCCGCATGGCGAACACCGGGGCAGCAATCTATCTTTTGAAATTGCTTCCGCTTCGGCAGCATAGCGGACTTCATCGGAATTTCCGCCGTCTAGCTCAGTCGCGAATGCCCCAAAGGCGACCTCGGCTGGCTGACCGGTTCGCCTCACGATGCACATCTCCTTTGCCGAAGCTCAGGCTCCCCATTGAGGGCAGAGGTTGTTTAGTCTAGTCGTCACCAGGCGAATGTCCGTGCCGGTTTGACCCGCGTCGGCCTTTCAGCGATGCGCCACTAGCGCCCGCCGCGGCGATCGACCAGAACAGCGTTTAGAAGCATTGCCGTCAGGCCGCCATCTCAAGCGTGCCCAGCATGGGCGATCGAATGGGTTCAGGTCATCGGGCCTAAGCCACCTTTGCGATTACAAACCTTCTGCTTGGCGTTCGAGCATTAATCGAGGTCCCTTCCCCGCTACGAGTATCTGACGCGGACGTAGGAACCCGGTGCGTTCTCGATAATCGGCAGCCCACCGCTGCCGGGTTCGCGAGCCGGAACGCGGCCTTCGTCAAATAACGTGACCCATTCCTCCCAAAGCGACCACCACGACCCTTGACGAGGCGCAGCATCGGCAAACCATTCGTCCGGAGTGGGCGGCAAATTGTCGTTCACCCAGTGGCCGTATTTGGTGCCTGGTGGGCTGATAACGCCAGCCATATGGCCCGCATCGGATAAAACGAACTTAACCGGCCCCGAGTACAAGCGTGTCGCCGCATAGGTCGATTTCCACGGTGCGATGTGGTCTTCGCGCGTAGCCAGAATAAAACTCGGAGTCCTTACTTTCGACAGATCTATCGGTGTATCCGCCAGCGTGATACCGTCGGGTTTTGCCAGTAGATTATCGTGATACATCTTACGCAAGTAGAATGAATGCATCGCCGCGGGCATGCGCGTCGAATCGGAGTTCCAAAACAAAAGGTCAACGGGCACTTGCTCTTTGCCGAGCAGATAATTGCTGACGACAAACGACCAGATCAGGTCATTGGCGCGCAACATATTGAACGTCGTCGCCATGTGATGCGCTTCCAGATATCCACGCTCGAGCATCCGTCTTTCGAGAGATGCCAATTGCTCTTCGTCTATGAAGACAGCCATATCTCCAACTTCGGTAAAATCGACAAGCGTCGCGAAATAGGTGGCGCTTGTAATCCGGTCCTCGCCCTTCGCGGCCAAATAGGCCAGCGTTGAGGCAAGCAATGTTCCGCCGAGGCAATAGCCAATCGCGTTGACGCTATGCTCTCCGGTCGCACGCTCGATAGCGTCGAGGGCCGCCAAGGGACCCTGGAGCATGTAGTTTTCAAAGCCTTTGTCAGCGAGCTTCTCGTCGGGATTTACCCAGGAGATGACGAGGACAGTATGTCCCTGATCGACGGCCCATTTTATGAAAGAGTTCTTCGGCTGCAGATCGAGAACATAGAACTTGTTGATCCATGGGGGCACGATGAGGAGTGGCCGCCTGCGAACTTCTTTTGTCGACGGAGCATATTGGATTAATTGCATGAGCTCGTTTTGGTAGACGATTTTTCCGTGAGTCGTTGCGATGTTTTCGCCGAGGCGGAAAGCCTTCATGTCGGTCATCGTAATCGCAAGACGGCCATTGCCACGCTCCAGATCGGAAAGAAGGTTCTCCAAACCACGCAGTAGGTTCTGTCCGCCTGATGCCAGCGTTGCGTTGAGGACCTCTGGATTGGTGGCGACGAAATTGGAAGGCGACAAGGCATCAATGAACTGGCGGGCATAGAAGTCGACCTTGCGAGCAGCGGCCTCGTCCATGCCTTTGACTTCGCGGA
This sequence comes from Bradyrhizobium sp. CCGUVB23, assembly GCF_024199885.1. NCBI lineage: Bacteria > Pseudomonadati > Pseudomonadota > Alphaproteobacteria > Hyphomicrobiales > Nitrobacteraceae > Bradyrhizobium > Bradyrhizobium sp. CCGUVB23. Next base: position 9,172,271 of record NZ_JANADQ010000001.1, read on the forward strand.
TTGCAGAAAGAACCGACGCTGCCGCAATGAGATAACTGTCTTTCACAAAATTAAAGACAGCATTCTCGCTCCACTCCGGATGCTTGAACCGCTTATCTTTTGGGATATCGGCCTCGCGTGCACGCAGCATGAGCATGCGTTCCGCGGTTTTCTGCCAGATGCCTAGCATGTTGTGGAACAGGGCGATCTGGGCGCTGGCGACTACCACCGGATCGGACATCATCCTCGTCATCAGCTCGAAAAACTCAAAACCGAGCGGTGACCTTTCGCCCATGCCGAACCTGATCGCGTCCGGCTCATGAGACACGAAGTGCCGCATCAGTATTTGGCTTTGTTTTGAGATGTTATGCAGCTGCGCTGCAAGGGCAATCGGATCCCAGATGGGCTGCACCCGGTTGTCGGCCATAGGTCTCTCCATGCTGAAAGGCCGCACCAGCGCCGCTCAGTCACTTCGAAAAACAATAAATACGGTACCAGGGAAACACTAACTCGATACCAGATGTTCGGTTTCTAATAAGTAGAGGTAAACCTTTGGCGATGCTTTTGATCAGAAGGCACGGCGGAGGTAACCCGCCTGGATCGTCTCAAATGGGAGGCGAGCGGAGCTTCCGCCGCTATACGGCGGACGTCGCGTCAACTGGGGTCGCGTCGCAGGCATTTACGACAAGTTCGACGGCGAGTTCACGTCGCGCTCGCAGTCCTACTGCCAGCACAGGGCCCGTGCTTTATCAATGGTGAGACGTCTGTTATTGGGCCCGTATGGGACATGCCAACCGGACGGAAACTGTCCGCTTGTCGAGGTAAACGGGAAGTGGCTCGCCTGCGGTCAAAATGGCGTCTTGACCCCAATGTATGGTCCGGCCGCGCGTTGCAAGAGGTTTTCGTCGATCTGGTGGTAAGCGGTCTTGCATCAATGTATCCGGTCTCTAGTTGGAGCTGTTTTGCTCCGGACCATCATGGATATCAGCGCGCGTGCGTTCTCATTACCGGACAGGCCTCGAACGGGCCATTCGGGTCACCAGTGTTCGCATGCGCCGGGAAGACCGAACCTCCATCTCGTCTCATCCTCTCGCAGACCTCGCTGGAACTGTTGATCGGATTACGTCATCGCTTGCTCCTCATATCCCGCTGTTCCTTTGTTCGTGCCCGGCGGTCGTTCCTTCGTCCCGGCCTGCGCGCGCAGACGCGCCGCGCGCCAGGGGCCGTCAAGGCCGGCCGTCGTGCTGTCCTGACGTCTTGCTCTCCTGCTGCCAGGCTGCGCCTTGACGGCCCCTGGCGCGCGGCGCGAGGATCAAGCAGGTCGGGACCCCGTCTCCGCCGTCTTGACGCACGCGAAGGCGCGTCCCTTATTGAGGACCGCCCAGGCGATCCGGGCGAGCTTGTTGGCGAGCGCAATCGCCAGCACGTTGTGGTGCAATCGCTTCTTGGCGGCTTCGATCCAAGATTTGAGGCCATAGCGCTCCCAACACTTGACCTTGACCAGCACAACCCATGCGGCTTGCACAAACAGCGCGCGTAGGTAGCGATTGCCGCGCCTTGATATCTTGCCGAGGATCGTGCGGTCGCCGGTCGATATCTGCTTCGGCACCAGTCCAAGCCAGGCGCCGAAGTCGCGACCTTTCGAGAACACGTCGCCGGTGCCGATCGCGGCCACCATTGCGCTTGAGATAAGCGGGCCAATGCCGGGCACCGTCATCAGCCTCTCGCAGGCCTTATCTTGACGGGCCAGCGTTTCGATCTCGCCAGATAGCTCCTCGATACGCGCATCCAGCCGGCGCCAGTCGCCCGCCAGCCCCTCGATGATCCGCAACATGCGAGGCGAGAGCACATCGGTGCGTGTCGCCAAGATACCTGGCAACTCGAACCGCAGGGAATGCAGGCCTTGCCGCACGGCGATGCCCCGCTCCAGCAGGAACGCACGGATCTGATTGATGACGCCGGTACGCTGACCGACCAATCGATCGCGGACGCGGTGCAGTGCCTGAAGGTCGAGTTGATCGGCGGTCTTGGTCGCGACGAACTTCATGGTCGGGCGTTGGACAGCCTCGGCGATGGCTTCCGCATCTCGGAAGTCATTCTTCTGTCCCTTCGAATACGGGCGCACGTATTTCGCCGGCATCAGGCGGGCGTCGTGGCCAAGCCTTTGGAGCTTGCGACTGAGATGATGGGCGCCGACGCAGGCCTCCATGCCGATCACGCAAGGCGGTATATTGGCGAGCCGCGCTTCTACTTGGCCACGCGACCACTTTTGCCGCAGCACGATGGCGCCGCGCGCATCGTGGCCGACGACGTGGAACGAGTTCTTGCCGATATCGATGCCGATCACGGCGGTCGCGGTATTGGGTGTCTGAGACATGGCGTGCTCCTTGTCTTGAGCGCCCCTTGCCAGCTTCTCGTGCTGGCAGGGCCGGAGCACGGCCGGACCATTCCATTACCGGACGTTGGGCGCCCCAAGACGGGAACTGTGGAATCCTCCGTCAACGCGATGGGACGGTTCAATGAAAGCGGCTGCCCCTCGAACGGCATTTGCTGCGCGTCCTCGTGTCCTCGCCGGGCTGCGGCACAGCACAAGATGGCCTGGCGTCCCACCTCTTAGGCGCTACTCGGCCCGCGCCGACGACGCGCTGATCTGGGACCAGCGAGATGGCTGGGGCGGCGCGATTCCCGAGTATCTTGATTTGTTCAACACGCAAGCGCCGACAGGTCACTGATCGCAATAGCGCCAGCGAGCTCGAGAACGTGAAGTGGCGCAAGCCTGTCGCCATGCTGGTCAACGGTGGAACCCGCAGCGGCAAGGAGATCCTTGCCTATGGCTTCAAGAAATATGGGCTTGGCGAGGTCATCGGTAGCCGGACCGAGGGAGCTGTCCTCGCTGCGACGGCATTTCTCATTGACGGCGGCTTGCTGTTGCTCGCGGTCGGGCACGTGCAGGTCGACGGCGAGCGGCTGGAAGGCGATGGCGTCGCCCCCACGATCGAGGTCCAAGCTGACCCGGCCTCTATGGGTCTAGTGATCCTCAACTCAATCGTGCAATCGCAGTCCTATCCGTGGCCTGATCCTCGGGAGGCAACCCTGCCAGCTCTGCCCCTGATCCGCGAGGACCGGACGCCACAAGTGAAATGCTGCGTTTCTTGCTAGAGCATTTCGCTCCCACGGCAGCCAGGCAAGAGTTAGTCCGCTCATGGCCGATTCCGTTGAAAAAAGGCGGCAGTAGTCCTGATGTATTGGCGCCAGCGCCGATGGGGCCCAACGGCCGTTATGCGGGTTTGAGGGATTGCGTCGGGATCAGCTTGGCCATCTTGCGAAGGTTCTGGGCGGTGGCTGCGAGGGTGAACTCATCACGAGCACCGTTTGGACCTCGTAAACGTAGACGGTCGAGCTTGAGAATGCGCTTGAGGTGCGCGAACAGCATCTCGATCTTTTTGCGGAGCCGACGCGAGGTACCCACGACCTTGCGATCTGGCGGGCCATGTCGCGAGCGCCCTCATAGATTGAGCGCGGCACCCTCCGTGAGGGCTGCTTGGGGCAACACCGGGACTTCAGTGCGCACCGATCGCAATCGCGCTTGCTGGCCATGTAAAGCATCGTGGCGCCATCGTTCACCAGCGCTCCGGTCGTGGTGAGTACCTTGCCGCCAGGACAGCGATACACGTCACCTGCGTGGTCATAGGTGAAGTCCTCGCGCGAGAATATCCCGTCTGTGCGGACCGACTTGTCGAACACCGTGACGTGTGGCTCGATGCCGTGCTCGTAGACCAACCATCCGAGCATCTCGGCCGAGCCATAGCCGCTGTCGCCGAGGAGCCGGCTCGGATAGAGATCGAACCGGTCGAGCGAGCGCTCAATCATGCGCTTGGCGGCCAACACCTCCGCCTGTCGGATTGCCGTGGTTGCCTCGACATCGACGATGATCGCGTTCTCGACGTCGACCAGGTAATTCGTCGAGTAGGCGAAGAAGGCTTGGCCGCCGTGCGCTCCCGTCCAGCGCGCCGCTGGGTCGGAGGGCGACACGAACTTCGGCGTGACCTCGGTCGCTGCTCCGAAAGCGGCATCGTCGAGGACGGCCAGATACTCATCGATCGCTCGGCCGGCGGCCTCCGGTGGAAGACCCTTGTCGCCTTCGATCCCCTTCTGCCGATTGGCATCGGCCTTGATCAAGCTCGCATCGACCGCAAATCCTTCACCACCGACAAGTCGTTCCTCGATGCAGCGGCGCAAGAGGCTCTCGAACACTCGACGGAAGAGATCGCTCTCCCGGAAGCGACCATGCCTGTTCTTGGAAAAAGTCGAGTGATCCGGCACCGAACCGTCCAGGCCGAGCCGGCAGAACCACCGGTAGGCCAAATTGAGGTGGACCTCATCGCACAGGCGCCGCTCCGATCTGATGCCGCAGCAGTAACCGATCAGGAGCATCCGGATCATGAGCTCCGGATCGATCGAAGGCCGACCGATGCTACTGTAGAAAGGCGCCAGGCCCAGCCGGACCTCTTCGAGGTCGACAAACCTGTCGATCGACCGAAGCAGGTGGTCGGCGGGAATATGCTTCTCGAGCGAGAACTCATAGAACAACGCAGCCTGTTCGACTTGCCGATGCCCCATCATGATCTTCAGTCCTGCCAACTAAGCAGACTGAATCACCGGTATCTCTGAGTCGCAACAGCCGCCTTTTTCAACGGAATCGGCCCCTGTGAGACGTTCCGGGCCGGCCGAATGTTCAGCTTGCGCCCGCCAAGAGCTGCCATATGAGAATGGCCTGCCCGGTTCGCCATACAGGTCATTGCCAAGGTAAGCACGGGTCGGACGAACGATCGTGATCTACCACGCCTGATGTCGAACAACACGCCGGGCAGTGCTAACATGGAGGGCTAATCGCTCGGCATTTTGATTCCGATCTGCACCGCGATCGGAGGAATCTATCGGCCTCAGTCGCAAGCCGTTAGCCTTCAAAGGCGACTAGAGGTTGTAAGTCAATGTTCACCTGAAACACGGGGGTTGAGAATGAAGACGATCTTGGTCCCGATCCAAAACATTGCGCTCATGACGTCCGTACTCGAGGCCGCTGCACGTCTTGCGGAACGTACCGGCGCCTACATCGAAGGCTTTCCGCTCCGGTTCGGCATCCCTCAATATTTAGTCGCAGAATTGGCCACCGGCATCTCTTTGGATTCTTACCATGCGAAGAGCCAAGAAGAATTGGCCGAAATGCACCGTTTGTTCGAAGCGTTCATGCTGAAGCACGATATTCCTCCAGCCACTGCAGGCTCGAGCCGACCATGCTTCGGCTGGTTGGAAACCGCGCCTGAGGGTGAAGACTTCGTTGGAAGTTATGGGCGTGCTTTCGACGTCATTGTGATGCCACGGTCCGACGTTGATGCTGCCGGCCCTCACCGGCGCGCCATTGAGTCCGCACTGTTTGAGAGCGGCAGACCCCTCCTACTGGCGCCACTAGATGCGCCAGAAAGCATCGCGACAAACATTGTGATGCACTGGAACGGTAGTACCGAGCAGGCCCGGGTCAACGCTTTTGCTATGCCGCTTCTTCGTCTGGCAGAAAGGGTAACGGTGCTAACCGTGATTGGCGGACAAGAGGTACCAGGCCCATCTGCCGATCAGATAGTCCGGCAAATGCTGTACAACGACGTTGCGGCCAAGCTAGTGAGCGTTGAACTGGAAGACCGCGACACTGGTGAGGCGGTCCTTGATGCGGCCAGAGCACAAGGCTGCGATCTGCTGATAAAAGGCGCCTTTACCCGCAATAGACTGCGGCAAATGATATTCGGTGGCGCGACCAGCTATATCATGGAGCACGCGGATTTGCCCGTCCTAATGGCGCATTAGAACCGCGCTTATTATTCGCACGCTATGCGGCGCGACTGGGCGTAGAATTGCTTTCTACCTCAGCTTGCCCAACGCAGGAGTGCGGCTTCCTCGCCCTGTCAGCCGCGGCAATTCCTTAGGGCCTTTGGCTTTATCTCTGACCGATAAGAGATCCATCCCTGACTAGGTCCGGTTTGCGCCACGAGCTGCCCTCCACGAGGTCGCATGTTTGACACATCTCCTGGAAGGAGACCCTAGTCCAGTGATGGCCCGATATGCTTTGATGCAAGGAGCCGGAAACGCGCAGGTGGCCTCATGTACATGGTCATTCGAAAGTACACCAAGGTTCGTTCGGTCGCGGATGCTGCTCGCCGCGCGAAAAGTGGCATCGGTCAGATCCTAAGGGAATCGCACGGCTTCAGATCTTATTATGTATTGGACGGGGGCGAAGGCGTCGGCGTTGCTGTGATGATATTCGACGACCGAGAAAGCGCCATCGCGGCGAACGATAGAGTACTGGCATTTGTTCAAGCAAGCTTGCATGACCTTGATCTTGGAGACCCCGAAATTCTCGCCGGGGAAGTTCTGGTGGATATAGAGTCGGATGCGTCATCGTTCGTGAAGGCTCATCCAGCGCGTGAACTCTAGGTCGTCACACAGTCCATGGACGACACGACCGCCACCTCACGCCACGTCGCATCGCGAGAAACCACGGACCTCACCTCGCTTGGGCTCGCAACCGCTGCAGCAGCGGTTCGTACCGTCAACGGTCAGGAAAACCGTGGCTCGTTTTTGGAAGCATGGCTCGCAACGCTCCTCGGGCTACTACGTCCTTGACTGGAGAAGCGGATAGAAAGGACCGCGGAGTAAAGCAAAACGGAGCAATCGTCGCGGAATGCCCCGTCGCTGCCGACAAAGATCGCTTCGGAGATCGCCGGCTACCGCACGACGCTTGGCATTCCGTTGCTTCGACGGTTCAGTTTGGGCCCGACGGGACGCGACCTGCGGCAGTTCGAGCGTTACTCCTTCGCCGGCAGCGTGCGCAGATAGGCGACCACGGCATCAAGATCATCTGGGCTTATCGTGGCGTAGTAGTGGAAGCCCATCGGTGGCTTGAGACGGCTACCGTCGCGGCTGATGCCTTGGGTGATTGCGCGCTTGATTTCGGCGTCTGTCCATTCGCCGATACCCTTGCTTTTGCTCTGGGTGATGTCGCGTGAAACCGAGACGCCCCAGGGGCCGCGGAACTCGTAGCCACCCGCGCCGAGCTTGTCGGCGAACTCGCGCCCTCCCGGTCCCATCGGTGTATGGCACGCCATACAATGCGCGATGGTAGCAAGATAGAAACCCTTCACCACTTTGTCGTTCATCATCGATTCCGTGAACGCCTTTTCGCCCCCGGGCAGGACGGTCTCGATTTGCGCGGTCCTGTAGATCGGATCAGGCACTCTGTTGTTGATTGGTTTGATTGTACGTAAGTATGCGACGACCGCGTCGAGATCATGTTCGGTCATGATGTGGTAGAAGCCGGTCGGCATGATCATGGCGATATGCCGTCCCTTCGGCGTTTCGCCAGTGCGAATGAGCTTCTTGATGTCGGCGTCGCTCCAGTTTCCGATGCCGGTCTCTTTATCTTGCGTGATGTTCGAGGCAGTTACCTTGAACGGCGGCTCGTCAAAGGACGCGCCGCCGGAGAAAGCCTTTTCCAAGATGTCACCATCTGGGCCCTTTGGCGTGTGGCAATTGCCACAGGCTAGAAAACCGTTGACCAAATAATCGCCTCGCTTAACCAGATCGGACTGGGCACGGGCGACACCGAGCGTGGTGGCAATAGCGATGACCGAGGTCATAAAGAGCTTGAGCATACCAAACTTCTCCCAATTGTTTTTCGGCGACTAAATTCAGTTCTTACTATGCGTGCGCAACTTCTGCCCTCGGCCAACCCGCGCCAACTCTAAGGAGAAATCGCCGCATCGGCGCCCTGGGCATTGGGGCAACAGAAGCCAGCTCTAGGGTACCCTCGTAGGAGTTGGGCCTAGAGCCTCGGCGGCCAAAGCGGGCATGCCCCTCCACAGCCGAGACAAAACTCGCAGGCGAGAATGTCAATTTGATCAAACGAGGTAGACCTTCCTGAGTAGGTCAATCACAAGTATTGCTCGCTGTGCATTTGGCGCCAGTTGATCGATCCCTGACTCTCGGTTGATGCTGGGCGTGGGCAGCTACGCGGTTGATTGGGAAAAGAACCAGAGAGCGTGCGAAGTCCGAGTCGGGTCATGAGTGTCGTGTTCTGCAAAAGACGGCTGCCTACCAACTTCCGCTATGCCCCGTTAGCGACCTACTTGGTGTCGCGATGCAATATGTCGCGACGGGCCAATAGGCGACATACCGATGTTATTCAATCGCCTCTCGAGTCCCCCTCACGGTATTAGGTAAGGCCCAACCTGAAAACGTGTACTTTCAGCAGCTCGATAGGTCGCAGACTTCCAATACCCTCAATGATTTTTCCAAAACACAGCTAGAAAACTCACTACTGCCAACGCAGTCATCGATCGCTTTGTTAGTTTGATCTGTCATACAGTTTGAGTATTGGTGTCCGTTGTCTTCCCCGAATTTCTGCCGAAATTTAGCGAGGCAGGATTTGCTCGCTCTTCCAGTCTGCGCGATCCACTTGTTACGATCGATAGGCTCCGCCTGAGCAAGAAGCGTCGACCCAAGCAACACCGCGATGACCAAAGCATATCGCACGTTCTTATCTCCGCCGGTTAAATCGGACGATACATGAAAACGCTGGTACGGTACTCTATTGAGGCGCGCCCTAGACTGCTCCGAACCGCAGCGCACCCATACCCGCCTAGTTTCTCGCGCAGGTGGCCGGAGTCCGTTGTGGGTCAAAATGCGAAGAACTCCAGTGTGAGCAAATCGAGTCCGCTATACCCGCGTGTCCGGACCTCGACGAGGCGCGCGGCCACTTCGCAGAAGGGCCAGAAGCAGCCCTTCCGGCAAGCGTCGTGCGTCCTGTCTGTCGATCGCGCAGAGCGGGGTTCATACGGTCGGCTGCCAAATTCCTTTAACCTGAAAAGCCTCGTCAGGGCCGGGCCAAGGTGGCATTGTGACGCCGATGGCTTCGAGCGCCTCATCGCCGTCGTTTCTGAACTGAAATTGTGTGCCTGTCGGAACGGTGATCGACACTCCGGGGAATACGTCCACAATCTGCCCTTCACCTTCGCTGTTACCAGGGCGGCGCCACATGCGACCTCTTCCGCGTATGAAGTACCAAATCTCCTCGATCGTCTTGTGAGCAACGGCTTTCGATACATTGCGAGGGCCTAATGCGAAGTGTGCCATGCCGCCTCGTGTCATCTCCGGCAGCAACCGAACTTCCGATCCATCGGGCGCTATGTCGTCGTACTTCGAGCCAAGCACTTTGGTAATCTCCATGTTCACCTCACTCGTTGCGGCTACGCCCTCAAGCGTGATCAGCATGTCGAGATCGCTAGTGCTTTCTTTCCGCAACTTAATCAGGGGCTGATACTCAGGTGAATTGTACCAAGCGTCCAGCGATTGCTTATCGGGAAACTCGATGATGACAACGCGCTCCGGCTCCCAATGGCCGCCTTCGGGGAGTTGATGTGCGCTGCCCTTCGTCAGATACCGCCCGCCGTATTTTTCGATCATCGGTCCAACCTTGACCCGGTACTCCTCAAACACAGCGGGCTCGGTGATGATGTGCTCAGCAATCAAGTAAGCCTTCGGCATGACCGCTCTCCCGCATAGCCCGGCCAGAAGCCTATCACGGGATCGGCCGATCGGCAGTGGGGCATTTCTAGGGGTACTGTAAGTCCCGGCATCAATCTCGGCGTCGAGCTCGATTATGTGGCTTACGACGGCAAGCCGCTTCGCATTCGCTTTCAGTTCACGGAGACTGGATAAATAGCAGCGTCGGCCTATAGACGTAGTCGGAAAGTGGCCTAGCGTCCCATAGTGCTCGCCGAGTGCCGAGTTCTGCTATCGGTCAAGATGCGAAGAACTCAACGTGAGCAAATCAAGTCTGCTATACCCCACAGACCGGACATCAACGAGGCGCGCGGCCACTTCGCTGATGGCCAACAGGCGACATCCGAAGCGGGGCGAATGCGGCTCTAGCCACAGCAGCCTCCCTTGCCGTGTTCTTGTATTGGCGGACATGGCACTGACCCGTATGAGCAGAACACGCAGCAGTCACCGGGCTTCGGCTTTAACCGTGTTCCGCAAGCCGGGCAGTCATAGAAGAACTGGCAGGCGTCGGTTGGCATGATCTCTGTGGCCTGATGACCGCATTTGGGGCAGGTCAGTATCGATTGCAATTGCATTTGCGCCTTGTAAGCGAAAAGGGCCAAGGACTGATGCTGGGGCCGTTCCGAAAGATAAACACCGACACCGACCCGAACTTCCGGTGAGGGTCAAATGTTGGTCTGTGCCTCAAAGCAGACGCAGGGTGTTTGTGAGTAGAGGCCCTAGTCGAGGCAGAGCCGCAGCGCCGCCGGCTTTAAGTACGGGATGCTGGCTTGCTTCCGACTACGATGCCTCTCTGTGACTCAGCGGAGTCCATGGGTAAGTATGTGTGGGGTCAAGGCTACCTCCCTTGCTCGTGGAGGGAAGGACTCCCGCCAGACTCCCGAAGGCGCGGGAGGGGCTGCTGCCGATCCGGCCCGTGGCGACGTTCGGGCATCTGCTGCAAAGGTTCTGACGTGATGATCTCCTCCCATGCGTGGCGAACCCCAAAAGGTCCATAGGAACCACGCGACGTCGCGTTTTGTCTCGCGGCACCCTTGCATTGGCGGATGGAGGTCAAGGGGCTTGCATAGCAAAACGCGTGTGCCCGCTGACTTCCGTTTCCAGAGCATAGCGGACATCACCGGAATTTCCGCTCGGCCAGCACAGTCGCGATTGACCCTGGCTGTGTGAAAACGCGAAGGATCAAAGCACGGCGAGAACTACATTCTTCAATTCGCTTCTTAAGTTGAGTGCGCTTTCGAGTTTGAGTGCTAGGACAGTCTTGGACGCATAACTTCTTCTATCACCACCAAGCGCCTCGGCGTTTTCGCACAGCCAAGACCCATACCGGAACTCACCTGAAGATCAGAAGCGAGGTGAAGAGAACTCGACGGCCGGCACAACTAATTGTGGAGCCACGTTCAATGCTCGAAGCAGAAAGTGATTTGCTGAGCTATTCTTGTCGGGTCGTAGGAGTACGCAATGTCGAAAGCAATTGCTGTCTTGGGTGCGTCCCGTGCGCCCATCACTCGGGATGAACCGGCGTTTAGGTCGTCCTTGGCTGGTCCTGTTGTGCGTCAACTGCGATCGACAGCTGGTCGTGAGGTTCGTCCAGTTCTTGCGGTTCGCGCCAAAGCAAGTAGGCGAACCAAAGGAGCCCCGGCGTCCATCCCAGCATCGCCCCAAAACACATCGCTTGTAAGGTCGACATGATGACTTACGGGCCGTCCCCGCCCTTTGCCGAAATGGGTTAAGTACCCTGAATCGTATTTGGTCCGATCACGGCGTAATCGTGACGGGGCATGTCGCGGCACGGCACTTTGTGTGGAAAATTTCGGCGGTGTGGAAAAGATTCGCGGCGCCGAAGCAGCACACCGCCCGGTGACCGGCCCCGGTGACCGGGCGGTCAAGACCACCTTCCGCGACATGCGCGACATGGGCTACCACGGCGTCCCGGTCTATTTCGCCGCACCACGAAGAACCGCAGTCATCCAGCGATGGAGCTGGAGTTGTAAAAGGAAAAACCCGCCGGCATTGGCGCCGACGGGATTTCATGTCCGGTCGCGGTAAGGAAGGGGCTTGGGCACGGAATCCCCCGCGACCTCGTCAGCATGCTCCTCAATCGTTGATGAACTATTGCCGGCTTAAGCGGACGAAGCAACTGTTGTACAACTTCCACGCGCTTATTCAAGATGGACGTTTCGCTTACGGCATCCTGGATTTCAAATTATTGGGCGTGGAGGCAGTTCAAATGCTGCGGCGCAATTTCATCAGAGGCGTGGGCTACACCACAATTGCGTGGCCGTTGATCGCGATGGCAGAACAATCATCTAGCAAGGTTTGGCGCATTGCACACATATATCCGGGAAAGTTGGATAATCCCCCGGACCGTGCCATGTACGATGCCTTTCGTGGGGGACTGCGAGAGCTCGGTTATATCGAAGGCAAGAACCTCATAATCGATCAGCGAAGCGCCGACGGGAAGCTTGAACGACTGCCTTCGTTCTTAACCGAGCTGATTGCTCTCCATCCCGATGTTATTGTTGCGATCACAACTCCTGCCATAGCGGCCGCCCAGAAGGCAACATCAACGATCCCCATCATCATGGCTCCGGCAACCGATCCAATCGGTTCTGGCTTCGTAAAGAGCCTTGCTCGGCCCGGAGGAGACATTACGGGCACGGCTAATATGGTTGGCGACGCCATCGGAAAGGGCGTTGAACTTCTCCACACTCTCCTGCCGTCCGCGCGACGTATTGCTGTGCTCATGTCCAACAATCCAACTCATCCGCAGCAATGTGAATTGGCCGAAACATCCATCAAAAGTTTGGGACTTGCGGCCGTTCGCGTCGTCGCACCTACTCCTGGTGATCTTGACCAGGCTTTTGAAACGATCAAGCAGGAGAACTGTGATGCCCTATTTGTACTTGCAGATGTGACACGGCCGACGATTGTAACGTTGGCCGCAAGATCAAGGATACCAGCAATCTACCAGTCAGGCCCTTACGTACCCTTGGGCGGACTAGCCAGCTACCACCCCAAGCTAGAGGCGATCTATGTTAAGGTGGCGCAATACTGCGATAGGGTTTTCAAGGGAGCGGACCCGGCTGAACTCCCCGTCGAGCAGCCGGTCATTTTCGAGCTGGCGGTAAACCTCAAAACTGCCGCCTCGCTTGGCCTAACTTTTCCGGACAGTATTATGGTTCGGGCTGACAAGGTCATCGAATGAAGTCACGATCACTTCCGGTTTTGGCCCTTCTGCGACTTCGTCCGATGTCCGCTTTTCGGCCGCTGTTGGAGGTTGAGCGGACATCGGTCGGCCAGACGCTTGATGAGCACACGCCCTAGTCGGTCACGGTGTCCTGTGGCGTCTCCGGCGTCTTCTGCGGGCCATTGACCTGCCACTGAGTATTTCCTCCAGAAGGAGTTAGAGTCCGGCCAGAAGAAGGACGGACAGATGAAGCGAGCAAGGTTCACGGAAGAGCAGATTATCGCGGTATTGAAGGAGCATGAGGCTGGGGCGAAGACGGCTGACCTGGCTCGCAAGCATGGGATCTCCGAAGCGACGATCTACAATTGGAAGGCCAAATTCGGTGGCATGGATGTTTCCGAGGCGAAGCGGCTGAGGGCCCTGGAAGAGGAGAACGCGAAGCTGAAGAAGCTTCTGGCTGAGCAGATGCTCGACGCGGCCGCCCTTCGCGAGCTGCTTTCAAAAAAATGGTAGGGCCCGCCGCCAAGCGCGCTGCGGTCGCGAGCCGTCATGAGCCTGTCGGAACGGCGGGCCTGCTCGATCGTGGGCGCGGATCGGAAGTTGATCCGTTATCGCTCCAGTCGCCCTGCGGACGGGGCTCTGCGCGGCCGGTTGCGCGATCTCGCCAAACGAGCGGCGGCGGTTCGGCTACCGCCGGCTATTCGTCCTGCTGCGACGGGAGGGAGAGCCCTCGGGGATCAATCGGATCTACCGGCTTTATCGCGAGGAAGGGCTCACCGTCCGCAAGCGGCGGGCTCGCCGCAAAGCTGTGGGGACCCGTGCCCCGATCCTGATCGAGGCGAGGCCCAACGCGCGCTGGTCGCTGGACTTCGTCCACGACCAGTTCGCCAACGGCCGGCGCTTCCGCATTCTCAACATCGTCGACGACGTCACTAAGGAATGCCTGGGCGCCATTCCGGAGACGTCGATCTCAGGACGGCGCGTCGCCCGCGAACTGACGGCAATTGTCGAGCGACGCGGCAAGCCAGGAATGATCGTGTCCGACCATGGCACCGAATTCACCTGCAACGCCATGCTCGCCTGGAGCAAGGACACGGTCATCGATTGGCACTTTATCGCGCCGGGAAAGCCGATGCAGAACGGCTTCATCGAGAGTTTTAATGGCCGGATGCGCGATGAACTGCTCAACGAGACCCTGTTCTTCGATCTGGATGACGCCCGCGCCAAGATCACCAGCTGGGTCGCCGACTACAATATCCGGCGGCCTCACTCGTCGCTGAAATACCTGACCCCCGCGGCCTATGCCGCCCACCTCACCGCAACGGACGATCGGCTGCGCAACCCCGACCAGCTCCGCCGATCGTCCGTTGCTCCACCCGCGCCACTTGGCGTACAAAACCCCGAGACTCTAACCGCTGCTGGATGAAAATTCAGTGGCAGGTCACCATGCCCATTCATTTCAAAACATTAATGCGACGGCCAGCGTCATGTAATGCTGGAGTTTGCATCAAGACATCATAAAGGCGCTTGGCATGAGCCTGAGTTTGTGAAAGCGACTGCAACGGGGCCCAGACCAGCCTCAATTGACACGAGGACGCTCGCGTGGGCTCTGTGAAGGAAAAAGCGTTGCGCGCGCGTGCACGCAAACTCGGTTACGCTATCCATAAGTCACGATCACGTTCGATCCACGAGGACAATCTCGGCAGATACGCGCTCGTCAAGGAGGATAGCAATCTCGTCGTGCTTGGCGAGCGCTTTGATGCATCGCTTGAAGAGATTGCTGAATACCTGGATTGAGACTACGACCGGATGCGACGGATAGACGACCATGTAGCACCGGTTCGCTCAGCGCAGTCCTTGGCGAGGCTGGTGTAACCTTACGAAGAAGAAATTGGACCTCTCAGGCTTCGGTGGCTAATGAGCCAAGCGTCGGTGAGGGCTGTGATGCCCTCGCCGAGGACGTAGAGTAACAGGTAAACTTGGCCCTCCCACCTTCCAAAATGGGTGCGGAGGGCCTTCTTTGACGAGCCGTGCTGAAGAAGCGAAGACCCGGCTGGCTGCTCGTAGTGTCGCTTGCATGGCGGCGCTCATCTTGTGCGCTGGGCGCTGCTTCTGCTTACGCCGCAACATCGCATCCGGTACTTCCGATAATGGCCCTTCGCGACGTATTGCAACGCCACACGTCCCCGGTCGCTCTCGGGCGATAGCGGAAATCGAGAGGCCGCGTCTATCGCGATAGGGTCACGCTCATGACCCTTGGCAGACAACAAGCTACTGATCAACGACCGGCAATTTGAGGCCGTCCTGGCCATTACATTGTGCTATACCAATTTGCGCCGGCACGACCCTGTCTTCAGCCCGGAAACGTTGCACCATGACCGATTATCCTAATCCGGCATGGACCGATGAAGGCCGCTTCCGCGGCTCCCTCGACGATGTGATTATCATCCCGCTTGTTTGTGTTGCACTCGTTGCAAACAAAATCCTGCATTTCATTATTTCCATCTTGATGCGGCTGCTCGACTACGCCTTCCCATTCGCAGTGCGGATTGTCTGGTTTCCGCTCTTTGCCGCCAAGCTTCTTGGTAATGTCGTCGTTGCTCTAATAAGCAGCACTTTCCGCTTCCTTCCCCTTTCCGAGGCAAAACGCCGACAGTGGCGCATGCGGATCCGCCGAAATTGGTCGTGGTTACGGCGGAGGATCAGCTATCGGGCGTTCGAACAAGCCGTGCATGATGCCTTTGAAAGCAGCATGGCATGGGTGTTCAGAAAATGCCGGCACCTCACGCCGAACACCGCATTGCTCGTGATACTGGGCGCGGTGCTTTGGCTTCCGATCTCTCTCGCGGCTGCAACGGTGATGCACGCGGTGCTGATTGCCAATGTCGCGTCTTGGCCTGCTTGGACGCAACTCTTGCATCCGGTTGCAACGATCATCGCCAAGAGCAAGCTTTTGGTGGTGCCGGTGTACCCGGCAGCCTGGCCACAGGCCAAGAAACATCCGTTCGTTCAGCTGGTATTCAGGATCTGTCGAGCCATCCAGCGCGTGCATGCGATCAGGAAGATTAGCTTTCGCTATCGGCAGGCGGAGGTCGCCAGCATCGCGGCGGTTGAGAGGCTCGAGCGCACCGCCGGCCTCGCATCGGCGGTATTGTGGCTGCGCAAGGCGCATGTCACCGAACACTTCGGCGTCGAGAAGCGCACTCGGAAATTGCGTTCGTTCTTCTCACGATGGTCTATCAAGTTCTCAGCCGAGTACTACGAAGCGAAGGAGCGGCAAGCCTCGGGCGTCCCATCATCATACGACAACAGCAAGCTGCGACCGCCGAGATGATGTCTGGTATTGGCCCTCATGCGAAGTCCGGTGTGGCTCTCAAATCGTCCGCTTATCGGTGAACACCGGAAGAAGCCGACTGACTTTCAGAACGACGCTTTTGACCCGGAGCCGACTTCCCGGATTTCCTACTCGGTTCTTGACTCCGATCCCTAGCCCTGTCATGTTGCGATGCACAATAGTATTTGCGACGCAATATAGGGGTGCGCCCTATGCGCGATTTACGTGAGGTTCTTGCCCCTCTTCAAGAATTTCGAAGCAAATTCGAAGGTCTTCTTGCAGCGGCCCGAAAGAAGGCGGCACGCGCGCCCGAACGCCCGACACGGCTGCGCGAACTGACCGGGTTTGGTGCAAATCCCGGCAACCTTCGTATGTTCACCTACGCTCCCAAAGACCTGCCACCCAAGGCGCCATTGCTGATCGCGCTCCATGGCTGCACCCAGACCGCCGCCGAGTATGACCACGGTACCGGCTGGTCGTCGATCGCCGACAGCCTCGGCTTCGCGGTCGTCTATCCGCAGCAGCAGGCCGCCAACAATCCGAAAAATTGTTTCTCGTGGTTCTTGCCGGATGATACCGCGCGCGGTCACGGCGAGGCGCTTTCGATCAGGGAGATGATCGAACATGCCATCGCGACATTTGCCGCTGACCGCCGAAAAGTCTTCGTGACCGGCCTCTCTGCCGGCGGCGCCATGGCTTCGGTTATGCTCGCAACATATCCGGAGGTTTTTGCTGGCGGCGCCATCATTGCCGGACTGCCCTATGGGTGCGCCAGCAACGTTCAACAAGCATTCGAGGCCATGTTCACCGAGCAGGGGCATGCTGCGCGGGCGCTTGGCGATCGCGTGCGGGCCGCATCTAGGCATCGCGGGCCGTGGCCGAAAATCTCAGTCTGGCATGGCACCAGCGATCCGATTGTAAGACCCTCCAACGGTGAAGACATCATTCGGCAATGGACCAACGTGCACGGGCTTTCGGAGAGACCCGCACGTCAAGAATTCATCAAGGGCTACGCGCACCGCGTATGGAGCAGCGCAAACGGTCAGGCATTGATCGAGGCGTTTTCTATCAGCGGCATGGCGCATGGCGTACCGCTCGCGACGACGACGAAGGAGAGTTGCGGCTCTGCCGGTGCATTTTTCCTCGATGTGGGAATCTCCTCTACGGATCACATCGCACGCTTCTTTTGCCTGCACGAGTCTCTGGTTGAAATGCCGCGCGTCGCGGCGCCGGTGTTAGCAACCATTGAGACTCCAACTGATCGCGGTGCTTTAGTCATCGCTGGAGCCGCCGCCGAGGGCGCGCACGGTTCGGCCGAAGCCTCGCTTGCAGAGGGTGAAGAGCGGCAGACCCGTTACCCGCTCGACCCCAACGCCGTGATCGCGGCGGCCTTCAAGGCCGCGGGTCTCCCGGTTCCGGAGGTTCCCACAGCGCCGCCCGGCACGCGACCGCGCGTTGCACCCGGCCCGATCATCGCGGCGGCCTTGAAGGCAGCTGGGCTGGTGCAGAGTTAATTCCGCCCAGCACTCGCCCTGACCGTGGGACGGTACAGTGGAGCGAACGGCCAGCGATGTCGCCTAGTGGCCCTTCTTGGACATGCGCGCCCTGCCGAACGTCCGCTTTGCGCCATAAGCTGCCCTCCCCGTCAAGCCACCTTTTGACCCTGGCTGTGTAAAAACGCGAAGGATTGAAACACGGCTAAAATTACATTCTGCAGTTTGTCATCTAAGTTGAAATCGCTTGCGAGCTTGAGCGCCAGAGCGGTCTTGGACGAATAACTTGTTCTATCGGGCTTAAGTGTCTTGGCCTTTTCACACAGCCAAGACCCATAGCGGTCCTAGCAAGCACCGGCGTCGTTAGCTTAAGCGCGTCCAACCACCATCTGGTTTAATCTTCTCTCACCTTGTGCAAGGCGCGAGTCATTCGAGCGCCCATGCGACACCGTCGCCAAGTGGAGCAATAGAGCTCCCTGACCAAGCTGTTCGACTAACCTACCGGAGCGTGGCTGCTCCCCCTCTGTCTGCGGTCTTTCCGCAGGATAGCGAAGCCGATGATCGATACCACCAATCACGGCCCAGGCCCGCGAGACGCTGAAGCGGGCTGCCAGGGTAGCCCCGCGCTGCGCGACGGAGGGCAGCGCCTGTGCGTTTCATATGGCCGGCAGCAAAAGCGCTTCCCGTGCCTCCGTGGGCTGCACGGCTCTCGCAGCTTCGTGATCACGCCGATGCGTTCGAGCAAGGCACGTCGTAGTACAATGACCTTGCCTCGAAGAGGAGCCCGGCCATGAAGAAGATCGTGATCGTTACGACCTTTGCTGCCGTTACTCTTACCGCCTATCCGGCGGCGGCATGCGACTGGAACCGTCAGGCAAGCGCTAAAGATCCCGTTGTCGCCGCCACCGCCACTTCCACAACTGTTGGACAGGCCTCACAAGGCGCTGCGGCCCAGCCCACGAGTGTCACTTCCGATGAGGGCAATCGCAAACCCCTCCAAGAATCGGCGCCGGTTGTTTTGATCACTGACCGCCACTAGGCGCGCCTGCGAGTCTCGCGACGGTGCGGTCGACGAGCGATCAACTGGGCCTGCGGTCGCCGGCTTCGTGATGTTCGTCGCCACCAGTCCGATCATCAGCCCCGTCGGAAGGGCTGACGCTGCAATTCGCCTCTGCGACTTCAGGGCTGCTGGTCTGGATCAGGAAAAGCTGCTTCCGCATCTCAGTAAGGCGCGCACGGCAAAACTCACGGTATAGAAAATCGAAAATGGCGGGCATGATCGAGCCCTCCGTCGCTCGAATAAGCGCCGCACCACGACAATGGCGCGCGCTGTGAACTAGATCACAGGCAGGCGCCTGTATTCCGGGCTGTTCTGGTCACTTGTGCGTGCGAGGTGGGCGCGCTGTTGACGGGATGCGCGTCGACGGGTCGCTCCGGCGGCTCGTTGTGCGCAGCCGGACGGGTCATCGCCGCGAAGACGCTGATCCCGATGAGAGTTCTGTCGCTGTCACCGTCTCTTGGAACTTGCCAATGCCTTCTCCTAAAGGCGGGTCAGGTCAGCGATCCCGGCGCGAAGCAGGATGTGGTCTTTGTGCCGGCTTGTCCCTCGCTGCATCACCACACCGCGGTGCCGGTCGGGTTTGTGCCTGGACAGCACCTTGTAGGACTCGATCTGGTGGGCGTCCGGGGTGCCGGGGCTGATCGTCACCGAGCCGTCGGAATTGAGCACATAGTCACCGTAGTAGCGGTGACCGTCGGCATCGTTGCAGCACCACCCGCCGAGCGCGTTGTGCTGCGAGCTAAACCACTCGCTGATCTCGGGCGAGTTGCCCTCGCAGGGACCGCCCTTGGCGTGCGAATCTGTGACCATGACGGCGATCAGCATCATCAGCGCGATCGCGATGACCATGAACAAGCGGTTACGGTTCTCGTTGAAAATACTTCCAAACCTCTGGGTAATGACGGCGGACATCTTCGCCTGCGAGCTGCGCCAAACCACAATCGGCTCGGCCTGAGTGCGGGAGCCGGGATGAAGCGACGCGAGTTCTTAGGTGCGAGGGCAGCTCCATTTCTCCTTCGTTCCGCCCAGCATGCTCAGCGACCCTGCTCAGGGTCCAACTGTGGACCTTGCGCGCGGAACGACGTCGCAGAGTTACCCGAGGTCGCCGCCGGCGACTGGCAAGATATTGCCTGTGACATAACTTGCTTCATCCGACGCCAAGAACAGGATTGGCGCGACCTGCTCGTCGATCGAGCCGTATCGCCCGAGGAAGCTAGATTTCTTAACCTGCTTGACGACCTCGTTCATCCATTTCTTTTCTTCAGCCGTATCGCCGTCGGCGTTGCGCGGCACTCGCCTCGGCGGCGCCTCTGTGCCGCCGGGAGCCGTCGCGACAACGCGTATGTTGCCCGACGCATACTCCATCGCCAAGCTTTGAGTGATCGCGTTGATTCCGCCCTTTGCGGCCGAGTATGGCACCCGGTGAATGCCGCGCGTCGCGTTCGATGAGACGTTCACTATCGTACCCCTGCCTCGCCGGGTGAGGTGCGGAATCACGGCGTGACAGCACCACAAGGTGGGCATTAAGGAGCGCCGAATCTCTGCCTCGATCTGCTGCGGCTCGAACCGATGGTATGGTCGCATCCGGATTGCGCCGCCGACGTTGTTGATGAGGATGTCGATTGCGCCGAAGTGTCTGATGGCCTCGGCCATGGCGGCTCCAGCACCGTCGTGGGTTTCGAGATCGCATACGAAGCCGCGGCCTCCGACACCTGCTTCCGAGGCGACATCATCGACGAAGTCCGCACGATCGACGAACAGGACGTTGCCGCCCTCGGCCGCGGCCCGCAGTGCCACGGCGCGTCCGATCCCCTGAGCGGCGCCGGTCACGACCAGCGTCTTTCCGGCAAAGCGGCCTTCGAAGATCATGCTGCCACCGCTTCGCTCGCGGAAAACTTCTCGTAGAAGAAATGCGAGGGGCTCACCCTCTTTTCCGTGAAGAACACCCGCACCGCCTCCACCATCGGCGGCGGACCGCACAGATAGACGTCGCAGTCGCCGTCGTTGAGATGCTCGTCCGCCAGATGCGCCGTGACATATCCCTTCAGCGGATGGGCGCTATCCGGGTTGGCGACGCAGGTCGCCCAGGTGAGCGTCGGGAGTCGCTTGGCCAGCGCTTCGATCCGATCGATCTCGACCAGATCGCCATCATTGGTGACGCCGTAGATCAGATGCACTGGCTGGTCGGTGCCTTGGTCGGCGAGGACCTCGAGCATCGACAGGATCGGCGCGAGGCCCGTGCCGCCGGCGAGCATCACGACCGGACGGTCGACCGCGCGCAGGAAGAAGCTTCCTTGCGGACCGACAAACGTCATCCTGGTGCCGGCCTTGGCCTCGCTCGCGAGCCAGCCGCTCATCAGACCGCCCGGCACGTTGCGGATCAGGAAGCTCGCTTCACTCGCCCCCACCTTCGAACTGAACGAGTAGGAACGATGCTCGCTCGTCCCGGGCACCGTGAGGTTCACATACTGGCCAGGCAGGTATCCCAGCGCGTCCGGTCTGTCGAGCTTGAGCTTGAGGATGATCGTGCTGTCCGAGACGAGTTCGACCGAGCTCACCTCGGCGCCATGTTCAGCGGGCTTTACCTTGCAGGCGGTGGACGGAACCGGCACGGCGATAACGCAATCCGAGGACGGCACCATCTGGCAGGTCAGCACCAGTCCCTCCTCGGCCTCGGCTCCATTCAGGGCGTCGTCGAGATATTCGTCGCCGAGATCGTATTCACCCTGCTCGCAGCGGCATTTGCAGGTGCCGCAAACGCCATCCGAACAGTCCATCGGCAGGTTGATCTTGTTGCGATAGGCCGCGTCCAGGACCTTCTCGCCCTCGTTGCATTCGACGAAACGGGTGGCCCCGTCCTCGAAATTGAGTGCTACGCGATAAGTCATGTCTTACTCTCCGGCGATCCCGACGGGCGGCGTCAGATGTGATAGATGTCGATGACCTGGTGGATGTAGTCGCTCTTGAGTACGACCTTCTTGGCCAGGATCCGCAGTTCCTCACCGCGCGTATCCAGCGTGTAGAAGGCGGCGCCGAAGAAGCAGTCGGTCTTCTTGTAGCGGTGGCTGAGCGTGTGCCAGTTGAAGCGCAGGTCTAGCTCGCCGTCGCGCTCCTCCACGATTTCGACATTCGAGACATTGTGGCTGGTACGCGGCTCCGGCGTGCTCGCGCCGGAGCGCTCGGTCTTGATCCGGAAGACACGGTCTTCCAGACCCTCCCGGTTGGGATAGTAGATGAGAGAGATATGCTGCTGCGGGTCCTCGACGAGTTGGTCGTCGTCGTCCCACGCCGGCATCCAGAAACTGGCCTTGGGCGAATAGAGCTTGATCCATTCGTCCCACTGCCGGTCATCGAGCAGCCGCGCCTCGCGAAACAGGAAGGAGCGGACTTGTTCGAGATCGAATTTGCTGGTGGGCACGAGCGTGCTGGCGGTCGCGATGCTCATGCTGCCTCTCCCCGCAACGCAACGACGCCGGCTGCTTCGCCGCCGTTTCGCAGGATCGCCTGGCGCAACGACTTGGCCCAGAACTCATGCTGGCGCACGAACAGGCCTTCGTCCTCGCTGCGTTCGCTGCTCAGCAGCGGCTCGAGGCCGATAGCCCTGGCGTTCTCATCCGGGCCGTCGATCCAATGGACGGCGCCCCGGCTGAGGTCGTTCCAGAGTTCGCCGGCGCCGACATAGGCGGTCTGACAAGCACGGAATTCTTCCAGATCGTCCGGCGTGCCCATGCCGGAGACGTTGAAGAAGTCCTCGTATTGCCGGATGCGGGTCGCTCGTTCCTTGGCGTCCTCTCCTTTGGGCGCGAAGCAGTAGATGGTCACCTCGGTCTCGTTGACGCTGATCGGCCGCACCACGCGGATCTGCGTCGAGAACTGGTCCATGAGGTAGACGTTTGGATAGATTCCGAGATTGCGGGTCTGGCCGATAATGAAGCCGGCGCGATCCTTGCCGAGACGCGCTTCGAGTTCGTCCTTGTGATTGAAGACGGGCCGGACTTCGGGGTTGAGCAGATTGGTCCAGAGCAGGATGTGTCCGTTCTCGAAGCCGTAGACGCCGCCCACGCTCTTGGACCAGCCGTTGGCGTCGACCGTCTTGGTGCCCTCGTTCTCGTAGTTGCGATGGCCCATGGTTGCCGAGTAATTCCAGTGCACGGAGCTCACGTGATATCCGTCGGCACCGTTCTCCATCTGGAGCTTCCAGTTGCCGTCGTAGATGTAGGAGGAATTGCCTCGCAGCACCTCGATGCCGTTGGGCGCTCCGTCGACGATCTGGTCGATCACGGCGTTCGCGCCGCCGAGATGCTCCTCGAGAGAAACGACGTCCGGATTGAGGCTGCCGAACAGAAACCCGCGATAGCTCTCGAACCGCGGCACCTTCGCCAGGTCGTGCGAGCCCTGGGTGTTGAACGAGGCCGGATAGTCGCCAGTCTTGCCGTCCTTCACCTTGAGCAGCTTGCCCGAATTGCTGAAGGTCCAGCCGTGGAATGGACAGGTGAAGCTGCCCTTGTTGCCGTGCTTTCGCCGACAGAGCATCGCGCCGCGATGGGCGCAGGCGTTGATCATTGCATGCAATTCGCCTGCCTTGTCGCGGGTGATCATGATCGGCTTGCGGCCGATCCAGGCACTGAAATAGTCATTGTTCTCAGGGATCTGGCTCTCATGCGCCAGGAACACCCAGTTGCCCTCGAAGATGTGCTCCATCTCGAGCTCGTACATCTCGACATCGGTGAATATGTCGCGGCGGCACCGGAACAACCCGTTCGCCTTGTCTTCGACCACCGCGCCGTCGATGCGCTCCAAGAGTGTCGTCATCGCTTCCTCTCCTCTTCCTATTTGTTGCCGGGTCGGGTCCTCGCCGGAACTCAGGCCGCCTCAGCGCGCTGTCGGGTGGAAAAGTGCTCGTCGGCACCATCGGCGGCGCGCTGGAGCTGGAAGTCAAAATTGATGTAGGCGCTGTCGCCCTGGCGCTGTGGGACCGGCAGCAGACCGTCGCGGGTGGCGAAGGCGAAATCGTCGGCGGCATGCGGGTCGTCGCCGAAGTTGATCTGCGTCGTCAGTTTCCGATAGCCGGGCGCTTCGATGAAGAAGTGGACGTGCGCCGGACGATGACCGTGACGGCCGATCGCCTTCATCAGCGTGTCGGTCGCGCCGCCGGGCGGCACTGAATAGCCGTTCGGCATCTTGGAGTGGAACGAGTATTTTCCGTCGGCGCCGAGCTTGATGCGCGCGCGGTTGTTGAACGGCGTCTGTTCACGGGTTGGGTCGAAGTGCGAGTACCATCCCTCTGAGTTGGCGTGCCAGACGTGCAGGATCGCGTCCTTGACCGGCTCGCCATCCGGACCGGTAACGCGACCCCTCATGTACAGGCTGCCAGTCTCGTCCGGATCCTTCGTCAGATTAACATCGCCCTCCTCGAGCGGCGCACCCGCCACGTAAAGCGGTCCCTCGATGGTACGCGGCGTGCCGCCCGTGCGGCCGGCTTCCGCATCCTTCGCATCCATAAACAGATCCAGGAAGTGCTCGAGGCCCGTGCCCGGCACCAGCAAGCCGAATTCCGGCGCGCCCTTCTGCAGGAAGTTGATGGCGCCCCAGAACTCGTCCTCGCTGATGTCGTGCCGGACGATGATCTCGGCAGCGGCCTCGACGATGTCGCGGACAATGGCCTTCAGACGCGCATCTCCGCTCGGCTGATTGAAGCCCGCAGCCTTGTCGAGCAGTGCCTGGACGTTCGCAGTCTTCACGAAGCTCGTATCCATGTCGTCTCTCCCTTGGTTTTAAGTCCGGCATACGGACGTTCGTCGTTCGGAATATTTTCAGCGCTCGTCGTCGTGGGTTGAAGACGGATGCCTACAGAGCGGCGTCACCTTCATCTCCATGAAGGGATAGAGCGGCAGGCTCGTCAGGATGTCGTGAAGTTCGGCGTTGCTCTCGACATCAAAGATGCTGACGTTCGCGTAGTGGCCGACGACGCGCCAGATGTGGCGCCACTTGCCGGCACGCCGGAGCTCCTGAAACCGATCTTTCTCGCGAGCCTTGAGGCGGGCGGCTTCATCCTTGTTAAAGTCCATCGGGATACGGACGTTCATCTCAACCATCGAAAGCATGTGTCACGCTCCCTTCGCCGCGACGACATGCAAGGTCGGCGCGGTGCGGTCCCGACGAAACCGGGCGATCTTGTCCTCGTCGAGCGCGATCCCGAGACCGGGCCCCGTCGGCACACCCAGCGAGAAGTCGGCGTAGTCCAGCGGCTCGGCCAAAATCTCCTCCGTGAGCAGCAGCGGACCGAACAGCTCAGTGCCCCAAGCGAGCCTGGGAAACGTCGCAAAGAGATGGGCGGAAGCTGCGGTGCCGACACCCGCCTCGAGCATCGTGCCGCCGTAGAGACCGATCCCTGAGGCATCGGCGATGGCCGCGACGTCGCGACCGGCATGCAGTCCGCCCGACTGGGCGATCTTCACGGCGAACACGCGGGCGGCGGCGCTGGCGGCAACACGGAACGCGTCGCGGGGACCATGTAGCGCCTCGTCGGCCATCAGCGGGATGCCGTGCCGCGCGGACAGACGCGCCATGGTGGCAAGCGCGTCGCGGGCGACCGGCTGTTCGACCAGGTCGCAGCCGGCGTCTTCCAGCATTTTCATGCCGGCGTCGGCCTGTGCCTCGTCCCAACCCTGGTTGACGTCGACGCGGACGCTGCCCCGGCTTCCGATCGCTTTCTTGATCGCCGCAACATGCGCGACATCATCGGCCACGCTGCGCTTGCCGATCTTCAGCTTGAAGATCGAATGCCGCCTGGCCTCGATCATCGCCTCGGCTTCCTCGATGTCGCGCGCGGTATTTCCACTCGCGAGCGTCCAGGCCACCGCCAGGCGGTCGCGCACGCGTCCCCCGCCGATCAGTTCGGAGACGGGCACGCCGAGCCGCTTGCCGGCGGCATCAAGCAGCGCGGTCTCGATCGCGCACTTGGCGATATGGTTGCCGACGACGCTGCGACCGATCCTCGACATTGTCTCGGCGACGCGGGACACTTCACAGGTCTTCAGGACCGGCGCGATATAGGTATCGATTGCGAGCTTGATGCCTTCCGGGCTTTCTTCGCCGTAGCTCAGACCACCGATCGTGGTGCCTTCGCCGATCCCGATGACACCGTCTGAGCATGTGATCCGGACCAGAACGACGGCCTGGCTGCGCATCGTGGCCATCGCCAGGACGTGAGGCCTTATCGTTGGCACATCGACTATAAAGGTATCGATCTGGGTAGCTTTGCTCGTCACCGGCGCATCCTCGAATTCGTATTTCTTGGCCGAAAACTAGATATATGCGGCATCGATGGCAAAGACCGATTGGGTCCAGTATTATACCTGTGCGGTATACGTCTCTCAGATGGGACAATGGTCAGCTCTGCTTTTCCGTACGTTCGACGATGAGTATCGGTGCGTCGTCCGCCGCCAGGAACCGTGGATAACCGCCCCGCCGATCGGTCACCCTCTCGAAAAGCAAGGCGACCGTCTCGCTGGAGCCAATGGCTGAGGGTCGCTTTCTTTCTCTACGTCAGGTATCCCATGTGCACTCGGTTGGCCCGACCGGCGATTGTTAGCCCGTTGAGACATGTTAACCATTGTTCTGATTGCCGGCCCTGGAGCCGACCTGCATCGCGATCGTGCTTCTATCTTCAGGTCAGAGATGGCTCGCAGAGTTCGAGCCGCGTCGAATTCACTGCGGGCGGCTGCGGTTAAGCACCTAGGATCGATTATCGGCTTTCAGGCCCTCACGCCGATCTACAGATTTTGGGCGCTGGCCGCTCCAATTGCGGTTCGATCCACAGGCGCGAAGCCTCGGATTTCCTTGAGTATGGTGCAGGCGCAGTGGCCGCACTTCGCCGTGCAGCCGAGCAAGGCGTAGACGCGACTGACCCGCGGGCATGGTGCGACGCTTGCGATCGCGGACCTAATCTCGACCTCGCTGAGGACGTTGCAACTGCAAACGATCACGGCGCATTCCTGACTGAAGAAACTGCTAGGATCGCAATGGGAGGCAATCCTGGCGAGACTGCCGGCCGCTACGATGGTGAATGAAGCGAGACCACCCTAGGCCGTAGCCTTCGATCGAAACAGGACCGCCTCAGTCTATATTCATACCTGCGGGGTATAGTGCACGCCGAATTCCACCTCCTCATCGGAGGGACACGTCGGGTACGATGTCGCTCGACGGCCAAGCACAGCCCGCGCTTCGGCAGGCATCGCCGGCCTACATCCATGCTTCGGCGGTGTCGGATGCGAGCCGATCCTTGCCGATCCCAATGTTGTCCTCCAGACCGTTCCGGACCGCGTCGGCGCTCCGTTGCAACGCCCAATCCACGACGAGAGACTGATGGTGATCGATCCGGTCGGCCATCCACGTGGCGCCGGGAATGACGCGCCTCGTTTCCGCGACCGGGAGGGTTTGCCCGGATCAGCTTGAAGCGAAGGATCGATTGTGTCTATTTCAATACTCGAGAGGTATGGACGCGATTGAGGGCTGTTCCCATGGAACTCCGTCACCTGCGCTACTTCACCACCGTGGCAGCGGAGGGCTCCTTCAGTCGCGCCGCTGAGAAACTCCACATCGCGCAACCACCGTTGAGCCGCCAAGTACAGCAGCTCGAGGACGAACTGGGCGTGCGTCTGCTCGATCGTGGCCGACCGCTTACGTTGACAGAGCCCGGACGATATCTGTTCGAACAGGGACGCCAGATCCTGCAGCGCATTGACGAGATGCGTGCGATGACCAAGCGGATCGCCAAAGGCACGGTATTGCAGTTCAACATCGGCTTTGTCGCATCCACCCTCTACGACGCTCTTCCGGAACTGATCCGCCGCTTCCGCATCATCATGCCCGGCGCAGAGGTCAATCTTCTGGAGATGACGACGCTCGAGCAGGTCGCAGCATTAAAGGACGGTCGTATCGATGTAGGTTTCGGTCGACTGAGATTCGACGATGAGGCGATCGTCCGTAGCGTCATCCGTGAAGAACGCGTCTGCCTTGTGGTACCGCGCCGGCACAAATTGGCGGCCAAGAAGGGGAAGTTGCGGCTGCGCGCAACCGCTGACGAACCGCTTATCGTCTATCCCAAGTCGCCGCGGCCAAGCTACGCCGATCAGGTTCTTTCATTCTACCGCGATGCAGGTATTGAGCCGAGGGTCGCGATGGAGGCGAAGGAGTTGCAGACCGCGCTCGGTCTTGTCGCCTCTGGTGGCGGGGTCTGCATCGTGCCTGCCTCCGTGAGGCGCTTCGGGCGCGACGACGTATGCTTTATCGACCTCGATGAGCCGAAGATGATTTCGCCGATCATCATGAGTTATCGCAAGAATGACGCGTCAATGCTGCTCACGCAACTGATCAAGCTAGTCCGCGAATTCGATAAATGGGATGCATCTACCGGTCACCCTGCCTCCGGTTCGTCTGATTGATCGCGATGCCGCGCCTGCGCCGAGGATTCAAGCTCGACGCAGATATCATTCATTGCCAGATAAGCCTCTCAAGGAGCGGCGCGTCACCGTAGCTACAAGCGAGCCCCTGCCCCTCCCTACTCCGGTTAAGAAGTTGATTCAACACAATCACTTAGCTATCGCGGTTTGGAGGAGCCCCGTGCGATCACGGCCATTGGTCGAGATGCTTCTCGCTCCAGTGAACCAGTTCGTTGCCGCTCCCTCGCCTCACGACGTCCTGCCATTCTGCACGCCATAGTGCGCTTGGATACTCTGTTAGTGGAAGGGAAGTGGAATGCCGACTTCCACCGCATTAAGCTCGGCCACAACTTTGGTCAGTCGCTGAATATGAAAATAACTGGGAACAGCCCCCACCAAAACTACGCTGTGCTGCGCGATTGCACTCGGCCTCACTACTCCCACTCAATCATTTAGGACAACACTATCGCGTTGATTTGCAAGCGCAATGCGTCAAAGCTGGCAGTCAGATCCCGACCGTATATCCGTGCTAACGTTTTGATCTTGAATTCACAGGAAAATTCATGCTGCTCGGAGCAATGGCTCCTTCGGCAAGTATCGGAGTCAATCGACTAGGTGGACGCGAGTGCTTGGCCGTAAGGGTCACCGCCACACTCGCGCCTTTGCTTCCGATACCGTCAATGATCGGGAAAACCGTGGTTGGCTTGTGAGGTGATAGCTCGCACCGCTCACCGGGCCACTCCGTCCCTGGACACCTCGGTCCGCTTTGCGCCAACAGCTTCACCTCTATTCGATTGGCGGAATGGTGCGCAACCAGGCAACGAGGGTGTTGAGATTCTGCTCAGTCATCTTGCTAACTGGAATCTGGAAAGTCTCATCGGTGTCCGGACAGGCAAAGCCTTTTGGGGTTGGCGCGATCCGGAAGCACCAGGCAGTTCCGGGCTTCTACTCATCGTCCAGAGCAAGCCTCGACCGCTGCGAACGGGGACGACAATTGCATGTTTCCGCTTTTCGGAGCGTGTTTTGGGTGTCACCATGCTCGTGAAAGGACGGGAGGGCCGCCATGCGCTGGTGTGTCTCGGTCGGGGCGGTGCTTGTTGCGGGGGCGATGGTCGGAGGTGACGTTGCTGGCATTGCCGCGCCGACCCTGAACTCTCGATTCGCCGACACCAACCACATTGTACAGCCCGTCAATGTCGAGCTCGTTATCGCCGTCGACATCTCCTATTCGATGGATATGGACGAACTTGCCATTCAGCGCGAGGGCTATGCACTGGCCATCGTCTCGAAAGACTTCCTTCAGGCACTGAGGGCCGTTCCGGGCAGCAAGGTGGCCGTGACCTATTTCGAGTGGTCGATGTCGGGCGACGAGAAGATCATCGTTCCCTGGAGCATGATCGACGGCCCGGAATCGGCGGATGCAGTAGCCGCCGAGATCATGAAAGCGCCGGTTCGCCGAGGTTCGAGTACCTCGATTTCCGGCGCGATTAATTTCGCACTGCAGCTGTTCAAAGTGAGTCCCTATCGCGGGTTGCGGCGCGTCATCGATGTCTCCGGCGATGGGCCGAACAACGATGGATCCCCCGTAACCGGCGCGCGTGACGCTGCCTTGGAGAAAGGGATCATTATCAATGGCCTCCCGATCATGGTGAAGGAGCCATCCCTCTCGACGACCGATATCGAGAATCTCGATCTCTATTACGAGGACTGCGTGATCGGGGGGCCGGGCGCCTTCATCATGACGATCAAAGATCGCGAAAAATTCCAGGAAGCGATCCGGACCAAGCTTGTTCGCGAAGTTGCGGACCTCACGCCAGAGCGCGGGGTCGTCCCAGCCGCCGAGAAAGAGCCTCGGGTGCCCTGTCTGATCGGCGAAAGAAAATCGCAGGAGCGCGGCCGGCGGTGAGTGTCGAGACAATCATTCAGAGCCGCCGGACGAACAAACTTTAGACAGCAATTATCCTGGTCGCCGCCCCACGCGCCGGAGCATTGGAGGATAACGTCCGTCGTGGCCCACACCGACGAACTCCCGCGCTCGTCCAAATGGGTTAAGGGTCGACCGGAAATGGCTGACGTATGGCCAAAACGACGCGACTGGCGAGCAGGTCTTGGAAACTGTGCCCCAGCAGACCGTCGTCAGCATATATTGGGCACAAGGAGATGCGATATGGCAACAGCAGCTACCCAAGTCGTTTTTGATACGCCGGCGGCGGTGTTCCAGCTTCCGGCCACCGACGGCAAGACTTACGCACTAGACGACGTTGCGGGCGCAAAAGGCACAGTCGTCGTCTTCATCTGCAACCATTGTCCCTATGTTAAAGCGGTGATCGACCGCATGGTTTCGGACGCCCGCGTGCTGATGTCGGAGAGCATTGGCTTTGCGGCCATTTGCTCAAACGATGCGGCGAGCTATCCCGAAGACTCATTTGAGAATATGAAGCGTTTCGCGAAGGCTCATGATTTCCCGTTTCCATACCTCCACGACGAGACCCAGAAAGTCGCTCGGGCGTATGGGGCGGTCTGTACGCCGGACTTCTTCGGCTACAATGCCGACCGCAAGCTCAAGTATCGCGGCCGGCTCGACGAAGGGCGCACAACTCCGCCTCACGCGGGGGCGCCCCGAGAGCTTGTCGAGGCCATGCGCGCGATTGCGACCACAGGTCTGGCGCCGGCTGACCAAAAGGCGTCTATTGGCTGCTCGATCAAATGGAAGGACAAATGAAGTCGATCAAGGCGTTGGGTGAAAATCAAGAAACCGCAAACATCCGGCGATGGTGCGGATGATGGACGCGTTTCGAGCGCCTGCGGGATCCCGACGCCGTATGGAGTCGGCAATTCCAGAACCTCGACCTCGACCCGAGCTACCTCAACGGGTTGGCTCTGGTCCGGTTCGGCTTGAAGCAAGCGGAAGGGTGCCACTTCAATCATAACCCCAGTCCTAGCTTGCGGACGAACGACCAGTCGACGCCGCCCCCGGGCATGACGACGCCGGA
This sequence comes from Bradyrhizobium sp. CCGUVB23, assembly GCF_024199885.1. NCBI lineage: Bacteria > Pseudomonadati > Pseudomonadota > Alphaproteobacteria > Hyphomicrobiales > Nitrobacteraceae > Bradyrhizobium > Bradyrhizobium sp. CCGUVB23. Next base: position 9,203,375 of record NZ_JANADQ010000001.1, read on the forward strand.
AATATGCCGGCCGATGTGCGGCTCGAGGGTATCGCGCCAGGGGACCAGACTGAAACCAAGACCGTCGTCGATCATCGCAAAACGACCGCTGGAGAGCTGAGCGGAGCCGACGAGCTGGCCGGCTATGGTGTCGCCGACGGAAGCGGGCTGCCATCGCAAGCCGCGCTCGGCGGCGAGCGCCTTGCCGGCTCGTTCGATGTCTCTGGTCTCCAGCCGCTGGATCAAGTCCTTTGGGGCCCGGAGATGGCCGTTGCCGAGGTCGGTCACGTGCCCCGCGTCGACTAACGCTCGCGTGCGCTTGTCCAGCGCTGCTTTCACCTCCTGCCCGAACCCATCGCCCGCGAGCGCGACACGCTGGCGGGACATCAGCTCGTGGTCGAGCCACGTCGCTCCGTCATGGCCGATCTGCTGGTCAAGGCCGTTCGGAGACAGGATGCTGATACGGATATTGGCACGGTCCCGTGCGAGATCGTAGGCCTGGCCGCGCTCGGGAAGATCGGCGGGGACGCGCCAGTGATCCGCATCAATCCGCTCGGCATGACCGGCCCGGCGGAGCGCCTCCAGCCGGCGAACATGGGAGCGGACAAACGCCTCAGGGTCGCCGCCGATGCGATCGATCGCAGCACGCGCCCGTTCCAGATGCTCGGACGGTCGATAGATGCCTTCTCGTCCAGCCACGTCCATGATGTCGCGATCTGCCGCCCGTGGCCCGGGAGGGGCTGAGCCGGCCGCGACGATCATGCCCCGACCGACGTCCTCGGCGCGGGCGGCATCCATCTCGATGTGATGCACGCGCCCATCCACTCCGTCGATCACCAGCCTGACCCGCTCGCCCATCTCGTCGCCGCCAAGCCCTTTGTCGAGGACACGGCCGACAATGCGCTCGGTCACATTTTCTCGGTGAAGGACATAGCGAGCCGGATGGCGGTCGTCCCCCAGCCCCTCGCGCTCCAGTGCGCGGTGCATGGTCTTGATGATGTCGCCGCGTTCGCCGAGCTCCCGCAGCGCCGGCTCGGCCTTGGGCGATACGACCCATTGGCCGGTCTCGACCTCGCTCGCCAGTCCCATGCGCTCCAGCTTGCGAGCCCGCTCGATCAGCAGGGCACGGTTTTGGCGAAAGGTGTCCCGCATGTCTCGGTCAGGGCGAAGATCGGTGAACTCCTTTCCCTGCTGCTCCGCGATCAGCATGCGGTCAAGTTGGGTGAAGCGGTCGGCGTCCACCTCCCGCTCGAGCTGCTTTGCCACCTCAAGCTCGGTTTGGCGACCCAGTTCCCGCGTAACGATCTCGCTGGCACGTTCACGAATGCCGTAGGCGATGTAGTCGCCGGCGATGTTGAGGATCTTGCCGTCATCGGTGACGCCCCGAACGAGGATATGGGTGTGCGGGTGGCCGGTGTTGTGATGGTCAACCGCGATCCAGTCGAGCTTAGTCCCGAGGTCGGCTTCCATCTGCTTCATCAGATTGCGGGTGGTCTCGCGCGGATCGGCCAGCTCCACGCCTTCCTCGGCGGAAACGATGAAGCGGAACTGATGCCGGTCCTCACGGCCCCTGTCGAGGAAGGCGCGGCCATCCTCTATGTCATGCTCCGCCGAATAGACCTGGCCTTTCTCGCCGTCCTTTGTCACGCCATCTCGCTCGAGATAGCGAAGGTGGTCGTCGACCGCTTTGGCGCTGACGAACCCTCGTCCCCGCATTGCGCCGCGCTGTGGGTTGAGTTTGACGATCCGGCCCTTCACTGCTACACGCCGCGCCCGTGTGCGCACCCCGCTCGCGTCCCCGCTCCAAGCGCTTCGATCCTTCAGCGTCAGCGCTACTGCGGCGCCGCGGCCGCGCGCGTTGAACCGACTGCTTCCCTTCCCGGGCTGGGTCATGCGATTGGGATCGCCGCCGGCTCGACGTATGGCCTGCTGGATCTCACCGAGGAAACTGGCCGGGCGTCGGCGCATCGCGCCTGTCCGGCGCGTGCGCGTCTCTACACGACCACGATCCCGAACTTTGCCGGGAAGGATGCGAAAGTCATCTTCGTTCCTCGCCATGAGCTGACGATCGAAGGTCGAAAAACGCCGCACAAGAGCGCAATACGCTCACCGCGCAGGAGCGTAGAAAAAAGCGCATCCGCGTAACTGCTGCGGTCTGTCTATCGTCGCACATTGCGTGCGATGGCGCTCGGACCATTGCGAAGAAACGAGAAAGTGTCGGAAGCGGCCCCGCTGCACCTTACTGCTCGACCAGCGAGCTCGACAATAACAATGTGCAGACAAAACCTTAGGAACGAAGTTCCTGTAGCGAGGCAGCTCGCTTTATCTTGCCTTCCTAATCGGGCGGGCAAAGTCAACTCATTCCTACGCTTTTCTTCGACTCTTCGAACTTCAGCCACTACCGACTCCCTGCACCAACGACGCGCAACTTCACCACAGCCGCGTACGCGACGTGCATTCACCAGGCGGGGTCCATGCGTTCCTTCGCGTTCAGCACTTCGGCCGTCGCATGCTCTTCATCAGGTTCGTAAACAGGGCTGTCCAAGCAGTCCGGCGCGCTCGTCCCCGAAGGGCGGTAGCCGGCAAGAGATAGCGGACATCCCCCGTTTCGCGGCCCCGCCAGGGAACGCCCACCGCGCGCGCGGATCTCTAATTTCGCTTCTCGTCAACATGCCTGGCGCAAACCCAGCGCTAATCCGTCGTCATGTGCCATGCCGCTACTGTGCAGGTTTCAACCGCAGCCTTCGCCGAATCCGACGTGGAAATCGGTCGCGCTGACCCGCATCCGGTGCAGAATGCTCGCCAGCTTGCGCGACCGCGGTGATCGCGCACAACATGCTTGACCGTTTGGCGATCCGCAGGCCCCACGCCCGCAAGGCCGACCATTTCCTGACCCGCAGCAGCAGGCTTGCAGCCGCCTCGCAAAGCGCCTCCCGCACGGCGACGTCGCCCTGTTTGCTGATGCGCCCTTCGTAGTCGATCGACGTGCCGGAGTGGTGCCGCCTCGGCACCAAGCCAAAATGCGCGCCTACCGTTCGCGATCTGGCAAAGCGCCTGGGATCATCGACGTCGACCTTGAACGACAGGGCCGCAACGGGACCGACGCTAGAACCGTCATCAGGCGGCGGCATACAGCATCATGCTGGACCACCTGCAGCAGCACACGATGCAACCGATCGTAACCCTCAAGGATGGCGCAGCGCACATCCAACAATGCGTCGATGGTCATTACGAAGATCGGATCGCTGCGCTCGATCAGCTCGCGCAAGCGGGCTTCGTAGGCACCGCGGGCGACGGCTCCAACGAGCAACCCATAGGCCCGCAGCGCACCACGAACTTGGTTTTCGATGTCGATCAGTTTACGCTTGAGCAGCCTCCGGTTGGTCAGCAGCGTGCGCATCTTCTGCATGTCGGTATTCTTGACATGGACGGCGCGGTACCAGCTCCACCGCACCATCCGCGCAATGCCGCGCGCATCGTTTCGGTCGGTCTTGTTGCGCATCGTCGACAGTGACACACGCATGTGGCGCGCTTCGACGACAATGAACGGAAGCCCGGCTGGCCGCAGTTCGCGATAGAGCCAGATGCCAAGCGATGACGCCTCGACTCCCACTCTCTCCAGGCGATCCGCGTAGTCCTCTACAGCGGAGCGGATCGCCGTTGGCTCGGTCGTGACCTTGAGCTCACGAACCTGAGACCTTCGCCATCGATAATGCAAAGACTGGTTTCTTCCAGACCGATGTCAACACAACGTAAAGCTTCATCGGAGCTCTCCTGTATGCGAACGACGACCTAAGGGCTCCAGATTCGGCCACACGGCGGCTATCCCCGTGCACCGATTTCTCGGAGCCCGATTTGAAGGTCTCACCCTCGTGCTTCCCAACTGTCCTCCCGCTTCCGCCAAGTCGACTCCTGCGTACCCCAGCGCTCGCCGGTTCACGCCATTGCTCATCGCGCGCCTCCAACTTCGGATCTCGCGCTGAACAGGCTCGCCCCCTCGGAATGATCGATAACATGGCGTGAACACCCGAAGAAGCGATCGCGTCGTTCGCAACGCTCCTGGCCTGTTGCCAATCTGGACTGCTCTTGCGTTCCGATTGCGTGACGAAGAGCGGGGCGACGGTCCAAGAGAGCTGGCCAGCGAGTCGACACTCTCACCAAGGTCGCGAGATTGGCGACATACGCTTGCGTCTCGGCCGGCAACGGTTCACCGGTGATATGCCATTCGTAGCGTGCTGGCTGGCATTGTATGCTGCAAACGCACCGGGCGCGCCATAGCGGTCAAGCAGTTCAGCTAGATACGCCGTGCCAGCCAAAATGTTGTCGCGAGCGTCGTAGGGATCGTTGCCAATACCAGGTCCCCGGCATGATTTGCATCAATCCCATTGCGCCTTTCGGCGATTTGGCGCGCACATCGCCGACGCTCTCCAGACGGATCACCGAGCTGACCCAGCGCACGGGCACTGCGAACCGTCGTGAGGCTTCTACAATGAAGGGCGCAAGCACATTGCTAGCCTGATCCTTCACTGGCTGGCCAGCAAATTGCTCCCCGGCGGGAACGGCGCTGCTGCAGATCGTGAAAACGAACAGCAGTGGCACGACAGCCCAGATGCGCGCTCCAGACCGAGCCAAGCATGCCGTCGTGCTCGCGCCCGTCCAGGGTAAAGCCGCTTCGCGCCGGCCGTTCCGCCCTGGACCGCGGCTGCGCGCGTCATGTCGACCGAAATTGTGAGCCCGGTTCTGCAATCCGTTTGCCCTGGAAGCGCCAGCACGCGTTTGAGCATTGGCACGCCGACGGGCAGATGACGCCCTGAAGGACATGTAGCGTTCAATATCATTCAGAAATCTGTCGGCTATTGTGAGATCTTCGGCGAGCTCATCCTCTATGTGAGCAATCAACTCTCAACCGTATCGACATCAAACGGAGAAGACGGTGGCTTCGCCGCAGCTGTTCCAAGTCGCCTCTTCCAGACTCGACACGATTTTGGTCCCAGCTTCCGGCATGACAGTGCTGAGCAGCTGATACTGGGCAGCGGTGGCGGCCGGCCATGCGCCTCGCAACTTGTGAGCTGGAATGGATCCCTCCGCGAAGGCAGCGGCCATCGTCGATCTTGCGTCAACAGAGAAAGCCAACCGCTGGCTTTGCTTACAGCAGCGCAATCTCAGCGAATGACCAATCGTCGTGTTCTTCCTTCAGGCGATAGTGCTTGTGGGCATGGCCTGCAGCCGATCGGTCTTAACCGGCCGCCCTCTACGCCGACATGATCCTTTCCCTGCCAGCGGCGTGCAAGGGAACTGGCCTCATCAGGTCAACCGAAATCGCCGAACGTTTCTTTTTGTACGACACGCTGGCCAGGCGGTTGCCGGGCAGAGCCAAAAATCTTAGGCGCACAGCACTTATTGGTCTCAATCGCATGGAGAAAGCAATATGGCGCGTCGGGAAATCACACCGTTCAAGCGCACCATCCGGCGAGACCAGCTTCGCGAGATGGTCCCGCTTGCAGACAGCACCATCTATGAGATGGAGCAGCGCGGCGACTTTCCGAGACGTTTCGCGCTTTCGGCTCGATGTGTCGTCTGGGACCTTGCTGAGGTCGAAGCATGGCTGGCTGCGCGCAGGTCGACACCTCTCTCGCGCGCGCCACATCCTGACGTGAGGCAACGCCGAACCCGGCCGGTTAAAGGGCCGGGTCGGGCTGCACGAGCGGCATTGACGGCGGAATGAGTGCCGGGATGTATTTCTGGCCACCGATCCAGGCATCAACGATGTTGGACCACTCCTGCATCATATGACGACGCTGTACTTCGTATTCTGCCTTGTTGTAGACTCCCCTCGACGACCGTCCGTCCTCGTGCGCAAGGCACTTTTCGATCCAGTCGCTGTTAAAACCTAGTTCGTTCAGGAGAGTTGACGCCGTCCTTCGCAGGTCGTGAACCGTGAACGGCTCCAGCGGAAGTCCCTCCTTTCTTGCCTGCTCGACGACAAGATATGTGACGCGGTTAAACGTTGCTCGCGACATCGGAGCGTCGGCGTCATAGCGCGACGGCAGGACGTACTTCGAATTTCCTGCGCAAGTCTTCAACGCAATGAAGATATCGAGCACCTGGCGCGAGAAATACACGTTGTGCGCCTTGGAGCGCTTCATGCGCTCCTTGGGAATTGTCCAGACTGCATTCTCGAAATCGACTTCATCCCATGTGGCATCAAGCAGCTCGCTCTTGCGGACCATCGTGAGCAGATAGAGACGCATTCCCAGCCTGATGGTGGGCAATGTCGCGACATGTTCCAGTTGTTTGAGCATGATGCGAATTTCTGTCGGTGAAAGCGAACGGTCTCTCGGGACAAAGCTCGCGATCGACGCAGGTCCAACCTCGTCCGCTGGATTGGCAATCTTCTCGCCGTGCAGGATCGCAAACCCGTAGATCTGCTTCACGATATCGCGGACATGGATCGCTGTTGCAGGGGCCCCGCGCTCCACGATCGCAGCGCAATGGGCACGCAGATCGTCCGGTGCAATCTCATACAGGAGGCGCCTGCGCCAAACGGGAAGCAGCTCGCGTTCGAAGATCGATCGCCGCATTGCCCGCGTACTGTCGGCCATGGGTGCCGCGACGAGCCACTTCTCTCCGAGCTCGCCGAAACTCCTGGCTTCAAGGAGACGCCGCTTCTCGCGCTGTTTCTCGATCGCAGGAGAACGACCTTCACCGATTGCGCGCCTCGCATCGATGCATTTCTCGCGAGCGCGTGCGAGCGACAGGCCGGTCGGGCCGTACCTCCCGAGAACGACGGTCTCACGTCGGCCATGCAAACGGTAATCAAGCCTGAACGACACCGTTCCACCCGGCGTCACGAGCGCGTACATGCCGTCGCGGTCGGTGACTTTGTACGATTTTTCCTTTGGTCTCAGAGCTTTAAGCGCGGCATCTGTCAGCACGACTTCCCCTCCAGGCAAATCCCGTCGGCCACTTTTCAGCCGCGACTGGCCGGAATTTTCCTTGTTTTACAAATACTTGGACAAAGAAAAAATACCGTCAGACGCAGCATCGCGTGTGACGGTATCGATCAGGATCGGTGGTTTCAATGGGCTGTGACGCCGTCAGGCGCCCCGTCTGGCCAAATTTCTGCGTATCGATAGATATCGAACGTGGATAACGAATTCAGTCGTAAAATCAGTCTGTTAATTCGTGCAATTGGATGGAGCGGGATAGTCCCGGACGGACCCGAATTATTCCCACTCAATCGTCCCCGGCGGCTTGCTCGTCACGTCGTACACCACGCGGTTCACGCCCTTCACCTCGTTGATGATGCGCGTGGCGGTCTCGCCCAGAAACTTCATGTCGAACTGGTAGAAGTCCGCGGTCATGCCGTCGGTTGAGGTGACGGCGCGCAGGCCCACGACGTAGTCGTAGGTGCGGCCGTCGCCCATGACGCCGACGGTCTTCACGGGGAGCAGCACGGCAAAGGCCTGCCAGATCTCGTCGTAGAGGCCGTGCTTGCGGATCTGGTCGATGTACACGGCATCGGCCTTGCGCAGGATGTCTAGCTTGTCGCGCGTGATGTCGCCGGGGCAGCGGATGGCGAGGCCCGGGCCCGGGAACGGGTGACGGCCGACGAAGATTTCGGGGAGGCCAAGCTCGCGGCCGAGCGCGCGCACCTCGTCCTTGAAGAGCTCACGCAGGGGTTCGACGAGCTTCATGTTCATGCGCTCGGGCAAGCCGCCGACATTGTGGTGCGACTTGATCGTCACCGAGGGGCCGCCGGTGAAGGAGACGCTCTCGATCACGTCGGGGTAGAGCGTGCCTTGGGCGAGGAAATCGGCGCCGCCGATCTTCTTGGCCTCCGCGTCGAACACGTCGATGAAGAGACGGCCGATGGTCTTGCGCTTCACTTCCGGGTCGGTGACGCCTTCGAGCTCGCCGAGGAACTGCTTTGAGGCATCCACGTGCACGAGCGGGATGTTGTAGTGGCCGCGGAACAGATCGACCACCGTCTTGGCCTCATCGAGACGGAGCAGGCCATGATCGACGAACACGCAGGTGAGCTGGTCGCCGATCGCCTCATGAATCAGCACTGCGGCCACCGCCGAATCGACGCCGCCGGAGAGGCCGCAGATCACCCTGCCCTTGCCGACCTGGTTGCGGATCTTCTGGATCGCCTCCTCGCGGAAGGCGCGCATGGTCCAGTCGCCGGAGAGGCCTGCGATCTTGCGCACGAAGTTGCGGATCAGCCTGGCGCCATCGGGCGTGTGCACGACCTCGGGATGGAACATCAGGCCGTAATATTTGCGCTTCTCGTCCTGGATGATCGCGAACGGCGCATTCGGCGAGGTGCCGGCCACGGTGAAGCCCGGCGGCATCCTGGTGATGCGGTCGCCATGGCTCATCCAGACCTGGTGCTTGCCGCCGAGCGTCCAGGTGTCCTCGAACAGCCTGCTCTCGGCCTTCACCTCGACGTCGGCGCGGCCGAACTCGCGGTGGTGGCCGCCCTCGACCTCGCCGCCCAGCTGGGCCGCCATGGTCATCTGGCCGTAGCAGATGCCCATCACGGGCACGCCGGAGGCGAAGATCAGTTGGGGCGCGCGGGGCGAGCCCTCTTCATGCACCGATTCCGGTCCGCCGGAGAGAATCACCGCCTTCGGCTTCATCTCCTTGAAGGCCTCTTCGGCCTTGTTGAACGGGACGATCTCGCAATAGACGCCGTCCTCGCGAACGCGACGCGCGATGAGCTGCGTCACCTGGCTACCGAAATCGACGATGAGAATCTTGTCGTGCGCCGAGGCCACATGGGGCGACGACGGGGAGCGGTCGTGCTGTGCTGCTGTCATGGCAAGCAAATACGCGAGCGGGGACGGCCTCGCAATGCCGGAAACCGGCTTTCCAGCGGGAATTTTGGCCGATTTCGAGGGGAAATGGCCGCGTTGACCGGGGTGAGCAAAGCCTCACTTGCGCCGTGCCTGCCCCACACCGCTGAGCTGCGACGGCAGGGCGGAAAGGCCCAACATGCAGCGCAAGATAGAAAAGTCATACGATTCGCGATCCGCGCGCGCCGCCTTGAAGTAGCCTGAATATCTCGTTATATTTCAAGGATCGATACTTGGCCGAACGACTGGGCCGCTTCGCCTCGTTTTTGACGGGCGCGCACGCTTCAGATGATTTCCCCAAAACATCGACCAATCCGGATCATGGGCGCATCGATGCGTACCGGTCCACGTGCGTACTATCAAACAAAGGATATCCCCATGGCTATGGGCACCGTGAAGTGGTTCAACAATCAAAAGGGTTTTGGCTTCATCCAGCCGGATGACGGCGCCAAGGACGTTTTCGTTCACATCAGCGCAGTCGAGCGTGCCGGTCTCAGCACCCTCAACGAGGGCCAGAAGGTGTCGTTCGACATCGTCGCAGACCGCCGCAGCGGCAAGTCTTCCGCCGACAACATCCGCGCCGGCTAGTAGGCCCGCGCAACGCGCCAGGGCGCTCTGACCACGGACGTACTGGCAGAGCGTAAGCGATCAAGCCCCGCCACCGAGCTTCGGTGCGCGGGGCTTTGTTTTGGCGCGGGACAGCACTGCCTCGCGCACCGCTGTCATTCCCCGCGAAAGCGGGGAATCCAGTACGCCGCGGCCTATCGATTCACTGGATCGCCCGGTCAAGCCGGGCGATGACAGTTGTGATTGTGGATTCCGCTTCGCCCTTCGAAGGTGAGGTTACGCGGCCCTCTTCAGCACCGAGATGAAGAACCCGTCCGTGCCCGTACGGCGTGGCGTCATCAGCCAGCCTTCGGGCGATCGCAGCGCGGCCTCGGCAAAGGCTTCCGCCTTGTCCCAGAGCACGCTCGCGGTCTGCTCACTCGGCACGACCGAGAACTCCGGATGGCGCGCCACGAACGCCCTCACCTGCTCGTCGTTCTCCTCCGCCAGCACCGAGCAGGTGATGTAGGCGATGCGGCCGCCCGGCTTCACCAGCGGCACGGCGCGATCGAGCACCTCGACCTGGTCCTTCAGCCGGATCTCCAGGGCGCCCGGGCGCATGCGCCATTTGGCGTCGGGGTTGCGGCGCCAGGTTCCGGTTCCCGTGCAGGGGGCGTCGATCACGACGAGGTCCGCGGTGCTGCGGATATCGGCGAGCGGATCGGCCTCGCCCTTGGGCGTGCGGATCTCCGCATTGTGGACGCCCGCGCGCGACAGCCGCTCATGGATGGGGGCGAGCTGGCGCTTGTCGCGGTCGGTCGCGATCAGGCGTCCCTTGCCCTGCATGAGGGCCGCCAGCGCCAGCGTCTTGCCGCCGGCGCCGGCGCAGAGATCGATCACCTGCTCGCCGGGTTTTGCGGCCGTGAACAAGGCCGCAAGCTGCGAGCCTTCATCCTGCACTTCAATGGCGCCCTTGATGAAATCCTCTTCCGACTGGATGCCGGGATTGCGCGCATCGGCGCCAAGCTCGATGCGCAGGCCGTTCGGCGACCATGGCGTCGGCTGCGCCTTCAGATGAGATAACCGGCCGAGAACCTTGTCGCGACTGCCTTTCAGCGTGTTGACACGCAGATCAAGCGGCGCACGGCTCGCCATTGCGGCAGCTTCCGCTGCACGATCCTCGCCAAAGATTTTTGCGAGGTACGGATCGAGCCACTCGGGATAGTCGCCGGCAATCGCAGCCGGTGCGTCCTTGAGGGAACGCGAGGCCAGCGCGGCCTGCTCGGCGTCGGTCAGCGGCGCCGGCGCATAGCGGTTGCCGTCGAACAGCGCAGCCATGGTCGGCGTGTCCATGTCGCGCTCCAGGCGCAGCATGCCGATCAGGCGGGCGCGCGCCGTGCCTGCGTCCATGAGATACGCGCTGGAGGCGTAATGGCGCAGCACGTCCCAGACAAGGCCCGCGATCGCGGCGCGGTCGCCGGAGCCGGCAAAGCGATGTGCAGTGCCCCACTCCTTCAGCGCCTTCGCCGCGGGCACGCGGTCTTTCTCGATGGTGTCGATCAGTTCGATGGCCGCGGACAGCCGGGCAGCAGGGGTCATGTGAATCTTTCAGATCAGGATCGGCGCGCAAAACGCTCAGATCAGCAACAGAATCTTCAGCGCGAAGTAGATCCACATCGCGAGCAGCACAAGCATGCTGGCGAGCCAGATCGTCGAGCGCTGGCCGAGGTCGTTCGAGTTGACGAAGACGCCGGCATGGGCGAACCGCGCCACCACGAACACCCAGGACATCAGCACGATGAAGAGATCGGCATGGCGCAGCGGCAGCGCCAGCGCGATCAGCACGTAGAACAGCACCGGCAGCTCGAACTGGTTGGCAAAGCAATTGGCGATCTGCGTGGCGCGCTTCGGCCAGTTCGGCTCGCCGAGCGCAATGTCGCGGATCTTGGTCTCGCCGGAGACCAGCGTCTCGCGGCGCGCCAGCGCCATCCAGATCAGGAGCGCGAAAGTCAGCGCGACCTGAACGAAGACTGGCAGCAAAACCATTTGAACGGACATCGGAATCCTTCCCGCTTGGTGCGGAGGGCGAGACCGTCATTAGCCGCCACCGCTGGCCCTGACAATCAACGACTTGAACCGCCGTTCCCGGTTCCGCGACCAACTATCGATAGTTAAAGCGATTTTGGCCTCTTCTCCCGCGCGACCTGCGAGCCGCCACCATGACGCTTTTGTCGTCCCTTTCCGCCCTGTTCGGCGATTCCGCCGATGGCGGGCTCGGAATCCTGATGTCGGCGCTGGCCGGGATCGCGGCGGCCCTGGCGGTCGCGATTACCCTCACCGTCTATTTCCGCACCGGCTACCGCACCCGGCGCGATGTCGTGCGACATGTGATCGCGGCACTGGCAGCCTTCGGGCTCTTCGCCTTCGTCGCCTACGACATGCGCGGCGCCGCGCTCGCCTATCTCGGGCTCAATCCGTCCAAGCCGGCGGTCGAGTTCGAAATCCGCTTGCCCAAGGGGGCTTTAGTGGAAGCTTCTGACACCCAGATCGAGCTCCACACCGATCGCAACCAGCGTCTCGCTCAAGTCGAGGGCACGGTCGACCTCGCCGACGGCCGCAGCGTGCTGAAGGGTGCGGTGGCGCTCGACCATCGCACCAGCGATCGCCGGCTGGTCGTGAGCCTCGCCGGCAAGGGCACCTTCGAGTTCAGGCTTCGTCTAGCAGCCGATCCCGCCCACACCGCGCAGTTCAGCCCCTGGCATCTCGCCGACCGCGTCGTCTCGCCGATCGCAAGCGCCGTCGCGCCGCAGGACGCCTTCGCGATCCGCTACCGCGTGCTTTAAACTTTGTTCGATCGCAAACGATGCGCGCGTCGTCATCGCTCCGACAAGCGAGTGCCGATATGCTAATCCCATGCCCGAATTTCGCCTCACGCAGATCTCCGACACCCATCTCGGCCGCCGCTTCCCGGGCCTCATTGCGAATTTCCACAGGGTCGCCGAGCACATCGACACCGCGCGCCCGGATCTCGTGATCAACACCGGTGACGTCTCCTTCGACGGCCCGACCAGCCGCGACGACATGGAGTTTGCAAAAACCCTTCACGACGCCCTGCCTGTGCCGTGCCGCTATCTGCCGGGCAATCACGACATCGGCGACAATCCGACCGCGATCGGGCCTGCGCCCGCGCCGCCAGTGGACGAAGCGCACCGCCGGCAATTCTGCGCCGTCTTCGGCCACGACCATTGGCAGTTCGAGGCGGCCGGCTGGTGCTTTATCGGCCTCAACTCGCTGGTGATGAATTCGGGACTTGGGTTCGAGCGCGAGCAGTTCGACTGGCTCGCCTCGCAATTGTCGCGCGCGAGCGGCAATCCGATCGCGCTGTTTGTGCACAAGCCGCTGTTCCCAAACAGGCCCGACGACCCTGAAGCGTTCGACACCGCGATCCGCTACGTGCCCCAGCCGGCGCGGGCGCGCCTGATCGAGATGATGGCGGGCGCAGATGTTCGCCTCGTCGCGAGCGGTCACGTCCATCAGCGGCGTGATTTCACCTATGGCCGCACCAGGCACGTCTGGGCGCCTTCGGCCGGCTTCGTGATCTCCAGCGATGCGCGCCAGGTGCGCATCGGCATCAAGGAGACCGGTCTCGTCGAGTACCGCTTCCAACCCGACAGTTTTGAGGTCCGCCACGTCAGGGCCGCCGGCCAGGTCGATGTCGACATCGAGGAATTGCTGGCACAGATGGGCCAGCCTCATCCTTAGGCACCTCTCCCTACTATAGCACCTCAATGCCTCGCTCTTGGGTTGCAATGGCTAGAAACTCTTGATGACAACGTTGTCATTTCCGTCATATCGTCGTCCCCGGCGATTGAGCGCCGCGAGACGGAGGGACAATGCAGTCGTTTTCCCGGTGGGGCACCCAGCGCCTGTCTGCGACCACGCGAGGAATCCCCGTGGTCGACGGCCTCGCCACCGAGGAGATCGGCAGCCAAGGCTGGCGGCCCTGCGGCGGCGACCTCGCGCTGCCTGCCCTCACCCTGGATGAAGCCGCCTTTGCGGCCAACCGCGACCTTTTCCTGCGCTGGTGCAGTGGTGCCGGCGTTGCCGTTGCCCCGCACGCCAAGACGCCGATGTCGCCGGAGCTCGCCCGCTCCCTGCGCGAGGCCGGCGCCTGGGGCACGACGGTCGCCAACATCCAGCAGGCCGCCGTGCTCCTTGCCCATGGCGAACGGCGCCTGCTCTTGGCCAACGAGATCGGCGGCCTTGCCGCCGGGCGGCGGCTCGGCGCGCTGCTGGGCGCCTATCCTGATGCGGAGTTTTACGCCTTCGCAGACTCGCCGGCTGCGGTCGCCTCGCTTGCCGAAGCCGCGCGCCTGTCGGGCCGCAACGACATCGCCGTACTGGTCGAGCTCGGCGCGGGACGCGCCGGCGCGCGCGATCGCGGAACGGTCGAGGCCGTCATCGCGGCGGTGCTCGCTGCGAAGGGACTGACGCTCGGCGGCGTTGCCACCTACGAAGGCGCTGTTGCCACGTCCGGCGCTGATGAGACCGCCCGCGCGATCGCGAAGCTGATGGCGCGCACGATCGAGGCCTTTGCGTTCGTCCGCGACGCCGCCCCTGGCCGCTCGCTGATCCTCAGTGCTGGCGGCTCGGCTTATTTCGATGTCGTGGCAGCAGCCCTCGTGCCGGTCGCGCAGCGCGACGGCAACGCGACCGTCGTCCTGCGCTCCGGCGCGCTGTTCTTCTCCGATCACGGCATCTACGCACGCGCCTTCGCAGAAATAGACCGGCGCGGCGGTCTCGTCATCGACGGCGTGCACCGCTCCGCGGCTGAAAGTTTTCGCCCTGCCCTCATGCTCTGGGCCGAGGTGCTGTCCCGCCCCGAGGCCGGGCTCGCGATCTGCGGTTTCGGCATGCGCGACGCGTCCTTCGATCAGGGCCTTCCGGTCGCGCTCAGCGTCTACCGCGATGGGGTGGAGCAGCGAGGCCTTGCCGAGGCGCTCACCGTCACCCGGCTCAACGACCAGCACGCCTTCATCGCCCTCGCTGAGGACAGCCCGCTCGCCGTCGGCGACATCCTCGCCCTCGGCATCTCGCATCCCTGCACCTGTCTCGACCGCTGGCGCGTGATCTATGGCCTCGATGCCGGCGGCACGGTCACGCGTGCGCTCACCACGCAGTTCGGCTGAGAGCGGCCACGCGATGAATTTCCTTCCGCTCTGGCGCTATCAGAACCAGTTGATCGACGGGGCGATCGTCACGCTCGAATTGACCGTGATCGCCGCACTGTTTGGCCTGTTGATCGGCATCGCCGGCGCCGTCGCGCTGAAGGGCAGCGTCAAATCGCTGCGCTGGCTGGTGCGCGGTTACATCGAGCTGTTCCGCAACACGCCATCGCTGATCCAGATCTTCATCGTCTTCTTCGTACTGCCGACCTTCGGCCTGAAGCTGCCGGCCTTCGAGGCTGCGTCGGTGGCCCTGTCGCTCTATTTCGGTGCCTATTCGGTCGAAATCATCCGGTCGGGCCTCGATTCCATTCCGAACAGCCAGGTCGAGGCCGGCCACTGCCTCGGCCTCTCCGGCTGGCAGGTGTTTCGCCACATCGTGCTGCCACCGGCGCTGCGCAATGCGTATCCGGCGGTCACCAGCCAGTTCGTCCTGCTGCTGCTCGGCACCTCGCTCGCCTCGCAGGTCGCCGCTGACGAGCTGTTTCACGTTGCAGGCTTCATCGAGAGTCGCACCTATCGCAGCTTCGAAGTCTATGCGGTGATCTGCGTCGTCTATTTCGCGATGGCGATGTCGTTCAAGGCGCTCTTTGCGCTTGTTGGCGCGGCCGCCTTCCGCTGGCCACGGCGGCGCTGAGGGAAGAGGCAATGCGATCCTTCTCCCTCATCGATCTCGTCTCGCTGTTCGCAGCCTTGCGCTGGACCGTCGTCCTCGTCGTGCTCGCGCTCGCCTTCGGCGCGCCGCTGGCGCTCGGGCTTGCCATGGGCCGCATCAGCCGCTTCGCCGGCCTGCGCTGGGCGATGGCCGGTATCATCCAGGTCGTCCAGAGCGTGCCGCTGCTAGGGCTGCTGTTCTTCTTCTACTTCGGCATGCCGGTGTTCCTCGGCATCCAGGTGCCGGCGCTCGTCGCGGTCACTGTTGCCTATACGCTCTACACCGCTGCCTTCCTCGGCGAGATCTGGCGCGGCGGCTTGGAGGCGGTGAAGCTGGCGCAATGGGAAGCAGGTAGCTGCCTCGGCCTGTCGCTCTGGCAGCAGTTCCGCCACATCATCGCGCCGCAGGCGCTACGGCTATCGCTGCCGCCGACCGTCGGCTTCCTTGTGCAGCTCATCAAGGGCACCTCGCTCGCCTCGATCCTCGGCTTCGTCGAGCTCGCCCGCGCAGGGCAAGTGGTGAGTGCGGCGACGTTCCAGCCGCTCCTCACCTACGCGCTCGTCGCCGTGATCTATTTCGCGCTCTGCCTGCCGCTCACGCTCTGGTCCCGATCCCTGGAGGCCCGCCTCGATGGCTCTCGTTGAAATTCGCGACGTGCACAAGAAGTTCGGCCGGGTCGACGTGCTCAAGGGAGTCTCGCTCGACGTCGAGGAAGGCGAGATCGTCACGATCATCGGCCGATCCGGCTCCGGCAAGTCGACCCTGCTCCGCTGCATCAATGCGCTGGAGAGCGTCGACGCCGGCGAAATCCGCGTCGAAGGGCAAAAGGTCTACGCTGGGATGCCCGACCTCAAGAAATTCCGTCAGCACGTCGGCATCGTGTTCCAGGCCTTCAACCTGTTTCCGCATCTGAAGGTCGAGCGCAACATCACCCTGGCGCCACTGCTGACCGGCCGCATCGACAAGGCAAAGGCCCGCGCGTTGGCCCTGGACGTGCTCACCCGCGTCGGGCTTGCCGACAAGATCGACGCCTGGCCGGAGCAGCTCTCCGGCGGCCAGCAGCAGCGCGTCGCGATCGCCCGCTGCCTCGCCATGGCCCCTCACCTGATGCTGTTCGACGAGGTCACCTCGGCGCTCGACCCCGAGCTGGTCGGTGAGGTCCTGAAGGTGATGGAGGCGATGGCCAAGCAGGGCATGACGATGATCCTCGTCACTCACGAGATGGGCTTTGCCCGCAACGTCGCCGACCGCATCGTCTTCATGCATCAGGGCCGCGTCTGGGAACAGGGCCCGCCGGCAAAGCTGTTCGCAAACCCCGAGACGTCAGAGCTTGCAAGCTTCATCGCTTCGGCGAAATGAACGTCGTCCCACCAGTCCGGCCATCGTGCCGCCACCAGGAGAGAGTCATGAGAAAGCGGAAGTCCCTTTTCACGATCGCAGCAGCGGCGCTTGCCGTCCTCGCCGCGACAAGCCTCGCCAAGGCCGACAAGCTCCAGGACGTGCTCGGCGCAGGCAAGCTCCGCGTCGGCATCCTCACCGACGCCGCGCCCTGGGGATTCAAGGACGACAAGGGCGAGATCGCGGGTCTCGACGCCGACCTCGCCAAGCTGATCGCTGCCGACATGGGCGTGAAACTCGAGCTCGTCCCGGTCACCGGCGCGGCGCGGATTCCGAGCCTGCTCTCGGACAAGATCGATATTTTGATCGCCGGTCTCGGCGCCACACCGGAGCGTGCGCAGCAGGTGATGTTCTCGCAGCCCTATGCGGTGGTGAATCTCGGCGTCTACGGCGCCAAGTCTATCCCGGCAGCAACCGGCAAGAAGCCCGACAATCTGGAGGGGCGCACCGTCGCGGTCGCCAAGGGCACGACGCTCGACGTCTGGCTCACCGACAACGCACCGAAGGTGAAGCTGGTCCGTTTCGAGGACACGCCGGCCGCAATCGCCGCCTTCCTCGCCGGACAAGCCGATACCTTTGCCGAGAACAGCGCGATCGCGATCAAGGTGCAGGAGCAGAACCCGACCAAGGAGGTCGAGCTGAAATTCCTGATCCGCCAGTCGCCGGCCCATGTCGGCGTGCGCCAGGGCGAGCAGAACCTGCTCAACTGGATCAACACCGACATCTTCACCAACAAGCTCAACGGCAAGCTCGGCGCGCTGCAGCTCAAATGGTTCAAGGAAGAGCAGTCGCTGCCGACGCTGTAAGCTTGGACAACGCTCCCGCGCGCCGTGCGCGGGAGCTCATCTTCACGAGGAGAATTTTCAGATGATCAAACGTTACGTCGCCGGCCCGCGCATGAGCCAGGCGGTCGCTGCCGGCGGCCTGGTGCACATCGCCGGCCAGGTCGCCGACGACCGCAAGGCAGGCATCGTGTCGCAGACGCAGCAGGTGCTCGCCAAGATCGACGCGCTGTTGAAGGAAGCCGGCTCTGACCGCTCCAAGCTCGTCGCGGTCAACGTCTTCCTGCCGCACATCACCGACTTCGACACCATGAACTCGGTCTATGACGTCTGGATCGATCCGGCCAATCCGCCTGCGCGCGCCTGCGTCGAGGCCCGCCTCGCAGATCCCGACCTGCGCGTCGAGATGACTGCGGTCGCCTTGCTCTAAAGACGTCGCTTCTCTTCCAACCTTCGGCCGGCGTCGGCAACGGCGCGGCCCCGAGGCAGCACATGCACACCGGACTTTTTCACGAGATCGATTTCGAGAAGGACCAGAAATGGTCCGGCCATCTCGGCATTCCCTTCTCGATCGATCGCTCCCCCTATTTCCAGCTCAAGATCCCGATCTTCCGGATCAGGAACGGCGCCGGCCCAAAGCTCCTCTTGATGGCCGGCAATCACGGCGACGAATATGAGGGCGAGATCACGCTGACGCGGCTCTATCGCCGGCTCGATGCTGCCGCCATCAAGGGCGAGATCACCATCCTGCCCTTCGCCAACCTGCCCGCCGTGATGGCGGCGCGGCGGCGCTCGCCGCTCGACGAGGGCAATCTCAACCGCGCCTTCCCGGGCGATGCCGGCGGCACGCCGACGTTTCGCCTGGCACACTTCCTCGAGCACGAGCTGTTTCCACGCCACGACGTCGTCTTCGACATTCATTCCGGCGGCACCTCGATGGCGCATGTTCCCTGCGCGCTGATCGAGCGGCAGGGACCACCCGAGATGTTCGGCCACGCGCTGCGTCTGATGGAAGGGTTAGGGATGCCCTTCGCCTTCGTCGCCGAGAATGGCGCCACCGCACCGACCTCGATGGCGGCGGCGGCGCGCGCCGGCGCGATCGGGCTGTCAGGTGAATTCGGCGGCGGCGGCACCGTCACGCCGCAGACGATGGCCCTCACCGCGCGCGCCGTCGACCGCTTGCTGCTCGCACTCGGCATCGTGCAGGCGCCGGTGCTCGGACCTCATGCACCGGTCGAGCGCGATACCGAATTGCTGGCCCTGCAAAGCCACGCGCAAGCGGTGTTCGCGACGCGGCGCGGCTGGTTCGAGCCGGCCGTCACGGTTGGTGCACGCGTCAAGGCCGGCGACATCGCCGGCTGGTATCATGATTTCCAGCGCCCGGAAGTTCCCGAAGAGGTGCTTCGCTTCCCCACCGACGGCATCGTGATCTCGCAACGCCTGCACACCGACAGCCAGAGCGGCGATTGCCTGGTCCAGGTCGGCCGCGCCCTGACACGCGAGGAGACATTGGCGTAATGAGCTTTGGCCGCAGGCACGCTGCACCTCTCCCGCTTGCGGGAGAGGTCGGCGCGAAGCGCCGGGTGAGGGCTTTCTCCCCTTGGGGGTTGCGGAGAAACCCTCTCCCCAGCCCTCCCCGCAAGCGGGGGAGGGAGCGCACCTCCGTCGAGGTTGCAATGAATTCTGATCTCATCATGCTCTAACCTAACGTCGTTTTCTTCAGCGATTCGATGACCGCTCCGACAACGCCGACATACGATGACGTGCTGCGCATTCCGTCGCCGCCTGGCCGAGGCAGCGCGGGCGGACGGCCGCCGCGCATCGAGGAGGTGGCGGAGCGCGCCGGTGTCGCGCCGATCACGGTGTCGCGGGTGCTGCGTCATCCCGAGAAGGTCAATCGCGAGACGCGTGACCGCATCCTCGAAGTGATCGAGGCCACCGGATACGCGTCGAACCCGCATGCGCGCGCGCTGCGCTCGGGCCGCTCGAACGTGGTCGTCGCCTTCGTCTCTAACATCCTGAGCCAGCAGTTTGGGCTTGCGGTACGCAGCTTCGCCGCCACGCTTGAGCCGGAAGGTTTTGAGGTGCTGGTCGGCCAGACCTCCTACTCCTATGCCAAGGAGGTCGCGATGATCCAGTCGCTGCGCGGCATCCGCCCTGCAGCGGTGATGTTCACCGGCGTGATCGAGCTGCAGGCGAACCGCACCGCGCTCGCCGAGCTCGGCATGCCCGTGATCGAAACCTGGGCGTTTCCGCGCGATCCCATCGACATGCTGGTCGGCCTCTCCAACACCGACGCAGGTGCAATGGCGGCACGGCGGTTGGCGGACGCCGGTTATCGCCGCGTCGCCTTCATCGGGCGCAACGGCGGCCGCGGCGCTCTCCGCCGCGACGGGTTTCGCGCGGCGGCGGCAAGGCTGGGCTTAGAGATCGTCCACGAGATCGGCCTCAATGAGATCACGGGCCTCGTCGACGGCCGCGCAGCCTTCACCGCCCTGCTCGACCGCGGCGGCAGCGTCGACGCCGTGTTCTGTGCCAACGATCTGCTGGCGACCGGTGCGCTGATCGAGGCGCGGTCGCGCGGTGTGTCGGTCCCACGCGATCTCGCCGTGCTCGGCTTTGGCGACAACGACGTGGCGGACCAGATCACGCCGGGCCTCACCACCATCACTTTTGATTCCGCCGCGATCGGCCGCATCGCCGGCGAGCTCTTGCTGGCGCGCCTGTCCGGCAGGCCGAGCACCGAGCCGCGACGCGCGGTCGAACTCGCCCTGGTCGAGCGCGGCAGCGTCTAGGCTCTAGGCAACGTCCTTCAGGTTCTGTTGGATCGCGACCAGCAGCGATTGAAGGGCGTCGCTGTTCACGGGCTTCGGGCTGCCAACGGCCCGCGGCACGGGACGCTTGGGGAAGACCGGCCGGGTCGGAAACGGTGGCGCAACAGGCGCTGCTCCTTCCTCGGCATCGGTGTGAACAAACTTGCCGTGCAGCACGTCGTCGTGACGGCCCATAATGAACATGGTCGCCCAATAGCCGGCGGCCAGCAGAATTACGCTGAAAATACCAATCTCAAACATCATCGCACCTGAAATTGGTCCAATGATTCAATGCCTTCACCGGCCGGTCAATGAACGGACGGTCACAGCTGCGACTTTTGCGGGCAGGTGTTGCCGATTGGCGACTCTTTATTAACCAATCACCCGCCCCGGGCCGAAGCGGGGCCAGCTAGGGGTTCTGCCCCGGACTGCCGTCCTTGCGAGCGAATTGCGGCCGCCAGCCGAACTCCTTCGTGGCGGCCGCGATGACCGGCGCGATATCCGTCGCGATCTGCGGCGAGCATGATTGCCCTGGCACCCGGAGACGGTCCGGCGCTCGATATGCAGCGTTTGCCCGTTGAGCTCATAGCGAGCTTCGAAGCTCGCGAGCGGCAGGCTCACATTGACGCTAGCGGGAATGTTCGTCGGGGTCCGCCCCTCAGGCAGGTGTAGATCGATGATTTGATCGTAGCTCTGCGCCTGGCACACGAAGTTCTGCCTGTGCTTTCCCTTGATGGCCTGGTCGAACGGGTTCAGGGCCGGAAGCAATAAACGCGGCCCCATCGGGATGGCACTCCGGTTGCCTTCGTCGCCGAAGAACTTGTTGGACAAATCATAAGTGGTCTTTACGACGAACGGCTCGCTGTGATCAGTCGCCGGCCGGACCTCGATATTGCCTGTGCCACGCCAGTTCTGCTTGCCAAGCAATTCCTTCGCAAGCACGTCGCCCCCCTTCAGGGCGACCTGGGTCATGACCCCGCGCAAGCTGGCGCCTGTCGCGCCCTGCGCTGCGACGGTTGCAGTGCCTTTGGCCGTCCCATCCGCTGCGAGGGTGACGTCGGCCGTGACCGTCAGTCGATTGCTCTCGGCGGCAAGTGGGGGCGTCCGCACCACGACGATGCCTTTGGTGCCGATCCGCAGCACGGTCTTGTCCGTCTCGACGCCCGGCAAGCTTGCGAAGGTAGAGGTGCTCGCAGTCGGATCGACGTAGTGGTCGAACTCGGGCAGCCACAGGATCACATGGTTGAACCACCCTGGGGTCGGCACC
This sequence comes from Bradyrhizobium sp. CCGUVB23, assembly GCF_024199885.1. Taxonomy (NCBI): domain Bacteria; kingdom Pseudomonadati; phylum Pseudomonadota; class Alphaproteobacteria; order Hyphomicrobiales; family Nitrobacteraceae; genus Bradyrhizobium; species Bradyrhizobium sp. CCGUVB23. Next base: position 9,224,901 of record NZ_JANADQ010000001.1, read on the forward strand.
TCAAAGGCGCGATAGACCGGTAGCGTGGAAATCAGCGCGTAGTCCGCCTCGATGCCTTTGGCGGCCAGGAGAGCCCGCATCAGCGTAACGTGATCCTTGCAGTCGCCGTACTTGTTGGCGAGCACGCTTGCCGCATCGTGCGGCACGAAGCCGCCTTGCCCGAGGAAGATCGAGAAATAGCGCACATTCTTCGAGACCCAGTCGAAGATGGCGCGCGCCTGCTCGCGGCGATCCGTGATGTCCCTGGTGAGGTCCTCCGCCACCGTCTTCAAGTCCGGCGTCGGCTTGCTCATGGGGGCCGCGCCGTCCAGAAACCCCTGGCCGATGGCCTGCCAGCTGCCGTAGCTCGAAAGAATGAGATACGGGCTGTGATCGATGGCCGCGGTCGCGCCGGGCTCATCGGCCTGATAGGTCTGTGGTCCAAGCGTCCATGACACGACCCGGCGCTCGCCCTTCTCTTCTGACAAGCGAGCAAAGCCGTCCGACTGTTCCGCGACGGCAAGGCTCTTGGGCGCATCAAGCGTGATTTCCACATTTTCGAAACGGCCCGAGGGCGGCACGACGTACGTCGCGCTGAACCCGCCCGAGATGCCGTGCTGGCGTTCGCGGCTGTGCGTTTTGTAATGAAGGCTATCGCCGACGGCGACGTCGGGGAAGACAATGGTGCGGTTCCTGACATCCGCCTCGAAGATACCGAGTTGCGACGCGTTCGGGAGATTGGAGGTGAGAATCTTGTCCGCGGGAACGTCGATGCGGCGCCCGTCGGCCTTGACGGTCGTCGCCTCGATGATCTCGAGGTTCGCGAAGTGTTCATTGACCTGAAGCGTGATCTGGCCAAACGCGGTGACAGCCACTTCGGAGCGGATCGCGACATCGACCGTCGATATGGTTTCGAGGAGATCGCCGGGCAGCACCGTCAACGCCATCGACACGCGTCGCGAGAACGGCGCTTCGTCAGCCAAGGCTGGGGCAACGAGGGCAGACGTCAGGGTGATTGCGACGACGACATGCAGTCCTACGCCGATGTTCATCGTTCGCCGCCCGCCAGCCCCTTTTCGGAATGCCACGGCCGCGCGAATTCGTGGCCCGATCCGATCAGTCACTCTAACGAGCGCATTTCTTCCGCACAATCATTGGGTGAGTCAACCGGATTCCCGACCGACCCACCCACCAGCGTCGCGTGCCGCGCAGACGACGGCGGCTTAAGCCTTGTCCGGCCCGACCCGGACGAGTTGCTTACCGAAATTGGCGCCCTTCAGGAGCCCCATGAAGGCGCCGGGCGCGCTGTCCAGCCCCTCGGTGACGAACTCCTTGTACTTGACCTTGCCCTCGCGGACCCAGGCGGACATGTCGCGAAGGAAGTCGCCGTGGCGAGCCGCAAAGTCGCTGACGATGAAGCCGCGGAACGTGAGCCGCTTGGTCAGGATCGCGCGCATCATGCTGCCTGCCCATTTCGGCGGCTTGGCCTCGGTGTCGTTGTAATGCGCGATCAGGCCGCAGACCGGCACGCGCGCGAAGGCATTGAGCTGCGGGAAGACCGCCTCGAACACCGCGCCGCCGACATTCTCGAAATAGACGTCGATGCCCTTCGGGCATGCGTCCTTCAGCCTGGCAGCGAGATCGGGATCGCGGTGATCGATGCAGGCATCGAAGCCGAGCTCTTTGACCACGTAGTCGCACTTGTCCTTGCCGCCGGCGATGCCGACCGCTCGCGCACCCTTGATCTTCGCGATCTGGCCGACGGCCGAGCCCACCGCGCCCGAAGCGCCGGCGACGACGACGGTCTCGCCGGCTTGCGGCTTGCCGATGTCGAGGAGGCCCGTATAAGCCGTCATGCCGGGCATGCCGAGCACGCCGATCGAGGTCGAGATCGGCGCCAGCTTCGGATCGACCTTGATCAATCCCTTGCCGTTCGAGATTGCATGCGTCAGCCAGCCGGCGCGCGTGCGCACGATGTCGCCCTTGGCGAAAACGGCATTGTTGGAGGCCGTCACCTCGCTGACCGTCTCGCCCTCCATCACGCCGCCGATCGGCACCGGCGCGGCATAGGACGGGCCTTCGCTCATGCGTCCGCGCATATAGGGATCGAGCGACAGCCAGATCGTCCGCAACAGCACTTCGCCTGCGCCCGGCGTCGGGACTGCGAATTCCTCGATACGGAAATCAGACGGCTTGGGCTCGCCGACAGGACGTGCAGCGAGAACGATGCGCTTGCCTTGGGACATGATGGCTTCCTCATTGTTGTATTCGTCATTGCGAGCGAAGCGAAGCAATCCAGTTCAGTCAACTCAAAAGGACTGGATTGTCTCGTCGCTTGCGCTCCTCGCAATGACGACGTTGAGGCATGCCCGCCCACACTGTCAGCGTCATCGCCCGCGGAAGGCGGGCGATCCAGTATTCCAGAGACAGCGATGGGATACGGAGAAGCCGCGGAGTACTGGATGCCCCGCCTTCGCGGGGCATGACGGCGGTGCGTGGGGGTGAGCGCGCGTAAACTTACGCGCGCCGTGGAATGACAGGGAGAGCCCTAACCCCCGCCCGGATAGTTCGGGGACTCGCGCGTGATGGTCACGTCGTGGACGTGGCTTTCGCGCAGGCCCGCGCCGGTGATGCGGACGAACTGTGCCTTCTGGTGCAGATCGTTCATGTCGCGCGCGCCGACATAGCCCATCGCGGCGCGCAAGCCGCCGGCGAGCTGGTGCATGACGTTGCCGACCGGGCCCTTGTAGGGCACCTGGCCCTCGATGCCTTCAGGCACGAGCTTCAAGGTGTCCTTGATGTCCTGCTGGAAGTAGCGGTCGGCCGAGCCGCGCGCCATCGCGCCGACCGAGCCCATGCCGCGATAGGCCTTGTAGGAGCGGCCCTGCCACAGGAAGACCTCGCCTGGCGTTTCATCCGTACCGGCGAGCAGCGAACCGACCATGGCGATGTCGGCGCCAGCTGCCAGCGCCTTCGCAAGGTCGCCGGAGAACTTGATGCCGCCGTCGGCGATGACGGGAATGTCGGCTTTCTTCGCCGCTTCCACCGCATCCATGATCGCGGTGAGCTGCGGCACGCCGACACCGGCGACGATGCGCGTGGTGCAGATCGAGCCCGGGCCGATGCCGACCTTGATGCAGTCCGCGCCCGCGTCGATCAGCGCCTGCGCGCCGTCTTCGGTCGCAACGTTACCGGCAACGACCTGCACCGAGTTGGAGAGACGCTTGATGCGGTTGACGGCGTGGAGCACGTGACGGGAGTGGCCATGCGCGGTGTCGACGACGACGAGATCGACGCCGGCGTCGATCAGCCGCTCGGTGCGCTCGAAGCCGGTATCGCCGACGGTGGTGGCAGCAGCGACCCGCAGGCGGCCGTGCGCGTCCTTGCAGGCGAGCGGATGGGCGACCGCCTTCTCCATGTCCTTCACGGTGATCAGGCCGACGCAGCGATACTGATCGTCGACGACGAGCAGCTTTTCGATGCGATGCTTGTGCAGCATCCGCCTCGCTTCATCCTGGCCGACATTCTCGCGCACCGTGACGAGATTTTCGTGCGTCATCAGCTCTGAGACTTTTTGCCGGCGGTCGGTCGCAAAGCGCACGTCGCGATTTGTGAGGATGCCGACCAGCTTGCCCGGCGTGGTCTTGCCGGCCCCGGTGACGACGGGAATGCCGGAGATGCCGTGATCGCTCATCAGCTTGAGCGCGTCGTCCAGCGTGGCATCGGGGCTGATGGTGAGCGGGTTCACCACCATGCCCGACTCGTATCGCTTGACCTGCCGCACCTGGGCGGCCTGCCCCTCCGGATCGAAATTGCGGTGGATGACGCCGAGGCCGCCGGCCTGCGCCATGGCGATCGCCATGCGCGCCTCGGTCACGGTGTCCATGGCGGAAGCCATGATCGGAATGTTGAGCGGAATGGCGCGGGTGACGCGCGAGCGGATATCGACCTCGGAGGGAAGCACGTCCGACAGGCCCGGCTTCAACAGCACGTCGTCGAACGTAAAGGCTTCGCGAATGCCTTGAAGTTGCACCGTGGCCATATGCCAACTCCTTCCTGCGGCCGTGCCGCAAATGCTTATGGATGAGCGCCGCCCTCGGCGTACCTTGCGGCAGCACCGTCGAATCGGAGCCCATCGGTGGGGTTGACGCCGGTCGATAGCACGGCCGGGTGACGAATCAAAGCAATTCGGTCCGATTGCCAGCCATGCACAGGCTTTTTTGCGCCTTTTAGCGCGGATAACCCGGCGGCGGGCCGTGCTGGCGGATCGCGTCCACGACCTCCCGGTGCCGCCGGTCCTCCCGCTTCATGTGAACCGCGATGACGGCATGCGCCGACGGGACCAGCAGCAAAACGTGGAAAACCAGGCCGAAAATCACGCAAACCACGCACAGGACGAGGTTGAAGATCGCCGAGAACGGCTGCCCGTTCAGGAGCAGCCCGATCGGCGGCAGAAGCGCGGCAAGGATGTAGATCATCGCGGGATCTCCAGCACACGGTGAATCCCGGACACAGTCGGGGTCGCACCGTCACGCAGGATTTAGGTGCTATGCGCGGTTCCGCAATGGTCTCGGAGCAGCGACGGTGTTAAGCCGCATCGCTCACCTTTCCCTTCTGATTTCCATTAAATATCCGTCATGTCGGTCAACAAGCAACGCGTGATCCCGCTGATCGTGGCGACCGCCCTGTTCATGGAAAACATGGACTCGACGGTGATCGCGACATCCCTGCCCGCGATCGCCGCCGACATCGGCACGAGCCCGCTGACGCTGAAGCTCGCGATCACCTCCTACCTGCTCTCGCTTGCAGTGTTCATCCCGGCGAGCGGCTGGACCGCGGACCGGTTCGGCGCGCGGCTGGTGTTTGCGATCGCCGTGGGCGTGTTCATGGTGGGCTCGGTCGGCTGCGCGCTGTCGGGCTCGGTGACCGACTTCGTGTTCGCGCGCATCCTCCAGGGCATGGGCGGCGCGATGATGACGCCGGTCGGGCGGCTCGTACTGCTGCGCTCGATCGACAAGAGCGATCTCGTCAACGCCATGGCCTGGGTCACCGTACCCGCACTGATCGGTCCCGTGGTCGGCCCGCCACTCGGCGGCTTCATCACCACCTATGCGTCCTGGCACTGGATCTTCCTGATCAACCTGCCGATCGGTCTGCTCGGCATCTTCATGGCGCTGCGCTTCATCGATCCGATCAAGAGCGAGGCGCAGGAGCCGTTCGATCTCAAGGGCATGATGCTCGCGGGCATCGGGCTTGCCGGTATTGCCTTCGGTCTGTCGGTCGCGGGCCTCAACCTGTTGCCCTGGAGCACGGTGCTGGCCCTGATCGCGGGCGGCGCGATCTCGATGACGCTGTACGTCATTCATGCGCGGCGCACGGGATCCCCGGTGCTGGACTTTTCGCTGCTGAACCTTCCGACGCTGCGCGCGGCCGTCATCGGCGGCTTCATGTTCCGGCTCGGCATCGGCGCACTGCCGTTCCTGCTGCCGCTCCTGATGCAGATCGGCTTCGGGCTGACGCCGTTCCATTCGGGCCTCGTGACCTTCGCCTCCTCGCTCGGTGCCATGGGCATGAAGACGCTCGCTGCCCGCATCATCCGCGCCTTCGGCTTCCGCAACCTGATGACGGTGAACGCGATCATCAGCGCGTTCTTCCTCGGCGTGTGCGCGCTGTTCACGGTGACGACCCCGCTGCTGATCATCATGGTGATCCTCGTGGTCGGCGGTTTCTTCCGCTCGTTGGAGTTCACCGCGATCAACACGGTTGCCTATGCGGACGTCGAGGCCGCGCAGATGAGCCGCGCCACCACGCTCGTCAGCGTCAACCAGCAACTCGCGGTCTCCGCGGGCGTCGCGGTCGGCGCCTTCTCGGTCGAATCGACGATGTGGTGGCGCCACGTCACTGAGATCGACGCCACCGTGTTCTGGCCCGCTTTCATCGTGGTGGGGCTGACCTCGGCCGCGTCGGCCTGGTTCTTCTGGCAGATGCCCCGCGATGCCGGCCACGAGATTTCCGGCCGCAAGGCGGTCGAGATCGCCAGCCGCAAGGGCGCGGCGAAGAGCGCGGCGAGTGCCGCCGTCAAGGCTGCGACCGAGGATACGCAGGACATGCGGGATCAGCGGCTGGGGTGACTCCTCCCTCGTCATTGCGAGCGCAGCGAAGCAATCCAGAATCTTTCCGTGGATGCAGTCTGGATTGCTTCGCTGCGCTCGCGATGACGGAGCCTGTGGCCACAGGGCGCCCTGGCAAAACTCCGGAAAACAACCCCATGCCAAAGTAGCAGGGAGCGCCGAGACGACACCCTGCGTCTTTTCCGAAATCGCTTGACGCGTCGGGCGAATCACTGGCAATATGCGATCGTGGCGCAATTCGCGAGGGGGCGCCTTTAGGCCCCGCCCGAAGGCGGCGTTCAATTGGGCGTACGCTCATAAAACGAGATGCCTGGTGCCGACGCGCCTGATGTCCGCTTGTTCACTAACAGCGGCGGAATAGCGGAAATCGCCGGAGGCTTGCCGCCGTCTTCACGTGGCCCCGAACTGATCAAATTTCAGACATTCATCAACGCCCATTGATATTTGTGCACTATCCCAAACGGCTAGAGTGCTGCGATATGGTGAGCCACCGATAAATGGACGGTTTCGGCGTGAATGAGCTTCCTACGCGCAGCTCATCTCTCAGCAATTGCGTTTTGCACCCTCGTAAGTTGCCGTCTCAGGTCCCACCGAATTCCAGATGCTCGCGATCGAAACTTCTATTCCTGCCGCTGAGACCGCGACCGAGTTGGTCGATTTCAAACGCGAACACCGCCCCTCACCTGGTCTGTCGGGAATGCTCGCCGCGACGGTGGCCGCCGTGATCGCAGCCGCCTTCGGCGTCATGCTCTGGTTTGCCGACGGCTACGAGACGAAATCGGAACCCGTGTTCGTGGCGGCGAGATGCGGCTCGTCAACGGCGAGCTCTCGACCGCGTTCGACCGCGGCGGCCGTTTCGCGCTGGCGCTGGCCGAGGTCACGGCGCGGCGTACGACGATCCGCCAAGCGCTCGCCGCGCGCGACCGAGCCGAATTGATGCGCCAGTCTGCGGAGACATTTGCCCATCTGCGCCAGCAGGCTGGCGTGCAGATCTTCGGCTTCCAGGACAAGGACATCCGCTATTTCCTGCGCGTCCACAAGCCCGATCAATTCGACGACGACATCTCCGGATTTCGTCCGATGATCGTCGCCGCCAATCGCACCGGTCGCTCGCAGGTCGGGCTGGAAATCGGCGTTGCCGGAATCGGCCTGCGCGGGGCGACCGTCGTCGAACAGCAGGGCGTCATGGTCGGAACCGTTGAAGTCGGCCTCGATCTCAAGCCTCTGATCGAGAGCGTCAAAGCAACCTCAAACGCCGACATCGCGATCATCGTCGTTCCCTCTCTCGCAGGCATCGCGCTCGATCCCAATCTGCCTGCCTTCGGCGACCTCGTGCTGGCTATGTCGACCGACGACCGGCTGTTCTCGTCGCTGTTGAAGACGATGCCGCTGCGTCCGGCGCATGACAGCGTGGCAGCTTCGCCGACGATCGACGGCCGTCGCTACGACCTGATTACGCGTCCGCTTGTCGATTTCAGCGGCCGCATGATCGGCTTCTCCATCGCGCTCAAGGCCGACTACGGTATCGAACTCGGACGCTCGCGCACCGAGTTGCGCGTCATCGCGATCTGCGGCGGCATCTGCGCTTTCCTGGCGTTCGCACTCTTGTTCCGCGCCACGTGCGCGCGCGGCAGGTCACGCCCATGAGACCGTTCGCCGGCATCCTGAGCGTGATCCTGACGCTGTTCTGCCTCGCCTCGACGCCAGCGGAGGCCGTTCAGACCGAACTGCCAACGGGAGCACAGCTTCCCGTGCGGGTGCGCGTCGCGGTGCGGATCCTCAAGGTGCTCTCGATCAAGGAAGTCGTCGGCGAAGGACGCCTGTTCGTCGAAGTCACGCAGCGCTGGACCGATCGTCGGCAGGCCTTCGATCCCGTCGCGATAGGCTTCGGCCGCCTCGACCGCACCGGCGCGGGAGCCGACGAATATCTGAAATCGATCTGGACGCCTGGCCTCGAAATCGAGAATCGCATCGGCGAGCCGGAGGCGCGCACCGTGGCCACGTCGACCTATGCCAATGGCGAGGTGATGCTCATCGAACGCTACGAGGCGCGCTTTCGCTTCGGCCTGAACCTCAACGCTTTCCCGTTCGACCGCCAGGATCTCACGCTTTCGTTCTTCCTGCCGCGCCATGCGGCGCAGGACGCGATCCTGGTTTCCACCGAGTCCGATCGGGACATCTCCGGGATCGAGGATACGACCGCCTCGGTCGACTGGCGCGCCGCCGGCCTGCGCTTCGCGAACCGTGATGCGATGGGATGGAACGCCCGCAGCTATTCCAAGCTCGACGTGACCATGACGCTCGCACGGATCTCGACGCATTATCTGCTGCGCATTTTCGTGCCGATCATGGCCGTGCTGGCCGTATCCGTTTTCGTACTATGGGCACCGGATCTGGCGTCCAAGGACAAGGGCAGCCTGATCTTCTCGTCGCTGCTCGCGCTCGCCGCCATCAGCTTCACGTTCGAATCGAGCTTTCCGGGCTGCATTTCGCTCAACACGCCGGTCGCCCAAATCATCTCCCTTGGTTACATGTACCTGATCGTGGTCCTGATCGTCGACATGTCATTGGACACGCTGTCGCGTCGCGCGCAAGCGGTGAGTGGAGCCGTGATCGATGAACTCAGGCAGCAGATACGCTGGGCGCTACCGTGCATCATGGCTGCCATCTGCATCGGCGCGGCGGTGCGGGCGATCCCGGCCTGATTCAGCCGCAAGCGCGACCAGGCGCTCATCGGTCTCGGCTTCGAGCTGCAGGTGGACCGGGCGCGCCCGCGAGATCAACGCGCATTGATGGTGGATTCTCCCACCTTCACCTAACAGACCTCAGTCGATCCCAGACACGTAAGACGTCGAGTCGCGCGGATTTGCGGCAGTTGATGGGCCGCGCGTCCCGATCAGTGCGGGTGCCCGCGCCGAGACCAGTCTTCGGCCGGGATCCGAAAAGGTGGGGCTGGGACATGATCTCTTTTGACTTGGACAAGATTGCACGCCGCGGCCATATTCGGTTCGGGTACACATGGCTCGCCGCCGTGCTGGCGGCCTTCTCGTTCTTCGCCATCGATGGCACCGCCCACGCCCAGCGAATACTGCCGAGCGGCACGGTCGGAACGGTGTACTCCCAGTCCGTCACCGTCTACACGGACGCTCTATCATGTACGCCGCAGCCATCTAACTTCACTTTCCCTGGCCTCACCCCCGTACAAAGCGGCACCTCCCCAACGTGCGCCTTCACGTTGACCGGGACTCCAACTGCGGCGGGCACATACACCGCCGCGTATAACTTCGTGGATGGAACGGACACCTATCCTGCTGACGCGGCTGGCTTTTCTGTGTTCTACCAAATCACCATCAACAAGGCGTCGCCGACGCTGTCCCTGTCGCCATCATCCTCCTCCGTGGTCTACGGCAATGCGCTGACACTGACCGCCACGCTCGCCAATGGGGTCTCGCCCAGTGGAACGGTCACGTTCTTTGACGGCAGCACCGCGATCGGATCGGCGTCGGTATCAGGCAGTTCGGCAAGCCTTTCGATCACTCTTTCGGTCGGCTCGCATACGATCACGGCGAGCTATGGCGGCGACTCCAATCACAACGCCGCCTCGACGACCAGCACGACCAGCGTGACAGTGGTCCAGGCCACGCCGTCGATCGCGCTCAACGCCTCATCCTCCTCGGCGAGCTACGGCGCCTCGGTCGCGCTGGTCGCGACGATGTCAGGCGGTGTCACGCCGAGCGGCACCGTCTCCTTTTACGAAGGCTCGACACAGCTCGGCAACGCGACGATCTCCGGTTCTACCGCGATCCTGATGCTGTCGTCGCTATCACTGGGCTCGCACACGATCACGGCAACCTATGATGGGGACACCAACAATGCATCGGTGAACTCGAGCTCAGTCACTGTGGCCGTCGGTCAGGACACTCCGACGGTCACCTTGACCGCGTCCTCGACGGCCATGGCCCCCAGCACCTCGGTCACGCTGATCGCGACCATCAGCAGCGGTCGCTCGCCGACAGGATCGGTGACTTTCTACGACGGTTCCACCTCGCTCGGCACCGTCACCGTCTCCGGATCGGCCGCAATCCTGTTCGTCTCCTCGCTTTCGGGAGGATTGCATGCGTTCAGGGCGGTCTATGGCGGTGACAGCAACAACACCACTGCGATATCCAGCACGGTCTCGCTGTCGGTCGGCTCGGCCACCCCGACGATCTCAGTCTCGAGCTCAACGACGTCGCCGGCTGCGGCACAATCGGTGACCTTGACCGCGACGCTGTCGGGCGGAAGCTCGCCGACTGGCACCGTCACGTTCAAGGACGGCACGACGGTTCTCGGCACCGCCACGGTCTCGGGTGCGATCGCAACGCTTGCGACCCCGGCCCTGGCGATGGGCACGCATGCGATCACCGCCACTTACGGCGGCGACGGCAACAATGCCGGCGCGACCTCGAGCGCAATCACGCTGACGGTCGGACGGTCCGATCCGACCGCGAGCAGCACCGTGCGCGGCCTGATCGGCTCGCAGGTGTCGAGCGCCGTGCAGTTCGGCCAGACCCAGATCTCCAATATCTTCAGCCGCTTTGAAGCGCTGCATGACGAGGACGATGGCGGCGGCGCTTCCGGCCTAGCCGGCGCCTCCGGCTCGTCACAAGTGGGATCTGGCGCGAACGGCAACACCGCGTCCGGCGGCGGAGCCGGCCGCACTGCCAGCTCTTTGGACAGCCAGGCCAGCGCGGGCCCTGCCCTCGGCTATGCCAGCGAATTGCTCCTTGGCACTTCCCTGACGAAGCAGAGCGATGAGGGCCGCGCCGTCAACCAGTTTGCCGCAATGCTGCCGCAGGCCGTCGAGTCCCTCAACAAGACCAACGTGCTCCCATTTCACGTCTGGGCCTCCGGCACCGTCGGCTTCGGCCGGCTGCGCAGCGACGACAGTTTCGACAACCGCTTCACCTCGTCGGGCGTCACGCTCGGCTTCGATCGGCGCATCGCCGACGGCCTGAAGCTCGGCGCGGCCTTCGGTCTCGGCTTCGACCATAGCGACATCGGCAGCGACGGCTCGCGGATCGACGCGCGCAACTTCGATGCCGCGATCTATGCGAGCTGGCGCTTTCGGCCGCACACCTATCTCGACGTCGCCGGCGGCTACGGCACGCTGCGATTCGATAGCAAGCGCTGGTCCGGCGACGGTAACGTTATGCTCGCGGGCGCGCGCACGGGACGCGACGTGTTCGGTACGGTCGGTGTGACCCACGTGTCCAAATGGGACGGCTGGAAGATCTCGTCCTATGGCCGTCTCGATATCGTCAGGGCCGCCCTCGACGGCTATAGCGAGACGGGCTCGAGCACGTGGGCGCTGACCTACGACAGCATGAACACCACGAGCGTCGCCAGCGTCATCGGCGGCCGCCTCGCTTATCCGATGCTGCAGAGCTGGGGCGTGCTGACGCCGACAGCCCGCGCGGAATGGCGCCATGCCTTCGACGGCGGATATGCTCAGACGCTGAACTACGTCGATCTCGTCGGCCTCGCCTCCGGCTATACGCTCAGCGGCACCTCGACCTCGCGCGACACCCTCACCGGCGGACTTGGCTTGCGGGCCGGGGTCGGTGGCGCCCTCAGCCTCGATCTCGAATATCTCCTGACGAGCTCCGTCAGCGGCATCGAAAGCCAGCGGGTGCGCGGCGCGGTGAAGTACGGCTTCTGATGCCGGGAAGCGGCCGGAGCGAACCTGCCACGCAAAGCGGTCAAGGCATGGCTGCAATAAGATCGGCGTCACGAAGGTGCGCGTACCCCCAGTCGTTCGGCGAAGCGGATCAGGTAACCATCCGGATCTTGAACGAGAAATTCACGCTGTCCGCACTCTTGGTCACCCACCCGATACCAAGCATCGTTCGGTTGCTCATAGAGCGGCCAGTCAGCATCGCTTAGAGCGTTCAGGATAGGCTCGATGCGATCGACGACGATCTGAAGATTGATGCCTCGTCCAAACGGGCGCTGCATCTCAGCCGTCTCCCAACGCCCGTTCAATTCGCAGAGCATAACTTGCAAACGTCCCCTAACGAGATATGCAAATCGAGCAACCGGGCGGTCGTAAGCGACTTCGAAACCAAGTAGATCTCGCCAAAACGACAAGCTGTTTTGAATGTTCGAAACGCCGAGTTCGGGGACAAGATCGGCCCAGCCGTCGCGCGGCGCGCTCCCTGTACTATCGGAGGTCGCGCGAGAGCCAGGGTCTGAAAGCGACGGTTTGGACATTTTGACGTCGTTAGGTGTCATGATCCCTGCAGACAAGCTATCACGTCTGTATGCGAAGTGCGGCGTGACAACGGGTGAATGACCGTCGCGTCCTAATTGCCACCCCGAAATCCCGTCGCCAGCACGTAGCGCTCCGACGAATCCTGCCTACTCGCCGCCGGCTTCACGTGACGCACGGTGGCAAAATCGCGCTTGAGCTGCGCGAGCAGGTCGGCGTCGGCGCCGCTCTGGAACGTCTTGGCCAGAAACGTCCCGCCAGGCTTGAGCACATCGCAGGCAAAGGCCGCTGCGGTCTCGACGAGGCCGACGATGCGGAGCTGGTCGGTCTTGCGGTGGCCGGTGGTATTGGCGGCCATGTCGGACATCACTATGTCGGCGCCGCCGCCCAGCATCGCGGTGAGCTTGTCCGGCGCCTCGTTGTCCATGAAATCGAGCTGGGCGAAGTCGACGCCGGGGATTTCCGGCATCTCCAACAGATCGATGGCGACGACCTTGCCCTTGCCGTCGACGGAGCCGACGCGCTTGGCCGCGATCTGGCTCCAGCCGCCCGGCGCCGCACCGAGATCGACCACGGCCATGCCGGGCTTCAGAAGGCGGAATTTGTCGTCGATCTCGAGCAGCTTGAACGCGGCGCGCGAGCGATAGCCTTGCGCCTTGGCCTTGGCGACATAGGGATCGTTGAGCTGGCGCTCGAGCCACAGCTTTGACGACAGCTTGCGCTTGCCGCCGGTCTTGACCTGGACGTGCAAGCGGCCGGTGGTGTCCTTGGCCATTTCACCAGCTCCTGAGCGCGCCGTCCTCGCGCATCATCTCGACCAGCATGCCTTCGCGAAGGCCGCGGTCGGCGACGCGCAGGCGCGGCAGCGGGAAGGCGCGGCGGATGGCATCGAGGATGGCGCAGCCGGCGAGCACGAGATCGGCACGCTCGATGCTGATGCAATTGTTGCTGGCACGCTCCGCATAGCTCATGCCGAGCAGCTTGTTGATGGTCGCGGCGATGTCGGCATCATCCATCCAGATGCTGTCGACGCGGCGGCGATCGTAGCGCGCCAGATTGAGGTGAATGCCGGCGAGCGTCGTCACCGTGCCCGAGGTGCCGAGCAGATGCATGTCGGCGAGATCGCGGCCGTGCTCCTCGGCAAAGGGCGCGACATGCCGGGCGACCTCCTCTTCCATCGCCGCGTAGGTCTCGCGCGTCACGTCGCGGCCACCAAAATGCTCGGCGAGCGTGACGACGCCAAGCGGAATCGACATCCAGGCCTTTGTGCGCGGCTGGGGATTCTCGTCCGTGGGGTCGCGCTCGATCCGCACCAGCTCGGTCGAGCCGCCGCCGATGTCGAACAGGATCGCGCCGCGCCCCCTGGGATCGACCAGCGGCGAGCAGCCGAGCACGGCGAGCGCGGCCTCGGTCTCGCGGTCGATCACCTCGAGCTCGATGCCGGTCTCGGCGGCGACGCGGCTGCGAAAGCCGTCCGCGTTCGACGCGGCGCGGCAGGCCTCGGTGGCGATCAGCCGCAGCCGCCGCGCTTTACGCAGCTCGATCTTGTCGCGGCAGATGCTGAGCGCCGCGATGGCGCGCTCGATCGCGGCCTCGCTGATGCAGCCGGTGGCCGAAACGCCCTCGCCGAGCCGGATGATGCGCGAGAAGGAATCGACCACGCGAAACCCCTCACTGGTCGGACAGGCGATCAGCAATCGGCAGTTATTGGTGCCGAGGTCCAGCGCCGCGTAGACGCCGGTTCCCGACATTTGCGCAGGGGCGGCCGGTTCGACGGCCAGCGCCGCCGTGGCCATCGCCCCGAGCTCTCCGTGCGGCGCAAGGCCGTCGCGGAGCCTCGTGTGGTCATTCATACAAACTGTCTTTCCACGGCCCCGAAAGGGCCGATCCGGAATTGCTTTTTCGCCCGAAACTTTAGCAGCGCGTGGGCCCCGCGCAACAACCCATCACAATGGGACCATGCCTATTCGTGCGTTGTCGTGAACGGGCCCGTGCGTTATCTGAACGGGGTCCGGTCCTTCCGCCGCCCGCGAAACCCGCGCAAAAGCCGGCTTTTCAGGTCATTTCCATGCAAGAACACACCAAATCGTCCTCGCTCGAAAACGCTATTGCACTGCAAAAAAACGGTGTCGGACAGCCGGTCCGGCGCAAGGAGGACGACACGCTGGTCCGCGGCATGGGCCGCTATACCGACGATTTCAACCTGCCCGGCCAGGCCTATGCCGTGATCGTTCGCTCGACCCACGCGCATGGCGTGATCCGCGGCATCGGCACCGAGGCGGCCAAGGCAATGCCGGGCGTGCTGGGGGTGTGGACCGGCACGGACCTTAACGCCGCCGGCTATGGCCCGTTCACGTGCGGCCTGCCACTGAAGAACCGCGACGGCTCACCCCTGCTCCAGACCAACCGCCAGCCGCTTGCGTCCGACAAGGTCCGCTTCGTCGGCGATCCCATCGCCTTCGTGGTAGCGGAGACGCTGGCGCAGGCGCGCGACGCCGCGGAAGCCGTAGAGGCCGACATCGAGCCCCTGCCCGCGGTCACCGATCCCGAGGAAGCCGCGCAGGCAGGCGCGCCGCAGCTTTACGACCACATCCCGGGCAACGTCGCGCTCGACTATCACTTCGGCGATGCCGAGAAGGTCGAGGCGGCGTTCGCCAGCGCCGCGCACGTGACCAGCCTCGACATCGAGAACACCCGCGTCGCCGTGGTCTCGATGGAGCCGCGCGTGGGGCTCGCCTCCTACGACAAGAAGACCGAGCGCTACACCATCCAGGTGCCGACGCAGGGCGTTTCGGGCAACCGCGCCAATCTCGCCAAGAACCTGAAGGTGCCGAACGAGAAGGTGCGCATCCTCACCGCCAATGTCGGCGGTTCCTTCGGCATGAAGAACATCAACTACCCCGAATATATGTGCATCCTGTTTGCGGCGAAGACGCTGGGCCGTCCGGTGAAGTGGACCGACGAGCGCTCGACGAGCTTCCTCTCGGACAGCCACGGCCGCGCCCAGAAGATCCACGCCGAGTTGGCGCTGGATGCCGAGGGACACTTCCTCGCAGCCAAACTCTCCGGCTACGGCAATCTCGGCGCCTACATCACCGGCGTCGCGCCGAGCCCGCTTTCGCTCAACACCGGCAAGAATTTTTCCAGCGTCTACCGCACGCCGCTGATGGCAATCGACATCAAGACGGTGTTGACCAACACCACCTTGATGGGAGCCTATCGCGGCGCCGGCCGCCCCGAGGCGAACTACTACATGGAGCGGCTGATCGACCGCGCCGCCGACGAGATGGGGATCAGCCGGCTGACCTTGCGCAAGCGCAACTTCATCAAGCCGAACCAGATGCCCTTCCCGGCCTCCTCCGGCGTGACCTATGACAGCGGCGACTTCCAGGCCGTGTTCAACAAGGCGCTGGAGCTGTCGGACTATGAGAGCTTCTCCAAGCGCAAGAAGGAGAGCAAGAAGAGCGGCAAGCTGCGCGGCATCGCCATCGGCTCCTATCTCGAGGTCACCGCCCCTCCCGGCGTCGAGCTCGGCAAGATCGTGTTCGCCCCCGATGGTACGGTGCAACTCATCACCGGCACGCTCGACTACGGCCAGGGCCACGCGACGCCGTTCACGCAGGTGCTGTGCGCGCAGCTTGGCGTGCCCTTCGAGAGCGTAAAACTCGTGCAGGGCGACAGCGACATCGTCCACACCGGCAACGGCACCGGCGGCTCGCGCTCGATCACCGCCAGCGGCATGGCGATCGTTGAATCCTCCCGCCTCGTCATCGAGAAGGGCAAGCGCGCCGCGGCGCATCTCATGGAGGCGTCCGAGGCCGACATCGAGTTCGCCGACGGCCGCTTCACCATCGCCGGCACCGACCGCAGCATCAACATCATGGACCTGGCCAAGCGCCTGCATGACGGCAAGGTGCCGGAGGGCGTGCCCTCTTCGCTCGACGTCGACCACACCACCGAACCGGTGCCATCAGCCTTCCCGAACGGCTGCCACGTCGCCGAAGTCGAGATCGATCCGGACACCGGCGTGGTGGAGATCGTGCGCTACAGCGCGGTGAACGATTTCGGTACCGTCATCAACCCGATGCTGGTCGAGGGCCAGCTCCACGGCGGCGTCGTCCAGGGCATCGGCCAGGCGCTGATGGAGCATGTCCGCTACGACGAGAGCGGGCAGCCGATCACGGGATCGCTGATGGACTACGCGCTGCCGCGCGCAGAGGACGTTCCGTTCATGAGCGTCGGCGATCACCCGGTGCCGGCCAAGAGCAATCCGCTCGGCACCAAGGGCTGCGGCGAAGCGGGCTGCGCGGGCAGCCTGTCGACGGTGGTGAACGCAGTGGTCGATGCGCTCTCCGACTACGGCATCAAGCACATCGACATGCCGCTGACGCCGGAGCGCGTGTGGCGGGCGATTCAGGATGCGAAGGGGACGGCGTAGGGGGAGGCTCGCTGCCTCGTTACCCTCCGCTGTCATCGCCCGGCTTGACCGGGCGATCCAGTACGCCGCAGCTGTGGTAATAGATCTCGATGTCTCTGGAAGACCGGATGCCCCGCCTTCGCGGGGCATGACAGCGAGTGAGAGGCACCTGCCTGCCCCTTCCCACCTTACGCCGCCGCCTCCTCGCGCGGCTGGTAGATCGCGGTGTGCTGACAGTGCGCGAGTGGCGTCTTGCCGTTGGCGACGACGAGCGAGTCGAATTCGACGAAGCGGTGGCCCTTCTTCTCGTAGTTCGCGGTGACCTCGGCTCGCGCGGTGATCTGGTCGCCGGCGCGCGTAGCCGACAGCAACTGCATGCGGCTGCCGACGTGGATCCATGGACCCAGAATTGTGTTGTCGACGAGCACGCGGTTCATGACGCGCTGAATCAGACCGGGATGACCAAGTCCTTCCCGCGCGAATATCGCATCGGTTTCCCTGACCTCGGCGAGATACTCTGTAGCCGCCTTTTCCGTCCAGCGGTGTGGCGCGGTGCCGAGCCATTTACCGACCTCGAAGGTGGCCGGATTGACGGGCTTGCGCTCGGCGGCGGCGGGGACCTCGACATAGTCGGCCAGGGCGACCGCTGGCGCAGACTCGGATAGCGACGCCGTTCCCGTCGCGCAGAGTTCGCCGCGCGAAAACACCTCGATGGTGAGCACCCCGTTGTGCTCGACCGCATCGACATCGGCCGTCTCACCGTCATAGACCGGCTTGATAAAGCGCGCCTCGATCAGGCCACGGGCGAGAAAATCCCGCTCCCAGCGGGCGACCGGCACGTGCATCATGTAGGCCATGACGTCGACGCCGGGGACCAGCCCCCCGGAAAAGCCGAAGCGGCGCGCCACGGTGTCGTCGTGCATCTTGTTCTCGGATTGCTTGGCGGTGTTGTAGGCCTCAACACGGTAGGTTTCGAGCCGGGTTGGCATGCTGTCGCCTTCGCCCTGATTTTTGTTGCTTCAGAGCCCGATCGTAGGGCGTCAGGAACCCCGGTCAATCCCCTCGCCTTTGGGCGGCGAATGCGGTACCACGCGGCCGATGACGAGCCCCCCAGCCACGCCCCGCATCTATGTCGACGCCGACGCCTGTCCGGTCAAGGACGAGATCTATCGCGTCGCTGCCAGGCACGGCGTGCCCGTGAGCGTTGTCGCGGGCAATTTCATCCGCGTGCCCCAGGACCCGCTGATCGAGCGCGTCGCAGCGGGCGCCGGGATGGACGCTGCCGACAACTGGATCGCAGAGCGGGCCGGTGACGGCGATATCGTGATCACCGCGGACATCCCGCTCGCGAGCCGCTGCGTGAAGACGGGTGCCGACGTCATCGCGCCGAACGGCAAGCCGTTCACCGAGGAATCGATCGGCATGACGCTCGCGGTGCGCAACCTGATGACGGATCTGCGCTCGGCTGGCGAAGTCACCGGCGGCCCGAGATCGTTCGCGCCGCGCGATCGCTCGGCCTTCCTGTCCGCGCTGGACCAGACCATCCGCCGCATCCAGCGCCGCCGCGCCGAGCAGGCCGCAACGTTCAAGGGCTGATCATGGCGCCGCCGCTGATCCAGCTGAAAGACATTCGCCTCACATTCGGCGGCACGCCTCTGCTCACGAGCGTCGAGCTCAACGTCGCACCAAGCGAGCGCGTCTGCCTGATCGGGCGCAACGGCTCGGGCAAATCGACGCTGCTCAAGATTGCGGCCGGTCTCGTCGAGCCGGACGGCGGCACGCGTTTTGTCCAACCCGGCGCCACGATCCGCTATTTGCCGCAGGAGCCGGATTTCGGGGCTCACACGACGACGCTCGCTTATGTCGAGGCGGGGCTTGCGCCCGGCGATGACCAGCATCAGGCTCGTTACCTGCTGGAGCAGCTCGGGCTCACCGGCGAGGAGACTCCGGCCAATCTCTCAGGCGGCGAGGCCCGCCGCGCGGCACTGGCGCGGGTGCTGGCACCCTCGCCCGATATCCTGCTGCTGGACGAACCGACCAACCACCTCGACCTCACCACCATCGAATGGCTGGAGCAGGAGCTCGACAGCCGGCGCAGCGCGCTGGTGCTGATCAGCCATGATCGCCGCTTCCTCTCCAACCTCTCGCGTTCGACCGCATGGCTGGACCGCGGCAGGATCAAGCAGATCGATCGCGGCTTTGCGTCGTTCGAGGCCTGGCGTGACGAGGTGCTGGCCGAGGAAGAGCGCGACCAGCACAAGCTCGACCGCAAGATCGTCGACGAGGAGCACTGGCTGCGCCACGGCGTCTCGGGCCGGCGCAAGCGCAACGTCAAGCGGCTCGCCAATCTGCATGCGCTGCGCGCGCAGCGGCGCAATTATCGCGGCACGGCCGGCAGCGCCAATCTTGCTGCGGCCGAAGCGGAAGCCTCCGGCAAGCTGGTGATCGAGGCCAAGGGCATCACCAAGGCCTATGGCGAACGCAGGATCGTCGAGAACTTTTCCACCCGCATCCAGCGCGGCGACCGGCTCGGCATCATCGGGCCGAACGGCGCCGGCAAGACCACGCTGGTCAATCTTCTGACCGGCGGGACAGAGCCGGATTCCGGCACCGTGCGGCTGGGCGCCAACCTCGAGATGGCGACGCTCGACCAGCACCGCGAAAGCCTCGATCCCAAATCGACGCTCGCCGAAGCGCTCACCGGCGGCCGCGGCGACCACGTCATGGTCGGCGGCAAGCCGAAGCACGTCGTCGGCTACATGAAGGACTTTCTGTTTGCGCAGGAGCAGCGGGGCACGCCGCTCGAAGTCCTCTCGGGCGGCGAGCGCGGCCGTCTGATGCTGGCGCGCGCGCTGGCAAAGCCGTCCAACCTGTTGGTGCTGGACGAGCCGACCAACGATCTCGACCTCGAGACGCTCGACGTGCTCGAGGAGATGCTCGGCGATTACGAGGGCACGGTGATCCTGATCAGCCACGACCGCGACTTCCTCGACCGCGTCGTGACCTCGGTGATTGCGCCCGAGGGCAACGGCAAATGGATCGAATATGCCGGCGGCTACAGCGACATGCTGGCGCAGCGCGGCGCGGACCTGAAGCGCGAGCCGGTGAAGGCGCAGGCCCCTGCGGAGAAGAAGGAAGAGCGACCCGCCGCTCCGACGTCGGCACCAAAGCGGCGGCTGAGCTTCAACGAGAAGCATGCGCTGGAAACACTGCCGAAGAAGATCGAGAGCCTGCACACCGACATCGCGAAGCTGCAGCGCGTCCTCGATGATCCCGGTCTCTACGCCAAGGACCGAAAGAAATTCGACGATACGTCCGCAGCCATTGCCAAGGCGCATGAAGAACTTTCGGCTGCGGAAGACCGCTGGCTCGAACTCGAAATGCTCCGGGAAGAGATTGAACAGGCTTAAATCGTAGGATGGGTAGAGCGCAGCGAAACCCATCACGCAACGGGAATTGGTTCTGATGGGTTTCGCTTCGCTCTACCCGTCCTACGGGCCCAAAAAATAGAGAGATCATATGACCACGCCCCTCGCCGCCAAGATCGCCCGTGAATATGGCACGCCCTGCGCCGTCATCGACATGGACAAGGTCGAGCGCAACATCGCGCGGATCCAGAAGGCCTGTGACGACGCCGGCGTCGCCAACCGTCCGCACATCAAGACGCACAAGAACCCGACGCTGGCGAAGATGCAGGTCGCGGCGGGCGCGAAAGGCATCACCTGCCAGAAGCTCGGCGAGGCCGAGATCATGGCCAATGCCGGCATCGACAACATCCTGATCAGCTACAACCTGCTGGGCGAGGAAAAGATGGCGCGCTTGGGGGCGCTGCAGGCCAAGGCCAACATGACGGTCGCGGCTGACAACGCCACCGTGGTTGCGGGATTGCCCAAGGCAGCCGCGGCCTCAGGGAGGCCGCTGTCCGTCGTCGTCGAATGCGACACGGGGCGCAAGCGCGCGGGCGTCGAGACGCCGGCCGAGGCGATTGCGCTGGCGCGCGAGATCGCGGCCTCAAAGGGACTGCAATTCGCCGGCTTCATGCTCTATCCGACGGAGACCGGCTGGGCCGACGCGCAGAAATTCTATGATGAAGCGCTGGCCGGCGTGCGCGCCCACGGCCTCGATGCCGCGATCGTCTCGACCGGCGGTACGCCGAACCTTGTCAATATCGGCAAGCTGAAGGGCAGCACCGAGCACCGCTTCGGCACCTACATCTACAACGACCGCATGCAGGTCGCGGCCGGCTCCGCCACCTGGGACGACTGCGCGTTGCACATCTACTCGACGGTCGTCAGCCGCGCCGCGCCCGAGCGCGGCATTCTTGACGCGGGCTCGAAGACGCTGACCACGGATACCGGCGGGCTCGACGGCCATGGCCTGATTCTGGAGCATCCCGAGGCGAAGATCGCGCGCTTCGCCGAAGAGCATGGCTTTCTCGATCTCTCCCGCAGCAACACCCGTCCCAATGTCGGCGACGTCGTGCGCATCGTGCCGAACCACGTCTGCGTCGTCGTCAACATGATGGACGAGGTCGTGATGGTGCGCGGCGATGAGATCATCGGCACGCTGCCGGTGGCGGCGCGCGGGAAGTTGCGGTAGCGCGCGCCGCTTCCACGCTCGTCATTGCGAGGAGCGAAGCGACGAAGCAATCCAGACTGTCATCGCGGCGGGATTCTGGATTGCTTCGCTGCGCTCGCAATGACGATGTTTAGCCAGCGAGCCACTTTAGAACGCCCCGCCCCGCGGCCGCTCCAGTCGCAAACGACGCCTGCAACAGATAGCCCCCCGTGGGCGCTTCCCAGTTCAGCATCTCGCCGGCGGCGAAGACGCTGGGCAGCTTTCGAAGCATGAAACCGGCATCGAGCTCGTCGAAGGAGATGCCGCCGGCGCTTGAAATGGCGCGGGCGATCGGGGCTGCACCGGTGAGCTTAATCGCTGCGGCGTTGATCAACTCAGCGAGCTGGGCCGGCCCCAGCGAGGACGGGGAAAGCCCAGCAGCCATCGCGACCTCCTGCACAAGACCGACCGCGACCGGCGATAGCTGCGCCGACTTGCGCAGGAAGTTCGAGAACGATTGTTTGCCGCGCGGCGCCGACAGACGCCTGACGAGATCAGCCTCGTCGAGATCGGGGCGAAGCGCGATCCGCAACGTCGCCTTGCCGCTATCCGCGATCGCCTCGCGCAGTTCGGCCGACAGCGCGTAGATCGCGCCGCCTTCGATGCCGCTTCGGGTGACGATCGCCTCGCCGCGCACCGTGTGTCCGCCGAAGACGAGGGCAATGCCCTTGAGCGGCTGGCCTTCGAAGCGCGTCCGGAACACTTCGGACCAGCCGACGTCGAAGCCGCAATTCGCAGGCCGCAGCGGCGAGATCGCCACGCCCTTCCCGGCGAGCACTTCCGTCCAGCCGCCGTCGGAGCCGAGGCGCGGCCAGCTTGCACCGCCGAGCGCGAGCACGGTGGCGTCGGCGCCGATGGCGAAAGGGCCATCGGGCGTCAAGAACAACAACCGCCCCTCGTCGTCCCATCCGGTCCAGCGGTGGCGAAACGCAAACCTCACGCCGGCCGCATCGAGCCGGCGCAGCCAGGCCCGCAGCAAGGGCGAGGCTTTGAACGCCTTGGGAAACACACGCCCGCTGGTGCCGACGAAGGTCGGCTCACCCAGCGCCTCGCACCATTCACGTAAGCCGTCTGGCGGAAACGCGTCGATTGCGGCTTGCAGCTCAGGTGCTGCCTCGCGGTAGCGCGCGAGGAATTGCGCCAGTGGCTCGCTATGCGTGAGGTTGAGCCCGCCACGGCCGGCCATCAGGAATTTGCGCCCCGCAGACGGCATCGCGTCGTAGACGGTGACGGCAGCGCCGCCCGCGGCCAACACCTCCGCCGCCATCAGTCCGGCCGGGCCGGCGCCGATGACGGCAACGTGAATTTGGGTCGAGGTCATGACGGGAGTTTAGGCCAGATTCTCGGGCCACAAAGGAGCTCGTCATTCCGGGGCGCGCCCTCTTAGGCGCGAGCCCGGAGTCCATACTCCCGATCGTGGTTATGGATTCCGGGCTCGTCGCTTCGCGACGCCCCGGAATGACGGTGGTTAGAGCTTGATCCCTGCTCTTGCGGCGGCTTGCGCGACGTATTTCTGCGTCTGCTCGAATGCGCCTTGCAGCGCCTTGGCCTTCGACATGTCGCTGATCTCGCCAAACTGCGCGGCGATCGCGTCCGGCGTCCATTCGGCAGGCGGCAGATTGATGCCCTCGCTCTCGATGATCCTGATCACCGCGAACGAGCCGGCGCCAGCGCCCATGATGGTGCGGGTCGGGGCATCCTCGCTGAGCATGTACTCGACCGCCGGCGTGATCGCTTCCGGCCTCATCAGTTGCAGCGCCTGCGGCGGCAACAGCTCCTCCGTCATGCGGGTCGCGGCCGTCGGCGAGATGATGTTGACGCGAATGTCGGTCTTGCGGCCCTCTTCCGCCAGCACGTTCATCAGACCGACCATGCCGGACTTCGCTGCGCCGTAGTTGGCCTGGCCGAAATTGCCATAGAGCCCTGAGGAAGAGGTGGTGAGCACGATGCGGCCGTAGTTGCGGTCGCGCATGCCGGCCCACACCGCCTTGCAGCAATAGAAGGTGCCGACGAGGTGCACGTCGAGCACCTTCTGGAAGTCGGCCGCCTCCATCTTGCCGAACGACTTGTCGCGCAGGATGCCGGCATTGGCGCAGAGCAGATCGACGCTGCCCCATTCCTTGGTGGCACGCTCGACCATCGCAGTGACTTGCTCGAAATTGGAGACGTCGGCGCCATCGGCCATCGCGGTGCCGCCCGCCTTGCGGATCTCCTCGACGACGGCCTCCGCCGGCGACAGCGAGGCTCCGGTACCGTCGCGCGCGCCGCCGAAATCGTTGACCACGACCTTGGCCCCGCGGCTCGCGAGCCCCAACGCATGCGCCCGCCCCAGACCATTGCCCGCGCCCGTGACGATAGCGACGCGTCCGTCAAACCTGATTGACATTAGTGCAGTTCCTTTCTTCCCTTCTCCCCTTGTGGGGGAAGGTGGCGTAGGCGGCCTACGGCCGCCGTCCTTAAAAGCGACGCCGACGGGTAGCGTCGGCTACGGCGCCGGATGATTGGTTGTCTCCACAGATGCGCTCGCGGAGAGAGACCCCTCAACCGCCTCGCGTTCCGCGAGGCACCCTCTCCCACAAGGGGGGAGGGTACGAGCGCGCCGATTTGAAGGCGTTTTGAGCAGCGATGGATTGCCGGGTCAAGCCCGGCGATGACGGGTACGTTCAGGCGAAATAGATCAACCCGAGCCACTCGGCGACGAGCGCCGGCTTGTCCTCGCCCTCGATCTCTACCGTCACGCTGGTGCGGGACTGCAATTCCGTCGGCTTGCGGAGTTTTGCTTCCGCGAGCACGAAACGGCCACGGACGCGCTTGCCCGAACGCACCGGCGAGATGAAGCGCAGCTTGTCAAAACCGTAGTTGACGCCCATCGTGGTGCCGGCGATGACCGGCATCACCTCATAGGACATGATCGACAGCAGCGACATTGTCAGGAAGCCATGCGCGATCGTGGTGCCGAAAGCGGTCTCCTTCCTGGCGCGCTCGGGATCGACATGGATGAACTGGTGGTCCTCGATCACGTCGGCATAGGTGTCGATGCGCGGCTGGTCGATCAGGTGCCACGACGACACGCCGACCTCCTTGCCGACCAGGGCCTGATAGGCCTCTAGCGTTATCGGCGGCTTCTTCCAGACTTCGTTCACTTAAGTCTCACTCCTTGCCTTTGGCAGCTCCGGAAAATCCTCCTCGCGGAATTCCCGGCCGCGCAGGGGATCGTCGCGATCGTCGTCGCGCTCGAGCCTGCGTAGCTGCACCCGGCGGATTTTTCCAGAGATTGTCTTCGGCAGCTCGGTGACGATCTCGATACGGCGGATGCGCTTGAACGGCGCAAGCCGGGTGTGCAGATGCCTGAAGATCGACAGCGCCGTTTCCGGCGAGCGCTCGGCGCCCGAGGTGAGCAGCACGAAGGCCTTGGGGATCGCGAGCCGGATCGGATCCGGGCTCGGCACCACGGCGGCTTCCGCGACCAGCTCATGCTCCAGCAGGACGCTTTCCAGCTCGAACGGGCTGATGCGGTAGTCGGAGGATTTGAAGACGTCGTCGGAGCGGCCGACAAAAGTGAGATAGCCCTCCTCGTCTTCGAATACGACGTCGCCGCTGCGATAGAGCTCGCCTTCGGCGCCGGACAATCGGCCGTCGTCGCCCTGATAGCCCTGCATCAGGCCGGCAGGACGGCTGTCGCCGAGGACGAGCGTTACCTCGCCCTCCTTCGCTCGATTTCCGTCGGCATCGCTGATCTGCACACGAAAGCCCGGCAGCGGCCTGCCCATCGAGCCGATCTTGACCTTCTGGCCCGGCGAATTGCCGGCAAGCGCCGTGGTCTCGGTCTGGCCGTAGCCGTCGCGGATGGTCAGGCCCCAGGCGGCGCGCACCTGGTCGATGACTTCCGGATTGAGCGGCTCGCCGGCGCCGCAGGCCTCACGCAGGGACACGTTGAACGCGGCGAGGTTCTCCTGGATGAACAGCCGCCACACCGTCGGCGGGGCGCACAGCGTGGTGACGCCGCAGCGGCCGATGGTGGCGAGCAGTCCCTTGGCGTCGAAGCGCGGCTGGTTGACCACGAAGATGGTCGCGCCCGCATTCCACGGCGCGAAGAAGCAGCTCCAGGCGTGCTTGGCCCAGCCGGGCGAAGAGATGTTGAGGTGAACGTCGCCTGGCTGCAGGCCCAGCCAGTACATCGTGGAGAGATGACCGACGGGATAGCTGCGCTGGCTGTGCCGCACGAGCTTTGGCTTTGCCGTGGTGCCCGAAGTGAAATAGAGCAGCATCGGATCGTCAGCCTGCGTCGGACCATCAGGCGTAAAGCTTTCGGCGGCTTTCGCCGCCTCGTCATAGGAGAGCCAACCATCGGCGGCGCCGACGACGATGGGCACGAGTCCGTTCGCATTGAGACTTGCAAACTTGGCGACCTGGTCCTGGGCGGCAACCACTGCCCTCGCCTTGCCGCGATCGAGGCGATCGCGCAGCTCATCCGCGGTGAGCAGCGTCGTGGCCGGAATCACGACGACGCCAAGCTTCATCGCTGCGAGCATGGTTTCCCAGAGTGGAACGACGTTGCCGAGCAGCAGCAGGAGATGATCGCCGCGCTTCAGGCCCTGCGCGCGCAGGAAGTTGGCAACCTGGTTGGAACGGCGCGACAGCGCAGCAAAGGAAAGTCTGGTCTGCCGGTCCTGCGCGGCATCGACGATCCAGAGCGCGGGCCGATCCTTGCTATCGGTGTTCTTCGCAAGCTCGGCATCGAACCAGTCGAGCGCCCAGTTGAAGGGAACCGGATCGGGCCAGCGGAAGCCTCTGACCGCGGCGTCGTAATCCGCGCGGTTGTGAAGCAGAAACGCGCGCGCTTCCTGAAAGGTCGTCATCTCAGGTCGTCCTCTCCGCGCGGATTCTGGTCGTCCAGGGAATGACGACCGTTATTTCCCGGCCAGCCCCCTAACGTGCTCGATAATTCCGGAAAAATCCACCCCGCCGTGACCGGCTGCATCGAAAGACTGATAGATCTCCTGCGCATGCTTGCCGAGCGGCGTCGTGGCGCCCGCCGCTTTAGCGGCGTCCTGCGCCAGTGTCAGGTCCTTCACCATCAGCGCCGAAGCAAAGCCCGGCTTGTAGTCGTTGTTGGCGGGTGACGTCGGCACCGGGCCCGGCACCGGGCAATAGGTCGTCAGCGACCAGCACTGACCCGACGAGGTCGAGGCGACATCGAACAGCGCCTGATGCGAGAGGCCGAGCTTCTCGGCGAGCGCAAAGGCCTCGCTCACCGCGATCATGGAAATGCCGAGGATCATGTTGTTGCAGATTTTTGCCGCCTGACCTGCGCCGGCACCGCCGCAATGGACGATCTTCTTGCCCATCTTCTCCAGCACCGGTTTTGCCGCAGCAAACGCCTTCTCGTCGCCGCCGCACATGAAGGTGAGCGTCGCGCCCTTCGCGCCGCCGGTGCCACCCGAGACCGGCGCATCCACCGAGAGCACACCCTGCTTGCTGGCGAGCGCATGCGCCTGCCGCGCGCTCTCGACGTCGATGGTGGAGCTGTCGATGATCAGCGCGCCCTTCGCCATGGCAGGAATGACGTCCTTCCAAACGCCGAGCACATGCTTGCCGGCCGGCAGCATGGTGACGACGACATCGGCGCCCGTCACGGCACCGGTCGCGCTCTCGGCAATGCTGGCGCCATCGGCCCTGGCCTGATTGCGCGAGGCCTCGACCAGGTCGAACGCGACCACCTTGTGGCCGGCCTTGACGAGGTTGGCCGCCATCGGGCCGCCCATGTTGCCGAGACCGATGAATGCGATCGTGGCCATCTTCGTTTCCTCCGCTTGAGCGTGTTTCGCTCTGTTAGTTGAATTTGAGCTCGTCGGCGCCGATCTCGGCGAAGTACGGTGCGACCATGTCTGGCGTGACATCCTCGATCCGCGGTGGCGACCATTTTGGATTGCGGTCCTTGTCGATCACGGCGGCACGCACGCCCTCGCGAAAATCATCGCTGCGGAACACTTCCAGCGCGGCGCGATATTCCCGGACGAGGCACTCTTCCAGCGAGCCCGATTGCCGCGCCAGTCGCAACAGCTTCAGCGTCACCACCATGCCGCGCGGCGATTTCTCGCCGAGCGTCTTGAGCGTGGATTGCGCGAATTCGGACCCATCGCGCTCGAACGCTGCGACGATGTCTTCCATGCGGTCGAAGGCGAACAGTACATTGATCGTCGCCTGTCTTGCTGCCACCGGCCCCGCTGTCTCACCGGTCGCAAAGCGGTTGATGAGCTTGCTCACATCGGCCGCGGAAGCGCGCAGAGGAACCTTCGTCAGCGCCTCGCGCAGCCCCGGGAGTTTTGCAGCGGGCACGACAGCGTCGGCGAACCGGGCATGGATCGCATCCGGCCCGTTCATGGTCTGGCCGGTCAGGCCGAAAAACGTGCCGATCTCGCCCGGCGCATGCGCCAACAAATACGTGCCGCCGACATCGGGGAAGAAGCCGAGGCCAACCTCGGGCATCGCCAATTTGGTGCGGTCGGTCACAACGCGATGGCTCGCATGCGCCGACAGACCGACGCCGCCGCCCATCACGATGCCGTCCATGAAGGCGACGTATGGCTTCGGAAATTTCTTGATCCGGGCGTTGAGGATGTACTCCTCGCGCCACAGGATCTTGCCGAGATCGCCATCGACCTTCGAGCTCTCCCAGAGTGCGCGGATATCGCCGCCGGCACACAGGCCGCGCTCGCCGGCGCCTTCGAGAAGGATCACGCTGACGGCCGGATCGACCTCGAAGCGGTCGAGCGCTTTCTCGATGTCGCGAAACATCTCCAGCGTCACCGCGTTGATCGCCTTGGGACGATTGAGCCGGATCACGCCGGCCGAACCTTCGACGCGCGCGATCAGATCGCCCTCTTCTACCACAACCGTCATCGCGCGCCCTCGATCAGCTTGCGCGCCACGATCAGCCGCATGATCTCGTTGGTGCCTTCGAGGATCTGATGCACGCGCAGATCGCGCACGATCTTCTCGATGCCGTATTCGCTGAGGTAGCCGTAACCGCCGTGAAGCTGCAGCGCGTGGTTGGCGACCTCGAAGCCGACATCGGTGCCGAACCGCTTTGCCATGGCACAGAGCATGGTGGCGTCGGGATCCTTGCGGTCGAGCGCGGCGGCTGCGCGCCAGAGGAACGTGCGCGCGGCCTCGAGCTCGATCGCCATGTCGGCGAGGCGGAATTGCAGCGCCTGGAATTCGTCGAGGCGCTTTCCAAACGCCTTACGCTCCTTCATGTAGCTGCGCGCCTTGTCGAGCGCGGCTTGCGCGCCGCCGAGCGAGCACGCCGTGATGTTGAGGCGGCCGCCATCGAGGCCGGCCATCGCGATCTTGAAGCCGACGCCCTCCGCGTCCAGCCGGTTTTCAACCGGCACGCGGGCGTTCTCGAAAATCACGGCGCGGGTCGGCTGGGCATTCCAGCCCATCTTGCGCTCGTTGGCGCCGAACGACACGCCCGGCGTCTTGCCGTCGATGACCAGCGTCGAGATGCCGCCGGGACCGTCACCGCCGGTCCGCACCATCGCAACGAGCACGTCGGTGCCGCCGGCGCCCGAGATGAATTGCTTCTGGCCGTTGAGCACGTAATGATCGCCGTCGCGCACTGCGCGCGTCCGCAGCGCGGCGGCATCGGAGCCTGCGCCCGACTCGGTCAGGCAGTAGCTCGCGATCAGCTCCATGGTGCAGAGCTTCGGCAGCCATTTGTGGCGCTGGGTGTCGCTGCCGAAGGCATCGATCATCCAGGACGCCATGTTGTGGATGGAGATGAAGGCCGAGGTGGTCGGACAGCCCGTCGCGAGCGCTTCGAAGATCAGCGCCGCATCGAACCGCGTCATGGCGGATCCGCCGACGTCGTCGCGGATGTAGATGCCCCCCATGCCGAGCTTTGCGGCCTCGCGCATCACGTCGACGGGAAAGTGCTTCTCCTCATCCCAGCGCAACGCGTGCGGCGCGATCTTCTCGGCCGCAAACGCCAGCGCC
Organism: Bradyrhizobium sp. CCGUVB23; assembly: GCF_024199885.1. Taxonomy (NCBI): domain Bacteria; kingdom Pseudomonadati; phylum Pseudomonadota; class Alphaproteobacteria; order Hyphomicrobiales; family Nitrobacteraceae; genus Bradyrhizobium; species Bradyrhizobium sp. CCGUVB23. The sequence continues at coordinate 9,254,296 of NZ_JANADQ010000001.1, forward strand.
ATGTCGCGAACCGCGACCTGATCCTCGTTCAGAGCGAACTGCATGTCGAGCTCGCGCTGTTTGAGTTACTTCATCAGCGGTATCGAGAACTCCGCGCCTTCCTTGACGCCGGACGGCCAGCGCGAGGTCACCGTCTTGGTCTTGGTGTAGAAGCGGACCGAGTCCGGGCCGTGCTGGTTGAGATCGCCGAAGCCGGACTTCTTCCAACCGCCGAAGGTGTAATAGGCGATCGGCACCGGGATCGGCACGTTGATGCCGACCATGCCGACGTTCACCTTGGCCGCAAAGTCGCGCGCGGCGTCGCCGTCACGGGTGAAGATCGCAACGCCGTTGCCGTAGTCATGATCTGACGGCAGCGCCAGCGCCTCCTTGTAGTCGTGCGCGCGCACGACCGAGAGCACGGGACCGAAGATCTCTTCCTTGTAGATCCGCATGTCCTTGGTGACGTTGTCGAACAGCGAGCCGCCGAGATAGAAGCCCTTCTCGTAGCCCTGCATCTTGAAGCCGCGGCCGTCGACGGCGAGTGTCGCGCCCTCCTTGATGCCGATGTCGATGTAGCTCTTGACCTTCTCGACCGCCTCGCGCGTCACCAGCGGGCCGTAGTCGGCGGACGGATCGATCGAGGTGCCGATCTTGAGCGACTCGACGCGCGGGATCAGCTTCTCCATCAGGCGGTCGGCGGTGGTCTTGCCGACGGGGACCGCGACCGAGACCGCCATGCAGCGCTCGCCGGCCGAGCCATAGCCCGCGCCGATCAGCGCATCGACCGCCTGGTCCATGTCGGCATCCGGCATGACGATGGCGTGGTTCTTGGCGCCGCCGAAGCACTGGCAGCGCTTGCCGGTCTGGGCCGCGCGCTCGTAGATGTACTGCGCGATCGGCGTCGAGCCGACGAAGCCGATGGCCTTGATATCGGGATCGTCCAGGATCGCATCGACCGCTTCCTTGTCGCCGTTGACGACGTTGAGGATGCCTGCCGGCAGACCCGCTTCCATCATCAGCTCGGCTAGCAACATCGGCACGCCCGGATCACGCTCGGAGGGCTTGAGGATGAAGGCGTTGCCGCAGGCGATGGCGGGCGCGAACTTCCACATCGGGATCATCGCCGGGAAATTGAACGGCGTGATGCCCGCAACGACGCCGAGCGGCTGGCGCAGCGAATAGATGTCGATGCCGGGGCCAGCGCCTTCGGTGTATTCGCCCTTCATCAGATGCGGAATGCCGCAGGCAAACTCGGCGACTTCAAGACCGCGCTGGATGTCGCCCTTGGCGTCGGGAACGGTCTTGCCGTGCTCGCGCGCGAGCAGCTCGGCGAGCTTGTCGTAATCGCGCTGCACCAATTCAACGAATTTCGTCATCACGCGGGCACGGCGCTGCGGGTTGGTCGCGGCCCATTCCGGCTGGGCAGCACGGGCGTTTTCGACGGCTGCACGGACTTCCGCTTTCGACGCCAGCGCCACCTTGGCCTGGACGTCACCGGTCATCGGCTCGAAGACGTCGGCCGTACGGCCCGACTTGCCCTTCACTTCCTTGCCACCGATGAAATGTCCGACGTCGCGCATGAATACCTCCCTCAAGAGCGGGTTAGATAGCTTTGACAAATCCTATTGACCTGCATTTTATAGGATTCAAGTCTGAGATATTGCACCATAGATGTGCGAAAATGCTGGATCAAGGCGCGATCGATTGGGACGACTTCCGCTTCGTGCTGGCCATCGTGCGGGGCGGCTCGGTGTCGGCTGCGGCAAAACAGCTCGGCGTGGATCATGCGACGGTGATCCGCCGCGTCGACCGGCTGGAGAAGCATCTCTCGGCCAAGCTGTTTGACAGGCGCAAGACCGGCTATCTCCTTACCGAGGCCGGCCAGCGCGTCGCGGACAGCGCAGAGGCGATGGAATCGACCATCGTCGCCAACCAGGAACAGGTCGGCGGCTCGCTCGCGCGGCTGACCGGCACGGTGCGGATCGGCGCGCCCGACGGGTTCGGCACCGCATTCCTCGCGCCGCGGCTCGCACCGTTTGCGGACCGGTATCCCGATCTCGATCTGCAACTTGTGGCTACGGCACGGCTGTTCAGCCTCTCCAAGCGCGAGGCCGACATCGCGATCAGCCTGACCATGCCGAAGGAAGGCCGCATCGTCGGCCGCAAGCTGCTCGACTACCGCCTCGGGCTCTACGCCGCCCCCGCCTATCTCGACCGCTTCCCGACGATCACCTCGCGTGAGGCGCTGCCGCAGCATCGCTTCGTCGGCTATATCGAGGAGCTGCTGTTCACGCCGGAGCTCGATTATCTGCCCCAGGTATCACCAAAGATTTCCGCACGTTTCCGCAGCGCCAATCTGATCGCGCAACTCAACGCCACGCTCGCCGGTTTTGGCATTGCCGTGCTGCCGCATTTCATGGCGGCGGATTATCCGCAGCTTCGGCCAGTGCTCCCTGCGGAGATCTCGATCACCCGCACCTTCTGGATGCTGATGCATGCCGACAGCAAGGATCTCGCGCGGATTCGGGCGGTGGCCGATTACATCTGTGAGATCGTGGAGCGCGAGCGGGCGCTGTTCGCGGGACGGTGAAATCGTAGCGTGCCCACCTCTTTTCTCGCCGCGGAGGCAGAAGCGGTGGGCACGGCGCGGGCGCGCCTTTGCCCACCCTATGGCATTTCGCCTAGCTCTGCTTCTCGCGCGGCTTCTTGGCAGCCGGCTCACGACGCGCGCTGTCGAGCGCGGTATCCTTGCCCGCCTTCAACACCTCGTCGGAGAGCTCGCTCGAGCCGGCAATCCGCGCTAGCAGCATGGTGCCGGCCATCGTCGCAAGCGTCGCGATCGCCTGCTTGCGCGCGGCCTTGCGCGGCACGCCGGTGACGTGATCGGCCAGCATCTCGATCATCTCGTCGAGCTTGCCGGAAAAGGCTTTGCGCGTCTTCGGGCTCTCGCGGGCGATCTCGGCGCCGAGCGCGGGGATCGAGCAGCCATGGCCGGGGTCGTCGCGGTGCAGCGCGGAGAGATAGGTCTCTGCGATCAGCGCCAGCCGCTTCTCGGGAGCGATCTCGCCGGTCATCTTGCGCCAGTGATCCATCGAGCGGTCCATGGCGTAGGCAAACGCCTCGATCACCAGCCCCTCGCGGGAATCGAAATGCGCATAGAACCCGCCATGGGTCAGGCCGGCCTCCTTCATGAGGTCGGCGACGCCGATGCCGTGCGCGCCCTTCTCGCGCAGCCGCACGGACGCCTTCCTCACGATGCGGTCGTGGGTTTCCTGCTTGTGTTCCCTGGAATAGCGCATGCCGGTCTCATTGGATGTCGAAGGTCATGTAATAACACGCTACCTGCGAAAATGGAGCATTAATTCGCTGTCAGGTTATTGCCGATCATTGCAAAGGTCGCGGTTGCGTGCACCGCAAGGTCGCCCCTGCCATTGCGGACGAAGCCTTCGGTGTAGCTGGTCTGGCGCCCGAGCTTGACCACCTTGCCTTCGGCCGAGATCAGTCCCGAGCGGACCGAGAGCGGGCGCAGGAAGGTCAGCTTCAGATCGAGGGTGACCGAGCCCTGGCCGGCTTCCAGCCGGGTCGTGATCGCGCAGCCCATGGCGGTATCGAGCAGCGCCGCGGCGGTCGCCCCGTGCAGAAGCCCGATGGTATTTTCGAGATCCTCCCGCGGCTCCAGTTCCATCACGATCCGGCCCGGCTCGACCACGGCCATGGCGAAGCCGATCAGCATCGCAAGCGGCGGAGCGGGCAGCCGGCTGTCGCGGATCGCCTCCATGACCTCGATGCCGGATAGTCCCATCGCGGCCTTGGCGACCGGCCCCGGCGCCTGCCAGCCCACCACCCGCTCGCGCCGGAGCGCGGGCGAAAACAGCTCTATCGTATCGGCTTCGGTCATGGCAGCCTCTTTTATATGATATATATCATACTATAGAGCGGATTTCGCCTTTTGCAACTTGATCAGCTCCAACGCTTGACAAGCCAGCGTTTCGGACCGGAAGTGACGGTGACCCGCGCGACCCGCCCGTGTCCAACAACGTTCGAGTTCTCACGATGGAAATGCTCAATCCCCACTGCGGCGTGACGCGCGATGCGCGCGGCGTCGTGCAGGTCATGATCTGCAATGCCGGCTCGCTCAACATCTTGAGCTCGCCCGTCACCGACGCCATGCGCGACGGCTTGCAGCGTCTCGCCGCCGACCGCAGCATCCGCGTGGTGGTGCTGCGCGGCCAGAGCGAGAAGAGCCTGATCGGCGGTGCCGACATCAAGGAGATGGCGAAGCTCGACCAGATAGCCGCCGAGGCGTTCATCTCCCGCCTGCGTGATCTCTGCGAAGCCGTGCGCAACTTCCCTGCCCCCACGATCGCGCGGATGCCGGGGTGGTGTCTCGGCGGCGGGCTCGAGGTCGCGGCTGCCTGCGACTTCCGTATAGCCGCGCATGATGCGCATTTCGGCATGCCGGAGGTGCGTGTCGGCATCCCCTCGGTGATCCATGCGGCGCTGTTGCCACGCCTGATCGGCTGGGGCCGCGCGCGCTGGCTGGTGATGACGGCGGAAAACATCGACGCACCGACGGCGCTGGCCTGGGGTCTCGTCGACAAGGTCGCGCCGGAGGGCGCACTCGACGAGGCGGTCGAGCACACCGTGAAGGCGCTGCTCGCCTGCGGCCCCGAAGCGCTACGGTCGCAGAAGGCGCTGCTGCGGCAATGGGAGGAATTGCCGCTGACCGAGTCGGTCAATCTCAGCGTCAAGGTGTTCGGCGAGTCGTTCCTGACGGATGAGCCGACCCGGCTGATGCAGGAATTCGTCAACCGGAAGCGGTAAGGCTGTCTCGGCATCCAGCACGCCGCAGCCTCTCCGTATCCTTGCACTGCCTCTCGAATACTGGATCACCCGCTTTCGCGGGTGATGACGGTGTTGTTTGTGGCGTGGCCGCCCACCAACGCTAAAAAAATCTCATCCCACGCACGACAATTTCTCATGCCGGGTGCAGTTGCATTTTTTGCGACGCATCATATGATGATCATAATCTCACAACATCCTGCCCAGGGAGCCCGCCATGGCCGCTGATCCCGTCGTCATCGTCTCTGCCGCCCGCACGCCACTTGGCCGTTTCATGGGCGAGCTGTCGCCGCTCGCTGCGCACAAACTCGGCTCGCACGTGATCTCCGCGGCGCTGGACCGCGCAAAACTTGCGCCCGAGAAGGTCGACGAGGTCTTCATGGGCTGCGTGCTGCCCGCGGGCCAGGGCCAGGCGCCGGCCCGCCAGGCGGCGCGCGCGGCGGGCCTGCCCGATGCCACCGGCGCGACCACCGTCAACAAGGTCTGCGGGTCCGGGATGAAGGCGACCATGCTGGCGCACGACATCATCCGCGCGGGCTCGGCCGACATCGTCGTTTCCGGCGGCATGGAGAGCATGAGCAATGCGCCCTACCTGCTGGCGAAGGCGCGCGGCGGCTACCGCGCCGGCCACGACCGCATCATCGACCACATGATGATGGACGGGCTGGAGGACGCCTATGAGACCGGCCGCTCGATGGGCGACTTCGGCGAGGCCACTGCGGAAGCCTATCAGTTCACGCGCAGGGATCAGGACGCCTTTGCGATGGAGACGCTGAGCCGCGCGCGCAAGGCGGTGGAGAGCGGCGCGTTCAAGGCCGAGATCGCACCGATCACGCTCAGCGAGAAGGCCGGTCCTCGCGTCATCGCCAATGACGAGCATCCGCTGAAGGTCGATCCGGCAAAGATCCCCGGATTGAAACCGGCGTTCCGCGCCAACGGCACTATCACGCCGGCGGCGTCGTCCGCCAATGCCGACGGCGCAGCCGCGCTCGTGCTGATGCGCCGCACGCTTGCCGATCGCAATGGCCTGCCGGTGCTGGCCGAGATCAAGGGCCACGCCACCCACAGCCAGGAGCCGCAATGGTTCACCACCGCGCCGATCCCGGCGATCCGCAAGCTGCTCGACAAGGTCGGCTGGAGCGTCGATGACGTCGACCTGTTCGAGATCAACGAGGCCTTTGCCGTGGTGGCTATGGCCGCGCAGCGCGACCTCGGTATTCCCAGAGAGAAGCTCAACGTCAATGGCGGCGCCTGCGCGCTCGGGCATCCCATCGGCGCCACCGGCGCGCGGCTGATCGTGACGCTGCTACATGCGCTGGAGGCGCAGAACCTCAAGCGCGGCGTCGCGGCACTCTGCATCGGTGGCGGCGAAGCGACCGCGATCGCGGTCGAGCGGTTTGCAAACTAGGCAAAATGTCCGGAATTGAGGGAAGTCTGGCATTTCAGACGCGCGCGACTCGTGCCAGAATGCCAGGCTTGAACAGGTCACGCTAAATCCTCCAGGTAAGGTTGGGGCTCAATGATTTCGAACTGGCTCGCGGCAACACTTGGCCGCCGAAAGATCCACTACGGCTGGGCGATGGTCGGCGTGACCTTCCTCGCCGCGCTGATCAGCGCCGGCACCGTCGGCGCGCCCGGCGTGTTCATCGTGCCGCTGCAAAAGGAATTCGGCTGGAGCACCGCGGAGATTTCTTCCGCGCTCTCGATCCGTTTCATCCTGTTCGGCCTGATGGCGCCGTTCGCAGCCGCCCTCCTCAACCGCTACGGCCTGCGCAACGTGACGCTGACGGCGCAGCTCATTGTCGTCTCGGCGCTGGTGGCTTCGCTCGGGATGACGCAGGTCTGGCAGCTCATGCTGCTGTGGGGCGTCGTGATCGGCATCGGCACCGGCATGACGGCGCTGGTGTTAGGGGCCACCATCGCCACGCGCTGGTTCGCCGCGCGGCGCGGCCTCGTGGTCGGCATCATGACCGCGAGCGTCGCCACGGGGCAGCTCGTGTTCCTGCCGCTGCTCGCGAGCCTCACCGAACGCTTCGGTTGGCGTCTCGCACTCTCTTTCGTCTGCCTCATGCTCGGCGTCTCCGCCACCGCCGTCGCGCTCGTCATGCGCGACCGGCCGAGCGATGTGGGCCTGCGCCCGTTCGGCGACGAGGGCAACGAGCCCGTGCCCGTCCCGCCGGTCAGCCACGCGCCGATCACAGCCGTTGCGCTCGGCACGCTGCGCGACGTCTCGACGTCGAGCGCGTTCTGGATTCTGTTTGCGACCTTCTTCGTCTGCGGCGCCTCGACCAACGGTCTCGTCCAGGTGCACCTGATCCCGATGTGCCTTGATTTCGGCATCCCGCAAGTGCAGGCAGCAAGCCTGTTAGCTGCGATGGGCATCTTCGACTTCTTCGGCACCATCATGTCCGGCTGGCTGTCCGACCGCTACGACAATCGCTGGCTGCTGTTCTGGTACTACGGCCTGCGCGGGCTCTCGCTGGTGTTCCTGCCGTTCAGCGATTTCTCCTTCTACGGCCTGTCGTTGTTTGCGATGTTCTACGGTCTCGACTGGATCGCCACCGTGCCGCCGACGGTGCGCCTGACGGCGCAAAAATTCGGCCCCGAGCGCGCCAATCTGGTGTTCGGCTGGATTTTTGCCGGCCACCAGCTCGGCGCCGGCACCGCCGCCTTTGGCGCCGGCCTGTCGCGGACGCTGCTGGCGAGCTACCTGCCCGCCTTCTTCATCGCCGGCGCACTCTGCGTGTTCGCCGCGCTGATCGTGCTGGCGCTCGCGCGGCATCCAAAGCCTGCGCCTGCAGTCGCGTAAAAGGGTCACCATGCCGCGCTGCTGAATGTGGCCCGATGCCCAGGGGTGCGCGGGCCATAGCCGACCAGGCCCCCTTCTCTACTGCGTCCCGGTCGCCATGGATTGTGTGAAATCCGTAGCTCTTGGCGAGGTACGCGATGCTGGCGCGCTGCTTAGAGTCAAAACCGGCAATGCTCGATTGAACCCAGCGCTCACGCACCAACCGAAGGTACTTCACTCGCGACGTATCACCATGTCCGCTTTGCACCAGGGCGCGTGCCGGAGAGCGGCGCCCTGCATCACACTAACGCACCTCTTCATTCGCCGTTGTTATTCGATCCGCAGACGCTATCCTGCGCAGGCGGCGCCGCCGCGGCATTCATCCGATAATTCAAGTTATGGGAGAATCGCATGAAATTCATAACCACGTGGAGTGTACCTCAAGGCACTTTCAATGCAGCCGTCGCCCGCTTTCTGGAAACCGGCGGAGCACCACCCGAAGGCGTCAAGATGCTGGGCCGCTGGCATGGAATGAACGGACAGGGATTTGCGATCTCTGAATCGAGTGATCCAAAGGCGATGTATCGCTGGCACGCACAATGGGCTGACCTGCTCCCGTTGACCGTCACACCTTGCCTCGAAGACGGCGACGCGGGTGAAGTGATGGCGTCGCTACCCAGGCGTTGATCCTCAATCCTCCATCACTGCCGCCGCCAAGATCGGCGGCAGTGGCCTACCCGACCGTTTCGGAATGTCGGTCTATCGGCGGAAGGCAGGAGATGAATGGCCTCCAGTCGAAACGGAGACGTGAGCACGAGCGCCATGGCTCGACGCGAAAACTGCCGGTAGTCCGCGCGTCGCTTCGCGATGAGCGACGAAGCTACGGCCTGATCGTCATATTCGCCGGCGGCCCCGGCGTCCTGAGCGGCTCGGCCAGCCTCGCAAACTCGCACAGCAGGGACCGCGTTTTGCGGGGATCGATGATCTCTTCGACCCAGAACTTTTCGGCCGAGCGGAACGGCGAGCGCAGCTTGTTGAGGCGATCCTCGATCTCCTTCAGCTTCGCCGCCTTATCCTCCGCCGCATCGATGTCGGCGCGATAGGCCGCCTCGATGCCGCCTTCGAGCGGCAGCGAGCCCCAATAGGCCGACGGCCAGGCGTAGCGGATCGAGAAGCGATCGGCCGGCTGATGTACGACGCCGGCAACGCCAAACGCGTTGCGCAGGATCACCGTGCACCAGGGCACCGTGGTCTGGTTGACCGCGGCCATGGCGCGCACGCCGTGGCGGATCGTGGCGGCCTTCTCCGCGTCCAGCCCGATCATGAAGCCCGGGCAATCCATGAGATAGACGACCGGCAGATGGAAGGTTTCGGCGAAGTCGACCCAGCGCACCACCTTCTGGCAGGCGTCGGCGGTCCACGAGCCGCCATAGTGGAAGGGATCGCTGGCAAGCAGCATTACAGCCCTGCCCTCGAGCCGCGCGAGGCCAACGATGACCGGCTTGCCGAAATTGCCGGCGACCTCGAAGAACGAGCCCTTGTCGACGACGGACTCGATGATGGGGCGCATCTTGTAGACCTGCCGGCGGTTGCGTGGCACGGCCTTCGTCAAGCCCTCGTCAATGCGTTCCGGGTCGTCATGACAGGGCAGCGTCGGCGGCAATTCGTAGACCGATGACGGCAGATAGGACAGAAAGCGCCGCGCGCAGGCGAACGCCTCCGCCTCGGTCTCGACGGCATGATCGACCGCGCCGGCGCGGGTCTGGATATCGGCGCCGCCGAGATCCTGCTTGGACAGATCCTGCCCGAGGCGCTTCACGACCGGCGGTCCCGCGACGAACATCGCGGACGCCTTGGTCATGATGGAGTAGTGGCTGGCGGCAAGCCGCGCAGCGCCGAGGCCCGCGACCGAACCGAGCCCCAGCGCCACGACAGGCACGCGCGCGAGATTCTCCGTCGTGAAGCGATACCAGCGCGTGCCGCCGATGCCACCCGGCAGGTTCGCCGCGCCCTTGGTCTCGATCGTCTTGACCGAGCCGCCGCCGCCGGAGCCCTCGATGATGCGGATGATGGGCAGGCGGAAATCGTGCGCCATCTCCTCCGCCATCAGCGGCTTGGCGGAGATCGACGCATCTGCCGAGCCGCCGCGCACTGTGAAATCGTCGCCAACCACTACCACCGTGCGGCCGTCGACCCTGGCGCGGCCGAACACGCAGTTGGCCGGCGACACATGCTTGAGCTCGCCATGCACGTCGTATTCACCGATGCCGGAGACGGCACCGATCTCGTGAAAGCTGCCTTTGTCGATCAGCCCGTCGATACGCTCCCGAACAGTCAGTCGGCCCTGGTCATGCTGTCGCTTGACCTTGTCAACGCCGCCCATCTCCCGCGCGAAGGCTTCGCGCCGGGCGAGCTCGTCGAGTTCCGGCTTCCAGTTCATTCAGTCCCTCCGGCGCGATAGGCTTGTTGTTATTTCGCACGGCCATCGCGATCGGCTTGCGCTCGAGACGATTGTTGAGGAAGTCGCCCTCGGCGCCTTCGAGCAGGTCGCCGACCGCCTTGCCGAGTTTCACCATCAGCGGCGCGACTTCGCTGTGCAATCGTTCTTCGTCATACATGGCTGCCAGGAGGCCGATCGTGACCACCACGACAGTCTGGTATTGCGGCGACCACATCGGCACCGCGACGCCGTTGATGTGCGGGCTCCACAGGCCGCAGGCCACGACATAGCCGTGCTCACGCAGGAACTGGCGATTGGCCTCGATGCGCGGCTTCAGAAGCCGCGCCGCCTCCGGCGCCTCCCGCTCCATCTCCGCGATCAGGGCATCCCCGATCTCCGGCTGTAGCGCCGCCGTATAAGCGGCACCCGCGGCAGTCGAGGCCATCGCGATCCGGCTGCCGGTTCCTTCATGCAAGCCGAGCGCGCTCGCCGAGCGGGCAAACTCGAGATAGACGAGATGGAACCGATCGGGGATGACGAAGCCCACCGTCCCCGGCAATTGCTCGGCGACATCCTCGAGCCGCAGGTGGATGAGGTTGCGCAGCTGCGCGCCCTTCATCATCGAGGCGCCCATCGCGACCGCGCTCGGCCCGATCCGGTATTTCTGATCGCGCGGCAGATACACCAGCTGCCCCATGCGCGTCAGCGTGTGCGTGAGCCGCGACACCGTCGAGCGCGGCAGGCCGCAGCGATTGGAGATTTCGAGATTGCCGAGCCGCGCCTCGTGGCCCTCGAAGCATCGCAACACATCGAATGCGCGCGATACCACCTGGATGACATCACTTTCGCCAGCCTCGCCAGCGAGCATGCCTTGCCTACTCAACCGCTCCGAACGTCGTCCCATGTTCCCTACCACTATGTTTCGCTCTGCGGAATTAAATTCCGCTTGAAGGACACGCTACCTCAGGCATCTTGCGACGACAACAAAAAGGCGATTGGCATGCCAGAAATTAAGATCGTCACGGAAGTCGCAGGACGCATCTGCGCGATTCCCGTTGAAGTTGGAAAAAGCGTCGCGGATGGCGACGACGTTGCATTCGTCGAGGCCATGAAAATGGAAATTCCGGTGCCCTCGCCTGCGGCAGGCACGATCACATCGCTCCTCGTCAAGCTGGACGACGTCGTCGCCGAAGGCCAGGCGATCGCGATCATCGCGAGCTGACAATGCAATCAGCACCGCGACGGTCGCAGGCTTACCCGGCCCGAACGATGAAATCTTTCGTTGAGTCGCTAGCGTTGCGTGGGCAGCCCATTCCGGGCGGGTTGCGCGCGTCCTGATGGCGTTGCACAAGGAGGACATGACACCGCTATCATCGCCTGCCAGCGCCTGGACACAATCGAAGCCGCCTTTACTGCGGTTCCTCGACACTTGCCACGCCGAATTCGGTGCCGAAAACTCCGGCACGGTGGCCGACTACATCCCCGAGCTCAGCAAGGCCGACCCTGCCTATTTCGGCATCAGTCTCGCGACGCTGGACGGCCATGTCTATGAAGTGGGCGACAGCCGGGTGCCCTTCACCATCCAGTCGATGTCAAAGCCGTTTGTGTTCGCGTTGGCGCTGGACGTGCTGGGCGCGGCGCGGGTCGAAAGCGCGATTGGCGTCGAGCCCTCGGGCGATCCCTTCAACTCGATCCGGCTCAATGCGGAAAACCATCCGTTCAACCCGATGGTCAATGCCGGCGCGATCGCCTGCACTGGGCTGATCCAGGAGTGCAAGGGCGAGGCGGCGTTCGAGGAGATTCGCAAGGCACTCGGTCGCTTCGCCGGGCGCGAGCTGGACGTGGACGAGGCCGTCTACACCTCCGAAAGCCAGACCGGCGACCGCAACCGTGCCATCGCCTATCTCCTGAAAACCAATGCGGTGATCGCGGATAATGTCGCGGCCGTACTCGACGTCTATTTCCGGCAATGCGCCGTGCTAGTCACCGCGCGCGACATCGCGGTGATGGCGGCAACCCTTGCCAACCGCGGCGTCAACCCGGTCACCGGCGAGCAGGTGATGACGCCTTACGCGATCTCGCGGACGCTATCGGTGATGACGTCGTCGGGCATGTACGACTATGCCGGCGAATGGATCTACCGGATCGGCATCCCCGCCAAGAGCGGCGTCGGTGGCGGCATTCTCGCTGCCCTACCCGCCCGGCTCGGGCTCGGCAGCTATTCGCCAAACCTCGACAAGCACGGCAACAGCGTGCGCGGCATCAAGGTCTGCGAGGCGCTGTCCTCGCATTACGACCTGCACATGCTCAACCGCAGCGACGACGCGCGCAACGCGATCATCGCGGACTATCACATCGGCCAGAGCCCTTCGCGCCGCGTCCGCCGCCTCGGCGAGCGCGAGATCCTCGCAGCCCACGAGGACGAGGTTCGCGTCATCGAGCTCGTCGGCACCCTGTCGCTCTCGGCCGTCGACTACATCTCGCGGCAACTTGCCGCGCGGCCACGGCCGCAACTCGTGATCTTCGACCTGCACCGGGTCACCTCGACCACACGCGCCGGCGCGCGCCTCGTCGCTGAAGCTTTTGAGGAGCTCGCCGCACTGAGCGTCACCGTGGTCCTGTCCGGCGTCCAGCGCGCCTCGCGGGAGTGGAACGCGCTTCGCGAATGGACGGCGAAGCTGAAGAACGTTCGCGACTTCTACCTGCTCGACACCGCGATCGAATGGGCGGAAGACCAGATCGTCTACCGCTATGGCGGCGCGATCGATTTTCACGAGACCACGGAGCTCGTCGAGCAGCCGCTGCTTGCGGGCTTGAGCGAGGAAGAGCTGACCGACCTCGGCTCGCTCTGCACGATCCGCACCTACCAGACCGGCCAAAAAATCGTCGCGGCCGGCGATCCCGCCGATTCCCTGTTCTTCCTGCGCAGCGGCGCGGTGCACGTCACGCTGCCCGACGGCGTTCGCCTGGCGACGCTGACGGCCGGCATGGCATTCGGCGAAATGGCGCTGCTGGAATCGACCCGCTCCGCGGACGTATTGGCCGACATGGCAGCGACCGCCTTCGAGGTGCCGCTGAAGGATTTCGAGCGTTTTCGTCAGCAGCATCCGCACGCCAGCGAGCGCATCATGCGTAACCTGGCGCAGCTCCTCGCCGACCGGCTGATCGTCGCCAACGCCAAGGTGGATATTCTCACCTCGACCTGAGCAAGCTGCGGTTCAGCGGCTCGCCGCCTCGCGCAGGCGCCTGTTGATCTTGGCTGCGCTTGCCTGGAGCAATTCGGATGGCTTCTGGCCGGTCGCCGCGCACAGGCAGGCCCAGTAATAGATGACATCGCCGAGCTCATCGACGAGCCCCGCCTCGTCGAGCCAGCTATCGCGCAACAGCAACTTGATGTGCTCCGCGACCTCGCCGGCTTCGCCGGCGAGGCCAAGCCCGAGATAGGACAACCGCTCATTAGTCGGGTGCTCATCGACTTTCGCAATCGTCGCGGCCCAGGCTGCATACTCATCGATCGTCATCGGCATTCCTCGCCGTTTTTTCGGATCAGCCTACCACCTCCGTCACCGGTTGGAGGTCGATCTCGAATGTCTCAAGAAACTTCGACGTCATGATGTAGAAGCCGACCGCAAGCTGCAACTCGACCAGCGCGCCCGGCGTGAGTTTTGCGGCGATCGCCTTGAAGGTCGCGTCCGTCGGCTTGTTCAGCTTGACGATCTCATCAGTGAACGCGAGCGCCGCGCGCTGCGTCTCGGTAAAGCACGTCGCCGCCTGCCAGTTCGCAAGCGCCTCGTTCTGCTCGTCGGTGACGCCGACATTCTTGCCGATGCGCTTGTGCGCGATGATCTCGTAAGGCGCCTCGCAGAGAATCCCGGTCCGCGTGATCGCAAGCTCCCGCACGATCGGGTCAAGCTCGCCCCGGCTCCTGATCGCGCCGCCCAGCCGGCAGTACTGCACGAAATAGTCAGACGAATGCGACATCATGCGGAAGATGTTGGCGTTGCGATTCTTGGCGAGTATGTCGCGGGTGCGCTCGGACGCCTTGGAAGGATCGGCGTAGTCGATACGGGCCATCAGTCACCTTGAGTATTGCTCTTGTTGCGGCTTTTACGGACGGTTTCTCGAGACTATTCTTGCACCGACGCAAGAGCAACAACATCGAGTCAAATTGCCGCCGTAATGCTGAACGACCTTGCAACCGTCGATATTCGCCGCGTGGGGACAAATCGCAGCGAATACTCGAAGTGGGGTGTTCCGAGTAAAAAAATGGGACCGTCGCTTGCGCAGCGCGCGCAGCGATGAGTCACGCCCAGGTCTAGGGAGTAAACGGCATGAAGGAAGCCACCAGGAGGGCGGCCTCGGAAGCGTTCGCGCATATGCTGGCGGTGACGGCGATGCTGGTCATCGCCAGCATATTGTTCTACGGGCGCTAAAAAGAGATTTCGTCATTCCGGGGTGGTGCGTACGGGACCGCGCAAAGCGCGCGGCCCGGTAACCAGACCCAGAATTCCGTTCCAGGTTCGGTCCGTTTGACCGCCCCCGAATGACGAAAACCATTAATTAGACCTTGCCGAAAAACGGCACGAACCTTCCGGCAAACGACACGAACTGCGCGGTGACCTCGTCGCCGATCGCGAGATTCTTCTCACCGTGCGCCATCATGCGAAAGCCCTCGGCGCAATCGACGAGCAGGATGTTGTAGGGCACATGTGCGCGCGTCTCGGGCGTGGCCGCGCGGCAAACCAGCGAAGTGGCGTAGACCCTGCCCTTGCCGCTCGCGCGATGCTCCCGCGGATCTGGCGCGCCACAGGCTGCGCAGAAGTCGCGGTGGAAGTACTGCACGCCGCCGCACGATCTGCAGCATTGATAGACGATCGCCGCCTCGCCCTTGGTCCAGTCCGCGATTCGCGCGCTCATCGCACCCGCTCCAGGAACATGCTGACATGGGAGGACAACACGCCGCCGTCGCCATGCAGCAGCGCGATCGAGGCGTCGCGGACCTGACGATCGCCTGCGCGTCCGGTCATCTGGAGCTGCGTTTCGACCAGATGCGCCATCGCGCCGCCGACGCCGCAATGTCCGTAGCTGAGGAGTCCGCCATGTGTGTTGAGCGGCATGCGTCCGTCGTGGCTGAAATATCCGGACCGCACGCGCGCGGCGGCCTCGCCGCGTCCGGCAAGGCCGAGGTCTTCAAGCAGCATCGCGAGCGTGATGGTGAAGCTGTCATAGACCGCGGCATAGCGCACATCGGAGATCGCAAGACCAGAAGCCTGCTTCGCGCGCGCGATCGAAATCTCGGCGCCAAGCTCGCTGAGCGCCGGAGCTGCGGTGACATGCTGATGGGTATGCGCCTGCGCGCAGCCGCGGATCCGCACGCCGGCCTCGCCGGTCCGCTCGCGGCTGATCACGAAGGCGGCGCCGCCGTCGGACACCGGGCAACAGTCGAGCAGTTTTAGCGGCAGCGCCACGGGCTTGGACGCCATCACGTCCGCGACCGTGATCGGCTCGTGGAATTGCGCGCCGGGATGGGTGCAGGCGTGCGCGCGCATCAGCACGGCGAATTCCGCGAGGTCCTCCTCCGTCACGCCGTACTCATGCATGTAGCGGGAGGCAACGAGGCCGTAATAGGCGGGGATGGTCGGGCCGAGCGGCACCTCGTAATCGGGATGGCCGACCTGCGCCAGCGCCTGGATCGAGGCATCGCGGCTTTGCCCGGTGAGGCGATTCTCACCGGCGACAACGAGCACGTGCCGCACCACCCCGGCCTCGACCAGATGATGGGCGAGCATGGTCATCGCGAGGCCCGTCGCGCCGCCGACCTGCACGGCGTGGGCGTAGCTTGGGCGGATGCCGAAATGCTCGGCGAAGACGGTCGCCAGCATGATGTGCGGCGACACCGTCGAATAGCCGCAGAGGACGCCGTCGAGCTCCGCGCGCGTCATCCCGGCATCGTCGAGCGCAAGCTGGGCCGCGCGGCTCATCAGGTCGAGCGAGGATGAGCCTTCATGCTTGCCGTAGGGCGTGAGCCCGACGCCGGTGATGAAGCTCATGTTACCACCTCCCCATCGTCATTCCGGGGCGGTCCGTAAGACCGAACCCGGAATCTCGAGATTCTCAGGTGCGCAAGTGCGCACCATAGTTCGATGCTGTCGCATCGCCCGGAATGACAGATGAGAGAGCCGTCATCTCCTCCTCCCTATTCGGGCGGCGAACGGGTCACGCCGTCACGTATCAGGGCCGCGATCTCGTCGGCGGAATAGCCGATCTCCTTCAAAATCTCCGCGCCGTGCTCGTTGAGGCGCGGCGCGAGCCGTGAAGGTTCGGCGTCGGTGTCAGACCACGTCGCGGTGACCTTCATGCTGCGGATCGGGCCTTCGGTCGGATGGTGGACGACCGGAAAGAAGTCGGTCGCCTCCAGATGCGGATCGTGCAGAATCGTTTGCAGATCGTGCATCGGCATGACCGGCACATCGGCCCCGGTCAAAAGCTCGATCCATTCGGCGGTCGTGCGCGTCTCGAAGATGCGCGCGAGCTCGGCATAGACGAAATCGATGTTCGCAGCGCGGCCGGCAAAGGTCGCAAACCTCTTGTCGGCGCGCAGATCGTCGCGGCCGGTCGCCTCGAAAAAATTCTGCCACTGCTTGTCGTTGTAGACGATCACGCTGAGATAGCCGTCCGCAGTCTTGTAGGGCCTGCGGTCGCGCGACAGATGCCGCGCGTAGCCGCCCTTGTCGAGCGGCGGCTCGAAGGTGAGCCCGCCCATGTGATCACCCATGACGAAGCCGGCCATGGTCTCGAACATCGGGATGTCGACGCGCTGACCGCGCCCGGTGCGGTCGCGATGCACGAGGCTGGCGCAGATCGCACCGACCGCGGTGAGGCCGACGATGCGATCGACCAGCGCGTTCGGCACGTAGCGCGGCACGCCGTCGCCGGTCTGCGCAATCAGCGCGGGCAGCGCGGTTGCGCCCTGGATCAAGTCGTCATAGGCGGGCTTTGCGGCATAGGGCCCGTCCTGGCCGAAGCCGAATACGCCCGCATAGACGAGGCGCGGGTTGATCGCGGAGACCACGTCATAGCCGAGCTGAAGGCGCGCCATGGCCTGCGGCCGCACGTTGTAGACGAGGACGTCGGCGTCCCTGATCAGCCGCAGCACGGCGTCGCGGCCGGCCGGCTTCTTCAGGTCGAGGCAGATCGAGCGCTTGCTGCGATTGGTGTTGAGGAATACCGGGCCCATGCCAGCATGACGCATCGGGCCGATCAGGCGGGTGACGTCTCCTTCGAGCGACTCCACCTTGACGACGTCGGCACCGTAGTCACCGAGCATCTGGGTCGCATACGGTCCCATCAGCACAGTCGTCATGTCGATGACCTTGATGCCCTTTAGCGGCCCCATCGTTCACTCCCGATTGCGCGGGGCCAAAGATGCGGCCCGCGATTTCGGCCAGCTAACTGAAGCGGCGAGGCTCAAGCAAGGGCGGCCGGCGTATGGCCGCATGCGCCGCGTGCGAGCACGGCGCGCCGCTTATTTCTTCTGGCGGGCTTCGCGGATCTTGAGCAGCCGGTCGAGCTCGTCGTTCTGCTGGTTGATGCGATCGGCGATACGCGCCTCGCTCTGCTCGCCGGACGCAGCGGCGGCCTGCTCGATGAGCTGCCTGATATTGCCCTCGAGGATCGCGATGCGATCGTTGAGTTCGTCTAGTGACAGCGAGCTATCATTGCTCATGATGCATTCCCCGGAAATCAATCAAGAGCAGGAGGGTGAGCGAACCGAAACGTGCCCACCTTGACATAGCGCAAGGAAGGACGGGCATGGCGCATTCGCGGTCTTGCCCACCCTTACGGGTTACTTCAACGGCTCCAGGACGGAAACGTAGTTGGCGACCGCCGCGCCGCCCATGTTGAAGATGCCGCCGAGCCTGGCGTTCTTGATCTGCATGCCCTCGGGCGCCTGGCCTGCAAGCTGCATTGCGGTCATCACGTGCATGGAGACGCCGGTGGCGCCGATCGGATGGCCCTTCGACTTCAACCCGCCCGACGGATTGACCGGCAGCTTGCCGTCCTTCAGCGTCCAGCCTTCCTTGATGGCGCGGGCGCCCTGCCCCTTCGGCGTCAGGCCCATCGCTTCATATTCGATCAGTTCGGCAACCGTGAAGCAGTCGTGGGTCTCGACGAAGGAGAGGTCGGCGAGCGACACGCCGGCCTTCTCCAGCGCGCGCTGCCAGGCGACGGTGCAGCCCTCGAACTGAAGGATGTCGCGCTTGCTCATCGGCAAAAAGTCCTGGGCGTGCGCGGTGGCGCGGAAGCCGATCGACTTGCCCATGCCCTTCGCTGTCTCGGCGTCGGCCAGCACCAGTGCCGCGGCGCCGTCGGAGACGAGCGAGCAGTCGGTGCGCTTCAGGGGACCAGCGACGTAAGGATTCTTCTCGCTCTCGGAGCGGCAGAACTCGAAGCCAAAATCCTTGCGCATCTGGGCAAAGGGGTTGGCGACGCCGTTCTTGTGGTTCTTGGCCGCGATCAGCGCCAGCGCGTCGGACTGGTCGCCGTATTTCTGGAAATAGGCGCTGGCGATCTTGCCGAACACGCCGGCGAAACCGCCAACGGTGTCGCCGTCTTCCGGCAGGTACGAGGCCTTGAGCAGGTTCTTGCCGATCTCCGGACCCGGCGTGCGCGTCATCTGCTCGACGCCGACGACCAGCACGATTTTGGCAGCACCGGCCGCGATCGCGCGCAGGCCCTGGTGCACGGCGGCCGAGCCGGTGGCGCAGGCGTTCTCGACGCGGGTCGCCGGCTTGAAGCGCAGATGGGGATCGGCCTGTAGCACCAGCGAGGCGGTAAAATCCTGCGGCGAGAAGCCGGCGTTGAAATGACCGAGCACGATCTCGTCGACATCGCTGGCGGAGATGCCGGCATCCGCAAGCGCCTCATTGGCGACGCGCGTGACGAGGCTTTCGACCGTCTCCGTGTCGAACTTGCCGAACGGTGTATGCGCCCATCCGACGATGCTGGCGGTCATGGTCACTCTCCTCAGGTCTTCCCTCATCTCCCCTTGGGCCGATTCTTAGCCCATCGGGCCCAAGAGTTCACCAAAACTTCACGCGGCTTTGAGGCCTTTCAGGGTGCGCTGGCAGATGGCAGTTATGCCGGCCCAGTTCCCGGCTTTGATCTCCGCCGCCGGGCAGAGCCAGGAACCGCCGACCGCCAGCACGTTCGGCTCGGCGAGCCAGGTCGCCGCATTGGCCTCGCCGACGCCGCCGGTAGGGCAAAAGCGCACATTGGGGAACGGACCGCCCAGGGCCCGCAGGCCCTTGATGCCGCCGGCCTGCTCCGCCGGGAAGAACTTTGCCAGATCGAAGCCGAATGCCAAGGCCTGCATCAGCTCGGATGCGGTCGCAATGCCCGGGGCAAAGGGCAAGGCGCTGTCGGCGGCGGCCCTCAAGAGATCGGGCGTGCCACCCGGGCTGATGCCGAACTTGACACCGAGTTTCTCGGCGCGCGCGAGGTCGGCCGGGTTGAGGATGGTGCCGATTCCGACGATCGCATCCGGCACCTCCGATATCATCGCTTTCGCCGCCTCGATCGCAACGGAGGTGCGCAGCGTCACCTCCAGTGTCTTGACGCCACCGGCAACGAGGGCACGCGCCAGCGGCACGGCATCCTCGAGACGCTCGATGGTGAGGACCGGGATGACGGTCGCGGCCTTGAACAGCGCGGCGAGCTTTTCCTGTTTGATAGTCGTGGTCATATCGTTTCGATCTTCACTTTGTCGCTTGGCGTGAGGTTACCGGCCGGTGCCGCTTCTTCGGCGGCATGGCATACGCCGGAATGATGGCACCAGGATAGCAGATCACGAGGCTCGCGAGGCGATGGCCGGCCTGTGCGGCCTCGACCGGATCGGAGCCGGCAAGCCGGGCCGCGATATAGGCCGCGGCAAAGCTGTCACCGGCCGCGGTGGTATCGACCACCGGCTTGGTCAGCGGCTCGGCACGCACCTCGCTGGTTCCGCCCGGAAAGCGCAACAGGCTGACCGGCTCGGCGAGACGGAACACCAGCTCGGGCGTGGGGATGCGCGCCATCAAATCAGCGTGGCTTTCGCCGGGGTACAGCGCGAGCAGATCCTCGGTCGAGGTGAGCACGATGTCGGCCGCCTCGAAGGCCGCGGCAAACACCGCGCGGGCGACGTCGCGATCGGGCCAGGCGCGGGCGCGAAAGTTGGTGTCGAACACGAAGCGGGTGCCGAGCAGGCGCGCACGCTTGATCGCCGCGAACAGGCGCTCGCGCCCGGCCTGATCGTAGATCGAGAGCGTGATCGCGGAGAGATAGACGATGTCGTAGCTCATCAGGGAGTTGAGGATCTCGTCGGTCTCCGGCAGGTCCATCAGCCGGCGCGCAGCCGCGCTCTCGCGCCAGTGAAAGAACTGGCGCTCGCCCTTGGCATCAAGCTGGATCATGTAGAGTCCGGGCAGCTTGCCCGGCAGACGCACCACGCGCCTGGTGCCGACGCCCTCGGCAGTCCAGGCCGCCACCATCTCCTCGCTCAAGGCATCGTCGCCGAGTGCGGTGAAATAGTCGACCTTGACCTCGAGCCGCGCGAGATAGACAGCCGTGTTGAGCGTATCGCCGCCGAAGCCGCGCGAGTAGAGGCCGCCGCCCGGCCCCTGGCCGCCGGACTGCCCGCCTCCTTGGGCCTGCCGGAGTTCGACCATGCATTCACCGATGCAAGCAACGCTCGCCATGACTCGATCCACACTGTTCACCGGTTGCGTCAGGCGACGAAATTGCCGCCGAGCTCGTCTTCGATGTGAATGCGGATGATATCATCGAAGCTCTTCTCGGCGGTGGTGAAGCCGAGCTCGCGCGAGCGCCGTGCATCGAAATTGCGCGGCCAGCCGCTGACAATGCCCACAATGAAGGGATCCGGCTCCCGCTTGATACGCGCGGCGACCTTCTCGCCCGCGACCCGCTTCAAGGCCGCGATCTGCTCACCGACGGTCGCCGACAGGCCGGGCATGGTGAGATTGCGGCGCGGGCCGACCGCCGCGAGATCCATCGTGCCGGCATGGAGCAGGAAGCCGACCGCGGAGCGCGGCGTCGCGTGCCAGTGGCGGACGTCCTCGGAGACCGGCAGGATCGCTTCCTTGCCGGCCAGCGGCTCGCGCAAAATGTTGGAGAAGAAGCCGGATGCCGCTTTGTTGGGCAGGCCGGGCCGGATGCAGATGGTCGGCAGGCGGATGCCGATGCCGTCGAGGAAGCCGCGGCGGGAATAGTCGGCGA
This sequence comes from Bradyrhizobium sp. CCGUVB23, assembly GCF_024199885.1. NCBI lineage: Bacteria > Pseudomonadati > Pseudomonadota > Alphaproteobacteria > Hyphomicrobiales > Nitrobacteraceae > Bradyrhizobium > Bradyrhizobium sp. CCGUVB23. The sequence continues at coordinate 9,275,622 of NZ_JANADQ010000001.1, forward strand.
GCAGCAGTTCACCGATCGCCTTCTGGGTGCCGTAGCTGAGCAGCGGCGTGTGGAAGAACTCGTCGCCGATCGCATCAGGGAACGGGGCGCCGAACACCGCAATCGACGAGGTAAAGACCACGCGCGGCTTGTAGCCACCGCCAGTGAGGCGGATGGCGTCGAGCAGCATCCGCGTGCCGTCGAGATTGATGCGATAGCCCTTGTCGAAATCGAGCTCGGCCTCGCCGGAGACGATGGCGGCCAGATGGAAGATCACGTCGGGGCGCCCCGCGATCAGCTTCTCGGCGGCTCCGGGAACGGCAAAATCGCCGGACACCGTCTCGACGGCAAAGCCGGCCTTCTCGGGCTTCTTCGGCTCGACCACGTCATGCATGGTCAGCTTGGTGATGTCGCTCTTGCCGAGCCGGCCGTCGCGCAGCAGCCGTTCGCACAATTTGCGGCCGACCATGCCGGCAGCGCCGAGAACCAGAATGTGCAAGAGCCTACTCCTTCTTATTGGTCTTGAGCGCGCCCGTTCGGGAAGCGCTCGTGACGCGGGCCCGCAATCATTCCTTCACAGCGCCGGTCATCGCCGACACATAATGCTCCACGAAGAAGGCGTAAAGGATAACCAGCGGCAGCGATCCCGCCAGCGCCCCCGCCATCAGCGAGCCCCAGCGGTAGATGTCGCCATCCACGAACTCGTTGACGATCGCGACCGGCACCGTCTTGTTGCTGGTCGATTGCAGGAAGGTCAGCGCGTAGATGAACTCGTTCCAGCACAGCGTGAAGCAGAAGATGAAGGCCGAGATCAGGCCGGGGATTGCCAGCGGCAGCACGATCTTGATCAGGATCTGCCAACGGCTCGCCCCATCGATCAGCGCGCACTCCTCGAGCTCGAACGGGATGGTCTTGAAATAGCCCATCAACAGCCAGGTCGAGAATGGGATCAGGATGGTCGGATAGGTCAGGATCAGCGCCATCGGCGAGTCGAACAGGCCGTACTGGAACACGACGGTGGCGAGCGGGATGAACAGGATCGACGGCGGCACGAGGTAAGCGAGGAAAATCAGGCCGCCGACGAGATTGGCCCCCTTGTAGCGCAAGCGCACGATGGCATAGGCCGCCAGCACCGATGCAATGATCGAGAGCACCGTGGCGCAGATCGCCACATACATCGTGTTCCAGAGCCAGTGCGGATAGTAGCTCTCGAACAGAAGCTTGTGGAAATGCTTGAAAGTCGGATTCCAGGTCCAGAACGGATTGTACCTGTCGAGATCGAGCAACTGCTCGTCCGGTTTCACCGAGGTCAGCGCCATCCAGTAGAACGGAAACAGCAAGACCACGACGATGATCGTGAGCGGCAGATACAGCGTCACGATCCGCCGCGGCACCGACTGCAGATAGCTCATGCCCTCGCTGTGATCGGCCGTTGGCGCCGAGCCCGACAGCACATTTTTGAGATCGATGGATCTGGTGGGCAGGTCAGTCATTGCTCTCTCCCTGCTGCCACTTGCGACGCTGCAGCCCGAACCATGAGACCATGATCGCTGCGAGCAGGAACGGAATCATTGCACTCGATATCGCCGCGCCTTCGCCGAGCTGCCCGGCGATGATCGCGCGCTGATAGGACAGCGTCGCCATCAGATGAGTGGCATTGACCGGGCCGCCGCGGGTCATCGCCCAGATCAGCTGGAAGTCGGTGAAGGTGAACAGCACCGAGAAGGTCATCACGACCGCGATGATCGGCGTCAGCAGCGGATAGGTGATGTACCGGAAATTCTGCCAGCGCGTGGCGCCATCCAGCGTTGCAGCTTCATAGAGCGAGGGCGACACCGTCTGCAGGCCGGCGAGCAGCGTGATCGCCACGAACGGCACGCCGCGCCAGATATTGGCGAAGATCACGCAAATGCGTGCCCAAGTCGTATCGCCGAGGAAATTGATGTTCTGGCTGATCAGGCCGAGATGCTTCAGCGACCACGAGATGATCGAGAACTGGGAATCGAAGATCCACCAGAACGCCAGCGCCGAGAGCACCGTCGGCACGATGAAGGGGATCAGGACCATCGCGCGCAGCATCGCCTTGAACGGCATGTTCTCGTTCAAGAGCAGCGCGAGATAGAGCCCGATCGCGAATTTGAGGGCGCTGGCGACGATGGTGTAGAGCAGCGTGTTGAACACCGACAGCCAGAAGATGGCGTCGTCCCACAGCCATTGATAATTCTCGATGCCGATGAACTGGCCGACCCGGCCGATGCGGGTGTCGGTGAAGGACAGCCAGATGCCGAGCCCCAGCGGATAGGCCAGGAAGAAGATCAGGAAGGCCATGGCCGGCAGCATGAACCAGAAGCCGAGCCAGTTGCGGTTGTACTTAAGCTGGTCCCAGGCGCTGGCCTCTCGAAACTGAGGCTTGGCTTGGGAAGCAACTACGACATCAGCCATGCCCGATATCCTTGATCAGTGTGCGAATGAGCGGGCGGCCAGATAGCCGCCCGCGTCGAGATCATCAGCGATAGATGCGCTTCAATTGCCGTTCTGCTTCCGCAATTGCACCCTTTGCGTCCTTCGTGCCGGTGCAATAGTTGGCAAACATGTCAACGACGATGAAGTCGGCGATTGCGGTTGCGGCCTTCTCGCCCACCGTACCGATGCCGGACGCCGGCAGCGTGCGCTTGGATGCCTGGGCGAACACCGCATTCTTGGGATCCGCCGTCCACACAGGCGCAGACTCATAGGCGTTCAGGGTCTGCGTCAGATACCCCTGCGCACCGTCCATCCACTTCTCGTACTGCTCCTTCTCCATCATGAACGCGATGAACGCCTTTGCCGCATTCGGATATTTTGTGAAGTTGAAGGCGAGAATCGGAAATACAAGCTGCAACTCAGACGGCTTCCCGACGGGACCGATCGGGTGCAGCGCGTGATAGGTGTCTTCGGCGATGTCCTTCTTGGACGGATCGGTCTTGGCGGCGACGTAGATCGAAATGCCGTTGAGGGTGCAATAGAGCTCGCCGGCCAGGTACGCCTTGTTGTTGGAGGAGTCGTTCCAGGACGGGGTCCCGGGAATGAAAGTTTCATAGAGCGCCTTGCAGTACTCCAGCGCCTTCATTGTCTCCGGCGAATTGATGATGATCTTGTCGCTCTGGTCGACCGTGTAGGCTCCATGCCCCCAGAGGATCCAGTGCAGCCAGGCATTGGCGTCACCGCTGGCGTGTCCGAGCGCAAAGCCGGCCGGCGTGTTGTTCGCCTTGAGCGCTTTGCACATTTCAAGGAAGCTTGGGAAGTCCTTCGGAAACTCCTTGAAGCCCGCCTTGTCGGTCGCCGACTTACGGTACGTCATATAGCCGCCATTGGTCGTAACCGGAATGCCCAGCCAGTCGTCGCCAAGCTTGCAGGTCTTGGCCGCCGCATCCGTCCAGCCGCCGTATTTCTTGCCGAGGTAGTCGGCGACGTCGTTCATCTTCAGCACTTTGGTGGGAAAGAGCTGCGGCAGCGTGTGGAGGCCCCAGGCGATGTCAAGACCGGAGCCGGTGTTGGCGGCAACGGACGCCTTCGGCTGCACGTCTTCGAAGGATTCGCTGAACACGTTCATTTCGGTGCCCGTCGCCGCCTTGAACGCCGCGACGATCGCGTTGAATGCATCGTCTTCCGCCGGCACGAAGCGCTTCCAGCGCATCACGGTCAGCTTGGCACCCGGCTCGGCCTTCCACGGCGAGTCCGCCGCCCAGGCTTTCGCGAATTCGAACAGTGCAGGCCCAGTCAATGCGCCGGTTGCAGCCAGCGCCGTTCCGCCTTGAAGCAATGCCCGGCGGGTAAAGTCTTGCATGTCGTCCTCCCAATGAAACTTTTTTTAGTTTGTTGAAGCCTGCCTTACGCGTTCAGCCGTTTTCCTGTCCCCTCGTCGAACAGATGAACCAGCGACGGATCCGGCTTCAGCCGGACCTTGTCGCCAGGATTGAACTGGTGCCGCTCGCGGAACACGGCGACCACCTGCTCGCCGCCGAGCTTTGCGAACACCTGCGTCTCCGAACCCGTCGGCTCGACCACGACGATCTCGGCTTCCGCCCCGTCGTCGGCGATCGTGAAATGCTCGGGCCGCACGCCATAGACCGCGGGCTGCCCGTCGGACGCGGTGGGCGCGGTCTTGAGCGGCAGCTTGACGCCGTTCGGTCCCTCGAAGGTCGCCACCCCGTTCGAGCGCACATGGCCTTTCAGGAAGTTCATCGCCGGCGAGCCGATGAAGCCCGCGACGAACTGATTTTCGGGCTTGTCGTAGAGCTCGAGCGGCGTGCCCATCTGCTCGACGATGCCGTCGTGCATGACGACGATCTTGTCGGCCATGGTCATGGCCTCGATCTGGTCGTGGGTGACGTAGACGGTCGTGGTCTTGAGCCGCTGGTGCAGCTCCTTGATCTCGGTGCGCATCGCGACGCGCAGCTTGGCATCGAGGTTCGACAAGGGCTCGTCGAACAGGAACACCTGCGGATCGCGCACGATGGCGCGGCCCATGGCAACGCGCTGGCGCTGGCCGCCGGAGAGCTGGCGCGGATAGCGATCGAGCAACGGCGTGAGCGCGAGGATCTCGGCGGCGCGCTTGACTCGCTTGTTGATCTCATCAGAGCCCGCGCTGCGCAGCTTGAGCGAGAAGCCCATGTTGTCGGCGACGGTCATGTGCGGATAGAGCGCGTAGTTCTGGAACACCATCGCAATGTCCCGCTCCTTGGGCTGGACATTGTTGACGACGCGCTCGCCGATCGAGATCGTGCCTGAGGTGATGTTCTCGAGCCCTGCAAGCATGCGCAGCAGCGTCGACTTGCCGCAGCCGGAGGGGCCAACGAGAACGACGAACTGGCCGTCCTCGATAGGAATCGTCACGCCGTGCAGGACTTCAAAATTGCCGAACGATTTCCGCACGTCGCGGATGTGCACAGACGACATCTAAGCTCCCTCCTCACTGGTCCGCAGCGCCCATCGAGCACCGCTACCGCCTTTTCTTCTGAGGCTCCACCCAACGAGGCCCCATCGTACAGGCAGCATTGTCCGCAGTTTGCGCGGTTTTGGCAATTTGTCTTTGGTTAGTCTTAGCTGGTAGCGCTGTCAACGTTCCTTTGTTTGCAGGGAGGGCTGTGCTATGAGCAACAAATGGGACGAAAACGCACCAAATCGGGCAAGATCCGACTTGCGGAGGTCGCCGAGCTCGCCGGAGTGAGCCCTATCACTGCGTCCCGCTTTTTCAGGAATCCCGAGGCGCTGTCGGTCGCCAAGCGGGCGCGAGTCGAGAGCGCCGCACGCGAGCTCGGCTACGTGCCGAATCTCGCGGCACGTGCATTGGCCTCGCAGCGCACGGAAGTGATCGCCGTCCTGATCCCTTCCCTCACCAACAACGTGTTCTCCGACGTGCTGCGCGGCATCTATGATGCCTCCGAAGGCGGCCGCTACTCGATCCAGCTCTCCAACACGCGCTACAGCATCCTCCAGGAGGAAAGACTTCTCCGCCTGTTCCTGGCGCAGAAGCCGGCAGGGCTGATCGTCACCGGCATCGACCAGACGGCCGAATCGCGCGCGATGCTGGAGGCGGCCGATTGCCCGATCGTGCAGATCATGGAGCTTGGGCCCGCCCCGGTCGACATGATGATCGGCTTTTCGCACTATGAGGCGGCGCGCGCGGCGATCGCGCACCTGTTCGCGCAGGGCTGTCGCCGGATCGGCTTCGTCGGGGCGCGGATGGACCCGCGGGTGCAGCGGCGGCTGGATGGCTATGTCTCGGCGATGAAGGACGCCGGCCTATTCGACCAGCACCTCCTGGTCACGACGGCCACACCGACCTCGGTGACGCTGGGGGGAACGCTGTTTGCCGACCTGCTCGGGCGGGAGCCGAATATCGACGCGGTGTTTTGCGCCAACGACGACCTTGCCCTCGGCGTACTCTTCGAATGCCGGCGCCGGGACATCATTGTCCCCGATCAGATCGCCATCGTCGGCTTCAACGACCTCGAATTCATGGCGAGCGCGGTCCCTACGCTCACCAGCGTGCGCACCAACCGCTACGAGATGGGCCGGGCCGCAGCCACGATGCTGATCGAGGCGATCGAAGGCCGCCGCCCGGAACAGCCGGTGCTCGATCTCGGCTTCAAGGTGATCGAGCGGCAAAGCTCGCTGGCGCAGCGCGCCGACAGCCAGCCGGCGCTTTCCGGCATGGCGGCAGGGCGAACAAAATGATAGCGTTACCAAGGACCCATGACTAGTATCGCACTTGTGAGGAAACGACCGCCATCAGGCGAGCTGCGCAATGCAGGCTTGCGCTGTTGGGCATCGCACAAGCCGACACGACAGACCAACGCCTGTGCGTTCGCATTCTAGGAGATACCAATGACAAAGAAACCAACCAACGGGCACGCGCCCACAACCGATGGCAGCCGCCGGCGCCTTCGCTCCCAGGAATGGTTCGACAACCCGCATAACCCCGGCATGACCGCGCTCTACATGGAGCGCTACCTGAATTTCGGTCTCACCCGCGAGGAACTCCAGTCCGGCAAGCCGATCATCGGCATCGCCCAGACCGGCAACGACCTCTCCCCCTGCAACCGCCACCACATCGAGCTCGCGCACCGCGTCCGCGAGGGCATCCGCATGGCTGGCGGCATCGCGCTGGAGTTTCCGACCCATCCGATCCAGGAAACCGGCAAGCGGCCGACCGCGGCGCTCGACCGCAACCTCGCCTATCTCGGTCTCGTCGAGGTGCTGTTCGGCTATCCCCTGGACGGCGTGGTTCTGACCACCGGCTGCGACAAGACGACGCCGGCCTGCATGATGGCGGCGGCGACCGTCAACCTGCCGGCGATCGTGCTGTCGGGCGGCCCGATGCTGAACGGCTGGCATGACGGCGAGCGCACCGGCTCCGGCACCATCGTCTGGAAGTCCCGCGAGCGGCTCGCCGCCGGCGAGATCGACTACGAGGAGTTCATGGAGATCGTGGCCTCGTCCGCACCGTCGGTCGGCCATTGCAACACCATGGGCACGGCCTCGACCATGAATTCGCTCGCGGAAGCCCTCGGTTTCTCGCTGCCGGGCTGCGCGGCGATTCCCGCGCCCTATCGCGAGCGCGGCCAGATCGCCTACCAGACGGGCAAGCGCATCGTCGAGATGGTCTGGGAGGATCTGAAACCCTCGGACTTCCTGACCCGCAAGGCGTTCGAGAACTGCATCGTGGTGAATTCGGCGATCGGCGGCTCGACCAATGCACCGATCCACATCAACGCGCTCGCGCGCCACATCGGCGTCGAGCTCACGATCGACGACTGGCAGAAGCACGGCCACGACGTGCCGCTGCTGGTCAACCTGCAGCCGGCCGGCTTCTATCTCGGCGAGGAGTTTCACCGCTCCGGCGGCGTGCCCACCGTGGTGCGCGAGCTGATGAAGCACAAGCGCATCCACGAGGACGCACTCACCGTCAACGGCCGCGGCATCGGCGAGAACTGCGCAAATGCGCCCAAGCCCGACCAGGACGTGATCTGGGCTTACGACAAGCCGATGGTGCAGGACGCCGGCTTCCTGGTTCTGCGCGGCAACCTCTTCGATTCCGCGATCATGAAGACCAGCGTGATCTCCAAGGAGTTTCGCGACCGCTACCTCAGCAATCCGAAAGACCTGAACGCGTTCGAGGGACGTGCGGTCGTGTTCGAGGGGCCGGAGGACTATCACGAGCGGATCGACGATCCCTCGCTCGACATCGACGAGCGTTGCGTGCTGTTCATCCGCGGCGCCGGACCGATCGGCTATCCCGGCGGCGCGGAGGTCGTGAACATGCAACCGCCGGCGGCGCTGATCAAACGCGGCATCCTCGCCCTCCCCTGCATCGGCGACGGCCGGCAGTCCGGCACCTCGGGCTCGCCCTCGATCCTCAACGCCTCGCCGGAAGCGGCCGCCGACGGCGGGCTTGCGATCCTGAGGACCGGCGACAAGGTGCGTATCGACCTCAACAAGGGCAGCGCCAATATCCTGATTTCGGATGATGAGGTGAAGAAGCGCCACGTCGAGCTGAAGGCCAGTGGCGGCTTCAAGCATCCGCCGAACCAGACGCCCTGGCAGGAGATCTATCGCAACACCGTCGGCCAGCAGTCGACCGGCGCCTGCATGGAGCTCGCCACGCGCTACCAGAACGTCGCCGGCACGTTTGGCGTGGCGCGGGACAACCACTAGCAGCCACGTCGTCATTGCGAGGAGCGAAGCGACGAAGCGGTCCAGACTGTCTCCGAGGTGAGATTCTGGATTGCTTCGCTTCGCCCGCAATGACGATGAAATAGACAGTTTCAAGGTGAGGAGAACAAGAAAATGGCAGACCGCCTCAAGGGAAAGCGCGCCGTTGTCACCGCCGCGGCGGCCGGCATCGGGCGCGCATGCGCAATCGCATTCGCGCGTGAAGGCGCAACCGTCATCGCCACCGACATCAATGAAGGTGGCATCGCCACTCTGGGCAAGGACGGCGTCGCCGAGACGGGAAAGCTCGACGTTCGCAATACCGCCGACGTCAACGCCTTCGCCAAGCGCACCGGCAAGATCGACATCCTGCTCAATGCGGCGGGTTTCGTGCACAACGGCACCATTTTGGACTGTTCGGAAGAAGACTGGGACTTCTCGTTCGACCTCAACGTCAAATCCATGCACCGGACCGTCAAGGCGTTTCTGCCGGCGATGATAGCGGGTGGTGGCGGCAGCATCGTCAACATCTCGTCGTGCGCAGCGCTGAGGCCGCCGGCCAACCGTTACGTCTACAGCGCGTCCAAGGCGGCGGTGTCGTTGCTCACGCGCGCGGTTGCGCTCGACTTCATCACGCAAGGCATCCGCTGCAACAGTATCTGCCCCGGCACCGTCGAGACGCCCTCGATGCTCGACCGCGCCGCCGCCGTTGGCCCACAGGGCAAAGAGATGTTCATCGCCCGCCAGAAGATGGGCCGGCTCGGCACCGCAGAGGAAATCGCGGCCATGGCGGTCTATCTTGGCAGTGACGAAAGCGCATTCACCACCGGCGTCGATCTCGTCGTCGACGGCGGCTTCATGCTCTGACTAATCCTCATCCCGGGGCGCGCGCCAAGGGCGCGCTCCTCACCATGAGGGTGCGAGGAAGGAGTTTTGCATGAACAAGATCGACCTCAACGGCCGCTGCGCGATCGTCACCGGCGGTGCGCAGGGCTTTGGCCGCGCCATCGCCGAACGCTTCGTCGCCTCCGGCGCCAAGGTCGCGATCTGGGATTTCGACTCAGGTCTAGCCGAGAAGACAGCCAAGGAAATCGGCGGCGACATTCGCGTCTTCAAGGTCGACGTCGCCGACACGGCCGCAGTCGAGCAGGCCCATGATGCGACCCTCGCCGCCTTCGGCAGGATCGATATCCTCGTCAACAATGCCGGCATCGCCGGCATCAACAAGACGGTCTGGGAGACCGACCTCGAGGAATGGCGCAAGGTGCTGCGCATCAACCTCGACGGCCCCTTCATCTGCTGCAAGGCGATCGTGCCGACGATGCTCAAGCAGAAATACGGGCGGATCGTGAACATCGCATCCATCGCAGGCAAGGAAGGCAATCCGAACGCGGCGCACTACTCGGCCTCCAAGGCCGGCCTGATCGCGCTGACGAAGTCACTCGGCAAGGAGCTTGCCGCGCACGACATCCTGGTGAACGCCGTGACGCCGGCGGCCGCGAAGACCGCGATCTTTGAACAGCTGACGCAGCAGCACATCGATTTCATGCTGTCGAAGATCCCGAAGGGCCGCTTCGTGCTGGTGGAGGAACTCGCCGCGATGGTCGCCTGGCTCGCATCGGAAGACTGCGGGTTTTCGACCGGTGCGGTGTTCGATATCTCCGGCGGGCGCGCCACCTATTGAGGGCGTCATGACCAGAGAAGGCGGATGCCTGTGCGGCGCGGTTCGCTTCAAGACGGAGGGCGAGCCGCTTAACGTCCGCGTCTGCCATTGCCGCCTCTGCCAGAAGGCGATGGGCTCGCCGTTCTATGCCCGCGCGCTGTTCGAGCCGCGCGCGCTGACAGTCGAGGGCGAGACCGCGTTCTATCCGACATCTCCGGCCATCGAGCGCGTGTTCTGCAAGTCCTGCGGCACGCGGCTGTTCTCCCGCCGCACCAACGGCACTGCGACCGGTGTCGCGCTGGCCACTTTCGACGATCGCAATGCCTTTGCCCCGACCGAACACATCTGGGTGTCGGAGAAGATGGGCTGGGTCTGCATCGACGACGGCCTGACGCAGTACGAGGGAACGATCCCGGTAGCCTGAAGGTCACCGAATCCATGCTAGCGTGCGCCGGATGCATGAACCAAGGCGGCGCGCGTGAACATCTCCCTCTACGACCTCTCCGTCTGGGTGCTGCCGCTGGTGATCGCCATCACCTTCCACGAGGCCGCGCATGGCTTCGTGGCGCACCGTCTTGGCGACGATACCGCCTGGAAGCTCGGCCGGGTCAGCTTCAACCCGCTCCGGCATATCGATCCGTTCGGCACCCTGATCCTGCCGGCGATGCTGCTGTTTGCGCATTCGCCGTTCCTGTTCGGCTATGCCAAGCCGGTACCGGTGAACTTTCGCAATCTCAACAACCCGAAGCTCGACATGGTCTGGGTGGCGCTGGCCGGCCCCGCGACCAACATCCTGCTCGCGCTGCTGGCGGGCCTGGCACTCCACGCCCTGCCTTTCGCGCCGGCAGGTTCGGCGCAATGGATCTTCGACAACCTCAGGAATTCGCTTCTGATCAATGCGGTGCTGGCCGTCTTCAACATGATGCCGATACCGCCGCTGGACGGCGGCCGGGTTGCGGTCGGGCTCCTCCCGCGGCCGCTCGCTCTGCCGCTGGCCCGGCTCGAGCCGTTCGGGATGCTGATCCTGATCGCCATCCTGATCCTGCTCCCCCTTGCGGGTTCGCAGTTCGGTCTAAATCTTGATGTTATCTCGGCAATACTGGGAACGTTGACCGGATATGTGATTAAGGCCGTTCTCTTCCTGACCGGCAACGCGTAGTTGAACCAGGACGAACCCAGAGAACCCGAAGGGCCCGAGGCCAACTTGGTCAAAGCTGCCGACATGCTGATCGCGCGACGAGCCGACACCCGCGCCCGCGCCGATCTCGCCACCTGGAAGATGATGGCCAAGCTCAACGGGTTGTCTGCGCTGCCTCCGGAAGCCCAGGAGTTCCTCGCGAGCTACAAGAAGCTGCTGGAGCAGACGAATGAGGACGAGGCCACCGAGGCCACCATCACCTCGGTCTACAAGGCGTACTATGCCGAAATGGGCGGAGCCGGAACTCCGCCTGATGTTCGTCCCCGGGCCAGCGAGCCCGTGAAGGACAATGTTACCGCCTTCCGCCGCCCGCCGCCCAAGCCGAAGAAAGCCGGCACGTTCGGGGTGACGGCGTTCGGCGGAACCGAGAAGCGGCCGCTGCCGGTGGCGCTGATCTTCGCCTGCCTGGTCGTGGTCTACGTCGCGATCCGCTATTACTGGCGCTGAGCCGATTTCTTCTTCGTCTCGCGCGGCGGAAAGGTGACGTCGAGCGTGCGCTCGAACTTTTCATCCGTCAGTCCTGCCGGCGGTTGCGGCACGGGATCCGAGCGACGGATCATCGAGACCGCCGCCGCATCGAAGGCATCGTCTCCCGAGGACTCCACCACATCGACCGAAAGCACGTTGCCTTTGCGGTTGAGGACCAGGGTGACCTTGACCTTCTGGGACTTGGGCTCCTTCCCCTCCGGGTAGACCTGGTGCAGCTTGAAATGCGCACTGATCTTGCGGTTCCAGTCGGCAGTCAGCTTCAGGATGTCCTTGCCGATCCCGAGCACCGGCGCCACGGCCTTCTCGGCCTCGCGCGCAGCCTCATCGAGCTTCTGCCGCGCCGTGGCTACCGATTGCGGCGATGCCTCGGCAGCCGGGGTCTCGATGGCCGCTACCTTCTGGCTCTCGTCGTCCGGCTTTTTCGCGTTGTTGTCGGTGACGATCCGGTCGGCATCGTCGACGTCCTGGTGCTGGTCCTTGGGAAGCTCCGTTTCCTTCACCTCGGCCTTTTGTTCGGGTATCGCCCGCTGTTCCTGCGAGGCATCGGTGTCAGGTCCGGGCAGAAGTTCGGACTCGGGCGCATCGGGCGAAGCCATCTCGACGGCGAATTCCGCACCGGCCGCACCCAGACCATCGTCGCCACCATCCGTCCGCAAATGCGCGAGCGCCAACGCCGCACCTCCCAGGTGGAGCGCAAGCGCCGCCACCGCGGCCAGAACCCACAGCCGCCGGGATGGTTTTGGTTCGGTCTCGAAACCGGACATAAGAACAGCCTCTAGGGCTTCGCAGAGTCTGCCGCGGGCGCCCCCGGAGAGGCCGGGACACCTTCAAGCGTCACCAGCTTCACCTTGGAGTAGCCACCCGAGCGCAACAACTCCATCACGCCCATCAGTTCGCCATAAGGTACCGTGCGATCGGCGCGCAGGAAAACGTACTTATCCTTGCCCATGTCCGACAGGCCGTCGAGCGAGGCGGCCAGGTTGGCACGCGTGACCGGGTTCTCCCCGATGGCAAGCGTCAAATCGGACTTGATGCTGACATAGGTCGGCTTGTCCGGCTTCTTCTGCGGTGTGGCAGTGGAGGTCGGCAGATCGACCGGCAGATCAACCGTCGACAAAGGCGCCGCAACCATGAAGATGATCAGCAGCACCAGCATGACGTCGATGAACGGCGTGACGTTGATCTCATGCGTCTCGGAGAAGTCCGCATCGTCATCGAGATCGTTGTCTGCGATCGAAGCGCCCATCGCCTACTCCGCCGCTGTGCGCGAATGAACGCTGCCGTGGCTGCGGTCGAGGTCGCGCGAGAGCAGCCGCGCCGCCGCACCCGAGGCGCGGCTGACGAGCTCGAGATAGCCCTTCGTCATGCGCGCGAAATGATTGTAGATGATGACGGCGGGGATCGCCGCGACGAGGCCGATCGCGGTCGCAAGCAGCGCTTCGGCGATGCCGGGCGCGACGACCGCAAGGTTCGTCGTCTGCGACTTCGAGATGCCGATGAAGCTGTTCATGATGCCCCAGACGGTGCCGAACAGGCCGACGAAGGGCGACGTGGCGCCGATGGTCGCAAGCACGCCCATGCCGATCCGGATCCGCCGCGACTCCGCGCGGGCAATCTCGGCAAAGCTCGAGGCGGCGCGTTCCTTGATGCCGGCGTCGCTGGAAATCCCCGCGGACGCCCGCGCCTCTCGCAGTGCGGCCGCAAGGAATGACGGCAGGATGCCTTCCTTGGCACCAAGCGCAAACTGGGCCTCTGCTAGCGAGCGTGCGTCGGCGATCTTCTTCAGAGCCGCGCGCACCCTGCCCTGTGCCAGCGTCAGCTCGATCGATTTCGCGATGAAGATGGTCCAGGTGACGAGGGAGGCGAAGGCGAGCCCGATCATCACCGCCTTGACGATGATGTCCGCCGACATGAACATCACCCAGGGCGACAGCTCCTTCATCACAGGCGCAGTCGATTTCAGCGTGCGGCCGGCATCAGTCGACGCAGCAGCCTCGGCCGCAGGCGCCATGGGGGCAGCCGTCGCCGCAGGCGCTGCGGCTGGTGGCGCCGCCGGAGTGGCGGCCGGCTGCGATGTGGCTGGCGGCGTTGCCGCCTGCTGCTGTGCCGAAACGGGGACTGCGAGGGCGATCACCGCGAGCATCACGGCTGCGGCAAGGCTTGCTCGGCAAAGGCTCGCTCGGAAAGTTGTGGTCTTCATACTTCGGCCCAGTAGCGAATGAGGTTGTGATAGATACCCGTCAATTTGACCGTTTCGGGGTCGTCGCGTCCAAGCCGCTGCGCCAGCGCCTGAACGGCGGTATCGAGGTCAAAGATCAGGCTGCGGGCTTGATCATCCCGTACCATGCTCTGCAGCCAGAAAAAAGACGCCACCCGCGCGCCCCGCGTCACCGGCGTGACGAGATGCAGGCTGGTCGAGGGGTACAGCACGCAGTCGCCGGCCGGCAACTTAACTTCGTGCGAACCGTAGGTGTCCTCGATCACGAGTTCGCCACCGTCATATTCCTCCGGTTCGGCGAGGAACAGCGTGACCGACAGGTCGGTGCGGATGCGAAGGCCGGTCAGGCGATCGCCGCGGATCGCGTTGTCGACGTGCAGACCGAAATGGTGCCCGCCGCTCGCCGCATAGCGGTTGAACAGCGGCGGGAAGATCTGGAGCGGGATCGCCGCCGCCAGGAAGCGCGGGTTCGACGTCAGCGCCGAGATGATGCGGTTGCCGAGCTTGCGCGCGACGTCGCTGTCCGGCGGCAATTGCTCATTGCGCTTGACCATCGCCGACTGCGCACCCGCCGTCGAACGGCCGTCTTCCCACTCGCTCGCATCCATGATGCGGCGGAACTCCGCCACATCATCCTTGCTCAAGACGCCGGGTATGCAGGTCAGCATGATCAGAACTTGGCCGTCGTGACCAGATAGAACGCCCGTCCCGGCGCGACGGCCACGAACGGCACGGCGCTGCGATAAAGCGTGTCATAGTAGAGCTTGTTGGTCAGGTTCTGCGCGTAGAGCTTCATGGTCCAGTTCTTGTCGATCTTCTTTTCGACGAACGCGTCGAAGCGCCAGTAGCTCGGCAGTTCGTTGCCGGTGTTGGCCGCAAACGTGCCGCCATAGACCTTGGAACGATACACCGCCTGCCCGCCGAGCTCCCAACCGTCGTCGAACTTGTACTTGGTGAGCATGCTGAACGACTGGTGGGCGACGTTAGCCAGCTGGAGGCCAATGTTGGAGGCGATGCCGCTCTGCGTGACCTTCGACTGCATCAGCACCAGGCCGCCGAAGATGCTCCAGCGGTCCGTGATCTTGCCCTCGGCCTCGATGTCGATGCCCTGGATGCGGTAGGCCGCGCCCGAAGTCAGCAGGCCGTTGACGGTCTCGCGGGCGTTGTCCTTCGTGGTCTGGAACAGTGCACCCGTCACGAGCAGATGGCGGTCGGCGAGTTCCCATTTGGTGCCGATTTCGGCCGCCTTGTTGAGCTCGGGGCCGAGCAGAATAGCCGTGTTAGCCGGAACGCCACCGTAATCGGTGCCGGTTGCGTCAAGCTCCGACCCGAACGGATTGGCCGAGGTCGCATAGGCCGCGTAGATGCTGCCGATCGACATCGGCTTGTAGAGCAGGCCTACGTTGTAATTGACGAGATCGGCATTCTGCTTGAGATAAGCCGAGTTTGTCGAAGAGCTTTGGCTGTAGCCATCATAGCGGACACCGCCATTGACGATGATGGTGTCCTGCCAGTTCGCGGTGTCCATGACGTAGACGCTGCTGGTGTTGACACCATAACGCGTCGGGTTTCCAACCAGCGACGGCGTGCCGAAGCCGGAGAGAAAAGTGTACTGAGGGGAATAGAGATTGACGTTCTGGACGGCGCCGTTGCTCGTTGAGCCGCCGCCGAACAGTTCCGAGGAGAGACCGGTGTAACGGTCGATCGAGATGTTTTCGTCCGCATATTCGACGCCGAACACTGCGGTGTGCTTGACCCCACCGGTGTCGAGCTTGAACGTGGCCTCGTTCTGGTTGGCCCACACGTCCACGTTCTGGTAGCGGCTCTGCGCACTGGCCGTGGTCGTCCAGAGCAGCGGATTGACGTTGGTCGTATTCGGGTTCTGCGGCAGCGTGCCGATATAGTTCAGCAGCGAGTGCTCGCCGCGAACCTTGCTGCTCAGCGTGATGGCTTCGTTGACCTTGTACTCGATCGTGCCGGTGCCGAAGTCCTGCCGCGCGGTCTGGAAGTCGCGGTTGACGAAGCCGTACCAGTTCTGGCGCGGAATGCCAGCCTCGGTGACCGGCACATTGCCCTGCTTGTAGTAGGGCACGCCGAAATCCGGCAAACCGCTGAGATCGGTGTGGACGTAGTTCGTCGTGATCTTGATGTCGTTGGTCGGGGTGTACTTGGTCGAGACGAAGGTACCCCAACGATTGTCGGTCACGTAATTGCGGCCGGCGACGTTGGCATCCTGGAACAGGCCGCCGGTGCGGACCGAGAAAGTCGGGTCGATGACCTGGTTGACGTCGAGCGTAACGCGCTTGGTCATGTCGGTGCCGAACTCGGTATCCATCCGCTTGAAGTTCGCGTCGCCGGCCTGCTTCGTGACGATGTTGATGGCGCCGCCCGCAGTGCCACGACCGGCATAGGACGAAGCCGGTCCGCGCAGGATCTCGATCTGCTCGGTGAAGAAGTTCTCGCGGATGCTAACGGCGGGATCGCGAATGCCGTCGATGAAGACGTCGTTGCGCGCATCGAAGCCGCGGATGAAGAAGCGATCGCCGAATGCGTTGCCGCCCTCGCCGGAGCCCAGCGTCACGCCGGCGGTGGAGCGACCTATCTCCTTCAGCGTCGTGGTGTTCTTGTCCTCGAGCACTTCCTTGCTGAGCACGGTGATGGTCTTCGGCGTGTTCAGAATCGGCTCGGGAAACTTGCCCGAGGCCTGCACGTGATCGACCTTGTAGGGAGCTGCCGGATCGGCATAGGGATCGCGGTCCGGCGCGCCTACGCTCTGGGACGGCGCAGCTGCGGTCTGTTGCGCCTGCTCGCGCTGCGCCGCGCGGCGAAGCGCATTGCGCGCACGAATCTGCTCCGGCGATGGCTTCGAGGCGGCAGGCCGCGGGCGCTCGACTGGCGCATCGACGCTGACGGGGGGAAGATTCGACTGCTGCGCCTCGGCGGCGCCCGAGAACGATGCCACCGCGATCAATCCGGCAACGGCTGATGCCGCCTTGCCAGAGCCGCCTTCGAACCTTTCGTCGATGAAATCGATTGCCGCGAACGATCGCAGCGACTTCGGTGCAACCACCTGCCCCATTACCACACGCCCCATTTTCATGATCGCTCATGCGCGTCATTCGCGATGAACGTTGGGCGTTGGTATCGGCCACAAAATATGTGGTCAATGCGGGCAACCCGTGA
Source organism: Bradyrhizobium sp. CCGUVB23 (assembly GCF_024199885.1). Lineage (NCBI taxonomy): Bacteria > Pseudomonadati > Pseudomonadota > Alphaproteobacteria > Hyphomicrobiales > Nitrobacteraceae > Bradyrhizobium > Bradyrhizobium sp. CCGUVB23. The sequence goes on from NZ_JANADQ010000001.1 coordinate 9,292,548, forward strand.
GAACGCTTTGAATACTTCCAGATCAAAACGATTCTAATCTGGAGTTTGAAATCGTTCTAAGGAGCTAGTTTGTAAGCGTTCTAAAGAACTGAAAAACTGCGCCTCGTGATCTCGGAGTTTGCAGCATCAATCGCTGCTCGGCGGCTTCATCAGCGAGAACAACTCGTCGACGGTCGCTTGTGCGACCGAACGGACGCCATCGGTGTTGTCCATGCCGGCGATGTTGACGCCCTTCACGACGGCTTTGATCTCGTCGCGAAAGTCGGTCAGGAAGCGCAAGGGATCGCCCTGCTCGTTGGCGACGCGCGCGATCAGGCCCGTGATCAGAATCTGACATGCGATCATCTTGCCGTTCAGTTCGTCCATCATGCGCTCCCGTTGTGCGGGCGCTGATATGGACGACGTCGCATGGGCTGACAACGGAAACACGGCGCAATCAATTTAGAACCGTTCTGGCTCGGACGGCGCGACTGCATCCGAAGGTCTTGGCCCGTCAGCGCCGCTTCGGATTGCGCACGCGGCGTGCGAGCATCGCGAAACCTTTGCACGTTGATCGATGCTGGTGCCCAACAGGCTGCCCAAGAGAACGGCTGTTCACGATGTGCGCACGCAGCCCGGATCGGATGCAAAGCTTTCCGATTGTTTAGGATTCTCAAGCGACAGTGTTGTTTACACTGGAACTTGGCGTGTATTATACAGGCTGCCGCCGGAACTCTTTCAGAGACCCATAATTCAACCTTTGGGCAAGCGAGCCGATACGAAGCCGATATGAAAAAGTCGCGGCCGATTCTGTGGTTTTCCCTCATCGCAGCCGTGGCCGTGGCAGGCTACTTCGGCTGGCAACGCTTCTATGGTCCGGACGCCGCCAAGACCCAGACCGCGCAGAAAGGCCCGCCGCGGCCGGTCGCAGTTCCTGTCACCATCGCACCGGTCCAGCAGGCTGATTTCCCGGTCTATCTGACCGGGCTCGGGACGGTTCAGGGCTTCAATACCGTGCAGGTCCGGACCCGGGTGGACGGCCAGATCGACAAGATCGCCTTCACCGAGGGCCAGATCGTCAACCAGGGCGACCTTCTGGTCGAGATCGATCCCCGCCCCTTCCAGGCCGTGCTCGACCAGGCCAAGGCCAAGAAGCAGCAGGACGAGGCGAACCTCGCCAACGCCAATCTCGACCTCCAGCGCTATACCAAGCTCGGTGAATTCGCGACCCGGCAGCAGACCGACACCCAGCGCTCCACCGTCGCCCAGCTCACCGCGCAGATCGCAGCCGACGAGGCCGCGATCTCCAATGCCCAGACCCAGCTCGACTACACCCAGGTCAAGTCGCCAATCACGGGCGTCGCGGGCCTGCGCCAGGTCGATATCGGCAACATCGTCAACGCCTCCAGCCAGACGGCGATCGTCTCCATTGCCCAGATCGAACCGATCACGGTGATCTTCACTGCGCCCGAGGACCAGTTGCCTTATATTAATGAGGGCCAGAAGGCCGGCGCGCTCAAGGTGATCGCGCTGACGACCGACGGCAAGAAGACGCTCGCTGAGGGCAAGCTCGCCGTCATCAATAACCAGGTCGACACGAGCAGCGGGACTATTCGGCTGAAGGCGGTGTTCGACAACAAGGACCACACGCTGTGGCCGGGCCAATCGGTCTCGACGCGCCTTCTGGTGCGGACGCTGAAGGACGCTACCGTGGTCCCCGACGACGCGGTCCAGCATTCGACCAACGGTCTCTACGCCTATACGGTCAATCAGGAGAACAAGGCTGAACTGCGCAAGCTCAAGGTCAGCTACTCCATCGATGGACGCTCGGTGATCGATGAAGGACTTAGCCCGGGACAACAAGTGATCACCGGCGGTCAGTTCAAGGTGCAGCCTGGAAGCCTCGTCTCTACGGCGGTCGCAAGTTCGACTCCGGGCCAGAACAAGGTTCGACAGGAATGAACGACGGCGGGATTTCGGCACCTTTCATCCGTTATCCCATCGGCACATCGCTGCTGATGGCCGGCATTCTCTTTGTCGGCCTCGTCGCCTACCCCCTGCTGCCGGTCGCGCCGCTGCCGCAGGTCGACTTCCCGACCATCCAGATCACCGCGAACCTGCCCGGCGGCAGCCCGGAGACGATGGCCTCCTCGGTCGCCCAGCCGCTGGAGCGCCAATTCGCGCAGATTCCCGGCATCGCCCAGATGACATCGACGAGCTATCTGGGCACAGCCTCGATCACCATCCAGTTCGACCTCAATCGCAGCATCGACGGCGCCGCCAACGACGTGCAGGGCGCCATCAACGCGGCCAGCGGCCAGTTGCCGAAAAACCTGCCCTCGCCGCCAACCTATCGCAAGGTCAACCCGGCGGACTCGCCGATCCTCCTGCTGTCGGCGACGTCCGAGACGCTGCCGCTGACCACCGTCAGTGACGCAGTTGACGCCCAGCTCGCCCAGCAGATCAGCCAGATCTCCGGCGTGGCGCAGGTGTTCATCGGCGGCCAGCAGAAGCCGTCGGTTCGCGTGCAGATCGATCCGGCGAAGCTGGTGGCCAAGGGCCTGTCGCTGGAAGACGTGCGCAGCCAGATCGCGATCACGACGGTCGACAGCCCCAAGGGCAATATCGACGGCGAGAAACGGGCCTATACCATCTACGCCAACGACCAGCTGCTCCAGTCCAAGGACTGGAACGACGTCATCATCGCCTATCGCAACGGCGGGCCGCTGCGAATCCGCGATATCGGCCAGGCCGTCACCGGTCCCGAGGACGCCAAGCAGGCGGCCTGGGCCAACGGCAAGCGCGGCGTGTTCCTGGTGGTGTTCAAGCAGCCCGGCGCCAACGTCATCGAGACGGTCGACCGGATCAAGGCAACCCTGCCCCGGCTGGTGGCCGCGATCCCGCCGGCGATCAAGATCGAGCTGATCAGCGACCGCACCACGACCATCCGCGCCGCGGTCGAGGACGTCCAGTTCACGCTGCTTTTGACCATCGTCCTGGTGGTCATGGTCATCTTTATCTTCCTGCGCAGCTTCTGGGCGACCGTCATTCCCACCGTCACGGTTCCGCTGGCGCTGCTCGGCGCATGCGCCCTGATGTGGGTGTTCGGCTATTCGCTCGACAATCTGTCGCTGATGGCCCTCACGATCGCGGTCGGATTCGTCGTCGACGACGCCATCGTGATGCTCGAAAACATCACGCGCTACATCGAGAACGGCGATTCTCCCCTCGCCGCCGCCTACAAGGGCGCCAAGGAGATCGGCTTCACCATCGTGTCGATCAGCATCTCGCTGGTCGCGGTGCTGATCCCGCTGCTGCTGATGGGCGGCATCATCGGCCGCCTGTTCCGCGAATTCGCCGTCGTGCTCGCGATGACGATCTTCGTCTCGATGTTCGTGTCGCTGACGCTGACCCCGATGATGGCCTCGCGCTTCCTGCGCGCCCATGGCGAGGTGAAGCACGGCCGCTTCTATCAATGGAGCGAACGCGCCTTTGACGCGATGCTGCGCGGCTATGAACACATTCTCGACCTCGCCTTGAGCTGGCGCCGCACCACGCTCACGATCTTCTTCGCCACGCTCGCCCTGTCGGTCTATCTGTTCATTCTGATCCCGAAGGGTTTCTTCCCGCAGCAGGACGTCGGCCTGATCACGGCGACCTCCGAAGCCTCGCAGGACATCTCCTTCAAGGACATGGTGCGGCGGCAGGAGGAACTCGGCAAGATCATCATGGCCGATCCCGACGTCGCCAGCGTCGCCATGGCGATCGGCGGCAGCGGCCGGGCCGGCAACAACGGCAACCTGTTCATTACGCTGAAGCCCCGCAACGAGCGCGAGGCCTCGGCGCAGCAGATCATTGCGCGGCTGCGTCCGAAGTTCGACAAGGTTGAAGGCGCTCGCCTCTACATGCAGGCAGCCCAGGACGTTCGACTCGGCGGCCGGCCGACGCGCACCCAATTCGAATTCACGTTGCAGGACGCCGACCTCGGCGAACTCAATGACTGGGCGCCCCGAATCCTCGCCAAGATGCAGACGCTGCCGGAGCTACGCGATGTCGCGACCGACCAGCAGACCCAGGGCACCACGGTTCAGCTCAAGATCAATCGCGACACCGCCTCGCGCTACGGCATCCAGCCGCAGTTGATCGACGACACGCTCTACGACGCGTTCGGCCAGCGCCAGGTCACCCAGTACTTCACGCAGCTCAACAGCTATCACGTGATCCTGGAGATCCTGCCGGAGATGCAGGGTAACCTCGACAGCCTGAACAAGCTGTACCTGAAATCGCCGCTAACGGGCGACCAGGTGCCGCTCTCGACGTTTGCGACCTGGACGACCGATCCGGTGCGCCCGCTCTCGATCAGCCATCAGGGCCAATTCCCGGCGATCACGATCAGCTTCAACCTCGCACAGGGCATGGCGCTGGGACAGGCCACGGAAGCCGTGCAGAAAGCGATGGCCGATCTCGGCGCGCCGGCGACGCTGAATTCGAGCTTCCAGGGCACCGCGCAGGCCTTCCAGCAGTCGCTCGGCACCGTGCCGCTGCTGATCCTGGCAGCCCTCGTCGTGGTCTATCTGATCCTCGGCATTCTCTACGAGAGCTACATCCACCCGATCACGATTCTCTCGACCCTGCCTTCGGCCGGCGTCGGCGCACTCGCGATCCTGATGGCGGCCGGGTTCGACTTCAGCCTGATCGCGCTGATCGGCATCATCCTGCTGATCGGCATCGTGAAGAAGAACGGCATCATGATGGTCGACTTCGCGATCGCGGCCGAACGCGATGAGCACAAGACGCCGGCGGAATCGATCCGCCAGGCCGCGCTGCTCCGCTTCCGCCCCATCATGATGACGACGATGGCGGCCCTTCTCGGCGGCGTGCCGTTGATGCTCGGGCACGGCACCGGCGCCGAAATCCGCCAGCCGCTCGGCTATGCCATGGTCGGCGGCTTGATCGTCAGCCAGGCCCTGACCCTGTTCACGACGCCCGTGGTCTATCTCTATCTCGACGAGCTCTCCAACTGGTTCTCCGGCTGGGGCCGTTCCAAGCAGAGCGAACCCGAGACGACCGAACACGGCGCGGTCAAGGAAGCGGCCGAGTAAGCAAGCGTCGCAATTCCAATTCCGGCACGTTTCCCTCCTTTCAAGCCAAAGCGATATTTCATGTCCATGCGCTCCAATCTTGCCGCCCTCCTTTCGGTTGCCTTGCTGTGGAGCGGATCCGCTCACGCCCAGGGCACCAAATCCAAGGCGGCTCCGCCCCAGGCCGCACAGCCCGCGGCTCCTGCCGCGCAGCCGCAGGCCGACGTTGCGCCGGCGCCGCAAGCAGGCTGGGCCGCGCGCTGCACCAGCGCGAGCCGCGATGCACCGCTGGAATGCGCGATCGAGCAGAACGCGGTGCTGACCAAGACGGGACAGCTCATCGTGCTGATCAACATCCGCGTGCCCGCCGACACGCGCGTACCCACGGCGCTGATCCAGCTGCCACTCGGCCTCAATATCCCCGTCGGCGCCAAGCTCCAGGTCGACGAGGGCAAGACGGTCGACCTGCCGATCCAGACCTGCGAGAATCGCGGCTGCTACGTCTCGACGCCGATTTCCGCGGACCTGCTTGCGGCGCTGAAATCCGGCAAGCAGTTGAAGGTCTCCTTCCAGAACATGTCCAAGGAGACCATCAACATCCCGATGCCGCTCACCGATTTTGCGGCCGCCTACGACAAGATCAAGTAACGGGCCGCGTCCGTCTCACCCTGCCCCCAGATAGGCCTTCTGCACCTGCGGATCGTTCGCCAGCGCCGTCGCGGTGCCGGACAAGACGCTTCTGCCCACCTGCAAGACGGTTGCGAAATCGGAGACTTCGAGGGCAAGCTCGATCGACTGCTCGGCGAGCAGGATGGTCAGGCCCTCGCGATGCAGGCGGCCGAAGGTTTCGTACATGGACTCCACGACCGCCGGCGCCAGCCCGAGCGACGGCTCGTCCAGCATCAACAGTTTCGGGTCGCTCATCAGCGCGCGGCCGACCGCGAGCATCTGCCGCTCGCCGCCCGACATGGTGCCCGCTCGCTGGTTGCGGCGTTCCTTGAGCCGCGGAAAGATCTCGTAGACACGCTCGAGCAGCGCCGCCTTGCGCGACTTGTCGTGCAACGGCGTCGTGCCGAGCAGGAGATTGTTCTCGACGCTCTGCTGCACGAACAGCCGCCAGCCCTCCGGGGACAGCGCAAGCCCCTTGCGCACGATCGCAAAGGCCCGTTGGCCCGCGATTGCCTCGCCCCGAAAGCTGATCGTGCCTGAATGTACCGGGATCAGGCCTGCGATCGCGTTCAGCGTCGTGGTCTTGCCGCCGCCATTGGAGCCGAGCAGCGCGACGATGCTGCCCTTGGGGACTTCCAGCGATACGTCGGACACGCCGATCAGGTCGCCATAGCGCACTTCGAGGTGCTCGATCCGAAGCAGAAGCCCGCTCATGTGGGGCCGCCCATCAGTTCGATCGGCGTGTGGCCGGCAGCCGCTTTGGCGGCACGCGTACCGAGATAGGCCGCGATCACCGCCGGGTTCGCCGTTACCTCATGCGGGCTGCCGCGGGCGATCTCCTTGCCCTGGTGAAACACCATCACCCGGCTCGCCAGCGACATGATCACTTCCATGATGTGCTCGACGATGACAAGCGTGATGCCGGCGCGGTGGATGTCGCGCACCAGATCGATTGCGAGCCTGACCTCATGCGCATTGAGACCCGCCATCGCTTCATCGAGCAGCAGCAGCTTCGGCTCGGTGGCAAGCGCACGGGCAATCTCCAGGCGCTTGCGGCCGGGCGTGCCGAGCGAGCGCGCCGGCGCATCCGCTAGCCTGATCATCCCGACCCGCTCCAGCACCGCGCGCGCCTTGGCCTCGGCTTCGGCGCGAGGCTTGGTACGCAGGAACGCGCCGATCATGACGTTCTCGAGCACCGTCATGCCCTCGAACGTCTGCGGCACCTGGAAGGTGCGCGCGAGCCCGAGCTGCGCGCGCCGCTCCGGCGCGAGATCGGTGATATCGCGGCCTTCGAACAGGACGTGGCCTGCGGTCGTCCTGAGATCGCCGGTAAGGCAGTTGAAGAAGGTCGACTTGCCGGCGCCGTTCGGCCCGATCAGGCCGAGGATATCGCCCTGCTCCAGCGTCACGGAGGCATCGTCGACCGCCTTGAAGCTGCCGAAGGCCTTTGTGATGCCGCGCGCTTCAAGGAGCATGAGGCGCTCCCGCTTCGCTTCCCGGCTTGGGCCGGCGCTTGAAAAGGCTCAAGATGCCGCCGGGCTGAAAGCGCGCGATCAGTACGATGATCGCGCCATAGACCACGAAGGTGAGGCCTGCGCCCTTGCCGCCAAGCACACTGTTGGAGATTTCCTCCAGCGGCACCAGGATTGCGGCGCCGACCAGCGGACCGAACAGCAGCCCTGCCCCGCCGAGCGCGGCCATGATCAGGATCTTCACGGAGATCAGGATGCCGAGGCCGGACTCGGGGTCGACGAAACCGAACATCATCGCATAGAGCGCCCCGGCGACGCTCGTCAGCGCCGCGCTCAGCATGAACGCGTAAAGTTTCGTGCGACTCGCGGGCGCACCGAGCGAGCGCGCGGCACGCTCGGAATCCTTGATCGCACGCAGATAGAATCCCATCCGGCTGTTCGTCATCCACCAGGTGATGAAGAGCGTGATCACAAGAACCAGGAGGAAGAGATAGTAGTAGGGCAGCGACGAGATGAACGAGAGATCGAAGATGTTGCGGGCGACCGTCGGGCCGGATAGGCCCACCGCCGCGCCAAGGTAATCCGTGTTGGTAACGATCAGCCGCATCGTCTCGGCCACCGCAATCGTCGCCATGCTGAAATAGTGGCCCGACAGGCGCAGCGTCGGCACGCCGATGACGGCCGCCAGCGCCGCCGCAATCACGATGCCACCGGGAATGCCGAATAGCGGCGACAGACCGAACTTGGCGTAGGCGCCCATCGCCGCGTAGGCGCCGCAGCCGAAGAACACGACATGGCCGACGGAGACCTGCCCGGCATAGCCGCCCACGATGTTCCAGGCCGAGGCCGCGATCGCATAGAGCAGCACCAGCGCGCCAAGGCGCTGCTGGAACGGCGAGGACAGCAGCAATGGATAGGCAATCGCGACCGCTGACAGTACCGACAGCCAGAGCAGGCGCCGCATCACATCTTCCCCATCAGGCCTTGCGGCCGGAACCACAGGAAGAACAGGAACAGGATGTAGACGACGATGTCCTTGTAGACTGCGCCGATCAGGAAGCCCGACAGCGACTCGATGACCCCGATCAGAAGGCCCGCAACCAGCGCGCCTGGCACGCTGCCGAAACCGCCGAGCGAGACCGTGACGAAGGCGACGATGCCGAGCGTTTCGCCCACCGTCGGCACGATGTAGAAGAAGTTCGCGATCAGCGCGCCGGCAAGTCCCGTCGCACCCGCCGCAATCGCCCAGGCGATCGCCTGCATCGTGTCGGGCCGGATACCCATGAGCTGGGCGGCAGTTGCATCCTCCGCCACCGCGAGCATTTTCGAGCCGAGTGAGGTGCGCGTCAGCAACAGGTGCAGGCCGAGCGTAACCAGCAGCGCGACGACGCCGGCAAGCAGCCGCGACGCCTCTAGGCGTAGCCCCGCCACCGCATACGTGCCGCCTACGATATTCTGCGGCAGCGACTTGAAGTCGGCACCGAACCACCAGAACACGGAATAGCGCAAAAGCAATGCCAGACCGAAGGTGCCGAGGATCTGCGCCAGCATCGGCCCCTTCATGATGTCGCGGATCAGGCCGAAATAGACGACGACGCCGAGCGTCGCCAGCACCAGCACAGCCAGCGGCGCGCCGAGAAGCGGCCCGCCTCCCATCAAGGTGTAGACGACATAGGCGACGTACATGCCGAGCATGACGAAATCGCCATGCGCGAAATTGACGATGTTCATCATGCCCCACACCAGGGTGAGGCCGGAGGAAAACAGGGCGTAGACGGCACCGAGCAGGAGCCCGCCGACGATCACCTGCACGAGAACAAAGGACATGAGCCGCGCCGCTCTATCAAGCCGACAAAAAAGGCAGGACCGCCGGTCCCCCCTCCGACATCGTCACCAGCCTTTGTAGGGCATCACCGGCGCCTTCTCGGCATTGCCCTTCGGCCACACCGAGACGTAATTCTCGCCGTCCTGAAGCTGGATGATGTAGGCCGACGCCAGCACGTTCTGCCCCTTCTCGTCGAACTTCACGCCCTTGTAGCCCATGATGAGTTGCTCGGGCTTGAGGTCGGTTGCCTTCAGCGCCGCCTGGATTTTCGCAGGATCGGTCGAGCCCGCGCGGTCGATGGCGTCGACCAGCACGAAGAAGCCCTGCATCTCGCGCCCGACCGTGTCCTCCATCTCCTCGCCGCTCTTCTTCTTGTACATGTCGGCGATGACGGCGCTGGGCGAGCCAGCGGGGCCAACGGCCCAGGACGAGCGGTTGAACACGCCCTGCGAGAGCTTTCCGACCGCCTTGATGAAGGACGGATCGGAATAGCCGGCATCGTCAGCCAGCAGCATCGGCGGCTTGTAGTCGAGCGACTGCATGGTTTTCGCAAACAGGATCGCATCCGACGTGTAGGAGATCATCAGCACGACGTCGGGCTTCTTCTCCTTGAGCTGAAGCACCTGCGCCTGCAAGTCGGTGGCGTTGACGGCATAGGCGACGTCGATGACTCCGGTGCGCCCCTTCTCCTTGAAGCCTTTGGTGATCGTGTTGGCGACGGAGGTGCCGTATTCGGTGTTGTCATGGACCAGCGCGATCGTGTCAGTCTTCGCTCCGGCCGCCTTCATGTCGGTCAAGAATTCGTCGTAGATGCGAACGAAATCCGGCGCGATCGGCGTGGTGCGGAAAAACCATTTGAAGGCGCGCTCGGTGAGATTGGCGGCGACCGATTCTGGCGTCAGGTATGGAATGCCGTATTTCTCCGCAATCGCGCTCGATGTCAGCGTAATGCCGGACTGGTAGGCGCCGAGGATCGCGACCACCTTCTCTTCCGTGATCAGACGCAGTGCCTGGTTTTGCCCGGTGGCCGGGCTGCCCTGGTTGTCGGCGATGACAATCTCGACCTTGGCGCCGCCAAGGCCTGCGAGCCCGGCGTTCTTGGCAAGCGGCAGCTTGTCGAGCTCGGGATGGGCGTTGTTGATGATGTCGGTCGCGACTTCGAGCGCGGCCTTGGCATGCGCACCGATCGACGCCGTGCTGCCGGACATCGGCAAAATGACTCCGATCTTGACGACCTTGTCCTCAGCCTGCGCGCCTCCCGCAAGCACGACGGACATCGCGGCCGCGCAAAGCAGCCGCGTAGCGAGCTTCAATGCCATGAACCACACCTCCCAAAGGGTTTCCCCGACCGGATTTTTTAGGCTTGGAAACTTCGGCGAGCGGCCTGCTTCCATTTGATTTTCCTGGCGCGCGAAGGATGGCATGCCACTCTGGAACCGGCAAGGTGAAACGCGATTGCACAATGCGGCATTGGCACATGCGGACTATGCCCGTCGCAATCGCGAACACGCTTTCGCGCTCGTTGCGCGTTTCGCCTGACCTTTGCCGACGGTCAGGCCGACTCCGCGCGATGCGCCTCGATAAAGGTTTCGAAGCCACCGAAGATCAGGCGCTTGCCGTCGAAGGGCATGCCGGCGTTCTTCAGGCGGGAATCCTCCATCACCTTCTTGTTGATGGCATCGCGGCTTTCGCGGTCGCGGTAGACGATCCAGGACAGCACCACGATCTCGTCCTCCTTCGCTATCACCGCGCGCGGAAACGAGGTCACCTCGCCATAGGGAACGTCGTCGCCGATGCACTCGACATAGTCGAGCGCGCCGTGCTCCATCCAGACCTCGCACGCCGTTCGCGCCAGCGCCTTGTAGGCGTCGACCTTGTCCTTTGGCACGGCGAGCACGAAACCATCGACATAGGGCATCACGGGTCTCCTTCTGCGAGTTGCCTGCCCCTGAGGACGATTGAGGAGACGACGTCCCGACCGCGGTCTCAGGCTTTGAAGATGGGGCAAACCGTCGCGCGCACCGCCGCCTCGCCTGCCCTCGCCGGTCGCGGTTTCGATCGCCTGGTTTCGCGCCAAAGGAAACTCCCCTCCACAGCAGTGCTTGCAAGCCCAGAGGCGAGCGGGTAGAAACCCACCACGCCTGAGCCGTGATTTGCGCCGCGCGCGCCTCCGGCCGCCGCCCGACAGTTCAATAAATCATTGAATTTGTTAGGCAATTCCGTTGGGGAATGGTGTAACGGTAGCACAACAGACTCTGACTCTGTTTGTCTTGGTTCGAATCCAGGTTCCCCAGCCATCGAAATTCTTCAATTTATTCAGCGATACCGCCGATAATATCCTGCGCATCACCCGGCGCCCTGCTGCTGCAATTGCTTTAGAGTTGCGATGTCGCTGGGGGTGACCAATGTTTTATCGGCGCTATGTCCGCGGCTCGTTCGCCGCCGCAGTCTTTCTGGCCTCCTCCGCCTTGTCGCTTGCGGGATTCAATCCCGCATCCGTCTATCAGGAGGCTCCGGAGGTCGCCGCGCGCTATCCCGATGCGGAGGTGCACTACACCACGCCGGCCTTTGCGCCCGGAAAGCAGGATTTCACCTCGCATAGCGAGTTGATGGCCTTCCTGGAGGCGCTCGCGGCCAAGTCGCCGGCCATGCGGATGGAGATTGGCGCCCGCTCCCAGCAAGGACGCGTGCTCCCCGTTCTGTTCTTCTCCCGCGATCAGAACGCGTTAGGCAATGGAGCGAAGCCGGTGGTTCTCATCATCGGCCAGCAGCACGGCAATGAACCTGCCGGCGGTGAAGCGGCCCTGGTTCTAGCGCAGCGCCTCGGCGCCGGCGATCTCGCCGATCTCCTCGCTGCGATCGACGTCATCATCGTCCCGCGCGCCAATCCGGATGGCGCTGACGCGTTTGTCCGCGGACTGGCGAACGGCATGGACCCCAACCGGGATCATACGCTGCTGCGAACCCCGGAAATCCAGACGATCGGCGCTCTGTTCAACCAATTCCATCCGCAACTCGTGCTGGATTGCCACGAATTCACCGTGGGCGGCCGCTGGGTCGAGAAAGTCGGCGGCGTCCAACGCATCGACGCGATGATCCAATACGCCACGGTCCCCAATCTTCCGCCCAGCCTGGAGAAGGCCGAATCCCAGCTTTTCCTTCCGGCGATCCTGCAGGCCTTCGATACGCACGGTCTGACGCATGACTGGTATCACACGACCGACGGCAGTCGTCGCGACTCGCCCGTCGCAATGGGCGGGATCGGACCGGATACCGGGCGCAACGTCGCCGGCTTGCGCAATGCTGTCAGCTTCCTGCTGGAAACCCGCGGTGTGGGGCTTGGGCGCGCGCATCTGGCGCGGCGGGTCGAGACGCATGTCGTTGCGGCCGAAGCCATCCTGCAACTAGCGGCCAAGGATCCCGGCGCATTTATGCAGTTGTCGAAGCAGGCTTCAATCGAGGCCACCACGTCCGACAAGCCCGTCGTCGTCGTCGCGCATGGACATCCCGAATCGCGTGAGATGGTGTTCGTCGATCCCAAGACCGGCGCGGATAAACCCGTCACGGTAACGTGGGTCTCGGCGCTGAAGATCGACCCGGCGCTGACGCGCCCCCGACCAGCGGGCTATCTCATCAGCCGTGACAACACCCGGGCCATCGACGCGATCAAGCGGGCTGGCCTGACCTTTCAGCTCGTTGCGACTGCTGCGGTGGTTCCAGGCGATCACTATCGGGCAACCGACGTTACTTCGGGAGCGAAGGAAGATGTGCGCGGCGACGACACAGGTGCCGGAGCGATCATCAAGGGGACTTTTGCGCTGGAGAAGGCCGATATCGCTTTGACGCCGGACGATGTCTTCATTCCATTCAATCAGCCCTTATCGGGCCTTGCCGTCGCACTGCTGGAGCCTGAAAGCGACGCCGGGCTGGTCGCCAACAAGTTTGTTCCAGCCACCAACGGACAAGTCTTGTCGATTTCGCGACTCGATCGTACGCCGTAACGCGTTCAGGTCCTTCGCAAGCTTAATGTGCAATATGCCGCATCGTAACGTCACGTATTGCCGCCATCGGCTGGCAACTCGGCGAAGAACCTGCGATTTCCACCGAACTTGAAACCTGATCGCCCCGACAAAGGCTCGGTATCTAGCAATCCGTGGACAGCATTAATGCGGGCTCTTCGTACGAGGGGATATGTTTGGTGGACGGCAGCCCTCGTGCTCGCAATCTTCTCGCAAGCGGGCTCTGCCGAGTTGCCGACGGTCACGGGCGCCGACATCCCGCAGTTCGGGATCTACGAGGCCAGGGTCCTCGCCACCGACAAATCAGCGGGACCGCCGAGTGGAACGATCGATCGCGTCGCCTGGCAATTCACGCCGAGCACCACGACGGTTCCGGCGCGCAAGGGCATTCGCTTTGGCTATGAATATCGCCTCACGGGCGAACCGGATGGAGCGCTCGTGCCGGTCCGGAGCATCACCATCTTCCCACCCGGCGGCATGCGCAATCCGCGCACGGGCGAGGTCTTCTCTCGCAGCGATGTCACCGAGCGCTGGGCCATCGGCAGCACTGTGCTGCACGGCTACAGCCTCGACGACGACTGGGAAGCCGTTCCCGGCACCTGGGTACTGCAGACCTGGGTGGGCGAGCAGAAGGTCGCCGAGATGGAGTTCACGCTAGCTCGAAGCGCCAATTAGGATTGCGGGATCGCAACACAAGCCGTCCGCTTCACGCCATCGTTCCTGGCATGAAGCAGCGAACGCTCACACCCATCGGGCCGTACAGCGGCCAGACCAGTGTCACGTTAGCCCTGTTCGGTTCGTCGATGACGGCCTTGTCGGGTACGTAAACCCACTCGGTTTCCACGTTAGTGGCGCCGGCCATCGCGCGCTCGAAGCCCCTAGACGTTGTCGGCACGCGGACGCGGTAATGGTTGCCGTCAATCTCCCAGTCCACCTCCGACAAATGCATCGCTTCGCTACCATCGCAGCACAAATCCCCCTTTCGGTCATGGAGCCTCTCAAACCACTTCGACAGATCGGCTCGATTGTGATCGTGCGCGAGCATGGCACCGGGGATGCCAGCTAACATTAGCGTTGGCGTTACCGTACTCTCCTCCACTTGGGCCGCTGCGAGCAGAGCTACTTGGTGCTGCCGGGTGATCGGGAAGTCCCCAAGTTCAAAAGGTGGAAGATGCAATCTGCACGCATTTGCGTGATTAGTCGCCACGAGTCCGATGGCGGCAGCGACGGTCACAATCAAGAACTGGGTTCTCATGGGGTCACCTCTTCGATTAGAGATACTTCCTCCACGAATTCCGTACGCACCGCAGCCCGACCACGGACGCACCATGTGAACCACTTCACTTGAGTCCCGGAAATCCCGCATGGGTTCAAAGGATCAGCGGCAACAATGGACTACCAGTTGTGGAACAGGCTTTCGTTCGAAAACGCTAATCGGTCACATCATGACCCCGGGCATGAAACAACGAATTTCGATGCGCCGCAGGTTACCGCCGAGCACCCAATAGTAGACGGGCCAGACCATTGTCCTACCGGCGCGGTTCGGCTCCTTGATCACGGCGGCCTCCGGTACGTCCCACCATTGGCGCTCGATGCGCACGCGGTAGTGGCCCTCTCTCACCTCCCAGTCGATGTCGGATAGCGCCTTGCCGTCGGTGTCGGAACAGCATGGCCCCTTTCCACTTTTGAGGCTCTCGAACCAGCTATTGAGTTCGGGGCGACTATGATCGTGCGCGTGCGCCGCGAAATGCCAGACTAGCGGCACGATCAGCGTCGCCGCCGTGATGGGAGCCATCGAAAATATCTTCCTCATTTGCAATCTCCTTAAAAAAATAAGAGATTGCCCCCCTGCTGTTCGCTCCGGAGACACTCCGCGCCCGTTTATTTGTTGCGTTGCAGCTTCTCGGGTTACCGCTGGCTCAGGGCAGCGGCCCTCATTGTCAACGTAGCGCAGGTCTGTGGTGAGACAGGACGAAAAAGGACGATGAAAGACGAAATCAGGTTTTGCCGTTGCCTTGAGGCGCACTTGCCGGTCCGCTAAGATGGATGGTGGGAGGCATGCTCATGGCCTGCCTGCGGCTGAACGGATATACGCTCGATTTGGATCAGGCGCAGTTGTTTGACCAGCACGGCCAAGCCGTTGAGCTGCGGCCTCAGGCTCTGGCAGTTTTGCTCGAACTGGCGCGCCGGCACGGAGAGCTGGTTACAAAGCGCGATCTAAGTGCGAGAGTCTGGCCGGACGTTTCGGTGACCGACGATTCGCTTGTGCAATGCGTGGTCGAGATCCGGCGCACCCTCGGTGATACCCGGCAGCAAGTCGTGCGGACGATGCCACGACGTGGTTACCTTCTGATCGTCGACGCGACCGACACGGCACCGCGCGATGTGCGGAGCTTCTATAGCTTGGCCGCCGCCATTGCGATGATGGTAGTGGCGATCGTGCTGGCCTGGCAATTTCTACTCCCCGGGGCACCCCCCGGGCGCCGCGACGCACACGACAGGATGGTGGCCGATGTTGCAGTTCTGCCTTTGCGCGTGCTCAACGCCTCTGGCGAAAGCAGTCCGGACGGCAACGGATTAGCCTACATGATTGCCAGCGACCTTGCGCGCTACCCCGACCTGCATATCATCTCAACCCTCGCCACAGCCGAGCTTCGCGGCAAGAACCTGTCCCCGGCGCAGATCGCTGCGATGACCCACGCTCGCTACCTCGTGGACGGCAGCGCGGAGAGGCGCGGCGACCGGCTGCAGCTCAACGTGCAACTGATCGCTTCCGGCGACAGTAGCATCGTCTGGAGCGGCCGGTTCGAGCCCACCGCGCACGACTTGCCCGACGTTACCGAGGCGTTGATCTCGCGGATTAGCGCCTCACTTGGTGCAACCGTGCGCGAGTCGGACCGGACCGTGTTACGGAACCGTGCGCCAGCCTCGCTTGATGCGCACGCGCGCGTGCTGCGCGCGATCGCGTTGACTATTGCGCCGAGTCCTGAGGCCCTTCGCCAGGCGCGGCAGGAGCTGGAACAGGCGGTCCGCCTTGATCCGAACTACGCCCCCGCATGGGCGCATCTCGGACAGGCGAAGACATTGTTGATCTTTGGCCATCACGATCCTGGGCTCAGTCGTCAGGACTTGCCGCAGGCGATCGCTGATATCGAGCACGCGACTGCGCTGGATCCGCTGCTTGCCAGCTCGTGGCGAGTGCTGTCCATCGCGATCGACTCGAGCAAGAACCCCGAAGCAGCAGTGAGCGCGGCCGAGCGGGCGACTCAACTCGGCCCTGGCGATCCGGACAATTGGCTCGCCCTCGCCGTCGCACAGCACCATGCCGGTCGAACCCAAGCAGCTATTGAAGCCTTCGAGAAGGCGGTCTCCTGGAGCCCGCTACGCCCACCGCATTACGCCATCGTAGCGGCAAGGCTGCGCTATTCCGTGCAGGATTATGAAAATGCGCTGCGATATGCGCGCGAATGTATGGATCGAACACCTGCGCTGGGCGTCTGCAAGGCGATCTGGCTGTCGTCACAGGTCCGTACCGGCCACTCCGTCCAGGCGGAGGCAGCGTGGCCCGCACTGGTTGCGGCCACACCAGCTTTGCAGACGTATCGGATGACTCCGTACAATACGCCCATGGCTCTATCGATTGATGAGGACCTCGACAGACTTCGCAAAAGCAACACCCGGGCAATGGCCCAGTGAAGCTCCAGGCGGATGAACCTGATGTGATCACTCAATGTCGGCTTTTCTTGACGCGGGAGCGGCCTTCGAGGTCATTCTAGACGGAATCATCCGCGTGCCTTTGCGGCGCCGTGAGGTCAGGCGATGACATCACGCGACGAATCCGCCCTCGCCCCTACTTCCTGTTCTCCTCGCAGAACTTCAGCGCGCCCAGCACCTCGCCCGCGTGCGGGATCTGCATCTCGATGCTGTCCTCATCATCATCCTCGAAATCGACGGTGAGGCGCTTCGCCTTCGACAGCTTGTCGAGGATCGATTGGTTGAATTCGAAGATGCCGCGCACGGTGGTCTTGTCCATGACCTCCCACTTGGCGCTCTTCATGATGTCGGCGTCGTCAGTAGCGAAATCGGCCTTCAAGATCTCGCCTACCTTGTCCCACTCCCAGCCGTCATAGATCATCACGATGACGATCGCCTTGTCGGAGTAGGACAGCACGATCACATAGTCGCGGTTCTCGTCGTCCTTGTCCTTGTAGCCGCGGCTCGCGTTGCAGTGGGTGTCCTGCGAGCGTTTCTCGATGGTCCAGTCGCCGACCTTGGATTGCTGCGCCAGCGCAGGTGTCGCTGAAAATCCCGCAAGCAGCGCGATCGTGAAAAGCAATTTCTTCATATTGTCCTCCAGCCGTTTCCCCGGAACAAGCTGACCATCTCTGCAGGAGAGCCGCAAGCGCTCCCCAACCGGCGATACAACCTGCGATCGCGTGGTTAACGGATGTGCGAGGGCCCGCGCCGCCTGCGGCGTCCTGAACGGTTCCGACGAAACCCTTTCCCCGAACCCACGAAACACGCTCGAAACAGACTGTCCATTATGCTGGCCGTCAAAATCATACAGGGACGGCCACCATGCAATTCTTCCTCGACCTGATCTGGGACTATTCCTGCGGCCAATACCTCGTCGCGCTGCCTCCGCGGGAGGACGAGCTATGATCGAGCTGATCTCCGCCTTCCTCGCCCTTTGCAGCATCGGCGTTTTTGCAGCGCACGCGCTCGACGCCTATCGGACGTCACACTATTGAGACGGGGCGCGCTCATTTGGCATGATCTTTTCGGAAAACCGCTGCGCACTTTGCGCTAACGCGGCCCTTCGGGTCCGGATCATGTTTAGCGCCCCCCCTCCCCATCGATCTGCCGCCCCATCAGCGCGATCGCCTTCTGGTAGACCCCGGCGGCATTCCAGGCTTCGATCGCCGCAAAGTTAGGCTCGCCCGGCTGGTAGCCGGCTCCTGCTCGCCAGCCATGTGCTCTCAGGAAATTCGCGGTCGAGCTCAGCGCATTGGCGGCGTTATCGAGATTGCCGGTACCATAGGCCAGGATGTTCTTGGGCATGAACTGGGTCTGGCCGACCTCGCCATGCATGGAGCCGCGCTGCCCAGGCGACATTGAGCCACGATCAATCAGCTTCAGGGCAGCATAGAGCTGGTCAGTGAAGAACTCCGGCCGGCGGCAGTCATAGGCGAGCGTCGCGATCGAGGACAGCATGTTCTGGTTGCCGCGCTGGCTGCCAAAGCCGGTCTCCATCCCCCAGATCGCGATCAACGGCCCCGGCGGCACGCCGTAGCGCTGCTGGATCGAAGCGAACAAGGCGGCCTGCGACTGCTTCAGCGAGCGCCCGCGCGCCACGATGGTCGAGGCGCCGCGCTTGGCCAGAAATTGGTCGAGCGAGAGCGAAAAACTGTGCTGGCTGCGATCGGCCGCAATGGTCGCGCTCGCGTAATTGGTCTGCATCAACGCGCCGATGCCGGTCGCGCCGATGCCCTTGCCACGGGCCTCCTCGCCGAACGCGCGCTTCCAGCCTTCAAAGCCGCCGGGCCCGTTGCCGCATTGCGCGGCGCCGGCCGCCCCGAGATGTGCGAACAGTGCGATCGCGCCGAGCGCGGCCGTTGCAATGATGCTGCCCCTGTTCATTTTCGTTCCTCTGTTCGGGGCATGCGCCCTGCTCGCAACCAACCGACGGCCGGCATTCGCCCGCCTTCACGGCATGATCCTACGCCAGCTCCGATCGCTCAAGCCCCGCCGCGCGCAAACAACGCGCGGCTCGACGCTTGACATTCTCGAGGTCATCCGCCGAGCAGAAAGTCCACCATGATGCTCTGGTGCTGCTGATACATGTCGGTGCCGGTCGCCGTGACGCAGCCGACCTTTCGCGCCGCTGCGATGAAGGGCGAAACCTCCGGCTTGGTGATGACACAGCCGCAATAGGTCGACGGCGCCAGCCTTGCGACGTCGACCGGCAGCGGATCGCCTTCGCCCATGCCGGCGGGCGTGGCGTTGGCCACGAAATCGAAACCTGTGGGATCGGCTGAGCCAGCCAGCGCGCGGCCCTTGCCGAGCCTGTTGAGTTGTTCGATCAGCACGTCGCGCCGCTCAGCTGATGCGTCGTGAACGGCAATCTCGCGGACACCGGCCTCGACCAGCGCGAGCGCAATCGCCGACCCCGCTCCGCCGGCACCGACCAGCAGCGAGCGCATCCCCTCAGGGTCGATCCCGTTGGCACGGGCAGCACCGACGAAGCCGAGCCCGTCCACCATGTCGCCGTGCCAGCCGCCATCCGCGCGGCGGCGCATCAGGTTCACCGTTCGCAGAAAATGCGCGCGGTCGGTGGCGCTGGCGCAGGCCTGATAGCAGGCGAACTTATGCGGGATGGTTGCGACGATGCCGTCGAGATTTTTCAGCCGCGTCGCCACCGCAAGGAAATCGGACAAGTCGGCAGGCGCGACCTGGACGGGGACGAGGATGCCGTCATGACCACGTGCGGCGAAAGCGGCCGTGAGCCCTGCGGGCGAGCGCACCTGGGCGATGGGATCGCCGACGATGACATAGAGCCGCGTCGCGCCGCTGAGCGTCGGGGGCACGCCGCTCAAGCCGGCACCGGAGAGCTGCCGGGCTCGGCAGCGGTCACATAAGTCAATTCCAGCCCCTCCAGATTGCCCTCCTTGCGCCACTTGTCGAGCAGCCGCAGGAACGCCACCGGCCCGCGCCAATACTGGCTGTTGCGCGCGGCGATCGGATCGAACACGCCTTCATTGTTGTAGTAACCGGGCGTGCATTCGGCGAGATAGGTCTGCCGGCCGATCGCGGCCTTGACGACCTCCTCGACCCAGGCGTTCTCGGCAGCCAGCGTCGGCTCCAGCGTTCTCGCGCCGCGCTTGCGTGCTTCCTTGATCACATAGGCGATGTGGCGCGACTGCTCGTCGATGATGTGCGGGAAGTTGGCGCTCTGGCCGGCCTGCACGGTGACGATCAGAAAGCAGTTGGGAAAGTCGCGGCTGTAAAAGCCGTGCATTGTCTTCACGCCCTCGCGCCAGCGCTCGGTCAGGCTGAGGCCGCCGCGGCCATGGAGTTCAAATCCCATGCGGCGGGCATAATCGGTGCCGACCTCAAAACCGCTGGCGTAGATCAGGCAGTCGAGTTCATAAGCCTTGCCGTCGACGACGACGGCGTTTTCCGTGATCCGCTCGACGCCATGGCCCTTCGTATCGACGAGATGCACGTTGGGGCGATTGAAGGTGTCGAGATATTCGTCGTGGAAGCACGGCCGCTTGCAGAACGCCTTGTACCAGGGCTTTAGCGCTTCGGCCGCTGCGGGGTCTTTCACCACGGCATCGACGCGGGCGCGGATCTCTTCCATCTTCCGGTAGTCGGCCTGCTCGATTACCTTGAGCGCCTGCTCGAGCGAGGTAACCGGCTCCGGCTGACGGCGCGGCGCGAGCAGGATTTCGCCGAGCAGACCGGTCCAGCCGTCCTGCACCAGATCCTCCTCGAACGGCTCGCCTGATATCACCGCCGTAAAATTGTCCATGCGCTCGCGCTGCCAGCCGGGCTTCAGGCTCTTGGTCCAGGTATCATCCGTCGGACGGTCGTCGCGCACGCCGATCGCCGATGGCGTGCGCTGGAAGACGTAGAGTTCCTTGGCCGCGCGCCCGAGGTGCGGCACGCATTGCACGGCGGTCGCGCCAGTGCCGATGATGCCGACGCGCTTGTCAGCGAGCCCGCTCAAGCCACCTTCCGCGGTGCCACCGGTGTAAGCGTAGTCCCAGCGGCTGGTGTGAAAGCTGTGGCCTTTGAACATTTCGATGCCAGGAATGCCCGGCAGCTTCGGCCGGCTGAGCGGGCCACCGGCGAGAATGACGAAACGCGCACGGATCTTGTCGCCGCGATCAGTCTCCACCAGCCAGCGCGCCTCCTCTTCCCGCCATTCCATCCGCGAGATGACGGTCTGAAACAGAGCGCGCTCGTAGAGGCCGAAATGATGGCCGATCCGGCGCGAGTGCTCATAGATCTCGGGCGCGCGTGCATATTTGCGCACGGGCATGTAGCCGGTCTCTTCCAGCAGCGGCAGATAGATGTAGCTCTCGGTGTCGCAGGCAGCCCCCGGATAGCGATTCCAGTACCAGGTGCCGCCGAAATCCGCGGCCTTTTCCACGATGCGGAAATCGTCGATGCCGGCCTCGCGCAGGCGCGCGCCGCATAACAGGCCACCGAAACCGCCACCGACAACGACGACCTCCGTCTCCTCGCTGATCGCCTTTCGCGTGAAGCCGGGATCGGCCCAGGGGTCGTCGAGATAGTGGCCGAATTCGCCGGTCACCTCGACATATTGCGCCTTGCCCTCGGCCCGCAAACGCCGGTCGCGCTCGTCGCGATAGCGCGCCCGCAGCGTCGCGATGTCGATGTTGGATGCGCCGGCTGTGCCGGTCTTGTGATTGTCCAATGACATCAATGCTTCCTCCGCAGCGGACGTTGCTCTTTCGACAACTCGTGCCAGTTAGCCCACAAAAGCCGGGATGCGCAACGAGGGCACGGTTTTGGCCGGCAAATGGATCATCGATCCCGTTCGAGGACGTCGTGCTGTCGTATCCCGACATGCCGCAGCCGCCGTTGTCGCGACGCGCGTCGATCCCGGAAGGCAATCATCGATTGACAAAATGTCGCGGGATGGAAAACATGATGGGTGCTGGCGGGACCATTCAGGCATCGAAGCCTTGACGGGAGATCATTTCAATGACGAACGACACCCTGACATCGGCAAGCCGCCGGCAAAGCCTGATCGCGATGCTCTCCATTCCGGTGATCGCGCTGGCGGCATCATCATTCACGATCAATACGGCCGCATATGCCGCCGACAATCTGCCGCGCGTTCTCGTGCTCGCGACCGGCGGGACCATCGCCGGTCAAGCCGATCCACGGGCAGCAGGCGCTTACAAATCCGGCCAGATCACCGGTGAGCAACTGGTCGCCTCGGTCCCGGGCCTCGACAAGCTCGCGAGCGTGAATGCCGAACAGATTTCGTCGATCGGATCGCAGGACATGAACGACAAGGTCTGGTTTGCGCTGGCCCAGCGCATCCAGCAGGCGTTCGACAAGAACGAGGCCGATGCGGTCGTCATCACCCACGGCACGGATACGCTGGAGGAGACCGCGTTCTTCCTCGACAACGTGGTCAAGGGCGACAAGCCCGTGGTCATCGTCGGCTCAATGCGGCCCGCTACGGCGGTCAGCGCGGATGGCCCCGGCAATCTCTATGAAGCCTTCCAGGTCGCCGCCGATCCGCGTTCGCGCGGGCGGGGCGTCATGGCCGTGTTGAACGACAAGATCCAGAGCGCCCGCTCGGTGACCAAGACCAACACCACGAGCGTCGAGACGTTCATGTCGCCCAACGACGGTCCGATCGGCTATGTCGACACCGCCGGCGGCGTTCGTTTCCTGGCGCAGGCGGGTGCGAAGCGCACGACCTATGCGCTGCCGGCAAGCGATCCTCTGCCCCGCGTCGAGATCGTCTACTCCCACGCCAACATGGACGCCATTCCGATCGAGGACGCGATTTCGCACGGCGCCAAGGGCATCGTGCTGGCAGGCGTCGGCGACGGCAACACGTCGAAGCCCGCGCTCGACGCGCTCGAGGCGGCCGCCAAGAAGGGCATCATCGTCGTCCGCGCCACGCGGGTCCGCTCGGGCTTCGTCACGCGCAATGTCGAGGTCGACGACGACAAGAACGGCTTCGTCGTGTCCGAGGACCTGAACCCGCAGAAGGCGCGCGTTCTCACCCAGCTCCTGATCGCGAGCGGCGTCACGGCGCCTGCCGAGCTTCAGAAGGCCTTCACCGCGACCTGGTAGCTTGTTGTTTGAGCATGATCTCCGCGCAAACGCGTTCCGCGTTTGTCGCGAGGGAAAACCGCTTCACACTTTTCCGGATCATGCTCTAGTTCAGCACCTCCACGGTCGCCGAGCGGCCGGCGACCAGTGCGATATTGTCCGGGATCTCGTCGAGCGCGATCCGTACGGGAACGCGCTGGGCCAGTCGGACCCAGCTGAAGGTCGGGTTGACGTTGGCGAGCAAGTTCGCGCCCGCGGCGCGGTCGCGATCCTCGATCCCGGCCGCGATGCTTTCGACGTGGCCGGTGAGCTTCGCGGGCTCGCCCATCAGGCGGACCTGCACCTTGTCGCCGATGCGGATGCGCGCAAGCTTGGTCTCCTCGAAATAGCCTTCGACATGCAGCGTGTCGGTGTCAACGAGCGCCATCACGCCCTTTCCTGCCGTCACATACGCGCCCGGCCGCAAGTCCATGTTGGTGATGATGCCATTTACCGAGGCCCGCACGTCGCTGCGATCGAGATTGAGCTGGGCCACCGCCCGGTCGGCGACCACCTGATCGTAGGCCGCCTTGGCCTGCAACTGCGTGGCAAGCACCTGCTCCTGCTTCTGCTGCGAAACAGCGTCGGTAGTGAGCGCGCTGTAACGCTTCAGGTCGGCATTGGCCTGGTCGAGCGTGGCGCGGTGGCCGGCAAGCGCGGCGTCGGCCTGTTGCAACGCCAGCGCAAAGCGCTCCCGATCGATGCGAAACAAGACGTCGCCGCGATGGACCTTCTGGTTGTCCTTGACCAGAACCTCCGTCACGAAACCTGACACGTCGGGCGCTACCTGGACCACGTCGGCGCGGACGCGCCCGTCGCGCGTCCACGGCGCCTCCATGTAGTAGGCCCAAAGCCCGCGGCCGACGGCGATCGCCGCAACGACGACAAGCAGCGTCAAGGCAACCCGGCCGAGCCAGGCGAAATTCCCCTTCATGGCAGAAACTCCGAAAGATACACGATGCCGCCGAGAATGCAGACGAACAGCGCGAAATTGAACAGCGCGCGATGCCAGACCAGCCGGTAGAGGCCGAAGCGCTGCATCAGCCGGCGCAAGACGGCACTGATCGCAAAGGCCACGATCAGCCACAGCAGCAGCGCCGGCACGAGCACGCCGTAAATGTCGATCTCATACCTCATGCCGCAAAGCTCTCCCCTCGCTGCGGGCGATAGGCGGGTGCTTGCGGATACAGCCCGCGCCGGATGCCGACGAGCCCGAGCAGGGCGTCCTCCCGCGCCTGCGGGTTCGGATCCTCGACGGCCGCGGCGAGCGCGGTGTCGATGCGCGCGAGCAGCTCTGGTGGCATGCCGGCGCCGGTATAGTGACGGAATGCGGCAGCGAGCTGATCCAGCATGTCGTCGAGAACGAAGAGCGTGGATGCAGCGAGGCCGTAGCGAGCCCGACGAAGGTGTATGATGTTGAGCCCGATGCGGAGCTGCGCCAGGCTCTCGGTGTCGCGACGGTCGGCCTCCGAGACGAAGGCGATACGCTGCACGAGCAATCCCATCCGGTGCAGCATCAGACCTGCGAATTCCGCGCGATCATGCTTGCCGCGGCGCTCGGCGGCGACCGCCAGCGTCTTCCAGCTCGATAGCACCAGGCGCTTGGCGACCCACTCTGCTCCCACCCCGCGCGCGATCCGGGTCACGAGCTCGGCGATGCCGACACCGACGAAGAAGGCAAGCGCGGAATTGGCATAGGCGGCAAAATCCGCGCTATAGGTCGATTGCAGCGCGAGCAGCGTCGCCGTATTGGCGGCGAGCGCCATGCCGGTGCCGGTCGTCGCGGGCCGCGCGATCAGGAGGCCATAGAGCAGGAAGGTCGGCGCCAGCGCGACGATCAGGACCTCGATATGGGAGATCGCGGGCACCAGCGCGAACAGGTAGATCGCGACCACGACGATCGCGACCAGCGACCACAAGCCAAAGCTGCGGATGAAGCGCGCGGGATCGTCCTGGGCGGCGAAGAAGCAACAGGCCACTGCCGCCATCATCGGCGCCGATGCGCCATCCG
Organism: Bradyrhizobium sp. CCGUVB23; assembly: GCF_024199885.1. Taxonomy (NCBI): domain Bacteria; kingdom Pseudomonadati; phylum Pseudomonadota; class Alphaproteobacteria; order Hyphomicrobiales; family Nitrobacteraceae; genus Bradyrhizobium; species Bradyrhizobium sp. CCGUVB23. Next base: position 9,317,471 of record NZ_JANADQ010000001.1, read on the forward strand.
GCCAGCCGGTCCCGATCCAGAAGGCGCAGCAGATCAGGATGGCGATGACCGCACCGGCCGCCGACCACAGCGCGAGGCCGCGGTCGCGATGACGCACGGCTGCAGCACCAGCCTCAGGATGGAAGACGAGATCGACCGTGGAAATCCTGCGGCCGGCGGCGATCGCCTCGCTGAGCGCGCGGCAGTCACAGGAGAGATCGACGAGCTCACGCAATCGCGACAGGAGGCTGGTCGTGATGATCCGCTCCCAGGAGGCGTTGCCGTCGAGCGCCGCCTGCCGCGCCTCGATCGTGGCGCGGATCGGCTCGGGCGGCAGCCGCGCGTCCTCCGAAACCCATGTGCCGAGATCCCCAAGCAGGCGCTTGAGCTCGGGCTGCGCCTGGAGACCCCGTTCGCCGAGCGCGGCCAGCCGATCCTCGATCGAGGCGATCGCCGGCAAGAGCATCAGCATCCGTACGCGGATTTCACGAAGGCCGGTCACGGCCTCGGCGTCCGCCAGGCGGTCATAACCGAGATGGACCGCAAGCGTGTCGATCTCGACGATGTCGGTGGCAAGGCGCAGCCGGAGCGCGCGGCGGGCTTCGTCGGTGCCGCGACCGAGCAATGTGTCGTGGCTGAGGCGGCGCGCGTCCCTGAGCCAATTGTCGACACGCGCCGCGACGGCCGGCGCGACGCTGCGGGGAAACACGACGGTCGAGACCAGGCTCGCACAGATGATGCCGAGCGAAATCTCCTCCACGCGCGCAAGCGCGGTGTCAAAGATGTTTCCGGGGTCGGAGACAGAGGGGAAGCCGATCAACGCAACCGTATAGCCCGCCAGCATGAAGAGATAGCTGCGGGGCGTGCCGTCGAGCAGTGAGACGTAAAGACAAAGACCGACCCAAACCGCGATGGCGAGGCAGAGCAGTTCCGGCGCGTCGACGAGATTGGGCACCATGGCCACCGTCGCCGTGGCTCCAACGAGCGTCCCAATGACGCGAAAGAATGCCTTGGAGCTGGTGGCGCCGGCGAGCGGCTGCGAGGTGATGTAGACGGTCGCCATCGCCCAATAGGGCCGCGGCAGATCCATCCATAGGGCGATAACGAGCGCCAGCATCGACGCGGCAAACGTCTTCAAGGCGAAGATGAGGTCCGCGTGGCGGACCAGGAACGGCTCATCAGCGCGCATGACTATTTCGCCTCTGAACCAGTCTTCGCGTCATGCAGGCGGCTGGCGCGCTGCTCGATGCGCTGGAGCGTCGCGAAGGTTATCGCAAGTTCCTCCGCTCCGATATCCTTGAGCAGGCTCGCCCGCACCCGGCGCAATACGCGGTTGATCTCCTCCACCTTGGCGTCGCCTGTTGCTGTGAGGTGTAGCGTTTTGGCACGCCGGTCGGTCGGGTCCTCGCGGCGCTCGACGAGACCATCGGCCGCGAGCAGATCGATCAGCCGCACCAGCGAGGGTCCTTCGATCCCCAATTCCTCGGCGAGCACGCCCTGCCGCACCGAAGTTCCCTGCCGCGACAGCACCAGAAGTGGAATCGCGGTCGCATAGGACAGGCCGTGATCCGACAGCGCCTGGTCCGACTCGCGACGCCAGATGCGGCCAAGGCGCGCAATCAGCCGGCCAATCTCGGCGTGGATATGCGACTGCGAGGGAGCCATGCAAATTAGATAGGATACAAACTATTAGGTGACAACTATATAGGCCGGGATATTGCACCTGATCACGGGAAAGCGAACGAGACCGACGCACCATGAGCGCGGGTTCCACCACAGAGGCCGGCCACACGCTGCAGGGCGACAGCAGCCTGTCGCTCGTGCCAACCTTTGTCGTGGTGGCCGTGGATGCCACGGGATTGGGGATCATCCTGCCCCTGCTCCCGTTCTACTCGCAGCGGCTCGGTGCAACACCGTTCGTGCTGGGCATGCTGATCTCGGCCTACGCCGTCTGCCAGCTCGTAGCCGGACCAGTGGTGGGCATGCTCTCGGACCGCTATGGCCGCCGCAAGGTCCTGCTCGTCAGCCAGATCGGTACGTTCGTCGGCTTTGCTCTGCTCGCGCTTGCAACCAACCTGACCCTGGTCTTTCTCGCCCGGATCATCGACGGTCTGACCTCGGGCAATATCTCGGTGGCGCATGCCTATGCGGCCGAGCACAGCGCGCCGTCGACGCGCAAGCAGGCGCTCGGGATGACCAGCGGAGCGATCGGAACGGGGCTGCTGCTGGGGCCGGCGCTCTCCGGCTTTCTCGTCCATTACGGTGACACCGCGCCGGTATGGGCCGCCGCGGCACTATCGTTCATCAGCATTTTGGCAACCGTCGCCCTGCTGCCGCCCGACCATCCCGCCTCCGAGCCGCTCTATCATCACCGTGTTCCCCAAGCGAAGGTGACGCGTGCGATCGTCGGCATGCGTCATGCGTGGCGGGTGCTCGGTCTCCTGATCGTGTTTTTCTTCGTCAACTCGATGTTCCTGTCGCAAATCGGCCTGTTCCTGTCGGCGCGGTTCTCGTGGGACGGACATCCCTTCGGCGCGCGCGAGCTCGGCTGGGTGTTCGCCTATGCCGGCTTCATCAACATGGTCGTTCAAGGTCTGCTGATTACGCGCGCGAACCGCTTTGCATCCGACCGTAGCATCGTGCTGCTGGCGTTCGCGTGCATGGCGCTCGGATTTTCCGGCCTCGCGATCGGAAACAGCAACAGCCTGCTCGCCTTATTCCTGACGCTGATCATCGTCGGCACGATGTTCGCCCGCAGCACGCTGACGGCGGAGCTGTCGCGCAGCACCGCGATCAATCGACAAGGCATGATCATGGGCCTCAATCAATCGCTGATGTCGGGCGCCAACATCACCGCACCGCTCCTGAGCGGCGTGCTAATCGGTCATCGGCTCTTCGTCGTCTGGGCGCTTGTGATGGCAGCCATCGCAGCCAGCGGCGCGACGCTGGCTGGTCAATTGCTGCCGTTCCCGCGAGCGCGCTAGCCCCAGACCTGCGCACCACCACCTAGTGCATCGGCTCTCTTGCCGCGACACTGCGTTGTCGCGGCTCGCCATACGATGTCGCGCCCTGCGCAATTGTCACTGCGTCATCACCCACAATCTCGCCCGATTGACGGAACATTCGTTCGCCGCCGGCAGATAGTGCCCGGTCTTGCCTCTGAATACTCATCGCTCGAGCTGCTCTACATCCGCAACGCCGACCATTTGCCGGTGCGAGATGTCTGGCGCATCGATCGGAGGAGACAAGGCGAATCCGGGCGCACGCCGGCGTTCGAAACTACTGAGTTGTGACAAGGAAATGAGAGATATGCGTCAAGCAACATCGAAGGCCGCGGCGGGTTCGAGCGCGAACTGGCGGCGGATACTGCCGGGCATCACGGGCCTCGCCTTGCTCGCCGGCGTCACGGCGGCCCACGCGGAGGGCACAGGCATCGCCGTCTGCGACGAGTTTCTGACCAAATACGACGCCTGCATCACTTCCAAGATTCCTGCGGAGCAGCGCGCAACGTACAAGTCGCAGATCGACCAGATGCGCAAGACGTGGACCGATCTCGCCAAGAATCCGTCGACGAAGGCGACCATGGAGTCGGCTTGCAAGCAGACCATCGATGCGACGAAGGCCTCCCTCACGACTTATGGCTGCTCGTTCTGATCAGTGCTTGCTGATCAGTGCTTGCCGCGGACAAAGGAGTGGCGCCAAACCGGCGCCACTCGCTTGTGGCAGGCACGCAAGCGAGCACAGATGGGACGCTGCTTATCGTGCTTTATATCGCGCCTGACGAATCGAGGGCGCGCTCCTTTGCGTCCATCCAGATCCCCGCCGGCGAGTGCTCGCGGATGTGATTGACCAGGAAGTCGGAAAACACTCTGATCTTGGCAGGCAATCTGACGCGGTTCTGGTAGGCGATGTTCATGGTGAGCAAGGGCAGCTCCCAATCCATCAACAGCGGTACGAGCTGGCCGCAGGAAATGTCGCCCTGCACGATATAGAGCGGCTGGATGAGGATGCCGAGGCCTGCGAGCGCAGCGCCGCGGATCACCTGGCCGTCATTGCTGTCGAGCGTCGGCGCGATGCGGATGGTCTGGGCCGCATTGTCCTTGCTGAGCCGCAGCGAATAGGGATCGTTGGCGAGGTTGTAGATCAGCATGTCGTGGCGGGCGAGATCTGCCGGATTCTCAGGCCGTCCCTGCCTGGCGAGATAGGACGGTGCTGCCGCCAGCACGCGCCGCATCTGGCCGATGCGACGGACGACGATATTGGAGTCCGGCTCGTGCTCCCTGGTGCGGATCGCGACGTCGATGCCCGCCTCGATGAAATCGGGATAGCGGTTGGCGGTGATGATCTGCACGTTGAGCTTTGGATAGAGCGCGCGGAACGCCGGCAGCATCGGCGCGAGATAGATCATCGCAAACGACAGCGAGCTCGTGACACGCAGCATGCCCTTCGGCGACAGCGCACGGTCCGAGACGGCGTCTTCGGCCTCGGCGAGCTCGTTCAACAGCGTGCTGCAACGCTGCAACAGCTCTTGTCCTGCTTCCGTCAACCATTGCCGGCGCGTGTTGCGCTCGATCAGGCGGACCGCGAGCCTCTCCTCCAGCGCGCTGAGATGACGGCTCGCGGCCGCATTCGACATCCGCAACGTTTCGGCGGCCTTGGACAGGCTGCCGAGTTCGGCCGTTTTGGCGAAGACCTCGAGCTGGAGAAGGCGGTCCATTTTTGCATGAATCGGAAAAGAGACTTACGATTTTTGGCCTTTATTTCCGATTTCTGCAAGGCAAAATGCGCATCAACAAGCAATATGAGTGGCGAGGAAATCAGGAAATGTCGGGCCCGATCAGGCACATCGTGATGTGGCGGCTGCGCGGGGAGACGCCTGCGGAGCGCTCCGCGGCCCGGCTCAAGGTCAAAACCCTTTTCGAGGGCCTCAAAGGCCTGATCGACGGCCTCACCCACATCGAGGTCGGCCTCGACGTCAGCGATGTCGACTACGCCTGCGATGTCGTCCTGTTCTCCGAATTCTCGAGCAGCGCCGCGCTGCAGGCCTATGCAAACCATCCGGAGCACCTGCGCGTGCGCGAGGCGCTCGGCGACTTGCGGATCGGCCGCTTCCAGGTCGATTATCCCATCAAAGAGACCGGCACATGATCGGTTCGTTCACCTTTGAAAACCTCCCCTGCCGCGTCGTGTTCGGCAGCGGAACACTTGCGGCGGCCAAGGCCGAGGTCGAGCGGCTCGGCGGCAAGCGCGCGATGGTGCTGACGACGCCGCAGCAGGAAGCGCAAGGCAAGAACCTCGGCGCTGCACTCGGTCCGCTCTATGCCGGCCTCTTTGCCGGCGCCACCATGCACACACCGGTCGAGGTCACCGCGAAGGCGCTCACGGCGATGAAGGCCTGCGAGGCGGACTGCGTCGTGTCACTCGGCGGCGGCTCGACCACGGGCCTCGGCAAGGCGCTGGCGTTACGCACCGGCGTCAATCAGCTCTGCATTCCAACCACCTATGCCGGTTCGGAGATGACGCCGATCGTCGGCCAGACCGAGAATGGCCTCAAGACCACGGTGCGCGATGCGGCCGTGCTGCCGGAGACCGTGATCTACGATGTCGACTTGACCTTGACGCTGCCGGTCGGCCTTGCAGCGACCTCCGGCATCAATGCGATCGCGCATGCGGTGGAAGCGCTTTACGCGCGCGACGCCAATCCCGTGACCTCGCTAATGGCGGAGGAAGGCATCCGCGCTCTCGCACGTGCCCTCCCCGCCATTGCCGCGAAGAGCGATGACCGCGAGGCCCGCACCGAGGCGCTCTATGGCGCCTGGCTCTGCGGCGTCTGCCTCGGCACCGTCGGCATGGCGCTACATCACAAGCTTTGCCACACGCTCGGCGGCACCTTCGATCTGCCGCATGCCGAGACGCACACCATCGTGCTGCCGCATGCGCTGGCCTACAACGCGCCCGCGGTACCCGATGCGATGATGCGGATCTCACGCGCGATCGGCGCGGCCGACGCATCGCAGGGACTCTACGACCTTGCCAAGCGGCTGCATGCAAAGCTGGCCCTGCGCGACATCGGCATGCCCGAGGGCGGCGTTGACAAGGCGGCGGATCTCGCGGTCACCAATGCCTACTGGAATCCGCGCCCCCTCGAGCGCAACGCCATCCGCGACCTGATCGCGCGCGCCTGGGCGGGCGAGCCGCCGACCGCAACCAAAGCGGCGGCTTGAAGCGATGCGGCGCACGCTGATCAAATCGGCAACCATCATCAGCATGGATGATACGCTTGGCGATCTCCGTGCCGGCGACGTGCTGGTCGAGGGCGGCCGGATCATTGACGTGCGCCCCGGCATCGAGCTTGGCAGCGGAACGGCCGAGACTGATGTCATCGACGGCACCGGACGCATCGTCATCCCGGGTCTGATCAACGCCCATATGCACACCTGGCAGACGGGCTTGCGAGGGTTTGCCGCGAACTGGACGCTGCTCGAGTATTTCCGACGCATGCATGCGGGGCTGGCAACCGTGTTCCGGCCCGACGACATCTACATCGCAACGCTCGTCGGCGCACTGAATCAGATCAATTGCGGCACCACGACGCTGGTCGACTGGTGCCACAACAATCCGACGCCTGACCACACCGACGCCGCCGTGCGCGGCCTGATCGAGAGCGGTATCCGCGCCGCGTTCTTCCACGGCTCGCCGAAACCCGAGCCAAAACCCGGCGAGCCGCATTTCTCGGAGATCCCGCATCCGCGCCGCGAGGTCGAGCGGTTGCTGACGGGCCCCCTCGCCGATCGTAACGGACTCGTCACGCTTGGACTTGCCGTCCTCGGCCCGCACTATTCGACCCTCGACGTCGCCATGCACGATTTCCGCCTGGCGCGGGAGGATGGCCTGATCGCCTCGATGCACCAGGGCGGCGGTCCGGCCAGGACGCCCGGCGGCTGGGAGAAGCTGATCGAAGCCGGCCTCGTCGGGGCCAATGTCAACATCGTTCACGGCAACGACCTTTCCGACGACCTCCTGCAACGCCTCGTCGATCTCGGCGCGTCGTTCTCGGTGACGCCGGAAAACGAGATGATCCAGGGTCACGGTTTTCCGATCACCGGCCGGCTCCTGAAGCGCGGCGTCCGGCCGACGATTGGCATTGATCTCGAATCCGTGCTGGCCGGCGATCTCTTCTCCGCCGCCCGTGTCGCGCTATCGATGCAGCGGGCGCTCGACAATGCCGAGTCGCGCAAGGCCAGCGGCACCATTCCGGCGACGACGACAATTCCGGCGCGAGAGGCGCTGCGCTGGGTCACGCTGGAGGGCGCCCGCATGCTCGGCCGCGACAGCCAGATCGGCTCGCTCACACCGGGCAAGCTGGCCGACCTCGTGGTCATCAATGCCTCCGATCTCAATCTCTTTCCGGTTCACGATCCCGTCGCCACCGTCGTGATGCAGACCAGTCTTGCCAACATCGAGGCGGTGATGATCGGCGGCGTCTGGAAGAAGCGGAACGGCAGACTGCTGGTTGACGGGCTGGAGCGGAAGAAGGAGATGCTCGCGCAATCCGGGCGGCGGCTGGTGCAGGAAATCGAACGACAAGGACGCGCCGCCTAAAGGTGCCAACGGACAACAAGAATGACAGACGCTTCGAAAAACATTTGCTTTCATCGGCATCGGCAAGATGGGCCTGCCGATGTCGGCGCTCGTCGCCAAGGCGGGCTATGCCGTGACCGTCTTCGATCCAAGTGCGGCTCGTATCGCTGCCGCGCGTGAACTGGGCATCCCTGTTGCGGCGTCGCCGGCCGACGCGGTCAGCGGCCAGGCTGCGGTGATCACCTCCCTGCCCGACGATGCCGCGCTACGCGCTGCGATGCTCGGCCCAACCGGCCTCATCGGCGCGATGGCGCCGGGAGCCGTGCTGATCGAGACCAGCACGGTCAGCGCAGAGGCCTCCGCTGAGGTCGACGCCGCCGCACGGGCGCGCGGCGTCGCCTATCTGCGTGCGCCGGTCTCCGGCAACGCCAGCATCGTCCACACGGGCGCGCTGACCTGCTTCGTTTCGGGCCCAAAGGACGTCTTCGAAGCCGCAAAGCCGCTGTTCGCAACCTTCACCCGCGCGCAAACCTATCTCGGGCCCGGCGAGGAAGCACGCTACGCAAAACTCGCGGTTAACCTGATGATCGCGGTGTCGGCCGCCATGATGGCCGAGAGCCTCGCGCTCGCGCGCAAGGGCGGAATCGCCTGGCACGACATTCTGAAGGTGCTCGACGACAGCGCGGTCGCCTCGCCCATGGTGAAGTACAAGACTGCGCCGCTCAGGACGCGGGACTTCGAGTCCACCTTCTCGTGCAAGCAGATGGCCAAGGATCTCGATCTCATCCTGGGCGCCGGCCACGCCGTCGGCGTACCGCTCCAGCTCGCTGCACAGGTGCGCGAGACCTATGGCTCGCTGGTTGCTCAGGGCGATGGCGAGACCGACTTCATCGCGACCGTCAAGCATCTGGAACGGCTGTCCGGGCTTGGCGAACCAAAGCTCTGATCAACGGAGGCAACGTTGCGTAACTTCAACGAGAACACGATCACCGATGCCGTGCTGGAGCGGATCAAGGGCGCCACCGATCCGCGGATCAAGCAGGTCAGCGAGGCGCTGGTGCGCCATCTTCACGCCTTCGTCCGCGAGGTGCGGCCGACCCAGAAGGAATGGGAGTATGGCATCGACTTCCTGACCCGTACCGGCCACATGTGCGACGACAAGCGCCAGGAGTTCATCCTGCTATCGGACACGCTCGGCGTCTCCATGCTGGTCGACACCATCAACCATCCGGTGCCGGAGGGCGCGACCGAGACCACGGTGCTCGGCCCCTTCTTCGTGCAGGCTGCCCCGGAGAAGACCAGCGGCGAGGACATCTCCGGTGCCATGGAAGGCGATCCGATGCTGGTCACAGGGACCGTCTCGACCGTCGACGGCCGGCCGCTCGCCGGCGCCTTGGTCGATGTCTGGCATTCCGACGACGACGGCTATTACGACGTGCAGCAGCTCGACAAGATCGGCGATCTCGCGATGCGGGCGCGTTTCCACACTGACCAGAACGGCCGCTTTCATTTCTGGTCGATCAAGCCCGCCGCCTACCCGATCCCGCATGACGGGCCGGTCGGCGAAATGCTGGAGGCGCAGGGCCGGCATCCCTGGCGTCCGGCGCATGTGCATTTCATGATCTCCGCGCCAGGCTTCGAACAGCTCGTGACGCACGTGTTCGTCGCCGGCGATAAGTACCTCGACTCCGACGTGGTGTTCGGCGTCAAGGACAGCCTGATCCGCGCGTTCGTTCGTCACCCGGCCGGCCGTGCGCCGGATGGTCGCATGGTGGACGGCGACTATTTTCATCTCAACTATGATTTCGGCCTGAAGCAGCTTGCGAGCAGCGTGAGAGCTGCTTAAGCCGGATCACGGCTGAAAGGACCGACAAGAGTCCGGCAAGCCGATTCTTTTGGAGAGGACGGACAATGGAGGAGGCCGACACACCGCTGCTCGAGCTGCGCGGCATCAGCAAGGAATTTCCGGGCGTCAAGGCGCTGGATGAGGTGTCCTTTGCCGTGTTTCCCGGCGAGGTCCATATGCTGCTCGGCGAGAACGGCGCCGGCAAGTCGAGCCTGATGAAGGTGCTGTGCGGTGCCTACCGGGCCGACGCCGGCGAGTTCTACTACAAGGGCGAGAAGGTCACGATCTCATCGACCACCGAGGCGCAGAAGCTCGGCATCGCCGTCATCTTCCAGGAATTCTCGCTCGTTCCCCACCTCGATATCGCGCAAAACATCTTCCTCGGCCGCGAGCCGAAGGGCCGCATCCCCGGCACGATCGACCGCCGAAGGATCCTGGCCGATGCCAAGCGCGTGCTCGACACCATCGGCTTCGATATCGATCCCTCCATCACGGTCGACAAGCTAGGCGTCGCCCAGCAGCAGATGGTCGAGATTGCGAAAGCGATCAGCCAGAATGCGCGCATCCTGGTCATGGACGAGCCGACTGCGGCGCTTTCGGACCGCGAGACCGAGCTCCTGTTCGCGCTGATCGCGCGGCTGAAGGCCGATGGGGTTGCCATCGTCTATATCTCGCACCGCATGGCCGAGGTGTTCGCGCTTGGCGATCGTATCACGGTGCTGCGTGACGGCCGCCGTATCGACGGCGTCCGGCCCGCCGACGTGACGCCGGACCAACTCGTCCGCATGATGGTTGGCCGCACCGTCGACATGACCTATCCGCGCAACTTCGCCGACAAGCCCGGCGAGGTGCTGCTCAGCGTCAAGGGCCTGACCTCGCCGACCGGCATTTCCGACATCGACATCGAGGTTCGCCAGGGCGAGATCGTTGGCCTCTGCGGGCTCGTCGGCTCGGGCCGGAGCGAGGTCGCGCGCGCCATCTTCGGCGCGGATCCCGTAACAGGCGGCGAGATCATCTTCGACGGCAAGACGATCTCCGGCGAGCCGGACGTTGCGGCGCGCCGCGGTATCGCGCTGATCCCGGAGAGCCGCAAGAGCGAGGGGCTCGCACTGCTCCGCTCGGTCGGCGACAATCTCGTGGTCTCGGCGCTGCGAAAGCTGTTTCCGAGCGGCCTGTTCGATCCGCGTCGTGCGCAGCGTACCTCCGACAGCCTGATCCGGCAGCTCAGGATCGCGACTCCGAGCGCGCGGCAGACCGTCGGACTGCTCTCCGGCGGCAACCAGCAGAAGGTTGTGATCGGCAAGTGGCTGGCTGCCGGCGCAAAGCTCTTCATCTTCGACGAGCCGACGCGCGGCATCGACATCGGCGCAAAGTCCGAGATCTTTGCGCTGATCGACCGGTTGGTGGCGGAAGGCGCCGCGGCACTGATGATCTCATCCGAGCAGGTCGAGATCTGCCATGTCTGCGACCGCGCCTACGTGATGCGCGAGGGCCGTATCGCCGGACATCTGGCCCGCAATGAGCTGACGGAGGAGAACATCGTGCGACTGGGGATGCACCATGCGTGAGGCCACGGTCGTTTCGCAACCAAATCCGCTCCAGCGCATTCCCGGCGTCGCCATCGTACTGGTGCTCCTGATCGCGCTGTTCGGGACGATCGCGCCCGGCTTCCTGTCGGTCGCCAACCTCTCCAACGTGCTGGTGCAGTCGACGATCCTGACCATGCTGGCGCTGCCGATGACGCTGATCATCATGACCGAAGGCTTGGACCTGTCGATGGGCGCGGTGCTGACGCTGACCTCACTCTGCGTTGCCATCGTGTCGCTCGCGACCAAGTCGATGCTGCTTGGGCTGGCCGTCGGCGTCCTGGTCGGCGCCGCCTTCGGCACCGTCAATGGCTGGCTGGTCGCGATCCTCGGAATCCCGCCCTTCGTTGCAACGCTGGGCACGCTCGGCATGGCGCAGGGCCTGTCGCTGATCGTCTCTGACGGCCAGAGCGTGGTCGGCATCCCCCACAGTGTGCGTGACATCTACTCGTCCACGCTCGTTGGCGTGCCGGTCCCGATCGTGATGGCGCTCGTGACTTACGCGTTCTTTCACGCCCTGCTCTATCACACCCGCTTCGGCACCTACATCTTCGCGCTTGGCGGCAATCGCGAGGCGCTGAGATATGCCGGCCTGTCGCCAAACCGCCTCTTGATCGCGGTCTACGCGATCGGCGGCACCATGGCCGGCGTCGCAGGCCTCTTGATGACCGCGCGCATGAATTCCGGCCACCCGACTGCGGGCCTCGGTCTCGAATTCGATGCGATCGCGGCGGTTGCGGTTGGCGGCACGTCCTTCGAGCGTGGCAATGGCTGGCTGCTCGGCACCGTGCTCGGCGTGATCGCGGTGGGCGTCCTGCGCAACGGGCTCAATCTGATCTCGCTGCCATCCTCGGTGCAGGTCGCGAGCGTCGGCGTCCTCGTCATTGTCGCGCTGTTCCTGGACGGCATCAGGAGCCGCGCATGACCGACATCACCAAGGAAGCCATCTCCCCGCCCCGCTCCTTCCTGTCGCAGGATGCGATCCAGGTGTTCTACCGCCTGCTCGCGGCGCTGCTGATCTGCGCCGTGCTCGCAGTCCTCAGCGACTCCTTCCTGAGCCTCGGCAACGTCCTCAACGTGCTGCGGCAGGCGAGTCTGACCTTCTTCATTGCCTCGGGCCTGACGCTGGTGGTGCTGACCGCTGGCCTTGATCTCTCCGTCGGCGCCAATGTCGCGCTGTCGGCCTGCCTTGCCGGCACGGTGATCCATCAGACCGGCTCGCCGGTGTTGGGGATTCTCACCGCGCTGGTGGTCGGTGGCGTCGTTGGCCTCCTCAACGGCGTCATGGTGACGGCGTTGCGCATCCCCTCCTTCATCGCCACCTACGGCATGCTCTGGGTGCTGAACGGCCTCACCTATTGGTACATGGCCGGCGACACCATTCACGGCTTCCCCGCGGGCTTCCGGCAGATCGGCAGCGGCTATCTGTTCGGCCTGCCGATTCCGGTCTATTTGCTCCTGATCTTCCTCGCGATCGGGACGCTGTTTGCGCAGCGGTCGATCTGGGGCCAGGAGATCTATGCGATCGGTGCCAACCCGATTGCCGCGCGACTCTCCGGAATTCCGGTCGCGCGCCGGCTGCTGCTGGTCTATGCCGTCTCCGGCACCATGGCGGGGCTTGCGTCGATTATCTTCCTGTCGCGGCTGAATTCCGCGGAGGCCGATATCGGCGAAAGCCTGACGCTTCCGGCGATCGCGGCCGTGCTGATCGGCGGCACCTCGCTGTTCGGCGGCGTCGGCACGGTATTCGGCACCTTCGTCGGCGCGCTGATCCTGACGCTCGTGCTCAACGGCATGAACCTCTTGTCCGTCAGCGCCAACTGGCAACCGCTCGTCACCGGCGTGATCGTCATTCTCGCCGTCTGGCTCGACATGCAGACCCGCCGCCGCTCGCAATGAGTTCTTACGCAAAATCCAACAAACCAAAATGAGGGATGGAGATCATATGAAATCGAAATTGGGCCACCTTGCACTGCCGATTCTGATGGCCGCAGCGTTCACCACGCAGGCCCGTGCCGACGGCGAGACCATCGCGGTCTTCACCAAGAACCAGACCAACCCCTACTTTCAGACCGTGCGGGTCGGCGCCGACGTCGCGGCCAAGGCGCTGAACGCCAAAACGCTGCACTACATCCCGACCAAGCCGGACTCGATCCCCGAGCAGCTGAGCCAGATCGAGGACGTCGTGGTGAAGAAGCCGAGCGCGATCGTCTTCATTCCCGTCGACTACAAGGCGATGGTGCCCGGTGTCGAGAAGATCAACGACGCCAAGATCCCGGTGGTCAACATCACCGACCGCTCTGCCGGCGGCAAGTTCGTCTCCTTCGTCGGCGCCGACGATTACAGCCTCGGGCTCGAAACCGCGCGCTACCTGCTGAAGACGCTCGGCGGCAAGGGCAACATCGTCATCATCGAGGGCGTTAAGGGCTCGCTGACCAATGTCGACCGTATCAGGGGCTTCAACGATGCGCTGAAGGAAACTCCGGGCGCAAAGCTGCTTGCTTCGCAGCCCGCCAACTACCAGCGGCTCCAGGCGCTCCAGGTGATGGAAAACCTGATGCAGTCCAACTCGCAGATCGACGGCGTGCTCGCCGCCAACGATGCCATGGCGGTCGGCGCGATCGAGGCGCTGGATGGCGCCAATCGCAAGGCGCAGGTGATCGGCATCAACGGCACCAAGGAAGCCATCGATGCCATCAAGTCCGGCAAGCTGCTCGCAAGCGGCGACTATAGTGGTTTTGCGCAGGGATGCCTCGGCACCATGATGGCGATCCGCAACTTGCGCGAACAGCCCGTCGTTGCCGAGATCGTGCTGAAACCCACCGTCATCACCAAGGACAATTTCGGGCCGTTCGACGTGCCGCTGGAACAGCGGGCCTGCCCGACCTGGGAAGAGGCGCAAAAGCTCGGCACGAAGTAAGGCTCGCTGCTTCGAAAATCGGGACGGTCGTTTAATACGGCCGTCCCAAGACATTGTCCGGAGACATCATGCTGTTTGCCATCCATGCCCTCGACCGCACCGGCGCGCTGCCGACCCGGCTCGCCAATTACGACGCGCACAAGGCGTTCCTGAGCGACACCTCGCGCTTCGGGGTCAAAATCGTGATGTCCGGCCCGCTCGTCTCCGACGATGGCGAGAAGATGATCGGCAGCCTGTTCCTGATCGAGGCCCCCGGACGGGCCGAGGTCGAGGCCTTCAACCGCGCCGATCCCTTTGCCGCGGCCGGCATCTGGGAGAAAGTCACGATCACCGGCTTCTTGCGCCGCCAGGGGTAAAGGTACAGGCATCACCATCCAGGGCTGGCCCAACTCGGACCCCTGGTGACGTGCCGTATCGTCATAGCGCGGCTCATCTCCAAATTGTGAAATGTCCTTTGCCGCGGTACAAATCACAGATGCGCATCGTCTCGATCATCTGTTGGTTGACCTTCTCAATTCCGCTCTGCTTCGCCCAGTCGCTGCAGCCTTCCACGCCGGTCACGGTCCTGATCGACCAGACACCCGTGCTCGCCTTACTCGATCATGACAATTCATCCGCGCTTTCGCTGATCACGCTTCTTGAGAAAATCCACGCGGCGGAAAAGCTCACGTCGCCGGCTCCGGCGCCGGGCCCCACGCGCGCCAGCGACTTGTTGCGCTTTGGCGAGACCTACGGACAATTTGCGGCCGTCATGTCCGCGGACATGACGCGGATCATTTCGGGCCTTGGGATCGACTGGGAAAAGGAAATTCTCAAGACCTACGATCCAAAGTCGGCCAAGACGGAGGCCGGAAAGACCTTGCGGCTGAACGGTAACGTCGCTCGCGTCTTCAACGAGAAATGGCTCGGTTCGAGCGACGGGCTGTTCATCCTGGCGGGTGTGGTCAATCGCATCGATCGCCGCGACTTCGATCCCGCCCACTGCGGCGAACTTCGCTTCATCTACCGGCTCGGATACGAAGTCCGGATGAACGGCAAGACCTACGCCTCGCGCATGCCGCTCACCGTGAACATGGTCTTTAGCTATCGTGACGACGGCAAGCACTGCCAGGATGTGGCTGCGCTCTGGCGCATCGATGGCATCGACGGCGGCGACCCGCACTCAACTGCCCAGCGCCTCCTGCAGGGCCCGCTGGATTTGTCGAGGCTGACCTTCAAGCAGATGGAAATCAACGCCCAAGTGGTGCGCTTTCCCTCCGATCTCGAAAACATGGAGGGCCGCAAATTCGCCGGCCAAGCGATCTACTGGATGAGGATATTCGCCTTGCGGGGCGGAAAATTTCAGCCTATCAAACTCGAGAACACACCCGACGTGCAGGCGATCCTGAAGGATCCCTCCAAGCAGAAGCAATTGCAGGACTATCTCGCGAGCCACGCGGAGGAGATCGACAACGGCGTGTTCAATCTGCCGGAGAGCCTCGAGGCCGATATCGCTCTGAGTTTTTCCACGGCCGGAAGCGCGCGTGTGGCCAACCGGCCGTTCGACCTGCTGGTCAGCAAGGACCAGGCCGGGCAGATCGTTACGGCGCTGGAAAAGACCGCGAAGTCGGTCAAGTTCGCGCGCTCCGGCGCAGGTCTGCTCGAACGGCTGAACACATCGTCCTGCATGGGCTGCCATCAATCCTCCTCGACGGCGGGATTTCACTTCCTCGGCGTGGACCGGGTCGATTTCGGCAGCGGCGGTGGGGCAATCAAGGACGCGCTCGACGGCAACAGTCTGCAGCTTCCGTTCTCGCCGCACGTCCATGCGGAGCTTGCCCGCCGGAAGAGCTACGTTGAAAGCCTTTCGCGAGGCCAGGCCCCTGACACGTTCCGCCCGCATCCGTCTGCGCCCGCAGCGGCCTGGCAGAACGCGAGCCCGGTTTATTCAGCCGCCGGCGACAACATGCCGTGCCCCCTGAACGGCGATCTCGCGGATGGCGCGAAGTGGAGCTGCAATGCCGCACGACATCTCGCCTGCCAGGCCGTGGTGACGAACGCGGCGGCCTCTTCCCATCTCGGCCAATGTCTGCCACCCCAGCAGAACATCTACGCAGGCCTCTCTTGCCGCTCGAACGCAATCGAGGACATGACGGCGAAGAACAATGCGAAGGATCTGTTGAGCTTCAGCTTGCGCTCTTTTGCCGATCGCCTGAGCACGGATGAATTAGTCTATCACGTGCCCGAGGGCAAATTGAGCGGCTATGACTACAATTGCCGACCGACAAAAATCGGCGTGCCGCTCGGCCGCATCACCCGTCCGTGCAAACCCGAAGAGTCGAAACTGGCGGCCGTTCAGCCTGGCAGCACGCCTGACGAGATCTGCGCTGTCGTCGGCGGCAAGGGCTTTGAACAGATGGCCAAGGGCTATTTCGACAGCGCCGCCTTTGCGGCCGGCGTCGGCCGCGGACTCCTGAACGTATGTTCTCCGTCGCGATTTTGCCGGGAAGACTATATCTGCCAGGCGATGCCGGATTTCCTGACTGGCGCGAAGTTCGGCGTCAGCCCGCAGACCCTCAGTATCCTGAAAAGCCGCAAGCTTGGGTTCTGCACCCCCACCTATTTTGTTTATCAGCTTCGCCTCGATGGCCATCCCAATCCGAGATGACGCCACGCACGACGGCGCCGCCACCGGACTCGAGGGCCGTGCGCTACGCGTCGATGCCGCGTTGAACCAGGATGCGCTCGGCGCTGTCGTTCCAGACGTCCATCTTGGTGATCTTGCCGCCCCGCACCACGAAACGATCGACGTAGCGGTTGCCTTCGAAGGGCGTGCCGTCGTGCCATTCGCCGTAGAGCGTGCCGACACTGTAGACCACGGTCTCGCCCTCGCCTGGGCAGACGTCGAACCGGTCCATCTTCTTCTTGACCCAGCGATAGCGCTTGGCGTTGAAGCCGGCCGGCCCGCGCGGATGGTCGAACTCGCGTCCGCCGGTGAAGGTGATCACCGTGCCCGGCGCCATGTAGACCGCCGCGGCCTCCGGGTCTGGGATCATCGAGGCCGTCAGATAGGCTTCGACGATCTCGGCGTCAGACATGGTTTTGCTTGGGGCTTTTGCGGCAACGGGCATGGCGCTTCTCCGAAAGATGCGGGATACTAACCCTGGGCGGCTGGATTGCATGCATATATTTTGAACATTCCCGCGCTCGATTGCCGGGAATCTGGAGGTGCCCCGCAGGGCACGCTCCTGTACGCTTACGCCGCAAAGTGCTGGTGCCATGACGAGCCGAACCGCCTTCGACCTGATCTTTCGCAACGCGCTGATGCGCGGCGTCACCGCTCCTGCGGATATCGGCATTTCCCAAGGTAACATCGCCGCAATCGAGCCGTGCCTTCAGGCCGAAGCCGTTGAGATCGACCTCGAAGGGCGGCTCGTGCTGCCCGGCTTCGTCGACACCCACATCCACCTCGACAAGGCCTGCCTGCTCGGTCGCTGCGGGCACGACCACGGCAGTCTCAGCGACGCCATCCGCGCCGTCTCGGCGATGAAGCGCAATTTCACGGTCGAGGACGTCTATGCCCGCGGCGCCAGGGTACTGGAGCGCGCAATCGTGCACGGCACAACGCGGATGCGCACCCATGTCGAGATCGACCCACGGGTCGGCCTGCGCAGCTTCGAGGCGATCAAGGCGCTGAAGCGCGACTACGCCTGGGCGCTCGATCTGTCGCTCTGCGTCTTTCCGCAGGAGGGGCTGACCAACGATCCCGGAGCCGAGGAGCTATTGATCCAGGCGCTGCGCGACGGCGGCGAGGTGATCGGCGGCTGTCCCTATACCGACACCGATCCGAACGCGCATCTTAAGCGCATCTTCGACCTCGCGCAGGAGTTCGACGTCGATGTCGATCTCCATCTCGACTTCGACCTCGATACGTCCTGGTCGCATCTCGACGAAGTCTGCCGGCAAACCGAACAGCGCGGCTACCAGGGGCGTGTCGCGATCGGCCATGTGACGAAGCTCTCCGCGTTACCGCCGGATCGACTGAAACCGGTGGTCGAGCGTCTCGCAAGAACCGGTGTCGCCGTCACGGTGTTGCCCGCGACCGATCTCTATCTGATGGGCCGCGACACCACCCACAACGTGCCCCGCGGAATCACAGTCGCGCACAAGCTCGTCGCAAACGGCGTGCTGTGCTCCGTTGCGACCAACAACGTGCTCAATCCCTTCACGCCGTTCGGCGATGCCTCGCTGCTGCGAATGGCGAATTTCTACGCCAACGTCGCGCATGCATCAGTCGGCGAGTTCGACACCTGCCTCGACCTCGTCACCGATTTGCCGGCGCGGCTGATGAACCTGAAAAATTACGGCTTCAAAATCAGCAACCCGGCCGATCTCGTCGTGCTCGATACGCGCGACAGCCGCTTTGCGATCGCCGAACTGCCTGATGTCATGATGGGCTTCAAGAACGGCCGGCCGGTCTTTGAACGGCAACAAGCCGTCCTGTTTCCGCCCTCAGATTCGTGCAAACCGCGCGCCGTCATCCCTCACGCCTGATCTTTGCCAGGATGCGGTCGGCCTCGGTGCGCCAGTCGGCGCTGCGGGCGAACTCTTTGGTGCCTTTTGCGCCGAACAGACCCTGGTCGGCAAGATCGGCAACCCAGGCCTGCCGCTCGCCGGTACCTTGTGCCGACCATGGCGTAAGCCCCGCCTCTCGCACGGTCTCGGCAACCTCGCGCACTTCCTCGGCGCGGCGGCGGCCATGCTCGATCACGCGCTGGAAGAAATAGGCGCCCTGCTTCTCCCAGTTGATGCCGGGAAAGGTTTCCGCGAGCGAGGCCAGCACCGCATCCTCGACGCCATAGGCGCGCGCCGTGGTGAAGCTCTCGATGACCATAGCCTCCAGGCCCTTGACCATGATGCTGCGGCACATCTTCACCGCCGAGGAGACACCGAGCTTGTCGCTCGCGACCTTGGCGGCAAAGCCGATCGCGTTGAGAAGCGGCTCGAGCTCGCGTGCGCCGGGACCGCCGAGCAGCAGCGGCACCTTGATGCGATAAGGCGGCACCGAGGTCATCACCGCGCCCTCGACATAGCGTCCGCCGGCGTCGTCGATCAGCTTCGCGGCGCGCTGCTTGGCGCCCGGCGAGGCCGAGTTGAAGTCGAGAAACCATGTGCCCTGGTTGATCGCAGCCGCGCAAGCCTTTGCCACCGAGACGGCCTGGCTCGCGGTCACGGCGGAGACGATGAAGTCGGATCTTGCGGTCAGATCAGCGTGCGAGGCAGCTAACGTAACACCGTGCCTCGTGGCGTGATGGCGCAAGGCCGCGCCCTGCTCGTTCCCGAGCTTGAGGTCAAAGGCCGCAACCTTGATATCCTGCTGGCGCAAGTCCTCCGCGAGGATCTTGCCGACCTCGCCATAGCCGACAAGTCCAATCTGCCATCGCCTGGAATCGCCGGACATCAGTTCATCCTTCGCGTGGTGTCGTCAAAGAGCTCCTCGACCGCATAGCGGCGCGGGATCAGGGCCTGCTGATAGGCGTAGTCGATGATCAGCTCCAGCGGCTTGCGGTTGGCCTCGATCCCGAATGGCAGGAGATCGGGTAATGCGGGCGCGCCTGTCTTAGCCTTGCCAGCCTTCAGGAGATCGTACACGCCGGCGACGATGTCAGGGCGCGATTTTGCCAGAGCCTCGGTCACGACCACGAGATGGTTGACCGGGACGACGCCGCGCTGGGCGTACCAGGTCGCGGCCTCCGCGGCCGGATCGGGGAACAGCGGCTTGAGGCGCGGATCATTCGAGGTCTCGCCGAGCACAGCGTCGAGCTCGCCGTCAAGCAGCATTTGCAGGATCTTTCTGTCCTTCGGCGCGCGCTCGGTTGTGTCGACATAATCGGCCACGTGCGGGTCCTCGAAGGTAACCCAACCTATCTTGTCGAGGTTGACGCCGTAGTCGTTGGCCAAAATGCCCCTGATCCAGGCCCCCGTCGTGGTCGTGAACGACCGGATGCCGACGCGCTTACCTTCCAGATTGGACGGGCGGAGCGCGCCTCGCTCGGAGTTGTACAGCGCGTAACCGTGCTGGAAGCGGCCGAGCATGGTTGCCGGCAGAAGCACCAGCGGCTTGCCGTGGGCTTTCGCCATCAGATAGGTGACGATCGCCATCTCGCAGACGTCGAAGGCCTGCTCGCGCACCATCGGCTTGAACGCCGTGTTGGTCGGCGTGTACTCGATGAAGTCGAGATCGAAGCGCTCGGAGCGGAGCTCTCCGCTCTTCAATGCCAGCACATGCGGATGACTGCCGAGCACGGTCCGCAGCTTGAGACGATCCATCAATCCGCTCCGCTTTTCGCCTGCTCAGACGTCCTCGGGATTGTCGACATAGACGAGCCCGGCTTTCGCCAGAGCCTCGCGCATGTTGTACATGTCGAGGCCAAGCTCGCCCGAGGCGAGACGATTGCGCTTGCCGCCTTCATCCGCATTGCGCTTCCGGGCTTTCTCCGCAACCTCGACCGCAAGCCGCTTCGGCACCACCACGACGCCGTCGTCATCGGCGACCACGATATCGCCGGGCTCGACATTGACGCCGGCGCAGACCACGGGAACGTTGACCGAGCCGAGCGTCGCCTTCACCGTTCCCTTGGCCGAGACGGCACGCGACCAGACCGGGAATTTCATCTCGTGCAGCGCCTTCACATCGCGGCAGCCGGCATCGATGACGAGCCCCTGCACGCCGCGCGCATGAAGCGACGTTGCAAGCAGCTCGCCGAACATGCCGTCGGTATTGTCGGTGGTGCAGCCAACCACGAGGATGTCGCCCGGCCTGCATTGCTCGACCGCGACATGGATCATCCAGTTGTCGCCGGGCTGCGCCAGCACGGTGACCGCGGGACCGGCGATCTGCGCGCCGGGCCAGATCGGACGCATATAGGGCTTCATGAGGCCGACGCGCCCCATCGCCTCGTGCACGGTGGAGACGCCATAGACCGACATGCCGCCGTGATCGGCGCGCTCGATGTTGCGGACGACGACGGGCTTCATGCCAGGACCTCCTCGACTGTCGGGAACAGGCGCTGATAGGCCTCGCCATAGGTCATGGGCACGCCGGTGTTGCGGCTGCCCTGGATGCCACGGTTGAGGGCGACGCGCTCATAGTAGCCCCAGAGGTGCTTTTGTGCGGCGAGGATCTGGAACGCCTCGTACTTCTCCTTCCAGACCTCGTCGATCTTCAGGATCAGGTTCGGCTTGAAATTGCACATCTCGGGCTGATGCGGCTCGAACAGGAACACCGGCGGCGCCGCATATTTGTACTGCGCGCCCGGCTTGTGGCCCATGGCCTGCGCGACCACGCGGGTCTCCTGCGCGAAATGCGCCGCATTCGGGTGATCGAAATTATAGGGATCCTCCAGCGCATGGGTCAGCACGAAGCTCGGATTGAGCTCGCGGTAGATGTCGACCATGCGGTCGAAATGCGCTTCGTTGAGCTTGAGCGGATAGTCGCCGCAATCGAAGAACTCGATCTCGGCGCACAGGAGTTTGGCGGCGCGCTCGGCCTCGTCCTTGCGGCCCGCCTTGACCGACTCCAGCGTTGCGCCCTTTTCCTTCCAGGCGAACTGGCTCTCGCCGCGCTCGCCGAAGGACATGCAGACGATCTTCATCCGGTAGCCCTTCTTGGCGTGCAGCGCGATCGCGCCACCCGCGCGCCAGACGAAATCGCCGGGATGGGCGGTAATCACAAGACCTGTCTTCATGGGACAAACTCCCCTTTCATCTTTTCAAAGCTTGACCCGCTGCTAGCGAAGCGCAAGCAGCCAATTCATCACACCACTGCGGCCGGCAGCGCCTCGCCATCGAGCACGCGTTTCAGCCGGTCCGCATCGAGCGCACCTTCCCATCTGGCAATCGCGATGGTCGCCACCGCGTTCCCGATGAGATTGGTCGGCGTCAGTCCCTGCGACATCAGACGGTGGATTCCGAGCACCAGCGCGACACTGGCGACCGGAATGGTTCCGGTGGCCGACAGCGTTGCCGCCAGCACGACGAAGGCGGCGCCCGCAATTCCTGCCGCGCCCTTGGAGGTCACGAGCAGGATCAGCAGCAGCTCGATCTGCTCGGTGAGGCCGAGCGGCGTGTTGGTCGCCTGCGCCAGGAACACCGAGGCGGCCGCGAGGTAAAGGCAGGTGCCGTCGAGGTTGAAGGAGTAGCCGGTCGGGATCACGAGCCCGACCACGCTGCGCTCGCAGCCGGCATTCTCGAGCTTTGACAGCATCCGCGGCAGCACGGTCTCCGACGACGTCGTGGCGATGCAGATCAGGAGTTCTTCCCAGATATAGCGGATCAGCTTGAGCAGGCTGAAGCCGCAGAGCCGCGCGACCGGGCCGAGCGCAATCACGATAAATACAAGGCAGGTAAGATAGAAGCCGCCGAGCAGCTTGCCGAGCGAGGCCAGCGAGCCGACACCGAACTTGCCGACCGTGAACGCGATGGCACCGAATGCGCCGATTGGCGCCACCCACATCACGAAGCCGACGATGGCAAAGACCATCTTCGCCGCGACGTCGATCAGGTTGACGAGTGGTGCTCCGCGCTCGCCGAGCTGCACTAGGGCAAAACCACAGAGCACCGAGATGAACAGCACCTGGAGGATGTTACCTTCGGCAAATGCGCCGACGAAGGTGGCGGGGAGGATGTTCATCAGGAACGGCACAAAGCCGATCGCCCCGGTCTGCTTGACGTAGGGCTCGATGGCGCTGGTGTTGATGCTGGCAGCGTCGATATTCATGCCGACGCCGGGCTTCAAGAGATTGATCGCGACAAGGCCGATCACCAGCGCGATCGTCGTCATGATCTCGAAATAGATGATCGCCTTGATGGCGACGCGGCCGACCCGGGCCATGTCGGCCATATGCGCGATGCCGTGCACCACCGTGCAGAAGATGATCGGCGCGATCAGCATCCGGATCGCCTTGATGAAGGCATCGCCCAGCGGCTGCATTTTTGCGCCAAGTTCGGGATTGACGATGCCGAGCACGGTGCCGGCTGCCATGGCAAGGAGAACCTGGACCCAGAGCTCGTTCCACCAGGCGCGGCTGCGCGGCTTGTCGATCGAGAGCGCCGTCATTCCCCGAACTCGAACAGGCGCGCGGGATTGCTGACCAGGATCTTCTGCTGGAACTCCGCCTCCGGCGCGAACAGCGGAATGAGGTCTACGAGATCACCATCGTTTGGCATCAGCTTGACGTTGGGATGCGGCCAATCCGTACCCCAGATGACGCGGTCGACCGCGGTCTCGACGATCTTGCGTGCGAACGGCACGGCATCGGTGAAGGGCGGGCCCGAGGAGGAAACGCGCTCGGAGCCGCAAATCTTCACCCAGCATTTCTCGTCACGCTGCATCAGCTCGATCAGGATCTTGAACGGAAGCTGGTCGAGCCCTTCCGACGCTTTCACCCGTCCCATGTGGTCGATCGTGTAGCGCACCGGAAGCTTTGCCAGCATGCCGGCATATTCCGGCAAATCGATCGCGTCGAAATGCAGATCGATGTGCCAGCCGAGCGGCGCGACCATGGCAATCACCCGGTCGAACACGCCCTTGTCCGGGACGCCGCCGAGATGACGGACGAAATTGAAGCGGCAACCGCGGAAGCCGCCCTCGTGCAGCTCGCGCAGGCCCCGCTCGGTGATGGTATCGTCGATATTGGCGACGGCCCGATAGGCACCGTCGCTCTGCGCGATCGCATCGAGCGCAACCGTGTTGTCGGTGCCGTGCACGCTGGCATTGACGATCACGGCGCGCTGGACGCCGAGCTTGGCGTGCAACGCCTTGAAATCCTCCAGCGGCGCGTCGGGCGGCGTGTAGGAACGGTCCGGCGCGTACGGGTATTTTGAGCCCGGACCGAAGATGTGGCAGTGCGCATCGCAAGCAAGCGGCGGCAGCTTGAACTTCGGCGTGCGCGTGTTCGGATCGGGCGGCGGAATGGTCGGCTTGTACATCTGGTGTCTTCAGGTGAACTTGAACAGGCGCGCGGGATTGTCGACCAGCAGCTTCTGCTGGATGGCGGCATCGGGCGCATAGAGCGGGATCAGCTCGACGATCTCGCCGTCATTGGGCATGACCTTGACGTTGGGATGCGGCCAGTCGGTGCCCCAGATCACGCGATCAGGTGCGTTGTTGATGAGCTTCTTTGCGAACGGAACGGCATCGTGGAACGGCTTGCCTGCGGCGGACGCGCGCTCAAGACCGGTGATCTTGACCCAGCACTTCTCGTCTTTCCTCTGGAGATCGAGCAGTGCGGTGAAGCCTGGATCGTCGAGCCCCTTGGCCGCCTGCACCGTGCCCATGTGGTCGATGACATAGCGCGTCGGCAGCGCGGTCAGGATCGGCGCGAACTCCGCGATCGTGCCCGGCTCGAAATAGACGTCGACGTGCCAGCCGAGTTCGGCGACGCGATGCACGATGCGCTGGAACTTGGTCATGTCGCCGACGCCGCCGAGCCGCTTCAGGAAGGCAAAGCGGCAGCCGCAGATGCCGCCCTTGTCCAGCGCCTCGAGCTGGTGATCGGACATCTCGTCCTTGACGTTGGCGATACCCTTGTAGGCACCCTCGCTTTGAGCGATGGCGTCGGTCACCACGCGATTGTCGGTGCCGTGCACCGTGGCATTGACGATGACGCAGCGATCGACACCGATCTTCTCGTGCACGGCACGGAAGGCCTCCAGCGGCGCATCAGCGGTGTTGTAGGGACGGTGTTCGGCGAACGGATAGCGGGCGGCCGGCCCAAAGATGTGCGTATGCGAGTCGCAGGATTTCGGCGGCAGCTTGAATGCCGGCACCTTTGGATTTGGGTCCGGCGGATCGATGGTCGGGATCGCCTTGGCCGGCTCGGCCGCCTGCCCGCACGCGCTCGAAGCCCAGGCGGCCATCGAAGCGCCCGTCAAGAGTTGCAAGCAGGCCCGCCTGTTCATTCCGCATCCCCAGTCAAATGCCGCCGGTTGCGGACAAGGCGAGCCTTACGCCCCCTGTCCGTAGGCGGTCGTCTACGTCTTGTTGCTTGCTGCCGCGCGCCGACGTGCCGGCGCGGCCTGATCGAGTGCCGGCGCCTGGAACGAGGCCACTGTTGCCTGAACGAGCTGCTCGATCGCAGCGGCCGCATCGCTGCCGTCGGCCTCGCCGCGTGAAAGGCGCGAGACGCGCTCCGGCGTCACCAGCGAGTAATAGAGTGCGCCAAGCAGGAAATGGCTGCGCCAGACGATCTCGGTGCGCGGCACATGTGGCAGGCTCTCGTGGATCGCGTCGATGAAGGCGTGGCTGGTATCGTCGAAGGTCTGCGCGATGATACGCCGCGCCACCTCGTTACCCTCCGCCGACATCACGGCGCGAAGCCGCGTGAACCGGGCCCCGCCGCCGGCGAGATCGCTGCCCGAGGTGAAGGCTGGCACGACGTAGGCACGCACGATCGCTTCCAGCCGGTCCTGGAGATCGCGCACGCGCTTGGCGGCCGCGAGCAGCTCGGACCGGCGGAGATTCATCGGCCCGCAGTGGCGGCGATAGATCTCAAGCAGCAGACCGTCCTTGGTCTTGAAATGATAGGTGACGCTGCCGGGGTTGGCCCCGGCGGCCTGCGCGATGTCGCGCACCGACACGGCGTTGAAGCCGTTGGTCGCGAACAACTCTTCTGCTGCAGCGAGGATCGCCTCGCGCATGTTCGGCTTGCGGGCCGTCTCTTTGCTGGTGGGCTTGCGTACCATGTTATTTGTACTATCGTACAAAAGATAAGGTCTCGTCAACAAAAACGATGGGCGGCGCCTGGGCGGTCCGAGACGGGCGCCCGGATACGCGCCCCGAGGAGCGCTGGAAGATGCTGGGTTTGAACAAGAAAATCACAACTTTACTGCTGGGCACGGGCCTGCTGCTGGCCGCGAGCGATGCACAGGCCGACAATTTCCCGAGCAAGCCGGTCCACATCCTGGTGCCCTATGCGGCCGGCGGGGCCGTCGACGTGCTCGCCCGCACGATCGGCCAGGCGCTAGCCAAGAGCTGGGGCCAGCAGCCGGTGATCGACAATCGCCCCGGCGCCGGCGGCATCATCGCCTCGCAAGCGCTGACCCAGGCGCCGCCCGACGGCTACACGCTGATCCTGGTCGCCAGCGGCCATCCGCTCAACCAGTTCATCTATCCGAGCCTGCCCTACGACACCTTCAAGGACTTCACCGCGATCAGCGAGATCGCCTCCTCGCCGCTTGCCATCGTCGTCGCCAAGGACAGCCCGTACAAGAGCCTCGGCGATCTCCTGGCTGCTGCGAAGAAGGAGCCGGACAAGCTCTCCTACGGAATGTCCGGCAACGGCACCTCCGCGCATCTTGCCGGCGAGCTGTTGAAATACATGGCCGGCGTGAAGATCATCTCTATTCCCTACAAGGGCGGCGCGCCGGCGCTGACCGCGGTGATCGCTGGCGAAATCCCCCTCAGCCTCAACCCGCTTGCCGAAGCGATCGGCCAGCTCGAAGGCGGCCCGGTGCGTGCGCTCGCCGTGACCTCGGCGCAGCGGTCAAAGGCCCTGCCCGATGTTCCGACCGTCGCCGAAGCAGGCGTATCAGGCTACGACGTCTCGGTCTGGTGGGGATTTTTGGCGCCGGCGAAAATGCCGCCTGAGATCGTGGCGAAGCTCGAAGCCGACTTGAAGACGGCGCTGCAAGACCCGAGCGTGCTGTCGACCCTCGACAAGATCGGCGCGACGCCGGTCGGCTCGTCGTCGAAGGAGTTCGATGCCTACATGCATGCGGAGGCGACCAAATGGGAGCCGGTGCTGAAGGCCGCGAATATCCGGGCGCAATGACATGACCGGCCTTGGCCTGGCGCGCCTTGCACGCACCGTACTCGTTGCCGTCGTTGCGTCGGGCCTTGCCGGCGCGACCGCAAGGGCCGACGTCGAGGCGCAGATCCTGGCGCCATCGGGCACGCTGCGCGTCGGCGTCTATTCGGGCAGTCCAACCTCGATGGTGACCGACGCCGCCGGCAAGCCGCATGGCCTGAGCTACGACCTCGGCGCGGAGCTCGGAAAGCGGCTTGGCGTGCCCGTCGACTACGTCAGGTATCAGCGTGTCGCCGACATCGTCAGCGCGATTCACGACGGGCAACTCGACTTCACCGTCACCAACGCGACCCCTGCCCGCGCCAACGACGTCAGCTTCAGCGAGCCCGTGCTCGCGATCGAGCTCGGATTCCTCGTTCCGGCAAACTCGCCGATCGCAGAGGTAGACGACATCGACCGGGCCGGCGTGAAGATTGGCGTGACCAAGGGCTCAACGTCGGAGCGCACGCTGCCGGCCAAGTTCAAAAACGCAACCATCGTTCCCGCCGAGAGCGTGAAGATCGCGGTCGCGATGTTCGTCCGCGGCGAGATCGATCTCTACGCCACCAACAAGCCGACGCTGTTCGAGATGTCCGACCAGATGCCGGGCGCGCGCATCCTCGAGGGAAACTGGGGGCTTGAGCAGATGGCGATCGCAATCCCGAAGGGACGCGAGAGCGCACTGCCTCTCCTCAATCGTTTCGTGCAGGACATCAAGTCCAGCGGCGCGCTCGAAACGATCGAGCAACAGGCGGGCTTGCGCGGAGCCGTCAACGCCAGGCGCAATTAGGCCTCGGCGCGCCGGCAACAGGAGCGCGGCACCGCAACGTTCGGGCCCGCGGCGTAGCCGCCGAGTTCAGCATTTCCCGTCGTGCAACCCGGACAGAATCCGGCTATCAAGGGCAATGCCCCGACGCACCGGCAGCGCCGATCTTCCTCTCCACACCGGACGGGTTCCGCCGTGGCTCGCAAGCCGCATGGCGTCGCTGGGCGCGATCGTCACGCAGGCGATCGTCCACCACTACGGCCGTGACGAGTTCATGCAGCGGCTGTCGCATCCCTTCTGGTTCCAGTCGTTCGGCGCCGTGATGGGGATGGACTGGCACTCTTCCGGCATCACCACCTCCGTGATCGGCGCACTGAAGCGCGGGCTTGCCCCGCTCCAGAACGAGCTCGGCATCTATGTCTGCGGCGGGCGTGGGCAGCATTCGCGCAAGACGCCGGATGAGCTCCTGACGCTCGGCGACCGCGTCGGCTTCGATGGCGCGAGGCTGACGCGAGCGAGCCGCCTCGTTGCGAAGGTCGACAGCGCTGCGGTCCAGGACGGCTTTGACCTCTATCTGCATGGCTTCTTTGTCACCGCCGACGGCAAATGGACGGTGGTGCAGCAGGGCATGAACGGCGAGAAGCGGCAAGCGCGCCGTTATCATTGGCACTCCGAGGCGCTGAAGAGCTTTGTCGATGCACCGCATAGTGCGATCGACGGCCCCGTGCAAGGCGAGATCGTCAATCTCACCGACCACCGCGCCGACGTCTCGCGCTCGGCGCAGCTCGAGCTGCTCTTCGATCTCGGCCCCGATCGCATCGTGTCCGAATTCGAACGCCTGAGCGGCGTCGAACCGGCGCAGGCCATGCTGCCGCACCTCATCATGCCCGCGCATCACGACGTAAGGCCGAAGGACGTCTTCGCGCGGCGCCTGCACGGCACATTGGCTGCAGCCGCCGAACGCGGTCCGGTCGATTTTCCGGAGCTGTTGCTGACGCCCGGTGTCGGCGCGCGCACCGTGCGCTCACTCGCGATGGTCGCCGAAGTCGTGCACGGCGCGCCCTATCGCTTCAAGGACCCGGCGCGCTTCTCGCTCGCCCATGGCGGCAAGGACCGCCACCCTTACCCCGTGCCGATCAAGGTTTATGACGAGACCATTCGTGTGCTCAAGGGCGCGATCGAGAATGCAAGGCTCGGGCGCGAGGAGGAAATGCAGGCGATCAAGCGCCTTGACGACCAGGCGCGGCGGCTGGAGCGCACCGCGCGCGGTCCATCGGTCGCAGCCTTCATTGCGGCCGAACGCGCGGCTTCACCGGAGCTCGACGGCCGATCCGTGTTCGGCTGGGAGCGCGATCTCCTCGCTTCGAAGAAGCTGACCGGCTCGTAAGCCGCCTAACCTTCGCCTTCGTCCTTGTCCTCCGCGAGGCGGTTTGCCGAGTGGTCCTGGTACTGCTCGGTCTGGATATATTTTCCGTCCATGCCGCGAATGTCGGAATGCTGCGCCTTGTCGCGGTTCGACAGGATCATGTTGTCGCCGATCTTGTCTTTCGAAACCTCCGTGAAAGCGCCGTTCCCCGCGCCCTTGCCATGCGTACCCGATCCAATATGCGTCTTGCCTCCGTGCGGCATGGATTGCTCCCTTGCTGTCCGCATCAGGGCCAACGCCTGCCCGGCAACGATTGTTTCGTGAACACGGGAAGATCGTCGCGACGCGGTTCCGATACACCGGCAGGGTGATGTCAATTTGCAACCAATTGCTCGACGTCGGCCGAGTGGGATTTGGCCTGGCGGTTCCCGCCGCCGTCGGCCACGACCGGCAGTTTCGCGATGGCGCGGATGCCCGGGCGCTTGCGCCAATGAACTTGCGACGCATCGATGGCGAGACCAAGCCGCGGCCATCGCGTGAACAAGGCCTCAAGCGCACAGGCCGCCTCGATCCGCGCGAGCTGGTGACCGAGACAGAAATGGATTCCGGTGCCAAAAGAGATGTGCCGGTTGGGCTTGCGTTCGAGATCGAGCCGCTCGGGAGCATCATGCACCGAAGGATCCATGTTTGCGGCCGCGAGCATGACCATGACGCGGTCGCCCTTGTTCAGACGCACACCTTCGAGCTCGAGATCCCGCCGCACATAGCGCGGCTTTGAGAATTGCACCGGCGAGACGAAGCGCAGGAACTCCTCGACGGCAAGGCCCGCGCGAGACCAATCCTGTTCCAGCCAATCGCGCAGGCCGGGATTTTTGAGAAGCTCATAAACGGAGCCGCTGATGAGATGCGTGGTGGTTTCCGAGCCCGCGGCCAGCAACAGGAACACCATCGAGACCATCTCGTCCGGCGAAATACGGCCGCCTTCCCGTTCGACCTGCACGAGCTCGGCAATCAGACCCTCGCCGCCCTGCGCACGTGCGATCCGCAATTGCTCTTCGAGATAGGCGCGCATCTTGCGGAACGCGAACAGCAGCCGAAAGAAGCTGACGACGTTCGTCAGCGAGGACATCGCATTGGCCCAGGCAATGAATCGGGGTCGATCGGCCATCGGCAGGCCGAGCAGCTCGGAGATCACCGACAGCGGCAGGATCCGAGCGTAGCGCTGGACGAGATCGGCGGGGCTTCCTGCCGCGAACAGCTCGCCCGCGAGTCCATCGGCGATGGCGCGGATGCGCGGCTCCATCGCGACGATCGCGCGGCGGCGGAAGGCCTCGTCGACGATGCTGCGCAGCCGCGTGTGATCCGGCTCGTCCATCGTCAGCATGTTCTTGGCGATGGTCGTGACGAGTTTCGGCATCCACCACCGCAGGCCTGCAACCTTGCCGTCCTCCTTGCGCAGCGTGAACGTCGCGCTGTCCTTGAGCACTTCCGCCGTGGCATCGTGGGTGGTGGTGACCCAGACGTCGCCGATGAGGGGAAAACGAGTCGCGACCACGGGCCCGGAGGCGCGCAGCGTCGCGATTCCCTTGGGCGGGTCGCGAAAAAAGGCGTCGCTGGTAAAGTCGATGCGCGGTGTCATGGGTCACCGCCCTTGTTGATGGCGCCTCAACCAGATGGTGTGCCCAGTCGCCGGCGCAAGGGCCGGAACGTCGATCAAAAGAAGGCGATCAGCCGCGCCCGGGCGAGCGTGGCCCCGCTTTGCGCTGGTTGGTGTAGGCGTCCCAATGGCTCCAGCTCCCATTGCTGAGGCTTTGCAGGTCGGTCGCGAGCGGGCGGCGCGTGCGCTTCTCGTAGTCGGCAATCGCGCGCTCGGATTGCGCGATCTTGCGCTTGAGTTCCACGATCGCCTTCTGGGTCTGTCCGTTGCGCTTGGATGATGCGACCTCGCCCATCGTGAAGCGCGCCGTCTCGAGCGCCTTCAACTCGGCGCGGTTCTTCTTCACCTGAACTCGGTGCCAGGCGATGTTGCTGTCGTTGTCCGCAACCATTTAGGAACTCCGCTGATTCGGCGTTCCCATAATATCGCCTGCCGAATCGACGCCGCAACGGGCGCCGGGCGGCAAAAATGCGGCTTTATTGCGCGGTGGGCATGATCCGGAAAAGTGTACGGCGGTTTTCCGAGAAGATCATGCCCCAAACAATGAGCCTGTTCAGCGCTCGGCAAAGGCCTTCTCGACCACGAATTGCGCCGGCTCGCCATGATTGCCCTCGACGAAGCCGCGCTCGGTCAGGAGCAGGCGGGTATCAGTGACCAGCGCCGGGCTGCCGCAGATCATGACGCGGTCGTGGGCCGCCTCAATCGGCGGCAGGCCGATGTCGGCAAACAGCTTGCCCGAGGTGATGAGGTCGGTGATGCGGCCGCGGTTGCGGAAGGGATCGCGGGTGACGGTCGGGTAATAGATCAGCTGGTTGCGGATGTAGTCGCCGAGCAACTCGTCATTCGGCAGCGTCTCGGTGATCATCTCGCCATAGGCAAGCTCCTTGACGTGCCGGCAGCCGTGCAGGAGCACCACCTTCTCGAACCGCTCATAGGTTTCGGGATCCTTGATCACGCTCAGGAACGGCGCGAGACCAGTGCCGGTGCCGATCAGGTAGAGATTGCGGCCCGCTTCGAGATTGTCGATCACCAGCGTGCCGGTCGCCTTGCGGCTGACGATGATCTCGTCGCCTTCCTTCAGGTGCTGGAGGCGCGAGGTCAGCGGACCATCCGGTACCTTGATCGAGAAGAACTCCAGCGTGTCCTCGTAATTGGCGCTGGCGACGCTGTAGGCGCGGAGCAGCGGCTTCTCACCGACCTTGAGCCCGATCATCGTGAATTCGCCGTTGCGGAAACGGAAGGTCGGGCTGCGCGTGGTCTTGAAGCTGAACAGCGTGTCGGTCCAGTGGTGGACGCTGAGGACGCTTTCCTGGTTGAAATTGCTCATCTCACCCTTCCCTTGCCGGCGCGCAGGCGATTGTCAGCTATGCGTCATTCGTATACGATCGTTCGTATACAAATGAATAATCCGGCTTGATCCTTTGGTCAAGGCTGCCCAAGATCGCGAGTGTTGCAGTTAGGAATAAGGAGCCTTTCCATGGCGCATGACGCACCCCAGGCCACCGGGCCTTCGAAGCTCGTGATCCGCAATATCGGCCTGATTCTGTCGGGCGCGCTGGAGAAGCCGATCCTGGATGGCGACACCATCGTCGCCGAGAACGGCAAGATCACCGCGATCGGCCGCTTCAAGGACGTCAACACGGAAGGAGCAACCACCATCGTCGACGCCAACGGCACCACGGTCGCGCCGGGGCTGATCGACAGCCACGTCCACCCCGTCGCTGGAGACTGGACGCCGCGCCAGAACCAGATCAACTGGATCGACAGCTACCTCCACGGCGGCGTGACCACCATGATCTCGGCCGGCGAGGTGCACATGCCCGGCCGGCCCCGCGATGTCGTCGGGTTGAAGGCGATGGCCATATTCGCCCAGCGCGCGTTCTGGACGCTGCGTCCGGGCGGCGTAAAGGTTCACGCCGGTGCGCCCGTGATCGAGTGCGAGATGGTCGAGGAGGATTTCAAGGAGATGGCCGCTGCCGGCGTCAAGCTGCTCGGCGAGGTCGGCCTCGGCGGCGTCAAGGACGGCCCCACCGCGCGCAAGATGGTCGGCTGGGCGCGCAAATACGGTATCCAGAGCACGATCCATACCGGCGGCCCGTCGATTCCCGGCTCCGGCCTGATCGACAAGGATGTTGTGCTGGAGGCCGACACCGACGTGGTTGGTCACATCAATGGCGGCCACACCGCCCTGCCCGACGACCAGATCCGCTGTATCTGCGAGGGCTGCAAGCGCGGGCTCGAGCTCGTGCACAACGGCAATGAGCGCTCGGCGCTGTTCACGCTGCGCACCGCGCGCGAGATGGGCGACCTCCACCGCGTCATCCTCGGCACCGACGCGCCGGCCGGCTCCGGCGTGCAGCCGCTCGGCATTTTGCGCATGGTCTCGATGCTGTCTTCGCTCGGCGAGCTGCCGGCCGAGATCGCGTTTTGCCTCGCCACCGGCAACACCGCGCGGATGCGCGAGCTCGATTGCGGCCTCATTGAAGTCGGTCGCTCCGCCGATTTTGTCATCATGGACAAGGCGCAACATTCGCCGGGCAAGAACATCCTGGAGAGCGTTCAGCTCGGCGACCTGCCCGGCATCGGCATGACCATTATCGACGGCATCGTCCGCACCCAGCGCAGCCGCAACACTCCGCCGGCGGGGAAGGTGCCGGAGGTGGTGGCGAAGTGACGCAGCCGGAGCGGCGCGCCGCTCCGCATCGTCCCTCGACAGCATTGAACAAGTCGCGGGCCTGCTGCGTCTAACGCAGGCAGCCCCTGGTGGCGGCAGTTCAATGCTGGACCATCGAGGGAGACATGAAGAGTTCGCTGCGGATTGCCGCCGGCGTCGCTGGTGCGGTGGCTGGATTCATCGGCACGATCGGGCTGCTCGAGCTTACTGGCTTCGGCAATCGCGCAGACCCGATCACGACGGGCCTGCTTGCGGTGTTCGTCATCGCGCCTGCCGGTGCGATTGCAGGCCTGGTGCTCGCGACCAAGCTGACGACACACAAGGACGCCAACGCTGGCATCCTCACCCGCAACAGCCTGAAGTCGCTCGGTGTCGTCGCCCTCCTCTGCGTCGGCGCCAGCGCCATTTACCTGGCCGTCGCGTACATGACCGCCACGCCCTGGCTCAATCGGAACGGCGCCACCCCCTTGCTCGTGTTCGAGGTTCGTTTGCCAGCCGGCGTCATGGTGCCGACCTCAGCTCAAGGCATTGCCATCGAACTGCAGACCGACCTCAACACCATGCCGGGCGAAGTGACACCGGCCGCCTTCTATCGCGATGGCGACCAGCCTGTCATCGCAGGCGAAGTCGAGCTCGCGTTTCAAACCTCGCACCGGCAGCTCGCCGTCACCATCGCGGGACAACCGAGCCGGGTCTATCCGATCGAACTATCTGCCTGGGCGCCGCACACGCCGGAGTTCGGAACGTGGCAGCGGCTCAGCGACGGCAGCGAAATCCGCTACCGCGCCAAATGGCCGGGGAAGACGTAATGCGCTGAAGATCAGCGAGACTTGGGTATCTCACAGCGCACATAGGTCTGGCGCTTGGCCTGTCCAACCGGGCCATTGTCCATCACCAGCCTGCCATCCGCAGCGATGGAGACGCGCGGATTGGAGCGAAACTTCTCGCCCTCACCTTCGCAGGCGAGCCGCATCTTCCAGCTGAGCTTTCCGTCGGCGGTGATCGCGCTGGCGCGGCACCGCGTCTCGTACCAAAAGAGGCGATTGCCGCCTTCGATGCTCATGCGGTTGACGCTGTCCTCGTCGCGGCAGTCCATTTTGGTCGACGCCCAGAACCCTTCGTAAGGCTGCGCGGCCCAGGCAGGAGCGCACCCGCCCGCCAGCGCCGTAGCAAGGCTCAAAACCATCGCAAACCGCGTCGCCGCTTTCATGCCGGAAACCTCGACAAAACCATCATCGAGGTTAGTCGCGCCTCACCGCAGCTTGTTCAATAACGCCATCAGCATCTCGCGCTCCTTTGCATCGACGCGAGTGCTTCCCGGGTGACCGCGAGCGCATCGGGCGCGACCTTGTCCGCTGTTGCTGACCGGCGCACGTCAGGCTCACCAGCAGCCGCCGCTCTCTCGTATTCAAGGCTTGAATTTCATTCGCTTGACGTGTTTGGTGTTCTTTGACACAACTTGTACTTGTCGACTCTACCCTCTCGTTCTTTCCAAGGCACCTCGCCTCGCGCTGACCTCAGAAAGGAAACTCTCCTGAGTGAGCACGTCGCTGGCAATCGTGATCACGCCGCCGCCCCCTGGCCCGTGATAGGCGGATGCATTGCGCGGACGCTCGGCGCAATGACAGTCTCTTTCATTGTCGCGTTCTTCATCGTTGGCCTTCTCCTGGGCGCAAGCCACTTGATCGTCGGAAAAGAAGTTGTCTTTGCACACTTTGCCGTATTCTTGATCAGCGCTGCCACCAGCGCGGTGCTCCTCTATTTCGACAGGAGATCACTGAAGCATCGGGTTAGCCGACTGCTTCCAGAACTGGCGGCCGGGGTGAGGAGCAATGGCGCAGTCGCGCTGGTCGCACTCTGCATCCCCCTGGGAGTATTCGGCACATTTTATTGGGGACTGACGGGGCCTAAGACGATCACAAACGGCGTCGCCATCAAGAGCGCGCTCGCAAATGCGCCTCTCTTCCTCTGGATCGGCAAGGCAGCGACCATAGTCTTGTTAGTTCCTTTCGCCGAAGAAATGTTCTACCGAGGTTATGTCTGGGATCGCCTCTCGACGGCGATGACGCCGGTCCTTGTCGGCGCTATCTCCGCAGCCCTTTTCCTCGCCGCACACGTCCTGAATGGGATAGCCTATCCGCTCTACGTGCTTCCTATTACGGCTATTCTCACCGCCATCCGCCTACAAGGCGTGGGTTTGAGTATGTGCCTGCTCGCCCATGTCCTCTACAATGCGGTCAACGTGTTAGGCACCTTTGTCCAGGTTCACGACGGCGTTTTCCGTGCGCTCATCGCAGGCTCCTCACAATAGGACACGTCGAACCGACTGGCAGGCGAATTCTGGGGAAACGATTCCTCCGGGCGGCGTCCGCAAACCAGTTCTGGAACTCCGATTCACATTCGTTGTCCGCCCCAGAACGACAATCACCTTAGCTTATCTAGGAGCGCCATCAGCATCTCGCGCTCCCTGGCGTCGAGCGGTGCCAGCGTCTCGCGGGTGATCGCGAGCGCATTCGGCGCGACCTTCTCCGCAAGCTGCTGACCGGCGCGCGTCAGGCTCACGAGCAGCCGCCGTCCATCCTCCGGATCCTGACTTGTCTCCGTCAGCCCGCGGGCGCTGAGCCGGTCGATCACGCCCTTGATGGTCGCAACATCCATCGCGGTGAGCCGTCCGAGCTGGTTTTGCGAGCAAGGCCCGGTCTCGGCGAGCTTCGACAGCGCCGCCCATTGCGTCGGCGTGAGGTTGGTGCCGATATCACGGGCAAAGATCGCCGTGTGGCGTTGCCAGACCTGGCGCAGGATGAAGCCGATCTGCTCGTCGAGCACATAAGGCGGCTTAGCCTGTCTGACGCTCTTCTTGGCTGCGACGCCCCTCGCCATTCCCGCTCCGCCCCCTTCACAATGACAGATGCGCGTCGCGGATATCCGGGCGCGCATCGAGCTCAGCCATCGTACCACCGAAACAGATTCGGCCGCGCTCGATGATATAGGCGCGATCGGAGATCAGCTTTGCAAAATGCAAATTCTGCTCGGAAACGACGATGCTGACGCCTTCCTTCTTCATGGTCAGGATCGCATCGACCATCTGCTCGACGATCTTGGGCGACAGCCCCTCCGACGGCTCGTCCAAGAGCACCAGCGATGGATTGCCCATCAGCGTGCGGGCAATGGTCAGCATCTGCTGCTCGCCGCCGCTCATGCGGCCACCCGGCCGGTTGCGCATCTCGTTCAGGTTCGGGAATAGCGTGAACAGCTTTTCGCGCGTCCAGTATGGCGCGTTCGGCCGCTTCGGCTGGCGGCCGACCTCGAGATTCTCCTCGACCGTGAGGTCGGTGAAGATGCGGCGCTCCTCCGGCACGTAACCGAGCCCGCCGCGCACGATCTCATGCGTCGGCCGGGCCGAGACGTCCCTGCCCTCGAACATGATGCGGCCCGAGCGCTGCGCCACCAGACTGACGATGGAGCGGAAGGTCGTCGATTTGCCGGCACCATTGCGTCCGAGCAAGGCGACCACCTCACCGTCA
Organism: Bradyrhizobium sp. CCGUVB23; assembly: GCF_024199885.1. Lineage (NCBI taxonomy): Bacteria > Pseudomonadati > Pseudomonadota > Alphaproteobacteria > Hyphomicrobiales > Nitrobacteraceae > Bradyrhizobium > Bradyrhizobium sp. CCGUVB23. Next base: position 9,354,197 of record NZ_JANADQ010000001.1, read on the forward strand.
CCGACCTCGAGGGCGACGTCGAACAGGATATGGGCCGGACCGTAATGGCTGTTGAGCCCCTCGACCGTGAGCTTCATGTTGAGGCCCCCTCGCGATGGCGGGCGTCGTAGACGAGGCCCTCGCCGAGATAGACTGCCTGCACCTGCGGATTGCCCCGCACCTCCGTCGGTGCCCCCTCGGCGATCAGGGTGCCGCGGTTGAGCACGATGATGCGATCGGCATGCTCGAACACGACGTCCATGTCGTGCTCGGTGAAGAGCACGCCGATGGATTTCTCCCGCGCGATGCGCGCGGTGAGCCGCATCAGGTCGATGCGCTCGCGCGGCGCCATGCCGGCGGTCGGCTCGTCCATCAGCAGGAGCTTTGGCTCGTTGGCAAGCGCAACCGCAAGTTCGAGCCGCTTGAGGTCGCCATAGGCGAGCTCGCCGCAGGGACGATCCGCATAGCCCCCCATGCCGACCAATTCCAACAAGCGCACGGCCTCGTCCCGGTCGAACCGCGGCGCCGAGCCCCAGAGATTGAACAGGTGCTTTTGATGCGAGATCAACGCGACCTGCACGTTCTCGCGCACCGTCATGGTCGCGAATGTCGCGGTGATCTGGAAGGTGCGGCCAACCCCGAGGCGCCAGACCTCGCGCGGCTTCTTGCCCGTCGTATCCTCGCCGAGCAGACAAATGCGCCCGGCGTCCGGTCTGTTCTGGCCATTGAGCATGTCGAAGCAGGTGCTCTTGCCCGCGCCGTTCGGCCCGATCAGCGCCAAGATCTCGCCGGCGCGCAGCTCGAATGAGACGCCGCGCACGGCGTGGATGCCGCCATAGGATTTGGTCAGGCCTTCGACCGCGAGAAGTGTGGGGGCGACGCTCATTCGGCGGACCCGATCGGTTTGGCGAGCAATGTCGAGCCCGGCGGCGAGGATCCCTTGCGCCGCTGCGCAAGCATTTCCAGCATGCCGACGATCCCCTTCGGGAAGACGACCACGATCAGCACGATGAAGGCGCCGAGCACGAGCTTTGACAGGTCGGTCTGGCTGACGAGCCAGATGTTGAGCGCCTTGTAGACGATCGCGCCGATCACCGCGCCCGACACCGTCTCGACGCCGCCGAGCAGCACCATCACGAGCGCATCGACCGAGAGCGAGATACCGAGATTGTCGGGGAAGACGCTGCCCTTGAGGTAGGCGAACAGCGCGCCGCCGATGCCGGCCGTCGTTCCCGCGATGACGAACGCCGTCCACTGCATGCGCTTGACATTGATGCCGATCGCCTCGCTGCGCAGTGCGGAGTCCCGCGTGGCGCGCAACGCGTAACCGAATGGCGAGAATACCGCGATGCGCAGCGCGATCGTCACGAGCGCGGCGACGCCGAGCGCCAGCCAGTAGAAATGCGATGGGCTCGCCGCCCAGCTCGACGGCCAGACGCCCAGAATGCCGTTGTCGCCGCCGGTGACACTGACCCACTGGAACGCGATCGACCACACGATCTGCGCAAAGGCGAGCGTCAGCATTGCGAAGTAGACGCCCGAGAGCTGCACGGCGAAGAAGCCGAACACGGCGGCGCCGAGGCAGCCGAGCAGCGGCCCCACCAGCAGGCAGACGATCATCGGCAGTCCCGCCATCTTGGCGAGAAACGCGACGCCGTAGGCGCCGAGGCCGAAATACGCCGCGTGGCCGAAGGATGCGAGGCCGCCGACCGCCATCAGGAAATGCAGGCTGACGGCGAAGATGACGAAGATCGCGATCTCCGAGCCGACTGTCAGCGCGTAGTTACCGGCGAACAGCGGCAACGCTGCTGCGACGACGAGTGCGGCAAGCGCAGCCAACCGTTCGTTCGACGTCAGCGGACGCCAGGGATTGACGGTAAGGCCCGGCGTGCGGCGCGCGGGCGCCTCGGGCCTGCCGAACAGGCCCCAGGGACGCACGATCAGCACCACCGCCATCACCAGGAAGACCAGGATGATGGAAATCTTCGGAAAAATCAGGATGCCGAAGGCATTGAGCTCGGAGACCAGCACCGCCGCGACGAAGGCGCCCACGATACTGCCGAGACCGCCGATCACGACGACGACGAAGACCTCGACGATGATGCGCAGGTCCATGGCGTGATGCACGGCATCGCGCGGGATTTGCAGCGCGCCGCCGAGCGCCGCGAGGAAGACGCCAACCGCGAAAACTGACGTGAACAGCCATTTCTGATTGACGCCCAGCGCCGCCACCATGTCGCGGTCCTGCGTCGCCGCGCGCACCAGCACGCCCCACCGGGTGCGCTGGAACAGCAGCCAGAGGATGCCGAGCACCACGGGTCCGAGCACGATCAGGAACAGGTCGTAGCTCGGGATGTTCTGGCCGAAGAAATCGACCGCGCCCTTGAAGCCCGGCGCGCGACGGCCAACAAGGTCATCAGGACCCCAGATCAGGACCACAAGGTCCTGGACCATCAGGGTCAAGCCGAATGTTGCGAGCAACTGGAAGAGCTCGGGAACGTGATAGATGCGTCGGAGCAGCACCATCTCGACGAGGACGCCGATCAACGCCACCGCGAGCGCGGCGACAACGATCCCGCCCCAGAACCCGAATGCCCCGGAAAAGCGGTCCGTGAGCGTGAAAGCGATGTAGGCGCCGATCATGTAGAAGGCGCCGTGCGCAAAGTTCACGATCCGCGTCACGCCAAAGATGATCGACAGGCCCGAGGCCACCAGGAACAGCGACGCTGCGCTGGCGAGTCCGGTCAGAAACTGTACGACGTAAAAGGCCATCGGCGGTCCGGGTTGGGTTTCTGTGCGCTCCCCGCGCGGGGAGCGATAACTTCGTAGGGTGGGTTAGCGAAGCGTAACCCACCACTTCTTTCGCCGCGGGACAGACCGTGGTGGGTTACGCCTTCGGCTAACCCACCCTACGACAGCGGAGAAACTCAATCCTTCGGACGGAGCTTCTCGACCTCGGCGTCACTCGGCAGATAATCCGCACCCTTCTTGTAGGACGAGTCGACCATCACGCCCTTGCCGTCCTTCAGCGCGGTCTTGCCGACGAAGGCCCCGAGCGTCGACTGGTGATCGATCTTGCGGAAGGTGATCTCGCCAAAGGGCGAGCCTACCGAGAGGCCCTCGGCCGCCGCGATCAGCTTTTCTGGATCAGTCGAGCCGGCCTTTGCCAGGATCGCGGCCGCCGACTTGATGGTCTGGTAGCCGACGATCGAGCCGAGGCGCGGATAGTCGTTGTACTTGGCCTGATAGGCCTTCAGGAACGCGTCGTGCTCGGGCGTCTTGATCGAGTACCAGGGATAGCCCGTCACGATCCAGCCCTCGGGCGTCTCGTCCTTGAGCGGATCGAGATATTCCGGCTCACCGGTCAGGAAGGAGACGACCTCGCGTCCTTTGAACAGGCCGCGGGTATTGCCTTCGCGCACGAGCTTCACGAGATCGGCGCCGAAGGTGACATTGAGGATCGCTTCCGGATTGGCTTGGGCGACTGCCTGCACCACCGGGCCGGCATCGATCTTGCCCTGCGGCGGCCACTGCTCGTCGACCCACTGGATGTCGGGACGCTTCTCCGACATCAGCTTCTTGAACACGGCGACCGCCGACTGGCCGTATTCGTAGTTCGGTGCGATCGTCGCCCAGCGTTTTGCCGGGAGCTTTGCCGCGGCCTCAACCAGCATCGCGGCCTGCATGTAGTTCGAGGGACGCAGCCGGAACGTGTACTTGTTGCCCTTCGACCAGGTGACGGCATCCGTCAGCGGCTCGGCCGCGAGGAAAAATACCTTCTTCTGGTTGGCGAAGTCGCTCACGGCAAGGCCGATGTTCGACAGGAACGTGCCCGCGAGCATCGCCACGCCTTCGCTCGATACGAGCTCGTTTGCCGCGGTCTGCGCGTCGGCGGGCTTGCCGCCGTCGTCCTTGGAGATCACGACGAGCTTCTTGCCGTTGATGCCGCCGGCCGCGTTGATCTCCTCGACGGCAAGCTGCCAGCCCTTGCGGTAGGGCTCGGTAAACGCCGGCAGCAGCGAGTAGCTGTTGATCTCGCCGATCTTGATCTCCTGCGCCTTCACCGAGCTGGCCATACCACCGGCCAACAGCGCGAATGCCGCGCCCACAAAATACTTCGTTGCTCGCATCCCAACCTCCAGTGTTTTAAGACTCTATTTCTTGAGCATGATCTTATCGGAAAACCGGTTCCCACTTTTCCGGATCATGCTCTAACGCAGCCCGTCTTCGCCCTTGATTTCGGCAACCGTCAACCCGCCGATCCGCGGCAGCGGACGGCCGCTGTCGGTGACGGCCACCGCGACCATGATCTCGTTGCCCCGCGGCGCGTCGTTGATCTGCACTTCCATGCCGTCGAAATGGCTGCGCACGAAGGCCGCGTCCTTGTGGCCCAAGGGAATGTCGAGCGTTGTGCCGGGACCGCTGCGCTTCTTCGACGACGGGATCAGCGCCGCGCCCTTGCTCAGGACCTTGCGCACCGGCGCGCCCATCTTCGGATGCAGGATCGCGGCCGCATGCTCCAGCTCGCCGTTCTCGCCGACGGCGGCGGCCTTGCCGTAGCTCTGCACCTTCGAGCCTTCGATGCCGAGCGCCGCCACCGCGCGCTTCGACAAGAGGTCGCCGAGCTCCTCGCCGATCGCGATCAGCGGCGACAAGTCCTCGACGTATTTTCCGGCGAAGGGATTCTCGATCACGGCGATCGCCGCGGCGCGTCGGGTCGGCGGCGACACCGACCTCCCCATCTCCATCTGCGTCTCTTCGACGACCGTGACGATCTTGCGGATGATCGCGCTCATGTCGGTTTCCCTAGATTCGTTTCCTGATCAGGCATGGACCGCGTTCTCCAGTGCAGGCGGGCGCGATCGTCGCCGTTCAATATCCTTAGGTCCGATGACAAGCATATCACCACATAGCCTGAGCACGGCACCCTCGATCAGTCCGCGATCGAACAATTGCCGTGCACATTCTGCGCCAAATTCCAGCGCATCACGAACTTCTGTCTGCGACAATGCGCCGACCTCGCGGGTGACGAGACGCGCGCCGAGATCACTGTCGGGCTGAATCTCGTTCGCCGGACAGCGCTTGACCGCCGGATGGTTGGGCAGATCGACCGCATTGGCGATGACGGTCGCTGCCGCATCGGCTTGCGAGGCCGTCGTTGCCAGCACCGTCACTGCATCCGCGATACCGAGCGAGAAACTGCGGCCATGGCGCCCGCTGGTCGCGATGCCGCGGACCGGATCGTCGGCCTCGATCGTCATCGCCCGCATCACGCCGTCGCGGTCGGGTCGATCCATAAGGCCAACGGTGAAGCGCTCGCCCTCACCCAGATGAAGCGCAATGTCGCCGCCATTGTTGACATAGGCCTGCTCGAGATGCGCTGCACCGAGCATCGCACCCAAAATCTCCTCCGATACGCTGCCCGCGACCGCGGCCATCGGCGTGATGAAGCAATCGCCGGCATAGGGAGCAACGGCGCCGTGCATGCGCCGCGCGACGACGCCTTTCAGGGAACACTGCGCCGGCTGCGCCGCCTTGCGCAATTCCGTCAGCTCGTCGCAGAGCTCGTCGAGCAGGCCGGTGAAGCGCCGTGCCGCCGCCTCATAGGCCGCGCGAACCGGATGCTCGGCTCCCCTCGCCTCGACGATCAGATCAATCGGACCATCCTGCAAATGCAGCCGCCGGCCATCAGACAGCAATGCGATTTGCGGGAGCCTCCTCATGCGCGCCGCCCCGGGATCGGGTTCTGCCACGGCACCTGGCGGATATCATCGCTCTCCTGGACCTCGGATAGCGGACGCACATGGTCCATGTGGCCCCCGAGCGCGGCATAGTCGGATAGCCTCATCGTGAACTCGATCGGCGCGACAAGAGCCGGGGTCGGCACATAGCCGAACGCACCGGCCGGCATCTGCGTGACATCAACCATGTAGGTGATGCCGCCGCCGGGCCAGACATAAACCGGCGCACCGCCGCTGGTGACGCGTGTCAGCGCATCCTTCACCGAGCGCGTCAGCCGCACCGGATTGTCAGTGACGCCGGCACGCAAGGAACCGCCGGCCCCCGCCATGAACAGCACGGTGCACAAGGCCGGCTCGCAATTTTCCTGAATGCGCTCGACCGAGAATCGCAAATCCGCCGGCATCTCGGTCTCGACCGGCTTCAAGGCATCGTCGAGCACATAGTAGGACGCGTGCTCGCCGGTCGTGGAGACCATCAGCATGGTCAGGCCGGGTTTCGCTTCCTTGGCGTCGAAGGGACCAAGGATCGACAGCGGATCGGAGATGTTGGTGCCGCCCCAGCCCGTGCCGGGATCGGCGACCTGAAAATAGCGGCCGGGCGTCGAGCGCCGGCCCTTCATCTTGATGCCGGTGTCGGCGATGTCGAGCAGCTTGCCGGCCTGGTGCTCGCTGAGCACACCGGTGATGTGGTCATCGACCACGACGACCTCATCGACCTTGCCGTGCCACTGCTTTGCGAACATGCCGATCGTCGCCGAGCCGCAGCCGACCCGCATGCGCTCTTCCTTCACGCCGTTGACAATCGGCGGCTCTCCCGCCTGCACCACCACCGTCGCGCCGCCGTCGATCGTGAACTCGACCGGCTTGCAGTTGGAGAGGTCCATCAGCGTGTCGCAGGTGACGCGGCCTTCCTTCTTGGAGCCGCCGGTCAAATGATGCACGCCGCCGAGCGACAGCATCTGCGACCCATATTCGCTGGTCGTGACGTGGCCGACCGCCTCGCCCTGCGCCCGCACGACCGCGCTTTCCGGGCCGAGATAGCGGTCGGTATCGATCTTCACCTTGACGCCGCAATAGGAGAAGATGCCCTCAGTCACGACGGTGACCATATCGACGCCATCGACTTCCGATGACACGATGAACGGCGCCGGCTTGTAGTCGGGATAGGTCGTGCCCGCGCCGATCGCAGTGACGAAGGTCGAGGGTTCATGGACGATCTTGCCGTCCCAATCCTCTGACCGGCTGAACGGCACCAGCTTGCCGCCATGCGACACCGTGCGCTCGAGGATAATATGCGGATCGACGCGGACGAGCTTGCCGTCGTGATTGGCGTAGCGGTCGCAGGCGCCCGCCGCGCCGGGCTTGATGTAGCACATCACCGGACAGGCATCGCAGCGGATCTTGTCGGAGGCAGCGCTCGTCGCTTCAGTCACCATGTCAAAGCCAGCGGATCACGGGGGCTTATCATTCGTATACGAACGATGTTGCGCGCGATGCCGGAAGCTGTCAAGCGGCGCCACCGGCAAAACCGTGAGGCTGCCGAATAAAACCTCATCTGCCTGCCCGCCCTGTCCACAAAGCGGGCAACCGCGCTGCAGTGCGGCATGCGGTGCTTGCACGTTTGTGTACAAACGGTATCGTCGGGCTTCGCAATTTGACATGCGCGCGCACCGCGCCGGGACCAGAGATGACGCAGACTATGATCCGCCTCACCGTGAATGGCAGGATCCATGACGTCGCCGCCGCGCCGGAGACGCCGCTGCTTTATGTGCTGCGCAACGACCTCGCGCTCAACGGTCCCAAATATGGCTGCGGCCTCGGCGAATGCGGCACCTGCACTGTCCTGATTGATGGCGCGGCCGCGCGTTCCTGCGTCATTCCGATCGGCGGTTGCGCCGGGCGCGACATCGTGACGCTCGAGGGGCTCGGCACGCGCGAAAATCCCGACCCGGTGCAGCAGGCCTTCATCGACGAGCAGGCCGCGCAATGCGGCTACTGTCTCAACGGTATGATCATGTCCACGAAGGCGCTGCTTGCGATCAACCCTCAGCCCACCGAGCAGGAGGCGATGGCGGCGCTGCGCTACAATCTCTGCCGCTGCGGCACGCATGTCGAAATCCTGCGCGCCGTGATGCGCGCATCTGGCCAGCTCGCCGAGGCCGGTGATTGATGGCCTCCGCTGTTTCGAATGGAACTGAGCGGCGCTCCGGTTCGCTCGTCATCGCCCGCGCGCTCGACGATGGCACGTCCGAGACCTTCGTCCGCATCACCGCGGACGGTTCAGTCAGCGCCTATAACGGCCATGTCGATCTTGGCACCGGCATCCGCACCGCGCTCGGCCAGATCGTCGCCGAAGAGCTCGACGTGTCCTTTGCCCGCGTCGTCGTGGTGCTCGGCGATACGGCCGTCGTGCCGAACCAGGGCGCGACGATTGCGAGCGAGACGATCCAGATCACCGCCGTTCCCCTGCGCAAGGCCGCCGCGCAAGCGCGGCATTTTCTGATCGCGCGCGCCGCCGAGCGGCTGGAGCTGCCGGCTGCGGATCTCAGCATTGAGGATGGGTTGGTTCGCGGCCACAACCGTAGCGTCAGCTTTGGTGAGCTGATCGGCGATGAGATCATCCGTCTCGAGCTCGCCGAGGACGTGCAGGTCAAGCCCGTCGGCGACTACACCATCGTCGGCCAGTCCGTGCCGCGCGTCGACCTGCCAGCGAAAGCGACGGGCGAGCTGACCTTCGTGCACGACATCCGCGTTCCCGGCATGCTGCACGGCCGCGTCGTGCGCCCGCCCTACGCCGGCGTCGACGCCGGGCCGTTCGTCGGCACCAGCCTGATCGCGGTGGACGAGTCCTCGGTGCGCGATATTCCCGGCCTCGTCGGCGTCGTGCGCATCGGCGACTTCGTCGGCGTCGTCGCCGAGCGCGAGGAGAATGCGATTCTGGCCGCAAGCCGGCTCAAGGTGACCTGGAAGCCGACACCCGCCCTGCCCGATCTCGCCGATCTCGAGACTGCGCTACGCGCCAACCCGTCGACGCCACGCACGCTGATCGACAAAGGCGACGTGAGCGCAGCTATCGCCGCCGCCGCCAAGCCGATGCAGCGCACCTACGTCTGGCCCTACCAGATGCACGCTTCGATCGGGCCGTCCTGTGCCGTCGCCGATTTCGGGGACGGGCGCATCCGGGTTTGGTCCGGAACGCAAAACCCGCACATCCTGCGCACCGACCTTGCCTTGCTGATCGAGCGGCCCGAGTCCGAGATCGAGGTGATCCGGCTCGAGGCCGCCGGTTGCTACGGCCGCAACTGCGCCGATGACGTCACCGCAGATGCACTGCTGCTCTCGCGCGCGGTCGGCCGGCCCGTGCGCGTGCAGTTGACGCGGGAGCAGGAACACGCCTGGGAGCCGAAGGGCACTGCGCAGCTCATCGACGTCAATGGCGGGTTGAACGCCGACGGCGGCGTCGCCGGTTACGATCTCGCCACGCGCTATCCTTCGAATGCCGCGCCGACACTTGCGCTGCTTCTCACCGGCCGGATCTCGCCCTCGCCCGACGTGCTCCAGATGGGCGACCGCACCGCCATTCCGCCCTACGATTACGATCACATGCGCGTCGTCGCGCACGACATGCCGCCGATCGTGCGCGCCTCCTGGCTTCGCGGCGTCTCGGCGCTGCCGAACACCTTTGCACATGAGTCCTACATCGACGAGCTTGCGACTGAAGCCGGTGTCGATCCGATCGAGTATCGCCAGCGCTATCTGAAGGACCGGCGCGCGGTCGATCTCGTCAATGCGGTAGCCGAGCGCGCGGGCTGGACACCGCGGCCGGTGCGGCAGGACAAGGACGGCGAGATCGTGCACGGGCGCGGCTTCGCTTACGCGCTCTACGTGCACAGCAAGTTTCCCGGCTATGGCGCGGCGTGGTCGGCATGGATCGCCGACGTCGCCGTCAACAAGGCGACCGGCGATGTCAGCGTCACCCGCATCGTCGCCGGCCAGGATTCCGGACTGATGATCAATCCGGACGGCGTGCGTCACCAGATCCAGGGTAACGTGATCCAGTCGACCAGCCGCGCGCTGATGGAAGAGGTCTCCTTCGAGCGCGGAGCGGTCGCGGCGCGCGAATGGGGCGCCTACCCGATCATCCCCTTCCCCGACGTGCCCAAAATCGACGTGCTGATGCTGCCGCGTCAGGACCAGCCGCCACTCGGCGTCGGCGAATCCGCCTCGGTGCCGAGCGCTGCGGCGATCGCGAATGCGATCTTCGATGCGACCGGCGTACGTTTCCGCGAGCCGCCGTTCACGCCGGAGCGCGTTCTCAGGGGTTTGCGTGGCGACGCGCCGCCTGAGCCTCAGGCGTTACCTGCACCGGCGGCCGCGCCTGCTCGCTCCTGGATAAATCCGTTTGCAAAACGCACCGGCGTCTTCGCGACGATGGCCGCGCTCTGCACGGCCGCGATCGGCATCGGCGCCGCCATGCTGCCGGGCCGCGCTATCGCGCCGATCGCGCGGCCCGATGCGTCCGTCTATTCGGCCGCGACAATCGCGCGCGGCGCAGAGCTCGCCGCGCTTGGCAATTGCGCGGAGTGCCACACCACCATAGGCGGCGCATTGAACGCAGGCGGCCGCGCGCTGGAAACGCCGTTCGGTGCGATCCACAGCACCAATATCACCCCCGACGTCGAGACCGGCATCGGGGCATGGTCCTATTCGGCCTTCGAGCGCGCGATGCGCGAGGGGCTGCATCGCGACGGCCGGCAGCTCTATCCTGCATTCCCCTACACGCATTTTGCGAAGACAAGCGACGCCGACATGCAGGCGCTGTACGCGCACCTGATGGCGCAGTCCGCAGTGAGTGCGACCACACCGAACAACGCGCTCGCCTTCCCGTTCAATCTTCGCCCGCTGCTGGCCGGCTGGAATGCGCTGTTCCATCGAACCACGACGCTCAAGCCGGATCCGACCAAGTCCGAGCTCTGGAATCGCGGCGCCTATCTCGTCGAAGGCCTCGGCCATTGCAGCGCCTGCCATTCGCCGCGCAATGCGCTCGGCGCCGAGCAGCGCAGCTCCTATCTTGCCGGCGGCTTCGCCGAGGGCTGGGAAGCGCCGGCGCTGACATCGCTGTCGCGGGCGCCGGTTCCCTGGAGCGAGGACGAGCTTTACGCCTATCTACGCACCGGCCATTCGCGTTTCCACGGCGTCGCAGCGGGCCCGATGGCGCCGATCGTGCGGGACCTCGCCGCCCTGCCCGATCACGACATCCGCGCGATGGCGGTCTATCTCGGCTCGTTCAACGACACCGCGATCGACCGGCAGGCGCAGGACGCGCTCGCGGCCCAGCTCGAGCGCGCAACGCAAGTCACCGTCGCCCCGTCCACCGGCGCGCGGCTCTATCAGGGCGCCTGCGCCGTCTGTCACGAGGTTGGCGGCTTGCCGCTGTTCGGCAGCAGACCCTCGCTGTCACTCAACAGCAATCTGCACAGCAGCGCGCCGGACAATCTCGTGCAGGTCATCCTGCACGGCATCACCGAGCCCGCATCAAGCGACCTCGGCTACATGCCCGCCTTCAAGAACGGCATGAGCGACGGGCAGATCGAAGAGCTCGTCTCGTTCCTCCGCAAGCAGTTCGCGCCGGACAAGCCGGCGTGGAGCGGCATCAAGGAGACGATCGCACGCGTGCGCAGCGCCGCGCCCTAAAGCATGATCCGGAAAAGTGTGAAGCGGTTTTCCGAAAAGATCATGCACAAACAACAACCTAAGGCGCGATGACGATTCATCCAAATCTCATCGCGCTTTAGGCGTGCTTTTTGACGTCCACCGGCGGCGTGCCGTGGGTGTGGAAGGACTCGATCGTCTTCAGGCCCCAGGCCTGGCCTTTCTTGCGCTCCTCCTCGGTCCACACGATCGGCTTCCAGTCGGGCGCGAGGATGAGGCGCGCGCCGGCATTGGCGACCTCGACGCGGTTGCCGCCGGGCTCATAGACGTAGAGGAAGAAGGTCTGCTGGATCGCGTGCTTGTGCGGGCCGGTCTCGATGTAGACGCCGTTCTCCAGGAAGATGTCGGCGGCGCGCAGAATCTCCTCGCGACTGTCGAGCGCGTAGGTGACGTGGTGGAAGCGGCCGGGCACGCCGGAATGGTCGAGCGAATAGGCGAAATCGTAGCTCTTGTTCGACATCGTCAGCCACATCGCGGCTTCCCGGCCGTCGTTGAGCACGATCTGCTCGGTGAGGCGGCAGCCGAGATAGGTCTCGAAGAACTCGCGGTTGGCCTTGATATCGGCCGCGAGGCAGTTGAGATGGTCGAGGCGGCGCACATTGACGCCGCGCGCGGGAAAGCGCTGCGCCTGGTTCTTCAGCGCGGGCTTCAGCTCGGGCGGAGCCTGATACCATTCGGTCTCGTAATAGAGCTCGACGATATGGCCGTCGGGATCGCGGCAGCGGAAGGTCGGCCCCTGCCCCATATCGCCGTCGATCCAGCCAATATCGAAGCCGGAACCCTTGAGCGCCGCGACGCGCCGCTCCAGCGCCTGCTGGCTGCGCGCGCGCAGCGCCATGTGACCCATGCCCGAGGTGTTCGACGCCGTGAGTTTTAGCGAATAGCGCTCATAGTCATCCCAGCCGCGCAGATAGACCGACTCGCCTTGTCGTCCGCTGACGGTCATGCCCATGACGTCGACGAAGAATTTCAGGCTCTCGTCGGGCTTGGGCGTCAAGAGCTCCATGTGGCCGAGATGGGCGAGATCGAGGATCGGTTCGGGCTGCATCATTTCCTCCATGGCGTGTCGGGCGATCCGCTCTCCACGGATCCCGGAATGTCGACGCGGGCTTGCGGATGCCACGGCGGAACCTGCATGCGCGCGGGGCGGCCTGCCGGCCGCCGGTTCATTTGTACTAATGTACAAATGATTAGGTCTCGTCAACAAATAGAAGCGCCATCTTCCCGCACTGGGCTGCACCGCTCCGCGCCGCTTTCATTTCCCCCGGGTCGAGCGGGCTTTCCGGATGGTAAATCCTTCCTTACGCACCGACCCGCCGACCGGCCCGGAAAGCGGCAATTTCGTACCGATTTTCGCTGGACACATGCACTTTGGTACAAATCTCCCCGCCGAATTGTCGCGGATTTAACAAAGCGGCGGCGCCTCGCATTTAACCGTTTGTGCAGTGACGGCTGCGCATAGTTGCGAACAAATCCTTGTTCTTGCCAGGTTCATCATCGTGACATCCTTTGGACGCGTGATTTCGGTACGAGGATCGCTCGCCCGGGTCGGGCTCTTGGCGGAAAGCCGAATGCCGATTTCGGAAGTGCGCGCCACCGTCGGCCGCTTCGTCAGCATCCGCTGCGCGAGCTCGATCATCGTGGCCATGATCACCGAGGTCTCCTGCGAGAACCTCTCGAACGACAACTACGTTGCCGTCGCCTCCGTCGACCTGCTCGGCGAGATCCTCAATGCCAGCGACAAGGCCAAGTTCCAGCGCGGCGTCACCAACTATCCGACCATCGGCGATGCGGTCGACCTGATCACCAGCCAGGAGCTGCGCACGATCTACGCGCCGACCGGAGCGGACCAGATCAACGTCGGTTTCCTGCAACAGGACCGCTCCGTCGTCGCCTATGTCGACGTCGAGGAGATGCTCTCCAAGCATTTTGCGGTGCTCGGCTCTACCGGCGTCGGCAAATCGACCGGCGTGTCGCTGCTGCTCAACGAGATCCTCAAGGCGCGCCCGAACCTGCGCATCTTCCTGCTCGACGTCCACAACGAATATGGCCGCTGCTTCGGCGACCGTTCGCTGGTGCTCAACCCGCGGAACCTGAAGCTGCCGTTCTGGCTGTTCAATTTCGAGGAGATCGTCGACGTGCTATTTGCGGGCCGCCCTGGCGTGCCCGAAGAGCTCGACATCCTCGCCGAGGTCATTCCGATCGCGAAGGGCGTCTACACCCAGTACCAGAACTCCGACCGCCTCGGCCTCAAGCGCATCGATCCCAAGCAGGTCGGCTTCACCGTCGACACACCGGTGCCGTATCGCCTGGTCGATCTGATCTCCCTGATCGACGAGCGCATGGGCAAGCTGGAAAACCGCTCCTCGCGCATCATCTATCACAAGCTGATCTCGCGCATCGAGGCTGTGCGCAACGATCCGCGCTATACCTTCATGTTCGACAACGCCAATGTCGGCGGCGACACCATGGCGGAGGTGATCAGCCACCTGTTCCGTCTGCCGGCCAATGGCAAGCCGATGACGGTGATGCAGCTCGCTGGTTTCCCGGTCGAGGTGATCGATTCCGTCGTCTCGGTGCTGTGCCGCATGGCCTTCGATTTCGGCCTGTGGAGCGACGGCGTCTCGCCGCTGCTGTTCGTCTGCGAGGAGGCGCATCGCTATGCGTCCGCCGACCGCAACGTCGGTTTCGGACCGACCCGCAAGGCGGTGTCGCGCATCGCCAAGGAAGGCCGCAAATACGGCGTCTATCTCGGCCTCATCACCCAGCGTCCGGCCGAGCTCGACGCCACCATCATCTCCCAGTGCAACACGCTGTTCACGATGCGTCTGGCCAACGACCGCGACCAGGCGCTGCTCCGCGCCGCGGTGTCGGATGCCGCCGCGAACCTGCTCTCGTTCGTGCCTTCGCTCGGCACCCGCGAGGTGCTGGCGTTCGGCGAAGGCGTGGCGCTGCCGACGCGGCTGCGCTTCAAGGAGGTGCCGCCGCATCAATTGCCGCGCGGCGAAGCGACCATCAGCAGCGTTCCGTCGGTCACCGCCGGTCACGACGTGCATTTCGTCGGCGCCGTGCTCGAGCGCTGGCGCGGCGCCACCTCGCAGCGCGACACGCCGAACGATCCGATGTTCTCCGCGCCGTCTGCGAAGACGTCCTCCAGCCTCGATGCCCCGATGCTCCAGCCGTCGATGGGGCTCGACCCCGACCGCTTCTCGCTGTTGAAGAAGCCATTGCGGTAAGGATCGACGACACGGCCACCGCATTTTGCGCTGTCATGCCCCGGCTTGACCGGGGCATCCAGTACGCCGCAGCCTCTCCATATCCCATCGCCGTCTCTGAAATACTGGATCGCCGATCAAGTCGGGCGATGACAGCGAGTATGTGGCACGTTGAGGCGACCGCCCGCATCGACTATGTTTGCCGGCCCCGATCCGGAAAAAACACCAATGACAAAGACAGCCGCCCAACGCTTCCCCGCTCCCGCCCTCGACACGCTGCCCGACGACATCCGCACGCGGCTTCTCGCGGTGCAGGAGAAGAGCGGCTTCGTGCCGAACGTGTTCCTGACGCTGGCCTACCGGCCCGACGAGTTCCGCGCCTTCTTCGCCTACCACGACGCGCTGATGGAGAAAGACTCCGGCCTCACCAAGGCCGAGCGCGAGATGATCGTGGTGGCCACTTCGGCCGCCAACCAGTGCCAGTATTGCGTGATCGCGCACGGTGCGATCCTGCGCATCCGCGCCAAGAACCCGCTGATCGCCGACCAGGTCGCGGTGAACTACCGCAAGGCCGACATCACGCCGCGGCAGAAGGCGATGCTCGATTTCGCGATGAAGGTCTCGGCCGACGCACAGCGGATTTCGGAGGAGGATTTCGCGGCGCTTGCCCCACACGGCTTCAGCGACGACGACATCTGGGATATTGCCGCGATCTCGGCGTTCTTCGCGCTGTCGAACCGGCTCGCGAACTTCACGGGCATGCGGCCGAACGACGAGTTCTACCTGATGGGGCGCCTGCCGAAACAATGATCGCCTCGCTCGACTGGCCGGAGATCGTGCTGCGGCTTGGCACCGCCTCGCTCGCAGGCTGCGCCATCGGCTTGAACCGCGACCTGCACGGCAAGCCGATCGGGCTGAAGACGCTCGGCATCGTCGGCCTGTCGACCGCGACTGTGGTGTTGCTCGCGGTCCAGTTCGCCGAGCCCGGCAAGATCTCGGACGCGACCAGCCGCGTCATCCAGGGCATCCTCACCGGCATCGGCTTTCTTGGCGCCGGCGTGATCGTCCACGAAAGCGAGCATTTTCGGGTTCGCGGCCTCACCAGCGCCGCCTGTACCTTCCTCGCCGCCTGCGTCGGGATTGCCTGCGGCGCCGGAGAGTGGCCGATCGTCGGCACGGCGTTCGTCCTGGCTTTCCTGATCCTCACCGTCGGCAACCGCACCGAGCACTGGCTGCACCGCGCGCTCGGCGGTGAGGCGGAGTCGCATGATGCCGAGACAACGGCGAGGCGAGACGTGCGGGAGCGCTAGTCCCCAGGTCGGGCAGAGCTCTTGCGAAACCCGTCACCCTTCGCACCACGCGGGCAGACCCGCCTTGATTTCTCTACCCCCATGCAGGCAACCGGGGTTCTGGACTCGATTGATCCCGTTTATCCTCACTCGCAGACGTCATCGGTTTGGACCTGCAATCTATGCACTATGTCACGTCTGGTCGCGCCAGGCTCGCAACAGAGATCGTGGGCAGCGGCACTGCCATCGTCTTTCTTCATGCCAACGTGTGCGACCGGCGCATGTGGCGCGACCAGTTGAATGGACTCGGCGCCACTCACAAGGCGGTTGCTTATGACCGGCGTGGGTTCGGCGAAACTCAGGCCGAGTTGGAGGACTTCTCCGCCCTCGCGGACCTCGTGGCCGTGCTGGATGCTACCGCAGACGGCAAGCGCGCAGTCCTTGTTGGCTGCTCCCTCGGCGGGCGCATCGCGCTTGATGCCACGCTTCGACACCCATCGCGTGTTGGCGCCCTCGTTCTGATCGCCCCCAATGTCGCAGGCGCACCTGATCTATCCTCCCGAAGTCGATAAACTGATGACGCAATCAAGGAGGATTGAGGCATCGGGCGATCTGGATCGGTTGAACGCGATGAAGGCGCGTCTCTGGCTGGACGGACCACTGGCCCCCGAAGGCCGCGTAGCCGGTCCCGCTCGCGACCTGCTCCTTGACATGAACGGCATCGCGCTCCGCTCCGCGCCATTCGGCTCGGACATTGACATTCAACCCTTCTTCCACCGCCTCAGTGACGTCGCTGTGCCGACCCTTGTGATCTGGGGCGATCTCGACTTTCCCTACGTTCAGGAACGCTGTCGTCACGTGGCAGCGACAGTACCGGACGCGGAAGGGCGTGAGATGCCGGGTGTCGCGCATCTGCCTAGCCTGGAGCGCCCGGAGGAAATCACAGCCCTCATCGCCGAATTTGCCAACCGATGTATGGGATCAGCCGAGTAGATGGGGTGTCTCGCGCTACGGCACGGTCGAATTTTCGCGTCGATTGCGCGAGGGGCAACAAGCCATGCTGACAAGACGTTGGCAGCAGCGCTCGCTTATGCGTGTCAAGCCGGCTGTTGATGTGAGCGGCCAGGATGAGCGGCTTCTTGGCCAACGAGGATTGAGGCAACCATGACCGACCGTACCGGAGGATGCGCTTGCGGCGCGATCCGATTCAGGATCAATGCGCCGCTGATGGGTGTCGGGATCTGCCACTGCACCGATTGCCAGAAGGCTTCGGGCGGCGGGCCGAACTACGTCGCGCTCGCGCCGAAGACCGGCCTCGAAGTCACGAAGGGCGAGGCAAAAATCTACTCGCGCAAGGGCGACAGCGGCGGCGACGTCGGTCGCGCCTTTTGTCCGGATTGCGGGTCTCCGCTGTGGAGCTTGCCTCCCAATGCGCCGTTCCTGACTGTCAAGCTTGGCGCGCTCGACAGCAATTCAGACCTGACGCCGGCCCTGCATCTCTATACGTCCTCGGCGCCGCCGTGGCATCTGATGCACGAGGGGCTGCCGACGTTCCCTAAGATGCCGCCATCTCCGCCGCCCGGAGCCTGAGCCACCGGCATTGATGTCCGGGCCTACCGCCGCTGCGTTGCCTGCGGCGGCGGCGCGCTACTGCGCTAGTGCTGCTTCGCCATCAACTCGACCGCCGGGGCAAAGCGTTCGGCAAACGTCGCGGCCTTGGCCTCGCGAGCCGCGGCAAGCGAAGCCGAGATGAAACTGTGAAACCCTACTGTGGCGACCGCGAGCAAGGCGGCGGCGAAGACCAGACGGCGCATTCCTCCCTCCTTTGTGGGCTCGAGTGCCCGGAAGGATGGAACGGCTTTGTTTCAGGACCTCTTCGTGCGCCAGGAAAATGATTTCACTCAAGAGACTGTGATGAGGTCCGGCCGGCAAGGACGCTCCGGTAAACAACGGAATACCTTGGTTTAGCGCGCTCATCCCTTCTTATGACCTCCGCATAAGCTCGTACAATTGAGCGATGGGGAGAGATCCTTATGCTCGCCGACTAGTCCAAAGCGACGAATGAACCGCGCGAACTTCACGCTCGAAAGGCGCAACTAACAATAGTCACGTCGTTTTACAGTGGCGCGGGTCACGTTGGGAATTTTGCGCTCGGGATAACGATAGTGAATCGCAAGGCTGCTGCGACAAGCAGCTCTTGCTGGATGCAGGTTCGTCGAGGAACAATCAAATGAACGTCTTCGTTCAGAAGCTTAATGGCCTGTGGCACCTGATCGTCGGGTCGTGCCAGATCCGCACCCCTTTCCTGGAGACTCAGGACAGGGAGCTGGTCGTGACATACGCCCGGCGCGTCTACCCCGGCGCCAAGATCTTCCAGCGCGACTGATGTGAGCGCTGCGCCCTAATCCTCCGACGCCGGTCCGCACCAGCCGGGCAGATAGATCGCGTCCTTGATCTTTGCGGCAGCCATCGCCTTCTCCAGCGCCTTGTCGAAATTGGCATCGACCGCCTTGCGTGACAGCTTGCGGCGCAAATAGTCGGCCCACAGGAATTCGGAGAACGGCGTGGTGTCCTTGGCGAAGCCTCCCATCCGGCGGAGTTCGCCGGCGAGGCTGCGGAACGGATCGTCCTTGAGAGCGGCGACCGATTTCGGCAGGTCCTTGAAATGCCGCCGCTCACCCTTGGCATCGTAAGGGTAGACCCAGCGCTTGTTGTCCATCACGCCCCAGAAGGCGTCGCGCTCGACCATCCTGAGGTCGCCGACGATGGTGACCAGCACGTCCTTGACGCCCTCGTCGTGAAGCGCGCGGGCCAGATGATGATGGTCGATGACGTAGTAGCGCTGGTCCGGCCCGTGAACCACGGGGATCATGTGCTTGCCGAGCGAGTCCGCCTGCTTCTGCTTGTCCTGCTCGCGCCAGCGCTTGCGCTTCTCCTTGACCTCGCGCATGCCGACCGTCATCTGCGTCGGCTTCAGCGACAGGATCGACACCGGGTGCACTCTGGGCTCGCGCGTGTTGGTCATTGTCGAAGACCCCTCAAAGGTTGCAAAGAACGTCCTGAACTCCGTACGATTATGCCATGACGGCCGGGACGGCAAATGCCGCTGCGGCGCGAAGAGATCAAAAGCGGATGCTTAAAATCCCGAATGAACGGACGACCAATGGACGGACCGGCAAGGCACGGATCGTCAGGCTCGGCGGGCGCGAAATCATCGCCGAGGGGTTGACGCTGAATTTCTGGGCCGACATCAGCCATCGCTGCATGACGGCGTCCTGGCCGGTGTTCATCGCGGGCGCAGCGCTGGTCTTTCTCGCCTTCAACGCGTTCTTCGCCTATTTCTACTGGATCGGCGACCTGCCGATCTCGAACGTCCCCGGCGGCGCCTATATCGACTACTTTTACTTCTCCATCGAGACGCTCTCGACCGCGGGCTACGGCGACATGCATCCGCAGAGCCACTACGGCCACTTCGTTGCGACGGTCGAATTGTTCACCGGCATCTTCTCGATGTCGCTGATGACGGGGCTGATCTTCGCCCGCTTCTCGCGGCCGAGCGCGCGGCTGTTGTTCGCCGAGAACCCGGTGATCTCGCTGCACGAGGGCAAGCCGACCCTGATGATCCGCCTTGCCAATGAGCGGCACAACGTCATCGCCAATGCCAATGCGCGGGTCTGGGCCTTCAAGAGCGTGGTGACGAAGGAAGGCCGGCCGCTGCGGCGCTTTTACGAACTCGCGCTCGACCGCAACGAAATCCCCGGCCTTGCCTTGAGCTGGACGCTCTATCACACGCTGGACGAGACGAGCCCGTTGCATGCTTTGTCGGCGGAAGACATGGAAGCCGCGACCGTCGCGCTCATCGTGGTGCTGTCGGGCTACGACGTTGTTGCAGCGCAAACGGTGCATGCCCGCAAATCCTACGAGCATTTCGAGATCAGGTTCGGCCATCGCTATGTCGACATCCTCGATACGCAGGACGATGGACGGCTGCGCATCGACTACGGCAGGTTCCACCAGACACTGGAAACGACAGGCGTAGCATAATTCCGAACGCGACAGATGCACGCTGTGCTTGTGAAGATTTTCTGCAACGCTTCGCAGCCCTGTGCTATCTAAATTTCGCTGCTTTGAAGGCTGATCCGCGACCGATCCTTGGCATGAAAACCCAGCGGCCCATAACCTCGGACGACGAGCACCGGGTGCTCCAGTTCAGGCCGCGCGGCCAGCTCCAGGGCGTTCCCCGGCGGGGGAACGGGACGGTGCAGCCGTTGCACACTCAGCCCGCGCCGGAACCGCTCGACCTCTCGCGTTACGAGCAGCCCCGCGACGAGCCGGACGACTTCCGCCACCGCATGCTCGCCAACATCGCAGCCCTCGCCTTCACCATCGCGCTCACCGCGATCGGTATCTGGCTCGCGGTCAGCATTGCCGACCTGCGCCGGACCCAGGATTGCGTGCTGATGGGCCGTCGCGACTGCGTGAAGATCACGACGCCGCATATCTAGGCAGCCCGGCCCGGAGAGCCCGGATTCGCGGGGCTCCGACCGGCATCCCCAGCCCTGTCCCCGGGCCCTGCCCGGCTCCATTGAACTCAGGGCGGCCGTCCGATATACGGGCACTCGACCCGGCCAGAGGGCGTTTGAGGGCATCACTCGGGGCGCGATGCCCGCCCACCGTGCCTCTCTGGAAAATCTGACAAATACCTGCAATATATCAAAGGCTTAGTGATGTCCTCTACATTCGATCAGGTCGCCACGATCATCGCTGAAACCTGCGACATCCCGCGCGACACGATCACGCCGGATAGTCACGCCATCGACGATCTGGGCATCGACAGCCTCGATTTCCTGGACATCGCGTTTGCGATCGACAAGCAGTTCGGCATCAAGCTGCCGCTGGAGAAGTGGACCCAGGAGGTCAACGACGGCAAGGCGACAACCGAGCAGTATTTCGTGCTGAAGAACCTGTGCGCGCGCATCGACGAGCTGGTGGCGGCCAAGGGCGCGAGCGCCTGATCGCGCAACCATGCAACTCGAATACTTCCACATGATCGATCGCATCGTCGACCTCAACGTCGACGAGAAGC
Source organism: Bradyrhizobium sp. CCGUVB23 (assembly GCF_024199885.1). Lineage (NCBI taxonomy): Bacteria > Pseudomonadati > Pseudomonadota > Alphaproteobacteria > Hyphomicrobiales > Nitrobacteraceae > Bradyrhizobium > Bradyrhizobium sp. CCGUVB23. Next base: position 9,375,219 of record NZ_JANADQ010000001.1, read on the forward strand.
GGATCGTCGTCGAGGCGCTCGTTCCGAAGGAAAGCACCATCTTCGAGGGACACTTTCCGGGCTATCCGCTGATGCCCGGCGTGCTCCTGATCGAATCGATGGCGCAGGCCTCGGGCTGGCTGCAGCTCGGCGTGTTGAAGTTCGAGCGCATGCCGATCCTCGCCGCCGTGAAGGAGGCCAAGGTCCGCGGCTCGGTCTTCCCCGGCGATCTCATGAGCATCGAGGCAACCCTCGCCCATGAGGGCTCGGGCTACGCCATGACCGAGGCCAAGATCCGGGTCGGCGGCAAGCTGCGCGCGAATTCGACGCTCACCTTCACGCAGATTCCCTTCCCCAATGCGGATATGCGCAGCTACATGGATGCGTTCGCCAAGCGCATCGGCTTTCCGCAACAGGCCGTTTCGCCATGACTGACACTCCTGCTTCGAAGCCCGGCCAGACGGAAGTCTGGATCACCGGTATTGGACTCGCCACTTCGCTCGGCGAAGGGCTGGACGCCAACTGGGCCGCGCTCGGCGAGCGGCGCATCAACGTCGACGAGAAGGGGTTTGCCCCTTTCATCGTGCATCCCCTGATGCCGGTCAGTTTCGACAGCCAGATCCCGAAGAAGGGCGACCAGCGCCAGATGGAAGCCTGGCAGCGCATCGGCACCTATGCGGCGGGCCTGGCGCTCGATTCGGCCGGGATCAAAGGCAACAAGGACATCCTCTCCAAGATCGACATGGTGGTCGCGGCCGGCGGCGGCGAGCGCGATCTCAACGTCGATACCGGCGTGCTCACGGCCGAGGCCAAGGGCGCCAATGCGCCCGGCTTCCTCAACGAGCGGCTGATGAGCGATCTGCGGCCGACGCTGTTCCTGGCCCAGCTCTCCAACCTGCTCGCCGGCAACATCGCCATCGTGCACGGTCTCGGCGGCACCTCGCGCACCTTCATGGGTGAAGAGGTAGCGGGCGCGGATGCCACGCGCATCGCGCTGGCACGGATCGCCTCGGGCGAGAGCGACATTGCGCTGGTCGGCGGCTCGCACAATGGCGAGCGCAAGGACCTGATGGTCCTCTACGAGTTCGGCGACTTCAACCTGAAGGACAAGTTCGCTCCGGTGTGGGCGCGCAAGGACCACGCCGGCTTCGCGCTCGGCTCGGCCGGCGCGTTCCTGGTGCTGGAATCGAAGGCCCATGCGGAAGCGCGCGGCGCAAAACCGTTCGCGAAGCTGACGAGCGTGGTGGCTGATCTGGCCAGGCGCAAGCAGCCGGGCGAATTGACCGCGACGCTTCAGAAGCTGTGGTCAGAGCTGCCCAGGCGTGAGGGCAAGGGCGCGATCATTACGGGGGCAACCGGCGCGGAGCCGGCGACCGCCGAGGAGCGCGCCTTCCTCGAGAGCCATGCGGACTTCCCGGTTCGCGCCACCGGTACCATGTTCGGCCACACCATGGAGACGCAGTTCCCGCTCGGGATTGCGCTCGCCGCACTGTCGCTCTCGCGCGGGGCCCTGTTCCCGGCGAACGATTCGACCGGTCTCGAGATTGAAATGCAGTCGGCTCCGACCCAGATTGTGGTGGTGGGAGCCGGACACTGGCGCGGCGAAGGCATGGCGCTGGTGGAAGCGGTCAGCTGAGCCGCGCGTTCGGCTGGTTGTTTGGGACGATTGAGACGAGCGGGGGAATCATGACAGCACCACGCGACAAATTCGGACGGCCCGTCGTAGTCGTCACCGGCATGGGCATCATGACCTCGCTCGGCGCCGGCAAGGCCGACAACTGGTCGAAGCTCGTCGCCGGGCAATCCGGCATCCGCACCATCACGCGCTTTCCGACCGACGGGCTGAAGACGACGATGGCCGGCACGGTCGATTTCGTCAGGGTCGATCCGTTCTCCTCCACCGGCCTCTCCGAACGGATGGCCGAGATGGTCACGGAGGAAGCGCTGGATCAGGCCGGTATCGGCGCCAAGGGCGATTTCCCGGGCCCCCTCTTCCTGGCGGTTGCGCCGGTCGAGGTCGAATGGCCGCAGCGCCGCGAACTCGGCCGCGCCGTCGGCACGTCCGACTTCACCTACGATGATCTCCTGCGCATCTCCGGCGGCGGCAAATACACCGCCTATCATCACCGCTTCATGTTCGGCTCGGTAGCCGCACACCTCGCCGAGACCTTCGGCACCAAGGGCTCGCCGATCTCGCTGTCGACGGCCTGCGCCTCGGGGGCAACCTCGATCCAGCTCGGCGTCGAGGCGATCCGCCGCGGCGAGACAGATGCGGCGCTGTGCGTCGCGACCGACGGCACCGTGAATCCCGAAGCGCTGGTGCGCTTCTCGCTGCTCTCCGCGCTCTCCACGCAGAACGAACCGCCGCAGGCCGCCTCGCGGCCGTTCTCGAAGAATCGCGACGGCTTCGTCATGGCTGAAGGCGCAGGCGCGCTCGTGCTGGAAAGCTACGAGGCTGCGACCGCGCGCGGCGCAAAGATCCTCGGCGTGCTCGCCGGCTGCGGGGAGCTCACCGATTCCTTCCATCGCACTCGCTCCTCCCCCGACGGCAAGCCGATCATCGGCTGCATGAACAAGACGCTGGCCGATGCCGGCATGACGCCGGACCAGATCGACCACATCAACGCCCACGGCACCGCGACGCCCGAAAACGACAAGATGGAGTTCAACACGACCTCGGCCGTGTTCGGCGATCTCGCGCAGAAAATTCCGGTGACCTCCAACAAGTCGATGGTCGGCCACACCATCTCGGCCGCCGGAGCGGTGGAGGCGATCTTCTCGCTGCTGACGCTCGAGCATCAGCGCATTCCGCCGACCATCAACTACGACAATCCGGATCCCACGATCCTGTTCAACGTCGTCGGCAATACCGCGCGCGATGCCCGCGTCACCGCGGTCATGTCGAACTCGTTCGGCTTCGGCGGCCAGAACGCCTCGCTGATCCTGACCCGCGAACCGGCCTGATCGGACGCATGGCGCTGCTTCCTGCGAGCACGAAGGCCCGCGCGCGAGAAGTTGCCAAGTCGATCGGCGGAAGCGTGATCGGCGCGGCTACCGTCGGCATGCTGCGCACCACGCGCTATTTCGATCCGGTCAAGACCTCGGACTTCTTCGCGCGCGTCACCAAGACGATCGGCCCGCGCCTGCGCGAGCACCGCATCGGCCGCGCCAACCTCACCGCGGCATTTCCCGAGAAATCGCCGGAAGAGATAGAAAAGATCCTGATGGGCGTCTGGGACAATCTCGGCCGCGTCGGCGCCGAGTTCGCCCATCTCGATCAGGTCTGGGACTATGACCGCGATCATCCGGAAAAGAGCCGGATCGAGTTGTCGCCGCGCACCGTCGAGTTGTTCGACCACATCAGGGACGACGGCAAGCCGGCGCTGATCTTCGCCTCGCATCTCGCCAACTGGGAATTGCCGGCACTCGCTGCCGTCGCGCATGGGCTCGACACCGCGATCCTCTATCGCCGCCCGAATATCGCGTCCGCCGATCGCATCATCCAGGAGATGCGCCAGGTCAACATGGGCACGCTGATCCCTGCGGGGCGCGACGCGCCGTTCCGGCTTGGCGAAGCGCTCAGGAACGGCCAGCACGTCGCCATGCTGGTCGATCAATATCTGACCGGCGGCGTCGAGGTCACCTTCTTCGGCCGCAAGACCCGCGCCAACCCGATGCTGGCGCGGCTCTTGCGCCAGGTCGAATGCCCCATCCACGGCGTGCGCATCATCCGCCTGCCCGGCTATCGCTTCCGCGCCGAGCTGACCGAGGAGATCCCGCCGGTGCGCGACGCCGAGGGCAAGATCGACGTCCAGGGCACGACGCAGGCGATCACCAACGTGGTGGAAGGCTGGGTGCGCGAATATCCCGAGCAGTGGCTCTGGCTGCATCGGAGATGGCGGTAGTTTGCTCCGTCATTGCGAGCGCAGCGAAGCAATCCAGACTGCCTCCGCGGAAAGATTCTGGATTGCTTCGCTGCGCTCGCAATGACGAGGCTCGTGGCACGCGCCGTCCACACTCTCGCCTGTCATCGCCCGGCTCGACCGGGCGATCCTGTATTCCAGAGACGGTGACGGATACGGAGGGGCCGCGGCGTACTGGATGCCCCGCTTTCGCGGGGCATGACAGCGAGGGTTAGGAAGCGGCTTGCACTCCTGACGCACGCTTTCATCGTGCACGCTTGCGATCGCCCCATCGCCGCAAACTCGCCCTCACCGCTCCGGCAATCCTGCGTCGACCTCGGCCTGAACGACGCGTTCCCAGGCTGCGATATTCACCGGACTTGCGTTCTTCATCGGCGGCGAGACGTTGAGCCTGGTCGTGCCGGGCCGCAAGCGCAGTCCCTCCGCGATCGCCGCCCTCGCCTCCTCGAACCGGCCCGATCTCTGGTAGGCGGCGGCGAGCAGAAAGTGCGAGCGGCCGGTCGCCGGCGTAATGGCGATCGAACGCTGCAGCCACGGCAACGCCTCCTCGTCGCGCCCCATCAAGACATTCGCCAAGCCCGCGCCGAGCAGCCAGGTCCAGCGCGAGGCCGGCGGCGTATCGTAACGATCGGCTTGCTGGAATGTCGCGAGCGCATCGTCGAAGCGGCCGAGATAGATTTGGCCCAATCCGATCAGATAGAGCGCAGAGCCGTTCCACGGATCGAAGCTCAATGCCTTGGCGCAGGTGACGAGACTTTCCACGAAATGGTTGGTCGCGCTGAGGAAGCGGCAATAGGCCTCGAGCACCGGAATCGAATTCGGCTTCGACCGCAATGCCTGCTCGAGCGTCGCGCTGGCCCTGGCCTCGACCGCAACAGCCTCCTCCGGGCTGAGCCAGACCATCTGGATGCCGCGCATCTGGAGCGAAGCAAGCGCCACGGCGAGATCGACATTGTCAGGGTCGTCAGTGAGCGCCTTTTGCAGCATCGCCTGCGCCGCACCGAAACGCTCGCGCGTGGTCTGGTTGATCGACGCCAGCGCCTGCTCGACGGCGACCCTGTCGCCGCCCGCGGACTGTCCGCGGCTCGCGGGCGACGACGCGCTGGGCTCCAGCATGTCGTTGAGGCGGCGCGCAAGCACATGACCGACGCCCGCGGCAAGCCGCGACTGCGCAAGCTGCGCGTCCGCCTCATCCGCGTTGACCGAAGCCGCAACGACCGACTGAACCTCGCCGGTGGCTGTCTTGATCATGCGCGCCCGCAGCGTCCAGGATTGATCGCCATGCTGCAACTCGCCGCGAATTTCGTAATCGGGTGATGCGGCCCGTGCACTGGTGCTTTCGACGCCCGCGAGCGCTGGCGATCGCGGCGCAACCACGCTGATGTTCTGGATCTTCGCAAAGCCGTCCGTGAGGCGGCCGGTAACCTCTTCCGCCATCGCCGGGCCGCGCGGGTCGGTGCTGGCGTCAACGATCGGCATCACGACGATGCGAGGCGGCGTTCTCCGGAACAGGTCCGGCTTCAGCACCGGCGCGGCCACCGCAAGCCCCATGACGATCACGCCGAGCCCGGCCACTGCGGCGACCATGGCCCGCCGGCTGAAACCGAAGATCGAGCGCTGCGACCTCGCCTGCGCCAGGACACCTTCGGCCGGCGCCGCGGGCGCGGCCTCCATGGCCTCGGCGGGCGGAGGCGCCTCGGCCTCCGCCATGACCTCCGGCTCGGCCTCAACCTCCGCCGTCAGCAGATAGCCGCCGCCGGAGGCGAGCTTGATCAGCTGCCGCCGGTCATCGCCGAGCGCGGTGCGAAGCTCGCGGATACATTGGAACAGGCTGTCCTCGCCGACATGGACGTTCGGCCAGACCGCCTCCATCAGTTCCTGCTTGCTGAGCACCCGGCCGCCGCTGGTCGCGAACAGCCGCAGCATCTCGAAGGTTTTCGGCCGGAGCTTGATCGCAACGCCATCCGGCCCCCGCAGCTCCGCGCGCTGCTGATCCAGCCCGAAGCCGGCGAAACGAAGCACGCTATCCCCCAAAGTGTCTCTCCAGCCCGCTCATATAGTGGAAGTCTGCCGAAAGTGACCGGAAAACGGGTCTGAAACGGAAATATCAGAAAGCTTCAGAAACTCCCCCGCGCCTTATCAGGACACCGCCCCCAAGCCAATGACAAGAATCCGGCTTGAGACTCGTGAGCGTGCTGGGGGGAAGCCGTGGGGACGGAGAAATATTGTTTCGGGGCCACCCGCCGGCTGCGGGCCGCGCTGTTGACGTCGTCGGCGCTGGCTTTGGCCTGGATGCTGCCGACCACGCCATCGCGCGCCGCGGCGAACGGCACCTGGCTGACCTCTCCCAGCAGCAACGACTATGACACCGGCTCCAACTGGAGCGGCGGCTTCGTGCCGGTGGACACCGCCACCTTCGGTGCCTCTGATACCACCAGCCTGGTGATTTCGAGCGCCACCGTCGGCGGCTGGACCTTCAATGCCGGCGCCTCGAACTACACCTTTAACGTCAGCAACTCGCTGAACTTCACCGGCGCCGGCATCACCATCAACGGCGGCAGCGCCACCATCACGAACAACTCCTCGCTGGCTTTCCAGAACACCAGCACGGCCGGCGGCGCGACAATCAACAACAACAGCTCCCTTCAATTCGGCGACAGCAGCACGGCCGGCAATGCAACCATTACAAACAACAGCGGCGGCACGACGACCTTTTACGGCAACAGCACTGCGGGCAACGCAGCCATCACCAACACCAACCTCCTTTTTTTCTATGACTACAGCACCGCCGGCAGCGCCACCATCACCAACAATGGCGGCATCACCTTCCAGGACAACAGCACGGCCGGCAACGCAACCATCACCATCAATGGCAGCATCACCTTTCAGGACAACAGCACGGCCGGCGCTGCGGCGATCGTCAACAATGCCAACGCCTTGGTCGACTTCAGCCAGACCGCGGGCCTCAACGGCGACCACAAGATCAGCGCCGGCTCGATCGCGGGCGCGGGCTTGTACCTGCTCGGCGCCAATGAGCTGACCGTCGGCTCCAACAATCTCTCGACCGAGGTGAGCGGCGTCATCGCCGGCACCGGCGGTTCGCTGGTCAAGATCGGCACCGGCACACTGACGCTGTCGGGAGCGAACACCTACACCGGCGGCACCACGATCAACGGCGGCACGTTACAGCTCGGCACGGCCACCAGCGTCGGCACGATTCTGGGGATCGTCACCGTTGGCGCCAGCGGCACGTTCGACGTTCTCAACGCCGACACCAGCGGCATCACCAGCATCTCCAACAGCGGGAAAACATATTTCCGCAACGCTACGAGTGCCGGCGGCGCCAGCGTCACCAATAACGGCCAGCTGGCTTTCTACGACACGAGCACGGCCGGCACCGCCACCATCACCAACGTCGCCGGCACCCTCAAATTCAACAATTCGAGCTCGGCGGGCAGCGCGACCATTATCAACAGCAACTACCTGTATTTCAACGATACCAGCACTGCGGGCAGCGCCACCATCACCAACAGCAGCAACGGCAGGGTCCTTTTTTTCGGAAACGCCACGGCCGGCAGCGCCACCATCACCAACAGCAACAACGCCTACCTGTATTTCTACGGCAACAGCACGGCCGGCAACGCAACGATCACCAACAACAGCTGGCTGTCCTTCACGAACAGCACGGCCGGCAACGCCACGATCGCCAATGTTGGCAACGGCTCGCTGACTTTCTACGCGCAAAGCAGCGCCGGCAACGCCACCATCACCAATCTCGGCTCGGCAACGTTGACCTTCACCGACCAAAGCAGCGCCGGCAGCGCGACTATCACCAACTCCAATCTCCTGTACTTCTACAGCACCAGCACGGCGGGAAGCGCCGATATCACCAACAATGGCGGCATCTCGTTCTTCAACTCCAGCACAGCCGGTAACGCGACCATCACCGTCAACGGGAGCATGACTTTCTCCGACAACAGCACGGCCGGCAATGCGACCCTCATCGCTAATGCCAACACTCTCGTCGATTTCACCCCCACCTCGGGATTGAACGGCGACAACAAGGTCAGCGCGGGCTCGATCGCGGGCGCGGGCCTCTATTTGCTCGGCAGCAATGAGCTGACCGTCGGATCCAACAATCTCTCGACCGAAGTGAGCGGCGTCATCGGGGGTACCGGCTCGCTGGTCAAGATCGGCACCGGCACGCTGACGCTCTCGGGGACCAACACCTATACCGGCGGCACCACCTTCGCCGGCGGCACGGTCAGCGTCTCGTCCGAAGCCAATCTCGGCGACCTCGCGGGTGGCCTGACCTTCAACGGCGGGACCTTGCAGATCACGGGAACGACGTTCAACGCCACGACGCGCAGCATCACCTGGGGTGCCAATGGCGGCGCCTTCGACATTGCGGACGCAGCCAACAATTTCACCGTCAGCCAAAGTCTCAACGGCGGCGCGCTGACCAAATCCGGCGCCGGCACGCTGACCTTGACCGGCGCGGACACATTTTCCAGCGTGACGATCTCCGCCGGCACGCTGGCATTCCTCGATACCACGGCCGGTAACACGACCATCACCAATAACGCGCGGTTGGCGTTCTACGGTCACTCCACGGCCGGCAACGCGATCATCGTCAACAGCGGCAACGTACTGTTCGACGGCAATTCGACGCCCGACAACGCGCAGCTCATCAACACCGCGGCCACCGCCGTGTTCAACTTCTTCACCCCTGGCCCGGGCAGCGACGGCAAGCTCACCGCCGCCTCCATCGCCGGCAGCGGCCGCTTCGACCTCAACGGCACAGAGCTGACGGTCGGCAGCGACAATTTGTCGACCGATGTCACCGGCGTGCTCACCGGCAACGGGAGCCTCACCGGAACATCGCTGATCAAGGTCGGCACCGGCACCATGACGCTCTCGGGCATTAACACCTACACCGGCGCGACCATCGTCGATGCGGGCGCGCTCGTCGTGAACGGATCGATTGCGGCGTCGAGCAGCGTCACCGTCAACAGCGGCGCGACCCTCGGCGGCGGCGGCACCGTGGGCACCACGACCGTCAACGCCGGCGGCACGCTCGCGGCCGGCAACGGCACCGCCAACTCGTCGTTGACCGTGGCGGGCAGCCTCGCGCTGCAATCCAGCGCCTTCTACATGGTGCAGATCAATCCGGCGACGTCGAGCTACGCCAATGTCTCGGGCACGGCGACGCTCGGCGGATCGACACTCCAGGCTGTCTACGCCAATGGCAGCTACGTCGCCAAGCAGTACACGATCCTGACCGCCGGCAGCGTCAGCGGCACGTTCGGTTCTGTCGTCCAGACCAACCTGCCGTCGAACTTCCATACCACGGTGAGCTATGACGCCACCCACGCCTATCTCAACCTGATCCTGGACTTCGTTGCGCCGCCGGGCAGCGGCCTTTCCGGCAATCAGCAGAAGGTCGGCAATGCCATCATCAACTCCTTCAACGCAAATGGCGGCATCTCGCTGGTCTATAGCGGGCTGACGGCCGGCGGCCTGACGCAGGCTTCGGGCGAAACGGCCGCTGGCTCGCAGCAGACCACCTTCCAGGCCATGGGCCAGTTCATGGGCCTGCTCACCGATCCCTCCGGCGCGGGCCGCGACATCGGCGGCTCCGCGCCGCCGGCCTATGCCGACAGCACACCGACAGGCGCCGCACGCGATGCCTTTGCCATGCTGGCCAAGGCGCCACCGGCCCAGACCTTCGAGCAGCGCTGGAGCGTGTGGGCTTCCGGCTTCGCCGGATCGCAGACCACAGACGGCAACACCGCGCTAGGTTCGAACAGCGCAACCAGCCGCCTGTTCGGCACCGCCGCCGGCGCCGAGTATTGGTTCTCGCCGCAGACACTGGCCGGCTTTGCGCTGGCCGGCGGCGGCACCAGCTTCTCCGTGGTCAATGGCGGCAGTGGCCGCTCCGACCTGTTCCAGGCCGGCGCATACGTCCGCCACAACAATGGCCCGAGCTACATTACCGCCGCGCTGGCCTATGGCTGGCAGGACGTCACCACCGATCGCACCGTGACGCTCGCCGGCGTCGATCGCCTGCGCGCCGAGTTTAACGCGAATGCGTGGAGCGGCCGGCTCGAAGGCGGCTATCGCTTTGTCGCGCCGTGGATCGGCGGCATCGGCCTGACGCCCTACGCCGCCGGCCAGTTCACGACGTTCAACCTGCCGGGCTACGCAGAGTCCGTCGTCTCGGGCAGCAATGCCTTCGCGCTGGCCTATGCAGCGAAGAGCGTCACCGATGCGCGTAGCGAACTCGGCCTGCGTGCCGACAAGTCCTTCGCCATGGCCAACGGCGTCCTCACCCTGCGCGGCCGCGCCGCCTGGGCGCACGACTTCAATCCGGATCACTCCGTCGCCGCGACGTTCCAGGCGCTGCAGGGCGCGAGCTTCGTCGTCAACGGCGCACGCGCCGCAAGCGACTCCGCTCTCACCACCGCCTCCGCCGAAATGAAATGGCTCAACGGCTGGTCGGCGGCAGCAAGCTTCGAGGGCGAGCTCTCCAACGTGACGCGCTCCTACGCCGGCAAGGGCACGGTGCGCTATGCGTGGTAGGCGGCACATCGACTCTTTTCAAATTGGATATCGAGACTTTGAAATACGAAATTTGAGAATGCGAGACATGGGAATGAAGGTGAGTGAAGTCTGGTGGGCAGCGGCCGCGTTGGCGCTGCTGGTGTGTCCGCTTGCGAAAGCGCAGGCGCAGACACCCTGCGTCACCACCGGCACCAACCAGACCTGCACGAATTCTGCGTCAATGGCCGGCATCATCGATACGGCGACCTTGACGTTGACCAATACCGCGAGCGGCACGGTCACTGGGGGCAAATCTGGCGTCTTCGCCAACACCGCCAACGTGGCGAATTCCGGCACCATCTCGGCGGGCGGCACCGGCATCGTCGCCACCACCATCGCCAATGTGACGAACACTGGCACCATCTCCGGGGGCTTTGACGGCATCAGCGCCAACACTGCGAATGTGACGAACTCCGGCACTATCTCGGGGGTCTTCAACAGCATCAGCGCCAACACCGCAAATGTGACGAACTCCGGCACCATCTCGGGACGCGGCGGCGCCGGCATCAGCGCCAATACAGCGAAAGTGACGAACTCCGGCATCATCTCGGGGGGTAGCTACGGCGTCCTCGCCTTCAACGCCGCCAATGTGACAAATTCCGGCACCATCTCAGGGAGCTTCTTCGGCATCGAAACCATCACCGCGAACGTGACGAACTCCGGCACTATCTCGGGCGGCACCTACGGCATCGCCGCCTTCCTCGGCAACGCCTCCGTGACGAACTCCGGCACCATTTCTGGAATCATTGCGTTGCAGTTTGGGGGCACTGCAAACACTCTGACGCTTCTGCCGGGCTCGCGCATCATCGGCGCGATCAATCTCGGCGGCGGAGGCAGTGCTATCAAACTTGGCGAGAGCGGCGACAGCATCTCACTCGGCAGCGGCGATACCGTCAACTTCCGCGGCGGCAACCACAACCTGACTTTCGATACGCTCACCGGTGCGACCGTGACCGGCACCACGCCGTTCGCTGTCTCGGGCAACCAGGCCGTCGCCATCGACCCCACCTCCTTCGCGGCGAACTGGCGCTCGCTCGCCGATTTCACCCGCGGCGTGTCCGATGCCGTGCCGGTGTTTTCCGGCGGCACGTCCGGCGGCAGCGCACCGCTCGCCTTTGCGGCACCTGATGCGCCCTCGCGGTTCGACGATGCCTTTGCCGCGATCCCGGGCCTGTCGTCCGCCTATGCGAGCGAGGCCGCCGTGTTCAAGGCGCCGACATCGACCTATGCCGACGGCACGACGGTATGGGCGCGCGGCTTTGCCGGCCAGCGCATCCAGCAGCAGGACGGCGTCCTGCTGCGCACGGCCAATCTGTTCTATGGCGGCATGATCGGCGCCGATTTCGCGGCGCGCCCCGACCTGCGCACCGGCGTCTTCCTCGGCGGCGGCAAGACCCGCACCAGCATCGATCTCAACCAGGGCGGCGCGGATTCCGACATGCTGTTCGGCGGCGCCTATGCCCGCTACGACATCGGCGCGTCCTTCCTGCATGGCGCGATCCAGGGCGGCGGCTCGCGCAACACCACGACGCGCACCGTCAACAACAACCTCGTCACAGGCGGCATCGAGAACGCCGTCGCCTCGTTCAACGGCTGGTATGTCAGCCCCGAGCTGACCTTCGGTCATCGCTTCGCGCTGGGCCAGCTCGCGGACGCCACCTACACGCTGACGCCGAGCGCACGGGTGCGCTACCTCTACGGCGCCTTCGACGGCTACACCGAGACCGGCACCACCGCGCCGCTGACGGTGGGCGAGCAGACCGCGAACACAGTTGAGGAACGCGGCGAGGTCAAGCTGACGCGCAGCGTGGCGTTCGGCCCAGTGAACCAGCTCTCCACCAGCCTCTCTGGTGGCGTGCTCGGCACGCAACGCGTCGGCAGCTCCACCGTCAACGCCGCCCTGCTCGGCCAGGCCATTCCGTTCGCGACGCCGGGGCAAGCCAACGTCTGGGGCGGTTTCGGCGGCCTGGGGCTGGAGTGGCGCAGCCGCAACGTCACCCTGTACGCAGCCGCCGAATATCTCGCGCTGTCGGACAACTCGAACGTAGTCAGCGGACGTGCCGGCTTACGCGTCGGGTTCTGAGCGCCTGCGGGGCGATTAAGCCAGACATCATCGCGACTTAGGCGCCGCCACCTCGGTAAACCCCGAGGTGGCGGTTCTACTTTGCATGGGATTGTTTTGCAGGGTTTTGGTTGCCGCCGCTCTACCGCCCCGTCTTCAACTTGGTCCAGAGCCGGTTGATGATCCGCTGGGTGGCGGGATCGCGGGCGGTGATGACGAAGAGTTTTGCGAGCGTCGCCTCGTCCGGATAGATGTTCTTGTCGCCCAGGATCTTCGGGTCGACCAGCTTTTGGGCAGGGAGGTTGCCGCTGGCGTAGGACAGGAAGTCGGAGTTCTTCGCGGCGACGTCCGGGCGGTAGAGATAGTTGATCAGCTCGTAGGCTTCCGCGACGTTCTTGGCATCCGCGGGGATCGCGAGATTGTCGAAGAACATCTGCGCGCCCTCTTTGGGAATCGCATAGCCGATCTCGATGCCGTTTTTGGCTTCAGCCGCGCGGGCGCGGGCCTGCATGATGTCGCCGGACCAGCCGACCACGAAGCAGATCTCGCCGGTCGCGAGCGCGCTGAGATATTCGGACGAATGAAACTTGCGCACGGACGGGCGAACCTTGGCGACGACGTCGGCGGCCTTCTCCAGGTCCGCCTGCTTGGTCGAGTTCGGATCGAGCCCGAGATAGTTCAGCGCCGCCGGAAAGATGTCGTCGGCAGAGTCGAGCATGTGGACGCCGCAATCTTTGAACTTGGCGAGGTTCTCCGGCTTGAAGACGATGTCCCAGCTGTCGATCTTCGCGTCGGGCCCGAGTATCTGCTTCACCTTAGCGACATTGTAGCCGATGCCGGTCGTGCCCCACATGTAGTTCGCGGCAAAGACGTTGCCGGGATCGTAGGTCGCAAGGTGCTGGTTCACCATCGGCCAAGCGTTGGCGAGATTGGGCAGCTTCGACTTGTCGAGCTTCTGGAAGATGTTCGCCTTGATCTGCCGCTGGAGGAAATAGGCGGTGGGCACCACGACGTCGTAGCCGGATTTGCCGGCCATCAGGCGCGTTTCCAGCGTCTCGTTGGCGTCGAAGGTGTCGTAGACCACCTTGATGCCGGTCTCCTTGGTAAAGTTGTCAAGGACATCCGGCGCCATGTAGTTGGACCAGTTGTAGAAGTTGACGACGCGCTCCTCGGCCCCTGCGGGAGCGGAGAGCAACGTCAGCGCTGCGGCGATTGCGAAACCACGGCAAAGCCAGGAGCGGCTGACGTTCGTCATCTCAGATCTACCTCTTGCGCCCGCGCACCGCGTCCGACAGCCGCTCCAGCGCGGTGTCGAGCGTCTCGTCCTTCTTGGCAAAGCAGAAGCGCACCACGGAGGTCACGGGGTCCTGCTCGTAGAACGCCGACACCGGGATCGCCGCAACTTTGTAATCTTTCACGATGCGCCAGCAGAACTCGGTATCGCTCTCGTTGAGCCCGAGCGGCGACAGGTCCACGGTGAGGAAGTAGGTGCCTTGCGATTTCAGCACGGGGAAGCCGAGGCTCTCCAGGCCCTTGGTCAGACGATCCCGGCTCCTCGCCAGATCCTTGCGCATCGAGACGAAATACTCGTCCGGCTTGCCGAGGCCATAGGCGACGGCGGCCTGCAGGTTCGGCGCGGTAGTAAAAGTCAGGAACTGGTGCACCTTGGCGGCCACCCTCAGCAAGGGCGGCGCGGCGCAGACGAAGCCGATCTTCCAGCCGGTCAGCGAGAAGATCTTGCCGGCCGAGCCGACCTTGATGGTGCGCTCGCGCATGCCGGGGATGGTGATCAGCGGGATGTGCTTGTGCTCGTCGAAGGTGACGTGCTCCCAGACCTCGTCGCAGATCGCGATGACGTCGAACTCCTGGCAATAGCGCGCCAACAGTTCGAGGTCCTCGCGCGGAAAGACGACGGCGGATGGATTCAAGGGGTTGTTGAACAGGACCGCCTTGGTCTTTGAATTGAACACGCTTTTCAGCATGTCCTCGTCCAGCCGCCAGTGCGGCGGCTGGAGCCGCACCAGGCGCGGAATGCCGCCGGCCTGGCGGATGATCGGCAAATAGGAATCATAGACCGGCTGGAAGCAGACGACCTCGTCGCCGGGCTGCACCACCGCGAGGATCGCCGAGGTCAGGGCCTCGGTGCCGCCGGAGGTCACCATGACCTCGCTCATCGGATCGAGCTTCAACCCGTGCCAGTGCCCGTAATGGGTCGCGATCGCCTGGCGCAGCTCGGGGATGCCCATCATCGAGGGGTACTGGTTGTAGCCATGCACCGAGGCATCGGCCGCGGCGCGGCGGATGTCCTCGGGGCCGGGATCGTCGGGAAAGCCCTGACCGAGATTGATGGCGGCATTGTCGCGCGCGGCCTGCGACATCGCCTCGAAGATGGTGACGGGAAGGTCGGCGAAGACCTTGTTCAGGGAGGAGCTCTTGGACGACATCGGCTTAGATCAGCCACCGACCTTGGTGGGGAGGCCCGCCGACTTCCAGCCGAGCATGCCGCCTGCAAGATGCTTGTCGTAGGCAAGCCCCGCCGCCTGCGCGGCGAGCGAGGCCGTCACCGAGCGCTTGCCGGAGCGGCAGGCGAACACGACGTCCTTTCCTTGCGGATCGGGGATCGCCTTGGGGTCGAAGGTCGAGAGCGGCACGACGACGCCATAGGGATATGCCTCCGCGGCAACCTCGTTGGGCTCACGGACGTCGACGAGCAGATAGCGCCCCTCGCTCACACCCTTGGCGACCTCGTCCGGGGTCAGATCTTGCACCTGGTTTGCCACTTCATCCTCCAGAACGGCCGCGTTAGGCCGGGCTGCCCCGGCCGGCGGCAACCTCGCCTCTCGGCACGCGAAAATCAAGCGCTACAAAGGCTTGAGCGATATCCCGGAACTTAAAGCTAAATCGCAGGGCATTGAAGCGGAGCTTTAGATCGTCACCTGCGTTCCGACCTCGACCACCCGCCCGCTCGGGATCTGGAAATAGTCGGTGGCATCGTTCGCCGAGCGGCTGAGCGAGATGAACAGGCGGTCCTGCCAGCGCGGCATGCCCGAATGGGCGGCGGGCTTCAGCGCCCGGCGCGACAGGAAGAACGAGGTCGACATGATGTCGAACTGCCAGCCGAGCTTGCGGGCGACCGCCAGCGCCTTGGGCACGTTGGGCGATTCCATGAAGCCGAACTTCAGCGTCACCTTGGAGAAGGTCGGGCTGACCTGCTCCAGCTTGACGCGCTCGGACGGATCGATGCGCGGGGTCGTTGCGGTCTCGATGGTGAGAATGACATTCTTCTCATGCAGCACTTTGTAGTGCTTCAGACTATGCATGAGCGCGGTCGGCGCGCTCAGCGGGTCGGAGGTGAGGAACACGGCCGTTCCGGGCACCCGCTGCGGCGGCCGCTTCTCCAGCATCGCCACGAGGTCGGCGAGCGGGAACTCGAGCTTGCGCGACTTTTCGAACAAGAGCCGGCTGCCGCGTCGCCACGTGTACATCAGGAGGATCATGAGCGCGCCGAGCGCCAGCGGCACCCAGCCGCCCTCGAACACCTTGAGCAGGTTCGCCGCCAGGAAGGTCAAGTCGAGGCAGAGGAACGGAGCGATCAGAGCCGCAGCAGCAAGCGGCGACCACCTCCAGGCCTTCCAGATCACGACAAAGCCCATCATGCCCGTGACCACCATCGTGCCGGTGACGGCGATGCCGTAAGCCGACGCCAGAGCACTGGAAGAACGGAACAAGAGCACCATCAGGATCACGGCAACCAGCAGCAGCTGGTTGATGCGCGGGATGAAGATCTGGCCGGAATGGGCCTCGGAGGTATGGCGAATTTCAAATCGCGGCAGCAGCCCGAGCTGGATCGCCTGGCGCGTCAGCGAATAGGCGCCGGTGATGACGGCCTGGCTGGCGATCACGGTGGCCAAAGTGGCGAGCACGACCATGCTGCCGCGGAGCCAGCCTTGCGGAAACAACTGGAAGAACGGGCTCACGATCGCGCCGGGGTCGTCCAGGACGAGAGCTCCCTGCCCCAGATAGTTCAGCGCCAGCGACGGCAGCACGATGAACAGCCAGGCGGTCTGGATCGGCCGCTTGCCGAAATGGCCGAGGTCGGCATAGAGCGCCTCGGCGCCGGTGACCGCCAGGAACACCGCACCCAGCGTGACGAACCCGATGATGCCGTGGTGGAGCATGAAGGACACCGCATAGAGCGGGTTCAGCGCGAACAGCACCTGCGGCTGCCGGAGAATCGGACCGATCGCCGCCACCGCGATCACCGCGAACCAGACGCACATCACCGGACCGAAGAATGCCGCGACGCGGGCCGTGCCGCGCGATTGCACGGCGAACAGGCAGACCAGGATCACCACGGTCAACGGGACGATGTAAGGCTCGAACGTCAGCGTGACGTCCTTCATGCCTTCGATGGCTGACAGCACGGAGACGGCCGGCGTGATCACGGCATCGCCGTAGAACAGCGCACCGGAAATGATGCCGAGCAGGACGATGGTCGCCCCGCCCGTGCCGACCGCGCGCTGGGCCAGCGCCATCAAGGCGAGCGTGCCGCCCTCGCCGTTGTTGTCGGCGCGGAGCAGGATCACGACGTATTTCAGCGTCACCACGATGACGAGCGCCCACAGGATCAGCGAGACCACCCCCAGCACAGCGACCGTCGTGGGCACGCCCTCCGCGCCCGACGCCGCCGTGACCGCCTCGCGGAACGCGTAAAGCGGGCTGGTGCCGATATCGCCGTAGACGACGCCGATGCTGCCAAGCGTCAGCGCGCCGAAGCCGGCGGTGGTGTGGGCATCGCCATGCCCATTGGCCGCCACCGTTTCCGGGGCGGGAACTGCGACTTCACTGGTCATGGGAGAGACTGTTGGCCTCTAAAAATGCTTCACTGCACAATGGCGGCAGAGAGCGCGCGGCTTATAGTCCTGCGCTACCGGCATAGCCTAGCGCGATTTTGGGCCCTTGCCATGCAAAAATCGCATAAGTCCGCCAATTTCGTCAAATAGTGACTTGGGTGCCGACTTCAACCACCCGTCCGGTCGGAATCTGGAAGTAATCGGTGGCATCGTTGGCGGACCGGCTGAGCGCGATGAACATGTGATCCTGCCACAGCGGCATGCCCGACTGTGCCGAGGCCTTCAGCGAGCGGCGCGACACGAAGAACGACGTCGACATGATGTCGAACTGCCAGCCCTGCTTGCGCGCAATCGCCAGCGCCTTGGGCACGTTCGGCTGTTCCATGAAGCCGAAGCGCAGCCGCACCTTGGAGAACTTGTCGCTGATCTTCTCCATCCGGAACCGCTCCGAGAGATCGACCCGCGGCGTGTGCGCGGTCTCGATCGTCAGGATCACGTTGTGCTCGTGCAGCACCTTGTTGTGCTTGAGATTGTGCAAGAGCGCGGTCGGCACGAAGGCGGGATCGCTGGTGAGGAACACCGCAGTGCCCTTGACGATGTGCGGCGGGCGCTTCTCCAGGCTCCGGATCAAATCGTCCAGCGGCACCTCGATGCGGCGGGTCTTCTGGAGCAGAATTCCCGTGCCCCGCCGCCAGGTCCAGATCGTCGCGGCCATGCAGGCGCCGAACAACAGCGGCACCCAGGCGCCTTCGAGCAGCTTGAGCAGATTGGCGCCAAAGAAGGTCATGTCGACGACGACGAAGGGCAGGATCACTGCCGCTGCGGTCGCGGCGCGCCAGTTCCACAGCTTCCAGATCACGACGAAGCCCATGATGCCGTCGGCGACCATGGTGGTGGACACCGCGATGCCATAAGCCGAGGCGAGCCCGCCGGGGGTGCGGAACAGCAGCACCAGCAGCATCACACCGATCAGCAGCAGCCGGTTCACGCGCGGCAGATAGATCTGGCCGGCGTGAGACTCGGAGGTGTAGCGGACCGCGAAGCGCGGCAAGAGGCCAAGCTGTACTGCCTGATAGACCAGCGAATAGGCGCCGGTGATCACGGCCTGGCTCGCGATCACGGTCGCCGCGGTCGCAAGTCCGACCAGCGGCAGCACCAGATGCTCGGGCACCATGCGATAGAAGGAATGTTCGATCGCGCTGGGATCGGACAGCACCAGTGCACCCTGTCCGAAATAGTTGATCAGCAACGCGGGCAGCACGAAGAACAGCCAGGCCGACTGGATCGGCTTGCGGCCGAAATGGCCGAGATCGGCATAGAGCGCCTCGCCACCGGTGACCGCGAGAAATACCGCGCCGAGGGTCACAAGCCCGATCGTGCCGTGCGTCAGCAGGAATTGCAGCGCGTAGTAGGGATTGATCGCCGCCAGCACCGACGGATCGTCGGCGATGTGAACGAGGCCCATCACCGCGAGGCAAGTGAACCAGACCACCATGACCGGCCCGAAGGCGGAAGCGACCAGCGCGGTGCCCTTGCTCTGGACTGCGAACAGCACCACGAGGATGAAGACGGTGAGCGGCACGACATAGTGCTCGAAAGCCGGCGTCGCGAGCTTCAGACCGTCGACCGCCGACAGTACCGAGATCGCCGGCGTAATCATGGAATCGCCGATGAACATGGA
This sequence comes from Bradyrhizobium sp. CCGUVB23, assembly GCF_024199885.1. Taxonomy (NCBI): domain Bacteria; kingdom Pseudomonadati; phylum Pseudomonadota; class Alphaproteobacteria; order Hyphomicrobiales; family Nitrobacteraceae; genus Bradyrhizobium; species Bradyrhizobium sp. CCGUVB23. The sequence goes on from NZ_JANADQ010000001.1 coordinate 9,394,320, forward strand.
GGCGCCGACGACGCCGAGCGCGAGCAGGAACCAGCTTCGACGCCCGAGCGCACGCTGGCCGAGCGCCATCAGCGAAAGCGTGCCGCCCTCCCCGTTGTTGTCGGCGCGCAGCAGCAGCAGGACATATTTGGCGGTAACGACGATCAGCAGCGCCCACAGGATCAGCGAGAGCACGCCGAGCACGATGACCCGCGAGACCGGCTCGCCATGGGCCGCGCCCCTGACCGCCTCATGGAATGCGTAGAGCGGCGAGGTGCCGATATCGCCGAAGACGACGCCGATGCTTCCGAGCGTCAGGGCCCAAAAGCCCGCATGGGCCGTGGTCTCTTGGCCTTCGGTCGTGGTGATGCTCGCCGTCATAGGGGTGGAAAACGCTTCTTCCCTGAAATTGATCCGGCGCCTTTTGACGCTTCCTGCGCGCCTGTCAATCGCCCCAGCATAGCAGGCGCCGGCGCGGATGCTCTGACGGAGCAGCCACGGTCATCGCCGCGCGACGACATGCCTCAGGTAAAATGGTAACGCAAGGAATTTAGGGCTTCAGGTTCGGCGGCAGCGGCGGATCTTCGCGCATCAGGGTGATGGTCACGCGGCGATTGGCGGCCAGCGAGGGATCGTCGGGAAACAGCGGCTGGCTGTCCGCCTTGCCGGACACGGCGAAGATGTGCGAGGGCGGCAGCCCCTCACGCTCGAGGATCTGGCGCACCGCATTGGCACGGTCGGCCGAGAGGTCGAAGGCGCCGTAGTCGCTGCGGCTCGGCACGAAGCCTGCGGCGGTATGGCCGACGATGGAGACGCGCAGCGGCGTCGCCTTGAGCGGGACCGCCAGCTTCTCGATCAGGCGTCGGGTGCGGTCATAAGGCACCTTCGAGCCGTCGGCAAACATCGAGCGGCCGTCCTGGTCGACGATCTCGAGATTGAGACCCTGCTTGGTCTCCTCGAACATGATGTGCTTGGACATCTCGGTGAGTTCGGGCAGGTCCTGAAGCGCCTGGCGGAGCGAGGCCGCGGCAAGCGCGAAGTCGCGATCGACCTTGATCTTCGCGCCCGAAGTGCGGTCGCGATCCTGCTGATCCGGGGTCGGCGTGTTGGAGGCGTCCTCGGGCTGGATGTGATCGACGTTCTTCAGCTTGGGACGCGTGGGCAGGCCGTCGGATTCGATGATGCCGGCATAGCGCGCCTCGCTCTGGATGCCGAAGGCGTCGCGCATGGAGCCTGCGACGATCTTGAGCTTGTTGGCGTCTTGCGTGGAGAACGCGACGAGCATCACGAAGAAGCTCATCATCAGGCCCATCAGGTCGGCGAAAGTCACGAACCAGCCGTGACCGCCTCCATGTGCATCGCCGCGCTTCTTCTTGGCCATGTCCTAAACCCGGCGTGGCTGATCAGGCCGGCACCGGCTCGCCCTCAGCATGGCGATGCTTCTCCGGCAGGTAAGCCAGCAGCATTTCGCGCACCAGGGTCGGGCTCTTGGAGTCGCGGATCATCAGGATGCCGTCGATGATCAGCGTGCGGTTAGTCTCCTCGTCGAGCAGCTTGCCGTGCAGCTTGTCGGCGATCGGCAGACAGAACAGGTTCGCAACCAGCGCCCCGTAGAGCGTGGCCAGCAGCGCGGTCGCCATGAACGGGCCGAGCTTGGAGGGGTCGGTCATGTTGGCGAACATCTGCACCATGCCGATCAGGGTGCCGATCATGCCGAAGGCCGGGGCGCAGTCGCCGATGGCGCGATAGATCTTGCTGCCCTCGTCCAGATGCATGAGGAAATTGTCACGATCGCGCTCGAGATTGTCGCGGATGAAGTCGAGGTCGTAGCCGTCGGCGACGTAGCGGATGCCCTTCGCGAGGAACGGCTCGTCGGTCTCGACCTTTTCCAGACCCACCGGGCCCTGCTTGCGGGCGATCTCGGCGATGCGGGCGAGCTCGTCGACGAGATCGTGCGCCGACAGCCGGCTCATGGTGAAGGCAAACTTGGCGCCGAGCGGGAGGCCGTGCACCAGCGCGCTGAGCGGAAAGCGGATCATGGTGGCGGAGATCGAGCCGCCGAAGATGATGATCATCGCATGTTCGGAGATGAACATGTGGAGATCGCCACCCATGATCATCATCACCGAGATGACGATGAGGCCGGCCACGAGCCCAACGCCCGTCATGATATCCATGGGAGACTCCAACCCGCACGCCACACGCCGGACGTCCTGACCGGCGGCGCAGCCCAACCCCGAACCGCGTTGGAGGAACCCTAAAGAGCTGCCATTAAAGACGCGTAAAGGTTAAGTGCGGCCTGCCTCGATCCGGCCACATCGCCGGGCTCATCGCGCGGGCGAATTGCCGCAAGGCCATTCCGATCGCAAGACTTTGCTAACCATAGTCGGCTGGCCTGGGGCAAAACCCGTCAAGTTAAGGCTTAGCGCGCGCAGGCGCACGCCTCTGTGTGCGGCGCTGCGCCACGCCTCGCGAGCGGCGCGAACTCTCCCCGGCAGGGCCTCGTTTTGTTATCCTGACAGCGTGGCTGCGATGCGACCGTTGATCCTCATGTGGACGTTGAAAGGGACAGGATGTCTGCCTCCAGTCCAGATTGGTTCACGCGACACGCTCCCTCGCTGGAGCCGTTCGGAACGTTGGCGCTGTTCGGCCTCCTCACCATCGCCCCCGCTATCCTAACGCTGCGCACGGTTGAGCCGGAACTCGTTCTCCCCGCGTTCAGCGTCCTGCTCCTCGCGGAAGCCGCCGTCACCGGCATCGTTGCGCATCTGATGCACATTCCGGAGAATGCGGCGGATATAACCTTATGGGATTTCGCCGGCGCACTCACTCTGATCGGTTGCGCCGCTGCAGTATTCGGCGAGCCGGATCAAGCCGCCCTGTTCCTTGAGGAACAGGCCGAGCTGCGTTCGGTCTCACGACCCTAGTCGATCGTTACCAGGCCGGGCCCCTCTGGCAGCCTACGGGCTGCGATGTCGGACTGGAGTCAGGCGGGTGGCCCATGTCCGAACTCCTCAACATCGATGCCCTCACCGCACTCCTTCAGGTCGTTGTCATCGATCTTGTACTCGCCGGAGACAACGCCATCGTCATCGGCCTTGCTGCGGCCGGCCTGTCAGATACCCAACGAGGCAAAGCCATTCTGATCGGCGTCCTGGCCGCGACCGTGCTTCGCATTCTGTTTGCGGTATTGACCACACAGATCATGCAGATCGTCGGCCTTCTCCTGGCAGGCGGCATCCTGCTGTTGTGGGTGTGCTGGAAAATGTGGCGCGAGCTGCGCACGTCGTCGAGCGATGAAGACGCCAACACCACCGAGGTCGACACAAAACGCGAGCCGGGAAAGACACTTTTCCAGGCCATATCGCAGATAGTCGTCGCGGACGTCTCAATGTCGCTCGACAACGTTCTGGCTGTTGCCGGCGCAGCGCGCGAGCAGCCTGTGATTCTGATCTTCGGGCTGACCCTCTCCATTGCGATGATGGGTGCAGCCGCCTCGCTCATCGCAAGGCTGCTGCAGCATCAACGCTGGATCGCCTATGTTGGCCTGCTCGTGATTGTCTATGTCGCGGTCGATATGATTTTTCGTGGGGTCGCCGACATCGTGGAGGTCGCCGCAAGCCTGACGCCTGTCGCGACCGGAGGAGTTGCGCGTAACTCGCTCCGCCCGCGCTGCTTCCGAACGATATTGCGGCGAACGTGAAGGCGATCGGCCGAGGCTATCAGTGAATCTCCGCCGAGCGCTTCAGCGCGGCCTTCAGCTTCTCCAGCGAGAAGTCGGGGCTGCGCGCGATCTCCAGGATCGGAGTCTCGCGGCGGCCGCACAGCTCCGCGGCTTCGGGGAGCTTGGCGGCGACGTCGAGCGGGATCACGATCGCGCCGTGCTGGTCGGCGTGGATGAGATCATCCGACTTCACGGTCATGCCGGCGACCCGCACCTCGCCGCCAAAACTTTCCGCATGCACCCAGGCATGTGACGGGCCGATCGAGCCGGCGAGCGCCTGGAAGCCCGGCGCCCATTGCGGGATATCACGGATCGAGCCATCGGTGACGACGCCGAGGCAGCCGAGCGCCTTGTGCACGTTACTTTGCACCTCGCCCCAGAACGCGCCGTAGCCGACGTCCGCGCCGTCGATGTCCTGGATCACGGCGATGCGCGGCCCGTGGCCGGTGCCGACATATTCGTAATAGTCGATGCGGCGCTTGGCCTGCTCTTCCGCGGGAAGCGAGGATTTCAGCACCGAGCGGATCGTCACCGTACGCGCGTAGCCGACGATCGGCGGCAGATCAGGGAACGGGCAGACCAGCGGCTTGGTGGTGAAGCCGATCAGCCGCCGCTCGGGGGCCACGATCTCCATGGCGTTGCAGATCGTCGGCGTGTCGTAGCGGCCGAGCGCTTCGAGGACGGATGCAGGCAGCGGCCCGGTTGCGGATGTCGTCACGGCGTTCTCTCCCCTGTTGGCCACGGCTGTTTCGCATGCGCCGCGGACCCAAGGCGATATAGCCGAGATCGGGAGTCAACCCAACGCGCGCGCCTTCATGGCAGATATCCGCGAGCGCCGTCTAATGCAGCCGCTCGGGCCGGTCGTCGTGCGGGGGTTCCGGCAGGTTCGGCGACAGCGTCGGCGCGGCACCCGGCGGCGTGACGCCGACCGGTCCCGGTGACGCAGCGGCGTACGCACGCGCCTGCTTCTGATACGACCTCCAGCCCAATGGCAGGGCCAGGAGATAGAGCACCGAGCCAGCCAGCAGGATGTACCAGGGATAGCTGATCAGGAGCGCGATGAAGAAGATCACGCCGACGAACAACGGCAGCACCAGCTCCGGCGGCACGCGCATGCGCACCGTCTTGCCGGAGAACACGGGCAGCCGCGACACCATCAGGAAGGCGATCAGCAGCGTGTAGCCGGCCGTCACCGGCGCGGGCCAGCGCCCAAGATCCAGGAACGCCGCATAGATCGGCAGCAGCACCGTGATCGCACCGGCAGGCGCCGGAATGCCGGTGAAGTAATTCGAGGCAAACGGCGGCTTGTTGGGATCGTCCATGGTGGCGTTGAAGCGCGCGAGCCGCAAGCCGCCGGAGATCGCGAACACCATGGCCGCGATCCAGCCTGCGTTGCGCAGGTCGTGAAGCTGCCAGAAATACAGCATCAGGCCGGGCGCCACGCCGAAATTGACGAAGTCGGCGAGGCTGTCGAGCTCGGCGCCGAATTTCGACTGGCCCTTGATCATCCGCGCGATGCGGCCGTCGATGCCGTCGAGGGCCGCGGCGAACACGATCGCATAGACCGCAAGCGTCATCCGCCCTTCGATCGACAGCCGGATCGAGGTCAATCCGGCGCAGATCGCCAGCAGTGTAATGACGTTGGGCACCAGCATCCGCACCGGAATCGGGCGGAACCGCCGGCGGCGCACGTCGGGATTCTTGAAGTCGTAGGGCGTCATGGCTTTGACCTCGCTTCCCCGAGATATAGCAAGCCGCCCCGCCTCCCGCCAATGCGCCCGCGGGACCTTTCGCCGCTGTAATAGTTAACTGGCGCGGTAGGACCGGCCGGTGTCGTCAGCGACAATATCGGCCAAAACCGTCTCGCCGGCGATCGCGGTCTGGCCTTCCGAGACCAGCGCCCGGGTGCCGAGCGGCAGATAGACGTCGAGTCGCGAGCCAAAGCGGATCAGACCGAACCGCTCGCCGGCGCCGATCGACTGGCCCTCCTTGACGAAGCACACGATGCGCTTGGCGATGAGGCCGGCGATCTGGACGACGCCGATCCGCCCTTGCGCCGAGGAGATCACCAGCGAGTTGCGCTCATTGTCCTCGCTCGCCTTGTCGAGCTCGGCATTGATGAACAGGCCGGGCCGGTAGGCGATGCGGTCGATGCGGCCTGCGATCGGGGCACGATTCACGTGGCAGTTGAACACGCTCATGAAGATCGAGACCCGCGGCAGCGGCCGGTCGCCGAGCCCGAGCTCAGCCGGCGGCAGCGCCATCGTGATCATCGAGACCCGCCCATCGGCCGGCGATACCACGAGCCCCTCGCGCACCGGCGTCACCCTGACGGGGTCGCGGAAGAAAAGCGCACACCACACCGTGAGCACGGTGCCGATCCACCCCAGGGGCGACCAGAGCCAGAACAGGAGGAGGCTCACCAGCGCGAAGATGCCGATGAAGGGATAGCCTTCCTTGTGGATCGGCGGGATCTGCCGTTGGATCGAATCGAGAATGGACATCGCTATCTGCCGCCTGGGGTTGCTGGCGCGCGGTCATCTCGCGCGCGGGAGAGGTTTAGGCCAGAGTTGGGACCATAGACAAGGTCACTCGGCGGCCGCCGGCGTCGTGAGGACGTCATCGACCGGCGGCGGCTCGCGGTTCGGCGCCTCGCTGGACTCGGCGATCTTGGCGAGCTTTTCGCGTGCGACCTCCGCCTCGCGCTGCCTGTTCCACATGCTGGCATAGAGCCCGCCGAACGCCAGCAGGCTGGCATGCGTCCCCCGCTCCGCGATGCGGCCCTGGTCGAGCACGATGATCTCGTCGGCGCCGACAATGGTCGAAAGCCGGTGCGCGATCACCAGCGAGGTGCGATTTTTCGAGACGCGGTCGAGCGCGCCCTGGATCTCGTGCTCGGTGTGGCTGTCGAGCGCCGAGGTCGCCTCGTCCAGCACCAGGATCGGCGGTGCCTTCAGCACGGTGCGCGCGATCGCCACGCGCTGCTTCTCGCCGCCGGAAAGCTTCAGGCCGCGCTCGCCGACCTGGGTCTCATAGCCCTTCGGCGCCATGCGGATGAAATTGTCGATCTGCGCGAGCCGCGCCGCCTGCTCCACGTCCGCGTCGCTCGCATCCCACCGGCCGTAGCGGATGTTGTAGCGGATGGTGTCGTTGAACAGCACGGTGTCCTGCGGCACCATGCCGATGGAGGCGCGCAGCGAGCCCTGGGTGACATCGCGGATGTCCTGGCCGTCGATCAGGATCTTGCCGCCGGAGACGTCGTAGAGGCGGAACAGGAGCCGCGAGATCGTCGACTTGCCGGCGCCAGACGGCCCCACGATCGCAACCGTCTTGCCGGCCGGCACCTCGAAGCTGATGCCTTTGAGGATCGGCCGCGCCGTCTCATAGGCAAAACGCACGTCCTCGAAGCGCACGGCGCCTGCGGACACCACCAGCGGCTTGGCGTCCGGGGCGTCCTTGATCTCGGCCTCCCGCGACAGCACGTTGAACATCTTCTCGATGTCGATGATCGCCTGCTTGATCTCGCGATAGACCATGCCCATGAAGTTCAGGGGCTGGTAGAGCTGGATCATCATGGCGTTGACCAGCACGAAATCGCCGACCGTGTTGCGCCCGCTTCGTACGCCGATCGCGCACATCAGCATGGTTGCCGTAAGTCCCATGGTGAAGATCACGGCCTGGCCGGTGTTGAGCACCGCGAGCGAGGTGTAGGTCTTGACGCTCGCCTCCTCGTAGCGCTCGACCGAACGGTCATAGCGCTGCGCCTCGCGCGCCTCGGCGCCGAAATATTTCACGGTCTCGTAGTTGAGCAGCGAGTCGATCGCCTTGGTGTTCGCCTCGGTGTCGGAATCGTTCATCTTGCGGCGGATGCCGATCCGCCATTCGGTGGCGATGTAGGTGTAGTACATGTAGATCACGACGGTGATCAGGGTCGCGACCACGTAGCGCCAGTCGAACTGCCAGAACAGCACGGCCATCAAGAGCGACACCTCGACGATGGTCGGGATGAGCTGCAGGATCACCATGCGCACGATGACCTCGATGCCCTCGCGGCCGCGCTCGAGTACGCGCGTCAAGCCGCCGGTCTTGCGCTCGAGGTGAAAGCGCAGCGACAATTCGTGCATGTGGATGAAGGTGATGGTGGCGAGCTTACGCACCGCGTGCATGGCGACGCGGGCGAAGATGCCGTCGCGCCACTGCGTCAGCACCGCCATCAAGATACGCGTCGCGCCGTAGCTTGCGGTGAGGACCAGCGGCGAAGCGATCACCCAGAGGTGCCAGTTGGAGGCTTCCACCGGCGCCGTGTTCGCGCCGGTCAGCGCATCGGTCGCCCATTTGAAGGTGAAGGGCACCGATAGCGTGATGAGCTTGGCGATGAGCAGCAGCACCATCGACCAGACCACGCGCATCTTCAGGTCGATGCGGTCGCTCGGCCAGATATAGGGCCACAGATGCGCCAGCGTTCCAGCCAGGGTCGCCCGCTCCGCGGAGCTGCGCGCGGCATCAGGGACGTCGCCGCCTGCAAGGGACGAATGAGGGTGAGCCATGGACAGCCTTGGAAGACCCGCCGGATGCGAGCCCGTTTGCGATTAACCGATTTCGCCCTCATATAGAGGCTTCGGGCCAGCCGCGCACCCCACCAGACGGCTATTCTCGATTGTTTGTCGTGATTTACCGGTAGAGTCCCGGGGGCTTGCGAATCACCGATTGGACTTGACGCCCTTTCGCTGCAATGCATCATGGGTTCAATGAGCACTCTAAAAACCGTCTGTGTCTATTGCGGCTCCGGCCCAGGAACCAATCCCCGTTTCATCGAAGGCGCCAAGGCGCTCGGCAAGGCGCTCGCGGAGAGCAACGTCCGCCTCGTCTATGGCGGCGGCGCGCTCGGCATGATGGGCGCAGTCGCAACCTCCGTGCTCGACCACGGCGGCACCGTCACCGGCATCATCCCTGACTTCCTGCGGATGCGCGAGAATGCGCTGACCCGCGTGCAGGAGATGGTCGTCACGCCCGACATGCACGAGCGTAAGCGGCTGATGTTTGAACGCTCCGACGCCTTCGTGGCGCTGCCCGGCGGCATCGGCACGCTGGAGGAGTTGGTCGAGCAACTCACCTGGAAGCAGCTCGGCCGTCACGCCAAGCCCGTGCTGCTCGCCAATATCGACAATTTCTGGGAGCCACTGTTCTCGCTCTTGTCGCACATGCGCCAGACGGAATTCATCCGCGCCGGTTTCAACGTCGACATCCTCATGGCCGACAAGGTCGAGGATATCCTGCCGAAACTGAAGGCGGCTGCCGCGCAGGTGGCCGAGGCGGAGAAGAACCTCGCGCCGGAAGTTGCGCGGAAGCTGTAGAGCATGATCCGGAAAAGTGTGAAGCGGTTTTCCGAAAAGATCATGCTCAAACGATAATCTTATTCGCTCGGAAACGTCACCGCCTCGATGCGATTGCCGTCGGGATCGGTAACGAAGGCCGCGTAATAGCGCACGCGGTCATGCGGGCGGAGGCCCGGCGCACCGTCGGAAGCGCCGCCCGCCGCAAGCGCTGCGGTGTGAAACGCATCGATTTCGACAGTCGACTTCGCCCGCAGGCAGATGTGGACGCCACTCTCCCGTGCTACGGGCGGCATGCCGGCGCGCAAATTGATCCAGAATTCCGGATAGGCCTTGCCGAAACCGACCGTCCCCGGCCGCGTCACGAGCCGCGTGAGCCCGAGGGTGCCAAGTGTCGCCTCATAGAATTTTGCGGAGCGATCGAGATCGCTGACGCCGACGGAGATGTGGTCGATCATGTCTTCGTCCCCTCCTCACCTCCGCTGTCATCGCCCGGCTCGATGTTTAGTCCGGGGACATGGCTGACACCTGTTCGGACACATCACTGACAGGTTGGCCATTGGTCAAGTCGATTGCTGCGACCTGCCAGCTGGCAAAGAAGATTCCGTAGTGGCCATCGCGATCGAGGGGGCGGATGGCCAGGCGCTCGCGAGCGAAGGCCTGGGGGACTTTCCAGAACCGTCCCTTGAAGGAGATGTAGGGTCTCGTCGATGAGACCCTGCGCACGGTCTCGCTGCTGTCATACTCGACCTGCGGAACGCGCGCGGGCATGGCACGAGAGCTCGGTCGGAAGCGGTCGGCGGGCACATTCATGGCGAGCCCCTCGTGAGGTCGCTCCAGGTTGTAGACCATGCGCCAGGCGTCGAGGGCGCGCTGAACTTCCGGCAGGGTGCGGAAGCGACGCATGGCAAACACCTCGGCATTGAGCGTGCGATGGAAGCGTTCGTTCTTGCCACGGCCCTGCGGGTGGCACGGTCTGGCGTGGACCACCCTGATGCCGAGCTTGAGCAGCCATACCTTCAGCCCGGTCCAGCGAACACCCGACGTGTCGCCCCAGGGGGAACCGTTATCGGTGTAGAAGGCCTCCGGCAGACCATAACGACGGAAGGTGGCTGTCAGATGCTTCTGCACGGTGGGGCGCTGCTCGTTCGCGCATGCCTTCAGGCACATGACATAGCGCGAATGATCGTCAACAATGGTCAGCGGATGACATCGCGTCCCATCGCCGAGCGGCAGGTGACCCTTGAAGTCCATCTGCCACAACTGATTGGGCGCCTCCTTCTCGAAGCGATGTCCGGGGTTGGGTGGCGCATTCTCGCTCGGCTTGATCCGGTCGTTCCGACACAGGATCTGATGCACGGTTGACGGCACCGGCACAGCCTGCCCATCGCGCTTCAGGCAATGGGCGATCTTGCGTGCTCCCCAAGCTGGATGCTTATCGCGCACAGCCACGACCTGCGCCTCCATTGCAGCGTCGCTGCGCTTGGGCATCGCCTTCGGACGACGGGACTGATCCGCCAGTTCCCGATCGCCGGCCTGCCATCGTCTCAGCCACTTGTACCCGACATCAGGACTGATGCCGAACCGCCGGCACAACTCCCGGCGGTTCGCCCCCTCCTGCAAGGCAAGTCGCACGAACTCGCGTCGCTGATCCACTACTGACACCTCGTTCCACGGCATGGACGGACCCCGAATCGACCAATCCAGCCAATGTTGATGTGTCAGCTATGTCTCCGAACACCCGTCAGTGATCTGTCCGGCCTAAACACTCGACCGGGCGATCCAGTATTCCGAGACGCCCGAGAGCTACTGAGAAGCCGCGGCGTACTGGATACCCCGCTTTCGCGGGGTATGACGGCCGTCGCGGGTCTTACGCCGGCGCGCCTGACTTCACGAGCTTGTAGATCACCGAATCCATCAGCGCCTGGAACGAGGCGTCGATGATGTTGGGCGACACGCCGACCGTGGTCCAGCTGTCGCCGTTCTCGTCCTCGCTCTCGATCAGAACGCGCGTGACCGCGCCGGTGCCGCCGTTGAGGATACGCACGCGGTAGTCGATCAGCCTCAACCCTTCGATGTATTTCTGGTACTTGCCGAGGTCCTTGCGCAGCGCGACGTCGAGCGCGTTGACGGGGCCGTTGCCTTCCGCCGCCGAGATCAGGCGCTCGCCGGCGACGTCGACTTTCACCACGGCGAGCGCAACGGTGACGCGCTCACCAAGCGCGTTGTAGCGCTGCTCGACATTGACGTCGAACTGCTCGACCTCGAAATAGTGCGGCACCTTGCCGAGCGTGCGGCGGGCCAGGAGATCGAACGACGCATTGGCGGACTCGTAGGCGTAGCCCTGGGCCTCGCGCTCCTTCAGCTCCTCGACCAGCCGCGTCAGTTTCGGATCGCTTTTCTCGTAGGCAATCCCGGCGCGGTCGAGCTCGGCGATGACGTTGGAGCGCCCGGCCTGGTCGGAGACCAGCACCTTGCGATGATTGCCGACGGCCTCTGGCGCCACATGCTCATAGGTCTGCGGATCCTTCAGCACCGCGGAGGCGTGAATGCCGGTCTTGGTGACGAAGGCGCTCTCGCCGACATAAGGCGCGTGCCTGTTCGGTGCGCGATTGAGCATGTCGTCGAGCGTGCGCGAGACCTTGACGAGGCTTGCCAGCTTCTCGCCGGTCACGCCGATTTCGAAGACGTCGGCAAACTCCTTCTTCAACCTCAAGGTCGGGATCAGCGAGCAGAGATTGGCGTTGCCGCAGCGCTCGCCAAGCCCATTGAGCGTGCCCTGGATCTGGCGCGCGCCGGCGCGCACGGCTGCGAGCGAGTTCGCCACCGCCTGCTCGGTATCGTTATGGGCATGGATGCCGACGTGATCGCCGGGGATGTGCTTGATCACCTCGGTGACGATGCTTTCGACCTCGTGCGGCATGGTGCCGCCATTGGTGTCACACAGCACCACCCAGCGCGCGCCGGCCTCATAGGCTGCCTTCGCGCAGGCGAGCGCGAAATCCGCATCCTCCTTGTAGCCGTCGAAGAAATGCTCGCAATCGAGCATCACCTCGCGACCGGCCTTCTTGGCGGCGCTGACGCTGTCGCGGATCGAGGCGAGGTTTTCTTCTTTCGTCGTCTCGAGCGCGACGCGCACCTGATAGGCGGAGGATTTTGCGACGAAGCAGATCGCGTCCGCCTTCGCTTCCAGCAGCGCGGCGACGCCGGGATCGTTCGACACCGATCGCCCCGCCCTCCGCGTCATGCCGAAGGCGGTGAAGCGCGCCTGCGCGAACTTCGGCTTCTCGGCGAAGAATTCCGTATCTTGCGGATTGGCGCCGGGATAGCCGCCCTCGACATAGTCGATGCCGAGCTCGTCCAGCATCTGCGCGATGACCTGCTTGTCGGCAAGCGTGAAATCGACACCGTTGGTCTGCGCGCCATCACGCAGCGTGGTATCGAACAGATAGAGGCGCTCCTTGCTCATTGCGGCGCTCCGAGCGTCTTCTTCATGGTGGTGTTGGCGAGCCATTCGTCGTTGATCGTCACGCTGTTACGCTGCTGGGCGGTATAGCCGCGCTTGGCGAAGAAGCCCTGCGCGGTGTCGCTGGCATCGACCGTCAGGCTCGTGGCGCCGCGGCCGCCGGAAAGCTTCTCCAGCGCATCGACCAGCAGGGTCGCGATGCCCTGGCCGCTCACCGCCGGATGCACATAGAGCATACTGATGTGATCGTTGCCCCGCAGCGAGGCAAAGCCGACCGGCGATCCATCGAGCGTTGCGACCAGCGTCAGGTCGGAGGCGAGCCGGCGGCCGAACTCGTCCTCCTCCGCAGCCGCCATCCAGGCTTCCTGCTGCGCCTCGCTGTAGTCGTCGCCGGTCAGCTCCTCGATCGCGGATGCGAAGATCGCGGCAACGACCGGGACGTCGGCCGGCAGGAACGGCCGCAGCGCGGGCTTCGGCAAAGTCTGTCCCATGATGTCACCACATTCCGTACAGTTTCAGCGCCAGCGCAACCGCGCCGGCAAGGAGCAGAATCTTCAGCACGATGTAGTAAAGCCAGTGCCTGGGAAAAGGCGTATCGGGACGGCTCATCGCGCGATCTCCCAGGTCGTGCCCTCCTTGGAGTCCTTGATCGCAACGCCCATCGCGGCGAGCTGATCGCGGATGCGGTCGGACTCCTTGAAGTCTTTCCGCGCACGTGCCGCCGTGCGCTCCGAGATCAAACGGTCGATTTCGCTGGCATCGACACCACTTGCCTGCCGCTTCCGTCCCTCCCACTGCGCCGCAGTTTCGGACAGGAAGCCAAGCAGCCGCAGTGACGCCGCCAGGCCGGCGGCGTCGGACGCGTTGCGCAGACCATGCAGCGCCGCGATGGTCTGCGGCGTGTTGAGGTCGTCCAGCAACGGCTCGATCACCGACGTGGCCGGCTTGCCGGGCGGAACGACCGCCGCGACACGATACCAGTCGTCGAGCGTCTTGCCGCTCTCCTCCAGCGATTTCAGGGTCCAGTCGATCGGCGAACGGTAATGCGTCTTGAGCATGTTCAGACGCAGCACCTCACCCGGCCAATCCGCAAGCAGGTCGCGGATGGTGATGAAGTTGCCGAGGCTCTTCGACATCTTCTCGCTCTCGACCTGGAGGAAGCCGTTGTGCATCCAATAGTTCGCCATGCGCGACTGGTGGAACGCGCAGCAGCTCTGCGCGACCTCGTTCTCGTGATGCGGAAACACGAGATCGATGCCGCCGCCGTGAATGTCGAAATGCGTGCCGAGATGCTTCCAGGCCATGGCCGAGCACTCGATGTGCCAGCCCGGGCGCCCCTCTGCCTTGATGCCGGCCGGCGACGGCCATGACGGCTCGCCGGGCTTTGACGGTTTCCACAGCACGAAGTCGGTGTTCCCTCGCTTGTAGGGCGCGACATCGACACGGGCACCGGCGACCATCTCGTCCAGCGAGCGATTGGACAGCGCGCCATAGCGAGGCAGCTCGGAATTGGCCGCGTTCATGGCCTGCGGCGAGAACAGCACGTGGTCCTCGGCAACATAGGCAAAACCGCCGGCGATCAGCTTTTCGATGATCTCGCGCATCTCGCCGATATGCTCGGTTGCGCGCGGCTCGACGCTCGGCCGAAGCGCACCGAGCGCGTCGACGTCGGCGTGAAACTGCCGCCCCGTCTCCTCGGTGACCTTGCGGATCGCCTCGTTCAGCGGCAGCCCAGGAAAATCCCGCGCGGCGCGGTCGTTGATCTTGTCGTCGACGTCGGTGATGTTGCGGACATATTTGACGTGCGCCTCGCCATAGAGATGGCGGAGCAGCCGAAACAGCACGTCGAACACGATCACCGGCCGCGCATTGCCGATATGGGCGAAGTCATAGACGGTCGGTCCGCAGACATACATGCGGACGTCTTGAGGATTCAGCGGCACGAATGTACGCTTTTCCTTCGTCAGCGTATCGTAAAGACGCAATTCCATATGGATACCCATCGGCTGTTGGCCGGGCGTCCAGGGCTCTCAATGTTTTTGAGAAAAGACGGCTCCAGCCAGCGAATCGCTAGCTCGTAATCTCGCGGCAAATGGCGCAAATGGCGAGGAGACCGTTCATGCGGAACATATGGGCCACAAGCGGGCCTGCCGTCAAGTGAGCCGCGAAAAAGCCGCTTTCTCTGCTCAAAGCGCCCGCGTCCCGCCACCAGGGTTAATCATCCTTAACCTTTTGAGTTTATTCATGTGATGGCGGTTCCTCCCAAGCCACGGTGCACTTCATGCGATCCCTTCCGGCACTTCTTTGCTGTGCCTTCATCATCGCCGCCTCCAGCGCCTCGGCGGAGACCCGCGTCTTCATCATCGCCAACCAGGCGGACGGCTACGGCGTCGACCAGTGCCTGGCCAAGGGCGACCAGTGCGGCGCGCACGCCGCCCGCTCCTATTGCCAGTCCCGGGACTTTGCCCAGGCCTCGTCCTACCGCCGGGTCGATCCCGACGAAATTACCGGCTCCGTCCCCAAATCAGGCGCAAATTGCTCCCATGGCCATTGCGACGATTACGTCGCAATCACCTGCCAGCGCTGAATTCGGTCGGAGCTGGCGGACCTTAGGTCCAATCATCGCCCCCGAAACGACGTGACGATGCCCCGAGAAGCGGGTATTGGAGGGCGCGCACCGGCCCCATGTTTGGGGCCGTGACATCGCTAGAATGGCGGATATGCCGGAATTTTTGTCTTCTCTCTCTCGCCCCCGTTCGATCCTTGCCGGCGCCGCGCTGATCAGCGCGCTCGCCCTCGGCACTGACGCTCTCGCACAATCAGGTCCCCCCGGGCCGCCGCCGCCCGCGCAAGCCGCGCCCGGAGCGAACCCGATCTGCTCGCGGCTGGAAGGCCAGCTTGCCGCGCTCGACCGTGGCGGCAGCGGCGATCCCGCCAAGGACGACCAGATCCGCCGCTACCAGGATTCAGCGACCCGCCAGCAGGCCGAGCTCGATCGCCTCACCTCGCAGGCCAAGCGTATGGGCTGCGACAGTTCCGGCTTCTTCTCGCTGTTCAACAACCAGTCGGCGCAATGCGGTCCGGTCAACACCCAGATCCAGCAGATGCGGGCGAATCTCGACCAGATCACCTCCAATCTCGAACGCTTACGCGCCGGCGGTCCTGGCAGCTACAGCCCCGACCGCGACAACCAGCGCCGATCGGTGCTGGTCGCGCTCGCGCAGAACAATTGCGGCCCGCAATATGCCAACGCCGCGCAGTCGCAAGGCCCCGGCAATTTCCTCAGCAACCTGTTTGGCGGCGGCAACAATCCTAATAATCCTCCACCCGGCACACCGCCCGCCGATCTCGGCCCGCAGTCGGGCACTTATCGTACTGTTTGTGTCCGCACCTGCGACGGCGCCTACTTTCCGGTTTCGTTCGCCACCGTCCCGGCACGCTTCCCCGACGACGAGAGGACCTGCAAGGCGCTGTGCCCGGCGGCCGACGCTGCGCTCTACGCCTATCGCAATCCCGGCGAGGACATGAACGCGGCGGTCTCCGTCAGCGGCCAGCCCTACACCGCGCTCCCGAACGCCTTCAAATTCCGCAGCGAGTTCAACCCGTCCTGCTCGTGCAAGGCCGCGGGCCAGAGCTGGGCGGACGCGCTGAAATCGGCCGACGACAAGGCGGCGGTCGAGCAGCAGGGTGACATCATCGTCACCGAAGAGAGCGCCAAGAAGATGCAGCAGCGGCAGCTCACCAAGGGTGCGCCGGCCAACGGCAAGAAGGGTGCACCTCCGGCTACGACTACGGCGAGCGCACCGGCGACGGCTGCACCGGCGGATTCCACGCCGACAACGCCCCCGAGCGAGAACAAGCCGATCCGCTCGGTCGGTCCGACTTTCCTGCCGCAGCAGCAGAAGTAGCTGGTCCCTACCCCGCCTTCGCGAAGGCGGGGCGTCCAGTTCTCCGCGGCCCTTGCGCTGTTACTGCTCGCCCTCGCGGCTCCACGGGAAGAGATTGGCCGGGAAATCCGCGGCATAGCGCTTTCCCTTCGGGGGCGGCGGCGCCTCGTCCGGTGGATTTGGATTCGGCTCGACCACCCGCCGATAGAGATGCCAGGTGGCATGGCCGAGCACCGGAAGGACGACGGCGAGACCGACGAAGAGCGGTAGCGAGCCGATCACGAGCAGCGCCGCGACGATGAGGCCCCACGCAGCCATCGCAACCGGATTCGCCGCCACCGCTCGCAGCGATGTGCGGATCGCATCGATCGCAGTCGCATGCCGGTCGAGCATCAACGGAAACGACACCACGCTGACGCACAGGGCCACGACCGCAAACACGAAGCCGACACCACAACCCACGATGATGAGCGACCAGCCCTCCGGTGTGGTCAGCACGCGCGTTGCGAAGTCGGGAATGCTCGCGGCTGCCGCGTGGCCGAAGATTGAGACATAGATCGCGTTCGCGACACCGATCCAGGCCCCGAACAGGACGAGCAGGAGCACGCCGAGCTCGACCATGGCGCCGAACGACGGTGCCCGCAGCACCTTGATCGCGTCCCATGCATCGACCTCCTCGCCGCGTTCGCGGCGACGGCTGAGCTCGTAGAGACCGATCGCGGCAAAGGGTCCGATCAAGGCAAATCCGGCCGCTAGCGGAAACAATAGCGGCAGCACCGAATGGCCGAGGACCATCCTGAACAGGACGAGGCCGAGAACGGGATAAATCACGCATACGACGATCGCGTGACTTGGCATTGCCTGGAAATCTTCCCAACCCAGGCGCAGCGCTTCTCGAAGGTCGGACAGGTCGATCTTGCGAACGGGATAAGAGACCGCTTCGCCGAACACGTGCCGTCTTATGAGGTCGTGGGAGTACAGAGTGGCCATGAATGCACCCTCCCGTGCTGAAAGCCGCGGTGGCGATACCACGCGCTTTTCAACCACGCGCGTCCGCCTCACGAGCGAGAGACGCGATGGACCGAGTACGGCAACCCAGGTTCAGCGAAACGACCCTGGCCGGACGGAACCCGCCGCGACCTGCCCGCACAAGCTTAGCGCGCACGACGCACCGCTGTGCTCACGGTTGGGTGATCGTGCATCCGCGCAGATTTGTGCGCTGCGCAACCCGACAAGTCCGGCGACTGACGCCCATCGTCTTCCGCGGCAGTGCACAGTTCGTCCGCGCCAAATGAACTCCAGCATGCGCTATTGACGCCGGGTTCGGCGGGGATCATTTTAAAACGCAGACACCCAAAGCTCCGATGAAATTGACGGTCGCGACCTTTTCTTGATTTTGCGACCGGTGGAATGGGCGAAGCAAGAGGCGCGGCGATGGCGAACATGCCAACGTAGATGCCAACTTAGTCAGCCATCGCGACCGACGTGAGCTCCGCCCTGGAATCGTATCCGCAGCCTTCGATGGCAAGGATGGATCAGGATGGCTGTCGCACTGATATTGCTTCTGGTCGCGATCGGCTCGGTGCTGTTTCACCTCTACAGCCCGTGGTGGTGGACGCCGATCGCCACCGACTGGGCGTATATCGACCACACCATCAACATCACGTTCTGGATCACGGGCTTCGTATTCGTCGCGGTCATCGCCTTCATGGCCTATTGCGTCTTTCGCTTTCACCACAAAGAGGGAAGACGGGCTGACTACAATCCGGAAAACAAAAAGCTCGAATGGTGGCTGAGCGTCGGGACCGGCGTCGGCGTCGCGGCCATGCTGGCGCCCGGCCTCGTGGTCTGGCACCAGTTCGTGACGGTGCCTGCGGATGCCACCGAGGTCGAGGTGATGGGCCAGCAATGGCAATGGAGCTTCCGCCTTCCGGGCAAGGATGGGCGGTTGGGCACATCCGATGTCCGCAACATCGGTTCCGACAATCCGTTGGGACTCAATCGCGACGATCCGCACGCGCAGGACGACGTCGTGATCGAGAACGGCGATCTGCACCTTCAAGTGGGAAAGCCGGTCAAGATTCTTCTCCGCTCGGTTGATGTCCTGCACGATTTCTACGTGCCCGAATTCCGGGCCAAAATGGACATGGTCCCAGGCATGGTCACCTTCTTCTGGATCAAGCCGATCCGAACCGGAACGTTCGACGTTCTCTGCGCGGAGCTTTGCGGCGCTGCGCACTATCAAATGCGTGCCAAGGTGATCGTCGACGACGAGGGCGAATATCACGCCTGGCTGGAGCAGCAGAAAACGTTCGCAGACTTGTCGCCGGCAAAAGCCGTCGTGAAGGCGACGTACCAATCCGGCGGTAAGTAAGAAGGTGCCGCTGGGAAAATAGATCGGGTGCGTGAGACCAGCTCATTGTCCCCGAAGGAAACGACCGAGGAGATATTTCTATGGTCGATGTCCCATATGATACCGTCGCCGGCATTCCGCCTGCCGAAGTACCTGATGTCGAGCTCTATCATCCGAGGAGCTGGTGGACACGGTACGTCTTCTCGCAGGACGCCAAGGTGATCGCCATTCAGTACGCGCTGACAGCCTCGGCGATCGGGCTGGTGGCCCTGGCGCTGTCGTGGCTGATGCGACTGCAATTGGGATTCCCCGGCACCTTCTCCTTCATCGATGCCAACCAGTACCTCCAGTTCATCACCATGCACGGCATGATCATGGTGATCTACCTGCTCACCGCATTGTTCCTGGGCGGCTTCGGCAACTACCTGATCCCGCTGATGGTCGGCGCCCGCGACATGGTCTTCCCGTATGTGAACATGCTGAGCTACTGGGTCTACCTGCTCGCAGTCCTGGTGCTGGCCTCGACATTCTTCGTGCCCGGCGGCCCCACCGGCGCCGGCTGGACGCTGTACCCGCCGCAGGCGATCCTCTCCGGAACTCCCGGGCAGGATTGGGGCATCATTCTCATGATGTCGTCCCTGATCCTGTTCATCATCGGCTTCACCATGGGCGGACTGAACTACGTGGTGACGGTGCTGCAGGCGCGCACCCGCGGCATGACGTTGATGCGGCTGCCCTTGACGGTGTGGGGCATTTTCACGGCGACCGTCATGGCGCTGCTGGCATTCCCCGCGCTCTTCGTTGCCTCGGTGATGCTGCTGCTCGACCGTCTGCTGGGAACCAGCTTCTTCATGCCTTCCCTCGTCGAAATGGGCCAACTGTCGAAATATGGTGGCGGCAGCCCGCTGCTCTTCCAGCACCTGTTCTGGTTCTTTGGCCACCCCGAAGTCTACATCGTAGCCCTGCCCGCCTTCGGGATCGTCTCCGATCTGATCAGCACACATGCGCGCAAAAACATCTTCGGCTACCGCATGATGGTCTGGGCGATCGTGGCCATCGGTGCGCTCAGCTTCATCGTATGGGCGCACCACATGTATGTGAGCGGCATGTTCCCGCAATTCGGGTACTTCTTCGCCACCACGACGCTCATCATCGCCATCCCGACCGCGATCAAGGTCTACAACTGGGTGCTGACCCTGTGGCGCGGCGACATTCATCTCAGGGTGCCGATGCTGTTCGCCCTCGGCTTCATCATCACCTTCGTGAACGGCGGACTGACCGGCCTCTTCCTCGGCAACGTCGTCGTGGATGTGCCACTGTCGGATACCATGTTCGTGGTCGCGCATTTCCACATGGTGATGGGCGTGGCGCCGATCATGGTCGTGCTCGGGGCGATCTATCATTGGTACCCCAAGGTCACGGGGCGGATGCTGAACGACGCGCTCGGCAAGTTTCACTTCTGGGTCACTTTCCTCGGCGCCTACCTGATCTTCTTCCCCATGCACTATCTCGGGCTGCTCGGAGTTCCACGCAGGTACTTCGAACTCGGCGACGCAGCGTTCATCCCGCCCTCGGCCCATTCACTGAACGCCTTCATCTCCGTGGTGGCCTTGACCGTCGGCTTCAGCCAAATGGTGTTCCTGTTCAATCTTGCCTGGAGCCTGTTCAAAGGTGAGCCCTCGGGCGGCAATCCGTGGCGGGCGACGACGCTGGAGTGGCAGACGCCGGAGACGCCGCCCGGGCACGGCAACTGGGGCAAGGAGCTCCCGATCGTCTATCGCTGGGCCTATGACTACAGCGTACCCGGCGCCGAAGAGGACTTCATTCCGCAGAACCAGCCGCCGCGTGCAACGAGAGCCGTTCAGGGAGCAGCTTCGTGAGCGCCATCGTCCTTTTCCTGGCGATGATCGCGATCATCGCCGGATGGTGGCTCTCGCAGCAACGGCTGACGGCCAAGCCATGGCTGGAGGAAGGTTCGGTCGGCGATTTCCCCGGCGGCGACGCCATGGCATGGCCGGCGGCGAAGGTCGGACTAGGCGTGTTCCTCGCTGTCGCGAGTTGTCTGTTCGTCCTCTTCATCAGCGCCTACTCCATGCGCATGTCCGTGGTGGACTGGCGGGCCCTGCCCGTGCCGAAACTGCTGTGGCTCAACACGGGCGTCCTGGTCCTGAGCAGCGTCGCGCTGCAATGGTCATATGTGGCTGCGCGCCGGGGCGACGCCGAGAGCGTCATGGTCGGCCTGCTCGCGGGCGGCGTAGCTGCCGTGATCTTCCTGGCCGGGCAACTCCTGGCCTGGCAGCAGCTCAGCGCGGCCGGATATTTCGTGGCGTCCAATCCGGCGAATTCCTTCTTCTACCTGTTGACCGCAGTGCACGGGCTGCATCTGACGGGCGGCCTGGTGGCCCTCGGGCGAACCTCGGCCAAGGTGTGGCGCGGCGCCGAGATCGCCGACATGCGCTTGAGCGTAGAACTATGCACCATCTACTGGCACTTCCTGCTGCTGGTCTGGCTTGTTCTGCTCGGGCTGCTCACGGGATGGACGGACAATTTCGTCGACATCTGCCGCCAATTGCTGAGCTAGGGAGGGCGAGACCAGATGGCAGAGACTGTGCTGACAACCTCCGGACAATCGCCTGCACGGCCTGAAGGCTGGCGCGGCATCGCCGCCGACTGGGCGTCCGATCAGCGCGCCTTCAAGAACGTGTCCTGGGGCAAGGCCATGATGTGGATCTTCCTCCTCAGCGACACCTTCATCTTCAGTTGCTTCCTGCTCTCCTACATGACGGCGCGCATGTCGACGACCGTGCCGTGGCCCAACCCCAGCGAAGTCTTCGCCCTCAACTTCGCCGGCAAGCAGATCCCGCTCATCCTGATCGCCATCATGACCTTCATCCTGATCAGCAGCAGCGGGACGATGGCCATGGCCGTCAATTTCGGCTATCGCCGCGATCGCGTCAGAACCGCAGCCTTGATGCTGGTCACGGCGGCGTTCGGCGCAACCTTCGTCGGCATGCAGGCTTTCGAATGGACCAAGCTGATCAGGGAGGGCGTCCGGCCCTGGGGCAATCCGTGGGGCGCGGAGCAGTTCGGCTCAAGCTTCTTCATGATCACGGGCTTCCACGGCACCCATGTGACGATCGGCGTGATTTTTCTGATCGCGATCGCACGTAAGGTCCTGCGCGGCGACTTCGACGTCGGCAGGCGCGGCTTCTTCACGAGCCGCAAGGGATATTACGAGATCGTCGAGATCATGGGCCTGTACTGGCACTTCGTCGATCTCGTATGGGTTTTCATCTTTGCGCTTTTCTATCTTTGGTGAGGTCGGCGCATGACAAACGCAGCATTACCCATGGAAGGACAGCTCCAGGCTCATGCGCATGATGCAGTCGCAGTGCCTGCCGTACACACCAAGGGTCAGCAGCACCCGATCAAGCTCTACCTCGTGGTCTGGGGATGGCTGTTCGTTCTCAGCACCTGCTCCTATCTGGTCGACTACTTTGGCCTGCATGGCTATCTCAGGTGGTCGCTGATCCTGCTGTTCATGGTGTTGAAGGCGGGCCTGATCGTCGCCGTCTTCATGCACATGGCCTGGGAACGGTTGGCCCTGGCCTATGCCATCCTGGCGCCGCCGATCGCGGTGCTGGTCTTCGTGGCGATCATGGTGCTCGAATCCGAGTACACGCACCTCCTGCGGGTGCTGTTCTTCGCGGCCCCATCTTAGCAGTACGCGAGTTCGTACCTCGCGCGAACATGCCCCGCCACCGGGTCTCGCCTTCGGCGAGCCCGATGACAGGCTCCGGGGCATCCAGTACTCCGCGACAGGAGTCGGTTTCTACAACGTCCGCCGCGGAGTACTGGATCATCCGCTTTCGCGGATGATGACGGCGTAGTGGGCGGCGGGACCGTCCGCCTCACCAGCATGCGCTAACCATTACCCCTCGAACGCGTCGATCGAGGCGCGGCTGCCGCGTGACACCAGCGTGTCGTCCGGCACAGGCAGTGGATCGCCCTTGTCGCGGAAGCGGTTGGTGATGGGATAGCGGCGGTCGCGACCGAAATTCTTGCGCGTCACCTTCACGCCCGGCGCTGCCTGGCGGCGCTTGTATTCGGCGATGTTGAGGAGATGGTCGATCCGCGTCACCATCGCGCGATCGAAGCCTGCGGCAATGATCTCTTCCAGCGGCTCCTCGCGCTCGACCAGGCGCTCGAGCACCGCATCGAGCAGTTCGTAGGGCGGCAACGAGTCCTGATCGAGCTGGTTCTCGCGCAACTCCGCCGTCGGCGGGCGCGTGATGATGTCAGGCGGAATGACCTCGCCGGAGGGGCCAAGCGCGCCATCCGGCTTCCAGCTATTTCGCAGGGACGCCAGCCGAAACACCTGCGTCTTGTAAATGTCCTTGATCGGGTTGAAGCCGCCATTCATGTCGCCATAGAGCGTGGCGTAGCCGACCGACATCTCCGACTTGTTGCCGGTGGTCACCACCATCAAGCCGGTCTTGTTGGAGATCGCCATCAGCAGCGTGCCGCGGGTGCGCGCCTGGAGGTTTTCCTCGGTCATATCGGGCGGCAGATTCTTGAAGATATCGGAGAGGATGGTCCCAAAACCGTTGACCGCCTCTGCGATCGGAAGCACCTCGTAGCGGATCCCGAGGTGGCCTGCGAGCTCGCCGGCATCCGCGATCGAGCTTGGCGCCGTGAAGCGATACGGCAGCATCACGCCATGCACCTGATCCGCGCCGAGCGCATCGACGGCGATCGCCGCGCACAGGGCCGAATCGATGCCGCCGGAAATGCCGAGCAACACGCCGGGAAAACCGTTCTTGCCGACATAGTCGCGCAAGCCGAGCATGCAGGCCATATAGTCGGCCCTGTCGCCTTCAGGCAGTTGCGCAACCGGACCCGTGCAGCGCCAATCATCGCCGGTCTTGGTGAAGTGCAGCGTGGTGACGCTCTCCTCGAATGCCGGCAGCTGCGCGGCAAGTGAGAGATCGCCGTTCAGCGCGAACGAAGCGCCGTCGAACACCAGCTCGTCCTGGCCGCAGACCTGATTGAGATAGACCAGCGGCAGGCCGCTTTCGGTCACGCGCGCGACCGCGACCGACAAGCGCACGTCGCCCTTGTCGCGGGCGTAAGGCGAGCCGTTGGGCACGAGGATGATCTCGGCGCCGGTCTCGGCCAGCGTCTCGACGACGTTCTCGTAGTCCTCGGATTCCTCCAGCCAGATGTCCTCGCAGATCGGCACGCCGATCCGCACGCCGCGCACAGTCACCGGGCCGGCCGCAGGGCCGCGCGCAAACAGCCGCTTCTCGTCGAACACGCCGTAGTTCGGCAGGTTGGCCTTGAAGCGCAGGCCCGCGATGCGGCCGCCATCGAGGAACGCACAGGCATTGTAGAGCTTGCCGTCCTCGACCCAGGGCGTGCCGACCAGCATGGCGGGGCCGCCATCGGCGGTCTCGCGCGCGAGGCTTTCGATCGCGACGCGGCAGGCGGCCTGGAAGGCCGGCTTCTGCACGAGGTCTTCGGGCGGATAGCCGGCGATGAACAATTCCGGAAACAGCACGAGGTCGGCGCCGTCTGCAGCGGCGTGCGCGCGCGCCGCGCGCGCCTTCGCGGCATTGCCGTCGATATCGCCCAGCGTCGGATTGAGCTGGGCGAGCGTCACGGCGAATTCATTGAGACGTTCGGTCATGGGCGCCGCGCTCCGATCATCCAGCTAGACGAACCCCAATCGCTCGACGAGGGCGAAGATCCAGAACGCGCCAGCCATCAGCAATGCCACGCCGACCGCGGCGGAGCCCATGTCCTTGACCCGGCCGATCTGCTTGTCGTGGTCCATGGTGAGGCGGTCGGCGAGCTTTTCGATCGCGGTATTCAGCAGCTCGACTACCAGCACGAACGCGACCGCGCAGACCAACTCGACCGCGCGCATCGCGGTCGCGCCGATGAACCAGGCGAACGGCAGCGACAGGAGGAGTGCAAGAATCTCCTCGCGGACGGCCTGCTCCGAGCGAAACGCGAAGGCCAGACCGTTACGGGAATTGATCGTGGCCTTCCAGAGCCGGAGCAAGGTCCTAGAGCCCCGCTGCGACCGGCATCGGCCTGGCCTTGCCGGCACGATCCTGCTTCAAGAGCTCCGCGATCAGGAAAGCCATGTCGATCGACTGCTCGGCATTGAGGCGGGGGTCGCAGACCGTGTGATAGCGGTCGTTGAGATCCTCGTCGGTGATCGCGCGCGCGCCGCCGAGACATTCGGTGACGTCCTTGCCGGTCATCTCCAGATGCACGCCGCCGGCATGCGTTCCTTCGGCCGCGTGGATCGCGAAGAACGACTTCACCTCCGACAGAATGCGGTCGAAGGGCCGCGTCTTGTAGCCGGTGGTGGAGGTGATGGTGTTGCCGTGCATGGGATCGCAGGACCAGACCACCACCTTGCCCTCGCGCTGCACGGCGCGGATCATGTTCGGCAGATGCTCGCCGACCTTGTCGGAGCCGAAGCGGCCGATCAGCGTCAACCGTCCGGGCTCGTTGTCGGGGTTGAGCACGTCGATCAGCTTCAAGAGCTCATCGGGCTTCAGCGACGGGCCGCACTTCAGCCCGATCGGGTTCTTGATGCCGCGGAAATATTCGACATGGCCGTGGTCGAGCTGCCGCGTGCGGTCGCCGATCCAGATCATGTGGCCGCTCGTCGCGTACCAGTCGCCGGTGGTGGAATCGACGCGGGTCATCGCCTGCTCGTAGCCGAGCAGCAGCGCCTCGTGGCTGGTGTAGAAATCGGTCGCGCGCAGCTCGGGATGGCTCTCCAGATCGAGGCCGCAGGCGCGCATGAAGTTCAGCGCGTCCGAGATGCGGTCGGCCAGCTCCTTGTAGCGGCGGGACTGCGGAGAATCCTTCAGGAAGCCGAGCATCCACTGATGCACGCTGCCGAGATTGGCGAAGCCGCCGGTCGCGAACGCGCGGAGCAGGTTCAGCGTCGCCGCCGACTGGCGGTACGCCATCAGCTGGCGCTGCGGATCGGGCACACGCGCTTCCTTGGTGAAGGCGATGTCGTTGACGATATCGCCGCGATAGCTCGGCAGCTCGATGCCATCGACCTTTTCCGTCGGCGAGGAGCGCGGTTTTGCGAACTGCCCGGCGATACGGCCGACCTTCACCACCGGGACGGCCCCGGCATAGGTCAGCACGACCGCCATCTGGAGCAGCACGCGGAAGAAGTCGCGGATGTTGTTGGCGCCGTGCTCGGCGAAGCTCTCGGCGCAGTCGCCGCCCTGGAGCAGGAACGCTTCGCCTGCAGCGACGCGAGCCAGTGCCTTCTTCAGATTGCGCGCTTCGCCCGCGAACACCAGCGGCGGAAAGCTCGCAAGCTGCGCCTCGACATCGGCCAACGCCTTGGCGTCGGGATAGTCGGGGACCTGCAGCACGGGCTTGCTGCGCCAGCTCTCGGGTGTCCACCGCTCGGACATCGTAAATCCTCTTTCCTAAAGCAAAAACTGCAACCTGATCTGTGGGTTGCGCGAGCCGCCTTATACACAGGCTAGCATCGCCTCGCCAGTTGTAAATCCGTTTCCGCATGCAAGCCCTTGCGGACAAAGCCGAATTCGCATTTGCTGGGGGCGTGCGGAGAAACCTTGGGGCGTGCGCTGCTCATGGACGCGGCAATCGACGACGTATTTATCGACGACATCAGCTTTCCGGCCGTCGACGGCTATTCGTTGACCGGCACCCTGTTTCTGCCGCGCGGCGTCAAGCGCCACGCCGTCCTGATCAATTCCGCGACCGCCGTCCCCCGCAAAGTCTATAGGGGCTTTGCCTCGTACCTCGCCAACCGCGGCTGCGCGGTCCTGACCTACGACTATCGCGGCATCGGCGACTCCCGCCTGCCGGCGCTGGTCGGCTACAACCAGCCGAAATCGCTGGTCGGCTTCAAGGCCTCGATGTCCGACTGGGCCGCGCTCGACGTCACCGCCGCAGTCAAATGGATGCGCGAGCGCTATCATACCTTGCCGCTCAACTATGTCGGTCATTCCTTCGGCGGCCAGGCGCTTGGGCTGATCGCGAACAACGCCGAGATTTCGCGCGCGCTGTTCGTGGCGTCCCAAGCCGCGACGTGGAAACTGATCCCGCCGCCGGAAAACTACCGCGTTTTCGTGTTCATGAATTTCATCGGCGTGCCCGTGACCCAGCTGCTCGGCTACGCGCCGGGCTGGCTCGGCATCGGCGAAGATTTGCCCAAGGGCGTGTTCCTGCAAGGCGCCAAATGGGTGAGCAGCCCGCGCCACCTCTTTGATTCCAAGCTGCCGGCGCTGGCAAACTTCGCAAGCTACAAGGGCGAGCTGCGCGCCCTCGCCTTCGCCGACGATCCCTGGGCAACGCGGCCCGCGGTCGAGCTGCTCTGCTCCGGCTTCAGCGCGATCAAGCCGGAGGTGCTCACGGTCAAGCCGTCCGACGTTGGCGTCAAGACAATCGGCCATTTCGGCTTCTTCCGCCCCGACCACCGCGACACGCTCTGGCGCGGTGTGGCGGAATGGATCCAGGGGGAGTGAGGGGCTAGCGAAGGATGGTCGTCAGAGACGAGTAGCGCTTGCCCGGCTTTGCCTCACCCGGCGAGAACTGCGCGAAGGCGTCGCTGACGCGGACCGCCGGCGGCGTATCGCTGGCGAAGCGAAATTCCTTCGGCCGCGGCGCGTAGAAGTCGCGGCTGTAATAGGCGTCGTCGAAACGCGTCTCGTTGATGCCGAACAATGCGTCGCAGACGAACAGGAGTGCGTAGACTCCCGCAATCGCAGCGACGATTTCCTTGAGAACCGACATGTTGATGCCCCACCCTTTTCCGGGAGGATGCAGGCCGGTTCCAAAGGCAAGGTTTAAGACCGTGCGGCACTTGTCGGCAGGGTTGGCCGCGGGTCAGCAAATTGCAGACAATTTGAACGAATGCGTTACCGCCGTGACGCGGGCCCAGCGCCGGGCGGCGTCAAGGACAGCGGCTGTGGCTGCGAAGGTTGCACCGTAGGGTTGCAGTGTTATACGATCGTCAAGAACGTGTCCGACAAGATGCTGTAGGAGCCTCTATGCAGAACGAAGCGCCGCGTCATCAGGACGGCAGTGCCGGCGACGCCAATTATGGCGCGATCGGCAAGGGCTATGCGAATTTTCGTCGTCCGGACCCGCGCATTGCTCGCATGATCGGGATCGCGCTTGGTGATGCACGGACTGTCCTCAACGTCGGTGCCGGTGCCGGCTCGTACGAGCCGAAGGACCGCACGGTGACCCCGGTTGAACCCTCACAGTCGATGCGCGACCAGCGCCCGCCGCATCTTCCCGCAGCGATCGACGCCGTTGCCGAAAACCTCCCCTTCAAGGACGCTTCCTTCGACGCCGCGATGTCGACTTTCTCCGTGCATCAATGGAAAGATCTCAATGCGGGCCTGCGCGAGATGCGGCGGGTCACACGCGGTCCGGTCATCATCATGAGCTGCGAGCCGAGCGAACTCGATCGCTTCTGGCTCGACGCCTATTGCCCCGAGGTGATCGCAGTCGAGTCGGTGAGATATCCGCCGGTGCACGACATTGCGCAGGCACTCGGGGCCAACTCCGAGATCCTGTCCGTTCCCATTCCGCTGGATTGCACCGATGGCTTCAATGAAGCCTATTACGGCCGGCCGGAGATGCTGCTTGATCCCGCCGCGCGGCTCGCCTGCTCAGCTTGGAGCTTCGTCGACGACGATGCAGTGCAGCGCTTCGAGGATGCCCTCGGCCGCGATCTGGCGTCCGGCCACTGGGACGAGCGATTTGGCGAGCATCGAAAATTGCCCTCCTTTGCCGGCTCCCTCAAACTGATCGTCGGCCGGGTCTGATCCGACCGGGTAAGGCGGCGGAAACTTCTCTGTCATTGACTGATCGTCCGTGCGTGGTGACGCTGGCGGTGTCCTCGCTCGTTCCTTGACAGCAAGACGTTTCCGACAAGCATGATCCGGAAAAGTGCGAAGCGGTTTTCCGAAAAGAAGTCGGAAAGGCTTGGATCAGAGGCTGGCGATGACCGGCGCGAGCTCGACCGAGCCGCGCCAGATCATCTCGAAGGCGACGTAGACGATGATGGCGAGGCCGACATAGGCGATCCAGCGCTGCTTCTGGAGCACGCGGCCGAGCAGATCTGCGGCGACGCCCATCAGCGCGACCGACAGCAACAGGCCGAAGGCCAGGATGAACGGATGCTCGCGTGCGGCGCCCGCGACAGCCAGCACGTTGTCGAGCGACATCGAGACGTCGGCGGCGACGATCTGGAGCGCCGCCTGCCGAAAAGTTTTGCGCGGCGCCTGCGCATGCGTCGTGCTCCCGGCCCCGGCATGACCGAGCGCCAGCACGCCGGCGTGGGACGACTGCTCGCGCAATTCGCGCCACATCTTCCAGCAGACCCACAGCAGCAGCACGCCGCCGGCCAGCAGAAGGCCGAGCACCTGGAGGAGCTGGGTCGCAACGCCGGCGAAAACAATGCGCAGCACGGTCGCAGCCGCGATGCCGACGATGATGGCACGGCGGCGCTGGCCGGCAGGCAGGCCCGCCGCGGCAAGGCCGATGACGACGGCATTGTCGCCGGCGAGCACGAGGTCGATCAGGACGACCTGAAACAGCGCCGTCAGCGCTTCGGGGGTGATCAATTCGCTCATGTCTGATCATTCGGACGCGAGGCTGCACCGAGCCAGTGCGGCTTGCGGCGCTCGATCCAGTCCAGGACTTTCGAGCGCTGCGAGCGCAAGCCCGGCACATCCTCGGCAAGCAGGGCAAGGCCGAGCGGCAGCATCCAGATGCCGAGCACCGGCAGAAACGACAGCACGCCGCCGACGACCAGCAGCGCGCCGGCGGGCATCCGCACCCAGCGGTTCGAGGGTCGCAGCAGGTAGGTGACGGTGCCGCTAACGCGCGGCGGCAGGCGGCCGACGAGCGCGTCAAGGCGCGGATCGCCGCCGGCGGCCTCGCCGGTGGCGCGCTCGCGCGACCTCGCGTGATCGTCGGTGCCTGCGCTCATGCTCACGCTCCGGATGCGAGGCGGCCCTCGCCGCGCGGCGTGACCGGGCTAACCGGCTTCGAGCGCGGCAGCACCAGCGTGAGCAGGCGGAGCAGCTTGATCGCCTGCACCTCATGCGGATGCACGTCCTCGTCCGCCGCGGCGACCCGCTCGGAGATGTCGATGAGATGCGCGGCCAGCGGCAGGTCCGAGACCGGGCGGAGCGTGTCGATGACGACATTGGCGAAATCAGGCTGCTCCAGCCGCTCCGCGAGCTCGTCGAACATCGCAGCAAGCCGCGCTTCGCTGACATGCGGGGCGAGCCCGCGCTCCCGGATGAAGCGGGTCACCTCCTCGCGCTCGACCGCGGCGACACGGCGGTCGGCGACGGCGACCAGCGCGCCGGCAATCACGAGCGCGGCGGCGGCCTGCTCATGCAGGCTCGAAGGTTCGGTAATCTCGCCCTGGATGGGGCGCAAAGCTTCTGCGTCAGGCATCATAGCTCCTCAAGCTTACGGTTGTGACCGCACGCGGGAAGCGATGAGGATGGCTGGTCGATGAGAGCAGGTGCGCTGGGCCCAACGATCGTCCAATCCAAACGCATTCGCGCGCGGGACAGGTCATCCGACATCACGAGGTTGGCCGAGGGATCGGCGGCCTCGTCAGAGGGGCCCGGATTCTGTTGAAGGGAGAGATAAAGTTCGCCCAGGCCAAATCAAGCCGGCCGAGCTGCGACCAGCAGCCGCGGGAACGCGGCGCGCCGTTCATAAAATCGCCGTAAGGGATATCCGTCCCGTTTACCTTGTTCGCCGGCCTGCGTGGTGGCAATCTCGCGCTGGACGACCGAAGAGAGCCAGTCATGTCGCGCTTGGGCGCAAAATCGCTTCCCCAACTGAGCGTCCGGATCGATCTGGACGCCGAAGACCGGATCGGGCCCGGCAAGATCCAGCTCCTGGAGAATATTCGGGAGCACGGCTCGATCTCGGCCGCGGGCCGCGCCATGGACATGTCCTACAAGCGCGCCTGGGATCTCGTGGACGAGATCAACCGTATCTGCGGACACGCCGCAGTCGAGCCCCAGACCGGCGGCAAGAACGGCGGCGGCGCATTGCTGACCCCGTTCGGCACCGCCCTCGTCGCGCGCTACCGCAAGATCGAGCGCGACGCCGCGCGCGCCGTGCGCAAGGAGCTGATGGCGCTGAGGACGGACATCAAGCGCTCGCGCAAGGCGTGAGTCCGAACGCACATGGATAGCCGCCTCATCATCCGCCCGGCCCTGCTCGCCGATCTCCCGCAACTCCTCGCGCTTTATCCGCACCTCGATCCCGCCGATCGGATTCCCTCGCTAGATGTCGCCGAGCGTCGCCTGGAGGACCTGCAGCGCTACCATGGAAGCGCGATATTCATCGGGATCGCTGAAGACACCATCGTCGCATCCTGCACGCTGATCGTCGTTCCCAACCTGACGCGCGGTGGCCAGCCCTATGGGTTGATCGAAAATGTCGTCACCCATGCAGCGTTCAGGGGACGCGGCTACGGCAAGCAGCTGCTCAACGCAGCCGTCGCTGCCGCGTGGCAGGCCGATTGCTACAAGGTCATGCTGATGACGGGCTCGAAGAGGCCTTCGACCCTGGCGTTCTATGCGTCTGCCGGCTTTGAGCAGAACAAGACTGGCTTCCAGATCCGGCGGCTTCCGCCGAGAGCAGAGATTGTCGAGTGACCTCGCTCCAGGACGTGGCTCATGACGGCACAAATGTCAGCTTCTGAGGATGCGGAAGCCTTACGATTAACTGGAACATTACGCGGGTATCAGAACTACTCGTGTTAGGTAGCAGTAATATCTTTGGTGTCGACGATTGTAGGGTCGCGCTGCCTGGCAGCCGTCTGAACTATTGCGTCTAACGCGGCGCCAAATGATCCAGCACAAGTCGTCGCACCGACCGCACCCATCGACGGCGTGGCGGCACCTGTTCCGAACAGGGCGAGCAGAATGCGGGTATCGGCGTTCTTCTTATTGAGCCTGCGAACGACATCTTGAATCTTGGCGGTGGACGGTTGACTGACGTAGCAGAGGCACGCAAGCGAGGTATCCGTCATATCGAGCGAAAAGAATTTCGCCGTTGATAGCGCGTCCGCTTCTTCCGCCATCGCCTCGAAACCACGGTGCCGCAGCAAATAGGACAACACCAGCGCCGTCGCTTCGTCGAGCTTTCCGGATCCTGGAATGCAGAGCACCGAACGCGGTGATCTGCTTTCTTCCTCGATCAACTTGCGTTGCGCCCTTGCCTGCTCAATTGCGATCGCGGCACCGGGGTTCGCGCTCATGTCCAGGGCCGGTGAGTCCAAATCGTGGTGCGCTTCCAGGTCGGCCACCAGCTCGTCGACGGTCGAAGCAATGCGATTTAGCCGCTCTTCGTCGAGATGGCCCAATCGACGGTCGGCTTCCGCGAGCCTCAGTCCCTCGAGCAGGATCGTATCGCAGTATTCCTCAAGTGACGCCCCTTTGAGGAACTCATGCGCTTGCTCCGCGGCTTCAAGAGGATCCCCCGCCAGCATTCGTTGATAAGCCAGCTGAGGCGGACTCAGAGGAGGTCGGTCGCCCAGCATGATTTCAAGGAACTTGAGCCGCTCGACATGCCGTCCCACGACAACGAGACATATTGTCAGAGGCGTCGCCATGACCAGTCCGACCGGACCCCAGAGCCACGTCCAGAATGACGCAGACAGGATGATTGCGACGGGAGACAGGCCAGAACTATGGCCATAGATCAATGGTTCAAGTACCTGGCCGGCGAGCAGTTCCAGAACCACGAACAACAGAGCTGTCAGCACCAGCATTTGCCAGCCCGAACCAACAGCGGCAGCGAGAATGAGCGGAAATATGGCTGAGATCAGCGCACCAATATACGGAACGAATCTTAGGATCATCGCTAGCAGCCCCCACAACGGAGCGGAGGGCACGCCGATCAATTCGAGACCCAAGCCGATTGCCAGACCGAACACCGCGTTGAAGATGATCTGGGTCAGGAAGAGTTTGCTCAGGCGCTTGCCCGCGTCGTCAAGGGCTGCCGTCGTGCGCTGAATATCGCTCGAGCCCACAAGACGGACGAGGCGATTCCTCAGATCCTCGCGTTGCAACAGGATGAAAGTTACGAAAATGACGACGATTCCCGTCGTCGTGAGCGGCGAAAGCAAAGGCTCGATAATTTTGGCGAGCGTCGTCAGAGCACCCGGGTCGGGCTGCTTGACCTCAACGGGTATCGGAAGCGTTCTATCTGACGCTTGTCTCGAGAGCCCATTGTCCGACCGACCAGTCGTCGCCTCACCATGTTGCAGCTCTGTCCCCAGTTCCTTGAGAACGGCAGAGGCCTGTTCCAACGTTCCAGAACCGCCCATCAACCCGCGAAGGCTCTCGATCTTGTCACTCAGCGTTTGCTGATATCCGGGCAGCTTGGCGGCAAGGCGCGTTGCCTGCGATACCATGAGCCCGCCTAAACTGAATATGATCGCAAATCCGAAGAAGACGACTACGAGTACGGAAGCCGTGCGCGGAACTCGCCATGAATAGAGGCGGATGACGAAAGGCGCGAGAACGAAGCTCAAGAGAACGGCCAGTGCGACCGGAACGAAAACTTCCCGGCCGAAATACAGCGCAGCAATAATCAGCGCTGCGACGGCCATATTTATCAGCGCGCTCCCCCGCCGCTGCGTTAGCCTTGTTTGCTCGGGCTTATCCTGCAACTGCGTGGCCCTCGCTCTTAGCCGAACGATAGTCGCTCCGGCTTCGATGAAACCCCTCAGTTCACTGGACTTGGGTTCTGCAATGCGAATGGACGATTGCCGGTCGCGCGCTACTCTTTCGGCGGATAATTCTACGCCTCTTTTCCACCTCGGGTAAGAACAAAGTAAGAGGGTGACCGCCATCTCCGCAATGCCCGCTGCCCGGGCACGCGCGTGAGCACGTCGATCTCGATGGATTAGTGGATCTGCAGCGCGCGGGATTGCCCTAGTTCGGCCGCACCGCCATCTCCGGTGCCGGCTGGATCAGCGCCTCGCCGAGCAGGCTTTGCTCGGCTTTCGGGATCGAGAAGCGGACCTTGAAGCCGTCCTCGGTCTCCAGCGTGATGATGCGCTGGGTCCTGTCCGTCGACTGCTCGACCACCCAGGCCGCCAGCGGATAGGCGTAGCGCAGGCTCTGGTCGCCATAGCGGGCCTTCAGCGCGGCTTCGAGCAGGCCCGGCAGTGTCATGATCAGCGCGCCGACCTGGTTGAGCGAGACGCGGACCTCGGCAGGCCTGCCCGCAGCATCCTCGAACCGCAGCGCGATCGCGCCGCCGTCGGGCGCCACCTCGCAGGTCGTGAGCGATTTGACGCTGATTTCCATTGCACGCTCCGACAAATGCACGCTCCGACAAATGCACGCTCCGACAAACACGCCTTCGCTATATCGCTCACGATATATCGATATCGGCCGCCGCGTCCAGCCGCCTTTTTTGGAACCGCTCGAAGCGCACAGCATGGCTCACTCGCCGAATTCGTGATATACGTATGGATATAGCGAGGCCCGAACGGCCCGTTTTGACAGGGAGCGAACAAGCCAATGAGCGACTACAACCTTCTCATCGACGGCAAGATGGTGCCCGGCGACCTGACCATGCCCGTGCTCAATCCCGCGACCGAGGACGTACTGGCGCAGTGCCCGCGCGCCTCGAAGAGCCAGCTCGACGCGGCCGTGGCCGCGGCGAAAGCCGCCTACCCGGCCTGGGCCGCGACGCCGATCGAGGAGCGGCGCAAGCTCGTGATCAAGATGGCTGACGTCATCGAGGCCAATTCCGGCGAGCTCGCGCGCCTTCTGACCGCCGAGCAGGGCAAGCCGCTCACAGACGCCACCGGCGAGGTCCTCGGCATGGCCGCGTTCTTCCGTTATCTCGGCTCGCTCGAGCTGCCGACGCGGGTGATCGAGAACTCCGGCGACCGCAAGGTCGAGGCGTATCGCCGGCCGCTCGGCGTCGTCGGCGCCATCATTCCCTGGAACTATCCGCTGCTGATCCTCAGCTTCAAGCTGCCGTCGGCGCTGCTCGCCGGCAACACGCTGGTGGTGAAGCCCGCGCCGACCACGCCGCTCGCGACGCTGCGCTTTGCCGAGCTCGTCAAGGACGTGCTGCCGAAAGGCGTGCTCAACGTCATCACCGACGCCAACGATCTCGGCGGCGAGATGACCAAGCACCCTGATATCCGCAAGATCTCCTTCACCGGCTCTTCGGCCACCGGCCAGAAGGTCATGGCGAGCGCAGCGCAGACGCTCAAGCGCATCACGCTCGAGCTCGGCGGCAACGATGCCGGCATCGTGCTCGACGACGTCGATCCGAAGAAGGTCGCGCCGGGAATCTTCGAAGGCGCGTTCCAGAACTCAGGGCAAGTCTGCCTCGCCATCAAGCGGCTCTATGTCCACGAGTCCGTCTATGACGAGCTGTGCAACGAGCTGGTCGCGATCGCCAAGAGCACCGTCGTGGACGACGGATCGAAGCAAGGCACCAAGCTCGGCCCGCTCCAGAACAAGATGCAGTACGAGAAGGTGAAGGCGTTCCTCGAGGATGCGCGCAAGAACTGCAACGTCATTGCGGGCGGCGCGGCAATGGACCGTCCCGGCTATTTCATCGAGCCGACCATCGTGCGCGACATCCAGGAGGGCTCGAAACTGGTCGACGAGGAGCAGTTCGGCCCCGTCCTGCCGGTGATCAAATATTCTGACAAGGACGACGTGATCCGCCGCGCCAATGCCACGACCTACGGCCTCGGCGCCTCGGTGTGGTCGTCGGACATCAAGCGCGCGCACGAGGTCGCGAGCCAGCTCGAGTCCGGCACGGTGTGGATCAACAAGCATCTCGACATGGCTCCGAACATCCCGTTCGGCGGCGCCAAGCAGTCGGGCATCGGCACCGAATTCGCCGAGGAGGGCCTTGCCGAATTCACCCAGCTTCAGATCATCAACGGGCCGCCTGCGGCCTGAGGCGAAATCCGGGGTCGCTGCGCAACCGCCGCGGCCCCGCTCATTCTCACTCAAGCGGAGGCGGACGATGTTCGATGCACAAAGCGATCTTGCCGCCCTGGTCTATGAACCGCATCAGGATCCCGACACCATCTTGCGCGGCTTCGCGGCCGACCTGAATGCGCGCGGGTTGCGGGTCGTGGGCATGGTGCAGGCGGGCCATTGCGCGGACTCCAGCCTGTCGGCGGTGCTGCTTCACAACGGCGAGAAACTGCTGCTGGCGCAGGACTTCGATCTCGCCGCGAGCGGTTGCCGGCTCGATCTTGCGCGGCTCCAGAACGCCGGCGAGCAGATCGCCGAGGCGTTGGCACATGGCGCCGACCTCGTCATCATCAACCGCTTCGGCAAACGGGAGCGCAATGGCAAGGGGCTGGCTTATCTGATCGAGCGGGCGTTCAACGCCGACATCCCCGTGGTGATCGCGGTTGCAAACGACCACTTCGCCGACTGGATCAAGTTCGCCGGCGGCATGAGCGTCAAGCTCCGCTGCGAGCGCCACGCGCTCGATGCGTGGTGGCAGCGTATCGCGACGCCCTCGCCCTGCGCGGTCGAAGCCGAGCATTCCACGGTGTGCGCCGTGCTGAAGTGAAGTCGCGCCCCCTACTCGTCCCTGAGCGCTGAGAGCACCTGTCCGCCGAGCTCCGTCAAGCGGTAGGTCACCAGCGGACGGCTCGACGGCGGCTTGCGCGCGATTTCGACGACGTAACCGCGGACCATCAGCGCTTCGAAGCTCCCGTAATAGCCGTGCATGCTGATCTGGCTCTGTCGCTGCGCCCTGAACTCGCGCAACGCGCGGATCTCGTTGCCCGACAGCAGCGACCTGCGGACCCGCCGCACCAGTTTTGCCCTCTGCTGGAGCCAGGCCTCATCGGGCAACACCCGCGACGGCTCGATCGGCTCGCCGCACGGCGCAGTCTCCGGGACCACCGCCGCCTTCGTCGCCCCTGCGCTGACCGATTGCTTGGCGAGATCGAGTGCTGCGACCGGCCATCGGCGGCTCCTGTCCACCATGACCGGCGGCGGCACGACATTGTCGCGGACCAGCTGCTCGAAGCGGCCGGCGGTGACGCCGACATAGGCGGCCGCGCGGCGCCGATCGATCAAACCGTGCGGCTCCGCCGCCAGCGCGCACGCGCTTTTCCCGTCCACCGCCCAAATCCCCCTGTTCGGCCGCGCCCCCTGGCCGCCGCGGGCGAAAACTAGGGCCAGAGGCTGTTCTCGAAAAGCAGAGAATTTCGTACGCCTTGCTGCCGAATCGGCAACAGCTATAGTCGCGCGATGCGATTTCATGCCCCCGCCCTGTACTACTTCCACGCCGTGCGCCGGACCGGCTCGATCCGCGCCGCGGCGCGGACCCTCAACGTGGCCTCCTCGGCGGTCAGCCGGCAGGTCCTCAAGCTGGAAGAGGAGATCGGCGCGCCGCTGTTCGAGCGGACGGCGCGCGGGCTGACATTGACCACGGTCGGCGAGATGCTCGCCCGGCACGTCATGACCGTGCTCCAGGACCACGACCGCTTTCGCTCCGACGTCCAGTCGCTGTCCGGGACATGGCGCGGCTCGGTGAGCATCGCCTGCATCGAGTCGCTCGCTGAATCGCTGCTGCCCGGCCTGATCGCGTCGCATCGCGGCCGCGCCCGCCGCGTCACTTTCACCACGCAGGTGATGGGATCAGCCGACGTGCTGGACGCGCTGAGCCGCGGCGAAGCCGACATCGGCATTGCCATGGCGCTGCGCCATCCCCAGGATCTGCGCCAGGTCGCGCTGAAGCGCTTCCGGTTAGGGGCGATCGTTGCGGCCGATCATCCGCTGGCGCGGCGCCGGACCGTGACGCTGGCGCAATCCCTCGCCTTTCCGATCATTCACGCGCTTCCGGAGCTGTCGATCTACCACCTGCTGCAACCGCTCATCGCGCAGCTTGCCGAAACGCCCGAGCCCGCCGTGCAGGCCAATTCCATCGACCTGATGCGCGAGCTTGCGGCGCGCGGCGTCGGCGTTGCGATCCAGACCCAGATCGGCATCGGCCGCCTCGCCAATAGCGGACAGCTCAAATTCCTGCCGCTGGACAACGCCGGCAGTCCGGTGTGGTCGGACCTCGGCGTCTATGTTCGCGCCGAACGGGTCCTGCCCGCCTATACCGAGTCGTTCCTCCAGGAGCTGGTGCGCGAGCTCGGCGATCGCGAACGGCAGGAGAACGCCGACCACGGCAAGGTCGGCGCGTAAGGCGCCCCTACTCCGCCGCCTGCCGCACGTGGCGCGCGGTCGGGGTGCGCATGGTGACGAGCTCTTCGGCGGCGGTCGGATGCAGCGCGGTCGACGGCGTGGCTGTGCGCATTGGAGAGAAGTCCGGCAAAGATCGAATCGTAACCATTGGGATCACTACTTGCGCACCATCATGCACACCTTTTGGTTACGTTAAACGTTGCGGAACCCGTCAAAAGGCATAACCGGCGGCATCGGTGAGGTTCGGAGGATAGCAACATGCGGCCAAATTGGCGGTTCCTGACCGCGTTGGCTTTCGTGGTCGCGCATCTGGCTTTGCCAGTCACGGCAATTGCTCAAAATGCCCCTCAAGCTCCCGCTCAGCCGTCGAGCCCCATCGTCACGTACGATCTCGAGGCGCATATCGCACAGACATTGGCGCCGGAGCTGCGCTACTATGCGTTCCAGGAGAAGATCAAAGTCCCCTTCATGCTGCATGACCTCGATCGCGACGGCGCGATCACCGAGGTCGACCGCCAGCGCAACCGCCAGCGCCACGAGGCCATGCAGCGCGGGCGGCAGATCAGCCTGATGTTCCAGGCCGACCTGGACGGTGATGGCACGGTCTCCGCCGAGGAGCTCACGATCTTCGCGCGCCATCTGTCGCATTTCGTTCCTGGCGAAGGACCCGAGGCCGACGCGCGGCGGAGCGAGCAGGCGCGCCGCGTCGTCGAGAGCAGCATGCGCGCCGATATCGATGGCGACGGCAAGATCGACTGGAATGAGGCCATAGCTCACGCGCGAAAATTCCCGACACCACTCGGAATCGATTTCGACGCGGTCTACCGCGTCCTGGCGAGCTATGACGCCGACGGTGACGGCAAGACCACGTTCAAGGAATATGCCGACGCGATGGAGCGGCGGTTTGCCGACGTCGATACCGACGGCGACGGCGTGATCTCGCGGACCGAATTCGACGGCTATTGGCAACGATCGGGTTTGCCGGCGCCGAGGGTCATCGAGACGCAACTAAGCTACGACGAAAAGCTGGCGATCGAGTGCGCCGTTCCCAAGCCTGCAAAGGACGACAGGTTCGTGCTTTTCAACGGCTACGAGCCGCTCGCCCTGTCGACGGCCGCGATCGGCTCTCAGGACAAAAAAACGTTTACGACCAAGGTGATCATCGAGCCCGGCCGCGAGCCACTGTACCTGGTGATGATCGCGTCGAACCGCACGATCTGGCAATTCGAAGGCGCGGTCGACCGCGTGAAGCACCTCGTCCTGGCCGGGGGATCGGGCAACGAAGGCCAAGGCCCCGCAGTCGGCGCCACCGGGCTTTCCAGGGAGAACGTCACGATTGGCAAATCGGGCCGGTGTGACAGCTTCTGGGTCAACATGACCGAACGCAATCCGAAGGAGACGTCTTTTCGAACCAGGCTCCTCTTCGGACGCGAACCGGACATTGCCGTGACCGCCAAGCGAATGTGGAATCTCAGGCTGCCGTCGGGAAATATCTCCGCTCCGAGCGAGGCCGACCAGACCGGGACATTTGCCAATCTGAATCCTGAGTGGCGCGATATTCGCGAAGACCTTCTTCAGTCTTGCCCGGGAGGGCTGATGTCCGTGGAGCCCGACTCGGTCCTCGGCGGCCAGCCCGTCACACGTTACGAGGTCTTGCCGGTCCAGGCCGGGCTGTTGCAACTGCTGACCGAAGGGGCGCTTGTCCGCAATGCGCGCGGGGACTTCGTCGTCACCCGCCAGACCCGCTTTCCGGCAGGCTTGGCAGGCGGCAATTCCGTCAGCTTCATCGTTCCCAACGGCGTGCCCCGGCCAGCCGGCCATCCCGGCCACTCCAAGGTGACAATGGAGTAGATGGTGCCATGATCTGCCACGTCCTGAACAAACTGTCATTGCCGGTTCTGCCGTTGCTCGCGATCGCGATGACGCTGCTCACTGGCGGCGCATTCGCCCAACGCGCGCCAGCACCGGCCGCGCCCACGCAATCGCCGTTCGGACGCGCCATCCGGACCGGTGACACGCTCGCGCAATATCTCGACAGGTGCCGCGCGGAGTTTCGCAAGATCGACGTCAATGGCGATGGCGGGATCACCGAGGCCGACCTCAAGCTGCAATACCAGCTCAACGAGGCCGCCGCTCGCGCCGGGACGCTGCCGTCGCTGCTCCAGTTCGATCTCGAAGGCGACGGTGTGGTCACGCGCGCAGAGGTCGAAACCTTCCTCGCCGGAAGCATGATCACGATATTGATGCAACAGAGCGGCGGCGACACCGCCGCCGCAGAACGTCAATTTCAGTCGGCGGTCACGCAGGCGATGGCGCCGGACACCAACGGCGACGGCCGTATCGATGCCGCGGAGATGCTTGCGATCGGCGCGAAGCGCGCGATCCACTTCGATAGCAATTCCCCGCAGACAATCGCGCTCACGCTCGATGAGAACAGTGACGGTCGGGTCACGCGGGAGGAATATCTTCAGGCCGCAGAGGCAGCCTTTCGCAGGCTCGACAGCGACGCTGACGGCGTCCTCTCCAGAGAGGAGATCGAAGCCCTCCGCAGTCAGAACATTCAGGCGCCGAAGAGCGCCAAGTGAAGACCCCTACTCCGCCGCCTGCCGCACGTGGCGCGCGGTCGGGGTGCGCATGGTGACGAGCTCTTCGGCGGCGGTCGGATGCAGCGCGATGGTGGCGTCGAAATCGGCCTTGGTCGCCTTCATCTTCACGGCGATGGCGACCGCCTGGATGATCTCGGCGGCGGCATCGCCGACGATGTGGCAGCCGAGCACGCGGTCGGAGGTGCCGTCAACGATGAGCTTCATCAAGACGCGGGTGTCGCGGCCGGACATCGTCGCCTTGATCGGGCGGAACGTCGCCTTGTAGATATCGACGTGGCTGAACTGCGCGCGCGCTTCGGTCTCGGTCAGGCCGACGGTGCCCACCTCCGGCTGCGAGAACACGGCGGTCGGGATGTTGGCGTGGTCGACCCGCACCTCGCGCTTGCCGAACACGGTATCGGCGAAGGCATGGCCCTCGCGGATCGCGACCGGCGTCAGGTTGAAGCGATGGGTGACGTCGCCGATGGCGTAGATGCTGTCGACCGAGCTCTTCGAGAACCCGTCGACCGCGATGCCGCCGTTCTTCGGGTTGATGGCAACGCCGGCCTTCTCGAGGCCCAGATTGGCGACCGCGGGATGGCGGCCGATCGCGAACATCACCTGGTCCGAGGCGACGCTCGAGCCGTTCGACAGATGGCTG
Organism: Bradyrhizobium sp. CCGUVB23; assembly: GCF_024199885.1. Classification (NCBI taxonomy): domain Bacteria; kingdom Pseudomonadati; phylum Pseudomonadota; class Alphaproteobacteria; order Hyphomicrobiales; family Nitrobacteraceae; genus Bradyrhizobium; species Bradyrhizobium sp. CCGUVB23. The sequence goes on from NZ_JANADQ010000001.1 coordinate 9,435,576, forward strand.
GTGAACTCCTCACCGTAACGATCGACCTTGGTCACCGTGCAGCCGGTCAGGATGGTGATGCCCTGCTTCTCCATCTCGCTGCGGACATGAGCGCGGACGTCGTCGTCAAAACCGCGCAAAATATTGTCGCCGCGATAGATCACGGTGACGTCGGAGCCGAAGCCGGCAAAAATCCCGGCGAACTCCAGCGCGATATAGCCGCCGCCCTGGATCACGATCCGCTTCGGCAACTTCTTGAGATGAAACGCTTCGTTGGAGGAGATCACATGCTCGATGCCGGGGATCGCCGAGCCATGGTTGGGCGCGCCTCCGGTGGCGATCAGGATGTATCTTGCTGTGATTGTCTTGTCGTTCTCGAGCAGGCGGATGGTGTGGGCATCCTCGATGACCGCGCGGCTCTTGACGATGCGCGCGCCCGACTTCTCGACATTCGTTGTGTAGGCCGCCTCGAGCCGCGCGATCTCCTTGTCCTTGTTGGCGATCAGCGTCGGCCAGTCGAAGCTTGCGGACGGAATGGTCCAGCCGAAGCCCGCGGCATCCTCGATCTCGTGGCGGACATGCGATCCGATCACGAACAGCTTTTTCGGCACGCAGCCGCGGATCACGCAGGTCCCGCCCATGCGGTACTCTTCCGCGATCATCACGCGTGCGCCGTGACCGGCCGCGATGCGAGCGGCGCGCACGCCGCCCGAACCACCACCGATGACAAAGAGGTCGACGTCGAATTCAGCCATTGTCCACTCCGACCTCTCTGCCTTTCTTCCTCGTCACATATCCTTGCCGCGCTTCTTCATCTCGGCGCGGAACGCGCTCGCGACGATCTCGGAGAAATTCTGCGCCCATGAATTCGTGAAGGCCATGCCCTGTTCGATCGCGCGCGGCTCGGCGTTAATCAGCTTCTGCCCCAGCGGAGACTTGTAGAACGCCACGAGATCCTTGAGCTCCTGCTCGGTGAACTGGGCGGCGTAGGCCTGCGCCATGCCGTCGCCGATCTCCTTCTCACGGCCGGCGAGCTGCTGCGCCACCACCGGTGCCAGCTCGTTGAGGTCCTTCTGGTAGTTGAGGTTCTGCCCGATCAGCGCACCCTTGACCTTCTCCACCATGCCGGGAACGGCGTTGGCATACAGCGCGCTGGCGTTCTTCATGGTCAGGATTTCCTTGGCGGCCGCCATCGCCGCGGGCGAGGCCTTGGGCGCTGCCGCCTGCTGTGCCGCCGCCGGGACGGCGCCAAAAGCCAATCCCAGGCCAGCCAGTCCCAGGGCGAGGCCTGCCACGGGCAGCATCTTCAAAACGCTCTTCATTCCTAGTCTCCTTTCGGCTTTCGCCGTTCAATCACGCGGATTCCTTCGCCGCCCGCCAGGACGGCAGAGCCGGCCAAGCCGATGAACAGTCCATGCTCCACCACGCCGGGGATCGCGCTCAAGGCGACCGCGAGCCGTGCCGGATCCTCGATCCGTCCAAGATGGGCATCGAGGATCCAGTGGCCACCATCGGTGACGAAAACGTGGCCATCCTTGGCCTTGCGGAGCGCCATTTGCCCGGAAACGCCGGATTGCGCAAATGCCTTCTCGATCGCCCGCCGTGTCGCGCCAAGCCCAAACGGGATGACCTCCACCGGCAGCGGAAAACGGCCGAGCGTCGCCACCCATTTACTGTCGTCAGCGATTACGATCATTCGATCGGAGGCAGCCGCGACGATCTTCTCGCGGAGCAGCGCGCCGCCGCCGCCCTTGATCAGGTTGAGCTCGGGATCGACTTCGTCAGCGCCGTCGACCGTGATGTCGAGATGGTCGATCTCGTCCAGCGTGGTCAGCGGCACGCCGCAACGGACCGCGTCGGCCCGTGTGGCTTCCGAGGTCGGCACGCCGATCACCTTGAGGCCGGCGCGCACCCGCTCGCCGAGCAGCTCGACGAAATGCTTGGCCGTCGATCCGGTGCCGAGACCGAGCTGCATGCCGTCGCGCACCTCCTCGAGGGCGCGAGCAGCCGCCTGTCGCTTCAACTGGTCCATGTCCACGTTCGGGCCTGCCCTTTGTGTGTGTGGCTTCAAGGTCTCACTTGAGATCTCATTTGAGAGACCGCCGAAATAAGTCGCATTCGGCGGCCTATCTAGCCCCGTTTTGGCCCGGAGAACAGGCCTGCGGAACGAGGTTATAAGCTGATCTTATGGCCGGTCCGCTTGCAGAAGCTCCGCCTTGCCGGTAGCGCATGATCATGACCGCTCACACCATCGTCTTCGATCTCGACGGCACGCTTGTGGATACGGCGCCCGACCTGATCAGCGCGCTGAACCACGTGCTCGATCGCGAGGGGCTGTCGCCCGTGCCGATGCAATCGGCCCGCAATATGATCGGCGCCGGCGCCCGCAAGCTGATCGAGCGGGGCCTGGAGGCCGAAGGCCGGATCGTCGGCGTCGAGGACATCAACCGGTTGACGGCGGATTTCATCGCCTATTACGCCGACCATATCGCCGATGAATCGCGCCCGTTCGAGGGGCTGGAGGCCGCGCTCGACCACCTCGCGGAGCGTGGCCACCGGCTCGCGGTGTGCACCAACAAGCTCGAATGGCTCTCCAGGCGGCTGCTCGACGCGCTGGGCCTCTCCCGGCGCTTTGCCGCCATCTGCGGCGCCGATACCTTTGGGGTGCAGAAGCCCGACCCGACCATCCTGCGCGAGACGGTGGCCCGCGCCGGCGGACAGCTCGCCGCCAGCATCATGGTCGGGGATGCCGGAACCGACGTTGGGGTGGCCCGGCGTGCCGGGGTTCCCGTGATCGGCGTCAGCTTCGGCTATACCGATGTGCCCATCGAGGAACTCAAGCCGGACCGCCTGATCCATCACATGCGCGACCTGCCGGCGGCGGCGACGAGCCTGATGGGGCGCCTACGCGCCGAGGCAAGCGCTTGATATCGTTACGCAAACCGAAACATTAACCATCTATTAGCTATACGCACCCGGCCCGTTGCGCGGGCAAACCGACGCACCTAAGGTTCGCTCGGGGATTGCAGCGGTTCGTCGCAGTGAGTTGTGATGGTCATGCATCGTGTGATCGCGATTGCGTTTGCGGGTGCGGGCCTTGCCGGCTGCTCCTCGGTCTCGTGGGACATGTTCAAGTCGACGCCCCCCGCCGTCCAGGTCCGACTCGAATCGAACCCGCCTGGCGCCGAGGCCGTCACCTCGCTCGGCCCAGGCTGCAAAACCCCCTGCGCGGTCTCGGTTCCGGCGTCGGATGTGCCGTTCACGGTCAACTACACGCTGAACCAGTTTCTGCCGGCCTCAGTGCCAGTGAACGTTATCAAGACCCCCGGCGATTTCTCCACACCCGCCTCGGTGACGACCGATCCAAATCCGGTATTCGTCGAGCTGCAACCGGCCGTGCCGCCGAAACCAGTGAAGAAGCCGCACCGACCGAAGAAGCCGAAGGCGCCGAAAGCAGCAGCGCCCGCCTCGGCGGGCTCTCCGTTCCCCGACCCGAAGTCGGCACCGCCTGCCATCGCGCCGCCGCCCGAAGCCCCCGCCCCCACGCGCTAATACGGTGCAGCGCACGATTGTCGGCAATGGCGGGGATGCTTAGATTGCATCTAATGTATTTGTCACCGCGCAAACCGCGGTGATAGTGATCGTGACAAGGCTTGTTGAATGAACGGACCCGCTGTGAGTCCCCTGTCCCCGCTGTCGAGCCCGATGACCGACCCGTTCGGCCGGACCATCACCTACTTGCGGGTCTCCGTCACCGATCGCTGCGACCTGCGCTGCTTCTACTGCATGTCGGAAGACATGACCTTCCTGCCCAAGGCGGACCTCTTGACGCTGGAGGAACTCGACCGGCTCTGCTCGGCCTTCATCGCCAAGGGCGTGAAGAAACTGCGGCTGACCGGCGGCGAGCCCCTGGTCCGCCGCAACGTGATGTCGCTGGTGCGCTCGCTGTCGCGCCACCTCGCGAGCGGCGCGCTCGGTGAATTGACGCTGACCACCAATGGAACGCAGCTGGCCAAGCACGCGCGGGAACTCGCCGATTGCGGCGTGCGCCGCATCAACGTCTCGCTCGACACGCTCGATCCGCAGAAGTTTCGCGAGATCACCCGCTGGGGCGAGATCGACAAGGTCTTAGAGGGCATCGAGGCGGCACGCGCGGCCGGGCTCGCGGTGAAGATCAATGCCGTGGCACTGAAAAACCTCAACGAGGACGAACTCCCCTCGCTCATGCAGTGGGCGCACGGCAAGGGCATGGGCCTGACGCTGATCGAGGTGATGCCGATGGGGGAGATCGGCTCGGGCCGCATCGACCAGTATCTGCCGCTGTCGCTGGTGCGCGCGCGGCTTGCCCAGCAATTTACGCTGACGGACTTAAGCGAGACGACCGGCGGCCCGGCGCGCTATGTCAGCGTCGCGGAGACCGGCGGCAAGCTCGGCTTCATCACGCCGATGACCCACAACTTCTGCGAAGCCTGCAACCGGGTGCGCATCACCTGCACCGGCACGCTGCACACCTGTCTCGGTCACGAGGATGCCTCCGATTTGCGCAAGCCACTGCGGGAGTCCACTGGGGATGCGCTGCTAGCGGCCACGATCGACCGTGCGATCGGCCTCAAGCCCAAAGGGCACGATTTCATCATCGACCGCCGGCACAACCGCCCGAGCGTCAGCCGGCACATGAGCGTCACCGGCGGCTAGAGCAATCAGACAATAATCCCGATCTCGACGCGTAGAATCACCGTATCTTCCGCAACCCTAACCCCCTGACCGCGCGTCAATTTGCCCATTTTCCGATTGACGGCGCGACAAGCCGCTGAAATGGTGCCTGCGCCTTGGCTCGCCCGGCAGCATAAACCGGCGCGACCCTCGATGGTCGCGGTCAAGACGGCAAGGCATGAGGGGGAGGACTATCGCTGCAATCGCTCCGGACAATGAGCCGTAAAGTCGCGTGCATCCGCACGCCGGCCGAGCGATGCATTCGAATTCGCCCCAATGAATTGCGCCTCAATGAATAAAGGCCGCGGCGGAGAAAAGTAAGATGCGTCCATTGTTGGCGGTGAGCAACGCCATCGACCTCCTCAATGAAAAGATCGGCAACATCTGTAACCTGCTGGTGCTGCTGGCGTGCCTCGTCAGTGCCGCCAATGCCATGATCCGCTACGCCTTCAGCTACTCGTCGAACGGCTGGCTGGAACTGCAATGGTACATGTTCGCCGTGCTCGTGATGTTCGGCGCGTCCTATACCTTCAAGCGCAACGAGCATGTCCGCGTCGAGATCTTCTACCTGATGCTGTCCGAGCGCGGCCAGCTCTGGCTCGACCTGATCGGCACGCTCTTCTTCCTGATCCCCTCCTGCCTCCTGCTCGCAAAACTCTCATGGCCGTTCTTCATGCAGGCCTATGACGTCGGCGAGATGTCCGGCAACGCCGGCGGCCTGATCCGCTGGCCGATCAAGTTCGTGATCCCCGCAGGTTTCGTCATGCTGGCGCTGCAGGGTGTGTCTGAAGTCATCAAGCGTATCGCGGCTCTCCAGGGCTATGTGACGATCGACGCCAAGTACGAGAGACCGACCCAATGACCATTACGCTGGAGATGATGCCGCCGATGATGTTCGGCGGCCTGGTGATCGCGATGCTGATCGGCTACCCGGTCGCGTTCACGCTGGCGGCGCTCGGCCTCTCCTTCGGCTTTCTCGCGATCCATCTCGGCTTCTTCGACCTGAACTTCCTTCAGGCGATTCCGGGCCGCGTGTTTGGCAGCGTGCTCGCCAACGAGTTGCTGCTCGCCATTCCCTTCTTCACCTTCATGGGCGCGGTGCTGGAGCGGTGCGGGCTTGCCGAGGACATGCTGGATTCCATGGGCCAGCTGTTCGGGCCGATCCGCGGCGGCCTCGGCTACTCCGTCATCATCGTCGGCTTCATCCTCGGCGCCATCACCGGCACGGTGGCGGCGCAGGTCATCGCCATGGCGCTGATCTCGATGCCGGTGATGATCCGCTACGGCTACAATATCCGCTACATCACCGGCGTGCTGGCGGCCTCCGGCACCATCACGCAGCTCGTGCCGCCCTCGCTGGTTCTGATCGTGCTCGCCGACCAGCTCGGCAAGTCCGTCGGTGACATGTATCTCGGCGCCTGGGGCCCCTCGATCTTCCAGATCATCCTGTTCGCCGGTTACACCTTCATGCTCGGCATCTTCAAGCCGAGCCACGTTCCGGCGGTGCCGAAAGAGGCGCGCACGCTGACCGGATGGGCGCTGTGGAAGAAGTGCCTGCTCGGCATCATCCCCTCCGCGGTCCTGATCTTCGTGGTGCTCGGCACCATGATGCTGGGCCTTGCGACCCCGACGGAAGCCGGCGCGATGGGCGCGGTCGGCGCCATCGTCCTCGCCGCCATCCACCACAAGGACTTTTCCTCCACGGGACGCAAGATCCTGATCATCGGCGTCATCACCGCCGGCATCGGCACGATCGTCGCGATGCTGTTCAGCGAGAACATCGTCTTCAAGATCGCCTACGCGATCACCTACCTCGCGGTCGCCTGGATCTGCATTGAGGCGGCGCGCATTCCCGACCTGCGCGACCTGATCAAGCAGGGCTACGAGACGACCATGCGCATCACCTGCATGGTCACCTTCATCCTGATCGGCTCGACCTGCTTCTCGATCGTGTTCCTGGGCTGCAACGGCGGCGTCTGGCTCGAGCACCTGCTCACCTCCCTGCCCGGCGGCGTCTGGGGCTTCCTGATCTTCATCAACCTCTTCATCTTCTTCGTCGCGTTCTTCCTCGACTTCTTCGAGATCGCCTTCATCATCCTGCCGATGATCGCGCCGATCGCGCAGAAGATGCTGGCGCCGGTGGTCGGCCCCGACGCCGCGCTGATCTGGTTCGGCGTCATGCTCTGCGTCAACATGCAGACTTCGTTCCTGCATCCGCCGTTCGGATTCGCACTGTTCTACCTGCGCGGCGTCGCGCCGCGCTCGGTGAAGAGCTCGGACATCTATTGGGGCGCTGTGCCCTGGATCGGATTGCAGATGATCATGGTGCTGCTCGTGATCGTCTTCCCGTCCGTGGTGACGGGCCTGCTCGACAAGCCGGTCAATGTCGATCTCGACAAGGTGAAGATCGAGGTGCCGCAGATCGACCTGCCCCCGCTCGACCTCGGCCCGCCGCAGAAGTAGCCGACGCGAACGCGACTGCCTTCCCTTCTCCCCTTGCGGGAATATGCGGTTCTCCACAAGTAATTGAAAGGGCAAGGAAACCCAAATCGGGTGTCCCAATAGTGTCCCTTGCGCAGGGTTCCCTCGCTTCCGGTTGCGAGGGATCGTCGCCTATGCGTCGTCGGGTGGCTCTTGCGCGCGTATGCCCCGCACGCTTCGACGCGCCTGTGACCGTCCCTTGCGACCCTGAAACGATGCCCGCCGCCGCGACCTGTGGACGGAGAGCAAACAAGCCGCACGCCATCAGCAAACAGGTCTACACCCTTCATTGGGGGCGACATCGACATGGAGTTCGAGCTTAAGGGCGCGCTAAAAAAGTATCGTCGGATGCGAACGTGGCGGCGAGCTGGAGTGGCGATCATGGCATTCGGCGCGATCTTCGCGCCATTGCTTCTCAATCTGGGGCAGACGGACGGGCTGATATGCTGTCTCGGTGCGCTTGTCCTGTGGCTGGGCAGCGAACTCGAAATGCGATTGAAGACAATGCAGATACGGCTTGCAGGAATGAGCGATCGATTGAACGCGCTTACCCGTAGAGATCCCGATCAGGGGCCGGATGATGATTTGATCCTCGAACTCAACGACTGGTAACCGCGCTATGGGCACCTGATGGGCTCCTCGGCGCGTCGTGCTGATGCGCGCAAGCCCGGAGCCCGAGACATCTCAAGAAATGTTCGCCGTTGGGGTCCTTTGGGGCAGGGAAAAAACGGGGGGTACGCGCGACCCCGGCAGTTGAGGAAATCTGGTGCGAGAAAAATCGTAGTTGCAGTTACAGGGAAGCTCCGTCGCCTATCCCATGGCCGCTACGCCCCGACAGCGAGCAAATTCCGCATCGCTGCGAAATGACGCGATGGGCGACACGCCCACGTATCCCGCCTTATCCGATCACCTCGTCGGCGAGCGCGAGCAGCTTGTCTGGAATGGTGAGGCCGAGCGCCTTCGCAGTCTTGAGGTTGACAACCAACTCGAACTTGGTCGCCTGCTGCACCGGCGTATCGGCCGGCTTTTCTCCCCTGAGGATGCGACCGACATATATTCCTACCAGACGATAAAGGTCGGCGGGGTTGGTCCCGTAACTTATCAAGCCGCCGGCTGCGGGGTACTCGCGCCATGCCGCGACGGAAGGGAGGGCATACCGGACGGCCAGAGCTGCGATTTGCCTGCGCTGGTTGAAATAAAATCCATCGGCCCCAATCACAATCGCGCGGGCGCCTAGGGCGACCAGATCCGGAAATGAAGCATCAATTTCATCTTGAAGTGTCGCCTCAGCGACATGCAGTTGCAGCCCCAGAGATAGCGCCGCAGCTTCAACTACCCGGCGTTCCGCCTTTTCAAATGGATTTGCTGGATTTGTCAGCAGCGCGATAGTCGCCGCAGTGGGTGCCAATTGATGCAACAGATCGAGCCGCCTCGCGACCACAGGGACCTCAAGCATGGCAACCCCTGTGAGGTTGCCTCCCGGATGCGCGAGGCTCGCGACGAGCCCGAACTCGACGGGGTCACCCCCTATCATGAACACTATTGGAATGGTTTGTGTGGCTGCCTTCGCAGCGAGCGCCGCCGCTGTGGATCCCGGCACTGCGATGGCAGCAAGCCGACGACCGGCCAGTTCGGCCAATATGCCCGGCAAGCGTTCGTTACGGCCTTCCGCCCACCGCCATTCTATGACGACATTCTTATTTTCGACGTAACCAGCTTGCGTCAGGCCTTGACGAAATGCGTCCTCAAAATGCGTATTCTCCCCACGCTTGGCGAGAAGCACAACACCGATGACGGGTATGGGCTGCTGCTGCGCGGGCGCAGTCAATGGCCAAGCGACGACGGCACCGCCAACTGCAGCTATCAACTCTCGCCGTCCGATTGTGGCTGGCATCTGCCTCTCCCCGGAGAGCCGCCTACCGATGGCAATGATACCACGCCGCGAGCCTACCGTCTTCGTGCGCAGGCTAAGCTTGATGCAGTGGTTCAGGGCGGAGCAAATTTCTCCTCGGGTCATTCACGACCGACTGAGCCCAGGGGCAAGTCGGAGTTATCGTCCGCTATGCCGCCGGAAGCGGAAGTGAGGTATCCTGCCGCGACGCAACGCGAGCGAACACGATTACTGAGGCCGTCACCAATGATCGCGCGCCCGTCGCCTTTTGCCCGCGATCCGGAAAGGTCAGCGCGTCGGCACTAGCGATCCGCCTCGATTGCAGCCGGGCCTACATCGGCAAGCTCGAAGCGGAAGGCGTGATCCAGCGGCAAGGTGACGGCTTCCCGCTTGATCAGAGCCGCGTTGCCTACCTTCGATACTTGCGGCGCGAGAGGCGACAATCGCCGCGCAGTGAGGCGGACGCAGATCACGTCAGGGCAAAGACCGAGATGCTGCAACTGCGGCTGATGGAGAAGCGGCGCGAACTGGTGCGCCGGGACGATGTCGATGCCCTGATCGATGAACTCGCTGGCATTACGCTGACGCATCTATCCCGCATGGCGGCCCGATGCTCGCGCGACATGCAGGTTCGGCGCAGTATCGACGCGGTCGTGGATCAGGTCCGGCGCGAGATGGCGGCAGCCGCTCTTGCCAAGGCGGACGAGTGGAACCATCGCTCGCTGAGCAGGACTGACGCTCCGGCATCGTTCTTGCTGCGGGTTGCCTCAGATCGTATCGCGCTTAACTATTGTACCATCTCGCACACAAAGGCGGTGCGCGATGTGGCGCATGTCGAACACGGGGGCGCTGATCTTCGTCGCGGTGATCGTCGTCATGGTCGCGCTGGCGGTTTGGTGGCTGGCGCTGTAGCCGAACTCACTGGCCTTTGCGGTGCTGTCACGAAGCCAAGGGCCACGCCGGTTCTTCATGAGCTGGAGGCGCGGGTTTTAGGAGCGGTCGGTGGACGCTCAAACGCCCAGAAAACCAAGAGGGCGACATAGAGACCGATACGACAGAGCCAAAGAAAAGTCACAGCGATCAATTCGAAAACAGCGTCTGGCAAAAAAGAAAAGAGAGCGACAAAAATCCACGTGCCGGTAGCTAAAATACCAAAACTACATTCCCGCCGAACCAAGCTATCGGAAGGCACCCTATGAGTTTGGCGACAACAATCGTTTTCTGGCGCATCGACTTCCTTTGCGAAGCCCTTTGCTGGCGGACCGCCGGTGATCAGGACATCGTGGCGGCGCGCGGCATCTCATCGAACGTGCGCCCGCGATAGTGCCTGCCGGTGCTCTTTTTGCGAACGCCGCCCCACTGCTTGAAGAAGAAGGCCGTCCGCGCCTTGCGACATGCGGTTTCAATCTCCGCTACCCACCGTTCCTCCATCGGTCGCGCGCGCGGGCCGCTCTCGCCGCCGACGATCGCCCAATGGATACCTCTAAGATCGGCGCCGGCCACCGACCCGAGTAGTGGCTCGAACGAAACGAACCTGACGACGGCATCGACCTTGCGCAGCTCATCAATGCGCCCGAGATAGTCGGCACTTTCGACGCTCGTCCCGAGCCAGACGTTCGGAAGCAGAGGCAATGAGGCGGTGATGTCCGCCATCCGATCCGGCCGCTTCGTCAGAATTTGATAGGTGTGCTGCGGCGTTGCCTGCATCGCGCCCCAGACGGCGGCGACAAATTCGGCCGGCACGGCGTCGTGAAAAAGGTCCGACATCGAGTTCACAAAAATCCGGCGAGGCTTTTTCCAACCTGCCGGGATGCTGAGCGCTTCCCGATCGAGCCTGACCTTGCCGGTCCACACCGCGCGCTTGCCGCTCTTGCGGGTGAGCCCGCGATACTTCTTCATGCCCATCGCATCGAGACGGGCCGCCATGCGCATCGCGTAGCAATTCGTGCAGCCGGGAGAGATCACTGTGCAGCCCGCAACCGGGTTCCACGTTGCGTCCGTCCATTCGATCGAGGTGTCAGCCATTGAAAAGCGATCCTTGCTTCGTCAGGTTCTGCACGCTGTTCCACAGCTTCACGCCAAGCGGATTTGAGCTTGCGAAGACAAGCCAGTAGAGGCGCTGACCTTTTCCGCCGACGATCAGGGGAATGCCTGTCGCAGGTTGCGTTCCGAGCGAACGGACAAGGCCCAACCAATACTCGACTATAGCAGCGCGCAGGGGTGCCATCGCTTGTCGCACGTTGACGACATCCCTCCAGCCCGGCGCAAAGCTGTCGAAGGTCCCACCCTCACGAGTGTATTCGTCCAAATTACGTTGCAGGTCCTGAAGGCTGACATGGATTATCAGGTCCATCCGTCGCACCCTCAACAGGCGTTCGATAATCGAGAACGGCAACTGCGCCAGATTGAAGGGTCCAAGAAGGCGAGATGAAGACCGGCAGGATTGATGGCTCGAATGACCTGATCAACCACGATGTCGGCTGGGCCCACATAGCTTGTCGTAGTAGCGGCACCGCCAAGCGCCTTGATGCGCTGCCCCAGCGCCGATGAGTTCTCCGGCTTCAGATCGGACAGGTGCATATCGGAGAACGGATGGGCGGTCGCCTTCGACGCCTTGAAAGCGACCACGGCACTGCCGTCGATGATGTTCGTCGTATGCTTGATGACCGAACGGCCTGCACCCGAATAAAGTTCGATGTAACTCGCGCTCGCCCTGCCGATCGGCGGCAAGAATTTCGCGCGCGCATTGTGCGAAGCGTCGATATATTTCCGCAGGCGGTCATGCTTCTCAGCGGCCCATCGGCCAACCTGCCCGACGATAAGCACGTCGTCGGGATCGTGTGTGATTGTCTGTTTGGCCATTCCAGCAGCCCCCCGACGAAGCACTACCACACTGCCAAAGGTTGAGGGTTAACGCGAGGGCACTTTCTCGAAGATTGAACCCGTCGCACGCTGCCCTATCCTCCCGTCATGGTCCAACGGCGGCGCCCATCCGGCTTCATTGAACCGTGCCTGCCGTCGAAGGTGGCCCGGCCGCCGTCCGGGGCTGACTGGCTTCACGAGATCAAGCACGACGGCTACCGGCTGATGGTGCGCCGGGATGGCCCGAAGGTCCGCTGCTTCACCCGCAACGGGTATAACTGGGCCGGCCGCTTCCCGGCCATCGTTGATGCCGCGCTCCGCATCGAGGCCGATGCGATCCCCCCTCTCCCACAAGGAGAGAGGGTGCAGCGTCAATGCCGCGCCGATTTCTTGTCAGCGTCTCCCGCTCCGTCCGCCAGCTTGAAGCACAGCGTGAACTGGGCGCCGCCGCCGGGGAGATTTTCGACGGCGATGCTCGCCGCGTGATCCTCCGCGACGCCGCGCACGATCGACAGCCCAAGGCCCGCGCCGTCGCTGCGCTGGCGGTCGGCCCGCCAGAAGCGCTGGAAGATCAGCTCGCGCTCGGCCTCCGCGATGCCGGGGCCGCAATCGCGCACCCGCACCACGCCGTCGCCGCTGACCTCGACGTCGACGGCGGTGTCCTTCGCGGTGAACTTGATGGCGTTCTCCGCAAGATTAAAGATCGCCCGTTGCAGCATCTCGGAATTGCCGTGGATCAGGACCGGTGCGTCGGTGCCCCTCAGCGCGATGTCCTTGTTCTGGGCCAGCGCAAGCGGCGCGATCGAGCCGATCACCTCGGCGCAGACGGCACGCAGGTCCGCGGTCTCGCCGGGATCGAGCACCAGCGTATCGAGCTCGGCGATCTCCAGCAGCTGCGCGACGATCCGGCTCATGCCCTCGATGTCGGCGTGCAGCGCCTTTCTGGCCGCGCCATCGCCCAATGTCTCGATCCGGGTGCGCAGGATCGCGAGCGGCGTGCGCAGCTGATGCGCGGCGTCCGCGGTAAACTGCCGTTGCACGCGAAAACCGTCCTCGAGCCGGTCGAGCGCCTGGTTGACGGCAGTGACCAGCGGCAGGATCTCGCGCGGGATCTGCTCGGTCGGAAGGCGGATATCGGTGCGCGCCGGACCGATATTGCTCGCCTCCTCCGAAGCCTTCAGCAGCGGCGAGATGGCGCGGCGGAAAATGATGATGTCGGTGGCGAGCAGGATCAGGAGGATCGGAATCGTGATCCAGCCGACGCGCCGGAAGAAATTGGCGACGATGTCGTCGATGATGACGTCGCGGTGCGCGAGATCCTCGGCGACCTGGATGCGCACGGTCCTGTCGTCGATGGTGCGCGTGACGCCGCGCCGGAAATGGTCTCCGAGGCTGCCGCGCCGGTCTTCTTGTGCGAGGAGAACAGCACCCTACCGTCGGCATCGCTGATGTCATATTGGTAGCGGCCATAAGCCTCCGAATAGAGGCCCCGGAGGCTGTCAGGCAGGTTGAACGTGATCCTGCCGTCCGGCTGCACGGCGATGCGCTCGGCGAGAACCTCGGCCTGCGCCCGCATGGCCGCGCGATGTAACTCGCCGATCTCCGAGTTCAACAGCCAGAACAGGACCAGCGGCAGGAAGATCGCCACCACGGCGATCGCGACGATATGCAGGAAGACGATGCGCCAGATCAGCGATTTGAACGTCGGTGACCTCAGGCGCGGCACGCTATTTCTCCTCGGCCATCAGATAGCCGACACCGCGGATGGTGTGGATCACAACCCTCGCGCCGTGCTCGGCGAGCTGCTTGCGCAGCCGCGACACGTAGACTTCCACGGCGTTGGACGCGACCTCGCCCTCGAGCCCGAAAATGTGGTCCTCGACATTCTTCTTCGGCACCACCCGCCCCTGCCGCCGCAGCAGGATCTCCAGCACCGACGTTTCGCGCGCAGAAATGATCCGCGGCTGGTCGTCGACGAAAATCTGCCGGCTCTCGGTGTCATAGACGAGGTTGGCAAGCCGCAGCGAGCGGCCGAGCAACTGGCCGGGACGGCGCAGGATCGCCTCCAGCCGCGCCACCAGCTCCTCCAGCGCGAACGGCTTTGCGAGATAATCGTCGGCGCCGCTGCGCAGGCCGTTGACCCGGTCCTGCAAGCCCCCCCGCGCGGTCAACACCAGCACGGGCAACGGGTCCATGTGGCGGCGCAGCTCGCGCAGCACGGCCAGACCGTCCCCGTCGGGCAGGCCGAGATCGAGGATCATCGCGGCATAGCTGACGTTGCGCACCGCCTCGCGCGCCTCGGCCGCGCTGCTGACGATGTCGCTCTCATAGCCCGCCACCGTCAGGCCGTTCGCAACCAGCCGCGACAGCTCGACATTGTCCTCGACGATCAGAAGACGCATTGTAGTCCCGCCGGAAACCCGCGGCTCGTACCGCTTCGCCGATTTCTTCCACTATCCGCCGGGTTTCGGCCAGCAAAAAGGCGAGCGCCATCCGCCTTTTCGTCTCCTGTAAGCTTCACGTAAGCTTTGCGAATGAGCGTCCGTCGCTTGAGCAGAAATCGCTCACGCCTGCTGGTGCCCCGACGGCGTTCCGCAATATCATCTTCGCCAGACGATCAACGCGGGGACGCCGACCGTGATCGCAAATCGGCCAGCGGCGTCGAGAAATCGGCTAGCCGATTTCCGGATCGGGCAAGAGGGCCCTGGCAAGGTCGGGCAGATTGTCAGGCAGAAGGCCCTCTCCAGCGAGCACGAGCCCGTCCATGTCTCGCTTGACCACCGCCCCCTCCGCGTTTGAACGGCTGCACGCCCTCGATGCGGTGAGGGGGTTTGCCCTGCTGCTCGGCATTGCCCTGCACGCGACATTGTCATTTGTCCCTGCCCCGACCGGGTTCTGGTTCATCCAGGACACCCATCAAAGCGCGGCCCTGGGCCTGTTGTTCTTCGCCATCCACGTCTTCCGGATGACGACCTTCTTCCTGATGTTGGGCTTCTTCGCCCGCATGAGCTTTCATCGCCGGGGAGCCTGGGGCTTTGTAAGGGACAGGTTGCAGAGGATCGGGCTACCGCTCGTGATCGCATGGCCGATCGTGTTTACGCCTATGGCGATGGTCGTGATCTGGGCATCCAGCTTTCCGAATGGCGGTCCGGTCCACGGCGCGCGTGGCTGGCCGCCGGTGCTGCCGAATTTCCCCCCCGCCCATCTCTGGTTTCTCTATGTGTTGCTGGAGCTCTATGTCGCCATGCTTTTGCTGCGCGGCGTCATCGTCCGGCTCGATGCGTCCGGCGCTCTGCGAACGGCCCTCGACCGGCTCTTCGCATGGACCATACGAAATCCGCTGGCTCACCTGGTTCTGGCGATCCCAATCGGCATCGACCTCAGCCTCGACCAGAAAGGGATCAGCGTGATGGGGATCAGGACGCCAGATCAATCGCTCATCACCAACCTGCCGTCTTGGATCGGTTTCGGCACCGCATTCCGCATCGGCTGGCTGTTGCATCGGCAGCGCGACCTGCTGCGGATTCTGGAGCGACGCTGGCTGTCGCACCTCGTGCTGGCGCTCGGCCTGATCCTGATCTGTTTCGTCCTCGCCGGCGTGGTGACGTCCGCGCCGGGTGCGCCAAAGCTGCCGATCCGCTCCGACACGCTCAGGCTTGTCTCCGCCGTTCTCTATGCACCGGCAATATGGACCTCAACGTTCGCGGTCATCGGACTCGCGCTCCGCTTCATGTCCACGTTCAGTCCGACGCGCCGCTATCTCGCAGACGCATCCTACTGGCTCTATCTGATCCAAATGCCGATCGTGATGGCGTTGCAGGTCGCGGTGTCGCAACTCGACTGGCCCTGGCCGATCAAGTTCGCGACCATTCTCGGCGTCGCGCTTCCCCTGATGCTGGCGAGCTATCGCCTGCTGGTGCGCTTCACCATGATCGGCGTGGTGCTCAATGGCCGCCGCGCGCCACGCGAAGCGGCCCCCGCCGCCGCGGTCACCGGCTCCGCCGCGTCATGATGCCAGGCGCGTATTTGATCACCGCATTGGGCAGAGACTTCACGGCACAAGCGCGGCAGGCATGGGGCCCGTTGGCAGCGGGACAAAATGATGCTGCTGCCCCCGTGCCATCGCCCAGAGCGCCAAGACAATTGCAAGGGCAGCCAGGCATCTGACCATCACGCGCACTGCGTTCGTGTACGGACGAGACTTCAAATCGGTTCCTATCTGGAGACGATGCCTTCAACAGGGAGACGCAGTCTCGCTCTGAGAATACAATGTTGGCACGATCATGGTCAGTACATACATGCAGAGGAAATCAGCACCGTGAACATGTCGACGTCAAATTCACTCTCCAGGCTCGTTCCGAACCGCCGCAGCCATTTGTCTTGAGCCATGTAGGCCAACTTCTCTCGCGCCATCGGGCATTCAAACTTCAACTTCGCAAGATTTTGAAGGTGATGGACCATCTCGTGAACCAGGACCGACTGGTCCGCTGGTGATTTTCCAATCCAGTCGTCCGGTAGGAAGATGGTTTTCGAATTGTTGTCATAAAGCGCGACAACCGTGCGCAGCGCTAATCGATCGATGCCCTCATCCCGCGCGAGACCCTGCCAATGCGCACGATCCGAAGCGCGCATAGTCGCAAGTCTTGCTTTCGAGGTAAATTCGATGGCTGGGCGATCCTTGATCGCGGGCAGATCGAAATTCGATGAGAGCCAACCCGCAACTTCATCCAACAGGTCTTCCGCGACTCGGGTTGCATCGAGTCGGGCCTGACCCGACCCGGCGGCGACGCCAGGCTCCAGATCATCGCGACAATCGGCTTTGGATGAGCCAAGTAACGCTAAAGCAGAAATGGCTACGGCCAAAAGGAATTGCTTGAACATCAGAACCTCCAAAGAGGTTGCTTATTCAATCCTGGAATGGAGATTGTTCAAAAAAGTCCCGGCAACTATCGAAAACGTAGCATGTCATTTCTGGCGCTGCTGTGAACCCGTTCACAGTCCAACTATTGCACGCCGCGATATAGGAACGCCTGTTGCAGCACCCACAAGGAGACGTGGCAGATACGGCAGCTGTTCGCGCAAATCCTAAGCGTAAACTGGTGGGCCGCCTTCATCGTGCTCGAATCACGGTCGTAAGTCATCTTGGTTTCGATCCTCGAAGCGAGGACAGCAATGGAGTCTGCAAAACCCCGCAAATGGGCCGACGAGGAGACCAAGCTGCTGATAGAACTCGCACACCGGAAGGAAAGTGTGCGAACGATAGCAAGGGAGCTTGGACGTCACATCGCCTCCGTCAAACGTCGGGCCCGCGAATTGGGCGTGCTTCTGCCGCAAGGCGAGGTCCGCTCGGGGTCACAAGTGGTGGTCGAGGGCAGCCCGAGCCAAGTGCGATCTACCCGTGACGGCGGGCAAGCGTGATTTTTTGAGTTTCTTCAGCTCTGGGTCGGCGATTAGCGGAATCCTGCGCATCACCCGCACCGCGACGCCCCTGCTCTCCCGAGCGAATTTTACCGCCAATGTGAGTACGTTTCGGCTGCAGCAGGCCCAACAGGCCACATTCAGCAAATCGCCTGTATCTCCTGATTGCCGGCACCGAAAATCCCGTCCCGCAACTGAGCGATCTCGCCGGCACTATGATGCCGCTGTGCCACTGGCCCGTGGCGTTGATGTGGATCAATGCGCTTGGAAATGACTAGTCGCGCAGGCTTTGGCCTACAATGCGAGGTCACGAAAGCCGACGCCACACTCTGACCACGCTACATCGCTCTTCGACAGTGGCAGTCACGAACGGCATGTAGTCCACTTCCGTGCGCTCAGTGTGTGATGTATCTTGCCAGGAGAGCCGCTACCGCGATGTGCCGAAATCTCGGTGGTGATTGGCGGCGTTTATGCCTGCGGCGGGCATTGCACTTGCGACAGTTTCATTCGGACGTGGACGACCGTGACGACTCACTCGGAACGGGACGATAATTATTGCCACATTCTTTTTAGGGAGGACATTCCATGCATTTCTGTCTGACAGGACAATATACGCCACGTGCTCTCAATGCCATTTTGGAAAACCCGACGACTGATCGCCAGGAAGCGGCGAGAAAGCTTATCGAAGCGGCCGGCGGAAAGCTGGTGTCGATGTATAGCTCTGCATCGGACGGCCCGGGCGTTCTGGTGATCTTCGACGTGCCTGATCCGAGTGCGGCTCCAGCCATTTCCGGCCTGACCGTCACGGCCGGCACTCTTCAGAATGTGAAATTGACACGCCTGTTCACGCAGGACGAGATCAAGCAGGTTCGGCAGAACGCGGCCAAGTTGCGCTCCTCGTATAGCGCACCGGGCAGCTAAATATCCGAAACGCTGGAATGCGAACGCACGTCACGAGTGAAGTCGTCCGCCGGCTCGGCTAGCTCCGAGCCGGTCTTTGCTTGTTCCGCCGAAATCCAGGCGCTGCCGCATCTCGCCGCGCTTGGCCCACAGCGCGCCCTCGCCCGTGACGGGCGACAATCTGTCATTCAGCGGCGCGCCTCCATTCACCTCGACACGAAGCAGAACCCGGTGCAAAACGCGGATGATCACCGCTCGGAAATGAGCGGACGTTCAGCAACCACAGGGATCGATGGACCATGGGCCAGACTGCTCCGACGGCTTTCAGGGAGATTGCCGAAACAGATTTCGATGACATGGCCGATGTGCTGATCGAGATGCAAGCTCATTATCGCGCCCGCTGTCCCACACGGGACTCGATCATCGACGGGTTGAAGTCGAGGCCCGCGGGATCGCGCGTTCTGCTTGCTTGCGAGAACGATGGGATCGCTGGTTTCGCATGCTTTAGCGCCATCTATCCTGGGCCCGGTTTGACGTCGGGCTTTTTCTTGAAGGAGCTCTACGTTCGTCACGATCGACGCAGGAGTGGATTAGGGAAAAGGCTTATGGCGCAACTGGCCGCACTGGCTCGGCACGAAGGCCACGATCGCATCGATTGGACTGTCGATGCAGATGATCCAGGGCTCCAAGAGTTCTACGAGATGCTCGGCGGGCGGGCGCTGCCCGAAAAACGGTTCTTCCGCATGGCCGGCGCAAAGCTGACAGAGCTGGCCGAAACGTAACACATTCGGCTTACAGTCTCCTCGCCAGCCGCCAAGACGGCGACCCGACTTCTCGAGATCGAGCCTGATTTCCGGATATCGACTTTGATGGCGCGTGGTCAACGGAGCCGGATGATCATCGAGGGGCTGCGCAAGGCGGGACTTCCGGAGTGAACCCCTCAGCCGCTGCGTGTTCGGCAAGCAGGGCCTTCGTGCGCCGCAGATCCGGTATGATGGTCTTCCCGTCAAAGCTGGTGTCGAGTGGGGCCAACAAGGCGTGCACTTCCGGGATCTTGCCCTGCGTACACCATAGCCCGGCAAGGGCATTCGAGGCGCGCAATTGCCACAGCCGCGCTCCCTGCCGCGCGGCAACAGCGATCGCCTTTTCGTAGCAGATTTCTGCAGCTGCCGGAGAGCCGCATCCACCGATCAGCAAGTCTCCCTTCAACCGATGAAGCTCGGCCTCGTACCAGCGCCCGCTCGTTCCAGCTACGGTCTGCAACGTCTGATCCACGAGCTTCATGGCATCGACGACCTGTTCTGATCTCGCGAGGGCCTGGGCCAGGAGATAGCGAGCGAACTGCACCCAGATCAGCGCACCAGTCGCTTCCAGCGCCCTTACGCTCTTGCGGAGCTCGGGAAGGCCCTCTTCCGCGTTCCCGAGATGACAACTTGCCCAACCTCGCAGCATCCGGCCACCAGCCAGCCAAAGCGGAAAGGCATATTCGGAGGCCAGCTCCACCGTTCGTTCGGCGATCGGATAACCTGCCGCGGGGTCGCCACACAGCACGTGGGCTCCCGCCAGAAACGCGAGCGCATTACAGAGGCTATGCGGATGCCGCTGCTTTTCGGCGATGCGTACCGCGTTTTGGCCAAATGCCAGCCCGCGATCGATGTCCCCGAGCAGCGTAGATGCAAGCGTCAAATAGGTTTGCGAGACAATCGGGGTAAGCGGTGCGTGGTGCGTTTCATCGTACAATCTGAGCGAGTCGCTCAGATGGTCCCGCGCGGAGGTCAGTTCGCCGATCAGAAACAGCGCCTGGCCGAGAGCACGATGACCGATCAGCTTGGGCATCGGATTGTCCTGCTGCTGGGCTCTCGCCAACAACTCTTCTGCCAATGTCCGAGACTGCTCGAAGTCGCCTCGCGTGACATGGAAGGCAATTATCCCGTTGAGCACCGCAAATCTCTGATCAGAACTCTTGGCGGTGCTGCACAGGTCAAGCGCCCGTTTATAGGCTTCAACGGTCTCTGTCGCGGCAAACCCCTTTGACGCCGCAAAGGCATTC
This sequence comes from Bradyrhizobium sp. CCGUVB23, assembly GCF_024199885.1. Taxonomy (NCBI): domain Bacteria; kingdom Pseudomonadati; phylum Pseudomonadota; class Alphaproteobacteria; order Hyphomicrobiales; family Nitrobacteraceae; genus Bradyrhizobium; species Bradyrhizobium sp. CCGUVB23. The sequence continues at coordinate 9,455,870 of NZ_JANADQ010000001.1, forward strand.
CCCAGCGACAGCTGCAACTGCAACTCGAGATTATCGCGCTCCATGTCCGATGGAAACTCGGCCAGTCGCTTGAGAGCCAATTGAAGGTGAGTACAGGCTTCGACAAAGGCAGATCGTGCACTGGCTTGCCGAGCAGCCCTTATCCAATAGTCGATCGCCAGTTTGGCTCTGCCCGCTTCGGCATAGTGCTGCGCAACGATTTCAGGAGCCGTATGAGCATCCTCCGGGAAGTCTCTGCATAAAATGTCGGCGATTCTTCCATGAAGCTTTCGGCGCTGGTCATTAAGTATGCTCGCATAGGCTTCGTCTCGAAGGAGTGCGTGCTTGAAGGAGAAGCTCTGATCGCTCAGGTGACCGGTTCGGAACACCAGACCAGATGCCAGCAAGCGATCGACGGCTGCCTGAACGTCGCTTTCCGAGAACGGGGCTGTCGCCTTCAACAGATCAAGGGAAAAGTCGCGACCGATCACGGACGCGATCTGAGCGACAGTTTTCGCTGGCGCGAGCAAGTCCAAGCGAGCCATTAGCGAATCATGCAATGTTTCTGGCACCAGCAGCGTAGAGTGTGCGCCAGAGCGATCTTCGCGCGATCCAACGCTTCCGCTTTCGAGGACTGCCTTCGTGATTTCCTCGACAAAGAGTGGCACGCCATCCGTCTTGGCCAGAATTTGATCGATTGCAGTCCGCGGCAAGTCCCTGCCCTTGGTCAGGGACTGGAGCATCGAAGACACCTGCTGCCGATCTAATCGATTGACCGTCAACGAGGTCACGTGCGGTTGTTCGGCCCAAGGCAGAGTAAGATCCGGACGATGCAGCAGCACAACCAACATCCGCCAGTTCTTTACGTTGTCGCGGATGCGCTGAAGTAGCTCCAGGGAGGTCGGATCCGCCCAATGTATGTCTTCGAATACGAGGACAACCGGTTGCTGCTCGGCACCGGCCCGCAGCAAAGCGAGGAGAGCACTGAAGGTTTGGCCCTTTAGCTGCTCGGGCGTGAGCTCTCGTTGGGGGGCGCGATCTCCGATTGGAATCGACAGCAACGCGGCCAACGGCGGAACGATTGATCTGGCTTGTTCGGTCGTCCGGCGTACCAGGTCCTCCAACTTGTTCAATCGAACCGCAGGCGAGGTATCGCGAGTTATATCCGCGGCATGCTCCAGGTAATGAATGACTGGATGCAGCGCGCTGCTCGTATGATACGACGAGCACTGAAATTGCAGGAAACCGTATCTCTCTTCGGCCAGTCGGTGTCGCAGGGCCAGGATGAGTCGAGACTTGCCTATTCCAGGCTCGCCAGAGATCAGGACCATCTGGCCCTTGCCCTGCTTCGCCTTGCTGTACTGTTTGTGCAACAGGCGCACCTCATCCTGCCGACCGATCAGGGGCGTCAGGTGCGAAGAGGTGCGCGCCTCAAAGCGGCTCGATAGCGACCCCGGCGCGACGACTCGCCACACACGAACCGGCCGCTCAACTCCCTTTAAATCGCGATCACCAAGGTCGGCAAATTCAAACAGCCCGCCAAGCAGGAGCCGAGTGCGTGGAGCGATCAATATCTGGCTGGGCTCGGCCAAGGCCTGCAAGCGCGACGCCAGGTTTGGTGCATCGCCGACGAGCGCGAACTCGCGCGAAGGCCCCTCTCCGATCAGATCACCGACAACCACCAGGCCACTTGCAATACCGATCCGGACCTCGAGCTTTCCGGCGATCGGTATGGCTACGGCTGGAACTGATTCAACTATCTCCAAAGCCGCCTTCACCGCACGTTCGGCATCATCCTCATGGGCCGATGGAAAGCCGAAATAGGCGAGAACTCCATCTCCCATAAGACGCGCTATGTGCCCGTCATAGCGACGAATGGCGTCACCACAACAGCGCTGGAAATCAAAAAGGATCTTACGCATCTCCTCGGGATCGAGCTGCGCAGACAAGAAAGTCGAACCTACGAGGTCACAAAAGAGCACAGTGAGGTGGCGCCTCTCAGCACTCTGGGCTGTCGCCGGCGTCGACCGGGCATCAGTCGACCGGTTGGACACTTGCAACGAGTCGCAACGAGCCCGTACCGCCTTAACCAGTTTTTTCCGGTGCCCCAGAGAAACGCCGAGTTTTTCCAACTCGCTCTCGGTCAGATCCGGCAGGATTTCCCAATCAATGTCATTCCTGGCAAACAACTCGGAATATTGAGCCAGTCCAATCTCTTCCAGCCAGTGCTGTAGATCGGTCATCTTGGCATACAACCCGAACGCTTCAGGCGGCCGCGCCAAGATCCGCCGACCGGGCACGGCGAGACTGCGCGATTATCCTGCGCATGGATGTTCCCGTAGGCAAGCTAAAACTTCTGTTGCGATCGCAGGTACCGACGTACAGATCGCTCAAGGTCTTCTCGACTAGGATATCACTGGTATGTCGAACCAATTCGGTGAGACACTCCTAACCCATTGTGTCTCGCTCAAATCCATCGCCTACGTTACCGCAGCGTCGGCTGCAGATGACATTACCCCTCTCGTTCCGAACCTTCTCAGAGAGCAAATTGATGCGATCAACGACGCACGGCAAATCGTGCCTGGGTGCGCCGTCCAGCAGGCAGATCTGCGCATCAACAACGACCGTCCGCCGTGGCTCGAAGAGCGAAGGCGGAAGCGAAAGCCATCGCGCGGTCAGACCCAGACGACGCTGGTTGTCACGCCGCTCGCCCCCCGGGAGGGATGATGGATTTCGCCCTACCCGTCCTACAGTTTAAAAAGCGAACCAGGCTTTGGCGACGATCGTCGGACCACACCAGTTCGAGACCAGGCCAGCGGGGTTGGTAATGGGATCAACGCGGCCACCCGCCCGCGCATTTGGATCGCCAGTAAAGACGAAGCAGTTTTCTTTCGACAGATTGGTGTCGTAGTAGCGCAGATCGAAGTTGACGGCCTTGTAGGTAAAGGTCACGCCCGCTTGCCAGTTGAGATAGGCAGGTAACGGGAAGCTGCCGAGTTGCGGAGCCTGATTGCCGAACCAGGAATAGCCGACAGCCGTCGTGAACGACACGCCCAGGTTCTTCGGAAGCTGGCGGGTTGGCACATCATAACCCAGCCCGGCTGCCAAATATTGACTCCAGGCGCCGGTGTTCGAGACGTTCGGAGAATAGGCGTAACCGGCGGCGATGCGAAAGGACTCGCCGATGCTTCTGTCGCCGCGAACCGCCGCCTCCCAATAATTGATGCCGTTCGTCACGCCGGGAAACTTTTCTCCGGGATAGGCGAAATAGGTCACGCCGAGATCGAAATTGATATCTGCGATCTTCGGGCGGATACCGCCTGCCACCGTAAACTCTCCGACTGGTTCGGTGGGCAGCCTGACGGTGGCCATCGTGGCGCCGGCGTATAGAGAGCCAAACCTTGCCTCAAAGGCGGCTCCGGCCGCGGGCTCGCGACCGGACAGCGTCGTCCCGCGATAGACATAGTCGGATGCAACCCCCGCGCGGGCGCTGAATTCGAGCTCATTGACAGACGTTGCGTGACTCGTTTCGGCTGCGGACCAGGCGCGATTGCCAAGGCCGATCGCGCCGCTAGCGCTGGTCTCGGCGGTCTCGGCGCGCGCCACGTTGCCGGCCACCGGTGCCAGCCACAATCCAACGAACGCTGCAATCGAGACGCCGCCCAACTGCCAATCCGTTGCTGCGCCTCTTCGCTGCACCGTTGCCTATCCTCCGAGAGCTACCGCCACACTGACCAGTACACCACCCATGGCCACCATCGAAAGGCCGGCCGCCCAAGGCCGAAGTCCGCTACGATATCCGAACGCGTAACCACAACAAAACAGCATCACGATGGCAACGGCGTAGGAAACCCGCAGCGCCATTTTGGCGTCGCTCAGGAATATGAAAGGGATTACGATCGGAAAGGTGGAAGCGAAGCTCAGCAAGCAAAGAGCAAGTGCTCCGATCCAATCGTGTTTCGTCAACCTCGGACGTTCGGGCGGCTCGGGCAGCTGCCGCAACTGTTGCGGTGTCAGTTCCAGTTGCTCCAGAGGCAGGACCGACACCAATTCCGGTGGCAACGCGTCGGTGATGACGCGCCGCGCCGTTTCGGGATCCGGCGACTGCCGTAATGCGCGCATTGTCAGGATATTGATTCCCCGATCGTTGATGCGGGCCAACAGATAAAGACCTCCGTCAACGATGCCCCAAGCCAGGTTGCATCCGAGAGCGCCGACCAGCATCGTTTGACTCCTGATATCGTCCGCGGTCGCGACACCGAGGCTGCAGACGAAGGTGAGCACCATGATGAGACCGAACAAAGCCTCGGAGATCCGTTCCATCGGATCCAGCACGCGGCCAAAACGAATATCTGCTGACATCAGGGTCGACCTCACTGACTAGAGTAAGCAGACCTTTCTCGACATGATCGCAAAGCGAAGTATCGCGTGCACGATCGAAGCTCGTACGATCTGTAAGGCGAAGCGAAACTCATCGCGCGGTCGGACCCGGACGACGCTGGTCGTTGCGCGCTTGCTCACCCTGGGAGGGATGATGGGTTTCGCTTCGCTTGACCCATCCTGCAGTTCTGTTGCGCAACTGCCGGCGCGACGTTCGTCGATTTCGGATTATTCGATAATAATCTTTTGCCACTGGTTTGCCCGACGTGTCAAATGATTTCGCAGAAGGCAGACGGGCACCATGCCGCAATCCTCTACTTTGCATGGGGTTGTTTTCGGGATTATTGATGGACGTCCGCTACGCGCGTCAGGCTGGTCTCTCCCAATGCAAAAACCCGGCCTCGCCATGCGAGACCGGGTTTTCGCTGTTTGATGGATGATCGCGCCTCAACGCGCGAGCGTGATCAGCCCTGCGCGTGACGCGCCATGAAGATGTCGTAGCCAACCTCGGCGACCTGGAACCAGGCATAGCCGTCGTTCGAGAACTTGGTCAGGGACTCGTAGACCTTCTTGAAGTTGGGGTTGGTCGCGCTGACCTCGGCGTGCAGCTCCTTCGCGGCCTTGAAGCAGGCGTCCATGATCGGCGGCGGGAAGGCGTGCAGCTTGGTGTTGTTGGCAAGCAGCTTGCGCAGCGCCATCGGATTGGCCTGGTCGTAGCGCGCCATCATGTAGTTGTTGGCGTAGTGGCCGGCCTGCTCCAGAACGCTCTGATAGTACTTCGGCAGCGCATTCCATTTGTCGAGGTTGACGAAGGCGAGCAGCATCGGGCCGCCTTCCCACCAGCCGGGATAGTAGTAGTGCGGCGCGATCTTGTAGAAGCCGAGCTTCTCGTCGTCGTAGGGACCGACCCATTCGGCGGCGTCGATGGTGCCCTTCTCCAGCGCCGGATAGATGTCGCCGCCGGCAAGCTGCTGCGGCACCACGCCGAGCTTCTGCAGCGCGCGGCCGGCAAAGCCGCCGATGCGGAATTTCATGCCCTTGAGGTCGTCGGGCGTGTTGACCTCTTTCCTGAACCAGCCGCCCATCTGGCAGCCGGTATTCCCCGCCAGCAGCGAGATCACGTTGTAGCTCTTGTAGAAGTCGTTCAGCACTTCACGGCCGCCACCCAGCATGTACCAGGCCTGGTTGATACGCATGTTGGGACCGAACGGCACCGACGAGCCGAAGGTGAAGGTCGGGTCCTTGCCGAAGTAATAGTAGGACGCGGTGTGGCCAATCTCGCAGGTCGCGTTCTGAACGGCGTCGAGCACCTGCAGGCCCGGCACGATCTCGCCGGCCGCGAAGATCTGGATCTGGAATTTGTTGTCGGTCGCCTCCGCGACCATCTTGCACATCATCTCGGCGCCGCCATAGAGCGTATCGAGCGATTTCGGCCAGCTCGTCGGCATGCGCCATTTGATCTCCGGCATCGATTGCGCGATGGCGGGAGCGGCAAACGTGGCGGCGCCGGCGGCGCCAAGTCCGGTGACTTTGATGAAGTCTCGTCTTTTCATGATTTCCTACCCTGACGGTTGTGACTGTGCGCGCCTTCTTAACGAGGCTTTCCGGCAAGCATGGAACAACCCGTTACCGATTTCCATACGCAAAAGCCCGGCCTCGCGAACGAGGCCGGGCTTCCCGACTAAGACTTAGGACTTAGGACTGGGCCCCGGGGGGGCCCTGCCCTGATCAGCCGCGGGTGCGCGAGCGGATCATGAAGCTGTCGTAGGTGTATTCGGCGACCTGCCACCACAGATATTCATCCGAGCGGTAGGCCTGCATGGCGTCGATCGACTTCTTGAAGTCGGGGTTCTTGGCCGAGATCTCGGCCCACAGCTCGTTGGTGGCCTTGAGGCAGGCCTCGAGCACTTCGTTGGTGAAGGGACGAAGCTGGGTGCCGCCGGCGACCAGGCGCTTCAGCGCGGCCGGGTTCTGCATGTCGTAACGCGCAGCCATCCAGCTGTTGGCGTTCGCGGTCGCGTTGGTCAGGATCGCCTGGTAGCTCTTCGGCAGCGCATTCCACTTGTCCAGGTTGGCGAAGGCGTGGACCATCGGCCCGCCCTCCCAGAAGCCCGGATAGTAGTAGTACTTGGCGACCTTGGCGAAGCCGAGCTTTTCGTCGTCATAGGGGCCGACCCACTCGGCCGCGTCGATGGTGCCCTTCTCCAGCGCCGGATAGATGTCGCCGCCGGCGAGCTGCTGCGGCACCACGCCGACCTTCTGGAGCACCTGGCCGGCGATGCCGCCGATGCGGAATTTCAGGCCCGAGAGATCGGCGACCGTCTTTATCTCCTTGCGGAACCAGCCGCCCATCTGGGTGCCGGTGTTGCCGCAGGGGAAGCCGATCACGTTCGACTTCTTGAAGAACTCGTTGCCGAGCTCGGCGCCGCCGCCCTGGTACCACCAGGAGTTCTGCTGGCGCGCGTTCAGGCCGAACGGCACCGAGGCGTAGATCGCAAACGTCGGGTCCTTGCCGACGTAGTAGTAGGACACGGTGTGGCTCATCTCGACCGTGCCGTTGGAGGTCGCATCCAGCGCCTGCAGGCCCGGGACGACTTCGCCGGCCGCGAACACCTGGATCTGGAACTTGTTGTCGGTCATCTCGGCGACGTACTTCGCCACCTGCTCGACGCCGCCATAGATGGTATCGAGCGATTTCGGAAAGCTCGACGTCAGGCGCCACTTCACCTCGGGCGAGGACTGCGCAATCGCCGGCGAGGCCACCGCAGTTGCCGCTGCCCCTGCTGCCGACACTTTCAAGAAATCACGACGCTTCATCTTCAGGTCTCTCCTTGCTGGGGCGTTTTCCCCGACGTCTCTTCTGCCGCCGCTAGTCTCGGCGATGCGTGATGGCCGCGTCGAACCGAAGGCGCTTGACTGCCGGGGCCTTTAGCACGGAAGCCCAGCTTTCGGAACGCGACAATGGCATGACGGAACTGTACGAAAGTCGCATGCCTTCCGCGGGAGGCTTCAGCCCGTGGAAATTACGGACTTGAGCTGGTCCCGGATCTGGCCCGCGATGGCGCGATAGATCGCCGCATGGGGCCCATTCGGCTCGCTGTCGACCACCGGTTTTCCGGCATCCGAGGTCTCGCGAATCGCCATGTGCAGCGGGATTTCGCCCAGGAACGGGACGGCGAGCTTCTCGGCCTCATGTCGCGCTCCGCCATGGCCGAAAATGTCCGATTTCGTGCCGCACTGCGGGCATTGGAAATAGCTCATGTTCTCGACGATGCCGAGCACGGGGACGTTCACCTTCTTGAACATGGCAAGGCCCCGCCGCGCGTCGATCAGCGATAGGTCCTGCGGGGTCGACACGATGACGGCACCCTTCAGGGGCACGTTCTGCGCGAGCGTGAGCTGCGCATCGCCGGTGCCCGGCGGCATGTCGACGACCAGGACGTCGAGCTTGCCCCACTCGACGTCGCGCAGCATCTGCGTCACCGCCGACATCACCATCGGCCCGCGCCAGATCATCGCGGTCTCTTCCTCGACCAGGAATCCGATCGACATGATCGACAGACCAAAACGCTTCAGCGGAATCATCTTCCGCTCCGCATTCAGCTCGGGCTTGTCGCGCAGGCCCGTCAGCCGGGGCACCGAGGGACCGTAGATATCGGCATCGAGCAGCCCGACCTTCAGGCCGAGATCGCGCAGGCCCAGCGCGAGGTTGAGCGCGGTGGTCGATTTGCCGACCCCGCCCTTGCCCGAGGCAACCGCGATGACGGCGGCGACACCGGGAATCTCGGACTGCCGCGACATCGGCGAGGTGCCGCCCTGCGGCGGCCGATGGGCATGGGCCGGCTGTACCCCCGGCGCGCCGCGGCTCGGCGGCGGTGGTGGTGCGCTGCCCGGCTTGCGCTCGGCGGTCAGCGCCACCATGGCGGTGGTGACGCCGGGAATGGCACGCACGGCCGCCTCGGCCTCGGCCCGGACCTGCTCCCAGGCCCGCGCCTCCGCGGCATCGACATTGATCGAAAAGAACACCTTGCCGTCACTGGCACTGATCGCGCTCAGCACATTGGCATTGGTGAGCGCGACCCCGCGCGGCGACTTGATCCGGCTGAGGCTGTCGAGAACCTGCTGCTGCGTCACGCTCAAAGCGCATCTCCTGAACGGAGCATGATCCGGAAAAGCGTGCAGCGGTTTCCGGTAAGATCATGCTCAACTATAAGACCCTAACGCGCGATCCTGATCGCGCCTCAGGGCGATGCGACCCATTAGAGCGGAAACGCCCAAAAGGCTACTGCGTGCCGATATCGCCGGCCGTCTCGACCGGGGCCGCTGCCCCCTGCTCCCTGGCCGCCTCGTAGTTCAGCTCGATCATGACCCCGTTGGGGTCGTGCACGAAGATCTGCCAGAGGTCGCCGCCGGGCACCTGCCGGGAGTCGAATTTCATGCCCTTGCCGCTCAGCCGCTGCCTCATGCCGTCGAAACCGCGACTGACGAAGGCAACGTGATGGACAACGCCTGAATCGGGCTTTTGAGCCTCGTCCGTCACGGAAATATCGACGAGATGCACCACCGGCTTGCCCTCGCTGTACATCCAGGCACCCGGGAAAGCGAAATTGGGCCGCGGACCGTTCTCGAGGCCCAGCACGTCCTCATAGAAGCGGACGGTCTCGGCCAGTTTCCGGGTCCGGATGTTGAAATGATCGAGCACCCCGACGCTCACGGCCATGCCTTGCACTCCCTTTTTCTTTCTTGCGTCCTTGTTCGCTCATCATCCTAGCACAGGAGACCTTCAAACGAAGCCGTTGCCCTCCGGCCTCAAGGGTTTATGGTGCGCCTCCGATCCGCCCCTTTGGGGGCGGAACCGCCAAAACCTCTTCAGACCAAAACCTCTTGAAATTCTGGCCCGGCCGCCTCAAAGGCCGGTCAAAACCGCAAGAACACCCCAAGCACAAGCAAGGTCACCCATATGGCTAAAGTCGCTTTCCTCGGTCTCGGCGTCATGGGCTTCCCCATGGCCGGCCACCTCGTCAAGAAGGGGGGCCATGAGGTCACCGTCTACAACCGCACCGCGGCCAAGGCGAAGGAATGGGCGGACAAGTTCGGCGGCAAGACCGCACCGACCCCGAAGGCGGCCGCGGAAGGCCAGGATTTCGTGATGTGCTGCGTCGGCAACGACAACGACCTGCGCGTGGTGACGATCGGTCCCGACGGCGCGTTTGGCGGCATGAAGAAGGGCGCAACCTTCGTCGACCACACCACCGCCTCCGCCGAAGTCGCGCGGGAGCTTGATGCGGCCGCCACAAAGGGCGGCTTCAAATTCGTCGACGCCCCCGTCTCGGGCGGACAGGCCGGCGCCGAGAACGGCGTCCTGACCGTGATGTGCGGCGGCGCCCAGGACGCCTATGCCGGCGCCGAGCCGATCATCGCGGCCTATGCGCGGATGTGCAAACTGCTGGGACCTGCGGGCTCCGGACAGCTCACCAAGATGGTCAACCAGATCTGCATCGCAGGCCTCGTCCAGGGCCTCTCCGAAGGCATTCACTTCGCCAAGAAGTCGGGCCTCGACGTTGCGGCGGTGATCGACACCATCTCCAAGGGCGCGGCGCAGTCCTGGCAGATGGAGAACCGCTACAAGACCATGAACGACGACAAGTACGATTTCGGCTTCGCCGTCGAATGGATGCGCAAGGACCTCTCGATCTGCATCGCGGAAGCCCGCCGCAACGGCGCCAACCTGCCGGTCACCGCGCTGGTCGACCAGTTCTATGCCGAAGTCGAGAAGATGGGCGGCAAGCGCTGGGATACGTCGAGCCTGCTCGCGCGGCTGCAACGCTGATGGCCGCTTAAACCCGGACCTGTCTTGCTGATCGCGATCGCCGCAATTTTCGTCGTTGCCTACGCGGTGATCGCGCTCGAACATCCGCTCGGCATCAACAAGAGCGCGACCGCGCTCGTCGGCGCCGGCCTGCTCTGGACCGCCTACGCGGCCATGACCGGCGATCAGGCGCTGATCAGCCGGCAACTCGACGAATCCGTCTCTTCCACCGCGCAGATCGTGTTTTTCCTGATCGGCGCGATGACGATCGTCGAGGTGATCGACGCCCATGACGGTTTCGAGGTCATCACCTCGCTGATCCGCACCACGAGCCAGGCACGCCTCATGTGGCTGGTCGGCTTCGTGACGTTTTTCCTCAGCGCGATCCTGGATAATCTGACGACCACCATCGTCATGATCTCGCTGATCCAGAAGCTGATAGGCCGGCGCGCCGACCGGCTGCTGTTCGCCTCCCTGATCGTCATTGCGGCCAATGCCGGCGGCGCCTGGACCGTGATCGGCGACGTCACGACCACAATGCTCTGGATCGGCGGCCAGGTTTCGCCGCTGAGCATCATGTGGGCGGTGTTTCCGGCGGCCCTCGTCAATCTCCTCGTTCCCCTGCTCATCATCAGCTTTGCAGTGCGCGGCAAGGTCATCGCCCCGCCGCCGCGGGAAGATCGGCTGCAAGGCGTCGAGTTGTTTGAACGAAACCTGATGTTCTATCTCGGGCTCGGCACGCTGATCGCGGTGCCCGCATTCAAGGCGGTCACGCATCTTGCGCCCTTCATGGGCATCCTGTTCGGGCTCGGCATCCTCTGGATGGTCGGCGAGATCATCCACCGCCACAAGGACGAGCACGTGCGACGTCCCCTCACCCTGGTGCATGCACTAACCCGGATCGATATGGCCTCGGTCGTGTTCTTCGTCGGCATCCTGCTCGCGGTCGCCTGTCTCGAACATGCCGGCCTGCTGGCGACGCTCGCCCGATGGCTGGATACGACCGTCGGCCGGCAGGACATCATCGTCGTCCTGCTCGGCCTGCTCAGCGCCATCATCGACAATGTGCCGCTCGTCGCCGCGACGATGGGCATGTACGGCCTCGCGCACTACCCGCCCGACAGCTTCATCTGGGAGTTCATCGCCTATTGCGCCGGCACCGGCGGCTCGATCCTGATCATCGGCTCGGCCGCCGGGGTTGCCGCCATGGGGCTCGAGAAGATCGAGTTCTTATGGTACGCCCGCCGCATCGCGGGACCGGCGCTTGCCGGATATCTGGCCGGGGCCGTGGTTTATATCGCGCAGCACGCGGTGGTGCACTGAGCCGGCCTTTCGCCGCACTTCGATACGCCGAATTAACTCCCCGTTAACGCAATTCTTTAGCTCCTTAAGTCAGCTCTTAAGGATTTATTGCCAGAGATAGAGAATGCAGAAGGCCCGCGTCGGCGTGGGCAGGAATTCGTGTTGCTTGATGAGTAACCCCGCTGAAAAGCCCGAGGTCGTGCAGCTTCCGGCCGAGCCGGCGAGCGTGCCATCGGCGAGCAGTCGCCGGGCTGCAGCGCAGCGGGTGCGCGAGGCGCGCGACAAGTTAACGTCGACCAGCGGAACAAGGCCCGCCTTCGACAGCGAAATGCTGCGCCAATATGCGCAGACGCGGCTGTCGGCATCTTACGTCGTGATGCTGCTGGTGGTCGCGACCGGCCTCTTGTTCGGGCTCTGGATGCAACCGGTTCCGGCGGCGCTCTGGACCGTCGGCATGCTCTGCATCCACGCCGCGATGATCCGGAGCTGCCGCCGCTATCTCGCCGAGCCGGCGTTGCCCGCCGTCACGCGCAAATGGCGCACGCGCTTCGTCGTGCTCGACCTGCTCTATGGCCTGTGCTGGATGGCGATCCTGATCCATCCCGTGCTCGACGTCGTCACGGAAACGCTGATGATGTTCCTGATGCTGCTGGTGATCGCAGTATCGAGCATGCTGGCGGCCAATCTGCCGATCGCCGCGCTTGCGGCCACCGCGCCCGTTGCCGTCGCGATGGCGCTGAGCTTTGCGATGAGCGGCTCGCTGGACAATTACATCCTGGCGGCGCTGTCACTCGCCGCCGAAGGCTATTTCGTGCTTCTGGCGCACCGGCTGCACTCCTCGACCTTCGCAACGCTGGAGGCGCGCGCGGAGAAGGACGCGCTGATCGGCGAACTGGAACAGGCCAAGGCGATCTCGGACGAGGCGCGGCACCGCGCCGAATCCGCCAACGTCGCCAAATCGCGCTTCCTCGCGCAGATGAGCCACGAGCTGCGCACGCCGCTGAACGCGATCCTCGGTTTCTCCGAGGTGATGAAGAGCGAGATCTTTGGTGCGCACGCAGTGCCGGTCTACAAGGAGTATTCCGCCGACATCCATAATTCCGGCGTACATCTGCTAAATCTCATCAACGAGATCCTCGACCTGTCCCGGATCGAGGCCGGCCGTTACGAGCTGAACGAGGAAGCGGTGTCGCTGGTGGGCATCGTCGCCGACTGCCATCATCTGATGAAGCTGCGCGCCTCGAGCCGCGGCATCACCATCCACGAAGTCTATGAGCAGGCGATGCCGCGGCTGTGGGCCGACGAGCGCGCGATCCGCCAGGTCGTGCTCAATTTGTTGTCCAACTCCATCAAGTTCACCCCGCAGGGTGGCGAGATCTGGTTGAAGGTCGGCTGGACCGCCTCCGGCGGGCAATATCTCTCGCTGAAGGACACCGGCTCGGGCATCCCCGAAGACGAGATCCCGGTCGTGCTCGCCTCTTTCGGCCAGGGCTCGAACTCGATCAAATCGGCCGAACAGGGCGCAGGCCTCGGACTTCCCATCGCCAAGAACCTCATCGACCTGCACGGCGGCACGTTCACGCTGAAATCGAAACTGCGCATCGGCACCGAGGTGATCGTCACCTTCCCGCCGGAGCGGGTGATGAGCGCGCTTGCGCCCATGACGGAAGAAGCTCCGCCGCTGCAGCCCGATGGTGCCGCTGTCACGGACGAGAAACGCCGGCCGCGCCACAAGCCGATCATGAGCGCGGGCACGGGTTCCTGAGAGATGCTTGCAGAACTGCCCAGCGATCCTTCACTATGCGGGAATGAGCAAAGATACGCCGTGCGTCGCCGTCTGCATGATCGACCCCAAGACCAAGCTGTGCTTCGGCTGCGGCCGCACGCTGCCGGAAATTGCGCGCTGGCACGCCATGGAGCGAGCCGAACGGCTCGCCCTCATGGCGCAGCTTCCGGCGCGCATGGCGGATGCAGGACTTTCGCCGATCAGTTCGGCATCGAAATCCGCCTGACGCTGACGAACGGAGGCGCGCGATGAGCCGCCTCTTCCTGGTGCTGTTACTGTTGACCGCGACCGCGGGCGCCGTGGTCGCCTACAGGGACCCCGAGCAGGTCGCTCGCGCCAGCGACACCGTTTCCGATCTCATGCGCCACCGCACCAGCCTGAAGACGCGCGCCGTGGAGGTCCAGCGCGGCCGCGGCGGTGAATTCGCGCTGCAGGCACGGATCAACGGCGTGCCCGCGCCCATGGTGGTCGACACCGGCGCGACCTCCGTCGTGCTCACCTATGAGACGGCCAAGGCAGCGGGCCTGCCGCTGGAGCTGCTTGACTATGACGTCGACGTCGAGACAGCCGGCGGCCGCACCAAGGCGGCGCGCCTGACGCTGGACCGGCTCGCGATCGGCAAGCTCGTCGAGCGCTCGGTGCCGGCGCTGGTGGTGCCGCACGGCACGATGAAGACCAACCTGCTCGGCATGAGCTTCCTCGACCGCCTCGAGCGCTGGGAAGTCCGCGCCGACCGCCTGATGCTGCACGGCTACCCCTAGACACGAGCGACATGGCCGGCGCCCCGAAAGATCGCCGGTGTGGCTTTCAATCCGCCGAACAACGAAGAGCCGGATCGCCGATCCGGCTCTTCGCTTTCAACATCCAGAGGTGTCGCTATTCCGCGGCTTCCGCCACCGCGCGATCGCTGACGCGCGCGATCGCATCGCGAAGAACATCGAGCCCGGCGCCTGGCCTTGTGCCATGCTCGGCAAGATGGCGGCGGAAGGCACGCGCGCCGGGCACGGCATGGAACGCGCCGACGAAATGCCTAGTGATGGCGTGCAGCCGCGTGCCGCGCGCAAGCTGCTCGGCAATGTAGGGCGTCATAGCTTCAAACGCGGCCTGCATCGTCGCATGCGGTGCGGCTTCACCGAAGAACTCCGGATCGACCGCGAGCAGCCGCCACGGATCGTGATAGGCCGCGCGCCCAAGCATCACGCCATCAACGTGGGCGAGATGGGCTTTCGCCTCCTCGATACCGGAGATCCCTCCGTTGATGATGATGGGCACGTCGGGCATCGCCCGCTTGAGCCGATAGACACGATCGTAATCGAGCGGCGGGATGTCGCGGTTCTCTTTCGGCGACAGGCCGTTCAGCCAGGCTTTTCGGGCATGCACGATCAGCACATCAGAGCCCGCCGCGACCACCGCGCGCGCCAGGGCATCGAGCGCGACTTCCGGATCCTGATCGTCGATGCCGATACGGCACTTCACCGTCACGGGCACGCGCACGGCGCGTTTCATCGCATCCACGCACGAGGCCACCAGCGCGGGCTCGGCCATCAGGCACGCACCGAAGCGGCCGTCCTGTACCCGGTCGGACGGGCAGCCGACATTGAGGTTGATCTCGTCATAGCCGAAATCGGCGCCGATCTGTGCCGCGAGCGCAAGCTCGCGCGGATCCGATCCGCCAAGCTGGAGCGCCACCGGATGCTCGCTAGCGTCGAAGCCAAGCAGCCGCGCCCGGTCGCCATGAATGACCGCGCCGGTCGTCACCATCTCCGTATAAAGCAGCGCATGCCGGGTCAGATGACGATGGAACACCCGGCAATGCCGGTCGGTCCAGTCCATCATGGGGGCGACAGAAAATTTCCAATCCATCTCAATTGCTTAACCGCAACACCAGCTCAATGCAACAATACGCTTTTGGACCCCGTCCGCGGAGGCATGTCCGATCCAACTAAAATATCGAAAACAACCCCATGCAAAGTAGCATCGCGATTGTGCGGACGCTTCCGGCGACCATGGCACGAGCCCGGGTCCCGCTTATCGCATTCCCGGAGTGCGGCCGATACGGACCTGCCGCTCGCCTCGAGCTCCCGCTACTGCTTCAACAATGCACACTTGCTTTCTGAAAGCGGAATCGCTGTTTGATCTCCAGGGATCGTTCGGACGATGCGATAGTAATCCCAATCGCCCGTGGACTCGGATGGAGATTTGACTTCCACCAGATACATATTCCGGATCACCCGTCCATCTTGCCGCACAAGGGCGTTCTTCGATACCGCATCCTGGACCGGAAGCTTGTGCATTTGGGCAGCGACGGCCTTGCCATCCTCAGTGCCCGCGACCTGCATGGACTTCAGATAGTGCAGTACTCCCGAGTAGACACCCGCTTGAATCATGCCTGGCTTCTTGCCAGTCCGAGCCTGGTACTTGCTCGCAAACTCTCGACTACTTTCGTCACGATCCCAGTAGTAAGCGGTCGTTACCAGGAGGCCCTTGGAACTGCTTAATCCAAGCGCCCTGATATCGCTTATCACCACAACGAGACCAACCAGCTTTTGTCCGCTCCCGGCGAGGTTGAACTCGGCCGCCTGCTTGATCGAATTGATCGTGTCGGCTCCCGCGTTTGCCAGCCCGACAATCTCAGCCTTGGATGCCTGAGCTTGAAGGAGGAAGGACGAGAAGTCACTGGTGCCGAGAGGGTGACGAACATTTCCAGTAACAATGCCGCCGTGGTCCTGCACAGCCCTGGATAGGTCTGCAGCCATCTGATGGCCGAAAGCGTAGTCTGCGGCCAGGATGAACCACTTCTTGCCGCCGTTCTCCAAAACCGCCCGGGCGGTGCCAGCCGCTTGGGAGTACGTGTCCCACATCCAGTGAAATCCTGTCGGCGAGCAATCTTCATTGGTGAGCCGCGTCGTTCCGGGACCAACGGCGATAGTTATCTTGCCGCGTTCTTTCGCCAAGTTCTGAACGCCGATTGCGATTGCCGAATTGGTCAAGTCAGTGATCATGTCGACGTTATCGGCATCAAACCATTTCCTTGCCGTCGAGAGCCCGATATCGGTCTTGTTTTGATGATCGGCTGCCACAATTTCGATCTTCTTTCCAAGCACTCGGCCACCGAATTCCTCGACAGCTAATTTCGCAGCTTCCACGGAGCCCAGACCACCGAATTCCGCGTAGAGGCCAGTCTGATCGTTCAGGACGCCGATCCGTATGACGTCGCCCGATGCGTATGTTGGGCTCGCAGAGATCATTGCTGTTGTTAGGAAGAGTGCCGATGCAAGCTTTGACATCTGTTGCCCCCTGGTTTGTCCTTGACGTTTGTATTCGCAACGATGCCGTGCGCTGCGTGATGCAGAGCTTGAAATCTTTGATCGGCCGTCTCCACGGTCAAAGATGAAAAACGATTTTGCAGTTCTGCTGGCAGCCATGGCCCGGTTCTGGAAGCCGGGGGATCCGAATGGCAAACTTGAGCGCAGGCCGCCTTTGGCGCCCGCGCTCGTTGCCCGTGACACGGTTCAAGAAAAAAAGCGCTCGACAACTGAGCGCGCCAGGACGCCACTACTTTGGCGCGCCTGCCGTAGCTGCGAGGATCACTTTTGCAATCTCGGCCGGCTGCGAAATCTGTGGCGTGTGCCCGGCTGGCAGGCTCACAACATGAGCCGAGATCTTCTCGGCCATCGCCTTCTGCAGGGCGGGCTGAAGCATGCGGTCTTGCTCGCTCACCACATACCACGACGGCCTAGTCTTCCAGGCAGCGGTGGTGACCTTCTCCTCGAAGTTCTTTCCACGCGTAGGGGTTTGCGTCGCGGCCATCAGCCGGGTTTGATCAGCCGGAACGTCTGGGGCGAGGTGTTTCGACACTCCCTCAAGGCTGAGCGTCAGGAATCCCTCCTTGTCTGCGAGAATGTGCGCGAAACCTGAGGGTGTCGGGTAATCCTTGGACACGTCCGCGACCGATTGCCCTTCGGATGGAGCGAATGCGGCGACGTAGACCAGCGCTTTGACGCGCTCGTGCTTGCCGGCTTCCGTGATGACGACGCCACCCCACGAGTGTCCCACCAGGACAACGGGGCCGGTCTGATTGTCGAGCATGCGCCGCGTGGTCGCAACGTCGTCGGCCAGCGAGGTCAGCGGGTTCTGCACGGACATGACCGTCAGCCCTTTCTCCTGGAGCAAGGGAATGACCTTGTTCCAGGCCGAACCGTCGGCAAACGCGCCGTGGACAAGCACCACCGTGGGCTTCTGCTTATCGGGCGTTTCAGCCGAGGCTCCCGTTGAGGTTAGTGCCGCGCCGCCCAAAGCGGCAGCAAAGACGGCTCTCTGTGTGAATGATCGCATTGGATTTTCTTCCAGGTTTGAGCTGGCCGGGGCCAGCAGATGGCGTAATGCCGATTGCAATGCCGCGACTGTAAGATATACAACAAATCTGGATAAATCGGCGAAATTGATCGATACAACAAACGGTTTGTTTCAAATGGATCGATTGGTATGCATGCGAGCTTTTGTAAGCGCGGTCGAGCTCGGCTCCATTTCTGCTGCCGCGGCCGAACTTGACCTGTCCTCGCAACTGGCGGGCAAGCAAATACGGACGCTAGAGCACGGCCTGGGAATCAAGCTGCTGAACCGCACGACCCGTCGGCAGAGCCTGACCGACGGCGGTCGCGTGTTCTACGAGCGGGCGAAGAACATCCTGGCGGAGATGGAGGCGGCCGAAGCGCTGATCGCGGAAACCCGCTCGACGCCGCGGGGGCGGCTAAGAATCAGCGCGCCCATTACCTTCGGAAGTCACGCGCTGGCACCTGAAATCCCGGCATACCTGAAGCAACATCCGGAGGTGTCCGTGGACATCAGTCTTACCAATCGGACGGTCGATCTGGTGGACGAGGGTTTCGATGTTGTTTTCCGCACTGGGCCACTTTCGGACAGCGCATTGCTGGCGCGACATCTGGCCTCGCTTCGAATGGTTCTTTGCGCGGCGCCGGACTATCTCAAATCAGCGAAAAAACTGCGCAAACCAGAGGATCTGCAGCACCACGAATGCCTCGTATTCTCGCACACGTCGCTTCGCACGCAGTGGTCGTTCGAGGGACCGCACGGTCGGGAGACCGTCCCGATCACGGGCAGATTCTCCACTGATAGCGGCGAAGCGCTTCGTGCAGCTGCCGTGGCAGGTATGGGTGTGCTTCTGCAGCCGCACGAACTCGTGGCCGACGAGATCAAGACGGGGCGTCTCGTGAGGCTCTTGCCAAAATACGAACCCCCTGCCCGTCCGTTGCACGCACTGTACGCTCCCGACAAACGAATGACACCGAAGCTGCGGAGCTTCCTGGACTATGCAGTTCAGAGGTTCGGCGAGAAGCAGCGGAGTGCTGATGTGTAAGCAAATCGGACGAGGGCCAGAAATTGGGCCAGAATATTGTCTCCATGTCCTTCGGTTGCAATTGTTTTTGGCAGCCCAATCTTCCGAGACGGCTTTGCGGCTTCGCGATATGGTCGCGGCAAGCAGCGTCAGGCTTTGCTGCCGCGCATAACCCGCAGCCTGGGAGATAAGACAGAATCGCCCCTGCATGACGTCCAACAGGAGCCCAGCTTGGATTGGAACGATCTCCGATACTTTCTCGCGGTGGCGCGAGCGCACAGTCTAACGGAAGCTTCGAGGGAGTTGCGGGTGAGCCAAGCCACCGTCGCCCGGCGGATTGCCGCGCTCGAGAGCTCGCTCAAGACCACATTGTTCGCCAAACGCCCGGACGGATATGTGTTGTCGGAAGCCGGCGAAGCCTTCTTTCCTCCTGCAGAAGCGGCGGAGGCCCAACTGCTCTGGCTGGAGAGAGGCGCCACGGGGCCATCAGAACAATTGACGGGTATCGTCCGCCTGGCCATCCCCGAATTGCTGGGACAACACCTGATCATCCCAGGGCTTGCCGGATTTCAACAGCGGTATCCGCAAGTGCAGCTGGAGGTGATAGCCGACGTCCGACCGCTGCGGCTCTCGCAGCGTGAGGCCGACGTCCTGGTACGCCTGGTCCGGCCAACGCAAGGCGACTACCTGGTGCGCCGCATCGGAAGCATCGCGCTGGGATTGTATGGTTCGCGCGCCTACGTCGAAGCCCACGGGGTCCCCCGAACGGCAGCAGACCTCGAAAAGCATCGCTTGATCGGATGGGATCCTGTCCTGGCATTTCTCCCGCTGGCACGCTGGTTGTCGGACATCGCTCCTGAACCGAACTTCGTATTTCGTGCCCATACGATGGGCGCTCAACTGGTCGCAGCGGAAGCCAGCCTTGGTTTGGCCGTGTTGCCTGCCTTCATCGCCAATCGACTTGGCCTAGTACGTGTGCTTGAGAGTGAGCCGCCTTTCATTTCCGACATTTGGCTGCTGCAGCAATCGGAATCCCACGCTTTGACCCGCGTTCGCTCTCTCGCCGACCACGTCGCAGAGACGATCACCGATGCTGCGCCGCAATTAATGAACATAGCCGGGCCCGAGGCTCCTGTCAGTTCCGGCTAGGCCAACGGCCCTCCAATAAGGCCGGCAGGCAAATTTCCAATTGTGAAAAACCACTCTGCAATATTGGTGCTGGCTCTCCTTTGATGGGGTTTGGATAGAGTTCGCCGAACTCTCCTCTTCCAAATCAAAGGGAACTCGAATGCCAGTGACGGCACATGCACTGAAATTCTCGAAGGTTGGTTCTCCGGATGTTCTCGAATGGACGACGGAAGAACTTCAGCAACCGGCAGCCGATCAGATCCAGATCACTCAGCGCGCGATCGGCGTCAACTATATCGATATCTACCATCGGAGCGGTCTCTACCCGCTGCCCTTGCCGAGCGGTGTCGGCGTCGAAGGCGTTGGAATCGTCGAAGCTGTCGGCGAGAACGTCAAGAACTTCGTTCCTGGTGACCGCGTGGTCTATGTCGGCGGCCCCCCAGGCGGCTATGCCTCAGCCCGCAACGTTCCGGCCGCTCGCGCTCTCAAGCTGCCCGACGACATTCCGACCGAAGTCGCTGCGAGCCTCATTTTCAAGGGACTGACCGTCGAATATCTCATCCGCCGCTGTCACGAGGTGAAAAAAGGCGACGCCGTCCTCTTCCATGCCGCAGCAGGCGGGATCGGACTCATCGCGGGCCAATGGCTCAAGCATATCGGCGCAACGGTTATCGGGACCGTCAGCTCGGAAGAGAAGGCCAAGCTCGCACGCGCCAACGGATATGATCATACAATTATCTACACCAAGGAAAACTTCACGGAGAGAGTCCGCGACATCACTAGGGGTGAGGGAGTCTCAGCGGTATACGATTCTATCGGCAAGGATACCTTCGCAGGCTCCCTGGATACTCTCCGTCCCCGCGGCATCTTGATCAGCTTCGGAACGGCCTCTGGCCACGTCCCTCCACTTGATCTCGCTCAACTCGGCGCCAAAGGCTCACTCTTCGTCACCCGACCGTCAATCGCCCACTATACAGCCAAGCGCGAAGAACTCGAAGCCGCAGCGGACGCCCTCTTCGAGGCGATCCGCCTCGAACATTTAAAGGCAATCGAGACGAAGACCTATCCTCTTCGGGAAGCGGCGCAGGCCCACCGCGATCTCGAAGGCCGCAAGACTGCAGGCTCACTCATCCTCGTACCGTGAATCCGCCGTGACGGCGGGCTCTCCCGCCGTCACGGAGGTGTCAACGCTGAAAACTGCACAGCACCCAATGAGCCGGAGGAAACAGTTGGCCGAGAACAGCGGATTCTACGACTACATCATCGTCGGCGCGGGAACCGCTGGCTGTCTCCTTGCAAACCGACTTACCGCAAGCGGCAAGCACCGCGTTCTTCTGCTGGAGGCAGGAGGCAAAGACGACTACCTCTGGATCCACATCCCGGTCGGATATCTATATTGCATCAACAACCCGCGAACCGACTGGTGCTACAAGACGGACCCCGAAGCCGGCTTGGGCGGACGCCAGATCGGTTACGCGCGCGGCAAGGTGCTCGGTGGATGCTCATCGATCAATGCCATGGTCTACATGCGAGGACAGGCTCGGGACTACGACCTCTGGAGCGAGCTGGGAAACGCCGGCTGGAGTTGGAAAGACGTTCTGCCCTATTTCATGCGGCACGAGGATTTCGTTCACGGCGAGGACGATGAACATCATGCCGGAGGCGAGTGGCGCATCGAGGAGCAGCGCCTCCATTGGCCGATCCTTGACGTTTTCCGGGATGCCTGCGTCGAGGTTGGAATCCCCGCAACTGCTGATTTCAACAGGGGTAACAACTCGGGGGTCGGCTACTTTCAGGTCAATCAACGTCGCGGCGTTCGCGTCAACGCAAGCAAGGCCTTCCTCAGACCGGCGAGGAATCGATCGAACCTGACCGTCGTCACACACGCGCATGCGAAACGGATACTATTTCGATGCGGGCAAGCAACGGGCGTCGCTTTCGATCAATCCGATACCGATGTCATCGCGCACCTCAATGACGGCGGCGAGGTCATCCTTGCCGCGGGCGCGATTGGATCCCCCCAGCTTCTCGAGCTTTCGGGCGTGGGCCAAGGGGCCCGCCTCCAGAATTACGCGATCCCCGTTGTGCTCGATCGGCACGGCGTTGGCGAAAACCTTCAGACCATCTTCAAGTGCGACTCACTTACAAGGTGAGTAATGCCCTGACCTTGAACCATTTAGCCTCGAAGCTAAGCGGCAAGGCGCGCATCGCGCTGCAGTATGCCTTTTTGCGGCGGGGTCCCATGAGCATGGCGCCAAGCCAGCTTGGTGCCTTTGCAAAGTCAGATCCGTCTCAGGAAATGCCGAATCTACAATACCATGCTCAGCCACTCTCCTTGGATCGCTTCGGAGAGCCCCTTCATCGCTACCCAGCCATTACCGCGAGCGTATGCAACCTGCGACCGGCAAGCAGGGGCTCGGTGCATCTCGTATCGCCAGACTTCCGAAATCATCCTTCGATTCGACCAAACTACCTCGATCATCCGCGTGACCGCCAGGTCGCCGTGGACGCCGTCCGACTTACTCGGCGGATCATGGCGACGAATGCCTTTAAGCCGTACATGCCGGAGGAGGTCTTGCCAGGCGCGCATCTCGATACCGACGAGGAACTCGCGCTTGCCGCTGGAAACATAGCAACAACAATTTTCCATCCGGTTGGCACAGCGCGAATGGGTCAGGACCGGAATTCGGTCGTGGACGAGCGCCTCCGTGTACACGGCATAGACGGCCTCAGAATTGTCGATGCTTCCGTCATGCCGACGATTACTTCGGGCAACACCAACGCCCCGACACTCATGATCGCTGAGAAAGGAGCTTCGATGATCCTCGATGACCGACGCTCGGCGATCTCGGTGTAGCGACTCGCCCTTCAGGTCCTACGCCACCACAAACAGAAAGGCCCACAGCGATGCTCTTCGCCATTCACTGCCTCGACTATCCCGACTCCGTCGACCGACGGCTCGCACTATACGACAAGCACAAGGCCTACCTACAAGCGAGCCCGATGAAGATCGTTATTGCGGGACCCATTTTGGCCGCGGACGGCGAAACGCGGATTGGAAGCATGCAGCTCGTCGAGGCCGACGACATCGAGATGGTCCGCCGGTTCAACCAAGGGGATCCGTTCTTCAAGGAAAAGGTGTGGAACGAGATCAGGATCAACGGCTTTCTGAAGCTCACTGACAACAGATGACCCGGGCACTGCCGCGCGCCAACCTATTGGCTGAACCATGCCGCAAGAATTTTCAATTCTTGATTGGATCAACCATTGGCGAGCGCGCTGTCTGAAGCGGCGCAAGCCCAGTGCCGAAGGCCTGCTCACATTAGCTGTCGCAAGATCTTCCTTGATCTCCCGGTGCACACGTCGTGCACACGCCGCCCTCTAACGCATTGAAAATCTTGAACTCTCGCTCCAGTCCATCATGGGAGCCACGGAAAAGCGATAGGCTTGCAATTTCAATGCATTGACCTCTGTCCGTACCATTCGATGATATCAAGATATTCGTTGGCGGCTGACCATTTGCAAAGGACTATTCCTTCGCCTGAACGTGCGTCCCATGCAAGTGGAACAAAAAAACCTGGGAGACATGAGAGAGCCATGCCGTTCACGTTTGCCACAACGAGAAGCATCTGGGTCCATCTTCCGCGGGGATGGGCCAAAACTTCAATAGACGGTGAACGGCCTGCTCAAAATCAGACAAATCTTCAGATTGAGACGACCCGCCACCAACGAGAACTGAATCGAAGAACGCCCGCGCCGGACTTGCCAGGGATGGTTGGTTAGGCTCTTTGGCGGCTTTCGATCCGCAGAGTGGTCACGTTTTTCACCGCGTTTTCGGCGGGATCATCGGCTCCTGGGCGCCTCTGGAACAGCCTGCCTCGCCGCCGCCCGCGGCCATTGGGTGCTGTGTGGCTCTGCCGAGCGCATCGCCGACACGTTGCAGCTCTGGTTCGAGGAACACGCGGCCGACGGCTTCAACGTCATGCCGCCCTATTTCCACGAGGGGTTCGCGATTTCGTCGAGCTCGTGGTGCCGATCCTGCAGGAGCGCGGATTGTTCCGTACGGTCTATGAGGGCACGACGCTGCGCGATCATCTCGGTCTCGCGCGGCCGGCCAATTCGTTCTTCGCGGCTTAGAGCGCGCCGGCGATCCGTAGCGACTGTTCGAGCGCCTGCAACTCGTTTGCTGTTGCCGGCGGCTGTGGCGGCCGCGCCGCGTCACATGAGAGACGCCCGAGCAGTTTCAGGCAGGCCTTGAGCCGCACCGTTGCCCGTCCTCCCGGCGCATCGCGATAGATCGCGACCGCAAGCGGATACAGTCTCTCGTGCTCCGCGCGCGCTCCCTCCCAGTCGCCGGCTTCCGCGGCAGTCCAGAGGCTGACCACAAGCTCCGGCACCACGCAGGCGAGGCTGACCTGGCTGCCGGCCGAGCCGACCAGATAGCTCGTCAGCAGATGTTCGTCACCCGAGCCGAGCACGACGAACTCCGGCCGCAGCTTGCGGACCAGCCGCAGATTATGCTCGTAAGCCGCAACCTCCCAGCTTCCTTCCTTGATCGCGACGAAGCGAGGATCCGCGACGAGCCGCTCGAGCAGAGGCGGCGCATAGGCCATCGCACCCGCGCCGACGGGCGCGGCATAGAGCATCAGCGGCGCGGCCGTCGCATCGCGGATGTGGCGGTGATGCTCGATAACGCACTCATCGGCGTGGCCGAGCGCCCAGCTGTTGGGAGGAAACACCAAGAGCCCGTCCGCGCCGGCCTGCTCCAGCGCAGCCGCCTCGCGCGCGGCCTCCAGGCTCGATTCATGATTGACGCCGGAGACGATCAGGCAGTCCTTCGGCGCGTGCTGGCGCGCCAGCTCCACCACGCGCCGCTTCTCGGCCAGCGACAGCACGAAATTCTCGCCGGCGTGGCCGTTGACTAGGAGCCCATTGATGCCGGGCGTGGACGCCACCGACGTGAGATGCGCTGCGAGCTGCGCCTCATCGACTCCGAAATCGACCGTCATCGGCACGATCGTCGCGGCGTGGATGCCGCGCAGGCGGTCGCTGAATGTCCGCATCTTCGCCGACATCGCCAGCTAGTGGATGATCTGGTCGAGGAACGTCCGCGCCCGCTCCGACTTCGGATGCTTGAAGAATTCTTCCGGCGCGGCCTGCTCGACCACCTTGCCCTCGTTCATGAACACGATGCGGTCGGCGACCTCGCGGGCAAAACCCATCTCGTGGGTCACGCACAGCATGGTCATGCCCTCTTCCGCGAGCTTCTTCATGGTCTCCAGCACCTCCTTGACCATTTCGGGGTCGAGCGCCGAGGTCGGCTCGTCGAACAGCATGATCTTCGGCCGCATGCACAGTGCCCGCGCGATGGCGACGCGCTGCTGCTGGCCGCCCGAGAGCTGCCCGGGGAATTTCTCGGCCTGGTCGGGAATCCGGACCTTGGTCAGGAAATGCATGGCAAGGTCCCTGGCCTTCGACTCCGACATGCCGTTCACGGTCATCGGCGCCAGGATGCAGTTCTCCAGCACCGTCATGTGCGGGAACAGATTGAAGCTCTGGAACACCATGCCGGTGTCGCGCCTGATCGCGTCGATGTTCTTGCGCTGCCGATCGAGCTCGATCCCGTTGACGCAGATCAGCCCCTCATCGTGCTTCTCGATGTGGTTGATGCAACGGATGAGCGTCGACTTGCCCGAGCCGGAGGGACCGCAGACCACGATCCTCTCGCCCTTGGCGACCTTGAGGTCGATCTGGTCGAGCGCGGTGAAGTCGCCATAGTGCTTGTAGACCGCCTCCATGCGAACCGCGGGAACCTCTCGCAACTGCGGCTGCGCCATCGCGCCTTCGACACCACTCGCCGTATTCATCGACATCTCGCTCATGCCCGGGCCTCCACGCTAGCCTGTGCGACCGGCGCCCTCGTCGCGACCTTCCTGGATTTCGCAACACTCGATCTACCGAAATGCTTTTCCAACCGTCGTTGCACCGCATCCCAGACCGAGGTGAGGATCAGGTAATACGCCGTTGCCGCCGCATAGACTTCGAGGATCTGGAAATGCTCCTGCATCAGCATGTCGCTGCGGCGCATGAGCTCCTCGACCGAGATCACGGAGGCGAGCGAGGTCGCCTTCAAGAGCGAGTTGATGGAGTTGCCGAGCGGCGGGATCATCAGCCGGAACGCCTGCGGCAGGGTCACGCGGCGAAACGTGACCCAGGGCGACAGGCTGAGCGCCCAGGCGGCTTCGCGCTGACCCGCCGATACCGCCATGAAGCCGCTGCGCACGATCTCGGCGAGATATGCCGCCTCGTTGAGGATGAGCCCGACGAGCGCGCAGGTGATCACGCTGAACTTGATCCCCAGCTGCGGCAAGCCGCTGTAGATCACCACGAGCTGGATCAGCAACGGCGTGCCGCGGAAGAACCAGATGTAGAAGCGTGCTGCACCCGCCAGCACCGGATTGGACGACATGCGCAGCAACGCGATGCCCATGCCGAGGATCAATCCGCCGACCACCGCCGCCACCGTCAGGCCGATGGTGACGAGCACTCCCTTCATCAGGAAGTAGTTGAAGAAGTAGCTGACGGCGGCCGTCGGACTGAAATGGCTCATCGGCTGGTCTCCGTAGGGTATCAGGCCGGACCGGGGCCGGCGATTGCGAGCGGCCGGTCGGCCGGCATGCTGGTCAGGCCGAACTTGTCGAACAGCGCCTGATAGCTGCCGTCGGCGCGCATCGCGTTGAGCGCCTTGACGACGGCGTCGACCACCGCCTTGTTGCGGAAACCCAGCGTCGTGCGCGCGGTGCCGAGACCGCTCAGCACTTCCTTCACGCGGCCGCGGCTGGTGAGATCGCGCGCCACGCTATCGACGAGCAAGGCATTGTCGACCTGTCCCGCAAGCAGAGCGCTGACTACGTTTGTCGCGGTGGGGAACGTCCGCATCTCGACGGCGGCTCCACCTTTCGCCACGCTGGCATCGCTGAGCTTCTTGAGCCAGTTCATCTGGTAGCTGCTGACCTCGACGGCGGACGATTTTCCGATCAGATCGTTTTCGGTAGCAATTTTTGTGCCGTTGTCGGGAGCCACCACGACTGAAATGGCCTGAATGGCGTAAGGCACCATGTACATCAGCTTGGAGCGCTCCTCGGTCCAGAACATGCCGGTGTCGATGCCGTCGATGCGTGCCGCGTTGAGCGCGGGAATCATTGCGGGAAAGTCCATCCGGACGAGTTCGACCGGAAGACACAACCGCTTGCCGAGCTCGGCGGCGAGCTCGACGTTGAGGCCCTGCAACTGGCCGTCCTTGTCGACGAATTGCTGCGGCGGATTGGTCGGGTTGATGGAAAGCTGCAATTTCCCGGGCGCGATCAGATTGTCGTCAGTGATCGCTGGCGTACAGGCGGCATGCACCGCCGTGGATGCGAGAACGAGCGCAATAGCGGCAATCAAGCGAAGCAGTGTCGAGAACATTTTGAACCTCCAGTAAGACGCCAAAAACCAGATCCTCGCCGGCCTTCCCCTCAACGTTCTTGGATGCGGCCAACCGGATCTTTTCGACACGGCCGGCTGCATCATCAGCGATCCCCTCAAGCCGGTCCAGGCATCGGCCTGAGCTGGATGCGCATGAAATTCTTCACCAGGGATTCGAACGGACCAAAACCCTTCACCTTCAGGAACTCCGGCGTCTCGAATGCCCATCGCCCCGCGACTTCGTACATCGCGGCATATTTCGGCCCATCGCCAATCGAGACGAAGCGCTTTGCCGAGAGCCAGCCGGGACAGGCGAGCAGATCGGGAAAATGCTTCTGCTCGTACCAGGCGTTGAACGCAGCCTCGTGCTCGGGATCGATGTCGACCCGCACGATATGGATGAAGGCTTCGTCCCGCATCGGCACGTCCCTCATGCCAGACGGATGTCGCCGGTCGCGCGCGCGGCGCTGACCGTCGTTGCGATGGCGTCGCATAGCGCGGGCAGAACCGGCAGCAACGGCGGCCGCGGATCGGCGTTGCGGATCAGGCCGAGCGCCTTCAGCCCCACCTTCATGCGCGTGTGCATGTCCATGATCGGCGCAGGCCCGTAGATGGCGCGGACGATCGGATAGAGCCGCTCGTTGACGGCGCGCATCGCCTTGAGGTCGTCGGCGAGCGAGGCCTGCCACAGCGCGACGAACAGATGCGGCGCGAGGCTGACGAGGCCGGAGAGAATACCGTCGCCGCCGACGGCGAGCTGCGGCAGGAACCAGTTGAAGTTCGACGGCAGGATCGCGACGGAAGCGTCGGCCTGCTTCACCGCCCGCCGGTTCTCGTCATAGGCGAAGATAGTGTCGCTGCCCTCCTTGATGGCGATGACGTTGTCGAGCGCGGCGATCTTGGCCAGCGTCTCCGGCGAGTAGCCAAATCCGGATGCCAGCGGATACTGGAAGATCGACACGGGAATTCCGATCGCGGAGCTTACTGCCTGCACGAAAGCCACCGGCGCGCGCGAGGTCGCCGAGGCACCGCCGCCGAGCGGCGCGGGCGGGAACAACACGGCGCAATCGGCGCCGGCCGCTTCCGCGAGCTGGGCCTGATGGATCGCCTCCGCGGTGGAATGCGCGATGATGCCTGATAGCAGCGGCTTGCCGCCGATCTGCTGGCGTGTCCGCTCGATCACCGCCTGACGTTCGTCGTCCGAGAGCGACCCGCCCTCGCCGGCATGGCCGTTGACGAACACCGCCGCGATGCCGTCCGGACACGCGCAATAGTCCAGCACGCGGGCGTAGCCGTCCCAGTCGATCGAGCTGTCGTCCCTGAAGGGCAGCACGGTCGCGACCGTGACGCCGCGCAAGCCTGGTTTCTTGATTGCCTTGCTCATGACGGTTTCTGCCGTGGAAATTTCAGGCTCGCGCGTGCCTTCAGCACTTCGAGGCCGCCCTCGTTGCGCGCGCTGGCTTCCCAGATGATCGTGCGGGTCTCGTCGTGCTGCTCGGCGATCCAGACGTCGAAGGTGAGCGTGTCGCCGTAGAACACGGGACCGGTGAACCAGAAGCGGTCTTCCACCGACACGCCGATGGTGCCGACCAGCTCGCTGGTGAGGATGCTGGTGCAGAGGCCCGCGACCATGATCCCCGGCGCCAGCCTACGGCCAAAGCGGGTCGCGCCGGCATAGACCTCGTCGACATGAACGGGGCCGAAATCGCCGGTCGCGGCGATATAGAGCGCGCCATCGGCCTCGGTGATGGTCTTGCTCAGGCTGACCCTGTCATTCACCTTGAGATCGTCGAAGGACTTTGGCTCGTACATGGCTCAGGCCTTCGCGAAGGGAACCAGCGTCGCGGTGCCCTCCACCACGGTCGCGCCCGAGGGCGACAGCGTGCAGGTGACACGGCAGACTGCGTCGTCGCCGGCGACCGAAACGATCTCCGCCCTGGCCTCGACGGATTCGCCGACGATCACGGGCGCCGCGAAATTCAGCGCGATGCTGCCGATCCGTCGCGTCGGTCCGCCGAGCTGGCTGAGGCAGGTGGTGGCAAGACCGCCCACGGCAAGCTCAAAGGCCACCATGTTGGAGGCGCCCGCCTTTTTGGCGCGGACGGCATCGACATAGAGACCGCCGAGATTGCCGCTGATGCCGGTGAACATCGCCTGCTCGGCCACCGTCATGGTCTTGCGAAATGCGAAGGCAGCGCCGGGCTTGAGAGGTGCGTGAGACATGATCTCTTCCTAGAGCTGCAAGCCGTTCTTGATGGTGCTGCGCGCAACCAGCATGCGGTGGATTTCGGAGGTGCCATCATAAATGCGGGTGACGCGCGCGTCGCGATACATGCGCTCCAGCGGCAGGTCCTTGCTGAAGCCCATGCCGCCGAACACCTGGATGGCGCGGTCGACCACGCGGCCCTGCATCTCGGACGCCGCGACCTTGATCATCGAGACCTTGTCGCGCGCATCCTTGCCCTGGTCGATGTCCCAGGCGGCGTTCATCACCATCATCTTCACGCCAAAAATCTCGGCGGCGGAATCGGCGATCAGCTTCTGCACCATCTGGAATTCGCCGATGAGCTGGCCGAACTGGCGCCGCTCGCCGGCATGCCTGCGCATCATCTCCAACGCGCGCTGCGCCATGCCCACGGCGCGCGCGCCGATATGGGCGAGGCGGATCTGCAGCACGCTCTGCATGATCAGCTTGAAGCCGCCGCCGACCTCGCCGAGCACGGCAGCTTTGGGGATGCGGCAGTCCTCGAAATTCAGCTCGGCATGGCCGTAGCCGCGATGGCCCATCATCGGCTGGGTCCGCGCGACCTTGAAGCCTGGCGTGCCACGATCGACCAGGAACAGCGTGATCCCGCCGCGGGCACGCTTGTCCTTGTCGGTCAGCGCCATCAGGATCACATAGTCGGCGATGTCGCCGTCGCTGATGAAATGCTTGGTGCCGTTGAGCACCCACACATCGCCATCTAGATGGGCCGTAGTGCTAATCGACGCCGCGTCGGAGCCGGCGCCCGGCTCGGTGATCGCCATGGCGCAGATCTTGTCGCCTTTCACCGTCGGCAGCAGGTACCGTTCGACCTGATCGCCCTTGCAGGCCATCAGCATCGGATAGACCTGGCCGAACACACGGCGGATCAGCGCGTCCGACGTCTTGCCGAATTCTTCCTCGACCAGGCAATGCTCCACGCAGGACAGCCCGCCGCCGCCGACATCAGCCGGCATGTTCATGGCGTAGAGGCCGAGCTTCTGCGCCTTGGCCTTGGTGATCGCCAGCGCATCCGCCGGCACCGTAGCCGTCTGCTCCACAACGTCTTCGAGCGGCTGCACCTCCGTCTCGACGAAACGGCGGACGGTGTCGACCAGCAGGCGTGTCTCCTCGGGGACAGAGAAATCGATCATCGCGCCACTCCCACGGCCTTGCCGGCGACCATCGCGTCGATCTCCGCGGCGCGGTAGCCGATCTCGCCGAGCACCTCCCGCGTCTGCGCACCCAGCCGCTGCGGCACTAGCCGCACCTCGGGCGTCCGGCCGTCATAGCGCGCGGGGTGCGCGACCATGCGGATCGGCGCGCCCCCTGCACTCTCGGCGCTCTTGAACACGCCAAGGTGGTTGAGCTGGGGATCGGTCTCGAGGTCGCGATAATCCTGCACCGGCGCGTGCCAGACCCGCGCGGCTTCCAGCGCGGGCAGCCATTCCGCCGTCGGCTTCTGCCTCAGCCGCGCCGCCACGATACGCGTGATCTCTTCGCGCTTCGAGAAGCTGTCGGTATCGCCGAACTGCTCGAGCGCTTCGCTGTCGAGCGCGACCGCGAGCGCCTTGGGCGACGCCATGGAAATCGCGAGATGACCGTCGGCCGTCGCGTGAATGCCGTAAGGTCCGGGGCTGAACCACGCCGCGATGCCGGCCGGACCGCGCGAGGTCGGCGACGGCGCGCCGTTCAGCCAGGCGGTCAGCGGCTCGACCTGGAGATCGAGGGCGGCCTGATAAAGGTTGACCTCAACGAGTTGGCCCTTCCCGGTCTTGGTTCTTGCAAACAACGCCGCGAGGATGCTCATGGCATAGAGCGAGGCGGCGTGCTGATCGACGATGACGGCGCCGACCGCCGTCGGTTCGCCGTCCGCCCGCCCCGTCCGCATCGCAAGACCCGACATCGCCTGGAGCAGCAGATCCTGGCCGGGGCGATCCTTGTACGGCCCCTCCGATCCGAAGCCGGTTGCCACGGCATAGATTAGGCCGGGATTGATCGCCTTGAGCGTGTCGTAGCCGAGACCGAGCTTGGCCATGGTTCCGGGACGGAAATTCTCCATCACGACGTCGGCGGTCGCGACCAGCTTCTTCACCGCAGCGATGCCGTCGGGATGCTTGAGATCGACGGCGAGGCTTCGCTTGTTCCGCCCCGTGGCCAGATGATTGACGCTGTCACCTGCGACGAAGTGGTTGGCGACCGCCCAGTTGCGCTGAAACGCTCCTTCGATCGGCTCGACCGCGATGACGTCGGCGCCGAGATCGGCCAGCGTCTGCGCGGCCAGCGGGCCTGCGAGGTAATGATTGAAGCTGAGGATCTTGACGCCGTCGAGCAGGTTCATCCGTTCACACCTCAGTTCAGGCAGCCGCAATTGGCGCGCTGCGCCACGCGAGATCGAACGTCTTGACCAGGGCACGCGCGGCAGCGTCCTGTGCTGCCGGCAGCGGCAGGCGCGGCGGGCGCGGATTGCCGGCTGCAAAACCCATATGACCGAGCAGCGCTTTGCTGCCGGCGACATAGGCCTGGCCGCCGACGAATTCGATCACCGGCAGGTATTTGAGATAGAGCTCGCGCGCTTCCTTGATCGCGCCGTGGTCGGCGACAAGGCTGAAGATGCGCGCCATCTCGGACGGCACGACATTGGAGGCCACGGCTACCCAGCCCTGTGCTCCCTCGACGAAGGATTCGAAGCCGAGGATGCCGCCGAACACCGTCATCCTGTCGCCGCAGAGGCGGATGATGTCGCGCACGCGCGTCACCTCCAGCGTCGACTCCTTGATATAGAGACAGTTGTCGATCTCGGCGATCCTCGCCACGAGAGGCGGCTTGAGATCGACATTGGCGGTTGCCGGATTGTTGTAGACCATGATCGGTAGCGCGATCGCGTCGGCCACCGTCTTGTAGTGATGGACGAGCTCGTCGTCGGTCGGCGTCGAATAAAACGGCGGGATGATCATCACGCCGTCGGCGCCCAGTTTTTCGGCACGACGGCTGAGGCGCACCACCTCACGCGTATCTTCCGCCCCGGTACCGATCAGCACGGGCACGCGCCCCGCAGCCTGGGTGATGACAACCTCCGCAACCAGCGCCTTCTCGTCATCGTCCATGGAGAGGAACTCGCCGGTCGAGCCAAGCGGGATCAACCCATGAATGCCCTCCGCGATCTGCCAGTCGACGAAGGCGCGCAATGCCGCGACATCGACCTCGCTCGCTGCCGTGAACGGGGTGATCATGACAGTGTAGGTGCCGCGGAACGTCTTCATCAGGGAACTGCCGGGTGCTCGGGTGAATTCAGGCGATGAGTGCCGTCTGCGGAATATCCGCATGATTTATGCAATCGTTTGCACAAATGGCTCTGCATTGGGCAACACCATCCATTTTTTGAGCTTGATCCGCGTGGAATAAGCTCATAGCGTTTCTGCAATCGTTTGCAGTCTATCGGCAGGTTGGATGAGCGTCACGCTCAAAGATGTGGCACAGGCGGCCCGCGTTTCGGTCAGCACTGCTTCCCGGGCGCTGACGGGAACCGGCCTGACCAGCGAGCGCACGCAGCAGCGCCTGGTGCGCATCGCGCGCAGGCTCGGCTATCGGCCGAACCCGATCGCACGGGGCCTCAAGACCGGGCAGTCGCGCCTCGTGGCGCTTCTCGTCCACAATCTCACCAACGCCTCGTTCCAGGTGATGGCCGAAGTGGTGCAGGCGCGCCTGAAGGCGCTGGGTTATCAGATGCTTCTGTGCATCGGCGGCGACGATCCGCAGCAGGAGAGCGACACGCTCACCACGCTGGTCGATCACCGCATCGACGGGCTGATCGTGGTGCCGACAGGCAAGAACGGCGCGCAGCTCAAGGCGCTGGCCAAGGACGTGCCCATCGTCTGCCTGGTGCGGCGCGATGACGCAACCGATCTCGAGACCGTGCTCGCGGACGATCCGCAAGGCGCTTATCTGGGCACGCGCCACCTGATCGAGCTCGGCCACAAGCGCATCGGGCTGATCGTCGGCCGCCAGGACACGACGTCCGGCCGCGAACGTTTGTCCGGCTATGTCCGCGCGCTGCGTGAGGCCGGCATCGCCAGGGACGACACATTGATTCATGCCGGCCATTTCGTGCCCGAGACCGGCGCGACGTGCGCCCGCAGGCTGCTCGACCTTCCCCGCCCGCCGAGCGCGATCTTCGTCGCCAATCACGAGGCAACGCTCGGTGTGCTGCGCGTCACCGCGGAACGGAACATCGCCATTCCCGCCGATATCTCGCTGCTCTGCTACGAGGACATGCCCTGGTTCGAATGGCATCGCCCCTCCATCAGCATCGTCGACAACGGCGCACGTGATCTCGCCAATCTCGCCGTCGACCGGCTGCTGCATCGCATGGACGCCAAAGGCAACGACCGTGAGGGTGTTCGCGAATATCGCGTCGGCGCCCGGCTGATCAAGCGCGACTCCTGCCGCCAGATCGACGCCCCGGTCCCGGGGAAATCCGCGAAGTCCAGATCGTCTTCATCCAAATCGTCTGCGGCCAGGTCCGCGAAGGTCTGATCGATGCCCTATGTCGAAGTGCTCGCCCCGCAAGTCCCAAACCAGCGCAAGGCCGCGCTGGCGCGGTCCGTGACCGACGGCCTGATGTCGGCGTTCGGCGTCACCGCTGATACGGTGACGGTCTATTTCCTGCCCATTGCGCCGGACGACTACGCGCATGCCGGCGTCTTTGGCGCGCAAGCCACCGGCCAACGCATCCTGCTCAAGGTCCACGCGTTCCGCCGCGGCGAGGCCGAACGCCGCGCCGCCGCCATGGCGCTGACCCGTGGCGTCTGCAGCGCCTATGGCGTGCCCGGCGACGACGTCGCGGTCTATTTCCTCGATCGTGATCGCAGCGAAGTCTCCCACGATTCCAAGCTCGCCAGCGACTGACGGGAGCACGCCATGGACCGCTTTTACAGCCAAGACCAGAAAGCCCTGCGCGAGACCGCCCGCCGCTTCGCCGAAGCGGAGATCCTGCCGCGCGCCGCCGCGATCGACCGCGAGGACCGTTTCGACCGCACGCTCTACAAGGGCATGGCCGATCTCGGCCTGTTCGGCATCTGCCTGCGCGAAGGCGCCGGCGGCGCCGGCCTCGATGCGGTTGCGGCCTGCATCGCGATGGAAGAACTGGCGCGCTGCTCCGGCGCGGTCGCCAACGCATTCGCGATCCCCGTTGAGGCCGTACTGTTCTTCGACCATCACGGCACCGACGCGCACAAGGAATTGATCCCGAAGATCCTGAGCGGCGACATCATTCCCGCCACCGCGGTCTCGGAGCCCGACCACGGCTCCGACGTCGCCAGCATCCGCACAAATGCGGTGCGCGAGGGCAATGGCTGGCGGCTCAACGGCACCAAGGCCTGGGTGACGCTCGGCGGCGTCGCCGACCGCATCATGGTGTTCGCGCGCACCGGCAGCGAGGCGGGCCACCGTTCCATCTCCTGCCTTCTTGTCGACGGCGCCCTGCCCGGCATCGCCCGCGGCAAGAACGAGGAGCTGCTCGGCATGCATGGCCTCGACGACTGCCAGATCACGTTCTCCGACGTGCGCCTGCCGGCCGACAGCGTGATGGGGCCGGAGAACCAGGCCTTCAAGATGGCCATGAGCAATTTCAATTTCAGCCGACTGATGATGGCCTCGATGGCGCTCGGCATGGCGCAGGCCGCGTTCGAGGATGCCACCGCCTATGCCAAGGACCGCAAGCAGTTCGGCCAGGCCATCATCGGCTTCCAGGCGGTGCAATTCATGCTCGCGGACATGTCGACCGACATCGCAGCCGCGCGCCTCCTGATCCACCACGCCGCACGCCTGCACGATGCCGGCGAGGCGATCGCCAAGGAAGCGGCGCAGGCCAAGCTGTTCACCACCGACATGGCGATGAAGCACGTCTCCAACGCGCTGCAGATCCACGGCGGCAACGGCTATTCGCGCGAGTACCGCATCGAGCGCATCTTCCGCGACGTCCGCCTCGCGCAGATCTACGAGGGCACCAACCAGATCCAGCGGCTGATCATCGCCCGCCAGGTCGAGAAGGAGGCCGCGTGATGCGGGACGCGCACTCATGCTGAGCATCATCACGGCGGAGCAAGCCGCCGGCCTCATTCGCGACACCGACACGCTGATCGTCGGCGGCAATGGCGGCACGGGCGCGGCCGAAGCCATCCTCGATGCGCTGGAGCAACGCTTCCTCGGCGGCCACGGCCCGCACAATCTGACGCTGATCAACATCACCGGCGTCGGCGCCGTGACCGAGAAGGGCCTCTGCCATCTCGCCCATGAAGGCCTGATCGCGCGCGTGATCGGCGGCAATTTCGGACTCCAGGTGCCGTTCATGCGCCTCGTCCGCGACGAGCTGATCGACGCCTATAATTTCCCGCAAGGCGTGATGAGCCAACTCTGCCGCGCCATGGCAGCAAGGCATCCCGGCGTGCTCACCCATGTGGGCCTCAACACCTACATGGACCCGCGCCAGGACGGCGGCCGCATGAACAAACGCACCACCGCGCCGCTGGTGGACCTGCTTGAGTTGCACGGCCAGTCCTGGCTGCTCTATCGCGTCCCCGCTCCGCCCGACGTCGCCATCATCCGCGGCACCTCGGCCGACGAGGACGGCTATATCAGCATGGAGCACGAGGGCACGACGCGGGAAGATCTCTCGATCGCGCAAGCCGTGCACAATGCCGGCGGTACCGTGATCTGCCAGGTCAAGCGCATCGTGAAGCGCGGCTCGATCCATCCGCAGATGGTGAAGATCCCGGGCTTCCTGATCGACCACGTCGTGCTCGAGCCCGGGCAGATGCAGACCTACGGCACGACTTACGATCCCGCGCGCTGCGGCGAGACGCGCGTGCCGGTGGCAATGATCACGCCAGATCCGCTGACCGAGCGCCGGGTGATCGCCCGCCGCGCCGCCTTCGAATTGCGCCCGCGCGACGTCGTCAATCTCGGCGTGGGCATCTCCGCGATGATCCCCAATGTCGCGGCCGAGGAAGGCATTTCCGACCTGATCACGCTAACGGTGGAGTCCGGCGTGGTCGGCGGCGTGCCCGGCCACGCCCGCGAATTCGGCACCGCCATCAATCCGCGCGTCATTCTCGACCAGGCCTACCAGTTCGACTTCTACGACGGCGGCGGCCTCTCCTGCGCCTTCCTCTCCTTCGCGGAGGTGGACGAAGCCGGCAACGTCAACGTCACCCGTTTCGGCGAGCGCCGCGACGGCTCCGGCGGCTTCATCGACATCACCCAGAACGCCAAGCGGCTGATCTTCAGCGGCACCATGACCGGCGGCAAGTTCGACATCGGCGTCGAGAACGGCCGCCTCGCGATCCGGCGCGACGGCGCCTTCCGCAAATTCGTTCCGCAAGTCGGCCAGGTCAGCTTCAGCGCCTCGCTCGCCGCGCAGCGCGGCCAGCACGTCAGCTACGTTACCGAGCGCGCGGTATTCGAACTCGAGAACGGCGGCGTGACGCTGACCGAGATCGCGCCGGGCGTTCGGCTAGAAGCGGACATTCTCGTCCATATGGGTTTCAGGCCACGCATCAGCCCACAACTGAAAGACATGGACCCGCGCATCTTCCGCTCCGGGCCGATGGGGATCGCGCAGAGCTTTAGAGCCCTGCCGGCGCGGCCCCGCAAAGTCGCCTGAGGGATCCGCATGACCACGAGCGTTCCCGTCAATCTCCGCTATGAGGACATCGCGCTCGGCGCGGAGTTCGAGACCGCTGCACACGTGGTGACGGCGGCCGACATCGCAGTCTTTGCCGATGTCACGCGCGATCATCACCCGCTTCATGTCGATGCCGCCTATGCCAAGTCGCGCGGCTTTCCCGCCGTGATTGGCCACGGGCTGTTCGGCCTGTCGCTGATGGAGGGGCTGAAGTCGGAGTTGAAACTCTACGAGGAGACCTCGGTCGCCTCGCTCGGCTGGGAGGACGTGAAGTTCAAGGGGCCCATCGTCGCCGGTGACGCCTTGCGCGTCCGCTTCCGCTTCGTCGAGAAGCGGCCGACCAAGAATCCCGGACGCGGCATCGTCATCGAGACGCTCGATCTCCTCAACCAGCGCGACGAGGTCGTGACGGCCGCCCGCCACATTTCGCTGATCCTGACCCGGCAGGCCGATCGCGATGCGGCGGCCGCCGGATGACGCGAACAATGAAGAAGAATCCGGACCGGAGAACGGCTCCTCTGCCACCCATGATTTGACAGGAGTATTCAGATGCGATTTCCAAAAACCTTCTCCGCCCTCGCCCTTCTGGTCGGCCTGACCCAGGCGGCCGGCGCACAGACCTGCACGCCGAAGGTGCCGGCATCGAGCCTGATCGAAGCTCCGAAATGGCAGATGTCGATCAACCCGACGCTGCCGCCGCAGCAGTTCGTCGACGACAAGGGCGAGTTGCAGGGGCTCAATGTCGAGCTCGCCCGCGAGATCGCCAAGCGCATCTGCGTCGAGGCGGTGTTCCTGCGCATGGATTTCCCACCGATGATCCCGGCGCTGCGCTCCGGCCGCTTCGATGCCATCAATACCGGCCTGTTCTGGACCGAGGAGCGCTCGAAGATGCTCTATCTCGTGCCCTACGCTCAGCAGGCCATCAGCATCTACACCGATCCCTCCTCCAGCCTGAAGCTCGAAAAATTCGAGGATCTCGCCGGCCGCGTGGTGGGCGTGGAATCGGCGACCTACACCGAGCGCAAGGCGCGCGAGTTCAGCACGGCGATGGAGGCCAAGGGCCTCAAGCCGATCGAGCTGCGCACCTTCACCACCGTCACCGCTACCTCGGCGGCGCTGCGCGCCGGGCAGCTCGAGGCCGCGCTCAACATCAACGAGACCGCGAACTCACTCGAACAGAAGGGCATCGCCAAGATCTGGGTCCGCGACATCGCCGGCACCGACATCACTTTCGCCTTCCGCGACAAGCAACTCGCCCAGGCCGCCGCAGATGCGCTCACCGCGATCCGTGCCGACGGCACATACGATAAGCTGTTCGACAAGTTCGGTATGACTAAGCTGAAGGCTACGACGTTCGCCATTCGCGGCGACGGGCCGACGAATTGACAGCTTGCGGTGCCTCATGTGTGGCAGCGCACATACGACCGACCCTATCAACAACTGCCGCTGATGGGAGCACAGGAGCATCCGCCCGCTATACTCGTTGGTCGCGGGGAACGCGACCAACCCACAACCTAGGAGCGGTTTGATCTCGGGTGGATCAGCACGCCCACGCGATTACGTGGCGATTGAGTGACAATTTTCATCTTCGAGAACTGAGGTTGCTCGTCAGCCTCGCACAGTCTGCCGTAACTCTCGAAATCCTGCGTTGCACCTGCACCACTGAAGGCCGCCCCGTCCGCTTCAGAAAGTGCTCCTCCTTGGCTGTCGCAAGATTTTTCTTGATCTCCCGGTGCACGCGTCGCGCACACGAGGCATCCTAACCAGTTGAAAACCCTAAACTCTCGCTCCAATCCATCATGGGCCAATTTGAGCAAACTACAGCCAGTGAAAAGCATCTCAATCAAGTGGCGTCTGCCTTGCGCACAACAGCGACCCTGAACGGGTATGAGCCGAAGTCGCCAAACTGCTCCCCAGGTTGATCAACAGTGTTCCGCTTTGCGTCAGAAGCTGCCGTTCGCGTGAAGTCGCTTTTCGCCTGTTGCTCACCTTCTTAGTGGCCCCAGCTGACTTCGGCGGCTCGGTAAGGTACTTATCGGCACGCCGGAGTCTGGGACTAGATCGGGCGCCGTTCGCCGAAACAATTCAAAGAAACGACGACGCCAGAGCCGGCGTTTCGACGAGCGCGTGAGCCGTGTACTCGAGCGCACCTCTAATCTGCGTTCGCGTCGAAGGACCGCCGATGCAGATTCTCACTGCTTCTGGTGGCGGATCACTCACGACAAAGGCATCGCTTGCGACGACACCGATGCCGGTCTGCCGCATATGCTCCACGAAAGCCGACCGGTTCCATGGTTCGGGCAGCGCAACCCACAGGTTGAAGCTCAGGGGATCGCCACGATAGGACCCCTTGGGCAGGATTTCGGCGGCGAGCTTCTGTCGCGCCGAGGTCTCGGCGCGGATGAACCGCAACATCGTGTCCGCAGTGCCGTCCTCGATCCAGCGCGTGGCGATCGCCACGGTGAGCGGCGATGCCATCACCGTCGCTGATCTCAGCGCAGAAGCAAACGGCCAGGCCGAGCGCGTATCGGGCACGACGACGTACGCGGCTCGCAAGCCCGCTCCGATGCATTTTGCCAGTCCCGCGACATGCCATGTCAGATCGGGCGCGATCGCCGCAAAGGGCGCGTGGCCGTGACCGTGCTCGGGAATGAAGCCGTAGGCGTCATCTTCGATGATCGGCAACTTGAACCGCCGCGCGATCGCGACGATCTCGCGTCGTCGCGGGTCCGGAATCGTCAGGGTCGTGGGGTTCTGGAGCGTCGGATTGAGGTAGATGGCCTTGGGCTTGAGCTTCTTGCAGGCGTTGGTCAGCGCCTCCGGATCGATGCCATCAGGATCCATCGGCAGGCCCACAAGGGCAATGCCGAGCTGCGCGGCGATGGATCGGATTCCTGGATACGTGATGGCCTCGCACAACACCACCTCGCCCGCTTTCGCCAGGATCGAGAGGATGCCGAGCAGCGCCGGATGCGCGCCCGGCGAAACGAAGATGCGGCTCTGTGCCGGCACCAGCGCACGGCGTCCGAGCCAGCTCGATGCGGCATCCTTGTCGGCCTGCGAGCCGCCAAAACCCTGGTAGCGCAGCAGCGATACGATGTCGCGCAGCACATGTTCCGCGCCGGCCTGCATGCGCTCGATCAGTTCGGGATCGTCAGGCTCGGGCGGCAGATTCATCGACAGGTCGACGGGACGGGGCGGGAAGCTCGCCGCCGCGCGCCGCGGACGCGGCTTGTCGCGAACGAAGGTGCCCTGACCGACCTTCGATTCGATCAGCCCGCGCTTCTGGGCCTCGACATAGCCGCGCGCAACGGTCGTGAAATCGACATCGAGACGCTTGGCCAGTTTCCGTTGCGGCGGCAAGCGATCGCCGATCACAAGTCGTCCGGCGGCGATATCGTCAGCGATTGCGTCTGCGATTGCGAGATAGCGAGGCTTGTCGCTGTTCGATAGGTCGGGTCGCCAGTCGGCCATTGCTCAGTCCCGGGAGATAACGTCAGCAGAATTGACTGTATATTGTTGCAAGCATAAACGCAATCGCATCGCACTTCATCGGTGCCCTGGAGAGGCGGCCTGTCTGAGCGGGTTGCACAACGATCGAGCGCGCTGCTCAGCATTTTCAGGCAGGATTTTTCAAACATAGCGCAAGCATATTCAAATCCAGTCAGGTCTCCAGTCAACAGTGACTGCATAATTGAATGCAAATTGTATGTTGTGATGATTTGTAGTGCAGAACACCGCTTGGCACGTTGATTGCAAAACTGATCTCGATCCGGGAGGCCCGGACGTGAACAGGAGGTGTCTATGCCAGCAGTGAACATGCCCGCGCGTCAGAAGGGCGACTTTCTTGTCGACTATGAAGAGAAGGTTTTCGAGGACGTCAAAGCAAAGCCGGGTGAGAAGGCGCTGGTCACCTTCCACACCGTCGCGTTCGAGGGCTCCATCGGCCTCGTCAACATTCTTCAGGCACTGCGCCTCAAGCGGAAGGGTTTTGAGACGTCGGTCCTGCTTTACGGGCCCGGCGTCACGCTCGGCATTCAGCGCGGCTTCCCGAAGATCGGCGACGAAGCGTTCCCCGGCGCGCAGAACTTCAACAACCAGCTCGCAAAATTCATGGATGAAGGCGGCAAGGTCTATGCATGCCGGTTCGCGCTGCAAGCGCTCTACGGCCATGGCGAGCCGTCGCTCATTCCCGGAATCCGGCCGATCAATCCGCTCGATGTGCTCGATCTCATCCTGCTTCACCGCCGGGACGACGCGTTCATGATCCACACCTGGACCGTCTGACCTCGGTTGGCTCGCGCGATGGACGAGGGAGGAGCACAGTGACAGCGAAGCCCACGATCAGAGCCGGCGCGATTCAGATCGCGCCGGATCTGGACACGCCGACCGGAACGGTCGACCGGATTCTGGCGGCCATCGTGGAGGCGGCCGGCAAGGGAGTCCAGTTCGCCGTTTTTCCGGAGACGTTCGTTCCCTGGTACCCGTATTTCTCCTTTGTCCGTCCGCCGGTGCTGAGCGGCGCCGAGCATATCGAGCTCTACAACAACGCCGTCGTCGTGCCCGGTCCCATTACGGATGCGGTCGGGCAGGCGGCCAAGCGTCACGGCATGGTGATCGTGCTCGGCGTCAACGAGCGCGATCACGGTTCGCTCTACAACACACAGCTCGTGTTCGACGCCAACGGCGCGCTTGTGCTGAAGCGCCGCAAGATCACACCGACATTCCACGAGCGCATGATCTGGGGCCAGGGTGATGGCGCCGGTTTGAAGGTGGTGGAGACCGCGGTCGGCCGGGTCGGCGCGCTGGCCTGCTGGGAGCACTACAACCCGCTCGCCCGCTACGCGTTGATGGCCCAGCATGAAGAAATCCATGCGGCCCAGTTTCCGGGATCGCTGGTCGGACAGATCTTTGCCGACCAGATCGAGGTGACGATCCGGCATCATGCGCTGGAAAGCGGTTGCTTCGTCGTCAACGCCACCGGCTGGCTGACCGAGGAGCAGATTGCCAAGATCTCGCCCGAGGAAGGCCTGCGCAAAGGCCTGCGCGGCGGCTGCATGACCGCGATCGTATCGCCGGAAGGCAACCATTTGGTGCCGCCCTTGACCAGCGGCGAGGGAATCCTCGTCGCCGATCTCGACCTCGCACTGATCACCAAGCGCAAGCGGATGATGGACTCGGTCGGCCACTACGCCCGGCCGGAGCTGCTTTCGCTGGTGCTGAACGACCGACCCGCGCGCCCCATACACGGCTTTCACCCGAACCGCCTCATGCCCATTCCGGGAGACCAATCAGATGAGACCGCAGATGCCGCAATTCAAGGCGATGCCGACCGAGCAACT
Source organism: Bradyrhizobium sp. CCGUVB23 (assembly GCF_024199885.1). Classification (NCBI taxonomy): domain Bacteria; kingdom Pseudomonadati; phylum Pseudomonadota; class Alphaproteobacteria; order Hyphomicrobiales; family Nitrobacteraceae; genus Bradyrhizobium; species Bradyrhizobium sp. CCGUVB23. Next base: position 9,498,345 of record NZ_JANADQ010000001.1, read on the forward strand.
GATCAACGAGTTGCAGTCCTTCGGGGTTCGGCTCGCTGATCCCAAGACCGGGGCGACAGGCCGCCGCGGCGGTGCTGGGCCGTCGGATCACACGCCATTCACGATCGACGGCGCGACCGTGATGATTCCGGTCCACAATGCGCCGGCCTTCGAGAGTCCCTATCTCGTCGAGCGGCCGGACGAGGTTGGGCGCAGCCGCATCTCGCGCGATGGCGTCGTGCTCGCCGACGTCTCGTTCCCGCTGCGGCCCAAATTCTACGACCGCACGACCGGGGACGGCGTTCCCTATTGGAAGATTGCCACCCTGCACGGGCGCGACGTCCTCGCAACCACCGTGCTCCAGACCTGCATTCGCTACCAGAGCCGCACCAAGACCTGCCAGTTCTGCGCCATCGGGCAGTCGCTCGCGGCGGGACGTACGGTCGAGCGCAAGACGCCGGCGCAGCTTGCCGAAGTCGCCAAGGCGGCTGCCGAGCTTGACGGCGTGCGCCACATGGTGATGACGACGGGCACGCCGCATACGTCCGACCGCGGCGCCAGCATCCTTGCGGAGAGTGCGCAGGCCGTCAAAGCCGCCATCGACCTGCCGATCCAGGCGCAATGCGAACCGCCGGATGATTTCGCCTGGTTCCTGCGCATGAAGGAGGCAGGCGTCGACGCACTCGGCATGCATCTGGAAGTCATCGGGCCCGCCGTGCGCCAAAGGATCATGCCGGGCAAGGCGCAGGTGTCGATCGAGGCCTATATGGACGCTTTCTCTGCTGCCGTCCCCGTCTTCGGCGGTGGCCAGGTCTCGACCTACATCCTTGCCGGGCTTGGCGATGAGCCTTCCGAGATTCTCTCGATATCCCGCCGGCTCATCGATATCGGCGTCTATCCCTTCGTCGTGCCGTTCGTGCCGATCGCCGGCACGCCGCTGGAGAGCCATCCGACGCCGTCTCCGGCGTTCATGCACGAGATCCTGCGTCCGCTCGCCGACATGCTTCGCGCTGGCGGCTTGCGCGCAACCGACATCAAGGCAGGCTGCGGCAAATGCGGCGCCTGCTCGGCCCTCTCCACCTATGAGCGCGGAGCAAGCGCATGATGTTCGAGCCGTTCAAACCGTTCGTCGCGCCCGAATTCCAGGTCAAATTCGCAACCGAAGCGTGGGAACGAGCTGCCGCAACCGCTTTGCGGCGCAAGGTCTTCTGCGAGGAGCAGCACGTGTTCGCGGGCGATGATCGCGACCCAGTCGACGACGTCGCCATTCCGCTCGTGGCAGTGTCACTGCTTGGCGTGGTCGAGGACAATGTCGTCGGCACCGTGCGCATTCACGCCGATGAGCACGAGGCGGATGTCTGGTGGGGCTCTCGCCTTGCCGTTGAAAAGAGCTATCGCCGGCTCAGCGCCGTTGGCGCAGGCCTGATCCGGCTTGCCGTCTCCTCCGCCCATGCGCGCGGCTGCCGCCGCTTCCTCGCCAACGTGCAGAGCCAGAATGCTCTCCTGTTCCAGCACATGCATTGGCGCTCGCTCGGTGAATTCGAGCTTCATGGCCGGCCGCACCATCGCATGGAGGCCGACCTTGATCACTACCCGCCGTTCCGGACGCCCGAAACCGGCTTCCTGTCGCTCGCAAAGCTGGCGGCCTGATCATGCTGACGGACGCCGCACTCACAAGCCTCGCTGAAAGGCTCCGCCAAAGCCGCGGCATCGCCGCCAAGGCCGACATCGCGGCTGTTGCGGCCGCGCTCGACCTGTCGGGCAGCGACGCCATCTCGGTGGGCGATGATTGCGCGGCGATCCCGGATGGCGACGGCTATACTCTGTTCGCCATCGAAGGCTTCATGAACGAATTCGTCGCCGCCGACCCCTGGTTTGCCGGCTGGTGCGGCGCCATGGTCAACATCTCCGACGTCGCCGCGATGGGTGGGCGGCCGACCGCCATCGTCAATGCGATCTGGTCCAATGGTGCGGACAACGCCGCGCCCATTCTCGAAGGATTGAAGGCCGCCGCAAAGACCTTCGGTGTGCCTGTCATCGGTGGGCATACCAACGTTCGAAGCAGCCAAAGCCAGTTTGCCGTCGCGATCCTCGGCCGCGCCAGGCGGCTTCTCACCAGCTTCGACGCCAGGCCCGGCGACAAGCTCATCGCGGCGATCGATCTGCGCGGCCGCTACCGCGAGCCGTTCGCGAACTGGGAGGCCGCCACCGACGCGCCGGCGGAACGATTGCGGGGCGATCTGGAGATCCTGCCATCCATCGCCGAGGACGGGCTTGCGCTCGCCGCCAAGGACATCAGCCAGGGCGGTGTCGTCGGGACTGCCGCGATGCTCGCCGAGTGCTCGCAGGTTGCCATCACGCTGGATGTCGATGCGATTCCGATTCCCGCCGGTGCACCGCTCGAACGCTGGCTGCTTACGTTCCCGAGCTTCGGCTATCTCCTGTCGGTGAAGCCCGAATACGTCGATGAGACCCTTTCGCGCTTTCAGCGGCGCGGCATCGCGGCAGCGGACATCGGGGAGGTTGCCACTGGAGCGACCGTCGACATTCGCACAGCTTCTGGCCGCGCAACGGTCTGGGATTTTTCGGAGCAGCCGCTGATCGGCTGTGCGCCTCGCCAGAGCAGCCCGCAACGGAGCGTGGCATGAGCGGTGGTTCGTCCCGGCTTCGCATCGCGATCCTCACGCACTCGACCAATCCACGGGGGGGCGTGGTCCACGCGCTCGGGCTTGCGGACGCTCTGGCGCGCCTCGGCCATAGGCCGGTCGTGCATGCGCCCGACCCTGCAGGCAAAGGCTTCTTCCGCCGCACCGTTGCCTCGACGCGCTCGGTGCCTGCATCGCTCGCCTCGGGCGACGTCGTTGCGATGGTCGAAACGCGCATTGCCGACTATGTCAGGCATTTCGAGAATCTGGCGCATCGGCAGTACGACGTCTTCCACGCCCAGGACGGAATTTCCGGCAATGCACTTGCGACGCTGAAGCAGCGCGGCCTGATTCAGCGCTATGTCCGTACCGTTCATCACATCGATGCATTCAGGGACGAGCGGCTCTGCGAGCTCGACCGTCGCGCGATCGTCCATGCCGACGGCCTGTTCGTCGTCAGCCGGTTCTGGCAGGAGCAACTGAAGGTGGAGATGTCCCGCGCGGCGGCGCTGGTCGGCAATGGCGTCGATACGGCGCGCTATTCGGCCGTCTCGACACCCTCCGACCAGGTGCTGCGCGCCCGGCTCGGCCTTCGCACAGGCCCGATCCTGCTCTCGATCGGCGGCGTCGAGCAGCGCAAGAATACACTCGGCATTCTCGATGCCTTCCGGCAGGTGCACGCCATGCACCGGTCCGCGCAGCTCGTCATCGCTGGCGGTGCTTCGCTCCTCGACCACGACCTCTACAGGCAGCAGTTCAAGTCACGGCTCCGGGATGCCGGACTGCCAGCTGATGCGGTGATCGAGACCGGTCCGCTGGTGGATGCCGAAATGCCGTCGCTTTATCGCCTGGCCGATGCACTGGTGTTCCCGTCCTTGCGCGAAGGCTTTGGCCTTGCCGTGCTGGAAGCGATGGCCAGCGGCGTGCCGGCGGTGGTGTCGCACATCGCACCTTTCACGGAATATCTCGGCCCCGGCGATGTTGCTTGGTGCGATCCGCATCACGCGGGCTCGATCGCGGATGCCGTCCTCGGCGCGCTTGCCGAACCGCTGCGTTCGCGCCTGATCGCGAATGGTGCCAGGGTTGCCCGGCGTCATGACTGGAGTCGCACCGCCAAGGCTCACATGGCGACCTATCAGGACACGCGCGAGGTGCACTATGCCTGAGATGCACTTCAACGTGCGCTGGCCCGATGAGCGGATCGAGGCTTGCTATTCGCCCTCGCTCGTCATCAAGGATCATTTCGTCGCCGGCGCGACCTATTCGCTCACCGAATTCCGCGAACGGAGCCGCACCGCGCTGACCATCGCGGCCGAGCGTGTTCGCGAAAAATACGGATTTCTCTGCTCGCGCGCGCTCGGGCAGCTCGCCCGGATCGAAGCAACGGCAGCCCAATTCGAGGCCACGCCTAGCGCATCCGTCACCATCGTCTCGTTTGAAGAATAGCAGGAGCTGATCATGTCTGATCTCCACACCCACTATCCGGTCGTCGTGATCGGCGGCGGCCAGGCCGGCCTTGCGATGAGCGCGCAGCTCAAGAAGCATGGCATCGGGCATGTCGTGCTGGAAAAGAACACCATCGCCCATTCCTGGAAGACGCAGCGCTGGGACGCGTTCTGCCTGGTCACGCCGAACTGGCAGTGCCAGCTTCCAGGCTTTCCCTATGCCGGCAAGGACCCGCACGGCTTCATGCTGCGCGACGAGATCGTCTCCTATATCGAGGATTTTGCCAGGCACACCTGTGCGCCGGTTCGCGAAGGTGTCGCCGTCACGCGTCTCAGGCAATCCGGTCGCGGCTTCATGCTCGAGACGACAGCCGGCGAGATCGCCGCGGATCGCGTCGTGCTGGCCGTCAGCGGCTATCACGTCCCGAAAGTACCGCCGTTTGCGGAGCGGCTCGATTCCGCGATCACCCAGATCCACTCCTCGGCCTACCGCAATCCGGATCAGTTGCCGCCCGGCGAGATCCTGGTGGTGGGCAGCGGACAGTCGGGCTGTCAGATCGCCGAAGATCTGCATCTGGCAGGCCGCAAGGTGCATCTCGCCGTCGGCAGCGCGCCGCGGTGCCCGCGCTTCTATCGGGGCCGGGACGCGGTCGACTGGCTCGACGATCTCGGCCAGTATGACCTGCCGGTCGAGCAGCACTCGCTCAAGGAAGGTGTTGGCAGGAACGCCAACCACTACCTGACCGGCCGGGACGGCGGCCGCGACGTCGACCTGCGCAAGTTCGCCCTCGAAGGCATGAAGCTCTACGGCCGCCTCAGGGATGGCCGCGGAACCAGATTGCAGCTTGGCGATGATCTTCAGACCAATCTCGACAATGCCGATCGGGTCTATAATGGCATCTGCCGACTGATAGACGAGCACATCGCAAAGAATGGAATCGCGGCGCCTGTGACGCTTCACTATGAACCGGTGTGGTCTCCCACTGCGGCACCGACGGAGCTCGATCTCGCAGCGAGCGGCATCACCAGCATCATCTGGACGACCGGCTTCCGGTCCGACTGGTCCTGGGTCGACCTGCCGATGTTCGATGGCACCGGTTATCCAACCCACAAGCGAGGCATCACGTCGATCGACGGCGCCTATGTGATTGGATTGCCGTGGCTCTACACCTGGGGCTCGGGCCGGTTTGTTGGCATCGGGCGAGATGCAGAGTTTGTTGCAGATCACATCAAAGAGCGATCGAGCGAATCGCACGCCGACACGCATCAAGCCGGCCGGCGCGAGGTCTCGCAATATGCAGCGAGAGTAGCCGTGTAGCCCCGCTTGCGCGAATACCGGTCGTCAACAGTCACGGACAAGATGAATGGCGAGGAGACCAGCCGTCTCCTCGCAACCCCAACCCACGTCTAACAGGGGACCTGCAATGAACGATGGTTACTTCGCGCTCCATACCAACAAGATCGCCTGGGACATTCTGGACGTCCCGGAGATCAACGGCAAGCTCCCGCTCAAGACTTGCAAGGTCGATGAAAAGACAGGTGTGGCGATCTGGAAGATCAAATACCCCGCCGGTTACACGACCATATCGCACTGGCACAGTTGCTCACACGGAATCTACGTTCTCGATGGAGTGCTCCGTACGCATGCTGGCGAATATGGTCCCGGCACGTTCGTCTGGTTTCCGGAGGGGATGGTGCAATCGCATGGCGCGACGGAAACGGACGATGTGACTTTTCTCTTCATTACCAACAAAGCCTTCGATATCCACTTCACCCATCTTGAAGGCGAACCGATGCCTTCTTGATGGTTTATCGGAACTCGGATTCGAACCCTCTCCCGTGATGGTAATAGCTGAAGCGGGCTGAGTAATCGAACAGGTTCTGCCCACGGAGCTCGGGCTATGGCTCTTCTGACGCCCTGGTCCGGCCGCACGTCCGCTTTGCGCCGAAAACTGCCGCGCCTGCAATTGGGTCCCCTCCTTGCAAGTCGAGCGAAGAGCACAACCTCGTGACGAACAAGATCAGCACGTGAATCGCAGGCGAGTGCCCTGCCCTTGCGAGGTTCAGGCGTGGGAGTTCTGCGGAAGTCAGATCTTTCGAGGCCGCCCACTGCCCTCTATAGATTTTTCTTGATCTCCCGGTGCACACATCGTGCACATGCCGCTCTCTAACCAATTGAAAAACTTGAACTCTCGCTCCAATCCATCACGGGCCAATTTGAGCTAATTCCAGCCAATAGTCTCAAAGCAGGTCCCATCGACAATCAAGCGTCAGAAAGCATCATGCGTTGAAACTGCCGTCGCGGAAACCTTGAGCGAGCGCCAGCACCACGTCTTCCGCCAAGCGAGCTGCAATGAGACCCCAGTCGACAGCTCGCTAGACAGCCTTTGTGAGTGCACCATCGACGATGAGGTTGGTGCCAGAGATGCGGCTTGCGACCGGGCTCGCCAAAAACACCACGCCGGCGGCGACTTCCTGCGGCGTGCCCATACGCCCGGTCGGATTGAGCGACATCGCTGTCTTGTAAAGATCAGGCATGCCGCGCTCGATATTCTGCCAGATACCACCTTCGAAGTATGTGTTGCCTGGCGACACGGCGTTGACGCGAATTCCCTTGGCGATCAGCTGATTGCTTAGACCCTTGGCGTAGTGGATCAAGGCCGCCTTGAAGGCGCCATACGAACCGGCGGCAAAGTCGACCTCGAAGCCCGACACGCTGGACACGATGATGATCGACGCCGATTTCGACTTTTCCAGATAAGGCCGCGCGGCCGCGACCGAATTGACGGTATGCATCATGTCGGTGCGGAACGATTTCTCCCAGGTCTCGGGCGTATCGCCAACCGCCAGCGCGCTGACGTTGCAGACGATGGTATCGATGCCGCCGAGTTCGGCGGCGGCCCCTTCGATCCAGCCCTTCAGCGCATCCGGGTCGGCGACATCAACCGCTCTGCCCCACGACTTGCCACCTTTCGTCGAGAGGCTCTTCACGACGTTGCCAACTTCGTCAGCATTGCGTGCGCAGATCGCGACGTTGGCGCCTTCGGCCGCAAATAGCTCGGCGATCGCCAGCCCAATGCCCTTGCTGCCACCGGTTACGAGCACGCTCTTTCCCTTTAATCCAAGATCCATGGTCGCCTCCGTTGCTGGTGTGACGGCCTGCTCGCATGTCGGCAGCCCGCCTCGATCCGGTCACATCTTCTTCCAGTCGCCGGCACCTTCGAACGCCGCGGCGGCGCGATAGATCGTCGGCTCGTCAAAATACTTGCCGATCAACATCAGACCGACCGGCAGACCGTTGCTCATGCCGCAGGGAAGACTCATCGCTGGATGTCCGGTGGCGTTGAACGGCGCAGTATTGGGAACCATTTCAAACGCACGTTGGATATAAAGTTCGCGTGGCGCGTCCGCCGGCGGCAGCGGCGTCGCCTTCATCGGCAGGGTCGGCATCAGCAACAGATCGTATTTGGCCAAAGCCTCGTCATAGGATGCGCGCAGCTTGCGGTTCAAATTCTGGGCCTTGGCATAAAAGTGGCCGCGGTAGTGTTTGGTGAAATATTGACCGAGCAGCATCGTGATCTTGAGGCTGTCGGACAATTCGTCGGCGCGATGCTTCCAGGCGGAGTGGGCGTCAAGCAGCGTGGTGTTGTAGAGACCGCGCCAGTTTGTCCCCATGCCGTTGCCCTTCATCATGAACTCGGTGGCGCCTTCGGCGGCGATCGGTAGCCAGATCGCCGGTGCAACGAGGTGCATCGGGACCGAGACTTCCTCGACGGTAGCGCCGAGCTTGCGAAACAACTCGGCGGCCGCCTTAACCTTGGCGTCGACGTCTGGCTCCGAACTTGGATGCCCAAATCCTTCCCTCACGATGCCAACACGGAATCCCCTGACGCCGCCGTCTATCTCGTCGCTGTACTTTCCGACCTTGAGTGCGCCCTGCCTAGGATCAAGTCCGTCGGCCCCTGCCAGCACCTCCAGGAGCAGCGCGTTGTCGCGCACGTTGTTCGTCATCGGGCCGGTGTGATCGATCGTGAGTTCGATCGGCATCACGCCCGTATAAGGTACGAGGCCATAGGTAGCCTTCATGCCGTAAATGCCGCTGAAGGCGGCCGGAATGCGGATCGAGCCGCCCTGATCGCCGCCGATTGCCATATCCGCCTCACCGGTCGCCACCACCACCGCGCTGCCTGAGGACGAACCACCGGCGGAGTATCCCATCTTGTGCGGATTGTGCACGGGACCGGCCGCACAGGTGTGGCTACCGCCGGAGAAGCAGAAATATTCGCAATGCACCTTGCCCACGATAGTGCCGCCGGCGTCGAGCATACGGGTAACGATGGTGGCATCAGTATCGGGGATGTAGCCTTCCAGCGTCGATGCGCCGTTCATCATCGGAACGCCGGCGAGTGAGATGTTGTCCTTGAGCGCGATCTTCTTGCCAGCGAGCTTGCCGTTCGGGGCACCCTTGATCTCGGTCTTGATGTACCAGGCGTTGAATTTGTTTTCTTCGCCCTCGGGGCGATAGCCAGGCGTGCGCGGATACTTCACCACCGGCACATAGTCCGGCATGGCATCGACCGCATCGTAGGCCGCGTAATTCGCCTGCATTAACGCATCGTAGGATTTGAGCTCTGCATCACCCATGTGCATGCCAAGGTCCTCGGCGACGCTGCGCAGCTGATCGAGTGTGGGTCTCCTGACTGCCATGGCTTGATTCTCCCTCTGATCATGCCCGCATGCAGCGGGCTTACGTTGCGATACCGACAAATTCTCCGACGAGGCTTGCGTCGCCGAGTTCGCCTGGCTCCACTTCCCGGGTAATCGCGCCCTTCTGGATAATCAGGATGCGCTGCGACAGCGCAGCAATGAAGTCCAGATTCTGCTCGACTAAGATCATGGTGAGCCCGCTTCTGGCCCGCAGCCGCTGCAGTGTTTCGACGATCTCGTCGATGATCGAGGGCTGAATGCCTTCCGTCGGCTCGTCGAGCAGGATTAGCCGCGGGTCGCCGCAAAGGCAGCGCGCGATCGCCAGCAATTGCTGCTCGCCGCCCGACAGCGCGCCGCCGGGGCGATCGAGCAACGAATTCAGGCGGGGAAATTCCTCCAGTACGCTCGCGATGATGTCTTCTTCCGCGCGGTCCTGCGTATTGCAACCCATGCGCAGATTCTCGTAGACGGTGAGCCCGGGGAAGATCTCCCGGCCCTGCGGCACGTAGCCGAGACCGAGCCGCGCGCGCCGATAGGGTTCGATCGCCGTGACGTCGTCATGGCCGAACATCACGCGACCGCTGGTCGCCGGCAAAAACCCCATCAGCGCCTTGAGCAGCGTGGTCTTGCCCATGCCATTGTGACCGAGAATGCCGATGAATTCGCCCTCATTGACGGAGAAGCTTACCCCATTGAGGATCGGAATCCGGCCATATCCTGTTCGCAGTCCCTGTACATCGAGCATCATGCGGCCGCCTGTTTGCCCAGATAGATGTCGCGCACCTGCGGATTGCGCATGATGTTCTCAACGGTGTCTTCGACTAACACGCTGCCCTGATTGAATACCGTGACCTGCTTGGCGATCATGCGGATGAACTGCATGTCGTGCTCGACGACGATCAGCGCCTTGGTGCGGTTGATCTCGCGTACCAATTCGGCCGTCTTGTTGACCTCCTCGTGGGTCATGCCGGCGGCGGGCTCGTCGAGCAGGATCAATTTGGGATCGGTCGCCAGCACCAGCCCAAGTTCGACCCATTGCCGCTGCCCATGGGCCAGTTGGCCGACCAGGCGTTCGGCGGCTTCCGTCAGGCCGACCCTCGCCAGCATCTCGTCGACGACGCGCCTCGCCTCATCGCGGGAATGAAGGCGGTTTGCCGCAAGCCAGATATTTTCACGGACCGAAAGGCCATCGAAGACGCTCGGCACCTGGGTCTTGATGCCGATGCCGAGCCGGGCGATGTCGTGGGCGTGCGCGTGCGAAATGTCTTGGCCGCGGAACAGCACCCGGCCATGGGTCGGCTCCAGTTGCCCGGTCAGCATCTTGAAGAACGTGCTCTTGCCTGCGCCGTTGGGGCCGATCAGGCAGTGCAGTTCGCCTTCGGCCAGCGAGAAATTGACGTGCAGCACGGCGCGAACGCCGCCGAAATGCATGCTGAGATCCTGGGTCTGAAGCAGCGGCGCGGCCATCAGCCCTCCTCCGCCCGCTTAGGCTGTAGCCGCTTCGCCTCTTTGCCACGCGACGCGAGTAGCGATTGGCCGATATCGCCGAGCGTCGGCACCAGTCCTTTGGGCACCAGCAGCACGAACGCAATCAGGATAATGCCGAAGATCAAGGGCGCGTTGGCAAAGATCTTGGCCCACCAGTCCGAACCGCCGCTGGGCTGGTTGGCGCCGAGCGCGGTCGTGAGCCATTGAATGCCGATGCACCCGACGATCGGCCCGATCAGCGTGCCGCGCCCGCCGACGATAACCCAGATGATGATCTGCGCGGATTGGGCGAGACCGAAGATCGTGGGACTGACGAAGTTGCCCCAATTGGCGAACAGGCACCCGGCAAATCCGGCCAGCGCACCACCAATGGTGAATGTCGCGAGCTTGTAGGCGCGCGGATCATAGCCAAGCAGTTCAGCACGCCGTTCGTTTTCCCGGATGCCGACGATGATGCGGCCGAACCGGCTCGCCAGCAGCAGGCGCAATCCGAAATAGGTCGCGAGCAATGCGGCGGTCGCCAGATAGAACATGCCTTCGAGATCAATCGGCGCACGCTTGTTGCCGGGCACATTCAACGGCGGGATCCCGGGAATGCCGTTGAAGCCGCCGAGTCGTGCCGAGCCGATATGGAATTCCGGTCCCGCAGTCGAGTTAATGGAATTGAACAGGATCAGCGTCACGGTCAGCGTAATGACGCCGAGATAGACGTCGCTGATGCGCCCGTAGAACATGAAATAGCCGAGCAGCGCCGCGAACGCGGCCGGCACGATGACGGCAAGCAGCAGCGGGACCGTGCTCTCGCCGATGTTGAACATCGCGATCGCATAGGTATACGCGCCCAGCCCGAAGAACGCGGATTGGCCGAAACAAAGTATGCCGCCATAACCCCAGATCAGAGCGAGGCTCAGCGCCAGTATCGCCATGATCATGTAGACCGTGAACTCGAGCACGACGTCGAGTTCGAAGAAACGCGGTACCAGCACCAGGAACGCAATGCCGATCACGCCGACGAGGCCAAGGCCGATCAGATTGAGCGCGCGGGCGTTCACAGGCCTCTCCGGAAGAAGCGGCCGGTGATGCCTTGCGGCAGCAGGCGGATCAGAATGATCGCGGCCGCGAGCAACGCGACTTCACCGAAAACCGGCGTGGTGACGAAGGTCGCGATCTGGTTGATGCTGCCGAACAGCGCCGACGCCGACACCGTGCCGCTGAGGATCGCGGCGCCGCCGCCGATCACCGTGATGAAGGATTTGGCGACATAGGCAACGCCGATGGTAGGGAATACACCGGAGACCGGCGCCAGCACGGCGCCGGCAAGTCCCGACAGCGCCGCGCCGAGACCGAAGGTGATGGCGTAAACGCGGGGCGGATTGACACCAAGCGCCGAGGCCATGTTGGCGTTTTGCATCGTGCCGCGGGCGATCAGGCCAAGCCGCGTCCAGCGCATCACGACGAAGATCACAGCCAGCACTACGGCCGCGACGGTGATCACGAACAGCGTGTAGGCGCTGGTGCGGTAGGCGCCGATCTGGAAGCTGCCGAGCGGCGCTGAGATGCCGACAGTGGTATTGCCGAAGATCGCCGTGGTCAGCCCGACCAGGAACAGGCTGAGACCCCAGGTAGCCAGCATGGTGTCGATCATGCGACCATAGAGAAAACGGATAATGGTCCGCTCGACGACGACGCCGATGAGGCCGACCACGATCGGTGCCACCACCAGCATCGCGATCCAGATGCTGATGCCGTGGCTGGTGGCGACGATTGCCGCATATCCGCCGAGCATCAGGAATTCGCCATGCGCGAGATTGATGACGCGCATCATGCCGAAGATGATCGCCAGCCCGACGCTGATTAGCGCCAGGCTGGCTATCGCATACAGGACCTGGATTGCCAGAAGAACAGCGAGATCCACGTTCACCTTTCCGAAACAGAATTGAGGGCCGGTCCGGTCTCAAATCTTGATCACGTATTGCTGGTTGTCGGTCGGGTTCTTGATGAGGTCGCAGACAGCTGCGGTATCGGCGGGCTTCTGCTGGGCAAAATCTTCCAGCACCTTGAGCTTCTTGTCGGCGACTTCGGCGATGTGCACGTCGAGCACGCAATGGTGCGTCGGCGGATCGATGGTGACCTTGCCGGAAGGCGCATCGATGCTGATCCCGGTCTCCAGGGCTTCGATGACCTTCATCCGATCGACGCTGCCGGCCTTCTTGACCGCTTCCGCCCACAGCCGGAACCCCTGATAGGTACCCATCGCGAGTTCGGTGATGTTCGGATAGTCGGTGCCGAAGCGCTTGTGGAAACTCGCCACGAAACTCTCGTTGACGGGGTTCTTCAGGTCCTGGAAATAGTTGTAGCAGATCAGCATGCCGTTGCATTCATCGGGCGACAGCACGATGTGCTCGTTGCCGACCGCAAACGTAGTCGATGCCATCGGAATGCTCTTGCGCATGCCCGCGGCCGCCCATTGGCGGTAGAACGAGATGTGCGCGCCACCGACCAGTGCCGACCAGACGAAATCCGGCTTGGCCGCCTGGATTTTGGAGATGGTCGGACCGAAATTGGTGACGTCGAGCGGGAAAAAGTCAATCGAGGACACCTCGCCGCCATTTTCGGTGACGTATTTTTTCACCCATTGCGATGTGATCTGCCCGTAATTGTAGTCGGCCGCGACGACGTAGACCTTCTTGCCCCATTTCTTCATGGCATGAGGCACCAGCTTTTCCACCGTCTGCGCCGGGGTCACGCCGGTGTCGAACTGGTTGCGGTCGCAGACACCGCCTTCATACTGCGTATTGTAGAAATACAGCGTCTTGAACTTGTCGAGCACCGGCCGGATCACTTCGCGCGACGCCGAGGTGATACCGCCATGGACGACCGCGACCTTGTCCTTCAGGGCCGCCTGCTGCGCGAACTGGGTGTAGAGTTGCATGTTCGACTGTGTGTCATAGTTGATCAGCTTGACCTGCCGGCCCAAGAGGCCGCCCGCCGCGTTGGCTTCCTCGATCGCAAGCGTCAACGCGTCGACCATCGGCTTGCCGTAGATGTCGAGGCCGCCGGAGAGATCGTGAATGCTGGCGACGTTGATCGGATCTTCCGCCCATGCGCTGGAGGAAAACATCCCCGCGGCAGCGATCGCAGCGGTACTCTGCAAGAACGTTCTGCGATTCACCCTCATAGCGCTAGTCCTCCTCGCGGTTGCCGATGCTTCATGAAGTCAGGTATTTTTTCAGAATTGACGCGCCCATCGTGTATTTTGGGTCAACCATGTTGCCGAGCCGGATTCGTCCAGCCTGGCTGAGCAGCATGTAGGCATCGATCTCGTCGAAGCCGTACTCCGCGCCCATCCAGCGGACCAGTTCGCGATAGGCGATGCGCGCCGCATCTTCCAGCGGCCGGGCGCTGCCTATCGTCATCAGAAACTCCCTGGTCTCGAGCCGCGGCCAGGCAAAGCTCCAGCCCTTGATGACGTCGATCTGCATCGTCACGGTGGCGCGCTGTTCGATCGCAACGCCCGACAATTCGCCGTCGCCCTGGACGGCATGGCAATCGCCGACATACAGAAACCCGCCTTTGACATGCACGGGGAAATAAAGGATCGCGCCCGGCGCAACATCCGGCAGGTCCATATTGCCGCCGTGATAATCGGGCTGCAGCGACGAAATCGCCTCGATCTCGGGCGAGATCCCGATGGTACCGATGAACGGCTGGTAAGGCAGCGTGATCTTGTCGCTCCAGCGCACTCCGCCCTTGTCGACATGCATCACCCTGACCCGTTCGGGTAACGGCGGATTGAGTAACGCGGTCGACGCCGTTCCGACCAAGCCGCCGAATTCCGGAATGATGCAGGTCTTGCCGGCCGGCTGCGCGCCACGGGTCTCCACGGCATGAATGTGCACAGCGAGGCAATCACCCTTCTCGATGCCGTTGACGGCAATCGGGCCGCATTGCGGGTTGAGGAAGGGAAACCGCAGCTTCGCGGTCGGGCTGTCCTTCTCGCTGGTGATGACGCCGCCAAAGGCATCCTCGGTCTCGACGGCGACGACATCGCCGGGGTCGACGGTGAGAACGGGTTTTGTGTAGGGACCGTAGACGTAGTGGAAAGTGCCCTGCTTCTCGATCGTGAGTTCGTGGTGCTTGCCGGCCTGCCCCTTGGCGAGGCCGCGCTTTGCCATGATCGATGTGCTCAGCCAGGTGTCGTCGGTCATCGCGATAACCTCGAAAGCAATCGGCACGACAAAACGCATGCCAGCGTCGGATTTGGCTCGTTCAATTTGATTTCCAGTCTACGGCGGTTTCGATCGCCCGCGCCAACCGTATCAGCGTCGCTTCCTCGAAGTGACGCCCGACCAGCATCAGGCCTACCGGCAAACCATCGACGCGGCCGCATGGCACGGTGAAAGCGGGATGTCCCGAAACATCGAACGAACAGGTATTCGCCTGCATATTGAGGGCGACGTCGATCACGGTGTTCAGCGGCGCATCGGGCGGCGGAATCGGCGTTGCAGTGAAGGGAATGGTCGGCATAACAAGCGCGTCGAACTTTTTCAGCGCGTCGTCGTAGGCCCGCCGCAGCAGCACCCGCAGGTTCTGCGCCTTGGAATGATAGCGCCCGTGATAATGCCGGTGCATGTATTCGCCGAGCATCAGCACCAGTTTCACCGTCGGCGATACGTCGTTGATCCGCGTCCCCATGCCCCGCGCAAGCGCCTCCTGCATCGAGAGCGGGTAGTAGCCTTGGACGTTGTTACCGACGCCAAAACCCTTCAGCATCATCTCGGCGGCGCCTTCCAGGATGACGCCGCTCCAGACATGCGGTCCGTCGAGATGCCAGGCGATCGAGACCTCCTCGCTTTCGACTCCCGCTTTATCCAGCGCCGCAATGGTTTGCCGCACCTTCTCATTGACCGCGGGATCGCTCTCGGAATGGCCAAACCCCTCGTGCAGGACGCCGATGCTCAGTCCTCTCGCCGGATCGCCGAGCGCCGCCATATAGTCTCCAGTGCGCGCGGCAATGGTTCGGGTATCCCAACCGTCATGACCGGCGATAGCCGTCAGCAGCCGCGCAACGTCTTCGACCGAAGCGCACATGGGACCGCAATGATCAACCGAGTAGCTGATCGGCATCGAGCCCGTGGTCGGCACTAGGCCCCAGGTCGGCTTCAGGCCATAAACGCCGCACCAGCTTGATGGCGTTCTGATCGAGCCACCCTGGTCGCCGCCGAGCGCCATCGGTACTTCACCCGATGCCACCAGCGCGGCGCTCCCGCCGGACGAGCCGCCAGCGCTGTGAGCCGGATTGTGCGGGTTGCGGATCACGCCGCCGGCGCAGGTATGGCTTGCGCCTGAAAAGCAGAGATCCTCGCACGCAGCCTTGCCTGCGATGGTGCCACCGGCGTCGAGAATCCGCGTCACGACGGTGGCGTCGATTTCGGGAACATAACCTTCGAGCAGCGCCGAACCATTCATCATCGGCACGCCGGCGACGCAGATGTTATCCTTGATCGCGATCGTTTTGCCGCTCAACAACCCCTCTGCGCCGGTGCGGATATTCGTCTTCCAGTACCAGGCCCCGAAGGGATTTTCGGATGCCGTGGGCCGATAACCCGGCGAACGTGGCGCGATCGGCGCCAGCGCTGGCGGCACCAACTCGTCCAGCCGGCCGTAGGAAGCCAACGGCCCCTTGAAGGCCTGCTGAAACGCAGCAATCTCGTCAGCAGTAAGGACGAGACCAAAGTTGGACCCTAGATCGTCGATCTGCTCCAGCGTCGGAAGGCGAACCGCCATGCTCCACCCTTGGCCTATTTCGCGTGTTTGCCAGACAAAACGAAAAAAGCCATCCGCGGCCCAAAAGGCCCCGAATGGCATCAATGCCGCTGCTATCGATGGTCGCGTAGGTTGCGTTGCAGAACGAAACTCGGAAGTCTTCACTCAGACGTCATCGGCCGCGCGAAAACATTTTCGTCATGCACGCATTCACGTACCGCGATATTGTGTATTAGCGTTGCCGACCTTGTCAATGCGAGGCTAGCGTCTTTTTTATGCTGACAGTACGAATGACGCGCAGTGCGGATTGACGATACAAGGAAGCAAAGCCTACTTTCTCGCGAGAAGATTGTTGCCGCACAGGGCCCAGCTTCTTCATGACCAAGTCGTCCATCCCTCTCGGCCTCGTATTTTCCCAATCGGGACCTTACGCCATGATGGCCGGCGAGATGCGCAAGAGCGCGTTGATGGCGGTCGACGAAATCAATCAAAGCGCCGAGTTCGATTTCACATTCACGCCTCGCTTGCGCGATCCCGGCGGGGTGGTCGCCGGCTATCACACCGCATGCGCCGACCTCATTCGCGAAGATCAGGTTAGCCATATCGTCGGGTGCTACACCTCGGCCTCACGCAAGCAGGTTATTCCGATCGTCGAACGGACCGAACGGCTGCTCTGGCATCCAGCGCGCTATGAAGGGTTCGAAAGCAGTGACAACGTCATCTACGTCGGTGCCGCGCCCAACCAGCACGTCGTGCCTCTAGTCCGCCATATGCTGGACCACATCTCGACGGACGTATTCTGCATCGGGTCGAACTACATCTGGACCTGGGAAATGAACCGCGTCATTCGCGAAATCGTAAGCAGCGCAGGAGGCCGTATCCTTGCCGAACGCCTGCTGGAACTCGGCGAGACGGCCGTGGACCACATCGTCAGGGAAGTCATCGACCGGAAACCGCCGGTCGTCTTCAATACGCTGGTTGGTGAGTCCAGCTACGCCTTCATGCGCGCGCTCCACGTTGCGGCGGCGCGTGCTGCTCTCTCGATCCCGATGCTGAGCTGCAGCCTTTGTGAGCCCGAACTTAAGCTGATCGGATCGGCGGCTTCTGTAGGATGTGTCACGTCATCTGCATATTTCGAGAGCATCGAGGGAGCGGAAAATCGCAGCTTTGTGGCGCGGTGGAAGGCACGCCACGGCGCGGACAGCAGCCTTTCCGTCGACGGACAATCGACTTACGTTTGCGTCATGCTGCTCGCCCGCGCCATCCGCCGAGCGGGATCCGCGGACGTCAGCGCCGTGCGGCGCGCTGCGGCAAATCATCGCTACGATTCCCCGCAGGGACCGGTTTGGGTCGATCCCGATAATAACCACTGCTTCCTCACACCACGGTTGGCACGCTCCGCGCCTGGATGTCGGTTCAATATCTTCTGGGAGGCGGATGCCCCCGAGCGTCCCGATCCTTATCTCTCGAACCTTGACCTCACGACGATTGGCACGAGGCTGGAAAAGAGCAATGATACGATGACGAAGCGCTCCGCCCATCTGCGTGTCGTGAAATGACCAAGCCATCGCCCTTCTCTGTTGGCGGCCGTCGCGCTCTCATGGTGATGAGAGATGAGCGCGAGATTTCTATCGTGCGCCGCCAACTTAGCCGCCTCGGTATGGCGATTTCGGAGCACGATCCGGCCGAGCCGCCACCGGCGAACCGGGCCGTTGATGTCATCCTGATGGATGCGGACAGCATTCCCATCAAGTCCGATCAGGCCACCTTGTGGAAAGGCAACGTACCGATCATCGCGCTGATTGGAACGGAAACGCCCAGCCGACTGAAGTGGTTGCTCGATTTGCGGCCGGCCTCTTTTCTCATCAAACCGCTGCGTTCGGCTGGACTTTACACCGCGCTAGTGGTTGCGTTCGATTCAGCGCAGCGAAGGGTTGACGAAGCCATCCACATCGAGAAACTGGAAGACCGCATTCGATCCCGGCGTATTGTGTTCGCCGCCGTTCTGCAGATCATGCGCGGTCACGGCTTGTCGGAGACGGACGCCTTTTCGCTTATTCGACAGACCGCGATGCGGCATCGCACGACGATCGAAGTGTTGAGCGCGGAGATCATTGCGGCCGGTGGAATGCCGAACCGGACTACACGAACTGCATAGCATTAGTTGCTAAAAGCCGACGCACTGCATCAATCTTGGATCGTCACTTCGTGGACTTCTTCAATACGCCAAGAGCTGCCGAGCCCGCGTCTGCAACTCCGTCTGATCGCCGCGACGCTGTCCATCTCCGAAAACTTCAGACTGCTGCCTCCAGCAGTCGCGGATCTACCCCAAGCACCAAACAAAGACGGGCCGCTTCAGAAGGCCCGCTCACATTGGCTGTAACAAGATTTTTCTTGATCTCCCGGTGCACACGTCGCGCACACGCCGCCTTCTAACTATTTGAAAAACCTAAACTCTCACCCCAATCCATCATGGGCCAATTTGGTCCAATTCCAGCCAAGACGATCGGGAGGGATCAATAGTGGTCTACTTTGCCGCCATGAACTGCCCTCCCCGCAACGTCTTACTTTGACCCAAGTCGACATACTTGGGAGTCAGGTCGCTTCGGTTGATGGAACCTATCGGCCGAGCACCTTCTTCACGCGAGCCAGCCCGACGCGAAGGAACGGATCGGAGTGAATGTAGAAATACCGCACGCCCTGCTCGAACCATGATGGCAGCTCATCTGCGGTGACGAGCGTGCCGGCGATCTTGCCTGCCGCCCGGATCGTCTTCACCGCAAATCCAACGCGCTCGATCACGGCCTGCGGACGCGGCTGACCGAATGGCGGGGCTGGCGGAAAGCCCATGTTCTGGGACAGGTCGCCGGGCCCGATGAAGAAGACGTCGACGCCCTCCACCGTGAGCAGCTCATCGATATTGTCGATCGCCAGCGGCGTCTCGATCATGCAAATGGTCAGCCGCTTCTCATGATCGGCGGGGCACGCATAGCGGACCGCGTCAACGATAGCACGCGCCTGATCGGCGGTATCGACCATCGGCACCATCAGGCCGTCGGCGCCCGCATTGAGATAGCGGATCAGGACAGGCCGCTCATGCGAGTGCGGGCGAACGATGGCCGCGCCGCCCGCGCCGCGGATCGCCTGTGCGGTGACGCGCACATCCTCAAAGCTCCAGGTGCCGTGCTCGCAATCGACGAAGATCGCATCCGCGCCGAGCTCGACCAGGCGCACCGCGAGGCCCGACGAGGTGTGGTGCGGCGTGAGCATGGTGACCGCCTCGCCCTTGGCAAGACGCTCGCGTAATTTGGCTCCGTTCATGGGAGATCCTTTTCCTTTAGCTCTTCGGCTTGTCCTTCAACCCCTCGGGCGCACCGACCCAGCGAGCGGTCTCGATGTCCGCGGACGTATCGCGCATGAAAGTCGGGCAGATGTGCAGTTCAGGAATCATGGCGCCCTTCTGCAGGCTGGCGCAGAGCAACACGGCGCGTGCGACATCGTGCGGATCGAGCATCACGGCGCGTTCGCTCTCGAGCGGCGGGCGCGCTCGATTGTCCATGATCGGGGTATCGGTCTCGCCGGGCAGGATGGTCGTCGCGCGGATACCCTGGTTGCGGTAGGTGTTGTGCAGGAAGGTCATGAAATTCTTCACGCCGGCCTTGGCCGCACCATAGGCGGCGCCACCGAGCAGGTTCGGAGTGACGACCGCGAGCGACGACACGGTGATGACCGTGCCTTCCTTCCGAGCGATCATGTCCTCCAGCACGGCCTGGGTCAGATTGAACACCGCGGTGAGATTGACGTTCACCGTCGCGTTCCACTCGGCCTCGCTGATAAAGCGGGCGTTCAGCACCTTGCTGGCGCTGCCGGCATTGTTGACGAGGATGTCGATCGCCCCAACGTTCCGCTTGGCCCAGGCAACTGTCTCCAAAATCGACTCGCGCGACGCCACGTCCAGCACATGGGCGACGGCCTTGCCGCCTGATTTCTCGATCACGCTGACGACGTCCCGCAGCGGATCGATCCGCCGTCCGGTCAGAACAACCGATGCGCCTTCCCCGGCAAGCAGGATCGCGGTCTCGCGTCCGATTCCCGTTCCCGCGCCGGTGACGAGTGCAACCTTTCCGTCGAGGAGACCCATGATACCCCTATTCGGCGGCAGTCGCCGCCACACTGGAGCGTTGATAGCCGTAAATCTGCCTCGCGGCCGCTGGCGTGATCAAGCCTTCGGCGAGGTCGAGCTCGATCGCAACCGCCGCGCGCTCCGATGTCCGTCCCCAACCGCCGCCGCCCGGTGTCTCGACCTCGAGGCGATCGCCGGTCTTCAGTACCACCTTGCCCTTGGGGAAGTGCGGTTCCCCATTTCGGGACACTTTGCCGGTGCTGCCCGACTTCCCGCCGACGACACCGAAGCACGGATGCCGCACGCGCTCGGACGCGAGGTAGATGTTCATCGGGTTGCGCCCGAGATTGCGCAGCACGACGCGCTGGCCGAGGCCGCCGCGGCTCCTGCCGGCGCCCCCGGAGTCCGCAATGAGCTCCTTGCACTCGGTGAGCGCAGGCACCGCGATCTCGAACATTTCGATCGCCGTGACGCGGCAATTGGACGGAAAGCTCAGGGTGTCCAGCCCGTCAAATTCGGCGCGGGCGCCCTGCCCGCCGTGGAAATTCTGCACCGAGCCATATTGCGAACCATCGTCGCGCCGACCCACGCAATTGGCGGCCCAGATCGGCGCACCGCCGCTGTCGCCCATCACCTTGTCAGGCACCACGCCCTCCAGCGCCTTGAAGATCAGAGACGGAATGACATGGCCAATCAAGTTACGCGAGTTGCCCGCGGTCCACTGCTCGGGATTGAGGATGGACCCGAGCGGCGCCTCGTCCGTGATCGGCGTGATGCAACCCTCGTTGTTCGGGGTATCGGGGTCGAGCAGGCATTTCAGCGCGTAGACCGAATGGGCGTAGCGGTAGTTGGTGCGGCAATTGATCGAGTGAAGAATTTGCTCTGATGTGCCCGTGTAGTCGACATGAATGGAATCGTCGCGGATGATCACGGACGCCTTGAGCGTCACGTCGGTGTCATAGCCGTCGAGCAGGACCTCGGCGCTATAGGTGCCGTTCGGCCATTGCCGGATCGCGCGCCGGGTCTGCGCTTCGGAGCGGGTGTGGATGGCGACGGCCAGCTCGTCGATGCTGTCGAGACCATACTCGTCGAGAAGTTTGACCAGCTCGCGGCCCATGACGTTGTTGGCCGCGACCATGGATTCGAGATCGCCCATCACCTCGGTCGGCAGGCGAACGGACGCGGCGATGATGTCGAGAACGTCCTGGTTGGGGACGCCGGCCTTGTGCAGCTTCACGATCGGGAAGCGAATGCCCTCTTCGAAGATGTCGCTCGCTTCGGAGTGCAAGGGAGCGCCGCCAATGTCGGGCAGATGCGCGATCGAGCCGGCATAGGCCACGACCTTGCCGTTCTTGAAGATCGGCGTGATCATGGTCACGTCGGGCAGATGGCCGGTGCCGATCTCCGGATCGTTGGTGGCGAGCACGTCGCCTTCCTGGAGCGTCTCGGCCGGGAACTTCGGCAGGAAGTATTTTTGCGCGGCGACCGGCAGCGAGGTGATGAACACCGGGATCGACCAGGTGCACTGCGCCAGCGCGCGGCCGCGGCTGTCGAGCAGCACAGTGACATAGTCATGGTTCTCGCGCACGATCGGCGAGAACGCGGTGCGGCCGAGCACGATGTCGGCCTGATCGGCGATGAAGATCAAGCGATTCCACATCACCTGCAGATTGATCGGATCGTTGAAGTCGGCAGCGTTCGCGGACATGAGGGCGTAGTCCTTAGGCGATGTTGATCACGAGATTGCCGTTGATGTCGACATGCGCCGTGCCGCTCGGCCCGACCACCGCGGTCGACTCGCGCTGCTCGACGATCGCCGGCCCCTGGATCGCTTCGCCGACGGGGAGTTTGTAGTGGTCGTAGACCGGCGTATCGACGAAGCCGCCGGCTTCGCTGAAATAGACCGAGCGGGTGCCCTTGCGGGCCTCGGCGGCGTGGCGGGTGTGCGGCGGCGTGACCTGATCCTTCTCGCCGCTGGAGCGCAGGCGCCAGGTGATCACCTCGACGGACGAGCCCGCGACGGTGCGGCCGAACAGCTCGCAATAGAGCTTGTAGAAATTGGCGAGCAACTCCTCATGGAATTGCTTTGGCGGCAGGCTGCGATCCGGCAGCGCGACCGTGATCTCGTGGCCCTGGCCGACGTGACGCATGTCGACCGTGTAGCTGTTGGTGATGGTCTCCGGCGCAACGCCGGCGGCGCGCACGACCTCAGCCCCTTGGGCCGAGAGATCGCCGAGCAGGCGATCCATCGCGGCAAAGTCCCAATTGTCGACCTGCATCGGGAAGCTCGCGGACAGATCAACCGCGACCGGCGCGATCAAGAGGCCGATTGCCGACGTGACACCGGCGCCGGTCGGGCAGATGATGCGCCTGATGCCGAGCTTGCGCGCGATGCCATAGGCATGCACCGGCCCGGCGCCGCCGAAGGCGACCATCGGCAGGCTGCGTGGATCGACGCCGAGGTCTGTCGCGTGAACCGCCGCGGCCTTGCTCATGGATTCATTGACGAGATCGTGGATGCCGAAGGCGCAGCGAGAAACGCTGACGTCGAGCGAGGCCGCGAGCTTCGTCATCGCGGCGAGCGCGGCGTCCCTCGACACCTTGAACGAGCCGCCGACGAAGGATTCGGTGCCCATATAGCCGAGTAGGATATCGGCGTCCGTGACGGTCGGCTCGGTGCCGCCGCGCTGATAGGCCGCCGGCCCCGGCAACGCCCCCGCCGACCGCGGACCGACGTCGAGCAGGCCGAGCGGATTCTTCGCCGCGATCGAGCCGCCGCCGGCGCCGATCTCGATCATGCGGATCGACTGGATTTTCAGTGGGAAGCCCGAACCCTTGCGAAAGCGGTGATAATGCGCGACCTCGAGGTCGGTGCCGACCGTCGGCTCACCGTTCGGGATCAGGCACAATTTCGCGGTGGTGCCGCCCATATCGAAGGACAGCACGCTGCCTTCGCCGGCGATACGGCCGAACTCAGCGGCGGCGACGGCGCCGGCGGCCGGCCCCGATTCAATCAGTCGCACCGGTAGCTCAGCGGCGCGGCTGCTCGGCACGAGGCCGCCCGACGAGGTCATCCAGAGCACCTGGCGATGGATGCCCCTGGCGGAAAACTCGCGTTCGAGATGGGCGACGTGGCCCGACATCTGCGGTCGCGTATAGGCATTGACGACGGTAGTCGAGGCACGGTCGAACTCGCGAACCTCCGGACAGACCTCGGACGACAACGACACGAAGATATCGGGATCCTCCTCGCGCAGCAGCGCTGCAATGCGCTGCTCGTGATCCGGATATTTATAGGCGTGCAGCAGACAGACGGCGACGGACTTGATGCCTTCCGTACGCAACCGACCGGCGATCTCGCGGACCGTCTCCTCCTCCAGCGCCGTGATGACCTCACCGTCAGCCGAGATCCGCTCGATCGCGCCAAAGCTGTTGGCACGGGTCACCAGCGGATCGGGATACTTCAGATTCAGATCGTAGAGATCGTAGCGCCCCTCGTTGCGGATGCGCAGCATGTCTTGGAAGCCGGCCGTCGAGATGAACCCGGTCTTGACGCCCTTGCGCTCCAGCACGGCATTGGTGACGACGGTGGTGGCACCGAGCACCTGAAGGCTGTCGAGATCGACGACGTCGCCGAACTCGGCGAGCAGTTCAGAAACCCCGCGAACCACGGCCTCGGCCGGGTTGGTTGGCGTGCTCAGCACTTTGTGAAGATGAAGTTCGCCCTTGTCGTCGAGCAGCGCGAAATCGGTGAAGGTGCCGCCGGTATCGAATGCGAGCTTGGCCATCTTTTTCCTCGAAGCGATCGCCTTCACGACGATGCTGATCCGTCGAAATCGCCTGCAGATCGTGCGATCAAATCCACGACGTATTCGAAGGTAGGAAATGCGGTCGCACGCGACCACCACAACTCCGGTCTGCCGCCATAGGTTTTGTTTATGGCTCGACGAAACCGGCGCGATGCAACCGCCGAGCATGGCGAGGCGCGGCACTTTGAAGTGCAAGCGTGTTGTCTAGACGGTCCGGATGCCCTGCGGATGGCTCCGCATCAGCTTCTCGACGACGGTCAGCAGGACTGCGCGCGTGGCAAGCGCCGGCTCCGACAGCGGCAGATGATCGGAGACGCACAAGGAGACAGTCGCCTCGATGGCGGGGCGCACCAGCCGCCGCACCTCGACGCCGGCAAAGCTCGACGCGCTGGCGGCCGCAACCGAGGCCGGCAGGATGGTCGAGCCGAGCCCCTCGGTGACGGCGGCGCCAAGCGCGGAGACGGACTCGATCTCAGAGGTCACATTCGGCGTCACTCGCGCCCGCGCAAGCGATTCATCGATCAGGCGCCGCAAAAAGTGGCCCTGGCTCGGCAGCAGCAGCTTGACGTCGGCCAGCGCCGACAGCGGTAGCG
The DNA here is from genome assembly GCF_024199885.1 of Bradyrhizobium sp. CCGUVB23. Lineage (NCBI taxonomy): Bacteria > Pseudomonadati > Pseudomonadota > Alphaproteobacteria > Hyphomicrobiales > Nitrobacteraceae > Bradyrhizobium > Bradyrhizobium sp. CCGUVB23. The sequence goes on from NZ_JANADQ010000001.1 coordinate 9,522,900, forward strand.
GCTCATCCGCTGGCTTTTTCGCCGCCGGCCCGGCGCGCGAGACAAGATACAGTTCTTCGCGAAACAGCGGTTGCAGCTTGACGCCTTTGATCGGGCCGGAGCCGTAGATCATGGCCATGTCCATCTTGCCGGTCATGATCAGCTCACTCAGTACATGACCAAAGCTGTCATTGATATGGACGATGATCTGCGGATGCAGCGTCGACATCTCCTTCAATATCGGCAGCGACAGCGTGCTCGATGCCGAATAGGTCGCAAGGCCAATCGACACTCGCCCGGCCAGCGCCTTGGTCGATTGATCGATATCGATCTGCGCCTGTTCGATCTGCTTCAGCAGCAATTGGGCGTGGCGATAGAGGATCAGGCCGGCTTCGGTCGGGACGATGCCGTGGTTGGAGCGGAGCAGCAGCTTGTGCTTAAAGTGGCTCTCGAGCGCGGCGATCTGCTGGGAGAGCGCCGGCTGCGCCGTCCGCAACAGGCCGGCGGCGCGCGAGACGCTGCCGGCGTCGACGACTTTGACAAAGCTCTTCAGCTTCCTGAAATCGACGCTCATCTCTGTCGAACGCTATTCCTCAAATCTGTGCCGACACTATCCTTTATCTAGCCCCTTGATTTCAATGAGTTTCTTCCTGGGATCGCCGTTTTCGCTCAGCGCAGGGCGCGGCAGGCCCGCTCGATCCGGTCGCAGGCGTCCTTGATCGCGTCCATCGAGGTCGCGATCGACAGGCGGAAATACGGCGACAGGCCATAGGCCGCGCCCTGCACGGCGGCGACGCCGACTCCGTCAAGCAGATAGAGCACGAAGTCGAGATCGTTCTCGATCACCTTGCCATCTGGCGTGGTCTTGCCGATCACGCCGGCACAGCCGGGATAGAGGTAGAAGGCGCCATCAGGCACGAGGCACGACAGGCCCGGGATCGCATTCAGCCGCGCGCATGCGTAGTCGCGACGTTCCTTGTACAGCTTGACGCTGTCGCGCACGAACGACTGGTCGCTGGTCAGCGCATGAGCCGCTGCCGCCTGGCTGATCGACGACGGACAGGAAGACATCTGCGATTGCAGCTTGTTGATCGCCGCGACCAGCGGCGCGGGGCCGGCGGCATAACCGATCCGCCATCCAGTCATGGCATAGGTTTTGGACACGCCATTGGTCAGCAGAATGCGATCCTTCAAGGCCGGCACCGCAGCCGCCAACGTGGTCGCAGGCTCGTCGCGGTACCAGATTTGGTCGTAGATATCGTCTGACAGCACAAGGACATTGGGATGGCGAAGCAGCACAGCACCGAGCGCCTCGAGGTCGCTGCGGGAATAGGCCGCGCCGGTCGGGTTCGACGGCGCATTGAGGATCAGCCAGCGCGTCTTCGGCGCAATCGCGGCTTCCAGCGCCTCGGCCGTCAACTTGAAGCCCTGGTTCTCCGAGCAGCGGACAATCACGGGCTTGCCGTCATTGGCGATGACCATGTCGGGATAGGACACCCAATAGGGTGCGGGAATGATGACTTCGGCGCCCTCCTCCACGCTCGCCATCAGCGCCAGGAACAGGATCTGCTTGGCGCCGCCGCCGACGCAGATCTCATTGTCCGCATAGTCGAGCCCAAGGCGGCGCTTGTAGTCGGCGATCACAGCCTTGCGCAGCGCAACCGTGCCGTTGACGGCGGTATATTTGGTCTCGCCGCGGTCGATCGCCTCATGCGCCGCCTGCTTGACGTCGTCGGGCGTATCGAAATCAGGCTCGCCGATCGCCATGTCGACGATGTCGCGGCCGGCGGCCTTCAGCTCGCGCACCCGCGCGGACGCCGCCGTGGTCGGTGATATCTTGATGCGCGAGACGCGCGCGGCCGGCACGAAGATCGTCACTGTGATCGTCCTTTTAGTTTGTTAATCGCGTCAGTGTTCGACGTCGGTCTCACCGCGCATGCGGCCGGTGAGGAAGAGCTCGCCGAGTTCGTCATGGGTGATGTCGGCGGGACGGCCGTCCCAGATCACCTTGCCGAGCCGCAGGATGACGGCGCGCTGAGCCACCGCCATCGCCTTCTTGGTGTTCTGCTCAACCAGCAGGATGGTCTGGCCGGCTGCGTTGATGCGCAAGAGCTCGTCGAACACGATACCGATCGCGGTCGGCGACAGGCCGACCGAGGGCTCGTCGACCAGCAGGATCTTTGGCCGCTGCAGCACGGCCATCGCGACCTCGAGCAATTGCTGCTCGCCGCCGGACATGTTACCGGCGAGCGTATTCCGGCGCGTCTTCAGGATCGGGAACAGATCATAGACATAGTCGCGCTCCGCCTTCACTCTGGCATCGCGCAGCGTGTAGGCGGCCATCTGCAGGTTCTCGTCGACCGTCATCACCGGAAAGTTGCAGCGGCCCTGCGGCACCCAGGAGATTCCCTCGGCCAGGATCGCGCGGGACTTGAAGGCCGAGATGTCCTTGCCCTGCCAGTTGATGCTGCCGCCCTTGACGGTCGTCATGCCGTAGAGCGTCTTGAGCAGCGTCGACTTGCCGGCGCCGTTCGGCCCCATCAGCGCGACGAACTGGCCCTGTGGCACGTCGAGATCGACGCCGTTGAGGATGTCGAGCGAGCCGTAGCCGGCGCGCAGACCCTTGATCGAGAGAGAGGGTTCAGCCACCGAGATAGGCCTCCCTTACCGCCTGGTTCTGGACGATTTCGTCGGGTGTTCCTTCCGCAAGCTTGCGGCCCTGGTCGAGCACGACCACGCGCTTGCACAGGCTCGTCACCACGTCGATATTGTGCTCGATGATCAGGAAGCTGACGCCGAAGGAGGTGTTGGCGAGGCGAATGCTCTCGACCACGCGCTCGATTAGCTTTGGATTAATGCCGGCCATCGGCTCGTCGAGCAGAATGAGCTTCGGCTCGGGCATCAGCATCGAGGCGAACTGGATCAGCTTCTGCTGTCCACCGGAGAGCTTGCCCGCGGGCTGGAAGCGCACGTCCCAGAGGCCGGCGATCTTGATCAGCTCGCGCGCCCTCTCCCTTAGGGCCGTGACGCGGTTGCGCGCGGCGGCGCCGATGCCAAAGGTCGACCAGATCCCCGGAAAGGTGAACATCTGGCCGGCGATCACGAGGTTCTCCTCAATATCGAGCGCTGAGAACACCACTGTCTTCTGGAACGAGCGCAGCATGCGCCCTTCGCGGGCTATGTCGTTCAGCGACCAGCCCGTGATGTCCTGGCCGTCGAGCTTCACCGCTCCCGCGCTGGGCTTCGCAAGCCCGGTCACGCAGTCGAAGAAGGTCGATTTTCCGGACCCGTTGGGTCCGATCAGCCCGCAGATCTCGCCACGATCGACATGCAGGTCGACGCCGTCGACCGCACGCACGGCGCCGTAGGATTTGCAGAGGCCCGAGATGTCGAGGATCGGCAGCCCGCTCATTTGCGCCTCTCGAGGAATGACCAGAAGCGGCCGATCAAGGGAGCGAACCCGTTCGGGAAGTAGAACACAAGGGCGAGCAGGAAGAAGCCGTAGGCGATCATCCGCAGCTCCGGCGCGACGCGCAGGGCTTCGGTGAGGCCGACGAACAGCAGGCTGCCGAAGATGACGCCCGAGATGGTCCCCGCCCCGCCGCCGAGTACGATGATCAGCATCGTCGTCGAGTAGTACATCTGGAAGGTCAGCGGGCTGACCACGGTCAAATAGTGCGCATAGAGGCTGCCGCCGAGCCCGGCAAACACGGCGCTGATCATGAAGACGACCAGCTTGTAGTGCCAGGTAGGGATGCCCACGGATTCAGCGAGCGTCTCATTCTCGCGGATCGCGATCATGTTGCGGCCGGCCGGAGAGCGAACGATCAGATAGACGGCCAGGGTTGCCAGCGCAGCGATAGCGAGCACCAGATAGTAGAAGCCGACGGTGCCGGAGACCGTGAACGAAGCCGGCCCCAGTGCGAAGTAAGGCTTTGGTATCGCCGCCAGTCCCATGTCGCCGCGCGTCAGGCTGATCCAGTTCTTGGCGATGGCCTGGCCGATAATGACGAAGCCTAACGTGCACATCACGAAGGAGGTGGCGCGCAGCCTCAAGGCCGGGATCCCCAGCGGCAGCGCGATCGCACCAGTCACAAGGCCAGCGGCGAGGAAATTCAAATAGAACGGCGTGCCGAAATGCACCGCCAGCAACGCGGAGGCATAGGCGCCTATGCCGAAGAACGCCGCCTGCGCCAGCGACAACAGGCCGGTGTATCCGAGCAGCAGGTTGAGACCGTGGGCCGGCAGCAGGAAGATCAGGGCGATGATGATCGCGTGCAGCGGGTAATTGCCGAGGAACAGCGGCGCGACACAGGCCAGCGCGACGAGCGCGAAGCCGAAGGGAATGCGGAGATCCGGTCCCCTCCTCACGGCCGGGCTTGCGGCTGATGTCATGGTCTGGTCTCGGACGATCTCGGTCAATGTCACATCCCAGCGATCAGAAGCGCGCCTGCGCGGAGAACAGCCCGTGCGGACGCCACATCAGTACGAGCATCAGGGTCGCAAAGCCGACGGTGTCGCGGAACTGCAGGCCGACATAGGTGGCAACCAGGCTCTCGGCGATGCCAAGGATCATCGCCGCGACGAAGGTGCCGCGGACATTGCCGAGCCCGCCCATGATGATGATCGGCAGCGTCTTGAAGGTGATGAGCTCGCCCATGCCGCCGTAGACGCTCACATTCACCGGCGCAGTTAGCACACCCGACAGCGCCGCAAGGCAGGCGCCGAGGATGAAGGTCCAGAGCGCAACATGGCGGACGTCGATGCCGACCACCGCGCAGCACTCGATGTTCTGCGAGACCGCGCGCATCGCCTTGCCGATCCGGCTGTAGGTCACCATCAGCTCGAGGCCGACGAACACGATGAGGCCGACGATGATGATCAGGATGCGCTGCTCGGCCAGCGTGAAGCCGAACAGGCTTACCGGCTCGATATAACCGCCGGAGAAGAACTTGTAGCTGCCGCCGAACACCAGGATGATGGTGTTCTGCAGGATTAACGCGACGCCGAGCGTTGCTAACACGCCGGCCTCGGCGGGCGCTCCCACGATCCGCTGCATCACGAAGTTGCCCACGACGACGGCGATCACCGCCGTCGCCACCACGCCGATCACGATCGCCGCAGGATAGGGCAGATCGAAATAGTCGATCGCGAACCAGGCCCCGAAGGTGCCGAGCATATAGTATTCGCCATGGGCGAAGTTGATGGCGCGCAGCACGCCGAAGATCATCGTCATGCCGACGGCAACGATCGCATAGACCGATCCAGATACGATGCCGTTAACGATCTGCTCGATGACCGTGTAGAACATGTTGATCCCGTTGCGCTGCCCTATTTCGGATAGTCGATCTCGGCCGAATAGGCTCCCTTGATGACCGGCTTGCCATTCTCGATCTCGAGAAGGATCATCGGCAAGCGCGCCTGGTTGTGATCGTCGAAGGTCACTTCGCCAACCGCGCTCGCATAGTGGATGTTGGACAGCGCGGTGCGGACCTTCTCGCGGTCGATGCTCTGGGCCTGCTCGATCGCCTTGGCCAGCAGGTGCACGGTCTCCCAGTGCACATAGGCGTGGTTATTGGGCGCCTCGCGGAACTCGGCGGTGAACTTCTCGACAAAGGCCTTGCTCTTCTCGGACTCATAGGCCGGAAGCCAGGCCGCCGCCTCGATGGCTCCTTCGAGCGCCTTCGGCGCCGCCTTGATGGAGCTTGCCGTATTGAACTCGGCGTTCCCGATCAGCGGAATCTTGCCGGCGATCCCGACTTCCGTCATCTGGCGCCCGACGATGGGCGTGCTATCGGCATTGCCGTACATGATGATGGCCTGGGCGCCGGAATCGCGGATCTTGGACAGCACGCTGCGGAAATCCACTTCGCCTTCCTTGTAGTAGTCTTCCGTCAGGATCTGGCTCTTGAAACGAGGCAGGTACTTCTTGGTGAACTCAATGGCCGCGCGCCCATAATCGCTGTCGACCGAGAGCACAGCATATTTGGTAAACCCCTTCTTCTCGGCGGCGTATTGCAGCACGATCAAAGCGCGGTTCTCGTCGGTCGGATAGTTGCGGTAGGTCCATTTGAAGCCGCCGACGCCCGCCTTGTAGGTGATCTTCGGATTCGACGACGCCGCATTGAGCAGGAGCACGCCGGCATCCTCGGCCACCGGCTGCATCGCAAGCGTCACCGAGCTCGAGACGTCGCCAATGATGAAGTCGACTTGATCCTGGTCGATCAGCCGCCGCGTCGCCGAGACACCCTCGACCGGCGTCCCCTGGCTGTCACCGGCCATGATGTTGATCTTGCGCCCGCCGACTCCGCCGGCATCGTTGATTTCCTTGGCCGCCATTTGCGCGCCGCGTAGCGAGAAAGCGCCATAGCGGGCATTCGGCCCGCTCATCGGCGCTACGAGGCCGAGCTTGACGGTTCCATCCTCGCTTCGGGCGAAGGCGCTTGAGGAAACGGCTTGCAGTCCAACAAGGGCCGTTCCGATGCAAAATCCCCGCCGGCTCAACTCGATCGTCATGTCCCCGCTCCGTTGCTGCTGCAAATGTGCGTCCTCCAAATTCTGCCACTTCCGTGGTCTTCTTCGATTTTGGCGGCGGCTAGCGGTAAAAAATAGATTTACGTGCGTCAGCTGGGGAAGCACGACTGCGGTCTGCCGCCATAGCGAATTTTTATGGCGGCGCCCCTGCGCTCCGTCGGTTACCGCGCTCTATGTGCAGCTAGCGTGTGCGAGAGACCGCTAAGAGATATCCGCTTAAGTTAGGTTCGCCCTGTGCTCGCTGCCCACCGGCGGCCTTTTCGCCTTCCGCGCAAGCCAGAGCGAACGGCGCTTCTGCTACTCAGCGCCTCGGCGAAATCGTCGACCAACAAAGTAACCGACGTCCGCCGCTCCAGTGCGGCGCTACCTATATTGGAAGACCTGCTCACGTTATCTGTGATGAGATCTTTCTTGATCTCCCAGTGCACATATCGTGCACACGCCCACTTCCAACCATTTGAAACACCTGAACTCTCGCTCCGCTCCATCATGATGGGCGCAATGGAAAATTTGCGATCTAAGCTTTTCATTTTAGAGAGATATTTCTACTCTCGGCCCTTTGTATGATTGGACCGATTGAGAAATCTGGTTTTGGCCAAGCTTCCGGTGTTGGGCTCTTCTAGGACCATATATGCATGAATTGGAAGCGGAAATCGCCTCTTCGGGTTCTCGGTGCACACGCCGTGCACATGAAGGGGTGTCGCCCAACAGGCGGAGCACCGGAACATCTTTGGCCCTTTGCCAGCCGAAAGCGAGGTTCACCATGATCTCCAACACCATCACCTCGAAGTCCTGGATCAGGCGACATGGCGCGCCGCTCGTTGCTTTTGCCTTGGCCCTCACGCTTTCGGTTTCGACCGTGCATGCCAACGAGGATGCCCACAAGGTCGGCGTGGTGTCCTTTGGCCTTTTTGGCGATCAAGGCGTGTTTCAAAGCGAGGCGATCGGTGCAGCCAAGGTCGTCGCAGATCGTTTCGAAGTTGGCCCGATCGAGGTGCGATACAATTCGAAGAAGGGTGGCAGCGCTACGGCCGAAACGCTGGCCAGGTCGTTACAGGTTGCAGCTGGCCGCCTGGACGCCGAGAACGACGTTTTGTTCTTGATTCTCACCTCGCATGGCTCGCCAGACGGCCTTGCAATCAAGGCTGGGCGGCTTGTGCAAACGCTCACGCCATCTCGTCTCGCCGAGATGCTCGGAAAGACCGGCGTGCGCCACAAGGTGGTGATCATCTCGGCCTGCTACTCTGGAGTCTTCATCCCTCGTCTCGCGAATCCCGATGTCTTGGTCATCACAGCGGCCGACGCCGATCATCCGTCGTTCGGCTGCGAGGACAAGGCGAAGTGGACCTATTTCGGTGACGCCTTCTTCAACGTCGCGCTCCGTCGAGCCGAAAGTCTGAAAGATGCATTTGCCAGTGCGCGCGCGCTCGTCAGGAGGCGAGAGCTGCGTGAGCATTTCGAGCCGTCGAATCCCCTGATGGCAGGTGGCGAAAACGTGCAGCCCTTGCTGGTTGCCCGTCCTTGAAGCGATCGGCCACGCTCGTGATAGCCACGCCAGCTCCCTTCGGCCCCATCGACTAGCTTGCCGTGGACCGTCGCATCATACCTCTGTTGTTGACGTAAAGCGCTTTGAAAGCGGCGTGATCGACCTCGTAGCGATTGCGGTTGGCCTCATTCGGCGCGATTTGAGACACAATCGGGTTAATGCGGTCGATATCCTCCGGCACGAAGATCCCGCACCCTATTCCTGCGAGAAAGGCAGATCCGAGCGCAGCACCCACCGTCTGCCGGCGCACATTCTGACGGACGTCCGCAATGTCGCTAACGCATTGTGTCCAGAGTGGATTCTGCACGCCGCCTCCGGCGGCATAAATGCTTCGAGCCGGCTGTATTTCGGCAAAGCCGTCGAGATTGTGCCGGGTGGCGTGCCCGATTCCCTCGATCAGCGCACGATAGACATCGCCGCGCCGGTGCGCGAGCGTCAGGCCGCAGATCAGTCCCTTGGCCTGCGGATCGTTGATTGGCGTTCGCTCACCACTGAAATAGGGCAGCATCAAAATGCCGTTTGCGCCCGGCGGACTTTTGATCGCCTCTTCCATCAACGTCTGGAAGGATGAATCCTCGTCGCAAAGTCCGGTCATTTCCTTGCGAAACCATTGGGTGAGACCGCCTCCAGTCGCAAGCCCGCCCATGACGCTCCAGGTGTTCTCGAACAGAAACGGCGCGGCCCAGAAACGGGAGTCGACGACAAGATCGGCATTGACCTGGATGAAGAAGGCCGTAGTGCCATACATGATCATCAGGTCACCCGCCTTTTGCACACCGACGCTGATCGCTTCGCTCGCCGCATCGATGGTGCCAGCGATCACAGCCGTGCCGGCGGCAAGCCCGGTTTCGCGCGCGGCCTCAGAACTCACGTGGCCGATAATCTCCGTTGTCCAGGCTATTTCAGGCAGCCAGTCGACCGGGCAAATCCGTTCGATGGTCTCGTCATGCCAATCTTTGGCGGCAAGGTCGTAGAATGGCGTGTAGCAGGACGCGCCGTAGTGATCGACGACCCACCGTCCCGTCAATCGGTGAACGATAAAGGTCGGACACCCGACGATCCGCGCAGTTTTGCGGAAAGTGTCAGGCTCGTGCTTGGCAAGCCATCGTACCTTCGGGCCGACAGACTGTGTCGTCAGCGGATTGCCGGTTCGGGCCAGCACGGCCGGTGCGCCGAGTTCAGCGTTGAGCTCTTCGATTTCGGCTTCGGCGCGGGTATCCACGCCATACAGGATGGCTGGACGTAGCGGCTTTCCGGCTTCTGTCACAGGCAGCGCACAGGGGCCAATCCCGCTGCACCCGACAGCAGCGATCGCGGCCGGGTTGATCCCACTGTCCACGATCAGCCGCTGGCTCAGCGTGCGAAAGCCCTCCCACCAATCCTGCAGCGCATCATGTTCGGCAAGTCCTGGCCCCGGCACACGCATGTCGTGCTTGCGCTGCGCCGTTGCCCGAATAGTACCGGCCTCATCAAGCAGGACGCCTTTGCTGGAATAACTGCCAATATCGATGCCTAGGAGGTGGCGCATGAATATCTCCTCCGTTCGAAGGAGAAGCCTGCTTTCATATCGCGCAGAGCCAGTGCAAGCAGTGCCGCTATCTGTTCAAGATCGGCAAGGTCGCAGGTTTCGATCGGCGCATGCGTGTAGCGTGTCGGATAGCCGATATCGATGGAGGGAATTCCTTCACCCACGAGCTGAACGTACGAGGAATCGGTCAGGCAGCCGGTGTGAGCGCTGCGCTGGATCGGCATGCCCACACGGCCTGCTGTCTCCACGAGATGATTGAGGAGCGCGGGATGCGCAAGCGTGCCATTGAGCGTGCCGCGCCCGTGGAAGCTGTAGAGGCCAAGCGCCGGGCCGCCGCCAAGCTGCAGTTCGCCGCGCTCCGCGAGATCAGGCGTATCGGAGGCGACCATGATGTCGATCGAAATGGCGGCATCTGGCCCGAGACGCTCGGCCGCAAGCATGGCGCCGCGCAGATTGAACTCCTCCTGGACCGAAAAGACCGCATGCAGCGTTGCGGGAACGGGTTCATCCAGAAGTCTCTGCACGAGGTCCATAAGCGCGGCGCAGCCGGCGCGGTCGTCGATCGCCGTTCCGGACACACGGGTACCGGCCAACCGTTCGAAAGAGGGGCAGTACGTGACGGGCGCACCGATTTCGACGCCGAGGGCGCGAACCTCTTCCGCCGATGTGGCGCCGAGATCGAGGAAGAGCTTGTCATAGCCGAGCACCTGGCCCTTTTCGTCTTGCGGCGTGGCATGGTGTGCCTTGACACCGACGACGCAGGGGATCTGCCTGCCGTGCTGGTTCATGATCACCAAGCGGAGGCCCGGCAGCACACGTTCGGGCACGCCCCCGAGCCGTTCCACCCGAACGAAACCGTTCGCTTCGATCCGCCGTACCACGAGGCCAAGCTGATCGGTGTGGGCGAAGACCATCACCGATGGAGCAGCGGGGTCTGCCCCCTTCACCGTGAGGGTCAGATTCCCGAACGCATCGCCGTGACTCTCGACGCGGCGGTCGGAAAAGGTGGCCCGGATGTAGTCGCTCACCGGATCTTCGTAGCCGGAAAGACCAGGTATCAGGCAGAGCTCTTTGGTCCATGCCTCGATGCGTGTGAGGCTGCGTTGGTCAATCGTCACTTTGGTCCAATCTGGTCCGGTACCGGACCTTTGCGGGTCAGCGGATCTGGATCGAGCCGGCACCGCTGGCTGCCGGATCGGGCGAACATTTCCTAAGCGACCGCGCGCGAGGCAGAGCGGATCGCTTTGACCTTGTCCATGAAGGCCTTGACACGCGCCGGATCGACCGGATTCTCGAAGATGCCGTCGACCTTGAATGTCGATCCCACGACTGCCCCGTCCGAAACGGCGAGCTGGCGTTCGATATTGTCGATCCGGCAACCCGTGTTGCAAAGCACGGCTGTGCCCGGCACGGCCGCTTTGACCGTGGAAAGGACCTGGGTGTCTGTTTCGGCGCCAGCGGTGAGGCCGGATACGCAGATGGCGTCAGGCCGGTTGTTGAACGCGGTCGAGCGGGCGATATCCGCAATCGGGCGATCGCCCAAATAGGCGGCGGCTTCGGGCACGATGTTGAATAAAAGCCTGAGCTTCGGGGCGAGCCTTGCCTTGTGGCGCGCCGTTTCACCGACATTGGTATTCCACAGCCCGAAATCGCTGGCGTACACCCCGCTCATGATCTCGCGGATGAAGCTTGCTCCGGTAGCGGCTGCAAGATCGATCGAAGCAATGGGATCCCACAAGACGTTGACACCAAACGGCACCTTGATGAAGCGCATGAGCTCGCCGACGACGCGTGCCATGGCCACGGTGGTTTCGGGACGTACCTTGGTCAGGTAAGGAAGGCTGAACTCGTTGGAAAACATTACAGCGTCGGCACCGCCGTTCTGAAGATGGTCGAGATCGGCTTGGGCCATTTCGACCACTCTCCTCATCCCGCCGGCCGCATCATATCCGGGATCGCCCGGCAATGCCTGCAAGTGACACATGGCGATGATCGGCTTGTCGACATGAAAGGTTTCCTTGAGCCACTGCATGAGCGTGTCCTCTTTCGATCTTTATTCGGCCAAAGCATTTCGCTGCGGCACAGCATCGCGGAAGATGGCCCCTCACCTTGATCTGCCGTAGATGGACGTCGGCCAAGACCATCCTACCATATGCGTCAGGCTCTCAGCGCTCCCTCGGTTCGCCAGGCCGAGACAACGGAATGCGTTCGTTCCTCTTGCCTCATTCTAATCGATAATGGCCACGAGTTCGTCGAGAGGCCCCGCTGTTTGTCCCGTCCCTGCTAGCTGCGGCCCGACGGCAGTTCGGTCATCATGCACGATTGGCGACGCAGGCAAGCATGGTTCGATTAGTCCGCTTTGCGAAAGGCCGCCGATCCGCGTGTGGCGCTTCGCATTGAAGGCTTGCTGTCGGCCTTTGCTGCGCTTGAGGTCTGGACCCATCTCCTCGGACGCCTCTCGTCAATCATGGCGCTTATTGACAGCGGCAACAGCAGGACCTAGCCTGCCCTGGTATACTAGGTATACCAATGTCCCCTCAGCTCAAACGATCGCGTCTCTTTGAGCAGGTTGTCGATATCCTCGAGCAGAGGATACGCGATCGGGAATTGGTGGCTGGTGCCGAGCTGCCATCGGAACGTCAGCTCATGGCGGAATTTGGCGTTGGCCGGACAGCCATCCGCGAGGCATTGTTTCATCTGCAGCGCGCAGGGCTCGTCGATCTCCGGGCGGGTTCGCGGGCACGGGTCACAGCGCCGAATGCTGAAGTCGTTATGACGTCGCTGTCGAGCAGTGCCAAATATCTGCTCTCCGACGATGACGGCGTCCGTCATTTCCAAGATGCGCGTGCCCTCTTTGAGACTGGCCTGGCACGTGATGCCGCACGCAACGCCACAGCAAAGGATATCCGTTACCTGAGCGATGCGCTTGACGCGAACTACAAGTCCATTGGTGACGTTCAACGCTTTGAGGACTCGGATATAACATTTCACTACGCGATCGCTACGATCCCCAAGAATCCCATCTATGTGGTCATGCACCGAGCCATCATCGATTGGCTCGTCGACCAAAGGCGTGTGACGCTCAGCTATCCCGGCCAGAACCGCGTCGCCTTCGACGCGCATGTCGCGATCTTCGAAGCGATCAAGGCACACGATCCGGAACTTGCCGATGCCCGCATGCGCTCGCACCTCGATCAGGTTGGCAAGCTCTACTGGAAGGTCCGGAGGGCGGGCAAATGAACGGTTTGCGGACAGGACCAGCGCCAACCTGATCGCGAACAAGAACGTCGAATGGGTTTGATCTCAACTCCGAGGGATCGAACAACAGACGCCAAACGGGAGGATGAACAATGGCTCGTGCCGGACTTAAGCAAATGACCCGCACGCCAGAGGCCAAGCTTGGTCATTTCATCGTCGAGTTTGCCACTCCTGGAATTGGCCATATCCTCAAACAAGCGGGTTGCGATTTCGCACTTTTCGACCTGGAGCATTCGGGCTTCGGTTTCGAAACAGTCAAGAGTGCTGCACGCTATTTTGAAGCCGCAGGGTTGCCGGCCATCGTCCGTGTGCCTTCAAAGGAATATCACCACATTGCGCGCGCCTGCGACGCTGGAGCGGAAGGGATCATGATCCCGATGGTTAGCACTGCCGCAGAAGCAGAGGCCGTCGTTAGTTGCATGAAATATTATCCGGACGGGCGACGTGGCGTCGCCTTGAGTATTGCGCATGATGCCTATGGGCAGGGCCCGGTACCCGAGAAGCTTGCGGCTGCCAACGAACGGACAACGCTGTTCTGCCAAATCGAGACGGCTGAAGGCGCCGAAAATGCCGACGGGATTGCCGCCGTCGATGGCGTCGACTGCCTGTGGGTCGGCCATTTCGACCTGTCAGTATCGCTTGGCATCCCCGGCCAGTTCGACCATCCGAGATTTCTGAAGGCGGTCGAGCAGACGATTGCGGCCGCCAAGAAGCACAAGAAAGCACTCGGCCGCCTGGTACCAACTACCGAGGTCGGCATATCGCTCTACAAGCAAGGCTTCGATTTCTGCTGCTATTCGGGTGACGTGTGGGTGCTTCGGGATGCGCTGACGGCCGCAATCACCACCTTGCGGAAGGGATGCATGACATGAACGCGCCATTCCGTGTTGCCCTTTCAGGTGACTTCAGGAAGCCCGACGGCTCGGCCGTCTACCCCGATTTCGATCTGAAGCCTCTGCTGGAGACCCCCGGCGTGGAAATGGCCTATCTGGATAACGCCAACCCTCTGCGCAGCAGCGATCTTGAAGGCTTCGACGCACTTATCCTGCTGGCTCACCGCTTTGCGCCCGAAAGCGCCCCCAAAAACGGCAGGCTCAGCATCATAGCCCGCTTTGGCGTCGGCTATGACACGGTGGATGTGCCAACCTGTACCGCCGCAGACATCGCGTTGGCGATCACGCCGGACGGCGTGCGCCGCCCTGTCGCAGTGTCGATCATGACCTTCATTCTGGCACTCGCCGGAAAGCTGATGGTGAAGGATAAGCTTACCCGGCAAGGTCCGCCGGGTTTTGCCGCCCGTGGCGAGCATATGGGCTTTGGCCTGGTCGGCAGGGTGCTCGGTTCGATCGGTATCGGCAATATCGGAGCCGAACTGTTCCGGCTCGCCAAGCCGTTCGACATGAGGTTCATCGCTCATGATCCATTTGCGGATTCCAAGCTGGCGGCCGCGCTGGGAGTCGAACTCGTCGGTCTCGACGACCTCTTCGCCCGCGCCGACATCGTTACGGTGAACTGTCCACTGACGGCCGAGACACGCCATCTCGTGAACGCAGACCGCCTCGCCCTGATGAAGAAGACCGCCTTCTTCATCAACACTGCGCGCGGACCAATTGTCGATCAAAACGCGCTCACAGACGTTCTGGCGAGAAGGCGGATCGCTGGCGCCGCCCTCGATGTATTCGAGCAGGAGCCGACCGATCCGTCCGATCCGCTGTTCGCACTCGACAACGTCATCGTGACGCCTCACGCACTTTGCTGGACCGATCAGTGCTTCGCCGGAAATGGCGCAGCCGATGTCAGGGCTGTGCTCGACATTCAGCGCGGGCAGATTCCGAGCGGTATCGTCAATCGCGCCGTACTCGAGAAACCGAATTTCCAACGCAAACTGGAGGAGTATCGCCGCCAATTTGCCCATTGAGAATTCCTCGCCGCTAACGAGCGAGGGACATTTGAAAGGCTCTGCCATTCAAGGAACGGGAGGATATAATGATCAATAGACGTGATTTCGGAAAGATTGGTCTGGTCGCCGGCCTCGCCGCAACAATGGGAAGGCCGGCGTGGGCTGCGTCAGCCGCCGACACCGCCGTCAAGGCCGCGCAGCAATACAAGGGGCGCACGATCACGATTGTCTGGGAGGCAGGGCTGCAGTCGCTCGATCCCACTCACTTCTCGGGTCCGAAGTGGAAAGAGCTGACCGGGATGGACGTGAAGGTCGTCGAGGTCGCGACTGCCGAGATGTTCACCAAGATCATGCAGGACTACAAGTCGGGAGCCGGCGCCTATGACGCTCTCAACGTCATACCTGCCTGGATGCCCGATCTTGCCCAGGCCGGCGCGCTCGAGGTCCTCGACCCCTATGTCGAGAAATACGGCTACGCTCCCGAGCTACAGACGATTGCGCCGACCTATCGCGACAACCAGATGAAAGTGGGCGGCAAGATCTACGGCTTCCCCGACGATGGCGACGTTTTCCTGATGTACTATCGGCGCGACCTCTTCGAGGATCCGGCCGTACAGAAGGCCTTCAAGGAGAAGACCGGCAAGGACCTCGCGGTACCGAAGACATGGGCGGATTTCGATGTCGTCGGAGCTGGTCTTACGGCCATCCTAAAAGACAAGGGCATCTACGGCGCCTCCTTCTTCCGGCAGCCTCCCTACGCGATGTACATGTTCGAGGAACGCTTCCGCAATGAGGGCGGCAAGTTCTTCGACGCTGACACCATGAAGGCCACGATCAACTCCGATGTCGGCGTCAAGGTCTTCACCGACATGCGCAACGAGAACAAGTTCATGCCGCCAGGCGTGGAGCAGTTCGGCTTTGTGGAGAATCTCGCGACTTTCCTGCAGGGACAATCGGCCATGACCATCTCCTGGCCACCCTATGGGCGCTGGGCCGAGGGTTATGGTACGGACCAGGAGGCACTGAACTGGGTCCCGAAAACAACTATCGCAGGCAAGGTAGGCTACGCCTTACCGCCGGGAGGACATCCCGAGCTCGCTGCAGGCTTTGCGTTGTCGATTTCGTCCACCTCGAAAAACAAGGACGCCGCCTATCTGTTCATCCAGTGGCTCAACAGCGAAGATGTGAGCCGCCAGCGCGTTCAGCTTCCCTATACGCTACGCGATCCGTTCCGCGACGCGCACTACGCGGATCCTGGCTATCTCGCCCTGTGGCCAAATGCCAAGGACTATCTGGCGGCCTTGAAACAGGCCTCGCAGACGGGTCTTCTCGATCTGTCGCTTCTGCAAACCGACAAATATGAGGAGGTCTTGCGCCAGGCGATTTCAAAGCTGTGGGCGGGCGACGATCCGAAGACGATCCTCGATGCGGCAGCAGCCCAGTGGAACGACATTACGCAGAAGATCGGCGTCGACAAGCAGAAGCCGGTCTATGCGGCCTGGGCCGCTGAGTCCGGCGCCTATCCGAAAACATAAGCACGCCGCTCCCTCTCCCCTCTCCCGCTTTCCAGCGGGAGAGGCTCCGCCCACTGTCGACGACGGCACGAGACCAAAGCGGAACGTATCCCGAATTCAGCCATGGCCGCCATCGCCCATCCCGACCGCAACTTCAAATACTGGCTGATCTTGCCGGCCGTCTTCCTGCTCTTGCTGGTCGGCCTGTTCCCACTGATCTTCTCGCTGGTGGTGAGCTTCATGCGCGTCACCATGCTGGAGACTGACACATCCTTTGCCGGATTGGTGAATTACGTCCAGCTCTTTCATGACGCGAGACTATGGCAGTCGCTCCTCCACACACTGCTTATCATGGTCATAGCCCTGCCCATCGAGCTGCTTCTCGGCCTCGCCATGGCCTACCTGTTCCTCGACCGTATGCCCGGACGACAGCTTCTGGTTTCGCTGCTGGTGCTGCCGACAATCATCTCACCGATCGTCGCCGGCGCCACATGGCGGCTCCTGTTCGATAACCGCTATGGTCCGATCAACCAGATCATTGGCTGGTTCGCTGGCCACCCTGTGCCGGCCCTGTGGACAGTCAATCCCGGACTCGTCTATCCCGCCATCATCTTCTGCGAGATCTGGCAGTGGACACCGTTCATGTTCCTGATCTTGCTCGCCGCCCTTTCCAATGTCGACCGCTCATTAACCGAAGCCGCTGAGATCGACGGAGCGCGCTTCTGGCGCAGCTTCCGCTATGTTGTCCTCCCCGCAATCTTTCCGGTGATGTCGATCGCCATTCTGATCCGTGGCCTCGACCTCTTCCGCATCTTCGACATCATCTGGGCGCTCACGGCGGGCGGTCCCGGCACGATGACCGAGACCATTTCCGTCTACACCTATGTCCAGGGATTCAAGCAGTTCGAGTCGAGCTATACGGCGGCGATCGCCTTCCTTGTCATCGCGCTTCTCACCGTCATCGTGACCTGGGCTATTCGGCGCATGGGGCTGGCAAAATGAAAGGCGCACCGTTTCATCGCCGCAAGGAGACGAAGCTCGTCTTGCGCTATCTCATGGCAGCGTTCCTCGTCGTTATATTTGTCTTTCCGATCTACTGGCTGTTTGCCATTTCGTTCAAGACCCCAGGCGAGATCTTCGCTTTTCCACCGGTGTGGTATCCGAAGAGCATCCAGTTCAACAATTATGCGGTGCTGTTCAAGGATGGCGATGCCAAAACGGTCGGCAACAGCCTGGTACTCTCTTCGGTATCAACCTTCTTCGCCATGATCTTCGGCACCATCGCCGCCTACTCACTGGCGCGCTTCAAGACGGGCGGCGAAAACCTCGGCGTTTGGATTATATCGCAGCGCATGATGCCTCCCGTGGCCATCGCATTTCCGATCTTCCTCTTCTATGTCTGGCTCGGCTGGGTCGATACCTACATCGGGCTCATCATCCTCTATACGGCCTTCAGCCTGCCCTATGTGATCTGGATGATGCGGGGTTATATCGAGGAGATTCCGCTAGAGCTCGAAGAGAGCGCCCTCATCGACGGCTGCAATCGTTGGGAGGTCCTGTGGAAGGTGGTATTCCCGATGGCGCGCTCCGGACTGTTCGCCACCGCGGTCTTCACCTTCGTCTTTTCCTGGAACGACTTTCTGTTTGCACTGGTGCTCACCCGCACCGAGGTCACGACCTACACGGTCCAGGTCACGCATTACTTTGGAGGCCAGTCGAATTTCTGGTCCAAGATCGCCGCGATGTCGGTGCTTGGGACCATTCCTGTATTCATCACCGTCGCAACGCTGCAGCGCTATCTCGTCCGCGGCATATCCATGGGCGCAGTCAAGGGTTAACTCGTGTCGGATCTGAAGATTACCGGACTCCACAAGCACTACGGCACATACCACGCCGTCAAGGGAATCGATCTTGAGGTACCCTCGGGCGAATTCACGGTCCTGGTAGGCCCATCGGGATGCGGAAAATCAACCCTGCTTCGTACCATCGCAGGACTCGAGGAGGCGAGCGCCGGCACAGTCGAAATCGGCGGACAGAACGTCACGTGGGCACGCCCGCGCGATCGCGACATCGCGATGGTGTTCCAGAATTACGCGCTCTATCCCTATCTCAACGTCTATGAAAACATTGCATTTGGCTTGCGGGCGAGGAAAGTTGCGTCCGCCCAGATCGACAAGCGTGTGAAGCGCGCCGCCGACATGCTCGGCATTGCGCAACTTCTTCAGCGATTTCCGCGTGAGCTTTCTGGCGGTCAACGCCAGCGCGTCGCGATCGGCCGCGCGATCGTGCGCGACGCGCTGCTCTTTTTATTCGATGAACCGCTGAGCAATCTCGATGCCCAGCTTCGCGACGACATGCGGGTTGAAATCAAGCGGCTCCATCAGGAGCTCGGCCGCACCATCATCTACGTGACTCACGACCAGATCGAGGCGATGACGCTCGCTGACCGCATCGCTCTGCTGCGCGACGGCAGGATTGAACAGCTCGGCACGCCGCTCGATTTGTTCGAGCGGCCGGCAACGCGCTTCGTGGCCGGATTCCTCGGCAGCCCGAAGATGAACTTCCTTCCCGCCACCGTCGAGGCCGGAGAGGTAACCCTTCGCGACGGAACCAAGCTGACCCTGCCTACCGGGCGCAAGGCGCCAAACGGTCAAGCCATAATCTTGGGACTCAGGCCCCAGCACATTGCCAAAGCCAGCGCGAGCGCTGCGCCAGGTCACGTGCAGTTGCCGTCGACTATAGAGCTCGTCCAACCGACGGGCTCGCGGGTGCAGGTTAGCATGCCGCTCGGGGGAATCAGCATCACCGCGGAATTCGCGGCTCACGAGGTCACAGCGCCGGGCGAACAGGTTCGTATCGACATCGATATGAACCGCGCCGTTCTGATCGATCCACAAACTGACAAGGTCATTTGAGGGAGCCGCCATGGCCCAGAGGAAGCCGAGCCGCGCAATCAAGCTCTTCGGAACCGAAGCTCTCGAAGGCAAACGTCGCGAATTGACCGCAGGCCCCATCTCGGCTGTCTTCGACAACGGCGCCCTACGCTACATCCGCTATTACGGTGAAGAGATCTTGCGAGGAATTTCCTATATCGCGCGCGACAAGGACTGGGGCACCTATGCTCCGGCAATCGAAGACCTGAAAATCCGCCAGAACAAGGATGGGTTTGCCATCGCCTATCAAGCCATTTGCAAGGACCAAGATCAGGCGATCCGGTATTCCGCCAAGATCGACACAAACAGCAATGGCACACTGACGTTCTCGGCCGAAGGAACGCCCCTTTCTGACTTCCTCACCAATCGCACGGGGTTTGTGGTGCTGCATCCGCTCGCGGGAACGGTGGGGCGCCCGGTTGAGGTCATCCACACGAATGGAAAGAAAGAGCGGCGCAAATTCCCGAAGCTCATCAGCCCCGGTCAGCCCATCTTCGAAATCCGCTCGCTCAAGCACGAGCCGCTGTCCGGCGTTGCCGTCACCGTTCTGATGGAGGGAAACAAATTCGAGATGGAGGACCATCGAAACTGGATGGATGCCTCCTACAAGACCTATGTATGCTCCCTGCTCGATCCCTGGCCGTACACGCTGGAGAAAGGCAAGAGCTTCAGCCAGTCAATCACCCTCACCATCTCAGGCAAACCGCCGAAATCGAGGCCGAGGACCTCCGCTGCCGATACGACGATAACTCTTGCAGGCACGAAAGGCCGTATTCCGCAAATCGGCCTCGGCGTGCCGATGGGGGAAGCCGCGGCGGCGCTCGAGGCCGTGGACCTGATCGCCGCGGCAAAGCCTCAGTCGCTCGTTTGCCAGATCGACGGACGCGAGCTAGGACAGGAAGAAGCCGCTGCCTGTTACCGCGATCTGTCAAGGCAAACGGGAGCTCCGGTCACACTCGAGATCATTCTGCCGGCCAGGGAGCCGGCCGATAAGGAAGTTCCTGCGATCGCGCGCGCAGTGAATGCCGCGGGGCTCACACCTGAGTCCGTTGTTGTCACCCAGATGCACGATCTCAAATCGTTTCAGCCCAATACAACGAGGCCCTGGGGTCCCACCTACGAGGAAATGGCGACGGCGGCGCGAGCCTCCTTCCCCGATGCCACGCTTGGCGGTGGAATGCTCTCCTATTTCACCGAATTGAACCGCAAACCCGTCCCCCAGGGCGTGTTTGACTTCATCACACATACCGGCTGTCCCATTGTCCATGCCCCAGACGACATCTCGGTCATGGAGACTCTTGAGACTCTTCCGTGGATCTTCGCTTCAGCACGCGCCATTATCGGCAAAGTGCCCTATCACATTGGCCCGACCAGTATTCCATGTCGTGACAACCCCTATGGCGCAGCGGTCGCGCCAAACCCGGACAACGGGCGGATCTGTCTCTCCGATATTGATCCGCGCCAGCGCGGACTCTTTGCCGCCGCATGGAGCCTCGGCTATCTGTCGGCGGCCGCGAGAGCCGGTGTCGACGCCGTGGCCCTCGGCTCTGCCACTGGCGCGCAAGGGATGATCTATCGCAAATTGGCCCATGCCCAACCGTGGTTCGACGGTGGTAACGCCAGACTGCTCCCGATCTATCATGTGATTGCAGGTCTTGCCGGTGCGAGCGGCGCAAGGCGCATCGATACGGATTCGTCTGCACCTCTAAAGCTTGCCGCTCTTGCCCATCGCAACAAGGCCGGCCAAGTGCTTTGGCTTGCCAACCTTTCGAGCGAAACTCAGCGCGTGAAGATCAAGGGCTTCGATGGCCCTGCTAGAGTGGATGTTCTCGCCCCGGGAAGCTTTGAAGCGGCCGCGCGCAATCCTGCCTGGCTCGAGAGCGGCGGCACCTTCGTCCGCAGGGTGGGAAGCTTTGAACTTCCGTCCTATGGGGTTGCTCGAATCAAGAGCGGCTGATCCCCCACGGTGCTCGACCGCGTGCCGATCGTCTCACTAAGGTGTCGCGCGACGGCTTTGACGTAGCGACTGTCGTACATGGTTCGCAGCGCTGACGGAGAGAGACCAGCCCATGCTTGCCCTCGATAGATTTTCCTTGATTTCCCGGTGCACACGCCGCCATCTAACCTATTGAAACGCTTGAACTCTCGCTCCAATCCATCATGGGCCCAATTTGAGCTAGCTCCAGCCAAACTACGGCAATCCAAGCTGGGTACGCAACGCTGCCCGCCTGTGAAGCCTTATGACGCCAGAGTCGCAACGCTCTCTGGCGCGCTTCCAGCATCATTTCGCATCATCAAGCGACAGAGAGCGAAATTGGCTTGGAGGTCGCGAATGAGATTCTACGCGCGTGTGTTCGACGAACAAGGGCGACACTATGAAGCCGACGACAGAAGGGGCGACGCGCGCGTCAATTGGGATTGTCGCGGGCTCTGGTCCTGAGGCCGGAATCGATCTTTGGAGCAAAGTTCTTGCCCGCAACCAGACGCTTTTTGGCGGGGATTTCCGCGGAGATCTCGACGCCCCGCGGGTGGTGGTCTTGTCGGAGCCCACGTTGGGGCTGTCGATGGACCTTCAAGAGAACGAAGAAATTGTCTGGCACAGCCTCAAGCAAACGATCGCCGCGATAGCCGTGCAGGCGGACGCTTATGCCGTTGCCTGCAATACTCTCAACTTGTTCGCGCCACGCATCATCTCGCTTGGCCTGCCAGGGGAATTCGTGTCCTTCCAGTCTGCGCTTTCCGCCTGGGTTGCATCTAACCGCGTCGACAGCATTGCCCTTCTGGGTGCCGCTCCGGTCACGAGCCTTGGGCCATGGTCTGCCTATCGATCGCTGCAGGAAATCGTGGCGATCGAGACGCCGGCCGATACTGCGGAGCTGCACAACCTCATTCTCGACGTGAAACGTCTCGGCAGTCGTGATCCCTCGCTGCGGCCACGCCTTCGGACCCTCGTCGACAAACTGACGTCGGATCATGTCATTCTCGCTTGCACCGAATTGCCGCTGATCTCGGATATCGAAACCAACAAAAGGCTGATCGACGTCACCGACCTGGTCGCACGCGAACTGGTTGACCGTTCGCTTGCCGGAAGGCAGGGCACGCTTCGACCAGGCCTTCAAACATGATGTCGGGCGCCCCCGGCGGCATCGGCGGCGCGGTGTCAATGGACGCGGACGCAGATCGCAAAGCCAAGGTGTCGGACGAGCGCTGCCGCGAAATCCTGCTCATTCACACAGGCGGAACGATTGGCATGCGTGGGTCTGCCGACGGACTGACGCCAGCCGCGGGCGTGCTGGAGGACGCTGCCGCTACGCTTGGACCGCCCGGCGCGCGCTTGTCGATCTGCTCGTTCGACCCCCTTGTCGATAGCGCCGACATTGGCCGCGAACACTGGAACCGGATTATTTCACATCTCGAAGGCTGGTCCGGCGACGGCGCTGTCGTCACGCATGGCACGGATACGATGAGCTTCACCGGAGCCGCGCTCAGTCAGTCTCTGGCGGGTGCGCCATTTCCGATTATCCTGAGCGGTGCGATGCGCCCACTCGGCACGGGCGGCGACGCTGAGTCGAATCTTGCACTCGCACTTCAATCGGCCCTCACCGCACCACCCGGCGTGTGGCTCGCTTTCGCTGGGCGCACGATCGCGGCGTCCGGACTGGTCAAGCGCCACTCCCTCGCGCCAGACTCCTTTCGCTCCGTCACACCCCCGATTGGCGCGCCGCAGTTTCGCCCACGGCGTTTCGGCGACGTACGCGTGTCGATTCTGACGATTTCTCCCGGCGTGCCCGCACGCATGGTTTCAGCCGCACTGGCGGAGTTGGATGGCGCGGTCATACGGCTGTTTGGAGCGGGCACGATCACGAGCAACAATGATCTCCTTGATGCTTTCGATGCTGCTATCCGAAGGGGATGTCGGTTGCGGGCAGTTAGCCAGTGCGAGCAAGGCGGCCTCACACCCGGCGCTTACGCAGCCGGCGCCCCACTCTGGCGTCTTGGCGTGGAGAATGGCGACGAGGAAACGGCCGAGGCAGCGCTCGTCCGGCTTTGGCTGGAATTGTCCGAGGCGCTACCGGATCACGATCACGCGCGGCAAACGCCTTCAAGTCGCGCTTAGCGCGGTGTCGTGAACGGCGGCTGCTGCATCATGCGTCAACCGGATAAAACAGCGGTACGCCCGGCTGCATCGTATTGTCGATCATGTCCCGTATCGATCGCGGGATCGCCGGCGCATCGGGCGCAAACAGCCCGCAATTCTTCAACGCGGGCCGGATTGCGATCTCCGCGCCCAACCATTCGAAGAGCACGCGGGAGCAGGCAATTCTGCGCTGGCTTCCGGACGACACGCCCATGATCAGCCCGGTCAGCCGGGCGATCTTGTTGCGCCGTGAAGGGAACAGAATGGTCTGAGTAACCTCGTTGCTGGTCAGCGTCTCGGAATCGATCAGAAATATCCGATCCTCGAGAAACAAGGCGGCGCCGGAGTATCGGCACTTGTAGGCGGCCCCCCGCCGCTCTGGATCGGAGAAGTGTTCGATGCGCCGGTAGTAGACCTGGTTCTGGTGCGTGAACAGATGCATGAGTCCGCGCAGGATCTTCCCCGGCGAGCTCATCGAATAGTAGTACACGTAGTAGTATCCGACGTAGCCCCGCAGCGTTGGCAGCGACGCCGCGCGCAGCTTGTCGATGGAGTCTGCGTAAGGCGGACGCGGCTTCGACGTACGCCGCTTGAGCGATATGATGCGCGCGAACTGCGTGGGTGGCAGATGAAACTCCGTCGCTTCAACCCCAAAATAATCGCACAAGCGATTGAGAATATTGGGCGACGGACGCGCCGCCGCGCGCAGATAGCGGTTGAACTGCGTACGGTTGATGTCGAGGCGACGACAGACCTCCGAAACGGATGGCGCGTAACTGCAGGCCAGACGAAGATTCTCCGCAAAGGATCGCTGCATCTCGCTGGCGGAATCCTCCGCCGATTTCACAATGACTTTCGCCTGGACCATTCGCACCTGACGCTATTTGATGCTCCAAAAGCATAATATGGAAACCCCGCGGCGGCGCAAGCAGAGACGCCTCGATCAGTGATCCCCCGTGGATCATCGCACCGATTTGGATGCCACGGCCGACGGAGATCCCCCGACAAGAAAGACAGCGATTGCCGAACTGGCGCCGTTCGCCAACGCAGCGCGCGGTCGCCAAATGTCCAGTTTTTAGGCTTCAACTGCCGCTCTGATCGGCAGGAAGACGGGATGTCGTCGAGCGTTGGCAGTCACCAGCCTCGCCATATCTCGCAACGCCCCACCCTGCCCGGCCGGCCGCGGGCCGGACGAAGCTGCCGCCAATCAGCTCTCCAAATGCCTGACACCGATGGCACAAGGCCTTTCGCTCTGACCAGACATTCTGGCGCTACTTGATGCTGCGTGAGCATAAGCAAACGTCATGATGACGCAAGCCGCCAAATAGCCAGCGGAAATCCCCCAATCAATGATCCCATCCCAGGCGTGTTTGTGCCGATCTGGGTAAGCCGATCGGGCGCTCTCGAAAAGGGGGAAGTCACCATGAAATTGATGAAGACTCTAGTTGCGGCAACCACCGGCCTGATGCTGCTCTCCTGCGCGGCGTTCGCGGAAGACAAAGGTGCAATCAAGATAGTCACGCAATCGCCTCTCTCGGGACAACAATCCGTGGCGGGCGAAGGCATCATGCTCGGCGCTCAGCTGGCCGTCGCCCAGTTCGGCAAGCAGCTGACCGACATGGGCTTCCAACTCTCGCTCCAGCCGGAGGACGACCAGGCCACGCCGAACGTCGGTGTCGCCAACGCCAACCGGATCCTCAACGACCCCGCGGTGCTCGGCGTCGTCGGCCACTACAATTCCGGCGTGGCGATTCCGTCCTCTGAGGTCTATGCCAAAGACAATCTCGCGATGGTCTCGCCGGCCAACACGAATCCGGCGATTACCGATCGTGAGACGACGCACGCCATCGCGAACCGCATCTGCGGCCGCGACGACGTTCAAGGGCCGGCAGGCGCCAATTTCGCGACCGAGACGTTGAAGGCAAAGAAGGTCTACATCATCAACGATAAGTCGGCCTATGGCTCCGGCATCGCCCAGACTTTTGAAGCAGCGGTTCGGAAGAACGGCGCCAATGTCATCCTGTCCACCGGCATGGACCAGAATGAGACCGACTTCTCGTCGATCCTCAATCGCGCTCGTGTCGACCAGCCCGATCTCATCTACTACGGTGGCACCTACCCCCAGGGCGGCCTGATCATCAAGCAGATGCGGCAAAAGGGCCTCAAGGCGGCCTTCCTTGGTGGCGACGGCCTGGACAGCGGCGACCTGCAAAAGATCGCCGGGCCGGAGAACATGACGAACGCCTATTTTACGACGACGGCGCTGCCGCTGTCGCAAATGCCGGCCGCCGCGGCCTTCGCACAGACTTATAAGGCCAAGTTCAACAAGGAGCCCGAGGTATACTCCGCCTACGGCTATGACAGCGCGCGCGTGATCATCGAGGCGATCGTCGCCGCCGCGAAGGCAAAGGGCGGCGCCATCCCCAGCCGCGCTCAGGTCGCAGCGGCCGTTCGCGAGGTCAAGTTCGACGGTGTGACCGGCTCGATCGCCTTCAACAATCGCGGCGACATCGCGAGCGCGAAATACGTCGTGATCGAAGCTGGCAAGTCCGCTGATGCCAACAAGATCGTAAAGATCATCGATGTCGCCGCCCCCGGCGGCTCCTGACCAGGTCGCGATCGATATCCACGACGGCCGCGGGGTCTCTCCGCCCCGCGGCCATCCCTTCCGGTCCCCGACTTAGACGCGGCGCCCGCCGCAATGGCGTTCTTCGGAAAACTTCGACATGTCCTTCCAGTTGGCTCTCGAATTGCTTCCACCGACCCTGGCGGATGGGCTCATCCTTGGCCTCCTCTATGCCACGATCGCGCTCGGCTACACGATGGTCTACGGCGTCCTGGGCCTGATCAATTTTGCCCACTCTGAAATCTTCATGGTGGGCGCCGTCGTCGCGGTCGAACTGCTCACCTATGTCCTCGCCGGCTCCCCGCTCCACCCCGTCCTGCAACTGGCGCTCGCCATGATTGTCGCGGCTGCGGTCTCAGCCGCACTCGCCGGACTCGCCGAGCGGGTCGCCTATCGGCCCTTGCGACGTTCGAACGCGCCAAAGCTGGCGCCGCTTATCACAGCCATCGGCATCAGCCTCTTCCTGCAGGACGCCGTGCGCTTCGTCGAAAGCCTGTTCGGCCAATTCATCCGGCCATTCCCCTCGATGCCCTTCTTCGACATTCCGCTGCCGCTGACACCTAACGACAGCATTCCAATGAAATCGGTCGTCATCCTGATTGCCGCCGGAGCGATGCTGGTGGGGCTCAGGTATACCGTCAACCAAACGCGCCTTGGAAAGGCGATCCGCGCAGTCGCCACCGACCGCATGGCGGCGAGCCTGATGGGCATCGACGTCAATCGCATCGTCATGCTGACATTTCTCATCGGTGGCGCGCTCGCCGGCGTCGCGGGAACGCTCTATGCACTGCAGTTCGGGCGAGTTGATCCGTTCTCCGGGTTCATACCCGGCCTGAAAGCGTTCACCGCCGCGGTCCTCGGTGGAATCGGGTCGATCCCCGGCGCCATGGTTGGCGGCATCGTGCTCGGCCTGATCGAGATGTTGATCGGTACATTCGTTCCTATCCTGACGAACAACGCCATAGGGACCGAATACAAGGACATTTTCGCGTTCGGCATACTCATCCTCATTCTGATCTTCAAACCCACCGGCCTGCTCGGGCGTCCCTCCACGGAAAAGGTTTGATTCATGGCCCACGGTTTTTTTCCCGGCAGATCCGCGTGGTTGATCGCCTACACGCTGGTCGTAACCCTGCTGTGCGTGCTCGTCTTCACCGGCAACGGCCTGATCGACACCGTCGCGTTCCTCGCGCTTCTTGCGCCGCTCTTCATAGCCAGCGACTTCGACAAGTGCGATCCGCGCGTCGGCATGCCCGTGCTGGCCTTCGTGTTGCTGTGCGCGTTGCCGCTGGTCGGAATGCGCAACACCTTCTATCTCGATGTCGCCATTCAGGTCGGCATATTCGCGGTGCTGGCGCTGGGACTGAACATCGTGGTCGGCTTCGCGGGCCTGCTGGATCTCGGTTTCATCGCGTTCTTCGCGGTTGGCGCTTACCTGTGGGCCATTGTCAGCTCTCCCCACGGAGCCGCATTGCTCGGCACGGGATTTCCGCTGCAAGGCGATGCGTTCTTCGTCATCGCGATCGTCGCCGTCTTCGTCGCCGCCGGTACGGGCGCGCTGCTCGGCTTGCCGGTGCTGAGGTTGAAAGGCGACTATCTCGCCATTGTCACGCTGGGTTTCGGCGAGGTCATCCGCGTCCTCGCCAATAACCTCGACAAACCCTTGAACATCACAAACGGCCCGCAGGGAATCGCGGGAATCGCGCAGCCGCTCACGGAGGTTGCCGGTACGCTCGCAACCACCACGGCCCCGGCCTTCAAATGGCAGGCGTTGATCTACTATGCTGTCGTGCTCACGCTGGTTCTCGTCGCCGTGCTGGCCAATCGCAGGCTGGACAGCTCCAGCATCGGGCGCTCGTGGTTGGCGATCCGCGAGGATGAGATCGCC
Organism: Bradyrhizobium sp. CCGUVB23; assembly: GCF_024199885.1. Taxonomy (NCBI): domain Bacteria; kingdom Pseudomonadati; phylum Pseudomonadota; class Alphaproteobacteria; order Hyphomicrobiales; family Nitrobacteraceae; genus Bradyrhizobium; species Bradyrhizobium sp. CCGUVB23. The sequence goes on from NZ_JANADQ010000001.1 coordinate 9,550,744, forward strand.
GCGCAGGCCATGGGCGTTCCGCTGGTGAGGACCAAGTTGATCGCGTTCGCGACCGGCGCTGCCTTCGCGGGTACGATGGGCGTCCTCTTTGCCGCGAAGCAGACCTTCGTCAGCCCGGAAAGCTTCGATTTCAATCAGTCGATCGGGGTTCTTGCGATGATCGTGCTGGGTGGGCTCGGCTCCATACGTGGCGTGATGATGGGTGCCGGCCTCGTCACGATCCTCAATCTGCAGGTCCTGAAATCGCTTTCGGCCGGACTGAACCACTTGCGCGCGACTGGATTCGAGATTTTCGGTTGGTCCTTCGCCAACCTGCCGACGCAGTTCGAGCCCTCCAAATACGAGCGCTTGATCTTCGGCCTGATCCTGATCGCCATGATGCTGTACAGACCGCGTGGCCTGGTCCCCGCCGAACGACGTCCGATTTCCGCCGGAAGTGCCGGGAGCGCCTCGTGACCGACAATCTCCTCCTGGACGTGTCGAACCTGCGCAAGTCGTTCGGCGGCCTGACCGCGGTGGACAACGTCACCCTCAAAGTCGAGCGCGGATCGATCGTTTCGGTGATCGGACCAAACGGGGCAGGCAAAACCACGTTCTTCAACCTCATCACCGGAATCTACCGCCCAGACGTTGGTGCGGCGTTGCTCGACGGTGTTGACCTCGTCGGCCTCAGACCAGATCAGGTCGCGGCTGCTGGCCTGGCCCGGACGTTCCAGAATATCCGTCTTTTCACGGGAATGACGGCCCTCGAAAACGTCGTCGTCGCACGATCGATGCATATGCGTTCCGGATATTGGGGCGCGCTGTTCCGCACGCGCGCCTACGGAAATGAGGAGCGTTCCGCGATCGCGGACGCATCTCAATTGCTGGGATTCGTCGGTCTCACGGGGAAAGCCGACGCGCTGGCTGGAAGTCTCGCCTATGGCGAGCAGCGGCGTCTCGAGATAGCACGCGCGCTCGCCACGAAGCCGAAGCTTCTGCTGCTCGACGAACCGTCAGCCGGAATGAATCCACAAGAGACGGAGGACGCCAAAGCGCTGATCCTGCGGATCCGCTCGGAACTCGGCATTGCGGTCGTGCTGATCGAGCATGACATGCGGCTTGTCATGACCGTCTCCGATCATATCGTCGTGCTCGACTATGGCAGCAAGATCGCGGAAGGCGGGGCGGACGACATCAGGACGCATCCGAAAGTGATTGAAGCCTATCTCGGTCGCGGTGTTGCGGCGCGAACCGCCACATCGGAAAGCGAAACAGTATCATGATGGATGCATCGGAATCGCCAGCCCGTCCTCTGCTCGAGGTTCGAAACATCGACGTGTTCTACGGGGCGATCCACGCCATCCGCGACCTGTCGGTGGTTGTGAACGAGGGCGAAATCGTTACACTCATCGGCAGCAATGGTGCCGGAAAGACGACAGCCCTGGGCGCGATCTCGCGCCTGCTGCCGATCCGGTCCGGCGACGTCCTGCTGGACGGACGCTCCCTCCGATCGGTGCCGCCGCACGATGTCGTGCGACGTGGACTCGCGCATGTCCCGGAGCGGCGCCGCATCTTTGCCGATTTGACCGTGATCGAGAACCTCGAAATGGGCGCCTTCACGGTCGGCTCGAAGGCCGATATCGCGAGCCGGATGACCGAGATGCTCGAGCTGTTCCCGCGGCTCGCCGAGCGCCGCAAGCAATTCGGCGGTACACTGTCGGGAGGCGAGCAGCAAATGCTCGCTGTGGCACGCGCGCTGATGCAGCATCCACGCATACTCTTGCTTGACGAGCCATCGATGGGACTTTCACCGCTCTTCGTCGAGCGGATTTTCGATATTATCGAGACGATCAACAAGCGTGGTGTCACCATCCTGCTTGTCGAGCAGAACGCCCATATGGCGTTGGCAATCGCCGACCGCGGCTATGTGCTGAAGAACGGAACGATCGTCGATCAAGGCAGTGCTGCCCGGCTGCGCTCGGACGAGAGTATCCAGGCCGCCTATCTCGGCGCGCATTGAGTGGGCAGAATCCGGCGTGTTGCTTGTCGCAAGGACGACGCGATCAATTTGATCGCGTCGTCCTTGCGACTTGCGGCCCGATTCTCAAGATCGCCCTAAGCCTCTGCGGAGGTCAGATCACTCCAGAGAGAGAGGCAGCCCACGCTTGCCGTCGATCGATTTTTGCTTGATCTTCCAGTGCACCCGCCGTGCACACGGCGCCTCCTGCGCATGGCGGAAACGCTCAATGATCGGGCTTAGCCGAGCGCTTGGCTTGCGAGCGCGAAAGTTACGGGTTGCATTCCATAGCGGGTATTCGGATCACGAAAGTCTCCTCCCAGCGACATCGTCGTAACAGTGTCGAAGAAAGCAAGGCCCGACCGGGCCAAGAAGGAGCTGAACTCGCCCTCGGCAATGTGCGTGTCAACTCTCAGAAACTCTCCTTCATGGGCGGCGATATGCGGTGCGATCACTATGATCGCGTCCTCGTCGTTTGACGCGACCAGCGGCCCCACGACATGCCCGCGCCCGAACGGGCGACAGAGCGCGAAGGCTGCGAGACGACCGTTCCGGTAGAGCCCGAACCCCACGGATTGCGGTAGCAGAGCAGCAAGCAGCGTGAGGCGCCAGGCGCCGAACGCTTGCGCATCGAGTTCGGCGACGGCCGGCAGATCCCGCTCGTCCAGACGACGCAGCTCGGCTCTTTCGTAAGGACGCGGCATCTCGCCGGAGCGTCGCGCCTCGCCTTGACGTTGGAACACCGTTCGCTCGGTACGAAAGCCGAGCGAGAGATAGAGCTTGCGCGCTGCGCGCGTGGCATTGAGGCGGAGATCGCGCCCCCTGCACGCGGACAGAACGCGCTTCATGAGCCACTGTGCCGTGCCACGCGTCTGAAGGCGGGGTGAGGTGATAACCATGCCGACTGTGGCGAACTCTGTCCCATGAGGAAACCACATGGCCGATCCCAGCACCCGTCCGATTTCATCGTGAACCACGATGCCGTGGCCCATATCACGCAGAAACTGCCAGTCCTCAGGCCGGTGCGGCCAGCCTACGCCGATCGAAAGGGTGTAAAGCTGTTCGAGCCCGACCGTGTCGATGTCGACCGCGCGCGCATCGAAAGCATCGATCGTGAGCGAACCGGTCGTGCGGGGCTTCATGTCTCCCTCTGGTCGGCCTGACATCGGTCGAGTGGCTGCTCCGAGCTCGCTTCAGCTCCGGGCGCGATCAGCATAGACCGAGCCTCGCCGCAGATTAAGTTTCAGAACGGCGGTCCAACGAAACAATCCACCAAATCGCGGTCGCATTCGGCACCGGATGGAATCCCGATCCGATAGCTTGGTTCAATCCGGCGAGTTCGCCACCCTCCGCGCGTCCACATTGACCAAATGACATTTCTCTTCAATTCCGACGCACAGCGCGGAGCCGTTTTCCGTGAGGCCTTCGCTCGCGAGCTCCCGCACCTGCCCTTCGCGATCGGCCCGGCCACGGTCGATCCCGACGGCGTGCGTTATATCATCAGCTGGACCGTGACGGAGACCCTCGAACGGTACCGCAACCTTGAAGTCCTGTTTTCAGTCGGGGCCGGCATCGATCAATTTCCGCTCAACGCGATCCCGCCCGAGGTGAAGGTGGTCCGGATGGTGGAAAACGGCATCATCCGGATGATGCAGGAGTATGTCACCCTCGCGGTGCTGGCGCTCCACCGCAACCTCCCTGCCTATCTTGATTTGCAGCGGCAACGCGAGTGGCGGGCTCTGCCGCAGAAGCAGGCTGCCGATCGCCGGGTTGGACTGCTCGGGCTTGGCGTGCTCGGCCGGGCCGTGCTGGAGAGCCTGAAGCCTTTCGGCTTTCGCTTGAGCGGCTGGAGCCGATCGGACAAGACGATCGAAGGCGTCGCAACATATAGCGGCCAAGCTGGACTTAGCCGGATGCTCGCTGAGACCGACATCCTCATCTGCCTGCTGCCGCTCACGAAGGCCACGCAGGGGATCCTGAATCATGAGCTCTTTGCGCGGTTGCCGAAAGGCGCAGCCCTCGTCCATGCGGGGCGTGGCGACCAGCTCGATCACCTCGCGCTGCTCGCCGCTCTGGATGCCGGCCAACTCGCCGGCGCCGTCATCGACGTCACCGAACCCGAGCCTCTGCCTGCCGATCATGCCTTCTGGGGCCATCCGAAAGTCATGCTCACTCCGCATGTGGCAAGCGCAACCCAGGCGGACACCGCAGCGCGCGCGGTCATCGACAACATCAAGCGATATGAGGCGGGCCTCGATCTCATCGGGCTCGTTGATCGCACACGTGGCTACTGAGAGGAGTTCCAATTGCTTCTGAAACTGATCGATCCCAATCCGACTTTCGCCCCGAAAGAGTCCGGCCCGACGCCGGAGCGGCTCATTGCCGGTACGCCCCACTACAAGACCTGGGCGCAAGACATGGCCAAGGGTGAGCTCGTGCATACCGGCGTATGGGAAGCGACCCCGGGCGAAACGCGCTCCATCAAGGAAGAGACCTTCGAGTTCTGTCACATCCTCGCAGGCGTGGTCGAGATCACGCCGGACGGCGGCGATCCGATCACGTTCAGAGCTGGCGACAGCTTCGTCATGAAGCCGGGATTTACGGGCGTCTGGAAGACCATCGAGACCGTCCGCAAGATCTACGTCACGGTGTCATGAGCCTGAGCTTCGACCCAGATCAGATCTCGCTGCCGGTCGGCCACTTCATCGGCGATCGGCTGCGGGAGTCTTCCGGTCTGCTTCCGCTGCGCCGCCCTTCGGACGGCTCGTTCTACGCCGACTGTCCCATAGCCTCGGAGAACATCGTGGATGAGGCGGTTCAAACCGCCAGAAAGGCTCTGAAGACCAGCAACTGGGGCGGCGTGCGGCCGCGCGAACGAGCCAGCGTCCTCAAGCGCTGGGCCGATCTCATAGAGCGCGAAGCCGAGATGCTCGCCAGGATCGAGGCGGCTTCATCCACCCGCCCGGTCGGTCAACTCGTCGCGGGAGACATCGCGGTCGCCGCGGAGCAAATCCGTTTCTTCGCCGAATTCGCCGACAAGGAAGGCAGCGACCTGGTGCCCACCGACGACGAGCATCTCGGCATGATCATGACCGAGCCCTACGGCGTCGTCGGCGCCATCACACCCTGGAATTTCCCCCTGTCCATGGCAGGCTGGAAGCTCGGGCCGGCCCTCGCCGCGGGCAACGCAGTCGTGCTGAAGCCGTCCGAGATGACGCCGTTCTCGTCCATCCTTCTCGCACAATTGGCGGTGAAGGCAGGCGTGCCCGCAGGGCTCATCAACGTCGTGCTCGGCGACGGATTGACGACCGGTGCGGCCATCACCGGACATCCCGACATCGCAAAAGTGAGCTTCACCGGATCGACCGGCGCGGGCGCCGCCATCATGGCCAATATCGCGCGCACGGGCATCAAACCGATGACGCTCGAACTCGGCGGCAAGAGCCCGCAGATCGTCTTCGCCGATGCCGATCTCGATCAGGCTGCCGCCGCGATTGCGGGCAGCATCCTCGCAAATGCCGGGCAGGCCTGTGTCGCCGGATCGCGGCTTATCGCCCACATCGTCGTGGCCGAGCCGCTCGTTGAAGCCATCATCGCCCATATGCAGGTCGTTCGCGCAGGTCCGACATGGGATGCCGCAACGACTTATTCCCCGATCATCTCCGAGAAACAGCGATCGAGGATTCACACGATCGTGCGAGCAGCCCGCGCAAAGGGGGCCGAATGTCTGGCGGGCGGCGACTCGATGGAAGGCCAGGGCTATTTCTATCAGCCGACGCTGCTTGCGAAGGTGGATCAATCCTCTCCCGCCATCGCCGAAGAAATCTTCGGACCCGTGCTGACGGTTCAGACATTTGTGACCGAGGAAGAAGCCTTGGCGCTCGCCGACCACCCGACCTACGGTCTTGCCGCCGGACTTTTCACTCGCGATGTCTCACGCGTGATGCGGATCACGCGCGCACTTCCTGCTGGCACCGTCTGGGTCAATCGTTACGGCCGATCACGCGACCACATCCTGCCGACGGGAGGCTACAAGCGGTCCGGCATCGGCAAGGATCTCGGCCGCGAAGCCTATCACGCCAATCGCCGCTCGAAGAGCGTGCTCATCCACATCCAGGGGCTGACATGAAGAACTACGCGATCGCTCTCATTCCCGGCGACGGCATCGGCCGCGACGTGACGGACGCCGCTTGGGCCGTGCTCGAGGCTGCTGCCAGGCATTCGGACTTTGCGCTCAGTGGAACGCGATATCCGTGGTCCTGCGCCTATTACAAGGAAACCGGCGCGATGATGCCTGCCGATGGCATCAAGACGCTCGGGAAGTTCGATGCCATTCTGCTTGGCGCAGTCGGCTGGCCGGCGGAGGTGCCCGATGCCGTGTCGCTGCACGGTTTGCTGCTGCCGATACGCAAGGGGTTCACGCAATATGCCAACGTCCGGCCGCACCGCCTGCTCCCGGGCGTCAACGGCCCGTTGAAGACAACCGAGTTTGACATCCTTTGCATCCGGGAGAACACCGAAGGCGAATATTCGGGCGCCGGTGGGCGCGTGCATCAGGGCACCTCCGGCGAAATCGCCGTCGAGACCTCGGTGTTTACGCGCGCCGGCGTGGAGCGGATCTTGCGATACGGTTTCGACCAGGCGCGCAAGCGACGCGGAAAGCTTGCATCGGTCACCAAGTCGAATGCGCAAAAATACTCGATGGTCTTCTGGGACGAGGTGACACGGCTGGTTGCCGCCGACTATCCGGATGTCGAATGCACGAGCTACCACGTGGATGCGCTCGCCGCACGCATGGTCATGGCGCCGGAAAGCCTCGACGTTGTCGTGGCCTCCAACCTTTTCGGCGACATTCTGACCGATCTCGGCGCCGCCATCCAGGGCGGGCTCGGCTTTGCCGCTTCCGCCAACATCAAGCCGGAGCGCGGCGCTCCATCGATGTTCGAACCCGTTCACGGCTCAGCCCCCGACATCACCCATCTCGGCACGGCCAATCCGATCGCAGCCATCTGGTCCGGCGCGTTGATGCTCGAACATCTTGGCGAGAGCGACGCCGCAGCACGCGTCATGACGGCGCTGGCGGCCACCACGTCCCATGGCATCGGCACGGTTCCCGGCAAGGAGCGCACCGAGGCGATCACCGCGGCCGTACTTTCCCGTCTCTCCTGATCGACAAGGATCATCCGATGCAGAAGCTGAACGACAAGGATCTCTTCCGGCAACAGGGCCTCATCGGCGGCCAATGGCTGGGGGCACTCTCGGGAGCGACGATCGACGTGATCGACCCGGCAACGCAGACCATTCTTGGCACCGTACCGAATATGGGACGGGACGACACGCGCGCCGCAGTTGTCGCTGCAACCAAGGCTTACACCACCTGGCGTGCGAAGACCAACGCCGAGCGCGCCGCACTTCTGGAAGCCTGGCATGGGCTCATGATCGCGCATCTGGACGATCTGGCGCGCATTCTGACGCTCGAACAGGGCAAGCCGTTGGACGAGTCCAAGGGCGAGATCCGTTATGGCGCCTCCTTCGTCAAATGGTTCGCGGAAGAAGCCCGGCGTATCGGCGGCACGACAATCCCCTCGCCAACGCCCGATCGGCGTATCGTCGTTCTCAAGGAGCCGGTGGGCGTGTGCGCAATCATCACGCCCTGGAATTTCCCGAACGCCATGATCACGCGCAAGGTGGCTCCGGCGCTCGCAGCCGGATGCACCGTCGTGATCAAGCCGTCGGATTTCACGCCCTATTCGGCGCTGGCTCTCGGGGTGCTGGCCGAGCGCGCCGGCATTCCCGCGGGCGTCATCAATATACTCACCGGCCTGCCGACAGAAATTGGCGCGGAGATCATTGCCAACGAAACCGTGCGCAAGATCTCGTTTACGGGCTCGACGCGCGTCGGCTCGCTGCTCATGCGCGGCGCTGCCGACAGCGTCAAACGGGTGAGCCTTGAACTCGGCGGAAATGCGCCCTTCATCGTCTTTAACGATGCCGATCTCGACCTCGCGGTCGAGGGTGCGATCATGTCAAAACTCCGCAATGGCGGCCAGACCTGCGTCTGCGCCAATCGGATCCTGGTACAGGCCGGCGTCTATGATGCGTTCGCGGAGAAGCTCGTCGCCCGTGTCGAAAACATGAAGGTGGGATCAGGCCTCGAGCCGGGTGTGGCGATTGGACCCATGATCAACGAGGCGGCGATCAGCAAGATCAACCGCCATGTCGCCGACGCACTGTCCAAGGGCGCCCGTATCGCCGCGCAACCGGTGACGCTGCCCAAGGGTCCGCAATTTACCGCACCGATCGTACTGACCGAGGCAACCACCGATATGGTGCTGGCGCACGAGGAGACATTCGGTCCAGTCGCCCCTCTCTTCCGTTTCGAGACCGACGAGGAGGCGATTGCCATGGCAAATGCGACGCCCTTCGGGCTCGCGGCTTATTTCTACACCAGAGATCTGAAGCGATCCTGGCGTGTTGCGGAGGCACTTGAGGCTGGCATGGTCGGTCTCAACACCGGCATGGTGTCGACGGAGGTGGCCCCCTTCGGCGGTATCAAGCAATCCGGCCTGGGGCGCGAAGGAGCCCAGGCCGGGATCGAGGAATATCTCGAGATGAAGACCTTCCATATCGGTGGGTTGAGCTAGGCGGTGACGAAACGGAGGGGGCGCATCTCCGCGCCCTCTCGCACGTCCAGGCAGCCTTTCCGCGGTCGTCCCTTTCCGACTACTGAATGCGATCAAGCATCTTGTAGTATATTCCCACCAGCGGCAGGAACCATGGCTGGCCGAAATGGCCGGGCACTGCAGGCCAGTCGAGGCCCTTCATCGGGTTTTGATCTTCGCGTCCGAGCATCGCATCGGCGATGATCATGCCAAGATGAGTAGACAGCTGCGCACCATGGCCGGAATAACCCATCGCATACCATAGCCCGTCCCGATAGCCGGCGCGTGGATAGCGATCGCTGGTCATGTCGACGAGCCCGCCCCAGCAATAGTCGATCGGTATGCCGGCGAGTTGCGGAAAGGTTCGCGTGAGACTGTCAACGAGCACCGCGCCGCTCTTTGCGTCGGAACGCTGATCCGACGTCGCTGAGAAGCGCGCACGGCCGCCGAAAATCAGGCGATTATCCGGTGCCAGCCGAAAATAATTGCCGACATTCATCGAATTGACGCAAGTGCGGTTGCCGGGCATGGTGGCCGCGATTTCGGCCGCATCCAGCGGCCGTGTCGCGATGATGAAGCTGCCGACGGTGACGATGCGGCGACGGAAGTAGGGAAAGTTCGCTGTGGTGTAGGCGCCTGTCGCCAGCAGCACCTGATCGGCGGTGACGCTGCCACGAGACGTCGTCAGGCGGTGGCGCGATCCTTCCCGCACCTGCGCCGTGACCGGAGCCTTCTCGAAGATGATGGCACCGCGACGTTTGGCCGCCTCGGCCAGCCCAATGCCGTAGCGCCCCATATGCATCATCGCGCTCTTCTTCGAAAGCATCGCGCCAAAGAAAGGCGAGCCAATCTCCGAACTCAGGTCCTGAGCGGACAGCAACGCGGTCTCTGGATCCACCTCGCGATGAACCGCTTCGAAGTTCCGCGCGATAACATCGAAGTGCTTCGGCTTGGAGGCGAGCTTCAGCTTCCCGGCACGGCGGAAGTTGCACGTGATGCCCTCCTCCGCGATCAGCGCCTCTAGCGCGTCGATTGAGGCATCGAGCGCGTGGTAAAGCGCGATGGCTCGATCCTTCCCCAACTCCACCTTGGCGGCAAGATAGCTGTGGGCCAGACCGTTGTTGAGATGCCCGCCATTCCGCCCCGATGCTCCGCTGCTTACCCGGTCTGCTTCGAGAACAACGACCCTGGTTCCTGCCTTCGCGAGCTGGCGCGCAGCTCCCAGGCCCGTGAAGCCGCCACCGATCACCGCGACGTCATAGTGCCCCTCGGCGGGACCTTCGGCACCGCCTGAGAAGCTTGGTGCGGTATCGTGCCAGTAGGAGACGTATTTCACCGCAGATCCCGCCGGCTCAGAGTCCGAACACGCCCGGCAGGCCGCCGATGTCCTTGATTTCAACGTAGCCGTAGTAGGGGTTCGCAGGCTCGTGTCCCCGATTGACCCATACCTTGTTCTTGATGCCGAGATCATGAGCGGTCATCAGGTCGTAACGGAAGGAAGAGGAACAGTGCACCACGTCCTCGGGCCCGCAGCCCAGCGTATCGAACATATACTCGAAGCCCTTCATGCGAGGCTTATAGGATCGAGCCTGTTCGGCCGTGAGCGCGGCATGAAAGGGCGCCCCAAGCTTCGCCACGTTCGAAGGAAGTTGCGCATTCATGGCGTTAGAGAGGATGACGAGCGGAATCTTCTTGGCAACCGTGGAAAGCCCGGCAGGAACGTCGGGATGCGGTCCCCAGCTCGGCACGCGGTCATAAACCATCTGCGCATGCTCGGCCTTGAAGGCGACGTCATTGCGCTTGCAGGCGCGCTCCAGCGCGTTGTGGATCACGTCGGCATAGGGCTTCCAGTCGCCGAGAACCTCGTCGAGCCGATAGGCCGCAAAATCCCTGACGAGTGCAGCCATCTGCAGTTCGGGTAGGCGCGCGCGATAGAGATCCTGCGCCGCTTCCGCCATCTGGAAATTCGTCAGCGTGCCGTAGCAATCGAAGGTCACGTATTTCGGGCGAAATTGGCTCATCATCCCCGTCCTGGTGCGCTCGCGCAATGTCAGAGCCGCAACAATAGAGCGCCTATGCGGCATAAGATGCGGCTTTTCCGCCGGCTGCGGTGGAAGATATCGTTCGCGCGGCGGCCTTCAGACGATCTGCACATCGCCAAAATACGAGACTGGTGCCGGACAGGAACACGAGTCAATGACCCAGGGCAACATCTCGCTCACCGCCTTCCGCCCCGAACATCTCGAAGATGCGCTACGCCTTTCACGTCAAGCCAAATGGCCGCATCGCCTCGACGACTGGCGACTGGCACTCGATCTGAGCGCGGGATTCGTCGCGTTCGATGCGAATGCTTCAACCGTTGTCGGGACGGTTCTGATGACGCCCTACAAGCGGGATGTCGCAACCATCAACATGGTCATCGTCGATGAATCCGCTCGCGGGCGCGGATTGGGCCGCCAACTCATGGAGGCGGCCATCGCGCTGGCGGGATCGCGCGCGCTGAGGCTCGTTGCAACAGGCGAAGGCCTGCCGCTCTATCAGAAACTCGGCTTTTGCCGGACCGGAACGATCGTCCAGCATCAGGGACTGGTCTTGCGTGTCACCCCGCCTGCCAATGCCCGGCCGGCAGAGCCGCGCGATATCTCCGAGATCATCGAACTCGACAGAAGTGCGTACTGTGCAGACCGGGAAGATCTGCTTCGTGTTCTTGCGAAGGCCGGTCGCCTCGCGGTGCTCGGTGATGGCCAAAGGATAACTGGATTTGCGGCGCTGCGCGCCTTCGGCAGAGCTGAGGTGATCGGCCCTGTCGTGGCCGCGAACGCCGACGAGGCGACGGCTCTGCTCGCCTATTTCATGGCCGGGCGGCAAGGACGCTTCGTTCGCGTGGATACTTCCGAGGCCTCCCAATTGGGAGCCTGGCTCTCGGACAAGGGTCTCGTCCAGGTGGACGAGGGCATTGCCATGCAGCGCCCTGTCGTTGCGCGATGCGGCCGCGCGCCAGCCACGGCATTCGCCCTCGCCAGCCAGGCTTTCGGATAAACGGAGACTTTGATGCTCAGCAATTCACTCATCGAACTCGATCGGGCTCATCTCGTCCACCCGGTCGCATCCTACCGGGGGCATGAGGCGACCGGCGTTAGAGTCCTGAAGTCGGCCAGGGGAGCGATCGTGACGGACGCTTCCGGACATCAGCTCGTCGACGGCTTTGCCGGGCTCTGGTGCGTCAATGCCGGCTATGGGCACGAGAGTATCGTTGCGGCCGCGGCCAGGCAGATGCAGGAGCTTCCCTACGCAACGGGCTATTTCAGCCTCGGCTCGGAGCCAGCGATCCGGCTTGCAGCAGAGCTGGCGCAGCGATCTCCCGGTGACCTGAACCACGTCTACTTCACGCTCGGCGGTTCGGACGCAGTCGACAGCACGGTCCGCTTCATCCGTTACTACTGGCACGCTCGCCGCGAGCCGCAGCGAGAGCATTTCATCACCGTCGAACAGGGATATCACGGGTCCTCGACCGTCGGCGCCGGGCTGACCGCCCTGCCCTCTTTCCATGCCGGGTTCGGCTTGCCGCTAAGCTGGCAGCACAGGATTCCCTCGCACTATGTCTATCGCAACCCAGCCGGAGAGGATGGAGGCGCCATCATCGCCGCCTCGCTGGCTGCCCTCGATGCGAAGATCGAGGAGATCGGAGGCCCGGAGCGCGTCGCCGCATTCTATGCCGAGCCGATCCAGGGCTCAGGCGGCGTGCTCGTGCCGCCCAAAGGCTGGATGAAAGCGATGCGCGCGCGGTGCCGGGCATATGGCATCCTCTTCGTGGCGGACGAGGTGATTACCGGGTTCGGCAGGACCGGACCGCTTTTCGCGTGCAGCGAGGACGAGATCGTCCCGGACCTCATGACCGTCGCCAAGGGATTGACTTCTGGATACGTGCCAATGGGCGCGGTTTTCCTGTCGGATCACGTCTACGACACGATCGCCGATGCGGCGGGCTCCAGCGCAGTTGGCCACGGTTATACCTACTCCGCGCATCCGGTCAGTGCCGCGGTAGCCCTCGAAGTGCTGCGCCTCTACGAGAACGGCCTGCTTGCGAATGGCGCAAAGGCCGGTGCACGCCTGATGGCGGGCCTTCAGTCGCTAAGGGATCACCCCCTTGTCGGAGATGTGCGGGGCCGTTGCATGCTCGCCGCCATCGAACTCGTCACCGACAAGCAACGCAAGACGCCACTTCCCGCCGCGGCCGAACCGGCAAAGCGCATCTTCGACCGCGCCTGGAAGAACGGCCTTGTCATCCGTGCCTTCCCGACGGGCGTGTTGGGCTATGCCCCGCCGCTCTGCTGCTCCGAGTCCGATATCGAAGCCATCATCGAACGCACCGCCAGGACGCTTGATGACACGCTGGCCGATGCCGAAGTTCGCGCCGCATTGCAACATTAGTAGGCATGCATAATGAGCCGGCTGCAAGCTGGTCCGAAATACTAGAAACCGAGGCATCTTCGCAATTTTGTGCCGTGGCCCGCGGTTTTTTCGGACACAGCCGCGGGACTATCCTGCGAGACTTCGATCGCGGGAAAGAATGCAGTCCTTAAGGGGTGCTGCGGCCTGGTCGTTTTAACGGGACCGGGCCGGCACCCACGACAATCGTGCGACAGAACAATCTGCCGCTCACCGCAGCATGAGCCATAGCCTTAGCCAGCGACGAGGGATTGACATGAGCGACACGACGAGGAACTGGTCCTGTTCAGACGACGCCATGGTCGAGAGCGCTATTCGGCGCGGGGCTTCGCGCCGCGACCTTCTGAAGTTCATGCTCGCCAATGGCGTGGCACTGGCTGCCGCCAGCGCGGTCTTCGGCCGCGCGTCGCAAGCGGTGGCGGCGACACCCGTGAAAGGCGGCGCTCTGAAGGCGGCGGCCTGGTCCTCCTCGACCGCCGACACGCTCGACCCAGCCAAAGCCTCGCTCTCGACCGACTATGTGCGCTGCTGCTCCTTCTACAATCGCCTGACATTCCTCGACCAGGCTGGCGTGCCCCAGATGGAGCTCGCCGAGTCGATCGAGAGCGCCGATGCCAAAACCTGGACGATCAAGCTGAAGAAGGGCATCACCTTCCATAGCGGCAAGGACCTCAGCGCCGACGATGTCATCTTCTCGCTGAAGCGCCACCTGGACAAAGCAACCGGTTCGAAAGTCGCGGCGATCGCTTCCCAAATGACCGACTTCAAGGCCGTCGACAAGAACACCGTCGAGGTTACCCTGGCGAGCCCCAACGCGGATCTCCCGACGATCCTGTCCATGCATCACTTCATGATCGTGGCCGACGGCACGACCGATTTCTCCTCAGGTAACGGGACCGGCGCCTTCAAGTGCCAGAAATTCGAACCCGGCGAGCGCTCGATCGGCGTGCGAAATCCCAACTACTTCAAAGGCGGTCCGAACGTCGATTCATTCGAGTTTTTCGCCATTCCTGATGAAAACGCTCGAATCAATGCCCTGCTGTCCGGCGACATTCAACTCGCTGCGTCGATCAACCCGCGATCGGTGCGCCTGCTCGAAGGTCGGACTGGTTTCGCGCTGTCCACGACCACGTCGGGCACCTACACCGACCTGAACATGCGCATGGACATGGTGCCCGGCAACAACCGGGATTTCGTGGAGGGTATGAAATACCTGGTCAACCGCGAGCAGATCGTCAAATCGGCACTGCGCGGCTTCGGCGTCGTCGGCAACGATCAACCCGTGTCGCCTGCCAACTTCTACCACAACGCGGCGCTCAAGCCTAAATCGTTCGATCCGGACAAGGCCAAATTCCATTTCGAGAAAGCTGGCGTGCTCGGTCAGACCATTGAGGTCATCACCTCCGATGCGGCCGGTTCGGCGATCGACATGGCCATGATCATTCAGGCTACGGCCGCCCAGATCGGTATGAAGCTCGATGTGAAGCGCGTGCCCTCCGACGGCTACTGGAGCAATTACTGGCTGAAGGCACCGATCCACTTCGGCAACATCAACCCTCGTCCGACGCCGGACATCCTGTTCTCCCTGCTCTACAAGTCGGATGCGCCATGGAACGAGAGCCGGTTCAGCTCGGAAAAATTCGACAAGATGCTGCTCGAGGCCCGCGGCTCGCTCGATCAGGCCAAGCGCCGCGAGATCTACAACGCGATGCAGGTGCTGGTTTCGGAAGAAGCGGGCACCATTATTCCGGCCTACATCTCCAATGTGGACGCCATCACCGCCAAGCTGAAGGGACTGGAGCCCAACCCGCTCGGCGGTATGATGGGCTACGCCTTCGCCGAGTACGTCTGGCTTACCGCCTGACCGGCGCATAGCGAGGTGCATGCTCTGGCTCCCGACATCGGAACCATGGGCTGAACAAACCCGGCGTGGTGCGGGAGCGCGAGCGTGAGAAGACAAGTTACGTCACTTGTGGTGAAGCGGCTTCTCATCGCCTTGATTACGCTCGTGATCGTTTCCTTTGCCGTCTTCTTTGCCACCGCACTTTTGCCCGGCGATACAGCCACGATCCTGCTCGGGCAGTCCGCGACGCCCGAAGCCGTCGATGGTTTGCGCAAGGCCATGCATCTCAATGATCCCGCGATCATCCGATTCCTGAGATGGATGGCCGGGCTCGTCCAGGGCGATTTCGGCACGTCTTATGCAAATAACGTTCCGGTCGCCAATCTGATACGCGGACGGTTCGCCAACACGATGATGCTTGCAGGACTGACCGCCTCGATCGCCGTGCCGCTCGCCCTGACGCTTGGCATCACCGCCGCAATGTGGCGCGGAACCCTTTACGACCGCATCGTGACAGTTGCGACCATCGGCATCATCTCGGTGCCGGAGTTCATGATCGCAACCCTCGCGGTGCTGCTTTTCGCAGTCTACCTCAAATGGCTGCCGGCACTGTCTTTCACCAACGAGGTCAAGTCGTTCTATGACCTGATGCGGACCTACGCAATGCCGGTCGTAACGCTCACATTCGGCGTTTCGGCACAGATGATCCGCATGACGCGCGCCGCCGTGGTCGAGACGTTGAACACGCCCTATGTCGAGATGGCTCTCCTCAAGGGCGCTTCGCGCCCCCGGCTGGTGCTGAGGCATGCACTGCCCAATGCGCTTGGTCCCATCGTCAATTCGGTCGCACTATCGCTATCGTATTTGCTCGGCGGCGTGATCATCGTGGAGACCATCTTCAACTATCCCGGCATCGCCAAGCTGATGGTCGATGCCGTTTCGACCCGCGACCTGCCGCTGATCCAGACATGCGCGATGATCTTCTGCCTGGGTTACCTGGCATTGATCACGGCCGCCGACATCATCGCCGTCCTGTCCAATCCGAGGCTGCGATGACGAGAGCGACTTTGTCCGGCCGGTTCGGAATGCGATTGGGCTATCGCTTCAATCTCATAGGCATGTCGGCGCTGAGCATCATTCTTCTCTGGAGCGGCGTCGCCCTTTTCGCCCCGCAGATCATCCCGCATTCGGTTGGCGAGATCGTCGATACCGACTATTTCGGGCCTATGAGCCGAGACCTGTGGTTTGGCTCGGACTATCTCGGCCGGGATATCTTTTCGCGCATCCTGATGGGAACACGCTACACACTCGGCATCTCGCTTGCCGCCGTCTCCATCGCCTGTTTCAGCGGCGTCGCACTCGGCATGACTGCAGCGGTCGCCGGCGGGTGGTTCGACAGCATGTTGAGCCGGTTTCTCGATGCGCTCAACTCAATTCCAAGCAAGCTGTTCGGCCTTGTCGTGGTCGCCGCGGTGGGCTCGTCGATCCCGGCGCTGATTGCGACGCTCTCGGTGATCTACACCCCGGGAGCTTACCGCTTCGCCCGCGCTCTTGCCGTCAATGTCAACACGATGGATTTCATGGCGGTCGCCCGCATTCGAGGCGAAGGCCTGCCCTATCTCATCGCATCCGAGATCCTTCCCAACATTCTCGGTCCCGTGCTTGCCGACCTCGGCCTGCGCTTCGTCTTTATCGTGCTCCTGCTCTCTGGCCTGTCCTTTCTAGGTCTCGGCGTGCAACCACCCTACGCCGACTGGGGAGCGCTGGTCCGCGAGAATATCGGTGGCCTGCCCTTTGGCGCACCGGCGGTGATCTTCCCTTCGCTCGCCATCGCAAGTCTCACGATTAGCGTCAACCTTCTGATCGACAACCTGCCGAGCAGGATTCGCGACCGGAGCGCCGAATGACCGGAAACCTCGTCGAGATCCGCAATCTCAGGGTTGAGGCAACGACCGACGCAGACAGACGGGTCGAGATCATCAAGGGCGTCAGCCTCGACATCGCCGAGGGCGAGATCGTCGCCCTCATCGGCGAGAGCGGCTCGGGCAAAACCACGATTGCCATGACGCTGATGGGCTACACCCGGCAAGGCTGCGCAATCACCGGCGGCGAAGTACACCTCGCTGGCGTCGACATGGTGAAGCTCTCGGAAGCGGAACGCGCGGGCATTCGCGGGACGAGGGTCGCCTACGTGCCGCAGAGCGCTGCGGCCGCCTTCAATCCTGCACTCACCATCATGGATCAGGTCATCGAGGTGGCGCGCATCCACAAGCTGATGTCGACCGCAGAGGCACACGCGAAAGCCCTTTCGCTGTTCAAAGCACTGTCGCTGCCGGAGCCGGAAACGATCGGCAACCGCTATCCGCACCAGGTCTCGGGCGGCCAGTTGCAGCGCCTCGCCGCCGCGATGGCCCTGATCGGCCAACCGAAGGTCGTCATCTTCGACGAGCCCACCACGGCGCTCGATGTCACGACCCAGGTTGAGGTGCTGCGCGCGTTCAAGGCTGTCACGGCGCAGCACAACATCGCCGGCGTCTACGTCTCGCATGATCTGGCCGTCGTCGCCCAGATCGCCGACAGGATCGTCGTGCTCAAAGACGGCACGGTCCAGGAAACGGGCACGACCAGCGAAATCCTCGAGGAGGCCCGGCACCCCTATACAAGGGAACTGCTGGCCGCGTTCAGGCCGAAGGCACAACAGCGCGGGCCTGAACACGAGGACGCGACCGACGGTCACCTGCTTCAGGTCGACAATCTGACAGTCGGCTACGGCCCTCGTCGGCGCGATGGACAACCGTTGATCAGCGCCGTCCAGGCAGTCAGCCTCAAGCTGGATCGTGGGCGCAATCTCGGCATTATCGGCGAGTCCGGCTGTGGCAAGTCAACGCTTGCCCGGGCCATTGCCGGGATCCTGCCGGCCCATGCGGGCGACATCATCTTCGATGGGCGCGAATTGGGGAAAGCCGGCCGCGGCCGTACCCGCAACGAACTCCGCAAGATTCAGATCGTGTTCCAGCACGCTGACACAGCGCTCAACCCCGCGAAGTCGGTGGAAGACATCTTGAGACGTCCCCTCACCTTCTACCACGGCATGAAGGGCAAAGCGCGCGATGCGCGCGTCAGCGAGCTTCTTGATCTGGTCCATCTCCCCAAATCGGTGCGCCATCGATTGCCAGGAGAACTTTCAGGCGGTCAAAAGCAGCGGGTGAACTTTGCTCGAGCGCTCGCTGCCGAGCCGACGCTCATCCTGTGCGACGAGATCACGTCGGCTCTCGATACGGTCGTGGCGGCCGCGGTGGTCGAGCTCCTGAAGGAGTTGCAGCGCGAGCTCGGCCTCTCCTACATCTTCATCAGCCATGACCTGTCGGTCGTAGAGGCAATCTGCGACGAGATCATCGTGATGTATCGCGGCCAGAAGGTCGAGGAGATCACGCCGAACCGGTTGGCGGCACCGCAGCACCCTTATACGCGGCTGCTGTTCTCTTCGGTCCCCAAACTCGATCCCACCTGGCTCGACAATCTGAAGCAGAACGCCGAAGAGGTGCGGGCCTATTGCCACCAGTAGTGGCGCTGGCGCAGCCGGCAATCAGGCAGGAAAGAGGCTGGTCAGCGGCATCTGCGAGCGCACGATGGGCGACTTCAGGACGACGAAGCTGAAATATTTGTCGATGCCGATATCCATGTCCGTCAGGCGTTCCATGATCGTCTGGTACTCGCCGATGCTGGCGGTGACGAACTTCAGCATGTAATCGTAACCGCCGGAGACGAGATGGCATTCGATCAGCTGATCGACCTTGTCGACCGCCGCCAGGAAGCGGGCGAAGTCGATTTGCCGATGGTTTTTCAACGTAACCTCCGTGAACACGGTCAGCGTCTGTCCGAGCTTGCGCACGTTGATCTGGGCCGAGTAGCCCTCGATGTAGCCCTCGCTCTGCAGTCTCTTCACACGCATGAGACATGGGCTCGGCGACAGGTTGACCAACTCGGCGAGCTCGACATTTGTGATGCGACCGTTCTTCTGGAGTTCGTGGAGGATCTTGATGTCGATCCGGTCCAGCTTCATTGACGATCCTCCATTGAGCACGCGCCGGAAGGCGCAGCATAAAATTTGGTACAATGAGCCAAAAGCCCACCTATCCTGTATCCGTTGGCCACCGCCGGCGTCATATCATTCAGGTAGAATGCCGTTTTGCAGGATAATGAGAATACAGCACAAAATGCTGGGCTGCCATCGAATCCAGCGCCGTTCGCGCCGATGCGCGACTTACGATGCGGCGAGCGAAATCTAGGACGTCAGGATGCCTGCGCCACTCTGCCACATCGAGACCTCGCCGGATCTTCCCCACAGCGCCGACGTGGTGGTCATTGGAGGCGGCATTATCGGGGTGTTTGCCGCCTACTATCTCACCCTGCGAGGCCTCAGCGTCGCTCTCGTGGAGAAGGGGCGGATCGGGGCCGAGCAATCCAGCCGAAACTGGGGCTGGTGCCGCCAGCAAAACCGCGATGCGCGAGAATTGCCGATCGCAACCAAGAGCCTGGACCTGTGGGAGAGCTTTGGCGCCGAAAGCGGCGAGAGCACCGGCTTCTCTCGCTGCGGCCTCCTGTACCTCAGCAACGATGAGGCGGAGCTCGACGGCTGGGCGCGCTGGCGCGACTTCGCCCGTACGGCCGGCGTGACCACGCACATGCTCGATGCGACCGAGGCGACGCGGCGCGGCGCGGCGACGGGCCGCGCCTGGAAGGGCGGCGTCTTCTCGCCAACCGACGGCACCGCCGATCCCGCCAATGCAGCGCCGGCGGTCGCGCGGGCGATCCTCAGGCGTGGAGGTTCGGTGCGCCAGATGTGCGCGGCTCGCGGGCTGGAGACCCAGGGCGGCCGGATCAGCGCGGTCGTGACGGAGCACGGCACGATTCGCACGCGTGTCGCGATACTGGCAGGCGGCGCGTGGTCCTCGTCCTTCTGCCACCAGGCCGGCATCCGCCTTCCGCTCGCCTCGATCCGCTCGTCCATTCTCTCCGTCTCGGCAGGCACGAAGGGTCTGCCGGACGCGCTCCACACCGCCGCCGTTTCGGTGACGAAACGCGGCGACGGCGGATACACGCTCGCCATCAGCGGTCGCGGACGCGTCGATCCAACCGCGCAGCAGTTCCGCTTCGCCGCGCAATTCCTGCCGATGTTCGCGCGGCGCTTTCGCAGTCTGCTCCCCGGCGACCTCGAGGGTGTGAGGTCGGGGCACGAAACGCTCCGCCGTTGGCGCGCGGGCGGCCCGACGCCGATGGAACGCGTTCGCATCCTCGATCCCACGCCCGATCAAAGCACGATCGAACTCACGCATCGGCGCGCCCTCGAATTGTTACCGGCACTGAAGGACACGAAGATCACCGCCACGTGGGGCGGCTACATCGACTCGACACCCGATGGCGTGCCGGTCATCGGAGAAGCGTCCGGCCTGCCTGGGTTGATATTGGCGGCGGGCTTCAGCGGCCACGGCTTTGGTATCGGCCCAGCATCCGGGCACCTCGTCGCGGACTTGGTGACCGGCGCGGCGCCGATCGTCGATCCCAGACCCTACCGGGCCGAGCGCTTCGCCGGATTTACGGTCGGCAAGGTTTCGGACTTTTAGGGATTGGCAACGACGCGTCGCGATAGCAGCAACCGCTCTACAAGTGCCGCAATCGCTCTGGCGCAACGAAATACCAGGTTCGCTAGATCGTTGCGATGTCAACCAAAGACCCCGCGAAGTCCCAGTTCCCGACCGGCAGCGCCGCGCCCGCGTCGATCGTCGACGCCCTGAAAGCGGTAGCTGGTGATCCACCAAAGGTACGCGCGAGCTTTGCCAAGGGCCAATGCGTCCATGGCGCTTATATCCCGTCGGATCAGGCGGAGGAGATTACGAAATCCCAGAGCTTCACTAGACCATCGCGCGTACTGGCGCGCTTCTCGGTCGGCAGCGGCAATCCCAGGGTTGCGGATACCGACAAGCTCGCGCTGCGCGGCTTCAGTTTCAGGCTCGGGAACGTTGATCATCGATCCGACATTCTCACGCAGAGCGCTCCGGTGCATTATGCAAGGACGCTCGACCAGATGCTGGCGTTCCTCGACGCGAGCATTCCGGGAGAGGACGGCAAGCCGGATATGGAGAGAATCAGCGCATTCGCCGCCGCCAATCCCGAAACGCAGCATCAGGCCGATTACATCGCCGCGCGCCCGCTGCCGGCGAGCTTTGCTGGAACAACCTACTGGGGCGTGCACGCCTTTCCCGCGACGAATTCGATGGGGGAGACTCGGTTCATCAAGTTCAAGGTCACGCCGGTCGGCGGAGACATCGCGCTGGCGGAGGACGAAGCCAAGGCGAAGTCTGCGGATTTTTTGCACGAAGATCTCGAACATCGGATCGCCGCAGGCGATGCCCGCTTCAGCGTGATGGCCCTGCTCGATCGTCCCGGGGATCCCACTATGGACGCGACCATCCGTTGGCCAGACGAAGACAGACGGGAGGCGCTGCGGTTGGGAACAATCGTCATCACAGCTATCGATCCAAACGAAGCGTGCGACGCCTTCTTCTTCGATCCGGCAAATCTCGCCGAAGGCATCGGTCATCCGCCGGACGAGATCTTCGCGGCGCGCAGCGCTGCCTACGCTATCTCGTTTGCGAGGCGTCGTTGATCGAGCGAGCCCCCTGATGGCC
Organism: Bradyrhizobium sp. CCGUVB23; assembly: GCF_024199885.1. NCBI lineage: Bacteria > Pseudomonadati > Pseudomonadota > Alphaproteobacteria > Hyphomicrobiales > Nitrobacteraceae > Bradyrhizobium > Bradyrhizobium sp. CCGUVB23. The sequence goes on from NZ_JANADQ010000001.1 coordinate 9,572,386, forward strand.
GCGGACTATGTATCGTCTTCCGGCGCGCCCAGTGTTTCGCGGCGCCACACGCCTGGGCTGACGCCGACCGCGGCCGAAAATACCTTCGTGAAGTGGCTTTGATTGGCAAACCCGGCCGATAGTGCAATCTCGGCCAGCGGCAGCTCGCGTACAGTCATCAACTGCTTGGCCGCCTTCACGCGCTGGCGCAGCAGCCATTGGTGCGGCGGCAAACCAGCCGAAACCCGAAATGCACGTGAAAAATGGCTGACGGAGAGACCGAACTCGGCCGCGATCTGCTGCAACGAAAGCTGCCCGCCGAGATCGGATTCGAGTTTTTCGCAGGCGCGCTTCACTTGCCACGCAGCGAGACCGCCGCGGCTCGACACGGTGATGCGCTCCAGTCCGCCATAGGCCTGCGCGATGTGCGCCGTGAACGCGAGCATCATGTGATCGATGAAAAGCTGGTTGGCCTCGGCCGGCCGACGCAGCCCTTCCAACAGCGATGCTCCGATATGACGCATGACCTTGTCGTCATGGCCGAAGCCGAACTGACAAGCGAGATCGCCAACACGCCGTGTACGGGATTCTTTAGCGATGGTGTCGAGCGCTGAACGCGGAAGATAAAACTGGAGGGAATGGAAGGGCTTGTTGATGATAAAGCCCGGATCGCTCCTGAGGTCGTACAGATACGTTGTACCGGGTCTGACATCCGTCTTCGTGACGCACTTGCCGTGATCCCAGAGTTCGCAGTCCGGGTAATTGCGAAGCTTCAGGCTGACGAGATAGGCCTCATCGGCCACTGAGCCGGAACGGCCTGGCACGGGGGTATCATCCTGGGTTTCGGTGACCGCGAGATCGACGCCGCGCATTGAACGCGTGATCAGCGAGGGCGGTGCATCCCTCAGGCGCAACTGCTGCCTGACCCTTTCTCCGAAGGTGCTCGCCTGTGCCATAGGCGTGGTCCCTTAGGTTTCGCTTCCTGTTGCACCAAACGCTTCGCGGCGCCACACGCCTGGGCTGACACCGACCGCGGCCGAGAATACCCGCGTGAAGTGGCTTTGATTGGCAAACCCGACCGAAACTGCGATTTCGGCCAGCGGCAGATCGCGGACAGTCATCAACTGCTTGGCCGCTTTCACGCGCCGATGGAGCAGCCATTGATGCGGCGGCAGTCCGGTGGAGAATCGAAACGCGCGCGAAAAATGACTGACCGAGAGGTCAAACTCGGCCGCGATTTGTTGCAATGAAATCGTCCCGCCGAGGTCAGACTCGAGCCTTTCGCAGGCTCGCTTCACCTGCCACGGCGCAAGACCGCCGCGAGCCAGCTCGCCGGTTCGCCTCAGCCCGCCATAAGCCTGGGCGACATGCGCGGTAAGCGCAAGCATCATGTGATCGATGAAAAGCTGGTTGGCCTCGGCCGGCCGACGCAGTCCCTCCAGCAGCGACGCGCCAACATGACGGACGACCGTGTCGTCGTGTCCGACGCCGGGCTGATAGTCAAGTTCGCCGACGCGTGGAGCGCCGCTCTGTTTGGCCATGTCGTCGAGCGCCGAGCGCGGCAGATAGAAAAAGACGGAGTGGAACGGCTTGTCAATTACGTAGCGTGGATCGCGCTTCAGGTCATAAAGATAGGTTGCGCCGGCGCGGACATCCGTCTTGATGACGCACCGACCCCGTTCCCAACATTCGCAGTCGGGGTAGTCGCGAAACTTGAGGCTTACGAGATAGGCATCCTCGGCGGGAAAGGGGCCGGAAAGATCGCACACCGGATCGTCATTCCGGGTTTCGGTGACCGCGAGCTCGGCGCTGCGCAGCGAATGCGTTATCAGCGAGGGCGCCTCCTTCAAAAACAAGGGCCGCCCGAGCCTCTGTCCGTAGACCCCCGCTTGTGGCATATGTGTCAATCTCATCCAGTGGAATTTGACCTGGCGGGCCATTGCTGCGCCCGACCAGATCGAGAATGCATTATCGGAGGTAGGCGAGCACCCGTCCAGACTAGCTCGTCAACTGACAGGTGTGTCGGCCGAGTCCCCGATTAATTCTCGGCAGGACGATTTTTCAAAGCGATTCCAACGCAATTGGCGCTCGTCTCGCCAGGTTCCACAAGATCACTCTCGGGTTCCATCGTGCGTTTGTGAAGCCGGCACTTCCAAGCCTTCCCGCATTGACCACGCCGACCGCCGCATCCGCCGCTCGAATAGGCTTTGAGCAGAATCAGGCAAAGCACGCCCGGTTTGGAAAAGACCCCGTAGTTCTCCGCGCCTAGAACGCGATCGAAAGGTCGCGGCGCTTAGGCGCATCGATACGGGCAGACAGGAAGCATCGGCTTCGTAACAGCCCGCAAGTTACGCCGAGCAGCGCGAGTGTCGGCCCCACAAACGCGAGCATACGCCATGAACAAGCCGATCTTGAATGATCCTTTGCAAGCGCTGCTGGTGGCACCCGAGACGCACCAGAGCGAATTGCCGGGCGCCAACCGGCGTCCCGCGGATATGGAAATGGCGCGCGTCCTCAAGACCGCGCCGCTCCGCATGGCTTCCGATGCGTCGAATGGCGCTATCGCCCATTGGAAGCATGGAGCTCTGCACGACGTGGTCGAGCCAATGGCTGACCACGTCATCATGACCTATCCCACGGGCGTACAGCGACTGGAGCGGCGCACCGGGAAATCGATCGCCATTGGCACGGCGCGTTCCGGCGTGGTGACGATCATTCCGGCCGGCTCAAGCGCGCGATGGGACATTCCCGGGCTTGTCGACGTGGTCCAGCTTTATCTGCCGCACACGACGCTTGAGCGGATTGCGCATGAAGCCGACAAAGCCGAACCGGGCGATCTCCTGGAGCGAACCGCACATCCCGACATGATCACATCCCGCCTGCTTATGAGTGCGTCGGACGCGCTGGACGGCAATGCGGCCCTGGATGCCCTGTTCAGGCATCAGCTTACGGATCTTCTGGCCACGCGCCTGCTCGCTGCGCACGCGGATACGCCAACCTCGTTCCAGCCAGTTGCAGGTGGGCTGTCACCGACAGTCCTGCGCCGCGCCATCGAGCGCCTGCGCTCCGATAGCGATGCGGACCTCTCTCTCTCCGCGCTTGCTTCGGATGCGGGGCTGTCGCGCTTTCACTTCTGCCGAGCCTTCAAGGAAAGCACTGGTCTTTCACCTCATGCCTGGATGCGCCAACACCGGCTCGAGCAGGCCATGAACATGCTGCGCGACACCGACACATCGATCGCCTTGGTGGCTGCAGAGCTTGGCTATGCCTCTCAAACGGCCTTCGCCGCAGCGTTCAGGCGATTGACCGGAGAAACGCCGAGCGATTGGCGGCGGCGCATGCGGTGCATGCAATGAGGTCGCTCCGGTAATCCCGCTTGACGCAAGCCGTCTTGGAAGCGGGCGAGATGCTCCGGTCGTCGGATCGGAATCCAGCCTTCGAGGCTGGAAACACGAAACTCGGGATTCAGCTTCTGCAAGTGCTCGACCGCGGTGCGCGCCTGCTCGGCACGACCGGCAAGCGCGTGGCTTGCGGCGATGATGGCCACCAGCACCAGGAAGCTGGGCAATTGCTTGAAGGACTGTTCTGCCCAGTACGAGGCCATGTCAAAGCGCCCCGCAAATAAATGCGACAGCGCTACGCCTGCCTGCATCCGGAACATCTCCGGATCCAGCGGGCTGAAACGCATCGCGCGCGCAAAGAATTCGATCGCAGCGTCGGGGTCCCCGTTCTCGGTTCTGAGAAAGCCTCCCAGGAACCAGGCCGACGCCAGGTTCGGGTTGAGCACAAGGGCCTTGTCCACCAGCGCGATCGCCCCCTCCACGTCGCCGGCAAGATGGGCAAGAGCATGTCCACCCCTGGTGAGCGCGACGGCATCGTCCTTGCCCAATTCCACCGCAAGGCGGGCCAATCGGAGGCCTTCGGCGATTTCCTGCTCTCGATCGGTCATCCAGCCGTTGACCTTTCGCCAGAAATGACACCACGCTGCCATTGCATGGGTGGAGGCAAACTCCGGATCGAGCTGCATGGCCTTGTAGAACAGGGGAAGCGCCTCGTCGATCGACTCGCGGGTCCCTCGATGCAGGTGGGGCATGGCACGCAAATAATTGTCGTATGCACTGAGGCTGCCAGTCGGTTTCCGTCTGGCGCGCTCGATCTCCGCTCGTTCGAGCTGGGAGGCGACTGCTCCGACGATGCTGTTCGCAATCTGATCCTGAAGCTCGAAAATGTCGTCGAGCGGCCCTTCGAACCTTTCCGCCCCACAGGTGGGTGCCGGTCGCGACGTCTACGAGTTGGCCCGTGATGCGAATGCGGTTCTCGGACTTGCGCACGCTGCCTTCGACGACGTAGCGGACGCCGAGCTCGCGCCCCACCTGCTTTTCGTCGACCGTCTTGCCCTTGTAGGTGAAGCTTGAATTGCGGGCGATCACGAACAGCCAGCGAATACGAGACAGCGCGGTGATCAAATCCTCGACGACGCCATCCGCAAAATAATCCTGCTCGACATCGCCACTGAGGTTCCGGAACGGCAGGACCGCGAGCGACGGGGACTCCGGCAAGGGCAGAGCAGGCGCCGGGATGTCCGGGGCAGTGATCGGGGTGCTGATGGGCAATTCGCGTTCTTCGATCTTGCCGACAAACCGAAGGCCTTTGCGCGAAACCGTCCTGATCAGGCGCTGCTCCTTGCCAGTGTCCCCGATCGCCTTGCGCACCGCGTTGATGTGACTGGTCAGCGTCGACTCGGAAACGATCCGTCCTTCCCAAACACTCTCGAGAAGGTCGTCTCTTGTCACAACCTGCTCCCGCTTCTGGATCAAGAAAAGCAACAGATCGAATACCTTAGGTCCGATCGTAATCAGTTCGGCGCCTCGCCTGAGCTCGCGCCGTCCGGCGTCCAAGCAATAATTTTCGAATGAGTACGGCACTTCTCGCACTCCGCTTGGACAAGAAGCCAAGGAATATCCAACCGCAATTCAGGGCGGCTGCAAGGATTTCCATCCCGCACGCGCGCACTCTCCCCTCGCGTTCAGGAAAACGCCATTGGTGTTCAGATAAATCGAGGGAAAGTGATGAAGATCGTCGTTATTGGTGGCACCGGCCTTATCGGAACCAAGCTTGCGGGCAAGCTCCGCGAGAAGGGCCACGAGGTGGTTCCAGCGGCACCCAGCACGGGCGTCAACACGATCACGGGCGAGGGTCTCGAAAAGGCCCTGTCGGCTGCGGAAATCGTCATCGACGTCGCGAACTCGCCCTCTTTCGAGGACGAGCCCGCTCTGAGCTTCTTCGAAAGTTCGGGCCGCAATCTGCTCGCTGCCGAGCGCGCCGCAGGCGTCCGGCACCATATCGCGCTGTCGATTGTTGGCACGGATCGGCTTCCGGAATGCGGTTACTTCCGTGCCAAGCTGGCGCAGGAGAACCTGATTAATGCGTGCAAGATCCCCTATACGGTCCTGCGCGCGACTCAGTTCTTCGAGTTTGTTGGCGGAATCGTCGAGTCCTCGTCCGATGGACAGATCGTCAGACTGTCGCCTGCCCTGTTTCAGCCGGTCGCCTCGGACGATGTCGCCGCCGCGCTCGCCGACATCACGCTCGGCGCTCCAGTCAACGGTTTGGTTGAGTTGGCAGGCCCGGAGCGGTTTAGCCTCGACGAATTCGGTCGGAAATATCTGATCGCGATGAAGGATCCGCGCAAAGTCGTCGCCGACATCCATGCCCGCTATTTCGGCGCGGAGCTCGATGATCAGTCTCTCATGCCTGGCAGTGGTCCCCGGCTCGGCTCAGTGCGTTTCGAGGACTGGCTGGCGAGGCTCCCGCAAGCGACCCGGCGTTCGGGCAATTGACCGGAGAAATACCGAGCGACTGGCGACGCTGCGGTAGCAGCAATCGCTCTGCAGGTGCCGCAATCGCTCTGGCGCAGTTGCAGCTCACTCCCGCTAAATCATCAGGGTCCCGAGACCCCAAGAGACGGAGACGAACGATGACCTCGAAGACCTTCGTCAGCCTCTTTGCAATCGCACCGCGACGCCGGCTGGTCGCAAGCGCAATCGTCTACGGACTGTCGTTGGCAGTTCGCTTCACCTCTGCAACGGGCGAGGAGGTGGAAATTCCACCGCAGTCCCTGCAGAGGACGACCCCGGCGATGTCCATCATCGCCAACGATAACGCGCCGCTTCCCTACGCCAACTGGGGTGGCCCGAACGCCACCGAGCCGATCTTCTTTCGCCGCCCCTGGCCGCTGCGGGCGTCATCGATGCCGAGCTGCCCCTCCCCTTAAGACCTAACGACTCCATTTCACGTCTTCGCGCGTCGACCACACGAAACCGCAACAGCAGCGGCGGCGGCAACGCGCGTATGCCCGAAGATCAACCACAGGAGAAGATCACATGCGAATAGTCATCATCGGCGCCGGCTTCGCCGGCATGTACGCCGCACTTTCCGCCGCCCGCCTGCGGGACATTCAGGGCGCTTCGCCGGAAGAACTCGAGATCGCGCTGGTTGCACCGGAGCCGACGCTGGTGATTCGGCCGCGGCTCTACGAAGCGAAGCCGGAAACCCTGACGGCGCCTCTGCTGGATGTTCTCAAGTCCATCGACGTTGTCTACGTGCAAGGCAGCGCCGAAACGGTCGATACCAAGTCCCGCATGCTGCAGGTCGCGACTGCCAAGGGCACGCGAAAGACGCTCTCCTATGACCGCCTGGTCGTGGCCACCGGCAGCCGGCTGTTCCGTCCGAATATTCCGGGCCTCGCCGAGCATGGCTTCAGTGTCGACTCGCTCGATGATGCCGTTGCGCTCGACCGGCATCTGCACAGCCTGGCGGATCGGCCGGCAAGAAACGGGCGCGACACCGTCGTCGTTGCCGGCGGCGGCTTCACCGGCATCGAAGCGGCGACCGAGATGCCTGCGCGGCTTCGCGCGATTCTCGGCAAGGATGCCAAGCCGCGCGTGATCATCGTCGAACGCAACGGTGCGATCGCTCCCGATATGGGCGCTGGCCCTCGTCCCATCATCGAGGATGCCCTGCGCAAGGTCGGCGTAGAGACCCGGGTCGGCGCTGGCGTTACCTCGCTCGATGAAACCGCTGTCACGCTTTCAAATGGCGAACGCATCGAAGCGGAAACCGTAGTCTGGGCGGCAGGCATTCGCGCCGCGCCATTGACCCAGCAGATCCCCGCCGAGCGCGACAATTTCGGCCGGCTGCTGGTTGATCAGGATCTGCGTGTGACATCGGTGCCTGGCGTCTTTGCCACCGGCGATGCCGCAAAGGCAGCGTGCGACGATGCCGGCAACTTTGCGCTGATGTCCTGCCAGCACGCCACCAGGATGGGCGCCTTCGCGGGCAACAACGCCGCCGCAGAGCTCCTGGGCGTCCCGACCAAGCCGTATCACCAGAAGGCCTACGTCACGTGCCTCGACCTCGGCGAAGCCGGCGCGCTCTTCACGCGAGGCTGGGAACGGAAAGTCGAGATCGTCGGCGAGGTTGCAAAGAAGACCAAGCACGAGATCAACACGGTGTGGATCTACCCGCCGCGCGCCGAGCGTGCCGCCGCGCTGGCGTCGGCCGATCCGGATCACGTCACCGAGGTCTGAGGGCCTCACGCGACACGGCCGCACTTCCCACGCAGAAGCGCGGCTCCCTCGCTATCGACCAAACTGGAGCTCACCACGATGAAACACGAGACCGTCCGCACGAGCGCGTTCGCCATGCCGTTGACGAACCCGGCCTTTCCACCCGGCCCCTATCGCTTCATCAATCGCGAGTACTTCATCATCCAGTACCGGACGGATCCCGAGGCGCTGCGCCGGATTGTACCGGCGCCACTCGAGCTGACCGAACCTGTGGTGAACTACGAGTTCATCCGCATGCCGGATTCAACTGGGTTTGGCGACTACACCGAAAGCGGCCAGGTCATCCCGGTATCCTATCAAGGTCAGGCCGGCAGCTTTACCCATCAGATGTTCCTCAACGATCATCCGCCCATCGCCGGCGGGCGTGAGCTGTGGGGCTTTCCCAAGAAGCTGGCGCAACCGAAGCTCGCGGTCGAGATCGATACCCTGGTCGGCACCCTGAACTACGGCTCGGTGCGCATCGCGACCGGCACCATGGGTTACAAGCACCGCGCCCTCGACATCGAAGCCGAGGCCAGGAAACTCGCCGCTCCCAATTTCCTGCTCAAGATCATCCCGCATGTCGACGGCTCGGCGCGCATCTGCGAGCTGGTCCGCTACCACCTCGAAGCGATCACCGTGAAAGGTGCTTGGACCGGGCCGGCAGCGCTGGACCTGTATTCGCACGCCCTGGCCCCCGTAGCCGAACTGCCCGTCCTCCAAGTGCTTTCGGCCAAGCACCTCATCGCCGACCTGACGCTCGGGCTTGGCACTGTCGTCCACGACTACCTGGCGCCGGGCGCTACCGCACAACGACGCGAGTCCAGGTCCGAGATCCTTATCGAAGCAAACGCAGGCTGATCGGATCAGCCGCAAGATCGGGAGTTTACGAGATGCTGAAGGTGATGCGCGAGCAAGTGAGTTCCGTGCCGCAGCCGTCCACGACGCTGCCATATGACGTCGTCGCCCTGGTGCTGCAGGGCGGCGGAGCTCTGGGAGCCTATCAGGCCGGAGTGTATGAGGGCCTGCACGAAGCCGGTATCAGGCCGAACTGGTTGGCCGGCATTTCGATCGGCGCGCTCAATGCGGCGATCATTGCCGGATCGCCGGAAGACCAACGGGTCGAGCGGCTACGCGAGTTCTGGGAGACTATCTGTGCGTGTCCGGTGGGATGGCCCGCCGGCGAAGGGCTAGCCAATGCCCTGCCATTCGCGTTCGATATGCGCTCGCTGCACAACGCGCTTGCCGCGATGAGGGCCTTATTCCAGGGGCAGCCCGGCTTCTTCAAGCCTCGATTCCCCGCGCCGTTCTGGTCGCCTTTTTCGGGTGATGCAGCGACCAGCTTCTACGACACCGCACCGTTGCAGCGGACGCTGGAGAAGCTCGTCGATTTCGATCGGCTGAACGCGGGCGAGGTACGCGTCAGCGTCGGCGCGGTCAACGTTCGCACCGGTAACCTGACCTACTTCGACACGACCGAACGTAAGCTGGGACCGAAGCATTTCATGGCTTCCGGCGCTTTGCCACCGGGGTTCCCTGCCGTCGAGATCGAAGGCGAACACTATTGGGATGGCGGCGTCGTCTGGAACACTCCTCTCTCACGCGTGCTGTCCAGCGAGCCGCGCGACACACTGACATTCCAGGTCGATCTCTGGTCTGCCAGGGGTCGTGTTCCCCACGACATGATGGAGGTGTCGAGCCGGCAGAAGGACATCCAATATTCGAGCCGTACGCGCGCCATCACGGACCAGGCGCTACGCATGCAGAAGATGCGTCAGGCGTTACAGCGGACGATCCAGGAGTTGCCGGAACGCGCGAAGCAGGATCCGGAAATCCGCGCCATCGCGGACATGGCCCGCCATCGCTCCTACAACATCGTCCACCTCATCTACCAGTCCAAAATCTACGAGGGCCAGTCAAAGGACTACGAGTTCGGGCTGAACGCAATGCGCGCGCATTGGCAAAGCGGTCTGGACGACATCCGCCGCACGCTGGCCGACCCACGCCGCCTGGACCCGCCCGCTCCCGAGCTCGGCATCATCACGCATGACGTCCACCGCCCCGATTGAGATCTAGCGTCCCCCCCGACTTCGGAGAGAACCATGTCGATCCTTTCGTATGCTTCCGAGCAGAAAACGAAAACCAGCATTCGCCCGTCGCGTCAGGCGATCCGGCGCGCGGCGCTGGCGTTCGCCGCCGCCCTCGGCGTGGCCGGGGCCGCCGCTTTCAGCCACTACTACATCACCACCGGCCGCTATCTGGAAACGACCGACGACGCCTACGTCAAGGCCGACTCCACAGTCATTGCGCCGAAGGTTTCCGGCTACATCGCCGAAGTGCTGGTCGCCGACAACGAACCGGTGAAGGCCGGCCAGGTGCTGGCCCGGATCGACGATCGCGATTTCAAGACCGCGCTGAACCAGGCCAAGGCCGACATTGCGGCCTCGGAAGCCGCGGTCAAGAACCTCGACGCGCAGATCGAATTGCAGCAGCCTCTCATTCAACAGCAGGCGGCCGAAGTCGATGCGACCGAAGCTGGTCTGAAATTCGCGCAGCAGGAGCGCGCCCGCTACGACGAGCTCATGAGGTCGGGCTCGGGAACGATACAACGCGCCCAGCAGACCGACGCAGCATTGCGCTCGCAGACCGCACAGCTTCAGCAGGGTAAGGCGGGATTGCTCGCAGCCAACAAGAAAGTCGAGGTGCTATCGACCCAGCGCACGCAAGCTGTCGCGCAACTCGATCGCGCACGCGCGGTCGAGCACCAGGCTGCCCTGAACCTCTCCTACACCCAGATCACGGCTCCGGTCGACGGCACGATCGGTGCGCGGACACTCCGCGTCGGCCAATATGTGCAGGCAGGCACGCAGCTGATGGCGGTAGTTCCGCTCGACCAAGTCTATGTGGTCGCCAATTTCAAGGAGACCCAACTCACCCATGTGCGCAATGGCCAACCGGTCGAGCTGCGGGTCGACAGCTTCCATTCGACCAGGCTGAAAGGCCATGTCGATAGCCTGTCGCCGGCGAGTGGCCTGGAATTCGCGCTGCTCCCGCCGGACAACGCGACCGGCAACTTCACGAAGATCGTGCAGCGCGTGCCGGTGAAGATCGTGCTCGATGACCGGAGCCTGAGCGGTCTGCTGCGCCCCGGCATGTCTGCGGAGCCGACTGTCGACACCAAGTCCACTGTCGTCGCCGAACGCGAGGCCGAAAAGCGGCTCGCATCGCGCGGCGGCAAGCCCCGCAGCTGCCCCCCCTATCCAGCCTCGCGAGCGAGGAAACCGTCATGACCACATTGCAAACCACGATCGACGCCACTCCCGCCAGCGAGGATCGGCTACCTGCGGCCCACGCCGTCTCAGCAAAAACCTGGCTCGCAGTGATCGGAGCCACGATGGGTGCGTTCATGGCGGTACTCAACATCCAGATCGTCAACGCCTCGCTTGCCGACATTCAGGGTGGGATCGGTGCGGGCATCGACGACGGCGGGTGGATCTCGACCTCCTACCTGATCGCCGAAATCGTCGTGATTCCGCTCAGCGGCTGGCTTGCCCAGGTCTTCTCGGTCCGAGTCTATCTCCTCACCAACGCCGTTCTGTTCCTCGTCTTCTCGGCAGCCTGCGCGCTCGCGCAAGACCTGCCGCAGATGATCGCGCTGCGCGCGGTGCAAGGATTTACCGGCGGCGTGCTGATCCCCATGGCATTCACGCTCATCATCACGCTCCTGCCGAAAGCGAAGCAGCCGATCGGGCTGGCGATGTTCGCGATCTCCGCGACCTTCGCACCCGCGATCGGTCCGACCATCGGCGGCTATCTCACCGAGAATTTCGGCTGGGAATACATCTTCTACGTCAACGTCGTGCCCGGCGCGATCATGATCGGTATGCTCTTCTTCTCTCTGGAAACAAGGCCGATGAACCTCTCGCTGCTGCGAGACGGCGACTGGGCCGGGATCATCACCATGGCGATCGGGCTCGCCGCGCTTCAGACCGTCCTGGAAGAAGGCAACAAGGACGATTGGTTCGGCTCGCCCTTCATCGTTCGGCTGGCCGTGATCGCCGCGGTTGCGTTGACGCTGTTCCTCGCAATCGAGCTGACTGCCCAGAAACCATTGCTCAACCTGCGCATCCTGTTCCGCCGCAATTTCGGCTTTGGCGTGCTGGCGAATTTCCTGCTCGGCGTATCGCTGTATGGCTCCGTCTATGTCCTGCCGGTCTATCTGTCCCGCATCCAGGGCTACAACTCCGAGCAGATCGGCATGGTGCTGGCATGGACTGGCCTGCCGCAGCTCGTGCTGATCCCGCTGGTACCTCGCCTGATGAAGCGGTTCGATCCGCGCCTCGTCATCGGCATCGGCTTTGTGCTGTTTGGCGGCTCCAATTTCATGAACATCTACATGACGAACGACTATGCGGCCGATCAGCTTTTCTGGCCGAACGTCATCCGCGCGCTTGGCCAGGCCCTGGTCTTCGCGCCGCTATCGAGCGTTGCGACTGCAGGAATGGAAGCGGAGAACGCAGGATCGGCATCAGCTTTGTTCAATATGATGCGCAACCTCGGCGGCGCGATCGGAATCGCTGCCCTGCAGACGCTCCTGACCAAGCGCGAGCAGTACCACTCCAACGTCCTGATGCAATCGGTCTCGATGTTCGAGCAAGCAACCCGCACCCGGCTCGATCAGCTCACACAGTATTTCATCAGCCACGGCGTGATCGACCGGGTCGATGCCGCCCATCGCGCCTATGTCGCAATCGGCAAGGTCATCCAGAAGCAGGCGTTCATCCTCGGCTTCAGCGACGCCTTCTATCTGCTCGGCATCTCACAGATCGTCGCCCTGATCGCGGCGCTCATACTCACCAAGCCCGACCGCATCGACGCCGGCGGCGGCGCCCACTGAAACCAAGGCGGCGACCGCCGCCTGATTCTCTTGTCTCAAACATCGAAAGGAATTCCCCATGTTGAAGGGAAAAGTATCCATCGTCACCGGATCGACCAGCGGCATCGGCCTGGGCATCGCGAAGGAATTGGCAAGGCTCGGCGCCGACCTCGTGTTGAATGGCCTCGGGGATGCCGGCGCGATCGAGAAGATCCGCATCGGCATCGAACGTGAGCACAGCGTGCGCGTCGTCTACGACGGCGCCGATATGTCAACGGGAGAAGCCGTGCGCGGATTGGTTGCCGCGACGGTCGAGAGGTTCGGACGCCTCGACATCTTAGTGAACAATGCCGGCATCCAGTTCACCGCGCCGGTGGAGGAATTTCCTGCCGCCAAGTGGCACGCAATTCTCGACATCAATCTGTCCGCTGCGTTTCACGGAATCGCCGCGGCGGTACCCCAGATGAAAAAGCAGCATTGGGGACGGATCGTCAATATTGCTTCGACGCACGGTCTTGTCGCCTCAACACACAAAGCCGCCTACGTTGCAGCCAAGCACGGACTGGTCGGCCTGACCAAGGTGGTCGGCCTGGAGACAGCCGGCAGCGGCGTCACCTGCAACGCAGTCTGTCCGGGTTGGGTACGAACACCCCTTGTCGAAAAGCAGATCAGCGATATCGCTACGCAAAGGGGCATAAATCAGAAGGAAGCGGCCAAGGACCTTTTGGCCGAGAAACAGCCGTCCCTGGATTTCGTTTCTCCCTCACAGCTTGGCGGCACCGTGGCCTTCCTCTGTTCGCCTGCGGCGGACCAGATCACGGGCACGACCATTTCCGTAGATGGCGGCTGGACCGCACAGTAGCGAAGCGACCAGCGCAGCGAGGCGCGCCGCTTCAGCCGAAAAACATGGAGGTTCATCATGGGTACAGAGCAGAAAGTCGCTATCATCACCGGAGCGTCGCAGGGTATCGGCGAAGCCTTGGTCAGGGCATATCGCGATCGCAATTTTCGTGTGGTCGCGAATTCTCGCTCGATCAGACAGCCGTCTGATCCGGATATCCTGGCAGTTGCCGGGGACATCGCCGATCCGAATACGGCGGAACGCATCGTGTCGCAGGCGATCCACCGCTTCGGCCGCCTCGACACCCTCGTCAACAACGCCGGCGTCTTCGTCGCAAAGCCATTCACCGATTATACCGACGAAGACTACGCCCACTTGCTGGGGATCAATCTCGACGGGTTCTTCCATGTCACTCGGCGAGCAGCCAAGGAAATGCTGAAGCGAGGATCCGGGCATATCGTGCAGATCACCAGCAGCCTCGACGAACACGCAGTCAGCAGCGTCCCATCGGTGCTGGCCGCCCTGACAAAGGGCGGCTTGAACGCGGCAACGAAGTCGCTCGCCATCGAATATGCGAGCAAGGGTATCCGCGTTAACGCCGTGGCACCTGGCGCGGTAAAGACGCCGATGCATGCACCCGAAACGTACGACTTCCTGGCCAAGCTGCATCCGGTCGGACGGATGGGAGAGGTGCGCGATGTTGTCGATGCGGTGCTGTACCTCGAAGGTGCCGCCTTCACAACCGGCGAGATCCTGCACGTCGACGGCGGACAGAGCGCCGGACATTAGAAACGCGCGCGTCCGGGACGCGGGGCAGCATCCCAATGGCACGACGGCTTTCCTGATAATCCTAGCCATGACCCTCGGGCTTGACACGCGGAATTCAGCGCGTGCGGTCCCCTCAAGCCGTGCTATTCCCGTAAGCGACGATCGCCTTGCAGTCCGCTGTTCAGGCGAATGTGCAATTCTTGGACTCAAGCACCTTGCCGATGCCGGACAGTTCGAGAATGTCGCCGCCGGCCTTGAGCGCCTTCATCACGCCGGCTTCCTTCTCCTCGCGCGCGGCCGACTTGGTGCACACATCGGCGATGTTGTCCTTCGGAACGATGACGACACCATCATCGTCGGCGCTCACGATATCGCCGGGGCGAACCGCAACGCCGCCAATAACGATCGGCTGGTTGATATAGCCGAGCGTCTCCTTCACGGTCCCCTTCATGCAGAGGCCATACGAGAACACGCTGAAGCCGGTATTCCGGATCGCCGGACCGTCGCGCACGCCGGCATCTGTCACCAGGCCGGCAAGCCCCTTGGCCACGCAGGCTGTCGCCAACACCTCGCCGAAACCGCCCTGCTCGGGATGGTCGCCTGCACTCACGATGAGCACATCGCCCGGCTTAGCGAGCGAGATCGCGGTAATGAGCATCATGTTGTCGCCGGGGTGGCAGCTGACCGTGAATGCCGGCCCGCAAGCGCGCATACCCGGATAAATCGGCTTGATCCGGGACGTCAGCGCCCCGGTCCGCCCCTGAGCCTCATGCAGGGTCGACGGCGGGAATCGCTTGATGCGTTCCACAAGCTCAGCCGCGGGCCGATCGAATGTCCTGATAACGTGAACCATGGTCCCTCCAACGGCCGCAATCTCTGCACCTCACCTCCAATAGTCGACCCTCTCCCGCCGGAGAATTTCAGATTTTGGGATTGCCGCATCGTATTTCGTTATGGCTCGTCTTCCGAACCGCCCAGAGGTTTGGTGGAGGAGCCTGAGGTGACGGCATTCGGATCAGCCAGGCAATCGAACTGTCCCCATTCCTTCGCGATGATCTCCAGCAATATCTTGTAGACCGCGAACGCTGCGTCGGACAGGGCAACGTTATCGGAAATGCATAGCGACATTTGCTGCGACGCCGACGGCGCATCGATCCGTCGAATGCAGAGCTCATCCAGGTTCGGTAATGCCTTTGCGATGGACATCGGCAGCACGGCAGCACCCATTCCGGCTGCAATCGCCGAAGACAGGGTCGATTGCGAATGGATCTCGGCGACGATGCGCGGGCGGAGCCCCACCTCGGCGCAGACCCGCTCGACCGTCTGTCGCAGGAAGGATTCCCGATACGGAAGAAGCAGGTCGAATTGCGCGACCTCCTCCGCCGAAACCTCCTCCGAAGGCATCTGCCCTGCATACATGCTGCGAGGCGCGACAAGATAAAAGTACTCGCGCATCAGCGGCTTGTAGTCGAGACCAGTCACCGGACGATCGCCGTACAGGACAGCCATATCCATGCTGCCCTTCAGCATCATTTCGCTGAGCATGATCCCTGAACTGTCGTAAATGTGCAGCACGACGCCGGGATAGCGTTCACGTACCTGCAACAGCAGCGGGGTCGCGAGCAACGCCGCCGAGCTGAGCGGCGCCAAGCCGATCGTAACGTTGCCGGTCAGCCCCGATCGGTTCTCCAAAATAGTACGCCGCGCCTCGTCGATCTGCCGCTGGATCGATTTGGCGTAGCGGTAGAGGATCTGTCCGGCTTCGGTCGGGCGGACCCCGCGGGCGCTGCGGTCCAATAGCTTTCGCTTGAAGTCCTGCTCGAGGCTCGCGATCTGCTGGCTCAGCGCGGGCTGGGCGATGTTGAGCAGCTTCGCCGCGCGCGAGACGCTACCGAGATCGACGACTTTGACGAAGGCTTCGAGGCGACGCGTATCCAATACGGGGTTCCCGAGAAGGCGGTTGTCATGGCCGCAGCAGCAATACGCTGGGGCTATGGGACCAGAAGGAAATATTCTTACCATCTGGAACCGGCCGGGCCTATAGGTAACGATACACGGAGGAGCCGTACGAATGGCATTTTCGGACTATCGAAGGGCGTTGGTCACCGGCGCATCCTCGGGCATCGGGGCTGCCACGGTTCGCCGCCTGAGCGCCGAGGGGCTCGAGGTCTACGCCGTGGCGCGCGATGCGGACCGGCTGGCGACCCTGTCGGCCGAGACCGGCTGCCGCTCATGCGCCGTGGACGTGAACAACCTCGATGCGCTGGCGGCGCTGGCGCAATCGGCAGAATTCGACGTTCTCATCAACAACGCCGGCCAGTCCCGGCGCGGCAACATCCTGGACACGACACCCGATGACGTCGATGCGCTCATCGACGTCAATTTGCGGGCGGTTCTGCATCTCACGCGCCTGATCGTGCCAGGAATGGCGAAGCGCGACCGTGGCCACGTGGTCAACATCTCCTCCATCGCTGGCCATTATGCCTTCGGAGGGGGCAACACGGTCTACCACGCGACGAAGGCGGGCATTCATTCGCTCTCGCAGCAGTTGCGCGTCGACCTCTACGGCACCAGGGTTCGCGTGACCGAGGTGTCGCCAGCACGCGTGGAGACGGAAGTCTTCGGGCGGCTCCTGGGCGACCTCGCCGAGGCCAAGCGCCGTTTCTTCGACGATTATGAAGCCCTCCAGCCAGAGGACATCGCCAATTCGATCGCCTTCGCAATCGGCTCCCCTGCGCGCATGAACGTCGCGTTCATGGAGGTGCTACCAACGCAGCAGGTCGTCGGTGGCCTCAACTTCGCGCAGAGAAGCCGGCAGACGGCGACCTGAGGACGAAGGGCTAAGGATCGCGACTCGACGCAGAGGACGATCACCGTGGATCTCGCTAAAATCGAACAACTGATCAATCTGGTCTCGCGATCCCGCATCGCGGAGCTGGAGCTGACGCAAGACGGGACGCGCATTCGCATCCTGAAAAACCCCGCGCGCGGAGCGGTCCCCGCCCTGCTTCCTGCTGAGCCCGGATCGGAGGAAATTCACGTCGCCAGGCGCGAGGCGGCCCGCCCACCGGTCCCTGCGAGCACCGACGAGATCATCGTATCGGCTCCCATGCACGGCGTATTCTACCGAGCTGCGGCGCCGGATGCGCCGCCGCTGGTCGAGGTCGGTGCCAGAATCGAGGCCGGACAGAAAATTTGCATCATCGAGGCGATGAAGACCTTTATCGACGTCGCCGCCGAGACATCTGGCGTCGTCCTCGCTGTCCTTGCAGAGAACGGTGACGAGATCGAAGCAGGACAGCCGCTGTTCCGGATCGCTCCTGCGGGGCCTTCCTGATGTTCGACAAGGTCCTGATCGCCAACCGAGGTGAGATCGCGTTTCGCATCCAGCGCGCCTGCCGGGCGATGGGCCTAAAGACGGTCGTCGTTCACTCGGAAGCGGATCGCGACGCGCGCTATGTTGCCCTCGCGGATCAGGCGCTCTGCATCGGGCCGGCCTCGGCGAGCAAGACCTACCTCAATCCAGCCGCGATATTGCTTGCGGCGGAGGTCAGCGGCGCCCAGGCCATTCATCCCGGCTACGGATTTCTGTCGGAAAGTGCCGAATTCGCCGAACGCGTCGCGAAGGCCGGCCTCGCCTTCATCGGCCCTCCCGCGGACTGCATCCGGACCATGGGCGACAAGGTCGCCGCCAAGCGGGCGATGCGGCTGGCTGGCGTCCCTTGCGTGCCTGGACCGGACAGCGCCTTGCCCGATGATCCGGCGGAGGTGCGCGCCATCGCGCGCAAGATTGGATATCCCGTCATCATCAAGGCGGCCGGCGGCGGCGGCGGGCGCGGCATGCGGATCGTGCGCGATGAGCGCGACCTGGATGACGCACTCGCGCTGACACGTGCGGAGGCAAGCCAGGCCTTCAAGAACCCGGCCGTCTACATCGAAAAGTTCCTCGAGAAGCCCCGCCATATCGAGATTCAGGTCCTTTGCGATGAGCACGACAACCATCTCTGGCTCGGCGATCGCGACTGCTCGCTCCAGCGCAGGAACCAGAAGGTCGTCGAGGAGGCGCCCGCTCCTGGCATCGACCGCGCGCTCGTCGAGCAGGTCGGCCTGAGCTGCGTCGAAGCCTGCCGGCGCATCGGCTACCGGGGCGCGGGCACGTTCGAATTCCTCTACGAGGACGGCCAGTTCTTCTTCATCGAGATGAACACTCGCGTCCAGGTCGAGCACCCCGTCACCGAGATGACCACCGGGATCGACATCGTCAAGGAGCAGATCCGCATCGCGCGGGGTGAGCCGTTGCTGATCGCGCAGGCCGACATCAGGCGCGTCGGCCATGCGATCGAGTTTCGTATCAATGCCGAGGATCCCGCCACGTTCGCCCCCTCGCCGGGCACGGTCACGCGCTGGGATGTTCCCGGCGGCATAGGCATCCGCGTCGATACTCACATGGCCTCCGGCGCTCCTGTTCCTCGTCACTACGACTCGCTGATCGGCAAGCTCATCGCCCATGGCAGCACACGCGATGAAGCCCTG
Organism: Bradyrhizobium sp. CCGUVB23; assembly: GCF_024199885.1. Lineage (NCBI taxonomy): Bacteria > Pseudomonadati > Pseudomonadota > Alphaproteobacteria > Hyphomicrobiales > Nitrobacteraceae > Bradyrhizobium > Bradyrhizobium sp. CCGUVB23. The sequence goes on from NZ_JANADQ010000001.1 coordinate 9,590,990, forward strand.
GCGCGCGCGCGCGTCGCACTGTCCGAGTTGCGCGCCGATGGCATCCGAACCAATGTGCCGCTGCATCAGGCCATTCTCGCTGATCCCGCGTTCCGTCGCGGTGGCTGCAACATCCACCATCTCGAACATTGGATGGCTGCGCGGGTGGCTGCGCAATGACGGCGAGCGACCGGCCGCGGATCAGCCTGCTCGGGACGACCGCAATCTTGTTCGAGGCGCCCGGCCCGTTCGACCTGCCGCACCAGCGACGCATCTGGACCCTCGCAACGACGGCCTCGAAATGGCCGGGAATCCGCGAGGCAATTCCCCTCATCACGAACCTGATGTTGACCTTCGAGACGCCGCCGCGCGATCCGAGTACCTTGATGGCCGCGCTCAACGATGCCTGGAATGAAGCGCAGGAGCTCACGATCGGCGGCCGCGAGATCAGGCTGCCTGTGACCTATGGCGGTGAAATCGGCGCTTCGCTCCAGGCTGTTGCCAATCATTGCGGCATGTCCATCGACGACGTGGTGTCTATCCACGCCGCGCCCCTTTACACCGTCTTCGCGCTAGGCAGCCACCCCGGCTATTGCTACCTCGGCGGCATGGATCCGCGGATATCGATGCCCAGGCGTCAGACTCCGCTCCAGCGCTCCGCGGGCGGCTCGGTCTCCATCGGAGGATCGCAGACGGGCGTTTCGGCCTCACCGGGCCCGAGCGGCTGGCACGCCATCGGGCACACGAGCTGGATATTCTTCGATCCGTGCTGGACGACGCCGGCTGCGCTTGCGCCGGGCGACACCATCCGGTTCGAGATTGAACGGGTGATTCGTTGATCGAGATCCTCTCCGCGCTCGGGCCGACCAGCGTCCAGGATTTGGGGCGCTTCGACCAGTATCGGTTCGGGGTTGGCACGTCGGGCGCGATGGACGACGTCGCCTTGCGCGCCGGCAACATTCTCCTGGGCAACGACGAGAACGCGGCCGGCATCGAAATCCCGGTAACCCCGTTCAAGCTTCGCTTTGGCCGCGATATGGCCTTCGCGCTGACGGGCGCCGAGATCGAGGCCGACGTCGGAGGCCGCGCAATCCCTCCGTGGTGGCGATCGCGAGCCCGCACCGGGGAGATTCTCACCATCAAGGCGATGTCCCGTGGTGCACGAAGCTATCTCACCCTGAGCGGCGGCATCGACGTCCCCGTCGTTTTGGGATCGCGCAGTACGCAGTTTCGCGGCGAATTTGGCGGCTTTGAGGGGCGACCGTTACAAACGGGTGATGTCCTGCCTTGCGCCGCGCCCAACCCGTCCGCGGAGACCAGCGATCTCGGGGTCGGGCCGGCCGATCTCGTTCTCGCCCGACCGAACATGCCGGCCGGCGATACCACCGTCAGGGTCATCATCGCTGGCGAATACGACGCGTTCGATAGTACCGCGCAAAAATTGTTCTGGCGCAGCGGCTGGAAGATCACGCCACAGAGCAACCGCTACGGCTATCGGCTGCAAGGCCCCGCGGTAAATCCAGTCTCGCCGATCGAAAAGCGGTCTCACGGCATCGTCGCGGGTGTCATCCAGATCCCGCCGAACGGGCAGCCCATCATACAGATGCGCGACGCGCAGACCTCCGGTGGCTATCCGAAAATCGCGACCGTGATCAAGGCCGACATGTGGCGCGTTGCACAGGCGCGGCTCGGCAGCACACTGCGCTTCGAGCAGACGGCCTATGCGGACGCGCTAGCAGCAGAGGACGAAGTCTCGGTCTATCTCGATCGGCTCAGGGCCGATGTTCGCCTTTTCGCGGAGCTTCAAGGATGCCGATAGACATGACCCATATCGAACGCCTGGCGAAGTTGCTGGAGACGTCCGGCGTCACATCGATCGAGATCGACGACGAGGGACAGTCCCTGAAGCTCGTCATGGAAACGAGCGCGATCGGCATGACATCGTCGGTGCGCGCCGACGCAATCAGCTCTTCCGAAGAGACGCTCGTGATTGCCAAGGCGGATGTTGCCGGACATTTTCTCGCCACGCACCCGTGGCGGGCGAAGCCGTTCGCCGAACCCGGCCAGCAGATCGAAGCCGGCGCGATCGTCGGCCTCGTCAAGATCGGGCTGCTCTATGCACCCGTGCTTTCGCCGGCCGCCGGCATCCTCGATGCGATCACCGCGGAGGCAGGCGCGATGGTCGGCTACGGAACGCCGATCGCCAGCATTCGTCCGACCGCTGAGACCGCCTGACCTGAGCGACGGTACGCGGCGACCTACCCGCAACTATCGCATTACCCGACCAATACTGTCGCTGGCGCAACTTCGCCGCCGCCCTGCTCTACCACGCGCCTCACGGTGGCCGCCAGGTTCACGGAGCCGGGCGTATCGCTGTGAATGAGAATCGAGCGCGCGTCGACCTTGATCGACTTGCCTTCGATCGTCTTCACCGTCCCACTGTCCAGGAAGCGGGTAACCCGCTCCGCAACGGCTTCCGGCGAGGTAATGACCGAATTGGGGAGCTTGCGGGACACGAGGTGCGCATTCTCATCATAGGCGCGATCGGCGAGAAACAGCGTCAGCACCCGTAAGCCGACCTTGCGCGCGGCACGCACGATCTCGGCGTCAGGCTGTGAGAATACAATGAAGTCGCGATTGATGGCCGCGATCGCACGCGCAACGACGTCGGCCATGTCGGGATCCGCGTTCACCATGTTGCCCATCGCAGCATGGAAGCTGACATGGGTCACGCGATGGCCGGCATTGGTCGCAATCGCCTGGAGCGCACCGATCTGGTAAACCATGTGCTTCTCGAGCTCGGCAGCGTCCATCTGGATCACTCGGCGACCGAACCCGAGAAGATCCGGCAGCCCTGGATGGGCGCCGACCTCAACCCCTTTCGCCTTGGCCATCCGCACCATGCGATCCATGATGATGGGATCGCCGGCATGGAAGCCGCAAGCTACATTGGCCGAGGAGACGATACCCATCAGCGCCTCATCGTCGCAGATGCGATAATTGCCAAAACCTTCGCCCATGTCCGAATTGATGCCGATTTTCATGTTTGCACCATCCCTTGTTTGTTGCGGCCGTCCATCTCAAAGTGCGCGATAAAGGTCGGCGGTTGCGCGTAGCCCGGCAAGATAGCTGGTGACGGGTGCCATGGCTGCGACGGCGTCCTGATAGCCGACCTCCTCGAAGGCGATGAATGAACCCGGCGGCGCCTGACCGAGCCGCCAGAGATCGGCCTGGATCACGGCGGCAATCTTCGGGTAGCCCCCGGCAGTGTTGGCGTCGCTCATCTGGATGATCGGCTCACCGGCCGGCGGCACTTGCACCACGCCTGCCACCACGCCGTGCGAGCGCATCTCAACCGGTGCGGCCAATGTCAGCTTGCCTCCGGTCAGACGATATCCTCCCCGGTCGCTCCGGGCGCTGATCTTCCACTTCGTCGACCAGAACGTCGCGCGCATCGCCTCCGAAAACAGTATGTGCTCTCCGGCGCGCATGACACGCACACGCAGCACGCGGTCCTCCGCGGGCTCGGAACCGGCAATTGCCATATCAGGCGGCTCGGCGCCGAAGTCGACGTGCTTGGACGCATCATTCCGTGCGCTCCCGGTCGGCACGATATCGCCTGCCTGCAAGGGGCGCCCCTCCAGTCCACCGAAGCCGGCGCGCAGATGCGTACTGCGCGAGCCCAGCACGCGCGGCACGTCGATGCCTCCTTCGAACGCCACATAGACGCGCGCACCGCGCCTTGGCGAGGCGATCGTGAGAATGTCTCCTGCGCTGGCCCGCATGCACCACCAGGGTGGGACGGTCCGGCCGGCGAGCGTCGCGTCGTGATCGGCCCCCGTGAGCGCAAACGCCATGTCTGCCAGAAAGCGCAGGCGGAACGGAAAGGTCTGCACCTCGATGCTCGCGGCATCACCGTCGTTGCCGAGCAGCGCATTTCCGGCTTCGAGCGCGACGGGATCCATCGCGCCGGACGGGCTGACGCCGAAACGGCGCGCGCCGCGACGGCCGAGGTCCTGAATGGTGTTGAAGGCGTGGCTGGCGAGGATCTCGATCACAGCTCAATCCGATCAATTCTGAACCGGACACGGTCGCCTGGCATCATGAGCGACGGCTGCTCCAGCCGGGGATCGAACATCGCTACGGGAGCCCAGCCAATCGCGTTCCAGCCGTTCGGGCTGTCCAGGGCAGCGACGCCGGTCTGCATCCCGCCGATGGTCACCGAGCCCGCGCGCATGTTGAGCGACGGCACGGATTTGCGCGGCATGTAGATGCGTGGATCGAGGCCGTGGAGGTAGCCGAAGCCTGGCGAGCTTGCGATCGCGCAGACCGTGTACTCCCCCTCGCTGTGGATCCTGATCACCTCGCGCTCCAATAAGCCTGCGCGTGCGGCCACTGCCGGCAGGTCGAAGCCGAGTTCGCCGCCATAGACGACTGGAATCTCGATCAGCTTGCCGTCGGCGTTGCGCGGGGCGAGTCGATGCCACAGTTCGATGAGCGACGCTCCCAGCGCGTCGATATCATCCGGTGGCTGCTCGAATGCGAGCATGACGTTGGTGACGCCAACAACGGCTTCCTGAACGTTGGGCCAGGACGAGAGCGCGTCGGCAAGAGCCCAGATCCGTCCCTGCTGAACCAGGTCGAACTCTCCCGGCGCCTCCACCAGCATCGCCAGCGTGCCGATCAGGCTGATCTTCGGATCCTTCTCGAGCACGCCGACGAAGGGAGAGGCATGATGATTGATCGACAAGGGTTACCCCGGAAAACGGCGCACGGCAGAGCGTCGCCATCTTCAATCTAGGTATCCGGCGCGATGCGATCCAAGACGTTATCGCTCTGCCGGTATAGCGGATATCGATCACTGGCGAGGCGGCTCAGTTGCGGACGCGGCCTGACGCGCGTCGACTTGCGTTGCGCGACCCGCCCGCCTCTTGCGCGTCCAAAGGTCAGTGACGCGCGATCACGTGATTGCTCGGTGCATTCCAGCTTGCAACGACTTCCTGGCCGACCGAGTAACGGAAGCCGGACTGCTGCGATTGATTCTGCTCGAATACGATGAGCTGCTCGCCGCTCGCCATCTTCAGATAATAGTGACTGACGAAGCCGCGATAGACGACCTGATCGACACGCGCAGCGACGCTGTTGGGGCGACCCACGGCACCGCTCTGGCCGGCCTCCTCGACGACGATGGCCTCCGGCCTGATCGAGACCATGACGTCGGCGGCCGACGCCGGAACCTCGTCGACCAACAGGCTCAAACCCTGCGACACACGGACGATTGCGCCGTTTCCATTCCGCTGCTCGACCTGGCCCTCGAACAGATTGGAGGCACCAATGAACTTCGCGACGAACTTCGACGTCGGCCGTTGGTAGATCTCGGTTGCGGAGCCGACCTGCTCGAGTTTGCCGTCTCGCATCACCACGATCTGGTCCGCCATTGTCAGGGCTTCGTCCTGATCGTGGGTCACCATGATCGTGGTCAAACCCAGCCGGCGCTGGAGGGCCCGCAACTCCACCTGCATGCTTTCGCGCAGCCCCTTGTCCAGCGCTCCCAGCGGCTCGTCGAGCAGCAGCATCGCCGGCTCGATCACCAGGGCCCGCCCCAGTGCGACGCGCTGCTGCTGGCCACCGGAGAGCTGGGCGGGATACCGCTTCCCGAAGTTCGATAGCTGAACGAGGTTGAGCGCCGAAGCCACTTTCTGCGTGGCCTCCGCCCTGGCGATCCCGCGCATCTCGAGGCCGAATGCAATGTTCTCCTCGACGGTGAGATGCGGAAACAGCGCGTAGTTCTGAAACAGCATGCCGACGTTGCGACGATGCACCGGGACGCCGGTCATCCTTTGATTGTTCACGAAGACGTCGCCGGAAGTCGGATGGATCAGGCCGGCGATCATGCGAAGGCAGGTGGTCTTGCCACATCCGCTTGGACCGAGCAGAGCGATCATATGGCCCGGCTCGATCGTCAGGGACACGTTGTCGACCGCGACCATGCGGTTGTATTCCTTGCAGAGGCGTTCAAGCCTGACCTCGGACGACTTCATGGCTGCTCCGCTCAGCTCGTGAACACCTGATTATAGCGCTCCAGCCAGGGGCCGCGGCGCGGAACGATGAACTTCCAGTCCGGCGTGAAGAGCCCGAGATCGGTCGCCTTGGTATCGGGGTACGCGAGGAACTTCGCCGTCTCCGGCTTGAAGTCGATGCCGCTGACCGAAGGCGCGCTGAGCGTCTGCTCGGACAGCATCTTGGCAACCGACGGCTCCAGGATCCGGTTGATGAATGCCGCACCCAATTCCGGCTCCGGCGCATTCTTGACCAGAGTCATGCTGTTGATGCCCGTGAACGCGCCTTCCTTGGGGAACGTCATGTCGATCGGCATGCCCTTAGCCGTGTGCGGATAGATCGCCTTCGAATACTCGATGCCGCCGATCGTCGCCTGCCCCTGCGCAACCTGGAGCACCTGCGCCTCGCTGTCATAGATCGTGAGAACATTCGGCTTGAGTGCAGCCAGCTTGTCCCAGCCGTTGTCGACGAGATACTGCGCCTCCTTGAGCGGCTTGCCCGTCGCCAGCGATGTTGCGACGATGAGCATGAGCACACTTTGGGTATTCTTGGGCGTGTTCAGGAGAATCTGCTTGCGATATTTCGCATCGAAGATCTGCTCATAGCTCTCGATCGGCTTGGTCACCTGCGGATTGATGAACAGGGCTGCACTGGAGATCGAGAACCCGACTCCGTAGCCCTCCTCGAAGATGTAGCGCGGATATACTTTCGCGAGATTGGGGATCTTGCTCGCGTCGAGCTTGTCGATGAGCCCCTCCTGCTTCGCCTGGGGTATGCCGACATCGTCCATCATCATGACGCTGTACCGCGGCGCGTCACGGGTCGCGCGAAGCGCGGCGATATTGGAGAGCGTCGCCCCCTCGATCGTGAAGACGCGGCATTTGAATTCCGCCTCGAACTTGGGAATGACCTCCTTCTGGATGAGCTTGCCCAGCGCGGAGTTGTAGACGCCGATATGGACCTGCTTGGCATCCTGCGACGATGCCCGGCTGATGATCGTCGGGAATGCAATCGTGGCTGCACCGGCCTTGATGAGAGTCCTACGTGTCACGCTCATGGGTCAAATCTCCATTCAAGAACAAACATCAGGCGGCCAGCGCACGGCGAAGGCCCACCAACTTCTCCAGCAAGAGGACACCGACCATCGCCATCAGGATGATGATCGTCGACATCGCAGGAACGGAAGGATCGAAGACGTTGACCAGTTGCCGCATCAGCACCAGCGGCACGGGCGAATATTCGGAATTGGCGAGCCACATCGTGACCGGATAATTGTCGAACGACACCATGAAGGCGAACAGTCCGCCGGCCGCGACCCCGGATGCAATCTGCGGCAGCGTCACGCGCCAGAAGGTGCGCAGCCGATTGGCCCCCAACGTGCGCGCGGCGTCCTCCAGGTTCTCGTCAACGAGCTGGAGGCTGGTGACGACGGTGCGGATGACGTAGGGCGACGTCACGACGATATGCCCGATCAGGAGGTTCAGCCGCGCATCCTGGGATCCAAGCTTCGTCAGGACCTGAAGAAGGGCCAGGCCCGTCACCAGCGAGGGGAAGATGAGCGGCGACAGCAGAAACCCTTTGATTGCCGCCAGGCCGACGAAGTTTCCGCGCACCAGCGCAAAGGCGGCCGGCACACCGAACAGCAGCGAGCCCGCGGTCGTACCGAGTGCGAGCAGGATGCTGAGCCGCATCGCTTCAAGGAAGTCGCGATCCCCCAGGACCTTGGCGTACCATTTCAGCGTGAAACCTTGCGGTGGGAACGTCACGAAATAGGAGTCGGAGACCGACACCGCCATGACGAGCAGGAGCGGCGCCAGGATGAAGATCATCATGGCGGTTGTGATCGCATAGAGGATGAAGGCGCCGAGGCCTGAGAAGCGCTCGTCCATCAGCTTGCCCTCCGCAGACGGCGGCCTTCGAGAAGCCACATGGAGAAGCCGTTGACCGCAAACACGACGCCAACCAGGATCACCGCGATCGCAGCGCCGAACGGCCAGTCATACACGACGAAGATCTGCTGCTCGATCAGGTTGCCGAGCATGATCGCGGAGGCGCCACCGAGGATCGCCGGAATGACGAAGGATCCGGCGGTGAGTGAAAACACCAGGGTGAAGCCGGCGACGAAACCGGGCATACTCAGCGGCAGTGTCACCCGGAGGAACACTTTCCACCAGGGCGCGCCAAGCATGCGCGCCGCGTCTTCCAGGTTCGGATCGATCTTGCCGAGCGCCGAGGCCAGCGGCAACACCATCATCGGGAAGAACACGTGCAGCGATCCGATGACGACGGCTATCTCCGTGTAGAGGACCGACACCGGCCCGTCGGTGATGTGCAGCGTCATGAGGATCCAGTTCAGCATCCCCTTCGGACCGTTTGCAAGAATGAGCTGCCATCCATAGCCGCGCACGACAACGCTGACGACCAATGGCGCGATGACGATAAGCGTGATGATCCGCGTCACGAGGGGGCGGCTTTTGACCATGACCAACGCGACCGGATAGGCAAGCACGGTTGCAAGCGCCGAGGTGATCACGCTGATCCGCAGCGTGTTCCAGAACACCCGGGAATAGAGATCGACGTTAATCAGCCGCGCGTAGTGCGCAAGCGTAAACGGCCGCCCGATGATCCCCTGGCTGTTCTGGGTCTGGATGCTCGACAGCAGCAGCGTGATCGCGGGATAGAAGAAGAAGTAAGTCAGGAAAAGCAGCAACGGGAGCGCCAGGAGCCCGGCGGGCAAATACAGGCGCCACCGCGATCCCTGCCGGATCTCTGGCTGGGCATCTAATATAGCCACCGCATCGTCGCTGGTGGTCATCGCTGGCCGTCCTCGACTGTGCGATACCAAGGCCTACCCCTCTTTAGATGAAGCTTATGTGTCGACATCCTACGGCACCAAGATTGTCTCGGTTTAGGGCCATTGCAAACGGTTATGACAATCGGTTTGGCATTCTCCGCCCAAACTTCGATCGATGCGCCTGCGGCGGCGACAATGCCGGCGAGCGACAAGGGACCGATCGCTCACCAGTATCCGCTCTCACCGTCAGCGTAAGGCTTCGCAGAAATTCGCGATGCGGCGGCACCCTTCCTTCAAGATCTCGGTGTCGGTCGCGTAGGAAATCCGGAAGTATGGGCTCATTCCATAGGCCCCGCCATGAACGGCTGCGACATGTTGCTCCTCGAGCAGCGCCGAAATGAAGTCGGCGTCGGTGTCCAGTCGCCGCCCTCCTTGCGACGTCTTGCCTATGCAACCAGCGATGTTGGGGAAGACGTAGAACGCGCCCTGCGGCTTGTGGCACGTGATTCCGGGGATCCGATTGAGGAGGGAGACCACCAGATCGCGCCGGTTGCGGTAAATATCGGCGCGCTCTCTCAGAAAATCCTGCGGACCGTCGAGAACGGCGACGGCAGCAGCCTGGCTCAGGGTGCAGATGCCACCGGTCGCCTGACCGTGGACATTGGTCATGGCGGCGATCAGGTCCTTGGGCCCACCGCAATAGCCGACGCGCCAGCCCGTCATGGCGTAGGCCTTGGACGCGCCGTTCACGGTCACGACGCGATTCTTCAACTTGGGCTCAACCTCCGCGATGGTGCAGAACTCGAAACCGTCATAGGTGAGGTGCTCGTAGATGTCGTCGGTAAGGATCCAGACGTCGGGATGCTTCAACATGACATCGGCAATCGCCCGCATCTCGGCGCGGGTGCAGGCCGCGCCGGTCGGATTGTTCGGGAAATTGAGGATCAGCCACTTGGTTTTAGGGGTGATCGCGGCCTCGAGGTCCGCGGCCCGAAGCTTGAACTGGTTGTTCTCCGGACAGGGCACGGCGACGGGTGTTGCCTCGGCGAGGAGCACGATATCCGCATAGGTGATCCAGCCCGGCGCCGGGATGACGACCTCGTCGCCCGGATCGCAGGTGGCAAACAGGGCGTTGAAGATGATCTGCTTGCCACCATTGGCGACCAGTATCTCGTCGAGCGCATAGTCGAGATTGTTCTCGCGTTTGAACTTGCGCTGGACGGCCTTTCGCAGGGCCACGGTTCCAGGCATCGCCGGATATTTGGTATCCCCCACCAGGGCAGCCCGATGCGCGGCCTCGATCGCGTGCGGCGGCGTCGGAAAGTCGGGCTCCCCGGACGACAGGCTGACGATCTGGACGCCCGCATCACGCAGCTCGCGCGCCTTATCCGTCATTGCCGCCGAAGCGGACACCTCCACGGTCTTGAGGCGCGTTGCAAGTTCAGGCATTTGATACTCCGTTTCTCTTCTCTCTTAGCCGCGCGGCTTCGGATCGGCTCGCAAATCCGAGCTCGCCGACGACCTGGAGTGTCGGAACGACCTCCAGCATCGCGACATTCATGCGAGCCGGCGATCCCACGGCGAAAGCAATGGCGTCGGCAATATCTTCAGGCTGAAGCGTCTCGAATGCCCCAATGAAGCGGCTGTCGTCGTCCTCTGCGACGCCCGGATGCTGGAAAATGCTGGTCGCAACCCGACCCGGCGATACTTCGGTGACGCGAACGCGCGTGCCGTAGAGATCGATGCGCAATTGCTGCGACAGCGAATGGATGCCCGCCTTGGTCGCGTGATAGGCGACGGATGAGTTGAACGTCGTTGCATTCTCGCCGAAAGCGTAGTGGCCGGCGATGGACGAGATGTTGACGACGTGGCCGCAGTCACGCTTGGCCATGCCGGGCACGATCAAACGTGTGAGATGCAGGACGGCCCGCAAATTTACGTCGACGAGCGTGTCGACGTCATCAGGTGCGGTGTCCAGGATGTTGCCCCGCCGCGATTGACCGGCGTTGTTGACCAGAATATCGAACGCAGCCGATTGCGCCAGCGCGGTCAAGCTGTCGAGATTGCCCACATCCACGGCGCACACGTGGCAATCCGTCTCGGACGATAACGCCGCCAACCGGACCGCATCACGCCCGACCGCGTAGACGTCGAGCCCCTCGCCCCTCAAGCGACGCACGGTCGCAGCCCCGATGCCTGAGGATGCGCCCGTCACCAACGCCGTTCGATAGTCCGAAAATCCCATCCACACGGCTCTCTTGCGATCGGGAACACTACGTACATGGGAACGCGCACGCATAGAACGGATTCGGTCTGCCCACATAAGGACAGCCGATAACTGAGGCCGGTTCGGCGGCCGACGCCATAAGGGCCACCAATACCGGCAGAGCGAATTTCTCTTACTGGCTGTAAGCGGCGTCCCGTTAGATTCGCGCGGTCCTTTGCTAACCCTTCCCCCTGGAGACAGCCGCACATGCTCGAGGTCAACAATCGGATCGTCATGGTCTCCGGCGCCTCGCGCGGCATCGGAGGCGCCGTCGTCGACCGGCTCGTGGCGTCGGGCTTTCGCGTCTCGGCCGGACTTCGTGATCCCAGCCGTCTCGCGGAGAGCGAGCGGGTCATGACACATCGCTATGACGCGGAGAACGCGGAGAGCCCGGTATCATGGGTCAAGGCAACGATCGCGCGATGGGGCGGTGTGGACGCCATCGTCAATGCTGCCGGCATCAACCCCAGGGTTCGCGTGTCCGACGATGGCGAGGATGAGCTGGACGAAATGTGGCGGGTCAACGTCAAAGGTCCGTTGCGCCTCGTGAGGGCCGCCCTTCCCCATCTTGCCGCCTGCGGTCATGGGCGGGTGATCAATCTAGGGTCACTCGCCGGCAAGCGCGTCGGAAGCAATGTCGGCTATGCCATGACCAAATTTGCCGTCGTCGCTCTCACCCACGGTATCCGCCGCGAGGGACGCGCGGCAGGAATCCGGGCCACCGTCATCTGCCCGGGCTATGTCGCCACCGACATGACGCTGAAGGACGACGAGATCCCCCGCCATGAGATGAGCCAGCCGGGCGATATCGCTCGCCTCGTCGAAACCGCCCTCATGCTGCCGAACAACGCCTCCGTTTCCGAACTGCTCGTTCACTGCCAGTTCGAACCGATGCTGTAGCGCATACGGATTGCCGCGTGGCTCGCGTGGCGACACGAACCCCCGCCGTGAGGCGAAGGTAGTTCCGGATGCGTTCGATCTTGCGTGCCGGTTTCCCGCCAATTTGCCTGGAACCCTTTCTACTATCGACCCCATTGCGGTGATTGATATCGATACCATAAACTCGTTCGGCATCGCGGCTGCAGCACCGAAATCCTTCGGCAGAGACGGCTTGCCGGCTTCGATCCCGACTACGTTCACCAAGCAAAGACTGCATTGAGATGAAGCGGACTCAGATCAGGAAGAGCCCAAAGCGGCCGGCGACCATGGCGGAGGTGGCGGCACGGGCCGGGGTTTCCGCAATGACCGTCTCACGTGCGCTGAAGAGCGACGGTGCCGTCTCCGAGGAAACGCGGCGCCGGATCCTCGCGACCGTCGAAGAACTCGGATATGTGCTCGACCTTTCCGCTGGAGCACTTTCCTCGAAACGGACGGGCTTCGTAGCTGTGCTCATCCCCTCGATCAACAACTCCAACTTCTCCGATACCGCTCGCGGCATCACCGAGGCAATCGAAAGCCAAGGGCTCCAGATGCTTCTCGGCTACACCGACTACGACATGGATAAGGAAGAGCAGCTCGTGCAGGCCATGCTGACGCGCCGGCCCGACGGGATCATCGTCACCGACGGCCGGCACACGCCAAAGGCGCGCCGGATGCTGCAATCCGCCGGCATTCCGGTGGTCGAGACCTGGGACCTGCCCGCCGATCCGATCGACCATGTCGTCGGCTTCTCCAACGCCGAGGCTTCACGCGCGCTCGTGCACCGGCTTTACCATCAGGGCTACCGCAACATCGCCTTCATCGGCGGCGCGAGCAGGCGCGACACCCGCGGCGCCGACCGCCGGCTCGGTTACAAGCGGGCAGTCGAAGAGCTCGGCCTGCCACCCGGGCGCACCATCTCGTTCGGCAATCCGCCAATCTCGATGGAACAGGGCGGCGAAGCCATCGTCCACCTGATCGAGCAGTGGCCTGATGTGGACGCGGCCGTTTGCGTATCCGACCTCTCTGCCTTTGGCGCGATCATGGAGTGCCACCGCCGCGGCTGGGCGGTACCCGGCCGGATCGCGGTTGCCGGCTTCGGCGACTTCGAAGTTTCGCGCTGCTGCTGGCCGAGGATCACAACTGTCGCCGTCGATTGCCGCAATATCGGGCTAGAGGCAGGCCGCGTCCTGCTCGGCGCCCTCGACGACGTTCGGGAGAAACGAACACCGGGGCCAGAGACATTGATTGTCCCCTTCCAGGTCATTGAACGCGAAAGCACCTGAGCCGCACGGCTTGACAGCTCCCACCAACCGGCTACGATGTTATCGATAACAATAAGCTCGCCATCGTAAAGAGCTCGGCCGCCGGTTGCGGGATCCTCGCAATCGTTCGCGCCCCGGCCGGCGATCGCGGAGGGGGACCTAAGGATGGCGTCGGGTGCGCTGCGCTTTGATGGAATCGTCAAGTCTTTCGGTGGCACGCGCGCACTCAAAGGCGTCAGCTTCGGCGTCGAGCGAGGCGAAATCGTCGCCTTGCTCGGCGAGAACGGCGCGGGCAAGTCGACTCTCATCAAGGTGCTCGGCGGCATCCATCGTCCAGATGCCGGAGCGGTGACGATCGCAGGCGAATCCTATCATCATGCCCCGGGTGGCCGTGCCGATCACCAGCCGGTCGCCTTCATCCATCAGGATCTCGGCCTCGTCGAATGGATGACGGTCGCAGAGAATGTCGGGCTGGCCCAGGGTTTTCCGCGGACGCGGCCGTTCGGCCTTATCGACTGGCGCGGCGCCGAGGCGCGCGCAACCAAGGCTCTCGCCCTGGTGGGCTGCGATATCGATCCGACCACGCGGGTATCGAGCCTGTCGCGCACCGAGAAATCGCTCGTCGCCATCGCCCGGGCGCTCGTCGTCAAATGCGATTTCCTCGTGCTCGACGAGCCGACGGCGAGCTTGCCTGCGGATGAGGTGGAGCGGTTGTTTGCAGCGCTGCGGCGCTTGCGCCAGCAAGGCGTCGGGATGATCTACGTGTCGCACCGGCTCGACGAGATCTTCCGCATCGCCGACCGCGTTGTCGTCCTGCGCGATGGCCAGCTTGTCGGTGAGAATGCGATCAGCGAGACCTCACCCGAGGATCTGGTGCGGCAGATCGTCGGCAGGCCGCTGCTCGACATGTTCGAGAAAGCCGCCTGCCACTCCGGCACGACCCGCGTCACGGTGAAAGGATTGATCACCCCGAAGTCCGGGCCGGTCGATTTCGACGTGCGCGAGGGCGAGCTCCTGGGCCTCGTCGGCCTGCGCGGCGCCGGCCAGGAAGAAGTAGGCCGCGCCCTGTTCGGCGCGGTGGCGCATCGCGGCGAGATCCGCATCGACGGCTCGGTGCCGGATCTGTCCAGCCCGGTGACGGCAATGGCTGCTGGCATCGGTCTCGTTGCCCGCGACCGTACAGAGGAATCGATCGCCGCCTCCCTGTCGATCCGGGAGAACGTCTTCCTCAACCCGGGCGCCTCCGGACGCGGCCTGTTCGATGTGCTCGCGCCGCGGCGCGAGGCGGAAGAGGCCATCAGGCTCGGCGCCATGGTGGGTTTGCGGCCCAATGATCCGCATCTCGCAATCGAAGGACTTTCAGGCGGCAACCAGCAAAAAGTCGTCGTCGGGCGATGGCTTGCGACGGGCCGCAAGCTGCTCGTGGCCGAAGATCCGACCGCCGGCGTCGATGTCGGCGCCAAGGCGAAGATCTATCGGCTCATCGCGCGCGCCATCGCAGAGGGACTCGCTGTCGTCGTCGTCTCCACCGATTTCGAGGAAGTCGCGCATATCTGCCATCGCGCGCTGGTCTTCAACCGCGGCCGGATCATCACCGAGATCGCCGGAGATGATCTGACGACCGAAGCCCTGATCACCGCCGCCTCGGCCTCCGAGGCCGCGTAAGGGACAATCGCAGGGGCCGACGAGAGGCCCGTCGGGAGGAATGCATGGGAATGAATTCGATCGAGTCGAACGCTCTGGAGCCGACGCGCGCCGATCTCGCCGGCGCTTCGCTGCCGCAGAAGCTCACGCGGCTCCTGCCGGTCTACGGCCTGCCGATCATCACCGTCGCGCTGATCGTCCTGTTCTCGATCCTGTTGCCCAACACGTTTCCAACGCTCCTCAACCTGCGCTCGATCATTTCCGACAAGTCGATCATCGCCATGCTGTCCCTTGCAGCGATGATCCCCATGGCTGCGGGCAAGATCGACCTTACGGTCGGCTATGGCATCGTGCTCTGGCACATCCTGGTGATCAGCCTGCAAACCGCCCTTGGCTTGCCGTGGCCGGCCGCAGTCCTCGTCGTCATCTGCCTCGGCGCCTTCACCGGTCTTCTCAATGGCCTCTTGGTCGAGGTCGCGCGCATCGACAGCTTCATCGCAACACTCGGCACCGGTACGGTGCTCTATGCACTGGCGCTTTGGCACACCGGCGGCCGGCAGGTCGTCGCACTCCTGCCGGAAGGCTTCCTCGCCCTCAACGGGACGATGGTTTTTGGTCTGCCGATCACGGGCTTCTACGTGCTCGTCCTCGCGGTGGCGATGTGGCTCATGTTCGAATATCTGCCAATCGGGCGCTACATCTACGCCATTGGCGCCAACCCCAAGACGGCTGCACTCAACGGCATTCCCGTACAGCGGTTCACTGTCGGCGCGTTCATGGCCTCCGGCGTGCTGACCGCTGTCACTGGCGTTCTGCTCGCCTCAAAGCTGCGCATCGGCCAGGCGAGTGTCGGCCTTGAATATCTCCTGCCCGCTCTCGTCGGCGCCTTTCTCGGTTCGACCACGATCAAGCCCGGTCGCGTCAACGTCTGGGGCACCATGATCGGCGTCGCCGTGCTCGCGGTCGGCATCGCCGGTATCCAGCAATTCGGCGGTTCTTTCTGGGTCGAGCCGCTCTTCAACGGCCTCACGCTGCTCGCCGCGATCGGCATGGCCGGCTACGCGCAGAGAAAGCGCGGCGCCGTTGCCAAGCTGCCGGCCGGAGCACCTGACCGCAAGGCCTGAGGCACGACCAGCCATGGATTTCGTGATCGGCGACAAGCCGACAACAACGAAACGTCCGGCGAGAAACCGGAACGACAATCACACCAAGGAGAACGCTCTATGTTGCATTCGATCCTCCGAACCGGCGCTGTCGTCGCCGGGCTAGCATTCGGTCTTGCTTCCGTCCACGCCGACCCGCTCGCGGACGCGAAAACCTTCGTCGACAAGTATGCGTCCAAAGTTGACAAGTGGGACGGCCCGACCTCCGGTCCGAAGATTGCCAAGAGCAAGACCATCGTTGTGCTTGCCTCGGACATGAAGAACGGCGGCGTTCTCGGTGTCACCAAGGGCATCGAAGAAGCTGCCAAGGCAGCCGGTTGGACCGTGCGCACGCTCGACGGTGCCGGATCGGTCTCCGGCCGCACCGCCGCCTTCGGCCAGGCCATGACGCTGAAGCCCGATGGCCTCGTCATCTGCGGCTTCGACGCGATCGAGCAGAAGCCGGGCATGGAGGCAGCCAAGGCCGCCAAGATCCCGATGGTCTCCTGGCACGCCGCTCCCGTCATCGGCCCAGTACCCGAAGCCGGTGTCTTCGCCAATGTGACGACCGATCCGATGGCCGTCTCCACTGCCGCGGCCAACTGGAGCTTCGTCGACGCCAACGGCAAGCCGGGTGTGATCATCTTCACCGACTCGACCTACGAGATCGCAATTGCCAAGGCCAAGAAGATGAAGGAAGTCATCGAAGCGCTCGGCGGCAAGGTTCTCGAATGGGTCGATACGCCAATCGCCGAGACCTCGACGCGCATGCCGCAGCTGACCACCTCGCTCCTGCAAAAGCATGGTGCCGCCTGGACGCATTCGCTTGCGATCAACGACCTCTACTACGACTTCATGGCCCCCTCCCTCGCTGCGGCCGGCATCAAAGGCACCGGCGCGCCGGTCAACGTGGCCGCAGGCGATGGCTCCGAAAGCGCCTATCAGCGCATCCGTTCCGGCGCTTACCAGGCCGTCACCGTGGCCGAGCCCCTGAACCTGCAAGGATGGCAGCTCGTCGACGAATTGAACCGCGCCATGGCTGGAGAGAAATGGTCGGGATATGTCTCGCCGCTGCATGTGGTGACCAAGACCAACGTCGAATTCGACGGCGGCCCAACCAATACGTTCGACCCGGGCAATGGCTACCGTAACGCCTACAAGAAGGCCTGGGGCTTCGAGTAGGCGTTCCTTCCCTATCCCCGAGCAACCGTGACCGTGCTCACTCGGCGGTCGGTCACAAGCTGACCGCCGATTTTTGCTTCACCTCCACCAGACAGACGAGCAAGTGCCGATGTATATCCGTTGTGCTTTTTTCAGTGGCCGCGCAAAGCCCGGGCGCGAAGCCGAATTCACCGCCTATGTCCGCGAGAAGCTCGTGCCGCTGTGGACACGCTTTCCTGGCGCCGAGGAGGTTCGCGTGCTGCGCCAGGATGAGAGCGACAGCGATGCCCAGCACTACGAGATGGTGTTGGCGATCCGCTATCCCTCGCGCAAGGCAATCGACGAAGCGCTGGCCTCGCCGGTTCGCCTCGAGAGCCGCGAGGTGACCAAGGGGCTGGCCGAAATGTTCGACGGCTCCATCTTCCACACGGTCTTCAAGGCCAACGACTTTGCGCTGCCGACCGACTGATCATGCTATCAGCGCTGCAATCTCGGAAACACTGATACCGTGAGCACCTACGAGATCCTCGACCGACGCTTCCAGGCGCTGATCATCGGACACGCCAAGCTCGACAGGCTCTGGACCGGCAGTCGCTGGGCCGAGGGCCCGGTCTATGTGCCCGCCGCCAAGTCGCTACTTTGGTCGGACATTCCCAATGACCGCGTGTTGCGCTTCGACGAGACCAACGGCTCGGTCTCGGTGTTCGAGAGCACCTGCGGCTATCACAACGGTCATGCCCGTGACGCCCTCGGGCGTGTGATCGCCTGCGAGCACGGCGGCCGCCGCATCTCGCGGCTGGAGCCCGACGGCCGATGGGTGGGACTTGTCGACCGCTTCGAAGGGTGCCGCTTCAATTCCCCGAACGATGTCGTGGTCAAGTCGGACGGAACGGTCTGGTTCTCCCATCCGACCTACGGCATCGATAGCGAGTATGAGGGGCACGCCGGACCAAGCGAGATCGGCGCGAGCAATGTCTATCGCTTCGATCCGACGAGCGGCGCAGTTTCGGCTGTCGTGACCAACATGGTGAGGCCAAACGGTCTCGCCTTCTCGCCTGACGAGCGGCTGCTCTATGTGGCCGAAACGGGTGCCACCCATGTGCCGGACACACCGGCCGTCATACGCGTCTATAACGTTGCGCCGGACGGTGCCGCAGTCGGTGAGGGCCGCATGTTCGCGACCTCCCCGGCCGGGTTCTTCGATGGATTCCGCCTCGACCGGAACGGCAATATCTGGACATCGACGGCGGATGCAGTTGCCGTCTACGCGCCGGATGGCACGCTGATCGGACGTATTCCGGTGCCTGAAATCGTCTCCAACCTGACCTTCGGCGGGCCGAAGCGGAACAGGCTCTATATCACCGCGCAGACCTCGCTCTACGCGATCTTCGTCAATGCCCACGGGCTTGCATGAAGCCGTCCGCCCGCGTTCTTTGTCACGCGGGCGGCGTTCGCCGGGCCCAGAATTCCATGAGCGCGGCCTGATCCATCGCGCCGAGCCCCACCGCCGTCAGAAGGCGATGTATCTCGGCGCAGACAACGGTCATCGGCATGGCGATACCCGTCTGTCTGGCAAGATCTTGCGCGCCGCTCAGATCCTTGACCATATTGTCGATGCGGCCCGTCGGACGATAATCGCGCGATGCGAAGCGCGGCATGTATTCCTGCAGGATGGCACTGTCGGCCCGCCCGCCGCGCAACGCCTCGGGGATTTTCGCGGCCGCGACACCGGCGGCCTCCGCCAGCGCTGTCGCCTCGGCGACGGCGAGGAAATTGAGACCGCAGAGCACTTGGTTGATCAGTTTCGTGGTCTGGCCGGCGCCGCTCGGACCCATATGCGTGAAATTCGAGGCGACTTCAGCCAACACCGTCCGCGCTTCGGCGACGTCGGCGGCTTCGCCACCGGCCATGCACGTCAACTGACCGATCAGCGCCTTCGGGGCACCGCCCGACAGTGGACTGTCGACCCAGCGCAGACCGGCCGCGGCCGCGTCTGCGGCCAGCGCGCGCGTGGCTTCCGGATCGATCGAGGACATGTCGATGACGAGCGTGCCTTTCCGCGCTCCCTCAGCCACGCCCGCCGGTCCGAAGACAGCGGCTCGCACGATCTTTGGCGAGTTGAGGCTGAGGATCACTGCATCGGCCTCGGCCGCTGCTTTCGCAGCGGAGCTGACCGCTGTCGCCCCTTTTTCGACGAGGGCAGCGACCTTTTTGGGATCGAGGTCGAACACCAGGAGGCGGGTGTCGCGTTCAGCAAGTCGAGTTCCAATCGCGCCGCCCATGGCGCCGGCGCCGATCAATGCGACTGAACGGGACATTTCAACATCTCCGCGGTGGTCCGTTGGATGGGTTAGGCAACCGCCTCAGAGCGAGGCCGTGATGCCGCCGTCGACATAGAGCACGTGCCCGTTGACGAAGGAAGAAGCGGCTGAGGCAAGGAAAATACAGGCGCCGATCAGTTCCTCCACTTTGCCCCAGCGGCCCGCCGGCGTACGCTTTTCGAGCCAGGCCGAAAAAGCAGGATCCGAGACGAGTGCGGCATTTAGCGGCGTATCGAAATAGCCGGGCGCGATCGCGTTGACCTGCAGCCCGTGTTTCGCCCAGTCCGTCGCCATGCCCTTGGTCAGGTTTCCGACTGCTCCCTTTGTCGCCGTATAGGGAGCAATGGACGGGCGCGCGAGCGCCGTCTGCACCGAGGCGATATTGATGATCTTGCCGGCGCGCCGCCCAATCATGTGACGCGCACAGGCTTGGCCGACATTGAAGACCGAGGCGATGTTGGTTTGCAGGAGGCGCTGAAACGCATCCGCGGGGAAATCCTCGAGCGGCGCGCGGTGCTGCATACCCGCGTTGTTGACGAGAATGTCGATAGGTCCGATTTCGGCTTCGAAGCGGTCGATGGCGGTACGTGCCGCGGCATGGTCGGCCACATCGAAGGCGAGTGTTCGCGATCCCACAACGGTACTGGCCGCGGCCGCGAGTTTGGTCTCGTCGCGGCCATTGAGCACGACCTCCGCACCGGCCTCGGAGAGGCCGCGCACAAGCGCGAGGCCAATGCCTTGAGAAGACCCGGTCACGAGGGCGCGGCGCCCTGTCAGATCGAACAAGCTGAGCGCCATTCCATCTCCCCTTCTTGTTGCATCTCGACAATTACCCCTGCGCCTGACTATGTTATCGATAACATTTCGTCAAGACCATGACCGAGAGGAGCGCTCACCCCATGTCGAAGCCTGAAGTCCTGCAGATCGGCCCGTATCCGGAGTGGGATCAGGTCCCTCTCGACGCCGCTTACGTCATGCACCGCTATTTCGAGACCAGTAACAAGCCTGCCCTCCTCGCCGAGGTTGGAGCGCGCACGCGAGCCATCGCCACGCGCGGCGAGCTCGGCGCGAGCGCCGAGCTCATCGCGGCCTGCCCAAAGCTCGAGATCGTCTCAGTCTACGGTGTGGGCTTCGATGCGGTGCATCTTGATAGCTGCCGGGCGCGCGGGATCCGCGTGACCAACACCCCCGACGTGCTGACGAAGGATGTGGCTGATCTCGCGATTGCAATGATGCTCGCGCAATGGCGAGGCGTGAACGGCGCCGAACGCTGGGTGCGCGATGGTTCCTGGGCCGCCAAGGGACTCTATCCCCTGAGGACACGGGTCTGGGGCAAGCGCGCTGGCGTGCTCGGACTCGGGCGCATCGGATTTGAAGTGGCACGTCGGCTGACCGGCTTCGACATGGATATCGCCTATAGCGACATCGAGCCGAAGCCTCACGGCAAGGATTGGACCTTCGTTCCCGATCCGGTCGCGCTCGCCGAGCGTTCAGACGTCCTGTTCGTCACGCTCGCTGCCTCCGCCGCAACGCGGCACATCGTCGGGCCTTCGGTTCTCGAGGCGCTCGGGCCTGACGGGCTCCTTGTCAACGTCTCGCGTGCCTCCAATATCGACGAGGAGGCGCTCATCGAGGCGCTTGCCAATGGCAAGCTTGGGGCGGCAGCGCTCGATGTCTTCGACGGTGAACCGAACCTGAATCCCAAGTTCCTCAGCCTACCTAACATCCTCCTGCAACCTCATCACGCCTCCGGGACGGTCGAGACCCGCAAGGCCATGGGCCAGTTGATGCGAGACAATCTCGCCGCGCATTTCGCCGGGCACCCGCTGCCCAGCCCCGTCCTCTGAATTCCTGCGAGCGGCTTGGATTCGACGGCATGGACGAACTGATCGCTTACGATCAGACGCAGACATCGCCGATTTGCTGATGCCAGAAAACGAGCACAGTAACTTTTGAGCGTACCAAGCGGAAAAAATCGCGAGATTTCAACGCCAAAAGCGGGGGTGGTGCGCTCGGAGGGACTCGAACCCCCACGGTGTTACCCACTGCCACCTCAAGGCAGCGCGTCTACCAGTTCCGCCACGAGCGCTTTAAGAAGCCGGCTTGGGCTTGCGCCGGCCGGATCAACCGGCGCCGATCTAACAAATCCATCAGGGGGGGACAAGCCTGCTGAGGCCGCAAATTCCACAAGCTTCTGAGGAAAGTTTCGCCCCGGCTCCCGCCGTTACCGGGTCCCGGGCGAGCGCGGCAGCATCTGCTTGACCTCGACCGCGATCCGGTTGCGGTCGACCAGCACGACGCCGGAGGCGACGGGCAGGTTATTGGCCAAAACCTTGACCTCGTCGGCCTCGGTTGCGTCTAGTTCGATGATGGCGCCACGGGAAAGACGTAATACCTGATGGATCGGCATGGTGGTCGTCCCGAGGACGACCATGAGATCCACGGTTACTTTGTCGAGAGTGGGCACGTCAGCACCGCCGCAACTGGAGACTCTTGCATTTGCGCCTGTGATGATCACCACGTTATGGTTAGCCAATGGTTAATAGCCCCGAAAATCAGCGCCAAGACCTCGATTTGACGCCGTTTTCCGCCCCCGGCGGGGAGCCCGTTGAGTGGCGGATCTCAGATGCCCCGGTCCCCTATCCCGAGGCCGTGGCCGCCATGGAGGCACGGGTGGCCGCGATTGCCGCGGGCGAAGCGCCGGAGCTGGTCTGGCTCCTCGAGCATCCCCCGCTTTATACCTCCGGCACCTCCGCCAAGGCCTCCGACCTGCTCGATGCCCGATTCCCGACCTTTGCCTCGGGGCGCGGCGGGCAGCTGACCTATCACGGGCCCGGCCAACGGGTTGCCTATGTGATGCTCGACCTCAAGCGCCGCCGGCCCGACGTGCGGGCCTATGTCGCGAGCCTGGAGGAATGGATCTTGCGCACGCTCGACGCCTTCAACGTCCGCGGCGAGCGGCGCGAGGACCGGGTCGGCGTCTGGGTGAAGCGGCCGGACAAGGGGCCGGGCCATGAGGACAAGATCGCCGCGATCGGCGTGCGGCTGAAGCGCTGGGTATCGTTCCACGGCATCGCCATCAATGTCGAGCCGGACCTGTCGCATTTTTTGGGGATCGTGCCCTGCGGCGTCACCGATCCCCGCTACGGCGTCACCTCTCTGGTCGACCTTGGCCACCTCGTGACGATGGCCGACGTCGATGTCGCACTCCGGCAGGCGTTTGAGGAGCTGTTCGGCCCCGTCAAGGCACGGCTCATGCAAGCGACGGTGTAGCTGCGCGCGAGTTCTCCGCAGGCGGGGACTCGGTTATGCTTGATTCCGGTGTCGCCCACGCCTCCCCCCTCCGTCGGGAAAGTACAGATCATGCCGGGCGAATAGATCATTGGGCCGACTGTTCGAGCACCATGCATCAGGAGGGGTTGCGATCATGCTCGCAATGGGAGGTTTGATCGATGAAGTTGTCTGCGCCCATCTATCGTTTGAAGCGTACTGCGAAGAGTTTATCCCGCGAAGAAGGCATTCCGCTCCACGAGGCGCTTGACCGCGTCGCCGCGAGCGAAGGCTTCTGCGCCTGGAGCTTGCTCGTAGCGAAAGCCGCCGCGGCGACGCCGGCCAACAAACTGCTCGCCAGATTTCGGCCGGGTGATCTGGTGCTGGTCGGAGCCCGACCGGGCCATGGCAAGACGCTGCTGAGCCTCGAACTTGCCGTTGAGGCCATGAAATCCGGCAGTCGGGGGGCGTTCTTCTCGCTCGAATACACCGAGCGGGATGTCCTTGGCTGTTTCCGGGCGATCGGCGTGGAGCCTGCGCAATTCGATCGCTTGTTCGAACTCGATTGCTCTGACGCCATCAGCGCCGACTACATTGTGAAGCGGATGGCTGCCGCGCCCCGCGGGACTTTGGTGGTGATCGACTATTTGCAACTGCTCGATCAGAAACGTGAACACCCCGAGCTGACGACTCAGGTGCGCACGCTGAAATCATTTGCACGCGACAAGGGACTGATCATCGTCTTCATCTCACAGATTGATCGGTCATACGAACTGTCGACCAGACCCTGCCCCGACCTCAGGGATGTCAGGCTGCCAAATCCGCTGGATTTGAAGCTCTTTGACACGACATGCTTCCTGAACAACGGCGAAGTTCGGTTCCGGGCGGCGAGCTGACGATCCCCTGCACCAGGTCCGGGTCGCGGGTGATTGCTCGCCCGCGACCTGACCGTCACGCCGCCTTCTGGGGTGCGACATCGAGCTTGCCTGCGATGTAGCGGCGCTCCTGGGTGAGGCCGCCGAAGCCGTAGGCATCGCCCCTCACCTCGTCGACATGCAAGTACGTCTCGTGATGCAGGGGCCCGAGAACTTCGCCCATGCGCTTGAACATGGCGGCGAGATAGGCAGCCTTCTCGTCCTTGGTGTTGGTGCCCTCGGAGACGTGGATGTCGATCCAGTAGCTGGCGAGCTTCTGCTCGGCGAGCGACTTGCCGCCCGCGAACCAGTCACTCGCGTCGACCGATTTCACGATGATGGCGGTGACCTTGGGATCCTTGTGCAGGATTTTGGCGGTCAGCTCGGACACAGCGCTCGCGATGTCGGCTTTGAGCGACGGCGACTGGCGGGAGGTCGAATAGGACACGGTGATCAGGGGCATTGTGGTTCTCTCCTTGAAGGGCGCGCAGCTGCTGTGCGGCGTCCAGGGAAAGCTAGACCCGACCGCGCCATTTTGGTATCTTATCTAAAGTGATATCAGTGATAACAATCAATAATGACAACCACCCTCGACATCGCCACGGTGCAGGCCTTCCTGCTGGTCTCCGACCTGCAGAGTTTTACGCGCGCCGCCGAAGCGCTTGGTACCACGCAGGCGGCGGTCAGTTTGAAACTCCAGCGGCTCGAAACGCTGCTCGGAAAGCGCCTCGTCGAGCGCTCGCCGCGCGCGGTCAAGCTGACGGTCGACGGCGTGATGTTCCTGCCGCGGGCGCGTGCCTTGATGGACGCGCATGATCGCGCGCTATCGGTCGAGACGCCGACCGCGCAATTGTTGTCGCTCGGCATCTCCGACCATGCCGCGGGCCCCGAACTGGTGCCGCTGCTCGAGCGGCTGCATGCCATGACCACGCAGATGGCCCTATCAGTCACCATCGGCTTCTCCCGCGAAATGCTCGATGCCTATGATGCCGGCGAGCTCGACGCGGTGATCGTCCGCCAGGAAGGCAGCCGCCGCGGCGGCGAAAAACTGTCCGAGGACGAGTTCGGCTGGTTCGCGACAAAACGCTTCGCTTGGCCGCACGGCGACGCCTTGCCGGTCGCAACATTGGCGCCGCCCTGCGGCGTCCGCGCCATCGCGCTGCGCGCACTCGACAAGGCCGGCATCGCCTGGACTGAGAGCTTCGTCGGCGGCGGTGTCACGGCAGTTGCGGCTGCAGCCCTTGCCGGTCTTGCGGTGGCGCCCCTCGCCCGCCGCATTGCGCCACCGGGATTGGTTGATATTGGGCCGACACACAAGCTGCCGAAGCTCGGAACATCGACAGTGATGCTGCATTCGAAGGTCAGCGATCCCGCCAAGCTCGCGGCGCTACGAACGCTCGCGGCGACATTCCGCAGCGTCGCCGACGCGTAGCTCAGAAAGCCGGCTTGCTCTCGCCGCCCGCGCGCTTTCCAGCGACGAACCAGTAGACGAGTCCAGCCAAACATCCTGCGCCGATGAAGAGCCCGCTGAACCATCCGAAGCCCTGGAAGAGGATGGCATGGCTCAAGGTCCCGAGCCCACCGCCGACGCAAGCGAAGAAGGGCAATGACCGTATCCGGTGTCGCTCGCTCAGCCAAACCGTGATGGCAGCGGGAATGCCCGTCAGAATGCAGGTGACGATGAGCACGAGCGGCAAGGTCCACGTGGCAACAACGAGAGCAGTTGCCAGCCTGTCGGTAGCCTCCGGCGAGGATGGAGACGTGATGACCAATATGACGGGCTCGACGACGATGCTTGCGACGATGCAGCCAGCGAGCCAACCTTTGAAAGTGCGCGCAAAGGTGCCGGACATCCCACCCTCCTCACAGGATCGCCTCGAACGCGCTGCGCAGCGTCTCGTGCCGAAAGACAAAACCGCGGCTCAGCGCCTTGTTCGGCAGCACGCGCTGGCCACCAAGCAGGAGCTCGTCCGCAAAACCGCCACCGATCCGGCGGAGCAGGCTTGCCGGAATGCGAAACACCGCGGGTCGGTGCAGGCGGCGGGCAAGCTCGTCGGTGAATTTCGCGTTGGTGACGGGGATCGGCGCGGTCGCGTTGATGGGGCCGGCGAGATCAGGTGTCGCGATCACATAGGCGATCAGGCGCACGAGATCGTCACGCTCGATCCAGGACATCCATTGCCGCCCCGTGCCGAGCGGACCGCCGAGGCCGAACTCGAACGGCGTCAGCATGCGCGTGATGAAGCCGCCCTCGGTGCCGAGCACGAGGCCGATGCGCAAGTAGACCACGCGGACGCCAAGCTGCTCCGCCGGCCGCGCCGCCTTCTCCCAGGCATCGCACAGCGCATGGCTGAAGCAGGCGTGCGACTTCGCCGATTCCGTCAGCACCTGGTCGGCCCACAGCCCGTACCAGCCGATCGCGGAGCCACTGACCAGCACGGCCGGCTTGCGCTCAAGCCGCGCAATGAGCTTCACGACCTCGCCGGTGACATGCGTCCGCGAATTGAGGATCTCTGCACGCTTTTCCTCGGTCCACAGGCCGTTGCCAATCGGCTCGCCCGCGAGATTGACGATTGTGTCGATTGGCGTGTCGGAAGCTAGCTGATCGAGGCCCGTGATCAAGGTCACCGGTGGCGGCAGCATCCCCGCCTTTGCGGGGTCTCGGATGAGTGCGATGACATGGTGCCCCGCCGCGACAAGGCTGGCCGCGAGCCTGTTGCCGATGAACCCGGTGGCACCCGTAATCAGAATGGTCTGGCGGCTGGTCGACTTGTCAACCAGGCCGCAGGCGGGCGCGCTGGTCATGCGGGCGAGCCGCCGCGTCACAGCAAAGTCGCGCAGGCCGCACAATGCCGCGCCAACCGCGCAAGCGGTCGCGGCAATGCTGAGCAGGCCGTGATAAGCGATCGTCACGCCGAGCGGCTGCATGGCCCAGCCGATCAGGACCGGCAGCAGCAGCACCAGGATGGCGCCGTAGTTGATCGCCAGCAGTGTGTGGTTGATGCGCTCGCTCGGCGGCAGCTTGCGGCTCAGATCCTCCTCGACGAAATCCATCAGCGTGATGACGATCTCGGCGACCAGCACCGCGACGATGAGGACGGCAAGCAGCCCGTGAACCTCGAGCCACCCGAGCACCAGGAACAGAAGCGCATAGAGCATGTTGCGCACCGCGTGGAGCTTCAGCTCGAAACGCTGCGACGGCCGCCAGGCCAGGCGCTCGGTGAATTCATGGTGATAGAAGGTGTCGAACACCCCCATCACGATCTGGATAGCGATGAGGGTCCACAACAGCGGGGTCATGATACGGCCTCCCTGAATACGGCGGACTGGTGGATCAGCGCGCCGTAACGCGGGTGAGTGACGTCGAGGGTGAAACGGAAAGAGCCCTCGCCGAGATCGCGGTGGGTCACCGTGAGGTCGCCCGGCGTGAGCCATTGCGGCAGGGGAATCCAGAGACGTCCCAGCTGAAGGCCATAACCGGCGCTGCGAAAGGTCAGCGCCTGGCCTTCCACCGCGATACGGAGCGCCATCGAGACGCCGAAGCCGACATATTCTTCGAGCCCGGTCGGTCCGGCGAAGCGTTTGGCCGAATGGATTACTTGCGGAAAGCCCCGCTTCCGCGCGCAGATGCGCGTCCAGGTCTGGCCGCCGCTCCTCCCATCCTCGGTGACCGTGACGATCATCGGCACGCCGGTGTCGCGTCCGGTCGGCAACGGGCCGCCGATCAGGCGCGCGGCCTGCGCGAACCACCAGCCAAGCTCGCTGAAGCCGACCTCGTCGACCACGCCGACATAGACGACGCTGTCGCCGACAGCGACCCGCTTGGAAAACCGCCGCCAGGTCGCAAGCGGCAGGCGCCCCCAATCCTCAGCCGACAACAGCGCGCGGAAGCGGCGATCATCGAGGAATCTGGTGTGAGCGGGGGAGGATGCGTGAGAGCCTTGTAATCTTGCCGACGTCATCTCACCCCTCCCCCCAGCTATTTGGCTTTGCCCAGCGGCAGCAGGTTGGCGATCTTCTCGCCGAGCTTCATCAGCGCGATCAGCCTCGGCCGCGGCACTCTCAGCATCTGCATGAACCAGTGATCCGTGAGCTCGGTGAAGGCGAGCATCTCCTTCAGCCGCTTGGCTGCGACCGGGCTGATCGTCGGATCATCGGTGGCATCGGAGACGCAGGCCCGCAGGGCCACGATCGCGGGATCGATCTCCCGCTCCTTGCGCCGCGCCGCGATCCGCGCCGCCACCTCCCAGATGTCGGTCTCCGCCTCGAAATGATCGCGCCGGTCGCCGAGGATCGGTACGCGCCGGATCAAATTCCAGGCCAGAAGCTCCTTGATCGAGTTGGAGACGTTGGACCGCGCCATGCCGAGCGTCTCGGCGATGTCCTCCGCCGTCATTGGCGCTTCCGCCAGATAGAGGAGCCCATGGATCTGGCTGACCGAGCGGTTGACGCCCCACTCGTCTCCCATGTCGCCCCAGTGCAGGATAAAGCGCTCGACGGCGGCGGGCAGTTTCTTCTTGCCGGTTGTTTCTGTCATAACAGAAATATCTGACGGTATCGATTTCCTGTCAAGCGTTACGCGAGGCCTCTGCCTTGCATACTGTTCCCGACATTTGCCTAAAAAGAGCTCAGGCGCGCGGAACAAAGACCGCCACGAAGACGTTTGTCCCCGTCGAGGCGGGGTCCAGAATGGCGCAAAAGTATAGACAACAGAGAGACTTGTTCGATAGCGAACGCAGTTTCAGGTTGTTGGTTGAGGGAGTTGCGGACTACGCCCTCTATATGCTCGATCCCACCGGCATCATCACCAGCTGGAACATCGGAGGTCAGCGCATCAAGGGCTATTCGCCCGAGGAGATCGTCGGCCAGCATTTCTCGCGCTTCTATACCGAAATCGACCGAGCCAACGGCAAGCCCGCGCGCGCGCTCAGAATCGCGCGGGAACAAGGCCGCTACGAGGAAGAAGGCTGGCGCGTCCGCAAGGACGGGACGTTCTTCTGGGCGAGCGTCGTGATCGATCCGATCTACGAGAACGGCGCTCTCATCGGCTTTGCCAAGATTACCCGCGACATCACCGAACGCCGCAACGCCGAGCTCAAGCTCGAGGCGATGCAGAAGCAACTGGCGGAGTCCCAGAAGTTCGACGCGCTCGGCCAGCTCACCGGCGGCGTCGCGCACGACTTCAACAATCTGTTGATGATCATCAGCGGCAGCCTTCACGTTCTCAAGCGGGGCGCCGAGCAGGACGCCAAGCTGGAGCGCGCGATTTCCGCAATCGATACGGCTACGAAGCGCGGCGCCGCACTGACGGCCCAGCTCCTGACCTTTGCGCGGCGGCAGAGCGTCAATCCCCAGGCGATCCATTTCGGCGAGCGGATCAAAGCGATCCGTGAGGTCCTCCATGCCGGCGTCGGCAGCCCCGTGCGGCTCGCCTTCGACATCGACCGCGAGATATGGCCGATCAGAACCGACGTGTCCGAACTCGAGACGGCGCTGCTCAACCTGGTGATCAATGCGCGCGACGCGATGCCCGACGGCGGCACCGTGACGATCGGTGCCCGCAATGTGGCGCTGTCCGACCCCCTTCACGCCGGCGAGTTCGTGGCCATCAGCGTTGCCGACACTGGTCTCGGCATCCCCTCCGACGTGCTCGACAAGATCTTCGAGCCGTTCTTCACGACTAAGCCGGTCGGCAAGGGCACCGGGCTCGGCCTGTCCCAGGTGCACGGCTTCGCGCATCAGGCCGGCGGCACCGTGAAGGTGGACAGCGAACTCGGCAAGGGCACGATATTCACCATTCTCCTGCCGCGCGAGACCAGCGAACCACAACGCGAAGCGGCCGCCGCGCCCTCGCGCGGCAGCGGAACCGTGCTGCTGGTCGAGGATAATCCGGACGTCGCGCTGGTCAGCATCGGGCTCCTGGAGCAACTTGGCTATCAGGTGCGCCGCGTGGCGGACGCCGAGGAGGCGCTACGCGAGATCGAGCATGACGGCGTCGACTTCGTATTCTCCGACATCGTGATGCCCGGCAAGATGGACGGGCTCACCCTCGCCCATCGCCTGCGCCAGATCCGCCCCGGCCTGCCGATCCTGCTCGCGACCGGCTACAGCGACGCCGCGGCCGACGTGCGCGGCGACTTCCCGATCCTGCGCAAGCCCTACGAGATCCACGAGCTCAGCGACGCCATCGCCAAGCTGCCGCGGTGACTCTACACCGTCGGCAGCACCGAGAACGCCTCGCCTGCCCGCCGCAGGTTCAGATCGTCATCGCCTGCGGTTTCGCTGGTGACATTATCGACGCGCGAGGACGGTGGGCCATGCCGGCACAGTGCCACCATTTCGGCGACGCGGGTCGGAGGCCCCGCAAACAGCGCTTCAACGCTGCCGTCGCGCCGGTTGCGCACCCAGCCTTCGAGCCCGCTCGCGCTCGCCTGGTATTCGACCCAGGCGCGATAGCCAACGCCCTGCACACGGCCGCGGATCATGACCTGGAGGATGGCGCGGCTCATCTCTTCAACCCCAGGAAATCGGCAGTACGCGCTTTCACGTAGGCCTCGCGCATGATGCGGCTGGTCAGCTCCGACGATGCGAGACCGCTGAGATTCTTCGGCGGCGTCCCTTCGCGCAGCGCCTTTAGCGTGTCGTAGACGGCCTGAGTTGCCGCAGCGATCGGTGCGTGGCCCTGCAGCGCGATGCGCACGCGCTGGCCAGCGAGATAGTCGAGGGCGTTCAGCTCATCGGGCGCACCGCCCAGCACGATCGGTAGACGCGTTGCCGCTGCGATCGCCTCGAGCTCGGTGCGCGTCTTGATGCCGGTGAAGAACAAGGCATCGACGCCGGTTGCCTCATAGGCTTGGGCGCGCCTGATGGTGTCCTCGATCGACGTGATCGCGGCGGCGCCGGTGCGGCCCATGATGACGAGCGAGGGATCGCTGCGGCCGTCGAGCGCTGCCTTCATCTTGCCGACGCCCTCCTCCAGCGAGATGAGCTGTGTCTTCGGCTCGCCAAAGGCCTGCGGCAGCAGGGTGTCCTCGATGGTGAGGCCGGCGCAGCCCGCGGCCTCCAGCTCCTGCACCGTGCGGCGGACGTTGAGCGCGTTGCCATAGCCGTGATCGGCGTCGACCAGCACCGGCAGCGCGGATGCCCTCGACATCCGCCGCATCTGCTCGGCAAGTTCCGTGAGCGTAATCAGCGCGATGTCGGGATCGCCGAGCACGGCGAGCGAGGCCACCGAGCCGCCGAACATGCCGAGCGGAAAACCGAGATCTTTGGCAATGCGGATCGAGATCGCGTCATAGACCGAGCCGGGACGGACGCAGCCCAGCCCGGCGAGGATCGATCGCAATCTTTCGCGGCGTTGACGGAAGGCCATGGTGTTCCCTGTCTTTCGAAGCCGCTCCAGCATACTCCGTCATTGCGAGCGCAGCGAAGCAATCCAGGATCTTTCCGCGGAGGAGTCTGGATTGTTTCGTCGCTTCGCTCCTCGCAATGACGGTGTTTGTGGGTCCTGCGGAGACCGACTCACACCTCACGCAAACTCCAGGATCAGCGCGTCTACCGCGAGCGTGGCGCCGGCGCTGGCGTGGATCTTCTTCACGGTGCCGTCGCGCTCGGCGCGCAGCACGTTCTGCATCTTCATGGCTTCGACGACCGCAAGCGTCTCGCCAGCCTTGACCTCCTGCCCTTCGGCGACGGCGATGGAGACGACGAGCCCGGGCATCGGACAGAGCAGCTTCTTGCCGGTGTCGGAGGCCGCGGTCACGGGCATCAGCCGCGCGGAAGTCGCTTCCGTCTCGGTCCAGACATAGACGGGAACCTCGACGCCCTGATGGGCGAGCCGCATGCCGTTCGGGATCGGCCTCACCTGCACCGCGATGAAGTGGCCGTCGATGGTGCCCTGCCAGACCGGTACGCCCGGCTTCCACGGCGATTCCAGGAGGTGGGCATTGCCTGCCTTGCCCTCGGCATCGAGGAAACGCACCGCGATCGCCTCGCCTTCGCGCGCGATCTCGAGTGCGATCTCCTCGCGGTCGAGCCACACCGCGCGGCGGCGCTCGCGCTGCACGACGCGGCCGCCGAGCTGGCCGGAGATCTGCCGCTTGCGCTCGCCGAGCACGTGGTCGATGGCGGCGCCGACGGCCGCGATCCGCCGCGCGACCTCGCCTTCAGCCACGCGCGCCGAAAAGCCCTTCGGAAACTCCTCGGCGATGAAGCCGGTCGAGAGCCGTCCTTCGCGCCAGCGCGGATGGTTCATCAGCGCGGACAGGAACGGAATATTGTGACGGATGCCGTCGACATAGAACGCATCGAGTGCGGTCGCCTGCGCCTCGATGGCCGCGGCGCGCGAGGGCGCATGGGTGACGAGCTTGGCGATCATCGGATCGTAGTGGATCGAGATCTCGCCGCCCTCCTGCACGCCGGTGTCGTTGCGCACGGTGATGCCGTCCTTGCTTAGCTCCGCTGGTGGGCGGTACTTCACGAGGCGCCCGATCGAGGGCAGGAAGTTGCGGAAGGGATCTTCGGCATAGAGACGCGACTCCACCGCCCATCCCGTGAGCGTAACGTCCTTCTGCGCAATGGTGAGCTTTTCGCCGGCGGCCACGCGGATCATCTGCTCGACGAGATCGATGCCGGTGACGAGCTCGGTGACGGGATGCTCGACCTGGAGGCGGGTGTTCATCTCCAGGAAGTAGAAGCTCTTGTCCTGTCCGGCGACGAATTCGACGGTGCCGGCGGAATCATAGTTCACGGCCTTCGCCAGCGCGACCGCCTGCTCGCCCATCTTGCGGCGGGTGGTCTCGTCGAGCAGCGGCGACGGCGCCTCCTCGATGACCTTCTGGTTGCGGCGCTGGATCGAGCATTCGCGCTCGCCGAGATGGATGACATTGCCGTGCTTGTCGCCCAGCACCTGGATCTCGATGTGGCGGGGATCGACGATGAATTTTTCGACGAAGACGCGGTCGTCGCCGAACGACGCCTTGGCTTCGGCTTTCGCCAGATTGAAGCCTTCGGCGACCTCGCTCTTCGAATGCGCGATGCGCATGCCCTTGCCGCCGCCGCCGGCGGAGGCCTTGATCATCACGGGGTAGCCGATCTCGTCAGCAATGCGCACCGCGTGCTTGTCGTCCTCGATGACGCCGAGATAGCCGGGCACGGTCGAGACCTTGGCCTTGGCGGCCGCCTTCTTGGACTCGATCTTGTCGCCCATCGCCGCGATCGCGCCGGGGTTCGGGCCGATGAAGACGATGCCGGCTGCCTCCAGCGCGCGCGGAAACGCCTCGCGCTCGGACAGGAAGCCGTAGCCGGGATGCACGGCCTGCGCGCCCGTCTTGCGGCATGCCTCGACGATCTTCTCGATTACCAGATAGCTCTCGGCCGCGGCCGGCGGCCCGATCAGGACGGCCTCGTCGGCCATCTCCACATGCAGCGCGTCGCGGTCGGCCTCGGAATAGACCGCAACCGTCTCAATTCCCATCCGGCGGGCAGTCTTGATGACCCGGCAGGCGATTTCGCCGCGATTGGCGATCAGAATGCGTTTGAACATGCTTTTCTTGGTTCTTCGACCCTGGGCGGGACCTCTCCCTCACCCCTTCGGGCTGATGGGACAGGCCGTGATGTGTCCGTGGTACAGCAAAATAGGCCAGAGGCAACGGTCTAAATCCGCACCCCGCCCTGGCGTACCAGCGATCCCTGCCGGCCTTATCGCTTTCCCAAAGCAGGCCTTATCGATCCCTATCTGCTATCGGCCTTGGCGGCGCCCCGCACCAGCTCGTGGACAAAACCCAGCTTCCCGACCACCGCCGGTGACAGGATGAAGGGATAGAGGTCGCGGGCACCCATCGCCCGGTTGACGCTGTTGATGGCAAAGGTGAAGGGCAGCCATGCATTGACGAGCTTCTCCACATCCGCCGCCGTGTAGGGGTTGAAGCGGATGCGCGCCGTCAGCTCGCCGTCGCGATCGATCCTGGGGCGCACCTCCACGCCGAATTCGGCGGCCATCTCAAGTGTGTCGACGATGTGGAGGTAGTGCGCCCAGGTCTCGGCGAAGTCCTCCCAGGGATGCGTGGTCGCGTAGGCGGAGACATAGCTCTGCTGCCAGTCATCCGGCGGCCCCCCCGCATAATGGCGTTGGAGCGCCTGCCCATAGTCGATCTGTTCGTCGCCGAACTTCGCGCGGAATTCGTCGAGCTTGCCGCCGTCCCGCACCAGCACGTCCCAAAAATAGTGCCCGACCTCGTGGCGGAAATGCCCGAGCAGCGTGCGGTATGGCTCGCCCATCTCGAGCCTGCGCCGCTCGCGTTCGATGTCGTTGGCTTCCGTCAGCGCGATCGTGATCAGGCCATTGTCATGGCCGGTCATGATCCGCTGGCCGCTGAAGGGATCATCGGCAAGGAAGTTGAAGATCAGCCCGTGCGTGGGATCCTCTGCCCGCGTCGTCAGCGGCAGCTTCCAGCGCGAGAGCGAATAGAACAACCGGTGCTTGGCCACCTCGAGTTCGCGCCAGCCGGCAAGCTGCGCCGGGTCGGACAGGTCGGGCACCGTGCCGTTGTGCCGGCAGGCGCGGCAGTAGAGATCGCTGCTGCCGGGCTCGGTCAGCCAGTTGCAGGCGTCGAACTCGGCATTGGCGCACAGCATGCGGCCCGTGCCCTTGTCGGCCAGCGTCACCCAGGCCGTCCCGTCGGGCTCGATCGCGGAGAGCATCTCCTTTTCAGGCAGGAAGGCAACCCGGTGACCGCAGCGTTCGCAGGCGCGGTTCTCGAAATAGAGGACGTTGCCGCAGGCCTGGCAGACAAATAACTTCAAGGTTTACATCCCCCGACAGGAGTCTCTTGAGCCCATCTTGAACCTATCTTGAGGCTATTGGGCCCGGCGACGACGCTTCGCGACGTTAATCGTTCCTGCGGGCGGAACAAATTCCTCAAACTGGACATTGGTTCGCCGTCCACACTTCCCGGACATCATTCTCCCCTTCAGGTCGTTGCAATGGGTAGCCATCGCGCCCGGTCTGTGTGACAATTGCTCCGGCACGTGCATCACAGCGGCCGACCCCTTGAACGATCCTTTGCCCGAGACCATCGCCGCCGAAAGGCTGCGCCAGCATCTGGACGAGATCGCCCGCGAGCGCGACAACGCCTATCGCGCGTTGCAGGAGCGCGAGGCCGAGCTTGCGCGCATCCAGCGCATCGCCGGCGTCGGCGGCCTAGAGATCGATTTCCGTGACGGCGTCAGGAATCGCCGCACCCCCGAATATCTGCTGATCCACGGCCTGCCGCCGGAGGCCGCCAACGAGACCTATGGCGACTGGATGCTGCGTATCCATCCAGAGGATCGCGAGCGCACGATCAAACACCTGTTCGGCACCCTCAAAAGCGAGAGCGAAGATTACTCCGACACCTACCGCATCACCCGCCCCAGCGACGGCGAGGTGCGCTGGATCCGCGTGGTCGGCAAGATCGAGCGCGATGCGGGCGGCCGCGCGGTGCGGCTGGTCGGCGCTGACCTCGACGTTACCGACCAGATGCTGGCGCAGGCGACCTTGCGGGAAAGCGAGGAACGCTTTCGCCTGATCGCCGACAGCGCGCCGGTGCCGATCTGGGTCACCAAGCTGGACCGCAAGCGCTCCTTCGCCAACCAGGCCTATGTCGATTTCCTCGGCCTGCCCTTCGAGGAGGCGATCGATTTCGACTGGCGCAAGGTGCTGCACCCGGATGACCTGCCCCAAGTGCTCCAGCAATCCGTGCAGGGCGAAGCCTCGCTGAAACCCTTCGTGCTGGAAGCACGCTACAGGCGCGCCGACGGCCAGTGGCGCTGGCTGCGCTCGGAGTCGCAGCCGCGCTGGGACCCCAATGGCAAGCACATCGGCTTCATCGGCGTCGCCCACGACATCACCGCCGCCAAGCAGGCCGAGATCGAGCTCAGGCAGCTCAACGAAACGCTGGAAGAGCGCATTACCGAGCGTACCTCACAGCTCGAAGCCAACGAGGCCCGGCTGCTTGCGATCTTGGAAACCAGCAACCAGTACCAGGGTCTGCTCAACCTCGAAGGCAACGTGCTCTACGCCAACACGACGGCGCTCGCCGGCATCCGCGCCGCGCCGCGAGACGTCATCGGAAAGCCGTTCTGGGACACGCCATGGTTCGCCGCGACCGAAGGCATGTCGACGATGGTCCGCAACGCCTTCGATACGGTCCTGACTGGCGAAGCGGTGCGGATGGAGATGCTGCTCCGCCTCCCGATCGGCGAGCGCTGGTTCGATTTCAGCATCCGCCCCCTGCTCGACCAGCACGGCAGGATCTCCGGCGCCGTGCCCGAGGCCGTCGACATCAGCGAGCGCCGCCGCGGCGAGGAGGCGCTGCGCCAGTCGCAGAAGATGGAGGCGATCGGCCAGCTCACCGGCGGCGTCGCGCACGATTTCAACAACCTCCTCACCATTATCCGCTCGGCCACCGACTTCCTGCGCCGGCGCGAGCTGCCGGAGGAACGGCGGCGACGCTACGTCGATGCGATCTCCGAGACCGTCGAGCGCGCCTCGAACCTGACGGCACAGCTGCTCGCCTTCGCGCGGCGGCAGCCCTTGAAGCCGCAGATCTTCAACGTCGGCACGCAGGTCGAAAGCGTGGCGCAACTGGTGCGGACGCTGGTCGGCGCCCGCATCGAGATCGTGGTCGACGTGCAGGATGCCGACTGCTTCACCATCGCCGACATCGCGCAATTCGAGACCGCGCTGATCAACCTCGCCATCAACGCACGCGATGCGATGAAGGACGAGGGACGGCTGACCATCGCGGTCCGCAAGTTCAAGGGCATCCCTGCCTTGCGCACACAATCGGCGCGCAGCGGCGATTTCGTCGCCATCTCGGTCCACGACACCGGCTCGGGCATCGCGCCGGAACATCTCGAGGCGATCTTCGAACCGTTCTTCACGACCAAGGAGGTCGGCAAGGGCACCGGGCTCGGCCTCAGCCAGGCCTTCGGCTTCGCAAAGCAGTCCGAGGGCGACATCGCGGTCGAGAGCAGCGTCGGACACGGCGCGACCTTCACGATCTATCTGCCGCAGGCGCCGAGCCCCACCCTGGCTACCGAAGCAGCGTCGCTGATGAGCGAACCCGCCGCCACGGGACGCGGCTATCGCGTGCTGGTGGTCGAGGACAATGACGACGTCGGCCGCTTCTCCACAGAACTGCTCGAAGACCTCGGCTATGTCGTGCGCCGTGTCGCCAACGCCAACGCGGCCCTGGCGATCCTCGGCGAGAACGAATTCGCTGTCGATCTCGTGTTCTCCGATGTCATCATGCCCGGCATGAATGGCGTTGAGCTCGCCGGCGTCATCCGCGATCGCTATCCGGGCCTGCCGGTCGTGCTCACCTCCGGCTACAGCAACGTGCTCGCCGAAAGCGCCCATCGCGGCTTCGAGCTGATCCAGAAACCGTATTCGGTCGAGTCGCTGTCGCGCATCCTGCGCAAGGCGATGGCGGAAAAGGTCTCGGTCGCAAGGTGATTGTCAAATTTGCGCGAAGCCGTCACGAATTCCGTCATTGCGAGCGAAGCGAAGCAATCCAGAATTTTTACGCGGAGACGGTCTGGATTGCTTCGTCGCTTCGCTCCTCGCAATGACGGCGCTGTTGTGCTTTTACGCTCCATCAGGTCTTGCATGACATGAAACCCGCCCTCCTCTCGGCCTGGCAGACCTGGGCGTTGCTCTCCGCCTGCTTTGCCGCGCTGACTGCGATCTTCGCCAAGGTTGGGGTGGAGAACATCAATCCGGATCTTGCGACCT
Organism: Bradyrhizobium sp. CCGUVB23; assembly: GCF_024199885.1. NCBI lineage: Bacteria > Pseudomonadati > Pseudomonadota > Alphaproteobacteria > Hyphomicrobiales > Nitrobacteraceae > Bradyrhizobium > Bradyrhizobium sp. CCGUVB23. Next base: position 9,628,501 of record NZ_JANADQ010000001.1, read on the forward strand.
TCATCCGCACCATCGTGGTGCTGCTGGCTTTCTCCGTGCTGTTGTTCCTCACCGGCCAATTCGCGGTGCCGTCGGAAATCTCGTCAAAGACCTGGCTATTCCTGATCCTGTCGGGCCTCGCCACCGGCGCATCCTGGCTGTGTTATTTCCGCGCGCTGAAGCTCGGGCCCGCAACGCTGGTGGCGCCGATCGACAAGCTCAGCGTCGTGCTGGTGGCGCTGTTCGCCTTCGCCTTTCTCGGCGAGCGTCCGACTGCACAGGGCTGGCTCGGCATCGCGATGATCGGCGCCGGCGCGGTGCTGCTCGCGGTGAAGCTGTAACGGAGTGCTCGCGCTGATGTGAGCGGAACCAATCCGGTCTGACATCGGTTTCTCGCAGGGCGAGTTCTGCGCCTCGATCGAGATTCACAATGTCGAAGCGCAGTCTGAGCGAAGGGGTGCAAGCCGGGCGCGCGCTGGACGCGGCGAATTTCTTCCTCGCCGATGTCCGCGACGGGCTTGGGCCATATCTTGCCGTTTATCCCCTCACCGAGCAGCGATGGGACGAGTCGCGTCCGCAGGGGAAGACAGCGCCGCCGGCTTCAGCTATCGCTGCACGATAACCATCGAACGAGGGCCACATTGCCGATCGCGCCGCATGCCGCCTATTGGGCCTGGAGCATCATCGTGCTTGCGACCGCAGGCGTCATCATCCGCCCCTTTCGCCTGCCCGAGGCAATCTGGGCGCTGGCGGGCGCTGCGGCGCTGGTGCTGTTCGGCGTCCTGAGCTGGGATGACGCGCTGACCGGCGTCGAAAAGGGCATCGACGTCTATCTGTTCCTGATCGGTATGATGCTGATCGCCGAGCTCGCCCGGCTCGAAGGCCTGTTCGACTATCTCGCAGCGCTCGCCGTCGAATATGCCCGCGGCTCGCCGCAGCGCCTGTTTCTGCTGATCTATCTCGTCGGCACGCTGGTCACCGTCTTCCTGTCGAACGATGCGACCGCGATCGTGCTGACGCCGGCGGTCTACGCGGCGACACGGGCAGCCGGCGCCCAGCCGCTGCCTTATCTCTTCGTCTGCGCCTTCATTGCCAACGCCGCGAGCTTCGTGCTGCCGATCTCGAACCCCGCCAACCTCGTGGTGTTCGGCACGCACATGCCGCATCTGGCCGAATGGCTCCGCCTGTTCGCCCTGCCCTCGTTCGCCTCGATCGTACTCACCTACGTCGTACTTCGCCTCACCCAGCATCGCGCGCTGAAGGAGGAGGACATCGAGCACAAGGTCGCGCACAAGAGGCTCAGCCGTGGTGGCAAGCTGACCGCGATCGGTATTGCCGCGATCGGCCTCGTGCTGGTTACGGCCTCCGCGCTCGACAAGCAATTGGGCCTGCCCACCTTCATCTGCGGCGCGGTAACGACCGGCCTCGTCCTGCTGCTCAGCCGTCAGTCGCCCCTGCCGGTGCTCAAGTACGTGTCATGGAGCGTGCTGCCGCTCGTCGGCGGGCTCTTCGTGATGGTGGAGGCGCTGATCAAGACCGGCGTGATCGGCCATCTCAGCGCGCTCCTGCATGAGGCTGTCGGACAATCCGTACCCAAGGCCGCCTGGAGCGTCGGGATTGCGACTGCGGTTGCCACCAACATCGCCAACAATTTGCCGGTGGGGCTCGTCGCCGGATCGATCGTCGCCAGCGATCACCTGCCCACATCCGTCGTCAGTGCCATCCTGATCGGCGTCGACCTGGGGCCGAATTTCTCGATCACCGGCTCACTCGCCACCATCCTATGGCTGGTGGCGCTGCGCCGCGAGAAGATCGAGGTCGGCGCCTGGCCCTTCCTCAAGCTCGGCCTGCTCGTGACGCCGCCGGCCCTGATCGCGGCACTCGCGGCCGCGATCAGATGAGCGTGGTCAGTCGTTCTCGCAGCCCCGAGGCATGACGAGATGAGGCGCGGCACGCGCCTCAACAAAAACATCGAAAACAACCCCATGCAAAGTAGCCGACGCCTGCCCGCGCCACGCCTTACGAATTTTCCGAATCCATTTGACACGTCGGGCAAATCGGAGGCATGATGCCATCATCGACCCAAGACGCCTGAACGAGGAACCATACCAAGCCGTTTGACGTTTCTACACCAGAGTGGAGGTCCCTCAATGAGTAGTGAGCGGGATAGCCACCATACCGCCATTGGATTTTTCATGGTTGCGGTGATTATCGCAATCCTCGCGGCATTCGTCACGACGCTTGAGCGGGTCGACACAAGGAGGGCTAACAACGAGACCCCGCCCGGCACGACCGGCCTCGCTAAACCACGCCCGCCGTTGGACCGCGCGCCAGGCCAGGCCGTCATCGGTAACTGAACGGCCACATATCCCGCGCGATTGAAACTGTTATCAGGCTACATTTCTGGTAGAGTTGTTGCGTCAGTCAGCATTCAATGAACGTTGTCGGGCGTTCATGAACCTTTGTCCGCTGCGGCGAGTTCTTATCGACGAGGCAGGTTCACGTATGGGGACCGATCAATGAAGCGCCTCCGGTTCAAACCAAAGTCCTCGCTGAAGGTACGGCTTGCCATAGAAGCCCGGCAGTTGAGCGACGAAGCCGAGACCTACCCACCCGGGCACAAACGAGACAGTCTGCTTAGGAAGTCCCGACAGACCAAAGTTGCATCCGACATAGTCGCGTGGCTGATATCACCGGGTAGGTGATCCTGCCGCCCGCCGCGGTGGCCGCAAAGACTGACTACATCGGCGGATGCACGGCAGAGGATGATCTCCGGATCAGGCCAGGCGAGCATGGACGGCGGCCTTCCGTTGGGCCGATTAAATCGATAGCGGGCCCGCTCGGCACCGCGCCCAATTCGGCCCGACGACCCTCCCATCATCGGTACAGGCTGCAGGGTCGTGGGCGATTAGCTCTCGATTTGCTTCACCGTCGAAATCGGCCATCGACCCTCATGCCCCGCGATCGAGATGCGGAGCCCATGCTCATCATCGAGGAAGACGCCATCGATTGTGCCAGCCTTGGCGTCAGTCAAGACGACGGCCTTGCCGACCAACTCCTTCTCGGCATCTTGCAATTCGCGCAGGACGTTCATGGCTCGTTTGTCGCCTGTGCTCGAGGCGCTCATGGTGCCAACTCCAAACGGGCCGCCGATCGGCGCGTCAAGCGCGGGCGATCTCAACAACCTCGCTGAGCTTGTTTTCGGCGTCGTAGATCTTGACCTGAAGCCGAGGGAATCGGTTCTTCAGCTGTGTGCCAGCTTCCAGGGCGCTCGGTTTCGCCGCGAAAGTCGCCTTGACATGACCGTCGACGATTAAGGCATATCCGGTCCTCAGGGGCTCAATCGATGCCTTGGTGGTGCGGGCGGACGCTGCTGGCGCTGCCAGCCGGCGCTTCTCGCGCATGGGAACAACTCCGCTTGTCGGGGACTGCTAATCAACTGCCCGCGGTCTCCAAGGTTCCCGTCACTCGATGCGCGCCAACGCACAGACGGCGCGCACCCACAGTCCTGGAACGCAAAACGTCCGCCCGAAGGCTGCCGGCAAGGCAAAGCGCCACCCAGTGTCGCAAAGCGAACCGAGCGGAAATCGAGACTCGATTAGGCTGCGGGCGTTTGGCCATACTAGGAACGGCTATTGCCATATGAGACCTACGCACTCGTAGTTGACGCCATGGGGATCATCGTCCTCGCGGTGTTGATCGTCGGACAGCGATCACGTCGGCGCGCCCGAGGCCCATGGCGGTCCGGATAAACGCAAAAAGGGCCGCCATGGGCTGTGCGGTTGCGTCGTCCGTCAGTCATTCTCGTAGCCGTAGACCTCCGGCAGGATGAAGATCGCAGCGAGCAAACCGATCAGCGGGAAGATCGCGACGAACAGCGTGGCGTTCGCCTGCCCGATCGCCGAGAACAGCGCCGGGAACAGGAAGATCGCCAGGAAGGACGGCAGCTTCACGAACATGTAGGCGAAGCCGCTCGCGGTGCCGCGATACTTCGGCTTGGCGACCATGGTCGGGATGGTCATGCAATTCGAGGCGTCCCAATAATGGCCCCACAGCATGCCGGCGGCCGCAAACGGTAGCAGGATCTTGTTGTCGGCGTAGAGCGCGAAGGCCGCGACCAGCAGCGACACCAGCACGATCGAAAAACCCGCGATCGCAATGCCGCGATGGCCGAGCTTCGGCGTCAGCAACGGCCCGACCCAGCCCGAGAGTCCGGCAAAGCAGAACAGCGCCATCGTCACCAGATTGTTGCCGAGGATGGACGACACGCCGACCATCACGAACAGCACCGGCAGGTAGAACGCGAATGTCGAGAACTCGCTTCCTTGCGCGAAGCAGGCGATCCAGCCATAGATCGTGGCGCGCCAGCGGATCGGGTCCTTCCTGAGGTCCGCAAGGAACGCGCTGGTGCGCACCTTCGGCACCACCACGTCCTGGTCCGGCAGCATAGCGAGATCGTCGTTGAACATCTCGCGCGCGACCTGCTTGGCCTCGCGGAAACGTCCCTTCTGCACCAGCCAGACCGCCGTCTCCGGCACGTCGTGCCGCATGATCAGGATGATCAGCGCGGGCACGGCACCGAGGCCGAGCGTTATGCGCCACAGCATCTCGTGCTGCATGTCGATCAGGAGGAATATCACGATGACACCGATGGTGAGGACTTCACCGACCGCGAACATGAACTGCCAGCGGTTGCCCATGACCTCGCGCTCGCCCTTGGCCATGGATTCCATGATGTAGGTGTAGCCGGTCGAGATGTCGGAGCCGAGTGGCACGCCAAGCAGGAAGCGGATGACGATCAGCCAACCGACGCTGGGCACGAAGGCCTGCGCCAGCGCCAACACGATGAACAAGACCATCGTGACCAGGAACATCACGCGGCGGCCGATCTTGTCGGACAGCCAGCCGCCGAGCAGCGCGCCGATCAGGGCGCCGCCTTGCGTGCCGGCCGCGGCGAGACCGAGCATCAGGGGATCGGGATTGTACTGCTCGCGAATGAAGATCAGCACGAAGGCGATCGAATAGAGGTCCCAGGCCTCGACCAGGATCGAGGCCATCATCAGCCACCCGACCTTATTGCCCTTGGGGCTGTAGTTGGTGATGAGGTAGCGGACCGCGGCTTCGCTCGCGGCCTCCTGTGGCATGTGTTGCGCGGCCATCGTTGACATGTTCTGTTTCTCCCTGAGATTTGTTACGTGCCGAGCAGCGGCTCGATGCTGCAATCGAGCAGCCGCGGATCGATCCCCGCCTCCATCCCGACGAAGATCGCATTCATGAAGTCGATCAGCGCGTCGCTGGCCTCGACCGCCGCTTCAACGCGGCGATTGGCGATGGCCTTCAAGATGTCGAGATGGCGATCGATGGTGCCGGACAAGTCGGTCTGCCCCGGCATGTGGCGGTGATGAATGAAGCCGATGCGGCGATAGAGCGTGTGCAGCGGCCGCATCGTGTGCGCGAGGAACGGCTCGCCGCCGGCCTCCAGGATCAGCGCATCGATACGGCGGTCGAGGCTGTTGAACTCGTCGAGCGTCAGCTTGGCCCGGCGCTCGCGCAGCACGCGCTCGATATGCAGGGCCTGGTTGCGATGCGACAGGCTGGCGCGATCGGCCGCGAGGCGGATCACGAAGCGTTCCATGTCGCGGCGAAGGCCCAGCAGCATGCGCTCGCGGGCGAGATCAATCGGCGCGACCTGCAAGCCGTGGCGCGGGCGGATGATGATCAGCGTGTCGGCGGCAAGCGTGTTGATGGCATGGTGCACCGGCGTGCGGCCAAAGCCCGTGATGTGCTGCAACTCGAGCATGGTCAGGAACTGCCCCGGCCTCAGCTCGCAACTGACGAGCAGATCCTCGATCTTCTGATAGGCCAGCTCGACGAAATTGACGCGGTTGCGCCGGCCGATCGCGCCTTCACTTGCCGCATTGACCAGCTCGAGCGCGCGTTTGCGCCGCACCATGTTGTCCTCCCAATCGACCCCGCCTCGTCCCGGGCCGGATCGCGTCTTGTTTGTGACATGCATAAAACATGTTGTGATATATTACAAGCGGGCGTATGACTGCGGCCAGGCCGCGAGGCATTGGCGGCCCCAAATACAGTCAAAGCAAGAACAACACACAGGCGCTTGCTGCGCTCTCGACGGGAGGTAATTGCAGTGAAGATCACGTCGATCGAGACGTTGCGCACCGAGGAATTCGCCAATGTGATCTGGGTGCGCGTGCACACCGATGCCGGCGTCATCGGCCTGGGTGAGACCTTCTATGGCGCAGGCGCCGTCGAAGCGCAGATCCACGACACCTTTGCCGGCCGCCTGCTCGGCCGCAATCCCCTGCACATCGAGGCGATCCACCGCGACATGCTCAATCTGCCGATGGCGCAGTCCTCGACCGGCGTCGAGTATCGCGCCGCCTCCGCGATCGACATCGCGCTGTGGGACCTCTTCGGCAAGGTCTGCGGCCAGCCCGTGCACCAGATGCTCGGCGGCCTCTGCCGCGACAAGCAGCGCATCTACAACACCTGCGCCGGCACCAAATATGTGCGCTCGACCAACATCCGCCCGGTCTCGAACTGGAATCTCGGCGAGGTGCAAAGCCCCTATGAGGACCTCGACGCTTTCATGAACCGCGCCGACGGGCTGGCCGAAAGTCTTCTGGAGAGCGGCATCTCGGCCATGAAGATCTGGCCGTTCGACCCGGCGGCACAGGAGAACAACGGCCTTTTCATCACCGCAGCCCAGATGAAGCAGGCGATCGAGCCGTTCGAAAAAATCCGCAAAGCCGTCGGCGACAAGATGGAGATCATGGTCGAGCTCCATTCGCTCTGGAACCTGCCGACCGCAAAACAGATCGCGCGGGCGCTCGAGCCGTACAAGCCGACCTGGTACGAAGACCCGATCCGCATGAACTCGCCGCAGGCGCTTGCCGAATATGCGCGCTCGACCGATGTCTGGGTCTGCGCCAGCGAGACGCTCGGCTCGCGCTTCCCCTACAAGGATATGCTCGACCGCGACGCCATGCATGTGGTGATGGCGGATTTGTGCTGGACCGGCGGCCTTACCGAGGGCCGCAAGATCGCCGCGATGGCGGAGACCTATCATCGCCCCTTTGCACCGCATGATTGCATCGGCCCGGTCGGCTTCATCGCCGCGATCCACATGTCGTTCAGCCAGCCGAACACACTGATCCAGGAATCGGTGCGCGCCTTTTACAAAGGCTGGTACAATGAACTCGTCACCACGATGCCCGTGATCAGGGACGGCTACGTCTTCCCGATGGAAGGTCCCGGCCTTGGCGTCGATCTGCTGCCTGCGGTATTCGACCGGTCCGATCTCACCGTGCGCCGCTCCAACGTTTGAGGATTCTTGGATGAGCTCCACCCTGTTCGATCTCTCCGGCCGGACCGCGCTCGTCACCGGCTCCTCCCGCGGGCTCGGCCGCGCGATTGCGGAAGGCCTGGCGAAGGCCGGCGCCAAGCTGATCATCAACGGCGTCGATCCCAAGCGGGTCGAACAGGCGGTCGGCGAGTTTCGCGCCGCCGGGCACAAGGCCGAAGGCGCCGCCTTCAACGTCACGGACGAACCTGCGATCGTCGCCAGCTTCGAGCGCTTCGATCGCGAGGGGCTCGCGGTCGACATCCTCGTCAACAATGCCGGCATCCAGCACCGCAAGCCGCTGGTCGAGTTCACCACTGACGAATGGCGCAAGGTGATCGAGACCGATCTGACCAGTGCCTTCGTGATCGGCCGCGAAGCCGCAAAGCGGATGATCCCGCGCAAGCGCGGCAAGATCATCAACATCGGATCGCTCGGCAGCGAGCTGGCGCGGCCGACGATCGCGCCCTACACCGCAGCCAAGGGCGGCATCAAGAATCTCACCCGCTCCATGGCGGTGGAATGGGCCCAGCATGGCATCCAGGCCAACGCGATCGGCCCGGGCTACATGCTGACCGACATGAACGAGGCGCTGGTCAACAATGCCGATTTCAACACTTGGCTGATGGGGCGTATCCCGTCAAAACGCTGGGGCAAGCCGGATGAGCTGGTGGGCGCCGCGATCTTCCTCGCCTCCGACGCCTCTACTTACGTCAACGGACAAATCATCTATGTCGATGGCGGCATGATCGCCGCGATGTGATCGCGCCCCGCCACAGAACGAGCTGAAGGAGTGAACCCATGCGCGCCGTCGTCATCCACGCGCCGAAGGATCTGCGGATCGACAGCTTTGCCGATCCCGCGCCCGGCCCCGGTGAAGTCCGTGTGAAGATCGCCAATGGCGGCATCTGCGGCTCCGACCTGCACTATTATCACCATGGCGGCTTCGGCACCGTGCGCATTCAGCAGCCGATGGCGCTTGGGCACGAGATCGCCGGCGTCGTTGCCGCAGTTGGTGAAGGCGTCTCGCGCGTGAAGCCGGGCACGCGTGTCGCGGTCAATCCCAGCAAGCCGTGCGGCCAGTGCCTGCACTGCCAGGAAGGCATGCGCAACCAGTGCCTCGACATGCGCTTCCTCGGCAGCGCCATGCGCTTTCCCCATGTGCAGGGCGGTTTTCGCGAGTTCATGACCGTCGATGCGACGCAGGCCGTGCCGATTGCCGAGAAACTGTCATTGGCCGAAGCCGCAGTCGCCGAGCCTCTCGCGGTGTGCCTGCACGCCGGCAAGCAGGCCGGCCCCCTCCTCGGCAAGCGCGTGCTGATCACCGGCTGCGGTCCGATCGGCGCGTTGATGATCCTGGTGTCGCGCTTCGGCGGCGCCGCCGAGATCGTGGTGACGGATGTTGCCGATGCGCCGCTTGCGATCGCAAAGCAACTCGGCGCCACGCACGCCATCAACGTCGCGTCGCACGCCGCGGCGCTTGATCCCTGGCGCGCCGGCAAGGGCGTGTTCGACACCCTCTTTGAAGCCTCGGGCAATCAGGCTGCGCTGCGCACCGCGCTAGACGTGCTGCGGCCAGGCGCGACCATCGTGCAGCTCGGTCTCGGCGGCGAGATGACGCTGCCCATCAATTCCATCGTCGCCAAGGAGCTGCAGCTCCGCGGCACCTTCCGCTTCGATCCAGAGTTCGAGCTGGCGGTGCGACTGATGGGCGAAGGCCTGATCGACGTGAAGCCGATGATCACGGCCACCATGCCGTTCGAGAACGCGGTCGCCGCCTTCGAGCTCGCCAGCGACCGGTCACAGTCGATGAAGGTGCAGCTCACGTTCTGAAACACCGCGCCTACTGGCCCTCGATCAGCTTGTCGCCGACCAGCCGCACCGCGCCGCGATCCCAGGAATAATCGGCGCCCATGCGTAGGCCGCTGTCGCCGCGCGCGAAGACCTGGCCGGTCTTGGTGTCGCGGACCTGGAATCCGATCGTATATTCGGTGCGGCTGACCCGCCGTACCACGCCGATCAGTGACTGGTCCGCCCCGAGCTTCCCGGCGATGTCCGCCTCGCAGCCGCCGCAGTCGCGCAGCGCATGGCGCGTTACCGCCTCCCCGCTCGCGCCGCTGACGTCGACCAGGCGGTAGCGGCCGGATTGCGCGAGGCGGTCGCGCACGCCGTTGGTGACCTCGGCCAGGTGCGCGGTATCGGACTCGCTCAGGCCCGCCATTGGGGCAGCCGTGGTGTCCTCGAGCTCGAAAGCGAACACCGCAAGCGCGATCGGCGCAGGTCGCGCAAGTGCTTCAATCACCTCGCGGGAGACGAAGGCCTCGGCGCGGTTCCAGGCTTCGTCGTTGTCGCCGCGGAAAGTGTAGAGCTTCTCGAACAGGACCTTGTTGGCGCCGACGTCGATCACCGCCACCCTCGCCCACTGCACCAGCGTGCTCGTCTTCTGGACGCCGCCGACGACCTTGAATTTTGCATCGGCTTGTCCAGCGGGGGTGAGCTGATAGCGCTTGTCCGCCTCGACATCCCGCCGCAGCGCGACCATGAACGCGTTGAGCCGCTTCTCGTGGGCGGCGGTCTGGTCGACCGGCTCGCCCGACGTATCGAGATAGCCGAAATCCTCGATTGTCACGCCGACCGGCGCTGCCGCGGCCGCCTCGGTGCCCGCACCTGCTGATCGGACATCCAGGAGCACAGCGACAAGAGCAGAGAGGATCAACCGGGAGAGGTGCATGAGCGGGCCTCGTGCGACGCAGCGGACACGCAATGCTAGGCCGGCGCCTCAGACCATGCAGCAGTGCCCGTCCCGGCCAATGCCGGGAAAATTTCACGACGTTGCATTGCGGTAACGCGTAGCGCTTTCCGCCGCTGGCGTTCTGCCGTTTAATGCGGACGCGACAATACCGTCCGCGCCAGGTGCCCGCCGATGTGGAACCGCCCGAGGTTCGATCTCAAGGTCCGTCTGACGTTGCGCGTGGCCGCCGTATCGGCCGCCTGCTTCGCCGCGATCTCCGCCTATTTCCTCGTCACGGCCGACCGCGCGGTGCATGCGCGCATCGACGGAATCGCCGCCATCGTGGCGAAGACGCTGGAGCTGCAACAGGGCAAGACCCAGTGGGTGAACAGCCCGCGCTCTGACTTTCCGAACCTTGACCCCGTCTCGGCCTTCGTGATGACGCCCGGCCTGTGCCTTGGATTCCGTGGAGCAAATGGCGAGATGCTTCAGCGGTTCTGTAGCGGCGCGCCGAATCCGGCGAGCGTGCCACCGCAAGCGTTCGCGGCTTTCTATCGCGGCCTGTTCGATCCCGGCCGCGAAGCGGTCCGGCCTGTGATCGCGCGCGGAACCAAGCTCGGCGACGCCGTGGTCTGGTTTGATCCGGCCGTGCAGACCGCGGAGGCCTGGCACGAGGCCGGCCGCCTGATGACCGTGCTTGCGATCACGCTGCCGCTGCTCTGCGCCCTGGTCTACGCAGCACTGGCGCGCGCACTGCGTCCGACCCAGGTCGTTCGCGCCGGCCTCGAACGCATTGCCGCCAATGACCTTACCGCACGGCTGCCGCCCTTCGACCTCGCGGAGCTGTCCGCCATCCGCGACGTCTTCAATCATCTCGCCGCGAGTCTTGACACAGCGCTGTCCGAGCGCAGCGAACTGACGCGCAGGCTGATCGCGCTCCAGGACGAGGAGCGCCGCCATCTCGCGCGCGAGCTCCACGACGAGTTCGGCCAGTCGCTCGCCGCAATCCGCGCGCTCGCCGCATCCGCCCACCAGACCGCAGCACAGGACTGCCCCGCGTTGCTGGGAGAATGCGACAGCATTGCGCGAACCGCGACCGGCATGATGGAGACGCTGCGCGGCGCGTTGTTCCGCCTTCGGCCGCCCGATGTCGACGAACTCGGCCTCGTCGCGAGCCTCGAAGGCCTGGTGGCGGGGTGGAACGGCCGCAGCCATGGCCAGACGCGCTTCGATATCCGCTTCGAGGGCACCTTCGAGAACCTGCCCGCTTCCATCAGCGCTAATCTCTACCGCATCGTGCAGGAGGCGCTCACCAACGCGGCCAAGCACGCCGGCGCTACGAAGGTCAGCCTGCATCTAGCGATGCGCGCGAACGAGATCGCGCTGGCGATCGACGACGACGGCCGGCCGAACGATGCCGCCGTCAAATCCGGCATGGGCCTGCTCGGCATGCGCGAGCGCGTCGCGGCGATGCGCGGCCGGCTCAGCTTCACGGCCGGACCGGACGGCGGCGGCTCCGCCTTGCGCGTCGTGATTCCGGTCAGCCCCGCCGACGGGCAGCTCGACGCTTTGGAGGATGCGGCATGAGCGAGGCGGGCTGGGCCATCATGCTGGTCGACGACCATGCCGTCGTCCGCGAGGGCTATCGCTCCGTCCTGCAGAAGCAGCCGGGACTGCGCGTCGTCGCCGAGGCCTCGGACGGCGCGGAAGCCTACCGGCTGTTCAAGGAGTGCGCGCCTGACCTGATCATCATGGATCTGAGCATGCCCGGCATCGGCGGTCTTGAAGCGATCCGGCGGATCAGGCAGTGGGACAAGGGCGCAAAAATCCTCGTCTTCACCATGCATCAGAACGCCGGCTTCGCCGTGCAGGCGATCCGCGCCGGCGCAAGGGGCTATGTCACCAAGACCAGCCCGCCGGAGACGCTGGTGCGCGCGGTGATGGACGTGCTTGCGGGGCGGGTCGCCATCAGCCCCGACATCGACCACGAGCTCGCGCTGAGCCGGCTCGCCGGCGAGAGCTCGGCGACCGACGTTCTCACGGCGCGCGAATTCGAGGTGCTAAGGCTCCTGCTTGCCGAACGCTCCACCGAGGAGATCGCCGAGACCCTCCACGTCAGTCCCAAGACGGTCGCGAACCTGCACTCCCTGATCAAGGGCAAGCTCGGCGTCGAGTCGGATATCGAGCTCGTCAGGCTCGCGCTGCGCCAGGGCATATTGACCCAGGTCGATCTCGGCGACGCCTGAAGGGCAGCAGCTCAAACGAGGTAGCGCGTCAGATAGCCTTCCATCGCATAGAGCGCGCACAGCGCGAGGCTCGACCACACCGCCGCGCTGAAATAGAGCGCCATCCAGGCAAGCTCCCCCTTCCAATGCGCGACGTCATGCGTCACGACCCAGCGCGTGGCGACGTCATGAAGACCTTCGAGCAGGCCGAGCAGCCTGCCGCCCTCGGGATGCCCTGCCCGCCATCGGCTCAGATACATCGGCACGTCGACGGTGACGAGGAAGGCGAGATAGCAGGCGATCCCGACGATGCCGGCAATGAGGGCCCAGCGCACCGGCCCCTGGAATTCGGGCAGCAACCGGCACAGCGCTATCCCGACCAGGAAGAAGACCACCGCCCACAGCGAATTCTCTATGGCGTTGTAGAGGTAGTTGGTGGTCAGGACCGCATACCAGGAAAAGCATTCGGCGATGATGATCACGGGCACGATCACGAGTGCGATGTTCGCGGTGGTCTGCGCCCCCGCCATGCCGCCGAGCTGGGCGAGGACGATCGCCCATTGCGCGGCGAAGCAGAGCTCAGCGGCGGTTGCGACCGAGCGGCCGACGAACACGCTCGACAGCCAGGTGTCGAACAGGCAGATCCGCTGCACGTCGGCGCGCGGCAGGAACGAGCGGAACGCACAGCCGAACACGTAGCCGGCGCAGAGTAGCAGCATGAGTCCGATTCCCGACACGCTGGCGAACCCACCCGTCGGGACCTGGTAGAATTCGCGGTACAGCATGAACCATACGAGGATGTTGACGTTGCTGACCAGCGTCAGCGAACCCCACCACCAGGCCAGGGGATTTGACCTCGCCTGCAACATCAACCGCATCGACCGCTCCGCGTGTAACCGAACCGACACCCAACCGTAGCAATTCTGTCACAAATAACCAGTCGGTCGCGACAAAAATGCGTGTGCCTGATTCGATTCGGGCCGGGCGCGAGCCCGGCCCGCGCGATCGGTGGATTGCGAGTGCGATCAACCCTTTAGGGCCGCTACATGGGCGGCAAGCTTGTCCAGCGTCTGGTAGCCGAGCTCGACGGCGCCGAAGCCGATCACGGTCTCGCGCTGCGCGGCCGTCGGGTGCAGTTGCCGCAGCGTCAGCACGGTCTTGTCGCCGTGGGCGTCGAAGGTGACCGTCATGCGGAACATGCCGGGATCCTCATCCTTGTCCGAGCCGTGATCGACCTCGATCAGCCGCGGCTTGTCGATGCGCAGGAAGCGCATGCGGTTCGGATAGACCGTGCCGTCAGGCCCGATCATGTCGAAGCGCCAGACCCCGCCGACGCGAACGTCGATCTCCTTGGTCTCGATCCGGAAGCCGGACGGCCCGAACCATTGCGGCAGATGCTTCGGGTCGGACCACGCCTCGAAGACCAGCTCGCGCGGCGCGTCGATCACGCGCGACAGCACGATCTCGCGATCGAGCGACCATTGCGACAAAGCGGGGTTGGCAGAACTCGTCATCACTCGGCACCTTTCCGTTTGGTTGTTCGGGACGGCCGCTTGGCAACCGCCCTCTCCTTCTCTTTCTTCAGCTTCATCACGTAAGCCTCGAACCGGTCGAGGCGCGCCTCCCAGATCGCCCGCTGCTGCTGGAGCCAATCCTCCGCGCCCGCCATCGCCTCCGGGCACAGCCGGCAGGTGCGCACGCGCCCGGATTTTTCGGACTCGACGAGGCCGCTCTCCTCGAGCACGCGGATGTGCTTCATGAAGCTCGGCAGCGCCATCGCGAAGGGATCGGCGAGCTCGCCGACCGACGCCTCGCCGGCGCACAGCCGCATCACGATCGCCCTGCGCGTCGGATCGGACAGCGCGCCGAAAACCTGGTCGAGTCGGGATTGTTGGTTAGCCATGTAGCTAACTATAGACGGGGCGCTGAGCGCCGTCAATGATTGTTAGCCGTCCAGCTTAGTTTCTTTCCTCCGCGGGCGGAACCGTCCCCGCGCAATCGTGAATTGGGACGCGCGACATTTGCCGATAAGTGTGAAACGGGGGCGATTCGAATTGATCATCAGACTGCGTGCACCCGCTTGTTCCCTCACCGCGCCCTGCCATCAGCCGGCGCTGCCTTGCCAAGGCCGCGCTGCTGCCGCTCGCACTTGGTTTCGCCCGTCCTGCTCACGCGGACTCCGACATGATCCCGATGTTGCGGGACATCGTGGCGACAGAGCTCGCGCCGACAGCAACGTCGGATTATCCCGGTGGCCTTGCCGCCGCGCTCTATGCGGGTCGTCACGTCGACTTCTTCAACTACGGCTTCGCCGACGACGCCACCAGGATTCCGGTCGCGTCGGACACGCTGTTCAACCTCGCCTCCTTGCGAAAGACCTTTGAGGCAACGCTAGTTGCGCTCGGGACACGCCGCGGCGAATTGCGGCTCGACGAGCGCGTGGCGGCGTACCTGCCCGAACTCGACGGCGACTACATCCGCCGCGTCACGATCGGCGAGCTCGTCACGCATACGTCCGGCCTGCTGCTGCCGACGGATCATCCGCCCTGGCCGAACGAGTCGTTCGACCTCACGCAGTTCCTCGACATGCTCAACGCCTTCGCGCCGCCACAGGGCGTCGAGCCCGGCAGGCAGCGCATCTACACCCATGCGGGCTATGTGCTGCTCCAGCTCGTGCTCGAGCGCCGCTATCGCACGCAGATCCGCGAGCTGATCACGAGCCGCATCCTGAAGCCGCTCGGCATGAGCTCGACATTCGTCCCGGAGCGCGCGCCTGACCACCGCGCAATGCTGAGTGATGCGCAGATGGCGCGCGCCGTGCAGGGCTATTCCGATGAGGGCACGCCGATCGGGCCGCCCGGCAATCAACAGAGCTATTTCGACTTTCGGGGCACCGGCCAGATGTTTTCGTCGGCGCGCGACCTGTCGATCTTCGTCGCGGCCTGCGCGGACGGCAGGTCGATCGAGCCCGAGCTGCGCGAGGCGATCCGGATGACGCAGCACGAGAGTTTTCGCGTCGACGAGAAGTTCGGCCAGGCCATGGCCTGGGAGACCGTGCATCTCGACGGCGTGACGGTGCTCGACAAGCCGGGCGGCCTCAACAACGCCTCGGGCTATATCGGCCTCGTGCCCGCGCGCCGGCTCGGCATCGTCCTGCTCGCCAATCGCGGCGAATATCCGCACGAGATCGCGCGCTACAGGATCCTGCCGGCGCTGGCGCGGTTGGTCGCGCAGCGATGACGCGACGCCGATCAAAATGAAAGCCCCGGCCGAGCCGGGGCTTTCGCGATCAGGCGCGGCAGCAGGATCAGATCAGCCGCCAAACTTGTAGTTCACACCGACGCGGACGATGTTCGATTTGAGATCGACCGAATGCGTGTACACACTGGAGGGGTACGAGCCAAAGGTTACACTTGTGAGATTCGTGCTGGTCGTCGCGGCGCGGCCGAGATCGACGTAAAGATATTCCGCTTTCAACGACCAGCCATTGCCGACCGCATACTCGCCGCCGACGCCGGCGGTCCAGCCGACACGGGTGTCGCGGATCGTCCCAGATTCGGCCGCACCACCGAAGTACGTATCGGTGAAAGTGAAATTGCCCTTCACGTCGGCGATCGCGGCGCCGCCAGTGGCATAGATCAGCCAACTCGGTGTAGCGAGGAAGCCGATGCGGCCGCGGATGGTGGCCAGCCAATCAGCCGAGACCGAGGAGTTGACTGTGAAGCTGCTAAAGGTGCAGCAGGGATACACCGCCGAGCCAGCCGCACTGCCCTTGAAACCAAAATAGTTGATGTCGCCTTCGAGGCCGAACACGGCGTTGCTGACCTGCCAGTTGTAGCCGGCGGTGAAACCGCCGGTCACGCTCGAGCTGTTGATGTGCTGGGCACCAACGGCCGCGATGGCAGTAACGCTGCTGGGGGCGAAGTAGCCGATCGGCGAGTAAATCGTCGAGGTGGTCGGATCCGCACTACCCCATTGGCCGCCCACATTGCCGCCAACGTAGAAGCCCGTCCAGTTGTAGGCGGGCGCCATCACGGGCGCCTTGGTGTAGCTCGGCCCGAGATCCGCCGCGAACGCGGACGCGGTGCCAAACAGAGCCAGCGAAACCGCCAGGGCAATTCTCTTCATTCCAATCTCCAACCCCTTCACGCGAGCGGCCTCGCGTCCCAAAGCATGCCGCCGACGTGTCCGGCGCAACATCGGGAATAATCTCCGCGCGCGTTGCCGTCTTGTTCTGCAGCGAACTTCGATTGGACTACAGCGAAGTCTGCGGACCATTGCGCAATGGTTGTTGCCGATTGAGCACACTCCAGTGCCGCCCACACCAATCGCACCAAGCCGGTAACGACAATCCGTCGCGCTCAGGGCCTGTTGCGTTACTGGCTTTTGAGGCCAAGACAGGTCAGGGAAGAAGCTAGTTGTCGGAGTAGCGGGCCGACGATGGAGCGGCTCATGCTCCTCGGCGGGCGGTTCACGCAGCGATTGCGGCCCACCGCCTCATGTTGAACGCGATGGAGGCGAGCAGAACCTGCCCGTTTGCCTTGATGAGGCCGACGTATCGGATGCAAGTCAATCGCATGCGGCGTTTGAGGGTGGCGAAGGTCGTCTCCACCTGCGCTCGCCGTCGTGCGATGAGAAGGTTGTAGCGTTTGAGCCGCGGCGGCAGCTGCGGGTGATGCCGGTTGGGGCGACGGGCGATACGAGGCTTCTTACCTTCCGCCTTCAGCCGAGCCCGTCTGGCATGGGTGTCATAGGCTGCATCGGCCCACACCACGGCTTCATCGCCGCGGATCAGATCGTCGGCCGGCGTGGTGTCGTTGACATTGGCGGGCGTGGTCAGCACCGACCGGATCAGGCCCGAGCCCTCATCGACACCCACGTGAGCCTTGTAACCAAAGGTCGAGCCACTTTTGCCTCGCCGCTTGGCAAACCGCGCATCGGGATCGTTCGACGGCTGTTCTTCCGTTGGAGGCGCTGACACCGCCTGGATCAATGTCGCATCCAGCATCGTGCCGCGCTTGAGGATAACACCAGCATTCTCAAGCTGACGATCGAGTTCACCAAACAGCTTCTCCAGCAGGCCTTGCTCAACAAGCTGGTTCCGGAACCGGTTCAGGACCGTGTGATCAGGCGTCGCATCCTCAAGACTGAGGCCCACGAAGCGCTTGAACGACAGGCGGTCCCCCAGTGCCTCCTCGAGCTCACGCTCCGAAAGACCGTAGAGCGACTGCAACAGCAGCGCGCGAAACAGCACCAGCACCGGATAGCCCGGTCGGCCAGGGCTTCCTTCATCCCGCAAATGCGCCATCAGCTTCTCGAACCGGTACCATTTGACCAAGCCCGACAACCGATTCAGCGCCGCATTGGCACCGGCTCCCTTCGGCAACCACGCCTCAATAAAACTCGGCTGCCCAGTCTGCTTCACTGCCATCGTTACCTCCAAGGCTTCTGCCCTAGAGAATCACAATCGCGGATTACGCAACAGGCCCGCTCAGCCAGACATCGCTTTCGGGTTCGAATTGGCTTGAGGCGCACTCAGCCTCACACCGACCGAGTCAGCCCGCCGTCGACGCGGATGTTCTGCCCGGTGATGTATGCGGCGCCATCGGAGGCCAGGAACGAGATCGTCGCGGCGATCTCCTCGACCTTGCCGTAGCGCTGCATCGGCACGCTGTCGCGGCGTGCGTCCGTCGCCGGCAGGCTGTCGATCCAGCCCGGCAGCACGTTGTTCATGCGGATGTTGTCGGGGGCATAGGTATCGGTGAAGATCTTCGTGAAGGCGGCAAGGCCGGCGCGGAATACCGCCGAGGTCGGAAACATCGCGCTCGGCTCGAACGCCCAGGCGGTCGAGATGTTGATGATCGCACCTTGCTTTTGCGCCTGCATGATCGGCGTGACCAGCCGCGTCGGGCGGATGACGTTCAAGAGGTAAGTGTCCATGCCGGTGTGCCACTGTTCGTCCGTGATCTCGACGATCGGCGCGCGCGGCCCGTGGCCGGCGCTGTTGACGAGCACGTCGATGCGACCCCACTTCGCCATGGCGCCATCGACCAGGCGCTTGAGATCGTCGTTGGACCTGTTCGAGCCGGTGATGCCGAGCCCGCCGAGTTCGTTGGCAAGCGCCTCGCCCTTGCCGGAGGAGGACAGGATCGCGACTCGAAACCCGTCGGCAGCAAGCCGCCGTGCGGCGCCCGCCCCCATGCCACTGCCGCCTGCGGTGACGAGTGCGACTTTCTCTGCTGCCATGTTGATCCCCGGCTGTTGTCACGATTTGGCGGCAGGTTTATGCGCCGCCCGACCGGACGTATAGTCCGATCACGAGGTCCTGCACACGATGATTGACCATGAGTGATCTGCAAATCCGCGCCATGCGCGGCGACGACATTGCGCTCGCCGTCGAGTGGGCGGCGGCCGAAGGCTGGAATCCGGGGCTTTCGGATGCCGCCTGCTTCGCCGTCGTCGACGCTGCCGGCTTTCTCATCGGCGAAATCGACCGCACACCGGTCGCCACCATCTCCTGCGTCAATTACGACGACCGCTTCGCCTTCCTCGGCTTCTACATCGTACGAAGCGATCTGCGCGGTCGCGGCTATGGCTTGCGCATCTGGAACGCGGCGATTGCGCATGCGGGCGCGCGCGTGATCGGGCTCGACGGCGTCGTCGCGCAGCAGGACAATTACAGAAAGTCCGGCTTTGCTCTCGCCTACGCCAATATCCGCTATGGCGGGATCGTCGCGGCGCCGGCGCAGCCCTCCGACATCGTCGCGCTCGATGGGATTCCGCTGGCACTGATCGAAGCGGATGACGCCACCGTCTTCCCGGCCTCGCGCAGCACCTTCCTGCGCGCCTGGATAGGCGCACCCGGCCATATCGGCCGCGCACTGATGCGTGAAGGAAAGCTCGCCGGGTGGGGCGTGATCCGCCCCTGCCGTCACGGCCACAAGATCGGGCCGCTGGTCGCCGACGACCGCGCCGGCGCGGAAATCATCATGCAGGCCCTGCTCGCCGCTGCCGGCGGCGGCGAGGTTTTTCTCGACGTCCCCAGCGTCAATCCGGAGGCGATTGCGCTGGCGGAAAGTTTTGGCCTTGCGCCGACCTTCGAGACGGCGCGCATGTACACCAGCCCGATCCCGCCGCTGCAGCTCGACCGGGTCTTCGGCGTGACCAGCTTTGAGCTCGGCTAGTGGTTGGCCCGCGCGTTCGGTGGCGAAGACGGCGCGCTCAGTAGCAGCGCATGATGTTGACAGTCTGCTCGCCGCCGCGGCCGGGCACTGTCACCGTCTCCGACGGGCAGCTCGGCACGTAGGGCCGATCCGACGGCGCGACGTTCGGCGGAAAACGATGTGCCCAGTCCCAAGGCACGTCATAGGTATATGTGTAGCGGACGTCATTGGAGAGTTGCGGCTGGGCCATCATCTCGGCGGCATAGGAGTCGCTCGTGGGAGGCTCGTAGTAGAAGCCGCCGCCGCCCGGCCAGGAAACAAACGAATTCCGGCGATGGAACCGCGCCAATGGTGCGATCCGCGGATGGACGGCGGCCGGTGCTCCGACCACGCCACGGGGCGCGGCGCCGCCCGATCTCGCAAAACTGTTGCTGGTGGCAAGAAGCAGCGCGGCTGCGCTCAGCGAGGCGAGTAACGCCCCATATGATCTATACGTCATGATACGCACCAACTCGTTTGGCCTGCGATGCTGCTCCCCGCCAGCACGCTAGGCCCTGCCGTCGCCCCCCCGCAAACGTATAATTAATTGTTGGTTAAGGCACGGGATTAACGGTTCCGCGCCCCCACCAGTGATCCTGACGGTGACGACTCGCACCCACGGGCCGATCATCGGTCGCACAAGTTTCGGAACGACTACACGACCGATATCAGGGTCGCCAGTTCCGTTGCACCTCTCAAGACGGGTTTCGCGGACGACGTTTCGTATTCCACGAATTTCAGATGGTGCCCATCATTTGCGGTCAACATGCGGGAACCCGGTCCGCGCACCACGCTCTCCCTACGGTGATACCCATTCCCGTTTTGCAATTTGTTTCTGACGACTTATCTGCTTCAACGTGTTTACACGTTAATTGCGAAAATGCTCCGAGCAGAAAAATCAGACTCGCGAGAGCAGTGTTGAGTCTTTGGTTTTATTGCGATGAAGGCGTTTGGATGAAGGCGTTTGGATGTGACTTGGAAGCCAACGTCCGTCGAGAGAGCAGATACGAACATGTGCTAGAGCCACCGTTCGAAACCGCTCGGAGGTGTGGCAGGCGCCTCACGGGGAGTCACTTGCAGTGACAATCCCTAGCGGAATGGACAACCGCCTTCTGAGAATATTGCCGCGAGCCGACTTTGATCTGCTCGCGCCCGAGCTCGAGAAGGTGGCGCTCAACCAGGACGCAGTCCTCTCGCAAGCGGGCGAGCGGATGGAGCATGTCTTCTTCCCTAATAGCGGCGCGATTTCCCTCATGATCGAGATGGCAAACGGACAGACCGTTGCCACCGCGTCAATCGGCCGCGAAGGTGCAATCGGCATACTCTCCGTGTTCGGAGCGTCGCTTTCGGTGATAACGGCCACCGTTCGTATGGCGGGAACCGCCTCGCGGATTCCGGCAGCGCGATTTCATGCGGCCTTTAGCCGGAGTCCCGCGATCCGGCAGGCGGTCCAGGTTCATATCACGTCGTTACTGACGCAGTTTCAACTTGGCGTAGCCTGCAATGCGCTGCATCCGGTCGGAGCCCGGATGGCCCGCTGGCTGCTGCAACTGCGCGACTGCACCGACAGCGACGTCCTCCCGCTCACTCAGGAGGCGCTGTCGCAGATGCTCGGTGTGCGACGAACCACAGTCACGCTCCTGATGCGCAATCTGCGCGAGTCCGGAGCGATTCGATCCGATCGACGGGGCAAAATCGAGGTTGATCGACCGCGGCTCGCCGCGGCCGCATGCGAATGCCACGCCAGCATGCGTCGCCAGATCGCAGAGATCTTCTCGGCGAGCGCGCCCCGGTCTCGCGCGTGGGCCATGCCGGCCAGCGTAAGGGATGACCGGGACAAGGCTGTTTGAGCGTTGTCCGGGCGACACGCTAAAGCGCGATGAGATCGGCATGAATTGTCATCGCGCCTTAGGTTGTTCCGGATCGTGCTTCAGCACCTCGATTCGGATTTCCCAGCGTCGACTATCTTGTGTCGGTCTGATGAGGCGCAAATTTGGATTGCGTCTCCAGCTTGCCGAGCTCGTGCAGGACCTTTGCCACCTCTCGCAATTCATTGCGCGCAGGGCCCGGCTTCAGCCGTCGCGCTTCGACGAGAAAATCCTTTGCTTGCAGCAGCAACGTGGACACTTCACCGGAAATCTTCTTCTTCGCCATCGTGGGCCCCTATCAAAATCATCGATGACAGCGTGATCAGGCCTAGAGACCCGTGCCGCGACGCCGCACACGGAGTGCCGGCTCGTCGACCCAAGCTTCCTGTGCGAACCAGGCGTGATCGACGGAGCAGATCGGACAGCGCGTGCGTCCGAAAAATACCGCGCTACACCGAAAGCGCTCGCGATCCGTTGCGATTCCGGTCGGAATCGCGCGTCCGGTTTGCGGGCATTTGACCATGAGCATACCCATCTCTTCCTCCTCCTCGGAATCGACCTCACTATTGTTGGAGCAGGAACCGGCCGGTTGGATTGCGCCTCTTATGTCGGTGCGTTGAGTTGGGGGGCATCGCGCACCTGGCCATCGTCTGATCGAGCATGGTGTGGGGCCATGCCAGTGGCGGGGCTTCTTCCAACCGGCCGTATTGCCCTCCTCTCCGAACGGCGGACGTTCAACCGGCCTTCTGGAAAACTTTGGCGACCTGCTGTCTGATCGGCTCGCCCGATTGCGTTGCAAGTCTCTGCGTAAGCTCCCACAATTGCCTGTTCTGGGCCGAGGCAGCATCAAAAGCCCTGCGCGCTTCCGCCGCCGACGTGGCGAAAACGTCGGTCATCGACTTGCTGCTCGCCATACGCGAAAAGTAATCGATCGCGGAGCTTGCGTTCGCATTCGAAATCTCGATGACCTTGAGCCCGTATTCGGTCGCAGTCTTGGCACTGTTCGAATAGGTCTCGCGAAGCGCTTCGGTCATCTCCTGCGAAACTGTCTTGATCTTCTCGCAACCCTCCTGCGTGCGGGCGGCTCGCTGCTCGGCAAGCTGCTCGAACAGGGGCCAACCGACGTTCGGAAGCCCGAACGCGGACAGTCCGAAACCATTTGAACCATTTGCTGCTTTCACTTCGGCTTTCGTTTCACTTTCACTCACAGCGCCTACCCTCTACTCAAGCGAAATCATTTCTCACGACGCATGAATTGCGCCGCAAGCGCCCACGGAAACGGGAGCGCCCGTTTTCCGTATCGATCAGCCATATTGATGAGCTTCACATCCAGCCCGCACGTCGAATATGCATGACGAAGGCGAGGCCGTCCGTTCGATTTGCGACTCTCGCTTGGATTTTTTTCACGAATGTCAATACAAACTCTAGTATGTCGGAGAGGTGACGCGGTGCAAAGTGGGGATATCGTGCGCGACGACTGGCGGAACTCGCGCGGTGCCCCCAACGAAGTCGAAACGGGTCGAGCCCGGAAAGACCGCAGCAACGTGGTATCGCGGTAGTTGGGTTTTGCGCCCGACCAGTTGGCCCAGCCCGACCCCTGGGCGCTGCCCAACGGACAAATCACGGCAGAGGCGGGCAATTCGCGCCACTCATATCGATTGACGAAATTCGGAATTATCGTATCTGCGCCCGCCTCCGTCATCGCGAGCGCAGCGAAACAATCCAGACTGTCAGCGCGGTGGGATTCTGGATTGCTTCATCGCAGGAGCTCCTCGCGACGACGGCGTTGAGACAGCCCGGGTGACTCGCCGGCTTGGCGATGGCGGGGGACGACACCGAGCGGCCCTTCCCCATCATCCTTGCACAAACACTCCCCTTGTAACAAAACCGTCACACAGCAAAACTAAACGAAGGCGGCGGCCGCGATCGGCCGCAAGCTGCCTCACCGCTGGGAGAGATTTCGATGCGCCGCTCAATCGTGTTGCTGTCCGCCGGACTGACCATGCTGTCCACCGGACTTGCGTCTGCGCAGAACAACACGCCCCGTAACCTGATCCTTTTCATCCCGGACGGCCTGCGCGCGCTGAAGGTCACCCCTGAGACCGCGCCGGCGATGGCCGCTGTCCGCGACAAGGGCGTCAATTTCAAGAACTCGCATTCGCTGTTCCCGACCTTCACCATGGCGAACGGCTCGGCGATGTCGACCGGACACTATCTCGGCGACACCGGCGTGTTCTCCAACACGATCTGGACCGGCTACACCTCCGCCCCCGCCGGCGACACCGTGGTCCCCTTCATCGAGAACGACGCCGTGCTCGGCGACATCGACGAGCACTTCAAGGGCGATTATCTGAACGAAGAGACCATTTTGAAGATGGCCCGCGACAAGGGGCTTTCCACCGCGGCGATCGGCAAGCTCGGCCCGACCTACCAGTTCGACCACACCGATCACCCGGAAAAGGCCGGCCAGCACTCGATCGTGATTGACGATGCGACCGGCGGCAAGGCTGGCGTGGCACTGTCAGACGAGATGAGGGAGGCGCTGACCAAGGCAGGCCTGCCCCTCACCGCCCCCTCGCGCGGCGACAATTCCAAGGCAGGCGACGCCAAGACGCCGGGCACAACGGTCGCCAACGTCGCGCAGCAGGCCTATTTCGCCGATGTCGCGGCCAAGATCGTGCTGCCGATGTTCAAGGCGCGCAACAAGCCGTTCGTCCTGGTGTTCTGGTCACGCGATCCCGACGGCAGCCAGCACAACACCGGCGACAGCCTGAACCAGATCATGCCGGGCATCAACGGGCCGACCTCGATGGCCGGCATCAAGAACGCCGACGACAATCTCGCCCAGTTGCGCAAGGCGCTGGACGAGCTCGGCCTTGCGGCAAACACCAACATCATCGTGTCCGCAGACCACGGCTTCTCCACGATCTCCAAGGAAAGCAAGACCAGCCCCTCGGCCAAGGTCAGCTATGACGACACGCCGAAGGACTTCCTGCCGATGGGCTTCCTGGCGCTCGACCTCGCCAAGGCGCTGGACCTGCCGTTGTTCGATCCGAACGACAAGAACGCCGCCATCACCGGCAACGCGCATCCAAAGGCCGGCAACGGCGTGCTCGGCAAGGATCCGGCCAAGCCCGATCTCGTCGTCGCGACCAATGGCGGATCGGACCTGATCTACCTGCCGAACAAGGACAAGAAGCTGGCGGCAAAGACGATCAAGGCGCTGCTCGATCAGGACTACGTCTCCGGCCTGTTCGTCGACGACTCCCTCGGCCGCTTCCCCGGCACGCTGCCGCTCTCGCTCATCAACCTGCGCGGCAAGGCGGCGACGCCGACGCCGGCGATCGTCGTCAACTTCCGCTCCTATGCCAGCAATTGCGGCGAGGCGCCGACCAACTGCTCGGTGCAGGTCGCCGACACCGTGCTGCGCCAGGGCCAGGGCATGCACGGCAGCTTCAGCCGAGGCGACACCATGAACTTCATGGCGGCGATCGGTCCTGACTTCAAGACGGGCTATGTGGACGAGCTGCCCGTCAGCAATGCCGACGTCGGAGTGACAGCGGCCAAGATCATGGGGCTGCGTACCTCACAGAACGGTGGCCTCATCGGCCGTGTGATGTCGGAAGCCTTGCCGAACGGCATCGTGCCGAAGGGATATGTCGGCGACGTCAAGTCGAAGCCGGCCGAGAACGGCCTGCGCACCGTCCTCAACTTCCAGCGCGTCGAGAGCCAGCGCTATTTCGACGCGGCCGGCTTCCCGGGCCGCACGCTCGGCCTCGAGCCCGAGAGTGGCAAACAAAAAACGGCGGGGAAATAATCCCGCCGTCCCGAAAGGCGCATCATGAGATGCGCGAAGTCACATGCCAATGTCGAACACGTTCGGCAATTGGCCCGCCAGCGGCAGCGCGGTGGCACCCAGGAAGGTTGCCACCATCGCCATCAGGCGACGGTTGCCCTGGCGCTTGCCGCGCATCTGGCCGGCAATCCATTCCAGCATGTCGCGGTTGACGCGCGAGGCGTAGCCAGGCGCCCAGCTCTCGATCTCCGTCTCGGGCGACAGCGCGACGCTGCGCGGCGGCACCGGCAGGCCGGAGGCGCTCGCGGCGTGATGCGCGACGGCTTTCGCCAGGAGGTCGTCGAACCGGCCAGCATCGGTACGCTCGGTCGCGGCCTCGTTGATCTCGAACAGCGCCTCGGCTTCGGCGCGGCTGACGGGCTGGTCGTTGACGGCGCCAGCCGTCAGGATGCGCGCGCACCAGGCGGCGTCATCGGCATCGAGCGAGCGGGAGAAATGTACCCGGCCCTTGGTGGTGGGGCCTTCGCCGGTGATCACGCCGTCGCGCACGATGCTGAGTGCATGGGCCGCGGTATCACGGCAGGACGGTTCGAGGGACGGCGACTCAAGGGATTTGGGCTCAACAGACTTGGCAGCGGCAGACATAGTTCACTTCCAGAATTCTTCCGATCGACCAGCATTTCCATGCTGGGCCTGAACGAGTGGTTAACGATTCGATATGGGGATCGCGACTTTTCTAAATGGTTGCCGATTGGTCGCCGTCAGGACCATTTCGGTTCTATCCGACGTCGGGCGGCGTGGTGCGGGTCATAAAAGGCAATATCGCGGCAATCCAGCCCTTTCCCGCCGGTGGGGATATTTCGCCGCAGCGGCGCGTGCGGCAAGAAGGTGCTAGAAGATCGACGTCTTGAGAGAATGATTTCACATTTTACTTGAACGGGTTCACTTCGGACCTTCCCCGACTTATACTCTATCGAACGCCTACAGAGCGAATTCATCATTAACTTCAATAAGATGAGGTAGAACCATGCCACTTCCGATCGGCGCCACCGCCCCCGACTTCGAAGCCGAGACCACCGAGGGGAAAATTAAATTCCACGACTGGATCGGCAACAGCTGGGCCCTCCTGTTCTCGCATCCCAAGGATTTTACCCCGGTCTGCACCACCGAGCTCGGCGCCCTCGCCAAGCTGAAGCCCGAATTCGACAAGCGCGGCGTCAAGCTGATCGGCCTGTCGGTCGATCCGATCGACCGCCATTCCAAATGGGCCGAGGACATCAAGGAAACGCAGGGTGCCGCCCCGAACTATCCGCTGATCGGCGACACCGACTTCAACGTCTCAAAACTCTACGAGATGCTGCCGGCCTCGACCTCGGGTGACCCCCTCACCCGGACCCCGGCCGACAACCAGACCGTCCGCAACGTCTTCGTCATCGGCCCGGACAAGAAGATCAAGCTGGTGCTGGTCTATCCGATGACCACGGGGCGGAACTTCCAGGAAATCCTGCGCGCGATCGACTCGCTGCAGCTCACTGCCAAGCATCGCGTTGCCACGCCGGCTGACTGGAAGCACGGCGAAGACGTCATCATCGCGGGCTCGGTCTCCAACGATGAGGCCAAGACGATCTATCCGCAGGGTTGGAAGGAACCGAAGCCCTACATCCGGATCGTGCCGCAGCCGAAATAACGGCCCTACCCGGTCGTACGGTCCGCCACCAAGAGACCCGCGGTCGATGAGACCGCGGTCACCGCTGCACCCCAGCCGATGTCGACCAGCGCGACCGGCCAGCTCCAGGCCTTAAGCAGCGCCAGCGCCGTCAAGTCGAAGGTCGCGTAGCAGAACAGCCCGAACAGGGCGCCATAGAGCAGCGTCGATCGCCAGGTCGCATCCTTCGATCCGCTGACGAACACCAGCACGCCGACGACATAGAGAAGGTAGAACAGCGCCGCCGGCACAGGCTTCAGCTCGCCCAGCATCTCGCCGACCTCTGCGACGAAGAAGCCCTTCGCGATCAGGCCCAGGAACAGGAAACCCAGGCCCATAAGGACAACCAACGTCGCAAGATACAGCACAATCGCGCGGTTCACGTCAGCCTCCCCGTCCGGACGCCACATGATGCCGCAAGCTACGACGTGGCAGGCCGGATGGTTTCAGCCCGCCGCGCCGATCAGGCCGCGCGCACGCGGTCAAGAAATCTCTCGACCTCTGCCTTCAGATTGAGGCTCTCGCCCGACAGCGCCTGAGCCGAGGCGAACATCCGGCTCGAGGTCTCGCCGGTCTCGTTCGCGCCCTTGGCCGCGTGACGGACATTGGCCGCAACGTCAGCCGTGCCGCTCGCCGCGGCCCGGACGCTGCCGGCGATGTTGTGGGTGGCGCTCCTCTGCTGCTCGACCGCCGCAGAGATTGACGTGGCGATGCCGCTGATGCGCTCGATGGTCTGGCCGATCGCCTTGATGGCGACGACCGACTCTTCGGTCGCGAGCTGCATGCTGGCGATCTGGCTGGAGATCTCGTCGGTTGCCTTGGCGGTCTGTCCGGCGAGCGTCTTGACCTCCTGGGCCACCACCGCAAAGCCGCGTCCCGCATCGCCTGCGCGCGCTGCCTCGATGGTGGCATTGAGCGCCAGCAGATTGGTCTGTTCGGCGATCGATGTGATCAGCTTGACCACGTCGCCGATGCGGGCGCCGGCTTCCGAAAGCTGCGCGATGCGCTGGTCGGTAGCCTCCGCCTGCCGCACCGCCTCGGCGGAGATCTCGTTCGACTCCTGCACCCTGCGGGTGATCTCGGTGATCGACTTGGAGAGCTCGTCGGAGGCCGCAGCCGCCGACTTCACGTGGTCGGAGGCGGTCTCGGAAGCGCCCGCGGACTGCGCCGACAGCTGGGCGGTCGAACGCGCGGCATCGGTCAGCTGCCGGGCCACGCGCTCGAATTCGCCCGAGGAGTCCAGCACGTTATTGAGGATGCCGCCGACACTGCCGCGGAACTCGTCGACGAAGTTACGCAGCTCGGACTTGCGCTGCTCGGCAGCAGCCGCCGTCGTCGCGGCCTGCTCGCTGCGCAGGCGCGCCCGCTCCAGCGAATTGCTCTTGAACACCGCGACCGTGCGCGCGATCTCACCGATCTCGTCCGCCCGGTCCTCGCAATCGATGGTGATGTCGTCCCGGCCATTTGCCAGCGCCGTCAGCGAGTTCGTCACCGAGCTCAGCGGCCTGGTCACGCGGCGCACGACCAGCATGGTCAGAGCGAGCACCAGCAGCGCGGCGATGCCGGCGGCAATCGCCATGTTGCGGATCGTCTCCGCCATCATGCTCTCGAACTGCGCCATGGGGATGCCGACATAGAGAATGCCGACGACCTTGCCGGCCGTATCCGAGACCGGGAAATAGGCGGTCATGAAGGACTTGCCGAACAGCGTGGCCGGGCCCTTGTAGGCTTCGCCCTTGCGCAAGGGGCCTTGGCCGGGGTGATCGGCGGCAAGCTGGGTGCCGACGGCGCGGTCGCCATTCTCCTTCTTCACGTTGGTCGAGCGGCGGACGAACTGCCCGCTGGCCTCGTCGAACACGAACAACGTGGCATTGCCGCCGACATAGGACACGGCGCGATCGACGATCGCGTGGTCCTTGAAGTCGGGCATCTTGGGGATCTCGGCGCGGACGACCATGCCGTCCCTCATCGTGATCCTGGCGTCGGGAACGATCTCGGCGAAAGCGAGCGCCAGCGTGCGCAGATTGACCTCGATGTCGCGCAGCGCGCGATCGTTGAACTCGGACGTGAGAGACCAATAGCCCGCACCGACCACGAGTGCCGTATTCACCGCAATCAGGAGCACCGCGCACAGCATTGACTTGGTGCCGAGCTTGAACCTGAACTGCGGCAGGACCTTCCTAGTCGATGGATCGGACATGCAACTCCCCCAATAAGACGCCGTATACTTGAAGGGGGCGGCTTACGATCGCATTAACGGCGGTTCGCAACTACGGCCGGCGGCTTGTTTTCCAAAGGTAACGGGGATCATTTCCGACCATGCCGGGCCCACCGCCTATCATCGTTTGGTTCCGCGATGACCTGCGACTCTCAGACCACCTGGCCCTCCACGCCGCCGCACGGACTGGCGCGCCGGTGATCTGCCTCTACGTCCTCGACGACACCGTGGGACGGCCGCTCGGTGGCGCAGCGCGCTGGTGGCTGGCGCAGTCGCTGCGGTCACTTGCCGCAGGCCTCGCCGCGATCGGCGGCGCGCTCACGCTACGCAGAGGACCGGCGGCCAAGGTGATCCCCGAGGTGGCACGCGAAAGCGATGCAGCCGCACTCTACTGGAACGAGATCGCGCAGGCGCCGCATCAAGCGCTTGAGACAAAACTCAAGGGGAGCCTCGCAAAGCTCGGCGTGGCCTCACGAAGCTTCCCGGGTGACCTCCTGGTTTCGCCAGGCACGATCCGCAACAAGGATGGCCGCGGCCTGCGCGTATTCACGCCATTCTGGCGGCGCGTGCTGGCGCTGGGCGATCCGCCCAAGCCGCTGCCGGCGCCGAAAGCACTGCGCCCAGGTCCGGAGCTTGCGAGCGATGCCCTCGAAAGTTTCGGGCTCGAACCTGCGCGGCCCGATTGGGCCGGCGGCTTGCGCGAGAGCTGGCAGCCCGGCGAGACCCACGCCCACGGCCGGCTGCGCAATTTCCTCAAGACCACCGCGCGCGACTATGCCAGCGACCGCGACCGGCCTGACCTGCCGGGCTCCTCACGGCTGTCGCCGCACCTGCGCTTCGGCGAGATCAGCCCGCGCCAGCTCTGGCACGCCGCGCGCTTTGCCGCCGCCGAGGACCCGGCCCTTGCGAGCGGTGTCGAGAAATTCCTCAGCGAGCTCGGCTGGCGCGAGTTCTGCCGTCACCTCCTGTTCGACCATCCCGATCTCGCGACGGAGAACCTGCAACCCGGCTTCGATGGGTTCCCGTGGAAGCACGACGCGAAGGCGCTCGCCGCCTGGCAGCGCGGCCGGACCGGCTATCCCATAGTCGATGCCGGCCTGCGCGAGCTCTGGCACAGCGGCGTGATGCACAACCGGGTGCGGATGGTCGTGGCCTCCTTCCTGGTCAAGCATCTCCTGATCGACTGGCGACAGGGCGAAGAGTGGTTCTGGGACACGCTGGTCGATGCCGACCCCGGCAGCAACCCCGCCAATTGGCAATGGGTGGCCGGCTGCGGCGCCGATGCCGCGCCCTATTTCCGAGTCTTCAATCCGGTGCTCCAGGGCGAGAAGTTCGATCCTGATGGCACCTATGTGCGGCGCTGGGTGCCCGAACTTAGGCATCTGCCGGCGAAGCTGGTCCATCAACCCTGGCAGGCGACACCGATCGAGCTTGCGAGCGCAGGCGTCGAACTCGGCCACAACTACCCGCGTCCGCTGGTCGATCATGCTAAGGGGCGTGAGCGCGCGCTCGCAGCTTACGCGAAGATCCGCAGAGGTTGAGCGTTGCTTTGACAGGTTGTCGAATCCCGCTATCGTCATCGCTCCGTTCAAACCTTGGGGGACGACATGAACGACGACACACCCGTCATTGAGCCTGCGATCGAAGCGACGCCCGTCGCCGAGCCACCGAAAGAGGCTGCCAAGCCCGCGCCGAAGAAGGCCCGGAAAGCCGCCAAGAAGGTCGCAAAGAAAGTAGCGACGAAGAAGAAGACGGCGAAGAAGGCCAAGAAGGCCTCCAAGAAGAAGGCCTCCAAGAAGAAAGCCGCGAAGAAGGCTCCCAAGAAGGCCGCCAAGAAGACTGCAAAGAAAGCCGCCAAGAAAAAGAAAAAAGCCAAGCGCTGATCGCGGACCTGAGACCAGGCCTCCGGGTGCCCAGCGTCCGGCGGCTCTGCACACGCTTCTCGCCCGGCCGCGGCGAAGTCCGCCGCGCGGCTAGGCGCGCTTGTTGACCAGGAATACCGCCGCCGCGCAGATCGCCATCCCGGCAACGGCCACCGCATCGAGCCTTTCACCGAACAGCAGGTAGGCCATCAGCGCCGTGACCGCCGGGACGAGATAGAACAGACTCGCAACCGCGGTCGCGGCCGAATGCCGGATCAGCCAGTACAACAGGCCGATTGACCCAATCGAGAGCACCACCGCGAGCCAGGCAAGCCCCAGCACGAACTCCCGTGTCCAATGCACCACGCGGTCCTCGAAGGCGAAGGCGCCTGTCGCAAAGAACAGCGTCACTGCGACATATTGCACGAGATTGCCGGCACGCCAGTCGATGTGGTTGCAGTAGCGGCGCTGGTAGAGCGTGCCGAGAGTGATGCTGATCAGCGAGACGACCGAGGCGAGCCATCCGAGACCGGCCTCTCCGGTCATGGGACGATTGTGCAGGATCAGCACCACACCACCGAGACCGAGCAAGAGCCCGCCCCATTGCAGCGGCGTCACCCGCTCGCCGAGCCAACGATTGGCGATGGTCGAGGTCAGGATCGGCTGGAGGCCCGGGATGAGCGCGGAGAGACCGGCGGGAATCGAATGCGCGATCGCAATCGCGGTGCCGCCGAGATAGAAGCCGTGGACGAGAATGCCAGCGACCGCGCTGTGGGCGATGCCGGTCCCGTCCGGCCATTTGGGACGTGCAATTGCCACGATGATCGCCATCAACCCGACCACGATCGCCATGCGGATGGCGAGGTAGGTCAAGGGATCGGCGTTGTTGACGACGGATTTGGTGGCGATGAACCCGGTGCTCCACAGCAGGACGAAGAGGACCGGCGCCGCGCGTGCGGCCCAATTTTCTTGATTATGATTCATTGCCGTTCTCATTGCCCGACCAAGGGCGGGGCGGCAATTGCGAATTTGGCGGGTCTGATGCTGCGCTGGACGAGGGACGTGTCGGCTGCGTCGAGGACGACCTCAGCTGGCTCGGCCGCTCACCACTCGTCGGGACAGGGATCGACGATCTTCCAGAGATCGACGCCGTTCTTGATCTTCTTCATCTCGGTGGTGAGCCCACCATTGCGCTGGATCCAGTCCTTCACCGCGCCCGGGTAGTAGGACATCAGGTCGGACGTGCCCTCGGCGCTGGTCACCTTGATGCCGAAGGTGAACGCCTTGTCGTAATAGGCCTGATGGAAGCCGAGGCTGGCGCGCGGCGTCACGCAGATCTTGTTCATGGGCACGATGCCCAGGACCAGGGTGCAGGCCGAATTGCAGATGCCGTCGATGATGACCCGCTCGCCCTTGTCACGGACACGCTTGTACTTGGCCTTGTATTCCTCGACGTAACCGCCGTGGTCGCGCGTGATGTGCAAATCCGCGCGCGCAGGTGCCGCGGCGACGCAGGACAGCAACAGCAGGCTGATGGGCGTGATGCGCATTGCGGAGTAACGGCTGAAGCCTGGTTTGAAGGGAGCCGACCTCAAAGAGACCCCCAAGGGGCCGGCCACCGGATGCTAACGAACTCTTGGCCAAACTGTGTTGGGAATTCGTTAAGCATCCGGAAAAGGCCAAAAATGGGCAGGCTTTCGGACTCGGCGGCAGTCCCGGCCGCATCAAGGCGCTAATCTGTGGAATTTCACCCCGTTTACCGCCGCAAAGCGGGTGCCCTATGGGTCGCAAATCGCTATAAGATCGTTGTCGGTTAGGTCGGCTTCCGGAGAATCAAGATGAGCAAGTTGAAGTGCCTTGCGGCGGTCGCCGCCCTGTCGGTGGTGACGCTCGCCCCGAGCCTGTCCGAGGCGCGGGTCCATCACCGGTACCACCACTACCACGTCAATCCGCTGCCCTACCCGATCAGCTACATCCACAATTACGGTCCAGGGGTCACGCCCGGCAGCTTCGCCTATTACGACGGACCGTCGACCATTCAGTGTTACCAGAGCTCAGCCGCCTATATCGGCCAGGATAGGCGCCGGCACCCCTGCTACTGAAGGGATGCGCCGGCGCACTGCCGGCGGCAACCCTATCGTGGCGCGCCGGACGCCAGGAGCTGTTTCTCGATCTCATAGATCGGCAGCTTGACGAGGTCCTTGCCGACCTCGCCATGCAATGCCTTGCGCACGGCGTCCGAGTAATCGGCCCGGATCATGCCGAGCGCGCGGGGAGAGGCGACCATGGTCAGCGCAGCGGTCTCGCCCGATGTGACCGCGCTATCGAGCCGGCCAGCCAGGCTCTTCAGGAAGGCACGCTCGGCCTCATCATGCCAGTCGGTCTGCTCGACCGAGCTGCGCGCACCGCCGAGCGCGGCGTGCAAGGTGCCCGGCGCGTCGGTGCCTTGGGCGCTGGTCGACGGGTTCGGCTGCTCGTGCACCTCTCTCGTATGCAGGTTCGGAAACATCTCGTCGCCGATGTTCTCCAGGATGAGCGCCTTGCGCCCGTCGCACACGACGAGCCATTCGCCCTTGTCGATCCTCATCTTGGTCATTGCAGCACTCCAGGAATGGCGTGGGCGCAACGAGAGGCTACCCCGCGCAAAAGCTATGCAAGCCGGCCGGTCAGAGATGACCTTCGAACTCCTCGAAGGACTTGCCGAACTGCGTCATCGCCTCCTCCAGATAGTCCGCGAGCATCGGCGTCGCGATCAGATAGGAGGCGGTACGATTGTTGTGGGCCTGGGCGGCCTGGGCCTGCAGCTCGCGCCATGTGGAAAGGTCGCCGTCGCCGCGGCCGAGCCAAGTCAACGCCACGAGATCAATCTGCTCGTCGACATTGAGGTCGCGGATGAAGCCAGCCAGCTCCGCGCGGTCGGTCGCCTCTCCGCGGCCGCCGCGGCCATAGCTCATGTCGTCGTCGCCGCTGTCCAGGATGACACCGCCCCCGTCCGCCCCGCTGTCGGACTGGCGCGCCTTCGCGATGATGAAGAAGACCTTCTCTGGCGAGATCGACAGGCTGGGAATGGTCCGCATGGTGGGTCACCTTCTTGAGGGACCGGCGCATCGCCGCTCCCACGAGACGCAGACTAGAGGCGCCGGCGCGCGCGCGAATTGCGCAAGATCAAGTATCAAAGCGGCGCCGCGCGGGAGCCAATGTCCCGGCTTCGTAACCGCCTGGCTGAAGATTGGTTCATCAGCATTACATTTCGGTTCCGCCACAATTTGATCAGAACCAATTCGATATCTTGGCGCCGGTAAGCAAAGGAAGACACATCATGAAGTTTAGAATTGGCCTCGCTGCTGCGTCGTTACTCGCTGCGGTCACAGCATCGCCGGCCGCGTCGGCCATGCCAGTTGCGCCTGCTCCGCAGGTGTCGTCAGATGCCGAGCAAGTCCGCTTGGTCTGCGACGCTTGGGGGCGCTGCTGGCGGCAGCCGAGCTACTATAATCGTTACCTCTATGCACCCGATTACGGACCCAGATATTATGGTCCGCGCTATTACGGCCCGCGCTATTACGGCTGGCGCCGTTGGTGATCTTAAGGGGGCCCTTCGGGCCCCCTTCGCATTTGCGAGAGGATGCCGCAGAGCTGGGACGATTCTAAAACTGATCCAGATCAAGGACGACAGAGTCGGCTTGGTCATTCTGTCTCTATGGCCGATTTGATCGTTTTTCGTTGCCCCCAGACGGGCATGAATGTGCAAACTCATTTGGAAAAGCAGCAGGGCGTAGAGGGGCGGAGTTTTGAGGCCTTCACCTGCCCTGCTTGCGCGCGCGTCCATTTCATCGATCTGGTATCCGGACAGCCGATGAGCCGGAATCGCTGAGCAGCTCCACGCTCAACGTCTGGCACTCCGAAGGCCGCGAACTAGGTCGTGTGGACACTTATCGCAGCCAAAGCACGGTGGCTGCGATGGTGACGATGGCAAGGTAGTTTCGGGCAGTCTTTTCGAAGCGGGTTGCGACACGGCGGAACTGCTTGAGCTTGCTGAAGCAGCATTCGACGAGATGGCGCTGGGCATAGAAATGCTTGTCGAGCGGATGCTTGAGCGCACGTGACGGGTTGTTTGGGATGACGGCGAGCGCGCCCTTGGCTGCGATGGCCTGGCGCAAGTGATCCGCGTCATAGGCCGTATCGGCCATGACGACCTCGGCGGGCAATCCCTCGATCAATGTGGCGGCTTGCGGTGCATCGCCCTTCTGGCCTGCGGTAAGCGTGAACCGCACGGGACATCCCAAACCTCGAACGGCCATATGTATCTTGGTGCTTAAGCCACCGCGCGAGCGCCCGATCGCTTGATCTTCAGACCCCCTTTTTTCGCGCCGGCGGCGTGCTGATGCGCCCGGACGATGGTGGAATCGACGATCAGATATTCGAAGTCCGGATCATCAGACATCGCCTCGAAGATCCGCCACCAGACACCCTTACGGCTCCAGCGACTGAAGCGCCGGAACACGCTGTTCCAATCCCCGAACGCCTCCGGAAGATCACGCCAGGGAGAGCCCGTACGAACGATCCAAAGTACCCTTCCACGAACATCCGGTTGTCGCGTCCGGTCGAACCTTTCTGGTCAGGTCGACCTATGATGAGCGGTGCCATGCGCTCCCAGGCCGCGTCGCTCAGCACCAAACGATCCATCACACCCAAGGCCGGCTCCCAAAAAGAAGCCTTGAATCTGATTTGCTCTCAAAAGGGAATCCTTAGAGTCCACACCACCTAGGGCGCGTACTTATAAATCTTCGTCGATGTCCGGTTCGCCCCGACACCGACCACCTTTGTGCAACCGCAGCAAATGTCGCGATGGGCCACAAGGAGACCTTGCCGTTTGCTCGTGTCCCGTCGGGCGGCAAATGCGGTTGACGGCTTGGACCGGGGATTTTGAGCGAAACAAGAACGCCCAAGTGCGGCGGCCTTACTTGCAACAGCTAGCGCCCATCTGAATCGGCGGGCATTGGACCGTCCCGAATGAACAAAAGACACAGCAGTCCCCGGCCTTCGGCTTAAGCCTGGTTCCACAGGCCTTGCAGTCATAGAAGAACTGGCAGGCATCGAGTGCTATCACCTCGACAGCTTGGTGGTGGCAAACGGGACAGGTAATGGTTGATCGAAGTTCCATTTGCGCTCAGGTGTATGGCGGTGAACCTCAAAGGACGAGAACGCCTGAATGTTTGGCCTTATTTTTGGGCTCAACGTGAATCGTGACCCAGCTGTGCACATCGTCACCGCAGCTTCAATCCTATCACAGATGTCATGCGCCCGATTGACGGACATCTCGCCGGGGACGACGAGGTGGAACTCGATAAATGTTAATCTACCAGCATGCCTTGTCCGTGGGCCTCTAACGCTCCCTCGGCATGTTCGCTGATGATCTGTCGAATTCGTGCAAGTGTGGACTCTGGCATCGAAGCGGCGGCGCATGCGCCTTTCTGATGAAAAACTTAGAATTACTCTAGTTTAGAAGGAGTCTTTTTGCGGGCCTGCCGGACATAGATTAGGGGCATCAAGCTCGGATCATTGACGGAGGTGCAATCGATGCCGGCGGGAAATGCCTCTGGGTGGCGTCATGCCGCTGCCTTCGGTCTATTCGCATTATTCTGCCTTGGCGGCATCGCGCGCGCCGACGACGCCGACAGTTGGCGCGAAATCGAAACGAAATACATTTTCGGCTTCACGACCGGTTCCGGCATTGGCATCGAAGGCGAAAAGGAATTCACGACCGACACCATCGGCCGGTTTGGCAAGCGCGACGGCCGCTATAGTGCGACCGAGACCAAGTATGAGTACGAATTCACCCCGTCTCAATTCGTGCAGATCGAGTTTGGTGCGCTCGGATCGACCCACAACATCCGGAACGTAACTGATCTCGACGATCGTCGCCAGGCGGCGTTCAGCGGCGGGTTTGGCGAATTCCGCTACCTCGCCCTCGAGCGGACGTCGAACAATCCGCTGTCGGTGACGCTGGCATTCGAGCCGACGGTGCGGCTCGTCGATGAGACAAGCGGCGAGCGGGTTCACAACTATGAATTCGAGACCACGCTCAATGCCGACCTCGAGCTCGTGAGAAACCGGCTGTTTGCTGGGTTCAACTTGCTATACGAGCCCGAATATACCCACACGTTGCTGGACGAGACGATCCGGGAAACCAAGCTCGGCGGCTCCGCGGCGCTGTCGTTCCGCGTCACGCCGAATGTCGTCATCGGAGGCGAAGTCTGGTATCTGCGCCATTACGACGACTTCGCGCTCTCGGCCTTTACCGGCGATGCCGTGATGCTCGGTCCGACGCTTTATGTCCGATTCACGCCGAAGATGTTCATGACCGCGGCTTGGAACACGCAGGTATGGGGTCGCGAAGTAGGAACCCCGTTCTCGCTCAATCTCGCTGAGTTCCAGCGCAACCGCGCCAAACTCAAATTCGCCGTCGAGTTTTGATCTGTCTCAAGTCCGGAAGGTCCAGTGATGTATGCTTTGACCACGATCAAGAAGTTCGCTTCCGCGGCGATCTTCGCGACGATGCTGCCGTTGTCGACAGCATCGGCCCAGCAGGCGACGGAAATTCAGATCAGTTACTCCAACGGGCAGTTTCAGCCGCATGAGGTACGTGCGCCGGCGGACAAGCCGATCGTGTTCCGGATCAGGAATCTCGACGGAAAGGCGATGGAGTTCGAAAGCACCTCGCTCAGGGTGGAAAAGGTCGTGGCCGCCAAGAGCCAGGGTGTGATCAACGTCCGCGCTCTCAAGGCAGGCCGCTATGAGTTCTATGATGACTTCAACGAGAAAGCGCGCGGCGCCCTGGTCGTCGAATAGGGCGGCCGACGCGCTGTGACAAGCTTGCTGCCAGCTACTGCCTTCGTTCAACTCGCGTCATCAGGCTATGGCTGCGCCTTAATGAGTCCGCATCCTAGCACTACTTTGGCAGAATCTATTTGCGCCAGTGTTTTTCAAGGATTTGTTTTCGGCAGTATGGGCACCGCTGAGACGGCGGCCGAAGGATGAGATCGACGATGGCGTGACGTACGGCGGGCATGGTTGGCTGAGGCGGAGGTCCGTTGATTCTTTTTTTTCCGCCCCGCGTGTGCGAGGCGACGATGCTGCAGGAAGGCGTAGGCAATCATTGTCATCAGGGCGTGGCGATGAAGACCCTGCCATGATCGCCCCTCGAAGTGATCAAGTCCGAGCTCCTCCTTCAACTGCTGATGCGCCTGCTCACAAATCCATCTGGCCTTGATGGTGGCGGCCAGTGTGCGCAGATCCGTCGCCGCAGGGAGATTGGCAAGATAGTATTTCTTCTCCCCTGAGGCACGTTGCTCGCCAATGAGCCAAGCTTCGTCGCCCGGGAGATGCTGCTGACCCTTATCCCAAATCCGCTGAGGAGGGCCGTCGGCGGTGCGGACCCGGAGAGCAGCAAATCGGGCTTTCAGCCGACCTTTGGTCCCGCTGCGCCAGCTCACGGCTTTCCATTTGGCGCTGGCCAGCATTTGTTCTGCCGCAATCGATAAGATATCGGGCACGTGGTGCTTTCGTGGTTTCCCGCGGACTTTGGTAATCGGCCAAATAAGCTTCACATCAACCGGATACACCTTCAGGTGTCGAGGGATGCCGACCGCCCAGGCCAGCCCGCGCTCCGTTAGCCCTTGTCGAAACGGTGCGCTAAGCCCGTATCCTGCATCGGCCAGCACACATCCAAAGTGCACGTTGGCTGCCATCGCGCGGTCGATCTCGGCTAAAGCAATTTCCGGCTTGGACCGTGGCGTTCGGTGTTCGACTGGCACGCGAGCGCGCTTCAAACGAGACACGTCGCTTGCCCAACTGTCAGGCAGAAAGAGACGTAACGCGACCATCACTGGCACTTCGCCGCGCGCGAGCGTCAAAGACACCAGCGTTTGGCAATTTGCCGTTTTGCCGAGAGCCGACGCGTATTGAGCCGCAACACCAACCGAGCGTTCGCCCTTCTTCGGCAGTGAGGTGTCGTCAATAACGAGCACCGCATCGCTACCGCCGACAAGTCGGTCCGCCCGGTGGAGCAGCTCCGTCTCCAGCGGCGTCGCGTCCCAGACACCGTCCGCAATGAAATGGTGCAGCTGGTCGTAGTTGCCCGTGGCAAGGCGCTCCGCCATCGGCTGAACGCTCTTGCGATCGCCAGGACCGATCAATCCCGCAACATACAGAGGACACATGCGCTGCCGAGTCTTATGACCCAGCCGGTCCAAGAACGGCATCAGCCAGCGTTCAAGTTCGTCTTCCCATCCCGTCATGGTCAGCCCTCCAAGAGCCGACCACCCATGAATCATTGAAAAATTGATTCGGGAATCCTATAAAGCACGGCAAAACCGACAATCTGCCAAAGTAGTGCTAGCCTGCCAGGCTCGGCAGATCGAGTCCGTTTGCGCGGGCGCAGTCGATCGCTGTCTCGTAGCCTGCATCGGCGTGACGCATGACGCCGCTCGCCGGATCATTCCACAGCACGCGTTCGAGGCGGCGGGCGGCCTCCGCCGTGCCGTCAGCGACGATCACCATGCCGGCGTGCTGCGAATAGCCGATGCCAACGCCGCCGCCGTGATGCAGCGATACCCAGGTGGCCCCGCTGGCGCAATTCAAGAGCGCATTGAGCAGCGGCCAGTCCGACACCGCGTCCGATCCGTCGCGCATCGCCTCGGTCTCGCGGTTCGGGCTTGCCACCGAGCCGCTGTCGAGATGATCGCGGCCGATCACGATCGGCGCCTTCACTTCGCCGCGCGCCACCATCTCGTTGAAGGCCAGGCCAAGCCGATGCCGGTCGCCGAGACCGACCCAGCAGATCCGCGCCGGCAATCCCTGGAACTTGATGCGCGCCTTCGCCATGTCGAGCCAGTTATGCAGGTGCTTGTCGTGCGGCATCAGCTCCTTCACGCGAGCATCGGTGCGGAAGATATCCTCGGGATCGCCAGACAGCGCCGCCCAGCGGAACGGCCCAACGCCGCGGCAGAACAGCGGGCGGATATAGGCCGGCACGAAGCCCGGGAAATCGAACGCGTTGTTCAGCCCCATGTCCTTCGCCATCTGACGGATGTTGTTGCCGTAGTCGAGCGTCGGAATGCCCTGCGCGTGGAAATCCAGCATCGCCTTGACGTGGTCGACCATGGAGGATTTTGCCGCGAGCTCCACAGCCTTGGGATCGTCCTTTCGCCTGGCTTCCCACTCCGCAAGCGTCCATCCCTTCGGCAAATAACCGTTGATCGGATCGTGAGCGCTGGTCTGGTCGGTCACGATGTCAGGTTTGACGCCGCGGCGGACGAGCTCGGGGAAGATGTCGGCGGCGTTGCCGAGCAAGCCGACCGAGACCGGCTTTTTGGCTTGCGCGGCCTCCGCCATGATCGCGAGCGCTTCATCCAGCGAGCTCGCCTGACGATCGAGGTAGCCGGTGCGAAGGCGCATCTCGATGCGGCTCGGCTGGCACTCGATGGCAAGCAGCGAAGCACCGGCCATCGTCGCCGCCAGCGGCTGCGCGCCGCCCATGCCGCCGAGGCCCGCCGTTAAAATCCATTTGCCTGCAAGGCTACCGCCGTAATGGCGCCGCCCGACCTCGACGAAGGTCTCGTAGGTCCCCTGCACGATGCCCTGGCTGCCAATATAGATCCACGAGCCTGCCGTCATCTGGCCGAACATCATCAGGCCGGCCTTGTCGAGCGCGTTGAAGTGATCGAGCGTCGCCCAGTGCGGCACGAGATTGGAGTTCGCGATCAGCACCCGCGGCGCATCCGCATGGGTGCGGAAGATGCCGACCGGCTTGCCGGACTGCACGAGCAGCGTCTGATCGCCTTCGAGCTTGCGCAGCGAAGTAACTATCCGGTCAAAACTCTCCCAGTCGCGCGCCGCGCGACCGATCCCGCCATAGACGACGAGCTCGCCGGGCCGCTCGGCGACATCAGGATCGAGATTGTTCATGAGCATGCGGAGCGGCGCTTCCGTCAGCCAGCTCCTGGCGCTGATGTCGGAGCCGTGAGGCGCGCGGATCGTGCGTTCATTGTCCAGTCGGCGGTTCATGGGGCGACCTCTGAGGCAAGCGATGGAAACGGATCTTTCGCGAGCGCCGCGCTCGCAATGCGCGGCAGCGCGCCGGCCTCGACCAGCGCCTTGGCTTTGACGAGGTCGTCGGCCATGTAGCGGTCGGGCCCGAGCGCCGGCACCTCCTCGCGCAACGCGGCGATGACGGCCGCAAGCGCAGGGCTGGTCAGGTGTGGCAGGCGCAACGTGATGCCTTGCGCAGCGACCAACAGCTCGATGCCGAGAATGGAGGCGAGATTATCCGCCATATCGGAGAGCCGCCGTGCGGCGTGCGCGGCCATCGACACGTGGTCTTCCTGGTTGGCGCTGGTCGGCGTTGAATCGATCGAGCATGGCGCGGCGCGCTGCTTGTTCTCGGCGTAGAGCGCCGCCGCGGTGACTTCGGCGATCATGAAGCCGGAGTTGAGGCCTGGATCCGGTGTCAGGAATGGCGGCAGGCCGAAATTCAGCGCGGGATCGACCAGCGTTGCGATACGCCGCTCGCTGATCGCGCCGATCTCCGACAGCGCGAGCGCGATTCCGTCGGCGGAAAAGGCAACCGGCTCGGCGTGGAAATTGCCGCCCGATACGATCTCGCCGGTCTCGACCAGCACCAGCGGGTTGTCCGTGACTGAATTGGCCTCGATCATCAACGTGCGCGCGGCCTGCGCCAGCACGTCGAGCGCGGCGCCCGCGACTTGCGGCTGGCAGCGCAGGCAATAGGGATCCTGCACCCGCTCGTCGCCTTCAAGGTGCGACTGGCGAATGTCGCTGCCGTCGAGCAAGGCCATCAGCGTCGCGCCGGCGGCGATCTGTCCGGGATGGCCGCGCAACGCGTGGATCTCGGAGCGAAACGGCACCGTCGAGGCCATCGCCGCATCGACCGACAGAGCGCCCGTCACCAGCGACGCGCAGGCCAGCGCCTGCGCCCGCAACAGGCCGGAGATCGCATAGGCCGTGGAAAATTGCGTGCCGTTGATGAGCGCGAGGCCTTCCTTGGGACCAAGCGTCAATGGCGCGAGACCAGCGCAGGCCAGGCCCTCACGGCCCGGCATGATCGTTCCGCCAACCAGCGCCTGCCCCTCGCCGATCATGACCGCGGCCATGTGCGCGAGCGGCGCCAGGTCGCCGGAGGCGCCGACCGACCCCTGCTGCGGCACCAGCGGGCAGATGCCGCGCGCCAGCATCGCTTCGAGCTGCGCGATGACCTCGCGCCGCACCCCTGATGCGCCGCGCCCCAGCGAGATGATCTTCAGCGCCATCATCAAGCGCACCACCGGCTCCGGCGTCGGCGGTCCCACGCCGCAGCAATGCGACACGATCAGATTGTGCTGAAGCGTCGCCGTCTGGTCCGGCGAGATGCGCTTCGAGGCCAGCTTTCCGAACCCGGTGTTGATGCCATAGGCCGGTGCAGGCGCTTGCGCGGCCGCGATCACGATCGCCGAGGCAGCATCGACCGCAGGCCAGAACGAGGGATCGAGCACCACGGTCGCGCCCGCCAGCACCTGCGCGAGATCGCCGAGACTGACGCGGCCGGGTGTGACCACGATCGGTGTCGCCGCGCCGCTCACTGGCCTCTCCAGATACGGCGATGCAGCGGATTGAACCCGATCCGGTAGACAAGCTCGGCCGGCCGCTTGACATCCCAGATCGCGAGGTCGCACCATTTGCCGGCCTCCAACGTGCCGGTCTCGGAAAGCATGCCAAGCGCGCGCGCCCCTTCGCGCGTCACGCCGGCGAGGCATTCGACGACCGTCATCCGGAACAGCGTCGCGCCCATGTTCATCGTGAGCAGAAGCGAGGTGAGCGGCGAGCTGCCGGGATTGCAGTCGGTTGCCAATGCGATCCTGACGCCATGCTTGCGGAACAGCTCGAGGGGCGGCTTCTGCGTTTCGTGGATGAAATAGAAGGCGCCGGGCAGCAGCACCGCCACCGTTCCCGCCTGCGCCATCGCTGCGACCCCGGCCTCATCGGTGTGCTCGAGATGATCGGCGGAAAGCGCCGAGAATTTTGCGGCGAGCGCTGCGCCGCCGAGATTGGAGAGTTGGTCGGCGTGCAGCTTCACCGGCAAGCCGAGCGCCCTCGCCGCCGCGAACACGCGCGCCGTCTGCTCGGCCGAAAACGCAATGCCTTCCATGAAGGCATCGACGGCGTCGGCAAACCCGGACTGCGCCACCGCCGGCAGCATCTCGCGGCAGACCAGGTCAATGTAGCGATCCTTGTCGTCGCCGGCTTCAACTGGAAGCGCGTGCGCGCCGAGGAAGCTGGTGCGGATCGCAACCGGCCGGACGCGCGCGAGCGCACGCGCGGCACCGAGTTGCCGCAGCTCGGTGTCCGTATCGAGCCCATAGCCGGACTTGATCTCCAGCGTCGTCACGCCCTCGCCGATCAGCGCGTCGAGCCTCGGCAGCGCACTCGCAACGAGCTCCGCCTCGCTCGCGGCCCGCGTTGCTGCAACCGTCGAGACGATGCCACCGCCGGCGCGCGCGATCTCTTCGTAGCTGGCGCCCTTGAGCCGCAGCTCGAATTCGTGCGCGCGGTTGCCGCCGTAAACCAGATGCGTGTGGCAGTCGACGAGGCCGGGCGTGATCCACCGCCCTGCGCAATCGATCCACTCCACCACATCGGCATCCGCCGGAAAATCGGAGTGTGCGCCTGCAAAGACGATGCGGCCATCGCGCGCCGCGATCACGCCATGCGGGATCTCGCCGAGATCGGGCAGATCATCCCGCATCGTGGCGAGGCGGGCATTGTGCCAGATCCGATCGAAGCGCTCTGCCATGCAGGTAATCCTTCGCTGCCGGACGCTTGACTTATATGTCTAGACATATAATCGTGGCGCGGTTCTGTCCAGCCGGCAGGAAACATGACACGACTGCATTTCGCATCCGCGCTGCTGCCCTCGGGCTGGGCCGACGACGTGCAGGTCGTCGTCACCGACGGCGCCATCGCCGAGGTGACAGCCGGCGTCGCGCCGGCAGCCGGAGCCGAGCGCCATCAACTCGCCATTCCCGGACTAGCGAGCCTGCACAGCCACGCGTTCCAGCGCGGTATGGCCGGGCTCGCCGAGACGCGCGGCAACACGGCCGATACATTCTGGACCTGGCGCGAGACGATGTATCGTTTTGCGCTCACGATGACGCCCGACGACGTCGAGAGCGTCGCCACCTTGCTCTATGTCGAGATGCTGGAGCAGGGTTTTACCCGCGTCGGCGAGTTTCATTATCTGCATCACGATCATGATGGCGCGCCCTACGCCAACCCGGCGGAGATGGCGATGCGCATCGCGCAGGCCGCCGAGACTGCTGGCATCGGTCTCACGTTGCTGCCGAGCTTTTATGCGCACGGCACGTTCGGCGGCGCCGCGCCGCATGCCGGCCAGCGCCGTTTCATCTGCTCGGTCGATCAGTTTGCAAAATTACTTGCTGCTTCGCGCGAGGCCGTCACCAAGCTACCCGGCGCCAATATCGGCATCGCGCCGCACAGCCTGCGCGCCGTGACGCCGGACCAGCTGGCCGCGATCGTTCCGCTTGCCGACGGCGGTCCGATTCA
Source organism: Bradyrhizobium sp. CCGUVB23 (assembly GCF_024199885.1). Classification (NCBI taxonomy): domain Bacteria; kingdom Pseudomonadati; phylum Pseudomonadota; class Alphaproteobacteria; order Hyphomicrobiales; family Nitrobacteraceae; genus Bradyrhizobium; species Bradyrhizobium sp. CCGUVB23. The sequence continues at coordinate 9,673,067 of NZ_JANADQ010000001.1, forward strand.
TATCCACGCTGCGGAACAAACCAAAGAAGTCGAGGATTGCCTCGCCTGGTCCGGCAGGCGCCCCGTGGAATGGCTGCTCGAACACGCGCCTGTCGATCAGCGCTGGTGCCTGATTCACGCGACCCACACGACGCCGATGGAAGTCGCTTCGCTCGCGAAGACAGGCGCTGTCGCGGGCCTCTGCCCCGTCACCGAAGCAAGCCTCGGCGACGGCATTTTTCCCGCGCGTGAATTCCTCGATGCCGGCGGCCGCTTCGGCATCGGCACCGACTGCAATGTGCTGGTCGGCATTGCGGACGAGTTGCGCCAGCTCGAATATGGTCAGCGGCTCAAGCACCGCGAGCGCAACGTGTTGTCGAACGGGCCCGGTGTCTCGACCGGACGCGCCCTGCTCGACGGCGCATTGGCCGGTGGCGGCCAGGCGCTCGCGCAACCCGTCGTGGGCCTCAAGGCCGGCGCGCGCGCCGACATCGTCACCCTCGACACCACCCATCCCTCGCTCGCCGGCCGCAGTGGCGACGCCGTTCTCGACGGCTGGATCTTTGCGGCGGGCACGAGCGCGATCGATTGCGTCTGGGCCGGCGGCAGGAAGGTCGTCGAGGGCGGGCAACATATGCTTCGCCGCTCAGCGCGGGAACGCTTCAACACGACGGTGCGGAGGCTCATCGCATGAGCCTCGCAACCGACAAGCTCGACGACAAGCCGACGCTGTACAAGCAGATCCGGCGCGATATCGAGACCAGGATCTTGACGGGCGAGTGGCCACCGGGCCATCGCATCCCGTTCGAGCATCAATTGATGGCGTGCTATCGCTGCTCGCGCATGACGGTGAACAAGGCGCTGTCGGAGCTTGCGCAGGCCGACCTGATCGAGCGGCGCCGGCGCGCCGGCTCGTTCGTCCGCCGTCCGCAGCATCTGTCCGCGGTGCTCAAGATCGCCGACATTCGCGCGGAGATTACCGCGCTTGGCCGCAGCTACGGATATCAGCTCGTTCAATGCGCACGCCGCGCCGCAAGTGCCGCGGATCGCGCCCGCCTCGGAGTGCGAAAGGCCGGCAAGGTGATCGCGATCACCTGCCGCCACAGCGCCGACAACGTGCCGTTCGCGCTCGAGGACAGGCTGATCGATCTCGAGGCGGTGCCGGAAGCGGCACACGCCGACTTTGCGGCCGAGCCGCCCGGCTCGTGGCTGCTTCATCATGTCCCGTGGACAGAAGCCGAGCATACGATCAGCGCCGTCGTTGCGGATGATCGCACCGCGGACGCGCTCGGCATCGCCGTCGGCGCGCCCTGCCTGGTGATCGACCGCTACACCTGGCGCAGCGCGCGGACGCTGACCGCGGTGCGGCTGCACTATCCCGGCGAGTCCCACCGTCTCGTCGCCCGCTTCAAGGGAGGTTGAGCGGCGATGTCGCAAGCGGCGCAATTCATGCAGCAAGAGACCAATGTGAAGAGATCACTCGGGTTCAATTCATCGATCGGCAAGAGGACAACAAACATGCGTAATACAAAAGCATTCGCAGCCATCATTGCGCTCGCAGTGGCAACGCCGGCGCTCGCCGATGACGTCAAGGTCGGCATCGGCATCTCCGGATGGACCGGCTTTGCGCCGCTGACGCTCGCCAAGGAGGCTGGCATCTTCAAGAAGAACGGCCTCGACGTCACGATCAAGAAGATCCCGCAGAAGGATCGCCACCTCGCCATCGCCTCCGGCGACGTCCAGTGCGCCGCAACGACGGTCGAGACCTGGATCTCCTGGAACGCCAACGGCGTCGCGACCAAGCAGATCTTCCAGCTCGACAAGAGCTACGGCGCTGACGGCATGGCCGTGCGCAACGATCTCGCGGCGATCAAGGACCTGAAGGGCAAGACGGTCGCGGCTTCCGCGCCGGGCACCTCGCCCTACTTCGCGCTCGCATGGATGCTCAAGAAGAACGGCCTGTCGGTGAAGGACGTCACGGTCGTGAACCTGGAGCCGGCCGCGGCCGCGCAGGCCTTCGTCTCCGGCCAGAACGATGCCGCGATGACCTACGAGCCCTACCTCTCGACGGTGCGCGCCGCGCCCGACAAGGGCAAGATCATCGCCACCACGCTCGACTATCCGATGGTGATGGACACGTTCGGCTGCACGCCGAAATTCCTGAGCGAGAATCCCAAGGCCGCCCAGGCGCTGGCAGACAGCTATTTCGAGGCGCTCGACATGATCGCGAAGGATCAGGCCAAGGCCTACGAGATCATGGGCGCCGACGTGAAGCAGACCGGCGAGCAGTTCGGCAACTCGGCAAAGTACCTGCGCTGGCAGGACAAGGCCGCGAACCAGAAGTTCTTCGGCGGCGAGTTCCTGGCGTTCAACAAGGACGCCGCGGACTTGCTGCTCGAGATCGGCATCATCAAGGCGGCGCCGAAGGTCGAGGATCTCTTCGACGCGAGCTTCATCAAGTAGCCGCGGCTAACGCTTGGTCGGTCCGCTTCGCGCGAAGCGGACCGACCCTGGATCTCGTTCTCGTCTGGAAACCTCGCCCGTGATGCGTCCCCTCGATCCCGTGACTGCGAAGCAACGTACAGCTTACGGCCTCGCGTTCTTCGTGCTGTTCGTTGCCTTGTGGTCCTGGGCGACCTTCGGCGGCCATGTATCGAAAACCTTCCTCGCGAACCCGCTGACCATGGTGCAGGAAGGCTTTGAGCTCCTGACCCGACACGGCTTCCTGTTCGACATCGGGATGACGGTCTGGCGCGTGGTCGGCGGTTTTGCGCTTGCCGCCGTCATTGCCGTGCCGCTCGGCGTGCTGATGGGCGCCTACAAGCCGATCGAAGCTTTCCTTGAGCCCTTCGTGTCCTTCGCGCGATACCTGCCGGCCTCCGCCTTCATTCCGCTCCTCATCCTGTGGGCCGGCATCGGCGAGTTGCAAAAGCTGCTCGTCATCTTCATCGGCTCGGTGTTTCAGGTCATCCTGATGGTGGCCGTGACCGTCGGCGCCACACGGCGCGACCTGGTCGAGGCGGCCTATACGTTAGGGGCCAGCGACCGCGGCATCATTCGCCGCGTGCTGCTGCCCTCCTCCGCCCCCGAGATCGCCGAAATCCTGCGGCTGGTGCTGGGTTGGGCGTGGACCTACGTCATCGTCGCCGAGCTGATCGGTTCATCGTCAGGCATCGGCCACATGATCACCGACAGCCAGGCTCTGCTCAACACCGGGCAGATCATCTTCGGCATCATCGTCATCGGCTTGATCGGCCTCGTCTCCGACTTCCTGTTCAAGGCGTTCAATGCGTGGCTGTTTCCGTGGAAACTCGCATGACCAAGCTCAGGATCGATCAGGTATCGCGAACCTTTCCTGCGCGGGCCGGCCATGCGCCGACCAAGGCGCTCGAGCCGACCAGCCTGGACGTCGGCGACAACGACTTCGTCACCATCCTCGGTCCGTCCGGCTGCGGCAAATCCACCCTGCTCCGCATCGTCGCCGGTCTTGACCGGCCGACCAGCGGCCGCGTCCTGCTCGACGGGCGCGAGGTGGGCGGTCCCGGCGCGGATCGCGGCATGGTGTTTCAGTCCTACACGCTGTTCCCCTGGCTCACCGTGCGCGAGAACATCGCCTTCGGCCTGCGCGAGCGCGGAGTTTCGCAAGCTGAGTGCGGCAAGATCGCGGACGCCTTCATCCGCCAGGTGGGACTGTCCGGCTTTGAAAACCACTGGCCGAAGCAATTGTCCGGCGGCATGCAGCAGCGCACCGCGATCGCGCGCGCGCTCGCCAATGATCCAAAGATCCTGCTGCTCGACGAGCCCTTCGGCGCGCTCGATAACCAGACCCGCGCCTTGATGCAGGAGATGCTGCTCGGGATCTGGGAGCGCGATCAGAAGACGGTGCTGTTCGTGACCCACGACATCGAGGAAGCGATCTTTCTCGGCAGCCGCGTCATCGTCATGAGCGCACGGCCCGGCCGCATCAAGGCCGAGATTGCCGTCGACCTGCCGCATCCGCGCTCCTACAAGATCAAGACCACGCCAGAGTTCGTCCGTCTCAAGGAGCGCCTCGTCGAGGAGATCCGCACCGAGGCGTTGAAGGTGGCTGAACATGTCTGACAATCGTTCTGTCGCCAACGGCGAGCGCGTGCTCGCCGATCTCAATGCGCTCCGCGCCATCGGCGCCTACAAGACCGGCGTGCACAAGCCTACGTTTTCAAAGCCGCACAGGCAGTCGCTTGAATGGCTGGTCGAAACACTTCCCGAGGCGGGCCTCACCGGCGCGATCGACGGTATCGGCAACATCCTCGGCACGAGCACACGGGCGGGACCGAAACTGCTGGCCGGATCGCATCTCGAAAGCCAGAACTATGCCGGCTGGCTCGATGGTCCGCTTGGGGTGGTCTATGCGCTGGAGGCCGCGCGCGTCATCAATTCCGATCCGTCGCTGCGCGGCGCCGTCGAAGTCGCGGCTTGGTGCGACGAGGAAGGGCATTTCGGTCACTTCCTGGGCTCGCGGTCCTATGTCGGCGGCGTGAGCGAAGCCGACATCGACGCAGCGCGCGACCGCACCACCGGGCAGAGCATGCGCGAGGCGTTATCCGATGCGGGCCTTGCCGGCCGCCCTCGCATCGCGGCTGAACCGGGACGTCACATCGGATATCTGGAGGCCCATATCGAGCAAGGCGATGCGCTCGAAACGAGCGGCCTTGCGATCGGCGTGGTCACCTCGATCGTGGGGATCTGGCAGTACCGCATCAATTTCGTCGGCGAGCAGAACCACGCGGGCACGACCCGCATGGCTTCGCGCAAGGACGCGGGCCTAGCGCTGGCCAAATTCTGCGTGGCGATCGACGCACGGTTTCCCGCCCTGGCCGGGCCACGCACGGTCTGGACGACGGGCCGCATCACGCTCGATCCGGGCGCACCGAGCATCATTCCCGGCGGCGCCGAGATGCTGTTCCAGATCCGCGACGACGATCCGGCCGTGATCGCCCGGCTGGAGGGCCTCCTGCGAACGATGATCGATGAGGCCAACGCGCACGGCCCCTGTCAGGTCACCCTGGAGCGGCTACGCACCGGCGTGCCCGCCAAAATGCATCCGCCCTTCCAGGCGGCCATTGAAGCTGCGAGCAAGGCCTTTGCGAACGGACGCTCCGTCCGCATGCCCAGCGGCGCCGGCCACGACGCCCAGGTTCTCGCAACCATCATGCCCGCGGCGATGCTGTTCGTGCCCTCGATCGGCGGCATCAGCCATCACTGGACCGAGAACACGGCTGACGCTGATATCGTCACCGGCGCCCAAGTATTCGTGGATGCCTGCCGGCGCATTCTCGCGGGATGAGCGTGGCACCGCTTTTCGGTTAGATGATTTGCCTGAAGGCGAATTTGCGACAATCTACGATCTTACGCTGCGCCTCTTCTGCTTTCCCGGCTCCCGAGGGGAGCGATGGCGCCTTCGCACCGTCTGTTCTCTTTTTGCAGCGACCCGCCGCGCCGCCGCCACCGCCAGTCGCGCCCACGTGAGAAGCTCGTCGGGTTCGTCGAACAACCGTTCCGGCGCGCGCCAAAAGGAGAGATCGATGGTTTCGCCTCTCTTCTCGTAGTTGAGAGGTGGAAAGGTTTCGGCTTCCTTGAAGGTCGCCCGGTTATGCTCATCCACCCGAAAGTAGAGCGTGTTGTCTCTCACCATGCCGAGCATGAACCCGTCGCAGAACACACCCGTTTTTCCGAACATGCGGCGCATTGTGATGCGTCCGAGAGATGCGAGCTGCTCGCGCAGAAACTCCGTAAAGCTTTCGCTGGCAACCATGCTCGATCTCACGCAGTCCAGCTAGAGGCCTCAATCATCGCGTCCAGAACCCTTGCGAGGGAATACGGAACGCGTGATTGAAGCGCGAGGACGCGTTTTGCCACGCGATGATCATCGTAAGCTCTGCAATGGTGTCGTCGTCGTAATGCCGTTGGAGGCGCGCGAACAGCTCGTCGTCAACGTCGCAGCGCGTCTCCGTAATCGCGTCAGCGTACTCGAGCGCCACCCTTTCCGCTTCGCTGAAAAGCGGGCTCTTCGCGTAGTCGTTGAGAGCGTCGATCTTGTCTGTCGAGACACCCAGCCTGCTGGCTTTTGCCGCATGAGCGTCCTGACAGTACTCGCAGCCGTTCGACCAGGCGACGCGTCGGTTCACCAGCGCTCGAAGCGTATCGGGCACGCGCGCTGCTTCTTCCTGAAGGGCCGCCCACATCTTCTTGGCGGCGCGGAGGTAAGGCGGGTGGCGCGCGTAGAAGAGATAGGGATAGAGCGGTGCGCCCCAAAGCTTGCGTTGCTCCTCGAGCGTTTCGCGCAGGTCGTCCGGACAGGTCTCAACGTCGACCGGCGGAATGCGTGTTTTTCCGTCCTGCATGGCCACCTCCTTTGCGCGGTCTGCCCGCCATACCTTGAGGCAAAATCGGCTCAATCGTCATTGATCGCAAACGATAAATCGGCTTCAATATGTGATCATTTCTCACAAGTCGGCCGTGACCATGCCGCGCCCCCTTCCGCCCCTCAATGCGCTGCCGAGTTTTGAGGCCGCGGCGCGCCACCTGAGTTTTTCCAGAGCAGCCGACGAGTTGCGCGTTACCCACGGGGCCGTGAGTCGAGCAGTCCGCAATCTCGAGGATCATCTTGGCGTGCAACTGATGATACGGGCGACCCGCTCGGTGCGGCTCACCCCAATTGGCGCATCCTATGCAGCCGAAATTCGCAGCGCCCTGGAGCACCTCGCGTCGGCGACCTCGGCCGCCGCCGGAAAATCCTCTGGAATAGTCAGCGTCAGCACTATCGACTCATTCGCTGCCAGATGGCTCATGCCCAGGATGTTTCGTTTCCGGCAGATCCACGGCGATATCGACGTGCGAGTGGCGACGTCGGAACGGCTCGCTGATTTTGTCACCGACGGAATCGACATCGCCATTCGCTGTGGCGGCGGCCAATATCCGGGTCTGACAACCGAACTGTTGATGAAGGAAGATCATTTTCCGGTCTGCAGCCCGAAACTGCTCAAAGGCCGGTGTCCGTTGCGCAGCCCGGCCGACCTCGCTCGTCACACACTCCTCCATGACGTCTTCACCGTCGACTGGGCCATCTGGCTGCATAGTGGCGGAATCGACAATGTCGATCCGCATCGAGGCCCGAGGTTTCTGTCGTCCGACCACGCGATCCAAGCCGCAATTCGGGGCGAGGGAGTCGTGCTTGGCCGCAGCGCCCTGGTCGGGGATGACCTTGCAGCAGGCCGGTTGGTGCGGCCGTTCGACCTGAGTCTGCCGGCAGGCTTCGCCTACTACGTCGTCTGTCCGCCGCGTGCCTTGCAACGGCCCAACGTGAAGGCGTTCCGCGACTGGCTCATAGCTGAGGCACGCTCAAACAAGCCCTGAATGGGCGGCCGCGATCAAGGTCGTCTCATCTTCTGTGTTCGCCAAGTGTGGTGCAGAGGGCGCCGTCTTCCCGAGAATCAGATCTGCCGCTTTTTCCGCGATCATGATGGTCGGCGCGTTCGTGTTGGATGAGGTGATGCGCGGCATCACGGAAGCGTCGCAAATCCGCAGGCCATCGAGTCCACGAAGTCTCAGCGACGGATCGACCACCGCTAGCTGGTCGACACCCATCCGGCAGGTACCCACGGGATGGTGGTCGGTTTTGCAGGACCTGAATGCGTAGTCGGCGAGAGCATCTTCGCTCGTTGCCGCGATGCCAGGCATTCGCTCGACCATGACAAACGGCTCGAGCGCGGGTTGCCGGAGAATCTCGCGGGCCATCTTCAGCCCCTCGATTGCTGCCGAGCGATCACGCGCATCAGACCAGTAGTTCGGATCAATCATAGGCATCGCGGAAGGATCGCCGCTTGCGAGCCGCACGGTGCCACGCGAGGTGGGCCGCAGGAATGCCGAATTGAGCGTGACGCCTGCATGCTTGAGCTTCTCCACGCCCGCCTCGATTCCCGAGCCGAGCCCGAGATGGAATTGCACGTCCGGCCATTCCAGCGCTCTTGCCGCCGGGTCGGCGTACCAGAAGCCCCCGGTCTCAAACAGGGTGGACGCGACCGGTCCACGCTTGAACAGCAGATATTCCAGCCCCGCCCAGATCGTGCGGTGCAGCTTCGCATAGCTGTCGTAGGTAAAGTCGCCCTTGCACTCCGCAATCGCATAGAGGTCGAGATGGTCCTGAAGATTCTCGCCCACACCAGGCAAATCGTGGATCGGCCTGACACCGACTGAATTCAGATGATCGGCCGGACCGATCCCCGATAGCAGCAGAAGACGAGGCGATCCGATGGCGCCGGACGCAAGGATGATCTCCCGCTCGGCCCGAACGATCTCCCGCTCCCCTCCGCGCACCGACTCGATTCCGACAGCACGCCCGTTCTCGACCACGATCCGCGTGCTGTAGGCGCCGGTCAGGACGGTGAGGTTCGGTCGGCCGCGGATCGGCTTCAGATAGGCGGTGGCGGTCGAGCAGCGCCGCGCATCCCGCACCGTCACCTGATAGTGCCCAACGCCCTCCTGCCGCGCACCGTTGAAATCGGGATTGTAGGGCATTCCGTATTCCTGCCCGGCTCGCAGAAAAGCTTCGCTGATCGGCAAAGGGTTGACGGGCACCGAGACGCCCAGCGGACCACCGCGCGCATGGTAGGCGTCGACGAAGCGCTGGTTGTCTTCGGCGCGCTTGAAGTAAGGCAAGACATCCGCGTAGCCCCAACCTGTCGCACCATCCGCCGCCCAGCCATCATAGTCGCGGACATTTCCACGGGTGTAGACCTGCGCGTTGATGCTGGAGCCACCCCCGAGCACCTTCGCCTGGGTATAGCGCAGCACCCGACCGCTCAGGTGGCGCTGGGGCACCGTCGAGTATCCCCAGGAGGCGATGCCCTTGGTCATCTTGGCAAAACCCGCCGGCATGCTGAACAGCGGGTTGTTGTCGCTGCCGCCGGCCTCGAGCAGGAGCACCCTGATCGACGCATCGACGCTCAGGCGGCTCGCGAGCACGCAGCCGGCGGAGCCGGCGCCGACGATGATGTAATCGTAAGCCGTCATCTCATGTCCCCATGAGTTCGAAGATCGGTCCTCGCGACATGATCCGCGACGCGCAACGCCTGGGCGGCGATCGTCAGTGACGGGTTCACCGCCGCCGACGTCGGCAGGAACGACGCATCGACAACGAACAGATTGAGGTGATCAAAGGCGCGGCAGAACGGATCGAGCGGTGATGTCGCGGGATCGAGGCCGATGCGCACCGTCCCGCACTGATGCGAGGGCGTGCGTCGGTCGAACGCCTTTGACAGCACGATCGGATAGCCCGCAGCACGCAGCCGTTCCTTCAATGCCGCCACAAGCGCCAGATGGGTCGTCCAGTTCGAACGCTGCCAATCGAGCCGGATGTTCGCACCGTCGACCGTCACACGGCTCTCGGCGCTCGGCAGATCCTCGCTCATCGCGTACCAGTCGACCGCATGCCGGCTCATGAGCCCAAGCGCCAATTCCGGTGCGAGCGGCATGCTGGCTTTCAGAATCGGCGCTGTGACACGTCCAAGCAACTGGACGTTGCCGAGCGGCGGTCCGCCGTGCCCATCATCGAGATAGAAATCGTTGATGCCGATCGTCTTCTGGTAGATCGAGTCGTTGACGACACGCGGGTCGATCGCCAGCACGGCCGAGGAATTGTGGTTCATGAAATAACGGCCAACTGCATCGGAACGGTTCGCAATGCCGGCCTGTGACGAGCGCAGCAGCAGCGCGGCCGAATTGACGGCTCCCGCCGCGAGCACAACGATCTCGGCACAGATCATCCTCCGCTCACCAGCCTGGATGACCTCGACGCCGGCAATGCGTTTGCCGTCCGGCTCGGCGACAAGCCGCTCGACCTGTGCATCTTCACGCAGTTCGACATTGTCGTGAGCGAGCGCACACGCAAGCCCGCAGGACTCGGCATCCATCTTGCCGTGCCCGGCGTCCGGGAATGCATCCCAGGGCGTCCTGGCGCGCTTGAGCCATGTCTCGATGTCGATGCCGAGGGGCAGTGAAAACGGGTTGAGCCCGGTCTTCTTGAGCCGCTGTCGTACCGCGGCGATCGCCGGCTCATCCGGCACCGGGCCGAACGGATAAGGCGCGGAGTGAAAAGGCTCCGAGGAATCGTCGCCGAGCGCGCCGCGCACGTTGTAGAGCTGCTCCGCGCGGGTATACCACGGCTCCAGTTCGCCATAGCTGAACGGCCAGCCCGGCGTCGTTCCGTCGCGGTGCGCGACAGGCGCGAAGTCCTCCGCGCGGTAGCGGATCAGCACCGCCCCGTAAAGCTTAGTATTGCCGCCGACATAGTAGTAATTGCCGGGGTTGAAGGCCTTCCCTGTCCCATCGAGCCAGGACTCCTGCGGCCGGAACACCCCGCGCTGAAAGATCGCCCTCGCATCCCGCGCAGCCTCACAGTCGCGCAAACGCTGGCCGCGCTCGAGGATCACGATCCTTGCGCCTGTAGGCGCCAGGCCCGCGGCAAAGGTCGCACCGCCCATGCCCGATCCGATGACGAGGACATCGGCTGTCTCCGTGATCTTCATGCAGCTCTCGCAGCGCTCGATCAGATGCGGCGCGTGGTCGCTGGGTCGAACAGCACCGCCTTGTCGAGATTGAACGCGAAGGTGTGCGGTTGTCCGAGCCGGACGTCAGCATCGGCGCGCATGCGGGCGGTCACCTCCTTGCCCGCGACCCGGATGACGACATAGGTGTCCGATCCAGCGGGCTCGATGATCTCCACGCTCGCATCGAACCGGATAACCGATCTGGCGTTGCGGTCCATGCTCTCGTCATCGTTCACGGCCTCGGGACGAATGCCGAAGATCACCTTGGCACCGTCCTTCAACCCGGCAGGATCGGCACTCGCCGGCACTGGCAACATGATCGATGACCCATCCTTGCGCGCGAGCGCGATCCGCTGCTGGCCATCTGCCTGCACGACCGTGCCCTCGAGCAGGTTCATCGCCGGTGATCCCATGAAGTCCGCGACGAACATGTTGGCGGGACGATTATAGATCTCGCTCGGACTTCCCACCTGCTGCAGTTCGCCATTCTTCAGTACGGCGATCTTCGTCGCCAGCGTCATGGCCTCGATCTGATCGTGCGTGACATAAACGATCGTCGTGCCGGTCGTCTGGTGCAGACGCTTGATCTCTACCCGCATGTCGACACGCAGCTTGGCATCGAGGTTCGACAACGGCTCGTCGAACAGAAAGACACTGGGTCGTCTGACGAGCGCCCGTCCCATGGCGACCCGCTGTCTTTGTCCGCCGGAGAGCTGGCTCGGCCGGCGCGACAAGAGATGTTCGATCTGCAAGGTCTTTGCGACCGAAGCGACCGCCTGGTCGCGCTCCGCTCTCGGAACACCCCGCATCTCCATGCCGAACCCGATGTTCTCGGCGACCGACATGTTCGGGTAGAGCGCATAAGACTGGAACACCATTGCGATGTCCCGCTTCGACGGGTGCAGATCATTGACGACAGCGCCGCCGATGCGGATCTCGCCCGAAGAGATCCCCTCCAGGCCCGCAATGGTGTTGAGCAGGGTCGACTTGCCGCAGCCGGACGGACCGACCAGCACCAGAAAGCCGCCCTTCTCGAGCGTGATATCGATCCCCTTCAGAACCTCGATCGTCCCGAAGCGCTTGCGAAGCGAGTTGATCTCGAGCGTGGCCATCTCATCATCCCTTTACGGCGCCAGCCATCAGGCCGCGGACAAAATATCGACCGGCAATGACATAGACGAGCAGCGTCGGCGCGGCGGCAATGATCGCGGCCGCCATGTTGACGTTGTATTCGACCACACCCGTCGAGGTGTTGACGAGATTGTTGAGCGCGACCGTCATCGGCGCGGTATCGCCGGCCGCAAAGGTCGAACCGAACAGGAAATCGTTCCAGATATTCGTGAACTGATAAATCACGGTGACGATGATGATCGGCGTGGAGTTCGGCAGCAGTATGCGGCGGAAGATCTGGAAGAAGCTCGCACCGTCGATCATGGCGGCCTTGATGAGCTCGGACGGAAACGCCGCGTAATAGTTGCGGAAAAACAGGGTCGTGAATCCCAGTCCATAAATGACGTGCACGATCACCAGATTGACCGTCGCGTTGCCGAGACCGAACGACCAGCCGGTCAAGTCAGCGAGGTTGACTCCGATGCGGCCGAGCATACCGAGGATCACGGCCATCGGAATGATGACCGACTGGAAAGGGATGAAGCAGGCAAACAGCATCATCCCGAACACGAGCTTGTGGCCGGGAAAGCTCCACTTGGTCAGGACGTAGCCGTTCAATGCACCGAGCAAAGTCGAGATCAGCACTGCCGGAACGACCATCTTCACCGAGTTGAAGAAATAGCCGCTGATCCCGCGCGTCTCCGACACGCCGATGCGCGCCTCGCCCCACGCCATGGACCATGGCGCGAATGTCAGGTGCCGCGGGAGAGCGAACATGTTGCCGCCGGTGACCTCATCCAGCGGCTTGAGCGACGTCATCACCATGACCAGGAGCGGCACGAGATAGACGAGCGCGAACAGAAACAACAGGCCATAGATGACGATCCGTGTCGTCCGAGAGTGGCCCGGACCGCGGCGCGACGGCGTTGACGTGACCAGGTCGGCGGCGCTCATCGGTTCTGCTCCCTGGTTTCGGAGTAGATGTAGGGAACCATGATCGCCGCGATCGTCATCAGCATGATCACTGCGCTGGCCGATCCAACCGCCATCTGGTTGCGGGTGAACGTATAGGAGTACATGAACGTCGACGGCAGCTCCGCCGCCCCGCCAGGGTTCTTGCCGGTCACCGACAGCACGAGGTCATAGGACTTGATCGCCATGTGGGCCAGCACGATCAGCGCCGAGAAGAAGACCGGGCGTATGATCGGAATGACGATGCGGCGGTAGGTCTGGTAGGTCGAGGCGCCGTCGATCTGTGCCGCCTTGAGGATTTCGCCGTCGACACCGCGAAGCCCGGCGAGAAACATCGCCATGACGAAGCCCGAACTCTGCCAGATGCCGGCGATCGCGACGCAATAGATCATCATCTGCGGATCGACGACCCAATCGAAATGGAAGCTGGTCCATCCCCAATCGTGCAAGGCGTTTTCGAGCCCGATGCGCGGATCGAGAAACAGCTTCCAGGCTGTGCCCGTCACGATGAATGACAGCGCCAACGGATAGAGATAGATCGGCCGCAAAATGCCTTCGCCGCGAATCTTCTGATCAAGCAGGATCGCCAGCAGCAAGCCGAGGAAAAGGCAGAAGAAGATGTAGAGGCCGCCGAATAGCCCCATGTTGACGAGCGCGGTGTACCAGTTCGACGGCGGATCGGTCTCGAAGGTCCAGTTCCACAGCCTCACGTAGTTGGTAAAGCCGACGAGGTTTGTGGTCGGAAACGCCTTCGAACTCGTGAACGACAGAAACAGGGTCCAGAGATTGAAGCCGTAGACGAAGACCAGCACGAGCAGGAATGACGGCGCCAGCACAAGCCGTGGCAGCCAGTCCTGGAACCACCCGCGTAAAGACGGGCCGAGCTTCCGCCGGGCCATTGCGGTTGCCGCCTCGCGTTCGGTCATCGCGGTCATGATGATCCTCCGAAAGCCACGCTCCGTCGCCGCGACGAGCCCTGGAGGGCGAGGCAGGCGTAGCAATGACTTCGATTTCGATAGCCTCTCCCGTTTACAGAGCAGCGCAAACGGGAGAGGAGCCGTCGAGCCACTACTTGGCGGCGTTGATTGCCTTCACCAGCTCTGTCACAGCGATATCCGACGTCTTGATCCCGCCGTGCATGAACTTCGTCACGACATCGTAGTACGCCGTGGCGATGGCCGGCGGCTGAGCGTAGTTCTGGGCGAGCGAGCCGAAGAACGTTCCCTTTGCGTTGGCCGTCTTGACGTCGGCGATGCCCTTCTTGCCGCAGATGTCGAAGGCAGCGTCGGAAACGTCCGTTCTCGCCGGGACGGAGCCCTTGATGACGTTGAACGCCGACTGGACGTCGGGGTTCATCGTCACCTGCGCGAGTGCAAGCTGCGCCGCCTGGCGATCCGCCGGCACCTTGAAGAAGGCGAACATGTCGGAGTTGTAGAACACTGACCCGTCCGTGCCCGGGAAGCGGTAGCAAAGGTAGTCCTTCCCAGCCTCTTTGTGCGCTGCCGCGAACTCGCCCTTGGCCCAGTCGCCCATCACCTGCACGAGCGCGTCACCCTTGATCACCATGGCGGTCGCGAGATTCCAATCGCGTCCGGTGTAGTTTGGGTCGACATAGTCACGCAGCTTGGCGAGGTTGTCGAACGCCTTCTTCATCGTGTCGGACTTGAGCGCGCCCTCGTCGAGGTCCACGAAAGCTTTCTTGTAGAACTCGGTGCCGCCGGTCGAGGCGACGATCGAATCGAACATCGTCGCTTCCTGCCAGGGCTGACCGCCGAGCGCGAGCGGAATAACGCCGCCCTTCTTTGCCTTGTCGAGCAGCGCGACAAACTCGTCGAAGTTCTTCGGCTCCGTACCGCCGATCTTCTCCATCACGGCCTTATTTAGCCAGATCCAGTTGACGGAATGAATGTTGATCGGAACGGCCCCCCACTTGCCGTTGGTCTTGGCAAACTTCTGCAGTGCGACGGGTACGACCTTGTCCCAGCCGTCCTTGTCCGCAAGCGACGAAATGTCGGCGAGCGAGCCCTGTTCGGCGTACTCGAGCGCGTAGTAGCCGAGGATCTGCGATGCCGTCGGCGGATTACCCGCGGCGACATTGGCCTTCAGCGTGGTCATTGCCGCGCCACCACCGCCGCCGGCGACCGGCACGTCCTTCCAGGCATATCCCTGCTTGGCGACGGCCTGCTTGATGACGTCGAGCGCAGCCGCTTCGCCACCCGACGTCCACCAATGCAGCATCTGCACTTCCTTGATGTCCGCCGCGTGCCCCAGCGTCCCATAGCTGATGGTGACGGCAGTCAAAGCCGTCGAGATCAGAAATGCGCGGAACTTCATGCGCGTGTCCCTTCCCTTTTTTGGTCGTTTCCTGCCGGAAGCGGTCCGGCACCGTTTCGAGAGGCCTGTTCGGCTCTTGAATTTCATTATCGTTGTCGTCCGCGGTTGCCGCCGAACCCACTCGAAGCGGCCCGCCTTCAACGCTCCTTTCCTAATGTCCAACAAAACGAGGGGCGCGCTTGCCTTTGAAGGCAGCAACACCCTCGGCGAGATCATCGGTCGTAGCGGTGAGCGCGCCGGCAAGCCCTTCGATGGGGGCGTCACTGTCCTCCCCTTCGGCCGCATTGATCATGGCCTTGACGATCTGCACGGCGAGCGGACCGCGCGCGGCAACGTCGGACGCCAGGCTTTCGGCGCGGGTCAGTGCCTGGCCGCCGTCGGTTACCTCGTCGACGAGCCCGAGCTCGCAGCCTTCTTCGGCGGTGAACAGCCGGCCCGTGAGCGCCATGCGGCGCACCACGGAGGCGCCGAAGCGGCGAACCAGGCGCTGCGTTCCCGACCAGCCCGGCGCCATGCCCAATCCCGTCTCCGGAAGTCCGAGCTTGATGCCGCGCTCGGCGATGCGCACGTCCGCCACCGCGGCGAGCTCCAGTCCGCCGCCGAATGCGTGGCCGGTGAGCGCCGCAATGAGCGGCACGCGCAGGCGCGCCAGCGCCTCGAACGCGCGATGGCCCGCACGCGTCCAATCGCGCCACATGTCGAGCGCCGGCAAGCCGCCCCAGGCCGCAATATCGCCGCCGGCGCAAAATGCCTTGCCTTCGCCGAACAGGATCGCCACGCGGGTCTCGCGCGAGGCCTCGATGGCCCGCGCCGCCTCACCGAGCGCCTCGACCATGTCGCGATCGAGCGCATTGAGCTTGTCGGGGCGCTTGAGGCCGAGACGGGCGATCGATCCCTGGAAGGTCAATTCGACAAACGGGCTCAAGCTGCCCTCCGCAATTCGAGGCCAATCGGTTCGGGGCGGAACAGCACGGCCGGCATCAACTTGAGATTGCCCGCCACTCGCAATGGGAATTCGGATTGTGCAAGCACGTCGCGCTGCAAGTCAACACCGGGCGCGATCTCGACGACGGTGACGCCCTCGGGCTCGAGCCTCAGGACGCAGCGTTCGGTGACGTAGACGATCTCCTGCCCCTGCGCGACCGCCCGCCTTCCCGAGAAGGACACCTGCTCGACCTCGTTGACGAGTTTCCTGACCTTGCCTTCCCTGGCAATCCGCAATGAGCCGTCGGCGATCTCGAGGCCTGCGCCCGCGGTGAAGTAACCGGAGAACACGATGCGCTTGGCTCGCGCCGTGATGTCGACAAAGCCGCCAGCCCCGGCCGTCACATGGGGACGGAGGCCGAGCTTCGAAACGTTGACCGAGCCCGAGCGGTCGATCTGCAGAAACGAGAGCAGCGACATGTCGAAGCCACCGCCCTGGAAATAGGTGAATTGATGCGGCGACTGAACGATGGCCTCGGCATTGGCGGCGCAGCCGAACTGGAAATCGAGCAGCGGAACGCCGCCGATGGCGCCCTGCTCGATCACCCAGGTGACCGCACCGTGCCGGCCTTCCTCGATCAGAATACGCGGGACGTTGGCCGAAATGCCGAATCCGATGTTGACGGCGTCGCCGTCGCGAAGCTCCATCGCGACGCGACGCGCGATGGCTTTGCCGACGTCGAATTTTGGCGTCTCGAACGAGGCGATTGGTCGAAAGATCTCACCGGAAATCGCGGGCTCATACGGTGTGTTCGTGGTCTGGAGCTGGTCCGGGGCCACGACGATCGCGTCGACGAGCACGCCGGGCACGACGACGTCATGAGGACGCAAGGTGCCGGCAGCCGCGAGGCGCTTGACCTGCGCGATCACGAGGCCGCCATTGTTGCGCACGCTCAGCGCCTGATCGAGCGGCCCGAGAATGCCGCCCTCGTGCTCATAGGAGAGGTTGCCGCGCTCGTCCGCGGTGGTAGCGCGAATAATCGCGACCTGCGGAACGATGCTCGGGAAGAACAGCCAGTCCTCGCCGGCGAAGTTCACGCGACTGACGATCGGCTCGGCAGCAGCCTTGCCGTTCATCGCACAGCCTTCACGCATCGGGTCGACGAAGGTGTCCATGCCGACCTTGGTCAGCACACCCGGGCGCTTCGCGGCGGCTTCACGATGCATGTCGAACAGGATTCCCGACGGCACATTGTAGGCGGGAATGGTGTCCCCCGAGATCATCTCCCAGATCGCAGGGGGAGCGGCGGAAGAAGGGCCGGATGGATAAGAGCCGGCCAGGACCTTCCTGAGGCATCCAGGCTTTGCGATGTGATCGATGCCCTTGACACCCCACATGTCGCCGGCAGCGATCGGATGCAGCGTCGTCAGGTTGCGCGGGTGGCCTTCCGCATCAAATCTTGCGCCGATGGCGGCGAGCACGACATCCGGGCAGCCCAGCCCGGACGACGAAGAGACCGTCACGACGGCGCCGTCGGGTATCAGATGGGCCGCCTCCGAAGCACTCAAGACCTTCGTTCGTGCCATATCCGCCTCAGGTCGTCAGATCGATGGGCGTCTCGTGCCCCGTTTGCGCCGCTTCGCGCGTCGACAACGCGACGCTCAACGACTTGATTCCGTCCTCGCCCGTAGCCGACGGTGCCCCACGACCGGCAACAGCATCGCCGAACAAGCGCACCGCCCGCAGATAGAGATCCTCGTGCGCAATCGAGAGCGGCTTCTCGCCGTCCTTGCTCCGCAGCAGAACCTCGCCTTTGGGCTGCTGGGTCATGCAGTCGGTCCCGATCAGCGATCCGTCTTCGCCATGGACCTCGAAGCCGGTCACCGCGTATCTGGTCGTGAAGGCGTCGTGGAACTGGGCAATCAGCCCGCTTTCGAAGCGGACAACCCCCATGACGCCGTCTTCGAGCCCTGCCTGGCCCATGCCGGCCCGCGACGTCATCGCGGTTACGGCGACAGGATCGTCGTCGAGCACGAAACGCATGGTGTCGGCGTCATGAACGGTGATGTCGAGCACCACGCCGCCACCCGCCTGAGGCCGCTCGATCCGCCAGCCCTGCAGGTGCGGCGGAAGATAGACCGCATGAAACACGCGGGCGAACAGGGGCTTGCCGATGTGGCCCGCCTTGATCGCAGCATGCATTGCGCGATGGGTGGCCGCGTTGCGCAAATGGTGGTTCGTCCCCATTTGCACCCCTGCCGCCTTGCAGGCCGCGACCATTCGCCTTGCATCCGCCAGGTTCAATGCGAGCGGCTTCTCGCACAGCACGTGCTTGCCGGCCGCAGCTGCGGCCAGCGTTTGCGAACAATGATGCTCGTTCGTTGTCGAGATGTAGACCGCATCGATACCGCTTCCGAGCAACGCGTCGAGGTCTGTTGTTGCAGTCGCGATCCCGTTCTCGCCGGCAAATCGCTGCGCGCGCTCCGGATCGCTGCTCATCACAGCCACCACCTCGCCGCCCGCTCCACGGATGGACCCGATCATCCACTCGCGCGCGATCGTACTTGCACCGATCAATCCCCAACGCAGGCCACTCAAGATGCGATCCTCCGTTTGAATGTCGCCCCACAACTCTCCCGAACGACCAACCGCGCTTCGCCCACGTAACTCTCGAGACGACGCTCGCCCTCGTTGATCTGCCTCAGCAGCATCTGCGCGGCGCGTTCTCCGAGACTGCCGGCGTCAACCGACACGGTGGTCAGAGCGGGAGAGACATGACGGGCCTCGGCGGTATCATCGAAACCGACGATGGCAACATCCCGCCCGACGGTCAGCCCCTGTCGTGCGATCGCCAGCATCGCGCCGATGGCCACGACGTCGTTGAAGCAAACCACTGCCGTTGGTCGCCTTTCCGACGACAGCAGGCGCTTCATGGCATCGAAGCCGCCATCCTTCGTCGGCATGCTCTCGATGATCCGTGCGGGCTCGACAGCAAGTCGCGCCTGCTCCATAGCGCGCGCAAACCCGGCGACACGGTCCTGGAAAACGACCATCCGGCCAACGCCGCCGACGAAGGCGATATCGCGATGGCCGAGCTCGATCAGATGCTCGGTCGCCCGCGCTGCACCGGCCAGATTGTCGGAAACCACCAGCGAGGCCCGGGTTCCGATGATCCGCCGGATCGCAAGCACGATGGGCAGACGCGCCTCGAGCCGCGAAATTTCCGCCACGTCGGTGTCGAGCGCCGGACAAAGGATCAGGCCGGCTGCGCCATGCTCCCGCATCGAGCGGACCACCTCGGCCTGCCGGACGACGCTCTCGGCGGTATTGGCGATGAATGGAACAAAGCCGGAGTTTTGCAGGGCGCGCTCGATGCCAATGGCAAGCTCCGCGAAAAACGGGTTCGACAGATCATTGATGACCATTCCGACGATGTCGGCCCTCGCGCGGCGCAAGCTCGCGGCACCGCGGTTGTAGACATAGCCGAGAGCGTCCATCGCCCCCGCCACGCGCTGGCGCGTCTCCTCTCTGACGAGAGGACTTCTCTTGAGCACGAGCGACACCGTCGACTTCGACACGCCCGCCGACTTGGCAATGTCGAGGATCGTCACTGCACGAGATTTACGCCCCGCACGCGCCATGCCCTCTGCGAACCTCCGCATCTTTTGGAACGTTCCAATACTCCTATTCCAACTAGGACACAAGACCTCAAAAATGCGGCAAATGCGGAAAATTGGCCTCGAACGCCAGAACCTTCATATTATAGAACGTTCCAAATTCAGGAGATGCCCGTTTGCTTGGGCTCGAGCGCATGGAGGGAAACCGATATGAACGATCAGCGACGACCTGGCGCCCTGGTGACGGGAGCGGGGCGCGGCATCGGCCGCGCAATCGCGCTCGCGCTATCGAGAGCCGGCTTCTCGATCATCGTGAATGATCTTCCCGGCTCGGAAGATGTTGACGAGACGGTAGCAGCCATCCGCGAAATAGGCGGGGATGCAAAGGCCATCAGCCTCGATATTTCGCAGGTCGAGCAGCACCATCAATTCGTGGACGAAGCCTGGAATGCCTTTGGCGGCATCGAATGCCTCGTCAACAATGCCGGTGTTTCCGTGAGCGTCCGCGATGATCTCTTGAAGATGACGCAGGAGAGCTATGACCGCGTCATGAGGATCAACCTGCGCGGTCCCCTCTTCCTGACCCAGGAGGTCGCACGGCGAATGATCGGCGCGCAATCACAGCACTTTCGCAGCATCATTACGATTTCGTCGATCAATGCCGAATTCGCCTCGACTGACCGCGGCGAGTACTGCGTCTCCAAGACGGGACTGTCCATGATGGCCCGGCTTTTCGCTATCCGGCTCGCCGATCATGGCATCGGGTCCTACGAGCTTCGGCCAGGGATCATCCGAACGCAAATGACTGCCGTCGCGAAGGACAAGTACGACCGGCTCATTGGCGAGGGCCTCACGCCCATCAAGCGCTGGGGAGAGCCGGAGGATATCGGAAAAGCCGTTGCCACCCTGGCGACAGGCCAACTCGGCTATTCGACGGGAGACGTCATCCACGTCGATGGCGGTCTGGCGCTGCGGAAGCTCTGACGGCGAAAGCAAGGCCCCTCGCCTACACAATTCCCGCCGACGTCCCGGCGATGGCGGGACGCTCCATTGCCTTTTGCGCCCGATAACCGGATGCGCGATAGGTCGCGATCGGCGCGATCGCGCCGCCGGCGCGCAGGCGGGCGATGGCGAGCAGCGGCGAGACGTCGGTCGTGAAAGCGCGCTTCAATTCGAGATGCGCGCCGAGCGCGTCATTCGCCTCTTGCGCCGCTTCGAGCGCCGCGCGATCGACGATGAGGGCCTGCGCATAGGCGCGCTGCAACTCGGTCGCCGATTGCATCAGGCTCTCGATAGGATCGGTCACGTTATGCGACTGGTCGATCATATACTCTGGCGCGAAGCCGTCCGCCTTGCGGCGCTCGGCGTCGATCAGCTCGTTGAAGACGAGAAACAGCCTGAACGGCTCGACCGAGCCGGTGTCGAGATCGTCGTCGCCATATTTTGAATCGTTGAAATGGAAGCCTGCGAGCTTCCCGAAGCGAACGAGCCGGGCGACGATCTGCTCGATATTCACGTTCGGCGCATGATGGCCGAGGTCGACGAGACAATGGGCCTTGGGGCCGAGCTCCTGCGCGACTGCAAAACTCGTGCCCCAATCCGAGATCACGGTCGAGTAGAACGCCGGCTCGTAAAGCTTGTGCTCGAGGAACACCCGCCAGTCGGCGGGCAGCGCCGCGACGACCTCGCGCATCGCATCAACATAGCGGTCGAGCGCCTTGGTCAGATTCGATTGGCCGGCAAAGTTCGAGCCATCAGCGATCCAGACGGTCAGCGCATTCGAGCCGAGCTTGCGGCCGATCTCGATGCATTCGATGTTGTGTGCGACCGCCTGAGCGCGCACGCGCGCATCGGTATGCGACAACGAACCGAACTTGTATGAAAGCTCCTGCCCCGGCTGATCCTGGAACGTGTTGGAATTGACCGCATCGAAGGCAAGGCCGCGCGTCGCAGCCTTCTCGCGCAAGGCGACATAGTCATCGACCTTGTCCCACGAAATGTGCGGCGAGATGGTCGGAGTGGCCCGCGTCAATCGCTGGATCACGGCGCAATCGTCGATCTTCTCGAAGACGTTGCGTGGCTCACCCGGCCCCGGAAAGCGAGCGAAACGCGTGCCACCTGTGCCGACGCCCCAGGTCGGAATGGCGACGCCGAAGGCCATGACCTTCTGCACCAGGGCCTCCGCGTCGATCCCCTGCCGCGCCAGTGCACGCTTCAGGGCGTCGTAGTCTTCAGTGGTGGCGTCTTCGAGCCGCGCGTTGTGGTCGGCGATGAAATCCGCGCTGATCGAGAACGGCGTGCTCATCGCGTGAAGGCCTGCGCGTTGCCGGCGTCGACATTGAGGATGTTGCCGGTTGATTTGGCCGAAAGGTCGGACGCGAAGAAGTAGACACCCTCGGCGATATCCTCGGGGAAAACCGACAGTTTGAGCATCGAGCGCTGGCGGTAGACTTCCTCGAGCTGATCTTCGGTGACCTTGTTGGACGCCGCACGCTGCTGACGCCACTCGCCTTCCCAGATCTTCGAGCCGCGCAGCACCGCGTCCGGATTGACCGTATTGACCCGGATGCCATGTGCCGCGCCTTCCAGCGCCAGGCAGCGGGCGAGATGGATCTCCGACGCCTTGGCTGCGCAATAGGCCGAAGCGCCTGCCGAAGCGGCAAGGCCGTTCTTCGATGCGACGAAGATGATGGCGCCGCCGATGTTCTGACGCTGCATCAGCCGGAACGCCTCACGCGAGACGAGGAAATAACCCGTGGCGAGAATGTCCATGTTCTTCTGCCAGAGCCCAAGACTCGTGTCCTCGACAGGCGAAGCCGAAGCGATCCCCGCGTTCGAGACGACGATGTCGACACCGCCAAAGGCGCGCGCGGTCTCTTCGAACGAGGCGACCACCGCCGCCTCGTCGGTTACATCGAGCTTGACACCGATCGCCGCGTCGCGACCATGGCGTTTCGTGATCGCCGCAACGCGCTCGTTCAGCGCCTTCTCGTCGATATCGGCAATGACAAGGCACGCGCCTTCGCCGAGCAGCCGCTGCGCGGTCGCCCCGCCAATGCCGCCGGCGCCGCCAGTCACATAGGCGATCCGCCCGGCGAGCGATTTCGGCTTTGGCATGCGCTGGAGCTTGGCCTCTTCCAGCAGCCAATATTCGATGTTGAAGGCCTCCTGTTCGGCAAGGCCGACATAGGCACTGACGCCCGAGGCGCCACGCATGACGTTTATCGCGTTGACATAGAACTCGGCCGCAACGCGCGCCGTTGCCTTGTCCTTGGCAAACGTGAACATACCGATGCCCGGAATGAGATACACAATCGCGTTGGGATCGCGCATGGCCGGCGAATCCGAACGTTTGCAGCGCCCGTAATAGGCGGCGTAGTCGTGCCGGTAAGCGGCGAGAACGTCGTCGAGGCCGGCGATCACCTCGTCGAGATTGTCGCGCACGGAATCGTAGGGCAGCAACAGCGGTCGGATCTTGGTGCGAAGAAAGTGATCCGGACAGGAGGTGCCGAGCGGCGCCAGCTTCGTCAGCGCGCTCGAGTTGACGAACTCCAGCACCTCCGGAGCATCGGTGAAATGGCCGATCTTGCGCTCGTCGGTGGAGATCTTGCCGCGGATCAGCGGCATCAGCCTGGCCGCGATCGCGCGGCGCTTCTCCGGCGAGGCCGTTTGGACCTTGGCGCCGCCGAAAGCCGGCTTCTGCTCATGCGCAGCAAGCCAATCGGCAGCCTGCTGAATCACGCGCAAGGTCATCTCGTAACAGGCTTTCGACGTCTCGGCCCAGGTGAACAGCCCGTGCCCGCCGAGGACCACGCCGACATAGTCGGGATGGCGCGCAGCCATCTCGCCGAGTTTCAGGCCGAGATCGAAGCCGGGCCGCTGCCACGGCAGGAACCCGAGTTTGCCGCCGAAAACCTCGCGGGTCAGACGCTCGGCGTCGACTGAGGCGGCAATGGCGATGACCGCGTCGGCATGGACATGATCGACATGCCGGTGCGGCACGAAGGCGTGCAAGGGCGTATCGATCGAGCTCGCACGCGGATTGAGATCGAAGGTGCAGTGATTGAACAAGGCGACCATCTCGTCCTCATGGGCGAGGCCGCGATAGATACCTTTCAGGCTCTCGAGCTTGTCGAGGTACAGCGTCGAAAAGCCGTCGCGCTTCATCGAGCCGATGTCGCCGCCTGAGCCTTTGACCCAGAGCACCCGTACGCTCTCGCGCGTCAGCGGATCTTTCATCTCGATCTTGGCTGAGGTGTTGCCGCCGCCGAAATTGGTGATGCGCAGATCGGCCCCGAGCAGGTTCGAGCGGTACAGCAACTGACCTGCCTCATCGAGCCCGGCGGCGAGCGCGTCGTCCCATAGGTTTGGCAGGGGCGTGGCCGCGACCTCGCTCATTAGGCGTTCTCCCTGTGCTTTACCTTGATGCAGCTTATGTCAGCCATTCAATCACGGTCAATCATCCACGCTCACCATCGCGACGCAATATGATTGATGCAGCGCGATATTGAGCGAACTTGACGGTTCGCAGTTGACCAATGGTCGAGAGCATGACCTATTTGCGGGCAAAAGGGAGGGCGACGTGCACGAGCGGGAACGCTGGCAGGTCATCAAGGCACTCTTGCGTGAGCGGTCGCTGGTGCGCATCGCCGACGCTTGTCGCGCGACCGGCGTCTCCGAAGCTTCCATACGGCGCGATTTCGCCCGACTCGCTGAGCAAGGTGTCGCGATCAGGGTGCACGGCGGACTAGAAGCCCTGCCGGAAACCGCCAGCGCACCGGGCGACGTCCTCTCCCTTGCCACCCGCTCCTTCGACGTCAGCCAGACGCTCAATATTGACGCCAAGCGCGCCATTGCGAAGGCGGCAGTCGCACTCTGCGCCGACGGCGAGACGATCATCATCAATGGCGGCACGACCACGTACCAGATGGGCGAGTATCTGCGCGAGCGCCGCCTGAAGGTGTTGACCAATTCCTATCTGCTCGCCGACGCGCTGATCCACACGTCGAAATGCCGCGTCGCCTTGCCGGGTGGCGAGGTCTATCGTGAGCAGGGCATGATCGTCTCGCCCTTTGAAGAGGATGCGATCCAGCACTATTCGGCGACGCGGATGTTCATGAGCGCGATTTCAATCGGCCCGCTCGGGGTGATCGAGGGTGATCCCCTGCTCGCCCGCGCCGAGTCGAAACTGCTGAAGCGTGCCGACAAGCTGATCGTGCTGGCCGATTCCTCGAAATTCGTCTCGCGCGGCAGCCTAGTCGTCTGCCCGCTCTCGCGCATCGATACGCTGATCACCGATTCCGGCGCGCCAGACGACGCACTCGACATGCTGCGCGGGCACGGTGTCCGCGTCGTTGCCGTCGATGCAGGCGCTCAAACCAATGCGGCGGCGTGACCATGACAACGGACGCGCATAGTGAAACTCCCGGAACGCCGCTTCTGTCGGTACGCTCGATCGAGAAATCCTTTCCAGGCGTGCGGGCGCTGTCCGGCGTCTCGTTCGACGCCGCCAGGGGAGAAGTCCACGCCTTGCTCGGTGAGAACGGCGCCGGCAAGTCGACGCTGATCAAGATCGTTTCCGGCGTGTTCCCGCCCGATCGCGGCGAGGTACTCGTGGACGGCAAGCCGGTCGACCTAGCGCGTCCGGACGATGCAAGGCGCGCCGGCATCGCCACGATCTATCAAGAGCTGCTGCTGTTTCCGGAGCTTACCGTCGCCGAGAATATCTTCATGGGGCATGCGCCGCGCGCCGGCCTCGGCCGGATCGACTGGCGGGCGATGCACGAGAAGACGAATGCGCTGCTCGCTTCGCTCGAGATTCATGACCTGCAGGCCGACCGAGTCGTCGGTTCCCTCAGCGTCGGCAATCGCCAGCGCGTCGAAATCCTGCGCGCGCTGTCGCAGGACGCGCGCATACTGATCATGGACGAGCCGACCGCGGCCCTGACCGAGTACGACGTGACGCGGCTGTTCGATATCGTGCGCAAGCTGAAAGCCCGCGGCGTCGCCGTGATCTATATCAGCCACCGGCTCGACGAGATCTTCGCCATCGCCGATCGTGTCACCGTGCTGCGCGATGGCGCACATGTCGCGACCAAGCGCGTCGCCGACACGGACGCGGCCGAGCTCGTGCAATTGATGGTCGGCCGCAGGATCGAAAGCCTGTTCCCGAAGATCACGGTTCCGATCGGCAAGCCGGTGCTGGAGGTGAAAGACCTCGAACGACGGCCGCTGACGAGGAGCGTATCGCTCACGGTGCGCGCCGGCGAGATCGTCGGCCTTGCCGGCCTCGTCGGCTCTGGTCGCAGCGAACTGGCGCAAACCATTTTCGGCGTCACGCCGGCCGATAGCGGCGAAATCCGGATCGCCGGACGGAAGGTCGATATCCGCTCGCCGGCACAGGCGCGGTCCCTGGGCCTCGCCTATGTCCCCGAGGATCGCGGCACACAGGGCCTGGTGCGGCCGATGAGTGTGCGCGAGAACTTCAGCCTCGCCGCGCTTGGCAAGGTCGCATTCGGCGGCTTCATCGATCGCGGCGCCGAGCGTAAGCTTGCCGACGACGGCGTCAAGCGCTTTGCGGTCAAGACGAGCTCGCTCGAGCAGATCGCGGGCAAGCTCTCCGGCGGCAATCAGCAGAAGATCGTGCTGGGCAAATGGCTCGCCAATGAGCCGAAGCTATTGATCCTCGATGAGCCGACGCGCGGCATCGATGTGGGCGCCAAGGCGGAAATCCATCGGCTGATGGGCGAGCTTGCGGCCCAGGGGCTCGCCATCCTGATGATTTCGAGCGAGCTGCCAGAAGTGCTCGGCATGAGCGACCGCGTGCTCGTGATGCGCGAAGGCCGTATCGTTGCCGAATTTTCGCGCGAAGAAGCAACCCAGGAAACGATCGGCGCAGCGATGATGGGCAGTCATGACAACGCGGAGAAAGCGGCATGACGACGTTGACCTTGGCCGGAACCGAGGCTGATCCGCGGCGGCGGCTGAAGGTGCTTGCCTCGCAGGAGGCTTTGCTCGCGATCGCGGTGATCGGCCTCGCCATCGCCGTTGGCCTTTACAATCCGCGCTTTCTGGCGGCGCGCAATCTTTCCGACGTGCTGCTCGGCAACGCCTATATCGCAGTCGCAGCAGTCGGCATGTCGATGGTGATCGTCTCCGGCAACATCGATATTTCCGTCGGCGCGCTGATCGGCGTCCTGGCGACGATCAGCGGCACTCTGGCGGTGAACGGCGCGCCGATCGTGGTCGCCTGGCTGGCGGCGCTCGTTGCCGGCGTCCTCGTAATGGCCTTGCAGGGGGCCATCATCGCCTACCTGCGCATTCCGGCGATCGTGGTTACGCTCGGCATGCTGTCGATCCTCAAAGGCGGCCTGATCAGCGTCACCGGGGGCAAATGGATCACCGACCTGCCCGACAGTTTCCATCTCGCCGATATCGAACTCTTCGGTGTGCTGCCGTTCCCGGTTTTTCTCATGATCCTGGTGACGATCCTGGCGGCCTTATGGATGCGCTATTCGGCCTCAGGCCGCGCCATCTACGCCGTGGGCGGCAACGCCGAAGCGGCGCGGCTCTGCGGCATTTCGCAGCCGCGCACGATCGTCATGGTCTTCGCGCTGCACGGATTCTTTGCCGGGGCGGCCGCCCTGCTCTATGCGACGCAGCTGCGCGTCATCCAGTCGACCGTGCCGCCCAATCTCGAGCTGACGATCATCACCGCGTCGGTCGTCGGAGGCGTCAGCATCCTCGGCGGCGTCGGCACGGTGATCGGCTCGACCCTTGCCGCCGTACTGATCGCCGAGATCGCGAGCGCGCTGGTCTTCATCGACGTCTCGCCCTACTGGATCCGCGCGGTCCAGGGCGTGCTCATCCTCGTGACCGTGATCGCCGACATTCTGCGGCGCCGGCGCATGGCCGGAGCATGAGCGCCATGAGCGAAATCCCCCTTCCCCAGACCGCCAAGCGCGTCGTCCCCTGGTGGCTGCTGCGCCACGAGACCATGCTCGCGGTGATCCTTCTCATTGCGTTGATCGTGCTCGGCGGCTTGAACAGCCGCTTCCTCACGCTCGACAATCTGCTCAATCAAGGCAGGCTGACGACCGAGGTCGGGTTGATTGCGCTGCCGATGACCTTCATCATCATCACCGGGGGCATCGATCTCTCGGTCGGCTCGATCGTCGGGCTCTGCGCCATCTTGCTCGGCTATTCCTGGAAGAATTTCGGCTTTCCCTTGCCGCTGGCGATCTGCTTGTCGTTGCTCGTCGGTGCCGCGGCAGGTCTTCTCAACGGGATCGTCATCACCAGGGTGAAAGTACCGCCACTGATCATGACGATCGCGACGCTCGCGCTCTATCGCGGCCTCGCCGAGGGGATCAGCCAGGCGCGTTCGGTGCGCGGCTACCCGGAATGGTTCTACTTCATCGGACAGGAAAACCTTTTCGGCGTGCCGGCGCAGCTCTGGCTCCTGCTGATCGCGATCGTGGTCTCGGCAATCGTTCTTGACCGCACCACTTTCGGCCGGACTCTCTATGCGATCGGCAACAACGAGACCGCCGCGCGCTTTTCCGGTTTGCCGGTCGATCGCGTCAAGCTGATCATCTACACGCTATCGGGCCTCATGGCCGGCCTTTCCGCTTGTGTTCTCGTCTCACGCGTGACCACGACCCGCTCGGACATGGGGATCGGCTATGAGCTCGACGTGATCGCGGCGGTGGTGCTCGGCGGCACCAGCATATTCGGAGGCGTCGGCACGATCTGGGGCACGGTCGTTGGCCTGGCGATGATCCAGCTCTTGAAGAACGGACTGGCCCTGACCGGCGTCAAGGGCGATGCGACGATCGTGGTCATCGGCGCAGTTCTCATCCTTTCAACTCTTGTGGCGAGTTCGCTCCAACGGCGCCGCGACGGCGTTTGATGGAGTGTCTGACCGCGAAAACAGCGGCTTAAACATGGGAGGACAACAAGATGAAGCTCGGATTAGCCTTTGCATTTCTCAGCGCGACGCTTCTGGCCGGAACGGCCTCGGCAGCGGACAAGAGATGGGACGGCGCGGACGACCTGCCGGTCAATCCGCTTGCCTGTGCGGCTGGCGAGGCCAACGCCGCGCCAGCGGCCAAGCCTTATGACGGCGGCCGGCCAACCAATGCGGCCGACAAGGCCGGCAAACCGATCACGCTGGTTGACGTGCCGAAGCTGATCGGCATCGGCTATTTCAACGCGACGTCGAAAGGCATGCAGGAGGCCGCCAAGGCGCTCGGCAATGTCACGGTGAAGACCGACGGCCCGACCGAAGCCAAGATCGACGAACAGATCAAGTTCATCGACAATTACATCACCAGCGGCGTCGACGGCATTCTCTTCGCTGCCAACGATCCGGTGGCGATCGCGCCGGTGCTTAAGAAGGCCCTGTCGAAAGGCATCCATGTCGTCGGTTACGACGCCAACTCGACGCCGGACGCGCGCGAATGGTTCGTCAACCAGGCCGAGTTCAACGGCATCGCCAAGTCGATGATCGACTCGATGGCCAACGAGGCCGGCGAAGACAAGAGCTTCGCGATCGTCACCTCGACGTTCACGACGCCGAACCAGGCACGCTGGATCGCCGAGATGTGGGCCTATGCGCAGAAGTGTCACCCCAAGCTGAAATGGCTGGAGACAGTCGAAGCGCAGGAGGACAACAACCTGTCCTTCAACCAGGCCACGACGCTGATCAACAAGCATGGCGACAAGCTTGCTGGCCTGTTCGGCATGACTTCGGTCGCGACGCCGGCTTCGGCGGAGGCCGTGACCAAGGCCAAGCTCTGCGGCAAGGTGGCGGTGGTCGGCCTTGCCACGCCGAATGCGATGAAGCCTTATGTCAACGCGGACTGCGTCAAGTCGGTCGTGCTGTGGAACCCGGTCGATCTCGGCTATGCCGCGACCTACGTGATGCGTGCCGTCGTCGACGGTACCCTGAAGCCCGGCGCGACCTCGGTGGACGCGGGCAAGCTCGGCAAGCTGAACGTGGTCAATGGCAGTGAGATCCTGCTTGGCTCGCCCTTCATCTTCACGAAGCAGAACATCAAGGACTTCGATTTCTGACTTAGGCTCGTCGCCTGGCCGCCGCAGAACGCGGCCGGGCGACGCACTTTCGGCCCTCGTTGTCATCGCCGTGACAAGCCGGCCATGACACGCGTGACGTTGCTTGTTGAGATGTAGCTTGACGATGAGCCAGACGGTCGCAGTCCTCGACATCGGCAAGACCAATGTAAAGCTTGCCTTGTTCGATGACGGCCGACTTCTCTGGGAAAAGTCGGCGCCCAACTGCATCCGGCCGGGCCCGCCCTATCCGCACGAAGATGTTGAGAACGCGTGGAACTTCTTTCTCGATGCGCTTCGTGAGGCCGCACGCTCGCATCAGATCAGTGCGATCGTTCCGACCGCGCATGGCGCTGCCGGCGCCTTGATCGGCGAGAGCGCGCTCGCCGCTCCGGTCATGGACTACGAATTCACGGGCGTAGAAGTGATCGAGCCCGACTATGCCAGCCTGCGGCCGCCCTTTTCGGAGAGCCTGTCGCCGAGACTGCCAGCCGGTCTCAATCTCGGCCGGCAGCTCGCCTATCAGAAGTGGCGCTGTCCGGACCTCTTTGCCGATGCGAGGTATTTCGTTGGCTACCCGCAATATTGGACCTGGCGCCTGAGCGGCATCGCTGTCTCTGAAATCACGACCCTCGGCGCCCATACCGACCTCTGGGCGCCGCGGCAGGGACAGATCTCGAGCCTCGTCAAAGCTCTCAGCGTCGACCACTTGCTGCCGCCGCTCCGCCGCGCCTTCGATCCGCTCGGTCCGATTCAGCCTGAAATCGCCGCCCTGACCGGGCTCGCGCCTGAAACGCGAGTCTTTTGCGGTATCCACGATTCCAACGCTTCACTTCTGCCCTACCTCGTCTCGCGCCAGGCGCCGTTCACCGTGTTGTCGACCGGGACCTGGGTGATCCTGATGAGCGTGGGCCTTTCACTCGATCAGCTCGATCCTCGCGACGACACGCTCGCCAACGTCGACGCGCTCGGCCGCCCCATCGCCTGCGGGCGCTTCATGGGCGGGCGTGAATACGCCGTCATCGCGGGCGGCGGCAATCCTGACCTTGACGCGATCGAACGCGTCGTCGCCTCGGGCGCGATGGCTCTGCCCTGCTTTTCCGGCCATGGCGGACCTTATGCGACGACCAAAGGCGTGATCCGCGGCGAAGTCGCAGCGCGCGATCGAACCGCGCTTGCGACGCTCTATTGCGCCCTGGTCAGCGATCTGATGCTGACGCGCATGGGAGCAACCAGCGGCGATCTCATCGTCGAAGGGACCTTCGCCGGCAATCTTCCCTTCTGTCAGACCGTCGGCGCGTTACGACCGACGCAGCGCGTCTTTGCAGCGGAAGACGCCGCAGGCACGGCGCGCGGTGCCGCAATGCTTGCGCAATGGCCGCCTTCCTACCCCATCGCGGCGCCGATGCCCGTCCCCGCAGCTCCGATCACCGGGCTTGACGCCTATCGTGGCGTTTGGACGGCGCAGATCGGCCTGATCGATCGCTAACCCCGATCGCTGCATTTGGCCTCTCGTGCCTTGATCTTCGCCTGGCGTAGCAGTTGGAATCGGTCGATGGGTCAATTGGCGGCCGCGCCGAAACCGGCCAAGCACTTGTCGCCGCCTCGAGAAGGCCGGCGTCGAGTTCATTCCGGAGAACGGGAGCGGTGCTGGCGTGCGATTGGCGAGGCGCAGCAGGCGATCGAAGTAAATTTCTTCTCCAGGTCGGGCAAATCAGTGATTTGTCAGGTGCTAGCCCGATCGTCGAAAGGGGAACCGGCCTCGCCCGCTTCCACCGCGCCCCGAAAATGTCGCGAAATACTGGATGTGTTGCATAGCATTCAGGCGGACCAATGGGACAGGCACCGGGTTACCGGCCGGAGATCGACGGGCTGCGCGCCGTTGCCGTATCGGCCGTTGTCTTCTTTCACGCCTATCCAGAGTACGTCCCCGGTGGGTTCATCGGAGTTGACGTCTTCTTTGTGATCTCTGGATATCTCATCTCCGGAATTATCTTCGATGAAGTCGCGCAAGGGTCATTCACGGTCACGCAGTTCTACACGCGGCGCATACGACGGCTTTTCCCCGCCCTTATCCTTGTTATGTCGACGGTTCTGTTGGCATCATGGTTTATATTGTTGCCGGATTCCTTTGTTCGCCTTGGAGCGCAAGTTGCCGCGAGCTCAGTATTCGCCGCGAACTTCTATTTTTGGTTTCAGTCAGGATATTTCAGCCCGGACACGCATACATTCCCGCTGCTCCACCTTTGGTCGCTTGGGGTAGAGGAGCAGTTCTACATCCTGTGGCCCCTCGCTGTATCGCTCCTTGCGGCCCCACGTCGATGGTGGACCGCGATATTGCTCGTCGGTGCGCTATCCTTCGGGGTTTCGGTCCTCCTCGATCACCATCGCGATCTGGATTTTTACTCTCCGATCACTAGAGCGTGGGAATTGATGGCCGGGGCAATCCTTGCGTGGCGCGAACGGCACGCGCCCCTCGCGCGCGTTGCCAATCCAGATGCTGTGGTTGCAATTGGGCTGGCCTTAGTGGTGGCGAGTTCTCTCTTGATCGATCAGAAGGCGGACTATCCGAGTTGGCGCGCAGCTTTGCCGGTCGCTGGGTCGATGCTGGTCATCGCGGGTGGCGCAAGAAGTCGTTTGGCTGCTCTCATGCTCTCTAATCGTGCCACGGTGCTTACCGGCAAGATAAGCTATCCGTTGTACCTGTGGCATTGGCCCGTCTTGGTGCTGTCTGCTGCCGTGAAGTTCCTGCCACTGACCTTGCTAGAGCGCGGCTTGGCCGTTGTTGCTTCCTATGCCCTCGCTTGGGCTACATTTGCCCTCATTGAGACGCCAATCCGTTTCGGAGCGTTGAGCAGCAAGAGAATTGGTCTGCTGGCCGGCGGCATGCTGGCGACAGCAATTGCCGGATTCGTGGTAGTCCAATCCGACGGTTTCTCCGGCCGCTTTCCACCTGAGTTGAGAGCGGCTGCAGCGGAGCGGCCAATCGCATGGCGATTCGGCCGATGTCTGCTGGACTTGGGATCTCAAACAGAGTTCGCCGATGAATGCTTCGAGCACGTTCGCCCGCTCTTATCCGTATGGGGTGATTCCACAGCTGGATCGCTGATGCCCGGGCTCCGAGTTCTCCAGTCGCGTCAGCCGTCCGGACTTGTTCAAGTTACCGCCAGCTCTTGTATGCCGCTCCTGAGCGGTCCGATTTCTGTCGCCTGCGCGGAAAACAATGGGCGTGTGAGACAAATCCTCAGCTCTATTCGACCCGACGTCGTCCTGCTGCACGCAAATGGCCCTCTCGACGTAAGCACGAGGACAGGCTGGAGCAACACGCTGGCTGCATTGAAACTGATCGGTCCAAGAATAATTGTATTAGGCCCGGTACCATCGTGGAAGCGCGGTTTACCGGAGCAGGCCCTAAGCTACTACATCACGCGCAGACAGTTACTGCCCGCACGATCTAGCAGTTTTGTGAACAACCTTTGGGATGACGAACAGGCCCGCATGTTCTTCACACAACAAGGTGCCGAATACATTTCGGCTTGGCAGGTATTTTGCAATGCCGATGGATGTCTCACACGTTTAAACGACCATTCTCCTGCGGCCATAGACAGCGTGCACCTCACTGAGGACGGCTCGATATTCCTCATCGATTCAATCGAGGGCAAGCTCCTCAAGGCCTTGCGACCAAGAGACAAGTGATGTCGCTCCTTCAAGGCTCAATGCGACGCTCCGCATGTCTCGCATCTCCTTATCCCCTCCCCAACTCCCCAAAATCCAGGCCGGATCGAACCGATGTAAGGACAATCGGGTGGGCGAAGCCAAGATCAAGAAGGCCCCACACTGCCCATTCTGGCTGATGATGCAGCAGCCGCGCTGAGCCCCTTTCGCCGCCTGCGCAGGGCCTCGAATACCCCCAGCAAAACACCCCTTTAGTCGAGGTCGAACAGTTGCGTCGCCTGATTTCCACCGGCTCCTCCTTCGAGAAGACCGCCGGCTACAGCGGCGCCGTGATCGACAGCGACTTCGCCGCCAGCACCACCGGTTACGACTACCCGACCATGACGAGATGCCAGTAACGACCGCAGACCAAGGCGGCCGGCTCGTCGCTTACGGCGAGCCAGGTCTGGCGCGGTTGTCCGGTATCGAGATCTACCGGCGCCCCTGGGCGCCTATGGCCGCGCATCAGACTCCGGCCGATTCTGCACACCAAGGGCAGCTTTGATCTGGCTCAATGGTCTGCTCCCGCTCAGGCGCCTGCTTCGAGATGGGCGGGAGCCGGAGGCGCAACATGACGCGCGACCGAACACGGATGATCCATTTGCTGTCCTGGATACTGGCCGCGGGCGGCTTGGTGGTCCTCATATCTGTTTTGTGGTGAGCCGGGGCAGCCCTTCGATGGTCTGATCATGGTTGGCCGAGGCACAAACGAACCTACAAGTCGGTCCTGCCAGATCTTCATGGGCCTGATACTCGCCCTGATATGGGCGCCCATACTCTGGTTCATGGTGAACCTGTTTCTAGCATTCCCTAAAGGATAGCCCGCCAGCGGCTGGCGGTTTCGCTTCCTGCGCGATCGGTGCGGGCTCGCAACGGTGCATTGTTTGCGCTCGGCCGCCGCGGCAGTGGCCTCGCGTGCTTGGACCAAAGGGCCCCGAAAGGACACGCTCCCAGGCTGGAATGCGAGGCTCCCCGCAAGGGACACAGCCGACAGATGCTCCCGGTGACCGGCCGGACACGGCGACGACCTGACCGCCACCCATGACACCTTCACGCAGTGGATTTTGTGTTTCTCGGATATGGACTGCCCCGGAACGAATGTTCACTTTTGGACTTAAGCCCTCAGTTGAAGGCGTTGAGCAATGGCCGAAAAGGACCAGAACCAGTTGCCTCTCAGCAGACACAGGATCAGAAGCGCAAGGATCGTCTCAGATTGCGATTCTTTGAGCTTAGAAGGAACGAGACCTTCGGAAGCAGATTGTAAATACGTTACCTGATCCCCGAGTGTCAGGGACCCGCGTGAATGGCCCCAGCTTTCCCCCCTGAGCTGGGGCCTGTTCTTTACTGTCCACCATGCCCGCAATTGAGAAGCGAAACTTCTGTAACGGTGAGGCTCTCAACAAATTCTGCTGCGTTATTACAATTCCCTCGTGCACCGGGGATCTAATTTTGATGCTCCCTCCGTGCAGTCACATAGCCGTTTTCGCGATGTTCGATCTCACGCACCTTGCGGGCATATGTCAGGTATTTGTTGATTAGATCATAGTCGTTGGGATTAAAACGGATTTGCTTTTCCATTGCGGCGAGATCTTCGCGCAGCGCGGCAGCGTCCAACATCGTAGTCCCTCCTTCGCAATGTACAAACGACGCCAATGGGAGCGGAGCTCTTGCTGCTAACTTGCCTAAGGAAGCGCTTCACCGCGAGTGACAAGCTCTGTCCTATGTCACCTGCACGTTTTAAGGAAGCCCGCCATTCGCGACGGGCTCAAGGCTAAGGGAGAAAGCGCCATGAAGGACGCCACAAGAGCCTACGACGAGTCGCGCGAATGCGGTGTGTCGCGATCGACACTGTGGACAACAAAGCACTGCTGTCATCTACCGACATACGGCGCAGACACACGCGGCCGTGCGCGTCCTTAACCTTCATCACTTACGGATTCGTGTTGTCGCGCAACTGCAGTTCCAGGAACGTCTCTCGTAGCCGAGCGGGATGGTCTGATGCTCGACCTGCGTACCCGCGCGGTTAGGGGCCGATAGAGGTTGGCGGCGGAAGCTCGTCACGCTACGCGATGCAGGCGAGTACATCGCCGCGCTGCCGAAGGCGGTGCATGATCGGCCAGAATGGCAGGCCGCCATGGAGGCGCTGATCCTGGTCGCAGAGCGAGGCAGCCCGACGATGTTCGCCCGCATCGGCATCATGCGCGCCTTGAACCGTGGGAGGTTGGCTCGATGTCGCGCCCGACATCGCAGCTACGAACCCTTGGACCGTCGTCGACGCGAAGCGATTTCCGTTTGGGAGCAGCGAACGCCCATAAGATGTTGAGCTAACTGTGTTGCGCAGCAACGTCGCCGTTCATGTCACAATTCCCGCATTGATTTATGTCAAAAGTGGTGCACGCATCACAAGTAAGAAGGGGCTAAAATACAACCCCCATTTGGGTGTCGCCGCGATCACCCTGCTCTGCTTTTGCGATCCGAAGCCAATTCCACGGATGCTGGCGCACTTATTGTCCGACAGGTAACGGCCTCTGTTTTTTTCAGGGGAGGATAGCAGTGGCGTGGAGTAGAGTATTTGATTTTACCGAACCGTCGGCGTGCTCCGCAGTCATTCGGTCTGCACAACTCGAACTGATCCCGACCGTGAGGGGACGTTTCCATGCCGAGATCACACAGATCGGCATGAACAGGCTCCTGGTTCATCGGTTCCATGTGTCCCTTCCTCAGGTCAACACTGTCGCGGTCAAGCCCGGGCGTAGATCGATCGGCTTTCTTTCCGAACCCGGTTCGTCACGATTCCTGCACTGTGGCGTCGAGATTTTGCCTGGCGACATCATAGTGAACCGGTCCGATGTCGTACATCAACGATCCGACGCCAACCTTCACTACGGAACAATGTCTCTTCCGATTGATGATCTGGATGCTGCTGCTGAGACAATAATCGGCCGTGAGTTTCCGAAAACGCGGCAAACGCAAATCGTTCGCCCACAGTCTGCACTGACGGTTCGACTGTTAAAGTTGCACAAGAGCGTCGGGCAGCTTGCCCATGATAATCCGCATATTCTTGAGTTGCCGCAAGTGCTTCGGTCGTTAGAGCATGAGCTCATTCATCTCATGGTGAGGTGCCTCGCCGAAGGCGCTGCCGTCGAGCCAAGCGCCGGGGGCCGTCGCCACGAGATCATCGTGGCACAGTTTGAAGAGTTCTTGGAAGCAAATCCCAGCCGGCCGCTTTATCTCGTCGAAATTTGCGCGGCGATCGGTGTTGCCGAGCGATCGCTTCGCGCCTCCTGCAAAGAGCATCTCGGCATGGGCCCAATCCGCTATCTCACCTTGCGCCGAATGCACCTCGTGCGGCGGGCGCTCCTGAGTTCAGATCCGTGGAAGGCGACTGTTACGCAGATCGTTACGGACCATGGCTTTTGGGAACTCGGGCGTTTCTCGGTTGCCTACAATCTGCTGTTCGGAGAGACACCCTCGTATACGCTGCGCCGTCCTGCGGAGCAGCCGGAAGTCCATCACGATCGTCCCTCATCGCTGGCAGTCACACACTTGCCGGTCGCTTGAGCCAGATACAGGGACCCCGGAAATGCCGTAGCCGGACCGGACTGCGATCGGCCTCAATCGTCCGCCTTCCCTTGCGGCGGAACAAGCGTCGGAGCGGCTAGAGCAGCCTCATCGAGCGCCTGGACGGGCACAGAAACGACGTTGGGCATTCCCCATGCCGTAGAGATTCGTATTTGGCGGGAAGCCCACACCAAAGTTTGCGTGAACACATTGCTGATGACCGCAGCGACGCGGCCGTCGCAATCGACCACCGGCGCTCCTGAAGCGCCGTGATCGATGACGAAGCGATTCTCGCCTTCATAGATTTCCAGGAGCGCCATGCTGTCGAGCTTCCCGCCATCTCCCAATCGAACGAACCGCCCTTCTACGAGGTGCGGGCGGCCGGCCGGATAGGCGAACGTCATGACCTGCTCCTCCGGCACGAGCGGCTTGCTCCGGATCGCAAAGCTCCGCGCGGTGGAAACGGGCTGTTGGAGTTCGATCACGGCCAGTTTTTCTGCGGCGTCTCCCGCCAGGCGCTGGATGCGCGCCCCGATCAACTGGGCGCCATCTTCGTCCCTGATCTCGAGCGGCCTCCACTCCTCTGTCGAGAGCTTCATCGCTCCGGCGACATGTTCGGCGGTGACGATCGTCGCCGGGGACAGGAACCAACCAGTGCCCCGGATGCCGACCACGTTGGGATGCGCGTCGCGCTCCGCGTCATCCCAATACCGCATGATGCTGACGGTCGAGTGTGCAAGCTGCGCGGGATCAATGCACGCTGCACTGACCCGAGTGCTTGCAAGAACAATGAAAAGAAAAAGCAACCGCCAAGCGGTATGTCGATGCATCGCAATGTCCCCTGTTCCCCAGACTGAGGGGAAGATGAACTCTGCGACGGGGCAATAGGAAAGATCGACTTATCCAGAAGGGCTCTCCGGAATCCGGGACGTTTCGCGCCGCACTGTCACGCATTTGTCACAGATGCTCCTGCTGGAATACAACCAGGAAGAATGGATTTTGGGGCCGCCTATGCGGAGAGCTTAGCCGGGCCAATGCCGCGGCAAACCGAACGTGACGCTGGCGGAGAGCGCGGTATCTCCATAAACCCGGCACATAGCTGCAACTCTAGCTTTA
Source organism: Bradyrhizobium sp. CCGUVB23 (assembly GCF_024199885.1). Taxonomy (NCBI): domain Bacteria; kingdom Pseudomonadati; phylum Pseudomonadota; class Alphaproteobacteria; order Hyphomicrobiales; family Nitrobacteraceae; genus Bradyrhizobium; species Bradyrhizobium sp. CCGUVB23. Next base: position 9,711,055 of record NZ_JANADQ010000001.1, read on the forward strand.
ATCTCCGTTCAGTTTCGCGCTTTCTTTCTTGCTTGCTCCCTTCAAATTTGTCACGGGCGTTGTGCTTGCGCCTCATCTGAAGACAAACGGCGCGCAGCCTGACGAGATCACAGCTTGCCGGAATTGCATATTCGTCACATTCCACCCGCCGGACCGAACTTCCGAACCTGCATAGCCGAAGGCGGTCAGTTGCCTGATACTCCTGCGTGCGGTGAGACCCGTAATTCAACTGGTCGCAAGAACTGTCCGCCGGTCCAACGGGACGGGACACATGGCAGAGACTTGCATACTTACCTTTGGCGATCCCGATAGTTACTCAGCCGGATTCGCCGATGCATGTATCAATCTCACGATAACAGGTGCCGGCGATTTCAAGGCACGGCTGACACGGCTGAAATTGAAGGATCTGGAAGTCTCTCTGTGTTGCGAGAACCTTCCGCGCTTTGCCTGTGTCTCGCTACCCACGGAGCGAACGTTCCTGTCGTTTCCAGTGGATGCGGACTCTCTCATATCCGACGGATTTACTTTGCGTAGCGGCGACGTCGTTTTGCACGGTCGTGGCCGCCCCACGCATCAACAAACCAACGGCGCATGCCAATGGGGTTTGATCGCGCTATCTCCTGGGGTACTTGGGAGTTGCAGCAAGGCATTGACGGGTCGGACGATTACGCCGCCGCACACAAGCAAGATACTCCGCCCGGCGCCGGCGGAGGCATTGAGATTCCAGCGTCTTTTTGCGAAAGCCTGCCGCCTTGCGGAAAGGCAAAAACTGGCTCCCGAGGCGGCAAGAGCGCTGGAGCGGGAACTACTTCACGCGACGATCAATTGCCTGGCCGCCAACGAGACGGGCGACAATCCCAAGACTAGACTCCATCACGGCGCAGTGATCGCTCGTTTCGAAGAAGCGATAAGCAAACGCTTCGACCAAAAGCTAAGCATGTCCGCGCTTTGTGCAGAGATCGGCGTGCCAGAGCGAACACTGCGCATGTGCTGCACTGAATTTTTTGGCGTAAGCCCCACGCGATATCTCTTATTGCGACGATTGAACAAGGCTCGCGCCGCGTTGCGACGTGCCGATCCTTCGACAACGAGCGTGTCGGAAGTCGCCCGAAATCATCAGTTCCTCGAACTTGGGCGGTTCGCGGTGACGTATCGCATCACCTTCGGTGAATCGCCTTCGGTCACACTGCAGCAGGCTCCGCAAAGTTAGGAGCAAGCTGCCGAAATCGCATAGCGCACCCACGGCGCTTCGGCGAATTTTCCAGTCGCGAGAGCGTCGACCGAATGCGCGGGGCACGATCCCGCATGGATAAAGAGCAAAGGCGCGGTCGGCGGGTGGAGGTGGGCGAAGGCTGCGGCCCGCGCTTCAGCTTCAGCAGCCCGACATCAAGGGAAGCAACCATGAGCATGTTCAGAACAATCTGGGGCGCTCTTGTCGTGTTGTGTACCACCACGACAATGGCGAGCATTCCTGCCTCCGCCCAGCAGGGACAAAAGCCCAACATCCTCTTCATCATGGGCGACGACATCGGATGGATGCAGCCGAGCATCTATCATCGCGGGTTGATGGTTGGCGAGACGCCGAACATCGATCGCATCGGTAACGAAGGTGCGATGTTCGTGGACTACGTCGCCATGCAGAGCTGCACCTCCGGTCGCAACGCGTTCTTCACCGGCATGTATCCGCTGCGCACCGGCATGATCCCGCCGCAGCTCCCGGGGAGCCCGTCTTACCTGCGGCCCGGCACGCCTGCGCTCGCCCAGTTCCTGCTCGATCTCGGCTACAACACGGGCGAGTTCGGCAAGAACCATCTCGGCGACCACACCGAGGCCCTGCCGACCGCTCACGGCTTCCAGGAATACTGGGGCTATCTGTACCACCTCGATGCGATGCAGCAGGTCAGTTTCCCTGACATCAACAAGACTCCGCTCCAACAGACGGTTGCGCCGCCGTGCAAGAACACGCCGATTCCCGGCGTGCCGGAAGTGCCCGGCGCAGTCGATCCCAAGACCACGCTGTGTCTGACGCCCCCGCGCAACGTCCTCTGGTGCAAATCTCCGGACGGCACGGCCAAGAGCCAGATGTGCAGCGATGAGGGCCCGTTGACGCTCGACCGCTCGAGGACGGTGGACGAGGAGATCTCGGAGAAGGTCGTCGACTTCCTCGACCGCAACGATCCGAAGAAGACCAATAAGCCCTTCTTCGTCTGGTACAACCCGGCGCGCATGCACGTCGTCACCGTACTGCCGCCGAAGTACGAGGCCATGGTGGGCGAGCGCGGCGGTAAGGACTGGGGCGTCAACGAAGCCGGCATGAAGCAGATGGACGACAACATCGGTGTCGTGCTCAAGAAACTGGACGACATGGGCCAGGCCGACAATACCATCGTTGTGTTCACCACCGACAACGGCGCCGAGGCGATCTCCTTCCCGGACGGCGGCGTGACACCGTTCAAGGGCCAGAAGGGCGAAGCCTGGGAAGGCGGCTACCGCGCACCGATGGTGATCAAGTGGCCAGGCGTCATCAAGCCGGGCACGGTGAAGAACCAGCTCTTCGCGGCGCTCGACTGGGTGCCCACCTTGGTCAATATTGCCGGTGGACCCAAGGGCGACGAGTTGAAGCAGCAGATCGAGGCAGGGAAGTACCCCGGCATCGTCAAGACGACCCTCGACGGCTTCGACCAGCGCGACTACCTCGAAGGCAAGTCGGACAAGTCGGCTCGAGACCACTTCTTCTATTTCTCGGGCGCGACGCCGTCCGCGGTGCGCTACAAGAACTGGAAGATGTACTACACCATGTCGCAGCCGGGGCCGGCTGGCTGGATCATGCCGCTGATCCCGTTCCACTTCACGCTCGTCCAGAACATCAAGCGCGATCCGTTCGAGCAGGCGGTCGGCATCGACCAGAAGACGGCGATGAGCTTGGGCGGGGCGCTCGGCTCCCCGGCGACCGCCTTCCAGTACGATTGGAACATGCTGCCAATCGGTCAGCGGCTGTGGCTGGCGCACCTGACGAGTTACGAGAAGTTCCCGCCGCTGCAGGCGCCGGAGAGCTACAACCTCAGCCAGGTGCTGGACGAGGTCAAGAAGGCCAATGCCAGTGGAGCGAGCGACTAGCTGCGCAAAGCGCCATGATGTGATCGGGCGCGCCCCGACCGAGCCCGATCACGACCACTGAAGTGATGAAGCTTTCCAGCACGAGTGACGCGAGCTCTATTGGATCAAGAATCCAATAGAGCTCGCAGATCTGTTGAGCCGGCTCCGAGCCGGGTTTGGAGGATTGATCATGTGCAATCCGAAAAACACATTCCTCAGGTTGCTCGCGGTTCTTGTAGCTGCAACCGCAATCCTTGCACCGGCATCTGCACAGCAGCCGCAGAAACCTAATATCCTCGTCATCATGGCCGATGACATCGGGTACTGGAACATCAGCGCCTATAACCGGGGACAGATGGGCTATCGCACGCCCAACATCGATCGTATCGCCAACGAGGGCGCGATCTTCACCGACTATTATGGTCAGCAATCCTGCACTGCCGGGCGCGCCGCATTCATTACCGGACAAAGCCCGCTGCGCACGGGACTTTTAAAGGTTGGCCTGCCCGGGGCGAAAGAGGGATTATCCGACAAGGATCCGACGATTGCCGAATTGCTCAAGCCACAGGGCTATGCGACGGGACAATTTGGCAAGAACCATCTTGGCGATCGCAACGAATTCCTGCCGACCGTACATGGCTTCGATGAGTTTTTCGGCAACCTCTATCATCTCAATGCCGAGGATGAACCGGAGCACGCAGACTATCCGAAGAACCCGGCGTTCAGGGCGCAGTTCGGTCCGCGCGGCGTCCTAAAATGCATTGCAACGACCACCGACACGCCGGGTGACGATCCACGCTTTGGTCCCTGGGGCAAACAAAAATGCGAAGATACCGGGCCGCTCACCAAGAAGCGCATGGAAACAGTCGACGAGGAGTTCATCAAGGCCTCCACTGATTTCATCGAACGCGCCAACCGCGACGGAAAGCCGTTCTTCGTCTGGTTCAATCCGACCCGGATGCACATCTGGACCCGGCTAAAGCCGGAGTCACAAGGCAAGACCGGCTTGGGCCTCTATCCGGACGGCATGGTCGAGCATGACGGGCAGGTCGGACAGCTATTGAAGAAGCTCGACGACCTCGGCATCGCCAACAACACGATCGTGATCTACACCACCGATAACGGCGCCGAAACATTCTCCTGGCCCGACGGCGGCGCAACCCCCTTCCGGGGCGAGAAGAACACCAATTGGGAAGGCGGCTATCGTGTGCCTGCGATGGTGCGATGGCCTGGACTGGTCCCTCCCCGCAGCGAGATCAACGATATCTTCTCTGCCGAGGATTGGGCGACCACGCTGGTCGCCGCGGCCGGCGAACCCGATATCCAAAACAAGCTGTTGCAGGGCTATGACGCGGCGGGCAGAAATTTCAAGGTTCACCTCGATGGATACGACCAGCGCGATCTGCTCGCAGGCAAGGGCGCGGACAAGCGCCGCGAGTTCTTCTACTGGACCGACGACGGCAACTTGGCCGGCTTGCGCTACGATCAGTGGAAGGCGGTGTTTTTAGAGCAGCGTGCCCACGGTCTCGATGTCTGGGCGGAGCCTCTGCAGCAGCTGCGGTTACCCAGATTGCTTAACCTGCGATCCGATCCTTTCGAGCGGTCGCAGCACGAATCGGGCGACTACGTGCGATGGTTCATTGAACACGCCTTCCTGCTTGTGCCGGCGCAGGCGATCGTGGCGCAACATATCGCAAGCTTCCGCGAATTCCCCCCGCGCCAGCGGCCCGGCAGCTTCTCGGTCGAGCAGGCGATGGAAAAGCTGAGGCTCCCCCCATCGACGAATTAGGAGGTGACTTTGCTCTCTCTCCTGCACTATCGCACGAACCGTCGCCTTCTGGTTTCGATCTTGACGATGTTGCCCGCCTTATCCGGACCGCTCCCGACGGAGCCGGCATTGGCGCAGACAAACCCATCCGGGAGCCCATTGCCTGGAAATACAGTCAAGGACATGCTGGCAGCACAGATCCGGACTCAAGGCGTTGCGTGCGAACAACCCAAGCGCGCGATACGAGACGCGAAGCGATCAAGACCGGACTACGAGGTTTGGGTTTTGCAATGCAGCAACGCCACGTACAGGATCAGTCGCTACCCCGACATGGCAGCGAAGGTGGAGCAACTGAGATAGCGCTCCCCGCATGGCGCCGGGGCCGCGCTCGCAAACCGTATGCGGATTATGACCAATGTCTAGTTTGGGACGGCTACGGCTGGGTGAACGGCTGCTATCAAGGCTATGGCTACGGGTGGTGAGAAAAGGGATCGCTTGGCACGCGTCATATTCACCTTGGCACCGCGGAACATGGAGCCTTCTGACCGGAATGCTCTGAATTGCCGAATTTGCATAGCCCGCACCGAATCCTTTGATCAATCTACCCTTCTAAAGGGTCGGCGAGGTCTAGCGAGTAGGGCCAGTGGCGCGCAAGAAGGGACGAACCGGCAACCGCGACGAGCCGTCAGAGCGCGCCGCCCCATCGAGGCCAGCCGCGGACGCTCGGAACGAAGCTGTCAGCGCCCAACCCCATCGCTCTCGGACATCGAAGCTGCGGATTGCAGTGTTTGCGTCAATTGCAGCGATCGCGATAGGTAGCCTGGGCGTCTTCCTCCTCGGCGAGGAAAGAGCCGGCTTGCCCGAGACGCTACATCGCACGAGTGCGGCCACTGCTCCCGCCTTCGTCGGCAGCGAAGCCTGCGGCGAATGTCACAAGACTGAAGCAGCGTTGTGGGCCGGGTCCCAGCACCGGCACGCCATGCAGCACGCCAGTGCCGCCTCCGTGCTCGGTGACTTCAACGATGCGAGCTTTGATTACTACGGCGTCCATTCCCGCTTCTTCAAAACAGGGAACAAATTTTTCGTCGAGACCGACGGCGCCGACGGCAAGCTTGCGACCTTCGAGGCGAAATATACCTTCGGAATCGCCCCCCTCCAGCAATATCTGGTCGAATTTCCGGATGGCCGCATACAGGCACTTTCAATCGCCTGGGACAACCGGCCGAAGGACCAGGGCGGCCAACGCTGGTTTCATCTCTATCCAAATGAAGCGATCAAACACGACGACGTGTTGCATTGGACCAAGCTCAATCAAAACTGGAATTTCATGTGCGCCGAGTGCCATTCGACCGGCGTGCAAAAGAACTACGACACGGCCAACGACCGGTTCCACACCAACTGGGCGGAGATCAGCGTCGGCTGCGAGGCGTGCCACGGCAAGGGCTCACGACACGTCAACTGGGCATACAGTCAGCGGAGCTGGTGGCCATTCGGGCGGGATAAAGACCCTCTGAAGGGCCTTGCCGTGTTTCTCGACGAGCGGGACGGCGTGATTTGGAACCGCGATCCCAAGACCGGCAATCCGCAACGCAACGTCTCCCCTGCTGCGATACGCCGGGAAGTCGAGACCTGCGGCTTGTGTCATGCGCGACGGGCACAATTTTCCGAGGACTGGATACCAGGGCGGCCATTATCCGACACGCACCAGGTCTCCAATCTGGCCCGCGGCCTCTATCACGCCGACGGGCAGATGCTCGACGAAGTCTACAACTACGGCTCGTTCAAGCAGAGCAAGATGTTTGCAGCTGGCGTCACCTGCAGCGATTGCCACGAGCCGCACGCCGCCAAATTGCGCGCGTCCGACGATGGCGTGTGCTTGCAGTGCCACGCTTCAGACAGCTATGAGGTTGCATCCCATACCCACCACAGTGACGTGACACCAAAAGTCACCTGTGCGTCCTGCCATATGCCGGTCAGCACCTATATGGTGGTTGACAAGCGGCATGATCACAGCCTTCGAATTCCCAGGCCGGATCTTTCCGTGAAACTTGGCACGCCGAACGCCTGCAACAATTGTCACGTCGACAAATCCGCACAATGGGCGACCGATGCAGTCGAGCGCTGGCATGGGCCGGGTCGAAAAGGTTTCCAGAATTACGCTGAGGCCTTCCAGGCTTCTTGGACTGATCGTAGCGACGCGGCCGCTCTGCTGGCGTTCGTTGCAGCTAGCCCCACAATGCCGGCGATCGCGCGAGCAAGCGCTTTGAGCGAACTTCGATCCCGGGTCTCGCCCGCTAATATCGAGCTTGCCCGCAAGGGCTTGGCCGATCCTGATCCGATGGTTCGGATTGGTGCCCTCGAGATGCTCGACGGCCTTCCAGGCGACCGGCTCTGGCCCCTGGTCTCACCCCTGCTCTCCGATTCAAGCCGTGGCGTTCGTATCAGGGCAGTGTCGGTGCTGGCTGCGGTGCCCGCTGCCAACCAGCCCGTCTCCGATCGTGCGGCTTACGAGACGGCAACAGCCGAGTTCATCGCCGCGCAACGTTTCAACGCTGATCGACCTGAAGCTCGCTCAGCGCTCGGAAACTTCTTCGTCAGTCGCGGACTCACCACCGACGCAGAGAGCGAATACAAGAGCGCACTGCGCCTTAGCGCGCAATATGCGCCTGCCGCGATCAATCTCGCAGATTTGTACCGACGACTTGGCCGTGAGGGTGACGGAGCGAGCGTGCTGAGGACAGCCATCGTATCGTCCCCCCGGGACGCAGGACTGCACCATGCGCTCGGGCTCACCCTGACGCGACAGAAGTTGCCGGATGATGCACTCAGCGAGTTCCGCGAAGCGACCGAGCTGGAACCTGAGCGGGCGCGCTACGCCTATGTATACGCCGTGGCGCTGCATTCATCGGGCCGCATCAATGAGTCGATGACGGTTCTGAAGGAAAACCTGGCCCGGCATCCCGAAGATCGCGATACCCTGTTGGCCCTGGCGACCTTCAGCCGTGACTCCGGAGATCTAGGTACCGCACTCGACTATCTCGAGCGACTCTCCCGTCTCGCGCCAAACGACCGCAACCTGACTCGTCTAATCGACGACCTCCGCGCACGTTTGAAACAATAGCCATCGATACGTGACTATGGGCTGAATGCACTGCTGATGCCGTGCCAGTCTGGTCCTTTGGGGCTATCATCGTGGGAGGCGGCATCGTGAGTGGCGGTTCTGTACGCCTAGGCGGGCAGCAGAACTAGGCCAGCACCACCTAGGCGGTGGCGCGCCCACCAGAATGATCCACCATTTTCGCCCACTGATTTCGTCGGCAGTACGCTTGGCAGCTGCCTTGCTCAGCCCTCATTCAACAACACTTCGCACCATGGCCTCTCGACCTTTTCGACGGTCGAGCGACGCTGTGGGAAAATGGCAGGGTTGTGCGCGGCAACTGTGACACCCGAGACACAGTCTCGAACAAACAGCAGGAGGCCGGGAGGCTTGCCGATTTGGCATAGACGCAGACCCCCGGTACCGGACTATGTTGACGCCGTGGGCATATTCTTGGGGACTTGGGAGAATTAGGGCTTAGAAGAATTAGGGGACTGACACATGCGGGATCTTGGATCGAGGTCAGCACTGCGTCTTTTTTGCATTGGATTACTTGCCGCTCTATTCGCGCTTCCAGTTCGAAGCGCTCTTGCCGATGAAGGCGGCGTCAGTTTTTGGATACCGGGATTCTTTGGCAGCCTCGCGGCCGTTCCCGCCCAGGCGCCCGGATGGTCCGTGACTTCGATCTATTATCATGACTCGGTTTCCGCCGGCGGTAACGTCGCTCTGGCGAGGGAGTTCCAGATTCGCAACGTTCCCGCGAATCTGACGGCCAGCTTCACCGGCAACGTCAATGCAAGCGTGAATGTTGACTTGATGGTCCCGACCTACACCTTCGCGACACCGGTCTTGGGTGCTCAGGTCTCTGTTGCTCTCTTAGGGCTCTACGGGGCCAATTCGACCTCGCTCGCGGGAACGCTCGCAGGAACATTGGCGGGGCCGCTCGGCGGCACTGTTCCATTCTCGCGCTCCGATGCCATCAACAGCACGGTCGTGGGATTTGGCGACCTGATCCCATTCTATGAAATGAAATGGAATGCCGGCGTCAACAACTACATGGTTTACGCCACCGGCGACATCCCGGTCGGCAGGTACGACTCGATGCGTCTTGCGAACCTAGGGATCGGGCACTGGGCTGCCGACGTCGGCGGCGGCTACACCTATTTCGACCAAAAGACCGGGCGGGAAGCTTCGGCGGTGCTCGGATTCACGTACAACTTCAAAAACCCTTCCACCCAATATCAAAACGGGGTGGACATGCATCTCGACTGGGGTGTGTCGCAATTCCTGACCAAGCAGTGGCAGGTCGGCCTTGTCGGTTACCTCTATCAGGAGTTGGGCTGCGACAGCGGCTCCGGTGATCGCGTCGGCTGCTTCCGCTCGCGGGTCGCCGGCGTCGGCCCGCAGCTCGGCTACATTTTTCCGCTCGGAGACAAGCTGCAGGGCTATCTCAACCTGAAGGCCTACGGCGAATTCGCCAATGAAAATCGGCCGGCGGGCTGGAACCTCTGGCTGACGTTCAATCTTTCGCCTGCGGCAGCAACGCCGCCGACGACGCCCTCGAGGCCAATTTTCACGAAATAGAATGGTCGGCTAGGCCGTCTCGGAGGTGAGCCAAAAAGAGTGCCCGATTGTCCCTGAGGGCACGGCGACCGAAATTTAGCACACGGGAGATCATGTCGTGAGAACGATGTTTTTCGGAAGCGTCGCACTCATTGCGATCGGCGTCAGCCTTGCCGCCAACGCCGCGGACATGGCGGTGAAGGCTCCACCCATCCCCGAACTACCCTACAATTGGTCAGGAACCTACGTTGGCGCGAATGTCGGTGGCGCGTGGACCAGCGGCAACCTGAACATTCCCAGCAACAATTTTTACGGCGGCCTCACTGAGTTTATTGCTGGCATTCAAGCGGGCTACAATTTTCAGGCGGGACACTTCTTGTTCGGCGTCGAAGGTGATTTCGACGGCGCGACGTTTGGCCACCCAGCACTGCCGACCCCAACACTCGGCTCGGTGAGCCAGAATTGGATCGGGACAATAGCTGGCCGCGCAGGCATCGTGGAGGATCGTTGGCTTGTCTTTGCAAAGGCGGGCGGCGGCTGGGTGCACAGCAATGCAGTATTGAACTTTCCCGGTGTCAGTTGGACCGGATCAACCACAAGTTCGGGTTGGCTTGCAGGGGCGGGCGTGGAATACGGCTTCAAATCGCATTGGACGATCAAGCTCGAGTACGACTATCTTGCACTGTCAAACTGGACGTCGCCCACTTTGCCGCCTATCCGGTTGAACCGTGACCTTCAGATGGTCAAGTTCGGGGCGAACTACAAGTTCGACAGCGGCCTTCCCGATACGGTCGCGCCGACAAGAACCGGCCATTCTGGCGAACCTTCCGAAGACGAAAGCCTGGCCCAAAAATCACAAAACCCGATCGCCGACATGGTCAGCGTTCCGTTCCAAAGCAACACGAACTTTAACGCGGGGCCATTCAACCGCACCCAGGAAGTGCTTAACATCCAGCCCGTCGTGCCGCTGCGCGTCAACGCAGACTGGAACGTGATCTCGCGCACCATCATGCCGGTGATCAGTCAGCCCAACCCGATATTTGACAGCAACACGAATGGAATTGGCGACATTACTCAGGAGTTCTTTTTGACACCCACCCATCCGGGCGCTCTTATCTGGGGTGTCGGTCCAGTCTTCACCGTTCCGTCAGCGACTGATCCGATCCTCGGCACCGGACGCGTATTGGCTGGCCCTACGGCCGTCTTCCTGACGACCCCGGGCCATTGGGTGATCGGCGTGCTGCTCAACAATCAGTGGTCGGTCGGCGGCAATCCGTTGCGGCCGAATGTGAATGAATTTCTTGCGCAGCCGTTTATCAACTACAACATGGCCCACGGGTGGTACTTGACAAGTTCACCGGTTATCACCGCAGACTGGCTGGCGGCACCGGATCAGCGGTGGATCGTCCCGATCGGGGGCGGCTTCGGCCGGATATTCAAAATTGGCGACCAACCGGTGAGCGCAAACATAGCCGGTTACTACAACGTCGTTCGTCCGACCAATTCGCCAAGCTGGCAACTGCGCGCTCAGCTCTCGCTGCTATTTCCGGAAAGATAGCGAACGCGAGCTATTCGCATCGCGACCCGCGGCAGGCTACGCCACCGCCATCTTCGGCAAGTGGCACCTCGGTATCGATCCACAGCGATTGCGGAGCACAACAAACTCGCGAACAGCCGGTCGATTCGGAGTTTTCACGGCCGGTGGCCGACGAGTGATCCGAGGGATCGCAGGCAAGCGACAGGGATGAGACCGCCATACTCCCGCTCTTAATGGGGTGATGATCGACAGGGTGGAAACGCCGCAGCGCGCCTCGGAGGCAGCAACAAGAGCCTCGATCAATCTCAACCCGTTGATCTTGGCCCGCGACAGACTCGACAACGAACGAGCGCGCGGCACGTTTGAGGGAGACGATATGCGGCGAACACCGGCTTGGTTCGGCTTGTTGGTTTGCGCCGGATTGCTGGCCACCATCGCGGATGCAGCTGACCCAACCGGGCGTCTGGTCTTTCTGTCGACCCAACTGCGGCCGATAGGCGAGGCGCAGAAGATGCGCAACCTGGTCCTCAAGGAGTTCTCCCCTGAGGTCGACTACATCACCGATCTGCCGCAGCGACTTCTGACGCGCATAGAGACGGAACGACAGGTCGGTATGCATAACATAGATGTCGTGGGAGCGCTCCATGGAGAGTTGCAGCCGCTCGCGACCCTCGGCGCGTTGGTCCCGCTCGATGACCTCGCTGGCAAGCTGGCTGGCCGCGGCATCCCCAATCGACTGTTGGCACTTGGCAAATTTGGCTCCCCACACCAGCTCTATATACCCTGGATGCAGGCTGGCTACATCATGGTCGCCAACAAACAGGCGCTACCCTATTTGCCGAGTGGAGCGGACATCAATGCCCTCACCTACGATCAACTCGGGACGTGGGCCATAACGCTCCAGCAGAAGACGGGCAAGCGCCTGCTCGGTTTTCCAGCAGGCCCGCATGGGTTGATGCATCGCTTTTTCGAGGGCTTCCTTTACCCGTCGTATACTGGCGGGGTGGTGGTTCCGTTCCGCTCGGAGGCGGCGGAAGCGATGTGGACGCAGTTCGCGTCGTTATGGAGGAGTGTCAACCCGAACTCGACCGGCTACAATTTTATGGATCAGCCCTTGCTTTCCGGCGACGTCTGGATCGGCTTCGATCACATCGCCCGCGTGCTCGGGGCGCTGCGTCAGAAACCGAACGAATTTGTCGCCTTCCCCGCGCCCGCCGGACCCAAGGGGCGCGGCTACATGCCGCTTCTGGTCGGCCTGGCGGTGGTGAGGGGCGCGCCCGACATCGCTGAATCGATGGCGCTGATCGACTATCTGACCCAACCTGCAACGCAGATCACCTTGGCCCGTACCGTCGGCTTCTTCCCGGTGGTGAGTGCGAAGTTGCCGCCGGATCTTGATCTCGGCCTGAAGATGGGCGCCGGTGCAATTGCAGAGATGCAGTCGGCGAAGGATGCGCTGCCGGCGCTGCCGCCGGTCGGCTTCGGCGAGCGCGACGCCGAGTTCGACAGCGTGTTCATGGAGACGTTCCAGCTGATCGTCTTGCGGGGGCAGAAGACGCGCCCAGTTCTCGATCGCGAGGCAGAGACGCTGAAGCGCCTGATCAGCGAGACCGGTGCGTCGTGCTGGCAACCCGATCCTCCCAGTACTGGCGCGTGCCTGGTCCAATAACAGAGGGCTCGGTCCCTCGCTGCCGGCGGGACAGCGGCGGCCAACGGACGTCATTTACGCAACGGCTTCGATCAACTCATAGACGCGGGTTTCCGCCTTCATCCCCTTGGCGGTTACCGAACCGATGGCGTTGAATCGAAAGCGATGCTCGACGCGGTTGTGCACAGCCTCACTGACAAGGATCCTCGTCCCATACGCCTTGTTGAGTCCTTCGAGACGAGCAGCAAGATTCACGCTGTTACCCAGAACCGTATAGTTCATGCGTTCTGTCGAACCGACATTTCCCACCACGGCATCGCCGACATGGATGCCAATGCGAGCGACGAACGGTGGCAGCCCCTCGGCTTCAAACTGAGCATTCAGCACGTCGCTCGCCGCCTTTGCCGAAAGGGCGGCCCGACAGGCCCGCTCGACATGATCGGCCTGCAAATGGGGAGCGTTCCAAAACACCATCACCGAGTCTCCGATGAACTTGTCCACGGTTCCGCCCTCGGCAAGAAGCGCTTCCGTCAGCGCCGCGAAATGGCGCGAGGTCTGGCGCATCAGACTGTCAGGGTCGGCGGCTTCGGAAATGCCGGTAAAATTCGTCACGTCGGTAAACAGGATGGAGACCTCCCTCCTCGTTCCCCCAAGCTCGGTGGAGATCGAGCCATCGACGATTCCTCTCACGATGTCCTTCGGGACAAAGCGTGCGAACGACCAGATGCTGCGCTGGGCAACCGCCATCGTCCTGCCGAGTTCGTTGACCTCCGCGATATTCGATGTGACCGGAGCATCGCCCGGCGCCGCTAAAGCCTGGAGTCCCCTCGCTTGGGTAGTTATCCGTTTCAGCGAGGTCGACATCCGGCTGCCAAAGACCCAGGCCGCGGGCACAAAGCAGCTGCCGACGATCAGGGCAATGACTAGCCCCCTGAACTGCAATTTCCTGACGTTCTGTGAGAAATCATCTTCAGCCGCAAACAACATGGAATAGCCGCTGTATTGCTCTCCTTGAGAAAATTTTTGCACGCGAAAAAGGTAGTCTCGTCCATCTTCGCCGCGCACGCTCCCCTCAAAGCGATCGCGGCCGTCCCACCTTTGCATGACGGCGCCGACCAGCCCGGTCCGGATTTCCCAAATCTCGGGGAGCTGCGGACGCGAGGGATGAGCCCTGGCTTCATCCACGAGCCGCTTGAAGTCGGGGTGAGCGATGAGTACGCCGAACGAATCGAAGATGACGGCTGTTCCGTGCTCCCCCGGGCGTTGCGCGTTGACCAGCTCGCTGAACTTATCAAGCTTGAGGTCAGCGGCGATGACGCCGCGGACATGCCCGTGCAGAGGTGCACTCAGGGTGATCATCGGCGTGCCGATGCTGAATGAAGCATATGGCGGCGAAACGAGAGCCCTTCCTGCATGCAACGTATCGCGGTACCAGACTCGTTTTCTTGGGTCATAATTGTAGTCCGGCAGATCGACCTGGTCAGTCTTGTTGCCTTCGGCGTCTTCGAATATCCGCCGCATCGGCAATGCTCCGCCGGCAGTCGGGTGGACCAAATTGACGTTGTAAACGGCACCGGGTGGGGCACCCAGCTTTTGGCGCTCCGCCGGCTCGAGGACATCGAGGCGCCGGACCTGAAGCCAACAACCGTTTTCGTACCCGATATAGAAGCTATCCACCTGCTGCAGTTTCTGGAGCGCAGCTTTGAAGAGGACGATTGCGCTATCCTCCTCGTTCCTGTCGTCGGAGTCTGCGAGAGACGGATTCGATGACAGCACTTCAACGACGGAGCTCAGTCCGGAAACCTCAGCCTCGAGCCGACTAAGGGTGTTCGCACTGGCAGCATCCATGGCGGTAGAGGCCGCTGCTCTCGCGACCGCATGAAAAGTCTGGAGCTGGACAAGAATAAGACATGCCGTCAGGGTTGCAATGAAGGCGATCACAGCCGCCGTTATCGCGATCCTGAACGTAAGCATCTCGATTTGTCCCCTTGCTTCTTGACTGAGACCAGAGCTTCGAGGGGGACATTCCTTGATCTAGATCAAGATGAACCAACGCGATGCAGCTGTTTCTGCGTGCCCGAGGATCACTGCCTGTCTGCTGCGGAGCAATGAGTCCGGTATGGGCCCGTAGCTGACCTTTGCCAAGACCGCCGCAATGTGTACTTCCGGGAGATGAGCGGACCAAAGGTCGAGCAGCCGCCGACGTCCGCTTGTGCCCCCTTAACCGACTGCCGGTCCAACCACCAACCGAGAACACTTGCGTTGGCGTGTCAGCCTTTACCAGCCAATCGTGGCTCGGCTCACTGTGCCTGCTTCAAATAGGCTTCGACCTGACGTGTCGTGTTGCGCAAGGATGAGCGTGCTGACCAGCGGCCTCCGAGATCGCATCTGCAACAAAGTTTCGGCGCTCTATATCGACTGTCATCCCGCTCTCCGCGATTGAATGCCCCCCGGCCTCGAAATCTCGCCAGCACTTGCCTGCTCGATCGACATTTCAACTTCCTCGGGCGGTTTGATGTGACGGAACGACAGGAGCAGTGTGATATCGTAGGCGATCTTGAGAGCGCCGCAGATAACGAGCGGAAGCCCCGAAAATGCCGTACCGAGCATCGCGCCGGCCAAGCTCGGACTGACTGCGGAGGCGAGACTGCGCGGGACGGCAGTCACGCTGGCCGCCGCCGGGCGTTCCTCAGGCGTGACCACTGCCATCACGTAGGAGGTTCGTGTCGGCACATCCATCTGCGAGAGCGCTGCTCGGATCGAAAGCAGGACCAGTACGACCGTCAGATTCGGAAAGAGAGCGGCCGCGATCAGGCAGATGCTCGAGGGGATGTGTGTGAAGACCATTGTGTTGATCAGTCCGAACCGCTGCGACAGCCTTGCGGCGAGCGGATAAGAAAAGGCCGAAAGCGTGTTGGACCAGAAGAAGAAGAGGCTTGCGCTCGAAAGCGAAAGGTCGAAGCGCTCAAATAGCCACAAAGCAACAAGCGACTGGACGGCAAATCCGCCGGCAAATGCATCAACGCTGAAGAGTGCTGCAAGCCGATAGACAATTCGCCGCGAGGGACCAAGGACCGAAGCCTTCGGTCGTGCATCAATCGCGGGTGATGTTTGCGGCAGCAGTCGATAGAGGACTGCGCCAATGAGACCAAGGGCGGTATAGACGAAGAACATGGACTTCAGGGCGGTGAGCCTTGGCATGTCAAACGAGACAAGAAAGTCGGGCACAGTGGCTATCAAGGCGCCCGCCGCGGTCGACAGCCCTCCCATCAGACTATAGCGGGCAAAGACCTGCGTACGCTTCTGGTCGCTCGCATCGCTTGCCAGCAGCGCATGCTCGAGCGGCACGAAGATGCCAATATCTCCTGGCGAGGGATTGATGGTGCCGACAAAGGCCAGAACCAGAATGATCGGAAACGCCTCTGCGAACGGAAACGCCAGACCGGTCAGCATCATCGTGAGCGCGCTCAGCAGTAGGAGCGTCCGCAAGTCGCGATGACCTCCCAGCCAACCGACGCCCAGCGTGAGGACCGCGGTCCCCAGCAGGGCGCCGGTGGCAACCACGCCGATCTGGAAAGGGGAGTAACCAAGCTCGACGAGGTACGCCGGCAAAATGATCGTGGCAAAGCCGTCACCAAGCCCGCGCGCGGCGCGTGCTCCAAACAGGAGCGCGATTGCCGGCCGGGCCTTTAGCCGCGGTTCCGCGTTCTGGCTTGTGTCTGGCGGAACATTCATCCGCGCCACGCCTCCAACACGCCGGTTGTTGGCAGCCACGCAGTCGTACGCTCGCAGCGAGAGAGCGGGACAAACCCCTCCGGGGAAACGGCGGAACACAAAAAGGCTGTGGGAATGAGCTTAAGGGCAGGCATGCAGCGTCCTTCTCGGAAAACCGGACGCGATTCATGGGCATGTCGCCTCGTGGGGAGATCGCTTCCCCATGGGTGGAAGTAAGGCGCGCCCCACATGTTTGTCAAGGCGCCCTACGCTTCTCGCCGAAGCCTCGTTCAATTGCCGGCAGCTACGGTGTAGTCCGCGAAGTGCATGTGGCTGTCGGCCTTCGACCAAAGTCCGATCCGGCCGGAGAGCGGTTGCGACAGCGTGTGCTCCAAATAGAGCTTGCCATCGAGATAACCTTCTACCTTCGTGCCGTTCACGCGGACCTTGAGGTCGTGCCACTGCCGTGTCGCGGTCGGGGTGAAGAGCGCTTGCCGTTCTCGAACTTCCACAGCACGATGTTGTTCTCCAGACAGTTCGCCCGGACTGTCAGGTAGTCCCCGTTGGGCTTGAGGTTGCCGAGACGTTCAACGAAGCCCGCACGAGTTTCCAAGTAGCGTGGCAGGAGCTGGCCGCCTCGCGCACGGAGGCAGACTTTGAGACGTGGCGTCGCCAGCGTGACTGGACCGCCTGGAAGGACCGGATGCACCAGCTAACACTCCCGCTGCCGACACTGCGTCCGGAAGGGATTGCACGTTGCTTCTGGGGCGAGTTAATCACGAACCCGACGCTCGATGCCCATACCCACACCGCACACCGCCAGACCGCCGCATGAAACTCACCGCCGAACGTCCCTTCGCCAACCCAGACGCCGCAGCGCGCAAGCTGGTCGAGATCGCCACTAGCATCGAGCCCGTGCAAGACGGTCGCATCCATATCGAGAAGATCAACGCGCCGTTCCTCTATACGCTCAAGGCCAGCGGCCCGGAGTTCGGTGAGGGCATCAAGCATGCTGTCGAACGCGGCTGGCTCGAGCTACACGAGAGCGGGACTTTCGTGAGGATCTTAAAGACAGAGGCCGCCAACTGAGGCGGCTTCACTCTTCGCGGCAATCCATCCCGTCCGCAGCACGTTGCAGGCTTTATTCTTCCGCATGGCGCGGACGGGATCGTCCCGGTTCGCCGCAACAGGCCTAATTTTCGCGCGCCGATCGGCAACCTCACCAATGAACCGCAAGGCTCCTCCTCGCGACAGAACTAAGGGGCGAGTGGTCAAGTGAGCAGTATCATGCGTATGAAGACACTCGCGTCACATTTCCTTACCTGTATCGTGAGCTTCGCCGGTCTAATTGGGGCGCAGCAAGCATTTTCCCTTCAGGTGGATGTCAGCGCGAAGGCCGACATATTTGTTGATCAGTAGCCAATCGGGCGGTTAAGGGTGACAGGCTGTCCACTACGCGAGCACTGCCCAACGCTCAAAATGGATTGCTAGCGCCAAAATCGCGCTTTGACGCTCGTTGCAAGCCGCCGATTGATGTCGTGGGACGTTGTTTCGCCGACGCGGGATTGAGCCAGAGAATAGCCTGAGCCGAGCATTCCCCACCTGCTACGCTTTGGCCCCGCCGACTCGTATTGCGCGATCTGCCATTGCACCAGCGCAAAACGAATTTGGAACGGCTGCTGGCGCGCCGTCCGGATGGCATCACCGTCGCGCCCTTCGAGCGCGGCGAGATCGGCCTCGATCTATTCCGCGCCGCGTGCCGCATGGGTTTCGAAGGTCTCGTTTCCAGGCATCGTGACAGGCCTTACCGGGGCGGCCGACAGAAACACTGGACCAAGGTGAAGAACCGCAGCCATCCGGCGGTGGAGCGAGAACTGTGATCGTCTTCGTCTTCGTCTTCGTCAACACCGCCAAGCAGGTCGGCGACAAGGACCACAACGTGTTCGCCGATGTGGAAGCCGCCGAGAAATGGTTCGAAGAGAACGACCCCGAGGGCGTGGCGTTCGAGTATGAGGTTCTGGAGTGAGAGCTGCCGTTATCGCGGAGCTGGTTCGCGCTATTCGTTCCGCTCTCCAGCTGAGGAAAAACACCGGCTGTTAGGCCATGATAGCCTAATCATCTCGATGGGCACCAAGTCGCAAAGCCCGACACCTTCAGCGCGCCCTCACCTCGTGGCTCCGACCGCCTTCGTTGGCAACGATCCGTAGGATTCGCCCGCGCGGGCCACCGAGTCGCTGTGGGTTGTCCTGATCGCCGGATCGACCGGCGCGCTCGATGAAGCATCAGGCCGCTCTGTTGCTCGACCGTCTTGGTCGGCACGAACCGCATGTTGGGTCTCGTTACCGCCTCGCAAATCGCCTCCGTGTCGGTGGTGTCGTTCTTCTGCCGCTTGACGTAGGGCTTCACATAGGCGGGAGGCATCAACCGCACGGTATGCCCCAACGCCTGCAGTTCGCGGGACCAATAATGGGATGACGCGCAAGCCTCGATTCCTACCAGGCACGGCGACAACTTCTCAAAGAAGGACAGCACGAAACGGCGCTTGAGCTGGCGGCGGATCACCACCTGACCGGTTCCATCGACGCCATGCACTTGAAAGACCGACTTCGCGATATCCAGACCAATCGTCGAAATTGACTGCATAGGCTGCTCCTCCGAATCGTGGGAGCCTCAAACGGCGCCCACTCCTTGGCACTCTCGTGCCCGTGGAGGAGCCGTCCACAGCATCAAAAGTGGACCCAAAGGGCAATTTTCCGCGCTGCCAGCAGCGAAAATCCGTCGCCTGAAATCTATGTACCATCCTGAATTTGCTTGTATTTTACTGGCGCGCTCGGAGAGATTCGAACTCCCGACCCTCGGAATCGAAATCCGATGCTCTATCCAGCTGAGCTACGAGCGCATCCTGCCCGGGACCGGGCGGGTTCCGAGTTTCGTCGGGCTGGGGCGCCCGACCGTTCGGATGCATTGGGATTAGCAGAGAGGCTTGGCGAGCAAAAGCCCCACCTGCCCCATCCGGGCAGGTCGAAGGACATTCACCAGGTCGTGTTGAAGAGGCCGAAATGGGGCTGCTGCGCCACGCGCATCGGCCTGCCAAATGTCGGCTGGCCAAAACCATAATAAGTCGGCTGCCCATAGTAGTAGGGCTGCGGAGACCGCCTGGCGACCTTGCGCTTCGGCTGGACCGGCTTCTTGACCGACGCCGCATCGCCCTTCGGTTCCGTCGGGACGAATTGGGCGAAGGATTCGCGAACCCTTGCCTTGGCTGACATTTCGCCTGCCGGGGAGACGTTCGGCTGGGCGGGCGGCTGCGGAGCAACGCTCGCAGTATTCACCGGCGCGGTCGATGCAATCCTCGGCTGGCTGGTATCGAGCACCACACGTTCCGGCAGCTTACGATCCGAGCGTATCCGGATCAGCGGCGCCTCGTTGCTGGATGTCACGATGCTCTGGCCGACCGGCCCTTCGGGCAGCGCGAGATTCACGACCAATAGCAGCGCAAGCAATGCGCCGCCGACGAACACAAAATACCGAAGGATGGGCATCTGGCAGCGCTCCACCCGCACAACAGCACACGGGCCCTTCGCCTCAACCGGCGATCCTTTAATTGGTTCCTGTGCCGCCCGTCCGGTTCAACGACAACGCGAACTTTTTTCGTGATCGGCGGCGTGACGGTAACTTTTCCGCTACCGCGACAAACCGCCTTTAGACACGTCGCGCCGCGGCGAGCGAACACTTGGCCTGACTGGCGTTCACGTTAACGAAGCCGATTGGCACATGCGCAAAAGTCTTGCGGCTTTTCATGTTTACGGTTTCGGCAAGCACGCGCCTGCGATCGGTGAGATGGCTGCCGTCACGGCGGGTGAAGGCGCAGACGATCTCCAAATCCTTCACGGCGTAGTCGTTGTCATTTCGCAGCGTGAAGGTGACCAGCGCCCGCGATCCGAGCCCGCCACGGCGCCAGGATTGCGACGAAATCCGCAGGCGATCGAGCCCGGCCGGCACTGATGCCTCGGTCGTTGCTGCTGCCGGTGGCACAGACTGCGCAGGCTCCGGCTGGACGGTTGCCAACTCGATCCTGTCGCTCTCATTGCCTTCGGACGCGGACATCAGCCCCCAGGCGCCTCCGCCGACCAGCACCGCTGCCGCAAGCCACAACGGGCTTCTTCGCCTCACTGAGAACGCCGGTCTCAGCAACGCACCGAGTTTGACGAGACCGTTGAGATCGACGCGATAGAGCCTTGCGAGCATGGATGCGTCACCCGATATGCGACGACGCGCGTCTCGCGCCTGCCGTCTTCCTCCCTGGCGCGCCAATACGGTCGTCCCGCGGCGCTTGCCTAGACCAATCCTTCAACCCACAAGCCAGATTTGGGTTCCCGTGGGCAGCCGAATCTCGGGTAACAGGAATGCGCAAGTGGCGATCGACCGAGGGGACCGCTAACATGACCACGACGCCGCAAAGCCCGACGGGAGGAATGAAATGCCTGTAGTCACCTGGGATCATGTCCATCTGCGCAGCCCCGATCCGGAGGCGGCGGCGGCTTGGCTGCGGGACGTGCTGGGTGGCGAAATCGTGCGCGGCCCGGCGCGCATCGACGTCAAGCTCGGCGGCGCCAACATCTTCATTGCACCGCTCGAGCCCGGCAAGCCCATGAACCCGCCCCCGCCTCATCCCCATCAGGGCCTCGACCATTTCGGCGTCACGGTGAAGGACATCGATGCCGTCGCCGCCGAGATGAAGGCGAAGGGCGTTGAGTTCACGCGCGAACCGACGACGATCCGGCCCGGTGTTCGCGTCTGCTTCATCCGCGGCCCCGAAGGTATTTCAGTCGAGCTACTCGAGCGCGACAAGAAATACACCTGATCCTGCGGCGTGCAACATCACCCAATCCATCCACCGTAGCTCCTCCGAGCTACGCTGGATCGGACATCGTCAGGTCATGCTGCCCGGCATGAAGCAGCGGATCGTGACACCCATGTAGCCGTAGATCGGCCATACCATGGTGCGCCCGACCCGGTTCGGCTCCGAAATCACGGCTTCTTCCGGGACATCGACCCACACCAACTCCTGCTGCTGGCCGTAGATCATGAAGCCATAGCGCGGCACGCGGACACGGTAGTGCCCGTCCTTGCTTTCCCAGTCGGAATCCGAGATCGCCGACCCGTCGGCGTCGGAGCAACACGGCCCCTTGCCACTGCGCAAGCCGTCAAACCAGGCCTTCAATTCGGCATTGGTGTTGACGAATTGGCCGCGGTCGCGTGCGTGCCCGAAGGGGGCCGCAAGCGCCACCAGGAGTATGGCACAACCGAGTTTCGCCGCGCGTCTCCAGCGCGTTGAACGGCCGATCTGCCCATGACCTGGTTCACAACGGCTTGCTTCACAACTGACATTGTCTAGATGCGCACTGCATAGACGCGGCTCATCGCCGCCGGAATTGATCCAGTTGATCACGTTCGTCTTGCTCCAGCACCCCGCGGCCGGTGCAACTAGGGTTTATGCATTTCGCGGGCCAACTTGATTCGCTTCACATGGCCTCGCTGCTTTATGAGGCCGTCATACCCCTGTCATGCGCAAGCCGGGACAACTACGGCTTGGCGCCCGGGCCGCGGGCGAACTCCCGCGTTGCACGAAGGATGGCGCTTTGGCATAAACATCGGACCGGCGCGCCACGGGGCGAAGGCAGCCGGCCGCGGGACGTCATGAAGAATGGTCTTTATTCGATTCACGTGACGCTGCTCGATGGACGCGTCGGCAAGGGCAGCGGCGTAATCCTGTTTCGCGACGGTCAAATTCTCGGCGGCGATGCCTATCTCTATTACACCGGCAGCTACACGGTGAGGGACAACACCTTCAAGGGCGAGGTGCTGGTACAGCGGCACACCTCTCCGCGCGGCGACGACAATCCCCTGTTCGGCGGTCCAGCGCCGGTCGGCATCGGCGTCAGCGGCATCTTCACCGATTTGCGCGCGGAGATGACGGGAACCGCGCTCGTCGGCAAGGCGAGCCTGATCTTTGGCGCCACGCTGCGCAAGCTCGCAGACATCGATTAAGGACGCGCTATTCCGCGGCCTGCTCCAGCGGCGCGACGCGCGGCAGGATCATCTGGATGCGCGTACCACCGCCCGGCTCGGAGTCGAGATCAAGGCGCCCGCCAAGCCGGTTGGTGACGATACTGTAGACGATGTGCAGGCCGAGGCCGGTGCCGCCCTGGTCGCGTCGCGTCGTGAAGAACGGATCGAAGGCACGGCGGCGGACGTCGAGCGACATGCCGCAGCCATTGTCGGAGAAGATGATCTCGACATTGTCCTTGCCGGATTCGCGTACCTGGATGTCGATGAGGCCTGGCCGCCCGTCCGGAAAGGCGTGCGCGACGGAATTGAGGAACAGGTTGGTCAGCACCTGGCCGTACGGGCCGGGATAGCTGTTCATGATCAGGTTGGGCTGGCACTCGACATTGAGCGTCAGGTTGTGCTTACGCAGGCCCGGTCGCAGACTCAGCACCACCTGCTCTGTGAGATCGGCAAGATCAAAGCTGCGCTGATCCGAATAGTTCCGGTCGGCGGCCACCTGCTTGAACGACTGGATCAGCTCGGCGGCACGGTTGAGATTGGCGACGAGCTGCGAAGACGCATCGCGGCTGGTGTTGAGATAGTCGTTGAGTGTCGAGCGGCGCAGCTCGCCGCGCTCGACCTCGGCCGAGAACACCGCCGTCTTGCGCTCCAGCGCGGACGCCACCGTCAGGCTGATTCCGACGGGATTGTTGACCTCATGCGCGACGCCCGCGACCAGGCGCCCGAGTGCGGCAAGCTTCTCCGCCTCGATCAGCGAGGCCTGGGTCTCGCGCAGATTACGCAGCGCAGTTTCGGCGGCCTCCTTCGCTTTGCGCATCTCCTGCTCGCCGCGCTTGCGCTCGCCGATGTCGAGCGCCACGGTGACGATCCGCTCGATCTCGCCATCGGCATCGAGCAGCGGCAATTTGTTGACCAGCCACTGCCGCATGTTGCCGGAGGAATCCTCGTACTCCTCCTCGTAGAAGCCGAGACCCTTGCGGAACTTCAGCACCCGCTTGTCGTTCTCGTCGGTCTTGGCCGCGCCATAGCGCGACATCAGGTCGGCGGTGGTACGACCAAGCGCGTCACCGGGCTCGATGCCGAAGATGCCCGCCATATAGCGGTTCATCAGCACGTAGCAGAGATCGCGGTCCTTCACGTTGATGACAGCCGGCACGGTGTCGATGACCTGCTGCAGCAGCCGCCGGCCTTCGGCGATGGCGTCTTCCGCGCGCTTCTGGTCGGTGATGTCGCGCAGCGTACCCTCGTAGCGCACGATCCTGCCCTCCTCGTCGCGGACGCCGGTCGCGCTGTCGGATAGCCACAGAATGTTGCCGTTGCGCTGGCGCACCTGGTACTCGAACTCGCGCACCATGCCGTCGCGCTCCATCAGGCGCTGATATTCTTCGCGCGCCTCGGCATGGACGTAGATGGTGTGCGCGATGTCGTTGATGCTGTCGATGAGGTGCTGAGGGCTGTCATAGCCCATCATCCGCGCCAGCGCCGGATTGGCATTGAGGAGATCGCCGGCCGGCGTGGTAACGTAAATGCCGTCGACCGAGCCCTCGAACAGCTTGCGATAGCTTTCTTCCGCGAGGCGCTGCTCGGTGAGCGCGCGAACCGCCGCCTCGCGCGCGGTGTCTGCCTCTTCCAGCGCACGGCGGAACACCTCCGCGGCGCGCGCAATGTCGCCAATCTCGTTGTCGAGATCGGCGGACGGGATGGACGTGTTCTTCTCGCCCGCCGCAAGCGCGCGGATCGAGCGCGCGATCTGGGCCAGTGGACGCACCGTCCGGCGCACCACGAAACCGGCGGCAATGATGCCGATCAGCACGCCGATGGTGCCGAGCACGATGCTCTGCCACCTCGCCTCCGCGAGCGTCCGGGCGAAATCGCGCGACAGCACGTGCCCGCGTCGCGCGCTGACCTCGCGCAGCAACTCGGTGACGCGCCCGATCAGCCGTCCCTCGGTCCCCAGCACTTCGCTGTCGATATCGGCGATCTGACGTTCGCGGACCGCGACGGCGATGATGGCTTCGGAATAGTTGTTGACCGCCGATCTCAGCCTTGCATCGGCGATGGTCAAGGTCCGCATGCCTTGCGCCGCCTGCTCGGCGGCCGACGGATTGCGCGCCAGCAAGCCGAGCGCGATCCGGCTCTGAGCTTCCGACAACCGGGACGCGAGCTCCCGATCGCCGGTTTCGGCAACGGCCGTGTCGAACGCCTCGCGCAGCGGCGGCAGACCGGCGAGCAGCTGGGCACGGCGATCGATCAGGGTCGAGATCCGGTCCAGCCCGCTCCGATAGGTCGCAAGGCGCTCGGTGACCCCATCGATCATGTCCTGCTGCTCGGGAGCGAGCTCGATACGGGTCTTCTTCAGGATGTCGCTCAGGGTGGAGGCGGCTTCCCCGACCTGCTTGAACTGGATGCCGGCGCCGGGGTCCGTGACGAAATCACGTGCGGCCAGCCGCAATTCGTTCATGCGGCGGTCGATATCCTCGGCAAGGTCGCCGACGCTCTGCAGGCGCTGGAGCTCGGCGAAGGTCGAATCGATGTGGCGGATCGCGATCACGCTCGCGGTCGAGGTGACGATGATCACGGCCAGCACCAGAATGAAGCTGCCGAATGTCAGTTGGCCGATCGAGAGCGAAAACGCTCGCTTCGGGTGCGAATTCGGCATCAGTTCGGCAGGCATTTGGTCAGGACCGGACTCCATACGGCCCCAATATACGACGTATTCCACCCCCGGGGGAACATGCCTCGACCGGCCGGCGGGGCCGGTTTTTACGATACCTTAGCCATCCGCGCAGCGCTTCCCGGGATGGTCATGGCGGCGACGCCGATGACGACTGAGGCGAGCCCGATCCACGCCGTCCGGCTCAGGCTCTCGCCGAGGAACGCCACGCTGATGGCAACACCGATCGGCACGCGCAGATAGGCCTGCGCCGTGGTGCCGACCGAGCCGAGGGTCTGGATCAGGCGGAAATAGATTACGAAGGCCGCCGCGGTCGAAAACACGGCGAGCGCCAGCAGCGCGAGGACGGAACCTGCCGAGGGCGACAGCGTCCAGGGCTGCTCGATGGCGAGCGAGGCGGGCATCAGCACCGCGGCGCCCGCAAGCAGCGAGCCTGCGGCGGGCGCCATCGGATCGAGCCCCTTGAAGCCGCGGCCGAAGATGGCCGCGCAAGCGTAGCAGAGCGTTGCCGCAACGATCGCAGTCTCGGCGGCGAGGCCGCGGCCGATGTCATGGAATGCATCGACGCCGACGATCAGGCAGATGCCGGCCATCCCGGCGACGACGCCGAACAGTTTTCGCGCCGTGGTGGTTTCGTGCTGGGTCACAAGGGCCGTGAACAGGAAGGTGAAGATCGGCGCGGCCGAGTTGAGGATGGTGGCGAGCGCCGCATCGACATAGCGCTCGCCCCAGGCGATCAGGGTCCACGGAACGACGCTGTTGAGGCAGGCCTGGAAGGCGAAGCGGCGCCAGGTCGCAAGATCAGTCGGCATGGCGATGCCGCGCAGGCGCATGACCATCAGCAGCAGCGTGCCCGCGATCGCGGTGCGCGCCGCGATCAGCGTGATCGGCGCAATGGTGGCGACGCCGAGCTTGATGAAGGTGTAGGAGCCGCCCCAGAGCGTCGCAAGCAGGAGCAGCAATGCGAGCTCGAAGGTGATCGTCGATTGCCGCTGTGAGGCGTCCATGGCGCGCGTTCCGTCCGGATATGACCGGAGCGGACTCTACAGCGCCGCCAGCAAAAATAGTTCGTCGCCTATCGAAGTGTATCAGCCGAGGGCGCCGACCTCGAACACCTCCCCGTCATAGCCGGCCTCGCGGGGGATGCGGAGCTGGCGGCCCGTTTCAGTCTTCGTCATCACCGGCATCACCGTGACGATGGACATGCCGCGGGCATGCTCGAGAGCGGACGTCACCGTCGGCTGCTTGGCGAGCCGGATCAGATTGCGTGTCGTCGGGAACGGCAACTTGAACCGGCCGCTATCGCCGCCCGCCACGGCTTCGCGCGGGGAGACCCAGATCGAATCCGTCGACTCCCTTCCGTCATGGGCGCCGAGCTGATCGGGCGGCGCGGCGGCGAGGAAGAACCAGGTGTCGAAGCGCTTTGGCATGCCCTCCGGCGTGATCCAGTGCGCATAGGGCACCAGAGCATCGAGCACAAGCTGGAGGCCGTTGTCAGAGAGGATGCTGAGGAAGCTGATTTTGTGCTCGTTGAGCGCAACGCGATGAGCGTCCGAGATCGCGCCGGCACGCTTGGCGTCGACCGGCGCGGAGGAGCCCTTGTCCCGCGCCAGCAGGATGCCGCTCTCCTCGAACGTCTCGCGGATCGCGGCGATCCGGAAGCCGAGATCGTCTTCCGAAAGCCCCTCGCCGCCCGCGTAAAGCGCAGGCCGCGCGATGATCTCCTTGTCGCCGGCATCGACGCTGCCGCCGGGAAACACCAGCGCGCCCGAGTTGAACTCGATCTGATGGTGACGCACCATCATGAAGACTTCGACCTCCTTGGCTGCGCCGTCGCGCAGCAGGAGGATCGTGGACGCAGGGCGTGATGCAGCGGCTTCAAGCATGCAACTAACCTGCTGCGCTCGATTGCGGCTGGAGATTGGCGCGCTTGTCGATGCGGGCCACGCGCGACAGCAGATACTCGACCTCCGCTTTCGCCGCCGGCGTGATGGTCGCGCCGGGCTTGCGCTGCGCGCTGGAGGCGATGATGCCGCGCTTCTGGAGCACGTATTTGCGCACCGCAAGGCCGGCGCCCGGCTGCTGCTCGTAACGGATCAGCGGCAGATGGGCGTCGAACAGATCATGCGCGGCATCGCGCTTGCCTTCCTTGGAGAGGCGCACGACGTCGATCAGGAGCTCGGGGAAGGCATAGCCGGTCATTGCACCGTCGGCGCCGCGCTCCATCTCGAAGTCCAGGAACATGCCGCCATTGCCGCAGAGGATCGAGAGCGGCCGCAGCGAGCCGTCCTTTTGGAAGTTGCGCAAGGTCGAAATCTTCTCTAGCCCCGGCCAGTCCTCGTGCTTGAGCATCACGCAGTTCGGATTGTCCATGACGATCTTGCGGATCACTGCGGGGGTGAACACAACGGAGAGCGTCAGCGGATAATCCTGAAGCACCCACGGCACGTCGGGCCCGATCGCTTCGGCCGCCTGCTTGAAATAGCCGGTGATCTGATCGTCGGTGCGCAAGGACGGCGGCGGCGCAATCATCACGCCGGCGGCCCCCGCATCCATCGAGGCACGCGCCAGCGAGCGCATGGTGGCAAAGCCCGGCGCGGAGACGCCGACGATCACCTGCATCTTCTTCGCCCGCTTGACGAAGCGCACCGCCACCTGCTCGGCCTCGACGGCATCGAGCTTCGGCGCCTCACCGAGAATGCCGAGCACGGTGACGCCCTCGCAGCCGACCTGCTCGTAGAAATCGGTCAGGCGGTCGATCGAGCGCTCGTCGATCCGGCCGTCATCATGGAACGGCGTCGGCGCGATCGCGAAGGTGCCCTTGGCTTCGGCGGTCAGTTTCATAAGTCCTTATCCTCTGTTCGTCAGTCCGGGGCGACTCGCAGAGCCGAACCCGGAATCTCTAGGTTCCGGGTTCGATGCTTCGCATCGCCACGGAACGACCATGGCCTAAAACCGCCGCGCCGACTTCTTGATCTCCTCCTCGGAGAAGAAGATCTCCGTGGCGTGATCGACGACGTCCTGGGCCTTCCAGCCCGTGTGCGGCGGTTTCCAGCCTTCCATCTCCATCATCCGCATTTCGCGCACGCCGCGCGGCCCGGACACGCCCAGCACCTTGCCGGTCTGGTCGCCCGACAAATCGCTGACCATGTATAACACGGCCGGCGCGATGCCGTCCGGCCCGAGCGCCGCCGAGGGGTTCTCCTTATAGCGGGGCAGGTCTGCGGTCATGCGGGTCAGCGCGCCCGGCGCCAGCGTCCAGATCCGGATGTTGTATTTGCGGCCCTCGATCGCCAGCACGTTGGACAGGCCCCAGATGCCGCCCTTGGCCGCGCCGTAATTGGTCTGGCCGAAATTGCCGATCAGGCCGGAGGTCGAGGAGGTGTTGACGATGACGCCTCCGCCATTTTCCCGCATCCAGCGAAACACCGGCAGAGTGCAACAAAAGGTGCCCTTCAGATGCACCTTGATCACCGTATCCCAGTCGGCTTCCGCAGCCTTGGCAAACGTCTGGTCGCGCAAAATGCCGGCATTGTTGACGAGAATGTCGGCGCGGCCAAAGTGCTTGATGGCGTCGTCGAACACGGACTGACCGCCTTCCATGGTGGAGATGTCGGCGCCGTTGGCGACCGCACGTCCGCCTTCGGCCTTGATCGCGTCGACCACCTGCTGCGCCATCGACTTGTCGGCGCCGGAGCCGTCACGGGGACCACCGAGGTCGTTGACGACGACCGCCGCCCCTTCCCGCGCGAACAGCTTTGCGTAGGCCTCACCGAGCCCGCCGCCCGCGCCGGTGATCAGCGCAACCTTGCCGTCGAGTAGTCCCATGGTGGCTTCTCCCTGTTTTTTGTTGCCATTCCGGGGCAGCGCGCAGCGCTGAACCCGGAATCCAGAGGTGTGGCGCGAGATTCCGGGTTCGCGCTTCGCGCGCCCCGGAATGACGGAGATCAGCTAACCCAGCACCGTCTTGCCGTTCTTGATCACGGTGACGCCGCGCGACTTCACCTTGGCTTCGAACGAGATCACGTTGCCGTCCCTCCACATGTCCATGGTCACGGTCTCGCCGGGATAGACGGGTGACGAAAACCGCGCGATGTGCTGGCGGAAGGCACCCGGATCGTAGTCGGCATAGGTCTGGAGCACGCCGCGGCAGGTGATGCCGTAAGTGCACATGCCGTGCAGGATCGGCCGAGGGAAGCCGGCCTTCCTGGCGAACTCGGGATCGCTGTGCAACGGGTTGCGGTCGCCGCAGAGGCGATAGACCAGCGCCTGGTCGGGGCGCGTGGAGATGTCGACAGTTCTATCCGGCGCGCGCGACGGGATCTTGTGCGGATCGGGCTGGGTCAGGTTCGGCCCGCCAAAGCCGCCGTCGCCGCGGGCAAAGCGCGAAGCGACGAGGGTCGCGAGCTTCTCGCCCTTCTCGTTCTTCAGCACGGTCTGGTGACTGATCACCACGCCCTTGTCCTTGCCCTTGTCGTAGACCTCGAGCACCGAGGAGTCGGCGGTGATGTGAGCCGCAGGCGGCAGCGGCTGGTGGAAGGTAATGTCACGCTCACCATCGACCACCATGAC
Organism: Bradyrhizobium sp. CCGUVB23; assembly: GCF_024199885.1. NCBI lineage: Bacteria > Pseudomonadati > Pseudomonadota > Alphaproteobacteria > Hyphomicrobiales > Nitrobacteraceae > Bradyrhizobium > Bradyrhizobium sp. CCGUVB23. Next base: position 9,740,796 of record NZ_JANADQ010000001.1, read on the forward strand.
GCGGTTTAGATTCATCTCGCCCGGCCCCGAGCCCCATGCCGCGACGGACGCAAACGTCGGCACCACCTTGAGCGGCCGCGGCGTCAGCGTGCCCTCGTTGACGAACGCGAGCTCATTCTCGTCCATGGGATCAGCACCGAGCCCGATGCCATAGGCGTACAGCATCACCTCGCGATCGCTGTAGGCGTATTTCTGGCCGAGGTTTTTGAGGTTCTTCAGCTCTTCATATCTGGCGGGCATGTTTTTCGATTTCCTCCGGCTCCGCGAACGGCGGCGCCCGTCGATGTACCCTCTCCCCTTGTGGGAGAGGGCTGCGAGAACAGTATCGCGAACTCTTTTGGGTGAGGGGTTTGCCTCCACACAGAAACTCTCCCCGCGGAGAGATACCCCTCATCCGGCGCTGCGCGCCACCTACTCCCACAAGGGGAGAAGGGAAGAAGCTAGACCGGCGTGAAGAACGGCAGCGGTGCGCCGTCGGTGGACTTCCACACCACCTTCACCTTCTGCCCGATCTTCAGCGTCGTCAGATCACAATCGACGAAGTTGGTCTGGAGCGACGGGCCCTCCTTCAGCGTGACATAGCCGATCGCATAGGGCCCGGTCGGCGACTTCCGCATCAGGCTGTAGGTGTAGATCGTACCCTCACCCGAACTCTCCTCCCAATCCGTCTTGTCGGAGAAGCAGAACGGGCAGATCGCGCGCGGGAAGTAGTGCGCTTCGCCGCAAGACGTGCAGCGCTTGATCATGAACTTGCCTTGGCGAGCCGCTTCCCAGAACGGCGCGGTCTCCGCGTTTGTCACCGGGGCTGGATACTTCTTCGCTTCGCTCATCACACGCGCTCCAGAATGGCCGTCGAGGCGGCATGGCGGACGCCCAACAATCCGCCGGTGCCGTGGGCGATGGCGAGATCGCAATTGGGCACCTGCACCTTCGGATGCGCCTCGCCGCGCAGCTGCCTGACGGCCTCGATGATCTTGGTCATGCCGCCGCGGTTGACGGGATGATTGCTGCAGAGGCCGCCGCCATCGGTGTTGAACGGCAGCTTGCCGACGCCCGAGATCAGATTGCCGTCGGCGACGAATTTTCCGCCCTCGCCCTTCTTGCAGAAGCCGAGGTCCTCGAGCTGCATGAGCACCGTGATGGTGAAGCTGTCGTAGATCGAGGCGTATTTGATGTCCTTCGGCGTGATGCCCGCTTCCTCGAAGGCTCGCGGGCCGGACCACACGCCGGCGGAGTAAGTGAGATCGAGATCCTTGCCGCCGCGTGGCCCCTTCATCGCTTCGCCATGGCCGATCAGGCGCACCTGCGGCTTCTTCAGGCTCTTGGCAATCTCCGGCGTCGTCACGATCAGCGCGCCGCCGCCGTCGGAGACGACGCAGCAATCCATCCGGTGCAGCGGATCGGAGATCATCGGCGAGTTCAGCACGTCCTCGACGGTGACGACGTCCTTCAGCATCGCATGCGGATTGTATTGCGCGTGATGGGAGGCTGCGACCTTGATCCAGGCGAGCTGCTCTGAGGTGGTGCCATAGTCGTGCATGTGGCGCATGGCACACATGCCATAGGCATTGTGGGTGGTCGCGCCATAAGCGGACTCGAAATCGAGCTCGGCGCCGGCCGCGCGCGGCGGCATCGGGCCGGTGCGCGGCTTGCCGGCGAGCGTGATCAGCGCGACCGAGCATTTTCCCGCAGCGATCGCCTCGGCCGCGTGACCGAGATGAATGATGTAGGAACAGCCGCCGGTTTCGGTGGAATCGACATGGCGCAGCTTCTTGGTGTTCAGGCCGAGATAATCGACCATCGGCCAGGCGCCGCCGGGCGCATCGCCGGCGCAGAAATAGCCGTCAACGTCGTCCTTGCTGAGCCCGGCATCCTCGATCGCGCCCTTGGCGACCTCGGCGTGGAGCTGCGCGGTGGATTTGTCCGGCGCATGCCGGGTCGGGTGCTCAAAAATCCCGGCAATGTAGGTCTTGCCCTTGATGGTCAAGTCGAGTCTCCGCTGGCGTTTCTTCTTGCAAGGTTTTTCTGACGCGCTGCGGCGGCCTTGGCAAGCGCGGAAATATTCCGTGTCGCGAGAGCGCAGCGGGTGGGCGCAAGTGCACCGAACTCCCGTGTCCCGGACGCGCTGCAACGCGCCAGCGTTGCTGCGCTGCGTCCGGGGCACGAGAGCTTCGTGCCAAGTCGTACAGGTGATTTGTCCGACGGCACAAGTGATTTCTTTTTTATCGAAATGAAGCCCGTTTTATCGAAATCAACCCCATGCAAAGTAGCGGTGGTGTGTGTTGCCGGCCTGGGCAGCACAACGAATAGTACCCCTCCCGGTGAACCGGCTCGCACGTGGCGACCACAAATGGCACCGGCCGACGCCGTCACCGCGCGAGGGAGGCTGCACTGACCAAGGCTTCGATCGGCATTTTCTGCATCGGCGTGATCCTGCTGTTGGCCTCACGCGGCCAGGCGATCGCCGAGGACGTTCGCGTGAAGGGCTGCTTCGATCGCAGGTCGAACGCCGAGCAGCGCGACTGCCTCCACGATCTCTATCGCGCAGCGCAGGCCGAGCTCGACCAACTTTATCGGCAAACGATCGAGGACAAGACCGTTCGGGAAGCCGAAGCGCGGGCGCAAAATCCGTTGCCGCCGGGCTCCAGCTGGGCCGAGCGGATTGCCGCGAGTCAGAAGGCTTGGGAAGGCTATCGCGAAGCCGAGTGTTGGGGCGTCGTGGGACAGCCCGGCGGCTCGGGAAGCCGAACCTGGGCGTATGGTTGCCTCGCGGAGAAGACGTTCGAGCGGATCAGCGAACTGAAGGTGCCGTTCGATCAGCGATAATATCCAAGCTTCAAAGTTACTGGCAGGGCTCTGGCTCAAGCTTCGTAGGGTGGGCAAAGCGAAGCGTGCCCACCTCTTATGCCGAGATCGCGGCGAGATGGTGGGCACGGCGCTTTGCGCCTTTGCCCACCCTACGAGACCACCCTACTCCGCCGCGATCTGCCTTGGGGCCGGCGGCGGGCTCGCGAGGTCGGCGGCGAGCTGGGCGTAGCGGGCTTTGGCGGCTTGCACCGCCTTTTCCTTCACCGGGCCGTAGCCGCGGATGCGGTCGGGCAGCGACAGCAGTTCGACTGCGGTGTCGTGGGTGATCGGCGACAACAGGCCGAGCACGGTGGCGACGTCCTTCTGGTAGCCGTTGATCAGGTCGCGCTCGAGCTTGCGGTCGGCCGAGTAGCCGAAAATGTCGAGCGGGGTACCGCGCAGGAAACGGAATTTTGCGAGCCACCGGAACGCGCCCAGCATCCACGGCCCGAAGGCGCGCTTCTTCGGGCGGCCCTGTGCATCGACGCCGGACGCCAGGATCGGCGGGGCGAGGTTGAAGCTGAACTTGAAATCGCCTTCGAACTGGTCGCGGAGCTGCTGCTCGAACTGGCCGTCGGTGAAGAGCCGCGCAACCTCATACTCGTCCTTGTAGGCGAGCAGCTTGGCGTAGTTGATCGCCACCGCGCGCGGCAGCGCATCGCCATAGCCGCCTTTGACCGCGGCGTCACGGACCTGGTCGACCAGCTTCCGATAGCGCTTGGCAAGGCGTCCGTTCTGGTAGGCGGTGAGATGCTTGGCGCGATGCTCGATGATCTCGTCGAGGCTCATTGCCTCAAGGCTCTTCGGCGCGATCACCTCGTCCGTTCCCTTCAGCATGTCGGCGAGCCGCTTGGGATCAGCCGCCGCAAGACGGCCGAGGCGGAAGGCTTCCTTGTTCATCTTGATCGAGACGCCGTTGACCTCGATCGCCTGCTCGATCGCCTCGGCGCCGACCGGCAAGAGCCCTTTCTGATAGGCGTAGCCCATCATCATCATGTTGGTGGCGATGGCATCGCCAAGGAGCTGCTCGGCAGGCTTGGTGAAGTCGAAGAAGGTGGAGTCCTTGTGCAGCGCGGTTTCCAGCACCGCATTCAGCTTGCGAGTCTGGAAGTTGAAATCGCGGTTGAGGATGAAATCGGCGGTGGGGATGAGGTGGCTGTTGATGATGCCGCGGGTGCGGCTGCTATCGCAGAGCGAGATCGTGTCCTTGGCAACCGCGACGACCTCGTCGGCGGCGAGCACGAGATCGGCCGTGCCCGTGACGATGCGCGAGCACGTCACCTCCGCCGGATGATCCGACAGGCGGACGTGGCTCAGCACCGCACCGCCCTTTTGTGCGAGGCCGGACATGTCGAGGATCATCGAGGCCTTGCCCTCGATATGGGCGGCCATGCCGAGCAGTGCGCCGATGGTCAGGACACCCGTGCCGCCGACGCCACCGACGGCGACATTGTAGGGCTTGTCCAGCGCCGGACGCGAAGCGGGCTCCGGCAGCTCGCCGATGTCAGCAAGCTCGGCCGGGGCGCGATGGCGCGGCGCACCGCCGTCGATCGTTACGAAGGACGGGCAAAAACCTTTCAGGCACGAATAGTCCTTGTTGCAGGAGGACTGGTTGATGGCGCGCTTGCGGCCGAACTCGGTCTCCAGCGGCTCGACCGAGATGCAGTTCGACTGCACCGAGCAGTCGCCGCAACCTTCGCAGACCGCTGGGTTGATCATCACGCGACGCGGCGGATCCTCCATCAGGCCGCGCTTGCGACGGCGGCGCTTCTCGGCGGCGCAGGTCTGCACGAAGACGATCGCGGACGTGCCCTTGTACTCCCGGCACATCTTCATGACGTTCTCGAGCTCGTCGCGATGATACTTCTTCACGCCGGGCGCGATGGAATCGGGCGGATATGCGTCGGGATTTTCCGAGACCAGGTAGATCTCGCTGATGCCCTCGGCGTGAAGCTGGGCCATGATCTTCTGCGGCGAGAGATCGCCGTCATGGCGCTGGCCGCCGGTCATGGCCACCGCGTCGTTGTAGAGGATCTTGTAGGTGATGTTGGCTTTGGAGGCGATCGCCTGGCGGATGGCGAGAATTCCCGAGTGGAAGTAAGTGCCGTCGCCAAGGTTCGCAAAAATGTGGTTCTCGTTGGTGAAGGGGGCGATGCCGACCCACGGCACGCCCTCACCGCCCATATGCGTAAACGTCTCGGTCGAGCGGTCCATCCACAGCGCCATGAAATGGCAGCCGATGCCGGCGAGCGCGCGGCTGCCTTCGGGGACCTTGGTCGAGGTGTTGTGGGGGCAGCCTGAGCAGAAGTATGGGGTTCGAGAGACTGGCGCGGTGGCCTGCATCTGGGTCGCCTGGCGGCCGTTGAACCAGTCGGCCTTGGCGCGGAGCATCTCGGCGATTTCAGGATTGAGATTAAGTCGAAGCAGCCGTTCGGTGATCGAGCTTGCAAGCGAGGCGACGCTGAGCTCGGCAGCGAAGGTGAGGAAGCGCTTGTCGTGATCGTCCATCTTGCCGACGATGCGCGGGCGGACGTCGTCGCGCCAGTTGAACAGCTCCTGCTTAACCTGGTTCTCGACGATCTCGCGGCGTTCCTCGACGATGAATATCTCCTCGAGGCCGATGGCAAACTGCCGCACGCCCTCCGGCTCCAGCGGCCAGGGCATGCCGATCTTGTAGAGGCGCAGGCCGATCTTCGCGGCGACTTCCTCGGTAACGCCGAGCTCGCGCAGCGCTTGGCGCACGTCCTCATAGCTCTTGCCCGACGCCATGATGCCGTAGCGGGCGTTCGGGCTATCCATCGTGACGCGGTTGACCTTGTTGGCGCGCGCAAAGGCGATCGCCGCATAGCCCTTGTAGTCCTGGAGGCGCCGGTCCTGCTCGAAGCGATCGTCGGGCCAGCGCAGATTGAGGCCGCCGGGCGGCAGCTCGAAATCTGAGGGGATAATGAAGGGCTTCATCTCGTCGGTGAGATCGATCTCGGCGGTGGTCTCCACCGTCTCCGTGATCACCTTCATGCCGACCCAGCAGCCCGAGTAGCGCGACATCGCGATACCCAGCAGGCCCATCTCGATCATCTCGTGGATGCTGGAGGGATAGAGATACGGCATCAGCGCCGAGATGAAGGCATGGTCGGACTGATGCGGAACGGTCGAGGACTTTGCGCCGTGGTCGTCGCCGGCAAGACACAGCACGCCGCCATTCTTGGCCGAGCCCGCGGCATTGCCGTGGCGGAAGACGTCGCCACAGCGGTCGACGCCGGGGCCCTTGCCGTACCAGATGCCGACCACGCCGTCGTACTTGGCACCGGGCGAGAGGTTGAGCTGCTGTGAGCCCCAGATCGCGGTCGCGGCGAGATCCTCGTTCACGCCGGGCTGGAACTTGATGTTGTACTGCTCGAGATGCTTTCGGGCGGCGAAGAGCTGCTGGTCATAGCCGCCGAGCGGCGAGCCGCGATAGCCGGAGATGAAGCCCGCGGTGTTCAGCCCTGCGGCGCGGTCGCGCCGGATCTGGGCCATGGGCAGGCGGACCAGCGCCTGGATTCCCGTGGTGAAGACATGTCCGGTGGATTGGGTGTATTTCTGATCGAGACTGATCGGACCCTGGTTGATGCCCATTTTTGTCCTCTTCGCCCTCTTAAGTCGTTGGCGTGCCCGTTGTTTTTAGCTAGGGCGCCCCTGATGCCCGCGCCACTCTATGTCGGAATTTTAAGCCTCCGCATCACAAATCTGGACCAAAGCGGGGCGCTGGCGAAAATCGCAATTTCGTGGCGGCAAGTCCGCCCGCCCTTTTCAATTTGTGTCAGCATACCCGGGGCGTCGCGAAACGACGTAACGCGTCTATAATGCGTCCCATGGCGATTGGTCGCAGGGGGAGGCCGGGAATGCGGACGATTCTGGCGTCTCTGGTATCGGGGTTGGTCTTGTGCAGTGCAGTCGAAGCGACCGCCAGCGAGCCCTCGCCGGAGGCGATCGCCCACGGCAAGGCGCTGGTGGAAGCCGGCGACTGCGCAAGTTGCCACACTGCCGATCCCGCAAAACCGTTCGCGGGCGGCAAGCGCATCGACACGCCCTTTGGCGGGATCTATGCGCCGAACCTGACGCCGGACCGCGACACCGGAATCGGCGCTTGGACGGATGCCGACTTCACCCGCGCGCTACGCTTCGGCATCGCGCCGGATGGCTCCTATTATTATCCGGCGTTCCCCTACCCCTACTTCACCAAGATGACCAAAGACGACACGCTGTCGATCCGCGCGTATCTTTCGACACAGGCGCCCGTCAGCAATCGCGTCAAGGCGCCGGAGCTACGCTGGCCGTTTGGCTATCGATCCCTGATGCGCGCCTGGAACTGGCTGTTCTTCAAGCCCGGCCTGTTCGAGCCCGACCAGTTCAAGACCACCGCGTGGAATCGCGGCGGCTATCTCGTCACAGGGCTCGGCCATTGCGGCGCCTGCCACACGCCGAAAAACTATTTTGGCGCCGACAAGCTCGAGCTGGCGTTTTCCGGCAACGAGGTGAATGGCTGGTTCGCACCGCGGCTCGATAGCGCCTCGCGAAGCGGACTGAAATCGTGGAGCGTCGACGACATCGCCGAATATCTGCAAAGCGGCCGCAATGCCAAGAGCCATGCCGACGGGCTGATGGCCGAGGTCATCGTCAACTCGACCTCGAAGATGAGCGATGCCGATGTGCGCGCGATGGCGATCTACCTGAAGGGGCTGCCGCCGGGTCCGAGCGAGCCCGCGGCAACGCCGCCATCAGAAAGCGAGATGAAAGCGGGCCAAACCGTCTATGCGAAGTTCTGCATCGCCTGCCATGAAGCCGACGGCTCCGGCGCGCCGCACATCTATCCGCCGCTGCCCGGCAACGCGCTGCTGCAATCCGAAAATCCCTCCTCGACGCTCCGCGTCATCCTCGACGGCGCCCACACCGTGACGACGCCGCGCGCACCCAACTCCGGCGAGATGCCGGGCTATGCGAAGCAATTGCCGGACGAGCAGATCGCAGCGGTGACGAACTACATCCGCAACTCCTGGGGCAATGCCGCACCGCCGGTGACGGCGGCGCAGGTCGGGAAGGCGCGGAAGGAGGATTAGTCCCAACACCGTCATTGCGAGGAGCGCAGCGACGAAGCAATCCAGACTGTCTCCGCGGACGCATCTCTGGATTGCTTCGCTCCGCTCGCAATGACGACATGGATAGAGCGAGGCAATGTAAGCCCTACTTCTCCTCTTCGCCCGTGAACACGAACTTCGGCATCTCCCATTTGTAACGGACAGCGAGCAAGCGGAAGCTGATGCCGAGCACGAAGGTAAGAATCGTCCAGAGCTCCGCGTTGAGCTGAAGGCCGAACGCCGTGGCGTAGAACAGGCCCGTGACCACCGAGACGCTGGCGTAGAGCTCGGAGCGAAACAGCAGCGGCACATCGTTGCAGAGAACATCGCGGAGCACGCCGCCGGCACAGCCCGTCACCATGCCGGAGACGATCACGATGGGGAGCGATGCATCCATCTGCCAGGCGACGTCGCAGCCCGCCATGGTGAAGACCACCAAGCCGATCGCGTCGAGCACGATGAAGGCCAGCTTGAGTCGATGCACGAGGCGCGCGAACAGAATCGTGATGAAGGCCGCCCCGCCGCTCAGCGCGAGATAGACGGGGTTTTGCACCCAGGCGAGCGGATAATGACCGAGGAAGAGATCGCGCAGCGTGCCGCCGCCGAGCGCAGTGATACAGCCGAGGAAGCAGACGCCAAGCCAATCCATGTTGCGCCGGCCCGCGGCAAGCGCCGCGGTCATCCCCTGCGCCGCGACCGCGACCAAAGAGAGGAATTGCAGCACGCTGTCGCTCGGTGGCAGACTCCACATCGCATGTCATCCCGTTTCGAGGTGGAACTTACGTCTCCAGTTCCGCAAAGAACAGGTTCCCGATTCCCGCGCACGCGGCAACATGCGACGAAAGCATGAGATCCACCGGAACTGAACTTCGCATCCCCGGGTTGTCTGGTCAGTCAATTCGAGGAGATCAAGCGATGGCCGATGACCGTTTTCCGAATGACCCCTATCGCCCCATCGGCGAGGATGAGTATCTTCGCGCCGCGCGGCGGGATGCCGACCTCCAGGCTGATCCCGAACTCGGCGAAGGCCCCGCCTCCAGCGGCAAGATCGCGCTGTTTGCGGTCGCGATCGCGCTGGTGCTTGGCGCAGTGTTTTACGGCTTGAACAATACCAGCGTGAACCAGGCCTCGACCGAGCCACCGGCGAAGACCGCGCAGACGGCACCTGCAAATCCGGCCGCGCCTCCGGGCATGCGCGACGTGACGCCGAACGGCAACGCTTCGCCGGGCGTGACCACCGGTGCGGCACCGAGCCAGCCGGCTTCGCCAGCCCCGTCTCCGAACGCGCCGTCTGACGCCGGCAAGGCGCAGTAACGCTGCCGAAACACGAAAGCGGCGGGACGCTAACGTCCCGCCGCTTTTTGTCATGCGTCAGCCGAACATCTTGTTCAGCTCGCCGCCAGGATAGCCGCTCCCGAGTTCGGTGAAGGTGCCCTTCTCCGACATCTCTTTTGCCGCACGCATGAAGCCACCCCATGCGGCGCGGGCTAGCGAGCCGCCGACGCTGATCCGGCGCACGCCGAGATCCGCGGCCTCTTGCAGCGACAGGCCAGAGGCGCCGATCAGGAGATTGAACGGCCTTGGATGCACCGCCTTCACGACGGCAGCGATGTCCTCGCGCGTCTTCAGGCCGGGCGCATAGAGGCAATCGGCACCGGCATCGGCATAAGCCGTGAGCCGGTCGATGACGAGATTGAGGTCGCTGACGCCCCACAGATAGGCCTCGCAGCGACCGACCAGCAGCGTGCCGCTGTCACCGATTGCCTTGCGCGCGGCCTTGATGCGCTCGACCGCGAGTACGCGATCATAGAGCGGCTTGTCCTTGTCGCCGGTGGAATCCTCGATCGAAAGCCCGGCAACGCCGGTCCGCACACCGCGTTCGACATTTTCCGCGACCTTGTCCGGCTCGACGGCGAAGCCACCCTCGAAATCCGCATTCACGGGGATGTCGACGGCCGAGCACAATGCTGCCAGATGCTGACAGACATCGTCTACGGTGACGCGGTTGTCGGCGCGCCCGATCGTCCAGGCAAAGCCGGCGCTCGATGAGGCGATCGCCTTGAAGCCGAGATGCTGCAAGGCCTTGGCACTACCGACGTCGAACGGATTGGGCAGGATGAAGCAGCCGCTCTCGTGCATCTTCCGAAATGTCGCGCGCTTGTCCGCGGTCGTGACGTGCATGTTTCTCTCCCTTGTTGGCCGCGCAGACATAGGCACGCGCCCGGGGCGGCGCCAGTAGCGCGCCCGGGCACGCGCTAGTTCGCGTCGTGCACGACGCGGCTGTCTTTCGGCGCCTCGTCGCGATTCTGCATGCCGTAGTCGCGGACGACGCTGGCAATGCGCAGGCGATAATCGGCAAAAAAGCTTCCGCGGCCTTTGGCCTGCGCGTGGCGATGCTCCATCGTCTTGCGCCAGGCCTCCACGGCCGCCTCGTCCCACCAGAACGAGACCGACAGCACCTTGCCCTTCTCGGTCAGGCTTTCGAAGCGTTCGACCGAGATGAAGCCGTCGATGGTCTGGAGGATCGGCTTCAGATCGGCCGCGAGATCGAAATAATGCTGCCGGTGCTCCGGCTTAGGCCAGACCTCGAAGATCACGGCGATCATGGGCGCCTCCCTGGTGGTTTGCGCCTACAATACCAGCTTGCGCAGGAACGTCCGCTCCTCGGCGAGAATAAACCTGTTCTCCTCGGCGAAGTGGAAGTTCGCCATCCCCTCGGCGTCCTGGCGCAGCCGCGCGCGATAGGCCTCGTAGGCAGCCAGGCTTTCGAACGAGATCAGCGCGAAGGCGATGTTGTTGGTTCCCTCGTGCGGCATGAAGTAGCCGATCGGATCGCCTCCGCATTTCGGGATGATGGTGAGCCAGCGCTTCGCGTACTCCTCGAACTGCGCGCGCTTGAAGGGATCGAGCTGGTAGCGGATGAAGACGGTGATGGACATGATGGTTTCTCCCACTCTCCGTCATTGCGAGGAGCCACCCGGTCCCGCCTCTCGGCGGGCCGGATGACAGGCTCCGCGACGAAGCAATCCAGACTGTCGTCGCGGAAGCAATCTGGATTGCTTCGCTGTGCTCGCAATGACGTGTTTGCGGCAAGAGCCTACACCCTTGCCTCACCACAATGCTTCGGTTATCATCGAAGCATGAAAGCAGGACCTGACATCGCCATGGTCGCTTCGCTCGTCGGCGACCCCGCCCGCGCCAATATGCTGACAGCGCTGATGAACGGCCGCGCGCTCACAGCAAGCGAGCTTGCCCAGGAGGCCGGGATCACGCCGCAGACCGCGAGCTCACATCTTTCAAAGCTCGAAGCCGGCGGGCTGATCGAGCCGGAGAAGCAGGGCCGGCACCGGTACTACCGCCTCACCGACCCCGATGTCGCCGGCGTGCTCGAAGACCTCGCGGGGCTTGCCGCCCGCGCGGGCCACATGCGCGTGCGCACCGGGCCGAAGGATCCGGCGCTGCGGCGGGCGCGGATCTGCTACGACCATCTCGCCGGCGATCTCGGCGTGCAGATGCTCGACTCCTTACGCGAGCGGCGCCTGGTGAGGCAGAAGAAGCAGGACATCGAGCTCACGGCCGAGGGCGAACGCTTCCTCGCAAGGCATTTGCAGATCTCGCCCGACATGCTCGCCCATCCGCGCCGGCCGGTCTGCAAGGCGTGCCTGGACTGGAGCGAGCGGCGGCATCATCTCGCCGGCACGCTTGGCGCGGCCATGATGAAGCGCTTCACCGAATTGAAATGGGCGGCGCGCGATGCGACCCCCGGCAGCCGCGTGGTGAATTTCACCCGCACCGGCGAGAAGCAGTTTGCCGCGCTGTTCGGCAACGGGCACGAGTAGTTGCACAATCGTGCGTGAACGAAGGCTCGCGTCATGGCCGGGCTTGACCCGGCCATCCACGCGTTTGTTGCGGCTCGCACGTGGATGCCCGGGACATCTGCACGAAGAGGTTGCTTCGTGCTTGCGGCCAGGCGCAACGGTCCTCGGCCGCTAGCCCTTATGTCGCTTCAAGCAGCATGAACGGGGGCGTTCATGCCGCATTCAGGTCATGATTGCCAATTTGGATCGCGCCGCTTCGGCATGTCGCCAGAATTTAACATGCCGAATCGTACCTTTTGATTCATTGTGCGCCGCAAGCGCGTGACCCAAGGACCAGAGAGGGAGCTCATATGAAATATCTTTTTGCCGCCGTCTTGCTCGCCGGCGCCGTTGCAGGTTTCAGCGAAGCAGCCAGCGCTGCCGGCGGTTGCGGACCGGGCTGGTATCGCGGCCCCTATGGCGGCTGCCGCCCGATGGGTGGTGCGGTCGTGGTGGCGCCGGCGCCAGTCGTGGTCGCTCCGGTCGTCGTCGCCCGCCCGCGCGTCTGTCCGTGGGGCTTCCGCTGGTGGGCCGGCCGCTGCCGCCCGGTCTGAGTTCCTGCATCGCAATGTGGCCGCGCGTCATTCGTGCGGCCATTTCTTTTTTGAACGCTTGCCGTATTCGTGGGCACAAAAAAGGGGATCGCCACCGCGATCCCCTTTTCTGTTTCGACTGGCAGCTTGCACTACGCCCTACCAGTGACGCCAGTGCCGGCGGTGCCAGCGATGCCGCCACCCCCAGTGACGGTGACGCCAACCCCAGTGCCGCCGGCGCCAGCCCCAATGGCGGTGATGGTGCCAGCCCCAGTGATGGCCGCCGCCGTGCCAACGCACCTGCTCCGGCTTGAGCTGCGCGGCCTCCTCGCTGCTGGTGACTGCGGGATGGACCTCCGGATTGCCTGGCAGGCTGGCCGGGCCTTCGATGGGCTGTGGCGCCAGCGGCGCGGCTTGCGCGGTCGCCGTCAATGCAGCGGCACCGGCCGCAACACCGAATGCGAGTTTCAAAAAGTCCCGGCGCTCCATGATGTCTTCCTCTTCAGTCAGCGTTGAATCATGCGAAGGAAGTTTCGCGCCGAGGAAATGAACTCAGGCTGAACCTTGCATTCAGGTAGATTGCGCGAAGCTGACACGCGGGGTGCGCATCCGGGATGGCACAACGGCCGTCATACTTTGTTCAAGGAAAGGGGCGAGCATTCCGGACAGAACGAGGGGTGCGTGGGGCCGTCCTGCATGGATCAATTGGACCAGAGGAGACAGCCATGGCAACACAGGTGAAGCCGGTTCCCGAAGGATACCACACCGTCACGCCCTATCTCGTCGTCGACGGCGCGGAGAAGGTCATCCACTTCATGAAAGACGCCTTCGGCGCCCAGCCCGTATTCGAGCCGATGATGCGGCCCGACGGCAAGGTCATGCATGCGGAGTACAAGATCGGAAGTTCCATCGTGATGATTGCCGACGCCTCGGAGCGTGCACGGGCAACGTCCACGATGCTGTATCTCTACGTGCCCAACGTCGATGCGGTCTATCAGAAGGCGATCAAGGCTGGCGGCACGGCATTGATGGAGCCAACGGACCAATTCTATGGCGACCGCAGCGGCGGCGTGAAGGATCCGGCCGGCAACCACTGGCACATCGGCACCCACATCGAGGACGTATCGCCGGCCGAGCTGAAGAAGCGCGCGGCGGAATTCATGAAGCGGCAGAGCAAGGCCGCCTAAGCAGCCGCGGGCTTCGTGGGGCGGATTGGCGAAGCACCGCCAGTGTGCTTGCAATAAAAGGGGCGGGTTAGGCTTCGCCAACCCGCCCTACGCACTCCAAGGGCCTTGAACAGGAGTGTCGCCGCTGAGCGCAGATACTTCGCTATGCGCAAGACCCCTCGCCCCGCCCTCCGAGGTTTGCCTGAGCTCAGTTGCCCTCGAACTTGAACGACACGTTGAGTTTGGCCCGATAGGCCTCTACCTTTCCCTTCGCGTCCAGCTGCATATCGAGTTTGACGACCTCGGCGACGCGAAGGTCCCTCAGAGATTTTGCGGCCTGCTCGACGGCGTTGCTGGCGGCCTTTTCCCAGGAGTCGGTGCTGGTACCGATCAGCTCTATGACCTTGTAGATGCTCTCAGGCATGTCGTTCTCCCGTTCGGTATGAAGCAGGAAGCAGGTGCTCCCTGCTGCTTTCGAACCTAGCACGGGATCGGCGCTCAGAGGACGCGCATGTCGCAGGGCTGGCAGGCCCAGGCCGCTTGGCGGTGTGGTGGTGCCCGCTATCGAGGGGAAGGCCGCAGCGGCCGACCGTGAGCCGCTAGCCGGTATTCCTGACGGCTTCAGCCAGCATGGCGTAGAGCTGGCGCTTGCTGAATTCCTTGGGCTGCTTGTCGGTCGTCCTCCGCGACACCTTTTTTGCTGCCGGCTGGGCGCAGGCAACCAGCAACACCGGCTCTTGCTTCCGGACCGGCCTTATCTTGGGTTTTGCCGTTGGCGGCTTGTGACCACGCTTCAGGCCCAAACGGGTCAGCATGCCGCAGACAGCGTTACGGCTACACCCGAGACGGCGCGCGATCTGCGCGGCACTCTGTCCTTGGACCCAGAGCTTCTTGAGCAGCGCTACGTCTTTCGCATCCCAACTCATGGGAGACATTGTACGCCAACTGCCATCCACTTTTCTAGTCTTCGTCCGGCTCGCGTACGACCGCCGGTTCGTCGTCATCGTCCTCCTCTCCCTCATCGTCCTCGTCGTCCTCTTCATCGTCATTGGGATCCCGGGGCGGCATCGTGCTGCCCTTGATCACAAGGCGACGCCAATCCATCCAGCTGGTGGAAATTTCTTCGGGGATGTTTTGCTTCATGTTGTTGCTCCTCGGGTCTGGAGCTCGATAGCGCCGGTGGTTAACGTGCCGGGCGTCTCGCGATCGTGGATCGACGGATTGTCGATGCAGGCCTCTTTAGCCTCTACGATTATAGCCGATCTTTCGCAGAAGGTCTTTCCGCCGCCGCGGAGAGACGGCGGGTTACACTTCGCTAATCCGCCCTGCGGCCTTCGCAAAAATCTCTCTCCCCATGTCGGAACGCCAGCCCTTCCTCCGTCCTATGCCTGGACAGCACGGAGACATCGCATGCCCGATCTCACCCTCACCACCTTCGACTGGGTTCCCGAAATGCCCCGCGGCTACGTCCGCGACCTCCGTGTCCGCTGGGCCCTGGAAGAGGCCGGCCTGCCTTATCGCATCGCGAGCGTGCCGTTCGGCGACCGGACCGCGGCACATTTCGCGCACCAGCCTTTCGGCCAGGTGCCGTGGCTGACCGACGGCGACGTCTCGATCTTCGAGAGCGGCGCGATCCTGCTGCATCTCGGCCAGCGCAGCGCGGCGCTGATGCCATCAGACCAGCGCGGCCGCGGCGCGGCGATGGAATGGGTGTTCGCCGCGCTCAATTCTGTGGAGATGGCAAGCCTGCCCTGGTCGATCCTGAAGTTCACCGGCAATGCCGGCGACACGCCGGCATGGAAGTTTCTGGACGACTTCCTCAAGCTCCGCCTCAAGCACATGGAGCCGGTGTTGGCCGACCGCGAATGGCTGGCCGGCTCCTTCTCCGTCGCCGACATCCTGATGTCGGACGTGCTGCGCGTCGTCGATCATTTCGACGGGCTCGCGAACAGCCCGGCCTGCCGCGCCTACGTCGCCCGCGCCACCGCCCGCCCCGCCTTCGCCAAGGCCCATGCCGACCAGTTGGCGCATTTCGCAGCAGCGGACCGGGTTCGTAGGGTGGGTGGAGCGTAGCGATACCCACCATCTAGTCGCGCGGATATCATTGATGGGTATCGCTTCGCTCCACCCATCCTACGCACCGTGCACGTGGCAGCGCCTCACATCAACTTCATCGGCGTATCCTGCACCACGCGGAGATCGATCCGGCTGATCAACTCCGCCCGTAGCGCCTCGGCAGCACCGATGGCGTCATCGGTCTGGCGCAATGTGCTGATATTCGATCCGAGCGACACGATCCCGCCCAAGACCAAGGCAATCGATCCGAGTGCAACCTGACTCGATCCGATCAGACCGAGGATCGTGACGAGCAACAATGCGGCGCCGCCTGCGATCGCTATCTTCGAAGCCAGAATGAATTTGCGGCATCGTTCGGCGATCTCGGCAAGCGCCTCGATCCGTGCTTCGATGTCTGAAATCTCGTCGGTTGGATCGTCTTCGGTCATCGGATTCAGGATCGAGTCCGTAGAGTGGGTTAGCGAAGCGTAACCCACCGACGCTTTGCCACGCGGTCGATTCAGCTGGTGGGTTACGCTTCGCTAACCCACCCTACGCTTCCCGCTCACAACGGCAAATTGTCGTGCTTCTTCGCGGGGATTTCGACCTTCTTGTCCTTCAGCATCGCCAGCGCCCGCGCGATCCGGCGACGGGTCGAGTGCGGCATGATGACGTCGTCGATGTAGCCACGCTCCGCCGCGATGAACGGCGAGAGGAAGCGGTCTTCATATTCCTTGGTGCGCGCGGCGATCTTGTCGGGGTCGCCAATGTCGCTGCGGAAGATGATCTCGACTGCGCCCTTGGCGCCCATGACGGCGATCTGGGCGGTCGGCCAGGCGTAGTTCATGTCGGCGCCGATCTCCTTGGACGCCATGACGTCGAAGGCGCCGCCATAGGCCTTGCGGGTGATGATCGTCACCAGCGGCACGGTGCACTGCGAATAGGCGAACAGCAGCTTTGCGCCGTGCTTGATCAGGCCGCCATATTCCTGCGCGGTGCCCGGCAAAAAGCCGGGGACGTCGACGAAGGTCACGATCGGGATGTTGAAGGCGTCGCAGAAGCGGACAAAGCGTGCCGCTTTGCGCGAGGCGTCCGAGTCGAGCACGCCGGCGAGCACCATCGGCTGGTTGGCGACGAAGCCAACGGTGCGGCCCGCGATGCGGCCAAAGCCGGTGATGATGTTCTTCGCAAAGGCCTCCGATATCTCGAAGAAGTCGCCCTCGTCCACGACCTTCAGCACCAGCTCCTTCATGTCGTAGGGCTTGTTCGGATTGTCGGGGATCAGCGTGTCCAGCGACATGTCGATGCGCTCGATGGAATCGAAGCTCGGCCATTCCGGCACGCCGTCGCTGTTGTTCGACGGCAGGAAGTCGATCAGGCGGCGCATCTGGAGAATCGCCTCGACGTCGTTCTCGAAGGCGCCGTCGGAGATCGAGGAGCGCGTGGTGTGCACGGAGGCGCCGCCGAGCTCTTCGGCGGTGACCACCTCGTTGGTCACGGTCTTCACGACGTCGGGGCCGGTGACGAACATGTAGCTGGTGTTCTTCACCATGAAGATGAAGTCGGTCATCGCCGGCGAATAGACGTCGCCGCCCGCGCAGGGGCCCATGATGACGGAGATCTGCGGGATCACGCCGGAGGCGATGACGTTGCGGCGGAAGACGTAGGAATAGCCCGCGAGCGCCGCGACGCCCTCCTGGATGCGCGCCCCGCCGGCGTCATAGAGGCCGATAATCGGCGCCCTCGCCTTCATCGCCATGTCCTGGAGCTTCGTGATCTTCAGCGCGTGCGTCTCCGACAGCGAGCCGCCGAACACGGTGAAATCCTTGGCGAACACGAAGGTCTTGCGGCCGTTGACGGTGCCCCAGCCGGTGACGACGCCATCGCCCGGCACCTTGCTCTTCTCCATGCCGAACTCGATGGAGCGGTGCTCGACGAACATGTCAAATTCCTCGAACGATCCCTTGTCGAGCAGGAGCTCGATGCGCTCGCGCGCCGTCAGCTTGCCGCGGGCGTGCTGCGCCTCGATGCGCTTCTCCCCGCCGCCGAGCTTGGCGCCGGCGCGACGTTCTTCAAGGGCGTCCAGGATATGTTTCATTTGCTCCCGCCAGTTCCTAAGGTGCGATTGGCTGCGGGTTCTAACACGGCATTTTGCGCGCCGGAAAGCCGCTTTGCGCATGCCCGCCGCGCCCGGACGGGCTAAAAAGCCCAAGGAATTACAGGGGCCTACCCCAGGAGATTCAGATGGACGATGCAGTCACAGCAACCGGCGAGGTGACCGGCGGCGTCAAGGTCCTGCTCCGGCTGGAGGGGCTGACGCTGTTTGCTGGCATGGTGCTGCTCTATGCGGTCTGGGGCGGGTCGTGGCTGGTGTTCGCCCTGCTCATCCTGGCGCCGGATCTGAGCTTCCTGGCATACCTCGCCGACAGCCGGTCGGGCGCAATCGTCTACAATGCCGCGCACAGCTACATGATCCCGGTGGCGCTGCTGACGGCGGGTTTTGCGCTGGAATGGCCGCTCCTGCTCTCCATCGCGATGATCTGGCTCGCCCATATCGGCATCGACCGGGCGCTGGGCTACGGACTGAAATATCAGGCAGGCTTCGGCTTCACCCATCTGGGGCGGATCGGACGGATGGGGAAAGGGTGAATGGCCGGCCCGGGCTGCGCGTTTCCCCGCGATTTGAGCCTCGGGGCGGATTGACCGATTCAGCCGATTCAGGCTTGTTTCTGACGACGATCAGCGCCGATGGGTTCGCGTGAGCTTTCAGTCGGTACGGCGGCGGTCAGTAGGCTCGATGTTTTCTTCGGCTGTTTTTTTGACCCCGCTCCCAGGCATCACGGATGTCCGCCACGGTCGTATCCCTGCCGCCCCAAACCGGTGACGAAACCGTCGATTTCCTGCGGCGGATGGCCAGCATGGTCTCGGGCCGCAACGGCGAGATGCTGATGCGCGCCGCGGCCACGATCGAAGAGCTGTCGCAGCGGGCAATGTCGGCCGAACAGCTCTATCGCCGCCAGCTCGACGCGAGCACGCGCAATGCCGAGCTGCGCGAGGTCGCCGAGGTCACCTCCGACGGCCTGTTGCGGGAGGTCGAGGCGTTGCGCGCGCAGCTTGCGGAGATCACTGCGACCAGCACGAGTGAGCGCGCGCAATTCGAGGCGGAGCGCGCGCGGATGCTGAAGCTGATGCAGAACGCCGAAGCCCATGTCGCCGATGTGACCGCCGAGCTCGACGCGCTCCGCAAGTCCGTCGACGCCTTCAACGAGACCGCGGTCACTGTCCCGATCGCGATGCTTCGGCTTGCCCGCTCGCAGTTCGACATCCTGTCCGACGGCTTTGCCAAGAACGGTGACGTGATCTCGCGTGCGATCAGCGAGATCGGCGGCTGCGCGATCGACCAGGCGCTGGCGGCGAAGAAGACGGCTGATATCTAGGGCACGCGCCGCCCGCGCATATCCTTGCCGTTCTGGTGCAGCGTCAGCATCGGCGCGGCGCCGTCCTCGGGCCTTGCGAAAGTGAGCTGGGCATCGACGACCCGGTAGAAGAAATCCGTCTCGCTCTCGGCGAACACCTCGTATTCGGCCTGCCCGGTCGCCTGCACGTAGAGATGAGCGCCGTCGGCACGCACCGTCAGCACGAAGGTCGGCACGATCTGGTAGCGGCCCACATAGGCCGCGAGCAGCGCGGGATCGACGGAGACCTCGCGCCTGATCTTCGGCGGCGGATAGGCCGTGTTGATCATGTTCAGCGCGAACGAGGTATTGGCGGCATAGTCGCTCGCATTGGAGAGCAGGATGGATGCCTTCCCGGTCCTGGTCGAATAGCCGATGAAGGTCGCGTAACCGCCGGTGCCGCCATCCTTCCAGATCACCTCGTCGTCGAAGCGCTGGCTGGTGAACCAGCCCATGGCGACGTCGCGCTGAGTTTCTCTTGGACGCCGCACCGACAGCGTCATCTTCATGGCGGCCGAGAGCGGCGTGTCGCGCGCGCCCTGGTAGGCTTCGAGGAACTTGAAGAGGTCGTTCAAGGTCGAGCGCAGCGCGCCGGCGCCTGCGAGCACATCGAGGTCCCAATTCGCCACGGGCGCCAACGCCGTATTGTGGCCCTGCGCCAAGCGCTCGCGCATTGCGGCCGAGAGCGTGATCCGCGTGTCGTCCATGCCGAGTGGCGCGCAGATGCGCGAAGTGACGAGCTCCTCGTAGCTCTTGCCGGCACGCAGGCTCAGCACGTGGCCGAGCAGGCCGAAGCCGAGATTGGCGTATTCGTAGTGCTTGCCGGGCGTGTAGGCGAGCTTGTGGCCCGACAGGAAATCGTAGAGCCGATCGGCGGTGTAGTCGGCGTAGGGATTGGTGGGGTCTTTCGGCGCAAAATTGTCGGGCATGCGCGGCAGGCCGGAGGTGTAGGTCGCAAGATCGAGAAGCGTGATCTGCACGCCCTGGTACTCCGGCATCCTGACCCGCTCGGGCAGAAACTTTGCTGGGGGATCATCCAGCGCCACCTCGCCCCGCCCCACCATCTCGGCCAGCAGCAAAGCGGTGAAGACCTTCGTGATCGAGCCGATCTCGAAGACGGTGTCGGCATCAAGCGGGCGATCGTTGGCGGCACCGGAGCGCCCATAGGCCGCAGCGATGCGGCGGCCGCCGTCGATGCGGCCGGCGACGAGTCCCATGGTCTCGTGGCCGGCCTCGATATGGTCCTTGAGCAAGGCCGCGAGCTCCTGCTCAGGCGACGACTGCGCATGCAGCCGCGCACCGCCAAGGAGAAGTGCGGAGCCTCCGAGCAGAAGCGAGCGGCGATGCAACATGCCCCGTCTCCGCTCTACGGCTCGCCGGGCTTGAACGGCTCTTCCCTGCCCGGCGGCACCGTCTCCTCGGCCATGGCAAGCAGCATCGCGACCATCACGTAGTTGCCGGCGACCGCTGTGAGATCGACGATCTGCTGATCGTTGAAGACCTTCTTGGCCCGCACGTAAGTCTCGTCCGCGACCGTCTTCGTCGTGGTGAGCTCTGTGACGAAATCGTAGACCACCGCCTCCTCCTCGCTCATCGTCGCCGGCCGCTTGTTGGTCTTGAGCTCGGCGATCAGCGCGGGCGAAAGCCCCGCCTTGGCCGCGATCGGCGCATGCGCGAACCATTCCACCTGCGAGCGCCACTGCCGCGCGATGACGAGGATGGCAAACTCGTTCAGCCTGGCCGGGACCGAGGTCTCCCAACGCAAATAGTAGAACAGGTCGAACAGGCGCTGGCCAAGCACGGGGCTGCGGATCATCGGATTGTAGGGACCGCCGATGCCCACGCTCGAGACCTTCATGATCTGCTCGCCCAGCGGCCTCTGCTTCTCATCGAGCTGATCCATGGTGAGCTGCGGGAAGCGCGGCTCCCTGCTGGTGGCAGGGCCTGCGAACATCGTGGCTGCGCACCAGCCGCCGGCCGCGGCGAGCGTCAGCGACGACAACCAGAGCGGCGTTGAATTCATGCTGTCCTCCCGGCCTGTTTTTCTTGTGTGGCCGAGAGGATGCTAGTCGAGCGGCGCGAGGTACGCCAGCGGCGCGACGTTAGATTGCGCCGATATCGGCAAGGCAGGCTTGCGTGAGCGTCATGCGGTCGGCGATGTGGCGCGGCTCGCGGCAATCCATGTTGAGCGCGAACACGGTGCGCGCGTCGTCCTTCTCGGCCCAGCCGACCATCCAGCCGAGCGAGCCCTGCTCCTTGCCCGTGAGGCCGGATTTGGCACGGATGATGGAGGCGCCGACTTTCGTCTCCGGCAGGATATCGCAGACGAGGTCCTGGCTACGTTTCGAGATCGGTAGTGCGCGGCGACGCAGCCGGTCGACGAAGTCGATCTGGTCCATGGGATCGATGCGCAGGTTTCCGGTCAGCCAGAACTGATCGATGCCGCCGCCGATGTCGCGATTGCCGTATTCGAAGAGGTCGACATATTGCTGCATCCGCTCCTGGCCGATGCGGCGCGCGATCTCCTGATAGACCGGCACGGCACTGACCGCGATGGCGCTGCGCAGCGTGTGATCCTTGTTCCAGGCCTCGATGTCGCGCTTCACGCCGTCCCAGGCAAAGACGTCCTTGTCCACGTCGTGCACCACGCCGGTTTCGAGTGCGATCAGCGAGTTCGGGATCTTGAAGGTCGAGGCCGGCAACCGTGGCTCGGCGGAGCGCTCCTTGTCGCTCAGGATGATCATGTAGTCGTCGGTCTTGTAGCCGACGAAGGTCCCGGCCGTGCCGGCATCCGTAAAACGCTTCGCAAGACTGTCGCGGACTTCGCTGAGCGGCGGCGCGACATTGGCGAGCGCCCGCGACGGCAGGATGGCGCTAGCTGCTAGAAGGCCGAGGGTGGAGCGACGGGTCAGCAAAGCGGTATCCGTTCAATGATCTGATGCGACAGTGCAGCCGATTTCGTGGTGAAACGATGACAGCGTTTCAGCGCACCCGGCCTGACAGCCGCAGCACGAACACCAGCACCTCGGCGACGGCCTTGTAGAGATCCGGCGGAATCTCGTCGCCGAGCTCGACCTTGGACAACGCGCCCGCCAGCACCTCGTTCTCCTCGATCGGGATGTCGTGGGCCTTTGCCAGTTCCACGATCTTGGCGCCGATCGTGCCCTTGCCCTTGGCGACGACCCGCGGCGCACCGCTGCCCTTCTCGTAATGCAGGGCGATGGCGAGCTTGCTCTCCTCGCTCATGTCGCACGATCCAGAAAGTGCCCGGCGCGGGCCGGTTGAGGCTGCGGCGGCGTGCCGTCGCGGATCACGATGTCGCCGGGCTTGAGATCGGCCTTGGCCAGCGCCTGGCTGAGCTCGCCGGCGCCGTCGCGCAATTGCTGCGCAGTGGCGGGGCGCTCCGCCCACATCCGCACAAAAGTCTTGTCGCCATTGAGCGTGATCAGCGCATGCACGGGGCCGGCCGGCTCGACGTTGAGCGAGAAGCGCGCGCGCCAGGCTTTCTTGGCGGGATCGGACTCGCTGCCGCCGCCGTCGCGCGAGATCTCGAACTGCGCCATTGCGGTGCCCTGCGGGGTCGCGAAGGGAATTTCGAAACTCCACTGCGGCACCGAGGGATCGACACGGTGGCCGCTGGCATCGACGCGATCCGGAAGCGACGCGACCTGCAACAGGGTCTGCCGGGCGATCGCGGCATCGGTATCGTCCAGCAGCCGGTGCACGGTCTGACTCAGTGGAGCATCCGATACGAGCGCGGCCGTTGCGATCGCCTGTGGCGACGGCAGCGCACCGCGGAATGGCGGCGGCGCGGTCACCGCACGCGGCGTGACGTCGAGGCTGTGAGCGTCCGGCAACGCGGCTTTGGGCGTCGCGAATGCGGTGCCCATCGCATGCGGCAACTCCTGCACGACTTCCTGGAGCAGGCTCAACGCGACACTGGGTGACACTGCACGCGGCAGCGCGCCTTCGGTCAGGGCCTCGGCGAGCGCGGCGGCTGCGATATTGGCGCCGCGCGGCGCTTGCGGCGCCTGGCCCGAACCGGCTTCGGGTGACAGCGGGGGCGCCTGCGAAATCTCGCCCGCGATGTGCTCGAGCGACGTCACGGCCCGCGCGACGGCCGCAGGCGCGGCGGGAAGCGCGGTTGCCGGTGCCGCCGCTTGCGGCACGGAGGTTTCAAGCGCGCCCGACGTTGCCGCCAGCGTCTGGCGCAGCACCAGCAGTGCCGCCTTCAGATCAGGAACGCTGCCGCTTGCTGGCGTCAGCCCTGATGCCAACGAGACCTCGAGGAAGAGCCCGGATTTCTGGAACGCGGACTCGATGTCGCCACCGTCGAGCTGCGGGCTGAGCGGTGTCTGCTGCGCCAGCACGTCCAGCACGGCCTGCTTCAGCCCGGCCGGCAGATCGCTGCCGGTGACGACCGAGGCGAGATTGGCAAATAGCGGCGCCTGACTGCCCTGCCTGGTCACGGCCTCAGTGGAGGCCACCGAGACGGCGATCTGCTCGAGCGGCGTAAGGAGATTGCGCGCAGCGTTCGCGGACGGCGCGAGCGTGGGCGCGTCGGTGAGCGTGACCGCACCTGGCGTCAGCGTGACCTGATCGGTCACCACCCCGCCTGCCCCCTTGACGATGGCAAGCCGCACGGTGCCGTCATTCTGCGACACCGCGAGCTGGAGGTTCTGGCCCGGCGACAGCGCCACCTCCGACATCACGTCGATCGAGAGGTTGGCGATCGCGATGCGCACGAGATTGTCGGCCATCACGCTGACGACCTTGGCATCGACGACGGAGCCCGCCTGGAGCACGAGCTCGGGCGTTGCCGCATCGGCCACGGAGGTGGCGGCACTGACTGATACGATCGAGCTTATCGGCGTCGGCATGTTTTCAGGGCCCGCGGAACGCGAGCAACCCTAGCCGTCCGTCGTAAACCTCTCGTTAAGGACCTTGCGTCGGGAGCCCGTTCACGGCCTCGAGGACCGTCACCGCCGCGGCAAAATCCTTCAGCCGGGCGGCCCGTCGGTCGGCCGCCTCCTCGTCCACCCCCCAATGGTCGGCGTTCCAGTCCTCGTCGACATGGGCGGCGGCCCAGACCTGGTCGGCGTCGCGCGCCCGGTGCGCCAGGGCGAGGGCCAGCAGCGCCGAGCCCGTCAGCGTCGTGATCACGTGCAGCGCCGCGACCGACCAGGGATCCCCGGGCAGGGCCGCCCGCGCGGCTGCGATCGCCTGCTCCGGCTGGCTCACATGCATGATGCCTTCGGACAGGATGAAATGCGCGCCAAGCGTCTCAGCCGCCCAGAACAGCACGGGGTCCCAATGCGCGGCCTCGCGCGCCACCAGGCCCTCGGGATGGCCGGCGCGATAGAACAACAGATCGGACTGGAAGTATCTTGCGAGGTCGTCGGTGACGAGATCGACGCGGTCGACCACGCCCTCGACCACGCTGTTGGCGAGCCGCGTCAGCGGCATGGTCATGGGGTCGATCGTCTCCGCCTGGCCCGCCCATTCCGCGGCAACCGCGTCGGCAAGCAGCTTTGCGGGGATGACGACCTGGCGGCCGGACGGCGTCTTGATCGGCCTGCCGTCGAGCGTGATGGCAAAGCCGCCCTCGGCTTCCGCGACGCCCGCCTCCGCATAGAAGCGCTTGCGCAAGGGTGCACGGGAGGCAGCCCGCACGGCTTCCTGCGGATCGACCGGAGACTGGCCCGCAACCTCGTCAAACAATTCACGCATTCGGTTTTCGCCCAAGTTCCCTGGATGGTAGGCTTCTAAAATAAGTCCGGCGGCCGATAAAGCGAGCGGCAGGCATGAAGGAAATCACGGGCATTCTGGCCCTGTTCGCCGGGTTCTGGCCGGCCATCGCCGAGGCTGGTTTCCGCTCGCCGGAATCGCTGGTGCGCAACGTCTAT
This sequence comes from Bradyrhizobium sp. CCGUVB23, assembly GCF_024199885.1. Lineage (NCBI taxonomy): Bacteria > Pseudomonadati > Pseudomonadota > Alphaproteobacteria > Hyphomicrobiales > Nitrobacteraceae > Bradyrhizobium > Bradyrhizobium sp. CCGUVB23. Next base: position 9,765,729 of record NZ_JANADQ010000001.1, read on the forward strand.
GCCCATTACGGCCGGGGTGCGCCGGAGCTCTCGAAGGGCCTGCCGCGGGATGCCCCGACAGCGCGCCAGTTCTTCGACCCCAGCCTGCGCAAGGCCTGGAGCAGCCCGCGGAGCGAGCCGTACGATTTCCTGGTGCAGAGCCCGACCTGGACGCTCGGCCCGGTCGCGATCTCGGTGCTCCGTAAGCAATATGACAAGACCTATGTCGCAGCGCTGTTCGACAATAATGGCCGCCGGGTGACGCTGAACTTCATCCTGGTCAACGGGCCGGAGGGCTGGCTGATCACCGACGTCGAGAGCCCGCATGACAGCCTGCGGATGTTTCTGGAGCAGTTTCGGAACTGATGGCATCGCGAGTGACGCAGTCTGCCTCGTAGTCGGTGTCGTCCTGGCGAAAGCCAGGACCCATACCGCGTGATCCATCGAGAGGACTTCGCGGCCAGTACCGACCACCTTACTAAGTCCTGGGGTAATGGGTCCTGGCCTTCGCCAGAACGACATTGAGGAAGCAACTATCTACTGGTTCGCGCACATGCGCGAATATGTGCCACGATCGGCGGGGGTTAGGCCTGCACCGGCGGCATCATCGAGGCATTTGCTGATGCGGTCGCCGAACGAGGGCCGCGGCGGCTGCCTGTAATCGTAGCTCGGCCGCGCATTGATCTGCGGGACTTTCGGTATCTCGATCTTCGGCGGTGGTGGCGGAGGGGGCGGCGGCGGCAGCAACCGCGGCGTGGCGCCCGGCATCAGCGTCTGCGCGAAGCTGCCCGGCCCCGCCGAGAGCGCGGCTAGAACCACCAGGACGGATAGCGTGGCCTTCATGGAGGACATGTCGTGCTCCTCCCGTAGTCCCGCAACCGGATTACTCTTCCGGCGCGTTCTCGATCGGATCAAATCTTGTTGCGTCGAGGCCAAGCAGGTTCCACGACTGCTGCATGTGCGGCGGCAGCGGGGCGCTCGCGTCGATCACCCCGCCGCGCGGGTGCGGAATGACGATCCGGCGCGCGAGCAGATGCAGCCGGTTTTGCAGGCCGCCCGGCAATTCCCAGTTCTCGATGTTGAAATATTTGGGATCGCCGATGATGGGATGGCCGATATGGGCCATGTGGGCGCGAAGCTGGTGAGTGCGCCCCGTCACCGGCTTCAACGACACCCAGGTCAGCTTGTTGCCGGCGGTCTCGACCACCGCATAGTAAGTCACCGCGTGGCTCGCGCCCTCGTCGCCATGTTGGGCGATGCGCATGATGGTGTCGTCCTCGCTCTCCTCTTTCGCGAGGAAGGTCGAGATGCGGCCCTGCTTCGGCTTCGGCAGACCCGGCACCAGCGCCCAATAGATCTTGCGCGCCGAACGCGAGCGGAAGGCGCCGGTGAGATGGGTCGCGGCAAAGCGTGTCTTCGCGATCAACAGGCAGCCCGACGTGTCCTTGTCGATGCGATGCACCAGGCGCGGCTTCTGCCCCTTGGCGTCGCGCATCACCTCCAGCATCTGGTCGATGTGCCGCGTGGTGCCGGAGCCGCCCTGCACCGCGAGCCCGGCCGGCTTGTTGAGCACGAGGACGTCGTCGTCCTCAAAGAGCGTCATCTCCTTGAGCGCGGCAAGCGTTTTTTGCGCGGCTTCGGAGAGCGCGCCGGGAGCTTTCGGCGTGTCCAGCTTCAACGGCGGAATGCGGATGCTTTGCCCCTCCTCCAGCCGGTCCTTGCTATCGACGCGCTTGCCGTCGACGCGCAGCTCGCCTTTGCGCACGACGCGCTGGATGTGAGAGAACGACAGCCCCGGGAAACGCGCTTCCAGAAAGCGGTCGACGCGCATGTTGTTCTCGTCGGCCGTCACGGTGACGGTCTGCACCTTGGTCGGCAGCAGCGTCTCGACGGGTTTTGCCGGCGCCGGTTCAGGCGCGCGCCGCTCCGCGCGCTCGGACGCGAACCGCGGCTTTGAGCCCGGCTTGCCGCCGGGCCGTGGTCCCGCCTTGTGCGCGCTGCGCGCCTTGAACGGACGCGCCTCCTTGCGCTCGTCGCGCGAACGGGGCTTCGGGTTGGTTCTCTTGATGCGGCGGCTCATGCTTGCCTGCGTAGCCTAAAAGCGGCTTCTCGTCACGACGAAATGGCCGTTATCAACGCGAGCCCCGCTCCTTCCGCAGCTTCGCCCAGTACTCGAGCCGCTTCCTGATCTCGCGCTCAAAGCCGCGCTCGGGCGGGTCGTAGAAGGTCTGGCGTCCCAGGGCTTCCGGAAAGTAGTCCTGGCCGGAGAAGGCGTCGGGCGCGTCGTGGTCGTACTCGTAAGTCGCGCCGTAGCCTTCTGACTTCATCAGGCCGGTCGGGGCGTTGAGAATGTGCTTCGGCGGCAGCAGCGAGCCGGCCTGCCTTGCGGTCTGCATCGCGGCGCCGAAGGCGGTGTAGACCGCGTTCGATTTCGGCGCGGTGGCGAGATAGACCACCGCCTGCGCGATCGCGAGTTCGCCTTCGGGATGGCCGAGAAAATCGAAGGCGTCCTTCGCGGCATTCGCAATGACGAGCGCCTGCGGATCGGCAAGCCCGATGTCCTCGACCGCCATGCGCACCACGCGCCGCGCCAGGAACAGCGGGTCCTCGCCGGCGTCCAGCATGCGCGCGAGATAATAGAGCGCTGCGTCCGGATCGGAGCCGCGCACGGATTTGTGCAAGGCCGAGATCAAATTGTAGTGGCCATCGGCGGACTTGTCGTAGATCGGCGCGCGGCGCTGCAAAATGTCCTGCAACTGCGCGGCGGTGAAGATCTCGCCGGCGCGCGCCGAGCGCCAGACTTCCTCGACCAGCGTCAGTGCGGCGCGGCCATCGCCATCAGCCATGCGCGCCAGCGCGGCACGCGCCTCCGCATCCAGCGGCAGCTTCTTGCCCTCGACCGCCTCGGCATGCGTGAACAGCTTTTCGATCGCGGCCGCGTCGAGTGAATGAAACACCAGCACGCGGGCGCGTGAGAGCAACGCCGCGTTGAGCTCGAAGGACGGATTTTCGGTGGTGGCGCCGACCATCACCACCGTGCCGTCTTCCATCACCGGCAGGAAGGAATCCTGCTGCGCGCGGTTGAAGCGATGCACCTCGTCGACGAACAGCAGCGTGCCCCTGCCCATCTCGCGGCGGGCGCGCGCGGCGTCAAAGGCCTTCTTCAGGTCAGCGACGCCGGAGAACACCGCGGAGATCTGCTCGAAATGCAGGTCGGTCGCGTCCGCGAGCAGCCGCGCCACGGTGGTCTTGCCGGTGCCGGGCGGTCCCCAGAACACCAGCGAGCCGAGCGTGCGCGTCTCCAGCATGCGCGTCAGCGCGCCGTCGGGGCCGAGAATGTGGTCCTGGCCGACCACCTCCGACAGCGCGCGCGGGCGCAGGCGGTCCGGCAGCGGATGCGGGGCATCTTGATCGAGCCCCGCCGCGGCAAAGAGCGTTGGCGTCTCCTGTGGTCGCTTCGCGCTCATCCGCCGAGCGTGACGTTGATCTGCTGGCCGCCGCGCACCAGCGTGATGCGCCAGAGCCGCGCGGACGCGCCCGCCAGCTTCTCCAGATCGCTGGTCTGGCCGATCTTCTGGTTGTTGACCGAGAGGATGATGTCGCCCTTCTGGAAGCCGACGCCGGCGGCCGTGGTGCTGTCGCCGATGTCGGTGATCACGACGCCTTCGGTGTCGCCATCAAGATGCAATTCGTCGGCGACCGCCGGCGTGATGGACGAGATCTTCGCGCCCTGGAACGGCGAGCGCGCGGTGATCACGAGCTCATTTCGGCCGGTGTCAGGAGCGGTCTCAAGCTGCACGGTGAGCTTGACCGGCTTGCCGGCGCGCTGCACGTCGAGCTGCGCAGTACCGCCGAGCGGACGGGTGGCGAGGCGGTAGTCGAACGCATTGAGATCGTCGATCGCCTGCCCATCGATCGCGACGATCAGGTCGGAGGATTTCAGGCCGGCCTTCGCCGCAGGCCCGTTCGGCACGACGCTTGCGACCAGCGCGCCGGTCGGCGAGCGCAGGCCCAGGCTCTCCGCGATGTCGGGCGTCACCGTCTGGAGTCGTGCGCCGAGCCACGGCCGCTTCACCGCCTTGCCGCCGCCCTTGGCGGTAGCAACGACGACGCGAACCATGTTGGCGGGGATCGCAAAGCCGATGCCCTGCGAGCCGCCGGAGCGCGAATAGATCGCGGTGTTGATGCCGGCGAGCTTGCCGCTCACGTCGACCAGCGCGCCGCCGGAATTGCCGGGATTGATCGCGGCATCGGTCTGGATGAAGAACTGGTAGTCGGTGATGCCGACCTGCGTGCGCGCGAGCGCCGAGATGATGCCGTGGGTCACGGTCTGGCCGACGCCGAAGGGGTTGCCGATGGCGAGCACGACGTCGCCGACCATCAATTCATCCGAATTGGTGAAGTCGAGCGTGGGAAATTTCTCCTTGGTATCCTTCAGCCGCAGCACCGCCAGATCGGTGCGGGAATCCTTCAGCAGGATCTCGGCCTCGAACTCCCGCTTGTCCGAGAGCGACACCTTCACCTGGTCGGCGCCCTCGATGACGTGGACGTTGGTGACGACGAGGCCCGAGGGATCGACGATGACGCCGGAGCCGAGCGAGCGCTGCATCTGCTCGGGCTGCTGGCCCGGCACGCCGAAAAAGCGGCGGAAAATCGGGTCATCCAGCAGCGGGTTGCGGTTCTGCACCATCTTGGCGGCATAGACGTTAACCACCGCCGGCTGCACCCGCTGCACGATCGGCGCATAGGACAGCTTGAGTTCCGCCGGAGACGAGGGGACGCGACGATCCTGCGCGACGGCGGGATTGAGACTGCCCAGAAGGGTCATGCAGCTTGCGGCAATAACAGTGGCACGGATCAATCGAAACATTCCTACCTCTCGGAAAAGACGCCGGAATATAGGCATGTTCGACCGTCAATAGAAGGGCGCGAGCCGCCAATATTCGCCCCCTTTTCTCTCCCGCCCGGGCATGCAAGCCCCGCGCGAAGGGCGGCCATTTTGCGGCTGCCGCGGGATTGGCATGACGCCCATCATCCCCCAAAGTGGATGGAGGCACGATTCGGTTGATGCGAATCTGCATCAGTGGGAACCGGCAACCGTGGCACGTTTCGTCGCGGAGTAGTCATCAAGCGCTCGTACGACTCTCCGTGATGGTGGGGACGTTGATCAATAAGGGAGTGGATGACGTGAGCAGAAGAAGATTTGCAAGCGTCGCGCTCGGCCTCGCCGGCGCGCTCGCGGTCTCGCAAAGCCATGCGCAATCGGCAAACAGCAGCGAACAGGAGATCGCGCTTCTGAAGCAGCAATTGAAGCTGCTCGAGCAGAAGCTCGACAAGCTGCAAAGTCAGACCGCGGCGAACACGGCGGCCACGGCGAGAGCCAAGGCCGAAGCGAAGGCCGAGGCCAAGGCCGAAGCGAGGTCGGAGGCGAAGGCCGTTGTCGCCAATGCCAATGCCGCCATTCCGGTCAAGGGCCCGGTGGCTCCGTCCGGTGTCGTCGTCACCATGCCGAACAACCGGCCGACGATATGCACTGCGGACGAACAGAACTGCGTTGCGATCACGAGCCGCGTGCACTGGGATGTCGGCGGATACAACTACCGCCCGAACACGGCGGCGACGGTGCCGCAGGTGCTCGATAGCGGCGAAAATCTCCGCCGCGCGCGCATCGGCGTCGTCGGCAAGTTCTTCGGTGATTGGAATTATGCGCTCGTCTACGACTTCGGCGGCACCTCCGACGGCTTCGGCGGCGCGGCTGCTGGATCACTTCCGGGGGGCGCCGTCTCCGGCGTCGAGAACGCCTATCTGAGCTACACGGGATTGAAGCCGTTCGGCGGCAAGATGGCGATCGAGGCGGGCATCATGGATCTGCCCTACACGCTCGATGAGGCCACCAGTTCCAATGACATCTTGTTCATGGAGCGCGCCTCGGCCGGGGTGATCGCGACCAATATTGCTGCCGGCGACTTCCGCTCCGCCATCGGCGCGCGTTGGTGGAACGACGTGCTCTGGGCGGGAGCTTACGTCACCGGTCCGGCAACGGGCGCCATCCATTCGGCGTCCAGCGTCTCGCCGAACGGCACGACCGAACAATATGGCGCGGTCGCGCGTGTCGCTGGTCAGGTCGTCAGCGGAAGGGATTACTCGCTGCATCTCGGTGCCGACGCCGAATGGCTGATCCAGCCGCCGCGCAATCTGGTGACGAGCGCGCAGACGCTCACGCTCAGCGATCGTCCGGAGCTGCGCATCGATCCGACGGTGCTGGCGACGACCGGCGCGATCGCCAACGCTTCCGGCGCACAGGTCTACAGCGTCGAAGCAGCGGCGACCTATGGACCACTGATCCTCCAGGGCGAGTACTTCTGGTTCAATGTCGATCGCAGCGCCAATACAGGCCTGCCGCCCTTCGGTGCACCCAGCGTGAAATTCCAGGGCGGCTATGCCCAGGCCGGCTACGTGTTGACCGGCGAGACCCACAACTACAATCCGGCCAGCGCCTCCTACGGCGGCATCAAGCCGGCGCATCCGTTCTCGCTCGACGGCGGCGGCTGGGGTGCGTGGGAGATCGCCGGCCGTTACTCGACGATCGACCTCAACGACCAGTTGGGCACGGCGACCGGCATCGCCGGCGGACGGCAGACCGTCTACACGCTTGCGCTCAACTGGTACGTCAATGGCAACGTCCGCTTCATGTTAGACTACCTGCATGGCAACGTGCCCAAGCAGGCCTCACCTGTGTCCACGGCGGATGTCGGCTCGAAGTTCGACGCGATCGCCATGCGCACGCAGGTCGCGTTCTGACGCAATACATTCCAGGAGCGGCACTGCCGCTCCCGGAAACGCTAAGCCGCGCGTTTCGGCTTCTTCACGACCACCGGCGGCGGCGCGCAGGACAGCCGCGCCTGGTGGCTTTCACCCCAGGCTTTCAGGATATCGATCACCGGCCGCAGGCTCTCGCCGAGCTCGGAGAGACAATATTCCACCCGCGGCGGCACTTCCGCGTAGACCTTGCGGATGACGAGCTTGTCTTCCTCCAGCGCGCGAAGCTGTTTCGTCAGCATGCGCTGGGTGATGCCGGGCATCAGGCGGCGCAATTCGCCGAAGCGCTGCGTGCCGCCCTGGAGGTGATAGAGGATCACGCCCTTCCATTTGCCGTCGATCAGGTCCAGCGTCGCCTCGACCGAGCAGCCGGGGCGCCGGGCGAAATTGCGTCGTTTCATGCGTGTTTTCCCCAATAGTATCCAAACAGGGACTATATCCCCGTTTTTACAGTACTTGCAAAATCGGAACATCCCGGACACTTAACCCGGCAGGCGATCTCACCATCTGATGGAGACCGGAGACATGAAGGCCGTCGGCTACAAAAAATCGCTTCCGATCGAGGATCAGGAGTCCCTGATCGATTTCGAAACCGCAAAGCCGGAGCCGACGGGGCGCGATATCCGCGTCGCGGTGCAGGCGATTTCGGCCAATCCGGTCGATTACAAGGTGCGCAAGCGCGCCGCCCCGCCCGAGGGCGAGGTCAAGATTTTGGGCTATGACGCGGCCGGCGTGGTCGATGCGGTCGGGCCTGATGTCACGCTGTTCAAGCCGGGCGATGAGGTGTTCTACGCTGGTTCGATCCTGCGCCAGGGAACGAACGCGGAATTCCATCTGGTCGACGAGCGCATCGTCGGCCGCAAGCCGAAATCGCTCTCATTCGCGCAGGCGGCGGCCCTTCCCCTCACCTCCATCACCGCGTGGGAATTGCTGTTCGATCGGCTCGGCGCCGTGCCCGGCAAGAGCGTCGATCCGCGCACGCTCCTGATCACGGGCGGCGCAGGTGGCGTCGGTTCGATCCTGATCCAGCTTGCGCGCCGCCTCACCGGCCTCACGGTGCTGGCGACCGCGACGCGGCCGGAATCGCAGAAATGGTGCCTCGATCTCGGCGCGCATGCGGTGATCGATCACGGCAAGCCGATGAAGGAGCAGATCGAGAAACTCAAGCTGCCGCCGGTCGCGCTGGTGGCGAGCCTCACCTTCACCGACCAGCACTACAAGGCGATCGCGGAATTCATGGCGCCGCAGGGCAGGTTCGGCCTGATCGACGATCCCCCCGAATTCACCATGGGCGTGTTCAAGGGCAAGGCGATCTCGGTGCACTGGGAATCGATGTTCACGCGCTCCTCGTTCCAGACCGCTGACATGATCGCGCAGCATCACCTGCTCAATGACGTCAGCGATCTCATCGACAAGGGCGTACTTCGCACCACGCTCGATCAGACCTTTGGCACGATCAACGCGGCCAACCTCAAGCGCGCGCATGCGCTGCTGGAGAGCGGCAAGTCACGCGGCAAGATCGTGCTCGAGGGGTGGTAATCGCTGTGTAGGGTGGGTTAGGCGAAGCCGTAACCCACCTCTTCTGGCACCGCGTCGACACAAGTGGCGGGTTACGCTACGCTAACTGTTGGTGACTTTCTAAATCCGCACAAAAATGACGACAAGAATGGGCGGTAGGATGGTGAGGGAACTAAAAAGGCGGCCCGCAAAGGCCGCCGCCGAGTGTCGCAGTGGTGTGTGTTTCAGAAGGAGTGTGGTTGCTCTTCGTCGTCGCGGTGATCGGCCGGCGCTTGTTGCTCCTGGATGAGTTCCTGGATCTTGAGGCAGTAGTGCGACCAGATGCTGTCGGATAGATCCTTGAGGAGCTCGTGGACAGCGAGCGCCTGCTCCGGGGTCCATTCGGGATTGATGAGGAAGCTGATCCCGAAGTTGAGGCCGGATGGTTGATGGTGGTTTCTGGTCATGCAACGTGCTCCTTCTCGTTGGTACTGGCGGGCCGGCTTCGATGCTGTGTGCTCTGGGCCTCGGCGCGTTCCAGAGCTTCCTTGAGGCGGTAGGATTCGCCGTCGATGGAGATCACCTCGGATCGGTGCACGAGGCGGTCGACGAGGCTGACGACGCATGCGGCATTTGGGAAGACCTCCGTCCATGCGGCGAAGGGCTTGTTGGTGGTCACGATTGTGGAGCGGGCCTGATAGCGCCGGCTGACGAGTTCGAACAGCAGGTCTGCGTGACGGTTCGAGTAGGATAGATATCCCACCTCGTCGATCGCCAGAACGTCGGCGGCGGCGTAGTGATGGAGCCTTCGGCGCAAAGCGGTATCGCTGTCGAGGGCGGCAAGCTCGCCGAGCATTTCGCTGGCCGATCGGAACAAGACCGAGTGACCGGCGATGAGCGCCTGGTAGGCGATATTCTGCGCGAGGGTCGATTTGCCGACGCCGTTTGGTCCGACGAAGACGATGTTGGTTGCGTCGTTCATGAAGGACAGCGACATCAATTGCTCCACTGCGGCGCGGTCGAGGCGCCTGGGCCAGAGCCAGTCGTAATCGGCCATCGGTTTGAAGTGACCGATCCTGGCGTCGCGCAGGCGTCGCTGCAGCGAGCGCCGGGCACGTTCCTCCTCCTCCCATTGCAGCATGGGGGCCAGCCATGGGGCGCCGGCGATTTCGTCCCAGTGTTCGACCAGGCCGTTGAGGCGCAGCGCCTTGGCGCGGTTCAGCAGGGCATCATCAGTGCTCATCGTCGTTATCTCCAGAAGGGGTCAGTTGGTCGTAGCTGTCGAGGCGGTGCGGCCGGACCGTTGTATCCTTGCGCCGCACATGTTCGGGCAGGCTGGTTTCGACGGGCGGCGGTTCACCACGCTCAAGGCGCCGACGTTCGAGTGCGGCGCGGACCGTCGCCGCATGGACGGAGCCCGCACGCAAAGCGTCCTCGACGGCGGCCTGCAATTCCGTTGCGCCGTAGCGATCGAGCAGCCGCAGCAGCGCGGTCGTGAGCGCACCGATGTTGGCGCCACGTTCGGCGGCCCTGATCATCAGGGTCTGACAGACCGGCACGGTTCGGGTGAGGCTGTTGAGGCCGCGATGCTGGCGCGCCTCACGCTTGATCTCGGCGAGATCCTTCAGGTGTCGTCGGTCTTCGATCTCTTGGCCACGATCATAGCTGCGACGGTGACTGGCGATCATTTGCGCGCCGTCGAAGATCCGGACCTGGCTGAGATCGGCCCGCACGCTCAGCATGCGCCGAACATGGGTATGGGGAACCGTGTAGTCGTTCAGGTCGAACCGCACATAGGGCGTTTTGCCGACCTTCACGGCGACCTGCTCCTCAACGGGATACGGGTTGGCGGGCAGCGGCAGAAGCAGTGGTTGCTCCTTTGCGAACGCCTGGCGTACTGTCATCTCGCGATCCTCCGGACATGGTCGGTCCGCCGCTTCGGATCGGCACCATTGTTCGGCCTGGGCATTCAGCTCGTCGAGATCGGTGAACTTGCGGGCGATGAAGAATGCCTCCCGGATATGCCGTATAGCGCGCTCGACACGGCCTTTTTCGTTGCCCCGGGCAACCGCGACAGGACGCGGCTCGAACCGATAATGGCCGGCGAAGGCAAGCAGCGTGGGATGGAATCGGATCGCATCGCCCTGGCGCTCGAGCACCGCGCTCTTAAGATTGTCGTAGAGCAGGACCCGGGGCAGCCCACACCATGTGTTGAACGCGCCGATGTGGCCGCGCAGGAAGTTTTCCATGCGCGCATCGAGGAAGAAGCGCAGGTAGATGTCGCGCGAGTACGACAGCACCATGACGAACGCCATCAGCGGACGGCGGGCGCGACCGATCTCGATGTGACCGAAGTGCCCCCAATCCACCTGCCCTTGTTCAGACGGCAACGTGCGCAGCCGCAGGAACGCCTCGGCTGGCTTGCGTGGACGGTGCAGAGCGATCAGGTGCCGGAAGTAGCTGGGCGACCCGCGGTAGCCGCGCTCACGCATCATCGCATACAGGCGGCTGGCCGTGAGTGCGGGGAACTGCTCCAGCGTCTTCAGGACGATCGGCAGATAGGGCTCGATCTTCGTGGGGCGCAATATCGGCCTATTCCTGGGCAGTCCGGCCTGGGTCAGGACGCGATGCACGGTCGTGTGATGAACGTGCAACTGCTTCGCAATGGTGCCGCAGCGCCATTTCTCGACGTGATACAGACGCAGGATCTGCGCTTCCAATTCAGGGGTAACGGTCATCGGTCGGGTCTCGGCCTCCATAGGGGTGAGCATGACGAGGCCCCCGGCGACGCACGAAGCCGGTACGAAGGAACAGCGACAACCGACAGCCGCAGAACCGACAGCTCGGCATGGGCATGATCGATGTCGTCGCTCGCTCGCCGACGTCAGTAGGTGCAACAACGACATCGTCCGCAGGCCGGCGCAGTAGTGAACCGACAGGCCATGCGGGTGGAGAGTGATGCGTCACGTTATTGTGCCGCGCCCGGTATCGTCGGGCGCGGGTCGCATGCGCCAGGCGTCCGCGGCGGCTGCGCTGATAACGCCGTCCCGCCTCGCGCAGGCTCTCGCGGCGGGCAGCACGGGCGCAGTCATGGCCGCAATAGCGTTGTCCCCGGTCGCAGTTGCGGCAGATCGTTACCTGCGAACGGCAGCGGCCGCACAGAAAGAAGCGGCCCGTGAGCATCCGCGGCGGTCCTTTCGGAGCGCCGCCGGAGGTTGGTGGAAAAGGTCGACGGAATGCGCTGACAGTGCGATAGTGCAGGCCGCGCACCGTCCGTGGGGCGTGACATCGAGCCCCACTTGCCAGTTGAGATCGGTGTTACGCCGGCTTTGTTTCTGCGGCGCTGATTACCCGCAGATCTACCATAAGGCAGGCGCAAAGCGGGGTACGTCGAAAGGAGCCTCAGGGCGCCCGGAGACGTGCCCCGCGTCTTTTATTCCTCAACTCAGACGCTGGTCGTCGCCGCAAAGGCGTCCGCCCGCTTCGGCGCGATTGGTGAGCGCGCGTGCGGACGCCTTCGCTCTACCGCCGTCGACCTCGTCGTCATTCTTGCGCGGTTTTCGACAGTCAACGACACTAACCCACCCTACGCCTCTACTTCGCTTGGGCGGCCGTCTGGAGCGCCTTCCAGTCGAATTTTTCGGCGAGCGCAAGCCCTTCCTCCTCGGTGAGGCCGTCAAAGGAAAGGTTGAACAGCGCGTCCTTGCCCAGCGCCACGATGAGCGTGCCTGATTTCTGCGGGTTGTTGTAGTTCTTGAGCACCTGCATGCCATGCATGGTTGCGGACATGACGTGGCCGTCGGGCGTCTGAATGTTCATTCCGCTCTGGATCGGCGCCATGGCTCCGGTGGCCGCCTGCCCGACCATGACCGCAGCTTGCAGACGCGCCGAGCCGCGCGTGTATTCGCGCGTTGCCGTGGTCATGCTCGTGTCGGACATCTGCATCGACATGCCGTCCGGCTTCTTGCCGTCCCATCCGGCAAGGTCGACCAGGAGCGGCAGCAGCCGCTGAAATGGCTGGTCGGCGCGTGACGGCGAAAGCGGCCACAGGATCACTAGAGCAACGAAGAAACAAAGAATCTTGAATCGTGACTGAAACATTCTCTTCTCCCGATTGGGCTACCGGGCGAGCATAGCAACCCTTCGTTGCGCCAGAAAGGCCTCACACAGGCAGCACGCCCTCGACAAATATCAGCCGCCGCTCCAGCGCGGTCCTCCGCAACTTCAGCGCTTCGGCATATTCGGCCGAGGCGTACCATTCGCGCGCACGCGCCATCGACGGAAATTCGACGATGATGATGGTCTCGGCCGGTGGACCGCCCTCCACCACGTCCGCGGCGCCGCCACGCGCGAGGTAGCGGCCGCCATACTGCGCGATCGTTTGTGCGGCGAGTGTGCGATAGGCTTCCATCGAGGCGGCATCGCGGACCTCGACCTCGGAGATGACATAGGCGGCCATGCAGAACCTCATCCGCTGGTCTTGATGACCGGAGATATCAGGCGCGATTAATGGCACCGCAATTGGCGCTCACTCACGCGTGAGAAGGGCATGCCCCACATAGCTTCGTAGGGTGGGCAAAGGCGCTCTTGCGCCGTGCCCACCACTTCTCTTGTGGCACGCGAAGCGGTGGGCACGCTTCGCTTTGCCCACCCTACAATTCAAAACAAAAGCGGCGCCCGAGGGCGCCGCTTTCTCAATCTCTAAAATGCCGGCCGGCTTACGCCGCTTCGGCTTCCTTCGCCTGGGACGGACCGGAGTCCTGGCCCTTGGCGTCGACGTCGCGATCGACGAATTCGATCACGGCCATCGCGGCGTTGTCGCCGTAACGGAAGCCGGCCTTGATGATGCGGGTGTAGCCGCCCTGACGGTCCTTGTAGCGGGTCGCGAGCGTGTCGAAGAGCTTCTTGACCATGTCGACGTCGCGCAGCTCCGCGATCGCCTGACGACGGAGCGAGAGGCCGCCCTTCTTGCCGAGGGTGACGAGCTTCTCGACGATCGGACGGAGCTCCTTGGCCTTGGGCAGCGTGGTGACGATCTGCTCGTGCTTGATGAGCGAAGCCGCCATGTTGGCGAACATCGCCTTGCGATGCTCGGCCGTGCGGTTGAGCTTCCGATGAACCTTGCCATGACGCATGTGTTTGTTCCTTACGTTTTGAACTGCCGCGACGGTTCGTCGGACATGTTGCTCAGGTGGGCTTCCTGCGTTCGCCCATTAAAAAATCGTGGCCGGAAGGCTCCGGCCACGACGGTGAAATGGATCAGTAGTGATCCTCGAAGCGCTTAGCGAGCTCGTCGATGTTCTCCGGCGGCCAGCCCGGCACTTCCATGCCGAGGTGCAGACCCATCTGGGCCAGCACTTCCTTGATCTCGTTCAGCGACTTGCGGCCGAAGTTCGGGGTGCGGAGCATTTCCGCTTCGCTCTTCTGCACGAGGTCGCCGATATAGACGATGTTGTCGTTCTTCAGGCAGTTGGCCGAACGCACCGACAGCTCGAGCTCGTCCACCTTCTTGAGGAAAGCCGGGTTGAAGGCGAGGTCCGGGATGATCTCCTGGGCGACTTCCTTGCGCGGCTCTTCGAAGTTGACGAACACGTTGAGCTGGTCCTGAAGGATGCGCGCAGCGTAGGCCACCGAGTCATCCGGCGTGATCGCGCCGTTGGTCTCGATCGTCATGGTCAGCTTGTCGTAGTCGAGGATCTGGCCCTCGCGGGTGTTCTCGACCTTGTAGGAGACCTTGCGGACCGGCGAGTAGAGGCTGTCGACCGGGATCAGGCCGATCGGCGCGTCCTCGGGACGGTTGCGCTCGGCGGGCACGTAGCCCTTGCCGGTCGAAACCGTGAACTCCATGCGGATCTCGGCGCCCTCGTCGAGGGTGCAGATCTGCAGGTCCGGGTTGAGCACGGTGACGTCGCCCACGGTCTGGATGTCGCCGGCGGTGACGACGCCCGGGCCCTGCTTCTTCACGACCATGCGCTTGGGGCCTTCGCCCTGCATCTTGATCGAGATGTCCTTGATGTTCAGCACGATGTCGGTGACGTCTTCACGGACGCCCGCGATCGAGGAGAACTCGTGCAGCACGCCGTCGATGTGCACCGACTGCACGGCAGCGCCCTGAAGCGAAGACAACAGGATGCGGCGCAGCGCGTTACCGAGCGTCTGGCCGAAGCCACGCTCGAGCGGCTCGGCGACGATGGTCGCAAAGCGGGCCGGATCGCTACCCGGGGTTACCTGGAGCTTGTTCGGCCGAATCAGTTCTTGCCAATTTTTCTGGATCGTCACTGTTTCACCCATACAGGCCAGTCAGTCTGCCATTGCGGACACTGGCGTTGGAGAAAGGCCGCAAGTCGCGCTTGCGGCTTCGCAAAACAAAGTCATCGCGGACGACGACGGCGCCCGCGACCTCGTATCAAACGCGCCGACGCTTGCGCGGGCGGCAACCATTGTGCGGGATCGTGGTCACGTCGCGGATCGAGGTGACGGTGAAGCCCGCAGCCTGCAACGCGCGGAGCGCCGACTCGCGGCCCGAACCGGGACCGGCGACCTCGACTTCCAGCGTGCGCATGCCGTGCTCCTGCGCCTTCTTGGAAACGTCCTCCGCAGCGACCTGCGCTGCATACGGGGTCGACTTGCGCGATCCCTTGAAACCCATGGTGCCCGCCGACGACCAGGCAATCGTGTTGCCCTGTGCATCGGTGATGGTGATCGTCGTGTTGTTGAACGACGAGTTCACGTGCGCGACGCCGGAGGCGATGTTCTTGCGCTCACGACGGCGAACGCGGGTGGCTTCCTTGCCCATTGAGTACCTTTCCTGGAGATCTCAAACGCCGCCGTAATGCCAGCGGCTACACCTGTGGAACGAAAAGCGCGTGGCGAACCGAGGATCCCTCTTCGCCACACGCCATATTTGAATTGCAGAACTTACTTCTTCTTGCCGGCGATCGCCTTGGCCGGACCCTTGCGCGTGCGCGCATTGGTGTGGGTACGCTGACCGCGCACCGGCAGACCACGACGATGACGCAGGCCGCGATAGCAGCCGAGGTCCATCAGACGCTTGATGTTGATGCCGACCTCGCGACGCAGATCGCCCTCGACGAGAAAGTCGCGGTCGATCACTTCGCGGATCTGGAGCACTTCCTGGTCGGTCAGCTGATTGACGCGACGATCCTCGGGGATCTTCACCTTCTCCATGATGTCACCGGCGATCTTGGGGCCGATGCCATGGATGTACTGCAGCGCGATCAGCACGCGCTTGTTGGTGGGAATGTTTACGCCGGCAATACGGGCCACGGCTTTCTCTCCTGTTGCCGATCCCTCGTCAGGAATCGGGCTTTAAGTGCTTGCGTTCTCGGGCAGGTGTTCACAAACGCGAACACGACGCCCACCCCCGGTCTTCCTGGGGCCCGGCATCGTCTGAAACTATCCGACTTGGATGCGGGGCTTATTAAGGGATTCCCGGGGGTTTCGTCAACCGCTGCTAGCGCTTAGCTCGCTTTTTCGTGACCTTTTTTGGGGCCTTCTTCGGACCTTTTTTGGCGGTCTTTTTAGCGGTCTTTTTAACGGTCCTCTTGGCGGTCTTTTTTGCGGCTTTCTTGGTGCCTTTGGGGGCCTTCTTGGCGGTCTTGCTGGCCTTTTTGGCCGCTTTCGCGGGTTTCTTGGCCTTTTTGGGTGCCTTTTCGCCAGCTCGCCTGGCTGGAGCCGCCTTGGCCGCGGGCTTAGCCGAGGTCTTGGCCTGGGCTGCCTTGGCGTGGGTTTTGGGCTCGATCGCCCCCAGCGCGAGGAGAAGGCGATGGATGGCGCGGGTGACCTCCTCGATGGTCATCATGCCATCGACGGTCGAGAGCTTGCGCCGCTCGGAATAGTAGTGAATCAGCGGTTCCGTCTGGCTGCGGTAGCTGGCGAGCCGCTTGGTCAGGACCTCCGGGGTGTCGTCGACCCGGACCTCTTCGCCGCGTTCGCGCATCTGGGCGACGCGGGTCTCCACGCGATCGAGCAGCGCGCTCTCATTGACCCTGAGCTCGATCACGCCATCGAGCTTGAGGTGCCTGTGCTTCAATAGCTCGTCCAGCGCCTCGGCCTGCGGGACCGTGCGCGGGAAGCCATCGAGGATGAAACCCTTCTTGGCATCGGGCTGCTCGATCCGGTCGGCGATGATTCCCACCACGACATCGTCGGGCACGAGGCCGCCGCTCGCCATGATCTCCTTCGCCCTCAGGCCGACCGGTGTTCCCGCTGCAACCGCAGCGCGAAGCATCTCACCGGTTGAGAGCTGCACGATGCCATAGCGCTCGATCAGCCGTTGCGCCTGGGTCCCCTTGCCTGACCCCGGCGGTCCCAGAAGGATAATTCTCATCGGCGTTCGCCCCCCGGATCGGTGAGCGATAGCTCGCGCACCTGTGTTTGAAGATCGAGAATAGTGCAAACCACAATCAGCGCCGCACCACCATTGATAATCATACTATAAGGCAGCCCGATCCCGTAAGGCTCGAAGATCTCCGGAATCAACTGCAACGCCGTCAGGTAGACGGCTCCGGCCACCGTCGTCAATGACACCACGCGATCAAGGTAATCCGCTGTGGGCTCGCCCGCCGCAACGCCGGGAATCGCGCCGCCCTGCTTCACAAGAGAATCGGCGACGTGCTCGGGATCGACGACGTAGGCTGTGTAGATGAAGGCGAGCACGAATACCGCGACGGATCCGAGGATCAGGTGACCCGGCGCACCAAGCTGAAGCTGCTTGTAGGCGGCGGCGATCCACGGCGCATCGGCACCAAAGACGTAAGTCAGGAAAGCCAGCGGCAGAAACAAGAACCAGGGCGCCACGGTGGTCGGCACTAGATAGCCGGCGCTGTTGACCTTGATCGGCAGAACCGCCGATCGAGCGGGCATCACGCGTTCCCCGATCTTGCGTTCGGCAAAGTCGACGCGGACATTGCGTCGCGCGCTTTCGACGAAGACGATCAGGGCGACGAGCACGATCCAGAAGACGGCATGGGTCAGCGCAAGATTGACGGATATTTGGCCGCTCTGGACGAGGTCGAGGATACCTGCAACGTCCCCCGGAACGTGGACGAGAATGCTGACGCTCAGCACCAGTGCAAGACCATTGCCGATTCCATGGCGGGTGATCTGCTCGCTCAGCCAGACAAGCAAGAACACGCCGCCGACCATTGACGCGGTCGCCGACACTACGAACCAGTCGCCGGGATCGGGCACGATGTTGGGGATCGTCGTCAGCGTCGAAGCGATGCCCCAGGCCTGGAAAGACGCGATCACCAGCGTCAGGGTCAGGGTGTAACGGGCGATCCTGCGCCGGCCACGCTCGCCCGACCTCTCGAGCGAGCTCAGCCGTCCCCATACCATCGCGACCAGTTGGACGATGATCGCTGCGCTCAGATAGGGAACGAGATGGAGGGCAACGATGGACAGGCGGGCTATCGCGTCAACCGCCAATGGACCGCCCGTCAGCCAATCGCCCGGGCGAAGCCCCGGGAGCAGAATGTGAGCGCCGAGCCTGAAAAGGAGCAGCGCGCCAATCGTGAAAGCGATCCGGCGCGCGAGCTCCTTGGTCATCTACGGCGGCCCCTCAGCTTCGACTTCCTGATCAGCCCTTCATACTGATGGGCGAGCAGATAACCCTGAACCTGCGCTACCGTGTCCATGGTGACACTGACCACGATCAACAGCGACGTGCCGCCAAAGTAGAAGGGCACCGAGGCGTAGGAAATCAGAATTTCCGGGATCAAACAGACAATCGCGAGGTAAATCGCGCCGATCACCGTGATGCGCGACAGCACGTAGTCGATGTATTCGGCGGTGCGCTCGCCGGGACGGATGCCCGGGATGAAGCCGCCGTGCTTCTTCAGGTTGTCCGCGGTCTCGGTCGGGTTGAACACGATCGCGGTGTAGAAGAACGCGAAGAACACGATCAGCGCGAGATACATGATCAGGAACAGCGGCCGGCCGTGTCCGAGCTGCGTCGTCAGCCACTGGAACCATTCCGGTCCCTTGCCCGCGTTGAAGTTCGCAACCGTCGTCGGCAGCAGGAGCAGCGAGGACGCGAAGATCGGCGGGATGACGCCCGAGGTGTTGAGCTTGAGCGGCAGATGCGAGGACTGGCCCTCGAACATCTTGTTGCCGACCTGGCGCTTCGGATACTGGATCAGAAGCCGGCGCTGCGCGCGTTCCATGAACACGATGAAGGCGATCACGGCGACCGCCATGATGATGACGATCAGGATCAGCCCGGTGGACATCGCGCCCTGGCGGCCGAGCTCTAGCATGTTGGCGAGCGCAGAGGGCAGCTCGGCGACGATGCCGGAGAGAATGATCAGCGAGATACCGTTGCCGATGCCGCGCGAGGTCACCTGCTCGCCCAGCCACATCAGGAACATGGTGCCGCCGGTGAGCGTGATGGCGGTGGAGAGACGGAAGAACAGGCCGGGATCGCTGACGACGTTGCCGGCGCCTTCCAGGCCTACCGCAATGCCGTAGGACTGGAACGCGGCCAAGATCACGGTGAGGTAGCGGGTGTACTGGTTCAGCGTCTTGCGGCCCGCCTCGCCTTCCTTCTTCAGCGCCTCGAGCTGCGGCGAGACGGTGGTGAGGAGCTGGATGATGATCGATGCCGAGATGTACGGCATGATGTTCAGCGCGAAGATCGCCATGCGGTGGATGCCGCCGCCGGCGAACATGTTGAACATGCCGAGGATGCCGCCCGCCTGCGAGCGGAACACCTGCTCCCAGATGTTGGGATCGATGCCGGGCAGCGGGATGTAGGTGCCGAGCCGATAAACGAGCAGCGCACCCAGGGTGAACCAGATGCGCTTTTTCAGTTCGTCGGCCTTGGCAAGCGCGCCGAAATTGAGATTGGCTGCCAGTTGTTCCGCTGCTGAGACCATGTTGGGCTTTCTCCCGCCGCCTACTGCGCCGTCATGCCCGCGGCCGGGCTACTGGGCGGACGCCGGACATTATCTGGTGCACGGCTTCGATAAGTCCATCGTCCAGCACGCGTAAAGGCCCGCGAGCCGCGGGCCAATGACGCAGATGTTACGCCGCCTCGCCTTCTTCGGGGGCAGGCGCGAGGATCTTCACCGAGCCGCCGGCCTTCTCGACCGCCGCAATGGCGGACTTCGAGGCGCCGTGCACTTCGATGTTGAGCTTGGCCTTGAGCTCGCCGCGGCCGAGCAGCCGGACGCCGGCCTTGGAACGACGCAGCACGCCGGCCTTCACCAGCGCTTCGGCGTTCACGACGCTGCCCGTGTCGAGCTTCTTGGCATCGACGGCGTCCTGGAGCCGGTCGAGATTAATCTCGGCGAACTCGACGCGGAAGATGTTGTTGAAGCCGCGCTTGGGCAGACGGCGATGCATCGGCATCTGGCCGCCTTCAAAACCCTTGATGCGCACGCCCGAACGCGCGGTCTGGCCCTTGCCGCCGCGGCCGGACTGCTTGCCCTTGCCCGAACCGATGCCGCGACCGACGCGCATGCGCTTCTTGCGCGAGCCGGGGTTGTCGGCGATATCGCTGAGCTTCATCGCCCTTCTCCTTGTTTCTTGCGCATGATCTAGCCCGAAAACCGGTATCCAGCTTCCGGGATCATGCGCCCTTGCTTACTTCCCGTCGACGATGCGGACGAGATGGTGAACCTTCTCGATCATGCCGCGAACCGCCGGGGTGTCCGGCAGTTCGGCGACGCGGCCGATCTTGTTGAGCTTGAGCCCGATCAGCGTCGAGCGCTGCGAGTGATGGCGGCGGATCGCGCTGCCGATCTGCTCGATCTTGATCGTCTTGGCGGCCTTGGCCATTTTTTAAAACTCCGAAAAGCTTCCGTTAGTCGGCAGCCGCCTCGGCATCGCCGCCGATACGACGGGACTGCAGGGTGGACACCTTGATGTTGCGGCGGGCCGCGACCGAGCGCGGCGAATCCTGGTGCTTCAGCGCGTCGAAGGTCGCGCGCACCATGTTGTAGGGGTTGGACGAGCCGATCGACTTGGCCACCACGTCCTGGACGCCGAGCGTCTCGAACACGGCGCGCATCGGACCGCCGGCGATGATGCCGGTACCGGCCGGGGCGGCACGCAGGTAGACACGGCCTGCACCGTGACGGCCGGCGATGTCGTGATGGAGCGTGCGGCCCTCGCGCAGCGACACGCGGGTCAGGTTGCGCTTGGCGGATTCGGTCGCCTTCCGGATCGCCTCAGGCACTTCGCGCGCCTTGCCGTGACCGAAGCCGGCACGGCCCTTCTGGTCGCCAATCACGACCAGCGCTGCGAAGCCGAAGCGCTTGCCGCCCTTGACCACCTTGGCGACGCGGTTGATGTGGACGAGCTTGTCGACGAACTCGCTGTCGCGCTCCTCGCGCTCCTTGCGTTCACGTCCGCCGCGGTGTTCGCGTTCACCTGCCATGGTTTTTCCAATCCTTCAGAGGCTTACGCCTCAATCCTCAAATTCTGTTAGAAGTTCAGCCCGCTCTCACGCGCAGCGTCGGCAAGAGCCTTGACGCGCCCGTGATAGAGATAGCTGCCGCGATCGAACACGACTTCCTTGACGCCCTTCTCTGCGGCGCGCTCGGCCAGCAGCTTGCCGACCGCCTTCGCCGCATCGATGTCGGCGCCGGTCTTGCCGCCGTCGCGCATCGACTTCTCGAGCGAGGAGGCAGACGCCAGCGTCTCGCCCTTCAGGTCGTCGATGACCTGGGCGTAGATGTGCTTGGACGAGCGGAACACCGACAGGCGCGGACGGCCGCCACCGGAGCGGCGCAGCTTGAGCCGCACACTCCGCTTGCGCCGGGCATTCGTAACCTTGGCTTTCGACATGACCGGCTCCGTTACTTCTTCTTGCCTTCCTTGCGGAAGATGAATTCGCCAACATACTT
The DNA here is from genome assembly GCF_024199885.1 of Bradyrhizobium sp. CCGUVB23. Lineage (NCBI taxonomy): Bacteria > Pseudomonadati > Pseudomonadota > Alphaproteobacteria > Hyphomicrobiales > Nitrobacteraceae > Bradyrhizobium > Bradyrhizobium sp. CCGUVB23. Next base: position 9,786,896 of record NZ_JANADQ010000001.1, read on the forward strand.
CACGCCCTTGCCCTTGTAGGGCTCCGGCGGGCGATAGGCGCGAATTTCGGCTGCGACCTGGCCGACGCGCTGGATGTCGCTGCCCGTCACCGTAATTTCGGTCGGCTTCGGCACGGCGATCGTGATCCCTTCCGGGATCGGATAGATCACGTCGTGGCTGTAGCCGAGCGCGAGCTGCAGGTTCTTGCCCTGCATCGCGGCGCGGTAACCGACGCCGGTGATCTCGAGCTTCTTCTCGAAGCCCTTGGTGACGCCTTCCACCAGATTCGCGACCTGGGCGCGAGCGGTGCCGTACAGCGCCCGCGCGCGGTTGGTCTCGGCCCGCGGCTTGACCTTGACCTGGCCGTTCTCGAGCTTCACCTCGACGTCGTCATGGACGATAAACTGAAGCTGGCCCTTCGGCCCCTTCATCTTGACGGTCTGCCCATCGACGGTCGCGGTAACGCCCGACGGCACCGTCACAGGCTTTTTGCCAACACGTGACATGGATCAAAAATCCTTCTCAGAACACCGTGAAGAGGACTTCACCGCCCACATTCGCGTCGCGCGCGCTGTGGTCGGCCATGATCCCCTTCGGCGTCGACAACACCGAAATACCGAGCCCATTGTTGACGCGCGGCAGAGCCTTCACCGAGGCGTAGACGCGACGTCCGGGCTTGGAGACCCGCTCGATCTCGCGGATGACGGGCTCGCCGTCGAAATACTTCAGCTCGATCTCGATCTCGCTGCGGCCCGAGGAGTGCTCGACCGTGGCGTAACCACGGATATAGCCCTCGCTCTTCAGCACCTCGAGCACGTTCTCGCGCATCTTCGAGCCAGGCGTGGAGACCTTGGTCTTGGAGCGCATCTGCGCGTTGCGGATGCGGGTGATCAGATCGCTGATTGGATCGTGCGTAGACATCTAAACGATCCTCCTTACCAGCTCGACTTCACGAGGCCCGGGACCATGCCCTTGGAGCCAAGTTCACGAAGCGCGATACGGGACAGCTTGTTCTTGCGATAGTTCGAGCGCGGGCGGCCCGACAGCTCGCAACGCAGACGGATGCGGGTCGCCGACGAGTTGCGCGGCATTTCCGCCAACTTCAACGTCGCAGCGAAGCGCTCCTCCATCGGCAGCTTCTTGTCGGCGATGATCGCCTTCAACCGCTCGCGCTTGGCGGCGGCGTTCTTCACCATCCGCTTGCGCCGGTTGTTCTTCTCGATTGAACTCTTCTTTGCCATGCTTGGCTCCTGGGTATCCGCGTTTGAGAGGCTTTACGTCAGCGTCTCACTGCCGGAACGGGAAATTGAAAGCGGTCAACAAGGCCCTCGCCTCTTCGTCGGTCTTGGCCGTGGTGCAGACGGTGATATCCATACCGCGGGCTTCCGTGACCTTGTCGAAGTCGATCTCGGGGAAAATGATGTGCTCCTTGATGCCGAGCGAGTAGTTGCCACGGCCGTCGAAGCTCTTCGGGTTCAGGCCGCGGAAGTCGCGGACGCGCGGCAGCGCGACCGTCACCAGGCGATCGATGAACTCGTACATGCGGGCCTTGCGCAGCGTGACCTTGCAGCCGATCGGCTGGTTCTCACGCAGCTTGAAGGTCGCGATCGCGATGCGCGAATAGGTCACGATCGCCTTCTGGCCGGCGATCTGCGTCAATTCGGCAGCGGCGTTCTCAGCCTTCTTGCGATCGTTCACGGAATCGCCAACGCCCATGTTCAGCACGACCTTGTCCAGCCGCGGAACCTGCATGACGTTCTCGTAACCGAACTTCTCGGTCATCGCGACGCGGATCTTCGCGTCGTATTCCGCGCGCAGGCGCGGCACGTAAGCTGTGTCAGCCATCGATCTCAGCTCCCGAGCTCTTGGCGATGCGGACCTTCTTGCCGTCCGCCTGAATCTTGAATCCGATGCGCGTCGGCTTTCCGTCCTTGCCGAGATACGCGATATTGGACAGTTGGATCGGCGCCTCTTTCGAGATGATGCCGCCCTCCTGGTTCTGGGTCTGCTTCTGGTGGCGCTTCACCATGTTGATGCCACGCACCAGAGCCGTGCCGGCGTCCGGGCGCACCTCGAACACCTCGCCGGTGCGGCCCTTGTCACGGCCGGTCAGCACGACGACCTTGTCGCCCTTGCGGATCTTCGCAGCCATCACAGCACCTCCGGCGCGAGCGAAATGATCTTCATGTGGTTCTTGGCGCGCAGCTCGCGCGGCACGGGCCCGAAGATACGGGTACCGACCGGCTCGGCCTGGTTGTTGATCAGGACGGCGGCGTTGCGGTCGAAGCGGATGACCGAACCGTCGGGGCGGCGGATGTCCTTGCGGACACGCACCACGACGGCCTTCATCACGTCGCCCTTCTTCACCTTGCCACGCGGAATCGCTTCCTTGATCGACACGACGATGATGTCGCCGATGGTGGCGTAGCGGCGCTTGGAGCCTCCGAGCACCTTGATACACATGACACGGCGTGCGCCAGAATTGTCGGCCACGTCGAGGTTGGTCTGCATCTGAATCATTGATGCACCTCGTCCTCTTTCTCTTTTGCGCCAGCCTGGCCAGCGCTCAACATTTCCCTGAAGTCAGTCGGCTAAGTGCCGACAACTCAGGCGCTTTTCTTGTGTTCGCCCCGGATCACGACCCAGCGCTTCAACTTCGAAATCGGCTTCGATTCCTCGATCCACACCACGTCGCCCGGCTTGAACTGGTTGTTCTCGTCGTGCGCGTGATAGTTCTTCGAACGGCGGATCGTCTTCTTGTAGATCGGGTGCGTGAAGCGGCGATCGACGCGCACCACGATGGTCTTGGCTTGCTTGTCGCTGACGACCACGCCCTGCAAAGTACGTTTCGGCATCTTCGTAAGCCTCTTACTTCTTCTTCACGCGCTGCTGCGCGGCGACGGTCTTGATCCGGGCGATGTCACGGCGGGCCTCGCGCAAGCGCGAGGTGTTCTCGAGCTGCCCGGTGGCACGCTGGAAGCGCAGATTGAAGCGCTCCTTCTTCAGGTTCAGGACGGCGTCGTCCTGCTGGTCGGGGCTCATCGCGCGGATGTCTTCGATCTTCATCTGGGCCATGGCCATTACTCCGCAATGCGCTCGACGAAGCGCGTCTTGATCGGCAGCTTGGCAGCAGCCAAGGTCAGCGCCTCGCGCGCAGTCTGGTTGTTGACGCCGTCGATCTCGAACAGCACCCGGCCCGGCTTGACGCGCACGACCCACAATTCCGGCGAGCCCTTGCCGGAGCCCATGCGGACTTCGGCCGGCTTCTTCGACACCGGAACGTCGGGGAATACGCGGATCCAGACGCGGCCGGCGCGCTTCATGTGGCGGGTCAGCGCGCGGCGGGCGGCCTCGATCTGGCGCGCGGTGACGCGCTCAGGCTCGGTCGCTTTCAGGCCGAACTGGCCGAACGCCAACGTCGCGCCCGAAGACGCAACGCCGTGGATGCGGCCCTTATGCGCCTTCCGGAACTTCGTTTTCTTAGGTTGCATCATGGCTTCAAGCCCTCAAATTCCTGTGCTGGCTCAGGCCGCAGCGTCGCGACGCTGCCGGCCGCCACCGCTGCCACCACCCTCGCCTTCGGCCATTCTCTTGTCCTGGGCCATCGGATCGTGCTCGAGGATCTCGCCCTTGAAGATCCAGACCTTGACACCGCAGGTGCCGAAGGTCGTGAACGCGGTCGCGACGCCGTAGTCAATGTCGGCGCGCAGCGTGTGCAGCGGCACGCGACCTTCGCGGTACCACTCCATGCGCGCGATTTCCGCACCGCCCAGACGACCCGAGCAGTTGATGCGGATGCCTTCCGCGCCGAGACGCATCGCCGACTGCACGGCGCGCTTCATGGCGCGGCGGAACGCAACGCGGCGCTCGAGCTGCTGCGCGATCGATTCGGCGACCAGCGTCGCATCGAGCTCCGGCTTGCGGATCTCGACGATGTTGATCACGACGTCCGACGAGGTGATGTCGGCCACCTTCTTGCGCAGCTTGTCGATGTCGGCGCCCTTCTTGCCGATCACCACGCCCGGACGGGCCGAGTGGATGGTGACGCGGCACTTCTTGTGCGGACGCTCGATCACGATGCGGGCGACGGCCGCCTGCTTGAGCTCCTTGTGCAGGATCTCGCGGATCTTGACGTCCTCATGCAGCAGCTTGCCGTATTCCTGCTTGCCGGCGAACCAGCGGGAATCCCAGGTCCGGTTGATGCCGAGACGCAGACCGATCGGATTGATCTTTTGACCCATCGTGTTCTCCTGCGCCCCTTAAGCGGCTGCTTCGGCTTCGACCTGACGAACGATGATCGTCAGCTGCGAAAATGGTTTGTAGACACGGCCCGAGCGACCACGGCCGCGGGCGGCAAAGCGCTTCATCACCAGCCCGTTGCCGACGAAGGCCTGCGCCACGACGAGATCGTCGACGTCGAGGTCGTGATTGTTCTCGGCGTTGGCGATAGCCGATTCCAGGCACTTCTTCACGTCCACCGCGATCCGCTTGCGCGAAAACTGCAAATCGGCGAGCGCAGCAGACGCCTTGCGGCCGCGAATGAGCTGGGCCACCAGGTTGAGCTTCTGCGGGCTCACCCGCAGCATCCGGGCGACCGCCTTGGCCTCGTTGTCGGCGAGGCTCCGTTCGCGCTTAGGTTTGCTCATGACTTAATCCTCAAGCCTTCTTGGCTTTCTTGTCGCCGGAGTGGCCATGGAAGGTCCGGGTCGGCGAGAACTCACCGAACTTGTGACCGACCATTTCCTCGTTGACCGCCACCGGCACGTGCTTCTGACCGTTGTAGACGCCGAAGGTCAGGCCGACGAACTGCGGCAGGATGGTCGAGCGACGGCTCCAGATCTTGATGACGTCGTGACGGCCGGACGCACGCGCCGCATCTGCCTTCTTGAGCAGCGACGCTTCGACGAACGGGCCTTTCCAGACTGAACGAACCATGTCCGGCGTTCCTTACTTCTTCCGCTTGTGGCGGCTTAGGAGAATGAATTTGTTGGTCGACTTGTTGGTGCGGGTCTTCTTGCCCTTGGTCGGCTTGCCCCACGGGGTGACCGGGTGGCGACCGCCCGAGGTACGACCTTCACCACCGCCGTGCGGATGGTCGATCGGGTTCATGGCAACACCGCGGTTGTGCGGGCGACGGCCCATCCAGCGCTTGCGACCGGCCTTGCCGATCGAGGTGTTCATGTGATCCGGGTTCGACACCGCGCCGATCGTGCCGCGGCAACGGCCGTGCACCAGGCGCTGCTCGCCCGAGTTCAGGCGGATGATCACGTAGTCCTGGTCGCGACCGACGAGCTGGGCGTAGGTGCCGGCCGAACGTGCGAGCTGGCCACCCTTGCCGATCTTGGTCTCGATGTTGTGGATGATCGTGCCGACCGGCATGTTGCCGAGCGGCATGACGTTGCCCGGCTTCACGTCGACATAGTTGCCGGCGATGATGGTGTCACCCACCGCCAGGCGCTGCGGCGCCAGGATGTAGGCCTGCTCGCCGTCCTGGTACTTAATCAGCGCGATGAAGCCGGTGCGGTTCGGGTCATACTCCAGCCGCTCGACGGTGGCGGGGACGTCGATCTTCTCTCGCTTGAAGTCGACGGTGCGCAGCGTCTGCTTGTGACCGCCGCCGCGGAAGCGCACGGTGATGCGACCGGTGTTGTTGCGACCGCCCGAGGACTTCTTGCCTTCGGTGAGCGCCTTGACCGGCTTGCCCTTGTAGAGGGCCGAACGATCGACCATGACCAGCTGGCGCTGGCCCGGCGTCGTGGGGTTGAATGTCTTCAGTGCCATCGTCGTAGGACCTTACAGACCGGTGGTCACGTCGATCCGATGACCCTCTTCGAGGGTCACGATCGCGCGCTTGGTGTTCGACTGCGAGCCGAGATTGCCGCGGAAGGCCTTGACCTTGCCCTTGCGGACCAGCGTGTTGACGCTCTTGACCTTGACGTCGAACAGCTTCTCGATCGCTTCCTTGATCTGCGGCTTGGTCGCCTTCGCGGCCACCTTGAACAGAACCTTGTTGTGCTCCGAGGCGATCGTCGCCTTTTCGGTCACGACCGGCGACAGGATCACGTCGTAGTGGCGAGCCTCGATGTTCTTCGTCATTTGAAGCGCGCCTCCAGCGCATCGATGGCGGCCTTGGTCAGAACGAGCTTCTGACGGCGCAGGATGTCGTAGACGTTGATGCCCTGGATCGGCAGCACGTCCATGTTCGGGATGTTGCGGGCCGCCGCGGCAAAGCCCTGGTTCAGCTCGGCGCCGTCGATGATCAGCGCGTTCGTCAGGCCCAGCCCCGAGAAGTGGCCGAGCAGCGCCTTGGTCTTGGCGGCCTCGAGCGCGGCCTTCTCGATCACGACGAGATCACCGTCCTTGGCCTTGGCCGACAGCGCATGCTTCAGCGCGAGCGCGCGGACCTTCTTCGGCAGGTCGGAGGCGTGCGAACGCACCACCGGGCCGAAGGCACGGCCGCCGCCACGGAACTGCGGCACGCGGGCCGAGCCGTGACGAGCACCGCCGGTGCCCTTCTGCTTGTACATCTTCTTGCCGGTGCGCCAGATCTCGGCGCGGCCCTTGGCCTTGTGGGTGCCAGCCTGACGCTTGTCGAGCTGCCACTTCACGCAGCGCGCGATGATGTCCTCGCGCGGCTCGAGGCCGAAAATGGCGTCGGAGAGCTGGACGGAGCCGGCTTCCTTGCCCTCAAGGGTCGTGACTTTCAGTTCCATCTCACGCACCCTCCTGCTGGGCCGCAGCCTCGGCTTCGCCGCCGGCAACCTTGAACTTGCCGGGCTTCGGAGCTTCCTTCGGCAGCGGCTTCTTGACGGCGTCGCGCACGCGGATCCAGCCGCCCTTGGAGCCGGGAACGGCGCCTTCGACGAGGATCAGGCCGCGCTCGACATCGGTCTGGACGACGCGAAGATTGAGCGTGGTGATGCGGTCGACACCCATGTGGCCGGGCATCTTCTTGTTCTTCCAGGTCTTGCCGGGATCCTGACGGCCGCCGGTCGAACCGATCGATCGGTGCGAGATCGACACACCGTGCGTGGCGCGCAGACCGCCGAAGTTCCAGCGCTTCATACCGCCGGCAAAGCCCTTACCGACCGAGGTGCCGGTGACGTCGACGAACTGGCCGACGACGAAGTGATCGGCCAGGATCTCGGCGCCGACCGGGATCATGGCATCCGCGGAGACGCGGAATTCCTCGACCTGCCGCTTCGGCTCGACCTTGGCGACCGCGAACTGGCCGCGCTCAGCCTTGGGCATGTACACGGTCTTACGGGTGCCGGCGCCAAGCTGGAGCGCGACATAACCGTTCTTCTCTTCGGTGCGGTGGCCTACGACCTGGCAATTGCCGAGCTTCAGCACGGTCACGGGGATATGTTCACCGGTCTCCGTGAAGACCCGCGTCATCCCGACCTTTTGTGCGATCACTCCGGAGCGCATCGGCTTGCTTCCTGTTCTTTCTGTCCGCTTTCGCGAACGGGATCCAAAAATCTTAGAGCTTGATCTCGACGTCGACACCGGCGGCCAGGTCGAGCTTCATCAAAGCATCGACGGTCTGCGGGGTCGGATCGACGATGTCGAGCAGACGCTTGTGGGTGCGCATCTCGAACTGTTCGCGGCTCTTCTTGTCGACGTGCGGCGAACGGTTGACGGTGAACTTCTCGATGCGGGTCGGCAGCGGAATGGGTCCGCGAACCTGCGCGCCGGTGCGCTTCGCCGTATTCACGATCTCACGCGTCGACGTATCGAGGATACGATGGTCGAACGCCTTGAGACGGATGCGAATATTTTGGCCGTTCATTGCCGTGGTCTTTCTTCAAACAGAGTGGCGAATAGCGAATAGCGAATGCTGCCATCCGCTACTCGCCAATCTCTAGTCTCGTAATTACTCGATGATCGAGGCGACGACGCCGGCGCCGACGGTACGGCCGCCTTCGCGGATCGCGAAGCGGAGCTTCTCTTCCATCGCGATCGGCACGATCAGGTGCACTTCCATCGCGATGTTGTCGCCCGGCATCACCATCTCGGTGCCTTCCGGCAGGTGCACCACACCGGTCACGTCGGTGGTGCGGAAGTAGAACTGCGGACGGTAGTTGGTGAAGAACGGGGTGTGACGGCCGCCCTCGTCCTTGGTGAGGATGTAGGCCTCTGCCTTGAACTTGGTGTGCGGCTTGACCGAACCGGGCTTGCAGAGCACCTGGCCGCGCTCGACTTCCTCGCGCTTGGTGCCGCGGAGCAGCGCGCCGATGTTGTCGCCGGCCTGGCCCTGGTCGAGCAGCTTGCGGAACATTTCGACGCCGGTGACGGTGGTCTTGGTCGTCGCACGCAGGCCGACGATCTCGATTTCGTCGCCGACCTTGACGATGCCGCGCTCGACACGGCCGGTCACCACGGTGCCGCGGCCCGAGATCGAGAACACGTCTTCGACCGGCATCAGGAACGGCTGGTCGATCGGACGCTCCGGCTGCGGGATGTACTCGTCGACGTTGCGCATCAGCTCGAGGATGGCGTCGTGGCCGAGCTTCTTGTCGGAGTCTTCGAGAGCGGCCAGCGCCGAGCCCTTGATGATCGGGATCTTGTCGCCGGGGAATTCATACTTCGAGAGCAGCTCGCGGACTTCGAGCTCGACGAGCTCGAGCAGCTCCGGATCGTCGACCATGTCGCACTTGTTGAGGAACACGACGAGTGCGGGCACGCCGACCTGGCGGGCGAGCAGGATGTGCTCGCGGGTCTGCGGCATCGGGCCGTCAGCGGCCGACACGACCAGGATCGCGCCGTCCATCTGGGCAGCGCCGGTGATCATGTTCTTCACGTAGTCGGCGTGGCCGGGGCAGTCGACGTGCGCGTAGTGGCGGTTCTTGGTCTCGTACTCGACGTGCGCGGTCGAGATGGTGATGCCGCGCGCCTTCTCTTCCGGCGCCTTGTCGATCTGGTCGTACGCCGTGAACGTCGCGCCACCGGTTTCAGCGAGGATCTTGGTGATCGCCGCGGTCAGCGACGTCTTGCCATGGTCGACGTGACCGATGGTGCCGATGTTGCAGTGGGGCTTGTTACGTTCAAACTTTGCTTTGGCCATTTGACTCTCCGTTCAATCGTCAGCTCGAGACCGACGACAATCAGGCAAACTTCTTCTGGACTTCTGCCGACACGTTAGCCGGCGCTTCTGCGTAGTGGTCGAACTGCATGGTGAAGGTTGCGCGCCCCTGGCTCATCGAGCGCAGGTTATTCACGTAACCGAACATGTTCATGAGCGGCACCATCGCGTTGATGACGTTGGCGTTGCCGCGCATGTCTTGACCCTGGATCTGACCGCGCCGGGAGTTCAGGTCGCCGATGACCGAGCCGGTGTAGTCTTCCGGGGTCACCACTTCGACCTTCATGATCGGCTCGAGCAGGACGGACTTGCCCTTCTGCAAGGCCTCGCGGAATGCAGCACGCGACGCGATTTCGAAGGCGAGCGCCGACGAGTCGACGTCGTGATACTTTCCGTCGACGAGCTGCACCTTGACGTCGACCACGGGGAAGCCCGCGACCACGCCGGAGCTCATGACGCTGTTGAGGCCCTTTTCGACGCCGGGGATGTATTCCTTCGGCACCGCGCCGCCGACGATCTTGGACTCGAACTCGTAGCCCTTGCCGGGCTCATTCGGCTCGACCACGATCGATACTTCGGCGAACTGACCGGTACCACCGGTCTGCTTCTTGTGGGTGTACTTGACTTCGGCCTTCTTGGTCACGCGCTCGCGGAACGCCACTTGCGGCGCGCCGATGTTGGCGTCGACCTTGTAGGTCCGCTTGAGAATATCGACCTTGATGTCGAGATGGAGTTCGCCCATGCCCTTGAGGATGGTCTGGCCGGACTCCTGGTCGGTCGACACGCGGAAGGACGGATCCTCCGCGGCGAGCTTCGCCAGCGCCACGCCCAGCTTTTCCTGGTCGGCCTTCGACTTCGGCTCGATCGCGATCTCGATGACCGGCTCGGGGAATTCCATCTTTTCGAGGATCACCTGCTTCTCGGAATCGCACAGCGTGTCACCGGTGCGCGCTTCCTTCAGGCCGGCCAGCGCGACGATGTCGCCGGCATAGGCTTCCTTGATGTCCTCGCGGTTGTTCGCATGCATCAGCAGCATGCGCCCGATGCGCTCCTTCTTCTCGCGCGTCGAGTTCACGACGCCGGTGCCGCTCTGCAGGATGCCCGAGTAGATGCGGCAGAAGGTGATGGTGCCGACGAACGGGTCGTCCATGATCTTGAACGCGAGCAGCGCGAGCGGCTCCTTGTCGTCAGCCTTGCGCACGACCTCGTTGCCACGGTCGTCCGTGCCCTTGATCGCAGGCACGTCGATCGGCGACGGCAGATAGTCGACGACGGCGTCGAGCAGCGGCTGCACGCCCTTGTTCTTGAAGGCCGAGCCGCACAGCACGGGATAGAACGCGCCGGTCAGCACCGCCTTGCGGATCAGCCGCTTCAGCGTCGCCTCGTCCGGCTCGTTGCCGTCGAGGAAGGCGGCCAATGCATCGTCGTCGAGCTCGACGGCGGCTTCCACCATCTTCTCGCGGTATTCCTTGGCCTGGTCGACGAGATCTTCCGGGATGTCGACATAGTCGAACTTCGCGCCGAGCGATTCATCGTTCCAGACGATGCCCTTCATCTTCACGAGGTCGACGAGACCCTTGAAGTTGTTCTCGGCGCCGATCGGAAGCTGGATCGCAATCGGCTTGGCACCGAGGCGATCGACGATGTCGGACAGACACTTGAAGAAGTCCGCACCGGTCTTGTCCATCTTGTTGGCGAAGACGATGCGCGGAACCTTGTACTTGTCGCCCTGGCGCCAAACGGTCTCGGTCTGGGGCTCGACGCCCTGGTTCGAGTCGAGCACGCAGACGGCGCCGTCGAGCACGCGCAACGAACGCTCGACTTCGATGGTGAAGTCGACGTGGCCGGGGGTGTCGATGATGTTCAGACGCTTGCCGGCCCAGAACGCAGTGGTCGCAGCCGAGGTGATCGTGATGCCACGCTCCTGCTCCTGCTCCATCCAGTCCATCGTCGCGGCACCTTCGTGCACTTCGCCGATCTTGTGGCTCTTGCCGGTGTAATAGAGGATGCGCTCGGTCGTCGTAGTCTTGCCGGCGTCGATATGCGCCATGATACCGAAGTTACGGTAGTCCTCGATGGCATGTTGGCGGGGCATGGGTCGTTCCTTGCGAGTCCGTTAGGTGTCGCCGTTACCAGCGATAATGCGAGAAGGCGCGGTTGGCTTCGGCCATCCGGTGCACGTCTTCACGCTTCTTGACGGCGTTCCCCCGGTTATTCGATGCGTCCAAGAGCTCCGCCGAGAGCCGCTCGGTCATCGTCTTCTCGTTGCGCTCGCGGGCAGCGGCGATCAGCCAGCGAATGCCCAGTGCCTGCCGGCGGGTCGAGCGGACCTCGACCGGGACCTGATAGGTCGCGCCGCCGACGCGGCGGGAGCGCACCTCGATCGTCGGCATCACGTTCTCGAGCGCCTGCTCGAACACGCCGAGCGGGTTCTGCTTGGTCTTGGTTTCGATGATGCCGAACGCACCGTAGACGATGCCTTCCGCGACCGACTTCTTGCCGGCGTACATCACCGAGTTCATGAACTTGGTGACGATGATGTTCCCGAACTTCGGATCGGGAAGGACTTCGCGCTTTTCAGCAGAGTGGCGACGAGACATGGACGAGGTTCCCGCTTACTTCGGACGCTTGGCGCCGTACTTCGAACGACGCTGCTTACGGTTCTTGACGCCCTGGGTATCCAGCACGCCGCGGAGGATGTGGTAGCGCACGCCAGGCAAGTCCTTGACGCGGCCGCCGCGGATCATGACCACCGAGTGCTCCTGGAGGTTATGGCCCTCGCCGGGGATGTAGCCGATCACCTCGAAGCCATTGGTCAGGCGCACCTTGGCAACCTTACGAAGCGCCGAGTTCGGCTTCTTCGGGGTCGTCGTGTAGACGCGGGTGCAAACCCCACGCTTCTGCGGCGACTGCTGCAGCGCCGGCACCTTCTTGCGCGACTTCTGCACTTCACGCGGTTGAGCGATCAGCTGGTTGATCGTCGGCATCCTGGCCTTACCCTTTGTTCTGCCGCGGTCCCTTTCGGGCCCGCAAATTCTTCTTCCGGACTACCCGCCCGATGGGGCCGCCTGGCGCGGAAGAACCCGCGCAAAGCGAAATTGCGCCAACCGCTCCATTACCGAGCGGAAAGCGCTTCGACGCCACAGAGGACCGCAGTCTTAGGACCGATCAGCGTTGAGCCGAAGGCCGTGTACCGAGGTCATGCATCCGAGTTTGATCTCAAGAGAACGAGCTCTAGAGAACTAAAATCGCACTGGCATTGCCTAGCTATGATCGACAGCGTTTGAGCGGCATTCGTCGAGGTTGGTGCCCGCTTTATGATCCCAAAAGGATCAGGCGGGTGGCCCGTTCCGACGTTGGCGATGCTCACCGCCTGTCGTTAAGTGACGCGCTTTCTATAAGTGGGAATCACCTGAGTCAAGGCGAAACCACAGCAAGCGAAGGGCTTCTCGCGCTTAAAGAATTAGCTCGTTCGGCGCCCTCGCCGCTTCGCTGGTTTAGGTTCCCGCACCTCGTTCCGCCAGCCCCAAAGCTAATTTATACCCGGGCAAAATATACTTTTATGGCGCCCGCTAAGGTTTTCTTTCCTGTTCGTGCGGCAGAGTGCCGCGCCGGAGCGGAGAAATACCGATGCGGTATATCGATATTGCGATCATCGGCGGGGGGATGGCCGGCTCCGCCGCCGCCGCAATGCTGGGTCGCGCCGGCGTCCAGGCCGTCCTCATCGACCCCCACACCGAGTATCCGCCCGACTTCCGGGTCGAGAAAATCAGCGGTGACGCCCAGCTCGAGCGATTCTGGCGGACCGGAATCGCAGAATCAGTGCTGCGCCGTGCCACGTTTTGCGGTGAGAACTGGATCGCGCGATTCGGCCACCTGCTCGACAAGGCGCCGAGCCGGCAGTTCGGCTTCCGCTACGAGTCCTTCGTCAACGCGATCCGCGCGGAAATCCCCGAAACGATCGAGCAGGTCTGCGCCAAGGCGCTGTCGATCGCGACGAGCCCCGACCGGCAGAGGATCACGCTCTCCAATGACGAGGTCGTCTCCGCCCGCCTCGTCGTCCTCGCCAATGGCTTGAACGTCGGCCTGCGCCACCAGCTCGGCATCGAACGCGAGATCGTCAGCGCCTGCCATTCGATCTCGGTCGGATTCGACATCGTGCCGGTCGGGCGCACCTCGTTCGATTTTCCGGCAATGACGTATTTCTCCGAGCGGCCGAGCGACCGCATCCCCTACGTCTCACTGTTTCCGATCGGCACGCGGATGCGGGCAAACCTGTTCGTGTACCGCGCCTTCGACGATCCCTGGCTGCGCGATCTGCGGCAGGCACCGATCGCCACCCTGAACGCCGCCCTGCCGCGCCTGTCGCGCATCACCGGCGCTTTCGACATCGCAAGCGAGATCAGGATTCGTCCGGTTGATCTTTATGTGCACCGGGCCTGCCGCCAGGCCGGCATCGTGCTGGTTGGCGATGCCTTCGCGACCTCCTGCCCCGTCGCTGGCACCGGCGCCGACAAGGTGTTCACCGACGTCGAACGGCTCTGCGGGGTGCACATCCCGGCCTGGCTTGCGACCGAGGGCATGGATGAGGACAAGATAGCCGCCTTCTACGACGACCCGATCAAGCGGGCCTGCGATGCCTGGTCGGCGGCCAAGGCATTCGACTTCCGTGAAGTGTCGCTCGCAACGAGCCCCTACTGGACGGCGCAGCGCTGGGCGCGCTTCGTGGCCTGGTTTGCCCAAGGTGCGGTCCGGCGGGCAACGCGACTGATTGACCTCGAGCCGAACTTCCTCGGTCACTCCTCGTCGCCATCCTCCTCGTCGTCCTCGTCATCATCATCGTCGTCGCTGTCGTCGTCATCGACCTGAGCCGCGCCGCCATGCGGCTGGTGGATCTGGTCGTCCCACAGCTTGCGATAGGTGCCGTTCCTGGCGAGCAACTCGGCGTGCGAGCCGCGCTCGATGGCGCGGCCGCCAGAAATCACGATGATCTCGTCCATCTCGACGACCGAGGTCAGACGGTGAGTCGACCAGATCATGGTGCGGCCCTTGGCGACCTTCAGCAGCGTGCGGTTGATCGCAGCCTCGGTCGTCTGGTCGAGCGCCGAGGTCGCTTCGTCCAAGAGCAGCACGGATGGATTGCGGATGATCGCGCGCGCGATCGCGAGGCGCTGGCGCTGGCCGCCCGACAGCGTATCGCCGCGCTCGCCGACCGGCGTGTCGTATTTCTGCGGCAGGCTCATGATGTAGCGGTGGATCTCGGCCTTCTTCGCAGCCTCGGCCACCTCCTCGTCGGTCGCGCCCTCCTTGCCGAGCCGGATGTTCTCGCGGATCGACATGTTGAACAGCATGTTCTCCTGGAACACCACCGCCATGCTCCGGCGCAGCGAATCCAGCGTCACTTTCCGCACATCGACGCCGTCGATGGTGACGCGGCCTTCGTCGGGCACGTAGAGGCGCAGGATCAGATTGAGCAGCGTGCTCTTGCCCGAGCCGCTGGGCCCGACGATCGCGATGCTCTTGCCGACCTTGAGCTTGAGGCTGAGATTGTCCAGCACCGGCGTCTGGCTGCCTTCGTACTGGAAGGTGACATGATCGAAGGTGATGTCGTTGGTGATGCGCGGCAGATCCGGCGCGCCGGGACGATCGGCGCCCCGCGTCGGCTCATCCAGCAGTTCCTGGATATGGCGCACGGCGGCGGCCGAGGAGATCGACACCGGAATGAAGTGCATCACATGGGCGATGTTGTAGGAGACCTCCCAGAACGCGCTCTCGAAGGTGACGAAGGTGCCGATGGTGATCTGCCCCTTGGTCGCAAGATAGGCGCCGATTGCGAGCACCACGAGGTGCAGCAGCAGGACCGAGATCGTGACCGTTCGTTCCACCATAGTCGAGAGGAATGCGGCCGAGGCGATCCGGTTGCGGGTCTCGTCGTTGCGGAAGGCGAAGAAGCCGAACATCTTGCGCTGGAGGCTGAACGCCTTGATCACGGCCTGCGCCGCCACGTTCTCCTGCACCATGCCGAGCAGCCCGCTTTCGTTGAGCTTCTGCTCGTAATTCGCCTGCACCGCCTTCGGGGTGAGGATGCGCGGCCCGATCAGCGTGATCGGAAACACCAGGAGCGCAACCACGGCGAGCTGCCAGTTCAGGAACAGCAACAGGATGATGCCGGCGATCAGCTCCATGAACGGCAGTGCGGCGCTGTTGACGAATGTCTTGACCGAGCCTTCGAAGGCAGAGAGGTCGACGGAGAAGCGCGACAGGATCTCGCCGCGCTTGGTGCGGCCGAAATAGGCGGCCGGCAGGTCCTGCACATGCTCGAACAGCCGCTTGCGCACGTCGGAGATGATGCAGGCCGCGAGCCGCGCGTCCCAGCGCTCGTACCAGACCGCGACGATCGAGGTGAAGATGCCGGCGACCGCGAGCACGCCGAGGATTTTGTAGAGCGCCTGAAAATCCTCCTCGCCGAGCGCATCGTCGATCAGGAATTTCAGGCTGAGCGGCATGATGACGTTGAACAGCGTCTCGATCAGGACGCCGAACGACACGAAGGCCAGGATCCGCTTGTAGTTGGAGAGGTAGGGCTTGACGAAGCCCAAGATGGTCGCGAGCGCGCCGGCGGCTTCGCGCGCGGTAAAGACAACGAGATCCTCGTCCTCATCGTCATCGTCGAGGTCGAGCAGTTCGTCCTCGCCCTCCTCGTCGTCTTCATCGACAGCCGCGTCCGACTTGCCGGCAGGCGCGAGCTTGTCCTTCAGCTCACCCACGTCACCGGCGGTCGCGAGCTTGGGTTTGTCCGACGAGAGAGGCCTTTGCGCCATGAAACCAACCGATGCTGACGGCCGGCATGACCGCAGAAAAATCGAGGGGAATAGCGGGGACCCGCTATGCCGTCGATTCTATGCGATCAGAATGAATTCGGCAAAACAATTGGCAAATTCGTCTGTCCTGGTTCTTCCGCGTCACAAGCACTCCCTCCCTCATCCGGAGGAGCCCGCGCAGCGGGCGTCTCGAAGGATGGTTACGGGCGAGATACGGGCCTTCATGGTTCGCCCGGCGATGCGCAGCATCGTCCGGAGATGCGCGTTCCGCGCTCCTCACCATGAGGGGCCTGTAACACAACAAGACTAGTCGTCGTCCTCGACCTTGTCGAAGAAGGAATAGCGCAAGCTGTCGGCGTCAGCGTACCACTGCCCCGGCCCCTTGTTGGCGGCGAGCGTCGTCGCCCACAGCGCATCGGTGCAGTCGTTGCGATGCATCGACAGGTCGAACCCGTTGCCGAAGAACAATTCCGACCATTCCCACCAGGTACCGAGCTTCTTGACCCCGCGCAGGAGGTCGTAGCGGTCGATCAGGCCAGGCGCCATGTCGGAGGTGATCGAGCCGAACACGAGGCCCGTCTTGACCACGCGGTTCAATTCCCTGATCGCGCGGACGACCTGCTTCTCGGAGACGTGGCAGAGGCTGGTCTCGAACACGAAATCGAACGCGCCGTCCTTGAACGGCAGGTCCGCGATCGATCCGAGCTTGTTGTACTTCTTGAGCGCCTTCGGCGTCCTGGCGTGGATGGTGCGGTTGTTCTCGATGCCGAAGGCGTCGATCCCGCGCTCGCGCAGCGCGCCGACGAGTTCGCCGCTGGCAGAGCCGGCCACCAGCAGCTTGGCGCCCTTCGCCTTGCCCCAGACGATGCCGATGAGCTTCGTCAGATAGTCTGGGTCGGTGAACTGGCGCCACGCTTCGCCATAGGGGCCCCGACCGCGATAATTGTCGAAATAGTCGCGGTCGATCTTGTCGGACAGCGGTGTCTCGCTCTGGCTGCGCGCGCGGCGCAGGCGCATCATCTCGGTCAGGATGATGTCGGTCGCAGCGTCCGAGGAGTCGAACAGACCGTTCAGCGTCGAATCGAACAGATAGTCGCCGACCACGACGATGCCGGGATGCTCCTTCGGTTCCGGCCGGTGATTGGTCATGACGTCGCGCACGGGCAAACCGCCCGGCAACGCGTTCACCGAAGACAGCCAGCGGTGGATCTTGCCCTCCATGAAATGCGCACGCGCATCGCCGAGCGCAGCCGGCAGCGATTTCAGCGCGGCGTCGATCAACTCCTGATCGGAGAGATTGGCAAAGGCCAGCGCATCGGAGCCCGGAATGAGCCAGTTCAACACGCCGTGCTTGCCGACGTCGTGGCGGGCGCCCTCATTGTAGACGCAGCAGCCGCCGAAGGCTTCGGACATGAACCAGGCGCCGGGGATCTTGTCGCCCCAGAACGGGGTATCGAACAGGATCGAGACGCGCAGGTAATGCGCGGGACGGTCGAAATAGGAGACGTGCTTGACCATCGACTTGCGGAGCTGCTCGCCTTCCCAGCCGAGCGTGGCGAGCCAGGAATGCGGCAGGCAGACCAGCACGAGGTCGAAGTCGCGCGTCTCCGGCCCCTTGCCGTTCATCATCTTGAGTTGGTAGCGCCCGGTCGGCGCCTTGCCGACGGCGAGCACGCGATGATTGAGCTGGATGTCGGCGTTGACCTCCGACTGGAGACACTCGACGAGCTGCTCGTTGCCGTTCTGGATGGAATAGAGGCCGATATAGCCGTCGATATCCATCAGGTAATTCTTGAGTGCGTTGAGGCCGTTGGTGTTGTGGCTCTCGGTCGCGATGTCGGAGCGCGCCATCACCTTGAAGAAGCGTTTTGCCGTTTCGTCCTCGACCTCCTCGTCGAGTACCTGTTCGGCGGTCTTGTAGGCCCAGGGGTTCTCGTTGTCGTGCGCGCCGACGCCTTCGTAATACTCGATCGGCGACATCGCCTCTGCGCAGCGCTCGCGGAACGCCTCGATCGCGGCCGCGGTCTTGGCGCCGTACTTGCGGCGCATGCCGGTCACGTCGTTCAGGAGTTCGCCGCCGAACTGGACCTGCTCGGCGTCCATCGGAATGGTCTGAAGCCCGAAATGCTGGATCAGTTCCCGCAATGGATCCGGGCCGGTCATCGAGTAATCGTAGATCTCGGCAACGCCCGCCTCGTACATCGCAGGCGCCGAATCGAATTTGCGCGTGACGATCTTGCCGCCGAGCCGATCGGAGGCCTCATAGATGGTGACGCGGCAGAGATCGCCGAGTTTGCGCTTCAGATACCAGGCGCTCATCAGCCCGCCGGGGCCGCCGCCTACGATTGCGAGGTCAAGCATGTCAGTTCCGTGGTCTCCGGCCGCCCCCCGTGTCGGGACCACCGGTCTAAGCTCTCTTAACAGAAGCGCTTTTTTGGCTGAAGGAAAGATGAACAAACGTCGTCCCTGCACCGCAGCAAGGAAACAAAGCAGCAAAAAGGCCGGCAAAAGCCGGCCTTTTCATTGTCACCAGTAATCGTACGGATGAACCATCATTCCGCAGGGGGCAGCGCCACCGGCTCCGCTTCCGGCGCCGGCGAGACGACCGAGGTCTGCTTCTCGCGCTCGTCGAGGATCAGCTTGTCGCGCTTCATGGCGACTTCGCGGATCTTGGCCATGGAGGCGCCGGTGCCCGCCGGGATCAGCCGGCCGACGATGACGTTCTCCTTGAGACCCTCGAGCGGGTCGACCTTGCCGTTGACCGCCGCCTCCGTGAGGACGCGGGTGGTCTCCTGGAACGAGGCCGCCGAGAAGAACGAGCGGGTCTGGAGGCTCGCCTTGGTGATGCCGAGCAGAACCGGCGTTCCCGTGGCGGGCTTCTTGCCCTCTTCCTTGGCCTTCTCGTTGAGCGCGTCGAACTCGATCTTGTCGACCTGCTCGCCGGAGATCATGTCGGTCTCGCCCTGATCGGTGACTTCCACCTTCTGGAGCATCTGACGGACAATCACCTCGATGTGCTTGTCGTTGATGAGCACGCCCTGGAGCCGGTAGACCTCCTGGATCTCGTTGACCAGATAGGCCGCGAGCTCCTCGATGCCCTTGACCGCCAGGATGTCGTGCGGCGCCGGGTTGCCTTCCACGATGAAGTCGCCCTTTTCGACGACGTCACCGTCCTGAAGGTGGATGTGCTTGCCCTTCGGGATCAGGTACTCGCGCGGCTCGTCGGTCTTGTCCATCGGCTCGATCGAGATGCGACGCTTGTTTTTGTAGTCGCGACCGAACCGAATGGTGCCCGCGATTTCGGCGATGATCGCCGCATCCTTCGGACGCCGTGCCTCGAACAGTTCCGCCACCCGCGGCAGACCGCCGGTGATGTCACGCGTCTTGGCACTTTCGGTCGAGACACGGGCGAGGATGTCGCCCGGCGCAACCTTGGCTCCGATATCGACCGAGAGAATGGCGTCGACCGACAGCATGTAGCGGGCATCGCCGCCACGGGCGAGCTTGAGCACCTTGCCGTCCTTGCCCTTGATCACGATGGCCGGACGCAGGTCCGAACCGCCGCGCGTCGAGCGCCAGTCGATGACCACACGCTTGGCGATACCGGTGGCCTCGTCCAGCGTTTCCGAGATCGACTGACCCTCGACCAGATCCTCGAAACCGATGGTGCCTTCCACCTCGGTGAGGAGCGGACGGGTGTAGGGATCCCACTCGACGATGCGCTGGCCGCGCTTGACGTTATCGCCCTCGTCGACGTGCAGACGCGAGCCGTACTGAATACGGTGCGTCGCACGCTCGGTGCCGTCGGCATCGACGATCGCCACCACCATGTTGCGGACCATTGCGATCAGGTGACCTTCGCTGTTGCGGGCGATGGCCTTGTTCCTGATCACGATCTTGCCGTCGAAGTTGGATTCGACGAACGACTGCTCGTTGAGCTGCGCCGCACCACCGATGTGGAAGGTGCGCATGGTGAGCTGGGTGCCCGGTTCACCGATCGACTGCGCCGCGATGACGCCGACCGCTTCGCCGTGGTTGACCGGCGTGCCGCGGGCGAGGTCGCGGCCGTAGCACTTGCCGCAGATGCCGTTGACGAGTTCGCAGGTCAGTGCCGAGCGGATCTTCACCTCCTGCACACCACCCTGCTGGATGGCATCCAGATGGCTCTCTTCCATCAGCGTACCGCGCTTGATGATCACCTTGCCCGAGCCGTCACGCACGTCTTCGCAGGCCACGCGGCCCAGGATGCGCGAGCCGAGCGAAGCCACCACCGTGCCGGCGTCGACGATGGCGCGCATCTTGATGCCGAGCTTGGTGCCGCAGTCGTCCTGCGTGATGATGCAGTCCTGCGCGACGTCGACCAGACGGCGGGTCAGGTAGCCGGAGTTCGCGGTCTTCAACGCGGTGTCCGCGAGGCCCTTGCGGGCGCCGTGGGTCGAGTTGAAGTACTCGAGCACCGAGAGGCCTTCCTTGAAGTTCGAGATGATCGGCGTCTCGATGATCTCGCCCGACGGCTTGGCCATCAGGCCGCGCATGCCGGCGAGCTGGCGCATCTGGGCCGGCGAACCACGCGCACCGGAGTGGGCCATCATGTAGATCGAGTTGATGTCAGCATCCGCTCCGCTGGCCGTCTTCTTGGTCGCGGAGATCTCCTTCATCATCGCCTTGGCGATTTCTTCGGTCGCCTTCGACCAGGCGTCGACGACCTTGTTGTACTTCTCGCCATGGGTGATCAGACCGTCATTGTACTGCTGCTCGAAATCCTTCGCCAGCGTACGGGTAGTGTCGACGATCTTCCACTTGCCGTGCGGCACGACCATGTCGTCCTTGCCGAACGAGATGCCGGCCTTGAACGCGTTGTAGAAGCCGAGCGCCATGATGCGGTCGCAGAAGATCACCGTCTCCTTCTGGCCGCAGTGGCGATAGACCTGGTCGATGACGCCGGAGATCTCGCGCTTGGTCATCAGCTTGTTGATGATGTCGTACGAGATCTTCGAGCTCTTCGGCAGCACGTTGCCGAGCATGATGCGGCCGGGCGTGGTCTCGATCCAGCGGCGGGCCGGCTTGCCGTCCTCGCCGATGCCTTCCCACCGGTACTTGATCTTGGTGTGGAGGTGGATGACCTTCGAATGCAGCGCGTGCTCGAGCTCGGCCATCTCGCCGAACACCTTGCCCTCGCCGGGCATGCCTTCGCGCAGGATCGAGAGGTAATAGAGACCGAGCACGATATCCTGCGACGGCACGATGATCGGCTGGCCGTTCGCCGGATGCAGGATGTTGTTGGTCGACATCATCAGGACGCGCGCTTCGAGCTGCGCTTCCAGCGACAGCGGAACGTGCACGGCCATCTGGTCGCCGTCGAAGTCGGCGTTGAACGCGGCGCAGACCAGCGGGTGGAGCTGGATCGCCTTACCCTCGATCAGCACGGGCTCGAACGCCTGAATGCCGAGGCGGTGCAGCGTCGGCGCGCGGTTGAGCAGCACCGGATGCTCGCGGATCACCTCGTCCAGGATGTCCCAGACCTCGGGCCGCTCCTTCTCGACCAGCTTCTTCGCCTGCTTGACGGTGGTGGACAGGCCCTTGGCGTCAAGCCGCGAATAGATGAACGGCTTGAACAGCTCGAGCGCCATCTTCTTCGGCAGACCGCACTGATGCAGGCGCAGCTCGGGACCGACCACGATCACCGAACGGCCCGAATAGTCGACGCGCTTGCCGAGCAGGTTCTGGCGGAAGCGGCCCTGCTTGCCCTTGAGCATGTCGGCGAGCGACTTCAGCGGACGCTTGTTGGCGCCGGTGATGACGCGGCCGCGGCGGCCGTTGTCGAACAGCGCGTCGACGGCCTCCTGAAGCATGCGCTTTTCGTTGCGGATGATGATGTCAGGCGCGCGCAGCTCCATCAGCCGCTTCAGGCGGTTGTTGCGGTTGATGACGCGGCGGTAGAGGTCGTTGAGGTCCGAGGTCGCGAAGCGGCCGCCGTCGAGCGGCACCAGCGGGCGCAGGTCCGGTGGGATCACCGGAACGACCGTGAGGATCATCCATTCCGGCTTGTTGCCGGAGTGACGGAACGCTTCGACGATCTTCAGGCGCTTGGCGAGCTTCTTGTGCTTGATGTCGGAGTCGGTCTCGGCCATCTCGGCACGCAAGCTGACCTCGAGCTTCTCGAGCTCCATCCCCTTGAGCAGCTCGCGGATCGCCTCGGCGCCGATCATGGCGGTGAAGGAGTCCTGGCCGTACTCGTCCTGCGCCTTCAGATACTCGTCTTCCGACAGCAGCTGACGGTCCTTCAGGGCGGTGAGGCCGGGTTCCAGCACGACGTAATATTCGAAGTAGAGGATCCGCTCGAGATCCTTCAGCGTCATGTCGAGCAGGAGGCCGATGCGCGAGGGCAGCGACTTCAGGAACCAGATGTGGGCGACGGGCGCGGCGAGCTCGATGTGGCCCATGCGCTCGCGCCGGACGCGCGACAGCGTGACCTCGACCGAGCACTTCTCGCAGATGATGCCCTTGTACTTCATGCGCTTGTACTTGCCGCACAAGCACTCGTAATCCTTGATCGGCCCGAAGATGCGCGCGCAGAACAGGCCGTCGCGCTCGGGCTTGAAGGTCCGGTAGTTGATGGTCTCCGGCTTCTTGATCTCGCCGTAGGACCAGGACAGAATCTTCTCTGGAGACGCGATCGAGATCCGGATCTGGTCGAAGACCTGAGCCGGCGTCGTCGGGTTAAAAAGATTCATAATCTCTTGGTTCATCGTCTTCTCCTCGCGTGCCGGTCGAGGCCGGCAGCAAATTCGAAAATCTCAATTCGCGGAGCGCCCTGCCCTCACCGCGCGGGACAAGACGCCGATGCCCGGCCTTTTCGGCCGGGCATGAAGAGTCGCGTTACTCGGCCGCCTCGGAGGTCGGCGCCGGTCCCATCTTGGAATTGTGCAGGTCGACGTTGAGGCCGAGCGAGCGCATTTCTTTGACCAGGACGTTGAAGGACTCCGGAATACCGGCCTCGAACGTGTCGTCGCCGCGCACGATCGCCTCGTACACCTTGGTACGGCCGGCGACGTCGTCCGACTTCACGGTCAGCATTTCCTGGAGCGTGTAGGCCGCGCCGTAAGCTTCGAGCGCCCACACCTCCATTTCGCCGAAACGCTGGCCGCCGAACTGCGCCTTGCCGCCCAGCGGCTGCTGGGTGACGAGCGAGTACGGACCGATCGAACGCGCGTGGATCTTGTCGTCGACGAGGTGGTGCAGCTTGAGCATGTAAATGTAGCCCACCGTCACCTTGCGATCGAAGGGATCGCCGGTACGGCCGTCATAGACGGTCGACTGGCCCGAAGCGTCCAGACCGGCGAGCTTCAGCATCTCCTCGATGTCGGCTTCCTTGGCACCGTCGAACACCGGCGTCGCGATCGGCACGCCGTGGCTCAGGTTGCGGCCGAGTTCGATCAGCTCATTGTCGTTGAGCGTCTTGATCGTCTCGTCCTCGCCGTAGATCTTCTTCAGCGTCTCCTTCAGCGGCTTCATGTCCTGCTTCGACAGATAGGCATCGACCGTCTGGCCAATGCGCTTGCCGAGGCCGGCGCAAGCCCAGCCGAGATGCGTCTCGAGGATCTGCCCGACGTTCATGCGCGAGGGCACGCCGAGCGGATTGAGCACGATGTCGGCATGGGTGCCGTCCTCGAGGAACGGCATGTCCTCGATCGGCACGATCTTCGACACCACGCCCTTGTTGCCGTGGCGGCCGGCCATCTTGTCGCCGGGCTGGATCTTGCGCTTCACCGCGACGAAGACCTTGACCATCTTCATCACGCCGGGCGGCAGCTCGTCGCCGCGCTGCAGCTTCTCGACCTTGTCGAGGAAGCGCTGTTCAAGCCCCCTCTTCGACTCGTCGTACTGCTTCCGCATGGCCTCGATCTCGGCCATCAGCTTGTCGTTGGGCGAGGCGAACAGCCACCACTGCGACTTCGGATACTCCTCGAGCACCGCACGGGTGATCTTGGTGTCCTTCTTGAAGCCCTTGGGGCCCGCGATGCCCTGCCGTCCTTCGAGAAGGTCGGCGAGACGGCTGTAGACGTTGCGGTCGAGGATCGCCTGCTCGTCGTCACGGTCCTTGGCGAGACGCTCGATCTCTTCCCGCTCGATCGCCAGCGCACGCTCGTCCTTGTCGACGCCGTGGCGGTTGAACACGCGCACTTCCACGATCGTGCCCTGCACGCCCGGGGGCACGCGGAGCGAGGTATCGCGGACGTCGGAGGCCTTCTCGCCGAAGATGGCGCGCAGAAGCTTTTCCTCCGGCGTCATCGGGCTCTCGCCCTTCGGAGTGATCTTGCCGACCAGGATGTCGCCGGCGCGCACTTCCGCGCCGATGTAGACGATACCGGCTTCGTCGAGGTTCTTCAGCGCTTCTTCCGAGACGTTCGGAATGTCGCGGGTGATTTCCTCAGGTCCGAGCTTGGTGTCGCGGGCCATCACCTCGAACTCCTCGATGTGGATCGAGGTGAAGACGTCGTCCTTCACGATCCGCTCGGAGAGCAGGATCGAGTCTTCGAAGTTGTAGCCGTTCCACGGCATGAACGCGACCAGCACGTTGCGGCCCAGCGCGAGCTCGCCGAGATCGGTCGACGGACCGTCGGCGATGATGTCGCCCTTCTTGACGATGTCGCCGACCTTCACCAGCGGACGCTGGTTGATGCAGGTCGACTGGTTGGAGCGCTGGTACTTCATCAGACGGTAGATATCGACGCCCGACTTGGTCGGATCGAGATCTTCCGTCGCGCGGATGACGACGCGGGTCGCGTCGATCTGGTCAATCACGCCCGAGCGGCGCGCCGCGATCGCAGCACCCGAGTCACGCGCAACCACGCCTTCCATGCCGGTGCCGACGAACGGCGCCTCGGCACGAACCAGCGGCACCGCCTGGCGCTGCATGTTCGAGCCCATCAGCGCGCGGTTGGCGTCGTCGTTCTCGAGGAACGGGATCAGGGCAGCTGCGACCGAAACGAGCTGCTTCGGCGACACGTCCATGTAGTCGACCTTGTCCGGCGTCACCGGCAGAACTTCGCCGGCGTGACGGCAGACCACGAGGTCCTCGGTGAAGCGGCCCTTGGCGTCGAGCGGCACGTTGGCCTGCGCGACGGTGTAGCGACCCTCCTCCATCGCCGAGAGGTATACCACCTCGTCGGTGACACGGCCGTCCTTCACCTTGCGATAAGGCGTCTCGACGAAGCCGTACTTGTTCACGCGCGCGAAGGTCGCGAGCGAGTTGATCAGGCCGATGTTCGGACCTTCCGGCGTCTCGATCGGGCAGATGCGGCCGTAATGCGTCGGATGCACGTCGCGCACCTCGAAGCCGGCGCGCTCGCGGGTCAGACCGCCCGGTCCAAGCGCCGAGAGACGGCGCTTGTGGGTGATCTCCGACAGCGGGTTGGTCTGGTCCATGAACTGCGAGAGCTGCGAGGAGCCGAAGAACTCGCGCACGGCGGCGGCCGCCGGCTTGGCGTTAATCAGGTCCTGCGGCATGACCGTGTCGATGTCGACCGAGGACATGCGCTCCTTGATCGCGCGCTCCATGCGGAGCAGACCGATGCGGTACTGGTTCTCCATGAGCTCGCCGACCGAGCGCACACGGCGGTTGCCGAGGTGGTCGATGTCGTCGATCTCGCCCTTGCCGTCGCGCAGGTCCACCAGCGTCTTGATGACGGAGAGGATGTCTTCCTTGCGCAGCGTGCGCTGGGTGTCGGGCGCATCGAGGTCGAGGCGCATGTTCATCTTGACGCGGCCGACCGCCGAGAGGTCGTAACGCTCGGCGTCGAAGAACAGCGACTGGAACATGGCCTGCGCCGATTCCAGCGTCGGCGGCTCGCCCGGACGCATCACGCGGTAGATGTCGAACAGCGCGTCCTCGCGCGTCATGTTCTTGTCGGCCGAGAGCGTGTTGCGGATGTAGGCACCGACATTGACGTGGTCGATGTCGAGCAGCGGCAGCTCCTTGTAGCCGTGCTCGTTGAGGGCCTTCATCAGCTTGTCGGTGATTTCCTCACCGGCCTCCGCATGGATCTCGCCGGTCTTCGGATTGACGAGGTCCTCGGCGACGTAGTTGCCGACCAGCTCCTCATCGGCCATGCGCAGCGCCTTCAGCCCCTTCTCCTGGAGCTGGCGGGCGGCGCGCACGGTGAGCTTCTTGCCCGCCTCGAGCACGACCTTGCCGGTGTCGGCGTCGATCAGGTCCGAGGTCGTGGAATAGCCGCGGAAACGGTTGGCGTCGAACGGAACGCGCCAGCCTTCCTTGGTCCGCTTGTAGAGGATGCGCTTGTAGAAGGTGTTGAGGATCTCCTCGCCGTCGAGTCCGAGCGCGAACATCAGCGACGTCACCGGAATCTTGCGGCGACGGTCGATACGCGCATAGACGATGTCCTTGGCGTCGAACTCGATGTCGAGCCAGGAGCCGCGATACGGGATCACGCGGGCGGCGAACAGCAGCTTGCCCGAGGAGTGGGTCTTGCCCTTGTCGTGATCGAAGAACACGCCGGGCGAACGATGCATCTGGGAGACGATGACGCGCTCGGTGCCGTTGACAATGAAGGTGCCGTTCATCGTCATGAGCGGGATGTCGCCCATGTAGACGTCCTGCTCCTTGATGTCCTTGACCGACTTCGCGCCGGTTTCCTCGTCGATATCGAACACGATGAGTCGCAGCGTCACCTTGAGGGGCGCAGCGAAGGTCATGCCGCGCTGGCGGCACTCGTCGACGTCGTATTTCGGCGGCTCGAACTCGTAGCGAACGAATTCGAGCATCGAGGTGCCGGAGAAGTCCGAGATCGGGAACACCGAGCGGAACACCGCCTGCAAGCCCTCATCCGGCCGCCCGCCCGTGGGTTCGTCGACCATCAGGAACTGGTCATAGGACGCCTTCTGAACCTCGATGAGGTTCGGCATCTCGGCGACTTCCTTGATGTGTCCGAAAAACTTGCGAACGCGTTTGCGACCGGTGAATGTCTGCTGCGCCATCGTGGCCTCTCATTTCGGCGCCCGCTCTGGGCGCGCCTTCCGGGACACGGCTGCCACCGCTCCCCGGGTTGAATTTTTCGAACCCGTTTTGAGGATCGGAAACCCAATCTCGGACCGTCAAAGTCCTGAACCGTTCTTCAGATCTTCAAAACGCAAAACGACGCGCGGGGCGCAAAGGCGCACCCGCCCGTCACAACGATTGTCTTCACGGACTGCAAAAGCCCGAAATAGCCTGCTCTCCCAACGGCTTGCGGGAAACTCCGCCTTCCACGCCCACCGTGCTTTCGTGCTGTCGACCCGATATGGGGCGACAATAGTGGAGATTCGAGGGGTAAGCCCTCAAATCCCCACACTTTTTCGTGTTCAGCCCGCGTCGGGATGTCCCGTCGCACGCCTTTTGCATTCGACCCGCCTGCCGTGACCGGAACCGGCCATCGGCCTCGCGGGCCAAGATCCCGGGCTCGCCCGGGATCCCGCTCCAGCAAGCTGCGCTTACTTGAGCTCGACCTTCGCGCCCGCCTTTTCGAGCTGGGCCTTGATCTTGTCGGCTTCTTCCTTGTTCACGCCTTCCTTGACCGGCTTCGGCGCGCCCTCGACGAGGTCCTTCGCCTCCTTCAGGCCCAGGCCGGTGATGGCGCGGACTTCCTTGATGACCTCGATCTTCTTGTCGCCGGAAGCAGCGAGAACGACCGTGAACTCGGTCTTCTCTTCGGCCGGAGCGGCGGCAGCGCCACCGGCAGCCGGGCCGGCCACCGCGACGGCGGCAGCGGCGGACACGCCCCACTTCTCTTCGAGGAGCTTGGCGAGCTCAGCGGCTTCGAGCACGGTGAGGCTCGAGAGGTCGTCAACGATCTTCTGCAAGTCAGCCATTGTTCTGTTTCCTTAAGTGTAAGTCTGGTTCGGGTTTGAGTTTTGCGAAGGGCGTCAGGCCGCTTCGCCCTTTGAGGCATGAGCCTGAATGACGCGTGCGAGCTTGCCCGCCGGCGCATTCGCGAGCTGGGCGAGCTTGGTCGCCGGAGCCACGATGAGGCCGACGATCTTGCCGCGCAGTTCGTCAAGCGACGGCAGCGAGGCAAGTGCCTTCACGCCGTCGACATTCAGGACGGTCTTGCCCATCGAGCCGCCGATGATGACGAACTTTTCGTTCGCCTTGGCGAAGTCGATGGCGACCTTCGGCGCCGCTACCGGATCGTTCGAAGTCGCGATCACGGTCGGCCCCTTCAGCATGGGGCCGATGGCAACGACGTCAGTGCCTTCAAGAGCAATTTTGGCGAGACGGTTCTTCGAGACCTTCACCGAGGCGCCAGCCTGCTTCATCTGCATGCGCAGCTTCTGCATCTGGGCGACAGTGAGGCCGGAATATTGAGCAACGACCGCGACGCTCGTGGTCTTGAAGACCTCATTGAGCTGTTCGACCGCTTCCTTTTTTGCCGCTCGTTCCACAGCAAGCTCTCTCCGGTTGGCGGTCGTCGCGCGAAAGGCGGGACCGCCGGGTTGCACCCATCGTCCCACCCAAACCTGAACCTCTGGGCCAAAACCCTTCGGACACGCCGGGCAAGACGACAATTCAAAGCCTGCCCTCCCGGAACCCTTGTGAGGCCCACGGGGTGTCGAGGTCCGAACCAAACCCATTCCGAGCCGCCCGAGGGTGGCTGCGAAGTGAAATCCGGTCTTCACCCGTCTATGCAGGCCATGCGATTAAGCCGTTGGGAAATCGGGATTTCCCGCGGGCGCCTGCAGTCTTGGACAGGACAAGGCCAGCCGGCATGCCGGTTGACCTCTGCCCGCATTCCACCAACGTGATGAGGTCTCTTTCCTTTTCGGGCAAATCCTTGCGGACGTCCTGAGAAGGAATGATCTCCTATCGTGCCGGGTTTTCGGAATGCGTGCACGGACGCGCCAGCTACGGCCAGCACGTCCGGAGGCGGTTCTTTAACCGCTCTTGACGGCCTTGCCAAGAGCAAAATTCACACCAGTTCCAATTGATTGCCCGGGAGCCTTGACGCGGCGGCGAAAGGGCTGACTCAGGCCGTTTTGACAGCGTAAGGCAGCGGCCGCCCTTCAAAGAACGCGGTCAGGTTCGCCAGCGCGCAGTCCTGCATCGCGACGTGCGATTCCAGGGTGTGGCCACCGATATGCGGGGCGAGCACCACGTTGGGCAGCGCGGTCAGCGCACCCGGCGCGTGCGGCTCCTTCGCATAGACGTCGAGGCCGGCGCCGGCGATCAGCTTGTCGGTCAGCGCTGCAACGAGGGCCTTCTCGTCGATCACCGAGCCGCGCGAGATATTGACGACATATCCATCCTCGCCCAACCGCTTGAGGATGTCGGCGTTGACGGCGTGATGGGTCTCGGCGCCGGCGCGGACCGCAACCATGAGCACGCTGCACCAGTCGGCGAGCGCCTCCAGCGTGGGGAAATATTGATAGGGCACGTCGTGGCGCGAGCGGCTGAAATAACCGACCTCGCTCTCGAACGCCGCACAGCGCGCGGCTATCTTGCGGCCGATCTCGCCCATGCCGAAGACGCCGATGCGGCGGCCGGGCATGCCCGCCTGCGGCCGCATCATCGGCGAAGGTTTTGACGCGGCCCAATCGCCGCTGCGGACGTATTGATCCGCAACCAGGATCCGGCGGGTGGCGGCGAGCATCAAGGTCATCGCGATATCGGCGACCGAGGCCGCATTGGCTCCCGGGCTATGGCCGACCGCGATGTTGCGCGCAGCGGCAGTCTTCAGGTCGACGCCGTCATAGCCGGTGCCGTAGCAGACGATTGCCCCGAGCTTCGGGAAGAGATCCATTGCGCCTGCGCCGAGCGGTGTGCCGCCGCCCGTGAGCAGCGCGCGGACGTCACCTAACTTGTCGCTTGAAAACACCTCCTGCGCCGGCTTGCCGGCGGTGTCGAGCAATTCAAACCGCTCGGCGAAGCGCGCCATCATCGTCTTCGGGAAGCGCGAGTAGATCAGGACCTTGTCCGCCATTGTTATTGTTTCCCGTGAACGACCTCACAAACGGAAGGGGCGGAATCGGTTGCCCAATTCCGCCCCTGTCCGCATCTGTTGATCTATTGCCTTAGCCGAGGATCGTGCCCGGCTCGACCTTCACGCCCGGGCCCATGGTCGAGGACACCGCGACGCGCTGGATGTAGGTGCCCTTGGAGCCTGCCGGCTTCGCCTTGGAGACCGCATCCGCGAGCGCCTTGACGTTCTCGACCAGTTTCTCCTCGGAGAACGAGGCCTTGCCGACGCCGGCCTGCACGATGCCGGCCTTCTCAACGCGGAACTCGACCGAACCGCCCTTGGCGCCCTTGACGGCGCTGGTGACGTCCATGGTCACGGTGCCGATCTTCGGGTTCGGCATCAGGCCGCGCGGGCCGAGCACCTTACCGAGACGGCCGACCAGCGGCATCATGTCGGGGGTCGCGATACAACGGTCGAAGTCGATGGTGCCGTTCTGCACCTTCTCGACCAGGTCCTCGGCGCCGACGACGTCGGCACCCGCGGCCTTGGCTTCGTCCGCCTTGGCGCCGCGCGCGAACACGCCGACGCGCAGGGTGCGGCCGGTGCCGTTCGGCAGGTTCACGACGCCACGGACCATCTGGTCGGCGTGACGGGGATCGACGCCGAGATTGATCGCGATCTCGATCGTCTCGTCGAACTTCGACTTGGCGCGCTCCTTGACCATCTTGATGGCGTCCGCGAGCGGATAGAGCTTCTCGCGATCAACGCCCTCGCGGGCCTTCTTCAAACGCTTTCCGATTGCCATGGCCCGTTACCCCGCAACTTCCAGACCCATCGAACGGGCGGAGCCCTCGACCATCTTCATGGCCGATTCAATGGTATCGCAATTCAGGTCCTTCATCTTCTTCTCGGCGATCTCGCGCACCTGCGCCTTGGTCACCTTGCCGGCCTTGTCACGGCCCGGCGCCTTCGAGCCGGACTGGATCTTGGCAGCCTGCTTGAGGAAGTAGGACATCGGCGGCGTCTTCATCTCGAAGGTGAAGGAACGGTCCGCATAGATGGTGATGATCACCGGGATCGGGGTGTTCTTCTCTTCCTTCTGGGTCTGGGCGTTGAACGCCTTGCAGAACTCCATGATGTTGAGACCGCGCTGACCAAGCGCGGGACCGATCGGGGGCGAGGGATTCGCCGCACCGGCCGGGACCTGAAGCTTCAGGTATCCGGTCACTTTCTTTGCCATGTATCACTCCTGTTGTGCCGGCCCGAAGGCTGGCGGTTTCAGGTTCGTGGTCGGGATCGTTAGCGGCTGGCGACCGCCACTCTCCTCCCACGGCCTCTCAAATGCGCGAGGCCAAGGCCTCACGCGTACCCGGTCAGACCTTCTCGACCTGACCGAATTCCAGTTCCACCGGCGTTGCGCGGCCGAAGATCGACACCGCGACCTTCACGCGCGAGCGCGCCTCGTCGATTTCCTCGACGACACCGGAGAACGATGCGAACGGGCCATCGGCCACGCGCACGTTCTCGCCGATCTCAAACGACACCGACGCCTTCGGCCGCTCCACGCCCTCCTGCACCTGGTGCAGGATGCGCATCGCCTCGGCTTCCGAGATCGGCATCGGCTTGTTTTCCGCGCCCAGGAAGCCCGTGACCTTCGGGGTGTTCTTGATCAGATGAAACGCCTCGTCGGTCAGCTTCATCTTCACCAGCACGTAGCCCGGGAAGAACTTGCGCTCGGCGTCGATCTTGCGGCCGCGGCGCACTTCAGTGACCTTCTCGGTCGGCACCAGCACCTGCTCGAAGAGTTCCTCGAGGTTGCGCTGCTTGGCCTGCTCGCGGATCGATTCGGCGACTTTCTTCTCGAAGTTCGAGTACGCGTGGACGAT
This sequence comes from Bradyrhizobium sp. CCGUVB23, assembly GCF_024199885.1. NCBI lineage: Bacteria > Pseudomonadati > Pseudomonadota > Alphaproteobacteria > Hyphomicrobiales > Nitrobacteraceae > Bradyrhizobium > Bradyrhizobium sp. CCGUVB23. Next base: position 9,818,623 of record NZ_JANADQ010000001.1, read on the forward strand.
GTACCAGCGCTTGTCGGACGACTGAGTTGCTGCGGCTGTTGCCATCAGTGAATGCCCAAAAGAAGGGTGACGAGGTAACGGATGATCTGGTCGGCGGCGAAGAAGAAGATCGACGCCAGGGCAACCATGACGAACACCATGATCGTGGTGATCGTCGTCTCGCGACGGGTCGGCCAGGTGACCTTCGCGGTCTCCGAGCGCACTTCCTGCAAGAACTTGAACGGGCTGACTGCCATCGTTGATGTCCAACGTCCGTCGTGAGACGAGAAAAAGATTTAAAGGGATCCGAACAGCCGCCGTCTGCCCAACCCTCTTCGCTTGAAGGATGAGCCGGAAACCGGGCTCGATTGTTCGGGGATTTCAAGGCCGCGCCGGAAATCCGCGTCTAACGGGCCGGCTGCAGGTGGCGGGTATCTACTGCGGATGGGGCCAAAGGTCAAGGTGCGGGCAGCCCGTCCCGTCAGGCCCTATTCCCGGGCAGCCGTACGAGAGCCGATCAGGATCAAGGGCTTATCGGGCCGGGATGAAGCTCCGCCGGAGCTTCGAACCCGCCCTCGCAAGGGCGACACCAAGGGGTGGGCATGAACCCTTTAGGAGGCGACCATGCTGAAGCCCATTGCCGCGTTGACGACCCTGATTGCCACCACCGCGCTGACAATTGCCGCTGCGATTACCGCCGTGACCGCCCTTCTCGCGCTGGCCGCGCCCGCTGTCCATGCCGCCGGCCTGTCGCCGAATCTCAGCATCCACACCACCGGTGTGAACACCACGACACTGGCGCCGGGCCGCACATACAATGGCTACCCGTCGTCCTACGCCGCCCCGCCCGCCTATGGCGCGCCGCGTCCCTCCCGGGGCTCGGTCACCTTCAGCGCGAACGGCCAGTTCGACGATTCCACCGGCAACCTCAATCCTGGCAGCGGCGGCGGTTCGGGCACGCCGACGGTCACGAAGCCCAATTTGCAATGATTGGACTTGCCCCGCTTCACATCTGATTCTGTTGGATTTGGCTGGCAGACTTAGCTGGCAGGAGTGGCAGGGCTCGAACCTGCGACCCCCGGTTTTGGAGACCGGTGCTCTACCAATTGAGCTACACTCCTACAGACCCGCGTCGCCGCAGGTCAGGGCCGCTTTCAAGCACAGGGGGCAGCCGGTTTGCAAGGGAGAAGCGCAGGCGAGGCGCTTGTTCACACCGCGACTTCCGGGCCACAGTTCATCCTGAACCAGAACAACAACCCGGGAGTGACAATGAGCGCTCAAACCGCCTCGAAGCCGAAAATCGCGGCACCGACCCCGCCTTTGCCCGAGGCCAGACCCGAAACGCTGGGCCTGTCGCGCCCCCGCCTCCAGGCGATGTCGGATGCCTTCAAGCGCGAAATCGACGAGGGAACCGTTCCCGGCGTGACCGTGCTGGTGGCCCGCCGCGGCCAGGTCGGCTGGTTCGAGGCGCTCGGACGGCAGAGCCCGGCGGCTCCGGCGCCGATGGCGCATGATTCGATCTTCCGCATCTTCTCGATGACGAAGCCGATCGTGTCGGTCGGCATCATGACGCTGGTCGAGGACGGCCATGTCCTGCTCAGCGATCCCATGGCCAAGTACATCCCCGAATTCGCCAAGCCACAGGTCGGCGTCGTCAGCGGTGGCAAGCTCGAACTGGTTCCGGCCCACCGTCCGATCACGGTCCAGGACCTGCTCCGCCACACCTCCGGCATCACCTACGAGCACCAGGGCGACGGCCCCGTGCACAAGCTCTACCAGGAGTCCCGTGTCCGCAGCCGCAAGATCACCAACGCCGAGCACGCCGCCCTGGTCGCGAGCTTCCCGCTGGTCTGCCAGCCCGGCGCGGAATTCAATTACAGCCGCTCGACCGACCTTCTTGGACGCATCATCGAGGTCGTCAGCGGCAAGTCACTCGGCGCCTTCCTGAGCGAGCGTGTCCTCGCCCCCCTTCAGATGACCGAGACCGGTTTCTCGACCAGCGAGGCCAATGCCTCCCGCCTCGCCGAGCCCTTCCCCACCGATCCCTGGACCGGCGACAAGATCGCCCTCTTCAACATGCTGGAAGCTCCGGCGATGGAGTCCGGCGGCGGCGGTCTGGTCTCCACCACCATGGACTACGCCCGCTTCGCGCTGATGCTGCGCAATGGCGGCACGCTCGATGGTGCCCGCATCATCGGCCGCAAGACGCTGGAGCTGATGGCCTCCGATCACCTGGGCCCGAACGTGAAGATCAACGGCACGCTGCTCGCGCCTGGCCACGGCTTCGGCCTCGGCTTCGCCGTCCGCAGAGAGCCCGGCATCGCGCCCTTCCCCGGCAGCGTCGGCCAGTTCTTCTGGAGCGGCATCGCCGGCACCTTCTTCTGGATCGACCCGAAGGAGGACTTGGTCGCAGTGTTCATGAGCCAGGGCCCGGGACAGCGCGACTATACGCGGACGCTGGTGCGGAATCTCGTGTACGCGGCGGTGGAGTGACGCGGGAGCTGTATCCGGCCGCTCCGCTGTCATGCCCCGCGAAGGCGGGGGCATCCAGTACTCCGCGGCTGGAGTTGGTTTACCCAACCACCGCCGCGGAGTACTGGATCGTCCGCTTTCGCGGACGATGACGCCTGAGTAGGGGCGGTATGCTTGCCCTTTCCCGCGCGAACGCGTCAACTGATCGTCGCGCCGCCGTCGATGACCATGGTCTGGCCGGTCATGAAGTCGCCGGCCTTGGAGCCGAGGAACACCGCCGCGCCTGCGATCTCGTCGGGGATGCCGATGCGCAAAAGCGGCGAGCGCGAGGTCGAGGCCTTCAGGTTCTCCGGATTGTCCCACAGCGCCTTCGCGAAATCGGTCTTGATCAGGCCTGGCGCGATGCAGTTCACGCGGATGTTGTGCTTGCCGTATTCGCAGGCGAGGTTCCGCGCGAGCTGCATGTCGGCGGCCTTGGAGATCGCGTAGGCGCCGAGGATGGTCGAGCCTTTGAGGCCGCCGATCGAGGAGACGATGATGACCGAGCCGTCCTTGCGCTCGATCATCTGCGGTACCACCATCGAGATCAGCCAGTTGTTGGCGACGATGTTGTTGTCGAGGATTTTTCGGAACTGATCATCGGAGATGCCGGCAAGCGGACCGTAATACGGATTCGAAGCGGCGTTGCAGACCAGCACGTCGATCTTGCCGAAGGCGCGGTTGCTCTCGTCGACGAGGTTTTGCAGATTTTCCTTCGAGGAGATGTTGGCGGCAATCGCGACCGCGGTGCCCTTGCTGAACCTGTCGTTGATTCCCTTCGCCACCTCCTCGCAGACGTCAGCCTTGCGCGAGGAGATCACGACCTTGGCCCCGTGCTCGGCCATGCGCTCGGCGATCGCAAGCCCGATGCCACGCGTCGATCCCGTGATGACGGCGACTTTTCCCTTCATGTCGAACAAGGTCATGTTTCTCTCCCACAATTGACGACGTTGATTTGTTCGCAAGCTCGAGCCGCGGCCGCGCTCAGCGGCGACGGCTCACGCGAGCTTCTTGACTTCCGGCCCTGCGGGCTGATGCATCGCGTTGTGCCTGTCGTCCGCGATCCATGGCTGCTGGTTCACCATCGGCAGGCGCCAGACGACGCGCTCTGCTGTCGCGAAATGATCGAGCCGCGTCACCGAGACATTATCGATGTCGAAGGAGAGTCCCTTCTCAGGCTCGCCGCCGAGCGCGAGCCCCAGCGCCGCCTTGATCGTGCCGCCATGCGTAACCGCGATCACGTCCTGCCCCGCCTGCTCGCGATTGATCCGTTCGATCGTGCGGCAGGTGCGGTTGTAAAGATCCATGAAACTTTCGCCGCCTGGCGCGGGCTCGTTGATGTCGGCGAACCAGCTACTGCCCGCAGGGCGGCTCGCGACGAAGGCAGCACGATTCATGCCCTGCCACTCGCCGAGATTCTGCTCGGCGAAATCCGCTTCCCACGTCATGCTGGCTGGCTTCGGAAAGCCGGCCGCCCAGATCGCCTCAGCCGTCTGATGCGTGCGCATCAGATTGCTCGAGTACCAGACCGCATCTCGCGGCAGGATTTTTGCGACCGCCTCGAACACCTCCAGGTCGCTGGTGTCGCAGGCGAGATCCTTCTGACCGTAGATGTTGCCGCCGTCATTGCGCACCGGCGCGTGACGGACCCACCACCACCGCGTGGTGACGACTTTTGGCTTGTCCTGGTTCGACATCATCGAAACCCTTCCATCCCGTTTGATGTCGCTGTACGTGAGTAGCGAACGTGTCTCAAGACACTTTGCCGTTTGAAATTCTGTTTGAAATTCCGTCGCGCGGCAAGCGTCGCGCGAGAGCCACCAGGGAGAAACGCATGGGCCGCCTGCAAGGCAAATCCGTCATCATCACCGGCGCGGGCAGCGGCATCGGCCGCGCCGCATCGCTTCTGTTCACGAAAGAAGGCGCAAGACTGATCGCGGTCGATCGCACCGAGGGTGTGAAGGAGACAATCGAGGAGATCAAGCGCGCCGGCGGCACCGCCGAGGCCATGATCGCTGACGCGGGTTCCGAGAAGGACGTCATGGCCGTCATCGACAAGGCGGTGAAGACGCACGGCCGGCTCGACGTGATCTGGGCCAATGCCGGCGTCTCCGGCGGGCTCGTGCCGCTCGCCGAGCAGACGGTGGAGCATTGGCAGGAGGTGTTGCGCGTCAACCTGATCGGCCCCTTCCTCGCGGTGAAGTACGCGATGCCGCACATGGTGCAGCAGCAATCCGGCGCGATCGTGCTGACGGCGTCGGTCGCGGGCCTCAAGGCTGGTGCCAGCGGCCATCCCTACGCCGCGAGCAAGGCTGGCGTGATCAGCCTGGTGCAGACGACAGCCTATTCGCTCTCCGGCACCGGCGTGCGCATCAACGCGGTGTGCCCCGGGCTGATTGAAACCGGCATGACGAAGCCGATCTTCGATCGCGCCAAGGAGCGCGGCACCGCCGACAAGATCGGCCAGCTCAATCCGCTCAAGCGCCCCGGCCAGCCGCACGAGCTCGCGGCAATGGGATTGTTCCTGGCGAGCGACGAGGCGTCGTACGTCAACGGCCAGGCCTTTCCGGTCGACGGCGGCCTCACCGCGTCGATGCCGTACACGGGCAAGCCGGTTTGACGCTCGCGTGCCCCGGATGCAGCGCAGCGCGCCAGCGATGCGCTGCTGAGCCGCGGCCCATGCTTCCCGACGACGCGACCGGAGTAGGTCCCGGCTCCGCGGCGCAGCCTTACACGCTGCACCGCGTCCGGGACACGATACTTTACGTGTGGCACTTCACCGTTCCCAGCATCATCAGGACAAAATCCCAAAGCTGATCTGCCCAACGGCACCAGCGATTCTTTTTTCCTCGAAAACAACCCCATGCAAAGTAGGATCGCGCCGTGTGCTACGGGCAGGTGATTTGCCCGACGGGCACCGCCGTTGGTATGGTTCGTGCACGCGGCTGAGCCGCCCACCTCTCCTTTTCCCAAGAACCAGACAATGCCAGGCCAAAGACCCGACCGTATTTGCAAACTGCTCGCCGACCTCGTCGCCTTCGACACCGTGAGCGACCGCTCGAACCTGCCTCTGATCGCCTATATCGAGAGCTATCTTGCCTCCTTCGGCGTCAGCGGACAGCGGATCGTGGATGTGACCGGGCAGAAGGCCTCGCTCTGGGTCACCATTGGCCCTGAGGACCGCGCCGGCCTCGTGCTGTCGGGTCATACCGACGTCGTGCCCGTCGTAGGCCAGACATGGACCCACGATCCGTTCAAGCTGATCGAGCGCGACGGCCGCCTCTACGGACGTGGCACCACCGACATGAAAGGCTTCGTCGCCGTGTGCCTTGCCATGGTGCCCGAGATGGTTGAGGCGAAGCTGACCACGCCGATCCATCTTGCGATCTCCTATGACGAGGAGATCGGCTGCATCGGCGTGCGGCCGATGCTGCGCGAGGTTGCCAAGAAACCGCTGCGGCCACTCGGCTGCTTCGTCGGCGAGCCCACCGAGATGAAAATCATCATCGGTCACAAGGGCAAGCACGGCGTACGCGCGACCTTCAAGGGTCTCGCCCGCCACTCCTCGATTGCCCCCGATGGCGTCAACGCCATCGAATATGCGGCCGAGCTGATCACCGAGATTCGCCGCCGCGCCGTTCAGCTTGCCGCACAGGCGGAGCAGAACAGCCTCTACGACGTCCCGCACGCGACGCTGCTGACGAGCATCGTGCATGGCGGTGCCGCGCTCAACATCGTGCCGGATACCTGCACCGTCGAGTTCGAATGCCGCGGGCTCGGCATCACCGAGTCACGAGAGGTGACGGATGCGATCATCGCCTGGGCCAAGGCCGAGATCGAGCCGGCGATGAAGAAACGCCACCCGGAATGCGGCATCGATTTCGAGGAGATCCTCGACTATCCCGCCCTCGACATGCAGGCGGACGATGCCATCGTCACGCTCGCCAAGAAGCTCGCCGGCCGCAACGACCACGCCAAGGTCGCCTTCGGCACCGAGGCGAGCCTGTTCGTCAGCATCGCCGACATCCCATCGGTGGTGGTCGGCCCAGGCTCGATCGCCCAGGCGCACACGCCGGACGAGTTCGTCGAGATGGCGGAGCTGGAGAAGTGCGCGGGGTTCGTCGAGCGGCTGATCGCGCATTGCGCGACGAGTTAGACGACAAATTGCGCCCGCAGAGAAGGTTCGAGCCCAACTGAGATCGCTATACAATCCGGAGGCGGATCCGCTCGATCAATTCATGCCGGATGGACCGTTCGGGATTTTGGTCATGGCTATGATTGGACCTGCGGATGGCATGGGCGAAGAGTCCTTCGAGTCCATGCTCTGCACCCCCGATTGGTTCGCCTCAAAGATGAAGGGCGATATCCAGAAGGATTGGCGGCGCCGTCCGAATATGCAATCTTAGGTCGCATGTCTTGAGCATCGGCTGCATGGAAATGCCCTTCTTCGTTTACATCCTCGCAAGCAAGCGAAACGGCACCCTCTATGTCGGAGTTACGAACGATCTCGTTCGCCGAATGACCGAGCACAAAGCCAAGCTCGTACCTGGCTTCACACGGCAGCATGACGTGACTTTGCTGGTTTACTTCGAGTCCTTTGCTTCAGTGCTCGAAGCGCGGTCGCGCGAACATTCGCTGAAGCGTTGGCGGCGCGCCTGGAAGCTCAAATTAGTCGAGCAACTCAATCCGGATTGGCGCGATCTCACGGATGAGCTGAATTTCCTGGTGACGTGACTGGGTCCCGGCTCTGCGGAGCAGCACTTCGTGCTGCACCGCGTCCGGGACACGCGAGTTCGCACCAAGAAGAAAGGCACGGCTTCTTCGTCCGCGCCTTCCCATTCCCTACACCGCACCCGCCTTCTGCGCGTATTCCCATGATGCCTTCGACAGCGGCACGGTGCGCTTGGCGGATTCGAGCGCTTTTGCATTCGCGGCAGTGCCGTCACGGATCCGGCCTGCGATTCCTTGCGTGATGCCGGCGAGACGGAAGAGATTGTAGGAGAAGTACCAGTTGAGATCGGGCACGCTCATCCCGGTCGCATTGCAATAGATCTGCGCCGCCTCTTCGAGGCTCGGAATGTTGAGCGCCTTGATGTCGGCGCCTTCCAGGCCCGGCATGATCCACTGCATCAACAGATAAGTGAAGTCGGCCATGGGATCGCCGAGCGTCGACAGCTCCCAATCCAGCACGGCCTGCACGCGCGGTTCCGTCGCGTGGAAAATCATGTTGTCGAGCCGGTAGTCCCCGTGAACAATCGAGACGCGCGCCTGCTCCGGCACGGTGCGCGGCAGCCATTCGGCGACCTTCTCGAACTCCGGAATGTGCTGGGTCTCGGATGCCCGATACTGCTTGGTCCAGCGATCGATCTGCCGCGCGAAATAATTGCCGGGCTTGCCGAAATCGCCAAGGCCGATCGCAGCGGGATCGTACATGTGCAGCTTCGCCAGCGTCTCGATCTTGCTGGTGAAGATTTGTCGGCGCGCCTCGCCCGTCTGGCTCGGCAGCGTCGGATCCCAGAACACCCGGCCCTCCTCCATCGACATGATGTAGAAGGCAGCGCCGATGATGCCGTCGTCCTGGCAGAGCGCATAGGCTTTCGCGACCGGAAAGCCCTGCTTTCCGAGCGCTGCGATCACGCGATATTCGCGATCGACCGCATGCGCCGACGGCAGCAATTTGCCGAACGGTTTTCGGCGCATCACGTAGGAACGGCCGGGCGTATCCAGCCGATAGGTCGGGTTGGACTGGCCGCCCTTGAATTGCAGGACGACCAGCGGGCCCTGATAGCCTTCGACGTTCTCGCGCATCCAGTTCTCGAGCCGCAGCTCGTCGAAACGATGCCGCTCCTCGACGGGCTTGGTGCCCGAGAACTCCTCGTCTTTCCTGACGCCGTCAGCCACGATGACGCTCCCTCACAGTCTTCTCGATCTTATTCGGGAGCGCCGCCGGGCTCTCCCTTTTAGTGCTTGGGAGAGTTTGCATACTTCCGGATTTCAAGTCTGGCAATGGCGCGATTGTGCACCTCGTCCGGACCGTCGGCGAGACGGAGCGTTCGGATGCCCGCGTAGTCCTTGGCAAGACCGGCTTCATCCGAGACACCGGCGCCGCCAAAGGCCTGGATCGCCTGGTCGATGATCTTCAGCGCCATGTTGGGAGCTGCGACCTTGATCATGGCGATCTCGAGCTGCGCGGTCTTGTTGCCGACCTTGTCCATCATGTCGGCGGCCTTCAGGCACAGCAGGCGGTTCATCTCGATATCGGTGCGGGCTTCGCCGATACGCTGCTCCCACACCGAGTGCTCGATGATCTTCTTGCCGAACGCGGTTCGCGACATCAGCCGCTTCACCATCTTCTCCAGCGCCTCCTCGGCCTTGCCGATTGTGCGCATGCAGTGATGGATGCGGCCGGGACCGAGGCGTCCCTGCGCGATCTCGAAGCCACGGCCTTCGCCGAGCAGGAGATTCGATGCGGGAACGCGGACATTCTCCAAGAGCACCTGGGCGTGGCCGTGCGGCGCATCGTCGAAGCCGAACACCGGCAGCATCTTCTCGATCTTGATGCCGGGCGTGTCGAGCGGCACCAGGATCTGCGACTGCTGCTGATGCTTGGCCGCGTTGATATCGGTCTTGCCCATCAGGATCGCGATCTTGCAGCGGGGGTCGCCGACACCGGACGACCACCATTTGCGGCCGTTGATGACGTAATGATCGCCGTCGCGCTCGATGCGGGTCTCGATGTTGGTAGCATCGGACGAGGCAACCGCCGGCTCCGTCATCAGGAAGGCGGAGCGGATCTCGCCGTCCATCAGTGGACGCAGCCATTTGCGCTTCTGTTCCTTGGTCCCGTAGCGGAACAAGACTTCCATGTTGCCGGTGTCGGGCGCGGAGCAGTTGAATACTTCCGAGGCCCAGGAGATGTGGCCCATCTGCTCCGAGAGCAGCGCGTATTCGAGATTGGTCAATCCCGCGCCGTGGAATTCGTCGTCGTCGTGCTCCTTGGACGGCGGCAGGAACATGTTCCAGAGGCCCTCGGCCTTGGCCTTCTTCTTCAGCTCTTCGAGAACCGGGATGACCTTCCAGCGCTCGCCCGTGTGGTCCTGCTGATTGTAGACGGGAACAGCGGGGCGCACGTGCTTGGTCATGAAGGACTGCACGCGTTCGAGCCATTCCTTCTGCTTGGGGGACATGTCGAAGTCCATGGGACGCTCCTCGTCTCTCTCTTTGAACGATCTTTTGTGCCGGACTGTCCTCCCGCCTCGCGCGGCCTGCAAGCCGCGACAACGAGCTTGCGGGCCGCTTTTCGGAACCCGGCGTCGCTGTTGCGAACGGGTCCCGATTGCGGATTGACTTTTCCCGGCCTTCAAACGATAGTTTCATACAACTGTTTGAATTGCAACTCCCTCCCCTGAGGGCACCCATGGCCAGCGATCAGACCAGATCTGCCATTCTCGCCGCCGCCGAGCGGCTCTACGCCGATCGCGGCTTTGGCGACGTGACGCTGCGCGACATCGTCGCCGAGGCCAACGTGAACCTTGCGGCCGTGAACTACCATTTCGGCTCGAAGGACGAGTTGATCGCCGAATTGTTCGTGACGCGGAGCATCGCCCTCAATCGCGAGCGCCTGGCGGAGCTCAAGACGGCGGAAGAACAAGGCGACGGTCGCGCCTCCGTCGACGTAATCCTGCGCGCCCTCGTCGGCCCTACCCTGCACGGCTGCCTGGGGCCGGCGAACCAGCGTTCCACCGCGGCACGCTTCATGATCCGCGCCTCGATTGAATCCGTGCCGCCGATCCGCCGCATCAAGAACCGCGAGATCGACCATCTGCGCAAGTTTGCCGCCGCGATGCGCCGCGCACTGCCCGACCGCAGCGACGAGGAGATCTATTGGGGCCTGCACTTCGCGCTCGCCATGGCGCACCACACCATCCGCGAGAGCGAACGGCTGACCAAGCTGTCGGACGGCCGATGCGATCTCGACGACGTCGACGGCATCATCGAGCGCGTGGTCGGGATGGCGGTGATGGGGCTGACGGCCGGCAAGGCGGAAAGCAAGGCCCCGGCGAAGGTCGCCGCGCGCTAGAGCCGCCTCACATCATTGCGATGCAATCGATCTCGACATCGAACGGGCCAAACCATTCGGGCGTGCAGACGAAGATCCGCGCCGGCGGATCGCTGGGGAAGTAGCGCGCATAGACCGCGTTAAAAGCGGCGAAGTGCTTGGTCGAGGTGCAATAGACGTTGCACTTCATGACGTTGTCGAGGCTGGCGCCGGCAGTCTCCAGGCAGAGCTTCATCTGCTCCATGATGATCTCGCTCTGCCGTTCGATCGGCGCGGATGCGATCTCGCCGGTGTCGGGATCGAACGGCGGCAGGCCAGCGACGAAGATCATGTTGCCGGCGCGCGTCACCGGCGAGGTCGGCGCCTTCCAGCGATCGAGAAAAGTCGAGATGGGTTCGACGCGCAGCGCTTCGCGTTTCATGGGCGGACACCCTCGTCTGTAAATATAACGAAGGCAGCCTAGACGATCCGAAGGTTTCGACGTTTCGCTTAGGATCGAAGTATGCCCGCGAGGGTTCCGCCGGCTACATCCGCTGCGGCATCTCCTCGGCCTCTTCCTTCGCCAGCAGCAGCAGCATCTCGATGCCCATCTCGCCTTCCTGCGGCGAGCGGATGAACTTGATTTCCTCGGCCGACTTTTGCAGCGCCACGACGATCGCCACGGCCTGGTTGGCCGTCGCCGCCTCGGTCGCCAGAACTGCCTTCTGGTTCTTCACCTGATAACCGATCGTGTAGGACATTCGCTTCCTCCCTGCCGAACACCAGTTCGTCAGATAAAGGGATCGAATACGAGTCCGGATTGCGACGAAAGCCGGGGCAACTACGGATCATCTGTGGACAAAGGAACGCTGGCCCTCACCGACCCGCTGTCGCTCACCAGTTCACTCGGAATGTTCCCGTGCCGGCATAGCTCTGGCTGCCGCTCGCGACCTCGCCGGTGAAGCGCGCCGAGAGTTCCGACCCCGCATTTCAGCACCTTAAGGTGACATCGAATCGGGTAAAGCCGATATCTGAGGCGGCCAAATCCGTGAAGGCTTCGAACTTCCGGCCGGCATCCCGCGTCAAAGTTACGGTACCGATGTTTCCAGCGGGGGCACATGCAGGACACAGAGCCGTTTCGACGCGCACGCGTCTCCACGGATGATTTTCCGCAAGCCAAGCGGCTGCAGATGTGGCGCGAGGTCTATGGACGCGGCATCGCCAATATCGACATCGAGCCGATCGGGGACGAGCCGTTCCACGCCGACGTGACATTCAACCTTTTGCCCAATGTCAGCATCGCCGCCGGCTCGCGCTCGCCGGCGCATTACCGGGTCTCGAAGGAGCTCGCGACAAAGGGCAAGGACCTGGTCGCCATCAGCGTGCTGCGCTCGGGCCGCGCCAGCGCCACCCAGTTCGGCAAGGAGCTGATCTCCGGCGTCGGCAGCGCCAGCGTGATCGCGCCGCTCGATCCCTCGACCAGCACCATGCTGACCGAGGGCAGCTTCATCACCCTTTTGTTCTCGTTGCCGGCCATTGCACGGCTCGCGCCGCATTTCTCGCGGGCATTCGGCCAATCGATCCCCAGCAACAACGAGGCGCTGCGTCTCCTCACCCGCTATGTCGACGTCCTCGACGACGGCGATCCATCAACCGATCCGGCCGTCGCGCGCAGTGTGTCGGCACACCTGATCGACCTCGCCGCGCTCGCGTTCGGTGCCCAGGGCGACTACGCCGAACTCGCCTGGGAGCGCGGCGGCACCGCGGCACGACTGGCCGCGATCAAGTCGGACATTCTGGCCGCGCTTGGCGACAGCGAACTGGCGACCGAAACGATCGCCGCACGTCACGGCATCTCGCCGCGCTATGTACAAAAACTGTTCGAGCAGGACGGCTCGTCGTTCTCGGCCTTCGTGCTGACCGAGCGTCTGGCAAAAGCCCAGCGCATGCTGGTCGACCGCAGGTACCGCCATCTCAACATCGCGCAGATCGCCCATGAAAGCGGTTTTGGCGACGTCTCCTATTTCAACCGCGTCTTCCGCCGCCAGTTCGGCAGCCGCCCCTCGGATGTCCGCGAGTCGGCAAAATGCCTGTGGCGGGAGCAGCGGGGCTGACGGCGGGAGTCAGGCGAGGCCGAGCATGGCGCGCGCGTCGTCGGCCGTGGCAATGCTCGCGCCAAGGCTTTTCAGGATGCCCGCGGCATGCGCGCACAGCTCGGCATTGGTCTTCGCCAGCACGCCCTTGGACAAATAGAGATTGTCCTCCATGCCGACCCGGACATGGCCGCCGAGCAAGTACGCCTGCGCGACCATCGGGAATTCGGCGCGGCCGATGCCGAAGCCGGACCAGATCGCACCCGGCGGCAGAAGACTGCGTGCATAGAACATCGTCTCCGATGTCGCGGAGAAGCCGTACTTCACGCCGAGCACGAGGGAGAACAGGCCGGGCCCCTTCAGTGTGCCGTCGGCCAGAAGGTCGCGCGCGAGATGGCAGTCGCCGGAATCGAACAGCTCGATCTCCGGCAGCACGCCCACTGCTCTCATCCGCTCGGCCATGATGCGGACGTTGCGAGGCGTGTTGATCACGACCTCGCCGCCTGAGTTCATGGTATTGAGATCGAGCGTGCAGATGTCGGGCTTGAGCAACTCGATATGCTCGACGCGCTTCTCCGGCTGGAGCAGTGTGGTGCCGGGACCGGCGACACGAGGGTCGTCGTGCGATGGAACAAAGCGCCCGCCCGGCCCGGTGGTGAGATTGATGACCAGGCTCCTGTTGCGGGCGCGGATGCGCTCGACGACCTCGCGATAGAGATCGATCGACATCGACGGTCGCCCCGTTGCGGGATCACGCACGTGGATATGAGCGATCGCTGCGCCGGCTTCGGCCGCTTCGAGCGCGGAGGTCGCGATCTGCTCGGGCGTAATCGGCAGATAAGGCGACTGCTCGGGCTTCGTGAGGTTGCCGGTGATCGCGCAGGTAATGATGGTCTTGCCGGTAGTCATCCGATGTCGCCCTAGATCACGCCCTGCTTCTTCAGCGCCTCGATCCGCTCCGCATCATAGCCGAGTTGTCCGCCGAGCACTTCCTGCGTGTGCTCCCCTAAAAGCGGCGGCGCCCGATAGTCCGTCACCGGCGTCTCGGAGAACGTCAGCGCGTTGCGGATCAGCGACAATTCGGGCTCGAACTTGTGGTTGACCTTCACCCGCATGCCGCGCGACTGGACGTGCGGATCGCTGAACACCTGCTCGAAATTGTTGATCGGACCTGACGGCACGCCGGCCTCCTCCAGCTTTTCCAGCCAGTAGGCCACCGGCTTCTTCAGGAACAGACCAGCGAAGATCGCCATGATTTCCTTGCCGTGCACGACGCGGTCGTTGTTCCTGATGAAGCGCTTGTCGTTGGCGAGTTCGGGCTCGCCAAGCACGGCGCAGGTACGCTGGAACTGACCGTCATTGCCGACTACCAGCATCAGTTCGCCGTCGGTACAGCGGAACACGCCGGCCGGCATGCCACCATTGCCCCAGGTGCCGCGGCGCGGCGGTGTCTTGCCGTTGACGAGGTAGATCTGCAGCCAGTGCGACAACGATGCGATGACGGTATCGAACAGGCAGACGTCGATGTGCTGTCCTTCCCCGCCATTGGTGTCGCGATGGTAGAGCGCCGAGAGAATCCCGATCGAGGTGTTCATGCCGGTCATGTAGTCGACGATCGACGGGCCGACCTTCATCGGGCCCTCGCCAGGCTCGCCGTCGATATGGCCGGTGACGCTCATCAGGCCGCCCATCGCCTGCAGGATCGCATCATAGCCAGCGCGCGGCGCGTAGGGGCCGGTCTGGCCGAAACCGGTCACCGAACAGTAGACGATGCCGGGGTTGATCGCCTTGATCGTCTCGTAATCGAGTCCGTAGCGCTTGAGATCGCCGACCTTGTAGTTCTCCATGAAGACGTCGACGTTCTTGGCGAGCTCGCGGATGATCGCCTGTCCTTCGGGCTTGGCGATGTTGACGGTGACCGACTTCTTGTTGCGGTTGGCGCAGAGGTAGAACGAGTTGTTGTTGTTCGCCTTGCCTTCGGGGTCGGTGAGATAAGGCGGGCCGAAGGCGCGCGCGTCGTCGCCGGTGCCGGGCCGCTCGATCTTGATCACCTCAGCGCCGAGATCGCCGAGCATCTGGGCCGACAAGGGCCCGGCGAGTACGCGCGTGAGGTCAAGGATCTTGATGCCTGAGAGCGGCAAGGCCGACATAAGCTTTCCTCCGGGAACTGATGTTGGCGCGGCGGCCAGGGCCGGGCCGCGCTCCCTGCGGATACACCATTTTGGACCCGGGAGTCCTGCACTGGCGGCATGCCACCATCCGCCGGCCGCTCGTAGTTTCGTCTTACGACGTCACGCCGCAGCAGCCGTCGCAGCCCGTGGCCGGCGGCGGCCAAGGGCCACCAGGATCAACACCGTTGCACATGAGCAGAGCATGGTCAGGCCGAGCAGGCCGCGGCTGCCGAAATGGACCAGCAGGGCTGCGAGAACCGGCGGGGAGACGGCTGCGGCAAGATTGACCGGCAGGGCGATCATCGACATCGCCTTGGCGAATTCGGTCTGGTCGTAGAAGACGAGCGGGATCGTCGCCCGCGCCACCGCCATCGCGCCGCTGCCGAGGCCATAGAGCAGGATGAAGAGCGCAACGACCCAATATGCGCCATTGCCGGCCATCAGGAGCAGCATGGCAAGCGGCAGCGCCGTGCCCGCAACCAGACCGGTCGTGATCCCGTCCCAGCGTCCGCCGCCGAGGAAATCGATGCCGCGCGCGCTGACCTGGATTACGCCCAGCATGGAGCCGAAGCCGACGGCCTCCGCCGGCGACAGCCCCTCGGCCTTCAGGAGCTCGATGAAGACGGCACTCAAGCCGAAGTTCACGAAGGCGTTCAGCGCAACCGCGGACGTGACGAGATGGAAGGTGCTCCTGGGAACTGGAGAAGCCGGCACGTCCCGCGCCTTCGCGGCAACTTCCTCACTCGCCTTGCGCCGGCGCGGTGCACCGAAGGCCAGGAGCGGCAGGCAGACGACGATCATCATGGCCGCATAAACCAGACACGTCCCGCGCCAGCCGGCGAGGCTGCTCAGAAACGACGTCGTCGGCCAGAAGATGCTGCCGGAAAGGCCCGTCACCAACATCAATGCGCCGATCGCGTTCTTGGCGCGCGGGCCGGCCACTTCGTTCAGCATGATGTAGGCACCGGTCGAGAGCGTGGCGCTGCCGGCCACACCGAGGACGATCCAGGCCACGAAATAAAGGATCGGCTCGTGCGCGAAGGACAGGAGCACAAAGCCCGGCGCGGTCACGACCGTGCCCACCATCATCACACGGCGCGCGCCATGCCGCGTGAAGGATTTTGCGAGCCAGGGCGCACACAGCCCCATCGCGACGTACAGAACCGAGGTCCCCGCGAATACCGCCGGAAGGCTCATATTGAGATCGGCCGCGAGATCGCGCCCGACGATGGCGGGAAGCCCGATCGTCCCCCATCCGACGAGTTGGGTGACGGCGAGCACCGCCATGACGCCAATCAGCTTCGTATCGAATTTCAAGCGACGTATTCCGCCCCAGGGCCGGATCCGACCGATCCGGTCATTCCCGGATACACCATCTCCAACCCGCGCTGCACTGCGAACGCGGTATGACCCTATCCGCCACAATGGCATTGACATGATGACAACGGCCATCAGCGCGCGATTTGACAGTCCCGCGCGTCGCGGGCAACTCTTGCTCGTTTCGAGAATCACTGATGTCTCACGCCGAGTATGCTCCCAAACAGCTCCCAGTCCTCACGAGACTGGCGATAGCGCTGCGCCGGATCCCGGCGGTTGAATTTGCATTCGCGAAGTTCAAGTCGCTGCTGCGCGGCCGAAAGAACGACGAACCGGTTGTCAGCGAGTTTCAGGCTCCGGCTGCGGACGTCACGAAGGACGATGGCGCGCCCGGCTCGGTCGAGGCGGAAGCGGTTGAACCCGACGCCGTGCAGGCGGCTTCCGATGGAACCGCGACCGCTGCGGCCGAGCCCGCCGAGACTGACGCTGTCGAAGCTCGGGAGATCGAGGCTCCCGCGACTGATGTCGCTGAGAGCGCAACCGCGGAGGCTGGCGCTTCCGAGATCAATGCAGATGAGCCGGCCACGACAAGCGTATGCGATGTCGTCTCCCCTGCAATGGCGTCCGACGATCTCTCCCAGAGTGAGATCGAGACCGTTGAAAGCGACGATCTCCCCGTTGAGGCCGAGATAGTTGAAATCGAGTCTCCTCAGACGCCCCTTGCCGCAAGCGCCGAGGCTGGGAAGATGGAGGCTCCTGCGACTGACGTCGCTGAGACCGCAACCGCGGAGACTGCCGTCGCAGCGATCGACGCAGATGAGTCGGTCACGACTAGCGTATGCGATCTTGCCCCCCCTGCAATGGCGTCCGACGATCTCTCCCAGAGTGAGATCGAGGCCGTTGAAAGCGATGATCTCCCCGTTGAGGCCGCGACAGCTGAAATCGAGTCTGCTCAGACGCCTCTTGTCGCAATCGCCGAGGCCGGCGCGGCTGAGGCCGAGAAAGTCGAAACCGTCGCGCGTGACGCCGACGACGTTGCGGCTCATGTCGCGCCATCAAGGGATTCATCCGAGGCCGTTGTTGCCGAGACCGATGTTCTCCCGCTCGCTTGCGCCGAGACGGATATGATCGAGGTCGACGCAATTGAGACGGCGCCTTTTGAAATCAAGACCGAGAGCGAGGCCGCTCAGCCCGATGCGATTGACCCCGAGGCGGTCGAGACTGCTCCCCCTCTCATCGAAACCTTCGAGACCGGTGCGGTTGATCCCGATGCCGCGGAGACTTTCGCAGCCATCGCTGTCGAGGCCGACGTAGTCGAGGTCGAGCTCGTCGAGGCCGACACCATCGAAACGGCCCCAGTCGAGGCGGTCACCGCCAAAGCCGATATCGCCCCAGCCGCCGTCACGAAATCCGACGATCTCTGTGATCGCGAGACGCTTATTCGCCGGCGCTGGAAGGAGACCGGAAGCAGGATGTGGCATGGCGCCGGGCAGTCCGTGCTGTGCATTCAAGGTCGCATCGCCCTGCTGCCGCCGAAGCCCGGCGAGACGATGCCGGGCTACGACAGGCTAGAGTTCAGGCTGATCGACGGCCTCATCGTCTGCGAAGGGTTTGTCGTCGATCCGCCGGAACCGGCGAGACCTAGCCAGTTCGTGTAAGGTCGCTCACTCCGGCGGATTGAACGTGCGGACGAAATACACCGGCTCCCTGCCCTTCTTCAGGCGATAGAGCTGCGCCGGCCGGTTCGGGCCGCGCCGCATCTTGGCGATCGGCTCGATCATGTCGGCTGAGAGAATCCGCGTGCGGAAGGCGCTCTTTTCCAAGGGACGGTCGAGCACGATCTCGTAGACCCGCTGGAGATCGGGCAGCGTGAATTCCGCCGGCATCAGGTAGGCCGGCAGCGAAGTGTATTCGACCTTGTTGCGCAGGCGCTCGACTGCAGCAGTGAGGATCTCGCCGTGGTCGAAGGCGAGCTTCGGCTTGATCTTGCCCGCGACGACTGGAAACCATTGCGCGTCAGGTGCGAGCGCGGCCCGGCCCGCCTCCTCCGGCATCAGCGCGAAATAGGCGTGCGTCGCCGACCAGCCGCGCGGGTCGCGTCCAGCACTGCCCCAGCTTCCGAGCTGCTCGAGATAGGGGCTGGTCACGCCGGTCTTCTCCTTCAGCTTGCGCACCGCGCAGGCCTCGAGATCGCGGTCTTTGGCGACATCGACGAAGCCGCCCGGCAGCGCGAAGGCGAGCGGGAACGGCTCGCCTTCGCCGGCCGGCCGCTGCACCAGGAGGACGTGCAGGCCCTCGTTCCGGATCGCAAAGATCACCACGTCGACCGTGGCCAGCGGCCGCGGGAAATCCAATTGTCCCGAACTCTCAGTGCCTTGGGCTTGATCTTTCTGCGCCATTGCGACCTCCCCTCTTTTGTCGCTTGACAGTAACCGACTTAGTTGTACAGTGCAACTTACTTAGTTGCTCAGACCAACTTATTAGGAGAGGACCATGTTCGGCGTCAGGTTCATCAAGGCCCAGCCCACCACCTATCTCATGAAGTACCGTGCCGGCGCCGTGGTCGCCGAAGGGGCGGGACTATCCGCGTTCTACTACGCGCCGGCCACCTCGCTCGTCGCCGTCCCCATCGGCAGCCGCGACGCCTCCTTCATCTTCCAGCAGATCGCGCGCGACTTTCAGACCCTGACCGTCCAGGGCCACGTCACCTATCGCGTCAGCGAGCCGAAGAAGGCGGCTTCGATGCTCGACTTCACGCTGAAGAGCGACGGCAAGACCTATGAGACGGACGATCCGGAAAAGCTGCCGCAGCGCATCCTCGGCACCGTCGAGGTGCTGGCCCAGCAGGCGGTGAAGGAGCTGACGCTGAGAGAGGCGCTTCAGGCCTCCGACCGCATCGCCGACATCATCGCAGGTGGCTTGCGGGCCCGCGCCGACATCGCCTCCCTCGGCCTCGAAATCCTCGGCGTCTCCATCCGCGGCATCAAGCCGACGCCGGACACCGCCAAGGCACTGGAGGCCGAAGCGCGCGAAGCGATCCTGAAGAACGCCGACGAAGCGATCTTCGCCCGCCGCAATTTTGCGGTCGAGCAGGAGCGCGCCATCCGCGAGAGCGAGCTCGACACCGAGATCGCGGTCGAGCAGAAGAAGCGCTCGATCCGCGAGACGCAGATGGACGCGGAAGCCAGCGTCGCCGCCAAGAAGAACGAGCTGCGCCAGTCCGGCATGGTCGCGGACATCGCTCTCGAAGGCAAGCGCAAGGACTTCGTCGGGCTTAACGCCGAAAACACCCGCACGCTGGCCGATGCCGAAGCCTATCGCGTCGGTGCGCTGATGAAGATTTTCGAGGGCGTCGACACCCGCGTGATCCAGGCGCTCGCCTCTGCTGGCATGCAGCCGGGCCAGCTCATCGCGCAGGCCTTCACCGGCATTGCCGAGAAGGCGGAGAAGATCGGCCAGCTCAACGTCTCGCCGGACCTGCTTAGCCAGTTGATGGAAAAGCCCAGGATGGCGGAGGCCGCCAATGCCCGCCGGCAATGACCGCAAGATCGTGCTGGTGACGCGCAAGACCAGGCTGGAGGACCTGGTCGCGCGTTACCTGACCGCAGCGCAGGCGCGCTTCTATGTCGAGCATCTCGGCGCCGACTTCTCCGACTATGAGCGCGAGCACGAGGCCTATCGCGCGCAGCAGCACCTCGCTTTGCAGGTGCTGGAGCAATGGGGCCGCTACCAGGTGATCGAGCGCAGCTTTTTGCCGAACTTCATCTTTACGCCCTCCGACATCGTGGTCGCGCTCGGCCAGGACGGCGTCGTCGCCAACACCATGAAATATCTCGATGGTCATCCGCTGATCGGGCTCAACCCGGACCCGGCGCGCTACGACGGCATCCTCCTGCCCTTTGCGCCGCGCGACCTCGCAAAGCTCCTGCCCGAGGTCGCTGCCGACAAGCGCGACAGCCAGGCGGTGACGATGGCAGAGGCGCGGCTCTCCGATGGCCAGGTGCTCCATGCCGTGAACGACCTCTTCATCGGTGCCCGCACGCACACCTCCGCGATCTACGAGATTGCGACCGGCGAGACGAAGGAGCGGCAATCCTCGAGCGGGCTGATCGTCTCGACGGGGCTCGGCTCGACCGCCTGGTTCAAGAGCGTTGTCACCGGCTCGCTCGCGATCGCAGGGCAGTTCAGCCAGCCTTCAGAACCCGTGGCTTACGACGCCGTGCCCTGGGACGCGCCGGAGCTGCGCTTTGCCGTACGCGAGCCCTTCCCCAGCCGCAACTCGCAAGTGGGTCTCGTCTGCGGCCGCCTCGCCTCCTCCGAACAATTGCGCATCCGCTCGCTGATGCCGGAAAACGGCGTTATCTTCAGCGACGGCATCGAAGCCGATCGGCTGGAGTTCAACGCCGGCGCAGAGGTCGCGATCGGGATTGCGGCGCGACGGGGACGGTTGATCGTGTGACTTACCTCGCGATCCGCAGCGCCGATCTTGCCTCCGCCGGTGTAGCGACGCGTCGGCCGTGGCGAACAACCGCCTCACAAGCGAAAGTCACGAGCTCCGCGTTGCTCTTCGCCAGACGGTTCTTGTCGATCCTGATGTTGTCCTCGAGCCCGGTGCGAACCGCGTCGGCGCCCCGCGACAGCGCCCAGCCCATGACCTCGGCTTGATGACGGCCGATCCCTGCCGCGGTCCACGTCGATTTCGGCATCAGCCGCTTGAGTTCCGCCAGAAGGATGTCGAGCACGTGCTCGTCCGCCGGCATCGCGTTCTTGACACCCATGACGAACTGCACGTGGGGATGCTCGTCGATCAGTCCCGCCTCGATCAGGCGGCGCGCGCCATGGAGGTGCGAGAGATCGAAGATCTCGATTTCGGGGCGGATCCCGCCTGCCTTCATACCGGTGGCGAGATGCTCGACCAGAGCGGCGCTGTTCTCGTAGACGATGGTCGGAAAGTTCACCGATCCGGTCGAGAGAGACGCCATGTCCGGCTTCAGATAGAGCGCCGACCCGCGCGCCGACGGATCGCGGCCGCGCCCTCCGGTCGAGAACTGAACGATCATCCCCGGACAATGCTTCCTGATGCCCTCCTGCACCTCTGCAAAGCGCTGCGGATCGGAGGACGGCGTTTCGTCGTCGTTGCGAACGTGAATATGCGCCAGCGTCGCGCCGGCCTCGAAGGCCGCATGCGTCGACTCGATCTGCTCGGACGGCACGATCGGCACTGCCGGGTTGTCCTTCTTGCGCGGAACGGAACCGGTGATTGCGACAGCAACAACAACGGGATTCATCTCTCAACTCCTTGGCAGGCGATATGCCGTCCGGCGCACGCCGGTGAAATTCGACATCGTGCGTCACGGGACTTCCGTGAAGCCTGCCGCTGCTGGCCTGTCTGGCCGCAGCGGCAGTCGTTTCTCTCATATGCGGGAGGACGGCGATATGCGAGATGTTTGCATCATCATCGCGTGACCTCTCTTCCCTGGCCGTCAGGTCGGAACGGCCGCGGCCCCGTTCGCGGTCTCCGCGCGCCTGCGCTCATAGTCCGCCCTTGGCATCGGAACGGCATCCGGCTTGCCGAGATCGTCAAGGCCGATCCGGTATGTCTCCCTGGCAGTCACCGCTGCGAGGGCGGCAATCACCGTGATGCCAAAGGCGATCGCGCCCACCGTGACCGGGATGTTGGCCGAGCCGGGAGGCGCCACGGTCGCAAACAAAGCGGGAAGCAGCGCGGTGATGGTCGTGCCTATGTTTTGCGAGATCGCCATCGCCGAAACCCGGGTGCGCGTCGGAAACAGCTCGGGATAGAAGCTCGGGAAGATCGCGTTGTAGCCCTGATAGACCACACCCCACATCAACAGCGACAACAGGATCGCCAATGGCACGTTCCTGATGCTGATTGCGTAGAGGTAGCCGAATGCGAGCAGGCCGGAGCAGAGCGCGCCGACGATGATCGGAGGCTTGCGGCCGATCTTGTCGGACAGATTGCCGACGAAGGGAATGACGAACACCGCCAGCATGTTTCCAAGGACCGGAATCCAGAGGTAGACGTCCTTCGCAAAACCGATTCCGTAGGCTGACTGGACCGCATAGGCCGCGCCGAAAATCGTCGTGACGACCGGAATGACATTCATCAGCGCCATGCAGATGACCCTGAGCATGTCCTTCCAATTCAGCTTGATGGCCTGAATGATCGGAGCCCGCGGGGTTTCACCACGCTCATCCTCCCTGGCAAAGGCAGGTGTCTCGTCGACCTCGCGGCGAATGATGTAGCCGGCGACGATGACGAAGAAGCTGAGCAGGAAGGGTATCCGCCAACCCCAGCTGTTGAAGGCCTCGGTGGGCATGTAGGCCGCGAGCGGCAGAAAGACCGCCGCCGCAAGGATCTGTCCGGCCTGCACGCCCTGGAGCGTGAAGCTCGCATAGAATCCGCGCCGCCCGAATGGCGCATGCTCAAGGATCATCGAGCTTGCGCCGGAGATCTCGCCGGCAACGGCAAAACCCTGCACGAGACGTAAGGTGACGAGCAGGATCGGCGCCCAGATGCCGACCTGCTGGTATGTCGGCAGGATGCCGACGGCCATCGTCGAGATGCCCATCAGGAACATGCAGACGATGAGAACCGTTTTGCGGCCATGGGTATCGCCCCAGTGCCCGAGAACGAAGGCACCGATCGGGCGGGCCACATATCCGACACCGTACGTTGCGAGGGATGCGACGATGGCAACGGTCGGATTGTCCGACGGAAAAAAGATCTGCGGGAAGATCAGCGACGCTGCCGTCGCGTAGATAAAGAAGTCATAATATTCAAGCGCCGATCCAATCCAGCCGCTCGCAGCAGCCTTCTTGGACTGACCCATGTCGTGGATCGCTCGAGCCGTGGTCATGTGCAAGTTTCCTCCGACCTGTTTGCTGGCGTCCCGTGAGCGGGCTTCATGGATATGTTGGGCAGCACTGTCCGATCGCGCGGCGGGCTTTCCGCTTGCGTTTATCGACTGCCGGGACGTGTCTGGTTCGCTGCAACAATAGGCTTTCGGCGGGCTAACACAATTACCCAGTTATGCGATAAACCTAACATCATGTTATTCGCAGCCGACGCGCGGTCCGGGCGGCGAATGCGCGTCAGACGTTCCTTCAGGCGTTCAATTTGAACGCCTGCTTCCGATGCTCAATGGAATCCGGATGGGGCGTATTCAGGCCCGGCTCATTTCATGGAGATCGTGATCGCGCTGAGGTTGGCGGCGACTTCCATCCCTGCCTTCGGACCTTGCAGCACGATCGTCACGCCCTTCTCGTTGCGCAAATGGACGCCGTTGACGCCGCCGACCAGTGCGAAGCCGCCGCCGACCGAGCTGTAGGTGCCGGTGAAATCCTTGACCTCACGGATGCCGGAGGCCCAGCCATCCAGGCGGCTGATCGTGGCTCCGGCCGTGATTCCAAGGCTGAGACCGGACACGCTGAACGGATAGTTGCGGCCCCGCCAGGTCAGCACGCCGCGGCCGGTGCCGCCGCCGATCAAGAGGCCCGCTTTCACGATCTTGACGCGGACGTGGCCGGCTGCCTGTGCAAAGGACGGCGTCGCCGGCATGACGAAGGCGAGCAATATCGTTGCCGCCAGACAACACAGGAAGGAGCGCCGCGTTATCCTCTCATTGTTTTGCGGCATCCACTTTCTTCCAGGTCTGGTCCGGATTGAACAAGATCATGCGGCTGGCAATGCTTTCGGTGCGCGGACCGAGATCCTTCTGGTAGACGGTCCCGCCGTGATTGACCACGAAGGTCATGACGCCGGAATTGCCGTACTCGGCGGGATAGGCGACGAGCGCATAGCCGCCGATCATCTTGCCTTTGACGACATAGTCGAGGCTGCCGCCGGCGGCGTTGGGACCCTGCCCCTTGAGGATCCTGAAATAGTAGCCGTGATAGGGCGCGCCCTGCCCGTCCACCTTGTAGCCCTCGCGCGAGGCTTCCGCCACAAATTCGCCGAGCGGGCTTGGGTCACTATCGTCGCGCCAGAACAGCCCATCCTTCTTGCCGGGCGTCGAGACGATGCGTTGCGCATAGACGCCGACGCCTTCGCCGCGGTCTTTCTCGGCGTAGTCGTTCTGGGCATCGACATAGGCGAGCGCGGCCTGGATCGCATCGAGCTCGTTGCGGCCGATGCGGCGATAGAGCACCTCGATCCGCCCCTGATCCACGTCGAATTCCCAGCCCGTCTTGGAGTTGACCAAAGGAATCGGGAACGGAAAATCGTCCGGGCCGAGCATCAGCGTGGCCTTCTTGTTGCCCTCCGCCTTGATCGCATGCTTGGCGTCGTACATCGACGTGAAGCGTTGACGAATGTCGGCGTCGGCAACCTCGTCACCGGAGGAGACGATGTCGTCGGCGTTCCTGCCGAGCACTTTCAGGATATCACTCGGTCCGCTCTTCACAGCCGCGGCGAGCGCTGCGGCTGCATCCTCCGGAGTCGGATACGCTTGCTGCGCTTGCGATGGCAAGCTGAACAATGCGAGCGTCATGACGGCCGGCAAGGCCGCGCGTTGAAGCGCATTCAGACCGATCATGGCGTCACCTCCGCAGGGATTTTTGCGCCGCCGGCGAGCCAATCGCTGTACGTGCGGAATTTCAGACCGAGCTTTTCGTAGTAGACGCGCAAGTACCCGTCGTTGCCGCGGGTCACCGCGTCCGGCATCACGCTCTCGACCTCCTGCGCCATGACGCCGACATAGGCCTTATGGCTGCCGAGATAGCTGAAGCGGTAGTAGCCGAGGCCATTGGCGAGATGACCGAGCAGCACGATGTCGTGCTTCAGCGCGATGTCCGAACGTCGGCCGCCGCCGCCACCGCGCCCGCCTCCACCAAATCCGCCTCCTCCACCGCCGCGCATCGCCATTCCGCCACCACCGCCGCGCCCGGCGAAGCCACCGCCGCCGCCACGGGGCATGCTCGCCATGCTCGAGCGCCCGCGTGCCGATGCTGCGGCAGCCGCGCGCCCGGACGAGACGTTCATGGCGCCACCGCGATTGCCGCCACCGCCGCGGTTGACATTTGCGGCGCGATTGCCCGCGCTGGCGCCGCCGCGGTTGGCGGCCTTGGCGCGGTCGCCACCGCCCTTCGCGCCAGCGCGATCGCCGCCACCTTTGGCACGGTCCGCGCCGCCCTTGGCGCGATCGCCGGCGCCCGCGCGATCTCCACCACGATCACCTGCGCGATCGCCGCTGCGATCTCCCGCTCGATCGCCTGCGCGGTCCCCTGCACGATCGCCCGCACGATCGCCCGCACGATCTCCTGCACGATCTCCGGCGCCTGGCCGATCCTGTCCGGGCTTCAGTACCTGCTGGCCATCGCGGCCGCGGAAATCCATCCGGTCGGCCGCGCCGGCCTTGATGTTGGTGTTGCTGAAGCGCTGCTGCACGTTCACGTTATTGTAGCGCACGCCCTGGCGATGCGCCGGATTGTGCTGCCAACCGTTTGCGATGTTGGTGGTCCGGTGATTGACGTAGACGTTGCGGTTGCCCCAGTTGCAGCCGCCGCCCCAGTAGTTGCCCCAGCGTCCGATCGCCCAGGCGGTACCGAAAGCGAGACCCGCCGCCACCACGCCTGCGCCGATATACGAAGGATATCCAAAGTAGTACGGCGGATATTCGGCGTAAGGCCACGCGCCGTAGACGGTCGCCGGCTCGTAATAGGGCACGTACATCGTACCGGCCTCGGCCGGCTCGATGACGATCACCTGCTTGTTTTCCTGGGTCTGGACGCTGACCTTTTGCTGCTTGGTCGTGACCAACATCTTGTTGTCATAGGCCTTGTTGCGCAGGCGCTGGATCGCATCCATCACGTCAGGCTGCTGCGCGAGAAAGGCGTCGCCGAGGTTCTTGGTCCATTCGAGCTTGTCGCTCATCATGGTCAGGACATCGGCCGTGCTGGCGAGCGCCTTGACGCTGTCGTCCCAGGATTGCTTCTCGACCTCTGCCTTCAGCGCGTCGCCCTTGACGTTCTTGCGCTCCTTCAGCCAGCGATCGGCCTGCACGACCTCCAGCGGATATGTCGATGCCGCCAGCACGTTGGCGAGCAGCTCGTCCGGATAGAGCGCGATCGGCGCGACCAGCGCCTCGAGCTGCTCTGGCTTCAACAGCTCCGCGGCCGGCTGTGCCTGACTTGCTGGCGGCGCCTGACTTGCTGGCGGCGCCGACGTGCTCGGGGCGGCCGGGGTCTGCGCCGATGCGGCGACGGGCATCGCCATCATCAGCGCAAGCGCGATCAGGGTCTTGCCGCAGCGAAACATTGCACGCCCTCCCTTGGCATTTCGGCAGGGAGCATCGGGCCGGGACGAATGCGTTCTTTGACGAAGATCAAAGAAAGCGGATGCCCGATTGTTGCGGCGCGAAGGTTCTGCGACCGATCTAGCGCGTGAGCGGCAGTTTAATCGTAAGCAGCGCACCACCCGACAGCCTGTTCTCCGCGATGATCTGTCCGCGATGGGCCTCGATGATGGTCTTGGCGATGGCGAGACCCATGCCCATGCCTTGCGGCTTGGTGGTGAAGAAGGGATCGAAGACGTTCTTGAGATCGCCGGCGGCTATGCCGGGTCCGCTGTCGCCGATCCTGATTTCTGCGAAGGAGCCGGACAGCGCCGTCGTGACGGTCACCTCCCGCATCTTCGCCTCCGCCTCGGAGATCGCGTCGATCGCATTGATGATCAGGTTGAGAATGACCTGCTGAAGCTGGACCGGATCGCCCCTGACGCGCAGCGCGCTAGCGACGGGCGTGAACTTCAGGGCGATCTTGTGCCGGTCGGTCACGGCGGTCAGAAATCCGATCGCCTCGCCGACGGTTTCGTTCAGATCGATATCGGCGATCTCGAACGGTGTCTTCTTCAACACGCTGCGCAGCCTGCGGATCACTTCGCTGGCCCGCTGATCGTCGCGCCTGATGTCGGCAAGGATCTCCCTGATCTCGTCGAGATTGGGGGAAGCCCCTTTCAGCATAAGCTCGGCCGTCTCGGCGTTGGTGAGGATAGAGCCAAGCGGCTGGTTCAATTCATGCGCGATCGACGTCGTCAGCTCGCCGGCCGCCGCGTAGCGGTTGACGTGCGCGAGCTCCGCCAGGCGCTGACGCGACTCGACCTCAGCGACGCGGCGACGCCAGCGCTCATGAAGCAGGCCGCTGATCAGGCCGGCCTGCACCAGGATCACCGCTGCGATCAGCGCCATCTGCCAGCGATAGATCTCCCAAACGCTCGGCTCGCGAAACAGGACCTCACTGCCAGGAGGTAGACTGCTTTCGCTGATGCCCCAGCGCTGCATCTCACGCCAGTCATATCGAGGTGGCGCAAATTGGAGCGTTTCGATCTTGATGTTGCCCGGCTTCTCGCCACCGAGGATACGGATAGCAACGTCGACCGTCTTCCGGCTGGTTGCGGCCGTTGAATGCATGGGGCCACCGACGGTCTGGCCATCGAAGAAGGCATCCTGATAGGAAAAGATGGGCGCATTGGCGACAGCTCGCAATTGGCGCAAGGCGATGTCGCCTTCATGCGTGACGCCTGCCCCGTCGACCGACATCAGGCCCCAGAACAAGACCGTGTGCGGCGCAAGCGATGAGGCGCGCTTGAGGATGTCCCGGAACGAAAGCCCCGAATACCAATCAAACGACACTCTGTTTTCGAACGGCTTCGCATCCTTCTTGATCTCCTCAAGCCAGAACTTCTCAACGGGAGAGGCCCCCAGCACGACGGCGATCGTCTGCGTGGCGGGCAGGACATGAAGGATGCCGGCAAAAATTGCCTGAAAGTCATTGTGGATCGAGATAACCGTGTCGTTGTCGGTCAGTCCCGTGCGATCGACCAGGCGCTGTTCGACCGCAGTCAGGACCATCGGTGTGGCGGGGAAAAGCTGCTTGCGGTACTTCTGGGCGAATCTTGCCGCAGGCGCCCCGACGCTGACGACGATATCCGGCGGACAACTCTCGTAGAGCGAGCGCAGATAATCGACGAAGGGCTCTTCAGGACCTGGATTGTTGAACCGCGCCGTCAGAAGCGTGTGCTCCTGAATGTCCAGCGGCCACGGCGCCTGCCGCTCGAGATCGGCCTTGATGGCCCGCGCGAACTCGCTCCACGGACGAAATTCCCGTCCGAAGGAATGCAGCAGCAGCACGCGCTTGGGCTGGCCCTGATCGGCAGCCCTCGCCGGTCCGAGCCCGGCAAGGGCCAAGACCAGCACGCACAGACAGAGCCGTGCGGCCGCCGCCCGCCAGCCCCGCCTGACCGCAGCAACGATCGGGATGCGCCCGCTCATCCTCTTCCTCAGCAGCTTCGCCCGGCTGCACCTTGATCTCATTCTAGCGCAAAACGGGCGACGGCCAACGGCTTTGCCGAGCCCTCCTCGGTGTCAGTGGCCGCTCAGCACGAGCGTCTTGATCGGCAGCAGCAGCGCCTGGATCCGCAGCAGCAGCGCGTGCACGAGGCCGACGCCGTCGACGACGTGCAGCGCGATGGCCCGGCCGGTGCTGGTGTCCTTTGCGGAAATCTCCTCGTGATTGCTGGTATAGGCGTTAACGAGGCAGCTACTCCCCGGTGTCACGCCTTCGAGGCCCCCTTTGTAGAGCGGCTCCAGGAACACGAGGATCGTGCCGGGCTTCACGGCGTTTTGCGCTTCGAGCAGCTGCTCCCCGGCGCGGAACTGTCCGGCTGCGATGTAGTCCTGCACCGTCGTGACCACCATCGGAATGATGACCCATGGCCTGGATATGCAGGTCGCTTCCGCCACCATGCCTTCCTTCATGACGCCCGCCTCGATCTGACCGAAGCCGGCCTGAAGCACCTTTCTGCCGGCGCCTTCCGGAATCAGCACACCCGCCGGCCGCATCAACTGATTGACGACATCACCAACGCGAAGCAGGAATTGCTCGACCCGGCCATCGACCCCGGCGCGGACGATCGTCTTGTCGAGATCGACCTGGGCCTGCTCGAGAACGGCTTGAGCGCTCGCTTTCTGGGCCGGCAGGAGTGTCGACACCTGCAAGGCGGCCGACTCCTTCACGGCGGTCGCCGCATCGATGCCGGCCTGCCGTTGATCGACCAGCACCTGGAGCTTTTCGATGTCCCGTTGCGGCACGATGCCGGGGTTGCGGCGCTGCAATTCGGATTTGGTGTCGAGCTCGTCCTTGGCTTGCTGATAGTTGGCCTTGGCTTCCTGGATCTGGGCTTCGGCCTTGATGACATCGGACTGCGCCGTCGTCATTGCGGCATCGACCTCCGCGACCTTCCGCCGGGCGGTCTCGTAGGCGGCCTGTTGCTTGGAGCTGTCCAGCGTGAACAGCACGTCACCCTTCTTCACGTCCTGGCTGAAGCCGACCTTGACCTCCGCAACCCGCCCCGATCCTTCGGGCAGGATGGGCACGGTGCGGAAATAAAGCGTCGCCGAGTCGGTCGCCGGGTGGAAATAGAAGATCATGGTGATCAGCGACACCGTGAGCATCAGGCAACCCGTGATGCCCCATCGCAACTCGTACCAGACCGAGAAGAACGTGATCTCCTTGCCGAAGCGCTTGCCCTGGACATAGCGGCGGTAGAGATAGTCCGGCACGATGGTGAGGAGCGAGCAGAACATGAGCTCAAACATGGCTGTGCTCCCTCTCCTTCGCGACGCTGGACTTGTCTGCCGGCGGCGGGCTGACCGCCGCATCGCCGGTTTGTGAGGTCGATGTGGTCTCGCCGGCCTCTCCCGGCGTCGCATCGGCGATCTTTTCGACGGAGTCGGCGATGCTGCGCAGCGGCGTGCCGAAATCGGGGATGTCGATCAGCGCAAGCAACAGGCCCGCCACCCAGAAGATATGCATATGCGTGAACAGCGAGATCAGGCCGAGCACCGCGACGAATTCGAATTGCAGCTTCTGCGATTTGTGCGCCATCCGCTCGGGCATGCTATGCAGCTTCCAATACAGCGTGCCGACCCAGAGCACGGTGCCAATCAGGAATATCCCCATCACCACCATCAGCGGGTCGACCCCGCTTCCAGGCGCGAGAAAGAACGGCAGATGGTGCGGAGCCATCGGATGAAGCTGGTCGTTCAATGGTCTCTCCCAATCTGGAGCGGAGTTGCGCATCGCGTTGCGGCCACTCTGACTACCCCAGTGTGGATTTTGCTTGATTTGAATCAAGGGAAGGCTTGCCGCCGCGCCTAGCTTTCCGCGAACGCCGAACTGCCAACACCCAATCAGGAGCCGTCAGCCATGCCCGGCCTCGATGATCTCATTCCCAGTGCCACGCAGATCCGCAAAGAAGCAGCCCTCAAGGAGGCCCAGAAGGCCGAGGAATATGCCCGCCTCGCCGCGGCCGCCGAGGCCGAAAAGCACGCCCTGATCGAGCGGCTGACCAAGCCGTCCGGCAAGACCGAGGAGGAGAAGGTCAAGCTCGCCTCGACCATCATCCAGCGTGCAGTGCGAAACGGCCTGACCGAGGTCCAGGTCTATCGCTTCCCCAACACGCTGTGCACCGACAAGGGCCGCGCCATCAACCAACGGGAAAAGGGTTGGGAGAACACGCTGACCGGCATCCCCAAGGAAATCTTCCAGCTCTGGACCGACCACCTGAAGCCGCGCGGCTATCGCATCGCCTACCAGATCATCGATTTTCCCGGCGGCGTCCCCGGCGATATCGGTGTCACCATCTCCTGGGGAGACGATTGACGGCCCCAGCCGCATTCCAGCTGAAGCAGCGAAAGGACAGGCATGGCCAAGGATGATGAGTCCGACAAACGAATGAAGCGCAAGGAATACGAGAAGGAGCTCGAAAAGCTCCAGGTCGATCTTTGCCATCTCCAGGACTATGTGAGGGAGAAGAAGCTCCGGGTGATCGTCCTGTTCGAGGGCCGGGATGCCGCCGGGAAAGGCGGCACCATCAAGGCGATCACCGAGAAGGTCAGTCCGCGCGTGTTTCGCGTCGTTGCCCTTCCGGCGCCGTCGGATCGCGAAAAGACCCAGATGTTCTTCCAGCGCTACATGGAGCAGTTTCCCGCCGGCGGCGAGATCGTGATCTTCGACCGCAGCTGGTACAACCGCGCCGGCGTCGAATATGTGATGGGCTTCTGTTCGCCCGCCGAGCACGATCGCTTTCTCGCCCTCTGCCCCCAAATGGAAAAATACGTCATCGAAGGCGGCATCATCCTCGTCAAGATCTGGCTCGAGGTCGGGATGGACGAGCAGGAGCGCCGATTCAGGGCCCGCATCGAGGATCCGGTGCGGCAGTGGAAACTGAGCCCGATGGATCTGGAATCCTACCGGCGCTGGTACGACTACTCGCGGGCTCGCGACCTGATGCTCAGGAAGACCAGCACGAAGCACGCGCCCTGGCACATCATCCGCTCCGACGACAAGCGTCGGGCGCGGCTGAACTGCATCGCGCACCTGCTCAAGGCGATCCCCTACAAGCGCGTCAAGAAAGACAAGATCAGGCTGCCACCGCGCTCGGACAAGGGCCGTTACAACGATCAGGCCAGCCTGCGCGGGCTGAAATTCGTCCAGGAGCGCTATTGAGCGGACCAGGCCGCGCGGTGGCGGCCTGATCAGTCCTTTGTCTCAATAGTTATACGGATATTGCTGCGGGCAGACCCAACTGCCGTAGGAGTCTTGATAGCAGCCGTTGTTGTTGTAGTTGTTGTAATAGCCGTAGGCACCATACGCACCGGCCGCTGCGGCTCCGACAGCAGCGGCGCCATAAGCGGGTCCGCGCCAGCCATAGCCATAGCCCGGACGACCGGGATAGCCGGCGATCGGACGCCCCGGATAACCCGGCCGGCCTGCGATCGGACGACCGGCTATCGGATGGCTCGGACGCACGCCTCCGGCGACGCGATAGCCGCCACCGCTAATACGTCCGGCATGAACGGCGCCGCCCCGGTACCCACCAGCTGCGAAGCCGCCTGCGCGCATACCACCACCGTGGAAACCACCGCCGCCGCCGCCGCGGAAGCCGCCACCACCGCCGCCCCGGCGCGCGAAGGCATCGTCTGGAACGAGGCAGGTCGTGAGAAGAACGAGCGCCGCAATAGCAGCGAGAAGATAACGAAGCATGGCGTCTCCTCCATTGATTGGGGTGCCGTCGTTCGCTCTTCGATGATGCCGCGCGACGAGCGACCAGCACCCGACGCTACCGTCGAGTGCTGGTCGTGCTAGAACTTGACCTAGATCAACGGAACCGAAGCATTTGGACAAAACGCAGTGTTCCGTCAGGCTGCGATCGCCGAACTACTTCAGCCGGATGGTAACTCCACCGACCGCAGCCGACACTTCGGCACCGACCTTCGGCCCGGTGAGCTGCAGGATGACGCCGTTGGCGTTTTGCAGCTGAACGGCACCGGCGCCCGCGGCAACCGCGCCGCCCGCTCCACCCGCCGCATATGAGCCCTCGATGGACGCTGGCCCCTTGAGATTGAGTGCTCGTCCGACAAATTTTGTCGTCGAGGCGCC
Source organism: Bradyrhizobium sp. CCGUVB23 (assembly GCF_024199885.1). NCBI lineage: Bacteria > Pseudomonadati > Pseudomonadota > Alphaproteobacteria > Hyphomicrobiales > Nitrobacteraceae > Bradyrhizobium > Bradyrhizobium sp. CCGUVB23. Next base: position 9,851,193 of record NZ_JANADQ010000001.1, read on the forward strand.
AATCGTGAAGCCTACGCTCATGCCCGATACCGTGAATGGATAACTCTTTCCGCGCAAGGTCAGCACACCCTCGCCACCGCCGACCCCGACGATCAGCCCGCCTTTGGTGAAGACGACTGCGACCTGGCCGGTCTCGGCCCGTGATGGCGTGCTGAAACCGGCAACGCCTGCGAGCAAGGCGACCAGGGCGGCGCGGATGGCAAGTTTTTTCATGACTTTGGTTTCCCCTTTGGTTTTGACGTCGGACTGTTAAGCCAGGATCATCGCGAAATAGCCGAACACGGTGAGCAAAATGCCCGAGACGGCACGTCCCCTGTTCATCTCAAGAGGCGGCCTTCAGCTTCGGCTGAGCGCCGGGCTTGGGCCGACCGATCTTCGCCAAGGCCTCGGTGCGCACGAGCTTGAGCCCTTCCTTCGCGTCGTAGCCGTGGATCTCCTTCACATCGAGCTTGCGCATGAAGTCGATGGTCTCCTGTGTGATGACCTGCCCCGGCACCATGATCGGGAAGCCCGGCGGATACGGGATCACGAAATTGGCCGAGACGAGCTCGGGCCCCGCCTTCAGTCGCCGGTCGATCTCTGGATCGTTGAGGCGAATGTGTTCACAACCCGCCGCGTCATAGGCCGAATAGAATCCACTGCGGATGTCGCCTTCGTTGGTCTTGCTACCGGCATCACCGCGGAACGCGGGATGGAAATGCGAGAAGTTCGGCAGGTCGGGCACATCCTTCATCAGGCTGTTGACCCGGGCCTCGAACGTCTTCCTCGCGTTAGCACCGCCCTGCGCCAGGCCGCGATCGACCTCGCCAGCGATCTCGGCGAGGACGCGGATGAGATGCGCGACGTCGCTGCGGGTGTTGTTGATGTTGGACTGGACAAGGACCGAGTTGCGCGAAGTCTTGTTGACCTGGATGTTGTACTCGTTGGCGAGGATGCCCTTGAACTGGGTGCCGTCGTAACCCGCCATGCCGCACACCAGCGTCATGCGGGTTGGATCGAGGCAGAACTCGTCCTCGTCGAGGCTCTTGAGCGTATTCACCCAGTTCACGCCGGCTGAAAGATAGTCGGTGAAGCCGCTCTGGCGGTATTGCGCCGGCACCATGACGTCAGCGCCGAGGATCCGGAAGTATTTTGAGATCAACGGATTGTTGTTGACGGCCTGGCGGATCGCGAATGCGATCTCCATCGCGTTGGCGACGAGACCATAGCCCTCCAGCTCCATCTGGCGCCGCGATATGTCGAGGCTGGCAATGAGCTGCTGGTTGGGGCTGGTCGACGCATGCGTGAACACGGCCTCCTTGAACTGCTGCTCGACCGTGTGGAATTCGACGTCCTTGACCGAGAGCATGGAGCCTTGACGGATCGCGGACATCGACTTGTGGGTCGAATTCGTCTGGTAGACGCGCAGTCGGATCTGGCGCGGATCGGGGATGAGCCGGGTCTTGAGCAGAACCTCGTCCGACGGGTTCTTGCCGAGCTCCGCCTGCTGCTTCTCATAGGCCGCGACCGACTTCGGGTCGTGCATCCACGCCTCGATCTCGTTGGCGGCGCCCATCGCGGTGCGCCGCCGCAGGAACGGCGAGAACCGCGCAAAACCGAACCAGGCTTCGTCCCACAGGAAGATCAGGTCCGGCTTGATGGCGAGGCATTCCTCCATCACGCGGCGGGTGTTGTAGATGTGGCCGTCGAAGGTGCAGTTGGTCAGATCAAGCATCTTGACGCGATCAAGCCGCCCGTCGGCCTTGGCGCCCAGTAGCGCTTGCTTGATCGTCTTCAGCGGCACCGCGCCATACATCGAATATTCCGTCATCGGGAAGGCTTCGACATAGAGCGGCTGGGCGCCGGCAAGCACCATTCCATAGTGGTGCGACTTGTGGCAGTTGCGGTCGACGATGGCGATATCGCCGGGCGCGAGCAGCGCCTGCACCGCCATCTTGTTGGAGGTCGAGGTGCCGTTGGTGACGAAGAAGACGCGGTCAGCTCCGAGCGCCCTCGCCGCCTTCTCCTGCGCCTTCTTGATGTTGCCCGTCGGCTCCAGCATGCTGTCCAGGCCGCCGGTGGTCGCGCTGCTCTCGGCCAGGAACAGGTTCGGGCCGTAGAACTCGCCCATGTCGCGGATCCAGTCGGACTTGAAGATGGACTTGCCGCGGGCGATCGGCAGCGCGTGGAACGTGCCGATCGGGCGCTGTGCGTATTTCTTGAGATTGTCGAAGAACGGCGTGTCGTAGCGATCCTGGATGCCTTCGAGGATCGACAGATGCAGCTCGAGGAGCTCCTCGATGGAGTAGAAGATCCGGCGGACCACGTTGGCTTCGGGGTTGCCGGCCATTTCCTCAACATCGCGGTTGGACATCAGATAGATGTCGAGCTCGGGCCGCACCCGCTTGATGATATGGGCGAGCCGCAGTGCATCCGCGTCGGATTCATCGTTGAGACCGGCCGCGGCCGTGATGGAGCGGAGGATCGGCGCATTGTGGCGCGAGCGCAGGCCGAAGCCCTCGTTGATGACGACGGCCGCGATGTTGGGATTGAGCATGCTAGCGCAGAACGCGTCTTCGAGACTGCCGACGATGACCGGCTCATAGACGAACGAATCGACCGGGCGACGCAGCTTGCGCCATTCGGCGGCGAGCGCCGGCCATTGGCTGGACGAGAGGCCCGTGACGATCAAAGTCTCGAAATACGGCCGCCGCGCCGCGTGCGATCCGAAGGTGGGCGGCACCAGATCCGGCGCATCCCCGTTGCCCTCGTCCTTGAGATTCCAGTCGCCGGCGTGCTGACGGAACGACCTTGTCGTCAGCGCCTGTGTGATCCGTGTTGCATGGGCCAGTGACGTTGCCGCATCGCCCGCTGAAGCGGCCTCCCGCAATGCTGCCATCAGCTGAAGGCCGGGGTAGCCGTGAAACTCCTCAGTCACCGACAGATCGGCGAGCGCTGCATCATATTTCGCGCGATCGCCGCCACGGGTCCATGCCTTCGCAGCCTCCACCAGATCGCGCCAGTCGTCCGCCCGCGCTCCGGGTCCGGAAAAGAACTGATCAATGCGCTTTTGCGCAAGCTTCGTGTCCTTGGACATGTGTCTCTCCCGATCCCAGCGGCAAAGGTGACGCGGGATCGTGGGTGCCGCGCGGAGTGCTCCATTGATCCAAGTCAACGGTCATCTGCGATGTAATGAAGCCGTTGACTGCGCAGGGTCGTCCCTTCGCAATGCAACACAGTTTCGGCGAACGATAAGGAAGCAGTCGGGAGATCAGAGCGCTCTTTGGGCAACATCGGGCTGCCCCTCGCCGAGAACGCTGTCGAGCGAGCGCAGCCACTGGCCGCTGTCGGTCTTCTCCGCCAGCCCTTCGGCCCGCAACAGGTCGCGCAACTGCGCATGTGCCCCGACGATGCAGAAAGCGACCCGCCGTGTCGCGAGCTCGTCATAGAGATCGCGCAACATGCGCGCGCCGGCGAGGTCAATATAGGGGGATGCCGAGAGATCGCATGCGACCAGCCGGATGTCAGGCGACCTCTTGAGCGCGATCAGGACCGTATCGAGGATCGTCTCGGCATTGATGTAGAGCAGCGAAGCTTCGGGCCGGAACGCGATGACACCGACGAGGGGCTCGACACCTTGATGCCTCGCACTGTCGGAGTAACGGCCGCTGCCGGGCAGCCGGCCGAGGAACGCCACGTTCGGCTGCGAGGCACGCGCCAGCAGCAGGAAGATCGAGGCAATCGATGCCAGCAGGACGCCTTGCAGGATGCCGAGCAGCAGCACTGATACAAGGGCAATCGCCGCAGCGTAGAAGTCGATCCGGCTGACCTGCCACATCCGCAGCAGCGCGCGGACGTCCACCAGCTTGTAGACGGCGGCAAAGACGATGGCCGCGAGCACGGCCTTGGGTAGATTGGTCAACAGCCCCGTGAAGAACAGGAGACACAGGCCAAGCGTCACCGAGCAGATGATCAACGCCAGCGGCGTCCGCGCGCCCGCGTTGTCATTGACGGCGGATTGCGACAGGCCGCCGGCGACGGGATAACCGTGACCGAAAGCTGCGGCGAGGTTTGCGGCACCCAGCCCCAAGAACTCCTGCCGCACGTCGAGGGGATAACCGTGCTTGGCAGCAAAGCTGCGCGCCGCTGAAACGCCTTCGATGTAGGCCAGCAACACGCATCCTGCCGCGAGCGGAAAGAGGTCGTCGAATTCCAGAAGACCAAATGTCGGCACCCCAATTGCAGGTAGCCCCTCGGGAATCTTGCCGGTCACGGGGACGCCATGGGACGCAAAGCCGAGGAGTGTCGCAACCGCGATCGACAGCGCCACGATGGTGATACCGACCGGCCGTCCCGGCAGAAAGCGCTCGCCAAGCAGGAGGAGCAAAAGCGCAACCGCGCCGATCGCCAGAATGAGCAGATTGATCTCGCCAAGCTGGCCGGCAAGCTTGATGACGCGGTCGAAAAAGTTGTGGCCGCCGCCGGGAACGCCGAGCAGGCTCGGCAACTGGCTCATGATGATGGTGAGCCCGGCTCCGGCCTTGAAGCCGACGAGGATGCTGTCGCTGACCAGGCGGACGAGAACGCTGAGCTTGAACAGCCACGCGATGAAGCACAAGACCGCCACCGCGAACGCCGACAGACTCGCGATCTGCGCATATCGCACCGCGTCCCCACCGGCGAGCACACCGACGGTGCCGGCAATCATCAGCGAGATCGCCGAAGTCGGGCCGACCGCGAGCTGCCGCGACGAGCCGAGCAGCGCATAGCCAAGGCCGCCGAGCAGATAGCCGTAGACGCCAACCTGCGGCGGCAGACCGGCCAACGCGGCATAGGCGAGCGAGACCGGAATGGCGTAAGCGGCGAGCGTGACGCCGGCGATTGCGTCCGAGGCCAGCCACTCGCCGCGATAGGCGGCAAGCCAGCCGGACGGCGGAAAGAACCGTATCCAGCCCGAGCGCGGCTCGGATGGTCCATTCATACGCGCATCTCCGATTGTCCGGCTTCGCAGCACAGCAGTACGACCAAAAGCGCGATCACGGGAATGCCGAGCGCGAGATTGGGAATTGTCTTGATCCAGGTATAGGCATCAATGTAGCCGCCCGCGAACGCGAGCAGCGGCACGATCTCGACGGTTTCATCGCGGCGTATCGACGAACCGGCGGCGATATTCAGAGCGCCCATGTCCGGGATATCGGCTGTCGCAAGTCGCACATGATGTCATAGGCAACGCCTTACCCTCAGCGAGGCTTGATCTGGATCAAGCATTCAGCCGCTTTTCGGGACTGACTTTCCGCAAACGCACCCGGGGGAAATGCGATCATGGAGACCATCAGGTGGATCATCTCCACCGCTCCGGAAATCTTTCTGCTGTCGGCGGTCGCGCTCGTGACGATTCTCGGCCGCATCAAGATCCGCGAATTTGCGATCGGCACCACGGCCTACCGCGTCACGATCGCCGCAGGTCTGACCGTCGGGTCGATCGAAGAGAAGATCGGAAGCCGAACCGTCCTCGAACGGATCGTCCGCAAGGGAAGCGACGTCAAACCGCAGCTCCAGACCGTGCTTGAGGCCGGCGACGATATCGTCCTCGCAGGCCGGTCCGCCACCATACTCGCCGCGGATCCGATCATCGTCGCCTCCACTTTCGCGGGCTGAAGGAATGGAGAGCTGAGCCATGCGTCAGCAAACCCTACGAAGCCTGACAGCCCTGCTGCTGTTTGTGTGTGTCGGCCTGATTGCGCCGTCGCACGTCGTTGCGGCCGACGATCGTCCCATTCAGGAGGAGGTCTGGGCACTACCTCTGCAGCTTCCGATGTTCGCCTATGTCGTGCGTCCGGTAGGAGACGGCCCCTTCCCGCTCGTGATCATGAACCACGGCGTCTCACTCAACCCGACCGACCGCAGCTTCTTCCCGCTGGTGGAATTCCGCGATGCCGCCAAATGGTTTGCCAGGCGCGGCAACTTCGTGGTGGCCCCTGTCGGCACGGGATATGGCGCCTCCGCCATCGATATCCCTGAACGCGGGATCTACGGTCCGTTCTTCTCCAAGGTCGGCAAATGCACCCACCCGAACTTCCGTGATCCCGGGCTCGCGGTGGCGCAAGTCGACCTCTGGATCATCGACTATCTGGCCGCCGAAAAGCGCATCGTGCCGAAGGACGTCGTCGTCGTTGGGCAATCGGCCGGCGGTTGGGCATCGATCGCGCTCTCAAGCTTCAATCCCCCGCAGGTGAAAGCCAGTATCGTCTTTGCGGGTGGCCGCGGCGGCCGTGTTGGCGGCTTGCCGAATCACAATTGTGCGCCGGACAAGCTCGTCGCACAGACCGGCGAGTTTGGCCGCACCTCGCGCGTGCCGATGCTGTGGATCTATATCCAGAACGACACTTATTTCGGGCCGGTTCTGACGAAACGCATGCACGAAGCCTTCGTCGCTGCCGGAGGCAACGCCGAATACCACTTGATGCCGCTGTTCGGAAACGAAGGACACTTCTTCATCGGCTCGCCCGATGCGGTGCCGATCTGGTCTCCGCTGGTGACGAAGTTTCTCGACGCGCAGAAATAAACCGGACGCCCGAGGCTTGGAGGCGAACCATGTTCAACGCTCGTTATCGTGTCGCGGGGCTTTTGCTCGTCACCATGGCTGTCGCCACCACGACACTCGACACCGCGGCACCAAAGAGCGCACCAGCCAAAAAAACACCCGAAGCGGCAGCGCGCGGCCAGCGCGAGGCCAAGGACATCACCTACGGCGATTGGCAAAAACTCTGCTTCAAGGCAGGCGGCGCGCCGACGCTGTGCCGGACATCGATCACCGGAAAGTTTCCGACCGGGCAAATGGCGGTGCGGGTGGACCTGATCGAGCGCGACGGCGACCGCACGGCACGGCTGCAATTGTTCGTGCCGGTCGGCATGTACCTGCAACATCCGGCCAAGCTGACCGTCGACCAGGGCAGCCCTTATCAGGTGCCCTATAGCTGGTGCCTGACCAATGCCTGCATCGCCGCGGATGTCGCTGATCCCAAGATCATCAAGGAGATGGAAGGGGGAAAGACGCTAGTCCTCGAGATCGTCGATTCCAATCTTCTGGCGCTCACGACCTCGATGCCGCTGGCCCAATTCGCTTCGGTTCACAAGGGCGCACCGGCGAAGACGCTGGAGCAAGACATCGAGGAATGAACAGGCGCGAAAGCGACTTTAGATCCTGCTTTCGCCGGCGCGTTCGATCAGATCGACGAGTGATTGCGCCGCAAAGGGCTTGCTCAGGTAAGCCACGCATCCCGATGCGACCGCGGCCGAGCGCTTCCTCTCGCAGTCGTTTCCGGTGATATAGATCACGGGCGCCGAGACGCCCTTGTCTGCGATCCGCCGACGCAGGTCGATGCCGGATTGATCGGACAGATCAATGTCGATGATGATGCACATGGCGCTCTCGAACTCGGCATGATCGAGCAGCGCGGCCGCGGAGTCGAACAACAGCGTCGTAAACCCGTGCTCGCGCAGAAGCCGTTTGATGCTGATGCGCACTGACGCATCGTCGTCGACAATGAACACGGATCTGCGGGTCGGCACGAGCGTCGGGCCTTCTGGTGAATGAGGAGCCAACAAGCCAGGCAGAGCTTGTACGCTCCCATAGAGCACGTCGTCGTTCACATTTCATATTGTCCCTGGGTATAGGGTATCCGGCACAGCCTCGACGAACGGACCCCGACTAGTCGCTCCGATCGCCCTTGGGATCAAGCATCCCTAGGCGCTCCGCAATCGACACCAGTTCCGCAAGTGAATGGACCTGCATCTTTTCCATCACCTGATGCCGATGCGCCTTCACGGTGCGCTCGGTGGTTCCGAGCTCGTGAGCAACCTGTTTGTTGATCTTGCCGCGCACGATCAGATCGAACACCTGCCGCTCGCGGGGGGTCAGCGCGGCCACCAGCGCCTTGAGCGAGTCGAGCCTGCTACGCTGGTTACGTGCGGCTTCATGCCGGGCCATGGCGCGCTCGATGGCGTCGATCAACTGCTCGGACGAGACGGGCTTGGTCAGAAAATCTTCGGCGCCAGCCTTGATGGCCCGCACGGTCGTTGCCGTGTCGGCGTGGCCGGTGAGGAAGACGATCGGCAGCACCGAGCCAAGCTCGATCAGGCGGCGTTGCAGCTCCGGACCGCTCAGCCCTGGTATCTGCACGTCGAGCAGGACGCATCCCAGCCTGTCAGGGTCAGGTAATCGATCGAGCAGCTCCTGCGCCGATGCGTATGTTGCGACATCATAGCCGGCAAGCTTCAGCCGGCGTTCGATCGCCGTCCGAAACGGAGCGTCGTCGTCGACCACGTGCACCAGCCCTGGCAAGTTAACCTCTTGACGCAGCGAGCGACATTCTCCGCCGCACTGAGACGCAAAGTCAGTCGGCGATCAAGTAACCCATATGGATGATACCGGGCACAGTGGACAATCCCTCGATAGAACCGAGAGTATCAAAATGCACTCCCGCATCGCGCATATTCTCAATCCGTGCAAGATATTGCAGCGCCTGTCCTTTGGTACAATGGCCCTTGAGACAATGGCTGGAAATGTCGCCTTCGTCGTAAGTCAACCCAAGCGGGAGTGGGATAGCGCGGCACATTCCTCGCCATGAATCGCACGAGACCAATTCAGCAATGGATTGAGGAGTTGGCCCATGTTCGTACGCATCACGACCGATCCGCTGCCTCGCCCCAATTCGCTGCACGATCTCGGAATGAGCAGTGATTCGAATCCGATCGTCAGTCTAAGCGAGTTTACCTACAAGAAGGGCAATGAGATCTACGGCGAGAAGGAGCCCGCCGAGTACATCTACCAGGTCAAGACGGGCGCGGTACGAAGCTACAAGCTGCTGTCTGACGGGCGCCGCCAAATCGGCGCGTTTCACCTCGCCGGCGATATCTTCGGGCTCGAGAACGGCCACACGCATCGCTTCACCGCAGAAGCCGTCGTCGATACCACCGTGCGCCTGATCAAACGGCAGAGCCTGGAGACCGTGGCCGAGATTGACGCCGTGGTGGCCAAGAACCTGCTCCGCATGACCACGACCAATTTACAGCACGCGGAAGATCACATGCTGCTGCTCGGCCGCAAGACGTCGCTGGAGCGGGTCGCCGCGTTCCTGATCGAGATGGATACGCGGCTAACCGCCGCAGGGGTCCTGGCGCTGCCGATGTCGCGGCGCGACATCGCCGACTATCTCGGCCTCACCCTTGAGACGGTCTCGCGGGCGATATCGCACCTGCACGGGCTCGGCATCCTCGGCTTCGTCGGCAACACCCAGCGCCAGATCGTGCTGCTGGACCGCCGGCAGCTTGCTAACCTCGATCTCCAGAACTGAAATCTTTGGCATTGATCGCCCCGAGGTGCTCCAGCGTCCTGCGCAGCACCTCGAACAGCACGGCGGTCGACCAGCCGAACAGCAGGATGCCGTTCATCGCGGTCGTCGGGCCGACCAGGCGCCAGTCCGGGACCGGCGTGATATCGCCGTACCCGAGCGTGGTGTAGTTGACGAAGGCGAAATAGAGCAGATCGCTTCCGACCGGCGCTGCACCGACCACCCGATATGCGAGCGCCCAGACGAGAATTTCGAGCGTGTGGGCTACCATCAGGGCAGCCGCCGTCGCGACCATCACGGCCATCAGGTGCGCTCGCGGCCAGATCGTACGGCGCAGGCCGGCCGAGCGCGCGATACCGATCGCGCCGACGGTCACCGATGCGTGGATCATGATATTGGCGAGGCTGACGATGGTGCCGACCAGGAATTGAAGCGCCATCGTCCTCTCTCGAATCGGGGATTGCGTCTCTATCGGTTGCCTAGCTCTTCGGCGTGAACATGCCGCTCGCCGCCTTCATCGCGGATTCACCCATGTTGCGCGCCTGGTCGGTCAGCGAGCGCATCTGGTCCTGGAAGAATTCGGACTGGATCTTGAGTGCTTCCTGCATGTCTTTGGCCTGGACGAGCTTGTCACCCAGATCGAAGGTCGCGGAGACGTTGCGCTGCATATGGCTGCAGAACTCCTTGGCTTGATTCGCGATCGGCAGCGGCGAGGAGCTCAGACCTCTTTCCAGCAAGTCAAAATACTCCGTATTGGCCTTGCGCAGACGGCCAAGCGCTTCGCTCATCATCGCACGCATGTTCTCGGTCGATGGGATGTCCGCCATGATGTTGCTCCTTAGGGGTTACGCTGCAAGCCCGCCGAACCACGCCCCAAAATAGCCGGCGTACAAGGCCGGCAGTTCGAGATTCATTGAATGCCCGATGCGGGGCACGACGACAAGCCGGCAGTCCGGCATCGCCTCGGCCATCGCACGAAGATCGGCAGGCGGGATCCAGCCGTCCCACTCGCCCCACAGCACCAGATGCGGATGCCGGATCTCCGCCATGCGACGCTCCAGCTCCCGGCTCTCTTTTTCACGGGTGAGGTTGACGGGCGTCCCGATCCAGATGCCTTCAGAGACACTAAAGGTCTGCTCGATGATGCGGTCGAACAGCGCCGGGATATCTCCGAGCCCGTCACGGAATCGAGGAACCTCGCCTGGCGCCATGCTCTCCGGCACGAAGAGCGAGGAGGCCGCGGTCGCCATTACCGTCCGTGTCAGCTCCTTGCTCGCCATCATCGCACGGAAAAGCCCGATCTGATCGGCATTGAAGGCCATGCCGAGCGGCGTCACCGGATCGAGCGCGAACACGCGTCCGAATCGCTGCGGCTGCATCAGGAGCATCCGCGCGGCGATGATGCCGCCGGTCGAATGCGTGGCGAGATGGCAATAGCTCACGCCCAGCGCATCGAGCGCCGCCAGCATGTCCTGCGCGTGCTGCTGCATCGAGTAGTTCGAATAATCGGCCGCGGGCTTCGGCCGGTCGCTGTCACCACAGCCACGCCAGTCGATGCCGATCACGCGGAGGCCCGAGGGAAACATCGGCGCGGCGAGCTCGATCCAGTCCTTGCTGGCGAGATTGCCGTGGATGAAGACGACGGTGACGTCGCCCTCTCCCCATTCTCGCCAGCTCAACTGAACCTCGCCCGCCTGCACCCTTGGCATGAGCGGGCCTATTTGTTCAGGCCGGCCGTGGGCGCAGCACCTGCCGGCGTCGGCGCCACCGGCAAGGCCGATACCACGGCTCCCTTGATCATGCGGTCGATGCCCTGCGGCGACGAGGTGTCGACGCTGCCCTTGGTCACGAAGTCCACGACGTCCACCGAGAACTCGACCGGATTGTCCGTATGGATGAAATGCCCTGTTTCCGGATAGATCTTCAGGATCGGCCGGTTGCCAGCATTGGTCATGCGCGTCATGAACGGCGAGATGACGTCGCGCCCAAGATCGGTCAGCCCGTTGAACGCGGGCGTCGGGATGAAGGGCTCCTTGTCGCCGAACGCGAGGAAAATCGGCGCCTTGATCTGGGTGAGCCGCTCGTAGAGGTTCTTCGGGTCATCCTGCTGGAGCTCGGAGCCGATCGTGTAGATGTCATAGATGAAGACGTTGCACCATTGCTCGAGCTCCTTCGGATTGCCCTTGGTCAGCCCGACGCGCTGCTCGGTATGGAAGCGGGCATATTCGCTGTCGCTGAAGAAATAGCCGCTCTTGGCCGCAGACACCGCGCCAGTGTTCGGATCACGCTTCTTGAAGTAGAAGAAGTCGCGGATGCTCTGCTCATCGCGCGCCTTCTCCGCGGCCAGAATGCCGGTCTGGTCCCAGGTCGCCTTCCACTTGTCGAAGTCGTGATCGAAGGCTTCGTCGAACAGGCGAGCCTTCTTGTCCTTGGCGATGGTGATGTCGCGCGGATACTCCTCGAGGCCCGATGGCGCCTCCAGCGCAAGGCCCTGCACCGCATCCGGCCAGGTCAGGGCATAGCCCATCACGAACTGCCCGCCGAGCGAATGGCCGTGATAGTAGGCCTTCTTGACGCCGAGCTGGTTGACGACGAGGTCGTAGATCACCTCGCGCATGTCCTGCATGGTGCGTGCCGGGCTCTTGTCGAGATTGCCGGGCCCGGACATGCCGTAATGCGGCAGGTCGGGCACGATCACGCGCAGGCCGCTGCGCAAGGCATACTGCATGACGTTGCCGTAGTGCCCGCCGAACGCGCCCTTGCCATGGATGATGACGAGCACCTTCGGATCCTTGGCGGTGCCGGCATATTCATCCATGTAACCGATCTGCCAGGAGTTGCCGCTCTTGTCCTTGGCATTGGCGAATTTGACCGGATAGGGATAGGTCACGAAATCCTTCCAGAAGGATTTTTTGGGATCGATGTTCTCGGCGACGCCCGGCACGCTATAGTTCTTGTCGACGAACTGTTGCGCGCGGTCGAGGCTCGCGACGTCGTCCATGAAGGCGACGAACTTCGGATCGTTCTTGCGGTTGTTGATGAGCGGGAAGACGCCATAGTGGGCAACCGGGCTTTCCTCGGCGATGAGGTCTGCGCCTGGCACACGATCGACGGCCTGCTGGGCGAGCTTGAAGTTCAGCCAGAGGTCATTGGTGATGTGCATCACCAGCGTGCGGGCCTGGATGCGACCGAGATAGGCATTGATGTTGTGCGTTTCCCCGACCCGGTTGCGCCAGACCAGATCGACGGCGTCATAGAGTTTGGCACGGTTGGTGACGTTCAACCCCGCCTTCTCATTTGGCGGATCCCAATAAAAGATCTCGGGCTGGACAGCGGTGAAATTCTGGGTCGTGCGATAACCAAAGTCGTAGCCGGTCATTCCAAGGATGGACCAGCCGAACGCAACACCCGGCACGGGATGCTTTTCCTTGGGCAGCTTGTAGTAATCGCCGTTCGTGGCCTGCCACACGGGGTCGGACTCGATCGCGGCAGTCATCATCTGGAACGTCCAGTTGCCGACGGGATCGCCCGCGTCAGACTGCGTGGTGCCGCCGATCGGCATCAGCGCGTTGATGAACTCCGGATGCATCACGCCCCAGACATAGGTCTGCGTGCCGCCCATGGAGACGCCGGTCACCAGAGCCACGCGCGCGACCTTCAGATGATCGCGCAGCAGGCGGTAGTTCGCCTGCACCATGTCGAAGTAGCTGTATTGCGGAAACTTCACGCCCAACCCGTCGGACGGCTTGCTGTCGCCCCAGGTGCCGAGCGGATCGACCATGATGACGAAGTAGCGATCGGTATCGATCGGCCGGCCCGGCCCGATGATGGGCACGCCGCCTGACAAGGCAGCGCCCTTGACCCACTGCTCGAACATGTCGGTGGAGTCGCCGGAGTAGTAGGAGTTGATGACCACGGCGTTTGTGATCTCGTCATTGGCATTGCGCCGCGCCTTGCCGACAGCGATGTACGAGGCGCGCAGCTTGCCGGCGCCGAGCGATTCCAGCGTCACGCCGCCCTCGCCGCCATTCTCCCATTTCGACGGATCGGACAGATCGTACTTGCCGCCGAGGCGGAAGTTGGCGATCTCGTAGGTCTTCTTCAGCCCATCATGCTGCATCTGCGATGAGCGGCGGGTGAAGGGTTGCGCGACAGCGAGCGCCGTGCCGACCAGCAACACGATCAGGCTGACCAAGCAACGTTTGAGCATGTCTCTCCCGGTCATGGCGGATTCCTCCTGGCGGTGTTTTGCGAAAACGCTAGGGACGTCACCCGGGAGAGGTTTGATTTAGCTCAATGGAATTCCCGACCAGAGATTGAAGATCGCTGCGATCAGACACGGCAGCCGGTCGTCGCAATGCCCTTCCTCAATCACGGCTCATATCGGATACGCTATGAGCTCGAGGGGCCGCCGGATGCCCCGGCCTATGTTCTGGTTAACGGCCTCACGCAATATGCCGAGCTCTGGGCCGCCTATCGCGAAGCCCTGGTCGCCCAGGACTTCCGTGTGGCGACCTTCGATCTGCTTGGCCAGGGCGGCTCAGACAAGCCAGCCCTGTACATTAACCAGGACGACCAGGTTACCGCGCTTCATCGCCTGATCGGCGAGCTCGGCGATGGACCGATCTTCCTCACGGGCATCAGCTTCGGCGGTCTCATTGCACTCCGCTACGCGATCGAGCACGGCGAGCGGCTGTCCGGCCTTGTGCCGATGAGCTGCTTTGCGGAGCTCTCCCCGCAACTGCTCCTGATCGGCAACGCCTTGCGCACCGGCCTGATCCTGGGCGGCACCGGCTATCTCCAGGACCTGCTGCTGCCGATGAACCTGTCCGACCAATGGTTGAAGCCGCTCCTCGACAAGCTCGACAGCGTCAAGCGGCAGGGCTGGCTCGTCAACGACGTCTATGCGCTCCAGAACCTGATGGAGTCCTTTCTCGACTTTCAGCCGTTGACGCCGAAGCTCTCGTCGATCACGCTCCCGACCATGATCCTGAACGGCGAGTTCGACTTCCTGACGCCGCGTGCGCTGCACGAAACCCTGCGGGTCGAAATTCCCAACAGCTCGCTGGTGATCATCCCGAAGGCCTATCACGCCTTCACGCTCGAGAAGGGGGCGCTGACGGCCGACCTGCTCGCGCGCTTCGCCAAGGACGTACTCGCCGGACGCTGGCAAGGCAACAAGGCAGTCTGGGTCGCGCCGGAAGAGCCCGGCGACGAGCTCATGCCGTTCCCCGAGGGCTACGATCATCTGCGTGCGATCCCTGTACGGAGGGCGTCCACATGAGCGGATTTTTTGGACCGCTCGACACCGAGGGCCGCGTGCCGCCGCACCAGCAGACGCGTGTCGCCGCATTCCTCATCTCCGCCCACGGCGCGCTGGCGCGACAATCCGCATTCACCTTGCCCACAAAGCTCGAGTCCGCTTGGCAGACCGAGCTGAACACGCAGCTCTTCCGCGAGACCGAGATCGTCTCGCTTCTGATGCGCGCGACGAGTTGGGCACCTGACCCTGGCCTGGGCTATATGACCGTGGCATGGGAAAGCGCCTGGTTTCCGGCGCCGGTCTACGAGATTTCAGACTGGCCCCTGGCTGTGGCAGCCGGTCTTGCGACGCTCGCCCACGCCGTTCACGCGGCTATCCGGCCGGCAGCATTGTTGCCGGTCGAAGCAAATTCCGAGGATCCGTTCGCAATGGCGCTGCGCCGCATCGAGTTCGAAAGCGGCCGCCTGCTCCAGGCACAAATCCTGTCGCTGAAGGGTCCCGACCTCGTTCCATTTCGCGACGCCGTCAACTCCGCCCTTGAGCGGCGTCACACCGAGGTGCGCAAGCTGTGGCGCGAGATGCTGCAAAGCGTCGGCATCGCCGTCGGCAATTCAAATGATGGGGAGCATTGATGCAAATCAAAGGCTCGCAGTGACAGCCGGCAAACATCCGGTTGCTGCTGCCCTCACGTCGCATCGGAGTTACCGCCATGAAGGCCGTTTCCGTCGAAGAAGCTGTTGCGATGATCCCGGCAGGCGCGAGCGTCATGGTTGGCGGGTTCATGGCTGTCGGGACACCGGAGCGCCTGCTCGATGAAATCGTCCGGCAGCAGAAAAACGGCCTGACGCTGATCTCAAATGACGCAGCCACGCCCGGCAAGGGCGTCGGCAAGCTGTTCGATGCGGCGCTGGTCTCGCGGCTGATCGCGACCCATATCGGCCTCAATCCAAAGGCGCAGCAGCAGATGCTGGCGAATCAGATCGCCGTCGATCTCATTCCGCAAGGCACCTTCGTCGAACGCATTCGAGCGGGCGGATGTGGCCTCGGCGGCGTTCTGACCCCGACCGGCGTCGGCACACTGGTCGCCGAAGGCAAGCGACAGATCGAAGTCGACGGCAAGCCCTTCCTGCTCGAGACTGCGCTGCGGGCGCAGTTCGCGCTGGTGCATGCCTTTCTCGCCGACTATCTCGGCAACCTCGCCTACGCCCTGACGTCCCGCAACTTCAATCCCGTGATGGCGATGGCCGCCGACACCGTCATCGTCACGGCCGATAACATCGTGCCGGTCGGCGTCATCGCGCCGGATCACGTCGTGACGCCGGCGCCGCTCGTCGATTTCCTCATTACCAACGGGTGAGATCATGGATGCACAGACCATCATCGCCCGACGCGTCGCCAAGGAACTGAAGAGCGGCAACCTCGTCAATCTCGGCATCGGCATTCCGACGCTGGTCGCGAACTTCGTTCCGTCCGATCTGAAGGTGTTCTTTCAATCGGAGAACGGCCTCATCGGCACCGGCCCGATCCCGGAACAAGGCATGGCCCATCCGACACTGACGGATGCCGGCGGGCGCCCGATCAGCGCCCTGCCCGGCGCCAGCACCTTCGACAGCGCGATGTCGTTCGGGCTGATCCGCGGCGGCCATGTCGACGTCACCGTGCTCGGCGGCCTCCAGGTCGACGCACACGGCCACCTCGCCAACTGGATGATCCCCGGCAAGATGGTGCCGGGCATGGGCGGGGCGATGGATCTCGTCAGCGGCGCCAAGCGCGTCATCGTCGCCATGCAGCACGCGGCCAAGGGCAAGTCGAAGATCGTCGCAAAGTGCACACTGCCGCTGACGTCGGCGCGGCCGGTGAGCCTGGTGGTCACCGACATGGCCGTGATCGGCTTTCCCGACGGCAAAGCGACGCTCCTGGAAACCGCGCCGGGTGTCAGTGTCGGCGAAGTGATGGCCGTAACGGATGCCGACCTCGCCGTTCCCGACAGCGTGCCGGAAATGAAGATCTGACGGGGCCAGGCCATGCGGATATTCAGCGACTTCAAGGAGATCAAATCCGCTGTCGGCACCGAGATCGGCGCCAGCGACTGGATCGAGATCACCCAGCAGCGCATCAACCAGTTCGCCGAGGCGACCTGCGACGAACAGTGGATCCATGTCGACCAGGAGCGCGCGAGCAAGGAAATGCCAGGCGGCAAGACCATCGCGCACGGGCTGTTGTCGCTGGCGCTCGCCCCGCTCTTCATCCGCTCCGTGATTGGCCTGAAGGGCCTGCGCAACACCCTCAACTACGGCGCAGACCGGATACGCTACCTGGCTCCAGTCCCGGCCGGCTCAAAGCTGCGCGGCCGCGTCACGGTCGCCGAAGCCGAGGACGTGCCGCCGGATGGCCTGCGCGTGAACTATCATCTCGTGATCGAGATCGAAGGCGGCAAGAAGCCCGCCTGCGTCGCCGAGCTGATCGCCCTGCACTACCGCTGAAAACAAAAACTGAAAAACAACCCCATGCAAAGTAGCCCGGGGTCGGCACGACATCATGCGGAATATCCGAAGCGACTTGACACGTCGGGCAAATCACCGGCACGATGCCATGATCAGCCGCAACTGTCCTGACCGGGTGTCCTTGGCCGTGTGCCCCATAAATGGGTTGGTCCAGCGGCACGTCTGACGTCCGCTTGTCGGCTCCTGGCATTCTCGTTCTTCCTGCTGGCGCCGCCGTTCTACTTTGCGCGCGACACAACCTGCAGGGAGCTGACCGACTTCGTGGGCGAGAAAGGACATCGTCACGCCGGCTCGTGAGTGATAAACTCCGGCATATGAACCCATCATCCAAGTTCGGCGCTGGTGGGGACGGCGGCCTCCGGGTGTTGTGGCAGGACAGCGAACGCGTCGTCTGCCGGGAATGGACGCTGGGCGCCGATGGCCAGCGCAAGGCCGTGCTGGCCGTGCGGCCCGCCGCCGAGCACCCAACGCCCGCCAGCCTCGATCGCCTTGGCCACGAATTCGGATTGAAGGACGAGCTGGACGGTGCCTGGGCGGTGCGGCCGCTGGACCTCAGGCGCGATGGCCGGCGGACCATGCTGGTGCTCGAGGACCCCGGCGGCGAGCCGCTCGCCGCGCTGCTCGGCGCCCCCATGGAGGTGGGACGGTTCCTGCGCCTCGCCATCGGCATCTCTTCGGCCCTGGGTCAGCTCCACCAGCGTGGTCTTGCCCACAAGGACCTCAAGCCGGCCCACATCATGGTGAACGGCGCGGACGGCGAGGTGCGGCTCACCGGCTTCGGCCTCGCCTCGCGCCTGCCGCGCGAGCGACAGGCGCCCGATCCGCCCGAGTCGATTGCGGGGACGCTCGCCTACATGGCGCCCGAGCAGACCGGACGCATGAACCGCTCGATCGATTCCCGCAGCGACCTCTACGCGCTCGGTGTCACGTTGTACCAGATGCTCACGGGCTCACTGCCGTTCACCGCGTCCGATCCCATGGAATGGGTGCACTGCCATGTCGCCAGAAGGCCGGTTGCACCGAGCGAGCGGTTGGAGAATGTCCCGGCCACGCTCTCCCAGATCATTATGAAGCTGCTCGCCAAGGCCGCTGAGGAGCGTTACCAGACCGCCGCCGGCGTCGAGAGTGATCTTCGGCACTGTCTGGCCGAATGGAAGCGTCAGGGGCGCATCGACCCGTTTGCGCTCGGCGACCACGACGCGCCGGACCGGCTGTTGATCCCCGAGAAGCTGTACGGGAGAGGACGCGAGGTCGAGACGTTGCTCGCCGCCTTCGATCGCATCGTCAAGAGCGGCTCGCCGGAGCTGGTCCTGGTCTCGGGATATTCCGGCATCGGCAAGTCCTCGGTCGTCCATGAGCTGCACAAGGTGCTCGTGCCGCGACACGGCCTGTTTGCGTCCGGCAAATTCGACCAGTACAGGCGTGACATCCCATATATGACGCTCGCTCAGGCTTTTCAGAGCCTCGTCCGGCCTCTTCTCGGCAAAAGCGACGCCGAGCTAAACGGTTGGCGCGACGCCCTGCAGGAGGCGCTGGGCCCGAACGGACGGCTCATGATCGACGTCGTCCCCGAGTTGAAGCTCATCATCGGAGAACAGCCACCCGTCCCTGAGCTTGCGGCACAGGACGCGCAACGGCGCTTCCAGCTGGTGTTTCGGCGACTTATCGGTGTCTTCGCACGGCCGGAACATCCCCTGGCACTCTTTCTCGACGACTTGCAATGGCTCGACGCGGCGACGCTCGATCTGCTCGAGGATCTGTTGACCCGGTCGGATCTGCAGCACCTCATGCTGATCGGTGCCTATCGCAACAACGAAGTCACTGCCGCCCATCCATTGATGCGGAAGCTCGACGCCATCAAGACGACTGGCGGAAAGGTGGCGGAGATCACGCTTGCACCGCTCGCTCGTGAGCACCTTGGGCAGCTCTTGGCGGACGCTCTGCGCTGCGAGCCGGAGAGCGCCGCGCCGCTCGCGCAACTGGTGCACGAGAAGACCGGTGGTAATCCGTTTTTTGCCGTTCAGTTCATTTCTTCGCTGGCCGAAGAGGGAATGCTCGCCTTCGATCATGATGCTGCGAGCTGGTCCTGGGATCTCGACCGCATTCAATCCAAACGATATACCGACAACGTCGTGGACCTTGTGGTCGGCAAGTTTGCCCGCCTGCCGATCGAAACGCAGAACGCATTGCGGCGCCTGGCCTGCCTCGGAAACATCGCCGAGATCAAGATCCTTTCCCTCGTCCACGGGACGTCGGAGGAGCACATCCACGCGGCCCTGCTGCCGGCCGTCCGCCAGGAATTTGTCGAGCGCCTGGCCGGCAGCTACCTGTTCGTCCACGATCGCGTTCAGGAAGCCGCATATTCGCTGATCCCGGAGGCGCTGCGCGGCGAAGCGCACCTTCGAATCGGGAGACTGCTCGCGGCGCACATCCCTCCCGAGAAACGCGAGGAAGCGATCTTCGACATTGTCAATCACCTCAACCGCGGCGCCACGCTGATCACGGCACCGGAGGAGCGCGAGCGGCTGGCCGAGCTCAACCTGATCGCGGGCAAGCGCTCCAAGGCCTCTACCGCCTATGCCTCGGCGCTCACCTATCTCGCCGCCGGCGCGGCACTGCTGCCGGAAGACCGGTGGGAGCGCCGGCATGAACTGACTTTCGAGCTGGAGCTGCACCGGGCCGAATGCGAGTTCGTGACGGGTGCTCTGACGGAAGCGGACGAGCGCCTGGCTGCGCTTGCTCCGCGCACCGCAACGACGGTCCAGCGAGCAACCGTGGCGTGTTTGCGCGTGGATCTGTATATGACCATCGATCAGAGCGACCGCGCCATAGCAGTCGGGCTGGACTACCTCCAGCACCTGGGCATCGACTGGTCCTCGCATCCGACAGAAGAGGAGGCACACCGCGAATACGAGCGCATCTGGTCGCAGCTCGGGAACCGCACGATCGAGGGCCTTGTCGAGTTGCCCTTGATGAGCGATCCGGAATCGCTCGCGACCGTCGACGTCCTGATAAGGATCGCACTGCCCGCCTTCTTTGCGTCATCCCATTTGGGAACCCTGGCAACCTGTAGAGCCGTCAACCTCAGTCTCGAGCACGGCCACAGCGACGCCTCGTGTCCCGCCTATGAGCTGCTTGCCATGTTGGCCGGGCCGTATTTCGGCAACTACGATGCCGGATTTCGATTTGGCCGCCTCGGCTGTGAGCTCGTCGAAAAACCGGAGCTGAAGCGCTTCCAGGGCAGGACGCTCGAGATTTTCGGGTTCGTCGTGCCCTGGACGAGACATGTCCGGACCGGCCGTGATTTCCTCCGTCGCGCGTTTGAAATCGCAAACCGTGTCGGCGATCTCACATATGCGGGATACAGCTGTGCCCAGCTGAACACCAATCTTCTCATGGCAGGCGATCCGCTCGTGGAAGCGCAAAGCGAAGCAGAAAGGGGGCTCGAATTTGCACAGAAATTCGGGTTTGGTCTTGTCGTTGGTTGGATTACCGGGCAGCTCGCCCTGATCCGGACGTTGCGTGGCCTGACGGCGAAATTCGGTGCCTTTGACGATGGGCAGTTCGATGAATGCGCGTTCGAGCGCCATCTGTCGAACCACCCGGCATTGAGGCTTCCCGAATGCGGGTACTGGATACGAAAGCTGCAGGCACGCTTTCTTTCCGGCGACTATACGGCTGCTGTCGATGCTTCGTCGAGGGCGCAACCGCTGCCTTGGCCATCGCTGACACACCCGGAAACGGCGGAGTATCACTTTTATGGCGCACTGTCGCGCGCCTCATCGTGGGACATCGCAGCGGCCGGCGAGCGGCAGCAGCATTTGGAGCCCCTGGCCGCGCACCACCGACAGCTCGAGATCTGGGCAGCGAATTGCCCGGAAAACTTCGAGAACCGCGCCGCGCTCGTAGGGGCCGAGATCGCGCGGATCGAAGGCCTGGAGCTCGAGGCCACGCGTCTATACGAGAAAGCGATCCACTCGGCGCGCGCAAACGGCTTTGTTCACAACGAGGCGCTTGCATACGAGCTTGCCGCGCGCTTCTACGCGGCGCGCGGGTTCGAAGAGTTCGCGCGCGTGTATCTAACAAGCGCGCGCGATGGCTATCTCCGTTGGGGTGCCCTTGGCAAGGTGCAACAGCTCGATGAGATGTATCCGCACCTTCGTAAGGAAGTAACGGCGCCCGCTGCGACGGGTACGATCGGCACCCCAGTCGAACATCTCGACCTCGCGACCGTGATCAAGGTGTCTCAGTCCGTCTCGGGCGAGATCGTACTGGATAAGCTGATCGACACACTCATACGCACCGCGATCACTCAGGCGGGCGCCGAGCGCGGCCTGTTGATTCTTTCGCAAGGGCTTGAGCAACGGACCGCGGCAGAAGCCACGACCAGCGGCGACGCGGTCATCGTGCAACTGCGCGAGGAGACCGTAACTGCAGCCATGTTGCCGGAGTCGGTTCTGCATTGCGCCTTGCGCACGCAAGAGAGTGTGATCCTCGATGATGCCGCGACCCAGAATCCATTCTCCGCGGATCCGTACATCCATCAGCACCGTGCTCGTTCGATCCTCTGCCTACCTTTACTCAACCGGGCCAAGCTCATCGGGGTGCTCTATCTGGAGAACAACCTGACTCCTCGCGCCTTCGCGCCGGCCCGCATCTCGGTGCTGAAGTTGCTGGCCTCGCAGGCGGCGATCGCGCTGGAGAATAACCGTTTGTACCGTGATCTCGCTGAGCGCGAAGCGAAGATCCGGCGCCTGGTCGATGCCAATATCATCGGGATCTTCATCTGGGATTTCGACGGTCGGATCATCGAAGCCAATGACGCATTTCTCCGCATGGTAGACTACGACCGAGAGGATCTCCTCTCGGGCCGCGTACGCTGGACGGAGCTGACGCCGCCGGAATGGCTCGACCGCGACGAACAACGCTGGGTACCCGAGTTGAAGAGGACCGGAAGCTTGCAGCCGTTCGAGAAGGAGTATTTTCGGAAAGACCGCGGCCGCGTTCCTGTACTGATCGGCGTGGCGACCTTAGAAAGCGGGAACCAAGGCGTCGCTTTCGTGCTCAATTTGACCGAGCGCAAGCGCGCAGAGGAACGCCTTCGCGTGCAGCACATGGTCGCGCAGATCTTGGCGGAAGCGGTCACGATCGAAGAGGCCACTCCGAGAATATTGCGGGCCATGGGCGACTGTCTGGGATGGGACGTGGGCGCGCTCTGGTGCGTGGACCGAGAGGCCGGGGTGCTGCGCTGTGTCGAGCTTTGGCATCAAGCGTCGATAGAAGTCTCGGAATTTGAAAGAGTCGCTTGGGAGTTCACCTTCGTTCCAGGGTTGGGACTACCGGGCCGGATATGGTCCAGCCTCAAGCCCGAATACGTTCCCGATGTCGTTCCTGATCAAAACTTTCCGCGCGGACTGATCGCCCAACGCGAAGGACTGCACGCGGCCGTTGGCTTTCCTGTCCTGCTCGGGGGGGAACTCTTTGGCGTGATCGAGTTCTTCAGCCGCGAGATCAGGCAGCCCGATCAGGAGCTGCTCAATATGCTGGCGACCGTCGGCAGCCAGATCGGTCAGTTCATCGAGCGCAAGCGCGCCGAGACGGAATTGCGCGATTCGGAGCAGAATTACCGCACGTTGTTCGACTCGATCGACGAGGGTTTTTGCACGATTGAGGTCTTGTTCGACCAGAACGAAAAGCCGGTCGATTATCGGTTTTTGCAAACCAGCCCGTCGTTTGAACGGCACACGGGAATCAAGAATGCAGCCGGCAGACGGATGCGCGAAATCGCGCCACAGCACGAAGAACATTGGTTCGAGATTTACGGCAGGATCGCCCTGACGGGCGAGCCGGTGCGCTTTGAAAATGAAGCCAAACAACTCGGACGCTGGTATGACGTTTACGCCTTCCGGGTCGAAGACCCCAGGCGCAGACGCGTTGGAATCCTTTTCAAGGATATTACCGAACGCAAGCAGGCGGAAGCCGAAGCACGAGACAGCGAGCGCCGCTATCGCGAGGTGCAGGCGGAGCTGGCCCACGCTAGCCGCGTCGCGACGATGGGGCAGCTTATGGCCTCGATTGCCCATGAAATCAGACAACCGATTGCTGCGACTGTCACCAACGCACAGGCCGGGATGAACTGGCTCGCTGCTCAACCGCCGAATCTGGAGGAGGTCCGAAAGACGCTTGGTTGGATCGTCAGCGACGGCATGCGAGCCGACGACGTCATCAGCCGGATCCGGGCCCTTATGAAGAAGACGCCGCCGCGAAAGGAGGTCCTGGACATCAACGAGGCGGTGCTTGAGGTCATAGCCCTGACTCGTGCCGAAGTCGTGAAGAACGGTGTCTCGGTGCGGACGGAACTCGCGAAGGGATTGCCGCTCATTCAAGCAGATCGGGTCCAATTGCAACAAGTGGTCATCAACTTGATCGTCAACGCCGTCGAAGCAATGAGCGGCGTCGGCGAAGGGGCGCGGGAGTTGCTGATCAGCACCGGCAGAGATGGGTTGAATGGCGTGCTCGTCAGCCTGCGGGATTCGGGTCCGGGACTGGATCCGGCGAACATTGAGCACATCTTCAACGCATTCTACACGACCAAGTCCGGTGGCATGGGCATGGGATTATCAATTTGCCGTTCAATCGTCGAAGCGCATGGGGGACGGATATGGGTGGGCGCGAATGAGCCTTGTGGCGCAGTCTTTCAATTCACCCTGCTCTAATTAGCTGGACGAGACCGTTTCCGCTGAATGCGGCGGCCAATGCTGGCGGCATGAGAGAGCCGATGCGGGGCGGTTGCCTCCTGCGGTCTGGTACCGCCGCCTCTCCTCAATCGATGATGTGATAGCCGCCGTCGATGTAGAGAACGCTGCCGGTCATCAGCTTGGCGCCGTCGAGCGCCAGGAACGCCGTGGCATGGCCGACGTCGTCGATGCTGACGAGGCTCCGTGCCGGCGCTTTCGACTGCGCCTTGTCCATGAGCTCGTCAAACTCCGGAATGCCTGATGCCGCGCGCGTCGCCAGCGGTCCCGGCGAGATCGCGTGGACGCGGATGCCCTTCGGCCCGAGCTCCGCTGCGGCATAGCGAACGGCCGATTCCAGCGCCGCTTTCGCTACGCCCATGATGTTGTAGTTCTCCACGACCATCTGACTGCCGTAATACGTCATGGTGAACATGGTACCGCCATTCTTCATCAGCGGCTCCGCCAGATGAGCCATGCGCAGGAAGGACCAGCAGGAAACCTCCATGGTCTTGAGAAAGCCCTCGCGGCCGACGTCGACGACGCGTCCGTGCAGCGCTTCCTTCGGCGAGAAGGCGATGGAATGCAGCAGGAAATCGAGCTGGCCCCATTCCTTCTGAATGCGCTCGAACACCTGCTCGATCTGGCCTTCGACCATCACGTCCATCGGCATGAAGATAGGCGCCTCGAGCGCCTGCGCCAACGGCTCGACATGCTTCTTGGCGCGATCGTTCAGATAGGTCACGGCGAGCTCGGCGCCGAGCGCGCGAAACGCCCGTGCGCAGCCCCAGGCGATCGACTGATCGTTGGCGATGCCGACGACGAGACCCTTCTTCCCCTTCAGCGCAACCTTCGTCTCCGGATACACGGGAATCATGACACCCTCATAGATCTGGCGTTTTGCGATTTTCCGTTCATCAACAGCGCCAACGTGTGCTGCGCGATCATCAACTCCTCGTCCGTCGGCACGACGTAGACGGGAATGAGGCTGTTCGGTCGCGAAACCAGCCGCGAGTGACGCGCGTTCTCGGCAGCATCGAGCGCGACGCCCAGCCAGCCGAGTTGCTCCGCAACGCGAGCTCGAATGCTGGCGGAGTTCTCACCGATGCCGGCGGTGAAGACGAAGGCGTCGAGGCCCTGCAAGGCCGCCGCGAGCATCCCGGTGGCGAGGCCGATCCGATAGACGAAGTAGTCGATCGCGAGCTTTGCGCGCGGGTCCGCGCTCGCTTCCAGCTCGCGCATATCGTTGCTGACGCCGGACAGGCCCTTCAATCCGCAATCGCGGTAGAGGAAGTCCTGCACTTTCGCGGGTGACATGCCCTTCTCGGAGATCAGATAGAGCACCACGCCGGGATCGAGCTGACCGGGACGCGTGCCCATCGGCAGACCGTCCAGCGCCGTAAAACCCATGGTGCTCTCGACGCTCTGCCCGCCCTTCATCGCGCACATCGAAGCGCCGCTGCCGAGATGCGCAACGATCACCCGCCGCCTGGCGATGTCGGGCGCGATCTGCGGCAAGGTCTTCGAGATGTATTCGTAGGACAGGCCATGAAAGCCATAGCGCCGCACGCCTTCGGCATGCAGTTGATGCGGGATCGCGTAATGATCGGCAAGCGGCCCATGGCTGCGGTGAAACGCGGTGTCGAAGCAGGCGACCTGCGGAAGCGAAGGAACGTTGGCAAGGATCGAGCGGATTGGCGCGAGATTATGCGGCTGATGCAGCGGCGCCAGCGGGATAAAGCGTTCCAGATGCGCCACCACTCCGTGGTCGATGAGGACGGGTCGCTCGTATTCCGGCCCGCCATGGACGACGCGATGTCCAACAGCCAACGGTTGAATGCGAGCCTCGTTTCTTAGCCACTCGCCCGCGACCTCCATCGCGGCCGGAACGTCCGGGATCGCCTCGATCGGATAGGCGCGATCGGCCAGGGGATCGCCACCCGCTCCGCTCGCCCGCAGGCGCGGCCGGCTCCCGATACCGTCCATCTGCCCCTTGATCTGCCGGCGAAGCGTGCCCTCGCCCTCGACCGAGAAGACCTGGAACTTGACGCTCGAGGAGCCCGCATTGATGACGAGGATCGTATCCATGGCAGTCACGCGGCAACTGTCGGCGCCTTCTGGCGCCGTGCATGGGCGTACAGCGCGGCCACGGCGCATGACGCCATCCGCGCCCGCGGGCTGTCCGCCCGCGACGTCAGGACAACAGGCACCCGGGCGCCGAGCACGATGCCGGCGCTATCCGCCTTGGCGAAGTAGGCGAGATTCTTCGCCAGCATGTTGCCGGCCTCGAGATCAGGCACGACCAGAATCTGTGCCCGGCCCGCCACCTCTGACTTGATGCCCTTGATCCTCGCGGCGTCGACATCGATGGCGTTGTCGAAGGCCAGCGGACCGTCGAGCAGGCCGCCGGTAATCTGGCCGCGATCGGCCATCTTGCAGAGCGCGGCAGCCTCGATCGTGGACGGAATCTTCGACGTGACAGTCTCGACTGCCGACAGGATCGCCACCCGCGGCGTCTTGCCGAAGCCGGCAAGGTTGTAGAGGTCAATCGCGTTCTGGATGATGTCGCGCTTGGCATCGAGATCGGGAAAGATGTTGATGGCCGCGTCGGTGACGAAAATGGTCTCGGCATAGGCCGGCACGTCCATGACGAAGACGTGGCTGATGCGCCGGTCGGTGCGCAGGCCGCCGACCTTCGCGGTCACCGCGCGCATCAGTTCGTCGGTGTGCAGGCTGCCCTTCATCAGCAACTCGCCGCGGGCCTCGTGAATCAACTCGACGCCCTTGGCTGCTGCCGCGTCGCTGTGCGGCGCGTCCACGATCTCATACCCGGCGATGTCGAGACCAAACCTGCTCGCTGTCTCCCTGATCTTCCGCTCCGGACCGACGAGCACGGGCCGGATGATCCCGGCGCTCGCGCTGTCGACGGCGCCACGCAGCGATGTCTCGTCGCAGGGGTGGACCACGATGGTTGGCGTGGATGGCACGGCCTTGGCGGCCGCGATCAGACGGTCGTATTTGTTGCCCGCTCGCGTTTGCGTCGTGTCGGCCGACATGGTGCTGCTCCCAATTCTGCCAATCTGCGCTACGACGCTTTTGCTCTGGGATCGAAAGGGGCGACGTTCGAGTCGCCTTCCTCACCGACACCGAAGAGCCCGGCAACCTGCTTCAGGCGCTTTGCCCGCTCGCCGGTGATGTCCTCGCTCGCGGACAGCACTTCGCGCATGGCCGCGAAGGCTCCGCGCCGCTGATTGACGTCGTCGGGCAACATCTTCGGGATCGCACCCAGGGCTCCGTCCCGATCGAGCAGCAACATGAAGAATTGCTCGCGAACCAGCATCTTGAACTCAGCCAGCGTCAACCGGGTTCCGGTATGTTCGCGCCGCACCTGGCGCAACGCCTCGATGCTTCGCTCGTCAACCATGCCGCGCGCCGATCCGACGTAGAGCAGCGCACGAATGGCCGCCTCGCGAAGACCGCCTTCGCCGATCTTCGACTTCAGCTCGGCGATCCGCTTCTCCAGCATCGCGCGGTGTTCGACCGTCATCTCCCGCCGGCCGGATGGCTCGGCGTTCGGGTCGACTCCGACCGCTGCCTGCAAGGCCGGCGAACCATAGACATTGAGGAAGATGGCTTCGCTCAGCGCCTCCTGCGAATCCCGCCAGCTATCCAGCGCGTGAACGATCTGCTTGGACATCTGTTCCTGGAACGCCAGGAACGGATTGTCCTTCGAGGCCGGCTTGCGCTTGTCCTCCACCGCGTCGGCCGCCGATTTCACCACCGACATCCAGGGATTCTGGCTGCTGAAGGCCTCATATTGCAGCCGCAGCGGATGCATGTTGCGCGCCAACTCCGCCATCTGCGGGGTCACCATGCCCTTGATCCAGGGCTGTACGTATTTCTGATAGGCCGCGAGGTTGAGCTCCGAGACGCGCTTGGCGGCGGCAAACCGCCGCTCGTCCTCGGGCGAATTGCCGCCCATGGCGCGGATATCGTCGAGCGTCCGCGCCTCACAGCGCATGATCCACTGGCCGGTCGCGAGATCGGCATTGACGGTATCGGAGCCCCTCGCCTCGAACGTGGCCTCATAGAGCCCCGGCGGCAGCACGTCGATCAGATCGATATTGCTCGAGAATTCCGCGTGCTCCTTCTTGGCGACACCGCCGGACACGAAGATGCCGAGATGGCCGACACTTTCATGCACGGTATAGACGATCGTCTGCCCATAGGCCCTGATCTCATCGACGTCGGCATAGCATTCGAGGATCCAGTGCAATGCCTGCTGTGGCGGCGTGATGTTGTCGCCCTTGGAGCAGAACACTACGATCGGCGAGCGGATATTGCGCAGATCCACCTTCTTGCCGTTGGACATCTCGATCTTGCCGGCCGCGAGATTGTTGCCGACGAACAGCTCGTCGACGATGAACTGGATCTCCTCGGCATTGAGGTTGACGTGCCCGCCCCACCAGCGCTCGAATTCGAGGTAGCGATCGGCCTCGGTGTCGACCTTGGAATAGACGTTATATTGCTTGGTCCAGAGCGTGTTCGACGGATTCTGGTTCTCGAAGTTTTGAACCAGCCAGGCGCCATCGAATTTGCCACCGCCGAGATCGCTCGCGAGCGCCGTGAGCCAGCTTCCGCCGAGCAGACCGCCGGAATAGCGCATGGGATATTTGCCATGCACGCCTGCCCAATAGGCGAGCGGCGCACCGGCGATGACGAGCGGCCCGAACAGTTCCGGCCGCAGCGAGGCCAGGATCATGACCGCCCATCCGGCCTGGCAATTGCCGATCACGCACGGCTTGCCGTCCGCCTCGGGATGGCGACTGATCACCTTCTCGATGAACAGCGCTTCGGCGCGCGCGATGCGTTCGATTGTCTGTCCCGGCATCGGTTCCGGAAGGAAGCCGATGAAATAGCAGGGATGTCCCGCCTTCATGGCAACGCCGATCTCGCTGTCGGCCTTGAAACCGCCAATGCCCGGCCCATGGCCCGCGCGGGGATCGACCACGATGAATGGCCGCCGCTTCATATCGATGTCGACGCCCTTGGGCGGAATGATGCGAACGAGCGCATAGTTGACCGGCTCGTCCAGCTTGCGCCCGTCCATGATCAATTCGGCGGCATATTGCAGGACATGCGGCGCGGTCTGCGCGACATGTTCCCGGTACTGGTCACCGCGCTGTCGCATGATGTCCAGGAACAGGACGCTGCGCTGGCCCGCATCCACTAGATATTCGACCGCCGACGCAACCAGCCCAGACATGGGGCCGCCGGGGAGTTGTGGTTTGTCCAGTTGTGGTGTGTCCAGCTGCTGTGCTTTGTCCATGGACATGTTCCGACCTCGCTGTCGCGCTGCGTCATTCAAGTTGCGTGCTCCTGACGAGCGTTGATCTAGGTCAACGTCGGAAGGCCTTAAAGCGATGTCGAAATATGGCGCTCGGCAGCGATCACGGCCGCGGCGGTATTGGGACCCCAAAATGGCAGAGGCAGCGAACTATTCAGCCGAGGAGTTTCTGAAGGACGGGAGCCCAGTCGAGATCAGGGCGCTGCGGCCCGCGGACGAGGCGGAGATGCTGGCCGCGATCGAGCGGACGAGCCCGCAATCTCTGCAACGTCGCTTCTTTGCCATGAAGCGCCACTTCTCGGACAAGGAACGGGTCTTCTTCATGCAGGTCGATTTCAAGAATCACGTCGCGCTTGCAGCACTCGTCCGAGAGGGCGACGAACAGATGATTGTAGGAGGCGGCCGATTCATCGTGTTCGAGCCAGGGGTCGCAGAAATGGCCTTCGTCGTGATCGATGCTTTCCAGGGACGCGGACTCGGCTCGCTCCTGATGCGGCACCTGATCCAGATTGCGCGCGACAGCGGATTGCAGCAGTTGACGGCGGAAGTCCTTCCCGAGAACACGGGCATGCTGAAAGTGTTCGAAAGGTCCGGCTTCAAGCATGCCGCTCGCCGTGACCCGCAGACGGTCCATCTGGTCCTCGAGTTCGGCTAAACCTCAGCCGCTCGTCGCTTTTTCCACTGGCGTGCCGCTGTCGATGCGTATCCACGCCGCGGCGAGTTCCCAGGCCACCGACAGGATGATCGGCCCGATGAAAAGGCCGATGATCCCGTGCGCGAGCGTTCCTCCGATCACGCCGATGAGGATGACGAGCGTCGGCGTGGTCAGGCCCCGCCCCATCACGAGCGGCTTCAGGATGTTGTCGAGGAAGCCGACAAGGACGAGGAACACCGTCAAAAGCAACGCCGTCGTCACGTCCTTGTCCATCCAGATCCAGATGACCACGGGCAGCAGGACGATGAGGGGGCCGATCTGCACGATCGACAGCAGCAGGACGACGAAAGCCAGCAGGCCTGCACTTGGAATATCGGCCAGCTTGAAACCGATACCGGCCAGCAAGGCCTGAATGATCGCGACGCCGATCACGCCCTGCGCCACCGCACGGATGGTCGCACCCGCGAGCTCCAGAAAATGCTCGCTCTGCTCCGGCACGATCCGGAACAGGAAACCTCGGGTCACCGCCACGAGTTGCGGCCCGAAAGGAAGGAGAATGCCGGAGACGAGGACGGAGACCAGGAACTGGAGCGTGCCGAGACCGGCGTCGCCTGCAAAGGACAGCAGCGGTCCCGCGAGCGACTTCAGATAGGGCGCGACCTCGCGCAACACCGCCCGCACGTTGGTGTAGGCCAGATCCCAGAATTGATAGAGCTGCGGGCCGATTAATGGCCACGTCTTGACCCGCTCCGGCGCCGGCTGAAGCGCGAGTTCACCGCTGCCGAGCTGGCTTGCCAGATCCTTCACGCCCTCCACCGCGCTCACGCCGAGCCAGGCCGCCGGGCCGACAACGATGCCGAGCGCGATGAGCGTCAGAATCGCTGCCGCAGTCCGGGGACGTCCGCCGAGCAGTTTCGCAAGCCAGCTGAAGGCGGGATAGAACGCGACTGCAAGCACCGCGCTCCATGTTAAAATCGACACGAAGGGACGGATGATGACGAACGTCCACATGATCAGCAAAGCCAGCAGGCCAAGCCGGATCAAGAGCTGGATGATATCTTCTGCGGACAAGAGCTGACGGAGCGTCTTCACGGCGGACTCTCATCTCAAGGCAGCCTTCGCAAAAATATCGATCGGCCTTGCACAGTCCTGTTGACCCAGATCAATGATCGCCGCCTCCGCGGTTCCCGGCCCTTGCGCAAGACTCTCAGGCCACCTCGACGGCATCGACGGGCCCGACGCGGGCGAACGCGACGCGATAGGTAACGATGGAGACGATCCAGGCGAGCACGAACAGGGCGATCACCGCGAAGCCGAAATTGGCGAGCGAGCCGTTGAGGCTTTCAATCAGCGTCCACAACGCGCCGTCGAGGCCAAAGCGCTGGCCGATCAGGCCGAGCGCCTCGACGCCGCCGATGAACAGTGCGACCACCACGGAGGCGCCGGTGATGGTGAGGTTGTACCAGAGCTTGCGGATGGGATCGACGAAGGCCCAGCGATAGGCGCTCACCATCAGCGTCGAATCGGCGGTGTCGACCAGCGCCATGCCGGCGGCGAACAGCGCGGGAAACACCAGCACATCCGACAGCGACGCGCCGCGTGCGGCTTCCGTCGCCGAAATGCTCAAGAGCCCGATCTCGGTCGCGGTATCGAATCCGAGGCCGAACAGGAAGCCGAGCGGATACATGTGGTGGGATTTCGAGACCATGCGGAACATCGGCGCGAGCAGCCGCGCCAAGAGGCCGCGGCCGGCCAGCAGCGCCTCGATGCCTTCTGCATCATGGGTGCCATGGACGCGCACCGCGCGTAGTGTCCGCCACAGGCCGACGAAGATCGCAAGATTAAGCACGGCGATCAGCAGCAGGAAGAGCGCAGACACCGATGTGCCGATCACGCCGCCGACGGTCTTGAGCAGGCTATCGCCGCCAAGGCTCACGACGCCAAGGCAGAGCAACAGCGTGGCGACGACCACGACCGTGGAATGGCCGAGCGCGAAATAGAGCCCGGCGCTTTTCGGCGCCTCGCCCGCATGCATCAGCTTGCGCACGACATTGTCGATGGCAGCGATGTGATCAGCATCCACAGCGTGGCGCAAGCCGAACACCCAGGCGAGCAGCGCGGTCGCCATCACCGCGGGCCGGTCGGCAAACAGCGCGAAAGCCCAGATCCATGCGGCGACGTTGGCGAGGATAAGTCCTGCGAACAGCAACAGGGTGCCGGATTTGCCCCCCTGCCAAGACCCCTTCGTCACGCGACCCGCTCCATCCAACCGCACTTCCTAGTATGATCTTTCTATCGAACTATCATACCAGGGAGCAAGCCTAGATGTAGCCCTCAAACCCGACCCGCTGGGCCGGCGTCAGATGCAGGCCGTGCTTGGTGCGGCGATCCAGGAAGTCGGCCGGGGTTTTGGCCCATTCTTTCTCGCGCAAATATGCTGCTTCGCGTTCATAGAAGTCGCCGCCGAAATGACGTCCGAGATCGGCGGAGATGCGGGCCGAGCCCAGAAGCTCACGGGCACGTGTGCCATAAAGGCGCGCATAGTGATGGATCAGCTTGCGCGGAAGATCGGGATAGTCGCGCGCAAGATTGACGACGAAACTATCGAAGGAGCCGCCGATGTCGCCGCCGGGCAGCGGCGCGCCCGCCGTCCATGCCGGCTGCATTTTTGGAAACCAGCTCTCCAGACGACCGAGTGCATGCTCGGCGAGCCGGCGATAGGTCGTGATCTTGCCGCCGAAGATCGACAGCAGCGGCGGCGTGTCGGGCGTGCCGTGAACCTCGAAGACATAGTCCCGTGTCACGGCGGACGGATTGTCTGCGTTATCGTCATAGAGCGGCCGTACGCCGGAGAAGGCATGGACCACTTCGCTTGCGCGCGGCGGCGCGCGGAAGTAGCGGCTCAGGACCTTGAGCAGATAGTCGATCTCGCCCTGGTCGATCGCGACGTCCTCGGCGCGGCCGTCGTAGGGAATGTCCGTGGTGCCGATCAGCGCGAGATCGTCCTCATAAGGGTTGACGAAGATGACCCGGCGATCCTCATTCTGGAGCAGATAGGCCTGCGGCCCGCTCCAGAACTTTGGCACGACCACATGGCTTCCCTTGACCAGCCGGACATTGTGCGAAGAGTTGAGGCCCGCGACGCCTTGCACGACATCTTGCACCCAGGGCCCCGCAGCGTTGACGAGCGCGCGCGCGCGGACGATCTGCGTACTGCCGTCCTCGCTCTGCATCTCCAGACGCCAGACGTCCCCTTCCCGGCGCGCGCTCACCGCGCGCGTGCGCGGCAGGATTTTTGCGCCGCTTCGCGCAGCATCGATCAAATTGAGGATGACGAGCCGGGCATCGTCGACCCAGCAATCCGAATATTCAAAGCCGCGGCGGAATTCGGCACGCAGCGGCGCACCCTCCGGTTCATGCGCGAGGTCGAGCCCGCGGCTTGCGGGCAAGCGCTTGCGGCCGCCGAGATGGTCGTAGAGGAACAGCCCGGTGCGGACCAGCCAGGCCGGCCGCTGCTCCGGCGAGTGCGGCAGCACGAAACGCATCGGCCAGATGATGTGCGGCGCCGATGCGAGCAGCACCTCGCGCTCGATCAGGGCCTCGCGGACCAGGCGAAACTCGTAATATTCGAGATAGCGCAGCCCGCCATGGACGAGCTTGCCGGAGCGCGACGAGGTGCCTTCGGCGAAATCGTCCTTCTCGCACAGCAGGACTTTCAGCCCGCGCCCCGCCGCATCGCGGGCGATACCGGCGCCATTGATGCCACCGCCGATGATGGCGATGTCGACAAGCCCGTGATCCCTGCCCGCGTCAGGCGCAGCGCCCGTCATCGCTTTCCGCTGTGCTTTTTCTCAACCCGTTGCCGTGCCGCCGCCTTCGCAGCGCGCGCCTTGGCCGGCTTTGGACCCGACTTGGCCTTGGATTCGGGCTTGGGCTTGGGCGTCTGCAATCCGTAAGTCGAGAATCCTTTCGCCGTTTCGGCGATCTCCGCCTCGCTGAGAATGTGCGGCGCGCCGAGTGCGAGCGAGAGATAATATTGGCGCGCGATGGTCTCGAGCTCGACGGCAAGCCACATCGCCTTGTCGAGATTGGCGCCGACGGCGATCATGCCGTGATTGGCGAGCAGGCAGCCATTGCGGCCCTCGAGCGCTTGCAGGGCGAGTTCGGACAGCTCCGCCGTGCCATAGCGCGCATAACCGGCGCAGCGGATGTCGTTGCCGCCGAACGCCGCCATCATGTAGTGGCAGGCTGGAATCGGCTTGCGGGCGATGGCGAGCACGGTCGCGTAAGTCGAGTGCGTGTGGACGACGCCGCCGACATCCGGCCGCCCGCGCATGATGTCGAGATGAAAGCGCCATTCGGTGGACGGCTGCAGCGGTCCTTCCCAGGAGCCGTGTTCACCCTCGAGCGGCATCGAAGCAATCATCTCCGGCTTCATCGCGTCATAGGGCGTCGCCGACGGCGTGATCAGCATCCGGTCCTTGTAGCGGGCGGAGATATTGCCTGACGTCCCCTGGTTCAGACCCGAGGCGTTCATCCACCGGCATTTGGCGATGATCGCTTCGCGTAACTGTCGCTCCTCGCGGGTCATGTCGAAACACCTTTCGTCTTCAGCACGGGTTGAGCGGCGGCTCACCGGCTAGATAGCGGCGAACCTCTTCCGCGGCCTGATCGGCAGCAATGGTGACGGTGCGCAAGGAAGCGCCGGCGATGTGCGGCGTCAGCGTCACGTTCGGCAATTGCAGCAGCGGCCAGTCGGGCGGCACCGGCTCGACGGCAAACGTATCGAGCATGGCGCCGCCAAGGCGTCCCGAGGACAACACCTCGAACAGCGCCTGATAGTCGACCAGCGGGCCGCGCGCCGTGTTGATCAGCAATGCGCCCGGTTTGACCCGCGCGAGCGCCGCGCGATCGATGAAGCCCGTCGTCTCGCTGGTGACCCGCGCATGCAGGCTGATGACGTCAGCGCGCGCCAGCAGATCCGCGAGGCCGACGTGCTCGACGTCGTCCTTGCGGTCCTGCGCGCTGAGCTGGACGTAGGGGTCGGCGACCAGGATCTTGCAGCCGAAGGCCTTGAGCAGCTTCACCACGCGGGTGCCGATCGCGCCATAACCAACGACGCCCACCGTCATCTCGCCGAGCTCGCGACCGGTGCGATCGGCGCGATAGAGATCGCCGCGCCATTCGCCACCGCGCAACGACTCGTGCCCGCTGCGGATCAGGCGCGTCTCCGCAAGAATGGCGCCGATGGTGAACTCGGCCACCGCGCTTGCATTGCGGCCGGGGGTGTTGACGACGATCACGCCGTGATCGCGCGTGGCCTGCATGTCGATATTGACGGGGCCGCCGCGCGAGACCGCAATGAACTTCAGGTTCGGCAAGCGCTCCAGCATCGACCGCGAGATCGGTGCGAGATGCGTCACCAGCAGCGCTGCGTCGCCGATGAACTCTGCGACCTCGTCCGGATCGCCCATGAACTCCTTCAGGCCATCGAGCTTCGAGCCGGCATAGCCGTGCTCCATCGGCTCGTCCGGCCAGGGCTGCTCCAGAAGGCGGATGTCGACGCCGTCGCCGCAGGCAGCCGTGATCTTCTCGGCGAACACCGACGGCAACATGAAGCGGTCACCGACGATGGCGATGGAGCTAGACATGACCGGCTCCTGCACGCAGCGCCGCAAGCTGCTTCCAGACCGGCCGCGACGCGAGTCTCGCCTCCAGATAGGCCGGAAACATCTTCGCGTAACGCACGGCCAAGGCCGGATCCGGCGTCTGTGGTTCGTTCAGATACGGTCTCACCCAATCCTCCGCGCAGGCCGTCATATCCGGATAAAGTCCGGTTGCGACGGCTGCGATCATCGCAGCACCTCCTGCCCCGGCTTCGCCGCGACTACAGACGCGCACATTGCATTCGAGCACAGCCCCAAGGATAGTCCCGAGAGCGCGGCTGCGCGCTGCGCCGCCCGTGATCCGCACCTCGCCCGGCAACGCCCCCATCGCGGCATAGCAATCGCGCGCGGCGAAGGCGAGCCCCTCCATCACGGCACGCATCAGGTCCCAATAGCCGTGGCGCGACCGCAGGCCGATGAGTTGGGCGCAAGCCTCATGGGCAACGAAGGGCCCGCGCTCGCCAGCGTCGGAGATGAAGGGATGAAACAACAGGTCGCCGGCCTTCGCCGCCAGCACCTTCTCGTCCAGGCGGCGGATCAGGTCGGCACGCGAACGCACCACGCCCTCGGCGGCGAGCAGATCCCGCGCGAGATCGAGCAGCCAGTCGATGTTGAGCGTCGCCGCCATGTTGGACTGCATCTGGGTGTAATGGCCGGCGACCGGGAACGGCATGGTGTAGCCAGTCGCCTCCGCGTTCAACGTGACCGCGTCGGCACTGGTGGCGAGCCGCATATGCATGCCGGTCGACCCGATGATGGTGCAGCCGACATCGGGTGATGGATCGTAGAGGCCCGCGCCGAGCGCATTGCAGACCACGTCGACATAGCCGAGCGAGACCGGCACGCCCTCAGGCAGTCCGGTCTCGATGGCGGCGGCCGCACTCAGCGGATGCGTCGTCGTGACTCCGTCGACCACCTCGGGAAACAGGGCCGCGCAATCGGCGATGCCGATCAGCCGCGCTGTCTCCGCATCAAAGCGGCGCTTGCGGAAATCACCACAGGTGAAGGTCGACTCCGACGGATCGGTCGCACGCTGGCCGGTGAGCAGAAAGTAGAGCCAATCCTTGCAGTGAAAGGCCGTGCTGGCCCGGGACAGTGTCACGGGCGCATGCGCTTGCAGCCAGGCGAGTTGCGGCCCCTGCTGGCAGGCGTTGAGCCCCGAGCCGGTGCGCCGATAGAGCGCGGCATTGCGCTCGCTGGCGCGGATTCCTTCGACGAGGCTGGCGGCACGGGAATCCAGCCATAGCAGCGCCGGCGCGACCGGGCGGCCGTCATCGTCGATGAGCCAGGTGCCGTCGCCCTGCCCTGTGACCGCGACGGCCGCGAGGCGCCGGGAGATATCCGGCACGGCCGCCACCAGTCCGCGCAATGCGGCAACCGTGTCGGTCCAGGTTCGGGACATGTCCTGCTCGACGTGGCCGCCAGGCGTGGTCGTGTATGTATTGGGCAGAGAGAAATCGCCGAGCTGCCGCCCGTCGCGCGTGAACGCCACGGTCTTGATCAGAGACGTGCCGGCATCGATGCCGATGATCACGTCGCGCTGCGGCGAGGTCAGCATGGTCAGCCTCCCTCCGCATGACGAATGCAGGTGCCGTCGGCGCCAAAGATGTGGAGGTGGCGCGGCTCCAGCGCGAATGGAATGACGTCGCCCGCCCGCGCCGCGATCCGGTTCGGCGTCACCGCGATGAGAAGATGGCCAGCGCATTCCCCTGCGACATGCGACTGGTCGCCGAGCCACTGATTGGACACGACGCGCACGCGGACATCGCCCGTCCCGACCGCGACCTTCTGCGGGCGGATGCCGACCCGGACGCGGTTGCCCTGTTCAAGGGACCGACGCGCGGCCTGATCGAGCGTATCGCCCGGAATCTGGAACGCGATATCAGAACCGACCGACAGGCGGAAGCCGCTGTCGGCGGGTGCAACCCCCGTCTCCAGCAGATTCATCGGCGGTTCGCCGATGAAGCTTGCGACGAAGAGATTGGCCGGACGGTTCTTCAATTCCCTTTCGCTGGCGAATTGCTGAAGGACGCCATCCTCCATCACGGCGATGCGATCGGCGAGCGCGCTCGCCTCGGTCTGGTCATGGGTAACGAAGATCGCCGTCATGCCGCGCTCGGCCAGCAAGCCCTTGATCCGCCCGCGCAGCACTGCGCGCAGTTGCGGCTCGAGCTGGCCCATGGGCTCATCGAGCAGATAGAGGTCGGCGTCCCGCACCAAGGCACGCGCCAGCGACACACGCTGCTGCTGCCCGCCCGAGATGGCGCGCGGAAAGCTGTCCAGGATGTCCTCGATCTCGACCAGGCGCGCGATCGCTTCGACCCGGCGCGATATTTCGCCGCGCGAGAGCTGCTGTGCCTTGAGCGCGAAGGCAATGTTCTCGCGCACCGTCAGCGGTGGGTAGAGCGAATAGCCTTCGAAGGCCATCGCCACTTTGCGCTTCGCCGGCGGCAGCTCGTCGATCCGCCGCTGCGACAGCGCGATCGCGCCCGAGGTCACGCTCTCGAAGCCCGCGATCATCCGCAACGTCGAGGTCTTGCCGCAGCCCGAGGAGCCCAGGAGAGCAACGATCTCGCCTTTCGTCACCGCCATGTCGAGCGCGCGCACGGCATGCACCGGCGGTTTGCCGCGGCTGCTATAGACCTTGTCGACATTCTTGATTTCGAGCATGGCCATGGGTCCGCTCTCCTCACGCCGCCTGACGCCGGTGCGGCAGACCAACCCGGAGCCCCGTCGCACGATCGAACAACAGCGCTGCCTCCGGCGCAAAGCGGACGAAGACGCCGTCGTCGGCACTCGCCATCGGTGAATCCGGCGGCAGCGCCGCGAGCCATTCGGAGCCGTCGGCAAAACGCAGCAGCAGCACGGCCCGCTCATGCATCGGCGTGATCGCGACGATGCGCGCTGGAATCGCGTCTTCGCTCGCTGTCCGGGTGACGACGAGATCGTCAGGGCGAACGCCGAGCCAGCATGGACCATGATCCGCAGCTTGCTGGTCCACTGGATCGAGCCGGACCTTCGTCCCGGCAATTTCGGCCGTCAGGTCCGCCTCTTCGGTGTGGGGCGTGACCTCGGCAAGATTGATGCTGGGGTCGCCGAACAGGCGCGCAACGGCAACGGATGCTGGCCGGGCATAGATCTCCTCGGGCCTTGCGACCTGGACGAGACGGCCCTCGATCAGCACCGCGATACGGTCGGCGATCGCCATCGCTTCGCGATAGTCCTGGGTGACGTAGAGCACCGCAGCGGAGCTGCGGCGCAGCAGGCTCGGCAGCTCGAGCCGCATTTCATAGCGAAGTTTCGCATCGACGTTGCGCAAGGGATCGTCGAGCAGCAGCACCTCCGGATTGCCGATCAGCGCACGCGCGAGCGCCGTGCGCTGCTTCTGCCCGTTGGACAATTCGCGCGGCATGTGGCCGAGCACATGCTCGATCTTCAGCAACCGGCTGATCGAGGTGACCCGCGAGGTCAACTCTCCGCCCTTGGCTTTCGCCCGTAGCCCGCTCGCAATATTGTCCTGCGCGCTCATATGCGGGAACAGCGCAAAATTCTGGAAGGCCATACCGATGCCGCGCCGCTCCGGCGGCGCGCCGACGATGGAGCGGCCGCCGACCAGGATGTCCCCATCGTCGGGCTCGAACATGCCCGCGATCATGCGGAGCAGCACGGTCTTGCCGCTGCCCGAAGGCCCGAACACTGCAACGATCTCGCCGGGCTCGACCACCAGCGACAGGTCGTCGGCGCAACGCACCGCGCCGAAAGCCTTGCCGACGGAATTGAGTTCGAGACGCGCCATGTGTCAGCCTTTCACCGCGCCGAGCGAGAGACCCTCGACCAGGTAGCGCTGCGCATAGAGCGCGAGCAGCAGCGTCGGCGTCACCGAGAGGACGATGGCGGCTGCGATCTGGCCGTACTGGATACCGGAGGCCGTGACGAAAGCGAGCGCACCCACGGTCACTGGCTGCTTGTCGGCGGAGGCCAGGATCAGCGCGAAGACGAAATTGTTCCAGCAGAAGATGAAGGACAGCAGTCCGGCCGCCGCGATGCCGGGACCGGCGAGCGGAACCGCAATGCGGGTAAAGGCCTCGCGCCAGGAATGGCCGGCGAGCCGATAGGCGTGCTCGATGTCCGGGCTGATATCCTCGAAATAGCCGCGCACGATCCACAGGATCAGGGGAAGCGCGATGAGCTGATAGACCCAGACGATGCCGAAATACGTGTCGCTGAGCCCGAGCTGCTGATAGTAGAGCGACAGCGGCAGCAGCACGAGCAGAGGCGGCGCAAAGCGGAACGACAGCAGCGTGAACGCGATGCTTTCGCCGAGCCGGAACTTGAACCGCGCGAACGCGTAAGCCGCTGGCACGCCGAGCAGCAGAGCCAGGAGCACCGCCGCGCTCGACAGCACGAAGCTGTTCATGAGGTTGCGCATGAAGGGGATCTCGAGATTGCCGGCCGTGGTGCGGAGCTGGCCCGAGATCAAGGCCTGATAGTTGGAAAGCGTCGGCTCGAACAGGATGTGCGGCGGGATCCGCAGGATCTGTTCATTCGTCTGGAACGACATCATGAGGATCCAGACGATCGGGAACATGAAGAAGACGAGCACCAGCGCCAGCGCCACGCCCCGGAAGATGCGACCTGCGAGACTGGAATGATCCATCTTCGCCTCCTTCGCTCTTACCCGTGACCGTGGGCGCGTGCGCGCAGCCGCAGCCAGTTCTTGATGAAGATGTTCGACAGGATGTTGGTGATCAGCCAGAGGATCATCAGCAGCGCCGCCGAGCGGCCGACATTGGTGTACTGGAAGAATTCGAGATAGGCCTGGACCTGGAACACCATCAGCCGGTCGCCGGGCCCGCCCTGCGTCATCGCATAGATGATGTCGAACTGCTGGATGGAATCGAGCAGGCGGAACAGCGAGGCCGTGATGATGTAGGGCGCGAGCATCGGCAACGTGATGCGGAAGAATACGAAGCTTGCCGGAACGCCGTCGAGTGCCGCGGCCTCGAACGGCTGGCGCGGCAGCGAGCGCAGGCCGGCCAACAAGAGGATCATGATGAAGGGCGTGTAGACCCAGACGTCGACCAGCACGACCGTAAACAGCGCACTCGACGGGTCCGACGCCCATTTGAAGTCGTGCACGCCGAGCAGGCTGACCAGATAGGACAGGATGCCGAAGCTCGGGTTTGTCATCAGCTTCCACATCAGGGCGGCAATCGCTGGCGCCGTCATCAGCGGCAGCAGCAGCACGATCGAAACCGCATTGTGGAAGCGCGTCGGCCGCCGCAGGAGCAGCGCGATACCAAGGCCGAGCAGAAGCTCGAGCACCACCGTCAAGGTGGTATAGACGAGCGAGATGCGCAGCGTATTCCAGAACGCGGGATCGGAGAGGAAGTCGATGTAGTTGTCGACACCGATGAAGCCGCGCAAGTACGGCAGGTTCAGACGGTAGCGCTGGAGCGAATAGACCGCGGCCGTCACGAACGGCACGAGGATGGCGATGCAGACGAGCAGAGCCGGCAGGCTCAGCAGGTAAGGCAGCATGCGCCCGCGCAGCCTCGTGGTGCGGCGCGGAAGCGCAGAGGTCTGAAGGAGTTGAACCATGCTCATGATGATACGGGATCACATACTCACTGCAACACCGCCGGCCCGGATCGTAGGCGTTCCGAACCGGCGGGTTGTCGTGGCGCGGAGGAATTGAGGCACCACGAAAGGCGTCAATCGAGGCAGTTCAACCAAGTCCTGCCTGCTTGAGCTGACGGTTGATGCTGTCAGCGAGCTTGTCGAGGCCTTCGTCGACGCTGATCTCCTTGGCGACCATCTTCTGGAGCGAGGCTGCCCATTCGGTGGTCAGGTCGAAGAACAGCGGCTGCGCCGTGAAGTAGATCTTGGCGCCCGGGGCCGAGACGTCATGCTGCTCCAGATAGCCGGGATAGGATTTCGCGATGCGGTCGCGGAACTCCGAGTCCTTCCAGACCGAGGCGCGCACCGGGTTGACGAAGTCCATCTTGCGGGCGCCGAACAGATCGTGCTCGACGGAAGCCGCCCATTGCATGAACACCCAGGCCGCATCCTTCTGCTTGGAGAAGCTCGACATTGCGAGCGACCAGATCCAGACGTTGGGCGTCGGCGCCTTGGCCGCCGGGTTCGCGGCGAAGGGCGCGTAGCCGAGATTGCCCTTCTCCTTGTTGTCGCCGCCGTTCATGAAGTAGCCGAGAATGTCGGCGTCGAAGATCATGCCGGAGGCGCCAGCGCCGAGGTCGGTGCCGACCTGGTACCAGGTATAGGTCGACCAGTTCTTCGGGCCCGAGGTCTGGATCATCTTGACCCATTTCTCGTGGAAATCCTTCGAAGCCTTGGTGTTCATCGCGGCCTTCAGCTTGCCGCCCTCCATCACAAAATCCCTCTGGCCGAAGTTCGAATAGGCCGAGAGGAAGCCCGGATGGATGGTCGCCCAGGAGCGCGACCCGCGAACGCCGACGCCGTAAGGCCCGCCGGCGTCCTTGGTGATCTTCGCGGCCACCTCGAGCATCTCGTCGAGGTTCGTCGGCGGCTTGACGCCGACCTTGCTGAAGATGTTGCGGTTGTATGTGATGTTGTTGAGCTCGTAGCCCCAGGGGATGCACCACTGCTTGGCCTTGCCCGAGCCGAGTTCGGAGCCGGCGACGCCGTCCCATGCGGTCGAGGAGCGCAGGCCCGGCAGCACGTCGTCCCAGGCGAAGGCCGGGTTGGTCTTGGCGGGATCCTTGATGTAGCTGTTGAGGTCCTCGATCCAGCCGGCCGGACCGTAGGTCCAGGTCATGTAGGCGCCGGTCATGAAGGCGTCGTACTGATCCGATTTCGAGGACAGCGCCGCCGTCACCTTGTCGAAATAGACGTCCTCCGGGAAGATGTCGTAGGTGACATTCATGCCCGTCAGCGCCTTGAATGCTTCGAGGTCGCCGATCATGGCATCGACGTAGGGATGCTTATTCAGCAGCAGCTTGACGGACTTGCCGCTATAGGCCTTCCAGTTGAAGTCCGCGGCCATCGCCCGCGACATTGCGGAGGCGAAGGTTGCGTTGGCCGCCGCGCCGGCGATACCGAGCTTGCCGGCTCCGTCCAGTAGATCACGCCGGCTGATCCGTTTGGCGGCGTAGGAATCGAACAGATTCTTCTCGCGGTCGTGCATTGTAACCTCCCATGGTGCGCGTTTACTTACCCTTCCGACTCTTGTTCTTGGTTTTGCCGGATGTTGCCTCCGGCCTGTCGGTAGCGAGTGCCTGCGCTGTCACCTCATCGATGATGAGGCCGTGCAGGAGGCCGCTGCGCAAAACCGCGCGCAGCGCCGTGACTTTTGCCAGTCCGCCGCCGATGGCGACGATGCGGTGTTTCCGCAAATCCGCCGCCTCCATCGAGGTGGCGCGCGCCGACAGATCGATGTCGAGCATCTCGCCATCGGCATTGAAGAAATGGCCGAGCAGGTCGGCGCAGGCGCTTTCCCGCTTCAGTTCCACGACCTCGTCCGGCCTGATCATGCCGCTCGAGACCAGGAAGCCCTCGGCGTGGATCTGGCCGATGCCGACGAACAGCAGCGAGGCCTTGCGGGCGAGCGCGAATACGTCGGCGATGCCGTATTGCTGCATCAGCACCGCGCGGTCGGCGACGGAATTGGCGAACACGGGAACAGGCAGAAGATAGGCTTCCGCGCCGGTGCGCTCGGCGAGGCGATGGATGACGTCGAACGGATTGGCGGCGAATTTCCGTGTCAGTCCGCCAAGCAGCGATACGAATTGCACGCCGCGTGCAGGTGTCTGCGGCAGTTGTTCCACCATCGCGGCGAGCGTGCGGCCATGGCCGACGCCGATGATCTTGTGCTCGCCGCGCTCGAGGATCTGCCGCAGGAAGCTGGCCCCCTCCAGCGCCAGCGCCTTCAGCGGCAGGTCGCCCTCGCCGAGATCGGGTGCGACGCGGCAGAAGGAGAGCCCGTAGCGCTCGACCAGCGTGTTCTCCAGCGCAACGCATTCGGCGACCGGCCCTTCCACGAAGACGCGGATCATGCCCTCGCGGCTGGCGCGCGCGATCAGCCGGTGCGCCTTGGTGCTCTGGATGTTGAGGCGGTCGGCGACCTCCGACTGGGTCAGTCCGGCGGCGAAATAGAGCCAGGCCGCGCGGGTCGCGAGCGACGCTTCGCCGTCAATCGTCGCCATCCTGTCGGGTTGCATCACCACGGCGAAAAAGCCTGCTTGCAAATTTCTTCACGCCTTGCAAAAAATTGCAGAGGCCGGCCGGGACGTCAATCCCCCAAACGTGCTGCAGTGCAATCGCGGGGGCGATTGTGAACTGCGCCGCAATCGACAGAGTGCCAAAGGGAGGTGAGATCCAATGACGGGCTTGTTCCTCGGCATCGACGTCGGAACCAGCGGCGTTCGCGCCTGCGCCGTCGATGCGCGCGGCGACATCCAGGGCATGGAGTCCGCCACCCTGCCCCCACCGCGACAGGACGGTAACGCGATCGATCAGGACCCCGAATTCTGGTGGCACGCGAGCGTCGTTGCGATCAGCAAGCTCGGACGCGGCATC
Source organism: Bradyrhizobium sp. CCGUVB23 (assembly GCF_024199885.1). Lineage (NCBI taxonomy): Bacteria > Pseudomonadati > Pseudomonadota > Alphaproteobacteria > Hyphomicrobiales > Nitrobacteraceae > Bradyrhizobium > Bradyrhizobium sp. CCGUVB23. The sequence goes on from NZ_JANADQ010000001.1 coordinate 9,895,253, forward strand.
GATCTCCAGGCCGTCGAGCAGGTTTGCGTTGACGGCACGTCTGGCACGCTGCTCCTGATCGACGCGGCCGGCCGTCCCTGCACGCCGGGGCTGATGTACAACGACACCCGCGCGGCAAAGGAAGCCCAGCGCATTGGGTCGGTTGCGCCGAAGGAAAGCGGCGCTCACGGCGCCAGCAGCGCATTGGCGAAACTGCTTCATTTGCTGGGCCAAAGCGACGCAAGAAGCGCGCGCTTTGCCGTGCATCAGGCCGATTGGATCGCCGGCCGGCTGGCGGGAACCCACGGCGTCAGCGACGAGAACAACGTCCTCAAGCTCGGCTACGATCCCGTCACGCGCAGCTGGCCGGCCTGGCTCGATCAGCTCGGCGTGCCGCACACGCTTTTGCCGCGCGTGCTGGTGCCGGGGACGCCGTTTGCCGAGATCGATCCAGGGGTTGCCTCAGAGCTCGGCCTGTCGAAAACGGCCCGCATCACGGCCGGCACCACCGACGGCGTCGCCGCGTTCATCGCGACGCGCGCCGATAGCCCCGGCGATGCCGTGACCTCGCTCGGGACGACGCTGGTCGTCAAACTGCTCGCGACGCAGCCGATCTTCGCCGCCGATCAGGGCGTCTATTCGCATCGGCTTGGCGAACGCTGGCTCGCCGGCGGCGCCTCCAATTCCGGCGGCGGCGCGCTGCTCGCGCATTTCTCGGCGGCAGAGATGGAACGGCTGACGCCGCAACTGCGACCGGAGGAGCCGACCGGGCTCGACTACTATCCCTTGCCAAAGCCAGGCGAGCGCTTTCCGATCGCCGATCCGTCCTTGGCCGCACGGATCACGCCGCGCCCGGCGGAAGACCATCGCTTCTTCCAGGCGCTGCTCGAAGGCATCGCATCGGTCGAAGCCCTCGCCTATCAGCGCCTCGCTGCGCTCGGAGCACCGCGACTGCGCCGCGTCGTCAGCATCGGCGGCGGTGCGAAGAACCCGGCATGGACCGAGATCAGACGCCGCGCGCTCGGTGTTGCCGTCACGACGGCCGAGCAAACCGAAGCGAGCTACGGTGCAGCGCTGCTGGCCTTGCAGGGCAGCCCGTCATGAGAGTCGGCACAATCGAAATCAATACTTTGAGCGCGATCGCCGACCGGTTCGATCACGTGCTGCTCGACCAATGGGGCACGCTGCATGAAGGCGGCACCGTGTTTCCGGCCGCGCGGGACTGCGTGGTGAAGCTCAAGACCGCGGGCAAGCGCGTGCTGGTGCTGTCGAACTCCGGCAAGCGTGCACGCAGCAACGAAGAGCGGCTTGCAAGGCTCGGCCTGCCGCCGACGGCCTATGACGGCATCCTGACCTCCGGCGAAGTGACCTGGGCGGGATTGCTTCAACGCGCACGCGCCCCTTTCGCCAATCTCGGCCGATCATGTTTTCTCATCACGCGCGGCGGCGATCATTCCGTTATCGACGGTCTCGGCCTCTCGATCGTGACCGAGATCGAGAAGGCCGATTTCATCCTGCTGGCCGGGCTCGATGATGACGTCGCTGAGCCCGAGCACTGGCGCGCACGCTTCGCCGCGGCGGCAGCGCGGCGGTTGCCGATGCTGTGCGCCAACCCTGATTTGACCATGTTCAGCGCGAACGGATTGGTCCCGGCGCCGGGCGCACTGGCGCGGTTCTACGAGAGGTTTGGCGGTGCCGTGGCATTCGTCGGCAAGCCGCACGCGCCGATCTTCGAGGCGGCACTGGAGCAACTCGGCCATCCCGATCCGAAGCGGGTCCTGATGATCGGCGATTCCCTCGATCACGACGTCGCCGGCGCACGGGCCAAGGGAATGCTGACCCTGTTCCTCGGCGCGGGCGTGCACAGGGACGCACTCGCAGGCGCGCCCGATCTGCCGGCGGCGATCCGCATGCTGGCGGGATCGCAGGAGATGATACCGGACTGGCTGATGAACCACTTGACCTGGTGAGGCCTGCAATGCGCGAGCCTGCACAACTCGATGATCTCCGCCATATGTCGGCGCGCGTCGGCCGCAACATCCTGCTGGTGCAGGGTGCCGGCGGCAACTCCTCGATCAAGGATGGCGATGTGCTCTGGGTGAAGGCGTCCGGCACCTGGCTTGCGGATGCGGAAGCCAAGGACATCTTCGTGCCGGTGTCGCTTGGCGCAGCGCGCGCTGCGCTTATGCAAGGCGACGAAAAGGTGCCTCTTGCTCCCGGCACCAACTCGACATTGCGCGCCTCGATCGAGACCTCGCTCCACGCGCTCATGCCACATCCCGTCGTGTTGCACGTTCATTCGGTCAATACGATCGCCTGGGCGGTGCGGTCCGACGCGCGCGAGGAGCTTGCCAGGCGCCTCGACGGCTTGTCCTGGCGCTGGCTCGACTATCATCATCCGGGACTGCCGCTGGCCAAGGCCGTGAGCGATATCCTGGCGGAGGATGCCGTGGATATCCTGATCCTCGGCAACCATGGGCTGGTGGTCGGCGCTGACAGCTGCGCGGCGGCCGAGACGCTGGTGGACGAGGTCGAGAGGCGGCTCGCACTCACCCAGCGCAGTGCCATACCAGCCGATGACGAGGCGCTCCGCTCAATCTGCGCCGGCACCGATTATCGTTCGCCAAAAGATCCGCTCTGCCACAGCATCGCGATCGACCGCTACAGCCGTGCCATTGCGACCAGCGGCTCGCTGTATCCGGACCACGTCGTCTTTCTCGGTCCCGGCCTGCCCGTGCTGGACCATGGCGAGGATCTGCGCGTCCTGACGTCGCGAGCCCATACGGACAGGCGGCCGCCTCCGGTCGCCCTCCTCGTTCCCGGCCTCGGCTGTGTCATTCGCAAGGATGCAAGCAATGGTGCCGAAGCCATGCTGACCTGTCTCGGACTGGTGACCTGCCGTGTGCCCCTTATCGCCGAGGTCCACTATCTCTCGGCCGAGAACGAGCACGCGTTGCTGAGCTGGGACGCCGAACGGTATCGCCAGCAATTGACCGCCGATCGCTGACCTTATGACGCCGCCCCGCCAATCCCGGAATCCCATCCGCCGACGAGGAGTGACGCGGCCGCGAGATCCTCGGACGCCGCCCCGACTGACTTGAACAGCGTGATCTCACTCTCCTCCAGACGACCGGGCCGCGCACCGCTGGCCAGCTCATGCAGATCACCACAGATCCTGGCGGCGTCCCAGCGCCCGGCGGCGATCGGCTGGAGCAGATCGCCGGCTTCCGCGAGCGCACCACCATAGGTGTCGACAAAAACGCGGCTGCGGCAGACGGCCTCGTCGTCGCTCTCGCGCATCTTGGGCGTGAACGCACCGACGAGATCGAGATGTGTGCCCGTTCCTAAGTGTCGACCAAGAACGATGGGCTCGACCGATGTCGTCGCGCAACTGACGATATCTGCCTCGGCCAATGCCGCGGGCAGATCGACAACCGCCTCGGCGCCGAACCCTTGCCGGGAGATCTCGCCTGCAAAAGCCTCCGCGCGCTGCGGATTGCGGCCCCAAACGAGCACGCGCTCGATTGGACGCGTGGCGCGATGCGCGGCCGGCAGACAGGCCGCGATGCGACCCGTGCCAATGACGAGCAACGTCTTGCTGTCCGGGCGCGACAGATAGCGCGAGGCAAGCGCGGAAGCAGCCGCCGTCCGCCGGTTGGTCAGCGCTTCGCCGTCGATCATCGCACGCGGCTGGCCGGTGGTGCCGTCGAACAGCGTGTAGAGCGATGACACGGCGCCGAGGCCGCGGGACGCGTTCGCAGGGAATACCGTCACGAGCTTCACCCCGAGCGCCTTGCCTCGTTCCCAGGCCGGCATGGTCAGGAGATGGCCGGGCGTGTCGGGAGCTCCGACGTCGTAACTCTGCCGAACCGGCATTGCCTCGCCGCCACGCCGGAAGGACTCGGCCAGCGCGTCGATCAGTCTGAGATAGTCAAGGCCGGCCTCGACCTCAGCAGCGGTGTAGTAGCGCAGCAAGGCATCCTCTTTCATGGTTCGACGGCTTAAAGCATGACCCGGAAAAGTGTGAAGCCGTTTTCCCTCGCGACAAACGCGGAACGCGTTTGCGCGGAGATCATGCTCAAACAACAACCTAAAGCGCGATGACGATTCATCCAATCTCATCGCGCTTTAGAGCCGCGCTTCGGTCAGATGAACGAGTTGGGATCCGGCGCGGTAGAGAGCCTCCTGTGCGAGGCGGAAGCGCGGCTCCTCGCAGGCTGCGACCGGCAGCGGAAGGTCTTTTTCAGCGACATGGCCGAGCACGTAGGACGCCAGCACACCGCCAAACACCGTGCCCGGCGCGATACCCCGGCCGTTGTAGCCGCTGAAGGCGATGACGTTGCGGTCGAGCTTGTGAAAACGCGGCAGATTGTCCGAGGTCATACCGATCATCCCGAACCAGCCAGCCTCGAACCTGATGTCGGCAAGCTGCGGAAACAATTTTCGCAGCGAACGAATGGCCCACGCCCTGTGGATCGCGGCACCGCTTCCCTCGAGCGCACCGACGCTGCCAAACACCAGTCGGCCTGCGCGGTCGAAGCGGAACGAGGAGAGCACCTGCTTGGTGTCCCAGGCTCCCTGCCGTTCCGGCAGGATCGACGCCCTCAGATTGTCCGACAGGGGCTCGGTCGCAAAATTGAAGTAAGGCAGATGAATCTGCTCCTGCCGAACCTGCGACCACGGGCCTTGCGCATAGGCATCGGTGGCAACGATCACCCAATCCGCGCGGACCGATCCCGATTTCGTGTCGATCTTCCAGCGCGAGCCGTCCATGTGCGCGGCGAGAACGGGACTTTGGGTAAAGATCTTCGCGCCCGCCGCCAGCGCGACGCGCGCCAGGCCGCGGACATAGGCGAGCGGCTGAATGGTGCCGGCGCGCTTGTCCAGCAGCGCACCGGCGTAGTCGCCGCCGCCGATCTTGGCGCGCGTCTCTTCGGCGTTGAGCACCTCGACCCGTGCACCGCGCCGCTGCCATTGCTCGGCACGGGCCTCGATCTCGGCCAGGCCCTTATGCCCGACGGCGCAATGCAGCGTGCCCGCGCGCTCCGGCTCACAATCGATGCCGTGCTTTTCGATGAGATCGAACACCTTCGCCGGTCCGTGACCGAGAAGATCGATCAGGCGCTCGCCAAAGACCTGACCCAGCGTCGAGGTGAGAGCATCGGGCATGACCCACATGCCCGCATTGACGAGACCGACATTGCGCCCCGATCCGCCGAACCCGATCTCGGAAGCTTCAAGCACGGCGACGCGCGCGCCTCCCTCGGCGAGATGAAGCGCGGAGGACACGCCGGTATATCCGCCGCCGATGACGACGACATCGACATCCAGCTCGCCCACGAGCGTCATGGTCTCAGGCGCAGCCGGCGCCGTCAGCGCCCAAAGACCATGCGATCGCGGATCATCCTGCATCAGGCCTCACACCACGTCGAACTTGACGCCCTGGGCCAGCGGGAGCGTTCGGCCATAGTTGATGGTGTTCGTGGCCCGGCGCATATAGGCCTTCCACGCATCGGACCCGGACTCGCGTCCGCCGCCGGTCTCCTTCTCGCCGCCGAACGCGCCGCCGATCTCCGCGCCGGACGGACCGATATTGACGTTGGCGATCCCGCAATCGGAGCCGCGCGCCGACAGGAACGTCTCGGCTTCGCGCAAATCATTGGTGAAGATCGACGAGGAGAGCCCTTGCGGAACGGCATTGTGCAGTTCGAGGACGGTATCGAAATCGCTGTATTTGATCACGTAGAGGATCGGCGCGAAGGTCTCCTGCTCGACAGGCCCCGTCTGCGCAGCAATCTCGACCAGCGCGGGACGAACGTAGTACGCGTCCGTGGCGTCCTCGACGGCAATCGGCTCGCCGCCGTGAATGGCGGCCCCCGCCGCCTTCGCGGCCTCGAGCGCACCCTGCATCGCACGATAGGCCGCGCCGTCGATCAACGGACCAACCAGCGTGCCGGCTTCCAGGGGACTGCCGACGGACACGGATGCGTAGGCCCGCTTCAGCCGCGGAACGAAGCTGTCATACACGCTCTCATGGACGAAGAGGCGCCGAAGCGTCGTGCAACGCTGGCCGGCGGTTCCCATCGCGGCAAAGGCAACGCCGCGCAGCGTCAGATCGAGGTCGGCCGTCGGCGCGACGATGGCTGCATTGTTGCCGCCGAGCTCGAGAATTGCGCGCGCGAAACGCTTGGCGAGCCGCGGCCCCACGGCGCGGCCCATCGCGGTCGAGCCCGTGGCCGACACCAGCGGGACCTTCGCATGGTCGACAAGCAGCTCGCCGAGGTCGCGGCCGCCAATCAGCAGCGCCGCAAGCCCTGCGGGCGCGCTTCCGCCCTCCTTCGTAAAGCGCATCAGCGCGCGGTCGAACAGCGCCTGCGTCGCCAGCGCCGTCAGCGGGGTCTTCTCGGACGGCTTCCACACGATGCTGTTGCCGCAAACGAGTGCCAGCGCCGCGTTCCACGCCCAGACGGCGACCGGGAAATTGAAGGCGGAGATGATGCCGGTCACGCCGAGCGGATGCCAGCTCTCCATCATCCGATGCTCGCCGCGCTCGGTGGCGATGGTCAGGCCATAGAGCTGGCGGGACAGCCCGACGGCGAAGTCGCAGATGTCGATCATCTCCTGAACCTCGCCGAGGCCCTCGGACACGATCTTGCCGACCTCGATCGACACCAGCCGGCCCAAAGCCTGCTTGTTGGCGCGAAGCTCTTCGCCGAACAGCCGGACCAGCTCACCGCGCTTCGGTGCCGGTACCAGCCGCCAGACCTGGAAGGCCGCATGTGCCTTCGCAATCAGCGCGGCGGCGTCGGCCGCGCCGACTTCCCTGACCTTCCCGACGATCTTGCCGGTGATCGGCGTCTGCACGGCGAGCGTGCCCTCCGTGTAGCTCGCACGGCTCACGCCGACGTCGGCGAGGAGCCTGTCGACCTCAGCGGCAAGATCGGCGGTGTGAGCTTGGGTCTGAGGGGCGGGTTTGATGGACATGACAGGCTTTCCGAAGTCGGCGTTGATTTGGATGGCGCGGCCGTTGCGTCTGGTTGAGCGCGCCGGCCCTTGATCGAACTGAAGTGGCACGCTGGTCAATGGCTAATTCTCGTGAGGCCGCCGCTCGGAACTGGGCCTGACCACCACGAGAGTCATGCAAAATTAGCATGAAGCGCCCGAACTATTCTTGCCTTTTCAAGACCACCAAACGATGATTGCTCAATAGATCATTCCAAGATGGAATAATATGCAGCCGTCCCGTCGCTTCCTGCCGTCAACCGCTCTGCTTGCCGCCTTTGAAGCTGCGGCCCGCACCGGCAGCGTGACGCTGGCAGCCAAGGAGCTCAGCCTGACCCAGGGGGCTGTCAGCCGGCAGATCAAGTCGCTGGAAGAGCAGCTCGGTGTCGAACTGTTCGTCCGCGAGCGCCAGACCATTCGGCTGACGCCCGCCGGCGAAGCCTATGCGCGCGAGATTCGCGACGCGCTGCGGAAGATCAGCACCGCCTCGTTCAACCTGCGCGCCAATCCGAGAGGCGGCACGCTCAATCTGGCGATCCTGCCGACGTTCGGCACGCGCTGGCTGGCGCCACGCCTTCCGAGATTCCTGGCGCAGAATCCGGGCGTCACCGTCAATCTTGCAACCCGCCTGTCCTACTTCGATTTTCGTTCCGAGCCGCTGGATGCAGCGATCCATTTCGGATCACCGGACTGGCCGGGCGCCGAGATGGTCCTCCTGCGCTCGGAGGAAGTCGTTCCCGCCTGCAGTCCCGAGCTCAGGAAGCAATTCCACTTTCGCTCGGCAGGAGACATCAGGAAGGCATTGCTGCTCAGCATCTCGACGCGACCGAACGCATGGGACCAATGGTTCCTTGCGCAGGGCGTTCCAGGGGCGTCCGCCCAGACGATGTATTTCGATCAGTTTGCAACGGTTGCCCAGGCGGCGATGGTCGGCGTGGGCGTTGCGCTTCTTCCCACGTTCCTGATCCAGGACGAGCTGGCCAGCGGTCGCCTCGTGCGCGCCCTCAACCTGCCGATGGAGAGCCCCGAACGATACTATCTGGTGTGGCCGTCGGAACGAGCGCCCCACCCGCCCCTCGTCGTCTTTCGGGATTGGCTGCTCGCTGAGACGGTAGCCGATCGGTGAGCGAATTGGCGAGCCGCCAGCCCGCCAATGCCCCTTCACGGCGCCACCAGTCGCTTGCGAATGGCATAGCGCACCAGCTCGGCCGTCGACGACATCCCGAGCTTGCGCATTGCGGACGCGCGATGCGTCTCGACCGTCTTCACGCTCAGCTTCAGGATCGTGCTGATGGACCTGTTGGTATGTCCTTCGGCAATGAGCTGAACCACGCTCTGCTCGCGCGACGTGAGCAGCATGGCCGACTTGTTCTGCTTGTTGAGCTGGTAGTCGTGGAGCAACTTCTCCAGCAGCAGGCTGGTGAAGTAAGGCCGGCCGTCGAGCAGCGCCTCGATGGCGGAAATCAGGTGGTTCCTGGCATCCGACTTGAACAGGAACCCGCGAACTCCTGCCAGGATGGCCTCGGTCAGCAGCTCCTCATTCTCGTGCATCGTCAGGATCAGCACTTCCGTGCGCACATGCAGCGCCTTCAGACGACGGCTGACCTCCAGCCCGTTCATGAGCGGCATCGAATAGTCGACGATCACGATATCGGGCCGCGTCTCCAACGCCAATGCGACCGCCTGCTCGCCATTGGTCGCCTCTCCGCTGACGATCCAGTTGGAGCGGGTTTCGACGATCGCCCGCAGCCCGGAGCGCACGACTTCATGATCATCCGCAATCACGATGCGCTTCACGACGTCGTTCCCGTATGCCGGCCCGCGGGCCCATCGGGCGATCGATGGAGGCGACCGGCAGGAAGATCGAGCGATCATACCGGTCGCGGTCCAGCGGGTTATCCCACAAAACCCTGAAATCCCTCGGCGATTGTACCCAAAGGCCTCATACCTCGATCAGCCCGGCCCGCACCGCGTAGCGGACCAGTCCGGCCGTCGAATTCACGTCGAGCTTGCGCATCGCGGCCGCCCGGTGCGCCTCCGTCGTCTTGACGCTGAGGTCCAGGATGGAGCTGATGCCTTTGTTGCTATAGCCCTCCGCGACCAGCTTGACGACGAGCTGCTCCCGCGGGGTGAGCGCCTGCCTACTGTCCATGCTGGAGCTCAGCCCGCGATCCAGTTCGTTCTGACAGCTCCTGGTACAGAACGGCTTGTGCGCCAGGAGCGCCTCGACCGCCGCCAGCAGAAGTTTGTTGGCGTCGGACTTCAGCAGGAAGGCGCGCGCACCTGCCTGGAACGCCTCCTGCGCAAGCAGGCTGGAATTGTGCACCGTGAAGATCAGCACCTCGGTCTGAAGCGGGTATTCCCTGATCCGCCGTGCGACTTCGACCCCCGTCATGCGCGGCATGGAAAAATCGACGATGGCGACGTGGGGCTGGTTGGCGATTGCAGCGGCAACAGCCTTGCTGCCGTCATTGGCCTCAGCGACCACCTCCCAATCCGCCCGCTGCTCGAGCACGGCTCGCAAGCCCGACCGTACGGCCTCGTGATCATCTGCGATAAGAAACCGCTTCATGGCAGCGCACTCCAGGTTTTTTGACACGGTGGCAGCCCCAGACGCCAGGCGCGATAGACGATTTCGGCCACCACCGGTGATCAGTTTTCTTCTTTCACGATGTGCCTGCGTGGACCCTCGCGACTGTTGCGGTCTTCCTGTTGCGTTTGCTTTCGACGAAATCGCGCGGCAACACCGCCAGCAATGTGGTGCCGGAATGTCGCGCTGCCGAGCCGGACTGGATATGAAGCGTACCTCCGATTTGCTGCAATCTGGCCCTCATGGCCGGAATGCCGACGCCCATTACAGCCTTCGTACTGGATTTGGCATGGGCAGCCGGAAAGCCTCGCCCGTTGTCGCTGACCGTCAGTTGAACATGGCTGCCGGTCGAGGCGATGACGATTCTCACTTCCGTCGCCTTCGCATGACGAAAGACGTTCGTCAGGGCCTCCTGGACGACCCGGAGCAACGAATGCTGCTTGTCACGCGACAAGCGATCGATATCCGACGAAATCCTGGTCGTCACGTGCAGGGATGTCCGCGTGGCAAATCCCCGCGAATAGCGTTCGATCGTCGCTTTCAGACCGTCGACCGTCAGATTCTGCGGGTGCAGCAGATAGGCGAACGCTCGGATCTCCCGCAGCGCTTCGTCGATCGAGGCATCGATCTCGTCACATAGCCGCGCAGCTCCGGCCGGGTCGTTCAGGCAGGTGCGCAGGCGCATCAGGCCGAGGCTCGCTGCGATCAGATACTGGCAGGTTGAATCGTGAAGATCGGATGCGATCCGCTGCTGGATGCACTCCTGAAGGGACACCAGGCTGGCGTTCGGATGCACGTCGCCGAGCCGCTCTTCCGGACCGATTGGCAGCCATTCCCTGACGCCGGTTCGACTCGACTCGCAGGTGGGGGAGCCATGTAGCTTCACGGTACGCACTCACTCTTTGAGCGACCTTGGCATCGAAGCTCAATGCCGAGTCTTCAATGTTCCCGAGCGCGAGGGTCGCTCCCTGCCCCGTCGACGCCACGCCAGGTGATGATCTCTGGATCAGAACCCGCGCCCTCGGGCTTGCGGGATTATACACCGCTGGGTCAGGTACACTACCAAGTAGTACCCTACGCCGATTGAAATCCCGAATATGTGAAAGATGAAGTCCGAGCGTGTGATTGTGCAGTTCGTGCCAAATCGCCGCGAACCGACATTCAACATCAATGCAACAGAGACTAAAACGCCTTCCAACGGGCTCCGTGATGGCGATCCGCCACCACGCCCAAGCGCTCGAGTCCGTCCGCCCCTAGTAATCCACCGCGTCCCGAGTGATCGGACAGGTCATGCAATGACCGCCACCCCGGCCGCGGCCGAGTTCTGCGCCGACGATGGTGATCACCTCGATCCCCTCCTTGCGCAGCAAGGTGTTGGCATAGGTGTTGCGGTCATAGGCGAATACGACCCCGGGCGACGCGCAGACCAGATTGGCGCCGCTGTCCCACTGCGTACGCTCGCGCATATAGGCGGTGCCACCAGTCTCGACGACGCGCAGCTTCTTCAGGCCCAGCGCCTCCGCGACGACCTGCACGAACGGCTTCTCGTCCTTGCGCAGCTCGATACCGGTGGCGTTGTTTGCGGGCCGGTACGAGAACGCCCTGATGGTGTCGACGATGTCGGGATAGATCAGCACGCAATCGCGATCGGCGAAGGTGAAGACGGTGTCGAGATGCATCGCCGCGCGGAGCTTGGGCATCGCGGCCACGATCACGCGCTCGGCCGCCTTCCTCTTGAACAAGGCAGCTGCAAGCTGGCTGATCGCCTGCCGCGAGGTGCGCTCGCTGAGGCCGATCAGGACGTTGCCTTTGCCGATCGGCATCACGTCGCCGCCTTCCAGGGTGGCAAGGCCATGATCCTGGGTCGGGTCACCCCACCAGACGTTGACCTTCCCCGCAAAGTCCGGATGGAACTTGTAGATGGCCGTGGCGAGGATCGGCTCTTCATGCCGTGCCGGCCAATAGAGCGAATTGAGGGTGACGCCGCCATAGATCCAGCAGGTCGTATCCCGCGTGTACAGCGTATTGGGCAGCGGCGGCAGCAGATACTCGGTCATGCCGGCTGCCTCGCGAATGAGCCGCAGCGTTTCGCCGCCATGGGCGTCCGGAAAATCGTAGGTGGAAACACCGCCGATCAAGGTTTCGGCCAGGTCACGCGGCTTGAGGCTTTCCAGATAGGCGCGCAGGTCATCGACGATATCTGGCCCGACCTGGTTGGGAACGACCTGGTTGTCGAGGATCCATTTCCTGGCCTCAGGGATCGCGACGGTCTCGGTGAGCAGATTATGCATCTCGACCACTTCGATGCCGCGGTCGCGCATCTTCTGCACGAAATCGAAATGATCGCGCTTGGCGTTGTCGACCCAGAGCACGTCGTCGAACAGCAACGTGTCGCAATTGGAGGGCGTGAGGCGTTGATGGGCACGGCCCGGCGAGCAGACCATCACCTTGCGCAACTGTCCGACCTCAGAATGCACGCCGAAAGCAGTGGAGGAGTCCGAAGCTTGCTTTGCCATGGGAGCTGCCTTGCCTAGATGGTCTCGCCTAGATGGTGATGTAGCCGGTGGCCAATCCGTGAACTCCGATCACGGCGCCGATCACGGCCACGATGAAGATGACCCATTCGACCGGCTTGAAGACCTTTGCCTTCTGCTCAAGGCGGGCCCAGAAATACAAAACCGTACCGGGCGCGTAGAGAATGGCGGCCAGCAGCAGGTATTTCATCCCCGCCGCATAGATCAGAAACAGCGTGTAGACGACGGCGATGCCGGTGAAGATCAGGTCGCGCCTGCGCTGGTCCGGGCGCTTCTCATAGGTCTCGCCCCGCCTGACCAGCAAGAGCCCGTAGGCGGCGACCAGGAAAAATGGAATGAGGTTCATGACGCTCGTCAAATTGAGCATGAATGCGAAGGCGTCTCGCGACCAATAGGTGCTGATCACGAAGAGCTGGACGACCAAGTTCGTCAACCACAGCGCGGCGGCAGGCACCTTGTTCGCGTTCTCCGTGCCGAACACCGCCGGCATGTCTCTGGTCCGGCCGGCGGCGGAGAGCACTTCGGCGCAGATCAGCGACCAGGCGAGATAGGCGCCCAACACCGAAACCAAAAGTCCAATGCTGACGAAGACGGCGCCCCAGTGCCCGACGACCGCCTCCAGCACAGTCGCCATTGACGGCTGCCGCATGTCCGCGATCTCGGCGCGCGGGAGCACGGCATAGGGCAGCATGGTGACGAACACCATCAGGCTCGTCACGATCACGAAGCCGAGGATCGTTGCGGCGCCGACATGGGCACGCTCCCTGGCATAGCGCGAATAAACGCTGGCGCCCTCGATGCCGAGAAAGACGAACACCGTGACCAGCATGGTCGCGCGAATCTGCTCGAACAGACTCTTGTCCGGCATGCCCTCGCCGCCCCAGAAATTGGCGCGGAACATATCCGCCTTGAAGGCGAAGATCAGGATCGCGATGAAGACCAGGATCGGCACGATCTTGGCGATGGTGACGATGGTGTTGATCGCAGTCGCCTGCTGCACGCCGCGCAAGATCATGAAGTGGAACAGCCAGATGCCGATCGAGGCGACGATGATCGCGGTGACGGTATTGCCATCGCCGAACACGGGAAAGAACGCGCCGAGCGTCGACTTGATGAGCACCCAGTAGGATACGTTGCCGATGCAGCTCCCGGACCAGTAACCGAGCGCCGAGAGGAACCCGGGATAGTCGCCAAATCCTGCCTTCGCATAGGCATAGACGCCGGCATCGAGATCGGGCTTGCGTTCGGCCAGCGACTGGAAGACGCGAGCCAGTGTGTACATGCCGCCGCCGGCGATGCACCAGGCAAAGATGGCTCCGAACGGGCCCGTTGCGATGCCGAAGGTCCGCGGCAACGAGAAGATGCCCGAGCCGACCATCGACCCGACCACCATCGCGGTCAGCGCGAACAGTGAAAGCTTCTGGATCGATGACGTCGCGGTCATGGAGGCCTCGCGCAGCCAATCGGCTTTTGGCAGTGCTTGCGACGATGCGCCTTCGGACCCGCAGGGAATATCGGGTGATTACCTAGTCGTGGATCAGGATTTCCCTCCTCGCCGGGGATCTCCGCCGATCGCGCGCACGTACCCCTTGGCTCATCAGAACATTCATCCTTTGAGCCCAGGGTTTTCTCCGATGCCGCGCGTAGCGCCCGCGGACTAGCGTCACGCCGGAGCACACCATCAGCATCCTACCCAGCCGACAAAGCTCAAGGAGGTTTCGATGTCCGATCTCGTCGCGATCGTGTACCCGACCGAGGCAAAAGCCGAGGAAGTGCGTCAGCGCCTCCTCAAATTGCAGAAGGAATACCTCATCACCATCAGCGACGCCGTGATCGCCGTCAAAACCGATACCGGCGGCATCAAGCTCAACCAACTCGTCAACACGACCGCCGTAGGAGCGATGACGGGAAGCTTCTGGGGGCTGTTGATCGGCGTCTTGTTCCTGAACCCGATCCTCGGCGTCGCGGTCGGAGCGGCCTCCGGCGCGCTCGGCGGCGCGTTGTCCGATTTCGGCATCGACGATGCCTTCATGAAGGAGCTGTCCGGCAACCTCCATACCGGCAACGCGGCGCTGTTCGTCCTGATCAAGCACATGACGGCGGACAAGGTGCTCAAGGAGATCAAGGACGCCGGCGGCGTCGTGCTGAAGACCTCGCTCGACGAGAGCAAGGAAAAGATGCTGCGCGACGCGCTCGCCAGCGCAGCAGAGCGGCCGGCGGCTTGATGCCGCCTTCCGCCGCTCAGCGGCGGCTTCCGGCGAGGCGCAGCAGCATCATGAACAGGTTGATGAAGTTGAGGTAGAGCGACAGCGCCGATATCACGGACTTGCGGCCTGCCGACGTCTCATCGTCCGCGCTGTCGTACATCGCCTTGATGCGTTGGGTGTCGTAGGCGGTGAGGCCTGCAAAGACGCCGACGCCCACGATCGAGATCAGCCAGTCGAGCCCGGTCGACCTCAGGAAGAGGTTGACCAGGCTTGCGATGATGATGCCGATCAGGCCCATGAACAGGAAGGTGCCGACCCCGGACAGGTCGCGCCTCGTCGTATATCCGAACAGGCTGAGTGCGCCGAAGGTCGCAGCGGTGATGAAGAACACGCGGGTGATCGAAGCGCTCGTGTAGATGTGGAGCAGGATCGAGAGCGATATGCCGACGAGGGCGGCATAGACAAAAAACAGCGTCCTCGCCGTCGAGACCGACAGCGTATTGATGCGCGATCCCAGGAAGAATACCAGCGCGAGCGGCGCCAGGATGAAGACCCACATCACCGGGCTTTGCAGCCAGGAGGGATCGACCAGCTGATAGGTCAGCCAGGCCGCAACCGCGGTCACGCCGACGCCCGCGGCCATGTGATTGTAGATCCGCAACATGTAGTCGCGCAGTCCGGCGTCAATCGCGATCGCGCTGCCGCCGGCCTGGCCTGAGCCCGCCAGGTTCTGATCATAGTTCGACATCGCTTTCCTCCTCTCGCGCGTCGGGGCGATGAGATCACGCTATTCCGGTGCGCAGGTCCCGGACATCGGCTGATCACCCGAGGAACCGAGGCAAGATTCCCCTAGTCCGGGGCGCCCGCCTCCACCTTACGAAAGCGCAATCCGCCGGCCCGCTCGGCATCCCGTTGGCGGATGTGCCTTACGGGTTTGTCACTGGCAGCCGTCCACGCCCCAGCTTAATGCAGCAGCATGCGCTATTTCTTTCATATCGTCGACAGATATGGCCTCTTCCCCGACTGGATTGGATGCGAGTACGCCGACCAGGATGCGGCGCTGGAGCACGCCAGGCGGCTTGCAGCCGAACTCGCCAAGACAGGCGAGTTCTTTCGGTCGAGCTTCGTATTCGTGGCGCGGGCCTCGGCACCCGGTTCGCTGTCGCGTTCCGACCAGCCCGCGGCCACGCAGGTCGCCGGAGCCTGAAGGCGGCACTCCCCAGGAGGCCGGCGATGCCAATTTACGGCCATCGCCCTCTACAGAGAATCCCTGATGTGCGGGCGGGAATGCCGCCTCTAAGGTCGCAGATCTGAGGCCGGCCGACATCCTGCGATCCACGCGGGCCGTCGTGTCAGGCTCATTTCCGATCGGGAGGCCATTCCCTGTCATGGCTCCTTCGTCGAACGAGGCCGCTCAGACGCTGTCACGCAGCGCGCTCACCGCGCTCGTGATCGGGTCGATGGTGGGTTCGGGCATCTTCGCATTGCCCGCATCCTTCGGCCGCGCCACCGGGGTGCTTGGGGCGATCATCGCCTGGATCATTGCGGGCACCGGTATGCTGATGCTGGCGCTGGTGTTCCAGGCGCTCGCACGTCGCAAGCCGGAGCTGGACGCCGGAATCTACGCCTATGCCAAGGCCGGATTCGGAGATTACATCGGCTTCGCCTCTGCAGCCGGCTACTGGATCGGCTGCTGTCTCGCCGACGTCACCTGTCTCATCCTGATCAAGGCCACGCTCGGACAGTTCTTTCCCGTGTTCGGCGACGGCACGACGCCGACGGCGATCGCGGCGGCATCCGTGCTGCTGTGGGGCGTGCATGTCCTGGTGTTGCGCGGCATCAAGGGAGCGACCACCCTCAATACGATCGCAACCTACGCCAAGATCGTCCCGATCCTGGCATTCATCATCGTGGCGATCTTCACCGTGAACGCTGAACGCTTGTCACAAAACTTCTGGGGAACGGACGAGCCATCCCTTCCGGACGTCTTCGCGCAGGTCCGCGGCACGATGCTGCTCACCGTCTTCGTCTTTGTCGGGATAGAGGGGGCAAGCGTGTACTCCCGCTACGCCAGGGACCGCTCCGATATCGGAGTTGCGACCGTCATGGGCTTCCTGATCGTCTTGAGCCTTCTCGTCCTCGTCACGCTCCTGTCCTACGGCGTGCTGCCGCGCGAGGCGCTGGCGGCGCTTCCGACGCCGTCGATGGCCGGCGTGATGGAAGCGATGGTCGGCCGCTGGGGCAGCATCTTCATCAGCGTCGGGCTCCTGATCTCGATCCTCGGAAATTACCTGTCATGGTCGCTGCTGGCGGCCGAGATCCTGCATTCGGCCGCGATGAACCGCACCATGCCCTCCTTCCTCGGCAGCGTGAACGCGCATCAGGTGCCGGCGGGCGCGCTCTGGCTCACCAACTGTGTCATCCAGGCATTTCTTCTCGTTACCTGGTTTGCGGAATATGCCTTCACGCTCGCACTGAAGATGACAAGCGCGATGACCCTGATCCCATATTTCTTCGTCGCCGCGTATGGGCTGAAGCTCGCCTCTCTCGGCGAGACCTACGATGCCGGCGAGCGCGCCCGCAGAGTCGACTGGGTCCGCTCGGCCGTCGCGACGCTCTATGCCGCCGGCATGATCTATGCGGGCGGGCCAAAATTTCTGCTGCTGTCGTCCATCCTGTACGCACCCGGAACGGTGCTGTTCTTCCTCGCCAAGCGCGAGCGCAAGGAGACGACGTTCCGGCCGTTCGAAGCCGTCACATTCGCAGCGCTGGCGGCCGCTGCATGCGCCGGCATCTATGCGCTGACCGTCGGAGCGATCTCGATCTGAATCATTCGTTTGGTTGTCAATTGGAGGCGAGCATGAACATCCGGGCCCTCTGCGCCGGTCTGATCCTTGGACTGATGGCGGTGACTGCACCCTCGACCCCGTCCCTGTCGCAGTCCGACACCAAGGGCGTGGCCGCGCCGAAAGAACCAGGCGCAGCCGCGCCCAGCACCACCGCCACACCCAATACCAATATGAACCCGACGAAGCATCGCTACTGGCGCCATCGCGGCGGCACGCATCCGCACTATGGCAGCCGTCGGGTTCGCACCTAGAGCAACGAAGGGACCGCCGAGATCCCGCGAACTGGTCGATCGATGAGCGACACCCGGATCGGACAAGACAGGCTGCGCGAGGTGGCGCGGCGCGACGAAGCCGACCCCGCCGGAGGCGACGGCCGGCGCAGCCTGCTCACGACGGGACTCACTCTGCTCGCTGCGTGCGTCGCACTGTTTCTGGCATGGCAATCCGTTTCGAGCCTGCTCGTCGTCTTCGCGGGCGTGTTGTTTGCGGCCTTGCTGGACGCCGCCGCGCGGGCGCTCGCGCCAGCCCTCCCGCTCAAGCGCGTCTGGCGATTGACGCTCGTGCTTCTGTTCCTCACCGCCCTGTCGGGACTTGGTCTCGTTTGGGGTGCGCGCAAGCTGCCGGAGCAGACACGAATATTGCTCAAGGTGATGGATGCCCAGCTCGACATCCTTCAGGAGCATCTGTTGTCGTACGGCGTCGATCTGCTCGGTCCGGAATGGGGCCGGGATTTCGCGCAATGGCTGTTCTCCGATCAAGGCCGGCTCCTGAGCCACGCCCAGTTCGTGCTGGGAGGCGCCTCGAGCGTGCTGACCGCTACGCTCGTGATCCTGTTCCTTGGAATCCTCTTTGCGTTCGATCCCACCAGCCATCGTGAAAGCCTGGTCATGCTGGTGAAGCCGTCATATCGGGCACGGACGCGCGAGGTGATGGACGAGATGGGCAACGTCATG
This sequence comes from Bradyrhizobium sp. CCGUVB23, assembly GCF_024199885.1. Lineage (NCBI taxonomy): Bacteria > Pseudomonadati > Pseudomonadota > Alphaproteobacteria > Hyphomicrobiales > Nitrobacteraceae > Bradyrhizobium > Bradyrhizobium sp. CCGUVB23. The sequence goes on from NZ_JANADQ010000001.1 coordinate 9,913,367, forward strand.
CGGCTCTGGTTCGTCGGACAACTGATCCGCATCATCCTGATGACGCTGTGCGTCTGGGTCGCGCTTTACCTGATCGGGCTGCCCGGTCCATTCGTGCTTGGACTCCAGGCAGGCTTGTCGAACTTCATCCCGTATCTCGGGCCCATCGTTGCCGCCATTCCGATCGCGCTCGTCGCGATGCCGCTCGGCGGCTCGCTGCTGATCTGGGCCGTCGTCGTCTACACCATCATCCAGTCGATCGAAGGCTATGTGATCGGCCCACTGATCCAGCGTCAGGCCGTGGAAATTCCACCGGCCTGGACCCTGGTCGCGATCGTCCTGTTGGGCGCGCTGTTCGGCGTCATGGGCATTGCGCTGGCGATGCCGCTGGTCGCCATCGGCCGGGTCGCGATCATCAGATTCTATGTCGAGGATTATCTCGGCGATGGTCCCAGACTGGCGCTGAACAACGGCAAATCACGCGTGGGTGACCCATGAATGACACTGAGCGCGAGATGGATACACAACAGGCGGAGAGCGGCGAAGCTCATTCCGGCATGGCCCATTTCCTGTGGCAGCAGCTTCCTTATGTCGTGGCGCTGGTGCTGGCCGTCGCGGGCGTCGCCTACACCAATGTCTCGCGCCAGCCCCTGGTCGGCTATTGGGAGTTCCTGGCACTCGCCATCGGCGTGGTCTGTGTCATCACCAAATGGCCGGAGGTCGACGGCAAGGAAGCCAAGTTGCGGTTGATCTGGACACAGGCGCTGCACTGGGTCGCCGTCCTGGTCACGATGAACATCATCCTGGTGTCGGGCGTGCAGCAGCTGCTTCCGACACCGGCAACCGGCCTCGTCTTGCTGACGTTGCTCGCGCTCGGAACGTTCCTGGCGGGCGTCAGTCTTCTGTCGCTGCAAATTGCTTTCCTCGGCCTTGCGATGGGCTTGGCCGTTCCAGCGATATCCTGGCTGAAGCAGTCTTTCTTCTTCTTCCTGCTGGGCGCCGTGCTCCTCATCGGCCTCGGCCTTACCTTCTGGCTTCGCCAGGACCGGCGGCCGAGGACCGCGCCCGCCGACACCAAGACGCACATGGAGGCCTGACATGCGAATGACGAGGATCGTTGCAGTGATCGGCGTATCGGTCCTGCTATGCACGTTCACCCTGCCCGCGCGCGCGGAGACCTTCAGGGTCGGCCGGCTCCTGTGTTTCAGCAATCCGCGCGTCGGGCTGGTGCTCGGATCAGCGCAGACGCTGCGTTGCGTGTTCTACACGGGAAATCCGCCGCGGCAGTACATCTATGAAGGACGGATCCGGCGCATTGGCCTTGATATCGGCGTGACCAGCGCAGGCACCCTGTCCTGGGCGGTGCTCTCCAAGAACTCGCGCATCGGTCCCGCCACCTTGCGCGGAAACTATGTGGGCGCGAGTGGTAATTTCGCACTAGGGCCAGGCCTCGGCGCCAATGTCCTGATCGGCGGCTCGCGGCGCAGCGTGATGCTGCAGCCGCTCTCCATCGAGCGATCGATCGGGCTCAATCTCGCTGCGGGCGTCACCAATCTGACACTGGGGCCGAGGGGACGGCGATAGCAATTCACCGGCGTTTCTCGCGCGATCGCAGCGCCGCCATTCATGCAAATTGGAATATTCCCGCTCCACTGCTCAGGGTTTCGTCGGATGTCGGCGCTGCGGGTTCCAAGCTAGCATTCAGGCGTGTCGATCGAGCCATTGCCGATGAGGAGCATGGCATGACAGCCTATGACAGCCGAACCGAGATCGAGGCTCTCGTTCCGCCCCCATTCTGGGTCTGCGCGCTCCTGGGCATCGTGCTGATCGCTGCCGGTCTCTTTGCTCTCGGCGACGTCGTGTTCGCAACGCTCATCAGCGTCAAGCTGATCGGCGTGATTGCGATCGCGGCCGGCGCGTTCGAGATCATGCACGCCTTCTGGACCAGAGGATGGGGCGGGTTCCTGTGGCAGGTTCTGCTTGGCGTGCTCTATCTGGGGCTCGGTTTCCTGCTGCTCAGCCAGCCGGTGTCAGGCGCTCTCATCCTGACCTACTTCCTCGGCGCGATACTGTTCGCCTCGGGCGCCATTCGCTGCGTGCTGAGTTTCGCGCGTTGGCGGCAGAACGGATGGATGATGCTCATCTCTGGCGCCTTTGCAACACTCGCAGGTCTCGTGATCCTGCTCGGATTCCCCGAGATCAGCGTCTGGGCCCTTGGATTCCTTTTGGGCGTCGACCTGATCTCGCATGGCCTGGCGTGGCTGCTCTATGCGCTGCAGTCCGTGCGGCGGACTGTGTGACAGGAAGAGGAGAAGATGATGAACGCTCCCACCCGCCGTGCTTTCCTCGGCTTTGCCCAGAATGCCGTTGCCGCCGCAGCGATCGGCGCCATCGGCGTTCGCTTGATCGAGGCCGCGGAAGCAATGCCGATCGCTCCCGATCTCGGGCAGGCGGGGATGCCATCCGATCTCGTGACGCAAGCGCAATGGGGACCGGGACCCGGCTGGGGACCTGGAACTGGCCCCGGTTGGGGACAAGGCCCCGGCTGGGGGCGACCGCCACCACCGCCGCCGCGGCGCAGGCGCCGCTGGGTCTGCTGGTGGCATCGCGGCCGTCGTCAATGCGGATGGCGGTGGCGCTAGGAGCTGTCGCAAACCGACGCGGTCCATCGGCAGCAGGTTTGTCGTGAAGACAATTCAGGCTCTCAACCAGACGATGGAGGACACCATGCACACGAAGAACCAATGGCTCCTTGCGGCCGTGCTGGCTGTCCTTCTCGTCGTGGCCACCTGGTATTGCGTGGCGGTGTGGCAGGCAACGCCCATGCCGCTCTACGGCAACATCATCCTGGCAGTCGCCGCGATCTTCATACTGGTCTCGGGCTGCGGCCTTATCGCGCTGATGTTCTACAGCCGTCGCAAGGGCTACGACGAGCCTGCTCGCAGCAACCGCACGCCGCGGGAATGAGTGAGGCCTGCGCCACTGATTTCAGGGCCGGGGCAAGGAGCGGACGATGGACCTTGCACAAGCCTCGGTCAGACTGCTGATGGCAAGCCTCGTGACGATCATCACCGGCGGGACAGCCTTGACACAGCCTGCTCCCGCCGGTCCTCCCGCGGTCGGTGTCGTGGAAGCGGCCAAGCGGCCGATCACCGAGACCAGCGAATTCATCGGGCGGATCGAAGCGATCAATCGCGTCAACGTCGTCGCACGCGTCACCGCGTTTCTGGAAAAGCGGTTGTTCGTGGAAGGCGCGGAAATCAAGTCCGGAGATCAGCTCTATCATCTCGAACGCGGCCCCTTCGAAGCCGACCTCGAGTCAAAGCAGGCACAGGTGGCGCAGCTCCAGGCGACGCTGGAAAACGCCAAATTGACCACCGAACGCGCACGCACGCTGCTCGGCGGACCGGCCGGACAACAATCGACCTACGATGCCGCTATTGCGAACCAGCGCAGCCTGGAAGCACAGGTACAGGCTGCTCAGTCACAGGTCGATGCATCACGGATCAATCTCGACTACACCGTGATCAGCGCAGCGATCGACGGCAAGATCGGACGCACGTCAGTCACCGAGGGCAACGTCGTCAGTCCGAGTTCGGGCGTTCTGACCACCATCGTCAGCCAGGACCCGATGTACGTCACCTTCCCCGTGCCGCTTCGCCAGGGGCTGGAATTGCGCGAACGGTATGGTCCGAAAGGCGGCCTGGAAGCCGTGGTGATCAGGTTGCGGCTCCCCGACGGCCGCATGTATGGCCAGGCTGGCAAGCTGAACTTCGTCGACAACACCATCGCGCAAAACACCGACACGGTCACCGTGCGCGGCGAAATCGCCAACCCGATCCTGCGGGCGCCTTCGGCCGCGGGCGTGACCGTCCACGAACTGACCGACGGCGAATTCGTCACCGTCGTGCTCGAAGGCGTCGAGCCCGTCGAGGTGCTGGCGATCCCCCGCTCCGCCGTGCTCTCGGACCAGCAGGGTGATTATGTCCTCACCGTCGGTGGCGACAACAAGGCCGAGCAGCACCGCGTCAAGCTCGGACAATCGACGCCGACCATCGCCGCCGTGATCAGCGGGCTCACCGCCGGCGACAAGGTCATTGTCGAGGGCTTGCAGCGGGCCCGCCCCGGCCAGGTCGTCGTGCCCGGTCCGGCAAGCCCGCTGATCCTGTCGAGCATGAACGCTGCCACAAGCGACACTGGCACTTCTGGCGAAGCTGTGGGCACCAAGCGATGATGTCAGCGGTTTTCATCGATCGCCCGCGACTGGCGATGGTGATCGCATTCATCATCACCATCGCCGGTGCACTCGCGGTGATGCAGATCCCGGTGGCGCAGTTTCCGGACATCGTGCCGCCGCAGGTCTCGGTCTCCGCCACCTTCCCCGGCGCATCCGCGGAGGTGGTCGAAGGCAGCGTCGCCCAGCCACTGGAGGCGCAGGTCATCGGCGTGGACCGCGCCCTCTATATGAAATCGACCAGTGCCAATGACGGCACCTATACGCTTACCGTTTCTTTCGCTCTCGGCACCAACCCCGACATCAATACGGTCAACGTCAACAATCGCGTCCAGAGCGCACTGTCGCAACTGCCGACGGAGGTCCAGCAACAGGGCGTCACGGTGCGCAAGCGGTCCTCGGCGATCCTGCAATTCCTGGTGCTCTACAGCGCCGACGGGCAGCAGGATCCGCTTTTCATCACCAACTACGCCATCATCAACGTGCTCGATGCCCTCGCCAGCACGCCGGGGGTCGGCCAGACCAATCTGTTCGCCAAAATGAACTACTCGATGCGGATCTGGTTCGATACGCAGCGGCTGACCAGCCTCAATCTGACTCCGTCGGACGTCATTGCCGCGATCCGTGCGCAAAGCGTCCAGGCACCGGTCGGCCGCATCGGCGCGCGGCCGATCAGCGATGACCAGCAATTCCAGTTCAATGTTCAGACCCTCGGCCGGCTCGCCACCACCGATCAATTCGCCAACATCGTGCTGCGCGCCAATCCGGACGGCTCCTCGCTCCTGGTGAAAGACGTCGCCCGGGTCGAGATGGGCGCGCAAAATCTCGACAGCGAAGCGCGGATCGATGGACGCTCTGCCGTGCCGATCGCGATCTATCTCGCACCGGGCGCCAATGCCGTGACGACAGCGAAGGCGGTCGCAGCCACGATGCAACGTCTGTCCAAGCGCTTCCCGACCGGGCTCAGCTACCTCGTACAATACGACTCCACGAGCTTCGTGTGGGATACGATCACCGAAGTCCTGCGGACGCTTGCCGAGGCCTTCGTTCTGGTCGTGATCGTGGTCTACCTCTTCCTTGGCAATCTCCGCGCTACCGTGATCCCGGCCGTGGCCGTTCCCGTAAGCCTGATCGGTACTTTCGCAGTGCTGCTGGTGGCCGGCTATTCGGCCAACACCGTGTCATTGCTCGCGATGGTGCTCGCCATCGGCATCGTCGTCGACGACGCGATCGTGGTGGTCGAGAACGTGGAACGCGTGATGGAGGAAGAGCCGGCGCTGTCCGCCGTCGAGGCCAGCAAGAAAGCCATGACGCAGATCACGGCGCCGATCATCGCGATCACGCTGGTGCTGCTCTCCGTCTTCGTGCCGATTGCGTTCATTCCGGGCATTTCCGGCACGCTGTTTCGCCAGTTCGCGGTCACGATCAGCGCCGCGATGATCATTTCAGCATTGAACGCGCTGACATTGTCGCCGGCGCTCTGCGCGCTTTTCCTGCGTCACACCGGGCCCAGGCGCGGCATCATCGGGCGCGTGCTTGGCGGGATCGACTGGCTGCGTGACCGCTACAGCAGCGGCGTGCGCCGACTGTTGCGTGTGGCTGTACTCTCCCTCCTATTCGCTGCCGTCTTCGCCGCCGGGATCTTCGGCATGTCGCTGATCACGCCGACGGGATTCCTCCCCGAGGAAGACCAGGGCGCCTTCTTCACGTCGGTGCAACTCCCCGACGGCGCATCGGTCGCACGCACCAGCGAGGTCACACAAAAGATCGAGGACATCCTGAAGAACATGCCGGCGGTTGATCACGTCCTCGCCGTCATCGGCTTCTCACTGCTCGACGGCGCGTCCGAGCCGAACAGCGCGCTGGTCGTGACCCGACTCAAGCCTTTTGCCGATCGCAAGGCGGCGGCCGATTCTGCACAGGCATTGATCGCGCAAACCTTCGCAGCCGGAGCACAGATCCCGCAGGCAAACGTGCTGCCCTTCAACATGCCGCCGATCATCGGCCTCTCGACCTCCGGCGGGTTCGAATACCAGCTCCAGGCGCTGGAAGGACAGAGCCCCGCGGCGATTTCCAGCGTCACCGGCGCACTGATCAGCGCCGCCAACGCCGATCCGCGGCTGGCGCGCGTCTTCTCGACCTTCACCGCGACCAATCCTTCGATCTTTCTCGACATCGACCGTCGCAAGGCGCAGGCGCTCGGCGTCAACGTCAGCGACATATTTACCGCCTTGCAGGCGACGCTCGGCGGCATCTACGTCAACAACTTCAACCTGTACGGCCGCACCTGGCAGGTCAACGTGCAGGGCGAGGCGTTCGATCGCGCCGATATCTCCGACATCTGGCGGATCTACTTGCGCAACGACACCGGCCAGATGGTGCCGATACGGTCGCTGGCCGGCATCAAGATCGTGACCGGACCGCAGGTGATCACCCGCTACAACAACTATCGCTCGGTGACTGTGAACGGCAGCCCGGCGCCAGGCATCTCGTCCGGCACGGCGATAGCCGCCATGGCGGAGATCTCTAACACCGTGCTGCCGGCAGGCTACGGTTTCGAATGGACCGGCACGGCCTATCAGGAGCAGCAAGCCGCCGGCCAGACCGGCATCGTGCTGATGCTCGCCGTATTGTTTGCCTATCTGTTCCTGGTCGCTCTCTACGAAAGCACGGTGATCCCGATCCCGGTGCTGCTGTCGGTCGTCGTCGGCGTACTCGGCTCATATGTCGGTATCAAGATCGCCGGCCTCAATCTCGATCTCTATGGCCAGATCGGCCTCGTGGTCCTGATCGCGCTCGCCGCCAAGAACGGCATCCTGATCGTCGAATTTGCAAAGGAGCAGCGGGAGGCGGGCGTGGCGCTCGCCGATGCCGCGGTTCAGGGGGCGCACATGCGGTTTCGCGCGGTCATGATGACATCGGTTGCGTTCATCCTCGGTCTCCTGCCGCTCGTCATCGCAACCGGTGCCGCCGAGCTCAGCCGCCGCGCGGTCGGCACCGCCGTGTTCGCCGGCATGCTCGCCGCCAGTTCGATCGGGATCTTCATGGTGCCGATGCTCTACGTGACGTTCCAGCGCCTGCGCGAGCGGGCGAAGGCGAAATCTGGATCAAACACCCACCTGACGCCGCCTGTCGATGAAACGGCCTAGACTATGACGCGCAATCGAAAACGCTGGCTGATCGCCCTCCTTGTCGTGGCCCTCGGCGTGGGGGGCTACCTTGCCTGGCAGAAGCTGGGGGGCGACAGCCTTCCGCCCGGCTTTGCCAGCGGCAACGGCCGCATCGAGGCTGTCGAGATCGATATCGCAACCAAGACGCCGGGACGCATCAGGGACATCCTCGTGAGAGAGGGTGATCTGGTCTCGGCCGGACAGCCGCTGGCACAAATGGATACTGCCCAACTTGAGGCGCAGTACCGCCAGGCCCAGGCGCAACTGCGGCGCGCCACGATCGGGATCGACACGGCCAAGAGTCTCGTGACCCAGCGCGAGGCCGAGAAGAAGACGGCGACCGCCGTGATTAGCCAGCGCAGCGCGGAGTTCGATGCTGCCGATCGAAGGCTACAGCGTTCCGAAACATTGATTAGGACCAACGCAGTGTCCCAGCAGGTGCTCGACGACGACCGGGCGGCCGCCAACGGCGCGCGCGCAGCTGTGGCCGCGTCGGAGGCCCAACTCGCCGGCTCAGAAGCCGCGATCAGCGCTGCCGAAGCCCAAGTCGTCGATGCTGAGGCTGCCGTCGAGGCGGCGAAGGCAGCCATCGAGAGTATAAAGGCCGACCTCAACGACTCGACGCTGCGCGCCCCGCGCGACGGGCGCGTGCAGTTCCGCGTCGCCCAGCCCGGCGAAGTGCTTTCCGCCGGCGGACGCGTGCTCAATCTCGTCGACCTCGGCGACGTCTACATGACCTTCTTCCTGCCGACGGCGCAGGCCGGCCGCGTCGCGATCGGCTCGGAGGTCCGCCTCGTGCTCGACGCCGCGCCGCAATGGGTCATTCCGGCCAAGGCGACGTTCGTCGCCAGCGTTGCTCAGTTCACGCCGAAGACCGTCGAGACCGAGGAGGAGCGCCAGAAGCTGATGTTCCGCGTCCGTGCGCATATCTCGCCGGACCTGCTGCGAAGAAACATCGAGCAGGTCAAGACAGGCCTGCCCGGCCGCGCCTTCGTCCGGCTCGACCAGAACGCCGAGTGGCCGGCCCAACTGACGGAACATCTGGTCAAATGAACGTCGCGTCGAACGGCGATCAGTCAGCTTCTTCGGCGCCGGTCATACGCCTGGAAGCGGTCGGGCTGTCCTATGACAGGACTCGCGCACTGGACGGCATCACGCTCGACATTCCCGCAGGCCGCATGGTTGGATTGATCGGACCTGACGGTGTCGGCAAATCCAGCCTGCTTTCGCTCATCGCCGGGGCTCGCGCGATCCAGGAAGGCCGCGTCCACGTGCTCGGCGGCGACATCGCGGACGCTGCGCACCGGCGGCGGACCTGCCCGCAGATCGCCTACATGCCGCAGGGCCTGGGCAAGAACCTCTACCCGACCCTCTCCGTGTTCGAGAATGTCGATTTCTTCGGCCGTCTGTTCGGACACGACCGGCATGAGCGCGAGGAACGCATACAGCAACTCCTCAAGGACACTGGCCTCGCCCCGTTCATAGACCGGCCCGCAGGTAAGCTGTCGGGCGGCATGAAGCAGAAGCTCGGCCTCTGCTGCGCGCTGATTCACGATCCCGATCTCCTGATCCTCGACGAGCCGACCACCGGCGTCGATCCGCTCTCGCGCCGGCAGTTCTGGGAGCCGATCGAGACGATCCGAAAGGATCGTCCCGGCATGAGCGTCATCGTCGCGACCGCCTATATGGAGGAAGCCGCGCGCTTCGACTGGCTCGTTGCGATGAATGACGGGCGGGTGCTGGCGACCGGCACGCCGGCGGAGCTGCTGCGACAGACCGGCGCCGACAATCTCGATGCCGCCTTCATCGCCCTGCTGCCTCAGGAGCAGCGACGGGGTTACAAGGAGGTGGTGATCCCGCCACGCGCGAGCGGGCATGACGACGACATCGCGATCGAGGCCGAGCAACTGACAGTCCGGTTCGGCGACTTCACGGCGGTCGACCATGTGAGCTTCCGCATCGCTCGCGGCGAGATCTTTGGCTTCCTCGGCTCGAACGGCTGCAGCAAGACCACGACGATGAAGGTGCTGACCGGGCTGCTGCCCGCCAGCGAAGGCGAAGCCAGGCTGTTCGGGCACGAAGTCGATCCCAACGACATGGATGTTCGGCGGCGCGTCGGCTACATGTCGCAGGCCTTTTCGCTCTACTCCGAGCTGACGATCCGCCAGAACCTGCAGCTGCACGCGCGCCTGTTCCGCCTCGCGCCTGACACGATCGACGGACGGGTCCGCCAGATGGTCGAAGACTTCGACCTCACCGATGTCATCGACGCACTGCCCGACGCGCTGCCGCTCGGTGTGCGCCAGCGCCTGTCGCTTGCGGTCGCCATGATCCACGCGCCCGACATCCTGATCCTGGACGAGCCGACCTCCGGCGTCGATCCGGTCGCTCGCGATGGCTTCTGGCAGATCCTGTCCGACCTGTCACGGCGCGACAATGTCACGATATTCGTGTCCACCCATTTCATGAACGAGGCGGAGCGCTGCGACCGCATCTCGCTGATGCATGCCGGCAAGGTGATGATCAGCGACACGCCGGCGGGGATCGCGGAGCGTCGCGGCGGCGGCAACCTGGAGGAAGCCTTCGTCGCCTATCTGACGGACGCGATCGCCGCAACAGACGCGCGTGAGGCGCGCGCCACGCCGCATGTCACGCCCGAGCCTGCCGCCGCCAAGGCGCACGGCGCCATGCACAACGCCCTAAGCTTCTTCGATCCCCGACGCATGTTTGCCTACACGCAGCGGGAGGCGCTCGAGCTCAGGCGCGATCCGATCCGCGCCACGCTGGCGATCCTCGGCAGCCTGATCCTGATGTTCGTGATGGGCTACGGCATCAATATGGACGTCGAGAATCTCTCCTTCGCCGTCATGGACCGCGACGACACCACCATCAGCCGCGACTACGTCCTTCAGATCGCGGGGTCCCGCTAGTTCACCGAGCTCGCGCCGATCACCGACTATGACGACCTCGACCGCCGCATGCGCAGCGGCGAGTTGAGCCTGGCCATCGAAATCCCACCCGGCTTCGGTCGCGACGTTGCGCGCGGCAGCGAGGTCCAGATCGGCGCCTGGGTCGACGGCGCGATGCCATCGCGCGCAGAGACCGTACGCAGCTACGTGCAGGCAATGCACGCGACATGGCTGACGCAGCGGGCCCGGCAGCTCCTGGGCAATGCCGCGACCACCGGCGACTACCAGCTCGAGGTTCGATTCCTCTACAACCCCGATATCAGAAGCATCGTCGCGATGGCGCCCGCCGTGATCCCGATCCTGCTGCTGATCATCCCGGCGATCCTGGCGACGCTGAGCGTCGTGCGCGAGAAGGAGCTCGGCTCGATCATCAACTTCTACGTCACGCCGGTCACCCGGATCGAGTTCCTGCTCGGCAAGCAGCTGCCCTATGTCGCGCTCGCCATGCTGAACTTCTTCCTGCTGACGGCTTTCGCCGTGTTTGCATTCGGCGTTCCCTTCAGGGGCAGCTTCGTGGCCTTCATGGCGGCCGCCCTCCTCTACGTCGTCATCACGACGGCGATGGGGCTCGTGATCTCCTCCTTCATGACGAGCCAGATTGCGGCGATCTTCGCGACCGCGCTGCTCACCATGATTCCGGCCACGCAATATTCGGGCCTGGTCGATCCGGTTTCCTCGCTCCAGGGCGCGGGCGCGATCATCGGGCGGATCTATCCGACGGCCCATTTCGTCACCATCACGCGCGGCACCTTCTCGAAGGGGCTGGATTTCGGCGACCTGACCGGACCGTTCGTCGCGCTGCTGATCACCATCCCCGTGCTGCTCGGGCTCGGCGTGCTGTTCCTGAAGAAACAGGCGAACTAGTCATGCGCGCAGGCAACATCATCCAGCTTGGCGTCAAGGAATTGCGCGGCCTGTTGCGCGATCCGATGATGCTGGGGCTGATCGTTTATGCCTTCACGGTCTCGATCTATACGTCTTCCAGGGCGCAGCCCGAGACGCTGAACCAGGCGGCGCTGGCCATCGTCGACGAGGACAGGTCGCCGGCCGCCACGCGCATCATCACTGCGTTCAGCCCGCCCTATTTCACGGTCCCGCGGCTGATCCCGCAGTCGGAGATGATGTCCCGCATGGACGCCGGGCTCGACACCTTTGCGCTCAACATCCCTCCCAACTTCCAGCGTGACCTGCTGGCGCAGAGATCGCCCGCCATCCAGCTCAACGTGGATGCGACGCGCATGTCCCAGGCTTTCACGGGCAGCGGCTACATCCAGTCCATCGTCAGCGACGAGGTCAGCGAGTTCCTGTCCCGCTACCGTTCGGCCGCGCCGCTGCCGATCGATCTGGCGCTGCGCGCGCGCTTCAATCCGGAGCTCAACAAAGGCTGGTTCGGCGCCATCAACAACGTCATCTCCTCGGTCACGATGCTCTCGATCATCCTGACCGGCGCGGCGCTGATCCGTGAGCGCGAGCATGGCACCATCGAGCATCTCCTGGTCATGCCGGTGACGCCGTTCGAAGTGATGGCGAGCAAGATTTGGTCGATGGGGCTCGTCGTTCTCGTCGCCGCCAGCGTCGCGCTGATCTTCATTGTACAGGGATTGCTCGCGGTCCGGATCGGGGGCTCGGTCCCGCTGTTCCTGTTCGGGATGGCGCTCTACCTCTTCGCCACCACCAGCATGGGCATCTTCCTCGCCACATCAGCCGGCACCATGCCGCAATTCGGTCTGCTCCTGATGCTGGTGCTGATGCCGCTCCAGATGCTGTCGGGCGCGACAACGCCAAGAGAGAGCATGCCGCAAATTATCCAGGACATCATGCTCGCCGCGCCGAACACCCATTTCGTCATCCTCGCGCAAGCCGTCCTGTTCCGTGGCGCGGGGCTGACCGTCGTGTGGCCGCAATTCGCGGCCTTGCTGGCGATCGGCGGGATCCTGTTCTTCGTGTCGCTTCGCCGCTTCCGGCAATTCCTGCGCTGAATGCGCGCCTGCCTAGCCGAGGCCCCCGTCGACCAGGAAGCACTGACGCGTGACGCGTTTGCTGTCGTCGGACGCTAGAAACAGTGCCATCCGCGCGACGTCGTCCGGCGTCACGGCGTCGGGAATGGCCTGCCGCGTGCGGAGCTCGGCGATCGCCTGCTCGTTCGGATACCAGAGCCGCCGCTGACGCTCCGTGATCACCATGCCGGGCGCAATCGCATTGACGCGGATACGGTCGGGGCCGACCAGACGCGCGAGCGAGTTGGTGAAGCCGACGATCGCCGCTTTGGCCGCGGCGTAAACCGGCAGCGCCGGCCCGCCGCGCATCCAGGCCACCGACGACATGTTGATGATGGAACCGCCACCTCGTGACTGCATCTGCGGCACAACCGCTTGCGCGGCGAAGAAGACGTGCTTGAAGTTGACGCCGATCGTCCAGTCGAATTCTGCCGGCGTCACCTCTGACAGCACCTGGCGCTGGTCGTTGGCGGCGTTGTTGACCAGCACCGCGGCATCGCCAAGCGTACCATGGACCCGTGCGATCGCCTCGCGCAGGACCTCGATGTCGAGCAAGTCGCACGGCACGAACAGCGGCGCTGCGCCGCCAGCGCCCGTCACCTCCCGCACCAAGGCTTCGCCGGCATCGGTGTCGATGTCGAGAAAGGCGACGCGGGCCTTTTGGGCCGCGAACGCGCGTACGAAGGCCGCGCCGATGCCGCTGGCGCCTCCGGTGATCAACACCACCTGGCCCGCAAGGCCCAGATAACTCGTCTCGGTCATGCGATCAGTCGCTCCGTCTCGGGGTCGAACAGGCAGATGCGGCGCGTGTCGAGCGCGAACGCGGCGACCTCGCCAGGCACCGGCCGGATGTCCGGCGCGATCCGCGCCAAAGCGGACTCGCCGCCGAGCCGCAACAGCACGATGGTCTCCGCACCGGTGGGCTCGACCATCTCGACCGGCGCGTTGACGACGACGGGCGCGCCGGCGCCGTTGGAGAAACCGCGACTTCCCTCGGCGATGCATTCCGGCCTGATCCCGACCACGATGTCCCGGCCGACGAAGGAGGCAGCCGCGTCATACCCTTGCAGGCGCAGGCGGGCCTCGTCCGGCCGCCCCGCGCCGATCACGACCACCGGCCCGCCATTGTCCGCTTCGAGCCGCGCCTTCATGGTGTTCATCGGCGGCGAGCCCATGAAGCGCGCGACGAACAGGTTGGCCGGATAGCGGTACACGGTGTCGGGATCAGCGAACTGCTGCACCTCGCCCTGGTGCATGACGGCAATCCGCGTCGCCATCGTCATCGCCTCGATCTGGTCATGGGTGACGTAGACGATGGTGGCGCCGATGCGCTGATGCAGCCGCTTGATCTCCATCCGCATCTCGACACGCAGCTTGGCATCGAGATTGGACAGCGGCTCGTCGAACAGGAACAGCAGGGGATCGCGCACCAGCGCGCGGCCCATCGCCACGCGCTGCCGCTGGCCGCCGGACAGCTGCGACGGCTTGCGGCCGAGCAGCGGCTCGATCTGCAAGAGGCGAGCGACATTCGAAAGCGCCTTCTCCTGCTCCGCCTTCGGCACATGACGGCATTCCATGCCGAACGTGATGTTCTGCCGCACCGTCATCGACGGATAGAGCGCGTAGGACTGGAACACCATGGCGATGTCGCGGTCCTTGGGCGGGACGTCATTGACGACGCGTCCGCCGATCTCGATCGTTCCGTCGCTGGCGCGATCGAGCCCGGCGACGATGTTGAGCAGCGTGGACTTGCCGCAACCCGACGGCCCGACCAGCACGGTAAACTCGCCGCTCTCGATGTCGAGGTCGATGCCCTTCAGCACCTCCAGATTGGCGTAGCGCTTCGACAGGGCGCGAATGCTTAGTGCTGCCATGACAATCCCATCATTTCACGGCCCCTGCGGTAAGGCCGCGCACGAAGTACCTGCCGCCAAAGAGATAGATCAACAAGGTAGGCAGCGCCGCGATGATCACCGCAGCGCTCTGCACGCCGTGCTTCGGGATATCTGCGATCGCTGCAGATAGCGCGATGAGAGCGGCCGTGACGGGCTGCTGTTGGCCGGTCGTGAATGTTACGCCATAGAGGAACTCGTTCCAGATGTGCGTGAACTGCCAGATGACGGTAACGATCAGGATGGGAGACGAGAGCGGCAGAATGATGCGCCAGAAGATGCGAAAGAACCCGGCGCCGTCGATCCGCGCGGCCCTGATCAGTTCATGGGGAATGGCGACATAGTAGTTTCGGCAGAACAAGGTCGTAAAGGAGAGCCCCTGGATCGTGTGAATCAGCACGAGACCGGTCAGCGTGTTGATGAGACCGATGTCCCGCAGCACGATGGTCCAGGGAAGCAGGCGCATCTGCTGGGGAAGGAAGAGGCCAAGGGTCACGATACCGTAGATCCAGCTATCGCCGCGAAAGCGCCAGAGCGACACGGCGTACCCGGCAATCGCACCGAGCAAGGTCGAGAAGATTGTGGCGGGAATCGTGACGAGCGCGGAGTTCAGCATATACGGCCGGATGCCAGCGCAGGTCTCGGCGACGCAGAAGCCGCTCCAGGCAGCGGCGTAGTTGCTCCAGGCCCAGTGTTTCGGCCAGCCGATCATCGAGGCCTGGGCGATCTCCTCATTGGTCCGCAGCGAGTTCAACACGACAACAACCAATGGCGCGAGCCAGGCTGCAGCCATCAACGAAACCACGAAATAGATCAAAATCCGGCTTGGCGCGAGGGCTCGGTCACGCATGGATCGCCCGCCGCCGCTGGAGATAACGCCACGCTGCATACGGCAGCAGCACCGCAAGAAGAATAAGCAACATGAGCACCGCCGCCGCCGCACCCCGGCCGAGCTGGCTGCGCTGGAACATGAGATCATAGACGACAAGAGCGGGCAGCTGGGTCGCGATCCCGGGCCCGCCATTCGTGAGCGCGCGGACGAGGTCGAAGGCCGAAATCGCGAACTGCAGCTGGACGACGACGACGGTGATGGTGATCGGCCACAACGTCGGCAAAATGACGCGCCAGTAGGTTCGGATCGGTCCAGCGCCGTCAATCTGCGCGGCCTTGATGATGTCGGCATCGACGGACCGAAGGCCAGCAAGGAAGAGCGCCATGGCAAAGCCCGAAGATTGCCAGATCGCAGCGATGACAATCGTCCAGATTGCCATGTCGCGGTCGACCAGCCAGTCGAACCGGAAGGAGGTCCAGCCGAGGTCATGAACGAGCTTCTCGATCCCGATGCCAGGATTGAGCAGCCAGCTCCAGACCGTGCCAGTGACGACGAACGACACCGCCAAGGGATAGAGGAAGATGGATCGGAGCACGTTCTCGGCACGAATGCGCTGATCGAGCAGGATCGCAAGCATGAGGCCGGTCACCAGGCTCAGCAGCACGAAAGCGCTGCCAAACAGCAGCAGATTGTCGAAGGCGATCTGCCAGTTTCGTGACGCCAAGACCGCCGTGTAGTTGCGCAAGCCTACCCAGCCCGAGACCGGAACCAGAGTGGATGGCGTGAACGAAATCCAGATCGTCCAGATCGAAAACGAAATGAGGTGCGCTGCAGACAAGAGCAGCGGCACCCAAATCATCAGGTATTCGGGCAGCCGGCGCACCACGCCAGAGATCGCCGGCCGGCCCTGCTGCGTTGCTGTCGCGACGACGTCGGTCAACGCGCCCCCTCGACGGCATCGGCGAGGCGGGTGACCGCCTGCTCCGGCGTAATCGTCTTGTTCTTCACGTACTCTGTGATCACGTCGATCATCGCGGCGGTCAGGCCGTTTTCCTGCGCCATGTTGTGCGCGAGGCTCAGGACGGCCTGATTGTTGGCGACAGCGTCTTTCAGAGCTGCGGCGGTCCGCCGTTGACCGTCCGACCAGCCCTCACCGGACAGATCGACATCGGTGCGCACGGGGATCGATCCCGTGATCTGCGAATACATGGTCTGGATTGCCGGATCCATGACGAGCTGGGCCATCAATGTCTGACCGGCCTGCAGATCGGCCTCTTTGCGTTGCCAGAATATGAAGGCATCGGCATTCAACAGGAAAACCGGCTTGGTATTATCGCTGGGGCCCGGCGCGATGACGTAGTCATCGAACTTGAAGCCGGCATTGCGCAACACGCCCTGGGCCCACCCGCCCATGATCAACATGCCCATCTCGCCATCGACGAAACGCTTCAAGTTGGTGGCATAGGGTTGGGCGCCGACGTTGGGGTCCGACCAGTCGGCGATCTTGCGGACCTGTGCGAACGCCGCCTTGATCTCGGGGCCCTCCAGGGCCTTCTTGTCGAGATTCATGATGGCTGCGCGGTACACTGTCGGGCTGATGCCGGCCAGAGAGGCCTCGAATTTCTGCCCATCGTCCGGGCGGGTGCCGCCGTTGGCGATGGGATACGTGATTCCGCTCGCCTTCATCTTCTCTGCGAGATCGTTGAAGTCAGCCCAGGTGACGGGGATCTTGTCGGCCTTGGCTTTGTCCATTGCGCGTTTGGAGAGAAACAGCATGTTGGTGCTGTAGATCTGCAACGGCAGCGAAATCCACTTGCCACCCGGCTTATGCAATCGCGCAAGGTCTGGAGCGACAACCTTTTCGTAGCCGGCGGCAGCGACAAGGGCGTCGAGATTGACGGTCGGGGCAATCTTCGACCAGGCCGCAATCTCGGGGCCCTTGAGTTGCGAACAGGCTGGCGGATCGCCGGCTATGATCTGAGCACGCAGCTTGTTCATCATCTCGGTGGTGAATCCCGGGACGGGCGAGTGCTGCCAAATCCCACCCTTCTCCTCGAATTTCTTGCCGAGCGCCGTGATAGCCGCGCCATCGCTGCCTGCGGACCATTGCGAGATGACGGTCAGTCGCGGCTTGACCGCGCTTTGCGCGCGAGCGATCGCCGGCAGTGCCAGCGCGGCAGCGGATCCAGCGAGCAGACGACGCCTTGTTATTGTTGTGATCGGCATAGCAAGTTCCTCCCGGGTGTGAGCTTTTTGGCACGGCGAGCCACAGGCCTTAGGGCATTTCAGGCAGCCTCCGTCGTCGCGGCCGGCATGCCACCGCGACACGCCAGACAACAGGCCGCAAAGGCGAGCGCGGCATTCGGATCGTTACCGTTCGAAGGCGGCACGAAATCGAGCGACACCTCGGCGAGCCTGCGTCCGCCAAGCAGGCTGGCATCGATACCTTCAACTACGGCCTTTCGGTCATCCTCCGCGAGAAGGGACGGCCAGCCACTGATGACGACACCCGGACAGGGCTTCACGTTCAGCGTATTGCCGATCGCAAGGCCGAGCCGGAACAACCGGCGCCGCAACTCCTGGCGCAGACGGGACGGAACCGAGATTGCATTTACCCAATCGTCGCCGAGCTGGAGCAAATCCGTTTCGCCAACACCAAGAAGCTCGGCGAGCGCAGGAAGCGACGTATAGGCTTCGACGCAGCCATGATGGCCGCAGCGGCATCGCGGACCGCCCTCGCCGAACACCATGTGGCCCAGCTCAACCGGCCGTGAGGCATTGGCCTCGATCGCGTCGTCCACCCATGCGCCTGCGACACCCTGACCGACGAACACGAACAGATGGGCACCCATAAACGGATAATGTTCGGTGCGGCAGCGATGAAACATCGCATGTGCCACGACCGAGTTCGTGAACTCGACCGGCGCGTCCGCAAACATCTCGCTGAACATGTCGCGAACCATGGCGACGTCACAGGGAATGATCGGATTGTGCAGCTCACTCAACCGGCCGAGTCCGGGAACCGAAACTCCGATCTGCGCAAGATCGCCCCCTCGCCGCCGCGTCCAGTCCTGAAGCAGGTGCAGTGCGTCGCGAAAGACCCCGCCGACGGCGTCGACCGTCAGCGTCTTCGGCAATGGCAGCCGCTCGACGTAGCCAAGCTCGCCCGAAAGCGTGCCGACGCCGACGCTCAGCCGCTGAGTGGTCAGCTCGAAAGCCGCCAGCGCCACGGACCTGTCGAGCGACACCAGGCCGGTCGGACCACCGAAGTAAGGGGCAGGTCGCCTCACTTCCTCGATCAGGCCCTCCGCCTTCAGATCAATCAGGATGCGCGACAGGCTCGCCTCGGACAGGCGCACCGCCTTAGCCAGAGGAGGCCGAAACATGCCGCCCGACTTGAGCAGATGCCCAAGAATGGCCGCACGCGTCTGCCGCCGACTTCTCGGCTGCTCGGACATTTCCGTCCCTGTCGTCATTCTTACTTAGTGTAAGAATGTGCGCGCGGAGCGTTTCGACTGTCAAGGCGCCTGCTGACTAGACGTTGGACTTAGTGTTGTGCGAGGCAGCAAAATTTCATGCAACGGACTCGTCTTTCGACGGAACAGTCAGAACGCCGTCTGGTACATCTTCAGGATCGCATCGCGGCCGAGATCGCGCGGATTGTTGTCGAGAAGGCGGCGGATCGCGTGGGCCTCGTCGGCCATCGCGCCAAGATCATCTGCGGGCACGCCGAGCGCCGATAATTTCATCTCGATGCCGAGATCAGCGCAAAACTTGTAGGCCGCATCGAATGCAGCCGCGGGATTCCTGGTCGCGGGCGCGCCGAGCGCCTCCAGCACGGCCTCCGTCTTCGCTTCCACCGCCGGCATATTGAACGCCAGCGTATGCGGGAAGATCACAGCGCAGGCGAGGCCATGGGCGATATGATGGCGGGTGCCGAGTGGATAGGCCACCGCGTGACCGGCGGTGGTGTTCACCGGTCCGAGGCAGAAGCCGCCATAGAGCGATGCCAGTGACAGCGCGGCGCGCGCCTCGCGGTCCGCGCCGTCCTTGACCGCACGACCGAGATAGCGGCCGACGAGGCGGATGCCTTCGAGCGCGTAGAGATCGATGGTCGGATGCGCCTTGCGGCTGGTGAAGGCCTCCGCGCAATGCGCGAGCGCATCGACGCCGGTCGCAGCCGTCACCTGCGGCGGAACGCTCATCGTGAGATCGGGATCGACGACCGCGAGATCGGCCAGCATGAAGCGGCTCTGCACGGCGAGCTTGTTGCGGGTCGCGGGATCCGTGACCAGTGCGCGGATGCCGCCCTCGCTGCCGGTGCCCGAGGTGGTCGGCACCTGGACCAGCGCGACGCTGCGGCCCGCCACCTTGTCGGGACCGACGACATCTGCAAGCTTCTGCTCGCCGGTGCAGAGCACGGCGACGAGCTTGGCGAGATCCATCGCGCTGCCGCCCCCGAAGCCGACCACGAGATCCGGCCGCGCAGCGCGCGCCACGCCGAGCGCCTTCTCCAGATTGGGCACGTCAGGCTCCGGCTTGACCTCGCCGAACACGGTCACCTCGCCGGGCAGCGCGAGCAGGTCGACGCGCGCGGCATTAAAGGCATCGGCGACCACGAGCGGACGCCGCACGCCTTTCCCGCGTGCAAACCGCGCCACTGCGGCAATGGTGCCGGATCCGAACTCGATGACTTCGGGGCGGATGATTTCGATCGGTGCAGACAAACTGGTCATGGTTCCCTTTCCGGGCTCACCCGCGCGTCGCGCTGGCGGCAAGGCGTTCGGCATATTCGATCGCCTCGATCAGGCTGCGCTCATTGGCGATGCCCTTGCCCGCGATGTCGAAGGCGGTACCGTGGTCGACCGAGGTGCGGATGATCGGCAGTCCCAGCGTGATGTTGACGCCGGACAGCTCCTGCCAGCGGCCGGTGGCAGGATCGACCTCGAAGCCAAGCAGCTTGACCGGGATGTGTCCCTGGTCGTGATACATCGCGATCACCGCGTCGTACTGGCCGGCACGCAGTTTCACGAACACGGTATCGCCCGGCACCGGGCCGACGATATTGAGACCGTCGGCGACCGCCTTCGCGATCGTCGGCTCGGACACATCGATATCCTGGCGACCGAACAGTCCGCCCTCACCGGCGTGCGGATTGAGCGCGGCCACGGCGATCTTTGGCCTCGATAGGCCGAGGCCGCGCAGCGCCTTGTCGGTGAGATCGATAACATAGCGCAGGCGCTCCGGCGTCAGCCGCTTCGGCACGTCCTGGAGCGCGACGTGGGTGGAGACATGGCTGACGCGCATGTTGCCATGGGCGAGCATCATCACCGAGCCTTTGACGCCGGTGAGTTCGGCCAGCATCTCGGTATGGCCGGGATAGTGGTAGCCGGCCTTGTTGAGCGCTTCCTTGTTCAGCGGCGCGGTCACGATGCCGCCGATCCGGCCGGCCTGGGTCAGGCGCACACCCTGCTCCACCGCCTTGAAGGCAAAACGGCCGCCGTCGGCCGTCAGCACGCCGGGCTTCATCGGCTCGCCTTCGTCATCGGCCTGGAGAAAGCACAGGTTCGGCCAATCCTTGTCCGACGCGTGCACCTCGGGAATGTCGAGTTTCGCAGCCAGTTGCACAGCCGCATTCTTCAATGCTGCGCCGCTGCCGATGATCAGCAGCCGGAGATCACCGGTGTCGATCCGCGACCGCAGCTTCTCACAGGCCTTGATGATGATCTCCGGACCGATCCCGGCGGGATCGCCCATGGTGATGGCGAGATGCGGATGGGTCATGTGTCGTGTCTTTCGTTGATCAACTGACTGTCCTGCAACAGCGAGCGCCACAAGTTCGGCGCGCCGAAGGCGCCTGATTTCGAGATTACCTCGACCCCGTCCCAGCGGCCGCCGCGAATGATCGAGCGTGGCAGGCCCGGCATGATGCGCCCGGTCACTTCGAGCGCGTTTGCGCCCAGCGCAAGGCACAACGCCCGCAAGGTCTCCCCGCCCGCGACAATGAGCGTGCCCGGCGGCTCCAGTGCAGCGGTCAGCGACGTGAGTCCGCGCGCGATGCGGTGCGCCGCCTCACCACGGGACAGACCGGACGGGAGGTCGAACTTCACCAGCGCAACGTCTTCCGTACCGAGCTTGCGGCGAACCAATCCGGCGTTGTCTTCGCCAGTTTCCGTGAGCGCAACGACGGCCTCACCGCAAGCCGTAAGCTGTGCGGCCGTCGCAGACTGGTCTGATCCGAACAGCCCGAGGACCGGCTTGCGCAAGACCGACGGCGCGGACGCGTCGCTGCCGCGTGCGAGCGCGCCGGCAAGCCCACCGCTGCCGCACCACAGGACCGGCTGCGACGCGCGGCGTCCGATCGCGACGATACGATCGAGATCATCCTCGCTCTCCGCGTCGAAGACGCTGATGCCGGCAGGCAGATCGGTATCACACCGCCCAGTCTGCGCATCGAGGCCTTCCGCAGCGAGTTGCGCCAGCAGATTGTCGCCGACCCGCGACCAGCTTCCGTCATGGGCACGCGCGTATTGCTGGCCGCCGAAGGTGCGACGACCCTGATAGGCGAAAGCCGGAGCCACGATGCAGGACCTCCACGGCCCCGATCGCAGGCACGCCCCGAGCTCGGCTGCCCAGGCGCCGCGCAACATGCTGTCGACCTTCTTGTAGGCGATCGCTCCGTCGCGTAGCAGCGGCGCGAGGCGCTCGACGATCGCGACACTGTCGGCCTTGTCGCGCTCCCGCGTGCCGGTATCGACCGCGAGACACGCAGGAAGTTGCGAAGGCTGCGCCTCCGCCCAGGTCACTTGCGCCCATGTCACTTGAAGCGGTCCGCACACGCCGACGAACTCGGCGGCCGTGTCCAGCGCACCGGTCAGATCATCGGCGAGAAGGCGGAGCGACGGCCTCACACCTGCTCCTTGACGCGACTTGCGGCCAGGAGTGTGTCGGCATTCTCCTGCGACAACGGCAGCAGCGGCGGCCGCATCCGGCGCCAGTCGGCGTGGCCGGTCTCCTGCGCCAGCAGCGTCTTCAGCGAAGCGATCTGGGGGAACACGGAGACGCGCTCGCGCGCCTTGATGATGCGGCTCTGCGCCGCCTCCAGCGCGGCGTCATCGTCATTATAGTGACGGAATACGTAAGCGAGTTCACGCGCGACCAAGTTCGAGGTTGCGGTGATGCAGCCCGCGCCGCCCTTCTTCAGAAGCGGCAGCAGCAGCGGATCGGCGCCTGCGAGCACCGCAAAGCCCGGGAATTTCTCGATCATCGCCGTCATGTTGGCAAAGTCGCCCGAAGAATCCTTGATGCCGACGATGACGTCCGGATAGGCTGCGCGCAGCCGCGCGATCACCGCGTGCGGGATCGGCTGATGCGACATCTGGGGGATGTGATAGAGCAAGACCTTGAGTCTGGCATCAGCGACACGCTGAATGACCTCACTGTAGGATGCGAACAGTCCCTCGTCGGTGATGTCCTTGTAGTAGAACGGCGGCAGCATCACGACGGTGGTCACGCCGAGCGAGAGCGCGTGCCGTGTCAGCTCGACGGTTTCGGTCAGCGCCGGCACACCGGTCCCCGGCAGGAGCTTTGACGGCGCGATCCCTGCGCCGACGACGCTCTCGATCAGCGCCTTGCGTTCGCTCGCCGAAAACGAGTTGGCTTCTCCGGTCGTGCCCAGCAATGCGATGCCGTCACAGCCTTCGCTCAGGAGATGGCGACAATGCTTGATGAATACGCGATGATCCGGCGCAAGATCGGCATCCAGCGGCGTCAACGCCGCGCAAAATACGCCTTTGGGCTGAACGTCCACGACGAGAGCTCCTCCGTTGGCATCCGGCCGATCGATTGATCGGAGTCCGAACAATTGTTGTCAAACCTTGAGGAGGTGATTAGACTTCGCAGTCGCGGTCGTCAAGCGAGCAGCCCATGCCTTTCCATCCGGGACGGCTGTCCTCCTGCCGGACCGGCCCAAGTAGAGCGCGGATTTGCGAGGAGTTCCAACTCTTTCCGCAAGACGTCAGACGAGAGGAAACGAACATTGGCCAAAGCCGCATCGCCTGCCGACAATCCCAAGAACTTCGTGAACTCGGTGGCCAAGGCCTTCGCAGTGCTGAAGAGTTTTTCGGCCGAAGAGTTCGAATTGACGATCACGGAGATTGCCGAGCGCGCCGAGATGGACCGCGGCACGGCGTTCCGCCTGGTGCAGACACTGGTCAAGCTCGGCTACCTCCACGCCAACGAGGCGACGCGCCACTATCGTCTCAGCCTGAAGTGCCTCGATCTCGGCTACACGGCGCTCTCCGCCGGCAATCTGCGCGGCCAAGCCGAACCGCTGCTGCGCGAGCTCGTCCCGTCGCTGGGTGACGCCGCCTCGCTCGGCGTTCTCGACGGCAGCGACGTCGTCTATCTCGCGCGCGTCAGCGCCGGCCTCGACCGCCACAAGATCGACCGCAGGCCCGGTAGCCGGATCAAGGCCTACGCCGCAGCGCTCGGGCACGTCATGCTTGCGGGCCTGCCGAAGAACGAGCAGATCGCGCGGCTCGAGGCCACCGAGCGGATCAAATTGTCGGAGCGCACGCTGACGGATCTGAAGGCGCTGCTCACGCGGCTCGATCTGGTGCGCAAGCAGGGTTATGCCGTCTCGGACGGCGAAAACGCCTATGGCTTGCGCACGCTCGCCGCACCGGTGTTCGGCCCCGACAAATCCATCGTGGCGGGTATCAGCCTCACCGTCGACGCCAACCGCATCGATATCAAGACGTTCGAGAAATCGGCGCTGCCGGAAGTGCTGCGGGTCGCCAAGCTCTTGACCAACGCCGTCCAGATGAGCGGCTGATCCCTCTTTCAACCGGGAACCCACTGAACTCGCTACGGCAATGAACGCGCGGCGGGCGCGCCCCACCGCCGCGTCAACGCGTGCGCTTGACGGAAGGCGCCCGGGCAGGTCTAATAGGACTTAACAACATTTGTTCGCATTCCGATCAACGAGCAATCGGACAAAACCGGACGTAGCGGGCTTCACAACACCGCGTCCGTGTCACCAGAGGAAACACCATCGATGCAAGCCATCCTCAATGGAGAGAGCACGCTCATCGTCACGATGATCGCCGCCTACATCGCCTTCACGTCGTGGCTCACGATCAAGCTGCGCAGCAGGACGAGCGATCAGTTCATGACCGGTGCGCGCGCCATGCCCGCCGTCGTCGTCGGCGTGCTCATGATGTCCGAGTTCGTCGGCGCCAAGTCGACCGTCGGCACGGCCCAGGAAGCGTTTCAGTCCGGCATGGCCGCTGGATGGGCCGTGCTTGGCGCGTCGATCGGCTTCCTTCTGTTCGGGTTCTTGATGGTGAAGAACCTCTACAATTCCGGCGAATACACGATCTCGGCCGCGATCGCGCAGAAATACGGCAAGTCGACCATGCTCACCGTGTCGGTGATCATGATCTACGCGCTGCTGCTCGTGAACGTCGGCAACTATGTCAGTGGCGCGGCGGCCATCGCCACCTCGCTGCATATCAGCCTACCCGTTGCGATGTGCATCATCGCCGTGGTCTCTACTTTCTATTACGTGTTCGGCGGCCTGAAGGGCGTGGCCTGGGTCACGATCCTGCACAGCGCCATCAAGGTCGTCGGCATCCTCATCATCTTCGCGGTCGCCATGTCGTTAACCGGCGGGATCGCGCCGATCCAGGCGAAACTGCCGGCCTATTACTTCAGCTGGGACGGCAAGATCGGCTTCACGACCATCTTCGCCTGGACCTTCGGCACGGTTGGCGCGATCTTCTCGACGCAGTTCATCGTGCAGGCGATCTCCTCGACGCCGAGCGCCGACGACGCCCGCAAGGCGACCTTCTACGCGGCGGCGTTCTGTCTCCCGCTCGGCTTCCTGCTCGCCCTGATCGGCGTTGGGCGAAATTCCTCTATCCGGACATGAACAGCCTTTACGCGCTGCCGGTATTCCTGGAGAAGATGCCACCGCTGGCCTCCGCTTTCGTGACGACCTCGCTGGTCGCCTCGATCTTCGTCAGCGTCTGCACCGTCGCGCTCGCGATCGCCTCGCTCGTGGTACGTGACTTCTACGTCCCCTACTGGAAGCCGACGCCGGAGCGCGAACTGAAGATGACCCGCGTATTCTCGGTCGTGATCGGTATCGTGCCGCTGGTGTTCGTGTTCTTCGTTCCCGAGATCCTCAAGCTGTCGTTCTTCACGCGTGCGCTGCGGCTGTCGATCACCATCGTCGCCATGATGGGCTTCTATCTGCCGCTGTTTGCCAGCAACCGCGGCGCGACCGCCGGCCTGATCGGCGCCGCGGTCTCGACGACGGTCTGGTATCTGCTCGGTAATCCCTTCGGCATCGACAACATGTATATCGCAGCGGCGACGCCGCTGGTCGTGATGGCGATCGAGCGTCTCGTGCTCGGCCGCACGCCCATTGAACGCGACGCCCCGACAGCCGCGCAAGCCAATACTCTCGTGGAAAGGACTTCAGCATGATCGCGGACACCGAGATCGCGGCCGACGGTGTCGTGCGCCGGGCGGCCGGCGATCCCGACCGGTTCGATGCCTTCATTCCGTCGCCCTGCGTGCAGAACCACGCGGCCAATCTGATGCCCCTTGCGGGCGGCGACCTCGGCTGCGTCTGGTTCGGCGGCACGCAGGAAGGCATGTCGGACATCTCAGTCTACTTCTCCCGCCTTTCCCGCAGCGCGACGCAATGGTCGCCGGCCGAAAAGCTGTCTGACGATTCCAAGCGTTCCGAGCAGAACCCGGTGCTGTTCCCTGCCCCGGACGGCACGCTGTGGCTGATGTGGACAGCGCAGCTTGCGGGAAACCAGGACACGGCCTTCGTCCGCAGGCGCCTGTCACGCGACAACGGTCGCAGCTGGGGCCCGATCGAGACGCTGTTTCCGGAGCAGCGCGGCCGCGGCACTTTCATCCGCCAGCCGATCGTGGTGCTCGACAATGGCGACTGGCTGCTTCCCGTCTTTTATTGTCACAGCACGCCGGGACGGAAATGGAACGGCGACGAGGACACCAGCGCGGTGAAGATCTCCTCCGACGCAGGAAAGACCTGGCGTGACGTGGACGTCCCGGAAAGCCGTGGCTGCGTGCATATGTGCATCGAACGCCTTGACGACGGCTCGCTGCTCGCGCTGTTCCGCAGCCGCTGGGCCGACAACATCTATCAGAGCCGGTCCACCGATCACGGCCGCACATGGTCGACGCCGGTCGCAACCGTTCTTCCGAACAACAACTCCTCGATCCAGTTCACGCACCTTGCCGACGGACATCTCGCGCTCGTTTTCAATGACAGCAGCGCGAATGCTTCGACCGACCGCCGTCTGTCGCTCTACGACGAGATCGAGGACGAGCTGCCGCCCGTGATCGCCGGCGACGGCAAAACGGACGGACGTTCCGCGTTCTGGGGAGCGCCGAGAGCCCCGATGACGCTCGCCGTGTCGAGCGACGGCGGACGGAGCTGGACCAAGCGCGACGTCGAGACCGGTGATGGCTATTGCATGACCAACAATTCGCGCGACCAGACCAACCGCGAACTGTCATATCCCTCGGTCAAGCAGACCGCCGACGGCGCGCTTCACATGGCCTTCACCTTTCATCGGCGGGCGATCAAGCATGTTCGCGTGAGCGAGCCATGGGTCACGCGCGCGGCCAGGGACTAGGATGATGGGCGGGAGGCCTCACGCACCGTGACGGGCGCCAGCTCTGGCATTGGAGCTGCGATCGTCGAACGCCTGCTGCGCGACGGCTGGCGCGTCACCGGGATCAGCCGCCGCCCCGCCCCCTTCGACCATCCGGCGTTCGATCACCTGTCGCTTGATCTCGGCGACGTCGATGCCATTGCGCCTGCCGTCGCAGGCATCGCACCGACGGCGCTCGTTCATGCCGCGGGCGCTCTCAGGGTCGGCCAGCTCGGCGCGCTCAACCATGACGACGGCGCCGCGATGTGGCGGCTGCATGTCGATGTCGCAGAGCGTCTCGCCAATGCGCTGGCGTCGCGCGTGCCCGAGGGCGGGCGTATCGTCTTCATCGGCAGCCGGACCGCATCGGGCGCATCCGGCCGGGGACAATATGCTGCGACGAAAGCGGCGCTGGTGGCGCTCGCACGTTCATGGGCAGCGGAGCTCGCGCCACGCGGCATCACGGTGAACGTCGTCGCGCCCGCCGCAACCGAAACGCCGATGCTCCAAGATCCGACGCGCGTCAATGTGACGCCCAAGTTGCCGCCGATCGGCCGCTTCATCCGTCCCGAGGAAGTCGCGGCCAGCGTGGCGTTCCTGCTCTCGGCGGAAGCCGGGGCAATCACCGGGCAGCAACTCGTCATCTGCGGCGGCAGCTCGCTCTGAACGCGACGCTCGTGCGCAACTTGCCAGATCACGCCCGCGGCGCTCTACTCATCATGTCCTGACTCTGGGAGGAGACACGACATGGTACGTTATCCTGCTCTGTTGAGCGGGCTGATTGCCCTTGCCCTCACCACCTCCGCCAATGCTGAGGTCACGCGCTTCAACATCCTCGAACGCGCCGCCTCCGTCCTGCAAGGCCGCAGCTTCGGCGCCGCCGGTCAGGTCGAGAAGATCGCCGCGCGTGCCACCATCGCACTCGATCCGGCCAATCCCCACAACTCCGTCATCACCGACCTCGACCGCGCGCCGCGCAATGCCGACGGCAAGGTCGAAGCCATCAGCGACGTCGTCATCCTGCGTCCCGCGCATCCGAACGGCATCCTGCTGTTCGAAATACCAAACCGTGGGCGCAGGCTGATATCGGCGTGGTTCGACAACAGCTCGATCCAGGGGAGCATCCGTCTCGAGCAAGCGGATGACATGGGCCGCGGCTTCCTGCTGTCGCAGGGCTACACGCTGGTCTGGGCCGGCTGGCAGGCGGATTCGCCCACAGGCGCTGGCTTGCTGGGGATCCAGGTGCCGGTCGTTACCGGTATCACCGGACCCGTTCGCGAAGAGTGGAGTTTCGGCGACACGACGAACCCGCATCGCGCAACGCTGAGCTATCCGGTCGCGGACCGGGCCAGCGCGCAATTGTCGGTGCATGCCCGCGCCGACGATCCGCGACAAACTCCACCGGAGCTCAAGTTCAGCTTCGTCGACGACACGACGATCGAGATCACGCGCCCGCCCGGCTTGATCCCGGATGCGCTGTACGAGCTGACTTATACGGCGCTCGACTCGAAGGTGACTGGCATGGGCCTCGCCGCGATCCGCGACGTCACCGCCTTCCTGCGGCGCGAGCGCGGTCCGACCAATCCGCTCGCGGCCGACGGCCAGAGCGGCATCTCGCGGGCGATCGGGCTCGGCATCTCGCAGTCCGGCCGCGTGCTTCGCGACGTGCTTTATTTTGGGATGAACGAGGACGAAGCCGGACGACTGGTATTTGATGCGATGATGCCGATCATCCCCGGCGCCCGGCGCAGCTTCACCAATGACCGTTTTGCCGAGCCAGGCCGAAATCCCGGACCCGAGTTCGACCGGCTCTATCCCGTGCTGCGTTTCCCCTTCACCTATGCCGTCACGGAGGATGCATTCACTGGCCGGCGTGACGGGCTGTTGCTCCGCTGCGGCCTGACCAACACCTGTCCGCGCATCATGCAGGTCGACTCCGAGTTCGAGTTCTGGGGATCCGAAGCGAGCTTGCTCGTCACCGACACGCGCGGGCGCAATCTGGAGCCGCCGCCGGAGGTGCGGCTCTACATGGTCGCAGGCAGCCCGCACGGCAATGTCGCGAGCGCCGTCGTGACCCATAGACCGACCTGCACCCTGCCGCTAAATCCCGTCTATGGCGGTCCCGCCTTCCGCGCGCTGCTGACCGACTTGCGCGCTTGGATCATCGAGGACTTGCCGCCGCCCGCAAACCGCTACCCGACACTCGCGCAGAATACGCTTGTAGCGGCCGGCGATGTTTTTCCGGTGCCGATCCCCGGCCTCGGCTATCGCGCCCAATATGCGCGCGCGGAGGCGATCGAACAGGCAACTCCGTTGCCGAAGGTGCGCGGGGAATACCCGCTCTATCTGCCGCGCGCCGGCGCTGATGGCAACGCGCTGGCGGGCATCCGGTTGCCGTTGCTTGCTGCGGCTCGCGCGACCTACACGGGATGGAATGCGATCGCCGGGGCAGACGGCGCGCAGACTCTGTGTTCCCAGATGGGCGGTACGCTGGCGTTCGCCGGCACGCGCGCAGAGCGTCTTGCCGCCGGCGATCCCCGCCCCTCGATCGAGGAGCTCTATCCCACGCCGGATGCCTATGTAGCCGCAGTCAAGGCGGCAAGCATGCGAATGGTCGATGACCGCCTGCTCCTCCCAGAGGATGCGGCCGATGCCATCGCGGCGGCGCAAGCCGGCACGCTGGCCCGGCTCGCGCCTTAAAGCACGATGAGAATGGGATGAATCAACATCGCGCTTTAGGTTATTGTTTGAGCATGATCTCCCGCGCAAACGCGTTCCGCGTTTGTCGCGAGGGAAAACCGCTTCGCGCTTTGGGCTAACGTGGCCCTTCGGGTCGGGATCATGCTCTAGCGATTCCGAGCGAAGTGCCGGCACGGCGACGGCAACCAGGTATACATCTGTATAGTCGCCGCGACTGACGGTTGGACCTAAGCTCTCGTCAACGGTCGGGATCATCGTTGTCGTCCCGCCGATGCCCGCTTTCGGGATGACGGATCGTGCAAGTACCCCATGCAGGACGGCTCGTTGCGATCGTAGACGACGACAACTCGGTTCGTACCGCAGTTGGCGGGCTGCTGCGCTCCATTGGCGTTTCTGCGGAGGTGTTTGCATCTGCGGAGGAGTTCCTGCGCTTCGCGAAGATGGATCAGGTTGGTTGCTTGGTCGTCGACGCCAATATGCCGAACATGAGCGGACTTGATCTGCACCAGACACTGATCGGCCGGGGAAATTCGATCCCCACGATCATCATAACCGCCTATCCGAGCGACCATGTCCGGGCGCGCGCCCAGCAGAATGGCGTGCATTGCCTGCTCACCAAGCCGTTCAACGAGGACGATCTGCTCAGCGCCATTGGCAACGCCCTGGCTCGAGCAGGCCGGTGACCGTCAAGCCACCTTGCCGCTGTCGTTCGATTTTCCCAGCGCAAGAAGAACCCGGTCGGCCATGCGCGATAATTCGGGCAGCGACTTCGCATGCATCTTTCGCATCACCTGGCCGCGATGAACCTTGACGGTGATCTCGCTGAGGCCAAGCTCCGCCGCGATCTGCTTGTTCAGCCGGCCGCTCACGACCAGCGCCATGACTTCGCGCTCCCGCGGCGTCAAGGTTTCGAAGCGCGCCTTCAGCTCGGCGGCGATCTTCTCCTGCTCGAGCCATGTCCGGTCGCGGGCGTGGCCAAGCTGGATCGCGTCGAGCAGGTCCTGTTCGCGAAATGGCTTTGTCAGGAATTCGATTGCGCCGCCCTTCATCGCCTGAACGGACATCGGGATATCGGCATGGCCGGTGATGAAGATGATCGGCAACTGCCGCTTGCCGGTGCCGAGTTCGCGCTGCAACTCGAGTCCGCTCTGCCCCGGGAGACGGACATCGAGCACCAGGCAGGTCGGCCCTTCCGGCCGCCCCGCATCCAGAAACTCGCTGACCGAGCCCATCAGGCTGACCCGAAATCCTGCCGACCGCAGCAAATTCCCAAGCGATTGCCTTATGCTCGGATCGTCGTCGATCACGACCACTGTCGCGGGTTGGTCCTTGTCCTTGGGCTCCGCCACAAGCGCACCTTGACACGTGCTTCGACCGAGGAGTGTAGCGGGCACCCCAAGACGAGGGAAGCGCTCGATCAGCCCGCGTGGCTATCCATGCCCCGACCTTCCGGTGAACAGACTGAAACCACTCAGCACGCTCGGCTATGCCATCGTATAGCTAGCGAAGTGAAACGAATTCAGTAAGTTAGTGGCATGAGGAACGAAACCATATCACTCGTTTTCCCGGCGCTCGGCGTTACGATGCTGATAGTCGCGATCGTCCTGCTCGCCGGCGTTTAGCCCGCCTCAACGGGCGCGCGTTCTGACGGACGCCAAGCGCGGGCAACGTCAGCACTCACTGAGCAAACGTTAGCGCACGGCCGCGGCTCTGCACGAGCCTTCACCTGGTGCGTTGCACCGAAACCCGTCCGGCGTATCAGCCCTCAAACCGTTCCACCAGAAAATCGATGAACAGACGCACCTTGAGTGCGAGATGGCGTGTCGGCGGATAGAGCGCGTAGAGCGCCAGTGGCGGCGCATGATAGTCATCGAGACAGGTCCGCAGACGCCCCGTCTGCAATGCGTCCTCGCCGATGAAGACCGGAAGCAAGGCGATCCCCCGCCCGGCCACGGCCGCATCGCGCAACACTTCGGCATTGTTGACGCATAGCGTCCAGGACGGCTGGATCCAGTGATCGCCATCCTTGCCTGACAGCTTCCACTGGTTGCCGGTGGAGAGGAATCCGTAAGTGAGGCAGTTGTGATCACGCAAATCGTTGGGATGCGCTGGCACGCCGTGCCTCTGGAAGTAATCGGGTGAGGCACAGATCACACGGGCGATCGGCACGATCTTGCGCGCGATCAGGCTCGACGACTCCAGGTCGGCAATGCGCAGGGTGACATCGAGGCCGTCCTGGAGCGGATCGACATTCTCATCGCTCAGCACGAGCTGGATGCGAAGCTCCGGATAGCGCTGCATGAACTCGGCGATGGCCGGCCCGAGCCGAAGCGTACCGAACGACATCGGCGCATTGACCCGCAATAGTCCACGCGGTGCCGCCTGCGACTGGGTGACGGCCTGGTCCGCTGCCTCGAGCTCGCCGATGATACCGAGTACGCGCTCGAAATAGGCCTGGCCGTTTTCGGTTGGACTGACGCGGCGCGTGGTGCGGTTCAACAGCTGCACGCCGAGCTCGTCCTCGAGCTCGCCGACATATTTGCTCACCGCGGACCGCGACAGGCGCAGCGCCCGGCCCGCTTCGGAAAAGCTGCCGAGTTCGACCACCTTCGCGAATGCCCGCAGGCTCGCCAGCTTGTCCATTCAGGCCACCGTCCAATTGTCTCCGATTCATAGACAGTGATGCCATGAAAGGCCAGATTGTCTTTGAAACAGGGCAGAACAATATTTCCGGCATGACGAGCCAACAGGGCTCACACGCAATGGAGACAAGCTATGGCCGGCCTTCACCACGTCACCGCGATTTCCGGTAACCCGCTGCGGAACCTGAAGTTCTATCGAGATCTTCTGGGCCTGCGGCTGGTCAAGAAGACCGTGAATTTCGACGATCCCGGCACCTATCACTTCTATTATGGCGACGAGAGCGGCACGCCCGGCACCATCCTCACCTTCTTCCCATGGGAGCATGCGGCACCGGGCCGGGGCGGCGTCGGCCAAGCCCAGCAGACCGCCTTCCGCGTGCCGGCGCGCTCGATCGGCTACTGGACCCATCGCTTCATCGAGAAGGGTGTCGCGCACGAGGCACTGGAGAAGCGCTTTGGCGAGAGCGTGCTGTCCTTCACCGACCCTGACGGCATGAGCCTCGCTTTGGTCGGCGTGCCCGGCGCCGAGAACGAGCGCGCGTGGAGCAATAGCGACATTCCGGCCGAGCACGCGATCCGTGGCTTTCACGGCGTGACGCTGCTGCTCGATGATGCCGCCAAGACCGGCGCCATCCTGACCAATGTGCTCGGCTTCGAGGCCGCCGGCCGCGAAGGTTCGATCAGCCGCTATCGTTCGCCGAACGCAGTCGGCGGCGTCGTCGACATCTACGAGGCCAAGGGCTTTCTGCCCGGCCGCATGGGTCGCGGCTCCGTGCACCACATCGCGTTCCGCGCCGCCGACGATGCGGCGCAATCGGAGATGGCGCGCAAGCTCGTGACGGAGCACGGCATGCACCCGACCGAGCAGAAGGATCGCAACTACTTCCGCTCGATCTACTTCCGCGAGCCCGGCGGCATCCTGTTCGAGATCGCGACCGACATTCCCGGCTTTGCCGTGGACGAGCCGCTCGCAACACTGGGCGAGGCCCTGAAGCTGCCGCCCTTCCTGGAGGCGCATCGCAAGGACATCGAAGGCGTGCTGCCTTCGCTCGACGAGACGCAGGTGGCGTGATGAGCAAGCCCTCTTTCATCCACCGCTTCGAGAAGGGCACGCGGCGCGATCTCGCGCCGCTGCTGCTCCTGCACGGCACCGGCGGCGACGAGAACGATTTGATCCCGCTTGGCCGCATGGTCGCCCCCGACCGCGCGCTGCTGTCGGTGCGTGGCCAGGTGCTGGAAGGCGGCGCACCGCGCTTCTTCAGGCGCCTCGCCGAGGGCGTGTTCGACGAGGCCGACGTGGTGCGCCGTGCGCATGAGCTCGCCGACTTCGTCGACGCCGCGCGCAATGAATACGGCATCGCGGCGCCGGTGGCTCTCGGCTATTCCAACGGCGCCAATATCGCGGCCGCCATGCTGCTGCTTCGGCCGCAAGCCTTGGGTGGCGCCGTGCTGCTGCGCGCGATGGCGCCCCTGGCAAAGCCGCCGCAGGTCGATCTTGCGGGAAAATCGATCCTGCTGCTCTCCGGCCGGCAGGATCCGATCGTTCCGCCAGGCAACGTCGAGGGCCTTGCCGAGACTCTCGCCGCATCGGGCGCGCGAGTGGAGGGCCGCGTCTTGCCAGTCGGCCATCAACTCTCCCAGCTCGACGTCAATCTGGCACGCGAGTGGCTGGCGGAGGAAGGATTGTCCGACGGCTCACGCCGCAACGAAGCCGCGAACGCGTGATGTCTGTCACGGCCGCAACATCCCGGTGCCGATTGTGTAACGCAATCGGCGCCAGCCGATGACAATGCCGGTGAGCGAGAACAACAAACCCAGCGCACACAGGCCGACGATCAAGGCGCTGCGCATGTAGGGATGCTCCGTCAGGATCGGAACATCCAGCGTATGGAGCGCGCTGTACAGCCAGCGATAGGCCCGTCGCGACCAATCCAGTCGCTGCAGCATCATCCCGTTCGAACCGTCGATGTCGAACCAGACGTCGCCGCATCGCGTGCGATAGACGGGACCACCCGGCACCGCAGATGATGCCGGGTAGTCATCGTTCCCATGGACGAGCAATGGAAGGCCGCACCCGGTTGCAAGACGCTCCGTCAGTCCGGTGATCTCGCGTGGGGTCAGAAATGCCGGCGAGTCATCCGATGCTGCGCCACCTGCACTGAACAGGATCTGCCTGTCGAGACCGACGCGATCGCGCCGATAAAACCTCCCGTTGAAGGCGAACCATTCGACCTCGCCCGCGGACGGCGAGATCAACGGCCAGTTCGCCACTGCCAACGTGCGCCAGTCGGGCACGGCAGCGGCGACGTCCGCCTCGGCCTGCGTCAACTGCCCGCGCGAGAACAGGCGCCCATGGTCCATGGACAGCCAGCCGCTGAAGATCCAGGTCAGAACGAAGACCGTCACCAACAATCCGATGACGTGATGCAACGCATGCCAGCCGCGAAAGGGTGAGCGCATTCGCCCCTTCCAAACCCTGATCCGCGCGATGCCCAGCGCAGCGCCAAGCACGGTCGCGATCAATGCGATCAGCGAGAGGCTCCAGACCGCCCCGTCCCAGAGCGACCAGTTGCGTCTCAGCACGGTCGGATAGATCCAGTGCACGACGCTGCCGACGAGATTCCACCCGCGCTCGCGCCGCGTCGTATCCAGGACGATCTCGCCCGTGACCGACGACACGTAGAGCTCGCTCCCATCAGCATCGCCGAGCGCCACGCGGAACAGCGGCCGATGCCGATCGAAGCCGTTTGGCACGCTCCATTGATCGTGCTCGGCAAGCGCGACGACTGACGCGCGGGCAACATCAAGCCCGCGCCGTCGCGCATGATCCGACGCGATGGCAAGTGCAACGTCCGGCGACATCACGGTGGCGTCGGTGCCGTCCGTTGTGCGGACGGCCCGCGACCGCGAAGGTCCCACGACGACGTAGACAGGACCGTCGCCCCGCCCGATCAGCCGCACGTGCGCGGCGTCGGACAGTCCGCTCGCCGCGACGGCGTCCGACGGCCCGATCGACGTAGCCACGTTTTGCAACGGTGCGAGACCCTCGAAGCGTTCCGCTTCACTCAGCGCGGGAAACGGAACGAAATGCATCACGATCCCGCTTGCGAACCACATCGCAAACAGGAGGCAGAACGCAATCCCGAGCCAGCGGTGCAGCAGGATCATCGCGCCCAGCATGCTATCAGCGCCTCACCATTTGAACGCGGCGGAGATCTCGTAGGTGCGCGGTGCGCCCAACAGGACCTGGTCGGGGTAGAACGGATCGCCCCAGATCGCATAGCGCCTGTCGGTGATGTTGCGCACGCGGAACGTCAGGCGCGTCTGCTCGACGGCCGAGAAAACCGCCTTCGGGACGTCGACGAAGGCGTAGACGTCTGCGATCGTGTAGGCGTTCAGTGTCACGGTGTTCGCATCGGTGTTGTAGCGATCGCCGACGTGGCGTCCGACGATTCCGAGCTCCACCGGCCAAGGTGTGAAGAAGCGATAGGATGCGCCGGCATTGGCGACGATGCGCGGCACGTTCGGCGGCGTGTTTCCCGAGAACGAGCCGCCGGCGAAGTTATAGTCGGCATAGCGCGCGTCGACATAGGCGATATTGCCCCACAGCCGCATGGCGTCCGTCACGCGCACGGCACCGGCGAGCTCCACACCCTTGGACTCCTGCCGCCCGGCGATGTTGAGCTGCATGCCGCCGGCGGCTGCGTAGACGTTCTTGCGCAGGATGTCGTAGGCCGAGAACGACCACTCCGCCCTGTTGTCCCAGAACAGATGCTTGATGCCGGTCTCGTAGGTGCGCGAGGTCGTCAGGTCGAGCGGCTGGGTCGGCGCGAGCAGGAAGATGTTGTTGGCC
This sequence comes from Bradyrhizobium sp. CCGUVB23, assembly GCF_024199885.1. Lineage (NCBI taxonomy): Bacteria > Pseudomonadati > Pseudomonadota > Alphaproteobacteria > Hyphomicrobiales > Nitrobacteraceae > Bradyrhizobium > Bradyrhizobium sp. CCGUVB23. The sequence continues at coordinate 9,949,334 of NZ_JANADQ010000001.1, forward strand.
GAGACATCGGCACCGGTCGCGTACTGGCTGAAAAAGGTCAGGCCGGGCACGGCTTCCCAGGTGTAGCCGATACGGCCCGTCACCGGCGCCCAGTCCTTCGAGAACGGGAAGCCCGCGTTCTCTAAGCCGAACTTGTCGGTCGAGTTGCGGTCGAGCCCGATATGCTCGACACGCAGGCCGCCGATCAATGCGAAAGTCCGCGTCAGCTTCAGCCGGTCTTCGAACGACAGCGCCTCGTTATCGATACGCGCGATCTGCTGCTTGGTCGTGAGATCACCGTAATAGCCGCGGTTGGGATCGACCAGTGAGACATAATCGTTCGGGAAATTCGCGGCACCGGGCCTGACGAAGTCGAGGTAGCTCGACGACGACGTGGTGACTAGGCGATTGTCGAAACCTGCGATGTTCGCATCCCAGATCAGGTCGGTGATATTGCCGACGAGGCGCTGGCTGTGCGCGACGTAGAAGCGCTCGCGATAGACTTGGTTGTTCGTGGAATCGAACGCCTCAATCTCGTTGTTGAACCAGGTGCGCTCTGCGCCGTAACCATAGGCTTGGCTCTTCAACGTCAAGTCAGGCGCGAGCTTCAGCTCGAAGCCGCCGCGCAGCCACACCTCCTGCGCAACGTTGCGGTTGTCGAGGACGTTGTAATTGGTGTTGAAGCTGCGATCGTCGATCGTGACAGACCCAAGGTCAGTCCTGTTGAAGTAATTGCCCGAGACAATTCCGGTCGTCGCATGTGAGCCACTGAATGCGACCGGCACCAGCGGTGCGCCCCAATAGGCCTTGCCGCGGTCCTCCCGATACTCGATCGCGCCCCAGATCTTGAGGCTGTCGGAGACGCGGTAGTTGAGCTGGCTCGACACGTCGAGCGTCTTGGTGCCGGTGTCGTCGGCAAAGCCGTTGAGCGAGGAGCGGCTGACGTCGAACCGGTAGTCGAGGCCCTGCACGTTGGTGCTGCCGCCGGAGCCGTAATAGCTGCGGAACGAGTTCAGGGAGTCGTACGAAAAGAATGCCTCGTTCTGGACCGGCCCGGTGTGCGGCTGCTTGGTCACGAGATTGACCGCGCCGCCGGCAGCACCCTCGCCCGACATCACCGAGGCTGGGCCTTTCACGAATTCCACGGCCTCGAGATTGGCCGTGTCCATGATGCGCGAAGTCATGTTCTGCGGGCCAATCTTGATGCCATTGTAGAGGATGTTGATCTGGCTGTTGGTGAAGCCGCGCATCGAGAAGGCCGAGGGCTCCGCCGGATTGTCGCCGGCGGTCACGCCGACCGCGCCCTGGGCGACGTCGGAAACGGTCCGGTAGCCCTGCTCGCGGATCGTCTCGGCCGAGATCACCTCGACGGTCGCGGGCACCTCGCGCACGGTCAGCCCCAGGCGCGAGGCGCTTTCGGCCACCACGTTGCTGTTGAGCGGCGTCTGGCTTGCGTTTAGTGCGGCGGGCTTCTGCGCCGGCGCGCTCGATGCGGCTCTCTTCGGTGCCGCACGGCGGGTGCCCTGCCCGTCACGGCTGGTTACCGGCTTGCGGTTGTGATCACCCTGCGGGGCGACCTCGATCGGCGGCAATTGTTCGCGGGTCGCTTGCGCCAAGGCTCCGGGGACATCGACGAAGAGAAATGACGCAAGAATGCTGGACGCGAGCAAAAATGCGCGCGGGTAGCCGGTACGGGAAGACACGGTTCGGACCTCGGTATGACGTCAGTGGCACGTCACAGCGAACCAAGTCTCAACCTTCGGCGCATTTCTCGCCTCCGGCTAAGCCAAATGTCTGTACTCCCCGACCGACATCTTCGCGTGTGACCACGGCTGACGGCAGGTCTCCTGGCTCGCGGGTCGTGACCTCTTCGCCGCCTTCCCGGGACCGAGAGCCCAGTGGCTAGTGACGAAGGATTCTCCGCTTACAGTTGCGGGGGCAGCCGCGGCATAGGGGAAAAATCCCCGCACCGCGTTCCCTTTTCATCCCCGATGGGGAAACCGTCACGAGCATCTAGGATTAAGTCCGGGACGGAGTCAATGTGAAGAGGTATGGCGTTCTTGTCGCAGCAGTGGAAACATCTTGGAGACGTTGAATGGAAGGAGACACCTTCCTCTGGCTGGTACGGCATGCGGTCGTCGATGGCGTTGCGGGGACGATCCACGCCATGGATGCGCCGGCCGATTTCAGCGACCGGACGCGCCTCGACGCGCTGCGGCGGTGTTTGCCGGAGAGGGCCGCGAGCTATGCGAGCCCGGCACGACGAACCGTCGACACGGCACGCGCACTCGGGCTTGATCCGATCCTCGTGCCCGCCTTCAGCGAGCAGGATTTTGGCGAATGGACCGGACGACGTCACGATGAACTCGCCGCTGCGGGCGGCGACGCCTATGCAAGATTCTGGGCCGACCCGGCGGGCTCAAAGCCCCCTGGCGGCGAAAGCTTTGAAGATCAAATCGCCAGAACCCGCGAAGGCCTCCACCGCATCGAAAGAGGATCAGCAATCCTCATCGTCCATTCCGGCACGATCCGCGCCGCGCTGTGCATCGCGCTCGACCTCGCCCCACAAGCGGCCTTGCGCTTTGCGATTGATCCGCTCTCGCTCACCCGCATCGACCGGCTGGCGAACGGCTGGCGCGTCGTCTCGGTCAACCAGTCGATCGCTTGAGCCCTATTAGGCCGGACGATCCGGAACATTGGCCTGCGCGAACGTTGCCATGCCATTGTGCAGGGCGCAGGCGAGCCGCACCAGCGGCAGCGCGATCGCCGCGCCCGATCCCTCCCCGAGCCTGAGATCAAGGCTAACCAGCGGCTGAACGTTCAGCGCACGAAGCACGAGGCGATGCCCCTGCTCTGCCGACTGATGCGACGGCAGCAGGAACGGCTGACATGACGGATTAAGCCGCGCGGCCGCCAGCGCAGCGACTGAGACGATGAAGCCGTCGATCAAGGTTGGAACGCGCCGCTGCGCGGCCGCGATGATGGCGCCGCAGATCGCCGCAATTTCGAGGCCGCCGACCGTGCGGAGCACTTGCTCCGGCGATGCACTCGAATTCGTCAGGCCATGCCGCGCAAGCGCAGCGTCGATCACGCGCGCCTTGCGTGCACGCCCTGCCGCATCGACACCGGTGCCGCTGCCCGCGATTTCGTCGGCGCTCACGCCAAGCAGGCTCGCTGCGATCGCCGCCGATGTCGTGGTGTTGCCGATACCCATCTCGCCGAGGATCAGAAGGTCTGGCTGCTTCGCCGCCGCACGCGCCACCGCGCGCTGTCCGCATTCAAACGCAAACGCGAGCTCCGCCGGCTCCAGCGCAGCTTCCACGCTGAAATCGCGGGTGCCGCAGCGCGGCTTGTCCGCGACGATCCCCGCGACTTCCGACTGCGCCAGCGAGCCGGCATCGACGACCTCGAGACTTGAGCCCAGTTCGCGCGCCAGCACCGAGATCGCAGCGCCGCCCGCGGCGAAGTTCGACATCATCGCGATCGTGACTTCCTGCGGATAGGCGGAGACACCCTGGTCGACGATGCCGTGATCGCCGGCAAACACGATGATCGGCACGCGAGCGGCCCTCGGCTGCTCCGTTTCCTGCAGGCCCGCGAGGTCGATCGCGACCTGCTCGAGCCGTCCGAGCGCGCCGGTCGGCTTGGTCAGTTGCGCCTGCCGCGCCATCGCCGCCTCGCGATGCGCGGTCGAGATATCAGGGCATTTCTCGTAGACCCAATTGGGGAGCATGTCGTCCTGCCTCCGTTCACGCGACCGCGGTCGCGTCACGCTCTGCGTTTGAGAATGTAGCTGTCCATGATCCAGCCGTGCCGTTCGCGCGCCTCCTGCCGTGCCGCGACGATGCGGGGACCGATCTCGGCCAATGCACCCGACATGACGATCTGATCGGGCATGCCGAGATAGGCGCCCCACCAGATCAGCAGGCCTTGCGGATCGAGCGACTGAAATGCCGTGGCGCCGTCTAGCATCACCACCACGGTGCCGGTGCCGTCAGGCCAGCCGCCTTCGCGCAGTCGCCGCCCTGTCGTGACCAGAAAAGGCTCGCCGATATCGTTCAGCGGCAGCGCATGCGCCGCGCACAGCGCCTGGATCGAGGTGATGCCGGGGATGACTTCGATCGCGGGCAAAGGATCAAGCCGTCGCGCGATCCGCAAAGAGGAGTCATAGAGCGAGGGATCGCCCCAGATCAGCAGCGCGACTCGGCCCTCGCGTCCGAGATGCTGCGCAATCTCCCGCGACCAGGCTGCCGCGACCGCATCGTGCCAGTCGTCGACGCCCCTGCAGTAATCAGCCTCGCCCGCGTTACGCACCGGCAAGTCGAACTCCGCGATCCGCGTCTCTTTGTTGGTGAGTACATCGGCACAAATCGTCCGCCGCAGGTCGGCGAGATCGGACTTCTGCGCTCCCTTGCGCGGGATCAGAACGAGATTGGCCGCGTTGATGGCACGGATCGCGGCGAGCGTGAGCTGCTCGGGATCGCCGCAACCGATACCTATCAGGGAAAGTGTGAGCATCACGAGTGTGAAGGGCGGCTATGACGGCCGCCCTTCAAATCATCTCTACGCCGCGTTGTGCAGGCGCGGGGTGACGAGACCGGGCGCGGTGACGCCGCGCAGCGACTTTGCCAGCGCCAGCACCGCGAGATCGGCGAGCGGCTCGATCACGATGACCAGCGCATAGGACGCGGCAAAGGTCGCGATGTTGGCGAGGTTGGTCGCGCCGAAGCCCGAACCGTAGATGGCCCAGAACGCAACCCAGGCGATGATGCCCGACTGATACGCCGTCGAGAGCGCCAGCGCCTGACGATACTGCAGGTCGACATAGGCCGTGTTGCGGGGAATGATGCGGGTCGCGAGCGCCTGGATGGCGAACAGAGGCACCAAGAGCGTGGTGACGTTCATGCCATATTGCGGCAGGTCAGTAGGCACGAAGAACAGGCCTTGCAGCAGGAGGCCAAGCGAGAGACCAAGGGCTGCCGGTGCCGCACCGAACAGCAGGAACAGGGTCGAGCCGAGGATGAAGTGCACCTCGGAGACCCCGACCGGGAAGTGCGGCAGGATCTCGAAGAAGGTGAAGACCAGCGCGGTCGTCGCAGCCGTCCGCACCGCGAACGAGCTGATGCCCTGCTCGCGCACGGTCTCGGCCGCGAGCTTCAGCGCAACGCCGCCCGCGGCGATGCCGGTTGCGTAACTCAACACGAGCTTGGCGCCCGTCACGATTCCGGGTTCGATATGCATGGTTCAAGTCCTTCCTGCCGTCACACCCGACGGCCTTGGCGTCCAAACGTGCAGGGCCGGTCTCCTGGCTCGCGGATCGAAGGGGATCTCCGGCCTTCCCGGGCCTTGCGGCCCAGTGGCGGATCGGAGCCCCTCACCGCTTACAGTCGCGGGGGCGGCTGGGGTTTGGGGCGCCGCAACTGGGTCCGCCCACCCCCATTCCCGATTATGCTCCGGCGCTTTGCGCCGCATCGAGCACCATGCCCCTCTTGTGTGCCCCTTTCGCAAGCCGGGCGTCAAGGGTCGAACGGCGGCCACGGGCATCATCACGAAGATTCTCCCGCCAATGCGCCAAACAGGATGACGGCGGCCGTGGTCGCGGGCGCGGCCTGCGTGAGCTCTTCGGCGAGCCTTGCGATCGTGGTCCGGACGAGCCGCTCATCGACGCGGCCCAGGGATTCCGCAAACAGCGCTGGCGTTTCCGGCGAAAGACCATGCGCGATCAGCTTTGCGGCCAGATCCGGAAACGTGCGCCGGCCCATATAGACCACCGTCGTCGCGTCCGGGTCGGCCAGCGCCGCCCAGTTCAGATTTTGCGGCAACTGTCCGGTCACGTCGGCCCCGGTCACGAACTGCACCCGGCGCGCGGTGTTTCGCCGGGTCAGGGGGATGCCGGCTTGAGCCGCCGCGACGCAGGCCGAGGTGACGCCGGGCACGATCTCGTAGCCGATCCCCGACGCCCGAAGCGTCTCGATCTCCTCCTCGAGCCGGCCGAAGATGCCGGCATCGCCGGATTTCAGCCGCACCACGCGCGCACCGGTCGCCGCATAATCGACCAGCAGGCGGTTGACGTGCTGCTGCTTGGTCGAGGGCCGGCCAGCGCGTTTTCCGACCGCCACCAGATTGGCCCCGGGCCGGGCAAGCTCGAGGATCGCGCCGGACGCGAGATCGTCATAGAGGATGACGTCGGCCCCGCGCAGCCGCGCGGCGCCCTTGAGCGTCAAAAGCTCGGGATCGCCGGGACCGGCGGAGATGAAGGAGACGAAGCCGCTCACCGGTCCTCCGCAATCAGGTGAAAGAAAGTACCCGTCGCATGCCCGCGCCGCGATCCTGTCTCCGCGACAACAGCGCCTGTCGCGTCACGCACGATCGCAAGCGGTACATCAGGCTGCGCGAGAATCGTCGAATAATGGAATTCATGACCGCGCAGGCGCGCGCCCGGCTGACGTCCCGGCATTGGTGCCGCGAGCTCGGCAAGACGATAGCCGAGATGCATGCGACGCTTGGCAAAGCTCGTCTCCAGGCCCAGGAGGCCAAGCATCTCGTGCCGCGCGCCGTCGGCATCGGTCAGGGCCGCGCCCATCACCATGTAGCCGCCGCATTCGCCATGGACCGGCCGCGTCTCGGCGAAGTCGCGCATGCGCTCGCGAAAGCGCGCATTCACTGCGAGCTGGCCGGCATGCAGTTCGGGATAACCGCCGGGCAGCCAGCACACATCGGCGCTTGCATCGGGTCCCTCATCGGCGAGCGGCGAGAACGGGAGGATCTCCGCACCGGCGGCGCGCCAGGCCTCGAGCATATGCGGATAGACGAATGAAAACGCGGCGTCGCGCGCCAGCGCGATGAGCTGGCCCGGCGGCGTGACGTTGAGCCCAATCGTGGCTGGTTGCGCCGACCATGCCGACGCCGCCCGCCGCACAGCGTCCAGATCGACGTGCTCACTGACAAAGCGCGCCGCTTCATCGATCAGGGTTCCGATCTCCGCCTGCTCTTCGGCTTGCACCAGGCCGAGATGCCGCTTCGGCAGGCTGATCTCGGCATGGCGCGGCAACGCGCCGAACACCGCAATGCCGGCATCGTTCAACGCACGCCGCACGAGATCCTCATGCCTAGGGCTCGCGACGCGGTTGAGCACGACGCCGGCAAGGCGTACACCGCTGCGGAAATCCCGCAAGCCGGTCGCAATTGCAGCTGCCGTCTGCGCCTGGCCTGACGGATCAATCACCAGCAGCACGGGCCAGCCCATCATCTCCGCGATGTCGGCGGTGGCGCCCGTACCCGAGACGCCCCGCGCGGCAACGCCGTCGAACAGGCCCATTGAGCCCTCGGCCAGTATGAGATCGGCGTTCGCGCCGCGGCTGACGAGATGTTCGATGCTCGCACGATCCATCGCCCAGCTGTCGATGTTGACGGAGGCGCGTCCCGTGGCCGCCGCGTGAAAGGCGGGATCGATGTAGTCAGGGCCGCTCTTGAAGCACTGCACCTTGAGGCCGCGATCGCGATAGGCGCGTGCGAGCGCCAGCGTCAGCGTCGTCTTGCCGACGCCGGAAGCCGGCGCGGAAATGACGAGACCTGCCGCCATCACGATGCCTCCGGAAAGCGCGGCGCCGGTCCGACCGGCCGGTAGCGGCGATCGTAGTCGGCGGCGTAAAGACGGCTCTCGGAGAACTCCTCCGAGCCGAGTGTTTTGCCGACCAGGATGAGCGCGGTACGTTCGAGCTCGGCGCCGACGGCCGCATCGAGCGTGGCGAGCGTAGCGCGGACGATGCGCTGGTCCGGCCAGCTCGCGCGCCAGACGATCGCCACCGGACAGTCCGCGCCATAGTGCGGCGTCAACTCGGCGATCACCTTGTCGAGCAGATGAATCGAGAGATGGATCGCGAGCACCGCGCCGGTCGCGGCGAACGCAGCAAGCTTCTCGCCATCTGGCATCGCGCTCGCGCGTCCCGGTGTCCGCGTCAGCACCACCGATTGCGCAAGCCCCGGCAGCGTCAGCTCGGCCTCCAGCGCAGCGGCGGCCGCCGCGAAGGACGGCACACCCGGTGTGACGGTGAAGGGAATGCCGAGCGCGCGCAGGCGGCGCAATTGCTCGCCCATCGCCGACCAGACCGAGAGGTCGCCCGAATGTAGCCGCGCGACATCCTTGCCTTCTCCATGCGCGTTGGCGATCTCGGCGATGATCTCGTCGAGCGACAGCGGCGCCGTGTTGACGATCCGCGCGCCCTTCGGGCAGTGCGCCAGAACGCCTTCTGGCACGAGCGAGCCCGCATAGAGGCACACCGGCGAGGCCGCGATCAGATCACGCCCACGCAAGGTGAGGAGATCGGCGGCGCCCGGCCCCGCCCCAATGAAATGCACGGTCATTCGCCGTCTCCCTCCGCAATCGCCGCGGTCGCGGTCCGGTCCTGCGAAACCACGCGCGTCGCAATCAGTCGCGCGCCACGGCCGGCGGCCGCAAGCGCGACGGCTTCCGCCACCGATCCAGTGCCGAACTTTTCCTGGATGAGTTTTGACTGCGTCGGCGTCGCGATGCCGGCGAGCATGTCGGCGGAAATGGCCTTGATCGGCACGTCGAATTCGCCCGCCAGCAACTTCAGCGCCGGGCTGTCCGCCTTGTCGCTGACTGTTGCAACAGCCGCGAGACCTTCCACGCCGCCCGCGGCGAGAAGTGCCTCGCGCAGCGCAGCAAGGGTAACGTCGTGCTTGAAGCCGAGCCCAGCGACCTTCATCGCGCCACGCTCCATTGCACGACCGGCCGCGCCGCGTCCCAGGATCGATAGCGTCCCAACGGGCCCGCATGCGCAATCTCGACCCGCATCAATTCGCCGCCATGGCGCTGGTTCAGCTCCACCAGCAACGTTTCCGTCTCCAGCGTCACGGCATGAGCAACCAGCCGCGTGCCCTGCGCAATCTGCGACCAGATAGCATCGAACATCGCGGCATCGAGGCCGCCGCCGATGAACACGGCGTCGGGCGTCTCAAGGCCCGCCGTTGCGCCGGGCGCAGCTCCTACGATCACGGCGATCCGATGCGCCAGTCCGAAAGCCGCGGCATTGCTGCGGAGGTTCGCGGCACGATCCTCGCGCGCCTCGATCGCAATCGCCGCGCCGCCGCACAAGGCCCATTCCACCGAGATCGAACCCGAGCCCGCCCCGATGTCCCAGAGGCGTTCGCCCGGACGCGGCGCCAGCGCGGACAAAGCCAGCGCACGTATCGGCCGCTTGGTGATCTGACCGTCATGCAGGAAGAGATCGTCCGCAAGGCCGGAGCTGCGGGGAATCCCATTCGGTCCCCTCGCCTCCAGCGCGACCGCGACCAGGTCGCCAGGCTCGGCTGCATAGGCGTCCGCTTGGTGCGACCTGATACGCTCGCGCTGCCCGCCGAGCGCTGAGAGGGTCCGGAACGCCGACGCGCCCCAGCCTCGCTCCGTCAACCAGCTCGCGAGATCGCTGGCCGCCTTGCCGTCGCGCACGAGGCAGATGATCCGCGCACCATCTGCCAGATGTGGCACCAGACGCTCGAACGGCGCGGCATGGAGCGCAACGCATATGCAAGATTCGACTCGCCAGCCCAATCTCGCCGCAGCCAGCGAGAACGTCGAAGGCGCGGAATGCGCGATCCACTCGCCCGCTTCCAGCCTCTCGGCGAGGCTGGCGCCGGCGCCGTGCCAGAACGGATCGCCGGACGCAAGCACCGCGGTGGGCCGGCCGCGGCAATCCAGCACGACATCTGCATCGAACGGCACTGGCCACGGGCGGCCGCGATCGGTTATGCCTGCCAGCGCAAGATGGCGCTCGCCGCCGAACACGGTCTCGGCCCTGGCAAGCGCCTTTCGGCTTGCCTCGGAGAGGCCGGCAAGGCCATCTTCGCCGATACCGATGATGGTCAGCCAGGGATCAGCCATGACGCGCGCCCTCATTCTGGGCGGAACGAGTGATGCGAACGCGCTTGCCGCGGAAATCGCGCGCGCCGGCCTCGATGCGATCTATTCCTACGGCGGTCGCACCAGCGCGCCTGCCGGTCAGCCGCTGCCGACCCGCACCGGCGGCTTCGGCGGCGTGAGCGGACTTGCGGACTACATCCGGCAGAAGGGCATCACGCATGTCGTCGACGCCACCCATCCCTTTGCGGCCGAGATGAGCCGCAATGCGGTCGCGGCCTGCACAGAAACGGAGACGCCGCTGGTCGCGCTCGAACGCGCACCCTGGGTTAAAGCGGCCGGAGATCACTGGATCGAGGTCGCGGATATCGCCGCCGCAGTCGCAGCCCTGCCCGAGACGCCGGCGTGCATCTTCCTCGCGATCGGCCGGCAGCATATCGCGCCGTTTAGCGAGAGGCCGCAGCACGCCTATACGCTCAGGTTCGTCGACCCGCCTGAGGGCGCGCTGCCGTTCGAAGCCGATGTCATCGTATCGCGCGGGCCGTTCACGCTTAAAAGCGAGCTGGAGATGCTGCAATCGCGCCGCATCGCATGGATCGTCGCCCGCAATTCCGGCGGCGATGGCGCGCGCGCCAAGATCGACGCAGGCCGCGCGCTCGACTTGCCCGTCATCATGATCTCGCGACCGCAACTGCCCGAGCGGCCGCGGGTGGAAAGCGTGGTCGAGGTCATGGCCTGGCTCGGTCATCGGGCCTGCCTCGGCGCATAGACCCACCGGCCGACACGGCGTGTCTGCGAATTGCCGACGATCACGAGCGTGCGCATGTCGGCCATCTCGGGCGTCGCCTCGTTCAGCGCGACTGTCTCGATTCGCTCGTCCGGCGCACTGATCGCGCGGGCGAAGATCACCAGCCTTTCGCCGCAGCCCGCCTCCTTCAGCACCGCGAGCGCGCGGCCAAAACCTTCCGGCCGGCTCGCCGAGCGCGGATTGTAGAGCGCGATCGCGAAATCGGCCTCCGCCGCAAGGCGCAGGCGCTTCTCGATCGCCGCCCAGGGCTTGAGATTGTCGGAGAGATTGATCGCGCAGAAATCATGGCCGAGCGGCGCGCCAGCGCGCGCAGCCGCGGCCAGCATCGCGGTCACACCGGGCAGCACGCGGATCGGAAGCTCTCGCCATTGTGGCGCCTGTTCAAGCGCCTCGAACACGGCCGACGCCATCGCGAACACGCCGGGATCTCCCGAGGACACCACGACGACGCTTCGTCCCTCGGCTGCGAGACGCAGCGCCTCGCTCGCACGCTGAAGCTCCACGCGGTTGTCCGACGGATGCAGCGTGAGACCATCGCGGGCTGCGACGCGCGCGACATAAGGCGCGTAGCCCACCACATCAGTCGCAGCCGCGAGCGCTGCGGAGACTTCCGGCGTCACCAGCGCCTCGTCGCCGGGCCCAAGTCCCGCAATGGTCAGCGTTCCCGTCATTCGCCGGCGTCCATGCGCCGCCCCCGCCCGTGCACCAGCACGATCGCGAAATAAGGACAGTCGGATTCGTCGATCTCGGCGAGCCGCGCAACGCGCTCGCCCGGCATGGTGCCGCGCTCGACCAGCCAGGCATCGTCGAGCCTGCCGGCCGACGCAAGGGCACGCCGCACCTTCTGCAAATTGCGTCCAGTTTTCATGATGACGAGCGCATCGGAATTGCACATCCGCTGCTCAAGCTCGTCCTCGGCCAGCGTCCCCATCAGGACCGTCGTCACGTCGTCGCCGAGCGCGATCGGCTGGCCGACCGCGTTCCAGCAGCCGGCCATGCCGGGAATGCCGGCGATCACCTCGATCTCGACGCGCCCCTGCAGGCGTGCGTGCAGGTGCATGAAGGAGCCGTAGAAGTAAGGATCACCCTCGCAGAGCACGACGACGTCAACCGCGCGTGCCAGCCGCGCCAGCCGCTCAGCCCATTCGTCGTAGAATCCGGCGAGCAGGCGCACATATTCAGGACTATCGAACGCGATCTCGGTCGTAACCGGATATTCCATCGGATATTCGGTGACGTCACCTGCGAGCATGGCCTCGACGATGCGCCGCGCCTGGCCCGGGCGGCCTTTCTTGCGGAAATAGGCGACGTGCCGTGCTGCCCGCACCTCGCGGTCGGCGCGCACGCTCATCAGGTCGGGATCACCAGGCCCAAGGCCGCAACAGATGATACGTCCCATCTCTATTCGCTCCGGCTCGCCAGCGCGTTCACGGCGGCAACGGTGATCGCCGAGCCGCCGAGGCGTCCCTCGACAGTCAATGCCGGCGCCGGCGGATTCGCCATCAAGGCCGCCTTGGATTCGGCCGCACCGACGAAGCCGACCGGACAGCCGATGATCGCCGCCGGCCGTGGACAGTCTTCGTCCTCCAGCATGTTGAGCAGGTGAAACAGCGCGGTCGGCGCGTTGCCGATCGCGACGATCGCGCCTTCCAGATGCGGCCGCCAGAGTTCGAGGGCCGCCGCCGAGCGCGTATTGCGCATGGCCTGTGCAAGCGTCGGGACGGCAGGATCGCCGAGGGTGCAAATGACGGCGTTGCCGGCCGGTAACCGCGCGCGCGTGATTCCTTCCGACACCATGCGCGCGTCGCACAGGATCGGCGCGCCGCCCTCGAGCGCCGCGCGCGCGACGCGCGCCATGCCCGGCGTGAAGCGGATATGGGCCTCGAGCCCCACCATCCCGGCGGCATGAATCATGCGAACGGCGACCTGCTCCTCGTCCGCGGTGAAGCGCGCGAGGTCCGCTTCCGCACGGATGGTGGCAAAGGACTGCCGATAGATCGCTGCGCCGTCGGTCTCGTACACGTGCGCCATCATCGCCCTCCCATCAGCACGGAGGGATTTTTGACGATCTCAGCGCTGCTCAGACCACGCAGCACCGGCATATCGCGGGTCGAGCCGCACCGCACGAGGTCAAATCCGTCGCGAGTTGCAACAAGTGTCACTGCTGCCGGACCGGAATGCGCGCAACCCTTAGCACATCCGGAGACATGAAGCCGTGCATCGGGCGCGATGTGCGGCGCGAGCGTGGCCGCGAGCGCGCGGGTGTCGGCATGTGCCTCGCGGCAGCGCGGCGCGCCGCTACAGGCGATCACACGCAACGCGGGATCGTCGGCCTCGGTGATGAGGCCTTCACCGCCCGGCATCTCGCGCATACCCTCCGCCACAATCATCCGCCATGGCGTCATCCGCAGCGCCGGCGCACATGACGCGAGGTAATCGAGCGCCGCATGCGGCAACTGGCCGAACGCGACACCCAAGATCGCGCCGTGCGGATAAAGACCAGGACGTGGCCCAACTGCCGCTGCCGCGGGCTCGGCGTCGCCGCGCAAGCCCTCAGGCAGTCTCGCGCCGGCAGCGATATGCGCCGCCATCCGCCCTCGCCCACCCTTGGCTCCGCCGGATGCCATGAACCACTCTGCCAGTGCTAGCGCCGCGGCCACAGCTTCTCCGCGCGCAGCGGGGCGACCGAGCTCCGCACCATCAGCGCGCACGACAAGTTCACCAGCGCGATCGCGCTCGATCCGGACGTCCGCGGATGCGCCGGCCAGCAAGCGCTCGCGCCCATCATCAATAGCAAAACCGAACTTGGTCGGAAGATCGAGCGCGCTGTCGGCAAGGGCCTGTTCGAGTTCATCGGCGAGCAAGCAGGTGTCGTCGCCGACGTTCCAGAATGGCGTCACCAGAATATTGCGCCGCGATTCGGTCCCCGGATCGGCATCGAGCAGGCCCAACTGCGCGAGCCCGTCGAGCAGAGGCAGATGCGCCGTCTCGGTCACGCCCCTCACTTGAAGATTGGCCCGGCTGGTGACGTCGATCAGGCCATTGCCATGGCGCGCGGCAAGCTCGGCAATGCCGGCCGCCTGCGTCGCCGCCAGCCGTCCGCCATGCGGGCGCACACGAACCACGAGGCCATCGCCCGACAACATCGGCCGTAGCGCGCCCGGACACCAGCCCTTGATCGCGACCGCGCTCATGAGGCCTCCTTCAGCGCCGCCGCAATCGAGTTGCGGCGCGTCTTCCAGAGGGCGGCTTCGTGCAGTCGAGTGAAGCAGGTTTCGATCGCAGCCAATGCGGCCGGATTTTCCCGTGCCATGAACGCACGAACCTCGTCATTGCCGAGTGTCGCATCATAGTAGAGATCGAACAGATGCGGCGGCACGGCACCGGCAAGATGGGCGAATGCAGCCATGTGCTCGAGCGTCGCTGTGATCTCCGCCGCGCCACGAAAACCGTGGCGCATCATGCCGGCGATCCAGTCGGGATTGGCGGCGCGGGCGCGGACGACCCGCGAGATCTCTTCCGTCAGCGCGCGCGCCTGCGGCTGGTCGGGCCGCGTCGCATCGAGGTGATAGAGCGATGGCGCGGCAGCACCTAACTTGGCCGCCGCAGCCGCAACGCCTGCCTCATGCGCGGCATAGTCGGCGGCGAGCAGCAGGTCTGTCTCGGGCAGATCCTGCACATGGACGAAGGCGTCGGCAGCGGCGAGCCTCGTCTCGATGCCGGCGCGATTCTGCCGCATCTCGCCCTCTGATGACAACGACCAGGATGACGCCGATAGCCAGGCCTCGCCAGCCGCCGCACGTGAGTCCTCGGTGAAGACATCCGGTATCGAGGACAGGCCGACGCCATACTGTCCGGGACGCGGTCCGAACACGCGTGCGGCGCGTGTGCGATAGGGATTTTCGTCACCCTCGTCGTCGCGCGTCGAGAGCGCCTCGCTGGCCGCCTCGAACAATTGCGCGAGGCCCGCGAAGACGTCGCGGAACAAGCCGGACACGCGCAGCGTGACGTCGATGCGGGGACGGCCGAGCTCGGCCGGCGCGATAATGTCATAGCCGGTCACGCGCCCCGAGGCATGATCCCAGCGCGGCGCGAGGCCGGCGAGATGCAGCGCCATGGCGAACTCTTCACCGGCGGTACGCATGGTCGCGGAGCCCCAGAGATCGACCACGAGTCCCTTCGGCCACTCGCCATGATCCTGCAAGTGACGACGCAACAGTTCTTCCGCAAGCTTGATGCCTTGCGCATGAGCCGACGGAGTCGGCACGGCGCGGGGATCGACGGCGAACAGATTGCGCCCGGTCGGCAGCACGTCGTGGCGCCCGCGATAGGGCGAGCCCGCAGGCCCCGGCGCGACGCGCCGGCCGGACAAGGCCGCGATGAGCGCGTCCCTCTCTGCTTCGCCACAAGTTCCACGACCGAACACATGCAGGCCGTCGCCGAACTGGCTTTCCTTGAGATCGCAGACGAAGCGATCGATGCGCGGAATTGCTTCGGCCGGCGCAGCCGACGCGGCAAGACCGAGATCGGCGTCGAGGCCGGCGGCGCGTGCCTCGTCGCGGATCTCGGCGATCAGGCGTTGCCGGCGGGCGGGATCAAGACCGTCAGCGGTCGAATATTCGTCCAGCAGTTGCTCGAGCCGGCGCAAGGCCTCCGGCACCGCGGACTTCGCCAGTGGCGGCGGCAGATGGCCGATCGTGACCGCGCCCGTGCGCCGCTTGGCCTGCGCCGCCTCGCCGGGATCGTTGACGATGAAGGGATAGATGACAGGCAGATCGCCGACCAGCGCCTGGGGCCAGCAGGATGACGACAGCGCCACGGATTTCCCCGGCAGCCATTCCAGCGTGCCATGCGCGCCCATGTGCACGACGGCGGCGAAGCCCTGCTGCCGCAGCCAGAGATAAAATGCGACATAGGCATGGCGCGGCGTGCGCGAAAGATCGTGATAGTCGGCATCACGGTGACTGACCTCACCGCGCTCCGGCTGCACCGCGATGATCGTCTTGCCGCTTTTGATCGCCGCGAAATGAAATTTGCCGCCACGACAGTTCGGATCGTCCTCTGGCGCTCCCCAGGCGCGCTCGAGGTCATCCTGCAATGCCCCCGGAAGGCGGGAGAGCGTGGCTCGATAGTCGGCGACACTCCACGTCAAGTCTTGCTTCAGCAAGACATCGCCGAGCGCACTCAGCGGTTCGACGTCAAAGCCGACCTTGCCGAGATCGGCGAGCAGCACTTCAACGGAGGCGAGCGCATCGAGCCCGACCGCGTGGGCAATCTGGTGCGGTCGACCGGGATAGTTGGAAAGCACGATCGCCAGCCGCTTCTCGCCCGCCGGCTCCTGCGCGAGCTTCTGCCAGGCCACCACGCGCGCAACGACGGCGGCGACACGCTCGTCATCCGGCCGATGCGCCAGGTGCGCAAACTGCAAGTCAGGATCGCGCTCGCCAGCCGACTTGAAGCTCACCACGCCCGCGAACACGCGGCCGTCGACCTCCGGGAGCACGACATGCATCGCCAGATCGCCCGGCGAGAGCCCGCGCAGAGAGTCAGCCCAGTCCTCGCGCCTTGCCGTGGAGAGCGCGACCTGGAACACAGGACACGATGCGGCATCGAACGGCGTCGTGCCGTCGTCGCCAACGGCGGAGAACGCGGTCGCATTGACGATAGCGGCGGGCGGATGCTGCGCAAAGTGCGCGCGCAGCCAATCGGCCACGCCCGGCGCCTTTAGTGAGGTCACGAACAACCCCCAGGCATCAAAGCCCCTCTCGCGGAGCATTGCGATTAGCGCATCGACCGGGGCAGTATCGGCGGCCGTGAGATAAGAGCGGTAAAAGGTAACGAGCGCACGAGGTTCTTCATCGGGATCAGGCAGCGACGCGACAACACCGCGCCTCGGCTCGTAGAAACCAATCTCGGGAACCTCGATCTCTCCAACCACTGGCCCGGCATAGAGACCCGAGGCCAGCGCAAGCTGGGCGATCGCGGCTTGTGCAGCGACCGGTCCGCCCTTGTCGCAGAGCACTTTCAGCCGCCTGAGCGTCGAGACCGGCAAGGTCGAGAACGCATCCAGCCGTTCATCATCGCGGCCATCCGCCGGCAACACGGCAAGCGCGATGCCGCGCTCCTTCGCCAGTTGCTGGAGCGCCGCGAGCCCGTAGGCCCAATAGGACTCGCCGCCGATCAGGCGCACCAGAATGCCGCGCGCTTGCGACAGCGTCCGCTCGATATAGGTGTCGACCGACAGCGGATGACGCAGCTCGGCCAGATTGGCGAGCCGCAGCGACGGCAGGTTTTCGCGGCCGCGCCGCCAGCCAGCCGCGAACGCGGCGAGATCCGAGTCCGAGAACGAGAGCACCACGAGATCGGCCGGATCCTGGCCGATGTCCCTTGGCGTCGCGGTCTCCTCCAGACCACGGCTCTCGCGGAAGACGACGTGCATCAGATGCCAAGCCCTGACATTCCAAGCCCTGCCTTGATCGCGGCCTCGTCGATATCGCCGTGCTCGCCGATCACGACCAGCCTGGATTGCCGGGGACGCAGGCCCCAGGGCTGATCGAACTGGTGCCGCACCCGCTCGCCAACCGATTGCAGCAACAACCGCATCGGCTTGCCCTTGACCGCGATATAGCCTTTTGCGCGCAGCACGTTCTGCTCACGCGCCAGCCGCTGCACCGAGGCGATCAGCGCCTCGACGTCGACGACCTCAGGCAGATCGATCACGACGGAGTTGAAATCGTTGTGTTCGTGCTCGTCCTCGCCATCGTGATGGGATGGGCGCGCGGCGAGGTCATCTTCGGCCGCGGCTTCCAGGCCGAGGATCACGCGCAGATCGACCGCGCCGTCGACCACGGGGAGCATCGGCACCGGACGCGGCATCTCGGCGGATATCACCGCCTTCGCCGCTTCGAGCCCTTCCGCGCCCGCAAGGTCAGCCTTGGTGAGCAGCACGATATCGGCGCAGGCGATCTGGTCCTCGAACACCTCCGACAGCGGCGTCTCGTGATCGAGATTCGCGTCGGCCGCACGCTGTGCCTCAACAGCATCCGGGTCCGGCGCGAAGCGGCCGGCCGCGACCGCCTCGGCATCCGCCAGCGCGATCACGCCATCGACCGTGATCCGCGAGCGGATCTCCGGCCAGTCGAACGCTTTCAGCAGCGGCTTCGGCAGGGCCAGCCCCGACGTTTCGATCAGGATGTGGTCCGGCCTCACCCGGCGCGCGAGCAGTTGCTCCATCGCCGGAATGAAATCGTCGGCCACGGTGCAGCAGATGCAGCCATTGGCGAGCTCGACGATGTTCTCCTCCGGACAATTGGCATCCGCGCAGGATTTCAGGATCTCGCCGTCGACGCCTTCACTGCCGAACTCGTTGACGAGCACCGCGAGCTTTTTGCCGTTGGCATTGGTGATCAGATGCTGGATCAGCGTCGTCTTGCCTGATCCCAGAAAGCCCGTGACGACCGTGACCGGAACTTTTGCGAGCGTGTTCATTCGGCGGCCTCCGGCACGACGGCGATGGGGGGAATGCGGGCAAGCGATTGCTTGCGAAAGATTTCGGGACGGCTGCGCCATGGCACGATGCCGTCGGGTGCAGCGGCGTAAGCCGAAGCGCCTGCGATCACGTCGCTCGCATTGGCATCCGACAGGCGGCCATAGACATAGGACCATCGACCGGGCGCGCTGAGCGCCACCGAACAGCCCTGGCTACAGGCCGACAGGCATTCGACGGGAACCAGGTTGACGCCCGCGGGTACGCCGGCGTCGAGGATCGCGGCATGAAGCCGCGCGCCGGGCGTGGTTTCGCCTTCGCCCAGCGTCTGGCCGGCGCGGCAGGTGATGCAAACGTGAAGTGTGACGGCCATCGCCCCTTCCAGGATATCTGCGGGAGGCGATGAGGCGCACGAACCGCTCGATGAGAGGGTCCGCTTCCCCGTCGCGGAACACCCCGTCCGCCGGTCCAAAACATTCGCGCTGGCAGGTCTCCCGGCTTGCGGAGCAGGGTTTTATCCCTTCGATCCCCGCCTTCCCGATCCCATGGGATCAGTGGCTTCGGGCATCTCTCCGGTCACGGTCGCGGGGGCGGCTGCTTTTCGAACACGAATCTTGCCGATTCGAGCCCTATCGCATTCCCTCTTCGCCTGTCGTAGGACAGGAACCAACGCCGGCCCACCATTTGCCCATGGCCGCCACTTGTCAAGCCGAAGGACCATTTCAGATGACGCCTGAACCGGATACCCCAGCGGTGGAGCAAACCGATGCCCGGCACGCCGCGAAAATGGCGAAGAAGAAGGTCGCCCGCGACAAGATCATGGCGACCAAGAGCGGCGAAAAGGGGCTGATCATCGTCCATACCGGCGCGGGCAAGGGCAAATCGTCCTCCGCCTTCGGCATGATCGTTCGCTGTGTCGCGCACGGCATGCCTTGCGCGGTGGTCCAGTTCATCAAGGGCGCCTGGGATACCGGCGAGCGGCGCCTGCTCACCGGGCATTTCGGCAATCTCTGCCAGTTCCATGCGATGGGCGAAGGCTTTACCTGGGAGACGCAGGATCGCGCCCGCGACATCGCAGCCGCGCGCGCCGGCTGGGAGAAGGCCAAGGAGCTGATCTCCGATGAACGCCTGCGCATGGTGGTGCTCGACGAGATCAACATCGCGCTGCGCTACGACTATCTCGACATCGGCGAGGTCGTCGACTTCCTGAAAACGCAGAAGCCGCCGCTGACGCATGTCGTCCTCACCGGGCGCAACGCCAAGGACGAGCTGATCGAGATCGCCGACCTCGTCACCGAGATGACGCTGGTGAAACATCCGTTCCGCTCCGGCATCAAGGCGCAAGCCGGCGTCGAGTTCTGAGACGTCGATGGCGCGCGCATTGATGATCCAGGGAGCGGGCTCGGACGTCGGCAAGTCGCTCGTCGTTGCGGGCCTTGCGCGTGCCGCAAAGCGCCGGGGCCTGCGCGTGCTCCCCTTCAAGCCGCAGAACATGTCGAACAATGCGGCCGTCACCGTCGACGGCGGCGAAATCGGCCGCGCGCAGGCGCTCCAGGCACTCGCCGCCGGCGTCGAGCCGCACACCGACATGAATCCCGTGCTGCTCAAGCCCGAGACCGATGTCGGCGCGCAAATCATCGTGCAGGGCAAGCGCATCGCGACGGCACGCGCCCGCGACTACGCGGCGATGAAACCTTCGCTGATGGGTGCCGTGCTCGAGAGTTTCGAACGGCTGAAGGCGCGGGCCGATCTCGTTCTGGTCGAAGGCGCCGGCAGCCCGGCCGAGGTCAATTTGCGCAAGGCCGACATCGCCAATATGGGCTTCGCCCGCAAGGCCGATGTCCCGGTCGTGCTGATTGGCGACATCGATCGCGGCGGCGTCATCGCGCAGCTCGTCGGCATCAAGACCGTGATCGATCCTCACGATGCCGCGATGATCTGCGGGTTTGTCATCAACAAGTTCCGCGGCGATCCCACGCTGTTCGACGATGGCTATCGGCTGATCGAAACCAAGACATCCTGGCGCGGTTTTGGTGTGCTGCCCTGGTTCGCGCGCGCCGGCGAATTGCCGGCCGAGGATGCACTGGGATTGGGCGACGCGCGAAAGCCCGGTCAGTGCAAGATCGCGTTCCTGGCGCTGTCGCGGATCGCCAATTTCGACGATCTCGACCCGCTCAAGCTCGAGCCCAACGTCGACCTCGTGATGGTCCGCCCGGGCGAAGCGATCCCCGGCGACGCGCAGCTCGTCATCATTCCCGGCTCGAAATCGACGCGGGGCGACCTCGCGTTCTTGCGTGCGCAAGGCTGGGACATCGATCTCCTCGCACATCACCGCCGCGGCGGTCACGTGCTCGGTGTGTGCGGCGGCTACCAGATGCTCGGGCGCAGCGTGGATGACCCTGATGGCATCGAGGGCGCGGCCGGAGAGACGGCCGGCCTCGGCCTTCTCGATGTGACCACCGTGATGTCGCCGCAGAAGACGCTCACCCGCGTGGTTGCACGACATGCGGCGACGAGCGCGCCGATCGACGCGTATGAAATCCACATCGGCCGCACCGATGGGCCGGATCGCGCGCGCCCCTTCGCCATGCTTGATGGCGCACCGGAAGGAGCGATTTCCGGCGATGGGCGTGTGCACGGCAGCTATCTGCATGGCCTGTTCACGTCGGATCATTTTCGCAAAGCGTTCCTTGCGCAGCTCGACATTCCCTCAGCCGATCAACCCTATCAGGCACGGGTCGAGAGCGCGCTCGACGCGCTCGCCGATCACATCGAGACGCATCTTGATGTCGAAGGCCTGCTCGCGCTGGCGCGCTGAGCGTCAGCCCGCAAGCGCGGCGACGAGGCGCGACCATTCCGCCTCATCACCCGGCAGCCCCAGACGCAACCATCCCGGCTGCTGGCTGAAGACGCGTGACCAGATCCGGCCGCGCGCGAGCTTGTCCTGGGCAGCAAGCGCATCACCGACATCGTAGAGCCGGAACAGCGGCGTGCCCCCGACCAGCCGCCATCCTTGCGCCGTCGCCTCGGCGTCGAGCCGCAGGCAGTCGTGGCCGAGCCGTGCCGTCGTTGCGCTGGCCCATTCGCGATCAAGCAGCGCGCGCCGACCGACGGCGATCGCAGCGCCCGAGACCGGCCACGGTCCCGCCATCGCCGAGAGCGCGGCAATGTCCGCGTCCGCGCCGAGCACAAAGCCAAGGCGCAAGCCGGCCAGCCCGTAGAACTTGCCGAATGAGCGCAGGATCAGAAGACCGTCCTGCCCCGCCTCTGGCGCGAGCGACAGCTCAGGCAGCGCATCGGCAAAACTCTCATCAATCACGAGGCGGCCGACGCGCGGCAAGAGGGCAAGCAGATCGGCCTTGCCGTGGCGCCGGCCGTCGGGATTGTTGGGATTGACGACGACGGCAAGATCGGCGCCCGCGAGCGCGTCGAGACCTGAGACCTCGGCAACGTCCCAGCCCGCGGCGGACAACACCCCGCCGTATTCGTTGTAGGTCGGCGCGAGAATGCGCGCGCGGCCCTTGCGCGAAAGATTCGGCAGACACTGGATCGCCGCCTGCGCGCCGGCCATGGCGAGCAGCGGCGCCTCTGTTGCATAGGCCTGCCGCGCGGCATCGTGAAGCGCTTCAATCTCGGACCGCGACGGCAGCGCGCGCCAGGCATGCGGTTCGATCTCACCCACCGGATAAGGCTGCCGGTTGATGCCGGTCGACAGATCGATCCAGCCCTCGATGCGCCCGCCGAACCGCTGCACCGCTGCATCGAGATTGCCACCATGTTCGCGCATCACCGCCTCGCTAGATCAAAGCCAGTGCCGCGAGCGAGCCGCCGAGCAGCAGCATCGCGCGAACATAGAGCCGCAATCCCCGGCCGATATCGGCGCCGAGCGGATCGCGCGCGCCTTCGTTCAGCCAGGGTTCGTCGGTCACGGCGCCATGATAGCTGCGTGGCCCGCTCAGGCGCACGCCGAGCGCACCGGCCATTGCCGCCTCCGGCCAGCCGGCATTGGGCGAGCGATGGCGGTTTGCATCGCGCGACATGCAGGACAAGACCACTGTGGGGTGCGCTGTCACCAACGCGAACAACAGGCCCGTCAGCCGCGCCGGGATGAAATTGGCGACGTCGTCGATGCGCGCGGCCGCCCAGCCGAACCAGAGATGACGCTCGGAGCGATGACCGATCATGGAATCCAGCGTGTTGATTGCCTTGTAGCCAAAGATGCCGGGCAGGCCCAGCAGCGCGCCCCAAAATACCGGCGCCACGATGCCGTCGGATGCGTTCTCCGCGAGGCTCTCGAGCGCCGCGCGCGAAATCCCGGCCTCATCGAGGGACGCGGGATCGCGGCCGACGATCTGCGCGACCGCAAGCCGCGCCGCCTCTAAGTCGCCCGACTGCAACGGCTGCGCGACGGCAGCAACGTGATCATGGAGCGAGCGCAGCGCGACCAGCGGCCAGGCCAGAATGCCGAGCAGGACGGCGCGGCTCCATCCGGGAATGAGCCAGCTTTGCACCAACCAGCCGATGGCAGCGCACAGCGCAATCACCAGCAGCGCGGCGGCAATGCCGGCCATGCGCCGCGTTTCGGGTGCATCCGCCGGTCTGTTCCAATTGCGATCGAGCAGAGCGATCAGCCTGCCGATCCAGGTCACGGGATGGCCGATGCGCGCGAACAATGCGGCGGGCCATCCCCAGATGGCGTCCACCGTCATCGCTACCGCCATCGCGCCGGCAAAGCCCACGTCACATCTCCTTCTCGCCTGCCCTGATGCGCAAGAATTGCGTCGCAGCGCAAGCCCCTGCCCGCCGATTTCGGCTTTGTCTTTGCGCCCGATTGGTGGTTAGTGCGGTCAGAATGGAGGTTTCATGGCGGTTGTCCTGAT
Source organism: Bradyrhizobium sp. CCGUVB23 (assembly GCF_024199885.1). Lineage (NCBI taxonomy): Bacteria > Pseudomonadati > Pseudomonadota > Alphaproteobacteria > Hyphomicrobiales > Nitrobacteraceae > Bradyrhizobium > Bradyrhizobium sp. CCGUVB23. The sequence goes on from NZ_JANADQ010000001.1 coordinate 9,972,367, forward strand.
CACGGGAGGGGCGAGGTCCGGGAAAAGCCGGCGCGCCGAGGCGCGCGTCCGCGGCTTTCCCGGCCGGCCCGTCTACATCGCGACCGCGGAGGCGCTCGATGCGGAGATGGTGGAGCGGATCGCGCACCACCGCGCCCGCCGCGGCGGTGACTGGATCGAGCGCGAGACCCCGCTCGATCTCGTGGCGGTGCTCGATGCGACCGACGGCGGCGGCGCGCGGCTGGTCGACTGCCTCACGCTATGGCTCTCGAACCTTCTTCATGCCGGACGCGAGTGGTCGAACGAAGCTGCGCTGCTCGCTGCGGCACTTCGCAGGCAACAGAGCCCGGTGATCCTCGTGACCAACGAGGTCGGCCTCGGTATTGTGCCGGACAATGCGCTGGCGCGCAGTTTTCGCGATGCGGCCGGCCTGCTCAACCAGGCCATCGCCGAAGTCGCCGATGAGGTCGAGTTCGTGGTCTCGGGGCTACCGATGAAGGTCAAGTGAAGCCATGACCGACCGCAAGCAACTCGCCACCATCGTCAAGGATTTGCGCATCGGCCTGTCACTCGCCACGATCCTGCCGCTAGGCCCGTCGACGCCGGTCGGCGACGGCAACATTGCGCGGGCGGGCTGGACACTGCCGGTCGCGGGACTCTTGGTCGGTCTCCTCAGTGCCGCCGTTTATGCGATCGCTTCTGCAGTCGGCGTGACACCGGCACCGGCCGCGATGCTGGCGCTTGCGAGCACGATCATCATCACCGGCGCGCTGCACGAGGATGGCCTTGCCGATACCGCCGACGGCCTCGGCGGCGGTACGCGCGCGCGAAGACTCGAGATCATGCGCGACAGCCGGATCGGTAGTTTTGGCGTCTGCGCACTCATCGTGTCGCTGGGCCTGCGCTGGAGCGCGCTCGCGGCCATTGCCGCGCCGCGCGCGGTCCTGATCGCGCTTCTGCTTGCGCATGTGGCCGCGCGCGCGGGCCTGCCGCTGTTCATGGCGCTGGTGCCACCGGCGCGGACGGATGGATTGTCCGCCGGCGCCGGCCGGCCGGCAGGCCCGAACGCCGCCATTGCGCTCGGCCTTGGTGCCATCGTGCTCGCGATCGGCTTTGGCCCGGGCAAGGCGATCCTTGCCGTGATCCTGCTCGCCTTTCTCGGACTGCTGATCGCGTGGCTCGCGATCAGGCAGGTCGGCGGGCAGACCGGTGATATACTCGGTGCTTACGAGCAAGTCGCCGAGACCGCCATCCTGCTGATGGCCGCCTCGCTGTTTCACGCGGCCTCCTGATGGTCTCCTTCGACGACGATTTTCGTCGGCAATTGCGCGAGCTCTTCGTCTGGCGGCGCGACGTGCGGCGCTTCCGTAGAGATCCGCTGCCCGAGGGCACGCTGGAACGGCTGATCGACATCGCCTGCCTGTCGCCATCGGTCGGGCTCAGCCAGCCCTGGCGCTTCGTGATCGTCGAGGATGAGGCACGGCGCCGCGCTATTGTCGACGACTTCAAGCTCTGCAATGCCGATGCGCTCAAAGCCTATTCCGGCGAGCGCGCCGCGCGCTATGCCGCGCTCAAGCTAGCTGGCCTCGAAGAGGCGCCCGGGCATCTGGCGGTGTTTTCAGAAAACGCCTGCAAGACCGGACATGGCCTTGGCCGCGCGACGATGCCGGAGACGCTCGACTATTCGGTCGTCGCGGCCATCGTCTCGGCCTGGCTCGCCGCGCGCGCCGACGGCATCGGTATCGGCTGGGTGTCGATCCTCAACCCGCTCCGCGTCCGCGAGATTCTCGACGTGCCGGAGACTTGGAAATTCATCGGCTATCTCTGCATCGGTTACCCCGAGGCCGAGCTCGATCGTCCCGAGCTCGAGCGCGCGGACTGGGAACACCGGCGGCCATCGGCGGACGTCACGATCCGGCGCTGAGGTGCCCGGCTACGGCAGATTGTCCCGCAAGAAGATGTCGATGCGGATACGCTCCTGGTCGGCACTGATCGGCTCGCCCGAGCAATGCGCGAGCAAGACGCGCGCAGCGGAGCGCGCTTCGTGGCCGGGATCCTGGTTGATGATCGCATCGATGGTGCCGCGCACCAGAAAGCGCCCCGTGAACTGGGTGAGTTCGTGGGCAATCCAGACCACATCGCGGGCACGACCCGAGGCTTCCAGCGCCTCCGCGATGCCGCGATTGCCTGCGCCACAGGAATAGATGCCAAGCAGATCGGACCGTCGCGACAAGAGCTCTGCTGTGAGGACGCGCGTGCGCTCGCTGTCGTCGCGCCCCTCCAGCACCGGCAGCACAACCAGATCCGGATATTCGCTCGTCAGAATCTGGTGAAAGCCAAACTGTCTCTCGGTGTGATCGCGTAGCGACAGCGAGCCGGCAATGACGGCGACGCTGCCTTTGCGTCCCGACAGGAAACGTCCCATCAGGGTTGCGGCCGTGCGACCGGCGGCCGGATTGTCGATGCCGACATAGTGCAGGCGCCGCGCGCTCGGCGCGTCCGAGACCAGTGTCACCACGGCAACGCCGCGGGCCGCGAGATCATCGATCGCCGCGCGCACCCGAGGATGATCGAGCGCGATGACGGCGACGCCGTGATAGGCCGGCGACAGCTCCTCCAGCGTGTGGGCCAGCACGTCCGGATCGAGCACGTCGACGTGCAGGATATCGATGAATCCGCGCTGGCTGGCGAGCCACTCCGCGGTGCGCTGCACCTGCTCGGTCAAGTTGGTCATGAAGCTGTTGCTGCCGGTCGGGAGCACGAAGGCGAAGCGAAATGTCTGGCCACGGGCGAGCCGTGCGGCGGCGATATCGGCGCGGTAGCCGAGCTTTGCGACCGCCGCCTCCACGCGCGCCACCGTTTTGGCCCGCACGCCTTCGCGACGGTTGACGACGCGATCGACCGTTGCGAGCGACACTCCGGCCATGCGCGCGACGTCTTCCAGCGTCGCGCGCATGGCCGGATGTATCTCGCCGCCCGTCATCCGCGCGCCGCCCACAACATGCCGCGGATCATCATGGTCCTGATCTCGGGCACGTCGAGTTCATAGGCACGGTGGCCGAGCGAGGAATAGAACACCCTGCCCTCGCCGTAGCGCTTCTTCCAGACCACCGGCATCACCACGCCCTCGATCCAGGGCGCGTGCTCGCCGGAAAACGTCGTCGTGGCCAGCACCTCGTTGGCAGGGTCGACATGCATGTAATACTGCTCGGATCGATGCTCGAAGCTCTTCAGGCCCTTCATGATGGGGTCGTCCGGCTTCGTCAAGTCGACCCTGTAGTCGATGATGTTGCCGGGATGGGCAACCCACTGGCCGCCGCAGAGGAATTGATAGTCGACCGATTCCCGGAAGGCGTCGCACATGCCGCCATGATGGCCCGCGAGCCCGACGCCGCCGCGCACGGCCGCGCAGAGGTTGAGCGCCTCCGGCTTCTCGATCTTCGACATGGTGTAGATCGGAATGATCAGCGAGAGATCGTGGATCGCGGGATCGGCGAACGCCGCCGTCGTGGTCTCGATGCGGACCTCGAAGCCTTCCTGCTTCAGCCAACCTCGTATCATCGAGGCGCAGAGATCAGGATCGTGTCCCGGCCAGCCACCCCAAACGATCATTGCCTTGCGCATTGTCATCATCCTCAGTCGATCTGTCCGGTCTCACGTCCGGCCGGCAACATCGCCGGCCGCTCGGCGCGGCTCTCGATTTTGACGCGGCGCCCCTCATCGGCGGAAGTCTGGAACGCTTCCATCACCTCCAGGACGTGGAAGGCGAGCGCGCCGCTGGCGCGGTGCGGCCGGTTGGTGACGATGGCGCTCGCCATATCGGCGACGCCGATCGAGCGGAATTCACCTTCGACATGACCGTGGGTCAGCGGCACTGTCTCCCACTCGCCGCCGGTCTTCGCCACCTGCACCTCGCCGCCGAAGCGGTTGGGATCGGGGACCAGCATGCTGCCCTTGTCGCCATAGATCTCGATCGGCGTATGCCGGTGCTTCGGCACGTCGAAGCTCATGGCGATCGAGACCACGGCGCCGCTTTCGAATTCCAGCGTGCCGGCCACGTGGGTTGCGACCTCGACCGGGATCATCTGGCCGTTCATCGGCTGGCTGGTCACGAGACGCTCGGATTTCGGCCGCGCGGTCGAGCCCATCACGCTCGCGACGGGGCCGAGCAGCTGCACGAGGTCGGTGATATAGTATGGCCCCATGTCCAGCATCGGCCCGCCGCCGCGCAAGTAATAGAAGCCCGGGGCCGGATGCCAGCGTTCGTGGCCGGGGCACATGAAGAACGCGCTGCCCGCGACGGGCGTGCCGATGGCGCCGTCGTCGATCAGCTTGCGCGCGGTCTGATGGCCGCCGCCGAGGAAGGTGTCGGGCGCGCAGCCGACGCGCAGGTTCTTTTGCGCGGCGAGATCCATCGCCTTCCGCGCCTCGGCCACGTTGACGCCCAGCGGCTTCTCGGAATGAACGTGCTTTCCTGCGTTCAGCACCGCGAGGCTGACGTCGGTGTGCGCGAGCGGAACCGTGAGATTGATCACGATCTCGATATCGTCGCGCTTGAGCAGCTGGTCGACGCGCATCCCCGGCAGCCCGAACTCGGCGCCGCGCTTTTCCGCCACTTCGCTGCGCATGTCTGCGAGCGCCTTGACATCGAGGACCGGGAAGCGCTGCGAAGCCTTGAGGTACGCGGTGCTGATATTGCCGCAACCGATGATGCCGATGCCGACTTTTCTCATTCTTGTCTCCGTGAAGTGTCGTTCATCCCTTGACTGCGCCTGCGGTGAGACCGGCGACGATGTGCTTCTGCGCCAAGAGGAAGAGGATGATCGTCGGCAGGATGGTCAGGGTGATGAAGGCGAGGATCAGGTGCCACTCCGACGAGTATTCGCCCTGGTAGACCATGATGCCGAGCGGCCATGGATACAGCGCATCGGTGTTGAGCATCACCAGCGGCAACAGATAGGCGTTCCAGCTATTGACGAAGGTGATGGTGCCGACGGTGGCCAGGATCGGCCGCGACAGCGGCAGCGTCACGTAGCGGAAGAATTTGATGTAGCTGCAACCATCGACCAGCGCCGCCTCGAGCAGCTCGTAGGGGATATCCTTGAAGAAGCGTCTGAGCAGCAGGATGCTCATGGCGAGGCTGAAGGCGACCTGCGGCAGCACGACGCCGAGATAGGTATCGAGCAGCCCGAGATCGCGTACCTTGATGAACAGCGGCAGCACGGCGGTTGCGGCCGGAAACAACAGTCCCAGCGTCAAATAGCTCAGCAGCATCGAGCTGCCGTAGAACCGGACATGGGCGAAGGTGAATGCCGCCATCGACGCGACGATCAGGGTCAGGGTCACCGTCAGCGTCGATATGATGAGAGAGTTACGCAGGAGCTGCCAGTAGCGCTGCGAGAACAGGATGTCGGCGTAGTTCTGCCATTCCCAGTGCCGCGGCAGACCGAACGGATTGACGCGCAACTCGCCGAGCGTCTTGAAGCCGCCGAGCACGGTCGCAAGCAGCGGCACCGCGACGAAGATCGCGACAAGGCTGAGGAACAGCGCCTTGTACAACACGGCGGGATCGAACGGCGCGCGGGTGATCTCGACATTACTCATCGCGCATGAACCATCGCTTGTAGGTGAAGGCGAAGGTGACACAGGTCATGAACAGGATGACGCCGATGGCGCTGCCAAAGCCGACCCGCATGCGCGAGATGCCGTTGTTGTAGAGGAAGCTCACCATCGTATTCGAGGAATCCGCCGGCCCCCCGCGCGTCAATGGCATCACCAGGTCGAACAGTTGCAACGACCCTATGATGGCGAAGAATACCGAGAGGCGAATGGTCGGATAGAGCAAGGGAATCACGACGTGGCGCAGCGTCTGCGAGCGCGTTGCGCCGTCGATGCGCGCCGCCTCGATCAGGCTCTTGTCGAGACTCTGGAGCGCGGCGATGAAAAGCATCATGTGGAAGCCAAAGTACTTCCAGACGATCACGATCAGCACCGCCAGCATCGCGGTGTCGGTCGAGGCAAGCAGATGCGGGGCCTCGCTACCGAAGGCGCGCCAGATCGAGGCGACGAGGCCGTAATCGCCGTCATAAACGAATGAGAAGATCAGCCCGGTCGCGATCTCGGCGAGGATGTAGGGCATGAAGAACAGCATGCGCAGCGCGACCGCACCGCGGAAGCGCTCGGCGAGCATGAGCGCGAGCGTCAGCGCCAGCGGTAACTGGACGAGCAACGAGACCGCGATGATCAGGCCGTTGTTGCGCAGCGCAAGCCAGAAGGCGCGCGTCTGAAACACGAAACGGTAGTTGTCGAGCCCGATCCAGTTGGTCGGCCGGCCAAAACCGTTCCAGTTGAAGCCGGAATACCAAGCCGCCTCCCCGATCGGCACCACGACGAACAGGGTGAACAGCAGCAGCGCCGGCGGAAGGAACAGCACGAGCACGGTGAGCCGGCCGTCCCAGCTCGGTCCGCGCGCCGCGATTGGCGCAATCGCGGGCTCGACCGCGTCCATGGCGGGCGATGTCGCCATCCGCCGCGCCACGGTCAGTTGCCCTGCTTCCAGGCTGCCTCGATCGCCTTGGCCGCGTCCTGCGGGCTCATGCTGCCGCCGGCAATCTCCGCCGTGACGTCGTTGACGACGCGACCGACGGAGGGACCGAGGCTCTGGTCATAGAAGTTCTGGTGGTAGTTCGATTTCGCGAGATTGTCCGCGATGCGCTTCATGAACGCGTTGTTGAGCCCGACCTCGGCGCCCTTCACCACGGGAATAATATAGTTGCCTGCGGCAAGGCGCGTCTGCACGTCTTTTGAGACGAAGTATTTGAGGAAGTCGACCGCCTCCTTCGGCGAGCCCTTGGTGACGAGCCAGCCGGTGATGCCGCCGAGCGTATCTGATGGCGCGCCCTTGCCGCCGGGCACCACCGGGAAATCGAACCAGCCGATCTTGTCCTCGCCGAGGCCCACCTTGTCGGCGGCAAGTGCGCGCTGGAGATGATAAACGCTGCTGATCGCCAGCGTCATCGCCGCCTTGCCGTCGCCGAAATAGCCTACGGCTTGCGGATTCTTGAAGCCGAGGAAGCCGTTCTGGAACGGCTGGAGGTCCACGAGCTGCTTGAACAGCTCGCCGGATTTCTGGAACGTCTCGCCGGCAAAGCCGCCGTTTTCGCCGCGCAGCGCGGCATCGAAGGCCGGCTTGCCGCCGATCCGCACCGCAAGGTGCGTCCAGTAGAAATGTAGCGGCCATTTGTCGGCGCCGCCGACGACGATCGGCGTCACGCCCGCGGCTTTCAGCGTCTTCACCGCCGCGAGCAGATCGTCCCAGGTCTTGATGGAGGCCGGATCGACATTAGCCTTCGCCATCAGTTCCTTGTTGTAGAGGAAGCCGACCTGCGACAGCGCCGTCGGCAAGCCGTAGACGCGGCCATCCCTGCTGAAGGCGGCAAGCGCCGCCGGCGTCAGCGTGTCGGAATAACCCTTCACCTGGTCGGTGATGTCGTCGAGGACATCAGCTTCGATCTGTGCCTTCAACACGCCGCCCGACCAGCTGTAGATGATGTTGGGCCGGTCCTTGGACTGGAGAATGGTCGGAAGCTTCGCCTTGTACGCCTCGTTCTCGAGGAACTGCATCTCGATCTTGACGCCGGGATGAGAGGCCTCATAGGCCCGCGCCACCTCTTCCCAGATCTTGACCTGCGCGGGATTGACCTCGATGTGGAGCCATTTCACCGTGGTGTCGGCCATCGCCGCGCCTTGCGCGAGAAGCCATGCGGTAGCAGCGAGTCCCAGCTTCCTGAGCAGCCTCATCAGCATTCCTCCCGACTGTTTTGGTCTTGCTTATGTCGTTGGGCAATGCTGCCCTCATTTTTTGAGGTACGCAACTAAAATTCTGATCTATGCACCTCACCGACGGTGTGGCTAAGGTTCCTGGCGAGTCGTTTTTGCCGGGCGAGCGCTGCCCGGATAATAGTGCCGGGAGGACAATCATGGCCGCCATTTATCCGGACCTTGCAGGCAAGGTCGTTCTCGTCACGGGCGGCGCGTCTGGCATCGGCGAAGCGATCGTGCGGCGCTTTGCGCAGCAAAAATCCGTCGTCGTGTTCTTCGATATCAAGGCCGATGACGGCACGCGGCTGGCGCGCGAGCTTGCTGACCAGGGCCTCGCGGCACATTTTTGGCATGTCGACCTCACCGATATCGCGGCCTTGCGCGCCGGCGTCACGGAAGCCCGCAAGGCGCACGGCCCGATCAACATCCTCGTCAACAATGCCGCGCATGACGAGCGACATCCGACCGAGGAGGTGACGCCGGAATATTGGGACGACCGCATCGCCGTGAATCTGAAGCATCAGTTCTTCGCGGCGCAGGCGGTCCTGCCGGACATGAAGGCGGCTAATGCCGGCGCCATCATCAATTTCGGCTCGGTCTCCTGGATGGCAGGACAAGGCGGCATGGCCGCCTACACCGCCAGCAAGTCCGGCGTGATCGGCCTCACCCGCTCGCTCGCGCGCGACTACGGCCCCTACAACATCCGCGTCAATGCAATCGCGCCCGGCTGGATCATGACCGAGCGCCAGGTCACGAAATGGCTGACGCCGGAAGGCGTGGAAGAGCTGATGCAGCGCCAGTGCCTGAAGCGCAAGCTGATGCCGGACGAGATCGCGAAGGTGACGGTGTTTTTGGCCTCCGACGAAGCCTCGGCCTGCACCTCGCAGCATTACGTCGTGGATGGCGGCTGGGTCTGATCGAGCGATCCACCTTGCCGAGGATGGGATGAGCCCGCACATGGATACGTCCTTTCTCTCTCGTGCGCCCTTTGGTCTCGATGCGCGCGCCGTCGCGTGGGTCGAGACCACCTATCGCGCGCTGAGCCTGCAAGACAAAGTGGCTCAGCTCTTCAACCTTCTGTCGCGCGGCACCGATCCCGGTGAGCTCGACAGGCTCACGCGATTGCGACCGGGCGGAATCACGCGGTACTTCGGTCGCGATGGCGAGGCCGAGCGCGCGCGACTAGTGGCCGCTCAGAAGGCCGCACCGATCCCGCTCCTGGTCAGCGCCGATCTGGAAGGCTCGCGCATGAGCCTTCCCTTTGGCACACAGCTGCCGAACCCGCTCGCACTCGCGGCGATCGATGACCCCGCGGTGACCGCGGATATCTCGCGTATCATTGCCGAGGAGGCCGTCTCCCTCGGCGTGAACTGGTCATTCGCTCCGGTGATCGACATCAATCACGCGTTTCGCAGTTCGATCGTCGGCACGCGAAGCTTTGGCTCCGATCTCGAAACGATCCGCCGTCATGCGCTGCCCCACATCGAGGTCCTGCAAAAGCATGGCATCGCCGCGACCGCCAAGCATTGGCCCGGCGAAGGCTACGACGACCGCGACCAGCATCTGCTCACCACGATCAATCCGCTCTCCATGGAGCAGTGGGAGGCGACGTTCGGCAGGCTCTATCGCGCGGCGATCGACGCCGGCGTGCTCTCCATCATGTCCGCCCATATTGCGCTGCCTGCGTACGTCAGGAGCCAGCTATCCGATCCGGGCGTCGAGGCTTTCAGGCCGGCCTCCATCAGCAGGCTTCTCAATATCGAGCTGCTTCGTCACAAGCTCGGCTTCAACGGCCTGATCGTCTCGGATGCCAGCGAGATGGCCGGCCTCACCTCCTGGTGCCGCATCCGCGCGGCCAAGTCGCAGATCATCGCCGGTGGGTGCGACATGATCCTGTTCTCGCGCGCGCCGGAGGAAGACATGGCGGAGGTGCGCGCGGCTGTCGAGGATGGCCGCCTGCCGGCCGAACGGTTCGAGGACGCGGTGCTGCGTGTCCTCGCTCTGAAGGCGGCGCTCGGTCTCCACGAGATGGCAACCGTTGGGCCGACCGGAGCGATTGCGCGGGCTTCCGACAAGGTCATCGCCGACGCGGCCTTGCGGCGGGCGCCGACCCTGGTCAAGGACACTCTGGGCCTCCTGCCCATCAGTCCGCGGCGGCATCGGCGCGTGCTGGTAATATCCGGCGGAATCATCAGTCCGCTTCATGACTCACCGCACGAATTCAGCCTGCCGGATATGCTGGCCAGGGAGGGATTCGAGGTTACGCTGCACACCCAGCAGCCCGCGGTCGATCCGGCCGGTTTCGATCTCGTCCTCTATCTCCTTGGAGAAGAGACGTTGCTTACGCGCGGGCGCATTTTCCTCGATTGGGCACGGCTTGGCGGCGATTTCGTCGGTGCCATGCGGCGCTATTGGCACGACATTCCGACCATCATGGTCTCGTTCGGCTATCCCTATCACCTCTATGACGCGCCCCGCGTGCCCGTCTACATCAACGCCTATTGCACGATCGACGAGATGCAGGCAGCCGTCATCGACCTGTTGATGGGACGACATCCCTGGAACCGGAACAGTCCCGTTGATCCCTTTTGTGGCCTCGAGGACGCGAAGTACTAACCTCTATTTCACTCCGCGTTCGCCCGCTCCAGCGGCGCTGCTGCAACGCTCGCCTGCGGCCGCGCCTTCGCCGTCGTCGCGCGGCGACGCTGCATGAGATACTGGTCGCCGAGCACGCCGATCAGGATCACCGTGCCCATGACGGCAAAATTCAGCGAGCTCGGAATGCCCAGGAGATTGACGAGATTCTGCAGCACCTGGAGCAGCACGGTGCCGAGCACGACACCGATGATCGAGCCCTCGCCGCCGCGCAAGGAGCAGCCGCCGAGCACGGCGGCGGCAATCGCGTACAGCTCGTAGAAGGAGCCGTGCACCGCCGGCGAGATCGAGCGGGTGTACATCGCGATCAGGATCGCGGCGAACGCGGTCAGCCCCCCGCAGATGATGTAGGCGGAAATCACGACGCGATCGGAACGGATGCCGGAATAGCGCGCCGCCTCCTCGTTCTTGCCGACGGCGTAGAGATAGCGGCCGAACACGGAACGGTGCAGCAGCACCCAGGCGATGGCGGCGACGATGAAGAGCGCGACCACGCTGTGCGGCAAGGGAAAGCCGAGCACATTGGTGCGGCCCGCGGTCAGCCATTCCAGCGTCGGAAAGCTCGCGCCGAAGCCGAAGCCGGCGGTGGCGTCCTCGGTATAGTAGCGCGCTGCGCCGCGATAGATCAGAAGTCCGCACAGCGTCACCACGAAAGGCTGGATGTGCATCCGGGTGACGAGCGTGCCGTGCACGAGGCCGATCGCGAGCCCACCGGCGATGATCGCGGCAAAGGCGAGCATCCAGTTGACGTCGTGATTGACGATAAGGTCGATGAAGAGCACCCCTAACAGCGCGATGACCGAGCCGACCGAGAGCTCGATTCCGCCGATGATGATGACGAAGGCTTCTGCGATCGAAAAGATGCCGAACATCCCGACCTGGTTGGCGGTGTTCGAGAGATTGCCGACCAGGAGGAAACGCGGGTTGATGAAGGTGACGACCGCACCGACCACGAGGATCAGGATCAGGAGGCTCAGATCTTTCTTGTTCAAGGTCCCCTCGCCTCAAATTGTGTGGCCGACCGCCAGTTGCAGCACATTGTGCTCGCTGAACTGGCTGCGATCAAGGAAACCCGAGATCGCCCCCTCATGCATGACGGCGATGCGGTCGCTCACCCCGATCACCTCCTCCATGTCGCTGGAGATCATCAGGACCGCGACGCCCGCATCGGTCAGGCGGCGCAGCATGTCGTAGATCTCCTGCTTGGCGCCGACGTCGATGCCGCGCGTCGGCTCGTCGAAGATCAGGACTTTCGGCCGCATCGACAGCCATTTGGCGAGCACGACCTTCTGCTGGTTGCCGCCGGACAGTGAGCCGACCGCGGTTTCGACGTCGGGCGCGCGGATCTTGAGGCGCTCGCGCTGGCGACGGGCGTTCTCGGTCTCGCGCGCGGTGTTGACGAGCCAGAGGCGCAGATATGAGGACAGATCCGGCAGCGAGATGTTTTCGGCGATCGAGAAGTCGAGCAGGAGGCCGGAACTCTTGCGGTCCTCCGGGACGAGATAAATACCGTGCTCGATCGCGGCGCGCGGGCTGGCAATGCGGATCGGCTCGCCCTCGAGCCTGATCGCGCCACCGCGCAAGGGATCGACGCCGAAAATGGCCCGCGCGAGTTCCGTGCGTCCCGAGCCGACGAGGCCGGCAAGCCCCAAGATCTCGCCGCGGCGCACCGACAGGCTGACGGCGCGCTCCGGATAGGTGCCGGTGACGGCTTCGACGATGTCGAGCACGGCCTCGCCCGGAGGCGCTGCCGGCGGTACGTAGAGCGATTTGAGGTCGCGTCCGATCATCAGGCGGATCATCGCCGCCGGCGAGAGCTCTGCTCGGGTCAGCGCGCCGACCATGCGCCCGTCGCGCAGCACCACCGCGCGGTCAGCGCACTGCATCACCTCGTTGAGGCGGTGCGTGATGAAGATGATGCTGACGCCGTCGGCCTTGAGGCCCGCGATGACGCGTATCAGGCGGTCCGTCTCGGTCAAGGTCAGGCTCGAGGTCGGCTCGTCCATGATGACGAGGCGCGCATCGAGCGAGAGCGCCTTCATGATCTCGACGAGCTGGCGCTGGGCGAGCGACAGCTCGGCGAGCGGCGCGTCGGGTTCGAAATCGGCGCCCAGCCGTTCGAGCAGCGGTCGCACCTTTGCATAGAGAGCCTGCCGGTTGATCAGCCTGAGCGGCCCACCATGCACCGGCTCGCGGCCGATGAAGACGTTGCCGGCGACGTCGAGATTGTCGAAGAGGTTGAGTTCCTGGTGGACGAAGGCGATTCCGGCCTGGATCGCCTCCGCCACGGTGAACCAGCCCCGCTCGACGCCATCCACCCGGATCAGGCCGCCACTCGGCTCGACGACGCCGCCGAGCACGCGCATCAAGGTCGACTTGCCTGCGCCGTTCTCGCCGATCAGCGCGATCACCTCGCCCGGCGCGACCTTGAGGTCGACGTGGTCGAGGGCGACCACGCCGGGATAGGTCTTGCTGATGTCGACCAGCTCGAGGAACGGCTCAGGCATTGGCGGCTGCGAGCAGCGCTGACACTCCTACTTCTTGAGCATCGCTTTCATCGAGGCCATGAAGTCGTCGACGTTCGCCTTGTCGATGACCTTCCCGGGAACGATGATAATGCCGTTCGCCGGAATCCCCGACTTGTCGCCGCCGATGTAGGCGGCCATCAGCTTCATGCCCTGATAGCCCCACTCGAACGGCTGCTGGACGACGGTGCCGGCGATGCTGCCTTCCTTGACGCCGCCGAGCGTGATCGGATCCTCGTCGAAGCCGATGATCTGGATCTTGCCGAGCTTGCCGGCCTCCTTGAGCACCTCGTAGATGCGCGGCGTGTTGTAGGAGTAGAAGCCGACGAGGCAGCTGACGTCGGGCATGGCGGCGAGGATGTCCTCGACGTTTCGCTTGGCCCGGGTCTGGTCGATCTCGTCGCCGCGGACGTCCACGAGCTCGACCTTCGAGCCCTTGATCGTCTCCTTGACGCCCTCGATGCGCTCGCGGGCGTTGTCGGCGCCGGGCAGACCGACGAAGCCGACACACTTGCCGCCGCTCGGCAGCGCCTTCAGCATCAGCTTGCCGGCTTCCTTGCCGAGATCGGTATTCGACGAGCCGATATAGGCCACTCTCTTCGAGGCCGGAGCGTCGCTGTCGGTGGTGAACAGCACCGTCTGCGAGGCGACCTTGTTCAATTGCTCGGTCTGGTTCTTGGGATCGACGGCACTGACCATGATGCCGGCAGCACCTGCCGCGACGAGGTCGTCCATCACCCGCTGCTGCACGGCAGCCGCGGCCTGTTCCGGGTATTTGAACTGAAGCTCGAAATTGGGCAGTTCGCCCTGCGCCTTCTTCACGCCGGCCTCGGCGATTTTCCAGAAGTCGGACGCGCCGTTGACGACGAAGGCCAGAACCTTCTTGTCCGCCGCGTTGGCCGAGCCGAGACCCAGCGCGACCGCGAACGCAACGGATACACCTGCAACCAAGAGACGCTGCATACATCCCTCCCTTTTAAGCGGTTGACCGTCGATCGCGGCCAACTCTTCATGTCATTTACGCAATCGCCCTGTTTCCCCCGCCACTGGACCAACGAAGCCCGGCTCCGGATCAACGGAGGTCGCGGCGCCGTCGGCTTCAGCCTTCAAGGAAGAAAAATGAGGCACGCACCTCAAACGTACCAGAAACCCTCCGGACGTGCAACCGAGGGCCCGTTCGCTTTGATCGGAGCAGGCAAATCAGCCGAAAGCCCGTAGCCCGGGCGAGCGAAGCAACACCGGGACGATCACACGCGGAATCCCGGGTATCGCTTCGCTCACCCGGGCTACGATTTCTACTTTGCATGGGGTTGTTTTCGCGAAATGAGAAATCGCGTGCGCCGCCCGGCCAATCCCGCCAGCACCGGGCAATTCGCGTCACCCAAAATATTCATATTGACGGAATTCGGAATTATCGTATTCTAGGTTCACTTGGCGTCCGACACGCCCCGATAGCTGCGAACGAACATTCACAGGCGCGATCCCCCACCATTTGTTATCACGGCGCTTTCGCGCTATTCACTCCGGCTGGAATAGGCCATCGTGCAACCCATTACATGATCGGGCAGTCCGCGCGTCCCCTCGCCCCGGTGGCGGTCGACCGCCGAAACTTCATTCGCCTCGCCGGAGCATCGGCCGCGGGATGGTTTGCGCTCGGCGCATCGCCGGACCGGGTCCGCGTCGTCGCCTCCCTGATCGGATTGCCGCTCGGCGATCCCCTGACCAACCGGAGTGCGCCGGAGAGCGCGACCTCGCGACTGAGCGCGCTGATCCAGGGCATGACCGAGCGCGGATGGGTGGAAGGCGTCAATGTCCGCTACGAGACCCGTTCGAGCTTCGGCGGCCCGGCGCAGCAGGAAGCTGCGATCCGGGAAATCCTAGCACTCAAGCCGGACGTGATCCTGACCTCGTCGACGATCGAGACCGCAGCTCTGACGGCGGCCAACAAGACGATCCCGATCGTGTTTGCCACCGCCAACGATCCCGTCGGCAACGGCTTCGTCGAGAGTCTCGCGCGCCCCGGCGGCAACGTCACCGGCTTTACCAACAGCACCGCCGAAATGGGCGGCAAATGGCTTCAGCTCCTGCGGGAAGCAGCTCCCGCCATCGAGCGCGTCGGCGTGCTTTTCAATCCGGAGACCGCACCGCGCGCAGGGCGCTTCTTTCTCGACTCGATCGAATCCGAAGCCGCATCGACGGGCGTGACTGTCACGCCGGTGCCGATCAACGACGCAACCGGAATCGACCAGACCATCCGCGGCTACGCCGGTGCGCCCGCGGGCGGGATGATCGCGCTCGTCGACAGCTTCCTGGTCATCAACCGGCGCGCCATCGTCACCGCCGCCGCGCAGCACCGCGTTCCGGCAATCTATCCCTTTCACTATTTCATCGACGTCGGCGGGCTGATGAGCTACGGCGCCTCCCTCGAGGTGCGCTCGGCGGACTATGTCGACCTCATCCTGCGCGGGACCAGGGCCGGCGACCTTCCGGTGCAGTCGCCGCGCAAATACGAGCTTTTGATCAACCGCAAGGCTGCCGATGCCCTGGGGCTGAAGCTGCCAGCCACTTTGCTCGCCCGCGCCGACGAGATCCGCGAGTGAACGAGCCGGCCGACCAGGACACCTCGCGCACGCCTCCGAGCCGGCTGTTCCGCAAATATCTCTATTCGTTCGTCGCGCTTGCTTTCGCGGCGCTCGCCGTCAACACCGCGCTCGAGGTCTGGTTCTCCTACCGCGAGCAGCAGCAGCTCCTCGCGGCGACCCAGCGCGAACAGGCCGCATCGGCGGCGATCCAGATCGGCCAGTTCATCGGTCAGATCGAGAGCCAGCTCAGATGGCTGTCGCGTCTGCCGCCGGATCTGTCGGCGCAGGAGGACGAGCGGCTGAACGCCATCCGCCTCTTCCGCCTCTCGCCCGCCATCGCCGAGATCGCAACGCTCGATGCCCTCGGACGCGAGCAGGTCCGCGTGTCGCGCCGCCTCGCCGACAAGGTCGGCAGCCAAGCCGATCTTGCGGCCTCGCCGGCCTTTCTCGGCGCCAGGGCGAGCGGCATCTATTACGGACCTGTCTACTTCTTCGGCGATACCGAGCCGTTCATGACGCTTGCCGTTCTCGGCGGCGGCAACGATCCGCAAGTCACGGTCGCCGAGGTCAATCTGCGCTTCATCTGGGACCTCGTCGCCAGGATCAAGGTGGGCAGCACCGGCAAGGCCTATGTCGTCGACCGCAAGGGACAGTTGATCGCACATCCGGACTTGTGGCCGGCGCTACGCCACACCGATCTTTCCGGCCGTCCCGACGTCCAGGCGGCGCTTGCCGGCACCCCGCCCGCCGCGGGAGGACTCGTCAAGGAAGACCTGTCGCAACGGCGCGTGTTGTCGACTTACGCAACCGTCCCTCCGCTCGGCTGGCTCGTTTTCGTCGAGCTGCCGATCAGCGAAGCCTATGCGCCGATCTACGCCTCCATCGGGCGCTCGACGTTCTTGCTGGTCGCCATGCTCGCATTCGCCGTTCTGGCGGCGTTCCTGCTCAGCCGGCGCATGACCGTCCCCATCCAGATGCTGACGCAGGGCGCAAAACGGATCGGCAGCGGCGATCTCTCCTTACGGCTTGCCATCAGGACCAATGACGAGCTGGAGGCGCTCGGCGACCAGTTCAACGTGATGGCCGCGCATTTGCGCGATTCCTACGCGACGCTGGAGCGCAAAGTTGCAGAACGCACGGCCGAGCTCGAAAAGGCCCGCGATCATGCGCTCGCCGAGCACGATGCCGCCGAGCGCGCGCGCAACGCCGCCGTAGAGGCCAACGAGACCAAGTCGCGCTTCCTGGCCGTCGTCAGCCATGAGCTGCGCACACCGCTCAACGGCGTCATGGGCGTGTTGCAACTGCTCGACGACGGCAGCCTGAACGAGGCGCAGCGGCGACACCTCGCGACTGCGGCCGGATCCGGCGAAACCCTGATCGCATTGGTCGATGCGATCCTGGAGTATGCGCGGCTGGAAGCGAGCACGGAAGCACTTGAGACCCGCGATTTCCGCCTCGATCAGCTCATCCAGACGGCCGCTGAGCTGATGCGTCCGCAGGCGGTGGCGAAGGGGCTGGCATTCGAGCTGTCTTGCGATGCGAGCCTCAATGCGCATGTGCATGGCGATCCGGTGCGGCTCAATCGCGTGCTGCTCAATCTCATCGGCAACGCCGTCAAGTTCACCGCGAAGGGCAGCATCACGCTCAAGGCCGCGCTCGCGCAGCAGCAGGATGCCCTGCTGCTGCGCGCGTCTGTCGCCGATACCGGCATCGGCATCGCATCCGCCATGCACGAGCGGATCTTCGAGGATTTCGTGCAGGCCGACGACAGCATTGCACGACGCTTCGGTGGCACCGGGCTAGGACTTGCGATCGCCCGCCGCCTGACGCGGTTGATGGGCGGGGACGTGACGGTGGAGAGCACGCCAGGCTCCGGGAGCGTGTTCCACCTCGCCGTCCCGCTCGGACTTGTCGAGTCAGCGACCTCACAGGGTGTTCCACGCGCGCCGTCGCGCGCGCTGCGCGTGCTGCTGGTCGACGACGATCCCGTCAATTGCGAGATCGGCGAAGCCATGCTCGGGCGGCTCGGGCATCATGCCGTGATTGCCACAGACGGCGCGTCCGCGGTCGAGCGGGCCCGCGAGGCGGCGTTCGACGTCATCCTGATGGACCTGCACATGCCCGACATGGACGGCGTGGAGGCCGCGGCGCGCATCCGCCAGCTTCGATTGCAGCAGACACCGCGCATCATTGCGGTGACCGCGGATGTGTCGCGGAATGCGCGCGAGCGCCTCGCCGGTGCCGGGATCAACAAGATCGTCGGCAAGCCGATCCTGATCAAGAACCTGTGCGACGCGCTCGAAGACGATCCGCAAGAGGGATCGGAGACAGCCCGGCTGGCCGCGGGCACGCTGATCGACGAGCGCTTCCTGAGCGATCAAAAAGAGCTGCTGGGCGCACAGCAGATCGCCAAGCTCTGCGAGCTGCTCGAGGAGACGAGTGAGACGCTCGCTACCGACATCGCCAGGGCCGCAGCCGCAGATGATCGCGCGCAGCTTGCGAAATGCGCGCACCGGCTTGGCAGCGCCGCCAGCGCGCTTGGCCTCGTTCGCCTGTTCGAAGCCTGCAACGCGATCGAGCTTGCGGCCGCATCGATGTCGATTGTGGAGTGCCGGACCGCAGGCCGTGAGCTGGACACGCTCCGGCAGGCATCCCTGCACGCGCTGGCCGGTCTGATCGGCCCCGAAAGAGAGCGCACCAGCGCCGGAGCCCCAGCGGTCCAAAAAGAGGCCCGCCAACCGGGGCGGGCAGGATTTTTAAGGGAGGAAGCGCCCTGACAAGGGAGCGCTATGCAATCTCTGCGATTCGATTGGAAACGGTAAGATCGTATAACTACTGTCATCTGCGTCTGCCTTGCTGCTAGCGGGCCGGCCGCAGGACCATCGCGACTGCCGCGCAGGCCGGATCGGTTCCGCGGGCTCAACAGGGGATTTTCATGAGTTTTTCCAGCGTGTTCGCGCGCATCGTCGCGCTGATCGGCGGAGCTGCGCTCGTCTGGCGGCGGATGTCGGAGACCCAACCACAACCGGCCTGGGGCGGCGCGCCACAGATTCCGGAAGCCAAGCCGCAAGGCGCCATCCCGACGCTGAAGATGCCGACCGCGCGGGGCTGGCGCGATGGCGAGAAGCCGGTCGCCGCGCCCGGACTGAAGGTCAACGCATACGCGAGCGGGCTCGACCACCCGCGCTGGATCAACGTGATGCCGAATGGCGACGTGCTGATCGCCGAGGCAACGCAGATCGCGGGCGCGCCGAGGAGCGTGTTTCACTATGCGATGCAGGCGACGATGCGGCGCGCCGCAGCGCTCGGCGTCAGCGCCAACCGCATCACGCGGCTGCGTGATGCGGACGGCGACGGCGTTGCCGAGCAGCGCGGAACGTTCATGGAAGGACTGAGCCAGCCGTTCGGCATGGCGCTCATCGGCGACACCTTCTATGTCGGTAACACCGACGGCGTGGTCGCGTTTCCCTATGTCGCGGGCGCGGAAAGCATTAAGGCCTCGGGACGCAAGCTCATCACCTTCAAACCAGACGGACACTGGACGCGCAGCCTGCTGCCGAGCGCGGACGGCAAGAAGCTCTATGCCGGCGTCGGCTCGCTCAGCAACATCGCCGAGATGGGCATGGAGGTCGAGGAGGGCCGCGCCGCCGTGTATGAGCTCGATCTCGTGAACGGCACGAGCCGCATCTTCGCCGGGGGCCTACGCAATCCCGTCGGCCTCGCCTTCGAGCCGAACACCGGCATGCTCTGGACCGTCGTCAACGAGCGTGACGGGCTGGGTGACGAGACGCCGCCCGACTACCTGACCTCGGTGCGCGACGGCGGCTTCTACGGCTGGCCTTACTGCTATTGGGGCCAGACGGTCGATGATCGCGTGCCGCAGGATGCAGCGATGGTCGCAAAAGCGCTCACGCCGGACTATGCGCTCGGCGGGCACACGGCCTCGCTCGGCCTGTGCTGGATGCCGGCCGGCACCCTGCCCGGTTTTCCCGACGGCATGGTCATCGGCCAGCACGGCTCCTGGAACCGCTCGACGCTGAGCGGCTACAAGGTGGTGTTCGTGCCGTTCGAGAACGGCAAACCTTCTGGTCCCGCGCGCGACATCCTGTCGGGATTCCTCGCACCCGACGAGAAGGAGTCCTATGGCCGGCCGGTCGGCGTCGCGCTCGGGCCTGACGGCTCGCTGCTGGTGGCCGACGACGTCGGCAACGTCATCTGGCGCGTGACGGGCGCGTAAGCGCGCTCACGTCCCCACGCTGAGCGTGGCGCGCTGCTTGCGCAACAGGGCGATCACGGACAATGCCGTGATCATGCCGGTCTTCGGGTTCTCCGAGGGGATGTTCTCGATTCCCATCGAGAAGCGCGCGGAATCCGCCTCCACCTCGATGCGGTGCACGTTGCGCGTCACGCTCGGATCGGCCCAGATCTCGACCATGGTGCGATCGGGACCGACGCCCGCCAGCGACAGCGCGACCGCGACGTTGAGATTGGCCGGAAAGCCCTTGGCCGCCTCTCGTGCCGTGCCCGCGAACAGCCTGAGCGGCTCGCGCAAATTGTCGATGTCGATGCCGTTCTGCACGATGAACGGCGCGCCCTTCAATCCGTCGATCGGCTTGCGCGTGACCATCTTGACCGAATGGATGGTGCCGACGGCTGCCGCATTGACCGCATCGAGCCCAATCAGCGCACCGGTCGGCACGATGATGCGGCCGCGATTTGCCTTGGCGAGATCGATGAGGTCGGAATTGTCCAGGAGCGCACCGACGCTGACGACCACCGCCGCCTTGCCTCGCCTCACCACCGGCTCGACGATGCTGCGCAACAGATGGCTCGGCGCGCACTCGACGACGATGTCGGCGGCCTCGGCGAGCTGCTCGATCGGCAAGATGGCCGGCGGCTGGCGCAGGCTGCTCAGAAATGCGCGGTGCTTGTCGGGGTCGCGTGCTGCAATCGCCGACAGGACGAGACCCTCGATGCCGCGATCGAGCTCGACGGCGATCTTCGTGCCGATCGAGCCCAATCCAGCGATCGCAACCCGCACGTCCTGCTGCTGATGATCGGCCATGCGCAACACCTCTCTGCCGCGCCTTTCATAGCCCGGCAGCCTCATGCGCGCAAAGTCGCTTCAAGCGGCCTCGGCTCACTGCTCGAAGGTACGCACGCCGTGAATGCCGGCATCGGTGCGGATCATCCGCCCTTTCTTGCCGTCGGACGTGACGAAGATATCCCAATGCGCGGTGCCGCCGGGCTGGCCGTCCATGATCAGGGCGCCGGTACAATCGGCGTTGATGGTGTACGTGCCCTGAAGCGTTTCGCGCACCGGGCTGTTGGTCTGGCGGATCGAAGTCTGCTTGCCCGAGAACCTGCCGCTGCCGTCGAAATTGAAGACACCGTAGTGCACGTTGGTGCCCTGTCCGTCGAAGACGTAGGCGCCCTGCAGCTTATCCACCGCGCATCCAGCAGCGGCGTAGGTGGGAGAGATCGAAGCGCACGCCAGGATCAGGCCGCCGACCGCGCCTGCCAACATTCGATTGAACTGCATGTTTGCCCCACTGCTCAGACGTTGAGAGCGCAAGCACACGCGCAAATTGAGGCGCAAAAAGGGAGACCACTCGAAGCCCGCAGATTTGCGGACAACGCAGCGCAGTGCGCGTGTCAGTTACGCCCCGACAGCGCGCGCAGGCGCGCGTAGGCCGGTCGCGCGAGGCAGCCGTCGAGCCACCGCGCCAGATGCGGACAGGCCGACAGATCGAGCCGGGAAATCCTGCCCCAGGCAAGGATGGAGGCGACGTTGAGGTCGGCAACCGTGAAGCCGTCACCAGCGAGATGGCCGCGTGCGGCGAGCGCCTTGTCGAGGATGCCGAGCGGCCTTTTCAACAGGAGTTCGGATCGCGTGGCATGCGAGGGGTCGCGGCAAAAGTCCGGTAACAGCGCGCGATGCATCAACAGATCGAGCAGCAGGCCATCCAGCTCCAGCATCGCCCAGATGCTCCACTGCGAGGCAAGGCCGGTGACCTCCGGCCCGCAATGCATGGGCCCACCATACTTCTGTGCGAGATAGAGATTGATCGCCATGGATTCCCACAGCACGAGATCGCCGTCGACAAGCGTCGGTATCAACGCGTTCGGATTGAGACGGAGATAGTCCGGCGTTTGCAGATCAGCGGGGCTGGTGCTCCTTTCGACCAGCTCGTAGGGCTCTCCGATCTCCTCGAGCATCCAAAGGCAGCGCGTCGCGCGCGATCGCAGATTTCCGTAGAGCTGAAGCATCGTGGCCTCCACTGGCGGATGGAACGCGTCTTGAATAACGGATCGACCATATCCGAGATCGCACGAAAGGCGTATGCTCCTCCCGCACCTGTTCGGCCGAACAGTTATCGCAGCGGGAGGACCTCAATGCCCGAGAGCGTGATGTTTCACGATGGAAATCGGCAGTTGCAGGACCAGTTCGACAGCCGGCGGATTTCCGACCGGCTGGAGGAGAAGTTGACGCGGACAGAATTTTCCGACGACGACAGGCTGTTCATCGGCAGCCTGCCCTATTTCTTTCTGGCGACAGCGGATGCGAAGGGGCAGCCGGATTGCTCGTTCAAGGGCGGGCTTCCCGGCTTCGTGCGCGTGACCGGGCCGTCGGAGATCGCCTTTCCGGACTATGACGGCAACGGTATGTTCAAGAGCCTCGGCAACATCGTCGTCAACGCGAACGTCGGCCTGCTCTTCATCGCCATGCACGACAAGCCGCGGCGCCTGCGCGTCAATGGCACGGCGAAGGTGAGCGATCGCGATCCGCTTCTGGCCGAGACCGTCGGCGCGCAGCTCATCGTGCGCGTCACCGCGCGCGCGATCTTCCCGAACTGTCCGCGCTACATTCCGACGATGCAGCTCACCGGGCCATCGATCTACACGCCGCAGGCCGGGTGCGACGCTCCGGAGCCGAAGTGGAAGGGATTTGCGGACTTCAGCGATGTCGTCCATCCGCGTCAGCCGACGTTCAAGGGCTGATGACGGGCGATGATGGCCGGGACAAGCCCGGCCATGAAGATCACATCAACGTCGGTGTGCGAGCGCTACTCCCACGACCAGGCCGAGAAATCGTTCTCGAACTGCGGGACTTCCTTCCAGACACCCTTCAGCTTCTTGCTGGTAACGGTGACCCATTGCGGCTGGAACAGGAAGCCGGCAACCGCATCGGTTGCCAGCATGCGCTGCGCATCGCCGAGCAATTTTGCGCGACCGGCCTCGTCCGGCGTCGTCACGATCTGCTTGTAGAGCGCGTTAAAGGCCTCGTTGTTGTAGCCGAGATAGTAGTCGGGCTCGGTCAGCTTCACGAGATCGAACGGCTCGACATGGGAGACGATCGTGAGATCATAGTTGTGCGGCCCGTTCGGCGCGAACACCTGGGACAGCCACTGCGCCCACTCGACGTTCTCGATCTTGGCGGTGATGCCGACCTTGGCGAGCTGGGCCGCGAGGATCTCGCCGCCCTGCCGCGCGTAAGGCGGCGGCGGCAGCTTCAGGCTGATTTCGAGCGGCGCGGTGACGCCGGCTTCCGCCAGCAGCTTCTTCGCCTTCTCGGGGTCGTGAGGATTGACGCCGGTGGTGTCGACATAGCCGAGCGAACCCGGCGTGTAGAAGCTGCCGATCGGCGTGCCGTAACCTTCGACCGAGCCGTCGATCATCGCCTTACGATCGATCGCGGCGAGGATGGCGCGGCGCACCCGCACGTCGTCGAGCGGTTTCTTCTTCTCGTTGATGGCGACGATGGTCTTGGCCTTGGAGCCACCGACCAGCACGGTGAAGCGCGGATCGGACTTGAACTGAGCGACGCCGCGAGTCGTGACGCGCGGAAACGCGTCGACGTCACCGGACAGCAGGGCAGCAATCTGCGCCGCGGGATCGCCGATGAAGCGGATCGTCACCTTGGAGAGCTTGATCGCCGGGGCATTGCGATAGTCCGCCCATTTGTTGAGCGTGATCGAGGAGCCCTTGACCCAGGCGCCGAGCTGGTACGGCCCGGTGCCGACCGGCTGGGTCACGTTGGTCGCCGCGCTCTTCGGCTCGACGATCGAGGCGCTCGCCTGCCCGAGCAGGAACGGCAAGTTGGGCTCGGAATATTTCGCCGCGAGCACGACTGTGTCGGCGTCCGGCGCGTCAACCTTCTCGAAGCTCTGGAACAGGCTCTTGTCCTTGTTGGTGCTGTTCGAGGCCGCGTTGCGTTCGAACGAGAACTTCACCGCCGCGGAATCGAATGGCTCGCCGTTGTGAAACTTCACGCCCTTGCGCAACTTGAACGTATAGGTCTTCAGGTCGGGCGACGCCGTCCAGCTCTCGGCGAGCAGCGGCGACACCGAGCCGTCCTCGTTGATCTTGGTCAGCGTCTCATAGATGTTGTAGAGCGTGACTTCGGCAATCGCCGCCGCGGCTGCGTTGGTGGGATCAAGTCCCGGCGGCTCCAGCGTCATGCCCATGACGACGCTGTCCTTCTTGCCCTGCGCCAGAGCCGGCAGCGACGCGGCGGCGAACGCGGCAGCTAGTGCGACGATGGTGAATCTCTTGAACATATTTTCTCTCCCCGGCCGGTAACCCGATCAATCCATGCCAATCCGCAGCCTGACGCTAACCGACCTCCGCGGTCACGGCCGGCAGCGCCATCACCTGTTCCGCCTTGTGGCAGGCCGCAAGATGCGTCTCTCCGACCCTGCGTAGCGCAGGGGCGGCCTCGCGGCAATGCTGGTCGGCGAGCGGACAGCGGGAAATATAGGGGCATCCGGTCGCAGCTGATGATTGCGAGGCGATCGCCTGCGCGCCGCGGCGGCGGCGCACACGCCCGGCGCGCGCGCGCGGCACGGCATCCAGCAGCGCGCGCGTATAGGGATGGGCGCAATGTTCGAACAGGTCCTCCGGACGGCCCTGCTCGACGATCCGGCCGAGATACATCACCGCGACCTCGTCGCAGAGATAGTCCACGACCGCGAGATCATGGCTGATCAGGATGTAGCTCAGGCCGAACTGCTCCTGGAGGTCCTGCATCAGGTTCAGGACCTGCGCCTGCACAGAGACGTCGAGCGCGGAGACCGGCTCGTCGGCGACGATCAGCTTTGGCTGGGTGATCAACGCGCGCGCAATCGCGATGCGCTGGCGCTGGCCGCCGGAGAATTCGTGCGGATATTTGTCCATGTCCGCATCGCGCAGGCCGACCTGCCGCAGCACCGCTGAGACCCGCGCGCGCAGCGTCGCACGATCGGTCCGCTCCAGTGCGGTGAGCGGCTCGGCGACGATGCGCGCGATCGTCTGGCGCGGATCGAGCGATCCGTACGGATCCTGGAACACCATCTGAAAATCGCGCCGCGCGCGGCGGAGCTCATCTGCGGGCAATTGATTGAGGTCGCGGCCGAGCAGCTCTACCCGCCCCGACGTCGGCCGCTCGAGCGCCATCACCACGCGGGCAAAGGTCGACTTGCCCGAGCCGGATTCGCCGACCACGCCGAGACTTTTCCCCGCCTCGATCCGTACGCTCACGCCGTTGAGCGCCAGCACCTGGCCGGGCGGCCGGAACAGGCTTTCGCGCGGCAGCGTGTAGCGCTGCACGAGGTCGTTCACGTGGAGAAGCGGCTGTGAGGTGGCGGTCATGCGGACACCGCCCCTACGCGATCAGCCATCGATACGTCCGTCCTGATGCAGCGCACGCCATGGCCGGGGCCGACGTCCACCACCGGCGGAGGCGCCGCGCGACAACGATCGATCACCAGCGGACAGCGATCGGCGAAGGTACAGCCGGACGGCAGATCGGCAAGCTCGGGCACCGTGCCGGTGATGGTCTTCAGCCGCGTTCCCTTCCGCGCGCCGAGCTGCGGCCGGGCGCGGAACAGGCCTTGCGTGTAGGGATGACCCATGCGCCTGAACACCTCGTCGGTCGGTCCGCTCTCGACCACGGTGCCGCCATACATCACCATCATGCGCCCGACGTTCTCGGCGATGACGCCGAGATCATGCGAGATCAGGATCATGGACATGCCCCGCTCCTCGACGAGCTCGGCAATGAGGTCGAGGATCTGCCCCTGGATGGTGACGTCGAGTGCCGTGGTCGGCTCGTCCGCAATCAGCAGATCGGGTTCGCAGGCGAGCGCCATGGCGATGGTGACGCGCTGGCGCTGGCCGCCGGAAAACTGGTGCGGATAGGCATCGACGCGCTTTGCCGCGTCCGGAAGCCCGACGCGGTCGAGCAAGGCGATCGCCTCGGCGCGCGCCTGCGCCGCCGAATAATTCTTGTGGCGCCGGAGCGGCTCGGCGACCTGATGCCCGATCGTGTGCATGGGATTGAGGGCGGTCATCGGCTCCTGGAAGATCATGCTGATGCGGTTGCCGCGCAGCTTGCAGTAATCCGCGTCCGAAAGCTTGACGAGTTCGCGGCCATCGAGGCGGGTGCTGCCGGTGACCACCGCGCTATCAGGCAACAGGCCCATTAGCGCGAGCGCGGTGACCGACTTGCCGCAGCCGGATTCGCCGACCAGCCCCAGCGTCTCGCCGCGCCTGAGAGAAAAGCTGATGCCGCGCACGGCCTGCGCCGGGCCACGGCTCGTGTTGAGACGGACGCCGAGATTGTCGACGTCGATCAGCGGCGCGTTTGCGGGATTGCCCATCGTCACCGCTCCCGCGCTAGACGGGGATCGAGCAGATCGCGCAATCCGTCGCCGAGGATATTGAGGCCAAGGACGGCGACCGCGATCGCCGCGCCCGGATAGACCGCAAGCATCGGCGACTGGAACAGCAGCGTCTGCGCGTCGTTCAGCATGCGACCCCAGGACGGCTGCGGCGGCTGCGTACCGAGCCCGAGATAGGACAGCGCAGCTTCGGCCAGGATCGCGAGCGCGAACTGGATCGTCGCCTGTACGATCAGGATCGACAGGATGTTCGGCAGCACGTGCTCGATGGTGATGCGAAAAGCCCCCTTCCCCGACGCGCGCGCCGCCAGCACGAACTCGCGCGCCCAGATCGCGTTGGCCGAGCCGCGGGTGACGCGAACGAAGACCGGGATCTGGAAGATGCCGATCGCGGTGATCGAGGTCAGCATGCCGGGACCGACCACCGCGGCGAGCATGATCGCCGACAGCACGGCCGGAAACGCGAAGGTAAAATCGCTCATGCGCATGATGAGCTCTTCCGTCCAGCCTTTGCGCGCGGCGGCGATCAGTCCGAGGCAGACACCGAAAGTCAGCCCGATTCCGACCGCGATGATGCCGACCAGGATGGTCGAGCGCGCACCGACCAGCAGCAGCGAGACGATATCGCGGCCGAAGGAGTCGGTGCCGAGCCAGTGCGAGAACGACGGCGGCTTGAGCTTCGAGGCGATGTCGATTTCGTAAGCCGACCAGGGCGTCCACACCAGCGAGAGCAGCGCCGAACCGATCACCAGGAGAACCAACGCGCCGCCCAGCACGAAACTGCGATGGCGGAACGCGCGGCGCCAGAAGCCGGTCGCGGGCCGCGAGGGAGCTGAAGTCGTCGGCAGGCCGACGGCAGCGGTCAGTGGATCGCTCACAGGTCGTGAACCTTGATGCGGGGATCGATGAAGGCATAGAGCACATCGACCACGAAATTGACGATGACGACCATGGCAGCCAGCAGCATCACGCAGTTGCGCACCACGATCAGGTCGCGATTGGCGATCGACTGGAAGATCAGCCGGCCGAGGCCGGGCAGATAAAAGACGTTCTCGATCACGATGGTGCCGGCGAGCAGATTGGCGAATTGCAGGCCCATCACGGTCATCACGGGGATCATCGCGTTGCGCAGCACGTGGCTCCAGAGCACCTCGCGCTTGCCGAGCCCCTTGGCGCGCGCGGTGCGGACGAAATCCTCGCGCAGGACTTCCAGCACCGCCGAGCGCGTGACGCGGGCCAGGATCGCGGCCTGCACCACGGCGAGCGAGATCGCCGGCAGCAGCAGCGATTTGACGCCGGGCCAGATGCCGTCGTCCCAGCCGGCAAAGCCGCCGGCCGAGAGCCATTGCAGCTTCACCGAGAACAGCAGGATCAGCAGAATAGCGAACCAGAAGTTCGGCAGCGCGATGCCGACCTGGGTCAGCGACATCACGCCGACATCGCCGAGCCTGTTGTGGTTGGCGGCGGTGTAGATGCCGGCGGCGAGCGCGAGCGTCACCGTGATCAGCATGGACATGATCGCGAGCGGAATGGTCAGCACCAGCCGCTCCCCGATCAGGCCGGCGACGGGCGTGCCGTAGACATAGCTGTTGCCGAGGTCGCCCACCGCCATGCCCTTGACCCATTGCAGGTAGCGCACGGTGAGCGGTTGATCGAGGCCGAGCTTGATGGTCAGCGCCCGCACCGCATCCGGCGAAGCATCGGCGCCCATCAGCATCTGCGCGGCGTTGCCAGGAAGCGCGTCCAGCACCAGGAAAATGATCAGGGATGCGCCGACCAGCGTCGCCAGCAAGGTCACAAGCCGCCTTAGGACAAATACGCTCATGCGCTCTCAGGTTCAGGCTCGGGAATTCAAGGCTTCCCCCGGCACGATCAACATGTCCCGGCGCCGGACGCAAGTGCCTTGGTGCAAGTGTCTTGGTGCATGTGTCCCACCTCAGCCGGGCCGGCGGGACAAAAGATCGTGCGAGGCCTCGAACAGCGCGCTCACGCGCAACAGCTCGGCATCGTCGCGGAAGCGGCCCACGAGTTGAAGGCCGATCGGCAGCCCGTCCCGGCCGAACCCGCAAGGCAGGCTGATCGCGGGGTGACCGGTCATGTTGAACAGCATGGTCCAGGGGAACCAATGCGGCCGGACGCTGTCAAAACTCCGGCCGTCGATCTCGATGGTACCGAACAGGTCCTGGTCGATCGGCAATGCCGTCCGGGTCAGGGTCGGCATCGCCAGCAAATGGCCCCGCGTGAGCAGCGATTGCACACGGCGGAATAACGCCGTGCGCGCGAACATCGCCTCCTGGTAGTCGACGCCGCTCACCTTCGTCGCGAGCGCGAGTTGCTTGAGGAACGCTTCGCTCAACTCGTCCTTGTGGTCGGCCGCGAGCTTGGAGAAACGCGTCCGCCAGACGGTGTGGTTGATCGCGCGCCAGATCGGCTCGATGTCGAACCCCTCGCCGGAGAACTCCTCGAGCTCCGCGCCGAGACCCGCCAGCTGGTCGAGGCTTGACTTGAAGGCATTGGCGACATCGGCCGAGACAGGTCGTCCGGGCGGCGACAGGCAGTACATGATCCTCTGCCCGCGCAGATCGCCGAGCTGCGCGGCCGTACCAATGAAATCGGGCGCGGGAAGACCGATCGACCAGGGATCGCAGGCATCCTCCCCGGCCATGGCCCGCATCATCAAAACGGTGTCCGCGACGGTCCGCGTGGTCGGCGTGACATAGGTCTGGTTGCCGAAGGCATCCTGCACCTGGCTGTGCGGAATGACGCCATTGCTCTGCTTCAGGCCGACGACGCCGTTGCAGGCCGCGGGAATCCGGGTAGAGCCGCCGCCATCGGTTGCGATCGCCAGCGGCGCGATGCCGCCAGCAACCGCCACCGCCGCGCCGCCGCTGGAGCCGCCAGAGGAGCGCTCGGCACTCCAGGCGTTGCGAGTGCGGCCGAACAGCGGCGAGTCGGTCAGACATTTCGAGCCGAATTCCGGCGTCGTGGTCTTGCCGATCAGGATCGCGCCGTGGGCGCGCAGCCGCGCCACCGCCACGGCGTCCTCCTCCGGCACATTGTCCTTGTAGGGAACGGCGCCGAAGGTGGTCTTCACGCCCTTGGTGTTGACGATGTCCTTGACGGTAACGGGAATGCCGTGAAGCAGGCCAATCGGGTCGCCCGCCATCACCTTGCGCTCCGCCTCGCGCGCCTCGACAAGCGCCTCGTCGGCGCACAGGGTGATGAAACAGTTCAGCTTCGGCTGCAATGCTTCGGCGCGGGCGAGCACAGCCTTGACGATCTCGACCGGCGAGGCCTGCTTGCGGGCAATGAGGTCGCGCAGATCAACCGCGGACAGCAGGCAAAGGTCGCCGTTCATTATCAAACCATGCTCCGGAAAGCCGGCCCGCGTTGGCCGATGGCATTGACAGCGAGAATGGCACCCATGTTAACTCGCCGTCCAATACGATTTTGACGGCCAACCCATACGTTTTCAGTATGCCTATGGATCTTCGCCGGCTCCGCTACTTCGTGGCGGTGGCCGAAGAGCGCAGTGTCGGCAAGGCCGCGGAGAGGTTGCGGATGGCGCAGCCACCGCTCTCGGTGCAGATTCGCAAGCTCGAGGCCGAAATCGGCACGCCTCTGTTCCATCGCGGCACGCGCGGCATGGATCTGACCGAGGCGGGGCTCGCGCTGTTGTCGCGGGCAAGCGAAGCCCTTGCGCTCGCCGCCGAGGGCGTCGAGGCCGCGCGCGCCGTGGCGGCCGGACGGCGCGGTCGCCTCGCGGTCGGATACATGTTCGTTCTTGCGAATGCAGTCCTGCCGCGACTCGTTCCGGAATTGCGCCGGTCGCTGCCGGGGGTCGATCTCGACTTCGTCGAATTGAGTGCATCGACGCGCGAGAGCATGCTGCTCGACCGGACCGTCGCCGCCGCCCTGAGCATGCCCGCGATCCGCCATCCGGAAATTCAGGCAAGCCAGATCGGCAGCCAGCGGCTGATGCTTGCGGTTCCGGCGCGTTCGCCGCTCGCTCGGCTTGCGACCGTGCCGGTGACGAGATTGCAGGGGCGACCACTCATCGCGCTGCCGCGGCCGGATGAAGAGCCGACCTCCTCTGCGGTCGCGGCGCTCTTGCGACGGCACCAGGTGGTGATGCCGATCGCGAGCCGGGTCGAAACCGTGTACTCCGCGCTCAGCCTCGTTCTGGCCGGCGAAGGCGTTGCGATCCTGCCGGCCTGCGCGCAGCTTGCTTCGCCGCGCGGCATCGTCTTCAGGCCATTCCTCGACGCCGCCGATGCCATCGAGATCGCAGTCTGCTGGCGGCGGGATTCGCTGAGCCCGCTCATCCAAAACTTTCTCAAATGCGCCGAGAAGGCGGTCGCGCGGATCTGACGCGCGAAGAGCTACCAGCGCCAGTCGATCTCGCTCAGGCGCGGCGGATCGGCGCCGGGCCGAGTGCAGGTGAAGCCGGCGCAATTGGCCGCGAAGGACAGCGCGCGGCGCAGCTCATCGGCGCCGATGTCCGCGAGTTGCTGCCGACGCAAGCGCGCCTGCTTGTGCAGGGCGAACAGCAGCGCCGCTTGAAAGCTGTCGCCAGCGCCGATCGTGTCCGCGACCGTCACCTTGGGCGCGGCGACATCGATCTTCCCCGCCGTCTTGTGCCAGGCGACGGCGCCGTCGATGCCACGGGTAATGACGACGAGGCTCACGCCTTGCCCAAGCAACGTATCGGCCCTCTGCTGGTACGGCTCGTCACGATAGAGATAGGTGAAATCGACGTCGGACATGCGGACGATATCGGCGTTCGCAGCGAATTCGGCCATGCGCGCGGCATAGGACGGCTTGTCCTTGACGAGGTTGGGCCGGCAGTTCGGATCGAACGAGATGGTGGAAGACGCCCGCGCGTCTGCAATCAGCGCCCCGGTCTCGGCCGCACCGGTGTCGTTGACCAGCGTCGTCGAGCCGACATGGAGCGCTTCGATGGTCTCGAACGGAATGGACCCGCGCCGATAGGTCCAGTTCCGCGTCGCGGTCTCGGCGTCGTAGAAGGCGTAGTGCGACTCGCCGGCAACGATGCGCACGAAAGCGAGCGTTGTCTGATGATCGCTGCGCGCGGCGTAGCGGAGATCGACGTCGGAGGCTTCGGCATGCGCCGCGATCATCTGCCCGAACATGTCGGTCGAGAGGCCGCCGACGAAACCGGTCGGCGCGCCCAGCCGCGCCATGCCGATCGCGACGTTGAGACAGGAGCCGCCGACCGCAGGCATCACGGCCTCGCGGCCGTCGGCTGCGCGCGTCGGCACGAAATCGATCAACGCATCGCCACAACTGAGCAGCATCACCCGTACCCTTATCCCGCCCTTATCCCGGCAGCGTCAGCTCGAAGCCGGCCATAGCTTCGCGGCTGCCGCAGTCGACCTCGCGCAGCATCTTATAGGCCTTTCGCTTGCGGCTGTGAAACTCGGCCATGCCGGGCGCTGTAGGCTCGCTGAGGCGGCCGAGCGCCGACATTTTGGCCATGGTCTCGCCGATCGAGGCGAAGGCGCCGCCGGCGACCGCGCCAAGCATGGCGGCACCGAGCAGCACCGGCTCCCTGGTCTGCGGCAGCGCGACGGTCAGCCCCGTTGTATCCGCCATGATCTGCCGCACCAGCGGGCTGCGGCTCGCCCCACCGCCCATGATCATGATGCTGGAGTGAACACCGTGCGCGGCAAAGGCCTCGTTCACTTCGGCAAGACCATAGGCAAGGCCGCAGAGCCCGGCGACGAACAGGCGCTCCATCGCGCCGATGTCGGTATCGAGATCGAGGCCCGCGATCACCGCGCGCGTATCGGGATCGGCGTAGGGCGAGCGGTTGCCGATGAACTCCGGAAGAACGTGGATATCGCGTGCCAGCAGCGCGGCACGGCTCACATCGCCCGCGCGCGCGATGATGCGCTTCTCCAGGAAGTCGATGATATCAAGCCCGTCCTTGCGTGCGGCCGTGCTTGCCTCGGCATATCCCGCATGGGACCTGAGAAGGTGGTCGATTGCAGCTCCCGCAGCCGACTGCCCGCCCTCGTTCAGCCAGAAATTCGGCACCATGCCGGAGTAATAGGGCCCCCACACGCCGGGAACGAAGCACGGCTCCGTGGTCGTCGCCATGATGCAGGCGGATGTCCCCATGATGTAGGCGAGGCGGTCGCAGACATCGGCGGTGCCGCCCGAGACATCCCGTCCGCCGATCGCGCCGATGCCGCCGGCGTGGGCATCGATCAACGACGCGCCGACCGGGGTTCCGGCACTCAATCCCAGATCAGACGCCGCCGTCCGGGTCAGGCCCGTCCCGAGCCGCGTCCCGGGCGCGACGATCTCGGTGCCGATGCGGGCGTATTTCTCGGCGACGAAGTCCGACAGACCGATGCGCTGGAAGAACGGCGCGCTCCAGCCGCCACCGTCATGCGCCAGGTAGTTCCATTTGCAGGTCACCGTGCAGGTCGAGCGCTGGAGCGAGCCGGTCGCGCGCCAAGTCAGATAGTCCGCAAGGTCGAAAAAATGGCCGGCGGCATCAAAACTCTGGCGCAGATGCCGCTTCAGCCACAAGAGCTTCGGCATCTCCATCTCGGGCGAGATCGAGCCGCCGACATAGCGCAGCACATCGTCCTGCGTCTCATTGATCAGACGCGCCTCGGTCGTGGCGCGGTGGTCCATCCAGACGATGACATTGCGCTGGCTGTCGCCGGAGGCGCTGACCGTGACCGGCTCGCCGTCCTTGCCGAGCACGACCAGCGAGCAGGTGGCATCGAACCCGATGCCCTTCACGGAGTCGGGCGTGATGGCGGCCTCCGCCATGGCTGCGCGGACGGATTTGGAGCAAGCGTCCCAGATGTCCGACGACGATTGCTCGACGATATCGCCGGCCTCGTGCCAGATCCTGATCGGATGCCGCGCGGTCGCCAGCAGATTCCCGGCCTCGTCAAAAACCCCTGCCCGCGTGCTGGTCGTCCCGACATCGACACCGATATACGCCTGCGGCATTGTCGCTCCCGTCAATTTTGACGAGGAGCCTACCAGCAAGTGTAACCGCCATCCACTAGCACGATGCTGCCCGTCATCAGGCTCGCGGCCTCGGAGCTCAGAAACAGCACGACCGAGGCGATCTCCTCCACCTGCCCCATCCGCGCCATCGGAGTTCCACCGATCCAGGCGTCATACATTCTGGGATTGCTTTTCACGAAGGCGTTCAACGGCGTTTCGATATAGGTCGGCGCGACCGCGTTGACGCGGATGCCGCGCGCCCCCCATTCCGCGGCAAGCGATTTTGTCAGATGATGCACCGCGGCCTTGGAGGCGTTGTAGAAGGACTGCTCCTGCGGCTTGTTGACGATGAAGCCCGACATCGAGCCGACGTTGACGATGGTTCCCGCTTTTGCTTTCAGCATGTGCTTGCCGAATTCGCGGCAACACCAGAAAGTCCCATTGAGATTGACGTCGATGACGTTGAGCCAGTGCTCGTCGGTCACGGTCTCCGCCGGGGTCTCGCTGCGGGCAATGCCGGCATTGTTGACGAGGATATCGACCTTGCCGTGACGGGCGACGAGATCGTTCGCCACGTCGGCGACGCGCCTGGTGTCGGTCACGTCCATGACGACGGTCTCGGTATCGTAGCCCTTGGCCTTGAGGCCGGTTTGAGCGGCCTGGGCAACCTTGCCGTCACGGTCGGCAATGATCACCTTCGCGCCGGCTTCCGCCAGCGCCTCTGCGCAGGCGAGCCCGATGCCCTGCCCGCCGCCGGTAATGATCGCGGTCTTGCCGTTCAGCTTGAATTTTTCCAGGTACATGTTGCTCTTCCCGTTTCTTGTTCGCCCAGCTTGTCAGCCCCGGATCGCGTTGCCGCTCTCGTTGAAGCGGTGAATGCGCGCAGGTTCGGGCACCAGCGACACGCGGTCGCCGGCATGCAGGCTCAACTCGCCGATATAGCGGGCGGTGAGCATGCCGAGCTGGCCGGCGTCGACATAGAGAAAAGTGTCGCTGCCGAGATGCTCGGCGACCGCAATCGTGCCCGGCCAGCCGCCTGCACCATCGCGCTCGATCTTCAAATGCTCGGGCCGCACGCCGATGGTGAACGCGCCGCGCTGAAGGGCAGACTCGCCGGTGACGAAGTTCATTTTTGGCGAGCCGATGAAGCCCGCGACGAACAGGTTGGCGGGCTTCTCATAGAGATCGAGCGGCGAGCCATATTGCTCGATTTTTCCGCCATTGAGCACCACGATCTTGTCGGCCATCGTCATGGCCTCGACCTGGTCATGGGTGACGTAGATCGCGGTGGTGCCGAGCTGCTTCTGAAGCCGCGTCACCTCGATCCGCATCTGCACGCGCAGCGCGGCGTCGAGGTTCGACAGCGGCTCGTCGAACAGGAACGCCTTGGGTTCGCGCACGATCGCGCGCCCGATCGCGACGCGCTGGCGCTGGCCGCCGGACAGCTCGCGCGGCTTACGCTCGAGATAGGGCGTGAGGTTCAGGGTCGCGGCCGCCGCTTCGACCTTGCGGTTGATCTCGTCCTTTGCGAGGCCCGCCATCTTGAGTCCAAAGCCGATATTGCCGCGCACGCTCATATGCGGGTACAGCGCGTAGGACTGGAACACCATGGACAGACCGCGCTTGGCGGGCGGAACCGCGACGACGTTCTTGCCGTCGATCAGGATCCGTCCATCCGTCACGTCTTCGAGCCCGGCGATCAACCGCAAGAGCGTGGTCTTGCCGCAGCCGGATGGACCGACGAACACCACGAAGGAACCGTCCGCGATATCGAGGTCGGCGCCCTTGATAATGTGCACGGGCCCGAAGGCTTTCTGCACGCCTTGAAGTGTGATTTGACCCATGATGCGACAGCCCTTTCGCTACTTGACCGCGCCAAAGGTGAGCCCGCGCACGAGCTGCTTCTGGCTGAACCAACCGAGGACGAGAATAGGCGCGATTGCCAGCGTCGAGGCGGCCGACAATTTTGCCCAAAACAATCCCTCGGGACTCGAATAGGAAGCGATGAACACCGTCAGCGGCGCCGCCTCTGATGTCGACAGGTTGAGCGTCCAGAACGCCTCGTTCCAGGCGAGGATAAGGTTGAGCAGCAAGGTCGACGCCAGGCCAGGGATTGCCATTGGCGTCAACACATAGACGAGCTCGCGGCCGACGGTGGCGCCGTCCATGCGCGCCGCTTCCAGGATGTCGCGCGGAATCTCCTTGAAATAGGTGAAGAGCATCCAGATCACGATCGGCAAATTGCCGAGGCACAGGATGAAGATGAGGCCGATGCGTGAATCGAGCAGGCCGACGTTCTTGTAGATCAGGTAAATCGGCACGAGCACGCCAACCGGCGGCATCATCTTGGTCGAGAGCATCCAGAGCAGGATGTCCTTGGTGCGCTTTGTGGGCGAGAACGCCATCGACCACGCGGCCGGAATGGCGATCAGCAGCGCGATCAACGTCGAGCCGCCGGCGATGATGATCGAGTTCAGCGCATGGTGGAGGTAGTCGCTGCGCTCCTGCACCGTCGCGTAATTTTCGAGAGTCCAGTGGAAGAACAGGAATGAAGGCGGAATGGCGAAGGCCTCCAGCTCGGTCTTGAAGCTTGCGAGCACCATCCAGAGGATCGGGAAGAAGATCAGGAAACCGCAAAGCCAGGCGCCTGCCGTAGAGACCGCGACCCGCTGCGTCGTTGCGATGCGTGCCATGGTCTAAGCCTCCAGATTGCGGCCGACGATGCGAACGAGGAAGAAGGCGACGATGTTGGCGATCACCACCGCGACGAGGCCGCCGGCCGAGGCGCTGCCGACGTCGAACTGGATCAGCGCCTGCGAGTAGATCAGGAAGGCTATGTTGGTCGTCTGGAGGCCGGGTCCGCCGCCGGTGGTGACGAAGATCTCGGCAAACACCGTGAGCAAAAAGATGGTCTCGATCAGGACTACCACCGTGATCGGCCGCGCGAGATGCGGCAGCGTGATGTAGATGAAGGTCGAAACCCCGCTCGCGCCATCCATCTCGGCGGCTTCCTTCTGCTCCTCGTCGAGCGATTGCAGCGCGGTCAGGAGGATCAGGGTCGCGAACGGCAGCCACTGCCAGGCGACGATCAGGATGATGGCGAACATCGGCATGTCGTTGAACCAGTCGATCGGCGTCAGCCCGAACACTTTTGCAAGCCAGGCAAACAATCCGGAAACCGGATGCATCAGCAGGTTCTTCCAGACCAGCGCACTCACCGTCGGCATCACGAAGAACGGCGCGATCACCATCAGCCGCACGATGTTGCGACCGACCACGGGCTGATCGAGCAGGAGCGCCAGGGGAATGCCGAGCAAAATGGTCAGCACCAGCACCGAGCCGACCAGCACCAGCGTGTTCTGGAGCGAGGCCAGAAAGGCCGGATCGGTGAGAAAGTAGCGGAAGTTTTCCAGACCGACGAACGCTTCGGAGCCGGGATCGAGCAGGCTGTAATGCAGCGTCGAGAAATAGAGCGTCAGCGCGAGCGGGACGATCATCCAGATGAACAGCAGCCCGACGGCCGGGGCCAGGAGCGACCGCGCAAGATACTGCGTCTGCCGGGTTGCCATTGTCAGCTTCTCCTCTTCCGGGAAGAAGGCGGCCATCCATCCCAAGAGGTGGATGGCCGCAGGTTAGGCTCTCAGGAGGGTGAGCCTTGGTCTTACTTGATATAGCCGGCGCGCTTCATCTCGCGCTCGGTCGTTGATTGCGCCGCCGAAAGCGCGGCATCGACGGTGGTCGATCCGGACAATGCGGCGGAGAACTGCTGCCCGACCTGCGTGCCGAGACCCTGGAACTCGGGGATCGCGGCGTATTGCACGCCGACATAAGGCACCGGCTTCACGGTCGGCTTGTTCGGGTCCGCCGCATCGATCGAGGCCAGCGTCAGCTTCGCGAACGGTGCAACCTTCAGGTAATCAGGATTCTGGTAGAGCGAGGTCCGCGTGCCCGGCGGCACGTTGGCCCAGCCCTCCTTGGAAGCCACGAGCTTGGTGTAGTCCTTGCTCGTCGCCCAGGCGATGAACTTCTCGGCAGCGTCCGTCTTCTTCGAGCCGGCCGGGATCGCCAGACTCCAGGCCCACAGCCAGTTTGCGTTCTTGCCGAGCCCGGTGTTCGGCGCCAGCGCAAAGCCGACCTTGTCGGCGACCTTCGATTCCTTCGGATTGGAGACCATGGACGCCGCAACCGTCGCGTCGATCCACATCGCGCACTTGCCGGCGTTGAACAGCGCCAGGTTCTCGTTGAAGCCGTTCGAGCTCGCGCCGGGAGGGCCGGCTTCCTTCATGAGATTGACATAGGTCGTCAGCGTCGTCTTCCATTCCGGCGAGTTGAACTGCGGCTCCCACTTCTCGTCGAACCAGCGCGCGCCGTAGGAGTTCGACATGGCGGTCAGGAACGCCATGTTTTCGCCCCAGCCGGCCTTGCCGCGCAGGCAGATGCCGTAGACGCCGGCATTCTTGTCGGTGAGCTTCTTGGCCGCATCGATCACGAAATCCCAGGTCGGGCTTTCCGGCATCTTCAGGCCGGCCTTTTCGAACAGATCGGTGCGGTACATCATCATCGAGCTCTCGCCGTAGAACGGCGCGGCGTAGAGCTTGCCGTCGACGGAGACCGCATCCTTGATTTTCGGCAAGAGGTCGGCGACGTCGTAGTCGGCGCCGAGATTCGCGAGCGGCACCAGCCAGCCCTTCTTGGCCCAGATCGGCACCTCGTAGGTGCCGATGGTGAGGACGTCGAACTGCCCGCCCTTGGTGGCGATGTCGGTGGTGACGCGCTGGCGCAGCACGTTCTCCTCGAGCGTCACCCACTTCACGTTGATGTCCGGGTTCTTCGCGGTGAATTCGCTGGTCAGTCCCTGCATGCGGATCATGTCACTGTTGTTGACGGTGGCGATCGTCAGGGTCGTTTCGGCCATCGAGGGAACGGAAAACAGCAGTGCAGACACGCCGCAGACGGCGCCTAGGACTTTTTTCACGGTGACCTCCCTTAACTCGCGTTTTGAGCATATGCCCACGCGTTGGGCGTATGTTCAACTCAGGCCGGCGCTTTGTCAAGCAGGCGCGCGCGCCCTCCCCTCAATTCCGGGTGGTGCAGTGCAAGAGAGATGGTGGTGGAGATGCGCCGCGACGCCGCGGCTTCAGCG
Source organism: Bradyrhizobium sp. CCGUVB23 (assembly GCF_024199885.1). NCBI lineage: Bacteria > Pseudomonadati > Pseudomonadota > Alphaproteobacteria > Hyphomicrobiales > Nitrobacteraceae > Bradyrhizobium > Bradyrhizobium sp. CCGUVB23. The sequence goes on from NZ_JANADQ010000001.1 coordinate 10,010,729, forward strand.
CTCGAGGATCGCGCGGGCGGTCGCTTCGTCCGTGATCAAGCCGTTGATCAGGCGGCCGTTCAGCGCGGCCGAGATCGCCGACACTTTTGCCGCGCCGACCGCAGCGCCGATCGTCGTGGTCTTGACCGGCACCTCAGGCGGGATGCTGGTGAGGCGCTTGTTGGTGCCGCCCTTGAGCAGGCGGCCCTTGGCGTCATAGGCCCAGCCGGTGATCTCGCCGATGGCGCCGAGCCGCATCATCTCGAACAACTCGTCGCGGGTGACGAAGCCATCAACGTGGACCTGCGCTTTCTGGTCCATCTGGCCGATGCCGACGAGCCGCAGGTCGGCTTTGGTTGCGATCGCCTTCACCTTCGCGATCGGCTCGATCCGGCCCATCTTGTTGCGCTCGTCCTCCGAAGACATCAGGAACGGCAGCGGCATCGGATAATGCCGCGCGCCGGTGCGGTCGGCCAGGCGCCCGACGGTGTCGTAGAAGCTCGCCGAACCATCGGCGGAGATGTTGCCGACCAGCGAGACGATCTGGTGATTCGGTCGCTCGATCGGGGTGACGCGCTCGACCGCCGCGCGCACCGCGCGCCCCGTCCCGAGCGCGACGATGACGGGGGTCTCCGAACGCAGCGTCGAGTCCAGGAGGTTGGCGCAGCGCTCGGCGATCCCTGCGGTCGCCTGCGGCGCCGCCGGGTCTGTCGGCACCACCTCGCAATGGGCAAGCTCGAAGCGCGCCTTCAGCCGCGAGGCCAGTTCCATGCAGGCGGCAATGGGATGTTCGAGGCGAAAGGTGATCAGGCGCTCGGCCAGGCACAACGAGACTAGCCGCTGCGCCGAGGCGCGCGAGACCTGGAGCATTCTGGCGATCTCGTCCTGCGTGTGACCGGCAATGAAGTAGAGCCAGCCGGCGCGCGCGGCATCGTCGAGTCTGGATTTTTCGTTCTCCACCGCCATGGCCGGCGTCACGCGTCCTTCCAGAAATCACTCATCTGCGCGAAGACCCGATCGGCTCCGGCGGCGGTCAATATAGCGCGGCCGTCGCGGGCGCGATAATGGCTGCCGCCGACAAATCCCCAGACCGTCATGCCGGCCGCCTTGGCCGCCTGCACGCCGCTGACGCTGTCCTCGATGACCAGCGCACGCGCCGGATCGGTGCGCATCTTCTCCGCGGCATAAAGGAAGAGATCGGGCGCCGGCTTGCCGTGTCGCACCATCTGCGCCGTGTACAGCCGGTCGCCGAAATGCGGCTTGAGACCGGTGACTTCGAGGGAAAGCGAGACGCGATCGATGTCGCTCGACGAGGCGACGCAAAACGGCCTGTTCAACTCCGATACCAACGCGCCGATCCCGGGGATCGGCCGCAATGCACTTGCGAAGGTGCTCAGCACCCTCGACTTGAAGCGAGGCAAGAAGCTTTCCGGCACGACCTGTCCGAGATCCCGATAATGCTGCTCGATCGCCTTCGTGCTGCGCCCGAGGAACAGCTCGAGCGCCTGCTCCGCACTGAGCACGATGCCGAATTCGGACAGCACTTCCGACAGGCAGCGACAGCTCAGGAGCTCGCTGTCGACCAGCACGCCGTCGCAGTCGAAGATGATCAGATCGGGCCTGGTAGCGTCCATCGTGACATTCGATCATATACTCACGCGCTGAGCAATAGCTCACCGTGCGGCGTTGCGCCCGAGGCAGGAAACGGTGGCTGGGGGAGTGCATGCGAGGAACGTCAGCGACGAAGCCATGAGGGGAGCAAGGTGGGAGACCCACATTGCGTAAGACGCATGTCACTTGCAGGCGCGGGTGGGCACCGCCCGACGACAGATGATGGGAAGCCCCCGCCCCTCAAATCCGGATTCGTCACAGTTTTGTTTTTTGCGGCGCCACCGAATTCGCGGCAGCGAGCGCTGCCCTGCGATCATGAATCAGATTCTCGAGACGATGGGCCGCAACATTCAGGGTGGCAGCATCCAGAGCTTGTTCATCGTCGTCCGTCCTGGCGCGTTGCGCGCGCAAGACCTCGTCGATCTGATTTTCGATCTCCAGCAATTCCGAGGCGTTTCCGACGTGCCGTATCCGTTGCCCCAACGCATAAAGCGTGTCGAGCGCCGGCTCGCTCGGCTTCAGCTCGCCGGATCGGAGAAACCGCCAGGCCGCCGCGAGCACTGTGACGAGCGCGCCAAGCGCCATTGGTGCGAGAAAGATGGCGTTGCTCCACTTGTCCAGGAACGTGAGCTGATTGCCATTGTAAAACTCCGCCGCTCCGGCATGGACGGGAAGAAAGGCGCCGGCATCGGTGTCCGGCGCCTTGAACTGCGCAAGAATTGGCAATTCGGCCAGAAGGTCCCTGCGAGCGGTCGTAATGGCTTGCGTGAAGCCGGCAATCATATCGTTGTCGAGACTCTTCTTGCCGACCAGATAGAAGGCGGTCTGAAGCGTGGTCACATCGTCTTCGGGAACGGGAGGGGATCCGCGCAACGTGCCCTTGGGGATGTCGAAGCTCTCGTAGGCTCGTTCCTTCTCGGCAATTGCTCCTGCGCTCTCGATCGGAATCAGAACCGGGGCGGTCTTCGCGTTCTGAGGGAACAGCCCTCGCACCAGCGACAGGTATTTGTCGCTCAGCGGCATCACGAACAGGACGGCACGTATCTCCTTGGTTTCGAGCGCCCGGCGGACCTGATCGAGCGCAACGCCCTTGAACGCAACGTTGGCGCGGTCAAGGTCATATGTCCTTCTCAAGACGTCGACGAGTTTCTGATTGGTGTCGCTACCGACCACCCCCACCGTGGTGCGCTTCAGGCCCGCCATGTCGGTGATCGCGGAGCCCGGAGGCGCAACGAGCATCGCCACCGCCTGGGCCAGGACCACAATGGCCTGCGCATGCGAGAGGTCGCCGACATCGCCGCGAACGACGGCAAGGTCCGTCTTGCCGGAGGAGAACGCTGCCGCGGATTCGATCAGGCCGCTGGTCTCCACCACCTTGAGCCGCACCGGCGCGTTATTGACGACAAGTCTACTCGCCAACGCCGATACGATTTTTGGCGCGTCGCCGTCCAGCGACCCGACCGCGATCGATAGGGTCACCGGCCGGACGTACCAGCGGTACGCGATGAGGCTTGCAGCGGCGGCGAGGATAACCAGGCCCGCGACGACCGCGATGCGCAGCCAGATTGGAAGCTTGATCGTACCCTTGCCCAATCTCGACACGTCCTCGATGTTGAAGGTGACCATTCACTAAGGGACGACCGAGCGCCGTCTTGCGACACGAGCAGAGGCGGCTCTTTGAGCCGCCCCTTGTCGTCGCCATACGGGTTTCCTACTGACAGACGTGCATCAGGCCGTCATCGCCTTTGATCAGGCTGCCTGGATCACAGACGATTCCATAGCGCGCCTTGTAGCCAGCCCATCCGTTGACGCCGTACCAGGGACCGTTCGCGGGATAGGCCCTTTGCAGGTAGAACGGACTGGTCTGGATGGCGCCGCCGCCATAATAGGCATTGGCCGCCAAAGCCCCGCTACCGACGTAGGGCCGGCCGCCATAGTAACCGGTACCACCCCAGCCCCAAGGCTGGGTGGCGGCGACGGTTGCCGTGCCAGCCGCGCTTGCAAGGCCGGCGTAGTTGACCGCCATCGGGCCTGCAATGCCAGCCGAGTCGTACTGGTACGCGGCCCGCCGGTTTTGCCGGCGTGCAACACCCGCAACGCTCACTGGAGTGAGCGGACGACCGACTCGCGCCTGAGCACTGTCGATCGATAGCGAGACGCCGCGTTGCTCAGTCCAGCTGAAGGAGAGCAATGTCGCGCACGCGAAGGTCGAGGTCGCTATTGCAATTTTTTTCAAACTCATCTGGTTCATGGATTGGCTCCACGGTTTCCTGCCCGTCGGAAACGATGTGCCCTCGCGATCGGTGCGCGCCTTGCGCTAGATCAACGTTTCCTCACGCGAGTTTTCTTGCCCCCAATCGGGCCAGCAGCACTGACGCACCGGCCTCTTGCGGCTTTCCCGGGCCTTAATGTGCCACCTGCCGGTAGATCGCCGGCAGTGCCGCAGGCAGCCGGCGGATATTGCCGACGATCGCGTAGCCGCCACGCCCGAACAGGGTCGGAAAATAGGATTGCGCCGTCGCGTCGACCGTGACGCCGAACACGGCAATGCCGAGCCGGCGCGCCTCCTGCACGGATTTACGGGTGTCCTCGATCGCAAAGCGCCCCTCATAGTGATCGACATCGTTCGGCTTGCCGTCGGTCAGAACGAGCAGCAGCTTCTTGCGCTGCGGCTGGCGGGCGAGCCCGGCCGCTGCATGGCGCACCGCCGCGCCAATGCGGGTGTAGTAGCCAGGCTTCAGCGCCCCGATCCGGCGCTCCACTGCCCCACTCATCGGCTCGCCGAAGGCCTTGATCGTCTCGAGCCGCACCCAGGAGCGCCGGCGCGAGGTGAAGGTCAAAATGCTGTGGTGATCACCGCAGGCCGAAAGTCCATGCGCGAGTACCAGAAGCGCCTCCTTCTCGACGTCGAGCACGCGGTGACCATCAACCCACGCGTCCGTCGACAGCGAGACGTCGACCAGCAGCGTGACGGCGAGATCATGGCCCTGCGGCCGCATCGCCAAATGGACGCGGTCGAGCGCGCCGCTGCCGGCGCGAAGGTCGCAACGCGCGCGCACCAGCGCGTCGAGATCGAGGTCGTGCCCATCGGCTTGCGCGCGCATCAATTCGTGGCGCGGCCGCAACACCTCGAACCGGCGCCGCACCTGGCGGATGTGGCAGCGCATGGTCTCATCCGGCGCCCAGCTCTCGCCGATCTCGGACGCCGCAGCGGCAAGGACGCGGCAATGATCGGGCAGATAAGTTCCGCTACGATAATCCCACTCGGGATAGGTGAGGTCCGCGTTCAGCCGCGATGCGTCGAGGGCTTCCGGCGGCAGGTCGAGATCGAATTTGAGCCGGGTTGCGGGCTTGCCGCTGCGGCGGCTGAGCGTGATTTCTTCGAGATCGTCAGCCGCCTTCTGTGCGTCCTCATCCTCGCTGTCATCGGCGGGGCGATCGACATTGACCATCTCGGCCATTGCGAGGATCTTTTCGAAGCGGTTGAGCACGAAGGGATCTCGGCGGCTCGCATCCTCGTCGCGCTCGCGTACGGCGAAGCGCTTGCGATCGTCCGCTGGCGCAGGTTCTGCGCCGTGCGCGTGCTCATCGTCGCTTGCGCCCGCGGTCGAGAGCTCGCGCGCCCAGCAATCGCCCCATAGAGGGCACGGCAGAATGGAGCGATATCCCGGTGGCGCCTTTGTCGGCAGCGCGCCCGTGCCGGCCATGGCCTTCCACAGTTCGCCTGAAGGTGGCTTGCGCGCGCCGAGCAAGGCGAGCACGATCTCTTCCATTTCCCGTTCGATGCGCGGCAGTGGCCGGCGCGGACGCGCCAGCGCCGTTGCCGCGGCGAGCTTCGCGTAGTCATCAGCCAATCCGGGAAACTGCGTGAGCACCCACACCGCCGTCTCGCTGGCCCGTCGCAGCGTCAAGAGATCGCGCCGCAGCGGATCAACCTCGTCGATCGCCTCGATCGGCGCGGTCGCGAACCAGGCGGCGAGCCATCGATAGAGCGACACATTCAGCGCGCGGTCTTCGAAAATCGCGATGCTATCAGGCAGAAAGATGGTAGCGGCATCACGCCCCGGCTGCTCGAGGCGCTCATCGCCGAGCCCGATGCGCTGACGCCAGCCGAGCCTGTGGCCGGAGCGGCGCGCGCCGGCGCTCGCGATCTGCACGCCGGCTTCGCCACCGAGCGCGCGGAACATCACGGCGATCCGCGGGCGAACCTCGGCCAGCGAAACCGCATGCTCGGCATGGACCGGATAGCTCGCGGTGCCGCCAACCAGGCGATGCCAGGCACGGCCGACCGTCTCTTCCAGCTCGAGGAAGTCGAGCATCGGCCTCCCCTCACCCGATCACGGCGCGCGCGACGTCGAGCAGCGCCGCCTTGACGTCGGTATCATCGGTCAGCGGTTCGATCATACCCGCCAGCACGGCGTCGGCGATCGAGGCCCCGGCCGCAATCAGTGTCGCGCAATAGACGACCAGCCGGGTCGAGACGCCCTCCTCCAGGTCGTGGCCCTTCAGTGCCCTCAGGCGAGCGGCAAGCTGAACCAGCGGCCGCACGCGATCGGGCGCAAGCCCGCTTTCGACGGAGACCACTGCGATCTCCTGCTCCGCCGGCAGGAAGCCGAACTCGATCGCGACGAAGCGCTGCCGCGTCGACGGCTTCAGCGCTTTCAAGAGGGTCTGGTAGCCGGGGTTGTAGGACACCACCAGCATGAAGCTCGCGGGCGCGACAAGCTCTTCACCGGTGCGCTCGAGCGGCAGGATACGGCGGTCGTCGGTGAGCGGATGCAGGACCACGGTGACGTCCTTGCGCGCTTCCACCACCTCGTCGAGATAACAGATGCCGCCTTCCCTTACGGCCCGGGTCAGCGGACCGTCGGTCCACACGGTGTCACCGCCCCTGAGCAGATAACGGCCGGTGAGATCGGCAGCAGTCAGATCGTCATGGCAGGCGACGGTGTGAAGCGGCAATCCGAGCCGTGCCGCCATGTGGGCGACGTAGCGTGTCTTGCCGCAGCCGGTCGGACCTTTGAGGAGAACCGGCAGGCGATGACGCCAGGCGTGCTCGAACAACGCGCATTCGTTGCCGCTTGCGACATAGGCCGGAAGCTCGGGCGCGGGCGCTGGGACGGCATGGAGTGCGGGTTTCATGATGTCTCTCCGGTATTTCCCTGGAAGGGGCGGCCGCGACTGGCGCGGCCGCCATAAGCCTATTCGGCGGGTTGCAGTGCACCGGGGATGACCGCCTGCTTCTCGCGCCCGGGCACCAGCACGGCCCAGACGAACATCACCGCGGAGATCACCACGAACACACCGGAGCCGAGCCGGATCCAGTAGAAGAACGCAAGCTGGTCCTGCACGTCCATGTAGCTCTGGCCGAGCACGCGCTGGAGATGGACCTGGATCACGCCGGCAAAGGTCAGCGCAAAGGTCATCACCATCATGGCCGTGCACATGATCCAGAAGCTTGTCATGCTGAGCCACTGGTTATACGGCGCGCGCTCCTTCAGCTGCGGGATGGCGTAGGCCATCATCGCCAGATTCAGCATCACATAGGCGCCGAAGAAGGCGAGATGCCCATGCGCCGCGGTCACCTGGGTGCCGTGGGTGTAGTAGTTCACCGAGGACAGCGTGTGCAGGAAGCCCCAGACGCCCGCACCAAGGAATGCCATCACCGAGCAGCCAACCGACCACAACAGCGCGGCGCGGTTCGGATGCTTGCGTCCGGCTTTCCAGGTCATCTGCACCGTGAAGATCACCATGGTGAAGAAAGGCGCGACTTCCAGCGTTGAGAACAGCGAGCCGATCCACTGCCAGTAACCGGGGGCGCCGATCCAGTAGAAGTGGTGGCCGGTGCCGAGGATGCCGGAGAACAAGGCCAGGCCGATGATAACGTAAAGCCACTTCTCGACGACCTCGCGATCGATGCCGTTGAGCTTGATCATGAGGAAGGCAAGCACCGAAGCCATGATCAGCTCCCACACGCCCTCGACCCAGAGGTGGACGATGTACCACCAGTACATCTTGTCGACCGCAAGATTGGCCGGGTTGTAGAAGGCGAACAGGAAGAAGATCGCAACGCCCCACAGGCCGAACAGCAGAATGTTGGTGACCGTGGTCTTGCGTCCCTTCAGTGCCGTCATCGTCACGTTGAACAGGAACATCAGGCAGACGACGACGATGCCGACCTTGATGATGAAAGGCTGCTCGAGGAATTCGCGGCCTTCGTGATAGTGGAAGAGATAGCCGACCACCGCGATGCCGGCGGCACAGAAGAACATCCAGAACTGGATTTTTGCGAGTATCGGGCTGAACAGCTCGGTCTCGGTTTCCTCGGGCAGGAGATAGTAGGTCGCGCCCATGAAGCCGATCAGCGACCACACGATCAGCGCATTGGTGTGAATCATCCTGACGATGTTGAACGGCAGGACGACGGACAGGGTGTTGGGAAGGACATAGATGGTTCCCGCGACGAGGCCGAACGTGACCTGCGCCAGGAACAGCGTCAGCGCGCCGTAGAAATACAGCATCGCGACTTTCTGGGTCTGATATTTCATCTCAGGCTCTCTGTCTTGAGGGATTGTTGAGCGCTCAACCGGCCTTGTTCGGCGGCCAATCCTGGCGCTTGATGGTGCTCACCCATTGCAGGAAGTCGGCGAGATCGTTGAGCTCCTGGTCGGTGAGGTTGAACTGCGGCATCTGCCGGCGGCCCGGCGCACCGGACGGCTGCGACTGCATCCAGGCTTTCAGCGTTTCGCGGGCACTGGCGGGATCTTCCTTGCCGCCCCAGCGATCCCAGACATTGCCGACCTCGGGGGCGAAATAGGCGCCCTCGCCCAGCAGAGTGTGGCAATTGATGCAGGAGTTCTTCTCCCAGACGTGCTTGCCGCGGGCGACCGACGACGTCAGCGTGGCTGCGTCCGTCGAGCTCGTGACCATGTAGTAGTGGCTGTGCGCCGTCAGCCCCAAGAAGATGGCGAAGAAAAAGGCCGATCCGCCGTAGAAGACGTTTCGGGCGGCCGACTTGGTCAGGCGTTCAGCCATTGCCAATCCTTTCCGGTTTTAAGTCCTGTCGAGAAAAGCGGTGACGATATTTTGCCGATTGGGCGCCGGAGCTCTTTGTTGCGGCGCAATGAGCGCGACGATGCGCAACGATCAGACCAGGGCGACGGCCGCGGAAGCGAGCCAGGCGAACAGCACGAGGATGACGATCCAGGCGCTCATCAGGCCGCGCCACAGCGCCGGCGCGGCGCGCAAATCGAGATAGTCGAGCACGATCCGGCGGCCCTTGACTGCGGCCAGGGCGAGCAACACGGCGTTGGCAAAGAGTGCGCGCGGCACGAGGCAGGGCACCAGCACGGTTGCGATCGCAAGGGCGATCAGCACGGCCCAAGTCACATTGAGTCGATTCACGTCGAGACGGTTCATCACCGCACCAGGTAGACGATGGGGAACATGACGATCCAGACCAGGTCGACCATGTGCCAGAATGCCGTTCCTGTCTCGACGCTCGCAGCTTCCGCACGCCGGCAGACCACGGCGAGGATCACGATGCCGAGGCCGACATGCAGGAGGTGAAAGCCGGTCAGGAGGAAATACAGCGTGAAGAACGGGCTGGTCTCGAGACCGTTGCCGTGGCCGATCTCCTGCGCATACTCCATCAGCTTGATCGCAATGAAGACGCCGCCAAGTGCCATGGCACCGAGCAGCCAACGGCGCGCGATCCGCCTCGTCCCGTTCCGCGCCGCCAGCGTGCCGCGCGCGGCCGCCCAGCCGCTGGTCACCAGGACCACGGTGTTCATGCCAGCAAGCCCCGAATCGAGCGCCGCCTGCCCGGAGGCGAACAGCGCTGGCTGCACGAGCCGGGCGATTGCGAAGGCGCCCAGGAACAGCCCGAAGGCAGCGAGCTCGCTGAAAATCAGCACCCAGATCATGGGATCGCCGGGCAGATCCTCGAGGATGCCCCAGCCACTTCCCTGCTGCTCGTAGTCCGTCGCCGACATCTGGTCTCCGCAAGGCGCGATGCCGGGGTGCAATATCGCGCAGGAGCGCGTCGCAATTTGTCGGCGGACAAACCGGAGGCAGCTTTCGTGCTGTTTGCGCCGTCGCAACCTCCGTGACGGCGGCAGTCGGTAGAGTGACCGTCGAGGTTCCATCATTTTCGCGAAGGCCAACCATGAGCGAGGCGCAACTTGGTCTGATGACCGCAACCCCCATCATCATCCTGTTCGCCGCAGCGCTCCGGCGGATGGGCGTGCTGTCGACGGCGGCGACCGTATCCGCGGTGTGTCTGTCGGTCGCGATCGCGGTGGTGCTGTTCACGACGCAGTAGAGCGTCGGTTCCTCATCCGGAGGGGGACAGACCGCACGGGCGCCGGTCTCCACTGCCACCGGATGGTGCCACTCATCCTCCTTGGCTTAGCGCCGCAGCGCGCTAATATTCGTCATCGCTCGCTACCCGATGAGTCCGCCATGCCTCAGATCATCAATCTTGGCGCATTGCAGCTGACGTTTCTGCAGAGCAAGGACGACACCGGCGGCAGTCTCGATCTGTTCGAGATGACGCTCCAGCCCAACGCGCGCATGCCGATCCCTCACTATCACGATCGCTGGGACGAAACGATCTACGGCCTGAGCGGCATCTCGACCTGGCGGATCGATGGAAAAGACACCGACGTGGCGCCGGGCGAGACCGTGTTCATCAGGCGCGGCGTCGTGCATGGCTTCATCAATCGTTCGGCCCGACCGGCGACCTGCCTGTGTATCCTCAGTCCAGGTGTACTTGGCCCGCAATACTTCAAGGAAATGGCCGCCCTGCTCTCGGCCGGCACGCCCGATCCGGCAAGAATGAAGGAAACGATGCTGCGCTACGGGTTGGTTCCGGTGCTGCCATCCTGACGCAAGAGCGCGGCCCATCCTGCTCGGCGAGGACGAGACAGGTCCCCGCAATCGCCCGTGCTTGATCTCCAGCAACGGCTCTGTTTGGATGAATTCCGTTCGGCACTTCAATTTCGAATAATCTGATTTTTTGGAATCGAAATGTTGTTTGCTGCGTTGTTGATTGCCTTTGCCTCGACCACTCGGTGGGAACCGCCTCGGGGCTGCCGCACACGTGAAAACGCCCATGCCGACGCGCGCTGCGTTGACTCAAGCGCACTTTCATGGATGCTAGCCACCGTCGTTCCTGGGTTGCTCGTTCACCAAGAGGCATCGTGACCGCTCACCGCACCGGTATTGGGAATCGGCTTCTGGCGGCGCTGCCGCCCGAGGATTTGGCCTTGCTCGCGCCCCACTTCCAGAAGGTCTCGTTCGAACCCGATGCCATCCTGGTGCGGTCGGGCGACGAACTCGACCCGGTTTATTTTCCCCACAGCGGCGCGATCGCCTTCATGCTCGAGATGCCGGACGGGCAAACGGTCGCAACCACGTTGATGGGACGGGAAGGTGCTTTGGCCTCGTTCTCCGTACTCGGTCCGTCGCATTCATCCGTCACAGCGACTGCACGCCTGGCCGGCACGGCATCGCTGATATCAGCGGCGAAGTTCCGGGCTGCCTACGCGCGGAGCGCAGCGATCAGGCATGTCGTGCAAGTCCACGCCCGCGCGCTGTTGTTGCAGCTCCAGCACGTGGCCGCCTGCAACGCGCTGCATCGGGTGGATGGCCGCATGGCGCGTTGGCTACTGCAACTGCACGACCGCGTTCCCGATGATCATCTTCCCGTGACGCAGGAGGCGCTTGCGCAATTGCTTGGGGTGCGGCGGACGACCGTGACTCTGACCATGAGCAAGCTTCGCGCTGCGGGCGCCATCCCGTCCGACCGGCGCGGCTTCGTAGAGATCCACCGGGCGCAGCTGGAGAGGGCCGCATGCGACTGCTATGGGCTCATGCAGCGCAAGATCGATCAGATGTATTGCCAAGAATTGTCGGCGCCGCAGCCTGCCTTTGCCCCTTTCCGGGAAAGCTCCGTTGTCGCCTTCGACGAAGCGGGTCCTGAATCCAGAGCCGCTTCGCGCGAGAGAAAATGAAGCGCGTTCTCGATCCGATCAGCCTAACATAGCCAACAATGTCGCACGAGCATTGCCCGTTGGTGTGCCCACGACATTGCGCAAACAGACCAAGATGTAGGGTGGGCAAAGCGAAGCGTGCCCACCTCTTCTGCGCAACGTAGAGAGAAGACGGTGGGCACGGCGCTCGCGCGCCTTTGCCCACCCTACGCCACCGTCGAATTGGCTACCGCCGCTGGTTGTACACGTCGATGCAGACCGCGCCGAGCAGCACCAGGCCCTTGATGACCTGCTGGTAATCGATGCCGATGCCGAGGATGGACATGCCATTGTTCATCACGCCCATGATCATGGCGCCGACCACGGCACCACCGACGCGCCCCACGCCACCATAGGCCGACGCGCCGCCGATGAAGCAGGCGGCGATGACGTCGAGCTCGAAGCCAAGGCCCGCCTTCGGCGTTGCGGTGTTGAGCCGCGCGGCGAAGACGAGGCCGGCGAGTGCGGCCAGCACGCCCATGTTGACGAAGGTGAAGAAGGTCAGCCCCTCGGTCTTGATGCCTGAAAGCTTTGCCGCCTTGGCATTGCCGCCGACCGCGTAGATCTGCCGCCCGATCACGGTGCGCCGGGTTACGAAGCCATAGAGCGCGATCAGCGCGCTCATGATCACCAGCACGTTCGGCAGGCCGCGATAGGTCGCGATCAGATAGGTGAAGTAGAGCACCGCACAGGCCAGCACGACGTTCTTTCCGAGGAAGAACGCGTAAGGCTCGACCTCGATGCCGTGCGACTGCTCGCGCGAACGGTTCTTCGCGGCAGCATAGACCAGTCCGAGGGCCAACACGGCGCCGATCAACATCGAGGTCGGGTGCAGCGTGCCGGCCTCAGGCAGGAACTCCGGAATGAAGCCCGAGGACAATTTCTGGAACGTCGACGGGAACGGTCCGAGCGACTGGCCCTGCAACACCGCGAGCGCCAGGCCCTTGAACACGAGCATGCCGGCCAACGTCACGATGAAGGACGGGATCTTGAAATAGGCCACCCAATAGCCCTGCGCGGCACCGATCGCCGCGCCCAGCAGCAGGCAGGCGATGAAGGCGACCGTGTAGTCGACCTTGTAGCTCACCATCAGCAGCGCGGCCACGGCGCCGACGAACCCCGCGACCGAGCCGACCGACAGATCGATATGCCCGGTGACGATCACGAGCAGCATGCCCAGCGCCATGATGACGATGTAGCTGTTCTGCAGCACGAGATTGGTGAGATTGAGCGGCTGCAGCAGCGTGCCGCCGGTCATGGCCTGGAAGAACAGCATGATCGCGACCAGCGACATCAGCATGCCGTAGTTGCGTAAGTTGTTCTTGATGAAGCCCGTGTGCCGGCGCTCTTCAGGCAGCGAAACCGTCTTGTCGGTCATGGCTGCATTCCTCCCATCTCCGCGGCCACAGGCACGCCGTTCCCATTGTTTCTCTCATTGCGCATGATAGCGCGCATGATCTTCTCCTGCGTCGCCTCATGGCCCGCGAACTCGCCGACGAAAGCGCCGTCGTTCATGACGCAGATGCGGTCGCAGATGCCGAGCAGCTCCGGCATCTCCGACGAGATCACCACGACGCCCCGGCCGGCCTCCGCCAGCTCGTTGATGATACAATAAATCTCATATTTGGCACCGACGTCGATACCCCTCGTCGGCTCGTCCAGGATCAAAACCTTGGGGTCGGTCATCAGCCATTTCGACAGCACGACCTTCTGCTGGTTGCCGCCCGAGAGCTGGCCGGTCTCCTGGTAGACGTCGGAGCAGCGGATGCGCATCCGGTTGCGGTAGTCGCTTGCCACTTTCAGCTCGGCAATGTCGTCGATCACCTTGCCGGGGGCCACTTGGTCGAGGCTGGCCAGCGTAATATTCTTGCGGACGTCGTCGGCCAGGATCAGCCCGAGCTGCTTGCGGTCCTCGGTGACATAGGCAAGGCCGGCATCGATCGCCGCCGCCACGCTCGGCAGGACGATCTCGTTACCCTCGAGGCTGATGCGGCCCGTGATATTGGTGCCCCAGGAGCGGCCGAACAGGCTCATGGCGAACTCGGTGCGCCCCGCCCCCATCAGCCCGGCGATCCCGACGACCTCGCCACGCTTTACGCCGAAATTGACATTCTTGATGACCTGCCGGTCGGGATGGATCGGATGGTAGACCGACCAGTTCTCGACCTTGAGGACGGGCTCCCCGATCTTGGCGCTGCGCTCGGGGAAGCGGTGGGCGAGATCGCGGTTGACCATGCTGCGGATGATACGGTCCTCCTGGACCTGCTCGGTCCGGCAGTCGATGCCATCAACGGTGCGTCCGTCGCGCAGCACCGTGATGTGGTCGGCGACCTTGGCAACCTCGTTCAGCTTGTGGGAGATCAGGACCGAGCCGATGCCCTGCTCGCGAAATTTCATCAGGCGCTCGAGCAGAGCGGCGCTGTCGGCCTCATTCAGGCTGGCGGTCGGCTCGTCCAGGATCAGCATGCGCACGCGCTTGGAGAGCGCCTTGGCGATCTCGACCAGCTGCTGCTTGCCGACGCCGAGATCGGTGATCAGCGTGTCCGGCGACTCCTTCAGGCCGACCTGCGCCAGGAGTTCCCGCGTCCGGCGGTAGACCTCGTCGCGGTCGATGACGCCCATCTGCGACGGTGGATGCGAGAGGAAAATATTCTCCGCGATCGACATCAACGGGATCAGCGCCAGCTCCTGGTGGATGATGATGATGCCGAGCGCCTCGGAATCGTTGATGTCGCGGAAGTGTCGCTCCTCGCCCTCGAAGACGATGGTTCCCTCATAGCTGCCGTGGGGATAGACCCCGCTCAACACCTTCATCAGGGTGGATTTTCCGGCGCCGTTCTCGCCGACCAGGGCATGGATCTGCCCGGCCTGAACCGAGAAATTGACGTCACGCAGCGCCTGCACACCCGCAAAGCTCTTGCTGACGCCGCGCATTTCCAACATTGCCGTCATGGCTTCGTGTCCCGTCTTTTAACCCACCTCACCCCGCTTGCGGGGAGAGCATAGGCCGCCTTTGGCGGCCGTTCAAAAACGCCGAAGCGATCGGGCGAGGAGGAGCTTCCGCAAGAGCAACTCTCGCCGCCCCGTAGAGACTTCCCCTCACCCCAATCTTCTACAACGGCGGCCCAAAGGCGGCCTATGCTCCCTCTCCCCGTAAGAACGCGGAGAGGGAGCAGGCGCAGCTTACTGGAATTGCGACTTCTTGTAGTAGCCGCTGTCAACCAGGGTTTTCTCCCAATTGTCCTTGTAGACCACGACCGGCTTGAGCAGGAAGGACGGCACGGTCTTGGAGCCGTTCTCATAGGTCTTGGTGTCGTTGACCGTGACCTGCTTGCCTGCCAGCGCCGCGTCGACCATATCGGCGGTCACCTTGGCGAGGTCGCGGGTGTCCTTGAAGATGGTCGAGTACTGGTCGCCGCGCAGCATCGCCTTGATCGAGGGCACCTCGGCGTCCTGGCCGCTGATGATCGGCATCGGCTGGTCGGCACTGCCGTAGCCCACGCCCTTCAGCGACGAGATGATGCCGATCGAGAGGCCGTCATAGGGCGACAGCACCGCGTTGACCTTCTTGTTGCCGTAGTAGGCGCTGAGCAGGTTGTCCATGCGGGCCTGCGCGGTGGCGCCGTCCCAGCGCAAGGTCGCGACCTTGTCCATGCCCATCTGGCCGGACACGACGACGAGCTTCTTGCTGTCGATGTAAGGCTGCAGCACCGACATCGCGCCGTTGTAGAAGAAGTAGGCGTTGTTGTCGTCGGGCGAGCCGCCGAACAGCTCGATGTTGAAGGGACCCTTGCCATCCTTGAGGCCGAGACCCTGCACGAGCGATTCCGCCTGGAGCACGCCGACCTGGAAGTTGTCGAAGGTCGCGTAGTAGTCGACGTTCGGCGTGCCGCGGATCAGGCGGTCATAGGCGATGACGGTGATGCCCTTGGCCTTGGCCTGCTTGAGCACGTCGGAGAGCGTGGTGCCGTCGATCGCGGCGATCACCAGCGCCTTGGCGCCCTTCGTCACCATGTTCTCGACCTGCGAGAGCTGGTTCGGAATGTCGTCCTCGGCATATTGCAGGTCGGTGTTGTAACCGCGCTCCTTCAGCACCTTGACCATGTTGTTGCCGTCATCGATCCAGCGCGCCGATGATTTCGTCGGCATCGAGATACCAACGGTCGGCTTGTCCTGGGCCAATGCCGGGGCCGATGAGGCCATCGCGGCGGCGCCCGCGAATGCGAGCGCGAGTACGGTCGTCTTCAGTTTCAGCATGCTTCACTCCCTTGGGGTGTAAGAACGTTTGTAGTTACAGCAAGAACTCAGGTGTGTTGTGCCTTTAAGTGACTCCTTGGATCTCCTATTCGAGCGTGACGTCGGGCTCCGCGCGACCGCGCGCAGCAGCCTCGAGGATGAAGGTGCAGCCGGCTTGCGGATCGGCGGCGCGTGCCGCCGCATCCATATCCTGCCACGCCGAGGTGACAAGAAGGCGTGACAGATCGGGACCGATGAAGGCGGGACAACTCGACTGCTGTGCCGGCACCGCCAGCGAGCGCAAGCGCTCGCCTTCGGGACTATAGACGTCGACGCAGGCGCCGCCCCAGCGCGCGTTCCAGATCAATCCGTCAGCATCGACCACCGAGCCGTCGAGACCGCCGACGCCGGTGTGGCGCACCAGCACCTCCGGCTCACCGCGCGGCAACCCCGTCGCCGGATTGAGCGAAACGCGATAGAGCACGTGACGCGCGGTGTCGGCGAAGTACCCGATGGCGCCGTCCGGCGAAAAGCAGATCGAGTTCGGAATGCTGATGCCGGGAAACAGCGTCGAGATCTTGCCGCGATGGAGCGCGTAGATCGCGCCGGCGCCCGCTTCAGCCTTGCGGCCCATGGTGCCGATCCAGAACGTGCCGGACTGATGCACGCGTGCGTCGTTCGACCGCGTCGTCGGGTTATCGGCCTCAAGCGGACGATAGAGCGTCATCGCGCCGTCGGCGAGCTTGCGGACGTAGAGGCCATCCTCGGCCACGATCAACTGCCGCTCGGCATCGATGCGGCCGAGCGCGCTCGCCATCCGGCCGAGGACATGGACGCGAATATTGCGACTCGCGAGATGGGCCTCATAAAGGCGGCCTTCACGGATGTCGAACCACCAGGCGGTATCGGTGGCGACGTCATAGGTCGGGCCCTCGCCGAGATGGCAATGCTCGGTGCAAAGTACGGAGGTCGGCACCTGCTCGGTCATGACGAGCTCACCCCAAATCGATACACGGTGTGGTGCTTGTAAACGCTGCCGGGCGCAAGACGCGAGCTCGGAAAATCCGGCCGGTTCGGCGAATTCGGCCAGATGTGCGGCTCCAGGCACAGCGCGTCGGACTGCCGATACAACCGGCCGCCTTTGCCCGCCACCGAGCCGTCGAGGTAGTTACCGGAGTACACCTGCAAGCCCGGCTGATCCGTGAATAGCTCCATGACGCGTCCCGAGCGCGGCGCCTCCACGCGCGCGGCGAGACGCAAGCCGCCGTCAAGCGGAAGGCAGAACGTGTGGTCGTAGCCCTTGCCGTTGCGCAGTTGCTGATCGTTCTGACGGATACGCGCACCGACCGGCGTCGGCGTCCGGAAGTCGAAGGGCGTGCCGGCAACCGCGTGCGGCGGCCCGGCCAGCGGGATCGCGGTCGGATCGATCGCCAGGAAATGATCAGCTGCGACCATGAGCTTGTGATCGAGGATCGGCGTCGCCGACGTCGCGCCTTCGAGGTTGAAGAAGCTGTGATTGGTGAGATTGACGATGGTCGGACGATCGCTCGTCGCCTCCATGCTGACCGACAGTTGGGCGGGACCGGTCACCCGATAGGTGAGACGAACGTCGAGCCGGCCCGGGTAACCTTCCTCACCGTGCTCGCTTGTGTAAGTGAGCGTGACCGCAGGCTCCGCGCCGTCAGCGAGGTCGGCGATCTGCCAGAGCTTGCGGTCAAAGCCGTCCAGGCCACCGTGCAGCGCGTTCGGGCCATTATTGGCGGCGAGCTGCACCGTCTCGCCATCGAGCACGAAGCGCGCGTCCGCGATACGGTTGGCATAGCGGCCGACGGTCGCGCCAAAAAACTTCCGTTCGGCGAGATAGCCGGCAAAGTCGTCATAGCCGAGCACGACGTCGTCGGTGCCGCCCTTGGCATCGGGCGCGATCAGCGCCTGAATCACTGCACCATGAGTGATGATGCGCGCCTCGAAACCACCCTGCCCGCACAGCACCACGCGCTCGACGGCGCGGCCATCCGGCAGCGTTCCGAAGACGTCCCTTGTGATGCGCGCGCTAGCCATGATCATTCCACGAACGGTTCGACGACGTTGCGCTTGCCGAGCATGAAGGCGTCGGCGACGAGACGGAACGGCGTCAGGTCGACGTCACTCTCCCCCGTCGCCGCAAGCTCGACGAAACGCCGGTAGAGCCCGCGATATTCGGCTTCGGGCTCCTCCGCAAGCACTTTGCCGTCGATGGCCATGCGGGCGCCGCCGCCCGACAGCGTCATTCGGCCCTGATCCGTCTCGGCCACGATGTCCCAGCTCTGCGGGCCGGTCTGGCGGAAGTCGAATTCGGCCGTGATTGGCAGGCCGTCGACATCGGCAAGCGTCAGGTTCGCCGCAATCGGCGCCTCGCAATTGGCCGGGAAGGATAGTTGCGCCGCGGTCACGAACACCGGACGCGGCAGGATGCGGGTCAGGATCGAGAGTGCGTTGATGCCGGGATCGAATACGCCGAGCCCGCCCGGCTCCCAGATCCAGCCTTGTCCGGGATGCCAGACGCGGACATCCTCCTTCCACGCGATGTGCACGGACTTGATCCGGCGCGCGGCGAGCCATTGCCGCGCCGGCTCGACAGCGGGGGCAAAGCGCGAATGCCAGGTCGCAAACAGCGCCCGCTTCGCATCCTTCGCCATCGTGACCAACGGATCGAGTTCGCCGAGGCTGAGGCCCGGCGGTTTCTCCAGCATCACGTGCTTGCCGGCGGCAAGCGCCGCGAAGGCCTGCGCGCGCCGCACCTGCGGCGGCGTGCACAGCGACACCGCATCGATCGGCGGGCCCTTTGCGAGCAGCTCCTCGATGGTGGCGAAATGCGGCAGGTCCGGCAGCGAGGCATTGCGGCTCGCGATGGCGGCAAGGGTTGCGCCCGGTGTTGCCGCGATGGCGGCGACGTGCTGATCGCGCGCGATCTTGCCGAAACCGACGATGGCGATACGAAGTTCAGTCACGCTTGTTCTCCAGATTGAGCCGATCGCGCCGGCTCGGCCGGCGCCGTCTCGATCACCGTGCCTTCATGGCGGCTCATGCCATTGTGGATGACGAAGACCATGGCGGCCGAGGCGGCCTCGCCGTCGCCCGCCGCGATCGAATCGACGATCTTCTGGTGCCAGAGCAGCACCGTGTCACGATCCTCGACCTCGACCGGCGCGCTGAGCAGGAAGGACGCCCGCAAGGCGGCTTCGATGACATGGCCGATGGAACGCATGAACAGATTGCCCGACGCCCGCGCGACCGCAACGTGCAAGGCGAGGTCCGCGTCGGCGAAGCCGGCGGAATCAGATGCCTCGCGCCGCATGCGGTCCATGCTGCGCTTGAGTTCGGCGAGGTCCTCCTCCGAGCGTCGCGCAGCCGCGAGCATCGCCGCGCGCGGTTCGACCGCGAGACGGATCTCTGCGAGGTCGTTGAGGAAGCGCTTGTCGATGCCGGCGTCGAGATGCCAGGCCAGCACATCTGCGTCGAACATGTTCCAGGCGCCGCGCTCGCGCACGACGGTGCCGACCCGCGCCTTGGTGGTAAGCAGACCTTTTGCCACGAGGGTCTTCACGCTCTCGCGCAACACCGGTCGCGAGACACCGAACATCGAGGTCAGCTCGGCATCACCAGGCAGCCGCGTGCCTTCGGCATAGCGACCGGCGATGATGTCGACGCCGATCGAGCGGGATACCTCCGCATGGTTGGAGTGGGCCCGCCGCGTCGGGATGACGACGATGCGCGAGGTCATGACGTGGCTCCCGCGGGTCTCACGGCAGGCCGGCGCGCGAGCGCGATCATGACCTGCTGCAGAGCGATGAAGGCGAACAGCAGAACACCGGTCGCGATCTTGGTCCACCAGCTCGACAGTGTCCCGTCGAAATTGATGTAGGTCTGGATCAGGCCCTGAATGAGGACGCCGAGGAACGTTCCGACCACCGAGCCCTGCCCGCCCGTGAGCAGCGTGCCGCCGATCACCACCGCCGCGATGGTGTCGAGCTCGACGCCGACGGCCGAGAGCGAATAGCCGGCGCCGGTGTAGAAGGAGAAGACGATGCCGGCGATGCCTGCGAGCAGGCTCGACAGCATGTAGATGCGGATCGTCATTTTGCCGACGGCGACGCCCATCAGGCTCGCCGTGACCCGGCTGCCGCCGAGCGCGTAGACATTGGCGCCGAAGCGGGTGAGCTGCAGCAGCAGCGCACCGCCGATCACGATGACCAGCATGATAATCGCAACCGCCGTCAGTCGCCCGCCACCCGGTAGTCGCAGCGCAAAGTCCGAGACCGTCGAATAGATCGGCGCGGTGATCGGTACCGATTCAGTCGAGAGCAGGAAGCTCGCGCCGCGCGCGAGGAACATGCCGGCCAGCGTGACGATGAACGGCGGCAAGTCGAACAGATGGATGACGGCGCCCATCGCCGCGCCGAAGGCCGCGGACAGCGCCAGGATCGCCACGAAGGCGACCAGCGGCGGCATGCCCCAGCGCTCGATCGCGAGCGCGACGAACACGGTGGTGAAGCCGATCACCGAGCCGACCGACAGGTCGATGCCGCCCGAGATGATCACGAAGGTCATGCCGGTCGCGACGATGCCGAGAAAGGCGTTGTCGGTCAGGAGATTGCAGACCACGCGGGTCGAGGCGATGTTGGGAAATTGCAGCGCGCAAAGCACAAAGCCCGCGACGAGCACGATGGCCGTGATGAGGACGGGCGGCAGGCCTTTCATGCTTTCGTCCCCCGGATACGCGCCACGATGCCGGCCATACCGGTCAGCTTCGGCGATTGCAACAGTAGCACCGCCAGCACCACCACGGCCTTGACCAGGAGGTTGAATTCCGGGGGATAGCCCGACAAGAGAATGCCCGTGTTCATCGTCTGGATGATGAGCGCGCCGAGCACGGCGAGCAAGAGGCTGAAGCGGCCGCCGAACAGCGAGGTTCCGCCGATCACGACGGCCAGGATCGCATCGAGCTCCAGCCAAAGGCCGGCATTGTTGGCATCAGCCCCCATGATGTCGGCCGCGGCGATCACGCCCGCAAGCGCCGCGCAGACGCCGCACCAGACATAGACGGCCAAAATCATGGCGCGGGTGCCGACGCCGGCGAGCTCGCTTGCCCGCGCATTGCCGCCGGTGGCCTCGATCAAGAGCCCGAGCGCCGAGCCGCGCACCACGGCGCCAGTGAGGATCAGCATCCCCAGGGCAATCGCGACCGGCACGGGAACGCCGAGGATGGCGCCGTTGCCGAGCCAGACCAGATCGGGCGAGGTGAAGGTGACGATGCGCCCTTCGGTGATGAGCTGGGCGATGCCGCGGCCGGCGACCATCAGGATCAGCGTCGCGACGATCGGCTGCATGCCGAGGATGCTGACCAGGAAACCGTTCCAGAGGCCGCAGACGAGGCCCGCACCGAGCGCGGCCGCGAGCACCACCGGCAAGCCGTGACTGTCGGCGAGGCTCGCGGCGATCGCGCCCGAGATCGCCATCACGGCGCCAACCGAGAGGTCGATGCCGCGCGTCGCGATCACCAGCACCATGCCGAGCGAGAGCAGCGCCACCGGCGTGCCGCGGTTGAGCACGTCGATCATGCTGCCGAACAGCCGCCCATCCTGCAAGCGCAGGTCAAAGAATTGCGGCGAGACGGCACGATCGACCATCAGGATGACGATCAGCGCGAAGATCTGGGCAAGGCCACGGCGCGGCAGAAGAGCGGTCATGGCCTGCCCTCCTGCGCCATGGCACTGTTGTCGGCGGCGATCGCCGCCAAGATATTGGAGACGTCGATCGCCTCGCCCTGCAATTCCTCGACATGGGCGCGATCGCGCAGCACGACGACGCGATCCGAATAGGTGACGATCTCGTCGAGCTCGGAGGAGATCACGAGCAGCGCCAGCCCATCGTCACAGAGCTCGCGGATCAGGCGGATGATCTCCGCATGCGCCCCAACGTCGATGCCGCGGGTCGGCTCGTCCAGCACGAGGAGCCGCGGCGAGGTCGCAAGCCAGCGCGCCAGCAGCACCTTTTGCTGATTGCCGCCCGACAACAGGCCGACCGGACGTTCCGGATCAGGCGGGCGGATGTCGAGCAGCTTGACGAAACGTGCAGCAATCTCGTCCTGCTCGCGGCGCGACAGCGGCAGATAAAGGCCGCGCTTGGCCTGGAGCGCGAGTACGATGTTCTCGCGCACCGTGAGCTCGGCGACGATGCCTTCCGTCTTGCGCTCCTCCGGGCAATAGCCAAAACCGTGTCGGACTCCGTCACGCGGCGTCTGGAGCCGCACTGGCGCGCCCTCCACTTTCGCCTGGCCCTGATCGGAACGCTCGGCGCCGAAAACCAGCCGCGCGGTTTCGGTTCGTCCCGAGCCCAGAAGGCCGGCGAGACCCACGACCTCGCCATGGCGCAATTCGAGATTGAAGGGCGCGACGTAGCCAGACTTGCCGTAGCCCTCGAAGCTCGCGCAGATCTCGCGCACCTGCTGCTCGCTTGCAGGCGCGCGTGCGCTGGTGGTTTCGGCAAGCTCGCGGCCGAGCATCATCCGGATCAGTTCGAGCCGCGGCAGCGATGCGGTCTCGCGTTCGCCGACCAGGCGGCCGTTGCGCAAGACGGTAATGCGGTCGGAGATTTCGTAGACCTGGTCGAGGAAGTGGCTGACGAAGACGATTCCGATGCCGCGGCCAGCTAGCTGACGCATGATCTTGAAGAGAATCTCGACCTCATGACGGTCGAGGCTCGCGGTCGGCTCGTCGAGAATGAGAACGCGCGCCGACAGGTCGACGGCGCGAGCGATCGCGGTGACGTGCTGGATTGCGACGGAGTAGCTGCCGAGCGGCGCCGCCACGTCGATGTCGAGGCCGAACTCGGCAAGCAACGCCTTTGCCCGCCGGCGCATCTCGCCTTCGCGGACGATGCCGAAGCGCATCGGCTGCCGGTCGAGAAAAAGATTCTGCGCCACCGACAGGTTCGGCAGCAAATTTACTTCCTGGTAGACGGTGGCAATGCCAGCTTCCAGCGCCGCCTTCGACGATCGCGGCGCGACCTGGGCGCCGCCCAGCCGAACGATTCCCGCATCGCGCGGGAATACGCCGGTGACCACCTTGATCAGTGTGGACTTGCCGGCGCCGTTCTCGCCGAGCAGGGCATGGATCTCGCCCGCACGAAGCGTGAAATCGACGTCCTGTAACGCACGCACAGCGCCAAAACTCTTGCTGATCCCACGCACCTCGAGCAGACAAGGGGCAGAATCCGGGCTGGTCTCCATTGCGACGTCACTCCCGCCGGCGTCCGCTTGTGGGGTTGCGGACGTCCGGCCAATTCACCACGCTTAGCAGTTTCGAAGGGGGGTGCGCCACCGGAGCGCATCAGCCGCGGTGGCGCACGGGAGGGCTCAGTAACCAAGACCCTTCTTGCTGTCGTAGACCTTCTGCGGATCGTCGGAGGCGGTGTAGAGCTTCGATTCCGTCTGGATCCACTTCGGCGGAACGGTGCCCTTGTCCTTGAAGGCGGCAATGACGTCGAGCGCGGGCCCTGCCATGTTCGGCGTCAGCTCCACCGTGGCATTGGCTTCGCCTGCGGACATCGCCTTGAAGATGTCGGGAACCGCGTCGATCGAGACGGTCAGGACGTCCTTGCCGGGCTTGAGGCCGGCTTCCTTCATGGCCTGGATCGCGCCGACCATCATGTCGTCATTATGCGCATAGACCGCGCAGATCGACTTGCCGCCGCCTTCCGCCTTGATGAAGCTCTCCATCACTTCCTTGCCCTTGGCGCGGGTGAAGTCGCCGGTCTGGCTCCGCACCACTTTCAGGTTCGGATGCTTGGCGACGACGGAGTCAAAGCCCTTCTTGCGGTTGGTGGCGACGCTGGCGCCGACCGTGCCCTGCAATTCGACGACATTGCAGGCCTTCTCGCCGACCGTCTTGGCGAGCCACTCGCCGGCGACGGCACCTTCGTGCACGCTGTCCGAGGTGACCGCGGTCAGATAGAGGTCCTTGCCGGAGGGATCGATGTCGCGGTCGAGCAGCACGACCGGGATCTTGGCTTCCTTGGCCTCCTTCAGGACCGCGTCCCATCCGGTCGAGACGACCGGCGCAAGGAAGATCGCGTCGACGTTCTGAGCGATGAAGGACCGGATCGCCTTGATCTGGTTCTCCTGCTTCTGCTGGGCGTCGGCGATCTTCAGGTTGACCTGCCGCTTGGCTGCTTCCTGCTTGGAGACCGAGGTCTCAGCGGCGCGCCATCCGGATTCCGATCCGATCTGCGAAAAACCGATCGTGAGCTGGCCGGCATTGGCCGGCAGCGAAAGCAGCAGCGCGGCCGTGGCGCTGGCCGCAAAGAGGGCTTTGAGGGTCATCAGGCGTGTCTCCCAAAAAATGTTTATCTCGGGTGCCAATTGGTATCATGGCACCTGCTAGACCGCCCCTCTGGGCGGCGGGAGGCACCATTTCACGGAAGTTCGGCGCTGTATAGTAATATTATTTGACTATATGACTGATCCCCGGATTTGTCGTCGACACGCGCCACGCACCCCGCGGCCCTACTTTGCATGGGGTTGTTTTCGATAGTTTTGCGGAGGCAAGGCCAGCACCGGCTTTGAACGCGGTCTACGCCGATGCTGGCACCCCAGCGTTACAGCAGCTTCCGTTGCGCCAGGTTCTTCATCAGCGCGCCGATGCCGAAGCTCCAGGGCTCGCACTCGTCGCTCGTGCGCATGCGATTGGTGAGCTTGCCGAGCTCGGGCGCAGCGATCGTGACGATGTCGTCGTGCTTGTGGGTGAAGCCCTGCCCCGGCGCATCGCGATCGTCGACCGGCGCGAACATCGTGCCGAGGAACAGCACGAAGCCGTCCGGATATTGATGCACGCTGCCAATCGTCTGCGCGACGAGATCAGTGGGATCGCGGCTGATCTTGCTGATCGAGGAATGGCCGTTGAGCACAAAACCGTCCTGCCCCTTCACATTGAGGCTGATGTCCAGCTTGCGTGCGTCATCGAGAGAGAACGTGTCGTCGAACAGCCGCAGCAGCGGGCCGATGGCGCAGGAGGCGTTGTTGTCCTTGGCCTTCGACAACAGCAGCGCCGAGCGGCCCTCGAAGTCGCGCAGGTTCACGTCATTGCCGAGCGCTCCGCCGACGATCTTGCCGCGGCTCGAGACGAACAGCACCAGTTCCGGCTCCGGATTGTTCCAGGTCGATTTCGGATGCAGTCCGGCATCCATGCCGGCGCCGACCGACGACAGCACCGGCGCCTTGGTGAAGACCTCCGCATCGGGGCCGATGCCGACTTCGAGATATTGGCTCCATGCGTTCTGCTCGATCAGCACCTGCTTCAGCCGCATAGCCCCCTCCGAGCCGGGCTTGAGCTTCGACAGATCGTCGCCAATCAGCCGCGTCACCTCTTTCCGGATCGCTTCGGCCGAGGCCGGGTTGCCCTTCGCCCGCTCCTCGATCACGCGCTCCAGCATGGAGACGGCAAAGGTCACGCCGGCGGCCTTCAGGGTTTGAAGATCGACCGGCGCGAGCAGCCAGGGTTTTTGCCGGTCGCGCTGGTCGGGCGGCGTGTTCGCCGCAATCGCCTCGAGATCGCCGATCCGCTCACCCTTGGTCTCGCTCACCGCCTTTGCCGGATCGGCCTCCTCGCACAGCGAGCTGATGGTCGGAAACCGCGCGGTGACGTCGAACACGCCATCGCTGCGCACCGCGACCACGGCAGGACCATTGACCTGCGGCAGCCAGACGCGTCCGACCAGCGTGCCGCGCGTCCCGTCCTCCGGCAAAACGTCCTTCGCCGTCAGTGTCATCCTGGCCGTTTCCGACTTCATTGTATCGGTCCTTTTCTCATTCGTTGTCACCCGCGCGTGGCACGACAGACGCGCCGCTCGCCAGCACCAAAAACACCATTTGCGGGCGCTCCGCTACTGGGCAGCGCGCGATTCAATCTCACCGCGCGCCCTCGCCTATTGCACCGCGGAACCATTTGCGACGCAACAATCAAAATGAGACTGCCCGTTAAGCCACGCATGGCTCCGACGCGTGCGCTGCATCCGAGTTCGGTTAGCCTTCATTCAAGAACCGTGAGCCTCGTGCCAACGAGCTACCGGCAAATAATGACGACAAGAATGACGACTAAAGGGAGGAGAGCAATGTTGAAAGGCAGTGTGGGACTCATCGCGCTGAGCAGCCTGTTGCTTTCGGGCGCAGCCATGGCTCAGGAGAAGATCAAGGTCGGCGTCACCGCAACCCTCGAAGGCACCTACACCGTGCTCGGCGAGGACGGCATCCGCGGCCATCAGACCGCGCTCAACGTGCTCGGCAAGAAGGTCGGCGACAAGGAACTCGAATTCATCATCGCCTCGACCGATGCAACGCCCGACTCCGCCGTGCGCGCCGTGCGCAAGCTCATCGAGCAAGACAAGGTGCAGATCCTGCTCTCGCCGCTGTCCGGCGACGAAGGCATCGCCGTGAAGAACTTCGCCAAAACCCATCCCGAGCTGACCTTCATCAACGCGGCCTCGGGCGCCCAGGAAACCACCTTTGTCGATCCCGCGCCGAACTTCTTCCGCTACAACATGGACGGCGCGCAGTGGCAGGTCGGCCTCGGCAAATACGCCTATGAGAACAAGGGCTATCGCAAGATCGCGACGGTCGGCGAGGACTACTCCTTCATCTACACGCAGGTGTTCGGGCTGGTGCTCGAATTCTGCGGCATGGGCGGACAGGTCACCAATCGGCAATGGGTACCGCTCGGCACCAAGGACTTTGCCTCGGTCATTGCCGCACTGCCCGACGATGTCGATGCGATCTATCTGGGCTTGGGCGGCGCCGACGCCGTCAACTTCCTCAACCAGTACCAGCAGGCCGGCGGCAAGGCGCATCTGATGGGCGGCTCGATCATGATCGACCAGACCATCCTGTCCTCCAAGGGCAACGCCAAGAACGCACTGATCGGCACGCTGGCGGCGAGCGGACAGGCTGACACCTGGGAGGATCCCGGCTGGCAGAAGTTCGTGAAGGATTATCAGGACGCCTTCCCGCCGAACAAGCGCTTCCCGAGCCCGTCGCTGCTCGCGACCAACTATTACGGCTCGACCATGGCGCTGATCCTTGGCCTGCGCGCCGTCAACGGCGACCTCTCCAACAACCAGGAGAAGTTCAAGGCAGCGCTCGCCAAGCTCGAGATCGACGCGCCGAACGGCAAGATCAAGCTCGACTCCAACCGCCAGGCAATCGGCACCAACTTCGTGACCGAGGTCGTCGATGACGGCAAGGGCGCGCTGTTCTCGAAGGTCGTGAAAGTGATCCCGAATGTGAACCAGACCCTCGGCTACGATCCGGCGGTGTTCGCCAAGATCGGACTGCCGAGCCGTACAGTACCGGAATGTAAGAAGTACTGACGCAATCACGTTCGCAACTGCGGCGACCGGGGAGCGATTTGCGAGGCGCGGATCTCACCGCCCTTGCAATCTCTCCCCGGTTGTTGAACGCTAACGGCAAAACAACAGAACATCGGGAGGGGATGGCATGAGCCGGGCGCTCGCCGTCTTCCACGGCCGGTTCGGTCGGGCGACGGTCTATCAGTTGAACCGCCCTTTCAACATCCACGCGCATCGCGAGGGTCATCTGATCTTCCATGTCGGCGGCATGCCGGCGTGCATCGACGTTTGCGACGGCCGCTTCCAGCTCAATGAAACTTCCGTTGTCGCCGTCAACCCCTGGGAACCGCACAATTTCCTGCCCTCCGATCTCGACGCCGGCGCGATCTTCTTCGTGCTCTACGTCAACGCCGAGTGGTTCGCGCCCGATGCGCCCGGCGCCGACCGGCTGCGTTTCGGCCGCACCCAATTCAAGCGCACGCCGGCGCTCGATAAGCACATCCGCAGGACCGCGGCGCTGGTGTGCGGCGCGCCCTCGCTCTCGAGCCTCGACTCCGAGCTCAGGCGACTGATCGACATCTGCTACGACGAAAGCTGGCAGCAGGCCGAGATCGCCCGCGATACCCGCGCGGCCGGCGCCGTTACCGATTTTCGCGTGCGCAAATGCATCAAGCTGATGTCCGAAAGTCCGGGCGCCGAGATGGAGCTCGACACCATCGCTCGTGAATCCGGCCTGTCGCGGCCGCATTTCTACCGCCTGTTCCGCACCCAGACCGGCGTGACCCCGCATCTCTATCTCAACACGCTGATCATGGAGCAGGCGCTGGAGGCGCTGGTCGCGAGCGAAGCGCCGATCGCCGATATTGGCTTCGATCTCGGCTTCTCTTCGCAGAGCGGGTTCACCCGCTTCTTCGCTGCCAATGTCGGCATGGCCCCGACCGATTATCGCCGCGCAGCCAAGGTTTTGCGCGCATAAAGCCGCGCGCGAAAAGATACTCTCGATCAAACACCCTCCTCGCCTCCTCGCTAGGATACACGGAACGCGATCCCGAAAGAGGATCGCGAACCCAGGGAGATGCACGTCCATGGCAGGGCTAGCAGCCGGTGACGGTCTGCCTGCCCCCTCTCCCCGCCTGCGGGGAGAGGGTTGGGGCGAGGGGGAGCCTCCGCGAGGTCGGTGGCGGTTGGACCCGTGGTCCCCTCCCCTCACCCCGAATTTGCGCGTTGCGCAAATTCCGACCTCTCCCCGCGAGCGGGGCGAGGTGAAGAGCGAGCGGCCATCATGACCCGCTTTGTCGAACGCCATCCCGCCTGGGCGCTGATCGTCATCATCGCGATTGCGCTCGCGCTATGGCTGATCTTCGCGGTCTGGCCGCCGGGGCTGGAAGAGGCGATCGGCCGCAAGCGGGTGTTCCTCAACGCCGTCTTCAACGGCATCACGCTCGGCGGGCTGTACTTCCTGGTCGCGAGCGGCTTCACGCTGATCTTCGGCCTGATGCGCAACGTCAATCTCGCGCACGGCTCGCTCTATCTGTTCGGCGGCTATGTCGGCTACGCCATCAGCGCCTCGACCGGCTCGTGGATTCTGAGCTTCATCATCGCCTTCATCCTGACAGCGCTGGTCGGCATCCTGCTCCAGGTCATCGTCTTCCGCCGCATGGAGGGCCAGGACCTGCGCCAGACCATGGTGACGATCGGGCTCTCGATCGTGTTTGCCGACCTGATGCTGTGGGCCGCCGGCGGCGACTTCTACCAGATCCCGACCCCGAGCTGGCTGATCGGCCCCATCGAGCTGCCGCTGATCACGGCGCTCAAATCCTCAGGTGAGCCGGTCTATCTGCGCTATCCGCTGGTGCGGCTCGTGATCTTCGCGGCGTCCGTGGTGATCGGGATCGCGATGTGGCTGGCGCTCAACCGCACGCGGATCGGCATGATCATCCGCGCCGGGGTCGATGACCGCGACATCCTCGCCGCGACCGGCGTACGCATCCAGGTCGTGTTCGTACTGGTGTTTGCGCTGGGCGCCGGACTCGCCGGCATTGCCGGCGTCGTCGGCGGCACGTTTCAATCGCTCTCGCCGGGCGAGGACATCCGCTTCCTGCTCGCCTCGCTCGTGGTCGTGATCGTCGGCGGCATGGGCTCAATCCCGGGCGCCGCCCTCGGCGCCCTGATCATCGGCCTCGCCGAGCAGCTCGGCTCGGTCTACATCCCGACCTATGCGATCGTCGTGACCTTCCTGATCATGGTGCTGGTGCTGGCACTCCGGCCGCAAGGCCTGCTCGCGAGGCGCTGACATGTCGCTCACCCACGACGCACGCGTTCCCGTTCGCACCGCCTCCGGCGTGCAGCGGCCCGCGTTGCGTGGCTGGCCGGAGATCGACAATCCCGCCGCCTGGATCGTCGCGATCGTCCTTTTGATCATGCCGCTGATCGCCAACGGCTTCTTCCTGATCGAGATCTTTGCGACCACGCTGATCCTCGGCACCATCGCGCTGAGCCTGATGTTCCTCGCTGGCTATGGCGGCATGGTCAGCCTGATGCAGCTCACCGTGGCGGGCTTTGCCGCCTACATGGTCGCGGTGTTCGGCACCAGCGACAACGCCAATATCAGCCTGGGCTGGCCGTGGTGGCTTGC
This sequence comes from Bradyrhizobium sp. CCGUVB23, assembly GCF_024199885.1. NCBI lineage: Bacteria > Pseudomonadati > Pseudomonadota > Alphaproteobacteria > Hyphomicrobiales > Nitrobacteraceae > Bradyrhizobium > Bradyrhizobium sp. CCGUVB23. Next base: position 10,040,603 of record NZ_JANADQ010000001.1, read on the forward strand.
GGTCCCCATGGCGCTCGCGCTCGCCACCGCGTTCGGCTCGCTCGGCGGCGCGCTCGCGGTGCGGACCGAGGGCATCTACACCATCATGATCACGCTCGCGATCGGCGCGGCGTTCTACTACTTCACCAACCAGAACTGGGCGATCTTCAACGGCCACACCGGCATCAACAACGTCGGCACGCCGCGCTTCTGGGGCGTCAACTGGCGCGCCGATATTCCCTTCTATTACATCGTGCTCGGCGTCGCCGCGCTCTGCTACTTCGCGGTCGAATACATCTCGCGGGCGCCGTTCGGTCTGGCCCTGCAAGGCGTGCGCGACAATCCGCGCCGCATGGCGACGCTCGGCTTCAACGTCAATGCCCATCGCGTCGCGGCTTACGCCTTCGCATCCTTCGTCGCGGCGCTGGCCGGCGTGTTGCAGGTCTGGAACTACCGGCAGATATCTCCCGGCTCGGTCAGCGTCGGCGCCTGCATCGACATTCTCATCATTGCGATCGTCGGCGGCATCACGCGGCCGATCGGCCCTTACATCGGTGCGCTGATCTTCGTGCTGCTGCGCACCTTCGCGCTCGACTTCCTGGTCAAGATCGGGCTCGACGGCAACCGTTTCCGGCTGCTGATCGGGCTGGGCTTCCTCGCCATCGTGTTCTGGTCGTCGGATGGCGTCATCGGCCTGTGGCAGCGCTGGCGCCAGCGACTGAGCTCGCCTCGCTCAAGCGGAGGTCGAGGTCGTGGATAGCGTCGCCCATCGCCTCTCCGCCGTCGGCGCCGGCGCAGCGCTCGAGCTGCGCGGCGTGACGCGGCTGTTCGGCGCGCTCGCCGCGCTGACCGACGTCACCATCACCGTGCGGCCCGGCGAGCGGCGCGCGGTGCTCGGCTCCAATGGCGCCGGCAAGACCACGCTGTTCAACTGCATCACCGGCGACTTCCCGCCCTCCTCCGGCACCATCCGTTTCTTCGGCGAGGACATCACGCACTTCCCACCCTATGAGCGTATCCGCCGCGGCCTGCGCCGGACCTACCAGATCTCCGCCCTGTTCCCCGGCCTCACCGTTCAGGACAACGTCTACCTTGCCTGCCGCGGCGTCTCACGCGGGCGTTTCTCGTTGCTGCGACCGAGCCAGAATGATGCGCTGACGCATGCGGCCGACAATCTCGTGCAGGCCGTGCATCTGACGAATGTCAGGGATCAGCGTGTCGCCGAGCTCGCACATGGCCAGCAGCGCCAGCTCGAGATCGCGCTGGCGCTCGCCGGCGCCCCGCGCTTCGTGCTGTTCGACGAGCCGGCCGCAGGTCTTTCGCCCGCCGAGCGGCAGGAGCTGATCGAGATCCTGACCTCGCTGCCATCGCATATCGGCTACATCATCATCGAGCACGACATGGATGTCGCGCTGCGCGTCGTGGAGAGCGTCACGATGATGCACAACGGGCGCATCTTCAAGGAAGGCCTGCCGCAGGAGATCCAGTCAGACCCCGAGGTCCAGGAGCTTTATCTCGGAGGCGGCCATGAATGAGGTCCGCCGCACCGGCCCCGCGCTCGAGGTCAAAGGCCTCGACGTCTACTACGGCCATTCGCACGCGCTGCAAGGCGTCGACCTGGCACTCGATGCGGGCGTGTTCTCCGTTGTGGGACGCAACGGCATGGGCAAGACCACGCTGTGCAAGGCGATCATGGGGCTTGTGCCCGTGAGCAGCGGCTCGATCCGCATTCGGGGCGAAGACATCACGAGGCGGCCACCGGCGCATATCGCGCGGCTTGGCGTCGGCTATGTGCCGCAGGGACGCCGCCTCTGGAGGTCACTCAGCGTCGACGAGCATTTGCAGCTTGCTGGCGGCATCCGCACTGGTGCCTGGACCGTCGAACGGATCTACGACACGTTTCCGCGGCTCGCCGAGCGCAAGGATCATGGCGGCGGCCAGCTCTCCGGCGGCGAGCAGCAGATGCTCGCGATCTCTCGCGCGCTGCTGACCAATCCACAGCTCCTGATCATGGACGAACCGACCGAAGGCCTTGCGCCCGTCATCGTCGGCCAGGTGGAGGACATGCTGCTGCGGCTCGGCGAGGACGGCGACATGTCCGTGCTCGTGATCGAGCAGAACATCGGCGTTGCCACCGCGATCTCGCGCAACGTCGCGATCATGGTCAACGGCCGGATCAATCGCATCATCGATTCGGTTCGCCTTGCCGCCGACCGCGATTTGCAACAGCGTCTGCTTGGCGTTGGGATTCATGCCGAGCTTACGCCGGACATCGATGTTCCAGCGACCGGTTCTGATGGAAAAGCTGCACCGCAGCCCACGCGTCCGAGCGGTCCGATCCGCATCTACATCTCCAACCCGACCCTGCCGACGCGCTGGTCGCAGCCGGTGCCGATCGCCCGCATCGAGGCCGCAGCGCGCACACTCTCCACTCAGATCGCGCGGCTCGACGAAACCGCGCGGCGCAAGCGCGAGCCGGTCGCGGCGCAAACCTCCGGCCCGCCCGTCGTGCTGGTCGTCGGCACGCTCGACACCAAGGGCACGGAACTGCGCTTCATCCGAGACATCATCGCGGAAAGCGGCCTGCGCACGCGCCTCGTCGACGTCTCCACCAGCGGCAGGCACACGAGCTGCGACGTCTCCGCGCAGGAGATCGCGCTGAACCACGGCCGCGGCGGATTGGCCGTGTTTGGCCCCGACCGCGGTGTCGCCGTGACAGCGATGGCCGATGCATTCGCCAACTGGCTGCGCCGCCAGGGCAACGTCGCCGGCGTCATCTCGGCCGGCGGCTCGGGTGCGGCCTCGCTCGTTGCACCGGGCATGCGGGCCCTCCCCGTCGGCGTGCCGAAGCTGATCATCTCCTCGGTCGCCTCCGGCGACGTCGGCCCCTATGTCGGGCCGGTTGACATCACCATGATGTATTCGGTCACCGACGTGCAGGGCCTCAACTCGATCTCGCGCGCCGTGCTGGCCAACGGCGCCAACGCGCTTGCCGGCATGGTCAAGGCACGTCTCGACCAGCGCGAGGCGAAGGAGCGCGCCGCGAGCGCAAGCCAGCCCGCGATCGGCATCACCATGTTCGGCGTCACCACGCCGGCGGTGCAGAAGATCGCGGCCGACCTGCGCGATGATTTCGAATGCCTTGTCTTCCACGCCACCGGCGTCGGCGGACGCTCGATGGAGAAGCTGGTCGAGTCAGGCCAGCTCGCCGGCGTCATCGATCTCACGACGACGGAAGTCTGCGATCTCCTGATGGGCGGCGTATTTCCGGCGACCGAGGATCGCTTCGGCGCGATCATCCGCAGCCGCGTCCCCTATCTCGGCTCCGTGGGTGCACTCGACATGGTCAATTTCGGCGCGCCCGACACCATCCCGGAGCGCTATCGCGGTCGCAAATTCCACGTCCACAATCCGCAGGTCACATTGATGCGGACCACCGTGGAGGAGAACGAGCGCATGGGGCGGTGGGTCGGCGAGCGGCTCAACCAGATGGACGGGCCGGTGCGCTTCTTCCTCCCTGAGGGGGGCGTCTCCGCGCTCGATGCGCAGGGACGACCGTTCTGGGATCCCGAGGCCGATGCCGCGCTGTTCCGTGCACTCGAGCGCACGGTGCGGCAGACGAGCAATCGCCAGCTCTTCCGCGTCAAGAACAACATCAACGATCCCGAGTTCGCCTCCACGATTGTCAGTGCGTTCAAGACCCTGTTCGGACGCACCGGGGCGCGCCGGAGAATGGCGAGGTGACCGATGGCCAGGTTTGAACGGGCTGCACTGCTGAAGCGATTTCGCGAGATGGCAAAGCGCGGCGAGCCGATCGTCGGCGGCGGGGCCGGCACGGGTCTCTCCGCCAAGTGCGAAGAGGCCGGCGGTGTCGACCTCATCGTCATTTACAATTCCGGCCGCTATCGCATGGCCGGTCGCGGGTCGCTTGCGGGCCTGATGGCCTACGGCGATGCCAACGCCATCGTGCTGGAAATGGCGAGCGAAGTCCTGCCCGTGGTCAGCAAGACACCGGTGCTCGCCGGCGTCAACGGCACCGATCCGTTCCGCGACATGGACGTCTTCCTCGACCAGTTGAAGGCTCTCGGCTTCGCCGGCGTACAGAACTTTCCGACGGTCGGGCTGATCGACGGGATCTTCCGCGCCAATCTGGAGGAGACCGGCATGTCCTACGCGCTGGAAATAGACATGATTGCGAAGGCGCGCGAGAAGGACATGCTGACGACGCCTTACGTCTTCAGCGAGAAGGAAGCCGCCGCGATGGCGATCGCCGGCGCCGACATCATCGTCTGTCACCTCGGGCTCACGACCGGCGGCACGATTGGCGCGCAGACCGCGCCGAAGCTTGCCGATTGCCCGGCGCATATCGACACCTGGGCCTCAGCCGCGCTCAGCGTCAACCCCGACATTCTGGTGCTCGCCCATGGCGGTCCGATCGCGGATCCCGCGGACGCCGATTTCATCATGAGGAACACCCGCTATTGCCACGGCTTCTACGGAGCCTCCTCGATGGAGCGCCTGCCCGTGGAGCGGGCAATGACGGACCAGGTACGCAAATTCAAGGCGATCGGCGCGCGCTAACGCCGAAACGTTCGAGGGAGGGAAAGATGTCGGGGATTCTAGTCGGTGAATTGATCCTCTGGCTGATCGTCGCGATCGTCGTGATCGTGGTTGGCGTCTACATCGTGAACTGGCTGTACCATCGCTCGTCAAAGGAGGTCTCGTTCGTCCGGACCGGCTTCCTCGGCGAACGCGTGGTGATCAACGGCGGCGCTTTCGTGCTGCCTTTCATCCACGACTACACGCCGGTCAACATGAACGTGCTGCCGATGGGCATCATACGTTCCAGGCAGGACGCCGTGATCACCCGTGACCGCATGCGCGTCGACATCGAGGCGGACTTTTACGTCCGCGTGCAGCCGACCCGCGAAGCCGTCTCGATTGCGGCCGCTACCCTCGGCCGCCGCACCATGGAGCCGGAGCAGCTCCACGCCCTGCTGGCCGGCAAGTTCATCTCCGCGATCCGTTCGGTTGCTTCCGAGATGACCATGGAGGAGATGCACGAGCGGCGCGGCGACTACGTCGCACGCGTCAAGACCAATGCAGCCGAAGCCCTCGCCCAGAACGGCCTCGAACTCGAGTCGGTCGCGATCACCGATCTCGACCAGACTGACCTCGAATTCTTCAATCCCTCGAACCGCTTCGACGCCGAAGGCTTGACGAGGCTGATGGAGGACATCGAGGCCAAGCGCAAGCTGCGCAACGACATCGAGCAGGACTCGATGATCAAGATCCGCTCCCGCAACCTGGAGGCCGAGCGGCAGGCGCTCGAGATCGAGCGCGAAAGCGAGACCGCGCGCCTCGAGCAGGAACGCGACATCGAGATGCGCCGCGCGCTTCAGCGCACCGAGGTCGCCCGCGAGCGCGCACTGCGCGAGACCGAGGCCGAGCAGGCGCAGATTTCTGCGCGCGAAGCCATCGAGAAGGCCCGCATTGCCAACGATCAGGCCATTGCCGAGGCCCGTATCGCCTCCGAGCGCGAGACCCGCCAGAAGGAGATCGAGCGGACCCGGACCATCGAAGAGAAGGAGCTGCTCGCCCGCGAGGAGGTCGAGAAGACCCGGATCGCCAACCAGCGCTCGATCGATACGACGCGTATCGCATCCGAACGCGAGGTCCGCCAGCGCGAGATCGAACGGATGCGCACCGTCGAGGAAGCCGAGCTCGCCGCACGCGAAGCGATCGAGAAGGCCCGCATCCAGCAGGATCGGGTGGTGACCGACGCCCGCATCGCCAACGAGGAAGAGACAAGGCGCCGCGAGATCGAGCGTACCCGCGCCGTCGATGAGGCCGAAATCGCGGCACGCGAGGCCACTGAAAAGGCCCGCATCGCCCAGACCATGATCGTCAATGTCGAGCGCATTTCCTCCGACGAACGCACCCGCGCGTTGGAAATCCAGCAGGTGCGTACCATCCAGGAGGCCGAGATCGAGGCTCAGCGCGCGGTCGAAGCCGCCCGCATTGCCCGCGAACGGACGCTCGCGGCAGAGCGTATCGCCGCCGAGCAGAACACGCGGCAATTGGAAATCGATCGCAACCAGACCTTGGATATCGCCGGCGTCACGGCACGCGAAGCGACGGAGGCGGCGCGCATCGCCCAGGAGGAGCGCGTCCGCTCGCTGGAGATCGCCCGCAACCGCGCTGTCGAGGAAGCCGACATCGCCTCCCGCGAGGCGATCGAGGCCGCGCGTATCGCGCAGGAGAAAACGGTTGCCGCCGAGCGCATCCAGGCCGAGCGTGAGACCCGCGCGCTCGAAATCGAGCGGACCGGCATCTTGGAGGCGGCCGAGCTGAAGCGGCGCGACGCCATCGAGCGCCAGCGCATCGGCGTCGACCTTGCACTCGAAGCCGAGCGGATCAACTCCTCCAAGAAGCGCGAGGTGCTCAATATCGAGCAGAAGAAGGCGGTCGAGATCGCGGACGAGGACCGCGTCATCGCGCTATCGACCAAGAAGTCCGAGCGCATCGATGCCGACCGCCAGGTCAGGCAGGCCGAGATCGTCGCGCGCAAGGAGGTCGAAACCACGGACGTCTCGCGCGAACAGGCGCTGGAAGCCGCGCGTATCGAGCGGCGTCGCGCGATCGAGCAGCTCGAGGTCGCGCGCGTGCAATCTTTGCAGGAAGCCGAGATCGCCTCCCGCGAGGAAGTCGAGCGTGCTCGCATCGCCTCCGACCGTGGTCTGGACGAAGCCCGCATCGGCCGCGAGCGCGAGCTGCGCAAGCTCGAAGTCAATCGCGAGAAAGAAGTCGAGACCGTCCTGATGGAGAAGGCAATCGCCATCCATCAGAAGTCTCTGGAAGAGTCCGCCGCGCGCGCCGCCGCCGAGGAAGCGCGCATGCGCGCGACCGAAGCCGCCGAGCGTGTTGTCACAGCCCGCGAGAGCGAGATCGCCAAGCGCCGTAAGACGGTCGAGGTGCTGCTCGCCGAGAAGCAGGCCGAGGAGACGCGCATTGCCGCCGAAGCCGAGCGTGTTCGCGCGGCCGTCGAAGCCGAGGCGCAGCGGATGCTGAACGAGGCCGAGAATGTGCTGACCGATCAGGCGCGCTACTCGTTGTTCCGCAGAAAGCTGCTCGACCGCATCGAGGGCATCGTGCGCGAGAGCGTCAAGCCGATGGAGAAGATCGAGGGCATCCGCATTCTCCAGGTCGACGGCCTCAACGGCGCCGGCCATGGCGGTGGCAATGGTGGCCGCAGCGCCACCGACGAGGTGATCGACTCGGCGCTGCGCTACCGCGTCCAGGCACCGCTGATCGACTCCATCCTGTCCGACATCGGCGTCGAAGGCGGCAGCCTCGCCAAGATGCCGGGCCTGATCCGCGAGGCCCGCGACATGCAGGGCATCAAGGATTCGACACGCAAAGGCGGCGGCGACAAGCCGGCCGCCTCGCCTACGCCTTCCGCCGAGGGCGAACCGCCGGTCGGGCGCGGCCCGCGCAAGAAGAGTTGAGGTCTAGATCATGGCCCGCGTCTACGTCTCAACCGTCGTCAATGCACGCAACGACCGCGTTTGGGCGCGGGTGCGCGACTTCAATGGCATGCCAAACTGGCATCCGGCAATCGCCGAGAGCCGCATCGAGGGCGGCGAGCCCTCCGACAAGATCGGCTGCGTCAGGGATTTCCGCCTGCGCAACGGCGACCGCATCCGCGAGAAGCTACTCGGCCTCTCCGACTACGACATGTTCTGCACTTATTCGATCCTGGAATCCCCCATGGGCGTCGAGAACTATGTCGCGACGCTGCGGCTCACGCCGGTCACCGACGGCGACCAGACCTTCATGGAGTGGACCGCCGAATTCGACTGCGCTCCGGAGCGGGAAAGCGAGCTCGTCAACAATATCGGCGGTGGCGTGTTCCAGGGCGGGTTCGATGCCCTGAAGCGCGTGTTTGGAGGTTGAGCCGTGCCCCACATCGTCAAGAGCACGATCCTGGACGCGCCGACCGACGCGGCATGGGCCGTGCTGCGGGATTTCAATGGCCATGACCACTGGCACCCGGCGGTCGCGACCTCCTCGATCGAGCGCGCGCACCCCTCCGACAAGATCGGCTGCATCAGGCGATTCAAGCTGCAGGACGGCTCGGAGCTGCGCGAGCAGTTGCTGGCGCTCTCAGATCTCGAACAGACTTTTAGTTACTGCCTGCTCGATACTCCCATTCCCATGTTCAACTACGTAGCCCATGTACGCCTGCTGCCGGTCACCGATGGCGACCGCACGTTCTGGCACTGGGAATCGCGCTTCACGACGAAGCCCGAGGACGCAGCCCGCATCACCCACATGGTCGCCGAAGACATTTACCAGGCCGGCTTCGAGGCCATCCGCCGGCATCTGAAGGAGGCCGCGTAATCATGTCTGTGACGGTGAAGACCTTTACGAGCTCCAGCGAAGCGGCCGCGGCCCTGTCGTCGGACCGTAGCGCGCGCTACCTTGGCGGCGGCACGCTCGTGATGCGCGCATTGAACGAAGGCGATATCTCGATCTCGACCGTCGTCCGCGCCAATGATCAGGCATTGTCCCGGATCGACGCATCCGGCCCGCGCATCACGCTCGGCGCGGGCGTGACCTTTGCGAGGATCCTGGCGGAGCGCGATCTCGCCTTCCTGCACGCCCCTGCCCGCTCGATCGGCGGGCCTGCGGTTCGCAACATGGGGACGGTCGGCGGCAATCTGTTCGCACCCAGTCCATACGGCGACTTCACGGTCGCCCTGCTTGCGCTCGATGCCACTGTCGCCGTGCAAGGCGGTTTTGGCGCACGCGATATCCCGATCGAAGAATTCCTGCAATCGCGCGAACGGCAGGCTGGCACGCTGGTGCTGTCCGTGTCATGCACCCGGCCGGCGAGCGCTGACGCATTCCGCTATCGCAAGGTCGCCCGTATCAAGCCCAAGGGCGGTTCCGTCATCACGCTCGCGGCGCATCTGCCGATCAGCGGTGGCCGAATTGCCGGCGCCAGAATCGCGCTCGGCTCGATGGCACCGACGCAGATCCGCGCGCGCGCCGCCGAACGCGCACTGGAGGGCCGTTCGCTCGACGCCCCCTCGATCGCAGCTGCAGCGTCCGCCGCGAGCGAGGGGACATCGCCATCCGACAATGCACTCGGCAGCGCCTGGTATCGCCGCGAGATCGTCGGCGTGCATCTGCGTCGCCTTCTCTCGGGTCAGGAATAGACGTCATGTCCAAGACCCCGCTGCAATTTCGTCACAACGGCCGCGACGTCGCTATCTTCGTCGATGGCGGCACCAATCTGCTGGTCGCGCTGCGCGAGCTGATCGGCGACATGACACCGAAATTCGGTTGCGGCCAGGGCGGTTGCGGCACCTGCAGCGTGCTGGTTGACGGCGAGCTTCATCTCTCCTGCCTGACGCTGGCGGAGACCGTCGCCGGCCGTTCCGTCGAGACGCTCGACAGCTTGAAGCAAGGTCCAAACCTGCATCCGCTGCAACGCGCTTTCGCCGACAATTTCGCGGCCCAGTGCGGCTATTGCACGCCGGGCATGCTGATGGCCGCAAAGGCCCTGCTCGACCGTAATCCGCAGCCGAGCCGCGCCGAGATCGTGGAAGCCATCTCCGGCAACATCTGCCGCTGCACCGGCTACGAGCCGATCATCAACGCGATCCTCGCCGCCTCGGGTGGCCGGGCCAGCGCCTGAGGACATTTGCCATGCTGGAATTGCGCAAGGACATCTTCGCCGACGAGCGCGACGACAATCTCAAGGAGATCGGCAAGGGCACGCAGCGCCAGGACATGCTCGGCCACGTCACGGGCACCTCGACCTATTTCGGCGATCACAAATTGCAGGGCATGCTGCATCTGAAGGTCGTCCGCTCGAGCCATGCCCACGCGCGGCTGCGCCGCATCGATACGAGCGACGCGGAGCGTTCGCAGGGCGTACGCCGGGTCATCCGCGGCGCCGACGTGCCGCGCAATCTCAATACGCTGCTCAGCCTGATCAATTTCGGCAAGGACGACGAGCCGTCGCTTGCGGTCGACAAGGTCCGTTACAACGGCGAGCCAATCGTCGCCATCGTCGCGGATAGCGAGCGCGAGGCCTTCGAGGCCATCGCAAAAGTGCGCATCGACTACGAGCCGCTACCGACCGTGTTCGACGTCGAGGACGCGCTGAAGCCCGGTGCGCCCGTGGTCAACGAGACCTATCCGAAGAACACTTTCACCTATCACGACGTCTATGATCATCAGAAGCTCCGCTTCGGCGATGCGGACGCGGCGCTCGCGACAGCCGATCACGTGCTGGAGCAGCGCTACCAGATGTCGCCGATCGAGCATGCGCCGACCGAGACCAACGGCGCGATCGCGGCGCCCGACACCAACGGCCGCTACGTCGTCTATACCTCGACCCAAGCGCTGTTCTTTTCGGTCGATACCTGCGCGAAGATTTTGGACGTGCCCTCCAACACCTTCCACTTCATCGGCGGCACCGTCGGCGGCGGCTTTGGCGGCAAGGTGGATACGTTGACCGAACCGCTCGCCATCCTCGGCGCGATGCTGACCGGGCGTCCCGTGCGCTACGTGTTCGGGCGCGAGGAGGAGATGCAATATGGCCCGCCGCGCGGCGCCGAGCGCATTTACATCAAGGATGGCGTGATGCGCGACGGCCGTATCGTCGCGCGAAAAATCCGCGCCTATTTCGACAGCGGCGCCTATACGCGGCTCTCCAGCTACGCCGCCGTGAAATGCGCCGCGCACCTTCCGGGCCCATACACTATCCCGAACGTATATGGCGACGTCTACTGCATCTTCACCAACCGCACGCCGGCGACAGCGATGCGCGGCTTCGGCGTCACCGCGATGGACTTTGCCATCGAATGCCAGATGGACAAGCTGGCGCATCTCGTCGGCATGGACCCTATGGAGTTCCGCATCCTCAACGCCTATCGCGACGGCGATATGAAGGCGCATCGACGCGAGGCGAAGAATACGGCGCTGATCGAATGTGTGCAGGTCGCAGCCGAAAAGGCCAAATGGCCGATCCGCGAGGAGTTCAGGCGAGCGTCCTCGCGCAAGGACGGCGGCGGCAGCCGCGCAGCCATTCCGCCGACGCCGACAGAATCACGCGCGCGGCCGGCCGCACCGACGCAGCAGCGCACGACCTATGACCGGCTTCCGCCCACGGTGACCCGCGAGCCGCCGCCGACACCGCCGCCGCCCTCGCCGCGGCCCGCAGCACCCTCGCACGGAGCAACCCGTTTCTCCTCCGTCTTCGGCACCAGGAGGCGCTAGATGACCAGGCATCGCGGACGCGGCATGGCGTCGATCAACTATCCCATCGGGATGAATCTCGGCGGCGATCCGAGCCAGGCCCTGGTTCATTCCAATCCCAGCGGCAAGTTCACGGTCGCGCTGTCCTCGATCGATCTCGGCCAGGGCATGAAATCCGTGACCCGCCAGATTTGTGCGGAGACGCTCGGCGTCCCGGTCGAGGACGTCTATGTCGACACGGCGGACTCCGACACCGGCCCGCATTGCATGGGCTCGTTCGCCTCGCGCGGCACTCATCGCGTCGGCAACGCCGTGATGGCCGCGGCGCGCGAGGCCCGCGGGGTAATGATGGAGGCCGCCGCCGAGGAGCTCGAGGTCAACGCCGCCGATCTCGAGACCGACGGGCGCGGCAATATCCACGTCAAGGGCGCGCCACACCGCTCGATCTCGACCAAGGACGTCGCCATCGCCGCGCAGTTCAAGCAGGGCAAGACCATCTCCGGCCGCGGCATTTTCCTGGTGCCGCTTTCCGACGTGGACCCTGAAACTGGCGAGATGTCGCCGGCAACCTGCTATGCGCATGCCTGCCTCGTCGCCGAGGTCGAGGTCGACGACGAGACCGGCGAGGTCGCCATGGTGCGCATGGATTCGGCCTATGAACTCGGCCGCGCGCTCAACCCGCGGCTTGTCGAGCAGCAGCTTGTCGGCGGCGCCTGGATGGGTGTCAGCCACGCGCTCTACGAGACGCCGGAACCTTATTATCCGGACCCGGTGCACGGGCCGCGGGATTTCGTCGAATATCTGATGCCCGGGCCAGGTGATATTTGCCCACACGACATCGCCGTACTGGAGCGCCCGGCTCCCGACGGCCCGTTCGGCGCCAAGGGTCCCGGCGAGATGTGCGCCAATCCGGTGCTGCCGGCCGTTGCGAACGCGATCTTCAATGCCGTCGGGGTGCGCATCGACGATCTGCCGATCACGCCCGAAAAAGTGCTGCGCGCGATCAAGGCCCAGGGCGGCGCGCGGCCGCAGGCGCGGCGCTGAGGTTTGTCGTGGCGGTTCGCAGCAACATCGTCGGCATCGACAGCCCCGAAGCGCTGGAGAAGGCGCTGCGCGCGGCCTATTACCTCGCCGACGAGGGGCTTGCGACCGCGGCCTATCTCGGGCTCGCGCTCGGCAAGCCGCTGCTGCTCGAGGGCGCGCCGGGTGTCGGCAAGACCGAGGCCGCCAAAGCGATTGCCGCCGTGTTGGGCCGCCGGCTGATCCGCCTGCAATGTTACGAAGGCATCGACGCGTCCGCCGCGCTCTACGAATGGAACTATCCGCGCCAGATGCTGGCGATCCGCCAGGCCGGCGACGAGAGCATCGACATCTATGGCGAGACGTTCTTGATCGAGCGTCCCATGCTCGCCGCGCTGCGCGCACCTGATTCCACCGTGCTGCTGATCGACGAAATCGATCGCGCCGACCAGGAGTTCGAAGCGTTCCTGCTCGAATTCTTGTCCGACTTCCAGATCTCCATTCCCGAGCGCGGCACTGTTCGCGCAGCGGAACGGCCGGTGGTCGCGCTGACCTCCAACCGCACACGCGACTTGCACGAAGCCTTGCGCCGACGCTGCGTCTATCACTGGATCGACTATCCCACCCCGGAACGCGAAGCGCGCATCGTGATGATGCGGGCTTCCAGCGTCGCCGAGGCGACCGCTCGCGCGGTCGTTGCGGCAGTCGGCAAGCTCCGGCGGGAGCCGCTGAGCAAGGCGCCAGGGATCGCCGAGGCCGTGGACTGGGCCGAGGCCGCGACGTTGCTGCAGAAGGGCGGCGCGCGCTGGCCGGACGCCTTCAAGCGCTCGATCGGCGTTGCGCTCAAGGACGAAGAGGACCTGCACTTCATCTCGCCGCGGCTCGACGCTTTGCTGGCGGAGGCTTCGGCATGAGTACGGAACCGCAATTGCCACGCGCCGCGCGCGTCTTCATCTCCTTCGTCGCGCTTCTGCGCGCCAACGGTTTTGCCGTTGCGCCGGAACAGACCACGTCCTTCCTCGCCGCGATCGAACTGCTTGGCCCGCGCAGCCTCGACGACATCCGGCAGGCGGCATTGGCAACCCTGGCCCCGCCGCCCGAGCGGCGCGCCACCTTCGACCGGCTGTTCGATCTGCACTTCCGCGGCAGCGAGGCGATCGAGCGGACCGATGACGGTGAAGATGACGAGACCGTGCGGCTGCAAGAGGAAGGCCGCGGCGACGAGGAGCCGCTGCGGTCTGATGACACCAGCGAGTCGGGCCTGACTGCTACCCGTGCCGAGGCGCTGGTCGAGCGGCGGTTCGCGGTCACCGCAAGCAGCGATGTACTGCGCCGCCTCGCACGCGAGGCGCCAAGGCGCCTGCCGAAGCGGCGCGGCCATCGCCGCATGCGCGCGCGCCGCGGGCCATTTGCCGATTTGCGCCGAACGTTGCGCGACACCGTCCGCAGCGATGGCGAGATCCTGCGGCTTGGACACCTGAAGCGACGGCAGCGCCCTCGCAAATTCCTGCTCCTGATCGACGTCTCGGGCTCAATGAAAGCCCGTACCGAGCAGAACATGAAGCTTGCGCATGCGCTGGTGCAGGCCGCGCCCACTATCGAGGTCTTCACCTTCGGCACGCGCCTCACCCGCGTTACCCGCGCATTGCGCATCAAGCGCCGGGAGCAGGCGCTCAATGCCGCCGCGCATCTCGTCAGCGACTGGGACGGTGGCACGCGAATCGGCGACGCGCTGCAAGCCTTCCTCGCCGTGCCACGCTTCGGCGGCTATGCGCGCGGTGCCGCGGTCGTCATCGTCTCCGACGGCCTGGAGCGCGGCGAGCCCGATGGCTTGCGCGACGCAGTCGCAAAATTGTCGCGGCGCGCCTGGCGGCTGAGCTGGCTGACGCCACTCGCAACGGCTGCCGGTTTCCGTCCGCAAACCGAAGCGTTGGTCGCCATCGAACGCTTCGTCGACGATCTCGTCGACGGCAGTTCGAGCGCGTCGATCGTTGCGCATGTGCTGGCGCTGGGACGAAGGAGAGTGGCGTGACCGGTATTGTCGACGGCCATCACCACATCTGGCGCCAGGCTGATCTGCCATGGCTGACGGGCCCGATGCAGCCGCGCATCTTCGGCCCGTACGAGGCGATCCGGCGCGACTATCCGATCGAAGAATATCTCGACGATCTCAAGGGCACCGGCGTCACCCGCTCCGTCTACGTCCAGACCAACTGGGCCAACGACCGTTTCGAGGATGAGGCCGCCTGGGTGCAGCGGACTGCCGATGAGCACGGCTGGCCGCATGCCATCGTCGCCTATGCCAATTTCGCCGCCGCGGACGTCCGTCCGCAGCTCGACCGCCTGGAGCGCTATCCACTGATGCGCGGCGTGCGCATGCAGCTCCACTGGCACGAAAACCCGCTCTATCGCTTTGCGGCGCGGCCAGATCTCTGCTGCAATCTCATGATCCGCCGCAACATCGCGAGGCTCGCCGATTATGGCTGGAGCTTTGATCTGCAGGTCTTCACACCGCAGATGCCGGATGCAGCGGATCTCGCCGACGCCTGCCCCGACGTCACTTTTATCCTGCAACATGCCGGCATGCCCGAGGATTTGTCTCCCGCGGGCCGCGCCGCCTGGCGCGTCGGCATGGGCCGTCTTGCTGCGTCCCCGAACGTCTACGTCAAGCTTTCAGGGCTCGGCACGTTTATCCACCGCAACGATGCCGCGCATATTGCCACCATTGTCGCCGACACCGTCATGATGTTCGGCGCCGAACGCTGTCTGTTCGGCTCGAACTTCCCGATTGAGAAATTGTGGACCAGCTATCGCGAGCTGGTAGACGCGTTCAGCGCTGCCGCTGCGCCACTGAACGACGCGCAGCGCCAGGCCATTTTCAGGACAACCGCGACGAGCGTCTACCGGCTTGGACCGTAGAGGCAGCAAAGAGAGACAGGGAGGGGAAAGAATGCCGCTGGAGATCAAGATCCTGGACTATGGCGATATCGAGCTGGAATCGAGCTTTCTGGTTCTCGGCCGCGACTGCGGCCGCACCCGGCGCGTCCTCACCCTCGGCTTCCTGATCCTTGGCGGCCCCTATCCGGTCGTCGTCGACACGGGCTACCGCTCCAACCAGATCATGGAAACGCTGGGCATGCGTGGCTTGCAGTATCACGAGCACATGATCGAGAACCAGCTTGCGCGCCACGGCGTGCGCATGGGCGACGTCCGCTTTGTCTGTCACACCCATCTGCACATCGACCACGCCGGCAAGGACGATCTGTTCCCGATGAACACGACGGTCGTCGTCAACCGCCGCGAGCTCGAATATTCGGTCTCCGGCCTGATGCACCCGCAATATCCGGCGCCCGACATCAAGCATCTGATCGACCGTCTGCACACCAAGAGCGCGCTGCGCTTCCTCGACCTCGAGATCACCGGTCCCATCGAGCTGATGCCCGGTGTCTATTGCGACGCTGCGAACGCGCACACCGAAGGCTCGATGAACATCATCGTCCACACTGCTGATGGCATCGCGACCATCTGCGGCGACGTGATCTACGATTTCAACGACCAGATCGTCACGCCCTTCCACGAGATCCACGACTGGGAGCCGCGCACGACCGGCAATCACGGCACGACCAAGCGCGCCGAGAAGGCGGCGATCAAGAAGCTGCTCAGCAATTCGCGGTACCTGCTGCCGGTGCACGACCGGCCCGCCAAGATCGAAGGCGGCAATGTCGTGGGACGGCTGCATGACCAGGTCCCCGGACCGATCGTGCAGTCGTTGCCGCAGCGTAACTGGTTCCCCGCCTGATATTCCCAAGGGAGCGACCGATGACCCACGTCACCTTGCGTTCCGAATTCGAGACCCTGATCGACCCCTATGCGCCGGTCGGCCAGGTCGGCACGGGTTTTGACTTCACGGAAGGGCCGATCTGGCATCCGGTCGATCACTACCTGCTGTTCTCGGACATGCCGGGCGACGTGCGCCGGCGCTGGGATGCGCGGCGCGGTGTCGTCGAGGTCAAGCGCCCCGCGAACAAGTGCAACGGCATGACCTATGATGCCGAGCTGAACCTGATCGTCTGCGAGCACGCGACGTCGTCGCTGATCCGCGAACGGCCCGATGGCCGGCGCGAGGTGCTGGCCTCGCACTTCCAGGGTCAGGAGCTCAACAGCCCCAACGATGTCTGCGTGCATTCCTCGGGCGCGATCTATTTCTCGGATCCCTGGTATGGCCGCATGCCGGTCTACGGCGTCGAACGGCCGCGGCAGCTCGGCTTCCAGGGCGTCTATCGCGTCATGCCCGGCGGCGAGCCGCAGCTCGTGGTCGAGCGCACCCTGTTTGACCAGCCGAACGGGCTTTGCTTCTCGTCGGACGAGAAGCTGCTCTATGTCAACGATACCGTGCAGGCGCTGATCCGGGTGTTCGATGTCAGCACCGACGGATCGCTCGGCAACGCGCGCGTGTTCGCAAGCGGCATCAAGTCGGAGCTCGAACCCGGCGTGCCCGACGGCATGAAGTGCGATCAGCACGGCAATGTCTGGGTCACTGCGCCGGGCGGTGTCTGGGTCTATTCGCCGAGGGGCGAGTTGCTCGGCAAGGTGCGGGTACCGGAGCTCGTCGCCAACCTCGCTTGGGGCGGGCCAGATTTCCGCACGCTCTATCTCACCGCGACGCATTCGGTCTACGCGATCCCGACCAGAACGGGGCCGCGGCACGAACCCTATATGAGCGGCAAGCGCGGCGGTGCGGGCGCGAGCGCCTCCGCAGCCGCGCCGATCCTGACCGACGGCGAATTGCGGCTCGATCCGCAGCGCTGCGCCATGATCATCCAGGACCTGCAGAACGACGTCGTCATGGAAGGCGGCGCCTTTGCCGAGTCCGGCGCCCCCGTGCATGCGCGCCAGCAGAACGTGATCGAAAACGTGCGTAGGCTTGCGGAAGCCGCGCGCTCCCGCGGTGTTGCCATCATCCATGTCTGGTTCGTGGTCGAGCCCGGCGCGCCCGGCGTCACATTGAACGCGCCGTTGTTCGAGGGGCTGGTCGACAGCAAGGCGATGGTGCGCGGGAGCTGGGGCGCTGCGCCCGTGTCCGGCCTCGAGCCGCGGCCCGGCGATTTCGTGGTCGAGAAGATGCGCATGAGCGCGTGGGAAGGCACGAAGCTCGAGACGGTCCTTAAGGCGACGGGGCGCGACATGATCATCAACACCGGCGCTTGGACCAACATGTCCGTCGAGCACACCGCGCGAACCGGTGCGGACAAGGGCTATTTCATGATCGTGCCGGAGGATTGCTGCTCGACCATGAATGCCGACTGGCACAACGCGTCAGTGAACTTCGCCATGCAGAACGTCGCCGTCGTCACCAAGGCCGAGACCGTCATCAGAGCGCTGGGATGAGCGGTGGCAAAGCTCCTGCACCTGTCCTGCTCGCCGCGCGCCGACTCCGAGTCGAGTGCCGGCGCGCGCGTCTTTCTTGACGGGTTTTGTCAGGTGCACCCGGACTGGGACGTCGACGTGATGGACCTCTGGCGAGAGCGCATGCCGGAGTTCGTCGGCCCGATCGTCGAGGCGAAGTATGCGCGCATGAAGGCGCAGGCCTTTAACGACGCACAGCGGGACAGCTTTGCCGAAGCCGAGCGGATGGCGTTACGCTTTTCGCTCGCCGACCGCGTGCTGATCTCGACGCCGATGTGGAATTTCGGCATCCCCTACAAGCTGAAGCAGTGGTTCGACGTGATCATCCAGCCCGGCCTGACCTTTCGCCTCGATCCATCGCAGGGCTATTTTCCGCTGCTCAAGGACCGCCCCACGCTGGTGATCCTGGCTAGCGGCAGCGATTATTCGACCGGGATGAATCGCGGCCGCCTTGACATGGCCACGCCCTATTTGCGCGAGGCGCTGCGCTTCATCGGCGTGAGCGACGTGCGCTTCGTGCCGATCGGCCCCACGGCGGGACCGGCCGAACCGATCCGCGCCGCGCGCGACAGCGCCCACCGCCGCCTCGCTGAGATGGCGAGGCGGTTCTGACGCTTACGAGCCAGCCCGCGCCTTCCGCGCAGCGATCTGCTGGAGCGCCCAGCGCGCGTTCTTGCGCACGTCGGGATCGGGGTCGTTGGCGACAACGGCGAGATACGCCTCGCCCTCGGGATCGGCGATCTCGCCGAGCGCAGCGGCCGCTTCCTTGCGGAGGTTGGCCTGCTCGTGGTTGATGCCATTGCCGATCGGACGCACCGCGCGCTCGATCTTCATCTTGCCGAGGCTGCGGATGGCCTTGAGCCGGACCTGCCAGAACTGGTCTGCAAGCGTCGCAATGAGCTGGTCGGCGGCGAGCGAACCGTTGACGTTGAGCCCCAGCGTTTCGGCAGCCATCTCCCGGACCATCCAGTCGTCGTCCTTTAGCGCGCGGGTGATCGTCTCCGCGGCCGGCTTCATCTGCGAGAAGGCGAGCGCACTCACCGCGGCGCGGCGTACATGGGCGTCGGGATCGTGGATCAGCGCGGTCAGCGCCGGAATCGACTCTTCGAGCTTCAGGAAGCCGATGACGCCGATCGCCTGCACGCGCACGGCCGCGTCGGTATCCTGGAGCGCTTCCAGCGCCGGCTTCAGCGTGTCCTTGCGGCGCAACTCCTTGAGCGCGCGCAGCGCGCCCATGCGGACGAAGGCGTGGGCATGCCTCACCAGCGGCAGGATGACGTCGGCGCAGGCCGGATCCTTGAACTCGGCCATGCCGTCGGCGGCGGCCGACGCCACGATCCGCTCGGGGTCGACGAGCAGCTTGACGAGCGCGCTCGCCGCCTCCGGCCCGTCGAACTCGCCGAGCGCCATCGCGACCTGCTGGCGCACGCCGGCGTCGGGATCGGACACCATGTTGGCGAGATGACCGACCGCGGCGGGATCGCCGGAATGGCCGAGCGCGATGATGGCCACCCGACGTTCCGCGGGGTCCGCGGCCTGAAGCCGTTCGTCGGCGTCGTCGAGGTCGTCGTAGGATTCGAACGGGCTCGACATGCTCACCTCAAGAGATAGGGAATGTTGACGGTCACCGCGCCAGTCGGGCAATCCGCCTCGCAGGGCATGCAGTACCAGCACTCGTCATAAGCCATATAGGCCTTGCCGGTCATATCGCTGATACGGAGCACATCGAGTGGGCAGACATCGACGCAGACCGTGCAGCCCTTGTCGGCGATGCATTTGGCGTCGTCGACCACCACCGGGACTGAGGTCTCATAGGAAGCGAGAGGCATCGTCAAATCTCCTGTTGTGTTGCTCTTCGGCGGCTCAGGCGCTCGCCCGGATGCGCTGCTTGTCGTAGAGGTCCTTCTCGTCGTCGGCGATCGGCACGACATAGGGTTCGACCGCGCGCTTCTCGCTGCTCATCCTGCCGTCCCGCTTGGAAAGCAGCGTGTGGCAGAACCAGTTTTCGTTGTCCTTCTCCGGGAAATCCGTGCGCCAGTGGTAGAGGCCCCAGCGGCTCTCCTCGCGGTACAGCGAGGCGTGAGCCGCCATATCCGCGCAATCCATGATCGACTGCACCTCGAGCGCGCGGAGCAGCTCATGCGCGTTGCGGGCGATCATGCGGTCCTGCATGTCCTGGCGCACCTCGGCGAGGCGGCGCATGCCGAGCTCGTATTTGCGGGTAACCTTTGGCGGCTGGAGATAGTCGTTCACAAGGCGACGCGTCTTGTATTCGATCTGGTTCGGCGGAATGCCGTCCTCGCGCGTGGTCGGCGCCATCACACGCTCGCGCTCCATCGCCACCTCGCTCGCATCGAACTCCGCAAAGTCGTGACTGTCGGCAAACTCCATCGCGTCGATGCCGGCGACCGAGCCGTTGGTGAAGGCACCCAGCATGTAGTTGTGCGGCACGCTCGCCATGTCGCCCGCGGCATAGAGGCCTGGCACGGTGGTGCGCGCATTGTCGTCGACGAACACGCCGGAGGCGCTGTGGCCGGAGCAGAAGCCGATCTCCGAAATGTGCATCTCGATCGACTCGCTGCGGTAGTCGACGCCGCGTCTCTGCTGGAACAGGCCGCGCGTCGGCCGCTCGACCTTGTGCAGCGTCGACTCGATCTCCGAAATGGTGTCGGGATGGAGATGCTTGAGCTGGAGGAACACCGGCCCCTTGCCGGACAAGAGCTCGTTGTAGAACTCCAGCATCATCTGTCCGGACCAGTAGTCGCACTCGATGAAGCGCGAACCTTCGTTGTTGGCGGTGTAGGCGCCGAAAGGACCGGCGACATAGGCGCAGGCCGGGCCGTTATAGTCCTTGATCAGCGGATTGATCTGGAAGCATTCGAGGTTCGCGAGCGCCGCACCGGCGTGATAGGCCATGGCATAGCCGTCGCCGGAATTGGCGGCGTTCTCGTAGGTGCCGAACATATAGCCGGAGGTTGGCAGCCCGAGCCGACCGGCGGCGCCCATGCACAGGATCACCGCCTTGGCCTTGATCACGAGCATCTCGGCGGTGCGCGTGTTGACGCTGATCGCGCCGGCAATGCGGCCGTCGGCGGACTTCAGCAACCGCGTCGCCATGTAGCGGTTGGAGATCAGGATGCGGGCCCGGCGGAGCTGACGGTACAGCGCCTTCTTCACGGTCTCGCCGTTCGGCATCGGCAGCACGTAGGTGCCGATATGATGCACCTTCTTGACGGCATAGTCGCCGTTCTCGTTCTTCAGGAAGCGGATGCCGAAACTGTCGAGCTCCTCGATGATCTTGTAACAATTCTGCGCGTATTTATAGACCGCCTTCTGATCGACGATGCCGTCGTTCGCGATGGTGATCTCCTTGGTGTACTGCTCGGGCGTCGCGTAGCCGGGAATGACGGCGTTGTTCAGCCCGTCCATGCCCATCGAGATTGCGCCGGAGCGCTTGACGTTGGCTTTTTCGAGCAGGACGACGTTGGCCTTCGGATTCCTGAGTTTCGCCTTCAGTGCTGCCATCGGACCGGCCGTGCCGCCGCCGATGACCAGCACATCGCAGGAAACCTCCGAAAGTCCGTCGACGATCTGATCTAGTGCCATCGCTTGCTCCTGGTTCGCCGGCATGTCCGGCGCCTTTGCATCAGAGTTGTTCAGGTGGGGTCCCGGCGATAGCAATTAGTTGTCGCCGGAGAGAGATTTACCCTCACCGCTCCACGAACGCTTTCTCGATCACGAAGTGGCCGGGCTGGCTGTGATTGCCTTCGGCAAAACCGCGATCCCTGAACATCACGTGGAGCTCTTCGAGCATCGCGGGGCTGCCACAGAGCATGATGCGATCGGTCTCGCGGTTGAGGCCGGGCTGGCCGATGTCCTCGAAGAGCTGGTTCGACGCGATGAGGTCGGTGATGCGGCCGCGATTGCGGAAAGGCTCGCGCGTGACGGTCGGGTAATAGATCAGTTTGTCCCTGATCAGGGGACCAAGGAATTCATGGCTACGCAGGCTGTCGACCAGGTGCTCGCCATAGGCGAGTTCGGAAACCTGGCGGCAGCCATGGGCGAGCACGATGGTCTCATAGTTCTCATAGACGTCGGGGTCCTTGATCAGGCTTGCGAACGGTGCGAGGCCCGTGCCGGTGGACAGCAGGAGCAGCCGCTTTCCCGGAATGAGATTACCGGTGATCAGCGTGCCCGTGGGCTTGCGGCCGACCAGGATGATGTCACCCTCCCTGATCTTCTGGAGCCGCGAAGTGAGCGGACCATCTGGCACCTTGATCGAGAAGAACTCGAGATTCTCCTCGTGATTGGCGCTCGCCATGCTGTAGGCGCGCATCAGCGGCCGGCCGTCGACCTCGAGCCCGATCATGGCGAACTGGCCGTTCTGGAAGCGGAAGCCGGGATCGCGTGTCGCGGTGAAGCTGAACAGGGATTCGGTCCAGTGCTTGACCGAGAGGACCGTCTCCTTCTGAAAAGCACTCATCGTTCGTCTCTCCTTGCTTGCCCGATGCCGGGGAAAGTTTCGGAGAGGAGCAGTTCCCGCAACGGCGAACTGCCGTTCCCGGTCGATTAGTTTCACATTTCGCGGGCAATGATCGAGGAGGAGGCAGCCGCGCTGTGCTCGTGATTGTCGCGTCCGCTCAAGTCCGGCAATTAGTTGCTATCGGGACGCTTTCTTTGCCGGCTAGGAGGAGACTGGAGGCTTGCCATGACCATGACTGCACTGGTCGCACCAACGGTGACCGACTACGCAACAAGCGCCGATCTCGCGACACTCGTCGTGCGCACCGCGCACGATGGCGAGATCATGCTCGGCGCCGAGCAGCTCCGCCTCTCCTGCAAATGCGCCCACTGCACCCGCGCCCGCTTCGACGGCCGCTTCCCCCAGGCGTTTCCGGGCATCGCCATCACGGAGATCGGCGACCTCGGCTACGGGTTGAACATCTCGTTCTCGGACGGTCACAACCGCGGGATCTACCCGAAGCCGTATCTGCTGAATTTGGCGGGGCGGTAGACCGAAGCAGACTCGGCATTGGTGCGAGCGCGGGCCCCAAGCTCCTCTGTCATTCCCCGCGAAAGCGGGGAATCCAGTACGCCGCGGCCTCTCCGTAACTCATTGCTGTCTCTGGAATACTGGATCGCCCGCCTTCTGTTTAGTCCGGGGACATGGCTGACACCTGTTCGGACACATCACTGACAGGTTGGCCATTGGTCAAGTCGATTGCTGCGACCTGCCAGCTGGCAAAGAAGATTCCGTAGTGGCCATCGCGATCGAGGGGGCGGATGGCCAGGCGCTCGCGAGCGAAGGCCTGGGGGACTTTCCAGAACCGTCCCTTGAAGGAGATGTAGGGTCTCGTCGATGAGACCCTGCGCACGGTCTCGCTGCTGTCATACTCGACCTGCGGAACGCGCGCGGGCATGGCACGAGAGCTCGGTCGGAAGCGGTCGGCGGGCACATTCATGGCGAGCCCCTCGTGAGGTCGCTCCAGGTTGTAGACCATGCGCCAGGCGTCGAGGGCGCGCTGAACTTCCGGCAGGGTGCGGAAGCGACGCATGGCAAACACCTCGGCATTGAGCGTGCGATGGAAGCGTTCGTTCTTGCCACGGCCCTGCGGGTGGCACGGTCTGGCGTGGACCACCCTGATGCCGAGCTTGAGCAGCCATACCTTCAGCCCGGTCCAGCGAACACCCGACGTGTCGCCCCAGGGGGAACCGTTATCGGTGTAGAAGGCCTCCGGCAGACCATAACGACGGAAGGTGGCTGTCAGATGCTTCTGCACGGTGGGGCGCTGCTCGTTCGCGCATGCCTTCAGGCACATGACATAGCGCGAATGATCGTCAACAATGGTCAGCGGATGACATCGCGTCCCATCGCCGAGCGGCAGGTGACCCTTGAAGTCCATCTGCCACAACTGATTGGGCGCCTCCTTCTCGAAGCGATGTCCGGGGTTGGGTGGCGCATTCTCGCTCGGCTTGATCCGGTCGTTCCGACACAGGATCTGATGCACGGTTGACGGCACCGGCACAGCCTGCCCATCGCGCTTCAGGCAATGGGCGATCTTGCGTGCTCCCCAAGCTGGATGCTTATCGCGCACAGCCACGACCTGCGCCTCCATTGCAGCGTCGCTGCGCTTGGGCATCGCCTTCGGACGACGGGACTGATCCGCCAGTTCCCGATCGCCGGCCTGCCATCGTCTCAGCCACTTGTACCCGACATCAGGACTGATGCCGAACCGCCGGCACAACTCCCGGCGGTTCGCCCCCTCCTGCAAGGCAAGTCGCACGAACTCGCGTCGCTGATCCACTACTGACACCTCGTTCCACGGCATGGACGGACCCCGAATCGACCAATCCAGCCAATGTTGATGTGTCAGCTATGTCTCCGAACACCCGTCAGTGATCTGTCCGGCCTAAACACTTCTCGGGCGATGACAGAGGAGTGGACGGCGCCGGCCTGCCACAAGCGTTCCCCTAAGAGGCCTGTCCCGCGCCCCCGTCTGGCACGGACATTGCTCCTCTTTAGAACGGTTTGAACATCCGGAGGCAATGATGTTGCAGGCGGCGAATGCGGTTCGCGGGACTGTTCCCGCAATGGTCCGGCCTGCCGGAAGCTCCTCGCTGCTGCTCACCGAGAACCAGCAGTGGATCGGTGGACCTCCGCCGCTGATGGACAAGCTGAACCCGCGCGAGCGCGAATTGGTGCTGAAGCAGGGGCGCCGCAAGGTGCTCAACCGCGGCCAGACGCTGTTCAGCCAGGGCGGCAAGCATGACGGCATCTGGCTGATCGAGAGCGGCCGCGTCCGCGTCTTCTACACCTCGCCGCTGGGCCGCGAGATCACGCTCGCCTACTGGCATGTCGGCAATTTCGTCGGCGGCCCCGAAGTGTTCGAAGGCACCGTGCACCAATGGTCAGGTGTTGCATCCAGCAATTGCTGCGTCGTGCACCTTCCCGGAAAGGAGCTGCGAACACTCGCGGCCGAGATCCCCAACCTCGCGATTGGCCTGATCGAAGGGCTGACCTTCAAGGGCAAATGCTATTCGGCGCTAGCGCAGATGCTGGGAACGCGCTCGATTACCCAGCGCCTTGCGCATCTGATGCTCCACCTCGTCGAGCTCTACGGCGTGAAAGACGCTGACGGCACGGTGATCGCCGCAGCGTTCACCCATGCCGACATCGCCCACATGGTCGGCGCGACCCGGCAATGGGTCACGATCAGCCTGAAGCGCATGCAGGAGAAGGGAATCGTTCAGACAAAACGCTCCCAAATCGTGGTCTGCCGTCCCGACATCCTGGAGGAGATGCGCGGCCAGGCGTCCGATTAAGAGCGGTGCACATGCAATTGGCTTTCAACTGCAAAACTGCCCAAGGAGTATGCAACCGGTCTTTCGCGGCAACTAATCGACTGCGGCGGTAGATCCGGATTTGCCCTGCCCGCCCCCTCAACCAATCATGGCAACCACAGCACATCCAACCGAATGAGGATGAGAATGGTCCGCCATCTTCCCACGCTCTCGATCGCGATGTCGGTGACGTCGCTGGCGCTCTTGCTGGCGCAGCCCGCGACGGCGGAGACAGTCACCTTCGGTATCGGCACGCAGGACACCACGACCAACACGGTCACCGCCGGCGTCGTGATCCGGCAGCTTCACCTCCTCGAAAAATATCTGCCAACCGACGGCAAATACGCCAACATCAAGTTCGAGCTGGAATGGCAGAATTTTACGTCCGGTCCGCCCGTCACCAATGCGATGATGGCGAACAAGCTCCAGATCGGCATGATGGGCGACTATCCGCTGATCGTGAACGGCTTCACCTTCGAGAGCAATCCCGAGAGCAAGAGCCGGCTGATCGGCGTTGCCGCCTACAGCCTCTCCGGCTCCGGCAACGGCATCGTCGTCCACAAGGATTCGCCCTACTACGATCTCGCCGATCTCAAGGGCAAGCTTGTCAGCGTGCCCTTCGGCTCAGCCGCGCACGGCATGGTGCTGAAGGCGATGCAGGACCGCGGCTATGCGTCCGACTTCTTCCAGCTCGTGAGCCAAAGCCCCGAGGTCGGCTCGACCAATCTCCAGGAGAAGAAGATCGACGCCCATGCCGACTTCGTTCCGTTCGCCGAGCTGCTGCCGTTCCGCGGCTTCGCGCGCAAGATTTTTGACGGCGTCGAGACCAACCTTCCGACCTTTCACGGCATCGTCGTGCGCACCGACTTCGCCGAAAAATATCCGGAGGTCGTCGTCGCCTACATGAAGGCGATCATCGCAGCCAATCAGTGGCTGCGCGACGATCCCAAGCTGGCGGCCGAGAAGATCCAGGAATGGACCGGCATCAGCAAGGAGGTCGTCTACATCTTCCTAGGTCCCAGCGGCAACATGACCACCGATCCCACGATCAAGCCGGCACTGATCGACGCGGCCACCACCGACGTCAAGGTGCTGCAGAATCTCGGCCGCATGAAGGAGTTCGATCCGAAGAAATGGGTCGACGACAGCTACATCCGCAAGGCCTATGCCGAGATGAAGCTCGATTATGACGCGCAGCTCGCGAGCACCAAGAACTACGAGATCTCCGGCGAGGACAGCTTCTGCAGGAAGCCGATCGTCGATCCGCGCAAGGCCGGCGAGGTCTGGGTCGACGATGCCGGCATCCTGCCCTTCGCCAGCGCGGCCTGCACGCTCGGCGCCTATGCCGACCTCAAGGCCAAGGGCAAGAAGATCAACGTCGCCTACGTCTTCGACACCACCCGCGGCATCAAGCTGTTCGCCGACCAGGCCTTCTATGCGGTCGGCGCCGGCGACGTCGCACCGTTCCTCCTGAAGAAGGACGCGGAAACCTATGCGACCAAGATCAACGGCAAGGTTCTCGGCTTCGATGATGCCGTGAAATCGGCGGTCACCGGGGGCAAGACGTGAGCAGCAGTCCCGCCATCCTGCGCCATCAGGAGGACGCCGTGCCGGCAGCCGCAGCCGTCACAGAGCCCTCGCCTGCGCCTGTCGCAACGCCGACCCCCGCGTCGCCCTCATTCGGCGCCCTGGCAGGTCGCTGGTATCGGCTCAACCAGGACAGGTTGCGTGCGACCGCCATCGGCGTGATCTCGCTCGCCGCCTTCCTGCTCGTCTGGCATTTGCTCACGACCTACCGCGTCGTGTTCTTCGTGCGTTTCACCAACGTGCCCTCACCACTGGCGGTCTATGCGAGCTTCACCAAGGCGATCCACGATCCCAAATTCCTGATGCACATCGTGTTCAGCTGCCGGCGCATATTCTTCGGCTTCTCGCTGGCTGCGATCGTCGGCGTGCCGCTCGGGCTGATCATGGGCCGCTTCAAGCTGGTCCATGAGGTGGTGTTCCCGGTTGCGGAAGTGCTGCGGCCGATCCCGGCGATCGCCTGGGTGCCGATGGCGATCATGCTGTGGCCGACCAACGAGCAGAGCATCGTCTTCATCACCTTCCTTGGATCGTTCTTCCCGATCCTGGTCAACACGCTGCACGGCATGTCGCTGGTCGATCCAGTGCTGGTACGCGCGGCGCAATGCCTGGGGGCGCGCGAGCGCTCGATCTTCCGCGAGGTGTATTTTCCGGCCTCGCTACCGCACATCTTCACCGGCCTCACCATCGGAATGGGGGTTGCCTGGGTGTCGCTGATCGCGGCCGAGATGATCTCCGGGCAATACGGCATCGGTTACTTCACCTGGGAGGCCTATTCGCTGGTCCAATATGCCGACATCGCGCTCGGCATGATCGCCATCGGCGTGCTCGGCCTCGGATCGAGCCTGCTGATCCGCGGCGCCGGACAATTGGTGATGCCATGGAGGGCGAAATGAGCGAGATCGCGACCGCCACCCCGCAGGGACATATCGAGGTCAGGAATTTTTCGCTGAGCTACGAGACCATCGACGGATCGGTCGAGGCCGTCACCAACACGCATATCCATGTCAAACCGGGGGAATTCGTCTCGATCGTCGGGCCATCGGGTTGCGGCAAGTCGACCTTCCTGAATGCGGTGGCTGGGTTTCTCAAACCCACCACCGGCACCATCACGGTCGACGGCGAACGCGTCAGTAGGCCGAGCGCCGAGCGAGGCATGGTGTTCCAGCAATATTCGCTGTTTCCCTGGAAGACGGTGCGGGAGAACGTCGAGTTCGGCCTGAAGATGCGTGGCATGCCCCGCTCGCAGCGCGAGCGCGCGGCGCGCACGCTGCTCGGGCTCGCGGGGCTCGAGGCCTTCGAGAAGCATTATCCGGAAAAGCTCTCCGGCGGCATGAAGCAGCGCGTCGGCATCGTGCGTGCGCTCGCGACGGGGCCGAAGGTGCTGCTGCTGGATGAACCCTTCGGCGCGCTGGACGCGCAGACCCGGGTGATCATGCAGCAGATCCTCACCAACATGTGGCAGCGGCTGAAGATCTCGGTCTTGTTCGTCACCCACGACATCGACGAAGCAATCTTCCTCTCCGATCGGGTCTACTGCATGACCGCGCGGCCCGGCTCGATCAAGGCGGAGATCCCGATTCCGCTGGAGCGGCCGCGACAACAATCCATGATGATGTCCTCGGAGTTCCTGGCGCTGCGCCGCGGGTTGATGTCCCTGATCCGCGAGGAAAGCCTGAAGGCGATGGGCGGCGAGATCAACGACCTCGGTATGCAAGGGCTCAACATCGAGCTGCACGGCCACTCTCTGGCGGACGTGTTGTAAGCGGCGTTCTCGTGAACTGATTTCCCTTCTCACGTTGTCGGGGAAGGTGGCGCGCACAGCATGCCGGATGAGGGGTTGCGTCCGCGAATATCATGAGCGTGTCTCTCGCGGAGAGAGACCCCTCACCCGGCTTCGCTCACGCGAAGCCACCCTCTCCCAGAAGGGAAGAGGTTCAGTGTGCGTTCCTCACTTGAACCAGTGCACCAGTCCGATGCTGATCCCGAGCAGCAGCATCAGCGACAGCGTCACTGCCGCCGTCACGCGTCCCCCGACGTTGGCGAGCACGCGCACGTCGACGCCGAGACCGAGCGCGGCCATGGAGACGACGGTGAGGAAGCTTGTGATCTTCGTCACCGGACCGACTACGGTTGACGGAACGATCTCGAGCGAACGGAGCGTGGCGAGCGCGAGAAAGCCGAGGATGAACCAGGGCACGAGCCGGAAGAAGCCGACGCTGGTCTTCTTCGCTCCGCCCTGCCGGCGCGAAGCAACGAGCGAGAGGCCGACGACGACCGGCCCCAGCATCAACACGCGCATCAGCTTCACGAGCGTTCCGATCTGCGTGCTGACGAGGCCAGCCGGCACGGTCGCCGCGAGCACCTGCGGCACGGCGTAGACGGTCAACCCTGCGAGGATGCCGTATTGCGTCGCCGTCAGTTGCAAAAGCGGGATGAGCAGCGGCAGGCCCAGCACCATCATCACGCCGAGGATCGCGGTGAAGGAGATCGAGGATGCGATCTCGTCATTGTTGGCCCCGATGATCGGCGCCACGGCGGCGATCGCCGAGTTGCCGCAGATGGAATTGCCGCAGGCGATCAGGATCGACAGCCGTGTGGACAGGCCGAGCATGCGGCTTAAGCCAAACGAGACGCAGAGCGCGACCACGACCACGGCGGCGATCGAAGCGAGCAGCGTCACGCCCGAGGCGGCGATCGCGGCAAAGCTGATGGAGGCCCCGAGCAGCATCACCGCGACTTCGAGGAGTTGCTTGGCGCTGAAGGCGACGCCGGCCTGCCAGCGCTCGGACGGCTTCCAGAAGCTGCGTACGGCCATGCCGAGCAGGATCGCCATCACCAGCGCCTCTACATAGGGATGCGCGAAGGCGTGCCGTTCGGTGGCTTCAAGGGCGGCTGAGATGCCGGCAATGCCGATGCAAAGGAGAACGCCCGGAATCAGCGCCACAATGCGGCCGGCAGTGGTCGCCGGTCTTGTGCCGGCTGAAGAGGATGCTTCGTTCTGGGCCACTCAAATCTCCCGAAGGAGAAGATTTTATGCGCGAGAGGGCGCAAGAGGGCAATATATTTTCGATTCCGGCCGGCGGAAGCAAGTAATGTCCTTAAAGGCTATTCTCCTGTGCGCGCAGGCGAGTGCGGCCCAAAGGATGGCCTTCGAGCACATTGCAGACAGAAGGGAGCGGCTGCTCGGATGGCCTAGAAGATCAGGCCCTTGGCCAGGGATGCGACGCGGCTAAAACCGTCGAAAACGCCAGGCTCGAAGAAGGCGGCGCGGGCGAGCACGATGGCCCCGACCAGCGACCAGAACAAACCGGTGCCCGTCCACAGCAGATATTTGGAGGCGCGAGACTGCGGCCGGTCGTCCCTTGCCGGGGCCAGTCGCTCGCCAAAAGGCTCGAAATTTGCGCGTTCCATCGCGAGGCCAATCCACTGAATTCTGAACGGAATGTCGTCGTTTGCGCTTCTCTCGGCAATGGAACTGATTGGCTTTTTTCGCCCCCGCGCGGGAATTTCCTTCCGCGGGAGCAGGCTACAACGATAGCTTTCTTCTTTGGCGGCGTCTGGGCCCAAGCCCCCTGCCCGGTTCGGCAGTAAAGTGCGACGATCGCATTGGTCGCCTTCGCCGGACTTGGGATCATTCATGAACATCGAACTGCCGCGCCAGCACCTCGACCTCGCCTCCGCAATCGCCGAGGGCGACATCCGCTGCCTCCTGATGGTGCTCGTTCACATGACCGGCGACGAGCGCTGGCTCGCCCAGCCCTATTTGCCGAAGCGCGACATCCGTCTCATCCCGGATCCCGAGGCCGGCGTGCCGAGGGACGTGCAGGACGAAATCCGCGCCGCTGTGGTCGGACTCTTTGCCGACGGCCATCCAACACCAGTCATCACCGATCCTGGCGAAGAGCTGCTTCTGAAGATGATGCGTGCCTGCCTTGGCGAGAATGTCGCGCCGGAATATGCGCCGCTGATGCGCGAGGAGATGGGTTTCGCGCCGCGCGAGGCGCGCTGGAGCAGCCGTCCGTCCGACGCGCAATTGGCGGAGCAGCACGTGCTGATCGTCGGCGCCGGCGTCTGCGCCATCGCGCTTGGCGTGGCGCTCGGCCATCTCGGCATTCCCTACACCATCGTCGAAAAGAATGCCGAGCTCGGCGGCACCTGGTGGATCAACCGCTATCCCGGTTGCGGCGTCGACACGCCGAACCACTCCTATTCCTACTCCTTCGGCCCGCGCAACGCGTGGACCCGTTATTTCTGCCAGCGCGAGGAGTTGCTCGATTACCTCAGGAAGGTCGCCGACGAGTTCGGCCTGCGCAAGCATCTGCGGCTGAACACGCAACTGACCTCGTCGCGATGGGACGAGAGCAGGCGCCGCTGGATCTCGACGCTGAGAACGAGCAGCGGCGAAGAGACGTTCGAGTCCACGGCACTCGTCAGCGCGATAGGCCAGCTCAACGATCCCTCCCGCGCCCGGTTCAAAGGCGAGGAGGATTTCAAGGGCCGGATCCTCCATTCGGCGCTGTGGTCGAACGACATCAAGGTCGACGGCAAGCATGTCGCGATCATCGGCACCGGCGCGACCGCGATGCAGCTCGTGCCGGCGATCGCACCCCGCGCTGCTTCCGTCACCGTCTACCAGCGCTCCGCGCAATGGGCGCGACCGGTGAAGGGCTATTCCGATCCAATTACACAGGGCGCGCGCTGGCTGCTCGCGCACCTGCCGTTCTATGTGCAGTGGTACCGCTTCAACATGTTCTGGCGCTATGGCGACGGCCTGTTGCCGTTCCTGCGCAAGGATCCAGCCTGGCCGCATCCGGAGCGTGCGGTCAACAAGGGCAATGACCGGCACCGCCAGGAGTTGACGGACTTCATCCTTTCCGAGCTGAAGGACCGCCCTGACCTGATCGCCAAATGCGTGCCGACCTACCCGCCTTACGGCAAGCGCATCCTGCTCGACAACGACTGGTTCAAGACGCTCACGCGCGGCAATGTCGAGCTGGTCACCGACTCGATCGATCATGTCGATCGCGATGGCATCGTGACATCCGACGGCGAGAACCGCCGGGCCGACATCATCGTGGTCGCGACCGGATTCAAGGTCACCGAGATGGCGGCCCGCCTCGACATCACCGGCCGCGACGGCAGGAATCTCCGCGACGCCTGGGCGGGCGACAATCCGACCGCGTTTCTCGGCCTCACCGTCCCGGGCTTCCCGAACTTCTTCTGCATGCTGGGCCCGAACTCCGGCCCTGCGCATGGCGGCAGCGTGATCTTCCAGTCGGAATGCCAGAGCCGCT
Source organism: Bradyrhizobium sp. CCGUVB23 (assembly GCF_024199885.1). Taxonomy (NCBI): domain Bacteria; kingdom Pseudomonadati; phylum Pseudomonadota; class Alphaproteobacteria; order Hyphomicrobiales; family Nitrobacteraceae; genus Bradyrhizobium; species Bradyrhizobium sp. CCGUVB23. The sequence goes on from NZ_JANADQ010000001.1 coordinate 10,072,504, forward strand.
ACATTTCGGCCTGTCTCGTCGAGATGATGGAAAACAGTGTCGCCGCCATCGACGTCCGCCAGGATGTGCACGACGATTACATCCGGAAGGTCGATGCCGAGCACGAGGCGATGATCTGGACCCATCCGGGCATGACCACCTACTACCGCAATACAAGCGGCCGGGTGTTCTCAGCGATGCCATGGCGCTTCGTGGACTACTGGCGGATGACGCACGATCCGGATCTCGGCGACTACCGCCTGACGAAGGCGTGAACCTGGCGACGCTTGGCTTCGGCCGGCGACTGCGAAGCAGGCGCGGGCCCTGCGCCATCGACCGCGCCGATCCGCGGTGCCTGAGCCTTCGATGTTTGAGGGTTCGGTGCTTGAGTCCTTGGCGTCTGGACGAGAAACGCCGGCGGCTGCGCCGGTCGTTCAGACGCTCGCACGTACGGCTCCCACTTCAGATATTTGGCGCGGCGCTTTTGCGAGATACGATCACGCGTGACATATCCCGCCGCAAACGAGATCGCGGCGACCAGAATGAGGATGAGAACGCCAAGCATTCGGACCGTTCCGTACGAAGATTTCGGATCGTGCCTATCAATGCCAGCAACCTAACCCCGATGTGACCATTTCGAGGAAATTAAGCGACGACGTGAACTGATCCGTGATCCCTGCTTTTCTCGCGTGTAGGAACTTTTGCGCGAGATGTGAAAAGAGCACATTATGAGGCTTACGCCTCTGGAGCGATCGCGCGGAAACGCGCATTGCCTAATGCGCTATCAGCAAGCCCGACGTGACGGCTTCGTCACGCCGCCAGGCTGCTCTCGACCGGCGAGAACGGCAGACCTAGACTCTCCGCTACGGCCTTGTTGGTGATGCGGCCGCGATAGACGTTGAGGCCGTTGCGCAAATGCGCATTCTCGAGCACGGCTGCAAAGCCCTTGCCCGCGAGCATCAGCCCGAACGGCAGCGTGGCATTGTTCAGCGCCTGGCTCGACGTCACCGGAACCGCGCCCGGCATGTTCGCGACACAGTAATGCACGACGCCGTCGACGTCGTAGGTCGGCTCGGCATGGGTCGTCGGACGCGAGGTCTCGAAACAGCCGCCCTGATCGATCGCAACGTCGACCAGCACGGCGCCTGGCCGCATCGGCTTGAGCATCGCGCGCGTAACCAATTTCGGAGCGCTCGCACCGGGTACCAGCACCGCGCCGATCACGACATCAGCGGAAAACACCTCGTCCTCGACGGACTCGATCGTGGAGAAGCGCGTGCGCACGCGCCCAAGGAAGATATCATCCAACTCACGCAGGCGCGGGATGGAACGATCGATCACGGTAACCTCTGCACCAAGACCCGCCGCCATGCGTGCCGCCTGGGTTCCGACGACCCCGCCGCCGAGCACGACGACCCGCGCCGGCTGCACACCGGGCACGCCGCCGAGCAGCACGCCGCGTCCGCCTGCCGAACGCTTGAGCGCGGCGCCGGCCGCCTCGATCGCGAGGCGGCCGGCGACTTCGCTCATCGGCGCGAGCAGAGGGAGCTGGCCGCGCGCGTCAGTGACGGTCTCATAGGCAATGGCAGTGCAGCCGGAGGTGAGCAGCCCCTTGGTCTGCGCGGGGTCGGGCGCGAGATGAAGATAGGTGAAGAGGATCTGGTTCTCGCGAAGCTGCGTCCACTCGCTCTGCTGTGGCTCCTTCACCTTCACGATCATCTCGGACTTGGCAAAGATCTCGCGCGCGCTGCCCGCAATCGAGGCGCCCGCCTTGCGGTAGACTTCGTCGGAGGCGCCGATGCCCTCGCCCGCACCGGTCTCGACCCAGACCTCATGCCCGGCCGCGACATATTCGCGAACGGCGCCCGGGGTCAGCCCGACGCGATATTCCTGCACCTTGATCTCCTTTGGAACACCAACGCGCATAGCGAACTCCTTGCCCTAAAGTCTTGATTCTCCTCTTCATGTTAGCGGCCGCGCCGGTTTGGTTTCGTGCAAATATCGGCTAGTTTCTCCTCGCGGACGCCGGTTTCCGGCGTCGATTGCCCCTTCCACGCGGGAAACGAAACCTTGGCCCTCGACCGAAAAGATCTCGCCATCCTCGCGGAACTCACCACTAATGCGCGAGCCAGTCACACCGAGCTCGCCAACAAGGTCGGCCTGTCGAGTACGGCGCTGGCGCGACGGCAGAAGGCGCTGGAGGATGACGGCTATATCCACGGCTACCAGGCCGCGCTCGATCTCGGGCAATTCGGCCTCACCACGACAGTGCTGGTGCGGATCGCGCTGGAGAGCCAGAGCGACGAGGCGCTGAAGGCCTTCGAGGCCGAGGTGGTGAAATGCCCCTCCGTCGTGCGCTGCTTCCTGATGTCGGGCACCGACGACTACATTTTGATCGTGCTCGCGCGCGACATCCAGGATTTCGAGCGCATCCACCGCACCGAGCTGTCGCGCCTGCCTCGTGTCGCCCGGGTCCAATCGAGCTTCGCCCTACGCGAAGTCGTCAACCGCGCCGTGCCGACCGTGGTCTTCGGCGAGATAAAGCGCTGATTGCGCCATTGCTCCAGTCGCGTCGTCGTACCGCGTCGCGCTCAGCGACTTCCTTCGTGTTCACCACGGATGTCACGATTGGGCTACGGGTACTCTCGTTAGAGATAAACATCTTACGTGAACTGGTTCACAGATGGACGGGTCAGACCGCGATACGCTAACTCAGGTTCTCGGCCGACGTGCGCCAGTGCGGTCAGCATGTTCGAGAATGCGTCTGACATCGACACGCACCGCTCTGTCACACGCATCGTGTTTCACAATGCCGGATCTATGAGCCTGTCTGAATGGGGTTCGATGGCATGCTGTAAGGCCGTGAGCCTGCGGGTGCTTTCCAATAATCCAAGAACGACCAAGCGCTTCACTTTACGCAATTCAGAAGATTGATCGGAGAACAAACTACACGACAAACTAATTGGAGGAACCAATGGTGAAGAGAGCGATAACGCTAGGCGGCGGCGGTCCAGCAGCGGGGCTGCACATCGGGGTTCTGGAAGCTCTTGCCAACGCAGATATCAAGTTTGACGTGTGGGCTTTGTCCTGCATCGGCGCTTGGGTCGGGATCGTCTATAATCAGTTTGATGGAGTTAAGAATACAGATAGGGCGGAAAAGACCTATCAGTTCTTCAAGAACGGCGTGTTCCGAGACGACGAAGGCTACAAGCACTTTCCCATAAACACGGTGTTCGGTCCGGATTGGGAAAGTATCGGCAGGGCAATGACCAGCTTCGTCACAGATCCCAAAACCTATAAGGATTTATGGGACCCACGAGCGATGGCGAGTGCCGTCGGGGAGTCCATGTCGTTCTGGTGCGCTCAACACCCTGAAGCAGACGGCCGGAATAAGTTCGCGATGCCGGACGAAGGCGACATAAACAGATGGATCCTCAATCAGGTGCTGGCACCCAATCCTTTCGTTCGCTACGCCACCTCCATGATGTATCTGTCCCATGTCACCGGCCTCTCCAGGATCAACTATCCAAAAAGCCAGTTCATGAAGAGCATAAATTTCGAGGAGCTGAACAAGCCCGAAAAGCCCCTGATATTTCATAACGCTTGGAATCTTGACGATCACAGGCTCGCGTTGTTTTCCAACCGTCCGATGACCCAGCAGGACAAGGACAAGGAGTACAGGGTTCCGATCAGCGCGTCGAGCTTGTGTGCATGTTCAGCCCTTCCCTTCATCGAGGAAACGGTGAAGATCGATGGCGCTACTTACTGCGAGGGAGCGCTGGTCGACACGGTCAACTTTGAGAGTTTGATCCAGGAGCACCGCAAGCAAGGCGAGGAGCTGGACGAAATATGGGTGAGCCGAATCGTCGATTCGAAGCAAGTCCGCAAACCGAAAGACCTTCACGATGCCCTGGCAAATCTCTGCCAATTGTTCGCGGCGACCGTTGGCGAAGATGACGTCAGGCTCTTCAAATACCACGTGCGGTTCGACGGAAAAAAGGAGGATCGGTGGCAAGGCACCATCGTGGAGATTCACGTACCGGGGCACATCAGTTTCAAATGGAATCACAGCAACCTGGACGCTGGGCGCAAGTTGGGGAAAGCCGCTGCGGAACAAGCGATCGACGCATACAAGGTACATCAAAACGGTACGCCGCCTCCCGGACCGCACTTCATAAACGAGAATCCGGCGAAGGACCACAAGGATGGGTGGCAAGGGGTGCAAAATACCTATCGAGAATGTCAACAGCAATTGGATGCATGACGCCAGATAGAGCGGCTTTGCGACCGACGTGCTGAGCAAGGCCACCACACCCGTAGTCCAAGCAGAATTACCGCAGCCGGTCGAGCAACATCTTTGCTTGCCTTAGATCCTGCGTTTCAAGTCCCTCGCTGAACCCGGCGTAGATGGGGGCGAGCAGGTCAAGCGCCTCCTCGCGCCTGCCCTGATCGATCCACAAGGCGGCAAGGTCTACTGCAACTCGAATTTCGAGGGCCTTGGCGTGTTGGCTTCTTGCAATCGTCAAACCATGATCGAGGATCGATTGCGCCTCGGCGCCGGCCTGCGGAACGCCATGGAGGAGCAACGCGCGCGCCTTCAGTCGGTAGAGCTCGGCCTCAAATATCCGTTCGCTGTTGCGGCTGGTTGTAGCGAGGCCCTGTTCGATCAGCTCCAGCGTAGCTTCGTATTGATGGCTCGACAACAGGGCCGGACTCAGGAGCACGTATAGTGCAGTGATGCCGAGCTGATAGCCCGCGCTGCGATATTCGTTCATCGCAGTCCGGATTTCCGCGAGCGCAGCGGACGACGGATCAAGAAAGCTGGCACTTATCCCCCGGACGGCGCGCGCCAATCCTCGCCATTGCCGGAATCCGTGCTCCTCTGACAAGGCGAGACAGCGTTCGGCATAGCGGTGCGTGGCGAGGAACTCGCCCCGCAGAGCGTGGAGAATGGACGCATAGTAACATGCATAGGCCTGCGAATGCGGATGACTGGTGTCGTCGGCACGCTGAATGGCGGCATTTATACGTGCAACTGCAGTATCGGCGCGGCCCAGCAGCCAGAGCACCCATGACATCAGGGCAAGGTCGGCCACGCCCGCGTCCTGGCCGGCGGCACGCGCCGCCAATCTGTCCTGCTCGCTGCTCGCCTCGAATGCTTCGTAGGCCCGTTCGATCACGTCGTGGGCGCCCGTGAGATGTCCCATGAAAAGGCGAATCATCCCCTGCCCGCGCATCGCGTTGAGCAACGTTGGTCGATCGCCGCGGGCCTCCGCGAGATCGAGCAGTGCCGAGATCATTTCCTCGGCGACCGGCAACTCACCACGAATGACGCTCGCAGTGGTCAACCAAAACATGATTTGTAGTTGCTCGGGGGGATCTCCGAGGCGCTGGCACAGTTCGCGCGCGCGAGCGAAGGTCGCCACCGCATGTGGCGAGGCCGGCCCCTCGGTAGCGATCAGGCACGGTCCCAGCGCGAATTGGAAATCGAGCTCCCGTCTGTCCCTCTGTGCGCTGTCGGCCAAATGGGTCGAGACCTCGATGCCTTTCCGCAAGTGTGCGATGGCTTCGAGGTTGGCGGAGCGCATGGCCGCCTTCTTGCCCGCCTGAAGCCAATATCCTCCTGCCTTTTCGAACAGTCCCGCCTCCGTAAGGTGGAGTGCGAGAGTCTCGGGTTGTGTCTCCACAATTTCCGGGAACCGTTCTTCGAAGACGTCTGCTATGGTGGCATGCAGCGCTGCGCGTCGGCTCTTCAGAAGCCCCGCTTCGGCCGCGTCCCGCACGAGCGCATGCTTGAAGGTATAGACCGCACGAGGTATCTCGCCCCGGCAGAATATCAATTCCGCCCGAACCAACGTGGCAAGCGCCTCCTCAAGCCTTTGTCTTGGCAGCCCGGCAACAGCGCTCAGCAGTTCGTAAGAGAACTCGCGTCCTACGACTGCGCCGATCTGAGCCACGTCCTTCACTGGGGCCAATCGGTCAAGTCTGGCCATCAGCGATGCGTTCAATGTCGTTGGAATCGCCATCGAGGGTAGCGGACGGCTGAGCATGTAGTGGTCGTCCCGCTCCTGCAACAGCCCCGTTTCGAGCACGGCCTTCGTCAGTTCCTCGACGAACAGTGGCACACCGTCGGTACGGGCGAGGATCTGGTCCATGACCTCCTCCGGGAGCGTCTTGCCGGCAGTGATGCGCTCGACCAATGCCGCCCCGTTGCGCCGATTCAGTCGTGTGAGCGAAACCGTCGTCACGTGCGCATGACCAGGCCATGGCGGCGTAAACTCTGGTCTCGCGGTGATGAGCAGCAGCACTCGAAGTCGCGGCACTCTCTCCAGTGTAACCGTAAGCAGCTCCAGCGAGGTCGGGTCCGCCCAATGGGCATCCTCGAAGATGAGGAACACTGGCTGCCGCGCCGCCAATGCCTCGAGCTGAGCCAAGAACGCCGCCAGCGTCATTTCCTTGCGTTTCTGCGGACTCAGTTCGGGCAGGCGATAGCGGTCACTGATCGGCAGCGACAGAAGGTTGGCCAGAGCCGGCACCACGCGGTCTACGTCAGCGCCAGACCGCAAGAGCAGAGCTTCAAGCTTGGCGAACTTTTCCGTCGGAGTCTCGCCTCGCTCGAATCGGGTGGCACGCTCGAGGTTGGCGATTAGTGGATACAGCGCACTGTTGGTGTGGTGCGCCGAGCAGAAATGGCGCACCGTGATGTGTGGTTCCGCCCGGAGTCGCTCTTGAAGCGCCAGCGCGATGTGCGACTTACCAATACCTGGCTCTCCAGTTAGAACCACCACACAGCCTTCGCCTGACGCGGCATGCTGCCAGCGCCGCAACAGCATCTCGATCTCCTCGTTACGCCCAATGAGCGGTGTCAATCGAGTCTTGCGTTGCGCCTCGAAACGGCTTTCCACACCGCTTATCCCGAGCACCTGCCAGGCCGGTATCGGCTCCGCCCAACCCTTGAGCGCGATAGAGCCGAGATCGCCGTATTCGAAGTATCCGGCGGTGAGCTGGTGCGTACTCTCGGAAATCAGCACCATACCGGGCTCGGCGAACTGCTGCAGGCGAGCAGCCAGGTTCGGTGTTTCACCAATGACCGCCTGCTCCTTGGCGGAGCCTTCGCCGGTCAGATCGCCCACGACTACCATGCCGGTGGCGATCCCAACGCGGACCTGTAGCTTGGCGCCGAAATCTATCCGGAGGTTGGCTACGGCATCGACCAGCGCCAACCCCGCGCGTGTCGCCTGCTCGGCATCGTCCTCGTGCGCCTGGGGGTAGCCGAAATAGGCAAGCACGCCATCCCCCATGTACCGCGCGATGATGCCCTCATTCCGCGCGACGATCTCCGCGATGCAGTCGTGATAGGCGCCGATTACCGAGCGTAAGTCCTCTGGATCCAGTCGGGCAGCAAGCGCCGACGAATCCACCAGATCGCAAAACATGACCGTGAGTTGGCGCCGCTCGGCGCTGTCCCGCGGCGCTGGTTTGGCGCTCCTTTGGGCCGATACAAGGACTTCACCCTTAAGTTCTGCAATCGCGCGCAGAATCTTTCGCCGGTGACCAAGCAGGACGCCGAGGTCCTTGAGGTCCTGCTCTGTGAGATCGCTGACGACCGAGAGGTCGATCGCGTGCTCGGCGAAACGCTGGGCGTACTCTCCCAAACCAATCGATGCTAGCCACTCTGCAATACCGGTCATGGCATACCTACGGCCTGTGCGATACGATGCTAATGCGCCAGCAGGACAGGCAAATCCGCGTGCTCCATGACATGGCTGGTGGCACCGCCGAATATCATTTGCCGCAACCTGTTGCGGGTGAAGGCTCCCTTTATCAGGAGATCGCAGCCCTGAGCTCTGGCCGCATCGAGGACCGCCTCGCCGGTGTTGCGATCTCCCAGTTCAACGCTCACCAGTTTGGCGGGAATGTCATTGTACTGCAATTGGCGAACTATCTGGTCCGCGGATGGGCCTGCCACGTCCTGTCCGCCAATCACCCTCAGCAACGTAACCCTTTCGGCCAAACGAAGCAGCGGCATCGCAAATGCGTTTGCACGAGCCTGTTCGGTACTCCCGTTCCAGTGGATCACGATGTTTGTCGCAATGCTTCTCGGCACGTCTGGTGGTGCCAGCAGGACAGGCCTGCCACTCTCGAACAGCGCAGACTCAATGACGCGGCGGTGAGGGCCGGCGGCATCCACGTCGGACCGCGGCATTACGATGATGTCGAAAGCACGTCCATAACTTCCGACAAAATCCTCACCTTCAGGTGCATTATCGAACCAGTCGAAGCATGGCCGGTTCGAGCTTGCGGTCGCCTTCGGAACCTCGTGCTTCAACATGAACGCCTCGAATGAACGACGCAGTTCGGCGATCTCCTCCTCACTCCTCTCATGGTACGAATCCAAGGAGAGGCCGGTAGCCAACTCTGCGACGACATATTGAGGTATGCTGAACCGGAGCGGAAAACCTTCGACATAGGCGCCAGTCCGTTGCGCCAGTCGTACCGCGACCTCGAGCGCGGATGTCATCATCGCCATGTTGTAGATCGGTACTAGAATCGTTTTCATTCTCAACCCCCATGCTGGACACAAATCTCAGATGCGGCGCTGCTCATCTCCCAATGCAGTGACTTCCGAATGCTAGCTGTTGCCGAGGCAGACCGTTGGTGAGGCGCCAGCCATCCAGCACCCGGCGGCTTCTCGACCTCCATTTGGCGCCGCCTCACTTTATGATAGTATTGCCTGACGCGCCATTCGATGTCAGGCTGGCAAATAACGTCGTCTCTCCAACGGCGATCGCCACCTGCGTCCTTTCATCGTTCACTGGCAATCAAGAACGCACCGGGTGGCATCGCGACGGTCTTCTGCATCGTCGCGGAGTCTCAGTTTGACCACTACAAGAAGCGGTTGGCTGCTCGCTGCTCCGCTCTGAGAAGAGGCGCGAAAGCAACCATTGCTGATCGTCCAGTTGGGCCGGACGCAATCATTGTGATCGCTCCTGGCCCCTCGGGCACATCACCGCGTCGGCTGCGAAGACGCTCCAAAGGACGCCCCGTGCCGCCAACCTCATGTCCGCTGGAAAGCCACGCGTCGCCTGCCCCTACAAACAGAGACGTCGGCAGCGGCCTCCCATCAGGGACGACGCTGTCATCGAACTGTCATCGAATATGCCGAGAGCTGTTGGCTTCGCTATTCGGGACCCACCATGGACTATTTCAAGCGCTTCAACTTCCTGTTCGCCGCCCCGGTGTTCGATGCCGACGACCTCGAGGGCATCCGCTTCAACCAGATCATCGAGGAGATCCAGCGCTCCGGCTTCGAGGTCGTGAGGGCCCGCAAGCTCGAGGATGCCGAGATCGCCGTGCAGACAGACGCCGCCATCGGCTGCATGGTGGTCGACTGGGGCAAGAAGGGGCTGGAGGGCAAGACCGCCGCCCTGATCAACCTGATGCGTCGCCGCGGTCTCGACTTCCCGATCATCCTCCTGATCCGCCGCAAGCGCTTCGAGGACCTGCCGGTCGAGGTGCTCGACTTTATCGACGGCTACGTCTTCCTGTCCGAGGAGACCCCGCCCTTCATCGCCAAGAACCTGATCAGCCGGCTCAAGCAATATGCGGAGACGCTGAAGACGCCGTTCTTCGGCGCGCTGGTCGACTATGCCGAGGAAGGCAACCAGCTCTGGACCTGCCCCGGCCACAATGGCGGCATGTTCTATAGCCGCAGCCCGATCGGCCGTGTCTTCGTCGAGCATCTCGGCGAGTCCGTATTTCGCGACGACCTCGACAATTCCGTGCTCGATCTCGGCGATCTCCTCACCCACGAAGGACCGGCGCTGAAAGCGCAGAAGGAAGCCGCCCAAATCTTCGGTGCGGAAAAGACCTATTTCGTGCTCAACGGCACCTCGACCTCCAACAAGGTTGCACTCGGCGCACTCGTCACCGACGGTGACCTCGTGCTGTTCGATCGGAACAACCACAAGGCTGCCCATCACGGCGCGCTGATGATCAATGGCGGCATCCCTGTCTACGTGCCGACCATCCGCAATGCCTGGGGCCTGATCGGCCCGATGCGCTGGGAGGAACTCGACGAGAAGGCCTTGCGCGAGGCGATCCGCAATCATCCGCTGGTCAGCGATCGCGACGCCTGGCGCAGGGAACGGCCGTTCCGCGTCGCCGTCGTCGAACAATGCACCTATGACGGCACGATCCACAGCGCCGAGATGATCTTGAAGCGCATCGGCCACCTCTGCGACTACATCCTGTTCGACGAGGCCTGGGCCGGCTTCATGAAGTTTCATCCGCTCTATGCCGGGCGTTTTGCTATGGGTCTGTCGGGCCTCACGCCAGACGCACCCGGCATCATCGCGACGCAGTCGACCCACAAGCAGCTCGCGAGCTTCTCGCAGGCGTCCCAGATCCACATCAGGGACCGCCATATCCGCGGCCAGAAGCGGCGCGTCGAGCACCGCCGCTTCAACGAAAGCTTTATGCAGCACGCCTCGACTTCGCCGTTCTATCCGCTGTTCGCCTCCCTCGACGTCGGCGCGCAGATGATGAAGGGCCGCTCGGGCGAGGTGCTGTGGGACGACACGATCCGCCTCGGCATCGAACTGCGCAAGAAGATCCGCGCCATGCGCCGCGAGTTCGAGGAGAAAGAGCAGAACGTCGAGCGGCGCTGGTTCTTCGAGCCGTTCGTCCCCGATCGCGTTGCCATTCCGGATGTGAGCCGGCCGGGCGCCGCGCATAACGTCGCCTGGGAGACGCTCTCGACCGACGAGCTTGCCACCAATCCCGCGCTTTGGCAGCTCGGTCCCGACAGCACCTGGCATGGCTTCCCCGGCATGACCGAGGGCTTTGCCATGATCGACCCGAACAAGCTGACGCTGCTGACGCCAGGGTTCGATCGCGCCACCGGCACCTATGCCGAACACGGCATCCCCGCCCCCGTCGTCGCGCAATACTTGCGCGAGAATCGCATCGTTGCCGAGAAGAACGACCTCAACTCCCTGCTCTTCCTGCTGACGCCGGGCGTCGAGGCTAGCAAGGCTGGCACGCTGATCTCGGGGCTCGTCGCGTTCAAGAAGCTGCACGACGACAATACGCTGCTCGCGGACGCCATCCCCGAATTCTATCAACGACGGCAGGCGCGCTATGCCGGCGTGCGGCTGCGCGACCTCTGTGCGGAGATGCACCGCTTCTTCCGCAAGGCCGACGTCAGTGCGCTCCAGGCGCGTCAGTTCCTGCCTGAGCACCTCCCGGAGATCGCGCTGTCGCCGCGCGACGCCGCGCGCTGCCTGATCCGCAACGATGTCGACTATCTGCCGATCGAGGCCATCGCCGGCCGCATCGCGACGACGCCTTTCGTGGTCTATCCTCCCGGTATCGCCACCATCGTGCCCGGCGAGCGGCTCACGGAACGCGCGAAACCCATGATCGATTATCTCAAGATGTTCGAAACCTGCTTCAACACGTTTCCAGGCTTCGACGTCGAAATCCAGGGTGTCTACAAGGAGGTCGACGCCGCCGGCCGTATCGGGCTCTATACCTACGTGGTGGCCGAGTAGCATGAACGAAACCAGTGCAATGCGCACGAACGATGAGCCGGTCCTGGTCCGGCCCTCGCGCGACAGCGACGTCGAGGCGATGCTGGCGATCTACCGCCATCACGTCCGCCACGGCGTGGCGAAGGACGTCGAGGGCACCGGCGCGCCCGAGCCCGACGATCTGCGCGACCGGCGCAAGAATCTGCGGCAGACGCGCCTCCCCCACCTGGTCGCGACCTGGCGCGGCGAGGTGATCGGCTATGCCTATGCCGTGCTGTTTCGCAAGCGCCCGGCCTATCGCTACACCGCCAAGCACTCGATCTACGTCCATCACGACCATCTCGGCCGCGGTGTCGGACGCCTGCTGCTTCAGGAGTTGGTCGACGCTTGCGCCGCGGCCGGCTTCCGCCAGATGATCGGCTATATCGACGCCGACAATGCGCCTTCACTGGCGCTGCACGAAAAATTCGGCTTTGCCCGGGTCGGGTTGTTGTGCGGGGTCGCCTACCGCCATGGCCGCTGGTCCGATACCGTCATGGTGCAGCGATCGCTCGGCGCCGGCGCGACTGCGGCGCCGCCTGCGTCCATCCTCAGCCGCTGAACGCGCCGGACCTCCGCCTCAGGACGGAAAATCGGCCGCCTTCACATGAATACGATCCGCATGCAGGGACCAGTGATGTAACGCCTGGTCCTTGCAGAATTTCAGCTTGGCCTGCTCGGTCGCTTCGCGTTCACAGGAAGCGTCGATTTCCAGGGTTCCCTGGCAGACCTCACTCTGCCGGCCGTACTCACCGAGCACGTCCTTCATGAACCTGACGACATAGCGTGACATGGGACCTCCTGCTGCCCCGGCAGCACTCTAATCCTAATTACCCCGAAAGGGGTAAGGAGATTTTGAGAAGGATCAAACTGAGGCCGCTTCCCGGACCCAATCCCGATCCGTCAGCCGCCGCGCCTTATCGTCGCGTGACCCCAAACGTCTTCCGGAAGCGCTCGGCGTAATGCGGCCGGGCACGCATCTGGACCTCGTCGGCGGCTACACGCCACAAACCCGCAAGGTTGATGACGAGGCAGCAAAGATATCGCGTGCGTTCGTGGACCGGCGGGAATCCGCCTTTCACGGCGTTGGTGACATCCTGCAACCGATCGCGAGCGGCGCGATCAGCGAGAAAGACGTCCTCGGAGATCTCTGCGATCTCGCCAGCGGTCGCGTGCAAGGACGCACCTCACCGTCCGACATCACCTTCTTCGGAACGCGGGCGGCGGCCATCTCGACCTCATGACTTGCGAGGCCGCGTTCCAGCAGCTCGGCGCAAAGCTGGGGTAGAGGCCCTACCCCGGCGTCGCGCCGGTGGAGGCGGACGAGCGAAGGCTGGCAAGACAGGCCGACATCACCCGTCACGTGTCGATGTCGAGGAGCGACTCTGTCGTTTCCGAGTAGGCCTGAATGACCTTCGCATTGGCAATGAAGCTGTATTTTGCGGTCGTCAACTCGACGAATTCCCCGGCGAGATCGACATTCGGCGCTGCGACCAGACCATCATGGTTTGCGAAGGGAGCGCCTGGGTCGGATTGGGCGGTGAAGCTCGGCGACACCGTCGACACGGTCGCAACCGTACCGCCCGGCATCGAGCCGCTCGATTGGGCGACCTGATCGACTCGCAATGGCACATAAGCCGCGGGAAAAGTCGGAGCAATGCCCGAGCTGCCCGCACCGGCCGACGTGCTCGATCCGCCCGACGCGGGTAACGGGCCGGTCGTGTTAACATTGGCGATGTTGCTCGCGGCCACGCTTACGCGCAAACTCGCCGCAGAAAGTCCGGATGTCGCAATCGAAGGTATGCTCATGAACCCTGATCTACAGGACAAGTCATACGCGTTCATTCACGCCATCGGTAAAATCCGCCGCTTTCTGTTCTCATCCTCGTAACCAACGATCGGAGCGCAATCAGACTTCGCGCGCCCTACCCCGGCGTCACGCCAAAAGCCTGCTTGAAGCGCTCGGCGTAGCGCAGCCAGACCTCGGGGTTGATGATGCGGGGCGGCCGCTTGCCGTCGAGCGCATCGAGAACCTGCTCGGCGGCGATGCGTCCCATGTTCTGGCGGGCCTCCCGGGTCACGCCCGCGGTATGCGGGCTCGCCAGCACATTGTCGAGCTGAAGGAGCGGATGCTCCGGCGGCGGCGGCTCCTTGGACCAGACGTCGAGGCCGGCGCCGGCGATGCGCTGGTCGCGCAGGGCCCGGAGCAGCGCACCCTCGTCATGGATGAATCCGCGCGCAGTGGTGACGAAATAGGCGTGCGGCTGCATCAGCGAAAATTCGCGGACGCCGATCATGCCGCGGCTCTCCTTGGTCAGCGGACAGGAGATCGAGACGAAGTCGGACCGGCGCAGAAGTTCGTCGAGCTCGACCTTCTCCCCGCCCCGCGCGGCCATCTCGCCTGCAGAAAGATAGGGATCGTAAGCCAGGACCTTCATGCCCAGCAGGGTGTTGCAGAGCGCGGCGATGCGGCGGCCGACATTGCCGAGCCCGACGATGCCGATTGTCTTGCCCCCGACCTCGTTGCCGATGAGATCGTTGCGGTTGACGTCGCGCTCGCGCCGCAGACGGCGATCCGACTGGATGATGCGCTTCGACAGGGTGAGCATCATCGCGAGCGCGTGTTCAGCCACCGAATGGGCGTTGCCGCCGGACTGGTTGACGACAAGCACGCCCGCCGCCGTGCAGGCCTCGACATCGACCGGATCGAAGCCGGCGCCGTTGGAGGAGACGATCAGCAGGTTCGGCGCGCGTTTCAGCAGCCCGGCCTGGGCATGGAAATGGGGAGCGAGCTCGTCGCGCGCGGCGCCGATCTGATAGACATGCGCGGCCTCCAGAATCGGCGCGTAGAATTCTTCCGGGCTTTCATTCTCGATGCGATCGAGCCGGACGTCACTCCGCGCCTTCAGGACGTCGACATAGATCGGATGTGCGAGATATTTGACGTAGAAGACGCGCTTGGTGTTGACAGGCATCGACAGGCTTCCGGCTCCTGAAAAGGAGGCACGCAGGGCCGGCGCCGCTTTGCGCCCGCTCCGGCCATCCTCCCGCAGTTCTCGTTGTGACTGGTTATGACATGGCGGTGCCGGCCACGGCAGCGCACCGGGCGCAGACCACCGTGGCAGCCCGGACATGTTGACAATCCCACCCAGCGCGTCAAGTTCGAGACCAAGGCGCCTATGAAGCGGCACCACGCATAGACCAAAAAGATGTCGCGGAAGGGAGGACGAGATGACGATCGTGGAGCAGCAGACCCCGCCCCAGATGTCTCCCACCGAACCAAGCTGGCACAGTATCGTGCTGCAAACCCTGAAGCGGAACGAGGTCAGCCTGGTGCCTTACGTGCCCGATCGGGTGCTGACGCCGCTGATCAAGGCCCTGCACGCCGACCCCTTCTTCACGACCTTTGCGACCGCGCGCGAGGAGGAAGCCGTCGGCATCGTCTCCGGCGCCTGGATGGGCGGACGACGGGGCGCCGTACTGATGCAGACCTCGGGCTTTGCGACGCTGGCCAATGTGCTGGCCTCGCTCGCGGTGCCCTATCAGATCCCGCTGATCATGTTCGTGTCCGAGCGCGGCACGCTCGGCGAGTTCAACTACGGCCAGGCGCTGGTCTGCCGCACCATGCGCCCGGTTCTGGACTCGCTCGCGCTCGAGCATCACACCATTACCCGGCTCGACGAGCTCGAGTTCATCGCCGACCGCTCGATCAAGCAGGCCGTCACCACACAGGCGCCGGTCGCGCTGATCCTTAATCCGCTGCTCACCGGCGGCAAGGTTTTTGACAAGTGAGCGCCGCGATGAACAGCAGCACCAGCAACACCAAGGTGATGAACCGCTTCGACGTCACCTCGCGCCTGATCGCAAAGCTCAAGAACGAGGAGGCCGTGATAGGCGGCATCGGCAACACCAATTTCGATCTCTGGGCCGCCGGGCACCGCCCGCAAAACTTCTACATGCTGGGCAGCATGGGACTCGCTTTCCCGATCGCGCTCGGGGTCGCGCTGGCGCAGCCCGACCGCCGCGTCATTGCTCTGGAGGGCGACGGCTCGCTGTTGATGCAGCTCGGCGCCCTGTCGACGATCGCGACCTTGAGGCCGAAGAATCTCACCATGATCGTGATGGACAACGGCATCTACCAGATCACCGGTGCGCAGCCGACGCCGGCCGCAGGCGTGGCCGATGTCGTGGCAATCGCGACCGGTTCGGGTCTCGCCAACAGCGCCTGGGCCGCGGACGAGGAGGATTTCGAGCGGCTGGTCGAGGGTTCGCTGACGGCCACGGAACCGAGCCTCATTGCGGTGCGCATCGACGACAAGCCCGGCGTCGGCACCACGCGCCGCGATCCCGTACAAATCCGCGAGCGCTTCATGCACGGCCTCGGCGTACGGCAGCCACTCTGAATACGTGCAGGCCCCGCGAAACAATCTCCCGCGGGGCCTCAGCTTCTGGTTACGCTGATCAGTCGATGATCCTGATGACCTTGCGGGTCCGCGGCTCGACGATGACGCGGCGATCGTTGACGACCGCATAGTCGTATTCCCTGTAATTCGGCACCGGGTGCAACACCACGGTCGGCGGCAGCGGCTCACCGACCACCACGCGCTCATGCACCACGACGGACGGCTCGGAGCGAGGCACCGCACCGATCACCGCGTTCGGAATTTCGAGGCCGGCGCCAACGGCCGCGCCGACGGTGCCGCCCACCATCGCGCCCACCGGACCACCAATCTCGCCCCCGGCCCGCGCGCCGTTCGCGGCGCCCTCGGCTGTGGTCGACTGGGCAAAGGCTGCGCTGGACGCCAGCAGCGAAGCGGCAGCCAACGAAATCGCAAGACGGGTCTTCATGTCCTCTCTCCAGATTGTTTGTTCGTGCACGATCAACCGCTGGGTCCCGGTGATAGTTCCGGGTTCCCAAGCGGCGGCAACGAGCCTCAATCCGAAGGAGTGTTACTGCGTAACAGTTTTACGCAGTGGCGATCTCGTGACCCGCCATCAACTCGAGTGCACGCACCATCGCCGAATGATCCCACGCCTTGCCACCGTGCGCGGTGCAGGCCGAGAACAATTGCTGCGCCACTGCCGTGCTCGGCAGCGAGAGCCCGAGCGCTCGCGCGCCATCGAGTGCGAGGTTGAGATCCTTTTGGTGCAGCTCGATACGGAAGCCCGGATCGAAATTGCGCTTCACCATGCGCTCGCCATGAACCTCGAGGATCCGCGACGAGGCGAAGCCGCCCATCAGCGCCTGCCGCACCAGCGCAGGATCGGCGCCGGCCTTCGAGGCGAACAGCAGGGCCTCGCTCACCGCCTCGATCGTCAGCGCGACGATGATCTGGTTCGCGACCTTCGTGGTCTGGCCGTCGCCATTGGCGCCGACGCGGGTGACGTTCTTGCCCATCTTGTCGAAGACGCTCTTCATGGTGTTGAAGGCGCGCTCCGGACCGCCGATCATGATGGTGAGGCTCGCCGCCTTGGCGCCGACCTCGCCGCCCGACACCGGCGCGTCGAGATAATCGGCGCCGAGCGCCTCGATCCTTTTGGCAAACTCCTTCGTTGCCAGCGGCGAGATCGAGCTCATGTCGACCACAATCTTGCCCTTGGAGATGCCGCCCGCGACGCCGTCCTTGCCGAACAGCACGGCCTCCACATGCGGCGTATCCGGCACCATGATGATGACGGCATCCGCCTCCTCCGCGACCTCCTTCGCCGATTTGCAGGCGACGCCGCCAGCGGCGATCAGCTCCGGCGCAATCGGTGCGACGTCGTGCAGGAAGAGACGATGGCCCGCCGCAAGGAGATGGCCGGCCATCGGCCGTCCCATGGTGCCAAGTCCGATAAAGCCGATGTCGATCATGGTGTGACTTTCTCTCAGTTGCGTTTGCGAAATTTCATCCGCGCGCTCGGTGCACCTCTCCCGCCTGCGGGAGAGGTCGGCGCGCAGCGCCGGGTGAGGGCTCTTTCCGTGTTGAGATTCCTTCCGCACATCTCAACGAATCTTATCGTGGAGACACCCTCACCCCAGCCCTCTCCCGCAAGCGGGAGAGGGAGCGCATCGTCGCTGTGGCTACGTTCTAGGTCTCGAAAGTTTGCGCCGCGTGCCAGGAAAGGCCTTCCAGCGTCGTGGTGCGCGGCTTGTATTCGCAGCCGATCCAGCCGCGAAAGCCGATCGCGTCGAGATGGCGGAACAGGAAGGGATAGTTGATCTCGCCCGTGCCCGGCTCGTGGCGGCCGGGATTGTCGGCAAGCTGGATATGCGAGATGCGGTCGAGATATTTCTGCATGGTGCGGGCGAGGTCGCCCTCCATGATCTGCATGTGATAGATGTCGTACTGGATGAACAGGTTGCCCGAACGCACCTCGGAGATGAGCTGCACTGCCTGCTCGGTGCCGTTGAGGAAGAAGCCGGGAATGTCGAGAGTGTTGATCGGTTCGATCAGCAGCTCGATATTCTCACGCGCCAACGCCGCGGCAGCGAAACGCAGGTTTCCGACCAGCGTCTCGTTCAACTCGCGCGGATCGGCATCCGCCGGCGCAATGCCGACGAGGCAGTTGAGCCGGTCGCAGTCGAGCGCCTTGGCAAAGTCGATGGCGCGGAACACGCCGTCGCGGAATTCGGCGACGCGATCGGGAAGGATCGCGATGCCGCGTTCGCCGCCCGCCCAATTTCCGGCAGGCAGATTGTGCAGCACCTGGGTTAGTCCGTGAGCCTCGAGCTGCTCGCGCAATAGCGCCTTGTCGAAATCGTAGGGGAAGAGATATTCGACCCCGCTGAAGCCTGCCGCTTTTGCCGC
This sequence comes from Bradyrhizobium sp. CCGUVB23, assembly GCF_024199885.1. Taxonomy (NCBI): domain Bacteria; kingdom Pseudomonadati; phylum Pseudomonadota; class Alphaproteobacteria; order Hyphomicrobiales; family Nitrobacteraceae; genus Bradyrhizobium; species Bradyrhizobium sp. CCGUVB23. The sequence goes on from NZ_JANADQ010000001.1 coordinate 10,090,847, forward strand.
GGCAAAGCGGTCGACAAACGGCATCTCGTTGAAGAGCATGGTGAGATTGGCGGCAAATTTCGGCACGATGCTGTCCTCCCTATTCCGCCGGCTGCAGCACGCCCGGGCGCGTGATCTCGACCTCGTCGAGCGGCAGATCAAGCACTTCCTCGAACTCGACGATATTGTCGATCTCGGTGCCCATCGCGATGTTGGTGACGCGTTCGAGGATGAACTCGACCACCACGGGGACGCGGTGCTTCGCCATCAACTCGCGCGCGGTCGCGAAGGCGGCCTGCGCGTCCTTCGGATCTGTGACGCGGATCGCCTTGCAGCCAAGGCCTTCAGCGACCGCAACGTGGTCGACGCCGTAGACGCCGAGCTCGGGGGCGTTGATGTTCTCGAAGGAGAGCTGGACGTGATAGTCCATATCGAAGCCGCGCTGCGCCTGGCGGATCAGGCCGAGATAGGAATTGTTCACGACGACGTGGATGTAGGGCAAATTGAACTGCGCGCCGACCGCGAGCTCCTCGATCAGGAACTGGAAGTCGTAGTCGCCCGAGAGCGCGACGATGTCGCGATCCGGACATGCTGCCCTCACGCCGAGCGCGGCCGGCAGTGTCCAGCCGAGCGGCCCCGCCTGCCCCGCATTGATCCAGTTGCGCGGCTTGTAGACGCCCAGAAACTGCGCACCGGCGATCTGCGACAGGCCGATGACGGTGACATAGCAGGTGTCGCGGCCAAAAGCCTTGGTCATCTCCTCGTAGACGCGCTGCGGTTTGATCGGCACGTTATCGAAATGGCTCTTGCGCAGCATCGAACGCTTGCGATCGCGGCAGGTCGCGGGCCACGCCTGGCGCTCGCGCAACCTGCCTGTCCGCCGCCACTCCCTGGCGACGGTGACGAACAACTCCAGCGCGGCCTTCGCATCCGAGACGATGCCGAGATCGGGATTGAAGACGCGCCCGATCTGCGTCGGCTCGATGTCGACATGCACGAATTTGCGGCCCTTGGTGTAGGTCTCGATCGAGCCGGTGTGCCGGTTGGCCCAACGATTGCCGATGCCAAGCACGAAGTCGGATTCGAGCATGGTGGCATTGCCGTAGCGATGGCTGGTCTGCAGGCCGACCATGCCGGCCATCAGCACGTGATCGTCGGGGATCGCGCCCCACCCCATCAGCGTCGGGACGACAGGCACGTTCACGGTCTCGGCGAATTCGACGAGCAGGTCGGACGCATCAGCGTTGATGATACCGCCACCCGCCACGATCAGCGGCCGTTCGGCGGCGTTGAGCATCTCCAGTGCCTTCTCAACCTGCTTGCGCGTCGCGATGGGTTTGTAGACCGGCAGCGGTTCATAAGTTTCGTCGTCGAACTCGATCTCGGTGAGCTGCACGTCGAGCGGCATGTCGATCAGCACCGGCCCCGGCCGCCCCGAGCGCATCACGTGAAAGGCCTGGCTGAACACCCGCGGCACCAGCGCGGGCTCGCGCACGGTGACTGCCCATTTGGTCACGGGCTTGGCGATGGATTCGATATCGACCGCCTGAAAGTCCTCCTTGTAGAGCCGCGCGCGTGGCGCCTGCCCAGTGATGCAGAGGATCGGAATGGAATCGGCGATCGCCGAATAGAGCCCGGTGATCATGTCGGTGCCGGCCGGTCCCGACGTGCCGATGCAGACGCCGATATTGCCGGCCTTGGCCCGCGTATAGCCTTCCGCCATGTGTGAGGCGCCCTCGACATGGCGCGCCAGGATGTGGCGGATCGAACCCCGCTTCTTCAGCGCCGAATAAAGCGGATTGATCGCGGCCCCGGGAACGCCGAAGGCGGTCGAGATGCCTTCCTTCTCCAGAATTCGCACGGCTGCATCGACGGCTCGCATCTTCGCCATATCGGACCTCGCTCGGTTGCGTCACTTCGAGCGTGATCATCGATCGCAAGAGGCGCCCTCTCAACGAGATCGATTTTATTTTCCACGATGCGGTAGCCGCAAAAAATCTGCGGCGGTCTCAATCGGTTAGGTCAACAGACGCGTGAAAGCAGCTACTCGAACAAGGGCGCGAGCTCCATCTGCGGCACCAGCACGAGGCCCTTGTCGGTGATGCGAATTTCCGGAATGACCGATAGCGGAATCAAATTGAAGCCCATGTAGGGGATGGTGCAGCCAGCCTCCGTCCATTCTTCCTTCAGGGCCCGCACCTCCTCGGCCACCTCGGGGATCCGCTTGTCCGAGAGCAACCCTGCGATCGGCAGCGGAACCAGCGCCCTCACCTTGCCATCAGCGACTACGCAGACGCCGCCTTGTTGCTGCTTGATGGCTGATATCGCCACCTGCATGTCGGCTTCGTTGGTTCCGGCGACGATGATGTTGTGGCTGTCATGCCCGACGCTGGAGGCCACCGCGCCGCGCTTGAGGCCAAAGTCCTTCAAGAGGCCAAAGGCGACGTTGCCGGCCGATTTACCGTGGCGCTCGACCACCGTCACGAAGCACAGGGCGTGCCGCGCAAACAGCGTCGGCCAATCCTTCGCCGGCTCGATTCTGACCTTCTCGTGGATCAGCGTGATGCCGGGAAGCCCGGTCTTGATCGCATTGACGGTGCAAGCCTTCGCCGGAAGCTCCGGCGTCAGCTTGAGCTGTTCCGGCAGCTTCACGGTCGCGTAAGCCGCCCTTGGATATTGATAGCGCTGCGACAGCGCCTGGTCGAGGAGCTCTGTGATCTTGCCCTTCTCGACGACCAGCTCGCCGCCATACCAGGTGCATTGCGGCTTCAGATTGTCATCCATCAGCACGAGATCGGCGCGGCGGCCGCCGCCGAGGCCGCCGATTTCGCCCTCCATGTTGAAGCGCGTCGCGCCATGCAGCGAGCCCATCGACCAGGCCTGCTCCGGTGACATTCCGGCCTTCACCGCCTCGCGCACCACCCAGTCCAGGCCAAACAGGAAGAGATCGTCGGCGTCGCGGTCATCGGTGCACACCGCCGTGCGCTTGTGGGAGGCCCCGAGCTCGGTGATGGTGCGGATCGCCTGCGGTAGCGAGTGCCAGGGCGTGGTCGGAGGCCCGCCGCGCAGGAAGACCCAGACGCCGGCATCAAGGAGATCGTCGGCAATGTCGCGATCAATTGCTTCGTGGGTATCGGTGACGCCGGATGCCGCATACGCCGCAACGAATTCGCGGCCATAGACATGACCGGACACCGGACGCCCGCGCTTGAGCGCGGCGGCCAGAATCGCATGGCTGCGCTCGTCGCCCATTGTCACCGGCACGAAATCCATCTTCTCGCCGAGCGCCACCGCTTCCGGCCAGCGGTCGAACAGGCCGGCGATCTTGTCGGGGGTGAGATCGCCGCCCGCAGTTTCCAATTCGGCTGATGTTGCCGGCACCGTCGAGGGTACCGTCAGGAAGATCGACAGCGGCGCCTCGCGCGCGTCCTGAAGCATCGCCTCGACACCGGCGACATCCATGACATTGCCGATCTCATGGCTGTCGCAGAAGATCGTGGTGGTGCCATTGAGCAGCGCCGCTTCCGCATAGGCGCAGGCCGTCACCATCGAGGATTCGATGTGGATATGCGGATCGACGAGGCCCGGCGCGACGATGCCGCCGGCAGCGTCATAGACGGCCACGCCGCTCCAGGCCTTCTTGGCCGTGCCCGCCGGCTTCACCGCCGCGATCCGGCCGCCCGTGATCCAGACCTCGCGGTCCGGGTGGACGCGCTCCGAATAGGTCGACAGCACCCGCGCCCCCGTGATGATGAGGTCAGGCGCAACGCGCCCGGAGGCGACGTCGGCAAGGCGGCGGGTCATGCTGTGCAGAGGCGCGACGGCAAAGCGGGTCAGTTTGGTCATCAGGACTCTCGCGGGGCGTGGTTGGCCAAGCGATGGTTGCGCCCTCGGCCAGAAGGGGCAACTCAAATAAAACGGCACCGCTGCTTACGCGTTGGGCACGCTGCCGGCCAACCGTTCAGGCCTTCTCCGCAGCCGCGGGCACAACGCCGCCCAGCGCCGCGGTGAGTTCCGCTGCCACCTCCCGGACCACGCGGCCGATCTCGGGCAGCCGGCCGTCGGTGATACGGCTGGTCATGCCGGAGACAGAGATCGCGGCGAGTGGCTCGGCGAGCGCATTGTAGACCACAGCGGCTACGCATCTGAGGCCAATCTGCGCCTCCTCATCGTCCACCGCAAAACCTTGCTCGCGGATCGTCGCAAGTTCCTTGAAAAGATCGCTCGGCCGCACGATTGACTTCTCCGTCAAGCGGGGCATGCCGTGATGCCGGATGACCGCGCCGACATCCTCGTCCGAATAGGTCGCCAGCACCGCTTTGCCGACGCCTGAGGTCACCATCGCGACGCGGCCGCCGACCTTGGTCAGCGAGCGCATGATCTCGCGGCTCTCCATGCGAGTCAGCACGATGATGAATTCGTCGTCGACGACGGCGAGGTTGGCGGTCTCGCGGGTGAGATCGCGTAGCTTGCGAAGGTAGGGAATGGCCTGCGCCGTGAAATTGCGCCGCCGCGCGAAGCTGGCACCGACGGTAAAACTGCGCACGCCGACGTGCCATTTGGATTCGGCGCGATCGAACTGCACGAAGCGGCGGCTTTCCAGCGTCGCGAGCAGGCGGTGCACGGTCGAGGCCGACAGCCCGGTGCGGACGGCGAGATCGCTCAGGCGATAGCCTTCGTCGTCCTCGGCCAGCGTTTCGATGATCGACAGCGCGCGGTCGACGGATTGCACGCCGCCGTCGCGCGCTTCGTTATCCGCCTCTCCCGGCGGTCTTGGCTCGAGCGATTTGCGCCGGATGACGTTCTTGCTCATCGCGACCTGCCGCCTCTTGGTTCGTCATTCCGGGATGGTCCGAAGGACCAGACCCGGAATCTCGAGATTCCGGGCTCGATGCTTGGCATCGCCCCGGAATGACGCACGTCACTTGCGCTTAGTCAGAATGCCGCTCCGGAAACTTCCGAAGCGGCATCTCTTGTTCCTCAGCTCAGAGCAGCCCTGCTCCGCGCGCCCACTTGTACTTGGCGCCGAGGACCTCGACCGGCAGCTCGGTCGAATAGGCGTAGGCCGGGATGCCGTGCTGGTAGAGATATTCGGCAGCTTCCTCGACCTCGACGTCGCCGGCGAGCGAGGCGACCATGGGCTTCACAAAACCCTTGGCCTCCATCTCCTTCTTCACCTCGACCATGTTGCGGGCGAACACCATCGGCGGGGTGACGATCGTGTGCCAGTAGCCGAGGATCAGCGCGTGGATACGATCGTCGGAGAGGCCGAGCTTCACCGTATTCACGTAGGTGATCGGCGGCTCGCCGCCGGTGATATCCACAGGATTTCCGGCTGCGCCAAACGGCGGGATGAACTTGCGGAAGGCCGCGTCGAGATCCGGCGGCATCGACATCAGCGACAGGCCGTTGTCGACACACGAATCGGACAGCAGCACGCCAGAGCCACCGGCACCGGTGATGATCAGCACGTTCTCGCCCTTCGGCGTCGGCAGCACCGGCACGCCACGGGCGAATTCGAGCAGCTGACGCAGGGAGCGTGCGCGGATCACGCCGGACTGCTTGAACACATCCTCATAGATCCTGTCGTTGCCGGCGAGCGCACCGGTGTGCGAGGACGCCGCCTTCGCGCCGGCCGAGGTGCGGCCGGCCTTGAGCACGACGACCGGCTTCTTCTTGGAGACGCGTTTTGCCGCTTCCGCAAAGGCGCGACCGTCCTTGAGGTCTTCGCAGTGCTGCGCGATCAGGTTGGTGTTCGAATCCTGCTCGAAGAAGGCGAGCAGATCATCCTCGTCGATATCGGACTTGTTGCCGAGGCCGACGATCGCCGACACACCCATCTTCGCCGAACGCGAGAAGCCGATGATGGCCATGCCGATGCCGCCCGACTGCGACGACAGCGCCGCATGGCCCTTCACGTCATAGGCCGTGCAGAAGGTCGCGCAGAGATTGGCAGGCGTATAGTAGAAGCCGTAGATGTTCGGCCCCATCAGGCGGATGTCGTACTTCTTGCCGACCTCGACGATCTCGGCCTGGAGCTCGGGCGCGCCGGCCTCCGCAAAGCCGGAGGGAATCAGTACCGCACCCGGGATCTTCTTCTCGCCGCACTCGGTCAAAGCGCCCGCGACGAACTTCGCGGGGATCGCGAAAACCGCAACATCGACCACGCCCGGCACGTCCTTGACGCTCTTGTAGGCCTTGTAGCCGAGGATCTCGGAGGCCTTGGGATGGATTGGAATGATCTCACCCTTGTAGCCGCCGTTGATGAGGTTTTTCATCACGGAGTTGCCGATCTTGCCGTCCTCGGCCGAGGCGCCGATCACGGCGACAGCCTTCGGCTGCATGATGCGGTTCATTGCCGCGACGATCTCTTCGGTCGGGCGCGGCTTCGGCTTGGGCTTGTAGGCGAAGTCGACGACGATGCGCACGTCGGCGGCAGTCGCGTCCTTCGGCGTCGCAAACACCGGGTTGAGGTCGAGCTCGACGATCTCGGGGAAGTCCGTGACGAGCTGCGAGACCTTGACGATGACGTCGGCAAGGGCGTTGCGGTTCACCGGCTCGCCGCCGCGAACGCCCTTCAAAATCTCATGCGCCTGGATGCCGTCGAGCATCGACAGCGCATCCTCCTTGGTCGCGGGCGCGAGGCGGAAGGTGATGTCCTTCAGGACTTCGACCAGCACGCCGCCGAGGCCGAAGGCGACCAGCTTGCCGAAGGAACCGTCCGTGATCGAGCCGACGATGACCTCAGTGCCGCCGGCCAGCATCTGCTGCACCTGGATGCCTTCGATCTTGGCGTCAGCCTTGTACTTCTTGGCGTTGGAGAGAATGGTCTCGTAGGCCTTCTCGGCATCCTCAGCCGTCTTGAGGCCGACGATGACGCCGCCGGCCTCGGTCTTGTGGAGAATGTCGGGCGAGACGATCTTCATCACGACCGGGAAACCCATGGAGGTCGCCATCTTGCCGGCCTCGCCCGCCGACTTCGCAACCCCTTCCTTCGGCACCGGAATGCCGTAGGCATCGCAGACGAGCTTGCCTTCGGGGGCCGTCAGGCTGGTGCGGTTGTCGGCCTTGACCTGGTCAAGCACCCTACGGACGGCATCTTTGGAATTCGACATGTGGTTTCTCCCTTGACCTCAGATCTTGCTTTGCAAGGCGCGTATTGCGGCCGCCCATGATGCTTGCCATTCGCCGCGCCTTGTTCCATGGGGCGGAACGGAGGGGCCGAAAGCCCGAGTTTACTCCGCCGGCTTGGATCAAAAATGGCTGGCGATGGCATTTGGTATGCCAGAAGCCAACTTGTCAAGGCGGGTCATGAGGCCGAAGGCCGCAAAAAATAGGCAGCTTGACATTCTGGCATGTGGTATGCCAAAAACATTTCGGTAAATATTCCTGTAAAAGACGACTCCCCCTGAGGAGGAGAATCGTCGTGAAGCAAATCAAGGCATCGCCCAACATGGCCGAGGCAGATCTCGCAATCGTCCGTATTGCCCCGGAGAGCAGCTTCAAGAACAAGGCGTATGACGCCTTGAAGGAAGCGATCCTCAAGATGGACATCTATTCGACGCCCGAGCCGGTGATGCTCGACGAGCGCGCGCTGTCCGAACGCCTGGGCGTGAGCCGGACGCCGATCCGCGAAGCGATCGCGATGCTTGAGCAGGACGGCTTCGTGAAGACCGTGCCGCGCCGGGGCATCATGGTGGTGCGCAGGACCAAGAGCGAGATCGTCGACATGATCCGCGCCTGGGCGGCGCTCGAGAGCATGGCGGCGCGCTTGATCACCACCACTGCGCGCAAGAAGGACATTTCGGCGCTGCGCGATTATTTCAAGGACTTCGGAAAGGACCGCCTGCCCGAGGATCACATCGAGGAATATTCGCGCGCCAACATCGCCTTTCACCAGGCGCTGATCTCGCTGTCGGAATCGCCGATCCTCGTCGACCTCACCAACGATCTGCTCTTGCACGTGCGCGGCTACCGGCAACTGACGATCGGACGGAAGGATCGCACCGCGACCTCGCTGCCCGAGCATCTCGGCATCATCGAAGCGCTGGAAGCGCGCGACACCGAGCTCGCCGAAAAGCGCGCCCGCGATCACACCCTCGGCCTTGCCGCTTACGTCGAAGCGCATGGCCAGGAACTCTTTACATAGCAACTTCACCAGAAGGGCGAACCATTCGCCCCCAAAGCCTAAACGGCACCTTGAGACCAGGGAGACAAGGCCCATGCTGAATACCGCGACCAAGTCCGAAGCACCGGGCACCGAGCAGGAATTGACGGATGGTTTTCATCTCGTCATCGACGCGCTCAAGCTGAACGGCATCAACACCATTTATAATGTGCCGGGCATCCCGATCACGGATTTGGGCCGCATGGCGCAGGCCGCCGGCATTCGCGTGATCTCCTTCCGTCACGAGCAGAACGCCGGCTACGCGGCGGGCATCGCAGGTTTCCTCACCAAGAAGCCCGGCGTCTGCCTCACCGTTTCGGCCCCCGGCTTCCTCAACGGCCTTACCGCGCTGGCCCACGCCACCACCAACTGCTACCCGATGATCCTGATCTCGGGCTCCTCCGAGCGCGAGATCGTCGACCTCCAGCAGGGCGACTATGAGGAGATGGATCAGCTCGCGGTCGCAAAGCCGCTGTGTAAAGCGGCCTATCGCGTGCTGCACGCCCAGGACATCGGCATTGGTCTGGCGCGCGCGATCCGCGCCGCGGTCTCGGGTCGTCCCGGCGGCGTCTATCTCGATTTGCCGGCAAAGCTGTTCGGCCAGGTGATGAACGCCGATGCCGGCCAGAAGTCGCTCGTGAAGGTGATCGATGCTGCGCCCGCGCAGATCCCCTCGCCTGCTTCAGTGAAGCGCGCACTTGATGTTTTGAAGAGCGCAAAGCGCCCGCTTATCATCCTCGGCAAGGGCGCGGCCTACGCGCAGGCCGACGAAGAGATCAAGAGCTTCGTCGAGAAGAGCGGTGTGCCCTTCCTGCCGATGAGCATGGCCAAGGGCCTTCTCCCCGACACGCATCCGCAGTGCGCCGGCGCCGCCCGCTCGACCGTGCTGAAAGAGTCCGACGTCGTTCTGCTGATCGGCGCGCGGCTCAACTGGCTGCTCTCGCACGGCAAGGGCAAGAGCTGGGGCGAAGCGCCCAAGAAATTCATCCAGGTCGACATCGAGCCGAAGGAGATGGACTCCAACGTCGAGATCGTCGCGCCCGTCGTCGGCGACATCGGCTCCGTCGTCTCCGCCTTCAACCAGGCGATGGGCGCGGGCTGGACCGCCCCGCCGGCCGAATGGACCAAGGCTGTTTCGACCAAGCGTGAAGAGAACGTCGCCAAGATGGCGCCGAAGCTCATGAACAACAAGTCGCCGATGGACTATCACGGTGCGCTCGGCGTGCTGAAGAACGTCATCAAGGAGCATCCCGACGCGATCCTCGTCAACGAAGGCGCCAACACGCTCGACCTCGCCCGCGGCGTCATCGACATGTACAAGCCGCGCAAGCGTCTCGACGTCGGCACCTGGGGCGTGATGGGCATCGGCATGGGCCAGGCGATTGCGGCTGCGCTCGAGACCGGCAACCCCGTGCTCGCGGTGGAAGGCGACAGCGCCTTCGGCTTCTCCGGCATGGAGGTCGAGACCATCTGTCGCTACAATTTGCCGATCTGCGTCGTCATCTTCAACAATGACGGCATCTATCGCGGCACCGACGTCAACAGCGCCAACTCGGATCCCGCGACCACCGTGTTCGTCAAGGGCGCGCGCTACGACAAGATGATGGAAGCCTTCGGCGGCGTCGGCGTGAACGCCACCTCGCCGGACGAATTGAAGCGCGCCGTCAACGAGGCGATCAAGTCAGGCAAGCCGACGCTGATCAACGCGGTGATCGATCCGGCCGCGGGCTCGGAGAGCGGCCGCATCGGCAATCTCAATCCACAGAGCGTTCTGCAGAAGAAGAAGTAAGTCCTCCCCTTCAACCCATTATCCCTGCGGGTGCAGGGGCAGACAGAGTACGGAGCAAATACGATGACCAAGGCGCTCACGGGCGTTCGCATTCTCGACTTCACCCACGTCCAGTCGGGGCCGACCTGCACGCAATTGCTGGCATGGTTCGGCGCCGACGTGATCAAGGTGGAGCGTCCCGGTGTCGGCGACATCACCCGCGGCCAGCTGCAGGACATCCCGAACGTGGACAGCCTGTATTTCACCATGCTGAACCACAACAAGCGCTCGATCACGCTCGACACCAAGAACCCCAAGGGCAAGGAGGTTCTCACCGAGCTGATCAGGAAGTGCGATGTGCTGGTCGAGAACTTCGGCCCCGGCGTGCTCGACCGCATGGGCTTCCCCTGGGAGAAGATCCAGGCGATCAACCCCAAGATGATCGTCGCCTCGATCAAGGGCTTTGGTCCCGGGCCGTACGAGGACTGCAAGGTCTATGAGAACGTCGCGCAGTGCACCGGCGGCGCCGCCTCCACCACCGGCTTCCGCGATGGCCTGCCGCTTGTCACCGGCGCGCAGATCGGCGACACCGGCACCGGCCTGCACCTCGCAATCGGAATCCTGGCCGCGCTCTACCAGCGCACCGCGACCGGCAAGGGTCAGAAGGTCACCGCCGCGATGCAGGACGGCGTGCTCAACCTCGCCCGCGTCAAGCTGCGCGACCAGCAGCGCCTCGCCCATGGTCCGCTGAAGGAATACAGCCAGTTCGGCGAAGGCATTCCGTTCGGCGATGCCGTGCCGCGCGCCGGTAACGACTCCGGCGGCGGCCAGCCCGGCCGCATCCTGAAGTGCAAGGGCTGGGAGACCGATCCCAACGCCTACATCTACTTCATCACCCAGGCCCAGGTCTGGGAGAAGATCTGCGACGTGATCGGCGAGCCGACCTGGAAGACCGATCCGAACTACGCAAAGCCCCCGGCCCGCCTGCCGCGGCTCAACGAGATTTTCGCCCGCATCGAGCAGTGGACGATGACGAAGACGAAGTTCGAGGCGATGGAGATCCTCAACAAGGACGACATCCCCTGCGGTCCGATCCTGTCGATGAAGGAAATCGCCGAGGACCAGTCGCTGCGCGCGACCGGCACCGTGGTCGAAGTCGACCACCCCACCCGCGGCAAGTACATCTCGGTCGGCAACCCGATCAAGCTGTCGGACTCACCGAGCGACGTGCAGCGCTCCCCGCTGCTCGGCGAGCACACCGACGAGATCCTGCGTTCCGTGCTCGGCTTCTCGGATCACCAGGTCGCCGACATCCACAAGTCCGGCGCGCTCGATCCGCCGCAGAGGCAGGCCGCGGAGTAAGCGGGACTACTTCGACCCGAGACGAAAGGGCCGCCTGTTCAGGCGGCCTTTTTTTTCGTGCCCTCTCTCTCGCTCGCGCGGCTTCCGCCAAAATCTGAAAAACAACCCCATGCAAAGTAGCCGAGGACCACTCGCACGCACGAACAGTACGGATTTTACGAACTCGTTTGACACGTCGGGCAAATCAGTGGCGAAAGTCGAGCATCGCAGAGTCTCCCCCGCCTGACGTCCGCTATCATCCCGACATCCGCGCAAGCGCGGACATCGCTCTGGTCCTGGTTGTGCCGGAAGCCGATCAAGGGATCGCTCCAAGGGTGCGCGCGATTACAGCAATGGCATTCGCGGTTTCGGCAGGACGGAGAGTTGGGTCGAGGTGCGTCCCTTCCGAATTGATAACTGGCCAACCGCGGCCGCGCGCCTCTACCGTTGCGTGGTCGTAGAGCTTAGACGCTTGGATGAACCCGGCGGGAATGTGATCCCATCTGGCAAGGTCGACAGTCTCGTCGAACCAACTGATATTCATCTTCGGCAGACCGCTTTCGAACCGAGCGAACGCGTTGCGATCGCTTTTCAAGATGTCGATGCCAACCAGCGATGCGCGGTGTCCGTCACCGTCGAACCATTTTGACCACACCGGGAGGGATCCATCCGCTCTCGCAAGATTTTGAATGAAAGCGCGCAGAGCTGGCCTAACCGGATATGCCGCGCCTTCTATCGGCGGGATGTCACCATCGACGATGACCACGGCCTTCGTCGGCAACTTGGTCGCCAGATCGGCGGCTAGAGCGCTGGCTGAGCTGTGGCCAATCAACACCAGCCCATTTGCAGGAGCAATTTGATTGACAAGACTGCGGCTCCACGCGCTCCATGCCGGAGGAGAGACATGATGCGCTAGAATATCCGGGACTTGTACGCGCCATCCTGAGTCACGCAGCTTTTCGGCCGTAGGCTCCCAGCTCGAGGCCCGAACCAACGGGCCTGCTATAAGGACGACATCTGTATTCAAGTTTCCCCCGTGACCGAACGTGCATCTATAGCGGACACAAGCAGACATTGCTATGAAGTCTGCAACCAAGCGGCACCGTTTCAGCAGTTCCGGCCGGACAATCCGCCGCCGGCGCTCCCGACATAACCCAGCAACAAAAGTTGAGATGACGTCTCAAATCGGTGACGTCTCGTTCGTCCTCGGGGCATGAATGGGTAACGGACGTCCGCGCCGGACCAACCAATTCACGAAGATAACAATCATGCCCAGCATTGTACACCTGCACCGCGTCCTGACGACCAGCCCCGAGAAAGTCCATCGCGCCTTCCTCTAGTCCACCTCGCGCGTGGCCTCGCCCAGGCGCCGAGCCGAGCGATCGTCGGCGATCCAGTGGCAAACCCGGATGATCGCAGAGTCCACCTGATGTCCGCTATCATCCCGACACCAGCGCAAGCGCGGACCTTGCTTTGATGCGATGTTGCGCCACGTGCCGGCGTGAACGGAGTTCCCCCAGCCACGTCGGCTGAAGGCAGGAGGCGACATTCGGTCAGGCTCTTCTCTACATTTCAGAACTGTTGGCAACGCAAGTTGCGCCGGCCGGCGCCTTGCCGCCAGAGGCGTCATCGCCGCAAAGATCAGCGGCGAGAAGACCGTCGACGACCGGTCCGGGGATCCAATAGTCCCCTGCAAGCGGCCTGACACTTACGCCAGCAATTACGCCGAGCTGCAGGCTCGGATCGAAGTAGCGCATCGTCCGCTCGTTCAGGTCGATGATGCGGCCGGGCGTTAGTGGTCCCACGTCATTTATTTTGACGATTGCTTTTTTACCTACCGCCTCAACGAGGGCATATTTCGGCCTCGCGCCAAATTGGACCCCACCGAATTTCTGACGCAAACTCGTCTTGATGGCAGCCGCCCAGACGGAGGGATCATAGCGCTCGCCGGAGGCTGTGTTCGGACCGCCCTCCCGCCATCCGGGCCGGAACAGATTGTACATGGATGCTGCGCCAATGATCGCATCCCCAGAAGCGGCATTGACGACGGCACTTGAATGAACTGCACCGATTTCACTTCGAGCAACGGTAACAGACATGGCAAGCGCAACTACGGCGCCGCAAATTGCGGCGCTCGAGTGGAACACCATCATAACTCCTCGACTGATTTTTTTCGATTGTTCGGTTCCCGATGCCGCAAAAACACGGTCACGCGAAACGCGGAGGCGTTAAACGAGCTCGTGCCAATTTTTTGCGGATTCGTGCCAATCCTGGCGACGGAACCGTTGTGGGAACCAGGGTGGTTCTCACGCAGTGTTTTGCATCTCTCCGACTAAGACAGAGATTGCGTCAGCAGCATGACTGATTGGAGCTTCTTTGACAGTACGTGAGTAGGAGCAAGCGTTGGGATCAAAAGCGGCTCTGAAAGCGAGCGTGGACCCATGTCCGATGGACGTTTGAAATCCGACCTGACAATGCGCGTCAGCCTGTTCGGCTCGGGCTACTTCCGGACTCATGCATCGCAACAAGGAAGTTCTATTGGATCACCCCGGCGGCGCGAGCGAGCAGCTCAGGAGCTGGCGCAATGCCAAGCGCTTTCGCAGTTTTGAGATTGATGACTAACTCGTATTTCGTCGGCGCCTGCACCGGAAGGTCGGCCGGTCTTTCACCTTTGAGGACACGATCGACGTACCCAGCCGAGCGTCGGACTATGTCGGCAGTATTCGGTCCATAGGAGATCAGTGCCCCTTCCGCAGCGAACTGCCGGAAGCCGTATATCGCAGGAAGTCGCCGTCGTTCCGTCAATGTAATGACCGCCCGGCGGTGATTGTTGATGAATGCGTCCGGTGCGACGATCAGAGCGCCGCCAGGCTCGCGTGCGAGCGCCGTGATGGCTGCCTCGACCTCCGCCTCGTCGTGCACAGGAGATGCGGAGAGCTCGAGGGCGAGCGATGTGCGGGCCGCTTCGAGTTCGCGTAGGAATGCCGGGTAAAAAGGCGTCGTGTCGGGATTGAAGATGAGCGCTACATGTCTGACCCCGGGAGCAATTTCCTTAATCATCTCCATCCATTTCCCAATCAATAGGAAATCGATGAAGGTGAAGCCGGTGATGTTGCCGCCCGGCCGCGACAGGCTGGTCACGAAACCCTGTCCGACCGGATCGTTGACGAGGTTGAATACGATCGGAATGGTGCTGGTCGCCTCTTTCAATGCTGCGGTGATTGGCGTCCCGCTTCCGACGATGACGTCCGGCGCCGAATGCACCAGCTCCGTCGCGTAGGCTCGGATCCGGCCCAGATCTCCGCCGGTATATCGATGCTCAATTCGAATATTGCGATTCTCGATCCACCCGAGCGCCTCGAGCCCCTCCCGAAACGCAATGACGCGGGTCAGCACTTCGCTATCATTCTCGAGGTACGGATGGAGGAACGCAACGCGACGCATGCCCGTCGCCTGCTGCGTGCACGAGGCCAACGGCCAGCCAGCGGCCGCACCTACTAAAAGTGCAATGAACTTGCGTCGTCGCATTCGTCGCCCTTCAGGTCGAGCGACACGGTCTAGCATATGCTTCGAGCTCCAAGTGTAATGTGCGTCACAGCAAATATTCGCACTGATGTCGCAGATGGGTCAAAACGCGAGACACTCAATGCGAGCAACTCTAGTCCGCAATGCTCCAATATTTAGACCTCGACCGCTTTGCTTCACGAAGCGATCTCAATTCCTGGCCTGCTTGGCTCTGTGGCTCACGTCCCCTGAGCCTTGGTGGCTTGCTCACACGCTCTCCTGGACCCGCATGCCGGGGCTGTCCCCGGCGAGGTTCGCGAAGTCGATCTTTGACATCTCGACGATGGCTTTGGTGCGATTCGCAATGTCCAATTTGCGAAGGATCTCCGACACGTGCACCTTGACGGTCGTTTCGCATATACGCAGTTCGTATGCGATCTGCTTGTTCTGCAAGCCGCGGTGGATCAACTCGAGGACCCGCAATTGTTGCGGGGTCAGATCGTGCAGGCGCTTCAGGAACTCCTCGAGCGAATCCTTGGATCGATCTGGCTCCGCATTGTGCCGGTAGCAGTTTGGGAGATAAATCGAACCTCGCAGCACTTCGCCGATCGCGCGTACGAGTTCTTTCTTCGAAGTGGACTTGTGGATGTAACCTGATACGCCGAGAAAGAGCGCGCTTGCCACGATCAGCGAATCCTTGTGGCACGAAATGACGACGATTGGACTCCCCGGGAAGGCTTTACGGAGACGTAGAAGACCGGACAATCCTGTCGTTCCGGGTAAGGACAGGTCGAAAAGCGTAAGCTCAATTCCGCCACAAGACAGCACATCGAGCGCTTCGTCGATCGTTGCCGCCTCTATGATCTCAGCATCGGCTACGGCCTGGCGAATGCTATTGCCCACCGCCTCCCGAAACAGTGGATGATCGTCCACGACGAGAACTCTCATGTGCGTTGATCCTGCAAAGGCAGGACAAAATGCCGGCTGTGTGCAGTTCGGTTTTGATCTAGCTCAATTCGGTGTCGCAACGCCGCCGCGCGCAAAGAGCATCCGAGCCCTGGAGCTGTGCAGCAAGAAGGTCCTGTCGCCCAAGAAAGCGCATCCGGCTTGCGATACATCAAGTCAATCGCAGTTGGGTCGGCTAAGTGCATTCTCGTACCGAGTGGCCCGTGATCTGGCGTGAAATGCGCTGATCGACCCAGGTCTTCTGGGACAGGTCTGGCGCCGCAGGGCCTCGATAAGCTGGTTTTGCAGATTGATGGAGTGAACGGGCGACGAGTCCGACAGGTGAGAATCCTCGGAGAAGCAAATGCCGGCAGATGGAACTGGCCACCACGCAGATCGGGTCCACTCCGCGATCTCGTCGAATGGTGCTGCGAAATCCGCGCTGATTGCTTCATGGCAAAGGTCGGCATGTTTCCATAAGCTTGATCCGGACGAACGAACCCCGCCGAAGAGACTAACCGATTCCGAACTAAGGAAGGTCAGGCAAGAAATCGAGCCGCTCATCCACGTCGCGCAGCCAAGCCTCGACAGGCTCCACACTGCGGTTGGAGGGACAGGTTGCTGTGTGCTGCTTGCAGATCGGAGCGGCGTTCCCGTCGAGCGGCGCGGCGCGCCTGGCGACGACCCAACGTTTCTGGATTGGGGACTATGGCCTGGTGCAGTCTGGAGCGAAGACAGCGAGGGTACGAACGGCATCGGCACCTGTCTCGTCGAGCATCGCGCACTGACGATCCATCGTGACCAACATTTCTATTCGCGCAATGCTCGATTGAGCTGCACGACTGCCCCGCTTTACGACCATGAGGGGCATCTGGTGGGGGCACTCGATGTGTCGTCATGCAGGGCGGATTTCATCGAATGCTACGTCAATCTTCTCGCGGCGGCGGTGATCGACGCCGCAGCGCGGATTGAGGCCGAATGCTTCCGTTTGGACTATTCTCGAGCGCGGATCCAGATCGTTCCGGTCCCCGACAAGATGGGGAAAGCCTTCATCGCCGTGGACGAAGACGATCTTGTCGTGGGGGCTAGCCGCGTGGCCCGCCAGGCGCTTGGCCTCTCCCACGCCTGTCTGCAGAATCCACTGCCCGCAGCGGAGATTCTGGGTATGTCAAAGCGGCTGTCCGAAGACCTTGCGACGGCCGAGCGTCGGGTGCTGCAACGCGCGCTGACGCGGGCGGAGGGCAATGTCAAAGCCGCAGCTGAAGCGCTTGGCGTAAGCCGGGCTACACTTTACCGAAAGCTGCGGCGATCGGGCCTTCGCCCCGCCCGTTGACTCTTTGCCCTCTCGAATGTCTCAGTCTTGAGACATATGGGATGGCAATCCGTTCCAGGGGGCTGGCACGACGATCCAATATCGACAAGCCTCTCCTCAAGCGCCGCATCAAGCGTCGCAGTTTGAGGAGGACGACCATGAACAAGGTGGAGTTTTCACGGACCGCGAAAGTTCCCTTTGAAACGCGCTACGGCAACTTCATTGGCGGCAAATGGGCCGAGCCGCGCTCCGGTAAGTATTTCGAAAACAGGTCGCCGGTGAATGGCCAATTGCTTTGCGAGATCGCCCGCTCAAATGAGCAGGATGTGGAAGCCGCGCTCGATGCCGCCCACGCTGCCAAGGATGCTTGGGGACGGACCAGCGCCGCGGAACGCGCGATCATTCTCAACAAGATCGCCGACCGTATGGAAGAAAATCTCGACCTCCTCGCTTTGGCGGAAACCTGGGACAACGGCAAGCCAATCCGCGAAACGACGGCGGCCGATCTGCCGCTCGCGATCGATCATTTCCGCTACTTCGCCGGTGCCATTCGCGGACAGGAAGGCAGCATTGCCGAGATCGATCATGATACGGTTGCCTACCATTTCCACGAACCGCTTGGGGTCGTCGGCCAGATCATCCCCTGGAACTTCCCGCTTCTGATGGCCTGCTGGAAGCTCGCGCCCGCCATCGCCGCTGGCAACTGCGTGGTGCTCAAGCCTGCCGAGCAGACGCCCGCTTCGATCCTGGTCTGGATCGGATTGGTCGGCGACCTGTTGCCGCCCGGCGTCCTCAACATCGTCAACGGCTTTGGCCTCGAGGCCGGCAAGCCTCTCGCCTCCAGCCCCCGCATCTCCAAGATCGCCTTCACCGGCGAGACCACGACGGGCCGGCTGATCATGCAATACGCCGCCCAGAACCTGATCCCGGTGACACTGGAGCTTGGCGGCAAGTCGCCCAACATCTTCTTCAAGGATGTAACCGCCGAGGACGACGACTTCTTCGACAAGGCGATCGAAGGCTTTGTGATGTTTGCCCTCAACCAGGGCGAGGTTTGCACCTGCCCGAGCCGGGCGCTCATCCATGAAGGAATCTACGACAAGTTCATGGAGCGTGCGCTGAGGCGTGTCGAGGCGATCGTTCAGGGTGACCCGCTCGACCCGGCCACGATGATCGGCGCGCAGGCGTCGAGCGAACAGCTCGAAAAGATCCTTTCCTATATCGACATCGGCCGCCAGGAGGGCGCAACGGTCCTGACGGGCGGCTCGCGCAACGAACTGCCGGGCGATCTGGCCCGCGGCTATTATGTCAAGCCGACCGTGTTCAAGGGCCACAACAAGATGCGGATCTTCCAGGAGGAGATTTTCGGACCGGTGGTGTCGGTGACGACCTTCAAGGACGACGAGGAGGCATTGTCGATCGCCAACGACACGCTCTATGGCCTCGGCGCCGGCATCTGGAGTCGTGATGCGAACCGGCTCTATCGCTTCGGTCGCGCGATTCAGGCCGGGCGCGTCTGGACCAACTGCTATCACGCCTACCCCGCACATGCGGCATTCGGCGGCTACAAGCAGTCCGGTATCGGTCGCGAAACCCACAAGATGATGCTGGATCACTATCAGCAGACGAAGAACATGCTGGTGAGTTACAGCCCCAAGAAGCTGGGCTTCTTCTGAGTTCTCCCAGACTTGCCGGCGCGGTCGTAGTCGTCCGCGTCGGTCATTTTTTCAGCCTCAGGGAGTGGTCTTTGGAGGACAAGGTTTCCGCAACGCCCGCAGCGCTCCAGCTGCTCGATGAAATCGTCAGGGAGCACGGCCCTGTCCTGTTTCATCAGTCGGGAGGTTGCTGCGATGGATCCTCGCCGATGTGTTATCCCCGGAACGAATTCATCATCGGGGACACCGACGTTTTGCTCGGACATATCGGTGGGGCACCTGTCTATATCAGCGCCCCGCAGTTCGAGGCGTGGAAGCATACCGACCTCATCATCGACGTCGTTCCCGGTCGGGGCGGAATGTTCTCCCTCGATAACGGCCGCGAGAAGCGGTTTCTGACGCGTTCGCGCGTGTGTTCGGCGAGCCGTAGTGCGGCACCATCATCATCGTGAGCCTGAGTGGCGCCCCTTCGGGGCGGAGTGGAGAGATTGCATGAGCGCATTACCGAGCCCGGAAGAACTAAGCTACGGAGTACCGGAAATTTGGGCGAAGCGGGCTCATGTGGACGCGGCAAAGTACCGTGAGATGTACGCCGTCTCGATTTCTGCTCCGGATCAATTCTGGGGATATCACGGGAGTCGGATCAACTGGATCACCCCCTTCACGAAGGTGAAGAATACCAGCTTCGATCCCGGCAAGGTCTCCATCAAGTGGTTCGAGGACGGTACCACCAACGTATCGATGAATTGCATCGACCGGCACCTTGCCGCGCGCGCCGACCAGATCGCGATCATCTGGGAGGGGGACGACCCGAACGAGTCGAAGCTCATCACGTACAAGGAGCTGCACGAACACGTCTGCCGTCTCGCCAATGTACTGAAGCGCAACGGCGTGGCGAAAGGCGATACGGTCACGATATACCTGCCCATGATTCCGGAAGCTGCCTTCGCCATGCTGGCCTGTGCCCGGATCGGCGCGATTCATTCCATCGTGTTTGGAGGTTTCTCGCCGGATGCGCTTGCCGGACGGATTGAAGGATGCCGCTCGAAAATCGTCATAACGGCAGACGAAGGTCTGCGCGGCGGACGAAAAGTTCCATTGAAGGCCAACGCCGATGCGGCGGTCGCGAAGTCGTCCAACATCGTTCAGACGATGATTGTGGTCAAACGTACCGGCAGCAAGGTCGATTGGGTCGATGGCCGTGATGTCTGGTATGAAGATGAGATGGCAAAGGCGTCGGCCGCATGCGAGCCGGCCGAAATGAACGCCGAGGATCCCCTGTTCATCCTCTACACGTCGGGATCCACCGGTGCGCCCAAAGGGGTGGTCCACACGACGGGCGGATATCTCGTCTACGCATCGATGACGCATCAATACGTGTTCGACTACCACGACGGCGACGTCTACTGGTGCACGGCGGATGTCGGTTGGGTCACGGGCCACAGCTACATCGTCTACGGCCCGCTGGCCAATGGCGCGACTACCCTGATGTTCGAGGGCGTCCCCAACTACCCGTCGACGTCGCGGTTTTGGGAGGTCATCGACAAATACAAGGTCAACATCTTCTATACCGCGCCGACAGCCATCCGCTCCCTGATGGCGGCTGGTGAAGAACCGGTCAAACGGACCAGCCGCGCCTCGCTGCGCCTGCTCGGATCCGTCGGTGAGCCGATCAATCCTGAAGCGTGGGAGTGGTATCACCGCGTGGTGGGCGAGCAGCGTTGCCCGATCGTCGACACCTGGTGGCAGACCGAGACTGGCGGCATCATGATTACGCCGCTTCCCGGCGCAACCGCCCTGAAGCCCGGTTCGGCCGCGTCGCCGTTCTTTGGAATCGGACCGGAAGTCGTGGATGCCGCTGGCACGGTGCTGGAGGGGGCCTGCGAAGGAAACCTCGTCATTGCCGATTCATGGCCCGGCCAGATGCGTACCGTTTACGGCGATCACGAACGCTTCATGCAGACCTACTTCTCGACCTATCCGGGCAAGTATTTCACCGGAGATGGATGCCGGCGCGACAGCGATGGCTACTACTGGATCACCGGCCGGGTCGACGACGTCATCAACGTCTCAGGCCATCGCATGGGGACAGCCGAAGTGGAAAGCGCGTTGGTTGCTCACAAGGATGTCTCCGAAGCTGCCGTGGTCGGCTTTCCCCACGCCATCAAGGGACAGGGTATCTATGCCTACGTGACCCTGATGGCTGACAGCGAGCCCTCGCCGACGCTGCGCCAGGAACTGATCGCCTGGGTTCGCAAGGAAATCGGCCCGATCGCCGCCCCCGACATCATCCAGTTCGCGCCGGGGCTGCCAAAGACGCGCTCCGGAAAGATCATGCGGCGAATCCTGCGCAAGATCGCGGAGAACGAGTTTGGTGCGCTTGGCGATACGTCGACGCTGGCCGATCCCTCGGTGGTCCAGGATCTGATCAAGAATCGCTAGAACCAATTAACGCAGAGGAGCTTGGCCGATGAGACTGGTTCTGTTGGGCGCACCGGGCGCGGGTAAGGGCACGCAGGCCTCAAGAATCGCGAAACGCTTCGGTGTTCCGCAGTTGTCGACCGGGGACATGCTGCGTGAAGCGGCAACCGCGGGGACTTCGCTTGGCTTGCGCGCCCGGCACATCATGGACCGTGGGGAGCTTGTGCCGGATGAGGTCGTCATTGCGGTCGTTGCGGATCGAATTGACCACGCGGACGCCGCGAACGGGTTCGTGCTCGACGGCTTTCCCCGGACCGTGCCACAGGCCGAGGCCCTCGATCGGGAACTGGCGGCCAGAGGAATCGGACTCGACGCAGTTCTTGAACTCGAGGTCAACGAGGACGTGCTCCTCGTGCGCATCAAGGGTCGTGCCGCGGAAGCGGCAAGTCAAGGCCAGTCCGCGCGCAGCGACGATAATCCGGAGACCTTCAGGACGCGGCTGAAGGCATATCGTGCTCAAACCGCTCCCGTTGCCGAATACTATCGGTCGCGGGGACTCCTCGCAGCCGTCGACGGCTTGCAGCCGATTGACGCCGTGACCGAAGAATTGACGAAGGCCCTATCAGCGTTCACCTGATTTGGAGATAGTCAGATCCCACCGCAACAAGAAACCCGGTGCGGGATAGTGTCCGATTATCGGCAACAAGGGGTATTCATGCTTGGACCATGGCTCACGATCACATTGCTCGCGCTGGAATCGAGCGAGGTCATTGGCCTACGTGTCTCAAAGCTTGCTAATGGCGGTACCGACGCGCAGCATGAGGCTTATCTCATGGTTGGCGAAAAGATTGACGCTGTCGTTGATGTTGGCGTCAGGCTTTTGTGCGGAGCGACTGCCGTCAACGTGATCAATCGGTTTCGGGAGAAGGTGGCGGCAAATGCCAGGCGTCTTTCAAATGAGCGTCTGGCTGCGTCCGGTCACGGGCATGACGTAGCAGGGAGCGGCCTCTTGGCGTCGCGCTGAAGGTTGGCCTGGACCGAATGATCAGCCACTGCGATTATCTCACCGCGAGAAGGATCATGGAAAACAGCTTTACGGGTCCTCGCGAGATAGCTCAGTTGAATATTGAGCACTACAGCAGGCTCTTGCAGACCCCACTGGACGAAAGAACGCGCGGGACCGTCGAGCGGCTCCTTGCGGAGGAAAAATCCAAGCTGGCGAACCTCCCCAAGGCAAAGGCAACAGATCGATAAAGACGCTTGCCGCACGCGTTCCAGTAACCAAGCGAAAGCACCTGTTGGGCCAATCCAGACGTCGCCGGGAGGGCATCTCACCCGGATTGGCCGAATTTTGATCTGGATCATGGAGCCCGGTCCGTCAGCAGGACAATCTAGTCCCGCCCTCACTCGTAAGGGGGGCTGTCTCAACGGGAACTCCAGGGATCATTGCTGTGAGCAAGCTCGCAAGGATTGAACGCGATCCGAATTACCAGGAGCTCGTGCGCCGACGTTCGTCGCTGGGCTGGACGCTGTCGCTGATCATGCTTGTCATCTACTTCGGCTTTATTTTGCTGGTAGCCTACGCTCCCAAGTTTCTGGGCACCCCACTTGGCAGCGGCGTGACGACGATCGGCATTCCAATCGGATTGTCCGTCATCGTGCTCGCTTTCGTGCTGACGGGCATCTACGTGCGGCAGGCGAATTCCAGCTACGACGTACTCATTCGCAAGATCGTCGAGGAGAATCCCTCATGAAAAAGTTCTCCTGGTTGCTTGTGCTCCTGCTCGCGAGCATGCCCACGCTCGCACTTGCCGCAGGCGCCGTCGAGGGTGGCTCCAAGCAGGCGATCAACTGGTCGGCGATCGGTATGTTCGTCGGGTTCGTCGGCTTGACGCTCGTCATCACCTATTGGGCCGCAAAGCGGACCGCGTCGGCTGCAGACTTCTACTCGGCCGGCGGCGGAATCACCGGCTTCCAGAACGGGCTTGCGATCGCCGGCGACTACATGTCGGCGGCTTCGTTCCTCGGCATTTCCGGCCTCGTCTACACATCCGGCTACGACGGCTTGATCTACTCCGTCGGATGGCTCGTGGGTTGGCCGATCGTCACGTTTCTGATCGCCGAGCAGCTGCGCAATCTCGGGAAGTTCACCTTTGCCGACGTCACGTCGTTTCGGCTCGGGCAGACCGAAATCCGTATCCTGGCGGCCTGCGGCTCGCTGGTGACCGTTGCGTTCTACCTGATCGCGCAGATGGTCGGGGCAGGCAAGCTGATCCAGCTGCTGTTCGGCCTCGACTACTGGATCGCGGTCGTCCTGGTCGGCGGCCTGATGATGATCTACGTGACGTTCGGTGGAATGAAGGCAACGACCTGGGTGCAGATCATCAAGGCCGTGCTGCTGCTCTCGGGCGCAACGTTCATGGCCGGAGCCGTCCTCTACAAGTTCGGGTTCAGTCCGGAAGCCCTGTTCACCAAGGCAACCGAAGTGCATCCCAAGAAGCTCGCGATCATGGAGCCCGGCAGCCTCATTTCCAACCCGCTGTCGGCGATCTCGCTCGGCCTCGCGCTGATGTTCGGAACGGCCGGTCTGCCGCATATCCTGATGCGCTTCTTCACGGTGAAGGACGCCCAGGCTGCGCGCAAATCGGTGTTCTATGCCACGGGCTTTATCGGCTACTTCTACATCCTGACCTTCATCATCGGCTTTGGCGCGATCACGCTGGTTTCGACCGATGCGATGTTCCTGGACGGGGCCATTCTTGAACGGACCAAGAGCGGTATCGCGGCGATCAAGGGCGGCTCCAACATGGCCGCGATCCATCTCGCAAACGCCGTCGGCGGCAACCTGTTCCTTGGGTTCATTTCGGCCGTCGCCTTTGCCACCATCCTGGCGGTGGTGTCGGGATTAGCCCTGGCCGGTGCATCGTCCATCAGCCACGATCTCTACGGCATGGTCATCAAGGGCGGGAATGCCAACGAGCAGGATGAGATCCGCGTCTCGAAGATCGCAACACTGGTCCTCGGCGTGCTGGCGATCTTCCTCGGCATCGTGTTCGAGAACCAGAATGTCGCCTTCATGGTCGGCCTTGCCTTCGCCATCGCGGCTTCCTGCAACTTCCCCGTGCTGGTGATGTCGATCTTCTGGAGAGGCCTGACGACGCGGGGCGCGCTGATCGGCGGTTTCCTCGGTCTCATCAGTGCGGTCGTCGGCGTCGTGCTGTCGCCGGCCGTCTGGGAGGTAACGCTGGGTTTCGCCAAGGGATCGGCGCCGATCAAACTGGACAATCCGGCGCTGTTCTCGATGGCTATCGCCTTTGCCGGCATCTGGCTGTTCTCCACGCTGGACCGCAGCAAGCGTGCCGCTCTCGACCGCGACGGCTTTGATGCACAATATGTTCGGTCCCAGACCGGCATCGGAGCCGCCACCGCCACGACGCACTGAACGAGGTTCCCGGGCGGGCTCTTCGGCATCGGCCGGGTCACTGGACCGGCCGATGCCACGTTTCGAGGGTCAATCGCCGGGGCCTGGATCGTCCGTGTCTTCGGAAGGCCGAAATGCCCAAGGCATTCGACATCAACAATCCACCATTCGATCGCCTGACGCCGAACGAGGCCGAGACGCTGCGAGCGGCGCTCGACGTCGCGTACTTCCGTCCGGGCGAGGCAATCATCCGTAGGGACGCCCCCGCAGATGCCCTCTATGTCGTCATCAAAGGCACAGTCGAGGAGCGCGGTGAAGCCGATCTGCTCGCGCTGCTTGGTCCAAAGGACACCTTCGATAGCCGCGCACTCGTTCACGACCAGAACGGACACAAGTTTCTCGCCCGCGATGAAACGCTTTGCTATGTGATCCCCCGGAAAGTCGCCCTCAACCTGATCAGGGCCAATCCGCGATTTGCGGCATTCTTCTACCGCGAAATCTCTCAAAAGCTGGATGAGCTCGCCAACGACGAGGAAGCCAGACGTTACGGCTCGCTGATGCATGCCAAGGTTGGCGAGCTCTTCCTGCACCCTCCCTCGTTTATGGCTGCGACCGACACGATTGAAGCCGCCGGTCACCTGATGCGCGAGATCAACAGCAACGCGCTGTTCGTTCGCAATGGCGAGCGGATCGGCATTATCACGGGCATGAACCTGTCCAAAGCGGTGGTGTTGCGGCGTCTGCCGATCCAGACTCCGGTGGGCGAGCTCGCGAATTTCGACATCGTGTCGATCCGCCCCGACGATTTCGTCTCCTCGGCTCTCCTGCTCATGACGAAGCATAACAAGCGGCGGCTCGCCGTGCACGACGGTGAACGGTTTGTCGGCATTCTCGAGGAAATCGATCTCCTGGGCTTCCTGGCAGGCAGTGCTCAGGTCGTTGCCGGCCGCATCGATCGAGGCGCCAGCCTGCAGGATCTCGCGAGTGCTGCACGCGAGACCGAGGCGCAAACGCGGGTTCTGCGGCGGCAAGGCGTCAAGGTCGAGGTCATCGCGGAGATCGTCTCCGACCTCAACCGGCGCCTGCTGTCCAGACTGTTCGAGATGGTCGCGCCGGCAGAGCTGCGGACCAGCGGTTGCCTGATCGTGATGGGTAGCGAGGGCCGCGGCGAGCAGACCATGCGCACTGACCAGGACAACGGTCTCATCCTCGATGGTCCGGTTGAGAGCAACTCCCTGGAGTCTTTCCGGAACGAGTTCTCCGGCGCGCTAGGACGTTTCGGGTTTCCGCCCTGCCCCGGCAACATCATGGTGAGCAATCCGGCATGGTCGAAGCCGCTCACCGATTACCTGGCAGATTTCCGTCGCTGGATCGCGCTCCCCGACGAGGCCGCGCACATGAATGTGGCCATCGTCTACGATGCACAGGCGATCGCCGGCAACGCGTCATTGCTGGACAGGGCCAAGGCGACGCTGATCGAGCTGATCCGGGGTGAACAAGCGTTCCTGGCCCACTTTGCGCGCGCAATTGACGCCTTCGAAACGCCAATCGGCCTCTTCAACAACCTGATCACATCCGAGGGTAGCGGAGACGCACTCGACCTCAAGAAAGGCGGAATCTTTCCTATCGTGCACGGCGTTCGCAGCCTGGCGCTCGAACAGGGCCTGCGCGAGACGTCCACCGACAAGCGAATCTCCCGACTATGTGATCTGGGAGTGTTGCGAGCGGATTTTGGACGCGACCTGAAACAGGCCTTCCGGTTCCTGCTGATGCTCCGGCTCGACGGCCAACTGGCCGCATCCGGCGGCGCGTCGGGCACTCTGGTGAGACCCGCGCATTTGTCCAGCATGGAACGTCATCTGCTGCGCGATGCGCTCCAGGTCGTGAAGCAGTTTCGAGAAATTGTCCGTCATCGTTTCAAGCTGGGCATGTTCTAAAGATGTTGCCACGTGCGATCAAACGATTGCTCCATCAGGCGACCCTGAGCGATCAGTCGTATCGATTCATGTTCGATCGGGCTCCGGACGATGACTTTGTCGTCATAGATTGCGAGACCACGGGTCTCAACGTGCGGACGGACGACATCGTCACCATTGCGGCCATCAGGATCCGTGGCAATCGGATTCTGACCAGCGAGCATTTCGAAGCCGTCGTCCACCCGGACAGCGAGATGGGGGCCGAAGCAATCAAGATCCACCGATTGCGTCACTCCGATGTCGAGGCCGCGCCGATCGTCTGGAAAGTACTGCCGAGTTTTCTCCGGTTCATCGGGCCGCGCCCGCTCATCGGCTACTACGTCGACTTCGACATCGCCATGCTGGACAAATACATCCTTCCGCTGGTCGGGATCGAACTGCCGAACGAGCGGATTGAAATTTCACGACTTTACTACGAGCGCAAATACGGTGATGCGCCGCCCAACACCTCGATCGATCTCTCGTTCGCCGCGATCCTCCGCGACCTCAAAATTCCTCCGCTTGCACAGCACGATGCTTTTGACGACGCCTTGATGACCGCAATGATGTTCCTGCAGCTACGCGACCTCGCCGAGCGCGGCATACGGATCGAACGCCAACGCACCAGCCCCGTTTTCAATCCGATCGGAGCATAACCTGGGCCAAGCCTTCAGCTCGATCCGCGAAAGCGGACGGTTGCCGCTGCGCATCAGCATCTGTGATGCTCACGTGCACAGAAAGCTGCCGTAGCTGCCTGTGTGAAACACGAGCGGGACGTCGCACCGTTACCAAACAGGACCCCGGCCGTGTTTCGTCATGGTTTTTTGGGGCTGGTCGGCGCAACGCTGGGACGCGCGCGGCTCTGGCGCCTATCGCCGGGTTTCTTGACCGAGGCGGCAATCAATCCTTCTCGGATAGCCTGCTTCCGAGCCAGCTTGCGAGCACGACGAACGGCTTCGGACTTTTCGCGCGCCGCTTTTTCCGAGGGCTTCTCATAGAAGCTCGCCCGCTTCATTTCTCTGAACACGCCTTCGCGCTGCATCTTCCTTTTTAGAATTCGAAGTGCTTGTTCGATATTGTTGTCGCGAACGAAGACTTGCATTTCGTCATAGCTCCTTGTCGCTGCGTCCTCTGGGGGAAGGCGCAGCCCAGTCGCCTCGGCAATTTCTGCTGGAGATCAATCGTCAGTGGACGCGTCAGACCCTCAGGTTTTCTGCGCTGCTTTTGCCACGCCTGGGGTCGACCTTGACTTCGTAGGAGACCTTTTGGCCTTCTGCCAGGCCAGAAAGGCCCGCGCGTTGGACCGCGCTGATGTGAACGAAAATATCGTTGCCGCCATCATCCGGAGCGATAAATCCAAACCCCTTTTGACCATTAAACCACTTCACCGTACCCGTCGCCATATTATCACTTCCTTGTTCTTTGCTGGTGGATCTGCTCACTGTCCGAGGCAGGACCGCGACTTTTGCTCACCCTGCCACAGCCCAACGCCATGAGCGCCAACCAGACTCGCGGCTTCAACGATGGCCGAGCCGACTTCACTTCAGGAGATGTTATGGCGCGAGATGACTTTTGCCGTCGGTGCTTAAATGTACGCCTCGATCATCGCTGCGCTCTCTGTGAGAGCGCCTTCCGCTTTAGGGGGTCTTTCGCTTGCTCCAACGCCAAAGGTCTTAGTGAGGATTCGCCGCCGTTCGTCCGTGATGATCGGCAAGCCGACCCGATCCGCACCAACGGTCCCACAACGGGCGGCCGCTACGGGACCGTTGGAGCGATGCCTATCGGGTTGCCGATATGCCCTCCCATAAAAGGCGACAGAACCGAGGCTTGCAATTGTCCCTAAAGACAATTGCCCGCCAGAGACGGCCGTCCCAGTTGCTTCGGGCACGCAAGGTCAGAATGATTCGCGCCGGGGTGGGGAAAATCCAATAAGGGACCCAATGATTTCGCGGCCCCGGATCACAAAACAGCCGTCGATGCACGTCCCGACCACGCGTTTTGCGACGAATATCTCGAGCTCGTTCCGGTCGAACGCCGGAGTGGCACTCGATGCATGGCGAGGGTCGATCATTTCTGGTAAGTACATAAACGCCGGAACACTCAGGCATCTTCTTCGATGATCAGCAGCGGCGCGTCGGGCCTCCCATGATCACCTCGATGAAAACTGAATTCTTTTTCGGGTTCCTGATCGGCTTCGTGACCGGCGTGCTGCTCTGCGTCGGGGTCATGTTTCTGATAGAACCCCACCATTTCCCCTGAAAGGCGCATACCGGCAAACAGGATGTGCATCAGCGCACAAGCTGACGAAGATCGCGGCGTGCGACCGCCTGCGAAAGCGGGGGAAATATTCGACGAGCAAGGGAGCCTCCAAATGTACGCCAATATTCTCTTGAGCACGGATGGATCGGATGTCGCGAAAAAAGGCATTGAGCATGGGATTGGTTTGGCAAAGGCCTTGAACGCCAAAGTGACAGTCATCACCGTAACGGAACCGCTCCCGGTCGACTATGGCGGCGGACACGCCGGAGGGTGGATTCCCTCACAGGAAGAGTTTGATCGCTTTGACGCAGCCTGCATGCGGGCAAAGTGCTCGATGAAGCTCGAGCTATGGCGGAGCGGATCGGGATATCCGTAGAACTCCTGCATGTTCCGAATGCGCACCCAGCTACTACGATTATCGAAACAGCAAAGTCTGGAGGCTGCGACCTAATCGTCATGGGCTCTCATGGGCGTCGCGGCCTCAGGAAGCTATTCCTGGGGAGCCAAACATCGGAGGTCCTGGCCGACGGAAGCGTGCCGGTGCTGGTCGTGCACTAAAGCGCGATGAGATTGGGATGAACCGTCATCGCGCCTTCCCGGAAAGCCGCTTCGCGCTTGTCCGGATCATGCTTTGGCGGACACTGCGCGCTGGGTTCACGCGGGACGCCTGAGCGCAGGTGTCCTTCGGATTTGGGGCGCGGCCGGGCAGCGCCTGTCATCGGTAGCCCGCGACCGCTTTCGAACCCAAAACGGATGAAGCTTGCGGCGAGTTAATCTGCCTTACCAAGAAGATATTTGCAGCGGCGCGTGTTCTGCGGTTGTTGCACCGTGGTGTTTCCATCGAAGCGTAGCCTCCTCGCCGCACGAGGGGGTCTTTTGTGGAGGAGATGCTCGGCCCGGAAGTCTCCCCGACCCTCCGGGCCGTTTTCTACTGCGCCTAGGATTTAGATCCATTCGCGCAAGGTCCATTCAGCACATCGTTAGCCTTGCCGCCCCCGTCCGCTCCTCTTCCGACAACAGACGTCGCAGCGTTCTGAGCGTGGTCAGCTAAGGCCAGAAACGGACGTCAACCGTTTCCGTCGAACCCAAAGATGCGCTTCCAGTCGTTCTTCATGCTGATAACGATCCAGCTCTTCTTCTTCGCTTCCTCATAGAGGTCTTGACTGAACGCGCCCACTTTGGTCTCGGGAAGTCCCTGTGCTGGTCCGTACGCGTACTCGCGTTGCGCGTCGTCGTGCATGACCAGCATCATCAGCCGCGCACCGTCGCCAACGCCCGTGTATTCAAGCATCTCCCGGTCGCCGTCCGAGTTTCCAAACGACGCTCGAGGCCGCCTGCCGATCATCAAATGGATGCCTTCGGGCTTCCCAGCCTTGTCGTCGTTCAGAAGCAACGTGGGCTCCTTGGTTAGGAACGGCGTGCCGTCCTTCTGGTATCCGAACTTCGTGCCAGCAGCCGTACCCACCACCTGCTCGGGCGGAATGCCGTAGACACGCTCGCTGTAAACACGCACAAAGTCCTGACCGCCGCCGGTCACGATGTAGGTCTTGAAGCCGTTACTGCGCAGATACTGCATCACTTCCAGCATCGGTTGGTAGATGAGGTCGGTGTAGGGTCGCTTCCAGCGTCCGTCCTTTGCGCTCGTCACCCATTTCTTTACGTCCACGTCGAAGTCGTCCACTGACATGCCGGTCAGCGTGGCGAAGAGGACTTTTTCGAGATCATGTAGCGAGAGCTTGGCGATTGCCTCGCGATTTCCCGACAGGACCGTCTTGAATGGCTCAACGTCTTTGAGCTTCGGGTCTTGTTCGACCAAGGCTGGCACCCTGTCCAAGCAGTAGACAACCTGCGAGTAGACCGGGTGCTCAACCCATAACGTGCCATCCTGGTCAAAGGTGGCGATACGCCCCTCGGGCGGCACGAATTTGGAACTGGCTTGATCGGTCGTGGAACGGACGAAATCAAGGATCGCTTTCTTGGCCGGCCCTTCGTTCCAAGAACCCAACGGTTCGTCCTGTGTCGGCCGCATTTGTGCGGATGCAGAAAGGGAGAGACCGGACAGGGCCGGAACCATCGCAAATCCTGAAAGCAGCACGCGGCGATTGATGCCAGACAACGACTTGTTGGGCTTCATCTTGGACCTCCTGCGACTTGCCCGAAATAATCGAAGCGCCGCCCCCGCCGCGCCAAGAGACAGAATGACGCGATTGCGAATTGATCTAAATCAATGAATGTCGGCCTCGGGTCTTGGCAGACCTCGACCAACTTGCGGCCGCATGTCTGCTTACGACCGAAGCCGACGCGGATTGATGAACTCGAGTCTTGGGAAGCCGCGTGACCGCGGGCCGATGCTCAGGCGCCCGCTCTCGACTTGAGTCCGCCACTAGCGGCCCAGCGGTCCGGGTCGGGACTGTGCCCGATCAGGGCGAGGCCGTAGGCGATCGACTCGAACTGATCTCCCGACATCAGCCGTTCGTTGCCGAACCGCTCGGCGAACAACCGCCGGACGGCGGGCACGAAGGATGTCCCGCCGGTCAAGAACACCTTTTCCACCTCGCGCACCGTGATGCCGGCCTCGCCCAGCACCTTGTCGATGGTCGCGCTGAGCCGGGCGATATCGTCGGCAATCCAGGCTTCGAAGTTTTTCCGTGTGATGGTCGAGCCAATGTCGACCCCGCCGTGATTGAAGCGAAAATCGACCTGATCCTGGGCCGACAGCGCGACCTTGGCGTCGGACACCGCGCGGTACAGCGAAAAGCCGAGGTCGAGATCGACGATGGTGATGAAATCCTCGAGCAGAGCCGGCTTGAGCGCGGTGCGCGCAAGCTCCCGGAGCTGGCGCAGATCGCCGTTGCTCTTCATCATCGCGAGTTGATGCCAGCGCGCGAGGTTGGTGTAGTGGCCGCTGGGGATCGGCAGCACCTTGTCGAACGAGCGGAAGCTGGAGCCCTTGCCCAGCCGCGGCGAGACGACGTGGTCGACGATGCGGTAGTCGAACGTATCGCCCGCGATGCCGATGCCGGCGTGGCCGAGCGGCTCCGCCCGCAAGCTGCCCCCCGTTCGCGAGAAACGCATCACGGAGAAATCGCTCGTGCCGCCGCCGAAATCCGCAACCAATACGGTGGCATCGCGCTCCAGCCGACGGGCGAAGGAGAACGCCGCTCCCACAGGCTCGTAGACATAGCGCGCGTGGCCGGCGCCCAGGCGTTCGAACGCGGCCCGATAGCGCTGCATCGCCAGCGCTTCGTCGGGATTGCCCCCGGCAAAGCGCACAGGGCGGCCGACCGTGATGCTTGCCACCTCGAAGCCGAATTTGTCTCCGCCATGGCGCGCCAGCGTTCGCAGGAACGCCGCGAGAATATCCTCGAACTTGTAGCGCTGCCGGAACACCTGGGTGGAATTGAAGCTGCTGCTGGCAGCGAAGGTCTTGAACGACTGGAGAAAGCGGTAGATGTGGCGTCCTTCGAGAAACTGCTCGATCGCCCACGGGCCGCCTTCAGCCTGGGCTCCGCTTCCCGGCCGGTCCTCCCAGAAGCACAGGGCCGACACAAAGACGCTGTGGCGTTGTCCGCCATGATCGAAGCGGATGGCCTCGACCCGGCGATCGTCCGCCGCGAGCGCGACGACCGTGTTGCTGGTCCCAAAATCGATGCCGATCGAGACGGCGGGCGAGGCGCTCGACATGAACCACTCTGACAGATGATTGGAAAAGGGGGCAGACCATTAGCGGCTTTGAATCGCCCTGCCAAGACCCCGATCCACTGAAATGCCGTCATCCGTCGGCCAAGACCAAGACTGCGCCATGGCGCGGCGAAATCACGTAGAGCTGGTCGGGAAAGACCATCGCGGTGGTGTGCGCCCCCTTCCCGGTCGTGGTCCGTAATCGCGCACCCGTCTTCGGATCGATCGTCTCGATCACACCGGGCTCGCCGATTGCCACATGGACACGGCCGGTCGCCGGGTTGAAGAAGGTCACGTCGGGCGGGCCTGCGATAGGCCAGGCGTTGGTCACCTTTCCAGACGTGATGTCGACCTCCACCAGCTCGCCGTCATCGCAGGCGGCGTAAAGCCGGCGGCTGATGTGATCGATATCGAGACCGTGTGCACCGCCTGATGGCAATGGGCAATGCACGACGTCGCCGAGATCGGGTAGCCGGGCCGTCAGGATCATCGAGGGCTCGCGGATGCAGAGAAACACCCGCTCGGCCGCGTCGTCGGTGACGCACCAGCGCGGCCGGCCGGGCAGATCGATCGCGCGCTGCGTCACCTCATTCAGATCGATGCATTGCAGCGTCGGTCCCCGCTGCGCATCGCCGATGCAGGCGGCGATGCCGATCCCCTTACGCCCAATGATCGCTGCGCCGTTCGGCCGCGGCCCCGACGGGAAGACGCCCTTGATCTCGTAGGTCGCAGCGTCCAGCCAGGAGATCGTGGCTGCGCCGCGGTTGGTGGTCAGGATCTCGCCGTCATCGGCGACCGCACCTGCCACCCCCGGAAAGCCCGGAAGCGTTGCGATGTGCGTGTGCGCGTCGTGATCGATCACCTCGATGCAATCGCGCCCGGTGTGGGCGATGAAGACGCGGCGGGTTCTGGGATCGAAGGCGGCGTGATCGAAGTCGCTGTTCAATCCGCCGGGGATGGCGATGACGCCAAGGGTTTTCAGCGGCACGGTGTCCTCACGAGTTAGCGAAAGGCAAACGGCAGCACCGAGACGATCAGCGACAATCCCGCGAACAGCAGCAGCGCCAGCACCGTCTTGCGGAAGGTATCGTCGTCGATCTTTCCAAACAGCCTGAAGCCCGACCAAAGGCCTGCGACCATGAACGGCACGCCCAGCGCATAGAGCACAAGCGTATCCCTGGTAACGGTCCCGGCTGCGGCCTGAGACAGCGAGATCACCACGAAGGCCACGAACAGCACCGGCTGAAACACGGCACGCTGCACCTCCTTGGGCCAGCCGCGCCACTGGCAGGAGATCGTCGAGATGATACCGCCGAGCCCGGTCAGGCCGCCGAGCAGCCCGTTGGAGATGCCGATCGCGATGTCCGCCCCGGTGCCGATCTTCATCGGCGCGAACACCGGCCGCGTGAGGCCATAAATCGAATAGAGCATCAGCAGGACGCCGACGCCGGACCGCAGGTGGGCCGGGTTGAGATAGGCGAGGATGCTGACGCCGATCGGTATGCCGATCACGGTGCCGAGCGTTAGCGGCCAGGCTTTCCTGAGGTCGAGCACATGCCGCAGCTTGAAGATGCCGTAGCCTTGCGTGAGCAGGCCATAGCCCGCGATCAGCGTGGCGGTCTGCATCGGCGTGATGATGTGCAGCCAGACGCCGGATACGACGAGGCCCATGGCGAAGCCGGAGAAGCCACTGACGAAGCCGCCGACGAGCGCGGCAAGCGCAAACAGCGCGAAGACAAGTCCATCCATAAGTCGCCTCCCAACGCTGCTTCGAAATCTCTTGATCCAGACCATTCGGAGCCGCGCCGACAGCGTGACGCATCAATATTTCGGCCGGTGCGAATTGGCCCATTCGCGGGCATGATCAATGGGAGCTCGAGGTGGTAGAATTGCCCGCAACTTCCTCGTTGTGGGCAGGCTTTCCATTCGCTCGCGCCACCGGCAAAAGGCGGGGAATTGCGGATACATCTTGCGGCCCTCCTCGGTCAGGCTAAACGCGAAGGTACTTGGCAGGATGAAGAAATCCGCAAGCGTGATCTCGGCACCGATCAGATAGTCCCGCCCATGCGATAGCTCGCGCTCCAGGACGGCAAGCCCAAGCTCGACTTTTGGCAGCGCATGCGCCACGACCTTTTCATCGGATGCGATGCCAAGCTCGGGAAAGACGAGCCGTTCATGCGTCACATGATAGATCATGTATGGGTAGTAGTAGGAGTTGACCGCGCTGATCCACTGGTTCATGCGGGCACGGTCACCGACGTCCTGCGGCGTCAGGCGTGGCCCGGAAAACGCCTCGTCTACATAGGAGGCAATCGCACTGGTCTCGTAGATCGTAAGACCGCCGTGCTGCAGGATCGGTACACGGTTGAACGGATGCAACGCCAGATGCTCCGGCTTGCCCATCACCGCTTCAAGGTCATGAAAGGAATACGGCACGTCCTTGTGCGTCAGCACAAGCCTAACGATGTTGACGTAAGTGCTTCGCGGGAAGCCATATACAATCGGATCGGGCATTGTAGTCTCACTCGATGGGCGGTTGATCGGACGTCACCACCAGAAGGGCTTGTCGGCCTCTTGCAGTGCTTGCTCGCGAGTCATGCCGATGTCCGAGAGCCGATGGGGATCATCAGCGAGATCGCGGAGCGCCTTGCGCTGTCTGTGTCGCGCCCGCATAAGGCAAATTCGACGCCAGGCCAGGCCGGCGCCGGTGCCCCACTTTTTCTGATGAAGTAACGAACCATGGCGATCCACACGAATGGTCGAGGTTGACATCGACAAGCTCCAAAACTCATGAAATGTTGATCTGGAGCCTTTCAATAATTCCGCCGGCAGGCTGACGGCAAACCATCCTTTCTCGTCCCTGCCCTAGCTTAGCTTATGAAGTTAGTCGCACGATGCGCCCGCGCCTGCCGCCCCTCAACAACCTGAAAGCGTTCGAAGCCGCCGCACGGCACGAAAGCTTCACGCGCGCTGCCGAGGAACTCTGTGTTACGCAGGGTGCGGTAAGCCAGCAGGTCAAGGCGCTCGAACAGGGGCTCGGGCTCAAGCTGTTCAATCGTGAACGCCAGCGTCTGGTCATCACGGAAGCGGGGCGCGACTATCTCACGGTCGTGCGCGACGCCCTGGACCGGATTGCAGTTGGCACCGAGCGACTTCTCCAACGTCAGAACGCCGGTGTTCTGACCGTCAGCACCTCGCCCGACTTCGCCGCCAAATGGCTCGTGCATCGTCTCGGTCATTTTGCCGAAGCGCACTCCGGCATCGATCTCCGCGTCTCGGCAACGCTGCATCATGTGGACTTCGCGCGCGAGGACGTCGACCTTGCCGTCCGGCACGGCGACGGCAACTGGCCGGGGTTCGATACCGTCCAGTTGAGCGGCGAGCGGCTTTTTGCAGTTTGCAGCCCGAAGCTGCTCTTGGGACGCCGCAGACTCAGAGAGCCCACGGACATCCTGAAGTTTGCTCTGATCCATCTGGACAGCCGGGCGGATTGGACGCATTGGCTGCGGGAAGCCGGAGTCGATGAGAGCGCGGTCACACATGGACCGCTTCTCAACCGAGCGAGCATGGTCATTGATGCCGCCATCAATGGGCAGGGCATTGCGCTTGCGCGAACGACCTTGGCCGCATGGGATCTGATCAACGGCCGGTTGATACGCCCCTTTCCGAATTCGCTTCCATTGTCGAAGACGTATTGGATTGTGTGCCCCAAAGCGACGTCGAACGTGCCGAAGATCGTGACGTTCCGAAACTGGCTTTTGGCGGAAGCGGCAGAGGATGCACGCCGCCTTAAATCGGCGCTTCGGCGATAAGGGGCGATAGGCCAACGCTGGAGCGGACCAAGCAAGCGGTCGCCGCCCGATGGCAAGGTCGGGTGCAAGGCGCTTCGGGCATTCCCGGAAACCTTCGTCGCTTTTGCACATTGCTGCCTCCCGACAAATCGACCTCACGGCATCGGCTTGAACACCCATATGGCTGCCGACCCGGCGAAGCCCGCACGGACGGCGACAAACAGACGGTCCATCTCCGGCACAAACAGTGAAGTTCGCGCACCTGTCGCGGTCGGTATGCGCGCGGTCCCCCGATAGGTCGCGCCGTCGATTTCAAACACGTCGACATAACCCGTGCCGCAGCTCACATAGACGCGTTCACGCTTTGCATCGATGAAGAGATCGTCGACATCGCCGCAGGTTTCGGCCTTGGCGACGGGCTTGCCGTCTGTCGAGGAGAGGACAGCAAGCTCGGCCGGACTGCGGAACACCAGAAGGACGCGGTTTCGGTTGTAATCGACGGTCATCGCGAAATTCCCGCCTTTGTCCATCGGCCAATTGGCGAGCTGTTTCCCCGAATGGCTGTCCATCACCGCGACGGCGTGGGCGTCAGGCAGGTTTACGAAGATGCGACCGGTCTCCGGCTCGATCTGGAAGCTTTCGGGGTGCGCTTTCAACGGCACATCCCGGACCTTCTTGCGGCTCGAAGCATCGACGATCGCCAATGCGCCATCGCCGTAGCCGACGATGACCCGTTGGGCAGCGGCATCGATGCGAACATTGTCAGCATCGCTTCCAAGCTCGATTTGCCCCTTCGCCTTGTAGTCGTTGCCATCGAACAGCTTCACCGAGCCATCTCGGGCATTGGCGACGAACAGGGTATCGGTCGTTGGCTCATAGCCAACGCCTTGCGGCTCATTCAACCCGGATATCGTGCGCATCACGCTGCGACTTGCGAGATCGACGACGCCGACGCTGTCGTTGCCGAGCTCGGCTATGAACAACCGCTGTCGCTTCAGGTCGACTGCCAAGTGATCTATCCGTCCACGCACCTTGCCCAACAGAATCTTGGCCTCGAGTTGCAGGGGGCCGTTCTCTTCCGCTTGAGCGGACGTCGCAGCGCCGCCCAGCACGACGCCGGCCAACGCCACGACCAATTTCCTGAACCAATGGGACATCGTCGCCCCCGTTGCGTTCGAGTAGTGCACCCTCACTCAGCCTCATCGCAGGATCGGATAGGAGATCAAGCCGACGACTGCGGTTGCCGCGATCAGCAGCGGATTGCCGGCGAGACATTTTCGTCAGCGGCCGCCACCCGGATATTGCGGGTCGAGTCCCCTTTGTTCGTTCACGCGTTCCTCCTCAGGTTTCCCTCGCGTATTGTTCGTACAGCTTGGCGGCGTTGTCCCAGCGAATGGCCTCCATGTAGACGTCGACATAGCGGGCGGCCGCAGCGCCGAAGTCCATGTGATAGGCGTGCTCATACATGTCGAGCACCAGCACCGGGCGACCTCCGGCAAGCGTTGTCGTATGGTCGGCGGCCCATTGATTGATGAGCCGCCTGTCGCGCGGTGAATAGGAAAGTATCACCCAACCCGAACCACCGCCTTCCGCCTTGCCCATCGCCGCGAATTCCGTCCGCCAGCGCTCCACGCTGCCGAAGTCGCGCGCAATCGCGTCGGCGAGCGCGCCGCTCGGCCCGCCCGCACCGCCGAGGCCGTCGAAGTAGACCTCGTGCAGGATCATCGAGTTCGACGCGATCAGCTCTTCGCGCTTCAGGCCGTTGATGACGAAGTTCGGCGCCTTGGCGAAGTCGAGCTCGGCAAGCTGCGCGCCGATCGCGTTGAGCCGCTTCACCGCGCCGACGTAGTTGTTCTCGTAGTGGCTCACGAGTATTTTTTCGGAGATGCCGCTGATCGACTTTGGATCGAACGGTATCGGTTTGGCCTGGTAAGACATCGCCTGACTCCTTTGCGCTATCGCGTCCCGTCACCGGTCTTGCGACCATTGCCTCAGCTCTTCGTGCTTGCGGTCTTGTCGAGCGCGGCGCGCAGGCCCCTGGCGAGCTTGACCGCGTCGTCGTTGGCCCAGAAATGCATGAAGAACAGCCGCGGCTGCTCGTCGAGCATGTGGCTGTGCAGCGCGGTCACCTCGATGCCGTTCGACTTGAGCGCCGCAATCACCGCGTTCACCTCCTCGCCTGTCAGCACGAAATCGCCGGTGATGGCAGCCTTGCCGCCGCCGGTCGGCTGGAAGTTGATGCCGGTCGCAACTCCCAGCGGTCCGACGGGATTGAGCGGCATGCCGCCTTCGCTGATGGGATCGCGACGCGGCACGGTGAACGCGTAGACGCCACCGTTGGCCTGTCCCTTGACGCCGATGATCTGATCGAGCTGCCCCGTGTCGAGATCGACCGCGGGCGGCGGACTCGACGGCGCGGCGACGGTGAGCGGCGTCTTGCTCTCGGCGAGCGCGTCATGGATGGACGTGGCAAGTCTAACGGGATCGCCATGTCCGGCGACATGCATGTAGAACGTCATAGGATTGGCGCGCAGCAGATGATTGTGCACGGCTGATATCTCGAGCCCACTCGCGATCATCTTAGACATCACCGGATTGATCTCGGATTCGAGCAGCACCAGATCACCCATGATCATCGCGCCGCCATGCGCGGGCTTGAACGCGATCCAGCCACCGAGCGCAAGCGCCGGCTTGATGGCCACGCCGTCGAGCGTCACGGCAAGATCGCTGCGCGGAAAGCCGTAACGATGCACGTCGCCGGCCACTGCCGGCTTTCGTCCCAGCGTGTCATCGACCCTTTGCCAGTCGATGTCCTGGGCGCGCGCGGGCAAAAGTCCGCTGATCGCCATCAACAGCAGTGCCGCACAAGAGATGATGGATTTGCGCATGATTGTTCTCCTGGTTGTGTCCTGCCCCAGGGCAACAGGCGCCGCTCCGCGGAGGCAGCGCGCCTCAACGTGCGCCGGCGCGCTCGTGGTGCCGGCAAGTCGAGATCGTTTGTCTGGTGAAATCCGGATGGGAGCTGACATGCGGCGTCCTTGCGAAGTCAGGACGCGATTCTTGGGCATGTCGCCTCACGGGGAGATCGCACATCCCCGTCAGGCGAATAAAGACCCTATCGCCCCACGGCGTCAACCTGGGTGGAGCCGATCGGGCTTGGGGACGGCTACAGCAACGAAAACGGCCCCGTTTTGCTCCATTTTCGCAGCTTTATGCCCGAAACAGCTGCTTTAGGGGATTTCTATGCTGCAATGCAGGATGCCGAATGCTGCTATGCAAACAAACCGATTGCCGTTGGCATCTGGTATACATAGATTGCCTTTCAAGGATGAGACAGCAATACTGACCGTCTTGAGAAAGGGAACTTCCGATGTCCAAGTCCGCCGCCGTCGCGCTCCAGCCCTCCAGCTCCCTGATCAGCCGCCTCGTGGCCGCGATCGACCGCCTGCTGATGGCAAGCGCCGAGATCTCCATCCGCAACGGCGACCAGCCGCGCTTCGGCCTCTGAGACCTTCAGCGCGTCGAATTGTCGCGCCGAGTTTAAATCTCCCGAATTGCGACTTTCGATGAATGGCCCCTCTGCGCGGGGCCATTTCTATTTGCGCATACGGCTCGTTGCGCGACCTCCACACAAGCAGGTTGCGGCATAAGCGCACGGTGAGCCGTCGGGCGCTTGAAGCTTGGCATAATGAATACAAGAATGCCTCTACAGCGCTCGCAAAAAAGAGAAGCGCATCTGGAGGATTCATGACGGACATGGTGCACGCAACAACGGCCCCAACGGCCGCGCGCGTCAGCGACACCTTTCGCTGGGCTCAACTCGCGATCGGCGTCGCCGCGATGGTGATGATCGCGAACTATCAATATGGCTGGACGTTCTTCGTCCCCGACATCCAGAAAACATTCGGCTGGGATCGCGCCTCGATCCAGTGGGCGTTTACGTTGTTCGTGCTGTTCGAGACCTGGCTCGTGCCGGTCGAGGGATGGTTCGTCGACAAATACGGTCCGCGCATCGTCGTCCTCGTCGGCGGCGTGCTCTGCGCGATCGGCTGGATGATCAACGCCAAGGCCACCACGCTGAACGGTTACTATCTCGGCATGATCATCGCGGGCATCGGCGCCGGCGCCGTCTACGGCACCTGCGTCGGCAACGCGCTGAAATGGTTTCCGGATAAGCGCGGTCTTGCCGCCGGCCTCACGGCGGCCGGCTTCGGCGCCGGCTCCGCGCTCACGGTCGCGCCGATCCAGGCGATGATCAAGGACTCGGGATTCCAGTCCACCTTCCTCTATTTCGGCCTCGGCCAAGGCATCATCATCTGCATCCTCGCCTTCTTCCTGCTCGCGCCGAAGCCGGGCCAGGTGCCGAACGTGGTGCAGAATGCCGCGCTCGTGCAGAGCCGGCGCAACTATCAGCCAACGGAAGTGCTGCGCCAGCCGATCTTCTGGCTGATGTACTTCATGTTCATGATCGTCGGCGCCGGCGGCTTGATGGTGACGGCGAATCTCAAGCCGATCGCGGTCGACTGGAAGGTCGACGCCATTCC
Organism: Bradyrhizobium sp. CCGUVB23; assembly: GCF_024199885.1. Classification (NCBI taxonomy): domain Bacteria; kingdom Pseudomonadati; phylum Pseudomonadota; class Alphaproteobacteria; order Hyphomicrobiales; family Nitrobacteraceae; genus Bradyrhizobium; species Bradyrhizobium sp. CCGUVB23. The sequence continues at coordinate 10,131,590 of NZ_JANADQ010000001.1, forward strand.
GGTCACGCTCATGGGCATGACCATGACGGCGGTGACGTTCGCAGCGACCATCGACCGCGTGCTCAACGGCCTGACGCGTCCGTTCTTCGGCTGGATCTCCGACATGATCGGCCGCGAGAACACGATGTTCATCGCCTTCGGCATGGAAGGCATCGGCATCTGGATGCTCTACCTCTGGGGCCACGATCCCGTCTGGTTCGTGTTGCTGTCGGGCTTCGTGTTCTTCGCCTGGGGTGAGATCTACTCGCTGTTCCCCTCGACCTGCACCGACACGTTCGGCGCTAAGTTCGCGACCACCAATGCGGGCCTGCTCTACACTGCGAAGGGCACGGCCGCGCTCCTTGTTCCCTTGGCCAACTATGTGCAGCAGACCTCGGGCCATTGGGACAACGTGTTCATCATCGCGGCCGGCGCCAACATCCTTGCCTCGTTGCTTGCGATCCTGGTGCTGAAACCCTGGCGCAAGACGGTCGTCGCGCAGGCGTCCGCCTAAGCCCTCACCCTTCCAATCTCGCGCACTGCGCCCGGCCCCTTTGGGGGCCGGGCGTTTCGTTTTTAGAGAATAGTTCCAACTTCACATAATCCGAAGGAACCAGCGCATTTTGCTGCGACGCACCGCAAGATAGGACTTGCATTCTGGGATATGGTATACCAAGCTCCGCGCCGCGCTTGCGACCATACGCCACAAGATTTGCGACACTCCGTCGTCTTGCCGACGCCGGGTAACAACAGGCAGCGCGTTGGGAGGTTGTTGATGATTTCCAGCACGGACGGCGCCGTCACGGCCGCGCCTCTTCGAAGTGGTTTCCGTTGGCTCCAGCTCGTGATGGGCATCGTCTGCATGGCGATGATCGCCAACCTGCAATATGGCTGGACGCTGTTCGTCGATCCGATCGATGCCAAGCATCACTGGGGCCGCGCCGCGATCCAGCTCGCCTTCACGATCTTCGTGGTGACCGAAACCTGGCTCGTGCCGATCGAGGCCTGGTTCGTCGACAAATACGGCCCGCGCATCGTGATCATGTTCGGCGGCGTGATGATCGCCCTGTCCTGGGTGCTCAACTCCTACGCTGACTCGCTCACCTTTCTCTACGCCGCCGCAGTCGTCGGCGGCATGGGCGCGGGCGCGGTGTACGGCACCTGCGTCGGCAACGCGTTGAAATGGTTCCCCGACCGTCGCGGCCTTGCCGCCGGCGCGACCGCCGCAGGCTTCGGTGCGGGCGCGGCGATCACCGTGGTGCCCATCGCCAGCATGATCGCCTCCAGCGGCTACCAGACCGCGTTCTTCACCTTCGGCATCGGCCAGGGCGTGATCGTCTTCGTGCTCGCCTTCTTCATCCAGCCGCCGTCGATCTTCGTGCCGCCGAGGAAGAAGAAGCTCAACCTGCCGCAGACCAAGATCGACTTCACCCCGCCGCAGGTGCTGCGCAGCCCAATTTTCTGGGTGATGTATGTGGTCTTCGTGATGGTTGCCTCCGGCGGCCTGATGACCGCTGCCCAGATCGCGCCGATCGCACACGACTTCAACATCGCCAACACGCCGGTCACGCTCGCCGGCTTCCAGATGGCGGCGCTGACCTTCGCGATCTCGCTCGACCGCATCTTCGACGGTTTCGGCCGTCCGTTCTTCGGCTGGGTCTCCGACAATATCGGCCGCGAGCACACCATGTTCATCGCCTTCGGCACGGCCGCCTTGATGCTGCTGACGCTATCGGCCTATGGCCACGTGCCGATCGTGTTCGTGCTTGCGACGGCGGTGTACTTCGGCGTGTTCGGCGAGATCTACTCGCTGTTCCCCGCAACCTGCGGCGACACCTTCGGTTCGAAGTTCGCAACCACCAACAACGGCATGCTCTACACTGCGAAGGGCACCGCCTCGTTGCTGGTGCCGCTCGCAAGCGTGATCTCGGCGACCTATGGCTGGAAGGCGGTATTCGTCGTTGCAGTCGCGCTGAACGCGACGGCGGCGCTGATGGCGGTGTTCGTGATCAAGCCGCTGCGGCGCTCCTTCATCCTCGGCAAGGAAGCCGCGACGATCGAGGCTGCAACGGGCAACGCAAAGACCGAGACGGCGTAGCGAGAGCAAACGCTTTCGCATCGGCCAAAAGGGGCGCAGTATTGCGCCCCTTTCTTTTTGCTGGTTGGCGCATGCGAAACGTCAGCATTGCTGCCGCAAGATTTTTCGGATGCGCCAAATCCAGCGCTTGACGATTGGCATAATGTATACCAGACTATTTCCAGATCGTTCACCCAGGGAGGTTGCAATGCTGGTCGGAGACATTCTGCGCAAGAAGACGTCGCGCGTCGTGACCGTGCGTATGAACGAAACGGTGGGTATTGCCGCGAAGCTGATGCGCGCCAACAACATCAGCGCGCTCGTGGTCAAGGACGTCGTCCGCTCCGAGGGCAACACCGCCGTCGGCATGTTCACCGAGCGCGACGTGGTGCGCGCCGTCGCCGAGCACGGCGCGGCCAGCGTCAACGTCAAGGTCTCGCAGCTCATCTCGGTGCAGCAGCTCGTCTCCTGCACCTCCTCCGACACAATCGAGCACGTGCGGCATCTGATGAACCGGCACCACATCCGGCACCTGCCCGTGATCGACGACTACAGCCTCGTCTCCGTCATCAGCATGCGCGACATCGCCGCCGCCGTCGACGCGATCACCGACAGCACGCCGCACGCGGCCTGACAGGCCGAACTACTTCCCCTGCGACTTCTGGCCCCGGCTCGGACCATCCGAGCCGGCCAGGACCCTTCGTGCCCAAATTCCCGATTCAGCTCCCCCTCTGCGAGGATTTCATGAAGATCTGCATCTACGGCGCCGGCGCGATCGGCGGATATCTTGGAGTGCAGCTTAAGCGCGCGGGCGCCGACGTCAGCCTCGTTGCGCGCGGCCCTCACCTCGTCGCCATGCGCGAGCGCGGCTTGAGGCTGCTCATGGATGGCGAGGAGCACGTGGTGCATCCGCGCTGCACCGACAACGCGGCCGAGCTCGGCGTGCAGGACTACGTGATCGTCACGCTGAAGGCGCATTCGATCACCGGCGTGATCGAGAAGATGCAGCCGCTGCTGGGGCCGCGTACCCGCATCGTCACCGCGGTGAACGGCATCCCCTATTGGTACTTCTACAAGCACGGCGGAAGTTACGAGAACTCCACGCTCGAGAGCATCGATGCCGGCGGCCGGCAGTGGCGGGAGCTGGGCGCCGAGCGTGCCATCGGCTGCATCGTCTATCCCGCCACCGAGATCGAGGCGCCCGGCGTGATCCGCCATGTCTACGGCAACAATTTCCCGCTCGGCGAACCCTCGGGCGAGATCACGCCCGACGTGCAGCGCCTGGCCGACCTCTTCGTCGCCGCCGGCATGAAGGCGCCGGTGCTCGACCGCATCCGTGACGAGATCTGGCTGAAACTCTGGGGCAATGTCTGCTTCAACCCGATCAGCGCGCTGACCCATGCAACGCTCGACGTGATCTGCACCGATCCTGCGACGCGTGCGCTGTCGCGTGCGGTGATGCTGGAGACGCAGGCGATCGCCGAGACTTTCGGCGTCAAGTTCCGCGTCGACGTCGAGCGCCGCATCGAGGGCGCCCGCAAGGTCGGCGCGCACAAGACCTCGATGCTCCAGGATCTCGAGCGCGGCCGCCCGATGGAGATCGATCCGCTCGTCACTGTGGTCCAGGAGATGGGCCGCATGACCGGCATCGCTACGCCCGCGCTCGATTCCGTGCTCGCCATGGTCACCCAGCGCGCCCGGATCGCCGGCCTCTACGACGGCGTCACGACGCCTGCCCAAACCAAGGCGGTGGCGTGATGAGCGCGGCCGGCCCGACGAAATGGCTCCGCTTCCGACACGCCGGCGCGACGGGATTCGGAACGCTCACGCCAAGCGGCATCGCGGTACATGACGGCGAGATTTTCGGCCGCAACACGCCGAACGGCCGAGTGCTGGCGCTCGACGAAGTGGAGCTGCTCGCGCCGTGCGCGCCGAGCAAGATCGTCGCGCTCTGGAACAACTTTCACGCGCTCGCCGCAAAGCTCAATCAGCCCGAGCCGCCGGAGCCGCTGTATCTGTTGAAGGCAACCACCAGCATCACAACGCCGGGCGCCGTGATCCGCCGCCCCTCCTCCTATGACGGCAAGACCACGTATGAAGGCGAGCTCGGCATCGTCATCGGCAAGAGCTGCAGCCGCGTTTCGAAAGCCGAGGCCGACGCCTTCATCTTTGGCTACACCTGTGTCAACGACATCACCGCCAACGACATCCTCACCCGCGATCCTACCTTCGCGCAATGGGCCCGCGCCAAGGGCATCGACGACTACGGCCCGTTCGGCCCGGTGATCGTAACCGGTCTCGATCCCGCAAAGCTCGTCGTCCGAACCATCCTCAACGGCGTGGAGCGGCAGAACTATCCGATCTCCGACATGATCTTCAGCGCGCAGGAACTGGTCAGCAAGATCTCGCATGACATGACCCTGCTTCCGGGCGACCTCATTGCGGTGGGCACCTCCGTCGGAGTCGGCGTGATGAAGGAGCCCGTCAACACCGTGACCGTCGCGATCGACGGCATCGGCGAGCTGACCAACGAGTTTCGTCTGTAGCCGAACCGTCGTAACCCGGATGAGCGAAGCGACATCCGGGAGGCGCGCCTCCGCGGGATGGCTTGCTTGAGTTCTCGCAAAACCCATCCTGCGCTCATCACGCGCGTGTGAGGTCTCACGCACAGCAAACATATTTCTCCAACGCGCCGCGCGTTCGCCGCACTGTGGACGCATTCCGACGCGCATCTTCGAGGTGCTTGGGGAGCGCGGCGGGCTACGGCCGTGCTTTGTCTGATCTCAAAGGGGAACTACCAGTGAAGAAAATCGTGATTGCAATGGGCGCAACGCTTGCCCTGGCGACGGCCGCGAGCGCCGCGGATCTGCCGCACCGGCAGCCCGTCCCCGTCTATCCGCAGGGACCGGCTCCGATCGGCAAGATGCCGATCGGCAAATCGCCGATTGGAAAAGCTCCGATCGGCAAGGCGCCCGGCCCCATCGTGTCGCGCTACTGAAGCCTCACGCATCTCCAAAGCTGCTTTTGTCGACGGCTGAAAGGCGAAGCGTGGCAATCACACGTCAGAGATCGGGATTGCGCATCCTAGCGGGATGCGCAGTCCTTTCGCTCGTTTGCACAATCCAGTCGGCTTCTGCCCACGAGGCACGCAAGCGCATCGCTGACGCGAATGCGCTTGCGCCCCGTAACGCGCCTGCCCGGTCCAAGGCCGGTCAGGCGAAGGGCCCCTATTACGTGGACTTCAGAGCAAGGACCGCGGCAAGCTGGGGACATGCCTTCGTCTGGTACGGCAAGACCAGCGAGCGCGCCGTCGAAGTCGCAGGCCTGACGCCCGCGGGCGACACGCTCACCTATATGCTCGGCCACGTCATTCCGGTCCCGTCCGAGACGGGGGCGAGCTATGGCGACCTCGATCCGGAATATCTGACGGCAAGCTACCGCGTCTATCTGAACGAGGCCGACGCCAAGCGGGTGTTCGCCTATATCAGGAAATTGCAGGACAGTTCGCCGGTCTGGAACGCCGAGACCATGAACTGCACGGGCTTCATCGGCAACATCGCGGAGTTCATGGGACTGAAGGTCCCCATGCGCTGGCAACGCCCCGAGGAGTACGTCAGCAAACTGAAGGAAATGAACGCCGGCCGCCAGATGGTCCAGCTCGCGCCGGAGCAGTAGCGCGCGTTCATACCCACTGGGCAGGACCTCCTGCCCTTCCACGAGCCTCCTCGTCATTCCGGGACGCGCCAAGCGCAAGCCAGGAATCCATATCCGCGAGCGTTAGTTGGGTCACGAGCCGGCAAGGCGGCCGTGCATCATTCCGGGCTCGGCGCTTCGCGCCGCCCCGGAATGACGTACTTTCGGGTCTTGCGGCTCGAACCCGGGCGCCTGACAGAGCGACAAAATAGCCGCCGCTCACCGCAAGCACGTCGACGCACCAATCATGTCTTTCATCCTCGGCCTCCTATCCGGTCTCCTCGGCGCACTCGCCGGCTGGTCCGGCCTTGCCGCGCTGGTAGTGGCGCTGTCCGGGCCTGACCGCGACGGGGGCATCGCCATGGGGGCGTTCTTCAACATCGGCCCTTTCGGCGGCCTCGTCGGCTTCGGTATCGGCGTCTGGCTGTTCACGAGATTCGGCATCGTTCGCGAGAACGCGCCGCCGGATGACATGCCGGGCGCGGTGAGCCGGACGCACATCTCCTACCCCTTTGCCGTGACTGTCGTGCTGATCGTCGCGGGCCTCGCCTATTGGGGCTGGTACGAGCTGATCCGCTCGCCCTACCTTACGCACGGCTTCATGACGCTCGAGCTGCAATTCCGCCTGCCGCCCGGCAAGGCCTTGCCGCCTGACAAGACCGACGTGCAGATCTATGTCGACGAAAGCCACGGCTTCGCGCCCGTCACCTTGAGCGAAGGCTGGCACGGTCACGATGGCGACCGCCAGGTCATCCTCGCGACCGCCGCGCTGTCGTACAAGACGAGCCGGCGCGAGGTCATCCTGACTCTTCCCGACACGCCCACCGAGACCTGGCGGATCGATCTCTCCCGCGATCCCGATCCCACGCCGGGCTATTCGCCCTGGCGCCCCGGGATCGGCGGGTCGCCCGCGAAGATCGAGATGAATTTCCGCCTGACTGCCGATCGCTAGAAAATCGCGTCGCGCGCAAGACTGGCTGGGCTGCTGCCCCTAAGCTTCGGGACGGCTCTCCTCATAAACCTCTTGCTCGCTGTCCTCGGCGTCGGGAAACACGAAAGTCAGAACCCGAGTCGCGGCTTGTCCGGTCACGCGTCTGATCAATTCTCGGCGTTCGCCATAGAGCAACTTCAGGGGATCGGGAATGTCGGCGCCGGGTGGTCGCTCCCACACCTCGTTCGAAAACCCGAGCATCTCGGTGCAGTAAACGCTCATCGACACTTCCGAAAGCAGGTATTCGCGTTCGTAGTCTCGCTCCCGTTCCGGCGACGCGCCGAGACCATAGCGTCCGGCTCTCTGCTCGACGAATGCCTGAATCGTGTCCGCGAGCATCCGGTCCCCCAGCACTGCTTGTTGCAGGCGCTGCGCGAAGTCCGAGTATTGCGCCGTTTCCGCGATCTCGTCCCAGCAGACGATGGCACCGCGCGCCCGTGCACCCGATCGGAAGGATGTCCGCTGGATCAGCTTCAGGATCTGGCTGGCTTCCTGCTTCGCCTTGTGCACTGCCGACGGAATGGTCCAGTATCGGCCGGTCATTAGACGATCCAGGACAAGCAGGCGATCGGCGACCACCATCAGGTGATCATGATGCCTGAGGTCATACTTGTCGAAGAGCGTCATGAGCCCGGCGGTCGTACGGTACCTTGTGTGCGGGTAGAGACACACCGGAATGAAATATCGGGCCTCACTGGGCATTCGATTGCATCCTTCAACTGGTCGCGCCGCTGGTCGCATCGGCCGGCTTTGCCTGCCAGGCGGAAGGCTGTATCCCTCGCGAAGGGTCCGGGGCGGGAGACGGTCTCGTCGTATCGACGCTCGCTCGCATGTTGAGCTGAGCGACGAAGTCGGGGGTGCCGGAGAAGCGCTCCGCATAGGCTTCGTAGATGAGTGAATCTCCGAAGGCTGACATCAAGCCGAAGCCCCCGGCTTTTCCGCAGGCATCGCCTTCACCATCCCATCTCACGGCAGTGCCTTCGGGAAATTGCTGCCAGTGTCCCTGGCAGCGCACCGCCGAACTCTTCAGCCCTCCTCCGTTCGGCGACAGCAGACATGCCGTGCCATCGCGATGGAGATACATCGAGAACAGACGCCCCTGTCGGCTCGAAGCTTCGATGAACTGTCCCGCAAAGGACCGTCCTCTGTCCGTGTACAGCTCCGAAATCTGCACGATGATGCACAACACAAACGCAACGAGGCCGATCTGCATCGCAACGAACAGACTCATATAGATGCTCGCAATCCCCACCTGGCGAACGGCCGGCTGGGCGAGGCTGCTCGTGAAAAATCCGGCCGCCATCATGACGAGCGCGCCGACTACGGCACGACCGAGAATCCTTGTCCACGACGGCCGCGCGTCCTGAACTGGGCTGTCGCCGAGCCACAACGCGACGCCAGCAATGACGATTGCAAGCGGCGCCCAGGGCAATGTTTGAGTGACGGCCTCGACCAGCCCCTTGCTGATGTCGCGGGCCTCCACTTTGAGCACCTGTCCGCCGACGAGCAGGGCAATGAGAACGAGCGCAATATAGCCGAGGGCGCCGCCGAGAAGGATGGGCTTCGCGTAACGCAGGATGGGACGCTCTCGATCGAAATTGTTGATGTCGAACCACTCCCGTCGACCGATGTGGACGCCGCGAATGAGCAGCGCTCCCAGGATCGCGAAGAAATAGAAGGCATCCGTCGACCAGGACCAGAAGAACTGCCCAGGCAACTCGGTCGGCACCTTCAACGCTTCGATCGTCTGCTCGTCCTTCAAAACGAAGTTCTCAAAGAGCTGCGTCGTCCAGACCGCGAACACGGACAGAATCGAGAGCGCTGCGAGCGACAACCAAACGAGCGCCTCGATGCGGCGTTCGCGGGGCGGATCCGGCCTGACCGCAAACCCGAGCTTGCTGATGATGTCGAGGCTCTCCGCGTCGTTCCTGACGCTGGACCGGACGCCGCAAGCCACGAAGGTATAAAGCCGATCTCGCAGGTTCCGGACTTCGCGGATCGCCGCCGGGTCGGGAACTGCGTCAGGATTGGAATTGGCGCGCAACCGCTCGGTCAAGTACTTGCGCACGGGCAGAGCGAGCGCAATGTGCCTGTCGTTGATGCTGTCGAGCTCCTCTTTGTAGTAGTCGTAGAAGAGCGGATCGATGTTGGTGCTCGCCTGGTTATTCTCGGACAATGCGCTCAGCACACACCCGGTGTTGTACCAGACGTGCAGGAAATCGTCCTCGAAGATCAGCTTGCTCAGGTTTGCCGGCTCTTGACCGCTCTTTCCGATCTGCACGCCGAGCTTGCGGGTCTGCAGGGCGACTGCAGCGGCGCTGCAGTGGAACGGGAAGCCGCGAAGTTGGGCGACGGTTCGACGGATCGATTCAGGTATGCGAGCGACCGAATGAAGAAGCCCTCGGATGCGGCGTTCTCCTTCGTTCAGCCGCGGAATGGTCTGGAATGCTATCAGCATCAGCGCAACACCGAGCGGAAGGGTCGTATCGCTGGGCTTTGGAGCTTTTTGGCTGAGCTCCTCGGGAAGCAGGGCGTAGAAGATCTCCGGTACGGCCGACAGGATGAAGAAGACGATGAGGATCGCGAAGACATAGCCGAGCTTGGCGCGCAGGTAGCGCCTTCGCGAGGTCGAGAATTTCGGTTTGTAGCGCACGAAATATTCGGACGTGCCTTCATAGCTCGGCTCGTCGAACCGCGACCAGAAATACACCCCGATGATCATCGCACCGAAGCCTAGCGCCGCAAGCCAATGCGCATTGTGCGCGATCCATATCCAGCCAAGCATGGCGGCGCCTCCCGTCTTCGCGAGTGGAGCGATCCGCGGCAGCGCGCGCATCGCTGCAGGCAGTGTGTCGAGCCGACTTCCGAGTTCCCGCGAAGGTAGCATTTTGGATAGTTCACATTTGTGAATTGGATCACAGGGCGGCCGCAGTTCGCACGGGTCACTGTGTCGCACTCACGCCAATATTACATTTTACCGAATTTTTGATTTTATAAGTGCAGCGTTTCGCGATCGTCTGGCGTTCGCCAGGACGATACCGGAGAGCGCATCTGGCGCCGCCCGCCGGAATTATCCGCCGCGCGGAACATCGCCCGTCGCTCGCATGATCGCCCTGCCCTGGCCGCACTTCCCGCGAATAGACTTTTGCCGGACCGGGCGGCATCCTGCCGCCGAACACGATCGATAAGAGGCCGCACGGCCAATCGCGCGCGCCCGAGGAAACAGAGGGACTCATGCTGAAGACACGTTTCACCGAGCTGGTCGGCGTCGAGCATCCGATCGTCCAGGGCGGCATGCAGTGGGTCGGGCACGCCGAGCTCGTGGCGGCGGTGGCGAACGCCGGCGCGCTCGGCTTCATCACGGCGCTGACCCAGCCGACGCCCGAGGACCTCACCAAGGAGATTGCGCGCTGCCGCGAACTCACCGACAGGCCATTCGGCGTCAACCTCACGATCCTGCCCGCGATCAAGCCGCCGCCCTATGCCGAATATCGCGCCGCCATCATCGAGGCCGGCATCAAGGTGGTCGAGACCGCCGGCAACAAGCCGCAGGAGCATGTCGATGAGTTCAGGAAGCACGGCGTCAAGGTCGTGCACAAATGCACCAGCGTCCGCCACGCCCTGTCCGCCGAGCGCATGGGCGTCGACGCCATCTCGATCGACGGTTTTGAGTGCGCCGGCCATCCCGGCGAGGACGACACGCCGGGCCTGATCCTGATCCCGGCCGCCGCCAACAAGGTCAGGATCCCGATGATCGCCTCGGGTGGCTTCGCCGACGCTCGGGGCCTCGTGGCCGCGCTGGCGCTCGGGGCCGACGGCATCAACATGGGTACCCGCTTCATGGCGACCAGGGAGAGCCCGATCCACCAGCTCATCAAGGAGAAGATCGTCGCCAATGACGAGCGCGAGACCGAGCTGATCTTCCGCACCATGCGCAACACCTCGCGCGTCGCCAGGAACGCGATTTCCACCAAGGTCGTTGCCATGGAGAAGGAAGGCGCCCGGTTCGAGGACATCCGCGAGCTGGTGGCGGGCGCCCGCGGCAAGATGGTCTATGCGACCGGCAATTCGGACGAAGGCATCTGGTCGGCCGGCCAGGTGCAGGGCCTGATCCAGGACATCCCGAGCTGCGCCGAGCTCATCTCCCGCATCGTGCGCGAGGCGGAGGCCATCATCAGGAACCGGCTCGAAGGCATGATCGTTCAACCGGTGGCACAAGCTGCGGAATGATCGCCAGCGCGCGCTTAGCGTTGCGATTCACGTTTAGGATGAACCAGAGGTGACGCATGAAGGCCTACGTCTATGGCCCTGAGGGAGCTGCGATTTCCGACGTCGCTCAACCAACGCCTAAGGGCACGCAGGTGCTGGTCCGCGTCCGCGCCTGCGCGCTCAACCGCGCCGACACCGGCATGCGCAAGGGCCATGCCCATGGCGCGGCCGGCGGGGTCGGCACCGTACTTGGCATGGAATGGGCCGGTGAAGTCGCGGCCCTCGGGCCCGACGCGAAGGGCGTGAAGGTCGGCGACCGCATCATGGGCTCGGGCGCCGCGGCGTTTGCGGAGTACACGCTCGCCGATCACGGCCGCCTGTTCCGCGCCCCCTCGAACATGAACTTCCAGGAAGCCGCCACCCTGCCCGTCGCGCTCGCGACCATGCACAACGCCGTCGTCACCGTCGGCGGAATTCAGCCGGGCCAATCCGTTCTGATCCAGGGCGCAAGCTCCGGCGTCGGCCTGATGGCGATGCAGATTGCCAAGCTCAAGGGCGCAAGGCTCGTGATCGGTTCGTCGACGGATGCCCATCGCCGCAGCCGGCTTACCGATTACTGCGCCGATCTAGCGATCGACTCCTCCAACCCCGGCTGGGTCGACCAGGTGCTGAAGGCCACCGGCGGCGAAGGTGTCGACCTCATCGTCGACCAGGTCTCGGGCAAGGTCGCGAGCCAGAACCTTGCCGCAACCAAGGTGAAGGGCCGCATCGTCAATGTCGGCCGGCTCGGCGGCACCCATGGCGACTTCAATTTCGACCTGCATGCGGCGCGTCGCATCAACTATATCGGCGTCACCTTCCGCACCCGCACGATCGAGGAAATCCGCGATATCTTTGAGGAGGTTCGCAAGGACATCTGGAGTGCGGTGGAAGCGCGCAAGCTGCAGCTGCCGATCGACAAGGTGTTTGCCTTCGACGACATCGACGCGGCCTTCGCGCACATGGAGGCCAACAGGCATCTCGGCAAGATCGTCGTCACGCTGTGAGGGCGTCACCGTCATTCCGGGGCGCCCGAAGGGCGAACTATGGTGCGCAATTGCGCACCTGAGAATCTCGAGATTCCGGGTTCGATGCTTCGCATCGCCCCGGAATGACAGAGCGGGCCCCGCTCTTGCAACTCACTTGCGACTGCACCTGTGGATCGTCGCTTGATGTTCGCGGACCGCCTGCTAAATCCCCGGCCATGAATTCTCACACCAGCAAAACCTCGGTCGCCGCGATCTCCATCTTCGCCAGCGGCGGCATGGCGGCCGCCAAATTCGTGGTCGGGATCGCGATTGGCTCGCTGGCGCTGATCTCTGAGGCGCTGCATTCCTCGATCGACCTGGTCGCAACCATCATCACCTGGGCGGTGGTGCGGGTGTCCGACAAGCCGGCCGATGACGAGCACCATTACGGCCACGGCAAGCTCGAGAGCATCTCCGCGCTCGGCGTCACTGCCCTGCTCTACGTGCTGGCCGGCGGCATCCTGGTCGAGGCCTATAGCCGCCTGCGCGAGGGCACGGCGCCGCCGACCATCTCGGCCGTGCCCTTCGTCGTGCTGGTGATCGACATCGTCGTCAATCTCTGGCGGGCGCGAGCGCTGCATCGCGCCGCGCGGGAGACGCGGAGCCAGGCACTCGCGGCCGACGCACTGCATTTTGCCTCCGACGTGATGGGCTCGTTCGCCGTCATCGCCGGCCTCATCCTCGCCGGCCTCGGCTTCTGGTGGGGCGACGCCGCGGCGGCGGCCGCCGTCGCCGTGATGATCGCGGCTCTCGGCCTGCGCATGGCAGGCTCCACGGTGCAGACGCTGGTCGACCGCGCGCCGGAGGGCGCGCTGGAGAAGGCCACTGCCGTAATCAAAAGCGTGCCCGGCGTGCTCGATGTCGAGCGCCTGCGCGTACGCATGGTCGGGGCGACCTATTTCATCGACACCATCGCAAAGGTGCCGCGGACCTATCCGATCGACCGCGTCGAGGACATCAAGCGCAACGCGCAAGCCGCCGTCGGCAAGGCGTTCGGCGACGCCGACCTTACATTCACCGCCGTCCCCGTCGCGCGCGACAACGAGACCGTGCGCGACCGCATCATGGTGATCGCGCGCAATTCGGGCCTTGCCATCCATCACGTCACCGTGCACGACCTCGGCGCCAAGCTGATCGTCGGCATCGATCTCGAGGTCGACGCCGAGATGCCGCTGGTTGCGGCCCACGACGTCGCCAACACACTGGAGCGCAACATCCAGGAGGAATTCGGCGAGGATGTGGAGGTCGACGTCCACATCGAGCCGCTCCAGCCGGAGCTGCCGTTCGGCGTCGACGCGCCGGCGGAACGGGTGCAGGCCATTGCAGCCGCGCTCACCGGCTTTGCCGCTGATAGCGATATCCACGACATTCATAATGTGCGCGTGCGCAACACCGATGCCGGCGAGATCGTCAACTTCCACTGCCGCGCCACGCCGTCGATGAGCGTGATCAAGGTGCACGAGCATGTCGACGAGATCGAGCGCGCGCTGCGACGCGCCTTCCCGAGCGTGAAGCGCGTGATCAGTCACGCCGAGCCGCCGCGCGCCTGAACCAGCACGCGAAGAGTCACACGTTCCCGTTTCGGACTCACCACGCAGGTCATATTGCGGCCGCCGGCGGCGCAAACTCTCCATTGGATAAGAATTATTTCGCGTTAACGATTCGTTGACTCTCGACAGTCAACGAAAACTGGATTCAAATCGCTGTGATTCGGAAGCGAGCGGGGGCTTCATTCCGAATTGTGGTGCAGCAATATCTCCTGGGGGCCGAAGGCATGCCGCGCGCAGACGCCGCGAGCGCGTGCGTCCAATCCGATTCGATCAAGGGATTGGCGCAATCGATCGCGAAACCGGCCTACCACCGGCTCCTGATCGCCGAGCCGGCGCTCCGGCGCGCTGTGCCTACTCTCATCATCGCCTTCCTCATCACCATCTGTCTCGGCGCCTTCGTCCAGGTCGTCGACCAGACCCGGCAGAAGCGGCTGGTGATCAAGCACGACATTCAGGCGCTCGCCGACCTGCTCGCCGAGCGCATCGATCGTCTCGCCTCGGTGCGCATGGAACGGCAGAAGAACATCGAGCGCCTGCCGACGCTCTTGCCCGAGTTCGTTCCCTCCTGGGGCACGGCCTCGGGCCGCCACGTCATCGTCACCTCCGTCGGCACCGACCGCCGCATCCTCGCACGCATTCCCGTGGACACCGACCCGGCCGGCAACGACCGCCTGCTCGATGCGATCACCACCGCGCAGCTGGTGGCGACGCCGCCGCAACAGAACGACGTCTCCGATCTCACGCTGCCCAGCGGCAACAGCGCGGTGGCGATCTCGCGGCCGATCAAGTCGCTGCCCGGTCAGGTCACCGTGATCCAGGAGCGCAACGAGCCGATCTGGGGCTCGGATGCCGCGCTCTCGGTGACGCTGTCGGCGACCACCGGCTTCGTCGTCCTGATTCTCGGCTTCGCTTTCCACTGGCAGTCGACCCGCGCCCGCGAGGGCGACCTGATCAACGACGCCGTACGCGGCCGGATCGACACCGCGCTCAACCGCGGGCGCTGCGGCCTTTGGGACTGGGATCTTTCGCGCGGCAAAATCTTCTGGTCGCAGTCGATGTTCTCGATGCTGGGCCTCGACGGCCGCAACGAGCTCCTCACCTTCGGCGAGGTCAATGCGCTGGTGAAGTCGGACGACATCGACCTGTTCGCGATCGCCGACCAGCTGATCTCGGGCCAGATTGACCACATCGACCAGAGCTTCCGCATGCAGCATGTCGACGGCCACTGGATCTGGCTCCGCGTGCGCTGCGAGCGCACGCGCGCCACGGGCGATTCCGCCATGCACCTGATCGGCATCGCCGTCGACATCACCGAGCAGAAGAGCCTTGCCGAAAAGACGGTGGAAGCCGACCTGCGGCTGCGCGACGCCATCGAGACGATCCCGGAAGCCTTCGTGCTGTGGGACAACAGCGACCGTCTGGTGCTCTGCAACTCGCACTTCCAGCGCCTGCACAGGCTGCCGGACTCGGCCGTCATCCCCGGCACCTCCTACGAGACCGTGCTCGAGGTCGGCCGCATGCCGGAGGTGCGCACCCGCCACAACGAGACCGCCAATCAGGGACCGGGCGCCCGCACCTTCGAGGCGCAGCTCGACGACGGCAGCTGGCTGCACATCAGCGAGCGCCGTACCAAGGACGGCGGCTACGTCTCGGTCGGCACCGACATCACGCGCATCAAGGAGCACGAGCAGAAGCTCGTCGACAACGATCTGCGCCTGCGCGCCACCGTCATCGACCTGAAGCGCTCGCAAGCGGCGCTGGAGCGCCAGACCAACGAGCTCGCCGATCTCGCCGAAAAATACCAGCGCGAAAAGACCCGCGCCGAAGAAGCCAACCAGACCAAGTCGAAATTCCTCGCCAACATGAGCCACGAGCTGCGCACGCCCCTGAACGCGATCATCGGCTTCTCGGAGGTCATGGGAAGCGGCATGTTCGGCGAGCTCGGAAACGAGAAGTACCAGGAATACTGCCAGGACATCCTCACCAGCGGTCACTACCTGCTGGAGGTCATCAACGACATCCTCGATATGTCCAAGATCGAGGCCGGCCGCATGAAGCTCGACATGGAGGAGCTCGACCTGTCGCGCACGCTCGCGGAATCGCTGCGGGTGGTCTCGGGCCGCGCGCAGGACAAGAACCTGACGCTCGATGCCGACATCGACAGCATCATCTCCGTCGTCGCCGACCGCCGCGCCACCAAGCAGATCATCGTCAACCTCCTGTCCAACGCCGTGAAGTTCACGCCCGACGGCGGCCGCATCGTGGTGCGCAGCCGGCAACTCGAGGACAAGGTCGTGCTGATGATCGCCGACACCGGCATCGGCATCGCCCCGCATTCGCTGGCGCGGCTCGGCCGCCCCTTCGAGCAGGTCGAGAGCCAGCTCACAAAGACCTATCACGGCTCGGGCCTGGGGCTCGCGATCGCCCGCTCGCTCGCGCAACTGCACGGCGGCACGATGCGGCTGCGCTCGAAGATCGACGTCGGCACCATCGTGCGCGTCACGCTGCCGCGCGATGCCAACAAGGCCGCAGCCAGGATCCCCGCGGCCGCCTGACCCCGGTCAGGATTGCAGCGTCGGCGCCACCTCGCGCGCGACGTTGACGAGCGCGGCGATCAGCGGCGTCATCGGGTCGCGCTGCGGGATCACAAGGCCAATGCTGTAGTTGACCTCGGGATCGATGATCGGGATCGAGCGGACGGTGTCCTTGAGGCCGAGCGTCTCGGCAAGCTTCGCAGGCATCACGCTCGCCCAGCGCCCGGTCTTCACATGCGTGAACAGCACCAGCAGCGAGTTCGACGTCAGCGTCGGCGTCGCCTCGGCATTCACCGAGCGCAATGCGCGGTCGATGATGCGGCGGTTCTGCATGTCCGGCGTCAGGAGGCACAGCGGCACCTTGCCGACCTCCGCCCAGGTCACCGTCTCGCGGTCGCCGAACATCGCATCCGGCGCGGTCAGGAGGCGATAGCTCTCGTTGTAGAGCGGGATGGTGCGCACCTTGCCGATCGGCTCGTTCTCGATATAGGTCAGCCCCGCATCGACCTCGAGATTTTCGAGAAGTCCCAGCACCTCCGACGAGGTGGTCGACTGGATGCGGAAACGCACCTCCGGATGCTTGGCGCGGAACGGCGTCGTCAGCGAGGCCACCATGCCGAGCGCGGTCGGGATCGCCGCGATGCGGATCTCGCCGGAGAGCTTGTGCTTCAGCCCGTTGATCTCGTCGCGCATGGCGCGGGCGTCGCCGACGATGCGTCGCGCCCAGTCGAGTGCCCGCTCGCCTTCCGGCGTAAAGCCCTGGAAGCGCGAGCCGCGCTGGACCAGCATGACGCCGAGAATCTCCTCGAGTTGCTTCAGCCCGGTCGACATGGTCGGCTGGGTGACGCCGCAGGCTTCCGCCGCGCGTCCGAAATGCCGCTCCTTGGCGAGCGCCAGCAGAAGTTCAAGCTTGTCGAGCAACCGCTATTCCCCTGGGATTATGTCGTGGCATGCAAGCTATCACGATGGGCCTTCTCCAACACCCGAAAACGGGACGTTGCCGGAACAATCATTGCGATTTCGTATCACCCGATTGCGTGACCCTATCGATGCGAATTCCCGATCGCAGCATGGGACAGCTTTATTGATTTTCGAATGATTCCAAATACTCATGGGGGCAGGTCACCCTCTGGTTGAGAATGAAAAATGACGGGGATTCACGAGCCTTGGGACGAAACGCGCGGCGCTGAAATCATCGCCGAACACGCCGGACAGGAGGGCGCGACGCTGGTCATCCTCCATGCCCTGCAAGGGGCCTTCGGCTATGTCCCGGAGGCCGCGATTCCCATGGTCGCGCAGGCGCTCAACCTGTCGCGCGCCGAGGTTCATGGCGTGTTTACCTTCTACCACGATTTCCGCCACAAGCCCGCCGGCCGCCACGTCCTCAAACTCTGCCGCGCTGAGGCATGCCAGGCCGCCGGCGGCGATGCGCTGGCGGCGCGTGCCGAGGCGAGGCTCGGCGTGTCGCTCGGCAGCACCACTGCCGACGATCGCGTCACGCTGGAGCCGATCTACTGCCTCGGCCTCTGCGCGACTGCCCCGTCCGCAATGCTCGATGGCCGCCTCGTCGGCCGGCTCGATGAGAAGCGCCTCGATGCGCTGGTTGCGGAGGCGCAGCGATGAAGATGCGGATCTTTGTTCCCCGCGATGCAGCTGCCGTCGCTGTCGGCGCCGATGATGTGGCCGCGGCGCTCGAGCAGGCCGCCGAGAAGCGCGGCCTTCCAGTCGAGATCGTCAGGACGGGCTCACGCGGGCTGTGTTGGCTGGAGCCGATGGTCGAGGTGGCGACCCTCAAGGGCCGTATCGCGTACGGACCGGTCAGCCCGGAGGATGTCTCCTCCGTGTTCGACTCGATGGCGAGTAACGGAGAGCACCCCCTCCGGCTTGGCATCGCAGACGAGATTCCTTGGCTGAAGCGCCAGACCCGCCTCACCTTCGCGCGCTGCGGCGTGATCGATCCGCGCTCGCTCGCGGACTATCGCGCCCATGGCGGCTACAAGGGCCTCGAACGCGCACTGTCGCTTGGCGCGGATGCGATCCTGGCCGAGGTCGCATCGTCCGGCCTGCGCGGCCGTGGCGGCGCCGGCTTCCCGACCGGCATCAAGTGGAAGACGGTCGCGCAGGCGAACGCCGACCGCAAATTCATCGTCTGTAACGCCGACGAAGGCGATAGCGGCACGTTCGCCGACCGCATGATCATGGAGGGCGATCCCTTCCTGGTGATCGAGGGCATGACCATCGCGGCGATCACCGTCGGCGCCACCAAGGGCTACATCTACATCCGCAGCGAATATCCGCACGCCGTCGAGGCGATGAACGCGGCGATTGCGGCGGCAACGCGCGGCGGCTATCTCGGCACGAACATCGGCGGTTCCACCCAGAGCTTCGATCTCGAAGTGCGCGTCGGTGCAGGCGCCTATGTCTGCGGCGAGGAGACCTCGCTGCTGGAGAGCCTCGAAGGCCGCCGCGGCATCGTGCGCGCAAAGCCGCCGCTGCCGGCCCATCACGGCCTGTTCGGCAAGCCGACCGTCATCAACAACGTGCTGTCGTTCGCCGCCGTTCCCTTCATCCTCTCAGAAGGCGCCAAGGCCTACGCCGATTTCGGCATGGGTCGCTCGCGCGGTACGATGCCGATCCAGCTCGCCGGCAATATCCGCCATGGCGGGCTGTTCGAGACCGCATTCGGCGTCTCGCTCGGCGAGCTCGTCGACGACATCGGCGGCGGCACTTTCACCGGCCGCCCGGTCCGCGCCGTGCAGGTCGGCGGGCCGCTCGGCGCCTACTTCCCCCGCGCGCTGTTCGACACGCCGTTCGACTACGAGGCCTTTGCCGCGCGCGACGGCCTGATCGGCCATGGCGGCATCGTCGTGTTCGACGACAGTGTCGACATGCGCAAGCAGGCGCGATTTGCGATGGAGTTCTGCGCCATCGAATCCTGCGGCAAGTGCACGCCGTGCCGGATCGGTTCGACCCGCGGCGTCGAGACCATCGAGAAGATCATGCGCGGCGAGCGCGTGAGCGAAAACCTCGCGCTCGTCGAGGACCTCTGCAACACCATGAAATTCGGCTCGCTCTGCGCGCTCGGCGGCTTCACGCCCTACCCCGTGCTGAGTGCCCTGAAACATTTCCGGGAAGATTTTGGCCCGGCACCGGCCACGCTGCAGGCCGCGGAATAGGAGAACAACGATGTCTCTGATCGAGGAAATCGACTTCGGCACGCCGCGCTCGAAATCGGAAACGATGGTCACGCTGACCATCGACGGCAAGGAGATCTCGGTGCCCGAGGGCACCTCGATCATGCGCGCGGCGATGGAGGCGGGTCATCAGATCCCGAAGCTGTGCGCGACCGACATGGTGGATGCATTCGGCTCCTGCCGCCTCTGTCTCGTGGAGATCGAAGGCCGCGCCGGCACGCCGGCCTCCTGCACTACGCCCGCGATGAACGGCCTCGTCGTGCACACCCAGACCGAGCGGCTGAAGAAGCTGCGCAAGGGCGTGATGGAGCTCTACATCTCCGACCATCCGCTCGACTGCCTCACCTGCGGCGCGAACGGCGATTGCGAGTTGCAGGACATGGCCGGCGCCGTCGGCCTGCGCGACGTGCGCTACGGCTATGAAGGCGAGAACCACGTCTTCGCCAAGTCCAATGGCGACGTGAACCCCGCCTGGCTGCCGAAGGACGAGTCCAATCCCTACTTCACCTACGATCCCTCCAAGTGCATCGTCTGCTCGCGCTGCGTCCGCGCCTGCGAAGAGGTGCAAGGCACCTTTGCGCTGACGATCTCGGGCCGCGGCTTCGAGAGCCGTGTCTCGCCCGGCATGAGCGAAAGCTTCCTCGGCTCGGAATGCGTCTCCTGCGGCGCCTGCGTGCAGGCCTGCCCGACCGCGACGCTGACGGAAAAGTCGGTGATCGAGATCGGCCAGCCCGAGCACTCCGTCGTCACCACCTGCGCCTATTGCGGCGTCGGCTGCGCCTTCAAGGCGGAGATGCGCGGCGAGGAAGTCGTCCGCATGGTGCCGTGGAAGGACGGCAAGGCCAATCGCGGCCATTCCTGCGTCAAGGGCCGCTTCGCCTGGGGCTACACGAACCACAAGGAACGCATCCTCAAGCCGATGATCCGCGAGCGGATCGAGGACCCCTGGCGCGAGGTGTCGTGGGACGAAGCCTTCTCGTTTGCCGCGGCCAGGATGCGCGGCATCCAGACGAAATACGGCCGCGACGCCATCGGCGGTATCACCTCCTCACGCTGCACCAATGAAGAGACCTATCTGGTGCAGAAGCTGATCCGCGCCGGCTTCGGCAACAACAATGTCGACACCTGTGCCCGCGTCTGCCACTCGCCGACCGGCTATGGCCTTGCCACCACCTTCGGCACCTCCGCAGGCACGCAGGATTTCGACTCGGTCGAAGATACCGATGTCGTCGTTGTCATCGGCGCCAACCCGGCCTCCGCCCACCCCGTGTTCGCTTCCCGCCTGAAGAAGCGGCTGCGGCAGGGTGCAAAACTCATCGTGATCGATCCGCGCCGCACCGAGATGGTGGAATCGCCTCACGTGAAGGCGCTGCATCTGCCGCTAATGCCCGGCACCAACGTCGCGGTCATGACGGCGCTGGCGCATGTCATCGTCACCGAGGGGCTCGTCAATGAGGAATTCGTGCGCGAGCGCTGCGACTGGAGCGAGTTCGAGGAATGGGCGGCGTTTGTCGCGCAGCCCAAAAACAGCCCGGAGGCGACCGCGATCCTGACCGGTGTCGATCCCAATGTGCTGCGCGAAGCGGCGCGGACCTACGCCACCGGCGGCAATGGCGCGATCTATTACGGGCTCGGCGTCACCGAGCACAGCCAGGGCTCGACCACGGTGATCGCGATCGCCAACCTCGCGATGGCGACCGGCAATATCGGCCGCCCCGGCGTCGGCGTGAACCCGCTGCGCGGCCAGAACAACGTGCAAGGCTCCTGCGACATGGGCTCGTTCCCGCACGAGCTGCCCGGCTATCGCCACATCTCCGGCGACGCCGTGCGCGACCAGTTCGAGGCGATGTGGAACGTCAGGCTCAATCCCGAGCCGGGCCTGCGCATTCCCAACATGTTCGATGCTGCGGTCGAAGGCACCTTCATGGGGATCTACGTGCAGGGCGAGGACATCCTGCAGTCCGATCCCAACACGTCGCACGTGGTGGCGGCGCTCTCGGCGATGGAATGCGTCATCGTCCATGACCTCTTCCTCAACGAGACCGCCAACTACGCCCATGTCTTCCTGCCCGGATCGAGCTTCCTCGAGAAGGACGGCACCTTCACCAATGCCGAGCGCCGCATCCAGCGCGTCCGCAAGGTGATGACGCCGAAGAACGGCCTTGCGGATTGGGAGGTCACCATCGGGCTTGCGAAGGCCATGGGCTTCGAGATGAACTACAAACACCCCTCCGAGATCATGGACGAGATCGCGGCGCTGACGCCGACGTTCGCCGGCGTCTCCTACGCAAGGCTCGACGAGCTCGGCTCGGTGCAGTGGCCCTGCAACGAGAAAGCGCCCGAGGGCACGCCGGTGATGCATATCGACGGCTTCGTCCGCGGCAAGGGCAAGTTCGTCGTTACCGAGTATGTCGCGACCGACGAGCGCACCGGACCGCGCTATCCGCTGCTGCTGACCACGGGGCGCATCCTCAGCCAGTATAATGTCGGCGCGCAGACCAGACGCACCGACAACGTGGTCTGGCATGCCGAGGACCGGCTGGAAATCCATCCGCACGACGCCGAGCAGCGCGGCGTGCGTGACGGCGACTGGGTGCGGCTGAAGAGCCGCGCCGGTGAGACCACGCTGCGCGCGGAAATCACCGACCGCGTCGCGCCGGGCGTGGTCTACACCACGTTCCACCATCCGGACACGCAGGCCAACGTGATCACTACCGAATATTCGGACTGGGCGACCAACTGCCCCGAATACAAGGTCACCGCCGTGCAGGTGTCACCGTCCAACGGACCGTCCGACTGGCAGAAGGCCTATGACGCGCAGGCGCGGCATTCGCGCCGTATCGCGCCCGCGGAAGCCGCGGAGTAGGCCGATGCACGTGGCGGTTCAGGCGATCGATCGGGAGAGCTGGCGCGACGGGGCGGCATCCGGCGGGACACGGCTGATCCCGGAGGAGACGCCGATCGCGCTGACCTACAATGGCGGCACCTATGCCGTCATGATGGGGACGCCGCAAAATCTCGAGGACTTCGCCGTCGGCTTCAGCCTGAGCGAAGGCATCGTGAAATCCGCCGACGACATCCAGTCGCTCGAGGTGGTTCGCCTCGATGACGGCATCGAGCTCCGGATGTGGCTGGCCTCGGAAGATGCCGGACGCATGAGCGAGCGGCGGCGCCACATCGCTGGGCCGACCGGCTGCGGCATCTGCGGCATCGAGTCGATTGCGGAAGCGGTGCGCCCCGCCGCAGTCGTGCCGCAGGGGCAAACCTTCACGCCAGAGCAGATCATGTCGGCGATGCAGGGCATTGCTCCGCTGCAAGCGATCAACATGCAGACCCGCGCCGTGCATGCCGCCGCATTCTGGTCCCCTGCCCGCGGCCTCGTCGCACTGCGCGAGGATGTCGGCCGCCATAACGCACTCGACAAGCTTGCAGGCGCGCTGGCGCGCAGCCGCACGGACGCGAGCGGCGGCATGGCGCTGCTGACGAGCCGCGTTTCCGTGGAGATGGTGCAGAAGACGGCCGCGATCGGCGCGCCGGTGATGGTGGCGGTCTCCGCGCCCACCGCGCTTGCCGTGCGCACCGCGGAAGCCGCCGGCATCACGCTGATTGCCATCGCCCGGCAGGACGGATTTGAAGTGTTCACGCATGGCAGCCGCATAGCGAGCCTTGCCACGGAGGTTGCCGATGTCGCCTGACCGCTTGATCTACATGGCCAACCAGATCGGCAAATTCTTCCAGAGCCAGGGCCATGACAAGGCCGTGCCGGGCATCGCCGAGCACATCAGGAAGTTCTGGGATCCTCGGATGAAGCGCGCGATCTTCGCGCATCTCGACGCCGGCGGCGCAGGGCTGGAGCCTGATGTCCGCCAGGCCATCGCATCGCTGAAAGAGGCTACTGCCCTTCCAACACCGCCCTGAACACGCGCCGCACCTCGCTCTGCGTCTCCTTCACGCGGGCTTCGAGCGATGAGAAATCCGGCGCGTCGCCTGCGCGCGTCATCACCCCTTGCAGGTCGACGCCGGCCGTCTCCGGCTTGAAGCGGTCGCTGACGCAGAGGCGCAGAATCTGGGTCAGATCGTGGTAGAGCCGCGCTGCCGCGCGCAGGATCTCGGCCTCCGAGTGCGCCAGCACGCCGAGCCTTGCAGCGTTCTCCAGCACCTGCATGGTCGAGACATCGAGAATGTCAGGCTTGTCGTGCGCGTGGACGAGCTGGAGATATTGCGCGATGAAGTCGATATCGACCAGGCCGCCGGCGGCATATTTGAGGTCCCAATAGTCGGTCTCGCCCTTCTCCTGCGCGATCGCGCGGCGCATGTCGGCGACGTCGTTGGCAATAGTGACGGGATCGCGCCGCCGCGTCAGTACCTCGCGGATGACCGTCTCGATCCGCGCGCGAAATTCCGGCGAAGCCGAGACGACGCGGGCGCGCGTCAGCGCCATGTGCTCCCAGGTCCAGGCCTCGTGAGCCTGATAGTCGTCGAAGGAGGCGATGCTGGAAGCCACGGGCCCCGCGCGTCCCGACGGACGCAGCCGCATGTCGATCTCGTAGAGCACGCCGTAATTGGTCCGCGTCGTGAAGGCACTGATCAGACGCTGGGTGAAGCGCGCGAAATAATGCGCGCCCTGGAGCGACTTCGGTCCATCTGAATCTGGATTCTCGCCGTCGAAATTATAGAGCAGGATCAGGTCGAGATCGGAGGACGCCGTCATCTCGCGGCTGCCAAGCCGGCCCATGGCGATAATCGCAGTTTCCTGCCGCTTGATCCGGCCATGCTGGGCGGCGAAGCGATCTGCGACCAGTCCATGCACGGTGTGCACGATGCCCTCCGCGACGTCGGCGAAGGCCGTGCTCGCCTGTTGCGCGGAAACCGTTCCCGAAAGGATGCGCGTGCCGATCAGAAACAGGCTCTCCTGCCCGAACAGGCGTAGCCGGTCGAGGAACTCCTCGTAGGAATCCGCATCGCGCACCGTGGCCGCGAGCCGTGCCGACAGTTCCTGCCTGTCAGGCATGGCGCCGAAGAAGCGCGGATCGATCAGCCCGTCCATCAATTGCGGCTGGCGCGCCAGCATCTCGCCGAGCCGGGGCGCCGCGCCCAGCACCAGCGCCACGAGGGCAACGAGATCGCGGTTCTGGCTGAGCAGCGTGATCAGCCGCCCGCCGCGCTGCAGGGCTTGCAGGAAATGATCGAACGCCGCGACCGCGCGGTCCGGCTCCTCGGCATGGGCAAGCCCGTCGATCAGGGCCGGCACGAACTCGACAAAGGCGCTGCGGGTCGCCTCGTTACGGAACACGCGGTAGTCGCTGGTGATCCAGTCACGCACGGTCTGTGCGACGGCGGCAGGCTTCTTGAAGCCGAGCGTCAACAGCTGCTGCAACAGGCGCGGATCGTCGGGACCCGCACCATAGTCGATCGCCGGCAGCTTGGCCGTACCGGTCGGATCGCCCTCGAACAGTTTTTCGTAGTGACCCTGGACGATGCCGAGCTGACGCAGGAGATCACGCGCAAAGGCCTCACGGCTGGCATAGCCGAAGAACCAGGCCAGGCGCTCCACGGCCTCCTTGTCGTCAGGCAAGGCGTGGGTCTGCTCGTCGGCGATCATCTGGAGACGGTGCTCGACCCGGCGCAGGAATTCGTAAGCTCTGGTCAGCTCGTCGCGCGCCTCGAAGGTGATCCAGTTGCTGGCGGCGAGCACGTCGAGCGCAACGAGCGTCGGCCGCACCCGCAACTCCGGATGACGGCCCCCGGCGATCAACTGCTGGGTCTGGGCAAAGAACTCGATCTCGCGAATGCCGCCACGCCCGACCTTCACGTTATGGCCTTCGACTGCGACCTCACTCTGGCCGCGATAGGTCTGCATCTGCCGCTTCATGTCATGGACATCGGCGAGCGCGGCGAAGTCGAGATGCTTGCGCCAGACGAACGGCGCGATGTCGGCAAGCAGCCCCTCGCCAGCCTTCAGGTCGCCGGCACATGCGCGGGCCTTGATCATGGCCGCACGCTCCCAGGTACGCCCTTCCCGCTCGTAGTAATGCAGCGCGGCGTCGCGCGAGATCGCCACTTGCGTCGACGACGGATCGGGCCGCAGCCGCAGATCGACGCGGAACACGTAGCCGTCATAGGTGCGCTGTTGCAGCAGGCGCGCAAGCCCCTGCGTCACCCGCACGAAGAACGGCTGCGGCTCGATATCGGGCGCAAGCGTCGTCGCGTCGGGATCGAAGAACACGATCAGGTCGATGTCGCTGGAATAGTTCAGCTCACCCGCGCCCATCTTGCCCATCGCCAGCACGATCAGGCCGCAGCCTTCTTCCGGAGCTTCCGGATTGGCCGACAACAGCTTGCCGCGTGCGGCGTCCTGCCGCAGCAGGAACCGGAGCGCCGTCTGGACCGAGGACACCGCGACATCGGTCAATGCCGCCGTCACCCGCATCACCGGCCAAACGCCGCCGATGTCGCAGAGCGCGATCAGCAGCGCGGCCTCCGATTTCATGCGGCGGAGTAGTCGCATCACCTCGGCTTCCTCGGTGGCGGCGAGCACGGCGCGCCTAGCGTCGTCGATCAGCGATGCCAGATGTGCATCGGGATCGCAGCCAA
Organism: Bradyrhizobium sp. CCGUVB23; assembly: GCF_024199885.1. NCBI lineage: Bacteria > Pseudomonadati > Pseudomonadota > Alphaproteobacteria > Hyphomicrobiales > Nitrobacteraceae > Bradyrhizobium > Bradyrhizobium sp. CCGUVB23. The sequence goes on from NZ_JANADQ010000001.1 coordinate 10,157,478, forward strand.
GCAGCCGGATCAATCGCGCCGGATCGCTGCGGATCAGGTCGAACAGATAGGGTGAGAATTCCGCTAGGCCGGCCAGGATCGGACGAACGAAGGGATGATCGAGCAGCGCCGCGATCGCAGCCGCCTGCTGCGGCTCGAGCTCCGCGAGCCAGTCACGAAGACGTTGTTCGGCGGTGGTGGAAGCGGCAACATGCGGGCCTTCCGCGAAGCGTGCGGCCAGATTCCCACCATGCTTGTCCGCGTTTCCCGGCGCGGAGAGATTCATGCCACCTTCTGTGACACATCCGGTATTGGGGGAGCAACCCTGTCGCTGGCCCCAGTGCGCGCGGGCAGGACGAGCGTGGCGATGAGGCCGGGATGAGCATCGCCCAACTTCAGCTCACCGCCATGCAGCGTTGCAACCGCGGCGGCAAGGCTGAGGCCCAGGCCCGAGCCCGGCAGCGTCCGGCTCGCCTCGAGCCGCACAAAACGCTCCACGGCATGCTTGCGATCGCCTTCCGGAATTCCGGGGCCGCGATCGGTGACGCTGAGCAGCACGTGATCGCCTTCGCGCCTTGCCTCGATGAGGATCTGGCGGCTGTCCATGCTGACCACGGTTCCAGCGGACTGCGCGACCGGCTTGCCATATTTGATCGCGTTCTCGACCAGATTGGCGAGCGCCTGACTGATCAGCTCGCGGTTGCCGTGGACCGGCGTCGGCTCGGCCTTCACCTTCAACGTCATGCCGTCGTCCTCGGCCAGCGGCTCGTAGAGCTCGTGGATGCCGCCCGCGACGTCGGAGGCGTCGAAATCGTCCATGTTGCCGCGCGCCTGGCCGGATTCGGCGCGGGCGATCATCAACAGCGCATTGAAGGTGCGGATCAGCCCGTCCGATTCCTCGATGGTCCGTTCCAGTGCCGCGCGATATTCGGCCTCACTGCCCGATTTCGCCAGCGCCTCCTCGGCGCGGTTGCGCAGGCGCGTCAGCGGCGTCTTGAGATCGTGGGCGATGTTGTCGGAAACCTCCTTTAGCCCGGCCATCAGCGCCTCGATGCGCTCCAGCATGGCATTGAGGTTCTCCGCGAGCCGGTCGAGCTCGTCGCCGCTGCGCCCCACCGGCAGGCGCTCGCTGAGATCGCCGGTCATGATGCGATGCGCCGTGCCGCTCATCGCATCGATGCGCGTGAGCACGCGGCGGGCGACGAAGATTCCGCCGCCGAGGCCGAGCACGACGACGATCAGGATCGACCATTGCGCGGCCTTGGCGACGATGCCGAACAGGCGCCGCCGCTCGGCGAGGTCGCGGCCGATCAGAAGGCGGAAGCCGTTTTCCAGTTCGGTGACGCGCACGAGTGCGCGATGGTCGCGATCATCCGCATCCTCAATGCGCCGGTAGGCGGTCTCCGACCAGCCACGCGTCGCCATCACGCCCGGTGCCAGCGAGCCGACATTGCCGGCAATCGCCTGCCCCGTCGGCGTGGTCACGAGGTAGAGGTTGGCGCCCGGACGCAGCGCCCGGTATTCGATCGCAAGGACCAGGCCGCGCATGCCGCGGCGACCGTAGATCTCGTTGATCTCCGAAGTCTCCGCATTCACCGTCTGGGTAATCTCTTCGGTGATCAGCCGCCGCGTATTCCAGGCGAAATAGCCGAGCAGCGATGCGGCAAACACCGCAAACAGAAACAGGTAGACCAGCGTCAGCCGGAACGCCGTGGTGCGGATCAGCTTACCGAATGCCGTCACGGATCATGTACCCCGCGCCGCGGATCGTGTGCAGCAGCGGCCGATCGAAGCCCTTGTCGATCTTGGAGCGCAGCCGCGAGATGTGTACATCGATCACGTTGGTTTGCGGATCGAAATGATAGTCCCAGACATTCTCCAGGAGCATGGTGCGCGTCACCACCTGTCCCGCATGCTTCATCAGATATTCGAGCAGCCGGAACTCGCGCGGCTGGAGCGTCAGCTCGTCCTTGCCGCGGGCGACGCGATGGGAGAGCCGGTCGAGCTCGAGATCGCCGACGCGATAGACCGTGTCCTCGGCGGGACCGCCGCGACGGCGCGACAGCACCTCGACGCGCGCGAGCAGCTCGGCGAACGAATACGGTTTCGGCAGATAGTCATCGCCACCCGCACGCAGGCCCTTGATGCGGTCGTCGACCTGGCCGAGCGCTGAGAGAATCAGCACTGGCGACGAATCGCCCTTTTCGCGCAGGGCGCCGATCAGCGACAGGCCGTCGCGCTTGGGCAGCATGCGGTCGACCACCAGCACGTCGTAGTCGCCGCTCTCGGCCATGGAGAGACCTTCCTCGCCGTCAGAGGCGTGGTCGGCGATGTGACCGACTTCGCGAAACGCCTTGACGAGATAATCGGCGGATTCGCGGTCGTCTTCGATGATGAGGAGGCGCATCGTGCGGTCGGCGGCGGTCAAGGAGGTCAGCCCTTCTGTCAACATGGCGCGGTCGGCAATCGCATGCAAGCGGAGCGGAAGATTCTCGAACCGGGAAAAGAGCGGGCGGTGAAGCTGGGGGACCTCACCGCCCTTAGGCCCTTCCGACAGAGGGGGGCGTATTCCACCGGAAGGTAGGATGGGGAAGCGGAGTTGCTCCGCCCCCCGGAAGGGGGCCCGCGGCGGGGGCGACTAATGCCGACGGCTCCCTTCATCTCAAAAGCCTCCTGATCCTCAGCCCTTGGCGAGGGGGACTGCGACGAAGCGCGACTGGCCGCCGCTCTTCACGCGCATCAGAACGCTGTTCTTGTTGTCGGTGCGCGCCGCGTTGATGGCGTCACGCACGTCGCCGGCGGTGCTCACGCTCTTGCCGGCGACCTCGAGAATCACGTCGCCTTCCTTGAAGCCGCGCTCGGCCGCGGCGCTCTTCGGATCGACCTCGGTGACCACGACGCCGTCCTTGCCGGCGCCGGCCACGCTGTTGGCCGGGGCAACCGTCATGCCGAGCTTCGGCACGTCGGTGCCCTTGCTCGGCGCCTTGCTGTTGTCGTTGTCAGTGTCGGCCTTGGCCTCGACCGTGTTCGGCAACTGGCCGAGGGTGAGGTTCACGACCTTGTCCTGGCCCTTGTGCAGCACGTTGAGCTTCACGGTCGCACCGGGCGCCATGCCGCCGATGGTGCGGGCGAGCTCACGGGCATCCTTGACGGACTCGCCGTTGACCGAGGTGATGACGTCGCCGGACTCGATGCCGGCCTTCGCCGCCGGACCGTTGGCCTGTGGCTCCGCCACCAGCGCGCCTTCGGCCTTCTTCATGCCGAGGCTGTCGGCGATGTCGGAGGTCACGGGCTGGATCTGCACGCCGATCCAGCCGCGGCTGACCGAGCCCTTGTCCTTGAGCTGGGCCACCACGCTCTTCACGGTCGCGGCCGGAATCGAGAACGCGATACCGACGCTGCCGCCGGAGGGCGAGTAGATCGCGGTGTTGACGCCCATCACCTCGCCGTCGGTGTTGAAGGCCGGACCGCCGGAGTTGCCCTTGTTCACGGGCGCGTCGATCTGGATGAAATCGTCATACGGACCGTTGCCGATGTCGCGGCCGCTGGCCGAGACGATGCCGGCAGTCACGGTGCCGCCGAGGCCGAAGGGATTGCCGACCGCGAGCACCCAGTCACCGATCCGCGGCTTGCCGTCGGACAGCTTCGCGAAGGAAAAGTTCGAGCCGCCCTCGACCTTGATCAAGGCGAGGTCGGTGCGCTGGTCGGTGCCGATCACCTTGGCGCTGTAGGTCTTGCCGTCGTCGGTCGTCACCTCGACCTTGTCGGCGCCGTCGACCACGTGGTTGTTGGTCACGGCAAAGCCGTCGGCCGAGATGAAGAAGCCCGAGCCCTGGCCGGTGACGGCACGCCCGCCGCCGCGCGGTCCGCGCATGCCCGGGATCCCGTCCTGCCCGCCGAAGCGGCGGAAGAAGCGCTCCATCGGCGAGCCCGGCTGGAACGGCGAATCATCGCCGTCGTCGTTGCTCGCGGTCTTCTCCTTGATGTTGACCTTCACCGAGATCACCGAGGGCTTCACCCGCTCGACGATGTCGGCAAATCCGATCGGACGTTCGACCTTCTTGACCTCGTTGTTGACCTGCGCATGCGCCGGGCTCGAGAACAGGTCGGACGGCGACGTCGACGGGCTGAAGCCATAGACAGCAACGCCCAGGCCGGCGACCACCGAGGCCATCAGCGCGAGTTTACGGGCAACGAGCAGCGACCGGCGGGGCTGCCGGTACGATGGGAGGGACGAGAGGTCGGGACGTTCGGTCATGCAGGGATCTCCGGGGCCTTGAATTCTTTTTTGACGCTGCTTGGACAGCGCCTTACGGCCCTGAACATGGGGATTGGCGCCTTACAGCGCGCTGGCGGCGGGGTTAAACTTTTGTAATGAAGCCGCAAATGCCTGCGGCAGTTTAACGCAGGCCAAAAATCATGATTTCACAGAGACTTAAGGAAGTTCCGCGAACGGTGCAGATGCTTCCTTGTTGCTCAATTGAGGAGGCGCAACCGGTTAGCCCGATTTCGCTTCGTCCGACATCAATGCGGACAGTCTCGCCTCCTCGTCGGGCGTGAGCGGCGGGGTCACGTCCGCGCTGCCGCGCGCGCGGCGACGCATCTGAAACCAAAGGCCCAAACCGCCCGCGCCCAGCGCGAGCGGCGTGAGCAGCCACAGCAGCAAAGTCTGTCGTTCGAAGCGCGGTTTCAGGAGGACAAACTCGCCATAGCGCGCCACCAGGAAATCGATCACCTGGGAATTGCTGTCGCCTGCCGCGATCCGTTCGCGCACCAGCAGGCGCAGGTCGCGCGCGAGCGGCGCTTCGGAATCGTCGATCGACTGGTTCTGGCAGACCATGCAGCGGAGCTCGCGCGACAATTCGCGCGCCCGCGCCTCTTTCGCCGGGTCGGCCATGATCTCGTCAGGCTGCACGGCATAGGCCGCCGGCAGCCCCAGAAGTGCCAGCGCAAGGATCGCTGTGATCATCCGGCGCATCGGATCACTCCGCCGGCTGCAAGCGCTGCTGCGCGCGCGCCGGTTTTGGTGCGCCAACGCGCAAGCGGCGGTCAGACAGCGACAGCACGCCGCCGAACGCCATGAGCACCGGCCCCCACCAGATCAGCAGCACCAGCGGCTTGTGATAGATGCGCACCGCGATCGCGCCTTCGGCGGTGACATCGCCGAGGGAGATATAGAGCTGGCTCGCGCCGCGGGTGAGAAGCGCAGCTTCGGTGGTCGAGGAACCGCGCGTGGTGAAGCTGCGCTTCGACGGCGTCATCACGCTAAGCGCCTCGCCGTCGCGACTGACGTCGAACCGCGCGATCATCTCGCGGAAGTTCGGGCCCTGCCGCTGGAACAGCCCATCGAGCTTCAGCTCGTAACCGGCGACCTTGGCGACATCGTCCGGCTTCATGGTGCCAATATATTCGCTGTTCCAGGTGGTCTCGCAGACGATGCCGATCAGCGCGATGCCGAGGCCGGCATGCGCAAAGGCCGTGCCCCAGACCGAGCGCGGCAATCCGCGCGCACGCCGCAGCGCCGTTCCGAGCGGCACGCGGAACAGGCCGACGCGTTCGACGAGATCGGTCACCGCGCCGAGGATGACGAACACCGCGAGCGCGATGGCCGGAGGCGCAAGCGCGCTGCCGCCATGCGCCCAGGCCCAGACCAGCGCCAGCGCCAGCAGCGCGAGGATGCCGGCAGCCAGCAGACGCTGTGCGGCACCGAGCAGGTCGCCACGCTTCCACGCCAGCATCGGGCCAAAGGGAACGGCGATCAGCAGCGGTACGAACAGCGGCCCGAAGGTGAGATTGAAGAACGGCGCGCCGACCGAGATCTTTTCGCCGCTCAGAACTTCCAGCCCGAGCGGATAGAGCGTTCCGACCAGCACCGTCGCACAGGCCGTGGTGAGGAAGAGGTTGTTCAGCACCAGCGCGCCCTCGCGCGAGATCGGCGCGAACAGCCCGCCCTGCTTCAGCGACGACACGCGGGCAGCGTAGAGGCTGAGACTGCCGCCGATGAAGACGCAGAGGATCAGCAGGATGAAGACGCCGCGGGTGGGATCGCTGGCGAAGGCGTGAACGGATGTGAGCACGCCCGAACGCACCAGGAAGGTTCCGAGCAGCGACAGCGAGAAGGTCAGGATCGAGAGCAGAACGGTCCAGACCTTGAGCGCGTTGCGCTTCTCCATCACCAGCGCCGAATGCAATAGCGCGGTGCCGGCGAGCCAGGGCATCAGCGAGGCGTTTTCGACCGGATCCCAGAACCACCAGCCGCCCCAGCCGAGTTCGTAATAGGCCCAGTAGGAGCCCATGGCGATGCCGAGCGTCAGGAAGATCCAGGCGACAAGCGTCCACGGCCGTACCCAGCGCGCCCAGGCTGCGTCGATGCGACCTTCGATCAGCGCCGCGATCGCAAACGAGAACGAGATCGAGAAGCCGACATAACCGAGATAGAGCATCGGCGGATGCACGGCGAGGCCGACGTCCTGGAGCACCGGATTGAGGTCGCGTCCCTCGATCGGCGGATCGGCGATGCGCAGGAACGGGTTCGAGGTGATCAGGATGAAGAGATAGAAGGCGCTCGCGACCCAGGCCTGCACGGCGAGCACATGGGCGCGCAGCGACAGCGGCAGGTTGTTGCCGAAGGCGGCGACGAGCCCGCCGAACAGCGCCAGGATCGACACCCAGAGGAGCATCGAGCCTTCATGGTTTCCCCACACGCCGGTGATCTTGTAGATCAGCGGCTTCATCGAGTGAGAATTCTCGTAGACGTTGGCGACGGAGAAATCCGAGGTGACGTGCAAGGTGACGAGCGCGACGAAGGACGCGCCGACGAACAGCAATTGCGCCAGCGCGGTGGAGCGCGCGACGTTCATCAGCGCGGGGTCGCGCAGCCGCGCGCCGATCAGCGGCACGAAGGACTGGATCAGCGCGAGACCAAGCGCCAGCACCAGGGCGTAGTGTCCGGATTCCGCGATCACCGCACCGCTCCCTGCGGATTGCCCTGCGCAGTCGTCGCCGCCGGCTTGACGCCATCAGAAGTTTTGGCGCCGTAATCGTCCTTCCAGTGCCCCTGCTTCTTCAGGGCATCGGCAACGTCCTTGGGCATGTAGGTCTCGTCATGCTTGGCGAGCACCGTATCGGCCTTGAACACGCCGCTCGCGTCAAGCGCGCCTTCGGCGACGACGCCCTGCCCTTCGCGGAACAGATCGGGCAGGATGCCCTTGTAAGCAACCGGCAGCTTGGCGCTGCCGTCGGCGACTTCGAAGGTCACGGCGAGATTGTCGCCGCGCTGCAGCGAGCCCGGCTGCACCAGGCCGCCAAGGCGAAACCGCTTGCCCGGTGCGATGTGCTTCTCCGCGACCATGGTCGGGGTCGAGAAGAACACGATGGAATCGCGCAGCGCGTTCAGCACCAGTGCTGCGGCGAGCGCGAGCACGGCGAGCGATCCGCCGATGATGGTCATACGTCGCTGCTTGCGCGTCATTGCTGGTCTCTTTCCGCCCTTCCTGCGATCGTCATCCGTCGAGCCCGAGATTTTTCAGGCCTTCATTGAGCTGGCGCAGCCGTTCGGCGTCGTTGGCCACCGCCTCGCGGGCATCGCTGAGCGCGCCCCTCGCCTTGTCGCGCTCGCCCATCACGACGTAGGCGCGCACCAGGCGCAGCCAGCCGTCGACGTCATCGCCGTTCTGCTTGAGCCGGTTGGCGAGCCGCTCGACCATGCCGCGGATCATCGCGCCGCGGTCGCCTTCGCTCATGTCCTTGGCCGCTGCGATCGTGTCGTCCGAAAGCGCCGGCGCTGCGCTGCCGCCGCCGACTCGCGCCAGCGAGGATTGCACGAGCGCACGCCACGGCGCGTCCGGCGGCGCTTTCGCAAGCACCCCGCGCCAGATCGCGGCCGCGTCATCCTTGCGGCCGTCCTGCTCGGCGGCGAGACCGAGAAAATAGTTCGCCTTCGGCTCCTCTGCATTGAGCGCATGCGCGCGCTCGAACTCCGCCTTGGCTTCGGCCGTCACGACGCCGCCGGCCGCAGCCAAAAGCGCCTCGCCGAGATCGGATCTTCGCTCCGCGCTTTCGCCGTTATAGTTGAGCGAATTGCGATAGGCGCGCACCGCTTCATCATAGCGGCCGAGCCGCTCCAAAACCGGCGCCAGCACGTTCCATCCGCGACCATCGGTCGGATTCTTCTCGAGGTGCTGCTCGACCTGCGCCACCATGGTCTCGAGCGACTGCTGCATGCCTGGGGCACGATCGCGCTGCGCCAGCGGAAAGTCGTGCAGCCTCGGCGAGCCGAGCGGGACGTAGACGAGGATCGCGACCAGCGGCAGGCCGACCAGCGCCAGCACGGCCGCCGCGCGGCGCCATTTCAAGCTCGACGTGTTCAGGCTCGACTTGCCGTCCGGCGCAGGCTCGCTGCCGTCCGGCGCGGACTCGCTGCCGGCCGCAGCCAGCAACCGGCGCCCGATCTCGATCCGCGCAGCCTCCGCTTCCGGCGCCGCGATCAAGCCTGCGGCAAGATCACGCTCGATCTCGGCAAGCTGATCCTTGTAGACGGCGACCTCGCTGCCTCCGCTCTGCCCGCGGCCGGCACGGCCGAGCGGCCAGAGCACAGCGAAAATCGCCGCGACCGTCATCAGCGCGAACACGAACCATAGCGTCATCGGGCAAGCTTCCGGCAGCGCGTCGTCCCGCGCCTCTCAGGTGGCTTTACACCACGCTCAAGCGGGGCGGCAATTGACAATTGTCAATTTGGTGCAACCGAAGTGGGGTCGAAACCGAGACAATCCAACGGCTTAGGCGACCTCGAAATCCGCGCTCTGCGCCGCGTCCTCGCCGTGCCCGTTCAGCGCCTTCAGGAAATAGGTTCCCGGCCCGACCGTTTCCGGCAGCCTGATCCGCAATGCGCCGACGGGAACGGGAGAGGCAATTGTTGTGACCGGATCCGGCAATTGCCGGCCACTCGCCTTCTCGACCAGCACTATCTTCGCCCTGACCATCATTCTGCGATAGGTCGCCGAAATCACGCGGTTCTCGATTTCCACGAAGCTGATGACGGGTTTCATGCGCCTACAAACAGAAATTCCGACGAGTTGCGCGCCGACCGTACGGTCCGTCGCCGGCTACGTCAACCACAAATTGTAGCTAGGCTCTGATACGCCCAGACTTACCCGGCGCGCTGGGATTTGCGCTCGCCAGTCAGCGCGCTTTCGGCCGCCCGGCTCATCAACGAGGCGTAGTCGTCGCCGAACAGCACTTCGCAGAAACGGATGGCAGCGGCCATCTGCTGCTGACGATAGGCCCGGACCTTGTGGTCGGCGGCGCGCAGTGACTGCACCAGGGACTCCGTCGACCGCTCCACATATTGCTGGAGGTCCGAATAGGTGCGCAGCGTCACCTCGTTGATCGCGAGCTCACTGGCATAGTTGCGGCAGGTCGCGACGAAGTCGATCAGCGCGGCGGTTTCCTCGACCTCGGTGCTGTCGACGCGGGCGCCCGGCGGAATGTCCTTTTCCGCGCGCTGGCGCAGGATGCGGCGCGCACGGCCCGGCACGCTATCGATCTCCGATTGCAGGGCGTTGGAGATATCGGCACGGATCGAGGTAAGCTGCTTGCCCCAGGCGGAATCGTTGCGCAGATCGAGTTCGGTGCGCAATCCGCGCACGCCGTCATGCAGCGCCTTGAGGTTCTCGGCGATGTTGTCGAAGCGGCCGCGCTTGATGTCCAGCCGCAGCATGGCGGCCAGACAGGACAGGTCATGCAGGGCCATCGTGACCGCCACGCCGAACGGCGTCGCGGCGACGCGGATCTCGTCCTCAGAGGCCGCCATCTTGATGGCGAGGCGGATGACCTGCCAGGGCGCCGTCAGCCGCTGGATCACCATCGACAGCGCAAACGGCAGCATCTGTGGCGTCTGGAGGACGGGAACGTTGAGCGCGGCCATCACCGCCGCGATCTGGGAATCGCCGAAGGCACGCAGGAAGCGCGGCAGCTTCTCATTGAGGTTCGCGATGGCCTCGCGAACCCCGAGCACGGCACCGACCGAGTAGAGGTCCTCGATGACGTTGGGCGGGCCAACGCGGGCAAGCACGCGCGACTTGTCGCCGCCGCCAGGCCCCGTCAGCTGAAAGATCGCATCGGCCGCGACTGCCTGGATCTTCACGGCCAGAGCCTCTCCGCTGTCGCCGGCAGGCAGCCGGGAAAGCGCGGCGTCGATCTCACCCACCTTGGCAGAGGCATCGTCGCGACCGAGCCACTGCCAGATCGGGAGCAGCGAGGAGCGGCGGATCTGTCCGAGACGGATCGGTATGCCGGCCTCGACGAGGAACGGTTCAAGCGGCTGGTAGAGCAGCCGCGACAGATCCTCCGTGCGCGGCGCGGCGTCTTCGTCGACCTCGCCCTTGCGCACGATCTTGCGCAGCTGCTCGAGCACGAGGGTGGCAACGGCCGTGTCCTGGCCGCGCTCCAGCGCGCGCTCGAACTCCCGCATCAGCAGCGCCTGCGACTGCGGCGGGAGCTGCGCGAGATAATCTCTCAGCCGCTCGATCGATGTCTGGCTCATGCGCCCGGTATGCACGGTGGTGTGGCGGACGAGGGATGCGTCCGGGCGCGATCATAGGAGGTGGCGCGTTAAGAAGGCGTTTAGGAAGTTGCCCAGCGGTGTTGCGTTTTGTGTCGAACCCACCTTTCCGAAACGGAAAAAGGCGCGCGGGAACAAGGACTAAATGCCGGGCAGCACAAGCTCCGCCCGCAAGCCCCCGATTGGCGCGCTGCCGAGGGTCAGACGGCCGCCGTAGAGCGCGGCGAGGTCGACGACGATCGATAACCCAAGACCCGATCCCGGCTTGGACTCGTCGAGCCGCTGCCCCCTGCGCGAGACCTGCGCCCGTTCGGCCTCAGACAGGCCACGGCCATCGTCATCGACGATGATCCGCAGGCGTGGCCCGGTATCGGCCTTGCCGGGCACGTCCACCAGCACCTCGATGAAGACGCGCGAGGCCGCCCATTTGCAGGCATTGTCGACGAGATTGCCGACCATCTCCTCCAGATCCTGCCGCTCACCGCGAAATTTCGCGGCGGGATCCGCCTTGGCTTCGACGACGATGCCGCGATCGCGATGGATCTTCTCCATGGTCCGGCGCAGCGCCTCGATGGCGGGCGCCACCTCCGTCACAGTCCCGACGATCGAGACCCTGGCCGCGATGCGGGCGCGCTCCAGATGATGGGCGAGCTGGTCGCGCATGATGTCGGCCTGCTCCATGACCTTCTCCGCGAACGGATCGGCAGCATGGGTGGTGGCCTCGTTGACGATCACCGAGAGCGGCGTCTTGATCGCGTGCGCGAGATTGCCGACATGGGTGCGCGCGCGCTCGACGATCTCGCGATTGGCCTCGATCAGCGCATTGGTCTCGCGCGCGAGCGGCGCGATCTCGACGGGGAATTCACCTTCCAGCCGCTCGGCACGCCCGGACCGGATGTCGGCGATTGCCTCGGAGATGCGCTTGAGGGGCGCAAGGCCGAAGCGAACCTGGAAGACCGTGGTGAGCAGGAGCACGATTCCGAGCGCCGTGAACGTGCCGCCGAGGTAATAGTCGAAGCTACGCGTCTCGTCGAAAATCTCGGTGGCATCGCCCGCGACGCTGACCAGGAACTTGCCGTCGGCGCCGAGATCGACGGGCCGCTCCACCATCCGCAAGGTCTGACCTTCCGGCCCATCGACATAGCCGAGCCGGATGCCGGCCGCGGTCAGCTCGACGCCCTGCTCCTCCAGCTTCGGCAGCTTCTTGTCCCACAGCGAGCGCGACGAGCGCACCTCCGGCTTTTCGGTGTCGGTGCGCGTGATCTGCCAGTACCAGCCCGACAGCGGCAGCTCGAACAGCGGCTCGCCGAGCGACTGGAATTGACGGTCCGGCGGCTCGTCGGGCGTGGCCACCTCGGCGATCAGCGTGCGCAGGTAGAGATTGAGCCGGCGGTCGAAGGCGCGCTCGGTGGCGTTCTTGTACACCGATGACAGCACGACGCCGGTGATGGCCAGGATCACCACCAGCCACGCCGTCGCCGACAGGAACAGGCGGTTGGCAAGCGAGCTAGCGCGCATTGGATGGATCCCAGCAGGCGCAGGACGGCAGGTGGTCGGAGACGGTCATAGGCGACCAAGACCCCGGTCGCGCCGCCCGGTCAAGTACCAGATCAAGTGCGAGATCAGGTACCGGGTGCGGCCGGCGGGGTCAGGAGATAGCCGAGGCCACGGACGGTCTGGATGATATCGACGTCCAGCTTCTTGCGGATGCGGCCGACGAAAACCTCGATGGTGTTGGAGTCGCGGTCGAAATCCTGGTCGTAGAGATGCTCGACGAGCTCGGTGCGGGAGACCACGCGGCCGGCATGGTGCATCAGATATTGCAGCAGCCGGTACTCGTGCGAGGTCATTTTTACGGGGTTGCCGGAGACGGTCACCTTGTTGGTTCGGGTGTCCAGCGTGACCGGTCCGCAGGTCAACTCGCTCTGGGCGTGACCGGCCGATCGCCGCAGCAATGCACGGATACGCGCCAGCACCTCCTCGAGATGGAAGGGCTTTGCGACGTAGTCGTCGGCGCCGGCATCAAAGCCCTGGACCTTGTCGCTCCAGCGGTCGCGCGCGGTGAGGATCAGGACCGGCATGGAGCGGCCGTTGCGCCGCCAGGCCTCCAGCACCGAGATGCCGTCCTTCTTGGGCAGGCCGATATCGAGCACGACGGCGTCGTAGGGCTCGTTGTCGCCGAGATAGTGCCCCTCCTCCCCGTCGAAGGCGCGATCGACGACGTAGCCGGCGTCGGACAGCGCCTTGGTGAGCTGGCGATTGAGATCGGGGTCATCCTCAACAACAAGCAGGCGCACGCTTCTCTCCAGGAATAGTCCGAAAGGATGGACTGCGGAATCTACTGCCAAGATGATCAATCCCGGCGTGAACTGAATATGAACGCCGGGAACCGGCAAATGTTACTTTTTCGTCATGAAGCCGACACGACGGCGCCCGCCATGCGGCCGGGCAAGCCGGCCGCATGGCGGGCGCAATTTGCCGCTTTCTGCGGCGAGTCGGAAGCGCTGATCGCGCGTCCCGCGCGGCGCGCTCAGGTCCGGAAGAACACGAACCAGACGACGCCGAGGATCAGGATCGCAAGTCCGGTAGAGACGGTAAGCAACGCTGCGACCGACGGACCGGGCTCGCCCTGGCGCGCTTCGGTCGATGTCTCGATGATCTGATCGTCGCGTCTCGTAGCCATGGTAACCCTCAATTGCCGGGGTATCGCGTCCAAATGCCGCGACCTCCTCGCGGCCTCTTTCGTGATGTGCGGGGCAACGTCTGATCGCGAACGATGTTCCGGGCCGGGCTCGGCCAGAGGATCAGCGATTAACGCCGTTGCAAGATTCCATCCTGGGGCTTGCTATGATTCGCGGTTCCCGGGTGTTATCCTTGTCAGTTGTCCCTGTTGCGTTTGGAGTAGCCCATGGCCCCCCGTGCCAATTGGAAGGGTTTTCTGCGCCTCTCGCTCGTGACCTGCCCGGTCGCGCTCTATCCGGCCACTTCGGATACAGAGAAGGTCTCCTTCAACCAGATCAACCGGAAGACCGGCCACCGGATCAAGTACCTCAAGGTCGACGCCGAGACCGGCGACGAGGTCACCTCCGACGACATCGTCAAGGGCTACAAGGTCGATACCGATACCTACATCGAGGTCACCAAGGACGAACTCGACGACATCGCGCTGGAATCGACCCACACGATCGAGATCGATGAATTCGTGCCCAAGACCGACATCGACAACCGCTACCTGATCCGTCCCTATTATCTCGTGCCGGACGGCAAGGTCGGCCATGATGCCTATGCGGTGATCCGCGAGACCATCCGCAGCATGAACAAGGTCGCAATCGGTCGCGTGGTGCTGACCAATCGCGAGCACATCATCGCGCTCGAACCGCTCGACAGCGGCCTGATGGGCACGCTGCTGCGCTACCCCTACGAGGTGCGCAGCGAGACCGAGTATTTCGACGACATCCAGGACGTGAAGCTCACCAAGGACATGCTCGACCTCGCCAAGCACATCGTCGAGAAGAAGTCCGGCGCGTTCGAGCCCGAGCTGTTCGAGGATCACTACGAGACCGCGCTGATCGACCTGATCAACAAGAAGCGCAGCGGTGTTCCGCTCGCCGCCAAGGTCGCGCCGAAGACGGGCGGCAACGTCATCAACCTGATGGACGCGCTCAAGAAGAGCCTGGCGACCGAGAAGGAAGCCGCCCCCGCCGCCAAGGCCAACGGCAAGGCCAAGAAGCCGAAGAAGCGCGTCGAGGGTCAGCGCGAAATGCTGCTGCCGATCGCCGGCAAGGGCGGCAAGACCGCCGCCGCCAAGGAAGCGACGCCCAAGAAGGCCGACAAGCAGGCCGACAAGCCGGTGCGTGCGCCGGCGCGCGGCAGGAAGGCCGGATAGCGACACCACCTCCGGGCGACGCTGCAGTGATGTCCCTTCCCGCGTATCGCCCGGCCTGACATGCCCTGGTCGACGTCGTTCGACGAACCGATCCCCTTGTCCAACCGGCGCAAACTGCTCACGCTGCAAGAGGCGGCCGACTACATCATGCAACTGCCAGAGGACTCGCAGCACGAAGCCCACTGGCAGACCGCCATCGAGACCCTCATCAACGCGGCCGAGACCGGTGGCGGCTGGATGATGTTCGCCCGTATCGCCATGTTGCGGGCGCTGAACGCGGACGGCCACCGCGGATGAGCCCGCTCGCTTGCCGGCCCGTTGACGAACAGGCTCAATAAGCCGTTAAGCGGCGCCGTCGTTTTTCGCTACGACCTCGCGGCCTCACCGTCGCACGGGGTATTCCTACGGAAGAGAAAATTAATCGTCGATTGCCGCTCTGCGCAGCATGCTCGTGACACGCGACGACGCCTTGAGATGCGCGACGATACAACACAGCGCCTTCTCGTTTCCTTTACCATGCTCAGTCCCTGCGATGCAGCAACTTCTGCCAGCGTGGCACCGATTCAAATCCTCCTGAATTGGGTGAGGAAACCTTAATTTAATGGATGCCATCATATCAGGCAGCACGCGAGGTCGACCGAACCTGTTGTTTTGACGCGCACGAAAAACTTAATCGACCGATTTACCAGTTCGAAAACGACGTCCGCATAGATTAGACGGATCAATAGGAGTCGACGATGGCTTTGCTCAGGTCTTTCCTTGCCGATGAAAGTGGTGCCACCGCTATCGAGTACGGTCTGATCGCCGCCGGTATTGCGCTCGCAATCGTTACGGTTGTGAACAACACGGGCTCCGCGCTGCTCAACAACAAGTTCAACTCCATCAGCTCGGCGATGAAGTAACGGCAACAGCCGACCTGACGCGAACTCCCGACTTCCATTGATTGCAGGACGACGTCCGGCTCGACGCGAACCGTGACGCACCTCACCGCATCGTCGCGAGCTGCAACGCGAGCGCGCAGGCGCGGTCGTATTCGTCGAGATTGATCCATTCGTCGACCGTGTGCGCCTCGTTCTGGCCCGCGCCGAAGGTCACGGTCGGGATGCCATGGCGGACCATCCAGTTCGCGTCCAGGCCGCCATTGGCGGCGCGGACGGCCGGCGTCCCTCCAACCGCGGACACGGCTTCGATCGCACGTTTGACGACGGGTAGGCTCTCCTTCATGCGGAACGGATAATAATCGGTCTCGGCCTTGAATTTGACGCGGCCGGATTTGCCCTGCGCGTTCGTGACACGCTTTGCCGCCTTCTCGAACGCCGCCTTGTAGGCCTTGGTGATCTCCTTGAAAAACTTTCCATCATGGCTGCGGCTTTCGCCGCGCACGTGCACGTAGTCGGTGACGACGTTGGTCGCATCGCCCGCGGGGCGGCCCTCGCCGCCAGTGACGGGGCCGACATTGCTCGTGCCGTGCCGCTTGCCCTTCACCACCTTGCCGAACCAGCCGCCGGCCTTCACCTCGGCAAGCGCAAGCGCAAGGATCATGGTCGAAGAGATCCCGCGCTCCGGCGCGACGCCGGCATGCGAGGCGCGGCCGAAAATCTCGACATTCCAGCGATCCGCACCGACGGCGCCGATGGTGACGTTGGAGGCAGAGCCGCCGTCATAGTTGAAGGCCATGACCGGCGAGCCGAGCTCCTCCGTCTTGACGTGGCGCGCGCCATAGAGCCCGCTCTCCTCCCGCACGCAGAACAAGAGCGTGATCGGCGGATGATCAAGCTGCTGCTTCGCAAGCTCCGCCGCCAGCGTGACGAGAACGCCGCAGCCGCAGCGGTTGTCGCCGCCTAGCGCGGTCTTCGCCGTGTTGACGATCTTGCGCCCCGACCGCTTCGGCTTCGCGCCGGCACACAGCGGCACGGTGTCCATGTGGGTCATGAACATGATCCGCGGCTGGTTGTGCATCGCACCGCGGCCGGGCAGATCAACGATGAGATTACCGGTCTCCGTCGGCACCGGAATGCGCGTGTTGGCCTCGTCGAGACGGATCGCCCCTGCCGGCACGCCGCTGTCTCGCAGCGCCGCCGTAAGCTCGCGCCCGATCGCCGCCTCCTTTCCAGTCACGCCCTCGACGGCGAGAAAGCGCATGAGGCGGTCGGTGGCGGCCTGGGTGTCGACGGACATGAATGATTCCCTTGATGGACGGTGCCTGCAAGCATCCTTCGCAGCGGCCGCTTTCGCAAGGCTCCTCGCCGCAGTTCGCCCGGCGATTCCGACACCGCCCTCCGCCTCAAATGCAGAGGCTGAGCAGCTTGACGTGGCAGTCCTTGGATTTCGGTCCACTTGGGGGCGCAGCCTCACGTTTCACGGCGACGACGGGCTCCTTGTCCTTCTTGCCCTTCCCCGGCTTCGGCTCGTAATCGCCCGCGATCACCATGGCCCAGTAGGTTCGCTTGCCGCTGGCATTCCTGGCACTCGCGATCCCGACGCGGGAGGCATTGTGCAACAGGAGGTTCTTGCGGTGTCCGGAGGAGTCGATCCACTGTCCCAGCGTCTTCTCGAAATTGTCGTAACCATAGGCGATGTTCTCGGCAGCGCGCCCCGCATGCGCCGGCGCGACCCGCCTGGTGAACGAGCCGAGGACTTCGTGGCTGAGATCATCCTTGGCCGCCATGGCACGCGCCTGCTCCAGCGCAATGCGATCCAGCGTTGCATCGCGCACAACGCGGGCCTCGCCGTGCTTGAGGCGGAAGCCGGAGATCAGCTCGGCCGGCGACTCGGCGGCGATAACCGGCGCGGCTGCCAGCAGCACAAGGCCGGCCATGATTCCGCTGACCATACGACGTGTCGTCGTCCCCCAGGCGCCCATCGGTCTCCAAGCCCGCGCGATAATCCGCCGTTTCTCCACCGGCAATGTGGACGCTTCAAGGCGCGCCAAGCATCGCCTCCATGTGAGCGTGTAATGGCACGAGGCCCATACTTGCGCTAGCATCCGGGGAAAAGGCCGCACCGCGATAGTTGCGGCCGCTAAACGGTCGAGGAGCATCGTGATGGAATACCGACGCTTGGGTTTGTCAGGGCTGACCGTGCCGGCGCTCAGTCTTGGGACGGGCACCTTCGGCGGGGTTGGCCGCCTCGCTGCGTGGGGCACGACCGATGCGACCGAGGCACGGCGCCTTCTGGATATCTGCCTTGATGCCGGCGTGTCGATGTTCGACAGCGCCGACGTCTATTCGCTTGGCGAATCCGAGCGCGTGCTCGGCGAGGCCATCAAAGGTCGTCGCGACAAGGTTTTGATCTCGACCAAGGCAACGTTCCGGTTCGGCGATGGGCCCAATGACATCGGCTCATCGCGGCAGCATCTGCTCGCAGCGATCGACGGGTCGCTCAAGCGACTTGGCACCGACTATATCGACCTGTTCCAGCTCCATGGCTTCGACGCCTTTACGCCGCCCGAAGAGGTGCTTGCGACACTCGATGTGCTCGTGCGCGCAGGCAAGATCCGCTACGTCGGCGTCTCGAACTTCTCGGGCTGGCATCTGATGAAGTCCCTCGCCGTCGCCGACAAATACGGCTATCCGCGCTACGTCGCCAATCAAACCTATTATTCGCTGATCGGGCGCGACTACGAATGGGAGCTGATGCCGCTCGGCCTGGATCAAGGGGTCGGCGCCGTCGTCTGGTCGCCCCTCGGCTGGGGGCGTCTCACCGGAAAGATACGCCGGGGTCAGCCGAAGCCCGAGGTCAGCCGCTTGCCCAAGACCGCCGACTTCGGGCCGCCTGTGCCTGATGAGCACGTCTATCGTGTCGTGGACGCCATCGACGAGGTTGCCAGGGAAACCGGGAAAAGCGTGTCGCAAATTGCGTTGAACTGGCTGCTCCAGCGTCCGACGGTTTCGACCTTGATCATTGGCGCGCGCAACGAGGCGCAATTGCGCGAAAATCTCGGCGCGGTCGGCTGGTCATTGACCAGGGATCAGATCGAGCGGCTGGACGCAGCCAGCAAGGTGACGCTGCCCTATCCTTACTGGCACCAGCGGACGACCTTCACTGACCGCAATCCGCCGCCTGTCTGAAGCGGGTGAAATCGAGCGCCGGTGGATAGCGGCCGAGCGCGGCCGCCCTGCATGGCAGACCTACGGCTGCGCGCGAGTGCGCGCGCTTTACGCTTCCGCGAATTCCTGATCCTCTACCCGACAAACCGGCCGGATCAACCGGCCTGCCGATGGGAGAGACGCCATGAAGCTCGGCACTGCGATCGCGGAAATCATGAAGCGCGAGGGGATCGAGATCCTCTGCGGCTATCCCGTCAATCATCTGATCGAGCACGCGGCGAAGGCCGAGATCCGCCCCGTGATGGTGCGGCAGGAGCGTGTCGGGATCCACATGGCGGATGCGATCTCGCGCGTCACGTCGGGGCGCAGCATCGGCGCCTTCTGCATGCAGCATGGTCCAGGCGCGGAGAACGCCATGGGCGGCGTCGCGCAGTGCTTTGGCGAGTCGGTACCCGTGCTGGTGCTGCCGATGGGCTATCAGCGCAGGCTCTCGCACATCGAGCCAAACTTCAACTCCAGCGAGGTGATGAAGGCGTTCGCCAAATCCTCCGAGCCGATTATCCTCGCCGCCGAAGTCTCCAACATCTTCCGCCGCGCCTTCACCAGGCTCAAGAATGGCCGCGGCGGTCCCGTCATCGTCGAGATCCCCTCGGACATGTGGAATGAGGAGGTGCCGGAACCCCTCAACTACGCGCCAGTGCTGCGCACCCGCTACGGCGCCGACCCCGTTCATGTGAAGGAGGCCGCGGCGCTTCTGATCAACGCCAAGCGTCCCGTGATCTATGCCGGCCAGGGCGTGCACTACGCACAAGCGTGGCCACAACTGAAGCGGCTCGCCGAGCGTCTCGCGATCCCCGTCACCACCAGCCTTGGCGGCAAATCGTCGTTTCCGGAAACGCATCCGCTCTCGCTCGGCTCAGGCGGGCTCGCGGTGCCGCGCGCGGTTCCCAAGTTACTAGCCGAAGCCGACGTGATCTTCGGCATCGGCTGCTCCTTCACCGAGACCAGTTTTGGTATCGCGATGCCCAAGGGCAAGACCATTATTCATTCGACGCTCGATCCGAACCATCTCAACAAGGATGTCGAGGCAAAGGTTGGCCTCGTCGGCGATGCCGGCCTCGTGCTCGATGCGCTGATCGAGGAGATCGGCAGGACGGTGGTGTCAGACCGCGATGCGTCCGCGGTCGCGGCCGAGATCGCGGCGTCCCACAAGGAATGGCTCGCAAAGTGGATGCCGAAACTGACCAGCAACGACGCGCCGCTCAATCCCTATCGCGTGCTCTGGGATCTCCAGCACACCATCGACATCCACAACACCATCATCACCCATGACGCCGGCAGCCCGCGCGACCAGCTCTCGCCGTTCTGGAAGGCAGTCGAGCCCCTCTCCTATCTCGGCTGGGGCAAGACCACCCAGCTCGGCTATGGCCTTGGGCTCGCGATGGGTGCAAAGCTCGCAAAACCCGACAAGCTCTGCATCAACGTCTGGGGCGATGCGGCGATCGGCTTTACCGGCATGGATTTCGAGACCGCGGTGCGCGAGCGGATTCCGATCCTGTCGATCCTGCTCAACAACTTCTCGATGGCGATCGAATTGAAGGTGATGCCGATCTCGACCGAAAAATACCGCTCGACCGATATCTCCGGCGACTACGCCGCGATGGCGCGCGCCTTTGGTGGTTACGGCGAACGGGTGACGAAACCCGAGGACATTGTGCCTGCGATCAGGCGCGGCATACAGAAGACAAAGGACGGGGTGCCGACCTTGCTGGAGTTCATCACCAGCAAGGAGACCGAAGTGGCGCGGCCGGGCACCTGAGCGACGCCAGCGGGGACACATGAGTGTCGGCGAACATCTCGCTTCGTTGATCCGGCGGCAGATGTTGTCGCTGTCGGGCGTCGGCCTCATGCTGGGCGCACTGTTCTTCGCGGCTTCACTCACGCCGACGCTCATTCCGCGCAGCTATCTCACGCAAGGCGCGCTGGCCGGCGCCTGCTTCGCGATCGGCTACGCAGCCGGCCTCCTCTGGCGCTGGCTGTGGCATTACCTTGAACTGCCCGAGCCCTCGGCGCGGGTGCGATCGACCGCCAACGCGCTGGTCGCTGCCGGCTGCCTGCTTGTCGTCATCATCTATCTCACGCGGGCCGCCGAGTGGCAGAACTCGATCCGCGCCGTCATGAATATGGCGCCGGTCGAAACCGCGCATCCGCTCAAGGTCTGCGCCATCGCGCTGCTCACATTCGTCGTGCTTCTGGCGCTGGGGCGGCTGTTCGTGCTTCTGGTTCGTTTTCTGGCCGCGCGCAAAAGTCGTGTCATTCCGAGAAAGATCGCAAACGTCCTTGGCGTAGCGGTGGCGGCGCTGCTGTTCTGGTCGATCGCCAACAATCTCCTCATCCGCACGGCGTTCCGCGCGCTCGATTCCTCCTTCCGCGAATTCGACGCCCTGCTCGAGCCGGAACGCCCGCAGCCGACCGCGCCTGAGAAGACGGGAAGCACGGCATCGCTGGTGAAATGGAATGAGCTGGGGCGCGCGGGCCGCGAATTCGTGGCCTCAGGTCCAACTGCCGCAGAGATCAGCGCCTTCACCGGGCGCCCCGCGCAGGAACCCGTGCGCGTCTATGTCGGCCTCGGCGCCCGCGACACGGCGCAGGCGCGCGCGAGGCTGGCGCTCGACGAACTCAAGCGCCAGCACGGCTTTGAGCGCTCCATCCTGATCGTCATCACGCCGACCGGCACCGGCTGGATCGACCCCGCAGCGATGGGCACGGTCGAATATCTCCACCACGGCGATGTCGCCAGCGTCGCGATGCAATATTCCTATCTCAACAGCCCGCTGTCGCTGCTGTTTCAGCCCGAATACGGCGCGGAAGCCGCGCGTGCACTGTTCTCGGAAGTTTATGGCTACTGGACGACCCTGCCGAGGGACAAGCGGCCAAAACTATACCTGCATGGCCTCAGCCTCGGCGCCATGAACTCGGAAAAATCCGCCGAGCTCTTCGAGACGATCGGCGATCCCATTGCGGGGGCGCTGTGGAGCGGGCCGCCGTTCGAGAGCCGCATCTGGCGCTCGATCACCGCGAATCGTAATCAGGGCTCGCCGGCCTGGCTGCCGGAATTTCGCGACGGCCGCTTCGTCCGTTTCATGAACCAGAACGGGCCGACGGTGCCGGCGGATGCGCCCTGGGGTGCGCTGCGCGTCGTCTATCTGCAGTATGCCAGCGACCCGATCGTGCTGTTCGACTACCACGATGCCTACCGAGCGCCAGCCTGGATGAAGGCGCCACGCGGTCCGGACGTTTCACCGGAGCTGCGCTGGTATCCCGTCGTGACAATGCTCCAGCTCGCCCTCGACATGGCGGTTGCGACCAACACGCCGATGGGCTTTGGCCATGTCTACGCGCCCGAGCACTACGTCGATGCCTGGGTCGCCGTCACCGATGTCCAGGACTGGTCCGCCGAGGCGCTCGCCCGGCTGAAGGACCATCTTGCGGCGGCAGCGAGGAAGGCAGCCGAGCGCAGCACTGATGACAATCCGTACGCCGATCGCGGCGGATGAGGCCGCCTACTCCGCCATATCGACGGGTTGCGCGGTCGCAGGCCCGGCCAGCGGCCGCTCCTCCATCAGGATCAGGCAGAGCGAGGCGAGCGCCATCATCGCGGCCGCGGCACCGAAAACGTAGCGGAACGCCATCATCATGTCGGCCGAGGGAATCGCGTTGATCGCACCATGATGCTCGCCGGCGAGCGGGATGTCGGCGCCGAGCGAGATCAACAGGATGGCCGCAAAGGCCGCGACCGTGAACGAGGACATCAGCGAGCGGAAAAAGTTCATTGCACCGGTGATGGTGCCGACCTGGGCTCGGGCGACCGAATTCTGCAGCGAGACCACGCAGACCGGGAAGGTCGTACCTAGCCCGAGCGCGAAGGCGGCCATCAAGACCAAGAGAGCCCACAGCGGCAGCGTGGAGAACGTGAGCCCCAGTCCGCACAGCGCGGCCCATGAGGTACCGACGACGGCGACGCGCTTATAGTGCTTCGCGCGCGCCATGGTGCGGCCGGCGATCGCCGCGCCGCAGGTCGAGACCGCCGCGAGCGGAATGAGCGCAAGTCCCGCCTCGCTGGCGCTGAGATGGTAGACCGACTCGTAATACAGCGGCAGCTGCACGGTAAGACCGGTCATCGCACCGAGCGCGCAGCCGCCGGCCGTGAGCGCGTAAGGCGCGACCGTTCCGCTGAGCAGCGGCAACGGCAGGAACGGCTCGTCCGCCCGCCGTGCGTGCCACACGAAGGTCACGGCGAGCGCGACCGCGGCGCCGATCATCGCAATCACGGTCGGCGAGAGCCAGGGGTAGCGGGTGCCGCCCCAGGTCAAGACCAGCATGAAGACAACCGCGGACGCCATCAGCAAGACGCCGCCGAACCAGTCGACCTTGCGCTTGCGATGGAAGGCCGGGATCTTGCCCATCTTGGGCAGCAGCAGCGCGAGCGCAGCGGCTGCGAGCGGCAGGTTGATCCAGAAGATCATCGACCAGTGCAGATGCTCGGCGAACACACCGCCGATCACGGGACCGAGGATGCCGCCCACCATCCAGACGCTGGAGAAATAAGCCTGGTACTGGCCGCGCTCGCGCGGGCTGACCACGTCGGAGATCACGGTCTGCACCACCGGCATGATGCCGCCGCCGCCAAGCCCCTGGAGGCCGCGCGCCAAAATCAGCATCGGCATGTTGGGCGCGACCGCGCACAGGATCGAGCCCGCCACGAACAGGCTGAGCGAGGTGATGATCATGGCGCGGCGGCCGTAGATGTCGCTGAGCGTGCCGAACACCGGCGCCACGGCGGTGCCGGCCAGCAGATAGGCCGTGATCACCCAGGAAAGGTTGGAGACGTCGCGGAACTGGCGCCCGATGGTCGGCAGCGCGGTCGCCACGATGGTCTGGTCGAGCGCCGCCAGGAACATCGTCAACATCAGGCTGATGACGATGGTGCGGACCTCGTCCGTGGTCAGCGGCGCCGGCGGAGCGATGGAGGGGGCGTCGTCGACGCTCAAGACCTCGGTCGGAAGGCGGGACAGCTCTTCGGCGATGTCATCAGGCAATGGCCCGATATCGGCAGGTTGATGGCTCTGCCGTGCGAACTTGTTCATTTCGGACGTAGTTCTTGGTTGCGGCGCAACGCCGCGAGGGAATCGTTCTATGAATTGCAATGTACGCAGCAAATCCTCATCGAGGCAGGCACCTCGACGCATGGGAGGATCCCGTCCCCGGATCATCCCGAAGACGTGATCGGTTCGGAAGCAGGAACGGTCGTCAGGCCTTGTCAGTCTTTGGGCGGCCGCCTCAGCCGTGCCCGCTTCGGCAGCAGCGCCGGCCACTCGACGATGTGATCCTCGAGCTCCTCGTCCGGGATCTCGTCCTCGCTGCCCTCGACCCGGCCACGGACGGAGACGCCCGCTTCATGCACGGTATTGGGATCGCCTGAGATCAGCGGGTGCCACCAATAGAGGTCGCGCCCTTCGGCGACGAGCTTGTAGCCACAGCTCGGCGGCAGCCAGTTCAGGGTTCGGACATTGGCCGGCGTCAGGCGCACGCAGTCCGGCACCTTCTCGGACCGATTCGGGTAGTCCTTGCAGGCGCAAGTGCCGGCATCGAGCAGCTTGCAGCCGACATGGGTGAAATAGATGTCCCCGGTGTCCTCGTCCTCGAGCTTGTTCAGGCAGCAGCGGCCGCAGCCGTCGCAAAGGCTTTCCCATTCAGCCTCCGACATCTGCTCCAACGTCTTGGTTTTCCAGAAGAATCCTTCCTGGCCTGAAGGTTGTTTGGGAGCTGCGGTCATAGCGTCTTCAACTGATTTCATAAGACAATCGGCCAAGCCATCTAGGGCGCGAGCCGATGGCGCTGCAAGCGGCGCCATCGACGTTCCGTAAAGATGCGGGGCCAATTAGGCCTGTCGTTCAAAATCGCGAGGCTGACCATTGGTTTATGGCCCCCGCTCGGCTAGAACAACCTGCGAGTCCCCCGAAGGACGCAAATTGGGCGCCTTGGGTTTGCCGCAACAGTCCCGCAAGACGTCTCGATGCCGCCCCGGCCGGGTGCTTGAACGCTTTCGAACCGAGCCTCAAGGGTTCTAGGTGCGCCAGATCATACCACCGCATTGGAAGAGCAAGGCCCGGAATTTCTTCCTGGATCTCGACGCGCGCATCGATTCCTCGCTGTTCTCCTCGGCCAAGGGCATCCGCGAGCTCTATGAACGCTACTCGACCTTCATGGACCGCTTCTATGTCGGGCGGTGGAAGCGCTGGGTGTTCATCGAGCCGCTGTCGGAGGCCGCCACGCTCGGCCTCGGCGGGCTCGTGCTGCTGCTCACCCTTGCCATCCCCGCCTTCCGCGAGACGGCGGATGAAGACTGGCTGAAGAAGTCCGACCTCGCGGTGACCTTCCTCGACCGCTACGGCAACCCGATCGGCAGCCGCGGCATCAAGCACAATGACTCGATCCCGCTGGAAGACTTTCCGGACGTGCTGATCAAGGCGACGCTCGCCACCGAAGACCGCCGCTTCTACGACCATTTCGGCATCGACATCGCCGGCACCGCGCGCGCGCTCGTCACCAACGCCCAGGCCGGCGGCGTCCGCCAGGGCGGCTCCTCGATCACCCAGCAGCTCGCCAAGAACCTGTTCTTGAGCAACGAGCGCACCATCGAGCGCAAGATCAACGAGGCGTTCCTCGCGGTCTGGCTGGAATGGCGCCTGACCAAGAACGAGATTTTGAAGCTGTATCTGGACCGCGCCTATATGGGCGGCGGCACCTTTGGCGTCGACGGCGCGGCGCATTTCTACTTCAACAAGTCGGCGCGCGACGTGACGCTTGCGGAAGCCGCGATGCTCGCCGGCCTGTTCAAGGCGCCGACCAAATACGCCCCCCATATCAACCTGCCCGCGGCCCGCGCCCGCGCCAACGTGGTGCTCGACAACCTCGTCGATGCCGGCTTCATGACCGAGGGCCAGGTGTTCGGCGCCCGCCGCAACCCGGCCTTCGCTGTCGACCGCCGCGACGAGGCCTCGCCGAACTACTATCTCGACTACGCCTTCGACGAGATGCGCAAGCTCGTCGACACCTTCCCGAAATCCTACACCGAGCGCGTCTTCGTGGTCCGCACCGCGATCGACACCAACGTGCAGAAGGCCGCGGAAGAAGCAATCGAGAACCAGCTTCGCCAGTTCGGCCGCGACTATCACGCGACGCAGGCCGCGACCGTGGTGTCGGACCTCGATGGCGGCATCCGCGCCATGGTCGGCGGCCGTGACTATGGCGCAAGCCAGTTCAACCGCGCGACCGACGCCTATCGGCAGCCCGGTTCCTCTTTCAAACCATATGTTTACACGACGGCCCTGCTAAACGGCTTTACGCCGAATTCGGTTGTGGTCGACGGCCCGGTCTGCATCGGCAACTGGTGTCCGCAGAACTATGGCCACTCCTATTCCGGCTCGGTGACGCTGACCCAGGCGATCACCCGCTCCATCAACGTCGTGCCAGTGAAGCTCTCGATCGCGATCGGCGCCAAGGAGCAGCCGAAGGCGCCCAACCCCGCCAAGATCGGCCGCGCCAAGATCGTCGAGGTCGCCCGCCGCTTCGGCATCAAGGCGCCGCTGCCCGACACGCCGTCGCTGCCGATCGGCTCGGACGAAGTCACCGTCATCGAGCATGCAGTGGCCTACGCGACCTTCCCCAACCGCGGCAAGGCGGTGACGCCACACGCTGTGCTGGAGGTGCGCACCGGCGCCGGTGATCTGGTCTGGCGCTGGGACCGCGACGGCCCGAAGCCGCGGCAGGCCATTCCGCCGAACATCGCCGCCGACATGGCCGGCATGATGAGCCACGTGGTCAGCGAAGGCACCGCGCGCCGCGCCGCGCTCGACGGCATTCCGACCGCGGGCAAGACCGGCACCACCAACGCCTATCGCGACGCTTGGTTCGTCGGCTACACCGGCAACTTCACCTGCGCGGTCTGGTACGGCAATGACGACTACTCGCCGACCAACCGCATGACCGGCGGCTCGCTGCCGGCGCAGACCTGGCACGACATCATGGTCGCGGCCCATCAGGGTGTGGAGGTCCGGGAGATTCCCGGCATCGGCATGGGCCAGAAGCTGCTGCCGCAGCCGAAGGAGGCCAACGCGCAGGCCAATGCGGCGCCAAAAGTGCTGGAGACCAAGCCCGGTCCGCCGCCGGTCCTGACCAAGCGCGGCGCAGATATCCTGGTGCGGGTGGAGAAGCTGCTCGACGATGCGGCCAAGACCGCGACCAAGACGACATCCGACGACACCGCGAAGCCGGCCAAGCCCGCCTCGCCGTCGAGCGCGCTCGCCTTCCCGCAGAACTATGCGGCGGAGGAGAACGCGACCTCGTCCGGCCCGCGCAAGAACTGACCTGATCCCGTGCGGCTGATCATCATCACATTGACGGCCCTTCTGCTCGCGACCGTCGTCGGCGTCGGCGCGACCTGGATGACGACGACGCGCGGCACCGATATCGGCGCGCTCACCATCGGCGCCTGGACCGCGCGGCCGCGCACCGGCACGGCCGACGTCGACCCCTATTCGCGCGCCACCATCGTGCGCAACGGCGAGTTGCCGATCGGCACCGGCGACGGCGTGGCGTTCACCGCGACCACTGACGACAAGAAGAAGGCGCTCGACGGCCGCTGTGACATTGTGGTCTCTGGCGTGACCCCGCCGGCGCGGTTCTGGACGCTGACCCTCTATGACCGCAAGGGTCATCTCGTCGCCAACTCGCTGCAGCGCTACGGCTTCACCAGCCAGGAGATCGTGCGGCAGTCGGATGGCACGTTCGAGATCCGCATTGCCTCGCGCTCCCGCTCCGGCAACTGGCTGCCGACCGGCGGCATCGAGCGTTACGCGCTGATGCTCCGCCTCTACGACACGCCCGTCGGCGTCGCCACGCGCACCCAGCGCGACGCGCCGATGCCTCAGATCGCGACGGTGGGCTGCCCATGATCCGGCTCGCGTTCACGATATTGGCTGGCGTGCTGCTGGGCCTCATCGTTCACCTCGTCAGCGTGCTGGCGCTGCCGCGCATCGCGACCCAGGACGCCTATTCGCGGCTGACGCCGATGACCAAGGAAAACGCGGTCACGCAGCTTCCGCTCGCCGATCCCAACACCTCGCCGATGCCGTTCATGGACCCGGCCTTTGCCCTCGCGATCTGCCGCTACGATCTCTCCGGCGGCCCTTTGAAGCTGAAGGTGCCGGTGAGCCAGGCCTACACCTCGGTGTCGTTCTACACCCGCAACGAGATCGCCTATTACGCGATCAACGACCGCTCCGCCGGCAAGAAGGTTATCGAGCTCGATTTGATGACGGAAGCCCAGCACAACGCGCTGCCCGAGGACGAGGAGGTCACCGCGGCCGACCGCCTCATCATCGATTCCCCGAGCGCGACCGGTCTGATCGTCATGAAGGCGCTCGCCGCCGAGCCCGGCCTGATGCCGCAGGCGCAAACTTCGCTGGCCGCCGCCTCCTGCGCGCCGCAGACCGACGCCCCCGCCAAGGCCGAGGCACCCCGCGGCCGGCGCTGAGCGGCCGTTTCGCGCGCTGACCAAAATCTGGAAAACAACCCCATGCAAAGTAGCCGAGGGCCGGATGGCTGGCCGGTTATGCTCACTTTGAGTTTTGTCGTTCTTGGCCATAGCAGGCCTCAGAAGCTAACCAAATGAGCTCGAACCAAACTTGCCGCGCGAGCAAGTTAAATGCTACCGTTTGTAGCACACATGCGATCTGTGGTGTCGTGAAAGCTAGAACGGGAAGCTAACTCACTATGGGCCATGAAATTCGGCCAATCGCTGAAGGCGACGTCGAGGGCTTCCGTGAAGTTCTGGATGCGGTGGCACGGGAAAGGCGATTTCTTTCGTTCTTGGAAGCCCCCCACTTGAGCAAATGAGATCATTTGTTCTCAAGAACATCAGCGAAGGCTTTCCTCAGTTTGTTGCGCTGGTTGACGGCCAAATCATAGGGTGGTGCGACATACTCCCCAATGCTCGTAGAACGGTGCAGGCTCATTGCGGTACATTGGGTATGGGCCTATTGCCGAAGCATCGCCGTCGCGGGATTGGTCGCGAACTTGTGCGACGGACCATCGATGCCGCGCTCGCATTTGGGCTAACGCGTATCGATCTGACTGTTCGAGAAGGGAACGTCAATGCAATCGCCCTATACAAAGCAGTTGGCTTTGAAACCGAGGGCCTACATCGGAAAGCCGTTCAGATTGAAGGGCACTATGAAGATGTGCTCTCGATGGCTTTCGTGATCGCTCCCTCCGGCTAACGTTTATTCATGCCGCTCACTAATCGGATACGAACTTATGACCCGAGGTGGCCACAACAATATGCGAGTGAAGCGATACGCCTGCGACCTGTTTTTGGACCCGTCTTACTGGAGATTCATCACGTCGGGAGCACAGCCGTACCCGAGTTAGCCGCGAAAGATGAAATTGACATACTTGCGGTCGTCAATCTCACCGGCTCGGTGGAGCAATGGAAACAATCCTTGGAAGAACTTGGTTACCGCCGTGGAGGCGATTTGTCCTCCGGCCACAGTTTCTTCAAACGCGACGTCAGTAGGGTTCGTACGCACAAGCTTCATATCTGCCATGAAGGTCATCCGCAGATCGTCAGAATGCTGAGGTTTCGAGACCACCTGCGACGGCACGCAGCAGACCGCATGAGATACCAAGAACTGAAATTTCGATTGGAGCGAGAGAATACTGGGGGCATTCAAGAATATCTCGCCGCCAAAGAGCCGTTCATCGACGCCATCCTCGCCGACCTCGAAGGAGCATGACGGACCTGTCGATGCCGCGACGTTATTTCTGCCCCCGTCGGCAACCTCCAACGAGCTCCACTATTGTGCCCTGATGCGCGCCGCATCGGCACCTCTCCTCGACGGGATCATTGCTGTCATTTGACTGAAGCCGGTCGGGGCTAAGCGGCCTGGTGCCCCCGACCAACGTCGCGGTGCTGCATGTCGCGACTTCCATTCCACACTTTCAGCGCGTTCGCCGGGCTCAGCAACGCGGTCGGCTGTTGCGCAAGGTTGGCCACTTCCAAGAACTTGGTCGCCAGCGCCGCGTCACGATGCGCCGCGCGGTAAAACTTCCCTATGTACCAGTTGACAAAGCGCACCTGCGCCGTCCGCTTGCCCTCAACACGCGGGTTTTGCAAATCACTGCCCACGGCAATTTGCCAGGGAGCTTCAATGAACCGACTGGCCATCTGGAAGAATCGATGAGCAAGGCCTTGTGTTCCTTTTGCCAAACACTCGCGCAAGGCCAGCGATTCCAAACAGGCAACCGTCATTCCCTGACCATAGACAGGATCGAAGCTGCACAAGGCGTCGCCATACACCAGATAGCCTTCTGGGAAGCGAGCCAGTTTCTCGTAGTGCCGTCGTACGTTCGAAATAAACTTGTATGTCGCAAGCGGAGTGAGCGGTTCTGCATTCTGGATCACGTTGAATATTTCCGGCTTTTGCAAGCTACGTGCAAATTCAAGGAAACCAGCGTCATCCGCTGGTACTTGATCGCCCATGTAACCGCCTAATGTCACGGTCCAACGTTCGCCCTCCTGTGGCAAAAGGGCACCAAAGCGAAAATCAGGCAAGCACGCTCCCATAAGAACGAACTTCCTACCATACAAAAACTTCTCCATATGTTCGGGTTTGAGACGATAGAAGCGAGTGACATAGCCAAGATTGACAGTCACCTGCTCCTCTGGCGGCTTTTCGAAACCAAACGTGTTAAGCCATGTCGGGCTTGATGACCCGCGACCGCTGGTATCAACCACGAGATCGGCTTCTATTGTTTCCCTGTCATCTGAACCATCTTTTGATCGGACGCAAACGCCAGTCACGCGGCTTGACTGGCGATCAAACAACGGCTCCACGACGTCACGTCGCTCCCGCAACCGAATATTGGGTAGTTGAACGAGCCGCCGTCGTACGAAGCTCTCCAGCGTCGGTCGGCTCACCCCGAGCGCGACCATCTTGCTGGGGGTATTGTGAAGATAGCCGCCGTAGTTGAACCAAAGGCCATCGTTGACCATGTCCGCAGGTACTGCTCCCTGCGCAATGATTCCCTCGGTAAAGCCGGGAAACGATTGCTCGAGTACCTCGCGCCCACGGGCAAGCAATCCGTGGGTATGCCGTCCTTGCGGTGCGCCTTTGCGAGGATCAGGCGAATCCGGCAGCGCGTCACGCTCAAGTACCGTAACTTCGTCGAAATGATCCGCCAAAGCGCGAGCGGCCAGAAGACCACCCATTCCCGCGCCCACAACGATCGCGTGCTTGCCAACGTGCGCCATCGACCTCTCCCAGCACTTTACTTAACCGCAGGACGAAGCAGGACAGTCGTTGAACATTCACCCGGTACTATCGATTGCGCCGGGTTCAACATCATCGCGCCTTTCGGCACCACCAGCAAGGCTGCACGGGAGCGGAGGCCGCCGGCTCATGTCCAGCGGCCTCCGCGTTCAACCTGGTTCGCTGTGCGACGTCCCGACTAGATATCGATGCTGACGGCGATGTTACGGCCCTGTAGTTCGGAAATCTTCAGTCCGTCAGCCATCACCTGCGCGAATTCCGGGTCCTTTGCCACGGCCTCCTGCACCTTGCCGTAGACTTCCCAACTGGAATAGCGCGTCGTCACCAGCAACTCTCCTGCCCAGTGGCCCGTGTGGAAACGGGACAGCCGAAGAAATTCGGCACCGTGTTTTTCGAAGATCTTCTTCGCCTGCCTGACAATCTTGGTCATTTCCTCAGGCTTGTCGGTCTTGAAACGGGTAAATTGCACGATCGGCATGGGACTACCTCCATTGTGATGTGAAAGATCCAAGAGGCATTTATCGAGCGAGGTTTGAGGAACGAATCTCAACGCAATCTCGATGAACGTTTGTCTTCATCGACTTGTTGTTGGTTCAGGCTTGGCAAGCGGCAACAACTCTGCCCTTTCGCGGCGGATGGGCTCGCATCGTCACCGGCTGAAGCACGTGGGCTGATTTCAAGACCTGCCGGCGCCACAGGCAAGGTGCGCACGAACACGAAGCGGGAGGTCAGGGGTATTTCCGCATCGGCGCGACCGTCCTGGCCGATGAGGATGAGGCCTGCTCCGCCATTTGCCACGGTCAGGATGACTGCTTCACCTGTCCATGTCCGGATCGGCTCCATTCCTATGATGAGAAACTCACCGATGGGCTGGTCCAAATATTGAAGCCTGAGCTGCGGCGCGATTTCAGCCGGCGCAAGGCCGAAGCCCAGTTGCTGCGCGAGCGCGTAGATTTTCCGTAGCGACGCCGTCTCGCCCTGAAAGCCCAGTTCGGCCGCCGACACCGTCAGAAGCTCCACCGCCACTTTCGTGCCGCTGACGGTAAAGGCCGGCCGAGCAAGAGCCGCCGCAGCCGAGTCGCCGACGCCGCAACCGATCGCACTCATGGCATTAAGAAGGGCGAACGAATTCGAGAATGTCCCGATTGTTATCGTCTTCCACACCGCAACATCCGAAGCGGACGTCACCGGGCTCTGCGGCTTCGGGACAGCGGGAGCCGTCTTGAGCGTCAACTGTCTCTGCAACACATCGCGTGCGGTGCATTGGGCCTTGGCGTCGTTCGTGGGCCCGAGGATGCACGCCGTGCAGAGCGACAACACGGCAAGCGAGGTGCCGGCGCGTCGGGCAGATGCGATGGTCTGCAGCAACCATGTACCGCCCATCAGCGCAATCAGGCCCCTCATGATGACCTCCCCCGCAACGCGAGATCGGCATGCGGCGATGCTGTTCTTGTTCGACGTGTTCGGAGGATGCCAGCATGTCCTCCGGAACACTTTACAAGCGGCTTTCTTTTTTCTTACCGTTACCTTCTAACCCGATCCATGGTGCCATCTTACCTGGAGGGGCAGCATTTGTTTTATTCATTCGCGGACTGCACTCTCAACACGGATCAGCGTGAGCTCCGCCGTAACGGCGACCTCGTTGTCGTCGCGCCGCAAGTCTTCGATCTTCTCGCGTACCTGATCTACAATCGCGAACATGTGGTCAGCAAGGACGACCTCATCGCTGCGATCTGGAAGGGGCGGGTCGTTTCGGACTCGGCGCTGACGACCCGCATCAATGGGGTCCGATGCGCGATCGGCGACAGCGGCGAGGAGCAGCGGCTCATCAGGACGCTACCGCGCAAGGGCGTCCGCTTCGTCGGGGTCGTGCACGAAGAGCGAGAGCCTGCGCATGTGATTGCCGGGTCTTGGGATCGGCCGGAACAGACGCTACCTTATCCGGAGCGGATCTCGATTGCCGTACTGCCGTTCAACAACATGAGCGGCGATCCCGAGCAGGAATACTTCGCCGACGGCATGGTCGAGGAAATCACGACAGCGCTTTCGCGGTTCCATTGGCTGTTCGTGATCGCTCGCAATTCGAGCTTCGCCTTCAAAGGCAAGGCGATCGACATCAAGGAAGTCGGACGCAGGCTCGGCGTGCGCTATGTCCTCGAGGGCTCCGTGCGCAAGGCGTCCGGAAAAGTTCGCATAGCAGGACAATTGATCGACGCGGCAACGGGCGCGCATGTCTGGGCGGATAGCTTCGAGCGAGACCTGAGCGATATTTTCGTACTTCAGGATGAGATAACGACCGCGGTCGTCTGCGCGATCCTGCCAACATTGCTTCGAACGGAAATTGCAGCGGCAACTCGGCGGCGGCCGGAAAACCTCACCGCCTATGATCTTCAACTCCGAGCCATGGCTCAGTATTCCCTGGCGACCCGCAAGGGTGTGGCCGAGGCGATCAGGCTGGCCAATCGCGCCCTCGAGCTCGATCCCGGGTTCGGTTTTGTCGCGGCGCTGGCGGGTCTCTGTCACATGGTCAAGGTACTATGGGGCTTCTCGACTGCCCCTCAATCCGACAGGAATGAAGCAGTGCGGTTTGTGCACCTCGCGTCAAGGATCGATGATGGTGATCCGCAGACGTTGGCAACGTCCGCGTTGGTCTTGGCGTTCATGGTCGGCGATTTCGAACGAAGTATCGAGATGGTCGACCGGGCGGTCGCGCTCAACCCCAATTCATACTGGCTATGGCTCGACAGAGGCTGGGTCTATCACACTGCGGGGGCTCCGGAGGAAGCGATCCGCAGCTTCGAACATGCAACGCGCCTGAGCCCGATCGACGCGATGCTGGACCGGTTATCGGTTGGCATGGGGATGGCCTTTATCGAGCTTCGTCGCTTTGACGAGGCCATCGCCGCGGGCAAGAAGGCTTTCCGGTTCAACCCCTCTCTTTCGGCGACTTACTGGTGTCTGGCGTCTGCTTTTGCCCATCTCGGACGTGACGCAGAAGCGCATGAAGCTGCGGGCCGTCTGCTCCAGCTTGATCCCGCCTTCACGATATCCACGTGGATGGCTCGAGGTGGACAGACCAACGCAAGGCTGGCGCTCGAAGGTCTCCGCAAGGCGGGGCTACCCGAGTGAACTGCGCTCGTTTGCTCTTGCGGATTGACGCAGCCGGCCCCTACCCGAGGATCCCCTTCAATCCCGCATAGATCGAGCCGACCGCCGTGGCGGCGACGCCCACGAGCGGGCCGACCGTCTGCATGAGGTCCTGGATCAGGCGCGCCCTGCGGCGCAGTTGCTCCTCGCCGACATGCTGGCCGAGAAGGCGCGCCATCCTGAAGGCGAAGGCGTTGGGCTTGCCGCCTTGCGTCAGCACCCGCGGCAGCACCTGGAAGATCACGACACCGAGGATGTTCCCGGACAGGAAGGCGAGCAGGATGCTCGCGCCATATTCGAAGACCTCGCGCCACTCGACCCAGACTTCGGGAAGGATCGGGACGCGGTCGTGGATGCCGGTCACCGTCAGCATCAGCTGGATGCTGAGGGCCGCACACAGCACGCCCAGCACCAGCGCACCGATCAGGGAGATCCGGTGCAGCGGATAAGCGATGAGGCCGAACAGCAGGGGTATGAGGATCGACGCCAGCCGCAGCGGCAGCGGCGAGATGTTGAAGGTGATGGTAACGAGGACGTGCGCGGCCACCAGCAGCAGCGCGGGAATTACGACATAGAGAACCGCGTGGGTCGCAAAATACCGCAGCGGATTGTTGTAACGCTCGAGCCGGGCGCCGACCCGATCAAGATCGCGCCTGAGCCGGTCGAGGTCAGCGACGATCTCGTCGATCTCGGCGAGCATGGGACGCACGACACGAAGATCGCGCGAGCAGTGCTTGCACGCGATGGCCTCATCCTTGATGGTCTCGGCGCAGAACGGGCACTCCATCGTCAGCGCGACTTCCTGCGGGTCATGATCGCCTCGATCTCGGCTCGGGCGCGCCGCAACTCCTCACGTAGCAGGTCCCGCTTGCGCAGAAGATCGTCGCGCTCGGCGATCAGCGTGGCGGGAATGGCGATGTCGCGCGCGCAGGACGCGCAGACCAGCGCGCTCTCGGCATTGTCCGACTGGCAATAGGGACACTTCATCGCTTCATTTCGGCGCGACTTTCAGGATGAAACTGGCAGTGCCGGGGCGGCCGTCGCTGTCCTTGATGTCGACCCGCACCATATATTCGCCCGGCGGCAATTCGGCATCCTGCATGTTGATGCCGTCGGCCTGGATGAACGGCTTGACCCGCGCGGTCAGGTCCACGTTGGGCGAGCGCAGGAAGATCACCTTGACCGAGTCCGGATCGATCTTCGCCCCGCCGAAGGACTCGAACTTGAGCTGCAATCGCAGCGGCGAGCTGACGGCATCGCTGGGCGAAACCACTTCCACCTTCGGACCGCGCAAAATGCCGCGCCGGTCGGTCGCAATGGCCGCCTTCGGCGGTGGCAGCCTGGCTTCGTCTTCCGTGATCAATTGCGTCGCTCGCGCGGCCCCCGAACTCAAGAGGCCGGCCGCGACGAGCCCGAGCAGCGTCTTCCGCATCATCCTCGCTCAACCCTTCCTTCCCACACACCACGTCCCGCTAGCGTACCCCGCCGTCGCCGATGATCGAGTACGGCGCCCAGAACAGCGGATGCGCGTAGGCGAATTCGGTCTTGCCCTCGCCGTTAAGATAGCCTGGGCCGTCGACGAGAGCCATCATCGCCTGGCGCAGCGCCTCGCTGCGTCCGATCTTCGGATCGTCCGCCTGCCGCTTGAACAGGTCCGTCACCAGCTGCCGCGCCGATTGCGAATGCACCGACCAGTTCGTGACCAGCAGCGCACGCGTACCGGCATAGAAGAAGGCGCGGCCAAGGCCCGAGGCCGCCTCGGCGCCGGCCCCTGCTCCAGCACCGGTGTTGCATGCCGACAGGATGACCCAATCCGCATCGAGCTTGAGGCCTAGGATCTCCTCCATGGTCAGGAGGCCATCCCCCTCCTCTCCCGTCACCGCCGGCGACGACAGTGCGAGCGCGGGCTGGGTCAGGCCGTTGAGCTCGCCCGGCACGAGGCCATGGGTCGCGAAGGCGAGGATCTTGAAGCCGGAGAGGTTCATGGTCTTGACCGCGCTCTCGGTCGCCTTGCTGCCCAGGAACAAGACCTTTGACGGGTCAGCCTGCAAGGCAATCGCGATCGACTTCAACTCGTCCGCGGTGTCGGGCAGCCGGGGCAGCAGCGCGAGCTCGGCGCTGTCGACGCCTTCCAGCTTCGGACTGTTACGCCGCTTCAAGGGCATGCCGCGTGTCACGTTGCCGCCGGCATCCGCAACCTGGACCTTGGCATCGGTGGCTTCCGCCTCGGCCTGCTGATCCCTGTTGAAATAGGGATCGCCGAACGCCACCAGCTCGCTGCGTCCGGGCTTGCCTGGCGGTAATTTCCGCAGCGTCCTCAAAGCGGCCGCCGACGGCACCGTCGTTACCGCATGGGTACGCGCAAGCCATGGCACGTTGCGATAGCTGACGAACAGCGGGTCGTCATCCTGCGACACCTCCGCAGGCGCCGTCGGCAGCAATGAGAGCGGCAGCAGGCCGAGCGCGCCGTTGGTGACGACGATCAGGTTCTTCGCCGGCTTCCAGCCGCCTTCGACCGGCTTCAGCAGGAGCTCGTAGAGCTCGTAGGCGAGCTTGAGGTCGAACGGGGGAATGTCCGAGATCATCGCCGCCTGCGGCTCGAGCGCCTCGCGCAGCTTGCGGATCTTGCTCTCGATGTCGCCGATCCTGGCATTGACTGCGGCGAAGGCTACCGGACCCGACTTGGGGACGGCCCAAACGAAGCTGCCGTTCTGGCCGAAATAGAACGACAGCATCGCCTCGTTGTCGGACAGCGTCGCGCGGATTTCAGCTACGCTCGGCGGCTTGGGCGAAACCAGATCGGCGTAAGACGGAAACTTCTGCTTGATCTCCTGCCGCGCCTTGTCGCGCTCGCCGCGCAACGCCGCGATCGAGGCCTGGATCTGCTGAACGCCCTTCTCGTCGCGATCGGCCGAGGGAATGGCGAGCACGTTGTTGAGCGTGCCGAGCTGGGCATTGACCTGCTTGGTCAGGTCCTGCTCCTTGCGCACGAGATCGGCCAGCGCCGGGTCCTTCGCCGCCGCGCGCGCACTGGAAGCTGCCAGCGCCTGCTGGACAGACCGGCCGCGGATGGCGTCGGCAAGGCTGAAGGTCTCCTCGCCGACCTCGTTGCTGGTTCCCTCGGCGCGTGCGAGCAGGAGGAAATAATTTTCGACGGTCCCTTGCAGCCGCTGGGTGCGCGCGGCAACCACCGTCGTGTTCTCGTCGTCGGCGTTCTCCCGCGCATTCGCCATCATGATCGGGATCGCGGCCTTGAACTCGCGGATCGCCTCGGCATCGCGGTGCGCCCTCATCAGCCCGATCGCCAGCGTTCCCCGCGCCGAGGCAGCGTCGAAATGGTTCTCGCCGACCCGGCCGACCTGTTTCTTCACCAACTGCTCGGCCGCGGCGATGCCGGCATCGATCTGGCCGGAGGCATAGAGCGACAGGATCCGCGACGGATTGAGCTCGAACACCTGGCGCCGCT
This sequence comes from Bradyrhizobium sp. CCGUVB23, assembly GCF_024199885.1. NCBI lineage: Bacteria > Pseudomonadati > Pseudomonadota > Alphaproteobacteria > Hyphomicrobiales > Nitrobacteraceae > Bradyrhizobium > Bradyrhizobium sp. CCGUVB23. Next base: position 10,194,961 of record NZ_JANADQ010000001.1, read on the forward strand.
GCGGATCCCAGTTGGCGACCGCCTTGTCGATCCTCGCATACATCTCGTTCGCCTCAGGCGTCTTCCGCCGCAGCGTCAGCATGCCGGCAAGCTGCGAGAGCAACTGCACGGTGGCTTGCGACTCCTCGGGCACGCCGACAGTCTTGTTGATCTCGAGCGCGACGCGGCCGATTTGCTCGGCCTCCTCATAGCGGCCTTCCTCGACCAGAATGCCGGCGAGGCCCATCACGAAGCGCGGCGTGACCGGATTGTATTTGCCGGTGTCCTTCAGCCGTGCCAGAAGGGCCCGGCGCGCGTCGACCTCGGCTTCAGCCAGTCTGCCCTGCCTCGCCTTCATGCGCGCCTGATTGAGTACCATGCTGTCGACAACCTGCAGTAGGAGCGTCTCTGCTGGCGGGTTTTCCGATTCCAACACTGCCTTGTTACCGGCTCTCTTGCGCACCTCCGCCGCGCGATAAGCGGCCTCGGCTTCGGCAAACTGCCCCCGTGCCTCGAATATTATCCCGCGGGTAATCTCGATTTCACCCTCCCAGGTCTGGCCGAACTTTGCATAGGACGCTCGCCAGCCAGGAAGCCCACTGGTACGCGCTTCCTGGATCCCAGTCAGGCTGCGACGCAAATAGGCTTCGGCCTGCGCAACATCACCCATCTGGATGAGAATGGACGCAACCGTGCGGTTTGCGTTGAACTGATATCCTTTCGCGCCCGGCACATTGAGCGTCTCGCGCAAGAGCCTTTGCATGATCTCCAGCGCGCGCTTGGGATCGCCTGCGAGGGCGTATTGCACCGACTGCAACTGCAACAATCGCCCCATCATGTTCGGGCTAACGGCCCCGCGGCCCACTTCCACGGCCTTGTTGGCGTCGGCGGTGGATTCGGCGAGACGCCCGAGCTGGGAGCGGGCATTGGCACGATCGAAATAGAATTGCGCGAGATCCTCGCGCGATTCCTTCCCTGTCGGCGCGGCATCAGCGTCCGCCTTCAACTCGGCGATCAACTTCTCGTCCGGCTTTTCGCTATCGAGGATTGCAGTGATGTCGGCGATCGTCCGAGGCGGCGCCACAAAGCCTTTGGGCAGTGCCGTCCCGGGCGCCAGCTTGGGCGCCTCTTCCTTTGGCGCCGCGACCGCGACATTGGCGCGGCCATTCGCTGCGTTGAGGGCGGCGAGCACGCAAGCATGAACCTGCGGCCTGGCCTTGGCGCGACAGGCTTCAATATCCGCACCGGCCTTGCGACCTCCCTGGGCCTGCATGCAGGCCTGCACGATGGGCTTGCCGACCGTCATCCGGCAGTTCTCGACCGCCGCTTCCTGTGTGAGAGCGAATACCGGGCCGGTCGATGCCAGCAGAGCGCCGATTGCGAGGAGTTTGCGGATGCCTGGCGGCGACAGGTGATTCAAATGACTTTCGAACATGACCGGAGCCCCTGATCACATGCTGAAAGAAATGGTCAAAAATCAACGCGTCTAACACATACAATCTATCGATATCGGCGCTCGCGGGACAAGCACAAATCTATCCGACGAAGGTTCGAGACGAGCCTGTTCGCCGCTGGTGCGCCGCACAGTCATTCGGTCACCGTCGGGATCACTGCCCGGATGGAACCAGGCCGGTTCGCTCTAGCCACGCACGGTCGCCGTCGGGCCGTAAGGCGGCCGGGCGGCAACCGGCGGACTGTTCTCCTGCAAGGGGCCGTGCTTCTACCAGGGGCTCTCAGTCACATCCTCCCGCGCTGAGCTACCCTCAATCGCATCATAGACGAGCCGCGCAGTAGCGATATCCTCGACGGCGAGTCCCACCGACTTGAAGATGGTTGTCTCTGACCGCTGCAATTTCTTCGAACCGGCAAAGAGCTCCCCTGCCTCTGCAGAGATAGCAGCTTTGGACAAAATTACGTCGCCGGATTCCTTGAGCACGGCTTCGCGGGAGTCCACAACCAGCGTATTATGCATAGCTGCATCGTCGAGTTCTCGCCAGGTCGGCCTCGGAGAGCCGACCGCGTTCACGTGTGCACCTTGCTTCAGCCACTCGCCCTTCAAGAAGGGTTCTACAGCGTTTGTTGCGGTCACCAGGACATCTGCACCTCGCACAGCCGGTTCGAGGTCCATCGCTGTTGCATCATGCAGTTCGGCAAAGCGCCGCGCATGATCCATCGTCCGGCTCCACACTCTCACTTCTTCAAAATTACCTATGTGCCGTAGAGCCTGCAGATGCGCGTGCGCCTGCACTCCACTTCCGAGCAGCGTTAGAACCTTACTGCCATCGGGAGCGAGATATTTTGTCACCGCTGCCGAGACGGCTGCTGTTCGCATTTCGGTAATGAGCCGCCCATCCAAAAACGCCAGTGGCTTCCCTGTTTCCGGCTCAAACAGCATGATCACGGCTAGATGTGTCGGCACGTTCGTACCAGCGTTCTTCGGAAAGAAGCAGACTAACTTGGCGCCGATCCCATGCTCCGCCGCAGCGGGCATGATGCCCAGGAAGCGCTTCCCTTCCTCGATTGTGAGCATGTTGCGCACTGGCTGAATGACGCGCCCGCCTGAAAAGGCCGACAGCGCCTCTTCCATTGCGGGTATGAGTTGTTCGTATTTCAGAACCCTGGCGATTGCTGCTTCGGTCAGGGTAAGCACCATCGGAACCTCCCCTCGCTGATGCACTCAAGGCAAAAAGGTATTTTCCGGATTCTACGGTTGATCCTAGCACCAAGCGAGCTAGGACAATGTCCGAATCCGCAGATGAGCGAAGTGGCATATGCCTCGTCGAGGTCCGCTTAGCGAGGCACAGCGGACGAGATTTGCTCTCGTTCAGTTCTTCGCATTTTGACCCCGAGCGGACATAGGTTGATCTAGATCAATCTGCCGTCGCGACGACCTGTCTCTCCCTGTGACACGTGGAAAGGGAGAAGAAGATGATCAGAAATAGATTGCCCGTTGTGGCACTAGCTACCGTTCTCTCGTTGCTGACAGTTTCGGCGCTTGCCGAGACACCGCCCATAACGGAAAAAGAAGCGCACGCCATCGGCGTCGATGCTTATCTGTACTTCTATCCACTGATCACGATGGATTTGACGCGAAGGCAATCCACCAACATTGAGCCGGGCAAAGAAGTAGGCAAAGGCCCGATGAATGCCTTCACGAATGTGAGCGAATATCCACCCGCAGATTACAGAACAGTAGTGCGAGTGAATTTTGACACTCTCTACTCCATTGCGTGGCTTGACATGACCAAGGAGCCGATGATCGTTTCCGCGCCGAATACTGATGGCCGATATTACTTGTTGCCAATGCTCGATATGTGGACCGATGTATTTGCCTCGCCTGGCTGGCGCACGACCGGCACACAGGCAGGCAACTTCCTCATCACACCCCCCGGCTGGAGCGGGACGGTCCCAGCGGACATGACGCGGATTAGCGCGCCGACGCCCTTTGTTTGGATCATTGGGCGAACTAGGACAGACGGCCCAGCGGATTATGATGCAGTTCACAAGATACAAGCCGGATACAAGGTCACGCCGCTGGCTGAATGGGGAAAAACGGCAAAGCCGGTGGAAGTAAAGATTGATCCAAGCGTCGATATGAAAACGCCGCCAAAGGTTCAGATCGACACGATGCCCGCCGCGAAGTTCTTTGCCTATGCGGCGGAGCTTCTCAAGGTCAATCCACCGCATATCACCGACCAGCCGGTCATTGCGCAATTGCAGCGGATCGGTTTCGAGGTAGGAAAGAGCTTTGATCTGGACAAGACGGCACCCGCCGTTCGCAAAGCGTTGGAGGGCGCTCCCGGTGAAGCGCAGCAATTAATGAGGTGGAAGATACCGACGCTGGCGCGCGTGGCGAACGGTTGGTCGTTGAACACCGACACGATGGGTGTATATGGCAACTACTACTTGAAGCGCGCCATTGTTGCTCAACTTGGCTTAGGCGCTAACCTTCCAGAGGATGCCATCTACCCTATCAATCTAGCGGACGAAACCGGAAAGCCTCTCGACGGAGCGAACAATTACACGCTGCACTTCGACAAAGGTGAGACGCCGCCAGCGGACGCCTTCTGGTCCGTCACGCTCTATGACGCCCAAGGCTTCCAGGTTGCGAACCCAATCAATCGGTTTGCGGTCAGCAGTTGGATGCCCTTCAAGTATAACGCGGATGGATCACTGGACCTTTACTTCCAGAATGAAGGTCCCGGTGCAGGCAACGAGGCCAACTGGCTTCCCGCCCCAAAGGGCGCATTCAATTTGCTGATGCGTCTCTACGCTCCAAGATCAGAGGCCCTCACAGGCAAGTGGAGCCCGCCGCCGGTTTCGCGACTGTCGCTCCCGACTTTGGGTGCCCATTAGGACGCTTACCCGAAGTGGATGTCGCCTAATGGCCCCTCGCGTCATTTGCTGCGTCTGCACAAATGCGCGCGCTATGGGACCGAAGCGGAGATCGATTGGTAGCGAGCACTGCCCGGCTCAGTCGCGAACGACCCGAACGAGACATTGTCCGTGGCCCTGATATCGTCCTTCGCTGATGCACCTGCATGCCGCCTGTAGGGCGGCTCTGACCAACGAGGTAGAACGGAGCGAATAATTTGCTCAAACGACAATACGGATTTAATCTTCTACCTAATCAAGCCGACGTCGAGAAGTTGCTGATCCGATCGGAATTCGAACCAAGCCGTGCAAGATCATGAGATTACTCAAACGTTTTGTGCAACGTTTGCTGATCTTCGGATTGGGAATCTTCTGCATTTGGTTGATTGTCTTTGTTGTCTTTGAAACCGTGGACCGCAGACTACCCTGGATTCTGGCCGTCGGTGCCACCTACGGCATTGCCGCGTACATTGTTCTGCCGAGGGCCATTCGGATAGGGCTGAAGATTCTCCAAAGCAAGCGTGTACCGAGTTACACGATCACGGGTGACGGATTGCCTGGAGACCCCGTGAATGTCGTGCTCGTCGGCACCCTCCAGCAGCTTCGCGAGGCCTTTGCGGCGCTCGGCTGGTCGGAGGCAGATCGGCTCAGTCTGGCCAGCTCATGGGGAATGGTCCGAGCCTTCGCGCTGAACGCTCCATATGCCACCGCCCCATTCAGCACACTCTATCTTTTCGGGCGTGGCCAGGACATCGGCCTTCAGAAGGCAATCGACAACAGCCCCCGGAAGCGCCATCACATACGGTTCTGGGCTTTGAGCCAGAAGCGCGCCCGGGCTACCTGGGGAACCGCAGATTTCTGGCTAAACACCGAACGCCCGCCCGACAATGAAAGCGTTCTCTGGATAGGAGCCGGCACCAAGGACACGGGCCTTTCCCTCACTCGCCTTTCGTATCAGATCACCCACGCCACGGATTCTGACACAAATGCGGAGCGCGACTATATTATCGGCGAGTTGAGGAAAAATCGATCTATCGAGACGGTGAAAGTGTACAAAGCCGGCGAAAATCTCCTCTCCGAGCGGGTCAACCACTACATTACTGATGGCGAAATCGCGTTGGCGGTCCTCGCAGCAAATTGCGATTGATACGCACCCGGAGAGTGGCTTCCGCCGTCAATATCGGAGACCTGTGGGCGTCTGACCGGTATCCAGATTTAGCCATTTCCTCATCGTGGGCGCTGCGCGCCGACGAGGCTGATCGAATAGCACGCATTTGCTGCGATGCATGAGTCCGGAAGTGGACCTTCGCGACGGTTTGAGCAGCGCCGAAATCTTTCCGAACTTGAGGGTAGACCGGACCTCACTCCGATGGCTCAAAACGGCGCTCGTGACCCAACGCGGACCTTGGGGCCATGCCTGCATCCGCGCTACCGTGGCGCGCGGAGGCCGCCGTCGTCCGGCTGTCTGGTCAGCTCGATGGCCTTCTGCTGATCGGCGAGCGTCGCGACCTCATCCTGCTTGTCCGCGTGGGCCTTACTACGGGCGCCATGGGCCTTCGGATCATTCGGTGTGAGTTCGATCTGTGCGCTGTAGTCGTCGATGGCGGGTTCAAACTCCCCGCGTGATTGATGCGCCCCGCCTCGAAAGCCGTAGGCAGCGCGTAGGATGGGTAGAGCGAAGCGAAACCCATCTTCAAACACCCGCCGCGCCGACACGGGGCGGAGAACTCAAAGCGAGTTGGGGCAGTGTGGCGCGAAGGGGGTGATGGGTTTCGCAAGAGCTCTACCCATCCTACGAGGCTGTGACTCTTTTCGTATCGAGCGTCAGGTGGATATGATTCTCTAAGCAGCGGACTCTTTCACCGGGAGCGGCGACGCAGCGCCACCTCCCGCAAGATCCGGTTGCCGCGCAAGCCCCGTTTGAGGAGTTCCGGCCCTGGAGATCGCCTGCTCTTTGGAATCAATTGGCTGCAGAGCTTGGTGTGCAGGTGGCGCCCCGGTATGGTAGAGTCCAAGCTTGTGGAGCATTCCACCATGCAAAAGCTTCAGAGCCAGGGTGTTCACCACATCACGCTGACGGGCGCCGACCGCCAAACGTCGATCGATTTCTGGGAGGGCGTGCTCGGTATGCCCTTCGTGTTTGAGCAACCCAATCTCGACAAAGCGTCCGAGAGCCATCTTTATTTTGATCCGGGCGATGGAAGGCTCATTACGGTCTTCACCGACGAGCATCGTAAGCCCGATCCCCGCCGGACGCCGACGGAGCCCGGCTGCGTGCATCACATCGCCTTTGCCGTCTCACGCGCCACCTTCTCGCAGGCGATCAAGCGCCTGGACGAACGCAAGATCAAACATACTGGCGCCAAGGACAGGGGCTTCATGGATTCCATCTATTTCACCGACCCGATGGGCCTTCTGATCGAGCTTGCGTGTTACCGATTTGAACCGCCGAACGGCTATACGCATGTGGATGTGCTTATGGAGGCCCATAAGATCCGCGTCTCCCGCGGAGATCGCAACATTGTCGAGGTTCATCTCGCCGATGCCATCGAGGCGCTGGTTGCGCGACGTAACGCGTCGCTCTCCACCGACAGGGCACCAAAGAACCCATATTGAGCGTCTTAGGCAGGGCCGAGATTGCAAATGGAGGAGGCCATGAACCTGAACGTGCTGAAGCCGAGTGTAAACAACATGGCAGTGCGCGTCTTTGTCCGTGCAGCCGATCTGGAGTTCACGGAAGAGGATGTTTACGGCAAGACACGTACGCCGGAATTCCTGCAGAAAAACCCCGCACACATGACGCCGATGCTGGAGACGAAGGAATTGCCGAAGGGCGGAATGTGGGAGAGCTGCGCCATCATGCAGTATCTCTGCAACAAGCATGAGATCACCACATTGTATTCGAAGACCGCCGAGCAGCGCGCCATGGTCGACAGCGCCATGTTTTATCTCATCGGCACGCTCTATCCCCTGGTCGCGCGAGCTACCTATCCGGCACTCGGCTTCCCGCAGTATCCGGGTGAAGTGGGCGCAAGCGACGCCGATGCGTCCGCGAAGGAGGCGGCACAGAAGGCCGCGATTGCCGCGGTTGCCGAGCCGCTCGAGGTGTTTCACAAGTTCTTTATGGATGGAAAGCCGTTCATCGGCGGCGCCGCGCCCTCGATCGCCGATATCCGACTCGCAGCGACCCTCGAGTTTCTTGCAGTGGTCGATTATCCGCTGCCTTCTTGGGCCACAACCTACATGGCAGCGATGGAGAAATCTCTGGGCAAGGCCTATTCGGAACCTGCGGCCGACGTACGCGGCTATATCGCCTATGTGAAATCGCAGAAGAAATAACAAAGCTGTTAATCGGCGTGGGGTTCTCGATGCCGATCGGTACGATAAGTCGATGATCCACTTGACGTTGGAGGGGTCATGCTTCGGCGCCGATTTACAAGCATTTCTCGTGTCGCGCGGCCAATTCTTCCGGATTGTAGTAGCCCCACAGGTCGGCGACCTCAATCTTTGGAACGTGGACGAACCAGAAAAGACAATGTATCGGCGGCGATCGGTTTCAGTCTTGGCTGAGACGAAAGAGGAATTGTTTCTGTTCTGCCGACAGCACGCCGCTTTGATGAGACGCTGGGAGGAAAACATGAGCAAACTTGCGCGTTCTATTTTCGTCGCCGCGCTAAGCTTTATCTTTATCGGTGCAGCACTCAGGCCCGTCGCAGCGGAGGAGCCCTACAAAGCTCAGCTCGATGCGTTGCGCAAGTCGCTGGAAAAATACCAGGATTATAGAGTAGCCGTGCGTGACCTCTACCTGTCGACTGTGGGCTGTGTACACTATTCTGGCGAGAAAATACCTCATCACATGGAATATCCCAAAGGCGCCATGGGCGTACACTTTGTCAATCTCACGGTACAAGGCGCTCCTGATCCGATGAAGCCCAATGTTCTGATCTACGAGCCCGTAGGCAAGGAACTGAAGCTGGTGGCTGTTGAGTGGCTTGTGCCTTTAACGGCAGACGCCAAGCAGCGGCCCTCTCTCTTCGGCCAACCCTTCATGGGCCCAATGGAGGGACACGAACCGCTCATTCCGAAGGAGTTTGTGCATTATGATCTGCATGCCTGGTTGTTCAAGGACAATCCGCTCGGCATGTTTGCCCCTACCAACCCATATGTTAGCTGCGAGGGCTCGGACTTTTCCCTGCTGGAGAAGCCGACCATGATGGTACAGGGCCCATAAGCACGTGTCCGGATCTGGCCCTTCGCGTCATTTCGCGTGCGTGCAATAATCAGCTCGCTTCAAGGTAAAAGCGGACATCAATTGGCAGGCAGGACCGACTGGCTCGGTCAAGAATGCCCCAACCCCGATTGCATTGCACACACCGGCGGGCAATCAAAGGCGAAGCTGTTGATTGAGGGCCTGAGTAAAGCGGGGTTGCCCGAATGAGCCCCCGCGCGGCGGCTAGCGCATGACCGCCTCTGGCCCCTCGCGTCATTTGCTGCTTCTGCACAAATGCGGGCGTTATCGGGACCGAAGCGGACATTGATTGATAGCGAGCACTGCCCGGCTCAGTCGCGGATGACCCTGAGCTGACTCGGCCGCCGCGTCGCTGCCACCTCCCTGCCACTAGCCGGACGGTCGTGCCACGCTGTCCCTGACACCGAGCACCTCGCGACGCCATGTCGCCGGGCCCACGCCGACCAAGGCCGAAAAGACCTTTGTCATGTGGCTCTGATTGGCGAATCCGGCTGATATCGCAATCTCGGCCAGCGGCAAGTCAGGCACGGTCATCAGCTTCTGGGCCGCTTTCACGCGCTGGCGAAGCAGCCATTGGTGCGGCGGCAGGCCGGTTGAGGCGCGAAACGCGCGCGAAAAATGGCTGACCGACAGGCCAAACTTGGCTGCGATCTGTTGTAATGAAAGAGTACCTCCGAGATCGGCGTCAAGCTTTTCACAGGCTTGTTTGGCCTGCCATGGGGCGAGACCGCCGCGGGCCAGCGTGCGGATGGTTCGCAGCCCCCCATAGGTTTGCGCGACGTGCGCGGTAAATGCGAGCATCGTGTAATCGATGAAGAGCCGGTTGATCTCAGCCGGCTGACGCAGCGCTTGCAGGAGCGCTCCACCGATATGACGGATGACCGGGTCGTCATGGCCGGCGCCAAGTTGAGAGGGGAGTTCACCAACACGCGGTGCGCCGGACTGCTCAGCGATGCCGTCGAGCGCCGAGCGCGGAAGATAGAAATGGAGGGAGTGGCATGGCTTGTCGATCACGAATCTCGGATTCTTCTTCATGTCGTACAGGTAGGTTGCGCCCGCATGGATGTTGTTCTTGACGGCAGGCGTGCCGAGTTCCCGCTGCTCGCAATCCGGATAATCGCTAAGTATCAGGCTGACAACATAGGAATCCTCAAGGACCATCCCGCCGGAAAGACTCCGCGTCGGGGCATCATCCCGGACTTCAGTGACGGCGATATCGGCGTTGCGCAGCGAACGCGTAATCAACGACAGCGGTTCATGCTCGAGGTCGAAGTACTGCCTGGCATTCTGACCGTAGAAACCCGTCGGCTTCATATGGAGGGGCCTTGTCTGCAAGATTTGGCCTGGCAGCGCATTCCCACGGCAGCCCGTGAGGTCCGCGGTCATTATCCGGTATCCCAGTGCGGAGGTCTAGAATTAGGGAGACGTAAACCGCACTTTATTGTGAGGCGAAGCGGTAGCTCTAAGGTGGCCCACAAATCTCAGATTGCGCCTCTTAGGCGTTTTCAGAATGAGCCGGTTTGCGTCGACAGCCGGGCCTTCTGCGACACCAATGCCGACTTCTGCCGATGGCCTTTCTGTGACCTCCGGCGATGTCCGCTATCGTACCGCTATTGGCGGATAAGCAGACATCAGGCTTGACCCAGCACCCCGATCACGGTGCACGACCTGGTCAGCCGCGCACGGCCACTGCGCGGCCGTAGGGCGGCTGGGCGGCGACCGGCGGATTGGCGGTCTGCGCGGCGAGTTCGCCGATCAGGCGGTCGGCATCCGCCGCCATGCCGTCGGGCGCCTGGATCACCAGCCGCTCCAGCGCCCAGCGATAGGACGAGACGCGCTGCTCCAGGCATTGCTGCACCCACTGGACGATCAGCGAGTTCTCCTGCATGCGCGCGACCGCGTCCGCCTTCTCTCTTGGCGACAGTTCGGAGACGCGCGCCATGCTGGCATTGCGCTTCTTGTCGAGATCGATGACGCGGATCGCACTGGCGAAGAACGGCTCGAAACGCGTGATGTCATTGCGCACGTCATCGATGAGCTGCGCATAGCGCGAGGAATGCGAGCGGTGTGGCTCGTCGATCAGGGTGCGGCCGTACATGGTGCGGTCGAACACCACCTTCTGCTGCCAGGGCGAGGGCAGCGCCTTGTAGTCGCCGAACACGCTCTTCCAGGCGGGACGGGACAACGGCGGCTCGATCATGGGATAGGCGAGGTCGCGAAGCTGGCGCTCCTCGTCGGTGAGCTGGAATTGCGAAGCCTTGAGACCAAGGCTGCCCGTCACCTCGGCACCCAGCCAACGGTGCATGTCGTCGCTGCGCATGTCTTCGCGGGTGCGGCCGAAATCGCCGCCGCTACAGGCGCCGAGCGTCGCGCCGGTCAGCGCGAGCAGCAGGGCCGACGCGAAACACCGGATCTTGTGGTGTGGGTCCGGCATTGCACGACAGCCGGATGATTAGCGACGCCGGCGGCGGCGCCCCGGCGCAGTGCCCTCTTCCGGCCCACGACCGCCGGTGGTCTCGTCCGATTCACGCTCGATGCGGATCACGGGAAGGATCAACACCGTCCCCATCTCTGCGAGCGGAGCGACATCCCCTGATGAGCCCAGCCGGCGATCGGCCGGAAATTCAATGATGGTCCCCATGTCAGCTCTCTTCTATTGCCGCGCGACCGAACGGTCCTCACAACATGGGTGCCATTAAGATCAGCACATGGTTAACGGGGTGTAAACGTGCCGGCCGGACCGTAACCGCACGGGTCAGACGCGCCGTCCCGTTGCGGCACGACAACTGCTGAAACTGCAGCACCGGTTCACACCTCGTTTTCCTTAACGAGCCTTTAAAACAACCCGCGATAGGCTGACGCGGACGATTTTTCTCGAGTTGCGTACGCCTCATGACCAAGCCGCTATTTCCAGCATTCGACGGGCTCATCACCCTCTCCCGTCGCGAAGGCGTCGATATTCGCCCCACGCTCCTGCGCGTGCTGACCGACCTTTATGTGCAGGCGAAGAGCCATAGCGGCGACGAGGAGCGGCAATTCGTCGAGCTCGCCTCGCGGCTGATCGACCAGGTCGACGATGCGACGCGCGCCGCGGTCAAGGCCCGTCTTGCGATCTATCCGGCAACACCCGCCCAGATCATGCAGAAGCTTGGGCTCCTGCCCGCGGATGAGGGCCGGCGGATTCCGCTGGCGCGCGAAATCCCCGCCCCGCCCGCCGCGTCCGCGCCCCCCCGCCTGCCGACCGATGCGGAGCTGCGGATGTCCGCGAACATGGCGATGCAACCAAAGGACGCCGCCGAGATCCACGACATGTTCTTCCGCGCCACGGCCTCGGAGCGCGCACTGATCCTGCACAATCTCGCGCAGACTCCCCTGAAGGCTGCGCCCCGCATTCCGACCGCCCGCGCCACGCGCGCCATCCAGACGCTGGAGTGGGCGGCCTATGCCGAGGACACCGAGAGCTTCACGCTGGAACTCGGCGAGAGCCTGATCCTGCCCTCGCGCGTTGCCGCGCAGATCGTGGATGATGCCGGCGGGGAAGCGCTTGCGGTCGCCGCGCGCGCGCTCGACATGCCGAGCCCCAACTTCCAGCGCATCCTCCTGTTCTTCAAGCCGGAGATCGGGACCTCGGTGAATACCGTCTACCGGCTGTCGCGGCTCTATGACCGCCTCAGCGATCGCTCGGCACTTGTGATGCTCGCCGCCTGGCGCGGCTCGACGCTCGCGGTGACGCGGGCAAAATATCAGTCGTCACTCTACGACGGCGAACGCCAGCGTGCGCGCAGCGGCGCGAGCCAGCCGCGGCCCGCGGTGCAGCCCGGCGCGATCCCGCCGATGCGGACAGGCACCGGCGGATCGGAGCGCTAGCGAGGGACGGGTTAGGTTGAATCAGTACGAGCCGGGGGTCACCTCTCCCATAGGGAGAGGTGACCCCCGGCTGTCGTCACACTCTAATCTTCACGCGCGCGCCAGTTCCAGGAAATGCCGCCCGGCGCGATCCTCCGTCTCGACGATCCAGGCGTCGGGATCGAAGCGGATTTCCTTGGTGATCCGTTCCTCGACCGCAGGCTCCGGCAAAGGCTGCGGCGCCATCGGCACGAAGAAGCGGTCGACCGGCCGGCCATCGTGGTAAACGGTCTGGGGCGCGGGCACGTACAGCATCGCATTGCCGTCAAGCAGCGACACCTTGACGAACACCGCGCCGGCCTCCTCGGCGCCGCGCCGGCGTACCGCGCCGAACACGCCCTCGGTCTGGCAGCGGCGCAAGTACGCTGCCACCCATATGTTCGATTTCAATCGCATGGACAGGACGATAGGCCAGCCGCGGAAGCAGCACCAGTGTCAGCGGCAAGCGACGGCGATTATTCGACCGGATGTCCGATCACCGCCGCGAGCTCGCGCAACAGCCGGTCGGACACCTGACCGGTCACCGGCATCTTGTGCTCGCGTTCGAATTTCTGGATCGCGGCCTGGGTTTCGCCGGAGATCGAGCCGGTCACCTTCAATTGCCCGTAGCCATATTCGGAGAGCGCGCGCTGCACGGCGGCGACGCGGCGCATTGCGGGGCTCTGCTGCGCCGGGATCGGCGCCGGCGGTCGCGCGACGACGACGGACTGCGACGGAGACGTCGTCGCCGTGGCCTTGACGAGATTGGTCAGAGGATCGGCAGACCTCGAGGTCGAGGCCGTTGCCTCGGGTGCCTTCTCGGGCGCCGGCGGCTTCTCTGCCGCCTTGGGCTCAGCGACCCGGAACTCCATCGGCTTCGGCTCGAGCGGCAGTGAATCGGCCGCGAGCGGGCGCGGCCGCGGCAACGGGTTCGACAATGCAGCGGCCGACGGCGCCGGCAAATTGATCACGGTGCCGAACATCGGAGCCGGATGGCGGCCGGTTTGCAGGAACAGCGCGTTGGCGACGATGGCACTGACCGCGGCAAAGGCCACGAGGCCGGCGAGCGTATCCTTGGGGCTGTGCAGCAGGATCCGCATCGCGAGATTGCGCTCGGTCTCGACGTCGACGACCGCCGCCTTGGCGCCACGGCGGCGCGGAGCATCCTCGTCCCTTGCAGACTTTCTAGGCACTTTTCTTCACCAAAGCCGGTTGGTCCTGAACATCATGGCGCGGCGGCGGCATCAGCGTCGCAATCTTGCTTTCGGCTTGCCGTCCTTGTGACGGCGCGCAGGCGAGCGGCAACTTGATGGTGACGGCCGTCCCCTCTCCGAGCTTGCTTTGTATCGTCAACTCGCCGAGATGCAAGGCGACGATGCTCTTCACGATCGACAATCCGAGACCCGTGCCTTCGTGGCGACGCTGATAGGTCTTGCCGGCCTGGAAGAACGGCGCGCCAATCCGTTTCAAGTCGTCGGGCGCGATGCCGACTCCGGTGTCACTGATGCGAAGGAAGAGGTGCGATGGCGAAACCGTGGCGGCAACAGTGACCTGCCCTCCGCGCTCGGTGAACTTGATCGCGTTCGAAACGAGGTTGAGCACGATCTGCTTGAAGGCGCGCGGATCGCCGATCATCACCGGCAGATCCTGCGGCGCATCGGTGATGAGATCGATGCCGTTCTCGCGCGCCTTCAGCGCGAGCAGATTGCAGCAATGCAACAACGCAGCGCGCGGCGCGAACGGTTCCGGCGAAATCTCGAACTTGCCGGATTCCATCTTCGACATGTCGAGGATGCCGTTGACGACCGACAACAGATGCTGGCCGGAAGCGTTGATGAGCTCTGCGTATTCCTTGCGCTGGGCCGCCCCTAACATCAGGGTCTGTTCCTGCGCGATCATCTCGGAGAAGCCGATGATGGCGTTGAGCGGCGTGCGCAGCTCGTGGCTCATGGTGGCGAGGAAGCGCGTCTTGGCGGCATCGGCCGCCTCCGCGGCGCTGCGGGCCTGATCGAGCGCCTGCTCCTGCATCTTGCGATCGGTGATGTCGCGCATCACTGCGACGACCTCGGGTTCGCGCGTCACGCCGCGGCCCAAATCCTGGTCGACCAAGTCCTTGTCAACCAAGTCCTGGTCAAGCGGCCGGCAGCGCATCTCGACCCAGATGAAATCGACCTGGCCGCGCTCGCTGCCGCCGATCTCCCGCCGCAGCCGGAATTCGGCGCTGCGCACGTCGCCGCGCGCGGCGTCCGACAGCGCAGTGAGGTAGGCCGGGCGGTCGGCGACATGGACGCGGTCGAACAGGCCGTGACCAGTGAGCTGGGCGACCGGCAGGCCGAGCATGGCTTCGACCGCCGGCGAGATGAACTGGACTGCGCCGTTGCGCTGATGCCGCGAGATGACGTCGCTCATATTGCGCGCCAGCAGTCGGTAGCGCTCCTCTTCGCGCGACAGCAGCGCAACGCTGGTGCGGGCCAGCGATTCAGCGCCGAAAGCGAGACCCGCCGCATAGAGCGTCGCCGACGCAACGCCGAATGCGGTGAACATGCCGCGTTCGGCCGCATTGGCCTGGTCGAGCGGCAACCAGTCGAGATGACCGGACAGGATCAAGAGCGCCGCACAGGACAGCGCCAGCACCGAGGCAAAGGCAGCTACCCGGCGCGAGGCCGACAGCGCAGCCTCCAAGGGAACGACGACCAGCCAGACTGCGGCAAACGATTCGATGCCGCCCGTGGTTACCGCCACGGCCATGATCAGTCCGGCGAGCGCCAGCGACGACAGCACATGGGCGCCTTCATAGCGGCCGGTGCGCGAAAGGAACCACGACAGAAGGATTGGCGCGATCAGCCAGGCGAAAGCCGCGACTTCGATCGCGCTGGGTGCGCCGCGCATGGCGAGATAGATCGGGAATGCAGCAAAGGCGGCGAGGCTGCCGAGAAGCCTGGGGGCCATGAAAGCCCGATGGCGTGCCCGCGTCAGCGCGTCAAAACGCGCCGAGGGATGCAACAGCGCATCGAGACAATCGCGGATGATACTCAAAACTGTCACGGGTCTCGCGCTTCGGCTCATGCATCGAAAAGACGCGCCGGAACGCCTCCTTATCGTTGAGCCACCGTGTCAGAGTGACATTAAACGAACGCTAAGGCGGTGGCGCGTGCGGCAGAACACCGTGTGATCGTGGGAAATTTTACGCGATTTGACGGTTTCATTCGCGCGGATGGTGAACGCGGGGTTTCCGCCCCCCTCGCCTTATGGTTTCGAATTGGTGGAAGGGCGCAAACGGGCGATCGCGAGCCGGCATCAATCGAAAATTTACGAGCCGTTCGATTCGTTCAAATCTCACACAAATTTTCGCCGAATTAAGCTCAACGCAATCACTTGCGATTTATCGAGGGGTGCTAGGTCGAAGGCCCGCGGGGGTGCCGCCGGCTGGATCTAACACGCAAGGTCGCACGATGCGTTTTCTGCTCCGCATCACATTCTGGCTCGGGCTGGTGCTGGTGCTTCTGCCGCGGGACAAGACTCCCGAATCGGAGAAGCTGCCGCAGGTCGGCGCCGCCGAAGCCGTCTCGGCTGCGACTGCGGCCGTCTCCGACATGAGCCAGTTCTGCAAGAGGCAGCCGGCGGCCTGTGAGGTCGGCGGACAGGCCGCGACCATCATCGGTCAGCGGGCGCAGGACGGGGCACGCAAGCTCTACCAGATCATCAATGACAAGAAGGAGCAGATTTCCAACGGCAAGAACGACAAGAGCGACAAGAAGGCGCCTGACCACACCGGCTCGATCGGCAGCATGGCTGAAGCCGATCTCGACCCGACTACGGCACAGCGCGACACCCTGACCCAGGACGACCTGGCGCTCGAATGGCGCGGGCCGGAAACGGCGAATTAGGGCCCAAACCCTATCGATTTCGCATCCTTGCGTCCCTATATTGGCCGTGAGATCACACACGGGCCATCATGACAACGATCGACGAAATCAGGGACAATTTCGAGATTCTGGACGAGTGGGACGACCGCTACCGGTACGTCATCGAGCTCGGCCGTTCCCTGGAACCGATGCCGGAGGCGGAACACTCCGCCGCGAACAAGGTGCAGGGCTGCGTCAGCCAGGTCTGGCTGTCCAAGCGGATCGATCGCGAGAACGGTACGCCGGTCCTGAAGTATCGCGGCGATAGCGACGCCCATATCGTGCGCGGGCTGGTGGCGATCCTGCTCTCGCTCTATTCCAACCGCTCACCGCAGGAGATTCTTGCGACCGACGCGCTCGTGGTGTTCGACGAGTTCGGCTTTCGCGAGCACCTGACGCCGCAGCGCTCCAACGGCCTGCGCTCAATGGTCGAACGCATCCGCACCGATGCGCGCGAGGCGCTCGCCGAGGCCTCGTGACGCAACGCTATTTGCGTTTGCGCTGCTGCTGCCCCAGCCCCATTTTCTTCGCCAGTTGCGACCGCGCCACCGCGTAGTTCGGCGCCACCATGGGATAGTCGGCCGGCAGGCCCCATTTCTCGCGATATTGTTCCGGCGTCATGTTGTACTGGGTGCGCAGATGGCGCTTCAGCGACTTGAAGCGCTTGCCGTCCTCGAGGCACACCAGATAGTCCGGCGCGATCGACTTCTTCAGCGATACCGCGGGCTTGGCCGGCTCGAGCGGCGGTTCGGTCCGACCCGCGGAGACCCGCACCAGCGCGCCATGCACCTGGCTGATCAGGTTCGGGATCTCGGCCGCCGGCGTCGGATTGTTGCTGAGATACGCCGAGACGATGTTTGCCGTCAGCTCGATGAAGTTTTTGCCCGCCGCTTCTGACACGGATGGACCTCAGGACCGCTGGTCGAGATGCGTGCGCAGCTCGTCGATCGAGGCGAAGCGCATCATGCCCTCGGGCATCTGCGCCTCGATCGAGCCGTCGGAATAGAGTGAATAGGCCATCCCGTCGACGACGCCCGATTTGAGCACGGTGATAGCCGGCTGCTCGGACGGTGGCGCCGGACGCGGCTCAGGTGCCGGCGGCGGCGCGGCTTCCGTAGAGGTCGAGGGTGTACGAAGCGGCGGGGGCGGCGGGCGGCGCGGCGGAGTTGCCTCCGGCGGCCGCATGCGTTCGGGCTTCGGCCAGGCATCTTCGAAGCTCGCCGGCGGCGGCTCTGCAGGCTCGGCAGCCACGGGCGCCGGATGCTCCTCACCCGGTGCGGCCTCCGCAGCCTTGGCCTGAGCGCGCTCGCGCTCCTTGCGCGAGGTCGAAGCGAACAAGAGATTGCGCCGGCGCGGTGCTTCAGGCGCTTCCGGCACCGGCGGCACTTCGGCGCGCGTACGCGCCGCTGCTTCATCCTGCCAGGGGGGCGGCGCAGCCGGAGACACCGGCATCGACGGCTCGAACTTGGCGGCCTCGGCCGGAACCGCTTCCGGCCCAGGCATGCCCGCAGTCGCAAGGCCCGGCGGAAGCACCGGCCTGACCCGAACCTCGGACAGTGGCGTCGTTGCGGCGAGCCGGCGGGCAATGCCCTTCAGCTCCTGCACGACGGCATACAGGCCGATCAGTAACATCCCGGAGCAGACGCCGATGGTCCCGCTGAGTATGAGAGTACTGCCGAGACTGAATTCCTTGAGCGAGATGCCCCAGAGGACCGTGAGGAGACCCGCCACAAAGGCGAAAATCCCCGCGATCAGCAATGCCAGCGTCATCGAACTCACCCCCGGCCGCGCATGAGCGCGCGACACCACCTACGCCACGATACCGTCATATCGCACGCCTCGCCAACGACCAATTGCCCTAGCCGTTCC
Organism: Bradyrhizobium sp. CCGUVB23; assembly: GCF_024199885.1. Lineage (NCBI taxonomy): Bacteria > Pseudomonadati > Pseudomonadota > Alphaproteobacteria > Hyphomicrobiales > Nitrobacteraceae > Bradyrhizobium > Bradyrhizobium sp. CCGUVB23. The sequence continues at coordinate 10,213,222 of NZ_JANADQ010000001.1, forward strand.
TTAAAATAGCGAAATCAGGGACTTATTCACATTCCCTTCAGCAACATCTCGCTAGCTCTATCAAAACTCCAGGATTCGGAAATTGCTGCGTTGCATCAGGAATTTAGCCATAATGCGCAATTACTTGGAAATGGAACTGCGCTATAGGGTTCCCGGGGAAAAGGGCCGTGCGCGCCAGCACGGCCGAGAGGGGATTCCGGGTCACCGATTGCCATGACATCCATCACCACTTCGGCGATCGACACGCCTCTGGGGCGCTCGATTGAGCGGACATGCGATGACCTTGCCATGCTGGTGCTGGCGGCGGTCGCGGTCATCGCGGGGCTGACCTTCCGCGACTACGGGCTTGGCTGGGACGACTATACCCACGCCGAATATGCCGACCTCCTGCTGCGCATGTTCGGGTCCGGCTTCAAGGACACCGCGGCGCTCTCCTTCGCCAATCTCTACATGTATGGCGGCGGCTTCGACATGGTCGCGGCGCTTCTGCACAAGGTCATGCCGCTCGAGCTGTTCGAGACCCGGCGTCTCGTCGGCGCCGTCGTCGGCGTGATCGGGCTTGCGGTGACCTGGCGGCTCGCTCGCCGCGTCGGCGGACCGCTTGCCGGCCTCGCAGCACTCCTGCTGCTCGCGCTCTGCCCGATCTTCTACGGGCACATGTTCATGAACCCGAAGGATGCGCCCTTCGCGGTGGCGATGACCATCCTGATGCTCGGCCTGGTACGACTGGCCGAGGAATATCCGCAGCCCTCGCCGCGCACGATTCTGATCGTCGGCCTCGGCGCGGGCCTCTCGATCGGCACGCGCATTCTCGGGGGCCTTTCGCTCGTCTATGCGATGATCGGCTTCATGCCGCTGTTCCTGGAAGAGCTGCGCGTCGAAGGCACCCGCGAAGCGATCCGCCGCTTCGCCCATGTCGTCTACGTGCTGCTGCCCGGCCTCGTGCTCGGCTATCTCATCATGGGCATGATCTGGCCGTGGTCGATCATGGAGCCCGGCAATCCGTTCCAGGCGCTGACCTACTTCTCGCATTTCTTCGAGAAGCCCTGGAAGGAGATGTTCGACGGCGCGCTGGTGTCCGTGCCCGACATGCCCTGGTCCTATCTGCCGACGCTGTTCGCGCTGCAATTGCCCGAAGTGATGCTGTTGCTGATGATCGGCGCCGTCGTCGGCGCTCTGGTCATCCTGCCGCGCCGCGAGGTTCCGGCGCGCCGCAAGACCATCCTGTTGATGCTGACGCTAGCAGCCACGCTGCCGCTCGTGATCGCGATGGTGAAGCGGCCCGCGCTCTACAACGGCATCCGCCACTTCGTCTTCGTCATTCCGCCGATGGCCGTCCTGGGCGGCGTCGCCTTAGCCTGGACCATAGAGCGTCTGCGGGCCAATCATCGCGCCTGGCAGCCGGTCGTGCTCGCCACCTTCTGCTTCGGCCTCGCGCTGCCGCTCGCCGAGATGATCCGGCTGCATCCCTATCAATACACCCACTTCAACCATATCGCCGGCACCGTGCGCGCCGCCGACGACCGCTTCATGCTGGACTATTGGGGCCTTGCCCTGAAGCAGGCCTCCGACGAGCTGCGCGAGCAGCTCATCGAGCGGCAGGAAGTCCCGCCGCGCAATCGCAAATGGAAGGTCGCGGTGTGCGGCCCGCAGCGGCCCGCGCAGGTCGCGCTCGGTCCCGATTTCACCATCGGCTGGGATTCCAATGCCGCAGACTTCGCCATGACGCTCGGCGAGTTCTACTGCAAGGGCCTCACCGCGCCGGTCATGGTCGAGATCAAGCGCGACGACGTGGTCTTCGCCCGCGTCTACGACATCCGCGGGCGCAGCATTTCCAGCCTGCTGTCGATCCCGGCGCCGTAGTTCAGGATCATCTCCCGTAGCCGGATGAGCGCAGCGATATCAGGGGACCTGGATGGAAATCCCGCATGTCGCTTCGCTCATGCGGGCTACGCGTGACTGCCGCGCAATAGCTACCTTGCTGCGACTTCCTCGCAGGACTAGGCTCCCGCTCCGCAACAACGAGGTTCGGAGAGATTTGCCATGTCACCAGCGGAAGCGCGCCTGAAGGAAGCGCCGTCGAACATGACGGAGGCCGAGTGGCAACAGCGGGTCGATCTCGCCGCCTGCTACCGTCTCGTCGCCCTCTACGGCTGGGACGACCTGGTCGACACCCACATCTCAGCCCGCGTGCCCGGCCCCGAGCATCACTTCCTCATCAACCCCTACGGGTTGATGTTCGACGAGATCACCGCATCGAGCCTGGTCAAGGTCGACCTGCACGGCAACCAGCTCACCGAGAGCGAGTACAGCATCAACCCCGCCGGCTTCACCATCCATTCGGCGATCCATGAGGTGCGCGAGGACGCGATCTGCGTGCTGCACCTCCACACGCTCGACGGCACCGCGGTCTCCAGCAGCGCGGAAGGATTGTTGCCGCTGAACCAGACCGCGCAGCTCGTCACGCACGACCTCGCCTATCACGACTATGAAGGCATCGCGCTCGATCACGAGGAGCGGCCGCGGCTCCAGAAGGACCTCGGCGACCACAACCACATGCTCTTGCGCAACCACGGCACGCTCACGGTCGGCCGCTCGGTCGCCTCCGCGTTCGAGCGCATGTACCATCTCGAGCGCGCCTGCTCGATGCAGGTGCGTACGCGTGCCCTCGGCACGCCGGTCTATCCGGTCGAGGAGATCGCCATCGAGAAGAACACCGAGCTGTTGTCGAACCGCGATCGCGCCGAGCTGCGCGCCACCAATCTGGTATGGCCGCCTCTGCTGCGTAAGCTCGACCGCGTCAATCCGGGCTACCGGACTTGAGATTTGCGAAAATTCGTGTAGGATCTTCTGCGAACGACCTCTGCACGTTCTGGAATGAAACGCCGCCCAATCCAGGGCGGCGTTTTTATTTTGCGTAACTTCGTAGGGTGGGCAAAGCGAAGCGTGCCCACCTCTTCCGTCGCAATCTTTGAAAGATGGTGGGCACGGCGCTTCGCGCCTTTGCCCACCCTACGCACCCCGCGCCTACTTCACCTCCGCGAGCGCGGCGAGGATGCGGGCCCAGGAGCGAATGCCCTTCTGGAAGCTTTGCAGATCGTACTTTTCATTCGGCGAATGGATGTTGTCGTCGTCGAGGCCGAAGCCGACGAGCAGCGAGTCCAGCCCAAGCGTGCGCTTGAAGTCGGCGACGATCGGGATCGAGGCGCCCGAGCCCATCAGCACGGTCTCCTTACCCCATTCGTCCGTCAGTGCCTTCTTGGCGGCGGCGAGCGGCTTCATGTTCCAGTCGAGCGCGATCGCGGGCGCAGCCGAATGGTCGCCGAACTCGACCTTGCAGTCGCCCGGAATGCGCGCCGACACGTAGTCGCGGAAGGCCTTGCGGATCCTCGCGGGATCCTGCCCTTCGACCAGGCGGAACGAGACTTTCGCGGAGGCATGTGACGGGATCACCGTCTTGGAGCCTTCGCCGATGTAGCCGCCCCAGATGCCGTTGACGTCGCAGGTTGGGCGCGAGGAGGCTTGCTCGATCAGCAGCCGTCCCTTTTCGCCGGCCGGGATCGACAGGCCGATCGGCTTGAGGAACGTCTCCGGCGTCAGATTGAGCTTCTTCCACTGCTCGAGAATATCCGCGGGCAGGTCCTTCACCCCGTCATAAAAACCGGGAATGGTGATGCGGCCGTCATCGTCGAATAGCCCGCCCAAAATCTTCGTCAGCACGCGGATCGGGTTCATCGCCGCGCCGCCGAACACGCCGGAATGCAGATCGCGGTTGGCGGCGGTGATCTTCACCTCTTCATAGAGCAGGCCGCGCAGCGACGTCGTGATCGCCGGCGTGTTGCGATCCCACATGCCGGTATCGCAGACGAGCACATAGTCGGCCTTGAACTCGTCCTTGTTGGCCTCGATGAACGGCACGAAGTTCTTCGAGCCGACCTCCTCCTCGCCTTCGATCAGGAAGGTGACGTCGATGGGCAGGGAGCCCGTCACGGTCTTCCAGGCGCGGCAGGCCTCGACGAAGGTCATCACCTGCCCCTTGTCGTCCTCGGCGCCGCGCGCGACGATGATCTTGCGGCCGTCGGCATGATCGGTGACGACGGGCTCGAATGGCGGACGGTGCCAGAGATCGAGCGGATCGACCGGCTGCACGTCGTAGTGTCCATAGAACAGCACGTGCGGACGTCCGCTCGCCTTGCTCTTGCCGACGACGGCGGGATGGCCCGCGGTCGGCCTGACCTCCGTTGCAACGCCGAGGCTTGCGATGTCCTTGGCGAGATGCTCGGCCGCCGCTTTGCAATCATTGGCAAAGGCCGGGTCGGCCGAGATCGACTTGATCCGCAGCAGCGCGAACAGGCGCGTCAGGCTGTTGTCGAAATCCTTGTCGATGTGATCGAGCACGGACTGGAGCTGTGCATTGGACATTGTTTTCGTTCCTGACTTGCAGTGGTTCTCAAGGCGCTGCTTTTAGCGCCGCCGCGGCTTTCGAGCCAGACACCCGTGCGTCAGCGTCGCAGCAATCCGCCCAGCGCGCCACGCACCAGGGCGCGGCCGACCGAGCCGCCGAGCTGGCCGCCGACCGACTTGCCGAGATCGGCGACAACGCCGCCGACCACCTGATTCGTGACCGTGCGCGTCACGTCGCGTACGACACGCTGACCGGTGGTGAGCCGGCCGCGCCCGGTGTTGGTGCCGAAGATGGTGCCGACGATCGAGCCGATCTGGCCGAGGATGCCGCCCCCGCCTCCGCCCGCCGAGCCGTCAGCCGTCGCCGCCGTGCCGGCGATGCGCTTTTGCAGGATCTCATAGGCGGATTCGGCATCGATCGCGGTGTCGTATTTGCCCTTCACCGGGCTTGCATCCATGATCGCCTTGCGCTCCTCCGGCGTGATCGGCCCGATCCGCGCCGAGGGCGGACGGATCATCACCCGCTCGACCATCGAAGGCGTGCCGTTGCCTTCGAGGAAGGACACCAGCGCCTCGCCCTTGCCGAGCTCCATGATCACCTTGGTGGTGTCGAGTTTCGGATTGGGCCGGAAGGTCTGCGCCGCGGCGGCGACCGCCTTCTGGTCGCGCGGGGTGAAGGCGCGCAGCGCGTGCTGCACGCGGTTGCCGAGCTGCCCAAGCACCCGGTCGGGCACGTCGATCGGGTTTTGCGTGACGAAGTAGACGCCGACGCCCTTGGAGCGGATCAGGCGGACCACCTGCTCGATCTTGTCCATCAGCGCCTTGGGCGCGTCGTTGAACAGAAGGTGCGCCTCGTCGAAGAAGAACACCAGCTTCGGCTTGGGCAGATCGCCCGCCTCGGGCAGCTCCTCGAACAGCTCCGACAGCATCCACAACAGGAATGTCGCGTAAAGCCGTGGGCTCTGCAGCAGCTTGTCCGCGACCAGGATGTTGATCATGCCGCGGCCGTCGCGGTCGGTCTTCATGAAGTCCTTCAGCGTCAGCGCCGGCTCGCCGAAGAATTTCGTGCCGCCCTGATTCTCCAACACCAGGAGCTGGCGCTGGATGGTCCCAACGGTTGCCTTGGTGACGTTGCCGAAACCCTGGGCAGCTTTCCGGATCGGCGCCAGCGGATCTTCCCCGGCATCCGGCCCCTTCTTGCTCGTGTCGGGCACGATGGCGTCGAGCAACGCCCGCAGGTCCTTCATGTCGATCAGGGTCAGGCCATTGTCGTCGGCGACGCGGAAGGCGACGTTGAGCACACCCTCCTGCACGTCGTTGAGATCAAGCATGCGGGCCAAGAGAAGCGGGCCCATCTCGGTGACGGTCGCGCGCACGGGATGCCCCTGCTCGCCGAAGACGTCCCAAAACACCGTCGAGAACTGGTCGGGCTGGAACGTCAGCCCCATGTCAGCGGCGCGCTTGACGATGAAATCCTTGGCCTCTCCCACTTCGGAGATGCCCGAAAGGTCGCCCTTGATATCGGCGGCGAAGACCGGGACACCCGCGCGCGCAAATCCTTCCGCCATCACTTGCAGTGACACCGTCTTGCCGGTTCCGGTTGCTCCGGTGACGAGGCCATGGCGGTTGGCGAGCGCAAGCGTCAGCCAGGCGGTCTCATCTCCCTTGCCGACAAAGATCTTGTCGCCGGTATCTCCGAGCTTGATGTCTTGTGCTGCCATTACTGATTGCCTTGGTGCGGGAGTGCGATCGCAGGTTCCGTACTTTAACGTATGTTGGGTGCCGATTGAACGGGTCAACGCATTTCACGAAGCGCGCACATGCGACATTATCGGAGGCGAGACGCCTAATCCTTCGACAAAAGTCGGAACGATAAGTGCCCACCGCGGCAATTTTTCGCGGATTCCATCTTTTGCTCTTGCATCGCTGCAACACTCCCCGCGCGATTCGTCGCCGCTCATGCGTTCGTCGCTTGTAATTCTTAACGCACCGGCTCAAGATCATTTTCAGAAGCAAAGACTCCGGACTTGAACCGGCTGAGGGGCAGGCAAGATGGACGAGCTGATCGGGCGGCTGGCGACAAACGCCGGCATCGATAGTGCTGTCGCTGAAAAAACCATCGGCATTATCCTGGGTTTTCTGCGCAACGAAGGCCCTTCCGACGGCGTCCAGGCCCTGATCGACCACATTCCCGGTGCCGAAGCCGCGATTGCCGCGTCGCAAAGCGGTGGCGGTCTGTCACGCCTGATGGGCGGCGGCCTGATGGCCGTTGGTACCCGGCTGATGGGCCTTGGTCTCGGCATGTCCGACATTCAAAAGATCGCCCGTGAACTTTTTCGTTTCGGTCGAGACAAAATCGGAGCGGATCAGATGGGCAAGATCATTGCGGGGACGCCGGGCCTCAGCCAGTTCGCCTGAGGCTTTCGCACTTCATATCGAGCATCATGACATATCCCATCTCCGAGATTGAGGGCCTGTCGGCCTTCGCCGCCAGCAAGCTGAAGGCGCAGGGCATCCGCACCACCGTCGCGCTGCTCGAAGCTGCCAGCACCTTGAAGGGTCGCAAGGCGCTCTCCGCCAGGACCGGCATCAGCGAGCAGCAGCTCCTGGAATGGGCCAACGTCTCCGACTACATGCGCATTCCCGGAATGGGCAAGGCCAAGGTCAACCTCGTCCGCGCCGCCGGCGTCACCACCGTCCGCGAGCTCGCCTATCGCAACCCGTCGCGGCTGGCGCAGAACATGCGCGCGGTGAACGAGAAGCGGAAGCTGGTCCGCGTTCTGCCGTCGGAGAAGTCCGTCGGCGACCTCATCGCCAAGGCCCGCAAGCTGCCGCCGAAGATTTCGTATTAGCTTATTCCTTCATCCTGAGGCGCGAGAGCAGCGGCGCAATTGCGCTGCTGCGTGAGCCTCGAAGGATGAACGGCCGAGATGCAGCAGCAGGGCCGTTCATCCTTCGAGGCCAACGCTTCGCTCCGGCACCTCAGGATGACGGTCGCCTCCTCTTCCCGTCTTGACTCGCCGTTCCCGACCGCGCAAAGCGACCGCATGAGCGCCTCGCCCTCGCACCCTGCCCCGTCCACTGCCCCATGGCTGCAGACGCTGCTGGCCAGGCCGGTCCCGGCCGTGATGGGCGTGCTCAACGTCACCCCGGATTCCTTCTCTGACGGTGGGCAATTCATCGCGCCCGACGAGGCGCTGGCGCGGGCGCGCACCATGATCGCCGATGGCGCCGACATCATCGACATCGGCGCGGAATCCACCCGGCCCTACAAGGGCGCCCAGCCGGTCACAGCGGAGGAGGAGTTGCGGCGGCTAAAACCTGTCCTCGCCGACATCGTCGCGCTCGGCGTGCCGGTCTCGATCGACAGCATGAAGTCGGAGGTCGTGGCCTTCGCACTGGACCAGGGCGTCGCGATCGCCAACGACGTCTGGGGCCTGCAGCGTGATGCCGGCATGGCGGCGGTAGTAGCGGCGAAAAAAATCCCCGTCATCGTGATGCACAACCGCGATAGCGTCGACCCTGCCATCGAGATCATGCAGGACATGACCGCGTTCTTTCAGCGCTCGCTCGACATCGCGGCGAAGGCAGGCATCCCTGAGGACTACATCGTGCTCGACCCCGGCATCGGCTTCGGCAAGACGCCTGACCAGAGCATGACAGCACTGGCGCGCCTCAACGAGCTCAGTGCCTTCGGGCTGCCGGTGCTGGTCGGCGCCTCGCGCAAGCGCTTCATCGCATCGGTATCTCCGTCGGAGCCGCAGCAGCGGCTCGGCGGCTCGATCGCCGCCCATCTCATCGCCGCGCAGCGCGGCGCGCGGATCATCCGCACCCATGACGTCGCCGAGACCCTGCAAGCCCTGCGGGTCGCCACCGCCATCGAGAGCAAGCCATGACCGATACGATCTTCGTCACCGGCCTCGTGATCCATGCCCGCCACGGCGTGATGGAGCATGAGACCGAGGTCGGCCAGCGCTTCGTCATCGACCTCGAGCTCTACGCCGACCTCCAGGAATCCTCGCGCACTGACCGGCTAGCTGACACCGTCTCCTATGCCGACGTGGTCGCGACCACGACGGCCGCGTTCAAGAACACCAACTACAAGCTCTTGGAGCGCGCGGCCGGTGCAGTGGCCGATGCCATCCTGTCGCATTTTTCGCGCATCCGTGCGGTGAAGGTTACCGTGCACAAGCCGCATGCGCCGATCGCCGCCATCTTCGATGACGTCGGCGTGGTGCTGACGCGCTCGCGGCACCCGGCTCATGGCTAGTGGCCCGATTCTACATTCGCACACCCTCGCGGAGGCACGTTTGCGAATGTCAGAATCAAAGGGCCACTAGCAACTTTATTGTTTGCTGGCGGACCGGATTTGACGTTCGCAGAAGGAAGCTCGGCAAATGGAGAGCGAACGTCAAATCCGGTCCGCTAGCGCGCTAATCGCGCTGGGCGGCAACGTCGGCGACGTCCGTGCGACGTTCAAGGACGCGATCCCGGACATCTGCGGCATGGCGCTGGCAAAGCTGCTCGCGCGCTCATCCGACTATTCCACTCCGCCCTGGGGCGATGAGGACCAGGCACCCTTCATCAACGCCTGCATCGCGATCGAGACCGCGCTCGATCCGCTTGCGCTGCTATCCGTGCTGCAAAAGGTCGAGCAGAGCTTTGGCCGTACGCGAGCCAAGGAGCGGCGCTGGGGGCCGCGCACACTCGATCTCGACCTGATCGCCTATGACGATGTGTCCTTGCGAACGCCGGAGCTGACGCTGCCGCATCCGCGCCTGTTCGAGCGCGCCTTCGTGCTGGTGCCGCTCGCCGAAATCGCGCCCGACCGCATGATTGGCGGCACCCGCGTTCGCGACGGCCTCGCCAGCGTCTCAGCACAAGGAATCGTGCGGCTTCCGGATACCGGTTAACCAAAAACAACCGTTTGCAGGGGCGGCCGGCCGTGGCAATTTCGCCCCCAAACGACGAAAACGGATTTTTCCGGGAGTTTCCTGCCGAATGACCTCCGCGACCGACGATCTGCCGCTGGCGGCGGATTTCCCGCAGGCGAGTTACGAGGATTGGCGCAAGCTGGTCGATGGCGTGCTGAAGGGCGCGCCGTTCGAAAAGCTCGTCGGCAAGACGTATGATGGCTTGAAGATCGATCCGCTCTACCCGCGCGCGAAGGATGTCGCGGCCGTGGTGGGACGGGCGGCGGCCGCGCCCTGGGAGGTGATGCAGCGGATCGACCATCCCGATGCAACGCAGGCAAACGCGCAGGCGCTCGCGGATCTCGAGAATGGCGCGACGGGTCTGGCGCTGGTGTTCGCCGGCGGCAACGGCAGCCATGGCTTTGGCCTGGAACCGACGGCGGATGCGGTCGCGAAGGTTCTGAAGGATGTTCACCTCGATGCCGGCATCGGCATCGAGCTTCAGGTCGGCCCGCAATCGCGGATGGCCGCGATCCATGTTGCGGAATATGTGAAGAGCAAGGGCATCGATCCTGCGGCCTGCGACATCCGCTTTGGCCTCGATCCACTCGCGGCCTGCGCGGTCTGGGGTCACAGCCCCTACGCCTGGGAGGAGATCGTTCCCGCGGTGACCTCTGGGATCAAGGGCCTCGCAGCGCTCGGCTTCAAGGGACCGTTCGCCTCCGCAGATGGACGCGTGATCCATGATGCCGGCGGATCGGAGGTGCAGGAGCTCGCCTTCGTGCTCGCCTGCGGCGTTGCGTATTTGCGCGCGATCGAAGGCGTCGGCGTTCCGCTCGAGGAGGCCCAAGGCATGGTCTATGCGCGGCTTGCGGCCGACGCCGACCAATTCCTGACCATGGCAAAGTTCCGCGCGCTGCGGCTATTGTGGGCGCGCATCGAGCAGGCTTGCGGCTTGACGCCGAAGCCGCTGTTCATCACGGCCGACACCGCCTGGCGCATGCTGACGCAGCGCGACCCCTACGTGAACATGCTGCGCGCGACCATGGCGACATTCGCCGCGGGGCTCGCCGGCGCCAACGCAATCACGGTGCTGCCGCACACGCTGGCGCTCGGCCTGCCCGATCCGTTCGCACGGCGCGTGGCGCGCAACACGCAGCTCGTGCTGATCGAGGAGAGCAATCTCGCAAAGGTCGCCGATCCCGCCGCGGGCGCAGGCGGCATCGAGACGCTCACGGCGCAGCTTTGCGAGGCCGCCTGGGCGCTGTTCCAGGAAACCGAAAAAGCTGGCGGCGCCTTTGCCACGCTTCAGCAAGGCCTGATCCAGGGCAAGGTCGCCGCAACGCGCAAGGCGCGCGAGACCAACATCGCAAAGCGCCGCGACGTGCTGACTGGCGCGAGCGAGTTTCCGAACCTGCAAGAGAGCGACGTGGCCCTGCTGCCGGCGACGCCCGTCGCTCTTGCGCCCTACGGCGAGCAAAAGTTCAAATTCGACCCGCTTGCGCCGATCCGCCTTGCGGAACCTTTCGAGGCGCTGCGCGACAAATCCGACGCAAAGCTGAAGGCAAGCGGCGCGCGACCAAAGGTGTTTCTGGCCAATCTCGGCACGGCGGCCGATTTCACCGCGCGCGCAACCTTCGCAAAGAGTTTCTTCGAAGCCGGCGGCATCTTGGCGGTCGACAGCGAGGGCTTTGCCGATCCGGCAAAGCTTGCAGCCGCCTTCAAGGCGTCGGGCGCCGAGCTCGCCTGCCTTTGTTCCAGCGACAAGGTCTACGCGGCCCATGGAGAAGCTGCGGCCAAGGCCCTGCAAAGCGCTGATACGAAGCATATCTATCTGGCAGGCCGGCCGGGCGAGAACGAAACCGCGTTGCGCTCGGCCGGCGTCAGCGGATTCATCTTCGCCGGTGCCGATGCGCTGGCCATGCTGCAAGACGCCTATCGACGGATGGAGCAGGCATGACCGAGACGAAAAAACCCGTTCTCACCGGCGGCTGCCAATGCGGCGCGGTACGCTTTGCGACCACGACCGCGCCGAACAAAATCAGTATCTGCCACTGCCGGATGTGCCAGAAGGCGAGCGGCGCGCCGTTCGCCTCCTTCGCCGATATCAACAGGACGGACTTTTCCTGGACCAAGGGACAGCCGTCGTTCTTCCGCTCCTCCACCATCGCCGAGCGCGGCTATTGCGCGGCTTGCGGCACGCCGCTGAGTTTCGGCCGCATCGACGGCGAGCGGATCGAGATCATGACCGGCGCCTTCGACCGCCCGGATCACGTGGTGCCGACGCGGCAATACGGAACTGAATCCCGGCTCGGTTGGGTCGTCGGAATCGCCAACCTGCCAAGCCAGACCACGCAGCAGAATTACGGGCCGGAGAAGATGGCGACCATCGTCAGCTATCAGCATCCGGATCATGATTGAGAGCGAAAGAGTCGAGGCAGCAACTCTGATAGGCTATACCATGCTTCGGTTGTTCGGAGAGACGTTGCTAGGTTTGGCGGAATGGAAGCTCGGAACACTGCTTGCGCGGCTGCTCTGGAGCGGAACTGGTGTGATGACTGAGAGCCGATTGGACGATCCGGTCTACAAGAAGAATGTGCAAAGGCTGATCGAGCACCATCGCAGGTTTGAGGACTCCAAGAGATGAGCCGCATTCCCAATTTCGCCGATGTCGCCTTCGAGCGGACCATAACCGGCGCTCCGACCGGAAGCGCCGAGCCATGGCTGACCCCTGAGGGCATACCGGTGAAGAGCGCCTATGGCGAAGCCGATCTCGCCGGCCTCGACTTCCTCGATACGTACCCCGGCATCGCGCCCTACCTGCGCGGCCCCTACCCGACCATGTATGTCAACCAGCCGTGGACGGTCAGGCAGTATGCCGGCTTCTCCACGGCGGAGGATTCCAACGCCTTCTATCGTCGCAACCTCGCGGCCGGACAGAAGGGCCTCTCGGTCGCCTTCGATCTCGCGACCCATCGCGGCTATGATTCCGACCATCCGCGCGTCGGCGGCGACGTCGGCATGGCCGGTGTCGCCATCGATTCCATCTACGACATGCGCACGCTGTTTGCCGGCATCCCGCTCGACCGGATGAGCGTGTCCATGACCATGAACGGCGCGGTGCTGCCGATCCTCGCACTGTTCGTGGTGGCGGCCGAAGAACAGGGCGTGCCGCCGGAAAAACTCTCCGGCACCATTCAGAACGATATCTTAAAAGAATTCATGGTGCGCAACACCTACATCTATCCGCCGAGCCCATCGATGAGGATCATCTCCGACATCTTCGCCTTCACCTCCTCGAGGATGCCGAAGTTCAATTCGATCTCGATCTCCGGCTATCACATGCAGGAGGCCGGCGCGACGCAGGATCTCGAGCTTGCCTATACGCTCGCCGACGGCGTCGAATATCTGCGTGCGGGCCTTGCTGCCGGGCTCGACGTCGACCGCTTCGCGCCGCGCCTGTCGTTCTTCTGGGCGATAGGCATGAACTTCTTTATGGAAGTCGCCAAGATGCGCGCCGCGCGCCTGCTCTGGGCGAAGCTGCTCAAGCCGTTCAACCCCAGGGATCCGCGTTCGCTCTCGCTGCGTACCCATTGCCAGACCTCCGGCTGGTCGCTGACCGCGCAGGACGTCTTCAACAACGTCATGCGCACGACGGTGGAGGCGATGGCGGCGACACAAGGCCACACCCAGTCGCTGCACACCAACGCGCTCGACGAAGCGCTCGCGCTGCCGACCGACTTTTCCGCGCGCATCGCCCGCAACACCCAGCTCTTCCTGCAGCAGGAGAGCGGCACCGCGCGCATCATCGACCCCTGGGGCGGGTCCTATTATGTCGAGCGGCTGACGCGTGACCTCGCCGCCAAGGCCTGGGGCCATATCCAGGAGGTCGAGGAGCTCGGCGGCATGGCCAAGGCCATCGAAGCCGGCGTGCCGAAACTGCGCATCGAGGAGGCGTCCGCCAAGACGCAGGCCCGGATCGATGCGGGCAAGCAGGCGGTGATCGGCGTCAACAAGTACAAGCCGTCGGACGAAACGCCGATCGAGATCCTCAAAGTTGACAACACCAATGTCCGGCGCCTGCAGATCGACAAGCTGACGCGGCTCAAATCCGAGCGCAACCAGAGGGACGTCGAAGCCGCGCTCGCCGCGTTGACGCGCTCGGCGGGCGAAGGCAACGGTAATCTGCTCGCGCTCGCGATCGACGCGGCGCGCGCGAAAGCAACGGTCGGCGAAATTTCCGACGCGATGGAAAAGGTGTTCGGCCGCCACCGTGCCGAGATCAAGTCCATCACCGGCGTCTACAAGCGGGAGGCGTCCGCCATGGGCAGCCAGGTTGAACAGGTGCAGGCGCTGATCGACGCCTTCGAGGAGGCGGAAGGCCGCCGTCCGCGCATTCTCGTCGCCAAGATCGGCCAGGATGGCCACGACCGCGGGCAGAAGGTGATCGCCTCAGCCTTTGCCGATATCGGCTTCGACGTCGACATCGGGCCGCTGTTTGCGACCGCCGATGAAGCCGCGCGCCAGGCGGTCGAGAACGACGTGCACATCCTCGGCGTCTCCTCGCTCGCCGCGGCCCACCTCAC